>NZ_FNCC01000022.1 GCF_900100955.1 Lentzea fradiae | reverse complement strand
TGTCGTTCGCGGACAAGGCGTTCCAGTACTGCCCGACGTGCCAGACGGGCGGCAAGCCGCTGGCCGACCGCAGGCTGTCCCGCCTGCTCAAGTGACGATCAGGACCTCCAGGGTGCGGGGGCCGTGGACGCCCTCCACCCGGTTCAGCTCGATGTCGCTCGTCGCCGAGGGCCCGCTGACGAACGTCAGCGGGCGCGTCGGTTCCGGCGGGTTTGCCGCGTCTGGAACCGACGCGGCGATCTGGTCCGCCCGCACGACGCACACGTGGTGGTCCGGCAGCAGCGTCAACGCCCGGCGCCCCTGCGCCACCCCGCCGTCCAGCACGATCGTGCCGGTGTCGGCGATCGCCACCGCGCACCCGGTCAGCACGCCGTCCGACCCGTCCAGCTCCTCGATCGACAACGGCTCGCGCAACCACGTCACGCCGTCCACGAGCCACTCGTCCGGCACGTCCGACGGCGCCACGATCCTCTTGCCGCGCAACGACTTCAGCGCCTCGGGCACGTCCGTCACGGTCCGCACGACCGCGCGGTAGTCGGCGACCCGTTCCGCGAACAGCTCGACACCGCCGGAGCCTTCGCGGTGGTAACCGCGGACGACGGGAGCGGCGGCCGGGACCCGAGCGCCGCGGATGCGGGCCAGGATCTCTTCCTTGGCACTGCTAGCCACGGTTCTTCCTCCACCAGGCGCGGAACGACTCGGACGGCGGCGCGGGAACGTCACGGGAGGACGTCCACTTCGAGCCCGGCCACGGCAACGACGTGATCCGGCCGTCCCTGGCCAGGAAACGGGCCAGGGAACCGGCTTTCTGCGCCTTCTCGTACCGCGAGGCCGAGGCGAACATCCACGCCGCCGCTGCCATCGCGACGGACTCGGCCGTGCGGCCCTTGGCTTCCACGGCTTCGGCACGCAGGTGCGTGAGCACGGACGGGATGTCGATGCGCACCGGGCACACCTCGAAACACGCGCCGCACAGGGAAGAGGCGAACGGCAGCGACGCCGCCTGCGGGTCGTGCATGTCGCCGACCAGTTGCGGCGTCAGGATCGCGCCGATCGGGCCGGGGTAGACCGAGCCGTACGACTGGCCGCCGGTGCGTTCGTAGACCGGGCACACGTTGAGGCACGCCGAGCAGCGGATGCAGCGCAACGCCTGCCGTCCGACGGAGTCCGCGAGGGTCGCCGTGCGGCCGTTGTCGATCAGCACCAGGTGGAACTTCTGCGGGCCGTCGCCGGGCGTCACGCCGGTCCACACGCTGGTGTACGGGTTCATCCGCTCCGCCGTCGACGAGCGCGGCAGCAGCTGGAGGAAGACCTCCAGGTCCTGCCACGTCGGCACGAGCTTCTCGATGCCCATCACGGTGATCAGCGTGTCCGGCAGCGTCAGGCACATCCGGCCGTTGCCCTCGGACTCCAGCACGACGATCGACCCGGTGTCGGCGACGGCGAAGTTCGCGCCGGAGATCGCGACCTTGGTGGTCAGGAACTTCTGCCGCAGGTAGACCCTGGCGGCCTCGGCGAGGTCGGCGGGCTCGTCGGAGACCTCGACGCCCATGCGGCGCCGGAAGATCTCGCGGATCTCCGAGCGGTTGCGGTGGATCGCGGGCACCAGGATGTGCGACGGCCGGTCGTCGCCGAGCTGCACGATCAGCTCGGCCAGGTCCGTCTCGACGGCGTGCACGCCACCGGCTTCGAGCGCCTCGTTCAGCCCGATCTCGGCCGTGGCCATCGACTTGACCTTGACGACCTCCGTCGCGTTCTCCTCCCGGCACAGGCCGAGCACGATCCGGTTGGCCTCCTCGGCGTCACGTGCCCAGTGGACGACGCCGCCGCGGGCCGTGACCGACTCCTCCAGCCGCACCAGCAGGGTGTCGAGGCGGGACAGGACGTCGTCCTTGATCTGCTCGCCGGCCACCCGCAGCTGTTCCCAGTCGGTCATCTCGCCGACCGCGGCTGCCCGGCGGCCGCGGATGGTCCCGGTGGCCTTGCGCAGGTTCTGGCGCAGCTGCGTGTCCGCCAGCGCCTTGTGCGCCGCCTGCGGGAACGTCGGGCTGCCCAGCCACGTCACGGGGTTGCGCGCCACGGGTCCTCCTCCGTCGAAGCCAGGATCTCCGCCAGGTGCACCGGCCGGACGCCCGCGCGCAGCCGCGAGAGACCGCCGCCGATGTGCATGAGGCAGGAGTTGTCGCCGGCGCACAGGACTTCCGCGCCGGTGGAGAGCACGGACGTCATCTTGTCCGCGAGCATCGCCGTCGACGTCTCGGCGTTCTTCACCGCGAACGTGCCGCCGAAACCGCAGCAGTGCGAGGCGTCCGGCAGTTCCACCAGATCAAGCGCCTTCACGGCCCTGAGCAGCGCCAGCGGTTTGTCGCCGACGCCGAGCATGCGCAGCGAGTGGCACGTGGGGTGGTAGGTGACGCGATGCGGGAACCACGCGCCGACATCGGTCACGCCCAGCACGTCCACGAGGAACTCGGCGAGCTCGAACGTGCGCGGTGGAGACTCACCCAAAGTGGGGTGAATCTCCCGCACCATGCCCGCGCATGACCCGGATGGAGCAACCACGTGGTCGTAGTCGCGGAAGACGTCGGTGTACTTGCGGGCCAACGGCTTCGCGTGCTCCCGGTAGCCGGTGTTGAAGTGCATCTGGCCGCAGCACGTCTGGCCGAGCGGGAACTCCACCGAACAGCCGAGCCTCTCCAGCAGCCGCACCACCGCACGCGCCGTCGAGGGGAAGAACGTGTCGGTCAGGCAGGTCGCGAACAGCGCCACTCTCACCCGCTCACCCTCCCGCCGAAGTCATCGGATGTCTACTCGGAGCAGTGGACCGTACGGGGGTACGCGGGACGCGCCCCTTGCTAACGGGGTCCTCGACGGCAGAGCATGTGCCGTGTGGGCGACCTGTTGACCGAGCGCGCCGTGCTCGGTGTCATCGCGACCCTGGCCGTTCTCGGCCTCTTCGTGATGCTGTGCCGCGCTCGACGAGTCAGCACCTCCGTCGAGGATGCTGTGATGGACATGCTCGACCGGATGTCCAAGGCGTCGAGCGACCTCCGCGCGGGTCTGACCCAGGAAGCCGCCGACAAGGCGACACCGCACCTGCGGGAGATGCTGCGCTGCGTCGCGGTCGCGATCACCGACGAGGAGGGCACCGTCCTGTCGTGGGACGGCGGTGCGAACGACCACTACGAGTACCTCCGCGACACCGTCGCCAGGGCCATCAACAACTGCCACAAGGAGCACGTCGACCACCGCAAGCTCGGCTGCGAGCTGCAGGGCCCGTGCTCCCTGCACAGCGTTGTCGTCGTTCCGCTGGTTGTCGAGGGCGAGGTGGCGGGCACGCTGATCGTCGTCTCCGGCGTCGCGTCGAAGCGCCAGATCCGGATGGCGGAGGAGACCGCCCGCTTCGTCTCGACCCAGCTGGAGCTGGAGGTCGTGCAGAAGCAGCGCCAGGCGCTCGCCCAGGCCGAGGTGAAGGCGCTGCGCGCACAGATCTCGCCGCACTTCGTCTACAACGCGCTGAACACCATCTCGTCGCTGATCCGCACGGACCCCGCGCACGCCCGTGAGCTGTTGCAGGAGTTCGCGGAGTTCACGCGGTTCTCGTTCCGCACGGACGGCCTTTTCACGACGCTGGCCGACGAGCTGACGAACATCCACCGCTACCTGACCATCGAGCAGGCCCGGTACGGCTCGCGGCTGAACGTCCGCCTGCGCATCGCACCCGAGGTGCTCCAGGTCGTGCTGCCTTTCCTGGTGCTGCAACCGCTGGTGGAGAACGCGGTCCGGCACGGCCTGGCGAAAAAGCCCGGCGGCGGCATGCTCACCATCACCGCCGAGGACAACGGCAACGAGGCGCTGATCAGCGTCGAGGACGACGGCGTCGGCATGGACCCGGAACGGCTCGACGACATCAAGGACGCCCACCAGACCGGCGCGCACGTCGGCATCGGCAACATCAACGACCGGATGCGGACGGTCTTCGGCGCGGAGTACGCGCTCGTCGTCGAGACGGCGCCGAACGCGGGCACCAAGGTGATCCTCAACGTGCCGAAGTTCGCCAGGAACGTGCTGCCCAACCTGAACATCGGCTCCCACCTCAACGACGAGCCGATGACGAACGAGCAGCCCGCGATCCGCGCCTGACCTGGTGCGGAAGTTGCGTCCGCAACCAAGCTCAACCCGGCCCGTCCCGCTGCCGATTGTGGAGTTGACCAAGGACCGCCGGCGTGTGCGCGAAAGCCAGCCGGCCTCGAGTTAGGGCATCGTCACAGTGCAGGAACAACAAGCACCCGAACGCGTCCGCGTCTGCATCAAGTGCACCGCGAAGGGCTACTCCAGCTGCAAGTGCTGAGAGAGTCCGCTGGTCAGCGGGCCGCGACCGCCAGGGTCGTGATCAGCACGACGGCGCACACGCTCCAGCTGACCCACATCCAGTAGATGTTCATCGGCGTGGGCCCGGCGGCGTTCTGCCGGCCCCGGTCGTCCCACCACTCGACATAGCGTTCGAGCCAGCGGATCGGGTTGAACGTCACACCCGATGCTAACCCGCCCTCTTGTGTTTTACGTCACGCAGGGGCCCCGCGTTCCCTGGAAGGAAACGCGGGGCTCCCGCGTTCCTTCCCGGAAACGCACGTACTGTCGAGTGCATGAGCGTCACGGACAAGATCGCGGCCCGTCTTCCGAGGGTCATGGACCGGGGCGAGCGGCCGCCGGTCGTCGCCGCGGTGCGGTTGCACGGGGTCATCACCCCGCAGTCCTCGCCGGTCGCCCGCAACACGATCAGCCTCCAGAACGTCGAGTCCGCCATCAACAGGGCGTTCGACAACGAGCGGCTGATCGCCGTGGCGCTGCTCATCAACTCGCCCGGCGGCGCGCCGACGCAGAGCGCCCTCATCGCCGAGCGCATCCGCGAACTCGCCACCAAGAAGCACGTGCCGGTGCTCGCGTTCTGCGAGGACGTCGCCGCGTCCGGCGGCTACTGGCTCGCCTGCGCCGGTGACGAGATCTACGCGCACGGCACCTCCCTCGTGGGGTCCATCGGTGTCGTGAGCGCCGGGTTCGGCCTCAACGGCCTGCTGGACAAGGCGGGCGTCGAACGCCGCGTCTACACGGCGGGGGAGAACAAGGTGCGGCTCGACCCGTTCCAGGCCGAGAAGCCCGAGGACGTCGAGTGGCTCAAGGGCCTGCACGCCGACCTGCACGAGCAGTTCAAGCAGTGGGTCGTGGAACGCCGCGGCGCCAAGCTCCAGGAGGGCGCCGACCTCTTCAGCGGCGAGGTGTGGACCGGCGCCAAGGCCGTGGAGCTCGGGCTGGTGGACGGGATCGGCACGATCCGCAGCGTCCTCGCGAAGCGGTTCCCCAACGCCGAGCTGACGATCGCCGAGCCGCGCAAGCCGCTGCTCGCCAAGCTCGGCCTCGCCGGGGCGTCCACCCGATCGGGCGATCTCGTGGCCCAGGTGCTCGCGAGCGTCGAGGAACGTGCGCGCTGGTCCCGATTCGGGCTGTGAGCATCAGTTCGGTTTCACCGGGCGTGTCGCGAGCTACCCCGGCGTAGACATGACCGCACATTGATGGGCAAGATGCCCGACACAGTGAGTACCCCAGAAAGAGTCCAGCCGGACAGCGCCGGTCTCCTCGTCCTCGCAGTCGATGACGAGGCTCCCGGGCTGAGCGAGATCAAGTTCCTGCTGGAGAGCAGCCCCCACATCCGGCGCGTCCTCACGGCGTTCGACGCCGCCGAGGCACTGCGCATCCTGAGGGGCGACTACGAGCAGGAGGTCATGGCGAGGACCAAGGCCGGTCTCCCGCCGGTCGACGCGGTCTTCGCGGACATCAACATGCCCGGCCTGTCCGGCATGGATCTCGCACGGGTGCTCAGCGCGTTCCGCTACCCGCCCGCGCTCGTCTTCGTGACGGGCGTCGAGGAGCGGGACGCGCTCGTGACGGCGTTCGACGTCGGCGCGCTCGACTTCATCAACAAGCCGATCAACGAGGAACGCGTCCTCAAGGCGATCGGCAGGGTCGCGGACCGGGTGGGCCGCACGGCCGCGCCGCAGGCAGCCGTCCCCACCGGCACCGCGCAGGCGGCGGAACCCGCCGACGACGAGGTCATCCCCGTCGAGCTCGGCGGCACGATCAAGCTCGTGCCGCGCGCGTCCGTCCGGTACGTGGAGGCGCAGGGCGACTACGCCCGCCTGCACACCCAGGACGGCAGCCACCTCGTGCGCATCCCGCTCGCCCAGCTGGAGGAGCGGTGGGCCAACGCGGGGTTCGTGCGCATCCACCGCTCGTACCTGGTGGCGCTGCCGCTGGTGAGCGAGCTGCGGATGACGGCGAACGGCTACGCGGTCGTAATCGGCACCGGTGAGGGTGCCAAGGAGCTGCCGGTCAGCCGCCGGCACACCAAGGAGCTCAAGGAACGGATCGTGCGACCGCCGAAGAGCGGCTGGTGAGCAGGCACGACGCGGGAAAGCCGGAGCAGCCGCCCCGCGAGGCGTGGCTGGGCGAGCAAGCCCGCAAGCCGCGCAGGCGCAGGGTCGTGCTCGCCGACTCCACGAAGGCGCGCGGCCGGGCGTTACGCACGATCATCGAGCTGGAGGAGCAGACCAGCGTCGGCGAGAAGCTGGTCCGCGACCTCATCCGGCAGCAGCTCAAGTCCGCGTTCGGGATGGCGTTCGCCGTCCTGATCGGGATGTGCCTGCTGCCGCTCGCGTTCTACCTGTTCCCGCAGATCGGGGACCTGGAGGTCCTCGGCATCCCCGTCCCCTGGCTCGTGCTCGGCATCGCGCCCTTCCCGATCCTCTACGGCGTCGGCTGGGTGTTCCGCCGGCAGGCCGAAAGGCACGAGCGCGACTTCGTGAACATGGTCGACCGTTGACGTGAACGCCACCATCTGGAGCCTCAGCGCCATCGTCGCCGTTGCGGCCGTCACGTTCCTCCTCGGGTACGTCGGGTCCCGCAAGGCGAACACCACCCCGGACTTCCTCGTGGCGCGCAGGGCCATCCCCGCCACCCGCAACGCCGCCGCGATCTCCGGCGAGTACCTGTCCGCCGCGTCGTTCCTCAGCGTGGCGGGCCTCGTGCTCAAGGACGGCGTCGACGCGCTCTGGTACCCGGTCGGCTTCACGGCCGGCTACCTCGCGCTGCTGCTGTTCGTCGCGGCACCGCTGCGCAGGTCCGGCGCGTACACGCTGCCCGACTTCTCGGAGGCCCGGCTGGGATCGGTGCACGTGCGGCACGTCAGCACGTTCTTCGTGGTGTGCATCGGGTTGCTGTACCTGGTGCCGCAGCTCCAGTCGGCGGGCCTGACGCTCACGACGATCACCGGGCTGGACGCGTGGCTCGGCGGCCTGATCGTCACGGTGATCGTGGTGATCAACGTGCTCGGCGGCGGGATGCGCGCGATCACGCTGGTGCAGGCGTTCCAGTACTGGGGCAAGCTCTTCGCGATCGCCGCGCCGACGTTCGTGCTCTTCGTCGTGTTCCTCGCCTCGCCGGACCGCGGCACGCAGCCGATCAGCGACGACGGCGTGGTCAGGTTCCCGCAGGCCGAGAAGGTCACGGTGGCCGAGCAGCCGGTCAAGGTCCGCGTCGACGAGCCGCTGACGCTGCGGGTGCGCGGGACGATCGACGGCAGGGACGCGAACGGCCCGGTGTTCTGGGGCCGCGGCGTCTACGAGCTGAAGCCCGGCACGGTCATGGAGTTCACCGCGGGCAGCCCGGTGCCGGTGGTGGAGGGCTCGCCGACGACCAACCGCGACTGGACGCACCCGCAGACCGGCGGGCTGTCGGAGCTGATCGGGACGTACTCGCTGATCTTCGCGACGTTCCTCGGCACGATGGGCCTGCCGCACGTCCTCGTCCGCTTCTACACCAACCCGGACGGCAAGGCCGCCCGCCGCACCGCCCTGCACGTGCTCTACCTGCTCGGGCTCTTCTACCTCTTCCCGACGGTGCTGGGCGTGCTGTCCCGGCTGCACCTGCCGCAGCTGCTCGTCACCGGCAACACCGACGCGGCCGTGCTGATGCTGCCGGAGGCGATGGTGCCGAACCTGGGCGGCCAGATCCTCGGCGCGGTCGTCGCCGCCGGTGCGTTCGCGGCGTTCCTGTCGACCTCGTCCGGCCTCGTGGTGTCGGTCGCCGGGGTCGTCTCGACGGACATCATGCCGGGCAAGGTCCGTGACTTCCGGTGGGCGACCGTGTTCACCGGGCTCGTCGCCATCGCGCTCGCGTTCGTGCTGCCGCGGTCCAACGCGTCACTCACCGTGGCCATGTCGTTCGCGCTGGCCGCGTCCACGTTCTGCCCGCTGCTGGTCCTCGGGATCTGGTGGCGCGGCCTCACCTGGGTCGGCGCTGTCTGCGGGCTCGTCGTGGGCGGCGGCGTCGTCATCTCGGCTCAGGTCGTGAGCGTCGTCAGCACCTACACCGGCCGCTGGGCGCCCGCGTTCATCACGCAACCTGCGCTGATCACCGTTCCGCTCGCGTTCGCGACGATGATCGTCGTCAGCAAGGCCACCCGCCGGCGCGTGCCGCCGGACGTCAACCAGATCCTGCTGCGCCTGCACGCCCCGGACCCCCTCGGCTTCATCCGCGACCGCGACATCGCCCGGTTCGGAACCGCCGAGGAGAAGGCCCGGCTGGCCGACGGCAAGCGCAGTGGAGCCGATCGCACACGGTGAGTAGCTGCGTTTCAACCGGGTGAAAATGGTCACTCGAATCGGTGAACGGTGAATCTGGTCACGCTCAGTGCTGTTCGTCTACGCATACCGACCGTTCGTCGCATCACCTGACTGCTGGGCGCAACGTCCCCGACTGGGCCTTACCTGAGTGACTCAAGTCTCCATACGGTTCTCGACCAAGAACGGACCGCACCAGGAGGCATTACGTGCACGTCACGTTGCTGACACCTACGACGAGTACCGCGAGGAGGGGATCGTGAGCAGCGTTGATCACACCCCGTCTGGGTCGGCCCCGGACGCACAGAAGTGGGTCGATGTCCAAGCCAGCGATGACTTCGCCGAACTGAAGCGGCGACTGACCAAGTTCGTCTTCCCCGTGTCGGGCCTGTTCCTGGCGTGGTACCTGCTCTACGTGCTGCTCGCGGACTACGCGCACGACTTCATGTCCACCAAGGTCGTCGGCAACATCAACGTCGGGCTCATCTTCGGCCTGCTGCAGTTCGTGTCGACGTTCGTCATCACGACCCTCTACGTGCGGCACGCCAACAAGAACCTCGACCCGTTGGCGGAGAAGCTTCGCGGTGAGATCGAGGGAGACGGCAAGTGAACGAGTCCAGCCCGATCCTCAACATCAGCATCTTCGGTGTCTTCGTCCTGATCACGCTGTTCGTGGTCATCAGGGCGAGCCGCAACACCAAGACCGCCGCCGACTACCTCGCCGCCGGTCGTGCCTTCACCGGTCCGCAGAACGGCATCGCGATCGCCGGTGACTACCTGTCGGCCGCGTCGTTCCTCGGCATCGCGGGCGCCATCGCCCTCAACGGCTACGACGGCTTCCTCTACTCGATCGGCTTCCTGGTCGCGTGGCTCGTCGCGCTCCTGCTCGTCGCCGAGCTGCTGCGCAACACCGGCAAGTACACGATGGGCGACGTCCTGAGCTTCCGGATGCGCCAGCGTCCGGTCCGCGCGGCGGCGGCCACGTCCACGATGGCCGTGTCCTTCTTCTACCTGCTGGCCCAGATGGCCGGTGCCGGCGGTCTCGTCGCACTGCTGCTCGGCATCACCGGCACCGGTGGCCAGGCGCTGGTCATCGCCGTCGTCGGCGCCCTGATGATCGCCTACGTCCTCATCGGCGGCATGAAGGGCACCACCTGGGTGCAGATCATCAAGGCGGTCCTGCTGATCGCCGGTGCCGCCATCATGACCTTCTGGGTGCTCGGCAAGTACGGCTTCAACCTCTCGTCCCTGCTGGGCGCGGCCGTCGACGCCGCCCCGAAGGCGGGCGAGAAGCTGCTCGGCCCCGGCCTGCAGTACGGCAAGACCGGCACCAGCAAGCTCGACTTCCTCTCGCTGGCGCTCGCCCTCGTGCTCGGCACCGCGGGTCTGCCGCACATCCTGATGCGCTTCTACACCGTGCCCACGGCGAAGGAAGCCCGCCGCTCGGTCGTCTGGGCCATCTGGCTGATCGGCATCTTCTACCTGTTCACCCTGGTCCTGGGCTACGGCGCCGGTGCGCTCGTCGGTCCGGACGCGATCAACGCGGCACCCGGCAAGGCCAACTCGGCCGCCCCGCTGCTCGCGCTGGAACTGGGTGGCCCGATCCTGCTCGGCCTGATCGCGGCGGTCGCCTTCGCGACGATCCTCGCGGTGGTCGCCGGACTGACGATCACGGCGTCGGCGTCGTTCGCCCACGACATCTACGCCAACATCATCAAGAAGGGCCAGGAGGAGGACAAGGACTCCGAGGTCAAGGTCGCCCGCATCACGGCGATCGTCATCGGCCTCGTGTCCATCGGCGGTGGCATCATCGCCAACGGCCAGAACATCGCGTTCCTCGTGGCGCTGGCCTTCGCGGTCGCCGCCTCGGCCAACCTGCCGACGATCCTCTACTCGCTGTTCTGGAAGAGGTTCAACACCGCGGGCGCCCTGTGGAGCATCTACGGCGGTCTGATCGTGACGATCACCCTGATCATCCTGTCGCCCGCCGTCTCCGGCTCGCCGACGTCGATGTTCAAGAACGCCGACTTCGCGCTGTTCCCGCTGTCGAACCCGGGCATCGTCTCGATCCCCGTCGCGTTCCTGCTCGGCTACCTCGGCACGATCCTCTCGAAGGACAAGGCCGACGCCGTCAAGCAGGCCGAGATGGAGGTCCGCTCCCTCACCGGTGCGGGCGCCGAGAAGGCCACCGTCCACTAACGAACCGCTTGTCAGGAGAACGGGCCGTCCCTCGGGGCGGCCCGTTCTTCGTTCGTGCAACCCGGTGCGCGCCGGCCGCGTAAGGAACGTGAACGCGGCAGAGCTTGGGGACCGGGATTGCGACGGGACGAGGAGTTCTCGTTCCGCAGGGGTGGCCTGAGGGTGTCGTGCCGGAGGTTCACGCAGGTGCAACCTCCGGCATGGCACCATCTGGGGGTGACTGTTCCCAGCGTGGAGATCGCCGACGTGCCCGCCGAGCTGCCGCAGGACGCCGTCCTGCTGGACGTGCGCGAGCAGGACGAGTGGGACGCGGGCCATGCCCCCGGCGCTCTGCACATCCCGATGAGCGAGATCAGCGCACGCCTCGGCGAGGTGCCGAACGACGTGCAGCTCTACGTCGTGTGCCGCGCGGGCGGCCGTTCCGCCCGCGTGACCCAGTACCTCAACGCGAACGGCTGGGAGGCCGTCAACGTCGAGGGCGGCATGCAGCACTGGGACGCCGCCGGCCGCCCGCTCGAAGGCGGCACCGACGGCCGCGAGCCCGAGGTCATCTGACCGTGCAGCCGCTGCAGCCGATGCGCGTGGACTGGGTGGCGACCCCGCCACCCGGTGCGTACCCGCAGCCGTCGCCCCGGTCGCAGCGGCTGCGCTACGGCGGCCCCCCGAACTACCCGGTCCCGCCCCGCTGGGGCTTCCCGCTGCTCGCCTGGCGCTGGCCGACCGCCGTCCCCGGCACCGTCGAGCAGGCCGACTCGGTCGACGGCGTCCGCCGCCTCGGCAAGACCGCGCAGAACGCCCTCTGGCTGCTCGGCATCGTGGCCGTCTGGGCCGCGCTGTCCGAGGTCTGGCGCTACGTGCTCGTCGCGATGAGCCGCTTCGGCGCCCTCTCGGCAGGCGTGGTCAACACCTCCGACGCGTTCGTCGTGTCCGCCTCGGCGATCACCATCACCGGCTGCGTGCTCTCGCTGGTCCTCGTGCTCCTGTGGGTGCACAGGGCGAGGAACGTCGCCGCCCCCATCGTCGGCTACGGCCCGTCCCGCTCGGACCGCGACGCCCTCATCGGCCTGTTCGTCCCCGGCGTCAACCTCGTCGTCCCCGGCTCGGTCCTGGCCGAGCTGGAACACGCCGTAGCCCGCCGCCCGGCCACCGAACGCCCCACCCCGTCGAAGCTCCTGCGCTGGTGGTGGGGCCTGTGGGCGGCCTCGGCGGTGCTGTTCGTCGTCCAGGTCCTCTGGTCGTTCCGCGACAGCACCCAGGCACTCGCCGACGGCATCCTGCTGCACGCGTTCAGCGACTTCGTCCTCGCCGCACTGGCGATCGTCACGGCCCTGGTCGTCCGCCGCATCACCACCCTGCTGCTGCCTGTGGACGCCGCCTCGGTCCGGCTGATGCGCGTAGTCGAGGTCAAGGACGCCCCGGAGCCGCCGCTGCGCGCCGTCCGCTCGTCCGGCTCGCCCCGGTAGGGGTCGGCGCGGTAGCTCGTTGGAGTGATCTTTCGCGAAATTCTCACTTCGAGGATTTCCACCGTGATCATCGACGCATGCGCAAGCGCCACCCGCCCTTCCGTCGCCGCAAACTGGCCAAGAAGCTGCGGAAACTGCGCCTGCGCGCCCGGATGAGCATCCAGGAGGCGGCCAAGGCGCTCGACAAGGACGTCCAGGCCCTCTACCGCATCGAGGCGGGGGAGACCCGCGTCGACGTGCACTTCGGCTGCTCGGTCATGGACGTCTACGACGCCTATGACCCGGCGCTGCTGGACGAGATCCGCGAGGCCGCCAAGCGCGGGTGGTGGACCCCTTACGGGATCAAGGACCAGGGATACCTGGACGTGGAAACCGAGGCCGCGTCCGTCCGCGAGTTCGCGCTGGCGCTGATCCCCGGGCTGCTCCAGACCACCGACTACATGCGCGCGGTGTTCGCCACGCACGGGCTCGTCGACAACATCGAGAACCAGGTCCGGGTCCGGCAGATCCGGCAAGAGCGGTTGACCAGCCAGGTCGACCCGCTTTCCCTCCACGTGGTCATCGACGAGTACGCGTTGTGGCGGCTGGTCGGCAACCCGGAGATCATGCGCGACCAGCTTCGCCACCTCGTCGAGATGGCCGCCCTCCCCACAGTGACGCTCCAGGTCATCACCTCGGCGCTGCACGTCGGCATGATGGGCACGTTCGTCGTTCTGGGCTTCCCCGACCCCGATGACCCGGAGGTCTTCTACCTGGAACACGTCACCGGTGGCTCCCTCCACATCGAGGACCCGGAACAGGTTCGTGCGGCTAACCTGGCTTTCGACCGACTGGCGGCGGAAGCCCTCAGCCCCGAGGAGTCGGTCGCGCTGATCGAGCGGATCCTCGTCGAGTGAAAGTGGTGTCCACTGTGGACTTCTCCGGGGTGGAGTGGCGGAAGAGCAGCCGAAGCGGTGGTGGGAACAACGGCAGCTGCGTCGAGGTGGCGTTCGCAGGTGGGGCCGTAGGTGTGCGTGACTCCAAGAACCCCGAAGCCGGCACCCTCCTGTTCGCCGCCGTTCAGTGGGAGTTCTTCCTGAGGTCCTTCCGGCCCTGACGGGCGGGTGCCAGGTTGGGTGACATGTGGACACTCATCGGGGCACTGGTGATCGCGCTGGTCACACCGGGCGCGGCCCACGCGCACAGGACGTTCGACCTCCAGGCGCACCGCGGCGGCATCGGCCTGACGGTCGAGAGCACGCTCAAGGCGTTCGGCAAGGCTCTCGACCTCGGTGTCACGACGCTGGAGCTGGACCTCCAGATCACCAGGGACGGGCGCGAGGTCATCACGCACGACCGGAAGACGAACCCCGAGAAGTGCCTCGACACGGCGCCCGCGTTCCCCGGCGACCCGGCTTTCCCGTACGCGGGGAAGTACGTGAAGGACCTGACGTTCGCGCAGGTCAGGACGCTCGACTGCGGCAGCACGCGGTGGTCGCGGTACCCGGACCAGGAGCTGTCGCCAGGCGCGCGGATGCCGACGCTGGCGGAGCTGTTCGCCCTGGTCCGTGCGCGGAAGGCCGACGAGGTCCGGTTCAACGTCGAGACGAAGGTCGAGGCCGCCGCGCCGCACGAGACCGCGCCGCGTGAGCAGTTCGTGCAGCGGGCAGTGGGGGAGATCCGGCGGTCCGGGTTCCTGCGCAACGTGACGATCCAGTCGTTCGACTGGGGCACGTTGATGCGTGTCGGACAACTGGAACCGCGCATTCCGCTGGTGGCGTTGACGCAGCCGGAGATGCTGCGGCCCGGCTCGCCGTGGACCGGTGGGCTCGACCTCGCCGACTTCGGTGGCAGCGTGGCGACAGCGGTGAAGTCGTTCGGCGCCAAGGCGTTGTCGCCGGTGCACGGCAACCCGCAGGACGGTGTGGTCGGCGATCCGGGCTACGTGCCGTTCACGACGAAGGAGCTCGTCCGGGACGCGCATCGGCACGGGCTGAAGGTGGTCCCGTGGACCGTCAACGACCCGGCGACCATGCACAAGCTCATCGACGACGGCGTGGACGGGCTCATCACCGACTACCCGGACCGGCTTCGCGAGGTCATGCGGGAGCGCGGGCTCAAGCTGCCTCAGCGGTATCCGGCGCGTTAGCCGTCGGCGAGCGGCAGGGAGTGCAGGCCGCGGATCACGAACTCCGCCCGCCGCTGCGGCTCCTCCGCCAGCACGGCGCCGGGGAGCTTGCGGTGCAGGGCGGACAGGGCCGCCTCCACCTCGATGCGGGCCAGCGGCGCGCCCAGGCAGTAGTGGATGCCCATGCCGAAGCCGAGGTGCTGGTTCTTCTCCCTGCCCACGTCCAGGACGTCCGGGTTCTCGAAGACCAGCGGGTCGCGGGCGGCGGCGCCGAGCAGGGCGGCGATCTTCTCGCCGGGCTCGACGACGTGGCCCGCGATCTCCACTCGTTCGGTGGCGGTGCGTTCGAAGAGCTGCAACGGCGAGTCGAAGCGGATGAGCTCCTCGACGGCCGTGGGCATCAGCTCGGGGGAGAGACGCTCCCACTGCGAACGGTGCTTCATGAGGGCGTAGACGCCGTTGCCGATCACGTTGACCGTGGCTTCGTGGCCCGCCATCAGCAGGAGGACGGCCGTGGCGACCAGTTCGTCCTCGGTGAGCTTGGCGCCGTCGGTGTCCGTCACGGCGACGAGGTCGGACACGAGGTCCGCGCCGGGGGTGGTGCGGCGCAGCGCGATCAGGTCGCGCAGGTAGGCGACGAACTCGGTGGCGGCACGTTCGGCCGCGTCCCGCTGCTCCTCGGGGAGGCCGTACTCGTACATCTTCACGATGGCGTTCGACCACGGTTGCAGCAGGTGGCGGTCCTCGCCGGGGACACCGAGCAGCTCGGCGATCACCTGGACCGGCAGCGGGCCCGCGACGTGGGCGAGCAGGTCGGACTGCCCGGTGTCCCGGATCTCGGCGACCAGTTCGTCGACGAGGCGGTCGGCCAGGTCGGCGACCCACGGGCGCAGCCGTTCGACGTGGCCGCGGCCGAACGCGGCGGCGACCAGGCGGCGCAGGCGGGTGTGCGTGGGCGGCTCGTTCTCCAGCAGCGAGTTGCGGTGCAGGAGGTTGAACGCCGCGAACTGCTCGACCGGCTTCACGTCCGACCAGATCCGGCCGAGCGACCGGTGCCGCAGGACGGCGGAGCAGGCGGCGTGCGACACGGCGACGGCGACGCCAAGCTGCTCGTGCCGGTGCACCTCGCCCGCCTCCCGGAGGGTGGCGAAGACGGGGTACGGGTCGGCGATGAAGGCGGGGTCGCGCTGGTCGAACGTCACAAGGCGGGACGGTAGGTCGCGATCCGCGTTTCGTCCACGTGAATTTGATTGATGACTCAAATTGTTGCGGAACGCACGCGGGGCGCTTTCGTACTGCGTGACAGTACGAAAGGGCCCCGCGTGCGAGGCGCGAACTAAAGTTCGGGGTGTGGAGCTACCTTCCGTCGTCGCGCACCGTGGCGCGTCCACCGACCGTCCCGAGCACACCATCGGTGCCTACGAGCTCGCGCTGAGTGAAAGTGCGGACGGGCTGGAGTGCGACGTCCGGCTGTCCCGCGACGGGCAGCTCGTGTGCGTGCACGACCGCACGCTGTCCCGCACGTCCAACGGCCGCGGCACGGTGAGCACGCTGTCGCTGGAGCAGCTGAAGCAGTTCGACTACGGCAGCTGGCACCGCCACGGCCAGGCAGCGGGGCTGCTCGTGCTCGACGAGCTGCTGGACCTGGTCAAGGGCAAGAACGTGCAGCTGTTCGTCGAGACCAAGCACCCGGTCCGGTACCGCAACGAGGTCGAACGCAAGCTCGCCGAGGCGTTGAAGAGGCACGCCCTCGACGCCCAGATCGTCATGATGTCGTTCTCCCCGACGGCCGTGCGGGTGTTCCGCGAGCTGGTTCCCGACGTCCGCACAGTGCTGCTGCTCGACCGGCTCGGGCGGTACCGCGCGGGCGCGCTGCCGGAGTTCGCCGACTACACCGGGCCCGGCGTCCACCTGCTGCGCAGGGACCCCGGCTACGTCGACCGGGCCAGGCGCGCGGGCCACGAGACGTACGTGTGGACGGTGGACCGGCCCGAGGACGTCGCGCTGTGCCGTGACCTGGGGGTCCGCTTCCTCGCGACGAACGCCCCGGCGAACACCCGCCGCCTGCTGACGGCTAACTTGGCGACCTGACAAGACCGGACACGAGGAGGGGCCGAGGTGGCCAAGCGGACCGCGGTCAAGGACGCACCGAAGGACGGGATCAACCCGAAGCAGCCCTGCCCGTGCGGCTCCGGCAAGCGCTACAAGGCGTGCCACGGGGCGCCGGGCGGCGCCACCGACGTGATCGTGTCCCGGCCGTTCGAGGGCCTGGCCGCGGAGTGCGAGCTGATCGCGCTGCGCGAGTTCGTGCCGTCGGCGGTCGCGAAGCTGCCGGTCAAGGACGGCCGCGAGGTCACGCTCGCCACCGTGCTGCCGATGGCCGCCGCCGGTCTGATCCGCGGCGACGGCGTGCCGTTCGTCGGCCTGCAGGTGCAGACGCGCTCCGGCGACATCAGCCGCGACCTGGCGCGGGCGCTGCAGTGGGCGCAGCGGGCGGAGACCGGTGACGTGCTCCCGGTCGTAGGCCCCGACAACGGCGAGAACCCCGGCCGGTTGCAGGACCTGCTCGACCCCGAGGCCGAGATCGTGCCCGAGCTGCACTCCGACTTCATCTGGTGGATGCCGGAGGGCACCGAGCCCACGGGCGACGTGGCGCTGTCGCTGGAGCGCGCGAACGCGGCGATCCTGCCGACCGAGCGCGTCGACGCCCCCGGCGTGAAGGCCGCGTACTGGGTCGACGCCGGCGACAAGGCGCACCTGCGCTGGGTCCGCCCGGAGCCGGAGGAGAAGCTGCTGCCCGCGATGGCCCGCCTGGCCGCCCGCGGTGAGCTGGACCTGGGTGAGGGCTCCCGCTACGCCGGGTCGTTCCGCGCGCACGGCCTGCTGGTGCCGGTGTGGGACCTCGACCGCGAGATGCACGCCCGCGAGTGGGCCGACCCGGCCGAGGCGCTGGGCAAGCGCCTGCTGGAGGCCCTGGCCTCCGACGAGCCGCTGACCGACGCCGAGCGCCGGGCCCGCGACGGCCTCCGCGGCCGCCAGATCACGCTGCGCTGAACGCGGGGGCCCCACGTTCCCCCGGAGGAAACGTGGGGCCCCCGCGTTCCCGTCGAGGCAACTCTGTCCACAGGGTTGTCCACAGGGAGCTGTGGATAAGTGCTGCTGCACATCATCACCACGGCCGGGTGGGCCTCCGCGCGGTCGGCCGGCGTGATCTCGCCGGCGCCGGGCGAGGAGTTCGTGCACTGCTCCGACCGGGGCGTCGTGCACGTGACGGCCGGGAAGTTCTTCCACGGGCAGAGCGGACTGCTGCTGCTCGTCATCGACACCGCCCTGCTCGGCGTGCCGGTCCGGTGGGAGGCCGTGACGGACTCGCCGCTGTGGTTCCCGCACGTCTACGGACCGATCCCGGTCGAGGCGGTCACCGAGATCCACGACTTCCCCTGCCTCCCGGACGGTTCGTTCGTCCTGCCTCCGGCCGTTGCCGTTTTGTGATTGAGTAAGGCAACCGTCACGCGCTGTCAGGCGTGAAGTCCTCGGAGCCGGTAGGAGCTCCGGGGAGGGGGCGTGCCGTGACGGCGGTGCTGCAGCTGGGATTGACCGCCGAACGCGGTGGGGGAAGAGCGGAAGCCGTGGGGGACTTCGCCGAGTTCGTGCGCATCTCCATGCCCGGACTCCTGCGGTACGGGCACGCCCTGACGGGCAACCCGCACGACGCGGCGGACCTCGTCCAGTCGGTGCTGGAGAAGGTCGGCTCGCGCTGGGCGTCCGTGCTGCGCAAGGGGGACGACCCGCTCGCGTACGTCCGCAGGGCGATGGCCAACACCCACATCAGCGTCTGGCGGCGCCGCCGCCGCGAGAACCTCGTGGCGGACTTCCCCGACACCGGCGCCGTGGCGCCCGAACTGTCCAGGCTCGACAACGAACCTCTCTGGCAGGCGCTGCGCGACCTCCCGCCGCGGCAACGCGCGGTCATCGTGCTGCGCTACTACGAGAACCTCTCCGAAGCCGAGATCGCGAAGGCGCTCGGCATCTCGTGCGGGACCGTCAAGAGCCAGAGCAGCAAGGCGATGGCGTCTCTGCGGACACGCCTGGGAAAGGACTGACCGGTGGACGACATCGACGACGAGCTGCGCAAGCTCTTCAACGACGACCGGCTGGACGTCCACGTCACGCCGGACGCCACCAGTTCCGTGGTCCGCGGGGCCCAGCGCCGCCGACGCCGCCGCGCCGCCGCGACCGGCACGTTCGCCGTGGTGGCCGTGATCGGCGCCGGGATCGGGCTGACCCAGCTGCGTCCCCTGGCCCTCGACTCGGCGGACGACCTGCTGCCGACGTCCTCGTCGACCGCCTCGACGACCCCGCCCCCTCCGTCGGTCAGCACCTACACCCAGACGGTGACGGTGACGGTCGACCCGCCGGTGGGCGGCGTGCCGAACACCGCGCAGAACGGCACCACGGCGCCCAACACGACCAAGTCGTCCAGCACCTCCACGACCAAGGAGAGCGCGCCGGGCGTCTTCGGCAGGCTGGCGCTCGGCATGTCGGAGGAGGACGCGCTCAAGACCGGGTCGCTCGGCACCGCGGGCACCCCCACCGAGGCGGGGTGCAAGCCGTACTCGTCGGTGTCGAACGCCGACCCGTCGACCGTCCTCATCTCCTCCGCCAAGGGGATTGTCCGGATCAAGCTCCCGGACACCGCGAGGACGTCGAAGAACATCGGCACCGGCTCGAAGGTCACCGACCTGAAGAACGCTTATCCGAGCGCCGCGGTGAACGGCTCCGAGCTCGTCGTGCAGATGACGGCGACACCGGCGTGGGTGTACGTGTTCGAGAACGACGGGACCGCGGTCACGTCCGTGCGGATGCGCCTGGCGGACAACGACTGCCCGGGCGCCTGACCGACTGATCTTGTCGAGGACCCCGCCGCTCCTGGGGGTGCGGCGGGGTCCTCGGCATTCCTTTTTCAGGACCATTTTCGAGTTCGGCGACCGTGACTTCTCCGTTATCGCGAAACTGGCAACCACGCTGTTCGGATGGCGTCTTACTGGTGTCTCGAAAACGCACCGGGGTTGAGATGAAGAAGTCGATCACAATTGCTGCGATGGCCGTGCTCGGCATCGCGGGGGTGCACCGGCACACCGCCGCAGAACACCGACGACCCGCGAAAAGGGTATCGGCGCGACCCTGTGGGCCGTCCGGGCCGCCCACCCGAACCTCGTCGGGAAGCACTTCCCCGGCAGGTATCGCGCCGCCGCGAGCGGCAAACCGAACTCGCATTTCAACCACGAACTCCAAGATGATGTGGTCACCTGCGCGAGCATTTTGCTGAACGAGCAGGACTGCGTCGAATAAACCAGAAAGAATTCCGGGGGGAACTCGAAATGAAGAACGCCGTCAAGGCCGCTCTCATCGCCGCACTGGCCGTGGCCGGGGCAGCTGCCTGCACGTCCGAGCCGACGCCGTCCGCCGCACCGGCCACGACGACCACGTCCACCACCACCGAACCCGCTCCGGCGCCGTCCACCTCGGTCGTCACCGAGGTCGTGACCGCGACCGTGACCAACCCGGCGAAGCAGCCGGCGCTGGTGAAGACCGACACCCGTGTCGGCTACGGCGCGCTCAAGCTCGGCATGACGCTGGAGGAGGCGAAGGCCACCGGCCTGGCCGGAACGGACCTCGTCACGCACGACGGCGTCTGCTGGGCCAACGAGCGGGTGTCCGTCTCCGAGCAGTACGGCGTCGTCAGGATCTCGCTCCCGGCCGGGGTGAGCACGTCGACCGGTATCGGCGTCGGCTCGACGGTCGACGACGTGAAGCGGGTCCACCCCGACGCCAGCGAGTACCGCGCCGGCCTCTCGGCGACGCTGGACGCGACGAGCCACTTCAACTTCATCATCAACTCGGGCCGCGTCGTCCACATCAAGATCGGCGCCAACACGGCCGACTGCGTGATGGCGGACCTGTGACCGGAGAAAAACCGTCGGCCGTGTCGAGAAGCCCGTGCCGGCTCCGTCCCGGTGGTGGAAGGTGACCACGACAGGTGGCGCCGGCAGAGGGAGGACACCGGAAATGGCCAAGTACCTGCTGCTCAAGCACTACCGCGGAGCCCCGGCGGCGGTGAACGACGTGCCGATGGACCAGTGGTCCCAGGACGAGATCACCGCCCACGTCAAGTACATGGGCGACTTCGCGGACCGGCTCAGGGAGAGCGGCGAGTTCGTCGACGAGAGGGCGCTCGCCCCGGAGGGCACGTGGGTCCGGTACGACGGTGAGGGCAGGCCGCCCGTCACCGACGGCCCGTTCGCGGAGACCAAGGACCTCATCGCCGGATGGATGATCATCGACGTCGACAGCTACGAGCGGGCGCTGGAGCTCGCGGCCGAGCTGTCGGCGGCGCCGGGCAAGGACGGGAAGCCGATCCACGAGTGGCTGGAGCTCCGCCCGTTCTACGGCCACCCGCCGACGATCACCGAATGATCGACGCGACGCTGCTCAGGAGCCTCACGCCGGGCGTGATCGGCGTTCTCGTCCGCCGCGGTGCCGACTTCGCGGCGGCCGAGGACGCCGTGCAGGACGCGCTGGTCGAAGCCGTCCGCGTGTGGCAGCGGGACCCGCCGCGCGACCCGAAGGGCTGGCTGGTCACCGCCGCGTGGCGCAAGTTCCTCGATGCCACGAGGGCCGACACCGCGCGCCGCAGGCGTGAGGACGCCGTCGACGCCGAACCGGAGCCGGGACAGGCGCGGGACACCGACGACACGTTGCAGCTCTACTTCCTGTGCGCGCACCCGTCGCTGACGCCGTCGTCCGCGGTGGCGCTCACGCTGCGCGCGGTCGGCGGGCTGACCACCCGCCAGATCGCGCAGGCGTACCTGGTGCCGGAGGCGACGATGGCCCAGCGGATCAGCCGGGCCAAGAAGACCGTGAGCACCGTGCGGTTCGACCAGCCCGGCGACGTCGCCACCGTGCTGAGGGTGCTCTACCTCGTGTTCAACGAGGGCTACTCCGGCGACGTCGACCTCGCCGCCGAGGCGATCCGGCTCACCCGCCAGCTCGTGGCCGTGATCGACCACCCCGAGGTGGCGGGGCTGCTCGCGCTGATGCTGCTGCACCACGCCCGGCGCGCGTCCAGGACGACGGGCGACGGCAAGCTCGTCCCGCTGGCCGAGCAGGACCGCGCGAAGTGGGACACGGCGATGATCGCCGAAGGCGTCGAGGTGTTGCAGGCGGCGCTCGCACGGGACCGGCTCGGCGAGTTCCAGGCACAGGCCGCCATCGCGGCGCTGCACGCGGACGCCCCCACCGCCGAGGAGACGGACTGGGTGCAGATCGTCGAGTGGTACGACGAACTGCTGGCCGTCACCGACAGCCCTGTGGTGCGCCTCAACCGGGCCGTCGCCGTGGGAGAGGCCGACGGCCCGCGAGCGGGCCTGAAAGCGTTGGCGGAACTGGACGAAACACTGCCCCGCTATTCGGCAGTCGCCGCCTACCTCCACGAGCGCGACGGCGACCGGCGAACGGCCGCCCGCCTCTACGCCGAGGCGGCGAAGAAAGCGTCGAACCTCGCCGAGCGGGAATATCTGACGCGTCAGGCGGCAAGGCTCAACAACTGAAAAGGCCCGCTTCCCGGTGAGGGAGGCGGGCCTTGTGATCAGGCACTCGGTCGTGCGAAGAAATCTTTCAGAGCGCGCCGCCCGCGGCGGGAGGAGCGCTGGAGTCGCCACCTTCGTCGCCCACGGTCTCCCGCGTCAGGAACGTCTCCACGTAGAACATGTTGCCTTCCGCGCGGTCCATGATCGTGAGCAGCGTCTTCATCGAGGAGACCTCCTCGACCTGCTCCTTCAGGAACCACTGCATGAACTGCTCGCCGATGTAGTCGCCGTCCTCGCGAGCGGCCTTGGCGAGCGCCACGATCTGGTCCGTGACCTGCTGCTCCTGGCGCAACGCCAGCGCGACGAGGTCACGCGGCTCCTTGAACTCGTTGATCGGCGACTCGGTACCCGGAATGGCGACGGGAACGTCGTTGTCCATCAGGAACTTGACGAGCATCATCGCGTGGTTGCGCTCTTCGAGGGCCTGCTTGTAGAAGTGCGACGCGAGGCGCGGCAGGTCTTCGTTGTCGAACCACACGGCGAGTGCGATGTACTGCTGCGAGGCGGAGAACTCGTTGCCCACCTGGGCCTGCAGCAGTTCGTGGAACTTGGACTTCTTGGACAGGATCTTCTTCACGTTCGAGGCCATGTGGAGTACGTTAGCCGAAAGTGGTGGGGAATGCATTCAAGGGGAAGCTAACCTTTGTTTGGAAAGGCGAACCAAAGCTAGGTTAGGCATTCCTCACCGGGGTGGGAATCGTGGCAGGGCCAGGGCGAGCCTCGGTCGGCGGAGTCGCGGGCGACAGGACCGACCGGGTCCGGGGCGCACCTGGCGGCGGAGCGGTTACACCAGGGGTGCGCGGTCGATCGGGCAGGACATGCAGCGGGGGCCGCCGCGGCCGGAGCCCAGTTCGGAGCCTGCGATGCGGAGCACCTCGACGCCCGCGTCTTCCAGGCGGGCGTTGGTCTCCACGTTGCGTTCGTAGGCGACGACCAGGCCGGGGCCGACTGCGAGGGTGTTGTTGCCGTCGTCCCACTGTTCGCGTTCGGCGGTGATCACGTCGAGGCCGGTGTCGATCACCCGGAGGCGTTCGATGCCCATCGCTTCGGCGGCCGCGTCGAGGAAGGAGACCGGGCCGTCCACTCGGACGCCTCCCTCGCCGTCTGCCCGGAGGGGGTAGGCGGTCAGGGAGTGCCTGATGGCCGGGTACATGACCACTGCGTCCCGGTCGACCATCGTGCAGACCGTGTCGAGGTGCATGGTGGCGCGTTCCTGGGCGATGGGTACTGCCAGGACGGTGTGGGCCAGGCCGTCGGCCAGGGCTGAGCGGGCGAAGGACTCCGCGCCCGCGGGGGTGGTGCGTTCGCCTACGCCGATGGCGATCACGCCAGGGGCCAGGAGGAGGACGTCGCCGCCTTCCAGCGGGGCCGAGTGGGCGCCGTAGGCGCGGCCGGTGCGGCGGAAGCGCGGGTGGTAGGCGTAGATCAGGTCGGTGAGGGTCGTCTCGCGGTCTCGGGCGGGCAGGGCCAGGGACGTGATGGCCACCCGGTCGCCCACCCAGACGGACGAGTCGCGGGTGAAGAGCAGGTTCGGGAGCGGGTCCACCGCGAAGTCGATCGGGAGGTGCATCCTGCGGACCAGGGAGGCGCCTTCGGCTGCCGGGAGCTCCTCGAAGGTCATGCCGGTCATCAGCACCTGTGCCAGTTGGGTGGCAGGGAGCGAGGTGAGGTGGCTGCGGAGTGCGTCGGCCAGGTCGATGCCCAGGCGGCGTTCGTTGACGGCGCTGTGGATGCCTGCGATGCGGGCTCGGTTGTCCTCCAGAGCCTGCACCAGGACGTCGGACAGCAGCAGGACCTCGACGCCGCGGGCGGTCAGGGTCGCGGCGAACGCGTCGTGTTCCTCCTGGGCCCTGCCGAGCCACGGGACGCCGTCGAAGAGCAGCTGGTCGTTGTTGCGCGGGGTGAGCCTTTTGAGCTCGTTGCCCGGCCGGTGCAGCAGCACCGTGCGCAACGGGCCGACCTCGCTGTCCACACGGGGTGCGGCGTCCGGGAGTGCTTCGGTATCAGCGATCGTGTGCGCAGTCACCGGACGAGCGTAACTCTGAACAGCACAAATCGCCGTTCGTGACCGTGATTTAGCAACGAATGATGTGTGAAAGCGGGCGCGAGGACGGATTTGTTAAGGCAACCAGCTCAGTTTGCCTCGCAACATTGTGTAGCCGACGAACGCCACGACGTCGAGGATCGTGTGCGCGATGACCAGTGGCCACAGGCGCTTGGTGCGTTGCCAGTAGAAGCCGAAGACCAGGCCCATGACGAGGTTGCCGATGAACCCGCCGAAGCCCTGGTAGAGGTGGTACGAGCCGCGCAGCACGGCGGCGGCGAACAGGGCCGTGTACTGGCGCCAGCCCAGCTGCTGGAGGCGGGTGATCAGGTAGCCGACGACGAGGACCTCCTCGGCCCACGCGTTGCCGGCGGCGGCGAGGATCAGGGCGACGCTCATCCACCACTGGTTGTCCAGGGTCGACGGCTGGACGGCGAGGTTCAGGCCGAGGGCCCAGGCGGCGAAGTAGAACGCGAGGCCGGGGATGCCGATGATCGCGGCCAGGCCCAGGGCGCCGAGGGAGTCGGCGAGCTTGCGGGTGCCGTCGAGGCCGATGACGCGGAGCTTGATCCCGGTGCGCCACAGCAGGTACAGGCCGATGCCGCCCCACGCGGCGAGCTGCAGCACGCCGAGCAGCTGGGCGAGCAGGTCGAGCAGGTCGGCGCGCGCCTGGGGGACGTTGATGGCGACGGACTGCTGGTTGAGGGGGGCCGGCTGAAGCAGGCTGTCGACGAGCCGCACGAGGCTGCGCAGGCCGGACAGGCCCAGCGTCATGCTGAAGACGATCAGCAGTTCGAGCTGGTAACCGCGCTTCTCGTGCGCGGGGATCGCGGCGGGGATCAAGGTCACCCCCGTGACGCTACCGGCAGCGTTCGCTCACCTCTGGGCGAGGAAAGGGCAGCCCATCAGCCGCCGGAGCTCCCCGGCGAGCTCCTGCGGGGTGCTCACGGGCCGGGAGAACGCGATCCGCACGTCGTGGTCGTCGGTCTCGCCCTCGACGCGCAGCCGCAGCCCGAACCGGTCGAGCCCGAGCGGGCGCACGTGCCCGCCGCGCAGCTCCTCCGGCAGGTGGCGGGCGAGCTGGCCCACCACGTCGTGGTGTGACGCCTCCAGGTGCCGCAGCCAGTGGTCCTCCTCGCGGAAGAACGGGTCGGGCTGCGCGCTCGTGAACTGGTCGGGCCTGATCGACGAGGTGCCCTCGGCGTCGGCGATGACCAGCGACGCGGGCGTGAGCCGCAGGACGGCTGCCCCGTGCCCGGCGTCGAGCAGCCGGTGGTCCGGCCGCACGTCGGCGACCGCGAGGACCGCCTCGCGGGCCTCCTCGTCCTGCAGCGCGGTGACCCAGCCGGTGAGCCACAGCAGGCCGCGGACGGGTTCGCGCAACGCCACCGGGGCCTGGTCGGCGATCTCCAGCATCGCCGTCACCTCGGTGCGCGGCGCCTGCCAGAGCTGCCCCACCAGCGGGTGCTCCTCGGGCAGCAGCAGGAGCGTGGTGCCGCACGGGTGCACGTGGTGCAGCAGCGGGCTCGTGCGGGTGCCGGCCTGGGGGAGCAGTGCGGCCTGACCGCCGCGGGCGGCGATGGTGCGGGCGCGCTCCGCCGCGTGCGGCGCCGGTGGACGCCTGGTCTGGATGTCGGTCACCGCTCCACCTCCTGTGGTTAGGCGAGCCTAACTTAGTGCCTCTCCCCAAGGGAAGGATCACCTGTACCTTGAACGGGTGGTCGTGCCCAGCAAGCCGTCCACCGAGGTGACGGCGCTCGACGATCGGTGGACCCGGCACTGCGTCGACCGGGCGAGCAGGCGCGCCCTGGTGTGGACGGTGCTCGCCGGTGTGGCCTTCCTGCTCCAGTTCGTGGCGGTGCTCGCGTGGTCCTGGTCGTCGCCGGTGGCGCTGGTCCTGCTGTTCTTCGCCGCGGCGGTGCTGTGGTGGGTGACGAGGCGGCGACCTGTGCGGTTGCCGGAGGGGGAACCGTGGATCTTCGCGCACGCGAGGTGGGAGGGCGGCAGGCTCGTGGTGCTCACGAAGCCGCCGCTGCTGCTGTCCCTGAGGGTCGGTCCGCTGCTGCGCGGGAGGATCGCGCGGCACCGCCGGGTGTGGTTCGTCCCGCCCGACGCACGGGGGAACACCGTTGTGACGTTCAGGGGAGTTCCGCGACTCATTTCCGCCCGAGTGTTTCGTTGATCAAGTAGCGGGAAATGTCAGTGGACGTGCACGTGACCACGGCGTGGAGCGACACCTGCCTAGCGCGGGCGGACCGGCGCGCGGTCGGTCACATCCTCTTCGCCCTCGCCGTGCTCGGCGTCGTGCTGTGGATCGGGTGGATCTGGCTCACCGTGCTGTCGGTGCCGATCGTGCTCGAACTGGCCGTGCCGGGGCTGCGGCACTTCTTCACCCGCGGCCGCACGGTCGCCCTGCTCGAACGCTTCCCGTGGCGCCCGGTGAGCGTCCGGTTCGTGCCGGGCAAGCGGATCGGGCGTCAGGCGTACCTGCGGGTCGCCGACTCGGAGAACGACCTGCGGCTGCCCGAGCTGCCGGAACGGGCGCGCGTGCTCGTCCGGCACACCGGGCGGATCTGGATCGCCGGGCCGGACGAGCGCGGGCACGTGGTGGCCATGACGCGCGGGCTCGCGTTCCTCACCCGCGGCCGGGTCGTCGAGCGCTGACGGCCTAACGGCCCGTCGCGATGCCTTCCGCCTCCGCCCACTGCGTGAGGTCGTCCTTGCGCAGCGCCGCCGCCAGCAGCTCGGGGAACTTGTCGGGCGTGCAGGCGAACGCGGGCGCGCCCAGCGCGTGCAGCTTCGCGGCCAGCTCGTGGTCGTAGGCGGGCGTGCCGGAGTCGCTGAGCGCGAGCAGGTTCACGACCGTGACGCCGCTCGCGACCAGTTCGCGGACCCGCCGCAGCAGCTCGGACTCCGACCCGCCCTCGTACAGGTCGCTGATGATCACCACGACGGTGTCGGTGGGCCTGCGGACCAGCGTCTGCGCGTACGCGACCGCGCGGTTGATGTCCGTGCCGCCGCCGAGCTGGGCGCTGAACAGCAGGTCCACCGGGTCGCTGAGCTGGTCGGTCAGGTCCGCCACCTCGGTGTCGAACACGACGAGCCGCGTCGAGACCGACCGGATCGAGGCGAGCGCGGAGCCGAGGACGGCCGCGTGCACCAGTGAGTCCGCCATCGAGCCGGACTGGTCGACGAGCAGCACGACGTCCCGCATCGCCGCGGTCCGGTTGCGCCGGCGGTGCCCGATGAGGTCCTCGACCACGACCGTGCGGTGCTGCGGCTGGTAGTTCTTCAGGTTCGCCTTGATCGTGGTCGCCCAGTCGACGTCCGGCAGCTGCGGGCGGTGCGTGCGCTTCGAGCGGTCGACGGCGCCGCGCACGGCCTCGACCAGCCGGTCGGTCAGCCGTCGTTCGATGTCCTCGACCACCTTGCGCACCACGGCCTTCGCCGTGTCACGGGTGCGGGCCGGGATGGCGCGGGAGAGCTGCAACAGGGTGCTGACCAGGTTCACGTCCGGCTCGACGGCCTCCAGCAGCTCCGGTTCGAGCAGCAGCTGCTTGAGCCCGAGCTTCTCGACCGCGTCGCGCTGCATCACCTGCACGACGGACGTGGGGAAGTACTTGCGGACGTCGCCGAGCCACCTGTGCAGCTGCGGCGAGCTGGCACCCAGACCGGCGCCCCTGTCACCGCCACCGCCGTAGAGGCCCGTGAGCGCGCTGTCGCGCCGTTGGTCGTCCTCGCCCAGCTCGGACACCTCTTCGGCGCTCGGCCCCAGCAACAACCGCCAGCGCCTGAGCCGTTCGTCCGTCATTTGAGCGCTGCCGCCACTTCTTCGGCCGCGCGCACGACGTGAGGGCCGACGATGTCCGCGTCGAGCCGTTCCAGCGCCACGACGCCCACGGACGCCCGTAGGCCGGGAACGCCGCGCACAGCCGCCGCGACACCGAACGCGTTGGGTTGCAGCTCGCCCGCGGAGGCCACCCACGCCTCGGCGAGCTGCGAGATGGCCTTGCCGGCCGCCCCGCGCTGCACCGGGTGCCGCGACCCCACCCGGTACGCCACGTGGAACGACGTCCACGACGGCTCGACGACGGCGACGGCCTGGGCCTCGCCGCCGTCCGCGACGGTCAGGTGCGCGGTGGCGCCGACCTTCTCCGCCAGCTCCCTGAGCGCGGGGTTCGCCGCCTGCCGCAGCTGCGGCAGGACGTTGGAGGCGAGCCGCAGCACGCCCAGGCCCAGCCGGACCTTCGACCCCTCCCTGCGCACCAGGCCGCGGGCCTGCAACGGCACGAGGAGCCGGTACACGGCGGCCCTGGACGCGCCGATGGCCGTGGCGAGCTCCGAGATCGACGGTGCCTCGGACTCCGCCTCGGCGACAGCCTGGAGGAGCGCCAGACCCCGTTCCAGGGTCAGCGAGCTCTCCTTCGTCGCTCCGACCATCACGCGCTCCGCGCCATCACGCACTCCGAACTGTGCCCACCACCTCGGCGAGACCGACCACGGAACCGCCCTCGCCGGGAGCGGTGGCGGTCAGCCTGACCGTGTCACCGTCCTCCAGGAAGGACCGCGTGGAGCCGTCGTCGAGCTCGAATGGTTCCTTGCCGCCCCAGCTCAGCTCGAGGAACGAGCCGCGCTCGTCCTTCTCCGGTCCGGAGACCGTGCCGGAGGCGAACAGATCACCCGGGCGCACCGTAGCGCCGTTCACCGTCATGTGGGCGAGCTGTTGCACAAAAGACCACGACATCTCCCGGAACGGGGGCCGCGCGACGATCGTGCCGTTCAGCTCCACCGTGATCGTGATGTCGAGGCCCCACGGCTGGTCGCACGTCAGGTAGTCGTGCAGCTTGTTCGGCAGCGGCGGGGTCGGCACGCGGGCGACGGCGAACGCCTCCAGCGGCGTGACCCAGGCGCTGATCGACGTGGCGAACGACTTGGCGAGGAACGGGCCGAGCGGCTGGTACTCCCACGCCTGGATGTCGCGCGCCGACCAGTCGTTGACCAGCGCGACGCCGAACACGTGCTCGGCCGCCCTGCTCGTGGACACGTTCGCGGCCTCCGGCCCGCCGCAGACGAAGCCGACCTCGGCCTCGATGTCGAGCCGTTCGGAGGGACCGAACTTGGGGCCTTCGCTGCCGCGCTTCTGGCCGTTCGGCCGCCTGATGTCCGTGCCGGAGACGTACACCGTGCCGGCGCGGCCGTGGTAGCCGATCGGCAGGTGCGTCCAGTTCGGCGTGAGCGGGTCGCCGTCGGGGCGGAACATCCGGCCGACGTTCTCCGCGTGGTGCCTGCTGGAGTAGAAGTCCACGTAGTCGCCCACGGTGAACGGCAGCTTCGCCGTCTCGATGCCGACCAGCTCGGCGCCCTTCGGCGCGGACTGGGCCGACACGATCTCGCGCAGCTTGGCCCGCAGCACGCTCCAGACGGGCCGTCCCGCCCGCAGCAGCGGGTCGAGCGAGTCGCCCTGGACGAACTCGCTGCACTTGCCCAGCGCCAGGCTCCGCAGCAGCAGGGCCTGGTCGCCGACGCGGACGGCCACACCGCCGTCCACGACGCCGTAGGGCAGGGTCTGCGGTCCGAACGGCTGGTCCTCGGTGAAGTTCGGGTCGCTGATCCAGCTCACAGCAGTCCAAGCTCCTCGAGGTCGGCGATCGGTTCGGCGAGCGAGCACGAGCCGTAGCTCGCGAACACCCCGCGCACGGCGTGCGCGGCCTGGTCGCTGAGCGCCTTGGCCTCGGCGGTGAGAGCCTGGGCGTCGGTGCTCGCGAGCGCCTCCCGCACGTCGCGGCCGCTCAGACTGCGGGCGGTCGCCACGAGGAGGTTCAGGAAGCCGTGGTGGGTGAAGCCCTGCTCGTCGGTGTGGCGGACGGCCTTGTGCAGGCCGGCCGTCGCCTTGAACGCGACACCGCCACCGCTGACGACGGACAGGAAGTCGGCGACCTCCTCGACGCTCGGGAAGTTCTCCTGGGAGACCCCTCCGCAGCGCAGCTTGGGCCAGCTGCCGTGCTCGATGACCCGGCGGACGCCGTCGAGCCACTCGGCACCGCCGCGGCGGGGTTCGACGACGCGGATGACGTCCTCGGGGACGAACTCCGACACGCGTTCGAGCCACACCTCGTCCACATCGGACGGTGCGGGCATCTCGACCATGCGCAGTGCCAGCAGTTCGCTGCGGCTCTCGACGATGGACACGGCCTTCGGCACGCCGCCGAGGCCCGTGTCGATCACCAGCGAGAGCGCGATCGGTTTCGGGGGCTTGACCTTGATGAGCTCGGTGATCAGTTCGGCGAGCCGCGAGGCGGGGCACAGGAACAGTCCCATGACCCCGGACCACTCGCCGACTCGTCCGTCGAGGTGACCGCGCACCGCGTCGGGCATCGACGCGTTCCCCGGAGGGAACAGCGCGGCATCGTCCACAAGCCTCGCGAGCAGGGGCGGAGTACCGCGCGGACCGGGCGCACGGAGTTCGACAGCGCTTGACACGGCTGACACGCTAGCCGTGTCACGTCAACTGAACAAAGATGTCCGATAATCGAACGCCCTCGGAGAGGTCATGGCCTACTACCGCCAGGTCGGGGAGATCCCCCGAAAGCGCCACACCCAGTTCCGCAAACCGGACGGTGGGCTCTACGCGGAAGAGCTCATGGGGGTCGAGGGCTTCTCGGCGGACTCGGCGCTGCTGTACCACCGCCACCTGCCCACCGCGATCGTCAACGCGGAGACGCTGAAGGACGAGCGCGGGACCGTCGCGCCGAACCTCCCGCTCAAGCCGCGGCACTTCAAGACCACCGACCTGACCTGGGCCTCCGACGAGGTCGACGCCGTCACCGGGCGCCGCAAGCTGTTCGGCAACCCGGACGTGACCATCGCGTTCGTCGTGGCCAACGCGCCTTCGCCGTTGTACCGCAACGCCTTCGGCGACGAGCTGCTGTACGTGCAGAAGGGCTCCGGCGTCGTCGAGACGATCTACGGCGCCCTGGAGGTCGGCGACGGCGACTACGTCGTGATCCCGACCTCGTGCACCTACCGGGTCGTGCCGGCCGAGCCGATGTCCGTGCTGGTGCTGGAGGCGACCGGGCACATCGGGCCGCCCAAGCGCTACCTGTCGAAGGCCGGCCAGTTCCTGGAGCACTCGCCGTACTGCGAGCGGGACATCCGCGGGCCCTCCGAGCCGCTGCTCGTCGAGGGCACCGACGTGGACGTGATCGTGCGGCACCGCGCGGGCCTCACGAAGTTCACCTACGCCAACCACCCGTTCGACGTCGTCGGCTGGGACGGCCACCTGTACCCGTGGGCGTTCAACATCCGCGACTTCGAGCCGATCACCGGCCGCGTGCACCAGCCGCCGCCCGTGCACCAGACGTTCGAGGGCCCGAACTTCGTCGTGTGCTCGTTCTGCCCCCGCAAGGTCGACTACCACCCGCTGGCCGTGCCGGTGCCGTACAACCACGCGAACGTCGACTCGGACGAGCTGATGTTCTACGTCGGCGGCAACTACGAGGCGCGCAAGGGCTCCGGCATCGGCATCGGCTCGATGTCGCTGCACCCGTCCGGCTGCACGCACGGACCGCAGCCGGGAGCCGTCGAGGCGTCCCTCGGGGTCGACTACTTCGACGAGACCGCGGTCATGGTCGACACCTTCCGCCCGCTGGAGCTGGGCGAGGCGGCGGAGGCGAGCGAGGACCCGGCGTACGCGTGGACGTGGGCCCGGCGCGGTCCGGCCTGATTTCCTGTCGGGGGTCCTCGCTACTTTGATCGGGTGAGGACACGAGCCGTACCGACGCGCTGGCAGGGCCTGGGCAAGGCCCTGCCGGTGCTGTGGGGCCTCTACTCGGGCTCGGGCTCCACGCCGTACCGCGTGTGCGTCGACCTGGCCGCCGGGTCGGCCAAGTGCACGTGCCCGTCCCGCAAGTTCCCCTGCAAGCACGCCGTGAGCCTGCAGGAGCTCGACCTCCCGGACGCCACCCCGCCCGAGTGGGTGCAGGAGTGGACGACCAGGAGAGCGGCCCGCGAGCTCGACTCCTCGCCGGAGGCCGTGGCGCGGCGGCAGCGCTCGCGCGAGAAGACGGCGGCGAACCGCGCGCTGGCGATGTCGTCCGGCATCGACGGCCTGCGCGACTGGCTGCTCGACGTGGCGTCCGCGGGCATCGCGTCCCTGCCGGGCCGCCCCGCGTCGTGGTGGCAGGCGTTCACCGCGCGCATGATCGACGCCCAGGTCCCCGGCGTGGCCGCCGCCGTGGGCGAGATCCAGGAGATCGTGGCCCGCGCGGGCCCCCGCTGGACCTCCGACGTGGCCGACCGCCTCGGCGGCCTGCACCTGCTGTGCGCCGTGCAGCCGCGCTCGCGCCTCGGCGTCACCGTCCCCGAGGAGACTGTCAAGGCCGCACCCGGCGTCTCCGACAGCTGGGTGGCCCTGCTGCGCCTGGAGACCGACGACGGCCGCGTCCGCACCGTCCGCCAGTGGTGCCGGGGCCGCCGGACGGGCCGGTGGGTCGTCGCGATCCGCCACTCCGCCGTGGGCGCCCCCGTGCCGCTGCTGCCGCACGGCCTGGAGTCCACGGCCGTGGTCCACCCCTACCCGGACTCCGACCGCGTCGCCCTGGGCGAGCTGGAGGGCTCGCACGACCCCGCCCCGGTGCCCGCGCCCGAGTCGTGGCGCACCGCCCTGGCCGCCCTGGAGCCGCGGCTGGTCGCCGACCCCTGGCAGCGCCTCTTCCCGCTCGGCTGCGCCTCCGTGCGGCTGTGCGCCGGGTCGCTGGTGGACGGGACAGGTCACGGATTGCCGGTCCGCGACGATGGAGGGCTCGACATGGCCTTGGCGTTGACCGGCGGGGTGCCGTTCGACGCGTGGGGGCTGTGGGACGGCCACGCGCTCCGGCTCGGGGCGGTCGTGGTGGACGGGCGGCTGGAGGTGGTGGGGTGAAGGCCGACTGGTCCCAGGCCGTCCAGACCCTCCTCATCGGCACCACCAGGGGCGGCGGCGACCCGGCGAAGCTCCTCGACGACTGCGCCGCGCTCGGCGTGGCGGCGTTCGGTGCCACGCTGCCGCCGCGGGTCGAGGCCGACCCGCTGCCGCCGGCGCCGCCGGAGACCGCGAACTTCCCGCGCCCGGCCGCCAGAGCCGTCCTCGACGCGATCATGAGCCTCGACGACGAGGTCCTGCTGACCGAGTGGTGCGCCCTCGCCAAGGCGGGCGGCGTCGTGGCCGAGCACCGGATGCTGCCCGCCCTGCTGTCCCTCGGCACGGCCCGTCCCGGGCTGCGCGCCGCCGTGGTGGAGGTGCTGGGGGCCAGGGGGCGCTGGCTCGCGGGCACCCGGCCGGGCTGGTCGTGGGCGAGTGGCGCGGCGCCGCTGGTCGACGAGGTGCCGCTGGAGGAGGTCCTCGACCTGCCGAGCGCCCAGCGGGTACGGGCGTTGCGGCGCAAGCGGAAGACCGATCCGGACCGGGTGGGGGAGTTCATCGCGCGCGAGTTCGCGGCGTCCCGCCGGTCGGCGGATCGGCAGGTGCTGGTCAGCGCGCTCGAAACCGGGCTGGGGGCGCGGGACGAGAAGCTGCTCGAAGCGGCGCTGGACGACAGGGCGGCGGCCGTGCACGACGAGGCGTTGCGGCTGCTGCGCACGCTGGGGCGCACGCGGCTGGCCGCTCGTGCCGCCCACCGGCTGCGGCACGGCCTGCGGCTCACCTCGGACGGGCTCGACGTGCGGCCGGACGACCTCTACACCCGGCCGCCGGACGCGGCCGAGCAGCGCGATCTCATGCGCGACGGGTCCGAGAACGGGGTGGCCGGTCGGATCAGGGCCGCGGCGGCGAGCGTGCCGACGTCGTACTGGACGTCGACGCTCAAGGCAGACGACGCCGGGGCCGCCGGGGTCCTGCGGCGAGGGCCGTGGGCCGGTGCGCTGCTCAGGGGCGTCGCGCACCAGCTCGCCGCGGCGCGCGACCCGCGGCCGTGGGCGATGGCGGCGGCCGAGACGCTGACCGGCATGGAGCAGCTGGAGATGCTGGCCGGGCTGCCGTCGCCGGTCGCGGAGGCCGCGGTCGTGGCCGTGTCCGTGAACTGGCACTACGACCTGCTCGACCACGCCTGCTCGCAGCTGCCCGCGCCCTGGTCGCCGGAGACCACCCGCGCGTTGATGCACCGGTACGCCGCGCTGCCCGACCCGCGCTGGCGGTCGGGGCGGCCGCCCAACGTGCTGCTGGCGCGGGGCGACGCCGACCTGCTCGGCGCCAGCTGGGAGGCTCTGACCCGGCGCTGGCCGGAGAGCTCCCTGGAGCTGGAGGTCCTCGGCCTCCGCATCCGCCTGCGCGAGTCGTTCGCACCCCAGACCGAACCACCTGCCGAACCGTCCACCGAACCGCAGACCGCACCGCAGACCCAGGAGGTCCCGTGACCGCCGTGCTCAGGCCGACGGCCGAACAGCAGTACGCCGCCGAGCTCGAGGCCGTCGCGGCGCACGACGACCGGGAGCGGCCGCCGAACTGGCGCCTGTCGCCGCGGGCCGTCGTGACGTACGTGCTGGGCGGCACGCTGCCCGACGGCACGGTGGTCACGCCGAAGTACGTGGGGTCGCGCCGGCTGGTCGAGGTCGCGGTGGGCACGCTGGTGACGGACAGGGCGTTGCTGCTCGTGGGTGTGCCGGGCACCGCCAAGTCGTGGCTGTCCGAGCACCTCGCGGCGGCGATCAGCGGCGACTCGACGCTGGTGGTGCAGGGCACCGCGGGCACGAGCGAGGACCAGGTCCGCTACGGCTGGAACTACGCCCGCCTGATCGCCGAGGGGCCGAGCGAGAACGCGCTGGTGCCGAGCCCGGTCATGAAGGGCATGCGGAACGGGGCCGTGGTGCGGGTCGAGGAGCTGACCCGGATGCCGTCGGAGGTGCAGGACTCGTTCATCACGATCCTGAGCGAGAAGTCGCTGCCGGTGCCGGAGCTGAGCTCGCAGGTGCAGGCCGTGCCGGGCTTCACGGTCATCGCGACGGCCAACGACCGCGACCGGGGCGTCAACCAGATGTCGTCGGCGCTCGCGCGGCGCTTCAACACCGTGGTGCTGCCGCCGCCCGCGACCGAGGACGCCGAGGTCGAGATCGTCGTGACGCGCGCGCAGCAGCTCGGCCGGGCGTTGCGGCTGCCCGCCGAACCGCCCGCGCTCGACGAGGTGCGCCGCGTCGTGCGGATCTTCCGCGAGCTGCGCAACGGTTCCACAGTGGACGGTCGCACGCAGCTGAAGAAGCCGAGCGGCAGCCTGTCCACGGCGGAGGCCATCTCGGTCATCGCGAACGGCATGGCGCTCGCCGGGCACTTCGGCGACGGCACGCTGGGCGCGGACGAGCTGGCGAGCGGGCTCATCGGGTCGGTGGTGAAGGACCGGGTGTCGGACACGACGGTGTGGCAGGAGTACCTGGAGACGGTGCTGAAGGAGCGCGCCGAGTGGCGCGACCTCTACCGGGCCTGCCTGGACGTGAGCGGTGACTGAACCCGTCCTGCTCGGCATCCGCCACCACGGTCCCGGCTCCGCCCGCATGGTGGAGCGGGCGCTGGCGAAGACCGAGCCCGCGCTGATCCTGATCGAGGGGCCGCCCGAGGCGGACGGGCTGCTGGAGCACGTCCACGCCCTCACCCCGCCGGTCGCGATCCTGCTGCACGACGAGACCGACCCGGAGAACGCCGCGTTCTGGCCGTTCGCGGAGTTCTCGCCGGAGTGGCGGGCGTTGCGGTACGCGGCGGACAACGGCGTTCCCGCGCGGTTCTTCGACCTCCCGGCGGCGGCCTCGATCGGTGACGACGGCCCGAGCGGCGTGGTCGACCCGATCGGCCTGCTCGCCGAGGCGGCCGGGTTCGACGACCCGGAACGCTGGTGGGAGGACGTCGTCGAGCACAGCGCGTCCGACCCGCTCGACCTCGCGAACGCCATCGCCGAGGCGATGGTGGCCGTGCGCGCGGAGTTCGAGGACGAGGTCGGTGAACGCACGCTGCGCCGTGAGGCGTTCATGCGGCAGACGATCCGCAAGGCGCGCAAGGAGACCGACGGCCCGATCGTCGTCGTGTGCGGCGCGTGGCACGTGCCGGCGCTGCTGACGAAACCGACGGTCGCCTCGGACACGGCGCTGCTGAAGGGCTTGCGGCGCCGCAAGATCTCCGGCACGTGGGTGCCGTGGAGCCACGGCCAGCTCGCCGCGGCCTCCGGTTACGGCGCGGGTGTCGACTCGCCGGGCTGGTACGCGCACCTGTGGCAGCACCAGGAGGACGTGGTGCCGCGCTGGTTCGCGAAGGCCGCCGCCGTGCTGCGGGAGGAGGACCTGCCCGCGTCGACGGCGAGCGCCGTGGAGGCGGTGCGGCTCGCGGAGACGCTGGCGGCGTTGCGGGAACGGCCGAGCGCGGGGCTGAGCGAGGTCAACGAGGCGGCGCTGGCCGTGTTGTGCGGCGGCGAGGAGATCCACCTCCGGCTGGTGCACCGCAAGCTCGTCGTCGGCGAACGCCTCGGCGAGGTCGGCGAGGCGGTTCCGCGTTCGCCGCTGGCGGCGGATCTCCAACGCCTGCAACGCAGGCTGCGTCTGCCCGCGGACCCGGCGCCCAAGCAGCTCAAGCTCGACCTGCGCAAGGACACCGACCGCGAACGCTCGAAGCTGTTGCAGCGGCTGGGCGTTCTCGGCGTGCCGTGGGGCAAGCAGGACAGGTCGACGTCGCTGGGCACGTTCGCCGAGGTCTGGCAGCTGCGCTGGGACCCGGTCTTCGCGGTGTCGGTGGCGGTGGCCGCTCGGCACGGCACGACGGTCCACACGGCGGCGGAGAACGTCCTGGTCCAGGCCGCGAAGGACGCCACGAGGGTGGCGGACGCGGCCGCGATCCTGACGAGGTCGGTCGGGTGCGAGCTGCCCAAGGCAGTCACGGCCGCCCGCGACGCGCTCGACCGCTGCGCCGCGCTGGCCACCGACGCCCTCGAGCTCCTCGGCGCCCTCCCGGACCTGGCCCGCACCGTCCGCTACGGCTCGGTCCGCGGCACCGACCCGGAACTGCTCCGCGTCGCCCTGCACGGCCTGCTCACGCGTGGTGCGGTCGGCCTGCCGCTGGCGTGCCGGAACATCGACGACGAGACGGCGGAGAGCGCGCTCGCCACGCTCGACGGCGCCCACGAGGCCACCCGGCTGGCCGCCGACGACGACCACCAGAAGACGTGGTGGCGTGCCCTGCACGCGCTGGTGAAGGCGGAGGCGCACGGCCTGCCGACCGGCCGCGCGACCCGCCTGCTGTGGGAGGCGGGGGAGCTGACCAGCGACGACGTGGCCGCGCGGCTGCACCGCTCGGTGGCGACGGCGTTCGTGGCGGGCTTCCTGCGCGGCTCGGCCACGCTGCTGGCGGCCGACCCGCGGCTGTTCGGCCTGATCGACGAATGGCTCACGGGTCTGCGCGGCGACGCGTTCGACGACGCGCTGCCGTTGCTGCGCAGGGCCGTCACCGACTTCACGCCCGCCGAGCGGCGCCTGCTCGGCGAACGCGTCGTGGCCGGCCGGACCCCGCAGCCCGAAGCGGACGACGAGTGGGACCTGGCCGTCGCGGAACGGCTCGCGGCCCACGTGCGGAGCCTGCTGGCCTGAGTTTGGCCTCCGGTCGATCCGGCGATCCTCCTGTCGTGACCGCACCGGAAGAACACCAGCTCACCGCGCCGGACGAGGGCCGCCTCGACGAGACGCGGCAGTTGATCGACGAGGCTAAGAAGATCGCCCACGACCTGCGCGAAGAGGTCCCGGACACCAGGGCGGAGCCGCCGGAGGAGTCCCCGGCGAACTGACTAGAGCGACCAGGGCGGCGTGATCGTCGTGCCGTCGGCGATCACGGCCCGGATGCCGACCGACGTCGCGACCAGGACCCGCGCGGGTCCTCCGGTCAGCGACAGCTCGGTGCCGGGCGCGACGACGACCGCGTCACCGGCCGACGCGGTGTGCCCCTGGATCGTCACGGTCCCGGACAGCACGTAGAACACCTCTTCCTTCGTGACGACGTGAGGCGCTCCGTCGCCTCCCTCCGGCACGTCGACCGTCCACAGCGCGATCTCCGCGCTGCCGCGCGACGGCACGGCCAGCGACCTGAACTCGAACCCGCCGAACGAGTGCGTGACGGCGGAATCCCCCGTGATGAGCACGCCTACCTCCAAAGTAGTCAACTGGGTTGACCAACCTTAGGATGTGGTCAACCTGGTTGTCTACCCTGGAGGCGCACGTGGACCCGGTGCCCGCCCTGCTGGCGATGACCTACCGCGCCCTCGGCGACCAGTTCCACGACCGGCTGAGGCAGATCGGCCTCGAACCGCTGCGCCCCGCCCACGGCTACGTCTTCCGGTTCCTCAAGGAGCGCCGCGCCACCACCGTCGACATCGGCGCGCACCTCGGCGTCACCAAGCAGGCGGCGGCGAAGATCGTCGCCGAGCTCGACGAGTGGGGCTACGTCCTGCGCGAGCCCCACCCGACGGACCGGCGGGCCCAGTACGTCGCGCTCACGACCAAGGGCCGCGACTACCTCAAGCTCGCCGACAACCTGTGGGCCGACCTGGAGGGCGAGATGGCCGAGGCGATCGGGGCCGCCACGCTCGACACGGTCAAGCAGGGCCTCACCGCGTACCTCCGGCACGTCCACGGCGACGACCAGCCGGGGCTCCGGCCGGTCTGGTAGCGGTCAGAAGATCCGGGTCACCGCGACGACGGCGAACACGGCGAAGACCACGCCGGCCACCCGCTGGATCCAGTGCGTCGGCAGCCGCCCGGCGAGCTTGCGCCCCACCAGGACCGCGATCCCGGCCACGGCGACCAGCGCCAGCCACGCCCCGAGCCCGACCGCGATCGGCGTCCCGTAGCGGGCGGTGATGCCGGCCGTCGCGAGCTGCGAGGCGTCACCCCACTCGGCCGCGAACAGCACGCCGAACGACGTCAGCGCCGCACGCCAGAACGGCACCACCGCGCGTTCGCCGACCTCGGCGTCGGTGTCCTCCTCCTTCGAGAACCCCTCCTTGAGCAGCAGGAACGCGCCGATGCCGAACAACAGCGCGACGACGATGGCGACCACTCGGTCCGGCAGCAGGGTGATGACCGAGCCGAACGCGGCGGCGATCACGCTCTGCGCGGCGAAGGCCGCGACGACACCCGTGAACACCGGCCACGCGCGGTAGCGCGTGGTCAGCACCAAGGTGGCGACCATCGTCTTGTCGGGGAGCTCGACGAGGAACACCACCGCGAAGGCGGTGATGAACGCGAGCAATGAAGTGGCCACGAGGTCCTCCACGTCCGATACGTTCCCGGACGGAGGCGCAACAGACCCCGACCGGGCATGTTGCACAACCCGGCCGGAGGTCTCGTTCGCCCGTACAAGACGGGTGTGGCGCCGGATCCGCTCGAAGGCGGGTCAGTATGTCGACCACCACGCCACCGGCTGACAGCTCCGGTGGGAACTACTCCCCTCTGGCACGTCCATCCTATCGGACCGGTGCCACGGGACCGGCGTGACGCTGCGCACGGGACCTTGGTCCCGACCGGGAACAGGACCGTCGTACCTGATAGCGGCCGTGTTCCGTTCTTAGGCTCGGTGACGTGGAAGTACTCGAACTCGCGCGGTGGCAGTTCGGCATCACCACCGTCTACCACTTTCTGATGGTGCCGTTGACTATCGGCCTGTCCCTGCTGGTCGCGGGGATGCAGACCGCGTGGGTGCGCACGGGTGACGAGCGCTACTACAAGATGACGAAGTTCTGGGGGAAGCTCCTCCTGATCAACTTCGCGATGGGCGTCGTGACGGGCATCGTGCAGGAGTTCCAGTTCGGCATGGCCTGGAGCGCCTACTCGCGGTTCGTCGGTGACGTGTTCGGCGCGCCGCTCGCGATGGAGGGCATCGTCGCCTTCTTCGTCGAGTCGACGTTCCTCGGCCTGTGGATCTTCGGCTGGGACAAGCTGCCGAAGAAGGTCCACCTCGCCTGCGCCTGGGCGTTCAGCCTCGCCACGATGGCGAGCGCGTACTTCATCCTCGCCGCCAACTCGTGGATGCAGCACCCGGTCGGCATCGTGATGGACGAGGGCCGCCCCCGGCTCACCTCGATCTGGGCCGTGCTGACCAACAACACGGTGCTCGCCGCGTTCCCGCACACCATCGCGGGCGCGTTCGCGGTCGCCGCCGCCTTCCTCGTGGGCATCGCCGCCTGGCACCTGCACCGCAAGTCGGAGGAGGAGCGGGTCTGGCGCGGCTCGCTCAAGCTCGGCACGTGGGTCGGTGTCGTCGCGTTCGCCGCGCTGAGCATCAGCGGTGACCTCCAGGGCAAGCTCATGTTCGAGCAGCAGCCGATGAAGATGGCCGCCGCGGAAGCCCTGTGCCACACCGAGCAGCCCGCGAGCTTCAGCGTGTTCGCCGTCGGCGACGTGCGCAGGCCCGACTGCGAGAACGTCAAGAGCATCACGGTGCCCGCGTTGCTGAGCTTCTTGGCGCACAACGACTTCGACACGGAGGTCAAGGGCATCGAGGAGCTGGTCCCGCTGTACCAGGAGCGCTACGGTGAGTTCTACCCCGTCGACGAACGGCTGGGTGAGCTCAGCGGTCAGCCGATCGACTACGTGCCCTCGCTGCCGGTGACCTACTGGGGTTTCCGGTTCATGATCGGGTTCGGTGCCGTCTCGGCCGGTCTGGGCGTCTTCATGCTCTGGCTGACGCGGAAGAACCGGACGCCCACCGGCTGGTGGTTCCCGGCTCTCGGCCTCGCCGGCATCGCGACCCCGTTCCTGGCCAACAGCTTCGGCTGGATCTTCACCGAGATGGGCAGGCAGCCGTTCGTTGTGGTGCCCAACCCGTCCGGTGTGGACGGTGTCTGGATGTTCACCGCGCAGGCGGTGTCGAACAGCACCGCCGGTGAGGTCCTGACCTCGCTCATCGCGCTCACCGCGGTCTACAGCGTGCTGGCGGTCGTGGAGTTCTACCTGATCCGCAAGTACGTCAGAGGCGGTATCCCCGGCGTGCTGCCCCAGAAGTCCGACGACGGCGCCCTGGCGTTCGCGTACTAGGGGAGAGGGACGACGTGGAAACGCTCTGGTTCGTGCTCATCGCCGTGCTGTGGCTCGGCTACCTGTTCCTCGAAGGGTTCGACTTCGGTGTCGGGATGCTGCTGCCGGTGCTCGGCCGCAGCAACGCCGAACGCCGGGTCATGATCAACACCATCGGGCCGGTCTGGGACGGCAACGAGGTGTGGCTCATCGTCGCGATCGGTGCCACGTTCGCGGCCTTCCCCGGCTGGTACGCGGCGCTGCTGAGCGCCGCGTACCTGCCGCTGACCCTGTTCCTGGTCGCGTTGATCGGCCGCGGCGTCGCGTTCGACTACCGCGGCAAGGTCGACAACCCCCGCTGGCGCAAGGCGTGGGACGTGACCATCGTCGCCGGCTCGTGGGTCGCCACGCTCTGCGTCGGCCTGCTGATCTCGACGACGGTGCTCGGCCTGCCGATCGACGCGAACGGCGACCGCGTGGGCTCGGTCTTCGCGGCCTTCCGGCTGGACACGATCATCGGCGCGCTCGCGTTCGCCGGCTACGCGCTGGTGCACGGAGCCGTGTTCACCGCGCTGAAGACCGAGGGCGAGATCCGCGAGCGGGCCCGCCGGGTGGCGCTCATGGCGGCGCCGGTGGCGTTGCTGCCGCTCGTCGCCCTGCTCGCCATCGTCGCCGGGCTCTGGGCCGGTCTCGTGGTCGTCGTCCTCGTCGCGGCGATGTGGCGGCTGGCGGCGGACCGCGACGGCCAGTCGTTCGCGCTGATGGGGCTCGCGATCGCGGCGAGCGTCGTGATCCTGTTCGGCTCGCTCTACCCGTACGTCCTGCCGTCGACGCTGAACGACGCGTGGTCGCTCACGATCGCCAACACGGCTTCGAGCCCGTACACGTTGCAGGTGATGACGTGGGTCGCCGCGTTCGGCACGCCCGCGGTGCTCGTCTACCAGGGCTGGACCTACTGGGTGTTCCGCAAGCGCATCGGCGTGCACCACATCCCGGCAGCGCACTGATGATGAAGCGAGGCCCGCTGGGCGCACTGCCCCAGCTCTCCCGGAACGCCAGGCGCGCCCTCGTCGGGGTGGGCGCCCTGGCGTTCCTCAACGCCCTGGCGCTCGTCGCCCAGGCCGTCGCGCTCGCGTCGGTGATCACGACCCGCGAGGGTCTTCCGCTGCTGGCCGTGGCGATCCTCGCGCGGGCGGGCCTGTCGTGGGCCACCGAGTCGGTGGCCGCCCGTGCCGCCGCGGGCGCCAAGGAGGAGCTGCGGACCCAGCTGCTCGCCAAGTCGTTCGAACGCGGCCCCGGCTGGATCGCGGGCCGCGGCACGGCCGAGCTGTCGGTGCTCGCGACCAAGGGCCTCGACGCGCTCGACGCGTACTTCACCCGCTACCTGCCCGCGCTGGTCACGGCCGTGGTCGTGCCGCCGCTGGTGGGGGCGTGGATCCTGTTCACGGACTGGCCGTCGGCCGTGCTGATCGCGGTGACCGTGCCGTTGATCCCGATCTTCGCCGCGCTGGTCGGCTGGTACACCGAGAAGCGCGTGCAGAAGGCCGCCGACGTCACCGAGCTGCTCTCGGCGCAGCTGCTCGAACTCCTGCGGGCACTTCCGGTGCTCACGGTGTTCGGCCGGGCGAAGCAGCAGGCCGATGCCGTGCGGCAGCTCGGCGAGCAGCACCGCAAGGCCACGATGGGCACGCTGAAGATCGCGTTCCTGAGCGCTCTGGTGCTGGAGATCGCGGCCTCCCTGTCGGTCGCGCTCATCGCCGTCGGCATCGGCATCCGGCTGGTCGACGGCGACATGACCCTGATGACCGCACTGGTCGTGCTGATCCTCGCCCCGGAGTGCTACCTCCCCCTCCGCGCGGCGGGCGCCGCCCACCACGCCAGCGAGGACGGCCTGGAAGCCGTCCGCCGCGTAGCCGAAGCCGTCACCACTGACCCGCACGCGGGGCCCCCGCGTGCGGTCAGAAAGTACGCGGGGGCCCCGCGTACTATTGGCGGGCGCGTGCTGGTGTCTGATTTGCGGGTTTTGCGGCGGGGTGGGTTCGCGCCGGACGGGGTCAGCTTCGACGTGCGGCAGGGGGAGGTTCACCGGCTCGAAGGGGCGAGCGGGGCGGGGAAGTCGACCACGTTCGGGGTGCTGCTCGGGTTCGTGGAGCCGACGGACGGCGTCGTCCAGGTCGTCGGCGACATCGCATACGTGCCGCAGAAGCCCGCGTTCGCCGCCGCCACGCCGCGTGCGGAGCTGGAGCTGACCGTCCCGGACGCCGAGGACGTCGAGGACGTCGCCCGCGAGGTCGCCGCGGAGCACCTGCTCGACCGGCGGATCACGGACCTCTCGACCGGCGAACGCCAACGCGTCGCGGTCGCGCGCGCCCTGTTGAGGGTGCGGCACGGCGCGACGGTGCTGTTGCTCGACGAGCCGACCGCGCACCTCGACCCGGTGACAAGTCGAAAAGTCGACAAAGCGATCAAGCGCGCCAGTGAGACCGCGGCGGTCGTCCTCGCCTCGCACCGCGACAAGGAGGCGACCGAGGACGAGACCGTCGCCAGGGTCGTCACGGAGGAGACTCCGGAGGAACGGCCGCAGCGGTTGCCGATCCCGTGGAAGGGCGCCGGGCTGGGAATCCTGGCGGCGCTGGCAGGCATCGCGCTGACCGCGCTGGCCGCGCACCTGATCGCCCGTGCCGCCGAGATGCCGCCGATCCTCACGCTGTCGGTGCTGGTCGTGGGCGTGCGGACGTTCGCGCTGAGCAAGGGCGTCCTCCGGTACGTCGAACGCCTGGTCACGCACCACGAGGCGTTCAAGCTCGCCACGGACCTGCGCGCCGAGCTGTGGCTTCGGCTCGTGCGCACCCAACGGCGCGACGGCCTCCAACGACTCGTCGAGGACACCGACACCGTGCGCGACCTCGTGCCGCGGGTCCTCGTGCCGCCGGTCGTCGCGATCGGCGCGGGCATCGGGACCACGGTCCTGTTCGCGTTCATCGACCCGGCCGCCGCGGTGGTGCTGGGCGGACTGCTGCTCGCGGCGGGCCTCGTCGCCCCGGCCGTCGCCGTCTGGACCGAACGCAGGGCCAGCACGAAGCTCGCCAGGGGCCGGCGCGAGGTCGCCCGCGACACGATCAACGCGCTCGCCGCCGCCCCGGACCTGATCGCGCACGACGCCCACCACCGCGTGCTGGACCGCCTGCACGCCGCCGACGTCGACCTGGCGGCCCAGACCCGCAGGCAAGCGTTTGGCACCGGTGCCGCCACGGCGGTCGTCCTGCTCGCCACCGGGTTCGCCGCCCTGGCCTGCGCCACGACCGGCAACCCGGTGCTCGGCCTGGTCCCGCTCGCCCTCGCCGAGCCGCTGGCCGCGCTGCCGCTCGCCGCCCAGCAGCGCAGGGCGTTGCGGGAGGCCACCGCGCGCCTGCGGTTCGACGCACCGGAACGCCCCGAGCCCGCCCGCGGCAAGCGCATCCGGCTGGAGAACGTCGACGTCCGCTGGCCCGGCGCCACCGAGCCGACGTTGCGCGACCTGCACCTCAACGTCGAACCCGGCACGCACGTCGCGGTCGTCGGACCGTCCGGCAGCGGCAAGTCGACGCTGTTCGCGCTGCTCCTGGGCTTCCTGCCGCCCGAGCGCGGCATCGTCGAGCTGCCCCGCGCCACCTGGTGCCCGCAGGAGCCGATGCTGGTCAGCACGACCGTGCGGGAGAACCTGCGGATGTCGGGCGCGCACGACGACGACGCGCTGAAGGACGCGCTGCGCCAGGCGTGCCTGCCGGAGTGGACCGACCGGCTCGACACCGTGATCCGGCCCGACCAGGTCTCCGGCGGCGAGGCGCAACGGCTCGCGCTCGCCAGGGCGTTGCTGCACGACGCCGACGTGGTGCTGCTCGACGAGCCCACCGCGCACCTCGACGAGCCGACCGCCCGCGAGCTGCTCGACCGGCTGCGCCGCGACGGCAGGACCGTGCTGCACATCACCCACCGGCCCGACGAGGCCGCGAAGGCGGACCTCGTGCTGGACCTCGGCGCACCGGCCTACCGTTGAGGACCATGGACCCCTCCCTGGCCCGGCGCGTGCTGGTCGCGTCGACCGAGATCACGTCGGCGGCGCTGGAAGACCCGGAGAACGTGCTCAGGCTCGTGGTGGAGGCGGCCGCGGAGATCGCGGACGCCGATCTCGGCCTGGCCATGCTCACCACGGACGACGACGACGGCACGCTCACCGTCGAGGCGTCCAGCGGCGAACCGGTCACCGCCGTGCTCAGCCCGCGCAGCGCCGCCGCCAAGGCCGCGCGCACCGGCGTGCCGGTGATGGCCGACGACGTCACGAGCGACCCGCGCACCGCCCCGTACGTGCCGCAGCCGCTGCGCGGGTACGGGCCGTTCGCCGTCGCGCCGTTCGGCACCTCGGACCGCAAGATCGGCGCGCTGACCGTCTACCGCCGCCGCGACAAGCCGCCGTTCACGCAGGAGACGGTCGACGTGCTGACGGCGTTCGCGGCCCAGGCCGGTCTCGCCGTGGTGCTGGCGGAGGGCTTCACCGCACGGCAGCGCGTCGCCGTCTACGAGGAGCGCGAACGCATCGCCCGCGACCTGCACGACGTGATCATCCAGCGGCTCTACGGCGCGGGCGTGCAGCTCAGCCTGCTGGAACGGCGGCTCGGCAAGAAGCTCGACTCCGGGTCGCGCGCCAGGATCGACGAGGCCGTCGACCTCGTCGACCAGACGATCGCCGAGGTCCGCGCCACCGTCCGCAGGCTGCGCAACACCGACCCGGCCGACTCCGCCGACCTGCACGACTCGATCAAGGCCGAGGTCCGCACGGCCGGCGAGCTGCTCGGGTTCGCGCCGCGCCTGCACGTGTCCGGCGACCTGGCCAACGTGCCGCGCGGGCACGCCGACGACGCACGGGCCGCGCTGCGCGAGGCGCTGTCGAACGTCGTGCGGCACTCCGGGGCCACCCACGTCCAGATCGACGTGCGGCGCGACGAGAAGCACCTGCTGCTGAGAGTCGCGGACAACGGGTGCGGCATCCCGTCCGGGGTCACCCAGCGAGGTTTGCGGCACCTCGCGGAACGGGCGAAGGGCGCGAGCGGTGATTTCCGCGTCGCGAGTTCCCCGAACGGGACGACGCTCACCTGGTGCGTCCCCGTTTAGCCACCCAGGCGGCGGCTTGCGTTCGCCGTTCCATGCCGAGTTTGGCGAGCACGGACGTGACGTAGTTCTTCACGGTCTTCTCCGCGAGGAACAACCGTTCACCGATTTGGCGGTTTGTCAGGCCCTCACCGATGAGCTCCAACACGCGCTGTTCCTGATCGGTGAGGCCAACCGGGGCCGGATTGCGCATCCGTTCGAGTACCCGGCTTGTGGTGGCGGGGTCCAGAAGCGACCGTCCTGCCGCGACTTCGCGCACCGCCGTCACGACGTCCTGACCGCGGACCTGTTTGAGCAGATATCCGGAAGCACCGGCCATGATGGCCCCGACCAGTGCCTCCTCGTCGTCGAACGCGGTCAGCACGAGGCAGCGGATTCCCCGGTCGCGCAGGGATCGGCACAGGTCGACGCCACTGCCGTCGGGCAGCTGAACGTCCACAACCGCCACATCCGGCGGCGTGTTCGCGGCCCTCGCAATCGCCTCGCCGACCGAGCCCGCCTCGGCGATGACCGAGATGTCCTCCTCGTCGTCGAGCATCTCGCGCAGTCCTCTGCGCACCACTTCGTGATCGTCAACCAACAAAACGCGCACTGGCACGAATCCACCGTACGTCGAATGGCTGTTCCTGAGTGACACTCGGATTGAGACAGTTCATGTCATGGCAGAAGGCTCGGTAAGGCCGATCGAGGAAGCAGATCGCATAGTTGTCGCTCGTTTGGTCCTGGAGCTGTGGGGCGCGCACACAAGCGTCGCGCACGGCGAGGTGTTCTTCCCCGCGAGTCTGCCGGGCTTCCTCGTGGAAAAGCAGGGTCACGTGCTCGGACTGCTGACCTACGCGGTGACGAACCACCAGCTCGAAATCGTCACGATCGACGCGTTGCGGCGGGGCAGGGGAGTCGGCACCGCGCTCGTCGACGCCGCGGTCCGCCAGGCCCGCACGATCGGGTGCTCGCGGGTGCGGCTGACGACGACGAACGACAACCTCGACGCGATCCGGTTCTACCAGCGCCGCGGGTTCAAGCTGGCGGCGCTGCGCCCGGACGCGGTCAGGGAGGCGCGCAAGCTCAAACCCGAGATACCGGCGGTGGGGGACTTCGGCATCCCCATCACGGACGAGCTCGACCTGGAACGATGGGTGGCTCCACGGCAGTAGTCCACAGCTGTCCACACATCTGTCCACAGGTTGTGCACAGATGCTCACACGTGCAACGAGTTGAACGACTCGTCCCACGCGGCCGCGACCTGGTGGGCGCACGTGGACGGCGTCACGCCACCCACGCCGGTGCCGAGACCGGGCATCGCGATGGTGTGGACGGCGTCGCGGACCGGCGTGCCGTCCTCCAGGCGCCCGTCGAGCCACAGCCGCAGCACGGCGCGGGCCGCCAGGTACGGGTGGACGGTGTCGACCGGGAGGCGCTCACCGGGCAGGCGCATGGTCGGCGCGCTGATCAGCCACGCGGGCTCGGTCTCGCCCGTCGGCACGATCTGCGCCTCGCCCACCGGCAGCTCACCGCCGTGCAACGCGAGCACCGCGCTGCGGACGTTGTTCTCGACCTGCGGGAACGCCGTGGCGTAGACGGCGTCGATGCCGCCGCGCATCCAGCCCTGCGAGTTCGCGGGGCTCACGACGGCCTGCGCGTGGATGTCGAGCACGGACCCCCGGTGCACCCGGACTCCGGCGCGTCCGTCCGCGACGGCGAGCCAGGCGTCGGCCATGGGTCCGTCGACCGCGCACAACACGATTTCAGGCGCTAGGGCGGGCACGGCCCACAGCATTCCAGTTCGAACGGCCCCGGCGGAACCCAGGTTCGGCCGCTGACACCGGCGTGATCCACGCCTCTACTCTTTGCGGCGTGCCTCGCATTGCGTACTTCGGACCACAGGGAACCTTCACCGAGCAGGCCGCGATGCGGTTCGACGGTGATCTCGTGCCGTTCGAGACCATCCCGCTCGCCATCGCCGCGCTGCGCACGGGGGACACCGAGTTCGCGTGCGTGCCCATCGAGAACTCCGTCGAGGGCGCCGTGCCCGCCACCCTCGACGCCCTCGTGCGCGACGAACCGGTCGTCGCCGTGGCCGAGACCGTCCTGGACGTCCGGTTCAGCGTCCTGGTGCGTCCCGGCACCACCGAGATCAAGACGATCGCGTCGCACCCGCACGCGCTCGCCCAGGTCCGCGAGTGGATCGCGGCCCAGTTGCCCGGCGTGACCTCCATCGCGACCTCGTCGACCGCGGGTGCCGCTGCCGCCGTCGAGCGCGGTGAGTTCGACGCCGCCGTGACCGCGCCCGTGGCCGTGCACCACTACAAGCTGGACGAGTACGCCACGGACGTCCTCGACGTGCCCGACGCGCGCACGAGGTTCCTGCTGCTGCGCCTGCCGGGAGCGCTGCCCGAGCCGACCGGGGCCGACCGCACCAGCGTCGTCGTGACGACCCCGAACCGGGTGGGCGTGCTCTCGGAGCTGCTGACCGAGCTCGCGCTGCGTGGGATCAATCTCACCGGCCTGGAATCGCGCCCCATGAAGGGCAAACTGGGCACGTACCGCTTCTACATCGACGTCGAGGGGCACATCGCAGAGCCGAGGATCGGTGACGCGCTGGCCGCGCTGCACCGGCACTCGGACGAGATCAGGTTCCTCGGGTCCTACCCGAAGGCCGATCGGGAGCCCGTCGAGGCTCACAACGAGGAGTTCGCCGCAGCCGCCTCCTGGGTCGATGCTGTCAGGGAGGGCAAACGCGGGTGAGGTTGCTGCTGGTCAGGCACGGCGAGACGGCGTCGAACACCGAGCGCAGGCTGGACACGGCCATGCCGGGTCCACCGCTCACGGAGCTCGGCCACAAGCAGGCCCGCGAGCTGGCCGACGCGCTGGCGGGGGAGCCGATCAGCGCCGTCTACGCGAGCACCGGCCTGCGCGCCCAGCAGACCGCCGCCCCGACCGCCGAGCGCTTCGGCCTGCCCGTCCAGGTCTTGGAGGGCGTCCACGAGATCCAGGTCGGCTCCCTGGAGGGCCGCAACGACACCGAGGCGTACCGCACGTACCTGGAGACCGTCGTCCAGTGGGCGGAGGGCGCGCTGCACGTGCCGTTCCCCGGCGGCGGCGAGACCGGGCAGCAGGTCCTCGACCGGTTCCTGGCCGCCATCGAGTCGATCCACCGGCCCGGCAGCACGGCCGTCGTCGTGACGCACGGCGGCGCCGGGCGCATGGGCGCGCTGGCGCTCGCGTCGAACGTCCCGGTGGAGCTGGCGGAGAACCTGCTGCCGAACACCGCCGTCGTGGCGCTGGAGCACGACGGCGACACCTGGGCGTGCCGCTCCTGGGCCGGCGTGGAGATCACCGGCTAGAGCCGGCTCAGCCCCAGCCCAGCTCGTGCAGGCGCGCGTCGTCCACCCCGAAGTGGTGCGCGATCTCGTGCACCACGGTGATGGTGACCTCCTCCACCACGTCGTCCTCGGTGTCGCAGATGTCGAGGATCGCCTCGCGGTAGATGAAGATGTGGTCCGGCAGCGCGCCGCCGTAGTCGGTGGACCGCTCGGTCAGCGCGATGCCCTGGTAGAGGCCGAGCAGTGACGGGTCCTCGGGGTTGCGGTCCTCGACCAGCACCACGACGTTGTTCATCGCGTGCGTGAACTCCGGCGGGACGAGGTCCAGCGCCTCCTCGACCAGCTCCTCGAAGCGGGCCCGCGTCATCTCGACGGTCATCGGTTCTCAGTGGTCGTCGTGGGCGAGGACGAGGACGGCTTGTCCGGCTTGCTCGACTCGGACGGGCTGCCCGACTCCGACGGCTTGCCGGACTCGGAGTGCAGCGGCGCGCCGGTCGGCTCGTCCTGCGGGCGGACCGAGGTGGTCTGCGGCGGGTTCGACGTGGTCAGCGGGGCGCCGTCGGGGTTGCGGACGCTGCCCTCCCAGGCGACCAGGTTCTCGCCCTGGGGCACCGCGCCGATCTTGCAGTTGGCCTTGCGGGAGCCGACGGCCCAGCTCTCCTCGGCCCGCGTGTCCCACGTGACCAGCAGGTTCTTGGCCTTCAGGTCGGCGCCGCCGGTGTACTCGTTGGCGACCTCCGCGCACTTCTCCGACATCACGGCGTCCTGCTGTTCGATCGGCAGGTACGCGCCCTCGGGGTGCTGCACGACCCCGATGATCTCGAACGCGTGTGGCTTGGCGCACTCGATCGGGTCGCCGACCGTGTTGTTCTCACCGAGCGCCACGCACACGCCGGGGTCGTACACGTTCGACTGATCTTGCGTCTTCGCGCTGCCGTACGACGGCAGAGCGGCGCCGGACGGCGCGGTGACCTGGAGGCCGCAGCGCAACTGGCGGTACCCGCTCGCCCATCTGGTCTCGTCCGGGTTGAGCGTGCTGATGCCGTACTTGCCCTGCGGGTCGAGCTTGCCGGACATGTACGTGGTCGCCGCCTGCGTGCAGTTCTCCTGCGCGATCTTCTCCCAGGCTTCCGCGTTCGGGAACGGAGCCTCGGCCGGATAGGCGGAGGTGATGTCCGCCGTGCCGGTCACCTCGAACTTGTGCGCGGCCGAGCAGTCGACCTTCTGCGCGTCGGACAGATCGGGCTTTTCCCAGTTCAGGCACTCGCCGGCGGCCGCCTCGTACGCGGCGTTGACGAGCTCGCGCTTCGTCCCGACCGGTCCGCCCGCGAGCACGGAGGTGAACGCGGACAGCATCAACAGGGCGAAGGCACCGACGAACGCGCCGACCATCACAAGCCGCGTGTCGCGGATGTGACCAGATCGACTCAACCAACCGGCGCTCGGAGACATCTCATCCATGATGCCCGTGCCGTGTGAGGCGACTGTGCGCCGGGGTTGGGGTCGAGTGTTGCTTTTAGGACACTCGTCGCCCAAATGGCCGTGTTGGAGCCGTCTCGCTAGGTACCTTGCCCGCGGGAGTGGTGATGACTGACAACAACTTGCCAGAGCCTGGCCAGCCGACGCCGCAGTCGGGACCGCCCGGACAGCAACCTCCGCAGTACCAGCCTGCGCCGCAGAAGCCCGTGAAGGGGCAGGTGCGGCAGCAGCAGGCCGGTGTGACCAAGCCGCGCCAGGCGACGGTGGCCGAGCAACGCGCCCGTGCCGCCGCGTTGAAGGCGCAGCAGGAGCGGTTCGCCGCCGAGTCGGCCGCCTTCGAGAAGAAGCGGAAGACCCGGAAACGCCTGCTCGTCGCCGGTGGCGTCACCGTCGGCGTCGTCGCGCTCGTCGCGATCTGGTACGCGGCCGCCAGTCCGAAGAACGTGACGGCGCAGTGCACCGACGCGAACAACGTGATCGTCGATGACGACTATTGCGACGAATCGTACTACCGCAGTCACGGTGGGTACTCGTCGGGTGGCTTCATCTACATCGGCGGCAGCTCGTACCGCTACAACTACGGCGGCAGCGGCACGGTCGGCCAGAAGGTCAGCGGCGGCAGTTACACGATCCCGAAGGGTGCGTCGGTCAGCACGAAGTCGGGCACGACCGTGCAGCGCGGCGGCTTCGGCATCAGCGGCGGCTCGAAGAGCAGCGGAGGCTGAGCACAGTTGCGTCGTGAAGCCTCACATCCGCGGCCGAACTGGCAGCGGACGGTCTCCGACCAGGGCCTGGTGTTCGGGCTGCCCGCGAAGTACGCGAACGGCTCCGACCGCCCGTACTGGGACGAGTCCGTGCACTACGTGTTCGACATGAGCGAGGTCCTCTCGCTCGAAGCCGACGTCGAGCTGCTCCACTCCATGTGCCTCGACGCAGTGGACAACGTGATCCTCACCGAGCGGTACCGGGACTTCGGCATCCCCGAGTGGGTCTGGCCGCACATCGCCGAGTCGTGGCGCCGCCGCGACCCGCACGTGTACGGCCGCTTCGACCTGCGCTACGACGGGTCCGGTCCCGCGAAGCTGCTCGAGTACAACGCGGACACCCCCACCTCCCTGCTGGAGGCCGCCTACATCCAGTGGTACTGGAAGGAGGAGGTCTTCCCCGACGACGACCAGTGGAACTCGCTGCACGAGCGCCTGGTCGAGCGCTGGGCCGAGATCGGTGCCAAGCTCCCGTCGAGCGAGCTGCACTTCAGCTGGTCGAGCGCGGACCCGTCCGGCGAGGACCACCTCACCACCGCGTGCCTGCAGGAGACGGCCGCCGAGGCCGGGCTCAACACCGTCGGCATCGCGATGGAGGACATCGGCTGGGACACGCTGCTCAACCGGTTCGTCGACCTCGAAGAGGCGCCGATGGGCACGGTGTTCAAGCTCTACCCGTGGGAGTGGGTGGTCGAGGAGGAGTTCGGCCGCCACGCCGTCGAGTCGCTGCCCGGCACGCTCTGGCTCGAACCGCTGTGGAAGATGCTGCTCTCCAACAAGGCGCTGCTCGCGGTCCTGTGGGAGATGTACCCAGGCCACCCCAACCTGCTCCCCGCCTACCTCAACGACCCCGGGATGCTGACCGAGTACGTGCGCAAGCCGCTGCTCGGCCGCGAGGGGGCGAACATCCAGATCGTCGCCCCCGGCTACGAGACGCAGACCGGCGGCGTCTACGGCAAAGAGGGATTCGTCTACCAGCTGTTCGATCCGCTTCCGGACTTCGACGGCTACCGCCCCGCGTTGGGCGCCTGGGTCGTCGGCGACACGTCGGCGGGCCTCGGCATCCGGGAAACGGTCGGTCTCGTGACCGACGATGGCGCGGCGTTCGTGCCGCATCGAATTGTTGAGTAAGACTCCGAAAGGGAACAGCACATGTACGAGCTCGCGTTGGACCCCGGCTTCGGCTCGGCGATCGGCCGGGGCATCGGCGCGATCGCGCTGTACGCCGTCGTCGGTCTGGTCCTCATGGTGTTCGGCTTCTACGCGATCGACTGGACGACGCCGGGCAAGCTGTCGCTCCTGGTCCGCAACGGGGCCCCGAACGCCGTGATCGTGACCGCCTCCGGCCTCGTGTCGATGGCGTTCATCGTGGTCGTCGCCATCCTCAGCGCCGTCGGCAAGCTGGACGAGGGCCTGCTCACCTCGTTGATCTACGGCATCGTCGGCATCATCGTGCAGGTGGCGGCCGTCCGTCTGCTGGAGTGGGTGACGCGCCTGGACATCGGTTCGATCATCGAGTCGGACGAGTTCGCGCCGGCCTCCGTCGTCGTCGCCGCCGCGCACTTCTCCCTCGGCCTCGTGGTGGCGTTCGCGATCTGGTAAACCCGCGCTTTCCGCTTCGTGGAAGTCACGCGGGGGCCCCGCGTTTCCTGCCAGGGAACGCGGGGCCCCCGCGTGTCCGCGGGAACCGGGATATCCGCGTGAAGGTCGGTTGGGGTGGGGACTACCCTTCTGCAGGTGATTGACCTCAAGGTGTTGCGCGAGAACCCGGAGATCGTGCGCGCTTCGCAGCGTGCCCGCGGCGAGGACGAGGGTGTCGTCGACTCCCTGCTGTCCGCTGACGAGCGCAGGCGCAGCGCCATCTCCCGCGCGGACACCCTGCGGGCCGAGCAGAAGGTGCTCGGCAAGGAGGTCGGCAAGGCCAAGGGCGACGAGCGCGCCGCCCTGCTCGTCAAGGCGAAGGACCTGGCCGCCGAGGTCAAGGCCGCCGAGGCCGAGCAGAACGCCACCGCCGAGGAGGTCAACGCGCTCCTCGCGAAGATCCCGAACCTGGTGCACCCGGACGCCCCGGTCGGCGGCGAGGACGACTACCGCGTCATCAAGACCGTCGGTGAGCCGCGTCGGTTCGACTTCGAGCCGCAGGACCACCTCGACCTGGGCACGAAGCTCGGCGCGATCGACATGGAGCGCGGCGCCAAGGTCGGCGGCTCGCGGTTCTACTTCCTCAAGGGCGTCGGCGCGCAGCTGGAGCTCGCGCTGCTGAACATGGCGGCGGCGCAGGCCACGGCCAACGGGTTCGAGCTGATGATCACGCCGACGCTGGTGCGTCCGGAGATCATGGCGGGCACCGGCTTCCTGGGCGCGCACTCCAGCGAGATCTACCACCTGCCCGCCGACGACCTGTACCTGGTCGGCACGTCGGAGGTGCCGCTCGCGGGCTACCACGCGGACGAGATCCTCGACGGCGAACGCCGGTACGCGGGCTGGTCGTCGTGCTACCGCCGCGAGGCCGGGTCGTACGGCAAGGACACCCGCGGCATCATCCGCGTGCACCAGTTCAACAAGGTCGAGATGTTCTCCTACGTCAAGCCGGAGGACGCCGAGGCGGAGCACGCCCGGCTGCTCGGCTGGGAAGAGGAGATGCTCGCCAAGATCGAGGTGCCCTACCGGGTCATCGACACGGCGACGGGCGACCTCGGTACGTCGGCGCACCGCAAGTTCGACTGCGAGGCGTGGGTGCCGACCCAGCAGAAGTACCGCGAGCTGACGTCGACGTCCAACTGCACGACGTTCCAGGCCCGCCGCCTGAACGTCCGCTACCGGGACGACAACGGCAAGACGCAGATCGCGGCCACGCTGAACGGCACGCTCGCGACGACCAGGTGGATCGTCGCGATCCTGGAGAACCACCAGAACGCCGACGGGTCGGTCACCGTCCCGCAGGCGCTGCGGCCGTTCATGGGCACGGACGTCCTCACGCCCCGCTAGCGATCACCTGGCCGGCGACGTGCTTCGCGATCTCCAGCGAGCCCGTCGCCGCCGGTGACGGCGCGTTGAGCACGTGCACCTGGCGTGGTGCGGTCTCGACCAGGAAGTCGTCGACGAGCGACCCGTCCGGCAGCATCGCCTGGGCCCGCACGCCGCTCTCCGCGCGCACCAGGTCGTCCTCGCGCACGGCGGGCACGAGCCGGGCGAGCGAGGCGGCGAAGCGCTTGCGCGAGAGCGAGCGCAGCACCTCCTCGACGCCGGTCCGCGCGTACTTGCGGGCCAGCCGCCACGCGCCGGGGAACCGGGCGATGTCGGCGACGTCGGACGGCGACACGTCCCGCCACCGGTAGCCCTCGCGGCGCAGCGCGAGCACCGCGTTCGGGCCGCAGTGCACCGAGCCGTCGAGCATCCGGGTGAGGTGCACGCCGAGGAACGGCAGCGTCGGGTCGGGCACCGGGTAGATCAGCCCGCGCACCAGCTCGGTGCGCTTGAGCTCGTAGTACTCGCCGCGGAACGGCACGATCTTCGCCCGCGGCGAGAGCCCGGCGAGCCGGGCGACCCGGTCGCTCTGCAGGCCCGCGCAGTTCACCAGCGCGTCGGCCCGCACGACCCCCTGCGGCGTGGCGACCTCGACGGCGCCGCCGGAGGTCCTGATCGCCAGGGCGGGGGAGCGCAGCCGCAGGTCGTGGCCGTCGAGCAGCCGCACGAGAGCGGCGCAGACGGCCGGGTAGTCGATGATGCCGGTGCTTTCGACGTGCAACGCGGCCACGCACGCCACCTCGGGCTCGTGGTCGAGCGCCTCGGCGGCGGAGACCATCTTCGCCGGGACGCCGTTCGCCTCCGCGCGCTCGGCCAGCGCCTTCAGCCGCGGCACCTCCTCCTCGGACGTCGCCACGACGAGCTTGCCGCACACCTCGACCGGGACGCCGTGCTCCCGCGCGAAGGCCACCATCGACGCGTTGCCCGCCACGGACATCCGCGCCTTCAACGAGCCCGGCTTGTAGTAGAGGCCCGCGTGCACGACGTTCGAGTTGTGGCCGGTCTGGTGGGCGCCCCAGCGCCCCTCCTTCTCCAGCACCGTCACGCGCAGGCCGCGCGCGGCCAGTTCCGCGGCCACGGCCAGCCCGACGATTCCGCCACCGATCACCACAACAGAGCGCACGATGACGGAATCTAGTTCAGCGCCCGGCCGTTACAGCTGCCGGTCGAGGGTCGGCAGAACGTCCGCCGCGACGTTCTCCACGACCTGCTCGCTGCCCGCGTACACGCCGTCGTGCCGCGGCCAGTGCGCCACCACGTCGGTGAAGCCCAGCTCGGCCGCCCTGCCCACGGCGTCGACGAAGCACTCCACGCTGGACAGCGAGTAGACCGGCGCCGAGTCGAGGTTGAGGTACCGGTTCACGCGCGTCGTGCGGCCCTGGGTGTCGAGCGTCTCGGTGAACCGCTCGGAGATCTCCGCCACGCCGCGCCACCACGTCTCGTGGTCCTCGGTCTCCGGTCCCGTGGTGATCCAGCCCTGGCCGAACCGCGCCGCGATCGCCATCGCCTTCGGGCCGTTCGCCGCCACCACGAACGGCACCCGCGGCCGCTGCACGCAGCCGGGCGCGCTGCGGGCCTCGTCGGCCGAGTAGAACCGGCCCTCCCACGTCGTGCGGTCGCGGACCAGCAACTGGTCGAGCAGCTCGACGAACTCGCCGAACCGCGCGGTCCTGTCGCCCGGCAGCAACGGCTTCGCGCCGGTCACCACCGTGTCGTACCCCGCCCCACCTGCGCCGACGCCGAGCGTGAACCGCCCGTCGGAGACGTCGTCGACCGTCAGCACGTCCCGCGCGAACGGCACGGGGTGGCGGAAGTTCGGGCTCGCGACGAACGTGCCGAGCCGGATGCGGGAGGTGACGAGCGCCGCCGCCGTCAGCGTCGGGACCGCTCCGAACCAGGGGCCGTCCACCAGCGTGCGCCAGCCGAGGTGGTCGTAGGTCCACGCGTGGTGGAAGCCGTACTCCTCGGCCGCGCGCCACTTGGGTTCGGCGATCCACCATCGGTGTTCCGGGAGAATCACGATTCCAGCGCGCACCGACGTACCGTAGCCAGCGGTTCAGCCCGCGACGAACTTGGCTCAGGTTACCGACGAGGCAAGATGGCGGTGTGGAACAACCTCGCCTGGTCGCCTCCGACGTCGACGGAACCCTGCTCACCCCGCTGGAGTCCGTGAGCCCCCGCACCGCGGAGGTCGTCTCCCGCGTGCTCGCCGCGGACGTGCCGTTCGTGCTGGCCACGGGACGGCCGCCGCGCTGGATTCCGCGCATCGCCGCGGAGGCCGGACTCGACGGGCTCGCCGTGTGCGCGAACGGCGCGGTCCTCTACGACATCGGCCGCGACGAGATCGTCTGGGCCCGCACCCTCAGCCCGGTGCAGCTGAACGACATCGCGGCCGCCGTCGACAGCGTCCTGGACGACTGCACGTACGCCGTCGAACTGGTCGGCACGCCCCGGGACGAGCTGACGTTCGTCGCCGAGCTGAGCTACACCCACCCCTGGCCGGAGGGCCCGCACAGCGGCCTCACCCGCGCCGAGACGCTCGGCCGTCCCGCCACGAAGCTGCTGGTCAGGCACAGCGGCATGACCAGCGCGGAGATGGCGTCCGCGATCAACGAGGTGCTGCGCGGCGAGGTGGACCTCACGTTCTCCACGAACAGCGGCCTGATCGAGATGTCCGTGCACGGCGTCACGAAGGCGTCCGGCCTCGCGGACGTCGCGGAACGGTTCGGCGTCGCGCCCGAGCACGTCATCGCGTTCGGCGACATGCCCAACGACGTCGAGATGCTGCGGTGGGCCGGGCACGGCGTGGCGATGGCCAACGGCCACGAGGCCGCCAAGGCCGCCGCGGACGAGGTCACCGGCCCGAACGCCGAGGACGGCGTCGCCATGGTGCTGGAACGGTGGTTCTGAGCCCTGGATACCCTGTGCGCAAACCCGGCTGATCCCCACTCGAAGAGGTTTCCGTGCGTGCACTCGTGACCGGCGGCGCCGGTTTCATCGGCTCCACCCTGGTCGACCGCCTGCTGCGTGACGGGCACGAGGTCCACGTCGTCGACGACCTGCGGCGCGGCACGCGCACGGCGCCCGCCGACCCGGCCCACGCCGACCGGTACTCCTTCACCCGGCTCGACATCGCGAGCCCGGAGCTGGCCGACGTCGTCGCCGGCTTCGCGCCCGAGGTTGTCCACCACCTGGCCGCGCAGATCGACGTGCGCGTCAGCGTCGCGGACCCGATCCTCGACGCCCAGCAGAACGTCATCGGCACGATCAACGTCGCGGAGGCGGCGCGCAAGGCGGGCGTCCGCAAGGTCTGCTTCGCCTCGTCCGGCGGGTCGATCTACGGCACCCCCGAGCAGCTGCCGGTGTCCGAGGCCGTGCCGATCAACCCGAAGTCGCCGTACGCGGCCAGCAAGGTCTCCGGCGAGGTGTACCTGAACACCTACCGCCAGCTCTACGGCCTGGAGTGCACGCACCTCGCGCTGGCGAACGTGTACGGCCCGCGGCAGGACCCGCACGGCGAGGCGGGCGTGGTGGCGATCTTCGCGAACGCCCTGCTGGCGGGGAAGCCGACGAAGCTCTTCGGCGACGGCGGCAACACCCGCGACTACGTCTTCGTCGAGGACGTGGTGGCCGCGTTCGTGGCGGCCTCCGGCGAGAACGGCGGCGGCCAGCGCTACAACATCGGCACCGGTCAGCAGGTGTCCGACAAGGACCTGCACAGCCTGGTCGCCGCGGCGGCGGGCGCTCCGGACACCCCGGAGTACGCCCCGGCCCGCCTCGGCGACCTGCGGGCTTCCGCGCTCGACGCCTCGAAGGCGGCGCGCGACCTCGGGTGGGTGCCCGAGGTCGACATCAAGACCGGTGCGGAGCGGACCGTGGAGTACTTCCGCACCGCGTGACGGACCGCGTGACGAACGGTCAGGCGGCGGACTTCTCGGGGTCCGTCGCCGCCGGCGTCTCGGCGCTGCGGATCGCGATCGCCCTGGCGAGCCGCGCGTACCGCAGCTCCAGCTCCTTGAAGCGCAGGTAGGTGTTGATCGTCGCGAAGCCGAACGCGACGATCAGCCCGTACAGCATGAGGTCGGTGCCGCGGCCGACGCCGACGACCTCGGCGATCATCGACACCCACTGCGGCCTGATCACCGCGACGGCGCCCAGGACCATGAAGAGCACGAAGCCGATCTTGACTCCGGCCGCGGTCTTCGTCGTGCCGTGGTGGCGCAGGAACAGCACGAGCAGCAGGACGACCGCGATGATGAGCAGGAACTGGATCAGCATGGTCAGCGCCTCGAACTGGTCTTGAGAGCGGAGTCGAACAGGATGTTGACGCCGTTGATGAGCGACTGGCCCTTCGACATCGAGTACTCGGTGTAGAGGATCTCCACCTGCTCCTCGGTGACCCGCCAGTCCTTGCGGGCGATCATCTCGACGATCTCGGACGCGTGGCCCATGCCGTTGAGGGTGATGGCCATCTCGTCGGCCACCTTCTTGTTGAACACCCGCAGGCCGTTGTGCGCGTCGGACAGCTTCAGCTTGCGCAGCCGCGGGCTGATCGCGACGACCGTCTTCAGCACGACGCGCTTGATCAGCGGGATGTGCGAGTCGTCGCCCTTGAACCGGGTGCCGACGATGATGTCGTACGGCTCCGCGCGCAGGCGTTCGAGCATCTTCAGCACGTCGTGGACCTGGTGCTGGCCGTCGGCGTCGAAGGTCACGAAGTACTCGGCGCCCGGCTGGCTGCGCGCGTACTCGACACCGGTCTGCAGCGCCGCACCCTGGCCGAGGTTCACCGGGTGCTGGACCAGGTGCGCACCCGACGTGCGGATGGCGTCGGCCGAACCGTCCCGGCTACCGTCGTCGACGCACACGATGTTCGGGAACGTCTCCAGCGCGTGGCGCACGACGTCGGCGATCACCTGTGCCTCGTTGTAGACCGGTACGACCAGCCAGACGTCAGACTGGTCCGCCACTGGTGCCTCCAGGCAAGTGAATGTCGAGGGGGAACGAGGACAAGGCTAGCGCGAGCGCTTCGCGGCGCCGCCGCCAGCCAGCAAACCGGTGAACTCGGCGACGGCCGCGTCCCAGCTGAAGTTCTGCCTGGTGATCTCGCCGAGCTTGGCGGCCTTCGCCGCCCGCTCCGGGTCGCGCACCGCGGCTTCGAGCGCGTTCGCGAGCGCCGGGACGTCCCGCGCGGGCACGAGCCTGCCCGTGACGCCGTCGGTGATGATCTCCGCGGTGCCGCCGACGTCGGTGGCCACGACGGTGCAGCCGATCGCCGCCGCCTCCAGCACCGTGGTCGGCAGGCCCTCGGTCCAGCTCGGGTTCACGAACAGCGTGCCGCGCGCCATCTCGGCGAGCGCCGTGTCGTGGTCGACGGCGCCGGTGAACTCGACGAACTCGTCGAGGCCGAGCGACTTCGCGAGCGCGCGCAGCTCCGCCGCGTTCGGGCCGTCACCGAGCAGCCGCAGCCGCAGCGGAAGACCCCGGCGGTGCACCTCGGCGGTCGCGTTGAGCAGGTCCGCGACGCCCTTGCCGTTGATCAGCCTGCCGACGAAGACGGCCGTCGGCGGCTCCTCGACCGGCCGCGCGACCAGGTCGTCCGGCAGCTCGATGCCCCGGTGCAGCACCTTCGCGTCCCGGCCGGAGAGGTCCTTCACGAACTTCCCCGCCGACCCGGAGACCGACACGATCGCGTCGGCCCAGCGCAGCACCGGCTGGCTGGTCAGGGCGTCCACCAGCCACGCCACGAAGCGCACGAACGCGTTGCCGCTCTGCACCGGGCTGGAGCCGTGCTCGACGTGCAGGCGCCGCAGCTTGGCGCGCTTGGCGAACAGCGACGCCCACACGTGCGGCCAGTAGAACCGCGTGTGCGTCATCAGGACCGTGTCCGGGCCGCACTCGGCGCGCAGCCGCTTCGTGAAGCCGGGGTTGGGCAGCGGGTAGTGCGAGATGATCTCGAACCCCGGCCAGCGCACGACCTTCCACCGGTCACCGAGGTGCTCGGTGCCCGCGGGCGCGCCGATGGCGGAGGTGAAGACCGTGATCCTCAGGTCCGGGTTCGCCTCGAGGAGGCGGCGGTGCAGTTCGTGGGCGTAAGCCTCCACGCCGCCCTTGTGCGGCGGGTAGAAGGCCGGCATGTCGACCAGGTGCACGGCGCAGACCCTAGCCGCCCGGTCACCCGGTCGTGGCCGCGGCCTGGTCGCCGTGCCGCAGCACGCCGCCCCACGCCAGCGCCGCCGCCACCAGCCACGCGATCGTCATGCCCAGCGCGACACCGGCGACGCCCAGCCAGAGGCCGAGAGAGGCCACCAGCACCAGCTCCGTCACGAACTGCACGGTGCGCACCCGCGGCCCGAGCCACGCCCGGCCGCTCGCCTTGGCCGCCACCATCGCCGTCTGGGCGGTGGCCAGCAGGAACGCGTACACGAGCAGCAGCAGCACGACCGGCCGCAGGCCCTCCCACGGCGTGCCCAGCGCGGTCGTCATGAAGCCCGCCGGTGCGAGCAGCGTGAGCAGCGCGGCCAGCGCGCTCACGGCCGCCGCGGCGCCGGAGACCAGCATCGGGGCGCGGACGACCTCGCGCGGCGTGCGGCCGGCGAGGTGCGCGAGCAGCGAGTTGCTGATGCCGATGAACAGCACGGTCAGCGCGGTGACCGGCACGAGCGCCTTGCGCAGCAGGCCCAGCCCGTCGAGACCGGTGACGACGGCCGTCACGCCGAACGTCGCCCAGGTGCCCGCCGTCAGGTAGACGGCGTCGATCAGGAAGCCGGGCAGCAGGTCGCGCCGGGACCGCACCCAGTCCTTCACCGCGCCGAACGAGAACGGCGTGCCCGTCAGCGCCACCGCGACCAGCGTCAGCGGCACGCAGGCCAGCGCCCACAGCAGGTAGGTGCCCGACGCGTTCAGCTCGCCGACCAGGATCGCCGTGCCCACCGCCGCGAGGAACAGCACCAGCCACGCCGCGTCCGTGAACAGGGCGCGCATCGGCTTCTGCTTCGCGTAGTTGACGTACCGCGAGTGGTCCAGCACCGCCGTGAACGGCGACGCGAACGCCTGGATCAGCAGCAACGTGCGCGCGGGCCCGCCGACGAACAGCGCGACGACCAGGCAGCCCACGCCGATCGCCACACCCACCAGCAACGACGCCGCGGCGGCACCGCGCACGCCCCGCGTGTCGTTCGTGCCCACCGTCTTCGCGACCAGCAACGGCTCCGCGCCGATCGCGCGGCCGAGGTACCACTGCCCGATCTGCACGATCGCGATCAGCGAGAACACGCCGAACTCGGCGTCGGTCGACACGGGCGCGGCGACCAGCTGCACGGCGAAGGTGATCGCGCTGAACACGAGCTGGTCGAGTGCGACCGCGGACTGGGAGACCCCCGTCGCGACCACGCGCTTGAGCGCGCCGAGCCGCGTCTGTCCGGACGGGGTGGGAGCTGCCGTGGTCACGGTGGTGGAAGGCCCTCTCGGACGGATGGGGAGGCTCCCCTACTGTACGACCATGACTTCGCCCGTCTCCGTGGTGATTCCCAGTGCGCCCGCGAACTCGTTCCTCGAGGAGACGCTGCGTTCGGTGGCCGCGCAGACCCACGAGGAGTGGGAGGTCGTGCTGGTCCTCGACGGCGAGTGCGAGCAGAACCGCGCCGCGGCCGAGGTGCTCGGCGACCGCGTCCAGGTGCACCTGACGCCCGCGCCGCGCAGCGGTCCCGCCGTCGGCCGCAACATCGGCCTGGAGTCGGCCAAGCACGACCTGGTGGCGTTCCTCGACGCGGACGACCTCTGCACCCCCGACCGCCTCGCCCGGCAGGTCCAGGTGCTCACCGAGCAGCCGGACCTGGGCCTGGTCGGCGCGTGGGCGCACAAGATCGACCCGGACGGCGCCGAGGTCGGCGAGCTGCACTCCGTCACCGGCCGCGCCGAGCTCGCCCGCACGATGCTGCTGTTCAACCCGCTGATCACGTCGACGATCGTGGTCCGCAAGCAGCTCGCCACCGACGTCGGCGGCTTCGACCCGCGCCTGGTCCGGCTGGAGGACTACGACCTGTGGCTGCGGCTGCTCGCCAAGGCCGACGGCGACGTGATCGGCGAGGAGCTGCTCGGCTACCGCGTGCACCCCACGCAGTACTCGCGCGGCGGCCTGCTCGGTCCGGCCACGAAGCTGCTGTACCGCAGCAAGCAGGCCGTGGCGAAGCGGATCGGCGTCAGCTCGGCCGCGACGGCGGCCAGGCACGCGGCGTGGCTCGGCGTGCAGGTGGCGAACCGCCGCTGGTGACCGCGCGGGGCAGCCGAGCCGGCAGCCGCCCCCGCCTCGTCAGCCGGGCCGCCCTCAGGGCGTGGTGACCTGGTCCAGCCGCACCTTGTAGATCTTGGCCTGCTCGTTGCTGAACACCAGCTCCAGCGACTTCACCTGGTCGAGGCCGCGCATGCCCGGCGCCCGTTCGATGCCCGGCGCGGCGAAGCCCCAGCCCTCGAAGACGTAGGTCACCTTCAGCCGCTCGACGATCGCGCGGACCTCCCGGTCGGAGTCGAGCCGGTTGAACGACGTGAACAGCTCCGCCCGGTCCTCTCCGACGACCTTCGGTTCGGCCACGCCGTTCAGCGCGTGCCCGAAGACGGGGCGCACCTCTTCGAGGGCCCACATCCACGCCGACCCGTCCGCCGCGTCGTTCATGACGAGGTCGTCCTCGCCGACCAGCTCCGGCAGGCGGTCCATCGCGTCGCGTTCGGCCTCGGTCACGGTGGTCGGGCCGGTGTAGGCGCCGGCGATGCGCTGCACGTTGCGGCCCTGGTAGAAGCCGTCGGTGAGCGCGGCCAGCAGGCCGACGACGACGACCGCGGCGGCGAGGCGGAGCCACGGCGCGGTGCCGATCGGGAAGCGGCGGAACAGGGCCACCAGGCCGTCGCGTGCGACGACGACGCCGTGGCCCGCGAGCACGGTCATGGCGACGACGACGATCGCGGCGAAGCGCCACCTGTCGTTCCACCAGAAGCCGGTGAGCAGGGCGACGAGCTGGCCCTTGTAGGAGGTGGTGAGGACGAACAGGCCGGAGAAGACGACGCCGCCCGCGAGCCACCAGTACATCGGGCGCAGGCCCTTGATGCCGACGAGGCCGAGGATCATCAGGGCGACGAGCCACCACTGCGGGCGCTGTGCCTCGTGGCCGAGGAAGAACAGCTGGCCGAGGGCGTCGGCGGCGTTGGCGTACAGCGGCCACTCGAACGTGCCGCTCGACGCGGTGCCCGCCATGCCGAGCAGCTGCGGGACGGCGTTGACGCCGGCGATGACCCCGGTGACGACGAGCAGGCCGAGCTCGGGCAGCGACACCTTGCGGGCCACGACCCAGCGCTGCACCAGGTAGCACGTGCCGAAGATGATGCCGGTCAGCGTCACGCTCGGGTGCAGTGAGACGAGCCCGCAGAAGCCGAGGGCGGCCGGCAGCACCAGCGACCAGCGGCGCCGGTCGAGCATGGTGATGAACAGCGCGAGGAACGCGGGCATCAGCGCGAGACCCGTGCCGAACGGCCAGATCGGGCCGAAGAACTCCAGGTCGTACGGGAAGGCCGAGAACAGGGCGGCGGCCAGCGCGGCGGAGCCGGCGAGCAGCGGGCGGCCCCCGGCGACGCGGATGACGGCGGCGACGCTCAGCGACACCAGGCCGGCGAGCAGGGCGGCCATCGAGTTCAGCACGACGGTGATCGGGGCGCCGGTGACGCCGAGCGCGGTGGCGGCGACGACGTGGAAGCCGTTGGGGTAGAAGAAGCCCGTGTTGGCGAAGTCGTTGATGTTGCGCAGCGCGGGCGGGTTCGACTGACCGGTTTCCTCGATGAACCGCACCGCGTTGGCGTGGAACATCGCGTCCCAGAACTGGTGGACGTCCGTCAGGCCGTGCGTCGCGCGTGCGGTGATGAACACGCCGAGAGCGGCGGCGACCAGCACGGCGCCCGCGATGCCCGCGTGCTGCCACAGCTGCCACGGCACGAGCTTGGTCTCGGCGCCACCCCAGCGGCGGGTGAGCAGCCGGGCGCCCAGCACGATCAGCGCGATCACGGCGGTCGCGAGCAGCATGCCCCAGATCGACCACCGGCCGAGGAGCACCGGGACGACCGGGGCGGAGACGGCGACGACGCCGTAGGTGAGCAACGGGGCGGTGGCGGCCAGCGCCCAGCCGCGCAGGCCCGCCGCCAGGCCGATCAGCAGACCGGGGACCAGCACCAGGGGCAGCAGGACGCCCAACACGCTTACCTGCGCACTCATCGGGTTTGCCTTTCAGTAGACCCGCTGAGCACGCGGGACGGCACCCACTGTATTCGCGGAGCCGATCAGACCTTTTCGGGCACCCGGTCGCCCGCGGGCTCCACGGGCGGGGGCGACACGGTGACCGGGGTGAGCGGCGTGTCGACCATGCGGCGCATCTTCTTGCGCGCGGGCTCCTCGACGAACCGCCACATCAGGTAGCCGGCGACGCACACGACGACCGGGAGCAGCGGAACGAGGACGTGGAACGCGAGCTGGCCGCCACCGAGCACGCCCGGCCACACCGACTGGGCCTTCCAGACCACCTCGATGATCAGCATGTGCACGAGGTAGACGCTGTAGGAGTAGTGGCCGCCGGTCACGACCGGCTGGTACGACAGCAGGCGGGCGGGGCCGCCGCTGGCCATCGCGAGGGCGAGCAGCAGCGGCGGGAAGAGGAAGACGACGAGCACGGCGGCGTTCGGCCGGTCGACGGCGTGCGCGCCGTACATGATCGCGACGAGGCCGGCGATCAGGACGTACGACCAGACGGTGCCCGCGCGGTCGGTCCTGCGGGTGCGCGGGATGCGGCGCAGCACCAGGCACATCAGGCTGCCGGCGACGAACGCGCCGAGCAGGCGCATCATCCACGTGTAGTCGATGCCGTAGAGGCCGCCACCGGCCGCGGTGAAGATCACGACGGGGAACACGGCCACCATCGCGAGCACCATGAGCTGGCGGTTGCGGGCGACCCGGCCGACGCGGGCGAGCAGCAGCACGAGGAACGGGAACAGGCAGTACACGAACCACTCGGCGCTCACCGACCAGGCGGGGCCGTTCCAGGTGAGCCGGTCGGCGTCCGGTGAGGTCCACAGCACGACCATGAACAGCTGCCGCAGGTAGCTGAGGACCGTGAACTCGTCGGGTGCGACCGGGTCCTCGCTGCCGAGCGCGAGCAGCCCGCCGTGCCACAGCGCGGCGATGTTCAAAGTGACGAAGTACACCGGCCACACGCGGGAGAGCCGGGCCCAGAAGAACATCCTGGTCTTGGCCCGGTCGACCTTGTGACCCATCTTGTCGACGTAGTTGAGGGTGAGCACGAACCCGCTGAGCCCGAAGAACAGGTCGACGCCCAGGTCGCCGTTGTGCAGGATCGGCCACAGCACCTTGGCCACACCGGGGTACTCGCTCGCGATGTTGCCGCGCAGGTGGAAGACGACGACCCACAGCGCCGCGACGATGCGCAAGCCGGTGAGGGGCAGGATCTCACCGCGAGCGGACACGAACTTCGGGCTGACGCCGTTGGCCGGTGCAGGCATGGCGCTGAGGGTACTGGCCACGTCCTACGCCGGATTCGGCACGGGCAGGGGTACCTGTTCGACCGCGGGCGGCGCGCCGACCTGGGCCTTCGCCCGCCGGTCGAGCCGTGCGACCACCCGGCGGCCCACCTCGATCATCGGCTGTTCGACCCAGCGGAAGAGCAGGTCGGCCATGAGCAGCGCCACCACCGTGACGACCAGGGCGGTGAGGGTGCGTTCGACGCGGAACATCGGGAACGTCGCCATGACGAAGATCGCCGCGAACTGCTGGACGAGGTAGAGCGAGTAGGACCGTTCACCGACGAACCTCATCGGCCGCGTGCTGAAGAACCGCACGAGCGGGCCGCCGCCCAGCAGGCTCGGCAGCAGCAGGCACATGACCAGCGCGTACGAGAGGACGGCGGACGTGTCGGCGTTGGTGAGCCTGATCTGCCACGGCGCGGAGAGCTGCACGGCCACGAGCAGCGGGAGGAAGACGAAGCCCAGCCACGGCCGGGTCAGGCCGCGCAGCAGCGCGAAGCCCCGCGGGTCGTGCAGCACGATCGCGAGCGCGCAGCCCATCAGGATCACGATGTAGGACGACGTGCCGTAGGTGTAGAACGGCACGGTCATGGCGGCCACGAGCAGGGCGATCACGCCGAACGTGATGCCGAGGCGGCGGCGCAGCGGGACGACACCGGCGGCGAACGCGAGCAGCGGCCACACGAGGTAGAACTTCTGCTCGATGGCCAGCGTCCACGAGTGGCCGAAGACGTGCCCGTAGGCGATGTACTCGTTGTTGAACGTCGCGTAGTAGGGCAGCACCTCCGCCATCGCGGTCAGCTGCCACTCGTCGCGCCAGTAGTAGAGCAACGCCGTCGCGCCGAGGACGACGTAGTAGACGGGCATCAGGCGGAAGACCCGCCGGAGGTAGAAGTTGCGCACGGACGCGCGGCCCCGGCGGCTCTCTTCGCGCAGGGCGAGGGTCGTGATGAGGAAGCCGGACAGGACGAAGAACAGCTGCACGCCGAGCCAGCCCGCGACGGGGTGCCAGGTCTTGCCGCCGAAGTGCTCGAACACCACCAGCACCGCGGCGACGGCCCGCAGCCCGTCGAGGGCCGGGAATCTTCGCAGCGCCAGGTAGCCGGCATGGGTGAGCTGTGACATCGGAGACCTCGGCTGCCTCGGAGGGCCTGGTGGGAGAGCTGCGGCTCGACCGCGCCGGACGGCGTGGCAGGGGCCCGGCGGAGAGCGCAGAACGACCGCGTTGCGTCGCGGACTGAGGGAGAATGCCACCGCGAACGAGTGATTCCGAGAGGTCGGCGGTGATTTCGGCGACGTGGAGTCACGGTTGCTGAGCTGAACGGGCTAGCCGGGTGCTTGCGCGGGGGCAGTGCCTCACTGCCGGTACCATCGGCTTCGCTCGGCTCCCCATTCGCGGTGAGCGTGGATCAACCCCACCCGAGAGACGTGACGGACAAGCCAAGAAACCAGAAGCCGACCGCTGTGTTCGAGGTCCTCGACGACAGCGGTGTCGGCCTGAGCGACGGCGATGCTCTCCTCGACGGCCGGGAACGCCGCCTCGTCGAGGGTGCCGCCAACTTCTACGCGCTCGCAGGACCGGGGCAGACGTTCCGCCTCACGGTCCTGCGCGGGCCGGCGGGCACCATGCCCGCGCTCACCGACGAGGACCGCACGACGATCGAGTGGGAGGACGACCGCGAGGTCGTCGGCTCCCTGGTCGTGCGCAGCCTCGTGCACACCACCTCGGACCACTCGCCCGCGGACGGCCTGGTCGACATCGCCGTCGACGTCGGCGGGGCGCCCCAGTCGGTGACCGCCTACCACCAGCTGACCGGTGTGCTGGGCAAGGCCCGCAAGGCGGTCCGCTTCCTCGCGCCCGTCCAGTTCGACGCGCTGCGCCAGTTCCGCACGGACATGGTCGAGCGCAAGGGCCGCGACATCCCGCGCAAGGCGCCCGTGCGCCTCACCCGCGGCGCGGAGGCCACCCCGCACGGCGACCAGCCCGCGATCCTGTTCGGCCTGCACTGGCTGGAGCTGGGCGGTGCCGAGCGCTGGGCGGTCGACACGATCCGCCTCGCCAAGGAGGCGGGCTTCACGCCGATCGTGGTCACCGACCGCGACTCCGCGCAGGAGTGGATCACCCGGCCGGAGCTCGACGGCGCGCTCGTCGTGCCGCTGACGCTGCCGCTGGACCCGAAGCAGGAGTCCGCGTTCCTCAACGGCCTGCTGTCGATGTACGACGTGCGCGGCATCCACCTGCACCACTGCACGTGGCTCTACGACAAGCTGCCGTGGATCAAGTCGATCCGCCCGGACATCCCGGTCGTCGACTCGCTGCACGTCCTGGAGTGGCGCACCGGCGGGTTCGTCGACATCTCCGTGCGGCTGTCGAACATGATCGACCGGCACCACGTGATCTCGCCGCAGCTGCGCGACTACCTGGTCGGCAAGCACGGGCTGCCGGCCGAGAAGGTCGTCTTCGCGACCCTCGCGGGCCTCACCACCGGCGGCATCGCCGTCGGCGGCTCCGACGAGGCCGAGAGCAACCCGTTCACGGTGTCGTTCGTCGGCCGGTTCACGCAGCAGAAGCGCCCGTACCTGTTCCTGCAGCTGGCCGCCGAGCTGAAGAAGAGCTCGCCGCGCGAGGTGCGGTTCATCGTCCACGGCCACGGAGAGCTGGCCGCCGAGGTGAACAGCCTGCGCGCCCGCCTGGGCGACGCGGTCGAGCTGCGCGGCGCCGACCGCCCGGTGAGCGACACCTTCCGCGACTCCGATGTGCTCGTCATCTCATCGGACAACGAAGGGCTCACCCTCACGTCCTTCGAAGCGACGGCCGCGGGCGTGCCCGTCGTGTCGGCGGACGTCGGCTCGCAGTCGTCGCTGATCGCCGACGACCTGCTGTGCCCGCGTCACCCGTACTCCTTCGTCCAGGCCGCCGCGGCCCGGATCCGCACCATGATGACCTCTCCCGACCAGCGCAAGACCTGGCTCGACGAGCAGGCAGCCAAGGCCGAAGCCTTCGCGAAGCTGCCGCGGGCCGAGGACTGGACGCGCGACCTCTACCAAGGATGGCTCAAGTGAGCACTGTCGCCGCCGTTGTCGTCACCTACAACCGCAAGGACAAGCTCACAAAGGTCCTCGACCACGTCCTCGCGCAGACCCGCCGTCCCGAGTGGGTCGTCATCGTCGACAACGCCTCCACCGACGGCACCGACGAGGTGCTGAAGGAGTACGAGCAGATCGACGGCGTCGTCGTCGTGCGGCTCAAGGACAACACCGGTGGCGCCGGTGGCTTCGCGACGGGCATGAACAAGAGCTACGAGCTCGGCGCGGACTTCATCTGGATCATGGATGACGACTGCTACGCCAACTCGGACGCCCTCGAGGAGCTGCTCAACGGCCACGCGAAGGCCGAAGAGGCGATGGGCATGCAGCTGCCGTACGCCTGCTCGCTGGTCAAGTGGGTCGACGGCAACATCTGCGAGATGAACAACCCCGGCACCACCTGGGACTGGGGCAAGCTGATCGCGAAGGGCCAGGAGAACGTCCTGGTCACGCACTGCTCGTTCGTCTCGGTGCTGTTCCCGCGCTGGGCGCTCACCAAGTTCGGCCTGCCGCTCACGGAGTACTTCATCTGGTTCGACGACCAGGAGTACACCCTGCGCATCACCAAGGCCGGTCCCGGCGTGCAGGTGCTGCGCAGTGTCGTCGTGCACGACCTCGGCCAGAACCGCGGCGTGAACTTCGGCGACGTGAACGCCTCCAACCTGTGGAAGTTCGAGTACGGCGCCCGCAACGAGTCGTCGTTCCGGCTGCACCACGAGAACCCGGTGTCCTGGCTCAAGTTCCTCGCGCGTCTCGTGCAGGGCCTGCGCCACGGCAACGTTCCCTGGTCCATTCGGGCTAAGCTGTTCCGCAAGGTCGTCGAGGGCATCGCGTTCAACCCGAAGCCCAAGATGCCGCGCTCGGTTCTCTGATCCGAGATCAATTGCGCGCAGGGCCCCTCGGCGGATTCGCGCCGGGGGGTCCTTGTAATCTGCGGGCGTGAATCTCGCGGGTTATGACCTGATTGTCGTCGGATCCGGTTTCTACGGCCTCACCGTCGCCGAACGCGCCGCCAGCACACTCGACAAGCGCGTGCTGGTGATCGAGCGACGTGACCACATCGGCGGGAACGCCTACTCCGAGATGGAGCCGGAGACCGGCATCGAGGTGCACCGCTACGGCGCGCACCTGTTCCACACGTCCAACAAGCGCGTGTGGGACTACGTCAACCAGTTCACCGAGTTCACCGGCTACCAGCACCGCGTGTTCGCCATGCACGACGGCCAGGCGTACCAGTTCCCGATGGGCCTGGGCCTGCTGTCGCAGTTCCTCGGCCGCTACATGTCGCCGGAGGACGCCAAGGCGTGGGTGGCCGAGCAGGCTTCCGAGATCGACTCGAAGGATGCCAAGAACCTCGAGGAGAAGGCGATCTCGCTGGTCGGCCGTCCCCTGTACGAGGCGTTCATCAGGGACTACACCGCCAAGCAGTGGCAGACCGACCCGAAGGAGCTGCCCGCGGCGGTCATCGCCCGCCTGCCGGTGCGCTACACCTTCGACAACCGCTACTTCAACGACACCTACGAGGGTCTGCCGAAGGACGGCTACACCGCGTGGCTGGAGAAGATGGCGGACCACCCGAACATCGACGTGCAGCTGTCCACGGACTTCTTCGACGTGCGTGAGCAGATCCCGGCGGGCGTGCCGGTCGTCTACACGGGCGCGCTGGACCGCTACTTCGACTACTCCGAGGGCCGGCTCGGCTGGCGCACGCTCGACTTCGAGCGGGAAGTCCTGCCGATCGGCGACTTCCAGGGCACGGCGGTCATGAACTACAACGACGCGGACGTCCCGTACACCCGCATCCACGAGTTCCGCCACTTCCACCCGGAGCGCGAGGAGTACCCGAAGGACAAGACGGTCATCGTCCGCGAGTTCTCCCGTGCGGCGGAGAACGACGACGAGCCGTACTACCCGATCAACACGCCCGAGGACCGCACCAAGCTGGAGCGCTACCGCGAGCTGGCGAAGGCGGAGGCCGCCGAGCGCAACGTGATCTTCGGTGGCCGGCTGGGCACCTACAAGTACCTCGACATGCACATGGCGATCGGCGCCGCGCTGACCGTGTTCGAGAACAAGATCGCGCCGTTCTTCACCGAGAGCACGCCGCTTTCGGGCTCGCTCGACGACTGATCTTTTCCGGCGGACGAGGGGCCCTGTCGTTTTTCGCGACGGGGCCCCTTTCGTTCATCCCTTGATGCCCGTTTCCGCGACTCCGCGGACGAGCAGCCGTTGCATTGCGACGAAAACGACGACGAGTGGTGAGATCGAGATCGCGGCGGCCAGGTAGAGCTGCACGACGTCGATCGACTGCGAGGTCAGGAACGTCGAAAGCGCCACTTGGACGGTCCACGAGTCCTGGTCCTGCGCGATCACCAGCGGCCACAGGAACTGGTTCCAGCTCGTCACGAACGCGATGACGCCGAGCGCCGCGAAGAACCCCTTCGAGTTCGGCACGACAATCCGCCAGTACGTGCCCCAGTGCCCGAGCCCGTCGATCCGCGCCGCCTCTTCCAGCTCGCGCGGGAAGTTCAGGAAGTACTGGCGGAACAGGAAAGCGGTGAACCCGCTGAACAGCCCCGGCACCACCAGCCCGCGCAGGTCGGACACCCAGCCGAGCGTGGAGACGACGACGAACGTCGGCACGAACGTGACCGCCGCCGGGATCATCAGCGTCGCGACGACGAGGTAGAGCACCACGTTGGCGTACCGGTAGGGGATGCGTGCGAGCCCGTAGCCCGCGAGCCCGCAGAGCAGCAGCTGTCCTGCCGTCTGCAACACCGCGACCACCAGCGAGTTGACCATGCTGCGGACGAGCGGCACAGCAGGGTTGGCGAGCAGCTCGGCGAAGTTCTCCCAGTGGACCTCCTCCGGCCAGAACGTCCAGGACGGCGCGGTGATCTCCTGCTCGGTCGCCAGGCCGTTGCGCAGCACGAGGTAGAACGGCACGAGGAACAGCACGGCCGCCACGGACAGCGCGAGGTACCGGAGGGCCTTCACCGCGTGATCACCCTGCCCTGCGCCAAGGTCACGCCCGCGATCAGCAGCGTCAGGAGCACCGCGCCCGCGCTGCCGTGCCCGAAGTCCTGCCCGCCCGAACCCAGCGCCGTGTAGTAGAGGTAGATCAACGGTGGCCGCGCGAACGGCGGGTAGCCGCGGTCGGTGCCCAGCACGTTGTAGAACTCGTCGAACGCCTGGTACGCCGCGATGAGCAGCAACAGCAGCACGGCCACCGACGTGGTGCGCAGCTGCGGCATCGTGATGTACCGCAACGTCTGCCAGCCGCGAGAAGCTCCGTCGATCCACGCGGCCTCGTAGAGGTGGCGCGGAATCCGTTGCAGCCCCGCGATGAACAGGATCATGTAGAACCCGAGCTGCAACCACAGCCGCAGCGTCACCAGCACGAGCCAGTACCAGGGCGGCGACGTCGAGACCGTCCACGCGACCGGTTCGGCGCCGAACCACCCCAGCACCGTGTTCGCGAGGCCGAACCGCACGCCGTTGAAGATCGACAGCTTCCACACCAGCGACGCCACGACGTAGGAGCACGCCGTCGGCAGGAAGAACACCGAGCGGAAGAACGCCTGCATGAAGCTGATCTGGTTCACCAGCAACGCGAGCGCGAGCGCCAGCACGAACGTCAGCGGCACGATGAACGCCGCGAACACGCTGAACGTGCCCAGGCTCGCGAGGAACGGCCGGTCCGTGAGCATGTCGGCGTAGTTGCGCAGTCCCACGAACTCGCTGGGCGTCACCGTGTTGCGTGCCTCGAAGAACGACAGCAGCACGCTCCACCCGATGGGCACGTAGACGAACACGAGCAGCCCCGCCGCGAACGGGCCGACGAACAGCCAGAACGCCCGCCCGTTCTTCATCCGTACAGGCGCTTCAGCTCGTCCCGCACCTTCTCCGCGGCGCCGCGCAGCTCCTGGTCGGCAGGCGCGCCATCACGCACGACCCGGGACACGGCGTCGTTGAACGCGGTGCGCATCACCGACGTCCAGTCGGGCGGGTTGGACGCCTTCGCGTTGTCCCGCACGAACTTCACCGCGTCGGCCGCCGGGCCGGTGGTCAGCTTCTCCGTCTTCCGCGCGAGGCTCTCCCGCGGCGGGATGTGGAAGCCGTAGCCCAGGTTGAAGTCCTCCTGGTAGTCGGTCCGCTCGACCCAGAGCCAGCGCACGAACTCCTTGGCCTCGTCGACCTTCTTCGACTTCGCGTTGACCATCGCCCCGAACGCGCCGACCGGCACGGAGGGTGCGCCGCCGTCGCCGAGCTTCGGGAACGGCAGCACGCCGAAGTCGTCGCCGAGCGCCTCCCGCACCGCCGGAACAGCCCACAGGCCGGTCCACTGCATGGCGACGAGCCCCTGCGTGAACGCGTCCGGCTCCGCCCAGTCCTTCACAGCCCCGAGCAGCAGGCCGCCGCCGGCGTAGAGGTCGCGGAGCTTGCCGATCGCCTGTGCCGCGAGGGGGTCGTCGAAGCCGACCTGGTGGTCGCGCACGTAGTCGAGGCCCGCCGACCACAGCGCGGGCCCGCCCAGGACACCGCCACCGCCGTCGTTGCCCGCGAAGAGCCCCTTCACGCCGTCGCGGGTGAGCCGCCGCGCCGCGTCGACCAGTTCGTCCACAGTGGACGGCGGCTGCACGCCGGCGGCGGCGAGCATGCTCTTGCGGTAGAAGAGCATCTGCATGTCGACGGCCTGCGGGATGCCGTAGACCTTCCCGTCGACCGTGTGCGTCTCCAGGATCGACCGCGTGAAGTCGCTCCGCGCGTCACCCAGGACGTCGTCGAGCGGCACGAGCTGGCCCGCGCGCACCGAGCTGACCTGCGTGGTGGACTCGAAGACGTCCGGCCCGCCGTCGGACAGCAGGCTCGTCGCGAGCTTGGAGTCGTAGTCGCCGGGGTTCCACTGCACGTCGACCGGAGTCTTGGAGTACGCCTGCGCGTACCGCTCCACGGCCTGCTGCACGCCCGGTTCGCCGTAGGCGTGGTACCACTGCTTGAGGGCCTGGGCGTCGCCACCTCTGCCGGTGTTCGACCCGCACGCGGCGAGCAACGCGCTCGCACCGGCCAGCGAAAGAAGTCTGCGTCGGGAGATCACCCGTCCCGTCTTACTCCGGACACGCCGCGTGCGCGAGCGATCACGGGAAGTGCGGGACGGGTGTCGCCCTATCGGATCACTTGCGGAAGAAGCGTTCCCGCTGGCCGAGACGCACGAGCTTGAGCCACTCGACGAACGCCTTCGGGTCGCGCTTCACCGCGAGGAAGTACAGGCCGAAGCGGAACACCTCCAGGGCGCCCAGCTTCCGCATGCCCGGCTGCGACAGCAGGTAGCCGCGGTTGCGGTAGGTGTAGTACCGCTTGACCGGGTTCTCCGGGTCCTGCGCGTGGAACTTGCCGCCCAGCATCGGCTTGAACTCGTCCGAGCCGTCCGGGTGCACGTAGGCGACCCGCAGCGACGTGCCGAACGGCAGGCCGGAGCGGACCATCCTGCGGTGGATCTCCACCTCGTCGCCGCGGAAGAACAGCCGGTAGTCCGGCACGCCCACCACGTCGAGCGTCGAGGCGCGGAACAGCGCGCCGTTGAACAGCGACGCGATGCCCGGCAGGAAGTCCGTGCCGAGGTCGGCGGCCGAACGCTTCCACGTGAGGCCGCGGCGCAACGGGAACGCCAGCTTGTCCGGGCTGTCGATGTTCGTGACGACGGGGGAGATCTCGGCGAGCTTGCGCCGCTCCGCCTCCTCCATCAGCACGGCCAGCACGTTCTCGTCGGCCGGGCGGCCGTCGTCGTCCGCGAGCCACACCCAGTCCGCGCCCAGCGAGAGCGCGTGCAGGATGCCCAGCGCGAACCCGCCGGCGCCACCGAGGTTGCGGTGCGACGGCAGGTACGTGGTGGGAAGCGGGCACTGCTCCACGAGGTCGTCGACGGGCTGGTCGGGGCCGTTGTCGACGACGACCAGGTGGTCGGGGACCCGTGTCTGGGTGGCCAGCGCCTTGAGCGACTCGGCGAGCAGCTCCCTGCGGTGGCGGGTCACCACCACCGCGACGACGGAGCCCTTGGGCAGTGCCTGGAGGTTCACGGTCTATTCGCCGCCATTTCCACTGAGGACGGGGGAGGAGTAGCCGAGCCTGGCCAGCTGTTCCGCGCTCATCCGCTCGAACGGGTCGTGACCCTTGTACTCGGTGAGCACCTCGCGCAGGCCGCCGTGCATCTTGACGCGGCCCTCGTCCATCCAGATCGCGCTGTCGCAGAAGTCGAGCAGCGTCTCGTCGGAGTGGTTCGCGAACACGAGCAGGCCGGACCGCTTCACGAGGTCCTTGAGGCGGTCGCGGGCCTTCGCCATGAACGCCGCGTCGACCGCGCCGATGCCCTCGTCGAGCAGCAGGATCTCCGGGTCGATGGAGGTGACGACGCCCAGCGCCAGGCGCACGCGCATACCGGTCGAGTACGTGCGCAGCGGCATCTGCAGGTAGTCGCCCAGCTCGGTGAACTCGGCGATGTCGTCGACCCGCTTCTCCATCTCCTTGCGGGTCATCCCGAGGAACAGGCCGCGGATCATGATGTTCTCGTACCCGGAGATCTCCGGGTCCATGCCGACGCCGAGGTCGAAGACCGGCGCGACCTTGCCGACGATCCGCTGGCTGCCGCGGGTCGGCTCGTAGATGCCCGCGAGCAGGCGCAGCAGCGTCGACTTGCCGGCGCCGTTGTGCCCGATCAGGCCGACGCGGTCGCCGTGCTTGAGCGACAGCGTGATGTCGTGCAGCGCCTCGATGATCGGGACGCGGCCCTCGGAGCCGATCTTGCCGCCGACCTTGCCGAGCGCGAGCTTCTTCAGCGACCTCGACTTCGCGTCGAAGATCGGGAAGTCGACGGACGCGTTCCAGACGTTGATGCTGACCATGGGGTGCCGACCTCCTCTAGACCCAGTAAGAGACGCGAGCGCGCCAGTTGCGCAGTGCGATGAGCGCGAGCGTCCAGCCGACGACGGTGAGGCCGCCGACGATCGCCCAGTGGTGCCAGTCGACGACGTGGCCGAGCAGGGGCGCCCTGACGACCTCGAGGTAGTGGTACACCGGGTTGAGCTCGGCGATGAGGACGCGCCAGCCACCGTCGCCGCCGCTGACCTTGTTGAGCACACCGGCGTGCCAGACGATCGGCGTCATGAAGAACACCAGGTTGATGAAGCTGTGCACGACCGGCGGGATGTCGCGGAACCTGGTGCTGATGATGCCGAAGAGCAGGGCGATCCAGACGCCGTTGATCGCGAGCAGCGCGAAACCGGGGACCGCGAGCAGGATCTCCCAGCCGACACCGGGCTTGGGCTCCGGGTCGTTGCCCATCATGTACTGCTGGCTCAGCGTCGTGAAGAAGATCGCCAGCACCGCGAAGTAGACGACGAGGTTGTGCAGGAAGAACAGCGTCTGCCGCCACACCAGTCGCAGCACGTGCACCGTGATCGGCGCCGGGAGGTGCTTGATGAGGCCCTCGTTGGCGATGAAGACCTCGGTGCCCTCGTTCACGCAGCCGAGGATGAACCCCCAGATGACGAAACCGACGGTGACGTAGGGCAGGAACGTCGAGATGCTCTCACCGAACAGCTGCGAGTACAGCAGGCCGAGGGCGAGCGCCGTGGTCCCCATCGAGATGGTGATCCACAGCGGCCCGATGACCGACCGGCGGTAGCGCTGCTTGATGTCCTGCCAGCCCAGATGGCCCCACAGCTCCCGGTGCTGCCAGGCCGTCTTGATGTCCTCGAAGGCGCGGGCGAACGTCCTGGAGTTCGCGGCAGGGGGTGCCTCGGGATGGTCGAGCGTACTGGTGGCTTGCACGAGGACTGAGCGTACCGGCGAGTTCACGGAGACCTCGCCCCCGGTCGGTCACGGGGAGGTCAACGTCCGGAATCGGCGGGAACGCCGGTGATCTTGACGATCACCTGCTCGTGGTCGGCCGAGTACCCTTCGTAGCTGAACCGGATTCCGGTCTCTTCCACGTACTCCATCCAGGCCCGGTACTCGTGGTCCCGCCAGCCCTGGTAGTTGAAGTACTCGTCGAACAGCACCACCGAACCGGCGCGCAGCCGCGGCCCCACGTGCTCCAGCACCGTCTTGGTGGAGGAGTAGAGGTCGCAGTCGACGTGCAGGAACGCGACGGGGCCCGCGTGCTCGGCGACGAAGCCCGGCAGCGTGTCGTCGAACCAGCCCGCGACCAGCTCGGCGCCCGGCACGTCCGGCAGCTGCTCGACGCCGAACGCGCCCGCCGAGAACCCGGTGCGCCAGTCCTCCGGCAGCCCGGTGAAGGAGTCGAACCCGTAGACCTCGCGGCCCTCGGAGGCACTGGCGATGATCTTCAGCGTGGTGCCGGTGTACACGCCGAACTCCAGCACCATGCCCTCCCCGTCCACCAGGCTCAGCGCGTGGTGCAGCGTGGCGTGCGGGTCGGGGAAGCTCGGCGCCGTGGGCATGTGCTCCAGCGCGAACCGGGCGCTGTCCGCAGCCGCGTCCCGTTCGGCCGCGAACAGCAGGTCCCTGCGCTCGCGGTGCTCGTAGTTCGCCGTCAGCTCCGCGATCCGGTCACCCTGGTAGCGCAGCGCCTCGTTGAGCTGGTGCTGGAGGTCGTCGATGCGCCCCTGCTGGATCTGGTGGTAGGGGCGGACCGCGTCCTCCACGGCTCGCACCAGCCGGTCGCGGAGGGCCTTGCGGAAGAAGCCGGGTTCCAGACTCCTGCGAACTTTGTCGAGCACGTTCGACTCCTCACACCACTTTCGGTAGTGGGCCGCATGCTAGGGCCCACGATCGGGTTAGAGGTACTGCCCGGTTCCTTTGGTTCCCGGTCCGCCGTCCTGGCCCTCGCCACTGCCCGCGGGCAGCGCGCGACCGCGCATGTGCTCCAGCTGGGAGCGTGCCGCCATCTGCTGCGCGAACAGGGCGGTCTGGATGCCGTGGAAGAGGCCCTCCAGCCAGCCGACCAGCTGGGCCTGCGCGATCCGCAGCTCCGCGTCGGACGGCGTGCCGTCCTCGGTGAACGGCAGCGACAGCCGCTCCAGCTCGTCGCGCAGCTCCGGCGCGAGCCCGTCCTCCAGCTCCTCGATCGACCGCTTGTGGATCTCCTTGAGGCGGTTGCGGCTCGCCTCGTCCAGGGGTGCCGCCCGCACCTCCTCCAGCAGCTGCTTGATCATCGTGCCGATCCGCATGACCTTCGCCGGCTGCTCGACCATCTCGGTGATGTCGCCGTCCTGGCCGCCGACGATTACGACTGGCTGCTCCTGTTTCATGTGTCCATCCTCGTTGTTCGCGTCACACCCCGGCCAGCCGGGTGGGGGCTGGCCGACACCGTGTTTGCGTTTGTACGTACGGTGTCACCCATGGCGTTCGACGTCGCACGGGTACGAGGGCTCTTCCCCGCGCTCGGCGACGGCTGGGTCCACCTCGACGCACCGGCCGGCATGCAGGTGCCGGAGCAGGTCGCCACCGCCGTCTCCACCGCGCTGCGCGCCCCGGTCTCCGGACCCGGTGGCATCTTCCCCGCCTCCCAACGCGCCCAGGGCATCGTGGACGCCGCCCGCAGGGCCGTCGCGGACCTCGTCGGAGCGGACCCCGCGGGTGTCGTGCTCGGCCCGTCCTCCGCCGTGCTGCTGCAACGGCTCGCCGACGCCATGACGGACGACTGGTTCATGGGCGACGAGGTGCTCGTGTCCCGGCTCGACCACCCGGCGAACATCGCGCCGTGGCTGCGCGCCACCCAGCGCACCGGCAGCGCCGTCAAGTGGGCCGAGATCGACATCGAGACCTGCGAGCTGCCCAGCTGGCAGTACGACGAGCTCGTCACCGACCGCACCAAGCTCATTGCCATCACCGCAGCGTCCGGCGTCGTCGGCACCCGCCCCGACCTGGCCAAGATCTCCGCCGTCGCCCGCGAGCACGGCGCGCTGATGGTGGTCGACGCGTCGGCGGCGGCCCCGTTCGTGCCGCTCGACATCGTTGGCATGGGCGCCGACGTGATCGCGCTGTCCGCCGGCCAGTGGGGCGGTCCGCCCGTCGGCGCGCTGGTGTTCCGCGACCCGGAGATGCTCGAACGGCTGCCGTCCGTCTCGGTGGACCCGGCTGCCCGCGGCCCGGAGAGGCTCGAGCTCGGCCCGCACGCGTACCCGATGCTCGCCGGGCTCGTTGCATCCGTCGAGTACCTGGCCGACCTGGACGACGCGGCGTCCGGAACGCGGCGGGAGCGGCTGCTCACGTCGCTGGGATCCGTGAAGGCCTACCAGGCCGGGCTGCTCGCCAACCTCATCAACGAACTGCGTTCGCTGCGGCACGTGATGGTGATCGGCGACGCCATGCGGCGTGTCCCGGCGCTGGCGTTCTCGATCGCCGGGGTGAAGGCGGAGGACGGTGTCGAGCACCTCGCGTCCCGCGGCGTGTGCGCGTTCGCCGACCCCGGCCAGTACGGCGTGTTCTCGGTGCTGGGCGTCGGCGAGATCGGCGGCGCCATCCGGATCGGGCTCGCGCACTACACGAACGCGGTCGAGATGGACGACCTGGTCAGGGCGGTGGCCGAGCTCGGCTGAGCGATGCGAGGAGAAGGTGCTTGGACGACGCGCTGGCCCGCGAGCTGGCCGACCTCTCGGCCCGCCAACGCCTCGGGTCGCTCGACACCGAGTACCTGCCCTGCCTCTCCGGCGACCTGCGTCCGTCGGCGCTCGTCGCGGTGATGGACGAGGTCGTGCTGGGCGCGCGGACGGTGCTGGTGGAACTGGGCTGCGGCTCCACGTCCGTCATGCTCGCCCGGCTGTTGCGGCAGCGCGGCTTCGGGCACCTGCTGTCCATCGAGCACGACGAGCGCATGGCCGCGTTCGTCGCCTCACAACTACGCCGCGAAGGTCTGGCAGCCGTCGCCCGCGTGGTGCACGCGCCGTTGTCGCGGCATCCGGCGGCCTTGTCCAGGCACGGCCAGTGGTACGCGCCGCAGCTCGTGCACGACGAGGTGCTCGGCTACGTCGACCGGTTCGGGCTGGTGGACCTGCTGCTGGTGGACGGGCCGGGGTTCGGCGACTCCCGCTACCCGGCGCTGCCCGTGCTGCGCGCCGTGCTGGCACCGGGCGCGACGGTGCTCGCCGACGACGCCGACCGCCCCGACGAGCAGGCCGTGCTGACGCGGTGGTCCGAGGAGTTCGGGCTGGAGTTCCGCACGACTCCCCGGACCGCGCTGGCCACGGCTACGGCTCTCGCCTGAGCAGCACCTTGCCGAAGACGGAGCCCTCGTCGACCAGCCGGTGCGCCCGCGCGGCGTCGGACATGGGCACGACCTCGCCGACGACCGGCCGCACCGCACCGCTGCCGACCAGCGGCCACAGCCGCTCGCGGACCTGCGCGACGATCGCGCCCTTGCTCTCGACCGACCGGCCGCGCAGCCCCGTCGCCATCACCATCGCCCGCTTGGCGAGCAGCTTGCCGATCGGCAGCTCGCCCTTCACGCCGCCCTGCATGCCGATGATCATCAACCGGCCGTCCTGGGCGAGCACGTCGACGTTGCGGCCCAGGTAGGAGGCGCCCATGTTGTCGAGCACGACGTCGGCGCTCTTCACCTCGGCCACGAAGTCCTGCGTCTTGTAGTTGACCGTGATGTCCGCGCCCAGCTCCGCGCACTTCGCGAGCCGTTCGTCCGACCCCGCCGTGACCGCGACCGTCGCGCCGAGCGCCTTCGCGACCTGGATCGCGTGCGTGCCGATGCCACCCGCGCCACCGTGCACGAGGAACGTCTCGCCGCTCGTGAGGCGTCCGTCCATCACGACGTTCGACCACACCGTGCACGCGACCTCGGGCAGCGCGGCGGCCGTGACGAGGTCCACGCCCTCCGGCAGCGGCAGCACCTGCGGCGCCGGGACCACGACCTTCTCCGCGTACCCGCCACCGGCGAGCAGCGCGCACACCTCGTCGCCGGCGCTCCAGCCCGTGACGCCCTCGCCGACCTGCGCGACCGTGCCGGAGCACTCCAGCCCGATGATGTCGGAGGCGCCCTTCGGCGGCGGGTAGAAACCCTGCCGCTGCAACAGGTCCGCGCGGTTCACCGCGCTCGCCGCCACGTCGATCAGCACCTCGCCGGGACCGGGGACCGGGTCGGGGACCTCGGTCCACTCGAGCACGTCGGGGCCGCCGGGTTCGCGAACAGTGATGGCACGCATGAGACCGAACGTAATACCGTTCGACAGGCCCGGCACCATCGGAGCATGACCGCCTGGCCTCTCCGTCACCTCGTCCTCCGCACCCCGCGCCTCGAACTGCGTCCCGACGACGACGAGGGCCTGTTCGAGCTCGCCGAGCTGGCGAAGGCAGGCGTGCACGACCCGGCGGAGATGCCGTTCTACGTCCCGTGGACCGACACCCTGGCCGACGACGGCGGCATGGGCATGGTCCAGCACTTCTGGGGCCAGCGCGCCAAGCTGGCCGCCAAGGACTGGGCCATCAGCCTCATCGCCCGGCACGAGGGCACCGCGATCGGCGTGCAGGAGATCGGCGCACGCGACTTCGGCGTGCTGCGAGAGGTGAACACCGGCTCGTGGATCGGCCTCGCGCACCAGGGCAGGGGCTTCGGCACCGAGATGCGGGTCGCCGTCCTGCAGTTCGCGTTCGACCATCTGGGAGCGGCCATCGCTCGTTCGGCGGCTTGGCAGGGCAACCACGCGTCCAACCGCGTCAGCGAGAAGCTCGGCTACGTCCACGACGGAACGCTCGCCGCCGCACCCCGCGGCGAACGCCTTGAGCACGTGCGACTCCGCCTGGACGCGGCGGACTTCGCGCGTCCGGAGTGGAACGTGGCCGTCGAGGGACTCGCGGAGAGTGTTCGACTGCTCACCAGCTGACATCCCGCCGACCGAAGGATTGTGGCACGGGTCTCCTCTTTGTTTGGGTGCAACAACCTCGAACGAAGGGGAACGTTCAATGTCCGGCAGAAACAAGCTGGCGACTGTCCTCGCCGTAACGGCGTTAGTCGCTGCCCCCACCGCCACCGCGTCCGCCGCACCTGGACCCGCCGGTCCCGCTCTCGCCAAGAACCTCGCCAAGAAGGTGACCGTCGAGGGCGTCAACCGGCACCTGATCGCGTTCCAGCGCCTGGCCGACCGCAACGGCGGCAACCGCGCCGCCCTGACCCCCGGCTACGACGCGAGCGTCGACTACGTGGCCGGCAAGCTCCGCGACCAGGGCTTCATCGTCACGACACCGACGTTCGACTTCGACGTCGCCGTCACCGACGCCGAGCTCGCCCGCGTGGACGGCGCCGACTACCAAGCGCTGATCATGAGCGAGTCACCGCAGACCCCGGTCGGCGGCATCACCGGCACGCTGCGCGTCGTCCCCGAGGACGGCACGCCCGGCTGCGAGGCCAGCGACTTCGCGGGCCAGGACTTCACCGGCTCCATCGCCCTCATCCGCCGCGGCGCCTGCACGTTCGAGCAGAAGCACCTCAACGCGGCCGCCGCGGGCGCCGTCGCCGTGCTGATCTCGAACAACGTCGCGGGCCCGCTGACCAACGTGACGCTGACCAACCCCGGCGTCGTCCCGACCGGCGGCGTCTCGCAGGCCGACGGCACCACCCTCGCCACCAAGGCGGGCTCCGCGATCACCGTCGACATGCGCTTCCACACCGAGACCCGCACCCAGCGCAACGTCATCGCGCAGACCCGCACGGGCCGCACGAACAACGTCGTCATGGCCGGCTCGCACCTCGACAGCGTCGAACTGGGCGCCGGCATCAACGACAACGGCTCCGGCTCCGCCGCCCTCCTGGAGACCGCGCTCCAGCTCGGCTCCCAGCCGAAGATCGACAACGCGATCCGCTTCGCGTGGTGGGGCGCCGAAGAGCGCGGCCTGATCGGCTCGACCGAGTACGTCCGCTCGCTGACGTTCGAACAGCAGCTCGACATCGCCCTGTACCTGAACTTCGACATGGTCGGCTCCCCGAACGCCGCGTACTTCATCTACGACGGCGACAACTCCGACGGCGTCGGAGCGGGCCCCGGCCCGTACGGCTCGGCCCAGATCGAAAAGGCGTTCGCCGACTACTTCGCGTCGAAGGGCGTCCCGACCGAGGGCACCGACTTCTCCGGCCGCTCGGACTACGGCGAGTTCATCGAGCAGGGCATCCCGGCAGGTGGCCTCTTCACCGGCGCCGAAGGTGTGAAGACCGAGGCCCAGGCGGCGAAGTGGGGCGGCACGGCGGGCATCGCCTACGACCCGTGCTACCACTCCGCGTGCGACAACCTCGGCAACATCGACCGGGTCGCGTTGGGCCGCAACGCCGGGGCCATCGCCTTTGTGACCGCCTCGTACGGCGTCTCCACCGAGGACGTCAACGGCGTGCCGCCGCGCTCCAAGCGGGCCGACGTCCGCAAGTCGGCGACGCTGATGAAGTCTGCCGCTCACGTTCACTCGCACGCGGCTGTCTCGTAGGTCGTTCGTGGCCTGGACGCGGGTGGCGTTCGCGTCACCCGCGTCGTCGGACGCGGGTGGTTGGCTCCGCGACTTCGTCGCGAGCGATCGGGGCCGGCTCCCGGCACGTTCGGTGGGCCGGGTTCGCTTTGCCCCGCGTCTGTCCCCCGCCAGGTCCATCCCGCCGCCCGTGCCCCGAGCTGACGCAGGGGTCCCCTCCCAGGGGACCCCTGCTTTTATTCTCCCAGGCAGGTCTGACAGTTTTCGGCGCTCAGCGGAAGGGCCGGGCCTCCGCAGTGCGGAGAACCGGCCCTCTCGCCACAGGTCAGGCTGGTGTGGGCCTCAGCCCAGGTTGTTCGTGTCGAAGGTGTTGCAGCGGGCCGGGTCGCCCGTCTGGAGACCAGTCGTGAACCACTTCTGCCGCTGCGCCGAGCTGCCGTGGCTGAACTTGGTCGTGTCGACCTGGCCGCCGCCGAGCTCGCGCTGGATGAAGTCGTCGCCGATGCGCGCCGCCGCGTCCAGGGCCGCCGCGACGTCCTCCTGGGTGATGTCGGTGATCAGCGGCTGGCCGTTGGCCGACGGGGTCGTCGTCGCGGCCTTGGCCCAGGCGCCCGCGTAGCAGTCGGCCTGCAGCTCCAGGCGCACCGAGTCGGAGGTGGGGCCGGTGCGGGAGCTGACCCGGTCGGACGTGCCCAGCAGGTTCTGGACGTGGTGGCCGTACTCGTGGGCCAGGACGTACGCCTCCACGAACGGGCCGCCGGTGGCGCCGAACTTGGTGCGCAGCTCGTTGAAGAAGTCGAGGTCGATGTACACCTGGGCGTCCGCGGGGCAGTAGAACGGGCCCACGGCGGAGGACGCGTTGCCGCAGCGGGTGCTCACGCTGTTGCGGAAGAAGTTGGTCTTGGTGACCTGGTAGGTGTTGCCGGAGCGGGCGAACTGGTCCTGCCAGAAGGCTTGGATCGAGTTGATCGTGGCCACGACGCGGCAGTCGCTGTCGCGGTTCGCGTCGGCTCCGGTCTTGCACTTCTCGGCCAGCTGGCCGGACTCGACCTGGGTGTTCGAGCCGAGGCCCTCCAGGCCGCCCGCGGGCAGGCTGACCCCGGTGAACTGCTGCACCAGGAAGTAGATGATCAGGCCGACCACGCCGAGACCGCCGCCGACTCCGGCGGCGCGGCCTCCCACGCCACGCTGGTCCGAAACCTGAGAGAGATCGAGTTCCGCGCCTTCGTTGAACTGCACCGCAATCCTCCTGTTAAGGACCCCATGGGTGCCGCAAACGATAAAGCACGAAACGTGCTTCGGTGCGGCGCCCGACGTCTGGGCACCGCACCGAAGCTTTCCCATGTGGTAGTGACGACTACGGCCCACGGAGGTTGGCGTGGTGCTCGGCCGATGGCGCCATGAGACGTCAGCGATGCCGAGCTCAACAGCGTCGAAGTGCGCCGAGCGACGCCGGACGGCGCCTGGGCACCCGAAACCCCGTGTCCGCCGCTACGCAGTCGCGACCGGACCGGTCACGTCCAGTCCACTCGCGGGGATGCGGCAGACCGCGTTTCGCCACAGCTAGGAGATACCTGCACAGCACCACCTACCCCTTCTGGGCGTGGCTCCCGGGTGGTCCGGTTCCTTCACCTTCCGGTCGCCAGCTCGTAATCGAGCATGCGCTTGATCGCCGCATTTCTCAACACCTGACAGCAAACCTGAATTGGTGAAGTCAACCGGGTGACCTGCGGAGATCGTCTGTGCGGACAGCAATCGCCCGGTGAGCGGGTGCTCACCGGGCGAATTGTTTGAAAATGATTCGGAAATGTCCGGAAGACGAGACTCAGCTGTTCGCGCGCCGGGCGCCGCGGCGTGCCATCACGCCCGCGGTCATCAGGCCGAGACCCACCAGCAGGAACTCGAGCGGCGCCGCGCCGGTCCGCGAGAGACCCGGGATCGCGACCACCTGCCGCGACGACTCGTCCGCCTTCTCACCGGTCTGCGGGACACCCGCGCCCGAGTCGTCCCCGGTGCTGCCGCCGCCGGAACCGTCGCCGCCGGGGTTCTGGCCGCCGGGCACCTCCGGCTGCGGCATCCCGGGCTCCTCCGGCTGCCCGGGCTCTTCCGGCTGCTCGGGCTGCTCCGGCTCTTCCGGCTGGGGGTCGCCCGTCGTGCCGCAGTCGCCGCTCGCGGTGCCGAGCACGGCCGCCGTGGTGCCGCAGACCGTCACCGGCGCGCCGACCGTGCCGTTGGGCTCCTCCGCCTTCGACTGGCCGCAGCTGCCGGTGCCGCCACCGGCGACGCCGACCGAGTTCCCGCACACCGTGACGGGCGCGGAGATCAGCACGTTGTCCGCCTGAGTGCGTGCGGCGGGCTTCTCCTCGCAGGTGGCGTCGCTCGTGCCGAGCACGTTGACCGCGTTCCCGCAGACCTTGACGGGGACGCTCAGCAGGTTGCCGACGCGGATCTCCTCGTCCACGTCGAGCGGGACCGGCACGGCCTGGGCCCACCCCGCGGTCGCGGCCATGAGACCGCCGGTCAGCAGGGCGGCGGACATCGTCCGGTTGAGGGTTTTGCGCATGACTGTGTTCTCCCTGGAAGTGAAGATGACGGATCCCTGTGCTGCTGCGGCGCGCACGGGATCAGTCGGGGGAGAACGTCGGTTCCTCCGCGCGCACGGTGCGCGGTGCGTCGAGCTGATCGATGCCGACGAGAGACGTCGTGGTGGTGGGCGGCCGCAGGACGTGCGGCAGCGTGCCCACCGGCAGCGGGGCGTTGTTCGCGGTCGCCCCGGCACCGCTCTGCGGGAGCGTGCCGGTGATCGGCTGCTCCGCCTGCGGTTGTGGCTGTGGTTCCTCGGGGTGAGTCGTCGTGACCGGTGGCGGTGGTGGCGCGACCTGCTGCGGTGCCGGTGTCTCGACGTGCACGGGCGCCTCGACGACAGGCGGTGCAGGTGTCGGCGCAGGAGGAGGTGGTTCGGGCGTCTCGGTGCGCGGGTCCGGTTCCGGCGGGACCGTCACGTCCGGCTCCGGCGGCACGAGACCCGTCTCGACCGCCACCCCGACGTCGAGCACAGGCAACGGGATCTCGACCTCGAACCGGTCGATCTCGACCTTGACGTCGGCGTTCGCCACGCCCGCGCCGCCCAGCAGCCAGGCGCCGGTCACCAGACCGGCGAGCAGCAGGAGCCGACGCAACCACGACATCGGCCCTCACCCTAGATCAAACGGAGCAACCGGACACGCGACAAGGCCATCCCGGCGACCGGAGCCGCCGAGATGGCCTTGTCACGAGCTGATCGGGTCAGGGGGTCATCGTGATGCGGTCCAGCGCCGGCGGAGCCTGGTTCGGGTGCGCCGCCAGGTAGGCGGAGAACGCGTCCAGGTCGATGCCGCCACCGGTGATGGCCGTGCCCTTGGTGAACTCGGTGAAGCCGTCACCGCCGCCCTGAAGGAAGCTGTTGATCGTCACGCGGTAGCTCGCGTTCGGGTCGAGCGGAGCGCCGTTGAGCACGACGTCCGAGACCCGCGAACCGAACGGCGCGGACGCCGACCACGTGTACTTGAGGCCGGAGGACGGCTGCAGCACGAACGTCCTGGCCTCGGTGAACTGCTGCTCCAGCACGGCCTTGATGTTCGCGCCGGTCAGCGTCACGGTCTGCAGGATGTTGCCGAACGGCTGCACGGTGAACGCCTCGCCGTAGGTGACGACACCGTCGCCCTCGCCCGCGGGCGAGCTGGCGTAGGTGAGGTCCGCGCGGACGCCGCCGGGGTTCATCAGCGCGAGCACCGCTCCGTTGCCCGAGGTGGCCGCGAGCTGCGAGTCCGCGATCAGGTTGCCGAGCTGCGACTCGCCGGCGGCGTTCTGCAGCTTCAGGATGTCCGCGCTGACCGTGCCGACCTGCTTGTTGGCGATCGGGGCCGACTTGGTCTTCGCCGTGTCGATCACGGCCTGGATGGCCGGGTCGGGCGTGACCGTGCGGGTGACGATCTTGTTCTCGGCCTTCGTCTCACCGCGGATGACGTCGCGCGTGCGACGGTCGATCTTCAGGTCGACGACGCTGAGCTCACGGCCGAACGCGAGACCCTCGATGAACGGCCGCGGGTTGCCGGCCGGGTCCTTGACCACGCAGTTGTAGTGCTGGTGGCTGTGGCCGGAGAAGACCGCGTCGATCTTCGGGCTGACGTTCGCCGCGATGTAGCTGCCGGGGTTCTCCGGGGCGATGTTGCACGCGTTGGGGCCGCCACCGGTCGAGGTGACCTGGTCCCCCTGGTGCACGAGCAGCACGATCGACTTCACGCCGAGCGCGTCGAGGAGGTTGGCGTACTTGTTGGCCGCCTTGACCTCGTCACCGAACGCGATCTCCTTGATGCCGTTCGGGTCGACCAGGATCGGCACGTCCTTCAGCGGCATGCCGATGAAGCCGATCGGGATCCCGTCGCGGATCTCCACCCAGAACGGCGGCAGAGCGGGCAGGCCCGTCTTGGCGTGCGTGACGTTCGCCCCGAGAATCGGGAAGTCGGCACCCTTGTACTTCTTGCCGAACTGGCAGCCGTCGACGGGGTGGCAGCCACCGTGCTGCATGCGCAGCAGCTCCCGGTACCCCTCGTCGAACTCGTGGTTGCCCGCCGCGGTCGCGTCCATCCCGACCTTGTTGAGCACCTCGATCGTCGGCTCGTCGTGGAACAACGCCGACACGATCGGCGAAGCGCCGATCATGTCGCCCTGCCCGACGATGATGGAGTTCTTGACCTCCTTGCGGAGGTTCTTGATGTGCGTGGCGTTGTACGCGGCGCCACCGGCGTCGACCGTGGAGCCGTCGGGCAGGATGACGCGCCCCGACGACCCGCTGGGAGGCTCGATGTTGCCGTGCAGGTCGTTGATGCCGATCAGGCGCACGTCGACCGTGCCCTGACCGCGCAGTGACTGGACATCGGCCTGGGCAGGCCCGGTGGCGCTGATGACAGAGGCCGCGGCGGCGGTGATCGCCAGAACGGATAGCCGTCTGAACGAACTCATGGGTGTAGAGCCTTTCGAAGGCGTCGTCGTGGGTTAACGCGCGTGTACGGCGGAGGAGTCTGCCTCCCGGAGCCGCCGTTTTCCAGAGGCATGACTGGATCGTCATCCGGCCGTCTAGCCTTGTTCCCGTGACACCAAGCGAGAAGGAGCCGCGCTGGCTGAACGCGGGCGAGATGCGCGCGTGGCGCACCTACGTGAGCGGGTCCTCCATGCTCATGGACCGCCTCCACCGCGAGCTCCAGGACACCCACGGCGTGTCCCTCGCGGACTACGAGATCCTGGTCCGCCTCTCCGAACAGCCGCACCGCCGCATGCGCATGACCCAGCTGGCCGAGGACGTGGCCTCCTCGAAGTCCCGCGTCTCCCACCAGGTGGCCCGCATGGAGAAGGCGGGCCTGGTGACCCGCCGCGAGTGCACCGAGGACGGCCGCGGCGTCCTCGCCGAACTGACCGAGAAGGGCATGGCCCAGCTGGAGGCGGCGGCCCCCACCCACCTGCGAGGAGTCCGCGCCCACATCGTCGACCTGCTGTCCCC
>NZ_FNCC01000020.1 GCF_900100955.1 Lentzea fradiae | reverse complement strand
AGGACCGGGACGGACGGACCGCTGGTGTGCCAGTTGTTCTGCCAAGAGCATTGCTGGTTGGCTACGTTCGGAAGGGATAACCGCTGAAGGCATCTAAGCGGGAAGCTCGTTCCAAGATGAGGTATCCCACCCTTTGTGGGTTAAGGCCCCCAGCTAGACCACTGGGTTGATAGGCCAGAGGTGGAAGACCGGTAACGGTTGGAGCTGACTGGTACTAATAGGCCGAGGACTTGTTACAAAGACGCTACGCATCCACTGTGCGGTTCTGGAAGAACAACCAGGACCGATCGAACCCGCAGGATCGGGGTTCAGGTTGTAATTTCATAGTGTTTCGGTGGTTATAGCGTTGGGGAAACACCCGGTCCCATTCCGAACCCGGTAGTTAAGCCCTTCTGCGCCGATGGTACTGCACTGGTTACGGTGTGGGAGAGTAGGTCGCCGCCGAACTTAATTTGCCCTGCGGGTCGAGCGCCACAAGCGCTCCCCGCAGGGCTTTTTTGTGCCCGTACGTCCGCCCGGCCCGCCGACCGGGGGAAACGGTGCGTTTCCGGCATGTTTCCGGTCGGGCCGGACTAGTGCGCGAACGCCCTGAGCAGGGTGAAGATGTCGACCATGGAACACCGGGCCCGCACCTCAGCACTGCGCCGCGGCCGCACGGTCAGCTCGCCGAGGCCCGGTGAGCTGTTCGACGGCTACCTGGATCCGCGGCGGCCCCACGCCGACGCCTACGACGAGATGTTCTCCGCGGAGGACGGGGTGCGCAGCGCCTACCGGGCGCTGTACGAGTCGGTGGCACCGTCCCAGGTCACCGACCTCAACGCGCGCTCGGAGGCGCTCGGGCGGGCGTTCGTGGACCAGGGGATCACGTTCTCGCTCAGCGGCCAGGAGCGGCCGTTCCCGCTCGACCTCATTCCGAGGATCATCACCGCCGGCGAGTGGTCGAAGCTCGAACGGGGCATCGTCCAGCGGGTGCGGGCGTTGGAGATGTTCCTCGCGGACATCTACGGCGACGCGCAGATCGTGCGGGACGGGGTGCTGCCGCGGCGGCTCATCACGAGCTGTGAGCACTTCCACCGGGAAGCGGCCGGGATCATCCCGCCCAACGGGGTGCGGATCCACGTCGCCGGGGTCGACCTGGTGCGGGACGAGCACGGCGCGTTCCGGGTGCTGGAGGACAACCTGCGGTGCCCCAGCGGGGTCAGCTACGTGATGGAGAACCGGCGCACGATGGCGCGGGTGTTCCCGGACCTGTTCGCACGGCATCGCGTGCGCGCGGTGGGGGACTACGCGGTGCACCTGCTGCGGGCGTTGCGGAATGCCGCGGCGCCCAACGCGGCTGATCCGAACGTTGTGGTGCTCACGCCCGGCGTGGGGAACTCGGCTTACTTCGAGCATTCGCTCTTGGCGCGGCAGATGGGTGTGGAACTCGTCGAGGGACGTGACCTGTTCTGTCGTGACAACTTCGTGTACCTCCGCACGACCGAGGGGGAGCGCCAGGTCGACGTCATCTATCGGCGCATCGACGACGACTTCCTGGACCCCGTGCACTTCCGGCCCGACTCGGTGCTGGGCATCGCCGGCCTGCTCAACGCGGCACGGGCGGGCAACGTCGTCATCTCCAACGCGGTCGGCAACGGGGTGGCGGACGACAAGCTCGTCTACACCTACCTGCCCGAGATCGTCGACTACTACCTCGGCGAGAAGATGCTGCTGCCCAACGTCGACACGTTCCGGTGCTGGCTGCCGGACGAGCGGGCGCACGTGCTCGACCACCTCGACGAGCTCGTGGTCAAGCCCGTCGAGGGGTCCGGCGGGTACGGGATCGTGTTCGGTCCCGACGCCACGCTCAGGCAGCTGAACTCGCTGCGGAAGCGGATCAGGAGCAACCCGCGTGGCTGGATCGCGCAGCCCGTCGTGCAGCTCAGCACCGTGCCGACCAAGGTGGGCGACCGGCTCGCGCCGCGGCACGTCGACCTGCGGCCGTTCGCGGTCAACGACGGCAACTTCATCTTCGTGCTGCCCGGCGGGCTCACCCGCGTCGCGCTGCCGGAGGGCAGCCTGGTGGTCAACTCCTCTCAGGGCGGCGGCTCCAAGGACACCTGGGTGCTCGCGGCCAAGTCCTCCACGGAGGAGCGCGAGCTCGCCGAGCCCGGCCTCGCCGGCACGTCCGGTGTGGAGCTCGCGGTGGCCGAGCAGGGGCCCGAGCTGACGACTTCCCAGCAACAGCAGCAACAGCAGCAGGGAGGCGCGCGGTAATGCTGGCACGCAACGCGGAGTCGTTGTACTGGATCGGCCGGTACGTCGAACGGGCGGACGACACGGCGCGCATCCTCGACGTGTCGGTCCACCAGTTGCTGGAGGACGCGACGGTCGACCCGGACGCGGCGTCACGGCGGCTCCTCACCGTTCTCGGGATCACGCCGCCGGAGGGCTCGGAGCAGTTCGACGTGTGGTCGTTGACGGAGCTGGTGGCGTACAACAAGGACAACCCCAGCTCGATCGTCTCGTCGGTGAACAGCGCGCGTGAGAACACCCGTGGTGCGCGTGAGGTCGTGTCGACCGAGATGTGGGAGTGCCTCAACGCGATGTGGAACGCCGTGGCGGAACGGCAGACCTATGCACGCGCGATGGGCCCGCACGCGTTCTTCAGCTTCGTGGAGGAACGTGCGGCGATGTTCGCGGGTTTGGCGGACTCCACGATGTCGCGTGACGACGGGTGGCGTTACCTCGTGCTGGGTCGGTCGGTCGAGCGCGTGGACATGATCGTGCGGCTGTTGCTCGCGCACGTGGGCGAGAGGGCGTCCTCTCCCGGCTGGGTGACGGTTTTGCGGTCGGCGGGTGCGCACGACACCTATCTGCGCACCTATCGCGGGGCGTTGGACGCGTCGCGTGTCGTGCAGTTCTTGTTGCTGGACCGGTTGTTCCCGCGGTCGGTGTTCCACGCGCTGAGGCAGGCCGAGGCGTGTCTGGAGCAGCTGGAGAACCAGCCCTCGGTGCGGGTGGGCGCGCGGGCCGAGGCGTTGCGGTTGCTGGGCAAGGCGCGCAGTGAGCTGGAGTTCCTGCGCCCGCACGACCTGCTCGACGACCTGCCGAAGAGGCTCGCCGCACTGCAGAAGACGGTCCGTGACGTCGGTGAGGCCGTGTCACAGCAGTACTTCCACGTGGCGCCGTGGGTCGCCTGGACGAACACCGAGGTGGGCTGACCATGAGCTGGCGAGTGCGTGTGGTGCACACGACCGGGTACGAGTACGAGTCGCCGGTCGTGCAGTCGTACAACGAGGCACGGCTCACGCCGCGTGGTGACCGCCGTCAGAACGTGGTGGTGTCACGCGTCGAGACGAGCCCTGCGACCCGTGCGTTCCGGTACACGGACTACTGGGGTACGGAGGTCACGTCGTTCGACCTGCACGCGCCGCACACGGAACTGAAGGTCGTCGCGTCCTCGGTCGTCGAGACGAGCTCCGAGATCGCACCGGTCACCACGGGCACGTGGCAGGACATGCGCGAGGAGAACCTCGTCGACCGGTACACGGAGTTCCTGGAACCGACCCGGTACACGCCGCGTGACCGCGAGCTGGTGAGCAAGGCGCGGGAGCTGAAGAAGGGCAACTCGCCCGCGGACGCCGTGCTGGCCGCGTCGAACTGGGTGGGGGAGCAGCTGACGTACCAGCCGGGGTCGACGGGCGTGCACAGCTCGGCGGTGGACGCGTGGCGGGAGCGCAAGGGCGTCTGCCAGGACTTCGCGCACCTCAGCCTGGTCCTGCTGCGCGCGATGGGCATCCCGGCGCGGTACGTCTCCGGGTACCTGCACACGAAGGAGGACGGCGCGCTGCGGGAGACCGTCAGCGGTGAGTCGCACGCGTGGATCGAGGCGTGGACCGGTGGCTGGTGGGGGTACGACCCGACCAACGCGATCCCGGTGGGTCCCCGGCACGTGTGGGTGGCGCTCGGCCGCGACTACGCGGACGTCGCCCCGTTGAAGGGCATCTACTCGGGTGGCGGGGCGACCGCGCTGGAGGTGACGGTCGACATCACGCGCCTGGCGTGAAAGACGGGACCGCCGGCACGAGGCCGGCGGTCCCAGGTGAGCCAGTGGGGGTCAGCGCCAGCCCATGCGGTCGCGGAGGGCGTCCACGACCTGGCCGAACGCGGCGGGTGCCAGCACGGCGCCCTCGCGGCGGATGTCGTCGTCGGAGTCGAGCGCGAAGACCCGGTCCAGCCGCAGGTAGGAGGGCCTGCCCTCGCGGTCCCAGGCACCGGAGCCCAGCTCCAGGTGCTCGTCGCGCGGCTGCTTGGACGACAGCATCAACGCGATCAGGTCGCCCTTCGCGTGTCCCACGACCAGCAGCGGGCGGTCCTTGCCCCGGCTCGCGTCCTCCTCGAAGGGCACCCAGGCCCAGACGACCTCACCGGGGTCGGCGTCGCCGTCCACCGAGGGTTCGTACGCGAGCTTCGCGGCACGCGCCACGTCGTAGATCTCCCGGACCGCGCCCTTCGCCGGACGCGGGTCCTCACCGTTCATCAGCACGAATGCACCCTAGGTGGTGCAGGTCGCCGGGACCACTGTGGGACCATAAGGGGACATCCGTCCGATTTCCTGTTGAGGACTGCCTTGACCACGTTCGCCGACACGACCTTCACGCCTCCGGAGCTCATCCGGAACTTCTGCATCATCGCGCACATCGACCACGGCAAGTCGACGCTGGCCGACCGCATGTTGCAGCTCACCGGCGTGGTCGAAGCGCGGGCGATGCGCGCCCAGTACCTCGACCGCATGGACATCGAGCGCGAGCGCGGCATCACCATCAAGGCGCAGAACGTGCGCCTGCCGTGGCAGCTCGACGGGCAGGACCACGTCCTGCACATGATCGACACGCCCGGCCACGTCGACTTCACCTACGAGGTCTCGCGTGCGCTGGAGGCGTGCGAGGGCGCGATCCTGCTGGTCGACGCCGCGCAGGGCATCGAGGCGCAGACGCTCGCGAACCTGTACCTGGCGATGGAGAACGACCTCACCATCATCCCGGTGCTGAACAAGATCGACCTGCCCGCCGCGGACCCGGACAAGTACGCGAAGGAGATCGCCCACATCGTCGGCTGCGAGCCGGACGACGTGCTGCGGGTCTCCGCGAAGACAGGCGTCGGCGTCGAGGCCCTGCTCGACGAGGTCGTGAAGCAGGTCCCGGCCCCGGTCGGCGAGGCCGACTCCCCGGCCCGCGCGATGATCTTCGACTCGGTCTACGACACCTACCGCGGCGTCGTCACCTACATCCGCGTCGTCGACGGCAAGATCACGCCGCGCGAGCGCATCAAGATGATGTCGACCGGCGCGACGCACGAGATCCTCGAGGTCGGCATCGTCTCCCCGGAGCCGAAGCCGTCGCAGGGCCTCGGCGTCGGCGAGGTGGGCTACCTGATCACCGGTGTGAAGGACGTCCGCCAGTCCAAGGTCGGCGACACCGTCACGTCCGAGCGCAAGGGCGCGACCGAGCCGCTCGCGGGCTACCGGGAGCCGCGCCCGATGGTCTACTCGGGCCTGTACCCGGTGGACGGCTCCGACTACCCGGAGCTGCGAGAGGCGCTGGAGAAGCTGCAGCTCAACGACGCCGCGCTGACGTTCGAGCCGGAGACCTCCGCCGCGCTCGGCTTCGGGTTCCGCTGCGGCTTCCTCGGCCTGCTGCACCTCGAGATCACCCGCGACCGGCTGGAGCGGGAGTACGGCCTCGACCTGATCTCCACGGCCCCGAACGTCGTCTACCGCGTGATCATGGAGGACGGCACCGAGCACGTCGTGACGAACCCGTCCGACTGGCCGGAGGGCAAGCGTGCCGAGGTGTACGAGCCCGTCACCAAGTGCACGATCATCGCGCCGTCCGACTACATCGGCGCGATCATGGAGCTCTGTCAGGCCAAGCGCGGCCAGCTCGGCGGCATGGACTACCTGTCGGAGGACCGCGTCGAGCTGCGCTACACCATGCCGCTCGGCGAGATCATCTTCGACTTCTTCGACTCGCTGAAGTCCCGCACGCGCGGGTACGCGTCACTCGACTACGAAGAGTCTGGCGAGGCCGAGTCGGAGCTCGTCAAGGTCGACATCCTGCTGCAGGGCGAGCCCGTCGACGCGTTCTCGGCGATCGTGCACAAGGACCACGCGTACGGCTACGGCACGCGCATGGCCACGAAGCTGCGCGAGCTCATCCCGAGGCAGCAGTTCGAGGTGCCGATCCAGGCGGCCATCGGCTCCCGCGTGATCGCCCGCGAGACGATCCGCGCGATCCGCAAGGACGTCCTGGCCAAGTGCTACGGCGGTGACATCACCCGCAAGCGCAAGCTGCTGGAGAAGCAGAAGGAAGGCAAGAAGCGCATGAAGATGGTCGGCCGCGTCGAGGTGCCCCAGGAGGCGTTCGTCGCCGCGCTGTCCACCGAGGAGCCGAAGGGCAAGAAGTAGGTTCCACGCCGTCGAGAGCCGGATCCGGTCACCGGGTCCGGCTCTCGCGCGTCCGGGTGGTCTTCGCGTGGAATACGCGGACATGATCCGTTTTGGTGTCGTACGGTCGAAGGGTGGACGCGCCGCTGATCGGGACGACGACCTCGACAGGGGTGTTCATCAGCCACAGCGCCCGCGTGCGGGCCGGTGACGAGCTCCAGCTGCAGGACGGTGAGACCGAAGGCCGCTACCTCGCCCGCAAGAGGTTCGTCGGTCAGCTGCTCGACGCGCTCGTGAGAGCCTTCGACGCCCGTGGCCGCGGCGTGTGGCTCGACCGGCGGGAGATCGCGACGGGTGAGGTGTTCGACCGGGCCATCTGCCTTGCGCTGATCCGCAGCTCCGGTGCCGTCGTCGTGGTCGACAACGACGCGCTGGACTCCGGCTGGATGCGGGAGGAGGCGGCGATGCTGGGACTGATGCGCCAGCTCGTCCCCGACTACCCGGTGAAGATCGCGCTGGTGGGCGGGGTGTCGGAGAAGCGGTTCGCCACGAGCAGGCTCGGCCGCACCGGTGGCCTCAACACGCTCAGCTGCGTGCACTGGCCGGACCGGCGCAAGGGGTCGCGCAACCAGGAGGCGGCCGAGACCCTGGCGAGGCGGCTCGCGGACCTGTTCCCGGCGGTGCCGGTCGAGCCCGCGCAGGCCAGCTGGGTCAAGGACGTCGCGCACTTCATCCGGCAGGCGCCCGCGCACATCCTCGACGAGGCGGCGCGGGCGTTGCACGTCTCGCCCGCCGTCCCGGTGCTGCCGCAGGACAAGCCGGCGCTGGTCGCCGCCGCGCTGCTGGGCAGCACGCTGGAGGACGCGTTCAACGCGGTCCACATCCTCGCCGAGTTCCTGGGACCGGAGCTGACCTCGGTCAAGAACAGGGTCACGCCGCTGTGGGTCGACCTGGACGACGCCCGCCGCGTCATGGACGTCTCCCGCAACCAGCCGGAACGGCGGATCGTGCACCTCGCCGCCGGCAACCTGCCCGCCTACCACGCCGTGCAGCGCGGCCGTGCCCAGCGGGACGGCGTCCAGGTGTCGCGGTTCAGCGGCATCGGCGGCGAGGACATGCGCGAGCAGCTGCTGGAGCGGTGCGACAGGGGACTGCGCGCGGTCCTCAACCTGAAGCCCGGCCAGACCGCGGAGGACGTGCCCGGCCGGCTGGTCCGGTCCCGGCGCGTCGTGTTCGCGATGCTCAGCTGCGACGAAGTCGACCCGAGGATCTTGCAGGGCGTGCTCGGCGACCTCACCGCCCGCTTCCCGGGAGTCGTCTTCGCCCTCGTGACGCAGCACCCCGTCACGGCGTTGCGGAAGCTGAGCAGCACGACCGTGCGGCTCAGTAACGGAGGGCAACACGAGCGCGACACAATGGCACTGCTGGAGGAAATCGAGGGGCTCGGGGACGTCCCCGGCCTGGTCGACCACTGACGCTTCGAACCACTCACGAGACGACCGAGGGCATGACCGACGTGACCGACCTGGATCCGGTGGCAGACGGCGTCGACGACACGGACCCCGGACCACCGGCCGAGCCGGCGGACGTCCGGTTGCTGCGGCACCTCGAACCGCTGCTGGAGATGCCCGTGGGCGACCGCGGTGCCACCAGGCACGGCGACTCCAGGGCGGGCGACGTCTACATCCTGACGCCCGAGATCGAGACCGCCGTCAAGGTCGCCGTGCTGACCGGGCGGCCGTTGCTGCTCGGCGGTCCTCCCGGCTGCGGCAAGTCCAGCCTGGCGAGCTTCCTCGCCCGCAAGCTCGGGGTCGGCTACCACGAGTTCGTGGCCACGGAGGACTCCCGGCCGTCCGACCTCATCTGGCGGCTCGACGCCGTGCGCAGGCTCGGTGACGCGAACGCCACGACGCTGACCGGCCGCACCAGCCGCGAGTCGACGGCCCCCTACGTCGAACCGGGGCCGCTGTGGTGGGCGCTCGACCCCGAGTCGGCGAGGAAGCGCGGCTTCCCCGGGCTGGCGGAGAGCGACCACGCCGCGCCGCCCGACCTGCTGCCCGGCCACGAGCCCGCCCGTGACGGCGCCGTGCTGCTGATCGACGAGATCGACAAGGCGGACGCGGCCTTCTGCAACGGCCTGCTGGTGCCGCTGGGCAGCCGTCAGGCGTTCGTCGGGCCGCTCGACTTCACCGTGCGGGTGCCGACCGGCGCTCCCGCGTGGAGCCCGCTGACCATCATCACCACCAACAACGAGCGCGACCTGCCGGAGGCGTTCCTGCGGCGGTGCCTGGTGCTGCGCCTGCCGGCACCGGACGCCGACCGGCTGGTGGAGATCGTCCACGAGCACTTCGGCCGGTCATCGGAACCGATCGAGCAGCTCGTGCGGGACCTCGCGGAAGAGGTGACCCAGCCGCAGAGCGGACGGCCGGTCAGCACAGCCGAGTTCCTGGACCTGGTGAAGGTGCTGCGGCACCTCGGCCAGACCGGGGACCTCGACGGAGGGATGCTGGAGATGCTCAAGCGGATCACGCTGGACAAGCACGCCCTGTACAGCGCGGACGAGCGGTCCTGGCTGCGGTGAGCTTCCGCGACGCGGCGCTGATCCTCGCGCACCGGGAGCTGTTCGAGGACCTCGACGCCGCGCTGGCGCTGGTCGGCGCGGTGCTCGAGGAGCCAGGAGCGGACGTGCCGCTCGTGCCGCTGACGGTCGTCGAGCCCGCCGGGACCGACGACCGGATCGACGAGGACGACTGGCCGGTGACGGGCAACGACGGCTGGGGCGACGCCGAGCTGGAGGCCACCGACGCCGGTGAGGGCCGGACGGACCCGGAGCAGGAGCAGAGTGACGGCGGCGGCTCCGGTGGCGGGAAGGGGCAGGGCGGGAGGCGCAAGGCACCCGCGGCCAAACCCGCGGGTCTGGGGGTGATCGCCCAGGTGCTCGTCGGCGAGCCGGACGACTTGGACTCCGGTGGTCGCGCACCCCGCGCGTACACGTCGGTTCCGCTGCCCAAGCACCGGTCGTGGCAGGTGGACCGGGACCTGAGCGGGTTCCGGACGCGCACGCTGGCGCTCACCCTGCAGAGCATGATCCGCGTGCCGCTGCGGGGCCACGAGCCCGACATCCCCGCCGTGGTGCAACGGCTCGCGCTGGCCGAGCCGCTGGCCGACGTCCCCATGCGGCCGCGGCTCGGGCAGCCGGCCAGGGTGCGGGTCCTGTGCGACCTCGCCCTGACGATCGGCCCCTACGCCGAGGACACCGAGCTGCTGATCCGCGTGCTGCGCAGGCTGTGCGGCGCCGAACGGGTCGACCTGCGCTGGTTCGAGCTGTCCCCGGCGCACGGCTGCGGCAGCGGTCCGGTGTGGACGTGGCAGCGCTACGAGATGCCGGGACCCGCCGAGGCCACCGTCCTCGTCGCGCAGGGGGTCGCCGACCGCCGGTCCGACCCCGCGGCGATCCACGAGTTCGCCTCGGCGCTCGCCGACCACGGCGCCGCGGTGTGCGCGGTGCTGCTCGGTCCCGGCCCGCGGGTGCCGCGGTTCCGGCGTTATCCCCAGCTGCTGGTGGACGACTGACGGGAGGAGGGCGGACGTGGAGACGGACTGGGCGGCCTCCCTGGGCGGGCTCGCCGACCGGCGGCTCGGGTGGCTCGCGGCCATGGTGAGCCTGCCGCCGCTCGCCCCGTTCCCGCTGGTGCGCCAGGTGCGGCGGGCCGGGCTCGGCCGCGGCACCCTGCACCTGGAGGCGGAGCTGTGCGAGTCGCCGATGGTCGTGGCGGTCGCCGCCGACGGGATCGAGCTGCACCACGGTTTCCGCACGAAGGCCCGGCAGGTCCTGCGCGGCAAGGTGCTGGAGGGCGTTCTCGACGCGGACGAGCTGCGGCGCACGACCAGGGTCGACGCGATGGGCCTGAGCCCGTTGCTGGAGCTGGAGGAGAACCTGGTCTGGGCCTACGTCAGCGAGGAGAACCCCGGCCCCACCGCGGACCGGATGCTGACGGACTGCCTGCTCAGCGTCGTGCGGGAGCGCAGGCGCCGCATCCTGGACTGGGCCGCCGGCGCCCTCGCGAGGCTCCCCGAACCGCTCCTGCGGACGCCCGCCGCGTGGCTGCTGAGCGAGCTGTGCGTGGCGACGCGGCGCCCGGCGACCCGGTTGCGCGCACCGGACCTCGACCAGATCGACGGCGACCTGCTCGGTGAGGTCGCCCGGCTGCTGCCGACGGCGCTGGTCGGGTTGGCGCGGGACGGCGAGACCATCTCGTTCGGGCCGATCGCGCGCAACCGGCGGATCGCGATCCCGGTGCCCGCCATCGCGCACCGGCCCGTGACGGTGTCGTGGACCGGGCCGGACGGACCCCGGCAGACCACCGTCGACGTGGGCGGTCAGGGCGTGGAGCGGGTGCCGGTCGGCGCGGGCGAGGTGCGGGTGCGGACCGTCGCGGGCCAGGTGTTCACGTTCGAGCCGCACCCGCAGGACGGACCGGCGCCCGAGATCGCGGAGCTCGACGCCAAGCTCGACGTCATCGAGGACGCCTGGCGGGAGTCGCGGACGATGCGGGCCTGGGTGACCAGGACGATCTCCGCGCGGGCCGCCATCGTGTCGCTGGAGGGCGCGGACGGTCTCGGGGTGCTGCTGCGGGTCGAGCCTGCCGACGAACGCGAAGGCCGGGTCGCGGCCATCGCCGCGGGGGTCTCGCTGGACGTGCGGATCAGCAACTTCGACCGCCCCCGGCAACGGGTCGTCTGCCGTCCGGCGAGCCCGGGGCCGTGGTCGAGCGGTGACCTGGAGGTCGGCGCCGAGGTCGAGGGCCGGTACCAGTCGAGCACGACCTACGGCATCTTCGTGTCGCTGCCCACGTCGCCGCAGGGCTGGGGCGGCCCGGTGGCGTCCGGGCTGGTGCACGTCAGCGAGTTCCCGCCGTCCTGGCGGTACTCGCGGCTGACGCTGCACCGCGGCGACCCGGTGCGGGTCAGGGTCCTGAGCATCGACGTCGAGCGGAGGCGCATCGCGCTGACCGCCCTGGACGACAGGCCGGACCCGCTGCTCGCCCACCCGGTGGGCGAGGTCGTCTCCGGTCCCGTCGTGAGGATCGTGCCGTTCGGCGTCATGATCCGGCTGCCCTCCGGTGTCGAGGCGTTGCTGCACCGCAGCGAGATCCCCGCGGGCACCCACCTCGAACTGGGGCTCGAGATGCGGGTGCGGATCCTGTCCGTCAACGAGGCGCTCCGGCGCATCAGCCTCGCCACCGAGCCGCGGCTGCGTCCGGGCGAGCCGGCCATCGAGACCATGCCGCCTCCCCAGCCCAAGGGCAGGAACGCCGCGCCGCTCTTCTCCGACCGGGGACGGGCCGATCCCCTGGAGGTCGCCGAGTTCCTGCGGGCTCGGCTGGGCCAGGGCCAGCTCCAGACCTCCCGGCTCGCGAGCCTGGTCCTCGAACGGTTCGGGACCAGCGTCTACGACCACCGGGGGAGGTGGCTCGGCGAGACGAGCTTCACCGTCATGCTGCGGCGCCTGGTTCCCCAGGTCGTCATCTCCGGGAACGAGGTGCTGCTGCCACCGACGTGAGCTGTTGCCGTATCGGCAACGGAGTTTGCCGTTACGGCACGAAGGCGCGCATCGTGGGGTCATGACGACAGCGCAGGAGTTCTGGGAGACCTTCTACTCGGAGCGGGACCAGGTCTGGTCCGGCAGGCCGAACCCGCTGCTGGTGCGCGAGGCCGAGCGGCTCACGCCGGGCAGCGCCCTCGACATCGGCTGCGCGGAGGGCGGCGACGCGGTCTGGCTCGCCGCGCGGGGGTGGCGGGTGCTGGGCGTGGACGTGTCGCAGGTGGCGCTCGACCGGGCGCTCAAGCACGCCTCCGACGCCGGCGTGGAGATCTCGGTGGAACAGCACGACCTCGCGGCCACGTTCCCGGAGGGGTTGTACCACCTGGTCAGCGCCCAGTTCCTGCACTCGCCCGTCGAGCTGGAGGGGGAGCGGAACCGCATCCTCAAGCGCGCGTCGGAGGCGGTGGCGCCGGGCGGCTACCTGGTCATCGGCGGGCACGGCAACGCGCCGTCGTGGTCGCCGCACCACGACATGCACTTCCCCACGAACAAGGAAGTGCTCGACCACCTGCGGCTGATGGACAACTGGAGCGTCATCACCGACGACGTGGTGACGCGGCCGATCGTCGGGCCCGAGGGGCAGGAGGAGACGCGTCAGGACAACCTGCTGACGCTGAAGCGGTTGTTCTGAGTCCCGGAAACGCGAAGGCCACCCTCGGCGGCGTTGCCGGGGTGGCCTGGAGGTGACTCGTCAGGCGGAGCGCAGGAGGCGGTCCATCGCCTGGCGGTTGATGATCGAACGGATCTCGCCGGTCTCCTCGGCCGTGTGGCGGGAGAGGATGGCGTCCAGTTCGAGGCGGTCGCTCTCGGAGGTGTAGCTGGCGAGCTGCCGTTCGAGGCTCTGGCGCCGGACGCGAGCCGTGCGGCGGGAAGCCAGGCTCGAGCGCAGGGACTTCACGGACAGGTCGTGGAGGGTCATCGTTTCCTTCCATTCATGGTTACGATTCGATAATACACCCTGCTCACGAGGTCTGTACCGATGAAGAAGGCGAGTTAGCTCACGTACTCGTCGAGCAACCTCAGCGCCCGCGCGTACTTGGCCCGCAGGCGGTCTCGCGTCGCCGGGTCGAGACGGGCGACGCGGGCGGGCGAGAGGTTGTCGGAGATGTCCGCGTGCTTCACGGTGAGCGCCAGCGGGTTCGCGGCCACGCGGCGCAGGTAGTCCTCCTGCGGCTCGTCCGGCAGGTGCGACAGGGCGACGACCGCGTCGACGACGGCGGGCGGGCAGCCGCGGGCGAGCAGGTCCCCGGCGGTCACCGGGGTGTCCTCGACGACGTCGTGCAGCACGGCGGCCATCTTCTCGTGCTCGGTCGTCACGGAGGCCATGACCCGCAGCGGGTGGCCGATGTACGGGTGGCCGGACAGGTCGGTCTGGCCGTCGTGGGCGGCTGTGGCGATCGCGACCGCGTCTTCGAGGGTGAACACGGCCTCAAGGTAAACCAGGGCTTGACCCGGAGCAGTGGTCTAGTCCATTTTTAGTCCCAGTCACAACGTGGTCGCCGCCTCAGTGTGTGGAGGTGGACCATGTCCGGGTTCAGGAGAGCGGCCCTCGCGCTGTTGTCCGCGTTCGTCGCCTGCGCCGGTCTGGTGCTGGCGGTCAACGGCAGCGCGGCCGCCGCGAACCTCGCGGCCAACAGCGGGTTCGAGGCCGGCAACCTCAGCGGCTGGACCTGCACCGAGGGCACGAGCGTCAGCGGTGCCACCAAGCGCAGCGGGTCGTACGCGCTGCAGGGCGCGCCGGTCGGGCAGAGCAACGCGCGGTGCCAGCAGACCGTGGCGGTGCAGCCGAACACGGCCTACCGGTTGAGCGCGTGGGTCCAGGGCAGCTACGTCTACCTCGGTGTCACCGGCGGCGTGGAGAAGAGCACCTGGACGCCGGGCACGAGCGGCTTCAGCCAGCTCACGCTCGACTTCACCACCGGCGGCGCGTCCAGCGTCACGATCTACCTGCACGGCTGGTATGGCCAGCCCGCCTACTACGCGGACGACGTCAACCTCGACGGCCCCGGCACGCCGCCCACGAGCACGACGACGACCACCACCACTACGACCACAACCACCACCACGACGACTCCGCCGCCGAACACCGGTCTGCCCAAGCACGTCCTGACGGGCTACTGGCAGAACTTCTACAACGGTGCGCGTGCACTGCGGCTCTCGGACGTCCCCACGACGTACGACATCGTCGCCGTCTCGTTCGCCGACGCGACGAACGTGCAGGGGCAGGTCGCGTTCAACCTCGACCCCGGCCTGAGCAGCCAGCTCGGCGGCTACACCGACGCGCAGTTCCGGGCAGACGTCAGGACCCTGCAGAGCCGCGGCCAGAAGGTGATCATCTCCGTCGGCGGGGAGAAGGGCACGATCAGCGTCGGCAACTCCACGGCCGCGACGAACTTCGCCAACAGCGTCAAGAGCCTGATCTCCACCTACGGCTTCGACGGCGTCGACATCGACCTGGAGAACGGCGTCAACGCCACCTACATGGCGCAGGCGCTGCGCAGCATCCACGCCGGTGGCGGCACCGTCATCACGATGGCGCCGCAGACGATCGACATGCAGAACGTCAACGCCGAGTACTTCAAGCTCGCGCTGTCGGTGAAGGACATCCTGACGATCGTCAACATGCAGTACTACAACTCCGGCTCGATGCTCGGCTGCGACCAGCAGGTCTACGGCCAGGGCACGGTCAACTTCCTGACCGCGCTCGCGTGCATCCAGCTGCAGAGCGGCCTGCGCGCCGACCAGGTGGGGCTCGGCCTGCCCGCGTCGCCGTCCGGTGCCGGTGGCGGCTACCAGTCGCCCGCGAACGTCAACAACGCGCTCAGCTGCCTCGCCCGCGGGACGAACTGCGGCACGTTCAAGCCGAGCACGACGTGGCCGTCCATCCGCGGCGCCATGACGTGGTCGATCAACTGGGACGCCTCGAACAACTGGCAGTTCGCGAACACCGTCGCCCCTCATCTGGACTCCCTGCCCTAGATGACGGGGACACGCCGGTGCCACGTCCACAGTGGACGTGGCACCGGCGGCGTTCTTTCGTCATGAAAGACACAGCGGCTTCGCCGGGCATCCGCCTTCCCGTCCAACTAGGTTGTGCTCATGTTCTCCACGCTGGCCGTGCCCGTGATCGCAGCGCCGATGGCGGGTGGCCCCTCCACCCCCGAGCTGGTGGCCGCCGTGAGCGAGGCGGGCGGGTTCGGGTTCCTCGCGGCCGGCTACGTCACGGTCGAGCAGCTCGCGGAGAGGATCACCCGCACCTCGGAGCTGACGGGCAAACCGTTCGGGGTCAACCTCTTCGTCCCCGGAACGCGGTCCTCGGCCGACATCTCGTCCTACGTGCGGCGGGTGACGGAGTACGCGAACCAGGTCGGGGCGGTGCCGGGAGAGCCCCGCTGGGACGACGACAGCTACTCGGCGAAGCTCGAGCTGGTGCTGGCGCTGCGGGTCCCGGTGGTGTCGTTCACCTTCGGGCTCCCCGACGCCGACGACGTGCGGCGGCTGCACGCGGCCGGGGCCACGATCGTCGTCACGGTCACCACCCCCGCCGAGGCGAGGCAGGCCCAGCAGATCGGCGCGGACGTGCTGTGCGTGCAGGGCGCGGACGCGGGCGGCCACCGCGGCACGTTCACCGACGACGGCGTCTCACCCGGCGGCGGTGAGCTGTACGGCACCCTCGCGGCGATCCGGCTCGTGAAGAGCGCGACCGACCTGCCGGTGATCGCGGCCGGCGGCCTCGTCACCGGCGCCGACGTCGCCGCGGTGCTGGCGGCCGGTGCGGTCGCGGCGCAGCTCGGCACCGCGTTCCTCGGCAGCCCGGAGGCGGGAACCGCTGTGGCGCAACGGGAGGTGCTCGCCGCCGGTGGCAGGCGCACGGCGCTCACGCGGGCGTTCAGCGGCCGTCCCGCCAGGGGCCTGGTGAACCGGTTCCTGGTCGAGAACGGCCCGCACGCGCCCGCCGCCTACCCGAACGTGCACCACCTCACCAGGCCGGTGCGCGCGAGCGGGGAGCCCGAGGTCATGTCGCTGTGGGCGGGCACGACGTACGCGCTCGCACCCGCGGAGCCCGCGGGTGAGGTCGTGCGGCGGATCGGCGCGGAGCTGGACGAGGTCGTCAGGTCGCTGGCAGAGCGCTTCGGCCGAGGCTAAGAAGGAGAGCGTGACCTCGCTCTCTGATGAGATGTTCCAGGCGTTGATGGACTGGAACCCCGTGTTCGCCACGCTCGTGGGTGTGCCGGGATGGGACGACCGCCTCGACGACCTCGGCACCGACGCCCACCAGGCCATGCGCGCCAGACTCGTGGACGTCCTCGACCGCGTCGACGACTGCGGCGAGGACGAGGTGACGCGGGACGTGATCCGCCACCAGGCGCGGTTCATCATCACGCAGATCGACGCCCGGCTGGTCGAGCACACGGTCGCGGCGGCGTTGACCGCACCCGTGGCGAACCTGCTGACGCTGTCCTCGCAGGTCGACTTCTCGCGGCGGCGGCACCTCGTGCCGGAGTTCGTCCGGCAGGCGGGCCGGCGGTTGCGCGAGACGGACCGCCGGCCGTTGCGCAGGCACGCCGTGAACGGCGCGGCGCACATCGCCCGGTTCCTCGACTCCCCGAAGCAGGAGTGGGAGGGCGACGTGGACGTGCGCACCGAGCTCGCCCGGTTCCGCGAGACGCTGCTGTCCCTCGACGGCCGTGAGGACGAGCAGGCGGGCCTGTGCTGGCTGCCCGAGGGCGAGGAGAACTACGCGAAGCTGGTCCGCGACTACACGACCGCCTCCTACACCCCGGCCGAGCTGCACCGGCTGGGACTCGACCTGGTCGCGTCGCTGCGCGAGGAGTACGCGGAGATCGGCTCGCGGGTCTGGGGCACCACCGACGTCGCCGAGATCTTCCAGCGGCTGCGCACGGACCTGTTGTGGGCCAACGAGGACGACATGCGCACCAGCGCCGTCGCGGCGATGGAGCGGGCCGAGGCCGAGGCGCCGAGGTGGTTCGGACGGCTGCCGCGGGCGCGCTGCGAGGTGCGGCTGGTGCCGGAGATCGACCGCGAGACCGCACCGTTGGCGTACTACGTGGACGCCGCCCCGGACGGGTCACGGCCGGGCGTCTACTGGGTCAACCCGTTGGGCGCCACCGAACGCAGCCGCACGCTGTCCGAGGTGGTGGCGTTCCACGAGACGGTGCCGGGCCACCACCTGCAGCTGTCGGTCGCCGCCGAGACCGAGCTGCCGAACCTGCGGAAGTTCGCGTTCATCGACGCCTACCTGGAGGGCTGGGGCCTCTACACCGAGCGGCTGGCCGACGAGATGGGGCTGTACTCGTCGGACGAGGCACGGCTCGGCATGCTCGGCCTCGACGCGATGCGCGCGGGGCGGCTCGTGGTCGACACCGGCCTGCACGCGCTCGGCTGGTCGCGGCAGCAGGCCGTCGACTACCTGCGCGAGAACACCGTCATGCCGGACGCGGAGATCCAGTCGGAGATCGACAGGTACGTCGAGATGCCGGGACAGGCGCTCGCGTACATGGTGGGGCGCCTGGAGATCCTGCGGCTGCGCGCCGAGGCGAAGGCCGCGCTGGGCGACCGGTTCGACATCAGGGCGTTCCACGACCTCGTGCTGGAGAACGGAGCCGTACCGTTGTCCACACTCGGAAAACTCGTCACCGCATGGTCTGGAAGGGTCTGAATGTCGCTCGCGGATGAGATGTTCCTGGCGCTGATGGAGCACGCGCCGCTGCAAGCCACGATGCTCGGCGTGCCGGGCTTCGACGACCGGCTCGACGACCTGGACGTCGAGAGCGAGCAGAAGGTCCGTGACCGGATCACCGCCCTGCTGCGCAAGGCCGAGACCGACACCGAGGAGGACCCGGTCACGCTCGCGGTCATCCGGCAGCAGGGCACGGCCGCCGTCAACCGCATCGACTCGCGGCTCGTCGAGCACACCGTCGGGCCCGGTCTCGGTGCCGCGGTCAACGGGCTGCTGCTCCTCGCGCCGCGGCTCGACGTGTCGCAGCGCCTCGACCAGTTCCCGCGCTACATCGACCAGGCCGCCGCCCGCGTCCGCGACTCCGACCGCAGGCCGCTGCGCCGTCACCTGAGGCTCGGCGTGAAGCGGGTGGACGGCGTGCTGGCCGCACCCGCGCAGGAATGGGAGGGCGGGCACTCCGCCGAGATCCGCGCCGCCCTCGGCCGCTACCGCGACGTGCTGGCGTCGATCGAGGACGGCAGGGACGACGACAAGGCCGGCCTGTGCTGGCTGCCGGACGGCCAGGAGAACTACGCCAAGCTCGTCGCCGACTACACGACGACCTCGCGCACACCGGAGGAGCTGCACCGGCTGGGGCTCGACCTGATCGCCGGGCTGCGCGAGGAGTACGCGGAGATCGGCTCCCGGCTGTGGGGCACGAAGGACGTCGCGGAGATCTTCCACCGGCTGCGCACGGAACTGCTGTGGGACAGCCAGGAGCAGATGATCGAGAGCGCCGTCGCGGCCATCGCGCGCGCCGAGGCGGAGGCGCCGAAGTGGTTCGGCCGCATGCCGAGCATCGGCTGCCAGGTCCTCGCCGTGCCCGAGGAGGAGCAGCGGACGTCGGCCATCGCGTTCTACCAGCCCGCGCCCGCCGACCGCAGCCGTCCCGGCACGTACTGGCTGAACCCGTTGGGCGCCACCGAACGCAGCCGCACCCTGTCCGAGGCGACGGCGTTCCACGAGGCCGTGCCCGGCCACCACTACCAGTTCTCCATCTCCGGCGAGCTGGACCTCCCCGACATGCGCAAGTTCGCGTTCATCGGGGCGTATCTGGAGGGCTGGGGCCTCTACACCGAGCGCCTGGCCGACGAGATGGGCCTGTACTCCTCGGACGAGCAGCGGCTCGGGATGCTGGGCACGGACGCCATGCGCGCCGGGCGGCTGGTGGTCGACACGGGTCTGCACGCGCTCGGCTGGTCGCGGCAGCAGGCCGTCGACTACCTGCGCGAGAACACCGTCATGACCGAGCCCGAGATCCAGTCGGAGATCGACAGGTACATCGAGTCGCCCGGCCAGGCGCTGTCGTACATGGTGGGACGCCTGGAGATCCAGCGCATCCGCGCCGAGGCCGAGACGAAGATGGGCGACCGGTTCGACGTCCGCGCCTTCCACGACCTGGTGGTGGGGAGCGGACCGGTGCCGCTCTCCACCCTCGACCAGATCGTCACGAGGTGGGCCGACGCTCCATGACGGAGTGCCGCTTCGAGTAGGTGAAGTAGACGACCAGGCCGATCACGAACCACACCCCGAACCGCAGCCAGGTCTCCGGGTTCAGGAACGTGATCAGCCAGAGCGAGAACACGACGCCGACGGCCGGGACGACGGGCATGCCCGGGGTCCGGAACGTGCGCGGCAGTTCGGGTTGCTTGTACCGCAACACGATCACCGCCACGCACACCACGACGAACGCCAGCAGGATCCCGATGTTGGTGAGCTCGGCGGCCTCGGCGATCGGCAGGAACCCGGCGATGCCGGCGGAGGCGGCTCCGAGCACCCAGGTGATGCGCGACGGCACGTGCTTCACCGGGTGCGTCTTCGCGAACCACGGAGGCAGCAGCCCGTCGCGGCTCATCGAGTAGCCGACGCGGGCCGCGCCCAGCAGGAACGTGAAGAGCACCGTCGTGATGCCGAGGATCGCGCCGACGCTGATGACGATGCCGAGCGCGGGCAGGCCGACGTCGGCGAACGCCGTGGCGAAGGCGGACTCGGCGTCGACGTCGGCGTAGTTCACCATGCCGGTCAGCACCAGGCAGGCCAGCACGTACAGGACCATCGAGATCGCCAGCGAGTAGATGATGGCCCTGGGCATGTGCTTCTGGGAGTCCTTCGACTCCTCGGCCGCCGTCGACATGGCGTCGTAGCCGAACACCGCGAAGAACACCGTGGCCGCGCCCGTGAGCGCACCCGAGAGGCCGAACGGGAAGAACGGGTTGTAGTTGGCGGTGTCGATGTGGAACGCGCCGACGACGATGACCAGCAGCACGACGCCGACCTTCAGGTACACCAGCGTCGTCTCGAACCGCGCCGCGTTCTTCATGCCCAGGTTCAGCACGTACGCGATCAGCAGGCACAGCAGCACCGCGAACAGGTTGACCTTGTACGTGCCCGCGGCGACGTCACCGGTCTCCGTCCCCGGCGCGCCGAGCATCCACTGCGGCAGGTGGATGTCCAGCAACGACAGCAGTTCGGTGAAGTAGCCGGAGATGCCGATGGCGACCACTGCCACGATCGCCGTGTACTCGAGCAGCAGGTCCCAGCCGATGAACCAGCCGACGATCTCGCCGAGCACCGCGTAGCCGTAGGTGTAGGCGCTGCCCGCCCTCGGGATCAGACCGGCGAACTCCGCGTACGAGAACGCCGCCGCCGCGCTCGCGACGCCGGCGACGAGGAACGAGATCAGCACGGCGGGACCGGCCGTCTTGTTCGCGACGGCGCCCGCGAGCGAGAAGATGCCCGCGCCGATGATGCCGCCGACGCCGATCGCGGTGAGCTGCCACAGGCCCAGCGTTCTGGTGAGCCCGTCGCCGGAGTCGTCGGCGATCTGGTCGATGGGCTTGCGCCGGAAGACGCCCTGCGTGGTCATGCCTAGCTCCCTTTGGGTCCGGGCGAACACTCATGACCACTGTCACGCGGTTCGGCCGGACCCACCGATCAGGAAGCCGTTTTCGGCACTTTCGTGCCGTTCAGGGCCTGCTGAACACGATCTTGCCCGCGGTCTCGCCGTCGATCATCGACCTGATGCCCTGCTCGGCGTCCTCGAACTTCAGCTCCGCGCCGATCTGCGGCTTCAGGTCGTTGAGCGCGCAGAACCTCAGCAGGTCGCCCAGCTCCTCGCGGGTGCCCATCGTCGAGCCGACCACGCGCAGCTGCAGGAAGAACAGCCGCTGCAACTCGGCCGCCGTCGCGTCGCCGGACGTCGCGCCGGAGATCACCACGACGCCGCCGGGCTTCAGCGCCTTCATCGAGTGCGACCAGGTGGCCTTGCCGACGGTCTCGAACACCGCGTCGACCCGTTCGGGCAGCCGGGCACCGGACTCGAACACCTGGTGGGCGCCCAGGCTCGACGCCAGCGCGCGCTTGTCCTCCGTGCGGCCCGTCACCCAGACCCGGAAACCGGCGGCACGGCCGAGCTGGATCAGCGCCGTCGACACACCGCCCGACGCGCCCTGCACGAGCATCGTCTGGCCGGGACGCAGACCGGACTTCACGAACAGCATCCGGTACGCCGTCAGCCACGCCGTGCCCATGCACGCCGCCTCGGCGAACGACAGCTCCGCGGGCTTGGGCAGCGCGTTGCGGGCGGGCACCACGACGTGGTCGGCGAAGGTGCCCTGGTGCTTCTCGGTAAGCAGCGTCCGCTTCGGGTCGAGCGTCTCGTCACCGGACCAGCCGGGGTCGCCGATGACCGAGTGCAGCACCACCTCGGTGCCGTCGTCGAGGATGCCCGCGCCGTCGCAGCCCAGGATCATCGGGAACTGCTCGGCCTTGATGCCGACGCCCCGCAGCGTCCACACGTCGTGCATGTTGAGGCTCGCGGCCTTGACCGCCACCCGCACCCACCCGGCGGGCACCTCGGGGTCGGGACGCTCGCCGACGCGCAGCGCGGCCAGCGGGTTCTCGGGACTGGGTGCTTCTGCGTAAACGGCGAACATGCTTGGCAACATACCCACCTGGATCGTGGCCAAATGTCGTGACACCCGTCACGAGACTAGGCTGGGACGGGTGGACTGGCTGGTGCAGTGGTGGAACGGCGTCGAGCTGTGGGTCGTGCAGCTGCCCGTCGCCCTGCAGTTCCCCGTGGTGATGGTCGTGGTGCTGCCGCTCTGCCTGGGCGTGGCGCGGCTGATCGACCGCGTGGCGGACTGGGGCGCGAAGAACCCGGCGTCGGTCGGTTCCGAGCCCGAACCCGAACCGGAGAAGGTCGCCGCGTGAGTCCTGGTCGCCGCCTGACCGTCGCACTGGTCGGGCTCGTCGCTCTTGTCGTCATCGGGTGGTTCGTCAAGGACACGACCCCGCCGGACGGCACCCCGCCCCCGGTCACCAGCAGCACCGTCACCAGCGGCACCGCCGCTGCGGCGGACGTGCCCGGTGCGAAGGCGTCCGGGCTGGCCGTCGAGCCGCTGTCGAAGCTGCCCGCCGAGGCCGCGCAGACGTGGAAGCTGATCGAGTCGAACGGGCCGTTCCCGCACCCGCGCAACGACGGCGTGACGTTCCAGAACCGGGAGAAGCGGCTGCCCGCCAAGAGCTCCGGGTACTACAAGGAGTACACGGTGCCGACGCCCGGCAGCCGCGACCGCGGCGCGCGCAGGCTCGTCACCGGGTCGGAGGAGGAAGTCTTCTACACCGCCGACCACTACTCGTCGTTCGTGGTCGTGGACGTGCGGAAATGAAGCGCCGCATCCTCGTCACCGAGAAGCAGGCGGCGATAGCCGCGATCGCGCGCGCCCTCGACTTCCCGTCCTGGTTCGGGCAGAACCTCGACGCCCTGCACGACAGCCTCACCGACCTGTCGTGGCTGCCGGAGGGCGAGTACGTGCTGGTCGTGCCGATCGGCCTGGACCCGGCGGTGCTGGACGTGCTGCGGGACGCAGCCGAGCACACCGCCGGATCCGAGCGACCCGTGCGGGTCGTGCGAACCGAGAGGTGACCGTCAGTCCTCTGTGGGCACCCACGAGGGCTTGCGCTTCTGCACGAACGCCGTGATGCCTTCCTGGCCCTCGGCGCTGCCGAAGTACTGGGCGGAGAGCTTCAGCATGTCCGCGAAGACCTCCCCGAGGTTCGCCGACCGCTCCTGCCGCAGCATCTCCTTCGTCGCGGCCAGCGCGACCGGCCCGCCGAGCGCGAGCATGTCCGTGTAGCGGCGCACCTCGGCGTCGACGCCGTCGACCGGCACCGCGGAGTTGAGCAGGCCGATCCGCACGGCGCGCTGCGCGTCGAACGACTCGCCGGTGAGGAACAGCTCGTGCGCCTGGCGGGGGAGCAGCCGGGGCAGCACGGTCACCGAGATGATCGCGGGCACGACACCGATCCTGACCTCGCTGAACGCGAACGTGGCCTCGTTCGCGGCGACGGCGATGTCGCAGGCAGCGACCAGGCCGACGCCTCCCGCGCGGGCCGGGCCCTTGAGCGCGGCGACGACCGGCTTCGGGCTCGTCCAGAGCTGTTCGAGGATCGCGGGGAACTCGTTGACGCCCTGGTCTCCCGCACTCGCCCCGGTGGCCTCCTTGAGGTCCATGCCGGAGCAGAACACGGGACCCGTGTGGGTCAGCACGACCACGCGCACCTGGTCGTCCCGCACTGCCTCGGTCAGGTGCTCGCGGAGCTCCCGGCGCAGCTGCGCGGACAGGGCGTTGCGGTTGCGGGGAGAGTCCAGCGTGATCGTCGCGATGCCACGCCGCACCTCGTAGTGGACCAGCTCTTCTGCCATGTCGCTGACCTTAACCGCTGCTCTGCGCCACGATGCTGTGATGAGTTCCTCCGTGGTGTACTTGGCCTTGGCCGCGCAGGTGAGTTTGCAGCGGTTCCAGCAGCGGCCCGGCCGCTACGAGCTGAGGACCGTAGGGCTCACGACCGACCCGGTCCGCACCATCGGCGGCGTGCGGATGCTGCCGGACATGGCGCTCTCCGAAGTGTCGCTCGAGGACGCCGCGATGCTCGTGCTGCCGGGCGGTGACGGGTGGGAGAGCAGCTCGCGCGCGGTGTTCGGCACGCTCGCCCGCGAGTTCCGTTCGGCGGGCAAACCGATCGCGGCGATCTGCGGAGCGACGAGGGTCCTGGCCGCCGAAGGGCTGCTCGACGACGTCGCCCACACGTCGAACTTCCCCGCGACTCTCGGCCCGTACGGCGGCGCGGCGCTCTATCGCGACGAACGCGTGGTGCGCGACCGTGGCGTGATCACAGCGGGTGGCGCGAGCGCTCTGGAGTTCGCCCGCGAGGTGCTGGCGGAGCCCGAGGCGTACCGGAACCTGGTGGCGAGCGTCCGGGACTGACGATGCGCAGGTCCCGGTCGGAGGACCTGCGCACGTGCCGATCGATGCCCGGCAGGGGTGGGCGTCGGTCAGCCGATGGTCGTGGTCGTGAGGACGGGGTTCGGGTCCGGGTAGCCCTTGGCGGCGGCGTTGATCGGGATGCCGATCACCGTGACCACGGCGGTGAAGGTGAGACCGGGCGCGTCGTAGCTCGTGCCGCCCAGCTTCGTGGCGATCTCGCCGCCGGAGCCGGCCGTGAGGTTGATCGTGACCGTCGGCAGCTCGAAGCTCGCACCACCCCGGATCGGACCGGGCACGCTCAGCACGACATCGCTACCGGACAACGCGATCGTCGGCGTGCCACCCAGCCCGGCCCCGCCGGACAGGCTCGCCGACCGGAACGTCGAGTTCGCGGGCACCGGCAGCCGCAGCGCGAGCCCCTTGATCTCCCGCACCGTGCGGCCACCGGCCTCGGACGGGATGGTGTTGGGCGCGGGGTCGATGGTGACCGTGAGCGCACCACCCGCGGCGACACTCGCCGGCGCCGACGCGTCGACACCTTGGTCAAGGGTGAAGTCCGACGTCTGCCCGACCGCCGTGGCGCGGAGCTTGTAGGTGACGGTCTGCGGTGCGGCCGCGGAGGCGTTGGAGGCGAACAGCAGCATGGGTACCAAGAGCAACGACGCAAATCCGGCTAGCTTCATGGCCTCTCCCCGTTGAGTGGACGAGGGACACTTCCAGCACGCGGCGTAGTCACCTGACTACTCATGAGTAGGTTTCACGTCAACGGTTCACAGTTCACATCGCCCGAACGGCGGCGTTCACTCGATCTTGTGGCGGTGGCGCGAAGTGGCGGCGGTGGGGATCGGCTGTGTTAGGCTGTTCGCAGAGCCTCTGCCGCTAGGTGGAGGAAGTGAGCCCAGGTGCGCGTCCGGACGGTCGCTGCCTGGGCTTCGCGCTTTCTAGACCGTTCCCAGGTCGGCCACTGCGGCGACGACCGGTGCGACGCGCCGCTTCCAGTCGCCCCCGGCGCCGTGGCACCAGGCGATCGCGTCACTCACCCAGAGCGCGGGTTCCGCCGACGAGTGGATGTGCTCGTACACCAGTCCGGCGTCGTGGGCCTTGGTCCGGGTGCCGATCAGGAGCCGGTCGCGGCTGTTGCCGACGGGGTCACGTGAGTCGAGCACCAGCCGCGTGACACCGAGACCGAGGGCGTCCTCGACCAGCAGCGGCAACAGCTTCGACCGGACGTGCTCGCTCTTGCCGCGGCCGAGGTAGATGTGCGCCACGAAGTCCCCGCACGCCAGCCTGTCGGCGACCAGCTTGCGGCGCGAGGGCTTCTCGGTCTTGAAGTGCACGCGCCGGGAGCCGGGCAGCAGCAGGCTTTGCATCAGCGCGCGGGTGGTGTGCAGCGCGCTGGGGGTGACCAGGACGGCCGCCATGAGGTAGCCGCCCCGTTCCGACTCGTCGACGAACATGTGCATCCGAACAGGATCGCAGGCAGCGCCGACACTTCTCGTTCAGGTGACAGCGAACGAACTCGCGGCCACCCGAACGGTCAGGCCGCCACCGTCTGCCGCGCCAACGCCTCGTCGTACCGGTCCAGCACCAGTTGGGCGACCTCCACGTCGTTTCCCAGCGGCGCCGCCACCAGAGCGTCCCCGGCCGCCGCCGAAACCTTGTCCGGCAACAACCCGGGCGCCAGGAACCACGACGCCACGGCGATCCGCCGTGCCCCGCGGGCACGCAACCGGGCGACGGCCTCGGGCACGGAAGGTGAGGCGATGGAAGCGAAAGCCGCCTCCACCCCGGCCCACGCGGACTGCCGCGCCCACCGCCGGGCGACCGCGGCGACGGCTTCGTTGGCGGGTGCGTGTGACGAGCCGGCGCCGGCCAGGACGACGCCCAGCGAGCGGTCGTCGAAGTCGACGCCCGCCTCGGACAGCCGTCGCAGTGCGGCCGACTCCAGCCGGGGGTCGGGGCCCAGGACCGGGGTGACGACGGCGGGTACGCGCGACTCGGCGACGGCGGCGGGGACGTCCACCCGTGCGTGATAAGCCTTGCCCAGCAACAGAGGTACGACGACGGACGGGCCGTGCAGCACGTCGGTCAGGCGCGGGGCGCACAGGTCCAGGAAGCACCCGCGCACGTCGAGTTCCGGGCGCAGGGACCGGACCACCGCCAGCAGCGAGTGGATCGACGCGGCTGAGCGGGGGTCGCGGCTGCCGTGCGCGACGGCGACGAGCGGGATCACAGCGCACCCGTCAGGCCGCGGGCGCGGAGCACCGCGCGTTCCAGGGGGCGGAACAGCAGCAGCTCGATGCCGATGCCGACCAGGAGGATCAGGAAGATCGCCGCGATCACCATGTTGATGTCGTTGAGCGACGACCCGTTGTGCAGGTACTGGCCGAGGCCGGTGCCGAGCTGAGGGGACGTCGCGATGATCTCCGCGGCCATCAGCGACCGCCACGAGAACGCCCAGCCCTGCTTCAGGCCCGCCAGGTAGCCGGGCAGGGCGGCGGGCAGCAGGATGTGCCTGGCCGAGGCCAGCCGTCCCGCTCCCAGTGCCCTGCCGACGCGCGGGAGCAGCGGCGGGACCTGGTCGATGCCCGCGACCAGGCCGTTGGCGATCGACGGCACGGAACCCATCAGCACGACGAAGTAGATCGTCGACGGGGTCACGCCGAACCACAGGATCGCGGCCGGCACCCAGGCGACGGACGGCAGCGACTGCAGGCCGGTCAGCAGCGAGCCGATGGCCGCGCGGACCACCCGCACCTTCGCGATCAGCAGGCCCAGGGGCGTGGCGATCACGACGGCCGCGGCGAAGCCGAGCACCGCGCGGTGCAGCGACGTCCACAGGATGCCGAACGCCTCGCCGGTGGAGATCGAGCGGACCAGCTCGTTCCACACGTCGCCGGGGGCGGGCAGCTGGAACTCCGGCAGGATCGCCGAGGCCCACAGCGCCTGCCACACGCCGATCAGCAGGGCGAAGGCGATGATCGGTGGCACGCCGGTCTTCAGGAACCGTTGCCACAGCGGTGCTTTCCGCGCCCCGACGGGCGCGTCCAGCGCGTCGAGGCCGGCGCCGACCTTGTCGAGCGTGTCAGGAGGCGTGGCCACTGATGACCTCTCGCAGATGGGTGTTGATCTCGTCGACGACCTCGTCGTTGCCGTTCTCGGGCGACGTCACGTCCCACTCGCGCACGACACGGCCGGGACGGGAGGACAGCAGCACGACGCGCTGGCCGAGGCGCACGGCCTCGCGCACGTCGTGCGTCACGAAGATGATCGCGGTGTTCGTGGTCTCCCAGACGCGCAGCAGCTCGCTTTGCAGCACGTCACGCGTGATGGCGTCGAGTGCCGCGAACGGCTCGTCCATCAGCAGCAGGGCGGGAGCGCCGTCCGCGGAGACGGTGGTGGACGCCAGCGCGCGGGCCAGCGCCACGCGCTGGCGCATGCCGCCGGACAGCTCGTGCGGACGCTTGTCCGCGGCGTCACCGAGACGCACGAGGTCCAGCAGCTCCAGTGCGCGCCGCCGCCGCGCCAGCCGGCCGACACCGGCGAAGCGCAGTGCCAGCTCGACGTTGCGGGCGGCGGTGAGCCACGGCATGAGCGCGGGCTCCTGGAACATCACGGCCGGGCGCGAGGTGTTGATCCGCAGCTCGCCCGACGTCGCGGCGTCGAGGCCGGCGACGATGTTCAGCAGCGTGCTCTTGCCGCAGCCCGACGCGCCGAGCAGGCACACGAACTCACCCGGCTTGACCAACAGGTCGACGCCGTCGAGCGCCACCACGGCCGAGCCGCTGTGGCCGAACACCTTGCGGATTCCGGCCAGTTCGACGGCAGTATCCACAGTGGACAAAGCAGTGGTCTCGAGCGTGGCGGTCATGTCCGTGTCCCCTCGGCGAGTTACTTCTTGTCCAGCCCGGCTGCTTGCACCTGCGTCTTGCCCTGCGCCTGCAGGACCTTGTTCAGCAGCGTGAAGTCGGCGTACCCGGCGACCTCGGCGGCCTCCTTGGCCACGCCCGCCGTCACGGCGTCCTTCGCGAGCTGCGGGAAGTGCCTGGCCTGCGGGTCCGTGGTGAGCTCGATGTTGTCCCACGCGGCGTCGAGGATCTTGTCGCCGAGCTTCTTGGACGTGAGCTTCTCCAGCGCGGCGTTGACCGTCTTCTTGGCCTCGTCGGAGTTGGCCTTCGCCCACTCGGTCGCGGCGACGTGCCCCTTCAGGACCGCCTCGACGGTCTCCGGGTGCTCCTGCAGGAACTTCGTCCGCACGATGACGACGGTGGTCGGGAACGCCCCGCCCTCCCACAGCGTCTTCTCGTCGATCAGGACCTTCGCGCCCGCTTCCTCGATGATGCGCGCCGACCACGGCTGCGGCACCCAGGCGGCCTGGATGTCGCCCTTCTTGAACAGGTCGAGCGTCTGCGCGTTCTCGACGTTCTGCACGGTGATCTGGCCGGTGAGGTTCTTCTCCGCCAGGTACTTCTTCAGCGACACGTCCTGGGTGTTCGCGAGCTGCGGCGTGGCGACGACCTTGCCCTTGAGGTCCTCGATCGAGTTGATCTCGGGCTTCACGACGAGCTGGGCGCCACCGGACGTCGCGCCGGCGACCAGCCGCACGGCCTCGCCCTTGGACTTGGCGTAGGCGTTGATGGCGGGGCCGGACCCGATGAAGCCGATGTCGAGGGACTCGCCCAGCAGGGCGTTGACCTCGTCGGGACCCGCGTTGAACGTCTGCGTCGTCAGCTTGGTGTCACCGAGCTCCTTCGCGAACAGGCCGTTCTCGACGCCGATCAGCGCGGCGGCGTGGGTGACGTTCGGGAAGTACCCGAGGCGGACCTCGGCGGCGGCGCCCTTGGACTCGGAAGGAGCGGAGGCGGTGTCGGTGCTGTCGGCGCGGCTGCAGGCGGACAGCGCGGTCAGGGAGACTAAAGCGACGGCGATGGCGGACTTGAGGTTCACGGCGAAGTGGCCTTTCAGGGACCGGGGGAGACGAGGGCGTGCGAGTCCGGGGCGGCGGTTCCGCCCCCGGTACAGCTCTCCACGCCGTTGTCCGGCAACGGCAGTGGAGCCCCGACCAGTCCGGCGGCGAGCGTCGAACCGTCGCTCGCGTCGATCACCAGGAAGGACCCGGTGCGCCGGCTGAAGCTGTAGTCGTCCAGCGGCACGGGCTCTGCCAGGCGCAGAGCCACTCGGCCGATCTCGTTGAGCTCCAGCGAGGCCGGGCTGTCCACACTGGACAGCCGCTGCTCGTCGAAGCGGTCGCGCAGGTCGGTGACCATCGCCTGCACGGTGCGCGTGCCGTGCTTGACGAGGACTCGGGCGCCGGGTCGCAGAGGCTTCTCCGCGAGCCAGCACAGGGTGGCGTCCAGCTCGTCGGTGACGACGGGTTCGTTGCCCGCCACCGAGATCAGGTCGCCGCGGGAGATGTCGATGTCGTCGGCCAGCAGCAGCGTCACGGACTGGCCGGCCGCCGCCTCCGCCAGTTCGCCGTCCGCCGTGTCGATCTTCGTGACCGTCGAGCGACGGCCGGAGGGCAGCACCACGACCTCGTCGCCCGGCTTGACCGTGCCCGCCGCGACCAGACCGGCGTAGCCCCGGTAGTCGAGGTGCTCGGCGGTGCGCGGGCGGATCACGTACTGCACGGGGAACCGGAAGGGCGCGTCGTGCGGGTCGGGCTCGACCGGCACGGTCTCCAGGTGCTCCAGCAGCGTCGGGCCGGAGTACCAGGGCGTCCTGTCCGACTTCTCCACGACGTTGTCGCCCGCCAGCGCGCTCACCGGGATCTGGACGACCGCGTCCTCGGTGTAGCCGAGTGCCGTGGCGTGCGCGGTGAACTCCTTGGCGATGCGGGAGAACGTCACCTCGTCGTAGTCGACCAGGTCGATCTTGTTGACCGCGAGCACGAGCCGCGGCACACCCAGCAGCGCGAGCACGGCCGCGTGGCGGCGGGTCTGCTCGATCACGCCCTTGCGCGCGTCGACGAGCAGGACGGCGAGCTGGGCGGTGGAGGCGCCCGTCACCGTGTTGCGGGTGTACTGCACGTGTCCGGGGGTGTCCGCGAGCACGAACGACCGCTTGGGCGTCGCGAAGTACCGGTACGCCACGTCGATCGTGATGCCCTGCTCCCGCTCCGACCGCAGGCCGTCGACGAGCAGCGACAGGTCCGGCGTCGAGAGCCCGCGGTCGGCGCTCGCGCGGTGCACGGCGTCGAGCGTGTCGGCGAGCACGGACTTGGTGTCGTAGAGCAGCCTGCCGACGAGCGTGGACTTGCCGTCGTCCACGCTGCCCGCCGTGGCCAGCCTCAACAGGTCGCTCATCTAGAAGTACCCCTCCCGCTTGCGGTCTTCCATGGCGGCCTCGGACAGCCGGTCGTCGGCACGGGTGGCGCCGCGCTCGGTCAGCCGGGACGCGGCGACCTCGGCGATCACCGCGTGGATGTCGGCGGCGTCGGACTCGACGGCGCCCGTGCAGGAGCCGTCGCCGACCGTGCGGTAACGAACCGTCTTGCGCACCAACGTCTCGCCGTCACGCGCGGTACCCCACGGTCCTTCGGCGAGCCACATGCCGTCGCGCAGGTACACCTCGCGCTCGTGCGCGTAGTAGATGTCCGGCAGCTCGACGCCCTCGCGCTCGATGTAGTTCCACACGTCGAGCTCGGTCCAGTTCGACAGCGGGAACACGCGGACGTGCTCACCGGGGCGGTGCCGGCCGTTGTAGAGGTTCCACAGCTCCGGGCGCTGGCGCTTCGGGTCCCACTGGCCGAACGCCGTGCGCAGGCTGAAGATCCGCTCCTTGGCGCGGGCACGTTCCTCGTCGCGGCGGCCTCCGCCGAACACCGCGTCGAACTTGTGCTGCGTGATGGTGTCCAGCAGGGGCACGGTCTGCAGCGGGTTGCGCGTGCCGTCCGGGCGTTCCTGCAGGCGGCCGTCGTCGATCCAGTCCTGGACCTTCGCGACTTCCAGGCGCAGCCCGTGCTGCGCCACGACGCGGTCGCGGAACTCGATGACCTCGTCGAAGTTGTGCCCCGTGTCGACGTGCAGCAGCGGGAACGGCACCGGCGCCGGGTAGAACGCCTTGATCGCGAGGTGCAGCAGCAGCGTGGAGTCCTTGCCGCCGGAGAAGAGGATCACCGGCCGGTCGAACTCGCCCGCGACCTCGCGGAAGATGTGAATGGCCTCCGACTCGAGGCGCCCCAACGTGTCCAGCGCGGTCGTCATCCGTGCAACCCACATTCCGTCTTCGCCTGGCCGGCCCACCGGCCGCTGCGGGCGTCCTGCCCCGGCAACGGCTTCGACGTGCACGGCAGGCAGCCGATGGAGGGATACCCCTCCTGCACCAGCAAGTTCTCCAAGATCCCCTTCTCCTGGAGGTAGGTGGTGAACTCCTCGTCGGTCCACGGCGCGATCGGGTTGATCTTCACGAGGCCGTTGCGCTCGTCCCACTGCACGATCGGCGTGTTCGCCCGCGTCGGGGCGTCCACCCGGCGCACACCGGTGACCCACGCGTCGTACTTCGCGAGCTCCCTGCGCAGCGGCACGACCTTGCGCAGGTTGCAGCACGCGGCCGGGTCCGACTGGTACAGCAGGCCGAACTCGCGTTCCTGGTCCTCCACCGACTGCTCGGCGGCGGCGTTCACGATCCGCACTCCGGGATAGACGACCCCGACGGCGTCCCGCACTCCGATGGTCTCCGGGAAGTGGTACCCGGTTTCCAGGAACAACACGTCGAAGTCCGGCTTCACCTGTGCGGCGAGGTCGATCAGCACGGCGTCCTGCATGTTGGAAGCGACGATGTAGCTGTCACCGAACGTCCGCGCGGTCCACTCCAGCGCCTCGATCGCGGTGGCGTCCTTCAGCTCCTGCTCCGCGGCCTCGGCGACGATCCTGAGGTCTTGCTTGAGATCGCTCACTTCTTCACCCCCTGAGGAAGGTTGAGCCCGACGAACGAGACCTTGAAGACGCGGCGGCAGCCGGTGCACAGCCACGAGTAGCTCGGCTCCTCCTGCGGACGGAGGTCCTCGTCACCGCAGTAGGGGCAGTAGAACGGCGTCGCGCGGTCAGACATCGCAGCCTCCGCTGAGACACGTACGTCGGCCGGCGGTCATCGCAGCGCACTCTCCTCGGCGCGGGCGACCCACTGGGCGAACCGCTCGTCGGTCTCGCGCTGCGCCACGAAGTTCCGCACCACCCGCTCGACGTACTCGGGCAGCTCGGCCGCGGTGACCTTGTGGCCGCGCAGCTTCCTGCCGAACCCGGCGTCCAGGCCGAGCCCGCCGCCGAGGTGCACCTGGAAGCCCTCGACCTGGTTGCCCTGCTCGTCGGTGACGATCTGGCCCTTGAGGCCGATGTCCGCGGTCTGGATCCGGGCGCACGAGTTGGGGCAGCCGTTGATGTGCACGGTGATCGGCGCCGTGACGCCGTCGACGATGTCCTTGAGGTTGGCTTCGAGCTGCGTGACGAGGTCCAGCGCGCGGGCCTTCGTCTCGACGATCGCGAGCTTGCAGAACTCGATGCCGGTGCACGCCATGATCCCGCGCCGCCACGGCGACGGGTCGACCTGCAGGCCGAGCTTCGCGAGGTCGCTCTTGAGCGTCGGCACCTCGGACTCGGCCACGTCCAGCACGATGATCTTCTGCTGCGGCGTGAACCGGACCCGCTGCGAGCCGGCCCGCTCGGCGATCTTCGCGACCTCGACCAGGATCGAGCCGGACACCCGGCCCGCGACCGGCGCCGCGCCGACGTAGTGCAGGCCGTCCTTCTGCTTGTGCACGCCGACGTGGTCGAGCTGCTGGTCCAAGACCTCGGGAGCGGGGCCGTCGATCATCTTGCGCTTGAGGTACTCGTCCTCCATGACCTGCCGGAACTTCTCCGGACCCCAGTCGGCGACGAGGAACTTGATGCGCGCGCGGTGCCGCAGGCGGCGGTAGCCGTAGTCGCGGAAGACGCTGATGACGGCTTCCCACACGTCGGGCACCTCGTCGAGCGGCACCCAGGCGCCCAGGCGCTTGCCCAGCATGGGGTTCGTGGACAGGCCGCCGCCGACCCAGAGGTCGAAGCCCGGCCCGTGCTCGGGGTGGACGACGCCGACGAACGCCACGTCGTGGATCTCGTGCGCGACGTCCTGCGACCCGGAGATGGCGGTCTTGAACTTGCGCGGCAGGTTGGAGAAGCGCGGGTCGCCGATGTAGCGCTCGAGGATCGTCTCGATCGCCGGCTGGCCGTCTACGACCTCGTCGGCGGAGATGCCCGCGACCGGCGACCCGAGGATGACGCGGGGGCTGTCGCCGCACGCCTCCGTCGTGGTCAGGCCGACCGCTTCGAGCTTCTGCCAGATCGTGGGGACGTCCTCGATGCGGATCCAGTGGTACTGCACGTTCTGGCGGTCGGTGATGTCCGCCGTGTCCCGCGCGTAGGTCTGCGAGATCTCACCGAGCACCTTGAGCTGCTGCGTCGTCAGCGCGCCACCGTCGCTGCGCACCCGCATCATGAAGTACTCGTCGTCGAGCTCCTCCGGCTCCAGCGTGGCCGTGCGGCCGCCGTCGATGCCGGGCTTGCGCTGCGTGTACAGGCCGTACCAGCGGAACCTTCCGCGCAGGTCGGCCGGGTCGATGGAGTCGAAACCGCCGTGGGCGTAGATGTTCTCGATGCGGGCGCGGACGTTGAGCGGGTTGTCGTCCTTCTTGCTCCGCTCGTTGGGGTTCAGCGGCTCTCGGTACCCGAGCGCCCACTGCCCCTCGCCGCGACGCTGCTTGGCGCGCGGTGCCGTCTGCGGCGGGACCATCGCCATCCTCCGGGGTTTCGAGGCGCTCGGTGCGCGTGCGAGCCCGGACGTGCTGGTGATGGGGGCGTCGTCAGCGCGCCGGGCGCCGACGGGAACAAATCAGCGCGCGGTCAGGCCGAACGACGGCACATCGCGCTGGAGACACGACGGAAGTCGACGTGGCGGCGGGCCACGAGGCGGACTCCAGTCGAAGGCATGTCCTCAGTGTGCATGGCGTCCAGTGCATGGTCCACCGCCAACCGAATGGTGGGACGCACGAGGAGAAGTTGACAGCCAGGCCCGATTTCACTCCGTGATACTTCTGTCACAGACAGACACAAGCCCTGGCTGGACACCGCCGTTCGGGCTGTGTGGGGGACACTGGGGACATGCCCTCCGCTCTGCCAGAAGGCGAGCCCGCGCCCGCCGACGGAACGCTGCCCGCGTCCGCTCTCGCCGGTGTCGGCACCCGTCCCTTCGGCGTCTACGTCCACGTCCCGTTCTGCGCGACCCGCTGCGGCTACTGCGACTTCAACACCTACACCCCCGGCGAGCTCGGCTCGTCCGCCTCGCCCGAGTCGTGGCTGGAGGGCCTGCGCCGCGAGCTGGACCTGGCGGCCTCCGTCCTGGGCACCCCGGTCGCCGCCTCGACCGTCTTCGTCGGCGGCGGCACCCCGTCGCTGCTCGGCACCTCTGGCCTGACCGACGTGCTCGACGCGGTGCGCAAGTCGTTCGGCCTCACCGCCGACGCCGAGGTGACGACCGAGTCGAACCCCGAGTCGACCTCCCGGGAGTTCTTCGAGGGCATCCGCGAAGCCGGCTACACCCGCGTGTCGCTGGGAATGCAGTCCGCCGCCCGCCACGTCCTCGCCGTCCTGGACCGCAAGCACACCCCCGGCCGCCCGGTCGACGCCGCCCGCGAGGCCCGCGCCGCCGGTTTCGAGCACGTCAACCTCGACCTGATCTACGGCACACCGGGGGAGCGGCCGTCCGACCTGGCCGCGTCACTGGACGCCGTGCTGGACGCGGGCGTCGACCACGTCTCCGCCTACGCGCTGATCGTCGAGGACGGCACGGGTCTCGCCCGGCGCATCCGCCGCGGCGACCTGCCGATGCCGGACGACGACGTGCTGGCCTCGTCGTACGAGATGGTCGACTCGGTGCTCTCCGGCGCGGGCTTCTCCTGGTACGAGGTGTCGAACTGGGCCACCTCGGCCGAGGCGCGGTGCCGCCACAACGTCCTGTACTGGAAGGGCGCCGACTGGTGGGGCTTCGGCCCCGGCGCGCACAGCCACGTCGGCGGCGTCCGGTTCTGGAACGTGAAGCACCCCGCCCGCTACTCGTCGCTGCTGGCCGCCGGTTCGTCGCCCGCCGCCGGGCGCGAGGTGCTGTCGGCGGAGGACCAGCGGGTGGAACGGGTGCTGCTGGAGCTCCGGCTCGCCGAAGGACTGCCTCTCGACGTGCTCGACTCCGCCGGTCGGCGCGAGGCGCGGGCCGCGGTGGCCGACGGGTTGCTGGAGCCGCTGGAGGACCGCTGCGTGCTGACGGACCGGGGGCGGCTGCTCGCCGACGCCGTGGTGCGGCGGCTGCTGCCCTGAGCCGGACTTGAGCCGCCCCTGACCGGGGGTGCACCTGCCCCGGTCAGGCGTTGACGTACCGGAGTCAGCGGGCCCGCAGGTCGTGCTGGCTGTGCACCTCCGTGCGCAGCACCCCGTCCCTGCGGTACGTCACCTCGCCCCACCACAACCCGTCGGCCCGGCGCACGTCCTCCCACGTCACGGTGCCCGGCCACCACTCGTCGTCGCTGTGCACCAGGCAGGCGGTGCCCGGCGCCGGGTCGCCGTCCCGCACCACCGACAGGTGCCTGCGCCGCTCCTCCCTCACGGTTTGGACCCTAGCGACCGGCACCGACAAAAAACGTGAGTCGCGGGGGAGCACCTCGTCCCAGCGGCCACCCGGACGCGAAATCGGCTGGGTAAACTCGGGGCACCGGACACGGAGGTGAAGCAGCGTTGAACGCCGATGAACGCAGGTTCGAGGTGCTGCGCGCGATTGTCGCCGACTACGTGTCCAACCAGGAGCCCGTCGGGTCCAAGGCGCTGGTCGAGCGGCACAACCTCGGGGTGTCGAGCGCGACCGTGCGCAACGACATGGCCGCCTTGGAGGACGAGGGCTACATCGCCCAGCCGCACACCAGCGCGGGCCGCGTGCCCACGGACAAGGGGTACCGGCTCTTCGTCGACAGGCTGAGCGAGGTCAAGCCGTTGTCGGTCGCGGAGAAGCGGGCCATCCGCAGCTTCCTCGAAGGCGCGCTCGACCTCGACGACGTGATGCGGCGCAGCGTCCGGCTGCTCGCGCAGCTCACGCGGCAGGTCGCGGTGATCCAGGTGCCGACGTTGTCGCGGGCGGCCGTGCGGCACCTGGAGGTGCTGCCGATCACGCCGGCGCGGCTGATGCTGGTGCTCATCACCGACACCGGGCGCGTCGACCAGCGGATCGTCGAGCTGGGCGACGTGATCAGCGAGGAGGACACGGCGCAGCTGCGCGGCGTGCTGAACCAGGCGATGGCGGGGCAGCGGCTCGCGGACGCCAGCGCCAAGGTCGCCGAGCTGCCGGACGAGGTTCCGCCGAACCTGCGCGACCCGATGCTGCGAGTCGCTACAGTGCTGATAGAGACGCTGGTGGAGCACCCGGAGGAACGCCTGGTGCTCGGCGGCACGGCCAACCTCACCCGCAACATCACGGACTTCCCCGGCTCGCTGCGGCAGGTGCTGGAAGCCCTGGAGGAGCAGGTCGTCGTGCTCAAGCTGCTCGCCGCCTCCCGTGACCCCGGTCGCGTGCTGGTGCGCATCGGCGAGGAGAACGAGGCGGCGGAGATGCGCAGCACCTCCGTCGTGTCCATCGGCTACGGCAGCCGGGACAACCCGCTCGGGGGTCTGGGTGTCGTCGGACCGACGCGGATGGACTACCCGGGGACCATGGCGGCCGTCCGCGCGGTCGCCAACTACGTCGGCGAGATCCTGACCGGTCGGTGACCAGGGACTCGCCACGCGCACTTGCCCACACGTACTTGCTCTGAGTGATGAACATGAAAGCGACAAAGGTGGCCAGGGATTACTACGGCATCCTCGGTGTCTCGCAGAACGCGACACAGGATGAGATCAAGCGCGCCTATCGCAAGCTCGCCAGGCAGCTGCACCCGGACGTCAATCCCAACGAGGAGGCCCGCTTCAAGGAGGTCACGGCCGCCTACGAGGTGTTGTCGAACCCCGAGAAGCGCCGCGTCGTCGACCTGGGCGGCGACCCGCTCGACTCCTCGGGCGGCGGACGCGCGGGCGGTGACCCGTTCGCGGGCTTCGGCCTCGGCGACATCATGGACGCCTTCTTCGGCGCCACGTCCGGTGGCGGTGGCCGCGGGCCGCGCAGCCGCGTGCAGCCCGGCTCGGACGCGCTGATCCGGCTGGAGATGACGCTGGAGGAGTGCGCGGCGGGCGCCACCCGTGAGCTGACCGTCGACACCGCGATCCTCTGCGACCGCTGCCACGGCGCCGGCACCCAGAACAACTCCAAGCCCGTCCAGTGCGACACCTGCCACGGCCGCGGCGAGGTCCAGTCGGTGCAGCGCTCGTTCCTGGGCCAGGTCGTGACGTCGCGGCCGTGCCCGGTCTGCCGCGGCTACGGCGAGGTCATCCCCGACCCGTGCCAGCAGTGCGCGGGCGACGGCCGCACCCGGTCGCGCCGCACGATCTCGGTGAACATCCCCGCCGGTGTCGCCGAGGGCATGCGCGTGCGCCTCGCGGGCCAGGGCGAGGTCGGCCCCGGCGGCGGCCCGGCCGGTGACCTCTACGTCGAGGTCGAAGAGCAGCCGCACGAGATCTTCGAACGCGACGGCGCCGACCTGCACTGCGTCGTGCAGATCCCGATGACGACCGCCGCGCTCGGCGCCACGCTGCCGCTGAAGACGCTGGACGGCGAGGAGGAGCTGCAGATCGACCCCGGCACGCAGCCGGGCACGCAGCTCGTCATGACCGGCCGCGGCATGCCGAAGCTGAGGTCCACCGGCCGTGTCGACGGCCGCGGCGACCTGCACGTGCACCTCGAGGTCATCGTCCCGACCAAGCTGGACGCGGCGCAGACCGCGTTGCTGCGCGACCTGGCCGACCTGCGCGGCGAGAGCGAGCCGTCGCTGTCGCACAACGGCAAGGGCGGCGGCGGGCTGTTCTCCCGCCTGCGCGCCGGTCGCGGCCACCGGTGACGCTGCCCGTCTTCCTCGTCCCGGCGCTGCCGCCGGGCGAGGAGCTCGTGCTGGACGGACCGGAAGGCCGCCACGCCGCCACCGTGCGCAGGCTGCGCGTGGGTGAGGAGCTCGTGCTGTCCGACGGCTCCGGGATGCTCGTGCGGTGCTCGGTCACCGCGGTCGAACGCGACGCGCTGGCGCTGCACGTGGAGGAACGCTGGGAAGACCCCCAGCCGGCACCGCGCGTGGTCCTCGCGCAGGCACTGGTGAAGGGCGACCGGGGCGAGCTCGCCGTCGAGCTGGCCACCGAGGCCGGGGTCGACGGCGTCGTGCCGTGGCGGGCCGCCCGGTGCGTGGCGAAGTGGGAGGACGGCCCGCGCGGCGCGAAGGCGCTGGGACGCTGGCGGTCCACCGCCCGTGAGGCCGCCAAGCAGGCAAGACGCTCCCGCGTGCCGTCCGTCGACGAGCCCGTCTCGACCAAACAGCTCGCCCAGCGCGTGTCGTCGTCCGCGCTGACGCTCGTGTTGCACGAAAGTGCGGTTGAACGGCTTTCGGACGTGGTACTCCCCGACCACGGAGACGTGCTGTTGGTGGTGGGTCCCGAAGGCGGCATCACCGCCGAGGAGCTCGACACCTTGCGATCTTCGGGTGCGCGGGTAGTGCGGTTGGGCCCAACCGTTCTGCGTGCATCCACCGCTGCCGCGGTTGCTCTCGGTGCCATCGGGGTACTCACCTCGCGGTGGTGACACCGATCACTTCTCGCGGCGACGCCGAAAGGATTGGCTTGACGCAAGTTGTAGCGAATCGCAGGCCGATGGGGTTACTCTGGTTGCAGAGGGGCTCAATTGGTCTAGCCGTAATCGGAGCAGTCAATTAGGCTCTTCTGACCACAAGGACTCGCCGGACACCTCCCCCCTCGGTCCGGCGTCGGCGCCTCGCGGCGAAGCGACCCCCAGGCTTCGGACCGCGAGGCGCCGTTCCTTTTGTTCCGGGTCTGCGCGCCTGGTCAGGCCGCCCTCGTCGCCGCTTCTTTCACGATCTCGTGTTTCTGTCACGTACTTTCATCGTGTGCAGAGAATTGCTTACGGTGACCACCCCAGCCAGTTCGGCGAGCTTTTCGTTCCCGAAGGCGACACGCTCGGTGCCGTTGTCGTCATTCACGGTGGTTTTTGGCACCAGCGGTACGGGTTGGAGCTCGGCCGGCCTCTCGCGGAAGTGCTCGTCGCCGACGGATTCGCCGTGTGGAACATCGAGTACCGGCGTCTCAGCGGTGGCGGCGGATGGCCGCAGACCGGAGAGGACGTCCTCGCGGCGATCGACGCCGTCGACCTCGGACCCGTCGTGACGCTCGGACACAGCGCGGGCGGCCATCTGGCCGTGTGGGCGGCCAAGCACAGTGCGCGCGTAGCCGGTGCCGTGGCACAGGCGGCGGTGCTCGACTTCACCCGGCACATCACCGGCCGTGCGCTGGAGCTGTGTTCCGAGGAGCAGTTCCCGCAGGCGTCACCGCACGCGCTCGTCCCCATCGGGAAACCGGTGATCTGCGTGCACGGCGACCAGGACGAGGACGTCCCGGTGGAGCAAAGCACCGGGTTCTGCGCCGTGGAGCCACGCGCGGAGCTCGTCGTCGTGGAAGGCGCCGGGCACATGGACGTCATCACACCCGGCACAGAGGCGTGGGAACGCTGCCGCGCGGCCGTCGGGAAGCTTGCACGCGAGTGCTAGAACTGGTCGGGTGCCGAAGGTTGTCGACCATGAGGAACGCCGCCGCGAACTCGCCGAGGCCGTCTGGCGCATCGTGCGGCGCGACGGCATCGACCACGCGTCCGTGCGCGCCGTCGCCGCCGAGTCCGGGTGGTCGAGCGGGTCACTGCGCCACTACTTCCCCACCCAGGACGCGCTGCTCGGGTTCGCCATGGAGCTCGCCTACCGGAAGTTCCTGGCCAGGCTGGAGCAGCTCGACCGGTCGCTCGGCAACCGGCAGCTGGTCAGGGCCGTCGCCCACGAGATGCTGGCGCTCGACGAGGAACGGCGCGCCGAGGCGGCCGTGCTGCTGTCGTTCCTGCCCAGGGCGATGGTCGAGCCGTCGTTGCACGAGATGGAGCGCTACGGCACGCGCCGGCTCTACGACGGGGTCGCTCAAATCCTCGTCGCGGCGCAGGAAGCGGGAGAGCTGCGCGAGGGCGTGGTGCCCGCCAAGGCGGCAAGACGGCTGATCGTGCTGCTCGACGGGCTGAACATCCACCACGGGCTCGGCCCGGACGAGCTGACCGCCGAGGAGATGATCGAGGCCGTCGACGAGCAGCTGGACGCCTTCTTCGCCTAACGTCGGCGCATGTCCTGTTTGTTCTGCCGGATCGTCGGCGGCGAGATCCCCGCGACGGTCGTCCACGAGACCGAGACCACGCTCGCGTTCCGCGACATCCAGCCCAAGGCACCGGTGCACGTGCTGCTCATCCCGCGCGAGCACGTGCCGAACGCCGTCGACCTGACCGCCGAGCAGCTCGGCGCCCTCTTCGCCGCCGCGAAGGACGTCGCCGAGGCAGAAGGCGTCGCCGAGAGCGGCTACCGGCTGCTGTTCAACACCGGACCGGACAGCGGGCAGGAGGTCTTCCACGCCCACCTGCACCTGCTCGGCGGGCAGAAGCTCCAAGCGGGGACCGCCCTCTAACCGAGCGCGAGCGAGGCGGGCGCGAAGTAACGCGAACGGTCACCCGGCACGTCGTCCGCACCGCGGACCATCAAGGTGCACCCGCCGGTGCGCTTCTCGAAGCCCTGCTCCAGCAGGTACGCGCCCACGTCGGCGTCGCCGGTGTCCACGCGGACCCGGCCGGTGGCCACGTCCGAGACCAACCGGCACGCCTCCGCCGAGGAGGGTGCGATCAGCGGGCCGATGGTGATGCCCTCGGGGTTCGGGCGGGTGGCGACGACGCCGGAGTCCGTCATGCGCACCGTGTGCGGCGTGGCCGGGTCGAGCAGCCACCGCCACAGCTCCGGCCGCGTGAAGCCGCTCACCTCGTGGTCGAGCGCGGCCAGCGCCTCGGCGTCCGCAGGCGTGGCCTCACGCGACACGCCGGAGGCGTTTCCGCGGAACACGCCGTGATAGTCCGTCGTGGCCCCGACCGGGTGAAAGCCGAGCCTGGCGTACAGCGGCTCACCCATGTCCGTCGCGTACAGCGTCGAGGGACCGGCGCCCGACACGTGCGACATCAGCCGTGTGCCGATGCCGCGCCGACCTGCCCGGGAAGCGACCAGCACACCACTGATGGCCTGCATCTCCGGATACGGCGTCGTCATCGCCGTGCCGACCAGCCCCGACTCGTCGAACGCTCCCCAGCCCGGTCCGAGCACGAGCATCAGCTCCCACTGCGCGGGCGTCCACGCCCAACCTCGGTCCGTGATGAGCTTCATGCACTCGGGTACGTCCTCGACACCAAGCCTGCGAATCTCCACGACCGGTGAGCACACACGGTGAGCAATCCGGTAGCCACTCATTTTCGGCCGGACTAGCATCGACGGCACCAGATCCGAGCGACAGGAAGCAGGCCGGGGCCACGTGGCCGAAGAAACACAGCAGAGCGGCAAGGAAGGTCAGTCCCGGTTCGCCGTGCCCGATGGCGCGGTGCTCAGCCTGCTGGGGTCGCGCGACGAGAACCTCCGTCTGGTGGAGGAACTGCTCGACGCCGACGTCCACGTGCGCGGGAACGAGATCACCCTCTCCGGCGACCCCGCCGACGTGGCCTTCGCCGAACGCGTCTTCACCGAGCTCGTCACCCTCGCGAGCCGTGGCCAGTCGATAGACCAGCACGCCGTCCGCCGCGTCGTCGCGATGCTGAGCGCGAACGAGGCCGAGTCACCCGCCGAGGTGCTGAGCCTCGACATCGTGAGCCGCCGCGGCCGCACGATCAGGCCGAAGACGCTGAACCAGAAGCACTACGTCGACGCGATCGACAAGAACACCGTCGTGTTCGGCATCGGCCCCGCCGGCACCGGCAAGACGTACCTCGCGATGGCGAAGGCCGTGCAGGCGCTGCAGGCCAAGCAGGTCAACCGCATCATCCTCACCCGCCCGGCCGTCGAGGCGGGGGAGCGGCTCGGCTACCTGCCCGGCACGCTGTACGACAAGATCGACCCGTACCTGCGGCCGCTCTACGACGCGCTGCACGACATGGTGGACCCGGAGTCGATCCCGCGGCTGACCCAGGCGGGAACGATCGAGGTGGCGCCCCTCGCATACATGCGTGGAAGGACGCTTAATGACGCGTTCATCATCCTCGACGAGGCGCAGAACACCACGCCGGAGCAGATGAAGATGTTCCTCACCCGTCTGGGCTTCGGCTCCAAGGTCGTGGTGACCGGCGACATCACCCAGGTCGACCTGCCTGGCGGGCAGCGCAGCGGCCTGAAGGTCGTCAAGGACATCCTCGAAGGCGTCGACGACGTGCACTTCTCGGTGCTGACCAGCCAGGACGTGGTGCGCCACCGCCTGGTCGGCGACATCGTCGACGCGTACGAGAAGTGGCAGGTCGCGCAGGACGTGCTCGACCAGAACGGACACCACCACGGACCCGGTGCACGCCGGGGGAACCAGCGGCGGGGACGATAGGCGTCGTGAGCATCGAGATCGCCAACGAGTCGGGTGTCGTGGTCGACGAGGGTTCCATCGTCGCAGCCGCCCGCTTCGCGCTGGACCGCATGGGCGTGAGCCCGCTGGCCGAGCTGTCCGTCCTGCTCGTCGAGCTGGACGTGATGGCGGACCTGCACGAGCGCTGGATGGACCTGCCTGGTCCCACGGACGTCATGGCCTTCCCCATGGACGAGCTGGACTCGGCGCGCCGGCCCGACGCCGCGGGGCTCGGTCCCGCGCTGCTCGGGGACATCGTGCTGTGCCCGGCGTTCGCGAAGGACCAGGCCAAGAAGGCGGGCCACGGCCTGCTGGACGAGCTGCACCTGCTGACCGTGCACGGTGTGCTGCACCTGCTGGGCTACGACCACGCGGAGCCGGCCGAGGAACGCGAGATGTTCACGTTGCAGAACCGCATCCTCGCGGACTTCCGCGCCGCTCGCGAGGAGGCCGAACGGGCCGCGCTCCAGCGCAGCACGGACGACAAGGTGCTCGGGGCCGTCGGCTTGGACGAGCAGCGGCCGTTGCAGCACCCCGAAGAAGACTGACGCGGCAATGGGCAATCCCGCCAGTGTGATCGTGCTGGCCGTGCTGCTCGTGCTCGCGGCAGGGGTCTTCGCGTGTGTGGACGCCGCGCTCGGCACCGTGTCGCGTGCACGGGTGGAGTCGCTGCAACGGCAGGGGCGTTGGGGTACCGGGCAGCTGTTGCAGGTGCTCAACGACCGGCCGCGGCACGTCAACCTGTTGCTGCTGCTGCGTCTCGCGTGTGAGATGTCGGCTGCCGTGCTGGTCACGACGGTGTTCTTGAACTACGTGGACAAGGACTGGGTCGCGGTCCTGTACTCGTGCCTGAGCATGCTCGTCGTGTCGTACGTGCTCGTCGGTGTCGGGCCGCGCACCATCGGCCGTCAGCACCCGTACGGCGTGAGCCTGGTCGCCGCGGGCACGGTGCGGCAGCTCGGGCGGGTGCTCGGGCCGTTGTCGAAGCTGCTGATCCTCATCGGTAACGCGATCACGCCCGGCAAGGGCTTCCGCGAGGGCCCGTTCAGCTCCGAGGTCGAGCTGCGCGAGCTGGTCGACATGGCGCAGGAACGCGGCGTCGTGGACGAGGGCGAGCGCGAGATGATCCACTCGGTGTTCGAGCTGGGTGACACGATCGCCCGCGAGATCATGGTGCCGCGCACCGAGATCGTGTGGATCGAGCAGGCGAAGACGGTGCGGCAGGCGCTCGCGCTGTCGTTGCGCACCGGCTACACGCGCGTGCCGGTGATCGGCGAGAGCGTCGACGACGTGCTGGGCGTGGTGAACCTCAAGGACCTGATGCGGGCGACGCTCGCGGACGGCGAGGACCCGAAGACCGTCGCCGAGCTGATGCGCCCGACGAGCTTCATCCCGGACTCGAAGCCGATCGCGGACCTGCTGCGGGAGATGCAGCTGTCGCGCAAGCACATGGCGATCGTCGTCGACGAGTACGGCGGCACGGCGGGCCTGCTCACGATCGAGGACATCCTGGAGGAGATCGTCGGCGAGATCACCGACGAGTCCGACACCGACGACCGCCCGCCGGTCGAGCACCTCGACGACGGCGCGGTGCGGGTGAGCGCGCGGCTGCCGGTCGACGACCTGGACGCGCTGTTCGGAACCGAGCTGGACGACCACGAGGTCGAGACCGTCGGCGGCCTGCTCGCGCAACGGCTCGGGCGCGTCCCGCTGCCCGGCACGGAGGCCGAGATCGCGGGCCTGCGGATGCGGGCGGAGGGCGGCAAGGACGTGCGGGGCCGCATTCGCGTCACGACCGTGCTGGTGCGGCCTGTGCAGAAGGAGAACGACGAAGATGAGTGACCTTGACCCTGAAGACGCGAAGCTCGTCACGCTGGCGAGGGCCGTCCGTGCGCGCAACGGCGCCGCGGAGGGTGCGGCGGTGCGCGACCTCGACGGCCGCACGTACAACGCGTCGACCGTCGCGTTGCCGTCGTTGAAGCTGACGGCGTTGCAGGCTGCCGTGGCGGCGGCGGTGTCGAGCGGTGCCGAGGGCCTCGAAGCGGCGGCCGTGGTGACGGACGCGGACGGGCTCGACGAAGCGTCTGTGCGGGCGGTGCGCGATCTGACGGCGAACGGCCCGGTGATCCGTGCGAACGGCGCGGGCGAGGTCGCCGGGGTGGTCTGAGCGGCCGTCAGGCACCCAGGAGACGGCGGTTGACCTCGTCGAGGCTGAAGCGGGCGGGGTCGAACCGGGTGCCGTCGTCGAGACCGAGCCAGTCGAGCGCGTCCCCGTGTTCCGGGTGGTCCGGCTTGGCCAGGATCTCGACGAGGTGTTCGTAGCCGGCCACGCCTCCGCAGTCCTCGGGTGGGCAGTCGCCCTGACCCGCGACGCAGAGCGGGTAGCTCTTCCCCGCTTCGGCGGCGGTCACCTCCTCGACGACGATCTCGTGTTCCCAGTGGTCGCCGAAGTCGTAGACGTAGAGGAGCCGGCCGCCGGGCTTCACCAGGTCGGTCAGGCGGACCTCCCGCTCGTCGCGATACGGCAGGTCGGGATCGGGAACGCTGTACTGGGTCCGCCCGTCGACGAAGGCGTGCAGGTGCGCGTTCTCCCAGCCCATCGCGGCCTGCACGATCTCGTGCAGGTCATCGAGCCGGACCGCCGCCGGGAGGAGAACCCGCCGCCACACCGGTGGGTTCTCGACGCCGAGCAGAGTGATCTTCAGCTGGTGGACCGGGTCACCTGGCGACGGCTGACCGAGCAGCTCGCGCACGCCGTCCCGGCCGAGCTCGGTCAGCTCCGCGGCATCGTTCTCGAACGTGACCGCGCCGAGCGACCGCAGTGCTTCGAGGGCCTGCTTGGTGTCTCGGTCGTTGCAGGCGCGGAGGTGGTCGAGCTGGAGCTCGGTGGCGTGGTCCAGGACATACGGCGCGCTCGCCATGTCCCACGTGATCTCGCAGAGGTCCTCGACAGGAACGGGTGCACCGCGGTGGTACAACCAGGCCAGTACGGCACGGATGGCCGGGGCGAACTCCCGGCGCAGCAGCGACTCGCCGAAGCCGTCAGGCAGGAACGCCTCACCCAGCTGATCGAACGAGGTGAACAACGTGCGCCACAGCGCTTCCTCGTCGTCGAGCAGCCTGGCGTTCTTCTTCACCTGCATCAGCCGGTTGCCTGTCTTGCGCACGAGCCGGGCGGCCTTCGCCCACTCGACGATGAGCGTGAGATGGAGGAGTTCCTGGCTGGAGCCGGTCCTGTACACGCGATCACCGATCGTCGGATCGATCACGTCCTCGGTGCCCAGCAGCTTCACCAGTGCCTTGGCGTCGGCGAGGGTCACGCGCCCGGTCTGGGTGAGCTTGCGGCCGTCGCCCACCCAGCGGACGAACGTGCGCACCTGCTCGGGCATTTCAAGTTTCGGTGCGGCGTGATCCATACCGGATGTCCTCGTCATTCATCGTGCGGCGGGGCAGGTGAACGGAGTCTCGGCTCCGGCGCTGTCAGTGTCTTGCCTCAGCCAGCCTCTTCAGCCGTTCGTTGACACCTTCGATGTCGAACGGCACCGCGGGCTCGGGATCGTCGGGATCGTAGTACTCGATCGGATTGTCGCCCCGGCCGCCGACGCACTCCGGGTGCGTGAGCCGGTGGCCGTCCACGACTTCTTCCAGTTCGATCCGGTGCTGGCGGTTCGAGCCGAAGTCGTAGGTGTGGGAGATGGTCGCCTTCGGCCGGGGGAGTGCCTGGTGCAACCGGATCGAGTCTTCCGGCGCCATCTCGTCGAGGTTGTGGAAGGAGTCCGTGTAGTGGCGGCGTCCCACGGTGAACAGATGGAGGTGGTCGTCGTCCCAGCCGAAAAGCACGATGATCACCTGGTGGAGCAGCGCCAGTGTGGCGTTCTCCGGGATCAGCACCCGGCGCCAGCAGCGTCCGCTCAGGGAGATCTTGAGCCGCTGGACCGGCACGGCTGATCCGGCGACGGGGGCGAGGGCGGCGGCGACCTCGCTCGCGTGCGGGTGTCCGCAGCGGGCCATCCGGTCGACGCCGCCGGAGTCGAAGTCGAACCCGGCGGCGTCCAGGTAGTCCGCAGCCACGTACCGGGCCGCGCTGAGTCCGTGGTGGACGAGGTCGGCGTGGGCGTACTCGGTGGCCAGCCAGACCAGGTCGTCCGGGTCGAGCGACGCCGTCAGCCCGTACTGATAGGCCAGGGCGCGCACATGAGCCGCGAGGTTTGGAAATCCCTCGGCTGCCGCGCGCAACGCCGGGAGGAGGTCGTCTCCCAGACCGCCGATCAGTCCGATCGCCGTGATCCGTTGGGCCGGGGCGGCCTCGGCGGCACACGGGAGGAGCTCGGCGACGATCTCGGTTTTAGTGCGTCCACCGAACCACTGCACGGCCCGTTGCCAAGCCTCGGACTCATCGATGCCGTCGAGCAGATCGAGCAGTTCCTTCGCCGGCAGGTCCGCGGTGATCGGCTGCGGCAGCACGCGTCGCCATTCGGCGAGGGCCCATACCCCCAGCGGCGTCGGTGCGGAGCCCTCGACGGCACCGAACAGCCGCAGGAGCGTCAAAGCCGCGTCGGCCGGATGGGGTCTGCCGTGACGCTGCGGGTCCCGGAAGACGTCCCAGTCGCCGCGTTCCTGCATCAGGCGGCCGATGCGGCGGCGGAATGCCCACTCGTCCAGAGCAGGCCCATCGGCCATCGCGGTCAGTGCCGTGAGGGCGGTGACACGAGGATCGCCGCCGAAGTTGTCGGCCGCCTCGGCGGTCAGCAGTGCCTGCAACCCCGACCACCACACGGTCAGCGGACCATCCGGCTGACGCGAGCGGACGGCGCGGTTGTCCGCGACGACGACAAGACCCGCGCCGACCGCCACCAGCCAGGGGCGGTGGACCTCGGGCACGTCGGCCGCCCGCCTGACTTTCGCGGGTGTCCGCACGCCCAGCGCCCGCGCGGCGTCGGGAACGTCGGCGGGCCGAAGCGCTCCGCCCGTGGTGAGGGCTCTGCCGTCCTCGCCGACCCATTCCGCCAGGCGTGCCGCCGCCAGCACCACGGGATGGTCGCGGGCAGCGAGTTCAAGATCGGGTGACACCCAGCCGAAAATACCGAGCGCGACGTCCCGTCGTGTCAGCGGCCCACGGTGCGCAACCAGGCGCGGGAGGCGGTCACCGTGCCCGCGCCGGGGTTCTTGCTGTCGCGCAGAGCGATCCGGTCCTCGGAGAGCCAGGCGATCTCGACGCACTCCCCGCCGCCCGTGTCACCGCTGCCGGAGTAGGTGCTTTTCCGCCACCGCAAGAGCTCGTTCGCCATCCCACATCCTCGTCGTTCGGCTACTCGTAAGTCTTCACCGCCTCCCGGATCACGTCCAGCGAGTCAGCCGGTGACAGTGACCGCTCGGTGAGGATGCCCCACTTCTCGATGCAGGTCCGTACCGCGGCCCTGTCCTCGATGTAGACGGAGCCTCCGGGGCCTTCCGTGTAGCAGAAGTCCGGGATCGGGTCGGGCAGCGTCAACACGGAGAACGGTCCGTCCAGTGCCGGGGTCGCACCCGCTGACTTGGCGAGGACCTGAAGCGTGATGTGGCCGGCTTCGGAAGCTTCGAGCAGCCGGTGGAGTTGACCGCGCATCACGGAAGGGCTGCCGACCGGGCGCTCGAGAACCGCTTGCTCGATGATCGCGTGGTAGCGCAAGGGGTTCGGCCGGCGCAGGACTTGTTGACGAGCCATGCGCGCGAGGACTCGCCGTTCCACCAACTCGAATGCCAGCCCTGGACGGGCGCCGTTGATCAACGCTCGGGTGTAGTCGGGCGTTTGCAGGAGTCCGGGAATGACCATGGTCGCGAGCTGGCGGAATGCCACCAGTGCGGCTTCGACGCTGAGGAACTCGTGGAAGTCCTCGGGCAGGTCCTTGCGGATCGAGAGCCAGTAACCGCGTTCGTGCGCACTCGACGCCAGGCTGATCAGCCAGCTTCGGAGCGGTTCGTCCTCGACCTGGTAGAGATCGAGCAGTTGCTCCACCTCGTGCGCCTTCACGCCCTGCTCGCGGTTCTCGATCCGGCTGACCTTGGAACGCGACCACCTACCTGTCCCCGTGCGCAGCAGCTCCGCGGTGCGTTCGATCGTCAGACCGCTCTGCTCGCGAAGTTGCCGCAGCGTCTCGGTGAGCTGCCACCTCCGCACGGTCGCGTTCACCGCGCCGTTGTCCAGACTCATGGACTTCAACTCCGAAAGGGTGAATAAGTGGGTTCCCACTTTTACTTCAGGGCTGACCGGTTCACCGTAGCGCTACTGCTGGTGATCAATCGGTTACGACACGGAGGCGATGGATGTCGATGGAGGCCGAGTTCGGCGAGTTTCTGGTCGAGCTGGTCGCGGAGGCCGCTCCCCGGTTGTTCGCGGTCTGCGAGCTGGAGCGGGGCGGGGAGGGGGAGCTGACCGGGGCTGAGCTGGTCGCCTGGGGGCTGGCGTTCGCGGATCAGGTGCAGTGGGTGAGCACGGACGGCAGCGGACACGGCCGTTTCGGGTCGGTGGACCGGGCGATGCGGCACTTCGGCCGTGGGTGTGAAGCGAGCCTCGTGTGGGCGTGACGCCCGGCCGGTGAGGCGGGCGGGGGACCTCCGATGAACCCGCTGGCGGCAGGGGGCGACAATGGGCGGATGGATGGTTACCGCTCCGGGTTCGCGTGTTTCGTCGGACGCCCGAACGCAGGGAAGTCGACGCTGACGAACGCGCTGGTGGGCACGAAGGTCGCCATCACGTCCAGCAAGCCGCAGACGACCCGCCACACGATCCGCGGCATCGTGCACCGCGAGGACGGCCAGCTCGTGCTGGTGGACACGCCGGGGCTGCACCGGCCGCGCACGCTGCTCGGCCAGCGGCTGAACGACCTGGTGCGCGAGACGTGGTCGGAGGTCGACGTCGTCGGCTTCTGCGTGCCCGCGGACCAGAAGGTCGGGCCCGGTGACAAGTTCATCGCCGCCGAGCTGGAGAAGGTCGCGAAGCGCACGCCGGTGGTGGGCATCGTCACCAAGACCGACCTGGTCTCGCAGCAGCAGGTGATGGAGCAGCTGCTCGCGCTGCAGAAGGTCATGGAGTTCGCCGAGATCATCCCGGTGTCCGCCGTGGACGGGTTCCAGGTGGACAAGCTGAGCGACCTGCTGCTGCAGAAGCTGCCGCAGGGGCCGCAGCTGTTCCCGGACGGCGACCTGACCGACGAGCCGGAGCAGACCCTGGTCGCGGAGCTGATCCGGGAGGCGGCGCTGGAGGGCGTGCGCGACGAGCTGCCGCACTCCATCGCCGTGGTGGTGGAGGAGATGGCGCTGCGCGAGGGCAGGGACGACCTGACCGACATTCACGCTTTCGTGTTCGTGGAGCGGCCGTCGCAGAAGGCGATCATCCTGGGGCACCGGGGTGAGCGGCTCAAGCAGGTCGGCATGACGGCGCGCAAGCAGATCGAGGCGCTGCTCGGCACGCGCGTGTACCTGGACCTGCACATCAAGGTCGCCAAGGACTGGCAGCGGGACCCGAAGCAGCTGCGACGCCTGGGGTTCTAGGTGGCGGGTCTCTGATGGCGAACCTCTACCGCGACACCGGCATCGTGCTCCGGGTGCAGAAGCTCGGTGAGGCGGACCGGATCATCACGTTCCTCACCCAGCGGCACGGCAAGCTGCGCGCGGTGGCGAAGGGGGTGCGCCGCACGTCGTCGAAGTTCGGGGCGCGGCTGGAGCCGTTCTGCCACGTCGACGTGCAGTTCCACCCCGGCCGGACGCTCGACATCATCACGCAGGTGCAGACGCTCGACGCGTTCGGCGTCGGCATCGTCGGCGACTACCAGCGCTACACGGCCGCGTGCGCGGTGCTGGAGACCGCTGACCGGCTCACGGCCGAAGAGGGCGAACCGGCCGTGCGGCTCTATCTGCTCGTGACGGGGGCCCTCAGGGCGTTGGCGGCGGGAGAGCGTGACCCGTCGCTGCTGCTGGACGCCTACCTGATGCGGGCGATGGCGTTCGCCGGGTGGGCGCCCGCGGTCAACGAGTGCGCCAAGTGCGGTGTTCCCGGGCCGCACCGGGCGTTCAGCGTGCAGGCGGGTGGCTCGTGCTGCCCGAACTGCCGTCCACCGGGGTCGGCGTCACCATCGGGTGACACGCTGGCGTTGCTGTCGGCGTTGCTGCACGGTCAGTGGAACGTGGTCGACGAGATCCCGCACGTGGCACGCCGTGACGCGAGCGGCTTGGTCGCCGCGCACCTGCAGTGGCACCTCGAAAGGCAGCTGCGGTCGCTACCGCTGGTCGAGCGGAAGGCCCAGCCGGCGGACGGCTAGTCTGACCGCCTACCGACAACGGTTTTCGTGAGAGGAAGCCTGGACCCATGCTGCGCCGCCGCCGCTCGGAGCGGGAGAAGCGCGTCCCGCGCCCACCGGACCCGCACCCCTCCGGTGCGACGCCGCCGGACATCCCCGCCGACCTGGTGCCGAAGCACATCGCGATCGTGATGGACGGCAACGGCCGCTGGGCCAACCAGCGCGGCCTGTCGCGGGTCGAGGGGCACAAGCGCGGTGAGCAGGTCGTCCTCGACGTCGCCAAGGGCTCCATCGAGCTGGGCGTGAAGTGGCTGTCGCTCTACGCCTTCTCCACCGAGAACTGGAAGCGCAGCCCCGAGGAGGTGCGCTTCCTGATGAACTTCAACCGCGACGTGATCGCGCGGCGCACCGACGAGCTCGACGAGATGGGCGTGCGCATCCACTGGGCCGGGCGGTCGCCGCGGCTGTGGGGCAGCGTCATCAAGCAGCTGCAGGACGCCGAGGTCCGCACGCGGGACAACGACGTGCTGAACCTCGTCATGTGCGTGAACTACGGCGGCCGCGCGGAGATCGGTGACGCCGCCCGCGAGATCGCGAAGCTGGCCGCCGCTGGGCAGATCAACCCGGACAAGGTCGACGAGCGCATGCTCGCGAAGTACATGTACAAGCCGGAGATGCCGGACGTCGACCTGTTCATCCGGCCGTCGGGCGAGCAGCGCATCTCGAACTTCCTGCTGTGGCAGTCCGCGTACGCCGAGATGGTGTTCCAGGACATCCTGTGGCCGGACTTCGACCGCCGCGACCTGTGGCGGGCCTGCGAGAAGTTCGCGGGCCGCGACCGCCGCTTCGGCGGTGCCGTCGACAAGCCGGGTGAGGAGGTGGCGTCGTCGTGAACGCGAGCGGAGACGCCCTGGAGGCGGCGCGCAAGGCGCTGGAGCTGTTCCACGACGTGTCCGTGGACGACGACGGGGCGCTGAGCTTCCGCCACGGCGACGTGCCGTGCGCGGTGCAGGGCATGGAGCTGGCCGAGGGGCTGACGGTGCTGTCGCTGACCGTTGTCGTCGCCTGGGACCTGCCCGGCGACGTGGCGGTGTGGGTGGCGGAACGCGCCGGTCAGGGTCTGTTCGGCACGCTCGGTGTCATCCAGTCCGAGCGGGGCGGCACGGACGTGATGCTGCGGTACGCGTTCCCGGCGGACGGCCTCAAGCCGGAGCCGTTGAGCACGCTGCTCATGCTGGTCGTCTCGACCGCGTCGCAGGTGCGTGGCGAGCTCCTCTCCCGGTTTTCTTGAGAAAGGACCCTCTCATGGGTGGCGTGATCATTTACGAGCCGGAAGAGGACTCGGACGTCAACGAGTTCCCGTGGACCGTCACGTTCGAGCCGTCCGGCGGTGACGAGTGGGACTCGTTCATCTGCGGCCCCTACGAGCGTGACCACGCGGTCGCGCTGGCCGAGGCCGTGGCGCTGGACGACGCCGAGGGCGGCGTGCTGGCCATCGTGAAGCCGATGCTGCCCGCGCTGTCGGCCGAGGACGTGACCGCCACGATCGAGGAGCTCCGCGAGGAGGCGCTCGCCGAGGAGGCCGAGGCCGAGGAGGGCGTCAACGGCACGCCCGTCGACTTCGACGACGACCTCGAAGAGGAAGAGGCCGAGTTCGCCGAGCCGCCGTCGCCGGAGGAGATCCGCGAGGGCATGGCCCGCACCTACCGCCGGTTGCTGGACCTGGACGCGGAATGACGATCGCTCCGACTGCCTGAGAGGACCCTCATGGGTGACGTGGTCATCTACGAACCGGACGAGGACAGGTTCCCCAACCAGTTCGCGTGGACCGTCACGTTCGAACCGTCCGACGAGGAGGAGTGGGAGCCGTTCGTCTGCGGCCCCTACGAGTACCAGGACGCGATCGCGCTGGCCGAGGCCGTGGCGTGGGCGGACGACGACATCCCCGTGGTGGCCGTCGTGAAGTCGGTCCTGCCCGTGCTGTCGCCTGAAGAGGTGGCCGCCACGATCGGGAAGCTCCGCGAGCTGGAGGACGAGGACGACGACGAGGACGAGGACGACGAGGGCCTCGAAGAGGACGCGAGCGAGACGGAACTGCCGTCGCCGGAGGAGTTCCGCGAGGGCGTCGAGCGCATCTACCAGCGCGTCCTGGCGATGAAGACGACGTGACGATCACCGGCGAGATCCGCTCGTCGAAGCGGCGGTCCGGCCCGCCCCGGCTGAAGATCACGTCGTTGGAGGTGCTGTGCGGGATTCTCGTTCTCGCACTGCTCTTCCAGTCCCGGCTCGTCGACCTGCTCGACGTGCCGAAGCTGCGCACGGCCTCGACGGTGTTCGTGGCGATCTGCGTGCAGGCCATGCCGTTCCTGGTCCTGGGCGTGCTGATCTCGGGCGCCATCGCGGCCTTCGTGCCGGCCTCGGCCCTGCGCAGGCTGCTGCCCTCGAAGACCGCGCTGGCCGTGCCGGTGGCGGGGGTCGCGGGGGTGGCGCTGCCCGGCTGCGAGTGCGCCTCGGTGCCCGTCGCGCGGCGGCTGATGCAGCAGGGCGTGGCACCCGCCGTGGCGCTGACGTTCCTGCTGGCCGCGCCCGCGGTGAACCCGATCGTGCTGGTCTCGACGGCGGTGGCGTTCAACGACACCCCGATGATGGTCGTGGCGCGGTTCGCCGGCTCGTTGCTGACCGCGATGGTCATGGGCTGGCTGTGGGTGCGGTTCGGCAAGATGGAGTGGATCGCGGAACGCGCGCTGGCGCGCATGTCCGACCACTCCGGCCGCAACAGGTGGGCCGTGTTCGCCGAGAGCGCGCGGCACGACCTCGTGGACGCAGGCGGGTTCCTGGTGCTGGGCGGGCTGTTCGCGGCGGCGTTCAAGACGTTCGTGCCGACCGCGTGGATGCAGACGCTCGGCGCGCAGATCGTGCTGGGCGTGCTCGTGATGGCGGTGCTGGCCGTGGTGCTGGCGCTGTGCTCGGAGGCCGACGCGTTCGTGGCGGTGGCGTTCTCCGCGCTGCCCTTGCTGCCGCGCCTGGTGTTCCTGGTCGTCGGCCCCGCGGTCGACGTGAAGCTGATCGCGTTGCAGGCGGGCGCCTTCGGCAAGTCCTTCGCCTTCCGCTTCGCACCGGCCACGTTCGTGGTGGCGATCCTGTGCGCGGTTCTGTCTGGAGTGGTGCTGCTGTGAGGCGGGAGACCCAGAACATCCTGCTGGTCCTGCTCGGCGGGGCGCTGCTGAAGATCAGCTTCTCCGGCATGTACCTGCGCTACGTGCAGAAGAGCCTGCTGCCGTTGCTGATCGCCGCGGGCGTGGTGATGATCGGCCTGGCCCTGTTCGCGATCGTCACCGACATCCGGCGCGGCCGGGCGGAGGCGGCCGAGGCGGGCCACGAGCACTCGTCGCGGTCGACCTGGTTCCTGCTGCTGCCGGTCATGGCGGTGTTCCTGATCTCGCCGCCCGCGCTGGGCGGCGACATCGTCAACTCCGCCGCCGACACCAACCAGACGCAGCGCTCCCGCAACCTGCTGGGCGAGCTGCCCTCCGGCGACGTCATCCCGCTGTCCATGACGGAGTTCGTCACGCGCACGGCGTGGGACGAGTCCGGCACGCTGGACGGGCGGCGGGTGAAGCTGACCGGCTTCCTGCTGCGCGCCGACGGCGAGACGTACGCCGCGCGCATCGCGATCTCGTGCTGCGCCGCCGACGCCCGCCCGCTGAAGGTGCGGCTGGGCGGGGACGTGCCCGCGCTGCCCGACGAGCAGTGGGTCGAGGTGACCGGCCAGGTCGTGCCGAAGTCGGCGAACGAGACGAACTCGTGGGTGCCGAGCTTCACCGTGGACTCGTTCACCCCGGTCGCCGAACCGGTCGAGCCCTACGAAAGCTGACCCGCTACTTCAAGCCCTTCCTTTTCGCCACGCGGGGGCCCTTCGTACTGTCACGTAGTACGAAGGGCCCCCGCGTGGCGTCCGGGTGGGGCTGGTGGGGTGCGTGTGGGTGAGCGGTGGGCCGGGTTACCTCAGGCCCTTGGCCGTGCACTCCGCGCACGTGCCGAAGATCTCGACGGTGTGGCTGACCTCGGAGAAGCCGTTCTCGGCGGCGACGCGGTCAGCCCACTTCTCGACGGCGGGACCCTCCACCTCGACCGTGCGGCCGCAGTGGCGGCACACCAGGTGATGGTGGTGGTGCGCCGAGCAGCGGCGGTAGATCGCCTCGCCGGAGTCGGTGCGCAGCACGTCGACCTGGCCCGCGTCCGCGAGGGACTGCAGGGTCCGGTAGACGGTGGTCAGGCCGATGCCCTCGCCGCGGCGGCGCAGCTCCTCGTGCAGTTCCTGGGCGCTGCGGAAGTCGTCCAGCTGGTCGAGCAGGTTCGACACCGCCGTGCGCTGCTTGGTGGACCTCAGTCCGGTCACAACTTCTCCTCGACGTGCGTCACAGCGTCCACCACGATGTGCGCCAGGTGTTCGTCCACCAGCCGGTACACGACCTCGCGGCCGTGCCGTTCCCCGTGCACCACCCCCGCCGACTTCAGCACCCGCAGGTGCTGGCTGATCAGCGGCTGGGCCACACCCAGCGCCTCGACCAGCTCGTGCACGCAGCGGTCGTGCTCGCGCAGCTGCAGCACGATGGCGATGCGGACCGGAGCGGCGAGCGCCCGCAGCAGGTCACCCGCCTCGGCGAGGGCGTGGGCGGCCGGTCGTGGCGCCGGTGCCGGTGCCGCGCGTTCGGGGGAGTGCTCGCCGTGCAGCTGAGCAGTCATGGCGGCGCACCTCACCTGGTAGGGATTTTCACAACCAATTCTACGGTGATGAGCACGAGAACCAGCAGGACCACCACGCGCAATGTGCGGTGAGCTGGGGAAAGCACCTTCCAGGTCGCCGCCAGCAGGACGCAGGCGCCGATCACCAGGACTCCGAGCAGCACCGCGCCGACCGTGCCGCCGACCCAGACGCCGGTGATGAACAGGCCGAGCACGAGCACGAACGCCACGACCGGACGCACGCGCGCGAGCGGGCCGTCGCCGGGCAGCAGGGGGCGCTTGTTGGTCACCGTGCCATCCTTGCACCGTGCTGCTGGTGTGCCGCTTCCGCGTGTCCGACCCCGAGACGTTCACCTCGCGAGCCGAGGAGGCGTTGAAGCTGCTGACCGCCCAGCCGGGCTGCCTGCGCGGCACGCTCGCCCGGTCGACCGACGAGGACGACAGGTGGGTGCTCACCGTCGAGTTCGCCTCGGTGGTGGCCTACCGGCGGGCGATGTCGCCGTTCCCGGTGCGCGAGCACGTCATCCCGTTGCTGTCGGAGGCGCTGACCGACGAGCCCGCGATGTACGAACCGACGCTGACCAGCGCGGACGGTCAGGTCGAGGAGCACACGAGCCTGCTCGCCGAGGACGCGTTCACCGTCCGGCTGGGCGAGGCGGGCGGCCCCGCTACCCCTCGGCGGCGATAGCCTCCATCTCCTGCACCCACTCCTCGTGCGCGCCGTGGGGGAGCAGCTGCAACGCCCTGCGCGCGGACTCGGCGGCCTCGGCGGTGCGGCCCAGCGCGTGCAGCGTCTTGGCCTTGCCGCTCTCCGCGTACGCCTCCGGCGTCTTCTCGAACGCCTCCAGCGCCTCGTCGTAGCGGCCGTTCTCGTAGTAGAACCAGCCGAGGTTGTTGTGCAGCGGGCCGAGCCAGCGCACCAGGCCGGGGTTCGCCACCACCAGCTCCAGGCCCTGCTTCGTCCACTTCTCCGGGTCGTCCACCAGTGACGCCATGTGCGCGGCGTCGACCGCGAGCGACAGGTCACCGCGGGTCTTGGCCAGGATGAACGCCGCCACGAACAGCGGCTGGGCGGCGGCCGGGTCGCCGCCGGAGCGGTGCAGCCTGCCGCGTTCGAGCAGAGCCCTGACCCGGCCGGTCGAGTCGGGCGCGACGAGCACCTCCGCCTCGTCGACCAGGCGGTGACCCGCGGCGAAGTCCTCCCGCAGGCCCTCGATCCGCGCGAGCTGGGTCAGCACCTCCGCGCGCTCGTCGTCGGTGCCCACCTCGCCGAGCAGCGCCCGGAACCTCGTCTCGGTGCCGTCGAGGTCGGCGAAGTCCCACAGCTCTCGCAGCCGGTCTTCCATTCGTGCAGCGTAGGCCCCCGGTCGCTCGTTCGGGGCCGCGAGGTGACGGCTACGCTGGAGCCCCCGAATCTGATTCCCCCGATGGAGTTCCCGTTGGCCGCCGATCGTATTGAGACCGTTGTCAGCCTCTGCAAGCGCAGGGGGTTCGTCTACCCGTGCGGGGAGATCTACGGCGGTACCCGCTCGGCGTGGGACTACGGGCCCCTCGGCGTCGAGCTCAAGGACAACATCAAGCGGCAGTGGTGGAACTTCATGGTCCGCGGCCGTGAGGACGTCGTCGGCCTCGACTCGTCGGTGATCCTGCCGCGCGACGTGTGGGTCGCCTCCGGCCACGTCGAGGCGTTCGTCGACCCGCTCGTCGAGTGCGAGTCCTGCCACAAGCGGTTCCGCGCGGACACGCTGTCCGAGGAGTACGCCGAGCGCACCGGCAAGGAGGTCGCCGAGGGCGACGTCTCCGACGTGCCGTGCCCGAACTGCGGCACCCGCGGCACCTACACCGAGCCGAAGATGTTCAACGGCCTGCTCAAGACCCACCTCGGCCCGGTCGAGACCGAGGAGGGCCTGCACTACCTGCGCCCGGAGACGGCGCAGGGCATCTTCACGAACTTCCTGAACGTGCAGACGACCTCCCGCAAGAAGCCGCCGTTCGGCATCGGCCAGATCGGCAAGTCGTTCCGCAACGAGATCACGCCGGGCAACTTCATCTTCCGCACGCGTGAGTTCGAGCAGATGGAGATGGAGTTCTTCGTCGAGCCGGGCACGGACGAGGAATGGCACCAGTACTGGATCGACGAGCGCACCCGCTGGTACACCGAGCTCGGCGTGTCCAAGGAGAACCTGCGGCACTACGAGCACCCGAAGGAGAAGCTGTCGCACTACTCGAAGCGGACCGTCGACATCGAGTACCGCTTCAAGTTCGGCGGCCAGGAGTGGGGTGAGCTCGAGGGCATCGCGAACCGCACCGACTTCGACCTCACGACCCACTCCAACCACTCCGGCGTCGACCTGTCGTACTTCGACCAGGCGACGAACTCGCGCTACAAGCCGTTCGTCATCGAGCCGGCGGCCGGCGTCGGCCGCCCGATGATGGCGTTCCTGCTCGAGGCGTACACCGAGGACGAGGCCCCCAACGCCAAGGGCGGCGTGGACAAGCGCGTCGTGCTGAAGCTCGACCGGAGGCTCGCCCCGGTGAAGGTGGCCGTGCTGCCGCTGTCGCGCAACGCCGACCTGTCGCCGAAGGCGCGCGACCTCGCGACGGCGCTGCGCCGCAACTGGAACGTCGACTTCGACGACGCGGGCGCCATCGGCCGCCGCTACCGCCGCCAGGACGAGATCGGCACGCCGTTCTGCGTCACGGTCGACTTCGACACGCTCACCGACCACGCCGTGACGGTGCGGGAGCGCGACACGATGTCGCAGGAGCGCGTGGCGATGGACCAGCTGGAGTCGTACCTGGCCGCGCGCCTGGTCGGCTGCTGACCCGTTCGACCACGGACCCCCTGCGACGGTGTCGCAGGGGGTTCGGTCGTCGCAGCTCGCTCGCGACCGGCCTCCGGCGCCGGGCCGAGGCAACATTCCGGCACGTTCCCGCGTGTCAAAGGGCGTGACGGAAGAGTTCCGGAAGCGCGGGCCGTGGCAGGCCGTGGCGGGCGTGGTCCTGGCGGCCTGGGTGGTGCTCACCGCCGCGGTGGCCGAGACGGGGACCCCGCAGGTGCTCGTGGCCACCGCCGCGACGGGCGCGATGCTGTGCCTGTGCCCGGTGGCGGGCGGGCTGGTGGCGCGGCGGGTGACCGGCGCGGTGCCGGCGGCCCGGCTGCGGCACGTGTTCGTCGTGCTGGAGGGTGCCGCGCTCGCGCTGCTCTTCCCGTTCTACTGGTTCGCGTTCAGCGTCGAGCCGGTCGGCAGGCCCGGTGCCCTCGCGGTGGGTGTCGTGGTGTCGCTGGTGGTGCCGGTGGTGGTCGCGCTGGTCCTGGCGTTGCGGACCAGCCTGCTCGTGCACCGGATCGTCGTCGCCGAGTTCGGGCCGCTCGTGCCGGACGCCGCAGCTCCGGCGCTGGTCCCGAGGATCCGGGTGCTCGGCACCCTGCTGGTCGTCGCGGGGAGCGTGCTGTCGGTCTCGGTGGTGGTGCTGGCGTTCACGTCGCCGTCGCGGTGGCTGCTGCTCGAAGCGTTCGGGCTGGTCGTGACGCTGACGCCGGTGGTGCTCGGGTTGTCGCTCACGCGGGTCGACGACGTCCGCTCGGCGCGGCGGCGCAACATCGGCGCGTACATCGTCGTGCCCACCGCGGCCGGGTACGCCGCGGCCGAGCTGGTGTCCGCCGGTGGTGCCGCCGGGATGCTGTTCGGGGCGTTGGTCCTGGCGGCGACCGTGCTGCTCATCGGCGCGATCCTCGTGCTGCGCGAGTTCACCGGTTCCTGGGAGCGGCCGTGGCGGGTCAGCCGCTGACGCTGAGCTTCGCCAGCACGGCCTGGACGACGGCGTTGATCGACTCACGGGCCGACGTCCAGCTGCCGGTCGGGCTCGTCGTGAGGACGGCGACGGCGTACCGGTCGTCGAGCACGCCCGCGCTGTGCAGGTGGACGTCGCTCGGCAGGTAGTACATCCAGCCCTGCTTGGCGTAGGCGCCGGTGACGCCGAGCAGGCCGAACGCCTGGTCGAAGCCGTCGGCGGCGACGGCGGGAGCGGCGGACAGCGACCCGACGACCGCGTCTCGCGCCGGTGAGGAGAGCACGTGCCGGTACAACCGCACCATGTCGTTGGCGGTGATGACGACCTCGCCCCACTGCGACGGGTCGTCCGGGGCGTGCGTGCCGGTGAGACCCGCTTCGGCGGCGACACGGCCGATGGCGCCCATGCCGTCGAACCGCGTCCACAGCACGTCCATCGCGCTGTCGTCGCTGAGGCTCAACGCGCGGTGAACCAGGTCCTCGTCGGACGTGGACAGCTGCCCGCGCAGCGCGTCGACGGCGACGATCAGCTTCGACAGCGACGCCGAGTAGAACGGCTTGTCGCCCCGTTCCGCGACGACCTCGTCGGTCTGCAGGTCGAGAACGGCGACGGCGACGTCGGAGACACCACCCGCCGCTGCGATATCCAATATATCAGCAGCTGATATATTGGATACCAGTGAAGCGACGTCGGAACTGCCGGTATGCGATATATCGGGTTCGCCGACGAGGTCCGGGCCACGCGATATATCAGTCGACAGCTCGTGGCCGGCGCGGCAGGGAGCGGCGTCGGGGACGGCGAAGACGACCGCGACGAGCAATAGGATCAACGTCCAGCGCACACTTCAACGGTCTGCTCACAGCACCCTGGTGTCGAGCTTTTCCTCCTGTGCGGTTGCTGAAGAATCGTCCCTGACCACCAGGTATGCGCCGGATTCCGGACGTTCCGTCACCGTTTCGACCAACTCGGTGCCCCGGTACAGCAGACCCACGCCGTCGTCCGTGCAGTACGTCTTCGGCAGCAGCCCGGCCGCGACGGCCTCGTGGATCTTCGGGCGGCGCTGCTCCTCGGAGTCGTAGTGCACGCCATTGCCGTAGGGCAGCAGGCCCAGGCCGTTGGTGACGATCCGCAGGTCCGGCCCGAACGAGTCGGTCGCACCGCCCGCGTGCCAGCAGATCGACCCCGCCGACACGCCGCTGAGCACGACGCCCGCCTCCCACGCCGTGCGGAACACCGGGCCGAGGCCGTGGACGTCCCACACCGCGAGCAGGTTCGCGACCGAGCCGCCGCCGACCCACACGACGTCGTGGGACAGCACGTAGCTCTCCAGGTCGTCGGTCGGCGGCATGGTGAACAGGTTGAGGAACGACACGTCGACGCCCGCGATGGCGCCCGCCTCCGCGACGTTCGCGTTCATCGCGCGCTGGTCGCCACCGGCGGTGCCGACGTGCAGGAACCGCGGCCTGCGGCCTTCCACACCGGACAGGTCGAGCGCGAAGTGGATCAGCTTGCCGAACTCCAGGGCGCTGCGGTGACCGGGGCGCCAGCCGCCGGAGGTGGCGAGGATGGTGGGCTGCTCAGCGGGCATGGGTGTGATCCTCGCAGGGGCGTCAAAGCCGGCCGGGCCGGGTCTGGAACCATGCGTGGTGTGCGGACCACGCCCCTCAGACCACTCGCCAGGATTCGCCGGATCGTGTTGCGCCTCCTCTTCGGGGCGCTAGTGATAGGTGTGCTCGTGGTCGGCGGTACGGCGTTCCGGGTGTGGCAGGTGGCGCGCGTCGACGACTGGACGAAGGCGGACGTCGCGATCGTCCTCGGTGCCGCGCAGTACAACGGCGTCCCGTCCGACGTGCTGGAGGCCCGGCTGAACCACGCGCTCGGCCTCTACGAGGAGGGCGTCGTCAGCTACATCGCGACCACCGGCGGGCGTCAGCCCGGCGACAACTTCACCGAGGGCCAGGTCGGCAAGATGTGGCTGGTGGAGCGCGGCGTGCCGGAGGACCGGGTGCTGCAGGTCGGCGAGGGCGCGGACACGCTCGGGTCGCTGCGGGCCGTCGCGTCGGTGGCGAAGGAACGCGACCTGACGACCGCCGTGATCGTCAGCGACCCGTGGCACTCGCTGCGCGCCCGCACGATGGCCGAGGACGCGGGTCTGCGCGCGTGGACGTCGCCGACGCGCAGCGGGCCGAACGTGCAGACCCGCGAGACCCAGTGGTTCTACATCAAGCGCGAGACCGGAGCCTTGCTGTACTACCGCCTGATGAAGGCCCACGCCGGCGTGTTCGAGGAGCTGAACCTCCCTAAAATCGGGTGATGGGATACACCGGCCACGACGCGGAGCGACTGCTCCCCGAGGGACCCAAGAGCGCCGCGTTGCCGGGTGCCCGCTCCGAGACCCGCACGCCGTTCGCCCGTGACCGCGCCCGCGTGCTGCACTCCGCGGCGTTGCGCAGGCTCGCGGGCAAGACCCAGGTCGTCGGCCCCGGTGAGGGCTCGGAGGTCACCGGTGTGCCGCGCACGCGCCTGACGCACTCGCTGGAGGTCGCGCAGATCGGCCGCGGCATCGGCGGCGAACTGGGCTGCGACCCGGACATCGTCGACACGGCCGGTCTCGCGCACGACATCGGGCACCCGCCGTTCGGGCACAACGGCGAGAGGGCGCTCAACCAGCTCGCGGGCCCGTGCGGTGGTTTCGAGGGCAACGCGCAGACGTTCCGCATCCTCGCCCGTCTGGAACCCAAGTCCGCGCACGGGTTGAACCTCACGCGCGCGGTGCTCGACGCGGCGACGAAGTACCCGTGGCCGCGCACGCCGGGCACGGTGAAGTTCGGCGTGTACGAGGACGACGTCGAAGTGTTCGAGTGGATGCGTGAGGGCGCACCGGACCGTGAGCGGTGCATCGAGGCACAGGTGATGGACTGGTCCGACGACGTGGCGTACTCCGTGCACGACGTCGAGGACGGCGTGCTGGCGCACCGCATCAGCCTCGGCGCTCTGGCCCGTTCCGACGAGCGCGCCGCCATCGCGGAGCTCGCCGCCAAGACGTTCTCGGACGAGTCCGTCGCCGATCTCGAAGCCGCCGCCGAGGAGCTGGTCACGCTGCCGGTGATCGCCTTCTGGACCGGGCACGAGTACGACGGCTCGCTCGGCGCGCAGGTGGCGTTGAAGAACCTCACCAGCGAACTGGTGGGCCGCTTCGCCTCCGCCGCCGTCACCGCGACCCGCGCCGCGCACGGCGAGGGGCCGCTGACGCGCTACTCCGCGTCGCTGGAGGTGCCGCGCCAGGTGGCGGCGGAGGTGGCGCTGCTCAAGGCGATGGCCGTCCGGTACGTGATGAGCGACCAGGCCCGCCTGGCCATGCAGGCGGCGCAGCGCGAGCTGATCGCCGAGCTGGTCACACGCCTGGTGGAACGGCCGGAACTGCTCGACGCCGCGTTCCGCCCCGTCTTCGCGGCCGCGGCCACGGACGCCGCACGGCTTCGCGTCGTCGTCGACCAGGTCGCGCTGCTGACCGACGCCCAAGCCGTGGCCTGGCACCGCGCGTCGGCGTAGCGTCGGGAACCGGACCCGCGCCAACGGAGGAGCCGCTGTGACCGATCAGGCCGACTTCGCCCTGAACCTGCACCGCGTCGCCGTGCCCGACCCGTCCTCGAACGCGTGCTGGTCGCCCTTCTCGGTGGCCGGCGCGCTCGCACTGGCCCGCGAGGCCGCCCGCGGTGAGACCCGCGCCGAGCTGGACGCGCTGCTGAAGGGCTTCGACCCGGCCGACGCCCTCGACGTGCCGGAGCTGGCCGTCGCGAACACGCTCTGGGCCGACGACGACCTGACCCTCGACCCCGGCTTCCCGCTGGCGTCCTCGGTGCGGCGCACGGCGTTCTCCGACCCGTCGACGGTCCGCAGGCTCGTCAACACCGACGTCGCCGAGACCACCCGCGGCCTCATCCCCGAGCTGCTGGAGAGCCCGCCGCCCTCGGACGCCGCCGCGATCATCGTCAACGCCCTGTACCTCAAGGTGGGCTGGCTGAACCGGTTCTCCGAGACGACGCCGAAGCCGTTCCACGCGCCCGGCGGTGACGTGGACGTGCCGACCATGAACGTCACCGAGAAGTTCCGCTACGCCCACCGCGACGGCTGGCAGACCGTCGTGCTGCCCGCAGACTCCGGTGTCGAGGCCGTCGTCCTGCTGCCGGACGTCTCGCTGGAGCAGCCGCTGACCCCGGCGGTGTTCGACGCGCACGAGGTCACCCGCCTCGACCTCTCCCTGCCGCGGCTGGACGTCCGGGCCAAGCTCACCCTCAGGGACACGTTGCGGCGGCTCGGGGTCGAGCGCATGTTCACCCGCGACGCCGACTTCAGCGGGCTGTCACCGGACCAGCGGCTGTTCGTCGACGACGTGATCCACGAGGCCGTCCTGCGCCTGGACGAGGAGGGCCTCGAAGGCGCCGCGGCCACCGCCGTCATGTTCCGCACCGTGTCGATGGAGATCCCCTCCGACCCGGTCGTCGTGGAGGTGGACCGGCCGTTCCTGCTCGCCGTGCGCCACGCCTCCTCGGGGGCCGTGTACTTCCTCGCGCAGGTCGCCCGTCCGTGAGCACGCGCCGCTCTGTCGGGCGACCGTTTCGGGCGGCGAGATCATGATCACGGCCTTACCGTTCGGACATGACCCAGCACGGTGCCGGCGAGCAGTTCGTCGTGCTCGCCGCGGCGGGCGCCACGCGGATCACCTGCTTCAGCGGCGTCACCATCCCCGTTCTCCTGCGCACCGAGTACTACGAGAAGACGCTGGCCAGGGCGCTGGGCTTCACGCCGTCGCCCGAGCTGCGGTGTGACGGCGTGCTGCCGCAGTGCGTGTTCTTCATCCACGAGTACGCGCTGCGCACGGTCGTCGGCAACGACCGCCTGATGGAGGACCAGGTCCTGCACCTGCTGTTCCACGCGCCCTCGATCCGGATCGTGCCGGCCAGCGCGGGCGGGGCGGCGGCGGTCGGGCTCGACTACGCGCTGATCCAGTACGAGCACGAGCCGCCGCTGGTCTACCTGGCGAACTGGACGCTCGCGAGCGACACCGCGACGGTGGAACGGGCCGTGGCGATCTTCCAGCGCATGCACGCCATCGCCCTGGACAACGAACGGTCGCGCGACGTGCTGATGGAGTACGTGGCCGTCTACGACCGGTAGGCCCCTCACGGCCCTAGGGGGTGTTGCGGCGCAGGAACAACCGCATCCCGTCCTCGCCCGGCAGCGCGCACAGCAGCAGTTTGACGTTCTGGTGTCGCACCGGGACCGCGCACGAGTCGCCCGCCAGCAGCGTTCCCGCCAGCAGGCCGGCCGACTCGTGATCGATGTCCAGCACGAAGTCGTTGCTCATGCGTGGACCCTATGAGGACCCGTCCCGGCCGCCCAGTCACCCAAAGGTGTCACATTTCGCGGCGCCGCCTCGTCCACTGGTCATGACGAGGATCAAGGGAGTTCCCGCGAAGGACACCGGCCTGCTCACGAAGGCCCTGTACTGGTTCGCGCGGCGCGAGTTCGGCGCCGTGCCGGAGCCCGTCACCGTGATGGCGCACCACCCGCGGCTGACGCTGGCGAGCGGCCGGCACGAGCTGGCGGTCAAGAAGGCGGTGAAGGGCTCGGCGCACGGACCGCTGTTCGAGCTGTGCGTCTACCGGACGGCGGTCACGCTGGGCTGCTCGTGGTGCGTCGACTTCGGCGCCATGCTGATGAAGCACGAGGGCCTCGACGTCGAGCGGCTCCGGCACATCGACTCGTACGCCACCTCGGAGCTGTTCACCGACCTCGAACGCAAGGCGCTCGCCTACGCCGACGCGATGACCGGCACGCCCGTCACCGTCACCGACGAGCAGGTCGCCGAGCTGGAACGGCTGCTGGGCCGCGAGGAGCTGGTCGCGCTGACCTACCAGATCGCGCTGGAGAACCAGCGCGCCCGGTTCAACAGCGCGTTCGACATCAAGGACCAGGGCTTCGCCAGTGGCGACGCCTGCCGCGTCCCGGCACCGTAGAGGCGTGGAGAAGATTTCCCTCAGGGGTGCGCAGGCGACCATGCTCGCCACCCTGTACGGCCGGGCGCTCGACAGCGAACGGCCCGAGTCGGTGCTGCACGACGACGCCGCGAAGCGTGCCGTCGAGCGCATCGACTACGACTTCGGCAAGACCGGCATGACCACGACGACCGCCGTCGGCGTCGCCATCCGCGCGAGGGTGCTCGACGACTGGACGCGCGAGTTCATCGCACGCCACCCGTCCTGCACGGTGCTGCACCTGGCCTGCGGCCTCGACACCCGCGCGCACCGGCTCGAACGGCCGGAGACCGTGCGGTGGGTCGACGTGGACATGCCGGACGTCGTTGCCTTGCGGCGCAGGATCTTGCCGGAACCGGCGGGCGACTACGCGCTCGTGGCGTCGTCGGTCACCGAGGACGCCTGGCTCGACGCCGTTCCCGCCGACCGGCCGGTGGTGGCGGTGTTCGAAGGGCTCTCGATGTACCTCACGCGGGAGGAGGGGCACGGGCTGGTCAGGAGGATCACCGGCCGGTTCGCGGGCGGTGAGCTCCTGTTCGACGTCTACGGCTCGTGGGGGATCAAGCTGCAGAAGCTCGTTCCCGCCGTCCGCAACGCCGGCGCGACCCTGCACTGGGGCGTCGACGACCCGCGCGAGGTCGAGGCGCTGCACCCCGGACTGACCACAGTGGACTCCTGGCGCAGCGTGGACCTGCCGCACCGGGAGGCGTTGCCCGGGGCGGGCCGGGTCCAGCTGAAGGTCGTCGGCGCGATCCCGAAGCTCCGCGACGTCGGCAAGCTGCTCCGGCTGCGGTGGTGACGCCGGGGTCAGAGGCCGACGTGGCGGAGCTTGTCCGGGTTCACGACGTCGTAGACGGCGGTGATCCTGCCGTCGTGGACGGTGAACGTGGTGACGCGGGCGGCGATGTCGCCCTGCGCGGGCATGGCCACGCCCACGTCGCCGTTGACGAGCACGGGCCGCAGCTCCGGGTAGCCGTACTTGCGCAGCAGGCCGAGGAAGAAGCGGGCGACCTTGTCCGCGCCGGAGACCGCGTTGACGGCGGTGCGCGCCTTGCCGCCGCCGTCGCCGACCATCACCGCGTCCGGGTGCAGCAGGCCCAGGACGGCGTCGATGTCGCCGTTCGTCATGGCGGCGAGGAACTTCTCCAGCACGGCGCGCTGCTCGTCGAGAGCGGCGCGCGGCGGTGGCGCCGACCCCGTCACGATCTTGCGCGCCCGTGACGCGTGCTGACGGGCGGCGGCCTGCGTCACACCCAGCACGTCCGCGATCTCGCTGAACGGCACGGCGAACGCGTCGTGCAGCACGAACGCCACCCGCTGGTCCGGCGTGAGCTTGTCGAGCAGCACCAGAGCCGCCATGCGCACTCCATCGGCCCGCACGACCGCCGCCAGCGGGTCGTCGTCCTCCTCGGTCGTGACCAGCGGCTCCGGCAGCCACGAACCCACGTACGTCTCGCGGCGCACGGCGGCGGAGCGCAGGCGGTCGAGGCAGATGCGGCTCACCACGGTCGTGAGCCAGCCCCGCGCGTCCTCGACGCCCTCGGCCTTCGCGAACCGCGGCCACGCCTCCTGCACGGCGTCCTCGGCGTCGGCGACGCTGCCGGTCAGCCGGTAGGCGACCCCGATGAGGTGCGTGCGGTGGAGCCCGAAGACGTCGGCCGTGGTCACGGTTGGCAAGTTTGCCAAAGGATTAGACTCGGGGCGTGGCAGGACGCATCAGGGAGAGCGACATCGCATTGGTGCGTGAGCGCAGCCGCATCGACGAGGTCGTGGGGGACCAGGTCTCGCTCAAGAGGGCCGGTGGCGGAGCTCTGAAGGGTTTGTGCCCCTTCCACGACGAGAAGACGCCGTCGTTCAACGTGCGCCCGTCGCACGGCACGTACCACTGCTTCGGCTGCGGCGAGGGCGGCGACGTGATCGCCTTCGTGATGAAGGTCGAGCACCTGTCGTTCGTCGAGGCCGTCGAGCGGCTCGCGGACCGGGCGGGCATCCAGCTCACCTACGAGGGCGGCGGCAACACGGTCCAGCGCGACCGCGGCACGCGCAGCAGGCTCATCGAGGCCCACAAGGCGGCGGCCGAGTACTACGCCGAGCAGCTCGCCTCCCCGGAGGCGCAGCAGGCACGCGAGTTCCTGGCCGAACGCGGCTTCGACGAGGCGGCGGCCAGGCAGTTCGGCTGCGGGTTCGCCCCCGGCGGCTGGGACAAGCTCACCAAGCACCTGCTCGGCCGCGGGTTCGAGATCACCGAGCTGATCAAGGCCCAGCTCACCAAGGAGGGCAGGCAGGGCCCGATCGACCGGTTCCACCGGCGGCTGCTGTGGCCGATCAAGGACATCGGCGGCGAGGTCGTCGGCTTCGGCGCGCGGCGGATCTTCGACGACGACCCGATCCAGGCCAAGTACCTGAACACCAGCGAGTCGATGATCTACAAGAAGTCGCAGGTGCTGTTCGGGCTCGACCAGGCCAAGCGCGAGATCGCCAAGCGCAAGCAGGCCGTCATCGTCGAGGGCTACACCGACGTGATGGCGATGCACCTGGCCGGCGTCCCGACTGCGGTCGCCTCCTGCGGCACGGCGTTCGGCACCGAGCACATGAACGTGCTGCGCAGGCTGCTGATCGACGACGACGTGAACGGCGAGGTCATCTTCACCTTCGACGGCGACGAGGCGGGCCAGAAGGCCGCGCTGAAGGCGTTCGAGGGGGAGCAGCAGTTCAACGCGCAGACCTACATCGCGGTCGCGCCCGACGGCATGGACCCGTGCGAGCTGCGGCAGGCCAAGGGCGACGTGGCGGTGCGCGACCTGGTGGCCCGGCGCACGCCGCTGATCGAGTTCGCGATCAAGGCGCAGCTCAAGGCGTACGACCTCGACTCGGTGGACGGGCGCGTCGAGGCGCTCAAGAAGATGGTCCCGTTCGTCGCGCAGATCAAGGACCGCGCCAAGCGCGACGGCTACGCGACGAGGCTGGCCTGGTGGGTCGGCTGGGACGACGAGGCGATGGTCGTGCGGCGGGTGCGCCAGGTCGCCGGAGGCAAGGCCCCGGCCGCCGCCCCCGCGCAGCGCACCGACCCGAACCAGATGGCGCTGGGCGTCGAGGTCGACGGTCCGCCGCGGCCCAACCCGCGCGACCCCCGGCTCGTGCCCGAACGCGAGGTGCTCAAGGTCGCGCTGCGGCTGCCCGAGTACGCCGGTCCGCTCTACGACTCGCTGCCCGACGAGGCGTTCACGCACCCCGCGTACGTGGCGCTGCACCGCGCGATCCGCGACGCCGGCGGCGCGTCGTCCGGCCTCGCGGGCACGGCCTACCTGGACGCGATCTCGCAGGCGTGCTCGCACGCGTCGGTGCGGTCGGTGCTGACCGAGCTCGCCGTCGAACCGTTGACCGTCAAGCAGAACGACGAGTTCCGCTACGTGTCGATGGTGATCGCGCGCCTGCAGGAGGTGCAGGTCGGCAAGCAGGTCGAGGACGTGAAGTCGCGGCTGCGGCGGCTGTCCCCGATCAAGGACGCCGACGAGTACCGGGCGCTGTGGGGCGACCTGGTGGCCCTGGAGGAGTACCGCAAGGCGCTCCTGCAGCAGAGTGCGGGAGTGCTGTAGTGGGACTGTTCCGACGACTGTTCGGCAACGGCGCGCCGGACGGGTTCACCGGCGACCTGGAACCGGAGGAGACGGTGGTCGCCCACACACCTGTGCAGAGCGGCGGTCACCTCGTGGTGACGTCGCTCGGGCTGTGGGTGCCCGGCCCCCGGCGCATCGGCTGGCACCTGGTCAGCAAGGTGAAGTGGGAGGGCGCGCTGCGGGTCGTGGAGGCGTCCGAGGCCGCCACCGAGGGCTCCGTGGTGCTGCTGGAGGACCTGGCGCCGCTGCGGTTCGGCGTCGACGACCCGGGCCGCGTGCTGCGGGCGATCAGCCAGCGCGTCGAGGGGTCGATCAGGGCGCGTGAACGCGTCGAGTCGCCCGGCGTGTGGGTGTTGCAGCGCAAGATCCCCGGCCGGGACGGCTTCGTGTGGCAGGCGCGCGGGGACGCGGGCGTCGACCTGGCCGCCGTCCGCGAGGCCGTGGCCCCGATCGCGGCAAGGCTTGCCCGCTAGCAGTACGCGTGTACTGTCAGAAGTGTGTGGGATCCGGCGCAGTACCTGGCCTTCGCCGACCACCGGGCGCGGCCGTTCTACGAGCTGGTGGCGCGCGTGGCGGCGGAGAAGCCCCGGCGGGTGGTCGACGCGGGCTGCGGACCGGGCAACCTGACCTCGTCGCTGTCCGAGCGGTGGCCCTCCGCGGTGGTCGAGGCGTTCGACTCGTCCCCGGAGATGGTCGAGGCGGCACGGGCCGCCGGGGTGGACGCCCGAGTCGGCGACGTCACCACCTGGACGCCGTCGCCGGACACCGATGTCGTGGTGTCCAACGCGGTCCTGCAGTGGATCCCGTCGCATCCCTCGATCGTGTCGTCCTGGGTGGACGCGCTGGCACCCGGCGCGTGGCTCGCGTTCCAGCTGCCCGGCAACTTCGCGGACCCGTCGCACCGGCTGATCCGCGAGGTCGCCGGACCGTCCCTGCGGCACGTCTTCCGTTCCGGCACACCGGTTCTGAGCCCGGTGGAGTACGCGAACCTGCTCGGCGGATGCTCCACAGTGGACGTCTGGGAGACGACGTACGTGCAGCGGCTCACCGGCCGGGACCCCGTGCTCGACTGGGTGAGCGGCACGGCCCTGCGGCCGGTGCGCGCCGCACTGTCCTCAACGGACTACGAGACCTTCGTGGCGGAACTCGCGCCGCGGCTGCGTGAGGCGTACCCCCAGCGAGCCGACGGCACGACGTGGTTCCCGTTCAGGCGGATCTTCGCGGTCGCCCGCGTGTGACCCGCGCTGTGAAGATCGTCACGTGAGCCGGCTGACCGGCTGGCCGTTGGACTGCTCCTTGTTCTTCCACGGAGCCTTGTCGGCGGCCTTCCCGGCGGCGTCCGCCGCCTTCCCCGCGGCATCCGCGGCCAGGTCTTTCGCCTGGTGAGCGGCCTCGAACGCCTTGTCCTTGGCCTGGCCCGCAGTCTTGCGGACCGTGGGGTTCGCGGTGAAGCGGTGCCAGAGGCGCACGATCTGGTCGTAGCGCTCCCGCCCGGCCTTGGCGCCGAGCACGTAGCCGATCGCCGCGCCGACCAAGATGCCCTTCATGCGGGTCTCCTCTCATCGTGCCTGGTCATGGCCATGTTGCCGCAAAGTGGGGGGTCCTTGCGGAACCCGTTTTGAGGCTCATGTAGAGTTACCCACTGTCAGGAGGAACCAAGCCTGACAGCGAGAACAACCGAACATTCCCCCATAGCTCAATTGGCAGAGCATGCGACTGTTAATCGCAGGGTTGCTGGTTCGAGTCCAGCTGGGGGAGCGTAGCCGCTAGGGCCCAGTCATCCAACTGGGCCCTAGCGCTTTTCCCGGCCGTCGGCCAGCGTGAAGCGATGCCGCGTTTCACGAACCTCCGCCGCATCTCCTCCCTGGACCCGGTCACCGGCCACGAGGAGATCCTGCGGATCTCGTCGGGCCTGGAGTTCCCGTGGGACTACCAGAAGGCGCTGGAGATGGCGCTGTTCCGCACGTACTGCGTCCCGACGATCTCAGGGCTGCTGGAACGCACCGGGGAGTTCGAACGGCGCCCGCAGAAGCGCTACGACGACACGGCCGTTCTCATGGCCGAGCTCGTCGAGCACGGCTACGACTCGCCGCGCGGCCGTGAGTCGCTGCGGGTCGTCAACCGCCAGCACGGGCGTTACGACATCTCGAACGACGACATGCGGTACGTCCTGTCGACGTTCATCTACGACCCGATCGAGTGGTTGTCGCGGTTCGGCTGGAGGCCGTTGACGCGCAACGAGGAACTGGCCGCGTTCCACTTCTACCGCGCCGTCGGGGCCCGCATGGGAATCCGGGAGATCCCCGCGGACTTCGACGAGTTCCGCGCCTTCAAGGCGGACTACGAACAGCGCCACTTCACGTTCGCGCCCTCGAACCGCCGCATCGGCCAGTACACGCTCGACCTGTTCTGCTCGTGGTACCCGGCGGTCCTCAAACCGGTCGTCTCCCGCGCCGTGATCTCGATGCTGGACCCGTCGATGGTGCGGGCGTTCGGTTTCACCCCGCCCCCGGCCTGGGTGGGCGCCGCGGGACGGCTGGCGCTGCGCGCGCGGGCGTTCGTGGTGCGTCACCTGCCACCACGCCGCCGGCTGAAGCTCACCCGCGCCCGCAACCGCACCTACCCCGGCTACCCGGACGGCTACCGGCCGTCGGACCTCGGCGCGAGCTCCAGCACTGCCCGCTGACCGTTCAGGACGAAACCCGTCGCCTTGAGGAACTCGGTGCCGGGCCGGAAGTCGTGCAGCCGCACGTGCACGCGCGTGACGGCGGGGAACCGTTCGGCGAGCGCCTTCACCATCTCCGTGCCGATGCCCCACCGCCGCAGGTCCTTCGGCACCAGGAAGAACCCGACGCTCGCCTCACCCGGCACCGGGTGGTCCAGCACGAGGTCCACGAACCCGATCATGCCCTCGGCCTGCGCGACCAGCAGCCGCTTCTGCTCGAACGCCGCGCCCTCCGGCAGCGCGTAGTAGAGGCTCTGCACGTCGCCGGGACCGGACGGATGGCCGGTGGCGGCCTGGAACCAGTCGTCGCAGTCGGCGAACAGGCGCAGCACCTCGGGCTCGTCCGCAGGGGTGAAGTCGCGGAGGATCAGACGCACGCCGGCAAGCCTATGTGTCGCTCGCCACGGGGGCGCGCAACCCCCGTCCGGGGAGATCGGTATCCTCCACCACGCAGCGTGAGCCGGGGGGAAGTAGCTCAGTTGGTCAGAGCAGCGGACTCATAATCCGTCAGGTCGTGGGTTCGAGCCCCACCTTCCCCACCAACAGTCGTTGCACGAACCGCTTCGTTCGGGCGGTAGCCACGCCCGGTCCTGGTTCGCGCCGGAGGCTGTGCCGACGTGGTCTGCCGAGCGGAGGGCACCATGACGGACCGGTCGTCGGTGGTGATTAGCGTGTCGCTCGTGAGTCATCTCGGAGAAGAGCTGGAAGAGCAGGCGGGCCGGTTGCTGGACGAGTTCGGCGACTGGGCCGCCGGTCGCGGGATCGAGGTCGATCTTTTCGTCGCCGAGGCGGCGTTGGACGCGCGGGTGACCGGTGACGGGGTGCTCACCCGGTGGGACGCGGCGGACGTCGAAAGTGTTCTGCTCGAGTGGTTTCCGCGGAAGGTCACCCTGGAGCGGTCGGAGTGGCCGCTCGTGTTGGTCACGTTGCACGGCTGGGTCGACTTCCTGGCCGCGACTCGCGCCGCCGGGACGGGGGACGTCGCCGGGCTGCACGCGGTGATCGACCGGAGCGCTTCGGAGTTCCAGGCCCGGATGGGTGAGGAGCGCAACTTCGGCCTGTCGAAGTTCTGGATGGTGCGGATGGTCGAGCACGGGGTCGACATCGCGGACGGAGAGGATGTTCGCGCGTTCCTGATGGCCGCCCAGGCGGGGGAGGTCGACTACGACCGGGACGTGCTGGACGAGATCATGCGGCGTCACGCGCTCGGCAGCGACGCCGATCTGGTTCTTCCGGAGTTCGTGGAGGACAGCCCGGGGCCGCTGCCGCCCACCCTCGTTCCGTCCGATGACGAGGTGGCTGCCCTGGCGGAGGGCACCGACGTGGTGGCGCGGTTCCGGGTCCTGGTGTCGTGGGTGGGGGCAGGGCGCGTGTTGACGACGACGAAGCGACTGCGAGTGGCGGATGCCCGCGAGCTCGCACTGCTGCTGGAGGTCGACACCCCCTACCTGGAATTGGCTCGCAGCAGCGCGGATCTGCCCCAGGTCTCGCTGCTGGTGGCGTGGGCTCGGGCCGCCCGTCTGGTGCGGGTGGTCAAGGGCAGGCTGGTGCCGGTCAAGAGCGCGGCCCGTGTGCCGGCCCGGCCGCTCGACCTGTGGTGGCGGGTGTTCGAGGCGTTCGACGACCTCGGTCCCGCGGCGTGCGGTCCCGCTAGCCGCTTCGAGGAGCCTTCTCTGGTCGGACAGGTGCTGCCGGAGGTGATGCTGGACCTGTGGCTGAGCCTGTACACCGCCGGTGGGACACCCGTGCCGGTGGAGTTGCTGGCCGCGGGTGTCCGCGAGACGGTCTCGGCCGGGTACGGCCTCGGTGCGCTGCTGGGCGGCTTCCGGGAGGTGATGTGGCGGCGCGATCTCGGCGCGGTGCTCGCGGCCTTGGCGGCATTGGGAGCGGTCGAGCTGACGACGGCCGCCGAGGTGTGGGAACGGGACAAGATCGTCGAGCTTTCCGGCCGGGACGATCCCGACTTCACTCTCGTGCGGCTGACTCCGCTGGGGCTGTGGGGCGTGCGCAAGGCATTGCGTGCGCAAGGAATCGACGCGCCCTCGGTGGAGGAGCTGGCGGAAGCTCCCTTGGAGCAGGTGTGCGAGGCCGTGGAGTCCTGCGCGCCTGAGATCGCCGACTCCGTGCTGGCGACGTGGGTGGCGCGCAGGGATGCCGCGCAAGCGGCGACCGAGCTGGCGGCGTTCTGCGTGAACGGGCCGACGCCGGTTGTGCGGCTGCTCGCGTGGAACGCGCTGGAGCACACCGGTACACCGGGTGTGGTGGAAGCTCGCCGGTTGCGCTCGGAGGGCGGCGTGGTGGGAGGGGTCGCCGCCCGATGGCTGGCCGGTCGCGGTGAGCTGGCTCCGGAAGCCGTTGGCGAGCGGGAGATGATGCTGGCGCTGTCCGAGGAGATGGCCGCTATGCACGACCACGGGGTGCTGCTGGAGGAGATGACCACGCATCCGCTCCGCGACCAGCTCGGCTTCGTGCGCGCGGTCGCCGTTACCGACCATCCCGACCGGAACCCGATGCTGGCCACGATCGCCCGCGACCACCCGGAACACGAAATCGTCACCGCCGCGAACGAAGCCCTCGGTAGCAGCGCTCGATGATTCCATCGCTCGGATCGTGGTCCCGGGCGCTCGGCCGGAACGCGCGGTTGGGACGTTGACGCGCCGGTTCGCTGAAGTCCGCGACCAGCCTGCCGGTATTCCTGATCGGGTGGAACCCGCTCCTCTCCGGATCAGTTTCGAGTACGATGGATCACATGGCCGGCGAGGGGGACGGGAAGAAAGCCGACAGCGAACCGGAATACAAGAAATGGAACGTCATCATCGGCAGTATCGGTGGTGTTCTCGCCATTCTGACCGGTGTGCAGACGTTGACGGGGGTCGACCTGCTGAAAGAAATCGGTGTCACGACGAGCCGGTCCGCGGCGCCCGCGACGACGAAGACGCCCTACAGTGCGGTGCGCGCCGAGTCCGTCAGGAGGCCCGAGCCGCCGGTCGTGGTCACGACGCGGCCCAGGGCGCCCGAGTTCCACCTGACGTCGTCGGACTGGGACGGGCCGTGCGGAGAGCACTGGTGCGCGATGAGCGCGGTCTTCCGCAATTACGGGGGACACGGGTCCGGTTCCGCTGTGTTCTACGTTCTGCGGCAGGACGAGAACACTTATCTGGCCAGGTGCTCGGTCGTGCTGCCGGCCACGGCCGAGAATGAGCTGACGAAAGTCGGGTGCACTGCGAGCAGCGGGCAGTTGCAGCAGTATTTCCGGGCTTATCAGGGAGCGACGGTGCGAATGGACGTCAGAGTCGTCGCGTGACTCCCGGTCGCCTGAGCCGTCGTCGTCAAAGGCCCGTGGGCCCGGCAGGGGCGGTGTCCGGCGGGTTCTGACTGCGCGCTCCATGCGGGCTTTAGTCGCGGTGACTACCGTGGCAGGCGTGCGAGTGGCGACCTGGAACGTGAACTCCGTCAAGCAACGCGTGCCGCGCCTGCTGCCGTGGCTGGACCAGCGCAAGCCGGACGTCGTGTGCCTTCAGGAGACCAAGCTGGCCGACGACGCCTTCAGAGCCTTGCTGGGGGTGGCTCTGAACGAGCGCGGCTACGAGGTCGCCCTGTTCGGTGAGGCGCAGTGGAACGGCGTGGCGCTGTTGTCGCGGGTGGGCCTCGAAGACGTCGAGGTCGGCATCGCGGGAGCGCCCGGCTTCCCACATGTCGAGGCACGCGCCGTCGCGGCGACGTGTGGTGGTGTGCGGGTGCATTCGTTGTACGTGCCGAACGGCCGTGAACCGGAGTCGGACCACTACAAGTACAAGCTGGAGTGGTTGGCGGCACTGCGCGACGTGCTGGACGCCGGTCCTGACGACGCGCTCGTGTGCGGGGACATCAACATCGCTCCTGCCGACGCCGACGTCTTCGACCCGGAGTCGTTCATCGGGCACACGCACGTCACCGAACCCGAACGCGCCGCACTGCGGGCCATCGAGGCGTTGGGGTTCCACGACGTCGTGCGTGAGCGGTGGCCCAACGAGCGGATCTTCAGCTACTGGGACTACCGGGCCGGGATGTTCCACCGCGACCTGGGCATGCGGATCGACCTGGTGCTGGCGTCCGACTCGGTGGCGCCGCGGGTGCAGGCGGCGTGGGTCGACCGGCACGCGCGCAAGGGGACCGGGCCGAGCGACCACGCGCCGGTGGTCGTCGACCTGGACGAGGCACCGGACGGGGACATCGGGCCGGTCGTGCCGCCGCCGTCGTCGCCGGGGGGAAAGAAGAAGGTCAAGCTGCCCCAGTCGAAGTGACGGGGCTCGAAGGGGCCGCAGGGGGCAGCGTCACGGTGAACGCGGCGCCGCCTTCCGCGGCTGGCCCCGCCGTGATCGTCCCGCCCATCCGCGTCACGAGGCCGTGCACCAGTGCGAGGCCGACGCCGGTCCCCACGGGCCGGGACTGCTGGTAGCGCGCGTGCAGCACGCCGCGGTCGAACGCCACGGGGTAGTCCTCGGGTGCGAGGCCGGGGCCGCCGTCGCGGACCTGCAGCACCGACGACAGGGAGAGCACGACCGGGCGGCCGGGCGGGGTGACGCGCAGGGCGTTCTCCAGCAGGCCGTCGACCACCTGGCGCAGCCGCCGGGCGTCGGCGTGGACGACCGGTGAGGCGGTGATCTCCACCGAGAACGGGACGCCGCGGGCCTGGCAGCGGGCGTGCCACACCTCGGCGGCGGAGCGGACGACCTGGTCCAGGGGGATCGGGGCCAGGTCGAGGCGGAAGTCGTCGGCGCCCAGGCGGGCGAGGTCGAGCAGGTCGGTGACCAGGCGGTCCAGTCTGCGCGCCTCGTCGAGGATCACGGTGCCGACCGGGGCCACGCGGTCGCCCGTCACGACGCCGTCGGCCAGCGACTCGGCGAAGCCCGTCACGGCGGTGAGCGGGGTTCGCAGCTCGTGCGAGACGGACAGCAGGAAGTCGCGCTGGCGGGACTCGCTGCGCTGCAACGCGTCCGCGAGCACGTTCACCGACGTGGAGACCTCGGCCAGTTCGGCAGGGCCGGTGACCGGGACGCGGACGTCGCGGCGGCCCGCGCTCATGGAGCGGGCCACGGCCGCCACCCGGCGCAGCGGGCGGGTCAGCACGCTGCCCAGGGCGAGGCCCGCCAGGCAGGCGACGACGAGGCCGACGCCCAGCGCGAACAGGACGTTGCGGACCAGCCTGCGGAACGCGCCGCTGGTCTCCGTCGCCTGGACCAGCGCGAAACCGCCGTCGCCGGACGGACGGGCCTCGACGTTCAGCCGGCCGCTCACCCCGGTCACCGGCGTGCCCGTCAGCACCCGCGCCACGTCGGCGTCCCGGGCCGCGCGGACGGCGGCACGGTCGGAGCCCGACACCTCGCCGGTCGCGGAGATCCGCACGATCGCGATGCCTTGGCGCTCCAGCACCTGCTCGACCCGGTCGCCGGCGAGCTGGCCCGCCACCACGTCGGCCTGGGAGCGCAGGAACTCGCGGCTCACCTGCTGCGAGGTCGACAGGACCTGGCGGGTCGACACGACCCCCGCCACGACCACGGCGACGAACGCGACTCCCAGGCACACCAACGCGATCCGGGCGCCGAGGTTCACGACGCGTCCGCCGAGTAACCGACGCCGCGCACCGTCCTGATAGGACTGGACGGGCCGAACTTGGCGCGCAGCTGGGCGATGTGGACGTCCACGGTCCGGGTGCCGGCCGCCGACGAGTAACCCCACACCGCGGACAGCAGCTGCTCGCGCGAGAACACCTGGCGCGGGTGCCTCATCAGGTGGCAGAGCAACCCGAACTCCGTTGTCGTCAAAGAAACCTCGTGACCGTCGGCGAACGCCCTCCGCTCGCCCACGTCCAGGCGGACGGCTCCCACCCGCAGAACGTCGGACACGACCGGGGAAGAGCGGCGCAGGACCGTGCGGACGCGCAACGCCAGCTCGCGCGGGCTGAACGGCTTGGTGACGTAGTCGTCGGCCCCGAGCTCCAGGCCGAGCAGGCGGTCCACCTCGTCGTCGCGGGCCGTCACGAACAGCACGGGGGTCCAGTCGCCCGCCGCGCGCATCGCCCGGCAGACCTCGATGCCGGTCAGACCGGGCAGGCCGACGTCCAGGACGACCGCGACGGGCGAGAGCGAGCGGACCGCGGCCAGTGCCGCGTCCCCCGAGGACTCCAGGTGCACGCCGAAACCGTCGCGCCGCAGGTAGAGCGCGACGAGCTCGGCGATCGCCGGTTCGTCCTCCACGACGAGCACCAGGCCACGTTCCACGCGTTCACCCCGGCTGGTTGAGATCCGACTCGATGCTGTTCAGCGTTGATTCCACATCATCGAGGTCCGAGACCGGAGCCTCGCCCCGGCACGCCGTCAGCGAGACCAGCAGCACCAGCGCCGCGAGCCACCTCATCCCGGGCCTCACTTCGACCCGCAGTGCTCGGACCGGAACTCGGCGAGCCGCTCGGAAGCGTTCGTCAGCTTCCCGAGCTGCGAGTCGCGCAGCTTCAGCTGTGCGTCCAGCACGTCCGCGCGTGCCGTGTTGCCGGCCTTGCGGGCAGTGGCGGCCTTCTGCTCCAGCCACTTCTTCGAGCCGAGCGTTCCGGCGTCACCGTTGATTCGGTCGGTCAGCGCCCGCACGCGGTTCTCGACGCGGGGCAGCCGTTCGGAACAGATCTCCCGCACCTTCTCCTGGCTGATCGTGACCGGTTCCTGCGCCGCCGCGGTCCCCGCGCCCAGCAGCATCAGCAACGCCACGAGCCCACCGATTCGCGAAATGTCCATGCCACGAACGATGACGGAGCTCCGTCAGGACCAGGTCCGCCGAATGTTCGGGTTCTGCAAAGATCGCTACCGCAGCGAGACCCCGTGCGCGGCCGCCGCCCTCAGCATCGGCCGCATCCGGTCCCACACCCGTTCCGACCGCAGGTCCTCCGCCGCGCTCATCGCCCGCGACCCGACCGCCTTGCCCTCGTCGAGGTCGCCGTCGAGGAAGTGGCAGGTCGCCAGGGCGATCAGGCAGAACGTCCGGCTGCGCGCCATCGCCGGTCCGAGCCGTTCCACGGCCGTGAGCAGCGCGGGGATCGCGGTCGCGGTGTCGCCGAGCTCGGTGTGGACGATGCCGGTCAGCGAAAGCAGGTCGGTCTCGTCGTGGAACCGCGCCCAGTCCGGTGCGTGCCGGACGTCCGCCGCCGCGAACGCGTCCTGCGCCCGGCCCAGCGCACGCAACGCCTCGTCGGAACGGGCCTGGCGCGCGTACGCCCACGCTTCGTTCGCGTGCATGATGCTCGACGCCAACGGCGTCTGCGCGCCCCTCTGGAAGTACGCCAGCGCGTCACCCGGAGCGCCGTGGTGCAGATGGACGCGTCCACGCCGGTACACGATGTTGGTCGTCAGGTCCTCGTCGTGCCGGGCGAAGTCGAGCGCGCGGTCGAAGTGGTGGTACGCCGCCCCGACCTGGCCGCAGTCGAACGACGTCCACCCCGCCAGGTTGTGCAGGTCCGCGACCGCGGTCAGCAGGCGGGCGCGCACGTGGTCGGACGCCTCGGCGGCCAGCAGCTGCTGCGCCCAGTAGATCCGCACCACGACCGCGTCCCGGCAGGCGCCGCCGCCGTGCCGGTAGTCGACCGATCTGAGGGAACGGGTCTGAGACTTCAGCTGTTCCACATCGCTCATGCCGATGCGGGCGGAGTGCGGGGGAGGGAAGTACGCAGGATCCGTCATCGGTACACCTCGCGCCGTCTTGTCCTGAGCGTAGGGGGCCGCGGAGCGGCTGAGAAGAGGTGCCGTTCGGGGTGGAATCACTTCGACGGGATTCGACTGGTGTGAACGCGGGTATGCCCGCTTCCGTTCGAGATGACTCCGTCGAGGAACAGGGTTCTGCACATGAGGCGACGCGCCCACCTGCGGCTGGTGACCTCCGCCGAGAGCGAGGACCCGACCTTGTCGGCGGTCCTCGACGCCGAGGACCTCGCCGAGGAGCTCGGGCTCGACCCGCACGCGAGGGCCACGTGCGGGCTGCACCGCAGCTGGCTGCACGAGTGCGTGACGTCACCTGACCACGTCATCCCCTTGACCGGGCACCGCTGGTGCCGGCCGTGCGCGAGCCCTCTGGAAGTGCACCTCGACGAGACGACGGCGCGGCTGTCCTGTCCGAGCTGCGGCACGCGGACACCGGACACGGCGGCGAACCGTCAGGTCGTGCGGGCGTGCCGGACGAGTCTCGCGGCAACCCACGCGAGGTAGAACGATGCCCGGAAGTGTTTAACCCCGATGGGTGAAAATCGGGGGCTCCACGAGCTGTAGCGGCGGCCGTTCGCTGTCCTCCGGCACGTCGAGCAACGTCCAGATGATCTGCCGTCCGCCCCCGGCCGGCGTCTCGCCCATGCTGAAGTTGCACACGGCGATGGACGCGACGTTGTGCCGCATGACGTGCCACTGCTTCAGGTCGAGACGGGCGGTCGTGCGCACGGCGACGGACAGCTTGCCGCCGCGCATCCGCAGCAGCAGCGCCAACGGGCTTTCGTCCTCGACGTGGGACACGAGCTCCACGGCGACCTGCGGCGCGACGTCGAGCATCGACTGGACGCCCCACCGCTCGCAGGCGCGTTCGGTGATCCGCTCGGCCACGTGCGGCAGGCAGCGGCACGTCGGCAGCGTCGCGTCCACCCGGTCGTCGTGCTCGACCCGCACCACGGCGGCGGTGGCGTCCGTGGTCGTGGCGTGCAGCGGGATGTGCCGGGGCAGGCCGCGCGACTCCAGCGTCGACCGCAGCCGGTGACCGCCCACGACCAGGCTCATCGAGATCCCCGGCCAGCGCGCCGCGGACAGCCAGACGACGTCGAACACGACGAGCAGCGCCGGTGACTCCGCCTCCAGGTCGTCGAGCTCGACGACCACCCCCGAGAGCTCCTTCGTGACGCAGTCGAGCAGCACGTCCTGCACGCGCAGGTACGTCGTCCAGTCGAGCAGCCCGCTGAACCGGACGACCAGCACGCCGTTGTGCTCGCGGAAGTCGACCTCGAGGCCGTCGCCGCTCATGGGGGTCCCTCCCACAGGTGTGTCCCAAGCCTCCAAGCCTCGCCTCGTGCGGGCATCGCCCCTAGGGGGTAACTACCCGTGTTCCGGTGTTGGTACCTCCGGGGGACCGCGTTGCAGCAGGTGAACGGGCCGACCTAGGGTGCCGCTGTGGGCGGTTCCCCTTCCCCAGGTCGCAAAGGCAATTTGCCTGCCGACACAACTACTTTCGTCGGTCGCAGGACCGACGTCGCCGAGGTGCGGCGGCTGCTGTCCGAGTCCCGCCTCGTGACCCTCACGGGGGTCGGCGGCGTCGGCAAGACGCGGCTGGCGCTGCGGGCTGCCGCCGAGACGAACCGGGCGTTCCCGGACGGGGTGTGGTTCGTCGACCTGGGAGGCGTCACCGGCCCGGAACTGGTCGTGCACACCGTCCTGGAACAGCTGGGCGTCCACGACGACACGGTCCGCAAGCACCGCACGGTCCTGGTGGAACACCTGCGCGACCGGCAGACGCTGGTGGTCCTGGACAACTGCGAGCACGTCGTGCAGGCCACCGCCGAACTGGTGGACGTGCTGCTGCGCTCCGCCCGCGGTCTGCGCGTGCTCGCGACGAGCAGGGAACGCCTCGGTGTCGCCGGTGAGCACCTCTGGCAGGTCGCGCCGCTTCCGCTCGAACCCGCGTTGACGCTGTTCGCCGAACGGGCGGCGGCCGTCGAGCCGGGGTTCGCGCTCGGCCCGCACAACCGCGAGCAGGTCGCCAGGATCTGCGCGCTGCTGGACGGCATCCCGCTGGCCGTCGAACTGGCCGCCGTGCGGCTGCGCGTGCTGACGCTCGACCACCTGCTGTCCAGGTTGGACAACACGTTCCGGGTGCTGGCGGAGGGCAGGCGCGGCGGCGATCCCCGCCACCAGACGCTGCAGGCAGCCGTCGACTGGAGCTTCCACCTCTGCACGCGGCCCGAGCAGATCCTGTGGACGCGGGCATCGGTGTTCTCCGGCACGTTCGACCTGTCGGCGGCGGAACGGGTGTGCTCCGGCGACGGCGTGGAGCCCGAGGAGATCATGCGGTCGCTGACCGGCCTCGTCGACAAGTCGGTCGTGGTGTCCCGGCCGCACCCGTCGGGCACCCGGTTCCGGCTGCTGGAGCCGCTGCGCCAGTACGGCTGGGAGAAGCTGCGCGCCGCCGGGCGCGACCACGTGCTGCGGCAACGGCACCGAGACCACTTCGTCGAGTGGGCGGAGCGGTGCGAGAAGCAGTGGTTCGGCCCGGCGCAGCCGGAGATCTTCGCGCTCACCCGCCTGGAACACCAGAACCTGCGCGCGGTCCTGGACTTCTGCCTCGACGAGGCGGGCGACCACTGCGTGCACCTCGCCGGGACGCTGTGGTTCTACTGGGCGGGCTGCGGGATGCTCGGCGAGGGCAGGCACTGGCTCGACCGCGCGCTGGCGGGCGCACCGCCCGGACCGGCGCGCGCGAAGGCGTTGTGGGTCAACGGGTACGTGTCGACGTTGCAGGGCGACATCACGGCGTCCCGCAAGATGCTGGAGGAGTGCCGCGCCTACGCCGTGAAGGCAGGGGACGGCGTCGCGCTGGCCTACGCGACCCACCGCCTCGCGTGCACGCACCTGGTCGGCGACGACCTCGTCCTGGCGGACGCCTTGTTCGAGGAGGCCGTGGCCCGCTACCGCCGCCAGGGCCTGGTCAACAGCCACACCCTGCTCGCGGGCGTCGAGCTGGCCATCTCGGCGACGTTCCAGCGCGACTTCGCCGCCGCCGAACGGCTCTGCACCGAGGCCAGGGCCGTCGCCGCGGAGCACGGCGAGCAGTGGGTGCAGGCGTACGCGATCTACGTGCTGGCGCTGTGCGCCTGGGTGCGCGGCGACTACGAGCGCGCCGACCAGCTCGGCAAGGAGTGCCTGCGGATCAAGCGGACGTTCCACGACCTGCTGGGCATCGTGCTCGCGGTCGAGGTGCTCGCCTGGATCTCCGCGTCGCAGGGCAACGCGGTGCGCGCGGCGACGTTGCTGGGCGCCACCAACGAGATCTGGCACACCGTCGGCTACCCGATGTTCGGGTCGCGCTACTTCGGCACGCCGCACGGCGAGTGCGAGAGCGCGGTCATCGCCGTGCTGGGGGACCAGGAGTTCCGCGCGGTGTTCCGCAAGGGCATGGACCTCGAGCTGGACGACGCCATCGCCTACGCGATCGGGGAGGAGCAGGCCGAACGGCCCGGCCCCGTCCCCGACCTCACCCCGCTGACCCGGCGCGAGCAGCAGGTGGCCGACCTGATCGCGACCGGCCTGTCGAACAAGGAGATCGCGGCCAAGCTGGTGATCGCGCGCCGGACCGCGGAGGGCCACGTCGAGCGGATCCTGCAGAAGCTCGGGTTCTCCTCACGGGCGCAGATCGCGACGTGGGTGACCGAGCGCCGCGGCTGATCCCGGCGTCAGTCGACGCACGGCACGCCGTCGTCCGGCGGCGGGGGAGGCGGCGCGGTGGCCAGCTCGGTCACCTTCGCCTGCACCTTGGCCGGGTCGACCCGGTTGACGTCCAGGCCGCCGACGCGCGCGCCGCCCTCGATCGGCAGCGTCTCGAACCGCACCTCCGACGGCAGGTTCGTGGTGAACTCGGCCAGGTCGAACGCCGCGTCGAGGACGACGTCCTGCTTCGCCATGTCCGCCATCGCCCGCACCACGCCCACGTCCGCGCCCTTCAGCCGCTTCGCCACCGCGGCCAGGAACGCCTGCTGGCGGCGGGTGCGGCCCAGGTCGCCGTCGGGCAGACCGTGCCGCTGCCGCACGAACGACAGCGCCTGGCCCGCGTCGAGGTGCTGCGGCCCCGCCGGGAAGTCCGCGCCCGACAACGGGTCCTTCGTCGCGGCGCGCAGGCACACGTCGACACCGCCGAGCCCCTCCGCGATGTGGAAGAAGCCGATCAGCGAGATCTCCACCAGGTGGTCGACCGGCTGGTTCAGGAACGCCGACACCGTGCGGACCTGGGCGCGGCGCCCCGCCTCCCGGCCGGCCCGTTCGAGCGTGCGCGGGTCGTGCTGGCCCGCGGCGCGCAGCCGTTCCTCCTCGGCGATCTTGGCCCGGCCGTACGCCTCCTTGATCTTGCCCTCGCCGCCGGACGCGAGCGGGACCAGGTTGTCGCGCGGCACGGACATCGCGACCGCCGGGCCGGAAACGGGAACGCGCAACAGGATCAGCGTGTTCGCGTTGTAGCCGCCGCGGTCGCTCTCACCCGCCTGCATGCGCCGCAGCACGTCGTCCGGCAGCGGTTCGCCGTGCAGGTCGAGGCGCGTGGTGAGGCCCATGATCAGGATGTTGCGGCCGGACGTCGAGCGCGGGACGTCGTCCGGGATCGCGTACGACCTCTCGACCCCCGTCGAGATCGTGGACACGGTCGACCAGGCGACGCCGGACACGACGAGCACGGCCGCGCACACCGCGGTCCACACAACACGCAGCAGGACAAGGAAAACAGTGCGGTGACGACCGCCATATGACTTCATCTGCGAAACCCCCGTCCCCTACTCTAGGCGGTCATGGGGGTTCAGCTGCCGAGTTTGGCGGCGCTGGGGGTGCTGGTCGTGTTCGTCCAAACGGGGGTTTGGATCGACGGGGGCAACCTCGGCTGGCCGTTCGGCGTCTGCTTGGTGACGGGTGCCGTCGTGGCATCGGCGTTCGTCCGTCGTGTGGGGTTGTGGACCGTGGCACCGGCGCCACCGGTCGTGTTCGTCGTGCTCGCGGTGGGCAACGCGGCGTGGCAGCGGCAGTCCCAGCGGCAGGCGATGTGGGCCAGTGGCAAGGAGTTCGCCGCGGACGCGGTCCCGTGGTTCGTCAACGGGTTCCCGTGGCTCGCGGTGGCGGTGGGCACGGCCGTGGCGGTCGCGCTCGTCCGCGTACTTTCTGGGGGGAAAGCGAAATGCAGGTCTTCGTCGACGGGAACGGCGGGAGACGGGTAGCCGCGGGCGCGGTCAGCCTGTCCGTCGCTTGTGGACTGATCGTGTTCGCGGCGGTGGTCGCGGGCACCTTGCTGGGAGCGTGGTGAGGCGCGCCCCCAGGCTGCACTGGGTCTCCATCCTGCTCGGGCTGGTCGTGCTGATGGGCGTGGTGTCCTTCCACGCCTACACGGCGATCAGGCCCGAGCCGGTGCGGCACGCGGGAGAACACCGGCAGCTGCCGGAGAACACGCTGGCGCTGGCGTTCCACGGCGGACCGGATCCCAAGTGGACACCCAGGGTCTTGGACGTCCTGAAGGAGACGGGAATCCGTGCGACGTTCTTCGTCACCGGCACCCAGGTGACGCGCAACCCGGAGGTGACCCGCCGGATCGCCGAGGAGGGCCACCGGATCGGGATCGACGGCTTCCGCGCGGAGGGCGACCACGTCACCGGGCTGAACCGCGCGCTCGCCCAGGCGGCGCTGGCCGACGTGCTCGGCGCGCACACGCCGCTGGTCGGCGCGCCCGCCGAGGTCGACAGCGGCGACCGCGACCACCAGGACATCGGCACGCTGGTGCGGATGTCGTTGCGGGAACGGGGAGGCGTCGTCCGGCTGCACGACGACGGCAGCATCGGCGCGGACATCGCGCGGGAGCTGACGAGGCAGCCCGGCTACCGGTTCGTCGCGGTCACCGACGAGCCGCTGGTCACCGCGAGCGGGACGGAGCGGTTCACCGGCGCGGTCACCGCGTGGTCCCAGCGCAACGGCGGTGTGGTGCTCGTGCTGTTCGGCACGGCGATCGCCATCGCGGCGTTGCTCGGCCTGCTGCGCACGGCCATGCAGCTCGGGCTCGCGCACACCGACCGCCGGCTGCGCCGCGAGAGCGAGGCCGATCCGCCGCCGTGGTTCGCGCCACCGGTCTCGGTCGTCGTGCCCGCGTACAACGAGGCGCTGAACATCGCCGCCACGGTCCGGTCCATCGCCGCGAACGACCACCTCGCGGACGTCGAGGTGGTCGTCGTCGACGACGGCTCGACCGACGGCACCGCCGACCGCGCGGAGGAGCTCGGCCTGCCCGGCGTCACCGTGCTGCGGCAGGACAACCAGGGCAAGCCCGCCGCGCTCAACGCGGGCATCAGCCGGGCACGGCACGACGTCCTGGTGCTGCTCGACGGCGACACGATCTTCGAGCCGGACACCATCGGCCAGCTCGTGCAGCCGTTCGCGGACAGCGCCGTCGGCGCCGTGTCCGGCAACGCCAAGGTGGGCAACCGGAAGGGCCTGCTGGGACGCTGGCAGCACCTGGAGTACTGCGCGGGGTCCAACCTCGACCGCCAGATCCTGCACGCGCTGCGGTGCATCCCGACGGTGCCGGGCGCGGTCGGCGCGTTCCGCAGGGCCGCCATCACCGACGCCGGCGGTGTCAGCGACCAGACGCTGGCCGAGGACACCGACCTCACGATGGCGGTCACGCGCGCGGGCTGGAGGGTCGCGTACCGGCCGCAGGCCAAGGCGTGGACCGAGGCGCCGAGCAGCCTGCGCGGCCTGTTCCGGCAGCGCTACCGCTGGTCGTATGGCACGTTCCAGTCGATGTGGAAGCACCGCCGGGCACTGGTCGAGAGCGGGCCGATGGGCCGTTTCGGGCTGCTGTACCTGCTGGCGTTCCACCTGCTGCTGCCGTTGCTCGCGCCGGTGATGGACCTCTACGTCCTCTACGGCTTCCTGGTGGCGGACGCCCCGCTCGCGTTCGTCGTGTGGACGGCGTTCCTGCTCTTGCAGACCGCGAGCGCCGGGTACGCGCTGCGGCTGGACGGCGAGTCGCTCAAACCGTTGTGGGCGTACCCGTTGCAGCAGCTCGTCTACCGGCAGCTGACGTACGCGGTGGTCATCCAGTCGGTGATCACGGCCGCGCACGGCACCCAGCTGCGGTGGATGAAGGTGCGGCGCACCGGCCTGCTCGGCAGTGCTCCCGGCTGTGGGGTTCCCGGCTCACCCGCGGTAGTCCTGGAAGAGTGAACCGGGCGGCCGTTCCGGTGAGGTGCGGTCACCGAATTGGATTCGGCTCCGGTTTCCTGTCACCGTTGTGGCCCCTTTCCCCGGCCGGGCGACCGGTGGCGCGGTGAGTACCGGCGGTGCGCAACGGGTATCTCGACGAGGAGTGTCCGACGCACGTCAGGAGGACCAGCCATGTTCGACGACGGCGTTTTTCCCGCTCATGTGGACAAGACAGACGTGCGGCACGTCGAGACGCTGACAGGGGCGTTGAGGGCACTCGACTACGAGTACGGCGGAGGTGCCTGCCGGGACGCGTGCGTCGCGTTGCTCGGCTGGGCGAACCCGTTGCTCGGCACCGGGGCGCCGGGCGTGGTGCTGCAACGGCTCCAGGTCGCCATCGCCGACCTCAACAACCTGGCGGGCTGGGCGTCGTTCGACATGGGCCTGCTGGAGTCCGCCCACCGGCACTTCGGCCGGGCGATGGAGCTGGCCCGCGCGTCGGGTAACAGCGCGCTGGAGGCCAACATCCACTACCGGATGGGCCGCGTGCACCTGCACTACGAGCTGCCCCAGGACGCGCTGGAGTCGTTCCAGCGCGGCCTGCCCATCGCGCAGGCCAGCGGGTCGACGCTGGCCGTGTCGATCCTGCACGCCAACGAAGCCTGGGCGTTCGCCAAGATGGGCGCGGAACGGCAGGCGCTGCGCCAGTTCGCCCGAGCCCAGGACGAGTTCGAACGAGCGGAAGCCGAGCACGCGCCGCCGTGGGCGCGGTTCTTCGACCTGGCGGACCTCGTGTCGATCGGCGGCATGGTGCACACGGAGCTGGCACGCAACTGCGACGTGAAGTACGCGCGCACGGCGATCCCGCTGCTCACCAGGGCCATCGCGACCGGGGGAGAGGACGCCTCGCGCAGCCAGTCGTTCCGCCTCGCGGCGCTGGCGGTCAACTACCTGGTGCAGAACGAGCCGGAGCACGCCCGTGAGATCGGGGAGAAGGCGATCGCGCTGTCCGGACCCATCCGCTCGGCCCGCACCAGGGACCGGATGCGGCCGTTGAAGCAGGAGGCGGACAAGCTGCGCGGCAACGAGGCGGCGGACGAGCTGTCGTCGCGGCTGGGGGCGTTCATGCGGTCGCCGGGAGCGGCCTGACCAGGAGGACACCGGACCTGGAAGGGGCCGCCGGGACCCGAGGAGAGGTTTGGGCTTCGGGCCCCGGCGACACCCCGGTCGGAACGGCCACCCCGCTGGGGGGCCGGGAGCCGTTCCGGCTCTGCGGGCGGTCAGCAGCGGATGCTGGACCGCGCCCGGTAGGTCATCGCGCCGGAGTTCCACTCGGCGTAGGCGGAGGTGCAGACGCTCAGCGTGTCGGTGCCGGACGACCACAGCTCCTGCTGGCGGTACTTGCCCGACTTCTGGCCGGCGTGCCCGAACGGCTCGCGGGCACTGGTGCTGGCCCACTTCTCGATGATGATCATCTCGGGGGTGTACGGGGCGCCCGCGCCGTGCACGCTGGCCCAGGTGTAGATGTACGCCCAGTTCTTGCCACAGCCCTTGAACTGCTTGACCGACGCCCAGCGCTGCCCGTTGTCACCGATGTAGCCGGTGCTGCCGATCTGGGTCACGGGCCCGCAGCCGGGCGCGCTCTCGGCCAGCGCGTTGTTCGCGGTCACCAGCCCCAGCAGCAGCGCGACGACGGCGGCGAGGGAAGTCCTTCTCATGGGCGAGGAGCATCACGTGACCCGCTGACATTTCACTGACACGTCCGGTTACCGGCTGGTTAGGATCTGGCCCATGCGACGGCGGTGGGCGTTCAGGGTTCTCGGATCGTTGCAGGTCATCGATTCCGGCCGGGTCGTGGAGCTGCGGTCGGCCAAGCAGCGCGTGCTGCTCGCCGCGTTGCTGATGAAGGCCAACGCGCCGGTGTCGTCCTACGAGCTGATGGAGCACCTGTGGGGCGACGAGCCCTCCGGTGCGGCGCGCGCGACCCTGCAGACCTACGTCATGCGGCTGCGGCAGTCGCTGGACGACCTCGCCGACCGCAAGCTCGTCCGCACGTGGCCGACCGGCTACTCCATCCACGTCGAGGACGACCAGCTCGACCTGCTGACGTTCCAGAAGCTGCGGGCGGAGGCCCGGCGCGCCCCCGACCTGGAGACCGAGGCGCGGCTGCTCGGCGAGGCCGCGGCGCTGTGGCGAGGACCGGCGCTGGACCAGGTCTCGTCGCTGCGGATGGAGCAGACCGACGTGCAGCGGCTCAACGAGCAGCGCTGGGAGGTGCTGGAACGCCGCAACGACGCCGAGCTGCAGCTCGGCAGGCACGACCAGCTCGTCGACGAGCTGCGCTCGCTGGTCGCGGAACACCCGCTGCGGGAGCGGTTCTGGTACCAGCTGATGCTCGCGCTGCACCGGTCCGGCCAGCAGGCGCAGGCCCTCGACGTCTTCCGCCGGGCGAGCGAGGTGCTCGCCGACGAGCTCGGCATCGACCCGAACGCGGAGCTGCGCGCACTGCACATGGAGGTGCTCGCCGGGTCGTCGGCACCGGTCGCCGTCCAGGCGGGACCGTCCTGGCTGCCGCCCGCGGTCGGCGACTTCTCCGGCCGTGCCGACGAGGTCGCGCGGCTCACGACCGGGCTGCGCGCCGGCGGCACGTGGACGATCACCGGTCCCGGCGGTGTCGGCAAGACCTCGCTGGCCGTCCACTGCGCACACGCCGTGCGCGACGCGTTCCCGGACGGCCAGCTGTACCTGAACCTGCGCGGCGGCGAGCAGCAACCGGTCGGGCCCGCGGCGGCGCTGGACCGGTTGCTGCGCGGCCTCGGCGTCTCCGGCGGCGCCATTCCGTCCTCCGTGGAGGACCGGGTGGACCTGTACCGGGACCTGTTGTCGGACCGGCGGATCCTCGTCGTGCTGGACAACGCGGTCAACGAGGCGCAGGTGCGGCCGTTGCTGCCGGGCACGACGTCGGGTGCGGCGCTGGTGACGTCCCGTGCGGCCCTGGCGGGGCTGGAGGCGGCGCACGTCGTGCCGCTGGACGTGCTGCCCCAGGACGACGCGCTGACGTTGCTGCGGACGGCCGTCGGCGAGGCCAGATGTGCCGCGGAACCCCGTGCGGCGCAGGAGATCGTGGCGTACTGCGGCCAGTTGCCGCTCGCGTTGCGGGTGGCGGCGGCCCGGCTGGTCGCCCGCCCGCACTGGCAGCTCGCGAAGCTCGCGGGACGGCTGTCCGACGAGCGCCGCCGCTTCGACGAGCTGTCCCTCGGCGACCTCGACGTCCGCGCCTCGCTGGCGCTGTCCTACGACGGTCTCGACGCGTCACACCAGACGGCGTTCCGGCTGCTGTCGCTGGTCGACACACCGGACTTCCCGGCGTGGACGGCCTCACCGCTGCTGGGCCTCGACGTCGACGACGCGGAGGACCACGTCGAGGCGCTCGTCGACGCCCGGCTCGTCGACTACGCGGGCAGGGACGCGGCCGGGCAGGTGCGGTACCGGCTGCACGACCTGCTGCGCGCGTTCGGCAGGGAGGCGGCGACCGAGGACCCGGCCGAGGCGCTGAAGGCGCTGTTCGAGCAGTGGCTCGACCTCGCGACGCGTGCCGACGCCGAGCTGCCCCACCAGGCGATCCGGCTGGAACCGGCGGAGCTCGCGCCGTTCGACCTCGGTGACGCGGCCACCTGGTTCGACGCGGAGTGGCAGAACATCCACGCCCTCGTCACCCAGGCCGCCGCGCTCGGACTGGGCGCGCAGGCCGCCGAGCTCGCGATCCGGTCGGCGGCGTTCTGCGACCTGCGGGCCCGCTTCGACGACTGGGAGCAGCTCAACTGCATCGGGCTGTCGTGCGCGCCGCCCGAGCGCAAGCCCGTCCTGTTCCAGCAGCGCGGCATCCTGCGCGCCCGGATGCACGACTACGTGGCGGCCTCGGAGAACTTCCAGGCCGCACAGGAGGGTTTCGCCGCCACGGGGGACGTGTGGGGCGAGGCGTACGGCTGGTACGGCATGGGCTGGATGCACGAGTGGAGCGGCCGGTCCGCCGAGGCGCGGGAGGCCCACCGTCAGGCGATGACCCGGTTCGTCGCCTCCGGCAACCCGCACGGCGAGATCGAGGTGCTGTGCTCGCTGGGCGCCATCGAACGCCGGGCGGGCGGGCTGGCCGCGGCCACCGGCTACCTGGAACGGGCGCGGCGCCTCGCGAACAGCCTCGGCGACGAGCAGAGCGAGCTGATGGCGACGCTGGAGCTGGGGCGGCTGCACCAGTTCACCGGCGAGCTGGCGCGGTCGGCGGAGTTCCTGAGGTCCTCGCTCGCGGCGGCCCGCAGGATGGGCGACCCGGACATGGCGGCGAACATCCGGCTGTTCCTCGCGGACACGCTGATCCGGTCGGACGAGGTGGCGCTCGCCGAGGAGCAGCTGCGGCTGGCGTGGGAGTTCTTCGAGGAGCACGACGACCGGCAGGGCCGCATCTGGGTGTGGCGCCTGAGGTCCGGCCTCGCCTCGTCGCCGCAGGAGGCGCTGCGGCTCGCGTCGCTCGCGCTGGAGCAGGCGCGGGAGATGGACTCGCCGCCGGAGTTCGGCCGGTCGTTGCGCGTGCTGGGCAACGCCCTGGAGCGCGCGGGACGGGCCGAGGAGGCCCGCGAGCACTGGCGGCAGGCCGAGGAGACCCTCACCGCGGCGGGGTTCCAGGCGGAGGTCGACGAGCTGCGGCTCACGACCAGGTCCTGACTCTCACCCGACCGAGTGATTTTCCGAGTCACGCGGGAGCCCCACGTGTCTTCTCACAGTACGCGGGGCCCCCGCGTACTCGTCACGGACACGGAAGAGTGGCCGTCATGGCAGCGTTTGCCGGAACGCTTGGCCGGGCAGAGGGGTGCCAGGCGACGGGGCACGGTTGTCGCCTGGCGGCTCTCCCCCTCGGGTGTCAGCTGACGGTGATGGCTCCGGCAGGGCAGAGACCCGCCGCTTCCTTCGCGGTGGCCTCGTGCGCGGCGTCCGGCTCCTCGACGAGGAGCACCACCGTCCCGTCCTCGTCGTTCTGGTCGAAGAGGTCGGGGTCGGTCAGGACGCACATCCCCGAACCGCAGCACTTGTTCTGGTCGACGGAGATCCTCATGCCGACCACGCTACTGGCAGCGAGTGCACCCCGTAGATCCCCATGTCGGTGCGCAGCGGCACCTCGCCGGGGTCGATGTCGAGGCGCAGGTCGGGGAACGCCGCGAAGAGCCTGGCGAACGCGATCCGCATCTCGATGCGCGCGAGCTGCTGGCCCAGGCACTGGTGGATGCCGTGGCCGAACGCGACGTGACCGCTCGCCGGGCGCCGCAGGTCGAGCTCCTCGGGGTTGCCGGTGAACTTCTCCGGGTCGCGGTTGGCCGCGGGCACGTGCAGCAGCACGGTGTCACCGGCCTTGATCAGGTGCCCGTCGATCTCCACGTCCTCGGCGGCGGTGCGCACCGGTCCGAAGTGGATGATCGACAGGTACCGCATCAGCTCCTCCACGGCGTTGTCGATCACCTCCGGCTCGTCCTTGAGGATCTTGAGCTGGTCCGGGTGCTCCAGCAGCGTGAAGGTGCCGAGTCCCAGCATGTTCGCCGTGGTCTCGTGGCCGGCGAGGAGCAGGAGCATCGCCATGTTCGACGCTTCCTCGTCCGTCGGCTCACCGGTGGCGACCAGGTCGCTGATCATGTCGTCGCCGGGGTTCTCCTTCTTGCGGGCGATGAGCTCGCGCATGAAGACCTGGATGCGCGCCATCGCGTCCATGGCCTCCTCGAAGGTCGAGTCCAGGCTCAGCAGCTTCGCCGTGTCCTCCTGGAACCTGTCCCGCTCGCTGTAGTCGACGCCGAGCAGCGCGCAGATCACCAGTGACGGCACGGGCAGCGCGAACTCGGTGACGAGGTCGGCCTTGCCGCCCAGCGACCGCAGGTGCTCGATCTGGTCGTCGACGATGGTCCCGATCCACTCGGACAGCTGGTTCATCCGCCGGACGGTGAACTGGCCCTGCAGCATCCTGCGCAGCCGCGTGTGGTCCGGCGGGTCCTGGCTGAGGAACATGCCCGGCTGGGGCTGGCGGCGCTCCTTCGGCGGCTCGCCCTGGAACCGGATGTCCAGCAGGTGGTGCCTGTTCGGGTTGTTGGTGAACTTCGGGCTCCCCAGCACCTCCCGCACCTGGTGGTGGCCCGTGACGAGCCAGCCGAGGTGGCCGTCGGAGAACTTCAGCCTGCTCACGCGGGCCGTCTCGCGGATGCGGGTGACCTCGGCGGGCGGGTCGAACGGGTTCTGGCGGGTGATCGGCAGCTCGTCGGAGATCAGTTCGGTCATCTCGCACACCTCCCAGTGCTCGGCAGAAGACCTGCTTCCGAACCTACAGAAGTTTCACGAGTCCATGAAGGCTGGGTCGGCACGACCTGGCGCCATGCCGCGAAATCTGTCCGCATCTGCCTGTCGTGGGTCGCGACGGCCACGGCGGCCCTGGTCCGCAGCAGCACGTCCGTCAGCTCGTCGACGAGGGCGATCGACAGGTGGTTGGTCGGTTCGTCGAGCAGCAGGACGTGCGGACCGGCGCTCAGCAGCACGCCCAGCTCCAGCCTCCTGCGCTGCCCGGTGGACAGCCGTGAGACGGGCCGCGTGAGGTCCTGCGCGGCCAGCAGGCCGAGCTCCCCGATCCCGGGGCACAGCCGGGCGGCCGTGGCGTCCTCGTCCTCGAACGCGGACTCCTGGGCGAGCAGCGCGACCCGGCCGGCGTGGTGGACGGTGCCGGTCGACGGGGTCAGCCGGCCCGCCAGCACGTTCAGCAGCGTCGACTTGCCCGCGCCGTTCGGCCCGGTGACGAGGAGCTTCTCGCCCGCGGCGAGGGAGATCGGCTCGGTCAGGAGCAGCCGTCCCGGCACCTCCAGCGGGGTGGCGTGCAGCAGGTCGCCACTCGCCTCCAGCTCGGGCGGGGTGAGGTGCAACGGCGGCGGGGGAGCGGCGACGCGCTGGTCGTCGAGCTCCTCCAGCCTGCGGGCGACGTTGCGCACCTTGTTCGCAGCACGGGTGGAGCGCTTGTGCTTGAACGCGCCCTTCGGAGGCCGCCAGGCGTCCTGCAGGCGCGACTGGGCGCGCTCGACCTTGTCCGTCAGCTCCTGGTGCTCGGCCTCCTCCTGGGCGAAGCGCTGCTCCCAGCGCTGCCGTTCGGCGCGCTTGGTCTCCTTGAACGCGCGGTAGCCGCCGCCGTGGAGGTGCACCGCGCCGTCCGGTGCCGGGTCGAGGTCGAGCAGGTGCGTGCAGACGTCGTCGAGCAACGTGCGGTCGTGGCTGACCAGCACGACGACGCCGTGGTGCTGCCGGAGGCGTTCGGTCAGGAACGTGAGAGCGCCCGCGTCCAGGTGGTTCGTCGGCTCGTCGAGCAGCAGGACGTCGGCGCGTTCGGCCAGCAGGCACGCGAGCCGGACGCGGTAGCGCTGCCCGACGCTCAGCCGGGCCAGCTCCACCGACCTGTCGTGGCCGGCGTCGAGCGCCTCGAGCGCGACGCGGGCCCGCCGGTCGGCGTCCCACGCCTCGATGTCCTCGGCGTGGGCCAGCGCCCGCTCGTAGCGCCGTTCGTCGAACGGGTCGGCCGCACTGTCCAGTTCGGACAGAGCGGCGCGGCTCGCGCTCAACGCCTCGGACAGCAGGTCGCCCACCGTCTCGCCCTCGTGGAACGGCATTTCCTGTCGTACCAGGCTCAACGAGCCGTGCCGCACGACAGTTCCCTGGTCCGGCACCAGGTCCTGGGCGAGCAGGCGCAGCAGGGTGGTCTTGCCGCGGCCGTTCTCGCCGATGACACCGAGCCGCTGGCCCGCGGAGACGGTGAGGGAGATGCCGTCGACCACGGGGCCCGCTTCATAGCCCTTGGTGAGGTCTTGGGTCGTCAGATGAACATGCGAACGCACGGGAATCTTCTTTCAGGCATGCGAAATCGGGACGTGTTGCGTGGTGGCACACGTCCGAGATCAGAGGTAGAAGACCCCGTGCCCGAATCCCATGAAACCCACGGTACCTACGGTCGCAACGCCTTTTCGACCGCGAGCCGCAGGTCGTCGACGCTCTCCTGAGTGCCCGGTGTCGGTCCGGACGTGCTGCCCGCGCCGACGAGCCGGTAGAACAGCAGGCCCTCCAGGAACGCCGTGAAGTGCGCGCCCGCCCGCTCGGGGTCCTCGTGCCCCAGCATCGCGGCGAGCGCGGTGGCCTGCTCGCGCGGCGAGTGGGCGAGGATCGACGTCAGCTCCGGGTGGTGCGTCGCCTCCAGCATCGCCGCGTACCGCGCCAGCGTGCGGTCGCGTTCGACGAGCCAGCTGTCGAGCGTGCGCGCGATGCTGCCCGCGACGTCGTCCGGGTCGGGCATCAGGTCGAGGCGCTCCAGCTCGGCCAGGCGGGCCACGAACCCCTCCACCAACGCCTTGCGCGTGCGGAAGTACGCGCTGGTGGACCCCTCGGGCAGACCGGCCCGGCGGTCGACGGCGCGGTGGGTCAGCCCGCGCATGCCCTCCTCCGCGACCAGCCGGATCGCGGTGTCGGTGATCAGCTCCCTGCGCATGTGCCCGTCGTCTCCTCCTGCGCCGGACTCTACAGGTGTAGATTCTTCTACATCTGTAGAGGAGGCTGGGATGAAGGCGATCGTGGTGGGCGGTGGCATCGGCGGGCTGGCCGCGGCGGTGTCGTTGCGGCGCGTGGGCTGGGAAGTCGTCGTCTACGAGCGTGCCGCCGCTTTCGGCGAGATCGGCGCCGGTGTGGGCGTGATGCCGAACGCGATGCGCGCGCTGGAGTGGATGGGCCTCGACGCGGAGATCCGGCGCCTCGGCACCCCACGGGTCTCGGGTGGCGTGCGGTCGTCCGACGGGCGCTGGCTCGTGCACCTGCCCGACGTCGGTCAGGAGCAGATCATCGCGATGCACCGCGCCGATCTGCACGGCGTTCTGCTGCGCGCACTGCCGTCGGAAATTCTTTTCAACGACGTCGAGGTGACGAGCGTTGAGGACCTGGACGCGGATCTCGTGGTGGCGGCGGACGGCATCAACAGCCGCCTGCGCGCGGATCTGCTGCCCAGCGCGCCGGGACCGGTGTACGCGGGGGCCACGGCGTGGCGAGGGGTGGCGCCGGGGCCGTTCGACCTGCCGATCTCGCAGACACTCGGTCCCGGCGGCGAGGCGGGCATCCTGCCGCTGGGCGACGGCAGGGTCTGCTGGTACCTCGCCGCCGTCGCGCCCGTCGGCGCGGACCTCGACCCGGCGGAGGTGTTCGCCGGGTGGCACGACCCGTTGCCGGAGCTGGTGGCCTCGACGCCGGCGGTGATCAGGCACGACATCTACGAGCTGCCGTTGCTGCCGACGTTCGTGTCCGGGCGGGTGGCGTTGCTGGGCGACGCCGCGCACGCGATGACGCCGTACCTCGGGCAGGGGGCGTGCATGGCGCTGGAGGACGCCGTGACCCTGGCTCTGTGCGACGGCGACCTCGCGCGGTACGACGCGGTGCGGCGGCCCCGCACCCGTGCGGTGTGGCGTGGTTCGCGGGCGGCGGGGCGGTTCGGCATCGGCCTGCGGTCGCCGATCGCGGTCGCGTTGCGGGACTTCGTGCTCCGCGCGACGCCGTCTTCGGCGGCCGTGCGCGGGATGGGAAAGTTCGCTACGTGGCAGGTGCCGACTCAGTTCACTCGAACGGGTTGAAATTTGCAGTGAGCTGAATCACCGATCACTGTTTGATCTCGGGCAGATAACAGTCTGAAATCACTCTTTGTGCCAGGCATTGTCACCCGGTTGCGGGATCAAGGACTTCTGAGCGTGTCAGACCTGTGCACATGATCCGGATGGAGTAACGCTAGAGGCGGTTCCCGCTCCACTGAAGCGCGACTACGGTGGCCCGCCATGACCCCCGTCCCGACTGACGCTTTGCCCCGTTCCCTCACGGCGCTTCCCCCGGCGCAGGTCGAGAAGCTCGGCGACGTCGACATCGCCGAGGCAGAGGACTTCATCCGGCAACACCACTCGGAGAACCCCGGTCTCGGACCGGTCGAGGCCCGGCTGGCGGAGGTCCACGCGGAGATCGCCGCGACCGGCACCTACCGGCACACGCCGGAGGAGTTGGCCTTCGGCGCCCGCGTGGCTTGGCGCAACAGCTCCCGCTGCATCGGCCGCCTCTACTGGCGCAGCCTGAAGGTGCGCGACCTGCGCGAGGTGTCCGCCCCCGCCGACGTGGCGCGCGAGTGCGTCGAGCACCTGCGCGTCGCCACCAACCACGGCAAGATCCGGCCCGTCATCACGGTCTTCGCCCCCGCGGAGCCCGGCACGCACGCTCCCGTGATCCACAACGAGCAGATCATCCGCTACGCCGCCTACCGCGGCGCCGACGGCGGAGTGCTCGGCGACGCGCGCAACCTGGCGCTGACCGAGCTCGCCCTGGAACAGGGCTGGCAGCCACCCGTCATCCGCGGCCCGTTCGACCTGCTGCCGCTCATGGTGTCCTGCGAGGGCCACGAGCCGGCGATGCTGCGCGTCCCCGCCGACGCGGTGCTGGAGGTCAAGCTGTCCCACCCCGACCTGCCGTGGGTGGCGGGACTGGGCGTCAAGTGGCACGCCGTCCCCGCCATCAGCAACATGCGGCTGCGCATCGGCGGGATCGACTACCCGGCCGCGCCGTTCAACGGCTGGTACATGGGCACCGAGATCGGCGCCCGCAACCTCGCCGACCACGACCGCTACGACCTGCTGCCCTACATCGCCAAGCGGATGGGCCTCGACATGTCGTCGGAGGCGACGTTGTGGCGCGACAGGGCCCTGATCGAGCTCAACCGCGCCGTCCTGCACTCGTTCGCCCTGGCGGGCGTCACGATCACCGACCACCACACCGAGTCGAAGAGGTTCCTCACCCACCTGGAGAAGGAGGAGGCCGCCGGACGCAAGTGCCCCGCGGACTGGTCCTGGATCGTGCCGCCCGTGTCGGGCGGGCTGACGCCGGTGTACCACCGCTACTACGACACGGATGAACTTCTGCCGAACTTCTTCCCCGCGGCGAAGCCGTCCGGATGTCCTGTCGCACACTGATCGGGTGCAGCCGGCCCGCAGTCTGACCCTGACCGACGCCGTCTTCGTCGGCCTCGGCTCGATGATCGGCGCCGGAGTCTTCGCGGTGTTCGCCCCGGCCGCCGCCGCGGCCGGGTCCGCCCTGCTCGTGAGCCTCGTGGTCGCGGGCGTGGTCGCCTGCTGCAACGCGCTGTCGAGCGCCTGGCTCGCCGCGCGGTATCCGCAGTCCGGCGGCACGTACGTCTACGGCCGCGAACGGCTCGGCCGCGTGTGGGGCGACCTCGCCGGGTGGGCGTTCGTGCTCGGCAAGACGGCGTCGTGCGCCGCGATGGCGCTGACCGTCGGCACGTACGCCGGCTTCCCCACAACCGGTGCGGTCGCGGCGATCGTGGCGTTGACGGTGCTCAACCTGACCGGGGTCCGCAAGTCCGCGCTGGCCACCAGGGTGATCGTGGTCGTGGTGCTGCTGGTGCTCGGCACCACCGCGATAACCGCAGCCACCGCACGCGAAGCCGTGCAGCCGGCGGAGTTCCTGCCCGCAGGAATCCTTCCCGCCGCCGCGTTGCTCTTCTTCGCGTTCGCGGGCTACGCGCGCATTGCCACGCTGGGAGAGGAGGTCCGCGAACCCGAACGCACGATCCCCCGTGCCGTGGTCATCTCGTTGGCGATCACTCTCGTCGTCTACGCGGTCGTCGCTGTCGTGGCGCTGCGCGCGCTGGGCTCCGATCTCGCCTCGTCGACCCTCGCCGACGTGTCACCGGCGCTGGCACCCGTCCTCCGCGTCGCCGCCTGCCTGGCCGCGCTCGGGTCGCTGCTCTCGTTGCAGCTCGGCGTGTCCCGCACCGCGCTGGCGATGGCGCGGGACCGCAGGCTGCCCGGCCCGCTGGCGGACCTGCGGGTCGCCGAGGTCTGCACCGGTCTCGCCGCCGTGGCGCTGGTGCTCTCCGTCGACGTGACGCGCGCGATCGTGTTCAGCTCGTTCTGCGTGCTGCTCTATTACGCGATCGCCAACGCCAGCGCGTGGACGCTCGGCAAGCGGATCGTGCCCGCCGTGGGCCTGATCGGGTGCTTGGTCCTCGCCGGAGCGGTTCTCTGGCAACTGTGATGTGGCCCAGATCACCATTGATCGCGTAACGTGCGTACGGTGAGAGTGGGAGCACCCGCAGAGTCGCGGCCCGCCGAGCGCCGAGTCGCCTGCGTACCGGAAACGGTGTCGTCACTGGCCGACGCCGGACTGTCCGTGCACGTCCAGGAGGGCGCGGGCCGGCACGCCCACGCCCTCGACGCCGCCTACCGCGCGGCCGGGGCCACCGTGACGCCCGAGGACCCGTCACCCGAGTCCGACGTCGTCGTGTCCGTGCAGCCGCTGAGCCTGGACCAGGCCGCCCGGCTCAAACCCGGCGCCATCACGATCAGCTTCCTGCAGCCCGGTGCCGAACGGGAGCTGCTGGAGGTCTACCGCGAACGACGCGTCACGTCGTTCAGCTTCGACCTGCTGCCCCGCGTGACCCGCGCCCAGACCGCCGACGCGCTGTCGTCGCAGGCGCTGGTGTCGGGCTACCGGGCCGTTCTCGTTGCCGCGGAACGACTACCGCGCTTCCTGCCGATGTTCACGACGGCGGCGGGCACCGTGCCCCCGGCGAAGGTACTGGTGCTGGGCGCCGGTGTGGCGGGCCTGCAGGCCATCGCCACCGCGCGCAGGCTCGGCGCCGTCGTCGAGGCGTACGACGTGCGCAAGGCGGCGGGGGAGGAGGTGCGCAGTCTCGGCGCCAAGTTTCTCGAGCTGGACCTGGAGACGCAGTCCGGCGTCTACGCGTCCGTGCAGTCCGAGGAGTTCCTGGAACGCCAGCGGGAGCTGATCGGCGACCACGTGGCGGCGTCCGACGTCGTGATCACCACCGCGGCGATCCCCGGCCGCAAGGCCCCGGTGCTCGTGACGACCGACATGCTCAAGGCGATGGCACCGGGCTCGGTGCTGGTCGACCTGGCCGCGGAGTCCGGCGGCAACTACCCCGGTTCCGTGGCGGGCGAGGAGATCTGGGTCGGCGACGTGCTGGTGCACGGCGCGCTGAACCTGCCGTCGTCGATGCCCGTGCACGCGAGCCGCCTGTACTCGCGCAACGTCGTCAACCTGCTCAAGCTGATGCTCGTGGACGGCGAGGTGCGGCCGGACCTCTCCGACGAGGTGCTCGACGGCTGCTGCCTCACCCACGACGGTCGGATCCGCAAGGAGTTGCCGTGATCGACCTGCTGACGATCTTCGTGCTGGCGGTGTTCGTGGGCTTCGAGGTGGTCTCGAAGGTGTCCACGATCCTGCACACGCCGCTCATGTCCGGTGCGAACGCCATCCACGGCGTGATCCTGGTCGGCGCGATCCTGATCACGGGGTCCGCGCAGACCACGCTGGAGCTGGTGCTGGGGCTGCTGGCGGTGTTCCTGGCGACGGTGAACGTCGTGGGCGGCTTCGTGGTGACGGACCGGATGCTGGAGATGTTCAAGAAATGACGGTCCAGCTGATGTACCTCGTCGCCGCGCTCTGCTTCATCTTGGCGCTCAAGGGTTTGAGCTCGCCCAAGTACGCGCGCTACGGCAACTTCATCGGCGCGTTCGGCATGCTGGTCGCCGTCGTCACCGCGTACGTGCACGGCGTCGTCCACAACGGACTGTTGATCCTCGTCGCCATCGCACTCGGTGTCGTCGTGGGCATTCCGGCCGCGCGTGCGGTGAAGATGACGGCCATCCCGCAGATGGTGGCGCTGTTCAACGGTGTCGGTGGCGCGGCGGCGGCGCTGGTGGCGCTGGCCGAGTTCTTCGCGGTGCCGGACAGCACCGTGCTGTTCCGGCTCGCGACGGTGCTCACGGTGCTGATCGGCTCGGTCAGCTTCTCCGGTTCGGTCGTCACGTTCCTCAAGTTGCAGGAGCTGATGACGACGCGGCCGGTGTTGTTGCCGGCCGGGCAGCAGCTCGCCATCGCCGCGGGTGTCTCGTCGGTTGCCTTGTGCGCGTTGACGATGGCCGTGCCGAACGGGTTCCTGCTGTGGCTGCTGGCGGTCGTCGGGCTCGCGCTCGGTGTGCTGTTCGTGCTGCCGGTGGGCGGGGCGGACGTGCCGATCGCGATCTCGTTGCTGAACGCGTTCACCGGTCTCGCCGTCGCGGCGTCCGGGTACGTGCTGGCGAACACGCTGCTGATCGTGGCGGGCACGCTCGTCGGCGCGTCCGGCACGATCCTGACCCGGTTGATGGCGCAGGCGATGGGGCGGTCGCTCACCAACATCCTGTTCGGTGCGTTCAAGGCGACGAGTGCCACGGCTCAGCAGGAGGAGCAGCGCACGGTCAAGTCCGGCACCGTCGAGGACGTCGCGATCCTGTTGGGGTACGCCAACAACGTCGTGGTCGTGCCGGGGTACGGGCTGGCCGTCGCGCAGGCGCAGCACGCCGTGCGGGAGCTGGTGGCGCAGCTCGAACGACGTGGGGTGGCGGTGTCGTACGGCATCCACCCGGTGGCGGGGCGGATGCCGGGGCACATGAACGTGCTGCTGGCGGAGGCGGACGTGCCGTACGAGCAGCTGAAGGAGCTGGACGACGTCAACCCCGGCATCACGTCGGTCGACGTGGCGGTGGTGGTCGGGGCGAACGACGTGGTGAACCCCGGTGCGCGTGACGAGCCGTCGAGCCCGATCTACGGCATGCCGATCTTCGACGTGGACCGCGCGAAGTCCGTCGTGTTCATGAAGCGCTCGATGCGGCCGGGGTTCGCGGGCGTGGACAACGAGCTGCTCTACAACCCGAAGACGACGTTGCTGTTCGGGGACGCGAAGGAGTCGCTCACGAAGCTGCTGGCGGCGGTGAAGCAGCTGTAGCCAGCAGCTCGGTCACCTCGGCCGCGGTCAGCGCGGGCAGCAGGCCGATCACGCCGTCGGCGCCGGCCGCGTGCCAGTCGTCGGCCTCGGCGCAGGTGTGCACCTCGTCGGCGGCGAACCGCACGCCGAAGCCGTGCACGGTCGTGATCAGGCCGCGCATCGCCTGGTGCAGCGGCGTTTCCCGGCCGGGTGCGGGTGCGCGGGTGATCACCGTGCGGACCGGCACCTCGGCCAGCACGGCGAGCTCGTCGTGGCCGCCGCGGAAGCCGTCCAGCGCGGTCACGATGCCGTTGTCGTGCAGCACCACCGCGTTGTCGTCACCCGCGAGCACCGACGAGACGTCCAGGGCGATGCGGAGCCGTTCGGGCGGCAGGCCGCTCTCGTCGAGCGCTCGCTTGACGTCGGCGACCAGGTCCTCGTCCCTGGACTGCAAGGCGCCCAGCGCGATGTGCAGCGAGGGCGCCTTCGCGCCGAACTCCTCCACCCACCTCGCCGCCTGCGCGCACGCCTCCCGCAGCAGCCAGCGGCCGATCGGCAGGGACAGGCCCGTCGAGTCGGCCAGCGCCATCGTGTCGTTGTGGCTCAGGTCGTCCCAGTGCAGCCGGGCGACCGCGCCGAGCACCTCGCGGGTCTCCAGGAGGTGGATCGGCGCGTAGACGATCTTCAGCTCGCCGTGCTCCCACGCACCCGGCATCGACGCGGCCAGCGCGTACCTGCCCCGGCGGCGGGCGTCGTCGTGCGGGTCGTGCAGCGCCCACTGCCGCTTGCCGCGCGCCTTCGCCTGGCGCAGGGCGGTGTTGGCGCACCGCATCAGCTCGGCGGCCGTCGCGAACGACGGCGGCCGGTCCACGACACCGATGCTGGCCGACAGCGCGATGCCGTGGTCGTCGACGAACGTCGCCTCACCGAGCGCCTGCTGGATCTCCTCGACGGTCGAGGTGACGGTGTCGGAGGTCGTCATGAGCGCGAACTCGTCGCCGCCGATCCGGGCGAGCACGGCCCGCTTGCGCTCGGCCAGCTCGCCGAGGCGGTTCGCGACGATCTTGAGCAGCTTGTCGCCGGTGTCGTGGCCGAGGCCGTTGTTGACGACCGAGAACGCGTCGAGACCCAGGTGGTACAACGTGATCGGCGTGCCGTCCAAGCGCCGTTCCACCTGCGTCACGAAGTGCTGGCGGTTCGACAGGCCGGTGAGCGAGTCGTGCAGCAGCTGGTGGTCCAGGCTGCGCTGCAACAGGTGCAGCTCGCTCATGTCCTCGACCATCGTCACGTGGTGCGCCGGTTCGCCGTCCGCGTCGCGCAGCACCGACACGACGAGGTGCACCCACACCGGCTCGCCGTCCGCGCGGACGAGCTTGCGCTGGTCGCGGAACCCGTTGACGAGCCCCGCGCCGACCCGCCGGTACGCCGCGTCCAGCCGCTCGCTGTCGTCGGGGTGGTAGAGCTCGCGCAGGTCGCGGTCGTGCAGGTCCGCGCCGCGGGACAGCCCGACGATGCGGGCGAGCGCGTCGTTCGCCTCGACGCACCTCCCGGAGAGGTCGGTGATCACGATGCCCAGCGCGGCCGAGTCGAAGACCTCCCGGAACCGCGCCTGGCTGACCTTGAGCGTGCGCTCGACCCGCTGCTTGGCCCGCACGATCGCGACCTTGATCTGCTCCTGCTGGTCGAAGGCGTCGAGCCGCATGGCGTGCGCGTACGCCGAGCTGAGACGGGCGAGAATCGGTAACTCGAACGTGGGCGCGAGCACCTCGATGGTGACGCGCAACGAGTCCGGGCCGGTTGCGTGGAGTGACACCAATCGATTGGCAACCGATTCGGGTGAGGAGGGGAGCTGGGCCAGTGCATCGCGCAGTTCCTGCTGGATCTCGGCGTGGGACAGCGGGATGTACGCGGTCGAGGTGAGCGCGTGCATCCAGCGGGTGGCGAGCTCCGGGGGTGTCATCCTGTGACAGAGCGTACGGATTCCGCGTCTGCCGGGCCACCAAACGCGCGGAGTCCTAGATCTTTCTGCCGACGGCGGCGTAGATGCCCGCCCGGTCCGGGTCGTCGGTGTTCTGCCCCTCCGGACGCCACAGCGGCAGCGGGACGACACCGGGCTCCACCAGGTCGAAACCGGCGAAGAGCCCTTCGATCTCGGCCCTGGTGCGCGGGAACATCGGGTTCTGGCTCTTCTTCATCACCTCGACGATCCCGGCCATCTCCGCGGGTTGCAGGTCGCCGGTGAACTGCGAGAACGCCAGGTGGCTGCCGCCGGGCACGGCGTCGCGGTAGGCGGCGACGACCGCGCGGGGGTCCGCCTCCGGTGGCACGAAGTGGAAGACGCCGACCGCCAGCACGCCGACGGGCTCGGAGAAGTCGAGCAGCCCCGTCTCGCGCGTCGCCGCCAGCACCTCCTCCGGCCTGGTCATGTCCTCCTGGACGATCTCGGCCTGGGGGTCGTCCTCCAGGATGAGGCGGCTGTGCGCGACGGCGACCTCCTCGAAGTCGACGTACACGACACGGGCCCGCGGGTCGGCCCTCCGCGCGATCTCGTGCACGTTGCCGACCGTGGGGATGCCGGAGCCGAGGTCGAGGAACTGGCGGATGCCGTTGTCCACCATGAAGAGCACGGCCCGCCGCAGGAACGCCCGGTTGAGCCGCGCGATGGTCCGCGCGTTCGGCTGGGCCCGCAGGAACCTCTCGGCCAGCGCCCGGTCCGCCGCGAAGTTGTGGCCGCCGCCGAGCAGGTAGTCGTAGAGGCGGGCCGCGCTCGGCCTGCCGGTGTCGACACCTTCGGGGATCCGGCCAGCCTGTTCCGCCATGCCCCCCAGGCTAGCGGTGTGTCACGCGGGTCCGGCAGATCAAGCCCCATCCCGTTATTTGAGACGGGCATTACGATTTCCTCATGTCAGACGAAGCCCGCACGCTCACCGACGTCGTCACTCGTCTGCGCCGGGCGCTGCGGACGAGCATCCGTGCGGACTGGCCGTGGGAGTCCCTGCCGATGGCGCAGGTGGAGCTGCTGCAAACGCTCGCGGAGCGCCCGCCGATGCGGGTCGGCGACCTCGCCGGGGTGCTGCGGCTGGCCCCCAACACCGTGTCGGGACTGGTGTCCCAGCTGATCGACTCCGGCCTCGTCGTGCGCGGCGGGGACCCGAAGGACCGACGCGTCGCACGGCTGTCCGTCTCACCTCGTGGACACGAGCAGCTGCTCGTGTGGCAGCGCGAGCACGAGAAGCGGATCGGCGCCGCACTGGGCAAACTGGAGGCGTCCGAACGGGAGGACGTCGTGCGCGCGCTGAAAGCGTTGGACCACCTGGTGGAGCACCTTGCCGAACCCTCAGCCTGACCGTCCGCTGGCCTTCGTGTCGCTGGTGTCCCTGGGTGGCGGGCTCGGCGGCGTGGCGCGGTACGGCCTGTCGCTGCTCGTGCCGGGGGCGTGGGGCCTGTTCCTCGTCAACGTGCTGGGGTCGTTCCTGATCGGCGTGCTGATGGGCCTGGTGCCCCGGCCGTTGGTGCGCGCGTTCTTCGGCGTCGGCCTGCTGGGCGGGTTCACGACCTTCTCGTCCTACGCCGCGTCGTGGTCGTGGGCGCTGCTGGCGACGCCCGTCTGCGCTGTGCTGGCGGCGTTCCTCGGATTGCGGGTGACGCGATGACCGCGCTCGTGGTGTTCATCGGCGCCGCGCTCGGGGCGCCGTGCCGGTACCTGCTGGACCGGTTCGTCCAGTCCCGGCACTCGTCCGGCTTCCCGTTCGGCACGCTGGCGGTGAACGTCCTCGGGTGCCTCGCGATCGGGTTCGTGGTGGGCACGTCGTGGATGCCGTTGCTGGGACTGGGGTTCTGCGGCGGGCTCACGACGTACTCGACGTTCTCGTACGAGACCGTGAAGCTACTGGAGGCGGAGAAGTACCGTGCCGCCCTGCTGAACGTCCTGGTCAGCGTGGTACTGGGAGTTGGGACTGCGGCTCTGGGGATGGCCCTACCACGCTGAGTTCCCGGCGTACCCACTTCGTGAGGTACTCCTTCACCTCGGGGGCGAGATCGGCCTGGTCAATCCAGCGGATGGTGCCGCGCCGGGAATTGGTCGCACGTCGGCCTCGCATGAGCCGGTCGTAGAATGCCGTGAGTTGAGTCCGCTGTTTTTTGTCTGCGATCAACTCCAATATTGGCAATGACAACATCGCGCGAAAGTTGTCTATGCATTTCGTCCAGTGGTAAATATCGATGTTGTCACCATCGAAGTTGTCTGCGGAGGCCCAGGGGGTCGGCTGTTCCGTCATGGTCACGGCGAGCAGGTCGTCCGACGGAACCCTGTATTTACCGGAATGGTTGCCCAAGAGGGAGGATCCGACGCTGGAGAGAGTAAATTTATGGTAGCGGAAGTTCAGGTAGAGTGGAACGATTCCGCATCGACGAATTAGCTCCGATAGATTCTTGCCGTCTTCCCTGAAGCTTGCCACTCCCCAAATGGCATTCAACGCCTCCTTCGTAATCGTTGACTTATAGCGGATAGTGAGGTCATCTTGAATTTCGTTCCATCGATCTTGTGATCCTGATGCCACCTTGAATGCAATGGCAGGAAGGATTGCAATAGCGCCTGGGTTGGAAGAATTGAGAAGGATTTCGAAGTTTGACCTGATTTCCTCTTCAATTACGGATAGGTTGGCTGGTGAGCATCTGTGCATGCAGGTGTAGAGTGCGGCATCTGTGGGGTACTCTCGCTCGCTGTCTCCGATGTAAATTCGCTCGAAAGGGGAAACTCTAACTGCCTTTGTTAAAGCTTTCTCGGTGATCGCGCGAATGGTTCGGCTGCTCGGGTGGGAGTAGGCCAGTGATCTTGCGGCGAAGTCCAGTCCGCCTGAGGACAACGCTGCGGCGAGCAGTTCGTCTGCCCCGCCCTCGACATTCCTGTCGTAAAGCTGGAGGGTGATCTGCCCGACGACGTCCCACTGGTCGATGTTAGGAAGCAAGGTGGCCCAAAGCTCTTTCGCGGTGCGGTGGGTCCGTACGAGGTACTCTGCCGCGAAGTACTCGAGGAATGTGCGGTGTGTGAAGCCGAACCTCGGCTCGCTTTCGGTCGCACCTACATCCGTGAGAATCCATGCCCGACCGGTGCAGAAAGCGAGGAACTGCTCCGCGGCAGCCAGAGACTCGTCGTGATCGTCGAGTTTGTCCTCCAGGTACCGAGTGAGAGTCCCCACGATCCGGGAACGGGGTTGCGGCTGTCCAGACTTGGGTGCGGTGAACATGTTCCAGGCGAGGTGCTGCACTGCTCCGCGCAATCTGCCCTGGAACTTCAACGGCAGTGGGACGCCTCGTCGGGCATCCCACTGCTCGAACAACATCAAGGCGCATCGTTCGTAGACCTGCGCCAAGTTGCTGGGCAAGTAGCGGTCACTGGAGTACATAGCGCACAGCAACGCGAGCAGAAGTGGATTCGTGCGCAACTCTTTGATGTGGACGCTGTCCGCGATAAAGGAAGAGGCGAGTTGCTTGCGTTCGGCGGGGGAGGCGGCCTCGTCGAGGGCGAACCAACTGCGGACGTAGGTGTCCACCTGGGTGTCTATGAACTTCAGGATCTGTGTTGTCGCGAAAAGATCGCTTGCCAGCGGCACGTCGTCGTACCCGATCCGGCGAGCGGTGACGACGATCGGCACCAGCGGGTACAGATGCGCGAAGCCCTCCACCAGCGCCACGACGCGCCGGCGGAGTTCGGTCTGCACGATCTCGTCGAGACCGTCGAGGATGACCACCGACCGGCCGGAGCGCAGGAGGTACTCGACGGCGTCCGGTGGTGTTTTGACGTTGTACGGCGCCCGGCACAGCATCTCCAGGTAGTGCAGGAGGTCGTGGCCACCCTGACCGAGGGTGTCGACGAACTCCCTAAGCACGACCAAGAAAGGCACCTGCTGTGAGTCACCACTCGCGATGTCGTGGGCGAGCTTGGCGGCGAACGTCGACTTACCCGCGCCAGGGTCGCCGAGGATCACGCTGCGGTCGCCAGGCGCCCCGAGGCGGACGTCCTCCACGTCGAGGTTGGGGCGCACATAGAGTTGGTCGTAACGCACCGCGCGACTCACTCCGATGTGCGGCAGCCTGATCTTGTCGTGCAGTGCGACGATCTGCTTGCGCATCCGTGAGGCGAAGGTGTGGAACCGGGTCAGGGATTCGAGTCGCGCCAGCATCCGGCTGTTCGCCACGGCGGCTGCGGACAGATCCTGTCGGTTGATGCGGCTGCTGTGCCGGTCGAACGAGGAGACAGCTTCGCGGCACGAGATGACGAGCACCTGCCGGACGATCCGGGCCGTCTCACCGAGGAATCTCTCCGGCAGTCCCGCCAGCCGGAGACCATGCCGGACCTGTTCCTCCGCGGCGTCGGCGAGGGAGGAGTCGATGCGGAGTTGGGCCGCGATCACGCTGAAGTCAGGGGAGTTCAGGTAGTCCAGGAGCTTCCCGGCGTCGGTGCCGAGTGCGTCCAGCAACTGCTCGGTGTCGTCCGGCAGCGAGAAGTCGACGGGCTCGACCAACTCGTCGACTCGCTGCGCGAGGCTTCCGCTGACGTCCGCGACGACCCGCACGACAACCGACTCGATGCTCGGCAAAGAGGACCTCCTCGAAGATTCCCAGCTTCAGACGATGTCGTCGTGTGGCCGGGAATCGTTTCGGAGGAGGTCCTCGACGCGTCAGTTCTTCAAGCGGGACAGCACGTCCGGCAACGCGCCCGTGTGCACCACGCCGAGCCGTTGTGTGGCACGGGTCAGCGCCACGTAGAGGTCCGACGCGCCGCGCGGCGACTCGGCCAGGATGCCCGCCGGGTCGACCACGACCACCGAGTCGAACTCCAGGCCCTTGGCGTCGGTCACGCCGAGCACCACGACCTGGGCCTGTTCCAGGTCGTTGCCCTGCGACGCGTTCGGCACCCCGGCAACGACCGCGTCGCCCACCGACGGCAGCAGCGCCTCCGGCACGAGCACGGCGACCTTGCCGTCTCCGATGGCGGTGACCTCGTCCGCGATGAGCTGCGGCAGCTCGGACTCCAGCGACGCGACGTCCGCGACCCACGGCGGCACACCGGTTTCGCGCACCGACGTCGGCGGGACCAGGTCCGGGTCGACGGACGCGAGGACGTCCGCGGCGACCTCCATGATCTCGGCCGGGGTGCGGTAGTTGACGGTCAGCTCGGTGAGCCGCCAGCGGTTCTGCACGTACGGCGACAGCACCTCGCCCCACGACGTGGCGCCGCCGATGTCACCGGTCTGCGCGATGTCGCCGACGACCGTCATGGACTTGCTGGGGCAGCGGCGCATCAGGGTGCGCCACGCCATCGCCGACAGCTCCTGCGCCTCGTCCACGATGACGTGGCCGAACGTCCAGGTGCGGTCGGCGGCGGCACGTTCGGCCGCCGTCTCGTAGCGGTCCACGCCGTGGCGCTCTGCCAGGCGGTAGGCGTCCATCAGGTCGGTGGCCATCAGGATCTCGGGGTCGGCGTCGTCCTCCAGGTCGAGGATGTCGAGCACGCCCTGGGCGTACTCGATCGCCTGGCGGCGCTGGCGTTCGGCACGGGCCTTGGCCTCCGTGTCGTCCTCGCCGAGCAGCTCCGCGGCCTCGTCCAGCAGCGGCACGTCCGCCGGCGTCCAGTCGTCGGTGGTGCGCTGGAGCAGGTCGCGTTCCTCGCGGGGGAACTTCGACATGGCCCGGTTGCGGCGCTTCGGGTTCGCGTAGAGCTCCGACAGCAGCGAGAACGGCGTCAGCTTCGGCCACAGCGACGAGATCGCGGCCTGCACCTCCTCCGACTCGCGCAGCTCGCGACGGATGTCGTCCACGTCGGTCTTGTCGAGCAGGTGCCCGCCCAGCCGGGACACCACCATGCCCGCCAGCGTCGAGATGATCTCGCGGGCGAACGTGCGGCGGGCCTCGTTGTGCGGGCGGCGGGTGCGGCGCGCCCTGCCGCGGGCGTCGGAGATCGCGCGCCGGTCCAGGCGCAGCACGTCGTTGTCGAAGCGGATCTCGACGAACGCGGGCGCCTCCTGGCGGTCGCGCACGGCCGCGGCGATCACGTCGGCCATCTGCAGGCGGCCCTTGACCGCGGCGACCTCGGCGGGCTCCTTGCCGGTGGCGGTGAGTCCCGGGTACAGCTCGCCGACCGTCGACAGCAGGACACCGGTCTCGCCGAGCGAGGGGAGGACCTGGCTGATGTAGCGCAGGAACGTCGTGTTCGGGCCGACGACCAGCACGCCGCGCTTCGCGAGCTGGCGGCGATGGGTGTAGAGCAGGTACGCGGCGCGGTGCAGCGCCACGGCCGTCTTGCCGGTGCCCGGACCGCCCTGCACGACCACGACGCCGTTCAGCTCGGACCGGATGATCACGTCCTGCTCGGCCTGGATGGTCGCGACGATGTCGCTCATCTGGCCGGTGCGCGACTCGTTCAGCGCGGCCAGCAGCGTGGCCTCGCCGGTCAGGCCCTCGTTGCGGGACGGCTCCGCCGAGTTGATGTCGAGCACCTCGTCGTCGAGGCCGATCACCTTGCGCGAGCGCGTGCGCAGGTGCCTGCGCCGCCGCACGCCGTCGGGCGAGGCGGCGGTGGCGAGGTAGAACGGCCTGGCGGCGGGCGCCCGCCAGTCCATCAGCAGCGGCTCGTATTCCTTGTCCTCGTCGAAGAGACCGATTCGGCCGATGTAGAAGCGGTCACCGTTGTGGAAATCGAGCCTGCCGAACGCGAGACCGTTCTCGACGGCGCTGTACTGCGCCAATTGATCGGTGTACATCGCGACGGACGTGTCGCGTTCGGACCGCATCTGGTGCGTGCCGCCGGTTTGTCGCAACGATTGTGCGAGTCGTTTCGACGTCTGTTCGCGGAGGTCGTCGAGCCGGCCGTACAACATGGCCACGTATTCCTGCTCCGGCTCCATTTCGGCAAGCCGGAGGTCATCGGAGGGGCTTGACAACTTGCCTCATTTCTCGATACGATGCGACGTCGGGTTCTATCCGACTCGCCTGCAGTTGTTCAGTTGACGAACGATGCAGTTGAAAAGAACTGCCCGCGCCAGGTCGCGTGAGCGCAGACTGTCTAATCTACACGCAGATCGGCGTGGTGCAGCCAGGTCTTGCGCAGCAGTGTGGTCAACGTATCGCGCTCGGCCGGGGTCAGCGGCGCCAGCAGCTCGTCCTCGTGCCTGCGCGCCGCCGCCATCCGCTCCCGCAGCTCCCGCCTGCCGTCCTCGGTGATCGAGACGGTGAACCGCCGCCGGTCCCGCTCGTCCCTCCTGCGCCGCGCGAACCCGAGCTCCTCCAGGTCGTCCAGGACCGAGACCAGGTCGCTGGGGTCCATCCGCACGCTGTCGCTGATCCGCTTCTGCGCCACGGCGTCCCGTTCGGCGAGGTGCGCGAGCACCGTCAGGTGCGGCCCGGTGCGCCCGGCCCGGCGAGCCTCTCGCACCAGCTGGAGCATCAGGTAGCTGGGAAGGCTCAGGAGCTGATCGATGCTCATGTCTCCAGCATAGGAAAGTTCCGTCCCCCGATCGTGGGTAGCGCTGCGTGCACAACGCGCCCGGACGAGGGCCGTCGGAGTGAGCGTCAGGGTGACGTTTCACCACAAACCACCAGTTCACGGCAAGGTGGGGGTATGACTCGTGCGGAGATCGTGCGGCTCGCCCGGTGCGTGGTGCGCAGGCCGCGGTGGCAGCTCGTCGCCGCGGTCGTGCTGTCCGCGTGGACGCTCGCCTGGGTGCTCGGCCAGCTGGCCCACGAACCGCTGAGCCCGCTCGGCGTGCTCGGCTGGACGGGCATCCCGCTCGACGCCGCGTCGCTGTGGGCGCGGGAACGGGTGGACGTCCTGGTCTGGCTCGCCACGCTCGGCGGCCTGTGCTGGGCGGCGACCACCGAACAGGGCCAACTGCCCGCCCTCGCGGGGTGGCTCGCGGTTCTGGTCGCGGGGGAGGCCGCCGGGTACGACCACGCCGTCCGGCGCGCGATCCTCAGCATGGTCGTGTTCCTGGCGGTCCTCGCCGTCGTCTCCGTCACCGGGCGGCGCGCGTTCGTCGTCGACCGGGTCGCCGTCATCCCGAAGGACGTCCTGCGAGCCGGGATCACCGCCGCCGTGCTCACCGCGGTGGTGCCGCTGATCGCGCCCGGTCTCGCCGTGACGCGGCTCGTGCGCCCGTACGTGACGAAGCCGCCCCGGCCGCTGCGCCGGGTTGAGACCCCGCTGCTGCGGGAAACCGGGTGACGTGAACGACTACCTGCCTCCCCCTGCTCCGCCCCGCAGCGCGTTGACCTTGCGGTTGTGGCTCGCCGGGTTCGGCCTGGTGTTCAACGCGGTCGCCGGCTGGCTGGCGCTCAGAGCCGATCTCGTGTGGCTCGGCGTGCTGCTCCTGGTGCTCGCCGTCGTGTGCCTCGTCGACTTCGCCTGGGTCGCCCGCCGCAAACGCCGCGGCGATCCGGGCTGAGAACTTGTCAGGAACATGTGCTGTGCACGCGCCCATTTATGGATAAAGATGTCCGCGTGCATGAAAATCCGGCAACGCGCAGGCTGGCCAGGGTGATGCGGCGGCAGCCCGTGCAACAACGCGGCGCGGCAACCGTCTCCGCGATCCTGGACGCGTGCGCGGGCCTTCTGAACGAATACGACTACGACGACATCACCACGGCGCGCATCGTGGAAGTGGCCGGTGTGCCCATCGGTTCTTTCTATCAGTACTTTCCGGACAAGCGATCTGTGGTACACGCGCTGGCACTTCGCGGTATGGAGACGTGCCTTCGCGAGATCGAGGAGATGTTCGCCGCGGACCGGATCGCCGGCACGTGGCGTGAGGCGATGAGACAGGTCATCGGCGTGTATCTGCGGATGCTCACCGAGATCCCCGGCTTCGGCCGGGTGCGGTTCAGCGACCTGCTCGACAGCCACCGCCTCGACTCGAGCGTCGACCAGTACGAGCTGATGGCCGAACGCCTCGCGGAGCTGTTCGTCTCCCGGTTCGGCGCCCACGGCGACGCACCGGTGATGCTGACGTTCCGGATCGCCGTGCAGACCGCGGACGCGCTGTTCAAGCTCGCCGAACGCGTCGACGAGGACGACCGCGCGTACGTGGTCGGCACGGCGAACGAGCTGCTCACCGGCATGCTGGGGACCGTGCTGGAACCCCAGGACCCGGTCACCGGCCCGGTGGGGTCTCAGAGCCCGTAGGACTCCAGCAGGCGCAGCCAGACCTCGCTGATCGTCGGGTACGCGGGCACCGCGTGCCACAGCCGGTCGACGGGGACCTCGCCGACGATCGCGATGGTGGCCGCGTGCAGCAGCTCGGCGACGTCCTGACCGACGAACGTGACGCCGACCAGCGTGCGCGTGCGTTCGTCCACGACCATCCGCGTCTTGCCCTTGTAGCCGTCGGCGTGCAGCGACGACCCGGCGACCGCGATGTCGAGGTCGACGACTTTGACGTCCCGTCCCGCCTTGCGCGCCTCCTCCGCGGTGTGCCCGACGAACGCCACCTCCGGGTCGGTGAACACGACCTGCGGCACCGCGACGTGGTCCGCGTTCGACTGACCGGCCGACCACGGCTCCGGCTCCTCCCCGCGCACCTGCGCGAGGATCGCGGACCCGACCGCCCGCGCCTGGTACTTGCCCTGGTGCGTCAGCAGCGCGCGGCCGGTGACGTCGCCCGCCGCGTACAGCCATCGTCCGTCCACATCGGACACCAGGCCGGTGTCGTCGACGGTCAGCGGCTTGCTGTCCTTCGTCGCGGGCACCCGCCCGGTCGCGACGAGGATCTCCGAGCCGCGGACGACCCTGCCGTCCTCCAGCGTCAGCGCACCCGGCGCGACGGCCGACGCACGGGCGTTGAGCAGCACCTCGACGCCGTCCTCCCGGAGTCCCTCGGCCACCAGCGGCCCGACGAACTCCTCCATCCGGGGCAGCGGCCGGTCGCCGGACACGACGAGCGTCACCTTCGACCCGAGCCGGGCCCACGCCTGCGCCATCTCGACCCCGACGACACCGCCGCCGAGCACGATGAGCGAGTCCGGCACCTCCCGCGCCGACGTGGCCTCGCGGGACGTCCACACGCGGGCGTCCGCGATCCCGTCCAGCGGCGGCATCTTCGGCACGCTGCCCGTGCACACGACGACCGCCTGCCGCGCCCGGTGCACCTCGCCGCCGACCGTCACCTCGCGCTCGCCGGTGACCTCGCCCTCGCCGCGCAGCACGTGGATGTCCGCCGACTCGGCCCACTGCACCTGGCCCGAGTCGTCCCAGTTCGAGGTGAACCCGGTGCGCCGCGCGAGAACCTGCTGGGGGTCGAGCGATCCGCCGGTCACCCCCTGCACGCGCCGGGCGGCCGCGAGCGCGTGACCGGACCGCAGCAACGCCTTGGAGGGCATGCAGGCCCAGTACGAGCACTCGCCGCCGACGAGCTCCTTCTCGACCATGGCGGTGGACAGGCCACCCGCTGCCGTCCGCGCCGCCACGTTCTCACCGACGGGGCCACCACCGATGACGATCACGTCGAAGTCCATGGCGCCCACAGTAGGCCCGAGCCGCCGCCTCGCGCCCGTTCGAGCCACGCGGGGGCCTTTCGTACTATGTGACAGTACGAAGGGGCCCCGCGTGCGAGTGGCGGAAGGGGGTCAGGCGTCGAGCCACATCAGGCAGAACGGGTGTCCCACCGGGTCCGCGTAGACGCGGAACGCGCCGTCGGTCTCCTTTTGCAGCAGCCGGGCCCCTAGCTCGAGCACCTGCTTCTCGGCCGTTTCGACGTCCTCGACGAGCACGTCGAGGTGGAACTGCTGGGAGCCGTGCGGATCGGGGAACGCCGGCGGCTGGTAGTCGCCGGAACGCTGGAACGCGAGCCGCGTCCCGGACGCGACGATCACCACCCAGGTGTCGCTGCCCCCGGCCAGCCGCTGGGCGCCGAGGAGCTTCTCGTAGAACGAGGCGAGCTCGCCGGGATCGGGGCAGTCGAGCACGACAGAACGAAGTTGTCCGACCATGCCTTCCACCCTCTACCGGGTGACGGGGAGCCGCAACGCGGACTTGGCGATCGGGTCGAGGGACGCGTCGCCCGCCCCGCCCGACCACACGACGAACGCCAGCTGGACGTGGCCGCCCTTCGACGTGCTCGCGAAGGCCGCGTTCTCCAGCGGTTTGCCGTCCGGCCCGTGCACACCGCCGGAACCCGGCAGCGCCACGACGGACAGCAGTGCCTTCGCGCTGGGGGCGTCGAGCACGTTCAGGTCCGCCACGAGCACCGTCGCCTGCTTGTCGCCCACCTTCGTCTCGTAGGTGGCGCGCAGCAGCTCGGAGCACTCGTTCGCGATCAGCCACGCCTTCACGTCGCCGAACGCCTGCGCCTGGCACTCCTTGTCCGTCTTCGTCTCCTTGGGAACGAACGCCGTGCCGTCCACGACGACCGTCGTCGGTTGCGGCACCGTCGGTTCCGGCGTCGAGCCGGTGGCGTTGTCGTCGCCGCCGGGCAGCAGCACCAGCAGCCAGACGAGCAGGACCAGCGCGACGACCCCGGCCACCGCGAAGACCGCCCACGGCGTCTTCTGCGGCGTGCCGTCCGGCAAGCGTTTGCGGGACAACGGGGACCGCGTGCCGCCGATCTTGGGGATCAGCATCGTGCTGGCGGAGGCGAGGTCGGGGGCCACGGCGTCGCTGAAGCCCTCGGTGAGCAACGAGCGCGGATCCGGCGGGGTACCGGTGGTCTGCAGGACCGCGAGGAGCTTCGCCGCGTGGTCGGCCGTGCACGGCACCGTCGCCGTCGCGAGCTCGCGCGCGGCGGAGAGCAGCGTGGAGAGCTTGGGGTGCAGCACGCGCACGCCGCGGTTGAGGTCGACCGTCGGCTGCACGACCTGGCCGACGAACGGGCCGACCGCGACGACCGTGCTGACGGGGAGCGGTTCCGCGCGCATCGTCTGGAGGCGCTGGGCGACCGCGGTCGCCGCCGCCACGGCCTCGGCCGCCGGGTTGGGCGAGCCGTCCTGGGAGACGAGGGGCCAGCCGTCCATCTTCCACTGGCCGCCGAGCGGTGCCTCGAGCTTCACGGCGGGGTCCGGCAGGTCGACGCCGACGATCACCAGCACGCCCTTGGGCAGCACCACGATCGCGTCGAGGGGCATCGGGCAGCCGGGTGGCTGGACGCCGAGCAACGCGATCCCACCGAGGGCTTGGGTGCCCGTGCCGCAGGCCGTGAGGGCGGCACGCACGTCCGCCCCGATGGCCGAGGGCTCGGCACCCAGACGGATCAGCCGCACGACTCCCCACCTTTCCGCACGGGGGGACACCGTAGCGGTCCGGGACCGGGCAACCGCAGCCAGTCGACACATTGGGTGAGTTCCGTCACCGGATTGTGGATCACTCGTTAGATGGATTGCCTGCCTATGTTCACGGAGGGTCCATATCCCTGCGTGTTCCCTAGCTGGCTGTGCTGCCGGTGGCCGTCGCCTCCCCTGTCGCGACGGCCGCTCCCGCCTCCACGGTCTACGTCCACGGCACCGGCATCACCGCCGCTCAACAGGCGGTCGAGGCCGCCGGCCTGCGGAAGATCACGAGCTTCCGCAAGATCGGAGTCGTCGCCGCGCGGGGCGATGCCAGCCGGATCTCGTCCGCGCGGACCAAAGCGGGCGTCACGCGCGTCGAGGTCCGGCAACCCGTCCGGTTCCTCGGTTCCACCTCGCACACCGCCACCCGCGGCCTCGACGCCCGCAACGATCTCGGGCTCACCGGCGAGGGCGTGTCGGTCGCGGTGATCGACTCCGGCGCCGACCCCACCCGCCCATCAAGGTCGTCAACAACTCCTGCGGCCCGTCCGGCGGCGGCGCCTTCAACCCCGAGTCCGTGACGGTCAAGCTGCAGCGGCAGCTCGTCGTCGTGGTGTGGGCGAACGGCAACGACGGCGGCGACGGGTCGGCGAACCTGTCGAACCCGCCCGGCATCGACCCGTGATCTCCGTGGCGTCCTACGACGACCAGGGCACGGGCACGCGAGACGGCGCCGTGTCCGGTTTCTCGTCGCGGGGTGCTGCGGCGGACTCCTCGACGTGGCCGGACATCTCCGCGCCCGGCGAGAACATCACGTCGTCCTGCCGTCTGCACCTGCCGATCCGCGCCACCGGACTGGACCCGCGGCACGGTCCCGGACTGCTCGACCTCGGCACGTTCAACACGATCAGCGGCACCTCGATGGCGGCCCCGCACGTCGCGGGGATCGTCGCACAGCTGTTCCAGTCCAAGCCCTCCGCGACGCCGGCCGAGATCGAGCACGCGCTGAAGTCGACGGCCCACAAGCACGGCACGGGCTACCAGCCCGCCGGGCCCCACACCTCCTCGTACGACAAGGGAACGGGCCTGGTCGACGTGGTCGCCGCGGTAAACGCCCCGTAGATCACGATCACGCATCACTCGGCGGGGGAGATCGGGACTTAAGACCCGTATCTGCCCCGGTCGGGTGATGATCGAGCTGGTTCTTATGGCGGACATGCCTCAAGTCGAGGCAGAATGCAGCAAGCGGGATCGCACGGTGATCACCTCGCTCGGCAAAGGCGTAGGGGAAGACGTCCCTCGTCGAGTAGCGGAGGTCAGCAGTGAGCACCCGTGGCAGCACCAGTGGCGTGGTCTACGTCCACTCGTCGCCGTCTGCGGTCTGTCCGCACGTCGAGTGGGCTATCTCGGGCACCCTCGGCGTCCGGGTGGACCTCAGGTGGGCAGCGCAACCCGCGGCACCAGGCCAGTTGCGCGCTGAATGCGCATGGACCGGAGAGGCCGGTACCGGCGCGAAACTCGTGGCTGCGCTGCGTGCGTGGCCAATGCTCCGCTTCGAGGTGACCGAGGAACCGTCACCTGGTCAGGACGGCGAGCGCTTCTGCTTCGCCCCCGTGCTGGGGCTGTGGCACGCGCGCACGTCGGCCAACGGCGACATCGTGGTCAACGAGGACCAGCTCAGAGCACTCGCGGTACGCGCACGCGGCGGTGAGGCGTTCGCGCACGGCGTGGACGAGCTGCTGGGCGCCGCGTGGGACGACGCGCTGGAACCGTTCCGCCGTGCGGGCGACGGCGCACCGGTCACCTGGCTGCACCGTGTCGGCTGACCGGCCCTTCGAGTCCGGTGTGGACCCCGCTCACCTCTTGGGGAGCGGGGTCTTCTCGTGGTGGGTCGGGTCCCAGGCCAGCATGAGCCGCCCGTAGAGCGCGGAGGTCCTGATCAGCAGCTCGTGCGAGCCGAGCAGCGGCGCGCCCCCGTCCAGCACCAGCACGCGGTTCGCCCGCAGCGCCGAGCTCAGCCGGTGCGCGATCACCACGAGAACTCCTTGCCGCTGCGCGAAAGCCCGCTCGACGCGTGCCTCAGCGGCGGGGTCGAGGTGGGACGTCGCCTCGTCGAGCACGACGACGCTCGCGGACGTGGCGTAGACCCGCGCGAGCGCCAGCAGCTGTGCCTCCCCCGCGGACAGTCCTTCGCCCGCGTGGCCGAGTGAGGCGTCCAGCCCGCCGAGCCTGTCCAGAAGTTGTTTGGCGCCAACCTTCTCCGCGGAATCGATCAGGTGGCTGTCGCTCGCGTGCGGAGCGAGCAACGCGAGGTTCTCCCGCACGGTGCCCGTGAACAGGTACGTCTCCTGCGGGATCAGGGCGATCTCGCGGTGACGGACGGCCGGCGCGACCCGGTCGACGGGAACGCCGCCGAACAGCACGCTGCCGGAGTCCGGAGCCACCAGACCGGTCAGCAGACTGGCCATTGTGGACTTGCCGATGCCGGACGGGCCGACGACGGCCAGGTGGTCTCCGGGCCGGAGGGTAAGCGAGAGGTCGCGCAGCACCGGCTCCGCGCCGGGGCTCCAGCCGAACGTGACGTTCCGCAACTCGATCTCGCCGTGCGCGGGGGTCTCGTCGCCGGTGTCACCGGACGCGGGCGGCGCGGCTTCCTCCAGTCGTTTCAGGGCGACCATCAGCCGCATCACGACCGTGCTCGTGGTGCGCGCGAGACCGTGCAGCGCGGGGTTCACGCTGTTCGTCAGGTACACCACGGCGGCGAGTGCCGCGCCCGTCGTGAGCCTGCCGGAGGCGACGAGCGGGGGAGCGAACGCGACCAGGAGGACGATCGGGGCGAACCCGCCGATCGCGATCACCGTGGCGCGCAACGAGTTCGCCCACGCGACCGTGACCGCGGCCCTGGCCTGCCGGTCGACCTGCGCGGTGATGTCGCGGTGGGCCTCGTCGGCGGCGTCGCAGGCGGCCACGTCGCGCAGGCTGGTGAACACCGCGCCGGACGCCTCCGCCGTGCCCTCGTCGGCCATCACGACGTCGCGCTGCCGCCGGGCCAGCGACGGGAGCATGAGCCCGAACAGCACCAGCGCGCCGATGATCGGCAGCACGACCAGCCAGAACAGCACGGCCGCCGTCGTCGCGAGACCGATGAGCGCGGCCAGCGTCGTGACCAGCAGGGCACGGGCCTGGACCAGCACGCCCGCCGTGGCGTCGCGGATCACCTCGACGTGCCGGGTGATCATCGCGACCGCGCTGGCGTCGGGGGTGCGGCGGTGCGCCGGGTCGCTCAGCACGCCCCGCACGACGCGGGTGACCAGGGCGTCGCGCAGTGGTTCCACGACGTCGCCGAGCCGGGCGAACACCTGCCGCTGGCCGAGGGCCCCCGCCACCGCGAGCGCCGCGAACGCGAGCAGCCACAGCACGCCCGCCAGCGGGTCCCCGGCCGCGAAACCCCGGTCGACGGCGGTCCCGACGAGCCTGCCGCCGAAGAACGCGGGCACGCCCTCCAGCGCGGACCAGCCGAGCAGGACCAGGACGCCGCGGCGATGACCTGCCAGCGTGGAGAAGTAGAAACGCATCACTCGCCCCCGGTGAACACGGCGCGGTAGTCCCGGTCGTCCCACAGCTCCCGATGGGTGCCGGTGCCGCGCACCCGGCCGTTCTCCAGCCACACCACGAGATCCGCGCGTGCCGCCGTCGCTGCCCGGTGCGTGACCACCACCCGCGTCCTGCCGGGCAGCGCCGTCGTGAGCGCCCTGTCCACCTCGGCCTCGGTCACCGTGTCCAGACTGGCCGTGGCGTCGTCGAGCACGAGGACCTCCGGCTCCCGGACGAGCGCCCTGGCGAGCCCGACCCGTTGCGCCTCACCGCCGGACAGCGGGGCGTCGGAGAGCGGGGTGTCGTAGCCCCGCGGCAGCCGGACCAGCACGTCGTGCACCTGGGCGGCCACCGCGGCCTCCCGGACCCGTGCGTCGTCGGCGGTGGTTCCGTACCCGATCGAACGGCCGATCGTCGTGCCCAGCAAGGCGGGGCGCTCGAAGGCGTAGCCGACCTCGCCGTCACGCAGCACCTGTCCGGAGTCCACAGAGGACAGTCCGCCGAGCACGGCGGCGAGCGTCGACTTGCCCGCGCCGGAGCTGCCGACGACGGCGGTGAACGTGCCGGCGGGGATGGTGAGGTTCACGTCGCGCAGCGCGGTCCCGACGCTGACGTCCCGCAGCTCCAGGACACCGGCGCCGGGGGAGGCGGGCGGGCGGCCGGGCGCGGGGGTGTCGAGGACCTCGGCGATGCGGGACGCGGACGCGCGGGTGCGTTCCAGCGCGGTGAGCTGCGGGATCTGGCCGACGATGCCCATGCCGAGCGCCGCGTAGCCGAGCGCGGCCAGCACGTCGCCGGGGGTCAGCCTGCCCGCCATGACACCGAACCCGGCGGTGACCAGCACCGCGATCTCCACGGCCGGCAGCAGCAGACCGGCCCGCCACATCATCCGCGCCTGGGTGCGCCACATGCCCGCGCCCGCCGCGGCGAGCCGGGGGAGCGGGCGCAGCACGCGGCCGGTCTCCTCGTCGGCGATCCCGGCGGCGGCGATCGTGCGCCGTCCCGCGACGGCGTCGAGCAGCCTGGCCGAGACGTCGCCGGAGACATCCTGGTAGGCCAGCACGTCGTCGGCGGTGAGCTGCAGATGCGTGCGGACCAGGAACGTCGCGAGCGGCACGCTCACCGCGAAGACGACGGCGAGCCGCCAGTCGAGCAGCGCCAGCGCGACGATGGCACCGGCCGAGGAGACGGCCGTGACGAGCAGGGTGATCAGCGTGACGGCGATGCCGCCCGCGTTGCCGCAGTCGCCGGTCATCCTGCTGACCGCGTCACCGGCGGCGAACGGCGAGGGGTGGCCGAGACCGAGCAGCTTGCGGGAGAGCGTGTGGCGCAGCCACGCCGTGGCGCGGCTGGTGATGCTCGCGGCCAGCACGATCCCGATGGCGTCACCGATGATCTCGGACGCGGCGAGCAGGAGCAGGAACAGCACTGTGAACAGCACGAACTCCCCGCTCAGCGCCATGTCGACGGCGTCGGCGAGGGCGGCGGGGAGGAGGAGGCCACCGGTCGTGGCGACGGCGGCGTTGAGCAGCAGCAGCCACGGGCGGTGGTCGCGCCGGACGACGGAGACCAGAAGAGCGTCACCGGGTTTGGCCATCCGCTGTTCCTCCGGAGGGTCGTCAGGGCGCATCATGAGCCAGAGCCCGGCGGCTGGCCGGCCGCCGGGCCCTGCAGTTGGCGGGTGAGCGGCATACTTCGCCTATGCCGCTCACCGGCCGCGGTTCACCTGTGGAGAAGCTCAGCAGGCCAGCAGGCTGACGGTGCTGTGCGAGCAGGGCAGCAGGAGCGACGCGTTGGACGCGGTCGTGGAGCCGCCGCCACCGCCGCCGCCGTGGCCCGACGCCATCGCGTTGCTCGGGGCCTCGGGGGTCTCCAGGTCCTGCATGTCAAGGATGAAGCCCATGACTGTTCTCCTTCATTCGAGTGATTCGGTGTACTGCTACCGGTCGGAGGTGACCGGCGTTCGTGAGCCCAGGAAGGGCAGTGGCGGAGTTCCGTCCACAGTGGACGCGATCGCGAGCAGGACGCCCGCACCGCCGGTGTTGAGGTCCATCGAGAGCCGGCGCAGCTGCACGCCGGGGAAGGCGAGCCCGCCGCCGTAGCGCACGGCGTGCCAGCCCAGGGCTTTGAGGTGCCGGTCGACGGCGCGGCCGAGCCGTTCGTCGGGCCGGTGCCGGTGCGCGTGCGCCAGCGTCGCCATCAGTCCTGCCCTGCCCAGCGTGAAGGCGGGCTGGATGACGAACTCGCCGGTGCACCCGCTGAGCAGGTCGGGAAGCTTGGTGACGCAAGGGCGTTCCGGCGCGACCTTCGCGAACTCGGTGAGCACCAGGGCGATGCCCGCGCCGCCGATGCCGACGTACGGCAGCGACCGCAACGTGCCGTCACGCACCTGCAGCGAGCCGTCGAGCGCCACCATCGTCTCGGCCAGGTCGCGTTCCAGCGCCTGCTCGGAGCGGTCGAGCCAGCGCTCGTCCGCGGTGTGCTCGAACATCCGCAGGAAGAACAGCGCCGGACCGGACCAGCCGTGCAGCAGACCGGCCTTGGCCTTCTGGCCGGGCGCGGGCGCCTGCTCCAACTGCTGCTCGAGTCGTTCGGCCAGCTCTCCCGCCTGCTCGGCGTACCCGCCGTCGCCGCGCGAGTCCGCGAAGTGCAGCAGGTTGAGGCCGATGCCGGACAGACCGGTGCTGAGCCCGTGGTCCTGCGTGGTGCGCACGAGCGGCGCGTAGCTCTCGACCAGCTCGGTCGCGAGGTCGTGGTGGCCGAAGTTCTCCAGCACGTGGGCGATGCCGTGCGCGCCGACGAAGAAACCGGGCTGCTTCGGCGGGTCGTGCTTCGTCCTGTCGACCAGCCAGTCCTCGTGCTCGGCGTAGCGGCCCTCACCGCTGTGGGCGAGGGCGTGCAGCACACCCGCGGCGCCGTAGCCGAAACAGGTGCCGCCGACCTCGAACTGCTCGATGTCGCCGGGGAACAGCCGGTCCTTCCGGTGCGGCGTGGCGCTGTGCAGGACCGCCGTGGCGATCTCCTTGCGCACGACCGTCCAATCAGGACTCTCGTCGTCGAACGAGGTGAACGCCGGGTCCGCGGGCGGGTCGGTGCGCGGCGTGAGCACGTCCACGATCTGGCGCTGGTAGTCCTCGGAGAGCCCGAAGCGCTCGGCGACGACGCGCACGTGCTGGCGCAGCTTGGCCGGTGCGAGCTCCAGCACCGCGTTGAGCGGCAGGAAGATCCACAGCTTCAGCGCGGCCAGCGGGTAGGCGTCGATGTCGAAGCCCTCGCGGTCGTTCGGCGCCTGGAACCCCGGTGCACCGAGCGTCGGCCGGTGCACGTCCTCGATGGTGGACGACAGCTCGAAGTCGATCAGCGAGACCTGGTCGTCCTCGTCCACCAGGATGTTCATCGTGTGCAGGTCGCCGAACACGACACCGCGTTCGTGCACCTGCCCGACGAGGTCCTCGACGCGGCCGATGAGCGCCTGTGCCCGCTCCCGGTACTCCCGCAGGTCCTCGGGCGTGGTCTCGCGGCGCGTCAACGGGTAGTTGTGGCCGAGCCACTGCCCGAGCGAACGCCCCGGCATGAACTCCATGGCCACGAACAGGTGCTCCCACTCGGTGAAGCGGTCGTACACCTCCGGCACGCCCCGGACTCCGTGCAGCCGCGTGAGAACCTGGTGTTCGAGCTCCAGCCGTGCCACGGCGTCGCGGCCCTCGCGGTCGAGGCCGGCGTGCGGCCGTGCCTCCTTGAGCACGACCTCCTTGCCGTCGCTCTTGCGCGTGGCCAGGTAGACGCCGCCGCCGTTGGAGAAGTGCAGCGAGCTCTTGATGTGGTACGGGAACTTCTCCGGGTCACCGGCGTTGCGCGCGGCCAGGTGGGGCGCCAGGAACTCCGGCAGCTCGATCCACTCGGGCGTGCTGAACACCGGCTTGCGCTTATCCGCGACGAGCTTGCCGTCGGGACCCTCGATCGCGAGCACCTGCTGCCCGTCGACCTCCAGCCACTGCTCGGAGAACCCGCCGTAGCGCACGAACAGCGGCCCCTTGCCGAAGCGCAGGTCGCTCAGGACGTACGCGCCGTGCTCACCGTCGAGCAGCTGCCCCAGCTCGGTGCAGATCGCCTCCAGCTGCGCGGTGCCCGCCGGGTAGATCGTGATGAGCTTGCCGCTGCCCTCTCGAGGGGCGTACTTCGAGTTGCGGGCGAGCACGATCGACATCGTCCGCAGGTACTTGAACGGGATGCGGCGCTCGACGCAGTAGTCGTAGGTCTTCCGCAACACCCGGCCGGCGTTGTCGAGACCGGCCGAGACGTGGATCTTCCAGCCCTGGTTCGGCAGCCGCACCCCTTGGGGGTGGTGGTGCCGCCAGACGTTCCGCTCGATCATCACCCAGTCGTGGGGAAGAGCCGGCAGGTCGATCGAAAAGTCGTCGCCGGGAGTGCCTTCGGTGCTGCTCTGCAGATCGTAGAACTGCCGATCGGCGAAGCAGTACGCCTCGTATCTGAGGTCCACCGAATTCCCTCCTCGGCTCGTTTGCGTTTTCTTCGACGCGGCATATTCCCGCACAATTCGGCGCCTATGGCCAATCCGCCGTTCGAGTCGTATGGGTAACCCGTTCGTGATCAAAAGATCCATCGCTACCCGTGGGTATATGACTCTGAGTGATGAAGTTTGGGTCCATCTCACCCGGTCGCAATGTTTGATGAGCAGCTGTTTCGTCGTCGATCATCGGTTCGATTTGGAACTGAACCGATCCGTTCCGTTTCCGTGAGTCTCTGAGCTGCGATATTCCACATCGATCTTGACGTATAGGCGGGGGTGGGTACCTGTCGTGTACGCGCTGTGGTGTGTGCTCTCTTCGGGTGAGGCTGAAATTACGGCCCAATGCGTGTTTGAAGCGACCGAACGGCGGTACTTGATGGACCGTTTGCACTCATTCGTTGGAGGAGATTGCCGCTATGGAATTTATGTGTCAAAGATTGTCTTGCCACATGCTTCCTGTCACTTTCGTCTTCTCCAAACCTTTCGGGTGAAATTCGCGGTGAGTTGTAACAGCCGGACGGTCGTCCGGAGACCTTCACGGGGCCGCGTCCGGCAGCTCCTCGTCCGGCTAGGCTGCGTGCGTGGGGAGCGTGGCGAGCCGCTGGCTGGTGCCGGCCGTGGTGGTGATCACCGGAGCCGCGGTGGCGGCCGGGATGGTGGGGCGGGCCGTGTACTCACGCCCGGCGGAGGCCAAGGGCACACCGGTGGTGCCGTCCTCGTCGGTCGCGGGGCCGCTGCCGGGGTCCGCGGAGGTCCGGCTCAGTCCCGACTCGTTCACCCACCCCGACCGGACGGACGTCCAGCGGGTGCTGCAGACGTACTTCGACTCGATCAACTCCCGGGACTTCGGTGCGTGGCGGTCGGTGGTGACCGCTCGGCGGGTCTCCGTCACGCCTGAGGCCGGGTGGGTGGCTGCTTACGAGAGCACTCGGGACGGGGGGATGGTCGTCCAGCGGATCGAGGCTGATGTCGCCGGGCGGCTTCGCGTGATGATCTCGTTCGTGTCCACTCAGGACGTGAGCAAGGCTCCGCCTGCTTTGCCGGAGGAGTGCATTCGGTGGCGGGTGGTGTACGTGCTGGTCCGGGAGGGGGGCGGGTTCAAGGTGGATGACGCTCCGGAGAACCGGGCGCCTCAGATGTCCGCCTGTTGACGGGTCGGGTTCGCTTGCCGCCGCGCAGGCCGGTCGCGTCGTGACGGGACCACCCATCCGGCTTCGCCGGGGAAGCCGAAACCGCGCCGGTGCCGGAGACAGCGCGAGGCCCCGGTCCTCGTGGGACCGGGGCCTCGGTGTGCGGAGGGCCTAGGCCGGGGTGAAGGCCAGGGCCACGTTGTGGCCGCCGAAGCCGAACGAGTCGTTCACCGCGGCGTCCAGCTTGATCTTGCGGGGTTCGCCTGCCACCACGTCCAGGGAGACGGCCGGGTCCAGGTTCTCCAGGTTCAGGGTCTGGGGAACGATGCCGTCGCGGATCGAGAGGACCGTGACGATGGCTTCCACCGCGCCTGCCGCTCCCAGCAGGTGGCCCAGGGCGCCCTTCGGGGCGGTCAGGACCGGGTGGTCGCCGATCGCCTTGCGGATCGCCACCGTCTCCGCCACGTCGCCCACCGGGGTCGAGGTGGCGTGGCAGTTCACGTGGCCCACGTCGGACGGGTCGATGCCACCGGACCGCAGGGACGCGGCGATGGCACGTGACTGGCCCACACCCTCGGGGTCCGGGGCGGTGATGTGGTAGCCGTCGGCGCTGGTGCCGATGCCCGCCAGGCGGCCGTAGATCTTGGCGCCGCGGGCCTCGGCGAACTCGCGGCGTTCCAGGACCATGATGCCCGCGCCCTCGCCGAGCACGAAGCCGTCGCGGGCCGTGTCGAACGGGCGCGACGCCTTCTCCGGCTCGTCGTTGCGGGTGCTCATGGTGCGGGCCTGCGAGAAGCCCGCCACCGGGATCGCCGTGATGCACGCTTCCGCGCCGCCCGCCACGACCACGTCGGCCTCGCCGGACATGATCATGCGGTAGCCCCACGCGATGGCTTCCGCGCCGGAGGCGCAGGCGCTCACCGGGGCGTGGACGCCCGCCTGGGCCTTCAGCTCCAGGCCGACGTGGGCCGCGGGGCCGTTCGGCATGAGCATCGGGACGGTCAGCGGCGACACCTTGCGCAGGCCCTGCTGCTCCAGGAGGTCGTCCTGGGTGAGCAGGGTGATCGCGCCGCCGATGCCCGTGCCGATGATCACGGCGAGGCGCTGGCGGTCGACGGTGTCGTCGTCGTGGCCCGCGTCCTGCCACGCCTGGCGGGACGCCACGACGGCGACCTGCTCGGAGCGGTCCAGACGCCTGGCCTCCACGCGGGGCAGCACCTCGGTCGGGTCGACGACGAGCTGTGACGCGATCTTGACCGGCAGGTCGTACTTCTCGACCCAGTCGTGGGTCATCGGGCTGACGCCCGACTTGCCGGCCAGGAGCGCGTCCCAGGTCGACGTGACGTCACCGCCGAGCGGGGTGGTGGCACCCAGCCCGGTGATGACGACCTCGATGCCGGAACTCACTTGTTGCTGGTGATGTAGTTCACCGCGTCACCAACGGTCTTGAGGTTGGCCAGCTCGTCGTCCGGGATCTTCACGCCGAACTTGTCCTCGGCCTGGACGGCGATCTCGACCATCGACAGCGAGTCGATGTCGAGGTCGTCCACGAAGGACTTCTCAGCGGTGACGTCGTCGGCGGCAACGCCGGCGACCTCTTCGACGATCTCGGCAAGACCGGACAGGACGTTGTCGCTCACTGAAGTTCCCTTTCGGTTGAAACGGTGGAAAAACTGGGGGTGTGGCTCAGGGGCACCGGACGACCTGGCCCGCGTAGGACAGGCCCGCGCCGAAACCGACCATCAGCACGACGTCTCCCCGGGAGATCTCCCCCGAGGCGCGCATGTGGTCCAGTGCCAGGGGGATCGAGGCCGACGACGTGTTGCCGGACTCGACGATGTCTCGAGCGACCTTCAGGTCCTCGCGGGCACCATTCTTGTGCAGGCGCTTGGCGATGGCCTCGATGATCCTCAGGTTGGCCTGGTGCGGGGCGAAGACGTCCACCTCGGCCAGGTCGACGCCGGCCAGCTCGGCCGCGCGGAGGGCCACCGGTGCGATCTGGGTCGTCGCCCACCGGAAGACCGTCTGGCCCTCCTGGTGGATGAACGAGTCGCGGTCGTCGATCCTGATGACCTCGGACATGTCACCGGCCGAGCCCCAGGCGACGGGACCGATCTGGTTCTCGTCGCTGGCGCCGACCACGACGGCACCCGCGCCGTCCGCGAAGATGATCGCGGTCGAGCGGTCGTCCTGGTGGGTCCAGTCGGTGAGCTTCTCGGCGCCGATGACGAGGACGTTGCGCACCGTGCCCGCGCGGACGATGTCCGCGGCGGTCGCGACGGCGTAGCAGAAGCCCGCGCACGCGGCGTTGAGGTCGAACGCGGCGGCCGCCTTGACGCCGATGCGGTCGGCGACCTGCGCGGCGGCGTTCGGGATGGTCGACGGCATGGTGCAGGTCGCGACGATCACCGCGCCGATGTCGGACGGGGTCAGGCCCGCGTCCTCGATCGCCTTGGTGCCGGCCGTGACGGCCATGTCCACGACGCCCTCGTCCTTGGCCGCGAACCGGCGGTTGACGATGCCGACGCGGTCGCGGATCCACTCGTCCGAGGTGTCCATGCGCGCCGCGAGGTCGTGGTTGCTCACCACCGTGTCCGGCTGGTAGCTGCCGAGGCCGAGGATGCGGCTGCCCGCGGCCGCCCGCGGGGCGGCGATCGACACGGCGGGCGTCCCGGAAGAGGTGGTCCCGGAAGACGTCGTCCCGGAAGAGGTCGTCACTGCGTGGCTCCAGCGGTGTCGAAGAGCTCCGCGACCTTGTCCAGCTGGTCGGGGGTCTTCAGGGCGAGGGTGGTGGTGCCCTTCATCGCGCGCTTGGCGAGACCGGTGAGCGCGCCCGCGGGCGGCAGCTCGACCGAGCCGGTGATGCCCCGCTCGACGAGGGTGGCCTGGCAGACGTCCCAGCGGACGGGGCTCGTGACCTGGGTGACCAGGCGGTTCAGCACCTCGGCGCCGGAGGTCACGACCTGGCCGTCCTTGTTGGACAGCAGCGGCAGCGCCGGGTCCACCGTCGTGACCTCGGCGGCACGGGCGCGCACCGCGTCCTCGGCGGGAGCCATGAAGCGGGTGTGGAACGCGCCCGCGACGGCCAGCTTGCGGACCTTCGCGGTGCCGGGCGGGTTCTCCGCGAGCTCGTCGAGCGCGGGACGGGGGCCCGCGGCGACGATCTGACCCGCGCCGTTGCGGTTGGCGGGCACGAGGCCGAGCTCGTCGAGGCGCGCGAGCACCTCCTGCTCGTCGCCGCCGAGCACCGCGGCCATGCCGGTCGGTTCGAGGGCGCACGCGCGGGCCATCGCGGCACCGCGCACCCCGGCCAGCGCGACCGCGTCGTCCGCGCTGATCACACCGGCGATCGACGCGGCGGCCAGCTCACCGACCGAGTGGCCGGCGACGACCACGTCCGCGGGCAGCGCGACGCGGCGGCGCAGCTCGTCGAACGCGAGCAGCGCGAGCGCCACGACCAGCGGCTGGGTGATGGCGGTGTCGACGATCTCCTCGGCTTCCGCGGTGGTGCCGAGACGCACCAGGTCGAGGCCCGTGATCTCCGACCACGTGCGGACCTGCTTCTCCGCCCCCTCCAGTTCGAGCCAGGGGGTCAGCATGCCGGGCGTCTGGGACCCTTGTCCGGGCGCGAGGAGTGCGATCACGCCGATTACTAAAGCCGGTGGACCGGCCGGTACCCCATGTCGGGAAGAACGAAGTACGGCGATCGTATTTGTAGAGAACCTACAAAAGTGACGGACAGTCGTGACGAAATCAGCGTCTGCGCAGCTCAGCGGCCTGGACGGTCGTTTGGCCCTCACTCCAACGGATGTGTGCGAACTCCGTCACAGCTCGATCGCTACCACAGGCCCCGGGAGCGGGCAAGCCGTCCTACAGACAAAGCGACGCGAAGCACAAGCGCGTCTCGAGCGTCATGTGCATTTCTTCCGGTCATTTCCTGAACGCGCCGAAGGCGATATCTGACCGTGTTCGGGTGCACGAAGAGTCTTTTCGCGCACGTCTCCAGGACGCCACCGACCTCCAGGAACGCGTCCACGGTCTCCAGCAGCGCGCCCCCGGCGTCCTCCAGCGGCCGCGCGACCCCGTCGACGAGCTGCCACTCCGCCTCCGGGTCGCCCGCGAGCGCCCGTTCCGGCAGCAGGTCGAGCGACCGCACCGGTCGCGGCGCGGCCGGCCAGCCCACGACCGCCCGCAGCCCGCTCAGCGCGTCGCCCGCGCTGCGGTGGGCCTCGGACAGGCTCGCCACGGTCGGCCCCGCCACCACGGGACCCTCACCGAACCCCTCGGCGATGAGGCCCAGCACGTCGTCACCGGTCTCCGTCGGGCCGCCGAGCACGACGACGAGCCGCGACCCCTGCACCGACAGCAGCACCGGGCGTCCGGCGCGTGCGGCCTTGCTGCGCACCGAGTAGATGATCGCGGGCGGGTCCTCGCCGCCGGGGTTGCCCACCAGCACCGTCGCTTCGAGCGCCGGGTCCCAGTTCAGCGCCGCCGCGCGGGACAGCAGCGACTCCTCGGGATCGCCGCGCACGATGCCGTCGACGACCAGCGCCTCCAGCCGCGCGTCCCACGCACCGCGCGCCTCGGCCGCCGTCGCGTAGGAGGTGGCGGCGGAGAAGGCGATCTCCCGCCCGTACCGCAGCACGCCCTCCATCAGCAGCCCGCGCTCGGTCTCGTCCGCCGCCATCGCGGGCATCTGCTGCTCGAACAGCTCCAGGGCGATCCGGACGAGCTCGACGGTCTGGCGCAGGCTCACCCAGCGGGAGATGTCCTTGGGGGCGCTGCGGAACGCGTCGGCGGTGAGCCGGATCGCCTGCTGCCGGTCGTGCAGCCACTCGACGAAGCCCGCCACGCCGTTCTGGATCAGCAGCAGCACGCTCGCCCGCTGGTCCGCGGGCATCCGGGCGAACCAGGGCAGCCGCCGTTCCATCTCGGCGACGCTCGCGGTGGCGAGCGAGCCGGACGCGCGTTCGATCTTGCGCATCGTGCGGGCGGAGAGCGCGGGCGGGTGCTCCTCCTTCGCCGGGCTGCTCGTCATACCCGCAGCTTAAGGCCACGGAGGTGACATCACCGGGACGGGTGACGCAACCGGGCGGGCGGTGTGACCGGCCATACCTTCGGGAAACGTCGGTCGTCCGCGACGCAACGGAGGTTGGTCTTGCGCAGGTTCCTGGCTTTCGTCGTGGGAGTGCTCGTGCTCGCCGTCGCGGGTGTCACAGCGTCAGCCGACCCTCCGGACCCCCTCGCCGTCTACTACGCGCAACCGGTGCGCTGGGCGCCGTGCGCGGGTGAGCTCGCGGAGCTGGAGTGCGCCACGCTCGTCGCGCCGCTCGACTACGCCAACCCCTCCGGCGAGCGGATCAGCCTGCTGGTCAGCCGCAAGCGGGCGGTGGCAGAGGACCGCAGGCGCGGCGTGCTGTTCACCAACCCCGGCGGGCCCGGCAGCTCCGGGGTCGGCCTGCCGGCGTTCCTGGCGGACACCGAGCTCGCGCAGGTCTACGACCTCATCGGGTTCGACCCGCGCGGCGTCGGCGGGTCGACCGCGCTGAACTGCCCCTCGACGCCCGCGATCGCCGAGCCCGAGTCCCGGCCCGCGGACAGCGAGTTCGTGAAGTGGGCGGCCGAGGCGCGGGAGGCGGAGGAGGCGTGCCAGCGGTCCGGCGGCGGCATCCGGCGTCACATCAGCACCGCGAACACCGCGCGGGACATGGACGTGCTGCGGGCGGTGCTGGCCGAACCGAAGATCAACTACTTCGGCTACTCCTACGGCACCTACCTCGGCGCGGTCTACGGGACGCTGTTCCCGCACCGGCTCGACCGCAGCGTGCTCGACTCGGCCGTGCACCCGGAGTGGATCTGGCACCAGCAGTTCCGGCAGCAGGCCGTCGCCCTCCGCGAGGACGTCGAGGCGTGGGCCGCTTGGGCGGGCGGCCACGACAGGGCGTTCGGGCTCGGCACGTCGCGCGACCAGGTCCTCGCCACGATCGAGGACGTCGCCGCGAAGCTGCACGCGACACCGGTCGGCGACTACAGCCGGTCGTCCTTCGACGGCGCGGTCGGCGTGGGCGCCCGCTACCGTCCACTGTGGTCGGAGCTGGCCGCGGTCGTGGCCAAGCTGCGGTCGGGGGAGGACCCGGACCAGGCCGACGGCGCGCGGGCGGGGCGGCTGCTCGCCGAGACCGGCCTCGCGGAGCTGCGGTCCGGCGTGTTCGACACCGTCCCCTGCGAGGCGGACTGGCCGACCGACCTGCACGTCTACTACGAGGACATGCGCGCGTTCCGCGACCGCTACCCGTACGGGTTCGGCGTCGTCAGGGCCGCGCCGATGACGTGCACGTTCCGCTCGTTCACGCCGCCGGAACCGCCGGTGCGGATCAAGCGCGACCGCTACCCGGTCGGCGTCGTCGTGCAGGCCGAGGGCGACACGCAGACCCAGTACGCGGGCGGTCCGGCGATGGCCGCGCGGCTGGGGCACAACCTGGTCACCGTCGTCGACGAGGGCAAGCACGGGCTCTACCACGGCAACCCGTGCGTGGACGAGAAGGTGAACCGGTACCTGGTCGACGGGGTCCTGCCGGGCAGCAGCACGCGGTGCGCGGGCGACCCGCGACCCGAGGTGCCGGCGGCCGGCGAGGGCGGCAGGACCGTGCCCTCGCCGTCGCCGGAGCGGATCAGGGCCTACCTCGACGGCCGCGGGCTGAGCGCCGGACGGGGCTGAGGAACACGGCCTCCGGAACGTGGAAGCGCCCGCCACGGAGCGTGGCGGGCGCTTCCCTCTCCCCGGTCCCCACCGGTAGCTCCACTCTGGACTGTATTACGACAAAAATCCACGTCAGCCACCCTTTCGTGTCACAGTGTCGAAGTTGTGGAGCGGTGTGATCCACGAAACGATCACCGTGTCGGATCTTCACTCACCGCAACTTTCGTTCTAGGAGGGCCCGTGGGCTCGCAAATCACCGAGGGCCTGGGCCAGGCGTGGGCGATGGTCGCCACGTTCGTGCCGAAGCTGCTCGGCTTCCTGGTTGTCCTGCTCATCGGCTGGTTCATCGCGAAGGCGCTGTCCAAGGGCGTCGCGTTCCTGCTCAAGCGCGTCGGCTTCGAGAAGCTCGTGGACCGCTCGGGCCTGAACAACACGCTGAAGCAGTCCTCGTTCGACGCGTCCGGGCTGATCGCCAAGATCGTGTACTACTTCGTGCTGCTCATCGCGTTGCAGCTCGCGTTCGGCGTCTTCGGCGCCACGAACCCCGTGAGCACGCTGCTCAACGAGGTCATCGCGTACCTGCCGCGCATCGTCGTGGCGATCGTGCTCGTGATCGTCGCGTCGGCCATCGGCACCGCGCTGAAGGGCCTCGTGACCGGTGCGCTCGGCCAGCGCTCGTACACGAAGCTGCTCGGCAACATCACCTACGGCTTCGTGATGGCGCTCGGCGTCATCGCGGCGCTCAACCAGCTCGGCATCGCCATCTCGGTGACCATGCCGGTGCTCATCGCGGTCCTCGCCACCGTCGCCGGTGTCGTCATCATCGGCGTGGGCGGCGGCCTGGTCCGCCCGATGCAGCAGCGCTGGGAGGGCTGGCTGTCCCGCGTGCAGGAGGAGACGCGGGTCCAGTCGCCGATGCCGCGCGCCTCGCAGGAGATGCCGTCGAACGTGGGCGGCCGGATGGACGCCCCGACGCCGCCGACGGGCACGCCGCGATCCGAGATGTAGTTCTCGTTCCACAGGAAGGGGTTCCGCGCAAACGTGCCGCGCGGGGCCCCTTCCTCGTGTTCTGACGGTTCTCCAGCTCCGGTCCAGCGACCCGGCCCACTGTCGTCTCCACCCGAACTGTTCCGTCGCGGTGGAGGACCTATGAAAGCCCTTGTGCTGTCCGCGGGCGTGCGCCCCGCCGGATACTCGCTGCCCCGGCAGATCGTTCCCATCGCGAACAAGCCGGTGCTGGAGTACGTGGTCGAGAACCTGAGGGACGTCGGGATCACCGAGATCGGCATCGTCGTCGGCGAGGGCGGGCAGGAGATCTCCGAGCTGTTCGGCGACGGCTCGTACCTGGGCGTGTCGATCACCTACATCCGGCAGGACCTGCCGCTCGGCGTGGCGCACTGCGTGCGGATCGCCCGGCCGTTCCTCGGTGACGACGACTTCGTCCTGTACCTGGGCGACAACGTGCTGGTGGAGGGCATCGGGCAGATCGCGGACGAGTTCGCGCGCCTGCGCCCGTCCGCGCAGGTGCTCGTGGACAAGGTCGAGGACCCGCGCCTGTACGGCGTCGCCGAGGTGGACGAGAACTCCCGCGTGACGCGGCTGGTCGAGCACCCGCAGGAGCCCCGCAGCGACCTCGCCATGATCGGCGTCTACTTCCTCACGCCCGCCATCCACGCCGCGGTCGACGCGATCGAGCCGTCGTGGCGCGGCGAGTTCGAGATCACCGACGCGTTGCAGTGGCTCGTGACGCACGAGCGGGACGTGCGGGCGCGGATGTACTCCGGGTTCTGGAAGGACACCGGCAAGGTCGAGGACGTGCTGGAGTGCAACCGCGAGCTGCTGATGGGGCTGCGGACCGACATCCAGGGCGTCGTGGACGACGAGTCGCGGCTGATCGGCGACGTCGTGGTCGAGGAGGGCGCCCGCGTCGTGCGGTCGTGCATCGTCGGGCCCGCGATCATCGGCGCCGGCACGCTGGTCGAGGAGTCGGTCATCGGCCCGTACACGTCGATCGGCGCCGACTGCCGGATCACCGAGTCCGGCGTGGCCGACTCGATCGTGCTGAACGAGGCGTCCGTGCACAACGTGTCCGGCATCGAGACGTCGCTGATCGGCCGTGGCGCGCGGGTCGGCTCGGCGCGCCAGCACCGCCTGATCGTCGGCGACGGCGCACACGTCGACGTGGCCGCGGCTTAGTCGCCCGACCGGACTTCTGTCCTCCGCCGGTCGCCACGCACACCCACTCGCGTGTCATCCCATCCAGCGGTAAACGCTGCCTCTGCGTGACGCGGCTTAGTACGCGGGGTCCCCGCGTGTCGGTGGACGAAACGTAGGGCCCCCGCGTACCCGGCGAGAAACACGAAAGGGAGTCGCGAGTGCGGCTTGGCGTCACGGACAGTGCCGCTGAGGCGTGTTCAGCCGGCCCGCACCCAGTCCTGAAGGCGGTCGCACTCCTCGGCGACCGCCTTCTTCCTGCTCGGCGGCAGGTCGTCGATGTAGTCGACGGTGACCGTGCCGTCCTTGCCGAGTGACCAGGTGGCGACGACGTACCCGTCGACGAGGACCGTGGGCTTGCCGCCGACGACGACACCCAGCCGGTCGTCGGCGATGACGCGGCGGCGGTCGGCGTGGGCGAGCAGGATGTTGTCGAACTCGGGCAGCAGCCGCACCGGCAGCGCAGTGTCCGCGTCCGGACGCGGGGCGTCGGGCAGGTCGAACAGCTCCTTGCCCGCCTCGTCCCGGAACGTCACGAGCTGTGGCCGGAGCGCCTCGAACGTCTCGCGGAGCCGCGTGAGACCGGACCACTGCTGGGCGTCCATGACCGTCGCCGGGCCGAACGCCCGCAGGTAGCGCAGGACGATCTCGTCCTTCCCGATGGCCTCCTGCGGCCTGCCCAGCCAGTTCTCGACCGTCGTGCACACCGCCCGGCCGCTGCGGTGCCACAGGCCGCGCGGCGGGAGCTGGACCAGCGCCAGCTTGTTGCGCAGGGCGTTGCCGAGGACGGTGTGCTCGCGGTCGGGCCAGCGCTGTCTCAGCTGCTTCCCGGCGTCGGCGGTGCCCTGCGGGACGTCGTCGAGGATCGCGCGGCCTGCCTCCGCCACCGCGTCGAGGTCGAGACCGCGCAACCGGCTCGCGAACGGACCGCTTTGCAGCTCGCGGTCCAGCTTGAGCTGCGTGTGGGGACGCAGTCCGAGCGCGTCCCGGGCGCTGACCAGGTGGATCGTGCCGCGCATCAGCAGCATGCGGACCGCCTGCCTGCCGGTGAGCAGGTCCTCCAGCTCCTTCGGCAGGAAGCCCTCGACGCGGGTCCAGAGCCCGATGTAGGGGGACTTCGGCTCCTGCGCCTGGACCCCGAAGAGGTGCTCGACGGTGGCGAGCGCGCTCATCCCCGTGCGTTCGCGCAGCAGCTGGCGTTCGACCAGCGCCCTGTTCAGCCGGTCCCGGCTCAAGATCCCCATCGGGTCAGGTTAGAGCCCTCCGAATCGTGAACTGGAACAAAGAGACGCGCGCCGGTGCTGTGGAGGGTGACAAGGTGGGACCGCCGGGAACATCCGGTGTGCTGCGACTGAACCGCGGGAGACGAACCGTGTGGTACGAGCTGGGACTGACGATCTTCGGCCAGAAGATCGCGTACACGGAGCTGGTCGGGCAGGTGCTCGCGCTGGCGGTCGTCTTCCTCGCGCAGCGCCGCTCGCTGCTGACCTGGCCCGTGCAGCTGGTCTCCGTGGCACTGCTGTTCACCGTCTACCTCTCCGCGCACCTCGGCGGGCTCGCGACCAGGCAGGTCGTCGTCGGCCTGATCGCGATCTACGGCTGGTACGCGTGGGTGCGCCGGCGTGACCCCGTCTTCGGCGTGGTGGTGCGCAAGGGCTCCCCGCGCGAACGGCTCGCCGTCGCCGGCGTCTTCGCCGCGGGCACCGTCGCGTTCGCCCTCGTCCTCGACTGGCTGGACGCCTCGTGGGCGCCGTGGCCGGACGCCGCGATCTTCGTCGGCACCGTGCTGGCGTTCGCCCTGCAGGGCCTGGGACTCGTGGAGTTCTGGCTGGTGTGGCTCGTGGTCGACGCCGTCGGCGTGCCGTTGCAGATCCAGTCCGGCCTGTACTTCAGCGCGTTCGTCTACCTGATCTTCGCGGGCCTGGTGGTCCACGGCTTCATCGACTGGAACCGGACCGCCAACCGGTTGACACAGGCGGCAAAGTCACCCCTATGAGGGGACTGATCGCATTACTCGCCTTCGTCCTGGTTCTCGTTCCGGTCCCGGCCGGGGCCGCCGAACCGCCCCGCACCGAGTTCGAGCTCACCGGCGCGTGGACCACCGAAGCCGGGGAGCAGACCTACCTGCGCGCCACCGGCCTGCCCGTCACCGAGATCGGCAGAACCGCCCAGGGCCGCCCGGTCCAGCTCGTCCGGGTCGGCCCGCGCTCGGCGCGCACCATCGTGCTCTTCCTCTGCTCCCAGCACGGCAACGAGCCGGCGGGCCGCGAAGCGTGCCTGATCCGGATGCGCTCGCTGCCGCGCACCTCGTCCGTCACCTACCTGTTCGTCCCGAACGCCAACCCGGACGGCCGCGCGGCCAACACCCGCGGCAACTCCGACGGCGTCGACATCAACCGCGACCACCTGCTGCTGCGCACCGCCGAGGCCCGCGCGATGGCCGCGGTGATCCGCGACTGGCAGCCCGACGTGATCCACGACCTGCACGAGTTCGGGCAGTCCGTGCCGTACTACGTCAAGGACGTGCTGTGGCTGTGGCCGCGCAACCTCAACGTCGCCGACGGCGTGCACGACCTCTCGGAGACGCTGTCGCGCTCGTACGTCCGCCCGTCCGTCGAGGCCGCCGGGCGCACGTCCGGTGTCTACGGCATTTATGTCGACCCAGTGACCGGTGAACCCGTCCGTCAGGTCGCCGGTGACGGCCAGGAACGCATCCTGCGCAACACAGGTGGCCTGAAGCACGGCATGGGACTGCTCGTCGAGACCAACACGTCCAACACCCCCGCGTACCGCGTCGAGTCGCACCTCAAGGCGTTGGACGGCACGCAGTCGTTCGTCCAGGACAACCGCGCGGGCATCGAGGCGGCCAACGCGGCGTCCCGTGCCGCGCGGTCCGGGCCGGTCTACTTCGGCGGGGCGGACAACGAGGCGCCGGATCCGTCCGATGTGGTGGCGGCGCCGTGCGGGTACGTGCTCACCGGGGCGCAGTACGTCGAGGCGCAGGACGAGCTGGCGTTGCACGGGATCACGTCGCAGTACCTGCGTGGCGGTGACCGGATCGTGCCGCTGAAGCAGGAGGCGCGTCCGTTGGTCCCGTTGCTGTTGGACGGTCGTGCGGACCAGCCGCTGCTGGCGGCCAGGCCGGTGCCGCAGTGCTGATCATCTCTGCCCGCTGAGGAGCGCCGTGCCGCCGCCGGACGGCCTTTGAGGATGGTGAGGCGCCTGAAGGCTGTCCGTGTGCTGACGGCGCTCTCAGGGCGCGGAAAGGGCCGCTCCGCACGAGGCGGAGTGGCCCTTTCCGGTTCGGCTGGTTACGCGAGGCCCGCGTCCGACGTGGACGGGCCGGCCGCCTGCACGTCGTCGATGCGGTACTTGCGGGCCGCCTCGACGACCTTCGCCTGCTCGACCTCGCCGCGCTTGGCCAGTGCGGCCAGCGTGGCGACGACGACCGACTCCGCGTCCACCAGGAAGTGGCGGCGGGCGGCCGGGCGGGTGTCGGAGAAGCCGAAGCCGTCCGTGCCCAGCGTCGTCATGTCGGTCGGGACGTACGGGCGGATCAGGTCCGGGATCGCCGACGCCCAGTCGGACACGGCCACGACCGGGCCCTGCACGTCGTTCAGCACCTGCGTCACGTAGGGCACGCGCGGCTCCGCGTCCGGGTGCAGCAGGTTGTGGCGGTCGGTCTCCACGGCCTCGCGGCGCAGCTCCGAGTACGACGTGGCGGACCACACGTCCGCGGAGACGCCCCACTCGTCGGCCAGCAGCTGCTGGGCCTTGAGCGCCCACGGCAGGCCCACGCCCGACCCGAGGATCTGGGCGCGCGGACCACCGGTCTGCGGGCCGTCCTGGTACTTGTACAGGCCCCGCAGGAGGCCCTCCACGTCCAGGTTCTCCGGCTCGGCCGGCTGCACGTACGGCTCGTTGTAGACGGTGATGTAGTAGAAGACGTTCTCGGCGTTCTCGCCGTACATCCGCCGCAGACCGTCCTTGACGATGTGCGCCACCTCGAACGACCACGCCGGGTCGTACGCGATCACGGCCGGGTTCGTGTGCGCGAGCAGCAGCGAGTGGCCGTCGGCGTGCTGCAGGCCCTCACCCGTCAGCGTCGTGCGGCCCGCGGTGGCGCCGAGCACGAAGCCGCGCGCCATCTGGTCCGCCGCCGCCCACAGGCCGTCACCCGTGCGCTGGAAGCCGAACATCGAGTAGAAGATGTAGATCGGGATCATCGGCTCGCCCTGCGTCGCGTAGGACGTGCCGGCCGCCGTGAACGACGCCGTGGACCCCGCCTCGTTGATGCCCTCGTGCAGGATCTGGCCCTGCTCCGACTCCTTGTAGGCGAGCATCAGGTTGGCGTCGACCGACGTGTACGTCTGGCCGTTCGGGTTGTAGATCTTCTGCGTCGGGAACATGGAGTCCATGCCGAACGTGCGCGCCTCGTCCGGGATGATCGGCACGATGCGCGGGCCGATCTCCGGGTCCTTCGCGAGGTCGCGGACGAGCCGGACGAACGCCATCGTCGTGGCGACCTCCTGCTTGCCGGAGCCGCGCCGGACACCCTCGTAGACCTTGTCGCCGGGCAGCACCAGGGCCTTCGACTTCGTCCGGCGCTCGGGTACGAACCCGCCCAGCTGACGGCGGCGCTCCAGCATGTACTGGATCTCCGGCGAGTCCTGCCCGGGGTGGTAGTACGGCGGCAGGTACGGGTCGGCCTCGAGCTGCTCGTCCGAGATCGGGATGCGCAGGCTGTCCCGGAAGCCCTTCAGGTCGTCCAGGGTCATCTTCTTCATCTGGTGCGTCGCGTTGCGGGCCGCGAAGTGCGGGCCGAGCGAGTAGCCCTTGATGGTCTTGGCGAGGATCACGGTCGGCTGGCCGACGGTCTCGGTCGCCGCCTTGTACGCCGCGTAGACCTTGCGGTAGTCGTGACCGCCGCGCTTGAGGTTCCACACCTCGTCGTCGGTCATCGAGTCGACGAGGGCCTTCGTGCGCGGGTCACGGCCGAAGAAGTGCTCCTTGACGTACGCGCCGTCGTTGGCCTTGTACGTCTGGTAGTCGCCGTCGGCCGTCTGGTTCATCAGGTTGACCAGCGCGCCGTCGCGGTCGGCGTGCAGCAGCGCGTCCCACTCGCGGCCCCAGACGACCTTGATGACGTTCCAGCCGGCACCCCGGAAGAACGACTCCAGCTCCTGGATGATCTTGCCGTTGCCGCGCACCGGGCCGTCGAGGCGCTGCAGGTTGCAGTTCACGACGAACGTCAGGTTGTCGAGCTGCTCGTTCGCCGCGAGCTGGAGGAGACCGCGCGACTCCGGCTCGTCCATTTCACCGTCGCCGAGGAACGCCCACACGTGCTGGTCGGACGTGTCCCGGAAGCCGCGGGCCTGCAGGTAGCGGTTGAACCGCGCCTGGTAGATCGCGTTCATCGGGCCGATGCCCATGGACACCGTGGGGAACTCCCAGAAGTCCGGCATCAGCCGCGGGTGCGGGTACGACGGCAGGCCACCGCCGGGACCGGCGTGGGAGTACTCCTGGCGGAAGCCGTCGAGCTGGTGCTCCGACAGCCGGCCCTCGAGGTACGCGCGGGCGTAGACACCGGGCGAGGCGTGCCCCTGGATGAAGATCTGGTCGCCGCCGCCGGGGTGGTTCTTGCCGCGGAAGAAGTGGTTGAAGCCGACCTCGTACAGCGACGCGCTGGACGCGTAGGTCGAAATGTGGCCACCGACACCCACACCGGGCCGCTGCGCGCGGTGCACCGTCATCGCGGCGTTCCACCTGATCCACGCACGGTAACGACGCTCCACCTCCTCGTCACCGGGGAACCACGGCTCCTGCTCGGTGGGGATGGTGTTGACGTAGTCGGTGCTGGTCAGCGAAGGCATGCCCACGTGGCTCTCACGCGCGCGCTCCAGCAGACGCAGCATCAGGTAGCGGGCCCGCTGCTGGCCACCGCCCTTGAGGACCTCGTCGAACGACTCCAGCCACTCGCTGGTCTCTTCCGGGTCGATGTCGGGCAGGTGAGCTGCCAGTCCGTCGCGAATGACACGCACCCGCTCGGGGCCGGTGTTCTGCGGGCTCAAGGTGTCTCCTCGGCTTCGTTGGCGGTACTCGCGTGGCCCGGAAACCGTGCCACGCGCTCCTATCGTTGTCCTTGCGCGCCGACTTCGGCATCGCTACTGGTCAGTAGTTCTGGATCGTGTCCTCACGCGCGCGCGATAAGAGGTATGTAGAGCGTGCCTCATGCCAGTCTAGGCAACGTCACAGGGGTGGGCGTCACGGCGTGTCACGTGGTCAACAGTTGCGCCGGAGGTAGCTGACAGTGTTCGCTAGCCGGAGTAACGGACTTCGGCGGCAGTCTCAGGGCTGTCGCTCTTGCGTAGTTGGAGGAGTGAAAACCGTGGTCGCCGCGGAAGACGCCGGCAAGATCGGCGTCGCCGAGAAGCTCGGGATCGAATCGGGCATGGTCGTCCAAGAACTCGGCTGGGACGAGGACGTCGACGACAACCTCCGTGCCGCCGTCGAGGAGCAGATCGGGGGCGACCTCCTCGACGAGGATGCCGACGAGACCGTGAGCGTGGTGCTGCTCTGGTGGCGGGAGGACGACGGCGACCTGGTCGACGCCCTGCTCGAAGCCACCGGCGTGCTCGCGGAGGACGGCGTGATCTGGGTGCTCACCCCGAAGACCGGCCGCCCCGGCCACGTCGAACCCTCGGACATCGCCGAGGCCGTGCCCACCGCCGGCCTGTCCCAGACCTCGAACATCAGCGTCGCCGACGACTGGGCGGGCACCCGCCTGGTCTGGCCGAAGTCGGCCAAGGCCAAGCGCTGACCTTCGGCTAGGTTGGTCACGGGCACGCAAGTCGCCCGTGGCTCCTGGTCGGGTGCGGAGGTCGTGGTGGTCGTCGTCGGTTCGGAAGCCCCGGACTTCACGCTGAAGGACTACAACAAGCAGCCAGTGACGCTGTCGTCGTTCCGAGGCGAGAAGAACGTCCTCGTGGTCTTCTACCCGTTCGCGTTCAGCGGAACGTGCCGCGGCGAGCTCTGCCAGCTCCGCGACGAGCTGGCCGAGTACTCCGACCGCGACGTCCAGGTGCTGGGTGTGTCGGTGGACACCCCGTTCGCGCTGAAGGCGTGGGCCCAGCAGGAGGGCTACCAGTTCCCGCTGCTGTCCGACTTCTGGCCGCACGGCGCCGTCGCGCAGGCGTACGGCGTGTTCAACGAGGCCGCCGGCATGGCCGTGCGGGGCACGTTCCTCGTCGACCTGACCGGTGTGGTGCGGTTCGCTCAGGTGAACTCGCCGGGGGAGGCCCGGGATCAGGACGCCTGGAAGAAGGCCGTAGCCTCTCTCACGGCATGATGTAGCTTCCTTGTGCCCCTTGCCGGGGTGTGGGGTTGGGGCGTGTAGCTCAGCGGAAGAGCACTCGGTTTACACCCGAGCGGTCGCAGGTTCGATCCCTGTCGCGCCCACCGAACTCCGACGCTCAGTGCGCCGAGCTGGTGTTCGTGGTGGCGCTATCACCGCTTGTGGGCCGCGTAGCGCTGCTCAATCAGCTCCTCCAGCGGCACGAGCGTGCAGTCCCGAAGTTCGCGGATGAGCGCCGACGCCACCACCCACCGGATGTCCGGGTCGTCGTAGGCCACGTTCACGTCCTCCGCCGAGACCGGCCCGATCGGGCTCTTCCTGTACAGCGCACCGCGGACTCCGGCAACCACGGACTCACGTACTCGAACAGCCGCGGCTCCCCGCCTGAGCGCCGGACACAACCGCAACGAGACGGAGGCGCACGGCAGGCAGACAGGCGGCTCGGTGCAACCCATGCCGTCGGGCCAGCCCGTCCAGTCGCTCCGGTAGTCGCGCAGCAGCCAGAGCAGCCCGTCGTCGTTCAGGTCGGCGGGTCCAGCGCACACCTGGCACAGGAGCTTGCGCATGGCCCGCCGTTGCCGGAGGGGGTGCACCTTGCCGAACTCGGGTTTGCCCACGCCGTGGCGTACACCGGACCGGAGCCACAGCACGCCCTGCGCGTCCCGGTCGCCGAACATCTCGTTCGCGTAGCCGATGCCAATGCCGGGAAGCTCCACCACGCGGGAAGGAATCTCTTGCTCCGCACTCCAACTGGTGATGTACGGCACGATGAGTTGGCTCATCGCTCCTCGTCTCCGTAGACAGCCAAGGTCGATGCGTCGAAAGGACGCTATGGCAACCGCGCGTAACGGCTTGTACAAAATGTGTGACCTCTGACTGGGTACAGTGGCGGCTGTCCACGCAGGTCAGCGAGGTGGAGCATGGAGCAGGCCGACGAGCGCATCGGTGCACGTGTCCGCTACTGGCGTGAGCGGCGCAAGCTCGGACGCAAGCAGTTCGCCGACATGGTCGGACGCTCGACGTCGTGGCTGGACAAGATCGAATCCGGTGAGCGTGAACTGGCGCGTCTGCCGATGATCGAGCGGGTGGCGGAGGTGCTGCGCATCGATCCCACTGTGCTCACCGATGACCACCGCGACCAGCGGGCCCGACAATGTGTTGATGTCGGTGAAGTCCAGGCGATCCGCCGAGCGCTTGCCGCGTACCCCGGGTTGCGGACGTCGGCCCCGGAGGCGGACTTCGGCACTGTTGCGCGCCAAGCGTCCTATCTTGACCATGCCTGGAGCATGTCGCGCTTCACCGTTGTGGCGAGGCACTTGCCGGGACTCATGGCCGAGGCTCAGGTCGCGGTGCAGACCGTGTCGGAAGCCGACCGCGTAGCGGCTTACCGCATCCTGGTCACGGTGTACCGCCTTGCGTCGTCCATGCTGCTCAAGTTCGAAACGAACGACGTGGCGTGGCTCGCCGCTGACCGCGCCATGAACACGGCGATGCGGATCGACGACACGTGGTCCCTCGCCCGCGCGACCCGTAGCGTCGCTCGCGCCATGACCAGCATCCACGAGCGGTCGCAAGCCATTGCGACCTTGCTGGCGATGGCGGACCGGATGAGGCCAGAGGTCAACAGCAACGCGGCAGAGTTGCTGTCGCTGCACGGCATGTTGTACCTGGCGGCCTCGATCACGGCGGCTGGACAGGAAGACGCTGACCTGGCTCGTGAGATGCATGAGGCGGCGCTTGCATCCGCGCTGATCTACGAGCCGCACTACAACGACCACCACACTTTCTTCGGTGTCACCAATACGCAGATTCACCGTGTCTCCGCCTTGGTGCGGCTGCACGAGTGCGGGCAAGCCTTGGAGTTCGCGGCGACGATCAGTTCTCGTGCGGTCGCCGCGTTGTCCGCCGAACGGCAGGCCAACTACCTGCTCGATCTCACCGAGGCGCACGCGGGCGTCGGCGACTACCGCCAAGCGGTACGGATGCTGGGACGTGCGGAGCAGATCGCACCCGAGGAGGTCCGCTGCCGGCCGCTGGCTCATGGCCTGCTGCGGTCACTGCTGAACAACACCACGGGCGAGCCTGGAAGGCTGGTGCGTCAGATGGCCGGACGAGCGGGAGTAGAGGCGTGAGCGCACCCGTGCTGTACCTGATGATCTGTGGGGCTGGACCTGCCGACCACATCGACCGCATGGTGAAGCTGGCGCAGGCCGATGGGTGGGACGTCTGGTGCGTCGCCACGCCCGCCGCCGTGGAACACTTCCTCGATCTCGAAGCACTCGAAGTACTCAGCGGCCATCCCGTCCGCACGGGACACCAGCGAGCCGGGCAACCGGCGCTTCCCGAAGCTGCGGCTGTCATCGTGGCTCCGGCCACGTACAACACGATCAACAAGTGGGCGGCGGGCATCGCTGACACCTACGTGCTCACGCAGCTCGCCGAACTCACCGGTCTTGGTGTTCCGATTGCGGTCTTGCCGTTCGTGAACACCGCGCTCGCGAACAATCGCCCCTTCCGGCGCAGCGTCGAGGAGTTGCGCGAGTCGGGGGTGACCGTGTTGTTCGGCGAGGGCGGCTTCGTGCCGCATCCGCCGCGAACGGGTGGGCAGGTCATGGAGACGTATCCGTGGGGCGCTGCACTGTCGGCCGTGAGTGATCGTGCAAGCGCGCGTGGCGAGGACTGACCTGAGCGGACCGCTCCGTGATCGGGACGGCGGATTCCGCCTGCGAGATCGTCACACTCCGACGGGACAGACCTCGTCCTCAGCCGCCGGGGCGCTCCGGCGTTCGGCAGCTGTGTGCGCCAGCACGACGGCAGCCTTCTCGGGGGTCAGGAAGCGCAGGC
>NZ_FNCC01000016.1 GCF_900100955.1 Lentzea fradiae | reverse complement strand
CCGCTCGTGTACCCCGAAGGGCCTTACCGCTCGACTTGCATGTGTTAAGCACGCCGCCAGCGTTCGTCCTGAGCCAGGATCAAACTCTCCAATAAGGACTGTGTTTGATCGCTCCAGACGGAATATGTCTGGCAATCTGGTATTACTACTCAAAGGAATACTCCTGACGAGGAGTATTCATATTACTGGCTGTGTTTCGGCACGCTGTTGAGTTCTCAAAGAACACGCGCACACCACAGTTCATCTCCGAAGAGAGTCACTTCCGGGGCTGTGTCAGGCTTAGAAGTCTTTCGCCGCGCTCCGTTCCGGTGTTTCCCGGCCCGTTCCGCGCTGGCAGAGAGAAATTTACACGGGCCCCCCGTGAGATCCAAATCGGGGGTCATCTGACATGTAACCGCAGGTCAGACGCCACGCGGATGGCTCAAACCCGGCAAGATCGACGCAATCTGTGACCGGGACCACGTCGAAGATCTTGCGGCGGCCCTCAGCGAGGGGCGCTGGGCAGGTGCACGGTCACCGACAGACCACCTGTCGGCACCGCCACTGCCTGCGCAAACCCGCCGTGAGCGGCCACCGCGGCGCGCACGATCGACAGGCCAAGACCTGTTCCGGACTGGCTGGTGCGGTCCTTGACGCCGCGGCGGAACGGCTCGAAGAGCTCTTCCACGCGGTCCGGCGCGATGAGTTGGCCTGACGACGACACCCGCAGGACTGACCACTGCGGGCCGGTCTCCACGACGGTCTCGATCCATCCGCCCACGTGGTTGTGCCGGACGGCGTTCTCCAGCAGGTTGCCCGCGATGCGTTCGAGGAGCGCCGGGTCGCCGACGGCGAGTGCCGGCACGCACCGGAAGACGGTGCGCAGGTTGCGTGCCTCTGCTTCCGCACGCACGGCCCTCCACGCGGACTCGACGACAGCGGACAGGTCGACGGGCTCACGCACGGCGAGCCCTATCCCGTCCGTGCGTGCGAGCAGCAGCAGTGCTGACACCAACTGCTCGGCACGCTCCCCCGCCGCACGGACGACGCCGGCCATGCGCCGCAGTTCTTCGACGTCCGCGTCCGGATCGGACAGCGTCACGTCCAGCTCGGTGCGCACCACGGAGAGAGGGGTGCGCAGTTCGTGCGATGCGTTCGCCACGAACCGTCGTTGCGAGTCGAAGGCCGCTTCGAGGCGGTCGAGCATGGCGTCGAACGTGTCCGCGAGGTCGGCGACCTCGTCCCGCGGCCCTTCCAGGCGCAGGCGGGAGCCCAGCGACTCCGCCGAGAGCTGGCGGGCGGCGCTGGTGACGTCGTGCAGCGGTTTCAGGACGCGGCCGGTGAACGTCCACGCCAGCACGGCCGCGGCCACGACCATGCACGCGAACGCGATCAGCCCGGCGACCAGCAGGTCCTGGCGGGCGGCTCCCGTCAACGAGTCGGTCAGGGTCTTCACGGTGACGGTCACACCGTCGACGGTCACCCTGGCATCGGCCGGGAACGACGGCGACGAGTCGAAGACCCTGCCGACGAGCGTCCAGCCGAGGAACAGCAGCACAGCACTCACCACCGCGACGAGCGCGGTGGTGAGGAGCGTGATCCGGAGACGAAGCCCCGGCCCGCGCCTTCGCATAGGTCAGTCCTCAGCGGATCCGTTCGACGCACTCGGCACCCGGTACCCGGAGCCGACGACGGTGTCGATGATGCCCGGCTCGCCGAGCTTCTTGCGCAACGTCATCACCGTGACGCGCACGGTCGTGGTGAACGGGTCGGCGTTCTCGTCCCACACGCGTTCGAGGAGCTCCTCGCTGCTGACGACCGATCCCTTGGCCGCGAGCAGGACCTCGAGGACGCCGAACTCCTTGCGCGTCAGCTCGATCGGCTGCCCGCCGCGCGACACGGTGCGCCGCGCCGGGTCCAGCTCGACGTCCCGCGCGGACAGCACGGGCGGGGTCGCGGGCGTGGCGCGGCGGGCCAGTGCCCGGACGCGCGCGACCAGCTCGGGGAACGCGAAGGGCTTCGCCAGATAGTCGTCGGCGCCGAGCGACAGGCCGGACACGCGGTCCTCGATCGAGCCGCTGGCGGTCAGCATCATGACCCTGGTGAGCGCGCCGGAGCTGAGGATCTCCTTGCACAGCTCGTCGCCGGACATCCCGGGCAGGTCGCGGTCGAGCACGACGACGTCGTACCGCGTGACGGTCGACTTCTCATGGCCGGTCTCGCCGTCGTAGGCGACGTCCACGGCCATGCCTTCACGCCTCAGGCCGCGGGCGATCGCGTCGGCCAGGGGAGCCTCGTCCTCGACTACCAGAATCCGCACGCCACCAAGGTGCCACACCCACCTGAGACAACGCTTAACGACACCTTCACGCCCGCTGTCAGCGCTGGTGGTGCGCGAGCAGGGTGCCGAGCAGCCTGGTGAGCGTGCGGCGGTCCGGTTCGGGGAGCGGCGCGAGCAGGTCGTCCTGGGCCTGGTCGAGTGCCTCGTCGAGCCGGTCCAGCTGTGCCTTGCCGGGCTCGGTGAGCGTCACGGTGTTGCGGCGGCGGTCCTTCGGGTCCTGTGCGCGGTCGACGAACCCCCGCTCCTGCAGCGCGGTGACGGTGGCGACGACGTCGCTGCGGTCCATGTTGCAGCGACGGCCGAGGTCGGCCTGGCTGGCGGTGCCGAACTCGTCCAGCGCGGCGAGCACGCGGTAGTGGTAGCCGCGTGCCCCTGCCCCGGTGAACGCCTCGGTGGCGAGCCGGTGCGCGTGCACGGACAGCTGGGTCAGCAGCCAGCTCGGCTTCCCGGTCAGGCGTTCGGGGGTGTTCTCCACGCCTTCATCTTAATCGTTGGCGTGACCAACGCAGGTCTGTATTGTTGGTCGCGCCAACGTTGGCGCAACCAACAATAAGGGAGTGCTCATGTCCACGATCGACCGCGTCGAGATCGCCGACCTCGTCAGCCGGCTCGGCCGCCTGCTCGACGACAAGAGGTGGGAGGACGCGCACACGGTGTTCCACCCCGAGGTGGCGATCCACTCGCCCCGGTACGGCGAGACCACGGGGTTCGACGAGTTCCTGGAGGTCATGCGGAGAACCGAACAGCCGGACGTGCTCACCCAGCACGCCACCACGGGCCTGCTGGTCGACCTCGACGGCGACCGGGCCGCCGTCTCGGCCAACGCGGTGAACCACTTCTACCGCGCCGGCGAGGCGCCTTTCCGCACCGCGAGCCTGCGGATGGACTGGGTCGTCGTCCGGACGCCCGCGGGCTGGCGGGTGCGCGAGACGCGGACCACCGTGCTGTGGATCCGCGAGGAGTGATCAGCCCTTGCGGGCGGGCCGGTCCACGACGACGGTCGAGGCGGCCTGCAGTGCGCGGAGCTCCAGCAACGCCGGGTGCTCCTCCGCCAGCCGGGCCGCGTTGAGCAACGACCGCAGCGCGGCCGTCTCGCCCCTGGCCCGCTCCAGCGCCGCACGTCCCTCGGACGCGGCGACGAGCTCGGCCAGGGCCGCCCGGCGCAGCTCACCGGGCATGACGACGTCGCGCACGGCCACCTCGGACACCACGATGCCCAGTTCGGCGACCTTCGGCCCGACAGCGGCCAGCACCTCGGCGGCGATCGCGTCACGTTCGGCGTCGACGGCGGAGTGTGCGCGCGTCAGCACCGCACCGCGCAACGCGAGCTGCACGGCTGTGTAGAGCTCGGCTTCGGGACTGGCGGACGCCACCACGAACGTCGTCGGCTTGGACACGGTCCACCGCACGACGACAGTCACACGCACCAACACGCCGTCGGACGTCGGCACGTCCTGTGCGGCCGGGGCCATCGTGCGAGGACGGATGTCGACACGCTGCACCGTCACGTGCCGCGGGTACTTGTGCTCGCCGGGCCCCACCTCGCCCGCCAGCACGCCGCGGTCGAACCGGACGCCCCGCTCCCACGGGTACAGCGTGTGCTTCATCGTCTTCCCCCACGTGCGGACAGACCACGACCCCGGCCGGCGGGGCTCGGAGCGGGAGTCCGGAAAGGACTCGCAGAGCTCGTCGCCCCCGTGTGCGGCCGGGGTCGTGGCGTTCAGGAATTGAACCTGGTGCCTTTACAGCGCCACTGCGCCTGCCCGGAAAGCGGAACCCTGGCGAGGAAGTCCTGCCGGGCCGCGAGAGCGGGCGCGGGGTGGAGGCTAGCCGAACTACTTGTCCGCGGGCGCGTCGATTTCCTCGGACACGCCTTCCAGCCGCGAGGCCCACTCCGTCACGCGGCGTGCCACGTCCTGTGCGGTGATGCCGCACAACGCCAGCACCTCGCCGCGCTCACCGTGGTCGTGGAACTGCTGCGGCAGCGCGATGTCGCGCAACGGCACGTCGACGTCCGCGTCGCGCAGGGCGGCCGCGAGCGACGAGCCGAAGCCGCCGTGCCGGCCACCGTCCTCGACGGTCACCACGAGCCGGTGCGAGGCCGCCATCTCCACGAGGTCCGACGACATCGGGTAGATCCACCGCGGGTCGACGACCGTGACGCCGATGCCCTGGTCCTCCAGCCGTTGCGCGGCCTGGAGCCCGAGCTCGCCCAGCGCGCCGACCGTCACCAGCAGCACGTCGGTGCCCGACCGGCGCAGCACGTCGACCGAGCCGACGCGTTCCAGTGCGGGCAAGTCCGGGCCGACGGACGCCTTCGGGTAACGGATCACCGACGGCGCGTCGGAGATCGCCACGGCCTCGCGCAGCTCCTCGACGAGCGTTCCGGCGTCACGCGGCGCCGCCACGTGGACACCGGGGACGACCCCGAGGATCGACATGTCCCACATGCCGTGGTGCGACGCCCCGTCCGGACCGGTGACGCCCGCGCGGTCCAGCACGACGGTGACGCCCTGCTTGTGCAGCGCGACGTCCATCAGCAGCTGGTCGAACGCCCGGTTGAGGAACGTCGCGTAGACGGCCACGACCGGGTGCAGGCCGCCGATGGCGAGGCCGGCGGCGGAGGTCAGCGCGTGCTGCTCGGCGATGCCCACGTCGAAGAAGCGGTCGGGGAACGCCTTGGCGAACGCGTCGAGGCCCGTCGGGCCCTGCATCGCGGCCGTGATGGCCACGACGTCCTCGCGCTCGCGGCCGACCTCGACCAGCGAGTCCGAGAACACGTGCGTCCAGGTGCGCTTGGACGGCTGCAGGTTCTCGCCGGTGATCGGGTCGATGACGCCGGTGGCGTGCATCTGGTCGGCCTCGTGGTTCTCAGCCGGTGCGAAACCCATGCCCTTGCGGGTGACCGCGTGCACGATCACCGGGCCGCCGAACGACTTCGCGCGCTGCAGCGCGGACTCGACCGTCGCGATGTCGTGGCCGTCGACCGGGCCGATGTACTTGAGGCCGAGGTCCTCGAACATGGCCTGCGGCGCCAGCGCGTCCTTGATGCCGCGCTTGGCGGCGTGCAGGGCGGCGTAGAGGGGCTTGCCGAAGAACGGCGTCTGCTGCAGGGCGCTCTTGCCCTTCTCCAGCACCTTCTCGTAACCGGGGCGCAACCGCAGCGACGACAGGTGGTCCGCGAGACCACCGATCGTCGGCGAGTACGAGCGGCCGTTGTCGTTGACGACGATCACGACCGGGCGCGTCTTGTCCGCCGCGATGTTGTTCAACGCCTCCCAGCACATGCCGCCCGTGAGCGCGCCGTCGCCCACGACCGCGACCACGTGGCCGTTGGCGCCGTTGATCTGCTTCGCCTTCGCCAGGCCGTCCGCGTAGGACAGCGCCGTGGACGCGTGCGAGCTCTCCTGCACGTCGTGCTCGGACTCCGACCGCGACGGGTAGCCGGACAGGCCGCCCTGCTGGCGCAGCCGGTCGAAACCGTCCCGGCGACCCGTGACGATCTTGTGCACGTACGACTGGTGGCCCGTGTCGAAGACGATCGGGTCCCGCGGCGAGTCGAACACGCGGTGCAATGCGACTGTCAGCTCGACGACGCCCAGGTTGGGGCCCAGGTGCCCGCCCGTCTTGGACACCTTGTCGACCAGAAAACGACGGATCTCCTCGCACAGCTGCTGCAGCTGCGCCTCGTCCATCCGTTTCAGATCAGCCGGTCCGTGCACGGACTCCAGCAGGGTCACCACGCCACCTCACTCCTGAAGACTTCGGCTCAGTCTACGGAGACGTGACTGAGACGCATGGTCAGCGCGTCTCAGCGTCGAGCAGCGCGATGCACTCCACATGATGGGTCATGGGGAAGGCGTCGAACGCCCGCAGCCCGGCGAGCCGGTACCCCTGAACTGTGAATTCGGCCAAGTCCCTGGCGAGGGCGGCCGGGTCGCAGGCCACGTAGACGACCCGCTGGGGACGGCGCCGTGCGACTTCAGCCACAACGACCTTGCCCGCGCCCTTGCGGGGCGGGTCGAGCACCACGACGTGCGGGTCCTCCACGGGCAGCCGGCGGGTCACGGCGCGCTCCACCTTGTCCGCCACCCACTCGACCTGGGACATGCGCCGCAGGTTGCGCCTGCCGTCCTCCACGGCACCGGGGAAGGACTCCACGACCAGCACGGACCCGGTGTCGCCGACCTGCCGGCCGAGCACGGACGCGAAGAGCCCGGCGCCGCCGTAGAGGTCCCACGCGCGCTGCCCCGGCTCGGCCGCCGCCCACTCCCCCACGACGGTCGCGAACGTGTCCGCGGCCGCGGGGTGGACCTGCCAGAAACCGTCGGCGGAAACTCGCCACTTTCGTTGCGCGGCCGTCTCGACAGCCGTACCGGTTCCGGCGCGTCGCACGGTGTGTCGGCCGCGGACCTCACCCACGTGGCGGTTGCCGTCACCGTCCTGGACGATCGTGAGCTCCTGCGCCCGCCACGTTCTGTCGACCACCGACTCGACCATGCCCGGCCGGGAGATCACACAGTGGTCGACCGGGATCACATCGTGGGAGCGGGTGCCGCGGAAACCGGGCCGTCCCTCGCGGTCGACGGCCATCCGGATGCGCGTCCGCCACTCCAGCGGGCCGCCGGGGAGCGCTTCGACGACCACGTCCCGGTCGATCTTGGCGAGCCTGCTCAGCTGCTCGCGCACGACCTGGGCCTTGAGCTCGCGCTGCCGCTCCCACGTCACGTGCTGGAAGTCGCAGCCGCCGCACCTCCCCGGTCCGGTGAACGGGCACGGTGGCTCGACGCGGTCGGGTGACGGTGTGAGGATCTCCACGGCGTCGGCACGGCAGAACGACCCGCCGTTGTCCTCGTACACCGACACCACAACGCGTTCGCCGGGCAGTGCGTGGCGCACGAACAGAACGCGCCCCTCGTGCCGTGCGACGAAATGTCCGCCGTGGGCGACAGGTCCTACCTCGACTTCGAACTTGCGTCCGGTCCAGTCTTCCTTGGTCGTGCTCATCGGTCGTCCAGACCCCTTCGGACAGCGCCGGGCGCGATGACGTTCTTGTCCTTGACCTTGACCGCGGACTCGAGCTGCCACGGGACACTGGTCACCATCACACCCGGCTGGAACAGCAGCCTTCCCTTGAGCCGCAACGCGCTCTGGTTGTGCAGGAGCTGCTCCCACCAGTGGCCGACCACGTACTCGGGGATGAACACCGTAACAACGTCGCGCGGGTTGTCCGTCCTGACCCGCTTCACGTAGTCGAGAACGGGCTTGGTGATCTCCCGGTAGGGCGACTCGATCACCTTGAGCGGGATCTTGATGTTCTCCTTCTCCCACTCGGCGGTGAGCTTGCGGGTGTCGCCGTCGTCCACGTTGACGGTGACGGCCTCCAGCACGTCCGGACGTGTCGCCTTGGCGTAGGCCAGCGCCCTCAGCGTCGGCATGTGCAGTTTGGACACCAGCACCATTGCGTGGTTGCGCGCGGGCAGCGTGCGCACGCGCTCCTGCTTGCGCAGCTCCTCGGCGACCGTGTCGTAGTGCTTGCGGATCGCCGTCATCAACGCGTAAATAGCCGCCATCGCGGCGATGGCGATCCACGCGCCCTTGGTGAACTTCGTGATCAGCACGATGACCAGCACCGTCGCGGTCAGCGCCAGCCCGAAGGTGTTGATCGACTGCGAGCGGCGCATCCGGACGCGCGCCTGCGGGTCGGTCTCGGTCCTGAGCAGCCGCTGCCAGTGCTTGATCATGCCGAGCTGGCTCAGCGTGAACGACACGAAGACGCCGACGATGTAGAGCTGGATGAGCCGGGTGACCTCCGCGTCGAACGCGATCACCAGGATGATGGCGAACCCGGCGAGGAACAGGATGCCGTTGGAGAACGCCAGCCGGTCGCCGCGGGTGTGCAGCTGACGGGGCAGGAAGCGGTCCTGGGCGAGGATCGAGCCGAGCACCGGGAAGCCGTTGAACGCGGTGTTCGCGGCGAGCACGAGGATCAGCGCGGTGACGCCCGCGATGAAGTAGAAGCCGGGCGGGAAGTTGTCGAACACGGCGTGCGCGACCTGCGCCACCATCGTCTTCTGCTCGTAGCCAGCCGGGGCGTTGCTGATCTGCTCGCCGGGGAACTCGGCCATCCGCACACCGGTCAGCTGGGCGAGGACGATCAGGCCCATCAGCATGAACACCGAGATGAGGCCCATCAGCAGCAGTGTCGTCGCGGCGTTGCGGGACTTGGGTTTGCGGAACGCGGGCACGCCGTTGCTGATCGCCTCGACGCCGGTGAGGGCGGCGCAGCCGGAGGAGAACGCCCGCAGCACGAGGAACACGAACGCGAGGCCCATCAGGTGGTCCGCCTCGGCGTGGATCTCCAGGCCCGAGCTCTCCGCCCGCATCTCCTGGCCCAGCACCAGCCCGCGGAACAGGCCGTAGCCGATCAGGGCGAAGACCCCGAACATGAAGGCGTAGACGGGGACGGCGAACGCGCTGCCGGACTCGCGGATGCCGCGCAGGTTGACGGCGGTCAGCAGGATGATGGCCGCGACCGCGAACTCCGCCTTGTGCGTGGCGACGAACGGGATGGCCGAACCGATGTTCGCCGCGGCGGCCGAGATCGACACCGCGACGGTCAGGATGTAGTCGATGAGCAGGGCGCTCGCCACCGTGAGCCCCGCCCTGCGGCCCAGGTTGACCGTCGCGACCTCGTAGTCGCCGCCACCGGACGGGTAGGCGTGCACGTTCTGCCGGTAGCTCGCCACCACCGTCAGCATCACCACGACGACAGCGACCCCCACCCAGGGGGCCAGCGCGTACGCGCTCAGCCCGGCCACCGACAGCATCAGGAAGATCTCCTCGGGCGCGTACGCGACCGACGACATGGCGTCCGAGGCGAACACGGGGAGGGCGATGCGCTTCGGCAACAGGGTGTGCGCGAGGCGGTCACTGCGGAACGGCCGCCCGACCAGGAGGCGTTTGGCAGCGGTGGCGAGCTTGGACACGGCCGAAGCGTAAGGGGTCGCTCACCGGGACGGGCTAATGCTCGGTACCTTCTGCCCAAGGTTCGCCCGAGGAGGCAATGTCGTGCACGTGGTGATCATGGGATGTGGCCGGGTGGGAGCCTCCCTGGCCAGGGCCCTGGAGCGGCTCGACCACCAGGTCGCGGTGATCGACAAGGACTCGCAGTCGTTCCGCAGGCTGGGCGGCGACTTCCACGGACAGCAGGTCGTCGGCAACGGTTTCGACCGCAATGTCCTGATCGAGGCGGGCATCGAGCGCGCCGGGGCGTTCGCGGCGGTCTCCAGCGGCGACAACTCGAACATCATCTCGGCTCGCGTCGCGCGCGAGACGTTCGGCGTCGAGCACGTCGTCGCCCGCATCTACGACCACAAGCGCGCGGAGGTGTACGAGCGCCTCGGCATCCCGACGGTCGCGACCGTGCCGTGGTCGACCGACCGGTTCCTGCGGATGCTGCTGCCCGAGGGCGCGTCGACCGCGTGGCGCGACCCGTCCGGCACCGTCGCCGTGCTGCCGATCGAGGTCGCCGAGTCGTGGGTCGGCCGGCCGATCCGCGAGCTGGAGGAGGCGATCGGCGCGCGGGTGGCGTTCGTGATGCGGTTCGGCACGGGGGTGCTGCCCGGCGCCACGACCGTCGTGCAGGCCGATGACACCATCTACGTGGCGGCGCTGTCCGGCACGATCACCGACGTCGCGGCGGCGGCGCAGCAGGCACCGGAGGAGAGCTGATGCGGGTCGCGATCGCGGGTGCGGGCGCGGTGGGCCGGTCCATCGCGCAGGAGCTCGTCTCCGACGGGCACCAGGTGATGCTCATCGAACGGGACAGGGCGCACTTCGACCCCAACTCCGTCGAGCAGGCCGAGTGGGTGCAGGCCGACGCGTGCGAGCTGTCCTCTTTGGAGGACGCCGGCATGCAGCTGTGCGACGTGGTGATCGCCGCGACCGGTGACGACAAGGTCAACCTCGTGGTGTCGCTGCTGGCGAAGACCGAGTTCGCGGTCCGCCGCGTCGTCGCGCGCGTGAACGACCCCGCGAACGAATGGCTCTTCACCGAGTCGTGGGGTGTCGACGTCGCCGTCTCGACGCCGCGGCTGCTGGCGGCGATGGTCGAGGAGTCGGTGACCATCGGCGACGTCGTGCGGTTGCTGACGTTGCGGCAGGGACAGGCGAACCTCGTGGAGATCACGCTCGACGAGTCGACGCCGTTCGCCGGGCGGGCCGTGTCGGAGCTGACGCTGCCCCGGGACGCCGCGCTCGTGACGATCCTGCGCGGCGGGCGGGTCATCGTGCCGCAGCCGGACGACACGCTGGAAGCCGAGGACGAGCTGCTGTTCGTCACGACGGCGGCCGTCGAGCAGGACATCAAGCGCGCCCTCGGGTACTGAGCGTCTCCGGACACGACGCGGCCGGCGCCCCATGCGGGAGCGCCGGCCGTCGCACGTCGTGTCAGTCCCTGGACTTGTCGCGCGACTCCGCCTCGACGGTGCGCTTCAGCTCGTCCATGTCCGGGGTGAGCAGGTCGTCGGCCGTGCGGGACAGCACCTCTTCCGCCTGGGCCTGGGCCGACGCCGCTTCCTCCGCCTCCTTGAGGCGCTTGTCGGCGCGGCGGACCGCCCACACCGTGGCGAGGAGCGCGACCGCCATCAGCGGGTAGCCCATCCCGAGCCGGGCCACCGCGAGCCAGCCGACCTGGTCCTCGTCGTACAGCCAGCGCTGGACCACGAAGCGGGCGAAGAACACCAGCGCCCACACGAAGGTGGCGATGTCGTAGTCGCGGACGGTGGCCTTGTCCGCGCGCCAGGACCTGTCCCTGCCGTTGAGGAACGTCCAGAGGACACCGGCGAGCGGCCAGCGCACGATGATCGACAGCAGGAACGCGCTGCCGTAGACGACGCTCTGCCAGATGCCGAAGAGGAAGAAGCCCTTGGCCTCACCCGTCTTGTAGGCGATGAACGCCGCGATGCCCACGCCGAACACGGCGGAGATCGCGGGCTGGATCGTTCCCTTGCGCAGCGCGAGCACGACACCGATGACGACGGCGGCGGCCAGCGAGCCGATGATCGCCGCCATCAGGTTCTTGGTGGCGAAGTTGACGATCACGAAGATCAGGACGGGCAGCGACGAGTAGAGCATTCCGCTCACGCCGCCCATCTGCTCGAGGACGGTGGGCTGCTTTTCTTCGGTCTCAGCTGAGGTCATGAAGCGTTCTGCAACTCGTAATAGGGGTTGTAGAGGACCTTGCGCCCGTCGCGCACGGCGATGCGGCCACGAGCCTTGATCGTGCGACCGGGCTCGATTCCCGCGATGCGACGGCGGCCGAGCCAAACGAGGGTGACGCCCTCGGTGCCGTCGTAGAGCTCCGCTTCCAGAGTGGCGGCCGCGTCCCGGGGGCACAGCTCCACGCTGCGGAGCCTGCCCAGGACCGTGACCTCCTCACCGGACCTGCAGTCGCACGCCTTCACGGCGCCGACCGCCTCCGCTTTCCGCGACAGGTCGTCCGCGTCCAGCTCGGCCACGTCGCTGGTCAAGCGACGCACCAAGCGGTGCCAGTAGCCGCCCATCCCCGACTCCCGCGATGCTCCGAGGGCCCGGTGGTGTGGACCCGTCTGACAGTGAGGGTACGCAGGGGGGCCGACAATCACGGGCGTGCCTGCCGAGACCGTCGTACTCCTGCCCGGAACCGCCTCTGACGAGAACTTTGTCCGGTTCGTGTTCGCCGAGCCGTTGTCGCAGGTGGGAGCCGTTCTGACCGCTCCGCGAGTCCGCACGGTGGCCGATCGGGTGGAGGCGCTCGACAACGCCTGGACAGGCCACCCGATCGTGGTGGGTGGTGTCTCGCTCGGTGCGCACGTCGCCGCGCGGTGGGCGGCCGGGAACCCGGACAAGTGCGCCGGTCTGGTGCTCGCGCTGCCGGCGTGGACCGGTCCCGCCGGCGACGCACCCGCGGCACTGGCCGCCAGGGTGAGCGCGCGGGTCGTGGCGGACCAGGGCCTGGAAACCGCGCTCGCGGGCACGACCGGCTGGCTGCGCGACGAGCTGTCGAGGGCGTGGCGCGGCTACGGCGACCAGCTGGTGCCGCACCTGGAGGAAGCGTCCGCCTCGGAGGCGCCGACGCTCGACGAGCTGAGGTCGTTGCGCGTGCCGACGGGCATCGTCGGGTGCACCGACGACCCGGTGCACCCGATCGAGGTCGCCCGGGAGTGGGCGGACGCCCTCCCCCGCGCCGTGCTCACCACGACGACGCTGGACGCCTACCCGCACGCGCTGGGGCGTGCGGTGCAGGCGTGGCGACGAGCGCGGGACTAACCCTGCTGCTGCTGGATGTGCCGGGCGATCGCCTCCGGCAGCTCCACCGGCAGCGGCGTGCGGGGCGGCATCGGCTGCTCGCCGCGCACGACCACGGTGCCGCGCAGCATCTCGCGCAACGCCGCGGAGTTCTGCGCGAAGTGCTCCTCGGGACCGGCGGCGACACCGCGCAGCATCCAGCGCGGCCCGTCGATGCCGACGAAGAGGATCTGCACGCCCTGGTTGCGGGCGGTGATCTCCTCGCCCCACTCGCCGTTCTCCCGGTTGATCCTGGCGCCGTCCTCCTTGAGGCCCTGGATCAGCTCGGCGCCGACCTCCTTCCAGAGGCCGCCCGACTTCGGCGCGGCGAACGCGCTGATGGTCAGCTGGCCGACCGGCGTGAGGACGTGCACCGCCCGCACCGAACCGGTCTGCTGGTCCATCTCGACCTGCAGCTGGGCCTCGTCCGGCATCGGCAGCAACACCGATCCCAGGTCGAGCCGCTGCACATCGTCGTGAGGCGCCACGGTCGAGTCCCACGGGCCCTCGACGTCGTCGAAGTCCTCGTCGTACTCCGGCCCCGTCTCGACAGCCCCCGAGGAGTGACGACCGCGCTTGCGGCGCCTTCCGAACATGCCCTACCCCTCTGCATCCGTACGGGCGAGCACGGCGTGCCCGCCGGTCGAGCCATAGCCTCCCGCACCGCGCTCCGTCTCCGGCAACGCGTCGACCTCGCGGAACACCGCGTGCTCGACGCGTTGCACGACGAGCTGGGCGATCCGGTCGCCGCGCGACAGCGCGATCGGCTCACGGAGATCATGGTTCACGAGGCAAACGCGGATCTCACCGCGGTAGCCCGAGTCGATCGTGCCCGGCGTGTTGACGACGCTCAGCCCGGCCCGTGCGGCCAGCCCCGAACGGGGGTGCACGAAGCCCGCGAACCCCTCGGGCAGCGCGATGGCGACACCGGTGCCGACGACCGCGCGCTCGCCTGGTGGAATGACCACGTCCGACGTGGTCACCAGATCCGCGCCCGCGTCACCGCGACGGGCGTAGGCGGGTACGGGAACCCCCGGATCGAGCCGGGTCAGCAACACCTCGACGCTGGACACGGCGGGCGAGATTACCCTGAGGACGTGAGTGAGACTGCCGTGACCGCCACTACGACCTACCGCGAACGCCTGTACGTGACCTGGTGGATCTGGCCGTTGCCGCTGCTGGCGGCCGCGCTGCTGGCCGCGGAGGTGCACATGGGCTTCCCCGGCGTGCGGTCCTGGCTGCCGTACGTGGTCCTGCTGCCGCTGACCGTCCTGCTGATCGTGCGGATGGGGTCCACGAAGGTCGAGGTGGCCGACGGGGAGCTGCGGGCGGGCGACGCGCACATCCCGCTGGAGCTGCTCGGCGAGGTGGAGATCATCGCGCAGGAGAACCGGCGCAGGACGATGGGCCCCGACCTCGACCCCGCCGCCCACGTCGTGCACCGCGGCTGGGTGAAGCCGCTCGTGCGGGTGCGGGTGAACGACCCGGAGGACCCGACGCCGTACTGGGTGATCAGCACCCGGCACCCGGAACGGCTCGCCGCCGCGATCAGGTCCTGAACAACACAACTGGGCGCCACCCGAGAGGGTGAGCGCCCAGTGGCTTCTTCGCGGACGGGCAGGACCCGGGAGCTCTCAGGCGCAGTCGCGGCAGATGTACACGCCGCCGTTGTCCTCGGCGAGCCTGCTGCGGTGGTGCACCAGGAAGCACTTCGAGCACGTGAACTCGTCCGCCTGCTTGGGCAGCACCTTGAAGGTGAGCTCCTCGCCGGACAGGTCGGCGCCGGGAAGCTCGAAGTTCTCCGCGGTCGCGTCCTCGTCGACGTCGACGACGCCGGACTGCGTCTCGTTCCGCCGGGCCTTCAACTCCTCGAGGGAGTCCTCAGCGAGCTCGTCCGCCTCGCTGCGACGCGGCGCGTCGTAGTCGGTCGCCATCTTCTTCACCCCTGCGGTCTACGGAGACTGTTCGTGTCGCTGGTTAACGCTCCAGCGCCCTCATTTGTGCCCCACGTCAAGGTGACGTAGGTCTCTCGCACTCCTCGCGAAGCCAACCCCCTCGACGTGACCGTCGGCTTGATCGACATGTGTGCGGAGCGCGCAGAGGGTAGCTCATTCGCGGAGTGCCTTGGCATCGGGTTACCCCTTACCGACCGGACGGGTGAAACAACCTTTCTACGCTGGACCGATACCCTGTGCGGGAGCACGTTCGCACCCGCGTGCAACGCCGCGCCGGGCCGGCGCCGTCCTGACTGTGAGCAATCAGGCCGGTGCAGTGGGTCACACCCACCGGAGCGCGCGAAAGCCTGGCAGGGCCTAGGCTGATCACAGGGTCGGATCACGGGGAGGGCTTCGGACGTGGGATCCGCATCGGGGAGCTTCACGCCTTACAAGAGGCGCCGGCCGGTGCCCGCGCTCGTCCTGTTCACGCTGCTGTTGGTCAGCTCCGTCTTCGTCTGGGTCAAGGTGCTCGGCGCCGCGAGCGACGTCGACGCGGCCATCAGGTGCAACCCTCCCGGCGGCGCGACGACGTCCGCCACCGCCGAGGCCGACCCGGCCACCGCGGCACCGCCGCCGCTCGGCACGGTCCTGGAGCACGACGCCCTCGACCGCACGAACCCGGTGCCGGTCAGCGAGGTCAACTTCAAGGTCGTCAACGCCTCGACGCAGCGCAACCACGCCAAGGCCGTCGCGACGATGCTCAGCGAGCTCGGCCTCAAGCAGGCCGCCGACCCCGGCAACGACGCGATCTACCCCGCGGGCGACATGGCGTGCCGCGGCCAGATCCGCTTCGGCGCCCCCGGCGCCCAGGCCGCGCGGACGCTCTCGCTGCTGGAGCCGTGCCTGGAGCTCGTGCGCGACGCCCGCCAGGACGCCACCGTCGACGTGGCGATCGGCAAGAAGTTCGACGAGGTCAAGCCGAACAGCGACGCCCGCAAGGTGCTCGACCAGCTCGCCGAGTGGGCGGCGCAGCAGCCGGAGCAGCAGGGCGGTCAGGTCGCGGCACAGGCGCCGCCGACGCTGAACCCGGACAACCTGACCCGCGCGCGCGACGTCACCTGCTGACCACCCCTGTCCAGGGGTGCTGCCGAGGGTGGCTCATCAGTTCAACCGGTGACGTGGATCGACGTCGACTGAGTCCTGCCGTCGTGTTGACGCGGTCCTGTCGACGTTGACGCGGCTCGGTCGACATTGACGCGCTCCGGGCGATGTCGACGCGGCTCAGTCAATGTTGACGACCCGGAATCAATGTTGACGGCTCCAGTCAATGTCGACAGCACGAGCCGGTGTTGACGCCATGCCCGAGTCGACCGCACGAATCAGCATTGACTGCGCTTTTGTCGATGTCGACTGGCACGCGTCGACGTTGAGGACTCTCGTCGATGTCGACGGCAGCCGCAACGTTGACGGCGGGGCGCAAGGTCGACGGCGGGGCGCAAGGTCGACGGCGACGATCAATGTCGACCTGCGGACGTCAACATCGAGTCAGCATGCATCAAGTCACCTGCATCGGTCGTCGACATTGACTGGTCAACATCGATTGACCGCTGTCCACGTCGAGTCGACATCGACTCGACGCCCGAAGGTCGACTGGACCCCGACGTCGACCCCGGCATCACGACTCGATGCCGGGGTCGACGTGAAGCCGGGTCGACGTGAGGTCGATGCGCCGTCAACCCGCGCCGTCAACCCCCGCGTCACCCCTGAGTCGGCTCAGACCTTGCCGAAGCCGCTGTCCGCCAGAGCGCTGTACATCGCGTCGGCGATCCCGGGCGTCGCGGCGAAGGTGACGTCCTCCCCCAGCTCCGGCGCCGACCCCGGCAGGCGCACGACGGCACCTGCCTCGGCGGCGATGAGCGCGCCGGCCGCCCAGTCCCAGCGTCCGAGCCCGTGCTCGGCGTAGGCGTCGAGCCGTCCCGCGGCCACCGCGCAGAGGTCCAGCGAGGCGGCGCCGGCCCGGCGCATGTCGCGCACGCGCGTCGCCATGCCCGCCCAGGCATCGGCCTGGCGCTGGCGCCGTTCCGCCCGGTAGGCGAACCCGTAGCCGAGCAGCGAGAGCGACAGGTCGGTGGTCGCGGAGACGTGCAGGCGCTGACCGTCCAGGAAGGAGCCGTGGCCGCGGGCCCCCGTCCACACCCGGCCCGTCGCGGGCTCCACCACGACGCCCGCGATCGACTCGCCGTCGAGCTGGGCCGCGATGGACACCGAGTACCAGGGGAGGCCGTAGAGGTAGTTGACGGTGCCGTCGATCGGGTCCACCACCCAGGTCAGGCCCTCGACGACGGAGCCGCCCTCCTCCTCACCGAGCACCGGTTCGCCGGGGCGCAACTCGGACAGACGCGTCCGGACGAGTTGTTCTGCGGCTCGGTCGGCTTCGGTGACCACGTCGGTGGACGTGCTCTTGGTGTCGAACGACACGATGGCGGAGGCGCGCATGCGCTGAACAAGAGCCCCCGCCTCCTGTCCGACGACGGTGGCGATGTCGACGAGCGGCCGGGGGTCGATCACGACCGGTTCCCTCCTGCGTCACTAGCACGGGACTATCGGACAACGTCAGGCTAATGTCTGCGCACCACGGTTACTGAATCGAAGCCAGCAGGATCTAGTAGGAAGGACCACGGGGCATGGGCATCACCCGCGGGTTCGGTGTGGACATCGGCGGTTCCGGCGTGAAGGGCGGCCTGGTCGACCTCGGGGCAGGGGCACTGGACGGCGAGCGCATGCGGATTCCCACGCCTCAGCCTTCGACTCCGGAGGCGGTCGCGGAGGTCGTCGCGGAGATCGTCGAGAAGTTCCAGTGGGAGGGTCCGGTCGGCGTCACGCTGCCGTGCGTGGTCAAGCACGGCGTCGCCCTGAGCGCCGCGAACGTGGACAAGGGCTGGATCGGCTGCGACGCGCAGAAGCTCTTCGCGGAGCGGCTGAAGCGCAGGCCCGAGGACATCGTGGTGATGAACGACGCCGACGCGGCCGGGATCGCCGAGATGTCGTTCGGCGCGGGTGTCGGCAAGACGGGCACCGTGGTGCTGCTGACGTTCGGCACGGGCATCGGCAGCGCGGTGTTCCTGGACGGCAAGCTCGTCCCGAACACCGAGTTCGGTCACCTCCAGGTCGACGGGCACGACGCCGAGAAGCGCGCCGCCGCGTCCGTGAAGGAGGAGAAGGACCTGTCCTGGGAGGAGTGGACGCCCAGGGTCTCGCGGTACATCAACGTGCTCGAGGACCTCGTCTGGCCCGACCTGGTGATCGCGGGTGGCGGTGTGAGCAAGAAGGCCCACAAGTGGTTGCCGCTGCTCAAGGTCCGCACGGAGGTCGTGGCCGCCGCGCTGAAGAACGACGCGGGCATCGTCGGCGCCGCCTGGGCCGCCGCGCACGGCGTCCGGCCCTGACCTGGGTCGCCGCGACCATTCGACACCGAAACGTGTCCGACTCGCCTTACTCGATCTAGCTGCGAGAACGCAGGTGAGAGCGCCTCGAACCACATCGGGGCGCAACACCGCGTCACCGACGTCGTTACAATGGAACGCACACCCGCCAAGCAAGATCGGCGGGGAGATCCCCCGAACTCTGGCGACCGAGGTTTCGCGCCCTCTGGTTTGCCTTGAACGACCGTCGCGAAAGGGCGTACGTGGCAGCCGCAGAAACCGCAACCCGACGCTCCAGCTCCGCCGCGAGCGCCGCCAAGACGACCAAGGCGACCGCGGCCGGCGAGGCCGAGGAGAAGCCGAAGCGCAAGACGACCGCTGCGGCAGCGAAGAAGCCCGCAGCCAAGGCCGCCGGCGCCAAGTCCCCGCGCAAGGCCGGCAAGGCCGACCCCGCCGCGAAGGGCGCGACCAAGAAGGCCGACGGCGACGAGCCGGAGGACATGGAAGGCGCTCCCGGCGCCGAGGACTTGGTCGACGACGTCGAGCTCGTGGACGAGCCCGTCGTGGACGAGCCGGAGGAGGCGGAGGACCCCAAGAACGAGGGTGACTTCGTCTGGGACGAGGAGGAGTCCGAGGCCCTGCGCCAGGCGCGCAAGGACGCGGAGCTCACCGCCTCGGCCGACTCCGTCCGCGCCTACCTCAAGCAGATCGGCAAGGTCGCCCTCCTCAACGCCGAGGAGGAGGTGGAGCTCGCCAAGCGCATCGAGGCCGGTCTGTACGCGGCCGAGCGCGTGCGCCGCTCCGAGGAGGAGCAGGAGAAGCTCACCCCGCAGCTGCGCCGCGACCTGCGCTGGATCGTCCGCGACGGCGAGCGCGCCAAGAACCACCTGCTCGAGGCGAACCTGCGCCTCGTCGTGTCGCTGGCCAAGCGCTACACCGGCCGCGGCATGGCGTTCCTGGACCTGATCCAGGAGGGCAACCTGGGTCTGATCCGCGCCGTCGAGAAGTTCGACTACACCAAGGGCTACAAGTTCTCCACGTACGCCACCTGGTGGATCCGGCAGGCGATCACCCGCGCGATGGCCGACCAGGCCCGCACCATCCGCATCCCGGTGCACATGGTCGAGGTCATCAACAAGCTGGGTCGCATCCAGCGCGAGCTGCTCCAGGACCTGGGCCGCGAGCCCACCCCGGAGGAGCTCGCCAAGGAAATGGACATCACGCCGGAGAAGGTGCTGGAGATCCAGCAGTACGCGCGTGAGCCCATCTCGCTGGACCAGACGATCGGCGACGAGGGCGACAGCCAGCTCGGCGACTTCATCGAGGACTCCGAAGCGGTCGTCGCGGTCGACGCCGTCTCGTTCACGCTGCTCCAGGACCAGCTCCAGTCGGTGCTCGCGACGCTGTCCGAGCGCGAGGCGGGTGTCGTCCGGCTGCGCTTCGGCCTCACGGACGGTCAGCCGCGCACCCTGGACGAGATCGGCCAGGTCTACGGCGTCACGCGTGAGCGCATCCGCCAGATCGAGTCGAAGACCATGTCGAAGCTGCGTCACCCGTCGCGTTCGCAGGTGCTGCGCGACTACCTCGACTAGGTCTCTACCGAGTCATACGCACGAAGCCCCGCACCGGTTCGGTGCGGGGCTTCGTGTTTTCGCGACGGAGGCCGTGATGACGGACGAACGGGCGCTGCGCGAGGCGCTGACGCGCAACGAGGCGCTGGTGGAGGTGCTGCACCGCGCGGCGGGCCTCGACCTTCCCGGCTGGTACCTGACCGCCGGATGCGTGGTCCAGACGGTGTGGAACGTGGTGACCGGCAGGCCGCCTGCCGAGGGCATCAGGGACTACGACCTGTTCTACTTCGACGACTCCGTCCTCGGCTGGGACGCCGAGGACGCGGTGATCCGGAACGGGGCTCGCGTGTTCGGCGACTTGCCCGTGGATGTCGAGATCCGCAACGAAGCGCGCGTGCACCTCTGGTACGAGGACCACTTCGGCGTCCCGTGTGCGCCGTACACGTCGACCGAGGCGGCTATCGACTCGTTCGCTTCGACGACCTGTTGCGTGGGCGTCCGACTCGATGGCGGTCAATGGCACGTGTACGCGCCGTACGGTCTCGAGGACGTCTTCGGTCTCGTCGTGCGCCCCAATCCCGTGCTCGCTCCGCGTCACGTCTACGAGACCAAAACACGGCGCTGGCGGCGGCAGTGGCCGGCGTTGACAGTGCTGCCGTGGTCCACATGATCACGCTCTCGCGTCCGAATCGTGGGACGTTCGTGACCTGTTCGCTCCGGGCGGACAAGGGCAACCGATATCACACTCCCGGCCGCACGCAACCGACCGAACAGCCGCAAGATGCTGCTCCACCAGCGGGTTTCCCGTCGCTGAGCGTGGATGTCAAGCCGATGAACCGGTGGCGAACGGAGGTGTGAACCTGCTGCGAGCGGGTAAATCGGATAGTGACGCGAGTCGCCACGCACACGGGAACACTGACTATCGCCACAACGTCTGTCAGAGTGGAGCCAGCGAGCACCGCGCACCTGCCAGGGGCGCTGTGGTCGCAGCTTGGTAAGAGGGCACCGACAGCACACCGTTGCCGGTGCTGGGACGGAGGGAGATTCATCATGACTGCAGCACTCACCCGCCCCGAGTTGACCGCTGCCGACCGCTGCGACCGCTGCGGGGCTGCTGCCCAGGTTCGCGCCTTGCTCCCGTCCGGGGGCGAGCTGCTGTTCTGCGGGCACCACGCTCGCGCGCACAGTGAGAAGTTGCGCGAACTCGCTGCTGAGATTCAGCAGGGCTGACTTCCACCCCACCTAGCCGCTCGGGGCGGGGATCCGCGAGGATCCCCGCCCCCTTCGCTTTTCCGGACGCTTCGAGCCCCGTCGCGGGAGCGCTCTCCTAAAGGGCGTCCAGCACCGGCTCGAACGCCAGTTCCGCGGCACCGACGAGCTTCGCGTCCCTGCCGAGCGGTGAGGTGACGACCTGGGTGCCGCCCACGGCGCGGGAGACGAGGCTGCGCCGCTGCACGGCGGCGCTCACCGAGTCCACCACCGACGCGGGCAGTGCTGTGTAGAGGTCGCCCAGCACGACCAGTTCCGGGCCCAGGACGTTGACGATGTTGGCGAGCCCGAGTGCGAGCCAGCCGGCGAACTCGTCCAGCAGGGACGGGTCGTCCAGCGCGCGCAGGGTCGCGACGACGGCGCCACGCGGGGCGTCGTCGGGCAGTCCCAGTGCCCGGCACAGCGCGGGTTCCCCGACCTCGGTCTCCCAGCAGCCGTCGCAGCCGCAGTAACAGCGCAGGCCGCGCGGGTTCACGACCATGTGCCCCAGTTCGCCGACGTAACCGCCGGACCCGCGCAACGGTTGTCCCGACAGGATCACGCCGCCGCCGACGCCGACGTCCGCGGAGATGTAGACCATGTCCGAGGACTGGCGTGCCGCGCCGCGCACGTGTTCGGCGAGCGCTCCGAGCTCGGCGTCGTTGCCGACCTGGACGGGCAGCTTCAGCACCGCCTCCAGGCGTTTGCCGAGCGAGACACCGGTCCAGTGCAGGTTCGGAGCCTCGTGCACGTGCCCGTCCGAGCGGCGCACGACGCCCGGCACCGAGATGCCCACCCCGAGCGGGGTGGCGTCGAGGTCGTCGGCCATGAGGCGCGCCGACTCGACGATGTGCGTGATGACCTCCCCCGGATCACGCGTCCGGTGCAGGTTCCAGCTGTCCCGCCCGAGGATCTCCCCTCCGAGTCCGACGAACCCCATCGCCACGTGCTCCACCCGCACGTCGATCGCGATCACGACCGCGGCGTGCGGCTGGGGCAGGACCAGGAGGGAGGGACGGCCCGCTCCGCTGCGCAGAGCGGGCACGCGTTCCGCGACCACACCGGCTTCGGCGAGGCCGTCCACCAGGGCCTTGATGGTGCTGCGGTTGAGCCCGAGCTCGGTCGCGAGCGAGGCCCTGGTGGACGGTCCGTCGACGTGCAGGCGGCGCAGCAGCGCCGTCCTGTTGTGCCTGCGGATCTCGTCGGGACGGGTGCCGGACGTAGGTCCCGTCACCGCGTCATCGAGCCGCGGTGGCCGCCCGGCGGCGGGACAACGCGTCGACGCTCGCGGCGAGCAGCAGGACCAGGCCGGTCACGATGAACACCACCGCGGCGGGCTGGCGGAGCAGGCCCATGCCGTTCTGGATGATCGCGAGCACCGCGCCACCGATCACCGCGTCGCGCAGGCGGCCCTTGCCACCGAACAGCGACGTGCCACCGATGACGGCCGCACCGACCGACAGCAGCAGCGTGTTGCCGCCACCGGCGTTCGGGTCGACCGAGCCGACCTTCGACGAGTACACGATGGCGCCGATCGCGGCCGCCGAGGAGGCGATCACGAAGACGCTCATGCGGATGCGCTCGACGTTGATGCCGGCGCGGCGCGCGGCTTCCTTGTTGCCACCGACGGCGTAGACGTGCCGGCCGTAGGTCGTGCGGTCGAGCACGAACGTGCCGACCACGAGCAGCACCAGGACCAGCGGCACCACGTAGGGCACGCCCTCGATGATCACGAGGTTGCTGGGCGCGCGGTTCTGGGACAGCGCGAAGGTGATCGCCGCCGCCAGCACCGTGAGCGCACCGATCTTGGTCAGCACGAGCGCCGTCGGCTGCGCCACAAGACCCTTGCGCAGACGGGAGAAGTGCCGGGAGAGCACGATCGCCGCGTAACCGCCGACCGCGACGACGAACAGCGCCCACGAGCCCACGACGTTCAGGTTGCCGTTGGCGACGTTGAAGAGCGTCTCGTCGCGCAGGCCGAGCGTGCCGCCGTCACCGATGAACTGGAGCACGACACCGCCCCAGACGAGGAACAGCGCCAGGGTCACGACGAACGACGGGATGCCGACCTTCGCCACCAGGAAGCCCGTGATGCAGCCGATGGCCGCGCCGACGCAGACCGCGAGCAGCATCTCGAGCCAGGCGTTCGCGGGGATGCCGATCGCCGAGATCAGCAGGGCGACGGCGGACAGGGCCGCACCCGCCCAGATCCTCATCAGCACGGCGAGCACGATCGCGAGCACCAGCAGGCCGCAGAACACGTAGAAGACCGTGTCCCCCATGCCACCCAGCAGGTTGCCGTTGTTGATCAGGTGCAGTGCCATGACCGCGGCCGTCACACCCGAGGCCGTACCCGCGGACAGGTCGATCTCGCCGAGCAGGAGCACGAACACCAGGCCCATCGCGATGATGGTGATGCTGGCGCCCTGCTGGAGCAGGTTGGCGAGGTTGCCGAGGGTGAAGAACGTGTCGGACAACGAGCTGAAGACGATCAGCAGCACGATGATGCCGAGCAGGGCGGGCAGTGAGCCGAGCTCGCCACCGCGGACCCTCGCCCAGTAGTCGCGAACGGCCTCGCCCGTGGACTGCGAGGTGGTGTCGATGCCGAAGTCGGAGATCGCGCCCTGAGGACTGTCCTGCGCGGGCGTCTCGGTGGTGTTGGTCATGCTCGCCTTTTCCGAACTCATCAGATCGTCGCCGCCTCGGGGCGGGCGATGCCCAGGTCACCGGATCGACCGGCGGTGATCAGCTCGACGACCTGGCCGTGCGTGACGTCCTTCGACCCCACGACGGCGGCCATGCGACCGAGGTAGAGGCACGCGATCTTGTCGGCGACCTCGAACACGTCGTTCATGTTGTGGCTGATCAGGACGACACCGAGGCCCTGCTCCGCGAGCCGGCGGACCAGGTCGAGGACCTGCCGCGTCTGCGCGACGCCGAGCGCGGCGGTGGGCTCGTCGAGCAGCACGACCTTGCTGTTCCACAGCACGGCCTTGGCGATCGCCACGGTCTGCCGCTGACCACCGGACAGCGCCGAGACCTGCGTGCGCACCGACTTGACCGTGCGCACGGACAGCGAGGCGAGCGTCTTGCGCGCCGCCTGCTCCATGTCGGTCTCGTCGAGCAAGCCGATCTTGGTGCGCTCGCGGCCGAGGAACATGTTCTGGACGATGTCCAGGTTGTCGGCGAGCGCGAGGTCCTGGTAGACGACCTCGATCCCGAGGTCCGAGGCGTCGCGCGGGCCCTTGATCTGCACCGGCTCGCCGTTGAACAGAACCTCACCGGAGTCGGTGGGGTGGATGCCCGCGATGCACTTGACCAACGTCGACTTGCCCGCGCCGTTGTCACCGACGAGTGCGGTGACCTCGCCCGGGTTCACGACGAGGTCGATGTCGTGCAGGACGTGCACGGGACCGAAGCTCTTGTTGATGCCGCGCAGCTCGAGAATCGGCTCGCTCACTGGGGATTCCTCCGTGTTACCACGCGTCGAGGGCGGGGTGCGGAGGTCCGCACCCCGCCCGGACGCAAGCGGTCCTACTTGATGCCGAGCTCGTCGCAAGCGGCCTGGGTGTCGGCCACGCAGATCTCCGAAGCCTTCACGAAGCCCGCGTCGACGACGGTCTTGACCTTGTCCTTCGTGATCAGCTGCGGCGTGAGGAGCACCGACTTGACGTCGCGGTTGCCCTTCGGGTCCTTCTCCGTGCCGGACGCGAGGGCGTCGGCGGCGGCGGTGTCACCCTTGGCGAGCGCGGCGGCCAGCTTGGCGGCGGCCTCCGCCTCCTCGTTGATCGGCTTGAAGACGGTCATGTACTGCTCACCGCGGAGCACGGCCTGCAGGCCGTCCGGGGTGGCGTCCTGACCCGTGACCGGAACCTTGCCGTTGAGGCTGTACTTCTTGAGGATCGTGATCACAGCACCGGCGAGGCCGTCGTTCGCGGCGACGACGCCGTCGACCTTGCCGTTGTTGGAGGTCAGGATCTGCTCGAAGGTCTGGCCACCCACCTGGTTGTCCCAGTCCGGGATCGGCTGCGACTGGACGAGCTTGAGCTTGCCCGAGTCGTACAGCGGCTTGAGGGCCTTCTGCTGACCCGAGTGGAACAGGGTCGCGTTGTTGTCCGTGGGCGAACCCTCGATCTCGATCACGTTCGCGCCCTGCGGAGCGTCCTTCAGGGCGTCCGCGAGACCCTGGCCCTGCAGCTCGCCGACCTTCACGTTGTCGAACGACACGTAGTAGGGCGAGCTGCCGCCGAGGTTCAGGCGGTCGTAGTCGATGACGTGGATGCCCTGCGCCTGCGCCTTCTTGGCGACAGAGGCACCGACCTCGCTGTTGGGGGTCGCGATGATCAGGACCTTCACGCCGGCGTTGATCATGCCGTCGGCGAGGGTGCTGAACTTCTGGGCGTCACCCTGGGCGTTCTGAATGTCGGGGTCGAGCCCCTCCTTCTTCAGAGCCGCCTCGAGGAGCGGCTTGTCGAAGCCCTCCCAGCGAGCCGAGGACTTCGTCTCAGGAAGGATCACGCCGACCTTTGCGCCCCCGCTGCTGCCAGAGTCCGAGTCAGTGCTGCCTCCGTTGTCGGAGGACGTGTTGGCACCACACGCCGAAACCGCCAGGGCAAGACCCGCGGTAACGACGATGGAAGCGAGGCTCTTGCTGCGCATCCGCCATCCCTTTCACTGCGCTGTGTCACAGAGAATGTTGTGGCGCACAACGTATGCCGGACATAGGCGTGACCGGAACCACACTGGATCGATTAAGTCGCAACGATGCGGTAACCCCGCCGAAATTTAGTCACCGTGAGTCGCGGAAGTGTCACCTCTGCCACACCACTGCGGGCACCAGCGATATATTGGATATCGCTTCAGGCGAACACGCGTCCGTCGTCTCCGGGACCTCTCTAGGTTGGATGGATGGCGATCGACAAGGAATCCGCCGACCGGCTGGGACTTTCGTTCGGGTCGGATGCGGCGCGTTACGACCGCACCCGTCCGGCCTATCCGGACGAGCTGGTGCGCAAGGTCGTGGCGGCGAGCCCCGGCCCGCGCGTCCTCGACGTCGGCTGCGGCACCGGGGTGCTCGCGCGGCCGTTGCGCGCGGCCGGCTGCGAGGTGCTGGGGGTCGAGCCCGACGAGCGCATGGCGCAGTTCGCCCGCGGTGGCGGGCTGGACGTGGAGATCTCGAAGTTCGAGAGCTGGGACCCGGCGGGCCGCGAGTTCGACGCCGTCGTCTCCGGGCAGGCGTGGCACTGGGTCGACGCCGAGGCGGGACCCCGGCAGGCCGCGCGGGTGCTGCGGCCGGGCGGGGTGTTCGTGGCGCTGTGGCACGTGTTCGCCCCGCCGGAGCCGATCGAGCGTGCCTTCTCCGACGCGCTGCGCAGGGTGGCGCCGGATCTGCCGGTGCCCGCGGGCCAGGGCCGTGAGGACATGACGCGGGCCTACCGGCAGGGGTGCGTGCGGACGGGTGAGGCGTTCGTCGCCACCGGCGAGTTCACGTCACCACAGCAGTGGGAGGCCGGCTGGGAGCGCGCCTACACCACCGCCGGGTACCTCGACCTCGTCCGCACGACCGGCCTGGTCGCGATGCTGACGCCGGAGCAGGTCGCCGGGCTGCTCGACGACGTCGGCGCGGCGATCGACGCGGCGGGCGGCTCCTTCCGCACCCACCACGACACGCTCGCCGTCGCCGTCACCCGCCGCTGACGCCCGTCACCAGGACCGCAGGGTCGCGATCCGCTCCTCGAGCTGCTCGATCGTGGCCATCGCGGTCGGCGGCCCGCCGCAGTACTCGCGCAGCTGGCTGTGGATCTTGCCGTGCGGCTTCTTCGTGCGGTGGTGGTGCATCGCGACGAGGGTGTTGAGCTCCTTGCGCAACGACGTGAGGCGCTCCTGCACGCCGACGGGCCGCGCCTCCCGCACCGGGGCCTCCGGCTTGGGCCGCTTGGCCGCGAGCGCCATCTGCTCCTCCTGCCGCTGCAGCAGCAGGGTGCGCACCTGGTCGGGCTCCAGCAGCCCCGGCAGGCCGAGGTACTCCTGCTCCTCCTCCGAGCCCGCGACGGTCGGGGCGCCGAACGACGACCCGTCGAAGATCACCTGGTCCAGCTCGGCGGTCGTGCCCAGGGCCGTGAAGGCGCGTTCCTCCTCGCCTGGCTCGTCCTTCGCCTGGTTCGCGGCCGCCATCAGCTCGTCGTCCCAGCCGTCCTTCTCACGGTGCGGCTTGCCCAGGACGTGGTCGCGCTCGGCCTCCAGCTCCGACGCGAGCTGCAGCAGCACCGGCACCGACGGCACGAACACCGTCGCGGTCTCACCGGGACGACGGTTGCGCACGAACCGGCCGATGGCCTGCGCGAAGAACAGCGGTGTCGACGACGACGTCGCGTACACACCGACGGCGAGCCGCGGCACGTCGACGCCCTCGGACACCATGCGGACGGCGATCATCCAGCGCTCGTTCGTCGCCGCGAACTCGGCGATCTTGCCCGACGCCTTCGGGTCGTCGGAGAGGACGAGCGTGGGGATGTGCCCCGTCACGCGCTGGAGCACCTGCGCGTACGCCTTCGCGGTCTCCTGGTCGGTCGCGATCACCAGGCCGCCCGCGTCGGGGATGCCGTTCTCGCGCTTCTGCGTGAGACGTTGGTCGGCGGCGCGCAGCACCGAGGCCATCCAGTCGCCCGCCGGGTCGAGGGCCGTGCGCCACGCCCGCGCGGTCTGCTCCTGCGTCAGCGGCTCGCCCAGCCGCGCCGTGAACTCCTCGCCCGCGCTCGTCCGCCAGGACGCCTCACCCGAGTACGCCAGGAACAGCACGGGCCGGACGACGCCGTCGCGCAACGCGTCCGAGTAGCCGTAGGTGTGGTCGGCCTTGGAGGTCTTGAAGCCGCCGTTGCTCTCCTCGTACTGCACGAACGGGATCGGCGAGTCGTCGGAGCGGAACGGCGTGCCGGTGAGGCACAGGCGGCGGACCGCGGGGGTGAACGCCTCGCGGATCGCCTCACCCCACGACTTGGCGTCACCGCCGTGGTGGACCTCGTCGAGCAGCACGAGCGTCTTGCGGTTCTCGGTGCGCACCCTGTGCAACGTCGGATGGGCGGCGACCTGTGCGTACGTCACGGCCACGCCGTGGTAGTCGCGGGAGGTCATCGCGTTGGTGTTGCGGAAGTTCGAGTCGATGTGGATGCCCTGCTCGGCGGCGGCCTTCGCCCACTGGTGCTTCAGGTGCTCGGTGGGCGTGACGATCGTGACGGCCTCGATCGTCCGGTCGGCCAGCAGCTCGGCGGCGACGCGGAGCCCGAAGGTCGTCTTGCCCGCGCCGGGGGTGGCGACGGCGAGGAAGTCCTGGGGCTTGGCGGCGAGGTACTTGGTCAGCGCCCTGCGCTGCCAGGCCCGCAGCGGTCGCATTGCTGCTGTCGCTGTCACAGACGTGTTTCTCCTCATTTGCGCAGATCAGACATGGCTTTGACATGCAACAGCCCTCAGGCGGACCGTGGCCGAGGGCACTGCGAGCCTACCCGTTCCGAGCGTCGATGCCGCGAAACGTGGCCCCATGCACCATGCTTGTCCCTGCGATGGGTTCGCCTACCGACAACAACGCGCGCAGGTCCGGCCGAAAGGGGCCGCTGCGCCTACTCGCGCGCACTCTGTCGAAGGCGTGGGAAGGCAACATCTTCTCAGAGGCCGCCGAAGCCGCGTTCTGGCAGACGCTGTCGTTCCCGCCACTGCTGCTCGGCGTGCTGGGCTCGATGGGCTGGATCGGCTCCTGGTTCGGCGACGACGTCGTCAAAGCTGTCCAGGAAAAGATCATCGGCTTCACCCGCACGATCTTCAGCGGGGACGTCGTCAACGGCGTGATCGAGCCCACGGTCGCCGAGATCCTCACGACCGGCAAGGGCGAGATCGTCTCGATCGGCTTCCTGATCTCGCTGTGGGCGGGCTCGTCGGCGATGTCGTCGTTCGTCGACGCGATCACGGTCGCCCACGGCCAGTACGGCGTGCGCAACGAGGTGTGGCAGCGCGTCTTCGCCCTGCTGCTCTACCTGGTGTCGCTGGTGGCGCTCGTGGTCGGCCTGCCGGTCCTCGCGCTCGGCCCGGACATCCTGCCGCAGTTCTTCCCGACGTCCTGGCAGCCGTACATCACGACGTGGGTCGGCCGCTTCTACTACCCCGGCGTCGGACTGCTGCTCGTGCTCTCGCTGTCGTTGCTCTACAAGGTCGCGCTGCCCAGACGGCTGCCGTACCACCGCGTGCTGCCCGGCGCGGTCCTCGCCATGGCCGTGTTCATCCTGTCGTCCATCGGCCTGCGCCTGTACATCCAGTGGATCACCACCACCGGCTACACCTACGGCGCGCTGGCGACACCGATCGCGTTCCTGCTGTTCGTGTTCTTCATCGGCCTGGCGATCACCATCGGCGCGTACTTCAACAGCGCCGTCCAGGAGATGTGGCCCGCCCGCATGACCCGCCGCCAGCGCAGGCGGTGGCGGCGGCTGGAGATGGAACGCGCCGCCTCCCGCATCCGCGAGGAGGAGAACGCGCAGCCCAAGCCCGAGAGCGGCGGCAACGGCTACTCGGCTCCGTCCCCCGCCGACACGCAGCTCACCGTGCCGCTGGAGGTCCGCAAGCAACGGCCTCCCGCGGAGGAAGAAGAACGACAGCGGGGATAGCCGTCAGGCCCCCTGAACGAGAGCAGCCGCGTCCGGTGCCTCGAGTCGTTCGAGGCACCGGACGCGGCCGACGTCGGGGTGTGGCGGGCTACTCGCCGCCGGCGGGCAGGCCCTCGTAGATCTTCTGGCAGTCAGGGCACACCGGAGAACCGGGCTTCGGCGACCGCGTGACCGGGAAGACCTCGCCGCACAGGGCGACCACGTGCGTTCCCATCACGGCGCTCTCGGCGATCTTCGCCTTGCGCACGTAGTGGAACATCTTCGGGGTGTCGTCCCCGGTGTGGTCGGTGCCTTCCGGCCGTACGTCGACCTCGGGGAGAGTCTGGGTGCTCACGCGCCAAGGGTACCTGGGATGATGTCCCCTCGTGACCACGCTGCACATCGCCGATGAAGTTGCCGCCGCACTGGCCGAGAACCGGCCCGTCGTCGCCCTCGAGAGCACCATCCTGTCCCACGGCCTGCCCGCGCCGCGCAACCTCGCCGTCGCCGCGCGGCTGGAGGAGGTCGTGCGGAAGGCGGGCGCCGTCCCCGCGACGATCGCCGTGCTCGACGGTGTGCCCCGCATCGGCCTGAGCTCCGCCGAGCTCGACCGCGTGTGCAACGCGGGTGACCTGGTGAAGCTGTCGTTGCGCGACCTCGGGCCCGCCTACGCGCTCGGCCGCAGCGGCGCGACGACCGTGGCGTCCACCACGGCGCTGGCGCACCAGGCCGGCATCCGGGTCTTCGCGACCGGTGGTCTCGGTGGCGTGCACCGCGGCGCGCGGGAGACGTGGGACGTGTCGGCCGACCTCGACGTGGTGGCCACGACGCCGGTCCTGATCGTCTGTTCCGGCGTCAAGTCGATCCTCGACATGGGCGCGACGCTGGAGGTGCTGGAGACCAGGTCGGTGCCGGTCGTCGGCTACCGGACCTCGCGCTTCCCGGCGTTCTACCGGCGCGAGTCGGAGTTCGACGTGCCGTGGCGGGTCGAGAACCCCGCCGAGGCCGCCGCCGTGTTCGCCGCCGGTGGGCGCGGCATGCTGCTCGCGAACCCGATCCCCGCCGCGTTCGAGATGGAGGCGGAGCTGCACGACCGGCTGCTGGCGGAAGGGCTGCGCAAGCTCGTCGACCAGGACGTGCGGGGCAAGGACGTCACGCCCGTCCTGCTGGAGCACTTCCACACCGCCAGCGAGGGCGTCAGCCTCGACGCCAACGAGGAGCTGGTCGTCAACAACGCCTCCGTCGCGGCCGACGTCGCCGTGGAGCTCTTCCGATGAGGCCGGTGGTCGTCGTCGGTGACGCCGGCCTCGACGTCGTCGCCCGGCACAGCGGCCCCATCGCCCACGGCGGTGACGTGCGCGCGAAGGTGACCATCGAACCCGGTGGCGCCGGTGCGAACACCGCCGTGTGGCTGGCCGCGTGCGGCGCGTCCCCCGTGCTGGTGGCCAGGGTCGGCGCCGACTCGGCCGGGCGGCAGGTGCACTCCGAGCTGACCACCGCGGGCGTCCAGTGCGCCTTCGCGGTGGACCCCGAGCTGGCGACGTGCTGCGTGGTCGTGCTCGTCGACGACGACGGGCAGCGCTCGATGCTGCCCGACCGCGGCGCGAACGCCCGGTTCTCCCCCGCCGACCTCGACCCCGGCCTGCTCGCCGGCTCGGACGGCCACCTGCACCTCTCCGGCTACGTGCTGCTCGACGCGACGTCCCGCCCGGCGGGGCTCGCGGTGCTGGCGGCGGCGCGGGAGGCGGGGTGGACGACGTCGGTCGACCCGCAGGCGGCCGTGCTGATCCACTCCGCCGAGGCGTTCCTGGAGGACGTGCGCGGGGTCGACTTCCTGCTCCCGAACGCCGACGAGCTGCTCGCCCTCACCGGGTCCGCCGAGCCGTCCTCGGCGAAGCAGCTGCTCTCGCACGTCGGCGCCGTCGTCGTGACGGCCGGGGCCGACGGCGCGACATGGGTCGACGCCGACGAGCTGATCTCAGTCTCCGCTGAAGTCACCGAGTGCGTCGACTCAACGGGCGCGGGCGACGCCTTCGACGCGGGCTTCCTCGCCGCCTGGCTGTCCGGGGCGTCCAAGCGCGACGCGCTCCTCGGGGGCGTCCGCGCCGGGTCTCGCGCCGTCGGCGTCGTCGGCGCGCAACCGCCCCGCTGACGACCTCGACTGATATATCGGCTCGCGGAGCCGATATATCAGTTCGGCGCGGTCTCAGCCGTCGATGACGGTCGTGCTCTTCTGCTCGATCGCGCGGCGCTCGACCGCGTAGCGGCTGGCCTTCTCCGTCTTGCGCGGCGGGCGGTCGTTGGCGATCAGCACGGCCATCCACGGCAGCGGCACGGACAGCACGATGAAGAACAGCGCGAGCCACCACGTGTGCGAGAACAAGGCCGCGAGGACGAGGCACGGGAAGCGCAGACTCATCATGATCGCGTACTTCTTGCGCCGGGCGGCGTGCTGCTCTTCGAAGGACGGGGCCGCCTCGGTGATCAACACCGGGGTGTCGTTCCGGTCGGGACTGCTCACGACACCACCTCCACGTGGTCCATGCTCCCACGCCCGAGTGACGCCCGGGTTACCCGGTCTGCGGTTAACATCCGCGGGTGGTCGCCCTTGATCGCCTCGTGGACGTGCTCGGCAGCCTGGGCACGCACCTGGCGTGCGCCCCGCACGGCCGCGACGTCGAACTACGCGGGGTTGCCCTGCACGACCCGGCGGAAAACACGACAGCCACCGCGGGAGACGTCTTGCTCGGGCTGGGCACTCCCTCGGTCGCCGCCGCGTCTCGTCTGGTGTCCTCGACGGCGGCGTCGGCGGTGGTCCTGCACGGCAGGCCGCCGTTGGACGAACGCGTCGTCGCCGCCGCGCGCAAGTCCGGTGCGGCCGTGCTGCTCGTGGAGCCGTCGGTGCCGTGGAGCCAGCTCGCGAACGTCACGCAGACGCTGGTCAACGGCGGCACGCGGACGGGCGACCTGTTCGGGCTGGCGGACGTGATCGCGGGGGTCGTCGGCGGGCCGGTGACGATCGAGGACCAGCAGTCGCGCGTGCTCGCCTACTCCTACCGGCAGGAGGACGTCGACCCGGTGCGCGTCCAGACCATCCTCGGCCGGCGGGTCCCGGAGGAGGCGCGCCGGGCGCTCGACGAGTTCGGCGTGTTCTCGCACCTCGCGTCGTCCGACGAACCGATCTTCGTGCCCAAGCTGACCCCGCAGCTCGGCAACCGGCTGGTCGCGGCCGTGCGGGCGGGCCGGGAGCTGCTCGGGTCCGTCTGGGTCGAGGTGACCGGGCCGGTCGACGCCGCCAGGAGCGCCGCCCTGGTCGACGGAGCGCGCACGGCGGCGTTGCACCTGCTGCGGTCGCGCGCGTCGACGGACCTCGAACGCCAGGCCGAGGCGGACCTGGTGATCAGGCTGCTCGACCAGCCGGAGTCCGCCGACGTCGCGCGGCTCGGACTGCCGTCGGCGGACCTTCGGGTGATCGCGGTGCAAGCGCACGCCGGCGAGGGTGAGCACGGTGCGGCGGTGCTCGCGTTCCAACGGGCGACCGCCGGGTTCGGCTGGTCGCGGCCGGGGCGGAGCGCGTTGTTCGGCAACGTCCTCTACACCGTCATCCCGGCCGCCGACGACGCCGTCGCGTGGGTGCGGTCGCTGGAGCGCGAGCTGCCGTCGGAGGCGACGGTGCTGGCGGGCATCGGCGGACCTGCCGAGGCGGCGCAGCTGCCGACGTCACGCCAGGAGGCGGACGAGTGCCTCGCGCTGTCGACCGGCTCGCCCGTCGTCTACGACGACGCGTGGGCCCAGGTCCTGCTGCACCGGCTCGGCGCCGTCGCGGAGTCCGGACGACTCCCGACCCGCGGTCCGATATCCAATATATTGCGGTACGACGCCGAGAACGGGACGCAGTACGCGGCGACGTTGCGGGCGTGGCTGGCGGCGCAGGGCGACGTGCGCACGGCGGCGCGGGAGCTGAACGTGCACCCGAACACGCTGCGGTACCGGATGCAGAAGATGGCCGAGGTGACGCCGCTTCCCCTCGACGACCCGGACCAGCGCCTCGCGATGGCCATCGCCCTCCGGATCACGCGCTGAACCGGAGACCGTGAAAACATCTCCACCCGTGCACCCTGACCTTTCCGCCGACCTGTGCGCCCGCCTGCGCGAGGCGTTCGAGACCGCCGGCTACACCGCGGACGGCGTCGTCGACGCCCTCGGTCCCCAGGCCCACTCCGCCCTCGGCCGCGGCGAACCGGAACCCGCCCGCCGCGCCAGCAGGGACGCCGGGACGCTCGGCACGCTGATCCGCCTGTTCCTGCTCGGCGACGAGGAGCCGGAGCAGGACGTCCGCCGGGCGCTCGGAGGCGTCGGCATCGACACGCTCGTCGAGAACGAGGTGCTGACCAAGGACCTCCGCGCAGGGCTCGACGTCCGCCCGTACGAGGACAACTGGTGGGTCATCGCCGACCTCGACTCCGACGTGCGCGGCGGCGCGGTCCCCGAGGACCACGTGCTCGGCGTCGGCCACGCGTCCATCAGCCTCGCTCGCGCGACCAAGCGCACGCCCGTCGGCACGTTGCTCGACCTCGGCACCGGTTGCGGCGTCCAGGCGCTGCACGCCAGCACACACGCCGAACGCATCACGGCCACCGATCTGTCCGAGCGCGCGCTCCGGCTCGCACAAGGCACGTTCCGCATCAACGGGCTCGACGTCGAGACGTTGCAGGGCGAGTGGTTCGGCCCGGTCCGCAACCGGCGGTTCGACCAGGTCGTGTGCAACCCGCCGTTCGTCGTGGGGCCGCCGCGCGTCGACTACGTGTACCGCGACTCCGGTCTCGGCGGCGACGACGCGTCGGCGTTGGTCATCCGCCAGCTGCCGTCGTTCCTCAACGAGGGCGGCGTCGGACAGCTGCTCGCGTCGTGGGTGCACCGCAAGGGTGAGGACTGGGAGGAGCGCGTCTCCGGCTGGCTGCCGCGCGGCGGCGTCGACGCGTGGTTCGTGCAGCGCGACATCGCCGAGCCTGCCCTGTACGTCGGCACGTGGCTCAAGGACGCGGGCGTCGACCCGCGCAGTGCCGAGGGGCGGGCCAAGGCGAGCGCCTGGCTCGACTGGTTCGAGCAGAACGACGTCCAGGGCGTCGGCTTCGGCTACGTGACACTGCGGCGCACGGACGAGATGCACTCCCAGGTCGTGTGCGAGGACCTGCGGCACGCCTACGACGACCCGCTGGGCCCGGAGGCGGCGCGGTGGCTCGACAACGTGGCGTGGCTGCGCGCGAACCCCGACCTGCTGGGCCAGCGGTTCCGGGTCGCGGACACCGTGTTGCTGGAGGAGGTGTCCGAGCCGGGCGAGGACGGCTGGCGCAAGGTCGTCGCGCGCCTGCACCGCACCGACGGGCCCGGCTGGCAGCACGAGGTCGACGAGGCGACCGCACGGCTCGTCGCCGGTTGCACAGGTGCGTTGCCGCTGGAGGACCTGCTGGCGTTGCTCGAGTTCGCTTACGGAGAAATCGATGCAGAAGCGGCCTTGCCGATCGTTCGTGATCTCATCCGGCACGGAATGTTGATTCCGGCGTGAAAGCGGTTGTGGCGCGCGTCACAGAGGCGAGTGTCGAAGTCGGCGGAACGATCATCGGCGCGATCGACGAGCCCGGATTGCTGGTGCTCCTCGGCGTCCACCACGAGGACACGGACGCCCACGCCCGCAAAATGGCGCAGAAGCTGCACGGGTTGCGCATCCTCGAGGACGAGCAGTCGTGCGAGTCGACCGGCGCTCCACTGCTGGTCGTCAGCCAGTTCACCCTGTACGGGGACACCCGCAAGGGCCGCCGTCCGTCCTGGACGGCGGCCGCCCGGCCCGAACACGCGGAGCCATTGGTGAACGCTGTGGTTCAGGAATTGCGGCAAAAGGGCGCGCGTGTCGAAACGGGACGATTCAGGGCCGACATGTTGGTGCGGAGCGTGAACGACGGCCCGTTCACGGTGCTCGTGGAGGTCTGAGGAAAGAGTTCTCAGGGAATCCTCAGATTAGTCGCGCAACGGCTGTGACAGTGGCGACGTCTTCTGGTTGTGGGATCCGGGAACGAATTCGGAATCGACTTCGTTACCCAAGTATCGGCCGGATGGAGACGGGCTCGAACCGGGCTCGTCGCCATCGGCAACCAGGGCGCAGCGCAGCGCCGCCTTGACCGCCAGCGCGACTCGTCGCCGCCCGCAGCAGGGGGAGGGAGATCCATGACCGTCACGAGGATCTCCGACCGTGAAGTCGGAGAGAACACCACCGCCACCGCCGTCGAGCACGAGCTCGACGCCCAGGGGCCGGCAGCCGATCTCGTTCGAGTCTACCTGAACGGCATCGGCAAGACCGCCCTCCTCACCGCCGAGGAGGAGGTGGAGCTCGCCAAGCGCATCGAGGCCGGTGTGTTCGCGCAGCACGTCATGGAGACGGCCAAGCGCCTCACCCCCACCCGTCGCGAAGAGCTGGGGGCTCTCGTCCGCGACGGCAGGCGCGCCAAGGACCACCTGCTCAAGGCCAACCTGCGGCTCGTCGTGTCGCTGGCCAAGCGCTACACCGGCCGGGGGATGCCGCTGCTGGACCTGATCCAGGAGGGGAACCTGGGCCTGATCCGCGCGGTGGAGAAGTTCGACTACACCAAGGGCTTCAAGTTCTCCACGTACGCGACGTGGTGGATCCGCCAGGCGATCACCCGCGGCATGGCCGACCAGGGCCGCACCATCCGCCTCCCCGTCCACCTCGTCGAGCAGGTGAACAAGCTCGCGCGGATCAAGCGCGACCTGCACCAGACGCTCGGCCGCGAGGCCACGAACGAGGAGCTCGCGAAGGAGGCGGGTCTCAAGGTCGACAAGGTCGCCGACCTGCTCGACCACGCCCGCGACCCGGTATCGCTGGACATGCCGGTCGGCACGGAGGAGGACGCGCCCCTCGGCGACTTCATCGAGGACTCGGACGCGACCGACGCCGAGAGCGCCGTCATCTCCGGCCTGCTGCAGGACGACCTGCGCCGCGTGCTCGCGACGCTGGAGCCGCGCGAGCAGGCGGTCATCCGGCTGCGCTACGGCCTGGAGGACGGCCAGCCGCGCACCCTGGACCAGATCGGCAAGCGGTTCGGGCTGTCGCGCGAGCGCGTGCGGCAGATCGAACGCGAGGTCATGTCCAAGCTCCGCCAGGGCGAACGCGCCGCGAAGCTGCGCGCCTACGCCTCGTAGACCGGGAGGTCGTCACGGTCGGGTCTCACCTGACCGGCAGTATTGACTTGTGACTCAACTCACGGCACGGTCGGGCGTTACCAGAGCCATGCGACGCCCTTCGTGAGAAGAGCGCGCACCCGAAGGAAGGTCGGGGCAGCCGGGGGCTGCCCCGGCCTTCCGCGTTCACGGGCGGCTGTGGGCCACAGAACACCGCGGTGGTCGGGGATCACACCGATACGTCCCTTTGGTGGCGGTACGGTTTTCTGATCCGAACTGCACACCGTTGGAGTTGTGTACGACGTGCCCACCACTTTCGAGTACACCGACGTCCTGCCGCTCGCGAAGGACACCGAGACCGAGTACCGCCTCGTCACCTCCGACGGGGTGAAGCTGATCGAGGCCGGTGACCGCAGGTTCCTCCAGATCGCCCCCGAGACGCTGACGTTGCTCGCCAAGGAGGCGATCCGCGACATCCAGCACCTGCTGCGGCCGTCGCACCTCGCCCAGCTGCGCAAGATCATCGACGATCCCGAGGCGTCCGGCAACGACCGCTTCGTCGCGATGGACCTGCTGCGCAACGCCGCCATCTCCTCCGGCGGTGTGCTGCCCATGTGCCAGGACACCGGCACCGCGATCATCATGGGCAAGCGCACCGAGACCGTCCTGACCGGCGGCGACGACGAGCAGGCGCTGGCCCGCGGCGTCTTCGAGGCGTACCAGGAGCTCAACCTGCGCTACTCGCAGATGGCCCCGGTGACGTTCTGGGACGAGAAGAACACCGGCACGAACCTGCCCGCGCAGATCGAGGTGTTCCACAAGCCCGGCCAGGACCCCGTCTACGAGCTGCTGTTCATGGCCAAGGGCGGCGGCAGCGCGAACAAGACGTTCCTCTACCAGGAGACGAAGGCGCTGCTGAACCCGAAGCGCCTGGCGTCGTTCCTCGACGAGAAGCTGCGTTCGCTCGGCACCGCGGCCTGCCCGCCGTACCACCTGGCCGTCGTCGTCGGTGGCCTGTCCGCCGAGCAGAACCTCAAGGTCGCGAAGCTCGCGTCGGCCCGCTACCTCGACGAGCTGCCCACCGAGGGCTCGCCGCTGGGACACGCGTTCCGCGACACCGACCTGGAGCAGCAGGTCCTGGAGCTGACCCGGAACTTCGGCATCGGTGCGCAGTTCGGCGGCAAGTACTTCTGCCACGACGTCCGCGTCATCCGCCTCCCCCGCCACGGCGCCTCGTGCCCCGTCGGCATCGCGGTGTCCTGTTCGGCCGACCGCCAGGCGAAGGCGCGCATCACGCCCGAGGGCGTCTTCCTGGAGCAGCTGGAGCGCGACCCGGCGCAGTTCCTGCCCGACGTCGAGGGCGAGGACCTGTCCGACGAGGTCGTCCGCATCGACCTCACCCGCCCGATGGCGGAGATCCGCGAGGTCCTGACCAAGCTCCCGGTCAAGACCCGCGTCTCGCTGACCGGTCCGCTGGTCGTGGCCCGCGACATCGCGCACGCCAAGATCAAGGAACGGCTCGACGCCGGCGAGGAGATGCCGCAGTACCTCAAGGACCACCCGGTCTACTACGCCGGCCCGGCCAAGACGCCCGAGGGCTACGCCTCCGGCTCGTTCGGCCCGACGACGGCAGGCCGGATGGACTCCTACGTCGAGCAGTTCCAGGCCGCGGGCGGGTCGCTCGTGATGCTCGCCAAGGGCAACCGCTCCAAGCAGGTCACGGCGGCCTGCCAGAGCTACGGCGGGTTCTACCTGGGCTCGATCGGTGGCCCGGCGGCGCGGCTCGCGCAGGACTGCATCCGCAAGGTCGAGGTGCTCGAGTACGCCGAGCTGGGCATGGAAGCGGTGTGGAAGATCGAGGTGGAGGACTTCCCGGCGTTCGTCGTCGTCGACGACAAGGGCAACGACTTCTTCGCGGAGACGTCGACCCCGACGCTGCAGATCAGCTTCCGCCGCTAGACCCGGCTTGACGCCCCCGGCCGAACCTCGCGTTCGGCCGGGGGCGTCGCGTTGATCCAGGTGCGACGTGCCTGACGTCGATGTCGACGTGATGTCTATGTCGATGTCGACCGGACACCGCTGTCAACCAGGTCGTCAACGTCGATGTCGACGTTGATGTCGACGGCCTGATCAATGTCGGCAGTGGGTCAATGTGGACGCCGTCGATGTCGACCACCACGTCAACCACAGCATCAACCACGACGTCGACTGCGGAGAGCGCTGTCGACGTCCGTCGTCATCACGTCGATGTTGCCCGAGTCGACCTCGACGTTGACGCGATCAACCTCAAGCTTGCGGAGCTGTCGACGTCGAGTGCGCCAGGAGCCAGTCGAGTGCGGCTTGCGCGTGGTCCAGCACCGAGATGTGGCCGTCGTCCGGGGTCAGGCGCAGCTCCGCCCCCGGGATGCGGGACGCGAGCCACCGGCCGTGCGAAGGCGGGCAGATGCCGTCGCGCCCGCCGTGCAGCAGGAGGGCCGGCACGGTGATGGACGCCGGGTCGAAGCCCCACGGCCGGACGTAGGCGAGGTCGTCGTCGATCAACGGGCCGGGGCCGTTGCTCAGCGCGGGCTCGACGACCTTCCCGAACCACGACCACTTGCCTCGCAACGTGGCGAGGTCGGCCTCGGTGAACTCCATCTCGTACTCGACGCCGGAGCTCTCGTGCCGTTCCTTCTCCTCCCGGCCCGCGGCGGCGGCCCGCAGCGACGCCTTCCCCGAGGCGACCATGCCGTCGAACCAGTCGAGGCCGCCGGCGCCGAACGGGGCGAGGGACGCGCCGGCGACGACGGCGGTCACGCGGTCCGGGAGCAGGGCGGCGCACGCGAGGGCGTGTGGTGCGCCGCCGGAGTGTCCGAAGACCCCGAACCGCGGAATGTCGAGCGCGTCGGCGATATGCGATATATCAGCTGCGGCGGACGCGACCGTGCGGTCCGGTACCGGGGTCGACCCGCCGTAGCCAGGTCTGTCGTACGACACCCAGCGCACACCCGGCCGGAACAGCGGTTCCGGTGGCAGGCCGAGGTTGGGTGTGCCGTGGTGCCAGAACACCGGCACGCCGTCACCGTGGTCGTACACGCGCAGCGTGCGGTCTCCCAGCCGAAGATCCACGTGTCAGCCCATCTCTTCCCTGACGTCGAGCGCGAGCTGCCGGTCTCCCAGCGGCGCGGAGAGCCGGACGGTCAGCGGTACCTGACGCACCTCGTGCGTGCACATCGTGCCGGGAGGCTGCTTGGTGACCGTGACCAAGGTGATCTGGACGACCTGGGCGGACTCGGCGGTCACCTCCGCGCGCGCCTCCTTGCAGTTGCCGCCGAGGCCGAAGACCTCGACGTCACGGCCGTCGCCGAAGACGTACGCCTCGGCGCGGTAGAGGTCTGACAACGATGTCGCATTGACCTTGTCGCCCGGTACGGGCGTGGCGTCGGGCGGTACGACGGGCTTCTGCTCCGAGATGGAGACGGGCGGCCGCACCGTGGTGTCCGTGGGGTTCGTGCCGGACGAGCCGGTCGAACCCGGTGCGGACGTGCCCGTCGCGGACCCGGACCCCGGCGAGCCGGACTCCTGCGAGCCGGCTCCGGGTGTGCCGGACGAGCAGCCGGTGAGCAGGGCGGCGAGAGCAACGACAGCGACGGCGTTTCTCATGCGCACCATCCTCGCAAACCGGGACAAGGGGTCCCGGTGAAGTGGGCGGTGCCCGGCCGGCGGGGCAGGTGCCGGCCGGGCACCAGGGGGAGGGAGGTCTACTTCTGCTCCTGCCGTGACGTCAGCACGAGCGTGCGTTCACCGAGGGGTTCGGCCAGCTGCACCGTCAGCGGGGGGAAGCGGATGTCCATGGTGCACATCTGCTTGGTCAGTGGCGTGGTCTCGACCAGCTCGACCTTCACCGACTGCGCGGTCTCCTCCAGCACGGACGCGCTGGCCTTGCCACAGCCGCCTTCCTGACCGATGACGCCGAGGGTCTTGCCGTCGCCCTGCGTCCACGCGGTGCGCGGCTGGTCGGGCGCCAGGTTGCTGGCGTCGATCTTCGTGACGGGTTTGCCGTCCGGCGGCAGCTCACCGGGGGCGATGCCGGGTGGCGCCTCGGAGGGCTCCGACGGCGCGGTCGGCGCGGCGGTGGGCAACGTCGGACCGCCACCCGCACCGGTGCTCGCGTTCTGCGCACTGCCACAGGCCGAGATGACCAGCAGCAGGACGCCAGTGCCAACTACGGTTCCTATGTGCCTCATGCACCAAGGACGGAACCGCGGCCACGACGGGTTGCAGCGACTTCCCTTCACAGTTGCCGCGACACGGCGGTGACGGCCTCGCGCAGCGCCTCCAGGCGGGCAGCGGACGCCAGTCCTCCGTGATAGAGGTGGAACTCCTCCACCCCGGCGTCGAGGTACGCCAGCCATTCCTTCGTCAGCACGGCCCCGTCCGCGGGCTTCGGCGGCAACCCCAGCACGTACGCGGCGATCCGGGTGTCCGGCGCGACCGCCCGCAGCGCCTCGATGCCGGGCACCGCGACCTCCGAGCCGGGCCAGCACATCGCCGTGAGGACGTCGACGTCGGCGTCCACTCCCCCGGCGACGGTCGCGAACGGCCCGGTGCCCCACGGGTCCGCTGTCACGTGCAGGCCGACGCGGACCGAGGGCGCCGCGGCACGGATCTGGCTGACGAGCTTGCGCCGCAACGCCCGCACCGCTCCGGTGCGCACGGACCGGACGTCGTCCGCGAGCGCCCCCAACGCTTCCTCGACGCTGGGAGCGCCGCGGTCGACACCGGCCCGGACGGCGGCGCGCAGTGCCTCCGGGTCGGCGTACAGGGCGGTGCACGAACCGCAGAAGCAGAGCGAGAGGAGCTTCTGCTGCACCGCGTTCCAGTCGGTGCCCTCGGTCTTCTCGTGGTGGCCGCCGTGGAAGAACCCGAGCGGCCCGCAGGCTTCCAGGATGACCCCGTCCGGCGCACCGAGTTCCAGCACCTCGGAGACCAGCGCGGACGCGTACTCGACCACGTCCGGCTGGGAGGTGCACAGCGCGTACGGGTAGCGGTCGCCGAACGCGTTCACCACGGTCACGTCCGGGTGCAGGTCGCCCAAGCGCGAGTTGTGCGTCAGCACAGTCCACGCGTACACCGGCAACCCGGCACCGCGCACCAGTGCGGACGCTTCGCCGAACGAGTCAGAACCGTCCATCCAGGACGGTTCGGCTGGCACAAGTCGCCCGTACTTCTCGGCACGCACCGGCAGGTAAAGCGCGGCGTGCCGGGCGTCGACCAGCCGATGCACCGGGTGCAGCGGTGTCGCGGCCCGCACTGTGTGGTACGACGCGGCCAGAGCGATGGCGTCGACGCCGAGGCGTTGGTAGCGCGCCACGGCGTCCGGGTCACCGATCAGGTCCCACGGATACGCGTGGACAACCGACTTCACCACCGGGGTCGCTTCCTCTCGTAGCTCGGGTCGAACTTGCGCATGTAGCTCGTGTCGTCGCGGGCCGTGATGCCGCACCGGGTGTAGTTCTCGGCGAGCCGGGCCAGCGCGTCGCGGTCGAGCGAGACACCGAGCCCCGGCGACTTGGGCACCGGCACGGCTCCGTCCACGAAGGACAGGACACCGGGCTCGACCACCTCGTCGGCCGCGTTCCACGGGTAGTGCGTGTCGCAGGCATAGTTCAGGTTCGGCGTGGCGGCGGCGAGGTGCGTCATCGCGGCCAGCGAGATGCCGAGGTGCGAGTTCGAGTGCATCGACAGGCCGATGCCGAACGTCTGGCAGATCATGCCGAGCTGCCGTGACCGCTGCAGGCCACCCCAGTAGTGGTGGTCGGACAGGACCACCTGCACGGCGTTCCGCTCCACCGACGGCCGGAGGTGCTCGAACGCGACGACGCACATGTTGGTGGCCAGCGGCATCGGGGCCGTCGCGGCGACTTCGGCCATGCCGGGAATGTCCGGTGTCGGGTCTTCCAGGTACTCCAGCACCCCGTCGAGCTCCCGGGCGACCTTCAGCGACGTCGCGGGCGTCCAGGCCGCGTTGGGGTCGAGCCGCAGCGGGTGGTCCGGGAACGCCTCGCGCAACGCCCGGATCGCCTCGACCTCCTGCTCTGGCGGGAAGACACCGCCCTTGAGCTTGATCGACCCGAACCCGTACGCGTCGACCAGCGTGCGGGCCTGCGCCACGATCCCGGCGGGGTCAACGGCCTCACCCCACTCGTCCGGCTCGCCGCCGGGGTGCCCTGCCCACTTGTAGAACAGGTAGGCGGAGTACGGCACGGCCGACCGGACAGCGCCGCCCAGCAGGTCGTGGACCGGGCGTCCCAGCGCCTTGCCCTGGATGTCCAGGCAGGCGACCTCGAACGGCGAGTACACGCGGTCCACGGTGCTTTCGGCGGTGATGTCGCCCGTCAGCCCGTGCTTGTCCAGCCCGACCTCGCCGCCCAACAGGGCCGCGACCCGTGCGTGCATCTCGTTGAGGGCGAAGACGTCCAGACCGATCAGAGCGTCCACAACGGACCGTGAGCGCTCCAGGTGTGCGAGGTCGCCGTACGTCTCCCCCAGCCCTGAGATGCCTTCGTCGGTGTGCACCTCGACGATCGTGCGCAGCGCCCACGGCTCGTGCACTCCGGCCGCGTTCAGCAGCGGCGGGTCGCGGAAGGCGACGGGCGTCAGGACGATCTCGGTGATCTTCACGGTTCCCCCTCAGGCCAGCAGGGCCCGGCCGGCGGCGATGATCTTGTCGAGGGCGGCGAGGTGCTCGTCCGACGGGTCGGCGAGCGGCGCGCGCACGCCGCCGACGTCGAGGCCGTTCGCCCGCACCGCCGCCTTGACCAGCGAGACGGCGTAGCCGGGGACCTTGTCGCGCAGCTCGACGAGAGGCTTGTAGAACTCGTGCAGGAAGCGGTTCGTCAGCTCGGTGTCACCCACGCGCACGGCGTTGTAGAAGCCGATCGAGATCTCCGGTGCGAAGCAGAACACCGCCGACGAGTACAGCTCGACGCCGATGCCCCGGTACGCGAGCTGCGTCATCTCCGCGGTGGGCAGGCCGTTGAAGAACTGGAACGGCTTGTCGACGGCGGCGCGGACCGCGAGCACGACGCGCTGCATCTGGTCGAGGTCTCCGAGGCCGTCCTTGAAGCCCACGACGTTCGGGATCCGCGCGACCTCGACGGCGGACTCCGGGGTGAACCGCGCGTTGTTGCGCTGGTACACGATGATCGGCAACCCGGTGACGGCGGCGGACTCGGCCACGTACCGCACGAGACCGGCGTCGGGGCTGGTGACCAGGTAGGGCGGCAGGAGCAGGACGCCGTCGGCGCCGGAGCGTTCAGCGGCCCGGATGAACTCCTTGGTCGCGACGACCGAGCCTCCCGCACCCGCGAACACGGGCACCCTGCCCGCCGTGGTCTCGACCGCCACGGCGACCGCCCGTTCGAACTCCTCCAGGCCCAGCGCGTGGAACTCGCCGGTGCCGCACGCGACGAACACCGCGCCCGGTCCGGCGGAGACACCGTGCTCGATGTGCTCGGCCAGCACGTCGTAGGCGATGTTCCCCTCGGTGTCGAAGGGCGTCACCGGGAAGAACAGCACACCATCGAGTCGCATACCTACACACTCATCCCTTGATCGCTCCGGTGGTGATCCCACGCAGAAAGGACTTCTGCAGCGACAGGTGCACGACGAGGCTCGGCACCAGCGCCGGCAACGCACCGGCCGGCACGATGCCCGTCCCGACCGTGTCGCCGGACCGGAGGGGTTCCCGTGAGGCGACGCCGGCGGCGCCGCCTCACGGGGTGGGTGTCGACGGCACCGCCGCCACTAGCCGTCGAGCCCACGTCTTGGTGGCCGGGTGGCCGCACCGCTGTCACCCAGTGAGAGTCGTGGTGGCCCTGCTTATTCAGGTATATGAACCACAGTCGTACTTGTGAACCTGTTGCAGGACTGTAAGAATCGGCACAGCAACGTGTCAAGGCCGTGTCGCGGCACGGTTCCCGAGGAGGCCAGGTGGCGTCGCCGATCGACAAGGGCACGGCTCGTCCGGGTGCGGTGAAGTCCGCCGACCGGACGGTGGAGCTGCTGGAGGTGTTGTCCGCGTCCGATCGCAGGCTGACGCTGACGGAGCTGCACCGCGAGCTCAGCTACCCCAAGTCCAGCCTCTACATGCTGCTGCAGACGCTGGTGGCGCGCGGCTGGGTCGAGGTCGACTCGGACCGGGGCACGTACGGCATCGGCGTGCGCGCCCTGCTCGTCGGCACGTCCTACCTCGACCACGACCCGGTGGTGCGGGCGGCGATCCGCGTGATGGAGCAGGTCCGCCAGCAGGTCAACGAGACGGTGCACCTCGCCAGGCTGGACGGCGCGGACGTCGTCTACCTGGCCAGCCGCGAGTCCGAGCACCACCTGCGCGTCGTCTCCCGCGTCGGCCGCCGGCTGCCCGCGCACTCGACGTCGCTGGGCAAGGCCGTGCTCTCGACGCGCACGCCGGAGGAGATCGACCAGATCCTCCCCGCCGAGCTGGCGCCGCTCACGCAGAACACCGTGACGGACCGGGCTGCGCTGCACGAGCAGCTGGCCGGGTTCCGCAACGCCGGCTACGCCCACGAACGCGAGGAGAACACGCCGGGCCTCGGCTGCTTCGCGGTGGCGCTGCCGTACCGCAACCCCGTGCTCGACGCGATGAGCTGCTCGGTCCCGCTCGGCAGGCTCGATCCCGACCACGAGCGGCAGGTCGTCGCCGCCCTGCTGGACGCCGCGAGGACCATCACCGAGCTGCTCCGCCAGTTCGGCCGCTGAACATCCGACGACGACGGAGGGGTCCACCATTGTGACCGCACGCATCCTGATCACCGGCGCCGCCGGCAGGGTGGGAACGTTCCTGCGTTCCCGGCTCGCCGCGGAAGGCCGTGTCCTGCGGCTGCTCGACATCGCGGAGCTCCCCGCGGCCGCCGAGGGGGAGAACGTCGAGATCGTCCAGGCCACGCTGACCGACATGGCCACGATGGAGGCCGCGACGCGGGACGTCGACGCGGTGATCCACCTCGGTGGTTACAGCCTCGAAGAGTCGTGGGACAAGATCCTGCACGTCAACATCGACGGCACGCACACGGTGCTGGAAGCCGCACGGCGGTCCGGTGTGCGGCGCGTCGTCCTCGCCAGTTCCAACCATGCCGTGGGCTACGTCGAACGCGCCAACGGCACCGCCGGCGACTACCTCTTCCCACGTCCGGACACCTACTACGGCGTGTCCAAGGTGGCGAAGGAGGCGCTCGGGTCGCTCTACGCCGACCGGTACGGCATGGACGTGATCGCGCTGCGCATCGGTTCGTGCTTCGAAAAGCCGCTTGACGTGCGGATGCTCGCGTCGTGGCTGTCGCCGGACGACTGCGCGCGCCTGTGCGAGGCGTGTCTTTCCGTTCCGTCACCGGGTTTCCGGGTCGTGTGGGGTGTGTCCGCCAACAAGCGCGGCTGGTTCTCTCTCGACGAGGCCCGCGCGCTGGGGTACGAGCCGCAGGACGACTCCGAGACGTACGCGCCGGAGGTGCTGGCGCGGGACGGCGAGCTCGACCCCTCGTCGTACGCTGCGAAGTACGTGGGCGGCGCCTGGTGCGGCCCCGACTTCGACACGGCGGCCAAGGAGGCGGGACGATGAGCGACCTCGTGCAGGGGTACGACCCGAGGACCGGGGAGCCGATCGGCGACCCGGTCGCCGAGAGCCCGGGCACGGAGGTGGACCGCATCGCCTCGGCGGCGGCTGTCGCGTTCCCCGCCTGGTCGGCGGTCGCGGCGGCGGACAGGGCCGTGGTGCTGGAGAAGGTCGCGGACGCGCTGGACGCCGAGTCGGAGCTGTTGGTCTCGACGGCCGACGGCGAGACGGCGCTGGGCGCGCCGCGACTGACGACGGAGCTGAAGCGCACGACGAACCAGCTGCGGCTGTTCGCGGAGGTGTTGCGCGAGGGCAGCTACGTCGAGGCCACTTTGGACTCGGCGGACCCGGACATCATCCCGCCGCGGCCGGTGCTGCGGCGCGTGCTCCGTCCACTCGGGACGGTCGCGGTGTTCTCGGCGTCGAACTTCCCGTTCGCGTTCTCGGTGGCCGGCGGCGACACCGCGTCCGCGCTGGCGTCCGGGTGTTCCGTTGTGGTGAAGGCACATTCGGCACACCCGGCCACCTCGCGCGAGACGGCGCGGATCGTCACGGACGCGTTGCGCGAGGCAGGTGCGCCCGAAGGTGTGTTCGGCATCGTCTACGGCACCCAGGCCGGTGTGGCGCTGGTGCAGCACCCCGCCGTCCGCGCGGTCGGCTTCACCGGTTCGACGGCGGGCGGTCGTGCGCTGTTCGACCTCGCGCAGGGACGACCGGACCCCATCCCGTTCTACGGTGAGCTGGGCAGCGTCAACCCGACGGTGATCCTGCCCGGCGCGGCGGCGGGAGAGGACATCGCCGCCGGGTTCGCGGCGTCGCTGACGATGGGCGTCGGGCAGTTCTGCACGAACCCCGGTCTGGTGTTCGCGCCGGAGGACCTGGTGCCCGCGCTGGGCGAGGCGGTCGCGGCGACCTCGGGCGGCGCGATGCTGACCGAGCGGATGTGCGACTCGTACACGGCTTCCACGGACGCGTTGGCGGCGTCGGACCTGGTGTCCGCCGTGTCCACGGGTGAGCGTCCCGACCAGGCGTGGGCCGTGGCGCCGCGGCTGTTCAGCGTCCCGGTGGCGGTGTTCGAGGAGAACGTCGGGAAGCTGACCGAGGAGCATTTCGGCCCGGCGGCGCTGGTCGTGACGTACTCGTCGCCCGCGGAGCTGCACTCCGCGCTGGCGAAGCTGCCGGGTTCGTTGACGGGCACGGTGCACGCCGCCGAGTCCGACCACGCGGAGGCCGGTGCGATCGCGGAGATCCTCCAGCGCGTCGCGGGCCGGTTGATCTTCAACGCCTGGCCGACCGGTGTCGCGGTGGCGTGGGGCCAGCACCACGGCGGCCCGTGGCCCGCGACGACGAACCCGCTGCACACGTCGGTGGGCGCCACGTCGATCCGCCGCTGGGTCGCCCCGGTGACGTACCAGTCGTGGCCGGACGCGCTGCTGCCCCCGGAGCTGCGGGACGCGAACCCGCTCGGGATCCCCCGCCGGGTCGACGGCGTGCTCGGCGTGCACTGACGGCTTGACCTTGGAGTGCACTCACAGGTTTAGCGTGGGTGCATGAGAGTCGCCGAGCTCGCCCGGGAGGCCGGGGTGCCACCGGACACCGTGCGCTACTACGAGCGCGCGGGTCTGCTGGCACCTCCGCCTCGCACGCCCTCCGGCTACCGGCAGTACCCGTCGTCGGCCGCGGACCGCATCCGGTTCATCCGCGACTGCCAGCGTCTGGGGCTGACGTTGCGGGAGATCTCGTCGCTGCTCGCCGTCCGCGACACGGGTGAGTGCCCGTGCGAACCGGCCGACGAGCTGCTGCGGCGGCACATGGCCGAGATCGACGCCGATATGGCGCGGCTCGCGCGGCTCCGCACGGACCTGGCGGACATGGTCGGCTCGTGTGCGCCGTGGTGCCCACCGGAGGGGAGGTGAGAGCCGTGGACGAGTGCTGCACCTGTTGCGAGTGCTGCTGACGCCCGGTCAGTGAGAGGTCTGGCGAGGCGCCCGCCGGACCCACTCCGCGATGATCTCCGCGCACTCCGCCGCCTCGGCCGTCGCCGTGTCGACCTCGACGTCGTAGGTCATCCCGCGGTGCACCAGGTCGGCCTGCACCGCGGCCATCCCGACGACCCTGTCCCCGCGCGCGAGCTCGCGGCCCGCGGCGACGGTGGCATCACACCGCACCCCGACCCACACGACGGCGAGCCCGTCGAGTGCCTTCTCCCACCGCTCCCGCGACTCGGCCCCGCCGAGGAACACGTCGTCCACGACGACCCGTGCCCCGGCGCGCACCATCGCGGCGACCCCGGCCATCCACGCGTCCTCGAGCAGCCGGAACTCGGCCCCGGTGGTGACGTCGCCGTCGTCGGCGAACCCGATGCCCTCCGACCCGAGCTGAAGCCGGGCGGGCATCACGTCGATCAGCGTGTCGACGCCGATCGCGAGCCACGCCTCCGGCAGGACCGCCTGCAGGCATCTCGCGATCCCCGACTTGCCCGAGCTCGACCCGCCGTTGAGAACGATCACCTGAGCACTCGACGACACACCCCGACCGTACCCATCCGCGGCCGGGCTCACGCCTGCGGCGCGGTCAGACGCGGGCGGCGCCCGCCTTCCGCTCGGCCTTCAGCTCGCGCTGGTAGTGGAGGAAGTCGACCTCGACCGTGTGCCGCTTCGAGGCGATGTACCGGCGCCGCAGCCCCTCCCGGTAGGAGGTGATCTCGGCCTTCATCTCCGGCACCGGCGGCAGCGCCGCCCGGCCCGACTCCAGGTCGGCGATCCACTCGGCCTGGGCCTCCGCCAGCGGCATGATCGCGCCGAGCGGCTGGATGAGGCCGACGAAGTACAGCCCGGGGTGGTCGGGGTCCACGACCCGCCGGTACAGCGACACCTCGTTGTCCTCCGACGACACGGCCGGGAACTCCGCGCCGTCCAGGAACGGGAAGTCGAACTTGTACCCGGTGCAGTAGAAGATCACGTCGATGTCCTCGCGGCTGCCGTCCTCGAACACGACACCGGACCCGTCGAGCTCCCGCACGTTCGGCTTCACCGTGATGTCGCCGTGGCCGAGCCGGGTCAGCAGGTCGTCGGACACCGTCGGGTGCGCGGAGAAGACGCCGTGCGACGGCTCCGGCAGGCCGTAGTCGGAGAGCTTGCCGCGGGACAGCCGCAGCATCATCGACATCGACAGCGTCTGCAGCCACTTCGGCGCGAACCGGGCGAGCGGTGACGTCGTCAGGTGGTCGGTCGGCATCCCGAACAGGTACTTCGGCATGATGTGCGCGCCACGCCGCATCGCCAGGAACGTGCGCTTGGAGACGCGCGAGGTCTCGACCGCGATGTCGCAGGCCGAGTTGCCGATGCCGAGGACGAGGACCCGCTTGTCCGCGAATGGCTCGGGCGTCTTGTAGTGGTGCGCGTGGATCTCCTCGCCGTCGAACGAGCCGGGGAAGGCCGGTTCGGGCATCCGGGGCGACCAGTGGTGGCCGTTGGCGACGATCACCGACCGGTAGACCCGCGAGGTCTCCTCGCCGCTGTCGCGGTCCCTGGACGTGACGGTGTAGCCGCCCGGCGCCGCGGTGACCGACACGACCTCCGTGCGGAACCGGATGCGGTCGCGGAACCCGAAGTGCTTCACGAAGTCGTCGAAGTACTCGGCGATCTGGAAGTGCGACGGGTACACCGGCAGGTGCGACGGCATCGGGTACGACTTGAACTCCATCATCTGCCGCGAGGTGTTGATGTGGAGCGAGCGGTACGCCGACGACATGCCGTTGTCGTTCTGGTAGCGCCAGTTGCCACCGACCTCGGAGCCCAGCTCCAGGCAGTCGTACTCGATGCCGCGGGCGCTGAGCACCTGACATGCGGCGATACCGGACGACCCCGCCCCGATGACACACACGCGTTCCATGAGCTGAAGTATTTTCAGGTTTGATCGGCGTGTCAACGCCGCCCTCGCAACCGGTCACCCGCAGGGTGGAACGGGGTGTCCCCGGGCCCGCCGGGACAATACGTTGTGCGCCATGCGAAAGCTTCTCGTGGCAGTCATGTCCGTACTGGCGTTCGGGATCTCCACCGGCACCGCGGCGGGGTCGCCGCTGCCGTTCCCGGAGATCTTCGCGACGAACAACACCGCGACCATCACCGACCCGGACGACCCACGGCTGCGCGACCGGCTCGTGCGGTTCGACCACGAGGTGCGCGGCATCGTGCTGGCCAACGGCGGCGCCACCGCCGGGTCGACGCTGCTCGACGGCGTGTTCTGGTCGGGCGACCGGCAGCAGCTGACGTTCGAGCGCTCCCGCAAGTTCGACGTGACGCTGAACGAACAGAGCCTGCGACACGCCGCCGGGACGGTCGCGAAGCGCTTCCGGCAGGAGTCGGTGCTGACGTTCCGCTTCCTGCCCGCGAGCTCCCCCGCGGTCGACGCCGTCCAGGTCGAGGTCCCCGGCGTCACCGCGCAGCAGGTCCGGCAAGGGCTGCTCAACGACGCGGTGGCCCGCGAGACGCTCGGCGGCGGCAGCATCACGTTGCAGGACAAGGCGATCCTGATCGCCGATGTCGACGACCTCCCGGTCGTGCGCGCGTTCGTCACGGGCATCGGAGGTGACATGGGCAAGGCCAAGGTGCGCAGGGGAACCTGGGAGTTCGTGTCCGCCTCGGCGGAAACTGCTTTGTGGAGCAAGCGAAACGCCGCCTAACCTCGTGGGCATGGCAGCAACCCTGGTCCGCGGCAAGAACGTGGACATCCGCATGTGGACTCGGCCGGACGAGGTCGAGGAGTTCGCCCTGCGGCAGCTGCAGAACATCTCCGCGCTGCCCTGGGCCTTCAAGCACGTCGCGGTCATGCCGGACGTGCACTACGGCAAGGGCGCCACGGTGGGCTCGGTGATCGCGTTGCGCGACGCCGTCTCCCCCGCGGCCGTCGGCGTGGACATCGGCTGCGGCATGACCGCCGTGCGCACGTCGCTCACGGCGAGCGACCTTCCGGACACGTTGCGCGGTCTGCGGTCCCGCATGGAGGCCACCGTCCCCGTCGGGTTCGGCCAGCACAAGGCGACGGCGTTCACCGACAGGGACGCGTCCGACTGGTCGACGTTCTGGAAGCGGTTCGACGACCTGACACCGGCCGTGAAGGCACGTGCGGACAAGGCGATGCACCAGATGGGCACGCTCGGCGGCGGCAACCACTTCCTGGAGGTCTGCCTCGACACCGACCAGCGGGTGTGGGTGATGCTGCACTCGGGGTCGCGGGGAATCGGCAACGAGCTGGCGCAGCACCACATCGCGGTGGCGCGCACCCTCGCGCACAACGCCGAGCTGCCGGACCCGGACCTCGCCGTGTTCCTCTCGGGCACGCCGGAGATGGCGGCGTACCGGCACGACCTGTACTGGGCGCAGGACTACGCGCGGCGCAACCGCGCCGTCATGCTGCGCCTGGTGTGCGACGTGCTGCGCGCCGAGTTCCCGCACGTCGCCTTCGAGGAGCCGATCTCGGCGCACCACAACTACGTCGCCGAGGAGAACCACTTCGGTGAGGACGTGCTGGTGACGCGCAAGGGAGCGATCCGCGCCGGTCGTGGCGAGCTGGGCATCATCCCGGGCTCGATGGGCACCGGTTCGTACATCGTGCGCGGGCTCGGGAACCCCGACTCGTTCGAGTCGGCGTCGCACGGCGCCGGCCGCAGGATGTCGCGCACCAAGGCCCGCAAGACGTTCACGACCGACGACCTGGCCGCCCAGACGAGCGGGGTGGAGTGCCGCAAGGACTCCGGTGTCGTGGACGAGATTCCGGGCGCCTACAAGGACATCGACACCGTGATGGCGAACCAGTCCGACCTCGTCGAGGTGGTCGCGAAGCTCAAGCAGGTGGTTTGTATCAAGGGTTGAATGTTTGCCGGGAAGTCGCGTGGGAAAGCCTCCGGACAGCTCTTACCCAGCCTGTCTTGGAGGTTTTTCCATGTCAACGGGCGCCATCATCGGCCTGGTGGTCGCGGTTGTTGTGGTGCTGGTGGTACTCGCGTTCGTGCTGAGGCCCGCCATGCAGCGCAAGAAGCTGCGCGACCGCTTCGGCCCCGAGTACGACCGCGCGGTGTCGCAGAGCGACAGCAGGACCGCCGCGGAGAGGGAGCTCGCGGAGCGGGAGCACCGCCACAGCGAGTTCGACCTGAGGCCGCTTTCCGCTTCGGCACAGGACAGCTACCGCCAGCACTGGGCCGACGTCCAGGCCAAGTTCGTCGACTCGCCGGAGAGCGCGATCGCGGACGCCGACCGGCTCGTGACCGACCTGATGGCCGAACGCGGTTACCCCACCGAGGGGTACGAGGCGCAGCTGAGCGTGCTGTCGGTCGAGCACGCGCGCACTCTGGAGCACTACCGCAAGGCGCACGACATCTCGGAACGCCACGAGATCGGCGAGGCGAGCACCGAGGACCTGCGCACCGCGATGGTGCACTACCGCGAGATCTTCACCGACCTGCTCGAACACGGCGCCGACACCCGCGAGGAGCACAGGGCCGTGCGAAAGGAGAAGTCCGATGTCTGAGACCCCCACCCACGCGGCGGTTCCCACGCCTGCCTCGGCGAGGCCGCAGCACACGGACAGTTCGGTGCGCACCGAGCGCGGCTCGCAGTCCGACCGGACGCAGCAGGCCGAGCGGCACGTGGACCGCACGCAGCACACCGAGCGGCTGCCGGAACAGGGTCAGCGCCAGCAGACCCAGGCACAGCACCACGTTCCTTCGCAGCACACCGCGTCCGACCGGACGGCGACCGACCACACGGCGTCCGACCGGACGGCGACCGACCGGACCTCGTCCGAGCGGGCGCAGGACTCCGCTGCCGGGAACCGGACGGCCGGCAAGCTCGAGGACGAGTGGAAGGCCGTGCAGTACGACTTCGTGGACGACCCGAAGTCGGCTGTCCGCAAGGCCGACCAGCTCGTGACGCGGGCGATCGAGGAGCTCACCGCCCGGCACCGGTCCCTCACCGAGCAGCTCGAGGGAAACCGTGATCCACAGACCGAGGACCTGCGACTGGCCCTCCACCGCTATCGGGAACTCTTCAAGTCGCTGGTCGCCGTCAAGTAGGTGTCGAAGCCCCGGCGTCGTGGCCGTAACAGGCGACGGCGCCGGCAGGCATGTCCGCACCCGTCCCGTCAGCCGGGCAGTTCGCGGATCTCCATCTCCAGCACGTCGATCTCGTCGCTGATCGCCTCGTCGAGCATGTCGTCCAGCAGCTTGCGGCACTCCACCGACCCGCAGCGCGACTGGCCCGCGCCGAACCGCGGGACCTGCTCCCACCACACCGCGGGGTTGTTCCAGAACGACCCGGAACCCTGGTCGACGCCTTCGAGGCAGCGCAGTTTCCCATCGGTCTCCGGAAGAGCTCGCACGAACTCGATGAACACGGCGAGGGCGTCGGGATTGCTCACCGGGACGGCGCCGTAGCCGCGCAGGCAGTCTTCGAGTTCAGCGAGGAACTCCGCCTTGAATGACACGGCACACCCCCGCTCCTCCCGCACCGTTGCGGAGATCCTGAGTTCGTACCATCAACAGTACCGCCGCGTCGCGCACGGGAAACGAGTGCGAACGGGCGGTATCTCCCTGTTCTCACACGAGGTGCGGTAACCCGCAGTCACCGGGAAAATGAACCCGTTGGGGCCCGAAAGAAGTTCCGGTCCACTGTGGACAGAGGGTTGCGCACTGCGGCTATCGGTCGGCGTGCAGCCTCGCGACGAAGCTGAACCGATCACCCCGGTACAGCGACCGGGCGCGTTCGATCGGCCGCCCGTCGAGGTCGTAGGTCACGCGGTGCAGCAACAACATCGGCAACGCGGGGTTCGTGCCGATCAGCAACGCCTCCCTGGGCGTCGCGAGCACGGTCTCGACCCGTTCCTCCGCCTCGGCGAACCGGACGCCGAGCCGTTCGGTGAGGCAGGCGTAGAGCGATCCCGCCGGGTCGAGCTTCTCCAGCAGATCGGGAAAACGGCCGAGGCCGAGGTAGGTCGATTCGAGCCCGATGCGTTCGCCGTCGGCGAGCAGCACGCGTTCCAGGTGCACCACCGGGTCACCCGTCTCGATCGCCAGATCGCGCGCCAGACCCTCGTCGGCGCCGAGCTGTTCGACCGTGATCACCGTGCGGTCCGGCTGGACACCCTGCCTGCGCATGCCCTCGGTGTAGCTCACCAATGCCAGCGGCTGGACGAGCTTCGGCGGGGCCACGAACGTTCCGCTGCCTTGGCGGCGCAGCAGCTTGCCTTCGAGGACCAGTTCTCCGACTGCCTGGCGGAGCGTGACGCGCGAGACGGAGAACCGTTCGGCGAGCTCTCGTTCGGACGGCAGGACTGTGCCCTCACCGAGGGTTTCCACGAGGTCGAACAGCTCGGCTTTCACCGCGTAATAACGCGGGACTCTGCCGTGTTCTGGGATGCCCGCGCGAACGGGTCGATCAGCGCGGTGCGGCGGGACGCGGTTCACGTGGCGTGAGCCTACGTGACGCCCTGTGCGCTCAGCCCACGAGCGTCGGAGGGTCCGGGATCTGGTAGCCGGACGAGCCGAGGTTCGTCTCGAGCGACTCCCGCCAGGCACCGGAGTCGATCATCTTCTGCAGCGCGGCCTGGACCTTGGCCTTGCTGGTGGGGTCGTTGCGGTGCAGGCCGACGCCGTACTCCTCCTTGCTGAACGGCTCCCCCACCACTCGCAGCAGCTCGGGGTTCTGGGCGGCGTACCCGGCGAGCAGGACGTCGTCGGTGGTGACGGCGTCGACGTTGTCGGCCAGCAACGCGGTGACGCAGTCGCTGAACTTCGCGTACTCGACGAGGTTCACGTCCTTGGCGAACTGCTCCTTGACGTACGCGGCGGAGGTGGAGCCCGCGGTGGAGCACAACCTCAGGTCGGAGTTCAGGGACTTCGGGCCGCTGATGCGCGTCTCGTTCAGGCGCACCAACAGGTCCTGGCCCGCGACGAAGTACGGGCCGACGAAGTCGACGATCTCCTTGCGCTTGTCCGTGATCGAGTAGGTGGAGACGACGATGTCGGCCTCACCGCTGGTCAGCAGGGTCTCCCTGTTGCCGGGCTGCGCCTCCATCCAGGTGATCCGGTCTTCGGTGACACCCAGTTCCTTCGCGATGAACTTGGCGACGTCGACGTCGAACCCGCGGTAGCTGCCGTCGAGCCTGCGCACCGACAGGCCCGGCTGGTCGTACGACACCGCGATCGAGATGCTGTCCCTCGAGCTCACTTTTCCAACCATGGTGGACTCGTCACCGCCGCCGCACGAGCTCAGCAGGAGCGCGGCGGCGCACGTTGTCGCAACCAGGCGGAAGTTCGCTCTAGGTGTCATTTTTCCCTCTGCAGCGTCGATAGACGGGCATGCGCCGACCCATCAGGGTGGTGCTTGTCGGCGTTGCGGGAAACCTAAGCGGCGGCAGGACGCGTGTCCATAGTTCCGCACAAATGAAACGTTCGGAATCGTTGCGGTAACCCGTCAGCGCAGGCGGCGGGGCCCCACGTCGTGCAGAGATGGCGGTGGACCGACAACGACACGGGCACTGCTCACGAAAGCGCCCGCGGCGGAAGCAAGAACAGGTTCAAGCGTCAACGACCGCACCTCCGGAAGGTCCTCCGCGAGCGCCGCCAAACGGAGTACCAATTCCTGAAGGGCTTTCAGATCCGCCGGTTCGTCACCCCGGTAACCGGTGAGCAGAGGAGCCGCTTTCGGCGCGGCGACGAGTTCGGCCGCGTCGGTGTCGGTGAGCGGCACTGCCCGGTAGGCCCTGTCGCCGAGCAGGTCGCTCACGAGACCCGACAGTCCGAACCAGACCAGCGCGCCGAAGCTCGGGTCGTCCTGGATGCCCAGGACGCAGCTGACTCCCTTGGGGGCCATGCGTTGCACGTACACGCCCGGCTCGCCGGACAGCCCCGCCAGGTCGTGGTAGGCGGCCCTGACCGACTCCGGCTGGGCGACGTCGAGCCGGACCCCGATGAGGTCCGTGCGGTGACGCAGGCGCTCGCTGGTGGCTTTCATCGCGACCGGATAACCGAGTTCCGCGGCCGCGCTGACGGCTTCCTCGGCGCTGTTCGCGATTCGGAATGGCACGACCTCGATGCCGTAGCAGCTCAGGAGATCGACCGCGGTGAGGTCGTCGATCTCCCGCTGCTCAGCCACTCCGTCCACAAAGGAGCGTGCCCGTGCGGTGTCGATGCCGTCCGGTCTGGTGAAAGTGCCCTGCGGCGCGGCTCGCCAGTGCGCGTAACGGGTGACGCGCGCCAATGCGAGCACGGCGCGTTCCGGACTGGCATAACTGGGAATCGAGCCCTTGCCAGGCATTTTCAGTTCGTCCGGAATGCCCTCCACCGCGAGGAACGTGGAAACGATCGGTTTCGTGCTGTGCGCCGCTTCTTTGATGGCTCTCGCATACGCGCTGCCCGGAACCGCGATCGGCGGCACGAACACGACGACGAGCGCGTCGGTGTCCGGCCGGTCGAGTGACTCCTTGACGGCCTTGGCGAACTCCTCGGGCGTGGCCTGGGCGCCGACGTCGACGGGGTCGTCGACCAGGTCGAGTCCCTGGGCGAGCAGCGTGTCGGCGGCGAGCAGGCCGATCGCGGTGGAGTTGCCGACGACGGCGACGCGTCTGCCCGCGGGCAACGGCTGGTGCGCGAGCAGGAGCGCGGTGTCGAACAGCTGGGCCAGCGAGTCGACCCTGATAACACCGGCCTGCTCGAACAGCGCCTGCACGCTCGCCTCGTCGACCTTCGCGGCGGTGGCGGCGAGACCGGGGACGACCGCGTGCCGCCCGGACTTCACCGCGACGATGGGCTTGGTGCGGCCGAGCCTGCGCGCGAGCCGCGCGAACTTGCGCGGGTTGCCGAACGACTCCAGGTAGAGCAGCACGACGTCGGTGGACGGGTCGGTCTCCCAGTACTGCAGCAGGTCGTTGCCGGAGACGTCGGCGCGGTTGCCGGCGGAGACGAACGTCGACAGCCCGAGCCCCCAGCCCGCGGCGTTGGCGAGGATGGCCGTGCCGAGCGCGCCCGACTGGCAGAAGAAGCCCGCCCGGCCCCGTGCGGGCAGGTGTGGCGCGAGGCTCGCGTTCAGGCGGACCTTCGGGTCGAGGTTGAGGACGCCGAGCGCGTTCGGCCCGACGACCCGCATGCCGTGCGCCCGCGCCTCGGCGGCGAGCCTGCGTTCGGCCGAGAGACCGTCCGGTCCCGTCTCGCCGTAGCCCGAACTGACGACGACGAGCGCCTTCACGCCCTTGGCGAGACAGCCGTCCATGACCTCGTCGACGCTGGCCGCGGGAACGGCGACGACGGCGAGGTCGACGTCGTCGGGGATGTCGAGCACCGTCGGGTACGCCCGCACGCCCCGCACGGCGCGGTGCTCGGCGTTGACGGGATAGACGGGGCCGTTGAAGTCGGCTTCGAGGAGGTTCTTGAGGACCGCGTGACCGATCTTCGTGGGATCGGTGGACGCGCCGATGACGGCGACGCTGCGCGGGTGCAGCAGGTTGTGCACGCTGCGCGCCTCGGCGGCCTGCTCACGGGCCCGCGCGACGGCGACGGACTCGTCGGTCGGGTCGATCGCGAACTCCAGGTGCAGCACGCCCTCCTCGAACGCCCTGCTGACCTGGTAGCCGGCGTCCCGGAATACCCGGACCATCTGCCCGTTCTCGGCCAGCACCTCGGCCTCGAACCGGGTGAGCCCGACCTCCCTGGCCGCGGCGGCCAGGTGCTCCAGCAGGATGCTGCCCAGCCCGCGCCCCTGGTGGCCGTCCTCGACGACGAACGCGACCTCGGCGCTCGGCCCGTTGTGCAGCCGGTCGAACCGGCCGACGGCGACGATGTCGTCACCGAGCAACGCGATCAGCGCCACCCGGTCGTGGTGGTCGACCGTGCTGAACCGGTCGAGGTCGCGCTGCGGGATCCGCGGGTACGGCCCGAAGTAGCGGAAGTACCGCGTCCGCTCGGACAGCCTGCCGTGGAACTCCCGGAGCTTCTCGGCGTCGTCCGGCGTGATCGGCCGCAGGTGGACGGTGCCGCCGTCGCTGAGGACGACGTCCGCCTCCCAGTGGCGGGGAAAGTCGAACGGATCTCTGGCGCCCATCTCGGCTTCAGTCCCTGGGGTCGTGAGGGTCGAGCCCGTACAACGGGAACGCCGCCCGGCGCGCGTCGCGGATCGCCCTGTCCACCGGATCTTCCACGTCACCGCCCCACGGCTGATATCCAGGGTCGCATCCGTCGCCCATCGTCGACGGCAGCTCCCAGCCCGGCGCGAGGCGTGTCGCGTGCGCGACCCAGTCCGCGGGCAACGGCGTCGCCGGGTCGACGTCCCGGTCCAGCACCGTGGCCAGCAGGTGCGTCCACGACCGCGGCACGACCCTGAGCAGCTCGTACCCACCGCCGCCGAGCGCGAGCCACTTGTACCCGCGCTCGGTCACCAGGTCCCGGAACGCCTGGTAGATCGCCCGATGGCCGTCCACGCTGAGCGCGAGGTCCGCGAGTGGGTCCTCCTGGTGCGTGTCGACACCGCACTGCGTGACGAGCACCTCAGGCTGGAACGCCTCTAGCAACGACGGCACCGTCGCGTGGAACGCCCGCAACCATCCGCCATCCCGCGTCCCCACGGGCAACGGCACGTTGACCGCGCTCCCCTCGGCCCCGGCCCCGCCCAGTTCCTTCGCCCACCCGGTCCCCGGCCACAGGCTCATCGGGTGCTGGTGCAACGAGATCGTCAGCACCCTCGGGTCGTCCCAGAACGCCGTCTGCACCCCGTCCCCGTGGTGGACGTCGACGTCGACGTAGGCGATCCGCTCCACCCCGCTGCGCAACAACCACTCGATGGCCACCGCGCAGTCGTTGTAGACGCAGAACCCGGCCGCGTTGTCCGGCATGGCGTGGTGCAACCCCCCGGCGATGTTGACCGCCCGGTCGGCCTCCCCCGACGCGATGGCACGCGCCGCGGCGAGTGACCCGCCCACCACCAGCGCCGACGCCTCGTGCATCCGCTCGAACACGGGGTTGTCGGGCGTCCCCAGCCCGTGCCCGACGTCCCACCCGGCCGTGGGAGCCGCCCGCACCGCGTTCAGGTAGCCGGGCAGGTGCACCAGCTCGATCTCCTCGTCACCGGCCGCCTCGGGCGCGAGCAGCTCGACACCGTCCAGCACCCCCAGCTCGGTGGCCAGCCGCACCGTCAGGTCGAGCCGGACGGGGTTCAGCGGATGGTCTCCACCGAGGTCGTAGGCGAGGAAGGACCTGTCCCAGACGACAGCGGCTGGCTTACCCATGCCCAGCAACCTACCCACCGGCGGCCGATCCGACTGGTCACAGCTCGGACGCGACCCGCCCACCCGCGTGCCCCGGACCCCCGGCGCCACCTACAGTGACGCCTCGGCCCGCCTCTCCGGGCCCCGAACCGGAACCGATCTCACCGAACAGGGGTCAGAGGCGACATGCAACTGCGACCAGCCGCCCTCCTCCTCGCCCTGGGCCTGGCCCTCGCCACCGTCACGGGCTGCAGCGAACAGGTCACGGGCTCGGCCGTGGCCGGCGGCGACGCGCCCGCCACCGACCCGGCGTCCCCCTCGACACCGAACTCGACCTCGAAGAAGGCGCCCACCAGCACGGCGCCGACGAAGCCCGCCGACCCCACCGGCCAGAAGCAGGGCGACGTCAAGATCACCACCAGGAAGAAGGCCACCGGCCTCGAGACCTGCGGCGTCCTCAAGGCCGCCGACATCGAGGCCGCGACCGGCGGCAAGTCGTCGGCGGACGGCGGCTGCATCCACACCACCACCGGCCCGTCCACCGTCATCACCCAGATCGTGACGGTCCCCGAAGCGGTGGACGAGGAAGGCGAGAAGAAGCAGATCGAGATCGGCGGCAACACGGCGTGGCAGGTCTCCGCCTCCCCGGAGGACTGCCAGATCACCGTGATGCTGACCGACGACCCGGCCGTCATCACGCAGGCGTTCTCGGTGAGCGTGCTGGCGATCGAGGAGATCGACACCTGCGGAACCGCCCGCAAGCTCGTCCAGCAGGGCTTCGACCGCATCCCGAACGCCTGACCGGCACACCCTCACCCGCCCCGACGCGGCCCCCGCCCGACCTCGCGTACGGCCCGGCTGGCGCGCCCGCAGCCTGGCCGACCGGCCAGGCTGCGACCTTCCACCAGGCTGCGCCTGACCTGCTGACCAGGCTGCACGTGACCTACAGGCCGGCTGCACATGATTGGCCGGCCAAGTGCGTGCAACCTGCTGGCCAGGCTGCACGCACCCCACCGACCACCCACGTCAGTCGCCGGTGGCGACCTCCCGGTCCAACGCGCACCAGTTGGACCACGACCCGGCGTACAACGCCGCCGGCTTCTCCGCCGAGGTGATCCCGGCCACCTCCAGCGCCAACACGACGGACGAGGCCGTCACACCCGACCCGCAGTACGCCCCGACCGGACGGCCACCGGACACACCGAGCCCAGCGAACCGCTCCGCCAGCTCCGCGGACGTGAGCCACCGCCCATCCGCTCCGACATGGCCGGTCGTCGGCGCGTTGAGAGCGCCGGGGATGTGCCCGGCCTTCGGGTCCACCGGCTCGGTCTCGCCGCGGTAGCGCGCAGCCGCCCGTGCGTCGAGCAGCACGCCCTCACGCGCCAGCGCCGCCGCCTCGTCCGCGTCCAGCACGGGCATCTGCCCCGGCCGCACCACCACGTCACCAGCCTCGTCACCGGTGAGCGCGGGCGGCTCCTCCGCCGTGACGGGCAGCCCGGCGGCCTCCCACGCGGCGAACCCGCCGTCCAACACCGCGACCTCGGCATACCCGGCCCACCGCAACAGCCACCACGCCCGCGCGGCGACCGAGCCGTCCCCCGCGTCATAGGCCACGACCCGGCCGCCCTCACGCACACCCGCGCGGCGCAGCACCTCCTGCAACCGCTCGGGGTCCGGCAGCGGATGCCGGCCGCCGATGCCGGGCGGGGCGGACAGTTCCGTGTCCAGATCGACGTACACAGCGCCAGGTACGTGGCTGACCTCGTAGTCTTGACGTGCGGGTGGACCGCCGAGCCGCCACCGGACGTCCAGCACGACGGTGACCGGACGCGCACGCAGCGCATCGGCGAGAGCCTGAGGAGTGATCAACGGATGCACGGCTCACATCCTGCACCCGCGCGGACACCTGTGTCCCCCGGCACGACTACCATTGACACCATACGAAGGGGAGCGGGTGTGAACGACCTCATCGACACCACGGAGATGTATCTCCGCACGATCTACGAGCTCGAAGAAGAGGGCGTGGTGCCTCTGCGCGCCCGCATCGCCGAGCGCCTCGGCCAGAGCGGCCCGACGGTGAGCCAGACCGTCGGCCGCATGGAACGCGACGGCCTGGTGGTCGTGGCGGAGGACCGCCACCTCGAGCTCACCGAGCAGGGCCGCAACCTCGCGATCGCCGTCATGCGCAAGCACCGGCTCGCCGAGCGTCTCCTCGTCGACATCATCGGGCTCGAGTGGGAGCACGTGCACAGCGAGGCGTGCCGCTGGGAGCACGTGATGAGCGAGGCGGTCGAACGCAAGCTCATCAAGCTCCTCGGCAACCCGACCACCTCGCCCTACGGCAACCCGATCCCCGGCCTCGACAAGCTGGGCGACGGCGAGCCCGCCCCGCCCGCCGAGGCGGACCTGCTGCGCGTGGACGAGGTGGCCCGCCGCGGCGGTGGCCGCGTCGAGATCCGTCGCATCGCCGAGCACGTCCAGCTCGACCCGGATCTGATGGCGGAGCTGAAGGACGCCGGCGTGGTGCCGGGCGGCACCGTGGAGGTCGGGGCGCTCGGTGGCGCCAAGGTGGTGCAGGTACGCGGAGGCAACGGCCACCTGGCCGAGCTCGACCCCGCGGTAGCCCACGCCGTCCTGGTGCTCGCCCGGTGACCAAGGCGACCACTCCGGCGGCGAAGGCGGCCGAGGCGTTCCAGCGCCTGCACGAACGCGCGCCCGAGGGCATCTGGTCGGCTCCCGGCCGGGTCAACCTGATCGGCGAGCACACCGACTACAACGACGGCTTCGTGCTGCCGTTCGCGCTGCCCCACCGCATCGCGGTGGCGGCCTCCGCCCGCACCGACGGCGTGCTGACCGTCAGCACGACCGGGGACGACGGCGGAGTGCAGACCGCCGCCCCCGCCGTGGTGACCGAGCTAGCCCCCGGGACCGTCAAGGGGTGGCCCGCGTACCCCAGCGGTGTCGCCTGGGCACTGCGTGAGCAGGGAATCGCCGTCACCGGCGGTGCGGACCTCGTCATCGCGGGTGACGTTCCCGCTGGTGCCGGCCTCTCCTCCTCGCACGCTCTGGAGTGCGCCGTCGCCCTCGCCCTGCTCGGCCTCGCCGACGTCGACGCCGAGCTGCCGGACATCGCGCGCTGGGTGCAGCGTTCCGAGAACGACTTCGTGGGTGCGCCGACCGGAATTCTGGACCAGACGGCATCGCTGAGCTGCGTCGAAGCGCATGCCCTGTTTTACGACGTGCGCTCCGGCAAGTCGGAGCAGGTCGCGTTCGACGCGGCTGCCAGTGGGCTCGAGGTGCTGGTCATCGACACTCGCGCCAGCCACTCCCACGTCGACGGCGGCTACGGCGCCCGCCGGGCGGGCTGCGAGCGGGCCGCCGAGATTCTCGGTGTTCCCGCGCTGCGGGACGTCGACGTCGCCGAGCTCGACCAGACGCTCGTCCGGCTGCCCGAAGAGCTGCGTCCGCTGGTGCGGCACGTGGTGACTGAGAACGACAGGGTCCTGCGCACTGTCGAACTGCTCCGCGCGGGCCGGCTCGCCGATGTCGGTCCGCTCCTGTCCGGTTCGCACGCGAGCCTGCGGGACGACTACCGGGTCTCGTGTCTCGAGCTCGACGTCGCCGTCGACTCCGCGATGGAGGCCGGTGCCCTCGGCGCCAGGATGACCGGCGGCGGCTTCGGCGGTTCGGCCATCGCCCTCGTGCCCGTCGACCGGCACGCCGAGGTCGAACGGGCCGTGCTCGCCGGTTTCGCCTCGCGCTCGCTCACGCGGCCGAGGCTCTTCACGGCGGTCCCGTCCGCGGGTGCGGGCAGGGACCGGTAGCGAACAACGATCTCGACCAGGAATGCGAGGACTGTGGTGAAGCTGCTCGTCACGGGCGGGGCCGGTTACGTCGGCAGCGTCTGCGCCGCCCGGCTGCTCGAAGCCGGACACGAGGTGGTCGTCCTCGACGACCTCTCGACCGGGCACGAGGACGCCGTCCCCGCGGGAGCGCGCTTCATCCGGGGTGACATCGCCGAGGTGATCGGCGAAGTCCTCGCGGAAGGGTTCGACGGCGTTCTGCACTTCGCGGCGAAGTCCCTCGTCGGCGAGTCCATGGAGGACCCCGGCAAGTACTGGACGGGCAATGTCCTGACAGCGATTCGCCTGCTCGACGCGATGAAGGAGCACGGCACGCCGAAGCTCGTCTTCTCCTCGACTGCCGCGACGTACGGCGAGCCGCAGGAGGTGCCGATCCCCGAGACGGCCCCCACCGCGCCGACCAACACCTACGGCGCCACCAAGCTGGCGATCGACCACGCGATCACGTCGTACGCGGCCGCGCACGGGCTGGCGGCGATGAGCCTGCGGTACTTCAACGTCGCCGGCGCTTACGGCAGCATCGGCGAGCGCCACGCGACCGAGACCCACCTCATCCCGCTGGTGCTGCAGGTCGCCCTCGGCCAGCGCGAGCACATCTCGATCTACGGCGAGGACTGGCCCACCGAGGACGGCACCTGCGTCCGCGACTACATCCACGTCGCGGACCTCGCGGACGCCCACCTCCTCGCGCTCGAGCACGCCACCGCGGGTGAGCACCGGATCTACAACCTCGGCAACGGCACCGGCTTCTCGGTCAAGCAGGTCATCGAGACCTGCCGCGAGGTGACCGGCCACCCGATCCCGGCCGTCGTCGCGCCGCGGCGTGCCGGTGACCCGGCTGTCCTGGTCGCCTCCGCCGAGCGGGCGCGCACGGACCTCGGCTGGAAGCCGGAGCGCGCCGACATCTCCGGCATCGTCCGCGACGCGTGGGAGTTCACCCGCGCCCGGCACGGGGCCTGACCCGCGATGACCGACTTCGCCTCCTTCGAGAGCTACAACGCCACCCCGCGCCTCGGTTCGCTCGCGCTGTCCCCGGACGGCACCCGGCTCGTCACGGTCGTCTCCACGCTCGCCCCGGACGGCAAGACGTGGCAGGGCGCTCTCTGGGAGGTCGACCCCTCCGGTGAACGGGAGGCCGTCCGGCTCACCCGTTCCGCCAAGGGCGACTCCTCCCCCGTGTTCGCACCGGACGGGTCGCTGCTGTTCTTGTCGGCACGACCGGATCCGCTCGCGAAGCCGGGCGAGTCCAAGGACAAGAAGGCGTTGTGGCGGCTTCCGGTCCACGGAGAGGCCGCCGAGGTTCTGCGACCGGGAGGCGGAGTCGGTCAGCTGCGTGCTGCCGGTGAGACTGTGCTGTTCACGTCGTCGGCGCACCGCTTCTCGGAGTTCGGTGACGAGGACGACGCCAAGCGCAAGGCCCGTGAGGACGCTGGAGTGACAGCGATCCTGCACGAGTCGTACCCGATTCGGTACTGGGACTCCGACCTCGGCCCCGCCTACCCACGCCTCTTCGCCGCCCCTTTGGGGGACGTCAGCGTCGAGAGCGTCGCCGCTCTCAGCGAGGACACCGAGAGCAGGCTCAGCGACGACGACATCGCGCTCAGCCCGGACGGGAAGTGGGCCGTCTTCGGCCACGACATCGACGTCAGCGCCGCCTACGGCCGCAGGACCGAACTCCGGCTGGTCGCCACGAGCGGCGGCGCGCCCAGGACGATCGCCTCGGCGGACGGGTACTCGTTCGGAGGCGCCGCCTTCACGCCCGACTCGGCGGCGGTGATCGCGGTCCGGCACCGTGAGTCCACAGTGGATCTGCCGCACCACCGCGAGCTGGTGCGCATCGACCTGACCGACGACTCGGTCACGCCATTGGCGCCCGAATTCCAGGAGGAACCGGACCGCCCGGTGGTGAGCCCGGACGGATCGGCTGTCTTCTTCACCGCCAGCTACCTCGGGCACCAGCCGGTCTGGCGCTTGGACCTCGCGTCCGGCGAGATCACGAAGCTGACCGTGACCGGCTACTACAGCGACCTGGTCGTGAGCCCGGACGGCAAGACGCTGTACGCGTTGCGCAACTCGGTCGACCACCCGCCACAGCCAGTGCGGTTCGCCGCCACCGGAGCCGACCAGGACCCCGAGCGGCTGCTTGCCCCCGGTGCCCTCGACTCCGTACCCGGCACCCTCACCGAGATCTCCACGGTCGTCGCCGACGGCCGCACCGTCCGTGCCTGGCTGGTGCTGCCGGAAGGCGCCTCGGCCGACTCTCCCGCCCCGCTGGTGCTGTGGGTCCACGGCGGACCGGTCATGAGCTGGAACGGCTGGACGTGGCGCTGGAACCCGTGGCTGATGGCCGCTCGCGGCTACGCCATCCTGCTGCCGGACCCGGCGCTGTCCACCGGCTACGGGCCCGACTTCATCAAGGCGGGCTGGGGCCGGTGGGGCGCCGAGCCCTACACCGACCTCATGGCCATCACGGACGTCGCGGTCGAGCGGGACGACATCGACGGCTCCCGGACCGCCGCCATGGGTGGCTCGTTCGGCGGCTACATGGCCAACTGGATCGCCACCCAGACCGACCGTTTCCGGGCGATCGTCACCCACGCGTCCCTGTGGCACCTCGACGCCTTCTCCGGTGGCACGGACAGCTCCTACTTCTGGATGCGGGAGATGGGCGACCCCCTCACGCAGCCGGAGCGGATCCTCGAGAACTCCCCGCACCTGCGGGTCGCGGACATCAAGACCCCGATGCTCGTCATCCACGGGGACAAGGACTACCGAGTCCCCATCGGTGAGGGGCACCGCCTGTACTTCGACCTCGTCCGGCACGGCGTCACCGCGAAATACCTTTACTTTCCGACGGAGAACCACTGGATCCTCACCCCCGGCAACTCTCGGGTCTGGTACGAGACGGTGTGGGCGTTCTTGGCCGAACATGTCCTGGATCAGGGCTGGGAGCGGCCGGAACTGCTCTGAGCGCTTCTGAGCAACTGGCGGGCGTTGTCCAGGTACTTCCTGGACAACGCCCTCATCTCTGCCGGAGGGAACGCCGCGCTGGCCGCGGCGCGGAGGAGCTTCGTCAGGGAGTGGCCGGGGCAGGCGTCCTCGGCCGCGTCGAGCGCGATGGACGCGAGACCTCCATCGCCGCGCTGGTAGGCGTAGAAGGCGAGCAGGCAGGCGGCTTCCGCGCGTTCGGGTGCCGGGCACGTCCTGGTGAGCTCGAGCCACAGCCGCTCGGCCAGTCTGGCCACGGGCAGTGCCGCGAACCCCATGCTCGCGTCCCGCACCTCGGGTTGAGCCAGCGCTCTCGCCAACGCGACGATCTCCGCGTCCGGCAACGGTCCGCGACGTTCGGCGACCGCGTCGATCGCCTCACGTACCCGGCGCAACTCGGTGCCGGGGTCGGGCTCGCCTGCGCTCGCCATGAGTTCGTCGAGCAGTGCTGATCGTCGTTCCAGCGCCTCGGGTGAGTCCAAGGCGGCGATTGCCGCCATGGCGGCGCGCGACTCGAACGTCACGTTGCCCTCGTGTGCCGATGCTGCCGCCAAGGCGGACAGCTCGGGATCGGGCAGCGTGCCGTGGCAGTCGAGGTCCAGGTAGCACAGCCATCGGGCGTCCTTCTGGAACGAAGGCAGCCAGACCGCTTCAACGACGTCGACACCCGAGCACCCCAAGGTGTTTCTGAGCGTGGTGACGAGTGGTCCGTGCGGCAGATTCTCAGGTATGTGCTCGGACGGCGCGCACACGACCACGAGAACCACCTCGGACGCGCCTTGTTCTCGAAGCGGCACCTCCAGTTGAGCCGCCAGAAAACCTCTATGTCGAGGACGCGGCAGGTCGACGCGCATGGTCATGCTGACCAGGTTGTCCTTCAGCACGAGCACGACGAGCGAGTCTGCGGGGTGGAAGCCGATCAGGTGTGGGATCGCGGCGTAGAGCTCGCTGACGTCACGAACTCGGACCGGTGTCGGGAAGGCGGTGGGCATGGGCTCACAGTGGCGGACGAGGAGCCGCGGAGCACTGGGCCGGCGCGAAGTTGTGGACAACTGCGCGGTTGTGGACAGGTCGAGATCTTCGAGCGCTCGGTAACGAGGTTCTGTCAGGGGTGGGTGCTAGGGTGCCGCGCTTCGGTCCCCGGACGAGCAGGAACCGAAGCGCGGCACCAACTCAGAACGCCTGGAAAACGGTGTGCCAGCCACCGACGATCGGCAGTTCCACCGACGACCTGGCAAGGTCCAGCGACAGGCCGGCACCCGGCTTCGGGCGCAGCGTGTAGTCGTAGTCGCTGGAGATCAGCACGAACTCGAGCCGGTGACCCGCCTGCAGGACGTAGTCGTCAGGCACGATCGGCACGTCCACGTCGTAGAACTTGCCCGGCTTGATCGGCGACGTCCGGTCGGGACGGTCCCTGTTCTGCGGGTCCGTCGAGCCGCGCGTGATGACGTGGGACGTGCCGTCCGGAGCCCGGTCGACGAGCAGCGTCGTCACGTTCGCGGCGGGACGGTCGAAGGCGAGCCGCAGCTGCGCCGTCGACTTCCCGGACAACCTCACCGGCTTCCGCGCCGGCTGCGACGCGTAGGAGAGACGGTGCGGGGACGTCGCCTGGTCGATCAGCGACTCCGCCGTCTTCGTCGCGTCGTCGGTCAGCTTCTCCACGCCGCGACCGGGCAGGACCGCGAGGCCGCCCTTGGTGGTTCCGCCTGCGGACAGGCGCAGCCGCACGTCGGACGTGCCCGGCGCGGGCCAGTCCTTCTCGTCGACCCACGTCTTGTCCTCGCGCTGCAGCGTGGCCTTCGGCTCCTTGTCGACACCATTGCGGTGACCCCACAGGTACTGGGTGAACCAGCGGTTCAGGGTGCGCCGCCACTCGGCCGACCGCAGCGTGTCGGGGTCGGTGTGCCCCGACTGGTGCAGCCAGATCTTCCGCGGTACGCCGACCTTCTTCAACGCCGAGTACCACTGCTCGACGTGCGTCATCTTGACGTTCCAGTCGTTGAGCCCGTGGACGGCGAGTACTGCGGCGCGGACCTTGCGGGCGTCGTTGAGGTAGTTGCGCTTGTCCCAGAACCGGTTGTAGTCGCCAGTGATGCGGTCCTGGTCCTTCGCGATCTCCGCGATGATCGGCTTGCAGATCTCCCTGTCGGCGCGCGTGTAGACGTACTCCGCCAGTACGTCGGCGTCCTCGCCCTGGAACGTGCCGGGCGCGACCACGGCGCCATCCGCGCGGTAGTAGTCGTACCAACTGGAGATCGCGGCGATCGGCACGATGGCTTCGAGGCCGCGCACGCCCGTGGAGGCGACGGCGTTGGGCAGCGTTCCGTTGTAGGAGACGCCCATCATGCCGGTCTTGCCGGTCGACCAGGTCGCCTTGATGGCTTCGCCCGTCGCGGTCCGTGCGGACGCACGGCCGTTGAGCCAGTCGACGACGACACGGGCGCCGATCGTCTCGTTGACATCTCCCGTCGTCGGGCAGCCCGTTGACTTGCCGGTGCCCAGCGACTCGGCGTAGACGACCGCGTATCCGCGCGAGATGAAGTACGCCTCGTAGCGGGCCGAGGTGATCGGGTTGGGGCCGAGTGCGGCGGTGATCCGTTCGTCAGCGGAGGATTTCAGCAGACGTCCGTTGCGCTTGTCCGGCACGTACAGTTCGACGTCGACGTTGTGGTTGGGGACGTCGTTGCCGCCCGAGAAGTACGGGCTGACCATGTACACGACCGGTACCTTGAGGCCGCGTTCGGTGGCGCGTGGCCGGACGACCTCGGTGTAGACCTCGTCGTCCTTGCCGTCGCGGTCGCTGTCGACCGGGGCGCGGACCCAGAGGCTCTCCTTCACCACGTCTTTCGGGTCGAAGACGGGCTGTGCCTCACCGTCCTTGAACACCGGCCCCTCCGCGGCCTGGGCCGTGGCGGGCAGAAGTGGCAGAACTAGCACCGCAGCCAGCAGTGCGACTCTTCGTGCGCCCCTCACGAGGCACCCCCAATGCGGAAGCCAGGGACAGGATTCGCCCTGCACCCTTCCCCCTGACCGCAAGGCGTGTCACCCGTCGAACGGCCCTTGACCTGAGAGCATGGGCCGTGCCCATTTCCAACTTCGTCCGTGCGCTGCCGAAGGCCGAGCTGCACGTCCACCTTGTGGGTGCGGCTTCAGTCGACACCGTCCTCACGCTCGCCCGCAACCACCCCGACGGACCTGTGCCGACCGACGAGACAGCACTGCGACGGTTTTACGAGTTCACGGACTTCCGGCACTTCATCAACGTCTATAGCGTCGTCAACGACCTCGTCACAACGGGCGAGGATGTCCGCACGCTCATCGTCGGATACGCCCGTGACGCCGCACGCAGCAACGTCCGGTACGCGGAGCTGACGATCAGCGCCACGAGCCATCTGCGGGCTGGCATTGCTCCTGACGAGCTCGTCGAGGCGTTGGCAGCGGGGCGCCAAGAAGCGCTCGCGGTGCACGGCGTGACGTTGCAGTGGATTTTCGACGTGCCCGGTATCTGGGATCGCGACTGGGGCATGACGAGTGCGCGGTTCGCGACCGAGTACAGGCCAGAGGGCTTGGTCGGGTTCGGGTTGGCGGGGTTCGAGTCGGACTCGCCCCGGGCCAAGTTCCGCGATGCGTTCGCGATGGCGCGGGACGCCGGGCTGCACATGGTGCCGCACGCCGGCGAGACCTCGCCACCGAGCGAGATCTGGGCCGCGGTGCAGGACCTGCGTGCGGAACGGATCGGGCACGGTGTGAGCGCCGTGCAGGATCCGGAGTTGGTGCGACATCTCGCTGACGAGGGCGTCGCCCTCGAAATGTGCCCGACGTCGAACATCCGCACCGGGGCCGTGAAGTCATGGGACGAGCACCCCTTGCCGCAACTGGTGGAGGCCGGGGTGCCGATGACCATCAGCACCGACGACCCCGGCATGTTCCACACCGACCTCGACCAGGAATATTCGCTGTGCCATGAACGGTTCGGGTTCGGACGTGACGACCTCGCTGAACTGGCACGGACCGCAGTGCGCGTGTCGTACGCGTCGGCGGAATTGAAAGACCAGTTGCTGAAGGAGATCGACGCGCTGTGAGTGATGTGTGCGTGGTGACGACGACTGTCGACTCCGTCGAAGCCGCGGAGTCGTTGGCGAAGAACATCGTCGAGGCGCGGCTCGGCGCTTGCGTGCAGATCGTGCCGATTCGGAGCGTCTACCGGTGGGACGGAGAGGTGCGCGTCGACGTGGAATGGCAGTGCGTCGTGAAGACGTCCGCTGGTCGTGCCGATGAACTCGTCACGCACATCAAGTCACAGCACAGCTATGACGTCCCCGAGGTCGTCGTCACCCCCGTTGTCGGGGGCAACGACGACTACCTCGCGTGGGTGTCAGAGGAGACCTCGTAGGTGACGCGGCAACGGCTCGGTGTGCAGGACTCCGAGCCGTTGAGTCGCTCTCGTCAGTGCCACGTACAGCTCACTGGGTGACATGCGCTGGGGTTCGACGACGAGGACGACGTCGAACTCCAGTCCTTTCGACGAGCGCGGCGGCATCCAGCCTTCGCCGATGACGACGATCGTGCGGTCGTCGTGTTCCGCCGCGTGGGCGTCGAGTTCGTCGCGGACTGCGGCCGATATATCGGTTACGCGGCGGGCCCACGGCCTCACGCCTGTCCTGCGCACCGAGACCGGTGCCGTCGCGTCAGGGTCGACAAGCTTCAGGACCGGGACCGCAGCCTCCATGATCTCGCCGGGCGTGCGGTAGTTGACCTCGAGCCGACGGTAGGTGAACCGGTCGAACACCGAGCCCCAGCTGCGGACACCGCCTGCGGCCTGGCGCTGGGCGAGGTCGCCGACGACGGTCATGGACTTGTTCGGGCAGCGCCGCAGCAGCACGCGCCAGTCCATTGGCGACAGTTCTTGTGCTTCGTCGACGACGACGTGCCCGTACGTCCACGTGCGGTCGGCGGCGGCGCGCTCGGCGAGAGAGCGGTGGTCGCGGACCTCGTGGCGGGCGGCCAGTACGTCGGCGTTGACGAAGTCGGTGACGATGTACTCGTCGGAGTCGGCGCGCTTGTCGATGGACAGGACGTCCATCACTCCGCGGGCGTATTCGAGTTGTTCCTCCTCCTCGCGCTTGGCGGCGCGTTCCGCCGTGCCGTCGGAGCCGAGGAGGTCGGCGAGTTCGTCGAGCAACGGCACGTCGGACACCGTCCAGGCGTCGGCGTCCTCGCGGTACAGCTCCGGCACGCCGATGCGGAAGCAGCGGCCCGCGTACAGGTCGGCGAGCAGCTGTTGCGGGGTGAGCAGCGGCCACAGCCGGTCGACGGCCGCGCGCAGTTCTGAGCTGGAGCGGAGCTCGTGGCGGACATCCTCTTCGATCTCGGGCCAGTCGACGCCGATCAGGCGCATCGCCGGGGCGACCAGCTCCTCGGCGAGCGCCAGGAAGAAGTACTTGCGGGCGGCGTTGTGCGGCAGCCCGTAGTAGCGGGTCTTCTCGCGGGCGACGGCGGCGATGTGTGCGTCGAGCGGGACGACGACGTCCTCCAGTTCGATGCCGATGGGTTCGTCGGGGAGCTCCTGTCTGTCGGCGACGGCGACGGCAAGCAGGTCCAGGACGGACAGGTCGCCTTTGAGGCGTTGGACCGACGGACTGTCCTCGGCGTCCGTGGCGACGCCGGGGTAGAGCTCGCCGGGTGTAGCGAAGACGACGTCGGTCTCCCCCAGGGACGGCAGGACGTCACCGACGTAGCGCAGGAAGCCTGTGTTCGGGCCGACGATCAGCACGCCGTGCCGGGACAGGCGTTCTCGGCGCGTGTACAGCAGGTAGGCCACGCGGTGCAGGGCTACCGCGGTCTTGCCGGTGCCGGGGCCGCCCTCGATCACCAGCACGCCAGGACCCGAGAACCGGATGATCTCGTCCTGCTCGGCCTGGATGGTCGACACGATGTCGCGCATCGTCGCGCTGCGGGGTGCGTTGAGGGCGTCGAGCAGTGCTGTCGTGTCGGTCAGCAGTTCGTCGTCGTGGAAGTCTCGTAGCTGACGGTCACGCACTCGGTAGTGCCGGCGTAGGACGACGCCTTCGGGGTTCGCGGAGGTCGCCGTGTAGAACGGCCGTGCCGCCGGTGCTCGCCAGTCGAGCAGCATCGGGTTGTAGTCGTCGTCGAACAGGCCGACGCGCCCGATGTAGGCGCAGCCGCCCCCTTCCGAGTCGATGCGGCCGAAGCACAGTCCTTCCTCGGCGGCGCGGTACTTGCTGACCTGCCTCGTGAACGCGTCTACGGCGGCCTCCCGGTCCAGCCGGTGCGTGGTGGTGTCGCGCAGTGCGGCCGCGAGGTTCTCGGCCGCTTTGTTCCGTTCCTGATCGAGCTTTTCATACAGAGCGGTGATCCGTGCCTGTTCGCTCGCCAACACCTTGCCCCCTGTGATACAATAAATCCATCTTCTCGGAAAATTCATTCCGAAAGCGCAAAGCCATTCTTTGTAGCATGAATCTGCCGCGCGCGAAACCCCTTGAACGACCTGTCCTCCTGACGGCGTGAGCTGCGGGAACGCTTGCACGGACGCGCTGGCCTCAGTTGCACGGCGCCGGTTGACTCTGTTGAACAGCGGGCGCGCACCATCCGTCCGGCAGGGTCTTCGCAATTCGTCGTGCGTCGTAGCGGAAATGTAGGATCGGTGGCGCTGTGCGCACTGCGGTCGATGCCGGAATGGACGTGGTCGAAGCATGAAGCTGGTCATCCTGGGCGGAGGTGGCTTCCGTGTGCCGCTGGTGTATCGCGCACTGCTCGCCGACAGGTCTCCCGGCCGCGTCACGGAGGTCGTTCTGCACGACCTCGACGCCTCCCGGCTCGCCGCGGTCTGCGGAGTGCTCGCCGAACTTGCGGCCGACGTCTCGGACGCGCCCACTGTGACGGCGTCGACGGACCTCGACGAGGCGTTGCGGGGTGCCGACTTCGTGTTCTCGGCGATCCGCGTCGGCGGGCTTGGCGGACGTGCGGCGGACGAAAGCGTCGCGGCCGGATGCGGAGTGCTCGGCCAAGAGACCGTCGGTGCGGGCGGCGTCGCCTACGGGTTGCGCACCGTTCCTGTCGCGCTCGACATCGCGCGGCGGATATCAGTGCACGCGCCGGATGCGTGGGTCATCAACTTCACCAATCCGGCCGGCATGGTCACCGAAGCCATGACGGCGCACCTCGGCGACCGGGTCATCGGCATCTGCGACTCCCCCGTGGGGCTCGGCAAGCGCGTCGCGCGGGCTGCCGGGGTGGAGGTCGCGGACGCGTGGCTCGACTACGCCGGGCTCAACCACCTCGGCTGGCTGCGTGGTGTGCACGTTCGTGGGCACGATGTGCTGCCGGATTTGCTTGCCGATGCCGAGCGGCTGGAGTCGTTCGAGGAAGGCAAGCTCTTCGGCGCCGAGTGGTTGCGCTCGTTGGGCGCCATTCCGAACGAGTACCTGCACTACTACTACTTCACGCGTGAGGCGGTGGCGTCCGGTGCGTCGCGTGGGGCGTTCCTGCTGGACCAGCAGAAGCGGTTCTACGACGCGCCGTCGTTGGAAAGCTGGGAGCGGACGCGCCTCGAACGCGAGCAGACGTACATGGCTGAGACCCGCGATGAGGAGCGTGACGCCGACGATCTCGACGGCGGCGGCTACGACCAGGTCGCGCTTGAGTTGATGCACGCCATCGCGTCCGACAAACGGGCGACGTTGATTCTCAACGTCCCGAACAGGACGACGTTGACTTGTCTAGATGTCGATGCCGTTGTCGAGGTGCCGTGTCTTGTCGATGCCAACGGAGCCCGTCCCGTCGCGGTCAGCCAGGTGCCTGACGAGGGCGTCGGGCTCGTCACCTCGTTGAAGGTCGTCGAGCGCGCCACGATCAAGGCCGCTATCAGCGGTGAGCGTGCGCACGCCGTGAAGGCGCTCGCGTTGCATCCGCTGGTCGACTCCGTCGCCGTCGCTCGCAAAATCGTGGACACGCACCCGCTCCTGTTCGGGGGCGACGCACGGCGGGGCACCGCGTGACCAGGGTCTAGTGCCGAGTGGTGGGGTTCTTAACTACGCTCGTCCGCAAATGGACACCACCACCTCTCGCCGCGTGCCGCTCGTCGTGGGCATCGCCGCGCTCGTGCTGCTGCTGGACCAGGCCACCAAGTTCTGGGCCGAGAGCGCGCTGACGGGTCGCGCACCCATCCCCGTGATCGGGGAGTTCCTGCAGCTCAGGCTCCTCTACAACCCCGGCGCCGCGTTCTCCATCGGCGCGGGGTCGACGTGGGTCTTCACCATCATCGCCGCCGTCGCCGTCGTGATGCTCGCGCGATACGGCACGCAGCCGCAGACGAGGCTGCGGGCTTTCGCGCTCGCGTTGATGCTGGGCGGGGCGACGACGCACCTGCTCGACCGGCTGTTCCGGCAGCCGGGGTTCGCGCGGGGGCACGTCGTCGACTTCATCGACTACAACGGCTGGTTCGTCGGCAACGTCGCGGACATCGCGCTGGTCTGCGGCGCGATCCTGCTCGTGCTGGTCAGCTTCGCCCCGACGAAGCAGCCCGCTTCGTGAGGGTGTCGGCGCGGCGGGTCGTCTCGGGCAGCCGGTAGCGCGGGGCGAGGCGCAGCACCTCGGCGCACGCGCGGTCCAGGTCGATCTTATGGCCGACCGACACGAAGACGGGCTTGACGCCGTCCTGGGTGCGCAGTGCTCTGCCGACGACCTCGTCGTCCATGATGAGGTCGCTCATCGACCCGCGCCGTTCGCCGGGCTGGGTGAAGGTGCCCATGGCGTTCTTGGCGACGCCGATGCTGGGGATACCGGTGTGCACGCCGAGGTGACACGCCAGACCGAACCGGCGCGGGTGCGCGAGACCTTGACCGTCCGCGACCAACAGGTCCGGGGTGACGGTCACCCTGTCGAGAGCGCGGAGCAGCACCGGCATCTCGCGGAACGCGAAGAGGCCGGGGATGTAGGGGAAGTTCGTCGTGTCCTCCACGACGACCTCGTCCAGGACGTCCAGCGTCTTCGCGTCGAACACGACGCAGACGCCGACGACCTCGTCGTCACCGCGGTAGCCGACGTCGAGGCCGGCGACGGTGTCCGTGCGCAGGCCGGGGGCGCTGGTGACGATCACTTGACCGCGCAGTCGTTCTTGGGTCGCGACGGCGTCCTCAACTGTTCTGGGCCACTCCACGGGCGACAGTGTGCCGTGACGCCTGGTAGTGGGCGGCGAGGAGGTCGTCGCCGAAGTCACCTGAATGGCGACGCCAGACGGTGTGGACGTGGTTGGCCTCGCTGGCTGTGTTGTCGTACTCGATGAGCAGCTCTGGCCCCTGGACGCGGTAGTAGTGGCCCTCGCCCCGGCGTAGTGAGCCTTCCCAGGAGAAGTGCAGGCGTTCGGGGTCGAGTTGGGCGAACTCCTCGTCGGCCAGTTCGAAGGCGAGGCGGTCGAGGTAGAAGCGGACCAGGTCGACCAGCAGCTCGGCGGCCGGCTTGCCGAGCTGTGAAGGTGTGACTCCGACCGGCTCGGACGGACTGATGCGCGGGGAGTTCCCGGTGCGGATGTCGCGTGGCGCCGTGTCCGACACGACGGCGAGGCGGCGGGCGGTCGGGCCCATTCGGTCGAGGAGTTCGCGGGCCAGTTCCTCTTCCAGGCGCAGCGGCTGGCCGACCACGTGGCCTCGGTAGGTGACGCGGGACGGGTTGGCGCCGAGGAAGAACGGTGTCGCCGCGATGCGGCCTTCGGCGACGACGACGTTGACCGACAGGTGGTGCCCTTCGATGCGCCAGCCCCACGGCTCGTCACTGCCGGGCGTGCCGAAGAGGATCGTCCAGTAGTCGCCGCTGTGGCGGTCGCGAGTGCCGCCCTCACGGTGGTCGAGCACGTCTTCCAGCGCCATCACCTCCGCGGCCTGCGCGTAGGCGTGCGGGCTGAGGACTGTCGCGAGCATGCCGTGGACGGCTTTGCGCTGGTCGCGGCCGAGGTCGCCGAGGGCCAGGCCGGGACGGGTGCCCGGCGTGTAGGCCCAGCGGTGCCTGAGGTCGTCGTCGGTGACAGCGCGGATGGCGTGTTCGCGCTGGCCGGCGTCGAGCGCACTGATATATCGGCGCGTGGCGTCGGCGACGTCGTACAGCATCTTCCGAACTTAACCGGCCTCCGTGCGGGCGGCACAGATCGCGGTCGGGTGGTGTTCGAGCTCAACGGTCCGGCGAACGTGCCCGAGTTGCCTGCGGTGTCGACAGGTCGTTGATGTGGCATGACCGGGTGTGAACGGCTGGACGTTGACGTTGCGATGTTGACGGTGATGTTGACGACGGGACATGGCGACGTTGATGGCGTCAATGTCCCGTCGGTCGGCATCGGCGTGTCGGCTGGCGTGCCGGTATATCGATCGGGTCAGGCGTGGCAGGTGATGGGGCCGCCGTGGAGTTCTGTCATGTCCGTCCACACGCGGACGAGGTCGACGCGTTCGGTGAGCGGCTTGCCGTCCAGTTCGTGGTAGGCGCGGTGGATGTTGCCGACGAAGCGCTCGGACTCCTGCCACGACGCGAAGCGTGTCGGCTCCGCCTCGCGGGCCACCTGCATCGGGGTCTTGCCCGCGGCGTGGCCGGCGTTGGCCTGGTCGTAGAGGTAGGTGGTGTAGGCGACGAGGTCGTCGAGGACGCGGGTGATGTCGTCGCCGCGTAGCAGCGGGCCGTGGCCGGGGACGAGGACGTCGGCGTGGAACGAGCGCAGGAACGCGAGCGCGGACAGGTAGCCCAGGATGCTGCCCTCTGCGAGGAACGGTTGTCCGCCCGCGAAGACCAGGTCGCCGGTGAACAGGACGCGGTCGTCCGGCAGCCACACGACGGTGTCGCCGCGGGTGTGCGCCGGGCCGGGGTGGTGCAGCTCGACCACGCGTGTGCCGAGGTGCAGGGTCAGCGACTTCGTGTAGGTCAGCGATGGCGGGCGGACCTCGATGTGGCCGTAGTCCGGGCCGGTCAGCACCTGGGCGGCGAGCAGGCCGGAGCCGATGACGTCCTCGCGGCACGCCTCGTGGCCGATGATCACGGTGGACGGCGGGACGAGCCAGTTGCCGAAGGTGTGGTCGCCGTGGTGGTGGGTGTTGACCACGTAGCCGGGGTCGGCGCTGGTCACGGCCGCCACCGAGGCGAGCAACGCGCGGTTGCGCGCCTCGGTGGACGTGGTGTCGACGAGCAGGAGCGAGTCGTCGGAGCCGAGGACCACGCCGGTGTTGTTGATCATCCAGGACCCGTCCGGCTGGACGTAGGCGTGGACTCCCGGCGCTACTGGGACCAGCGCGGGCCGTTCCGCGGAAGAATTCACTCGTTCGAGCGTAGTGAGAACAGGTCAGCCCTGGGCGATGTACGCCTGCAGCTGGTCCTGGGACTGTTCGAGCTGCCCGATGCGGCTCTTCACGACGTCGCCGATGCTCACGATCCCGACGAGCTGTCCGTCGGACACCACGGGCACGTGGCGGAAGCGCCGTTCGGTCATCACGACCGTGAGGTCGTCCACCGTGTCCGTCGGCGAGCAGGTGTGCACGTCGACGGTCATGATCGATGAGATCGGGGAGGACAAGAGTTCGGCGCCTGTCTCGTGCAGGCGGCGGACGATGTCCCGCTCCGAGACGATGCCCACGACGCCGGAGGGGTCGACGACGACGATCGCGCCGACGTTGTGCTCGGCCAGGGCTCTGAGGAGCTCGGACACCGGTAGGTCCTGGTCGATGGTCGCGACCGCCGATCCCTTGGTCCGCAAAACGTCGGCAATCCTCATTTGCGCCTCCGATCCTGTCGGTCCGGTAGGCAACTCAGGCTAGAACCGATCGGGGCGGAACGGGAGACAGTGCCCCCAAGAGAGCAGGGGACGCGCTCGAATGCACGAACGCGTCCCCCGCGGTGTCGCGCCTGGTCCGGCGTCGGCTACGCGGCTCCTCCGCGGCGACGCATGGCGAACTGGCGCGGCTGGACCACCGGCACCCGCTGCTGAGGCAGCGTGAAGTGCGTGTTCTGGTCCTGCTTGGACCGCTTGCCCGCACGGCGTGCGGCGCGGTTGCCCGGCTCGGGCTGGGTGTTGTCAGGCATGCGAAAGCCTCCTCGCGAAGAGGGCGTGCAAGAGCCACGGTGGAAGACGGCCGTGGAAGAAGGACCCGCGGAAGGGTCACCAAGCGCGACGACAGGTCGCGGAGCGAGCGGCTGAACCGCTGCGAGGGCTTCATCAGATGAAGAACATGGCCGCAACGCTAGCGACGTCGTCGCGGCCTGCCAACCGAATTAATCGCGGGCCTCACCCGCGGGGGCCGGACCGGCGGCCCCCGCCACAGCAGGCCGGATCAACCTCGGGCACGGGCGGCCGCGGCACCGGCGCCCAGCATCACCAGGACGATGGTCGCCATCGCCCACTTGCGGGACTTCGTCAGCGGAGTGGTCTCGACGGCCAGCGAGAGGTCCTCACGTGGCTGGGTCCGCTGGCGCGCCACCCGCGCCGGAACCTGTTGTGCAGGAACGGAAGGCGGCGTCACGGCCGGAACGGGAGGCACGGCGGGCACCGGCGGGACGACCGGCGCGACCACGGCGTCCGGTGGGGGCACGGGAACGGGCGTCGGCACAGGGGACGACGACACGGGCGGGACGGACGGCACCTCGGGGCGAGGTTCCGGGACCTCGACCTCGGGCGGCATCGGCGCCGGCAGGCAGCCCGCACCGTCGACCATGCCCATCCGCGGGCCCGATGACAGCTCCACCGCGGACGTCCCGCTGATCCGGTAGACGCGGCTGCGGTGGTGGTGGCCGTTGTTGACGGCATAGAGGGTGCCCGCGGAGTCGGCGATGACGGCGCCGTACGTGGACCCGCCCGGCAGACCGGGGACGTCGGTCCTGCTCAGCACCTTGCCGGTCGCCGGGTCGAACGTGACGACCTCGCCCGGTCCCACGCCCGCCGCCGACACGCCCGTCAGCATTCCGGTCGCCGGGTCCGGCGTGAAGTCGTCGAGCGCGAGCGCGGGCCAGCCGAGCACCACGGTTCGCACGATCTTGAGGTAGGCCGGGCTGGCGGGGTCGATGTCGATCGAGTGCAGCAGCGCGTGGTCACGCACGTAGAAGGTGCTGCCGACGACCGCGCCGGCCGTCACGTCGTCGGTGCGGAACCAGTGCGCGTCAACGGGCCCGAGGTCGTCGACCGCTCCCTTCGTGTCGATCAGGACGACGTGCGAGGGGCGCTTCCACCAGTGGTGGCCCTTGGACGTGAGCCCGACCAGCCTGCCGAGCTTCGCCGAGTACCCCAGCGCATTCACGGAGTAGTCCAGGTGAGCTATTTCTGTCACTCCACCGGATGACACGTCGAGGGCCGAAAAACTCGAAAACTTTCCCCTATCGAGTGAACGCACCAGATAAGCGTCACAGTTCTGCGGAGCGGCCTGCGCAACGGCGCTGGTGAACGGCGCGGAAAGCACGACGAGGGCGGACGCGGCGCTCAGCGCGAGCGAATCGCGCCACCACCGGGATGGAGCAACCCAATACGACAACCGGGTATTGGTAGTGTCGCCGCGCATTTCCACCTGACCATTACTCGTCCACCGGACCTTGCTGTACCGGTCACAGTAGACCGTGGTCTAATCCCACACCAAGAAAGGGGCCGAATTGAGCATTTACCTCAGCGGCGCGCTCTGGGTTCTCGGTGCCGCCGTCATCTCCGCCGTTCTCGTCGTCGTCACCCGCCGGTTCGGCTCGGACGAGGTGAGCGAGAAGAACCTCGGTGCGGGCGGTTCGGTGTTCAGCATCGTCGCCGGTCTGCATGCCGTGCTCGTCGCGTTCATCCTGATCGCGCTCTTCGACTCGGCCAACGCCGCGGAGGAGCAGGTGCAGCGGGAGGCCAACGCGCTCGTCGCGGTCAACTGGTCGGCCGGGTCGCTGCCGGAGCCCGCCCGGTCGAAGGTGGACCAGCTCACCCGCGACTACGTGGCGACCGTCGTCGACGACGAGTGGCCGCGCATGCAGGAGGGAGAGGAGGTCGGCAACCGCGGCTGGGTCACGTTGAACCTGCTCAAGGAGACGATCGCGACGGCGGCTCCCGACGGCAGCTGGCAGGAGGACCGCAAGACCGAGGCCGCGAACCAGCTCTGGGACGTCTACCAGGCCAGGCAGGAGCGGCTGGACGCGGCGGACAACGGCGTCAAGCCGGTCGTGTGGCTCGCGCTGCTGATCGGCACGGTGCTGTCGCTGCTCTTCCCGTTCCTGTTCGGCGGCCCGAACCTGGTCTCGCAGCTGCTCATCACGGTCACGCTGACGTCGACGCTGGTTCTGCTGCTGTTCGCGATCTACCAGTTGCAGAACCCGTACAGCGGAGGTGTTCTCATTCCGCCGGACGCGTTCACCTCCGCGCTCGACCGGCTGAGCTAGCGCGAATCGGTCGTTCCGTCCGCTTCCTCGATCTCCACGTGCAGCACTTCGCCGTCGATGACCTCGGGCAACGGGTTGGGCTGCGTGAAGTAACGATTCGCGAATGCGCCGACGGCGCGGGTCGAGGCGGCGTCCACGCCACCGCCGATGACGCCGCCGAGCACCGGAACGCCCTTCGCGGCGAGGGTGCCGAGCTTTTTCGTGCCGTATTTCGTGATGAGCGCCGAGGCGGCCTTCTTGGTGAACTGCTTGATGCCGGCTTTCTTGAACAGCTCGGTTCCGGCATTGCCGAGCAGGCACAGCAGGATGGCCGTCTGCACTTCCTCGCTGTCCACGTCGTGGCCGCGCAACGACGCGATGGACGCGATGAGGTGCGTCTGGATCACGTACGTGGCCGCGACGTTGGACGGCAGCGAGACGGGCAACGTGATCAGCCCGCCGAGGTTCGTCAGGAAGCCCTGGGCCCCGGCGAGCGCCACGTGGGTGCGGACGAGGTGCTTGATCGCGGCGTCCTGGCCGCCCTTCTTGGCGAGCGCGTCGGACGCGGCCTCGCGGGCGCTCTTGAACGGCCCGAACCCGTCGACTCCCGCGCGCAGCAGGTAGTCGGCCACACCCTGCTGGACCTTGTTCAGCTCACCTTTGGACTCAGCCACGCCTCCGAGATTACGCGTCCGGCCCGCCTGATGAGTGGCCAACAGGCCGTGATCAGCGGCGATGGCGCCGAGCGATGATCACGTCGTGGATGTCTTGCGACACAGGGAACCCGCTGGCGGACACCTCACCCGGCCGCGGCGAACTCCCTGACCAGGTCGGCGATCACGGTCAGGTCCTCCTCCAGGGCGAAGTGGCCGGTGTCGAGCAGGTGCAGCCGCGCGTCCGGCAGGTCGCGCAGGTACGCCTTCGCGCCGGGCTCGAGGAAGTACGGGTCGCCCCTCCCCCACGTGATCAGCGTCGGCGGCTGGTGTTCGCGCAGGTACGCCTGCCACCGCGGGTACTGCTCGACGTTGGAGTGGTAGTCGAGGAACAGGTCGACCTGGGGTTGCGGGCGCAGGTCCAGGTAGTGCTGGTCGAGCGTCCACGTGTCGGGTGAGATCGTCTCCGGGTCGCGCGCGCCTTCGAGGTAGGCGAACTTCGTGTACTCGGCGGCGAGCAGGTCACGCGCGAACCGCGGGTCGCGGTTGCGGATGAAACCCCAGGCGAGGTCGGACAGACCGTCCTCGTACGCGTTGCCGTTCTGCACGACCAGGCCCTTCACCCACTCGGGGTGCCGGGTGGCGACGCGGAAACCGACGGGCGCGCCGAAGTCGAAGACGTACATCGTGAAGCCCGTGAAGTCGATGGCCCGCAAGAACTTCTCGATCGTGTCGGCGAGGAAGTCGAAGGTGTACGGGCGGTCGGGCGCGGCGCTGTGGCCGGAGCCGGGGTGGTCGGGCGCGACGATGTGGAAGTCGTCCTTCAGCTCCTCGATCAGCCGCGCGTACTGGTGCGATGCCGACGGGAAGCCGTGCAGCAGAAGGAGTTTGGGCTTCGCCGGGTCGCCGGCCTCCCGGTAGAAGACGTCGAGGCCGTCGATGTCGGCGGTGCGGTAACGGGTCACACGGGTCTTTGTCGTCATGTTGAATTAGGCTAATGGGTAGTCGGCGTGATGTACAGTTAGGTTGTGCTCGCGATCGACTTCGTCAACACGCTGACCTCCGAGGAAGACCGGCTGGAGGAGTGGCTGTCCGCGCAAGGGCTGCCCTGGTCGCAGGAGGTCGTGGTGTTGCGTGGCCAGGTGGAGGCGGCGATCCTCGCCGCACGGGACGGCCGGGAGCCGGACCTCGCGCCGGTGAACGCGGCATTGCGCGGCGCACCGTCGTTCGAAGTGCTGACCTGGGACGACGGCGTGGTGGTCACGCGGTCGCGGGAGGGTGACGAGGTCGCGCGGGCGCTCGCGACGCTGGCCGGTGCGGCGGCGGAACTGCTGGCGTCACCGGCGGTGCGGAAGGTGAAGACGTGCGAAGGGCCGGGGTGCCGGCTGCTGTTCGTGCCCGCGCACCCGCGACGCCGGTGGTGCGATCCCGCGACGTGCGGGAACCGGGTGCGGGTGGCGCGGTACTACCAGCGGCACAAGGACTAGCGGCTGACCCAGTCCGGAAGCGGTTCGCGTTCCGCCAGCCACTCCCGCGGTGGCTTCGCGACGATTCCGCCGACGATCGCGGCCGTCGTATCGATGTCGCCGCCCGCCGTGACGCACGTCGTGATCGCGGCGCGGTAGTCGTCAAGGTGATGTGCCGCAACCCAAAGCGTGAACGGCACCGTGTCCTGTGCCGTGACGCGGGAGCCGTTGCCGAGCACGTACGCGGCTTCCTCGGCGTTGTCGATCTTCCGTGCTTTCTCGATCCCCTTGCGCACCAACGACTCTTCGAGGTGGTCGAGAACGCCGCCGAGGAAGTCCCGCGGTGGTGTCCCGGTGAGCCGGGACACCACCGCGAGCGCCGACGCGTGTGCCACCGCGACTCCGCCGGCGATGCCCTCGGGATGCTGGTGGGTCACCTCGCTGGCACGGATCGCTTGCGTCGTAATGGTTTTCGGGTCGTCGTTGAAGTACGCCCCCAAGGGCGCGATTCGCATCGCGGCGCCGTTGCCGCACGAACCCTGGCCGTTGAACGCGCTGGAGGCGGCTTCTTTCCACGGCATGCCTTGGCGAATCTTGCGCAGGATGGTGAAGGCACCCGCACCGTAGCCGCGGTAGGGCTCGCAGCGATCGGCGAACGTCACCGCGAGCCGGTCCGAGTCCACCTCACCGTGGTCACGGAGCTCGGCGACGAGGTTGCAGGCCATCTCGGTGTCGTCGGTCCACTCCCACGGCCCTCGTGGCGGCCTACCGGCCACGAGGTCGGGCAGCGAGCGGCCGACCATGAAGAACTGTGCGCCCAGGGCGTCGCCGACGGAGAGGCCGGCGAGCGAGTCGTATGCGAGGTCCAGGCGCGCGCGTGAATGCAGAACAGTGCGCATCACCTGCGATTTTAGCCGCTCGGGCCCCTCTGCGGGCCGGATTCAGCGAGCCTGCCCGGCGGGGGTGAAGACGAAGCTGTCGCGGAACGCGCCGTCGCCGCGCCGCGTCGCCATCAGCCGCAGCTCCGGCATGAAGTGGAAGAACACGAGCGACCCCGACCGGTCCGGGTAGCCGAGCGTCTTCGAGTAGTTCGGGTTCGTGCCGCCCAGCCACAACGGGGGCTCGCCGTACTCCGCGATCACGTCGTCGAGCAGGCAGTCGTCCTCGCCCAGGACACCCGGGATCCGGCTGTCGGTGTCGAGCGAGAGCCAGCCCTGCCGGTGCGCGAGGTCCGCGTAGACCGACGCCATGACGTCCTCGCTGCGGTGGCCGAGCACCTCGTGGACCGCGCCGCTGACCATGGCCGCGTTCGCCGCGCCCCGCTTCACGAGCGTGTCGAGCTCGGACTGCCACCGGTCGGTGCGGTCGTCGGCGTAGGCCAGCGCGTCGAGCAGGGTGAGGATCACCGCCTCGCCGCCGTACATGCCGGGTCGCCGGACAGCCGCGTTGAGCTGGCCGAGCAGGTGACCGCGCAGGTCGTCGAAAGAGCGCATCTCTCCCCCTTTGCCGTTGTTCTACCAGGTGCGGGCACGTGAAACAGAATCGCCTTCGCAACCGACAGAAAGATCGACGACTGGGGAGGTCACATGGCGGCGAGCACCGCGCAGATAGTCGCGCACTGGGTCGAGCACGAGGTCGAGATGACCGTCGACTGGAGCACGGCCCACGAACGCTGCTGGCGGTGCGGCTACCGGACGAGACTCGAGAAGTGCCACATCGTGCCCGTGGCGCTGGGTGGCAGCGACGCCGCCGACAACCTCGTGCTGCTGTGCGCCCGGTGCCGCCGCGAGGCGCCGAGCCACGAGGACCCGCGGTACATGTGGCGGTGGCTGCGCGCGACGGGCGTGTCGTCCCCCGACAGCACGTACTGGACGATGCGCGGCTGGGAGGAGTTCGAGGTCATCTTCGGCCGCAAGCCGCTGGAGGTGTTCCGCGAGGCCGAAGTGGACCACCGCTCGCTCAACGCCGAGTGCCGGGCGCTCGCCGCGGACGAGTTCGCGAAGACCGTCAGCCACTTCGGCGAGGGCAGGCTCAACCCGTCGACCATCGCGTGCGTCATCGCGGAGATCGAGAAGAAGCTGGCCGACCGGCACGGGATCACGTTGCCCTGACGGCGAAACCGCCTGCCGGGGAGGCGACTCCCCGGCAGGCGGTCAGCGGTCGGGTCAGCTGCAGCCCGAGGTGCTGCCGCAGCCTTCGCACAGGTAGCAGGACCCGGCAGGACGCATCTTCGTGCCGCACGTCATGCACAGCGGCGCGTCGGCGGCCTTGCCCAGGTGCAGCTCCAGCAGCTCGGTCGAGCTGCCGACCTGCTTCGGCGCGGACGTCTCGACCGCGGGCTCGACGGACTTGGACGCCTCGACCGAGCCGCGCAGGCCCTCCAGGTCCACATCGGACGATGCCGGAGCGCCGTACTCGCCCGCCACCTGTGCCGAACGCTCGTCGGCGGTGAAGATGCCGAGCTGCGCGCGCTTGTCGTACGGCAGGTAGTCGAGCGCGAGGCGGCGGAACAGGTAGTCGAGCACCGACGTCGCGATGCGGACGTCCGGGTCGTCGGTCATGCCCGCCGGCTCGAAGCGCAGGTTCTGGAACTTCGAGACGTAGAACTCCAGCGGGATGCCGTACTGCAGGCCCACCGAGATGGACATCGAGAACGCGTCCATCACGCCGGCCAGCGTCGAGCCCTGCTTGCCCAGCTTGACGAAGATCTCGCCGAGGCCGTTGTCCGGGTAGGACCCGGCGTGCAGGTAGCCCTCGGCACCGCCGACGGTGAACGACACCGTCTGCGACGGGCGCTTCTTCGGCAGGCGCTTGCGGACCGGGCGGTACTCGACGACGGTCTCGGAGGTCTTCTCCTCGGCCTTCTTCGCCGACTTGCCCGCCGACAGGGGCTGGCCGACCTTGCAGTTGTCGCGGTAGATCGCGAGCGCCTTCAGGCCGAGCTTCCAGCCCTGGTAGTAGATCTCCTCGACGTCCTCGACGGTCGCCGTCTCCGGCATGTTGACCGTCTTGGAGATCGCGCCGGACAGGAACGGCTGCGTGGCCGCCATCATCCGCACGTGGCCCATCGGCGCGATGGACCGCTCGCCCATGGCGCAGTCGAAGACCTCGTAGTGCTCGCGGCGCAGGCCCGGCGCGTCGACGACGTGGCCGTGCTCGCCGATGTACTCGACGATCGCCTCGACCTGCTCGTCCTGGTAGCCCAGGGCCTTGAGCGCGCGCGGCACCGTCTGGTTGACGATCTGCATCGAGCCGCCGCCGACGAGCTTCTTGAACTTGACCAGGGCCAGGTCCGGCTCGATACCGGTGGTGTCGCAGTCCATCATCAGGCCGATGGTGCCGGTCGGGGCCAGCACGGACGCCTGGGCGTTGCGCCAGCCGTTCTTCGCGCCGGTCTCCAGCGCCTGCTGCCACGCCTCGGTCGCGACCTTGTGCACCGACGAGTCGTTCGCGTGGTAGGTGCGGATCAGGTCGTTGGCGGCGGCGTGCTTGCGCATGACGCGCTGGTGCGCCGTGGCGTTGCGCTTGTAGCCGTCGTAGGGGCCGACGACGGCCGCGAGCTCGGCGGAGCGGCGGTACGAGACACCGGTCATCAGCGAGGTGATGGTCGCGGCGAGCGCGCGGCCGCCCTCGGAGTCGTACGCGTGGCCGGTCGCCATCAGCAGCGCGCCGAGGTTGGCGTAGCCGATGCCGAGCTGGCGGAACTTGCGGGTGGTGTCCGCGATCGGCTCGGTCGGGAAGTCCGCGAAGCAGATCGAGATGTCCATCGCGGTGATGATCAGCTCGACGGCCTTGGCGAACGTGACGGCGTCGAACCTGCCGTCGTCACCGAGGAACTTCATCAGGTTGAGCGACGCGAGGTTGCAGCTCGAGTTGTCGAGGTGCATGTACTCCGAGCACGGGTTGGACGCGGTGATGCGGCCCGACTCGGGGCAGGTGTGCCAGTCGTTGATCGTGTCGTCGTACTGGATGCCGGGGTCGGCGCACTCCCACGCGGCCTTCGCGAGCTTGCGGAACAGGTCCTTGGCGTCGACGCGCTCGATGACCTCGCCGTCCTGCCGCCCGCGCAGGCCGAAGTCGCCGCCGCTCTCGTAGGCATGCATGAACTCGTCGGACACGCGGACCGAGTTGTTCGCGTTCTGGTACTGCACGGACACGATGTCCGAGCCGCCGAGGTCCATGTCGAACCCGGCGTCGCGCAACGCGCGGATCTTGTCCTCTTCGCGCGCCTTGGTCTCGATGAACTCGACGACGTCCGGGTGGTCGACGTCGAGGACGACCATCTTGGCCGCGCGGCGGGTGGCGCCACCGGACTTGATGGTGCCCGCGGACGCGTCGGCGCCGCGCATGAACGACACCGGGCCGGACGCGGTGCCGCCGGAGGACAGCAGCTCCTTGGACGAACGGATGCGCGAGAGGTTCAGGCCGGCACCGGAGCCGCCCTTGAAGATCAGGCCCTCCTCGCGGTACCAGTTGAGGATCGACTCCATCGTGTCGTCGACCGCGAGGATGAAGCACGCGCTGACCTGCTGCGGCGAGCTGGTGCCGACGTTGAACCACACCGGCGAGTTGAAGCTGAAGATCTGGTGCAGGAGCATGTAGGTGAGCTCGTGCTCGAAGATCTCGGCGTCCGCGTCGCCCGCGAAGTAGCCGTGCTCCTTGCCCGCGCCGACGTAGGTCTTCACCACGCGGTCGATCAGCTGGCGCAGCGACTGCTCGCGCTTGTCGCTGCCGACGGCACCGCGGAAGTACTTGCTGGTGACGATGTTGGTGGCGTTCACCGACCAGAACTCGGGGAACTCGACACCGCGCTGCTCGAAGTTCACCGAGCCGTCACGCCAGTTCGTCATGACGACGTCGCGGCGCTCCCACGTGACGTCGTCGTAGGGGTGACGGCCCTCGGTGGTGTAGACGCGCTGGACCTTCAGCGCGGCCGGCTTGGCAGCCGCCCGTGCGGCTGTCTTCTTGGCTGAGCCGCCGACGGTCTCGGTCACGGTGGATCTCCCTCGTGTGGTGCTGAGAAAAGTAGGTTTCGCGCCGGAGTGCGCGAAGATCACTGCTCCTGAGCCGCTTCGGCCCGGGCAGTGCGAAGATCGAGAATTTCCTTCTCGAAGTCCTCGACGGACGAGAAGGAGCGGTAAACGCTCGCGAAGCGCAGATATGCGACCTCGTCGAGTTCGCGCAGGGGCCCCAGAATGGCCAGCCCCACCTCGTGGCTCGGGATTTCCGCACATCCCGTCGACCGGATCGACTCTTCCACTCGCTGGGCGAGCACCTGGAACGCGTCCTCGTCGACCGGGCGGCCCTGGCACGCCCTGCGCACGCCGACGACCACCTTGTCGCGGCTGAAAGGCTCCGTGACCCCGGAGCGCTTGACCACGGCGAGGACCGCTTCCTCGACCGTGGTGAACCTGCGGCTGCAGCTGTTGCAGGAGCGCCGACGGCGGATCACCTGACCCTCGTCGACCTCACGGGAGTCGACCACCCGTGAGTCCGAATGGCGGCAGAACGGACAACGCACGCCACCTCACCCCTTCCCCCGCGCAGCGTTCATCGCAGCAGCCGCACTGGTCGGGTTACCCACAACCTGTGGACTACTTACAACGGTGCAACCACTAGATGTAGGGGTAGAACCTAGATCGCTGCGGACGCGGACGCAACTCGACACGACGCGTGGCGCGTCACCCTGTCGGAGGAACCGGCGATGATCAGCGGCGATTACACAGCGACGCCCGCCTCATGACGGAGCGAACACGTCGAGGCGGGCGCGGAGACACAAGATGTGGGGGCGGAGCTACGGGGTGACCCCCACCTGCTGGAGGTAGAGCACGCCGAGCGCGACGACCGTCAGGGCGCTCAGCACGCCGACGGCGACAAGCTCGAACAACGACTCGCGCCGCTGCCGGACCTCGCACGAGCTCGACTCGCGCGCGGCGGGCACGACGACCTGGTGCGGCTTCGTCGCTGGTCGGCGCGGCATGACGCGGGGACCCGAACGGAGGGGACGGCCCGCTGCGACGTCCGCGTCCCCGGCCACGCGCAACCGCTTCTCGACGAGCACCGCCATGACGCCCTCCATCGCAGGTCAACCACCTTGATCGAACAGGGGTTCGATCGAACGTCCGTGCGAATTTCTACCACGCCGGACCACCTCGCGCCAGAACACGCGGGCAAATAACTCGAACAGGTGTTTGATCTGCGCAACAAACACGACTACCGTCGACCACGAAGATCGACGGAGGCCGGAATCCCATTCGAACTGGGGGCGGCGAGGAGGACAGCGACCGTGGCAGGCAAGACGATCGACCCTGAGCCCGCTCTCGCGCAGGCACAGGTGAGCGAGATCGCGGGAAACGCCGGCCTGACCCTGCGTCAGCGCAAGGTGCTCGACGTCATTCGCGACTGGGTCGACCGCTTCGGCTACCCGCCGAGCGTGCGCGAGATCGGCGAGGCCGTGGGGCTCACGTCGACCTCGTCGGTCGCGTACCAGCTGCGCGCGCTGGAGCGGAAGGGCTTCCTGCGCCGCGACCCTAACCGCCCGCGCGCGGTCGGGATGCTGCCCACCGAGATCGACCCTGGTCTCGACCCGATGTCCAAGCCGACGCCCGCGTACGTGCCGATGGTCGGCCGCATCGCCGCCGGTGGCCCGATCCTGGCGGAGGAGTCGATCGAGGACGTGTTCCCGCTTCCCCGTGAGATCGTCGGCGAGGGCGAGCTGTTCCTGCTGCGCGTCGTCGGTGACTCGATGATCGACGCCGCGATCACCGACGGCGACTGGGTCGTGATCCGCAAGCAGCCGACCGCCGACCAGGGCGAGATCGTCGCCGCGATGATCGACGGCGAGGCCACGGTGAAGACGTTCAAGCGCAAGGACGGCCACGTCTGGCTGATGCCGCACAACCCGGCGTACCAGCCGATCAACGGCGACGAGGCCACGATCCTGGGCAAGGTCGTCACGGTGCTGCGGCGTCTTCCGTAGCGTTCACGCACTCGTGGGCGGGCACCTCTCGGTGAGATGCCCGCCCACGAGTGTGTTCGGGGCCGCCCGAACTGATATATCGGATATCAGGCGCGGCGGCGCATCCGCAGGCCGATGACGAGGGCGACGACGAGGACGACGCCGCCCAGCGACAGGGCCAGCGGCCAGTTCTGCCACGACGAGCTCGACGGCGGCGCGGCCTGCACCTGGTCGTCGCCGGACTCCGCCGCCGGGGGCGCCGACGTCGTCGCCGGCACGATGGGCTGGGCCAGCGCCGCAGCGCCCGCGACGGCGCGGATCGGGGTGCCCACGCCCTCCGACGCCGACAGCAGCGTGCCGTCCGGGTCGAACGCGATGGCCTCGCCCTGAGGCTCGTCCGGCAACGGGATGCGGACCGGGTCGCCTTCCAGCGCCTTGACGACGTCGCCGCCGGGCACCGGGTACAGGTAGGCGTCGGTGTAGGTCCGCAACGCGATGACGGAGCCGTCAGCTGTGGAGGCCGCGCCCGTCACCAGGCGCGAGTCGAGCTTGCCCTCCAGCGGTCCACCGGGCGTGTCCGTCGTCGACAGCGACACGCGTGCCACCTGCTCCAGCGGTACCGGCGCGTCGGTGCGCAGCGGGGCCGCCGGTCGGTACACCAGCGCGGAACCGAGGGGTTCCTTGGTGATGATGTACGGCGTGCCGGACTTGTCGACGATCAACGCCTCGGCGTCGTGCTTGCCGTCCGGGTAGGTGAACCGGAACACCTCCACCGCGCCCGACGGCGACACCTTGTGCAACGCGACGGTGGGCCGGGACTTGTTGTTGTCGCCGGTGTCGGACGCCCACAGGGTGCCGTCCGGCGTCAGCGCCAGGTCCTCGACGTCGTACGGGTTGATGGGCGCGGTGATCGTGCGGGTCACGACGCAGTCGCGGCCCATGACCTGGATGCGCAACGTGCCGTCGTCGCTGTCGTTGACGGCGTAGAACTGCTTGCCGTCGGACGCGAGCCCGGATAGCTCCTGCATGGCTACCGGGCACACGTCCACCGGTGGAGGCGGGAGGATCAAGCAGGGGTCCCGTTCGTCGCGAACTCCTCGAGGACACCGGCCAGGTCCGGGCGCACGCGTGCGCTGAGCAGCGTGCCCGACTCCGTGTGCTTCTCGGACAGCACCTCGCCGTCGCGGTGCACGCGGGCGACGACCTCGCCGCGCGCGTACGGCACGTGTGCCTCGACGACGACCTCGGGACGCGGCATCAGCTCGGCGATGCGGACCCGCAGCTCCTCGATGCCGAGGCCCGAGTGCGCCGACACGAACGACGCGTCCGGGAACAGGTGCCTCAGCCGGGCCATGCCCAGGTCGCCCACCGCGTCGATCTTGTTCACGACGAGCAGCTCGCGCGGCATCGGCGCGCCGGACTCCTCGTTGATCTCGGCGAGGACCTCGCGCACCGCCTTGACCTGCTGCTCCGGCATGGCGTCGGAGCCGTCGACCACGTGCACGAGCAGGTCGGACTGGCCGACCTCCTCCAGCGTGGACCGGAACGCCTCGACCAGCTGGTGCGGCAGGTGCCGGACGAAGCCGACGGTGTCCGTCAGCGTGTACGGCAGGCCCTCCGGCGTCAGCGCGCGGCGCGTCGTCGGGTCGAGGGTGGCGAACAGCGCGTCCTCCACCAGGACACCGGCGCCCGTCAGCGCGTTGAGCAGCGAGGACTTGCCCGCGTTGGTGTAGCCCGCGATCGCGACGCTCGGGATCTCGTTCGCCGTGCGGCGGCCCCGCTTGGTCTCGCGGATGACGCCGATCGCGGCGATCTCGCGGCGCAGCTTGGCGATGCGCGCGCGGATCCGGCGCCGGTCGGTCTCGATCTTGGTCTCACCGGGACCGCGCAGACCCACGCCGCCGTTGCCGCCGCCGGCACGGCCACCGGCCTGCCTGGACAGCGTCTCGCCCCAGCCGCGCAGGCGCGGCATCAGGTACTGCAGCTGGGCCAGCTCGACCTGCGCCTTGCCCTCCTTGGACCGCGCGTGTTGCGCGAAGATGTCCAGGATGAGCGCGGTGCGGTCGATGACCTTGACCTTGAGCTTCTCCTCCAGCTGACGCAGCTGGCCCGGCGACAGCTCACCGTCGCAGATCACCGTGTCCGCGCCGGTCGCCTGCACCACGTCGCGCAGCTCGGAGACCTTGCCGGACCCGATGTACGTCGCCGCGTCAGGCTTGTCGCGCCGCTGCACGACGCCCTCCAGCACCTGCGAGCCGGCGGTCTCGGCGAGGCGGGCGAGCTCGGCCATGGACGCCTCGGAGTCGGCGGCCGTGCCCTCGGTCCACACCCCGACGAGCACGACCCGCTCCAGGCGCAACTGGCGGTACTCGACCTCGGTGATGTCCTCGAGCTCGGTCGACAGACCTGCGACGCGGCGCAACGCGGCGCGCTCGGCGAGCTCGTAGTCACCGGTCGAGAAGTCGTCCTCCTCGTCCCAGGTGGCGTCGAACTCCGGGTCGAACTCTGTGCTCTGGATGTTTTCCGTCATTTGCCCTTCATCGTCCCACGGACTGTTCAGTCCCCCGGATACACCGCGAGGTAGATCGCCACACGGGGAACATCCGGTTTGACCGGTTGAGCGGCCAACTCATCCATCAACGCTGCGAGCCGCCGCTTTAGTTCCTCGGGGTCGACGGTGACGACCAGACGGCTCTGTTCCACGTCCTGGAGCCCGATGTCGGCAACCTCGCCGAGGAAAGCGTGCAGCATCGCCTCGCCGACGGCGACCGCATTTTCGCTGTTGTCGAGCTGCCAGGAAAGACCTGTCGACCGGTAGGGGATCTCCTTGGCGCCCCGGTTGCCCGCGCGCGGGGGCAACGGCTCCAGGAAACCCGCGGCCACGAGCTTGCGGACGTGGTGCAGCGTCGTGGCCGGGTCCTTGCCGAGCCGGTCGGCCAGCTCCTTGTTGGTGAGCGGTCGTTCGACCGTCAACCGGATCATCCGCAGCCGCAGGTCCGAGCTGAGGGCGGCGGCCTCCTCGCTGGTCGCGGGCCTTCGGTTGCCGTGGGGGGACATGGCGCGAGTGTAAGTGATTGACACTTTCCAATCACTCGGCGCAGACTCCCCCGCATGGCGCTTTGGGGGCACCCCGACTTCCGCAGGCTCTGGACCGGCGACACCATCAGCCAGTTCGGCGCGACCGTCGGGATGACGGTCGTCCCGCTGCTCGCGGCGGGCGTGCTGGACGCGACACCGTTCGAGATGGGCCTGCTGGCCGCGGCGAGCACGATGGCGTTCCTGGTGATCGGCCTGCCCGCAGGCGTGTGGGTCGACCGGGTGCGCCGCAAGCCGTTGATGATCGCGATGGACCTGGTCCGCGCCGCGCTGATGATCAGCGTGCCGGTCGCGTGGTGGCTGGACCTGCTCGCGCTGCCGCAGCTCGTCGTCGTGAGCCTCGCGGTGGGCGTGTGCACTGTCTTCTTCGACGTCGCCTACCAGTCGTACCTGCCGTCGCTGGTCGGACGCGGCCAGCTCGTCGAGGGCAACTCGAAGCTGCAGGCCAGCATGTCGGTCGCGGAGGTGTCCGGACCGGCGGTCGGCGGGTACGCGGCGCAGTTCCTCGGCGCGGCCAACGGCGTCCTCGCGACCGGCCTGGGCTACCTGAGCTCGGCGTTCTTCCTGGCCAGGATCAAGACGGCCGAACCGGTGCCGCAACGCCACCCCGACCCGCACCTGCGCCGCGAGATCGCGGAGGGCCTGCGGTTCGTCTTCGGCAACGTCACGCTGCGCATGATCGTGGCCTGCACCGGCACGTCGAACTTCTTCCACGGCATCCAGAACGCCGTCATGGTGCTGTTCCTGCTGCAGGTCGCCGGGCTGAACGAGGGCACGGCCGGCCTGGTGCTCAGCGCGGGCGGCGTCGGCGGCGTGCTCGGGGCGGCGTTCGCGCACCGGATCGGGCTGCTCGTCGGCCAGGCCAGGATGATCTGGCTCGTCCCCGTGCTGACCTGGCCGTTCACCCTGGCGCTGCCGTTCGTGTCGGACGGGTGGGGTCTCGTGCTGCCGATGCTCGGGCTCGCGGTGACCATGTTCGGCGTCGTCGTCTACAACATCGGCCAGGTGAGCTACCGGCAGGTGATCTGCCCCGACCACCTGCTCGGCAGGATGAACGCCTCGATCCGCTGGGTGGTGTGGGGCGCGACACCGCTGGGCGCGCTGCTGGGCGGCGTGCTCGGGTCGTGGATCGGGATCGTGCCGACGCTGTGGGTCTCCCTCGCCGGCACGGTGGCCGGGATGGTGTGGCTGCTGCTGTCACCGTTGCGGTCCATGCGCGATCTGCCCGCCGGGGATAGCGTCGTCGCCCATGGCTGATACCTCGGTGCTGCGGGACGGTCTCCACTTCGGCGAAGGGCCGCGACGCGGCCCGGACGGTCGCCTCTACTACTCCGACTTCTACGCGGGCGAGGTGCACGCCCTCGACCTCGCGACGGGTGACGACGAGGTCGTCGTCGCCTTCGACGGCCAGCCCTCCGGCCTCGGCTGGCTGCCCGACGGGAGCCTGCTCGTCGTGTCGATGCTCGACCGCACGGTCCGCCGGCTCGACGGCGACGACCTCGTCGTGCACGCCGATATATCGGATATCGCGACGTTCCACGCGAACGACATGCTCGTCGACGCCAGCGGCCGCGCATACGTCGGCAACTTCGGGTTCGACCTGCACGGGGTCATGGACGAGATCGGCCTGGAGGGCCTGCTCGACCCCGGCTACGACCCGCTCGGCGCCAAGCTCGCGCTCGTCCGGCCCGACGGGACTGTCAGCGTCGTCGCCGAGGACCTCAAGTTCCCGAACGGGATGGCGTTGCTGTCCGGACCAGACGGCGGCGACGTCCTCGTCGTCGCCGAGACTCTCCGGCTCGGGCTCACGGCGTTCTCGGTCGGCGGCGACGGGTCGTTGAGCGACCGCCGGGTGTGGGCCGACGTGAAGGAACACGGCATCGCCCCGGACGGCATCGCGGGCGACGGCGACGGCGTGTGGGTGGCGCCGGCGTTGCAGGCGGCCGCGTACCGGATCGCCGAGGGCGGCGCCGTCACCCGGAAGGTGGAGACGACGCAGCCGTGCTTCGCCGTCGCCGTCGTCGGCGACAAGCTCGTGTGCCTGACGGCGCCCGACTCGCACCCATCGGTGGTGAGGCCCGCCCGGCTCGGGAGGATCGAGGTCATCGACCTCAGCTGATATCCGATATATCGGATATCAGCCGCACACCATGAGATGACCGCGTGCGCCGGTCGTTGTCGTCGGAGACAAGCTGACCGCGTGCGCGGCGAAAACCCCGATGGAGATCGTGAACTGATGCGGCGCCGCGGAGAGCCTGGCGAACAGGGGCTCAGACGAGGGCGTCCCACCAGGACTTGTCCAGCTCGCCGCGGGCGACGAGCACGGCGGGTCCGGTGAGCGTCGACGTCGTCGGCTCGATGGTGACCGACACCTGACCGCCGAGGACGTCGACGGTCGCCGAGCCGGTCGTGCGGCCCTGACCGGCGAGCCACGACGCGACGGCCGCGACGGTGCCGGTGCCGCACGAGCGGGTCTCGCCGACGCCGCGTTCGTGCACGCGCATGCGCAGGGCGTCCTGGCCGATGACGTTGACCAACTCGACGTTGACGCCGTGCGGGAACATCACCGGGTCGAAGCCCGGCGGCACGGTGAGGTCGAAGTCCTCGACCGGTTCCTCGGTGACGCACGCCAGGTGCGGGTTGCCGACGTCGACCGCGAAGCCGCCGATGCCGTGGCCGTCGACCGCCGCGATGGACGTGCCGGTGACCCTGGCGGGGCCCATGTAGTTCGTGACGGAGCCGTCCGGGTGCGTCACCACGGTCCGGTCGCCCGCGCGCGTGCCGACGACGAACTCGCCCTGGGCCTGGTGGCCCGCGTCGACGAGGTAGCGGGCGAAGACGCGCAGGCCGTTGCCGCACATCTCGGCGATGGAGCCGTCGGCGTTGCGGTAGTCCATGAACCACTTGCCGCCCGACTCGCCACTCGTCCGCACGACGCGCAGCACGCCGTCCGCGCCGAGGCCGCGCTGCCGGTCGCACAGCGCCTGCACGCGCGCCACCGTCAGGTCCAGCTGGTCATCGAGGTCGGGCAGGACGACGAAGTCGTTCTCCGTGCCGTGCCCCTTCACGAACTCCACGGCACCAGGCTACCGGCGGCCTCCAAGAGATCGGGCCGCGCACCGTCGAGCCAGGTGATGCGCCGGTCGCGGCGGAACCAGGACCGCTGCCTGCGGACGAACCGGCGGGTGGCGCGCTTGGTCTCCTCCCTGGCGAAGTCGATCGTGCAGGCTCCGTCCATTGCGGACAGGACCTGCTGGTAGCCCAGGGCCCGCGAGGCCGTCCTCCCGTCGCGCAGGCCCAGCCGGACGAGGGCGCGGACCTCGTCCTCCAGCCCGGCCTCGAACATCACGTCGACCCGCCGGTCGACGCGCTCGTCCAGTTCGGACACCTCGCGGTCGACGCCGATCTGGACGGTGCCGTACCGGGCGGGGCCGGGTTTGGGGAGGTTCGCGGAGAACGGCTCCCCGGTCAGCTCGATGACCTCCAGGGCGCGCACGATGCGGCGGCCGTTGGACGGCAGGATCGCGATGGCGGCGGCCGGGTCGAGCTCCCGCAGCCGCCGGTGCAGCGCCTCCGGGCCCGCCGAGGCGAGCTCGGCCTCGTAGCGTTCGCGCACGGCGTCGTCGGTGCCGGGGAACTTCAGGTCGTCGAGCACGGCCTGCACGTACAGCCCGGAGCCGCCGACGAGGACCGGCGGGCGTCCGGCGGCGAGCAGGTCCTCGACCACGGCCCGCGTCTCCCGCTGGTAGGCGGCGACGGAGGCGGTCTCGGTGACCGAGAGGACGTCGAACAGGTGGTGCGGGACGCCCCTGCGCTCGGCGACCGGCATCTTGGCCGTGCCGATGTCCATGCCGCGGTAGAGCTGCATGGCGTCGGCGTTGACGACCTCGCCGCCGAACCGCTCGGCGAGCGCGACGGCCAGGTCGGACTTGCCGGTGGCGGTGGGTCCGACGACGGCGATGGGTGTGATCACGGGCGCTCCCAGACTGCGACGTGGTAGCCCACGCCGAACGGTGCGAAGAACTCGGCGCCGGCACCGCGCCACGGTCCTGGCACGCCGGCGAGGACCTGCCAGGCGGCCCTGCCCTGCGCGCCCAGCTCACGGGCGAGCGCGGGGTCGAGCGCGAGCAGGCCGTCGGTGTCGGCGGTGGCCAGCAGGTCGTGCACGGCCGCGTCGAACGGGCCGGACCGCTCGTCGTCGGACCCCGGTGACCGCGGGCCGTGCCGGGTGGAGCCGTCGCCGAGGACGAGCAGGCCGCAGTCCTCGGAGGCCAGCCGCCGTCCCAACGCGACACAGTCCCCGACCGGCAGGTCGTCGGGAACGATCTCAACGCGTGACACCTCGACCGCGCAGCGTTCCCGCAGCCACGCGGTGACCAGCACGGGCAGCGGGAGGTCCGCGCCGGGAGCCGGGTCACCCCCGAGTGACACCGGCACGTCGACCCCATAACCGAGGAATGTTCCCGCGAGCGGCGGGACGAACGTCGCCCTGCCGGTGGGGGCGGCGGCGACGGCGACCCACGGACCGGGCAGTTTTCCCGCCGCGGCAAGGGAAGCGGCCCGCACGGGCTCGGTCTCGGCGGCGGCTCCCGCCACCAGTTCTGGCACCAGGAGAGGCGGGTGCGGCACCACCGCGGCACGGCTGATCACGACGGACGAGGCTACCTATCGTGGACTCCCAGTACCGAGTCGAGCTCTGACCTGTTTGAATGCGCGCGGGGAACTGGGGACGGGAGACCCTCCAGCGCCCGTATTGCATCGGCCCCGCCGGCTGGCGGGGCGCCCGTGGCAGGCACGGGCGTCAGATGGGAGGAACCGGCGATGTCGGAGCAGGACAGCACACCGGAGGTTGCGGCCGAGACCACTCCGGTGGAGGTCGCAGCCGAGGGTGGGGCCGAGGAAACGCCGAAGGAGACCGCGCAGGCGACGCCTCCGGCCGTCCCCGTGGCGTCGGACCACCCTGAGCGCTGGGGGCGCGTGGACGCCGACGGCACCGTGTACGTCAAGACCGCGGACGGCGAGCGCGCCGTCGGCTCCTGGCAGGCGGGCGAGCCGGTCGAGGGACTCGCGCACTTCGCGCGCCGGTTCGACGACCTGCGCACCGAGGTCGAGCTGCTCGCGTCGCGGCTCACGTCCGGCGCCGGCGACCCCAAGCACGCGCTGACCAGCGCGAAGCACGTCAAGGAGCAGCTCGCGGACGCCGCCGTGGTCGGCGACCTGAAGGCGCTGGCCGACCGCGTCGAGCACGTGCTGGTGCTGGCCGAGAAGGGCATGGAGAAGGCGAAGGAGGCCAAGGAGGCCGCCCGCGCCCAGTCCGTGGCCCGCAAGCAGGCGCTGGTCGAGGAAGCCGAGTCGATCGCGACCGAGTCCACGCAGTGGAAGGTCGCGGGCGACCGGCTGCGCGCGATCCTCGACGAGTGGAAGACCATCCGCGGCGTCGACCGCAAGACCGACGAGCAGCTGTGGCGCCGGTTCTCGAAGGCCCGTGACGCGTTCAACCGCCGCCGCGGCTCGCACTTCGCGGACCTCGACCGCCAGCGTTCGGTGGCGAAGGCGTCCAAGCAGGCGCTGGTCGAGGAGGCGGAGAAGCTCGTCGACTCCGACGACTGGGGTGCCACGGCCGGTCGCTACAAGGAGCTGATGGTCGAGTGGAAGGCCGCCGGGCGTGCGCCCAAGGAGGCCGACGACGCGCTGTGGCAGCGGTTCCGCGCGGCCCAGGACGCGTTCTTCCAGCGGCGTTCCGAAGCCTTCAGCGAGCGTGACGCCGAGTTCGCGGCCAACGCGAAGCTGAAGGAGGAGCTGCTCGCCGAGGCCGAGGCGATCGACCCGTCGGCCGATCTCGAGACCGCCCGCCAGCAGCTCTACAAGATCCAGGAGCGGTGGGACGCGATCGGCAAGGTGCCGCGCGAGCGCATCCGCGAGCTCGAGGGCAAGCTGCGCACGATCGAGGAGAGGGTCCGCGGCGCCGTCGACGCGCAGTGGCGCCGCTCCGACCCCGAGGCCGAGGCCCGCGTGGCGCAGTTCCGCGAGCGCGTGGAGCAGTTCGAGGCGCAGGCCGCGAAGGCCCGTGCCGCCGGCGACAAGCGCCGCACCGAGCAGGCCGAGGCGCAGGCCGCCCAGTGGCGCGAGTGGCTCGCCGCCGCTGAGCAGGCGCTGGCGACCCGCTAGAGGCTCTGACGTCAGAGGGCCCCTCTCCCGCGTGGAGAGGGGCCCTCAGGCGATTTCAGCGGGTGTTGCGGCCGTTCTCGGACGGCCTGCCGTCACAGCTGGGGCGGGCGGGAGGCCGCGATCTTCACCCACTTCACCAGCAGGACGACCACGGCGATGACGGCGATGGTCAGCCCGAGGCCGGGTCCGGGGCCGACGACCTTGTTGCTCGTCGTCGTCTGCTGGGTCCAGATCGACAGCACCCCGACGACCGACGCGGCGAAGAGCCCGAGCGCGCACACCCACGCCAGGCCCCACCGGCGGACCGCGAGCGTGATGCCGGACCCGAGCACGCCGACGCCGAGCGCCAGGAACGCGAACAGCCTCGGCAGGACGCCCTGGGACTCGCCGAGCAGCACGCCCAGGCCGGTCGCGTCGCCGATCCACGGCAGCACGAGCGACACCAGCAGCGCCAGCACCGCGATGGAGATCGTCAACGCCCCGGTGCCGGGGTCGATCCGCTTCGCGGCCTGCTGCTCCACCGAGTCGATCTCCTTGCGCAGGAACTCCTCGTCGCTCACGTGGCGGCGCACCCGGACGTGGCGGGCAGCGGCGCGGGCACGCCGAACGAGGGCAGGCCGAGCCCGACCCCCGCCGTCTTCGGCTTGAGCCCCGCCTCGGAGCGGTCACCGGCCTTGGTGCGGCGCCACGACAGCGGTTCGCCGTCCGCCACGAGGTAGTGCGGCGCCCCGTACGTCACGACGGTCTCGACGACGTCGCCGGGCCGCGGGGCGGTGGTGCCGGGCGTGAAGTGCACGAGGCGGCCGTCACGGGCGCGGCCGCTCATGCGCTGCGTCTCGGCGTCGCGCTTGCCCTCGCCGGTGGCCACGAGGACCTCGACGGTCCGGCCGACCTGCTCGACGTTCAGCGAGTGGGTCATCTCGTTCTGCAGCGCCACGAGCCGGTCGAACCGCTCCTGCACGACGGCCTTCGGCAGCTGGTCCGGCAGCTCGGCGGCGGGCGTTCCCGGGCGCTTCGAGTACTGGAACGTGAACGCGGAGGAGAACCGCGCCTGGCGCACCACGTCGAGCGTGCCCTGGAAGTCCTCCTCGGTCTCGCCGGGGAAGCCGACGATGATGTCGGTGGTGATCGCGGCGTCCGGCATGGCGGCGCGGACCTTGTCGATGATGCCCAGGTACTTCTCGGTGCGGTACGAGCGGCGCATCGCCTTGAGCAGCCGGTCCGAACCGGACTGCAGCGGCATGTGCAGGCTGTGGCACACGTTCGGCGTCTCGGCCATCGCGGCGATCACGTCGTCGGTGAAGTCCTTGGGGTGCGGCGAGGTGAAGCGCACCCGCTCCAGCCCGTCGACGTCACCGCAGGCGCGCAGCAGCTTGCCGAAGGCGAACCGGTCGCCGAACTCGACGCCGTAGGAGTTGACGTTCTGGCCCAGCAGCGTCACCTCCAGCACGCCCTCGTCCACGAGCGCCTGGACCTCGGCGAGCACGTCGCCGGGGCGGCGGTCCTTCTCCTTGCCGCGCAGCGACGGCACGATGCAGAACGTGCAGGTGTTGTTGCAGCCCACCGAGATCGACACCCAGCCCGAGTAGGCGGAGTCGCGGGCGGCGGGCAGCGACGACGGGAACGTCTCCAGCGCGTCGAGGATCTCGACCTGCGCCTCGGAGTTGTGCCGGGCGCGTTCGAGCAGCACCGGCAGCGAGCCGATGTTGTGCGTGCCGAACACGACGTCCACCCACGGGGCGCGCCGGACGATCTCGCCGCGGTCCTTCTGCGCGAGGCAGCCGCCGACCGCGATCTGCATGCCGGGGTTCGCCGCCTTGCGCGGGGCGAGGTGGCCGAGGGTGCCGTAGAGCTTGTTGTCGGCGTTCTCGCGCACCGCGCAGGTGTTGAAGACGACGACGTCGGCCTGGTCGTCCTCGGCGGCCCGCGCGTAGCCAGCGTCCTCCAGTAGACCGGCGAGCCGCTCGGAGTCGTGCACGTTCATCTGGCAACCGAACGTGCGGATCTGGTAACTGCGGGTCACTGCAACCAACCTTTCGTCGGGTGCAAGCGTAGAACGCCGCCGTGGCACGATGCGCAGGTGCTGGGACGAGTGCACCTCGCAGTGAGCCTGTTCACCGCCGCGACGGTCCTGACGGGCTGTGGCAGCACGCTCGAGGACGTCAAGATCACGATGGCGACGGGCAGCGAGGGCGGCGTCTACTACTCCCTCGGAAACGGTCTCGCGGACATCTGGAGCGGGCGCCTCGGCATCGCCCGTCCGCAGGTCGTCGCGACCGCCGGGTCGAAGGACAACGTCGTGCGGCTGGTGAACGACCAGGCGCAGGTCGGGTTCTCGCAGGCCGACGCGGTCGACGGGGTGCCGGGCGCGGACAAGCTGCGCGCGCTGGCCCGGATGCACGACGACTACCTGCAGGTCATCGTGCGGGCCGACCTGCCGGTCAGCAAGCTCGGGGAGCTGTCGGGGCTGCGCGTGTCGATCGGCGGGCACGAGTCGGGCGTCGAGATCATCGCGCGCCGGCTGCTGCGGTCGGCGAACGTCACACCGCAGGAGGTCAACCTCGGCCTCGACGACTCGGCCCAGGCGATGCAGGAGGGCAGGCTCGACGCGTTCTTCTGGTCGGGCGGCCTGCCGACGGCGCGCATCACGGAGCTCACCAAGGGGCTCGGCGTGCGGATGCTCGACCTGAGCGAGGACCTGGTGGCGTTCCGCCAGCAGTACCCCGTGTACGGGTCGGCGACGCTGCCCGCCTCGACCTACAACCTGCAGTCCGGCCCGGTCATCACCCTCGTCGTGCGCAACTTCCTGCTCGTCAGCGAGAAGATGTCCGACGACGTGGCCGAGGCGCTCGTGCGGAAGCTGTTCGAGGGCCAGCCGGAGCTCGTGAAGGCGCACTCGGCCGCCAGAACGATCGAGCAGCGGTCGGCGATCGAGACCTCGCCGGTGCCGCTGCACAACGGCGCCGTCCGCTACTACCGCGACGCCAAGATCTGAGGCGTCACACGGCGGGCAGCCGCACCACGACCTTCAGCCCGCCGTTCTCCGGCGACTCGAGCCGCACCGAGCCGTCCACCCGTTCGACGACGAGCCGCACGATGGACAGCCCCAGCCCGGAGCCCGGCACGTTCTGGTGGGCGGGGCTGCGCCAGAACCGGTCGGTGGCGCGGTCGAGCTCCTCGGCCTGCAGCCCGGGGCCCTCGTCCGCGACGGACAGCGTCACGACGCCGTCCGCCTTGCGCACGTCGACGACGATCAGCGTGCCCTCCGGGGTGAACTTCAGCGCGTTGTCGAGCAGCGCGTCGAGGATCGTCTCGATGCCGCGCGGGGGCGCGAGCGCCGCACCGACCCGTTGCCCGTCCAGCACGAGGTGGACGTCCTTCGCGGCCGCGGCGGCCTGCCAGGCGGACAGCCGGGCGGCCACGGACTTGTCGACGTCCACCGGGACCGGGTCGACCGAGCTGGACTCCGCGCGGGCCATCGCGAGCAGCTCGTCGAGGATGCGGTTGAGCCGGTCGGTCTCGCTGAGCGCCTCGACCTGGTGCACCTCGGCCTCGTCGTCGACGTGACCCTCCAGGTTGGACAGCCGCAGTTTCAACGCCGTCAACGGGTTGCGCAGCTGGTGCGAGGCGTCGGCGACGAACGCCCGTTGCGCGGCCAGCACATCGCTCACGTTCGCGGCCATCTGGTCGAAGGACCTGCTGAGCTGCCGCAGCTCCGGCGGGCCGCTGTCCGCGCCGACGGGCGGCACCGGGCGCCCGGCCACGACCGCGGCCAGCAACTTGCCCGTCGCGTCGTCGAGCGCCTGCACGGGCCGCAGCGTCCAGCGCACCACCGGCAGCGCCAGCAGCACCGCGAGCGCCAGCACCAGCAGGCTCGCCGCGAGCAGCAGCCCCCACCAGGCCAGCACCTCGAAGCGGGTCTTGTCCGTCGGCGAGAACGTGATCACCGCGCCGCGGACCTCGCCGTCGACCAGCACCGGTTCGGCGAGGACGAGCCGCGTCTCGTCCCACGGCATGAACAACGGCGGCACGACCGGTAGCCGCCCTGCCAGCGCCTTGCTCACCAGTTCCTGCACGACGTTGTCGCCGAGCGCGAGGTCGTTGCGCGACGCCACCAGCGCCACCGTCGGCGCGTCACGTGCCACCACGGCCACACCGATGCCGTAGAGCTCGTCGTAGCGCTCCAGCTCGGGACGCAGCACGCTCGGCTGGTCGTCGATCAACGGCCGCTGCGCGAGCGACGCGAATCGGCTGGTGTCGGCGAGCCGGTCGAGGAACATCTCCTGCTGCTCCGCGGTCGCCACGTTGCGGCCGAGCGGCACCCCGAGACCCACCAGCACGAGGACTACGAGCGCCAGAACGACGCCCAGCAACCGGGTCCTCACTGCCCGTCACCCCACCCGGCGCCGACACACCGGAGAAATTCACCCAATCGAGATCACACCTGACCCAGCCGGTACCCGACGCCCCGCACCGTCTCCAGCAGCGTCGGACGGCCGAGCTTGGTCCGCAGCGTCGCCACGTGCACGTCGAGCGTGCGGTTCGCGCCCGACCAGGTCCTGCCCCACACCTCGGCGAGGATGCGCTCCCGCGTGCACACCGCGCCGCCCGCGGCCATCACGAGCGCGAGCACCTGGAACTCCTTGCGAGACAAAGCGACCGACGCGCCCGCGACGGTGACCTCGTGCCGGCCGAGGTCCACCCGCACGTCCCCGGTCTCGAACACCTCCGTCGACGCCGACCCCACCCCCACCGGGTCGGCTCCGCGGCGGCGCCGCACGGCGTGCACGCGGGCGACGAGCTCACCCACGTCGTAGGGCTTGACCAGGTAGTCGTCGGCCCCGGCGTGCAGGCCGAGGATCCGGTCGTCGATCTCCCCCCGCGCCGAGACCACGATGATCGCGACGTCCGACGCGGCCCTGATGGCGCGGCACAGCGTCACACCGTCCATGTCGGGCAGTCCGAGGTCGAGCAGCACCACGTCGACGCCCGCGAGGCGGTCGAGTGTGCCGCGGCCGGTGGCCTGCCGGTCGACGTGGAACCCCCGTCTGGTCAGGGCGGGGACCAGGGCCTCGGCGACCCTGTCGTCGTCCTCGACGAGCAGCACGCGCACTTTCGCTACCTCCCGGGCAACCGATGTCTGCCTGTGACAGAGTTGAGACCCTAAGTCTTGCTCAATGTCCTGGACTGGTGTGGTGGCGGACACCTAGGTTTCCGCCAACGCCGACGACCCCAAATGGAGGACTGGATGACTGCCGCCTCTGCCCCGCCGATGATTCGCATGGCGGGTGTGGACAAGTTCTTCGGCCCGCTGCACGTGCTCAAGAACGTGCAACTGGAAGTGCCGAAGGGGCAGGTCGTGGTCGTGCTGGGGCCGTCGGGTTCCGGTAAGTCGACCCTGTGCCGGACGATCAACCGCCTGGAGCCGATCGACTCGGGCGTCATCGAGGTCGACGGGCAGCCGCTCCCGGCCGAGGGCAAGGAACTGGCTCGCCTGCGCGCCGATGTCGGCATGGTGTTCCAGTCGTTCAACCTCTTCGCGCACAAGACCATCGTCGAGAACGTGATGCTGGCTCCGACGAAGGTGCGCAAGATCCCGGCCGCCGAGGCCCGCAAGACCGCGATGGAACTGCTGGAGCGCGTCGGCATCGCCAACCAGGCGGACAAGTTCCCCGCTCAGCTCTCGGGTGGACAGCAGCAGCGCGTGGCGATCGCGCGGTCGCTCGCGATGAAGCCCAAGGTGATGCTGTTCGACGAGCCCACCTCCGCGCTCGACCCGGAGATGGTCCAGGAGGTCCTGGACGTCATGACGAGCCTCGCCAAGGAAGGCATGACGATGCTCGTCGTCACGCACGAGATGGGCTTCGCCCGCAAGGCCGCGGACCGGGTGATCTTCATGGCCGACGGTGAGGTCGTCGAGGACTCCACCCCGGAAGAGTTCTTCTCGGCCCCGAAGTCCAACCGCGCGAAGGATTTCCTTGGCAAGATCCTGACGCACTAGTAGTCAGCCCGATTTCGAACGAATGGCAGGAGAAGGACGATGAGGGTTCGCACCCTTGCGGCGGTGCTGCTGACGGGCGCACTCGCCCTTACCGCGTGTGGCAAGGAGGGCAGCCCGACCGACACGGCGGCGCCCGCCGGTGTCTTCGACGTCGCCGCGGACGTGAAGGTCGACGGTTCGCCCACGTTCGAGAAGGCCAAGTCGCGCGGCTCGCTGGTCGTCGGCGTCAAGGAGGACCAGCCGGGTCTGGGCTACAAGGACCCGACGACCAACAAGTACAGCGGCTTCGACGTCGACATCGCCCGGCTGATCTCGGCGAAGCTCGGCTTCGACCCGGAGAAGATCCAGTTCAAGACGATCCAGTCGGCCGCTCGCGAGCAGGCGCTGATCAACGGTGACGTCGACTACTACGTCGGCACCTACACGATCAACGCGGGCCGCAAGGAGAAGGTCGCCTTCGCCGGACCGTACTTCGTCGCGGGCCAGGACCTGCTGGTCAAGGCCGACAACACCGACATCACCGGCCCGGAGACGCTCAAGGGCAAGAAGGTCTGCTCCGCCACCGGATCCACCCCGATCAAGCAGATCCGGGACAAGGGCTACACCGAGCCCGAGAACATCCTCGAGTTCCAGGGCTACTCGCAGTGCGTCACCAAGCTGCTCGACGGTGAGGTCGACGCCGTCACCACCGACGACGCGATCCTCAAGGGCTACGCCGCCGCCGAGGAGGGCAAGCTGAAGGTCGTCGGCAAGACGTTCTCCAACGAGCCGTACGGCATCGGCCTGCCCAAGGACGACAAGGCCCTGCGCGACAAGGTGAACGACATCCTCCAGGCCGCCATGGACGACGGTGCCTGGCAGAAGATCTACGACGGCACCCTGGGCAAGTCGGGGTCGTCCGCCGAGAAGCCGACCATCGACCGGTACTGACGGGCTCTTAGTGGCCGGTGGATCCTGCGCGGGTCCACCGGCCGTTCCTTTGAAGGCGGACAAGGAAACCCGATGAGCGTCCTCACCAACAACCTAGATCTGTTCTTGCGCGCGTTCGGACAGACGCTGCAGCTCTTCGCGATCTCCGGCGTGCTGTCGCTGCTGCTGGGCACGCTGCTCGCGGCGCTGCGGGTCAGCCCCGTCCCGGTGTTCCGGGCCGTCGGCGCGGCCTACGTGACGGTGCTGCGCAACACCCCGCTGACTCTCGTCTTCGTCTTCTTCCTCTTCGGCTACCCCCTGCTGGAGATCGTGAAGATCGAGCCCTACACCGCGGCCGTGGTGGCGCTGTCGCTCTACACGGCGGCCTTCGTCTGCGAGGTCGTCCGTTCCGGCATCAACACCGTGCCGGTCGGCCAGGCCGAGGCGTCCCGCGCGCTCGGGCTCACGTTCGTGCAGATGCTGGGCAACGTGGTGCTGCCGCAGGCGCTGCGGTCGGTGGTGCCGCCGATGACCAGCACCATGATCGCGTTGCTGAAGAACACGACGGTCGCCTCCGGTTTCGCCGTCTTCCAGGCGGGCACCATCCGCGACTCGCTGTCGGAGCAGGGTGAGAACGTCCTGCTCGGACTCCTGTGGGTGGCGATCGGGTTCGTCATCCTGGTCATGCCGCTGACCTACGTGCAGCAGACCTTCGAGAAGCGGTGGAGCGTGGCCCGATGAGCATGGTGCTGTTCGACGTCCCCGGTCCGAAGGCCCGCGTCCGTCACAAGATCATGGCGGTCGTCGGCGTCGCGGCCCTGGTCGCCGCCCTCGCCTACGTGGTGATGCGCTTCATCGCCACCGACCAGTTCTCCTCCCGCAGGCTCGACTGGATCAACTACAAGCAGATCCAGCTCTCCCTGGTGGAGGCGATCGGCAACACGCTGAGCGCGTTCGCCGTCGGAGCCGTGCTGGCGCTGCTGTTCGGCGCGGTCTTCGCCGCCGCCCGGCTGTCCGACCACGCGTGGGTGCGCGGTCCCGCCGCGGTGGTCGTCGAGATCTTCCGCGCCATCCCGCTCGTGGTCATGATGTTCTTCTTCTACTACGGCCTTCCCGTGGCCGGGGTGAAGCTGAGCGCGTTCACGGCGGTCGTGGTGAGCCTGATGCTGTACAACGGCTCGGTGCTCGCGGAGATCTTCCGCGCGGGCATCAACTCCCTGCCGAAGGGGCAGAGCGAGGCCGCGTACGCGCTGGGCATGCGCAAGACCCAGGTGATGACGCTCGTCCTGCTGCCGCAGGCGCTGCGGTCGATGATGCCGACCATCATCAGCCAGCTCGTCGTGCTGCTGAAGGACACCGCGCTCGGCTTCCTCATCACGTTCGAGGAGCTGCTGCGCTGGGGCACGCGCATCGGTGGCGACGCGGTGAACTTCGGCCGGCCGATGATCTCGGTCATGATCGTCGTCGCGCTGATCTACATCGGACTGTGCCTGCTGCTGACGTGGTTCGCGAACTACCTCGAGAAGCGCAACCGCCGCAGCAAGAAGGTCATCCACACCGATGACGACGAGGCCGGCCAGACCCAGGTCGCCGAGTCGTCGGCGGTCATGGGGGCCGGCAGCGTCCTCTGACACCGGTCAGCGAAACGGGGCGTGTCCACATCGGACACGCCCCGTTCCTTGTTTCACGATGTTACGAACGCCTGAAGAGCTTGTTGCCCAGCCAGACGATCGGGTCGTACTTGCGGTCGGCGACGCGTTCCTTCATCGGGATGAGCGCGTTGTCGGTGATGTGGATGTGCTCGGGGCACACCTCGCTGCAGCACTTGGTGATGTTGCAGTAGCCCAGCCCGTGGTCGTCCTGGGCCTGGTCGACGCGGTCGGCGGTGTCGAGCGGGTGCATCTCCAGCTCGGCGACCCGCATGAGGAACCGCGGCCCGGAGAACGCCTCCTTGTTCTCCTCGTGGTCGCGCACCACGTGGCAGGTGTTCTGGCACAGGAAGCACTCGATGCACTTGCGGAACTCCTGCGAGCGCTCGACGTCCACCTGCTGCATCCGGTACTCGCCCGGAGCCAGGTCCTTCGGCGGCTGGAACGACGGGACCTCGCGCGCCTTGGTGTAGTTGAAGGACACGTCGGTGACGAGGTCGCGGATGATCGGGAACGTCCGCATCGGCGTGACCGTGATCGTCTCCGCCTCCTCGAAGATCGACATGCGGGTCATGCACAGCAGCCGCGGCCGCCCGTTGACCTCCGCCGAGCACGAGCCGCACTTGCCCGCCTTGCAGTTCCACCGCACGGCGAGGTCCGGTGCCTGGGTGGCCTGCAGCCGGTGGATGATGTCGAGCACCACCTCGCCCTCGTTGACCTCGACGGTGAAGTCCTCCAGCCCGCCGCCGGAGTCGTCGCCACGCCACACCCGGAACTTCCCCTGGTAGCTCATGCCAGCTCCTCGGCGGTGAGGTACTTCTCCAGCTCGGACCGGTCGAACAGGTCGAGCAGGTCGGACCGGATCGGGATCTGCGGTTTCTCCACGACCTCCACGCCGTCGCCGGAGACCGCGCACACCAGCAGCTTGCGCCGCCACTCGGCGTCCATCGACGGGTGGTCGTCGCGGGTGTGGCCGCCGCGGGACTCGGTGCGCAGCAACGCCGCCCGCGCCACGCACTCCGACACGAGCAGCATGTTGCGCAGGTCGAGCGCGAGGTGCCAGCCGGGGTTGAACTGCTGGTGCCCCTCGACCGAGAGCGACCGGGCCCGTTCCTTGAGCTTCTCCAGGCGCTGCAACGCCTCGTCCATCTCCTCCGCCCGCCGGATGATGCCGACGAGGTCGTTCATGGACTGCTGCAGCTCCATGTGCAGGGTGTACGGGTTCTCCCCGCCCTCCTGCTGGAACGGCTTGAGCGCGGTGGCCCGTGCCTCGGTGACGGCCTCCTCCGCGATCGCCGGGCGGTCGCTCAGCCCCCGCACGTACTCCGCGGCGCCCGCACCGGCCCTGCGGCCGAACACGAGCAGGTCCGACAACGAGTTGCCGCCCAGCCGGTTGGACCCGTGCATGCCGCCGGAGACCTCACCGGCGGCGTAGAGCCCCGGCACGGACGACGAGCCGGTGTCCGGGTCCACCTCGACGCCGCCCATGACGTAGTGGCACGTCGGGCCGACCTCCATCGGCTGCGCGGTGATGTCGACGTCGGCCAGCTCCTTGAACTGGTGGTGCATCGACGGCAGCCGGCGCCGGATCTCCTCGGCGGGCAGCCGGGTCGACACGTCGAGGAAGACGCCACCGTGCGGTGACCCGCGACCCTCCTTCACCTCGGAGTTGATCGCGCGCGCCACCTCGTCGCGCGGCAGCAGCTCCGGTGGGCGCCGGTTGCCCGCCTGGTCGGTGTACCAGCGGTCGGCCTCCTCCTCGTTGTCCGCGTACTTGTCCTTGAACACCTCGGGGATGTAGTCGAACATGAACCGCTTGCCGTCGGAGTTGCGCAGCACGCCGCCGTCACCGCGCACGGACTCGGTGACGAGGATGCCCTTCACCGACGGCGGCCAGACCATCCCGGTGGGGTGGAACTGGATGAACTCCATGTTGATCAGCGAGGCGCCCGCGCGCAGTGCCAGCGCGTGGCCGTCGCCGGTGTACTCCCACGAGTTCGAGGTGACCTTGAACGACTTGCCGATGCCGCCGGTCGCGAGGATCACCGCCGGTGCCTCGAAGAGCACGAACCGGCCGGACTCGCGCCAGTAGCCGAACGCGCCGGCGATCCTGTCGCCGTCCTTCACCAGGTCGGTGACGGTGAACTCCTGGAACACCCGCAGGCGGTGCTCGTAGTCGCCGGTCTCCTTGAAGTCCTCCTGCTGCAACGACACGATCTTCTGCTGCAGGGTGCGGATCAGCTCCAGACCGGTGCGGTCACCGACGTGCGCGAGACGCGGGTACTCGTGGCCGCCGAAGTTGCGCTGCGAGATGCGGCCGTCCTTGGTGCGGTCGAACAGCGCCCCGTAGGTCTCCAGCTCCCAGACCCGTTGCGGCGCCTCCTGGGCGTGCAGCTCGGCCATCCGCCAGTTGTTGAGGAACTTGCCGCCGCGCATGGTGTCGCGGAAGTGCACCTGCCAGCTGTCCGACGAGTTCACGTTGCCCATGGCGGCGGCGATCCCGCCCTCCGCCATGACGGTGTGCGCCTTGCCGAACAACGACTTGCAGAGAACGGCGGTGCGCAGGCCGTGCTCACGGGCCTCGATCGCGGCACGCAGACCGGCCCCGCCAGCGCCGATCACGAGAACGTCGAACGAATGCCTTTCCAGCTCGGGCAAAACCACTCCTAGTTGATGAAGCGGAGGTCGGAGATCGTTTCCGAGGCGACCAGCGCGACGTACAGGTCGGTCAGGCAGACGAAGATCAGCGAGGCCCACGCCAGCTGCATGTGGCGGTTGTTGAGCTTCGAGACCTGCGTCCACATCCAGTACCGGACCGGGTGCTTGGAGAAGTGCTTGAGGCGTCCGCCCGCGATGTGGCGGCACGAGTGGCACGACAGCGTGTACGCGGCCAGCAGGCTGACGTTGACGAGCAGGATGAGGTTGCCCAGCCCGAGCCCGGTGCCGAACGCCAGGACGGTGTCGTAGATGTTGACGCACAACAGGATCGAGGCCGCGTAGAAGAAGTACCGGTGCAGGTTCTGCGCGATCAGCGGGAAGCGCGTCTCACCGGTGTACTTGGCGTGCGGCTCGGCCACGGCGCACGCGGGCGGCGACGCCCAGGCGGCGCGGTAGTACGCCTTGCGGTAGTAGTAGCAGGTGATCCGGAACCCGAGCAGGAACGGGATGATCACCACCGGCGGCGTCAGGAACCCCGGCAGCGCCGGCAGCGGCTGGCCGAAGTGCGAGGCCGCGGGCACGCACTCCTCGCTCAGGCACGGCGAGTACATCGGTGTGAGGTAGTGGTACTGGTCGACCCAGTAGAAGTCCCCCTGGAACGTCCGGAACGCCGCGTAGATCGAGATCAGCAGCAGGCCGGCGAACGTCGTCAGCGGCGGCAGCCACCACCGGTCCGTGCGCAGCGTCCTGGCGGCGATCTGTGCCCTCGCCATCGGTCACCTTTCTGGGTCCACGTCGTTGTGGGAGAACGGTCGGTCGGCGGACAAACGGGCACGGCCCCCGCGTCCGGCGGGGGCCGTGTGATCAGCTTCGTCAGGTCCGGTTGCGGTAGCCACCGAGCCCTTCGTCGTCCGCGTCCTTCCACAACGACTCGTCGTAGGGCGTGTCGGGCACGACCACGACCTCACGTTCCACCCGTGGCGCTTCCCGCTGCCTCGGGGTGCTGAGGTCGACGAGTTCGGTGGCGTCGATGTCCATGCGCTCAACGTCGTTGGCGAGGCGTTGGACTGCCGCCACGTCGCCATAACGGGCCCGCAGGGCGCTGACGGCGTGGCGCATCTGACCGATGACCCGGCGCAGCTCGACGATCTCCGTGGAGTTCATGGGACACCTCCGTTCCAAGGTCGTGCCCCGCACTCTGCCCAATCTCAAGCGATGTGACAAGCACCACACGCCAACATTCGACCCTGGATCCTTCCCAGCAACTGAATCGTTTTTGTGTCTACGACCAGCCATGACTTACTGTGTGTGGCGTCACGCCCGTCCGTGGGACGCCACTGTTGTCGTCTCGTGAGGGCCCCACCACGGCCCGTGATGACCCGGAGACCCAGATGACCGAACTGCACCCTGTCCTGACCGAGGTGACACGCAGGATCGCCGCGCGCAGCGCCGACTCCCGCCGTGTGTACCTCGAACGTGTGGCCGCTGCCGCGCAGGACGGCACGTCCCGGTCCGGCTTCGCGTGCAGCAACCTCGCGCACGGCTTCGCCGGCATCACCGGCGGCGACAAGGCGGCGCTGCGTGCGCTGCGCAAGTCCAACGTCGCGATCGTGTCGTCGTACAACGACATGCTGTCGGCGCACCAGCCGTTCCAGGAGTACCCGGCCTGGATCAAGGACGCCGTGCGCGCCGTCGGCGGCGTGTCGCAGTTCGCGGGCGGTGTGCCCGCGATGTGCGACGGCATCACCCAGGGCCGTGACGGCATGGAGCTGTCGCTGTTCAGCCGCGATGTCATCGCGATGTCGACCGGCGTGGCCCTGTCGCACGAGATGTTCGACGCCGCCGTCCTGCTGGGCGTGTGCGACAAGATCGTCCCCGGCCTGCTGATCGGCGCCCTGTCCTTCGGCCACCTGCCGTCGATCCTGGTGCCGGCCGGCCCGATGTCGTCGGGCCTGTCGAACAAGGAGAAGGCCCGCGTCCGCCAGCTGTACGCCGAGGGCAAGGCCACGCGCGACGACCTGCTGGAAGCCGAGGCCGCCTCGTACCACTCCCCCGGCACCTGCACCTTCTACGGCACCGCGAACTCGAACCAGATGGTCGTCGAGGTCATGGGCCTGCACCTGCCGGGCGCCTCGTTCGTGCCGCCGGGCACGACGCTGCGCCGCGCCCTCACCGAACACGCCGGCCGCCGCGCCGTCGAGATGGCCAAGGGCGAGGGCTACACCCCGATCGCGCACGTCGTCGACGAGAAGGCCGTCGTCAACGGCGTCGTCGCGCTGCTCGCGACCGGTGGCTCCACCAACCACACGATGCACCTGGTGGCCATCGCCGCCGCCGCGGGCATCGAGCTCAGCTGGGACGACTTCTCGGACCTGTCCGCGATCGTGCCGCTGATCGCGCGGGTCTACCCGAACGGCGGCGCCGACATCAACCACTTCCAGGCCGCGGGCGGCGTCCAGTTCGTGGTCGGCACCCTGCTCGACGCGGGCCTGCTGCACGCCGACGTCACCACCGTCGCCGGTCCCGGCCTCGACCGCTACCGCCAGGAGCCGATGCTGTCCGACGGCGAGCTGGTCTGGGTCGACGGCCCCGGCCGTTCCCTGGACACCGACGTCCTGCGCCCGGCGTCCGACCCGTTCGCCACCGACGGCGGCCTGCGGATGCTCAGCGGCAACCTCGGCCGGTCCGTCATCAAGGTGTCGGCGGTCGCGCGGGAGAACCACGTCGTCGAGGCCCCCGCCCGCGTGTTCACCACGCAGGAGGCGTTCCAGGAGGCGTTCCAGGCCGGTGAGCTCGACCGCGACGTGGTCGTCGTCGTGCGCCAGCAGGGCCCGCAGGCCAACGGCATGCCGGAGCTGCACAAGCTGACACCTCCGCTGGGCGTGCTGATGGACCGCGGCTTCAAGGTGGCGCTGGTGACCGACGGCCGCATGTCCGGCGCGTCGGGAAAGATCCCTGCCGCCATCCAGCTCACCCCGGAAGCCGCCGTCGGCGGCCCGCTGGGCCGGGTCCGCGACGGCGACGTCGTCCGCCTCGACGCCACCGCCGGGACGCTGGAGGTCATGGTGCCCGCAGAGGAACTGGCGTCGCGGCCGCTCGTCGACTTCCCGGCCTCCGCGCACGAGTGGGCGGGCACGGGCCGTGAGCTCTTCGCCGCCCTGCGCCGCACCGTCGGTCCCGCCGACCGCGGTGCGACGGTGTTCGGCCCGATCACCGCCGACCACTTCGCGCCGGTCACGCACCACTGAACCGGTCGCGGTCCGGCAATATATTGGTTCGGGTCGGCGACCTGCTCGATCGCGACGACTTCGTCGGTGACGAGGTCGTCGCGGGATGGGATGTTGACGAAGTCGTCGCGAGGTGGACGGCGTCAACGTGGACCAGGCTGACGCAGACTGGACAGCGTCAACGTCGATGAGGTCCGCCGAGGTTGATGGCGTCAATGTCGACGCGATCGGCGCGAACTCGACAGCGTCAACATTGATGGTCAACATCGACGACGTCGACACGCACTTGACGGTGTCGACGTCGCCAACGCGACCGTGACGTTGTCAATGTCGACGCGGGCGTCATGTGCTTGACGGCGTCAACGTCGACAAGGCGGCGCAAGCTTGACGACGTCAACATTGACGTCGACATCGGCACGATGCAGGCGACGAAGTCGTCGCACACCGCACGGCGGAGTCGGTGACGAAGTCGTGGCGGGCACGGACACAGGCACCACGCGGTATGCGATATATCGGATTTGGATCTTCAAGTTGTGGCAAGGAGAGCTTTCGTGACCAACGGTGACAGTCCTCGGGTGACCACCGGGGCGGACCTGCTCGCGCTGTCCCCCGTCATCCCCGTCGTCGTGGTCGACGACGCCGACCACGCGGTGCCGCTGGCCCAGGCGCTGCTGCGCGGTGGCGTCCGCGTCATCGAGCTCACCCTGCGCACCCCGGCGGCCCTCGCCGCGATCGAGAACGTCGCGCGGGAGGTGCCGGAGATCGTGATCGGCGCGGGCACCGTCACGGCGCCGGAGCACGCCGAGCAGGCCGCGAAGGCCGGGGCGGCGTTCCTCGTCACGCCCGGCACGACCGACCGCGTCCTCGACGCCGCCGACGCCACCGGGCTGCCGTACCTGCCGGGCGCGGCGACGGTGTCCGAGGCGCTGCGGCTGTCCGAACGCGGCTTGGACGCGCTCAAGTTCTTCCCCGCCGAGGCCGCGGGCGGCGTCGACTACCTGAAGTCGATCGGCGGGCCGGTGCCGCACGTGCGGTTCTGCCCGACCGGCGGCATCACCCCGCAGACCGCGCCGAACTACCTCGCGCTGCCGAACGTCGGCTGCGTCGGCGGCTCGTGGCTCGCTCCCAAGGACGCGCTCAAGGCCGGCGACTGGGACCGCATCGAGACGCTCGCCCGCGAAGCCGCCCAGCTCGGCTGACCCCGGCCACAACCAGAGCACCGCACCACCAGAGCACCGCACAACAAGATCGCGGTCACGACCAGAGCGCGGTCGCGGCAAGCCAGGTGCAGGGTCTCGGCGAATCCGCCGGTTCGTGGAGACCCTGCACCGCCATCCGCTCGGTACGGCCCTCCCGCCTGGTGACGGGCGACCTCCCGAGCGCGGAATTCGCAACGCCCCAGAACGCGAGCACTTCTCGCGTACGTACATCGACACCGAACAGTTCGCAAGACAACCCGTGACGCAGATCACAACGTCGAATGAGTCCGCATCGTGAACCCCGGCCCAACCTGCGCGTATCCCCTTCGAAGGCAGCTCGATCGCGGGAGGGAACGAGCACATGCGTCGCCGGTTGGACACGCTGGGACAGCGGTCCGCGTTGTTCGTCACGTCTTTCGTCTTTCTCAGCGCGTTCGCCGGAGCCGCACCGGCCAACGCGCAAGCCCCCGAGGTGCAGTCGTCGGACCGTTCTTTCCTGGTTTCCCTGCGCCAGACGAACTCCTGGCTCGTGCCGATCAGCAGGGAGATCCCGGCTCGCACGACGAACACCGCCGTCGGCAACGCCGGACGCGACATCTTCGAGGCACACTCACGACTCGACGTCGAGCTGCTCAAGTCCGCCAATGATCTCGGCGTGGTGCTGCCCAACGACGTGAGCAGCGAACACCAGTCCGTCATCAACGAAATGGCGGAACGGTCCGGGAACGACCACGACCGCGCCTACGCGACGATCACCCGGCGGGCACAGGGCACTCTTCTCGTCACGGCCACGAGAACGCGGGCGGTGACCCTCGACGCCACGATCAGGGCGCTCGCTCACCAGACCGTGCAGATGCTGGCCCGCACGATGACGGTGCTGGAGGACACCGGCCTCGCCGACCCGTCCGCGTTCGACCTGGCGGCGGCCAAGGCTCAGGTGAACTCGGTCCGGGTGGCCGGACGGAACGCCGAACCGTCCGAGCGCGAGCTGCTCGTCCTGCTCGCCCAGCACTCGCTCTGGCAGCAGCCGGCCGGGCGGGAGAGCGCGGGCCGGGGCCGTGACGCGCAGGTCCGCAGGGTCGCCGGTCAGCTCGCCGCCGAGCAGGCCCAGCTCGCGCAGGAGGTCGGCGAGGCCGCGCGGCAGCTCGGTGTGGACCTCCCCGCGGAGCCGACGGCCGAGCAGAGGTCGTGGGTGAACGCCATCTCGTCGAGCTCCGGCGACGTGCTCGACGACAGGTTCGCGAACCTGTCCCGCGCCGCCGGCGGCACCGTCGTCGTCGAGGCCGCCCTGACCCGCGCGGCGACGAGGAGCGCACCGGTCCGCGCCGCCGCGCAGACCGGGCTGAACCTCCTGGTCAAGCACATACAGCTGCTGGAAGGCACCGGGTTGGTGCGGTCGGACTCGTTGCAGCTGACGGCGGCCGCGGCGGCTCCCCGGCCGGTGTCGAGCCCAGCCCGGCTGGAGGAGTCCCCGGTGAACGTCGCCGCCCTCGCTGGCATCGCCGTCCTGCTGGTCGCGGTCGCCGGAAGCCTGTGGTTCGTCCGAGTCGGCGGCCAGCGGCACTAGACCGAGGTGTCCACCCGTTCGACGACGTGCGCCTCTGTGGGGTCGACTGCTTCCCATCGTGCGGCAAGACGGTCCACGACGGCGGCCGGTACCGGCTCGGGGCGAGCGCGGTTGCGTGTGTGGATCACGTTCTTCGGTGCTTCGAGACCAACGAGCGTGATCCGTGCGCGGTAGTCGGCGGCCAGCCCGATGCACCGGTCGCGCAGCTGCCGGGAGATGTTCGTCGCGTTCCAGACGAACCGCTCCCCCGCCCTCAGCAGCGTCCTGGCCTCCTCGAACGCCGCCGCCACGACAGCTCGCTGGTCGCCGTCCGGAGCGATGCGGAGCCGGGAACGGACCGCGTCGAGGCTCACCACCGGCCAGCCCGGCCGGTTCACGGCGATCCAGTGGTCCTTGCCGACGCCGGGCAGGCCGGACAGCACCGTGACGTCCACCCGTGTGTCGTCGTAGGCGGCGTAGGACGGGTCGCGGCCAGGCGTGCGGAAGTACTGGAACCGGGCGTGGTCGGACGGGAAGACGCGCGGCCGGTCCAGGCAGTCGCGTTCGCGGCAGTACTCCTCGAACAGCGCGATGTTCTCCAGCACCGACTCGGTGTCGGCGCAGATCCGGCCGAGGATGTCGGCGCGCGCGAGCGTCGCCAGGTCGTCGTTGCGGGCGATGAGGCTCACCCGGAACGCGATCTGGTCGAGGTCCGGCCGTTCCAGCGCCCAGAACGGCACCTGGTGGTGCCGCACCAGCGCGGCGACGTGCTCACGCCACTCGATCGGGCGGCCCATCTCCCACAGCAGCCTCCGCGCCATCAGGTCACCCGCGCGGGAGTGGCCGTGCGCCGTGATGCGGCCTTCGTCGACCTGTGTGCGGAACGGCTTGGCGACGTCGTGCAGCAGCACCGTCGCGAACAGGCGCACGCGCTCCGCCTCCGGACGAGCCCGCCACTCCGGCAACGAGACCAGGGCTTCGCACGCCATCCGCGTGTGCACCGAGACGTCACCTTCCGCGTGGTGCACCGGGTCCTGCGGCACGCCTTCCATCGCACGCACCCATGAGAAGGCGGACCTGACGGCATCCCAGTCCAGAGTCCACTGTGGACCAGACGGGCAGAGCGACTCAAACACCGGGCACCACCCTGTTCGGCAGGATCGGGCGGTCCTGCCAGTGGCTGCCCGAGTCGAGCACCGCCGTGACGAACGTCGGCCGCACCCACTTGTAGCGCGCGACCGTGCGCCCGTCCTCTTCGATCTTGATGTAGAGACCTTCCATGTCGTCGTCCGAATCGGTCTCCGCGACCACGACATCGGGGTTCTGCCCCGCCGCACGTGCCGACTCGACCAGCACGTCACGCCACCGCGAGGTGCGGCACGTGGACGGGCCGACCAGCGCCGTGAGGTCCTTCAGCGTCTTCAGCGGCCCCTCGTACAGCACCGGCACCGACGCCACCGGCGTTCCGGCGAGCGCTCGACGGCGTTCCGGTGTGGACAGGAACTCCCCGGTCTCGCGGTCGAGCAGGTCGAACTCGCAGAAGTGGTGCGGCAGCGCGTCGTAGAACACGGTGTGCTTGGCGTACAACCATTCCCCGTAGAGCACGAACCGCGTGCCGAGCCGTTCCCGGAGCACGTCCCGGTACGTCGCGGCCCACGCCTTCAGCGGCGCGAACTGCCGTTCGCGGGGCCCGCCGGTCAGGAAGTGGCCGCGCGACTGCAACCTCAGCGTGCCGTCGGAGCCGAAGCTGATGCCCGCGTTGGCACCGTCGAGCTTCTCCTCGACGACCAGGTGCCGTCCCGCGATCGCACGGAACGGCACCTGGTCCAGGTCCTCGTCGCCCGGCTGCAGGCGAGAGCCCTGAAGGTGCGGCGTTCGCGGGTACTTGTGCAACATGACCGGATTTGTAACCCGCGGGAACGCCGCCAGGCGAACGGTTTACGCCCGGCCGGCGAACTTCGCCTCGTCGGCGTCGAACGCGGGGTCGAACACGAGCCGCATCTCGCCGGGCTGCGCGCCCACCGCGTACGCGAGCTCGAAGGTGTAGTCCTCGCCAGGAGGAACGGTCGTCGACTCGACGGTGCTGTCGCATTCGCCGGTGCGGTCGAAGATCTTCTCGGCCTTCCTGCCGTCGAACTGCGCGTCGTCGCCCAACGAGATCAGCGCGGTCTCGAACGCGGCGCTCGTGCCGTTGGTGACGGTGACCTTGAACTTGACCGCGCGGGCGATGGTCGCCGGAGTCGCGTCCCGGCCCGGCTTGCACGCGACGGGCGCGGCGACATCGATCGCCACGCCGTTCGTCCAGGAGAAGCGCTTGCCCCAGGAGGGGGTATCGACGGCGGAGTTCTTCTTCAGGGTCTCACCGGCGGCGGCCTCACCCCCATTCGTGGCGCCGTCTGCGCTCGTGCCGGGCTCCTCCGCGGCGGACCGCTGCGTCAGCACGGAGACCGTGACCGCCGCGACGCACAGGACGACGCCGATCACCGCGACCAGCTTGCGCGTGCCGAACAAGGCGACGACACCGAGCACGACACCGACGACCGCGACTATGGCGGAGTAGGTGTTGAGCAGGATGACCCACGAGCACGCGACGCCGACTAATCCGAGTACCACCGCGGTCCAGGCGAGCGAACCGAACCTCGACGGCTTCCGCGTCTCGACCGGCTGCCGGGTCTGAATGTGCTGCGGTGGGTGGGTCATCACGGCTCCTGGGAGTTGGGAAGTGATGTCCAACACGTCGACCTGCCCGCTTCATCCGTTAGCAAACAATCGAAGTCACTCGATCAAGTTACCCTCCGGCGCGCCAGCACCTGTCCGAAAGTAGTGACCCGACTACGATGCGTGGAGCATTCCGGTCCTGAAAGGACTCCCGCACATGGCACGACGACTCGTCGGACTCCTGCTGGCAGCGACCGCCGTGCTCGGCGCGTCCACGGCACCCGCCCAGGCCGCCGCCGACTTCACCGGCATCGTGGCGTTGAACAACTGCTCGGGCTCGCTCGTCCGCCTGCCGGACTCGGCCCCGCGGGACAAGGCGCTTGTGCTCACGAACGGGCACTGCGTCGAGCTGATGAAGGCCGGTCAGGTCATCGTCGACCGCCCCGTGTCGCGCAGCTTCAGCTTGCTCGACGCCTCCGGCACGAAGATCGCGACCCTCACCGCCGCGAAGCTCGCCTACGCGACGATGACCGGCACCGACGCCGCGCTCTACCAGCTCGACACCACCTACGGCGATCTCCAGGAGAAGCACGGCACCCGCGCACTGGAGCTGTCGGCCACGCGCCCTGTGGCGGACACCGAGATCAGCGTCGTCTCCGGCTACTGGAAACGGGTCTACACCTGCCGGATCGACGGGTTCGTCCACCAGGTCAAGGAAGCCGACTGGACCTGGGACGACTCGCTGCGCTACACGCCGGACTGCGACACCATCGGCGGCACCTCGGGTTCGCCGGTCATCGACACCACCAACGGCAAGGTGGTCGGCGTCAACAACACGGGCAACGAAAGCGGCGGCCGCTGCACGATGAACAACCCGTGCGAGGTCGACGCCGACGGCAACGTCACCGTCCACAAGGGCACCAACTACGCCCAGCAGACGTTCGGCTTCGTCGCCTGCTTCGGCCCCGGCACGACGCTGGACCTGTCACGCCCCGGCTGCACGATCGCGAAGCCGTAGACGTACTGACGCGAGAAAGCCGGGACACCCTGGGGCGTCCCGGCTTCGCTACTTCTTCCCTACCGGGCGGCGCGCACGATCAGGTCGGCCACGGCCTCCGGGTGTGACACCGCCACCGAGTGCGACGCGCTCTTGACCTCGACGACCGCACGGGCACCGGCGCGCTCGGCCATCCACTTCTGCGCCGCGATCGGGATGTTCTTGTCCTGGCTCGCCACCATGAAGTACGACGGGATCGAGCGCCACGCGGGTTCGCCGGCCTTGTCGGACAGCGCGGTGTCGTTGACCGGCCGCTGCGTCGCCGCCGCGATCACCGCGTCCTTGCGGGGCACGTCGGCCGCGAACTGCTGCCAGTACTTGTCCTGCCGGATCACGAGGTCCTTGCTGCCGTCACCGAGCTCGATGACCGACAGCGTGTCCCCGAGAGTGCTGCCGGGGAACTTGTTCGACAGGTCGAGAGCGCTCTCGCCCTGCTCCGGCGCGAACGCCGCGACGTACACGAGTGCCTTCACGTCCGGGTTTCCGAGCGCGGCCTCCGACTGCACCATGCCGCCGTAGGAGTGCCCGGCGAGGACCACAGGTCCGTCGATCGAGGCGAGCACCCGGCGCAGGTACTCCGCGTCGCCGCCGACCGACCGCAGCGGGTTCGCCACCGCCACCACCGGGAATCCCTTGTGCTGCAAGCGGTCGACGACACCGTTCCAGCTGGAGGCGTCAGCGAACGCACCGTGCACGAGCACGACCGTCGGCTTCTTCGGCCCGTGCTTCTCCGCGTCCTTGCCGTTGCCGGAGGCACCGGACGCCCCCGCACCCGACGGAACAGCGGCGGCCAGCGCCAGCAGGGACCCCAGGACGGCGAACACCTTGCGAACTCGCATTGTTCTCTCACTCTCTCGTCGGACACCGTCTCGGTGCATCGCGCTCGATTAGATCGTGCACGATGTAAGTTACCCGACGAGATACCTCGTGCGCGATGTGTTTCAGGCCACTGAGGTCGTGGAGCGTTCCCCGGCTTGTCCGGTCAGCGTTCGGCGCCGAGCTTGACGCGCTGCAACGCCTTGCGCAGGATCGCGATCTCCTCGACGGTCATGCCCAGCGCCTTGCCCAGCTGGTGGAACATCTCGGCACCGATCCACTGCAGCTCACGGCCCTTGTCGGTGAGCTGGACCAGGACGGACCGCTCGTCGTCGGGGTGCGTGACGCGCACCAGCAGACCACCCTTCTCCAGCCGCTTGATCAGCGGCGAGAGGGTGCTGTACTCGAGGTCGAGCTCCTGGACCAGCTCCCGGATCGGCCGTGAGTCCCGCTCCCACAACAGCAGCATCACCAGGAACTGCGGGTAGGTGATGCCCGCCTTGTCGAGGATCGGACGGTAGAAACCGGTGACCGCCCGCGACGTCGTGTAGAGGTCGAAGCAGAGCAGGTCCGAGACCGTGGGGGTCGCGGCGGACGGCGTGTCGGGAGTGGTGCTCACACCGTTCAGGCTACTCGGGAGCGCACGGCGGAGCGGGGAAGTCGGCCCAGCTCGCGACGCGGTGAACCCGGCCGTGACACGCGGGACACCGCCGCTGAGCTGGGGCAGGCAGGTCGACCAGCACGAGTGAGCGGGCCTTCTCCGGGTGGCGGGCGGCGAGCCTATGGCGATGACCGCGCTGAGGCCGATGACCTCGTTGCGACGCAAGCTGGTCTTGGTGAGCGCAACGGCGAAGGCGTCGGCGTGGCCTTCCCGCGAACGAGCAGCCACGCCTTGCGTCAACACCCCGGCCACAGCGATCAGCCCCAGCAGTCACCACGATGACCACCTGAGTGCTCGAACCACAGCGGTCGACCTTCGCCGACACACCCTTGCCAGCACCTGCACCGGCGCACCTTTGCCGGCACACCTCCGCCAACACACCGTGCCGACTCACTTCTGCCGACTCACTTCTGTCGGCACAGACCTCTGTCGGCACGCCTCGGCGGCGCTACCACGGCTCGTCGAGGGCCGACGCCTCGTCGCCCGCGTTGCGCAGCTCGTCACGCACCACGCGGTAGGCGAGGCCCTCGGCGTACCCCTTGCGCGCCAGCGCGCCCACGAGGCGGCGGATCTTCGCCGTCTCGTCCACACCGGACATGGTGCGCAGGCGTTTGCGGACGAGCTCGCGGGCGCGTTCCTCCTCCGCCTCACCGTCGACCGCGGCGACGGCCTCGGCCACCACCTCGTCGGCGACGCCCTTGCGGCGCAGCTCCATGGCCAGGGCGCGGCGGCCCAGGCCGTTGTAGGTGTGGCGGGACCGCACCCACATCTCGGCGAACTGGGCGTCGTCGATCAGGCCGGCGCGGTCGAACTTGCCGAGGACCACCTCGGCGGCACCGGGGCTGATCCCCTTGCGCAGCAACGCGTCGTACAGCTCCTGCCGCGAGCGGGCACGAGCGGTGAGCAGCGCATAGCAGATGTCCCGTGCTTTGCGCTGCTCTTCGGCCTCGTCCAAACCCGGCTACCTCTAGAACTCGACGGGCGCGGCGGGAGCGGTCTCGTCGGCGTCGAGGGTGGCGCCGATGCCGAGCTTGTCCTTGATGCGCTTCTCGATCTCGTTGGCGATGTCCGGGTTGTCGCGCAGGAACTTCCGCGCGTTCTCCTTGCCCTGGCCCAGCTGGTCGCCTTCGTAGGTGTACCAGGCACCGGACTTGCGCAGGATGCCCTGGTCGACGCCCATGTCGATGAGCGAGCCCTCACGCGAGACGCCCTGACCGTAGAGGATGTCGAACTCGGCCTGCTTGAACGGCGGCGCGACCTTGTTCTTCACGACCTTGACCCTGGTGCGGTTGCCGACGGGCTCGCCGCCGTCCTTGAGGGTCTCGATGCGGCGCACGTCCAGACGCACGGAGGCGTAGAACTTCAGCGCCTTACCACCGGTCGTGGTCTCCGGGGAGCCGAACATCACGCCGATCTTCTCGCGCAGCTGGTTGATGAAGATCGCGGTCGTGCCGGACGCGTTGAGCGCACCGGTGATCTTGCGCAGCGCCTGGCTCATGAGGCGGGCCTGCAGACCGACGTGGTTGTCACCCATCTCGCCCTCGATCTCGGCGCGCGGCACGAGTGCAGCGACCGAGTCGATCACGAGGATGTCGAGCGCGCCGGAGCGGACCAGCATGTCCGCGATCTCGAGCGCCTGCTCACCGGTGTCGGGCTGGGAGACCAGCAGCGCGTCCGTGTCGACGCCCAGCTTCTTCGCGTACTCCGGGTCCAGGGCGTGCTCGGCGTCGATGAACGCCGCGATGCCGCCGTTCTTCTGCGCGTTCGCGACGGCGTGCAGCGCCACCGTCGTCTTACCGGAGGACTCCGGACCGTAGATCTCGACGACACGACCCCTGGGCAGACCACCGATGCCGAGCGCCACGTCCAGCGCGATCGCGCCGGTCGGGATGACCTCGATGGGGGCGCGGCCCTCCTCGCCGAGGCGCATCACGGAGCCCTTGCCGAACTGCTTGTCGATCTGCGCCAGGGCCAGCTCGAGCGCTTTGTCCCGGTCGGGTGCTGCGGGTGCCATCTTGGATCCACCTTTTGTCGTCTGCTGCCGTTGCTTCGTCATGTTGGACCTGACGCTACTGGCGGGGTCTGACAATTTTGCGAAGCCGGGGGTCGGAGCCACTGTAGCCGAACACGTGTTCGAGCACACATGACACTCCGGACCGCCCCTTCAGCGCCGATCCGGGGGGATTTCGAACGCGTCGCAGACCGCCGTCCAGACCTCCTTCGCCCCGATCCCCGCCTCCAGTGCCTGGTCGGCGGTGCGGCCGCCCAGCGACGACAACACGTGGTCGTGGGCGATCATCTCGGCCCTGACCTGGCCGAACTCCCCTGCCATGAGCTTGCGGAACATCGTGATGCGCACCGCAGGACCCTAACCGGCGGGCCTGCGCAGCCACGCGAGGAGGCACACCACCAGCAGCGGCAGCGCGGTGAAGCCCACGGCCAGCCCGAGCGTCGCGTACGACCACACCGTCACGACGATCCCGGACACCGCGCCGCCGATGGCGGCGCCCGTGTTCATCACCAGGTCGGACAGCCCTTGCGCCGCGGGCCGGTCCGCCACCGGCACGGACTCCGTCAGCAGCGCCGAGCCCGACACCAGCCCGGCGGACCAGCCGAGCCCGAGCAGTGCGAGCCCGATGGCGAGCTGCGGTGCGTCGTGCGACGGCGCCGTCCCCGCGACCGCGGAGGCCGCCACCACGAGCGAGGCACCGACCGCGAGCACCGGGACCCGGCCCAGCCGGTCGGCCATCCACCCGAACAGGGGACTCGCGCCGTACATCGCGGCCACGTGCAGGCTGATCACGACGCCGACCACGCGCAACGACGACCCGGTGTGGTTCATGTGCACCGGCGTCATCGACATCAGCCCGACCATCGCGGTGTGGCACAACATCACCCCGACGAGTGCAAGTCGCGCCATCGGGCCGAGAGTCGTCCAGATCCGCAGACCACCGGGACTGCTGGAACCACCCGAACAGTGCTGGGGTTCCACCGGCCGGGTGCTCTTCACGACGACCAGCGGGTCCGGTCGCAGTCCGAGCTGCACCACCAGCACCGCGACGCCGAGCACCGCGGCGGCCAGCAGGAACGGCCCCGCCCCCACGGGCAGGCCGAGGGAGGCGGCCACGCGGCTGGCGGGGTCGGCGAGGTTGGGCCCGACGACCGCGCCGACCATCGCCGCCCACACCACCCTGGACAGCTCACGCGCCCGGCGGTGCGGGTGCGCCAGGTCCGTCGCGGCGTACCGGGCCGCGTAGTTCGCGCTGGAGGCACCGCCGAACAGCACGAGCCCCGCCAGCAGCAGCGGCCACCAGCCGAAGACCACGGCGGCAGCGGCGACCAGGGCTCCGAGAGCGCCCGTGCCGTAGCCGAGGACGAGGGCGGGACGCCGTCCGCCGCGCTGCGCGAGACGAGCGCCCGGCAGGGCGAGCAGGGCGGCGCCGGCCACTGCCGAGGTCTGCGCGAGACCGCCGACGGCCTCGGAGCCGGACATCGACGCGGCGATCAGCGTGCTGAACGCGAGGCCGATCGTCACCGACGCCGACCCGAGGACCTGGGTGCCGGTCAGTACCCGCACGACCTTGCGCTGCACCCGTTCCACCCGCGGCGCGGCGGTCACCATGATCGCGATGGTGGCACGCCGGGGCGGCGTGCCGACAGGTCCATCAGTGGCGGTTACTCACCCGGTTGAACGGACTTCTCGAAGAAGTCGGCGATCTCGTCGGGCTTGAGCTCGTCGGCGTTCTCCTCGGCGTTCTTGGTGAGGATGCCGAGCATGGGGCGGTTCTTGGCGGTGAACACCAGCACGCCGGTGCCGCTCGACGTGGCCGCGCGGTAGTCGCCCTCCAGGCCGTTGCCGGTCCAGTCCGCCTCGACGGTGTCGGTCTGGAACGACATCGCGATCGAGTCGGCGTTGTTCATGGCGCCCGTGACGCTGTCGGTGAGAACGTACTGGACCGAGTAGCCGTCGCGGATCGTGCAGGTGACGACCGTGCCCTTGATCTCGACCATGCCGGTGATCTGCGCGGAGTCGGCCTTCTCGCAGCCGCCGCCGTCGGGCACGGTGCCCGCGAGCTGGCGCAGGCACCGCGTGAAGCCCTGGCCGTCCTGGGTGGTGTCGTCCTTGCACTCGTCCGCGCTGGGCAGGTCGGGTCCGGAGAACGCGAACACCGCGCCGAGGATCGCGGCCACGGCCACCACCGCGCCGCCGGCCCCGAGGAGGATCTTCTTGTTGTCCTTCTTCTTCGGGCCGGTCTGCTGCGGGAAGTTCATCGGGTAGCTGCCGCTGACGTTCGGGTTCACGGCGTACGGCGCGGTGACCGGGTAGCTGCCGCTGGCCGAGTAGGCGCCGCTCGTCGCCGGGTTCGGGTAGGACCCGCTCGTGCCCGGGAAGGAGCCGCTGACCACCGGGTTCGGGCCGCTGACGTTCGGGTTGACCGGGTGCGGGCCGGACACGGCGGGGCTGACGGGAGCGGTCACGACCGTGGGCGGCTCGACGAACTTGGGCTTGTCGTCCTCGGCCTTCAGCGTGATCTTGGTCTTGTCCACGACCTGGGCGCCGGAGGCGACGATGGTCTCCGGGTGGTCGGGGTTGGTCGGGACGATGCCGACCTTCTCCGCGATGACCTGCGCGACCAGCGGCATCCGGCACGAGCCGCCGACCAGGTAGACGTGCTCGGGCGTGACGCCCGCCCGGTGCACCGTGGAGATCAGCAGCTCGGTGCTGCGGATGAGGCTCGGCCGGATGAGCGCCTCGAGCTCGGCCCGCGTGATGACGACCTTCTCGAACGGCTCCGGCATCAGGACCTCGACCTGCGGCAGCTCGGAGAGGTCCTCCTTGGCGAGGCGCAGCTCCTCCCGCAGGCCGAGGCGGGCGCGGTGGTCCTCCACCGTCGTCGGGCGCAGCAGCCGCTGCCAGCCTGCCGGGTCCTTGTGCGAGACCGAGCGGCCGATGTGCTCGAGCAGGGCCTGGTCGACGTCGAGACCGCCGACGTCGGGGAGGCTGCCGTCGGCGAGGATGCGGTGCTCCGCGTCGAGCACGGACACGTCGAACGTGTCGGCGCCGAAGTCGTAGACGGCGAGCGGGCGGCCACCGCCGAGCGCGGCCACCGCGATGGCCTCCGGCACCGGCACGATCTCGCCCGTCATGCCCGCGAGCCGCGCCGAGGACAGCAGCTTGTTGCGCCTGCTCGGGCCCCACTCCGCGGGGTGCGTCAGGCGGATCTCGTCGAGCTGCGCGCCCATCAGCAGCGGGGTCACGGACTCCATCACGCGCGCGTAGATGGCCGCGAGCGCGTCGTTGACCGGCAGGTTCTGGTCGCCGAGCTTGATCGTGGCCTTGTCGATCAGCCGCTTCGGGTTGGCCTCGTAGCGCGACGGGTCCTGGCGCGACCGCCGCTCCGCCTCCCTGCCGACGCGCAGGGTGCCGTCCTCGTCGAGGTAGACGGACGAGGGCATCGCGGGCCCTCCGTCCACGTCCACCACACCGTGGCCGGACAGCACCGCGACCGTGTTCGCGGTGCCCAGGTCGACGGACAGGATGCGCACCGTTCTCCCCTCGAAGGCGTACCGGTTGATCGTGCCACAGGGCACTTCACCGGGTGCTCGGACCTGCGTAATCAGAAATTGTCAGACCCCGGCGTCATCATGTTCTCCATGGACGTGATGGAGGCATTCTCACCGGCGACCAGGCAGTGGTTCGCCGGGGCCTTCGCCGCGCCCACCCCGGCTCAGACGGGTGCGTGGGCTGCCGCGGCGGCGGGCGAGCACGCGCTGGTCATCGCCCCCACCGGCTCCGGCAAGACGCTGGCCGCCTTCCTGTGGGCGCTGGACCGGCTGGCGTCCTCCCCCGTGCCCGAGGAGCCGAAGCGCCGGTGCCGGGTGCTGTACGTGTCGCCGTTGAAGGCGCTGGCGGTCGACGTCGAGCGCAACCTGCGCGCGCCGCTCGCGGGCATCCGGCAGGCGTCGCAGCGGCTGGGGCTCGCGGAGCCGTCGATCGCGGTCGGCATGCGCACGGGCGACACGTCCCCCGAGGAGCGCAGGGCGTTCGGCCGCACCCCGCCGGACGTGCTGGTGACGACGCCGGAGTCGTTGTTCCTGCTGCTCACGTCGTCGGCGCGGGAGTCGCTGCGCGGCGTGGAGACGGTGATCGTCGACGAGGTGCACGCGGTGGCGGGCACCAAGCGCGGCGGGCACCTCGCGTTGTCGCTCGAACGGCTGGACGCGCTGCTGGAGCGCCCGGCGCAACGGATCGGGCTGTCGGCCACGGTGCGGCCCGTCGAGGAGATCGGCACGTACCTGGCGGGCGGGCGGCCGGTGTCGGTGGTGCAGCCGAAGACGCCGAAGACCATCGAGGTCGAGGTGGAGGTGCCGGTCGAGGACATGACGGTGCTCGGCCAGCCGACCGGTGAGGTGTCGGGGTCGGCGGCGGGCGCGGAGCAGCGCACGTCGATCTGGCCGTCGGTCGAGGCACGGGTGCTCGAACTGGTGCGGGCACACCGCTCGACGATCGTCTTCGCGAACTCGCGGCGCCTCGCCGAACGGCTGACGGCGCGGCTGAACGAGCTCGCCGAGGAGGCGAGCGAGGCGGAGGCGCTCCCAGCCGAGTCGTCCCCGGCGGAGTCGTTTCCGGCCGAGGCGATCGGCCAGTCCGGGATGACGGTGCAGAAGTCCGCGTCGGTGGCGCGTGCGCACCACGGGTCGATGTCGCGGGAGCAGCGCACCGCCGTGGAGGAGGACCTGAAGTCGGGGCGGCTGCCGTGCGTCGTGGCCACGTCCTCGCTGGAGCTGGGCATCGACATGGGCGCGGTCGACCTGGTGGTGCAGGTGGAGGCGCCGCCGTCGGTCGCGTCCGGGATGCAGCGCGTCGGCCGGGCGGGCCACCAGGTGGGCGCGGTGTCGAAGGGCGTGATGTTCCCGAAGTTCCGCGGCGACCTGGTGTCGTGCGCGGTGGTGGCGGAGCGGATGCGCGACGGCGCGATCGAGTCGGTCCGGTTCCCGCGCAACCCGCTCGACGTGCTGGCGCAGCACGTCGTCGCGATGGTGGCGATGGAGACGTGGACGGTCGAGGACCTGACGGCGCTGGTGCGGCGGGCGGCGCCGTTCGCCGGTCTGCCCGACTCGGCGCTGCACGCGGTGCTGGACATGCTGTCGGGCCGTTACCCGTCCGAGGAGTTCGGCGAGCTGCGGCCGCGGATCACGTGGGACCGGGTCAACTCCGAGCTGCGCGGCCGGCCGGGTTCGCAGCGGCTCGCGGTCACCTCCGGCGGCACGATCCCCGACCGAGGGCTGTTCGCGGTGATGACGCCGCCGTCGGAGAACGGGCCCGGCTCGCGCGTCGGCGAGCTCGACGAGGAGATGGTCTACGAGTCGCGCGTGGGCGACACGTTCCTGCTGGGCACCTCGTCGTGGCGGGTCGAGGACATCACCCACGACCGGGTGATCGTGGTGCCGGCTCCGGGTCAGCCCGCGCGGATGCCGTTCTGGAAGGGCGACGCGCCGGGCCGTCCGCTGGAGCTGGGCCGCGCGATGGGCAAGTTCCTGCGCGAGGTGTCCACGATGGAGGACGCGGCGGCGCGGGAACGGGCGACCGCCGCCGGGCTCGACGAGTGGGCCACGGACAACCTGCTCGCGTACCTGGCCGAGCAGCGGGAGGCCACGCGGCACGTCCCGAACGACCGGGTCGTCCTGGTGGAGCGGTTCCGCGACGAGCTGGGCGACTGGCGGCTCGTCGTGCACTCGCCGTTCGGCGCCCAGGTCAACGCGCCGTGGGCGCTCGCGATCGCCGCGCGGCTGCGGGAGAAGCGCGGCGTCGAGGCGCAGACGGCGCACTCCGACGACGGCATCGTGCTGCGGCTGCCCGACGCGCTCGACCACGAGGGCGTGGAGGTGACGGCGGGCGCGGAGGACGTGCTGCTCGACCCGGAGGAGGTCGAGCAGATCGTGGTGGCCGAGGTGGGCGGGTCGGCGTTGTTCGCGGCCCGGTTCCGCGAGTGCGCCGCCCGGTCCCTGCTGCTGCCCCGCCGCGACCCGAAACGGCGGACGCCGTTGTGGCAGCAGCGCCAACGGTCGGCGCAGCTGTTGTCGGTGGCGTCGAAGTACGAGCGGTTCCCGGTGGTCCTGGAGGCGATGCGCGAGTGCCTGCAGGACGTCTACGACGTGCCGGGGCTGCGCGAGCTGATGTCGGACGTCCGTGCTCGCCGGGTCCGCGTGGTCGAGGTGGAGACGCCGTCGCCCTCACCGTTCGCCCGCAGCCTGCTCTTCGGCTACGTGGGCATGTTCCTGTACGAGATGGACGCTCCCCTGGCCGAACGGCGGGCGGCGGCGCTGTCGCTCGACTCGACGCTGCTGGCGGAGCTGCTCGGCTCGGAGGCGATCCGCGAGCTGCTCGACCCCGAGATCGTCGCCGAGGTCGAGCGCAGCCTGCAACGCCTGACGGAGGACCGCCGCCCGCGGCACGCCGAGGACACCGCGGACCTGCTGCGGTTCCTGGGCGACCTCTCCGACGCGGAGGCGCTGGAGCGCGGCGTGCCCCGCGAGTGGCTGGACGAGCTGGTGGCGCAGCGCCGGGCGATCCGCGTCCGGATCGCCGGTGAGGAACGCACGATCTCGATCGAGGACGCGGGCCGGGTGCGCGACGCGCTCGGCGTCGCCCTCCCGGTGGGCGTGCCGGAGGCGTTCACCGAACCGGTGGCCGATCCGCTGGGCGACCTGCTGAGCCGCTACGCCCGCACGCACGGCCCGTTCCCCGCCGCCGAACCGGCCGCGCGCTTCGGCCTGGGCGTGGCCGTCGTGACGGGCGTGCTGGAACGCATGGCCGCCACGGGCAGGCTGGTCCGCGGTGAGCTCCGTCCGGGTGGCACGCACACCGAGTACTGCGACGCGGACGTGCTGCGCCGCCTGCGCCGGGCCTCGCTGGCCCGGCTGCGGTCCGAGGTCGAGCCGGTCGAACCCGCGGCGCTGGGCCGGTTCCTGCCGTCGTGGCACGGTCTCGGCAGGCGGCTGCGGTCGGCGCCGACGGTCGACGACGTGTTCTCGGTGGTGGAGCAGCTCGCCGGAGCGCCGCTCCCGGCCAGCGCGCTGGAGTCGCTGCTGATGCCTGCCCGGCTGCCCGGCTACTACCCGGCGCTGCTGGACGAGCTGACCGCGTCCGGCGAGGTGACGTGGACGGGGTGCGGCGCGCTGGCGGGCGGCGACGGCTGGATCGCCCTCGCCCCGACCGACGTGGCCGACCTGCTGCTGCCGGACCTGGTGCCGGAGGCGATCCCGGAGTCGCCGCTGCACACGGCGGTGCTGGAGGCGCTGTCCGGTGGCGCGTTGTTCTTCCGCCAGGTGGTCGACCGCGCCTCGCAGTCCGTGACGTGCACGGACGCCGAGGTCGTGGGCACGCTCTGGGACCTGGTGTGGGCGGGCCTGGTCACCAACGACACCCTGTCGCCGCTGCGGGCGCTGGTGTCGGGTGGCGGCGCTGCCCACAAACCACGCCGCAGCGCCCCCCGGGGCCGTTACGCGAGACTGCGCGCGGCCCGCCCCGACCTGCCGTCCCGCACCGGCCCGCCCACCGCCGCGGGCCGCTGGTCGCTGGCCGTGACCCCGGCGGCCGACCCGACCCGCAGGGCGCACGCCCGCGCCGAGGCGTTCCTGGAACGGCACGGCGTCCTGACCAGGGGCGCCCTCGACACCGAACGCGTGACGGGCGGGTTCAGCGGCGTCTACAAGGTGCTGCGGGCGATGGAGGAGTCCGGCCAGGTCATCCGCGGCTACGTCGTCGAGGGCCTGGGCGCCGCCCAGTTCGCGGCGCGGGGCGCGGTGGACCGGCTGCGAGCCCTGTCCCGCCCACCCGGCCAGCCCGCGCCGAGCGACCAGGCGGCGGTGGTGCTGGCCGCGGCCGACCCGGCCCAGCCGTACGGCGCGGCCCTGGCCTGGCCCGTCCCGCTCGGCGAGGGCAAACACCGCCCTGCCCGCAAAGCGGGCGCACTGGCCGTGCTGGTCGACGGCACCCCGGCGCTCTACGTCGAGCGGGGCGGCAAGTCACTGCTGTCGTTCACCGACGACGACCCGACCCTGCGCACAGCCGCCAACGCCCTGAGCCGCGCCGTCCGGGACGGCTGGCTGGGCCAGCTGGCGGTCCAGCGCGCCGACGGCGAGGTGGCCCTGACCTCGCACCTGGCCACGGTGCTGCAGGAGGCGGGCTTCCGCGCCACCCCGAAGGGCCTGCGCCTACGCGCCTGACCGGTGCGTAACCCGACGGCCGCAGCGCCGTACTCGGCCAGGTGCGCGAACACGGCAAGCCGCGGGCATCAGCGCCGCGCGAGTACTGCGCGCGCGGGAACTGCAGGACTCAGCCACCGCGCGAGTACTGCGGGCCCGGCCACCACGCGGAAACTGCGAAACCTAGCCACGACGCAAGAACCGCGAGACCTAGCCACCGCGCGGTACGGCGGAATCACCAAGGCTCGCAAAGCCCTCAGGGGTGGCAAGCCAGCCTCACCGCCGCCGGGCTTGCCCCCACCCGCCCTGCTCGCGACTGGGCTCTGCCGCTTCCCCCGACCACACCGCCGACGTCAGGTCCGCTCTCGAGAGTCAGCCGCCTCCGAGCGGCTACGCCGGGAACAGGGAGCTGTACGCGTTGAGCGCCGGTTGGCCGCCGAGGTGCGCGTAGAGGACGGTCGAGTCGCGGTCGATCTCCCCCGACGACACGAGGTGGACGAGGCCCGCCAGGGACTTTCCCTCGTACACCGGGTCGGTGATCATGCCTTCGAGGCTGGCGCCGAGGCGCATGGCCTCCACTGTGGACTCGTCGGCGATGCCGTAGGTGCCCGCGTGGAAGCGGTCGTCGAGCAGGACGTCCTCTTCGGACACCTCGACCTCGCGGAGCTTGGCCGTGTTCTGGGCGATGCGGATGACCTGGGCGCGGGTCTCGTCCGGCTTGGCGGAGGCGTCGATGCCCAGGACGCGGCGGCGTGGGTCGTTCGCGAAGCCCGCGACCATGCCCGCCTGGGTGCTGCCGGTGACGGAGCAGACGATGATCGTGTCGAAGAAGACGCCGAGCTGGTCCTCCTGCTCGCGGACCTCGTCGGCCCAGTTCGCGAAGCCGAGGCCGCCCAGCGGGTGGTCGGAGGCTCCTGCCGGGATCGGGTAGGGCTTGCCGCCGTTGGCGCGGACCTCCTCGATCGCCTGTTCCCAGGCGGGTTTGACGCCGATGCCGAACTCGGCGTCCACGAGGCGGATGTCGGCTCCCATCATGCGGCTGAGCAGGATGTTGCCCACCCGGTCGCTGCCGGTGTCGGACCAGTCGACCCAGCTTTCCTGCACCAGCACGGCCTTCAGGCCCGCTCTGGCCGCGGCGGCGGCGACCTGGCGGGTGTGGTTGGACTGGATCCCGCCGATCGACACGAGGGTGTCGCAGCCGGTGGCGAGGGCGTCGGCGACGAGGTACTCGAGTTTGCGGGTCTTGTTGCCGCCGTAGGCGAGTCCGGAGTTGCAGTCCTCGCGCTTCGCCCAGACCGCGGCGCCGCCGAGGTGGGTCGTGAGGCGGTCCAGGCGGTGGACCGGCGAGGGGCCGAAGAGCAGCGGGAACCTGTTCACAGTTCGTCCTCCAGGGTGTTCCAGTTCTCGTCGACGAGGACGCTCGCCCGCTGGTGGTCACCTTCGCGGCACGCCTCGATGATCTGCTGGTGCTGCGTCACGGAGTGGCGGGCGGCCGGTGAGGAAAAACGGCTGTGCTCGGCGCGGCGCACCAGCGGGGTGAAGCGGTCGATGGTGGCGGTGATGGCGAAGTTGGCGCAGCGGCGGACGGTCACGGCGTGGAACTCGTCGTCGGCGGCCAGTGCGGCGACGGCGTCGTTGGCGTCGAGCGCCTCCTTGAACGCCTTGTTCGCGGCGCGCATCGCGGCGAGATCGTCGTCGGTCAGCTCACCGCGGTAGACGACGAGTCCGGTGGCGAGGGAGTGCATCTGCCGCACGACGACGAGGGCGTCGCGCACCGGTTCGGCTTCCAGCGCCGTCACGCGCGTGTACGCGTGGGGCTTGGTCTCGACGAGGCCCTCGTCGGTGAGCGTGGCGAGCGCCTCGCGCACCGGGGTGCGGGACAGGCCCAGCTTCTCCGCCAGTTCGACGTCCTTGATGGCCGTTCCCGGCTCCAGGTCGCCGCGCACGATCGCCGATCGGATCTCGGCCGCCGCCCGCTCCTTCAGTGACCCATATCCAATATATTGCATATTGGTGAGGGTAGGACCGGGACGGGACGAGCGCAACAGACACGAAGAAGCCCCCGAGCCGTGACTCGGGGGCTTCTCGGGAGAACCAGGTCAGTCGACTGGCAGCCGGCGGCCGAGCACCGCGAACGGGCGCGGGTCGCCCGTGAACTGGTAGTGCCGCAGCACGTCGACGAAACCGACGCGACGGTAGAGCTTCCACGCCTTGCTCGGACCTTCCGGCGTCGAAAGCAGCACGCGGGACGACGGCACGTCCTCCAGCAGGCGGCGCAGCAGCTCCTCGCCGAGGCCGCGGCCCTGGGCGCGCGGCAGCACGTGCAGCTCGGTCAGCTCGAAGTAGTCGGCCAGCCACTCCTCGACGACACTCGGCGGAGAGACGGCCATGAGACCGCGCCGCACCTGCTCGTGCCACCACTGGCCGGCCGCGCCGCGGTAGCCGTAGCCGATGCCGACGAGCTCGTCCTTCTCTCCCAGCGCGACGACGCACCGCCAGTCCTCGCGCATCATGTGCGCGAGCCACATCGGGGCGCGCTGCTCGACGGTGGCGGGCGGGTAGTTCATCGCCGTCACGTACAGCGCGAGCGCCTCGCCCAGCCGGGCGTTCAGCTGGGCGGCGGTCAGCTCGACGATGCGTTCGAGCCGCGGCGAGGCCGTCACGACGACACCGCCGCGACACGTCCGCCGGTCAGCGCCACCAAGTCCGCGAACGTGGTCGGGTAGACGGCGTGCGGGTGGCCCGCTGCCGCCCAGATCTCCTCGTAACCGGACAAGGTCTCGTCCACCACCGTCTCGATCGGCTTCGGGTGCCCGACCGGCGACACGCCGCCGATCACCTGGCCCGTGTGCTCGCGCACGAACTCGGGGTCGGCGCGTTTGACCGCGTCCGCGCCCACCAGCCGGGCGACGAGGGAGGTGTCCGCGCGGTGCGCGCCCGACGTCAGCACCAGCAGCGGGGTGGCCACTCCGTCGCGCACCGCGGCGAAGAGGAGGCTGTTCGCGATCGCGCCCACCTGCACGCCCACCGCCTCCGCGGCGGCCGCCGCTGTCCGCACGGCGTCCGGCAGCACCACGATGCGCGCGGCGGTGTCCGGGGGCAGGGCGTCCGCGACCTTGCGGATTCCGGGGTGTTCGAGCGAGCTCACATCACCATCAGACCACGACTGGCCCCCACGTGGTGGGGCGGGTTGAGGAATCCGCCGGCCGGGCGCTACGCTGAAGCGGACTCGAACGTTTGTTCGAGTCGCACCATGCCTCGGAGGTGGGGTGGGGGAAGCACCCCACCTCCGAGAGCCGCCGGCTTCCCCTCGGCGGAGACGTCGTTCACCGACGCCACGAGGAGGCCGAGTTGACCGCAATCGACTTCCCCATCCCGTTACCACCCGCGTCCGCGCTCGCGTTGCTGCAGCAGGCACGTGACTCGCTCGCCGAGTCCGAACGCACGCCGGAGCCACCGGAGCGGTTCGCCACCGCCTACCTCGCCGCCCTGCGCGCCGCCGCCGCGGTGCTCGCGTTGCGCGGACGACCCCATCGCGGCCGGTCGAGGCCGACCAGCGCCTGGGTGCTGCTCGCGTCGATCGCCCCGGAGATGAGCGAGTGGGCGACGTTCTTCGCGTCGTGGTCGTCCACCCGTGCCGCTGTGCTCGCCGGAATCACCAGGCACGTCAACGCGCGCACGGCCGACGACCTGGTTCGTCAGACCGATCAGTTCGTGACGCTCGTCGACCGCGTGATGAACGAGGCCAAGCGGTGAACTTTCTCGACGTTTTGCGCCGTGAGGCGGAGCTGCTCGCCATGTCCGCGATCGGCCAGCCACCGCACAAAGGCGTGCCCGCCTGTCCTGGGCTCAACCTCGGCGAAACCGTGCGGCACGTCGGCAGCGGCTACCGCAGGGCACTGGAGTGGATCAGGCTCGGCCGCGAACCCGAGGCCGGCGAATGGCAGGACTACCCGAAGGAGGGAGAAAACGCGCTCGACTTCCTGCGGTCGGGCGCGGAAGCGGTGCTCACCGAACTCGGCGCGCACGACGAGGACGAACCGTGCGCGACGTGGTGGCCGGAGCAGCAGAACCACGGGTTCTGGCGGCGACGCCTCGCGCACGAGACGACGGTGCACCGCACGGACATCCAGGGTGCGGCGGGCATCGAGGTCGGCGCGGTCGACGACGACGTCGCCGTCGACGGTGTCGACGAGGTGCTCACGTTGTGGCTGGGGCACAAGCTCGACGTGCTCGGCGTGCGGGGGTCGCGGGACAGCTTCGTCGCCATCCAGGTCGAGGACCACGTGTGGCTCACGCGCTGCGGCCCGCACGGCGCATCGGCGTGGCGCGTCGTCGACCCCGAGGACGCCCACCGCGCCGACGCCCAGGTGTCGGCGGACCCGATGACGATGTACCGCTGGCTGTGGGGACGGCTGCCCGACCGCATGGTCGAGGTCGTCGGTGACCACGACGCGATCGCACAGCTGTGGGCGCTACTGCGACTCGCGACCAAGTAGGACGGACGCGGTCTCCTCGCCCGTTGCCGACAGCAGCCGGTAACGGGCGTTGTGGCCGTCGAAGTCCAGCAGCGCCACGGAGTTGCCGAAGTGCGGGCCACTGGTCTTGCGCCAGCTCATCAGGTCCTTCGGCACTCCCACGGCGTTCGCGAGCTTGCGGAACACCCAGCCGGCCGCGCGCGACCACGACAGCCGGAAGGCGGGGACGAGCACCCCCGGCGGTTCGTTGTGGACGGGCGAGCACACGAGCTGCGTGACCAGCGCCTTGGTGGGCCGGGGGAAGTCGGCCACGGCGACGTAGCTGTGGTGGACGTCGCCGGAGAGCACGCACACCGTGGCGGTGTCGGTGTTCGCGGCCTTCTCGATCATCCGGGACAGCCGGTCGAACGACTCGCGGAACGCGGGCCAGTGCTCCAGGTCGACGGCCTGCCTGATCTTCTCGGCGGCCTTGCCCTGCCAGCCGGGCTTGCGGGCGCCGACCTCGTTGATGGACTGCAGGTGGCTGAGCGCGTGCGGCATCAGCCACGGCAGCGACGAGCCGATCAGCAGGTGGTCGAAGTCGCCCTCGGCGTTGCGCTCGATCCACTCGAACTCGGCGTCGCTCACCATCTGCCGCTTGTCCTCCTCGAGGATGCGGCCGGAGCGCGTGTCGACCATGAGCAGCCGGATGCGGCCGAAGTCGCGGCGGTAGCTCCACCAGGTGGACTTGCGGCCGTCGGTCTCCTTGTCCGCCTCCTCGGCGAACTCGAGCAGCAGCGGCAGGACGTCCGTCTCCTGGGCGGTCACCTTGGCGTACAACGGGTCCCTGGCGAGCTCCTCCGGGCCGAGGTTGCCGAGGTGCTGGTAGACCCAGTAGGACGCGATGGCGCCGCGGATCCTGTCGCGCCACCACGGCTTCTCGGCCATCTGCCTGCGCCACACCGCGGAGGTGTTCCAGTCGTCGCGCACGTCGTGGTCGTCGAAGATCATCGACGTCGGCACGACGGACAGCAGCCAGCGGATCTCCGGGTCGCCCCAGGTCTCGTGGTAGAGGTGGGCGTACTCGGAGAAGTGGACGACCTCGTCGTCGGGCTCCTTCGTGCCCTGCCGGTGCTCGCGCAGCCACGCCTTCGTCGCGTCGGTCGGCTCGTCCGCGTAGACCTGGTCGCCGAGCAGGAGCAGGGCCTGCGGCCACTCCTCCTCCGGCGTCTTCATGAGCCGCTGCGCGTAGGCGTCGAGGGCGTCGTCGCCGACCGGCTGGCCGGGAGCGGCGCGGCACGAGCCGAAGGCGATCCGCCGGACCTCACCGGTGCGGATGACGGGCTGCGGAAAGTCGCTGCCGGGCGGCGGCCAGACCACCTCGCCGTCCAGCCGCACGTCGTACTCCGTGCGGGGGCCGAGTCCTTCGAGCCGGACCAGCGCGTAGTGCTGCTTGCCCACCTGGAACGTGCGCGCGCTGTGCTCGGTGATCTTCACCTCGCACGGGGCGTCCGTCTCGACCCACACGGTCGCGGACGTGTTGTCGACATATCTCAGGAAGGGTCCGAGCACCAGCTTCGCCACGCGGAGACAGTACCCTCGCACGGGTGGAAATCACGTTCGAGTCCGCTGATCCCTCCGCGCTGGCGGCGTTCTGGACCGAGTTCGCCGGGGACGAGATCGAGCTGACGTTCGTGTGGAGCGACGCCCCGAAGATCGAGAAAAACCGGGTGCACCTCGACCTCGCCTCCACCTCCGCCGAACACCAGGCGGACCTCGTCGGCCGTGCGCTCAAGCTCGGCGCCGAACACGCCGACGTCGGGCAGCGCGACGTGCCGTGGGTGGTGTTGCGAGACCCTCAGGGCAACGAGTTCTGCGTCCTCGAACCCCGCCCCGAGTACACCGGGGCGATCGCCGCGGTCGTCGTCGACTCGCGCGACCCGCTGGCGTCCGCGCAGGCGACCGGGCACCCGGTGGTCCGCAGCGGCGACGGGTTCGCGTCGGTGCGGCCCGAACCGGGACCGTGGCTCGAGTTCGTGCACACCGACGACGCCGACCCCATCACGAACCGCGTGCGCGTGCGGTGGGCCGACCCCGCCTGATATCCGATATATCAGTCGGCCGATATATCAGTCGCGCAGGACGTTCGCGCACGTCGGCGAACGTCCTGCAACGACAGCGACAACTACAGCGACGACGTCGTCGTCAGAGAGCGGCGAGGCGCTCCCGCAACGTGTCGAGTCCCATCGAGCCCATTTCCAGGGCCTCCCGGTGGAACTGCTTGAGGTCGAACGCCGCGCCCTTGCGGGCCTTCACGTCGTCGCGGGCCGCGAGCCACAGCCGCTCGCCGAGCTTGTACGCCGGCGCCTGGCCGGGCCAGCCGAGGTAGCGGTCGATCTCGTCGCGGGAGGCCGCCGGCTCCTGCAACGTCCTCGTCAGCAGGAACTCGAGGCCCAGCTCCGGCGTCCAGCGCTCGCCGGGGTGGAAGCCGGTGCCCGCGGGGATCTCCAGCTCCAGGTGCATGCCGATGTCGATGATCACGCGGGCCGCGCGGAACAGGTGCGCGTCCAGCATGCCGAGCAGGTCGCCGTCGTCGTCGAGGTAGCCGAGCTCGCGCATGAGGCGTTCCGAGTAGAGCGCCCAGCCCTCGCCGTGACCCGACACCCAGCACAGCAGGCGCTGGAAGTCGTTGAGCTTCTTCGACTGGTAGACCGCCGTCGCGCACTGGAGGTGGTGGCCCGGCACGCCCTCGTGGTAGACGGTCGAGGTCTCGCGCCAGGTCGGGAACACCGTCTTGCCCTCGGCGACCGACCACCACATGCGGCCGGGACGGGAGAAGTCCGCGGTCGGCTGCGTGTAGTAGGCGCCGACGCCACCGCCGGGCGGTGCGATCTTGCACTCGAGGTTCATCAGCTCGTCGGGCAGGTCGAAGTGCACGCCGCGCAGGTCGAGCAGGGCCTTGTCGGACAGCTCCTGCATCCACGCCTGCAGGCCGTCCTGGCCGTGCACCTGGTAGCGCGGCTGCTCGTCGAGGTACGCCGCGGTCTCCGCCAGCGACGCGCCCGGCTTGAGGCGGCCCGCGATCTCCTTCATCTCCGCCTCGATGCGGAGGAACTCCTCCCAGCCCCACGCGTACGCCTCGGCCAGGTCGAGGTTCGAGCCGGTGAAGTAGCGCGAGCCGAGCCGGTAGCGCTCCTCGCCGACGGCGTCCTTCTCCGGCGCGAGCGGGGCGAGCGACGTGCGCAGGTAGGAGGCGAAGTCCGCGTAGGCGGCCGAAGCCGCGGCGGCTCCGGTGTCCAAGGAGGACCGCAGTGCGCCGTCGACGTCGGCCGACGCGACGAAGGAGGTGAAGAACGTCGATGACCAGACGTCGCACTGTGCGGCGACCTTGGTCACCTGGCGCAATGCCGACACGTGGCCGCGGGAGGCGGCGTGCGAGAGAGAGGAGCGCAGACCGTCCAGAGCGGCGGGCACGGCGGCGAGACGACGACCGATCGTCTCCCACTGCTCCGGCGTCTCGGTCGGCATCTGGTCGAAGATGTCGCGCATGGACTGGATCGGGCTCGCGATGACGTTCAACGACGACTCGGTGGCCCCGGCCTCGTAGAGCTCGACCTCCAGGCCCACGCGTTCCAGGAAGACGGCACGTGCCGCTTCTTCCGACGCGTCCGCGGGCTGGGCGGCGGTGATGTCGGCGAGCGCCCGTACGGCGATGTCGTTGCGCGCCGCGTGTCCTTCCGGCGAGAAGTCCGTCAACTGGTCGTCGGAGCCCGAATACCCCAGGGTGGTGGCCGTGATCGGGTCCAGCGCCACGTAGTCGCTGACGAACTTGTTGCTGATGTCGTGCACGGATGCCATGCGCCGAGACGCTACCTCGCACCCCTCCACACCAAAAGGTAGTTAGTCAAGCTCACGACCAAAGGAGGGGACTGCGTGGTCCCGACCGTGCTGGCAGGATGGCGGCGTGCGTCGATCCCGGGCACTGCTGCTGCCGGTCTTCTTGCTGCTCACCCTGTTTTCGCTGAGCGGATGCGTTCGCGTCTACGCGGCCATGGCCGTGTCGGCCGACGACCGCGTCTCCGGCGAGATCGTCGCGGCCACACCTCCCACCCAGGACAACGATCCCGGGCCCCAGCTCAAGGTCCCGCCCGAGATGGAGGGGCGTGTCACCACCCAGCCGTACCAGGTGGAGCAGTACACGGGCACGCAGCTGTTCTTCACCGGCCTGACGTTCGACGAGGTGCGCACGCTGTCGATGACGACCAGCTCGTCGAACAGCCGCTACAGCCTGAACTTCCGCCGGTCGGGTGATCTTGTCACGCTGTCGGGTTCGGTCGACCTGACCCAGGTGCCCGTGGAACGCGCGGACATCCAGGTCAAGGTGAGCTTCCCCGGCAAGGTCGTGAACACCAACGGGCGCGAGGAGGACAACAACACGATCGCGTGGTCTCCGAAGCCCGGTCAGGCGTCGATGTTGCAGGCGACCGTGCAGTACGCGGGCGAGAACTCCAGCTCGTTCTTCGGCTGGGCGCTGCTCGTCGCCGGGCTGACCGGCGCCGCGGCGCTGATCGTCGTCGTCCTCGCCCTCGTCGCGCACAAACGCTCCGCGCTCGCCTAGGCACTCGTCCAGCGCTTCAGGCGCGCGTCACGAGTCCCAGGCGGCTCAACACTTCCCTCGTCGCCTTGGCCCTGTTCATCGTGTAGAAGTGCAGCGCGGGAACGCCTTCGTCGAGCAGCCGCTGGCACATCTCGGTCGCGATGTCGATGCCCTCGGCGCGGAAGCTCGCGACGTCGTCGGCGTACGGCTCCAGCCGGCGCGAGATCTCCACCGGCAGGTCGGCGCCGGACAGCTCGACGATCTTCGCCAGCCCGCGCGGCGACAGCATCGGCATGATCCCCGGAAGGATCGCCGCGGAGCACCCGGCCGCCGCCACCCTGTCGCGCAGCCGCAGGAACGGCTCCGGCGCGTGGAAGAGCTGGGCGACCGCGTAGTCCGCGCCCGCGTTGAGCTTGCGCAGCAGGAACTTCAGGTCGGTGTCGAGGTCGGGCGAGCGCGGGTGCCCGTACGGGAACGCCGCCACGCCCACGCAGAAGTCGCCCAGCTCGCGGACCAGCGCCACCAGCTCGTCGGCGTAGTTGAGGCCCTCGGGGTGCGCGACCCACTCGCCCATCGGGTCGCCGGGAGGGTCGCCGCGCAGCGCGAGGACGTTGCGCACGCCGATCGCCGCGTACCAGCCGATGACGTTGCGCAGTTCGGCCACCGAGTGGTCGACGGCGGTGAGGTGCGCGACCGGAAGCAGCGTCGTCTCCTGCGCGATGCGGCCGGTGGCGCGGATCGTGCGGTCGCGCCGGGACCCGCCGGCGCCGTAGGTGATCGACACGAACGCCGGGTCGAGGCCCTCCAGCTCGCGGACGGCCTTCCAGAGGACCTTCTCGTCCTCGGCGTCCCGCGGCGGCAGGAACTCTACCGAGAACTTGGGTGACTCCCCCTGGAGTCTCTCGACCACCGTCGTCATGCGGTCAACCCTAGTGGTACTTCCGCAGGGTGGGACACCTGCTCACCATGTGGTACGCGGCCCCGGCATGCGGGTGGTGCCGGACACAGCGGACCATGGACACGTGTCCCACCACCCCATCGACGTGGCACTCCCCCGGCACGTCGAACAAGCGCTGACCACGTACCTGGCCTCCCGCCGCGCCTCCGGCGAGGCGATGGACCCGAGCTTCGCGACCGCCGTCGACGCGCTCTCCGGCTTCGTGCTGGGCGGCGGCAAGCGCATCCGCCCGACCTACGCGTGGTGGGGGTGGCGCGCGGCCGGCGGCGACCCGGACGGCGAGCTGGCGACCGAGGTCCTCACCGCGGTCAGCTCGCTGGAGCTGATCCAGGCGTGCGCGCTCATCCACGACGACCTGATGGACGCCTCGTCGGTGCGGCGGGGCAAGCCGACCGTGCACGTCGCGTTCGGCGTGCGGCACCGCGAGCAGGGCTGGCTCGGGTCGGCGGAGCGGTTCGGCATGTCCGCGGCCGTGCTGATCGGCGACATCGCGCTGGCGTGGGCCGACGACATGCTGTTCGCCGCCGGGCTGCCCGCCGACGTGCTGCGCAGGATGAGCGAGCCGTGGCGCGACATGCGCACCGAGATGCTCGCGGGCCAGTACCTCGACGTGCTCACCCAGGCCAGGGGCGACTCGTCGGCGGACGCGGCGCTGCGGATCGACCGGCTCAAGACCGCCGCGTACACCGTCGAACGGCCGCTGCACATGGGCGCGGCGATGGCGGGCGGCTCGCCGGAACTGATCGACGGGCTGCGCACGTTCGGCGCCGACATCGGTGTGGCGTTCCAGCTGCGCGACGACCTGCTCGGCGTGTTCGGCGACCCGGAGGTCACCGGCAAGCCCGCGGGCGACGACCTCGCCGAGGGCAAGCGGACGCTGCTCGTGGCGCTCGGGATGCAGTTCGGCGCCGATATATTGGATATCGCTTTGGGCAAGCCGGACCTCGACCTCGACACCGTCGAGGAGGTGCGGCGGGCACTGGTCAAGGTCGGCGCCGTCGACGCCGTCGAGGAACGCATCGAGGAGCTGACCAAGAGCGCGCTGGCGGCACTCGACGCCGCGCCGGTGGCCGAACCGGCCGCCACCAAGCTCGCCGAGCTGGCCGTCAGCTCGACGAAGAGGACCTTCTGAGACGATCACCGACCAAGATCGGCAGCACTTCCTGAGAGTTCATTAACACCTCGTTGCCGGTGAGCACCGTTGCTTGCTGACGCTTGCCCGCCTTGTGCAACGATGTTCGGGCGATGGCTGCAACTCCGTCACTCCCCCGCACGAGCTCCGAGGTGTCTCCGCAGGAGCTTGATCAAGTCGTGCGCGCGAACACGTTTGCCATCCCCGTCCGCACGACCATGCTCGGCCTGCTGGGCGTGGCGCTGATCGCGCTCGGCGGCATGGGTGCCGGCGCGATCCTCGAGCGCGACCCGCTGCTCGCCCAGGTCGGGCTGAGCTGGCTGCGCTACGGCCACGGCCACGACCTCGCGAGCATGGTGCTGTACCTGGGGCTCGGCCTCGTCATCTGGGCGTGGGTGCGCCTGGGCCGGCTCGTGCGGTGGGGCGAGATCGGCGACTTCGCCGTGCTGGTCGCGGTGACGGTCTGGACGTTGCCACTGCTCTTCGCACCCCCGCTGTTCAGCAAGGACATCTACAGCTACCTCGCGCAGGGGCAGCTCGCGCTGAGCGGCTACGACCCGTACGAGGTCGGGCCCGCCGTGCTGCAGAGCACGCTCAGCGAGAACGTCAGCTGGGTCTGGCAGCACACGCCCGCGCCGTACGGGCCGCTGTTCATCCTGATCGCCAAGGCGATCGTGTGGGCGACGGACGCGAGCGTCATCCTCGGCGTCGTCGCCATGCGGTTTTCGCTCGCGGGCGGCCTGGTGCTGCTGTGCTGGGCGCTGCCCGGCCTGAGCAGGCACCTCGGCGGCCGGTCGGCGATCGCGCTGTGGCTGGTGGCGGCGAACCCGCTGCTGCTCATCCACCTCGTCGGCGGCGCCCACAACGACCTGCTGATGATCGGCCTGATGGCCGCGGGCGTGCTGCTCGTGCTCGACCGCAGGCACGTGCTCGGGTTCGTGCTGCTGGCCCTCGCGTTCTCGGTGAAGGCGACGGCGGTCGTGATCGTGCCGTTCCTGGTCTGGGTCTGGGCGGCGCGGCTCGACGGCGACAAGCGAGCCCAGTTCCGCAAGGCGCTGGTGCCGGGTCTCGTCGCGTTCCTGGGGACGTTCGCCGCGTGCACGGTCGTGGCCGGGGTGACACTGGGCTGGATCCCGGCGCTGCGCAGCTCGTCGATGATCATCAACTGGCTGTCGCTGCCGAGCGCGGTCGGCGACTTCGTGCGCATGGTCGTCAACTGGTTCGTCTACGTCGACGGCGGCATCTTCCTCGGTGTCGCCCGCGGCATCGGCTCGGTCGTGCTGATCTGGATCGCGTACACGCAGTGGTGGGCGTCGCGCGACGGCGAGGTCCGCGACAGCATCCGGCGCGGCACGCTGACGATGCTGGCCGTGGCGCTGCTCTCCCCCGCGACGCTGCCGTGGTACTTCAGCTGGCCGCTGGCGCTCGCCGCCGGGTTCGCGTGGAGCACGGGCGCGCTGGTGGCGGTGACGGTGGCGTCGGTGTTCCTGTTGCTGGTGACGTTCCCGAACGGCGACACGGCGCTCTACTCGTGGGGCTACCTGTTCTTCGCCCTGCTGGTGTCGGCGCTCGCGGCGCGGTCGCTGGTGAAGCCGGACCCGTTCGGCCTGTCGACCCGTTACGAGTAGGGCCGCACCCGTGAACCAGGGCGCCGCACCCCACCGATTCGGCACGACTCGGTGGGTGGCGACGGCGCTCGTCGCGCACCCATATGCGATATATCGGTTCGGCATCAATGCGGCGCCGCTCTCCGGGGCGACCACGAGATGAGGCCGGTCTTAGCCCGGACCGCGCCTGACCGCGGTCACGAGGAACGACGCCGCCCGGACGGCGCGCAGCGCCCTGCCCGGACACGTCGGCGCAGGGGTTTCAGGCGTCCCCGGTCCGCGGAAACGCCTGAAACCTCAGGTTCGGATGACCTAGAATCCCATCGCCTGTGCGCGGCGCTTCACCTCGCGCCCACGGTCACCGCGCAATGCTTCGATCGGAGAGCCGGGGAGGCTGTCGTCCTCCGTGAACAGCCAGCGCAGGATCTCGTCCGTGGAGAACCCCTGGTCGCGCAGCACGGTGATGGTGCCGGGAAGACCCTTCACCACACCTCCGGCGGCGAGGAACGCTTCGGGAACGACGAGGACGCCGTCCCGCCGCTCGGCGAGCAGTTGCCCGTCGCGCAGCATTTGGTGGACCCGGGTGACCGGGAGTCCCATTCGGTCGGCCACCTCGGGGAGGCCGAGAACCTCCAGGTCGGCAGCCAGTACATCCGCAGCGGCAGGAATCGCACTCACGGGGGTCACGATGCCATAACCGAACTGGGAACGCCCTTCCGCCAACCGGGTCATCCTGAGCTTTACCATCTCGCACTGTGGAGAGGTCGGTTTCGAACGTGATGGGTGGACTGCTCGAGCAGCGCTACCGGGTGGACGCCGTGCTCACGCGCGGTGGCATGTCCACCGTTTATCGAGGTCGCGACACCCGCCTCGATCGAGATGTCGCCGTCAAGGTGATGGATCCACGCCTGGCGGCCGACCCGGCCTTCGTCGCGCGGTTCGAACGCGAGGCGCGTGCGGCGGCACAGCTGCATCACCCGGCCGTGGTGTCCGTGCACGACCAAGGCGTCGACGGTGACCAGGTGTACCTGGTCATGGAGCTGGTCGACGGCGGCAACCTCCGCGACCTGCTGAAGCAGCGCGGCAAGCTCGCGCCCGCGGTCGCGTTGAGCATCCTCGGCCCGGCGCTGTCCGCACTGGGCGTCGCGCACCGCGCCGGACTGTTCCACGGCGACGTGAAACCGGAGAACGTGCTGATCGGACCCAACGGTCAGATCAAGGTGACGGACTTCGGGGTGGCGGGCGCGGTCGCCGAGAACGGGGTGACGGCCGACAGCGAGAGCTTCGGCACCGTGGCCTACATGTCACCCGAACAGGTGGAGACCGGCGCGGCGGACGCGCGCAGTGACGTCTACTCGGCCGGGATCGTGCTCTACGAGATGCTGGCGGGCCACGCGCCGTACCGCGGCGACGACCCGATCTCGGTCGCCTCCCAGCACGTGAACTCGGACGTGCCGTCGATCCCGGAGATCCCGCTCGCGCTCGACACGCTGGTCCGCAAGGCCACGCGGCGCGACCCCGGACTGCGACCGGTGAACGCCGACGCCTTCCTCGCCGAGCTGGAGCGCGTGGGCGCCGAGCTGGGCCTGACGCCGCAGCCGGTGCCCGTTCCCGGCACGGTGCCGGAGAACGACAGGACCGTCGTCATGCGGCCGATCCCGGTCGCCGTCGGCGCGACGCCGCCGTCCGCCGCCGCCACCGGTGTCGTGACCCCGTCCGCCGCCGAGGCGACCAGACCAGTCGTGCCCAAGCCGCCGGTGCACGCGGCGATGACCACGGTCACCACCGGGCCGCCGACGCCACCTCCCGGCATCGCGGGCACGCGCACGATGGAGCGCCCTGAGCCGCCCCGCCGCCGTCCGCCCCAGAACCGTCCGCGCAAGCCCAAGGTCGACCCGGCCGAGGAGGAGCGCAAGCGCAAGAAGAAGCTCATGATCATCGGCGGCTCCGTCGTCGGTGCGCTGGCGGTCATCGTCGGCCTGTACGCGTGGCTCATCGGCGCGGACCGCTACACGACGGTCCCCGCGGTCGTCGGCGAGTCCGAGCAGAACGCCATGCGACTCGTGCAGACGGCGGACCTGACTCCGCTGATCGACAAGGTGCCCTCGGACGAGGTGCCGACCGGGCAGGTCATCCGCACCGAGCCCGGCCCGGACACGGAGCTGCGCAAGAACGAGTCCGTGCGGATCGTGGTGTCGCGCGGCAGGCCCGTGGTGCCGTTCGTGAACGTCGGCGTCGAGGTCGAGGCCGCGACGAAGGAGATCGAGGCGTCCGGCCTGAAGGCCGTCACGGACGCCACGAAGGACGCCTTCCACGACACGGTGCCGATCGGCAAGGTCGTGGCGCTCGACCCGCGGCCCGGCACGGCGCTGAAGATCGACAGCCCGGTGACGCTCGTGCTCAGCAAGGGCCCGTCGCCGCGCACCCCGGTGCCGGACGTGAACGGCAAGACGAAGGTCGAGGCGTTCGCCGAGCTGCAGCGCGCCGGGATCGAGCCGGTCGAGGCCGATGGCAACGACGCGGCCGAGAACGACCAGTCGCGCGTGGTGCGGACGGACCCGCCCGCGGGCACGGTGCTGGAGGGGACGGGCGCCAAGCGCGTCACCGTGTTCTTCCAGAACACCCGCGAGGTCGAGGTGCCGGACGTGGCGCGCAAGAAGGTCCGCGAGGCCAAGGAACAGCTCGAACGGGCCGGGTTCAAGGTGAAGGTCGAGTTCAACAAGAGCGGCAACGCGACGGTCGTGAACCAGTCGATCCCGCCGCGCACGAAGGTGCCGCGGGGAACCGAGATCACCATCGTCGGTCTTTAGGCAGAAAGCGAAGGACCCCGCGTTCTCGACGCGGGGCCCTTCGTTCTTCAGCTCGTCTTCAGCAACGGGCTACGAGCGCAGCATCTCCGCGACGAGGAACGCGAGCTCGAGCGACTGCTGCGTGTTCAGGCGCGGGTCGCACGCCGTCTCGTAGCGGCCGGCGAGGTCGTCGTCGGAGATCTCCTGGGCGCCGCCGAGGCACTCGGTGACGTCCTCACCGGTGAGCTCGATGTGGATGCCGCCGGGATGCGTGCCGAGCCGGCGGTGCACCTCGAAGAAGCCCTGGACCTCGTCGACGATCCGGTCGAAGTGCCGGGTCTTGTAGCCGGTGCTCGACTCGTGCGTGTTGCCGTGCATCGGGTCGCACTGCCAGATGACCTTGTGGCCGCTGGCCTCGACCTTCTCGATGATCGCGGGCAGCACGTCGCGCACCTTCTGGTTGCCCATGCGCGAGATGAGCGTCAGGCGGCCCGGCTCGTTGCGCGGGTCGAGGCGCTCGACGTACTCGACGGCCATCTCCGGCGACGTCGTGGGCCCGATCTTGAGGCCGATCGGGTTCGACAGCATCTCCGCGAACGCGATGTGCGCGCCGTCGAGCTGACGGGTGCGCTCACCGATCCACACGAAGTGCGACGACAGGTCGTACAGCCGCGGCTGCTCGCCCGTCGTGTCCAGGCGCAGCAGCGCGCGCTCGTAGTCGAGCAGCAGCGCCTCGTGCGAGGCGAAGATCTCCGTGCCGTGCAGCGACTGGTCGGTCACGCCGCACGCCGACATGAACTTCAGGCCGCGGTCGATCTCGCCGGCCAGTGCCTCGTAGCGCTCGCCCGCGGGCGAGGTGCGCACGAAGTCGCGGTTCCAGTCGTGCACGCGGTGCAGGTCCGCCAGGCCGGCGCCGGTGAGGGCCCGCAGCAGGTTCATGGCCGCGCCGGCGTTGGCGTAGGCGCGGATCATGCGGCTGGGGTCCGGCACGCGCGCCTCGGGCGTCGCGACCAGGGAGTTGATGATGTCGCCGCGGTAGGACGGCAGGCCGAGCGCGTCGATGTTCGACGAGCGAGGCTTGGCGTACTGGCCGGCGATGCGGCCGACCTTCACCACCGGCAGGCTCGCGCCGTAGGTCAGCACCACGGCCATCTGCAGCAGGGTCCGGATGTTCGCGCGGATGTGCGGCTCGGTGTTGTCCGCGAACGTCTCCGCGCAGTCACCGCCCTGCAGGAGAAACGCCTCACCGTTCGCGACCTGCGCCAGTTGCGTGTGCAGCCGGTCGATCTCGGCGGGCACGGTGATCGGCGGCACGCTCTCGAGCAGGGTCCGCACGCGACGCACCTGTTCGGCGTCGGGCCACTCGGGCTGCTGCGCGGCAGGGCGCGACAGGGCCTCGTCCAGGCGCTTGCGCATCTCCGGAGGCAGCGGCGGAAGCTCGGGAAGCGTGTCGATGGGCACGTCCACGGTCCAGTTCACGCTGCTCAGCTTAGTTGTTCCACACTGAGAGACCAGGCCGGGTTCGTCAGTGCCGCGGCTGCGGCCCCGGCGTACGATTTGCGTGGTCGGGCGGGTGAGGTCTGTTACTTGTCAACGACCGCCCACTGCCCCGCCGCGACGTCGCACTGCATGATGTGGGCCATGAACGCCACCCGATTGGATGACAGCACCGCGACCCGGCTGCTGGAAATCGCGATCGAGAACATCCAACGCGACCACCCGGTGCACTGGACGCACGTCATCGACGGCGACCACCGCCTCGTTCCGCAGCGGGTGCTGCACCCCGTGTTCGCCGGGTCGTTCGACTGGCACTCGTGCGTGCACCAGACGTGGCTCGCCGTGCGCCTGCTGCGGCTGCGCCCCTCGGTGCGGGGTGCCGACGCGGCCAGGGACGCCCTCGACAAGCTGGTCACGCCGGAGAACTGCGCCGTCGAGGCCGAGTTCTTCGCCTCGCCGGCCGGACACCACTGGGAGCGGCCCTACGGGTGGGCGTGGCTGCTGCTGCTCGACGCGGAGCTGCGCACCTCGGGGCTGCCGTGGTCGGTGCGGCCGATCGCGGACGTGCTGCGCGACCGGTGGCTGGAGTGGGTCTCGGCGGCCCGGCTGCCGATCAGGACCGGCACGCACAGCAACACCGCGTTCGCGACGAGCCTGGTGCACGACGCGGCGCTCGCCGTCGGCGACACCGAGATCGTCACGGCGTGCCGGGAGGCGGCGCTGCGGTGGCACGGGGACGAGGCCGGGTACGGCGGGTTCGAGCCGGACGCCGCCGACTTCCTCTCCCCCGCGCTGACGACGGCCGACCTGATGCGCCGCGCCCTCGGCCCCGCCGAGTTCGCCGCCTGGCTCGACGCCTACCTGCCGGAACTCGAGTCGGAGCGGTGGCGCGTGCTGCGCGAGCCGTTCCCCGTCGACGACCCCACCGACCCGTACGGCTCGCACCTGGCCGGGCTCGCGTTGTCGCGTGCCTGGAACTGGGAGGCGATCGCGGACGCGCTGCCGGAGGGGCACCGGTACGTGCCGCTCGCGCGGACGGCGTCGGCGGCGCACCGCGAGGCCGGGTGGACGTACGTGTTCGGCGGGCACGGGTACATGGCGGACCACTGGCTCGGCACTTTCGGCGCCTACCTCGACGTCAAGGCGTTCTGAACCGGTCGCGATATCCGATATACCGGCTCGGACTGGCTGATATATCGGATATCGGGTAAGTGGACGCCATCGACCATGTCGACGTCCTTCGTGTCACGTCGACGAGGTTGACGCTCTTCGTATCCATGTCGACGACGTTGACGACGTTCGCGTCGATGTCGACGACGTTGATGGAGGTCGATATTGACGACGTTGATGGAGGTTGACGGCTGAAGCGCGCGTCGAGGTGAGCGTCGAGCTGATGCAGCTGCAGGATCGATGTCGACTCGACATGTTGAGAGTCCACATCTCATGTTGAGCGTCCACATCGACTTGACGACGTGGTTGACCGGCCTCGGCGTCCAGCAGGTCGATCACGTCGATCGACATGTCGACTGTCAACCGCCCATCAGGTTCGCGCGGCGGATCAACGTGAGCGCGATGCCCGTCGCCGCGGCGTGCACGGACGCCGCGTGCGTGCGGGGGTCGAAGCGGGTGGTCGGTCCGGCGACGCTGACAGCGGCGACGACTGCGCCGTCGTCGCCGAGCACGGGTGAGGCGACGCAGGCGAGGCCGACCCGCGACTCCTCGTACTCGTAGGCCACGCCGGTCTGCCGGATCGTGGCGAGCTGGCGGCGGAGCAGGCCGGGGGTCACGACGGTGCGCGGTGTCCGGCGGGTCAGCGGGGAGCCGAGCACCTCGGTGCGCACCCGTGCCGGGGCGTGGGCCAGCAGGGCCTTGCCGATCGCGGTGGCGTGCAGCGGCATCCGGCCGCCCAGGCGGACGGTGACGGCGCCTGGCGGTGGCCGCCGATCTTGGCGGCGTAGACGACCTCGCGGCCCTCCAGCAGACCGAGGTGGACCGTCTCGTGGGTGCGTTCGTAGAGGTCCTCCAGGTAGGGCATGAACACCTCGACCAGGCGGCGCTCGACGGAGGCGCGCATGCCGAGCTCGAACAGGTGACCGCCCAGCCGGTGGCCGCGCGCGCCGCGGTCGAGCAGGCGGACTTCGACCAGCTCGGCCAGCAGGCGGTGCAGCGTCGCCTTCGGCAGCCCGGTGCGCCTGCCCAGCTCCGCGAAGCCGAGCTCGTCGTCGTCGGCGCCGAACGCGTGCAGCACCAGCATCACCTTGCCCAGCACGGTGTTCGGCACCCCGGTCATCACCCGATGGTGCCACGGGTTCCGTTCAGCGGAACCGATCGATGCGGCCCGGTGTGCGGCGAACGCCACGATGTGCGGCATGACCAACGTTGAACTGGCAGCCGGACGCCTCGCCGCGGCCGCACGTGACGGGGCCGCCTGCGCGCCCGTGCGGGACCTCGTCGGCGCGGACGAGGCTTACGCGGTGCAGAGCCGCAACATCCACGCGCGCATCGCCGCCGGTGCCCGCGCGGTCGGGCGCAAGATCGGTCTCACCTCACCGGCGGTGCGCAGCCAGCTCGGCGTCGACCAGCCGGACTTCGGGGTGCTGCTCGACGACATGGCGTTCGAGGACGGTGCCACCGTGCCGACCGGCCGGCTGTTGCAGCCGCGCGTCGAGGCGGAGGTGGCGTTCGTGCTGAGCGCGGACCTCACGACCGGGCCGTTCGACGAACGGACGGTCGCCGCGGCGGTCGGGTACGCGCAGCCGGCGCTGGAGATCGTGGACAGCCGGATCGCCAACTGGGACATCACCTTCACCGACACGGTCGCCGACAACGCCTCGGCGGGGCTGTTCGTGCTCGGCGCCGACCGGGTGAAGCTCGCGGACGTCGTGCCGCGGGACGTGTCGATGGTGCTCAGCGTCAACGGCGAGGAGCGCTCGACCGGCGTCGGCGCCGACTGCATGGGCGATCCGCTCACCGCGCTCGCGTGGCTCGCGACGACGGCCGTCGAGCTGGGCGACCCGCTCAAGGCGGGCGACGTCGTGCTCAGCGGTTCGCTCGGCCCCGTCGTGCCGGTCGCCGCGGGCGACGAGGTGGAGGCGACCTTCACCGGCCTCGGGACGGTCCGCGCGAGGTTCGGGGAGGACGCGTGACGAAGGTGGCGGTCATCGGGTCGGGCAGCATCGGCACCGACCTCGTCGTGAAGGCGCTCAAGGCCCCAGCGTCAGTCCCCGGTGAGCGGACTCCCACGGCCGGAACGAGAAACGTAGGGCTCCCGCGTTCCTCCCGAGTCCACGCGGAGCCCCCGCGTTGCCGAACGAGAAACGCCGGACGCCCGCGTGGGGCGTCCGGCGTTCCCGGCGATATCCGATATCCGATATATCAGGCTCCGAAGAAGACCTCGGCCTCTTCGTAGCGCTCCGCCGGAACGGTCTTCAGCTCGGCCGTCGCCTCCGACAGCTTCACGCGCACGATGTCGGTGCCGCGCAGCGCGACCATCGTGCCGAAGTCGCCCGCCGCGACGGCGTCGACGGCGTGCAGGCCGAAGCGGGTCGCGAGGACGCGGTCGTAGGCGGTCGGCGTGCCACCGCGCTGGATGTGGCCGAGGACGGCCGCGCGCGACTCCTTGCCGGTGCGGTCCGCGATCTCCTCCGCGAGCCACTGGCCGACACCGCCGAGGCGGACGTGGCCGAACGCGTCGCGCTCACCGGAGTGCAGCACCTCGGCGCCGCCCTCGGGCATCGCGCCCTCGGCGACGACGATGATCGGCGCGAACTCGCTCTCGAAGCGGCGCTCGACGTGCTCGACGACCTTGTCGACGTTGAACGGGCGCTCCGGGACGAGGATGACGTTCGCGCCACCGGCGAGGCCGGAGTGCAGCGCGATCCAGCCCGCGTGGCGGCCCATGACCTCGACGACGAGCGCACGGTGGTGCGACTCGGCCGTGGTGCGCAGACGGTCGATGGCCTCGGTCGCGATGTGCACGGCCGTGTCGAAGCCGAACGTGTAGTCGGTGGCGCCGAGGTCGTTGTCGATCGTCTTCGGCACACCCACGACGCCGATGCCGTCGTCGGTCAGGCGCTTGGCGACACCGAGGGTGTCCTCGCCGCCGATCGCGATGATGGCGTCGACGTTGTTCGCCGCGATGGTCTCGCGGATGCGGTCGACACCGCCCTCGACCTTGTAGGGGTTCGTGCGCGACGAGCCCAGGATCGTGCCACCGCGGGTCAGGATCTCCTCGACGTCCGCGAGCTCGATCGACTTGGTGAGGTTCTCGATCGGACCCTGCCAGCCGTTGCGGAACCCGACGATCTCCCAGCCGTGTGCCTTGATGCCCTTGCGGACCACGGCCCGGATCACGGCGTTCAGACCGGGGCAGTCACCACCGCCAGTGAGCACACCGATGCGCATCTGCTTCCCCATCTACTCGTGTTCTGTGTCACGCAGACTTTCACGGGCTGTATCGGTGCAGCAACGCGGGTCCCACTCACCGGACCGGAAAACCGGTTTTCCGGCGGTGTTCCTCGATCACCTTCCACCTCGCGAGGTTGTGCCGGGCGTCGGCGAGGGCGTCGTGGGCGTCGGCGGGCGGGGCGGGCAGCCGGGGCCGGCCGACGTCCTCCCAGCGCTGCCGGAGGTCGCGGGTGAACCGGGGCAGGGCGCGCGGCAGCGCCGGCATCGCACCCCAGAGCTGGGCCAGCGCGACGTGGTCGTAGGCGGCGAACCACGCCCACAGCTCGACCTCGTCACGGGCGGCGTTGCGGGCGCCGAGGAAGTCGAGCAGGTCCTCGCGGATGCGCGCACGGCTGCGCCACGCCTTGTCGGCGGGCGAAGGCAGCTGGTTGAGGACGTTCTGCCGCACCCACGGACCCGCGCGATCGGGGTCGAACTCGGTGGACACGGCGTAGAACTCGCGGCCTTCCTCGTCGACCACGCCGATCGACACGAGGTCGATCGTCACCCCGTCCTCGATGAACTCACAGTCGTAGAAGAACCGCACCGCGACACCCTAGGGGTCCGGTCAGCTCGCCTTCTTCTCGGGCACCCGGTCGGCCTTCTCCGCCTGCCCGGCCCCGTCCCCGGTCAGCTCCTTGGCCTTGGCCGCGTAGACGTCGACGTACTCCTGGCCGGAGAGCTCCATCAGGGCGTACATGATCTCGTCCGTGATCGAGCGCAGCACGAACCGGTCGCCGGACAGGCCCTCGTAGCGGGAGAAGTCGAGCGGCTTGCCGATCTTGATCCGGATCGGGTGCGGCTTCCACATCTTCGAGCCGATGGGGTTCGCCTTGTCGGTGCCGAACATCGCCACCGGGATGACCGGCGCACCGGACTCCAGCGCGATCCACGCGACGCCGACCTTGCCCTTGTACAGGCGGCCGTCGGGCGAACGGGTGCCCTCGGGGTAGATGCCGAGCAGCTTGCCCTCGCGCACGATCCGCACACCGGTGTCGAGCGCGCCCTGCGCGGCGGAGGCGCTGGACCGGTCGATCGGCACCTGGCCGACGCCGGAGAAGAACCACTTCTGCAGCTTGCCCTTGAGCCCGGTACCGGTGAAGTACTCGATCTTGGCGGGGAACGTCATGCGGCGCGACAGCATGAGCGGCAGGAAGAAGGAGTCGGAGACGGCGAGGTGGTTGCTCGCCAGGATCGCCCCGCCCTCCTTGGGGATGTTCTCGGCGCCCTCGATGATCTTGGGCTGGAAGAAAACCCGCAAGATCGGTCCCAGGAGGACGTGCTTCATGATCCAGTACAGCACAGCGGGAAGCGCCTCCCTAGACACCGAACCTTGATCCCGGCGACCAGCCTACGGAGGTGACCGCGCCTCACACAACGAGTCCGGGCCCCCGGCGTGACGGCGCGGGGACGGCGTGACTGAGCCGACTGCCGTAACCCGCAACACTCCCGGACCGTGCAACGATGAGGGGTCATAGGGTGGTGGCACACGGGAGAGGCTCTGGATGAACGCCCGGCGCGACTCGACCGACGGCCCCGAGAACGTCGACGAGCTCTTTGCCGAGATCGTCGCGGGTCTCGAGCGGGACGGGGTCGGCAAGGACTGGCTCGACCCCGACGACGCGCGCCCGGAGAACGCCGCGGACGCGCGCGAGGACACCGCCGAGGAGATCGTCCCCGACCTCGACGACGAACCCGAACGCCGCACCCACGACGACGAGGGCCACTACATCCCGCCGGAGCCACCGCCGTTCCCGGTGCTGCGCGCCTCCACCATCGCCGCGCTCGGCCTGTTCGTGCTCGGCATCGTCCTGCTGGTGGCCCCCGGCCTGTTCGGGCTGGCACCGAGCATCGGCACCCCGCTGTCGCTCGTCGCGCTGTGCGCGGGCGTGGGCTGGCTGATCCTGCGCATGCGCAACACCCCGCCGCCCGACTCCGGATGGGACGACGGCGCCCAGGTGTGACACCACGACCCGGCCGGTAACGACGTGATAACGGCCACTCAAGCCTTCAGATAACGATTCGGTCATGCTTACCGTGTCGGCATGGACCAGATGCAGCACCTGATGATGGCCCGTGCCGTGGCGACGCTGACCAAGAAGGACGCGGAGCGCGCCAAGCGCCGCCGCCCGCGGATCCTCCGTCTGCTCAGCCGCTAGGCACTCCCGAGCTGTTCGCGGCGAGCGAACATCCCCCGACGCGCTCGCCGCGGACGTCAGCTCCTCTTCTTCAGCGCCTCCGGCTTGTGGACCGCGTCCCGGCCGCTCTTGGCGCTCTCCACGCGGTATTGCGGCTCTTCCTCCGACGCCTTCACCTTGCGTCCCGCAGCCTGTTTCTCCGTGGTGATCTCCTCCTTCACCTCACCGTGCGTAGTCGAACCGTGGCTCGACCACTCGACCTCGTCACCGGGCTTCAAGGGGTGCTTCGTCATGACGGCGGGGTACCCCGTCCGGAGCAGCTGACCCGGCCAGGAGGAGGAACGTCGTGAGCGACGAGCAGCAGACCCGCGAGGACTTCGGCGAGGCCGTCAACATGACGGCGTCGGCCCTCGAGAAGTGGCTCGGCACCGACGAGTCGAAACAGGTGGGCGACAAGAGCTCCGGTGAGTCGACCGGGCACGCGTCCGGCCGGCGGATCGTCGAGCTGCTGCGCACCAAGCGCGACGACCTCACCGACGGCGACTACGAGCACATGCGCAAGGTCGTCGGCTACGTCCACCGCCACCTCGCCCAGCGCCCGGACGGCGACGTCGAGGACAGCCGGTGGCGGTACTCGCTGATGAACTGGGGCCACGACCCCCTGAAGAAGGACTAGGTGCGGCGCGAGTTCCTCGTCAGCGACGCGACCGTCTCGCGGGCCAGCGTCGCCGCGCCCACGATGCCCGCGTCGTCGCCGAGCTGCGCCGTGCGGATGCGCGCCAGCGGACGGTGGCCCGCGCCCGTCACGACGGAGGCGTAGCGCTCGCGGGCGTCGTCGAGGAACAGCGGCGCCGACGTCGACACGCCTCCCCCGATGACGATCACCTCGGGGTCGTACACGTCGGCGACCAGCGCCAGGCCCTCGCCGAGCCAGCGGGCCAGGTCCGCCATCGCGCGCTGCGCCAGCGGGTCGCCGTCGCGGGCCGCGCCCGCCACCCGCCTGCCGGTCACCGCCCGCGAGTCGCCCGCGGCCTCGCGGGCCAGCACCGTCGACACGCCGGGGTGCTTCGCCAGCAGCTCGACCGCGGTGGCCGACAGGGCCGTGCCGCTGCAGTAGCGCTCCCAGCACCCGTTCTTGCCGCACGGGCAGGGGCGGCCGTCCGGGACGACGCGCAGGTGGCCCAGTTCGGGGGCGACGCCGTGCGCGCCGCGGAAGACCTTGCCGTCGATCAGCAGCGAGGCGCCGATGCCCGTGCCGATGGCGACCAGCACGGCCGTGTGCGCGCCGCGAGCGGCGCCGAAGCGGTGCTCGGCCAGCGCCGCGGCGTTCGCGTCGTGCTCCAGGACCACCGGCATGCCGAGGCGTTCGGTCATCCGCCCGGCGACGTCGACCTGCCGCCACGCCAGGTGCGGCGCGAACTGGACCGTACGGCGGTCCGGGGCGATGAACCCCGCCACGGCAAGCCCGACGGCGTTCACCGGGTGACGGGCCGCCACCTCCTGCACAGCCGCCGCGATCGCGTCTTCCAGCGCGCGTTCGCCCGCGGGCGTCGGCGCGCGGGAGGTGTCGAGCACCGAACCGCTCGCGTCCACGACACCGGCACGCACGCTGGTGCCGCCGATGTCCACTCCGACGGTGAGCACTAGTCCGTCTTCCTCACGACCTTGATGTGCTGCACCCGCTGTCCCGGGTCCCCGGCCGCAGGCTCCTCGGCCGGGGACGCGGGGGCAGCGGGCTCGCGCAGGGCCGCCCGCAGCACCGCGACCAGCCCGGCCGCGTGCTCGGCGGCCTTCGCGGCCAGCTCGGAACGGTCACCGCGCAGCAGTGCCACGCCGTTGCACAGCGGGCACCAGCCGCACGTCTCCGGCGTGTGCGAGCCGTCGCCCGCCTCGGCGACGCGCTGCAGCCACGGCTGCATCCGCTCGGCCGCCGTGTCGACGAGCAGCCGCAGCTCCTCGGCGAGCTTGGCGGTGCCGGCGTTGTTGTCCTGGTGGGTCATCACAGCTCCTGATCAGCGCCACAGCGAGGGGTCGGGGCGGAACCCCACCGTCACGCCACCCGAGTCCATCTCCGCACCTGTGACGATGCAGCGCTTCAGCAACGACGGCAGCGCGATGAGCCGGCGCCGCCCGTCCACGGTCAGGGCGAGCTCGTCGCCCACCCGTGCCAGGTCCGGTTCCGCGTCGTCGGCGAGCGGCAGCGCGATCCGCAGCGAGTAGCGGGCGTCGAGGCCGCGACCGCCGCCCGACACCTCCAGCAGCGACCCCGCGGCCCCCGCGGCGTCCGGCAACGGCTCCTCGTCGCCGTAGAGCTGCGCGGCGACCTCCAGCAGCGCGGGCACGCCGACGGGCTCGGACGCGCGGTGGTCGACCGTGCGGATCTCGCCGATGCCGGACAGCTCCGCCAGCACGGCGTCCTGCTCCTGCCTGCGGGTCCGCAGCCACGCGGCGGCGTCACCGGACGCGTCGCCGGGCGAGGGCACCAGCCGGTTCGCCACGACGCCGTCGACCCGGACGCCTTGCAGCGCGAGCGCGGTCAGCGTGCGCCGGGTCTCGGCGGCGACCACCCGTTCGGGTGTCAGCACCAGCCGCACCGAGCACGACGCCGGGTCCACGAGCATGGAGCGCAACGCGTCGAGCCGCTCGGCGAGCCTGCTCAGGGCGTCCGCCGTCGCGTCCCACTTCTCGACGGTCCCGGTGCCCGCGACGCCGGCCAGCAGGCCGCGCACCACGCGCCGGTGGGTCGGGAAGAGCCGTTCGAGGTAGCCCGCGAACGCCTCGGGCAGCGCCAGCAGCCGCAACGTCTCGGCGGTCGGCCCGCAGTCGACGACCACGACCTCCCACGGCCCGGTCGTCGCGAGCCGCCGCACCTCCGTGAGCGCGAGGAGGTCCTCGACGCCGGGCAGCACGGTCAGCTCCTCGGCGTCGAGCTCGTCGACGCCGGCGCCGGCCAGCACGGTGCGCAGGTGCCCGCGCAGCTCACCCCACGCCTCGTCGACGAGGCCGCGGGGGTCGATCTGGCACGCGAACAGGCCGTCCGCGGAGTCCACTTCGGACGGTGAGGGGCCCAGCCGGACGTCGAGGGCGTCACCGAGCGAGTGCGCCGGGTCGGTGGAGACGACGAGCGCCTTGCGGCCGTTCGCCGCGAGGGAGGCCGCCGTGGCGGCGGCCAGCGTCGTCTTGCCGACCCCGCCCTTGCCGGTGAAGAGCAGGACCTGGCTCAAGCGGCCTTCTCCGCGCGCTTCTTGAGCTCCTTGAGCGCGGTGTCCAGGATCATCTTCTCCGCCTTGCGGCGGAACAGGCCGATCATCGGGATGACCAGCTGCACCGAGAGGGTGTAGGTGACCTTGGTGCCGGTGCCGGACGGTTCCAGCACGTAGCTGCCGTGCTGCGACTTCTGCATGGTGCCCTTGACGAGGTCCCAGCGCACCGAGAGACCGTCTGCGGCCCAGTCGTACCGCAGGGTGTACTCGTCCTTGACGGGGCCCTGGTCGATGGCGAACCGGACCTGGTCGGCGCGGCCGTCCTCGCCGGTGCCGAGGACCTCGACCTCCTTCATCCCGTTCGCCCAGTCCGGGTACGACGGGAAGTCCGCGATGATCGCCATGATCTTCTCTGGCGGCGCGTCGATGACGATGGACTGAGTGGACTCGTCGGCCATGTCCGAGGAGGTTACTCGCGTCCTCACCAGCGCAGGACGTGAGGCTTGCCGCTGCGCTGGAAGTGCCCGACGTTGACGCACTCGGTGTAGCCCACCCGCACGCGCCTGGCCAGCGGCTGGTGCACGTGCCCGAACACCGACCAGCGCGGCCGCTCGGCGACGATCTTGTCCAGGGCGGACCGCGAGCCCCACTCGGGGCGGCGCGCGACGACGTCGTAGGTCAGCTCCGCGACGAGCGGCGGGATGTGCGTGCACAGCACGTCGACCGGGCCCATCCGGTCCAGCGCCGCCGCCATCTCCTCCTCCGTGCGCACGTACTGGTACCAGGGCGCGTTCGGGTCGCGGACCACGTTGGGGGGCTTGAGCCCGCCGCCCGCGAACCCGAACCTCAGTCCGCCGATGTCGACGGCCTCGCCGTCGAGGACGTGCACCCCGTTGCCCGCGAACCGCGGCCACAGGTCCGGGCTGTCCACGTTGCCCGGCGTGGCGTACGTCGGCGCGGACATCGCCGAGAACAGCGCGTGGTACTGCTCCTGCACGGCCTCGTTCACGACGGAACGCGCGTCCTCGATGCCCGCCCACAGCGACCGGATGTAGTTCGCGGTCTCGGCTCGCCGGGTGCCGCGGCGCATCTCGGCGAAGATCCCGACCTTCTCCGGCCCGAACACGCGGCCCAGGATGCCCTTGGAGTGGTCGTGGTAGTCGACGAAGTCGATCAGGTCGCCGAGCACCACGAGGGCGTCCGCCCCCTCACCGGCGCGCGCGAGCGCTTCCGCGTTGCCGTGCACATCGGACACCACGTGAACCCGCATGGTCCCAACTTAGAAGACTCGGCACGATCACGTGAGCGGTGGGCAGCCCGCGGGACGGCCGTCCTCCAGGACCAGCTTGAGTCCCAGTGCGACGGACTTCGCGTCGAGCTGGCGGCGCTGCACCTCACGGCGCGCGTGGCGCGGGGTGAGCGACCCGGCCGGCGGGTCGGCGCGCAGGAAGTAGTGCAGCACGGTGCCGTCGAGCACGGGTTCGAGCCAGATCTCCATCGTGCCCACGAGCGCGCCGCCCACCGTCCAGCGCAGTCCCTCGTCGCCCCGGTCCGCGTAGACGTCCAGGTCGAGATCCGGCCAGAACTCCCGCCACGACGCCGGTGCGGCGAAGGCCGCGGCGACCACCGCGGGCGGCACCGCCAGGAAAGTCTCGTCAACGACGTCCACGCTGGCCATGAGGACAAAAGGTAACGGAAGGGCGTACCAACCTTTGTATCGCCGGAATCACACGCTAAGTTTCCCCACCAGTAACAAAACACCGTACGGAGGTTGACGTGCGCGAGTTCAGCGTCCCCGCCACGGCCGAAGTGGCTCCGGAGGAGAACCTCACCGACATGGTGTGGGCCAACGCGGAGCGGTTCGGCAACGCCGTCAGCTTCCGGAGGCAGGTCGACGGCACCTGGGTGGACATCACGGCCCGCGACTTCGCGGCCCAGGTCATGGCCGTCGCGAAGGGCCTGCTCGCGGCGGGTCTGGAGTTCGGTGACCGGGTGGGCCTGGTCTGCAAGACCCGCTACGAGTGGTCCCTGCTCGACTTCGCCATCTGGGCGGCGGGCGGTGTGGTCGTGCCGATCTACGAGACGTCGTCGGCCGACCAGGTCGAGTGGATCCTCTCCGACTCCGGCGCGAGGGCCGTCTTCGTCGAGACCTCCGCGCACCGCGCGCTGGTCGACGAGGTCGTCGGCAAGCTCCCCGAGCTGCGCCACGTGTGGCAGATCGACGGTCCCGCCGCCGCGGTCGACGAGCTCACCGCGCTGGGTGCCGAGATCACCGACGAGCAGGTGCACGAGCGCCGCGGCAAGGCGGGCGCGGGTGACACGGCGACGCTGGTCTACACGTCCGGCACCACCGGCCGTCCCAAGGGCTGCACGCTCACCCACCGCAACCTGCTCGCCGAGGTGCGGGGAGCGCTGTCGCGGTTCCCGGAGATCCTCACCTCCGGCCAGTCGCTGCTGCTGTTCCTGCCGCTCGCGCACATCCTGGCGCGGTCCCTGGCGCTGTCGTGCGTGTACTCGCGGGTGACGCTGGGCCACTCGCCGGACGTGAAGAACCTCGTCGAGGACCTCGGCCAGTTCCGCCCGACGTTCGTCGTCGCGGTGCCGCGCGTGTTCGAGAAGGTCTACAACGGCGCGAAGCAGAAGGCCCACGCCGGCGGCAAGGGCAAGATCTTCGACGCCGCCGAGGCCACCTCCGTCGCGTACAGCGAGGCGCTCGACAACGGCGGCCCCGGTCTCGGCCTGCGGCTCAAGCACGCGGTGTTCGACAAGCTGGTGTTCTCGAAGCTGCGCGCGGCGCTGGGTGGCAGGGCGGTCTCGGCCGTGTCCGGTGGCGCGCCGCTCGGCGACCGGCTGTCGCACTTCTTCCGCGGCGCCGGCGTCCCCGTCTACGAGGGCTACGGCCTCACCGAGACGTCGGCCGCGGCGTGCGTGACCTACCGCGGCCAGGAGAAGGTCGGCACGGTCGGCCCGCCCGTCCCCGGCACCTCGGTGAAGATCGCCGAGGACGGCGAGATCCTCATCAAGGGCGACATCGTGTTCGTCGGCTACTGGAACAACGAGACCGCCACCAAGGAGGCCCTCGAGGACGGCTGGTTCCACACCGGTGACATCGGTGAGCTCGACAGCGACGGGTTCCTCCGGATCACCGGCCGCAAGAAGGAGATCATCGTCACCGCGGGCGGCAAGAACGTCGCTCCCGCGCAGCTCGAGGACCGCATCCGGGCGCACCCGCTGATCTCGCAGTGCATGGTCGTCGGCGACAAGCAGCCGTTCATCGGCGCGCTGATCACGATCGACCCGGAGTTCTTCCCGTCGTGGAAGGAGTCGCGCGGCAAGCCCGCGTCGGCCGAGGTGCCCGACCTGATCGACGACCCGGACCTGCTGGCCGAGATCCAGGCCGTCGTGGACGAGGCGAACAAGACGGTGTCGAAGGCGGAGGCGATCCGCAAGTTCCGCGTGCTGCCGGTGGACTTCACCGAGGCGGGCGGCGAGATGACGCCGTCGCTGAAGCTGAAGCGCAACGTCGTGGCGACCACCTACGCGGCGGACATCGACGCGATCTACGCCAAGTAGCGAACCCCCTGGAATGCGCGGAAGGCCCAGGATCTCAGCTGAGCTCCTGGGCCTTCCGACCCCCAGCGATCGTGATCCGCGGAGATCCGCGGAACCCGAGAAGTTTGTCGCCCCGGCCCCCCGACCGGGACGAGCACAAGGTTGCCGTACGGCGCTGACGTTTCGCTGACGCGTCGATGTCACTCCGCGACAGGGCGCCAATAGGCTGTCGGGCGGAGGGGGATCATCCGGCGACCACGAGGGGAAGGCGATGGCTGCGGGTCCGCAGTTCCGGCTGCTCGGCCCGATGGAAGTGCGCCTCGGCGGCTCGCCGGTCGTGCTCCGCGCGGGCAAGCACCGCGCGTTGCTGGCGACGTTGCTGCTGCGGCCGGACCGCGTCGTGCCCGTGACGGAAATCGTCGAGCACGTGTGGGGCGGCACGCCACCCGCGCGCACCCGAGGCACCGTGCAGACGTACGTCATGCGGCTGCGTGCCGCGCTGGGTGACCCGGCGTTGATCGAGACCGCGGCGGACGGCTACCGGATGCGGGTCGACCCGTTGTCCGTCGACGTCCACCGGTTCGCCGACGCCGCCGCACGCGGCCGTGCGGCCGCCGCCTCCGGCGACCTGGTGACGGCTCGCAAGGCGTTCGCCGAGGCGTTGGAGCTGTGGCGCGGCCCGGTGCTGTCGGACGTGCCGTCGGAGACCTTGTACGCCGAGCACGCGCCGCGGCTGACCGAGCTGCTGATGACGGTGCACGAGCAGCGCCTCGACGTGGAACTGGCGCTCGGCAACCACGCCGACGTCGTGCCGGAGCTGTTCGCGCTGACGCGGGACCACCCGTTGCGCGAGCGGTTCTGGGCCCAGCTGATGCTCGCGCTGTACCGCTGCAGCAGGCAGGCGGAGGCGCTGGAGGCGTTCCGGCAGCTCGACCGGACACTGGACGAGCAGCTGGGCATCGACCCGTCCGCCGAGCTGCGGTCGCTGCACCAGGCGATCCTCGTGGGCGCGCCGGAGCTGGCGGCCCCGGTGCCGCAGCGGGAGCCGGGACGCCCGCCCGCGACCCCGATGCGGCTGCCGGACGACCTGGCGGACTTCGTCGGCAGGACCGGGCACGTCGAGCGGATCTCGGCACTGCTCACCGGCGGGTCGGTGCCGATCGTGACACTCGCGGGACCGCCGGGCGCGGGCAAGACGACGCTCGCCGTGCACGTGGCGCACCAGCTGCGCGACCGGTTCCCCGACGGGCAGCTGTTCGTGGACCTGCGCGGCTACGCGCCGGGCCCGCCCGCGGACGGGATGGACGTGCTGTCGCGGTTCCTGCGGGCCCTCGGCGTGCCGCCGGACGAGATCCCCGCCGACGCCGACGAGCAGAGCACCGTGCTGCGGTCGCTGCTGTCCGGCCGGCGGATGCTGCTGGTGCTCGACAACGCCTCCGCGCCGGACCAGGTGCGTCCGCTGCTGCCGGGAACGGCGTCGTGCCGGGTGATCGTGACGTCCCGCGACGACCTGCGCGGCCTGATCGCGATGAACGGCGCCCGGACCGTGCCGGTCGGCGTCTTCACGCCCGACGAGTCGGCCGAGCTGCTGACGTCGCTGCTCGGCCCCGGCGACCACGCCGAGCTGGCGTCCCGGTGCGGCCACCTGCCGCTCGCGCTGCGCGTCGCCGCCGCCTACCTGGCTGGACGCGACGAGGTGACGATCTCCGGCTCCCCCATCGAGCTCGCCTACGCCGCACTGCCGCCCGCGCCTCAACGCCTGTTCCGCCTGCTGTCGGTCGTGCCGGGCCCGGACTTCACCGCCGAAGCCGCCTCGGCGCTGGCCGACGTCGACGCCGAGGGCCTGCTCACTGTGCTGGAGATCGCGCAGCTGGTCGTACCAGTCGCACCCGGCCGCTACCGGTTCCACGACGAGCTGGTCCGCTACGCCGCCGCGTTGCGCGAGGAGTCCGACAGCCCCGCCGAACAGGACCAGGCGTGGACAGCACTGCTGAACCACTACCTGCGCGGCGTCGAACGGTGCGCCGAACTGCTCTACCCCGGCATCCGCCGCCTGCCGTCCTCACCGGCGGGCCCGGTACCGAGGATCGCGGGCCCGGCGGAAGCCCTGGTGTGGCTCGACGCCGAACGCCTCAACGTCGCCGCCGCGATCCGCCACGCCGCCGAACACGGCCCGGCCCCGATGGCCTGGCTGCTCGCCGACGCCCTGCGCGGCTACCTGTGGATCGGCCAGGACGTGGGCGAATGGCTGGCGACCGCCCGCCACGCCCTCCGCGCGACCCAGGCCGCAGGCCACCGCCCGGCCGAAGCCGCGATGCACGCCAACCTGGGCACCCTCTACCTGCGCCTGGGCGAGTTCGCCCGGTCCGTGGAGCACCACCACCACGCTATCGAGCTGTACCAGGCACTCGGCGACGAGGACGCCGAGGCGAGCGTGCTGAACAACCTCAGCCTCGTCCACCGCCGCTCCGGCGACCTCGGCCTCGCCAAGGACGCGCTCGTGCGCTGCCTGCGAATGCTCCGCTCGGCCGACAGCATCAGCACCGGCCTGTACAACCTCGGCCAGCTCTCCGTCGAGCTCGGCGAGCTGGACGGAGCCGTCGAACACTTCTCCCAGGCCCTGTCCCTCGCCCCGACCGCCGACAGCCACGCCTACCTCGGCATGGCACTGCGCCTGCAGGGCCGCCTCGTCGAGGCACGCGCCCATCTCGAACGCGCCCTCGACCTCGGCAACGTCCCCGCCGGCGACGCCGAGGCCCTCGACAACCTCGCCTCCGTCGAACTGGCGCAGGGCAACCCCGAGGCCGCACTGACGTCCGCCTCCCGTGCCCTGTCCCTCGTGGCGGACGGCGGCGACCCGCAGGTGGCGACGTCCGTCCGGATCACGCTCGGTGAGGTGCGCCGCGCCCTGGGCGAACCGGAGGCGGCCGTGCCCCTGTTCGAGCAGGCCCTGACCACGGCCCGGCGGATCGGGTACGCGTCCGGGGAGGTGCGGGCACTCATCGGGCTCTCGGTGGTGTGGCGGGACATGTCCTGGTCGGCCCAGTCGCGGGACGCTGCGGAACAGGCGGTGCGGCGCAGTGCCGAGCTCGGCCTGCGGGCATTGGAGCGCCGGGCTCGAGCGCTGCTCTGAACGGGAAGCGGTGTGCGATATCCCGTATATCGCGCTCGCCGCCTGGGTCTTGATCACTGGCTGGTCTCCGTTTGCGGGGCAACATGTCGCGCGGATGACAACGTTGTCAGTTGACGAATCGACTACTGAGTCGATTCGTCAACCATGACGATGCCCCTGTCCACCATGTCCAGTACAGACATGAGGGCGTACACCTCATATAGATCAGCAACGTGATCGCCGACTCGACGATCGACGTGGACGTCAACATGGACGTCGACATTGACACCTGCGTCGATGTCGACCTTGACGGTATGCCTCCGCCCAAGTCGACGTTGACGGCCATGTCCACGTCCGCGTCCAGATTGACGTTCATGTCGACAGCCATGTCCACGTTCGTGTCGACAGCCATGTCGATGTCGATGTCGACGTCCACATCCGCGTCCACATCCGCGTCCGCGTCCGCGTCAATGTTGACGTCCACATGGACATCGACGCAGGGCGTCTTCGAGGTCGGTCGACGTCAGTCGATCAAGTCTTCGTCAGCCGATCAAGTTTTCGAGGCGGTGTGCCAACTGGTCCCAGCGCCAGTTGTCGCTCACCCACTCCCGCCCGGCGCGGCCCATCTTCTTGGCCGTCTCCGGGTCGGCGAGCAGTGCGGCGACCTTCTCGGCGACGTCCTCGACGTCGCGGCCGTCGACGACGTTGCCGGTGGTGCCGTTGAGCACCGTCTCCGGCGCGCCGCCGGACCGTCCGGCCACCACCGGCAGTCCCGCCGCCGACGCCTCGAGGTAGACGATGCCGAGTCCCTCGACGTCAAGGCCACGGCCGCGGGTGCGGCACGGCATCGCGAAGACGTCACCGGCGTTGTAGTGCGCGGGCAGTTCCTCCCACGGCACCGACCCGGTCAGCACGACGTCGCGGTTGCCGTCGGCCAGCTTCTCCAAGGTGCCCCGGTACGGTCCGCCTCCGACGATCAGCAGCGCGGCGTCCGGCACCGACCGCTGGATCAGCGGCAGTGCGTGGATCAGCACGTCCTGCCCTTTGCGCGGCACCAGCCGCGACACGCACACGATCACCGGCCGGTCACCCAGGCCGTACCGGCGGCGCATCTCGGCGCGGGCCGCCGGATCCGGGCGGTACAGGTCGGTGTCCACACCGGACGGCAGGTGTTCCAGTGCCGCCATCGGGCCGAACGCCGCGGCGAAGCGCGAGCGGGTGTACTTGCTGACGTACGTCACGACGTCCACACCGGACCCGATGGCCCGCAATGCCTGCCGTGCCACCGGAAGCATCGACCAGCCGACCTCGTGCCCGTGCGTGGACGCGACCGCACGGCTCAAGCCGAGTGACGGCGCGAGCAGCGCGAGAGGAGCCGCGGCACCAAACCACGCGGCGTCGCAGGACTCGGCGCGGGCGATGTCGCGGGCGCGATTCAGGACGTCCGGGGTCGGCAGCATCAGCGTCGTGGGGTGCCGCACCACCGGGAAGGGCTGCTTGGCGTCAAACTCCTCGGCGCCCTTCCACTTCGGCGCGTACACGACGAGGGAGTCCGCGGGCAGCCGTGTCGCCAAAGCGTGCAGGTAGGACTGGATGCCACCGGGACGGGGCGGGAAGTCGTTGGTCACCAGCAGGGTTCGGCGCACGGGCCAACGCTATCCGATGCGCGACTCCAGGAACGCACGCCAGCCCGCGACGTCGACGTCACCCAAGTCCACCGCGGACATCGACGCGTGCCGCCGGAAGAAGTCGACGACACCGCGCTCACCGAGCGTCGACTCCAGGTAGACCATGATCGAGTACGCCTGCTGGTAGGCGAGTTCGCGGCCAGGTCCGCCGAAGTCGGTGGGAACCGCCGCGACGTCCGGGGTCAGCGCCGGCGCGGCCTGCCGCAGCGACAGCCCGAGCCCGTGGAAGGCCACCCAGTCGGCGAAGCCCTCGACCAGCCACAGCGGGGCCGAGTCCGACGTGAGGTCACGCGTCGCGACATGGGTGATCTCGTGACGCAGCAACACGCGCAGTTCGAGGTCCGACAACGGCGCCGTGCGTGCCCGGTTCAGAACCACCCGCTGACCGGACTCGTCGCGGATCGCGACACCAGCCATGTCCGCGAACGCCGGCCCGACGAGCGCCACCAACTCAAGATCGGACGACGGCACGACGACGTCGACGCGTTCCGCCCAGCTGATATCCAATATATCGGCGACGCCGCGCACTGACTCGTCGACCATCCCGACGACGCGTTGCGCGAGTTCGCCGTCACAGGAACTGCTTGTCACGGTGCCGGACGACACCGTCAGCACAGCCTGCTCGCACCGGACGTCCTCGCCGGGCACCGCGACTGGACGCAGCGCGACGGTCAGGCCGAGCAGGAACGTCATGGCGACCGTGATCGCCAGCAACGTCCGGAGGTGCTTCACCGGCGCAAGGCTAGTGGTGCGGCTTGCGGCATGGCCGGGTGAACTCGCAAGGCAGACGGGTGGATCGCCACGCCGAACCCGAACCACCAGGTCCTCACCGCATCGTCGACCGAGCCACGCCACCAGCCACGCCATGCCGCCGGGCCGCCAGCCGCCTCACGCCGCCGAACCGCATCGCGCCGCCAAGCCGTGTCACCGCCAAGCCGTGTCACCGCCGGGCCTTGTCACCGCCAGTCAGCGCGACATCGCCAGTCAGCGCCGGACCGCCAAGCCGCGTCTCACCACCGGCCAGAGCCACACCATCGCCCGCTACGCCGCCTGCCCACGCCACACCGTCGGCCCGCGCCCTGCCAACCAGCTAGCTCGCAACACCCCCGTCAGCCCCCGGTCCGACGCCATGCCCCAGCCCGACGCCTCCCCCAGCTGGCCGTCACGCCCCGGTCCGACGCAGCCCTCGGCGCGACGTCAGCCTTCGATGCGCCGGATGACCGAGATCGGGCCGATGGCGTCGATCGGGGCGATCTTCACCGGTTGCCCCTCGGTCGAGGCGTGGACGGCGCGGGTGTTGTCGACCGCCATCGCCACGTGCGAGCGGCTGCCGTAGTAGATGATCAGGTCGCCGCCGCGGACCTCGCCCCTGCCGACCGGGCGGCCGATCACGGCCTGGCCCCCGGACGTGCGCGGGATCGCGACGCCGGCTGCCGCGTACGCCTTCATGGTGAGGCCGGCGCAGTCCCACGAGGTGGGGCCGGTGGCGCCGTAGCTGTACTCGTCGCCGCGCCGTGCCAGCGCGAACGCCAGCGCCAGACCGGCCACGCCCTGGGGCACCTCGACCTTGGACGTGTCGCCGGGGTCCTTCAGCTGTGCCGCGACGGGGGCCGGCAGCCTGGTCAGGGCTGTCCGCACCTCGCTGATCTGCCCCTGCAGTGCGCGGTTGCGTTCGTCCAGGTCAGCCTTGAGGCGTTCGGCGGCCGAGGCGGCTTCGGCGGCCCGGTCTCGGGCGGTCTCCGCCACCTGGTGTGCCTGGCGGGCCTTCTCCACCGCGCCGGAGAGGCGGGCGAGGGACTCGGCGCGGTCGGTGGCGAGGATGCGCATCATCTCGAGGCGGTTCAGGAAGTCCTGCTGGGAGTCCGCGACGAGCAGGGCCGACAGCTGGTTGAAGCGGGCGCCCTCGAACGACGCCTGCGTGATGAGGTCGACCTGGCCGCGGAAGTCGTTCTCCTCGGCTTTGGCCTGCTTCTCCACCTCCTGCGCGGCCGCGACGGTGGCGCTCGCCCGGTCGAGCTCCGCGCGGCGCTGGACGAGGTCCTCCTGAGCTCGCAGGACTTCCTCGTTGAGCTTCGTCGCCTGCGCCGTGAGGTCGGCGTACGCGCGCGCGGGATCGGCCGGCTGGGCGGCCAGGGACACAGCCGGCATGGCCGAGAGCAGCACGACGACAACCAGGAAGAAACGGGTGAGCTTGCGCGACATGAGGTCGCCGATCCCCCTCGCCAGAACAAGACCGCCAAGATCGACGGCGTCAGGCTACCGGGTGATCAAACGCGCCCGAGACGGGCCAGCAAGACTGCGGACGGTACAGGGTGTGCACCCCTGCGGCGTACCGAATCGGCGACGGCGCGGTCTGACGTCACCACCACCACGGGACGCCCTTCCGGCTCTGCCGTGACCAGCGCGCGGATCACGTCGTCGGCCAAGACGCCGGGGTCGCTGAAGAGCACGCGCACGCCCCGAGGGGCCGCCGCGGGCACAGCGACGACACCCGCGCCGTCGAACACCAACGTGACTTCCGCGCCCGTGCGCGCGGCGAGCACCGCGAGCTGGTGGACGAGGCGGTCGCGTTGGTCTGACAGCGACAGTTCCGGATAGCCGGTCTTGGTGACGTTGTAGCCGTCCACCACCAGGTGCACGGCGGGCAACGCCAGCAGCCGGTCGAGTGCAGCCGGGTCTTCCACGCGTCCCACGGCGCCCTGCGACGCGCTGGCGCCTCGCACGAGGTCGGCGGGACGGGGTCCGCTGCCCCCGAGGGCCAGTTCACGGCGCAGTCCTGTGACGGCGCCGTCGAGGGTGTCCACGAGCAACGCGAGCCGCACCTCGTCGGCCTGCCGGGCCTCGCGCGCGGACTGACGCGCCACCTCGGCGTCCGCGATGGCGCGCTGTGCCTTGCCCCGCTCGGTCTCGGCCCGTTCACGTTCGCGGTCGCGTTCCGCGGTGAGGCGTTTGACCTCCTCCGCGGCGCGTTCCTGGATCTTGGTCGCCTCGGCGGCCGCGGCCTCGGCGGCGTCCTTGGCCTCGCGCAGCTTCACGCCCTGTTCGCGCAACCGCTTGCGCAGGCGTTCCAGCTCGACCTCGGCCTCCGCGCGGACGCGTTCGGCGGCGGTGCCGAGCTGGCTGCGTTCGGCCCGCAGCCGTTCCAGCTCACCTTCCATCCGCTCCGCGCGCTGGACCGCCGCGTCCCGCTCGGCCCGCAGCGTCGCGTCGCCCACGCGCCGCGACACCAGCTCCACGTAGTGCGGCGCGACCTCGTCCCCGGTCAGCACCGCCGCGGCGGCCGCCGTCACCGGGTCCGGTGCCGTCACCTCCAACGTGGACGGCCGGTTCTTGCGCAGCCACTCCACGACGGCGGTGCGGAAGTTCGCGGAGTCCCGCAGCCCCGCCACGACCTGTGCCCCGCCCAGCCGCGCGCGTTTGGTCGGGGCGAACCTCGCCACCGGCCGCAGGTGCTGCGGAACGTCGACCTTCGCCATCTCGCCCAGCGCGTCCGCGGCCAGCTCCGCGAGCCTCACCCGCAGCGGCTCCGGCAGAGCCGACCAGTCCACAGCGGACTCGCCTGCCTCCTCGGCTGGCTGGTCGATCTCGGGCTCGGGCATCGGGTCGGGCACCCCCACAGGCTAGAGCCCTTCTCCACGGGCAGCGCACGGACATCTCCGCCCGTGGGAACAACGGCCCGGAAAAAGATCACACCACCACCCCAATGGAGCAGCCGCAGGTCACGGCCTCCCGAAAGGATCAGCGGTGAAAATTGTCAGACCCCGCCGCTAACGTCGGCGCCGTGACCGGACAACTGTCCTTCGACGAGCTCGGGACGCCCTTGCGCGACACCACCTTCGTCGTCTTCGACCTGGAGACGACGGGCGGCAGCGCCGAGGAGGACGCCGTCACCGAGATCGGCGCGGTGAAGATCCGGGGCGGCCGGGTGCTCGGCGAGTTCGCGACGCTCGTCGACCCGGAACGCGGCATCCCGCCCCAGGTCGCGCAGTTGACCGGCATCACACAGCTGATGGTGACGGGCGCGCCGACGATGCGGACGGTGCTGCCCGCGTTCCTGGAGTTCGCGGCCGGAGCGGTGCTGGTGGCGCACAACTCGGGCTTCGACGTGAGCTTCATGAAGGCCGCCTGCGAGCGGCAGGGCTACCGGTGGCCCAAACCGCCGGTGGTGTGCACGGTGAAGCTGGCGCGGAGGGTGCTGAGCCGCGACGAGGCCCCGTCCTGCCGCCTGTCCGCCCTCGCCGACCTGTTCCGCACGGCCACGAGGCCCACGCACCGCGCCCTGGCCGACGCCAAGACGACCGTCGAGGTGCTGCACGCGCTGCTCGAACGAGTCGGCAACGTCGGCGTGCACTCGCTCGAAGAGCTGCTGGCGTACCTGCCGGAGGTCACCCCGGAGCAGCGCCGCAAACGCTCGCTGGCCGCGCACCTGCCGTCGAAGCCGGGCGTGTACCTCTTCCGCGGCCCCAAGGAGGAGGTGCTCTACGTCGGCACGGCCTCCGACCTGCGCCGTCGCGTCCGCCAGTACTTCACCGCGAGCGAGGGCCGCCGCCGGTTGCGGGAGATGGTCGCGCTGGCGGTGCGGGTGGACGCGGTCGAGTGCGCCCACCCGCTGGAGGCGGAGGTCCGCGAGCTGCGCCTCCTGAGAGCGCACCGCCCCGCTTACAACCGCCGGTCGAAGAACCCGCACCACGCCTGGTGGCTGGTGCTGACCGAGGAGCCGTTCCCGCGCATCTCGCTCGTCAGGACCCCCAAGGACGGCGCGCTGGGGCCGTTCCGCACCCGCCAGGCCGCCGAGGCGGTGGCGGACGCCCTGCTGGACGCCGTCCCGCTCCGCTCGTGCAAGATCAAGATCCCGGCGGCCAACCAGAAAGCCACCCCCTGCGCCCTCGCCGAGCTGGGCCGCTGCAAGGCCCCGTGCGCCGGTCACCAGAGCGTCGAGGAGTACGCCCCCGCCGTCGTCGCGGTGCAGGACCTGGTCCTCGGCCGCAACGCGGACCCGCTGCGCACCCTCGTCACCCAGCTCACCGGTCTCGCCTCCGCCGAACGCTTCGAGGAGGCCGCGCGCCGCCGCGACCGCCTGGCGGGCCTGGTCCGCTCCCTCGACCGGGCCCAGCGCCTGGCGGCTCTCGCCGCGCTCCCCCAGCTCGTGGCGGCCCGCCCGGACCGCGAGGGCGGCTGGGAGTTCTCCGTGGTCCGCTACGGCCGGCTGGCCTCGGCCGGTGTGGCCCGTCGCGGCACCCGCCCGATGCCGGTGGTGGACGCGCTCGTCGCCTCGGCGGAGACGGTCGTGCCGACAGCCGGGCCGCTGCGGGGCGCTCCGCCGGAGGAGACCGGTGTCGTCCTGCGCTGGCTGGACCAGCCGGGCACCCGCCTCGTGTACGCGGACCAGCCCTGGTCGTCCCCCGCCGGTGCCGCGGCGGCCTGGGTGCCGTGGGCCGAGCAGGCCGCCGGTGCCCGCCCGATCCACGACCACTGGAACTGACCACGCCGGACGTGAAGCCGGTGCAACCGGCCCCGCGCCGCACCCACCCGTCCGAACCGGCCTGGGCAGCACGCCGCCGATCACCGGGTAGGGCAGACTACGGATGCTCGAGACACCGGAGCCCAGAGCCGAGCCCAAGACCCGAGGAGGACGCCGTGGTCACCGCCATCGTGCTGATCCAGGCCGCCGCCGAACGCATTCCCGAGGCCGCGCAGGAGATCGCCGACATCGACGGAGTCACGGAGGTGTACTCCTGCGCGGGCGACGTCGACCTGATCGCGCTGGTCCGCGTCAGCAAGCACGAGGACCTGGCCGCGCTGGTCCCCGGCAAGATCAGCAAGGTCGAGGGCGTGCTGAACACCGACACGCACATCGCGTTCCGCAGCTACTCGAAGCGCGACGACGAGGCCGCGTTCTCGATCGGCCTGGACGACCAGTAGGCCCGAGCCGCCACAGCCCCACGCGAAAGGCCCCCGTGGAAGTCCACGGGGGCCTTTCGCTGTCCTGGAAGGTCAGACCTTGGGGTCGGCAGGCTTGCCCGCGAGCTCGCTTGCCGTGTCCTCGGCGCTGGTGCCTTCGGTGACGTGCTTGCGCGCACGCGCGTTCTCCAGGGCCACGGTCTCCTCGACCGGGTCCGGCGACCACGTGCTGCCGGCGACCGGGTGACCGGCAGAGCCGAGCTTGTTCATCTTCTTCGGCACCGACGCGCCCTGGTAGGCGAGCGGGATCGGGTGGCCGTGGTCGTCCACCGGGCCGAGCGGCTGGTGGATCTCGATGAACTCGCCGTGCGGCAGGCGCTTGATGATGCCGGTCTCGACACCGTGCTCGAGCACCTCGCGGTCCGCGCGCTGCAGGCCGATGCAGATGCGGTACGTGATGAAGTACGCGATCGGCGGCAGGACCAGCATGCCGATCCGGCCCATCCACGTCGTCAGGTTCAACGAGATGTCGAACTTGTAGGCGAAGATGTCGTTCGCGCCCATCAGCAGCAGGACCATGAAGTACGTGATCGCCATCCAGCCGAGCGCGGTGCGGACCGGAACGTCACGCGGGCGCTGCAGCAGGTTGTGGTGCGCGTAGTCCTTGGTCATCTTGCGCTCGATCCACGGGTACACCGCCGCGATGCCGGTCAGCAGCGGCAGACCGAGGATGAACGGCAGGAACGGCGCCGGGATCGTGTAGTTGCCCAGGTAGAACTCCCACGCGGGCCAGATGCGGACCAGGCCGTCGGTCCAGCCCATGTACCAGTCGGGCTGCGAGCCGGCGGAGACCTGCGCGGGGTTGTACGGGCCGATGTTCCAGATCGGGTTGATCTGGAAGACGCCACCCATGATCGCGATGACACCGACGACGATGGCGAAGAAGCCACCGCCCTTGGCCGCGAACACCGGCATGATGCGGACGCCGACGACGTTGGTCTCCTTGCGGCCCACGCCCGGGAACTGCGTGTGCTTCTGGTACCAGACCAGCGCGAGGTGCGCCGCGATCAGACCCAGGATGATCGCCGGGATGATCAGGATGTGCGCGGTGTAGAGCAGCGGGATGATGTCCGTGCCGGGGAACTCCCCGCCGAACATCAGCCAGTTCAGCCACGTGCCGATGACCGGGAACGAGATCAGCAGCGCCGCCATGACGCGGAGACCGGTGCCCGAGAGCAGGTCGTCCGGCAGCGAGTAGCCGAGGAAGCCCTCGATGGCGCCGAGCATGAACAGCACGATGCCGATGACCCAGTTGATCTCACGCGGCTTGCGGAACGCGCCGGTGAAGAAGATCCGGAACATGTGGACGACGATCGCGCCCATGAACAGCAGTGCCGCCCAGTGGTGCACCTGGCGGACGAACAGGCCGCCGCGCGTCTCGAACGAGATGTCCAGGGTGGACGCGAACGCCCGTGACATCTCGATGCCGCGCAGGTTCTCGAACGAACCGTTGTAGGTGACCTCGGTCATCGACGGGTCGAAGAACAGGGCGAGGTACGTACCCGACAGCAGCAGGACGATGAAGCTGTAGAGCGCGATCTCACCGAGCAGGAACGACCAGTGCGTCGGGAAGACCTTGTTCAGCTGCTTGCGGATTCCGGACGCTCCGTGGAACCGCTCGTCGGCAGCGTTGGCCGCCGCCCCTGCGACGCGCGCGGCCGCGTTGGCCGGCTTCGTCGGCGTGGTGATGGCACTCATGACTTCCGCTCCCAGAACGCCGGACCCACAGCCTCGATGAAGTCGCTGCGGGCAACCAAGTATCCCTCTTCGTCCACAGTGATCGGAAGCTGGGGAAGAGGACGCGTCGCCGGGCCGAACCGCGGCTTCGCGTATTCGAAGACGTCGAACTGCGACTGGTGGCACGGGCACAGCAGCAGACCGGTCTGCTGCTCGAACAGCGACGTCGGGCAGCCCAGGTGCGTGCAGATCTTCGAGTACGCGTAGAGGTCGCCGTAGTTGAAGTCCTCCTGGCCGGCGCGCTTGGTGATCGCCTGGTTCGGACGCATGCGGATGAGCATGACCGGCGCATCGGCCCGCTTGAGGGCCGCGACCAGCGCGTGGTTGTCGCCGCGCTCCGACTCGCGGAACGGGAAGACCGTCTCGAAGCCGCCCGGCTCGATGTCCTCCGGGCGCACGAGCGAGACCTCGTGGAAGTCACCGGTGTGACGGCGCAGGTAGACCTTCTCGCCCGGCTTCTCCGGCTTCCAGCTGGTGTGCCAGAGCGAGTTCTTGGTCTCGCTGTCGGTGTGCGGGTTCTTCATCATCGCGCCGAGCGGGACAGCCGCGACGCCCAGGCCCAGCACGCCGGCGCCGAGGCCCGCGGTGCGCTTGATCAGGCTGCGGCGGCCGATGCCGCTGCGCTCACCCGCGTCGGCGAGCTCCGCGACCAGGGTCGCGCGGTCGACGGCGGCCGACGGGCCGTCGTGGCGCTGCTGCACCGCGAGCTCGTCGGGGAGGAACTTCTTGGTGTACAGCAGCGCGCCGACGCCCAGACCGACCACCGACAGGCCCAGGAACAGGCCGATCAGCGGGTTGTAGAGGCTGTGCAGGAAGTGACCGGTCTCGTTGGACGGGGACTCGTACTCCCACGGCCAGAACAGGAACACCCCGAGGAACGCGATGCCGGACAGCGCGGAGATGAGGAACCACACCGCCACCGACCGCTGAGCGCGACGCTCGGCGCGGGTGCCGGGGACCGGGAACTTCTCCTCGTAGTGGACGAGCTCGACGCCGTCCATCTTCGTGCCGAGCTTGACGAGCTCGTCCCGGCTCATCTCCGCGAGCTCCGCCTCGCTGGGCAGCTCGATCGGCTTGTCGCCGCTCATGCCTTGGCTCCGATCCAGAGGGTCACGCCGATGAGCGCGGCGATGCCCACGATGAACGCGATCAGGCCCTCGGAGACGGGACCGAACCCGCCCAGGGCGTTGCCGCCGGAGTTGTTCTTTCCGTCGGTGACCGACTTGACGTACGCGATGATGTCTTTCTTCTCTTCCGGCGTGAGCTGCCGCTCGCCGAACTTCGGCATGTTCTGCGGGCCGCTCAGCATCGCCGTGTAGATCTGCTCCTCGCTCACCCCGTCGAGGGCGGGCGCGAACTTGCCGGACGAGAGCGCGCCGCCACGACCCGTGAAGTTGTGGCAGCTGGCGCAGTTGAGGCGGAAGAGCTCGCCGCCGCGGGCGGGGTTGTCGCCACGCAGGGCCTCACCGGACTGGGCGGGCTTCTCCGGGCCCTCGCCACCGTTCGCGGTGATGTAGGCCATCAGCGCGTTGATCTCCTCGGGGGAGAGCTTCGCGGGCTTGCGGATGGCCTGCGCCTCCTGCCGCGACATGGGCATGCGGCCGGAGGAAGTCTGGAAGTAGACCGCGGCGTCGCCGACGCCGATGAGGCTCGGCCCGCGGCCCTCGACACCCTCGAGAGACTTGCCGTGGCAGCTCATGCAGGTGTTGAGGTAGATCTGCTCACCCTGGCGGACCAGGGCGTCCTCCTGCTGCGCCTGGGCGGTCTGCGCCTGCGGCGCGAAGGCGGCGAACAGCATGCCGGCGCTCAGCAGGGCGAAGCCCAGGGCGAGCATTCCGGCGACCCGGCGGCGCAGCTTCGTGCGGGCGCCGCGGGGGCGTTTCGTCGTGGTGGTCATGGTGTGCGGCAACCCTTGCTGTCAGTTCGGGAGCTCGTGGCTTGGCTGCGTGCTGACTAGGTCAGGGCACGATGTAGATGATGGCGAACAGGCCGATCCACACGACGTCGACGAAGTGCCAGTAGTACGACACGACGATCGCCGAGGTGGCCTGTGCCGGCGTGAACTTGCTGAGCTTCGTCCGGATCAACAGGTAGACGAACGCGATCAGACCGCCGATGACGTGCAGGCCGTGGAAGCCGGTCGTCAGGTAGAACACCGTCCCGTAGGCGCCCGACGGGATCGTCGTGCCCGCGTGGACCAGCTCGTAGTACTCACCCGCCTGACCGGCGACGAAGATCGCTCCCATGATCAGCGTCACGATGTACCAGCGACGCAGACCGAAGACGTCTCCCCGCTCCGCCGCGAACACACCCCACTGACAGGTGAACGACGACGCGACCAGGATGGTCGTGAAGACCGCCGCGTAGGGGAGGTTCAGGTGGGTGGGAGGCGGGGGCCAAGGTCCCTCGTTCTGGGCCTTCGCCGTGAAGAACATGGCGAAGAGGCCAGCGAAGAACATGAGCTCGCTGGACAGCCAGACGATCGTGCCGACGCTGACCATGTTCGGGCGGTTCAGCGAGTGCACGCGCTGGCCGATTGAAGGCGCTGCCGTGGTCACGAGCAGCATTATTGCTTGCGCTTTTTTGGTCCGCCCATCGGGTCCGGCGCGGATCATGGGTCGGCTGGGTCACACAGCGCGTGATCGTGGAGGAGAGCAGAGGATGAGCTTGCTGGGCCGATTGCGGGATCTGCTGCGCCGCGAGGAGGAACCCGCGCTGTCGGCCGACGACCCGGACCTCGTCGTGGTCGCGGAGGCGTTCGACGTCGCGGAGGCCGACTCGGCCGCCCTGGCCCGCTCCCCGCGGTGGCGGGCCGACGAGCCCGCTGTGCTGCGCCACCACCTGCGCATCCCCGCTGACCAGGTGGAACGTGCGCGTGAGCTGCTCGAACCGGACGGCTGGGTGGTCGTCGCGGGGGACGTGTCGCTCGCCAGCCGGGTGCAGAAGCTGGACGCGCTGCACTGCGCCCAGGAGCGGTCGCGGATGGCCTCGCTGGCGCAGCGGCTGGGTGGCGACGCCCTGGGGTGGGACGCCCTGCAACCCGAGCGGGAGACCGCCCGATAGCATCGCGGCGACCTTGGTCACTTTTCCGGGGTCGTTGCTTAGGACCGCAGTCGGCAGCCGCAGCGGAGGATCGAGACATGAGCACGCAGACCACGAAGATCCTGGTGTTCAGCCACCGCCCCGAGGTGCGTGAGACGATCATCACCGCGGTCGGCCGCCGCCCGGCCCCCGACCTGCCCCGCGTCGAGTTCGTCGAGGCGGGGACGATCGCCGACGTCCTCTACGAGGTCGACAACACCACCGTCGACCTGCTGATCCTCGACGGCGAGGCGCAGCCGACCGGCGGCATGGGCCTGTCCCGCCAGCTCAAGAACGAGATCACCGACTGCCCGCCGGTCGTCGTCGCGGTCCGCCGCAAGGACGACCGCTGGCTCGCCACCTGGTCGCAGGCCGACGCGGTGCTGGTGCACCCGCTCGACCCGCTGGCCGCCGCCGAGACCGTGGCCGAGGTGCTGCGGAGCTCGGCTGTTCCCGTCGTCAAGGGCTGAGCCGGCATGGCTGAACGCACCTGGTCCTCGCTGCTCAACCGCCTGATCGACGGCGTCGACCTGACCGCGGACGACACCGCGTGGGGCATGGACAGGGTGATGTCCGGCGAGGCGACCCCTGCGCAGATCTCGGCGTTCATCGTCGCGCTGCGCGCGAAGGGCGAGACGCCGGAGGAGGTCGACGGCCTCGCCACGATGATGCTGAACCACGCGCGCCGCTTCACCGTGGACGTGCGGGCGGCCGACATCGTGGGCACCGGCGGCGATCATTCCGGTTCGGTGAACATTTCGACGATGGCCGCGATCGTCACGGCCGCGGCGGGCGTCCCGGTCGTGAAGCACGGCAACCGTGCGGCGTCGTCGCAGTGCGGCACGGCGGACGTCCTGGAGGCCCTCGGCGTCGCCATCGACCTGCCGCCGGAGGGCGTGCGGGCCACCGTGGGCGAGCTGGGCATCGGCTTCTGCTTCGCGCCGGTGTTCCACCCCGGCTTCCGCCACGCGGGCCCGGTGCGGCGTGAGATCGGCATCCCGACCTCGTTCAACCTGCTCGGCCCCCTGACGAACCCGGCACAGCCCACCGTCGGCCTGATCGGCTGCGCGCGGGCGTCCGCGGCACCGCTGATCGCCGGCGTGTTCGCACGCAGGAACAACACCGCCCTGGTCGTGCGCGGCGACGACGGCCTCGACGAGATCACCACGACCACGACCACGTCCGCCTGGCTCGCCCAGGACGGCGTGGTGCGCACCGAGACCATCGACCCGGCGGCGCTGGGCGTGCAGCCCGCCCGCGAGGAGGACCTGAAGGGCGGCGACGCGTCCGTCAACGCCGAGGTGGTCCGCGACCTCGTGGCCGGCAAGACCGGGTCCGTGCGCGACGCCGTGCTCGTGAACGCCGCGGGCGCCATCGCGGCGCACGGCGGGTTCTCCGACGACCTGCACGCCGACCTGACGGCCTCGCTGAGCCGCGCGGCGGACGCCATCGACTCGGGCAGGGCGGCGACGCTGCTGAGCCGCTGGGCGGAGCTCTCACAGGCCCTGAAGGGCTGAGGCCGGGCTTCGGCTCGATCGGGTCCCGGACGCGGTGCGTCCGGGACGGGGCCTGGCGGGGCCGAGGCCGGGCGAGACCGGTGCCTGGCGGGCTCAGAGCTGGCGTGGCCAGAGGCTGCCGGTGCCGGAGGCTGCCCGTGCCGGAGCGGAGAGGGCATCGTCGACTCGGGCCAGAGCACTGGCTGGGCGCGACCGCCTGCTGCGCTCGGCTGCCGACTGAAGCCGAGGCGCTGGCTGAGCCCGAGGCGCTGGCTGAGCCCGATCGCTGGCTGAGCCCGATCGTCGACTGAGCCTCATCTCTGCCGGGCCTCACCGCCGGCCAGGCCGGGCTGCTGGTTCCAGTCGGCGGCTTGCCGGCGACACCCAGGTCCCCCGACCGATGCGGCCGGTTTCGCGCCCTCGTCCGTTTCGCGTCGCGTCCCGGGTCGTGACCGCTGCGTCACGCGTGTTTCGTCACACGTCGTCGCCGACGGGTGACCCAGCTCGCACGACCGCTGGACTTTCGTAGTCCGAGCGAGTGATGGACCCGAGATGCACGCCACGTGGCAACGTCGTGGCAATCCTCACCTGGAATGCTGGAGGCATGGTTCTCTACCCGGTGATGAAGCACGTCGTCGCGCGCGCAGCCCGTGTCGTCTACCGCCCGGTGGTCGACGGGCTGGAGAACATCCCTGCCGACGGGCCCGTCATCCTGGCGGCCAACCACCTCAGCTTCATCGACAGCGTCGTGATCCCGATGGTGGTGCCGCGTCGTGTGTCGTTCCTCGCGAAGGCGGAGTACTTCACCGGCACGGGCCTGAAGGGGTCGTTGTCGCGCTGGTTCTTCTCGTCGCTCGGTCACGTGCCGGTGCACCGCGGCAAGGGCCGTGACGCCCGTGCCGCGCTCGACACGGCCGCCGAGATCCTCGCCCGCGGTGACGCCTTCGCCATCTACCCGGAGGGCACCCGGTCGCTCGACGGCAAGCTCCACCGCGGTCGCACCGGTGTGGCGCGCATGGCGCTGGAGTCCGGTGCCCCCGTCGTGCCCGTCGGCATCATCGGCACGGACAAGGTCCAGCCGGTCGGCAGCAAGTTCCCGAAGATCGTGCCGGTGACGGTCCGGTTCGGCGAGCCGCTCGACTTCAGCCGGTACGACGGCATGCAGGACTCGCTTCCGGTCCTGCGCAGCGTCACCGACGAGATCATCTACCGCATCCTCGACCTGAGCGGCCAGGAGTACGTCGACGCGTACCAGAAGACGCCGGAGAAGCTTCCCGCCGCCGCGTAAGTCCTCAGCACCTGCGAAAAGGGCCCGTCCCGCCAGCTCGGCGGCACGGGCCCTTTTCGCGTGAAGGACGCAAACTGATATGCGATATATCACATATCGATTTATCGTCCTGCGAGACGACGAAGGCCCCCTCCACCGGGGAGGGGGCCTCGCAAGTATCCGATATATCGGATATCAGTCGTGGTTGGGGCCGGTGTGGTACTCGAACACCAGACCGCCGACGGCGACCAGCACCAGGACGACGGCGACGACCAGCAGCCACACCTGCCAGAACGCCACGGCGACACCGGTGATCGCGGCCGCGGCCGCGAGGCCGACCGGCCAGTACGAGCCGGGGCTGAAGAAGCCCAGCTCACCGGCACCGTCGGAGACCTCGGCCTCGGGGTTGTCCTCCGGACGGACCTCGATGCGACGGGCGACGAACCGGAAGTAGGTGCCGGTGATGAGGGCCAGACCGCCGGACAGCGCGAGCGCCACCGTGCCGGTGGGCTCGACGTGTCCGGTGGCCAGGTGCGTCCAGTAGCCGTAGACGATGGCCATCAGGAACGAGAAGGCCATCACCAGGTCGAATACGCGAGCTTCGATCTTCATCGCGGGGGCGTGTCCCTACTTCTGACCCGCGCCGGAGGCTTCACGAGCCGTCCGGTCGGTGTTGAACGGGGTGGTCGTGGTGGCCAGCGGCGCACACAGCTCACCGCAGTTGACCTGCGCGAGCGCCTCGGCCGTGGTGTACGGCTTGCCCGTCTTCTCGTTGACCTGCTTGCGCAGCTCGATGTACCGGTCGAAGTCGTCCGACTCCAGGGCGCGGACCTCGAAGTTCATCATCGCGTGGTAGGAGCCGCACAGCTCGGCGCAGCGGCCGACGAACGCGCCGGGCCGGTCGATCTGGTCGATCTGGAAGACGTTGTCCTGGTTGTTCTTCTCCGGCATCGGGAAGACGTCCCGCTTGAAGTGGAACTCCGGCACGAAGAACGAGTGGATGACGTCGGTCGAGCGCAGCGAGAACTGGATGCGCTTGCCGGCCGGGAGCACCATCACCGGGATCTCGCCCGAGGTGCCGACCGTGCTGACCACGTTGCCCTCTTCGGTCTTGTGGTCGGGGTACTGGAACTCCCAGTTCCACTGGAACCCGATGACGTCGACGGCCACGTCCGGCTTGCCCGACTTGTCCGTCACGTAGTTCTGCGTCACGGCCGTGAAGTAGAACAACACCGCCACGATCACCGTCGGCACGACGATGAGCACGACCTCCAGCGGGAGGTTGTACGCGGTCTGACGCGGCAGCTCTTCCGACTTCTTGCGGTGGAACACCACCGACCACAGGATCAGGCCCCACACGATGACGCCGACGACCAGCGCCGCGATCACGGACCAGGTCCAGAGCTCGCGCATCTCCTCGGCCTGCGGCGTGACGGCCTGAGGCCATCCGAAGCGCAGCACCTCGTCCGTGGAGCAACCGGTGGCCCCGATACCGACCAGGCCGACCAGCCCAGCGGTCTTCACCAGCCGGGATGCCCTGGTGCCCTCCTTCAGGCCCACTGCTCGCCCGCCTCCTCGTTCCATGCCAACGGATCAAGCGGGAGCGTAGCTCAGCTGAACGACGCTCACCCCTCGGGGGCACCGCCGCTGCGGTGCAGTTTCGGTCACAGGGACCCCCTTCGGCATACTGGGGGCTTCCCCGTGGTCTTCCCCTTCCTGTTCCTTGAGAGGTGCGAGAGCCTTGTGCGGCCTGGCAGGACTTGTTTGCCCCAGCGAGAACGAGGCGGAGAACGCACGGCCTGCGGTGGAGGCGGCGCTGCGCTGCATGCGTCACCGCGGGCCTGACGAGAGCGGAACCCGGCGGGTGGACGAGGTCGTCTTCGGCTTCAACCGGCTCGCCATCATCGACATCGAGCACTCCCACCAGCCGCTGACCTGGGGACCGCCGGAGTCGCCGAACCGGTACACGATCAACTTCAACGGCGAGATCTACAACTACCTGGAGCTGCGGGCCGAGCTCACCGAGAGGCACGGCGCGGTCTTCCACACCGACGGCGACACCGAGACGATCGTCGCCGCCTACCACTACCTCGGCCAGGCCGCGATCACGCGCCTGCGCGGCATGTTCGCCTTCATCATCTGGGACTCCGAGCGCGACGTGCTCTACGGCGGCCGCGACCCGTTCGGCATCAAGCCCTTGTACTGGGCGCAGGGCAGGCGCGGTGTCGCGTTCGCCAGTGAGAAGAAGATCCTGCTGGAGATCGCCTCGTCCCTCGGCATCGAGCCGACGATGAACGTCAAGGGCCTGCAGCACTACCTCACGCTGCAGTACGTGCCGGAGCCCGAGTCGCTGCACGAGCAGATCTCGCGTGTCGAGTCGGGACACTCGTTCACGCTCACGCCGGGCACGCGGCCGAAGTTCGAGCGCTACTTCCCCGCCAGCTTCAAGGTCCGCACCGTGCGCAGCGAGGCCGAGGCGAACGCGCTGTACGACGACATCACCGCCGCGCTGCGCGACTCGGTCGCCAAGCACATGCGCGCGGACGTGACGGTCGGCTCGTTCCTGTCCGGCGGCATCGACTCGACGGTCGTGGCGGCGCTCGCCAAGGAGCACAACCCGGACCTGATCACGTTCACGACGGGGTTCGAGCGCCAGGGCTTCTCCGAGGTCGACGTGGCCGCGGAGTCGGCTGCGCTGATCGGGGTGAAGCACGTCGTCCGCACGGTCAGCGCGCAGGAGATGATGGACGCGCTGCCGCTGATCACCTGGTACCTCGACGACCCGGTGGCGGACCCGGCGCTGGTGCCGCTGTGGTTCATCGCCCGTGAGGCGCGGCAGCACGTGAAGGTGGTGCTGTCCGGCGAGGGCGCGGACGAGCTGTTCGGCGGGTACACGATCTACCGCGAGCCGTTGTCGCTGGCGGCGTTCGAGAAGGTGCCCGGCGCGCTGCGCAAGGCGATGGGCAAGGTCTCGACGAAGATCCCGCACGGCGTGCGGGGCAAGGACTTGCTGCGTCGCGGCGCGCTCACGCTGGAGGAGCGCTACTACGGCAACGCGCGCATCTTCCTCGACGACCACCTGCGCCAGGTGCTGCGGACGTACGACCCGGCTGTGTCCCACATGGACGTCACGGCCCAGCCGTACCGCGAGTCGCGCGACTGGGACCCGGTGACGCGGATGCAGCACGTGGACCTGTTCACGTGGCTGCGCGGCGACATCCTGGTCAAGGCCGACAAGATGACGATGGCGAACTCGCTGGAGCTGCGGGTGCCGTTCCTCGACCCGGAGGTCTTCCGGATCGCGTCGCAGATCCCGAGCGACCTCAAGATCACGCCGGACACCACGAAGTTCGCGCTGCGCAAGGCGATCCGCGACATCGTGCCCGCGCACGTGCTGAACCGCCGCAAGCTCGGCTTCCCGGTGCCGATCCGGCACTGGCTCAAGGACGAGATGCACGACTGGGCCGTGGACGTGGTGCGTTCGTCGCAGACCGACCGGTACATCGACAAGGGCGCGGTGCTGCGGCTGATCGAGGAGCACCGCTCCGGCGTGCTCGACCACAGCCGCCGCATCTGGGCGCTGCTGGTGTTCATGATCTGGCACGGCATCTTCGTCGAGGCCAGGATCCAGCCGGTCGTGCCGGAGCCGCAGTACCCGGTCAAGCTCTGACCCGCACGTCCAGGGGCCCCTCCGCGGAGGGGCCCCTGGACGTCTCTACCTGCGGCCCTGGGCGCTGCAGATCGCGTACGAGCTGACGACGGTCTGCGGCGCGGCCATCAGTTCCAGATAGCGGTCGAACTCGTCGTCGGTGAGCGGCAGCTTCGCGCGCACCAGGCTCGCGGTGGCGGCGAGCATCCGGCAGCCGGCCGAGCCGCCCCGCCACTCCTGCACCTCGCGCGCACCGCTGACGTCGCGCAGGCCGGTGTCGGCGAGGGCCTTCTCGATGCGCGCACCCCAGGCCAGCTCGGCACCCGCCTGGTCGAGCAGCGTGAGCAGGGCGTTCTTCACGCGCATGATCAGCTTCGCGTCGTCGGGGGCGGCCGAGACGATGTCGAGCGGCAGGTGGTCGAACTCCTCCAGCACCAGCCAGCCGCCGGGCCTCAGCGCGTCGCGCAGCTTGCGCAGGACCGTCTCGCGCGACGGCAGGTGGAAGAGCACGAGGCGGGCGTGGACCAGGTCGAACGCGTTGCCCGGCAGGACGCCGGACGCCACGTCGTGCTCCAGGACGGTGACGTTGTCGCGCTCCTCGAGCCGCGACACGTCGAGGTCGGTCACGGTGACGTGGCCGGAGGGAGCGACGGCGTCGGCGAGCCAGTTCGCCACCGACCCGCCGCCGCCCCCGATCTCGAGACAGCGCCAGCCGTCGGCGACGCCGAGCTGCCCGGCGCGGGCGAAGGTGCCCTCGTCGAGCAGTGAGCTCAGCGCGTCGAACTTCGGATCAGGCGACTCACCGGTGTCGCCGTACAGGTACTTCCCCATCAGCCGATCATGGCAGGACGGGGGCGATCTCCTCGACGGCCTCGTCACCGAACGCGCCGCGCAGGCGGTCGAGAGCCGCGTCACGGTCCAGCACCCACTCCTGGGTGCCCACGGTCTCGAGCACCTCGACGGCGATCAGCGAGCCGAGCTGGGCGGCGCGTTCGAGACCCAGACCGGCGGTGAAGCCCGCGAGGAAGCCCGCGCGGAAGCCGTCGCCGACACCGGTCGGGTCGGTCTTCGCGACCTCGGGGACGGCGGGGACGTGCAGCGAGAAGCCGTGGCGGTCGACGATCTCGACGCCCTTGGCGCCGAGCGTGGTGACGCGCCTGCCGACGCGGGCCAGGACGTCGGCCTCGTTCCAGCCGGTCTTCTGCAGCAGCAGCTCCCACTCGTAGTCGTTGCTGAAGAGGAACTCGGCGCCGTCGACGAACGCGCGCGCCTGCTCACCGTCCATGCGGGCGAGCTGCTGCGACGGGTCGACGGCGAACCGGTAGCCGCGCTGACGGCACTCCTCGGCGTGGCGGAGCATGGCCGCGGGGTCGTCGGGGCTGATGACGACCAGGTCGATGGCCCCGGCGCGCTCCGCGATCGGCGCGAGCTCGATGTTGCGCGACTCGGCCATCGCGCCCGCGTAGAAGGACGCGATCTGGCACATGTCGTCGTCCGTCGTGCAGACGAACCGCGCGGTGTGCGCGATCTCCGACACGTACACGCCGGACGTGTCGACGCCGTGCCGCTCGAGCCACGAGCGGTAGTCGGCGAAGTCGGCGCCGACTGCTCCGACGAGCACCGGCCGCACGCCGAGCACACCGAGACCGAACGCGATGTTCGCGCCGATGCCGCCGCGCCGGACCACGAGGTCGTCGACCAGGAAGCTCAGCGACACGCGGTCGAGGCGCTCCGCGACCAGCTGGTCCGCGAATCGACCTGGGAAGTGCATCAGATGGTCGGTCGCGATGCTGCCGCACACGGCTACCGGCACGTCGGCTCCTCTTGTTGATGTTGCGATGAGTGATCACTCACCCTGGTGAGTGCGACTCCGAAGACTACCGTTTGGTAGGGCTACCACTGGTCAGAGCGCCGCAATACGGTCAAGTGGTGACGACTCCCGAAGCGACCACGATGAGCGAGCTGATCGACGACTGCGCGCAGCTCCCCTTCGCCCTGACCCACCCCGAGCACCCCCTCCCCGCTGCCCGCGGCGCCGCGCCGTGGCAGGTCGACGAGCGGTGCGCGCACCAGGTGGAGGGCATGGCCGACTACGGCGTCTGACCCGGTCCGCACAGCGTGAGGCCGCGTTCCCCAGCGGTGCGGGAACGCGGCCTCACGTGCGTCGTTGGCTCAGTGGAACGAGTCGCCGCAGGCGCACGACCCGCCGGCGTTCGGGTTGTCGATCGTGAAGCCCTGCTTCTCGATCGTGTCCACGAAGTCGATGACGGCGCCTTCGACGTACGGCGCGCTCATGCGGTCAACGGCGACCTTCATGCCGTTGAAGTCGACCAGCGCGTCACCGTCGAGCGAGCGCTCGTCGAAGAACAGCTGGTAGCGCAGACCCGCGCAGCCGCCGGGCTGGACGGCGATGCGCAGGTGCATGTCGTCGCGGCCCTCCTGGTCGAGAAGCGCCTTCGCCTTGGAGGCGGCCGCGTCGGTCAGCGTCACGCCGTGGCTGGGCGCCTGGGTGGTCGAAGCGGCATCCTGAGCGGTCGTCATGGCTCTCCTAAGAGGTCCTCTGCGGGCGGTTCACCCGTACACAACACGGGCGTGCCCCGCCTTGTTCCACTCCCATGCTCCCACAAGGCCGGGTCGTGGTGCCCGGGTGTCAACTGTCAGGTCGACCACGCTCGAGCCGACCGATATATCAGTTCGACCGAACCCGTGCTCTAACGCGACCACTGGCCGGCGACGTGCCGCGCCGTCGCGATCAGGCTGTTGCGGGCGTCGCCGATCGACTTCTCGACCGAGCCGACGTGCTCGGAGACCGAGTACGCCTCCTGCACGCCCGCCGCTCCCATCTCCCGCCGCCCGACGCTGACCTGGCCCGCGATGGCGAGGCACGGGATGCCGCGGTCGGCCGCACCCGAGGCGACGGCGGTGATGAGCTTGCCGCGCAGCGACTGCCAGTCGAAGCTGCCCTCGCCGGTGATGACGACGTCGGCGTCGTCGAGCGCGGCGTCCAGGCCCGAGAGCTCGCGGACGAGGTTGGCGCCGGACTGCACCGTCGCGCCCAGCGAGAGCAGTGCCGCGCCCAGGCCACCCGCGGCACCGGCACCCGATATATCGGATACGGGCTTGAGCACCTCCATCGCGGCGAGCTTCGCTTCGAGGCGTTCGACGGCCTCGGGGGACGCGCCCTTCTGCGGGCCGAACGTGCGTGCGGCGCCGTGCGGGCCGAGGAGCGGGTTCTCGACGTCGGACGCGGCGACGAGCGATATATCAGTCAGGTCGACGCCGGCGTCGGACAGCGCGGCGAGCATTCCGGCGCCGCCGTCCGTCGTGCCGGAGCCGCCGAGGCCGACGACGATGACGTCGCTGTCCGCGGCCGCCGCCGCGATGATCTCGCCGACACCTCGCGTCGTCGCCGTCTCGCACGACTCGGCACGCCGGTCCGCGGGGATGAGGTGCAGGCCGCACGCCTCGGCGGACTCGACGTAGGCGACGCGGCGGCCGTCGACGTCCGCGCTGAGCCAGCGCGCGCCGACGGGGTCGCCGAGCGGGCCCGTCACGCTGATATATCGGATATCACCGTCGAGGGCGGCGTGCAGGACGTCGACGAAACCGGGACCTCCGTCGGCGAGCGGGCGCTGGACGACGACGTCGCCGGGCTTGGCGTCGGTCCAGCCGGTGGCGATGGCGTCAGCGGCCTCGCGGGCGGTCATGGTGCCGCCGAAGCAGTCCGGAGCAATGAGTACGCGCACCTCGCGAAAGGTACAGAAAGCCCGCTGTCCTACCCTGGTGCCGTGAGGTTCTTGCGCCGCAACTCCGCCGACACCGAAGCCCCGCCCACCGAGGCTGCCGCCGAGGTCGCCGAGTCCACCCGCACCGCGGGCAAGGGCAGGCCCACGCCCAAGCGACGCGAGGCCCAGGCCCGGCGTTCGGGTCCCGTCCCGCCGCCGCCCCGCACCCAGCGCGAGGCGTTCAAGCGCATGCGCGGCAACAAGGTGAGCAAGGAAGAGCGCCGTGCCGCCGCCACCGAGCGCCGGCAGCGGATGATGGCGGGCGAGGACAAGTACCTGCTGCCCCGCGACCGGGGCCCGGTCAAGGCGTACATCCGCGACCTGGTCGACTCGCGGCGCAACCTCATGGGCCTGTTCATGCCGCTCGCGATCCTGGTTTTCGTGGCGTTGCTCACGCCGTCGCTGGCGGTGCAGCGGTACGCGACGCTCGCGACGACGTTCATGCTGATCGCGATGGTCGTCGAGGGCTTCATCCTGGGCCGGATCGTCACGCGCAAGGTGCGGGCGAAGTTCCCCGCGGAGCCGATCAAGGGCATCTCCATCGGCTGGTACTCGTTCATCCGCGCGAGCCAGCTGCGGCGCCTGCGGGTGCCCAAGCCGCGCGTGAAGCCGGGCGAGTCGATCAAGTAGCACCGGGTGCTCCAGCTGCCGGAGAGGCTGCGGTGGGACCACAACGCGTGGTACCGCCGCTGGCTGCTCCGGCAGTTGCCGTCCGGGGCCGGTTCGGCGCTCGACGTCGGCTGCGGGCTGGGCGCACTGGCACGGTCCGTCGATGCCCGCGAGGTCACCGCGATCGACGCCAGCGCGCGCATGATCGAACGCGCGAGCGCGACGAGTGACCGGGTGCGGTGGGTCCACGGCGACGTGCTCACCCACGACCTCGGCCGCTACGACGTCGTCACCGCCGAGGCGAGCCTGCACCACCTGCCGTTGCGGGAGGGTTTGGCCCGGCTCGCCGCGCTGACGGCGCCGGGCGGGCTGCTGGTCGTCGTCGGTCTCTACCGCCTGTCAACACCGGCGGACCGCGCGGTAGAGGCGTTCACGCTGCCCGCGAACGCCGTCGTCGGCCTCGCGAAGGCCGTCAGGGGCACCGGCGGCAAGCCGCACGACCCCGAGATGCCGATGGTGATGACGGCGCCGACGCTGCCGGAGATCCGCGCCGCGGCCGCGGAGATCGTTCCCGGTGCCCGTGTGCGCAGGCGCGTGTTCTGGCGGTACTCGCTGGTCTGGCGGGCACCCGAAAGTCTTTAGCAGCACGAACGATTTCGGCTAAGCTCGGCCGCATGAAGTTCCGTCGTCTCGGCCGCAGCGGCCTGTCCATCAGCGAGATCTCCTACGGCAACTGGCTCACCCACGGCTCCCAGATCGAGGAGGAGCAGGCGCACGCCTGCGTGAAGGCGGCACTGGAGTCGGGGATCACCACCTTCGACACCGCCGACGTCTACGCGAACACCGCCGCGGAGTCGGTGCTCGGCAGGGCGCTCAAGGGCGAGCGGCGGGAGTCCTTGGAGATCCTGACCAAGTGCTACTGGCCGACGGGCCCCGGTGGCCCCAACGACCGCGGTCTCGGCCGCAAGCACATCACGGAGTCGGCCAACGCCTCCTTGAAGCGCCTGCAGACCGACTACCTCGACCTCTACCAGGCCCACCGGTACGACCACTCCGTGCCGCTGGAGGAGACGATGCTGGCGTTCGCCGACCTCGTCCGCCAGGGCAAGGTCCTCTACGTCGGCGTCTCCGAGTGGACCGCCGAGCAGATCACCCGCGGCGCCGAGCTGGCCCGTGAGCTGCGGGTGCCGCTCATCTCGCACCAGCCGCAGTACTCGATGCTGTGGCGCGTCATCGAGCCGCAGGTCGTCCCGGTCTGCGAGCGCGAGGGCATCAGCCAGATCGTCTTCTCCCCCATCGCCCAGGGCATCCTGACCGGCAAGTACCTGCCGGGCGCCGAGGCACCGGCGGGCTCGCGCCTGGCCGACGAGCGCGGCTCGAAGATGATCGAACGCTGGATGCGCGACGACGTGCTCAACGCGGTCCAGAAGCTCAAGCCGATCGCCGAGGGCGCGGGCGTCACGCTGGCGCAGCTCGCCATCGCGTGGGTGCTGAAGAACCCGAACGTCGCGTCCGCGATCATCGGCGCCTCGCGTCCCGAGCAGGTCGTCGAGAACGTCAAGGCCATCGACGTCGAGATCACCGACGACATGCTGAAGGAGATCGACGCGGTCCTCGAGGGCGTCGTCACCGACGACCCGAGGCTCACCGCCCAGGGCTGATCAGCCCGCGGGGTGCAGGCTCATCGGGCCGTACACCTCCGACTCCGCACGCAGCAGCGTGACCTGGTCGACACCGGCGTCGAGCAGGTCACGCCACGCGGCGCCGAACCACTCCTCCGCCTCGGTCTGGTCCGCGAACGTCACATCCGGGCCCGTGACGTCGTGTCCGTGTGCATCCTGGTAGCGCCAGCGGTATTCCATGGACGAAGGCTAACTCTTGTCATCACGCACGCTCGTGCTCGGAGGAGCGCGTTCCGGCAAGTCAGCGCACGCGGAAGGTCTGCTCACCGAAGCGACCGTGACCTACGTCGCCACCGCGCGCCGATATCCGGACGACACGGACTGGGACGACCGCATCGCGCTGCACGTCGCGCGTCGCCCCGCCACCTGGCACACGGTCGAGGCCGCGGCCCCGTCCGACCTGCCCGCCTTGCTCACGGCGACCTCGTACGACGACCCGCCGATCCTGGTCGACGACCTGTCGACGTGGCTGGTCGGCGTGCTCGACGACCACCACGCGTGGGAGGGCAAGGCCCAGGACGCGGTCGAGAGCCACGTCGACGCGCTCGTGCGTTCGGTCGCCACCTGCCGGACGCGGTTGGTGCTGGTGACGGCGGAGGTCGGCCTCGGCGTCATCCCGTCCACGCGTTCAGGCAGACTCTTCCGCGACCACCTCGGCGCGCTCAACGCGCGTGTCGCCGAGGTGTGCGACGAGGTCACGTTGCTCGTCGCGGGCATTCCGCTGAAACTGCGTTAAGGAGCGACAGGTGAGCACCGAGTTCCCGCCGGTTGAACCGCCGGACGAGGCCGTTCTGCGCGAGGCAGAGGCACGGCACGCGGTGCTGACCAAGCCCGTCGGCTCCCTCGGACGGCTGGAGGACCTGGGCAACTGGGTCGCGGCCTGCCAGGGCGTCGTGCCGCCGAAGCCGTTCGTGCGGCCGCGGGTCGTCGTCTTCGCCGGTGACCACGGCGTCACCGCGCAGGGCGTGTCGGCGTACCCGAGCGAGGTCACCGGCCAGATGGTCGCGAACTTCCTCACCGGCGGCGCCGCCGTGAACGTGCTCGCACAGGTCGCGGGTGCCACCGTGCGGGTCGTCGACATGGCCGTGGACGCCGACACCCCCACCGCGGTCAGCACGCACAAGGTGCGCCGGTCGTCCGGGTCGATCGACCGCGAGGACGCGCTGACCCGCGAGCAGTGCGAACTGGCCATCGCGGCCGGCCGGGCGGTCGCCGACGAGGAGGTCGACGCGGGCGCGGACGTGCTGATCGCGGGCGACATGGGCATCGGCAACACGACGCCCGCCGCCGTGCTGATCGCGTCGCTGACCGGGTCGGAGCCCGTCGCGGTCGTCGGGCGCGGCACCGGCATCGACGACCAGGCGTGGATGCGCAAGACGGCGGCGATCCGCGACGCGCTGCGCCGGGCCCGGCTGGTCATCAGCGACCCGACGGCGCTGCTCGCCACTGCCGGTGGCGCGGACATCGCCGCGATGGCCGGGTTCCTCGCCCAGGCCGCCGTGCGCAAGACCCCGGTCCTGCTGGACGGCGTCGTCGTCGGCGCCGCCGCCGTCGTCGCCGAGGAGCTGGCGCCGGGGGCGCGCGAGTGGTGGGTGGCCGGGCACCAGTCGGCGGAGCCCGCCCACGCGATCGCGCTCGGGCACCTCAACCTGAAGCCTCTGCTCGAGTTCGAGATGCGGCTCGGCGAGGGTTCCGGCGCGGTGGCGGCGCTGCCGTTGCTCGTCTCGGCGGTGAAGGTGCTCGCGGAGATGGCGACGTTCGAAAGCGCCGGGATCACGAACAGGGAATGAAGCTCGCGCTCAGCTGGCTGACGGTCCTGCCGCTGCGCGTCGACGACGTCGACCGCACAGCGGCGGGACGGGCCATCGCCTGGACGCCGTTCGTCGGCGTGTTGCTCGGCGCGTTCGCGGTCGTCGCGCTCAAGTTGCTCGCGATATCCAATATATCGGCGCTCGTGGCCGGGTTCCTGGTCGTCGGCGTCGTCGCGCTCGTCACCCGTGGCATGCACGTCGACGGGCTCGCCGACGTCGCCGACGGGCTCGGTTGCTACGGGCCGCCCGAGCGGGCGTTGAAGGTCATGAAGGACGGCGGCGCCGGACCGTTCGGCGTCGTCACGCTCATCGTCGTGCTCGGCGCGCAGGCCGCGGCGATCCCCCACGCCGACTGGGGCGTCGTCGTGCTCGCGTTCGCGACGAGCCGCGCCGCGTTCGGGATCTGCTGCCTGCGAGGTGTGCCCGCCGCACGGCCCGAAGGACTCGGTGCGCTCGTGGCGGGCACACAGCACCCGTTGCTCGTCGCCGGCACGTGGGTGGTGCTGGCGGTCGCGGCGGTTCCGCTCGGGTCACGGGCGGTCGTCGCCGTCGTCGTCGCGGGTGCGCTCGTCTGGCTGCTGGTGAGGCACACGGGGAAGCGGTTCGGCGGCGTCACCGGTGACGTGCTCGGTGCCGCCGCCGAGATCGCGCTCCTGGCCGTGCTGGTGATCGCCTAACCGAGCTTGGTCATCCAGCCGTGGTCGTCGGCGGCGTGGCCGTGCTGGAGGCCGGTCAGGCGCTCGCGCAGCTTCATCGTCACCGGTCCGGTGGCGCCGCCCGCGATGTCGAACTCGCCACCGGCGTGCTTGACGTGGCCGACCGGCGTGATGACCGCGGCCGTGCCGCAGGCGAAGACCTCGGTGAGCTCACCGGAGGCGCTGGCCTTTTCCCACTCGTCGGTCGAGATGCGGCGCTCCTCGACGGTCAGGCCGAGGTCGGAGGCGAGCTGGAGCAGTGAGCTGCGGGTGATGCCGGGCAGCAGCGTGCCGGTCAGCTCCGGGGTGACGACCTTGTCGCCGAAGACGAAGAACAGGTTCATGCCGCCCATCTCCTCGACCCAGCGGCGTTCCACCGCGTCGAGCCAGACGACCTGGTCGCAGCCCTTGTCGGCGGCCTGCGCCTGCGCCACGAGGGACGCGGCGTAGTTGCCGGCGAACTTGGCTGCACCGGTGCCGCCGGGGGCCGCGCGGACGTACTCGGTCGAGAGCCACACGCTCACCGGGCGGATCCCGCCGGAGAAGTAGGAGCCGGCGGGGGAGGCGATCAGCACGTAGAGGTACTCGGACGCGGGTCGCACGCCGAGGCCCTTCTCCGTCGAGATCATGAACGGCCGCAGGTAGAGGGACTCCTCCTCGGCCGAGGGCACCCAGCGGCTGTCGACCGCGAGCAGCTGCCGCACCGAGGAGAGGAAGAGCTCGTCGGGGAGCTCGGGCATCGCCATGCGGCGGGCCGAGAGGCGGAAGCGCTCGGCGTTGGCCGCGGGGCGGAACGACGCGATCGAACCGTCGGGCTGGCGGTACGCCTTGAGCCCTTCGAAGATCGCTTGGCCGTAGTGCAGCACCATTGCCGCGGGGTCCAGCGCGAGGGGGGAGTACGGGCCGACTTCGGCGTCGTGCCAGCCCTGCTCGCGATTCCAGCGGATCGTCACCATGTGGTCGGTGAAGTGCTGCCCGAAGCCCGGCTTCGCAAGTACCTCCGCTACCCGCTCCGGGGTCGCCGGGTGCGGGTGGGGAGTCCGGGTGAAAGGCAACTCGCTCGTCATGGGAGAACGGTAACCCGCAGGTGGGGCTACGGAAAATCGTCTTCCCAAAACTCGGACGTCCTACTAACTCCCACTCCGGCCTCCTGGCAGCTCGGACTCTATAAAGTGCCCTGGCATGACCAAGGAAGAGGGATCTTCGACAGCGGCGGACGTCCGCACCGTCTCCCAGGCGGCGCTGCTGGTGCTGGGGACCGGCATGACGTTGCTCGACGGATGGGTCCTCGGCGGCATCGGCGGAGTCGTCGCCGGGATCGTCTTCGCCGGGGCCTTCCTGGGCGGCTACTACGCCATCAGCCAGGAGAAACCGGCTACGAACGGCCGGGTGTTCGGGCTGGCGGCGTGTGTGCTGGTGACGCTGTTCGTCTTTCTTTCAGCGACGACCTGAGCGCCGCCGTCAGTCCGATGAGGCCGGTGCCCGCGGCCAGTCCCGCGAGGGAGACGAGCAGTGCGGGCACCGGAGTGCTCATCGCCAGCAGCACGGCGAGCCCGAGTCCGAGACAAGCGGTGCGCATGGGCCACGTGCGGTCGTTCTGCAGCAGAACTCGAGCGGACGCGTTGGTGAAGGCGTAGTAGAACAACGTCGCGCACGCCGCGACAGCCAGCGCCAGCGTCAACGGCATGAGCACGACGGCGAGAGCGGACGCGGCGGCAACGACGACCGTCAGCACGACCGGCCTCAGTCGCGTCGGCAGGTCTCCGTCCTCGCTCAAAGCGGTCAACGTGCGGTGCGCGGACGTGAGGACGAAGTGCAGCGCGGCCACTCCGGCCACCGCCGCGCCGATCTGCACCAGCGGCACCAACGCCGACGCGTCCGCCGCGATGAGCGCGTCCCGCAACGGCGCGGGCGACAACGCGAGGCGTGCGCTGCCGAGCTGACGAAGCACACCGGCGCCCACGGCGAGGTACACCACGAGCGACAGTCCGATGAGGACCGGGATCGCGATCCTCAACGCCGCCGGGGAATGCGTCCGCTCACCCCGGTAGGGGGCGGTGACGCGTTCGAAGCCCGCGAACGCCGTGAACAGCAGGCCGGCGACGCCGATGAGCTCGTTCGCGGTGCCCGTCTCCCCCGCCGACGGCACCGGCTCGATCGAGAAGACCGACGCGACGACGAGCGCGAGCACGCCCAGGACCACCACCGACACCGCCGTGCTGACCCGGGGTGTGAAGCGGAACCCGGCCGCCCCGAGCACGGCGGTCATCACGACGAGCGCGAGCGCCCCGAGCACCGGCTGCTCCGGCACGACGTACGTGCCGAACATCAGCGCGACCGCCGCGGCCATCGCGCCTCGTCCGACCAGATGAGCACTCGCTGTCATCCTTGCGGGCCACACGCCGAGCTGCGCCCGTACGTATCCGTAACCGCCCCCGGCGTCCGGGTAGGCCCTGGACTGGTCGGCGGTGGAGAAGGCGGAGCACAGGGCGGCGAGCGCGGCCAGTACCAGCGCCGGGAGCAGCCACCAGCCGGCAAGTCCTGCGGCGGGGGCGAATCCGGCGAAGACCCCGGCACCGAGCACCGCGGGGAGACCGAGCGCGACCGTCGTCACGATCTCGCGAGGCGTGTGGGTCACCGGTACACGTTCTCAGATGCGGCAACCGGCCGTAACCACCCGGTCGAATGATGAGCGGAACGGGCGAATCGCGACTGAGAGCAACTGTGAACGTCACGGATTGCGTCGAACGTGGCGGGCCTCGGCGTCGTGGAGCAGCCTGACCTTTAGCATGGGTCACGATCCCAGCCCTCACACGCACAACCTGGAGCAGCACGTGACAGCCCCGAAGCTGGCCCTCACCGAGGGTGACCTCAGCACCACCGCCGCGGACGCAGTCGTCGTGGGCACCCTGCAGGGTGCGGACGGGCTGGAGCTCGCCCCCGGCTCGGAGGCTGTCGACGCCGCGTTCGACGGTTCCCTGCTCGACGTGCTCGGCACGCTGCGCGCGTCCGGCAAGACCGACGAGCTGGTGAAGGTGCCGACCTTCGGCAAGATCGCCGCCCCGCTCGTGCTGGCCGTCGGCCTCGGCCAGACCGCGGGCGAGGACCAGGTCCGCCGCGCGTCCGGCGTCGCCGCCCGCGCGCTGGCCGGCAAGAAGCGCGCGGTCAACACCCTGGCCGCCGTGCACGTCGGCGCCGCGGCCGAGGGCACGCTGCTCGGCGCCTACTCGTTCACCGAGTACCGGTCCGACAAGGGCGAGGGTCCGGTCGCGAAGGTGGACCTGCACGCCGCCGGTTCCAAGGAGAACAAGGCCGCGCTGAAGGCCGCCGTCGCGATCGCCGACGCCGTCACGACCGCCCGCGACTTCGTCAACACCCCGCCGAACGACCTGTACCCGGCCTCGTTCGCCGACCGCGCCGCCAAGCTCGCCACGGCCGCCGGTCTCGACGTCGAGGTGCTCGACGAGAAGGCGCTCAAGAAGCAGGGCTTCGGCGGCATCCTCGGCGTCGGCGGCGGCTCCACCCGCCAGCCGCGCCTCGTGCGCATCTCCTACAAGGGCGCCAAGGCCACCAAGAAGGTCGCGCTCGTCGGCAAGGGCATCACGTTCGACACCGGCGGCATCTCGATCAAGCCGGCCGCGGGCATGGACGAGATGACCTCGGACATGGCGGGCGCCGCCGCGATCGTCGCCACGATGGTGCTGGCCGCGAAGCTCAAGTACCCGCTGGAGATCACCGCGTCGATCCCGATGGCGGAGAACATGCCGTCCGGTGACGCCTACCGCCCCGGCGACGTGCTGACCATGTACGGCGGCAAGACCGTCGAGGTGCTCAACACCGACGCCGAGGGCCGCCTGATCCTCTCCGACGCCATCGTGCGCGCGTGCGAGGACGGCCCGGACTACCTGATCGAGACCTCGACGCTGACCGGCGCGCAGGTCGTCGCGCTCGGCAAGCGCACCGCGGGCGTCATGGGCTCCGACGAGTTCCGCGACCGGGTCGCCGCCATCGGCACCGCGGTCGGCGAGTCGGCCTGGGCGATGCCGCTGCCCGAGGAGCTGCGCGCGGACCTCGACTCGCGGCTCGCGGACCTCGCGAACGTGACCGGGCACCGCTGGGGCGGCATGCTCGCGGCGGGCCTGTTCCTGCGCGAGTTCGTGGCCGAGGGTGTGCAGTGGGCTCACATCGACGTCGCCGGCCCGGCGTTCCACAACGGCGGCCCGTACGGCTACACCTCGAAGGGCGGCACCGGTGTCCCGGTCCGCACCATCGCGGCCGTGCTGGCGGACATCGCCGCCAAGGGCTGACCGCTTCCGGTCAACGGGCGGGGAACCTCCGGGTTCTCCGCCCGTTCGCTTTCCCCGCGGGCGCGGGCGGGTCAGAATTTCCACATGGGGACGCATCAGTACGAGGTCGACGTCACGTGGACGGGCAACACCGGCAGCGGGACGGCCGGGTACCAGTCCTACGAACGCGCGCACGAGGTCGTGGCCGAGGGCAAGCCGACGATCCCCGGCTCGTCCGACCCGGCGTTCCGCGGCGACCGCTCCCGGTACAACCCCGAGGAGCTGCTGCTCGCGTCGCTGTCGCAGTGCCACATGCTCTGGTACCTGCACCTGGCGTCGGTCAACGGCGTCGTCGTCACCGCCTACCGCGACCACGCGACCGGCACGATGGCCGAGCACCCCGACGGGTCGGGGCGGTTCACCGAGGTGGTCCTCAACCCGGTCGTCACGGTCGCCGATCCCGCGACCCGCGAGACGGCGCAGGCGTTGCACGAGAAGGCGCACTCGATGTGCTTCATCGCCGCGAGCGTCAACTTCCCGGTGCGGCACGAGCCGGTCGTCACAGGAGAAAGTGCTTGAGTCTCAAGCTGCTTGAGACACGACGGTGGTCGTCATGACCACCCCACCGCTGTACCCCATCGGAGACGTCGCGCGCCGCACCGGACTGAGCGTGAGCGCCATCCGGTTCTACGCCGAAGAAGGCGTCGTGAAGCCCACGAGCCACACCGACGGCGGCTACCGGCTCTACGACGTCGAGGCCGTCGCACGGCTGGAGCTCGTGCGAACCCTGCGGGACCTCGGCGCGAGCCTGGAAGACGTGCGGCGGCTGCTGGCCGACGAGACGTCGTTGCAAGACCTCGCCACCACGCATCTCGTGATCGTCGAACGGCAGCTGCGGCACCTCAAGGCCCGGCGGGCGGTGCTGCGGACCATCGTGGGCCAGGAAACCGACGCGCGGCGGATCTCGTTGATGCAGGAGCTCGTGTCAATGTCCGATGAGGACCGTGAACGGCTGCTCGACGAGTTCTGGAACGAGGTCACCGACGGCCTGGACGTGCACCCGGCGTTCGTCGAGCACCTGCACGGCATGCGGCCCGTGCTGCCGGAGGAACCGGACAGCGAGCAGTTGCAGGCGTGGATCGAGCTCGCCGACATGGTGCGGGACGCGGACTTCCGCGCGGAGGTGCGCGAGTTCTTCCACACCGCCTTCGCCTCACCGAAGTCCACCGTCGTCACAAGTCCCGAGATGCTCGCGGGCATGGAGGCGCACCGCGTCGCGCAGATCGAGGCCCGGGACGCCGAACGCGCCGGCGTCGACCCGGACTCGCCGGAGGGCAAGGAGATCGCCGGCCGTCTGCTCGCCACGCTCGCCCGGCTCACGGCCGGGGTGACCGGGCGGGAACCGGACCTCGGCGAGCTGAGGCGGTCGATGACCGAGACCGCTCCCGAGGTGGACGAGCACGCACGGCGGGCCGCCACGCGGTTCGGTGTTCTGCTCGACCGGTACGTCACGCTGACCGAGACGATCAGCGGCAGGCCCGCACCGGATTTCGGTGACGTCGGGGCGAGCGACGAATGGATCGCCGCGGCCGTGTCGGCGCTTTAGCCGTTGCCGAGCTTTTTCTGCCGCGCGGTGTAATCGCGCATGCGCTTCGGGTAACCGACGATTCCCGCGTCGTAGATCGGCATGCCCAGTTTGCGCGCGAACGAACGCGCGGCGTCCGGGGAGGCGACACGGCGGCGGGTCCACTCGCCGTCGTGCGCGACCAGGACCACAGTGGTCTCCGTCACCGTGGTCTTCGGTTCCACGTACGCCTCGACGCCGCGCCGGCTCGCGGCCCACTTCTCGAGGTGGCTGGTGTCCTGGTTGGAGGCCGTCCGCAGCACGCCAGGACGTGGCTTCCTGCGAAAACGGTCGAACAGGCCCATCGGGCACCTCCCAGGCTCGGCACCTCCATGGTGCCAGGTACGGGTGTTATGACCGGGTGAATGATCAGGATCGTGACCTGGTCAGCCCATGCCCGGATCACCGCGCTCCGGCAACTAGTGACAAGATGGCCGCGTACCTCGCGCGCACCCGCGCGTAGTAAGTAATCCCGAGGAGATCCGAAGTGACTTCGCCGGAACTGGAGTCGGCCACCAACGCCGATCTCGTCATCCTCGGCGGTGGTTCAGGCGGCTACGCCTGCGCGTTCCGCGCGGCAGAGCTCGGCCTGTCCGTCGTCCTGGTCGAGAAGGACAAGCTGGGCGGCACCTGCCTGCACCGCGGTTGCATCCCCACCAAGGCGCTGCTGCACGCGGCCGAGGTGGCGGACAACGCGCGTGAAGGCGACCAGTTCGGTGTGAAGTCCTCGCTCGAGGGCATCGACATCGCCGGCGTCAACTCCTACAAGGACGGCGTGATCTCGCGGCTCTACAAGGGTCTGCAGGGTCTCGCGAAGGCCAACAAGGTCACGCTCGTCGAGGGCGCGGGCACGTTCGTCGGGCCGAACGCCGTCGAGGTGAACGGTCAGCGCTACGTCGGCAAGAACGTCGTCCTCGCGACCGGCTCGTACGCCCGCAGCCTCCCCGGTCTGGAGATCGGCGGCCGGGTGGTCACCAGCGACCAGGCGCTCAACCTGGACTTCATCCCGGAGAAGGTCGTCGTCCTCGGCGGCGGCGTCATCGGCGTGGAGTTCGCGAGCGTGTGGCGCTCGTTCGGCGCGGAGGTCACCGTCGTGGAGGCCCTGCCCCGCCTGGTGCCCGCCGAGGACGAGTACGCGTCCAAGCAGCTGGAGCGCGCGTTCCGCAAGCGCGGCATCAAGTTCAAGACCGGCGTGAAGTTCACCGGCGCCACGCAGTCCGGCGACGGTGTGTCGGTCACGCTGGAGAACGGCGACGTCCTCGACGCCGACCTGCTGCTCGTCGCGGTCGGCCGCGGCCCGAACACCGCGGGCCACGGCTACGAGGAGGCCGGCGTCAAGATCGACCGCGGCTTCGTCGTCACCGACGAGCGCCTGCGCACGAACCTGCCGAACGTCTACGCGGTCGGCGACATCGTGCCGGGCCTGCAGCTCGCGCACCGCGGCTTCCAGCAGGGCATCTTCGTGGCCGAGGAGATCGCGGGCCAGAACCCGAAGGTGATCGACGAGGCGGGGATCCCGCGCGTCACCTACTGCAAGCCCGAGGTCGCGTCCGTCGGTCTCACCGAGGCCGCGGCCAAGGAGAAGTACGGCTCCGCCGAGACGTTCGTGTACGACCTCGCGGGCAACGGCAAGAGCCAGATCCTGAAGACGGCGGGCGGCGTGAAGCTCGTCAAGGCGCCCGACGGCCCCGTCGTCGGCATCACCATGGTCGGCGAACGCGTCGGCGAACTGATCGGTGAGGCACAGCTGATCTACAGCTGGGAGGCTTACCCGGACGACGTGGCTCCGCTGATCCACGCCCACCCGACCCAGACTGAAGCCCTCGGCGAGGCGTTCCTCGCCCTGGCCGGCAAGCCGCTGCACGTGCACGGCTGACCGTCCCCACACAAAGTCAGCCACACGAGAGCACGAGGAGTCAGCGAACAATGGCCTTCTCCGTCCAGATGCCCGCACTCGGTGAGAGCGTCACCGAGGGCACGGTCACCCGGTGGTTGAAGCAGGAAGGCGACCGGGTGGAGGTGGACGAGCCGTTGCTCGAGGTGTCCACCGACAAGGTCGACACCGAGATCCCCTCCCCCGCGGCGGGCGTCCTGCAGAAGATCGTCGCCCAGGAGGACGACACCGTCGAGGTCGGCGGCGAGCTCGCGGTCATCGGCGACGGTGACGGCGGTTCCTCCGACTCGGCGCCGGCTCCCGCGCAGGAGGAACCGGCGCAGGAGGAGCCGCAGCAGACGCAGCCGTCCGGCACCCAGCCCTCCGAGGAGGCGCAGGAGGCCCCGGCCCCCGCGCAGTCCGGTGGCGGTTCCGCCGAGGGCACCGACGTCACGATGCCCGCGCTCGGCGAGTCCGTCACCGAGGGCACCGTCACCCGCTGGCTGAAGCAGGTCGGCGACAGCGTCGAGGTCGACGAGCCGCTGCTCGAGGTCTCGACCGACAAGGTCGACACCGAGATCCCGTCGCCGGTCGCGGGCACGCTGCTCGAGATCGTCGCCGGTGAGGACGAGACCGTCGAGGTCGGCGGCAAGCTCGCCGTCGTCGGTTCCGGCAGCCCGGCCCCGCAGTCGGCGCCCGAGCCGGAGTCCAAGCCCGAGCCGAAGCAGGAGGCGCCGAAGCAGGAGTCCGCTCCGGCACCGGCCCCGAAGCAGGAGGCTCCCCGGCAGGAGGCCCCGAAGCAGGAGCCGGCCCCGGCTCAGCAGCAGGCGCCCGCCGCGTCCTCGTCCTCGGACGACGCGAACGGCACGCCGTACGTCACTCCGCTGGTGCGCAAGCTCGCGTCGGAGAACGGCATCGACCTGGCGACGCTGAAGGGCACCGGCGTCGGTGGCCGCATCCGCAAGCAGGACGTGCTCGCCGCCGTCGAGGCCAAGAAGGCCCCGGCTCCGGCGCCCGCTCCCGCCGCCGCTCCTGCCGCCGCGCCCGCCGCCCGCACCGCCGCCCCGGCGCCGGTCGACAACTCGGGCAAGCGCGGCACCGTGCAGAAGCTCCCGCGCCTGCGCCAGATCGTCGCGCAGCGCACGCGCGAGTCGCTGCAGATGTCGGCCCAGCTCACCCAGGTATTCGAGGTCGACGTCACCAAGATCGCCCGCCTGCGCAACCAGGCGAAGAAGGCGTTCGAGGCGCGTGAGGGCGTGAAGCTCACGTTCCTGCCGTTCTTCGCCAAGGCCGCCATCGAGGCGCTCAAGGCCCACCCGGTGCTCAACGCGTCGATCGACGAGGAGCGCAAGGAGGTCACCTACCACGGTGCCGAGCACCTCGGCATGGCGATCGACACGGAGCGCGGCCTGCTCAACGCCGTGATCCACAACGCCGGTGACCTGAACCTGTCGGGCATCGCCCACAAGATCGGCGACCTGGCGACGCGCGCCCGTTCGAACAAGCTCACCCCGGACGAGCTCACCGGCGGCACGTTCTCGCTGACCAACCTGGGCAGCAACGGCGCCCTCTTCGACACCCCGATCATCCAGCAGCCGCAGGTCGGCATCCTGGGCGTCGGCGTCGTCAAGAAGCGCCCGGTCGTCATCACCGACGAGAGCGGCGACGACACCATCGCGATCCGCTCGATGATGTACCTCGCGCTCACCTACGACCACCGCCTGGTCGACGGTGCGGACGCGGGCCGCTTCCTCACGACGGTGAAGAACCGTCTGGAGGAGGGCGCGTTCGAGGCCGACCTGGGTCTCTGACGCCGCTGAGCAGCACTGATATCCGATATATCGGATCTTGACCGAAGGCCACCCCGGACCACCGGGGTGGCCTTCGGCACATCACGGGTCCGATATGCGTCTTTTGGCTGTGCAGGTGGCGAGGCGGTGCGGAACGATCTACCCATGCGAGTTGCCATCGCGGGATCGTCGGGCCTGATCGGAACGAGCCTGGTGGCGTCGATGCGCGCCGCCGGTCACGAGGTGCTGCGGCTGGTGCGCCGCAAGGCCGCCGCCCCCGACGAGCGCAGCTGGGACCCGTACGCCGGGCGCATCGACGACGGCACCTTCGACGGTGTCGGCGCCGTCATCAACCTGTGCGGCGCGGGCATCGGCGACAAGCGCTGGGACGACGCCCGCAAGCAGGTGCTGCACGACAGCCGCGTCGTGCCGGCCGAGGTGCTGTCGGCGGCGGTCGTCGAGCACGGCGTGCCGGCGTTGATCAACGCCTCCGGCGCGCACTTCTACGGCGACACCGGCTCGCGGATCGTGGACGAGGACGCGCCGCTGGGAGACATGTACCTGTCGCGGCTGACCCGGGACTGGGAGGCGGCGACGTCCGCGGCCCGGGAAGGCGGCGTGCGGGTCGTGCTGATGCGCACCGCCGTCGTCATCTCGCCCTCGGGCGGTGTGTTCGGCCGGTTGAAGCCGGTGTTCCAGTTCTTCCTCGGCGGCAAGCTCGGCACCGGCGAGCAGTACTTCCCGTGGATCTCGCTGGACGACGTCGTGTCCGCCTACCGGTTCGTCACCGAGCACGACGAGATCAGCGGCCCGGTCAACGTCGTCGCGCCGACACCGGCGACGAACGCCGAGTTCACCAAGGCCGTCGGCCACGCCTTGAAGCGTCCGACGCCGTGGACGGTGCCGTCGTTCGCGTTGAAGACGTTGCTCGGCGGCGAGATGGCGCACGAGCTGCTGCTGGCCGCGCCGGGGCTCACGCCGAAGGTCCTGGAAAGCCACGGGTTCACGTTCATGCACCCCTCGTTGCCGTCCGCGCTGACGGCGGCGGTCGCATGACCCGTGCGCTCGCGGCGGTGCTGGTGATCTCGTGGGTCCTGCTGGGACTGCCCGAGGTGACAGCGCTGGACGCCTGGGTGCACGAGTCACTGCCGCGCCCGGAGTGGCTGCGGGACGTCGCGTTCGTCGTGAGCCTCGTGCTCGGGCCGACGCTCGGGTGGTCGTTCGCGGCGGTGTTGTTCGTGCTCGCCTGGCGGCGGCGCGACGTGCGGCTGTGGAAGGCGCTGGCGCTGCACGGGTTGTGCTGCGCGACGCTGCTGACGAGGTTCCTGTTCGACCGCGTCCGGCCCGTCGAGTACCACCTGCCGAGCTATCCGAGCGGGCACACGATCGCGGTGGCCTCGACGGCGTTCACGCTGGTGGTGCTGCTCGGACGTGGCGTCCTGTGGTCGGTTCTCGCGGTGCTGGTGGCCGGGTTCGCGCGGATCGTGCTGGAGAGGCACTGGGTCACCGACGTGATCGGCGCGGTGCTGGGTGTGACGGGGGTCGGACTCTTGGCCGCCACCGCGCTGGGGTTGGTAACGTCGGGTCGTGAACTCGTCCCGCACCTCGTCAGACCCCGTCGTCGTCCGTGAGCTGGGGCTCATCGACTACATGGCGGCGTGGGACCTCCAGAAGGAGATCGCGGAGGAACGCGCGAACGGCACCGGCCCGGACACGCTCCTGCTGCTCGAGCACCCGCCCGTCTACACGTGCGGCCGGCGCACCCTTGACGAGGAGCGCCCGCGCGGGAGCGGCACGCCGGTCATCGACGTCGACCGCGGCGGCAAGATCACCTGGCACGGTCCTGGGCAGCTGGTCGGCTACCCGATCGTGAAGCTGGCGGAGCCGATGGACGTCGTCGACTACGTCCGCCGCGTCGAGCAGGGCCTCATCGAGGTCTGCGACCGGCTCGGCGTGCACACCGGCCGGGTCGAGGGCCGCAGCGGCGTGTGGCTGCCCGCCGACGACCGCGGCCCCGAGCGCAAGGTCGCCGCCATCGGCATCCGCGTGCAGCGCGGCGTGACCATGCACGGCTTCGAGATCAACTGCAACGCGAGCCTCGACGCGTTCGGCGACATCATCCCGTGCGGCATCGCGGACGCGGGCGTCGCTTCGCTCTCGCACGAACTGGGCAGGGACGTGACGGTCGCCGAGGTGCTGCCGATGGCCCGTGACGCTGTGCTGGCGGCGCTCGACGGCACTCTCCCCCTGACGGACCGCACTTTGACCCGCTCTGGCCCCGTCGCTCCGGGTATCACCTTCGCTAGCATTCCGTAACCCTGCGGCGGGGAACCGCGGGCATCGCTTGCGGAGGGGGTGCGTCGTGGAACTGTCCCGACGCCAGTTGTTCACGGCTGCCGGTGTCACGGTCACGGCACTGGCAGGCGGCTTCACCTTCGGCGGACAGGCGGTCGCCGCTCCCGTGCGGACCTGGTCGGGTGAGATCCAGGTCGGCGACTGGGAGCGCTTCTACCTCGGCCTCGACGGCGGCGCGCACCAGAAGGCGCTGACCGCGCTCGGCATCGCGCACCGCGACGGCGTCCACGCCGACGAGCCGTACCTGCTCGTGCCCGTCGAGGCCGTCCGGCGGGCCGCCCTCGACTTCGACGACCACGCCGCCGCCGACGTGCTGCGCGACCGCTTCGGCCTCGACACGCCGTCGATGCTCGGACGCGGCCTGCGGCTGGTGCTCGGCGAGGACGGTCTGGAAAAGCGCTACTTCGACGACCCGGCGCTGCAACTGCGATATATCGGACGCCGGCGTCGCTTCGCGCAGCACGTGCTGCCGACGCCGTCGTCCGTCCGCGCCGCCCTGAGCTGATATCCCGTATATCGCATCCGATATACGGGATCGACTGATATCCGATATATCAGGTCAGCTGCGGTGCGACGTCCATCGCGATGTCGTTGAGGTGGTCGAGGTCGGCGAGGTCGAGGATCTGCAGGTAGACGCGCTGGATGCCGGTCGCGTCACGCCACTGGCCGATGCGGTCGACGACCTCCGCCGGGGAGCCGGCCAAGCCGTTCTTCTTGAGTTCGTCCACCTCGCGCCCGATCGCCGCGGCACGGCGGGCGACGTCGGCGTCGGTGCGCCCGACGCACGCGACGAGCGCGGCGGAACGAATGATCTCGCTGGGATCGCGGTCCATCTCGGCGCACGCGGCGTCGACACGAGCGAACTGCTCGACGGCTTTGTCGATGCCGACGAACGGCAGGTTGAACTCGGTCGCGTAGGACGCCGCCAGCGCCGGGGTCCTGCGAGCGCCTGTGCCACCGATCAACACCGGGACGTGCTCCTGCGCCGGCTTGGGCAACGCGGGCGCGTCGGTGAGCGAGTAGTGCTTGCCCTCGAACGAGAACGTGCCGCCGAGCGGCGTCTCCCACAGCCCGGTGATGATCGCGAGCTGTTCCTCGTAGCGCTCGAAGCGCTCCCCCACCGCCGGGAACGGGATGCCGTAGGCGGTGTGCTCGGCCTCGTACCACCCGGCGCCGATGCCGAACTCCACGCGGCCACCGGACATCTGGTCGACCTGGGCGACGCTGATGGCGAGCGGTCCCGGGTAGCGGAACGTCGCGGCGGTCATCAGCGTGCCGAGGCGGATGCGGGACGTGTCCCTGGCAAGACCCGCGAAGGTGATCCAGGGATCGGTCGGGCCGGGCAACCCGTCGGCGGACCCCATCTTCAGGTAATGGTCGGAGCGGAAGAACGCGCCGTAGCCGGCGTCCTCCGCCGTCCGCGCCACGCGGAGCAGGTCGTCGTAGCTCGCGCCCTGCTGGGGCTCGGTGAAGATGCGCAGTTCCACGGAGACCCAATCTAGTCGGCGGCAGGGCACGCCGCCGAGTGGGTGCTGGTGGGTGAGCAGGCGCGGTGGGCGCGCTTGTGGGAGGTGGGGATGGGTGCGCGGGCAGGGACGGGCCGGGGTGGAGCTGGGCGGAGCGGGCTGGGAGGAGCGGGGCCGGGAGGAGCAAGGGCCGGGCAGGACCGGGCCAGGCGGAGCGGGCCAGGCGGAGCGGGCAGCGGCGGGCGGAGCGGGACTGGGAGGAGCCGAGCCGAGCGGAGCAGGCCCGGACGAGGCGGAGCCGAGCAGGACCGGGCCGGGTGGAGCGGGCAGCGGGCGGGGCGGGGCCGGCAGGTGGTGGCCTGGAGGCCGCCTGGTGCAGCTACGCCGCCCGGCTACTCCGCCAGCCCGGCTGCTCCGTCCGCGCTCCCCCACCAGCCTGCCTACTCAGTCCCCCGGCTACCACGTCCCCGACCACTCCGCCTGCCCGGCCACACCACCGCCTGCTACGACGAGAAGCGGGGTGCCGGGACGGCGGCGCCGTCCGGGGTGAACACGCCTCGGGCCGTCAGGTGTGGGTGTGACGTGGCTTCGTCCAGTGTCAGCACCGGCGTCACGCACGCGTCGGAGGAGGCGAACACCTCGGCCCACTCGTCGCGGGTGCGGGTGGAGAAGGCGTCGGCGAACGCCTTGCGCAGCAAGGGCCAGCCGTCGCGGTCGTGCTGGGGTGGGAGGCCCGCGTCGGTCAGGTCGAGGCCGGCCAGCAGGAGGGCGTAGAACTGCGGTTCTAGTGATCCGACCGCTACGGAGCGGCCGTCGGCGCACTCGTAGGTCGCGTAGAACGGGCAGCCGCCGTCGAGGAGGTTCGCGTCGGGGGTGTCCTCCCAGACCGACTGGGCCTTCATCGACCAGATCATCTGGGCCAGCGAGGCGACGCCGTCGACGATCGCGGCGTCGACCACCTGGCCTCGGCCGGTGCGGTGGCGTTCCCAGAGGGCCGAGAGCACGCCCAGCACCAGGTAGAGGGATCCGCCGCCGAAGTCGCCGACCAAGTTCAGCGGGGGTTTGCCTATGGCGTGCAGGATTCCGGTGACCGACAGGTAGTTGATGTCGTGGCCGGCTCGTTGGGCCAGCGGGCCGTCCTGGCCCCAGCCGGTCATGCGCGCGTAGACGAGTCTTGGGTTCACCGCGAGGCAGTCGGACGGGCCCAAGCCCAGGCGTTCCAGGACTCCCGGGCGGAAACCCTCGATGACGACGTCGGCCTCCGACACGAGTGCCAGTACGGCGGCGCGGCCCTCGGGGGACTTGAGGTCCGCGGAGACCGAACGCCTGCCGCGCAACAGGAAGTCGCGGGAGGCGTCCGGTACCACGGACAGGCCGCCGGACGGGCGTTCCACGCGGGTGACCTCCGCGCCGAGATCGGCGAGCAGCATCGCGCCGTGCGGGCCGGGGCCGATGCCGCCGAACTCGACCACCCGCAGGCCCTCCAGCGGGGCCATCAGGCTTCGAACGACAGGCGCGGGCTGAAGATCGCGCCGGTGGACTCCGCCAGGCCGCGCATCGCCTTGGCGTGGTTGCCGAAGTCCGGGTGGGCGAGCGCGGCGCGCAGGGCGTCGGCGCTCTCCCAGAGGGCGATGTTGATGTAGGAGGCCGGGTCGTCGAGCTGGCGCGACAGCGTGTATCTGATCAGGCCCGGCTGCTCGCGCAGGAAGGCGGCCGTCTCGTCGAAAGCCTTCTCGAACTCCTCGGGGTCACCGGTGAGGGTGAAGCGGTTGACGAAGGTGATCATGAGGTGGCTCCTCCGGAAAAGCGGTGCAAGACTGGGAAAACCATGCCCACCGCGTCTTGAGACGTGCTCAAGGAACGCCCGCCACGCTCAGCGTCATGCGCATCATCGATCTGTCTTCCCACATCGACGCATCCGCGTACGAAGCGGACCCGGTGACGCACGAGGTGCTCACCGCCGCACAGGGTGCCGAGCACATGGCCGAGCAGCTGAAGGCGCGGCTGGGCATCGAGTTCGACGTGTCCGTGCTGCGGGACTCGGAGTTCCTCACGCTGGACCGGATCAGCCTGACCTCGCACACCGGGACGCACGTCGACGCGCCGTCGCACTACGGCTCGAAGACCACGTACGGCACCGGGGTTCCCCGGCACATCGACGAGATGCCGCTGGAGTGGTTCCACAACCCCGGCGTGAAGCTCGACGTCCGCGGGCACGGCACCGGCGTGATCGGGCCGGAGGTGCTGGAGAAGGAGTTCGCGCGCATCGGGTACACGCCGAAGCCGATGGACATCGTCATCCTCGACACCGGTGCCGCCGAGCACGCGGGCACCCAGACCTACTTCACCGACTACACCGGTCTCGACGGTCCCGCGACGAACCTGTTGCTGGACCTGGGGGTCAAGGTGATCGCGACCGACGCGTTCAGCCTGGACGCGCCGTTCCCGGACATCGTCAAGCGGTACCTGGCGACGAAGGACCAGGGCGTGCTGTGGCCTGCGCACTTCGCCGGCCGCGACCGCGAGTACTGCCAGATCGAGCGGCTGTCGAACCTGGAGGCGTTGCCGGACTTCGGTTTCACCGTCGTCGCGTTCCCGGTCAAGATCAAGGGCGCCGGTGCCGGCTGGACTCGTGCGGTGGCCCTGCTCGACGACTGAACCACGACGACCGGCAACGACGACCGGTGCTCAAGTGAGAGCTGAATCACCACACCTACTTTCGTGGGCATGGAAAACAGCGACATATGGCCACCGGAGAACGAAGACCACATCGTCCGCGGAATCGACTGAACACCGCCAAAGGGCCGCCCACCGCACATCTGAACCGCTCCCCGGAAGTTGGACTGGGAATCCAGTTCCGACTCTCCGGGGAGTGGTTCGTTGCGTCCACAGAGTTCGTTGTCTGAGCAGCAGCGGGAGTCCGCTGTTGCGTTGTTCGAGGCCGGGTATGGCAGAGATGCTGTCGCGACCCGGTTGGAGGTGTCCGCGGCGGCGGTGCGACGCTTGCACGATCGTTGGAGGTTGTGGAGCGCGGGAGCGCTGATGGACAAGCCGGACAGACGGTCGTTCACCTTCGAGTTCAAGCTCGAGGTCGTGCGTCGCTATGTCAGCGGT
>NZ_FNCC01000011.1 GCF_900100955.1 Lentzea fradiae | reverse complement strand
GACGGCGCCACACCGCTGGTGCACTCCGACCAGGGCTTTCAGTACCAGCACGCCTCCTGGCGCACCCTGCTCGACGACGCGGGCCTGACCCAGTCGATGTCACGGCGGGCCAACTGCCTGGACAACTCGATGGCCGAGAACTTCTTCGGCCACCTGAAGGCAGAACTGTTCCACCACAACAGGTTCGACACCGTCGAGGAGTTCACCGCGGCACTGGACGACTACATCAGCTGGTACAACACCACCCGCATCTCCACCACGCTCGAGGGCCTGAGCCCGGTCGAATACCGAGCCCAGGCCCTCGCGGCCTAACCTTCAGTTAGCCAGTCCAACTTTCGGGGCCCAGTTCAGGGAGGGTGCGCACCCTTCGTTCGACGCTGCTGCCGTGCACCCTGCATCGCACGGCAGTAGCGTCGAACACATGTCCGTCAGCGACTCACCCGTGGACCGGGTCAAGGAGCACATCCGGCGTTACGTCGAGACCGACGGCGCCGATGGCCACGAGTGGCAGCCAGGGGTGTTCACGCTCCTGCTGACCACCAGGGGACGCAAGAGCGGCGAGCTGCGCCGCACCGCGTTGATCTACCAGCCCGACGGTGACGGCTACGCGGTCGTGGCGTCGCAGGGCGGAGCGCCGACCCACCCGGCGTGGTACCTCAACCTTCAAGAGGACCCGGTGGTGCACGTGCAGGTCGGGGCGGACAAGTTCCAGGCCCACGCCCGCACGGCCGGCCCCGAGGAACGGGACCGGCTGTGGCGGCTCATGACCGAGGTCTGGCCCGACTACGACGACTACCAGAGCAAGACGGACCGCGAGATCCCCGTCGTGGTGCTGGAACCCGTCAAGGGATGACGACGGCGGCGCCGGTCACCGTGACGCGGCGGTCCTCCCGCGTGGCGTCGACCTCCAGGCGCGACGGCCTGCCCATGTCCTCGCCCTGGCTGATGACGAACCGCTGCGGCCCTTCGAGGTCGCGCAGGTAGCCGCCGAACGCCGCGGCCGCCGCGCCCGTCGCCGCGTCCTCCACCACGCCGCCGACCGGGAACGGGTCGCGGGCGTGCACGAGGTCCGCGGACTCGCGCCAGAACAGGTGCACGGTCGTGAGGTCGTGCGCCAGCATCAGGTCGCGCAACGCGTCGAAGTCGTAGTCGAGCGCCCGCAGCTGGTCGCGGTCCTTCAGCGGGACCAGCAGGTGGCGTGCGCCGCCGAAGCCGACGTGCACCGGTCCGTCGCCGATCTCGGTGTACCCCAACGCCTTCAGCGCGTCCGACACCAGTTCGGGGTCGGCGGGCTCGGTGCTGGTCGGCACGCTCGTCAGCGACGCCCGGCCACCGCCGGTCTCGATGGAGACCTCACCGGCGGGCGTGTGGAACGTCAGCGGGCCCTCGCCGATCCGCTCGGCCAGCGCCACGGACGTCGCGATCGTGGCGTGCCCGCAGAACGGCACCTCCGCCTTGGGGCTGAAGTACCGCACGTCGAACACGCGCTCCTCGGTGCGCGGGAACACGAACGCCGTCTCCGAGTAGCCGACCTTCGCGGCGATGGCGAGCATCTCCGCGTCGGACAGGTCGCTCGCGTCCAAGACCACACCGGCCGGGTTGCCGCCTGCCGGGTCTTCGGTGAAAGCGCTGTAGCGCAGCACTCCGGTGTCGCTCATACCCCGCTGCAACGCGTAGCAGTGCTGAAGTCTTCCGTGCAGGTACGTGCTGGTGAAGTAGGTCAGACCGGCCTTCTCCAGCACCCGGCCGGACGCGGTGTTTTCCGCCTGGTGGCCCGCGATGACGCGGTCGGCGATGGCGAGCGCCTTGTCCCGCAACGCCTCGGCGACCCGCGTGGCGAGGCCCCGCCCCCAGTGCGCCGGGTCGATCCAGTAGCCGATCTCGATCGTGCCCAGGTCGCCTTCGAGCATCTGCGCGACCCCGACCACCTCGCCCTCGACGACGACGGCGTGCATGCCGAAGCCGTGCTCCTCCCAGTGCTGGAGCGCCTGCTCGTGCCGCAGCTCCACGTACTCCCCGGTCCACGGCCTGCCGTCGCCGATGTACGTGGTCATCCTCCGGTCGGTGGCCCAGCGCAGGAAGGGCTCGAAGTGTTCGTCCTGCCAGCGCACGAGTTCCATGAGACCCATCGTGCCCCAGCGGACACCGCCTCGGACCGCCCTTCCGCCAGTGCGCTCCGTGACAACACCTGCCGCTAGCGAGTCCCTTTCGCGTTTCTCCTGCGGTACGCGGGGGCCCCGCGTTCGCGTCACGAGTACGCGGGGCCCCCGCGTACTAAAAGCAAGTCACGTTGAGTGCCGTGATCTGCTGTGTGGGTGACACGCGAGCGGGTGTGGCGGCAGGGGGTGCGAAGTGGTCAGGGGAACTGCGGCAGGAGGCCCTCGCAGGTCCTGACCACGACCTGGGCGGCCCGGCGGTGGTCGTGGGACGCGTGCACGTCGGCGGCCTGCGCCTGCCAGCGCACCAGCGCGTCGAGCAGCGCCTCCCGCAGCTCCCGCTGGTCGGCCTCGTACTCGAACCCCAGCCGCACGGCCGGGGCCGTCCCCTCGGCGCCGACGAGCCGCAGCGCCTCGGTCTGCAGCTCCGCCGGGAGCTTCGTGCGCCCGGACTGCACGGCGGCGACCAGCCGCAGCTCGCGGAAGTCGTGTGCGGAGGCGACCACCCGTTCCAGGTCGGCCACCAGCTTGCGGGCGGCCTGCCGCGGCTCCATCCGCAGCAGCACGTCCAGCGCCAGCAGCGCCGACCGCGCCTTCAGGACCTCGCGGCGTTCGGTGAAGTGGACCGCGATCGAGTCGCGCAGCTCGCCGAGCCCGCTGCGTTGCACCAGCTGACCGGTGAGCTTCACCTGCGAGTCGAACCCCTGCCGCACCAGCGCGGTGACCAGCCGGACGCCGAAGATCCCGAACCGTTCGAGCAGCGCCTGCCGCACCGCCGGGTCCATCGGCAGCGGGAACCGCTCGCCGGCGAACCGGTCCGCCGACAGCAGGTGGTCCTCCAGCTCCTCGCGGCCCAGTGACGCGAGCGCCCGCAACGCCTGGAACTCGTCCTCCCGCAACGTCCTCGCGGCCACCGCGAGCAGCCCGGCGACCGAGACCACGTTTTGGCACAACGGTTGCACGGCGGCGTCACGCCGGTAGCGGCGGGCGATCTGCTTGGCCGACGACAACGCGTCGATCCGGCCGCCGCCGATCTCGTCGGCCCGCGCGAGCACCGCCACGGTGTGGACCGCGGCCGTGCGGGCGATCGGGTGGTCGTGGGCGGACTGCAGGAACCTCAGGTCGTCGTCCTGCACGTGCCGCATCAGGTACAGCACCGCGTCCGCGTCCCCGAGCACCTGTTCCGGCGACGCGTCGGACGGGGTGTCGATCAGCACGACGTCCCGCAGCGTCCGCGCGGGCCACTCGACGACGATCCGGTCGGCGCGGTCGAACTGGCCGGTCTCGACGTGGTGCCGCGCGCCCCGCCTGCCGATCGCGACCTCGTGCGGGCGGCTCGGCCCGGAGAACACGTGCGCCCGCGGCCCGGTTCCGCCGCGGTACCAGACGAACGAGCTCTGCGGCGTGAACTCGTCGCCGATCAACGCGTTGACGACGGTGGTCTTGCCGATGTGCGACCGTCCGGCCACGGCGATCCGCACGGGCTCGGCGTAGCGCTCGGCCTGCGCGCGCAGCCACGCCGTGGCGCGCGGGCTGTCCTGGTAGATGCCCCGCGCTTCCTGCAACATCGTCCAGACGACGCGGTCCAGCGTCACGCGGAGAGCTCCATCGTGGGGCCCCCGAGCGCCTGCACCCGCTTGTACAGCGTGACGAGCTTGTCGAGCTCCTTGCGGCCCTCCCGCATCCGGCGCTCGCGTTCGGTCTGGTCGTCCTGGACCGCGCGCTTCGCGCTGCGGGCCGACTCCATCAGCGTCTCCTGCAGCTCCTCGGCGAGCGTGCTGAAGTGGTTGCGCAGCGAGCGCTGGATCTGCCGCCCCGAGTCGCGGACGTCCTTGGACGCCTTCACGAAGAAGTCGTCGACGTGCCGCTGGGCGGCGGCCTTGGCCGCGGCCTGGCGGCGCTTCAGCCGCTGGTCGCTCTCGTCCATGATGGACTTGCCGCCGAACAGCGCGCCCGCGCCGAGCGAGATCACGTTGATCAGCGGCATCCCGGCGAGCGAGGTCACCAGGCCGAACATCAGCACGCCGCCGTAGGAGCCGCGCAGACCCGTGAAGACCTTCTGCGGCACCGAGAACGGCTCGATCTTCGGCTTCTCCAGCTTGCTCGCGGGCTCCAGCAGGTCGTCGGGCAGCACCGAACCGGGGATCAGGTCCTCGCGGTAGACGGGGAAGTTCCGCGCGACCTTCGCGGCCACCCACTCCGCGCGTTCCATCAGCCAGGCGAAGTTCGTGGTGGCGGCCTCGTTGAGGTTGTCCTCCAGCCACTGCTCGAACTTCTCCCAGCCGATCGCCGGGTCGGCCTCGTCGTAGGTCTTCTCGACCTCGCGCAGGATCCGGCGCGTCCTGTCGCGCAGGTCGTACTCGACATCGGAGATCAGGTCGGCCATCTCGTCGTTCAGCACGTTCTGCCAGCGCGCGGAGCGGCGGCGCAGCTCGTCGACGCGCCGCTGCGCCTCCTGCAACGTGGAGATCGTCGCGCTCGTGTGCGACGAGTCGTGGGCCGTCAGCTCCTCGCGCAACGGCGTGACGAGCTGGGTGATCGCGCTCGACGCGACGACGGCGACGGCGCGGCGGGCCAGCAGGTCGGCGGAGGCGACGATGTCGCGCTGCACGCACGCCAGCAGCTCCGGGAACCCCGACTCGGTGTTGAGCCGCTGGTCACCGGTCTTCGCGGCGCGCAGCCGCAGCGCGGACGACACCGGGATCAGCTTCGCGGGGACGCCCGCGCGGGCCAGCAGGGCCCTGTTGCGCTCCACCACGGCCCGCCAGCTCGGCACGAGGTCGATCTTGGTGACGACGACCGTGACGTTCGGGCACGCCTCCATGACCTTCTTGAGCAGCGCCATCTCCGCCGTCGTCAGCTCGCCGGTGGCGTCAGAGACCAGCAGCACGGCGTCGGCCTGGATGAGCGTGGCGAACGTGCCCGCGGTGTGCGCGGAGCGGGTGTCGCCGACGCCGGGGGTGTCGATCAGGACCAGCCCGTTGTCGAGCAGCGCGCGGGGGATGCCGATCTCGGCGCGCACGACGTGCTGCGACTGGGCGCTCGCCTGCCTCGTCACCTGCTCGATCGGGACGGCGATGCGCTCGGTCGGCGTGTGGAAGATCGAGCCGTTCGCGGACGCGTTGCGGACCAGCGCCGCCGAGGGCGTCTCGGCGTGCTGGACGTAGGTCGGCACGGTCGTCGTGACGTCGTCGCCCACCGCGCAGACCGGCGCGTTGAGCAGCGCGTTGACCAGCTGACTCTTTCCTTGTTTCGACTCGCCGACGACGAGGACGCGCAGCTTGGGGTCGAGCTGCTGTGCCCGCTTCTCGCGCAGCCGGGCCTCCAGATCGGGCCTCCGGTGCGTGACGCAGGCCCCGATCGTCTCGTCGAGCACGTCGAGCCAGGGCGGTGCCATCACCTGGCTCATAGTGCCGTGTTCACCCCCTTGGGTGAAACCCTCGAACGTCCGGACGGTCTCAGCCGGTCAGACCTGGCCTGTTCGGAGTGCGCGGTGACGTTTCTCACCGAACCCGTCACCCCTCGTGGTCGTTTGGAGTCCGTCCGGAGACGCCGAACCGGCCCCGTCCAGGTGCGACAGGGCCGGTTCGCGGTGGGGTGCCGGCTCAGCCGAGCAGACCACCCAGGTCGAGACCGTGACCGACGACCGGGACGTTGCTCGTCACGTCGGTGACGGTGCCGAGGACGTTGCCGACCCCGGCGGTGTCGCCCAGCAGGCCGGTGGCGGAGCCGGTCAGGCCGGTCGCGGTGTCGAGGACGCCCGACGCGGTGTGCTGGACCTGGCCGAGGGTGTCGTCGGTCTTCACGCCGATGTCGCCCTGGGAGATGCTGTCCAGGCCGGAGACGCCGAGGACGCCGAGGCCCGCGTCGCCGCCGCCGAGCACGCCCAGCGCGTCGTGGGCCAGGCCGGTCACGCCGCCCAGGTGGCCGAGGACGCCGTCGGCACCGGGAACGGCGGAGGCGACGCCCGCGACGGGCGCTCCGACGGTCGCGGTGGCGGTGTCGGCCACGTCGAGGACGGTGCCGGTGACCGGGGACGCGGTCTGGTCGAGGACCGAGGTCACGTCGTTGACGGCGGAGAAGTCACCGTCGACCTTGACGGCACCGGCACCGTAGACGTCGGCGGTGTTGGTGCCGGCCCACACGGTGAGACCGCTCTCGTCGACGGCGAGGAGGCCGGCCGAGGAGGTGGTGAGGTTGTCGAGGGACAGACCCGACGAGGTCAGCTGCGACGCGACGGCCTGCAGCTGGCTGATGGCGCCGAGCGGCCCCTCCGCCAGAACGTCCTCCGCGACTCCGTCGAAGTAGACGCCCTCGAGGGCGGGCAGGCCCGCGGGGGTCTCCGGGAGCAGGTCGATGACCAGCGGGATGACTTCCTGGACGTCAACGGCGGTGATGTCCGCGAGCCCGGCCTGCTCCAGGGTGCCCTGAGCGTCGGCGGCGAACGCGGCCTTGAGGGACGGGTCGCTGAGCAGGTTGAGCACGAAGTCGTGGAGCGTGCTGGGCTGGATCATCAGAGGGAACTCCTGGTGAGGCACGGGGTGTTCGGTGATGGCTGAAAGCTAGGAGAGCCGGTCGCCCCCGGCATCGGGGATCACGCCCAGTCCATCCCCGTTCCCTGACTGGGTGACGCTCGTTGAGCCCCTAGGGGATTAGGGGCGACGCTTGAGTGTCTCTCGTTCACCCGGTAGGTACTGGTCGCTGCTGCGAACAGGTGAGGAAGAGACGTGCCATACGTACTCGGAGTCGATGCCGGGACCACCCGCACGACGGCTGCCGCGTGCCGTCTCGACGGCGGCGGGGACGCCGAGGTCGCCCTCGTGGTCCCGTCGGTGCTGCAGCTCACCGAGGCCGGGACGTTCACGGTCGGCGAGCCCGGTCCCGCGGGCTGGACGGCCACCGGCTTCGCCCGCAGGATCGGCGACGACGTGCCGCTGTCGCTGGGGCCGGAGACGTGCTCCGCCGAGGAGCTGACCGCGTTGCTGGTCATGTGGGTGATCGGCGAGGTCGCCACCCGCAAGGGTGAACAGCCCCGGCACGTGGCCGTGACTCACCCGGCCGGGTGGGGCCCCTATCGCCGCGGGCAGCTCCACACGGCCCTGCGCGCCGTCGGCGTCCACGACGTGACGCTCGTGCCGGAGCCGCTGGCCGCCGCGGAGAACCACGCCGCCCGGTCCCGCGTGCTGCCCGGCGCGAAGCTGGCGGTGTTCTCGCTCGGCAGCCACGCGTTCTCGGCGTCGGTCGTGAAGCGCACGCAGCACCGGACGTTCGAGCTGCTCAACCACGTCGAGGGCGTCGACCACCACACCGGCGCCGACTTCGACGACCTGCTGCTCGCCCTGGTGCGCGGGCGGCTCGGCGCGGACGCCTCGGTGTCCGCCGTCGAGTGCGAGGCGGCGAAACGGGCGCTCGCCCGGCCCGCGCCCGGCCAGCCGGTGGTGGTCGGGGGCGTGGAGATCGGCCGCGACGACTTCGTCGAGGAGATCCGCCCGTCCGTCGACCACCTGGTCGCCACGTTCCTGCGCGCGCTCGGCCCCGCGCAGCCCGACGCGGTGCTGCTGGCCGGCGGTGCGTGCCGGCTGACCGTGATCGGCGACGCGCTGTCCGCGTCGGTCGACTGCCGGGTCCTGGGCGAGGCCGCCCCCGAGCACTCGGTGGCCAAGGGCGCCGCCCTCGCCGCGCGGCTCGTGGTGCTGGGCCCCGAAAGCGAACCCGAACCGCTCGACACGTCCGTGCTGGTGCACACCCGCGAGGCGTCGCTGCGGTTCCCGGTCGGCGAGGTCGAGCGACCGGACGACGACGAGTTCACCACGCCACCGCCCCGCCCGCCGGTGGACGTGCCCCCGCTGGAGCTGCCGCCGAGGCGGGTGAGGCGCATGGCGATCGCGCTGAAACCCGGCGGGCGCCGTTCCCGCTCCGACTCCCGAGACGACGATGAGGACGGCCGTTGAGCGTGACCACGCGAGCCAGGCTGGTGCTGGACGACTCCGTGCGAGGTGTTCTCGACCGGGTCAACGACGCCGCGGTGGGCACGAGCCTGAGAGTCGTCGTCGCGGCACCGGGCGGTCACGGCAAGACAGCGCTGCTCGCGGAGATCACCAACCCCGCCGTGCGCGTGGTGGACGACGCGCACCTGCTGGACGACGCGGCACTGGCCGAGCTGGCCACCGAACCCCTGCTGGTGCTCGCCCACCGCCCGTGGCCCCGCCGTGCCGCGCTGGCCGACCTGACCCGCGGCGCGGTGGTCGTGCCGCTGGCGCCGTTCACCCGTGACCAGGTCCGCGAGTTCCTGCACGCGCCGAAACCGGTGGTGGACTTCGTCTTCGGCCAGACCGGCGGCGTGCCCGGCTACGTCGAACGGCTCGGCGCCGTGACCGAGGTCCCCGCGGAGGTGCTCGCCGCCTTCCGCGCCGAGCTCGACTGGCTGGACCCCGGCCTGCAGAAGTTCCTGCTGGCCGCGGAAGCGGGCGCCGCCCAGCGCCTGGACCTGCTGTCCGCGTTGCTGGACAAGGACTTCGACGAGGTCAGCGACATCATCGAAGCCGCCCGCGCCACCGGCCTGCTCGCCGAGGACGGCACCCTGCTGCCCCTGGCGCACCGGGCGGTCGGCGCGCTGACCCGCACCGAACGCCGGATCGCGGTGCGGCAGAAGCTCGCGCAGCTGCAACTGGAACGCGGCGGTCCGGTGCTGGAGCTCGTCCGCCCGTTGCTGGACACCGGTATCGGCGGTCCCGTGTTCGCCGCCGCGGCCCGCGAGGCGTTGCCGTCCGACCCGGCCCTGGCCGCCCGGCTGTTCCAGGCGTCCACCGGTGGCGGGGCGCCTTCCGGTGAGACCGCCGCGTCCTGGGCGACCGCGGCGGCGATGGCGGGCGATCTGGACGGGGCGTTGCGGCTCGCCGACCAGGTGATCGGCTCGGCCGACTCGTCCTATCGGCGTACCGCTGCCGAAGTGGCGGCTGTCGCTTTGGCGCATCGCGGGCAGCTGGCTCGCAGCACCGAGTTGTTCCGGTGGGCGGCCACTCCGTACGCCGCCGCGTTCGCGGGCATCGGGCTGATCGGCACCGGCCATCGGTTCGAGGAGGTTCCGCCGCAGCCGCCCACGATGCTGGGCGGGGCCGCTTCGCTGATGCTGCAAGGTGTGTCGCAGTCGGTCTCCGGAGCGGAGACGGCCGCACTGTCCACTTTGGTCCGTGCGTCGTCGATGCTGGAACCGGCCGGTGGGGCGGTGTTGCTACCGGACAGCCCGGCCGCGTTGGCCGCCCTGGTGGCCGTGCACTGCGGTGAGCCGAACGTCGCCGAGTCGGTGCTGGACCGGGCCGTGGAGACCGGGACCGGTGGCGTGCTGATGTCCGTGCGGCACCGGTTGTTGCAGGCTTGGCTGCACATGCTGCGGGGCAATCTCGCCGTGGCTCGTGAGGCGTTGATGGCTCTGCGCGGGGCTTTCGAGCCTCGTGACTGGATCTTCGCCGTGGCTCTGGAGGTCGGGGTGGCTCGGCGGAACTCCGACCTGGCCACCTTGCGGCGGACGTGGGAGCAGGCTTGCGAAGCCGTGTTGCGGCATCCTGTCGACCTGTTCAGTCTGTTGCCCCTTGGGGAGTTCGCTGCTGCCGCGGCTCGGTTGAGGGATCAGGAACGGCTGGCGCCGCACCTCGCGCAGGCTCGTGGGTTGTTGCGGTCGCTGGGGGATCCGCCGTTGTGGACCACTCAGCTGCATTGGAGCTTGTTGCACGCGGCGATCATCGATGAGAACACCGGGCTTGCCGAGGAGCATGCCGCTGCGTTGGCGTTGAACCGGGATCGCAGCCGGTACTGCTCGGTTGTGTCCGCGGCCGCCGAGTGCTGGCTGGATGTTGTCGCCGGGAAGGTCGACGCGGACCGGGTTGAGGAGACTGCCCGGGGGCTGCATGCCGTCGGGTTGTGGTGGGACGCCTCCCGGCTCGCTGGGCAGGCTGCCATCCGGACGTCCGATCGGCAGGCGATGGTCCGGTTGCTCGACTGTGCCCGGTTGTTGCAGGGGCGGGCTGTGTCCGCTCGGCGGGTGGTCGGGGACGTCGTCGTCGCCGAGGACGCCGGGAAGTTGAGTGACCGGGAGCGGGAGGTGGCTCGGCTGGTGCTGGAGGGGATGACGTACAAGCAGGTGGGGGACCGGTTGTTCATCTCCGCCAAGACTGTCGAGCACCACATGGCCCGGATGCGGCAGCGGCTGGGGTCCACGTCCCGGTCGGATTTGCTGGCCCAGTTGCGGCACATCGTGGCGTCTTGATCGGTGGACCGTCCTCCGGTGTCCTGCCTGGCTCGTCGGATCTGTGACACGGTTCTCACTTCGGCCGAAAGAAGGGATCCGGGTTGCGCCTTTTCTGCGCGAAATTGCTCCGATTGAGGGGATAAAGGCGGTAACCGTCGGCGATTTCAGTACGCCCGATGGAGGGAACGCAGTCGCGCATTGGGGCGGTGTGGTTTGCTGACGGTAGGCTTCCTCACCGTTGCTCGCCGAGCAGGTCAGGTGGATCGATTTGCCGAGCCAGGACGACGCGGGACCGTCGCGCCCCAAGGGGCGTGACGAACTGGCGCACGACTGGGCTGTGAAGGTCGGCCGGACTGCCTACATTCCGCTGTCCGCCGCCAAGCTCACCGAAGAGTTGTGTGAGCTGCTGAACGTCGTCGCCGAGGCTGTAGCCGGAGATGCGGCGGTGGCCTCCGTTGTCGGGACGCGGTTGGTGGAGATCCACTGCGTGGGGGCCGAGAGCCTCTCCCGGTCGGTGGAGGTGCTGGCCGAGTTCATCGTTCAGGAGGGCGCCGACGCGCGGACCGCCGCGTTGGTGATCGGGGCGGTTTCGGCTGCGTACACAGCTGCTATTCAGGCGTTTGTGTTGGAACAGCAGGAAAGCGTCAGTCAGGCGCTGCTGCGGGCCAACCGGGCTGTGCAGCTCGATCTGCAAGCCAGTGAGGAGCGGTTCGAGGACATCTTCCGGCACTCGTCCACCGGAATCGCGATGGTCAGTCTCGATGGTGCGCTCGAACGGGCGAATGACGCGCTGTGCACCATTTTGCGGCGGGACGACGTTGCCGGGATGACGTTGTCGGACCTGATCGCGCCTGCCGACCTTCCGCTCGTCAACGACGCCCTCGCGAGTTTGCGGTACGGGCGGATGCGGCGGGTGGAGGAGCGGCCACGGTTGATCGACCGGGACGGGGAGCACTTCCGGGTGTTGCTCGCGGCGACCGTGCAGAAGGACGCGGAGGACAACCCGCGGCGGTACGTGTTGATGATCGACGACGACAGCCAGCTCACGTTGCTCGGCGGGCGGTTGCAGTACCAGTCGTTGCACGACGCGCTGACCGGGCTGCCCAACCGGCAGTACCTCACCACGCGGCTGGAGTCGTTGCTGCACAGCGACATCGAGCACGGGGTGACGTTGTACCACCTGGACCTCGACGCGTTCGCCGTGATCACGGACGGGCTCGGGCGGGAGATCGGGGACAAGGTGCTGCGGCTCGTGGCCGAGCGGTTGAACGCCGTGTTCTCCACCGAGAAGGCGATGGTGGCGCGGCTCGAAGGGGACGAGTTCGCCGTGCTCGTCGAGAACGGGCCCGAGACGCCGGACGTCGACACGACGATCCGGATGATCGAGCACGAGCTGGCGGAGCCCGTCTACTTCGGGGAGCACGGGGTGGCGGTGTCGGCGACGATCGGGGTGTTGCCGCGGCTGCACTCCGGTGACCGGCCCGTCGAGGTGCTGCGGGCGTCGGACATGACGTTGCGGCGGGCCAAGCGCAGCGGGCGGCGGCAGTGGGGGCTGCACGACGCCATGCTGGACAAGCGGGAGCAGGAGGACCTCGCGCTCGCCGCGGTCATGCCCGGTGCGTGGGAGAGCGGGGAGATCGAGGTCGTGTTCAGCCCCGTCATGAAGCTCGACGGGTCGGAGCGCGTGTGCGTCGAGGCCGAGCTGAACTGGCGGCACCGCGACGCCGGGCTGATCGAGCACGCCAAGTGCATGGCGATGGCCGAGCACACCGGGCTGGTGCTGCCGCTCGGCGAGTGGATGCTGCGGCGGGCCGCCGAGGCCGCGTGCGAGCACGACGAGATCCTCGCCGTGTGCCTCACCGAGAGCATGGCGAAGAGCCCCGACCTCGTGCGCGACGTGCGGCGGGTGCTCGCGGACACCGGGCTGCGGGCGTCGAAGCTGCTGCTCGGGTTCCCCGTGCACGTGCTCGAGGACACCGAGGGCGAAGCCGCCGACAACCTGGAGGTGTTGTCGGAGATGGGCATCCACATCGGTGCCCGCGACTTCACCGGCGCCACCGGTCAGATCGAGCTGGTGAAGTCGCTCGGCGTGCGGGCCGTGCGGGTGCGGGGACGGTCCCGGCGGCCGGACGGGCTGGTGTCGCACGTGCTCGGCGACCTCGTCGGGTTCGTGCACGAGGCCGGTGGCATCGTGGTCGTCGATCCCGTCGAGGACGCCGAGCAGAGGGACTGGTGGCGTGAGCTCGGCGCCGACGCCGGTGTCGGGCCGGTGTTCGGTTCCCCGCCTACGGCGCGGTGGCCCGCTTCGGGTTGAGGTGCACGAGGACCAGCGCGAAGCCCGCGATGGTCACCATGCGCAGGGCGGCGCCGATGCCGTTCCAGTCCTTGGACTGCCACATCGCGAACCATTCGCCGCCGATCGTGATGAAGCCGCCGAGGAACAGCGCCACCACCATCAGCAGACCGGCGGAGGCGAACCGGCGCGCGGTCTCCTCCCGGTCGCGGAGATAGGCGACGGTGCCGGCGGTCAGCAGCACCGCGGCGACCGCCTCCCACACGATGATCGCGACGTAGACGACCGTGACGATCGCGGAACTGGTGATGGCACGCCACTTCAGCCCTTCACCGAAGGTGGTGTCCATGGCGAGGACGTGCTTCACGAACTCCTCGTTCGTGCTGTAGTCCGTGACGTTGCCCAGCACCACGAGAAGCATGTTGAGCGCGATGAACCCGACGGTCACCGCGACGACCGCGCGCAAGCTGCCGACCCGAGCAAGAAGACGCATGGCGCGGACAGTAACCGATCACGTGCCCAAGGTGACACGCGTTCGGCTCGATCCGGGGCTTCCGCTCAGTCGCACGGGTCCTCGAACTCCAGCTGTGGCAGGCGTTCCGCCCACTGCTGCTCGGTGAGCACGGTCCGGGTCGTCGTGCAGATCCGTTCGATCTCGCGTTCGACGTCGAGGTCCCACAGGCGCACGACGCCGTCGGCGTTGCCGGTGGCGAGCAGACTGCCCCTCGGGGAGAACTGGACCTGCGGTTCCGCCGCCCAGTCGCCGGTGATCTGCTGGCCGAGCGACGACGGGGCGGCCGGGTTCGTGATGTCCCACAACCGGAACGTCCTGTCCGCGCTGCTGCTCGCGAGCATCCGGCCGTCCGCGCTGATCGACAGCCCGCCGACCGTTCCCGTGTGCCCGTGCAGCTCGCTGAGCGGCACCGGGTGCTCGCGGTCGCGCACGTCGAAGAGCCGGATCACCTTGCTCTGCCCGGAGATGACGAGCGTGGCGCCGTCCGCGGTGAAGAGCGCCTGCTCCACGACCTGGGCGTCCTCGATCGGCTGGCCCAGCAGGCGAGGCCGCGCCGGGTCGCCCACGTCCCACAGCCGGACCGTCCTGTCGCTGCTCGCGGTGGCGACCGTGCGGCCGTCCGGGCTGAACGCGGCCTCGTTGACGTACCCGTCGTGGCCGGTCAGCGGCTCGCCGAGCGGCACGGGCCGCGCCGGGTCGCGCACGTCCCACAGCCGCACGGAGTCGTCGGTGTGGCTGGTCAGCAGCACCTCGCCGTCCGGGCGGAACACCACCCGCGCCGAGAACCGGTTCGGCAGCACGAGCGGCTCGCCGAGCTGCCGCGCGTTCCGCGGGTCGGCGACGTCCCACAGCCGCACCGTCTGGTCGCCGCCCGCGGTCGCGAGGACCTTGCCGTCCGGCCGGAACGCGGGCGCGCTCACCATGCGCTCGTGCCCGGTCAGCGGGGGTCCGAGCTGCTGGGGGTGGCCGGGGTCGGCGATGTCCCACAGCCGCACCGTCTTGTCGCCGGACCCGGTCGCGAGGACCTCGCCGTCCGGGCGGAACGAGGGCACCGGCACGTGGGAGGTGTGGCCGAGCAGCATCCTCTGCGGCAACGACCACAGCTGCACGGCGTTCTCCAGCGCCCCGGTCGCGAGCGCGGTGCCGTCCGGGCTGAAGCCGACGGCGAAGAGGCTCGCGCCGGGCGCGGACAGCGGCCTGCCGACCGGGCTGGGCACCGCCGGGTCGGCGAGGTTCCACAGCCGCACGGTCGCGTCGGCCGAGCCGGACGCGAGCACCCTGCTGTCCGGCCGGAACTTCACCGACCACACCGACCCCGTGTGGCCGGCCAGCGGCTGCCCGACCGGTTCCTGCGTCGCCGGGTCCCACAGCCGCACGATCTTGTCGTCGCCGCCGCTCGCGAGCAGCTTGCCGTCGCCGCTGAACGCCACCGAGTGGACGCCGAGGCTGTGCCCGGTCATCGTCTTGCCGATCCTGGTCCGCGTGGCCACGTCCCACAGCCGCACGGTCTCGTCGTCGCCGGTGGTGGCGAGCGTCCTGCCGTCCGGGCTGAACGCGAGTGACCGGACGGCGGCGGAGTGGTCGCGCAGCGGTTCGCCGACCGGCTCGGCGTTCGCCGGGTCGCGGACGTCCCACAGCCGGGCCGACCTGTCCTCGTTCGCCGCCGCGAGCAGCGTGCCGTCCGGGCTGAACTCCAGCAGGTAGGAGGTGCCGTTGCCGGTCTCGATCCGCTTGAGGGCCTTGGCGGAGGCCGGGTCGGTGACGTCCCAGAGCCGGATCGTCGCGTCCTGGCCGGTGGTGGCGAGCGTCCTGCCGTCCGGGCTGAAGACGGCGGAGCTGACCCAGTCGTCGTGCCCGGAGAGGACCGCGAGCTGCTTCGGGGCGAAGCGGTCCCGCACGTCCCACAGCCGCGCGGTCCGGTCGTAGCTCGCCGTCGCGAGGAGCGTGCCGTCCGGGCTGAACGTCGTCAGGTAGACCGCCCCGGTGTGCCCGGAGAGCGGCACGGCGAGCGGGACCTGCTGCGTGGCGAGCAGCTTCGCGCTCACCGCCTGGTCGTCGGGGCGCATCCGGTGCGCGACGAGCCACAGCCGCGCCGACACCGACGGGTCCGACGCCGACAGCCGGTCCGCCTCCGCCACGACCTGGCGGAACCGCGCGTCGTTGCGCTGCCGCACCGCTATCACGGCCGCACTCGCCGCGATCAGCGCGAACACCACCACGAGCGCGACGGCGCTGCGGCCCAGCCACACGTTCTTGCGGTGCTGGCGCTCGGACGCGTGCACGAACTGCTTCGCGACCGCCGTGACGTCCTGCTGCTGCCGCACGCCTTCCAGCCGTGCGCCGCGATAGAGCAACGACGAGTCGCGGCCCTGCGTCGACCACGCCGCCGCGTCCTCCTCCAGCCGCTGCCGGGCCAGGTTGCCCGCGCGGTCCTCGTCGATCCAGCCGCGCAGCCGCGGCCACGCGTGCAGCAACGCCTCGTGCGTGATCTCCACCGCCGCCGCGTCGAGCGTGATCAGCCGGGCACGGGTGAGGACCTCCAGCGCCCGTTCGGTGGCGGCGAGGTTCGTGCTGGCCTCCAGCAGGCTGTGGCGGCTCGACCGGCGGCGGGTGTCCTGCGTGTCGTCGCCGACCCTGACCAGGCGCAGCAGCAGCTGCCGCGCGGCGGCCCGCGCCGGCTCGTCGAGGTCGGACCAGGCCCGTTCGGCCGTGGTGGCGACCGAGCCCTGGATGCCGCCGGCCGCCCGGTAGCCCGCGATCGTGAGGCGGCCCGCCTGCCTGCGCTGCCACGTCACCAGCAGGGCGTGGCTGAGCAGCGGCAACGCCCCCGCGTCGTAGGCGTCCTTGCCGCGCCGGTTGTGCGCGCCCAGGTCGCGCAGCATGAGGTCCACCAGCCCCGGTTCGAGCTGCAGGCCCGCGGCCTTCGCCGGGTTCGTGACGGCGTCGCGCACCTCCGTCGCCGACATCGCGCCGAGCACCATCTGGCGGTTCTGCAACGCCTCGGCGAGCTCGGGGAAGTCGAGGCAGCGCGCGTAGAAGTCGGCCCGCACCCCGAGCACGACCGCCGTCTTCTCCGCCGCCGCGTGCAGCGCGTGCACGAAGATCCGCAGCCGGTTCTCGTCGCCGCCGAGCGTGAACGCCTCCTCGAACTGGTCGACGACCACCACCCGGTCGCCGACCGCCAGCTGCACCTCCGCCGCGAACCCGGCCGGAATCTCACAGCCGGTCGCCGCTTCGAGCGTGGGAACCAGTTCGGGAATGCGGAGAGCCAGTTCTTTCAACGGGTCGGTGCCGGGCGTGATGATGACGGCGTTCTTGCTCAGCCGCGGCAGCACCCCCGCTTTCACCAAACTCGACTTACCGGCGCCGGAAGCGCCGACGAGCATCGTCATCCCGTTCTCCTCCAGCCGGGAGAGCAATGCGTTCGTCGCTCTTTCCCGGCCGAAGAACCAGTTCGCGTCCTGCGGCCCGAACGCGCTCAGCCCCATGTACGGGCAGACCGCGTTCTCCTCCGGCTGCGGCGGTGTTTCGGAAGAATCGGTGACCGGGCTCGCGAGCGCCTCTTCCCACAGCGCCCGCCACCTGTCCAGCTCGTAGAGACCCTCGACCGCCGGCTGGGGCCTGCGCTTGCGGGCCTCCCCGACGAGGACCTCCAGGACGGCGCTCAGCCCGCTGAACCTGGCGGGGACGTTGCGCCCGCGCCGCCAGTCGCTCACCCGCTGCGCGGGCACCCGCACCGGCCTGCCGCGTTCGTCCGTCCGGCGGGCACGGCTCACCGACTCCGTGACCCGTTTCAGCGGCGGGTCGCCTGCCTCCGCGTAGAGCAGCGCGAAGCGCTCCGCGAAGACGCCACGGGGTCCCAAGCAGCCTCCACCTCGTCCGGACCGGAAAACGAGGACCACCCGTCTGAGCTGCGACGCGCACACCGGACAGGCCGTCAGAACCCCACCCTAACGAGGTGGTCCGACAACCTCGACTCCACGTCCATCACGAGAACGGGAGACCGTCGCAGTGGTTGAGGCCAACTGGGGAATCGTGTCCACGGCTGAGGGGCTCTGGGGGTCTCCTCAGCCGTGGCCTCGGCCGTCCGAGTGGCAGGGCGCCGCCTGCTAGGTCAGGCCGCCTTCCAGAGCTCGTCCGCCTCCGGCTGCCGGGGCTGCACCCGGTTCGGATCGGGCAGATAGGTCTCGGTCGGCAGCGTCACGTAGGAAATGGCGTCCGGCCGCAAAGCGGTGAGTTTGCCCGCGAGGTCCGCCAGTTTCGGAATGGACCCGATCCCCGTGTCCGTCACCATGGAACGGGTCAGGATGTCGGCGAGGTCCAGCGTTCGCCCGGGACTGGCGAGCCAGTTCTCCCCGGCGAGTTTCTCGCTCAACGCCCGCATGAAAAGGTGCTGGTTCTTGATGCGGTTCAGGTCACTGCCGTCACCGATGCTGTAACGGGTCCGCACGAATGCGAGCGCCTGCGTTCCGTTCAGCGTCGTCGGACCGGCCGGAACGTGCAGCCCGCTCCGTTCGTCGTCAATCGGCTCGGGCATCGTGATGGCGATTCCGCCGAGCCGGTCGATCAGATCGCGGAACCCGGTGAAATCGATCTGCACGAAGTGGTCGATGCGAACACCGCTCATCTGCTCCACCGTCGCCACCGTGCACGCGGCACCACCGGTGGTGAAGGCGCTGTTGAACATCGCGACGGCCACGGGCGGGCTGTCCCCGCAGCGAGGCCGCGGCACCATCGTGTCGCGCGGGATGCTGACCACGCGCGCCCGGCTGCCCGCGGCGTCGAGCTGCACGACCATCGCGGTGTCGGACCGTTCGTCGTCCTGGCCGATCAGCAGGACGTTGAGGGGCCTGCCCGGTGACGACGGGGGCCCTGGCGGCGACGGAGGTCTGGGGTGGGCGATCTCCTCGGAGAGGTCGACGGTCCGGAGGTTGCTCTCCAGCCGCCAGTACGAGCCCCCGACCACGACGCCCGCGGCGATGACGACGGCGGCCCCCGAGACCGCGACCCACCGTTTCCAATGGACGTTCACACCTCCACGGTCCCGGCCGTTTGTCCGGATCCCGTAGGTGGATTGTCAGGGTTCTGTCACAGCACGCCCGGTTATTCGGATGCCCGCCCGCGGCTCCCGGCGGTACAAAGCACTGACACACCGTGTCTCTGGGGGCACCATGACAGTCCGTCCGGCCACTCCCTCCGACGCCCCGGCGATGGCGTCGGTCCACGTGCGCACCTGGCAGACCGCCTACCGCGGCCAGCTGCCCGACGACGTCCTCGCGAACCTGTCCGTCGACGACCGCACAGCCCAGTGGGAGCGCCTCATCCCCCGCGGCAACGTCTGGGTGGCGGAACACGACGGCGAGGTGGCCGGCTTCGCGTTCGCCGGCCCGTCGCGCGACGACGACGCACCGTTCGAGCTCTACGCCATCTACGTGCTCGACTCCGCCCAGGGCACCGGCCTGGGCACAGCGCTGGCGAAGGCCGCCCTGGGCTCCGAACCGGACGTGATCGTCTGGGCGCTCGACACCAACACCCGGGCCCGCCACTTCTACGAACGCATCGGCTTCCGCGCCGACGGCGTGACGCGCACGGAGACCGAGGGCGGCGTCGAGCTGAAGGAGATGCGCTACCGCCGCACGATCTAAAGTGACGCCGTGGGTTTCCGAGCAACGTTCCGCCGCGGCCTGGAGCCGCGCGAGGTCGAGATCGCCCAGCAGGTCTTCGGCGACGCCCTCGACCTCAGCGCCCTGCGCCTCGCGGAAGGCGGCGTGCTGGGCAGCTTCGGCGTGGCCCGCACATTGCCCCGGGTCGTCACGTTCCCCGTGGGCGTCCTGACCAAGCCACAGCACCGCGCACGGTACGAGCGCTGGCTGGTGCACGAGCTGACCCACGCCTACCAGTACCAGCACGGCCGCAGCGTCCTCAGCCTTCTGCCCACCGCCGTAGCGGGGTTCCTCCGCAAGAGCCTCTACGACTACGGCGGCGTGGAAGGGCTGCACGGCAAGGCTTTCGCCGACTTCAACTCGGAGCAGCAGGCCAACATCATCGCCGACTACTACTACCTGAGCACCTACGAACCGCACCGCGACCTGTCGGCCTACCTGCCGTACATCGAGCACGTGCGTTCAGGACGTGGGCAGACCAGCTGACCCGCTCTTCGCCCCACCGTCGATCAACCGCTGCAACACCTCGGCCATCCACGCCCGCAACTGCGGCCCCGACGCCGCCGCGACCGCTCCCGAATGCAGCATCCGGCGCGTGACGACAGTCCCGAGGACGAACGACTGGATCGCGTTGGCCGTGTCGGCCGCCTGCTGCTCGGTATAACCCCAGCCGATGAAAGCCCTGGTCAAGGGCTCGGTCGACTCCTGCTCCAGATACGCGCCCAACGCCGCGGGCCGTGACGACGCCGACCGCATCAACGCCAGCAACGGGTCACCGTCCCCCTGCTGCTCCCACCGCCCGGCGATCCGGTCCGCGAGCCGCCGCCCGAGGTCTCCGACGTCCCCCGGCAACGTCGACTCCAGGTTGAGCCGAGCCTCCATCGCCGCGAGGAACAGCCCTTCCTTCCCCCCGAAGTACCGCGTGACGAGGTTCGGCGAGAACCCGGCCGCCTGCGCGACCTGGTTCACCGTCGTCGCCTCATACCCGTTCCGCGCGAACAACGGCCTGGCCGCCTTCAGCAACGCCTCACGCGTCGCACTGGCGTTGCGCGGACGAGACGGGCGCTTCTCCGCCGAGGACTCCTGTGCATGGCCGGACACAAACCGAGACGGTACCCGGTTCCCGAACATGTGCATGCCCGTACACATGATGTGTATGGTCGTACACATAGCCGCTCCGCAGAGAAAGGCCACCACCCGTGAACCCCAGGTCCTACGCCGTCACCAACGTCCGAGTCTTCGACGGCCACTCGCTGATCGACGCGAACACAGTCACGTTCGCGGACGGCTTCATCACCGAAATCGGCCAGGACACACCCCCACCAGACGCGACCGTGGTCGACGGCAAGGGCGGCACCCTCCTACCCGGCCTCATCGACGCCCACAGCCACCCCGACGACGAGGGCTTGGCGCTGGCAGTCGACTTCGGCGTCACCACCGTCATCGAGATGGGCGGCCCACCCCGCACCGCGGAGGACCGCGCCCGCATCGCCGAGGACGACCGCCTGGCCGACATCAGATCAGCGGGCCTCCCGTTGACCGCCGTCTGCGGCCACCCGAACCAACTCCTGGTCCCGCTGGAAAACCTGATCAGCCCAGACGGCACCCGCCACCCCGAAGCGGCCCCGTTACCGGGTCTGGCAGACCCGGCCGAACTCCCCGCGTTCATCACCGCCCGAGTCCGCGAGGGCAGCGACTTCATCAAGCTCCTGGCCGAGGAAGGCACCGTCCTGGCCGCCCCCGGCCTCCCCGAACTGCCCCCCGACGTCTTCACCGCCGCCGTCCGCGAAGCCCACGACCACGCCATCCCCGCAGTCGGCCACGCCCTCACCTACGCCGCCACCCTGACCATGCTCCGAGCAGGCGTGGACGGCCTGACCCACCTCTTCCTGGACCGCCCCCACACCGACGAGATCGTCGAGACCATCGCCCGGTCCGGCACCTTCGTGATCCCGTGCCTGGTCCTCAACCGCTCGATCATCGGCATCCCGGGCACAGACCTGGCCGCGGACCCCCGAGTCGCCTCCCGCCTGACCCCCGCCTGGCTCCAGGCCCTGCGCAGCTCGTTCAACACCTACGCCGACGGCGACTACTCAACCTCGGAGCGGACCGTCAAAGCCCTCCACGAGGCAGGCGTCCCCATCCTCGCCGGCACCGACGCCGCCCGCCCGGAAGAAGAACACGGCGGCCTGGCCCAAGGCGCCAGCCTGCACCACGAACTACAACTCCTCGTCGAAGCGGGACTGACCCCCGCAGAAGCCCTGCGCGCCGCAACCTCCCGCCCCGCCCAGCACTTCAGCCTGAACGACCGCGGCGTCATCCGCCGAGGCGCCAGAGCGGACCTGCTCCTGGTGGCCGGCAACCCGCTCGAGTCCATCTCCGACACCCTCTCGACCCGCGCCGTCTGGCGCCGCGGAGTCCTGACCACCCGCTGATTCCTGCATTCCGAAGGGGTTTCCCATGACCAGCCCACGCAACGTCGTCATCACCGGTGCCGCAGGCGGCATCAGCTCCGAGATCACCGACCGCTTCCTCGCGAACGGCGACACCGTCCTGGCAAGCGACCTGAGCTCCGAGATCCTCAACTCCTGGCGAACCCGTTGGGACACCGGCAACCTGCTGGTCCACCCGGCCGACGTGTCCAGCGAGGACAGTCTGGCCTCGCTGGCCGCAGTGGCAGAAGAACGCCTGGGCACCATCGACATCCTGATCAACGCCGCCGGCCACTTCCCGCAGACGCCCTTCGAAAAGATCTCCGGCGACGAATGGCGCCGAGTCATCGAGGTCAACCTCAACGGCACCTTCTACACCATCCAAGCCCTGCTGCCACTGCTGAAGACGAGCTCGCGAGGCCGAATCATCAACATCGGCTCCGGCGGAATGTTCTTCGGCGTACCGCACCAGGCCCACTACATCGCCGCAAAGGCAGGCGTCCAGGGCCTGACCCGCGTCCTGGCCCGCGAACTCGGCAACGACCACCCGATCACCGTCAACCTCGTAACCCCCGGCCTCGTCGTAACCCCAGCCGCCGTCGCCGTCCTGCCAGAACCGCTCCTGGCCATGCAACGCGAGCGCCGCTCGTTCCACCGCGACGAGGTCCCCGCGGACGTCGTGGGGTCGGTGTTCTTCCTCGCTTCCGACGATGCCGCGTTCATCACCGGGCAGACCTTGAACGTCGATGGTGGTCTGACGATGTGGTGAGGCTTTGGTCAGTCGATCTTTTCGGCTGACAGCAGGATCTTCGTGTTGCAGTCGACGACCGTGCCCGGTTCCACGTTCTGCTTGGTGGTCTTCCAGTTGCGGTCGTTGATCAGCAGCCTTCCCTGGCCGCTTGCGTCTTCCTCGGTCAGGAAGTAGAGGCCGGCTGCTTGCATCGTGTCCTGTGCGGTTTGGTGGATCATGCCTACGACGTTGGGGACGGTGCAGGTTTTCGCCGTTGGGGCCGCGCTCGTGGTGGGCGGGGCTTGCGTTGGCGCTTCGGTGGAGGGCGGGGGCGGCGTGGCTGAGCACGCGGCCGTTAAGAGCAGCAGGGTGAGCGGGGCAGCGAGGCGCATGTCCCTCACCTTGGCGCCGTGCCGTCGCCTGTGTGAGCTGGTGTCACCCAGATTGGGCAATGCGGCGCAGCATGGTGGTCAGTCCGTGGACGGCGGCAGACACGGGGCAGATTCCTGCTGACGGCGACTGACCAAAAAGATCAAGCTCCGACCGCGTTGCCGCTGGTCAGAGCTTGATTTCACCCGGCGAAAGGTGGTGCCCAGGCAGGATTCGAACCTGCGACACACGGTTTAGGAAGGCACGTCAGGCATCAGGCTTGCTATGCCTGCTGACCTGCGTCTTCGACTGCTTCCGTTGTGGCGCTTGGGCTCCGCGTTTCGCAATGGTTTCGCGGTTCGCGTTCTGCCACTTCCCGGCCTTCAACCCGATCCCCCAGCTGCACGCGGCCAGCGCCGTCGAGCCAAGGTACGCCCTCTAGCCTTGACGCGTCGGTGCTGGCCGTTCGTCATGCACGCGGGGCGGGTTGTCGGCGTGCTGCCTGCTTGCCGACAAGCCTCGTCGAGCCGTGCTCATGATCGGTGGCAAGGCGGCGGAGCCGTCGCGGCAGTCAAGCGCCAGGACCGGCAAGTCCGCGGTGCCCCTGACGGCGCTCGTCGGGAGCTGCTGGCCGACATGGCTCTACGGGTTGAGCTCGTCGGTGGGGTAAGGCTGGAGGACGGCGCGCAGCGCCGCCCGGCCGACCGGCGCAGCGAAGCGGATGCCGGGAGTGCCGGGATGGAAGGTGTTCGCCGTACGCGCGGGACGCGTCGCCAGCGGCGGCCTTGATCCCGTAGAGCGCAATTCGGCAAGAAACTTGCGGACTCGCTCTGTAGCAGATCAGGTACAGAACGTGAAATCACCCACCTGAACCTAACTGTTACGACTCGCTGGGTTCCAAACGATGTATCCGGTAGATACGCTGTGTCGATGTCTATGACGCTGATCACACGGATGCAGGAGCGACTTGTGCGGTCTCGTGAGGACAGCGACGACACAACAGTCTTTCTTGAACTCATGTATCTAGGCGAACTCACCTTGAAGATCATGGTTGCAGGAATGCTTGCGGCTACGCAGGATGATCGCGACCGCCATAGGTACAGACTTGAGTACGCTCTCGTTCGGGCTAGTGGCTTGGGTGAATGGTGCGCCGCACTCGATGACCTTTTGACTGGACCTTCCTCGGCCACGCTGGCGGGCGACGCTATACACGATAAGGTTGAGCTCACAAAGAATCACGACCTGAAGGATGAGGAAGCGTGGCAGGCTGTCGCGCTTAATTCGATCCTTGAGGCTTGCCGGATCATCGATCCTGACTATTGGTCAGACCATCCGAATCGGGTGGCTGCCAGGATCTGGGCTCATCACTTCACTTGGCTGAGAAATAAGACCCGAGGACACGGCGCGACAACACTCGGTGCGAGTACTCGCATGGTGTCTGCTTTGGAGCGGTCCATTGAGACTGTGATAGGCAATTTTAAGTTGTTCCAGCGAGAGTGGTCCTATCTGCACAGGAATCTTTCCGGAAAGTATCGAGTGGTTCCTATTAGCGACGCGGCTTCGTGTCTAGATTACCTCAAACGTCAGAACGAAGCTACGTATGAAGACGGGGTGTATCTGGTATTTGGGGGAGTTCCGTCGAGAGTGCCTCTCATCTTCTCTGATGTAGAGCTAAGCGACTTCTTTGTCTGCAACGGTGGATACAGCGGGTCAAAGTTCGAGACGCTCTCGTACATCAGCGATACGCGAAAGCATTTCGACGCACAGCAGTACACGACGCCGCCGACGCAGCTGCCCATTAGCGAAACCGAGGGTTTGGGTTCGCTTGAAATGCAAGGCGGACTGTTCGGTAACCTTCCGTCGCGTAACCGTGACTACGTTGACCGTCCGCAGCTAGAAGAGTTGCTGGAAAAAGTACTTTGTAACGATCGCCATGCGATCGTCACGCTGGTTGGTCGAGGCGGTACCGGAAAAACCTCGCTCGCGCTGGAGGTCTTGCATAGGATCGCTACAGCGAACGAGAAGAAAAGTCGATTCTTTGCTATTTTGTGGTTCTCGGCAAGAGATGTCGACTTGACCTCGCTAGGCCCTAAATTGGTCAGGCCGCGCGTAGTCAGCATCGCTGATATTGCCGATGAATACGTAAATCTGACCGAGCCTGCCGATGCGAAGAAGAAGGGCTTCAAGAAAGTCGAGTTCCTTGCAGATCAACTCGGCAGAACGGATGAAGAGCCACTTCTGTACGTGTTCGACAACTTTGAAACCGTGCGGGATCCTCAGGCGATGTATGAATGGCTCGATACATACATTCGACCGCCCAATAAGATTTTGATTACAACTCGGCTACGCGACTTCAAGGGCGATTACCCGGTTGAGGTGGGGGGTATGCGACGTGAAGAGTTTGACAAGCTGATCTCTGCAACGAGTGTCCAGCTCGGCATAACACGACTCCTTAATGAGCAGCGTTGCACTCAGCTTTTTGATAACTCTGACGGCCATCCATATGTGGCCAAGTTGCTATTGGGTGAGATTGCCAATCAGAATAAATGGTCTGATGCAAACCAGCTTGTGGCTGGCAAAGACGACATGCTCCAAGCGCTGTTTGAGCGGACTTACACGCAGCTCAGTCCCTTGGCTAGGCGGATCTTCCTGACGCTCTGTGGCTGGCGGTCAGCTGTGCCTAGACTTGCGATGGAAGCCGCATTGCTGAGGTCTGCGGCAGATGAGACTCTAGATACTGGAAAAGCCGTTGACCAGCTTGTTCGTAGTTCGATGGCGGATATTTCCAGGTCGGATGAAGGTGATGAGTTCCTCGCTGTCCCCCTGGCGGCTTCTCTGTTCGGTAGGAAGAAGTTGCAAGTTAGCCCTATCGCTAGCACTATCGAGGTGGACCTTCAGTTCCTTCAGATGTTCGGTGCGGCTCGCGGTGCCGATGTCAGCAGGGGGATCCGGCCGCGTGTTAACCGTATGTTTAGGGCAGTCGCGGAAAAAATTCAAGCTGAGCCTGGGGCGAACGTACTTGCCACGTACTTGCCGGTTCTGGAGCATATTGCGCGGCGATATCCTCCTGCCTGGATGCTGCTTGCCGACCTGAGTGAGGAACAGCAGACAGAGTCTGGGACCAAGCGAGCTATTGAGTGTGTTCGACATTTTCTTGAGGAGAACCCTGAGAACTTGCAGGCGTGGGGTCGGCTTGCTGCGCTGCTGCGCAAGCAGGGTGATTCGGTGGGCGAAGCGCAAGCGCTTGTCAGTAGGAGTATTCAGTCAGGCGCTCCTTATGAGCTCGCCAGTGAAGCTGCGTGGCGTCTAAGCGCGCTGAACACGGCAAAGCAGTTAGACGAAATGCCGGAAGACGAGCTTGCCGCGCTAGTGCAGACTCTTTTGGATCGTCTGGATTCATCCAGGGAAGAGACCACTGCCACGGATTATTCTCGTATGGCTTGGCTTGCGGTCATGCTGCACGATATTCCACTAGCGGTGAAGTACACCAATAGTGGGGCTGATCGGGATCCGAGCAACCCGCACATTAGGAAGCTTCAGGGCTGGCTTCCAGCCGAAGCATTCAAGTTCTGAAGGCATATAGGATGGTTTGGTGCGGTTGGATATTTCAATGGAGAAGTTGATTGAGCAGGCTTTCTCGGTGTCGCGTCTTCATTTGGCCGAGTCTCTCCCGCGTAGATGGTCGCACGTTCTGGGATGTGCTGATCGGGCGCGGATTGCTGCTGATGCTCTGCTGGATGAAGTCGATTCAATAACTCTTGTAAGTGCCGCAGTGCTTCACGATATTGGATATGCTCCCAGTATTGCGCGAACCGGGATGCATGCGCTTGATGGCGCCCGATTTCTGCAACAAATAGAAATTACCGATCGTGTATGCGCGCTAGTGGCGCATCATTCTTGCGCGTACCTAGAGGCGGAATTGCGTGGCTTGTCGGCAGAGCTTGGAGTGTGGAGCGACGAACAATCAGTCCTGCGAGATGCTCTATGGTGGGCCGACATGACCACGACGCCTGATGGCGGTGTTACAACCGTACATGACCGAATTGCGGAAATCCGGGAGCGTTACGGTCCGAAAGACTTGGTCTCGTTCTTCATTAAGCAAGCCTCGCGAGAATTGATTGCCGCAGTTGAGCGCACTGAAGAACGACTCCGTATGGCAGGAATCGATTACGCGGTGAAGTAAGAAAACTCGCGCTTCTCAAAGCCGTGTGCGATTCGGAGGCGGATGGATGGATATTGAGTGAATGAAGATCGCTGTGGTTGATCCATTGCACTTCGCTCGACTCGCTGCTAGTCCGCGATGTGCCGCCGACCAATCGGGAACGGAAACAGATTGAGAACTCCTGTCGTACCTCACCGTTTGTATATGCGATGACGTGCTGAGGGTCGGAATAGACGCCGATGATATCGGTGGGCTCGACGTCGATCCCGGTCTCTTCCTTGACCTCGCGGATGACGGCCTGGCCGATGGTCTCGCCGACGTCCTGCGCACCGCCGGGGATCGAGTACAGGTCGTTGTCGGTGCGTCGGATCATCAACAGCCGGCCCTGCTCGTCTTGGACGAACGCGCTGACCGCCACGACGATGCTGGTCGCCTTGGGAGCGTTCGGGTCGTGATAGTGGTCGGTGCGGGCCATGGTGCGGCTCCTCAGAACGTCGCGCGCTTAGCGGAAGCCCAGACGGTCTCCAGGCTCTCGGAGTAGGTCTCGAACAAGTCCCCGGCGGATAGTCGTCGCAAATGCAGTGCAGGTGCGTGCGCACCAGGGAACCCGTAGACGTGAGTGTTGACGATCATCTCGTCGTCGAACCGGAAGACCGAGTTGTAGAGCGTCGTCTTGTGTAGCCGGATCTCAATGTTCGGCACGTCGACCAGCGGACGGACGAACGCCAGCGCGTTGCGGATGCGTGCCGCCACAGTGCCCTTGCCTAGCTGCTCCTCCTCAGACCGCCGGGACGCCTCACGGCCGGCCGGATCTCCGAACAGAAGCCGGACCTTCGCGCCGTTCTCGGCCTTCGCGCGCAGTTCCTTCGCGAACATCGGCCGCTCGACCAGAAACAGCGCCGCGAGTGACAGGCACTCGATGTGCTCGGTGGCGTCGCTGAGCAGCCGGTCCCACAAGTCCGCGGGGATGTTGTTGCGGTGCGGGTAAACCTTCACGACCTCGGACTCGGCGATCTCGGCCTTGCGTTCCGCGGCTACCGCGTCGGGCCAGAGGTAGTGCTCGGTCTCGCGGACCATCGAGGCGATGGCGTTGCGGTGGCGCGGATAGGGGATACGGCCCTTGGTGATCCAGCGTTCGACGGTCTTCGGGTCGACGCCGGTCGCGCGGGCCACGTGGTCGAGGCTCAAGCCATTGCGTAGCAACGCTTCGCGTAGGCGGTCGTTGGCCATTGAGCCTCCCGAGGGATGACTAGGGACGTCTTCAACGTAACAGAGACGTCCTGAGATGTCCTGCTATGCGGTGCTTGCGTCCTCGCATTTCGCCGAAAGTCGTAGGTGTCGAGAACGCCCGACAGCAGGTCAGGCGGCACAAACGACAGGAGCAAGACGATGGCGATCACAGGTGGGAGCAGGCTTCCGGCGGGTCACGACTTCGTATTTCCGAGGGGTGCGCTCGTGATGGGCGTGGAACCGGTGCTCAAGTTCCAGAGCGCGGAGGAGCGGGCGAAGGGCTTGCCGCCAGAGCAGGAGAAGTGAGGTTCCCCCGATAACTCGGAGGGGTGGTTACCTGGCTCCGGTTGGGGACGCAGGGATGATAGATGGCTCGAGTTGATCGGCGTGCCAGGCGGCCTCGTACTCGTCAGGGCTGAGCCAGCCGAGCTCTTTCTGGATGCGCTGGGTGTTGTACCAGGCGTCGATGTAGCTGAAGATGGCGTTCTCCGCCTCGTCGCGGGTGCGCCACGAGTTCCGGTACACGAGCTCGATCTTCAGCGTGGAGAAGAAGTTCTCCATCAGCGCGTTGTCGTAGGAGTCGCCGACCGAGCCCATCGATGGCAGGATTCCGTTGTCCGCCAGGCGTTGGGCGAAGCGGATCGAGGTGTAGGTCGAGCCGCGGTCGCTGTGGTGGATCAGCTGCCCGTCACGGACATCCCGCGACCAGATCGCGTACTCCAGCGCACCGAGTACGAGGCTGGTGTCGCAGCGGTCGCTGGTCTTCCAGCCCACGATCCGGTTGGAGAACGCGTCACGGACCGCGGCCAGCCAGAACACGCCCTCACCGGTGGGGATGCGGGTGGCGTCGGCCACCCACAGCCGGTCCGGGGCCAGGGCGGTGAAGTCCCGGTTGACCAGATCCGGCGCCGGCGCCGCTCGTGGATCACGCCGGGTCGAGGGTATTCGCCACTTCTTGCGCAGGAACGCGCCCTGCAGCTCGTGGTCACGCATCAGACGCTCGACCCGCTTGCGTGACACCCGGATCCCGCGGCGGCGCAGCGTCGCGTGCACCCGCGGGCTGCCGTAGGTGCCACCGGATGTGGTGTGGACGTCCACGATCTCGGCCACCAGCTCCGCATCCTGGCGCTGCCGCGGCGACGGATCCGCCTGGCGCCGGACCCAGCCATAGTAGGTGGAAGAGGCGATACCGAGAACCCGGAGGATGGGCTCGACCCCGAAGCGGCCACGAAGCTGCGCAACGAGCTTCACGACCGTCGCCGGGTCGGGTCGAGTTCCGAGGCGAAAAAAGCGCTCGCGGCCTTGAGAATCTCGTTGGCGCGCTTGAGTTCCGCGTTCTCCCGCCGCAGCCGGCGCAGCTCCTCCGACTCGCTGGTCGTCGGCCTGTCGTCCCGCTCGCCGCGGTCGGCCTCGTCCTGCCGAATCCAGTTACGCAGTGCTTCGTGATGCACCCCGAGCTGCTCGGCCAGCCGCCGGATCACCGGCTTCGGGTCCGACTCCCGATACAGCCGGACTGCGCGAGCCCTCAGCTCGTCGGGGTACTTCTTCGGTGCTGCCACGGACGACTCCCTTCAGGTCCTATCGGACCATGCTTGAAAGTCTCCGAGCTACCGGGGGAACCTCAAAGGACAAGGAGACCGGTCTTCTGGTGTGGTCTGTCCTGGTGATCGACCAGGCGGCGGAGCGCAAGACGGACGCGGTGGTCACGGTCAAGATTGCCGCGCCTCATCAGCCGGTGCCGCCGGAGGCGATCCCCGGTACGGACGTGCGGCCGGTGGTCTTCGAGGGGTTGACGGTGACGCCGTGGATCGATGACAAGGCGTGCCGTGGGGTGCACGCGGGTGAGCGTCACCGGTGCCGCGCGAAGCTCGGGTACAGCCTGCGGGCGTCGGGCATGAAGCCGGTGGGTGCCAAGCCGGCCGCCAAGGCCGCGTGATGCCGGACATGGTGCGTGTCCACGTGACCGCCGATCTCCCGATGCGTCCCCTCGCCATGCCGTTCGCCGACCGGGTCGAAGTTCGGTTCGGCAAGGCATTCCCGGCGGTGCTCGTCGTCGACCGTGACGCGGTGCCCCGCCTTCAGGAGGTCTTGGCGGAGGGGTGGATAGCGCTTCAGGCGTCGGCGGCTCGGCAGGAGGGCAGGGAGTGATGGGGTTCAACGTCACCTGCACACCCGGACGTGAGGCCGCTGCGGCGATGGTCCGGGTGACGCCTCAAGTTCTCGCGCTGGCGATCTACCTCGACCCAGTCAACATCGCGATACAGCTCCCGCCTTTCCCCGGTGGTTCGGATGTGCTGATGCGGTTCTGCCGGGAGTTGTCGCGGGAAGCGGCCAAGCTGGCTGACCACCTCGGCAGTCGGGAAGGGCGTCACGCGCTGGTGGAGGAGGCTCCCGATGCCCGCACCTGACTCCATGCGCTGGGGCCTGGCGGACCAGGTCCGGACGCTGAGCGAGGCACATGACGTGCTGAGCAAGCTCATGCCCAATCCCAAGGCTGCTCCCGCTGTTCTGCGGGACTACTACCTGCGCTCCGCGGAGGTGTATGCGCGGGTCGCGGAGATAGACCGGGGACACCACCACGAAGCCATGTACTGGGCCAACCGTGAGCGCGAGAAAGGCCAGGCGATCAAGGCCACGGAGACGGCGAAGAGCTAGCTAAGTCCTGATTGGACAGAGCGTGTGACTCGTGCTGGGTCACGCGGCGATGCCGCACGTCTTGTTGCGGCGTAACGAGAACCTGAGACGCAGGAGCGGAAACCGGCTACCAACCTTGCCGCTCCTGCGTTGCTCACCCAACTGGGAGTGAACAGCGATGAGCGTAGAGCCTGAGCGCACTCGTGCGCTAGACGGGGCTACCAAACGACTTCTGTGGGACCGCATGGTCTCCGCCAAGCAAACCGTCTCCACCTACGCGGTGATCCTCGACGGTGACACCGTTGAGACGTTGGAACTCACCGCCGCGCAGGCGGAGGGAATCGAGTGCCTGACCTGCAAGGCGCCGTGCTCCACCGGTGAGGGAGCGTTCCGGCCTGTCGGACGCATTCCGAGCGTCGGCACCGTGTTCCAGTGCGTCGCCTGCCTGGGCGGTGCGCGATGAAGAGCAACCGGTGGATCGACCCGGCACCGTTCGAGGGCGCACGTCCACGGGTTCCGTGGTGGGTGTGGCTGCCCGGCTGGGTCAAGCTCGTCCTCGCGCCGTTCGTGCTGCTGTGGCTGGCCGTCCGCCTGGCGGTAAAGGTCGCAGCGCTGGTCGTACGGTATCCGCTGGCCTTCGTGCTCGGCGTGGGTGGCTATGCCGGCTATCGGCAGTTCGGGCTGTCGCCGCTGGTCCTGGCCCTGCTGTCGCTCACGTGCGGGCTGGCGATCTGGTACGGCCTCAATCGTGACTCGTTCCTGCGGCACGGCTGGTATCGGCTGCTGACGGAGTGGCGGCGGGCCACGGTCTACGGGCCGCAGTGGCGGACCGTCATGCGGCTGGCGGAGCTGACCAGGGAGAACCGGGGGCGCGAGTATCGGCCGAAGCTGCGGCGGGTGCGGTCGGAGGGCTGGCGGGACAAGGTCCGGGTGCGGATGATCCCGGCCCAGTCGCCGGAGCAGTGGGAAGCGCGGCGGGAGAACCTGGCGCACTCGTTCAACGCCCGCTCGTGCCGGGTCCGTGTGCTCAAGCCGCGTGTGCTGGAGCTGGACTTGATCCACTCCGATCCGCTGTCACGTCCGGTCGCGGTGCCGCCGCTGGCGGAGATCGGGGAGGTCGATCTCAAGCGGGTGGTCGTCGGGCGGACGGAGACGGGCAAGCCGTGGCGGCTGAAGCTCCTGGGCTCTCAGGTGCTCGTGGTTGGCGTGCCGGGTGCGGGTAAGGGCTCGGTGCTGTGGTCGGTCGTGTGGCAGCTCGCCCCGGCCATCAAAGCCGGGTTGGTCCGGCTCGTCGGGATCGACCCCAAGGGCGGCATGGAGCTGGGTCAGTGCCCGGACGCGTTCGACAAGGTCGTCTACGACAACGGGCCGGAAGCCGTTGCGCTGCTCGAAGAAATCGCCTCAGAGGTCAAGGAACGTGCCGCGCGGTACCGGGGTGTGCGGCGGCTGTGGGCGAAGTCGACGGGTGAGCCGTTCACGGTGCTGATCATGGACGAGCTGGCGGACCTGATCGCCTACCAGCCCGACCGCAACCTACGCGAACGAGCGTCCCGCGCGGTCCAGACGATCACCTCCCAGGGACGCGCACCCGGCTACGCCGTCGTCGGCCTGGTCCAGGACCCGCGCAAGGAAGTCGTCTCCTTCCGCCACCTGTTCACCACCCGCGTTGCCCTGCGCCTCGACGAGCCGATTCAGGTGGACATGGTCCTCGGGGACGGCGTCCGGCAACGGGGTGCGGCGGCTCACGAGATCAGCGAGAACACGCCCGGTGTCGCCTGGCTGAAGGAGGACGGGCAGCGCGAACCGGACCGCGCTCGGGCCTTCCACGTCACCGATGCGGACCTCGTCGAGCTGGGGGTCTACCTCGCCCCGGCCACCGTGCACGAGTTCCCGACCAGCGGCGAAGGGAGGGCGGCGGCATGAGCGAGTACCTGACCCGCGCTGAGCGGATGAAACAGCCGGCCGCGCTCGACATCGCCCGCGCCGTCGCCGAAGAGCACGGGGTGTGCGTCCGGCCATTGGCCAAGGAACGGATCGACCTCGATACCGGACGCGTGGACATCGTGCCGTTGCCGTGTGGCTCGACCGTGGCGAGTGTGTGTCCGACGTGTGCGGAGAAGAACCGGCGTCTGCGGATGGCGCAGTGCCGGAGGGCTGGCACCTCACCGAGGAACCCGACTTCACGCCGGATGCCCCTACCGAGGATCAGCGGGCGCTGACGGCGTTTCGGGCGGATCTGGTCAAGGCGTACCGCCTGGCCCTCGACGAGGGTGACGAGGTCGGGGCGGAGGAGGTGCGGGAGGAGGTCGCGGAGGTCGACGCCGAACTTCGGCAACTTGGAGTCCGCGGCTCACTCCCATCCCTGGAGCCTCGGATCAAGGCGGTGCGGAAGCGGTCGACCAGGCGGCGGCAGGACGCACCTAACCTGCCTCGGCGGCCGGTCAGCAAGCGCACGGTCGGGCGGGTGTTCGGGGGCAAGTACCAGCCCTCGACGTTCCTCACGCTGACGCTGGACAGCTACGGCCGTGTGCACAGCGACGGCACACCCGTCGACCCGACCAGGTACGACTATCGGCGGGCAGCTCGGGACGCGGTGCACTTCGCGGCGCTGCTGGACCGGTTCGTGCAGAACCTGCGGCGCTGCGTCGGCTGGGACGTCCAGTACTTCTCCACCGTCGAACCGCAGCGGAGGCTGGCTCCGCACTGGCACGCGGCGATCCGGGGCAGCATCTCGCGGGCTGAGCTGCGGGCGGTCGCTGAGGCCACGTATCACCAGGTCTGGTGGCCTGCGCACGATGAGATCAAGTACAGCGGCGACAACCTGCCGGTCTGGGACGTCCACGCGAAAGGCTTCGTCGACCCGCACACGCGGACAGCCCTGCCTACCTGGGAAGAAGCACTCGATGAGGTCGAGCGGCCGGCGCACGTGGCGCGGTTCGGGACGCAGGTGCACTCCAAGGGCATCCTCGGCGGCACCGAAGAGGCCGGAAGGCACATCGGCTACCTGACCAAGTACCTCACCAAGAGCATCAACGAGTGCTTCGAGGCCACGACGACACGGCAGGAAGAGCACTCGGAACGGTTGTGCGCTGAGCTCGCGGTCACGCCCTGCTCGCCGCAGTGCCCAGTGTGGCTGCTCTACGGCGTCCAGCCACGCGGTGCACGGGTCTCGACGGTGCCGGGCAAGTGCAAGGGCAAGGCACACAAGCGGACCACGCTCGGGGTCGCCGGTCGGCGGGTCCTGGTGTCGCGGAAGTGGTCCGGGAAGTCGCTCGCCGACCACAAGCACGACCGCAAGACCTTCGTCCGGCAACTGCTCGCCGACGTCGGGATTAAGCCCGAAGACGAGCCGAAGCGGCTGGTCTGGAACAACGTCCAGCCCGGAGACCCGAACGTTCCTCCGCGCGCACACCTGCTGTTGAGCGCGGTCGCTGAGCGGCGGCGATGGAAAGCCGAGTACACGGCGGCGCTGCTGGCTGCGAGTGGGCCGCCGGAAAGTTCGGCAACTCATCTAGCTGCGTAAACGGGGGAGATCATGAACGGCAAGGCGCGTGAGATGGCTGAGTTGATGTCTGTTCCGGAGATGCTGGAAGCGCTCGGCGGGGACGTCTCCAGGGACACGTTCTACAAGTGGCGGCAGACGGGGAAGGGGCCTCGGTGCTTCGCGCTTCCGAACGGGGAGCTGCGGTGTCGGCGCTCGGACTTCCTGGACTGGCTGGATGACCTTTACGGGCGGGCCGCATGAGCGAGACGACGCTGAAGGTCACCTTCTGGGAGATCGCCGACTGGACGAAGCGGAAGACGGCCAAGGGCAAGAAGCGGCCAAAGCCGTGGGGCGTGCGGTGGGTGACGGAGAAGAAAAGCCACTCGGAGTGGTTCGCGAACAAGGCGCAGGCGATCAACCGACGTTCCGACCTCATGCGGGCGGCGCGGCTCGGCGAAGAGTTCGATGTGGAGACCGGGCTTCCGCTGTCGGAGCTGAAGCGCAAGAACTCCCTCTCGCTCTTGGAGTTCGCACAGTCCTACGTGGACATGAAGTGGCCGGACTCGGCTGCCAAGACGCGGAGCAGCACGGTTGATGCGCTGGCGACTGCGTGCGCGGCGTTCGTGAAGAACGGGCCTGGGCGGCCGGAGTTGGCGGAACTGCGCGGGGTGCTGACGCGTCACCTGTTGCCGCCGACGACTCGGGACGATCAGCTCGGCCGTGAACAGCAGGAGGTCGTGGACTGGCTGGTTCGGTACTCCCGGTCGCTGTATGACATGACGGACGCGGTGGCGGTGCGGGAGGTCCTGGACGCGCTGGCTACGAAGCTCGACGGTAAGTCCGCGGCTGCGACCGTGTATTCGCGGAAGCGGGCGGTGCTGTTCAACCTGCTGGGACTGGCGGTCGAGCGGGAGCTGATCCAGGACAACCCGTTGAACCGGATCAAGCGCAAGGCCACGAAGATCGTGGACCAGGTGGACCCGCGCGTGGTGGCGAATCCTCGGCAGGTCGAGGAGCTGCTGACGGCGGTGTCGTACGTCGGGCGGCGGAACGCGGATCGGGGCGCGCACCTCGAAGCGTTCTTCGCGACCTGCTACTACGCGGCGGCGCGGCCGGCTGAGGCGCTTGGGCTCAAGCTAGACGACTGCACCCTCCCCGACGAGGGCTGGGGGATGCTCATGCTCGGTGAGTCGCGCCCATCTGCGGGGAAGCGGTGGACGGACTCGGGAGAGGTGCACGACCAGCGTGGGCTGAAGCACCGGGGCGCGAAGGATGTGCGGCCAGTCCCGATCCCTCCCGTCCACGTGCGGCGGCTTCGGGAGCATGTCGAGCGGTTTGGGGTGGCCTCGGATGGGCGGCTGTTCTGGTCGCCGAACGGTGGCGTGGTGTCGTCCTCGACCTACTACCGGGTCTGGCGGGACGCGCGCGCGTACGCGCTCACTCCGGCTCAGGTGGCCTCGCCGCTCGGTGGGCGGCCTTACGACCTGAGGCACGCGGCCGTGTCGCTCTGGCTGAACGGGGGCGTGCCGGCCACCGAGGTCGCGGAGCGGGCGGGGCACTCGGTGGAGGTCCTGCTCAAGATCTACGCGAAGTGCATCGATGGGCAGCGAGAAATCGTAAATAAGAAAATCGAATATTTGTTCGACTGTGCAGAGTTAAATATAGGCCATCTGGAGTCGAATATGCATCAAGTAATGTGATTTGGATCAAGTGTAACGCGCTTGATGCCCGCAGAAGTCGCTTAGTTAACCTAAACAAATTAGCTATCGCGGCACGTCGCGGTGTTGCTACCAGAAAGTAGCAGAAAGAAGCTTCGGTCAGTATCGAATGATTGATGTGTCAACCTATTATTGGAGTGTTGTGTCGGGCGTGCGCCATGTAAAGTGCGTCAATCCGCTGAACGGTGAGGGTGGGAAGTAGGGCTGCCTCACGGTGCGGGCTGACTCGTGTGGGAGAGCACTTGAGCGGGTATCTGAGATCCGAGATTGTAGCTGCACTCAAGAAGAACAACGCCCTTTTCGTGGTCGGTGCGGGTGTTTCAATGTCCGCCACCAATGGGAATTCTGTCGCATCTTGGAACGGTCTTCTGGAGGCAGGGATTGAGCGCTGCGTCGACCTGAGGCGGTCACTGGCCGGAGACTGGGCTCGAGCCTGCAGAGACGACATGAACTCTCCTGAGCCAGCTGACAAGCTTGATGTAGCGCAGCGTATTACGAGCGAACTAAAGGGACTTCCTGGAAATCACTACGGAAAGTGGCTGAAGGATACAGTAGGACAGCTGAAGGTTAGCTCGCCAGGGATCGTTCAGGTCCTTTCTGGCTTTAAGGCACCAATTCTCACTACCAATTATGATAGCCTTATCGAAGAGGTCTCCGGTCGGGATGTTGCGACCTGGAAGGACTTTCCTCTGCTTCAGGAAGAGATTCAGGAGCCAGGCAAGTACGTTCTTCATCTGCATGGTCATTGGAAGAGGCCGGACTCAGTGATATTCGGCTACAAGAGCTATGCAGAGGCCATTGGTGAACAGAGCTCGCAAGCTTTGCTGCGCTCGCTCATGGCTGTGAAATCAATCGTTTTTGTCGGATTTGGGGCAGGGCTTGCGGATCCAAATTTCTCGTCGCTCGGCACTTGGGTCGCCTCTGTCTTAGGGGAGTCGGGTACGGCGCCTGTCGTTCTAGTGCGCGACGAGGAGTTGGTGCGAGCCGAAAAAAGATACACGCAGCTTGGGTATAACGTTATCAGTTACGGTAGTGAGTATGAGGACCTGGAGATTTACCTAGCGGATCTCTTGGCTGACTCTCGCGAGTTGGACGACAGCATTAGGATTCAGTTTGACTGGGATACTCTGACTCCGATGTTGATGCGACTGCACAGGCGCATTGAGAAAGAGTTTAAGCCGGATTTCATTGTTGCGATGTCTGGGCCAGGAAACGTCGCTCCGGCATACTGTCTGGCGCACTCAAGTAGCGATCCGCCGCTGCTTACTGCGGTCACTTTCCCTAAGCGACCTCATCGTAGCCCGAGTTGCATCAAATTTAGGGACGTTGCCCAGTCTGGCGGTTGGGCTCATCATGAGTCCACGCGCTGGGATGTTTTTCTTCCGAATCTTATTAGTCACTTCCCTAAGGGAGCGCGTGTCCTAATTTTTGATGATCGTGCAGTAGGCGGGCGCGTTCAGCGGGAGGTTTCAAAGATTCTGGCAGGATACGGATATGAGGTTCGGCGTGCGGCGTTGATCGTGCACCCGGACTGCAAAGATGAGGTCGATTTTTATGAGCAAGTTGTAGTTGGTGACTTCGGGTTTCCTTGGGGAGGCAAGTATGGGCGAAATGACCCGCCTGCTAGCTGACTGTGAAGTAGGACTTCGTTCGCTGCAGGAAGTTCAGAAGCTGTATGACGACGACATGTGGGAGATCGACGATCCTAAATTTGCGAATCTACGGCATGTCCATCTCCATTTGTCGGTGACCGTTGGCAAACTCGCGAAGGTTGTCGAGCCGAACGATCACAAAAGCTACAGGTCTGAGCAAGTAGACGTTCCGTCGCTTGGTGAAGAGTTGTCGCCTGTGTTGGCTGATCTGGTCATGCACGCTGCACAGATCGCTAACATGCTCGGAGGCGATCTTGGCCGGATGCTGGTCAATCGGTACAAGCAGAACGCGGCCAGGTTTGCGCCAGACTCGGACTTCGCGAAGATCGACTGATCATCCTCGCCTGCGGTACATCAGCTCACCAGGTGTCGCTGCGCGTGTGACAGGCACGCGCAGCTTGAGGGGGTGCAGAGTCGGTCGTTGCAGCAAGCGAAGGATGCATGCGGCTGATTCCTGCCGATAGGCCGGAGACCAGCGAAGCTGGTTTCGCGGTGGTTTCGCAGACGGTGGCAACGAGGGGCAGATTCCGCCTGACAGCGACTGACCGAAAAGATCAAGCTCCGACCGCGTTGCCGCTGGTCAGAGCTTGATTTCACCCGGCGAAAGGTGGTGCCCCAGGCAGGATTCGAACCTGCGACACACGGTTTAGGAAACCGATGCTCTATCCCCTGAGCTACTAGGGCTGGCGTCAGCAGTCTACCGGGGCGCCGCGACCGAGTTGACCAGTGCCCCCACCTAAGCCCGCAACCCCGCGGGGACCAGCGGCGCTCACGCACCGTGAGGGACCGAACGACCTGGGTGCCGCCGTTGGAGGGAAGTGATGGAGAGCACCTTCTGCTGGGCGAAATCGTCAGGTACGCAGAGGGCGTGAGCAGACCGTGGCCCGACTTCCGTCCTGGCCCGCTGGGCGCCGTCAAGTCTTGGTGGCGGCGGCGGGTGCCCAGGGGTGCTGACGACTTCACGTTCGTGCCGCCGTCGAGCAGTCATCAGCAGGAGTTCGAGACGCCGTTGGTCAGTGCGGTGTACGGGCTGGACTTCCAGCTGAAGCTGACTGTGGTGTGGCGGCTCGATCTGGCTACCGGGTTGCGGCACAACTCGCCGAAGAGTGCGGCCATCCACCACGTGTTGCAGCGGGCCAAGGAGATCAGCGGTAAGGCGATGCTGGTGCACCACGCGGCGTTGCAGGTGCAGTTGGGGGACGAGCTGGCTGTTGAGCGGCAGGTGCCTGGGACGCACATCTGGGCTCGTGCCGAGAGCGTTCGGATCAGTGTGCAGGAGGAAGACCTCGAGATGGCTCGCAAGCACGTCGAGCTGTTGAGGAACTCCACGTTCAAGCTGGCTGAGCGGGACGTCGAACGGGCTGAGATCCGGTATCTGCGGGACGAGGTGCTGACGGACGTCGGCACGGCGACGATCTGGTGGTTGCAGCGCAACGGGTACCAGGTCGAGGAGGCCGTGAAGTTGTCGGGGCAGCTCGCTGAGCTCGTGCAGATCGCGCAGCGGCAGCCTTCGACGCATTGGGCGGAGTCGCTGGTCAACAGTGTCGAGCGGGCCTTGCCGGAGTTGGAGGACTCGCATCGGCGGGATCTTCGGCAGCACCTCGCCAAGGCGTTGAGCGTCTACGGGGGGTCTCGGGTGGCCGCGGAGTTCGCGGACCAGGTCGGGTTGCCCGCCGGGGAGCCTCAAGCGAACGGGCAGCAGTTGAACGGACACGTCTAGGCTGGACCGGGTGCTGACCGAACTACGCAGTGCCGCGGTGGTTGCCGGGTTGAGGGCGCTCGCCCGGCTCACCCCTTATGCCGAGGCGGAGCTCCTCGGGCTCGGGAAGGTCGTCAGGCCGGGGGACGTCTGTGTCGACGTGGGGGCCGCGCTGGGGCTCTACACGGTCACCCTGTCCCGGTTGGTAGGTCCACACGGGACGGTGCACAGCATCGAGCCGCTGGTGTTCGCGCATCCGGCGCTGTCCTACGTGTTGCGGCCCCGGGAGGGGCGCAACATCCGCCGGCACTCGGTGGCGCTGGGGACCGGGGAGTCGGGGCGGGAGGTCATGAGCGTGCCGGTGCGGCACGGGAGTCCTGTCACCGGGCGGTCGTTCCTCACGGTGGGGGCGGACGGGCTGGGGTCCAACGAGGAGTTCGACCAGCACCTGGACGTGGTGGTCCGGACGGACACGATGGACCACTTCGTGCGGGAGAACGGGATCGAGCGGCTCGACTTCGTCAAGGCGGACGTCGAGGGGGCCGAGCTGCGGGTCCTGGAGGGGGCCAAGGAGACCATCGAGCGGTTCCGGCCCGCGTTCCTGCTGGAGATCGAGGAACGGCACGTCGAGCGGTTCGGGTATCAGGCGAAGGACGTCGCGGAGTTCCTCGCCGAACGCGGGTACCGGATGAGCACCTGGCGTGGTGGGGAATGGGTGCCCACGCGCAGGATCGGGGACGAGGTCAGGAACTACCTCTTCCGGGTCTGACGAACACCCCGGAAAAAGTAGAGGACGCCGACCCCTGGGGGTGGATCGGCGTCCTCATCTCGAAGGTCTACAAGCTGTAGACCTCAAGCTCGTACAGGGAGTACCCGTAGCGGGTGGCCCGGTGGATGCCGGTCATCCGGAGGTATCTCGCGTCCTGTGGCGTGAACGCTACGACATCGTCGCCGCCATCGCCAACGGTTGTCATGAAAACGTTGCGCCAGCTCGTTCCGTCATTGGAAAGTTCGATGCGGTAACCGCTTCCGTGGGCCGACTCCCATCGCAACACAGCGCGACCGATCTGTTGCACGGCGCCGAGATCGACCTGGATCCATTGGTTGTCGCTCCAATCGCTCGCCCAGCGGGTGGAGGGGTTTCCGTCGACCGCGTGGGACGGAGGAAGGTTGTTCCAGCCCGTCTCGTGGGACGACGCGGTGGCGGTGCGTGACCGGGCCAGGTTGGTGATGTTCTGGCCGCGGTGGGACGGGAACTGCACGACCTGCTGGTAGGTCGGGCGGTTCTGCCAGTGGATCTTGTCGTGGGCGATGCCGCCCATCGCGCGGTGGATGATCGTGTCGGCGCACCACTGGTCGCCTGCCGCGCAGTCCGCGTCACCTGGGTAGACCTGGTTCGCGGGCTTGGCCGCCGCGGCCTGCAGGGAGGTCACGAGGGCCGTGCGGCAACCCGTCAGGGTGCCGTCGCCGCAGTAGGTGTGCGGGAACGCGCCCTGCACGGGGTCGCCGAGGACGCGGCGCAGGTCCTTGTCCACGTAGCCCCACCAGCCGTACTGGAACGACGAGCCCTTGTGCGGCGCGGCGCCGTGCGTGTCGGACGGTGCCTCGTCGACCTGCTGGGCGTTCACCAGGGCGGTGTACAACTCATTGCCCAGTGATGTTTTGAACTGCGCCTCGACGAGCAGGGGCCACCAGGCATCGAGAATCCGAATCGCGTCGGAGTGGGCATAGGTCTTGCTGCCCTTCGGGGTTTCCTTTCGCAACGAGCCGGAGCGCTGCCAGTCCTTCAGCTTCTGCACGGCCGGCGCGAGGGAGGGGTCGACCGGGGCGGACTCCACGACGCGCAGCAGCTCGGGCAGGACCTGTTCGGCGCGCAGGTCGGCGACGGCGGCCTCGGCCATGACGCGGGTCAGCGACGCGCGGGTGACCTTCTGGCCGGACGCGATCAGGGCGCGCACCCGTTTGTCGAGCAGGTCGCCGCGGTGCACGGAGCTGTGGCCGAAGGCGCCGAACGTGAAGTCCTTCGCCTGCTTGTTGTTCCACGAGATGTAGTAGTCCTGGTTGACCGAGTTCGGGTGGGCGGCGAACGGCATGACGGCGGAGGTGTTCTCGTCGCCGTTCCAGTCGACCCACTCGAACTCCGGGCGGGCCCACACCGGCAGGTTCGGGTCCACAGTGGACTTGCGCACCGGGTTCAGGCCGGAGTTGAAGTACGCGGTGTCGCGGGAGTCGACGTAGAACCAGTTGAACGCGTACCCGATCTTGTTGGCCGCCCGCTGGAAGTCCGCGGCGGAACGGATCGCGTCCGGGTCGTTGAGCTCCTGGAACCCGATGATCGAGTCGACCTCGTGCAGGTAGGTCGACCGCAGCGAGGTGTATGCGACGACCTTGCCGCCGACGGTGGCACGGCTCGTCACGAGGCCGTACTTGGTCCGCCACATCACCAGCGTGTACGAGCCGGCGGGTGTGCCGTCGGCGACGGTCGGCTTCCAGGCGTTCTTGCGCTCCAGGCGTTCCATCGGCACGCAGGCGCCGTGGAAGACGTACGACGACGAGGCTTTCGTCGCGGGGGAGCCGTCCGGGTTGCACAGCTCGACGGCGTAGGTGTCGACGATGTCCTGGCCCGACGAGGTCGCGCTCCACGAGTAGTCGACGCCACGGCCGAGCTGCACGTACATGGAGACGCCCGCGAACGCGACGCCGCGCGAACGCACGCCGGGGCCGTTGAGCTCTTGCAGCATCAGCAGCTGCGGCGCGAAGTAGCCGGTCTGCGGGCCCCACACGGCGATCGGGTTGCCGGAGTCGGTGTGGGCGCCGGAGACCGCGAGGGCGTTGGACATGCCGTGCTTCTTGTTCAGCAGGTCGGCGGGCAGGACGCCGTCCTCGAAGATCCCGCGCGCACGGGCCACGTCCGCGGCGGCAGGCACCGCGACGGACGCCCCGGCGCCGCCGACCTCGTCGTAGACCATCCGTTCCGGCGTGATGCTGCCGGCGTCGGGCATCGCCACGCCCTGGGGTGACGCGGGAGAAGCCGCGTACGGGAAGGACTGTCCGTCGTGGAGGGTCAGGACGGCCTCGGGGTCGTTCTGCGCCCGGAACGCCTGCCACACCTGCTCGCCGACGGCGGCGCCGTACCTGTTCTGCGCGGCCAGCTTCACGAGCGCCGACTGGACCTCGCCGCCTCCGCCCGCGCCGAACAGGCCGCCGACGACGGACGCGATGGCCACCATGTCGGTCGCCTTGAACGGCTGGATGTCGTTCCAGTTGGTGATCGCGTCGGCGTGCCCGGTCAGCACGTACTCGCCGGGGAAGTTCCGCGCCGCCACGGACTGGGTGAGGTAGGAGTTGATGCCGGCGATGTAGTCGTCGACGTCGGCCACCGCCTGACGGCCCCGCTCACCGCCTCGGGCGGCCGCGGTGTCGATCTGCTTCTGCAGGTCGGCCTCGGTGTACGCGATCTGGTTGTAGAAGCTCTGCTCCAGCGCCCGGTTGGACGGCGCGCCGCCCGCGAAGCCGCTCAGCTGGCCGCGGCCGAGGTGGCGGAACAGGTCCATGAGCCACAGGCGGTCCTGCGCGGCGGCGTACCCGGCGCCGAACATCGTCCCGGACCGGGTGGTGCCGGTGATGTGTGGCATGCCGATCTTCTTGTCCCGCACGATCGTGACGTCCGCGCGCGGTTTGACCGTGCTCTCGACCTGGTCGGCCGGAACGCCGAACGACGCGTCGTTGAAGAAGTTCGTCAGCTGCTCGTTGGTGAGGCCGCTGTAGCCGGAGACCAGGGCGTCGTACTTGCCGAGCTGGTCGGCCGAGTGGGCGGGCCGGGTGCCGAACGCCTTGTGGGCGAGGATCTCGGCGAGTGTCGCGTTGCCGTTGTTGCCGGGTGGCACGACGTCGCCGCACTGGCCCAGGCAGTAGTCGTCCGGCGCGAACGAGGCCGCACGCGGCTCCGCGGCCTGGACGGTGGCGGACGGGACGATCACGAGCGAGGCGGTGACGGCGGCGGTGGCCAGCAGGGTCGTCACCGGATTGGCTCTCCGCATCGTGCGAAGCTCCTCTCCGTGCAGGGCAGGCTGTTGTGACGCACGTTACTTTCCGCGACGGCTATTGCGAAAGACCTTCGCGTTTGCCGGATTGCCGCGATGCGTCTGTATCGGTGCAGTCATTCATCTGGATCGAAACGACGAACGGTGCGTGAGTTCTGAATCGGATTACCGGTGTACATCCGTGTTTCGGCAGGGCATTCCACCGGTTGGGATATCCGTGTTCGGTCACTCTGAGTTCCGTCAGTCAGGCGTAACGACCGGTGCTATGTCTACGCAGCGAAGTCATCGGCCAATTCCGGTAACTGTGAACGCCGCCGCCGATCTCGAAAATCCGTTACCACATGATGAGATAACTGAGAATTAACGTGACCTTCGGCGGTTGTACGCGAAGATCACGAACATGTGGGAGCACGGAACGCCAACGCGGGAGGCGTCGTGATCAAGGTTCTGCTGGCCGACGACGAAGACCTCGTCCGTTCGGGCCTTCGCATGATCCTGAGCAGCGTCGGGGACATCGAGGTCGTCGCCGAGTGCGATGACGGACACCTGGTGGCCGACCTGGCGCGCCAGCACCGTCCTCACGTGGTCCTGCTCGACATCCGGATGCGCACCTCGGACGGGCTCGCCGCTCTGCGGAGACTGCGGACCCTGCCCGACCCGCCCAGGGTCTGCATCCTGACCACGTTCGACGTCGACGAGTACGTCTCGGAAGCGCTGCGCCTCGGGGCCGCGGGCTTCCTGCTCAAGGACACCGAACCGGAGCAGCTGGTCAAGGCCGTGCGCGACCTCGCGCGCGGAGGTGCTGTTCTCGACCCGGGAGTCGCGGCACGGGTCCTCGCGGCCGTCGCCGACGGCGAACGGATGGCGGAACCGGCTCGCCGGCTCCTCCAGAGCCTGTCCGAACGCGAGCGCGAGGTGCTCGTGCTGATCGGCCAGGGCATGTCCAACGCGGAGATCGGCGGCACCCTGCACCTGTCGGAGGCGACGGTGAAGGGCTACGTCTCGTCCGTGCTGGGCAAGATCGGCGCGGTCAACCGCGTGCAGGCCGCGCTGGTGGCCTACCGCGGCGGCCTGATCGCCTGACCGTCCGCCGGGAGAACGCCGTCCCTCAGCTCCCCGACACTCGCTCGGGGAGCTCGTCCGCGGACGGCTCGACCTCGACCCTGTTGCGGCCGTGGCGCTTGGCGCGGTAGAGCGCCATGTCCGCGGCCGCGAACAGCTGGTCCAGCTTGGCCGGTCCCGCCGCCACCCCGATGCTCACCGTCGGTCGGCGGACCGAGCCCAGCACCATCGCCCAGTCGTGCCCGTCGACGGCCGCGCGGATGCGTTCGGCGACGTTCGGACCCACGTCCCTGTTCGGCCCGGTGTCACCCAGCAGCACGACGAACTCGTCGCCCGCCCAGCGCGCCACCAGGTCGTCCGCCCGGCACTCGCGCCGCAGCAACGTGGCGATCTCGCGCAGCGCCGCGTCGCCCGTCGCGTGCCCGGCGTCGTCGTTGACGTTCTTGAACCAGTCGACGTCGACGAGCACCAGCCACGGCACCCGGCCGCGCGCCGCCGTCGACTCCAGCAGCGCCTGGGCGGCGCGTTCCAGCCCGAGCCGGTTCGCGAGGCCCGTCAACGGGTCGCGCGCCGCGGCCTCCTGCGCCGCCACCGCGAGCCGTTGCGCCTGCACGGCCACCCGGCGCTGCTCCAGCGCCTGGCCGAGGCCCTCCTGCAACGTCTCCGTCGCCGTGCGCGCCGCCTGCATCGACCGCCGCAACGCCACCGCCTCGCCGACCGAGTCGTCCAGCGAGTGGCAGATGTCCGCGAGCTCCGTGGAGAACCGCAGCAGCAGTGACGTGTCGTTGACGCGTTCGGCGTTCGTCACCGCACGGGCCGCGAGTGTGCGCGCTTTCTCCAGAAGACCCTGTTCCCGGTGCACGACGGCGAGAACCCAGTTGCCGACCGAGATGCCCCACAGGTCGTTGCTGTCCTTGGACAGCCGCAGGGTCTCCTCGCCGACTTCCTCGGCTTTCTCCAACTGCCCCACACCGGCCAACGACCGCCCGTAGGCGCCCATGAGCGCGCGCCGGATCGACTCGTCCTTGACGACGCCGAGCCCTTCGTCGAGGTAGGCCAGCGCTTCCTCGAAGACGGCCGGTGCGGCAGCGGGAGGCCCGGCGCAGGCGCGGAAGTTCAGCGAGCCGCCGAGGCGTTGCAGGCAGTGCGCCAGCGTGTCGGTGTTGCCTGCCCGCCGCGCGACCTGGACGGACATCCGCAGCATGTCGAGTGCGGCACGGCGGTTGCCGATGCCCTCCATCAGGTAGCCGAGCGAGCCCATCGTCTGCGCGACGGCGGGGCTGTCCGACCGGTCCGCGTCGAGGTCGGTCCAGCCCTCCGCGGCCAGCTCCAGCGCGAGCGGGATGCGCCCGAGGCGCCACGCCAGCACAGCGCGGTTGACCAGCACGGCCGACCGGACCCAGCGGTCGGCGCCGGGGGACACCTTGGTGACCACCTCGTCGAGAAGACTGTTCGCCTCCGGCAGGCGGCCAGCGTTGAGCAACGCGCGGACCTCCCGGTCCAGCCGCGGCACCTGGCCCGCTACCAGCGGATCACGCTGCTCCACTCGTTCATCGACTCCGTTCCGACTCGCCGAGCGGCCTGCACAGGCTACCGGGGTGGTCGCTCCCCGTGCCGGTGGTGGTGCAGCACGTCACCTGGCGGGTTCGGCCGCGCGGCGGGGAGCGCAGTGCCTGGGCTCGATCGACGATCATTCCGTAGCGCGGCTGCTTGTCAACGGTGTCGGCGCCGGTTGTCGCCTGACACCGTTTTCAAGTACGTCACGCGGTCGTCTCCGCAATTCATCGGCGATGAAAACACCGGGTGTTCCGGCTGGTGGGGGCGGGGACACCGGCCTCGGCGGAACGCATCGCGAAAAACTCCTTGCGCCTACAAATTGTTTCAGTTTCGTCGGCCGAACACGTCGTAATGAACAACGGAGTCGAGCGGCATCCGGTTGCGCCAGCCGTGCCGTTCCAGATCGGGGGTGTCGGGCAGGGAGCGGACCGGCCCGACGCACAGCCACGCCACCGGCCGGAGCCGTGCGGGGATGTCGAGCAGGCGGCGCAGCACGTCCTCCCGGTAGAAGCTCACCCAGCCGACGCCCAGGCCCTCCTCCGTCGCCGCGAGCCACAGGTTCTGGATGGCCAGGCACACCGAGTACAGGCCCGCGTCCGCGATCGCGTGCCTGCCGAGCACCGCGGGCGAGCCGCGGTCGGGGTCGTAGGTGACGACGACGCCGAGGGACGACTCCATGACGCCCTCGACCTTGATGCGGGAGAACGCCTCCGCGCGATCGGCGTCGAGCTGGGCGGCGAACACGCTGCGCTCGGCCTGCACGTGGTCGCGGAACGCGCGCCGGGTCGACTCGTCGCGCACCAGCACGAAGTCCCACGGCTGGGAAAGGCCGACGCTCGGTGCCGCGTGCGCCGCTTCGAGCACCCGCCGCAGCACGTCGGGCGCGATTTCCTCACCGGTGAACTCGGCACGCGTGTCACGGCGCCGGTGCACCACCTCGTACAGGCTCATTCGACCGATCGTGCCTCACCCGAAAGCGCCAACTTCGCGCCGGAGAGGTGGCGCTGGTCTCATCCGGCCGCTAGACCGGCCGGATGAGAAGAATGGGAGGTGGTCACGGCGCCGCCCTGGGTTTCGGGTGCGGAGTCGGCGTGACCACGTTCACCGGCGCCTGGCCGGTGCTGTCCCTGCTCCTGCTCGCCGCGGTCGTCGTCGTGGTGTCGCTGCGCACCACGATCGTCGGGGCGGGCCTGGCCGCTTTGCAGTGCTGGGGCCTCTACGCGACCTTCCTGGTCGGTGTCCGCGGCGACCTCACGGTCGACGGACACACGACCCGGGTGCTCGCGTTGCTGGCGCAGCTCGCCGTGCTGGCGGTCGTGGCCGGCGCGGCGATCCGCTTCACCGGGTTCGCGACGGAGCGGCCCGCCCTGCCTTCGTGACGGGCGTCAGCGCTCCTCCTTGAAGTCGACGTGCCTGCGCGCGACGGGGTCGTACTTGCGCAGCACCAGGCGGTCCGGGTCGTTGCGGCGGTTCTTGCGGGTCACGTAGGTGTAGCCGGTGCCGGCCGTCGACCTCATCTTGATGATCGGCCGCACGTCGTTGCCCCTGGCCATCAGACCTGCACCCCCTGAGCGCGCAGCCGTGCCACGGCGGCCTCGACGCCGATCCGGTCGATCGTCTTGATCGCCTTGGCGGACAGGGTGAGCGTCACGAACCGGTTCAGCGACGGCACCCAGTACCGCTTCCGCTGGACGTTCGGGTTCCAGCGGCGCCGCGTCTTGCGGTGCGAGTGGGAGACGCGGTTGCCGAAGCCGGGCTCGCGGCCGGTCAGCTGACAGCGCACGACTTACCTCCAGATTGAAACGACATTCGTTTTCATCTACGGTACCTCACATGGAAACCGTTGTCGTCCTGGTGGCGGGGCTGGTGGAGCACGACGTCGCCGTGCGGGTGTGGCGGGACCGGCCCGGATCGGTGCTGGTGCGGCACGTCGCCGGAGAAGGGCGCGTGCGCAGATGGGTCGACGGCGTCGCCACGGACGTCGAGCTGCTGCACGGGTGCGTGTCCTGCACCGTGCGGGAGGACCTGCGTGACCTGCTCGGCACCTTCCGCGGACACACGCTCGTGCTGCACTTGGACCCGCTGCTGGAACCGGACGTGGTGCGCCGCGATCTCGGTGCCGACGTGGAGTGCGTGATCACCGTGCTCGACGCGGCGACCTGGCTCGACGACGCGCTCGGCGACGCGTCGATGGTCACCGACCAGCGCACCGTCGCCCAGGTCGTCGTCGCGCAGGCCGAAGCGGCGGACGTGCTGGTGCTGCAAGGAGATGCCGACGAACGGACGCTCGCGGTGCTCGGCCGGCTGGCTCCCGGCGCCCACGTCTGCACGCCGGACGACGTGGTCGTGCGCAGGAGCACGCGGCCGCGGCTGGTGCCGCTCACGCCGGAAAGTGGTGTCTCCACAGCGGTTTTCACGGCCGACCGGCCGTTCCACCCCACCCGGCTGGACGAGGCGCTCGACGCGTTGCTCGACGGCACGGTGGTGCGGTCGCGCGGACGGCTCTGGGTCGCCGACGAACCGGATGTCGCGCTGCACCTGGAGTCCGCGGGCGGCGGGCTGCACGTCGCCCCCGGCGGGCCTCGCGACGGCAGGACCACCCGGATCGTGGCGATCACGGTCGGGGAGCCGGACCACATCACCGCGGCGTTCGCCGGAGCGCTGCTCACCGACGACGAACTGTCCTTTGTGGACTCGATTCGAAAGCTGGCGCTGTGAAACCAGGAATCCACCCCGACTACCACCCGGTCGTCTTCCAGGACGCGTCCACCGGGAAGACCTTCCTGACCCGGTCGACCGCCACCTCCGGCCGGACGATCGAGTGGGAGGACGGCAACTCCTACCCGCTGCTCGTCGTCGACATCACCGCCGACTCGCACCCGTTCTGGACGGGCACGCAACGGCTCGTCGACACCGCGGGCCGCGTCGAGAAGTTCAACCGCCGCTACGGGAAGCGAGGGCGCTGATGGCCGTCCCGAAGCGCAAGACGTCACGTTCCAACACGCGCCACCGCCGCTCGCAGTGGAAGGCCACGGCGCCCGATCTCGTGCGCGTGCGCACGCTGGACGGCAAGGAGCTCCTCGTGCCGCGCCGCCTGGTGGCCGCCTACAAGCGCGGGTTGCTCTAGCGCTGCGCCCGAGGTGCTGTCCCGCCGCTGATCCCCGCGCGTAACCACGACCGCATGTCACCCGGCCAGCGGACAGCGACGCCTCTCCGTGACATGCCTTTAGGACGCGGGGGCCCCGCGTGTCCGTCACGAACACGCGGGGCCCCCGCGTCCTACGAGGCAAACACGAAGGGGAGTCGCGTGCGGGGAAGTGGTTACGGAAAGCGAATGCGGGAGGGCGTGTCAGGGGGTAGCTGGGTCGTCCCGTCCGGTGAGTCCTGCCACTGGTCGAACGGGCGGTCCAGCCTCCACCCCGTGCCGTCGTGGTCCAGCACGCGGTGCTCGCAGGTGTCCGGATTGGACAGTGACTCGAACAGCTCGATGCTCCAGTCGAACAGCCTGCGGCACAACAGCCTGATCGTCAGGCCGTGCGACACGATCAGCACCGTCTTCGGATGCGCGTCGTCCTTCAGCAGGCGGGCTTCCAGGCCGTCCAGGAACGCCGCCAAGCGGTCGTCCACGTCCGCGCCCGACTCGCCGTTGGGCAGCCGGAAGAAGAAGTGCCCGAACGCGTGCCGCTGGTGCTTGAGCACCTCCTGCTCGGTCGGGTCCTGGAGGTTGCCCCAGTCCTGCTCGCGCAGCCGCGGTTCGTGCACCACGCGTTCGGCGTCGATGTCCAGCAGCTCGAACGTCCGGCGGGTGCGCCGGTACGGCGAGACGTAGGCCGCGACCGGGCCGTCGCCGACGAGGGCCTTGATGGTCGCGCCGGTCGAGACGGCCTGCTCCTCGCCGGTCTCGGTGAGGGGGAGCGCGTGGTCGGGGATGCGGCAGTAGGCGAGCTCGTCGACGTTGCCGAGGCTCTGCCCGTGGCGCAGCAGGATGATCCGCACCTCACCATCGTGCCCCAGTCCGCTGGGTACCCCGGGCGTTACAGTGCTCGGCGAGTCGAAGAGGATGGTGTCACATGATCAAGTACATCGCGCTGTACAAGAAGCCCGCGGACCCCGAGGACTTCGACCGGAAGTACTTCGAGTCGCACCTGCCCGTCGTGGGCGCGGTCCCCGGACTGGTGCGCGCCGAGGTCGCCAGGGTGCAGCGGGTGTTCTTCGCGGGGTTCCTCGGCGAGACCGAGCCGCACCTGGTCGCCGAGATGTACTTCGAGTCGGAGGAGGCGTTCAAGGCCGCCGTCCAGTCGCCGGAGTGGGCGACGTCCGGCGCCAACCTCGCCGAGATCGGCGGCATGGAGCTCGTCGCCATGTTCAGCGCCGAGGTCGTGGCGTGAAGGCCGTCGTCATCGGTGGCGGCACGATGGGCGCGGGCATCGTCCACGTGCTGCTCGCGGGCGGGCACGAGGTCACGCTGGCCGAGGCCGACGCCGACCGCGCGGAACAGGGTCGTCTCGCCGTCCGGCGGTCGCTCGGCAAGGCCCAGGAGAAGGGCAAGCTCGCCGACGCCGACGCGGTGTTCGCGAACCTGAGCACCGGTGAGCTGCCGGTCGACGCCGAGCTGGTCGTCGAGGCCGTGCCGGAGAACGTGCCGCTCAAGCAGAAGGTGCTCGGTGACGCGGCGGCGAGGTGCCCGCGCGCCGTGCTGGCGTCCAACACGTCCTCGCTCTCGATCGCCGAGATCGCCGCCGGGCTGCCCGGTGAGCGCGTGCTGGGCATGCACTTCTTCAACCCCGTCCCGGTGCAGCAGCTCGTCGAGCTCGTCCACCACGAGGGCGTCGACCCGGCGAACGTCGCCAAGGCCCGCGCGTGGGCGGAGGAGCTGGGCAAGACCGTCATCGAGGTGCGCGACTCGCCCGGTTTCGCGACGTCACGGCTCGGCGTCGCCGTGGGCGTGGAAGCGATCCGGATGCTGGAGGAGGGCGTCGCCTCCGCCGCGGACATCGACACCGGCATGAAGCTCGGCTACCGCTGGCCGATGGGGCCGCTGGAGCTCACCGACCTGGTCGGGCTCGACGTCCGGCTGGCCATCGCCGAACACCTGGCGGCGGAGCTCGGGCCGCGCTTCGAGCCGCCGCGGCTGCTGCGCGACAAGGTCGCCCGCGGCGAGCTGGGAAAGAAGTCGGGCCAGGGCTTCTTCACCTGGTAGAGAAAGCCCATGCACATCAGGGAGTTCACCGACGACGACCTGGACGCCGTGTTCCGGCTCCACAAGATCGCGTTCAACGCGCCTCAGAAGCCGGAACGGCTCGTGATACCGGGGCGGCGCGGCCTGGTCGCCGAGCTGGACGGCCAGGTCGCCGGGACGCTCGTGCTCAACGAGTACGCGCAGTTCTACGGCGGCGCCGCGGTCCCGATGGCCGGGGTCGGCGGTGTCGCCGTCGACGGTGCGATGCGGGGCCGTGGCGTGGCGAACGCGCTGCTCGACGCCGCCCTGACGAACATGCGTGAGCACGGCGAGGTGCTGTCCGCGCTCTACGCGACCGTGCCGACCCTCTACCGGGGACGCGGCTGGGAACGGTCCGGCGTCCTCGAATGGATCGAGATCCCGATGGACCGGCTGCTCGTCGTGCCGAAGCCGAGCGAGCGGATTCCGGCGCGGCCGGCACGGGAGAGCGATCTCGCCGCGCTGCACGAGTGCTACCTGGAGGTGGCGCGGACCGTCGACGGCATGCTCGACCGGCGCCCGCCGCGGTTCGACCCCGCGAAGGTCCTGGAGATGGACGTGGTCACCGTGCTGCCGGGACCGGACGGCCTGCGCGGGTACCTCACCGCGCGCCGCGAGACCGGTGACGGCGAACTCGGCTGCCTCAAGGTCTTCGACCTCGTCGCCGTGGACGTCGAGGCGCAGCTGAACCTCCTCGCCTCCTTGGCTTCGTGGGCCGGCACGCTCGACGCCGTCGACCTGCGGATCACCGACCCGGCCACGGTCGAGCTGCTGGCGGGCACGCCGGTGGGACACCCGGTGCGGACCAGGCCGTGGATGCTGCGCGTCGTCGACCTGCCCGCCGCCGTGGCCGCCCGCGGCTGGCCGAGGCTCGCGAACGCCGCCGTGGACCTCGACGTCGCCGACCCGCACGCGCCGTGGCACGCCGGTCCGCACCGGCTCGTCGTGGAGGACGGCACGGTCCGGCTCGAACCCGGTGGCAGCGGCGCGGTCCGGCTGCACGCGCGGGCGCTGGGGCCGTGGTTCTCCGGTGCCCAGAACACCCACGCGCTGCGCAGGGCGGGCCTGCTCGACGGCGACCCGGCCGACGCCGCGGTGCTGGACCAGCTCACCGGCGCGGCGGGAACACCGCGGATCGCCGACTTCTTCTGACGCGCGTCGCTGTTCACTCGAAAGGCGTCCTCAAGTAACAATGAGGGACATGGCGGGGGACGAGGACGAGGTGAGGCACGCCTACGGCGACAACATCGGTTGGCGCCTGAAGGGCTATTCGCGGCAGCACAACGGCGCGTCGATCAGCGAGCGGGAGATCACCCGCGAGGAGTTCGTGCGGATCCGGCCGTTCTTCGACGCCGAGGACAACCCGTGGCTCGTCGACCTGCACCAGGTCGTGCCGGAGGCGTGGCACGACGTCGAGAAGGTGCTCGGGCCGCTCGACCCCGAGCAGGACTACTACGTCACCGGCCAGCCCCTGGACTGGGACAAGGACCCCGTCCAGGCCGCCCGCGAGGTGCTGGACGAGCGGTACCCGCTGGCACGGGCGGCGTTCCTGGGCGGCAGCGTCGCGTCCGGCACCTACACGGCCAACTCGGACCTGGACATGGTCGTGATCGTCCACGACCTGCCCGGCGCGTTCCGCGAGACGTTCGTGCACCGCGGCTGGCCGGTCGAGCTGTTCTGCCACACGGTCGAGTCCTTCCAGGACTTCGTCGCGCGCGACACCAAGGACCGGCGCCCTCCGCTGCTGCACATGTGCGCGGAGGGCTTCCTCATGCTCGACGCCGACGGCACCGGTCAGCGGATGCGGGCCGAGGCGCGCGTCCTGCTCGACGCGGGCCCGCCACCCGCGACGACGACCGAGCTGGAGGACCGCAGGTACGGCACGACGGACCTGCTGGAGGACCTCATCGGCGCCCGCGACGACGACGAGCTGCTGTTCGTCGCGGCACGGCTGCTGACCTGCGTGGGCGAGCTGGCGCTGGTCGTGCAGAACCGGTGGCTGGGGCACGGCAAGTGGCTGATGCGCCGGCTGCGCGACGCCAAGGAGGACGAGATCGTCGACTCCTACCGGGCGCTGGTGCGTGGCGAGGGGCCGGAGCGGTTCATCGCGGTCGTGGAGCACGTGCTGGCCGCCGCCGGTGGGCGGATGGAGGACGGCTATCGCCGGAATGCGACACCGCGCTGATTAACTAGTCTCACTGTCCGTGCTGCTCATCGTCCTGGAGCTGATCGGGATCGCCGTCTTCGCCGCCTCCGGCGCGGTGGCGGCGGTCCGCGCCCGCCTGGACGTGTTCGGCGTGATCATCCTGGCGCTCACGACCGCGCTGGGCGGCGGCGTCATCCGCGACGTCCTGCTCGGCGTGCACCCGCCGACGACCCTGCGGACCTGGCCGTACCTGCTGGTCGCGGGCGTCACCGGGCTGGTGGTCTTCTGGTACCACCCGCAGTTCGAGAAGCTCCGCCGGTCGGTGCTGCTGCTCGACGCCGTGGGGCTCGGCCTGTTCGTCACGTCCGGCACCACCACCGCGCTGTCGCTCGGCGCACCGCCGTACGCGGCCTGCCTCATCGGGATGACCACCGGCATCGGAGGCGGCGCGCTCCGCGATCTTCTTCTTCGGGAAATCCCGTTGGTCCTGAGGAGAGAGATCTACGCCGTGGCAGCGCTGTGCGGGGCGGTCGTCGTCGCGCTGGGAGAGTGGGCCAAGCTGCCAAAGGGCCTGGTCGCTTTGATCGGCGCGTCAATAATCATCACCATCAGGCTGATCGCGCTCTGGCGGAAGTGGAACGCACCGGTCGCGCGCGGCCTGGATGGTTAACGCCGAACTCACACCCGCAGTTAGGGACCTTCTCAGGCGCCTCTCAGATGGCTCGGCAAGACTTGCCCTCATGCGCATCCTCGTTGTCGACGACGATCGAGCGGTCAGGGAGTCACTCCGCCGTTCGCTCCAGTTCAACGGCTACCAGGTCGAGACGGCCGGAGACGGCATGCAGGCACTGGAGTCGGTGACCGCCGCCAGGCCGGACGCGATGGTGCTCGACGTGATGATGCCCCGGCTGGACGGCCTCGAGGTGTGCCGCAGGCTCCGCAGCACCGGTGACGACCTGCCGATCCTCGTGCTGACGGCGCGGGACGCGGTGAGCGACAGGGTGTCCGGCCTGGACGCCGGCGCCGACGACTACCTGCCCAAGCCGTTCGCGCTGGAGGAGCTGCTGGCCCGGCTCCGCGCCCTGCTGCGCCGCGCCGCCCACGACGACGCCGCCGCGACGCAGTCGGCCGCCGTGCTGAAGTTCGCCGACCTGGAGCTGGACCCGTCCACGAGGGACGTCCGCCGCGGCGCCCGGCCCATCAGTCTCACCCGCACCGAGTTCGCACTGCTCGAGCTCCTGCTGGCGCATCCGCGCCAGGTGCTCACCCGCAGCCGCATCCTGGAGGACGTGTGGGGATACGACTTCCCGACCTCGGGCAACGCTCTGGAGGTCTACGTGGGGTACCTGCGCCGCAAGACGGAGGCCGATGGCGAGCCGCGGCTGATCCACACGGTGCGTGGGGTGGGCTATGTGCTGCGGGAGACGCCTCCGTGATCCACGAACCCCAGGGGCGCCTGCAGAGGGCGTCGCTGCGGGCCCGCGTCACCTGGCTCGCGGCGTTCTGCGTCGCCGGGGCCGTCGCGCTGGTGTCGTTCGGCGCGTACATGATCGTGCGCAAGAGCGTGTACGACGCGCTGGACGAGAGCCTGCGCACGCGCGCGGTCGCGGTGGCGACCGGCGAGAAGATCAACACCCCGGACTTCGTCGGCAAGTACCCCGCGGCGTTCCTCGCGGCGGGCGACGTGAAGATGGGCGTCCTGCTCGCCGACACCGGCCAGCTGCTCTTCCCGCAGGGCTCCGAACGCCCGCCGACGGTCGAGCAGGCGTGGGACGTCGCCCAGGGCGAGCGCGACGAGTTCATCTGGACCGACCACAAGACCGAGTCGCGGGTCATCGCCGTCGAGTACCAGCCGGACCAGGCGATCATCATCGCCCAGTCGATGTCGCCGCAGCGCACGACGCTCGCCAAGCTCAGCGTCGTCCTGCTGCTCATAGGCGGTGCCGGGGTGCTGCTCGCGGCCATCGCGGGCACGGCCGTCGCGCGCACGGGCCTGCGCCCCGTGCAGCGGCTGACCGAGGCGACCGAACGCGTCGCGAACACCGGTGACCTCAGACCGATCCCGGTGTCCGGCGACGACGAGCTGGCCCGGCTCACGCACAGCTTCAACGCGATGCTCGGCGCCGTCGCGGAGTCGCAGGAACGGCAACGCCGCCTGGTCGCCGACGCGGGCCACGAGCTGCGCACGCCGCTGACGTCCATGCGCACCAACCTGGAGCTGCTGCTCGCGTCGGAACGCCCGGATTCACCCACGTTGTCCGAAGAGGACAAGCGGGAGATCCAGTCGGACGTCCGCGGCCAGCTCGACGAGCTGACGACGTTGATCGGCGACCTCGTCGAGCTGGCCCGCGAGGACGCACCTCAGGTCGTGCACGAACCCGTGGACCTCGTCGAGGTCGTGGAACGGGCCTTGGATCGCGCCCGCCGCCGCGCCTCGAACGACGTGAGGTTCGACGTGCAGCTCCAACCGTGGACACTTCTGGGTGATTCCAGCGCTCTCGAACGCGCGGTTCTGAACCTCCTCGACAACGCCGTGAAGTTCAGTCCGTCCGGTTCGTCCGTGCGGCTGAACCTCCGCCAGATCGGCGACGGCAGCGCCGTCGTGGAGGTCGCCGACGCGGGTCCCGGCATCGCGGATGCCGATCTACCTCACGTTTTCGAGCGGTTCTACCGTTCGTCCGAGGCGAGGACCCTGCCCGGTTCCGGTCTCGGGCTGGCGATCGTCAAGCAGGTGGCGCAACGCCACGGCGGCACGGCGACGGCGGGGAGGGCCCCGGAAGGCGGTGCCCTGTTCACCTTGCGCCTACCCGGACGTCCGTAAGGTGGGGGTGTGAGTCATCGCGTGAACGACGATTCTTCGTCGACCTGGGAGACGACGCCTCCCCCCGGAGACGGTTCCGAGCGCACCACGCGCTTCTCCACGTCCAGGTCGTCCGCTTCGTCCTCCTCGTCGTACGAGGAAGAGGACAGGTCACCCAAGTTCTCCAAGAAGAAGCCGAAGAAGAAGCAGCCGTTCTGGAAAGAGCTGCTCGTCATCTTCAGCGTGGCGATCCTGCTGACCGTGGTGATCCAGACGTTCGTCGCGCGCGTGTTCGTCATCCCGTCGGCCTCGATGGAGACGACGCTGCACGGCTGCACGGGCTGCGTGAACGACAAGGTGCTGGTCGAGAAGATCACGTACCTGTTCAACGACCCGCGCCCCGGCGACGTGATCGTCTTCCGCGGCCCGCCGAACTGGACCGGCGGCCAGCAGCCCCCGAACTTCGTCGTGGGCACGCTCCAGGACCTCGGCTCGATGGTGAACCTCTCCGAGCCCAGCGGCACCGACTTCATCAAGCGCGTCATCGCCGTCGGCGGCCAGACCGTCGAGTGCTGCGACGACCAGGGCAGGGTGATGGTCGACGGCAAGCCCCTGGACGAGCCGTACCTGAACTTCAACGGCGGCCCCCGCCAGCAGGAGTCCTTCGAGAAGGTCACCGTCCCCGCGGGCAAGCTGTGGGTGATGGGCGACAACCGCAACAACTCGTCGGACTCGCGCAAGCACGGCGACCCGACCCCCGCGGACGGCGCCATCCCGATCGAGAACGTCGTGGGCAAGGCCCGCGTGATCGTGATCCCGGTGGGCCGCTGGGGCACCATCTCGGACCACAACCCGCAGACCGGCGGCCGGTAGCCGAAGACACGCGGAAGGGGCGGGGACCACGAGGTCCCCGCCCCTTCGCATCGTCGTGGAGCGGCGATGACGTGACCGAGGAGCCGGTCAGCCCTTGGTCGAGCCGAGCGTCAACCCGCCGACGAACTGCCGCTGCAACACGAAGAACACCACCAGCGTCGGCAACGCCACCAACAGCGACCCGGCGGCGATCAGGTTGTTGTCGGTGAAGAACGTGCCCTTGAGGTTCTGCAACGCAGAGGTGACGGGCATCTTGTCCCCGTCCTGGATCAGCACCAGCGCCCACAGGAAGTCGTTGTAGATCCAGGTGAACTCCAGCGTGGCCAGAGCCGCCAGCACCGGCCGGCACAACGGCAGGGTGAGCTGCCAGTACTGCCGGAACACCGAAGCCCCGTCCACCCGGGCCGCCTCGGTCAGCTCGTACGGGATGGTCTTCATGTAGTTGGAGAGCACGAACGTGCAGAAGCCCATCTGGAACGCGATGTGGATCAGGATCACGCCGAGCTGGGAGTCGATGAGCGACTCGCTCTCCGACATCCACACCGGCAGCTCGATCAGCCGGTACAGCCGCCACAGCGGGGTCACGATGACCTGCTGCGGCAGCAGGTTGCCGGCGGTGAACAGCATCAGCAAGGCGATGTTGAACTTGAAGCTGAACCGCGCGACGCCGAACGCGACCATCGAGCTCAGCAGCAGCGTGACCACCAGTGCCGGGATCGTGATCAGCAGCGTGTTCCAGTAGTACTGCGGCAGGTTGCCGATCTCCCACGCCTTGGCGAAGTTCTCGAACGTCAGCGACTCGGCGAGCGAGAAGTACCCGTTGACCGAAGTGTCCTCGTACGTCCGCAGTGACGCGTACATCGCCCACAGCAGTGGTGCCAGCGTCATCAGGCACGTGAGGACCAGGAACACGTGCAGCGCGATCCTGGCGGGCGTCACCGACCGCTTGTTCGCTTTGGCGGCAGGGCGTTCCAGGGTCGCCGTCACGTCCGGTTCTCCTTGCTGAACACCTGGTACAGGTACGTGATGATGAAGCCGAGCGAGATCGTCAGCAGCACCACGGCGACCGCGGAGCCGCGGCCGATGCGGGACGCCTCGCCGATGATGTTGTCGGTCACCAGGACCGACAGCAGCTCCAGGCCGTTGCGGCCCTTGTTGATGACGTAGACGATGTCGAACGCGCGCAGCGCCTCGATCACCGTCACCACGAGCACGACGATGTTGACGGGCTTCATCACCGGGAACGTGACGCGGAAGAACGTCTGGGCGGACGAGGCGCCGTCCAGTGCCGCCGCTTCCTTCAGCGCCGGGTCGACGGACTTCAGGCCCGCCAGGTACAGCAGCATGATGTAGCCGGTGTGCCGCCAGGCCGCGGCGACGAGCACCGCGTAGAGGTTGATGTCCGAGTCGCCGATCCAGTCGACCGGTTTGTCGAGGCCCAGCACCGAGTTCAGCAGGCCGCCGTCGGGCGTGTAGATGAGCTGCCAGATGAAGCCGACGAGCGCGAGCGACAGCACCATCGGCAGGTACAGCGCGCTCTGGTAGACCCGGCTGAACCTCAGCTCGCGGTCGAGCAGCACCGCCAGCAGCAGACCCGCCGACGTGGGCACGACGAGCAGGAACACCAGCCAGATGAGGTTGTGCTGCACCGCGGGCCAGAACCGCGGGTACTCGGTGAAGATCTCGACGTAGTTCCCGACACCGATCCACTCGATGTCCTCGAAGCCGCCGATGCCGTTCCACTCGCTGAACGACAGGGCGACCGAGCCCAGCGCGGGGATCCACACGAACAGCAGGTGCACGACCGCGGGGATGCCGAGCATGAGCCCCAGCACCAGTTTGTCCGTGCCCGCGAGGGCGGTGGCACGTTTTCCACGCCGACGAGGCGGCGGTCCTCCGGGGACCGCCGCCTGCGGCTTCTCCTGCAACGCCGTCACTTGAAGATGTTCTTCGCCTGGTCGGCCATGCCCTTGAGCACGGAGTCGACGTTGTCGGGGTTCTTGATGAACTCGATGATGCCGTTGGTGGCGGCCTCGCTCGCGAAGCCGGGGTCGGTGTCGCGGTCGAGGAACTGCGTGACGTGCTTGGCGTTCTTGATGACCTCGGCCGCCTTCTTCTGCAGCGAGTTGTAGCCGGAGGTGTCCGCGTCCTTGTTGGTGGCGACCACGGACGAGTCGGACTTCAGGTAGGTGAGCTGCGGCTCGGCCGTCGACAGGTACTCGAGCAGCTTGAGCGCGCCCTCGGAGTTGGCGGGCTTCTTGGCCATCATGTAGCCGTCGATCGGCGCCTCGACCGTGTCGGTGCCGTGCTCGGGGTTGATCTCCGGGAACGGGAAGAAGTCGAGGTCGTCCTTCTCCGCGTCGGGGAACTGCTGGCCGAGGAACGAGCCCAGCAGGTACATGCCGGACTTCTTCTGCTGCAACGACTGCGCGGCTTCCTGCCAGTCGCGGCCGAGCGCGTTCTCCTGGTGGAACGGCAGCAGGCGCTTCCAGGTGTCGAAGACCTCCTTGACGCGCTTGTCCTGCCAGTCCTCCTTGCCCGCCAGCAGGTCCACGTGGAACTGGTACCCGTTGATGCGGAAGTTGAGCTGGTCGAACGTGCCCATGCCGGGCCAGCCCTGCTTCTGCGCGAAGGCGATCGGGACCAGGCCGTCGGACTTCATCTTCGTGGCGAGCGCGACGAGCTCGTCGAGGGTCTTGGGCTCCGCGTAGCCGCGTTCCTGCCACAGGCTCTTGCGGTAGAACACGCCCCACGGGTAGTTGGTGAACGGCACGAAGTACTGCTTGCCGTCCGAGGCCGTGGACGCCTGCTTGAGCGCGTCGGAGTAGTTGCCGCCGATCTTGCCCCACAGGTCGGTGAGGTCGCCGGTGAGGCCCTGGTCGGCGAAGAACCGCATGCGGTAGCCCGCGAACCACGCGAGCACGTCGTCCGGCTTGCCCTGCAGGTAGTTGTTGATCTGTTCCTGGTACTGCTCGTGCTGCTTGGTGTTGATCGTGACGGACAGGCCGCCCGACTGGCCCTCGAAAGCCTTGAGCGCGGCGGTGATCGCGTCCTTCGGCACCTGGTCGGACAGGTTGTTGCCGAACGTGACCGCGTTGGGGTCGCCGCCGGAGCCGGAGCCGCACGCCGAGAGGACGCCACTCGCCGCGGCGACGCCGGCGCCCGCCAGCATGGCCCGCAGCATCGCGCGCCGACCGAAGTGCGGTAACGGAGTGGAACCAGGCGTGTACCGAACCATCATCGCTCCTACAGGTGACACTCGCTCGTGCGAACCGAACAGGACTCCAACAAAGTTGCGCACAATGTGGTCGCAGTCATACACCATGTCAAGCCCCGTTACGGAGCTGTTAAACCCGTGCACAGCGCGGTGTGGTGAGCGTTCCCGGTACTCGTCCCGGTACTTCGGCGCACAGACCTCAACGGAAAGTTGTGTTTGCTTGTGTTGACGTTCGGGGCCGAAGTCAGCCACTCTTGCGGCCGTGACGACGTGGCCGATCGACCTGCCGGGCCTGGGCTGGGGCGCTGACTACAACCCAGAGCAGTGGCCAGAACACGTCTGGACCGAGGACGTCGAGCTCATGCGACGGGCCGGCGTCACGATGGTCAGCCTCGGGATCTTCTCCTGGGGCCGGATCGAGGTCAGCAAGGGCGAGTACCGCTTCGAGTGGCTCGACCGCGTGATGGACCTCCTGCACGCCGGTGGCATCCGCGTCGACCTCGCGACCGCCACCGCCGCGCCGCCGCCCTGGCTGACCGCCGAGCACCCCGAGATGTTGCCCGTCCGCGCGGACGGCGTGCGGCTCTCGCACGGCTCCCGGCAGGCGTACTGCCCGTCGTCGCCGATCTACCGGGACAGGGCGACGGCACTCGCCGCCGAGATGGCCTCGCACTACCGCGACCACCCCGCGCTGGCCGCGTGGCACGTCGGCAACGAGTACGCCTGCCACGTGAAGCGCTGCTACTGCGACGCGTGCGCGGCGTCGTTCCGCGAGTGGCTGGCCGGCCGCTACACCCTCGACCAGCTCAACGACGCGTGGTCCACGGCGTTCTGGAGCCAGGGCTACACCGACTTCGCGCAGGTCCTGCCGCCGCGCGTCACGCCGACGTTCTCGAACCCTGCGCACGTGCTCGACTACGACAGGTTCTCCGACGACGCGATCCTGGAGCTGTACAAGGCCGAGCGGGACGTGCTGCGCATGATCACGCCGGACGTGCCGGTCACCACGAACTTCATGGCCAACTGGACGTTCGGCGACCTCGACTACTGGAAGTGGGCGCGCGAGGTCGACTTCGTCTCCAACGACCACTACACGCAGGCCGAGTCGCCGGACCGGCACGTCGAGCTCGCCATGTCCGCCGACCTGGTGCGCGGTCTCGCGGGCGGCAAACCGTGGCTGCTCATGGAGAACTCGACGTCCGCGGTGAACTGGCAGCACCGCAACATCGCGAAGCTGCCGGGGGAGATGCGGCGGCACTCGTTCCAGAACATCGCCCGCGGCGCGGACGGCACGCTGTTCTTCCAGTGGCGGCAGTCGCGCGGCGGCAGCGAGCGCTACCACTCGGCGATGGTCCCGCACGCCGGCACGGAGACCAAGGTGTACCGCGAGGTCTGCGAGGTCGGTGCCGAGTACGCGAAGCTGCGCGACGTCGTCGGGTCCACTGTGGACGCGTCCGTTGCGGTCCTGTACGACTTCCAGTCCAACTGGGCACTGCGGCAGGACGCGCACCCCACCGCGGACTTCGACTACTACCGGCATGTCCTGGGCTACTACAAGGCGCTCTGGCAGGCCGGTGTCACGGTCGACTTCGTCGCGCCGGGCACGAACCTCTCCGGCTACTCGCTGGTGGTCGTACCGGCCTTCTACGCGGTGTCCGACGCGCACGCCCACGTGATCGCCGATTACGTGGCGGGCGGCGGGCACGTCGTCGTCACGTACCTGTCCGGGGTGGCCGACGAGCACACGCGGGTGCGGCTGGGCGGCTACCCCGGCGCGTTCCGCGACGTGCTGGGCGTGTGGTCGGAGGAGTTCTTCCCGCTTCGGAAGGACGAGACCGTCTCGCTGAGCGACGGTTCGACGGCGTCGATGTGGACCGAGCACCTCCACACCCGCGGCGCCGACGTGGTCGCCTCCTATGCGGACGGACCGTTGCCGGGCGTCGCGGCCATCACGCGCAACAGCTTCGGCAACGGTGTCGCGTGGTACGTGGCGTGCGACCTCGACGAGGCCGGTCTCGGCCGAACGGTGGAAAACGCGCTCTCCGGCGCGGGTGTCGCCGTTTCACCCACGGGAATCGAGCTGGTCAGGCGCAAGGGCGACGTATCGTGGCTCTTCGCCGTGAACCACTCCGGCACCGACGCGCAGATCGAGGCGTCCGGGGTCGACGTGTTGTCCGGCACGCAGGTCTCCGGACGCCTCACCGTGCGCGCCGGGGACGTCGTCGTCCTCAGGGAAGAGGTGTGAGGTGCTGGCACGTCAACGGCAGGCGGTCATCCTGGAGGAGGTCCGGCGGACCGGCGCCGTGCGCGTGAGCGACCTGGTGGTCAGGCTCGGCGTCTCGGACATGACCGTGCGCCGCGACCTGGACGTGCTCGCCTCCCGCGGGCTCGTCGAGAAGGTCTACGGCGGCGCCACGTCCGTCGTCGGGCGCTCCACGGACGAACCGGGGTTCGAGGCCAAGTCGGTCCGCCAGCTGCCCGAGAAGGAGGCGATCGCGGCACTCGCCGCGGGCCTCGTGCGGCCCGGCACGGCCATCGGGTTATCGGCGGGCACCACGACGTGGACGCTGGCCCGCTTCCTCGACGACATCCCGGACCTGACGGTCGTGACGAACTCCATCCGCGTGGCGGACGTGCTGCAACAGAGCGGGCGGACCGACCGCACGGTGGTCCTCACCGGCGGCGTGCGGACCCCGTCCGACGCCCTGGTCGGCCCGGTCGCCGTGCAGGCGCTGCGCTCGCTGCACCTGGACGTGGTGTTCCTGGGCGTGCACGGCATGGCCGAGCGCTCCGGCTTCACCACCCCTAACCTCAACGAGAGCGAGACCGACCGCGCGCTCGTCGACGCGGCCGGTCGCGTGGTCGTGGTCGCCGACCACACGAAGTGGGGAACCGTCGGCATCTCCACGATCGCCGACCTGGACGAGGCGCACGTCCTGGTGACGGACGAGGGTTTGCCGGACGACGCACGGGCGATCCTCTCCGAGCAGGTCGGCGAGTTGGTGTTGGCGCACGTACCGGGAAGTGGCGAGGAGCTGGCGTGAGGCGTACCGCGGGAAAACTGGCGGACGGCCGGGAGATCATCTACTTCGACGACAGCGCCGAGGCGCCGCCGCGGGTCGCGGTGGACACGCGGGACCTCCCCGCGACTCAGCCGATGTCGGAGGTGCGGCTGGACCCGTTGACCCGCGAGTGGGTCGCGATGGCGGCTCATCGCCAGACGCGCACCTACAAGCCGCCCGCGGACCTCTGTCCGCTGTGCCCGTCGACGCCGGGCAGGCCGACCGAGATCCCCGAGGCCGGCTACGACGTCGTCGTGTTCGAGAACCGCTTCCCGTCGCTGGCGCAGAACGTCCCGGACGTGCCGTCCACTGTGGATGGTGAGGAGCTGTTCGCGCGTGCTCCCGGCCGGGGGCGCTGCGAGGTCGTGTGCTTCACGTCCGACCACGAGAAGTCGTTCGGCGAGCTGTCGCCGTCGCGGGTGCGGACCGTCGTGGACGCCTGGGCCGACCGGGTCGCGTTCCTGTCGGCGCTGCCGGGCGTGGAGCAGGTCTTCCCGTTCGAGAACCGCGGCGAAGAGATCGGCGTGACGCTCTCGCACCCGCACGGCCAGATCTACGCGTACCCGTTCGTGACGCCCAAGACCGAGCGGATGCTCTCGGCGGCGCTCGACCACCACGCCCGGCACGGCCGCCCGCTGTTCGGCGACGTGCTGGAGGCCGAGCTGCGCGCCGGTGCCCGGATCGTGGAGCAGTCCGAGCACTGGGTGGCGTTCGTGCCCGCAGCCGCCCGCTGGCCCGTCGAGGTCGTGCTGGCGCCGCGCCGCCAGGTGCCGGACCTCGCCGCGCTGTCCTCAGCGGAACGCGACGACCTCAGCACGACGTACCTGCGGGTCCTGCACCGCCTGGACGCCCTCTACGACCGGCCGCTGCCCTACATCGCCGCGTGGCACCAGGCGCCGGTCAACGCGGGCCGCGAGGAGATGTGGCTGCACCTGCAGGTCTTCTCGGTGCTCAGGACGAAGGACAAGCTCAAGTACCTCGCGGGCTCCGAGTCCGGCGAGGCCGTGTGGATCAACGACGTGACGCCGGAGCAGATCGCCGAACGCCTCCGGGGAACGCACAAGTAGCTCCCAGGCTGGTTTAAGGGTTCTCTCAGGACGACACCCGAGACTATGGGCATGACCGAGAGCAACCAGCCAGCGCAGCCGGAACAGCCACACTCCGTGCCGTCGAGCGCCGGTCAGACAGACTCCGGCGCACGGGAGCAGGGCCCGTCGCTGCCGGACCCCGGCCAGCCGGATCCTTCGCAGGGGGGATCCGGCCAGGCCGGGGCCTCGAACGTCCCGGCGGGCCTCGGGGACGTGCCCGCCTCCTTCACCCCGGCCCCGGCACCGGACGCGGGCCGGATGCCAGGCCCGCAGTTCCCCCAGCAGGGGACCGGCCAGCCGCACCCGTTCGGCCTCGGCGCCACGACCGCCCAGTTCGGCGCGGAACCGCCCGCCCAGGGGCCGCAGACGGGGCCACAGACGGGTCAGTACTACCTCCCGCCCGGCTTCCCGGCACCCGTGCCCGCCCGCCCCAAGGGCCGCGGCAAGCTCGTGGCCGGTGCCGCCGCCCTCGTGCTGCTCGTCGGCGGTGTCTCCGGCGGCGTGGGCGGCTACCTCGGCTACAACTTCGCGAACGAGTCGTCCGTGGTGAGCTCGCTCGACACGCCGCGCCCCGCGTCGCAGACCGGCAACGCCCCGGCCGGCTCGGTCGAGGACGTGGCGAACAAGCTGCTGCCGTCCGTCGTGCAGATCCAGGTCGTCACGCGGACCGGCGCCGGCGAGGGCTCGGGCTTCGTGATCTCCAGCAACGGCCAGATCGTGACGAACAACCACGTCATCGAGGGTGCCGCCGGCGGAGGCGCCATCAAGGTCGTCTTCCAGGACGGCAAGACCGCGTCCGCGAAGATCCTCGGCCGCGACCCCAGCTCCGACATCGCCGTCATCCAGGCGGAGAACATCTCGAACGCGCCGGTCGTGCAGCTGGGCAACTCCGGTGACCTGCGCATCGGCCAGGGCGTCGTCGCGATCGGCTCGCCGTTCGAGCTGTCCGGCACCGTCACGTCCGGCATCGTCAGCTCGCTGAACCGCCCGGTGTCCGCCGGTGGCGATGCCCGCAACTCGCAGGCCACCGTGCTGAACGCCATCCAGACCGACGCGGCCATCAACCCCGGCAACTCCGGTGGGCCGCTCGTGAACATGCAGGGCCAGGTCGTCGGCATCAACTCCGCGATCTACAGCCCGAACTCGGCCGGTGGCCAGGCCGGGTCGGTCGGCATCGGCTTCGCGATCCCGATGGACCAGGCGCGCCGCACGATCGACGAGATCGTGAAGACCGGCAAGCCGAAGCAGACGGTGCTCGGCGTGAAGGTCGAGTCGGTCGAGCAGGGCGCCAGGATCACCGAGGTCACCCCGGGCGGAGCCGCCGAGAAGGCCGGTCTGAAGGCCGGTGACGTGATCACGAGGTTCGACGACCGCCGCATCGACGAGTCGGACACGCTGGTCGCCGCCGTCCGCTCGAAGGCACCCGGTGACAAGGTCGCCATCACGCTGTCCGGCGGCAGCACCGTGGAAGCCACCCTCGACGGCGTCGAGGTGGGGTAGGTCGGGGGACGCCTGTCTCGGCCGACCGCCGTCCGCCCGAGCCAGGCGTACGACCCACGAGAAGAAGCCCGGTTCCTGTGAGCACCTGCCCCGCGCACAGGAACCGGGCTTCTTCTCGTGTCCGCTTCTTACGTCCTCGTGACGGACCGGGGCCGCACGGCCGTTGGTGGCCTAGCGTGGTCTCGTGGTGGAACGGGTCCTGGTCGTCGACGACGACACGACGGTGCGCGACGTGGTGCGCCGCTACCTCGAACACGCCGGGTACGAGGTCGAGCTCGCCGGTGACGGAGAGCAGGCGCTGAAGCTGGTGGCCGTGCACGAACCGGACATCGTCGTGCTGGACCTCATGCTGCCCGGCGTCGACGGCCTGGAGGTGTGCCGGCGCATCCGCGAACGCGGCAGCACGCCCGTGGTCATGCTGACCGCGCTGGGCGAGGAGGAGGACCGCATCGCCGGGCTCCAGATCGGCGCCGACGACTACGTCACCAAGCCGTTCAGCCCGCGCGAGCTCGCGTTGCGCGTCTCGTCGGTGCTGCGGCGGGCCCACCGGGCCTACGAGCCGCGCGTGGTGCGCGATGGTGACCTGGTGCTCGACGTGGCCGCGCACACCGCGACCCTCGACGACCGGCCGTTGCAGCTCACCACCCGCGAGTTCGACCTGCTCGCGTTCTTCATTGGCAACGCAGGCAAGGCGTTCGGCCGGGCCGAGCTGCTCGAACGCGTGTGGGGCTGGCAGTTCGGCGACCAGTCGACCGTGACCGTCCACGTGCGACGGTTGCGGGAGAAGATCGAGGAAGACCCCGCGAAACCCCGCCGGCTGAGCACGGTGTGGGGCGTCGGCTACCGGTACGACCGTGTTTGAGCGCCTGAGCCGCGTCCCGCTCACGACCGTGATGACGGTGATGGTCATCGTGCCGGTCGTGGCGACCATCGCGGGCGTGCTCATGGTCAGCGGGTTCATGTTCACGCCGATGCTGAACGCCGCGCTCATGGCGTGCGTGCTGGTCGGTCTGGTCACCGTGCCGTTCTCGATCATGCTGGGCCGCGCGATCGCCCGCCGCACCATGTGGGAGCGCGAGGCCGAGTCGGCGCGGCGGCAGCTGGTCGCGTGGATCAGCCACGACCTGCGCACCCCGCTGGCGGGCATCCGCGCGATGACCGAGGCGCTGGAGGACGGCGTCGTCGCCGAACCGGGCGAGGTCGCCGTCTACGCCAAGCAGATCGCCCTGGAGGCGGACCACCTGTCCAAGCTCGTGGACGACCTGTTCCAGCTCTCCCGCATCACCGCGGGCGCCCTGAACCTGACGCTGCACGACGTGCGCCTCGCGGACGTCGTGAGCGACGTCGTCGCCGCGTCCCGCCCCGTCGCCGCCCGCGAGGGAGTCGAACTGCGCGCCGACGCTCGTGAGTGGCCGGTCGTGCGGGGCTCCGAACCGGAGCTGATGCGTGTCGTGCGCAACCTTGTGTCCAACGCCATTCGTCACACCCCGGAGGGCGGGTCCGTCGCCGTCCAGGTCGATGTGGACGGACCCGACGCGGTCGTGCGGGTGGGCGACGGGTGCGGCGGCATACCCGATGACGTGCTGCCACAGGTGTTCGACGTGGGCTTCCGCGGGACGACGGCGCGCAATCCGTCCGGCGCGGGACTGGGCCTTTCCATCGCGCGCGGACTCGTCGACGCCCACCACGGGCGCATCGGCGTCCAGAACCACGGTCCTGGCTGCCGCTTCGAGGTGCGAATCCCGCTACGGTGATCTCATGGAACGCAGCGCGCAGCGCCTTGGCCGCGCTTTGGTCGTGATCGTGGACGACCGGGTGGCGCACGGCGAGCAGGACGACAACTCCGGTCCCCTGGTCACCGAACTTCTGGAGGAAGCGGGCTTCATCGTCGACGGCACCGTCGCGGTCGAGGGTGAGGTGGTCGACATCCGGGCCGCGCTCAACACGGCCGTCATCGGAGGCGTCGACCTGGTGGTCACCGTGGGAGGCACAGGCGTGTCCCCGCGCGACGTCACCCCCGACGCCACGCAGGGCGTGCTGGACCGCCCCATCCACGGCATCGCCGAGGCCCTCAGGGCCTCCGGCCTGGCCGCCGGCGCGGTCGACGCGGGTATCTCCCGCGGCCTCGTCGGCGTCTCCGGCAGCACGCTCGTCGTGAACCTCGCGGGCTCGCGCTCCGCGGTCCGCGACGGCATGGCGACCCTGTCCTCGCTGGTGCCCTACGTGATCGAGCAGTTGAGCGGTCTTGACGAAGAATGACCCGCCGCCTCAGCCGGCCGGCGACGACGCCGCGAAGCGTCGCCGCCGGCTGGCCGAGGTGTTCGGCGACGTGCTGCCGGAGACGACGTCCGACGAGCGCGGCGGTGAGTCCGGGTCGGACGACCGCGAGACCTGGTACCGCGAGAACCGGCCCCCGCACCACGGCGGCTGAGCCCGTTCCGGGGCCCTGACCGCGTCCCTGGGGACCGCGGCGGCGACTGGCCGCTGGGCGGGCCTGGGTGACGCTGCTCGGGTGAGGCTGCCCGGGTGAGGCTGCTCGGCGCTGGTCCGGCCGCGGCTCTCGGCAGCTCCTTGGCGGCCCGTAACTTTGGGCAGCCCGCGGCCTTCGGTGATCAGCGTTCGCCAACCGGCCGCTCTCGGCGACCGGCCGCCCTCGCCAGGCAGCAGCTCACCGCGGCTGCCGCGCACAGGCGTGGCAGCCGTCAGCCACCCGAGCCCCGCCGCCCCGGCCCGAGGCCGGGGACCGGCCGCCGCCCGTCACCGGGAGACGGCCGAGCCGGTCAGATCTTCGGCGTCCGCACGTCCGTGCCCCCTGGCGGCGTCTGCCCGCCCTGCTGGGCCCGCAGCAGGTCGCGGATCTCGATCAGCAGCTCGACATCCGTCGGCTCCGACGGGCCCGGCTCCTCGCCCCGCTTGCGGCGCTCCTGGATCTTCTTGATCGGGAGCACCAGGACGAAGTACACGACCGCGGCGACGATCAGGAAGTTGATCGCCGCGTTGATGACGTTGCTGAAGTCGAGGTACGTGTCCTCCTTGCCCTCGCGGAGCTGGATGCCGAGGCCCTTGGTCTCGGCGCTGCCCAAAGCCGCGATGAGCGGCTTGATGAGGCTCGTGGTGAACGCGGTGACGATCGCGGTGAACGCGGTGCCGATGACCACGGCGACAGCCAGGTCGACGACGTTTCCGCGCATCAGGAAGTCTTTGAAACCCTTCAGCATCAGCGGAGGGTAACGGCTAACGGGAGATCCAGTGATGTCGCGGCCACGCGATTCGCGTGAATTCTCGGCAACTGGAGCAGGACCACCCGTCCGCGTGCCTCCCGCACGGGCACGTTCTCGGCCAGCACCTCGCCCTCCCCGGACACCACGTCGACGTGGTCGCCGACCCGGATGACGCCGGCGAGGCCGTGCTCGGGGAGGTGCACCGCCACCGCGGCCGTGTCGGCGGAGGGGGAGGCGAGGGCCAGGTCCGTGACCGGGACGCCCGCTCTGGTGGCCTCGTTCAACCTCCGGCCCGCCAGGTCGGAGACGGCGGCGAACGAACCGGACACCGGGGCCGGGAACGTCGCCAGCCGGAGGTCGGAACCGGTCAGCGGGACGCCCGGCGGCACGTCACGGGCGGCGACGACGACCGGATGCCCCACGTCCGGCCAGAAGCCCGTCACCGCGGCCAGCAGCGCGAGCCCGGCGGCCAGGAAGCGGCGCCACAGCGCGGACGGGCGGCGGCGCAGCAGGGCGCGGACTCGGTCGGACGGCGTGCCGGACAGGGCGGCGGAAAAGGTCATGCCCTCGACGGTAGGGCTGTCGAGGGCACGGGAAACCGGGCTGGCGCGAAGTTGTGGACAACTCGCGATCTTCAGGACGCCGCGGCCGCCGGGGTGCTCGTCGAGGACTTCGAGTCCGAGGAGGACGTCGAGGGCTTCGAGTCCGACGACGACGTCGACGACGAGGTCGTGGAGGACGACGACGTGCTCTTGGACGCGCCGGACCTGCTGTCCGTGCGGTAGAAACCGCTGCCCTTGAACACGACACCGACGGCGCCGAAGAGCTTGCGCAGCTTGCCCGAGCACTCGGGGCACTCGGTCAGGGAGGCGTCGCTGAACGACTGCACCGCCTCGAACCGGTGCTCACACGCGGTGCAGGCGTACTGGTACGTAGGCACTGGGTTCGCTCCTAGATCTGGCACTCGGCCGTTGTGAGTGCCAACACGATTTTCCATCAGACCCTTCCCGGAGCGCAAACGCCACCGGGCAACGTCACAGCCGGCGCAGGCCGCCGGAGGGGGTCAGGACGCCGTCCATCCGCACGTCGTGCGGCTCCGCGGGCACCGACGGCAGCACCTCCTCATCCCGCACCACCGCGATCAGCGGAGCTGTGACCAGCGACAACGACCTGTCGTAGTGGCCCTTGCCCTTGCCGAGCCGCACCCCGTCCAGCGACACCGCGAGCGCGGGCACGAGCACCAGGGAAGCTCCAGCGATCGCCGAGGCGCCGAGCCGGGGACCGGTGGGCTCCAGCAGCCGCAGCGCCGCGGGCGCGAGCGCGTCCGGTCCGGTGTGGACCGCCCAGTCCAGCGGCGAGTCGCCCGTCACGACCGGCAGCAGCACCCGGCACCGCAGGTCGTCGAGCCACGACGCGTCACCGGGCTCCGACCCGACCGGCAGGAACGCGCACACGGTCTGATCAGGCCGGACGTCCAGGGCGGCGACGTGTGCCCGCAGCGCGGCCGCCTCCGCCGCGCGGACCTCGGGCGGCACGGCCCTGCGGGCGGCCAGCAACTCCGAACGGAGCGCGGCCTTCCGGTCACGAAGATCGGACGTCATGGTGGGTATCCCCCGGCATGTCGTTAGCATCGCAGCTCATGAGCAGCGCCTTCCACACCGCTATCGTGCCCGCGGCAGGTCTGGGCACCCGTTTCCTCCCCACGACCAAGGCCGTGCCGAAGGAGTTGCTGCCACTGGTCGACACCCCGGCCATCGAGTACGTGGCCAGGGAGGCGGCCGAGGCGGGGGCGTCCAAGCTGGTCATCGTCACGTCGCCGGAGAAGGCGTCGGTCGCGAGCTACTTCGACTCGAACCCCGAGCTCGAGCAGACGCTCGCCGACCGCGGCAAGACCGACCTGGTGGAGAAGATCCAGCGGGCCCCCCAGCTGATCAAGGCCGAGACGGCGATCCAGGAGCAGGCGCTCGGCCTGGGCCACGCGGTCGGCTGCGCCGAGGCCAACCTGACCGGTGCCGACGAGGCCGTCGCGGTGCTGCTGCCCGACGACATCATCCTGCCGACCGGCGCGCTCAAGAAGATGGCGGAGGTCCGCCAGGAGAAGGGCGGCAGCGTCCTGCTGGCGTTCGACATCCCGCGCGAGCAGATCTCCGCCTACGGCGTGTTCGACGTCCGCGACACCGGCAGCGACGACGTCAAGCAGGTCGTCGGCATGGTCGAGAAGCCCAAGCCGGAGGACGCGCCCTCGACGTTCGCCGCCGCCGGCCGCTACCTCCTCGACCGGGCCATCTTCGACGCCCTCAAGCGCATCACCCCCGGTGCCGGCGGCGAGCTGCAGCTCACCGACGCCATCGCGCTGCTGATCAACGAGGGCCACCCCGTGCACGTCGTCGTGCACCGCGGCGGACGACACGACCTCGGCAATCCCGCCGGATTCCTCCGCGCTGCGGTTGACTTCGCACTCGAGACCCCGGAGTACGGACCCGATCTGCGCGAGTGGTTGCGGGAACGCCTCGGCAACTCCTGATCAACACCTTCCTGGGCGCGAGGACCAATCACATGAGGTCAGTGGACGAGCAGCTCGCCAGGGTGATCGCCGCCGCCGTGCGGCCGGCACCCGTGCGAGTGGCGATCTCGGAGTCGCAGGGCCTGCTCTGCGCCGAGGAGGTCGTGGCGGAACGCGCGTTGCCCGGCTTCGACCAGGCCGCCGTGGACGGGTACGCGGTGCGCAGCGTCGACGTGTCCGGCGCGAACGCGAACCCCGTGCAGCTGCCGGTCGTGGGCGAGATCCCGGCCGGGTCGCGGCAGCCGCGGCGGCTCCAGCCGGGCCAGGCCGTGCGCATCGCGACGGGCGCGCCGCTGCCGACGCTGGCCGACGCGGTCGTCCCGCTCGGGTACACCGACGGCCACCAGGCCAAGGTGACCGTCAACAGGGGCGTGCCGTCCGCCGGGTTCGTCCGCCGCACCGGCGAGGACGTGCAGACCGGTGACGTGGCCGTCCGGCGGGGTTCGTCCATCGGGGCCGCCCAGGTCGGCCTGCTGGCCGCGGTCGGGCGCAACAAGGTGCTCGTCCACCCGCGTCCGCGCGTCTCGGTGATCTCGCTGGGCGAGGAGCTCGTCGACGTGGACCGCACGCCCGGCCAGGGCCAGGTCTACGACGTGAACTCCTACGCGCTGGCCGCCGCGGCGCGCGACGCGGGCGCCGAGGTCAGCCGGGTCGGCATCATGTCCGCCGACCCGCGCAGGCTGCGCGAGGTCGTCGAGGGGCGGCTGCTGCTGTCCGAGATCGTCGTCATCGCGGGCGGCGTCGGCGGCTCGACCGGCGACGAGGTGAAGGCCGCGCTGGCCGACCTCGGCGACGTCGACCTCGGCCGCGTCGCGATGCACCCCGGCTCCGCGCAGGGCTTCGGCAGGCTCGGGCCGGACGCCGTGCCGACGTTCCTGCTGCCCGCGAACCCGATGAGCGCGCTCGTCGTGTTCGAGGTGCTGGTCAGGCCCCTGATCAGGGCCGCGCTCGGCAAGAAGAACCCGTACCGCCGCGCGGTGTCGGCCCGCCTGCTGTCGCCGGTCCAGTCGACGAAGGGCCGCAGGGGCTTCCTGCGCGGCCAGCTGCTGCGCGACGCGGACAACGGCGAGTACCTGGTGCAGCCGCTCGGCACGTCCGGGTCGCACCTGCTCGCGTCACTGGCGGAGGCCAACTGCCTGATCGTGGTCGACGAGGACGTCACCGAGATCGCGGCCGGTGACGAGGTCCTGGTCAGCTTCCTGGCCCAGAAGAGCTGACGAGCGGCCGGGGATGAGCGTTTTCGCCGATCTGGGACGCCACCCCGGCTGGCCGGCCAGGCTGGGGCCCGTCGAGGTGCGCGCGGGGACCGTCACGCTGCGCGGACCCCGCCTCTTCGACGGTTCCCGCTGGTCGCGGCTCCGCATCCGGGACCGCGCCTACCTGGAGCAGTGGGAGCCCACGGCCCAGGAGGGCTGGGACGAGCGCAACGCGGCGTGGTCCTGGCCCGGCCAGTGGTCGTCGCTGCGCTCCATGGCCAGACGTGGCACCACCCTGCCGTTCATGATCATGGTCAACGGCGAGGTGGCCGGCCAGATCACCGTGGGCAACATCGTCCGCGGCTCCCTCCAGTCGGCCTGGATCGGCTACTGGGTGGCGGCCGACCGGGCGGGCGGAGGCGTCGCGACGGCCGCTGTGGCGTTGCTCACCGACCACGCCTTCCGCGAGGCCGGGCTGCACCGGCTCGAAGCCACCGTCCGTCCGGAGAACGCCGCCTCGATCCGCGTCCTGACGAAGTCCGGCTTCCGCGAGGAAGGACTCTTCAAGCGCTACCTCGACGTCGCCGGGCAGTGGCGCGACCACCTCTGCTTCGCGCTGACCGTCGAAGACTTCCCGGAAGGTCTCGTGCGCCGTTTGGTCGCACGCGGAGACGCCCGTCTTCCCTGATGGGTGCGGCCGTGCGGCTTAATCACCTCACCCAAAAGTGGGTGATACACCACACTTTCGTACGCACCGAACTCGGCGTGCCTCCGACACAGGTGTGACTGTTGTGACTAGCGTGGTGACAGCACCACGCGTGGGTCGGGGGAGGTGAACGGGGAATGCCGAGCTCACTGATCATCGTTGCGCTGGTCGTGGCCTGGCTGGTGGTCCTCGTCCCCATGTTGGCCCGCAAGCGCCAGGAGGGCGCACGCGTGGGGGAGGAGTACGACGCCATGCCCGACGCCGAGTACGACGACATCCACGACATCGACATCGACGACGCCTTCTTCGACGAGGAGGAGTACGTCGAACGCCCGTTCCGGCGCGGCCGCGGAGGCTACGACCCCGAGACCGCCGCACTCGTGGCGCAGGCGAAGTACGCGTTCCGCCGCCGGGTCGTCGCGGTCCTGCTGGCCGCCGCGCTGGTGACGGGCATCGCGGCCGGCGTGTTCTACACGCCGCTCTGGTACGTCCACGGAGCGCTCGACCTGATCGTCGTGGGCTACCTCACCTACCTGCGCCGCCAGGTGCGGATGGAGGAGGAGATCCGCGCCCGCCGCCTCGCCCGCCTGCAGCAGGTCCGCCGCCGCCGCGCGACGGGCCCGCAACCCCAGCAGGAGACCCCGGCTCCCGCCGTGGCCGACGAACCGTCGCCGGAGGAGGCCGAGACCACCCAGGTCGAGGTCGTCGCCGTCGAGGAGAAGCCCGCGCTGCCACCGCTACCGCGCTACGAGCACCCCGTGCGTCCGGGCACGATCCCGGTCGACTCCGACGATGAGGACCCTGTCTTCGTCGAGCTCGACGGCGTCGAGTCACTGCGGTTCCGCGGGGCCGTCGGGGCGTAGGAGGGGGTGGTGAAAACACCCCCTCCGGGGCTGCTATAGTTCTCTCGTAACACCGCAAGGGGCTGTAGCACAGTTGGTAGCGCGTCTCGTTCGCATCGAGAAGGTCAGGGGTTCGATTCCCCTCAGCTCCACTCGTTCCGAGGGCCGAGAGTATCTGCAGAAAGCGCAGATCTACTCTCGGCCCTCGGTGTTTTCTGGGGGCCGAGCCCCCAGACCCCAGCCGGAGGCTCCGCCCCGGACCCCGCCGGGCTCCGCCCCGGAACCCCCGCCTGGTAACCGGGCCGGGCTTCGCCCTGGCCTTTCGTGCATCCGCCTTCGGCGTGGTGGCGTCCTGTGTGAGGTGTATGTGTCCATTTCGGACGTTTGTGCATAGCGGAGTCCGGCGAGCTGAGCTTGTCGCGCGCTGTGCCGGAACGGGCAGCGGCATCTAGGTCATCGGCGACGAGTTCGGCGGCGTCGGCGCAGGTTGTGGGCGCCGTCCTGGCGGCGGGTCACTGGCGTGGGTGACCTTTGTCCTGGGGGTGTCGCCGTTGAGGCGCGGGGTTCGCCATCCGCCATTGGAGTGACGCGGGTAACACGGGCGTCGGCATCTTGCGATGTGCTGCTCGTGACCGAAACCGTTCTGCCTCACACCTTTCGCCGTGCCGCGCTGCTGAGTGCGGCGGTGGTCTCGCTGGCCGTCGTCGCCGGGTGTGGCCAGTCGTCCACCGGCCTTGCCGCCTCGGCGAGCTCCAGTGCCACGACGACCACGACGACCACCACCACTACGACGACCACCACGACTCCGCCGCCCGTCACCGTCACGTCCGTTGTGGACGGTCGGACCGTGGTGTTGTCGAGCGGGGTCAACCTGGTGCTGCAAGGGCTGGCCGCGCCCGGTGAGTGCTGGGCCTCGTCGGCGGTCGAGTTCGCCACGAAGACGTTGGTGGGCAAGCCGGTGCAGGTCGTCGGCGCGCGGCTGGTGCTGCCCGGCGAAGGTGACTTCGCGGTGCTCGCCGCCGGGCAGGGCGCCGCCCGCGCGGCCGAAGGTGCCGACACCGCCATCGCGGAGGCGGCGGCCGTCGCGAAGCAGGCGGGGCTGGGCTTCTGGGGGCCGTCGTGCGGTGGTCTCGACGTGAAGCCCGCGCCGCAACCCGTTGCCGCGCCGCCGCAGCCGGTCGTGCCGCAGCCGCAGCCGCAGCCCGTTGTGCCGCAGCCCGCTCCCGCGCCGCCGGTCAGCGCCTACTACGCGAACTGCGACGCGGCCCGTGCTGCCGGTGCCGCGCCCATCTACGCCGGACAGCCCGGTTACCGGGCGGCGCTCGACCGCGACAAGGACGGCGTCGCCTGCGAGTAGTCCACTCAGGACGGTTCACAGGCTCGTGATGACGCGCTCCCGGTGGAACTGCTTCACGACGAGGAAGAACGCGGCCACGTCGATGGCGAGCAGCACGAGAGCGGCGACGAGCGCGACGGTGATGTCGAAGAGCATCAGGCCGGTGGCCTGGCCGATCAGCAGGCCCACCACCGGCAGGATGATCACGACCGCCGTGCTCTGGGCCCCCTGCATCGTCTTCGACCGGCCGGAGACCGCCACGATCAGGCTGGTCGCCAGGAACGACACCAGCGGCACCAGCACGACGACGAGCACCACCCACGACCAGGTCGGGAAGAACAGGCCGCCCATCACGGACGCGCCGAGCGAGTTGACGACGACCGTGTAGACCACGAACGACACCCAGGTCACCAGCACGGACGGCACGACCGACACGAGCACCTTGCCCAGCACCAGCTCGCGGTTGGTCAGCGGCGTGTAGAGCAGGCCCTCGACGGTCCGCCGCTCCTTCTCGCCGACGAAGCTGGAGCTGCCCACGATGGTCGCCACCATGACCGGGATGAGCAGGAAGAACGGCGCCAGGAAGTAGATGATCACGGTGTGGACGACGGTCTGCTCGACGGTGTAGCCGGACGGCACGATCCCGTCCGGCAGGTTGTCGAGGAAGCTCTGCAACCCGTTGACCGACGTCCTCAGCAGCCCGCCGTTGCCGACGAGGATCACGGCGGCGGGGATGATCGCGGCGAAGAGGAGCGGGACGATCGCCAGCGGTGCGATCGCCTGCTTGTTGCGCGAGATCTCGAGCCAGTCCTTGCGCATCAACGCCCAGACCCGCTGACGGTCGATCATGCCGCACCTTCTTCCGCGAGCGTGGCGAAGTAGAGCTGCTCGATCGTCGGCCGTTGCGGCACCACGGCCCGCACCGGCACGTCGTGGCGGACGAGCGCGGCGACGGCGGCCGGCACCGCGTCCTCGTCGGCGGTGGAGAACGTGACCTCGCCCGCGACGACCTCCGCGGTCAGCCCGTCGACCGAGGAGATCACTTCGGCCGCCCGTGCGGGGTCGGACCCGACGGTGACGGAGTAGCGCTGCGCGGGCCACTTCCGGTGCAGCAGGGTCGGCACGTCTCCCGCCGTGAGCAGCGTGCCGTCCTTGAGGATGCCGATGTCGTCGCAGAGCGTTTCGAGGCCGTGCAGCTGGTGCGTGCAGATGATCACCGTGGTGTTCGCGGCCCGCACCATCCCGGTCAGGTAGGCGATCAGGTCGTTCGCCGCCTCCGGATCGAGCCCGGCGGTGGGCTCGTCGAGGAAGAGCAGCTCGGGCGTGTGCAGCACCGCGCGTCCGACCGCGAGCTTCTGCCGCATGCCCTTGCTGAGCTGACCCACCAGCGAGCCGGCCCGCTCGGATAGGCCGAGCACCTCCAGCACCTCGTCGATCCGCACGTCCAGCGTCGCGCGGGACAGCCCGTACAGCTCACCCCACGCGCGCAGGTTCTCCCGCGCGCTCAGCGACGGGTACAGGCTGGTGTCGGTCTGGACGCCGATCCGCGCCCGCAACCCGTCGGCGCTCGCCTCGGTCAGCCTCTCGCCGAACAGCGCCACCTCGCCGCCATCGGGGCGCAGCAGGCCGGTCAGGAGCCGGACCGTCGTGGTCTTGCCCGAGCCGTTGGGGCCCAGCAGGCCGAACGCCCGGCCCCTGGTGACCTCGAACGTCAGCCCGGAGACGGCCTGCCTGTCGCCGAAGCGCTTCGACAGGCCGGAGACGGACACGGCGAGATCCGGTGGCCCACTGTGTTCGGAGTGGACCGGAGGCGTCGGCGTCATGCGGGCATTGTGCATGGAAGGAGCGGAAAACCGGTGCTCGGCGAGCGTCCCTCTATCGGAGGGTGAGAAGGACGCCTCCACCGGTGCTGATCGGCACCGGCGGACGCCTGCACGGGTGCTGTTCCTCGGCCTGACGCCGCTCTGTCACCAGGCCGCTCCGCACTACACGGACGAGTGAGAGTGCCCAGGTAGCCTTCCCGCATCCCGCAGGCGAGTGGAAGGCAGCCCACATGAACGGACCGTTACCCGACAGAGTCACCGTCATCCCGCCGGACGTGCTGGCGCAGATGAAGTCGTTCCCGCTCCACGGTGACGAGCGGCTGCAGAACAAGCTCCTGTGGAAGTCTCCCAACGGCGACACGATCGTCGGTCTCATCCGGATGGCGCCGGGCGCTCGCGACGTCGGGCACAACCACCCGTCGGCCACGCAGCACACGTGGGTCGTCGACGGCACCGTGACCATCGGCGGGGTCGAGGCGGGCGCCGGTGCCTACGCGTTCGTGCCGCCGGGGGTGGACCACGAGACGGTCGCGGGGGACGAGCCGGTCACGATGTTCTACGTCTACCAGCCGTTCGCGCCCGAGCACGACCACGACCACGACGGCCACTGACGTTGGCCTGCAACGTTTTTCGGCCTCACCCCACCGTGGGGTGAAGTTGGGGCGGGAGCGCGGCGGGGCCGAATATGTTGTCCCGCATGAGGTCTGTGGTCGCCGCGTTATTACCCGGGGCCGTCACCTCCGGTGAGGCAGTCGCTTCGGCCGACGTGCCCGCCGGGAGGTGCGCGGCCGCCCCTCCTGTCGTCTCCGGCACGGAGACAGCTGCCGACGCACGTCCTCACCGGCTGCCCGGCCGGTGAGCTCGTCGTCCGGGCGACGCTCGTCGCCCGTGTCCACGGCGCCTCCCGCACCGTGGCCGCCGACAAGGCCGAGACGGACCCGGTGCCGCGATGGGGCCGCGTCCGGCCGGAGCCGACCTCCACGCCCGCTGAGGCGGGGCTGCGCGGACCGCGGTGGGGACACCGGACGCGGTCGTCAGCCTCGGGGCGGAGGGGGAGGAGACCGACCGGCGGCCCGGCACCGGTGGGCCGCCGAGTTCACCGCGCCGACCGGTTGACGGCACGGTGGTGACGCGCCGCTGCGGGGGCGGCTTGGACGACGGCAGCGGTGATGCCCGCCGTGACCGCACTCGCCCTGCCGGAACCGCCCGGTTCGGAGGTGCGGCACCCAAGCACCCAGTCCTACCCCGGCCGTCGCGCACGAGGTCTGCGGCGGCTGAGCGCACCTCGTGCGGCATGATGCGCCGATGCGTCCCGAGGTGTTCGTGGTCTGGGCACACACGAGTCCCGGCTGGGACGCCGCGCGAACACGGGCCTGGCGGGAGACGCTGCACAGGTTCGCCGGGCTGCTGCACGAGATCGGCGCCAAGCCCGAGATCGACCTCTACCACCAGCACGAACCCGTCGACTGGCCGACGTTCTGCCTGCGGCACATGGAGGACGCGGACCGGATCGCCGTCGCGGTGTCGCCGGGCTGGGCCCTCGCGTTCAGCGGCCGCAACCCGGACAGCCGGGGCGTCGAGTACGAGCTGAAGCACCTGCGCGGGCTGCTCCTGCAACGGCCGCAGTTGTTCCAGCGCAAGGTGATCGTCGTAGTGCTGCCCGGTGCCACGGTCGACGACATCCCGCCGTCGCTCACCTGCGTGCCGCACTTCGTCGTCGACCCCGGCGACCCGTCGTCCGCTGTGGACCTGGAGCACCAGCTGTCCGGGCGGCCGATGTACGAGACGCCCGTGCCGCGGCTGCGCGAGCTCGCCAGGGCCGGTGACCCCGAGGTCGTCGCCGAGCTGCTCAACACCACCGTCTACCTGCCCGATCCCGGACGGCCCGGCCTGGTCGCGGCGGACGTCTCCGGCCACGAGCGGGCGGTGCTCGCGTTCACCGGGCTCGACCGGCTGGTGGCCTACCGGCGGCTCAAGGGCTTCCCGTGGGACGACCGCTGGCTCGAGGTCGAGGGCGCGGAGCTGCTGCCGCTCGTGGCGCCGCTCGGCGTCGGGGTGGTGGTCGACGCGGGGGCGTCACGCGACGAGGTGGTCTTCGTGTCCGCCGCCGACATCCGAGGGCTCATCGGCTGACGCTCCAGTACCGTTCCTGACCAAACTTTCCCCGGTGGAGGTGTCTTGAACGGGTTCAGCGTCGATCCGGCGGAGCTGCGGGCGCTCGTCGGCCCGTTGGTCCGAGCGGCCGAGGAGGTCACCTCCCTGGCCCGGCACCCGGACGGACGGACGGACCCCACCCGCGGTGACCTGTTCGCCGCACTCGCGAGGTTCCGAGACGTCTCCGAGCAGGCGACAGCAGAATTGGTGCGCGACGTCGAAGGCACGGCGGACCGCCTCGTCGACACAGCCCGACATTACGAAGAGGTGGACACCTTTCTCGCGTGAGCCTCACCAGCGACTTCCACTACCTCCTGAGCGTGCAGGAGTGGTTGAAGCGGATGCGTGACGAGTGCGCATCCGTGGGGTTCGCCCATGCCAGGGCCACGGCGAACGGGTGGACCGGCGCGGCGAGCACCAAGTTCGACGAGTACCGGTACCGGGCGCGGAAGCGCTGGCTCGAGGTGTCCGACGCGTTCGAGGCCGCCCACGACGCCGTCGAGACCTACCTCTACACCCACGTCGAGGTGAGCCGTCTCGTCCAGCACGCGGACCCCGACCAGGCTGAGCGGCTGTGGCGGCAGCTCGCCGAGGAGGAGCAGCTCGCCGTCCGCGCCGTCGGCGTCGCGACCGACGAACTGAGACACGTGCGGTCGGAGCTGCGCGACCACGACCCCGTTCCGGTGCGGGTCACGGACGGCGTCCCGGCGCCCTCCGCGGCGCAGGTGCCGGTCGCCGCGGCACCGCCGGTGGTGCCGCAGGTGGAGGACTTCATGGCGAAGCCGCACGTCGAGACGGTGCTGACGACGCTCGCGATCACCGCGCGCTACCCGCGTTGGCGGAGGTGGTCAACGTGACGGGGTTCCACCGCGTTGTAGAGGAGACGGCGTCTCGCACTACGGCGAACGGGTGGGTACGACGCGGTGACGGGCAGCGGGTTGCTGTGGCGTCAACCGCAGACCGATCACGCACCGTAGGCTGTCAAGACGCCTAGGCTGGGGGTGATCGCGGAAGGGGTGGTGTCGGTCGTGGGGCTCGCCGAGTCCTTGCTCACGTGGCTGCACGGCTTCGTGGGCGCCACAATCTGCCCCGGTGACTGGGTGTGGACCACCACCGCGCTCGGCGCGGTGCTCGGGTTGTTCCCCACGATCGGGGCGCTGCTGTCCATCGCGGTGCGCCGGGTCGTCGGCAACTCCTACGGCCCCGTCACGGGCGCGATCTTCGCCGTGCTCGGTGTCGCCGGCTGCCTGGTGCTGCCGTGGCTGATCATGCGCGGCACCGTCGAGGGCCTCGCCTCGCGCTCGATCCCCGGCTCCTCCTCGCTCGACAGCGCCACCTGCTTCAACCAGTTCTCCCAGGGCAGCTACCTCGTCGACGGCACCCCGTCGATCATCGGCGTGGCCAGGGACCTCGGCGGGTCCCTCGTGTTCCTGGTCGCGGCCGGCATCACCATCGTGCTGGCGTTGCTGTGCCTGCTGTTCGTGATGCTGCAGGCGGGCTCGGCGTTCCGGCTCGGCCCGAGCTGGCCGCGGCGCGTCTTCTGGCCGCCGTTCCTGGTGCTCCTCGCGGCCACGTCGGCACAACCGGTGACGCTGGTGGGCCACGTGCTCCTGGGCTTTCTGCCGATTGCGGTAATCGGCTCAATCGTCGTGCGGATTTTCGGGTTGACTACCGCCATGCTGAACCGCCCCGGCCGCGACCGGTCCGCCGACCGGAACTCGCAGAACTCGCCGCCACCGCAGCCGGTGGCGCGCACGCCGCAGCAGTCGTCGCTGCCCCCCGCCCCGCAGAAGAAGGCGCAGACCAAGCCGATCGACGCGGCGCAGTACCAGCAGCCGTCCCAGCACCAGCCTTCTCAGCACCAGCCGTCCCAGCGCCAGCCGCACCAGCCGCCGCAGAACCCGCCGCCGTACCAGCCGGCGCAGGTGCCGAAGTACCAGCCGGCGCCGCTGAACCGGCCGATGCGCCCGGTGAACCAGCCGCCACCGCAGTACCCGCCGACCCGCGTGGCCGAGGTCCCGCCGCACCACGCGCCGCCCCCGCAGCCGTCCCAGCCGGCCGTCCTCGCCGACACGCCGGGCCCGCTGCCGTTCGGCCCCGGCGCCGCGAACGCCGACGCGCCGTCCCCCGTGCAGAAGTCGGGCAAGGTCTGGAACCCCGGCAACGGCCGGTTCCGCCGCGTCCGCCAGCTCGGCTCCGGCGGCTTCGGCACCGTCTGGCTGGCCGTCGACGAGCAGCTCGACCGCACGGTCGCGGTGAAGCTCGCGCACGCCCCGGACAACGAGACCGAGGCCCGCATGCTGCGCGAGGCCCGCGCACTGGCCGCCGTCCGCCACCCGAACTGCGTGCGGGTGTTCGACATCGTCCAGGACCCGGACGGCCTCGCGCTGGTCATGGAGTACATCGAGGGCGCATCGCTGTCGGAGACGGTCATCAAGAACGGCCTGATCGACGACAAGCTCGCCGCCCGCCTGTGGCTCAACATGGCCGACGCACTGGCCGCCGCGCACGACCGGGGCGTCCTGCACCGCGACGTGAAGCCGTCCAACGTGATCGTCGACAACCAGGGCACCGCGCACCTGATCGACTTCGGCATCGCGCGCTCCAAGGGCGACAGCACCCTCACCGCCACCGGCATGATGGTCGGCACCCCCGACTTCCTCGCACCGGAGACCGCACGCGGCGAGGCGGCGTCCCCCGCGTCCGACTCGTGGCAGCTGGCCGCGACGGTCTCCTACGCCCTCACCGGCCACCCGCCGCGCGGCTCCCGCGAGAACCCGATCTCCTCGCTGATGGCCGCCGCCCAGGGCGAACCGGTGACGAAGCTGCCGCAGAACAGCGCGCACGCCCGCCTGCTGCTCGCGGCGATGGACCCGGAACCGTCCCGCCGCCCGTCGCTCGCGCAGGTGCGGGGGCAGCTGTCGCAGTTCCTCGACCAGCAGGGCATGAGCAAGGAGGGCCCGGTGACGAAGATGATCGGCAAGCCGGGACCGCCTCCGACGAGGCACATGCCGATGTAGGCGGACCGCCGCCGCGCCGGAGGCCGGGTCAGCCCAGGGCTTTCTCGACCACCGGCGCCAGGCTGCGGCTGTACTCGCCGTTCACGTGGTCGGCGTCGTAGTAGACGACGACGTTCCCGATGACCGAGTAGCACTGCCGCGGGTCGCAGAAGTACTCGCTCAGGTCCACCAGCGACACCCCCGGCACCGTCGTGGTGCGTGCGACCTCCACCAGCGGGTCGGCCGGGTGGGCGGTCTCGCGCGGGATGGCGCAGGCGAGCGGGTCGGAGGGGTTCAGCGTCACGCAGTCGGGGGAGCGGACGTCGCTGTTGAGGGGCGGGTCGGCGAGGACGACGACTCGGGCGCCCGCGTCCGTCCACTTGCGCCAGCGGGGTTCCAGGCCCGCCCGGTACTGCTCGGTCTGGCCGCGGCGGGCACGGTCCTCGACCACTTCCTTGCGGGCGAAGAACGACGTCAGCACCAGTGACGGGCGGTCATCGGCGATCACGTCGGTCATCCGGCGGGTCCAGTTCGCGCAGCGGTCGGCCTCGTGGCTCGCGATCGGCTTGCCGCGGAACTCGCTGGTGCGCACGTCGGCGAACGGGCAGCCGCCGAGGAACGCGAGCTTGAGCTGCCACTTCGAGGCGCGGGCCAGCTCGAACAGCGAGGACTGCCACTGCTGGGCATGGGAGTCGCCGACCAGCCAGACCTTCCTGGCGGGTGCGCCGCCGGAGAAGTCGCAGATCGACGTCGTGTGCTTGTCGCCGGCGTTGTAGTCCTGGATCTGCCTGCACTCGGGGGCGAGCCGCCAGTACTCGTTCGCGGGACCCATCGCCGTCACCCTCGCCGGGCCGAACGGGGTGGGGCAGCCGTTGGTGCCGATCATGGCCCCGGCGCCGTGGCACGGGCTGGTGAGACCGGCGGCCACGTCGCGTTCGGCCTGCGCCACGTGCCTGCCGTAGGTCCACTGCAGGCCCGTCGCGAGGACGGCGACGACGGCGATGCCCGCCACCATGCCCGCGAACGTCAGGCGGGTGCTCCTGGTGAGCGGGCCCCACGCCATGCCGCGGTCCTCGACGAGCACCTTCGACAGCCAGGCGAGCACCAGCGACACCGCGAGCAGGCCGAAGAGCCAGGGCGTGGTGAGCTTGCCGCCCTCGAGCAGACCGCCCAGCGCGAACGGGGCCAGCAGCAGCACCGGCCAGTGCCACAGGTAGAGCGAGTAGCTGATGTCGCCGACGAACTGCACCGGCCGGGAGGCGGTCACGGGTGTGTGCCACTGACGGCCGGGGCGCAAGCCGGACATGATCACCAGGCCGGTGCCGGCCGCGGGCAGCAGGGCGAGGTAGCCGGGAAACGGCGTGTGGTGGTCGTAGACGAACGCGGTCGCGACGATCAGGGCGAGACCGGTGAACGCGGCCAGCTCCGCGGCGAGGCGGGGGAGCACGAGCCGGGTGGCGGCCAGTGCGATGCCCGCGCCGATCGCGAACTCCCACACGCGGACCGGCGTGATGAAGTACGCCGCGCTCGGCGAGACGATCGTGTAGTGGACGCTCAGGCCCAGCGACAACGCGCCGAGGACCGCGACGCCGGCCATCACCCGGCGGCGCCTGCCGAGCTTGAACATGCCCATCAGCAGCAGCGGCCAGAACAGGTAGAACTGCTCCTCCACCGACAGCGACCAGTAGTGCTGCACCAGGCTCGCGGCCTCGTTCTGCGCCGAGTAGTTCACCGACTTGCCCGCGAGGAGCCAGTTCTCCCAGTAGGAGGCGGCGGAGAAGGACTCCCACGCGTTGGCGGTCCAGCGCGGGTACGGGAGCAGGAAGTACGCCATCACGACGCTGAGCGCGAGCACCAGCAGCGCGGCGGGCAGCAGGCGGCGGACGCGGCGCGCGTAGAAGCGGCCGAGCCGGACCCGGCCGGTGCGGAGGATCTCGCGGTCGAGGTGCGAGGTGATCAGGAAGCCGGAGATGACGAAGAAGACGTCGACGCCGACGTAGCCGCCGGTGAGCGAGCCCGGCCAGAAGTGGTTCACCACGACGGCCAGCACGGCGATCGCGCGCAGGGCCTGCACGTCCGTGCGGAAGCCGCGAGCCTTCCGCTGCCCGTGTCCGTCGGGCCGGCTGCCGTGCTCCGGGCGTGACTCGACGGTGGTGCTCACAGGGGTACGTCCTTCGAGTGTCACTCGCTTGAGGTGCGAGCGGGGATGCTAACCGACCGCACCTGGTGAGGACGATATTTCGGGCCTGCTTCTAGGCGATCCGGGTGAACGTGGGAGTTACCCGTAACGGTGATTCACCGTTCAACGACCTAAGCCGTGGTTCATCCGGGAGCTCGGGCACCGCAGGGGGTGCCCCGCGGAGGGTGGTGAGGCGGTTTCCGCCGATCGCCTCACCACTCACCTCCGATCCGGTCTACCCGCCGGGGGCGGGTCCGATCAGCGCGAGCTGAGCGCCTGCTCGATCATCGGTGTCAGCGTGCGGCTGTACTCCTTGTTGATGTGGTCGCCGTCGAAGTACACCGTCACGTTCCCGATCACGCTGTAACAGAGCTCTCTGTCGCAGAAGTAGTTCGTCAGGTCGATCAGCGAGACGCGCGGGTTGCTCGTCGACTTCGCGACCTCGGTCAGCGGGTCCGGCGGGTGCGCCTTGTCGCGCGGCATCGCGCACGCCTTGGGGTTCGAGGCGTTCAGCGTCGCGCAGTCGGTCGAGCGGACGTCCCGGTTGTACGGCGGGTCGGCGATGACGAAGACGCGCGTGCCGGTGTCCGTCCACGCCTGCCACCACGGTTCGAGGCCGGTGCGGTACTGCTCGGTCTGGCTGCGGCCGCTGCCGTCCTCCACGAACTCCTGGCGCGAGAAGAACGACATCAGCACCATCGACGGCCGGTCGTCGGTGACCGCGGGGACCACCTGCGCCTTCCACTCGTAGCAGCTCATGATGTCGGCCATCCCCCCAGGGGCGCGGTAGCCGCTGAACTGGACGTCGGCGAACGGGCAGCCGCCCAGGATGCCGACCTTGAGCAGCCACTTCTCCTTGCGGGCCACCTCGAACACCGCTGGCTGCCACTGCTCGGCGTGCGAGTCGCCGAGCAGCCACACGGTCTGGGTGGGCTTGCCGTCGCCGCTGAAGTCGCACACCGACATCGTCCGCTTGTCACCGACCTTGAAGCGGTCGGTGACCTCACACTCCGGGGCGGGGTGCCAGTACTCGTTGGCCGGGCCCATCTCCGTGACACGGGCAGGGCCGAACGGGTCGGCGCAGTTGTTCTCCGCGATCATCGCGGCGGCGCCGTGGCACCCGGTGATCTTGATCTCCTGGGGGACCTCCCGCCCGGCGGCGGCGACCCGCTGGTGGTAGCCCGCCTGGAGCCCGCCCGCGAGGACCTCGACCACGAGCAGGCCGGCGAACATCGCCGCGAAGGTCGTCTTCGTGTTGCGCACCAGCGGTGCGAACGTGCGGGCGCGGTCCTCCACCAGCATCTTCGTGAGCCACGCCAGCACGACCGACAGCGCCAGCAGCCACAGCAGCCAGGCCGTGGTCAGCTTGCCTCCGTCGAGCGAGCCGCCGAGGACGAACGGCGCGAGGACCACGACCGGCCAGTGCCACAGGTACAGCGAGTAGCTGATGTTGCCGATGAACTGCACGGGCGCCGACGCCGTCACCGGGGTGTGCCACTGCGGTCCCGGCCGCAGCCCGGAGACGATCACCAGCGCGGTGCCGATCGTCGGGACCAGCGCGAGCGAGCCGGGGAACGGCGTGGTGTGGTCGTAGACGAACGCGGGGACGAGGATCAGCACGAAACCGACGCCCGCCGCGACCTCCGCGAGGACGCGCGGCAGCACCAGCTTCGACGCCAGCAGCGCGACGAACGCCCCGAGCGCGAACTCCCACACCCGCGCGAAGGTGTTGAAGTAGGCCGGGTTGGGGGACAGGGCCGTGTGCACGACGCTGACCACCAGCGACAGCACGCCGACGGCGGCGACGCCGGGCACGAGCCAGCGCAGGTTGCGACCGAGCGAGACGAGGCCGACCAGCAGCAGCGGCCAGAACAGGTAGAACTGCTCCTCCACCGACAGCGACCAGAAGTGCTGGACGACGCTCGCCGAGGCGTTCTGCGCCGAGTAGTTCACCGACTTCGCCGCGAGGAGCCAGTTCTCCCAGTAGAAGGCGGACGCGAACGTCTCCCACGCCGTCGCCGACCACCGCGGGTACGGCAGCAGCACGCCCGCCAGCACGACGCTCACGGCGAGCACCAACAGCGCCGCGGGCATCAACCGGCGGATGCGGCGCGCGTAGAACGTGCCGAACCGGACGCGCCCGGTGCGCGCGATCTCGCGGCCCAGGTGCGAGGTGATCAGGAAGCCGGAGATGACGAAGAAGACGTCGACGCCGACGTAGCCACCGGTGAGCACGCCGGGCCAGAAGTGGTTCACCACCACTGCCAGCACCGCGATCGCGCGCAGGGCCTGGACGTCGGCGCGGAAGCCCGGTGCCTTCGGCGTTCGGTTGCCCGTGCCGAGCAGCTTCCTGGCCTGCGCGACACGTGTTTGTACGGTGGTGCTCATGCTTCGCCGATCCCCCTGTCAGCCCCGGTGGGATCGTAACTCAGCGAGAACCCGAGTTGGCCGGAAGAGGTGAGGTGAGGGTCACCGCCAGCTGGGCAGCCAGAGCTGCTGCTGCCACAGCTCGGGTGTGATCGGGTTGCCGTTGAGGATCGGCCACAGCCACACGAAGTTCGCGACGACGATGCCCGTGTAGAGCGCCACGACCAGTAGCCCGGTGCCCCGGCGTTCGGGACCCGCCGTCTTGCGGCCGAGGATCTCGCCCAGCGCCAGCACGATCAGCAGCACCAGGAACGGCGCCATCGGCGTGACGTAGAAGAAGTACATCTGCCGGTCGAGGTTCAGGAACCACGGCAGCAGGCCGGCGGCGTAGCCGATGAGGACACCGGCGTAGCGCCAGTCCATCTGCCCGATGGTGCGGTAGATCGCCCAGCCGATCACCGGGAACGCGAGCCACCACATCGCGGGCGTGCCGATCAGCATGATCGCGCCCAGGCACGACGCCGCGCCGCAGCCCGTGACGGCGTTGTCGTAGTAGTAGAGCATCGGACGCAGGCCCATCGGCCACGTCCACGGCTTCGACTCCCACGGGTGCCGGTTGGTCTCCGGCGTCACCAGCTCGACGTGGAACTTGTAGACGTTCTTCGCGTTGTACCAGAGCGACTGCAGGATGTCCGGGATCCACGCGATGTCCTGGACCTTGCCGCCGCTGACCACGTGCCGGTCGATGCCGGTCTCGCTGGCCATCCACGGGAACCAGGTCGCGAGGTAGACCAGCAGCGGGACCGCGACCAGGCCGCCGAGCGACGGCAGCACGTCCTTCGCGAGCGCGCCGAGCCACGGCGCCTCGACCCCGGCCGCCCGCCGCGCCAGGGCGCTCCAGATGACCGTGAGCAGGCCGAACGCGGCGACGTACCAGATGCCCGACCACTTGATGCCGCACGCCATGCCGAGCATCACGCCCGCGCCGAAGCGCCACCACCGGAAGCCCAGCCACGGACCGAACGCCGAGTTGGTGACGAACCCCTCGCGCACGGCCACCGCCAGCCGTGCGCGCACCTGTTCGCGGTCGACGACCAGACAGCCGAACGCGGCCACGGCGAACAACGCCAGGAAGATGTCGAGCATCCCCATCCGCGACTGCACGTGCGAGACGCCGTCCGCGATGAGCAGCACACCGGCCAGCGCACCGAGCAGGTCGGACCGGGTGAGCCGGCGGGCGATCCGCACGACCAGCAGGATCGTGATCGTGCCCGCGACCGCCGAGGCGAACCGCCAGCCGACCCCGTCGTAGCCGAACAGGTCCTGCCCGATCGCCATCAGCTGCTTGGCGAGCGGCGGGTGGACGATCAGCTGGTAGCCCGGGTTGTCCTCGTAGCCGCCGTTGCGCAGCACCTGAGCCGACTGAGGCACGTAGTGCTTCTCGTCGAAGATCGGTGTGCCCTTGTCGGTGGGGTAGCCGAGGTTCCAGAACCGGACGACGGCACCGACCAGCGTCACGGCGAGCGTGACGAGCCACCCGCGCAGGCGGTCGCCGCTCGGCGGCGGGTCGAGTGTCGCCGCACGGTCCGTACGCGGTTCCTCGACGACGACGGGCGCCTCACCTGGCTGCACGAGGACTGTCACGTCGCCGATCGTAGGGTGAACCCCGTGAGTCCTGTATCCGGTTCAGGCCGTCTGGTTCTGGCAGCTACTCCACTCGGCGACATCCGAGACGCCTCCGCCCGCCTGGTGGAGGCGTTGCGGACCGCCGACGTGATCGCCGCGGAGGACACCCGCCGCCTCCACTCCCTGGCCACCGCACTGCAGGTCAAACCCACGGGCCGGGTCGTCAGCTTCTACGACCAGGTCGAGACCGCCCGCCTCCCGGCCCTCCTGGAGTCCCTGCGCGCGGGCGAGACAGTCCTGCTGGTGACAGACGCCGGGATGCCCTCGGTCTCCGATCCCGGCTACCGCCTGGTGGCCGCGTGCGTGGAACAGGACCTGAAGGTCACCTGCCTCCCAGGTCCCTCCGCCGTGACGACAGCGCTGGCCCTCTCGGGCCTGCCGAGCGACCGCTTCGCCTTCGACGGCTTCCCCCCGCGCAAGTCCGGCGAACGAAAGCGCTGGTTCACCCCCCTCGCCACCGAACAACGCACGGTCGTCTTCTTCGAGGCACCCCACCGCCTGGCGGCAACCCTCGCCGACGCGGTCGAAGTCCTCGGCCCGGACCGCCGAGCCGCCGTCTGCCGCGAACTGACCAAGACCTACGAGGAAGTCGTCCGAGGCACCCTCTCCGAACTGGCCGAGTGGGCCGTCGAGGGCGCCCGCGGCGAGATCACCGTCGTCCTGGGCCCGGCCCCCGCCGAGGACAAACCGGACCTCGCGACCCTGGTGGCCGAGGTCCGCCAACGCGTGGCCGACGGCGAACGCATGAAGTCCGCCGCCGCCGAGGTCGCCGAAGCAGCGGGGATCAGCAAGAAGACCCTCTACGACGCCGCGGTCAAGTCAAGCTGACGGGGAACGCGGGGGCCCCGCGTTCCCCGGGAGGAAACGTAGGGCCCCAGCGTTCCCCGTCAGGACGACTCGCGGTGGAAGGTGCGGACGCCGTAGAAGACGCCGGCCAGGACCAGCAGGGCGACGGAGAGCAGGCCGAACAGCACCGGGCCGGTGTTGAAGAGCGACCGTTCGGCATCGACGACGTGGGCGAGCGGGTTGACCCTGGACAGCCAGTAGAGCCACTGGGGCCCGTTCGACATGGGCAGCAGAACCCCGGACAGCAGCATCACCGGCACGATCGTCGCCGAGAGCACCGACGCGAAGACGTACTCCAGCTTCACCTTCAACGCGACCGCGTAGGACAGGGCGCCGATCGCGACGCCCAGCAGAGCCACCAGTCCGAGCCCGAGCAGGACCTCGCCCACCGACGCCCGGAACCCGAAGAGCGTCGCGGCGAGCACGATCAGCAGGCTCTGCACGACCAGCAGCACGACGTCCTTGCCGACGCGGCCGAGCAGCAGGGCGACCCGGCTGACGGGGGTGACCCGCAGGCGTTCCATCACGCCGGTGCGCACCTCGGGCAGCAGGGAGAAGCCCGCGTAGGCGGTGCCGAACAGGGCCATCTGCGCCAGCAGGCCCGGCACGAACCACTGCCAGCCGCCGGCGCCGAGCAGCGGGCCGAACAGGCCGAGGTAGAGCAGCGGCTGGGCGAGCCCGAACACCACGACGACCGGGTTGCGCAGGACCGGCAGCATCACGCGGCAGAACACGAGCCAGGTGTCACGCAACATTCGCTTCCTCCCGCAGGGAACGGCCGGTCATGGTCAGGAACACGTCGTCGAGCGTGGGCCGGTGCACCTGCACGGAGTGCAGCTCCACGCCGATGTCGCCAAGATCGCGCAGCAGGCCGGGCAGTGCGCGGTCGCCGTTCGGGATGCGGAAGCTGACCTTCTCGCCGTCGACGGCGGCGTCCGCGAACCTGGTCGCCACCAGTGCCGCCTGCGGGGTGCCGAGCACGACCAGGTCGCCGTTGACGCGGTTCTTCAGCTCGTCGGGTGAGCCCTCGCCGACGATGGTGCCGTTGTCGATCACCAGCAGCCGGTCGCTGAGGAAGTCGGCCTCGTCGAGGTAGTGGGTGGTCAGGAAGACCGTCACGCCGTCGTCCCCGAGCTGTCGGACGTGCTCCCACAGGTTGCGGCGGCTCTGCGGGTCGAGCGCGGTGGACGGTTCGTCGAGGAACAGCAGCCGCGGCTCGTGCAGCAGGCCCATGGCGATGTCGAGGCGGCGCTGCTGGCCGCCCGACAGCGTGGCGACGGTCCGCTTCTCCATGCCGCGCAGCTCGAACCGGTCGAGCAGGCCGGCGACCCTGCGGCGGGCGTCGTGCTTGCCCAGGCCGTGGAAGCGGGCCTGGAACTCCAGCTCGTCCGCGACGCGCTGGTCGAGGCTCGCGCCGGTCTTCTGGCCGACGTACCCGATGTTGCGGCGCACGCCCGCCGGGTCGGTCAGCAGGTCGTGGCCCGCGACGAGCGCTTCGCCCGCCGTCGGTGCCAGCAGCGTGGTGAGCATCCGCAGCGTCGTCGACTTGCCCGCGCCGTTGGGGCCGAGGAACCCGACGAGCTCGCCCTCGGCGACGTCGATGTCCACTCCCCGCACGGCGTCCACCGGACCGGTCTTCGTCGCGAACCGGCGCGCGAGACCGCGTGCCTTGATCATCGTCAAACCCCCTCTAGTCAAGTTTGACCAGAGGCTAGCCCGAACTAATCAAGTTTGACTAGTCGCGGAGGTCGTACTCGCCCGCCTCGAGTCGGCCGATCAGCTCCCGAGTCCAGCGCACCTGGCCTTCGAGGTGGACGAGCCACAGTCGAAAGAGCTCGCCGACGTGGGCGGGCTTGCCCATCTCCGGCATGGACGTGATGCCGTGCCGCGTCGGCGCCAGCTGTCCTTCGAGGCCCGCCAGGCGGTTCTTCAGCAGCACGACCGCCTGCGAGCGGGGGACGAGGTTGAGCATCGCCACGGCCGCGGAGACCTCGTCGTTGCCGGCGGTGGCGTCGGCGAGCGCGTGGGCGAGCCGGTCGCGCAGCTCGCGTTCACCCGACTCGGTGATCTTGTAGGTGGTCCTGGCCGGTCCCTCCGCGGACTCGGTGCCCACCGGCTCCAGCAGGCCGTCCCTGGCCAGCGACTTCAGCGCGTGGTAGATCGACCCCGGCTGCACGTTCGCCCAGGCGTCCGCCGACCACGACTTCAGCTCGCGGCGCACCACGTAGCCGTGCGCCTCGCCGACGAGCTTCACCACGCCGAGCACCAGCATCCTGGTCGCGGACAACGGACCTCCCATGCCGTGGAAAGCGGCTGGCACCGCCTCCGTAGGCTATGTGCATGAGTGCCTCCGTACTGACCGCGGTGGCCTGGCCTTACGCCAACGGCCCCAGGCACATCGGTCACGTCTCCGGTTTCGGTGTCCCGTCCGACGTCTTCTCCCGCTACATGCGAATGTCCGGACACCGGGTGCTCATGGTCAGCGGCACGGACGAGCACGGCACGCCCATCCAGGTGCAGGCCGAGAAGGAAGGGCTCACCGCCCGCGAGCTCGCCGACAAGTACAACCGCGTCATCGCCTCCGACCTCCAGGGCCTCGGCCTGTCCTACGACCTCTTCACCCGCACGACCACCGGCAACCACTACCAGGTCGTGCAGGACCTGTTCTCCGCGCTGTGGAAGAACGGCTACGTCGTCCCCAAGACCGAGATGGGCGCCATCAGCCCGTCCACCGGCCGCACGCTGCCCGACCGCTACATCGAGGGCACCTGCCCGATCTGCGGCTACGACGGCGCGCGCGGCGACCAGTGCGACAACTGCGGCAACCAGCTCGACCCCGCCGACCTGAAGAACCCGCGCTCGCGGATCAACGGCGAGGTGCCGAAGTTCGTCGAGACCGAGCACCTGTTCCTCGACCTGCCGTCGTTCATCGAGTCGCTCGGCTCGTGGATGTCCACGCGCACCGAGTGGCGCCCGAACGTGCTCAAGTTCTCGCAGAACCTGATCTCCGACCTGCGGCCGCGCGCGATCACCCGCGACCTCGACTGGGGCGTCCCCATCCCGCTCGACGGGTGGAGCGACCAGCCGATGAAGCGGTTCTACGTGTGGTTCGACGCCGTGATCGGGTACCTGAGCGCGTCCGTCGAGTGGGCCCGCCGCACCGGCGACGACGACGCCTGGAAGGAGTTCTGGACCGGTGACGCCCAGGGCTACTACTTCATGGGCAAGGACAACATCGTCTTCCACTCGCTGATCTGGCCGTCGCTGCTGCTCGGGCAGAACGGCGCTGGCGACAAGGGAGGCGAGCCCGGCCGGTTCGGCACGCTGAACCTGCCGACCGAGGTCGTGTCGTCGGAGTACCTGACGATGAGCGGCTCGAAGTTCTCCACCTCGCGCGGCACCGTGATCTACGTCGGCGACTTCCTGAAGGAGTTCGGGCCGGACGCGCTGCGGTACTTCATCTCCGTCGCGGGCCCCGAGAACCAGGACACCGACTTCACCTGGGAGGAGTTCGTCCGCAGGACGAACTTCGAGCTGGCCAACGAGTGGGGCAACCTGGTCAACCGCTCGATCTCGATGGCGCACAAGAACGTCGGCGCCATCCCGAAGGCCACGGCGCTGACGGACGCGGACCACGAGCTGCTGCGGCAGTCCAGGGCCGCGTTCGACACGGTCGGCGCGCACCTGCGCCGCTCGCGGTTCAAGCAGGCGTCCGGCGAGGCCATGCGGGTGATCTCGGCGGCGAACAAGTACCTGTCCGACCAGGAGCCGTGGAAGCTCAAGGACGACCCGGAGCGCCGCGACTCGGTGCTGCACACCGCGTTGCAGGTCGTGCAGGACGCGAACACGCTGATGACGCCGTTCCTGCCGCACTCGGCGCAGAAGGTGCACGAGGCGCTGGGTGGCACGGGCGTGTGGGCGGCGCAGCCGTCGATGGACGAGGTCACCGACCTCGACGTGCCCGACCGCTCGTACCCGGTGCTGACCGGCGACTACGCGGGCGAGCAGGCGCGCTGGGAGTCGTCGCCGATCGAGGTCGGCAGGCCGCTGCAGAAGCCCTCGCCGCTCTTCGCGAAGCTCGACCCGAAGCTGGGCGAGACCGGGCCCGAGTGGGCTCCGATCGTCACCGACTAGTCGCGGACGAGGACAGTTGACCGACAAGCGGGAACGACCGCCGGTGCCGGAAGCCCTTCCGGTGCCGGTGGTCGACGCCCACACCCACCTCGACGCCTGTGGCGCGGCCGACGCCGCGGACGTGGCCGTGCTGCTGGACCGGGCCAACGCGGCCGGTGTCTCGCACGTGATCACCGTGGCGGACGACCTGGAGGCCGCGCGCTGGGCCGCGGAGGCGTCCACCTGGGACTCGCGCGTGTACGCGGCGGTGGCCGTGCACCCGACGCGCACGGCCGCGTTCGGCGACGCGGAGAAGGCCGAGCTGGAGCGCCTGGCCGCCTACGACCGGGTGGTCGCGATCGGCGAGACCGGTCTCGACTACTACTGGGACTACTCGCCGCCGGCCGCGCAGCACGAGGCTTTCCGTTGGCACATCGACCTTTCCAAGCGCGTCGGGAAGCCGTTGATGATCCACGACCGGGACGCGCACGAGGACGTTCTCAAGATCCTCGACGCCGAGGGCGCACCGTCCACTGTGGTCTTCCACTGCTTCTCCGGCGACGCGGACTTCGCCCGGCGGTGCGTCGACGCGGGGTACGTGCTGTCGTTCGCGGGGCCGGTGACGTTCAAGAACTCCCGCGCGCTGCGGGAGGCGGCCGTGCTGGTGCCGCAGGACCAGCTCCTGGTGGAGACGGACGCGCCGTTCCTGACGCCGCACCCGTTCCGGGGGCGGCCGAACGAACCTTATTGTGTGAATTACACAGTCCGGGATCTGGCCACGCTGCGTGGCGAAGATCTTTCTGAACTCTGCTCCGCCGTCACCCGTACTGCCCAACGGGTGTTCGGGCTCGGCTACTGAGATGCGACAGGGAGCGAACGGAGTAGCGCCTTCCTCCCCTCGTGAGTGACTGAGGTCACAACATCGTCAGGGGTGTTTGCGCAACGTCCGCGACCCCGTTACTGTCCCGTGACCGTGCCACCCGTGCCGACCCTGTCGGTTGGGAGCACGCCCGCAGTCGGGGCGGGACCGTAGCCAGGAGTGCGAAGAAGCGAGACCACGTAGGAGGAGTTGCCGGGAGTTTCGAGTTCCAACTCGAATGATCTTGTCAACGCCAACTGTGCGGTGGCCTCGAGCTTCCGCAATGGAGGTACCGATCCAGTGTCTGGAAGCGACAGAACTGCCGCTCCGTACGACTTCGACGAGGACACGGACTGGTTCACGCCGGTCAGGACCGAGACGGCCGTCGGCCTCGTCGACCCCCACCCGAGCTTTCCCGCCGGTGCGCTGACCATCACGCCCGCGGACGTGCTCGAGGTCCTCGGCCCGGACGCGGACGACCTGCTCGCCACGGCGAACGTCGACGTCGACGAGCTGATCCGGCTCATCAACGCCGAGACGACGATCATGCCGCCCCTCGTCCTCCCGTCGGAGGAAGAGGAGAAGAGCGACCCGCAGCTGCTCGTCTCGGCCGTCACGTCCTGGAAGCGCCGCTTCCTCAAGGGCGCCGTCGCCGCGGTGCTCGTCTCGATCTCCGGTGGCGGCGTGACCGCCATGGCGATGGACAAGTCGCTGACCGTCGAGATCGACGGCGCCGTGCAGAACGTCCACTCGTACAAGGGCACGGTCGGCGACGTCCTCGCGGAGGAGGGCATCGTCGTCGGTGAGCACGACGCCCTGTCCCCGTCGCTGAACGCCCCGATCTCCGACGGCGGCAAGATCAGCCTCGACCGGGGCCGCCTGCTCAAGACGAGCGTCGACGGCCAGGCCCGCGAGGACTGGGTCCGCTCGATCACCGTCGAGGAGGCCGCCCGCCAGCTGGGCGTGCCGACCGAGGGCACGTGGTTCTCCGCCCCGGCGAGCCAGGACATCCCGCTCGAGGGCATGAACCTCGAGGTGAAGACCCGCAAGAGCATCAAGCTCTTCGACGGCGGCAACGCGGTCCGCGAGATCCAGACCAACGCGGTCACGGTCGAGGAGCTGCTGAAGAACGAGAACCTGACGCTCGGCCCCGACGACGCCATCGCGTCCGGTACCGACGTCCGCCTGGCCACGGGCGCCGAGGTCTACATCACCCGCACGGGCGTCACGGTCATCAACGTGACCGAGCCGGTCGCCCCGCCGGTCGAGAAGACCAACGACCCGAACATGAACGCGGGCGAGCAGAAGGTCCTCGACCCCGGCACCCCCGGTGAGCAGGTCTCCCAGTACCGCGTGACCGTCAAGGACGGCAAGGAGATCAACCGGGAGAAGATCGGTTCCCAGGTCACCAAGGAGCCGACGCCCAAGAAGATCGTCGTCGGCACCAAGCCGCTGCCCGACGGCGCGGTCTGGGACCGGCTGGCGCAGTGCGAGGCCGGCGGCAACTGGGCCATCAACACCGGCAACGGCTACTACGGCGGCCTCCAGTTCAACAAGGGCACCTGGGACGCCTACGGCGGCGGCGCGTACGCGGCCTACCCGCACCAGGCCACCCGTGAGCAGCAGATCGCCATCGCGACCAAGCTGCGCGACGGCCGTGGCGGCACGTACGCGGCGTGGCCGGGCTGCCGGGCCAAGCTGGGCCTGCCGTAAACCCGCGCTGCAAACCCCCGCAGTACTCGCGAAGGCCGCTCGTGGTTCGCCACGGGCGGCCTTCGTCGTGCCGGAGGGGCCTCCAGGCGCGCGTGCGGGCACCGTCCCGTCTCCCCGCGTCCGCGAGCCTGCGAGAATGCCCCGGTGAGCCTGCTGGGACCCGCCGAAGTCCGCCGTCTAGCCGAAGAGCTGGGCGTCCGCCCGACCAAGAAGCTGGGCCAGAACTTCGTGCACGACCCCAACACGGTCCGCAAGATCGTCTCGGCGGCGCAGCTGGGTGACGACGACGTGGTGCTGGAGGTCGGTCCCGGCCTCGGCTCGCTGACCCTCGCCCTGCTGCCCGAGGCGAAGCAGGTGGTGGCCGTCGAGATCGACCCGCCGCTCGCCGAGCGGCTGCCGCGCACCGTCGCCGAGTACGACCCGGAGAACGCGGACAAGCTCCACGTCGTCCGGATGGACGCCATGAAGGTCACCCGGGCGGACCTGCCCGTGCAACCCACAGCGATCGTCGCCAACCTCCCGTACAACGTCGCGGTGCCGGTGGTGCTCCACCTCCTGGACGAGCTGCCGACGCTCCGAACGGGTCTTGTCATGGTGCAGGCGGAGGTCGCGGACCGGATGGCCGCGGGGCCCGGCAGCAAGATCTACGGCGTCCCCAGCGTGAAGCTCGCCTGGTACGCGCAGGCCCGCAAGGCGGGCTCGATCGGCAAGAACGTCTTCTGGCCCGCGCCCAACGTCGACTCGGGCCTGGTTGCCTTCCAGCGCCACGAAAAGCCGTTGTCCACAGTGGACAAGAAGAGGCTGTTCAAGATCGTGGACGCGGCCTTCGCGCAGCGGCGCAAGACGTTGCGAGCGGCCCTCAAGGGTGCCGTCGAGAACGTCGACGAACTGCTTCGGAAGGCGGGCGTCGACCCGCAGTCGAGGGGCGAGCAGCTCAGCGTGATCGACTTCATCCGGATCGCAGAGGTCTAGGCCGGGGATCCTTCGGCCAACAGTGTGATCTGTCGAACGAATCCGGATCTGGCTTGCGCAACCGAACGTCCGTCCGGTTGACTGCTACTTGCCATCCGGAGCGACTGAGAGACCTGGCTCTACGACGTCGCAGCAACCACCCGCTGGATGCGGGCAGGTGCTAACGCCAGGACCGATGGAGGATCACATGTGCACCTCGCGAATGCTGACGCGCCGTCGAGTCGTCGACCAGTGCCGTCGCACCGCTTCTGCATGTCGTCGCCACCTCGTCTAAGGCGCCTTCCCAGAGTCCTTTGACGCGCGCTCAGCCAACGAGTGGCGCACACCAGAGCAGCAAACCCCGACAACGCACCCCCTCCTGACCTGGGACGGGCCGTGTGCGGTCGCGCGCAGCCGTGGAGCAGAAGTGATCACTGTCGAGAACCTCACCAAGTCCTTCCAGGGTGTCAACGCACTGAACGGCGTGACGCTGGACGTCGAGTCGGGCACCGTCCTCGGCGTCGTCGGCCCGAGCGGCGCCGGCAAGTCGACGCTCGCCCGCTGCGTCGCGCTGCTGGAGCGCCCCGACTCCGGTGCGATCCGCGTCGACGGCACCGACATCACGAGCCTCGACGGGTCCGCGCTGCGGGCCGCCCGCCGCCAGATCGGCGTTGTGCCGCAAGGGGACTCGCTGCTGCGTCAGCGCACCGCGGCCGGCAACGTCGCGCTGCCGCTGGAGAGCGCCGGCGTGCCGGGACCGCAGCGCCGCACCCGTGTGGGCGAGCTGCTCGACCTCGTCGGCCTGACCGACAAGGCCACCGCCTACCCCGACCAGCTGTCCGGCGGGCAGCGCCAGCGCATCGCCGTGGCGCGGGCGCTCGCCGCCAACCCGTCCGTGCTGCTCGCCGACGAGCCCACGTCCGCGCTCGACCCGGAGACCACCGGGTCCGTGCTGACCGTGCTCGACCGTGCGCGCGCCGAGCTGGGCGTGACCGTCCTCGTCGTCACGCACGACATGGGCGTGGTCCGCAAGATCTGCGACGACGTCGCCGTGCTGGAGCAGGGCCGCGTCGTCGAGCACGGCAAGGTCCTCGACCTGGTCGGCAACGCCGGGAGCCGCACGAGCTCCGCGCTGCTGCCCGCCGTCGACCTGAACCCGATCAACGAGTCCGCCTACGACCGCGTCGCCGACGTGGTGCTCGTCGGCTTCGCCGCCGTCGGCGCGCTGCTGCCCGAGGCCGCGCACCGGTTCGGCGTCGAGCTGAACATCGTCGGCGGTGGCCTGACGCGCCTGGGTGAGACCCCGGTCGCGCGCTTCCGCCTCGGCCTGAACGGCGAGCGCTCCGACTCCGCCCTCGAGTGGATCGGCGAAGCGGGCGGTGCGGTGCAGAGGTCCCTGAAGGGGCCGCAGGGAGTAGCTGCGTGAGGTCTGCAACACCCTGGTCCGACGTGATCTCGTATCTCGTCGAGGCCACCGGGGAGACGCTGTACATGGTCGGCGTCTCCACCGTCATCGCCACCGTTCTCGGAGTTCCCGTCGGGGTCTGGCTGCAGCTCACCGCCAAGGGCGGGCTGCGGCCGAACACCGCGGTGCACAGGGTCCTCGGCTTCGTCACCGACCTGGGCCGCTCGATGCCGTTCATCGTGCTGCTCGTCGCGCTCACGTCGGTCACCCGCCTGATCGTCGGCGGCTCCATCGGCAGCACGGCGGTCATCGTGCCGCTGGCCGTGGGCGCCATCCCGTTCGTCGGGCGGCTCGTGCAGAACATCCTGTCCGAGGTGCACGTGACCGTGGTCGAGGCCGCGATCACCACGGGCGCCTCGACGCTCAAGATCGTGCGCAGCGTGCTGATCCGCGAGTCGCTGCCCGCGCTGATCAACGCCATCGGCGTCACCGTGATCGCCCTCATCGGGTACTCGGCGATGGCCGGCGTGATCGGCGGCGGTGGTCTCGGCGACCTCGCCATCCGCGAGGGCTACCAGCGCTTCAACGACCGGGTCCTGTGGAGCACCGTGGCGTGGCTCGCCGTGCTCACCACCGTGATCCAGCTCGGTTTCACCCGTGCCGCCCGCGCCGCCGACCGGCGCCGGCACGCCTCCGTCTGAACCAGAAGTAATTCTTCGAAGGAACATCATGCGCATTCGTGCTGCCCTCATCGCAGTCGCTTTGACCGGTTTGACTGCTCTGTCCGCTTGCTCGTCGGGTGGCGCCAGCTCGTCCGACACGCTGAAGGTCGGCGTGTCGCCCGTCCCGCACGCCCAGATCCTCAAGTACGTGGCCGACAACCTGGCCGCCGAGAAGGGTCTGAAGATCGAGGTCGTCGAGTTCACCGACTACGTGCAGCCCAACACGGCGCTGGTCGACGGCTCGCTCGACGCCAACTACTTCCAGACCGTCCCGTACCTGGAGACGTTCACCAAGGACAGCGGCGCGCCGGTCGAGTGGGTCCAGCCCGTCCACGTCGAGCCGCTCGGCCTGTACTCCAAGAAGGTGAAGAAGCTCGACGAGCTGGCCGACGGCGCCAAGATCGCCGTCGCCAACGACGCCACCAACGAGGCCCGCGGCCTGCGGCTGCTGGAGGCGAACGGCCTCATCAAGCTCAAGGACGTCGACCAGCCGTCCGTGCGCGACCTCGCGGAGAACCCGAAGAAACTGCAGTTCGTGCCGCTGGAGGCCGCCCAGCTGCCCCGGTCGCTCGACGACACCGACGCGTCGGTCATCAACGGCAACTACGCCATCGACGCCGGCCTGAAGCCCGCCTCCGACTCGCTCGCGCTGGAGAAGGCCGAGGGCAACCCGAACGCGAACGGTCTCGTCACCCGCACCGAGCTCAAGGACGACAAGCGCATCCGCGACCTCGCGGAGCTGCTCGGATCGCAGCAGGTCAAGGACTACATCAAGCAGACCTTCGACGGCTCGGTCATCCCGGTCTGACGTGACGTGGCCGGGGGAGGAGTCCGGGACCCGAGAACGCCCGTAGGCTGACATCGTGCTCGCAGTCGTTCCACCCCCGGTCACGGTTCGCGTCCCGGCCAAGGTCAACCTGCACCTGGCCGTCGGTGACGTGCGCCCGGACGGATACCACGACCTGGTGACGATCTTCCAGGCCCTCTCGCTGGTCGACGAGGTCACCGTCGCGGTGGCCGACGAGCCGGGCGTCGAGGTGCACGGCGAGGGCGCCGACCAGGTGCCCACCGGAGCCTCGAACCTCGCCTGGCGCGCCGTCCAGCTGCTCGCGGCCCACGTGGGGCGCGACGCCGACGACCCGAAGGTCCGCGTCGTCATCCGCAAGGCGATCCCGGTCGCCGGCGGCATGGCGGGCGGCAGCGCGGACGCGGCGGCCGCCCTCGTGGGCCTGTCGTCGTTGTGGCGGCTCGACATCAGCCGCGACGAGCTGGCCGAGCTGGCCGGCAAGCTCGGGGCCGACGTCCCGTTCGCCCTCTACGGCGCCACCGCGCTGGGAACGGGCCGCGGTGAGCGGATCGTCCCGGTCCTCGGCCGCCACCAGTTCCACTGGGTCCTCGCCTTCGACCGCCGCGGACTGTCCACTCCGGACGTCTTCGACGAGCTCGACCGCCTGCGCGCCGAGGGCGACCCGCCGCGCGTCGGCCCGGTCGAGGCCGTGCTGGAGGGCCTGTCCTCCGGCGACCCGCGCCAGCTCGCGCTCCTGCTGGGCAACGACCTCCAGGCTGCCGCCGTCTCGCTGCGGCCCAACCTCCGCCGCACCCTGCGCGCCGGTGTCGACGCGGGCGCGCTGGCCGGGATCGTCTCCGGTTCCGGCCCCACCACGGCGTTCCTGTGCGAGGACGGCGACACGGCGGTGCGCGTCGCCGCGGAGCTCGCCGGAGCCGGTGTGTGCCGCACGGTCCGCGTCGCGCACGGCCCCGTCCCCGGTGCCCGCGTGATCGCAACCGACGAGCCCAAACCCACCCCGCCCGAGGTGCACGCCTGACCGCACGCGGGGCCCTTTCGTACTGTGTGACAGTACGAAAGGGCCCCGCGTGCGGTTGAGCGGCAGCAGTGGCGTTGCGGGGCTGGGTAGCCTTCGGCGGTACATCTTCCCTAGTCGTGAGGTTTTGATGGCCAACCTGGTCAACCTGGAGTCCGTCTCGAAGTCGTTCGGCGTCGGTCCGCTGCTCGACGCCGTGTCCCTCGGCGTCAACGAGGGCGACCGGATCGGTGTCGTCGGCTTGAACGGCGGCGGCAAGACGACGCTGCTCGAGGTGCTGGCCGGGGTCGAGCCCGCCGACGACGGCCGGGTGTCGCGCTCGCGCGACCTGCGGATGGCCGTCGTGACGCAGCGCACCGAGCTGCCGCACGGCTCGACCGTGCGCAACGCCGTGATCGACCCGCTCGGGTTCGACGCGGAGCACGAGTGGGCGGCCGACGCCCGCGTGCGGTCCATTCTGGACGGACTCGGCATCACGGCGCTGGGCCTCGACTCGGTGGTCTCCACGATGTCCGGTGGCGAACGCCGCCGCGTCGCGCTGGCCGCCGCGCTCATCCAGGACCTCGAGCTGCTCGTGCTGGACGAGCCCACGAACCACCTCGACGTCGAGGGCGTCCGGTGGCTCGCCGAGCACCTGCTGGCCCGCAAGTGCGCGCTCGTCGTCGTCACCCACGACCGGTGGTTCCTCGACACGGTCTGCAACCGCACGTGGGAAGTGGTGAAGGGCAAGGTCGAGCAGTACGAGGGCGGCTACGCCGACTGGATCTTCGCCCGCGCCGAACGGCAGCGGCTCGCCGACGCGGCCGAGGAGAAGCGGCAGAACCTGGCCCGCAAGGAGCTCGCGTGGCTGCGCCGCGGCGCGCCCGCGCGGACCTCGAAGCCGCGCTACCGGATCGAGGCGGCGGAGGCGCTGATCGCCGACGTGCCTCCGTTGCGCGACAACGTCGAGCTGCTCGCGTTCGCCAAGAAGCGCCTGGGGCGCACGGTGATCGAGCTCGAGGACGTCACACTGTCCATTCCGGACCGCGTCCTGGTGCGCGACCTGACGTGGCGCATCGGTCCCGGCGAGCGGATCGGTCTGGTCGGCGTCAACGGGTCGGGCAAGACGACGCTGCTGCGGCTGCTGGCGGGAGAGCGCGCACCCGAGACGGGCAAGCGCATCCAGGGCCAGACCGTGAAGATCGCGCACCTCTCGCAGGAGCTGCTCGACCTCGACGGGTCGATGCGCGTGCTGGAGGCGATCGAGCAGGTCGCGCGCCGCGTCGTGCTCGGCAAGTACGAGATGTCGGCCTCGCAGCTGGGCGAGCGGTTCGGGTTCTCGTCGCAGAAGCAGTGGACGCCCGTGTCGGACCTGTCCGGTGGTGAGCGGCGGCGGTTGCAGCTGTGCCGGCTGCTCATGGCGGAGCCGAACGTGCTGCTGCTCGACGAGCCGACGAACGACCTGGACATCGACACGTTGCAGCAGCTGGAAGACCTGCTCGACTCGTGGGCGGGCACGCTCGTCGTGATCTCGCACGACCGCTACCTCGTCGAGCGCGTCTGCGACAAGGTCGTGGGTCTCTTCGGCGACGGCAAGCTCACCGACCTGCCCGGCGGCATCGAGGAGTACCTCAAACGCCGCGACTCGGTGCGGGACAGGGAAAGCGCCGCTGCCGCCGCGGCCAAGGCGCCGTCCAACGCCGCCGACCAGCGTGCCGCCCGCAAGGAGCTGGCCAGGCTGGAACGGCGGCTGGAGGTGCTGCACAAGAAGGAGGCCGAGCTGCACGCCGCGCTGGCCGAGGCCGCGACCGAGCCCGACCGGCTGCTGAAGCTCGACGCCGAGCTGCGCACCGTACTGGCGGAGCAGTCGGACGTGGAGGCCGCCTGGATGGCCGCGGCGGAGGTCGTGGAGGGCTGACGCTCCCGCGCGGGAGGAGTTTCCGGCGCTGTCACGGGGAATGCGGAGGGCTGATGCCCTCCGCCGCGAGTCCACCCCGGCCGGAACGGCCTACTTGCCCTTGCGGCGCAGCTCCTCCGCCAGCTGGGGCAGCAGCTCGTCGATGAACGACGTGTCGTAGCCCTGGCCGGACAGCAGCGCGTAGCTGAAGCGCGCCTTCATGACCTCCTCGGAGGTCGCCCCCAGCATGCCGTCGAGCGCCACGCCGATCTCCTCCAGCATCCGGTCGACCTGCGCGGTGCGGTAGCCGCGCTGCCCGGCCGGTGCCTGCGGGATGCGCAGCTGGCGCAGGTCCTTCCACGACTTGATCTGCGGCATGCTCGGCATCGGCCCCGACAGCTGCTTCTCGACCTGGCCGAGGAACGCGTCCACCTCGGTCTCGTCGTAGCCGCGCCGTCCGATGAGCGGACGGGAGAACCGGACGTCGCGGACGTCCTTGCCGGTCAGGTTGTCCTGGCCGCGCAGCGTCGCCTCGATGCGGTCGAGGAACGCGTCCACCTGGGACTCCTGGTACCCGCGGCGGCCGCGGGGCGGGCGGTGGAACGCGACGTTGCGGACGTCCGCGGCGGTGAGCTCCGGTGAGTCGACGGAGGCCGCCACGGCGGGGCGTTGCGCGGGCGGCTGCTGCTGGGGCCTCTGCTGGGGCCGTTGCGGCGGTTGTGGGCGCTGCTGCTGGGGTCGCTGTTGCTGCCGCGGCAGCTGGGCCGGCGCGGGAGGCGCCTTGGGCGGTGGCGCCGTCTCGAACATCAGGACCACCAGGTCCAGGAACGTGTCGACGTCCTCCTGGTCGTACCCGAACGTTCCCGGCGCCGACTCGCCGAACACCGCGTCCTGGACCTCCTGCGCGGTCAGGTTGTCCCTGCCCCGCAGGGTGGCCTCGATGCGGTCGAGGAACGCGTCGATCTGACCTTCGTGGTACCCGCGGGTCCCCGGTCTGGGCTTGTGGAAGCGCACCGCGGCGACGTCGTCCGGGGACAGCCGCACCGCGGGTCTCATCGCCTGCGAGGTGGCGTGCGCGCCCTGCGCCGGTGCGGTGGCCTGCTGGCGTTGCGGAGTGGACCGCAACGTGTCGGCCACGAGCTCCATGAAGACGTTGACCTCGTTGACGTCGTACCCGGGATCACGGGTCGCTGTGCTGAACTTGACGTTCAGCACGTCTTCGCGCGTCAGGATGTCCCTGCTGCGCATCGTGGCCTCGACGCGATCGAGGAACGAGTCCACCTCGGCCGCGTCGTACCCCCGCTGACCCCTGGGGGGCCGGTGGAACGCGACCAGCGCCACGTCCTGTGCGGAGAGCAGAGGTGCCGGATGCGCGGGTAGACGATGCTGCGCTCCGGGGCCGCCCCGATCCACCAATGACCTCCTCCTGCGTACCTGTACTGGGGAGTATCGCGTTTCGCATGGCATAACGTTTCGTCCTGATGGACCAAACGGCGCCACTACGATCGCCACATGAGTCAGTTCGTGGATGTGATGCTGGCGACGGCCTCCAGCGGCAGGGACAGGGGCATGACGACGGGGGAACCCGCCGCACCCGTCCGCAAGACCTGGGCCGAGGTGCACGAACGCGCCCGGCGGATGGCCGGTGCGCTCGACGTGGCGCCGGGCACCGCGATCGCCGTGCTCGCCGCCGAACCAGCTGTGATCGCCCCCGCCGTGCAGGCCGCGTGGCTGTGCGGCGGCAGCGTCACGATGTTGCATCAACCCACACCACGCACCGACCTGGCCGAGTGGGCCGAGGACACGCTGCGGGTGCTCGCCATGATCGACTCGCGTCTCGTCCTGCTCGGCAGCCCGTTCGACGCCCTGGCACCCGTGCTCGACCAGCACGGGATTCCCTACCGCAAGCTGTCCGAGCTGGACGCGGAACCGATCGCCGCTCCTGTTCCCACCCCCGAGGATGCCACGGCCCTGCTGCAGTTGACGAGTGGGTCGACCGCTGACCCGAAAGCGGTGCGCATCACACACCGGAACCTGATGGCCAACGCCGAGGGCATGCGGATCGCGGCGGCGCTCGACCCCGAGACCGACGTGATGGTGTCGTGGCTGCCGTTGTTCCACGACATGGGGATGGTCGGGTTCCTGACCGTGCCCATGCTCTTCGGCTTGGAACTGGTGAAGGTCACGCCCGTCGACTTCCTGTCGCGCCCCACGCTGTGGGCCGACCTGATCACCCGCTACCGCGGCACGATCACCGCCGCGCCGAACTTCGCCTACGCCATCGTGGCCCGCCGCCTCGCGTCCTCGTCCGACTCGTTCGACCTGTCGTCGATGCGGCTGGCGCTGAACGGCGCCGAACCGATCGACCCCGCGGCCGTCGAGTCGTTCGTGCAGGCCGGTGCCCGGTTCGGGTTGCGGCCGCAGTCGATCCTCGCCGCCTACGGCATGGCGGAGACGACGCTGGGCGTGGCCTTCGCGCCGCTGTTCACCGGCCTGTCCGTGGACGTCGTGGACGCCGACGCCGTCGAGGCCGACCGCCGCGCCGTGCCCTCGGAGTCCGGCCGCGCGTTCCCGTTGCTCGGGCCGCCGCTGCCGGGACTGGAGCTGCGGGTGGTGTCCGACTCCGGCGAGGTGCTCGGCGTGCGCGACGTCGGCGAGCTCCAGATCCGCGGCGAGGCCGTGACACCCGGCTACCTGACCGTCGACGGCCCACTGGCCACTCAGGACGCCGAGGGCTGGCTGTCCACCGGGGACCTCGGGTACCTGGTGGAGGACGGCCAGGTGGTCGTCTGCGGGCGCCGCAAGGACGTCATCATCATGGGCGGCCGGAACATCTACCCGACCGATGTGGAGCGTGCCGCCTGCTCCGTGGACGGGGTGCGGGCGGGCAACGCCGTCGCCGTGCGGCTCGACGCGGGCACCCAGCGCGAACGGTTCGCCGTGGTGCTGGAGTCGAAGCTGGCCGGGGACGAGGCCGCCGAGAAGGACCTCGTCAAGCAGGTGACCGCTCGCGTGATGGACGCGGTCGGGCTGCGGCCGTTCTCGGTGGTCGTGCAGCCGCCGGGGACGTTGCCGAAGACGCCGTCGGGCAAGCTCCGGCGGTCCGCGGCGGCCACCCTGGTCTAGGCGCTCTGCCAGAAGCCTCAACCGGCTCACCGCCGACCAACTGCGGGACCGGCTCACCGCCGACCCGCTGTGGGGACCGGCTCACCGCCGACCCGCTGTGGGGACCGGCTCACCGCCGACCCGCTGTGGGGACCGGCTCACCGCCCTCCCCACAGCGGGTACCCCACCAGGGTGACTCCGACCACCCAGCGTGCCCCGCGTGACGCCCCGTGCGGTACGCGGGGACCCCGCGTACCAATGGCGGACACGCGGGGTCCCCGCGTACGGCAAGGGAAACCCGAAAAGGGTTCGGGTGTGCGGCGAGGCATCACGGACAGTGAGCCGTGGGCCGTGGGCCGTGGGCCGTGGGCCGTGGCCGGGAGCCAGGGGCGTGAGCCGGAGTCGGGAGGGTGGAGTGGGGGTGTCGGTGTCGCCGGGTCAGTGGAAGGCGTTTTGGGCGGCTTCCAAGCCCTTGGTGACCAGGGCCTCCGTCGCGTCGGCCGCGCGGTCGATCTCCAGCGCGAGCTGCTTGCGCTCGACGGTGGAGAAGTCCTTCAGCACGTAGTCAGCGGGGTCCTGGCGGCCCGGTGGGCGGTCGACGCCGAAGCGGACCCGGTGGTAGTCCTTGGTGCCCAACGACTTCGTGATGGAGCGGAGTCCGTTGTGGCCGTTGTCGCCGCCGCCGAGCTTCATCCGGATGGCGGCGAACGGCAGGTCCAGCTCGTCGTGGATCACGACGATCGTGGTCGGCTTGAAGAACTTCACGGCGCTCGACACGGGCCCGCCGGACAGGTTCATGAAGCTGCGCGGCTTGGCCAGCACGACCCGGTGCCCGGACAGGCGCCCCTCGACGATCTCGGCGCCGGACTTGTGGGCCTTGAACTTGCCGCCCACGCGCGCCGCCAGCTCGTCGAGGACCAGGAAGCCGATGTTGTGGCGGTTGCCCTCGTACCGGGGGCCGGGGTTGCCCAGGCCGACGATGAGGGCGAGGTCAGCGTCCACGGAACCGCAACTCCTGCTCGAGGTCGTCCAGCAACGTGTCGACGGCCTGCACCTGGTAGCCCTTGCCCAGCAGGCCGGACGTGGTGCTGAACCGGGTGTTGCGGACCTCGGTGGAGGTCATGGAGCCCCGGCCGTCCAGGTTGGCCGCGGCGCGCGCGATGAAGGCGTCGACTTCGGCGCGATCGTAGCCGGTGCCGGACCTCGGCAGCTTGCGCGCTCGGAGGTCCTCGCCGGAGTTCAGGCCCGTCGGCGGCACGATGCCGTTGCGGACCTGGAACTCCAGCAGGTGCAGGACCCCGTCGACGCTCAACGGGTCGTAGCCGTTCGGCACCGCGGCGAACCGGACGGTGCGGATGTGGTCGGGGTTCAGCCGCAGCCGCCCGGCCAGCGCGTCCGCGATGATCAGCAGGAACTCGTTGACCTGGCCCGGGTCGTAGCCCTGGCGCTTGCGCCGGAACGTCTTCGACCTGATGTCGGCGGGGCTCAGGTACGGCAACGGCGCGCCGCCCCCCTCGTGAGGAGGTGGCGCGCCGTCAGTGCGGCCCGACGTGATGGGGCTCAGCTCTCGTCGGTGGCCTCGGGCGCCTCGGCGGCGGCCTCGTCACCCTCGAGCTGAGACGCGGACGGCGCCTCGTTCACGGCGACGATCAGGGCCTCGGCGTCGGTGGCCAGGGTGGAACCCGCGGGCAGCTCCAGGTCACCGGCGTGGATCTGGGTGCCGGCCTCCTTGCCCTCGATCGAGAGCTCGACCTGCTCGGGGATGTTCAGGGCGTCCGCCTCCACGCTGATGGTGGTGGCGTCCTGCGTCACGAGCGTGCCCGAGGCGGGCTCACCGGTGATGACGACGGGGATGTCGACCGTGACCTTCTCGCCGCGCTGGACGAGCAGCAGGTCGACGTGCTCGATGTAGTTCTTGATGGGATGCGTGGTCACGGTCTTGGTGAGCGCCAGCTCGCTCCCGCCTTCGATGGCGAGGGTGAGGACGGCGTTCTGACCGTGCTCGCGGACGACACGGGCGAACTCGAGCGCCGGCAGGGCCAGGTGCTTCGGGTCGGAACCGTGGCCGTAGAGCACCGCGGGGATCTTGCCGGCGCGACGGGTACGGCGGGCTGCGCCCTTGCCGAATTCAGTGCGCTGCTCAGCGGCGAGACGGACCTCGGACACGGTGGGGTACTCCTTACAAGTCTGGCCTTGTACGTCGGGGCGGTGCACAAGTCTTCAGCGGTTTTCAGCGGTTGAGGCTTTGTGGCGGCCTGCGGCGGCGAGCAGCGCGGGATACGTCAACACGCGCGGCATCAAGCCACCGCGTCGATCACGCCGAGCTTGAGGAGCTCGCCCTCGCCGAGGCAACCCGACCAGTGTAGGTGAGGGGGGATCGGGGAGGCCAACCGGGGGGTGGGTGGGTGTGCGATCGGCGGCCTGCGTGCGGGGGGTGCTCCACCCGGGGTTCGGCCTCGGACCCCCGGCAATCTGATCGGGGGCCCCACCGCACCCGGCTCGCAAAAGCGGGGCCTCCCTGCCACGTCGCGGCAGGGAGGCCCGTGTGTCGTGCGTCAGGCGTTGCCGTCGAACAGGGAGGTGACCGAGCCGTCCTCGAAGACTTCCTGGATCACGCGGGCCAGGAGGGGGGCGATGGAGAGCACGGTCATGTTCGGGAAGCGCTTCTCGGCCGGGATCGGCAGGGTGTCGGTGAAGACGACCTCGCGGACGCCCGAGTCCTGGAGGCGTTGGGTTGCCGGGCCGGAGAGGATGCCGTGCGTGGCCGCGATGACCACGTCGGAGGCGCCCTCGTTGAGGAGCTGCTTGACCGCGCCCGCGATAGTGCCGCCGGTGTCGACCATGTCGTCGATCACGATGCAGAGGCGGTCCTTGACGTTGCCGACCACCCGGTTCGAGACGACCTCGTTCGGGCGGAGGGGGTCTCGGGTCTTGTGGATGAAGGCGATGGGAGCGCCGCCGAGGGTGTCCGCCCACTTCTCGGCCAGCTTGGTGCGGCCCGCGTCGGGGGAGACGACGGTCAGGTCGTGGCCCGCGTACTTGCCCCTGATGTGGTCCGCCAGGAGGGGCATGGCCCACAGGTGGTCCACCGGGCCGTCGAAGAAGCCCTGGATCTGGGCCGTGTGGAGGTCCACGGAGACCAGGCGGTCGGCGCCTGCCGTCTTGAACAGGTCCGCCACCAGGCGGGCGGAGATCGGTTCGCGGCCCCGGTGCTTCTTGTCCTGGCGGCTGTACGGGTAGAACGGCATGATCACGGTGATGCGCTTGGCGCTGGCGCGCTTCAGGGCGTCGACCATGATCAGCTGTTCCATCAGCCACTGGTTGATGGGGGCGGTGTGCGACTGGATGACGAAGGCGTCACAGCCTCGGACGGACTCCTCGAAGCGGACGAAGATCTCGCCGTTCGCGAAGTCGTACGCCTGCTGCGGGGTCACCGTGACGTTGAGGTGCTTCGCCACCTCCTCCGTCAGCTCCGGGTAGGCACGCCCGCCGAAGAGCATCAGGTTCTTCTTCGGTGTGCCGGGCATCTGCGGGTTCACGGTCAGCGACCCTCCTGTGTCTTCTCGTCCGCATTCTGCTTCGCGAGGGCTGCTGCCGCCGCCTGAGCCGCGGCGGTGCCCTCACGACGGCTGAGGACCCAGCCTTCGAGGTTGCGCTGTGGGCCGCCGGACACCGCCAGGGCGCCGGGTGGGACGTCGCGGCGCAGGACCGTGCCCGCGCCCGTGTACGCGCCGTCGCCCACCGTGACCGGTGCCACGAACATGTTGTCCGAGCCGGTGCGGCAGTGGGAACCGACGATCGTGCGGTGTTTGTTCACGCCGTCGTAGTTGACGGTCACGGAGGCGGCGCCGATGTTGCTGTGGTCGCCGATCGTGGCGTCGCCGATGTAGGAGAGGTGGGGGACCTTCGAACCTTCGCCGATCGTCGAGTTCTTGGTCTCGACGAACGTGCCGATCTTGCCCTTCACGCCTAGAGAAGTGCCGGGGCGCAGGTAGGCGAACGGGCCGACGGTCGCGTTGTCGCCGATCACCGAGTCGCTGCCGTGGGTGCGCACGACGGTCGCGCCCGCGCCCACCGTCACCCCGGACAGGGTGGTGTCCGGGCCGACGACGGCGCCCGCTCCGACGGAGGTGCCCGCGCGGAGCTGCACGTTCGGCTCGATCAGGGCGTCCTGGCCGACCGTCACGTCCGCGTCGACCCAGACGGTGGCCGGGTCGACGACGGTGACGCCGGAGCGCATCAGGGACTCGACGAGGCGGCGGTTCATCTCGGCGCCGACGGCCGCGAGCTGGACGCGGTCGTTGATGCCCTCGACGAGCCAGCGGTCGGACGCGACCAGCGCGCCGACGCGCAGGCCGTCGCCGCGGGCGATGCCCAGGACGTCGGTCAGGTAGAGCTCGCCCTGCGCGTTGTCGGTGGACAGTCGCGACAGGCCGGAGCGCAGCACCGCCGCGTCGAACGCGTAGACGCCCGAGTTGATCTCGGTGATGCGCTGTTCCTCGGGGGAGGCGTCCTTCTGCTCCACGATCCGCAGGACGGTGCCGTCGGCGTCGCGGACGATCCGGCCGTACCCGGTGGGGTTCTCCACCTCTGCGGTCAGGACGGTGACGGCGTTGCCCGCGGAGGAGTGCTCGGCGAGCAGCGCCCGGAAGGTCTCGGTGTCGAGCAGCGGCACGTCGCCGTAGCTCACGATCACGGTGCCGCCCAGGTCGCCGGGCAGCTCGGCGAGGCCGCAGCCGACCGCGTGGCCGGTGCCCTTCTGCTCGGCCTGCACCGCGACGGTGACCTTGCGGCCGAGCGCGCCCGCGAGTGCTTCCAGATGCTCGGTGACTGCTTCGCGGCCGTGGCCGACGACGACGGCCAGGTGGTCGGGGTCTGTGCCGGCCGCGGCGCGGACCGCGTGTTCGACGAGTGAGCGTCCGGCGATCCGGTGCAGCACCTTGGGCGTGGACGACCGCATGCGGGTGCCTTCCCCGGCGGCGAGCACGACCGTGCTGACAGGGCCCTCGAGCATCAATGCTCTCCCTAACAGGCTGGGTGGTTCGAAGTCCGCGGACCAGCCTAAGCCTCCTGGGAGGGCTCCCCCGCCACCGCCGCGACCTGGCAGCCGCCCTGGCGCTTCGCCACGTACATCGCCGAGTCGGCCCTCGACAGGGCCCTGGTGGCGGTTTCCCGCGGGCGCAACGAGATGACGCCGACGGACAGCGTCACGCCGCGGGAGAGGTCCTTTGGCAGTCCTGCCACCGCATCCACGGCCCTGCCCAGTGCCGCCTCCGCGGCGTGCAGGGGTGCGCCGGGCAGCAGCACCACGAACTCGTCGCCGCCGTAGCGCGCCACCATGTCGTCACCCCGCAGGGCCTGCCGGAGTGTGCTGGCAATCACCCGGAGGACATCATCACCCTCGGCGTGCGAGTGACGGTCGTTGACGCCCTTGAACCCGTCCAAATCGACCAGTGCGATCGAAAACGGGTCGATCTGGCTCGCGATGAGCTCGCTCATCTTGTCGTCGAGCGCGCGGCGGTTCGGCAGGCCGGTCAACGGGTCCTGCAACGCCTGCTGCGCGATGGCGCCGTGGGCGCGGGTCAGCCGTTCGTGTTCGCGGCGGGTCTGCAGAGTGGCCACACGGGACTCCCGCATCTGCCACAGCTCCTGCTCCAACGCCGCGTTGTAGGCGTGCAGCGCGGACGTGGTGTGCGGGCCGCACAGGTGGGCGTACTCCCGTTCGAGTGACAGCACGAGCGACGGCTCGGACGTGTCGTGCTCCATCTGCGTGCGCGTGTCGTCGAGGACCTTCAGCGCGTCGTCCACGCGGCCCGCCTCGACCAGGCAGCGGGCCAGCGCGATGGCGACGATGATCAGCTCCCGCGCGTACATCGACAGGCCGCGCAACGACCACAGCCGGTCGAGGTGCTCCTCGCCGGGGTCGGTGAGCGCGTGGGCGGCGCCCAGGATCGGCACCTGCTCGGCGGCGGCGAGGTCGCGCCTGCCGGGGTGCAGGGACTGCCGGAACGGCACCTCCGCTGCCTCGGCGAGCCCGGCGGCCACCCGGAACTGCTCGTCCGCGGCCTCGCGCAGGTCCACCCGTTCGAGCCGCAGGCCCCAGCCGATCCGCAGCCGGGCCCTGTTGACCAGGTGCACGTAGATCTGGTGCGGCTGGCCGCTCTCGCGCAGCGCGTGGTTCGCGCCCGCCAGCACGTCGTCGGCCATCTCGTAGACGCCGAGCTGGGTCAGCACCAGGGCGATGTCCTGCAACGTCGTCGCGAGCAGCTGGTCCCAGATGCGCTTGTCGATGACCGGGTCGACCTCCGGCTGCTCGTCGAGCATCATCGCGAGCGCCGCCGCGATCTCGGTGAGCGCCTTGTCCTCGGCGTTGCCGAGCAGGAACCGGCGTCCGCGCAACGCCCGCGCGTCCGCCTCCAGCACGATCAGGCCGTGCCGGCGGCAGTGGGCGAGCATCTCGTCGAGCTGCGGGTCGGACATGTCGACGAGGCCCGGCGTGACGAGCCGGACCACGGCCGCGGCCCTGAGCAGCTGCGCGACGATGCGCGGTTCGCCGCGGCCCTGCGCCTCGGCCAGGATGTTGTCGATCTCGGAGGTCGCGTCCAGCTGGGCGGCGAGATGGCTGCTCTGGGCGACGGCGACAAGCTCGCTCGCGCGGCCCACCAGCCACGCGTCGGACATCTCGTGGTGGCGGTGGCCCACGTTGCCCTGCTCGTCGACCGATTCCTCGGGCAGCGCCGCACCTCCCAAAGACACCTTGACCCTGCGCGCTCAAGGCCCCTGCTCCGCCACCAGGATTCGAACCTGGACCATCGGAACCAAAATCCGAGGTGCTGCCTTTACACCATGGCGGACCGGGCGGGCTCGCACCCGTCCTGCGCACATGTTGTCACGAGACCTCCCGCCCTTGTCCAACCACCACTCGTCCGGCTCAGACCATGATCACGTTCGCACGCCGACCGACCTGGTCAAGAAGTCGCCGAGCGCCCCGGCGTACGTGTCCGTCGCCACATTCCAGCCGGAGGTGTGGTCGGCGTCCGGGATCTCGACGTAGCGCAGCGGCCAGCCCAGTCCGTCCGCCGCGGCGGCGAGGTCGCGAGAGGACTGCGCGGGCACGGTGCCGTCGGCGGAACCGTGCAGGACCAGCGTCGGAGGCTTGTGCGCGGGCGGGTTGCGGACCAGGTCGAACCGGTCGAAGTCGAGGTCGGCGCGCCAGCCGGAGACGACCTCGGCGACCGGTGTGAGCCAGGTCGGCACGCCGCGGTTGCGGGCCTGGAGGTTCAGCGTCTGCGTCCAGTTCGTGACGGGGGAGTCGAGCACCACCCCGCTGACGGCCGGTGCGAGCTCGGAGCGGGAAAGCAGCTGGCCGACGAGGGCGCCACCCATCGACCAGCCGTAGAGGACGACGTTGCGCGCGCCCCGCGACCGGGCGTACCGGATCGACGCCTCGACGTCGCGCCACTCGGTGTCGCCGAGGTGGTAGAGCCCGTCGGGCGACGGGGGCGCGTCGGGGTCGTTGCGGTAGGTGATCAGCAGGACGGGCAGCCCGGCTTTGTGCAACTGCGGAACGACGCGCAGCGCCTCCTCGCGGGACGCGCCCCGCCCGTGCACCGTGATGACCCACGTGTCCTGGTTCGCGGCGGGGACGAGCCACGCGGGGAGCTCTCCCAGCTCCGACGGCACCCTGACCTCGCTGTAGACCATGCCCAGCGCCTTCTTCGGGTCGCCGTCGTAAAGGTCGGTCTCGACGCGCACCTTCGTGCCCTCCGGCGGCGCGGTGCCGCCGAGCAACGGCCGTTCGACGCGCCCGTCCGCGTTCGAGACGACGTCGCCGATCTTCGCGGCGCCACCGGGCCAGACGATGCCGTACGTGCCGCGCAGCGTCGTCAGCTTCGACTCGGCGAGCACCACGTTCCCGGCGGCGGTGCCGAGCGACGTCTCCGGGTAGCGCTGCGGCCGTGCCTCGGCGGGCTTGAGCAGCTCGTTGCTGTAGTACCACCCGACGCCGCCCAGCGCGCCCGTGACCAGCACGAGCAGGACGAGCGACGTGACCGCGGCGATGCGGATGATCTTGCGTCTGGCCATGTGCCGATGATGCCCGGTCCCGGTCTCGCCGCGGTCCCGTTCGCTCGGGCCTGCGTAGGCTGGCGCGGTGGCCAGGGTCAGGATGACGGGCAAAGAACGGCGGGAACAGCTCCTGGACGTCTCCCGCGCCCTGTTCGGCGAGAAGGGCTTCGAGGCGACCTCCGTCGAGGAGATCGCCTCACGCGCGGGCGTGTCGAAACCGGTCGTGTACGAGCACTTCGGCGGCAAGGAAGGCGTCTACGCGGTGGTCGTCGACCGCGAGATGCGGCGCCTGATGGACCAGATCGTCGAGGCGCTCGACGGCGGGGCGCACCCCCGTGAGCTGCTCGAACGGGCCGCCTGCGCGCTGCTCGACTACATCGAGGGGTCGACGGACGGGTTCCGCATCCTGGTGCGCGACTCGCCGGTCGCCTCGACCTCCGGCACGTTCTCCTCGCTGCTGAACGACATCGCCTCGCAGGTCGAGCACATCCTCGGCGTGCACTTCGCCCGCCAGGGCTACGACCGCAAGCTGGCCGCCCTGTACGCGCAGGCCCTGGTCGGCATGGTCGCGCTGACCGGCCAGTGGTGGCTGGAGGCCCGCAAGCCGAAGAAGGACGAGGTCGCGGCCCACCTGGTCAACCTGGCGTGGAACGGCCTCGCGGCGATGGACCACAAGCCGGCGCTGCGTTTTCCCCGTTCTTGAGCAGCGGTGATAACGGGCACCCACCCCTCACGCGATGTACTCGGAGCATGACGCTGTCGAGCCGTTCGTCGAGGGGTCGGGCGGCCCGGCAGCCTTACACGTCGCCGGTGAGCCGCAGCAGCTTGTCGTCCGTGCCGTTCGAGGTCGTGAGGTAGAGCGACCCGTCCGGCGCGGTCCTCGCGGCGCGCAGCCGCCCGTACCTGTCGTTCAGCTCGTCGGGGATGCTCACGTTCTGCACCTTCCCGGCCTCGTCGAGGCTGAACAGCAGCAGCTTCGAGCCCTTCAGCGCGGTGACCGCGAGCTTGCCGTTCCAGAACGCCGCCTGGCAGATCGCCTCGGTGGGCGACCCGGACGACCACACCGCGGGCACCGCGTCGGGGAACCGCTCCAGGTCGGTCATCGGCACGCTCTCGTCGTACCCGCCCTTCGTGCCGCCCCGCGACGGGTCCCAGCCGTAGTTGCCACCGGCCTTGAGCAGGTTGACCTCGTCGTCCGTGCTGGGCCCGTGCTCGCTGGAGAACACCTGGTCGGAGTCCGGCCGGAAGACGACGCCCTGCACGTTGCGGTGGCCGTAGGTGAAGATCCGCCGCTCGTTGGCGTCGGCAGAGCCGATGAACGGGTTGCCCGCCGCCCCCTCGCCGGTCTCGGCGTCGATCCGCAGCACCTTCCCGCCGAGGCTGGTGCGGTCCTGCGGGTTGCGGCCCTGCGCGATGTCACCGGTGGCGACGTACATCGTGCCGTCCGGCGCGAGCGTGGGCCGGCACCCGGAGTGCCGCCCGCTGGAGTTCGACGGCATGCCGGTGAGCAGGTCCTTCACCTTCGTGGCCGTGGTGCCGTCGAGCCGGAACGTCACCAGCCGCACGTCGCGGACGGTGTTGTAGCAGAGGGTGAAGCGCTCGCCGCCGGGGTGGACGACGAGGCCCATCAGACCGCCCTCGCCCCGCGCCTGCACGTCCGTCAGGTCGATGTCGACAGGCGTGACCTGGCCGTTCCTGACGAGCTTGAGGGTGCCGGGACGTTCGGTGACGAGGACGGAGCCGTCCTCCAGGAACCCGAGGTCCCAGCCGTGCTGGAACCCGCCCGCGACCTCCTCGACCCGCAAGCCCTGCGGCGCGGGAGCCTTCGACGGCGCGTTGCCGCCTGGTTCCGGCGTGGAGCAGGCCGCGAGGGCCAGGACCGAGACAGCTGCAACCAGTGCGCGCATGTCCCAACTATGCGTTTTGTGTCGTGGTGGTCGCGTAAGGCCGCTTGGACCATCGATATTCGCTGTCCGCTCGCCCGGCCCCGGTGCTAGACACCCGCAGTGCACACCACGCCGGGCTTCTCCGACCTCCTCCGCCTGATCGACGAACGGTCGGCCGCCTTCCGCGCCGCGGTCGCCGCCGCCCCCGACCTGGGCGCGCAGGTCCCCACCTGTCCGGACTGGACCCTCGCCGACCTCGTGCGGCACATCGGCGACGGCCGCAGGACCTGGGCCGCCACCGTCGCCGCGGGTCCGGCGGACGCCAAAGCGGCCCCCGAGCCGGTGCCGATGCCCGAGGGGCGCGACGACCTGCTCGGCTGGCTGGAGGACGCGACGCGGGAGCTCCTCGACGCGCTGGAGGCGGCAGGACCGGACCGCGAGTGCTGGGGTTTCTGGACCACCGCGCCGCGCACCGCCGGGGTCGTGGCCCGCCGCCAGCTGCACGAGGTCGCCGCCCACACCTACGACGCCCAGGTCACCATCGGTGCTCCGCAGCCCGTGCCCGCCGAGATCGCGGTGGACGGCGTGGACGAGTTCCTGCGCATGTTCAACACGACGACCGACCCGTGGCCGCACGAGCCCGAGACCATCCGTTTCGAGGCGGCAGGCCGGTCGTGGTGGCTGCGGCTGGACGGGGAGGGGGCGCGGCTCGTCCCGCGGCGGGACGCCTCCGTCGAGGCCGTCGGGACTGCCCACGACCTGATGCTCGTGCTGTACGGACGGCTCGGCCTGGACGTGCTGGAGGTCCGCGGCGACCGGGGTGTGCTGGAACGGCTGGCCGCCTGGTAGCCCGCCTGAGCGGCGCCGCAACCACCCGATGCGGGTTCGCCGGACGGGCTAAGGTGGGGAGCGAGGCCCCTCGTCCCAGGCAGGGGTCTGTCCGGCGTCGCAACAGCACTTTGACCGGGGTTTCTCTCATGCCGCTGCTCGGCCTGCTCGATGGTGTCCTGCCCGACAAAGCCCTCCGCACGTTGATCGACTCCGCCGGTGTCCCCGAGTTGGCGCTGGACGGCCCGCTGGCCGCCCGCCCGCTCGTCACCGCGGCGCTGTCCACGGTCCGGCCCGTCCTGGCCGTCACGGCGACCGGCAGGGAGGCCGAGGAGCTCACGAACGTCGTCAGGGACCTGATCGGCCCGGACGCGGTGGCGTTCTTCCCGAGCTGGGAGACGCTGCCGCACGAGCGGCTGAGCCCGCGCGCGGACACGGTCGGCGCGCGGCTTCAGGTGCTGCGGCGGCTCAAGCACCCCGAGGGCAACCCGATCAAGGTGCTGGTCACCACGGTCCGCAGCCTCATCCAGCCGATGGCGCCGGACCTGGGCGACTTGGTGCCCGTGCACCTGAAGGTCGGCGAGGAGCAGGACTTCGCCGAGCTCGTCACGCGGCTGGCGGAGAACGCGTACACGCGCGTCGACATGGTCGAGAAGCGCGGCGAGTACGCGACCCGCGGCGGCATCCTCGACATCTTCCCGCCGACCGCGGAGCACCCGTACCGCGTCGAGTTCTGGGGCGACGAGGTCAGCGAGATCCGGCCGTTCTCCGTGCAGGACCAGCGGTCGCTGCCCGAGGAGATCACCGACTTCGTGGCGCCGCCGTGCCGTGAGGTGCTGCTCACCGAGGAGGTGAAGGAGCGCGCCGCCGGTCTCGCCGAGGAGCACCGCTCCGACGCGCACCTCGCGGAGATGCTGGAGAAGATCTCGGGCGGCATCGCGGTCGAGGGCATGGAGGCGTTGATCCCGGCGCTGTGCCCCGGCGAGCTGCAGCTGCTCACCGAGGTCGTCCCGGCGGGCACGCACGTCCTGCTGCACGACCCGGAGAAGATCCGCGCCCGCGCCGCCGACCTGGTGCGCACCGGCCAGGAGTTCCTGGAGGCGTCGTGGATGGCCGCCGCGGCGGGCGGCAAGGCGCCGATCGACCTCGGGCGCAGCGCGTACCAGGGGATCGGCGAGGTCGCCGACCAGGCCAGGGCGAACGACCGTCCGTGGTGGACGCTCAGCCAGCTGACCACTGACACGCCGGACGTCGTGCACCTCGACGTCAAGCCCGTCGAGGCGTACCAGGGCGACGTCGAGCGGGCGTTCGCGGACCTCAAGGCGCACACCGCGACCGGCGGCGCGGCCGTGCTGGTCGTGCCGGGCGCCGGTACCGCGCAGCGCGCCTGTGAACGGCTGCGGGAGGCCGAGGTCTCCGCCGTCTGCCTCGACTCGCTCGACGAGGCGCCGCAGGCGGGCTCGGTGACGGTGGTGCGCGGCTGCCTGGAGGACGGCTTCGTGCTGCCGGACCTCGCGCTGGTGGTGCTGACGGAGACCGACCTGACCGGCGGCCGTGGCGGCACGTCCACCAAGGACATGCGCAAGATGCCGTCGAAGCGGCGCAACGCCGTGGACCCGTTGGCGCTCAAGGCGGGCGACTTCGTGGTGCACGAGCAGCACGGCATCGGCAAGTACGTGGAGATGGTGCAGCGCACGACCAAAGACACCGCGGGCGCTTCGGCCACCCGCGAGTACCTCGTGCTGGAGTACGCGTCGTCCAAGCGCGGCCAGCCCGGCGACCGGCTGTTCGTGCCGACCGACCAGCTCGACGAGGTGAGCCGGTACGTCGGCGGTGAGCTGCCCACGCTCAACAAGCTCGGCGGCAGCGACTGGAAGAACACGAAGTCCAAGGCGCGCAAGGCGGTCAAGCAGATCGCCGCCGAGCTGGTGCAGCTCTACGCGGCCCGGCAGAGCGCCCCCGGCCACGCGTTCGGGCCGGACACGCCGTGGCAGCGCGAGCTGGAGGACGCCTTCGTCTTCACCGAGACGCAGGACCAGATGGCCGCGATCGACGAGGTCAAGGCCGACATGGAGCGCGGCGTCCCGATGGACCGCGTCATCTGTGGCGACGTCGGCTACGGCAAGACGGAGATCGCGGTGCGCGCGGCGTTCAAGGCCGTGCAGGACGGCAAGCAGGTCGCCGTGCTGGTGCCGACGACGCTGCTGGCCCAGCAGCACCTCAACACGTTCGCCGAACGCATGCGCCAGTTCCCGGTGAACATCAAGGGGCTCAGCAGGTTCACCGACGCCGCCGAGTCCGAGCAGACCATCGCTGGACTCGCCGACGGCGAGGTCGACATCGTCATCGGCACGCACCGGCTGTTGCAGAAGACGGTGCGGTACAAGGATCTCGGCCTCGTGATCGTCGACGAGGAACAGCGGTTCGGCGTGGAGCACAAGGAGCACATCAAGGCGCTGCGCACGCACGTCGACGTGCTGACCATGTCCGCGACACCGATCCCGCGCACGCTGGAGATGTCGCTCGCGGGCATCCGCGAGATGTCCACGATCCTGACCCCGCCGGAGGAACGGCACCCGATCCTCACCTACGTCGGCGCGTACGACGACAAGCAGGTGGCCGCGGCCATCCGCCGCGAGCTGCTGCGCGACGGCCAGGTCTTCTTCGTGCACAACAGGGTCTCGTCGATCGAGAAGGCCGCGCGCCGCATCCGCGAGCTGGTGCCGGAGGCGCGCGTCGTCACCGCGCACGGCCAGATGAACGAGGACCGCCTGGAGAAGATCATCCAGGGCTTCTGGGAGCGCGAGTTCGACGTCCTCGTCTGCACCACGATCGTCGAGACGGGTCTCGACATCTCCAACGCGAACACGCTGATCGTCGAACGCGGCGACCTGCTCGGCCTCGCGCAGCTGCACCAGCTGCGCGGCCGCGTCGGCCGTGGCCGCGAGCGCGGGTACGCGTACTTCCTGTACCCGTCCGAGACGCCGCTGACGGAGACCGCGCACGACCGGCTCGCGACGATCGCGCAGAACACCGAGCTGGGCGCGGGCATGGCCGTCGCGATGAAGGACCTGGAGATCCGCGGCGCCGGCAACATCCTGGGCGCCGAGCAGTCCGGTCACATCGCGGGCGTCGGCTTCGACCTCTACGTGCGGCTGGTCGGCGAGGCCGTCGAGGCGTTCCGCCGGCACGCGGGCGCCGACGGCGGCGAGGTCGAGGAGGAGCTCGCCGAGGTGCGGGTGGACCTCCCGGTCGACGCGCACATCCCGCACGAGTACGTGCCGGGGGAGCGGCTGCGGCTGGAGGCGTACCGCAAGATCGCGGCGGCCGCGGACGAGGCGTCGTTGCAGGCCGTCTGGGACGAGCTCAAGGACCGCTACGGCACGCCGCCGGAGCCCGTCGAGCGACTGCTCGGCGTGGCCCGCCTGCGGCACGCCTGCCGCCGCCACGGCGTCACCGAGGTCATCGCGATGGGCCAGAACCTGCGGTTCGCGAAGCTGGAGCTGCGCGACTCGCAGCTGGTGCGGTTGCGGCGCCTGTTCCCGAAGGCCGTCTACAAGCATGCGATGGGGACCGTCACCGTCCCTAGGCCGACGGAGGGAGCGGCGGGCGGCCGGATGGGCGCACCGCAGCTGCGAGACCAGGAACTGCTGGACTGGTGTGGTGCGTTTCTCGACTCACTCGCGGGGACTCCCGTGACCCCGGTCACCACGGCGTGAGAAGGTAGGTCCTCGTGAGCACTGTTCTGAAGCGTTTGTCGCTGGTCGGTGTCGCCGCGCTGCTCGCAGTGACGGTTGTCGGATGCGGCTCCGAGCCCGCGAAGGCCGGTTCGGCCGCGATCGTCGGCGGCCAGACGATCGACCTGGAGACCGTCCAGGACCGCACCGTGACGGTGCTCAAGAAGGAACCCGCCGCCCAGCAGATGCAGGACCAGGGCAAGCTCGACCAGGTCTCGCGGCTGGTGCTGGCGGACGAGATCACCCACCGGATCGCCGACCACGCGGCACAGCGCGAGGGCATCACGGTCGACGAGACCGAGGTGTACGACGCCGTGCAGGAGAAGGGCGGGCCGGAGGAGGCGTCCAAGCAGAGCGAGCAGGACGCCACCACGATCCACCGCCGCCAGCGCGACGTGCTGGTGATGGGCGAGCTGGCCCGCCGCAACCTCACCACCTTGGAGGTCGTGATCGACTTCTTCCAGGTGAGGGACCCCAAGGAGGCCAAGGAGAAGGCCGCGGAGGTCACCGCGGACCCGTCGAAGATGGCGCGGTTCATCCAGGAGGCCCCGCGCACCGCGTCCGGCCAGCAGGCGTCGGCCACCGGCCAGCGGGTGCGCGTCACCGAGAACCCGTCGCTGGTGCACACGATGCTGTGGGGCGTGGAGCCCGGCACCGTCGTCGCCTTCCCCGCCGACGAGCAGCAGGCCAGCTGGATGGTCGCGCTGGTCAAGGAGCGCAACAAGGTCTCCGCCTCTCCCGGCGAGGAGGACCTCGGCGAGCGCATCGACCCGCGCCTGCTCGCGGCGTTCGGCCTGCGCATCGCCCAGTACCTGGCGGCCGACCTCGACATCGAGGTCAACCCCCGCTACGGCGTGTGGGACCCGACCGACGCCACGGTCGTCGGTTCCGCCGGTGAGCGCGCCGGGTTCGTCGGGGTGCCCGCTGCCAGGAAGAAGTCTTGATCACCGTCGTCGTCCTCAGCGAGCGGCTCGGTGACGTGCTGCCCGCTGCCGCCCTGCCCGCGTTGCGCACGGCCAAGGCCGTCTACGCGGGCGAGGGCGTACCGCCGGAGTCCTGGGCGTCCTTCGGCATCGACGGGCCCGCGCCCGCGGTCGTGGAGGACGGGGCGGTGGTGGTCGCGACGTCCGCCGAGCCGTACCCGGACGCCGTCGTCGTCACGACCCCGGAGCCCATGGGCGCCGCCCTGCTCGACGCCGCCGCCGTGATGCACCGGCTGCGGTCGCCGGGCGGCTGCCCCTGGGACGCCGAGCAGGACCACGATTCGCTGCGCCAGTACCTGGTCGAGGAGACCTTCGAGCTGCTGGAGGCGATCGAGGACGGCGACCGCGCGGCCATGCGCGAGGAGCTGGGCGACGTGCTCCTCCAGGTGCTGTTCCACTCGCGCGTAGCCGCCGAGGACGCCGACGACCCGTTCGACATCGACGCCGTGGCGGCCGAACTGGTCGCGAAGCTCGTCAGCCGGCACCCGCACGTGTTCGCGGGCAACGACCCGGCGGTGTTCGACGCGACGTCGCAGGAGCACCGGTGGGAGGAGCTCAAGCAGGTCGAGAAGCGCCGCGAGTCCAGTGTGGACGGTGTCGCGCTCGGCCAGCCCGCGGTGGCGCTGGCGGCGAAGCTGGTGCAGCGCACCAGACGCGCCGGGTTCCCCGTCGACCTGCTGCCGGACGGCGACGACACGGGCACCGCGCTGTTCGCCGTGACCGCGCTCGCGAAGCTCGCCGGTGAGGACCCGGAGACCGAGCTGCGCCAGGTCTGCCGCCGGTTCGCCGCGCACGTCCGCGAGGCGGAGGCCAAGGCGAGGGCCGAAGGTGTGGATTCTCTTTCGGCTGAGGACTGGCGTCGTTTTTGGCCCTCCTGAACGGCTGACCGTGCACTAACGTCGTCACGTGACTTACCTGCGGTATCCGCATCTTCGCGGTGACTTGGTGACGTTCGTGGCCGAGGACGACGTGTGGCTCGCGCCGGTCGACGGGGGAAGGGCCTGGCGCGCGTCCGCCGACCAGGTACCGGTCCGCTCGCCGCGGTTCTCCCCCGACGGTACGCATCTGGCCTGGGCCAGCACGATCGACGGCGCGCCGGAGGTGAGGGTGGCGCCGGTGGAAGGCGGCCCCGCACGCCGGTTGACGCACTGGGGCGTCATCAGGACGTCGGTGTCGGGCTGGACGCCGGACGGGCGGGTGCTCGCGGTGTCCTCGACCGGCCAGATGTCGAGGAACCGCAAGCAGGCGCACGCGGTCCCGCTCGACGGCGGCCCGTCCGAGGTGCTGCCGTTCGGCTGGGTTCACGACGTCTCCTTCGGCCCGGACGGCCAGGTCGTCACGTCGTCCAGCTACATGCAGGAACCGGCGGCCTGGAAGCGCTACCGCGGCGGCACGGCCGGGAAGCTGTGGGTCGACCTCGACGGCAGCGGCGACTTCACCCGCATCCTCGCGGACCTCAAGTCGACGCTGTCGAACCCGATGTGGGTCGACGGGCGCATCGCGTTCCTGTCCGACCACGAGGGCGTCGGCAGCGTGTACTCGGTGCTGCCCGACGGCACCGACCTGCGCCGCCACACGTCCGGGCAGTTCTACGCCCGCAACGCCTCCAGCGACGGCTCGCGGGTCGTCTTCCACCAGGCCGGTGAGCTGTGGCTGCTCGACGGCCTGGAGAACCCGCGCAAGCTCGACATCAAGCTCGGCGGGCCGCGCACCGGCCGCCAGCCGCACCACGTCAAGGCGTCCGGCAACGTCGAGTCGTTCAGCGTCGACCACACCGGTCGTGCCTCCGCCGTCGAGGTCCGCGGCACCGTGCACTGGGTGACCCACCGCGACGGCCCCGTCCGCGCGCTGGCCGACCGGTCCGACGTCCGCGCCCGGCTGCCGAAGGTGCTCGGCGAGACCGGCACCGCGGTGTGGGTGACCGACGTCGAGGGCGAGGAAGCCCTGGAGATCGCGCCGGTGGGCGGCGTGGAACCGGGCAACACGGCCCGCCGCGTCGCGTCCGGGCAGCTCGGCAGGGTCATGTCGCTGGCGGCGGCGCCGGACGGCTCGCGCGTCGGCGTCGCCACCCACGACGGCAGGCTGCTGCTCGTGGACGTGTCCTCCGGCGAGGTGCGCGAGGTCGTCCGCGGGGCGAACGCGCACATCACGAACCTCGCGTTCTCGCCCGACTCGGCGTGGCTCGCGTGGTCGCACCCCGGCCCGTTGCCGTTGCGGCACATCAGGATGGTGAACGCGACGGACCTGTCCACCGTCGACGTCACGCCGCTGCGGTTCTCCGACTTCGCGCCGACGTTCACCGAGGACGGCAAGTACCTGGCGTTCCTGTCGGTCAGGACGTTCGACCCGGTCTACGACGCGCACGTGTTCGACCTGTCGTTCCCGACCGGCTGCCGCCCGTACCTCGTGCCGCTGGCCGCGACGACCCCGTCGCCGTTCGCGCCGATGCACGGCGGACGTCCCGTCGGCGACGAGGACAAGGACTCCGAGGACGACGACGAGAAGACGCCCGTCACCAAGGTCGACCTGGAGGGCCTCGCCGACCGCGTCGTGCCGGTGCCCGTCGCCGCCGCCGACTACGTGGCGCTCAAGGCCGCCAAGGGCGGGCTGCTGTGGCTGCGCAGGCCGCTGCTCGGCGTGCTGGGCGACAACCTCGCGTCACCGGACGCCCGCCCGCCGCGCACGGCGCTGGAACGGTTCGACTTCACCAAGCAGAAGACCGAGTGCCTGGCCGACAGCGCGGACGCGTTCGCGGTGTCCGGCGACGGCAAGCGGATGGTCGTGGAGGACCGCGGCGACCTGCGCGTGGTGCCGACCGACAGCAAGGCCGACGAGGACTCCGCCGACTACGTGGAGATCGACCTGGCACGGGTGCGGGTCGTCGTCGACCCGGCCGCGGAGTGGGCGCAGATGTACGCCGAGAACGGGCGGCTCATGCGCGACCACTTCTGGCGCACCGACATGGGCGGCGTCGACTGGCAGGGCGAGCTCGACCGCTACCGGCCGCTGGTGGCCGAGGTGGGCAGCCACGACGACCTCGTCGACCTGCTGTGGGAGGTGCAGGGCGAGCTGGGGACGTCGCACGCCTACGTGTGGGGGTCTGCGCCTGGCGTTCCCGCTTCTCGCCGGCAGGGGTTGCTGGGGGCGGATCTGGTCCGCTCCGGTTCGGACTGGGTCGTGGAGCGGGTGATCCCCGGTGAGACGTCTGACCCGCACGCTCGGTCGCCGCTGTGTGCGCCCGGCGTGGCCGTTCGGGCTGGGGACGCTCTTGTCGCCGTGGATGGGCGGGCTGTTGGTCCTGCCGGTCCTGGGCCGTTGTTGGTGGGGACGGCCGGGAAGCCCGTCGAGCTGACCGTGCGGCCTGGTGGGGGTGGCGAGCTTCGGCGGGTCGTCGTTGTGCCGTTGGCCGATGAGGAGCCGTTGCGCTACCACGACTGGGTTGCTTCACGACGTGCCTTTACACATTCCCTGTCCGGTGGACGGGTCGGGTATTTGCACGTGCCGGACATGATGGGCGCCGGGTGGGCTCAGCTGCACCGGGATCTTCGGGTGGAGCTTGCTCGTGAGGCTTTGGTTCTGGACGTTCGGGAGAACGGTGGGGGGCACACTTCTCAGCTGGTCATCGAGAAGCTGGCCCGGAAGGTGATCGGGTGGTCCGTTGCCAGGGGGTACACCGCTCCTGAGTCTTATCCGCAGGATGCGCCTCGTGGTCCTGTTGTCGCTGTTGCGGATGAGTACGCGGGGTCTGACGGGGACATTGTGAATGTCGCCATCAAGGAACTGGGAATCGGGCCTGTGGTCGGGGTTCGGACCTGGGGCGGGGTTATCGGGATCGACATGCTTTATTCGTTGGTGGACGGGACCATGGTCACTCAGCCGCGATATGCGTCCTGGTTTGCCGGGCACGGGTGGGATGTCGAGAACTACGGCGTTGATCCGGATGTCGAGGTTGTCGTGACTCCTGCGGATCGGGTCGCCGGGCGGGATCCTCAGTTGGAGAAGGCTGTTGGGATGGCTTTGGAGGCGTTGGAGGTCACGCCGGCCGCTCGGTGGCCTGAGCTGCCGCCGTTGGGGGGCTGATCAAGGACCGGGCCGGCGCCGCGGGCGGGTGGATGGCCGCACGTGGTCGTTACTGGGCGGCGCTGGCTCTCGCGTAGGCGTCGGCGCCGCTGAAGACGTTCTGGCCGTACTCGACCGAGTTGTTGTAGTCGAGCACCGCTGCCCACCAGCCTTGGCCTGTGCCCAGGTCCCGGGTTCCGGCTCCGCAGAGGTAGTTGGCGGCGGTCAGGGCCGCGTCGTCGATGTTCTGCGGGTCCGCCGGCTGGCCGTCGCCTGACGCCCGTTTCGCCCAGCGGGCCCAGGTGACCGGGATGAACTGCATGGGGCCCACGGCCCGGTCCCAGGTCGTGTCGCCGTCCAGGCGACCGCCGTCGGTGTCCGGGATCGCCCTCACGCCAGGGCCGCCGTCGAGGGGGATGCCGATGATCGGACGCGAGGGGAGGCCGTTTTCCTGGAGTTTCGCGCCGTTGATGTTGCCGTGGTGCGACTCGATGCGGCCGATGCCCGCCAGGGTCGCCCAGGAGATTCGGCACGCCGGGGCTTCTTGTTGCATCACCAGGTCCGCGTTCGCGTAGGCGCGGAGGGCCCTGGCCGGGATGTCGGTCTTTTCGGCGACCCTGGTCGCCCACTCCGCCAGGGGGTTCTGGTCCTGGCCCGCGCCTGGCGAGGAGGCGTTGCCCGGGGCCGCTTCGCCCGGGGTGACGTCCTGCAGCGGCACCAGGAACGGGGGTGGGCCCAGGGGAGCCGCTTCCCTGCGGTTCAGGGCGCCCAGGCCCCAGGCTCCCGCGGCCACCACGACGATCAGCAGCAGCACCAGGACGATGCGGCCGAAGACGTTGCCGAGGCGGGCGCGGGGCGCTGTGGGTCTGGTCGAGGGCGGCGGTACCACGGGACCCAGGCTACGTGCTTGCTCCAAGTGGACGGGTGGTTCGGGTGAAAGTGCCGGTCAGGGGCGGTTTGGCGTTACTGGGCCTGCGTCGTCATGACGCGGACGCCGTGCTGGGCGGTCTGGGTGGTGATGTCCGGGAAGACGATGCGCTGGGAGCACTGGCGGCCGTTGCCCGCCGGGACGCCGCTGCACTGGCGGACGTCGGCCGGGTTCGTCGAGATGGCGGTCAGGGTGCCGCGGGCCATCAGTTGGTCGCCGGGGTGCGCTGAGAAGACCGGGCCGCCGCTGTCGCCGTTGCCGCCCGCGCTGTAGCCGCCTCGGTGGAGTGCCTCCACCAGGTTGTAGACGCACTCGGTGGGGGTGAAGCAGACGGTCATGCCCGTGGTGACGGCCTGGATCTCGCAGATCGTGCCGGAGAAGGCGCCGGAGGTGCACAGCCAGTCGCCGGGGAGGGTGGTGGTGGCGCCGATGACGTCCAGGCCGTACTGGTTGGCCGTGGGCTGGGTCAGCTCGGTCTGGACGGAGTCGCCGATCCACACCTTCGGCTGGGCGCCGGTGACGTGGATGATGGCGCTGTCAGACGGGACCGAACGGCTTTCGACGTAGCCGACGGGGTCTTCGCTGCCGGTGCTGTAGCCGCTGCCGAGGTCGCCGCAGTGGGCCGCGGTCAGGAGCTTGGGGGCGTTGGTGGCGTTGCTGATCATGGCGAAGCCGGTCGTGCAGGCGCCCTGGGGCTGGCCGGTCACGTAGTTCTCGACGTAGGCGCCGCCCTTGAACGGGGCGGTGTCGGACAGGCGGGACGCGGCCAGTTCCCAGCCGCCGGACTGCGTCTGCACGGCGACGGTGCTTTGTGCGGTGGTCCTCGCTGCCCCGCTCTTGCCGGTGACGGTGAGGCCGCTGCCGTCGTGCTTCGCGGCTACTGCTTGGAACGCGCCGGTCTTGACCAGGCGGGTGGCCTCGGCGTCCAGCTCTGCTTTCGAGTACTTCGCCTGGTGGACCTTGACGGTCAGGCCCTGTGCCTTGGCGGCGGTGGCGGCCGCGTCCACGGTGGCGGGGGCCTTGCCCTTCCAGTGGACGTTGAGGGTCTTGGTGCCAGCGTCGACGTGGAAGCCGCTGAAGCCGCCGGACTTCTCGATCTTGTCGGCGATTCGGTGGAGGTCGTTCTGCGTTTCCATCAGGGCGATGACGCCGGCCGGGATCGGGTTGTTCTGCTGTGCGAGCGCTGGTGTCGCGGGCACTAACAGTGCCGCCGTGACGGTGGCCAGCGCGGTGAGTCTCTTCTTCACGGTTCCCCCAGGAGTCCGTTGGTGTGCGGGGTCTCGCGGGCCCGGGTCCTCTGTGGACTCGGGCCCGCCCGTCGTCGTGGTGTCAGGAAACGATCTTGACGTGGACGTTGTGGTCGGCCAGCTGGCGCATGATGTCCGGGAACACGATGCGTCGTGAGCACTGGCGGCCGTTCTGCGCCGGCACGCCGCTGCACTGGCGCAGGTCTTCGGGGTGGGTCGAGATGGCGGTCAGGGTGCCGCGGGCCACCAGCTTGTCGCCGGGGTGGGCGGAGAAGACCGGGCCGCCGCTGTCGCCGTTGCCGCCCGCGCTGTAGCCGCCCTGGTGCACGGCCTCGACGGAGTTCTCCACGCAGCCGAACCCGGACAGGCAGACGGACAGGCCGGTCTGCACGGCGCGGATCTCGCAGATCGTGCCGGAGTACGAACCCGAGTCGCACAGCCAGTCACCGGCGTAGGTCGCGGACGAGCCGATCACGTCGAGGCCGTACTGGAAGGCCGACGGCTGGGTGATCTCGCTCTGGATCGACTCGCCGATCCACAGGCGCGGCTGGCCGCTGGCGGGGAGGACCTCGCTGTCCGAGGAGATCGAGCGGCTCTGGACCGCGCCGATGATGCTGCCGGAGCCGGTCGTGAAGTAGCTGCCGACGTTGCCGCAGTGCGCCGCGGTGAGGAGCTTGTCGGCGCCCGTGGCGTTGTCGGTCACGGCGAAACCGGAGGTGCAGGCGCCCTGCACGATGCCGTTGGCGTAGTTCTCGATGTACCCGCCGCCCTTGTACGGGGCGGCGTCGAAGAGGCGGGTCGCGGCGAGCTCGAAGCCGCCCGCCTGCACCTCGACGGCGACGGAGCTCTGCACCGCGGCCCTCGCCGCGACCTCCGTGCCGGACTGCTTGACGGCGAGGCCGCTGCCGTCGTACTTGGCGGCGACGCTGTGCACCGAACCGGACTTGACCAGGCGCGCGGCCTCGGCCTTCAGCTCGGCCTCGGAGTACTTGGCGGAGTGGACCTTCACGGTGAGGCCCTGCGCCTTGGCGACGGCCGCGGCGGCGTTGAGCTTGGCCGGAGCCTTGCCCTTCCAGTAGACGTTGAGCGTCTTGCTGCCCGCGTCCACGTAGAAACCGCTGAAGCCGTTGTCTCTCTCCACCCGTTGGGCGATCTTGTGGAGCTTGTCCTGGGTCGCCATCAGCGCCTTGACCTCAGGCGTGAGGGCGGACGGACCGGAGTCGGCCTGTGCGAGCGCCGGCGAGGCCATCACCAGCGACGCCGTCGTGGCGGTGATGGCCGCCAGGACCGAAAGCCTGATCTTCTTCACTGCGGGAACCCCTCTGTCGCGGCGGTGAAGGCACACCGAAACGAGGGCAGCTCACGCCGCGCTTCACGGTTGGATCCCCCCAGATCCGGCGCCCGTCAGAACGCTCGTCGCGTCCCCCCGGTGGCCTCACAGAGAACTTAGTCGCTCACGCACCGTTGAACAGGCGTCCATTCGGGTCAACGTGCGGACAGTCCACAGTGGACCTCAGTGGCGGTCCCGCTCGACGGCCATGCGGGCGCGGACCTCGCCGAGGGCCTCCTGGTACTCCGGCGACGGGTTCATCGCGACGGCCATCCGCAGCTGGGCCAGCGCCTCCGGCAGCCGGGCGAGCCGCTGCAGCGTCCTGCCGAGCGCGAACCGCGCGTAGTGGTCGCTCGGGTCGAGGTCGAGCACCTTCCGGAACGCCTGCTCAGCCCGGTTCAGCTGCGCGGACCCGAGGTACGCCCGGCCGGCGAGCAGCTGCACGGAGGGTGCGTCCCCCGCCTCGTCCAGCACCGGCCTCAGCTCGCGCAGGGCGTCGAGGGGGCGGCGCTGGGCGAGCAACGCCTCCGCCTTCCTGAACGCCTCGAAGGTGCCGTCCGTCATTGGATCAACGGTACCCACCGGTCCGGGGTTCTTCGACTGCCGTCCGGGCGACAGAACTCGAAGGAGTGGACGAAAGCGGCGAACCGGAGTCCTGTTCGGACGCGGGCCGTACGGCGGATCACCAGCCGAGAACCGCGGCGTACGAGTCCCGCACCACGTCCAGGCACCACTGCGGGTCGGGAAGATCGCGGGTCTGGTGTGACAGCTGCGACTGCCAGTTCAAGCTCGTGGGCAACGAGGTGAACTCGTACCGCTGGACCGACACGCCTGTCGCGTCGTGGACCAGGTCCGCGGCGTCTTCGGTCAGCGCGCCGAGCCGAGCCAGCCGTGCGAGGTCGTAGAGATCCCTGGCGGCATGTCTGTCGGACCACGCGAGGGTCTTCATGGCGGCGAACGCGCACAGCGTCGGGACCCTGAGCTCGACCTCTGACGGCAGGTCCGAGTACCTCATCTCGATTTTCGCGACCTCGTACGGCCACCGGGCCCAGTCTTCGTGGTCCAGCAGTTGCATCCGGACCATGAGACCTGTCCCGGTGACGAGCACGCCGGGTTCGACCACGGACCGCGTGACCAGCAGGGAAGGGTCCCAAGAGGTTCCCGGGAACTCGCGTCGGAGCAGTCGTGGAAGCCTCGCGTCGAGCGTGGTGGCGACCGCGAGACGGCCGGCTGTCCACAGGTCGATGTCCTCCGACAAGCGACCTCCGTCCGCCGGGTCCGCGAGGTGTGTTCTCGCCAGCGCGGTCCCGCCGACGAAGAGCACGTCCGGCGTGGTCTCGGCGAGGTGCGCCAGGACGTGGCTGATCAGGTGGTCTCGCCGGACCTGGTCTTCCGCGACGCCGAACGAGTCGGCGACCGCCATGAGTTCGTCTTGGTCAAGCATCCGCGGCCTTCTTCAGTCGTGCCAGTGCACCTGGCCTGTGCTGGTCGCGGGCGAGTTCCTCGACGACCGTCCACTGGATCTTGCGTGCCAGGGCTCTGAGGACGGATTCGGCATCGGACGGTCCGATGCCGCCGAGTTCGGGCCGTGCCGCCACGTCGAGAGCCGTCTGTTCCGCAGTGGTCATCCACCCCGTCGTGAGCTCCGTTTCGACGCTTTCGAGATCCAGGCGCCGCACGTCGCGCTTCACGAAAACGACCTGGCCGACAGCGGTGTCCAGGACCGGCCGTTGTCTCGGCACCGCCACGACCGCGGTGCCGATGGCGCGGGGGAGGGCGCCGAGTCTGCGTGCGGCGCTGACGCTCATGAGAGCCACCGCGTCCCGGCCGTAGTCGGCCTGGGCGATGCCGAGGGCGGCCGCCGCGAGATCGGGTCGCCATCGCGAGTCGCCGAGTCGTTCCAGCGGGGCGAGCGCGTAGTAGCCGGGGCGGAGGCGGCTGAGCACCGCTTGGTCGAGAAGTCGCCCGAACTCTGCGCGGGGATGGGCGTACACGTCCGCCGCGTCCCTGGGGCGGAGCACCTTGTTCTGTCTCCTGGCGAGCTCGGTGGGGATCGTGACCCGGTCACTCATATGACCTCCGTAGGCTCTGAGCCTACGTTCATAATACTCGTTTCGAGGTGGAGTGCCCGGGAAGCCGGGCATCGGCGCGGGCGTTGTCCTGATGCATGAGCCTGCGCTTCTCGCTGATGGGTCCGGTACGAGCCTGGCGCGACGACGACGAGATCGACCTGGGGCCGCGCCGGCAGCGGGCCGTGCTGGCGGCGTTGCTGCTGAACAACGGTGTCCGGCTGAGCAACGAGCAGCTGGCCGGCATGGTGTGGGACGTCCCGGCGCCGGGGGCGGTGACGGCGTTGCGGACGTACATGTACAAGATCCGCAAGGTGCTGCCGGAGCTGGATCTCCGGTCCAGGGACGGCGGTTACACGGTGCGCGGAGCCGAGCTGGTCGACGACTGCTGCGGCGAGCCCTTGGAGGGGCTCCAAGGGGCCTACTTCGAGGCGCACCGGGTCCGGCTCGCCGAGCAGCGGCTGCGGGTGCGGGAGGAGTGGCTCGAACGGGAGCTGGACGTCCTGGAGCTGCAGAAGCACGTCGCGGCGCATCCGTTGCGGGAACGGCCGCGGGCGTTGCTGATGTCGGCTCTGTACCGGGACGGCAGGCAGGCGGAGGCGCTGGACCACTTCCACCGGGCACGTGCCCTGCTGAACGAGGAGCTGGGGCTCGAACCAGGGCCCGAGCTGCGCGAGGTGCACGCGCGGATCCTCCGGGGTGACCTCGACCTGCCGCGCAGGCCGGAGCAGCTCCCGCCGGACGTCGCCGACTTCACCGGGCGTGCGCAGGAGATCGCGCGGGCGCTCGCGGTGCTGCCGGGCACGGTCGGCATCGCCGGGATGCACGGCAGCGGCAAGACCGCCCTGGCCGTCCGGATCGGGCACCTCGTGAAGGACCGGTTCCCGGACGGGCAGGTCTTCGTGCGCGGGAACGACGTCGCGCACGAGCTGCTGCGGGCGGTCGGCGTCGAGAACCCGGTGGGGGACAAGGCCGCGCTGTGGCGGCAGAAGGCGCGCGGCAAGCGCATCCTGGTCATCGTCGACGACCTGCGCGACCCGGCTTCGATCAGGGACCTGCACGTGCCGGGCCCCGCCATGATCATCACGAGCGTGCGCAGGTGGAACGAGCTGCCCGGCGTGACCTGGTCGACGATCGCGGGGCTCGCTCCCGCCGAGGCCGGCGCGCTGTTCCGCGGGATCGTCCCGGTCGGTCCTGACGACGAGGAGGCGGTGGCGCACGTCCTCGCGCGGGTCTCGCACCTGCCCGTGCCGGTCCGCGTCCTCGGCGGCAAGCTCGCCGCCCGGCCGCGGTGGACCGCCTCGATGCTGCTGCGGCAGATGCACCGGGAGAGCGTCCTGGGCGAGGCGATCCCGTCCGACTGCAAGGCGGTGCTGGCGCCGATGATCAAGGCCGACGCCCGGCTCACCGAGGACGAACGGCACCTGCTCGCGTGCTTCGCCCGCAAGGGCGCCGACGTGATCGACCTGTGCGAGGCCGTGGAGCTGTCCGGTGGCGAGATCGGGACGGTCGAGGTGCTGCTGGAGTCGCTCGCGGACGTCCACCTGATCGAGCCGCTGGAGCTGGGCCGGTACCGGATCCCGCGGTACGTGCAGCTGTTCTACGGGCTGCGCACACTGGCTCCCACCAGCTGATTCATCCGGATTTCACGGGCCGACCACGCGGCGGCGGCAGCGTGGACGGCATGTCGACCAGCACTCTCGCGAACCAGAAGGCACTCGTCACAGGAGCCACCTCGGGCATCGGCCGCGCCATCGCGGTCAGGCTCGCCGAGGAGGGCGCCACCGTGCACGTCACCGGCCGCCGCGCCGACCTCGGCAAGGAGACGGTCCGGCTCATCGAACAGGCGGGAGGCACCGGCCACTTCACCGTCGCGGACATCGGCGACCTAGGCGACGTCCGCGCGCTGGCCGAGGAGGTCGGCGAGGTCGACGTCCTCGTCAACAACGCGGGCATCTTCCCGTTCTCGCCGACCCCCGAGCAGTCCGAGGAGACCTACCGGCAGGTCTTCGACGTCAACGTGCGGGGCGCCTACTTCCTCACGGCCGCGCTCGTCCCGGGGATGCTCGCCAGGGGCAGAGGCGCGATCGTCAACGTCTCGTCGATCGGCGCGGACGTCGGCAACCCGACCACCAGCGTCTACAGCGCCTCCAAGGCCGCGCTCGACGCCCTGACCCGGTCGTGGGCCGTGGAGTTCGGCGCACGGGGTGTGCGCGTCAACTCCGTCGCGCCCGGCCCGATCCGCACCGAGACCGCCGTCACGCAGGCGGGCGAGGTGTTCGAGAAGATCAGCGAGACCGTCCCGCTGAACCGCGTGGGCGAGCCGGAGGAGATCGCGGACGTCGTGCTGTTCCTGGCGTCCGGCCGGTCGAGCTACGTCAACGGCGTCGTGCTCGCGGCCGACGGCGGCTACCTCGCGGGCTGACCCAGCAGCAGGCCGACCGACGACGGCGACTCGACGTGCGCGTTGTGCCCGACGCCGGGGAACACCACCGGCTCGGGCACCAGCTCCTCCAGGTGCTCGCGCGGGCACATCGGGTCGTTCTCGCCCGCGGCCAGCACGACCTCCGCCTTCGCCGCCATGACCAGGCCCGGCAGGTCGGGCCGCCCGACGCCGAACGCCCGCACGTCCAGCGACGGCGCCCAGCCGCCGTCCACCTCGGACACGCCGTGCCGCACCGGCACGCCCGCCATCCTGGACGCCCGCTCGGCGGCCTCCTCCTCGGTGGCGAGGACCTTCGCGGGACGGGCCGCGAGCGAGGCGGCCTTCGCCAGCTCCTCGTCGGTCCACCGCACCTTGATCCCGACACCGACGCACCGCGTCACGTCCACGCCGAACCACCCGCTGGCGAGCGTCAGCGCGACGACCCCGCCGAGCGAGTGCCCCACGACCGTGACCGGCTCACGCGGGACGACCTCCGCCACGGCCGCCGCGAGCGAGCCGAACGAGTAGCGGTCGATCCGGCCGCTGCGCCCGTGACCGGGCAGATCCGGCACGAGCCAGCTCCCGTGCCAGTCGCGGACGACGTCCTCCCACACCTCGCCGGTCGCGCCCAGCCCGTGCAGCAGCACCAGCAACGGCCCGTTCCCGCCCCGTTCGACATGAAGCACGCCAGAATCCGTTCCATGAGGACCGATGCCGAGCTGATCGTCGACCCGGACACGTATACATCGCACGTCCCGCACGACGCACTCACCCGGCTGCGCGAAAACGACGTCGTGCGCATCGGTGACTTCTGGGCGGTCTTCCGGCACGCCGAGGTGCGGACGGTGCTGCGCTCACCCGGCGTCTTCTCGTCCCACCGGGGCGCCACCCAGATCCGCGACCCGCAGCCGGTGGACCTCGCCTACGTGCAGCGCATGATGCTCAACCAGGACCCGCCCGAGCACACCCGGTTGCGCCGCATGTTGACGCAGGCGTTCACGCCGCGAGCCGTGGCGAGGCTGGAGGACGGCATCCCCGCCAACGCCCGCCGGATCGTCGCGAACCTGTCCGGCGACTTCGCCGCCGACGTGGCCGACCTGCCGTTGCTCACGCTGGCCGACGTCTTCGGCGTGCCGAGGCAGGACCGTGCGCTGCTCTACGACTGGAGCAACCGCGTGATCGGCTTCGAGGACGCGGAGTACGCGCTGTCGTCCAGTTCGACGGACGGCATGACCGACATGGCCCTCGAAGCGCTGGAGCTGCGTCCCGACGACGGCCGCGACCCGCGCGCACGGGACGGAATGCCCGACCTCTACGCCTACGCGCACGCGTTGGGCTCGTACAAGCGCGAGCACCCGTCGGACGACGTGCTGAGCAACCTCATGCGGGAGGACATCTCGCTGGAGGAGTTCGAGAACCTGTTCTGGCTGTTCTCGGTGGCGGGCAACGAGACGCTGCGCAACGGCATCCCCGGCGGCATGATCGCGCTGCTGGAGCACCCCGACCAGTACGCGCGGCTGCGCGCGGACCGGTCGCTGCTGCCCACCGCCGTCGAGGAGATGCTGCGGTGGTGGACGCCCGTCATGCACTTCCGCCGCACGGCCGTGCAGGACACGACGTTGTCCGGCGTCCCGATCGCGGCGGGGGAGAAGGTCGTCGTGTGGTTCTCGTCGGCCAACCGCGACGAGCGCGTCTACACCGACCCGCACCGGTTCGACGTCGGCCGCAGGGAGGCCGACCACCTGAGCTTCGGGCACGGGCCGCACTTCTGCCTCGGCGCGCACCTGGCCCGCACGCAGCTGAGGGCGGTCTTCGAGGCCGTGCTCGACCTGCCGGGGGTGCTGGAACCGGACGGCGAGGTCGTGCGCCTGCGGTCGAACTTCCAGAACGGCGTGAAGCACCTGCCGGTCCGCCTCGCCTGAGCCCGCGTCGAGGAGGGGCCTGGGCAGCGGCCGGGTCGTCTGGCACGATTCAGACGACCGGCACCGGTGCTCCACCGTGATCCGCAACCGATCCGGAGGTGTCGAGCCCGCCCGGTCACCTGGGACAAGTAGGCTCGTCACGACGACGAGACGCAGCAGAAACAGGGAGCGCAAGTGGCGGTCATCGAGCAGGTCGGAGCACGCGAGATCCTTGACTCTCGCGGCAACCCCACCGTCGAGGTCGAGGTGGCGCTGGACGACGGCACGCTGGAGCGCGCGGCCGTTCCGTCGGGTGCGTCCACCGGTGAGCACGAGGCGGTGGAGCTGCGCGACGGCGACGCCAAGCGGTACCTGGGCAAGGGCGTCGAGCGCGCGGTCACCGCGGTGCTGGACGAGATCGGCCCGGAGCTGGTCGGCATCGAGGCCGTCGAGCAGCGCGTCGTCGACCAGAAGCTCGTCGACCTCGACGGCACCCCCGACAAGGGCCGCCTGGGCGCGAACGCCATCCTCGGCGTCAGCCTCGCGGTGGCGAAGGCCGCGGCGACCAGCTCGGGCCTGGAGCTCTTCCGGTACGTCGGCGGCCCGAACGCGCACGTGCTGCCCGTGCCGATGCTGAACATCCTCAACGGTGGCGCGCACGCCGACACCGACGTGGACATCCAGGAGTTCATGGTCGCGCCGATCGGCGCCGAGACCTTCCGCGAGGGCCTGCGCTGGGGCACCGAGGTCTACCACTCGCTCAAGTCCGTGCTGAAGAGCAAGGGCCTCGCGACCGGCCTGGGCGACGAGGGCGGGTTCGCGCCGTCGCTGTCGAGCAACCGCGACGCGCTCGACCTCATCCTGGAGGCCATCGAGAAGGCGGGCTACCGCCCCGGCCGTGACGTCGCGCTCGCGCTCGACGTGGCCGCGACCGAGTTCTTCGGCGACGGCGCCTACACGTTCGAGAAGTCGAAGCGGTCCGCCGAGCAGATGATCGGCTACTACGCCGAGCTGGTCCGCGACTACCCGCTCGTGTCCATCGAGGACCCGCTGTCCGAGGACGACTGGGACGGCTGGGTGCAGATGACCGCCGAGCTGGGCGAGAAGGTCCAGATCGTCGGCGACGACCTGTTCGTCACCAACCCGGAGCGCCTGGAGGAGGGCATCTCCCGCCGCGCCGCCAACGCGCTGCTGGTGAAGGTCAACCAGATCGGCACGCTGTCCGAGACGCTCGACGCGGTCTCGCTGGCCACCTCCTACGGCTACAAGTCGATGATGTCGCACCGCTCGGGCGAGACCGAGGACACGACCATCGCCGACCTGGCCGTCGCGACCGGCGCCGGCCAGATCAAGACCGGTGCCCCCGCCCGCGGCGAGCGCACCGCGAAGTACAACCAGCTCCTGCGCATCGAGGAGAGCCTCGGTGACGCGGCGCGCTACGCGGGTGAGCTCGCGTTCCCGCGCTACACGCCGGAGGGCTGAGTCGTGGCCGAGCGCGCGCGTCGTCCTCGCCGCCCCCGTACCGAACGGGAGGCGCGGCCCGCGCGCGCTCGCAAGCCACCGCGTCCCAAGGCGCCGTCCCGCAAGGGCGACGGCACGGGTGGCGCGTTCGGCATGACCGGGACGCGGCGGGCCGCGATGTTCGCGATGGTGCTGTGCGCACTGGCGCTGAGCATCGCGGTCCCGCTGCGGACCTACCTCTCACAACGCGACGAGCTGCGCGACGTGGGAGCCGAGCAGCAGAAGCTGCGCGAGACCGTCGCCGCGCTGGAACAGCGCAAGGCGCAGCTGCAGGACCCCGGCTACGTGGAGATCGAGGCGCGCAAGCGGCTGCACTGGGTGCGGCCCGGCGAGACGCCCTACATCGTGCAGCTGCCGGGCGACGAGGCTCGCAACACCGAATCGGAGAGGCCGTCCGGCAAGCCCGCGGCCCAGGGATCGTGGTACGAGGAACTGTGGGAATCGGTGACGCACAAGTAAGTGCTGAGGACCTGGAAACGGTCACGCAGCAGCTCGGCCGCACGCCGCGCGGGACCCGTGCGATCGCCTCGCGGTGCCCCAGCGGGCACCCGAACGTCGTGCAGACGGACCCGCGGCTGCCCGACGGGACGCCGTTCCCGACGCTGTACTACCTGACCTGCCCGAAGCTGAACTCGCTGGTCAGCACGCTGGAGAGCGGCGGGCTGATGAAGGAGCAGACCGAGCGCCTGGCCACTGACGAGGAGCTGGCCGCCGCCTACCTGCGCGCCCACGAGTCCTACCTCGCCGAACGCGACGCCATCGAGTCTCTCGGCACTCAGGTCACCGCGGGCGGCATGCCGGGCAGGGTCAAGTGCCTCCACGTGCACGTCGCCCATGCCCTCGCGAAGGGCCCCGGGGTCAACCCCATGGGAGACGAAGCCCTGGCACTCTTGAAGGCGCAGGAGTTGTGGCCCGCAGGCGACTGCGCCGAGACGGCGGCCGGTTAACGGTCAAAGCAACCGAACGCACGCTTCACCCCGTCTTGGGTACACCTGGTCCCCTGTAGTGGGGCAGGGTGGAACGGGTCGGCACGTGGGGTGTCCGCCGTAACGCGAGACGGCGCGCCGCGATGACGCACGAGAGGTGAGAATTCGTGGCTATGGCCAAACTGCGCGGCCCCGCGGTGATGTCCCCGAAGAAAAAGGGGTTCGCCGTCGCCGCGCTGGCTGCGATGCTCGCGCCGTCGCTGGTCGTCGGCACGAAGCTGGTCGACTGGGTCAACCTCTCGAAGCACAACGACATCGCTGTCACACTCGGCCCCGCCGACGTCTTCGGCGCCCTGGTCAGAGACCCGGCGGAGCTCGGTGCGGCCGGCCGCCTGCCGCTGTCGGAGGAGCTGAGCGCGGCCCTGCTCGCCGACCTCGAGGACGGCGACCTCGACCTCGACACCGAACCCGGCGTGATCGACGACTTCCCCGGCGACTACGGCATCCCCGGCGTCGTGCTGGAGGCGTACCTGCGCGCCGAGGACAAGATGGCCGAGCTCGTCCCCGGCTGCAACCTCGACTGGGCCCTGCTCGCGGGCATCGGCAAGGTCGAGTCGAACCACGCGAACAACGGCCGCGTGAACGCCGTCGGCGACGCCACCCCCAAGATCCTCGGCCCGGTCCTCAACGGCGCCCCCGGCATGGCCGCCATCCGCGACACCGACGGAGGCCGCCTCGACGGCGACACCGCCTGGGACCGCGCGGTCGGCCCGATGCAGTTCATCCCGGGCACCTGGGCGAGCTTCGGCGCCGACGGCAACGAGGACGGCGCCGTCAACCCGAACAACGTCTACGACGCCGCCCTGGGCGCGGGCCGCTACCTGTGCGCGGGCGGCGGCGACCTGACCAAGCAGAACGACCGCGCCGCGGCCGTCTTCCGCTACAACCGTTCGACGTCGTACGTCCAGACGGTCCTGAACTGGGCCCGGCAGTACACGGACAACGTCAACGCGCTGCCATTACTCCCGCTGCTCCCGGACAACGGCAACAACCAGCAGAACCCCACCCCGGGCAACCCCGGCACCCAGCCCGGCAACCCCGACCCCGGCACCCCGTCGACCACGTCGAACCCGTCCTCGACGACCACCACCACGACGACGCCGTCCACGCCGAACTGCCCGACGCCGACGACGACCACCACCACTTCCACCACCACGTCGACGACGACCTCCACGTCCTCGACGCCGCCGTCGTCGACCACCCCGTCGTCCGAGTGCCCGACGACCACCACGCCGCCTTCGTCGTCCACGACCACGACGACCACTTCGTCGGTGCCGCCGCAGACCGAGCCCTCGACCACGCCCCGCTCCGAGACGACCTCCCTGACGTCGTCGCAGTCCTCCGCCCCGGCCCAGTCGTCCGCTCCGGCCCAGTCATCGGCCCAGTCGTCGAGCGCCGCGAGCAGCGTCCGCGAGGAGAGCAGCGCCCCGCAGACTTCCCAGAGCCTGGTAACGACCACGCCCAGCTAGCCCGGCGTGTCGCGTTGGAGCGGCTCCAACCCGTACTTCGTTCGGGCCTATTCGGCCCAAAACGTTGGGGTGATGGGGAGTTCGTCTCCTAGCGTTCGCTTCCATGCCGAAGCGCAACTCAAGCGTGGTGGGCCGGGAGTTCGGCAATGGCGTGCGTGACGCCATCGAGCAGAGCGGCATGACCCAGCGCAGACTCGCCCAAGTGCTGGACTGGCAGGAGGCCAAGGTCTCGGACGTGGTGCAGGGCAAGGGCGGCGTCAGCGAGCTCGACGTCGTGCGCCTGCTGTCCTACTGCCGCGCCCCGCACACCGACGTCGAGCACCTGCTGACCCTGTACCGCGAGTCGAGGGAGAAGGGCTGGCTGCTGTTCCCCGAGGACGGCGTACCCGACCAGGTGCACTCCCTGATCAGCCAGGAACGGCTCGCCAGCAAGATCACGGTGTGGTCGATGAACCTCGTCCCCGGCCACCTCCAGATCGCGGGCTACATCCGCGCCGCCGCCGAGAAGTCCGCCAAGATCAAGCCCGCCGACATCGACGCGCTGGTGCGCGCGAAGCTCGACCGCCAGGCGAGCTTCCAGCCCGGCCGCGAGTTCGTGTTCTTCGTGCACGAGCAGGCACTGCGGCTGCCGGTCGGCGGGCCGGAGGTCATGCGGGCGCAGCTGACCCACCTCCACCAGATGTCGACACGCAACTACATCACCCTCCGGGTGGTGCCGACCGCCATCGGCGCGCACGCGGGCATGTCTGGCTCGTTCACGCGGCTCACCTTCAACCAGTACGAACCGGTCGTGTTCGTCGAGAGTCAGACCGCCGGTCTCTTCTTGGAGGACAAAGACTCTCTTGCCAGTTACGCCGAAGTGCTGAAGTGGTTGGATCGAGATGCGTTGGGTGCGGAAGAATCCAGGAGGCTGATCACGGCCATGCTTGCCTGAGGGGGAGTTCTGGATGTCGACCTGGCGCAAGAGCAGCTACAGCCCTGAGGCGAGTGACTGTGTCGAGGTGAGCTGGCGAAAGAGCAGCCACAGCCCTTCCGCCAGTGACTGCGTTGAGGTGGGCTGGCAGAAGAGCAGTCACAGCGCGTCGGGCAGCGAGTGTGTCGAAGTCGGACGCAGCGTCGGCATCCGTGACAGCAAGGCTCCCGCCACCCACCTGCCGGTGTCGGAGGCGGCCTGGTCCGCCCTTCTCCAGCAGGTCAAGTCATCGCTTCCCGGCTGATCGAGGAAGTCGGCAGGACTCTGGCCGAACGCTTCCCCGAGCCTCTCCTCCACATCGTGGCGCACAGCCGCACGTTGCGTGGTCGTCGCCTGGGCAAGCCCCTCTCGGCGGCTCGGATCGAGGTGTTCGAACGAGCCAACGGGGTCAGCCTGCCGGACGGGTACAGGGACTTCCTCCTCCTGGTGGGTGATGGGGGTCTCGGACCCGGCCACGGGTTGTGCGAGCTCAGCACCTGGCGGACGGTGGAACTGCCGGGGAATGTGATGAGCATCGAGCTGCCGGAGGGGACGTTCCCGGGGCTGCGGGTCGCGTACCACGGCGGCGCGGACGTGACGGTCCTGCTGCTGACCGGTTCGTTCACGGGCCGGCTCGTGGACTTGGTGGGGGAGGTCCGGACGGAGGTCAGGCAGGAACGGGACTTCACCGAGTGGTATCTGAACTGGTTGATGGCGGAAGGCGTCAGTCTGCGGGTCACTCCACCACGACCGGAACACGTCCTCGTCGACGTCGTGCTCGGGTCGCCGGACGGTGCCGAACGAGCTCGTGCCGTGCACGAGCTGGGTGCCCTTCCGGACGTCGCGGCTGGGACCGTGGAGCTGGTCGAGCAGGCCGCGCTGCGCGATCCGTGTCCGGGTGTCCGCTTCCAAGCCGTCCAGCTGATGGGGGAGCTGGACCTCCCGGTGGTGGGGGTGTACCTGGCGGCGTTGCGGGACCCGAGCCGATCTGTCCGCCGACGTGCCCTGGTGCACCTGTTGCGGCTCGCCGGGGACACAAGCGCCTGGCAGGAGGGACTCGCGGTCGTTCGCTCGACGTCGGACGCGGCGACCGTGCACATCGCGGATGACCTCGAGGAACGTCGCGCCAGGGGCACGGTCATCCCCGAAGAGGTGCGGCAGGCGTCCTGATCCGAGCGGTCAGGGGTGCGTCCGCCGAGTTCTCCGGGTGCGCGATGCTTGCCGGAGAACATCGGAACCACCGAGGAGCACCTCATGTCGCGCGTTGCGGCCATCGACTGCGGGACCAACTCGATCCGGCTGCTGGTCGCCGACGTCACCCAGCGTGACGACGGCACCGTCTGGTTGCGGGACGTTCACCGCGAGATGCAGATCGTCCGGCTCGGTCAGGGGGTCGACGCGACGGGTCGGCTGCATCCCGACGCGATCGAGCGCACGCGCCAGGCCCTCCTCGACTACGCGCGCACGATGCAACGCAAGGGCGTCGAGCGGGCACGGATGGTGGCCACCAGCGCCACGCGGGACGCGAGCAACCGGGACGACTTCTTCGGCATGACCGAGGAGATCCTCGGGGCGCCCGCGGAGGTCATCTCGGGGGACGAGGAGGCGCGGCTGTCCTACCTCGGCGCCGTCTCCGATCTTGACCCGGACGAGGGACCCTTCCTCGTCACCGATCTGGGTGGTGGTTCGACGGAGTTCGTCCTCGGCACCGGCACGGAGGTCGAGGCGGGACGGTCGGTGGACATCGGCTGCGTCCGGTTGACGGAGCGGTTCCTGCACTCCGACCCCCCGAAAAGGGATGAGATCGAACACGCGGAAGCGTTTGCGCGACAAGCGGTCAAAGAGGCTTTCACCACCGTTCCGGTGGAGAAGGCAAAGACGTGGATCGGGGTCGCCGGAACGGTCACGACATTGTCAGCCCTGGTCCAGGGGCTGGAGGTGTACAACAGCGACGATATTCACCTCAGCCGCATCACACTTGACAATGTTCGTCACATCACCGACAGTATCCTTTCCATGACGCATGATGATCGTGCCTCGTTGGGGCCCATGCACCCCGGCCGAGTGGACGTGATCTGCGGTGGAGTGGTGGTACTGCGTGCGATTGCCGAGGAGCTCGAGAATCGCGCGGGTATTCGCACGCTCGTGTGCAGTGAGCACGACATCCTCGACGGCATCGCGTTTTCGCTGGTCTGAGTGCCAATTAAGGTCCACTTGAGCTGATCGTGACTCTTTTGTGACCGCTTTCGATGCGCGTACTCCTGGACACCCCGGTTAACGTCCTCTCACGTTTTGGGAGGTGGACGAGACCTCCCGGGGAGGTGTGCGCTCGCAATATCCTGCGAGCGGCGCCGGGGAAAGGCGGGAGAGACTGATGTCGCGATCACGGGTTGCGTGGGTGGCTTTGCCCATCACGCTGGCCATGACGCTCAGCGCGTGCGGCGGCGGTGGAGGCAGCTCCTCCGACGGCGACGGCAAGGAGAACCCGGACGGCACGGTGTCGATCTACGGCACCGAGCCGAAGAGCACGCTCTTCCCGGCCAACACGACCGAGGCGGGCGGTGGCAAGGTCACCGACGCCCTGTTCTCGCGTCTGGTCGGCTACAAGGCGGAAGACGGCGCGCCCTACAACTTGATGGCCGAGTCGATCACGTCGAGTGACGCCAAGGTCTACGACATCAAGATCAAGCAGGGCTGGAAGTTCCACGACGGCACCGAGGTCAAGGCGAAGAACTTCGTCGACGCCTGGAACTACGCCGCGTACGCGCCGAACGCCCAGCAGGCGGCGTCGTTCTTCTCCGTGATCCAGGGCTTCGAGGACGTCCACCCGTCCGACGAGAACGCCCAGCCGGCCAAGGACAAGATGTCCGGCCTCGAGGTCACCGGCGACTACGAGTTCAAGGTCACCCTCAACGGGCCGACCTCGGTCTTCACGACGATGATCGGCTACACGCCGTTCTCGCCGATGGCCGACTCGTTCTTCGCGGACCCGAAGGCGGCCGAGGCGAAGCCGATCGGCAACGGCCCGCTGAAGTTCGTCTCCCGCACGCCGAACGCGCTGATCAAGATGGAGCGCTTCGACGAGTACCAGGGCGAGGACAAGGTCCACTTCAAGACCCTGGACTACAAGATCTACTCCTCGCAGGAGACCGCCTACCAGGACCTCGTGTCCGGCAAGCTGGACTTCATGGAGGCCCTGCCCCCGTCGGCCAAGGTCGGCGAGAAGTACAAGGCGGACCTCGGCGAGCAGGTCGTGACCGCGAACCTGCTGGGTCAGAGCGCGATCGCGTTCCCGCAGTACATCGACGCGTTCAAGAACGTGAAGCTGCGCCAGGCCGTCTCGATGGCCATCAACCGGGAGCAGATCACGAAGACCGTGCTGGCCGGCTCGTACGTGCCGTCCACCAGCTTCGTCTCGCCCGGCATCAAGGGCTACCGCGCCGACACCTGTGGTGAGTACTGCAAGTACAACCCGGAGAAGGCCAAGGAGCTGCTGAAGGAGTCCGGCTTCACCGGCAAGCTCACCATCCAGTCCAACCAGGACGGTGGCCGCAAGGAGCCGCTCGAGGCCGCGTGCAACAGCATCAAGCAGGCCCTCGAGATCGAGTGCGAGTTCGTCGGCGCCACCAACTTCGGTGCGTTCCGCCAGATCGTCGACGGCAAGCAGCTGACCGGCATGAGCCGCTCCGACTGGTCGGCCGACTACCCGTCGATCGAGAACTTCCTCAACCCGCTGTACCGCACGGGTGGGTCGTCCAACGACTCGAACTACTCGAACCCCGAGGTCGACGCGCTGCTCAAGCAGGCTGACAGCACGGCCAACGAGGACGAGGCGATCAAGCTCTACCAGCAGGCCGAGGACATCATCGCCAGGGACCTGCCCTCCATGCCGACCTGGAACGAGAAGGGCATCGGCGGCCGTTCGAAGAACCTGATCGACGCCAAGATGTCGTTCAAGCGTCAGGCCGTCCTGGAGTCGATCCGGGTCAAGGGCTGATTGCCGACCACCTGAGTTCTGAACAACCGTCCGGCCCCGCGTCCCTCGAGCGTTACGGGCGCGGGGCCGGAACGGTGTTCCAGGATCCCGGGCACCCCCCACCACGCAAGGAGCCGACCTCATGGGTCGCTATGTGCTGCGCCGTCTGCTGCAGCTGATACCGGTCTTCCTGGGGACCACCTTCCTGATCTACGCCCTCGTCTGGGCGATCCCGCAGGACCCCTTCGCGGGCAAGTGCGGCCAGCGGCCGTGCGATCCGGCCTACGTGGCCGAGATGAGCGACAAGCTCAACCTGAACGACCCGTTGCTGATCCAGTACTTCAAGTACCTCGGCAACCTGGTGACCGGTGACTTCGGCACCACCTTCAACGGCGTCTCCGTCGGCGAGCAGATCGCCACCTCGTGGCCGATCACGCTCAAGATGGGCATCATCGCGCTGATCATCGAGGCCGTCATCGGCATCATCGCCGGTGTCCTCACCGGCCTGCGCAAGTCGGGCTTCCTGGACAACCTCGTCCTGGTCTCGACCCTGTTCCTGATCTCGTTGCCGGTCTTCGTCACCGGTTTCGTGCTGCGCCTCTACCTGGGTCCGCAGGGCTTCGACCTGATGGACACCTCGGTCAGCTCCGACCCGACGTTCGGCGAGCTGATCCTGCCAGGCTTCGTGCTCGGCAGCCTCTCGATGGCCTACGTGGCCCGCCTGACCAGGTCGAGCATCGTCGAGAACCGGCGCGCCGACTACGTCCGCACGGCCAACGCGAAGGGCCAGCCGCAGAGCCGCGTCGTCGGCGTCCACCTGCTGCGCAACTCGCTGATCCCGGTGATCACGTTCCTCGGCACCGACCTCGGCAGCCTCCTGGGCGGCGCGATCGTCACCGAGGGCGTCTTCAACATCAACGGCATCGGCGGCCTGATCTTCCGCGGCATCCAGGAGAAGGAAGGCGTCATGGTCACGGGCATCGTGACCCTGCTGGTGCTGGTGTACCTGTTGATGAGCCTGCTCGTCGACCTCCTGTACGCCGTACTCGACCCGAGGATTCGCTATGAGTGACCCAGGATCCGTGTCCGGTGGAGCCGGACTCGAGGCGTCCGCGGCGGCCGGTGTCGACCACGCCAGCCACCTCGACGACTCCTCGCAGAAGCAGCGCAAGCCCCGTTCGCTCTGGAGCGACGCGTGGGGCGAGCTGCGCCGCAAGCCCACGTTCATCGTCTCGCTGGTCATCATCGCGATCATCGTGCTGATGGCGATCTGGCCGACGCTCTTCACGTCGGTCGACCCGCGTCACGCCGACCTCGACAAGTCGTTGCAGTCGCCGTCCGGTGACGCCTGGTTCGGCTACGACCTCCAGGGCTACGACGTCTACGCCCGCGCCATGCACGGCGCCCGCGCGTCGCTGCTCGTCGGGTTGTTCGCGACGCTGCTGACCGTGCTCATCGGCTCGATCATCGGCATCATCGCCGGTTACGCGAAGACGTGGATCGACTCGCTGCTCTCGCGGTTCGGCGACATCTTCGCCGGCGTGCCGTTCGTGCTCGGTGCGATCGTCATCCTGACAACGCTGAACGCGCCGAACGAGAACCCCAGCGCGGTCCGGATCATCACGCAGGTGGTGCTCTCGATCGCCGTGCTGTCGTGGCCGGTGGCGATGCGCATCATGCGGTCGGCGACGCTCGTGGCGAAGCAGCAGGACTACGTGCGCGCGGCGCGCGGCCTGGGTGCCTCGCCGCTGCGGATCGTGTTCCGGCACCTGCTGCCCAACACGGTCGCGCCCGTCCTCGTCTACGCGACGATCGCCCTGGGCGCCTTCATCGGCGCCGAGGCGACGCTCGCGTTCCTCGGCATCGGCCTGCGTCCGCCGGTCGTGTCGTGGGGCGTGATGATCTCGGAGTCCCGCGACTACTTCCAGTCGGCACCGCACATGCTGCTGTTCCCCGCGGGCTTCGTCACGATCACCGTGCTGGCCTTCGTCATGCTGGGCGACGCCGTGCGCGACGCCCTCGACCCCAAGTCCCGATAGGGGAATCCTGTGACTCAGCCATTGCTGGAGGTCGAGGATCTCCACGTGGAATTCCGCACCCGCGACGGCGTCGCGAAGGTGCTCAACGGAGTCTCGTACCACGTGTCGGCCGGCGAGACCCTCGCCGTGCTGGGCGAGTCGGGCTCCGGCAAGTCCGTGACCGCGCAGACGATCATGGGCATCCTGGACATGCCGCCCGCGTTCATCACCAAGGGCACCATCAAGTTCCGCGGTGAGGACCTGCTGACCAAGTCGGCGGACGAACGCCGCGAGGTCCGCGGCGCGGGCATCGCCATGATCTTCCAGGACGCCCTGTCCGCCCTGAACCCCGTGTTCACGGTCGGGTTCCAGATCGAGGAGCAGCTGCGCGTGCGGCGCGGGATGTCCAAGGCGGACGCCCGCAAGCGCGCTATCGAGCTGCTCGACCAGGTCAAGATCCCGAACGCCAAGGGCCGCGTCTCGGACTACCCGCACCAGTTCTCCGGCGGCATGCGGCAGCGCGCGATGATCGCGATGTCGCTGGCGCTCGACCCGGAGCTGCTGATCGCGGACGAGCCCACCACCGCGCTGGACGTCACCGTGCAGGCCCAGATCATGGACCTGCTGGCGGAGATCCAGAAGGAACGCGACATGGGCATGATCCTGATCACCCACGACCTCGGCGTCGTCGCCGACGTCGCGGACCGGATCTCGGTCATGTACGCGGGCCGCATCGTCGAGCACGCCGACGTCTACGAGCTGTTCCGCGCGCCGGGGCACCCGTACACGGAGTCGCTGCTGGAGTCCCTGCCCCGGCTCGACCTGAAGGGCCAGGAGCTCAAGACGATCAAGGGCCTGCCGCCGTCGCTCACGAACATCCCGTCCGGCTGCCCGTTCCACCCGCGCTGCCCGCGGGCGTTCGACCGCTGCCCCACCGAGGTCCCGGCAGTCCACGACCTCGGCATGGGCCGCACCAGCCGGTGCCACATCGCGGAGGAGGTTGTCGCTCGTGGCTGAGCCCATCCTCGAGGTCGAGAACCTCGTCAAGCACTTCCCGGTCCGCGTCGGCGTGCTGTTCAAGCGCACCGTGGGCCACGTCAAGGCCGTCGACGGCGTCTCGTTCTCGCTCAACAAGGGCGAGACGCTGGGCGTCGTCGGCGAGTCGGGCTGCGGCAAGTCCACGCTGGCCCAGGTGCTGATGCGCCTGGAACCGCCGACGTCGGGCGTGGCGAGGTTCGAGGGCCGCGACATCTTCGGCATGAAGGGCGCGGAGCTGCGCAAGCTGCGCCGCGACATCCAGATCGTGCTGCAGGACCCGTACACGTCGCTGAACCCGCGCATGACGGTCGGCGACATCGTCGGCGAGCCCTACGAGATCCACACCGAGGTCGCGCCCAAGGGCGACCGGCAGCGCAAGGTCCAGGAGCTGCTGGAGATCGTCGGCCTCAACCCGGAGCACGTCAACCGGTACCCGCACCAGTTCTCCGGCGGTCAGCGCCAGCGCATCGGCATCGCCCGCGCGCTCGCGCTCAAGCCCAAGGTGATCGTGTGCGACGAGCCGGTGTCCGCTCTGGACGTGTCGATCCAGGCGCAGGTCATGAACCTGCTGGGCGAGCTCCAGAAGGACATGGGGCTCTCCTACCTGTTCATCGCGCACGACCTGTCGGTGGTCCGCCACCTGTCCAACCGGGTCGCGGTGATGTACCTCGGCAAGATCGTCGAGATCGGCACCGAGGACGACATCTACGAGCGCCCCATGCACCCGTACACGCAGGCCCTGCTGTCCGCCGTGCCGGTGCCGGACCCGACCCAGCGAGGCCGCCGCGACGTCATCCGCCTGACCGGCGACGTGCCGTCGCCGATCGACCCGCCCTCGGGCTGCCGGTTCCGCACGCGGTGCTGGAAGGCGCAGGACATCTGCGCGACCGAGGTGCCGGAGCTGGTGCCGCGCAACGGCGGCCACCCGGCCGCGTGCCACTTCGCCGAGGAGCGCGCGGTCGTCTGACCTGGTCGTTCTGCGTTCGGTGAGAGGGGTCGTGTCCACGGACACGGCCCCTCGTCAGTGGAACGCGCCGTGACACGGCACGATCAGAGCGGCTCCCTGGCCAGGTCGGTGATGGACACTCCGGGCCCCACCACCCGCTCACCGATCTCCACGAACCCGCGCTTGCGGTACAGCGCGAGCGCCGGCTCGTTCTTGCTGCCCGTGCTGACCGTCTGCGGCCCGTCCGGCAGCGCGTCGAGCAGCTTCGACGCCACCCCGCGCCGGAACGCCCGCGGGTGCACGACCAGGCGGCAGATGTCCACGGTGGACCCGTCGAGCTGGTAGGACACCGCGCCCACGAGACCTTCCTCGTCGTAGAGCCCGAGGAAGGTCTCACCGCACGCCCCGAGGTCTTCCAGCGACTCGCGCAGCGGCGGGATGCCGTCGAAGCCGATCAGCTCGGCCTCGACGGCGTACGCCAGCCGTTGCACCGTCCACAGCTCGTGCAGGACGGTGTCGTCGGTCAGGTCCAGGATCACGTGTTGGACGAGTTCCGCACGAAGTTCGTGAGGTCCTCGGACTGCTGGATCCGCGACTCCTCGTGCACGTACATCATGTGGCCGGCGGGGTAGTAGGCCGACTCGATGTTCGCCGTCAGCTCCTTCGGGATCTGCAGGTGCGCGAGCAGGTGCTCGGCCGCGAAGTACGGCGTCGCGCCGTCGTACCAGCCGAACGCCACGTGCACCTTGAGGTGCGGGTTCGCCCTCATCGCCGCCGACAGCTTGCCCGCCGTCGTCACGTGCCTGCCCTCGAACTCCTTGTACGACCACTGCTCGATGACCCGCGACAGCACCTCGTACGGCAGGTCGTTGGAGTAGCCCAGCTCGGCGTGCAGGTAGTGGTTCAGCGTGGCCGAGTACGGGCCGACGATCGCGTCGATCGACGGGTCGGCCGAGATGCCCTCGCGGCCGTAGTCGGTGTCCCAGCCGGTGAAGCGGGCGTCGATGCGGCCGACGGTCTTGCGGTCGCGGCGCAGCAGCTCGGTGAAGAACCGGATGTGCTCGATGCGCAGGTCGACCGCGTCCACGTACTCCTCGGTGAGACCGGTGAGCCTGGCCAGCTTCTCGATCGTGGCGGCACGCTCCACATCGGACAGGCGGTTGCCGCGCGCGAGGGCGTACGGGTAGTCGCGGACCGCGAAGTCCTCGGCCTCGGCGAGCACCTCCTTGAGCGGACGGTCGCCGTGCAGGCCGTGGTAGTGCGCGATGGCCGCGTACGTGGGCAGGAACAGCGTGTAGGCCAGGTCGTGGCCCTCGTTGAACTCCAGCGTCGCGAAGTCGAGCACCGAGGAGATCAGCATGAGCCCGTTGAGGTACATGCCGTACTTCTTCTGCAGGTGCTCGGCGAGACCGGCCGCGCGCAGCGTGCCGTAGGACTCGCCGCACAGGAACTTCGGCGACATCCACCGGCCGTTGCGCGAGGTCCACAGGCGGATGAGCTCGGCGATCGAGTCGATGTCGGGCTGGTAGCCGTGGAAGCTGCCCGGCTTCTCGCCCTCGACGGCCCGCGAGTACCCGGTGGACACCGGGTCGATGAACACGAGGTCGCTCTCGGCGAGCAGGCTCTCCTCGTTGTCCGCGATCCCGTACGGCGGGGGCGTGAGGTTGCCGACGTCGCCGCTGAGCACCCGGCGCGGCCCGAGGAGCCCCATGTGCAGCCACACGCTGGCCGAGCCGGGGCCGCCGTTGAACGCGAACGTGACGGGCCGCTTCAGCGGGTCCGCGCCGTCCAGCGTGTACGCGGTGATGAACACCTCGGCCTTGGGTTTGTGGCCCTCGAACACGCCGTCCTTGAGCACTTCCTCCCGCAGCACGACACGCCCGGTGGTCGCGGTGTAGTTCAGCTCGCGGCCCTTGACGGTGATGCTGTGCTGGGTGGTGACAAGGTCATCGGACGGAGACGAGGGCTTCTCTTCGGTCTTCTCCTCGGACATGGGAGCAACACTACGGAACTCGACGAACGGATCACGGCCTGCCGAGCGTGCCCACGCCTGGTCGCGTGGCGCGAGTCGGTCGCCGCGACCAAACGGGCGGCTTTCCAGGACTGGGACTACTGGGGCAAGCCGGTACCGGGCTTCGGCCCGATGGACGCCACGCTGCTGATCGTGGGCCTGGCCCCCGCCGCCCACGGCGGCAACCGCACGGGCCGGATGTTCACCGGCGACCCGTCCGGCGACTTCCTCTACCGCGCCCTGTACGAGCTGGGCCTCGCCTCCCAGCCGGAGGCCACGTCCCGCGATGACGGGATGGAGCTGTACGGCGTGCGCATGGCCTCGCCCGTGCGCTGCGTGCCCCCGGAGAACAAGCCGACAGCCGAGGAACGGGACCGGTGCTCGCACTGGCTGCGCGAAGAGATCTCGCTGATGCCCCACCTGCGTTCCGCGGTGGTGCTCGGCGGGTTCGGGTGGAAGGCGTTCCTGCCGTTGCTGGGGGAGGAGCGGCCGAAGTTCGGGCACGGAGTGGAGGTGTCGATGGGCGGGCTGCGGGTGTTCGGGTGCTACCACGTGTCGCCGCACAACACCTACACCGGACGGCTGACGCAGGAGATGTTGCAGGACGTGCTCCGGCGGGCCGTCGCGGTCGTCTGAAACCCGGCGTCACACGTCACCCGAACGTGACGACGAGGCGTCCGCCGAAGCGGTGTTCCGCAAATCCAAGTGTTCCGCGACACGCGGAACACTTGGATTTGCGGAACACGCCGAGCGGAACTCGTTCAGTCCGTCTTGCTCGCTGTCTGAGCGACTTCGACGGTCTAGCCAGACGGGGTCTCCCAGACCGTGACCGCGATCCGCATCTTGCCCGGCCCGTCGATCCCGACGACCTCCAACCGTCCGATGCGCCGCCCCTCGGTCACCAGACACCCCCGCGTACCGGCGCGGACGGGCAGCCGCCGCACACCGGGATTGGCGTTCAGCCGGTCCACGCACTGCGCCCGTTCCGGCGGCGCGGCACCGATCCACGGCGCGAAGGCCACACCCGCGACGGCAGTACCGCCGCAGTCGCCGGAGCACAGCCCCAGGTCGCCCAACGGCCAGCGCTGCGGCGGTGAGGAGTCCAGCGACCAGCCCGTGGTGAACGTGTCCGCGTCCAGGGTCAGCGTGCCCTCCCACCACGTTCCGGCGGCGGGCGGCTCGGAAGTGGTCGTGGTGGTGGCCTTCGTGGTCGTCGCCTCGACGGTCGTGGCTTCAGCGGTCGTGGACGTCGTGGTGGTCACGGACGTGGTGCTTACGGGCGTGCCGGGTCCGGGAGCAGAGGTGGTGCCGTCCGGCCGCAGCAGCAGCGGGACCAGCGTTGCCGCGACCGCGACCACCAGCACGGCGGCCAGCACGGTGAGCAGGCGGCGACGGCGGGACGGGACGTGCGTGGACACCGCCCGCACGATCGCGTCGAGGTCCTCGCCGGAGCGGATCCGGCGCAGCGGCAGACCGTTCTGCCTGCCCAGCTGCCTGATGTCCGCCGGAAGCTGTTCCGGGCGCGGCGGCGTGGCGCCGTCGGTGAACACCGGGACCACCCGCACGCCGTGGGCGAAGGCCGTGACCAGCTCGCGCCGGATCCAGTCGTCCGGGTCGTCGACCAACCGGCGGCCGGCGGAGTCGGTGGCGAACCAGTTCGGTCCGATCACCGCCAGCAGCACCTTCGCCGACCGCACCCCCTCCAGCAGGCTGACCACGTAGTCCTCGCCCGCCCCGATCGTCATGTTGTCGAGGAACACCCGGCGCCGCCCGAACGTGCGGGACAGGCGTTCGAACAGCAGCTGGGGCACGTGGTCGGCGTCGACCCCGCGGTAGTTGATGAAGACGTCCGTCGAGGCCACCCCCGCAAGTTAGCCAAATGATCGTTCCGGTGGGGCGGAACCGTGCGAGGCTGACCGGCATGAGGTGGTGGCGGGCCGGGGTGGCGGTGGCGGCGTTGCTGCTGGTCGTCGTCGCGGCCAGGGGCACGTCCCCGGTCACCCTGGTGAACCGCCTGGACGACCGCCCGCCGCCGGAGAACAACGCACCCGCGCCGGACCTCGCGCTCCCCGACGACCTGCCGGACGTGGTGGCCGTGCCGTTCACGGTGTTCCTGCTGGTGCTCGTCGGGCTGGTCCTGTTCGGACTGGCCGGCATCCTCCTGGCCGTCGAGGTGCCGCGGTGGCGGCGCCGCGGTGTGCGGGGCGTCGAGATCGAGGGCCACGAGGTGGCGCCGGTCCCGGTCGTGCGGCGCGTCGAGAAGGCGTTGCGGGAGTTCACGGAGCATCCGCGACGGCCGCCGCGGGACGCCGTGATCGCCGCCTGGCTCGCCCTCGAAGCCGCCGAGCCGCGCGCACCGCACCAGACGCCCACCGAGTTCACCGCGAAGCTCGGCGTGGACGCGAGCACGCTCAAGGACCTCTACCAGCGCGCCCGGTTCGGGCACGAGGACGTCACGCGCGAGCAGGCGGACGAGGCGCGACGGGAGCTGGGCCGCATCATCCGGGAGCTCGCGTGAAGACGGTGCTGGCACTGGTGATCGGCGTGGTCACCGGGGTGGTCATCTGGTGGCTCGGCGCGTCGCCGCCGTGGGCCGCGGCGCTGGCCGTGCCGCTCACGGCGTTCGCGCTGCTGGTCGGCAGGACGCCGCGGGCGACGGACGTCGTCTGGAGCGCGGAACCGACGCCGCCGGGCACCATCAGCACCGCCCAGGCCAGCACGCTCGCCGGCCGGCTGGCGGAGGCGGCCGAGGACCAGCGGCGCTACCAGGAACGGTTCCGCGCCCGGTTCGCGCGGCTCGGGATCGACGCGGACGCGCTGCCGGACCCGGAAGACCTCGCGGAACGGCTCAGGAGGGTCGAGTGAGCATCGAACTGGAGGCGAAGGCCGTCCTCGACGAGATCGGGAAGGTCGTCGTCGGGCGCACGCGGACGGTGCGGCTCGCGCTCGCGGCCGTGCTGGCGGGCGGGCACGTGCTGCTGGAGGACGTGCCGGGGCTCGGCAAGACGCTGATCGCGCGGTCGCTCGCGCAGGCGCTCAGCCTGGAGTTCCGCCGCCTGCAGTGCACGCCGGACCTGCTGCCCGCGGACGTCACCGGGTCGTTCCTCTACGACCCGGGCAACCGCGAGTTCGAGTTCCACCAGGGCCCCGTCTTCACCGGGCTGCTGCTGGCCGACGAGATCAACCGCACGCCGCCCAAGACCCAGTCCGCGCTGCTGGAGGCCATGCAGGAGCGCCAGGTCACGGTCGAGGGCCGCACGTTCGCGCTACCCAGGCCGTTCCACGTGCTGGCCACGTCCAACCCGGTCGAGTACGAGGGCACCTACCCGCTGCCCGAGGCGCAGCTCGACCGGTTCCTGGTGCGGCTCGACATCGGCTACCCGCCCGCCGAGGAGGAGGTCGAGGTCCTGCGGCGGCGGATCGCCCGGCAGCGCGAGGAGGCGGAGGTGCCGCCGGTGCTGGCGCCGGGACGGCTCGCCGAGCTGCAGGCCGAGCTGGAGCGGACCACGGTCGACGACGACCTCCTGCGGTACTGCGTGGACCTGGCCGTGGCGACGCGGCAGCACCCGTCCGTCGAGGTCGGCGCGTCGCCGCGGGGTGCCCAGGCGCTGGTGCTCGTCGCGCGTGCGCTGGCCACCTTGGACGGACGCGCGTACGTGACACCGGAGGACGTCAAGGAGTGCGCCGTCGCCACGCTGGCGCACCGGCTCGTGCTGAAGCCCGAGACGTGGACGTCCGGCGTGACCGGGGTGCAGGTCGTCACCGACCTGCTCGGCAGGGTTTCGGGACCGCCCAGCTCATGAGCAGGGCCGACAAGATCAGGGAGGCGCTGGCCCAGTCGCACGGCGCCCACTGGCACCCCACCGACGCGTACTCGCGCGCGGTCTGGCTCGGCGTCGGTCTCGTCGCCGCCGGGCTGTTCCTGCACCAAGCGGAGCTCGTGCTGTTCGGCGTGCCGCTGGTGCTGTCCGTGCTGCTCACGCACAAGCCGAAGGGCACGCCGACGGTGAGCGTCCGCCCGGTGCCGCGCGGGGCGGGCGCCGGTGTCGTGCACACCGTCGCGCACGTCGACGGTGCCGACGCCGAGATCGCGGTGGTCAAGCTGCCCGGTGGCGTGAAGGCCGTGCCCGCGCACTCACCAGATCTGCCCGTGGAGGTCCGCCGGGACGCCTGGGGACCCGGCGTCGACCTGCGGCTCGACCACCTCTTCGCCGGACCGGACGGCCTGCACGTCTACGGGCCGGTCGTCGGCGTCGAGCACGCCCGCACGATCCTGCCGCCGGTCGACCACCACCCGGCCGGTCCGCTGCCGCCACGTCCCGGCGGCCTGGTCGGCAGCCACCGGTCGCCGCGGCCGGGCGACTCGACGGAGCTGCGCGACATCAGGGCGTTCCAGCCGGGGGACCGGCTGCGCCGCATCGACTGGCGCGTCACGACCCGCACCGGCACGGTCCACGTCCGCGAACGGCACGCCGAGTCGGACGCGGAGGTCGTGCTGGCCCTCGACACGCGCGTGGACGTGAGCGCGGACGTCGCGGAGTGGTCGTCACCCCACCGCGGCGCCACGACACGTCCGGACGGCAGCCTGGACCGCGCTGTGCGGCACGCCGCGTCGATGGCCGCCGGGTACCTCCGGCAGGGCGACCGGGTCGCGTTGACGGACCTGAGCCGGCCGCAGCTCAACGTCCGGTCCGGCGTGGGGAGGCGGCAACTGATGCGCATCCGCACGCAGCTCGTCGTGTGCGTGCAGGCCGCCGGGTGGGCGTCGACCGTGGCACTGCGCAAGCTCCCGCACGGTGCCGTGGTCGTGCTGCTGTCGCCGTTCCTCGACGACCAGATCGCCGAACTGGCCGTGCAGGCGCGCAAGCACGGTCACGTGGTGCTGGCGGTCGACACGCTCCCGCTGCCGCTGCGTCCCGATCCGGAGACGCCGTGGGGCGAGGTCGCGGCGGAGCTGATCGCCGCGGAGCACCGGCTGCGGCTGCGGCGCATGGCCGAGCACGGGGTGCGGGTGACGGCCGGATGCTGATGCGGCTCGCGATCGTCCTCGCCGCCCTGCCCGTGGCGGCGGTCCTGTACCTGGAGGCCCGCTCGGTCGTGCCGCTGGTAGTCGTCGCGGCGCTCACCGCGCTGACGGCGCTGATGCCGGGAAGCGCGGGAGCGGCGTTGCTGATCGGGTACGCGGCGGTCACGACGGCGTTCGCCGACGGGCCTCCGGTGAGGCTCGGAGTGCTGTTGTTGATCCCCGCGTTACACCTCATTCACGTGACGTCCGCGCTCGCCGCGGTCGTTCCGTTGAAAACGAAGATCGAACCCGCGGCGGTGAAAGCACCGGCCCGCCGGTTCGCCATTGTCCAACTGATCTCATTCGGTGTCGCGGCGTTCGCGGCGGTCGTCCCGGGAGGTACCTCGATCGGGGTGGTCGAGGTGCTCGGACTGGGCGCTCTCACGGTCGTGATCGGCGTCGTCGCGCTGAGGATCTGAATCGGTCCTCTCAGCGGGAACACCTCAACTGCGGCTCAAGTGCCAGGTCAGCGCGGATCGTGTCCCGCATCACCTGGCGACGGTAGTCACAACGGCCCCTCCGGACGCGCGAAAAATGGGGTCGTGGTGCGACCATGTGTGTATGGCTGCTGTGAAGTCGCACCCCACTCGGATTGTCATTGTCGGCGGTGGGTACGTCGGCATGTACACGGCGCTCGGACTGCAGAAGAAACTGCGCTCCGGCGAAGCGTCCGTGACGGTAATCGACCCGCAGCCGCACATGACCTACCAGCCCTTCCTGCCAGAGGCGGCGGCCGGCTCGATCGAGCCGCGCCACGTCGTCGCTCCGCTGCGCAAGGTGCTCAAGCGCTGCCACGTCGTCACCGGCCGCGTGAACAAGATCGAGCACTCGCGCAAGATCGTGACCGCCGAGCTGTCGGACGGTCACGTCGAGGAGATCGAGTACGACGTGCTCGTCTCCGCGCTGGGTGCGATCTCCCGCACGCTCCCGATCCCCGGCCTGGCCGAGGTCGGCATCGGCATGAAGACGATCGGCGAGGCGATCTACGTCCGCAACCACGTGCTGTCGCGCCTGGACCAGGCCGCGAGCACGAACGACGCGGAACTGCGCAAGCGCCTGCTGAGCTTCGTCGTGATCGGCGGCGGCTTCGCGGGCATCGAGACTCTCGCCGAGCTCGAGGACATGACGCGGTATGCGCTCAAGTACTACGAGGGCATCAAGCCCGAGGAGATGAACTGGGTCCTGGTCGAGGCCGCCGGCCGGATCATGCCCGAGGTCTCCGCCAAGCTCGGCGCGTGGACGGTCGAGGCGCTCGAGAAGCGCGGCATCAAGATGTACCTCGACACCCGCGTGAAGTCGCTGGAGAACGGCCACGTCGTCCTCGACGACGGCACCGAGTTCGACTCCGACACGATCATCTGGACCGCCGGCATGAAGGCGAACCCGGTGCTGCGCAACACGGACCTCCCGCTCGACGAGCGCGGCCGCGTCCGGTGCACCGCCGCCATGCAGGTCCAGGGCCTCGACGGCGTGTGGGCCGCCGGTGACTGCTCCGCGGTGCCGGACCTCTCGCGCATCGAGGAGGACCCGACGGCGACGTGCGTGCCGAACGCGCAGCACGCCATCCGCCAGTCGAAGCTGCTCGCGAAGAACATCGTCGCGTCGCTGCGCGGCCAGAAGCCGAAGGACTACTTCCACAAGTACCTCGGCTCGGTGGCGGGCCTCGGCCTCTACAAGGGCGTCGCGGACGTGTTCGGCCTGCGCTTCAAGGGCGTTCCGGCGTGGTTCATGCACCGCAGCTACCACGTGATGTTCATGCCGACCGTGAACCGCAAGCTCCGCGTCCTGATGGACTGGACGCAGGCCCTGTTCTACGGCCGCGAGATCGTCGCGCTGGGCCAGATCAACGACCCGAAGTCGGACTTCGACCGCGCGGTGCAGAGCTGATCTCACTCTCTGTGCGTCACTGAGTGCCCCGGATGACACCCTCATTCGGGGCACTTTTTTGCCCTAAGGCCGAACTTGAGCCCCCGATCGGAGTAAGCTGCTGAGGCTGCCTTGACATTGCGTTACGTGTTGCCGAGACTACGGCTGGTGCATCACCTGAATGCGTGATTCGCCATGTGGGGAGAGAGGTGATCCCGATGTCTCTCGAGGAGCTGGCCGCACAGCTTCGTCGTGGTGAGATCGAGGACCCCGCGTTGGCGCAGTACGCCGCGGAGTACGCGCAGGCGGGGCAGAGTTTCCGCAGCAAGAAGGACGATTGAGCAGGTCAGCTGACGGACGGGTGCCCAGCGCCCCGTCCGAGGCTGCCAGACCGCTCCTCCTGCAGGGCCAGGACTACCTCTTCCGCTCGCCGCCCAAGTGCCTGGACTTCCAGGAGCAGGTCCACCGCCTGGGCATGGTCGACGAGGGAGACGGCAACCCCCAGCCCTGCGTCCTCGTGCTGGCCCGCGCCGCCGACATGGAGATGAACGAGCTCTCCATAGCCCTGGCCGAACGCGGCATCCGCATGGCCCGCATCGACGCGGACCGCTGCATCGACCTCCCGCTGTCCGTCTACACCGACCAGCCCCTGATCGAGCTGGACCGCTGGCTCCTGCGCCCCCTCCTGGTGTGGCGCCGCCACTTCGAGCTCTCGGCGGTCCCCGTGGAGCCGGGCACCCTCGCCGGCGCCTACGCCGTCGACCAGTGGGCCTCAGTGGCCAACTGGCTGTCGTCCCGCTCCGACTGGGCCCACGTGAACCCGTCGCGCTTCTCGACCCACCTGGACCGCCTCACCCAGCTCTCCGACGCGGCCGCGTTCGGCCTCAGCATCCCCCGCACAGCCGTGACGACCCGCCCGGGCCGCACCCGCCCCGGCGGAGGCCGCTGCATCGTCAAAACGGCCGGCAGGCACCTCCTCGAACCCCGCCCCGGCGTGCAGCACGGCCTCTTCCCCCGCCCCCTGGAAACCTCCAGGGCCTCCGACGCCCCGGAACCCGCGCCGGTGATCGTGCAGGAGTACGTCCCGTCCGACACGGAACTGCGCGTCTTCGTCGTCGGCGAGCAGTGCATCGCCTACCAGGTCGACAAACTGGACCCGGCCCAGCTCTGGGTGGACCCCGACGCCGTCCGCGTCACCCGAACCGAGGTCCCGGCGTCCCTCTCCGACCGCCTCCTGGCCCTGGCCCGCCACTGGCGCGTGCAGGTGGCAGCCTTCGACCTCCTCGTGACCGGCACGGAACACGTGTTCCTGGAGATCAACGTGAACTGCGACTGGCGCTGGTTCGAACACCGCGCGGACGACGACGCCGTCTCCACCGCCGTGCACGACTGGGTCGCCCAGCGCTTCCACGAACTGCTCGGCGCGGGGAGGTCCCGCTGATGTTCGGGTCCGTTCGACGCTTAGGCGCTTGCTCGCTCTAGTCCAATTCGCTGGGCCGCTTGGGCGAGAAACGACCATCCGCTCACACAAGCCGACGATCAAGCCCTAGGCTCACCGCGCCCCCGTAGCCCAATCGGTAGAGGCAGGTCCCTTAAAAGGATCACAGTACGGGTTCGAATCCCGTCGGGGGTACCAACTGCATCCGCACCAGGATAGTGGGTCTGACCTGGTGTTTCGGGTGTCCGGTCATGGCCTTCGGGCATGTTCTCGGTCGTGTCTCCAGCCTTCTGGAGGCGTCGCCGCAGGAGTCGGAGAGTGACCGGAAGTTGATCATGCTCATCGTTCGGGTGCACGCCGGGGCGGGTGATCATGGCTGGGTGTGTTGTGCATCACGGACCGCATGCGTTCCGGGGCGACTTCGAGATTTGTGCAACGGTCCTCGGTTGGGTGACACACAAGAGGGCTGCCGTGCGATGTTGTGATCACTGATCGCATTTGTCGTGAGGTGGTTGCCCCGTGCGTGAGCTTCTGCGTGAAGTCCTTCTGCTCCAGCGCCAGTGGAGCTCTCGGAACACCCCCGAGATGGAGCGGCGCGGCCATCTGATGCGCCGCGACGTGGCGGACTGGCTGCGGGAACGGTTGCCCGCCGTCACGCGGGAGGCGCCGGTCGGGATCGGCGACTGGGACGTGCAGGCGAAGGACGCCACCGGCGGGAAGGCCGAGATCCCCTGGGCTCGGGTGTACTCGGTCAGCCGCTCGGACTCTGCCACCAAAGGGTGGTACGTCGTCTACCTGTTCGCTGCGCGGGGTGATCGCGTCTACCTGTCGTTGATGCAGGGAGCGACGCGGTGGGAGAACACCGCGTACCCCGCTCGGCCGGTGCAGGAGCTTCATCGAAGGGCGGAGTGGGCGAGGGAACGGTTGGCTGCGCGGTTGGCGGAGCGGCCGGATCTGGTCACGAAGATCGATCTTCAGGCGCGCGGCCGGAAGTTGGGGCCCGCGTACGAGAACGGCAACGTCGTGGCCTTCGAGTACGTGTTGGAGGATCTGCCCTCCGACGAAGTGCTTGCCGACGATCTCACCTTCCTCGTCGGTGTCCTCGGCGAGCTGTACGAGATCGTGGACCACGCCCTCGACGTGCCGGGTGAAACGGCGCCCGAAGTCGTCGACGCGGAAGTCGAGGCCGAACGCACGGCCGGCAGAGAGCGACGAGGGCTCCGGTTCAGCGCGGACGAACGGCGGGCGATCGAGCGGCGTGCCGTCGACGTGGCGACGGAGCATCTCAAGAGCGAGGGCTACCGGGTCAAGGACGTCGGGGCGACGAAGTCCTACGACCTCGACGCGAAACGGGCGGAGGAACACCTGTACGTCGAGGTCAAGGGCACCACGACGACCTGGACAGAAGAGTCCGAGATCGTGCTGACGAAGAACGAGGTCGACCTCCACCTGGAGAAGTACCCGGCCAACGCGTTGATGATCGTCAGCGGCATCGTGCTCGACCGCACGGTCTCACCGCCGACGGCTTCGGGCGGCGAGCTGCGGGTGATCCGTCCGTGGCAGGTCAACGTGCCCGCCCTGACGCCGATCTCGTACCGGTACCTCGTCGGGGAGTGATCACCAGGTCGGGCGGGCGGTCACCCCGCCGTCCACCACCAGGTCGTGCCCGGTGATCCACCGGGCCAGATCGCTGGCCAAGAACACGCAAGCGTCCCCAACGTCCTCAGCGGTGCCCAGCCGCCCCAACGGCGCCGCGGCCTGCCACCGAGCCACCCCCTCCGGCCACCCGGCCTCGATGCCGGGACGCGCGATCAAGCCGGGCGACACCGTGTTGACGCGGATGCCACGCGAGCCGTACTCCAAAGCAGCCGCACGTGCATGCATGATCAGCGCCGCTTTGGAAGCCGCGTAATGGGCATGACCCGGCGCGGGATGGGTCCCCTCGATCGACGCGATGTGGATGATCGAGCCACCCGCGGGCAAATGAGAGACGGCAGCCTGCGTGACAGCGAACGGCCCCGTCAGGTTGGTGTCCACAACGGACCGCCACTGCTCAAGACCCAAGGACGGCAACGGTTCCACCGGCTGAACCCCAGCGTTGTTCACGACAGCGTCCAGGCGGCCGTGAACCGAAACCGCTTCCGAAACAACCCGAGAAGCGTCGGTGCGCAGGTCACCGTCCACGCGCCCGCGGTGGCGGACGACAAACGCGCCCGCGGCTTCGAAACGGGTGGCGATGCCCGCCCCGATGGTGCCGCCAGCGCCGGTGACCAGGACCACCCGGCCGTTGAGATCGATCACGAGACGATGCCTTCCAGTCGGTCCACGAGCCAGTCGACGATCTCGCCTCGGCCCGCGACGAACCCGTTGGAGCCGATCTCGGTGTACGTGCCGCCGGACTCGCGGACCAGCACGGCGCCTGCGGCCACGTCCCACGGGTGCACGCCCAGGTTCGTCACGGCGTCCGCTCTGCCCGCTGCCACCCAGGCCAGGGCCAGGGCGGTCGAGTAGACGCGGCGGACGTCCGCGATGACGAGCAGGTCGGTCAGCAGGTCCATCTCGCCGGTGTACGGGCTGCCGGGCAGGGGGATGTCGGTCAGCACCAACGGGCGCGGGCTCGCGCCGGGTGGGATGGTCAGGCCGGTCGAGCGGACCTGGAAGGGCACGCCGGAGGCCGCGGTGAAGAGCTCGTCGCGGAACGGGTCGAGGACGCAGCCCGCGACCAGGGTGTCGTCGATGGCGGCGGCTACCGAGATGCACGAGAGGGGGAGACCGCGGACGAAGTTGCGGGTTCCGTCGATCGGGTCGACGTACCAGGTGATGTGGGCGGAGGAGCTGCCCAGTTCCTCGCCCACGACGGCGGAGCCGGGGGCGCCTGTGGTCAGGGCGGCTCGCAGGAACCGCTCCAGTTCCAGGTCCGCGCTGCTGACCTGGTCGAACGTGCCCTTCAGCTCGACGTCGACGCTGACCTCGCGCAGCAGTTTCGCAGCGTCCACGCAGGACTGTTCGGCCAGCACCAGCAGATCTTCGGGAGTCACCAGGACATCGTGCTACAGCTCGACGATCGTGCCGTCCAACGGCACTTCGACACCCGCCGTGCGGAGTGTCACTGCTTCGGGTGATGACGGGTCCAGCACCGGGTTGGTGTTGTTGAGGTGTGTGTAGAGGCGGCGGACGGACGGGAAGCGGCGGAGCAGGGGCAGGCTGCCGGTGATCGGGAGGTGGCCCATCGCGGCCTGGCCGGACGGGCTGCCGGTGGCCGAGCCCATCTCGGACGCCGCGTGGAAGGTGCCGTCCAGGAGGAGGCAGTCGGCGCCGGCCACGACCTCGTCGAAGCCGTCCGGCCACGAGGCCAGGCAGGGGGCGTAGACGAGCACGCCGCCGGTGGTCTCGTCGGTGAAGCGGTAGGCGACCACCCACGGGCCGTCCACTGTGGAGGCACGGGCGTACTTCGGGCGCTTGTCGCTGATCGGGATCGCGGTGACGTGGAGGCCGTCCAAGGAGAAGGACGGGTCGTCGCGCCACGTCAGCGGGGCGTAGCCGTCGATCACCGTGCGCAGGTCGAACTGGTCTCGCAGCGCGTGCAGCACGGCGGCGGGGGCCCGCACGGTGAGGCCGGTGCCGCCGCGCAACGTCAGGAGGCCGAGGGTGTGGTCGAGCTCGGCGTCGGTGAACAGCACGCCGCGGATCGGGGTGTCGCGGGGGCCGGGGCCGGGCGCGAGGAGGGGGCACGCCGCGATCTGGGTGCGGAGGTCGGGGGAGGCGTTGACCAGCCACCAGTCGGTGCCGTTGCCGGTGATCGCCAGGCAGTCCTGCGACCGGGAGGGCAGCTCGCCGGAACGGGCCCGCGCGCACAGGGCGCAGGCGCAGTTCCACTGCGGGAAGCCGCCACCGGCCGCGGTGCCGAGCAGGACGGCCTTCACGACATCTTCCGCATCGTGATCGTGGTGGCCGCGGGCGCGGACAGGATCAGGTCCACTGTGGAGCGGTCGGGCGACAGGGAGCAGACGGGGTCGGTGGCGGCGGCGTCGCCGGTGAGCTGGAACGCCTGGCAGCGGCAGCCGCCGAAGTCGACCTCCTTGCGCGAGCACGAGCGGCACGGGTCCTTCATCCACTCGAAGCCCCGGAACGCGCCGAACGACGGGGAGGAGTGCCAGATGTCGTGCAACGACGAGTCACGCACGTTCTCGATCTCCAGCGTCGAGATCACGGTGGCGGCGGGGCAGGGGAGGACGTCGCCGTTGGGCGCGACGGTGAGCTGGCGGGCGCCCCACCCGTACATGCACGGCTTCGGGTGGGCCTCGTGGTAGTCGGCGATGACGTAGACGATCTCCATGCGGCCTCGCAGGCGTTCCTGGGCGGCGGTGACGACCGGGGCGGCGGCGGCGAGCTGGGTGCTGGTCGGGAGCAGTGCCGCCCGGTTGCGCAGGGCCCAGCCGTAGTACTGGGTGTTGGCGAGCTCCAGGCGGTCGGCGCCCATCTCCTCGGCCGCCGCGATGATCCCGGCGACGTTGTCGAGGTTCTGGCGGTGCAGCACGGTGTTCACGGTCAGCGGCAGGCCCAGGTCGCGGATGAACCCGGCGGCTTCCACCTTGCGGTCGAACGCCTTGATCCCCGCGATCCGGTCGTTGCCGGCACGGGTGGCGTCCTGCAACGAGAGCTGCACGTGGTCCACGCCGCGTGAGGCCAGGTCTTGCAGGCGGTCGCGTGACAGCCCGACGCCGGACGTGACCAGGTTGACGTAGCAGCCGAGGCTCGACGCGTGCGTCACGAGTGCGGGGAGGTCGTTGCGCAGCAACGGTTCGCCGCCGGAGAGGTGGATCTGCAACACGCCCAGCGCCCGTGCCTCGTCGAACACGCGCAGCCAGTCCTCGGTCGGCAGCTCGGCCTCGCGGCGCACCAGCTCGACGGGGTTCGAGCAGTAGCCGCACTGCAACGGGCACCGGTGCGTCAGCTCGGCGAGCAGGCCGAACGGGGCCTCAGCCATCGACGTCCACCACCCTCCGCTCGGCCAGGCGGGCGACGAGCGCCGCCACGTCGTCCGGTTCGACGCCGTCGTACTCGGCGGACAGAGCCGCGGCGATGTCGCCGACCGATCGGACCCCGTCGCACAACGACACGACGGAGGCCGCGGTCTCGTTCAGCACCAGCACGCCCTCGGGGAACAGCACGACGTGTGCGGAACGGACCTGGTCGTAGGTGCATTTCACGCCGCGCCGCAGACGTGGAACGGCACCGGTCATGACTTGCCCGCGTAGTAGTCGACGGTGTCGAGCAAGGCGCGCAGCACGTCGCACTTGAACGACAGCGCGGCGATGGCCTCCAGCTGTTGTTCCCGCGTCACGGAATGCTCGACCACGATGTCCACAGTGGCCTGTCCTTCGCCGGAGACGGCCTGGATGCGGTGGGTGAAGTACGCGAAGCCCTCTTCGGCGATCCACGGGTACTGCTCCCGCAACGCCGCCAGACGCTTGCGCATCAACGCACCCGAGAACATCTCGGTCAGCCCGGACGCGACCGCGACGACCCACGGCCGGGTGCGCGCGAAGTTCACGTAGGCGTCGACCGCGAACCGGACTCCCGGCAGCACGTGGCGTTCGTCCAGCACCTCCTCGCGGGACAGCCCGACGGCCTCGGCGAGGCGGATCCAGTTCTCGGCGCCGCCCTCGCCGGGCCGGGTGCCGTCGTGCCAGACGATCCGGTCGCGCCACTGCCTGCGGACGTCCGGCAGCGGGCAGTTGGAGAGGATCGCGGCGTCCTTCTGCGCGATGCACCGCTGGTAGTACCAGCGGTTCGCGGCCCACAGCCGCAGCTCGTCCTTGCACAGCTCACCGGCGTGCATGCGCAGGTGGAACGGGTGGCTGTCCCAGTAACGGGGTGCGAGTGCGCGCAGCTCGCCGACGAACTCCTCGGGGGCGACGGCCGTCATCAGCTCGGATCTCCTGCTTCGAGGGGAGGGGGAACCGGGGCCTCCCGGCGGGAGACCCCGGCGCGGAGCCTGACGTCAGCCGCGGGCCGCGTAGGCGGTGACCTCCATCGGCGTCTCGAAGTCGCGGAAGTCCGGCTTCACCCACTCGCGCCTGACCTCGGGGAGCTTCGGCTCGGTGGGGGTGACGGCAGCGTTCATGCGCATCTCCTCGGGTGTCCTGCCTGCGTGCCCGAGCGGGCGTGCAAGCGCTTTCCGTGAGGCGCGGCGGTGGTCCCACGGTAGGTGCTCCGCACGGCGGAGGTCCAGACCGTACAGGGAGTTCCCTGAAATCATCGGGTGACAGAGCCGCCCACCTCGTGATTCGACGAAGAGAAGTCGATTTTCGACACGACACGTCGGATGACCTTTTGTGGTTACTGCGAAGTGTGATTGGGTAACCACGCCCTGCAACTCCGCCGCCGAAGCCCAATTTCTACGAGCGGACAGAAGGAGAGCACATGCGTGCTCGTCGCATCGCGGCCGTGGCAGCCTGCACCGCCGTGGCAGCCGGCCTCTGCGTCACCCCGGCCTCCTCGGCCCCGGACGACCCCTCTCCACTGGCCGAGCGGACCCTCACCACGAACCTCGACATCCCGTGGGACATCGAGTTCCTGCCGGACGGCAGCGGCATCTTCACCGAACGGGACACGTTCAAGATCAAGAAGATCAGCGGCACGACCGTGACCGAGCTCGACGTCGTCGAGGAGGCCAGGACGACCGGCGGTGAGGGCGGCCTGCTCGGCCTGGCCGTGTCGAAGACGTTCGAGGAGGACAACTCCGTCTTCATCTACTACACGACCGACACCGACAACCGGGTCGCGAAGCTCCAGCTCGGCGGGACGCCGGAGCCGATCGTGACCGGCATCCCGCGTGCCAAGTTCCACAACGGCGGCGGTCTGGAGTGGGGTGCGGACGGCTACCTGTGGGCCACCACGGGCGACGCCCAGGACACCGCCCTCGCGCAGGACTGGGACTCGCTGGGCGGCAAGGTGCTCCGCTTCGACGCCACCGGCCAGCCCGCCCCCGGCAACCCGCGGGAGGGCAGCGTCGTCTACTCGATCGGCCACCGCAACGCCCAGGGCATCACGTTCGTCGGCGGCGCCGTCTACGCCACGGAGTTCGGCAACAACCGGACCGACGAGGTCAACCGCATCGAGGCCGGCAAGAACTACGGCTGGCCGACCTGCGAGGGCACCTGCTCCGAACCCGGCATGACCAACCCGGTCATCACGTGGCCCAACTACCTGGCGGGCCCGACGGGCATCGACGTCCACGGCGACGCGCTGTACGTCGGCGCGGTGACCGGCAGGCGGGTGTGGAAGATCCCGGTCGACGGCACGGACCTCGGCACGCCGCAGGCCCTGTTCACCCGCTACGGCCGGGTGCGCGCGATCGCCTCGGCGCCGGACGGCACCCTGTGGTTCGGCACGTCGAACCAGGACACCAACGGCTTCCCCGGCCCGACGGACGACCGGATCGTCTCGACCGACGGCTGACGGTTCGAGGACTGACGGATCAGTTGCGTGCTGCGGGCATCCCGCGGAGCTGGGCGAGCACCGCGGGGTCCTGCAGCTGCATCCACTGGATCACCTCGGTGTACGTGGCGCACACCGTCTCCGGCTTGTCGCACACGTACTCGAGGAACTGCTCCATCGCGTTCGAGAACGCCGACCCGTTCCACTCGTTGAAGTGGTTGCCGACCACCATCGGCGCGCGGTTGCCGTCCAGCGCGGCCCGATGCACCGACTTGTAGGTGTTGAACACGATCTGGGCGAACTCGTCCGCCCGTTCCGGCTCCTCCTTCGCGCCGTTGAGCGCGTACCAGAGGTTGAAGTCCATCATGACGACCTGCCTGCCCAGCGCGGGAACCCGCACCTCGGGCATCGGGAACTCCCACACCCCGTTCTGGACGAACGGCCACTGCACGCCGAGCGCCACCTGGCTGGTGTCGTAGACGAGCCCGTGCGCGGCCATCGCGGGGAAAGCCTGGTCCCAGTTGCCTTCCAGACACGGCGTCCGTCCACCCCGGACAGCGCCTTCCGGCAGCTTCAGCCCGGAGGCGCGCGACTTGTCGACGATCTGGGCGAACTGGTCGAGCTCGTCGTTCCACGCCTTGGTGTCCCACTTGTCGACCGACGGCTGGCTGCCGCCGGAGCAGAAGTGGCCGTTGTAGTGCGTGCCGATCTCGTGGCCGTCCTCGATGACCCGGTTGAGGTAGCCGATGCGGTGCGCGATGTCCTGCCTGCTGCCGCCGAACGCGATGTCGGAGAGACCGCGCTTGAGCCCTGCCGGCGGCTGGTACTGCGACTTGTCCTGGTCCGACACCATGTAGACGCCGGACAGCAGTCCGGTCACGCGCGCGTTCTTGGCCTTGGCGATCGGCAGGACCTTGTTCCAGTGCTTCTCGGACACCGCGCCGTCGAACGAGAAGAGCACGAACTGCGGGGGCTTCTCACCGGGAGCGAGCTTGTGCATCCAGGGTTGCCTGGCCAGCTGCTCCGGCGTGGGAGCGGGGACGGTGGGCGTGGGGCCGGTGTCCTTGGGCGCGGGCAACCGGGGTGCCGTCGGCAGCGGGCCGGCCTGTGCCTGGTTCTCCGCGTCCTCGTCGTGCCCGATGGTCATCACGAGGACCAGAACCAAAGCCAATGCCACACCCGTGGTCAGCCATCCCCAGCGCTTCACACTTAGGGAGACGACTAGTCACCCGAACGGGTTGCTTCGTCACCGAACGGGTTCGGCGATCACCACGCGGTTGGCTTCGTAACCCTGCTGGCCACCCACCCAGGTGCCTCCGCACGTGACGAGCACGAGCCGGTGCGGGCCGCGGGGGCCGAAGAACTCGACGGCGCGCGCGGGCAGCTCCTCCTTGCGCACGGTCTCGATCTGCTTGATGCGGAACCGGAACTCCGTGCCGGCGTCGTCGGCGATCACGACCTCACGGCCGTTCTGCGCCTGCCACAGCTCCGCGAACGGGCCCCGCGCGCCCTTCCAGTCGACGTGCCCGGCGAGGACCGTCGCGCCCTCCTCGGCGGCCAGGCCGGTGCCCCACCAGGTGGCCTCGCCGATGCCGTCGGGCACGGGCAGCACGCCGTCGCGCACCTCCTTGCGCACCAGCGTGGCAGAGCCACCGGCGGGCAGCCGCACGGAACCGGGACTGGCCTTGGGCGGCGCGGACTGCTGCTGTTCCTGCGGCGCGGGCGGGTCGGCGGGTTTCGCCTTCTCGGTGTTCGCGCCGCCCACCAGACCGGTGAGATCGGCGCCGCGGCCGGTGCTGAGGCTGTCCGCCACGGGACCGGGGCCGACGACGGGGATCTCGGCCGCGACGGAGCGCCCGGGAACGACCTCCACCTCGGACGTGCCCACCAGCGCGCCGGCGGCGGCGATCCCCGCCACCAGCGCGCCGGTCAGGAACGCCTTGGGACTCACTGCCTGCGCCACACCAGGAAGCCTGCCAGCGCGGCACCGGCCAGCACCAGTCCGGCCACCCCGAGCATCAGCCCGGGACGCAGCTGGGTGTCGAACGACGCGGTCGCGACCGGCGTCTGCCCCTCGGTGCCCGCCGGGATCGTGCTCGGCACGACCGGCTTGTTCGGCTTGTTCACCATCTCCAGCGCGAGCGTCTGCCCGGCCGCGAGCGTGCCGCACGCGGACGGCGGTGCCTGCACGTCGAAGAACTCCTCGTACCCCTGCGGCGCGGCGACCTCGACGAGGCAGATCTCCTGCGGGGTGCGCAGGTCGGGGATCTCGGCCGTGCCGTCCTGGCCGGTCTGCAGCACCAGCGGCTTGCCGTCGGTGCCGACCAGGTCCGAGTCGTCCTGCTTCTTCGCGGCCGACGTCTTGTCCGCGGCCGTGACGCGCAGCGCGACGCCCGCGATCGACTTCTTGGTCTCGGAGTCGATCTTCGTGATCTTCACGGCGCCGGGCGCGGTCTTGGCCTGGCCCTCGGCGTTCGCGCTGAGCTTCTTCTCGCCGCCCGTCGTGACCATGCGCTGCATGTTCTCGGTCTGGATGGGGAAGTGCACGACGGGACGGTCGGCGGGGGAGTCCGCGACGGCCGCGATCGACGGCTTCTCGCCGGTCGGGATGATCTTCACGACGGCCGGCTCGCCCTCGGCGCCGGTGGTGGCGGTGCCGCTCGTGCTGCCGTCGGCGAGCTGCGCGTCGGTCAGCGTGAAGGCGATGGGCGCGTTCGTGACGCCCTTCTCGTTGGCCTTGACCAGGGACAGCGTCCAGGTGGACTCGGTCCCGATCACCAGCGGTTCCTTCGGCGCGGCGGCGCTGAGCGTCCACGGCCCGCGGTTGGCCTCCGCGTCGGCCTTGATGCGCGCGACGGTGTCCATGACGGACTGCGGCAGGCGCGCGGCGTAGAAGGCGGCGTCGTAGGCGAGGTACTTCGGGTCGGTCGTGTCGAGGCGGACCTCGCCGTCCGGCGCGGACGTCCAGCTGTGCAGCAGGTGCGCGAGCGCGGCGGCCTCGTCCGGCGACTTCGTCGTGGAGTAGCGCAGCAGCAGGTAGGAGATGTTCGCCGCGATCTCGGGAGCGAGGTCCTTGCCCGCCTTGGTGCGCAGCGCGTCGCCTTCCTTGTAGCCGACGTTGCTGTCCGGTGCGGGCAGGGCGTACTGCACGCACCAGACGTGCTTGTCCTGCCAGACGTACGACCCGTGCCACTCGCTGCCCGGTGTGGCGTTGGGCTGGAGCCCGGACGCGTTGTGGCCGATGCCCTTGACGCCGACTGCGGTCGCCGTCGCGGGGGCGGTCAGGAGCGCGAGCCCCGAGACCATCGCCACGGCGGCCAGACGTTTCCAGCCCATTTCGAATTCGGTCCCCTCTGACCTGCCCGACCATCCCGTGCGAGCTTGTCGTTCCGCCCCATCCGAAACAAGCCGCCACGAGGCTGAAGTCTCATGTCACCTAACGTGTGACCGTGATCAGGATGTGACGCCGGTTACAGGAATTGGCCGGGACACGCGACGACACGCCGCAGGTTGATAACGCTCCGGAGTTGGAGGGGCGTTCGCCCACGTGTGATCGTCGGCAGGGGTAAAGTCGCCTTTACCCGACGGGGAACCTGGCACAGAGCGTGCTCGTTGTACCCCGTGACGGCGTAAAGCAACGCCCCAGGAGGACCAGGTGCGCTCCAGCAGCAACCCGGCTTTCCGTAACCTGCCGACAGGCGGCGGGTACGGAGGCTACGCAGGCTTCGGCCAGCCTGAACAGGCCGGCTACCAGCAGGCTCCGCCGCCGCTGACCAGCGAGCGGCCGATGACGATCGACGACGTCGTCACCAAGACGGGCATCACGCTCGCCGTGGTCGCGGCCACCGCGGTCGTCACCTACCTCATGCAGGCGTGGGCCCTGCTGTTCCCGGCCGCGATCATCGGTCTGGTGCTCGCGCTCGTCATCACCTTCAAGCGCATGCCGAGCCCGCCGCTCGTGCTCGCCTACGCGGCGGTCGAGGGCATCTTCCTCGGCGCGTTCAGCGGCATCATCGGCTCGATGGTCGACAGGTGGACGGGCAACCCCGGCCAGGGTGTCGTGGTGATCGGCCAGGCCATCATCGGCACGATCGGCGTCTTCGCCGGCATGCTGGTGGTCTACAAGACGGGCGCGATCCGCGTCACGCCGAAGTTCACCAAGTGGATCGTCGGCGCGATCATCGGCGTCGGCGTCCTCATGCTCTTCAACCTGATCATGAGCTTCTTCACCGACGGCGGCCTCGGCCTGCGCGACGGTGGCCCGCTCGCGATCATCTTCAGCCTCGTCTGCATCGGCCTCGCGGCGTTCAGCTTCCTGATCGACTTCGACGCCGCCGACCAGGCGATCCGCGCCGGCGTCCCGGCGAAGTTCGCGTGGCAGATCGCGTTCGGTCTCACGGTCACCCTGGTGTGGCTGTACACCGAGATCCTGCGCCTGCTGTCGTACTTCAACTCGGACTGACGTCCGGGTGTTCGACGGAGGGGCGTTCCGCTGCGGCGGGGCGCCCCTCCGGCGTTTCCGGAGACGAACGCGCGAAGGTGAATTCCGCTTCGTGGCGAATTCGCGGCTAAACGCGCCAGCGCGCGTCGGGCAGTTCGGTGCCCACCTTGATCAGGCAGGGTGTGCAGAGAGCGCCCGCCTGCGAACGGGAAACCCGTTCGTCGGGCACCGAGTGCGCGCAGACGGCCTCGTAGAAGCTGCGCGCACCCTCGGTCTGGTCCAGGGAAAAAGCATGGCACTGCAGGTCGTACTCGCTTTGCCACCACACGTACGGCATGTCCGGCCCCTCCTGTTCATCGGTAGGGACGGACTTCCCCTCGCCTGATGACGCCATTGGATGACGTTTGTGTCATCGGCGGAAAGGGTGCCTGCGAGTAGCTCCGTTCGGGTGAAGCAAAGCTACTTGCAGGCTTCAATTTGCAGATTTTGTGATGGTGGCTCAGCTCAGCCGCTCGATGACCATCGCCATTCCCTGGCCGCCGCCGACGCACATGGTCTCGAGACCGAACTGCTTGTCGTGGAACTGCAGCGAGTTGATCAGGGTGGTGGTGATCCGCGCGCCCGTCATGCCGAACGGGTGGCCGACGGCGATCGCGCCACCGTTGACGTTCAGGCGGTCGATGTCGATCCCGAGGTCCTGGTAGGACGGGATGACCTGCGCGGCGAACGCCTCGTTGATCTCCACCAGGTCGATGTCGGAGACCGACAGCCCGGCCAGCGCGAGCGCCCGCTTCGACGCCTCCACCGGGCCCAGGCCCATGATCTCCGGCGACAGGCCGGAGACGCCGGTCGAGACGATCCGCGCGAGCGGCGTGATGCCGAGCTCGCGGGCCTTGGTGTCGGACATGATCACCAGAGCCGCGGCGCCGTCGTTCAGGGCGCAGCAGTTGCCCGCGTTGATCCGGCCGTCCGGGCGGAAGACCGGCTTGAGCTGCGACACGGCCTCGTACGTCACGCCGGCGCGGGGACCGTCGTCGGCCGAGACGACGGTGCCGTCCGGCAGCGTCACGGGCGTGATCTCGCGGGCCCAGAAGCCGTCGGCGATGGCCTTCTCGGCGAGGTTCTGCGAGCGGACGCCGAACTCGTCCATCTCCTTGCGCGAGACGCCCTTGAGCAGCGCCAGGTTCTCGGCGGTCTGGCCCATCGGGACGTAGATGTCCGGCACGACGTCCAGCGTGCGCGGGTCGACCCACTCGGAGGCGCCCGACTGGGCGACGGAGGCGGTGCGCGCCTCGGCGTCGGCGAAGACCGGGTTGTGCGTGTCCGGCCACGAGTCGGAGCTGCCCTTGGCGAACCGCGACACGGTCTCGACGCCGGCGGAGATGAACACGTCGCCCTCGCCCGCCTTGATGGCGTGCAGGGCCATGCGCGTGGTCTGCAGCGACGACGCGCAGTACCGGGTGACGGTCGTGCCCGGCAGGGTGTCGTGGCCGAGCAGTACGGCGACGACGCGCGCCATGTTGAAGCCCTGCTCACCGCCGGGCAGGCCGCAGCCGAGCATGAGGTCGTCGATCTGCGCGGGGTCGAGCTGCGGCACCTTGTCCAGGGCGGCCTTCACCATCCGCGCGGCGAGGTCGTCGGGCCGCACGTCCTTCAGCGAGCCCTTGCCCGCGCGGCCGATGGGGGAGCGGGCGGCGGAGACGATCACGGCCTCAGGCATCACAAAACTCCTCGTTGAGAGTCAAGGTTGCCGCCGAGCCTAGTTAACGGCCGCTCACCTCGGCCACCGCGAGTGACGTTGATTTCCGAAACTCACGCGTGCCGCTTCTGCAGCCACCCCGGCAGCCGGGACGGCCGCACCGCCAGCGCCGCCGCCGACCGCACGGGCAGCGGTGCCGCGGCCCAGCCCGGCCACAGCCCCGCGACCTGGCACAACGGCGCCAGCAGCACGCCCGCCGCCGCCTCGTAGCCGATCGAGCTCGGGTGGAACCGGTCCGAGCTGAACATGTCGGAGTGCCGGGCCAGGAACTCCGGCGCCAGCAGGTTCGCGAGCGACACCGGCACGCCGCCCGCCCGCCGGACCTCCGCGGTCTGCGCCGCCGCGAGCCGCAAGCTGTACCGGCGCCCGATCGCCCGCAGCGGTTGCGGGATCGGCCGCACGATCCCCAGGTCCGGGCACGTGCCGACGACGACACCGCACCCGGCCTCGCGCAGCCTGCCGACCTGCTCGGCGAGCAGCAGGGCCGACTCGCGGACGCCGATCCGCGACGTCACGTCGTTCGCCCCGATGATGACCAGCGCGGCTTGCGGCTCGTCCCGCACAGCGGCGTCGACCTGCGGCACCAGGTCGCGCGTCGTCGACCCGCTGACGGCGTACGTCGAGAGCCGCACCGGCCGTCCAGCCTCCTCGGCGAGCGCCTGGGCGAGCAACACGCCCGGCATCTGCGAGGGATGCGTCACACCGACGCCCACCGCCATCGAGTCGCCCAGCACCGCCAGCCGCAGCGGGTCGCGGCCGTCGTCGGCGTACACGCCGTCGGGCGCGGGCCACAGGTGTTCCAGCACGCCGATGGCCACGCGGGCCCGTCTGCCCTGCTCGTTCAGCAGGCCGGCGAGCGCGCCGGAGAGACCTCCGAGTGTCGCGGCGGTCATCGCCACCGCCCGCAGCGTCCGCAGTCCGGTCATCCACGCCACCCCCTTCACCCGGAATCGTCGGATGCGCTGTTCGAATCAACCTCCGCAGCCACTAGAGCTACGCTTCCTCCCGCCATTCTCGGAGTGTGGGAGCAGGGGAGTAGATACCGGTGGAGTACGTCGAACACGTCGTCGATCTGGTCGGCAACACGCCGCTGGTCAAGCTCAACTCCCTGACCACGGGGATCAAGGCCACGGTGCTGGCGAAGGTGGAGTACCTCAACCCCGGCGGCAGCGTGAAGGACCGCATCGCGCTGCGCATGGTCGAGGCGGCCGAGAAGTCCGGTGAGCTGGCGCCCGGCGGCACGATCGTCGAGCCCACGTCCGGCAACACCGGCGTCGGCCTCGCCTTGGTCGCCCAGCGCAAGGGCTACAAGTGCGTCTTCGTCTGCCCGGACAAGGTCAGCGAGGACAAGCGCAACGTCCTCAAGGCGTACGGCGCCGAGGTCGTGGTGTGCCCGACCGCCGTCGCGCCCGAGCACCCGGACTCCTACTACAACGTCTCCGACCGGCTCGTCCGCGAGATCCCCGGCGCGTGGAAGCCCGACCAGTACTCCAACCCGGAGAACCCGGCGAGCCACTACCACCAGACCGGCCCCGAGATCTGGCGCCAGACCGAGGGCAGGATCACGCACTTCGTCGCGGGCGTCGGCACCGGCGGCACGATCTCCGGCACCGGCCGGTACCTCAAGGAGATCTCGGACGGCGCCGTGCAGGTCATCGGCGCGGACCCGGAGGGCTCGGTCTACTCCGGCGGCACCGGCCGCCCGTACCTGGTCGAGGGTGTCGGCGAGGACTTCTGGCCGGAGGCGTACGACAAGACCATCGCCGACCGGATCGTCGAGGTCTCCGACGCCGAGTCGTTCGACGTCACCCGCCGCCTCGCCCGCGAGGAGGGCCTGCTCGTCGGCGGTTCGTGCGGCATGGCCGCGGCCGCCGCGCTGCGCGTCGCGAAGGACCTGCCGGAGGACGCCGTCGTCGTCGTGCTGCTGCCCGACGGTGGCCGCGGCTACCTGTCCAAGGTCTTCAACGACCGCTGGATGGCCTCCTACGGCTTCCTGCCGCCCGACTCGACCGGCGCGACCGTCGGCGACGTGCTGCGCCGCAAGGGCGGCGTGCTGCCCGACCTGGTGCACGCTCACCCGAACGAGACCGTCGGTGACGCCGTCGCGATCCTGCGCGAGTTCGGCGTCTCGCAGATGCCCGTCGTCAACGCGGAGCCGCCCGTCATGGCGGCCGAGGTCGCGGGCGCGGTCAACGAGCGCGACCTGCTCGACGCGCTGTTCACCGGCAAGGCGCAGCTCTCGGACCGGCTGGACAAGCACATGTCGCCGCAGCTGCCGACGCTCGGCGCCGGTGAGCCGGTCGGCATCGCCATGAACGCCCTGTCACACGCCGACGCGGCGCTGGTCCTGGAGGACGGGAAGCCCGCCGGCGTCGTCACCCGTCAGGACATTTTGGGCTTCTTGGCTGGTCGCTGAGCGTAGAGGTACCCGCGTCGGATAGCGTGACGCCCCGAATCATGAAGACTCACTCGTACACGGCCCAGCCAAGGGGGTTGGAAACCGGATGAACGCTCCGCAGCCGCCAGGAAACCAGTTCGGCGGTCAGCCGCACCAGGAGCAGCCCAGCTCGGACGCCACGCAGGTCGTGCCGGGAGGTGGGCAGCCCACCGCGGCGACCCCGAACCCGGACGCGACGCAGGTCGTCTCGCCTGGTCAGGCTCCTGCCGCACCGCAGCAGAACGCGGACGCCACCCAGGTCGTCAGCCCCGGCCAGACGCCGTCCTCGGCGCCCGGCTCCGGCGGCTTCCCGGCGCAGGGACCCGGCTCCGGCGGGTTCCCCGCCCAGCAGCCGCCCCCGTACGCCGGGCCGCAGCAGTCCTACGGCCAGCAGCCGCCTCCGTACGGCGCGCCGCAGTCGAACCCGTACGGCCAGCCGGCGGCCTCGCCCTACGGCCAGCCGCAGCAGCAACAGCAGCAGCCGTACGGCGCGCCGCAGTCGAACCCCTACGGTCAGCCGGCGGCCTCGCCGTACGGCCAGCCCGGGTACGGCGGCGCTCCCGGCTACGGCGCGCCCGGCATGGCGCCGCCGCCTCCGACCGGGTACGCCGAGTGGGGCTCGCGCTTCGTCGGCTTCCTGATCGACTTCGCGGCACCGGCGGCCGTCACGGGGATCCTGGTCTGGATCATCACCGCCATCGCGATCGGCGCCGACGCCCCCGGGATCTCGTTCCTCGGCTTCCTGGTCTACCTCGCCTACATCGGGTTCGTCATCTGGAACTCGATCATCAAGCAGGGCCAGACCGGCCAGTCGATCGGCAAGAAGATCGCGAAGATCAAGCTGATCTCCGAGGAGACCGGCCAGCCGCTCGGCGGTGGCACGACGTTCGTGCGCCAGCTGTGCCACATCGTCGACGGCCTGCCCTGCTACGCGGGCTACTTCGCCCCGCTGTGGGAGCCGAAGAAGCAGACCTGGGCCGACAAGATCATGAAGTCGATCGTGGTCAACGCCCCGGAGACGGCCTCGCCCTACGGCGGTGGCTACCCGCAGCAGCCGGGCACCGGCGGTTACCCGCAGCAGCAGCCGGGCGGCTACGGCCAGCCCCCGCAGCAGGGTTACGGCGGCCAGCAGCAGGGCTGGTGAACCCTCAGCAGCCGTTCCAGCCCCCGGTCACTGCCCAGTGGCCGGGGGCTGGCCCGTCTCCCGCGCGGCCCAGCGGTGCGACGGGTGTGCTCGGCGGTCTGCTGGCGCTGGCGTGCGGTCTGGTCCTGCTGGTCGGGATGATCCTGCAGGTCATCGAGCTGAGCCGGTTCTTCGTGCTCGCCTTCTACGCGTTCTGGCTGTGGCTCGGGGTGGGCCTGCAGGGCCTCGCCGTCGTGCTGCTGCTCTCCGGTGGCGTGCTGCTGTGCCTGCGGGTGGGCGCGGCGCGGATCATGACCGTGGCCGGGACGATGTTGCTGCTGGTCCTGCTCGCTCTCACGTTCATCGGGATCACCGGGTTCGTCACGCCCCACGTGTTCTTCCACGCCGCCGGAGTGCAGGACCTGGTGATGCTCGCGCTCGTGCTCGCCCTGGCCAGCTCACTGCTTGGACTACTCCCCGCGACGGCCAGATGGGTGAGTACCCTTCGAACATGAGCACCCCATACGGCTTCGCCACCAGGGCGATCCACGCCGGTCAGGACCCGGACCCGACCACGGGTGCGGTGAACGTGCCCATCTACGCGACCTCGACCTACGCCCAGGACGGCGTGGGCGGGCTGCGTGAGGGCTTCGAGTACTCCCGCACCGGCAACCCGACCCGCCGCGCGCTGGAGACCTGCCTGGCGTCGCTCGAACGGGGCCGGTACGGCAGGGCGTTCTCCTCCGGCATGGGTGCGACCGACGCGGCACTGCGCACGTTCCTCAAGCCCGGCGACCACGTCGTCATCCCGAACGACGCCTACGGCGGCACGTTCCGGCTGATCGACAAGGTCTTCTCGCAGTGGGGCGTCACCCACTCGCCCGCGCCGGTCACCGACGTCGACGCGATCCGCGCGGCCGTGCGCCCCGAGACCAAGCTGATCTGGATCGAGACGCCGACCAACCCGCTGCTGAACATCGGCGACATCGCGGCCATCGCGTCCGTCGCCCACGAGTCCGGCGCGAAGCTGGTCGTGGACAACACGTTCGCCTCCCCGGCCCTGCAGACCCCGCTGGAGCTGGGCGCGGACGTCGTCCTGCACTCCACCACCAAGTACGTCGGCGGCCACTCCGACGTCGTCGGCGGTGCCCTGATCACCTCCGACGAGGAGGTCGACGCGGCGTTCGGGTTCCTGCAGAACGGCGCGGGCGCGGTGCCCGGCCCGTTCGACGCCTACCTCACCCTGCGCGGCATCAAGACCCTCGAGCTGCGCATGGAGAAGCACTCCGACAACGCCGAGCTGGTCGCGGAGGCCCTCACCCGCCACCCGCGGGTCAAGAAGGTCATCTACCCCGGCCTGGAGTCGCACCCCGGCCACGCCGTCGCGGCCAAGCAGATGCGCCGGTTCGGCGGCATGGTGTCGTTCGTCGTCGACGGCGGCGAGGAGGCGGCGCTGGAGGTCTGCGCCCGCACCAAGCTGTTCACGCTGGCCGAGTCGCTCGGCGGCGTCGAGTCGCTGATCGAGCACCCCGGCAGGATGACGCACGCGTCGACGGCCGGGTCGATGCTGGAGGTCCCGGCGGACCTGATCCGCGTCTCGGTGGGCATCGAGTCCGGCGACGACCTGGTCGCCGACCTGCTCGCGGCCCTCGGCTGAGACGCACGCGGGGCCCCTACGTACTGTGTGATAGTACGAAAGGGCCCCGCGTGCGGTCTGACTACGGCTTCTGGGAGCCGCTGAACCTGTCGACGTCCTCGACCCCGGCCTCTGTCACCGGTGCCGCCGGAAGGTCGGCGCCGTTCACGCAGCCGCCGACGAACTCGATCGACCCGCCGGTGCGGACGAAGCGGCCGGCCTCGTCGCAGCCCGCGTGGGCCACGGTGAAGAACGCCGCGCCGGTCAGTGCCACCGCCGTGGTCACGGCTGCGAGCAGCGGGACGACCGCGGCCACGCGCTGAGCGAGCGCCATGCCACCTCCCCACGATGTGTGTCCCCCGTGAAACCACCTTACCGGGGGAACGCCATCAGAGGTTGCCGCGGCGTTCCTGCTCCCGCTCGATCGCCTCGAACAGGGCCTTGAAGTTGCCCTTGCCGAAGCCGAGCGAACCGTGGCGCTCGATCAGCTCGTAGAACACGGTCGGCCGGTCGCCGATCGGCTTGGTGAAGATCTGCAGCAGGTAGCCGTCCTCGTCGCGGTCGACCAGGATGCGGTGCTGCTTGAGCGTCTCGATCGGCACGCGGACCTCGCCGATGCGGGCGCGCAGCTCCGGGTCGTCGTAGTAGGAGTCCGGGGTCTCCAGGAACTCGACGCCCGCGTCCCGCATGGCCGTGACCGTGGCGATGATGTCGTTGGTGGCCAGCGCGATGTGCTGGACGCCCGCGCCCTCGTAGAACTCCAGGTACTCGTCGATCTGCGACTTCTTCTTCGCGATCGCCGGCTCGTTCAGCGGGAACTTGACGCGGTGGTTGCCGTTGGAGACGACCTTCGACATCAGCGCCGAGTAGTCCGTGGCGATGTCGTCGCCGATGAACTCCGCCATGTTCACGAAGCCCATGACGCGGTTGTACCACTCGACCCAGTAGTCCATCTTGCCGAGCTCGACGTTGCCGACGCAGTGGTCGACGGCCTGGAACAGGCGCTTCGGGGCACCCTCCGGACGCTTGACGGTCGAGGACTTGGCCACGTAGCCGGGCAGGTAGGGGCCGGTGTACTTGCTGCGGTCGACGAGCGTGTGGCGGGTCTCGCCGTACGTGGCGATGGCCGCGAGCCGGACGGTGCCGTGCTCGTCGGACACGTCGTGCGGCTCCTCCAGCACGGTCGCGCCCTGCTTGCGGGCGTGCTCGATGCACCGGTCGACGTCGCCGACCTCCAGAGCCAGGTCGACGACACCGTCGCCGTGACGGCGGTGGTGGTCGAGGAGCTCGGAGGTGGGGGTGACGCCGCCGTGGATCACGAAGCGGGCGGAGCCCGACTTCAGCACGAACGACTTGTGGCTGCGCTGGCCGGTCTCGGGGCCCGCGTAGGCCACGAGCTCCATGCCGAACGCCACCTGGTAGAGCCACGCGGTCTGCGTGGCGTTGCCCGCGACGAACACCACGGCGTCCATGGCGCGCACGGGGAACGGGTCCTTGGTCGCGTCGTAGTCGACCAAGCCCACGAGCTGCCTGAGCTGGTCGTAGCTCACGTCGTCAAGCTGCTGCGTCATGCTTCACAGCATGAATCCGCCTAAGCAGGGTGAGCAATAGTCGACGATTTCACTGGACAATTTGTACAGTGATCTATGACCAACGATCAGCAGAGTGAGCACTCTGACCAGACCGTGGACGAACTCGACGCGAAGCTGCTCCTGCTCTTGACGGACGAGCCCCGCCTGGGCGTCCTCGAATGCTCGCGGCGGCTGGGCGTCGCGCGGGGCACCGTGCAGGCCCGGCTGGACCGGCTCACGGAGAGAGGGGTGCTCACCGGGTTCCCGCCGGCGCTCGACCTCGGCGCGATGGGCTACGGGCTGACGGCGTTCGCGGTCGTCGAGATCGCGCAGGGGCGGCGGGCCGAGGTGTGCGAGGGCCTGGCCGCGATCAGCGAGGTGTGCGAGGTGCACGCGACGACGGGCCAGGGAGACCTCTTCGTGCGGATGGTCGCCCGGTCGAACGCGGACCTTCAGCGCGTCGTCGACCACATCGTGGACGTCCCGCACGTGCGCAGGCTGTCGACGTCGATCGCGCTGTCCACGCCGGTGCCGCCGCGGGTGCGCCCGCTCCTGGAACGCGTGAAGGGGCGGTCACCGCGGTGACCGCCCCTTCGACAACGTCGTCTTCGATCAGCCGCCGTACGGCACGGCGGAGATCAGGGTGACCTTCTGGAGCTTGCCGTTGGGCAGCTCGTACTCGACGGTCTCGCCGTCCTTCGCGCCGTTGAGCGCCTTGCCGAGCGGAGAGACCGGGGAGTAGACCTCCATCTCGCCGTGCGCGCCCTCTTCGCGCGTGGCGAGCAGGAAGGTCTCCGTCTCGTCGTCACCTTCGTAACGGATCGTGAGCACCGTGCCCGGCGCGGCGACACCCTTCGTGGTGGGGGCCTCGCCGACCTTCGCGGCCTGGAGCAGCTCGTGCAGCTGGCGAATCCGCGCCTCCTGCTTGCCCTGCTCCTCACGGGCCGCGTGGTAGCCACCGTTCTCGCGGAGGTCGCCCTCCTCGCGGCGAGCGTTGATCTCGGCAGCCATGACCGGGCGGTACGCGATGAGTTCGTCCAGCTCAGCCTTGAGCCGGTCGTAGGCCTCCTGGGTCAGCCAGGTCACCTGGGTGTCGCTCACGGTCACCAACTCCTCGTCTTGCTCCGGCGCACACGTGTGCGCCAGATAGTTCCCGAGCCGGGGGCCCGGAACGGAAAAACACGGCCCGCGCCGGGGCCGTGCTTGAGCGGCAATAGTAACACGCGGACAACGTTCATCGACGGCGATTTGTTCCCGAATCTCGCCGTTTAAACCGCAGATCACCCGCTTGGCCGCTAGGTCGTGGACAAGTAGGCGGGAACCTGGTAGGAGCACCCGAACACTTCGCCGGTGACCGGCGGCTTCGAGGCGCGGACAACAGTTGTCTCGACGACGACCGAATTTCCCGGGGGAACGAGAACCTCACGCCGGCCCGCTTCGTCCCCGTCCTTGGATCGGGCCCGAATGATGCAGACGGCGGGTCGCTCCGGTTGATCGCGGGAAACCTGGAAAGTGACCTCCACCCGCTCGTCGTCGAGGAGGGTGAACGCCGTCTGCTCCGCTTCGATCGGCTTTGTGCCCCAATTCCGGTAGGCGACGAAAGCGATCAGGACACCGAACGCGACGGCTACGGCGAGTAACGCCCACCGCGCCCATCTGGTGGGCTGGCCGGTGGCTTTGGTGCCGTACCGCCCCTCGGGAAGGGTGCGCTGTGCCATGTCCGCGCCCTCCTCGGCGTCTGGGGAACAATGGTGACCGACGTTCAGTTGTTGAGTGTCGCAGGACCGCTCACACAGGAGGACCACGGGGGTCATGGCCGACAAGCTGCGCCTGATGGCAGTGCACGCACATCCCGACGACGAGTCGAGCAAGGGCGCGGCCACGATGGCCCGCTACATCGCGGAAGGGCACGACGTGATGGTCGTGACCTGCACCGACGGTGGTGCGGGCAGCATCCTGAACCCGGCGATGGACAAGCCGGACGTGCTCGAGAACATGATCGAGATCCGCCGGGAGGAGATGGCGACCGCCGCCAAGATCCTCGGCATCCAGCACCGCTGGCTGGGCTTCAAGGACTCCGGCCTGCCCGAGGGCGACCCGCTCCCGCCGCTGCCCGAGGGCTGCTTCGCCCTCGTGCCGCTGGAGGAGTCGGTACCGCCGCTCGTGCAGGTCATCCGCGAGTTCCGCCCGCACGTCGTCGTGACCTACGACGAGAACGGCGGCTACCCGCACCCGGACCACATCCGCACGCACGAGGTGTCGATGGCTGCGCTGGACGCCGCCGCCGACCCCGAGTTCGACCCGTCGCTGGGCGAGGTGTGGGAGACGCCGAAGGTCTACTACGGCCACGGCTTCTCGCGTGCCAAGATCCTCGCCTTCCACGAGGCGCTGGAGTCCCGCGGCCTCGAGTCGCCGTACTCGGAGTGGCTCGCGAACTGGGGCACCGACCGCCCCGACGTGATGGACCGCGTCACCACCAGGGTCGAGTGCGCCGACTACTTCGAGGTCCGCGACGAGGCCCTGAAGGCGCACGCCACCCAGATCGACCCGAACAGCCGCTGGTTCGCCCTCCCGATGGACCTGCAGCGGGAGATCTGGCCGACCGAGGAGTACGAGCTCGTCCGTTCGCGGGTGGACTCGACGCTGCCGGAGGACGACCTGTTCACCGGAGTTAAGGTCTAGGGGTGCTCTCCCCTGAATTCGACCTCGGCGGCACGGTGGCGTTCGTCGCCGTGCAGCCGTCGGACACGAACAACGACAAGGGCGGCCAGGGCGAGGACTTCGGCAAGTCCTCCCCGGTCGGCCTCGTCCTGCTGATCGTCTTCTTCATCGCGGTGTTCTTCCTCGTCAAGTCGATGAACAAGCACCTCAAGAAGCTGCCCGCGTCGTTCGACGAGCCCGCGGACGCCCCGGCGGACGCCAAGGCGGCGCCCGCGGAGTCCGAGAAGAAGGACTAGGCAGGCCGTCTCGCCCGCGAACCGGCGACGGCTTCGAGGATCACAGCCTCGGGTCCACCGGTTCCGATTCGAGGGCGAGCACGCCGAACACGCACTCGTGCACGCGCCACAACGGTTCGCCGCGCACGGCGCGTTCCAGCGCCTCGATGCCCAGGGCGTACTCGCGCAGCGCCAGGCCGCGCTTGCGGCCCAGCCGCCGGTCGCGCAGCCGTGCGAGGTTGTGCGGCAGCGTGTAGTCCGGGCCGTAGATGATCCGCAGGTACTCGCGCCCGCGCACCTTCACGCCCGGCTGGACCCGGCCGCCGAGGTTCGCCAGCGGCTTGACGACCATGCCCTCGCCGCCGTCCGCCGTCAGCTCCTCCCACCACCGCACGCCCGCCGCGACCTGCTCGGGGTCCGTGACGTCGACCACCAGGTGCCGCGTCCGCTGGAACAGCGGTCCGTCCAGCTCCGCGAGCGTCTCCAGGTGCCACAGGTGCGAATGGTCGTGGAACGTCCGTCCCTCCGCCGCGAGCAGCTGGAACGGCGCGATCCGCACGCCGTCCAGGCCGTCGACCGGCCAGCAGTAGCGCTCGTAGGCGGCGCTGTACGCGGCGGCGTTCGCAGCCCGCTGCTTCGTGCGCGTCAGCAGGTCCGTGACGTCGATGCCGCGGGCAGCGGCCGTTTCCAGGGCCTCGACGGCGACGGGCAAGGCACCGTTCGCCGCTGCGCCGACCGCCGCGTACTGCTCGCGGATCAGCCCGGACGCCTTGGCGTTCCACGGCATCAGCTCGGCGTCGATGAGCAGCCAGTCCGTGTCGAACTTCGCGAACAGCCCGGCGCACGCCGACCGGACGCGACCGAGCAGTTCGTCGCCCAGCGCGCCGTCGAAGAACGCACGTCCGGTGCGCGTGTAGATCGCGCCGCCTTCCTTGCGCACCAGCAACACCGCGCGTGAGCCCATGTGCTTCTCCTCGCAGATCACCTGCGAGACCTTCGCCGACCGGTACTCGGCGAAGGCGTCCTCCGGGTGCTCCAGCACGTCGTCGCGCTGCGAGGTCGCCGTGGGCGCCATCGTCGGCGGCAGGTACAGCAGGTCGTGCGGGTCGATCGCGAACCGGCTCATGACCTCCAGCGCGCCGGCCGACTGCTCCGCGCGGACCGTGACGGCGCCCAGCAGCGACGTCTCGATCCGGCGCAGGCCCGTGACGTCGGTGAGCGCCAGCACGTCCGGGGCCCGTCCGACGGGCTTCGGCGGGAACGGCGAGCTGCTCTCGTACCAGACCTGGTGCGCCTTCACGGACACGATCTCCCGTGACGGGTAGCGCAACGCCGTGAGCTTCCCGCCGAACACCACACCCGTTTCCAGGCACATGGTGTTGTTGATCCACTCCGCCTCGGGCACGAGAACGTGGCCGTAGAGCACCATCGCCGCGCCGCGGTAGTCGTTCGCCCACGGCAGGCGCACCGGCAGCCCGAACTCGTCGGTCTCGCCGGTCGTGTCGCCGTACAGCGCGAAGCTGCGGACGCGAGCGGACGCACGGCCGTGGTAGCGCTCGGGCAGACCGGCGTGCGCGACGACGAGGTTGCCACCGTCCAGCACGTAGTGCGCGATCAGGCCGTCGCAGAACTTCAGCGCCCTGCGCCGGAACTCCTCCGTCTCGTGTTCCAGCTGCTCCAGCGACTTCTCCAGGCCGTGCCGCACAGTGACCTTGCGCCCCTGCAACGCGCGGACGAGCTTCTCCTCGTGGTTGCCGCGCACGCAGAGCGCGTGTCCGTTGGCGACCATGCCCATGACGAGCCGCAGCACGCCGGGAGTGTCCGGGCCGCGGTCCACGAGGTCGCCGACGAACACGGCCTTGCGCTCGTCCGGCGGCACCGCGTCGACGGCCCGGCCCTGCTCGTCGCGGACGAGTGCGTAGCCGAGCTCGGTGAGCAGTTCCTCCAGCTCCGCGCGGCAGCCGTGCACGTCGCCGATCACGTCGAACGGGCCGGTCTCGTGCCGCAGGTCGTTCAGCAGCCGTTCGTACCCGATCGTCGCTTCGTCCACTTCGGACTGCGAGCGCAGCACGTGCACGCGCTTGAAGCCCTCCTTGCCGAGATACTTGAGCGACCGGCGCAGCGCCGCGCGGTGCCGCTTCACGACGTGCGCGCCGAAGTCGCGGTCCGGGCGCTGAGCGTTTCGCGCCAAGCACACCTCGGCCGGCAGGTCGAGCACGATCGCCACCGGCAGGACGTTCGCCTTCCTGGCGACCTCGACCAGCTGCGCCCGGACCTCCGGCTGCACGTTGGTCGCGTCGATGACGGTGACGCGCCCGGCCTCCAGCCGCTTGGCCGCCACGTGGTGCAGGACCTCGAACGCCGCCGCGGACGCCGACTGGTTGTTCTCGTCGTCGGACACCAGGCCGCGGAAGTAGTCGCTCGACAGCACCTGCGTGGGCAGGAAGTGCTTGCGCGCGAACGTGGACTTGCCGGAACCGGAGGCGCCGACCAGCACCACGAGGCACAGGTCCGGGATCTTCAGCTCCATCACTTCACGTCCTTCGTGCTGAAGACGGCCATCTGGGTCGGTGCGCCGCGCTCGGGGTCCTCGGGACCGATCGGCACGTGGCGCACGGTGTAGCCGCAGCGCTCGGCGACGCCCGCGGCCCACTGCGCGAACTCCGCCCTGGTCCACTCGAAGCGGTGGTCGGAGTGCCTCATCCGGCCTGCCGGAAGCGTCTCGAAGAGCGCGTTGTACTCGACGTTCGGCGTGGTCACCAGCACCGTGCGCGGCCTCGCGACCACGAACACCGAGTGCTCCAGCGCAGGCAGGCGCGACGGGTCGACGTGCTCGACGACCTCCAGCAGCACGGCCGCGTCGTATCCGGCGAGGGCCGGGTCCGCGTACGTCAGGGCCGACTGCCGCAACGTGATCCGGTCGCGCTGGCGTTCGCCCAGCCGGTCCAGCCCGCGTCCGGCCTCCTGCAACGCCTTCGCGGACACGTCGACCGCCTGGATCTCGGTGAACTGCGGCTCGGCGGCGAGTGCGCGCAGCAACGCGCCACTCCCGCAGCCGAGGTCGAGCACCCGCTTGGCCCGTGCCAGCAGCAGCTCCTCGATGACGGCGTCCTTGCGCTGCGCCGCAAGGGAGATCTTCGGTTCGGCCAGCGCGTTGTCCAGCTCCTCCGGCTCCACCCCGTCGACCTCGGCCAGCCGTTCCAGCGCCGACGTGACGAGCGGGCGCCTGCGGACCAGGTAGCGGGTGGTGATGAGCTCCTTGTCCGGGTGCGCGGCCAGCCAGCCGTCACCCGCCTTGAGCAGCTTGTCGACCTCGTCGGCCGAGACCCAGTAGTGCTTGCCGCCGTCGAGGACGGGCAGCAGCACGTACAGGTGCTTGAGGGCGTCACTGACCCGCAGCGTGCCGGACAGCGTGACGTCGCCGTAGCGCGAATCAGGGTGAGCCGTCGTCTCGACCGTCCAGCCGAGCGGCGTGAACAACCGCTCCGCGAGCCCGTGCGGCAGCGCGGGGATGCGGACGACCAGCGGGATCGGCGTCTTCGCCAGTTCGGGGAAGCTGTCACTGCGGCCGCTCATGGCCGTGCGGAAGACGGTGCCGAGGGCGACCGTGAGCAACGAACCGGCGGCGTACGGCCGGTCGTTGACGTATTGGGTCAGCGTGCTGCCAGGACCTCGCACCAGCGCGATGGGGTCGACCTCCAGCAGGAGGGCGACCGTGCATTCGTCGTGCGTCGCCTTCGGGTAGAAGACGTGCGCGACGCCCGAGCTCGTCGTGAAGGACTGGGCCCGGCCGGGGTGCTTGTGCAGCAGGTGACCGAGATCGGTCGCCGGCTGGTGCGTCGTGGTCATGGTGAGCAACACCCGTCCGAGTTTGATCGAGAGTCGCCCTCCGCGCGCCCCAATTAGTGTGAACGGCATGACGAACCGGCTCGCTGACGCCACCAGCCCGTACCTCCTGCAGCACGCCGAGAACCCGGTCGACTGGTGGCCGTGGAGCGAGGAGGCGTTCGCGGAGGCACGGCGGCGTGACGTCCCGGTGCTGCTGTCCGTCGGCTACGCGGCCTGCCACTGGTGCCACGTGATGGCCCACGAGTCCTTCGAGGACCCGGACATCGCCGCCTACCTGAACGAGCACTTCGTGCCGGTGAAGGTGGACCGCGAGGAACGTCCGGACGTCGACGCCGTCTACATGGAGGTCACGCAGGCCGTGACCGGGCACGGCGGGTGGCCGATGACGGTGTTCCTGACGCCGGACCAGCGCCCGTTCCACGCGGGCACCTACTACCCGCCGTCGCCGCGGCCGGGCATGCCGTCGTTCCCGCAGCTCCTCGAAGCGGTGTCGGCCACCTGGACGACGCGCCGTGAGGAGGTCCTGCAGTCGGCCTCCGCGGTCGTCGACGAGATCGCCAGGCAGGCCGCGCCGCTGCCGCCGTCCACTGTGGACTCCGACGCGCTGGCGGGCGCGGTGGTGTCGTTGCTGGGTGAGTTCGACCGGCGCAACGGCGGGTTCGGCAACGCCCCGAAGTTCCCGCCGTCGATGGTCGTCGAGTTCCTGCTGCGCCACCACGAGCGCACCGGGTCGGTCGAGGCGATCTCGATGGCGACCTCCACGGCCGACGCGATGGCGAACGGCGGCATGTACGACCAGCTCGGCGGCGGGTTCGCGCGGTACAGCGTCGACGCGTCGTGGGTCGTGCCGCACTTCGAGAAGATGTTGTACGACAACGCTTTGCTGCTGCGCTTCTACACGCACCTGACGCGGGTCACGGCTTCCGAACGCTACGAGCGCGTCGCCAGGGACACGGCGGCGTTCCTGCTGCGAGAGCTGCGAACGGCCGAGGGGGGTTTCGCGGCGTCGCTGGACGCGGACACCGACGGCGTCGAGGGCCTCACGTACGTGTGGACGTACGAGGAGCTGGGAGACGCCGCCGCGGCGTTCGGTGTCACCGAGGAACCCAACTTCGAGGACGGCAAGTCGACGCTGCGGTTCGTGTCGGAGCCGGGGGAGGACGTGCGGGCCGAGCTGCTGGCCCGGCGGGCCGGACGGCCGCAACCGGGCCGGGACGACAAGGTGATCGCCTCGTGGAACGGCCTGACGATCGCGGCACTGGCCGAGGCGGGCGCGTTCTTCGGTGAACCCGAGTGGATCGCGGCGGCGGCGGAGGCCGCGTCGCTGCTCGCCTCGGTGCACCTCGTCGAGGGCCGGCTGCTGCGCACCTCGCGTGACGGGGTGGCCGGGCCGTCGCTCGGCGTGCTGGAGGACTACGGCTGCCTGGCCGACGGCCTGCTGTCGTTGCACCAGGTCACCGGCTCGGTCCGGTGGCTCGACCTGGCGTGCGGGCTGCTCGACACGGCGCTGGCCCGGTTCGCCGTCCCGGAGACGCCGGGCGCCTACTACGACACCGCCGACGACGCCGAGGCGTTGGTGCGCAGGCCGGCCGACTCGACCGACAACGCGTCGCCGTCCGGTGCGTCGTCGCTGGCCTCGGCCCTGCTCACGGCGTCGTTGCTGGCGGGCGCCGACCGTTCGTCGCGGTACCTGGACGCGGCGTCGGCGGCCGTGACGCGGGCCGGGCTGCTGGCCACGCGCGCACCCCGGTTCGCCGGTCACTGGCTGACGGTCGCCGAGACGTTGGTGGCCGGTCCGTTGCAGGTGGCCGTCGTGGGTGTCGGGGACGACCCGCGCCGTGCGGACCTGTGGGCGGCGGCGATCGCGCATGTGCCGGGAGGCGGCGTCGTCGTCGCCGGAGAGCCGTCGTCCGCGCCGTTGCTCGAAGACCGTCCTTTGCTGGACGAGGCCCCTGTCGCGTACGTGTGCCGCGGATACGTGTGCGACAGGCCCGTGGCGTCGGTGGACGCGCTGGTCACTTCACTGACGGCGAACACCCTCTGACTGATTGCAGGCGTAGCGTCAGTAATGACGTAATCATGTAATCAGGGGTGGTCGTGATGGGACGAGGATGGCGAGGACGAGGCGGGTGGCAGCAGGCTGACCTGCCACCGGCCGACGACGCGGCGGCGTGGTTCGCGGGCCGGCTGCCCGACGGCTGGTTCACGGGTGCGCCGGAGCTGACGGTGGACCGCGAGGAGATCACGGTCGTCGGCACGTTGCCCGATCTGGAGGGCGAGTTCGACGACGCGTCACGCGCCGCGGCCGAGGCGGGCCGCATCGCGCGCTGGCGAGAGGAGACGCGGGACGAGCGCATCGAGATCGCCCGCCAGGCCGAGCACCGCTACGGCCGCAAGGTCGCCTGGGGTGCGGTCCAGGGCGGCACGCGCGAGCTGTTCACGCACCTGGCCGTGCCGGTGATGACGCGGCTGCGCCAGCCCGAACGCCAGGTGCTCGACACGTTGGTGGCCGCGGGCGTCGCGCGGTCTCGTGCCGACGCACTGGCGTGGGCCGTGCGGCTGGTCGGTGAGCACGCGGACACGTGGCTCGGTGAGCTGCGGGAAGCGATGGCGAAGGTCGACGACCTGCGCTCGCAGGGGCCCGACCTCACGTGACGCCGCACCGCACGCGGGGTCCCTTCGTACTATGTGACAGTACGAAGGGACCCCGCGTGCGGCGGAGTCGCGTGTGCGGGGACGGGCGGCTCCTGCGGTGCGGGTGGCTTGCGGAGGCCGATCACGCAGCCGAGGGTCACGGTGGTGACGCCGAGGACGGCCACGACCGTGAGGTTCTGTGCGCCCAGCAGCACGGACGTGGCCAGACCTGCCACCGGCATGAGGCCGATCAGGACTCCTGCGCGGTCGGAACCCAGCCGGTTCACGGCGAAGTACCAGAGCCCGAACGCCAGTGCGGTCACCACGACCGCGAGCAGCGCCAGCGCGGACGCCTGCCGCGCGTCCGGGACCTGCCAGCCGCCGACGAACGTGCCGGCGACCGCGCCGATCGCCGTGGCGAGCAGGCACGACCAGGTGGCCACGCCGAGAACACCCAGCCGGCGCACGACACCGACGGCGAACAGCGTGAAGCCCACCTCGCCCGCCATCGTGAGCAACGCCAGCACGAGGCCGGGGCCGTGCCACGAACCGCCGCCGGACAACAGCACGATGCCCGCCGCCACGACCACGGCACCCACCAGGGCCGACGTGGTGCGCCGGCGGGAGAGCAGGGCGATCACGATGGGGGAGCCGCCCATCACGGCGGCTACGAAGCCCGGTTCCGCGTACTGCTGCGCGGCGATGAGCAGGGCGTTGAAGCCGAGCATGCCCGACACCACCACGCCCAGCAGCGGCGGGACGTCGCGCCACGACGGGATGGGCAGACGCCGTGCGACCAGCAACAACACGGCCGCGCCCAGTGCGTAGCGCATCGCCTGACCGGTCAGGACCGGGTACCCCTCCAGCATTCCCGTGATCGGGACCGACGCGCCGACGATCGTTGCCGCTGTCGCTCCCGCGGCCACCCCGAGTTTCATGGTTCCGAGCTTCACGCCTGACTGGTCCAGTTTTAAGCTCCACTTCCATGTCCTCGAACTGGACCACTTTTCGCGAGCTGTTGTTGCCGGGTCACCAGCGGCGGCGCGGCGTGGAGGCCGAGCTGCGCAGGGCGATCCGCGACGGGCGGCTCGTGCCGGGCACGCGGCTGCCGTCGAGCAGGGACCTCGCGGCCCAGCTCGGGGTGGCCCGCGGGACGGTGACGTCGGCGTACACGCAGCTCGTCGCCGAGGGGTACCTGACGTCGCGCAGGGGCTCGGGGACGACGGTCGCGAGCCTCGGCCCCGCCGGTGTGTCCGGGGTGCCGGAGCCGCCGCGGCGGTGGCGCTACAACCTGCGTCCCGGCCTGCCCGCGCTGGGCGCTTTCCCGCGCGCCGACTGGGTTTCCGCGCACCGGGCCGCGTTGGCCGAGCTGCCCGACGACGACCTGGCGTACCCCGACCCTGCGGGATTTCTGGGGCTGCGCAAGGAGATCGTCGACTACCTCGCCCGCGTGCGCGCAGTCGTCGCGAAGGACGCGGTGATCACCAACGGCTCGGCCGACGGGTTGCAGCTCACCGCGCGGCTGCTGGACGGCAAGATCGCCATCGAGGACCCCAGCCACGTCGGCGGCGAGAGCCTGCTGCGCGCACACGGCCTCACACCCGTGCCGATCCCGGTGGACGACAAGGGGATCAGGGTCGATCTTCTGTCCGAAACGGACTGCCGTGCGGTGATGGTGACGTCCGCGCACCAGTTCCCGCTCGGCGTGGTGCTGCACCCGGAACGACGACGCGCGCTCGTGGAATGGGCGCGGGAGCGGAACGGGTTGATCATCGAGGACGACTACGACGCCGAACACCGCTACGACCGGCCCGCGCTGGGCGCGTTGCAGGCACTCGCACCCGACCACGTCGTGTACCAGGGGACGACGAGCAAGGTGCTCGCACCCGCGTTGCGCCTCGGCTGGCTCGTCGTGCCGGAACGGCTGCGCGACGACATCGTGCAACGCAAGCAGTACAACGACATGGGCACCGCCACGATCCCGCAGGCGGCGTTCGCGCACCTGTTGCGGACGGGCGGCTACGACCGGCACCTGCGGCGAACGCGCGCGCTCTACCGGAAGAGGCGTGACGCGTTGCTGGAGGCCGTGTCGGAGCATCTGCCGGGATGGCAGGCCGTCGGCGTGGCAGCCGGGCTGCACGTCGTACTGCGCATGCCGGACGGGACGGACGACCTCGCGTTGAAGAGCAAGCTTGAGGAGCGAGGGGTGCACGTGTGGGCGTTGGCCCAGTACACGCGCACGCCGATGTGGCCCGGCTTGGTGGTGGGATACGCGTCGCTCTCACCCGACCGCCTGCACGAAGCGGTCAAGGAGATCGCCGACGCGGTCCAAGCCCGCTTCCAGCACTACTGTCCGTAACGCCCCGCCCCACTCACAACTCTCCTCTGTGTTTTCCCTGCCGCACGCGGGGACCCTTCGTCCGCGTAGTTGGTACGCGGGGCTCCCGCGTGAGAAAGCCGCGTCACGCAGAGGAGGCGGGGACCACTGGCGGATGACACACGAGCGTGTGCGTGGCGGATGACGGCGGGGCAGGACCTCCGGCGCAGCGCTTCAGAGGATGTGCTCGCGCTTGGAGCTGGTGTCGACGTCGCCGAGGATGTGCTCGCGGTCGCCGGTGGCGGGACCCGTGAGAACGGCGGCGAAGAGCAGGGCGGCAGCGACGAGTGCGCGCATGGCGATCCGGACCCCCGGGTAGACCGACTGGTCCGGCCAGCCTAGCCCGCGTCTCGAGAAAATGTCAGTGCTCGGGTGCACCATGAGTTCGTGCTCTTCTCCGAAGTGGTCGACACGTCAGCCGCGGTGGCGGCCACCCGGTCGCGCCTGGCCAAGGTCAAGGCGCTGTCCGCGCTCCTGCGCCCGGCGGCGGGCGACGTCGTGCTCGCGGTCGTGTCGTTCCTGGTGGGCACGCCCCGCCAGGGCCGCATCGGCACGGGCTGGCGCACGATCCTCGACCTCGCGGTGCCGCCCGCCCCGGCGGCCGGTCTCACGGTCGCCGAGGTCGACGCCGCGCTGGCCGAGGTGGCCGGCACGTCCGGCAAGGGCTCCGCGCAACGCAGAGCAGACCTGCTGACGGCGCTGTTCGCCCGTTCCACCGAGGCCGAGCAGGACTTCCTGCGGCGCCTGCTCACCGGCGAGCTGCGGCAGGGCGCGCTGGAAGGCGTGATGCTGGACGCGATCGCCTCCGCCGCCGACGTGCCGGGCGAGACCGTCCGCCGCGCGTTCATGCTGTCCGGCCGCCTGCCCGAGACGGCGGCGGCGGCCCTGGAGGGCGGCGCCGAGGCGCTGGAGGCGTTCCGCCTGGAGGTGGGCCGCCCGCTGCGCCCCATGCTGGCGTCCCCGGCGGAGTCGCTGGACGAGGCGCTCGCCGAGCTGGGCGGCTGCGTGGTCGAGCACAAGCTCGACGGCGCCCGCATCCAGGTCCACCGCTCCGGCGACGAGGTCCACGTCTACACCCGCACGCTGCGCGAGATCACCAAGACCGTCCCCGAACTGGTCGACCTGGTCCGCGGCCTGCCGTGCACGTCCGTCGTGCTCGACGGCGAGACCCTGGCGCTCACCGACGAGGGCAGGCCGAGGCCGTTCCAAGAGACGATGAGCCGCTTCGGCGCGCAGGACGAACGCGAGCTGCTCCTGCACCCGTACTTCTTCGACTGCCTCCACCTGGACGGCGAGGACCTCCTCGACAACCCCCTGCGAGACCGCCTGGCCGCCCTCCGCCGCGTAGCGGGCGCCCACGTCATCCCCGGCGTCCTCGACCCCACCCCCGACCAGGCCGCCGAGGTGGTGAAGGCGTCCCTCGACGCGGGCCACGAGGGCGTGATGGTGAAGTCGCTGGCCTCCCCCTACGCGGCGGGCCGCAGAGGCCGCGCCTGGCAGAAGGTCAAACCGGTCCACACCCTCGACCTGGTCGTCCTGGGCGTCGAGTGGGGCAGCGGTCGCCGCCGAGGCTGGCTGTCGAACCTGCACCTGGGCGCCCGCGACCCGGACGGCGGCCCGCCGGTGATGGTCGGCAAGACGTTCAAGGGCCTCACCGACGAGCTGCTGAAGTGGCAGACCAAGGCCCTCCAGGAGATCGCGACGGACCAGAACGACTGGGTCGTCACGGTCCGCCCCGAGCTGGTGATCGAGATCGAGCTGGACGGCGTGCAGGTCTCCCCGCGCTACCCCGGCGGCGTGGCCCTGCGCTTCGCCCGCGTCGTCCGCTACCGCCCGGACAAGGACCCGTCGGAGGCGACGACGATCGACGAGGTGAGGGCCCTCCTGCCCGCGGCCCGCCCGGTCGCGGAGTCGGAGGAGGGGGCGACGGCGTCGGCCGGGGAGGCGTGACCGGACAGCGGAGACGTGACCGGCGGTCGGCCGGGCCGTGGCCGGTGGGGTGGCGAGGCGCGGCGGCCACCACCCTTCGCGCCAGCCCGAGGGGTCCCCACCGATCACCTGCCCCGAAGGGCTGCCACCTCGCCCGGCCGTGCCCGCCCTGTCGCCCCCACCACGCCCCAGGCCGACACCGACCCCGGCCGAAATTGGCGTGCTCCCCGCCTGACCAGCCCATACCGTCCGTCCCATGACCGACCCCGCCGCACTCCTCCACGCCTTCGACCACCAGGCCCGCCCCGCCGAGTGGACCTCCCCGGACCCGGAGGCCACCGTCGACCGGGACGGCCCGGTCCACCGCCTCGCCTGGCCGAGCAGGCGGGGATTCGTGGCGGGCCCGCCCACCCTCGGCATCACGGGTCAGGAGCTGGCCGGCCTGATCGCCAGGCAGCAGGCGTTCTTCGCCGCCAGGAACCAGCCGTTCGAGTGGAAGACCTGGGGCCACGACCTCCCGGAGGACCTGCCGGACCAGCTGCTGGCGGCGGGGTTCGAGGCGGAGGGCCCGGAGACCGTCCTCATCGGCAGGGCCGAGGAGATGACCGCCCCTGTCCACCTGGACGGCATCACCCTGCGGGAGACGAAGGCCGAGGGCGACATCGAGAAGATGGTGGCGTCCGCCGGTGAGGCGTTCGGCATGGAGGTCGACTACCTGGCGGGCTACCTCATCGACAAGAAGCACGATCCGAACACGGTCGTCGTCGTGGCGGAGACGGCGGAGGGCCGGATCGTCTCCTCAGCGAGGCTGGAGGTCGTGCCGGGCACGGAGTTCGGCGGCCTGTGGGGTGGCAGCACGCTCCGGGAGTACCGCGGCCGGGGCATCTACCGCGCGCTCGTCGCGCACCGAGCTCGGGTGGCGCTCGACCGGGGCGTCAAGTACCTGCAGGTCGACGCCACCGAGAACAGCAGGCCGATCCTGGAGCGCCTCGGGTTCGTCCCGGTCACCACGACCACCGCCTACGTCTGGAAACCGTAGAGCCCACCGGCCGACTCGCGCGTATCGTGAAAGCACGTGCGGTTCATCGAAGGGCATCGACCCTCTTACGACCTGACCTACGACGACGTCTTCCTCGTCCCCGGCCGCAGTGCCGTGGAGTCGCGGTTCGGCGTCGACCTCTCCACCTCGGACGGCACCGGGGCCACGATCCCGATCGTCGTCGCGAACATGACGGCGGTGGCCGGGCGGCGGATGGCGGAGACCATCGCGCGGCGCGGCGGGATCGTCGTCATCCCGCAGGACGTGCCGACCGAGGCGGTCGCGGAGATCACCGCGTGGGTCAAGGAGCGGCATCCGGTCTGGGACACCCCGTTGACCCTCACCACGGGCGACGCGGTGGCGGACGCGTGGAACCTCATCCACAAACGGGCTCACGGCGCGGTGGTCGTCGTCGACGACGGAGGGCGGCCCCTCGGGGTCGTCGACGAGGCGGCGCTCACGGGCGTCGACCGGTTCGCACGGCTCGGCGACGTGATGAACACCGACGTGCTGAAGCTGCCTCTCGGCACGAAGCCGCAGGACGTCTTCGAGAAGCTCCACCACAGCACCCACCGGATCGCGCTCGGCGTGGACGAGCAGCAGCGGCTCAGCGGTGTGCTGACCGAGCTGACGGCGCTGCGGGCCGAGGTCTACAAGCCCGCCACGGACGACGACGGCAAGCTGCGGATCGCCGCGGCGGTCGGGGTCAACGGGGACGTGCGGGCGAAGGCCGAGGCGTTGCTGAAGGCCGGTGTGGACGTTCTCGTCGTGGACACCGCCCACGGGCACCAGGAGAAGATGATCACCGCGCTCCGGGCCGTCCGGGAGGCGGACCCGCACGTGCCGATCGCCGCGGGCAACGTCGTCACCGCGGAAGGCGTGCGGGACCTGGTCGAGGCCGGTGCGGACATCATCAAGGTCGGTGTCGGGCCGGGCGCGATGTGCACCACGCGCATGATGACCGGCGTCGGACGGCCGCAGTTCAGCGCTGTCGCCGAGTGTTCGGCCGAGGCGCGCAAGCTCGGCAAGCACGTCTGGGCCGACGGCGGTGTGCGGCACCCGCGTGACGTCGCGCTGGCGCTGGCGGCCGGGGCGAGCAGCGTCATGGTGGGCAGCTGGTTCGCGGGCACCTACGAGTCTCCCGGCGACCTCCAGCGCGACGAGCGCGGCAACCTCTACAAGGAGTCGTTCGGCATGGCGTCCAAGCGCGCCGTGACGGCGAGGACGCGCAGCGACAACGCTTTCGACCGCGCCAAGAAGGGCTTGTTCGAGGAGGGCATCTCCACGTCGAAGATGCGCCTGGACCCCGTCCGCCCGAGCGTCGAGGACCTGCTCGATGCGATAACCTCCGGCGTTCGCTCGGCCTGCACCTACGCCGGCGCGACCTCGTTGGAGGAGTTCCACACCAGGGCTGTTCTCGGCATCCAGTCGGCGGCTGGCTTCGCGGAGGGGCGGCCCCTGCCAGGGGGATGGTGACCAATGGACGACGCGGTCGAAGTGAGAGATCTCCGCAAAGTCTACAAATCCGGGCAAAAACCAGCGGTGGACGGACTGAGCTTCACCGTCCGCCGCGGTGAGGTGTTCGGCCTGCTCGGCCCGAACGGCGCGGGCAAGACGACGACGGTCGGCGTGCTGACGACGCGGGTCCGCCCCAGCGGCGGGCAGGCGTTCGTGGAGGGCGTCGACGTGGTCGCCGACTCCAAGCGCGCACGGCAGCTGCTCGCCGTCGTGCCGCAGCGCAACAACCTCGACCGCTCGCTCAACGCGCGGCAGAACCTGCTGTTCCACGCGGCCTACCACGGCATCGGGCCCGCGGAACGCAAGAAGCTCGCCGACGACATCCTGGAGCGGATGGGGTTGCGGGACCACCAGAACGCGCTCGTGGACACGCTCTCCGGCGGCCAGGCGCAACGGCTGATGATCGCTCGCGCGCTCATGCACCGCCCGAAGGTGCTGTTCCTGGACGAACCGAGCACCGGCCTGGACCCGCAGGCCAGGCTCTTCGTCCACGAACGCGTCACGGCCCTGCACGAGGAGGGCGTCACGGTCGTGCTGACCACGCACGACATGGACGAGGCCGCGAAGCTGTGCGACCGGGTCGGCATCGTCGACCACGGCAAGCTGCTCACCCTCGACACCCCGGCCGAGCTCACCCGCAGCCTGCCCGGCGCCAACACGGTCAGCGTCACGGTGAGCCCGAACGGCCACGAGCCGGAGAAGATCGTCCAGGTGCTGTCCGAAGTGGACGACGTGCAGCGGGTCGAGGAGGTGGGCGGCATGTTCCGCGTCTACACCGACGCGGACACCGCGGTCACGCTTCCCGCGGTGCTGAACGTGTTGCGGGACCTGGACGTCGTCGTCAGCGACGTGGCGATCGGCAAGCCCAGCCTGGAGGACGTCTTCATCCACCTGACCGGCAGGGAGCTGCGATGAGCCAGCTGACGACGTTCCGGGCGATCCTGTGGCGCGACGTGTTCGTCACGGGCAGGGAGCTGCCGAGCTTCCTCGCGCAGGTGATCATCCAGCCGTTCTTCATCCTCTTCATCTTCGCGAAGGTGCTGGGGGACATCGGGTACGTGCAGGACGACTTCGCCCAGGTGCTGCTGCCCGGCATCATCGCGATGAACGGGTTCCTGGGCGCGTTGCAGAACACGACGCTGCCGCTGGTGCTCGACTTCTCGTGGACGCGGGAGATCGAGGACCGGCTGCTCGCACCGATGTCCATCCCGCTCGTCGGGGTGGAGAAGATCGTGTTCGGCGCGGTCCGCGGCTTCGTCGCGGCGGTGCTCATGGTGCCCGTCGGGTTCGTGATGCTCGACGTCTCCTGGGCGTGGTCCGGCATTCCCGGAGCCCTGCTGGTGATCGTCCTCGGGTGCCTGGCCGGAGCCTCGGTCGGGCTCGTGATCGGCACGTCCGTGCCGGCGCGGCGGGTCAACGTGATGTTCGCGGTGATCCTGACCCCGTTGCTGTTCACGGGATCCGCGCAGTTTCCGTGGCGGTCGCTGAGCGACGACCTGCTGTGGTTCAAGGTGGTCTGCGCGCTCAACCCGCTGACGTACGTCAGCGAGGGCATGCGCGCGGAGCTGGTGCCGGACGTGCCGCACATGCCGCTGCCGGTCGTGCTGCTCGTTCTCGTCGTCGCCATCGCGGGCTTCGGCGGCCTCGGCCTGCGCGGGTTCATGAAGCGAGCGCTCGACTAGCGTGAAAACCGGCCCCGCGCAACGGAAGCCGCGCGGGGCCGGTCTCGTTCACAGAGGACCTACGAGGCGTAGTCCTCCAGCATCTCCGTGACGAGAGCCGCGATCGGCGACCGCTCCGAGCGCGTCAGGGTGATGTGGGCGAAGAGCGGGTGGCCCTTCAGCTTCTCGATCACCGCCGCCACGCCGTCGTGCCGGCCGACCCGCAGGTTGTCGCGCTGCGCCACGTCGTGCGTCAGCACCACCCGCGAGTTGCTGCCCAGGCGGGACAGCACGGTCAGCAACACGTTGCGCTCCAACGACTGCGCCTCGTCGACGATCACGAAGGAGTCGTGCAGCGAGCGGCCGCGGATGTGGGTGAGCGGCAGGACCTCGAGCATCCCGCGGTCCAGCACCTCCTCCAGCACCGCCTGGCTCACCAGCGCGCCGAGGGTGTCGAACACCGCCTGCGCCCACGGCCCCATCTTCTCGTTCTCACTGCCCGGCAGGTACCCGAGCTCCTGGCCGCCGACCGCGTAGAGCGGCCGGAACACCACGACCTTCCGGTGCTGCCTGCGTTCCATCACCGCTTCGAGACCGGCGCACAGCGCCAGTGCCGACTTGCCGGTGCCCGCACGTCCGCCCAGCGAGACGATGCCGACATCGGCGTCGAGCAGCAGGTCCAGCGCGATCCGCTGCTCAGCGGACCTCCCGTGCAGTCCGAACGCCTCCCGATCCCCGCGCACCAGCCTGATCTGCTTGTCCGCGGTCACCCTGCCCAGAGCGCTCGACGTGCCCGCCAGCAACCGGAGTCCGGTGTGGCAGGGCAGCTCCGCGATGTGCTCCAGGCCCTCGTACTGGGCCGGGTCGACGACGTTCTCCTTGAACAGGCCGTCCACGAGGGACTGCGGAACGTCCAGATCGGACATCCCGGTCCAGCCGGACAAGGTGACGTCGTGCGCCCGGTACTCCTCCGCCGGCAGGCCGACCGAACCGGCCTTGACCCGCAGCGGCATGTCCTTGGTCACCAGGGTGACGTTGCGCCCCTCAGCAGCGAGGTTGAGGGAGCACGCGAGGATTCGGGCGTCGTTGGAGTCCGTTCGGAAACCTGATGGCAACACCTCCGGGTCGGAGTGGTTGAGCTCGACGTGCAAGGTGCCTCCCAGATCCCCGATGGGGATCGGCGAGTCGAGGCGACCATGCCGCAAGCGCAGGTCGTCGAGCAGGCGCAGGGCCTCCCTCGCGAACCAGCCCAGTTCGGGGTGGTGGCGCTTGCCCTCCAGCTCGCTGATCACCACGAGCGGGAGCACGACCTCGTGCTCGGCGAACCTGGTGGCGGCGAGGGGGTCGGACAGCAGTACCGACGTGTCCAGCACATATGTCGTGATGGCCGGTGCGGCGGACTTGCGCCGGGAGGAAGAAGAACTGCGCGATGAGCCTGAGGAACGGCTCGCGGGACGTCGTGCGTTCACGGCAACTCCCTCACGAACGCGGCACCCGCGTCCGCTCCTCGCTGGGCCAGGCACAACCCTGATCGGTCGTCTCACCTTCCGCCGTGCGGCGTCAGGCAGGTCGACCACGAGGGCCGGGTGCCGGCCCCCTCGCGACGTCGTCTGCCACGATCAGAGCCTCCCTGCGCGGTCCGCAGTGGTCGCGTCCCGCCGGTTTCGAAGTTACCTGTGGAAGTGCCCCAACGGCACGAAGCCACACAGGTGAATCCGAACTCGTCATCTCCCCGAAAGAAGAACGAAACGTGACCGCAGCCGTGTATTCGCTGGTCAGATGCTGTTCTCGTGGGCGTTGGCCGAGAGCCAGGAAAGTCCGTCCCTGACCTGTTTCTCAAGCGATGCGGGCACCAGCGGCTCGTCGAGAAGTCTCAGGTACCGGGAGTCGAGCGTTTCTCCCGGCGCGCGGACGTCCAGCCAGGCCCTGACGAGACGGACCCCTTCGACGTAGGTCGTGGTGTACGCGCGCCACAGCGGGTCGGCCAGGAAGCGCACCATCTGCCGGGCGCGGCGCTCGGGCACCAGCAGCCACCTGCGCAGGTGCGCGACCACGTCGTCCTGGTCGGCACCCCGGTCGTGGAGCAGCAACGCCGCGTCCTGACGCACGGTGAGCAGACCCGCCGTGGCCGACTCGACCTTTTCGGACAGTTCGCCGTCCATTCGCAACCCGAGGTCGCGGAAGATCCGCTCCGTCCACACTCCCCAGCCCTGCCCGACCGCCGCGTGCAGCCCGAGGTCGGCCATGCCCTCCGCCACCAGGCACTGCGGCGTGTTGATCAGGAAGATCGACTGCTCGGCGTACCCGCGCCTGGCGATCAGGCCCGCGTCCTTGCGGCAGTGCTCGGTGTGGTGGCCGGGGTAGGACTCGTGCGCGACCAGGTGCGGCAGGTTCGACATGCGGTGGCCCAGGTCGGCGTTGACCGCGACCTGGCTGCGGAAGTGGCCGAGGTAGTAGTTGAAGCCGCTCCACGGCTTGTTCGTGACGACCCGGTACTCGACGATCTCCTGCTCGGGCAGCGCGAACTTCTGCCGCACCCGGTCCCGCAACGCGCTGGAGACGGCCTGGACGGCTCCCAGGAGCCGCTGCGGGGGCACCTCGTCGGCCGCCCGGAAGGCCGTCAGCCGGTCCGCGAGCGTGCCGGGACCCTCCAGCGCCGCGTCCAGCCTGCGGTGGGCCTGCGCGTACGCGTCCTCGTCGCCGGGGCGGACGCGGACCTGGAAGTACCGCTGGACCTCGTCGACGAACCCGATCCGCTCGCCGTCGAGCTTGCGCGCCGTGCACTCCATCGCCCGCAGATGGGCGTCGAGAAACTGTTTGCGCTGGTCAGCGAGATCGCTGCCGGGAAGCTCGCGGCGCAGCTGCCGCGCGTGGTCGCGCAGGGCCCTCGGGTGCAGCCGCGGCTCGTTGTCCACGGCCCGGCGCAGCGCGGGGTCGCCGGTGAACGAGTCGACGAACCCGGGCACCAGGCGCCCGAGCCGCAGCCCGAGCACCAGGTATCCGCGAACCAGCTCGTCAACCTCCACAAGCCGAAGAGCGTAGAGCTTCTACCACAGCGGTTCGAGGCCGACCGATCGGGAAATGGCTCGCCACCTGATCGGGGATTGTTCTGATCATGCCGTCACACAATGGGGGTAATGGAGCGGCTGATCGAGTTCGGTGCGGATAGCGTTTCCGCCTGGAGACCCCACCGCTCCGGAGATCCCCGAAGACTCCGGAAATGACGGGGATGACCCGACATGAAGGAGAATGACGTGAAGAAGACGCTCGCGGTGGTCGCCGCCGCCGCTGCTCTGTCGCTCGCGTTCGCCCCGGCCGCCATGGCAGGAGAAGAGGGCGACCACCACTACTACGGCTTCCACCAGACCAACGGCTCGCTGCTGAGCGTGCTGAACGGCAACAACGTCAACGCCACCGTCGGCGCCTGCGGCAACAACGTCGGCGTCCTGGGCGCCGCCGTGCCGATCAACTCCCCGAGCTTCACCGGCACCTGTGCGGCCGGCGGAATCGTGGACGGCGACGACGTCAACGTCGACGGCTGATTTCACTTTCGGATGATCCCCGTTTCAGGGACGCCATTTCGTGGCGTCCCTGAAACGTTCTGTTAGTAGCACCGTTCACGAGGAGAAGAAGTGTTGAAGAAGGTGTGCGTCGCCGCGGTGGCGACGGCCGGCCTGATGATGTTCGGTGCCACCGGCATGGCGTCCGCGGCGCCCGGCGGTTTCGAACAGGTGAATGGTTCGCTGCTGAGCGTGCTGAACGGCAACAACGTCAACGCCACCGTCGGCGTCTGCGGCAACAACGTCGGCGTCCTGGGTGCGGCCGTGCCGGTCAACTCGCCGAGCCTCACCGACACCTGCGCCGCGGGTGGCGTCGTGGACGGTGACGACGTCAACGTCGAAGGCTGACGTTTCTCACACGGCAGGGGCGCTCACCTCGCGGTGGGCGCCCCTCCGGCGTGTTCAGCCGCCGTAACGGCGGTGGCGCTTGGAGTACTCGCGCATGGCCCGCAGGAAGTCCGTGCGCCGGAAACCGGGCCAGTACGCCTCGCAGAACCAGAACTCCGAGTGCGCGGACTGCCAGAGCATGAACCCGGAAAGCCGCTGCTCACCGGACGTGCGGATGATCAGGTCGGGGTCGGGCTGCCCGGACGTGTAGAGGTGCTCCGCGATGTGGTCGACGTCGAGCACCTCCGCCAGCTCCTCGATGGTGCCGCCCCGCTCGGCGTGCGCCTGGAGGAGCTTCCGCACGGCGTCCGCGATCTCCTGCCGCCCCCCGTACGCGACGGCGACGTTGACCTGGATGCCCGTCCGGTTCTTCGTCTTGTTGGCCGCGTTGGTGAGCCGCTCGGCGTGCTCGGCGGGCAACATGTCGATGGCGCCGACGTGCCGCACCCGCCACGGGTTGCCGTCCGCGGCCAGCTCGTCGGTGATGTCGGCGATGATGTCGAGCAGCGGCGCGAGCTCGGAGCTGTCGCGGTTCAGGTTGTCGGTGCTGAGCATCCAGAGCGTGACGACCTCGACCTCGGCGTCACCGCACCACTCGAGCAGCTCGAGGATCTTGCGAGCCCCGGCCCGGTGCCCGTCCGCCACGTCGGTGAACCCGGCCTCCCTGGCCCACCTGCGGTTGCCGTCGAGGACCACGCCCACGTGCTTGGGCACCTGCGTCGTCTCGCTCAGCTCGCGCCGGAGAATCCACTCGTAGAGGTGGATGACGACGTCTTTCACACGCGTGCGGAGTGCCACGCCGGAAGAGCGTACGCCGTGCGGATTTCATCACTGATCCGTGGCCGGAAACCTACGGTGGCGTAACCTAGGGTCCTGTGACCAATGCGACCGTTCCCCCACAACCAGGACTGCGGCCGCGCCTTCGTGGGTGGCTGCACCTCTGGTCCTTCATCGCCTCGGTGGCGACGGGTGCCACGCTGATCGCCCTCGCCGCGTCCACAGTGTCCGCCCGAGCAGCGCTCGCCACGACCGTCTACGGCCTGACCGTCCTCGGCCTCTTCGGCGTCTCGGCGGTCTACCACCGCGTCACGTGGAAATCCACCCGCGTCCGCACGTGGATGAAACGCCTCGACCACTCGATGATCTTCGTGTTCATCGCGGGCACCTACACCCCGTTCGCGCTCCTGGCGATGAACCCCGACACAGGCCGCGTCGTGCTCCTGGTCGTGTGGATCGGCGCCCTGCTCGGCGTGACCATGAAACTGGCCTGGCCCCACGCCCCGCGCTGGGTCGGCGTACCGATCTACATCGCCCTCGGCTGGGTCGCCGTCTTCGTGCTGCCCGAACTGCTGGAGCACGCCGGCGTGGCCGCCCTGGTGCTGCTGCTGGTGGGCGGGGTGCTGTACACGGTCGGGGCCGTCTTCTACGCGACCAGGTGGCCGAACCCGTGGCCCGGCGTGTTCGGGTTCCACGAGTTCTTCCACGCGGCGACCGTGGTGGCGGCGATCTGCCACTACATCGCCATCTGGCTGGCGATGTACTCCTGACCGTGCATTCGGTGAGCGTGGCCGGGGTCGTCGTGAACGACGCGGACGACGTTCTCGTCGTCCGCAGACGCGACAACGGCCACTGGGAACCGCCGGGCGGCGTGCTCGAACCCGGCGAGACCTTCGAGGAAGGCACGCGCCGGGAGGTCTTGGAGGAGACCGGCGCGGAGGTCCGCGTCGACCGGCTCACCGGGGTCTACCAGAACCTGACCCGCGGTGTCGTCGCGCTCGTCTTTCGTTGCACGCTGCTGAGCGAGCCGTGCCGGGAGACCGACGAAGCCGCGGAAGTCCGCTGGATGACCTTGGGTGAAGTGCGCGAGGCGATGGCGCCGGTCTTCGCGGTGCGCGTCGCGGACGCGTTCGAGATGGCTGTGCAGACCCGCGCCCATGACGGCGTGAACCTGCTCGCGTGAGGCCGGTGCCGGGCGAACCCGGCACCGGGAAGACGCTCACCGCCCGCCGCGAGCCATGTGCAGCACGTCCAAAGCAGAGTCCAGCTGCTCCTCGCTCAACTTCGAAGGCACGTGCCCGCGCTCCAGAACGACCTCGCGGATCGTCTTCCGCTCCTTCAAAGACTGCTTCGCGATCGAAGCCGCCTCCTCATATCCGAGGTACCGGTTCAGCGGCGTCACGATCGACGGCGACGACTCGGCGTACTCGCGCATCCGGTCCACGGCGGGGGTGGTGCCTGCCAGCACCTTGTCGGCGAGGAGGCGGGCCACGGCTGCGAGGAGGCGGGAGGACTCCAGGACGTTGCGGGCGATGACCGGGAGCATCACGTTCAGCTGGAAGTTGCCCTGGGAGCCTGCGAAGGCCACGGCCGCGTCGTTGCCGATCACCTGGGCCACCACCATCATCGTGGCTTCCGAGATGACCGGGTTGACCTTGCCCGGCATGATCGAGCTGCCCGGCTGGAGGTCTGGAAGGGCCAGTTCGCCGAGGCCGGTCCGGGGGCCGGAGCCCAGCCAGCGGAGGTCGTTGGCGATCTTGAACAGGGCCACGGCCGAGGCGCGGAGCTGGCCGGAGATCTCGACCACCCCGTCCTGGGTGGCCTGGGCCTCGAAGTGGTCGCGGGCCTCGGTGAGCGGGAGGTTGGTGGCGGTGGCCAGTTCGGCGGCCACCAAGCGGCCGAAGTCCTGCGGGGCGTTCAGGCCGGAGCCCACCGCCGTGCCGCCGATCGGGAGCTCGGCCAGGCGGGGGATGGACGCTTGGAGGCGCTCCACGGAGTAGCGGACCTGGGACGCCCAGGCGCCTGCTTCCTGGCCCAGCGTCACGGGGACCGCGTCCATCAGGTGCGTCCGGCCGGACTTCACCAGGTCCGACCACTCGGCCGCGCGGGTTTCCAGGACGGTCAGCAGGTGCTCGAACGCCGGGATCACGTCGGTCACGACGGCCTCGGTGGCGGCGACGCGCAGGGTTGTCGGGAAGGTGTCGTTGGACGACTGCGAGGCGTTGACGTGGTCGTTCGGGTGCACGTCGCGGCCCAGGGTGCGGGTGGCGAGGGTGGCGATGACCTCGTTGGAGTTCATGTTCGACGACGTTCCGGAGCCCGTCTGGAACACGTCGACCGGGAAGTGGTCGTCCCAGCGGCCGGCCGCCACCTCGTCGGCGGCGGTGGCGATGGCCGCCGCCACGTCGTCCTCCAGGACGCCCAGCTGGGCGTTCACTCTGGCGGCCGCGCCCTTGAGCAGGCCGAGCGCCCTGATCTGGGCACGTTCGAGACCTCGACCGGAAATCGGGAAGTTCTCGACCGCGCGTTGGGTCTGCGCGCGCCACAATGCGTCGACCGGAACGCGGACTTCACCCATCGTGTCGTGCTCGACGCGGTACTCCTGTTCAGACATACCACGAGTCTCTATCGTCGATCACAGCACTGCCACCCACCACTGGCAGAAGGGCCCTCACATGCAGCGTGACGTCGACCTCCTCATCGTGGGCGCGGGGCCCACGGGGTTGTTCGCCGCTTACTACGCGGGCTTCCGGGAGATGGACGTCGCGGTCGTCGACGCCCTGCCCGAACCCGGCGGCCAGATCACCGCGATGTATCCGGAGAAGATGATTTTCGACGTGGCCGGCTTTCCCGCGATCCGCGGCCGCGACCTCGTCAGCGGGCTGGTGGAGCAGGCCGCCCAGTTCAAGCCCACCTACCTGCTGGGGCGGCAGGCGCGCACCTGCGAGTCCACTGAGGACGGTCTGCGGATCGGGCTCGCGGACGGGTCGGTGATCAACACCAAGGCCGTGCTGATCACGGCCGGCATGGGCGAGTTCAACCCGCGTCCGCTGCCCGCGGGCGAAGGGTGGCTGGGGCGCGGCATGGTGCACTTCGTGCCCGTGCTGGCCGAGCACGAGGGGCAGCACGTCGTGATCGTCGGTGGCGGCGACTCGGCGTTCGACTGGGCGCTCGCGCTGCACCCGATCGCCGCGGGCGTCACGATCGTCCACCGCAGGGCCAACTTCCGTGCTCACGCGGCGACGGTGCGGCAGGTGCGCGAGCTGGGGGTCGAGATCATCACCGACGCCGAGGTGCTCGCGTTGCGCGGGCAGCCGCTGTCCGAAGTGGACGTCAAGGTCAAGGGCGGGGACGTGAAGACGTTGCCGGCGCAGACGGTCGTCGCGGCGCTCGGGTTCACGGCCGACCTCGGGCCGATCGAGTCGTGGGGGCTGGAGCTCGACCACCGCGCGGTCGTCGTCGACACCACGATGAAGACCGCGATCGACAGGATCTACGCGGCGGGCGACGTCGCGCAGTACCCCGGCAAGGTCAAGCTCATCGCCACCGGCTTCGGCGAGGCGGCCACGGCGGTCAACAACATCGCCGTGCTGCTCAACCCGTCGGCGCACCTCTTCCCCGGCCACTCCAGCGACGCGGGCTGAGGCATCACGCGTCCGGCAGCGGCTCGGGGTCGTGCTTCGCCAGGTGCTGGAAGATGATCGACGTCCGGAAGCCGACGATCTCCTTGCGCTGGCTCAGCCGGTCGACCAGGAAGGCGTGCAGGTGCTCGTTGTCCTGCGCGCCCACGTGGATCACGAAGTCGTCGTTGCCCGCCATCACGAACACCGCCTGCACCTCGGGCAACCCGGCCGCGAACGCCTTGAAGTTGTCGATCACGGCGCGGCTCAGCGGGCGTACCTGCACGGACACCAGCGCCTGCACGCCCCGGTTCAGCGCGGACGCCGCGATGTCGGCGTGGTAGCCGCGGATCACGCCCCGCTCGCGCAGCAGCCGGGTGCGCTCCAGGCAGGTCGACGGTGCCACGCCGACCTTGCGCGCGATGTCCCGGTTCGACTGCCGGGCATCGCGCTGCAGTTCCCGCACGATCGCCGAATCAAGTTCGTCCACGAGCACTCCTGACGTCCGCTGCCGAATTAAGTTCGGCCAAGCCACCTATTGCCTGGTGATCACCCTAACTTCCGGGCTTGCGCATGACGGAAGTTCGGGAGGAACGCAGATGTGGGAACACGAACGTCTCGTGGTCCGCACGGGGAAGCGGTCGGGCATGACCACGATGGTCGCTGTGCACTCGACGGCGGCGGGACCGGCGGTCGGCGGGTGCCGGATGAAGGCGTACGGGCAGATCACCGACGCCGTCGCGGACGTGCTGAGGTTGTCGAAGGCCATGACGCTCAAGTGCGCCGCGGCGGGGGTTCCGCACGGGGGCGCCAAGAGCGTCATCGTCGTGGACCGGCCGCTCACGCCGGAGCTGCGCAGGGACGTGCTGCTCGACCACGCCGAGCTCGTGGACGAGTTCGGCGGCACCTACCGCGCGGCACCGGACGTCGGGACCGGTCCTGAGGACATGGTGGTGCTGAACGAGATCACGCCGTTCGTCTACTGCTTGCCGGAGGAACGCGGTGGCACCGGGTCGTCCAGCGGGCCCACGGCCAGGGGTGTGCTGGCGGCGCTCAGGGCGGCCTCGAACCACGTCTTCGGCACCGAGGACCTGGCGGGCAAGAAGGTCGTCGTCAGCGGGTTCGGTGCGGTCGGCCGGCTCGTCGCGGAAGGACTGACGGCCGCGGACGTCACGGTGTCCGATGTGGACGAGAACAGGCGGACGGACCGGTACGGCTGGGTCCACCCGGACGAGGCGTACCGGGTCGAGGCCGACGTGCTCGTCCCCGCGGCGGTGGGCGGGGTGCTGAGCCCCGAGACCGCGGCGGGGCTGAAGGTGAAGCTCGTCGTGGGACCCGCGAACAACCAGCTGACCGACGACGGTGTCGCCGATCTGCTGGCGGAACGCGGGATCGTGTGGGTGCCCGACCACATCGCCAGCGCGGGCGGCGTGATCTACACCCTCGCCAGGGAGGACGACGGCGTCGACCACGAGACCGCGTTGAAACGGGTCGACGCCATCGAGACGACCGTGCGCGAGCTGCTCGGCACTGGTCGCTGACAGCCCGCCGGGTGCTCAGGCGACGACCTGCACGGTGTCGCCGATCGCCAGGTTCTGGAAGTAGTGCTGCGCCGACGGTCGGTCAAGGTGGATGCAGCCGTGCGACGGCTCGGTCAGCGAGCCCTCGTGGAACGCGATGCCGCTGTGGGTGAAGTACGTCGACCACGGCATGGGGCCGTTGTACGGGCGGCTCCACTCGTCCTTCACCTTGCGCAGCACCGGGAAGTCACCGAGCGGCGTCTCGAAGCCCTTGCGGCCGTGGGTGATCGGCACGGGACCGTACGTGATCTGGTCGCCGCGCACGATCCACGTCTGGTTCGTGGAGAGCTGGATGCACGCGCCGTCGCTGATGCTGCACGGCGTGGGCTTCACGACGGGCGGCGGAGGCGGGGGCGGCGGGGGAGGGGTGGACGAGGACGTCGGCGGAGCGGACGACGAGGTGGACGAAGGTGGTGCGGCAGAAGGAGTTTCCGCGAGCACCGTCCCCTGCGCACATCCCGCCACCGACATCAGCGCGACCGCCGCGAGCAGCATCCGCATCACGAACCCCCTTGCTGGACCCCATCCCTTGCCGATGTAGACGGCCGGTGGATCGCCGGGGTTGCAAAGCGAGGGCCCGCCTCCCATAACGTTTGGGAGACGGGCCCTCGGTGCAGGGTTTACGACTTCAGCCGGTCAGACCGTGCCGGCGTACTGGCTGATCCACGAACGGAAGTACGGGACGTCCACGTAGATCGACGGTGCGGTGGCGCAGGTCGAGCCACCACCGGAACGGCTGGTCGCCCCGACGAGCTCCCAGCGGCCGTTCACGGACTTCACCTGCGGGCCACCGGAGTCGCCGTAGCAGGCGCCCTTGTTGCCACCGGTGTTGTTGGTGCAGATCTCCGACGCCGCGCTGATGCCGGAGCAGCGGTTGTCCGCCACGATCGACGTGTCGAGCTGCTGCAGGGTGACCGGGGCGCCGCAGCCGCCGCGGACGGGGCAGGTCTGGCCCCAGCCGATGATGCGGGTGGCGGTGCCGACGGCGCCGGACGTCGACGCCACCGGAGCGGGCGCCTGGCTGACCGACGTGCTGAGCTGCACGAGCGCCAGGTCGGCTGACGGGTGCGTGACGACCCGGGACGCACCCGTGGTCGTGCCGCCGCTGGTGCGGTTGGTCGTGCCGATCCGGGTGCGGATCGACGAGGCCGACGTGCCCTGGACGCAGTGCTTCGCGGTGACGACCCAGTTGGCCTTGATCAGGGTGCCGCCGCAGAAGTGGCTGCCGGAGGTGCTCTGCAGGGAGACCATCCAGGAGTAGACCTGCGTGGCGTTGCCGCCACCCACGATCATCGGCGCGACCTCGCCGTCGGTGGTGGGGGGAGCCGCAACCGACGCGGTGGCCGAGGCGAGCAGGGCGCCCGCGGCCACGGCGATGGCGGAGAACAACGAACGTGCCCTCATTGTCGAGTTCCTTTCCTGAACCCGGCGCAGGGTTGCCGGGGTCAGGACGGAAACTAGGGACGCGCGTCACGCCGTCACTAGGGTCACTCGTCTGGTCACCGCGCGTTCACAGTTCACAGCGAAATGAGACGATCACGGCAGCGGCTGCTGCACGTCCTCCGGCAGGTCGAAGTCGACGGAGGCGTACTCGCGCAGCTTGTGGAGGCTGTGGAAGCCGTCGATCATGCGCACGGTGCCGGACTTGGACCGCATGACGATCGACTGCGTCGTGCAGCCGCCCGCCCGGTAGTGCACGCCGCGCAGCAGGTCGCCGTCGGTCACGCCGGTCGCGCAGAAGAAGACGTTGTCACCGCTCACGAGGTCGTTCGTGGTGAGCACGCGCGACAGGTCGTGGCCCGCGCCGATCGCCTTCTCGCGCTCCTCGTCGTCCTTGGGCCACAACCGGCTCTGGATGGCGCCGCCGACGCACTTGAGCGCCGCCGCCGCGATGATGCCCTCCGGCGTGCCGCCGATGCCGACGAGCATGTCCACACCGGACGTGGGCCGTGCCGCGGCGATCGCGCCCGCCACGTCGCCGTCGGAGATGAAGTGGATGCGGGCGCCCGCCTGCCGCACCTCCTGGACGATCTTCTCGTGCCGCGGGCGGTCGAGGATGCACACGTTCACGTCGGAGACGTCGCTGTGCTTGGCCTTCGCGACGCGGCGGATGTTCTCCGCGATCGGCGCGGTGATGTCGATGACGTCCGCGGCCTCCGGGCCCACCGCGAGCTTCTCCATGTAGAACACGGCCGACGGGTCGAACATCGCCCCGCGCTCGGCCACGGCCAGCACGGCCAGCGCGTTCGGCATCCCCTTGGACATCAGCGTGGTGCCGTCGACCGGGTCGACCGCGACGTCGCACTCGGGGCCCTCGCCGTTGCCGACCTCCTCGCCGTTGAACAGCATGGGCGCCTCGTCCTTCTCGCCCTCGCCGATCACGACGACACCGCGCATCGAGACGGTGTGGATCAGCTTGCGCATCGCGTCGACCGCGGCGCCGTCACCGCCGTTCTTGTCGCCGCGTCCCACCCACCGGCCCGCGGCCATCGCGGCCGCCTCGGTGACGCGCACGAGCTCCAACGCCAGGTTCCGGTCCGGGGCTTCGCGACGTCGTTCCGCGGGGGTGTTCACCATTGCGCGCCTCCATGCGACTACTCAGCGTGCCGGATTTTGATCGGCAGCTGAATCCTTGCACGGGATCACGCCTGCGAAACGTCCTCCTCGACGACTGCGAGAGCTGCATCGATTCGCTCGCGCGCACCGGCGAGATGCTGCTCACACGTCTTGGCGAGCGCCTCGCCCCGTTCCCACAACGCCAGCGAGTCCTCAAGGGACAGCCCGCCGGCCTCCAGCTTGCGGACGACCTCGACCAGCTCGTCGCGGGCGGCTTCGTAACCCAGCGCAGTCTCCGCACCGGTGGCTTCCGAACTCACGCGGATGAACTCCTCAGACGGCTCAGCACGGTCGCGACGGCGAGGTCGTAGCCGACCAGCGCCTCCGCGAACTCCTCACCGTCACCTTCTCGCACGGCCTCGTCGATGAGCGCCTCGGCCTCCGCGACGCGCCGGTACTGCACGGTTCCGGCGGTGGCCTCGCTCAGGTCGTGCAACGTCAGGATCAGCGTGCGGCGGCCCCGCGTGTCGCAGTCGCCCACCATCGCCGTCCAGCACTCCGCCGCGGCCCGGTTCGCTGCCTCGACCTTGGTCCGCAGGCCCGACCCGCAGGAACCCGCCGCCTCCATGGCCAGGGGCAGGAACACGGCATCACGCATCATCGGTACCTCCCCCTTCCGAATCGATTCTGGGGCCTTTGTCCAGGCTTGTCACCGTGGCCCGCACCGCACCGTCAACGACTCGCACCCGCAGTTGTGTTCCGCTGGGCGCGTCCGTCACAGACCGCAGCACGCCGTCCGGCCCGTCGGGTGTGACGAGTTGCACAACGGCGTATCCGCGCGCCAGCGTGGCGGCTGGTCCGAGGGTCGTCAAGCGGGCTTTCGTCCCGGAGAGGTGGACGTCCTCGCGGTCGAGTCGTTGCGTCACCGCCCTGCGGCCCTGCTCGCGCAGCCGCCGCACCTCCTCCGAGCGGCGCTCCAGCGGTCCGTACGGGTCCGAAAGCACTGGTCGGGAGCGCAGCGAGTCGAGCAGCCTGCGCTCGCGGTCGACCCAGCCGTGCAGCGCACGCCGGCCGCGGTCGCGCATCTGCCGAACCCGTTCACCCTCCTCGGCGACATCGGGAACCACCCGTTTGCCCGCGTCGGTGGGCGTCGAACAACGCAGGTCCGCGACGTGGTCGAGCAGCGGGGTGTCCGGTTCGTGGCCGATCGCGGACAGCACCGGCGTGCGGCAGGACGAGACGGCCCGGCACAGCGCCTCGTCGGAGAACGGCAGCAGGTCCTCCACGCTGCCGCCGCCGCGGGCGATGATGATCACGTCGCACTCCGGGTCGCGCTCCAGAGTGGACAGGGCCGTCATCACCTGGGTTACCGCCATCGGTCCCTGCACCGCGACGTTGATGACGCGGAAGTGCGCTCCCGGCCACCGGTTCCGCGCGTTCGTCAGCACGTCCCGCTCCGCCGCCGACGCGCGACCGGTGATCAGCCCGATCTTGTTCGGCAGGAACGGGGGCCTGCGCTTGCGGCGCGGGTCGAAGAGGCCCTCCGCGTGCAGCAGCTTGCGGAGCCGCTCGATGCGCGCCAGCAGCTCGCCGACGCCGACCGCGCGGATGTCGTCCGCCCGCAGCGACAGCGTGCCCCGGTTCGGGTAGAAGCTGATCTTGCCGTGGACGATCACCCTGCTGCCCTCGGTGAGCTGCAGCTCCCGGATCATCGAGGCGGCGCAGGTGATCGACATCGACATGTCGACGCTCGGGTCGCGCAGGGTCAGGAAGGCCGTGGAGCTGCGCGCGTTGAGCTGCGTGACCTGGCCCTCGACCCACACGTCGCCGAGCCGGTTGATCCAGTCGAGCAGCTTGCGCGCGACCGTCCGCACCGGCCACGGGTTCTCCGGCGTGGATTTCGCGTCCGTCACGACTGCGCTTTGACCGTCGCGATCCGCCGGTTCAGCATGCCGACGAACTCGGGACGTGCGTCGTGCGCCTTCTCGTGGCGCAGCAGTGCCTCCAGCTGCTCGACGCCGAGGTTGCGCAGGCGGGCGCGCAGCTGGGCGATCGTCAGCTCGTCGTAGGACGGCATGAACTCCGGGACGTCCGCGATCGCGCGTTCCTCTTCCTCCCACGGGTCGTCCGCGAGTGGCTCCTGAACGGTGTCCTGCGCCGCGGTCTCCCTGGACGGTGTGACGGGCGTGACTTTCCGCGGCGGCGTGACGGGAGTCTCGTCCTCGTCGAACGTGGCCCAGGCGGGCTCCTCCTCGGCCGGGCGCAGTCCGGAGAGGACGTCGTCGCCCTTGATCGCGAGCTCGGTCACCTGCTGCTGGACGCGCATGGACAGCTGCATCGCCTCGCTGACCACCGTCAACGGGAGTCCGGCGAGCTGCTGGGGCAGCTTGCGGGCCTGTTCGAGGGCGGTCGCGGCGAGGCCGGCGGCGACGCGGACACCCAGTGGCAGTGGCTTCATGGCCCCTAGCCTGCCGCAACCGCGTCTGAAATGCCTAGGAACGGAGCTGGGTAGGCTGGAGGCATGCCCAAGCGAGTCCTGTTGGCGAAGCCGCGTGGTTACTGCGCGGGCGTTGATCGTGCCGTCGAGACGGTCGAGCTCGCCCTCGAGAAGTACGGCGCGCCCGTCTACGTGCGCAAGGAGATCGTCCACAACAAGTACGTCGTGGAGACCCTGTCCGATCGTGGCGCGATCTTCGTCAACGAGACCGACGAGGTCCCCGAGGGCGCGCTCGTCGTGTTCTCGGCGCACGGCGTCTCACCCGCCGTCCACGCCGAGGCCGAGCAGCGCTCGTTGCGCACCATCGACGCGACGTGCCCGCTCGTGACGAAGGTCCACAAGGAAGCCGTCCGGTTCGCGAAGGACGACTACGACATCCTCCTGATCGGCCACGAGGGCCACGAGGAGGTCGAGGGCACCGCCGGCGAGGCGCCGGAGCACGTCAAGCTCGTCGACACCGCCGAGGACGCCGCGACCGTCGAGGTGCGCGACCCGAACAAAGTGGTCTGGCTGTCGCAGACGACGCTGTCGGTCGACGAGACGATGGTGCGCGTCCGCCAGCTCAAGGACCGCTTCCCCGAGCTGCAGGACCCGCCCTCCGACGACATCTGCTACGCCACCTCGAACCGCCAGACCGCGGTGAAGACGATGGCGCCGTCGTGCGACCTGGTGCTCGTCGTCGGCTCGAAGAACTCCTCCAACTCCGTCCGCCTGGTCGAGGTCGCGCTGCAGCACGGCGCCAAGGCCGCGTACCTCATCGACTACGCCAAGGAGGTCGACCCGGCGTGGCTCGACGGCGTCGAGACCGTCGGCGTCACGTCCGGCGCCTCGGTGCCGGACCTGCTGGTGATGGAGCTGCTGAAGTACCTGGAGACGCAGGGCTACGGCGAGGTCGAGGAGATCACGACGGCGAACGAGAAGATCGCCTTCGCACTCCCGCGTGAGCTGCGCAAGGACATGGTGCGCTGACGCGGTACCTGCTTCGAACGGCCTGACGCGCGGTGCGCGTCAGGCCGTTTCGCATGCTCAGCGGTCGTCACGCGGAGGCCGGGGCCTGCGCTGTCCGGCGGGACGCTCGCCTCGCCCGGCGCCGTCCGGCCGGGGCCTGCGCCCGGACGCACCCTCGGACCGGGGACGGCGGCCGGAAGCACCCTCGCCCCGCTCCGCGCGCTCCGAGGCGGGCCGGGGCCGTCGCGGCCGGTCCTCGTCGGCGGAGTCCCGGGGCTCCCGCGGCTCACGGGTCTCGCGGGGCTCACGGGTCTCGCGGCCTTCGCGCGGCTCGCGAGGCTTGCGAGCGGGCTTGCCGCGCTCCTTGATCTCCGCCTTGGCCTCCCGCACCTCGTCGCGCGAAGGCCGGTTCGGGTCCTTCTGCGTCACGATGCGGAGGATGCCGAGCGCCACGGTGACGGCCGTCGTGACGGCCATGACCGGGAAGCTGTCGATCAGCGGCTTGCCCAGGCCCAGCGCCATGGACGACAGGCCGCCCTTCGCGACGCCGCCGGTGAGGAGCACGAGCGTGGGCACCGTGGCGGCCAGGATCAGCGGCGGTTGCACCATCGGTGCGAACAGGCTGCGGCGCTGCACCAGCAGGATGCCGGCCAGCGCGCCCGCGAAGAACACCGCGATGAACGTCCAGCCGACGGTCTTGCTGGAGCTGATGTCGATGAACGCGCCGATGAACGCGGGGACCAGGGCGCACAGGATGGCAGCCCACCAGGGGATTCCCTTGAACTCGCCGAAGATGGCCCGGTAGTTCCACGGAACCGCGTCGTAGTCTTCGACGTCGTCATCGAAGGCTGCTGAACGCTCGCGCAACTCACTCACGCCGCACACGGTAGCCGTTCGGCCGAAAGGTGTTCGTGAGTCGGCTGGTTTCTCACGCAGAAGCAACCTGCGGGCACGCTCCGTGCGTTCTACGCGGACTGTTCGTCAGCCCTTCGGACGAGGGGGAGGGGTGACGGGGTCGCGGACGCCTCTGTGAGCGGTTCCACGCTCGCCCGGAAGCCCTCCAGGGCGTCCAGCTCGCGGCGGCGGGCCGAGAGGAAGCGCTGCAGGTGCGTGGTGGAGAGGTTGACGGCCTCGATCGCGGAGTCGGCGGCCCGGTTGGCGCGGGACGCCTGGAGCCTGACCTGCTCGACGTCGTCGGCCAGGGCCCGTTCGGTCACCGCGAACATCGCCGCCGACGCGATCACCGCGAAGCCCGTCGGGCCGCACAGGAACACCCGGCGGTCGAGCAGCCAGCGCAGCAGCTCGGGGTCGGTGTCCAGGGCGGCGACGACCGCGCCGTCGTTGGGGACGAACATGATCGTGCCGTAGATGGCGTCGGCCCAGCGCTGGTAGCCCTTGCCCGCCAGTTCGGCGGCGCGCGACCGGATGTTGCGGACGTGCACGCGCAACGCGTCCTGACGTTCTTGCGGATCGTCCGTTTCGACCGCTTCCGCCCACGTGGCCATCGACATCTTCGAGTCGACCGGCACCTGACGGCCGCCGCCGACGTTCAGCACCATGTCCGGACGGACCGATCCGCCGCCCGCCACGTCTGTCTGCAACGTGTAGTGGAGGTTTTCCCTCAGGCCGAGGGCGCGCGCTGTCTCGACGAGCACCTGCTCGCCCAGTTCGCCGCGGCCGGACACGCTGGAGAACGCGACCTCGTAGCGCTGCAACGCCACCTGTTGGGCGTCGTAGCGCGCGCGTTCGGCGCTGATGGCGGCGAGCGCCTCGTCGGTGCGGCGGACGCTGTCCTGGTAGAGGCGCCAGACGAACAGCAGCGCCCCGGCGCTCACGAGCACCAGGACGAGCGAGGCGGTGATGATCACTGCGGTCACGGCACCGATGATGCTCCCCCACCGGCGTTGAACTCGATCGGGTGACACGCCGGGAACCCTCCCGGAGTTTTGTCGGACCCCGTCTCTACGGTTGTGCCATGCGGATCCTGCACACCTCCGACTGGCACGTGGGGCGCACCTTCCACGGCCGCGACCTGCTCGTCGAGCAGGAGTCGGTGCTGAGCGGCCTCGCCGACCTGGTGTCTTCCGAGAAGGTCGACGTCGTGGTCATCTCCGGCGACCTGTACGACAGGGCGGTGCCGTCGGCGGACGCGGTGTCGTTGTGCGCGCGGGTGCTGATGAGGATCCGCGCGGCCGGGGCCACGATCGTGATCACGCCCGGCAACCACGACTCGGCGGCGCGGATCGGCGTGTTCGGCGAGTTCGCCGCGGCGGGCGGGCTGCACCTGCGCACCCAGATCTCGTTGCTGGACAAGCCGGTCGAGCTCGCGGACGAGCACGGGCCGGTCGCGGTGTACGGGATCCCGTTCCTCGAACCGGAGCCGGCGCGGCACGCGCTCGGCGTGCCGGACAAGGGCCACGCGCCCGTGCTGTCGGAGGCGATGCGGCGGATTCGCGCCGACCTGGCATCGCGGCAGGCGCGGTCCGTGGTGCTGGCGCACGCGTTCGTCACGGGCGGGGCGCCGTCGGAGTCGGAGCGCACCATCGCGGTGGGCGGCGTGCAGGACGTGTCGATGCAGGTGTTCTCCGGCGTCGACTACGTGGCGCTCGGGCACCTGCACGGGCCGCAGACGCTCGCGGAGAACCTGAGGTACTCGGGCAGCCCGCTGGCGTACTCGTTCTCCGAGGCGCGGCACCGCAAGTCGGTGTGGCTGGTGGAGCTGGACGAGGGCGGGCTCGTCGGCGTCGAACGGCGCGACCTGCCGGTGCCGCGGCGGCTGGCGGCCATCACCGGCACCCTCGCCGACGTGCTGGAGGACCCGGCGCACAAGCCGCTGGAAGACCACTTCCTGTCCGTGGTGCTCACGGACGCGGTGCGGCCGATGGACGCGTTGCGGCAGCTGCAGAAGCGGTTCGAGCACGCGGTGCACGTGGAGTGGCGGCCGGAGCAGGGGCCGCGGCACGACATGACGTACGCGGAACGGGTGCGCGGCCGGTCCGACGAAGAGGTGGCGTGCTGCTTCGTGTCGGACGCGCGCGGGTCCGAGCCCACCGAGGCGGAGAAGTCGTTGCTGCGCGAGGCGTTCGCATCGGTGGCGAGGGAGCAGGAGCAATGAGACTGCACCGCTTGGAGCTGACGGCGTTCGGGCCTTACCCGAACCCGGAGTCGGTCGACTTCGACGAGCTGGGCGCGGACGGGTTGTTCCTGCTGCACGGCGACACGGGAGCGGGCAAGACGACGCTGCTCGACGCGGTGGCGTTCGCGCTGTTCGGCCGGGTCCCCGGCGCGCGCGGCGACGTGAAGAAGCTGCGCTGCGAGTACGCCGACCCGGAGACGCCCACGGAGGTGAAGCTGGAGCTGACCGTGCAGTCGCGGCGGTTCCGGATCGTGCGCTCACCGGAGTTCGACAGGCCGAAGAAGCGCGGCGGCGGCTTTACCACGCAGCCCGCGAAGTGCTCGCTCACCTGGCTGGAGGGCTGGGAGGGAGAGGGCATCACCCGCATCGACGACGTGGCGCGCGCGGTCGAGGACCTGCTGGGCATGTCGTACGAGCAGTTCTTCCAGGTCGTGCTGCTGCCGCAGGGGGAGTTCGCGAAGTTCCTGCGGTCGGACACGGCCGAACGCGAGGTGCTGCTGGAGAAGCTCTTCGGCACCGAGCGCTTCCTCGACGTCGAGAAGTGGTTCCGCGACAAGCGGGTCGCGGCGGGCCGGGTGCTGGAGGAACGCCGTCAGGGCGCGGCGAAGCTGCTGCACCGCGTCGCCGAGGCCGCGTCCGAGGAGCCGTCCGACGAGCCCGGCTGGCTGGAGTCGGTGCTGGACCGGCTGACCGGCGCCGTCCGCGAGGCCGAGGTGCTGGCCGAGGAGACGGCGGGCGTGGCCGACGGGGCCGACGCGTTGCTGGCCCAGGCGCGCGTGCAGGCCGAGCAGCTGCGCCGCGTTCGTGAGGCCCGCGACCTGCTGGCACGGGTCGAGGCCGCCGACTCGGCGTCCTGGTTCGCCGAACGTGACGCGGCCCGCCGGGCGAGTCCCGTCGTGCCCGCGCACGCCGAGATCGCGAAGCTCCAGGAGACGTTCAAGTTCGCCGTCCGCGACGAGGCCAAGGCCGCGGAGGCGTTGGCGGCACTGGGCTACGAGGGGTCGGCGTTGCGGGAGGACGCCGAGCGCTACCGCGAGGAGGCGGGAGGGCTGGGCGAGCTGGCCGCCGAGGCCGAACGCCAGCAGGTCGACGTGCGCAAGCTGTCGGTGCTGAAGAACTCGTCCCACCAGGTCGAACGGCGGCTGCTGGTGCTGAGCGCCGAGCTGGAGGTGCTGCCGGAGCGGCTCGCCCGGTGCCGGGCCCAGCTCGACGCCGCCGTGGAGGCGTCCGGCCGGCTGGAGTCGCTGAAGGTCCGCGCCGACGCGGCCGAGGCGCTGCCGGTCGCGGCGAAAGCGCTGGAGCGCGCCAGGGACGAGCTGCACCAGGCCATCGACGTCCACCAGAAGGCCAAGGACGTGTTGCAGCAGGTCCGGCAGCAGCGCCTGGAGAACATGGCCATCGAGCTGGCCGCTGCCCTCAAGCGCGGCAAGCCGTGCGCCGTCTGCGGCTCGCCCAGCCACCCCGCCCCCGCCCAGCCGATGCTGGGCGGCGTCGACGCGAAGGACGAGGAGGAGGCGGCCCGCGACGAGCAGACCGCCCTCGACCGCCGCACCGAGGCCGAACGGGCGGCGCACTCCGCCGAGCTGCGCATCCAGGCGTGCTGGGAGGCGCTGGGCTCCGCCGACCCGGCCGTGGTGCTGGCCGAGTACCGCGCGGCGGCGGAGCTGGCCGCCACCCGGTCGCAGCGGCAGACCGAGTTCGTCGCCCTCGAAGCCGAGAAGCTCGACCTCGAGACGGAGAAGGGCAAGGTCGAGCAGGACCTGGTCGGCCTGCGCACCGAGCACACCTCGCTCGTCGCGGTCGTGGAGGAACGCGGCGCCCGCCTGGACAAGGCACGCGGCGAGCACGAGGACGTCCTGACCCGCCGCGACCATCTGCTGCGCCTCGCGAAGGCGCTCGTGGAACTGGACGAGCGCCGCAACGCCCGTGCCGCCGCACTGGCCCGCGTGGAGGAGCAGCAGGCGTCCGTCGTCGCGCTGGCCGCCGAAGCGGGCTTCCCGGACGTGGACGCCGCCCTGGCCGCGCACCGCCCCGCGATCAAGCTGGAGGCGCTGGACGACCGGATCGCGAGGTGGGAACGCGCCCGCGCCTCGGCCCTCGCGACGCTGGAGGAGCTCGCCGACGTCGACCCGGACACCGAGGTCGACCTGGACGAGGTGACAGCGCGGTACACCGCCGCCCGCACGGCCGCGTCCTCCGCGCAGACCCGCCTCGACCGCGCCCGCCTGGCCCTGGAGCGGGTGAGCGAGCTGGCCGCGCGCCTGCGGGCCGAGTGGAAGTCGCTGGAGCCGCTGGAAGCCGCCTACGCCGAGCTGGACGGGCTCACGGACGTGATCAACGGCCGCGGCCAGAACTCGAAGAAGATGACCCTGCGGTCGTACGTGCTGGCCGCGCGGCTGGAGGAGGTCGCCGTCGCCGCGTCGGCCCGCCTGCACCGGATGAGCCAGGGCCGCTACAGCTTCGTGCACTCCGACTCCGCTGGCGCCCGCGGCACCCGCGGCGGCCTGAGCCTCGACGTGCTGGACGACTACTCGGGCCGCTCGCGACCGGCCAAGACGCTGTCGGGCGGCGAGTCGTTCCTCGCGTCGCTGTCGCTGGCCCTCGGCCTGGCCGACGTGGTGGCGAACGAGACCGGCGGCGCGCTGCTCGACACCCTGTTCGTCGACGAGGGCTTCGGCACGCTCGACTCGGACACCCTCGACATCGTCATGAACACCCTCGACGAGCTGCGCGCGGGCGGCCGGGTGGTCGGCCTCGTCTCGCACGTCGAGGAGCTGCGGCAACGCATCCCGACACGGCTGCGGGTCCGCAAGGCGCGCACCGGTTCGACGCTCGAGATGTCGCTGGCCTGACTTCGGCCCAACCTCGGCGGCGTGCTGTCCCACGTGGAAGTCACCGCCCGCGTCGAGGTCACCCCGGCGTCCCACTTCGTGTGGTCGAACAGGCTCGGCTTCGCCGCCGACTGCCTCGTCTGCCAGCGCGTCGGCCGCGTGGTGCAGCTGCGGCACGGCGTGCCGTACGGGATGTGCGGCGCCGAACACCGGGCGCCGCTGCGCGTCAGCGCCTTCGACACCACCGACGCGGGCACCAAGCGCAGGCTGCGGTGCCGCGTCACGTCGTGGTGGGCGCCCTTCACCGACCGGGAGCAACCGGACGTCCAGGCGTCCGAGCTGACCGCGCAGCCGTGGGCGGAGCTGAACCACCGCGTCGGGCTGCCGCACGTGCCGCGACGGCGGCGTGGACGACTGGCTGGACGTCGAGGGCCGCCTCCAGTCCGGCACGGACCCGGTCACGACGTCGTGCGAGCGGTGCGGCACGGAGCTGATGACCGCCCACGCACCGGAGATCAACCTCGTCGGCTAAAGCATGCTTCCAGCAGTGCTGTCCGTAAACGCCCCGCCCCGCTAACAACTCTCTTTCGTGTTTCCCTCCGGGTACGCGGGGGCCCTACGTTCCGTCCACGAGTACGCGGGGCCCCCGCGTACTAAAGCCACGTCACGCAGAGGAGGCGGCGACCGCTGGTCGGATGACACGCGGACGGGTGGGCGGCGAGCGGTGGGACAGAGCCTCTGGTGCAGCGCTCAGTGCCGTCAGGGCGTCGGGGTCTCGTGGGCGAGCAGCCAGCGCTTGACGTCGAGGCCCCAGCGGAACCCGCCCAGGTTGCCGCCGATCCGGATCACCCGGTGGCACGGCACGAACAGCGCCGCCGAGTTGCGGGCGCAGGCGGAGGCCGCGGCGCGGATGGCGGCGGGACGGCCGGACAGCTCCGCGTACTCGCTGTACGTCACGGGCTCGCCGGGACGGACGGTGCGCAGCACGTCCCACGCGTGCTGCAGGAACGGCCCCGACCTCTGCCGCACCTCGACGGTGTCGATCGAGGTCAGGTCGCCCTCGTGGTAGGCGACGACGGCCTTGGTGACGTCGCCGAGGTCGGCCCTGGGGGTGATCTCCGACGGCATCAGCGACGCGTGGATCTGGGGCGTCAGCAGGGCGATGTCGCCGGTCCAGCCGCTCGCCAGCACCGCCCCGTCCGGCGCGACGACCGCGGTGAACGGCCCCGCCGGGGTGTCCACGGTGGACGTGTGCGCGATGCTCATGATGTCGCTGCCTTCCTCGTCAGGTGTGCTCCGGCGTAGGAGCGCCATGGTCGCCATTCCTCCGGCTTCCAGCCGGAAGCCTGGTCGTGCATCGACCGGGGGAGCACCAGCACGTCCGGTGCGCCCAGCACCCGCATGGCCACCTCGTCGGCGACGCTCGCGCCGACCAGGTGGGCGAGCTCCTCGGTCAGGTCCTCGATCGAGCGGCCCACGTCGACGACGAGTCTGCCGGTCGCGAGGGCCTCGGCGACGGGGTGGTCCCCCGCCGAGTACAGGTGGGTCAGCGCGCCGTCCGGGACCCGCAGCGGCACGCCCTCGAACGGCGCCACGAGCCGCAGCAGCGTCTCCGCGCCGTCGATGCTCCCCGCCACCCGGATGCCGGGCACCTCGCGGACCAGCGGCCCGATCACCGGATCGGCGCCCAGGACCGTGTCGATGGCGACCGGGTCGGCGTCGAGGTCCAGCAGCCGCCGCACCCGCGACACCGCCGCGCCGAGGTCGCGCACGTCGGTGAGGCGCAGCGAGCACAGGACGTGGTCCGCGGGGAACGTCAGCCGCACGGTCGCCTCGCCGTGCGGCAACGACATCGTGCGTGCGTAGGAGTCGTCGGTGACCTCCTCGACGCCCGGCAGCGCGTGGGCGCGGAAGTGCAGCAGCAGACCGGTCGCGTCGAACGGCGCGCGGTAAGGCAGCCGCAGCACGATCCGGCCGGGCGTGCCGACCGGCGCCTTGCCGCGTCCGCGCATCTCGGACGGCGTCGAGGCGAACACCATGCGGATGGTGTCGTTGAACTGCCGCACCGACGCGAAACCGGCCGCGAACGCGATGTCCGCGAACGGCAGCTCGGTCGTCTCGATCAGCAGCCGTGCCGCGTGCGCGCGGTGGGCCCTGGCCAGCGCCAACGGCCCGGCACCCAGCTCCGCGGTGAGCACGCGGGTGAGGTGCCGTTCCGAGTAGCCGAGCTTCGCCGCGAGCCCGGACACGCCGTCGCGCTCGACGATGCCGTCGCTGATCAGGCGCATCGCCCGGCCCGCGAGGTCGGCCCGCAGGTTCCACTCCGGCGAGCCCGGCACGGCGTCCGGCAGGCACCGGCGGCAGGCGCGGAAGCCCGCGGACTGCGCGGCGGCGGCAGTCGGGAAGAACCGGCTGTTGCGGCGCTTGGGGGTCACCGCGGGGCACGACGGCCGGCAGTAGATGCCGGTCGTGCGGACCGCGTGGATGAAGACCCCGTCGAACCGGGCGTCCCGTGCGGAGCACACCCGGTACGCGTGTTCTTCGTCGATGACCATGCGATCGATCCTGCCAGCGGCAACGTGCGATGGCTCGCGGAAATCGGACACGACCGTGGCCTGCCGTAGACTCGCTCCCCGTGAGTTTGACCCTCGGTATCGTCGGCCTGCCCAACGTCGGCAAGTCCACCCTGTTCAATGCGCTGACGCGCAACGACGTGCTCGCCGCGAACTACCCGTTCGCGACCATCGAGCCGAACGTGGGCGTCGTGCCGCTGCCGGACGCGCGCCTGACCAAGCTCGCCGAGATCTTCGGCTCCGAGCGCGAGGTGCCCGCCGTCGTGTCGTTCGTCGACATCGCGGGCATCGTCAAGGGCGCGTCGGAGGGCGAGGGCCTCGGCAACAAGTTCCTCGCGAACATCCGCGAGGCGAACGCCATCTGCCAGGTCATCCGCGTCTTCGACGACCCGGACGTCGTGCACGTCGACGGCCGCGTCGACCCGTCGAGCGACATCGAGACGATCAACACCGAGCTGATCCTCGCCGACCTCCAGACCCTCGAGAAGGCCATCCCGAGGATCGAGAAGGAGGCGCGGATGCAGAAGGACCGCCGCGCCGCCCTGGAGAACGCGAAGAAGGCCAAGGAGATCCTCGACTCCGGCCGCACCCTGTTCTCCGCGCAGTCCGAAGTGGACGGCGAGCTGCTGCGCGAGCTGTCGCTGCTCACCACCAAGCCGTTCCTCTACGTCTTCAACGCCGACGAGGGCGTCCTGAGCGACGAGGCCCGCATGAAGGAGCTGCGCGAGCTGGTGGCCCCGGCCGACGCGGTGTTCCTCGACGCGAAGGTCGAGTCGGAGCTGCTGGAGCTCGACGAGGAGTCCGCCCGCGAGCTGCTGGAGTCGATCGGCCAGCACGAGCCGGGCCTGCACTCCCTGGCCCGCGCCGGCTTCCACACCCTCGGCCTGCAGACCTACCTGACGGCGGGCCCGAAGGAGGCGCGCGCCTGGACGATCCCGCAGGGCGCCACCGCCCCGCAGGCCGCCGGCGTGATCCACACGGACTTCGAGAAGGGCTTCATCAAGGCCGAGGTCGTCTCGTTCGAGGACCTCGTCGCGGCCGGGTCGAAGGCCGAGGCGAAGGCGGCGGGCAAGGTCCGCATGGAGGGCAAGGACTACGTCATGGTCGACGGCGACGTGGTGGAGTTCCGCTTCAACGTCTGAGTGGCGCGCCTGGTGGGCTTCGTCAGGTCGACGATCGTCCGGTCCTCGACCCGTGACTCTGGTTCGTTGACGAGACGGTGACCACCGGCGTTTGCCGCGTTTCCCGACGGTCAGACGGGCCGTGAGGTGCCCTGCTGAGCGTCGGGAAACCCGGTGAAGAGATTGTGGTCACCGCACTAGCGGGCGCATCCCTCGCTTTGTTCCGTGAGGATCCAGCCGTCGTTGGTGGACGTGAGGTGGATGGTCCCGCACTTGCCGCTTCCGATGTATGTGGAGAACAGCGTCGCCTCCGATGCTGTCTCGGACATCACCTTCACATCGACGTCGGCGCTGGCTCCTGTAGCGGCGTACATGGCTGCGGTTGTTGCGATCATCGATTCGCAGTCGGGGAACGATGATCCGAGGGTCGCGGCGAACTCGGAAATCATGCGTTTCCGCAGATCTGCAGACATCAGAGCGCACGCCCGAGCGGCGTCTGGCTTCCGCGATGCGGTGAGCCAGTCGAGGTATGCCTCGACGGGAGTAACGTGTGCGGCTTCATCCTGAGCAGCGGTGGCCGGTGCTGAGAGCGTCGCGGTCGGCGTGGCCGAGGGGGCCGGAGTTTCCGCGGTACGGGGTGATTCGGCTGCGCTCGCACATCCCGCGAGCGTCAGTGCGATCACAGCGCAGAGTGTTGGAGCTACGGAACGTGTGCGCATTTTTCTTCTTCTCCCAGGGCCTGAGAAATCACGCGAAGCTCTCCGCTGAGATGGTGGAAAGCTTCACTTCAGAATAACGGAGCGCAGAGAGCTGCCCCGCTCCGGAACAGGCCCGACGGCGAACGATGCGCGTCGATCGAGGCGGAGATTCCGCTCGACAGGAAGTGGGTCAAGGCGAGCGGAAAGATTTCGCGATCGTTATCACTGATTCCTGGATCTGATGCAGTTCGGTGGAGTTCCGCTTCGACTTTTCAACCGGCCTGTTCGGTTTCGGCCGAACACCGAACACCGCAACTCGGCCCCGGCCCTTCGTCGGACGCGCAGCCGGCCGGTCGCCCGGATACGGGTGGGCGACGCGCTGGTCGAACCGGTCCTCGTTCGTGCGCGCCTGCTCAGCGCGGCCGTGTGTCAGGTCGACGGGGCATCTGCCACCTGAGATCTCGACGCCGGATTGCCGGAGGCGGTACATGATCGTTGACCCGAGCGGAGACGGCACCGAAGCGGCACGCGCGCCGCTTACGCTCACGGATCCGTACCGGGGATGAACGCTGTGTGAGCGCTCTCTGGGGGGGCGAAGGCCGACGCGAAGGCGGCGGGCAAGGTCCGCATGGAGGGCAAGGACTACGTCATGGTCGACGGCGACGTGGTGGAGTTCCGTCTCAACGTCTGACGACCGACCTGGAAGGCCCCTCCGGCGGAGGAGCCTTCCACATGTTGGCCAGACCGCATCTGACGCATTGACGTAATGATTACGTCAATCTATCTTTGGTGGGTGCTCTTCCCCACGCCTGCTCTCAACACCGAGGACCGGCGCGTCCTCGAGGAAATCGACGCTCTTCGCGACTCCTTGCGTCTGCAGGTCCGGTCCACTCCGACCAAGTGGACCGAAGGGTTGCGCAAGTTCTTGACCGCCGACGCGGTGGCGGCCTCCAACTCGATCGAGGGCTTCAAGGTGTCGACGGTTGACGTCGAGGACCTCTTGGTCGGCGAGCGTGATGTGGACGTCTCCGAGGAGGATCGAGACGAGACACTCGCCTACCAGCGGATGATGACTTACATCCAGACGCTCCACGACGTCACGGACTTCCGGTACGGCGTGGAGTTCCTCAACGCGCTCCACTGGATTTTGCAGGGACACCGGCACACTCCGCGCAAGCCTGCCGGGCGATGGCGGCGCGGTCCTGTGTACGTGACGGACGCCCGTGATCCCAGCATTGCGGTCTACACGGCGCCGGATGCAGAAGACGTGCCGGCGTTGATGGGAGAACTGGTCGAGTGGCTGAACGTGGACGATGGCAGCCATCCGCTGGTACGAGCCGCGTTGGCGCACCTGCACCTCGTCTCCATCCATCCCTGGGCGGACGGGAACGGCAGGATGTCCCGGTCTCTGCAGACACTCATGATTGCGCGAGAGGGAGGGCTCGCTCCTGAGTTCTCCTCGATCGAGGCGTGGCTCGGCCGACCGGGGAACACCTGGGAGTACTACCGCGAACTTCAGCGGCGTGGCGCCACCTACCTCCCGGATCAGGACGTGTCCGACTGGGTCCGGTTCAACCTCACGGCCTACCACCAGCAGGCGCAGACCGTGCGCAGCCGGCTCGACCGGTCGAGCCGGGTGTGGGTCCTGCTCGGCGAGTTCGCCGAGGAACGCGGACTGGAGCAGCGGGTGGTGTCGGCGCTGCACGACGTGGCGATGTCGGGGCGCGTGCGCAGGACGCGTTACGAAAGGGCGGAGGACCTGGGCTTGCAGCGGGCTCAGCGGGATCTGCGCGAGCTGGTCACGGCGGGCTTCCTCAAACCGGTCGGTCGTACCCGAGCCCGTTTCTACACGGTCGGCCCCGCTTTCCCGGCCGCGGCTTTGGACGAGGCCAGGACACCGCTGACACTGACCGACCCCTACCGGCCCTGACGAAACTCGGCTGACGGCCTCGGTAGGTTCACGGTGTGACTGTGGAGTACCGGGTGCTCGGCCCGCTCGAGGTGCTGCTCGACGGCAGACCCGTGCCCGTCCCGGCCGGGCGCGGACGGGTGTTGCTGGCCACGCTGTTGTTGCGCGCCAACGAGTTCATTCCGGTCAACGAACTGGTCGAGCGCGTCTGGGACGGTGAGCCACCGGCCCCGGCCCGCGCGCACAAGACGTTGCAGACAGTGGTGCTGCGGCTGCGGCAGGCGCTGGGTGAGGCCGGTTGCGTCCGCACCTCGTCGCGTGGCTACGGGGCCTTCGTCGAACCCGGTCAGCTCGACCTCGCGCGGTTCCGCGACCTCGTCGCGAGGGGGGAGCACCGGGCCGCGCTGGAGCTGTGGCGTGGTCCGGCACTGGGCAACGTCAGGTCGGAGTCGCTGCACCGCGAAGACGTGCCTCGGCTGGTGGAGGAGCAGCTCACCGCGCTGGAACACCGGATCGACGCCGATCTGGACGGCGCCACGGACGTGCTGGTGCCCGAGCTGCGGTCGCTGGTGGCGAAGCACCCGCTGCACGAGACGTTCTGGGCGCAGCTGATGCTCGCTCTGCACCGCGCCGGGCAACAGGCGGAGGCCCTCGCGGTCTACCGGGACGTGCGCAAGCAGCTGCTCGACGAGGTCGGCAGTGAGCCGGGGCAGCGGTTGAGGGAGGCGCACGAGCAGGTGTTGCGCGGTGAGGTTCCGGCCGCTCGGGTGGTGCCGCGCCAGCTGCCGCCTCCTCATCCGCACTTCGTCGGTCGTGAGGAGGAGTTGGCGCGGCTGACGGAGACGCTCAGGACGCGTCCGGGCGAGCCCGTGCTCATCTCCGCGATCAACGGGATCGGTGGGGTCGGGAAGACCGTGCTCGCCGTCGAATGGGCGCATCAGGTCGCGAAGCGGTTTCCGGACGGGCAGCTGTACGTCAACCTGCGCGGGTTCGGCGCCGGCGCCGAGTCGCTCGACCCGGCGGTGGTGGCGCGCGACTTCCTGATCGCGCTGGGCGTGCCGGCGGAGGACGTTCCGCTGGGTCGTGCCGAGCTGTTCGGGGCATACCGGTCCGCCGTGGCGGAGCGCCGCCTGCTGGTGCTGCTCGACAATGCCAGAGACGGTGACCACGTCCTGCCCCTGGTGTCCGGGGCAACCGCCGGTCTGATGCTCGTCACGAGTCGCACCCGCATCTCCGGACTGGTCGCTGGGGGCGGTGAGCAGCTCATCACGCTGGACGTGCTGGGCAGGCAGGCGGCTGTCGAGCTGCTGGTCGAGAGGATCGGCGAGGCACGTGTCGCCGCGGAGCGGGAAGCGGTCTCGCGGCTGGTGGAGAGGTGTGCGGGACTGCCGCTCGCACTCGGCATCGTCGCGGCCAGGGCGGCGTACGGGGAGCCGCTCGCCGCTCTCGCGGACGAGTTGGAGCAGGAGCGGCTCGACGCGCTGGACATCGACGACCCGTCGACGGACATCCGTGCGGTGTTCTCGTGGTCGTTGAGATCCGTGAGCGAGGTCGCCGCCGAGGTGTTCGTGCTGTTGGGCCTCCACCCCGGCCCCGACTTCTCCGACGCGGCTGTGGCCAGCCTCGCCGCGCTGACGCCGGCCGACGCGCGAGAGGTGCTGGACGAGCTCGTCACGAGCAGCCTGGTGACGAAGACTTCCGACGGGCGGTTCGTCCTCCACGACCTGCTGCGCGACTACGCGGTGGAACGCAGCGCCGACTTGCCGCAGGAGCGCCGGGCCGAAGCCCGTGAGCGCATGTTCGACCACTACCTGCACACGACCTGGGCGGCCAGGTTGTTGATCGACGGGCTGGGCCGCTGGACAGAGCTGCCCACCCCCGCGCCGGACACGGTGGTGGTGCCGCTCGCGGACATCAAGTCCGCTCACAGGTGGTACGACACCGAACGGAAGGTGCTTCTCGGGGTGGCGACGCAGATGGATGCGGTCGGCGCGGACGACATCCTCTGGACCTTCGCCTACTCGATGCACATCTACCTCAGGCGGCGCGGCCATGTGGACGAGTCAGTGGACGTCCAGATGCGCGGGCTCGCCGCAGCTCGGCGGCAGGGCAGCCTGTTCGGCGAGTCACGTCTCAACCGTTCGTTGGCGTCACTGCACCTCAAGCGGCAGGACTTCGACGCTGCCACACGTCACCTGAGGGAAGCGCTGCGCTGTGACGAGGAGCTTCAGGACACCGATGGTCAAGTCCACGTTGCCCGTGGGCTTGCCTTCATGTACGAGGCGCAGGGCAGATACGCCGAGAGCTTGCAGGTTCTGGAAGGCGTCTACTCGCTGGGCATCAGCTTGGAACGCGTCTACGAGAAGTTCAGCTACCTGACGGCCCTGGGCAGAGCGAGTCACCTGGTGGGGGAGAACGACCGCGCGCTGGAGCTCTGCCAGGAGGCTCATCTGTTGCTCGGCGAGATCAACGAGCCCGGCTCGGTGATGCTCAGCACCCTGTACGAGACGTTCGGTGACATCTACCTCGAACGCGGCGAGCATGTGCCAGCGACGGAGAGTTTCGAGACGGCCGTGCGCATCGTCCGTGGCATCCATGACGCGTACGAACTCGCCGTGGTCATCGTGAAACTGGCCAGGGCTCGGGCACTGGCCGGCGATCGGAGGGGCGCCCGTGAGCTGGCCCTCGAGGCGCTGCCCCTCTACGAGAGTCAGCGTCCCGCTGAGGTGGACGAGGTCCGGGAACTGATTGCTTCACTCGACCAGGTTTGTACCTAGCTATGTCGGGTATCCACAGTCCAGGATTCCCCACCTGGAGGTGTCATGATCGTCCTCGGTCTGATTCTGCTCGTCGTCGGATGGCTGGCCGGTATCAGCATCCTGACGACGCTCGGCGTGGTGCTCCTGGTGATCGGCGCGATCCTCGCCGTCCTGGGTGCCGTGGGCAAGCCGGTCGGCGGGCGCGCGCACTACTTCTGATCCAGCGCCACCCCGGTAGTGAACTACGAAGGGGGAGCCTCCACAGTGGAGGCTCCCCCTTCGTGCGTGCTCACAAGATCACGCGTACAAGATCACAAGCTGTTCTTGGTGCGGGCGGCGGCGGCGAAGACGCCGAACGCGACGGCCAGCATTCCCAAGGCAGCGACAACGGCAACGATGACATCAGCAGACATGACTGGAAAAACTCCCCTTAACGCGATCTCCCGTACTACTTGACGTCTGAGTACCCCCGGAAGTTCCCTCGGGTAACGTTTTCCGCGTGAAACTTCGTGCTGTGGAAGCGCGTGTGCTCTCCGTAGCACCGTGGTTGCTGGCGTTGTCGGTCATCGGGCACCTGTTCATGGTCGCCTTCCAGACGAAGATGACCATGATCGACCTGCTGGTGTACCGCAACGGGTCGCCGCACCTGTTCCAGGGCGACCTGTACGAGTGGCGGCTCGACCAGTACGCGGACGTGTTCCCGCTGCCGTTCACCTACCCGCCGTTCGCGGCGGCGATCTTCACGCCGATGAGCTGGATCCCGTGGGAAGCCTCGCGGTGGGTCTGGCAGCTCATCTGCCTCGGCTGCCTGTACTTCATCGTGCGCACCAGCCTCAAGCTGCTGAAGCTGGGCGACCCGCGGCGCGCGATGCTGTGGACGGCGCTGGTGCTGTGGATCGAGCCGGTGCGCACGACGCTCAACTACGGGCAGATCAACCTGGTGCTGGCGGCGATCCTGATCGGCACGCTCGCCAGTGCGCGCAACTGGGTCGGTGGCGCCGGGGTGGGGTTCACGGCCGGCATCAAGCTGACGCCCGCGATCTCCGGGCTGTACTTCCTGCTGCAGCGGCGGTGGATGGCCGCTGTGTGGTCGTTCGTCGCTTTCGTCGTGGTCTACGGCATCGGCTGGGCGATCTCGCCGGCGCAGTCGGACAAGTTCTGGTTCTCGCTGCTCGGTGACGCGAGCCGGGTCGGGCCGGTCGGCAGTGCGATCAACCAGTCGATGCGCGGCGCGTTGAGCCGGACGGTCGGCTACGACGTCAAGACCGGTGTCATCTACATCGTCGCCGTGCTCGTGGCGGCGGCGCTGACGTGGTTCGCGGTCAGCAAGACCAAGGACGTGCTGGCGTTGATCGTCAGCGTGCAGATGCTCGGCCTGCTGGTCTCGCCGATCTCGTGGAGCCACCACTGGGTGTGGATGGTGCCCGCCCTGCTGTGGCTCGTCTACGAGGGCGGACACCTGCTGTGCAAGATCACCGCCGGGCTGTGGGTGGTGCTGACCGGCGGCTACCTGATCTCGTTCCTGCTGCTCGCCCAGCCGAACATCTGGGACTTCCCGCGCCCCTGGTACTACGTCGTGCTCGGCTGGGGCTATCCGGCGGCGGGGATGCTGACGCTCGTCGCCATCGGGCTGGCGGCCAGGCGCAAGACCGGGGCGGTCGCGGACGAGGCGCCCGCCGAGGCGTCCGTCACGAGCTGAGGGCGTCCAGGACGCCGTCGATCTCCTCGGCGAGGCTCACGTCCAGGGCGGTGATGCCGCCCTTGTGGTGGGTGCTGAGCCGGAACGTCAGCGACTTGTAGCGGATGTCGATGTCCGGGTGGTGGTTGTCGTTCTCGGCGATCTCCGCCACCCGGTTCACGACCATGATCGCCTGCGCGTAGCTCTCCAGCTCGACCGTCCGCACCAGGGCCGCCTCCTGGGCGGTCCACCCTGGCAGTTTCGGCAGCACGTCGTCCAACTGATCGTCGCTCAGCAGCTCGGCCATGTCCCGATCGTCCCACCAAGTCACGTAGGCTGCGCGTTTGCCACGGGAGTCCGGTGAAGCGCCGGGCTGAGAGGAGGGCTCGCAAGCCCTCGACCGTCCACCTGATCCGGGTCATACCGGCGTAGGGAGAGGTTTGACGTGAGAAGGATCTTCGCTGTCCTGGCGACGGCCGCGGTGGCGCTGGCCGGGTGCTCGGGCGGGACGTCGAGCTCGTCGTCCGCGCGCGAGGTCACGCTGGTGACGCACGACTCGTTCGCCGTGCTGCCCGAGGTCTTGGAGGAGTTCCAGAAGTCCTCGGGGATCACGGTGAAGCAGCTCGCGAGCGGGGACGCGGGTGAGCTCACCAACAAGCTGGTGCTCACCAAGTCGAACCCGATCGGCGACGTCGCGTTCGGCGTCGACTCGACGTTCGCGTCGCGGGCGCTGAGCGAGGGCGTGTTCGCCGAGTACGCCTCGCCGGAGGCGTCGAAGGGCGCGCAGCGCTACCAGGCCGACGACACGAACCGGCTGCACGCGGTCGACGTCGGTGACGTGTGTCTCAACATCGACCCGACCAAGCTCGGCGGGGACGAGCCCAAGTCGTACGAGGACCTCGTCGACCCGCGGTTCAAGGACATGCTCGTCGTCGAGAACCCGGCCACGTCGTCGCCCGGTCTCGCGTTCCTGCTCGGCACGATCGCGAAGTTCGGCGAGGACGGCTGGCAGGAGTACTGGGGCAAGCTCAAGGCCAACGGCGTCAAGGTCGTGAGCGGCTGGGAAGAGGCGTACAACCAGGAGTTCTCGGCCACCAAGGGCGACCGGCCGATCGTCGTGTCCTACGCGTCGTCGCCGTCGGCGGAGGAGGGCAGGACCAAGGCCGTGCTGGACACCTGCTACCGCCAGGTCGAGTACGCGGGCGTGCTGTCCGGCGCCAAGAACCCCGACGACGCGCGGAAGGTCCTCGACTTCCTGCTGGGCGAGAAGTTCCAGGCCCAGGTGCCGGAGCAGATGTACGTCTACCCGTCCCGCGAGGGCGTCGCGCTGCCCGAGTCGTGGGCCAAGGACGCGCCGCTCCCGCAGAACCCGCAGACGCTCCCCGCGGACAAGGTGAAGGACAACCGCGAAGCGTGGGTCGAGCAGTGGCGCAAGCTCGTGCAGGGCTGAAGTCACCCCAGAAGCCACCCCGGCGGTTGTTCCCGACGTCCCGCACCGGGTGGTCGGTGGCGGCGGTGCTGCCGCTGGCCTTCCTCGGGTTGTTCTTCGCGTGGCCCGTGCTGGCGATCGTGTCGCTCGGGCTGCGCGAGGGCGGGGTTCTGCGGGAGGTGTTCGCCGGGGAGACCTGGGAGCTCGTCGGTTTCACGCTCGGGCAGGCCGCGGCGTCGACGGTCGTGGCGGTCGTCGCCGGGCTGCCCGTGGCGTTCGTGCTGGCGCGTTGCCGGGTGCGCGGGCTCGGTTTCGTGCGTGCGGCCGTGATGGTGCCGTTCGTCCTGCCGACCGTGGTGGTGGGGCTGGCTTTCCGGACGTTCTGGCCCGACGGCGGGGTGCTGCCGATCGTGCTGGCCAACGCGTTCTTCAACGTCGCCGTGGTCGCACGGACCGTCGGCGGGCTGTGGGCGCACACCGACCGGCGGGCCGAGGACGCGGCACGGGCACTCGGCGCGTCTCGGCCGAGGGCGTTCGTGTCCGTCGTGCTGCCGGCGCTGGCGCCCGCGATCGGGTCCGCCGCCGCTGTCGTGTTCCTGTTCTGCGCCACCAGCTTCGGCGTGGTGCTGGTGCTCGGCGGGTCGCGCTACCGGACCCTGGAGACCGAGATCTACCTGCGGACGGTCGAGCTGTTCGACCTGTCCGGTGCGGCGGCCCTGTCGTTGCTGCAGTTCTTCGCCGTGCTGGCGGTGCTGGTGCTGGGCGCGCTCGCCCGGCGTCGCCGTGAGACCGCGTTGTCGTTGCGCGGCAGGGAAGAGCTGGCGCGGCGGCCGTCCGGTGGCGAGTGGTACGTCGTCGGTGCCGCCGTCGCCGTCGTGGTGGCGCTGCTGACGCCGGTCGTCGGGCTGGTGACGCGGTCACTGTCCACACGGGACGGATGGAGCTTCGCCGGGTACGTGGCGCTGACCACCCGCGGCGACCGCGGCACGCTCGCCGTGACCGGGCTCGACGCCGCGATGAACTCGTTGCGGACGGCGTTCGACGCGACGCTGGTCGCGCTGGTCGTCGGGGTGTTCTCGGCGGTGGTGCTGGTCGGGCTGCGGCGGTCCGGCAGCCGGTTCGCCGAGGTGCTCGACACCGCGCTGATGCTGCCGCTCGGGGTGTCCGCGGTGACGGTCGGTTTCGGCTACCTGATCACGATGGACGCGCTGCCGGGCGACTTCCGCACCTCGCCGTACCTGGTGCCGCTGGCGCAGGCGTTGGTCGTGACGCCGCTGGTCGTGCGGATGGTGCTGCCGGTGCTGAGGGCCGTCGACGAACGGCTGAGGCAGGCGGCGGCCACGCTGGGCGCCTCGCCGCTGCGGGTGTGGCGCGAGGTGGACCTGCCGCTGGTCGGGCGGTCGCTGGTGGCGGCGGCCGGGTTCGGCTACGTGGTGGCGCTGGGGGAGTTCGGGGCGACGAGCTTCCTCGCCAGGCCGGACGCGCCGACGCTGCCGGTGGTGATCGCGCGGCTGATGTCGCGGCCCGGCGAGTTGAACAGCCAGATGGCCTACGCGGCGTGCGCGCTGCTGATGGTCGTGACGGTCGGGTGCGTGCTGCTGATCGAACGGTTGCGCGTGCCGAGCAGCGGGGAGTTCTGATGGCGCTGGAGCTGGACTCGATCACCGTCCGCTATGGACGGACGGAGGCGGTGTCGGACGTGTCGCTGTCGGTGGCCGACGGCGAGGTCGTCGCGCTGCTCGGGCCGTCCGGCTGCGGGAAGTCGACGCTGCTGCGCACGATCGCGGGCCTGGAGAAGCCGACTTCCGGTGTGGTGTCGTGGGATTCGGCCGACCTGGCAGGGGTTCCGGTGCACCGCCGCGAGTTCGGGCTGGTCTTCCAGGACGGGCAGCTGTTCCCGCACCGCACGGTCGCCGGCAACGTGGCGTTCGGGCTGCGGATGCGCGGCGTCGACCGGGAGGAACGCGACAAGCGCGTGCTGTCGCTGCTGGAACTGGTCGGGCTGGAGGGGTACGCGGGGCGCCGGGTGACCCAGCTGTCCGGCGGTGAGCAGCAACGGGTGGCGCTGGCCAGGGCGCTGGCGCCGTCGCCGCGGTTGCTGCTGCTGGACGAGCCGCTGTCGGCGCTGGACCGGGTGCTGCGCGAGCAGCTCGCGGTCGACCTGGCGCGGCTGCTGCGGGAGGCGGCGACGACGGCGCTGGTCGTGACGCACGACCACGACGAGGCGTTCACGCTGGCCGACCGCGTGGCGATCATGTCGCGCGGCCGGGTCGTGCAGGTCGGGCCGCCCGCCGAGGTGTGGTCGGCGCCGGTCGACGTGGAGACCGCGAAGTTCCTGGGGTGCACGAGGTTCGTGCCGGGGTCGTTCGTCGGCCTGGACCTGGAACGGGTCGGGCTGCGTGCCACGGCACTGCGGGTCGACCCCGACGGGCTGATGGAGGGCACCGTGCTGGAACGGGTGCACCGGCGTGACCACGTGCGGCTGCTCGTGGAGATCGGCGGCGCGGAGTACGAGGCCGTGGGGCCGATGACCGAGGTCGGTGACCGGGTGCGGCTCGCGATCGACTTGGACGGGGTCGCGCGCGTCGGGTAGGGATGCCGGGCATGGGACAACTCGACGGACGGGTCGCGCTGGTCACGGGTGTGAGCAGGCGGCAGGGGATCGGCTACGCCATCGCGTCCCGGCTCGCGGGGCTGGGCGCGGAGCTGTTCGTGCAGCACCACGCCGCGCACGACGCGTCGCAGCCGTGGGGCGCGGACGACGTCGACGAGGTGCTGGCGGAGCTCGGTGCTCGCGGGCTGGGCGTGGACCTGGCCGAGGCCGACGCGCCGGACCGGCTGATGGCCGCGGCGGTCGAGGCGTTCGGGCGGGTCGACGTGCTGGTGTGCAACCACGCGCGGTCGGGCGGAGACGGGCCGCTGGGCTCGCTGGACGCCGCGATGCTCGACGGGCACTACGCGGTGAACGCGCGGTCGTCGATCCTGCTGGCGCAAGCGTTTGCCAGGCAGTGGAGCAGGCCGGACGGCGGACGGATCGTGTTCCTGACGTCCGGGCAGAACCTCGGGCCGATGCCCGGCGAGATCGCCTACGCGGCGTCGAAGGGCGCACTGCACGCCGTGGTCGGGACGCTCTCCCACGAGCTCGCGGACCGGGGCATCACCGTCAACGCGGTGAACCCCGGCCCGACCGACACCGGGTGGGCCGGGCCGGAGCTGACGGACTTCGTGCACGAGCGGATGCCGCTGAAGCGCTGGGGCCGGCCGGACGACGCCGCCCGGCTGATCTCCTGGCTCTGCACCCCCGACGCCGCGTGGATCACCGGCCAGGTGATCAACAGCGAGGGCGGCTTCCGCCGCTGACCGCCCCCGCCCACCGCTCCCTGCCCACCGCTCCCCGCCCACCGCTCCCCGCCCACCGCTCCCCGCCCACCGCTCCCCGCCCACCGCTCCCCGCCCCCGCTCCCCGCCCACCGCTCCCGCCCACCTCACGCGGGGGCCCTTCGTACTATGTGACAGTACGAAGGGCCCCCGCGTGCGGCCTGGGGGAGCGGTGGGTCAGTTGTCCTTCGTGATGAGGCGTAGCGCGGCCAGGCCCGTGCCGATCAGCAGGTAGCAGCCTGCGAGCAGGGTGCTGTCCCAGATCTGGTCGAGCGGGACCGGGTCGCGCATCACGTCGATCAGGCCGGGGAAGCCGGTCGTGATCAGGAACGGGTGCAGCCAGTCGAGCGCCGGGAACTGGCCCAGCACCTGGAACACGATGATCGAGACCATCGTGGCCGCCTGCACGACCAGCGGGTGCTCCGTCGTCGCGCTGACCGCGAGGGCCACCGCGCCGATCGACACCATCTGGAACGTCACCAGCACGATGAACAGCGCGATCCGCAGCAGACCCTCGCCGGTGCCCAAGGTGGTGCCGGACAACGTGGTCATGCCGTCCGTGCCGAGGAACGCCGTACCGGCGATGATCCCGACGACCGCCATCAGCGTGACGGCGAGCAACGACATCGCGGTGAGCCCGAACAGCTTCACGAACAGCAGCCGCACGCGGGACACCGGCGCGACCAGCAGCCCGCGCAGCGTGCCGTGCTGCGCCTCGCCCGCGAGGCCGTCCGCCGCCCAGATCGACGCCACCAGCGGCAGCAGCAGGTTGAGCGACATGAACAGCGTGAAGATCGGCACGACCAGGCCGTTGCCGCCCAGGATCGCGGCGATCCCGGGACCACCGCTCTCCTCTCCGGCCAGCCAGACGCCGAAGCTGATCACGATCGGCACCAGCGCCAGGCCGAGCAACCCGATGAGCGTCCGCGGCCTGCGCAGCATCCAGCGCACCTCGGAACCGAACTGACGCGTGATCATCGCGAGCCCCCGTCCAGGGTGTCCACCGAGCTCATGCCGCGCTCGGCCTCCTCGGCCTCGGTGAGCCGCGCGAACAGCTCCTCCAGGCCCGTCTTCCAGCGGGTCGCCTCGAAGACCTGGACGCCCGCCTTGACCAGCGTCTCGATCACCTGCGGCGCGCTCGTCCCCGCGAGCTCGACGCGCAGGCCCTCGTTCAGCGGGCGCGCGGAGATCTTCGCCTGCCGCAACGCGCTGAGCGCGCTCTCCACGTCCGGCGTGACGACCTGCAGCGCCGAACCGCCCGCCTGCAACAGCTCGGTCAGCTCGCCCTGGGCGACGACGGTGCCGCGGTGCAGGACGGCGACGTGCGTGCACGTCGCCTCGACCTCGCTCAGCAGGTGGCTGGAGACGAGGACGGTGCTGCCCGCCTCGTGCAGCTCCGCGATGATCCTGCGGATCTCGCGGGTGCCCGCCGGGTCGAGCCCGTTCGTCGGCTCGTCCAGGACGACCAGCTTGCGCGGCACGAGCAACGCCGCGGCGAGGCCGAGACGCTGCTTCATGCCGAGCGAGTACCCCCGGTACCTGCGGTGGGCCGCCTGGGCGAGCCCGACGCGTTCGAGCGCGTCCTCCACGGCCTGCTTGATCTGCTTCTTCGGCAGCAGCGGCTCGAACGCGGCACAGCGGACCAGGTTCTCCCGCCCGCTCAGGAACGGGTGGAACCCGGGACCCTCGACCAGCGCGCCCACGTGCGGCAGCGACTGCTCGGCGCCCTCCGGAAGCGGCCTGCCGAGCAGCTCGATCTCCCCCTGCGTGGGGCGGACCAGTCCGAGCAGCATCCGGATCGTCGTCGTCTTGCCCGACCCGTTGGGGCCGAGCATGCCGAGCACGGCCCCCTCCGGCAGCTCCAGGTCCACGCGGTCCACGGCGACCGTGCTCCCGTACTCCTTGCGCAGACCCCTGGTCCGCGCGGCGACAGCACCCTTCTTCCGCGCTGTCACCGGCGCGCTGGTCGAGGTGGTCACTTCACCTGTCCGATCGTGTCGAACAGGACCTGCTCGGGCACGGCACCGGCCACGACGCGGCCGTCGTCGGCGATCAGCACCGTCGCGATCTTCGTCGTGAACAGCTGACCGCTGCCCCAGCCGCCGCTGACCTTCTTCGTGAACCGGTCGACCAGGCCCTGCGCCTCGGCGGGCACCTGCGTCATCGCGTCCGCCGGGATCCGCGCCCCGACGACCAGGTCCCAGCCGGAACCGAAGACCTGCGGGTTCTCACCCCGCAGAGCCTGCTCCAACCCGGCCTCCGGCCGCTCACCGCGCTCGCCCTTCTCGGCCTCCGGCGTGGTGACCTCGGCGTTGGCGGGCGGGGTGAACTCGAACAGCTTCGGGTCCTGCGGACCCACGTTGATCTCCCGGAACCCGACGGTGCCCGCCGGCTCGGCCGTGCCGTTCGTCAGGACGGCGACCCGCAGCGGCATCTTCAGCTCGGAGTCCACCGCGATCCGCACCTCGCGGACCAGGGTCTTCTCGCTGGCCTTGGGGGTCAGCACGAGCTCGTAGGCGGCACGGTTCGCCACACGGGCGGTGCCGTCCACGCTGATGTCGCTGAACTCCTTCGTCAGCCCGACGATCTCCTTGGCCGCGGTGGCCGGGTCGATCGCCTTGGCCTCCTCCGGCTGCTCGGTCTTGCCCTCGGCCTTCGTGACCTTGTTCGTCACGGAGTTCCAGGACCACGTGGTCGTGCCGTCACTCACGATGGTCTGCTCGGACTGCCCGTTCGGCAGGGCGAGCCGCACCTTGCCGGCACCGTCCGTCCAGACCCTCGCACTGTGCTTGCCGTCCGCGAGCTGCGGGATCTCGGCGATGGCGGGAAGGCCGAGCTGGTTGTCGACCTCCACCGTGCCGCCGAACGCACCCGGCTTGCTCGTGAGCACCTGCTCGACCAGCGACTCCGGGGAGACGTCCGGCAGGGACGGCGGCTGACCTGCGCCTGCGGGCATGGCGAGCAGGCTGAGACCTGCCGCACCGGCGACCACACCGGCCGCTGCCGCGGCCAGGGACGCCTTTCGCTTGTTCATCTTCTGGTCCCCTCCTCCAAGGGCTTGTGGTTACAGCTTGGGGGTGGGTTGCTGAGATGGTGCTGAGACCGGTTCTACCTGCGGGTCTGGCGGGTGAGGTGATCGTTTCGGCGGGCTGGACGGGGTCACCGCGCGGGTGGTCGCCGTGCGGGCGGCCCGCCTCGCCTTCGGCTTCGCTGAGAGTCGGCTGAGGGGTTGCGGGCGCCGGGGTGGGTGGGGCGGCATGCTGTGGGGGTGAAGCCTCGGGTGCTGGTCGTGGACGACGAAGTCGGCGTGCGTCGGGCGTTGGAGCGTGGGCTTGCCGCCGAGGGGATGGAAGTCGTCACGGCGGCTGATGGCCCCACCGCGTTGCGGGTGGCGTTGACCGGGGCGTTCGACGTTGTGTTGCTGGACATCATGTTGCCCGGGCTGTCCGGGTACCGGGTGTTGCAGCGGATGCGGGCCGACGGGGTTCGGACGCCTGTGTTGATGGTGTCGGCCAAGGACGGGGAGATCGACCAGGCCGACGGGCTGGATCTGGGGGCTGACGGGTATCTGGTCAAGCCGTTCAGCTTTGTGGTGCTGGTGGCTCAGGTCCGGGCTTTGTTGCGGCGTGGGGGTGGGGCTCGGCGGCGGTTGACGTTGGGGAAGCTCGTTGTCGACCGCGGGTTGCGTGAGGTTCGGTGGGACGGGCAGGACGTGTCCCTGTCGCCCCGGGAGTACGCGGTGCTGGACGTGCTGGCTTCCCGGGCCGGGTCTGTTGTCACCAAGGACGAGCTGTTGCGGGCTGTCTGGGGGGACGAGCAGGCGGCCACGCGCAATGCTGTCGAGGTGTACGTCGGGTACTTGCGGCGCAAGCTGGAGGCTGTGGGGGCCGGGGAGGTCGTGCGGACCATCCGGGGGCACGGGTACATCGCGTCCACTTCGGACCTTGACAGTGCGTTGGGGAACAAGTGAGTCCTCGCCGCTGGTGGCTGCGGCGGACGTTGCGGTTCCGGATCACCGTGGTGGCCACCGGGGTGGCGTTGTTGTGCCTGGTCGCGTTCACGGGGCTGGCGCCCGCGTTGATCGGGCGGATCCAGATCTCGGCGGTGGACCAGGAGCTGGCCAAGGCGGCGCCCCGGGTGCTGGACGTGTCCGGGGTTCCGGTGGACGGGTTGCCCGCGCTTTCGCTGACCGCTCAAGACATCCGGGCGTTGCGGTCCGGGGAGCCGGTGTTGCGGGTGGAGGGGGCGTCCGCTCACCGGTTCCGGGGGCGGGTCGTGTTCTCGGAGGACGGGACGCCTCGGCTGGAGGTGTACGGGAGCACGTTGCTCGGCTACGAGAACGCCAACACGCTGGGGACTCGGTGGCTGGCGTTCGCGGCTGTGCTGGTGGCCGGGCTGGTCGGGATCGCCACGTGGCTTTCGGTGCGGTCGTCGTTGCGGCCCGTCGAACGGATGCGGGTCGCGGCGGGGGAGCTGCCGCACGGGGAGCGGTTGCCGGTGCCTCTCGCGCGGGACGAGCTGCGCGCGTTGGCGGAGGCGTTGAACGGGTTGCTGGCGCGGCGGGACGAGGCAACCGACCGGTTGCGGCGGTTCACCGGGGACGCGGCGCACGAGCTGCGGTCGCCGGTCGCCTCGGTGCGGGCGCAGGCCGAGGTGGCGGTGGCGCACCCGGACCCGGACTTCTCGATCGAGGTGCTGGAGTCGGTGGTCGAGGAGTCGATCCGGCTCAGCGCGCTGGTGGACGCGTTGCTGATCCTGGCTCGGGCCGACACCGGGGCGCCGCCGCGGGCCGAGGCCGTGGACCTGGTGCTGGAGGCGGAGTCGGCCATCTCGCGGCTGGGCACGGAGCTGCTGGTGCGGTTGAACGCGCCGCCCGCGGCCTGTCTGGTGTCGGCGACGCGGTCCGAGGTCGAGCTGGTGCTGGACAACCTGTTGCGGAACGCGGCGCGGTACGCGTACTCGACGATCACGCTGACGCTCGTGCCGGTCGGGCGGGACGTGCGGTTGCTCGTGGACGACGACGGGCACGGGATTCCCGCCGAGCACCGCGGCAAGGTGTTCGACCGGTTCTACCGGGTGGAGGAGGACCGCGGGCGGAGCTCCGGCGGGTTCGGGCTCGGGCTCGCGCTGGTGGCGCACCTCGTGCGGCGCCGCGGCGGGTCGGTGCTGGCCGCCGAGTCGCCCGCCGGTGGTGCGCGTTTGGAGATCCGCTGGCCGTCCTGGTAGGCAACTCCGGTGCCAGAGTTGCGAGCGTCGGCACTGGTTGACGCGCCTGTTGCCGTTGTTGCCGGAGCCTTGCTGGACACCGCGCTGATCAGCGCGTTCGGGGTGAAGGTCCCGGGGCCGCTGCTGGGGCTCGGGGACGTGCTCACCGGGCCGTTCGGCGTGCGGCTGGAGGTGACGCGGGCGGACCTGTCCGGGCTGTCGGCCGCGGGGGACTTCCTGGAGCTGCACACGGACCTCGTCGTCACCGCGGCCGGGACGCTGGTGGTCGACCGGGTCGGCTGGAAGACCGTGCGCGGGGTCGTCGGGCGGTTCGCGGACGTCACCGTCGCGCGGTCGATCGCGTTGCGGGTGCTGCGGAAGCGGTCGGAGCTGCTCGCCGCGCGGTGCGCGGAGCTGCGGGACGGCGAGGTGGTCGTCGGTGCCGCGATCGTCCGGGATGGACGGTTGCTCGCGCAGCAGCGCTCCTATCCGGAAAGCCATGCGGGGCAGTGGGAACTGCCGGGCGGACGGGTCGAGTCCGGCGAACGGCCGGAGGAGGCGCTCGCCCGCGAGTGCGTCGAGGAGCTGGGCGTTTCCGTCGTGGTCGGCGACCAGGTCGGGCCGGACGTGCCGTTGCGAGGTGAGCTGGTGCTGCGGATCTTCGCGGCACAGCTCGGCGGCGGTGAGCCGGAGGCGTTGGAGCACAACGCCGTCCGGTGGCTCACCGCCGCCGAGCTGCCCGGTGTGGACTGGCTGCCGGCGGACCGGGTGCTGGTGCCCGCCCTTCAGGAGCTCCTCAGCTGAGCCCGGCCAGGCGCAACGCCCCCGCCAGCCGGTGCCGCGCCCGCTCGCGCGCCCGGTCCGCGCCCGCCGTGCGAATGCGGTCCAGCTCGGCCGGGTCGGCGAGCAGCTCCAGCGTGCGGGCGCGCACCGGGCGCAGCTCCTCGACCACGGCGTCCGCCACGTCGTTCTTCAGCTCGGCGAACCGCCCCGCGTAGTCCTCCGGCTCCTTGCCGGTGCAGGAGGAGAGGATCTCGGTCAGGTTCGTGATGCCCTCCGTCGACGAGACGGCCCGCTTCACCTTGCGCCGCACCAGATCGGGGTCGTCGAGCACGAACACGACACCGGCGGAGCTCTGTGCGGACTTGTCCATCTTCCGCGCCGGGTCCGACAGGTCCTTGATCCGCGCACCGACCTTCGGCACCACCGCCGCCGGCACGATGAACGCCTCGCCGTAGGCGTGGTTGAACCGCCGGGCGAGAGCTCTGGCCAGCTCGACGTGCTGCAGCTGGTCCTCGCCGACCGGGACCTCGGCGGTGCCCTGCAACAGGATGTCCGCCGCCATCAGCACCGGGTAGGTGAGCAGGCTGAGCCGCACCGAGTCGCGGCCGAGCGACTTCTCCTTGAACTGGATCATGCGCGCGGCCTCGCCGTAGGTGCAGGTGCACTCCAGCACCCAGTTGAGCGCTCCCAGCTCCCGGATCAGGTCGCTCTGCACGCACACGCTGGCGGGGTCGATGCCGGCCGCGACGAGCACCGCGAGCTGTTCGCGCGTCAGTGATCGCAGCCGTTGCGGGTTGTGCGAGGACGTCATCGCGTGCAGGTCGCTGATGAAGTACACGTCCTCCGCGGTGCCCTCACGCGCCCACGTCCGCAGGGCGCCGAGGTAGTTGCCCAGGTGGACCTGGCCGGAGGGGGTGATGGCGGACAAGCGGATCATGGTGGAACGGTCCCTTCGAGTGGAGACCGCCCGGTGTGAACGCACAGAAAAGCCGCCCTTCCGGGCGGCCTGTGTTCGCGTCAGCGCACTGCTGTCACGGCCGCCTGAGAGCGGCCTGCCAGCGGGAGTTCATCGTGCGCACGTTCGCGAGTATAGGGCTACCGTCGAAGCATGTTCATCGTGCTGCTGAAGTACGCCGCGCCGCTGGAACAGATCGACTACGCCCTCCCCGACCACCGCGAGTGGGTCGAGAAGCAGTACGAGCGGGGTCTCTTCCTCGCTTCGGGGCGTCAGGTGCCGAGGACGGGAGGTGTGATCATCACGCGGCCCATGCCCAGGGGCAAGCTCGAGGCGCTGCTCGCCACGGACCCGTGGGCCGTGCAGAAGCTCGTGACGTACGAGATCTGCGAGTTCGAGGCGACCCGGACGGCGCCGGAGCTGGTGAAGCTGAACGAAGCCGTTCTCCAGCACTGACGTTCCGGCGCTGGATGCCGGGGAAGGCCGGACAGGCGGGTGTGCGGGTTGCCCGGTGCCGTGACGACGGCCCTGATGGCGTCGTGCGCGTCGGCGGGAGCCTCCGCACCGGCGATTTCGGCGTGAGCTTGCGCACGTGAAACGGGGCCGATCGACGTGCGCGCGCTCCATCGAGTGAAGCTCAAGCAGGCCCGGCGCCGTGTCCAGGCACCGGCGGGTCGTCGTGCTCAAGAGCTCTTCTGCGCCTTCTTGGCCGCCTTGGCGGCCTTCTTCGCTGCCTTCTTGCGGGCCTTGTCACGCTCCTTGAGCAGGAACGGGACCGGACAGCGCTTGCATCGGGGCGTGGACCGGCAACACTTCTTCTTGAGCTTTTTCGCCACAGGTCGCTCTCCACTCCGACACCTGTCACCAGAGTAGGTGAGGCTCACTTCACTGGGCACACCTGTGTGGTAATGCCGCTCCGGCCGGTAGTATTCGAAACGGCTGTGCGCATCGACGTGTTCCGGCGCGAGCCCCTCCAACGCCTTCGAAGCTCATAGGAGTTCTGCGTGCCCACGGCCACCGCGTCTGCCCTTCAGACGCGCACCGACCTGCGAAACGTCGCGATCGTTGCGCACGTCGACCACGGCAAGACCACCCTGGTCGACGCCATGCTGCGCCAGTCCGGCGCCTTCTCCGCGCGTGCCGAGCTCGTCGACCGGGTCATGGACTCGGGCGAGCTGGAGCGCGAGAAGGGCATCACGATCCTCGCGAAGAACACGGCGGTGCGCAGGCACACGCCGGACGGCGACGTGATCATCAACGTCGTCGACACCCCCGGCCACGCCGACTTCGGCGGTGAGGTCGAGCGGGCCCTGTCCATGGTCGACGGCGTCGTCCTGCTGGTCGACGCGTCCGAGGGCCCGCTGCCCCAGACGCGCTTCGTGCTGCGCAAGACCCTGGCCGCCGGTCTGCCGGTGATCCTGCTGGTCAACAAGGTCGACCGCCCCGACGCCCGGATCTCCGAGGTCGTCGAGGAAGCCCACGACCTGCTGCTGGACCTCGCGACCGAGGTCGGCGCGGACGACTCCGTGCTGGACCTGCCGGTCGTCTACGCCTCCGCCCGCGCCGGTCGCGCCTCGCTGACCCAGCCCGAGGACGGCGGCCTGCCGGACGAGGAGAACCTCGACACCCTGTTCCAGGTGCTGCTCGAGCACATCCCCGCCCCGCACGTCGACGTCGACGGCCCGCTCCAGGCGCTGGTCACGAACCTCGACGCCTCGACGTTCCTCGGCCGCATCGCGCTGTGCCGCATCCACCGGGGCACGCTGCGCAAGGGCGAGACCGTGGCGTGGTGCCGCGAGAACGGCGAGCCCGTCAAGGTCCGCATCACCGAGCTGCTGATCACCGAGGCCCTCGACCGCCAGCCGGCCGAGCTCGCCCGCGCGGGTGACCTGGTCGCCATCGCCGGCATCCCGGACATCACCATCGGCGACACGCTGGCGGACGCCGAGAACCCCGAGGCGCTGCCGCGGATCACGGTCGACCAGCCGGCCATCTCGATGACCGTCGGTGTGAACACCTCGCCGCTGGCCGGTCGCAACGGCGGCACCAAGCTCACCGCCCGCGTGCTCAAGGCCCGCCTCGACGCCGAGCTCGTCGGCAACGTGTCGGTGAAGGTCCTGCCGACCGAGCGCCCGGACACCTGGGAGGTGCAGGGCCGCGGTGAGCTGGCGCTCGCCATCCTGGTCGAGCAGATGCGCCGCGAGGGCTTCGAGCTGACCGTGGGCAAGCCCCAGGTCGTCACGCACGTGGTCGACGGCAAGGTCCACGAGCCGTTCGAGCGCCTGTCCGTCGACTGCCCAGAGGAGCACCTGGGCGCCGTCACGCAGCTGCTGGCGAACCGCAAGGGCCGCATGGAGAACATGTCGGGCCACGGCACCGGCCGCATCAAGCTCGACTACGTGGTCCCGTCGCGCGGCCTGATCGGCTTCCGCACGGAGTTCCTCACCGAGACCCGCGGCACCGGCATCGCGAACGCCGTCTCCGAGGGCTACGGCCCGTGGGCGGGCGAGATCCGCACCCGCCACAACGGCTCGCTGGTCGCCGACCGCACCGGCTCCATCACCGCCTACGCGATGATCCAGCTGGCCGACCGCGGCACGTTCTTCGTCGAGCCGGGCGCCGACGCGTACGAGGGCATGGTCGTGGGCGAGAACCCGCGCGCCGAGGACCTCGACGTCAACATCACCCGCGAGAAGAAGCTCACGAACATGCGCTCCTCCACGGCCGACGTGATGGAGACGCTGGCCCGCCCCCGCAAGCTCTCGCTGGAGGAGGCGCTGGAGTTCTGCGCGTCCGACGAGTGCGTGGAGGTGGCCCCGGAGGTCATCCGCGTCCGCAAGGTCACGCTGGACGCCAACCTGCGCGGCCGCGAGCGCTCGCGGCTCAAGCAGCGCGGCTGATCCGACGAAACGCCTGAGGAGGGCGGCCGGGCCGACGGCCCGGCCGCCCTTCGTCGTGCCGGGGACTTTCGGGCGAGGTGAGACGGCGAACCACCTCGCGGTGGGTGTTTCACCCTCGTGGAATCAGCCGATCCTCACGCCGAACCACTCGACCAGGTGAGCCGTACTACTCACTGGATGAGCAACCCCGGCACGGCACCACACGTCCGACGTAGTGGTGCGGGTGACAAAACCTGGGTTGCCCGAACGCCACCACGACCGTTCTGGCAATGTGAGGACCATGAGGCGACTTGGGGGACTGCTGGCCGCCGCCGTCCTCTGCGGCGCCGCCGCGGCGTGCACGAACGCCCCGCCCCCGCCGCTGGTCCCCGCCTCCGAGGCGCCCGTCATCACCACGACGGGACCGAAGGTCACCGAGGTCGTCGTCGGCGTGGACGACGTGGCGGGCGGCTACAACCCGCACACGCTCGCGGCGCAGAGCCCCATCACGACGGCGCTCGGCTCGCTGCTGCTGCCCTCGGTCTTCCGCGCGGGCGGCGACGGCACGCCGCAGCTCGACCGGAACCTCATGGTCAGCGCCAAGGTCACCGAGGCGGAGCCGTTCACCGTCACCTACACCATCCGCAAGGACGCCAGCTGGTCGGACAGCGCGCCGATCGCGGCCGAGGACTTCTACTACCTCTGGCAGCGTATGCGCACCGAGCCCGGCGTTGTGGATCCGGCAGGTTACCGGCTGATCAACAACATCAGCGCCCGCGAGGGCGGCAAGGTCGTCGAGGTCGAGTTCGGCAAGCCGTTCCCCGGCTGGCGGAGCCTCTTCGCGAACCTGCTGCCGGCGCACCTGCTCAAGGACGCGCCCGGCACCTGGTCGAACGTGCTCGCCACCGGCTTCCCCGCCACCGCGGGACCGTTCCAGGTGCGCAGCCTCGACGAGCCGCGCGGCGAGGTCGTCCTGGAGCGCAGCGACCGGTACTGGGAGGTGCCGACCACGCTCGACCGGGTCGTCATCCGCAGGGCCACGCACAGCGCGATGGCCGAGTCGCTGTCCAAAGGGGACAACCAGGCCGTGCTGCTGCGCGCCGACGCCGCGGACGTCAACCTGATGGGCACCGTCGAGGGCCTCACGACGAAGCCCGTGCCGCGCAACGAGGTGGCGCAGGTGCTGCTGCGGCCCGCGAGCAGGCAGCTCGCCGACGTCACCACCCGCAAGGCGGTCGTGGCCGCGCTCGACCGGGACGCGCTCATCGCGGCCGGCACGCAGAGCGGGCCCAGCGCGCAGTTCCGCGCCGACTCCTACGTGGTGCCGCCCAGCCGCGCCGGGTACCGGGCGACGATCACGGGCAACACGCTCGACCCGGCCGCCAGCGAGCACCTGCTCACCGAGGCGGGCTACGCGAGGACCGAGGGCGTGTGGCAGAAGGGCGGCAAGGCGCTCAAGCTGCGCATCGCCGCGCCGGAGAAGGTCGAGCCGTACGTGACCCTCGCGAACCGGGTGAGGACGCAGCTCGCGGAACGCGGCATCGACTCCGAGGTGGTCACGCCGAACGCCGAGGACCTGTTCGGCAAGCAGCTCACCGAGTCCGACGTGGACATCGCGGTCGTGCCCAGAGTGGACGCGGGCGACTCGGCCGCCGGGCTCGCGAGCGCCTACGGCTGCACCGATGACGCCCCGGACGGCGCGACGCCCGCCCCGGCGAACGCGGCCGGGTTCTGCGACCCGGCGATCCAGGCGGACGTCGAGGCCGCGCTGAACGGGAAGGTCCTGCTGGCCGACGCGCTGGCCAGGATCGAGCCGCTGATCGCGGCCCAGGCGGTCGCCGTGCCGCTGTTCCAGGTGGTCGATCTGCTCGCCGTTCTGCCCTCGGAGGTTTCGGGAGTCGACGCCGGGGCACCCCTGGCGGGCGTGCTCAGCGGAGCGCCCGAATGGCGGCGTCTGGACAAGTAGCCAACGGGTGAGAAAGCCGTTGCGCGGACCGTTTGGGCGTTGCTACTTTCGGCCGCTGTTGTTGACAGAATTCTTCTCGCCCGGTCAACGAACGCTGGCGCCCGGTAATCGGGCCATTGCGGCCTGCTACAACTCGTTTCCATTGGGTCACGATCACCCTCTCAGGTAGTGACCGCCCCCTCAACGGGTTTCTACGGTGCTGCCCACGATGTGCCGGTTCGGGGCGCGTATGGCACATCACGGTTATGGGCGTGCCGGCCGACCTGGCCACGGCCGCCCAGTGCTAGGAGGGCACGTGTCGATGAGGAGAACCAAAGCCATTCCGGCGATCGCGCTGGTCGCCAGCGCGTCTCTCGTGCTGGGTGCCTGCGGTGGTGGCGGCGGAACGAGCGACGCCGATGGGGGAGACGCCTCCATCGCGGAGATGGCGACCGCCCGCGGTGAGTCCGCGGACGGCTACACCGCACCGGAGACGAAGCAGAGCGACCAGGTCGTCGTGTCGACCGACAAGCCGTTCACCTCGTACAACAACGCGACCGAGGACGCCAACCAGTCCTACAACACGTTCGCGTTGACGCTCGTGCAGCCTGGTGCGCACCTGCTGAACGGCAACAACAAGGTCATCCTGAACAAGGACGTCATGGAGGGTGTCGAGGTCACCTCGAAGGACCCCCAGGTCGTCGAGTGGAAGCTCAAGAAGGGCGTCAGCTGGTCCGACGGCGAAGCGTGGGACTGCGACGACTTCTACATGGCGTGGTTCACGCAGAGCGACTCGGCCAAGAAGGCCGACGGCGGCAAGTTCTTCAAGGCCGCCGGTACGACCGGGTACAACCTGATGACCGGTGAGTGCAAGGACGACCAGACGTTCGTCGGCACGTTCACCGCTCCGTACCCGGACTACGAGGACATGTTCAACAGCGACGTCCTCCCGGCGCACATCCTCGAGAAGAACGCCGGCATCGCCGACATCACCAAGCTGTCCAAGGACAGCGACCCGGCGGAGATCCAGAAGGCCGCCGACTTCTGGAACGAGAAGTGGAACGGCTTCACCAAGGAGCTCATGCCCGGTGCGGGCTCCTACGTGCTGACCGGCTTCGAGCCGAACCAGTCGGTGACCCTCGAGCGCAACCCCAAGTGGGTCGGCAAGCCCGGTGGTCCCGCCAAGATCATCCTGAAGGCGATCCCGGACCCCGTCGCGCAGGCGCAGGCGCTGGAGAACGGTGAGCTCGCCGTCAACTCCTTCGCGCAGCCGGACGCCAACGCGGCGACCAAGCTCAAGAGCCTGAGCGCCCAGGGCGTCACCTTCGGCGCGGGCCCCGGCCTGTCGTTCGAGCACCTGGACATCCAGATGAGCCACCCGGTGCTGTCGAAGGAAGAAATCCGCAAGGCGTTCTTCATGTGCATCAAGCGCCAGGACATCATCGACAAGCTGATCTCCGAGGTGCAGTCGGACGCGAAGCCGATGGGCAGCCTGGTCTTCTTCCCGACCGACGAGGGCTACAAGGACGTCTACGGCGAGAAGGCCAAGGGCGACGCGGCCGAGTCCAAGAAGATCCTCACCGAGGCGGGCTGGACGCAGGGTGCCGACGGCGTGTTCGCGAAGGACGGCGTCCGCGCCTCCTTCCGGATCAGCCACACCGACATCCCGCGCCGCAAGCAGACCGTCGAGCTGATCCAGGGCCAGTGCAAGGAAGCCGGCATCGAGGTCAAGGACGACACCGACCCGAACTTCCTCGACCAGCGCGTCTCCGACGGTGACTACGACGTCGCGCTCTTCGCGTGGTCCGGCTCGCCGTTCAAGGGCAGCAAGAAGTCGATCTACGAGACCGGCGGTGGCCAGAACTGGCAGAACCTGACGGTGCCGAAGGCCGACGAGGCCATGAAGCAGGCCGTCTCGCAGACCGCGATCTCCGACTCGCTCAAGTACTGGGCCGAGGCCGACGAGGCGCTGGCCGGCGCGTACGCGTCGCTGCCGCTGTTCCAGATGCCGAACATGTGGGCCTTCAAGGGCCTGGACCGGGTGTACTTCCAGAGCTACTACGGCGCGCTGTGGAACGCCAACGAGTGGCAGACCAAGTAATCGCCATAGCTGAAGTGCGCAACGCCTGAACCCGGGCGGGGCCGGACCACGAGTCCGGCCCCGCCCGGGCCGGGTTGTTCCCTAGGAGCCCGCCCGTGATTCGCTACATCATCCGGCGCCTGCTGATCTCCATACCCATCCTGCTGATCGGCAGCTTCGCCTGTTACTACCTCGTCTCCAAAGCCGGCAACCCCCTGGCTGACATGCGGTTCCGGCCCGGCGTCACCGAGGCCGACATCAAGGCCGCGGAGATCTCCCTGGGCCTCGACAAGCCGATCCCCCTGCGCTACTGGGACTGGCTCACCGACTTCCTGACCGGCGACTGGGGGCAGAGCATCGCCCTCGGCCAGGCCAAGACAGCTGTCTTCCCGGCCGTCACCGACGCGCTGTGGACCACCGGGCGTCTCGTCATCGGCGCCGAGCTCCTCGCTCTGACGCTGGGCGTCTCGGTCGGCGTGCTCGCCGCCGTGCGCCAGTACTCGATCTTCGACTACCTCGCCACCAGCACCGCGTTCCTGATGTTCTCGATGCCGATCTTCTGCGTCGCGGTCATCGTGAAGAACTACGGCATCCAGTTCAACAACGTCCTGGAGTCGATGGGCCTGGACCGCTGGCTCACCACCGCGGGCCCCCGGCCCGGTGGCTTCAGCGGCAGCTTCGGCGAGGTCATCTTCAAGTACACCGGCACGTTCCTGCTGCCGACCGTCGCGCTGATGCTGATCAGCTTCGCGGCCTACAGCCGGTTCGAGCGCGCGTCGATGCTCGAGATCCTGCACTCCGACTTCGTGCGGACCGCCAGGGCGAAGGGCATCTCGCAGAGCCGCGTGATCTTCAAGCACGCGTTCCGCAACGCCCTCATCCCTGTCTCCACGCTGTTCTCGCTGAACTTCGGCGCCGTGCTGTCCGGCGCGATCATCACCGAGACCGTCTTCGGCTGGTCCGGCATGGGTACGCTGCTCGTCAACTCCGTGCGGCAGTTCGACCCGCCCATGCTGATGGGCTGGCTGGCCGTCACGGCCACCCTGGTCGTGCTGTTCAACCTGCTGGCGGACGTCGTGTACGGCTTCCTCGACCCTAGGATTCGCCTTGGCTGACATCAACATGGCGTCCGGGGGTGGCGTGGTCGCGAGCGCTCCTCAGCCCGACTCGCACGAGTTCGACGCCGCCAAGACCCGCACGCAGGGCCAGCTCGTCCTGCGGCGCTTCCTGCGCCACCGGCTCGCGATGGTGAGCCTCGGCGTCTTCGTCTTCCTGATCCTCTTCGCGTTCCTCGGCCCGTTCGTCTGGACCTACGACTACGAGGACGTGAGCAGCAAGTCGTACCTGCCGATGAGCGGCGAGCACCCGCTCGGCACCACCCAGGTCGGCAAGGACATGCTGGCGCTGCTCATGCGCGGCACCGGCTACTCGCTGCAGATCGCACTGATCGTGGCCGCGCTCGCCACCGCCATCGGCGTGACCTTCGGCGCGCTCGCGGGCTACCTGCGCGGCATCGTCGACACGGCGCTGATGCGCCTGGTCGACCTGCTGCTGATCATCCCCCAGATCGCGGTCGCCGCGATCGTCGTCAAGGGGTTCTCCGGCAGCTGGTACGTCGTCGCGCTGGTGCTCGCCGCGTTCGCCTGGATGCAGATCGCCCGCATCACCCGCGGTGAGACGCTCTCGCTGTCCGAGCGCGAGTTCGTCGAGGCGGCCCGCGCCTGCGGTGCCTCGACGCCGCGGATCATCTTCAAGCACCTCGTGCCGAACATGATCGGCAGCATCACGGTCAACGCGACGCTGGCGATCGCGGCGGCCGTCCTCACCGAGGCGGCGCTGTCGTTCCTGGGCCTGGGCGTCCAGCCTCCCGACACCTCGCTCGGCGTGATCGTGCTCGAGAACTACGGGCAGTTCCTGAACCGGCCGTGGCTGTTCTGGGGTCCGTTCATCGTGCTCGTGTCGCTCTCGCTCGCCGTCAACTTCATCGGTGACGGCCTGCGCGACGCGTTCGACCCGAGGCAGACGAAGGTGCGTGCCTGAGATGACCACTGTTTCCGAACGGCCGGAGGACTTCCTGTCCTCCGGTGACACCACCGCGCCGCTGCTCTCGGTGAAGGACCTGTCGGTCACGTTCCCGACCGACGACGGCGACGTCCGCGCCGTGCGCAACGTCTCGTTCGACCTCAACCCCGGCGACGTGCTGGGCATCGTCGGCGAGTCGGGCTCCGGCAAGTCCGTGTCGTCCATGGCGATCATGGGCCTGCTGCCCAAGAACGCCCGCGTCGAGGGCTCCATCCGCTACCGCGGTGAGGAGCTGAACGGCCGCTCCTACAAGCAGATGCAGCCGTTCCGCAGCAAGCACATCTCGATGATCTTCCAGGACCCGATGACGTCGCTGAACCCCGTGTACACCGTGGGGTGGCAGCTCGCCGAGACCTACCGGGCGCACCACGACGTGTCCAAGAAGGCGGCGTGGGCCAAGGCGGTCGAGGCCCTGGAACTGGTCGGCATCCCGCAGCCGGACAAGCGCGCGGCCCAGTACCCGCACGAGTTCTCCGGCGGCATGCGGCAGCGCGTGGTGATCGCGATGGCGATCATCAACGACCCGAGCGTGATCATCGCCGACGAGCCGACCACCGCGCTCGACGTGACGGTGCAGGCGCAGATCCTCGACACGATGCTGCGGCTGCAGTCCGAGACCGACGCGGCGATCGTCATGATCACGCACGACCTCGGCGTCGTCGCGGGCATGGTGAACCGCGTGCAGGTCATGTACGGCGGCACGGTCGTCGAGTCCGGCCCCGTCGACGACGTCTTCGAACAGCCGCGGATGCCCTACACCGTCGGACTCCTCGGCTCCGTGCCGAACCCGGCGACCCTGGGCAAGCGGCTCACGCCGATCAAGGGCGCACCGCCCTCGCTCGTGAACCTGCCGACGGGGTGCTCGTTCTCCCCGCGCTGCCCGCTCGTCGTCCAGACGTGCCACGAGTGGGAGCCGGAGCTCGAGGAGGCCGGTGTCAACCACAAGACGCGCTGTCACCGCTGGGAGCACCTCGCGACCGTCGAGCAGCCGCAGAAGCTGTTCCTGCACGACGAGATCGGCACCGTCGAGAACCCCGCCGCGTTCGCGCAGGCCAACCCCGACGAGTCGCTCGAAGTGACCGCCGTGCACGGCACCCTGGTGTCCGAGGAGGAGGCGAAGTGACCGCTCCGCTGCTGGAGGTCACCGACCTCGTCAAGGAGTTCCCCGTGCGCGGCAAGGGGATCATCCCGCGCAACGTCGGCACGGTGCAGGCCGTGTCCGGTGTGTCGTTCACGCTGCACCCCGGTGAGACGCTGGGCCTGGTCGGCGAGTCCGGCTGCGGCAAGTCGACGACCGGCCGCGCGATCCTGCAGCTGCACAAGCCGACCTCGGGCTCGGTGAAGTTCGAGGGCCGGGAGCTCACCTCCATGAGCACCAAGCAGCTGCGGCCGTTGCGCAAGGACATCCAGATCGTCTTCCAGGACCCGTACGCGTCGCTGAACCCCAAGTGGCAGGTCAACGACATCATCGCGGAGCCCCTGCAGATCCACGGGTTCGAGGGCGGCGTGCAGCGCAGGGTCAACGAGCTGCTGGAGCTCGTCGGCCTGAACCCCGAGCACCGCAACCGCTACCCGCACGAGTTCTCCGGCGGTCAGCGGCAGCGCATCGGCATCGCGCGGGCACTGGCGCTCAACCCGCGGTTCCTGGTGCTGGACGAACCGGTGTCCGCGCTGGACGTCTCGGTGCAGGCCGGTGTCGTGAACCTGCTGGAGGAGCTGCAGGAACGCCTCGACCTGGCGTACCTGTTCGTCGCGCACGACCTCTCGGTCGTCCGGCACATCTCGGACCGGGTCGCGGTCATGTACCTCGGCAAGATCATCGAGATGGGCGAGCGCGAGACCATCTACACCAAGCCGATGCACCCGTACACGCAGGCGCTGCTGTCCGCGGTCCCCATGCCGGACCCGAAGCAGGAGCGCAAGCGCCAGCGGATCGTGCTGACCGGCGACGTGCCCTCACCGGTGAACCCGCCGTCGGGCTGCCGCTTCCGCACCCGCTGCTGGAAGGCGCAGGACATCTGCGCCACCGAGGAGCCGAAGCTGGAGCTGCGCGGCGGACCGGACGGAACGCTGTCCGCGTGCCACTTCGCCGAAGAACGCGCTGTGGTGTAAGGGTTCCGCGTTATTTTTCACCGAGGCTGCGGTCCGTGGTTCGCCACGGGCCGCGGCCTTTCGGCTTACCGGTGCGGAACTCCCGGCGGACATACCGGCGATTTCGCCGCCCCTGCGCAGCAGGGGCCATATGCACAGCTTTACTCTGATTCGGTGACGCTGACTGCCCCACCACGGTTGCTCTTCGTGCACGCCCACCCGGACGACGAGAGTCTCTGGACCGGCGGCACCATCGCGCGCTACGCCTCGGCGGGTGCGCACGTCACCGTCGTCACCTGCACGCTGGGCGAGGAGGGCGAGATCATCCCGCCCGCACTGGCCCGCCTCGCGGCCGCGGAGGCCGACCAGCTCGGCGGGTACCGCGTCGGCGAGCTGCGGTCGGCCTGTGCGGCGCTCGGGGTGACGGACCACCGGTTCCTCGGTGGCATCGGCAGGTGGCGCGACTCGGGCATGGTCGACGTGCCGTCCAACGCGCACCCGCGGGCGTTCATCCAGGGCGAGGTCGAGGAGCAGGCGGCGCAGCTGGCCGAGATCCTGCGCGAGGTCAAGCCGCAGGTGGTCGTGAGCTACGACGCGTTCGGCGGGTACGGGCACCCCGACCACATCCGTGCGCACGAGATCACGATGGCCGCCTGCGCCAAGGTCTCCGAGGTCGAACGGGTCTTCTACGCCGTCACGTCCCGCGACGCCACGAACGAGGGTGTGGCGGCGCTGGAGGACGTGCCGGAGTCGTTCCGGCTGCCGGAGCCCGGTGAGCTGCCGGTGACGCCGGATGAAGAGATCACAACGGTTGTGGACGTGTCCGAGCACCTCACGGCCAAGCGGCGTGCTTTGCGTGCACACTCGACGCAGGTCAGTGTGTGGGACGGCGGATACGCGCTGTCGAACGACATCGCGCAGCCGCTGGTCGGCGCCGAGTACTACGTGATCGCCAAGGGCCCCGCGGCCGGGGCGGAGACAGACCTGTTCGGAGGGCTCGGGTGACCGGTGGCACGCGAGTGGTCCTGCTGCTGCTCCTGAACGTCGAGGCAGCGGTGCTCGCCGTGCTCGAAACGATGTTCCTGCCCCTGCGCTTCGACGGCACGTTGCTGCCGGAGCTGGGGGACTTCCCGTTCCCGGTCGTGATCGCGGTGGCCGCCGTCATGACGCCGCTGCTGGTGTCGTGGGCGGCTTCGCTGTCCGAGAGCGTCGTGTCGGCGGCGATGCCGTTGATCGTGTGGTTCCTCACGCTGATGGTCTTCGGCTACATGGAGCCGGGCAGCACGAGGGAGACCATCGTGCTGTTGCAGGACTGGCGCGGGCTGCTGCTGCTCGCGGGCGGCGCGTTGACGGGTGCGGTGGCCGTGGGGGCCGTGATGGCCCGCAACGCCGCGAACCGGCCCGGCCGTTACGAGCCCGCGGGCGTCCAGTAGCGGTAGCGGTGGTGCTCGGTGCAGCCGAGCTCCTCGTACAGCCCGATCGCCGCCTGGTTGTCCACGGCGACCTGCAACGCGCACGTCGTGGCGCCCCGCTCCAGGCCCCAGCCGGCCACTTCGCCCATGAGCCGCCGTGCGAGGCCCTGACGGCGGTGTGACGGCCGCACGGCGAGGCGGGCGACGTGCAGGACGTCCTCGACGACGGCGCCGCGCACGGCCGCGACCACGGTCCCGTTGTCGGTGAGGCTCGCGAAGCAGACGTTGCCGCCGCTGCCGAGCACGTGCCGCTGGGCGGCGGTCACCTCGGATCCGGTCGTCATGTCCCACCATCCGGGAAGATCACGACTGACCGCCACGCCGGACGCGAACTTCTCCAGCGGACCGGTCATCACCTGCGACTCCGCCCCGCCGGGGTGGTCGAGGTTCACCCGCCAGCCCGCGTCCGCGATGGCGGGCTCGTGCTCGGAGCCCACGACCACGTGGACCGTGGGCGCGATGCCGTGCCGGAGCGCGAACCTCTCGGCGGCCGCCAACGCCTCCCGGATGGGAACTCCGGGGTCGCCGCAGGTCAGGGTGCTGTTGGCGCGGCCGGTGAACCCGTCGGCGGCGCGCATCAACCAGTCTCCTAGCGGAACTTCTGCCGGCACCGGCCATGCTCGCGCGCAGAGCGTTTCCAGGTGGTCGACGGTGTGCACGCGTTCATCCTGTCCGGTCGTCGGGAGTTTGTCCGGCCGGGTGTTGTGACGTGGCACACCGTGCAGCTAAGGCAAACCTGGCCGGGGGATACTCGAACGTGCCGCGTACTCTCCGGCTTGCGCGGTGTGACCAGATGAAGTTGGAGAGCGCAGTGACTTATGTGATCGCCCAGCCGTGCGTGGATCTGCTCGACAAGGCGTGCATCGAAGAGTGCCCGGTCGACTGCATCTACGAAGGCGACCGGATGCTCTACATCCACCCCGACGAGTGCGTGGACTGTGGTGCGTGCGAGCCGGTGTGCCCGGTGGAAGCCATCTACTACGAGGACGACGTCCCGGACGAGTGGAAGGAATACACCAAGGCGAACGTCGACTTCTTCGACGAGCTCGGCTCGCCCGGTGGCGCGTCCAAGGTCGGCAAGGTCAGCGCGGACCCGAGCTTCGTGAAGGCTCTCCCGCCGCAGGCCGCGGAGCATTGATCATCCGACGCCGGGGCCCGGGGCTGCCCGACTTCCCGTGGGACTCCCTGGCCGACCACGCCGCCAAGGCGCGCACGCACCCCGGCGGCGTGGTCGACCTCTCGGTCGGCACGCCCGTCGACCCGGTGCCCGCCGTGATCCAGGCCGCGCTGTCGTCCGTCGCGGACGTCCCCGGCTACCCGACGACGCACGGCACCCCGGAGCTGCGCGCCGCCGTCGTCGCCGCGGTGGAGCGCCGGTACGGGGTCACCGGGCTGGCACCGGAGGCCGTGCTGCCGACCATCGGCTCCAAGGAGCTCGTGGCCTGGCTGCCCACCCTGCTCGGGGTCGGGCCGGGTGACGTCGTCGCCGTGCCGTCCGTGGCGTACCCGACCTACGAGGTCGGCGCGCTGATGGCGGGGGCGACCGTCGTGCGGCTCGCCGACGGGGAGCCGCCGCCCGCCGGCACGAAGCTGGTGTGGCTGAACTCGCCGTCCAACCCGACGGGCCGGGTGCTGTCGGCCGAGCAACTGCGCGCCGCCGTCGCGGCCGCCCGCGAGGTCGGGGCCGTCGTCGCGTCGGACGAGTGCTACCTGTCGCTGCCCTGGGGCTCCTCGCCCGTGTCCGTGCTGCACCCGTCCGTCGTGGACTCCTTCGACGGCGTCCTCGCCGTGCACTCGCTGTCGAAGTCGTCGTCGCTGGCCGGGTACCGCGCCGGGTTCGTCGCCGGTGACCCGGAACTGGTCGCGGGACTGCTGGAGCTGCGCAAGCACGCCGGGATGATCGTGCCCCGGCCGGTGCAGGAGGCCATGCGGGCCGCGCTGGAGGACGACGAGCACGTCGCCGAGCAGCGGGCGCGCTACCTCGCCCGGCGCGAGGTGCTCAAGCCCGCGCTGGAGGCGGCCGGGTTCACCGTGTCGCACTCCGAGGCGGGGCTGTATCTGTGGTCGACGCGCGGTGAGGACGCCTGGGAGACCATCTCCTGGCTGGCCGACCGCGGCATCCTGGCCGCTCCCGGCACCTTCTACGGCCCGGAGGGCGAGCGGCACGTCCGGATCGCCCTGACGGCTTCGGACGAGCGGGTCGCCGCCGCCGTGGAGCGCCTCAGGGCTTGAGAGCCGACCAGACCCTGCGGGTGAACTGGTTCGGAGGCACCGCGTCCGTCGTCAGGCGGACGCTGGTGCTGATCTCCTCACCGCTCAGGCCGAGGCCGAGCACGAGGTGCCAGTGCAGGTCCCAGAGGTCCTGGAAGGCTTCCAGCTCGACGTCCGTGTCCGCGATGACGTGCAGTACGGACGGTTCCGCGACGCGCACGACCCGTTCCACGGCCCGCACGTCCCGCGTGTTCGTGCGGAAGCTGAACGCCAGGTCGACCGCCTCGTTGTCGAGCCCGTAGCGGGCGTACGAGTGGCAGCGGTGGTGCGGCAGCGAGAGCGGCTGGTTCGTCTCCAGGTAGAGGTCGCCCTCGAACCGCAGCGTCGGCGAGTGCTGGCTGAGCGTGGCGCGGGCGCTCACGAACTCCCAGCCCGGCATGTCGAGCTTCGGGACCAGCAGCTCCAGGATCTCCCCGCGGCGCGCCGAGCGGGTGCGTTCACCGGAGCGCCACGGGATCTCCCTGCTGTACGGCTCCTTCTTCGTGACGAACACGTACGGCGCGTTGTCGGTCTGCAGGCTCAGGACGACGACGGTCCGGCGCGGAGCCCAGTCGAACGCGACGGTCGTGAGGCCCGGCGCGACACCGTCGAAGTGGCTCTCCACCCGCGGCCACCACGAGGACAGCTCCTCGGCGCGTGCGCCCTTGACGTAGCGGCCCTTCTCGTCGACGCCCACGATGTACATCGCCTCGGAACCGCGGGCGGCGTTGCACAGGGCGGCGATCTGGCGCGCGGCCTTGCCGTGGTCGACCGGCCACTGCGTCTTGAACTCCACGAAGGAGTCCTCCGACTGCGCCCCCTGCAAGGCTCGTTCGATGGCGGCGCGGGCGTTGAGCTCCAGACGCTGTTTCAGCACGGGCACCTCCCTCGACCGGCAGGGGTCCGGCCTGGGTGGCCGGACCCGGACGCTGCGTTGCTGGGGAAAGCCGGTCCGTCAGTCGTTCGCGTGCAGTGCGGCGTTCAGCTCGACGCCGGTGCCCTTGCGCGGCTTCACCAGGACCGCGCCGGTCACCGAGTCCCGGAGGAACAGCAGGTTCGACTGGCCGCTCAGCGACACGGCCTTCACGACCTCGCCGTCCGGCAGCGTCACCTTCGTGCCCGCCGTGATGTACAGGCCCGCCTCGACCACGCAGTCGTCGCCCAGCGAGATGCCGAGACCGGCGTTCGCGCCGAGCAGGCAGCGCTCGCCGATGCTGATGACCTGCTTGCCGCCACCGGACAGCGTGCCCATGATCGACGCGCCGCCACCGACGTCCGAGCCGTCACCGACGACGACGCCGCCGGAGATGCGGCCCTCGACCATCGAGCTGCCGAGCGTGCCGGCGTTGAAGTTCACGAAGCCCTCGTGCATGACCGTGGTGCCGGAGGCCAGGTGGGCGCCCAGGCGGACCCGGTCGGCGTCGCCGATGCGGACGCCGCCGGGGACCACGTAGTCGACCATCCTGGGGAACTTGTCGACGCCGTAGACGGTGACCGGGCCCCTGGGGCGCAGCCGGGTGCGGGTCTGTTCGAAGTTCTCGACGGCGCAGGGGCCGTGGTTGGTCCACACGACGTTGGTGAGGAGGCCGAAGATGCCGTCCAGGTTGGCGCCGTGGGGCTTGACCAGGCGGTGGCTCAGCAGGTGCAGCCTCAGCCAGACGTCGTAGGTGGACCGCGGTGCCTCGCCGAGGTCGATGGCGACCCTGACGCCGACCACCTCCACCTCGCGTTCCGGGTCCGCGCCCAGGAGTTTCGCCGCCGCCTCGCCCAGGGAGTCCGCGATCTCCGCCGACGACAGGCGGGTCGTGCCCGGGTCGCCTGCGTCTCCCAGGGCGGGGGACGGGTACCAGGTGTCTAGGACGGTGCCGTCCGGGGTCACTGTGGCCAGGCCGATGCCGTATGCGGTGCTCACGGTGGTGAGCCTAGTCGTTGGTGCGTGCGGGTCCGGGTTCCAGGCGAGGGGCTCTTCCGACCGGTCTTCGAGAATGCTGTCCGTCACGACCAGCCCCGCTCGCGACGCCCTTTCGTGTTTCCCGCTGAGGACGCGGGGTCCCCGCGTTCGTTCCACGAGTACGCGGGGTCCCCGCGTCCTAAAGCCGCGTCACGCAGAGGAGGCGGGGAACGCTGGTGGGTGACGCGCGGGCGGGTGTGTGGCGGGTGAGGGTGGGCGGGGCTTCCGGTGCTTAGTCCGGTACCTCGGCGATGAAGTAGAGCGAGCCCAGGTCGCCTCTGGTGGAGATCAGGGCCTCGTTGCACTTCGACTGGCGGATGTTGGTGCTGTCGGCGTTCTCCACGCGCACCTCGCCGCAGCGGTTGGTCTCGAAGGTGTGGACTGTGGTCAGCAGGCGGGGGAGCAGGTCGGTGACATCGCGTTTGACCCGGTCCTTGGTGCGCAGGGAGGTGTCGAGGGTGCGGGTCATGGCGCCCACCTCGGTGACCCAGGTCGCGCATTGCGCCGGGGTGCCGCTGTGCTGGGCGCCGCAGGGGGCGGTGAACAGCGTTCTGATCTCGCCGCACTGCGTGTCGCACGTGGCCGGTGGGTCGCCGCAGCCGGTGGCGAGCAGGAGCAGGGTGATGACCAGGAGTGTGCGCTTGATCACGCTGCGCACGGTATCGGCTGAACGGGGTAGCGCCCAAGTTTGCTGAGTAGGGTGGGCGGGTGTCCGACACCCTTGATCTGTTCGCCGATCCGATCGACCTGACCACCGCTCTCGTGGATGTGCGCAGCGTGTCCGGGGAGGAGGAGGAGATCGCCGATCTGGTCGAGCGGTCGTTGCGCGGGCAGGCGCCGCATCTGGAGATCACTCGTTCGGGGAACTCGGTGCTGGCTCGCACTCGTCTCGGGCGGGGGCGGCGGGTGGTGCTGGCCGGGCATCTGGACACCGTGCCGATCAACTCCAACTTTCCCAGCCGGCGTGACGGTGACGTGTTGCACGGGTGCGGGACCGTGGACATGAAGGGTGGCGACGCGGTCATGCTCGCCATCGCCGCGTTGAGCGCCGAGGCTCGGCATGACCTCACGTTCGTGTTCTACGACTGCGAGGAGATCGAGGCCGAGAGGAACGGGCTGACGCGGATCCAGCGGGAGCTTCCGGAGTGGTTGCTCGGGGACCTCGCGATCGTGTGCGAGCCGTCCAACGGGACCGTCGAGGCCGGGTGTCAGGGGACCATGCGGGTCGAGGTCCGGACCACCGGGCGGCGGGCTCACACCGCTCGGGCCTGGATGGGGGCCAACGCCATCCACGGGATGGGGGAGGCGTTGCGGCGGCTGGAGGCGTACGTGCCGCGGCAGCCCGAGATCGACGGGTGCCGGTACCACGAGGGGCTCCAGGCCGTGAAGATCAGCGGTGGGGTCGCCGGGAACGTGGTGCCGGACGAGGCCGTGCTGACGGTGAACCACCGGTTCGCGCCGGACCGGTCGGTGGAGGAGGCCGAGCGGCACCTGCGTGAGGTGTTCGACGGGTTCGACGTCACGGTCACGGACTTCGCGGGTGGGGCGCTGCCGGGGCTGAGCGCGCCCGCAGCACAGGAGCTGGTCGCTGCCGCCGGGGGTACTCCCGTCGCGAAGCTCGGGTGGACCGACGTGGCGCGGTTCGCGGCGCTGGGGATGCCCGCGGTGAACTTCGGGCCTGGTGACCCGACGCTGGCGCACACTCAGGAAGAGCATCTGCCGGTGCGGCAGGTTACCGAGTGTTTCGCGGTGCTTCAGCGATTTCTGCTCGACTGATCACTAGAATCTCAGTGATGACGGAAGAGAAGAACGGTGCCGTGGACGAGCACCCCAAGGAGAAGCAGCGCGGTCCTGTGGTGCTGCGCAGGGAACGCAGGGACGAGCTGACGACCACCGACCAGCGGCTGCTGGACTCGCGCGGGCCGTCGGACTGGGTGCATACCGACCCGTGGCGGGTGCTGCGGATCCAGGCCGAGTTCGTCGAGGGGTTCGGCGCGCTGGCCGAGGTGCCCAGCGCGGTCACCGTGTTCGGCTCGGCCCGTACCGGTCGTGACCACCCGGAGTACCAGGTCGGGCGCGACCTCGGCGGCGCGCTGGCGCAGGCCGGGTTCGCGGTGATCACCGGTGGTGGTCCCGGCGCGATGGAGGCGGTCAACCGCGGGTGTTCGGAGGCCGGGGGTTTCTCGGTCGGGCTCGGCATCGAGCTGCCGTTCGAGCAGGGCCTCAACCCGTGGGTCGACCTCGGCGTGAACTTCCGCTACTTCTTCGTGCGCAAGACGATGTTCATCAAGTACTCGCAGGCGTTCATCTGCCTGCCCGGCGGGTTCGGCACTCTCGACGAGCTGTTCGAGGCGCTCACGCTGGTGCAGACGAAGAAGGTCACGAAGTTCCCGGTCGTGCTGTTCGGCAAGAAGTACTGGCAGGGCCTGTACGACTGGGTCAAGGACTCGGTGCTGGAAGGCGGCAAGGTCGGCGAGAAGGACCTGGCGCTGCTGCACCTCACCGACGACATCGAGGACGCGGTGCGCGTGGTCAAGGAAGCGCACCAGGCATGGGCGGACGCGCACTGATGTATGTCGCTGTGTACTGCGGAAGTCTCGCGACGGTCCCGCAGAGCTACGTCGACCTCGCCTCCGAGGTCGGGCGCCAGATCGCCGCGCGCGGTTGGCACCTCGTCTGGGGCGGCGGGCAGACGTCGATGATGGGCGCGGTGGCGCGGGAGGCGCGTGCCGGTGGCGCGCACACCTACGGCGTCATCCCGAAGAGCCTCGCCACCAGGGAGATCGCCGACCACGACTCGACGGAGTTGCACGTCGTCGACACCATGCGCGAGCGCAAGAAGATGATGGACGACAAGGCGGACGCGTTCCTCACCCTGCCCGGCGGCATCGGCACCGCCGAGGAGTTCTTCGAGGTGTGGACGGCCGGTGTGCTCGGCATGCACGGCAAGCCGGTCGTGCTGCTCGACGTCGACAACCACTACAAGGGCCTGGTCGAGTGGCTCACCGAGCTGCGGGACAAGGGTTTCGTCTCGCACGCGGCGCTGGAGTCGCTGGTCGTCACCGACGACGTGTCAGCCGCTCTTGACGCTTGCGTCCGCTAGTCCCCTGGCCTGAGCCAGGAACTGGGCTTCCGGCAGGAGGTCCGGCAACGGGCGGTACGGCGTCGCCGTCACCTCGAACCGCTTGCCGGACACCACCCTGCCCTGCCAGGAGCCCGCGATCTCGCCGTCGGCCAGGATCGCGCCGCGCCGTCCGAGGACGCGGAAGACGTCCCGTTGCGCCGCCTTGTCCGGCAGCAGCAGGTCGCGGTCGCGGGCTTGCAGGTACGGGTCGGTCGGCGGCAGCAGGCGCACGTCCGGCGGTGCGGCGTCGGCGATCTCCAGGCCCTCGGGCAGCCACGCCCGCCTGCCCTCGACGGTGACCTCCACCAGTCCTTCCTCCGGCCAGCGCTTCTTCAGCTCACGCAGCGTCGTGCCGAAGTAAGCGGCCACTTCGGACGGTCCGGCGGGGCCGTGCAGGGTGAGGTAGCGGTGGACCAATTCGTCGAACCCGGCCGTCTTGCGCGGCACCGGCACCACGGGCCAGCCGTGGATGCGTTCGAACGTCACGGTCTTGTGCTCGGGCAGGATGCGCAGACCGGCGGGCAGCGCGCCGAGCCGGAAGATCGGGTCGCTCACGTGCTCGGTCCCGCAGCCGCGGCACGCCTCGATCGTCTGCCTGGGGGCCAGCGGAGTGAGGGCCGCGCTCAGATCGCCCTTGGTCATCGGCTTCGTGACGATCGACCTCATTGCCGTCGCGATGTGCCGCAACGACGCCAGCATGTCGTCGGTCTTCGGGCGGGACGCGCGTGCTCGTGCGTCGGCGTCGCTCCACGGCCACAGCGCGCGGGCGAACGCCTTCAGCTCACCAGCCCGGTGCAGGTGCGGGGCACCGCGCACGGACCAGGTGAGGACGAAGTCGTCCGCCTTCGGCTCGGTGAGCCTGGCGGCGAGGCTCAGCAGGGCCGAGCCGGAGGTGTTGTCCTGGACGCCCAGGGACAACACCGCCAGCTCGGCCGCGTCGCCGGTCCGCCGGTCCAGCTCGTGCTGGTGGATCCGGTGGAGGAGCACCTGTCGCCGGGTGAGTTCCACCCGGTCATTCTTACGCCTTCGGCACGGTGAGGCTCGACGGTCCGAAGGTGACGGTTGAGCCACGTGTCGATTCCGACGAGTACCGGGGGTCGACCGTGTCGATCACGAGTGCCAGCCGGTTGCCCGCGCCGACGTTCCACACCGTCGGTTCCAGCTCGACGTCGAGCGTCTGCGTGCGGCCCGCACCCGTCACCGTGACGGGCTTGTGCGTGACCAGCGCGCCGAGGCCGAGCGGGCCGACCTCGTACAGGTAGGCGAACAGCGTCGTGGTCTCGGCGCTGGGCGTGACCTGCAACCGGAGCTTCGGCGTCCCGGCGAGCGTGACGCCGCCGGAGTAGCGCGGGCCGGTCCACACCGCGGCGGCGTTGCGGTCGACCAGCGGCAGCGAGACGCCGGTCGGGATCTTCAGGAACCCTTGCAGCGCACCGGACACGAGGATCGTGCCGCTGTCGGCGAGGGTGTTCCACCCGGCGGCGATCCGCTTGCCGTCGAGCTGCAGGGTGTCGGTGGCACCGGCGGGCCACGCGCCGAACGTGCGCCACGTGCCGCCGTTGTTGGGCTTGAGCCGCACCGGCTGCTCGGAGTCGATGCCGTTGGCGACGCCCTTGACGTAGCGGTCGAACCAGCGGCCGGTGGACTCCCAGATCTCGTTGGGCAGACCGGCCGCGCCGAACAGCTCGGCGGTGGCGTGGTCGCCCGGCGAGAGCATGAGCCGCTTGGGCCCGGTGAGCCGCGAGTAGAAGTCGGCGATCTGGCCCGGCGCGAAGATGCCGTCGTTCCAGGCGTTGCCGATCATCACCGCGGTGCCGTTGGCGTTGATCTGGTCGATCTTCGCGGCGGCCGAGCGGCCCTCGGAGATCGGCACGACCTCCCAGAACCTGCCCGCGCGGTAGGCGGCCTCCGCCTCCTGGAGGACGGGGCCGGGCCGGCCGGTGAGCTTGCCCGCGGTGAGCAGCAGGTCCACGGCCTGCTTGTTCACGGTGGTGTTCGGGTAGAGCGACCGGGCGAGGTCGGTCCACGTGCTCAGCGCCGCGACGGCCTTGACGCGCTTGTCCGCGGCGGCGGCGAGCAGCGACTGGCCACCGCCGTAGGAGATGCCGGCCACGCCGACCTTGGTGCCGTCCGCGCGCACGTTGGCGACGGCCCAGTCGATGACCTTGCTGACGTCACCGACGGTGTCGGGCCCGGCGATGTCGATCTGGCCGCCCGAGTCCCAGAAGCCGCGGCTGGTGTAGCTGACGACGACGTAGCCGGACTGCTTGGCGAGCTTGGCGGCGGCGCCGACGTACTCGATGTTCGGCACCGACCAGCTGGACGGCATGACGAGCAGGGGGAACGGGCCGGAGCCGATGCCGGTCGGCTCGATCACGAACGCCTTCAGCGCGGTGCCGCCGACGCCGGGGATGGAGCGGTAGGTGATCTGGTGGCCGGGGGCGGCCTGGGCCGTCGGCGCACCGAGCAGGGTGGTGAGGAAGACCAGGAACAGGACTAGGGAACGGCGCACGCAAGGTCCTCCTTGACCATGACGCACATCACACAGGGTGTTACCGAGGAGTAAAGGTCTTGCTACTCGGGAGTAGCAAGAGGCTGTGAGTCAGGTCACTGTCTACGCTGGAGGGTGTGAACCGATTCCGCGTGAGCGAGCCGCCGACCGACAGAGTGCTGGTGATCGCGGCTGTGACCAGCGCGGACGAGGCCGAGCGGGCGGTGGCGGACGGCGCGGACGTCATCGAGTTCGACGGTGAGCTGGAGCTGCCGGAGTTCACCGAGGCGGTCGAGGTGGCGACGGTGCCGCCGGGTGACGAGGACTTCACCCTGGCCGCCGCGACGGTCGCCGCGCTGTCCGGAGCACGTGCGCTGCGCGCGTCCGACGTGCGGCAGGCGAGAAAGGTCGTGGAGATGGTCGCGAGCGTGATGGGCACCCGTCCGCCGGCCCGTGCGCTGAGGGCGCTCGCGTGATGCTGCCCGCCGTCGAAGCCTGGTTCGCCTCGCACACCTGGCAGCAGCCGTCCTGGACGCCCGAGGAGCTCGTGGCGCTCAAACGCGGCCGCACGGTGTCCGTGGTGCTGCCCGCGCTGAACGAGGAGGAGACCGTCGGCGACGTCGTCTCCGTGGTCCGGCCGCTGCTCGGGACGCTCGTCGACGAGCTGGTGGTGATGGACTCCGGGTCGACCGACCGGACGGTGGCCGTCGCCTCCGCCGCCGGGGCACGCGTGGTGCTGCGCGAGGACGTCGTGCCGTGGCTGGAACCCGTGCCCGGCAAGGGCGAGGTGCTGTGGCGCTCGCTCGCGGCGACCACCGGTGACCTGGTCGTCTTCCTCGACTCCGACCTGGTGGACCCGGAGACGGCGTTCGTGACGGCGTTGCTCGGGCCGTTGCTGCTCGACCGGGACGTGCACCTGGTGAAGGGCTTCTACCGGCGGCCATTGCGGCTGGAGAGCAGCGGCGGCGGACGGGTCACCGAGCTGGTGGCGCGGCCGTTGCTGAACACGCTGCGGCCCGAGCTCTCCGGTGTGGTGCAACCGCTCGGCGGCGAGTACGCGGCGACACGGTCCTTTTTGGAGTCCGTCCCGTTCGCGGCCGGGTACGGCGTGGAGATCGGGCTGCTGCTGGACGTGCACCGGCTGCACGGGCTGTCGGCGCTGGCGCAGGTGAACCTCGGGGTGCGCAAGCACCGCAACCGGTCGCTGTTGCAGCTGGGCGTGATGTCCTCGCAGATCATGGGAACGGCGCTGGCCCGCTGCGGGGTCGAGTCGCAGGCGGGCCCGCTCACCCAGTTCGTGCAGGTCGGCGGCGAGTGGCTACCCGACTCGACCGACGTCCTGGTGGCCGACCGGCCGCCGATGGCGCACGTGGTCGAAGAGCGCTAGCTGCTCGGTCCGGTGGGTCACGACCAGCGCCGTGCCGCGGCTGTGGTCGAGCACCTTGCCCAGCACCCGGTCGGCCTGCTCGGGGTCGAGTCCTTCGGTGGGTTCGTCGAGCAGCAGGACGTCCGGGTTCGCGAGCACCGACCTGGTGAGGACCAGGCGTTGCCGCTGGCCGCCGGAGATCTCCTCGCCGCGTTCGCCGACGACCTGGTCCCAGTCGAGGTCCAGCTCGGTGATCGCGGCGGCGCGGTCCAGCTCCTCCTGGGTGGCACCCGGCTTGGCGAGCAGCACGTTCGTGCGGACGGTGGTGTGGAAGACGTGCGCGTCGGCCAGTGCGCCCTTGCTGGGTTCCAGCCGGTGCGCGATGGCGTTGAGCAACGTCGTCTTGCCCGCTCCGCTCGGTCCTACGATCGCCGTCTTCCCTTGCAGAAGCGGGATTTCGTGGATGGCCGGTGGCTCCGGTTCGTCGGTGGGTTCCGGTGCGGGCTTCGTCAGTGCGGCCAGCGGGACGGTGATCTCGAACGTCGCGATCGCGGCCATGACCAGCCACGCGGGCTCGTGCTGCGCGAGCATCAGCAGTGCCACGCCGAACTGGACGGCGATCGCCAGCGGGGTCAGGTCGCGCGTGCGTTCCTTGCGGGACAACGCTTTCGCGGTCGCCGTAGCGGCGGAGAGCTTCTCGTCGAAGAGGCCGTACGCGATGAGTTCTTCTTTGCTGTGCACCAGTTCGGTGGTTTGTTCGGTCAGCTTCGCGCGCAACGGGGTGAGGTCCCGCGGGTCGCGGAGCGCGAGCCAGGGGAGCAGGGCCAGGGTGATCAGCAGACCGATGACGAGTGGCGGAGAGAAGCCCGAGGCTGCCGCGACGACCGCGCCCACGACAGCGGCCGTGGTCCACGGCAACGTGGTGCGCAGCCGCGAGTCCAGGTGCTGGTCGACGTTCGTGACGATGCGGGTCAGCGCCGTGCCGGACGGGATGTGTCGGCGGTGCACGAGGTCGTCGTAGACGCGTCCGCGTAGCTCGACGGCCTCGCCCAGCACGGCCCGGTGGCTCGTCAGGCGTTCGAGGTAGCGCAGGGCGCCCTTGGCGAGGGCGAGCGTGCGGACCGCGACAATCGCCACGGTCAGCGCGTGCATCGGCGGGTGCTCGGCGGCGCGCATGACGAGCCAGGTCGCCGTGGCGGTGAGGCCGACGCCCGCCAGTTCGGCGAGCACGCCCACGAGGATCGCGAGTCTCACACCGTCACCACCCTGTCGACCTCGTCCAGCAACGCGGGCCGGTGGGCCACGACCACGGCGGTCCGCCCCTTCGTGAAGTCACGCATCGCCTTGAGCTCCAAGGCTTCGGTCTCCGCGTCGAGGTGCGCGGTCGGTTCGTCGAGCAGGAAGAGACCGGCATGCCGCCGTGCCACCGCGTTCGCCAGCGCGACGCGTTGCTGTTCACCGGACGAGAGGTTCGCCGGGACGAGCGTCGGCCGTTGCGGCACCCACGACAGCGCCGCCAGCCACTTCTCCCGGTCGATCTCGGCCAGGTCGACACCGCCGACGAGCACCCGGCCGCTGTCCGGTCGCACGAACCCGAGCAGCAGCCCCAGCACGGTGCTCTTGCCCGCACCGCTCGCGCCGACGAGCGCGATCCGTTCGCCCGGCGCGATGCGCAACGAGAAGTTCTCCAGGCTGCGGACGCTCACCGAGTCGAGCACGATCTCGGCCTCGCTGAGATCCGGCGGCTCCACACCGGCGCGTTCGACCACCTCGGGCACCTTGGCCAGCACCTCACGGCCCTGTGCGCTCGCGTGGAACTGCGCTCCCGCGGCCCGCAGCGGCAGGAACGCCTCCGGGGCCAGGAAGAGCACGAGCAGGGCGGTGTGCAGCGGCACCCCTCCGCCGAGCAGCCGCAGCCCTACCGGCACGGCGACCAAGGCCACCGACAGCGTCGCGACGAGCTCCAGCACGAACGCCGACAGGAACGCGATCCGCAGCGCCGACATCGTCTCGGCCCGGTGCCGTGCGGCCAGCTCGCGGACCGTCGCCGACTGCGCCCCGGCCCTGCCGAACGTCCGCAGCGTCCCGATTCCCTTGACCACGTCGAGGAAGTGCCCGCCGAGCGTCGCCAGCGCGTCCCACTGGCGGGCGGTCCGCTCACGGGTGTGCGCGCCCACCAGCGCGCCGAAGACCGGGATCAACGGCAGCGTCACCAGAATCGTCAGCGCGGCCGTCAGGTCGGCGAACGCCAGCCTGACCATGACCGCGAGCGGCACCACCACGGCCAGGACCCGCATCGGGAGGTACCCCACGACGTACGGGGTCACGTCGTGCACGCCCCGCGTGACCAGGGTGGCGACTTCACCGGCCTTGGTGCCGGGCGAGCGCAGGAACGCCTCCCGCAACCGCGCACGAGTGCGTTCGGCAGCCCGGTGCGCCCACGCGCGGTGCAGCCACCAGACCAGCACGCGCACGCCGACCACCAGGCACAGCAGGAGGAAACCGGTGCCGCCGCTCAGCACTGACGCGAGCAGCTCGGCCTGCGCCAGCACCAGGAACGGGATCGGGATCAGCGCGAGGAGATGGCGACGATCGACCACTGCAACACCACCACCAGCGGGATGACCGGGATCGCGACCCACGCGAGCAGGGTGAGCGTGGCGGGGTGCGCCATCAGGCCGGAGACGTCGATCGTGCCGAACGCGAGCGGGATCGGCAGCGCGCACAACGCCGCCGACACGGGGAACAGCGCCCACCGCCGGTTCTGGAACACCCAGCCGTGCACCGCGAACAGCACCGGCATCACCAGCGCCACGAACGGCGGTGCGTCGAGCAGGTGCGCCAGGAACAGGCCCCAGCCGACGGACACCATCAGCGCGCCGGTGAACACGAGCCACCACCACAGCCGCAGCTGCACGGCCGCCATGAACAGCACGAGCCCGGCGAGCAGCAGCGTGAACACCGAGTGCGACCCGGACAGCAGCTCTCCTTCGAGCCGCGGGAACGCCGCGAGCAGCACGCCGACCGCGGCCACCAGCCACACCTCGTTGCCGAGGAAGAACGGCGTCATCCTGGACAGGGCCTCGTCACGGCGGCGGAACGGCAGCAGCAACCCGGTGCCGTAGTCGAAGCCGGCCAGCGTGAAGTAGCCGGTGGCGAGCGTGCCGAGCACGACCAGCCAGAGCGTTTCCATCAGAGCGTCACCACCAACGGCGAGACAGGGGCGGGAGCCACGTCCGGACCGCGGCGGACCGCACGTGCGATCAACACCCAGTCCACACCGGCCAGCACCACGAACAGGGACGTGAACACGATGAGCGACAACAGGATCTGACCGGCGTCCACATGCGACACCGCGTCCTCGGTGCGCAGCAGGCCGTAGACGACCCACGGCTGCCTGCCGACCTCCCGGTACAGCCAGCCGAAGATCGCGGCGGCGAACGGGACCGGGATGCCGATCACCATGAGGTACAAGGGGAAGCGCATCCGGATCACGGCGTCCCTGGCGAGCAGCGGCAGCGTGAGCCAGCTGACGACGGTCAGCCCCAGCCCGATGAGGATCATGAACCCGAGCGGGAGACCGATCCACGACGCCGCCTCGTTCTTGTGCGGCTGGAGCTCGCTGACGACGTTCAGCTGCGTGATGCCGAACGTGAACAGCACCGGCGTGGCCAGCGCCGTTGTCACGACGCCCATCCGCAGCGAGCGGCGGAAGAAGTCGGCCTCGGGGGTGCGCTTGATGAAGTGGTACGCCGACACCCCGGTCAGGAACACGCCGCCGACGGTCAGGGCGGCCGAGATCACGTGCGGCAGCGCGTGGACGAAAGCCGGGTTCGTCAGCAGCGCGCCGAAGTCGGTCAGCCGCAGCACGTTCCCGTCCACCCGGTGGCCGACCGGGTTCTGCAGGAACCCGTTGGCCGCCATGATCCAGAACGCCGACGCGAACGCCGTGAGCGCGGTCAGGTAGAGCAGGGAGAGGTGAAGCCAGCGGTTCAGCTTGCCCCAGCCGAAGATCCACAGCCCCAGGAACGTGGACTCCAGGAAGAACGCGACCAGCGTCTCCACCGCGAGCGGCGCCCCGAACACGTCACCGGCGTAGGTCGCGAGCCCCGACCAGTTCAGGCCGAACTGGAACTCCATCACGATGCCGGTGACGATCCCGAGCGCGTAGTTGATCACGTAGATCCGGCCCCAGAACAACGTCATCCGCTCGTGCACGCGCGCCCCGGTGATGGTGAACCTCGTCTGCATCACCACGAGCAGGGTGACCAGACCGAGGGTGAGCAGCACGAACAGGAAGTGGAACGACGTCGTCGTCGCGAACTGGAGGCGGGCGAGGTCTACTGCGCTCATGTGTAGGGAAGCTATGTGTAGCTGTGCTACTTATGAACGCTTCTCCGCCGATACCGGGGAGAACTCAGGGACGTCCCCGACCGGCACTACGGGAATCTTCCGGGACCGGCCCCGGCGGGCCGGTCAGTAGAGTGCGGGGACATGAAGCCCGACGCGCTACGCGGCCACCTCGACGCGTTGTTGCTGGCCACGCTCGACGGCAGGCAGCTGCACGGCTACGCGATCATCGAGGCGTTGCAGCAGGGCAGCGGCGGTGCGCTCGACCTGCCGACGGGCACCGTCTACCCGGCGCTGCGCCGGCTGGAACGGGCGGGGCACGTGGCGAGCGACTGGAGCACGGTCGGCGGACGCAAGCGCCGCACCTACCGGCTCACCTCGGCGGGACGGAAGGCGCTGCACGCCGAACGCGCGGCGTGGCGCGAGTTCACGACGGTGATCGGCGGGGTGCTGGGAGGGGGCGGAACGTGGGCGCAGACGTGATCGACAGGTACGTGACGGACCTCGGGTCCCGGCTCAACGGCTCGCCCAGGCAGGTCCGCGACCTGCTCACCGAGACCCGCGACAGCCTCGCCGACGCGACCGAGGCCCACCTCGGCAGCGGCCTGACCGAGCAGGAGGCGCAGCGGCGCGCGGTCGACGAGTTCGGCCCGGTCCGCGTGATCGCGAACGAGTACCAGGCCGAGCTGGCCGTCGGGTACGGCACGCGCACGCTCGTGTGGCTCGCGATCGTGCTGCCGCTGATGCACATGGCGTGGGAGTACGGGCGGATGCTGTTCATCGGCCCGTGGCCGGCCTTCGCCACGCCGCCGCCGTCCTGGTACCTCTTCGTCGCCAAGGCCAACGACCTCACCAACGGCATCGCGTCCGCCGTCGCGCTCGCCGCGCTGGTGGCAGGCCGGCTGGTGGCCCGCCGCTACGACCCGAAGCTGCTGGCCAGGGTGGCCGCGTCGATCGGGATGGTGGCCGTGGGGGCGGTGCTGGCGGGCAACCTGTCGATCGTCCTGGCCACCGCGCACCTCGACCCGCAGCGGCTGCTGCAGTCGGCGCCGATGACGATCGCGAGCGCGGTCAGCTGGATCGTGGTCGTTCGTCTCGGTCTGCTCGCTCGCCGGTGCCTGAGCTGTGCCACGATCGTCGTGTGACCAACGCCCTTCTCTACCTGATCGTGATGGTGGCCGTCGCGGCAGTGGTGTTCCTGCTCGCGGCGTTGGTGTTCGGGCGCGGCGAGGAGCTCGAACCGCTGCCGCCGGGCGCCTCCCCGACGCGTCTGCCCGCGGACGGCCTCACCGAGGAGCACGTCCGCGAGCTGAAGTTCCAGCAGTCGTTCCGCGGCTACAAGATGAGCGAGGTCGACTGGGTGCTGCAGCGGCTCGCGACGGAGGTCGGGGAGCTGCGGGCCCGCGTCGAGGAGCTGGAGAGCAGTGAGCACCGAGCTTGAGCTGAGCGTCGAGGTGGCCGCGCCACCGGACACGGTCTTCCGCGCGATGACCGACTGGGAACGCCAGTCGGAGTGGGTGTTCGGCACCCGCGTGTCCGTGGTGGAGGGTGACGGCAGGTCGGTGGGCAGCGAGATCGACGCCGTCACGTTCGGCGTCTCGGACCGCATGCGCATCACCCGCTGGGACCCGCCGCACGCCGTCGAGGTGCTGCACCTCGGCCGGGTCGTGCGAGGGACCGGCGTGTTCGCCGTGCGCGGCGGCCGTTTCGTGTGGACGGAACGGCTCGACGTGCCGTTCTTCTTCCCCGTCGTGAAGCCGTTGTTCGTGCTGATGCTGCGCCGGTCGCTGCACCGGTTCGCCCGGTTCGCCGAGGAGTACCGGTGATCAGCCGCTGCCCGTGGGGCGACTCGACGCCGGACTACGCCGAGTACCACGACACCGAGTGGGGCGTGGAGCTGCACGGCACGCCCGAGCTGTACGAGCGGATGTCGCTGGAGGCGTTCCAGTCCGGCCTGTCGTGGATCACGATCCTGCGCAAGCGTCCCGCCTTCCGCGCGGCGTTCGCCGGGTTCGACCCGAAGCTCGTGGCCGAGTTCGGACCGGCCGACGTCGAACGCCTGATGGCCGACGCGGGCATCGTCCGCAACCGCCTCAAGATCGACGCCGCCGTCCACAACGCGCGCGTCCTCGTCGAGCAGGACGTTGACCTCGACGCCCTGCTGTGGTCGTTCGCGCCGGAGAAGCACAAGCGGCCCAAGACGAGCGCGGACGTCCCCGCCATCACCGACGAGTCGAAGGCGATGGCCAAGGAGCTCAAGCGCCGCGGCTTCAAGTTCCTCGGCCCCACCACGTGCTACGCGCTCATGCAGGCCACCGGCATGGTGGACGACCACATCTCGACCTGCTTCCGGGCCGCCCCGCACCCCTGACCCGCCGCCCGGCCTGCGCACGCGGGGGCCTTTCGTACTGTCTGACAGTACGAAAGGGCCCCGCGTGCGATCCGGGGAAGCGGGTGGGCGGGGAAGCGGGTGGGGCGGGGGAGCGGGCGGGCAGGGGGAGCGGGTGGGCGGGATCAGCGGCCGGTGAACTTCGGGGCGCGTTTGTTCACGAACGCGTCGACGGCCTCGCGGTGGTCCTGGGTCGCGCCGCAGTCGGCCTGGGTGCGGCGCTCGGCCTCCAGCGCGTCCTCCAGCGTCCCGTCCGCCGCGGCGGCGAGGGCTTCCTTGATCTTCGCGTACGCCGTGGTCGGGCCCGCGGCGAGCTTCGCGGCCAGCGCGAGCGCGGTGGGCAGCAGCTCCTCGTCGGGGACGACCTGGTTGACCATGCCGATCCGCAGCGCCTCCTCGGCGGCGACGGGCTGGGCGAGCAGCATCATCTCCATCGCCCTGCCGTGGCCGATCAGCCTCGGCAGCGTGTAGGACGCGCCCGAGTCGGCGGTCAGGCCGACGTTCGCGAACGCCATCAGGAACTTCGCCGACGCGCCCGCGATGCGCAGGTCCGCGGCGTAGGCGAAGGACGCGCCCGCGCCCGCCGCGCTGCCGTTGACGGCGGCGATCACCGGCTTCGGCATGCCGACGAGCTCGCGCACGATCGGGTTGTAGTGCTTCTCGACGGTGTGCAGCGGCGCCGGGTCGCCCGCCTGCAACAGGCCGATGTGCTCCTTGAGGTCCTGGCCCGCGCAGAACGCCCTGCCCGCACCCGTGATCACCACCGCGCGCACCGACGCGTCGGCGGCCGTGTCCCGCAGCGCGGCGAGGAACGACTCCTTCAGCGAGGTCGTGAAGGCGTTGAACGCCTCGGGGCGGTTGAACGTGAGCGTGCGCACACCATCGGCGTCGTCGACGAGGAGCTCGGCCACTGGACCTCCATCAAGCGGTGGAAACGTTGCGGGCCGGCCGCAGGCACTCGTCGACGAAGCGAGTCGTGCCCGGTGCCAGCCGCAGCGTCTGTTCGTCGAAGAACGAGGCTGCCGCGTGGCCCGGCCAGTCCGGTGGCAACAGTTCAGCAGGAAGACCGGGATCGCGGAACAGGAACTTGCGCCACGCGTGCAGCAGCCGCTGTGATCCTGCGAACGCCGCCGCGTCGTCCGTCGCGTCCACACCGGACACCTCGGCGTGCCAGTGCGCGACGAACGCGGCGTAGTCGCGGCCCAGCTCAGCGAGGTCCCAGGCCCTCTCCGCGAGCTCGGAGTCCTGTCCGTCGTGTGAACCGTGAAAAGTTCGTGCCTGGACTTCCTCCGCGGCCAGCACGTCACCCAGCTCAGGCGACGGCCGGGGCGCGATCCACGTCACAGGACCGAGCGCGCCGTAGCCGAGCAGTTGCAGCGAGGAGGCCAGGTGGTCGCGCGAGTCGCGGCCGGGCATCTCCTCCAGCACGACCACGTGCCAGCGACCGTCCCAGGTGGACGGCCGGGTGCGGTAGATGCGGGCAGCGGCCTCGTCGAGGCGTCGTTCCCCGCGAGGTGTCATGGCGTATCCGGGCCCGTCAGGGAGCCGCACGGGCTGCAGCCAGCCCTGCCGGACGGTGCGCGACACGGCCGTGCGGACGGCCGGCGCGGCGAAGCCGAGGGGCTCCAGCAGCCGGACGAGCGCGGCGATGGTGGCGGCGCCTCCGCGTTCGCGCAGGTGGCCGCCGTAGACGTCGAAGAGCGCGGAACGGGCTCGCACCCTGCCCAGTCTGGCACGCCGTGCCGGTGGCCGGGTGCGGTTGGTCCGTTCGGTGAACGTCACACCACCCGGTTGTGCCGAAAGTGTTGCCTTGCCTGGAAAACGGGTACTGAACAGCGACAAGTCAAGATCGACAACTGTCACCCGGACTCGCCAAAAGATCGGTTCGGTTTCGCCCCGGAGTCGCGATAGGGGAGAATGGAGCAGATCCGGCCTGGCCGGACGGGGAAGATGTTGACGGAGGGAGCACGCGATGGCGGCCATGAAGCCCCGGACCGGCGACGGTCCCCTCGAGGTCACCAAGGAGGGACGCGGCATCGTCATGCGCGTGCCGCTCGAGGGTGGTGGGCGCCTCGTCGTCGAGATGTCGGCGGACGAGGCCAGCGCCTTGGGCGACGCGCTGAAGGCCGCCGCCGGCTGAGGCACCCGGCGAGGAAGCAGTAGCGCCCCGGTTTCCACAGTGGAGACCGGGGCATCGCTTCGTTCTCGGCTCGGGCGAGAATGAGCGGTAAGCGATGTTCTAGGAGGTCAGGCAGTGGCGTCGACGGTTCCGTCCGTGCCCACCAAGCTCGTGGACGTCGAGGTGGCCACCACCACGCGTCGCGGCGTTCCGGCGGTCGTTCTCGCGGCCACCGGACCGGAGCTCGGACCGGGTGGCGACGGCATCGACGTCTCCGCCCTGACCGGCAAGACCGGTGAGACGGTGCGGCACGACCGGGCCTGGACACTCGGCGTCGGCGCGGGCACCCCCGCCGACCACCGGGCCGCCGGTGCCGCGCTCGTGCGGGCGCTGACCGGCGACGACGCCCCGAAGTCCGTCGACGTGCTGCTCACCCCCGACTTCGACGCCGAGAAGGTGCGCGCGTTCGTGCTGGGCGCGGCGCTCGGCGGCTACCGCTTCAAGGTGACCGGCGAGGACGCGCGCAAGCGCGTCGGCTCGCTGCGGCTCGTGACCGGCGACACCGGGTTCGAGGAGGTGCTGACGTCGGCCGCGCTGAAGGCGCACGCGCTGGCCACGGCCACCTCGCTCACCCGCGACCTCGCCAACACCCCGTCCAACGTCAAGGACCCGCGCTGGCTCACGACCACCGCCGCGAAGATCGCCGAGAAGGTCGACGGCCTGTCCGCCGTCGTGCGCGACGAGAAGTGGCTCCGGCAGCAGGGCTTCGGCGGCGTGCTCGCCGTCGGCGGCGGCTCGGCCCGCCCGCCCCGCTTCCTGGAGCTGACCTACGGCACCACCGGCCCGCACCTGGTGTTCGTCGGCAAGGGCATCACGTTCGACACCGGCGGCATCTCGGTGAAGCCCGCCGACGGCATGCACCTGATGCGCACCGACATGGCGGGCGGCGGCGCGGTGATCGCCGCGCTCATCGCCGTGGCCAGGCGCAAGCTGCCGATCAGGGTCACCGGCCTGGTGCCGTGCGCGGAGAACCACGTCTCGGGCTCGTCCTACCGGCCCGGCGACGTCGTGCGCCACTACGGCGGCGCGACCACCGAGGTGACGAACACCGACGCCGAGGGCCGCATGGTCCTGGCCGACGCGCTGGCGTACGCGGTGAAGAACCTGAAGCCGGACCTGCTGGTGGACGTCGCGACGCTGACGGGCGCCATGAAGGTGTCGCTGGGCCTGCGCACGGGCGGTGTCTTCACGCCGTCCGACGCGATCGCGGCCCAGGTCGTCGGCGCCGGTGCCCGCGTCGCGGAGCAGTGGTGGCGGATGCCGCTGCTGGAGGAGCACGCCGAGGCCGTGCACAGCGAGATCGCCGACTACCGGCAGTGCCCTCCCGGCCCCGGCGGCATCACCGCGGCGCTGTTCCTGCAGAAGTTCGCGGGCGACGTGCCGTGGGCGCACCTCGACATCGCGGGTCCGGCGCGGTCGGAGAAGGTCTACGACGAGGTCGTCCCGGGCGCCACGGGCTTCGGCGCGCGGACGCTCGTGGAGCTGGCCGAGCACTACTCCAGCTGAGGTCGATCCCGCGAGGTCCCTACGATCCGCCGATCCGGAACGGGCGGGTGTCGCGGCATCATGTGAGCGCCACCACACGGAGGAGCGCTCGCATGATCGTTCGCCTGGTCGTCGCCCTTGCCCTGCTGGCCGCCGCGCTCACCCCCGCGTCGGCCGCGACGCCGTGGTGGGAACCCGTCGCACGGCCCGCGGTGGACTCGCAGGTCAACGTGACCGGCGAACCGTTCAAGGGCACCGACGAGCAGGGCCGGGTGCGCGGCTTCGTCGACGCGCACAACCACCTGATGACCCACGAGGGCTTCGGCGGCAGGCTGATCTGCGGAGCGCCGTTCTCCGAGCAGGGCGTCGCGGACGCGCTGAAGGACTGCCCCGAGCACCACCCCGCGGGTCTCGGCGCGATCTTCGAGGCGATCGTGACGGGCGACCTCGACGGTCACGACCCGGTGGGCTGGCCGACGTTCCGCGACTGGCCGTCCGACACGACGGTCTCGCACCAGCAGAACTACTACGCCTGGCTGGAACGGGCCTGGCGCGGCGGCCAGCGCGTCCTGGTGACCGATCTCACCAGCAACGCCGAGCTGTGCGTCATCCACCCGTTCAAAGACCGGCCGTGCGACGAGATGACGTCGGTCCGGCTCCAAGCCCAGCGCACCTACGAGCTGCAGGCGTACGTCGACCGCATGTTCGGCGGGCCCGGCAAGGGCTGGTTCCGCATCGTCACGTCGTCCGAGCAGGCCAGGAACGTCGTCGCGCAGGGCAAGCTCGCGGTCGTGCTCGGCATCGAGACCTCGGAGATCTTCGGCTGCCGGATGCTGCTCGACATCCCGTTGTGCGACAAGGCCGACATCGACCGCGGCCTCGACGAGGTCTACGCGCTCGGCGTGCGCAGCGCGTTCCTGTGCCACAAGTTCGACAACGCGCTGTGCGGCGTCCGCTTCGACTCCGGCACCCAGGGCGGCGTGATCAACGCGGGCCAGTTCCTGCGCACCGGCACGTGGTGGAAGACCGAGCAGTGCCAGGGCCCGCAGCAGGACAACCCGATCGGCACCGTCGGCCCGAACGCGCTGATCCCGGCGGGGGTCGTCGCGCCCGCCTACGACCCGGCGAAGCGGTGCAACGTGCGCGGCCTGACGTCGCTCGGCGAATACGCGGTGCAGGCCATGATGCGCAGGCACATGATGATCGAGATCGACCACATGAGCGTGAAGGCGGCCGGGCGCACGTTGCGGCTCGCCGAGCAGGCCGGCTACCCCGGCATCGTCTCCAGCCACAGCTGGATGGACGCCCAGTGGACCGAGCAGGTCTACCGGCTCGGCGGGTTCATCGCGGGCTACGAGAACGACCCCGGCGGCTACGTGGCCCAGGCCGCCGCCGCCGAGCCGCTGCGGCGTCGGTACGACGTGGGCATCGGGTTCGGCTCGGACTACAACGGCGTGGGCTCGCACCCGGCACCGCAGTCCGGGGTGACGTACCCGTTCCGCAGCTACCCGGACGGCCCGCTGGTCGACCGGCAGCGCACCGGTGAGCGGGTGTGGGACATCAACGTCGACGGCGGCGCGCACATCGGCCTGCTGCCGGACTGGGTCGAGAAGGTGCGCCAGCTGGGCGGCGACCAGCTCGTGACGGACATGCTGGGCGGCGCCGAGTCGTACCTGCGGACCTGGTCGCGCTCTCAGTCCTGGACGCCGTGAGTCCGCAGGGCGTGCTCGCGGAACGCGCGGACGGCGGGCGGCTGCGGGTGGTCCCGCAGCCACGCGAGGCCGAAGACGCGGGCCGACCGGGGCGTCAGCGGTAGCTCGCGCAGGCCCTGCGGCGGGTTCTCGGCGCGCGTCAGCACCGCGACGCCGAGACCGGCCGCCACCAGCCCGCGCACGGTCTCGATCTCCTGGCTCTCGAACGCGACCCGCGGCGTGAGGCCCGCCCGCGCGAACATGTCGTCGGTGATCTGCCGCAGGCCGTAGCCGTGTTCCAGCAGGATCAGGTCCACGTCCACGAGGTCGGCGAGCCGCACGTCCTCTCGTGCCGCGAGCGGGTGCGCGGCCGGGACCACGACGATCAGCTCCTGCTCGAAGACCACGACCGACTCGATCGCCGGGTCGTCCGGCGGCGGTGCGACGAGGGCGAGGTCGATCTCACCCTGCAACAGCTTGTCGACGACGGTGTAGCGGGCGTTCTGGACGAGGCCGAACCGCACGTGCGGGTGCTCGGCGCGGAACCCGCGGACCAGCTCGGGCACCACGGACCGGCCGAGCATGTGCAGGAAGCCCAGCACGACCCTGCCCTTCTCCGGGTCGAGCTCCTCCTCGACGGCACGCAGCCCCGGTTCGAGCGCGGCGAGCGACCGGGTCGCGGCGTCGGCCAGCAGCCGTCCGGCACGGGTGAGCCGCACCCGCCTGCCGCTCTTCACGACCACCGGCGCGCCCAGCCGCTCGCCCAGCTCGGCGAGCCAGCGGCTGACGGTGGGCTGGGGGAGCCCGACGCGGTCCGCGGCACGGGTGACGTGCTCGTCGGCGGCCAGTGCCTTCAGCACCGCCAGCTTCGGCGCCAGCTCCAATTCGTCCATGAATTGATTCTCACTCATTTCCGTATTGGACGTATGGCTTAGCGTCGAAATCGTGAACAGGCTGACCGCGTCCATCGCCGCCTCGGGCTTCGCGTGCTTCGCGTTGCTCTACACGCCGCAGCCGGTGCTGCCGGAGATCGCGCGCGACTACGGGCTGGGGCCCAGCGGCGCGTCGCTCGCGCTCTCGGCCGCGACGCTCGCGCTGGCCGCGGCGGTGGTGCCGGTCGCGATGCTGTCCGAACGCGTCGGGCGGCGGCCGGTGATCGTGGCCAGCGTGCTGGTGGCGGCGCTGCTGGGGATCGCGCTGCCGTTCGCGCCGACGTACGACGTGTTCCTGGTGCTGCGCGTGCTGCAGGGCGTCGCGGCGGCCGGGGTGCCCGCGGCGTCGATGGCCTACCTCGCCGACGAGCTGGACAAGCGCGGGCTCGGTGCCGCGATGGGCGCGATGATCGCCGGGAACAGCCTCGGCGGCATGACGGGACGGCTCGTCACCGGCATGACCGCCGACTGGCTGAGCTGGCGCGGCTCGGTGCTGCTCGCCGGTGTCTTCGGGCTCGTCGCGGCGCTCGTCGTGGTGTTCCTGCTGCCGAAGGCGGTGAGCGGGCCGAAGCGGGCGCCGCGCGGGATGAGGGCGGCGCTGACGGACCCGGTGCTGCTCTCGCTGTACGTGGTGGCGGTGCTGCTGGTGGGCGCGTTCATCTCGTTCTACAACGTCGCGGGCTTCCAGCTGACCGGGCCGGTGTGGCTGGAGACGCTGGTGTTCCTGTTCTACGGCCTCGGCAGCACGTCGGCGGCGTTCGCGGGCAGGCTCGCCGACCGGTACGGGCGTGGCCGCGTGCTGCAGATGTGCATCGGCGTGCTGGCCCTCGGCGCCGTGGCGAGCCTCGCGTGGGTGCCGCTCGGGCTCGCGGTCGTCACCGCCGGGTTCTTCGCGGCACACGCCACCGCCAGCGGCTGGGTCGGCGCGCGGGCACCCGAGAACGCCCGCGGCCAGGCGTCCGGCCTGTACCTGTGCGGGTTCTACGTGGGCAGCAGCATCGGCGGCACGTCCGGCAGCGCCTCGTACGAGCAGTGGGGCTGGGGCGGGCTGGTGCTGGTGGTCCTCGGCTGGTTCGCGCTGGCCGCGATGCTCGCCCACAACTCGGGCGCGCGGGTGCGGCACGAGGCCGCCGAGGCTCAGAAGTCCAGTGCCACGGTCATGCGGCCGTCGAGCGGGGCGATCGGCGTCGTGCCGAGCCGGGGCAGCTCCGGAGTGCCGCCGACCAGGCCGACCGAGACCGAGCGGGCGTCCGCCGGGATCTCCACCACGACCGCGAAGGGCAGCGGGCCGCCGTCGTAGCGGGCGCCCACCTGCCGGGCGGGGGTGCCGTCCGCGAGCTCGACGGTGACCAGCTCCTTGGTGAGGTTGCCGCCCGCGGTGTCGGGCAGGTTGCCGGTGGCCTCCAGCCGCACCTCCAGCAACGCCTTGTCGTCCGCGGAGATCGTGGCGACGTCGTACTGGCTCTCGCCGAGCTTGACCGGGCGCTGCCTGCCGAGCTTCAGGCCGGTGACCTTCATGCCCAGCTCGCGGTCGCCGAAGCGGATCTTCTGGGTCGGCTCGGTGAAGTGCGCGGGACCGGCGGCGCGGCGGAGCACGGGCGGCGGGGTGTCGAGGCGCTTGCCGGACGGCACCTCGACCCGCTGCTCCAGCGACTTCGCGCCGAGGGTGCTGAGCGAGAGCACCTCCGCGCCCTCGCCCGGCGCGTCCGGCACGGTGTAGACGATGAAGACCGAGCCGCTGGCCGGCAGCCGGTCGTGGGGCAGCACCTGACGCTTGCCGGGCAGTTCCAGCGCGAGCTCCGACGGCTGCGGGGCGAAGCCCTGCCAGTTGGTGCGGTGGAAACCGCTGTCCGTCTCATGCGGCTTCTCGACCTTCACCCGCACGACCCGCAGCCGGGTGCCGTCCTCGGCGCGCACGGTGCCCTCGGCGGTGTACCAGACGTCCGGGTTCGCCCAGCCCGTGACGACCGCGGAGAGCAGGTCGTCGCGGACCTTGATCTCGACGTTGCCGAGACCCAGGTCGGAGTTCGGGCGCTTGCCGTCGTCGGGCAGCACCGCGAGGAAGTCCCGCCCGGCCGTGAGGTCCTGCTGCTTCGACGGGTCGATCTCCTTGCCGTCGGTGCGCACGAGCCTGTTCGTCGGCGTGCTGCGGTTGCCCTTCTCCGGCACCTGCGGCGACTGGACCTCGAACCGGACCTCGTCACCGTCCTTGGCGGTCTCCTTCATCGGCACGGGCACCCAGTCGGTGCCCGCTCCGGTGCCGGGCACCTGGACCGGTCCGCACCACAGCCGCCTCTCGACCTCGAACTCGACACCGGTCTTGGCGAACCAGCAGCTCACCGCCGCTGCGCCGGCCCGTGCCACGTAGCCGTAGTCGAGCGTGTAGGCCAGCTGCGCCTCGGCCTGCGACTGCAGGTCGTCGGCGCCCGCCAGCTTCACGCCGTCCACGGTGAGCTGCACGGACGTGGGCTGGGAAGCGGGAGTCGTCGCACATCCGGCCACCGCGAGGAGGATCGTCAGACCCAACAGCGCACCACGCACAGTCTTCGCGCCCCTCACCAGATGCATCGACAACGTCACTACTGGTTAAAGGCGGTCCTCAGGCACGCAGGTTGCCCAAACGACTTGTGTCTCAGGTCACAGCTCGGTAAACCTCGACGGTCTGCGCGGCCATCGCGGACCAGGAGAACTCCTGCTCGGCGCGGGTGCGTCCGGCGGCGCCGAAGCGGCGTGCCCGGTCGGGGTCGGCGATCAGGTCGTTGATCGCCTGGGCCAGTTCGAGGCGATAAGTCGACAAATCCCGCTCGTCGTAGTGGACGAGGAGACCGGTCTCGTCGTGCGCGACGACCTCCGGGATGCCGCCGACGTCACTGGCCACGACCGCCGTGCCGCACGCCATCGCCTCCAGGTTCACGATGCCCAGCGGCTCGTAGACCGACGGGCACACGAACACCGTCGCGTGGCTGAGGATCTGCCGCACCTCGGCCGGCTGCAGCATCTTCTGGATCCAGAACACACCGGGCCGCGACTCGGACAGCTCGCTCACCGCCCGCCGGGTCTCCTCGGCGATCTCCGGGGTGTCCGGCGCACCCGCGCACAGCACGATCTGCGCTTCCGGGTCGACGTGGTGCGCGGCGGCGACGAGGTGGCCCACCCCCTTCTGGCGGGTGATCCTCCCCACGAACGCGACGATCGGCCTCTCCGGGTCGATGCCGCGCGACGTCAGCGCGTCGCTCTCGGTCACCGGGTGGTACGCCGCCGAGTCGATGCCGTTGCGCACCACGTGGACCTTCGCCGGGTCGAGCGACGGGTACGCGTCGAGCACGTCGGCCCGCATCCCCTCGCTCACGGCGATCACCGCGTCGGCGCTCTCGTACGCGGTCCGCTCGGCCCACGACGAGATCCGGTAGCCGCCGCCGAGCTGCTCCGCCTTCCACGGCCGGCGCGGCTCCAGCGAGTGCGCCGTGACCACGTGCGGGATCCCGTGCAGGAGTTTGGCCAGGTGACCGCCCATGTTGGCGTACCAGGTGTGCGAGTGCACGAGGTTGGCCGTCGACACCGCCGCGGCCATCTCCAGGTCAACGGCGAGCGTCGTGAGCGCCGCGTTCGCCTGCTCCAGGCTGTGCGGCGGGTTGTGGGCCGTGGCGTCCGATCGCGGCCCGCCGAAGCAGTGCACGTCGACGTCCACCAGTTCGCGGAGGTGGGGCACGAGGAATCCCACGTGCACGCCAGCACCGCCGTAGACCTCCGGCGGATATTCCCGGGTCAAGAGCGCAACTCGCACGTGTTCACCGTAGATCACGGTGGTACCCGGCGGGACGCACCGCGTTGCGTCTGGTTCAGAAACGATCGCACGGATAGGGTCACATGCTGTGAAGGGGCAGCCGCACGTTCTCGGAATTGTGCTTGCCGGTGGTGAGGGCAAGCGCCTGTGGCCTCTGACGGCCGACCGCGCGAAACCGGCTGTGCCCTTCGGGGGCAACTACCGGCTGGTCGACTTCGTGCTGTCCAACCTCGTCAACGCCGGGCTCGCGAAGCTCTGCGTGCTGACGCAGTACAAGTCGCACTCGCTGGACCGCCACATCTCGACGACGTGGCGCCTGTCCAATGTGCTCGGTCAGTACGTGACGCCGGTCCCGGCCCAGCAGCGCCTGGGCCCGCGCTGGTACACCGGCTCCGCCGACGCGATCTTCCAGTCGCTGAACCTGGTGCACGACGAGAAGCCCGACCACGTCGTCATCTTCGGCGCCGACCACGTGTACCGGATGGACCCCGGCCAGATGATCGAGCAGCACGTCGAGTCGGGCGCGGCCGTGACCGTCGCCGGCATCCGCGTGCCCAGGACCGAGGCGAAGGCGTTCGGCTGCATCGACAGCGACGCCTCCGGCAAGATCACCCGGTTCCTGGAGAAGCCGTCCGACCCGCCGCACGTGCCGGACGACCCGGACGTCACTTTCGCTTCGATGGGCAACTACGTGTTCACCACCGAGGCGTTGCTGGACGCGCTGCGCGGGGACGCGTTGAACCCCGACTCGGACCACGACATGGGTGGGGACATCATCCCCATGCTGGTGGACCGGGGTAAGGCGCACGTCTACGACTTCCAGGACAACGTGGTTCCGGGGGCCACCGACCGGGATCGCGGGTACTGGCGGGACGTCGGGACGATCGACGCCTACTACGACGCGCACATGGACCTGGTTTCGGTCCATCCGATCTTCAACCTGTACAACCAGTTGTGGCCCATTCGCACTGCTACGCCGCCGTTGCCGCCTGCCAAGTTCATCGCCGGCGGGTCGGCCGAGGACTCGATGGTCGGCCCGGGGTCGATCATCTCCGGGAAGATCCACGGGTCGGTGATCTCTTCCGACGTGACCGTCGAGGTCGGGTCGGTGGTGCAGGGATCGGTTCTCCTGCCCGGTGTCCGGATCGGCAAGGGCGCCGTCGTCCGGCGGGCCATTTTGGACAAGAACGTCGTGGTGCCGGACGGGGCTCTGATCGGTGTGGACGCGCCGATGGACCGCGAGCGCTACACGGTGTCCGCCGGCGGCGTCACAGTCCTCGGCAAGGGCGTCCGCGCCTACTGACTTTCCGCACGCGGGGGCCCTTCGTACTACGTGACAGTACGAAAGGCCCCCGCGTGACGGCTCTGGGGCGGCTACGAGCGGCGGGTGGCTACGGGCGGCGGGCGGCCACCAGCAGGCCGTCGCCCAGGGGGAGGATCACCGGGACCAGGCGGTCGTCGTCCCTGACCAGCTTGGCTATGTCTCGCATGGCCTGGGTGGAGTCGTCCTGCTTGGTCGGGTCCACTACCGATCCGTGCCAGAGGACGTTGTCGAAGGCGATCACGCCTCCTGGGCGGAGCATGCGGACGCCGTGCTGGAGGTACTGGGGGTACTCCGGCTTGTAGGCGTCCACGAAGACCAGGTCGTAGGCCGCGTCGGTCAGCCTGGGGAGGACGTCCAGGGCCTTGCCCATGATGAGGCGGGTGCGGGACGGGGAGATGCCTGCCGCCGCGTATGCCTCGCGGGCTGCCCGTTGGTGTTCCGGGGACACGTCTATCGAGGTCAGGACGCCTGACTGTGGCATGCCCGCCAGGAGGTAGAGGCCGCTGGTGCCCGCGCCGGTGCCGATCTCCACCACTGCCCGGGCCTGGAGTGCGGTCGCGAGGAACCGCAGGGCGGCGCCTCCGCCCGCGCCGATGGGCACGCAGCCCAGTTCCTGGCCGCGTGCTCTCGCCGCCAGGTGCACGTCGTCCTCGGGGAGGTACTGCTCGACGTACTCCCGCAGGGCCGATTCCGTGGTCACGGGTTACCAGGTTAGTGCCACCCGTGCCCAAAACGGGTGAACGTGGCCCGAACCGAGATTCTCAGGGTGCTCTCAGGCATCTCTCACGATCGTTTAAAGAGAGGCGGGGAAGGTAAGTAAGCAACAAGCCAGGCTCTGGTCGGGAACAAGCCGGACCCGCCGTCCGTTGAGCCGCACGAGGGTCGCCGGGCGGCCCACATGGAGGTGCCGAAACACCTGATGCGCACGCAGTCGAGTTCGCCGGAGGCCGTCGCGCCCATCGAGACGGCCGACTGGACGCCGCCCTCGTGGGACTCCATCGTTCGCGAGCACGCGGACCGCGTCTACCGGCTCGCGTACCGGTTGACCGGCAACCAGCACGACGCCGAGGACCTGACGCAGGAGACGTTCATCCGCGTCTTCCGGTCCCTCGCGTCGTACAAGCCGGGCACCTTCGAGGGGTGGCTGCACCGCATCACCACCAACCTCTTCCTCGACATGGCTCGCCGTCGCAGCCGTGTCCGCATGGAGGCGCTGCCCGAGGACAACGACCGCCTCGAGGGTGACGACCTGTCCCCCGAGGAGATCTTCGACGAGAACCACCTCGACCCCGACCTGCAGGCCGCGCTGGACGAGCTCCCGCCGGAGTTCCGCGCCGCGGTCGTGCTCTGTGACGTGGAAGGACTCTCCTACGAGGAGATCGGCGCCACGCTCGGGGTGAAGATGGGTACCGTGAGGAGCAGGATCCACCGGGGCCGCCAGGCCCTGCGGGTCGCGCTCGAACGTCGTCGTCGGGAATCGTCGCTGGAGGACACTGCATGACCGACCTCCGTGGTTGGGGACTGCCGGAGCAGCACCTCTTGCCGGACGCCGTGGTCGCGTTCGTGGACGGGGAACTGTCCTCGACCGCGCGCGAGCGGGCTTCCGCGCACATCCAGAGCTGCGGTTTCTGCGCGTTCGAGACCTACACCCAGCAGCAGGCGCGCGCGGCCGTGCGCACCGCGTCGACGCCCACGGCGCCGGCGTCGTTGCTGGACCGGCTCGGCGCCATCCCGCAGGAGGTCGAGCTGCCCTCCGCTCCGGACGGCCTCTCGATCACCGAGGACGGGCAGTTCGTCGCCGTCCAGCGCACCGACAAGCCCGCGTTCGGCTCCGGGCCGATGCTCGGGTCGTCACGGCCGCTCGGCAGCAACGGCTGGTTCAGCGGCCGCCGGGCCCGTCAGGGCGCCGGTGTCGTCGTGAGCGGCATGCTGCTCGGCGCACTCGCGTTCACCACGCCGGACAGCGGTGAGCAGCCTTCCGCGCCTGCCGTCCCGCAGAACGCCGGCGCCGTCTTCGCGACCACCCCCTGACAGTCATTTCACCGTTCGTCAGGCACGCTGTGGTTCAGCACTCCTAGCGGAAAACTCGGGGAGAGATGAGCCAGCAGTCGCCCAACGGCCAGACGTCCACACCCGTTTCCGGAGTGGACGACGGAGCGCACCGCAGGCTCCGGCCACGGCCCCTGGTGCAGCCGCCGGTCGACCCCGCCTCCGCCGCCGCGTTCGGCCGTCCCCGCGGTGTTCCCGGTGCGTTCGCCGCCCGTGACGTGCCCGTCGCCCCCATGCGGACGGCGCCGCCGCCTCCCGAGTCCCTCGCCACGGCTTTCGGCCGCCAGGGTTCGCGTGAGCTGCTCCAGCGGCCGCCGCAGCCCGTCTCCACCGGCCAGGACCCCGACGTCGACCCGGTCTTCTGGGGCGACAAGCCCGCGGGCGACCCGTGGCGCGACCCGGCCTCCGGTGCCGTCATCGGCCCACCCGCCGTCACCGAGGACCCGCCCGGCGAGCCCGAGGGCAAGCCGGCACCCGGCCCGCAGCTCAGCATCCCCGAGCTGCTCTTCGGCCGGCGCGTGAAGCCCACCGCGCTGGCGCTGCTGCTGTCCGTGGCCCTGCTGCTCGGCGCCGTGGGCGGCCTGGTCGGCTGGCTGATCGGCCGCGCGGGCAACCCCCTGACCGACTCGACCGTGACCCTCGCCGAGGTCGCCGAGGGCAAGGAACGCCCCGCCGGGTCGATCTCGGACATCGCGAAGCGCGTGACGCCCAGCGTCGTGTCGATCGAGTTCAAGGGCACCAACGTGGCGGGCGTCGGCTCCGGCGTCGTCATCGACGGCGGCGGCTACATCCTGACCAACGACCACGTCATCGCCCCGGCCGCGCAGGACTCGTCGGCCAAGCTGAGCGCCGTCTTCACCGACGGCACCCGCGCGCAGGCCCGCGTCGTCGGCCGCGACCCGAAGACCGACCTCGCCGTCATCAAGGTCGAGGTCACGAACCCGACGGTGCTGCAGTTCGGCAACTCCGACGAGCTCCAGGTCGGCGACAGCGTGATCGCCATCGGTTCGCCGCTGCAGCTGTCCAACACGGTCACCGAGGGCATCGTCTCCGCGCTGCACCGCCCGGTGACCGCCGCGGGTGAGAACGGCGGCCCGCAGGTCACCTACGACGCGATCCAGACCGACGCGGCCATCAACCCCGGCAACTCGGGCGGCGCGCTGGTCGACTCGCGCGGTGCCCTCGTCGGCATCAACTCGTCGATCCGCACCGAGACGGGCGGGTCGGTCGGCCTCGGCTTCGCGATCTCCGGCAACCAGGCCCGCAAGATCAGCCAGGAGCTGATTCGCAGCGGCCAGGTCAAGCACGCCGACATGAACGTCAACGTGAAGTCGGTGTCCGCGGAGACCTCCGAGGGTGCCCAGGTGCAGAACGTCCCCGCCGGTGGCGCGGCGGCGGCAGCGGGCATCCAGGAGGGTGACGTGATCACCAAGGTGGGCGACCGGATGGTCCGCAACGCGGCCGAGCTGGTCGTCGCCGTCCGCGAGCACGAGATCGGTGAGACCGTCCAGGTGACGCTCGCCCGTCAGGGCCGGGAACTCACGCTGGACGTGACTTTGAAGAGCGACTGAGAAGTAGGCTGGGACTCGTGTTCGACAGCATCGGATGGGTGGAGATCCTCATCATCGTGGTCGCGGGTCTCTTCATCCTGGGACCCGAGCGCCTGCCGTCCGCCGCGGCCTGGCTGGGCAAGACCGTGCGTCAGGTCCGCGAGTATGCGACCGGTGCCCGCGAACAGCTCAAGCAGGAGATGGGACCGGACTTCGAGCAGCTCCGCAAGCCGCTCGAAGACCTGCGGGAGCTGCGCAACTTCGACCCGAAGCGCGCGGTGGCCAAGCACCTCTTCGACGACCCCGAGCCGCCGGCCAAGGCCAACGGCTACCCGGCGCCGCCCACGCCTCCCGCGGCCGAGCAGCGCCCCCTCGCCCCCGGCGAGCGCCCGCCGTTCGACCCGGACGCGACCTGACCCCTGGTTTTTCAAGTACGCGGGGCCCTTTCGTACTGTCTGACAGTACGAAAGGGCCCCGCGTGCAGTGCGAGACAGGGGGTTAGCGGCCCGCGGGGGAGACGTTGAGCAGGCGGCCGGCGAGGCCGCGGGAGCGGACGCTCAGCTTCGTGGCCACCTCGGTCAGCACCTTCGCGGCGGCCGAGTCCGGCACGGCCTTCACGATCGGCGTGCCGGTGTCGCCGTTCTCCCGCAGCCGCGGGTCGAGCGGCACCTGGCCGAGCAGCGGCACGTCCGAGCCGATGGCCTTCGACAGCGACTCCGCGACGGCCTCGCCGCCACCGGAGCCGAAGACCTCCATGCGGGAGCCGTCGGGCATCTCCAGCCACGACATGTTCTCGATGACACCCGCGACCCGCTGCCGGGTCTGCAGCGCGATCGACCCGGCGCGCTCGGCCACCTCGGCGGCGGCCTGCTGCGGCGTCGTCACGACCAGGATCTCGGCGTTCGGCACGAGCTGCGCGACGGAGATGGCCACGTCACCGGTGCCGGGCGGCAGGTCGAGCAGCAGCACGTCCAGGTCGCCCCAGAACACGTCCGCGAGGAACTGCTGCAACGCGCGGTGCAGCATCGGCCCGCGCCACACGACCGGGGTGTTGCCCGGCGTGAACATGCCGATCGAGATGACCTTCACGCCGTGCGACTGCGGCGGCATGATCATCTTCTCGACCTGGGTGGGCTTGCCGTCGGCGCCCAGCATCCGCGGGATCGAGTGGCCGTAGATGTCCGCGTCGACGATGCCGACCGACAGGCCGCGCGCGGCCATCGCCACGGCCAGGTTCACGGTGACCGACGACTTGCCGACACCGCCCTTGCCGGACGCGACGCAGTAGACGCGCGTCAGCGAGCCCGGCTGGGCGAACGGGATGACGGGTTCCTCGACACCGCCGCGCAGCGTCTTGCGCAGCTCGGTGCGCTGGGCGTCGCTCATCACGTCGAGGTCGACGCGCACGGACGAGACCCCGTCCAGCGCCGACACGGCGGCCGTCACGTCGGACGTGATCTTGTCGCGCATGGGACAGCCCGCGACCGTGAGGAAGACGCCCACGACCACGGCGCCGTCCGACCCGACCTCGACGTCCTTGACCATGCCGATCTCGGTGATCGGACGGCGGATCTCGGGGTCCTGCACGCCCGAGAGCGCCTTGCGGACGTCCTCGACCGTGGGAAGCGGCTGTGTGGTGGTCACCCGGCCATGCTACGTCCGGTGGACGCCCGTCCTACCGGCCGGTCACTTTCCAGTGCAGGCCCAGGTCGTAGTGGGTTCGGAGCTGTCCGTAACATCGACGCCCGTGCCGGAATCGGGTAGTTCCCGGTTGCCCACCCGTGTCGAGCTAGGGGTGTGGCGATCGTTCCTCCGCGCGCATGCACGGATCACGAGGGTCCTCGAGGCCGAACTGATTGCTGAGCAGCGCCTTTCGCTCGCGGCGTACGACGTGCTGGTTCAACTGGCCGAGACGCCTTCCATGCGCATGCGCATGACCGAACTGGCCGACGCCGTCCTGCTGTCCCGCTCCGGCGTGACCCGCCTGGTGGACCGCCTGGAACGCGCGGGCCTCGTCGGACGGGAACGCGCAGACGGTGACGGACGCGGCATCGTGGCCGTGCTCACACCGCTCGGTGTGGAACGCCTGCGCAGCGCCTCCGCCACCCACCTCACGGGCGTGGCCGAGCACTTCGGGGAGAGCTTCGGCCCCGGCGAGCTCGAAGCCTTCGGCCGCACGTGCGACCGCCTGGCCGCGGACGACGTGTACCCGTGATCACGGTGGTCGGTCTTGTGCACGTCGAGGCTGGCCGCCTCCTCGTTGTGCGCTCACGCAACAAGAAGGCGTTCTACCTCCCCGGCGGCAAGATCGAGCCCGGCGAGACCACCGTCGACGCGCTGCGCAGGGAGGTCCGCGAGGAGCTCGGGACCGAGGTGGAGGACCCGGCCGAGTTCCGGCGCTACGTCTCACCCGCCTACGGCGAGGGGGAGGGCGCGATGGTCGACATGACCTGCTTCACCGCCCGGCCGGTCGGCACGCCGCGGGCGTTCGGGGAGATCGCCGAGCTGACCTGGGTGACCCGCGACGAGTACCGGGAACACGCGGAGACGGCACCCGCGATCCACGAGGTGCTCGACGACCTGGTGACGCTCGGCCTCGTCAGGCCGTGAGGCGACGCGCCTCCGCCAGCACCCGTTCGTCCAGCTCCGGCCCGGTGAGGCCGTCCAAGCTTTGCCCGAAGTGGTCGAAGTATCTGTAGTGGTAGGACAGGTCCACCAGGGTGCCCGCCTCCGGCAGGCTCCCGAAGAAGGTGAGCCGTGCCCAGTGGGTGAGCTCGTGCGGTGGCAACTCGCCGGAGAGCGTCAGCCTGGCCTTCCAGCGCAGACCTTCGACCTTCGCGCCGTCGCCGTGGTGCTCGTGGTGGTCGAGACCGAGCTCCAGCAGGGCGTCTTCGAGCAGGAGCAGCACCTCGTCGTGCGCGTTCCGCGGTGACGCGCCGGCCAGCATGCACACGGCCGGGCCGTCGATGCCGGCCAGCACCAGGTCGCAGGCGGCGCTCACGACGTCGGCCGCCGACTTCTCGCCCACGTGCCACGCCGCCACGACGTCGCGGAACCCCTCGACCGTCACGGCCGGACCTTCTTCAGGTTGTTCTGCTCCTTCACGAGCTTCTCCAGCTCGCCGCGGATGAAGTCGCGCGTCGCCACCTCGCCGAGGGCGAGCCGCAGCGCCGCCAGCTCGCGTGCCAGGTACTCGGTGTCCGCCTTCGTCTGCGCGGCACGCGCCCGGTCCTCCTCCAGCGACACGCGGTCGCGGTCGTCCTGCCTGTTCTGCGCGAGCAGGATCAGCGGCGCGGCGTAGGCGGCCTGGGTGGAGAAGGCCAGGTTGAGCAGGATGAACGGGTACGGGTCCCACCTCAGCGAGACAGCGAGCAGGTTCACCGAGATCCACGCGATCACGATCACCGTCTGCCAGAACAGGAACTTGCCGGTGCCGAGGAAGCGCGCGAGCCGTTCGGAGAACTGGCCGAACGCGTCGGGGTCGATCGAGAGGCGGAAGCCGCGTGGTTCGCGGGGCTGGTCGAGTCTGCGCCGCGGCAGCAGTTCAGGCATGGCTCAGTCCCGTCTCGCGCCAGTTGTCCGGCAGCAGGTGGTCCAGCACGTCGTCGACGGTCACCGCGCCGAGCAGGTGCTCAGTCTCGTCGAGCACCGGCGCGCACACCAGGTTGTAGGTGGCGAAGTAGCGCGTGACGTCGCTGAGCGACGCGTTCGGGGACAGTGACGTCAGGTCGGTGTCGAGGACGCCCGCGACCAGGTCGAACGGCGGTTCGCGCAGCAGCCGCTGGATGTGCACGCAGCCGAGGTAGCGGCCGGTCGGCGTCGCGGAGGGCGGGCGGCACACGAACACCATCGACGCGAGCGCCGGTGTGAGGTCGGGGTTGCGCACCCGTGCCAGGGCCTCGGCGATCGTCGCGTCGGGGGTGAGGATGATCGGTTCCGGCGTCATCAGGCCGCCGGCGGTGTCGAACGAGTACTCCAGCAGCCGCCGGACCGGTTCGGACTCCTGGGGTTCCATCAGTTCGAGCAGCCGGTCCTTGGTGCCCTCGGACAGCCCGCCCAGCAGGTCCGCCGCGTCGTCCGGGTTCATCGCCTCCAGGATGTCCGCGGCGCGTTCCTCGTCCAGGTGCGCCAGCACGTCCTTCTGGTCCTCTTCGGACAGTTCCTCGACGACGTCCGCGAGCCGTTCGTCGTCCAGCGCGTCCGCGACCTCGTGGCGGCGCTTGGGCGGCAGGTCGTGCAGCGCGTGCGCCACGTCGGCCGCGCGCATTCCCTCGAAGACGGCGACGAGCTGCTGCGCGCCCTGCGGCTGGCTCGCGATCTCGTTGACGCTCAGTCCGCCGACGTCCTCCCAGTTCCAGACCTGCACCGGGCCCTTGAGGCTGAACCGGCCGGTGCGCTCCCGCCCGGCGACGCGGACCATGCGCCAGTCGCGGGTGCGGGTCAGCTCCATCGCGGCGTCCACGACGACCGCCGTGCGGCCGTCCTCGACCTGGATCTTGGCGTCGAGCAGCTCGCCGATCACCAGCACCTCGTTGACGCGCTGGTGGAACGGCCGCAGGTTCACCGACCCGGTCGTGAGCGTCACGGCGTTCGGCTCGATCGACGTGAGCCGCAGCATCGGCACGAAGATCCGGCGGCGGGTCACCAGCTCGACGACCATGCCGAGCACGCGCGGCGGCTGCCGGTCGATGCGGAGGCTGATCACCACGTCCCTGGCCTTGCCGACGGGTTCGCCGTCGGGGCCGAACACGGGGAGCCCGGCCAGCTGAGCGATGAAGATCCTGTTCACAGCCACCACGGATCCAGGCTAGATCAGGTTCCGGCCGCCCACAGGCCGATGTCCGCGCAGACGGCCGCCATGCCGTCGAGGCCCTCCTCCAGGCACCAGACCCAGTTGGCGACGGCCCGCTGCAGCGTCCAGTCGCGGGCCTTCGCGACGTCGAGCTCACCCGCGTCGCAGATCGCGAGGAACCGCCCGGTGAGGCCCTTGTGCCCGTCCAGCTCGCGGAACCTGTTCCACAGCAACGGGATCACGCTGTACTCGGGGTCGCCGGACAGCGGCTTCGGGTCGATCACCAGCCACGGTTCGCGGTCGCCGCGCAGGACGTTCTGGTAGTGCAGGTCCTCGTTGACGAGCGTCGTGCCCATCGGCCTGGTGCCGGCCTCGCGAGCCGCGTCGAGCAGCTTGCGCGGGATCACCGGGTGCTCGCGCGGGAGGGTGTCGCGGAAGCGGCGGAGCTGGTCCGGCGCCTCGATCCCGCGGTGACGGCGCAGCAGCTCGCCGATCACGCCGATGGCGAGGTCGACCGGTTCGTCGTCGAGGGAGTGCTGGTCGAGGCGTTCCAGCAGCAACGCGCCCAGCTCCGCGTCGTGGTCGAGCAGCCGGACGGCGCCGTTGCCGTCGTAGAGCCGCAACGCCAGCGGTTCGTGCCGCGTCTCGTCGTCGACCCAGGTGAGCTTGAGCACGGCCGGGTGGCCGTCCTGGAGGCGGACCGGCAGCACGACGGCGCAGAAGCCGTGCAGCAGCGCGCCGTCCGGGGTGAGCTTCCACCGCGCGCACGCCTTGGTGGCGATCGTCGGCAGTCGCGCGACCCACTCCGCGGAGCCTTCGCCGAGCTCGGCGCCGAAGCCGTCCGGGACGGTGATCACGCGCCGAACTCCAGGCGGTACACCGACTCCCACTCAGGGGTGGTGTTGAGACGGGCGGTCCGCAGGGCCTGCGCGGTGTCCTCATCGGGCTCGGTGAGGTGCGCGGTGGCAGGGGCGTCGACGAGGTGGGAGTGGGTGCTGGGGGAGCGGACGGTGACGGTGACCTGGGCGCCGTCACCCAGCGGCACCTCCGGTTCGGTGCCGCCGCTCATGACCCAGAGCGCGTCGTCACGCCAGTGCGCGTGCACGAGACGGGGCTCGTGGCCGGGTGAGGTGATCCACACGGCGGCGGCCTTCCGCAGCGCCGCGTCGAGAACTCGAGTCATCTCCACCGGTTCAGCCTGCCAGGGTCTGTGAAACCGGACTCAGCGAATATGCGCCCGGAGACGATGCGTGCGACTGTGTCGCTCGTAGTTACCGGCCGGTACAAGGAGGTACTCCAGTGGTCGACCAGCAGCGTCCCCGTCGCTCGTGCCTGGCCGTGCCCGGCTCGAGCCAGAAGATGATCGACAAGGCGCGCACGCTGCCGGCGGACCAGGTCTTCCTGGACCTCGAGGACGCCTGCGCCCCGCTCGCCAAGCCCGACGCCCGCAAGACCATCGTCGCGTCGCTCAACGAGGGCGGCTTCGACGGCAAGACCCGCGTCGTGCGCGTCAACGACTGGACGACGGAGTGGACCTACCGCGACGTCACCGAGGTCGTCGAGGGCGCGGGCGCGAACCTCGACTGCATCATGCTGCCGAAGGTCCAGACGGCCGAGCAGGTCGTCGCGCTCGACCTGCTGCTCACGCAGATCGAGAAGACGATGGGCTACGAGGTCGGCAGGATCGGCATCGAGGCGCAGATCGAGAACGCCCTGGGCCTGAACAACGTCAACGCGATCGCCACCGCGTCCCCGCGCGTCGAGACGATCATCTTCGGTCCCGCCGACTTCATGGCGTCGATCAACATGAAGTCCCTCGTCGTCGGCGAGCAGCCCCCCGGCTACGACGTCGGCGACGCCTACCACTACATCCTGATGCGCATCCTGATGGCCGCGCGGGCCCACGACAAGCAGGCCATCGACGGCCCGTACCTGCAGATCCGCGACGTCGACGGCTTCAAGCGCGTGGCGGGCCGGTCCGCGGCGCTCGGCTTCGACGGCAAGTGGGTGCTGCACCCCGGCCAGATCGACGCGGCCAACGAGGTCTTCAGCCCGAAGCAGGAGGACTACGACCACGCCGAGAACATCCTCGACGCCTACGAGTACTTCACGTCCGAGGCGGGCGGGAAGCGCGGCGCGGTGATGCTCGGCGACGAGATGATCGACGAGGCGTCCCGCAAGATGGCGCTGGTGATCTCCGGCAAGGGCCGCGCCGCGGGCATGACGCGCGCGAACGTCTGGTCGCCCCCGGAGGACTGACCAATCCGGCTTCCTGTCGGCCGTGCGCCTTAAGGTAGGGCGCATGGCCGACGGGAAGCTGAAGTCCATCGAGATCGACGGGTTCACGTCGATCCGCTCGGCGTCCGTCACGCTCGGCCAGATCAACGTCCTGGTCGGGGCCAACGGGGCGGGCAAGAGCAACTTCATCCGCGTCTTCGAGCTGCTCGGCCGGATCGCGGACGGTGAGCTCAACCTGTTCGTCGGGCGCAACGGCGGTGCCAGCGCGCTCTGCGCCGCGGGCGAGGACCAGATCCGGGTCGCGCTGCACGGACAGGCGCGGTACCAGGCCACGCTGGTGCCCGCCGCGGGCGACGAGCTGATCTTCGAGTCGGAGTGGATCGGGCACCGGGGCCGGGGTGAGGAGATCGGCCGCGGTCACCGCGAGACGCGGCTGCACGAGCACGTGGAGGAGCCCACCGGCGAAGACTCCGTCGCCGCTCCCGTCATCGACCTCCTGGGCGGATGCCGCGTCTACCACTTCCACGACACAAGCGTGAAAGCTCCGGTCAAGAGGCGGGTGTCCACCGCGGACAACCTGCAACTGCGCAACGACGCGGGGAACCTCGCCGCCGTCCTGCTGCACCTGCGGGACAGCGCTCCTCCCGCTTATCGCCGCATCGTCCGGACCATTCGCCTCGTGGCGCCGTTCTTCCGGGACTTCGTGCTTCAGCCGGAGCAGGGGGACCAGCTTCGCCTGCGCTGGCGGCAGGCCGACTCGGATCTCGTCTTCTCCGCCGACCAGATGTCCGACGGAACCCTGCGGTTCGTCTGCCTGACCACGCTCCTGCTGCACCCGCGGCTGCCGTCGCTCGTCGTGCTCGACGAGCCGGAGCTGGGACTGCATCCTTTCGCGGTCGTCCAGCTCGCCCACCTGCTCAGGCAGGCGGCCACCCGCGGCCAGGTGCTCATCGCGACCCAGTCGGTGACCCTGATGAACCAGTTCGCCCTGGACGAGCTGATCGTGGTCGGGAGGCAGGAGGGCGCTTCGGTGTTCGAGCGGCCTGACCCCGAACGGCTGCGCGGATGGCTGGAGGAGTACTCCCTGGGCGACCTCTGGGAGAAGAACCTCCTCGGTGGCAGGCCGAGCGGAGATTCGTGAGCGTGGGCTACCGGCGTCTGCATCTGCTCGGGCTGCTGCACTGCCAGGAGGTCGCCGACCGGCTCAGGGCCGACGAGGAGGCCGCCGGTGGACCGGAGCGGGTGAACGACGGTCCGACGACCGCTCCGTCCAAGCGGATCCTCCGCTACTGCCCCGGCTACATGAAGACATCGGACGGTCCGATCGCTCTCGAAGAGCTCGGTGTGACCGCGCTCCGGGCGCGCTGCCCGCACTTCGACGCGTGGCTGCGCACCTTCGAGTGATCGTCACGGATTGTGCGTCATTTCACCCCGGATCTCACCGAACGCAGTCAGTCATGACTGTTCGTGTTCAAATCAGGTGAGGTGACGCACAATCCGTCACCAGGGTTTGCGTGACGACCCCCCGAGGAGCGCATGCTCGTCGCCATGTCACGTTCGAGTAACGCAAAGACGGGCAGACGGCTGCGGCTCTTCAAGCGCCGCGAGGACGACCTGCTCGAGCGCAGCTTCCGCAGCTGCCCGGGATGCGCCGCGGACGTCCACGTGTTCGCCGACGTCTGCCGCCACTGCGGTGGAGCCCTGGACGTCTCCCTCGCGGGCTGACGCCGGGCGTCAGTAGGTCGAGTTGGCCGCCGCGATGATCGCGGCGATGATGAACGCGGCGTACGCGACCCAGCCGACGATGACGAAGTAGCCGACGACCAGGCCGGCGACCGCCATGCCGTGGCCGTCTTCCTCGCCCCGCTTGATCTTCCCCATCGCGATGTGGCCGAACACGACGCCCACGATCGACGTGATGCCACACGTCACGAACCCGACGCAGGACAGCACCAGGGCCAGGATCGCGCTCGTCTGGGGCTTGGGTGGCGCATAGCCGTACGCCGGCTGGCCGTAAGGCTGCTGACCGTAGGGGCCTGGCTGACCGTAGGGCTGCTGGCCGTACGGGTCCGGCTGGCCGTACGGGTCGCCCGGCTGCTTCGGGTTGTACGGGTCGTAGGTCATCGCTGGTCCCCCTAGGTGTGGTGAGCCGGGATCTTAGGTCCGCACGCGTGTCCCGTCCCGCGAGGGTGGGGGATCGCATCTGGCAGTGGTGCTGTTTCGGTACAGCTCGCGACGGCGTTGTTGCGGAGCGCACATCGCGGTCGCGAACGAGCGTTAACCGGTTCATACTCGCCGGTAACTCTTGCTTCGGAAGGGAAGTGCGATGGCGCGCCTCGCCCAGACCGCGGGTCTCACGGACATCCAGGAAGAAATCCTCGCGACCGTGCGCACGTTCGTGGACAAGGAGATCATCCCGCACGCCCAGACGCTGGAGCACGGCGACACGTACCCCGCCGACATCGTCGACGGCATGAAGGAGATGGGCCTCTTCGGCCTGACGATCCCGGAGGAGTTCGGCGGGCTCGGCGAGTCCCTGCTGACCTACGCGCTGGTCGTCGAGCAGATCGCGCGCGGCTGGATGAGCGTCTCCGGTGTCATCAACACGCACTTCATCGTGGCGCACATGCTCAAGCAGCACGGCACGCCCGAGCAGAAGCAGAAGTACCTGCCGCGGATGGCCGCTGGCGAGGTGCGCGGCTCGTTCTCGATGTCCGAGCCCGAGCTCGGCTCCGACGTCGCGGCGATCCGCACCAAGGCCGTCAAGGGCTCGAACGGCTACACGATCAACGGCCAGAAGATGTGGCTGACCAACGGCGGCACGTCCAACCTCACCGCCGTGCTGGTGCGCACCGACGAGGGCGCCGAGAAGCCGCACCAGAACCTCACGACGTTCCTCGTCGAGAAGCCCGAGGGCTACGGCGAGGTGCTGCCGGGCCTCACGATCCCCGGCAAGATCGACAAGATGGGCTACAAGGGCGTCGACACCACCGAGATGGTGTTCGACGGCTTCGAGATCGCCGAGGAGCAGATCCTCGGCGGCCAGTCCGGCCAGGGCTTCCGCCACATGATGGACGGCGTCGAGGTGGGCCGCGTCAACGTGGCCGCCCGCGCGTGCGGCATCGCGATCCGCGCCTTCGAGCTCGCGATCGAGTACTCGCAGCAGCGCAAGACGTTCGGCAAGACCATCGCCGAGCACCAGGCCATCGCGTTCAAGCTCGCCGAGATGGCCACCAAGGTCGAGGCGGCGCACCTGATGATGGTGAACGCCGCGCGCCTGAAGGACTCCGGGCAGCGCAACGACGTCGAGGCGGGCATGGCCAAGCTGCTCGCGTCGGAGTACTGCGCCGAGGTGACGCAGGAGGCGTTCCGCATCCACGGCGGCTACGGCTACTCCAAGGAGTACGAGATCGAGCGCCTGATGCGCGAGGCCCCGTTCCTGCTGATCGGCGAGGGCACGTCGGAGATCCAGAAGACGATCATCTCCCGCGGCCTGCTCCGCGACTACCAGTCGCGCGGGTAACCCGTTCCTCCGTTGGGGGCCGCTCTTTCACGGGAGTGGCCCCTGCCGCGGGTCCGCCACTGGACGTAAGGTTCGCTCACTTTGAGTGCAGACCTGACGCTTCCGAAGCCGGTGTCGCCGCCGCATGTCGTCCGTCTGGAGCTGGACACGTTCTCCGGCGTCGACCGCGCCGCGCTGGCCACCTGGTTCGGCGCGGTGGTCGCCGACCTGCTCCTGCCGCTGTGCCCGGCCTCGGTCGGGGAGCTGGTGTCGGTGGCCCGCGACTACCACCCCTCGGACACCACGCCCTGGGGCCCACCGGGGTACGCCCGCCTGCTGCTCTCCACCGGCGAGTTCACCCCGGCGTCGTGGTCGGCCGCGCTGGCGGACCTGCCGTCGTTCCTGCGCGTGCAGCTGGTGCGCCTCGACTCGCAGGGCCTGCCGCTGGTCGACGGCGGCTGGTCGGCCGAGGTGCTGCTGAAGGACGACCCGGCGTTCCCGCACCAGATCACCGTCACCGCCTCCCGGTCGTTGTTCGGCGGCTGGATTTCCCTTGTCACCCAACAAGGATGGCTGTCGGCCCTCAAGTCCGGCGCCACCCTGGTGCGCGCCTGCGGCGGCTGGGTCACGCTGGACCGCTCCGGCGTGCGGACCGAGCACGAGGCCGCCGTCGGCGTGGGTCTCGACGAGTCGTTGTTCACGGCGGCCGAACTGTGCCGCGGCCCGCACTGGGCAACCCTGCTGGGACCACGCCAGGTCGCCGCGCTAGGCGGCGTGCGGGAGGTCCGCTCGACCGCGCCGTGCTTCGCGGTCGAGGACCTCGGCGGCGGCCGAATCCTGCTGCAGCTCACCGAACACCTCGACGAGGTGCCCCCGGACGCCGTCCGGGAGCTGACCGAGTTCCTCGCCCCGGTCCTGCACTGAGATCACCCGGCGCGATGCGCGGTCGTTTGGGACTCTGTCGTCCATGAGGCCATCGCTGAAGACCGACGTCCTGCTGGCCGTGGGCACCGCCCTGCGTCCCACAGGCTTCGTCCGCCGCGGGCACGTCTGGCTCGAGGACCGCGGCGACGGCGTCGAGGGCTGGCTCGGCTTCGGCCTCTCGGGCACGCTCGACCTGACCCCGCTGGTCGGCGTCCGCTTCCGCCGCTATGACGAGATCTGCCGACAGCTGGGCGTCGGAGTTCCCATCGCGCCACTGGTTTCCGTGCCGCTCGGTGCTCTGATGCCGGAAGAACCCGTGTGGCACTGGAACTTCGTCCCTGGTGGCGATCATGCCGCGACTGCTTCTTGCTTGGTGGCAACGTTTTTGGAGCACGGCAAGCCGTATATCGACAAGCACGCCACGTGGGATGCGCTGTCCCGCGAACTTGTCGCGAAACCGGCGTCGTTGCTCGACTTCGAGCGGGCGCGGAAGCTGGCGATCACCCATCTGATCAACGGGGACGTGGGCGCGGCAGGCGAGGTGTTGCGGGAGGAACGTGAGCGGGTCGCGGACAGCGGGGACGTCTACGCTCGCTCCTACCGCGGCTTCGCGCACCGGTTCGAGCTGATGGTCGCTCGTTAATCACTTGGCCATGCAGCCGGTCCGTGTTTCGCTGTGCCCGGAGGCGGGCCGCTCGCGCGCGACACGGGAATGCACTCAGGAGTGCCGATTTATTTCTTGGTGGATGAGAGCACGCGGGAGTTGATGGTTTCCACGGAGCGCGTGTCCGGATTCTTCGTTGATGACGAGTCCGATGTGGTCTTCCAGGGAGTGCACCACTTGGGGTCGAGGCGCAAGTCCGAAGAAGCGTTCCTCGAAGTGCGCGACCTCCGGCAGCGGAAGATCGGGGAGTACAACGCCGCACGAGTCGTGCGCAGCCTCGCGGCAGAGGAAGCGCCGGGCAGTGGGAGCGCCGACGTGCGCTTCCGGGTCTTCAGCAAGCGCTGCGACGTTCCGCAGGCGGCTGCCATCTGGTGGCGGTGGGCGTCCGCGACGCCGCTGCGGTCCGGCGAGTGGGCCGGCAGGCCCGCCGGTTTCGACGAGGCATGGCTGCACGTGGTGCAGAACTCGTGGTTCGCGTCAGGGCATTCCGCCGCTTACTACGGCGACGAGGGTGTCGCGCACTTGGACGGCGCGCAGTTCTCGACCCGCGCGGGCTTCTACTGCGCTTTGGGGGAAGCGGTGAACGGTCCTGGCGGGTACTTCGGCTCCAACCGCGACGCCCTGCACGACTGCCTGAGGCCGAGCGATGCGGAGCGGCGGCTGAGGAGGCTCGAATGGCGCGACCTCGGCAGGTCGAAGAGCGCGCTCGGCGGGACGTTCGTGCGGACGGTGCTGGAGATCTTGGGGGAGCACTCCGTCGACGTCGTCGAGCGGTGATGCGGAAAGAGAGACGAGGGGTTGGTTTCGCCGGATGACCGGGCTTCATCGCAGGGCTCGCGCGTGCCGGGTTGATCTTCCGTCAGATGGCGGACCCGTCGCTGCCGCTCATCCCGCCCTCGCTCGCGGGGTTCGCTACCGCGACGCCGCCAGGTGAGGGCCGTGAGGTGGCCATGTTGGGACGGCGGGTTGTTCGACGTGGGGGACCCGCGTTTTCTGGTCGCGGTGAACTGTGCGGCCGAGGACGAGTCGGAGGCCTGGCGATGGGCGGAGGTGGGCCTGCCTGGGGCGTGGGATCTCGCGGGAGCGGGATCGGCGACAGGGCTTCTCGGCAATGGTCACGGGAACCCCGCCTTCGTCATGCTCTCGTTGCCGGGGGATGTGATCGTCCGAGGGGACACCTGGGAGCGGGACATCGGGCTGGTGCTGGTGCGGGATCCATATCGACACGTCCCGTTCCGCGAGCACGGTGAAGGCGCCTGCTGGCGAGTCGTTGGATTCAATGGTGACCTGGGAGGAGTGATCCGGTGACGGATGAAATCGCCTTGGCGGGATTCAGAAATTGGGTTCTTTCTGTGCTGGCCACGCTTTCCGCAACTGTTGAAGATCAACGGCAGTACCTCCGTGAGAACGGTGTAGGGCTGGATGAGATTTTTCTTCAGTTGGACGACGTCATGTACATCTCTAGGTCGAGAGTCGATGACGGGACTCTCGATAGAGAACACTTCGCGTTGCTGGAGGGGTTCAGTCGGCAAGTTTTCGAGTTTGGTGAGAGTATTCCGGTTGGCGGGTGGACCCTCGATTTCGTCGAGAGCGTGGAAAGTTGGGGGGCGTTGCGAAGGTCAGCGCAGAGGGTGGCGGACGTCTTGGGTGGAGCATGGGCAGAGGATATTTTGGAGTGATGTGGCGGCGGCCTAGGTGGGACAAAACCTGCGGGAGTCGTGGCGGAGGCGAATGTCGAGTGGCGTCCGCTATGCGTGGAGGGGTTGTTCGGCGAGCGGGACCCGCGTTCTGATGCGGGAGCCGTATGTGCGCTCATCGGTTCGCAAGTACGGCGAGCGGATGCTCACCTGGCCTGCTGCAAGAGAGTGGGAGAAAGAGGCGGCCAGGCGTTTGGCTGGACGCGCAGGCGTCCTCGTGGCGCCTGGGCCGTGCAGGTGCCGGGATCGACGTCCGTCACGGACGACGATCCCGGCAAAACACCCGTAGGCGTCTCAGCACGCCGCAACCGGCTTTGGCAGGATGGAACGATCAGCGTCCGACAGAGGTGGTCCCTGTGACGAGTCCGTTCGCCAACCCGAACCGGCCCGGTGTCCCGCCCCGCCTGCCCACCCCGCCCACGGGGTGGCCGATCGGTTCGTACGCCACGTACGAGGAAGCGCAGCGTGCCGTCGACTTCCTCGCCACCGAGGACTTCACGGTCCAGGACATCACGGTCGTCGGTGTCGACCTCATGCTCGTCGAGCGGGTCACCGGCAAGCTCACGTGGGGCCGCGTGCTCATGACGGGCGCGGCCAGCGGTGCGTGGTTCGGTCTGTTCGTGGGCCTTCTGCTCACCCTCTTCAGCCCCGAGCCGGGTGTGACGGTCGGGCCGGTGCTGACCGGTTTGGTCACCGGTGTCTTCTTCGGGCTCGTGTTCGCCGCGGTCGGGTACGGGTCGGCGCGCGGGAAGCGGGACTTCCAGTCGGCCAGCCAGCTCGTGGCGGGCAGGTACGACGTGCTCTGCCACCCGAAGTCCGCCGAGAAGGGGCGTGACCTGCTCGCCAGGCTCGCGATGCGGCCCGCGAACTAGTCCGGTCGCGACACACCGCGCGGCATTGGTTCTGAATCGTTGCTTCCCTTGGTTGCGGTAGGTGATCACCGGGCCTAGGTTTTGTGAACCGGTCCGCCCGGTGCGGCCGGTGGCACGACGAGGTGCCAGGCGCTGCGGTCTGGCTCCTCCGTGCAGTCGGGAAGGAGGCTGGGCCGATGGGTGCGAAACGGCGCTATCGACTCGCTGCCGGTGTGGGGGTCGCACTGCTCGCGGCGTCCACTGTCACGGCATGCGGGTCCAACAGCGGCGGCATCACCGTCAACGTCTACAAATATCCGCAGGAGAACTTCCAGGCCATCGTCGACAACTGCAACGCGAAGGCCGGCGGACGCTACAACATCGTCTACAACAAACTGCCTCGAGAAGCCGATGGTCAGCGCGAGCAGATAGTGCGCAGACTCGCGGCCGAGGACGACAGCATGGACGTCCTCGGGCTCGACGTCACGTGGACGGCGGAGCTCGCCAAGGCCGGGTGGATCAAGGAGTTCACCGGCTCGGCGAAGTCCCAGGTCTCGGAGGGGACGCTGCCCGCGCCCCTGGAGACGGCGACGTACGAGGGCAAGCTGTACGGGGCTCCGGACAACACCAACGTCCAGCTGCTCTGGTACCGCTCCGACCTCGTGCCGGAGCCGCCGAAGACGTGGGACGAGATGATCTCCATGGCCGAGGCGCTGGTGGCGGAGGGGAAGCCCGGCCAGATCGTCGCGCAGGGCAAGCAGTACGAAGGGCTCGTCGTGCTGTACAACACCCTCGTCAACTCCAACGGCGGCACGATCCTCGACGAGAACGGCACCAAGGCGATCGTCGACGACAAGGCCGTCGAGGCGCTGGAGGCGTTGAAGAAGCTCGCGACGTCCAAGGCGATCGACCCGTCGTTCTCCAACGCGGCCGAGGACAACGCGCGCCTCGCCATGGAGAACGGCAACGCGGCGTTCCAGCTCAACTGGCCGTACGTCTACGCGGCGGCGCAGAAGAAGCCGGAGTTCGCGAAGAACTTCAAGTGGGCGCCGTACCCCGCGCTGAGCGGTGACCAGGCCAAGGTCACGGTCGGCGGGATCAACTACGCCGTCAGCAACTACACCACGCGCCCGGAGGAGTCCTTCGACGCGGTGCTGTGCCTGCGCAACGCGGAGAACCAGAAGTTCGCCGCGCTCAAGGACGGCGTGCCGCCGACCATCGAGTCGATCTACGACGACCCGGACATGGTCGAGGCGTACCCGATGAAGGACGACATCAAGGAGACGCTCCAGAACGCGAGTGCCCGGCCGAGCACGCCCGCGTACCAGAACGTGTCCACGGTGATCTCCACGATCCTGTCCCCGCCCGCGGACATCGACCCGCGGGCGACGGCCGACAGGCTGCGCAAGGAACTGCAGGACGCTCTCGACTCCAAGGGAGTGCTGCCGTGAGCCAGACGACCACCACGGACACCGCGGCGGCTTCCGGGGCCTCCCCGGCGCCCGCCCCGAAGAAGAAGGCCGCGCTGAGCGAGGGCAAGAAGGCCGAGCGCAGGCTCGGCTGGCTGCTCTGCGCACCCGCCGCGCTCACCATGATCGCGGTGACGGGCTGGCCGATCCTCTACTCGCTGCTGCTGTCGATGCAGAGGTTCGACCTCAAGTTCCCGGACCGGACCGAGTGGATCTGGTTCGACAACTACGTCACCGTGCTCAGCAGCCCGTACTGGTGGAACGCGGTGTGGGTGACGGTCCTGCTGACCGTCGTCACCGTCGCGATCGAGCTGGTGCTGGGCATGTCGCTCGCGCTGATCATGCACCGCGCGCTGGTCGGCCGCGGCATCGTCAGGACGACGACGCTGATCCCGTACGGCATCGTCACGGTCGTGGCCGCGTTCTCCTGGCGCTTCGCCTGGACGCCCGGCACCGGCTACCTCGCCGAGGCCCTCGGCGGCGACCCGGTGCTGACCGAGAAGATCCCCGCGCTGATGGTCGTGGCGCTCGCGGAGATCTGGAAGACCACGCCGTTCATGGCCCTGCTGCTGATGGCCGGTCTGGCGCTCGTGCCGGACGACCTGCTCAAGGCCGCCGCGATGGACGGTGCGAGCGGGTGGCAGCGGTTCATCAAGATCACCGTGCCGATCATGAAGCCGGCGATCCTGGTGGCGCTGCTGTTCCGCACGCTGGACGCGTTCCGCATCTTCGACAACCTCTTCGTGCTCACCGCGGGCTCGCAGGGCACGTCGTCGGTGTCGATGCTGACCTACAACAACCTCATCAAGGGCTTGAACCTCGGCATCGGGTCGACCATGTCCGTGCTGATCTTCATCATGGTCGCGATCATCGCGTTCGTGTTCATCAAGCTCTTCGGCACCGCTGCCCCCGGCAGTGACGACGGGGGGAAGCGGTAATGGCTGGAATCGGAGGAGCGGAGACCACCGGCAAGAAGGTCGGCTGGGGTCTGCTGAACGCCGTCGTCGTGATCTACGCGCTGGTTCCGGTGCTGTGGATCGTGTCGCTGTCGTTCAAGTCGTCCGCCACGCTCGCGGACGGCAACTTCATCCCGCGCGAGTGGAGCCTGGAGAACTACCAGAACATCTTCTCGACGTCGGAGTTCACGCGGGCGCTGTTCAACTCCATCGGCATCGCGGTCATCGCGACCGCGATCGCCGTGGTGTTCGGCACGATGGCCGCCTACGCCATCGCGCGGCTCGACTTCCCCGGCAAGAACCTGCTGGTGGGCGTCTCGCTGCTGATCGCGATGTTCCCGCAGGTCTCGCTGGTGTCCCCGCTGTTCGAGATCGAGCGCACGCTCGGCCTCTTCGACACGTGGCCCGGCCTGATCCTGCCGTACATCACGTTCGCGCTGCCGCTCGCGATCTACACCCTGTCGGCCTTCTTCCGCGAGATCCCCTGGGAGCTCGAGAAGGCGGCGAAGATGGACGGGGCGACGCCGGGGCAGGCGTTTCGCCGCGTCATCGCGCCGCTGGCCGCGCCGGGTGTGTTCACGACGGCGATCCTCGTGTTCATCTTCTGCTGGAACGACTTCCTGTTCGCGATCTCGCTCACCTCGACCGAGCAGTCGCGGACCGTCCCCGTGGCGCTGTCGTTCTTCACCGGCAGCTCGCAGTTCGAGGACCCGGCCGGGTCGATCGCGGCGGCCGCCGTGGTCATCACCATCCCGATCATCCTCTTCGTGTTGTTCTTCCAGCGCCGGATCGTCGCCGGCCTGACCTCCGGCGCCGTCAAGGGGTGAGTTGACCAATGGCAGAGATCGTTCTGGACAAGGTGACCAAGCGGTATCCGGACGGCGCGTTGGCCGTCCAGGAGGTCAACCTGGAGATCGCCGATGGCGAGTTCATCATCCTGGTCGGACCGTCCGGCTGCGGGAAGTCCACCACGCTCAACATGATCGCGGGCCTGGAGGACATCACCGACGGCGAGCTGCGCATCGGCGGGCAGCGCGTCAACGAGAAGGCGCCCAAGGACCGCGACATCGCGATGGTGTTCCAGTCCTACGCCCTCTACCCGCACATGACGGTGAAGGAGAACATGGCCTTCCCGTTGCGGCTGGCCAAGGTGGACAACGCCACGGTCGAGAAGAAGGTCAAGGAGGCGGCCGACATCCTCGACCTCTCCCAGCACCTCGACCGCAAACCGTCCAACCTGTCCGGTGGCCAGCGGCAGCGCGTGGCGATGGGGCGCGCGATCGTGCGCAACCCCAAGGCGTTCCTCATGGACGAGCCGCTGTCCAACCTGGACGCCAAGCTGCGCGTGCAGATGCGCACCTCGGTGTCGCGCCTGCAGAAGCAGCTCGGCACGACGACCGTCTACGTGACGCACGACCAGACCGAGGCGATGACCCTCGGCGACCGGGTCGTCGTCATGCGCGGCGGCATCGTGCAGCAGATCGGCGCGCCGCAGTTCCTCTACGACCACCCGGCCAACCTCTTCGTCGCGGGCTTCATCGGCTCGCCGTCGATGAACTTCGTGCCGGCGACGCTGGAGAACGGCGCGCTGCGCTCGGTCATCGGCGACGTGACGCTGACGGACCGGGTCCGTCAGCTGGTCGAGGCGGCCGACGCGCCCCGCGAGGTGATCCTGGGCATCCGCCCCGAGCACTTCGAGGACGCGTCGCTGGTCGAGCCGGCGAAGCTGTCGGCGGGCGGCAAGTTCACGTCCCAGGTGGACGTTCTGGAGTCGATGGGCTCGGACAAGTACGCCTACTTCAACCTCACGGGCGAGCAGGCGGCTTCGGCCGAGCTCCAGGAGCTCGCGAAGGACGCGGGATCGGACGACGTGCCGGGCGACGGCATCTCACTGGTCACGCGGCTGTCGTCGGCCTCCGGCGCCGTCGAGGGCGCCTCGTCGGACATCTGGTTCGACGCGGACAAGGTGCAGTTGTTCGACCCGTCCAGCGGAAAGAACCTGACCTACTCGGAACGGTGAATTCTCGATAGGACAGGCCGTCGTCCCATGCGGACGGCGGCCTGTTTTATGTCACTCGGACGAGTGAGGGCGAAAGTCCTCGGTCCTGGTGGGACCGACAGGTCCGGGGAAACTGCCCGACCGAACTCACCGCGCCATTGGGCGCTCGGCAGCGTCATCTCATCGAAACCACCGCGCCGTCTTCGCGAATCGTCCGCACGCTTGTCGGAGGCGGGAGAAGGACACAGGGGGTCCAGCGCCGCCGCCGAGTGAGGAAAGAGAGCGTGCAATGGGGATCCTGGACGGCAAAGCGGTCGTCATCACCGGGGGCGGCCGAGGTCTCGGCGAAGCCTACGCGATGCACGCCGCCCTCGCGGGTGCGTCGGTGGTGGTCAACGACAACGACGGTGACCTGGCAGAACGGGTCGCGGAACACATCAGGGGGTACGGCGGCCGCGCCGTCTCCTCGAACCACACGGTGGCCGACCCCAGCGAGGCGGCCAAGATCGTCGAACTGTGCGTGGACGAGTTCGGCCGCGTCGACGGCCTGGTGAACAACGCCGGCCTGAACTACGAGACCGCGCCGTGGGAAGACGACCCGGAGACGATCCGCAACGTCGTCGAGGTGAACGTCCTGGGCGTCATCTACACCGGAATAGCGGCGATGCGCGCGATGCGCGCCACCGGCGGCGGCTCGATCGTCAACATTTCCTCCGGGGCCTCTTTCGGCCAGCGCAAGCTCGCCACGTATTCGGCGACCAAGGGCGCGGTGGCGTCGTTGAGCTACTCCTGGGCGCTCGACCTGGAATCGGAGAACATCCGGGTGAACGCCGTGTGCCCGGTCGCGCACACGCGGATGGTGTGGAAGTCGGAGCGGTCCCTGCGCGCGATCCCCGCGGACCGCACGCCCGGCAAGGTGGCGCCGCTGGTGCTGTTCCTGCTGTCCGACCGCGCGGAGGGCATCACCGGCCAGGTCATCCGCTGCAACGGGCGGCAGCTCCACCTCGTCGGGCAGCCGTACTTCAAGCAGCCGATCCTGGAGAGCGACAGCTGGGACACCGCCTCGGTGGAGCGGGCGTTCACCGGCGTGCTGCAGGCCCACCTGGAGCCGTACGGGCTGGAGAAGCGGATGCCGCCGCGGCTGCGGGCGCTGGTGGAGCCGCCGCAGACCGCCTGAGCCGGGCCCGCCGGGGAGGCGTGGCGTGGGACGTCTCCCCGGCGGGGCGCGTCGGAGGCGACTGCCGGTCATCGCGGGCCCGCTCACCGGCAGTAGCCGCCCCCGGCTCACGCCCAGATGGCCCGATGAGCGCGCACTGAGGCGTCCGGGCGACGTTTCCGCACGTCACACGGATGGCTCCCGAAAATGTCGGTGCCGCCTGCCACCATCGGATCATGGCCGACCGCAGACCCAGGGTCACCGACTGGCGACTCGTCGTGCAGTCCCGGCTCGACCGGGTCCGCGCGGATCTGGCCGCGCTCGGCCCGCCCGACCCGGTCGACCCGGAGGGTGATGTGTGGCGCCGCACCGCCGAGGAGCAGGCGGCGGTGGTCGAGGCGATGCTGGGTGAGCGCGAGCCGTGGTGGCGCATGGTGCCGTCGTGGTGGTCGGGCTGGCACATCGAACGGGCCTGGCGCGCCCTGCACGAGGCCGAGGTGGCCACGATCGCGGCGGAGCGCGGGTTCCTGGGGCGGCTGCCGGGGTTGCGGGCACGGGTGGCGCAGTACCTCGACGACGACGATCCGCGCCGCCGTGCCCTGGACGAGCTGCGGCCGGGGGAGTTCACGCCCGCGGTGGAACGGGCGATCGTCGTGGACGCGCTGCGGGCGGCCTTCGACAACTCCGACTTCGCGCACGCCGGGTCGCGGGCGCTGCGGAACAAGCTGATCGCCGCGTCGATCGTGCTGTTCGTGATCAACACGGTGCTCGGGGTCGTCGGCATCGCGAAGCCGGGCATCATCCCGCTCTGCGTCGACCCGAAGGAGAACGCGCTGCCGACCGTGTGCCCCGGCGGGACGGTGAAGGCGTCCGGGGTGGACGTGTGGCTGGTGCAGGTGCTCGGGGCGTTCGGCGCGGTGCTGGCCGCCGTGGTGCTGCTGTTGCGCCGCCGGCCGTCGCTCTCGCCGTACGTCATGATCGGCTACCAGGCGCTGATCAAGATCATGCTCGGCGCGGCGCTGGCGGTGGTCGGGATCCTGGCTCTGGGAGCGGGGGTGACGAGCGGGCTGATCGGCATCCCGTCGGCCGCCGCGCTGCTGCTGTGGGCGGTGATCTTCGGGTACGCGCAGCAGATCGGCACCCGGTTGCTGGACAAGTACACCGACGAGGTGCTGGACCAGGCACGGCCGCTGCCGGAGGCGGACGGGCCGCGGGTGGCGCCCCGCTGATTCCACCCCGCTGATTCCACTCCTCCGCGGGCGGCGTCAGGTCCACAATGTGGTCGGGGGAGGGATCGCGATGGATCTGACGGGGCGGGTCAAGCGGCGGGTGCGCGTCTACTTCCGGGCGGAGGACGCCGAGGAGGCGCTGGCGGAACTGGCCGGTGCCGGGATCGGTCACCCGGAGGCCGAACGGCTGCACGCGGCCATCCTGCTGGCCTCGGTGACGAGCCTGGCGAAGCTGAAGGAGCTGGTGGCGCTCAGCCGCGCGGACCGGCGCGCCGTGCTCGCGGAGGGCGGGGTCCTCGACGGTGACTGGCGTGACCGCGTCCGGCGTGAGCTGGGCTCGTCAGGCGCTCCTCCTGGACCTGTGTCCGCACGGGTCGCGGCCCGCGTGCACCGGGACTTCCCGGCGAAGCAGGTGGACGAGGTGGTGCGGGAGCTGTCGACCGGCTACGCGTGCGACGCCGGGGACGACGAAGCGCTGAAGGCGCTGGCGGAGCGGATCCAGGCCGCAGCGGTGCTGGGCGCCAAGGGCGACCTGCGGCGCTTGAAGTCGTTCGTTCACGAGAGCCACGTGGACCCGCGTGACACGTTGATGGCCGCGGATGGCGCGTTGGCCCACGAGGACTGGGCCGAGGTGCTGCGCCGGGAATTCCCCGAGCCGGGCCCGCGCAGGAAGAAGAGGTGAGTGCCGCCGTGCGGCGGTGATCGGGATCGTCGCACAGCGGTAGGTTCGGCCGGTGGACGTGTCGGAACGGGTCGCTGCTCGCGTGCGCGGGGACTTCCCCGCGGAACAGGTGGACGAGGTGCTGCGGGAGGTCGCCCGCACCGAGACCGGCAACCAGGACGTCGAACGGGTGCAGGCCGCGGTCGTGCTGGCCGCGCGCGGTGACCTGGAGCGGCTGACGCGGCTGGTCGAGCTCAGCCACGTCGACTGGCGCGACCTGCTCATGGCCGCCGGTCTCGGTCACGGGAACTGGCCGGAGCTGCTCGACGAGGAGCTCGGCCCGGCCTGACGGTGCGGCGTCAGCCGCGGCGCCCGCGGGTCTCCTGGCGGACGGCGTTGATCACGTCGGCGTCCCAGCGGTGCGTCCTGATCAGCCGGTACCGCTCCTTGGCGACCCACATGTACGCCTCGGTCTCGGTGCGGTCGCCGATCATGTCCGCCTGCCGCAGCATCGCCACGACCGGCTTGTACTCGTCGGAGTACCAGCGCCGGGCGATCTCCGCGCGGTCCAGGAACGTGCCGGTGTCCTGCATCAGGCGGAACCCCCACGCCTCGACGTGCTCGCCCAGTTCGGCGTAGTCCCACGGGTCGGACAGCACGACCGCGGCACGGGCCTCGCCGCTGAGCGGCACCCTGTCCAGGAACAGCCGCCGGTAGTCCTTCACGATCAGGTCGCCGCGGTAGCGGATGCCGGACGAGTTGATCCGCGTGATCACCTGCGTCACGTACGCGTCGATGACCGTGAGGCCCAGCGCGTGCGCGACCGAGACGCGGTGGTGGCCGTCCATGATGAAGTGCAGCTCACCGATCCGGTACACCTCGATCGGCGGCACGTTCTCGCCGCGGCGCGCGGCCAGCGCCAGGCGCTGCCAGCGTTCCCGGACGCGGCTCGAGGTCGGGCGGAAGCGGCGGTCGAAGTCGCGGGTGCGGTCGACGCTGCCCACGATCGAGTCGAGCCGGATGGACTGCAGGCCCAGGCGCTTCTCCGACACCATGCCCAGTGCCTCCACGACCTCGTGGAACGGCAGCATGATGTTCACGTCGTCCGGCTCGCGGCGCAGCCAGGCCGCCAGCCGGGACATCACCTGGCGGCGGCGGGCCCGCTGGAAGTCGTTCTCGGCGTCGGCGACGGGGAAACCCGTGTCATGTCTCATCGTTGCCTCCCGGGATGTCCAGCACCTTGTGCCCCACGACGTTGACCAGCCTCGTCGGTCCCAGCACCCGGTCGGGGCGCGGCACGCCGTGCGGGTGGATGTGCCCGTGGAGCAGGAACGACGGCCGCAGGCGCGAGACCAGGCCGTGCAGGCACTCGAACCCGCGGTGGGGAGGGTCCGGCTCGTCCCCGCAGCCCGCCGGCGGCGAGTGGGTCAGCAGCACGTCCACGCCACGTCCGTCCCGCAGCCTGCGCCACCCCGCCAGCCGGGACACCCGGCGGGCCCGGCGTGCCTGCTGCCGTTCCGTCCACTGGTTCGGCCCCTTGTTGTAGCGGATCGAACCACCGAGGCCCGCGATGCGCAGCCCGGCCACGTCGACCACGCGTTCGTCGGCGTTCACCGCACCGGCGGGGCCCGGCCAGCGCGCCGGCAGGCCGGCCTTGGTCCACAGGCCGCGCACGTTCGTGTAGCCGGACAGGTCGGTGTCGTGGTTGCCGGGCACGAACACCAGCGGTCTCTCCAGCGCGTTGACCAGGAACTCCAGGTAGTCGAACGGCAGGTCACCGGCCGCGAGGACCAGGTCGACCCGGTAGGACCGCACCTGCTCGGTCCACAGCTGTTCGACGACCTCGTCCGACACCGCGAGCACCCGCACCATCCCAGCAGCGTAATGAGGCTTTCTCCGGATGACGCGGGACAGCGCTCCCATTAGCGTCAACGCCGTGCTTGCCGAGTTGTTCACCGCGGCCGCCGACACGTGCCGCGACCGCAGCCCGCTGACCGGGCGGCTGCTGGACGACGCCGCGGACGACCTCCGCCGCGGCGGTGTCACCGCGCGGATCATGGCCGGTTCCGAACGCGACCGCGAGGGAACCGTGCCCGGTCTGCGGTTCGCGGGCGCCGTGCACCGGCTCGTGCTCGAAGGCCGTGCGCAGGGCCTCGCGAAGCACTACCCGACCGTCGGCGGCTCGCCGCACCTGCCGACGCTGTGGCAGGACGCGCTGCCTGCCCTGGAGGAGCACGCCGACCTGCTGCGGCAGCGGGTTCAGGCGACGGTCGTGCAGACCAACGAACCGGGCCGCAGCGCGCCCCTGTACGGCGGGCTGCTGGTCGCCGCCCAGGAGGCCGCGAAGGCGGCGGGCAGGAGCGTGCCGTTCTGCGTCCGTCTGCTGGAGATCGGCGCGAGCGGCGGGCTCAACCTGCGCCCGCACCACGTCGGCTACCGGCTGGAGGACCGGGTGCTCGGCGACGAGGACAGCCTCCTCGTGCTCGACCCGGAGTGGACCGGCAGGCCACCGGCTGACCTCGGCCACCGGCTGCGCGTCGTCGGACGGGCGGGCTGCGACCTCAACCCGGTCGACGTGTCCACAGAGGACGGACGGCTGCACCTCAGCTCGTTCGTCTGGGCCGACCAGCTGGAGCGCTGGCGGCGGCTGCGCGACGCGCTCGACCTCGCGGCGACCGACCCGGTGAGGGTCGACCGGTCGGCGGGCCCCGAGTGGCTCGCGCAGCGGCTCGCCCGCGTCGAACGGGACGTGCTCACCGTCGTGTGGCATTCGGTGGTGTGGCAGTACGTCTCCCCGGCGGACCGGGCGATGGGCAGGGCCGTGCTGGCCGACGCGGCGGCGAAGGCGACGCCCACGACACCGCTGGCGCTGCTGGTGTTCGAGCCGCGCCGCGTGGACGGCCCGGACGCGGAGTACCGGTTCGAGCTGCTGCTCAAGCTGTGGCCGGCGGGCATCTCGTTGAACCTGGGGCACGGCGAGGGGCACGGCACGCCCTTCACCTGGGACGTCACCCGGTGGGAGTGAGCACCGGGTTCACCACGAACCGGCCGTCGTGCACCTCGACCGGCAACCGGAACTCCGCGCGCGTCCCGGCGTGCGTGTACTCGACGACGACAGCGCCGTCGCGGTAGGAACCGCGCTCGACCCGCGTGCCGCGGAAGTGCTCGACGGTCGACTTGGCGACCTCTTCGCCACCGGCCGAGAGCAACGGCTCCAGCTTGTGGAAGTCCTGTGCGCGCAACGCGTTCGTCACGCTCACGGCCAGCTCGTCCGGCGACTCCTCGCCGGGTTCCGGCCAGAAGGCGATCGACACGAAGACCATCGCGAGCCAGCCCACCGCGAACACGATGATCCAGAACCGCAGGTTGGTCAGCCGGCGGCGCACGTCAGGGCGTTCCGCTGATCAGCACGAAGACGGTGGTGATCCAGCAGAGCAGGAAGGCGAGGATCCAGAAACGGATGTTGGTGAGCAACCTGGGCACGGCGAACCTCTTCTGCAACCGAGAAAACGCGAACGAAACCGGAACTACAGCCAGCGATTTCGGCGCAGTATTCGGTAGAGCGTCAGGCACGCCACCAGGACCAGGCTCATGATCAGCGGATAACCGAACTTCCACTTCAGCTCGGGCATGTAGTCGAAGTTCATCCCGTAGACGCCGACCACCATCGTGGGCACCGAGATGATCGCGACCCACGAGGTGATCTTGCGCATGTCGGTGTTCTGCTGCAGCGTGATCTTCGCGAGCGTCGCGTCGACCAGCGTCGTCAGCAGCTCGTCGAACGCCGTCACCCGCTCGGACACCTCGGTGAGGTGGTCGTCGACGTCGCGGAAGAACGCCCGCACCTGCTCGGGGATGAGCGGCGTGTAGCCCTCCGCCAAGCGCCGCAACGGGTTCGCGAGCGGCATGACCGCGCGGCGCAGCTCCACGACCTCGCGCTTGAACATGTAGATCTGCTCGGCGCTCACCTCGGTGCGCGGCGCGAAGACCCGCTCCTCCATGCGGTCGATGTCGTCCTCGATGTGGTCCGTCACGTCGAGGTAGTTGTCCACCACCTGGTCCGCGATCGCGTGCAGCACCGCGGAGGGACCGATCTCCAGCCGCTCGGTGTCCTCCTCCAGCACGTGACGGAGCTTCGACAGCCCCGAGTGGTTGCCGTGCCGCACGGTGATGACGAAGTCCTTGCCCAGGAACACCATGATCTCGCCGGACTCGACGATCTCGTTGGCGGAGTCGGGCGAGGAGTTCGTGACGTAACGAACCGTCTTGAAGACCATGAAGAGCGTATTGTCGTAGCGCTCCAGCTTCGGCCGCTGGTGCGCGTGCACCGCGTCCTCCACGGCCAGCTCGTGCAGCCCGAACGTGTCCGCGATGCCCTGGATCTGCTCGGCGTCCGGCTCGTGCAGCCCGATCCAGACGAACCCGTCCTTGCGCCTGCGCACCTCTTTGACGGCGTCCGTGTGCGTCCAGCGGCCCGGCAAACGCTTGCCGTCCACGTAAACGGCGCAGTCGACCACGTAGTGCGACAACGGCACGGGCACGTGCGGGACGTGGCCCGTGGCACCCCGCTGGGAGCCTCTTCCGCGGATCGAGGGAAGGCTGGGCATGGTGAGTTCCTCCAGGTACACACGCCGGCGTGGAAGTGCGAAAGCACGACGGGCGCCCTGACCGAGGAACTCAAACGTTCCAGAAGGAACTAGAAGATCACCTCGGTGAGGACGCGCTTGGTACTGGCAGGGTGGGGGTCCTTGCTCATTTAGGGGTCCTCACCTCCTCGGGGCGAAGTCACTGGTGGTGGAAATCCTCACACACCGGTTGCCGAGGGTACTCCCTCCGTGTGAAGACTGTCTTCCCACCCGGGACAGATCTCGATCACACGTAGTTGGAGGAACGGTGCAGTTCGGTCGGTACTACGAGGAGTTCGAGGTCGGAGCGGTTTACAAGCACTGGCCGGGCAAGACGGTGACGGAGTACGACGACCACCTGTTCTGCCTGCTCACCATGAACCACCACCCGCTCCACATGGACGTGAACTACGCGGAGAACACGACGGACTTCGGCAAGAACGTCGTCGTCGGCAACTACATCTACTCGTTGCTGCTCGGAATGTCCGTGCCCGACGTCTCCGGCAAGGCCATCGCGAACCTGGAGATCGAGTCGCTGCGGCACGTGAAGCCGACGTTCCACGGCGACACGATCTACGGTGAGACCGAGGTGCTCGACAAGACGCCGTCCAAGTCCAAGGACGACAGGGGTGTCGTCTACGTGGAGACTCGGGGCTACAAGCAGGACGGCACGGTCGTGTGCATCTTCAGGCGCAAGGTCATGGTGCCGAAGCGGTCCTACGGCGAGTCCCGCGGTGGAGAGCAGCCTGGGCGCCCCGAACCCAAGGAGTGACGTGACGACCTCTCTGGACCTGGCACAGCGACGACTGCGCGCGTTCGCGGAACAGGCGGCGGGCATCTCGCCGCTCTACGAACACCTGGCTTCGCGTGCCGCCGAGGATCCGGAGGTCGCCGGCCTGCTGACCGCCGCCACCGAGGAGAACGCCACCGGCGAGCTGCTCCTGGCGGCGGCGCACCGGCTCGTGCAGGCCGAGCCGTTCCACCAGCTCTCCAACTACTACCCGTCGCTGGGCGGCACCTACGGCGCGGACGAGAGCACCTGGCCGTTGTTCCGCGACTTCCTGCTGGAACGCGGCGACCGCGTGCGGGCGCTGGTGGGCTCGCAGGTGATCCAGACCAACGAGGTGCGCCGCGCCGCCCTGCTCTACCCGGCCGTCGCCGCCGCGGCGAAGCAGGCGGGCGCGCCCATCGGGCTCGTGGAGGCCGCGACGACCGCCGGTCTGCTGCTCGGGCTCGACCAGTACTCGTACCGCTACCAGACCGCCGAGGCGGGCCAGGTCGTCGCGGGCCCCGCCAAGGCCGCGCTCGGCCTGCACTGCGCGCTGGAGCTCGCGCCGGGCGCCGCGCTGCCAAAGCTGCCGAAGACCGTCAAGGTGGCCGCGAAGGCGGGCATCGGCGTCGCCCCGGCCGACCTGACCGACGAGGACGCCTACGCGTGGCTGGAAGCCTGCGTGTGGGCGGACCAGCCGGAGCGCCTGCGCCTGTTCGGGGTGGCCTGCGGGGTGCTGCGCAAGAACCCGCCCCGCCTGGTGGCGGGCGACCCGGTCGAGGACCTCGCCAAGGCCGTCGAGCCGATCGACGCGCCGGTCGTCGTCATGACGAGCGGGTCCGGCCTCGACCTCGTGCCCGCTTTGTCGGCTTTGGGCAGACCTGCGTGGTGGGCCGCGCACGAGGAGGGCGAGCTGCGACTGGTCCGAGTGCGTGAATCCGAGGTCTCCACGACCACTCTCGCGACCACCGAGGCCCACGGGCAGCGTCTCGTCTGGCGCTGAGGAGGCGCGGGAGCTGTCCCCTTTCGCGTGAAACCGATCAGGCGCGGGGCAGGCAGTTCCAGTCTGAGAGCGCTCCCAGGAGGCCGTCGGTGAGCGGCAGTGTGGCCAACGTCGCACTGTCGGCCCAAGCGACCTCCGATGCGTCGTCGCCCGCTCGGAGCACACCCGCCGTGACCTGGCATTCGTAGTCGTGGATGGCGTAGAGCCCGTTCGGGGCCGGTCGCTCGACGCTGCCGACGAGCCGGCCCACGGTGACGGAGAGTCCCGTCTCCTCCGCGACTTCCCTAGTCACGGCGTCACTGTCCGTCTCCCCAGACTCCACTCGCCCACCTGGGATCGACCACCTGCCCTCACCAGGCGGATTGGCGCGTCGCACGAGCAGGAGTCGCCCGGACGAGTCATGCACGATCGCACCGACACACCGGATGACTCGCCGATCGCTACCCGTCACAAACACGAAGCGTAGTCACACCGGAACGGCGGTGCTGTCCACTACCCCGGCTGCGGTACAAATCTCCCGAGGTGCCGGATCGTGCTGTACAACGGTCACGAACGGCGCCAAACGGGTGCGAACGCGGACGGGGTGGACACCGTGAACTTGAAGAAGATTCTCACTTTCGCCGGAATCGCCTTGCTGCTGTTCTTCCTCATCGCCGAGCCGCAGCAAGCGGCTCAGCTGGTGCAGAACATCCTCAACTCGCTGCGAACTGCGGCTGAGGCCCTGATCACCTTCGTGCGACAATTGTTCTAGGCCCAGGGGTTCGCCGCGGGGCAGGGACAAGGGCACTGGCTGGTCAGGGAAGGGCTGGTAGCGCATGTTCGCACCACGTGATCCGGACGACTACCTGCTGTCGAGCGAGCGTCGGGTCATCCGGGTGCGCAGGCACTGGTCCTACCTGGTCTGGGACGTCCTGGAGGCGGCGGCGCTGCTCGCCGGCTTCATGATGATCTCGTACCTGCTCCCGGCGGACGCGAGCCTGCTCCAGAACGTGCTGTGGTACGGAGCGCTGCTCGTGCTGCTGCGGCTCGCGTACTTCATCATCGAGTGGTGGGTCGAACGCATCGTCGTCACCGACAAGCGGTTCATGCTGACATCGGGCGTCTTCGAGACCAAGGTCGCGATGATGCCCATCAGCAAGGTCACCGACCTCACCTACGAGCGCACCGTCGGCGGGCGCATGCTCGGCTACGGCACGCTCATCGTGGAGTCGGCCGGTCAGATCCAGGCGCTCAACCGCCTGGAGTACCTGCCGGACCCCGAAGAGGTGTACGACGCCATCTCGGAGCTGACCTTCGGCGACAAGAAGGCCCAGGCCGAGCGCTTCTCGATGATCAAGGCCCAGCGGGCGGCGCGCGGGAAGAAGATGGTCCCGTAGCGGAGCCGGTTTCCGGCGTCGTCCACACTGGACGTCGTGGCCATCGATCTGCACACCCATTCGACCGAGTCCGACGGCACCGACAGCCCCGCAGACCTCGTGAGGGCGGCGGCACTGGCAGGACTCGACGCGGTGGCGATCACCGACCACGACACCGCCGCCGGATGGGCGGAGGCCGCCGCGGCGCTCCCGCCCGGTCTCAAGCTGGTGCGCGGCGCCGAGCTGTCCTGCGCCTCGCCTGACGGCTACGGCCGCACGATCACCGTTCATCTCCTGGCGTACCTCTACGACCCGACGCACGCCATGCTGATGAAGGAGCAGTCCCGGCTGCGCGAGGAACGGCGGCACCGGCTGCAGAAGATGGCCGAGATGATGCGGGCCGACGGCTTCCCGATCGACCCGGTCGACCTGATGGCCCGGCTGCCCTTCGACGCCCCCGCCGGTCGCCCCCACCTCGCCCAGGCGCTGATCCGCGCCGGTGTCGTGACGTCCGTCGACGAAGCCTTCGCCACCTACCTCACCGGCGGCCAGTACTACGTCGGCCGCACCGACACGCCCGTTGAACGCGCCATCGAGATGATCACCGAGGCCGGCGGCGTCACCGTCCTCGCCCACCCGTTCGCCCGCTCCCGCGGCCCCGTCGTCGCACCCTCCGTCGTGCGCGAGCTCGCCGAGATCGGCCTGGCGGGCGTCGAGGTGGACCACCCCGACCACGACGAGGAGACCCGCGCGTCCCTGCGGGCGCTCGCCGGCGAGCTCGGTCTCGTGATCACCGGGTCGAGTGACTACCACGGCACGAACAAGACGGTCCGGCTCGGCGCGGAGACGACCGCGCCGGAGATGCTGGATGCTCTGGCCGACAGGGCGACAGGCGCCGAGATCCTCGTCGGCTAGGGCGGTGGGCAGCGTGGTGGACGTGCGGCTCTACATCGAGGCGACCATCACGCTGCTCGTGATCATGGACCCGCCCGGAACCGTCCCGGTCTTCCTCGGCCTGGTCGGCCGCAAGTCCCGCGACGCCCGCAAACGCGCCGCACGGCAGGGCGTGCTCGTGTCGTTCCTGGTGATCACGCTCTTCGCCGTCGCGGGCAACTCGATCCTCGCGTACATGCACATCGGCATCCCCGCGCTCCAGGGCGCGGGCGGCCTCCTGCTGCTGCTCATCGCGCTCGACCTGCTCACCGGGAAGGGCGCGACCAACCACCCCGAGGTGGAGGACGTCAACATCGCCCTCGTGCCCCTCGGCACCCCGCTGCTCGCGGGCCCCGGCGCCATCGCCGCGACCATCGTGTTCGTCCGCCAGGCGGGCGGCGACTGGGCCTCCTACCTCGCCCTGGCCGCGGCGATCGTGACCGTGCACCTCGTCCTGCTGGCGACGCTGCGCTCCGCCGGCCTGCTGATCAAGGTGTTCAAGGAGAGCGGCATCCTGCTGATGGCCAAGATCGCGGGCCTCCTGCTGGCCGCGATCGCCGTGCAGCTCGTCGCGTCGTCCGTGCAGGGGTTCATCACGAACGGGGTCTAGCTCAGCGTTCGATGCGGGCTTCGTCGCCGTCGATGACGATCGGCCGCTCGATCAGGCTCGGGTTCGCGACCATGTGCGCGATCCACTTGCCGCGGTCGTGTTCCAGGCCCTTCGGGTACGCGGCTTCCTTGGTGCGCGCGATCTCCCACGGCTGTTTGCCGAGCTTCGTCAGCACCTCGTCCAGCTCGTCGGCCGTCGGCACGTCGTCGAGGTAGCGCCGCTCGGTGTACTCGGCCCCGCTCTCGTCCAGCCGCTGCTTCGCGGCGCGGCTCTTGGAACAGCGGGGGTTGTGCCAGATCTCCATGCCGGGAATCTAGCTCTCCCCGGCCGGGACTGTCGGGGGTGCTGAGTAACTTGGGCGGGGTGGAACAACTCGGCTTCGACTTCGGGGTCCAGCCCCGCAAGCTGGTGCGCGTCACGCCCGCGAAGCTCGCGACGTGGACGGACTGCCCGCGCCGCTTCCGGATGACGTACCTGGACCGTCCCGCGCCCCCGCGGGGCGGCGCCTGGGCGCACAACACGCTGGGCGCCGTGGTCCACAACGCCCTGAAAGCCCTCTTCGACCTCCCGCCCGAGCGCCGCACCCCAGAGCAGGCCGTGGCGCTCGTGAACAGGCAGTGGAAGTCCGAGGGCTTCCGCGACGCCGACCAGGCAGCCGAGTACCGCGGCCGGGCCTGCACCTGGGTGCACGACTACGTCTCGTCGCTGGACGTCGACTTCGAGCCCCTGGGCGTCGAACGCTGGGTCAGCTCCCCGACCGACCGCATCGTCGCCGAAGGCCGCGTCGACCGCATCGACCACCGCGACGGCGAGCTGGTGATCGTCGACTACAAGACGGGGCGCCACGTCCTCACCTCGGACGACGCGCGAGGCTCCCAGGCCCTCGCGTTGTACGCCCTGGCGGCCCGTCGCACCCTCCGCAAGCCCTGCCGCCGGGTCGAGCTCCACCACCTGCCGTCCGGGACCGTCGCCGCTTGGGAGCACACGGAGGAGTCGCTGGCCCGGCACGTGCGCCGGGCGGAGGAGGCGGCTGACGAGATCGATCTGGCCACCGAGACCTTGAAGGCCGGTGGGGATCGGGAGATCTTGTTCCCGCCGGTGACGGGGCGGCAGTGTCAGTGGTGCGACTTCCGGCGCAGTTGTGCCGAGGGGCAGGCTGCTGCTCCGCCGTTGGAGCCGTGGGACTTGCTGGCGCCGTAGCGGACGGTGGTGTCGTGGTCATCGGGCTTGAGGAGGGCGGGCTGATGTCCGGATGTGTCGCGCTCGGTGTGCGGGTGGGGCCGTAGGGTGGCGGGCGTGGACGTGGAAGCAGCAAAGCGGCCGTCGCGGGCCTATGGAATCCTGCGCGCTTTGAGCGGCGTGCTGGCGGTGGGGCTGGTGCTCCTCGCGCTGGGCAACATCGGCGTCCAGTTCTACGCGAACTCCCGGGATCTGCCTGGGCCTGGGACTTTGTCCGTTGTTGCCCATGTGGTGGCTGCGTTGCTGGCCGTGGGGGGCCAGATCGTGGCTGATCGGTATGCGGACTGGAAGGCTCCTGTTTCGTCGCTGGTTGTTTTTGTGGTGGCAGCGGGGACGTTGTGGACGTTCTGGTGGGCATAGAGGGCTGACCCACGGCCGGGCCGGGGTTTCCGTCCACACGGGACGGAGCCGGTGAGGGGTGTGGAACGAGGAAGTTCCCGGAGGCAGAGCGTGTTGGTGGGCATCGCGTCCGACAGCCGGGACGGCCTCGGCCGCACCGGCGGGTTCGAGACGGTCACGGCCGACAGCCGGGCGTTCAGCCTGCTGACGCCCGCGTTCGCGAAGGCGGAGGTGCGTGGCTACCCGAACGTGGTCGCCCGGGACGAGCGCGAGATCCGGATCAGCTTCCAACCGAAAAGGGGATCGAAGACCTCAGGAGCTGAGCCAGGCTCGCCAAGTCGGGAGCAGGGTGGCCATGAGTTCGTGCGGTGCCTCGGTGTTCGGGGAGTGCATCACGCCGGGGAGTACGGCGAAGTCGGCGTCCAGCCGTTCGGCCATGTCGCGTTGAACGGCTGGGCTCCACGCGTCGTCCGTGTCGCCGCACACCACGAGGCACGGCGTGCCGGTCGAGCGGAGGGTGCGGGCCAGTTTCGCGACCTGGTCGGGTTCCTCGCGCAGGCCGTTGCCCATGCCGAGGAGAGCCGCGGCAGGGGAGTTCAGGAACCTGGCGCGGTAGAAGTCCTTCAGCTCTTGCGGCAGGACGGCCCACGCCGGGTTTTGGGACGAGCGCAGCTCGTTCAGCTTCTGCACGCCTGCCACGCCCTGCTCGGCCAGCACGTGCTCGCCGACCTCCAGGGCTGTGCGGCGGTCACCGGCGGGGAGTTCCGACGGGCCCGACGACATCAGCGTCAGGCCGGCGATCGGGGCGCCCGCGAAGACCGCCGCCCTGCACACCAGGCCGCCGTAGGAGTGGCCCAGCAGCAGGACCTTCCGGCCGTCCGCGGCGATCTTGCCGACCAGCTCGGCGACCACCGAGCCCAGCGGGCCGGGGCGGTAGAGCGCCTCGTCGCCGGGGCCCGGTGAGTGCTGCTGGCCCGGCAGGTCGATCGCGACCACCTCGAACCCGGCGTCCGCGATCGGGTCGAGCATCGGCGCGAAGTCCTCTTTGGACCCCGTGTAGCCGGGGACCAGCAGCGCCGTCGTGCGCACCGCGTCGTCGCCCATCGCGGGCGCGCGCAAGGCCGCGATCGTGCCGTACCGGCCCTGGAGGTCGACGCGGTGTGCCCGGTGCGGGCTGAGCTGCGAGTGCACGAGAGGAACTATCGCAGCGCGACCAGGGTTCCGCCACGCTGCTCGAGCACGACGGACCCGGCTGTGGCGAGTTGCACAGGGCCGGTGTGGCCCTCGCGGTCGAGCTTGACCGTGCCCACGACCTCGCCGGTGGCCTGCTCGTACACGCGCAGACCGTCCTGCACCGGGATGACCGCACGGCCCGCGAGGGTCGTGCCGGCGCCCAGCGTGCCGTCCGCCGTCCACTGTGGAGTGAGGGTCTCCAGCGACAGGGCGACCGTCTTCGAGCCGGAGAACCAGAAGACGTTGGTCTTGGTCGTGAACGCGCGCGTCACGTGGTTCGGCGGCTCGGTGAAGTCGGCGTCCGGCACGTCGAGCGGCTTCTCGGTGATCTGGTTGCCGCTCTCGGCGTCGAACACGAGCAGGCGGGCCGGGTTCGGCACCGCCACCGCGACGAGCTTGTCGGTGACCGCCACGACCTGTGAGCTCTTGCTGCCGGTCAGGACGCTCGCGAACACCTGGGGCTGGTCGGAGTGCTCCGGGTTCGGCTTGAGCACCGAGACCCGGTCGGACGCGTCGTCCGGGCAGCGCTCGATCAGCGCGAACCGGCCGGACGACACCGCGACCGAGCCGTACGTGCAGCCGGTGCGCGGCTGCTTGCCGGGGTTCACGATGGCGCGCAGGGTGCCGTACTCGAGCGACCTCACCAGGTCGTCGCGGCGGTAGACCTCGAGGAACTTCGAGCCGGTGGTGATGAGGTGGGAGCCCTCGTTGAGCAGGGCCGTTCCCGGTTCCGCGTCGCCGTTGCGCTGTGCGCGGCGCTCGCCCGTCACGCCGTCGAGCGAGGTGAGCTCCGAGCAGTTGGTGCCCTTGGAGTACAGGGCCATCGCCCGGCCCCAGGCCGTGCTCACCACGCACAGCGGCAGGTCGCGCTCGTACGTCCACCGCACGTCGCCGGTGAGGGGATCGCGGCCGTGGACGGTGCCGCCGTCGCCGGTGACGACCGACGACGGCTTCTCCTCGCCCGTCTGGGGCGCTGCGCTCAGCACGACCGCGGGGGACTGCGTCGCCCCGCTCGGCGCACGCCACACCTCCGACAGCGTCGGGGGAAGAGCCGCTGCCTCGGGCAGCGGTTCCCACGACGACGGCCCCGTGACCGACGTCGTGGCCCGCGCGTCGCTGAACGCCCACGTGAGGACGGACGCGACGAGCGAGACGACGGCGATCAGCGCGAGCGCGACGAAGTCGGCGCGGGTGCGCCAGGACCGGGCTGGCGGGCGTTCGACGGGCGAGGACTCGGCTTCGGCCTCGTGAGAGGGCTCGTCGAGGACGTCCTCGACCTCGGTGACGTCGGAACCGGGGGACGACATGGTGATCAGTCTGCCGAAGGTGCGGCCTGTTCGGCAGAGGTTCGACGACGACGGCGCCGGCGCGGCTTGTCGGAGGCGGGCTTGTCAGCCGGTTCGGACGACGCCGCCTCGGCCGGCTGCCCCTCCTCCGCTACGCCGCCACGGCTGCGCGTGCGGGTGCGCGAACGCTTCGGACGGGTTTCCTCGCTCGCCTCCGGCGCCTGCTCGCGGCCGGTGGTGGAGCCGGTGCGGCGCCGGCGCTGCTTGCGCTTGCCCGAGTCGAGGTTCTCCTCCTCCTCGGCGTCGAGCCCGGCGCGGGTGCGGTGGCTCAGCGGCAGCCTGCCCGTGGAACCGGACGGGATGCCCAGGTCCGCGAACAGGTGGTCCGAGGTGGAGTAGGTCTCGACCGGCAGCGGCTGGCCGAGGCCGAGCGCCTCGTCGACGGACCGCCAGCGCGCCGTCTCGTCCCAGTCGACGAACGTCACGGCGACACCGGTGCGCCCGGCACGGCCCGTGCGGCCGATGCGGTGGACGTAGGTCTTCTCGTCCTCGGGGCACTGGTAGTTGATGACGTGCGTCACGTCGTCGATGTCGATGCCGCGCGCCGCGACGTCGGTGGCCACCAGCACGTCGACCTTGCCGTTGCGGAACGCCCGCAGCGCCTTCTCGCGCGCGCCCTGGCCCAGGTCGCCGTGGACGGCCGCCGCGGCGAACCCGCGTTCGGTCAGGTCGTCCGCGACCTTCTGCGCCGTCCGCTTCGTGCGGGCGAACACCATCGTGAGGCCGCGGTCGCGGGCCTGCAGCACGCGGGCCAGCATCTCCGGCTTGTCCATCGAGTGCGCCCGGTAGACGAACTGCGAGGTGTTCTCGTGCGTCTGGCCCGCGTCGTTCTCCTCGGCACGGATGTGCGTCGGCTGGTTCAGGAACGTGCGGGCGAGCGTGATGATCGGGCCCGGCATGGTCGCGCTGAACAGCATCGTCTGCCGCTCGTCGGGGACCATCGTCAGGATGCGCTCGATGTCGGGCAGGAAGCCCAGGTCGAGCATCTCGTCGGCCTCGTCCAGCACGAGCATGCGGACCTTGCCGAGCACCAGGTGGCGCTGCTCGGCGAGGTCGAGCAGGCGGCCGGGCGTGCCGATGACGACGTCGACGCCCTTGCGCAGCTGCGCGATCTGCCGCTCGTAGGGGATGCCGCCGTAGATCGCGGCGACCTTCAGGTCGAGGTGCTTCGACGCGTCGGTGAGGTCGTGCGCGACCTGGAGACACAGCTCACGGGTGGGGACCACCACAAGGGCCTGCGGGGTGCCGTCACCGGGGGTCTCGACGCGGTGCAGCAGCGGCACGCCGAACCCGAGGGTCTTGCCGGTGCCGGTGCGGGCCTGGCCGATGACGTCGTCACCGGCGAGCGCGATGGGGAGCGTCAGCTCCTGGATGGCGAACGTGCGTTCGATGCCGGCTTCGCCGAGTGCCCTGACGATCTCGTCACGCACTCCCAGCTCGGCGAACGTGGGGGTGCCGGACTGCGCAGGGGCGTCTGCCAGCAGGGGGTGCGACGTGTCCTGGGCGGGGACGCCTGTCTCGGAGTGCTCCAGCAGGACGGGGTCCGGATGTGCTTCTACTTCAGCGGTCAGGATGATCAGCCTCTCTCGTACCAAGCGCGTACGAGCCCTGGCCGGGCCTCTCGACCGCGCTCGGGAATCAGCTGCGGGAAAGGTGTACGCGCACCATTTCGTGCGCCTCGCGGCGGTTCGTCACACTCGTCACGCCGGGCGTCGATCCCATTCTACCTGCCAAGACGCATTTGACCACTAGAGTTCGCAAGCATGGGTGTTGCGGAGGGTGTTGTCGATCTTCTGGGAGCGCTTGCGTACGGCGAGCTCTCAGCCTTCGACCGGATGACCGAGGACTCGCGATCGGCGCCGACGCTGGCGGGCAGGGCGGCGCTGGCGCAGATGGCGGCGGCGGAGATCGGCCACTTCACGCTGCTGCAGAAGCACCTCGCCGCGGAGGGTGTGGCGGTCGAGGACGCGATGGCGCCGTTCGTGAAGGGCTTCGACGCGTTCCACGAGTCGACCAGCCCCAAGTCGTGGCTCGAGTCGCTCGTGAAGGCGTACGTGGGCGACGGCCTGGCCGCCGACTTCTACCGCGAGATCGCCGAGTGGCTCGACGAGCCGACCAAGGAGCTGGTGCTCCACGTGCTCGCCGACACGGGACACTCCGCGTTCGCTGAGCGCGAAGTCCTGGCCGCCGTCGAGTCCGATCCGCGGGTCCGCGACCGGCTCGCGCTGTGGGGCCGCCGGCTGCTCGGGGAGGCGTTGACGCAGGCCCAGTACGTGGTGGCGGAGCGGGACGGCCTCTCGGAGCTGATCATCAGGGGGTCCGGCGACCTCGCCGGGATCGGGCAGCTGTTCCGCCGTCTCCAGCAGTCGCACGCGCGGCGCATGACGCAGCTGGGTCTGGGCTAGGTAGGCTCGGGATCAGTTTTTTCTCTTGAGCACGGAGGTCAGCGTGGAGGTCAGGATCGGCGTCGCGGACAGCCCGCGGGAACTCGTCGTGACCAGTGAGCTCAACCCGTCCGAGGTCGAGGCTCTGGTGGCGGACGCGGTGTCCGGCAAGTCCAGCGTGCTGTCGCTGGTGGACGCCAAGGGTGCGCGGTTCGTCGTGCCCGCTGGCCGCGTCGCGTACGTGGAGATCGGCCCGCAGGACTCGCGCAAGGTCGGGTTCGGAGCCTGAGTCGTACCGCGGAAAGCCCTGGTCAGGATTCCCTGACCAGGGCTTTCTCGGGTTCGGCGCGTGGCGTCTTTCAGTGCGTGGCGGGCTGCACGATCTCGTAGGGCGGTGTCGAGGTGCCGCCGACGCGGTAGCGGCCCCACGGGTCCTGGTCGGTGAGCGTGGTCCGCGCCTCGCCGCCGGGGGTGCGCAGCAACGCCGACCGCGCGCCGCCCTCGACGCGGGCGGTGACCTCCTCGTCCGCCTTCACCCGGCCGTACCAGTGGAAGCGGCCGTCGATCGGCTGGAAGTGGCCGCGCAGGTCGACCTCGACGGCCAGCTCCCCACTGTCGAAGACGAGGGTCGCCGGACCGGTGTAGCCCTCTTCGTCGTGCTCGTGCTCGTGCTCGTGCTCGCTCATCAGTCCACCAATCGCAGCGGGGTGAGGGGCTTCTCCGGGTCCGCCTCGACGCCCGCCGAACGCAGCAGCCCGTCGATGGCGTGCCAGATGAGGGTGGCGAGGTAGTCGCTGAGGTTCGCGCGGGACATGGTCTGGCGGTCGAGCCACCAGTCGCCCGCGTTCTGCACCATGCCGACGAGCGCGTGCGCCCACGGCTCGGCGCCGCCCGAGTCCATGTCGAGCGCGCGCAGGTAGTCGCCGAGGATGCGGGCGAGCGCCGTCGCGATGAGGTTCTTGTCCTCGGCGACGACGTCCTTCTCCACCGGCCGGTCGACGAAGGACCCCTTCACGACGAACCGGTAGAGGTTCGGGTTGTCCTCGACCACCGACAGGTAGGCGTCGACGATCTGCTCGATGCGGCCGCGGATCGGGCCGTCGGCGAGCAGCGCGGGACCCATCCGGTCCATCAGCAGCTCGGTGGCCCGCTGGCCGACCGCCAGGTACAGGTCGGACTTGTCGGTGAAGTGCCGGTACAGCACGGGTTTGCTGACGCCCGCCTCCGCGGCCACGTCGTCCATGCCGACGTCGGGGCCCTTCCTGGCCACCGCGGCGATCGTGGCCTCCACGAACTCCGCCCTGCGCTGCTCGCGGTGACCCTTCCACCGCTCGCGCCGCGCGTCCGGCCCCTTGACAGTGCGTGCCATGTGACGCACGCTACCAGAAGTAACCGTTACCTCAAGTAACACTTACTGGGAGGGGCAACCGATGAGGGTCGCCGATCGGGAGAAGACAGCGGAACGGCTGCTCAAGTCGTCCGCCGAGAAGTTCTACGACCCCGAGGTGGACATCGACTGGTCAGCGCCGCTGGCCGACGGGCTCTTCTACCTCCCCGAGCAGCGCATCTCGCTCTACGGCACACCCCTCTACGAGTCGCTGACCCCCGAGCAGCGCATCGAGCTGTCCCGGCACGAGCTGGCGTCCATCGCCTCGGTGGGCCTGTGGTTCGAGCTGCTGCTCATGCAGATGCTGGTGAAGGTCGTCTACAACAGCGACCCGACCACGCGGCACGCCCAGTACGCGCTGACCGAGGTCGCCGACGAGTGCCGGCACTCCACGATGTTCGCGCGCCTGGTCGAACGCGTCGGCTGCCCCGCGTACGGGCCGACGAGGAGCACGCACCGGCTCGGCAAGCTGCTGCCCGTCATCGGCTACGGCCCCGCGATGTACGGCTCGATCCTCGTCGCCGAGGAGATCCTCGACCGCCTGCAGCGCGAGGCGATGAACGACGAGACCGTCCAGCCGATCGTGCGGATGGTCAACCGCATCCACGTGCTGGAGGAGGCCCGCCACGTGCGGTTCGCCCGCGAGGAACTGCTGCGCGGCATGGCGGAGCTGAAGGGGTTCGAGAAGCCCTACCAGCGGTGGCTCATCGCCTTCACGTCGCTCATGATCACCCGCGCGCTCATCAACCCGCGGGTCTACACCGCCGTCGGGCTGGACGCGCGCGAGGCGCACCGGCAGGCGCTGGGCAACCCGCGGTTCCAGGAGACGATCCGCTGGTCCGGCGAACGGATCATGTCGTTCCTCGACGAGGCCGGACTGGTGGGAAGGCCGGGGATGCGCTCGTGGCGCCGCTCGTTCCTGCTCGGCTGAACGTCGTCACGTCCGGGGAGGCGGACTCGGACGTGACCGCCGTGCTGCTGCACGGCTGGACGATGGACCTGACGACCTGGGACCGGGTGGCGGCGACGCTGCCCGGCCGCGTGGTCCGCTACGACGTGCGCGGCCACGGCCGTTCGGAGAGCCTCACCGGGACGATCGCCGAGCTGGCGGACGACCTGGCCGCGGTGATCGAAGAACACGCTCCCACGGGACGGCTCGTGCTGGCCGGTCACTCGCTCGGCGGCATGACGGTGATGGCGCTGGCCGAGCAGCGGCCCGAGCTGTTCGACCGCGTGTCCGGGGTGGCGCTCGTCGCCACGTCGTGCGGCGACCTGCCCCGGCAGAGCGCGGTGGAGAAGCTCGCGGGGCGGTGGATCGGCGCCCGGCCCAAGGTCGGGTTCGGCCGCGTGCTCGCACCGGGCCTGCGGGTGACGTTCGGGCGCAGGCCGCGCTGGGAGGACGTGCGCGCCGCCGCGGCGATGGCGGGCAACACCTGCGGTGCCGCGTTCGCGGGCATCCGCGAGGAACTGACGCTGCACCAGCGGAAAGAGGCGCTGGCGGTGCTGTCGGACATCCCGACGGTCGTGCTGGCGGGCTCGTGGGACGTGCTGACACCGATGCGGCACGCGCGGGTGCTGGCCGAGGCCCTGCCGTCGGCGGAGTTCGTGATCTACCCGCGCGCCGGGCACATGCTGCCGCTGGAACGTTCGGAGGACGTCGCGAGACGGATCGCGGCCCTGATGAACGGACGCCGCTGAACGGAAGACGACGAAAGGGGCCCCTCGCGGAGGGGCCCCTTCGACGTTGTCAGTCCCCGCTCAGTGCTGGAGCGGGAAGCCGCCGCCGATGCCGCGCCACGCCAGGTTGGAGATCAGCGCGACCGCCTCCTCCTTCGGCACCCGGCGGTTGTCCGCGAGCCATGACCGGGCCGTGACCTGCGACAACCCGACCAGGCCGACGGCCAGCAGGCGGGCCCGCTCGGGGTCGAGGCCCGCGTCCGCGGTGATCGTGTCGGTGATCGCGTCGACCGAGTCGGTGGTGGCGCGCTCGACCGCCTCCTGCACGGCGGGCTCGCCGCGCAGGTCGGACTCGAACACCATCCGGAACGCCTGGCCCTCGCCGTCGACGAAGTCGTAGAACGCGGCCACCGCGGCGCGCACGCGCAGCTTGTTGTCCGTCGTCGAGCCGATGGCGGTGCGGACCCTGCCCACCAGCTCGTCCACGTGGGACTCCAGCAGCGCCATGTACAGCTCGAGCTTGCCGGGGAAGTGCTGGTACAGCACCGGCTTCGACACGCCCGCGCGTTCGGCGATCTCGTCCATCGCCGCGGCGTGGTAGCCGTTGGTGACGAACACGTCCTGCGCCGCCGCCAGCAGTTGCGCGCGTCGTGCGGTGCGCGGCAGTCGAACGCCCCTTCCCGCGGGTGCGCTCTGCGCCGTCTCCGTCATGGTGCCTCCAGCACGAGTGATCCTGCCGTCGTTCCGGGGTTGCCGGTCCGGGGCGTGAGCGCAACCTTACTCGCTGGTAGGGCGCTCCCGGGAACCATCCGGGCGTTCTTTCCCGCATCCTGGTCTGGTGAGCACGTTGATTCCCGCCCCGCTGTCCTCCGCCGAGCTGCCCCCTCTCGACACCTCGCAGAAGCCGTGGCCCGGCGAGCTCGTCCAGGTCGATGGCCACGAGGTGCACGTCAGGGCCACTCCCGGCGAGGGACCGGCCGCCGTCTACGTGCACGGGCTCGGCGGGTCCGCGACCAACTGGACCGACCTCTCGGCCCAGCTGCGCGGGCACGTCCGCGGCTTCTCGGTCGACCTGCCGGGGTTCGGCCGGTCCGAGCCGGTCCCCGGCTACGACTTCAGCCTCACCACGCACGCCCGCACCGTCATCGCCTACCTGGAGACGTTCGGCGAGCCCGTGCACCTGTTCGGCAACTCGATGGGCGGCGCCATCTCCGTCATCGTCGCCGCCAGCCGCCCCGACCTGGTCAGGACGCTCACGCTGGTGTCACCCGCGGTGCCCGACCTGCGGCCGAAGCTCGACCGCATGTCCGACCCGCGGATGGCGCTCGCCGTGCTCCCGGTGGTCGGCGCGAAGGTCCGCCGCGAGCTCGCGAAGCTCACCCCGCAGGACCGCACCCGGCAGATGATCGAGCTGTGCTTCTCCGACCCGAGCCTGGTGCCCGACCACCGCATCGAGGAGTCGATCAGCGAGAACGAGGAACGCGCCCGGCAGCGGTGGGCGGCGCAGGCCCTCAACCGCAGCACGCTCGGGCTGATGACGAGCTGGCTCACGCCCGGACCGAAGTCGCTGTGGCGGCTGCTGCCGCGGGTGCAGGCGCCCACGCTCGTGCTGTGGGGCGAGCACGACCGGCTCGTCAGCGTGCGCAAGGGCCCGCGCACCGCGAGGCTCCTGCCGAGGGGACGGCTGCTGGTGCTGCCGAACACCGGGCACGTCGCCCAGATGGAACGGCCGGCGACCGTCGCCAGGGCCGTGCTGGGCATGTGGGAGGCGGTGGACAGGAGCACGTGGTGAGACGCGATGTGGGACCCTGGTGGACGTGAATCGCGCCCCCGAGCGAGGACGAACTGATCCGCCAGCTGACCGCTACCGCCGTGGCGAGCGCCGGACCAGCGCGGAACCGCTCGCGGCCGCCTGGGAACCCGAGAACGCCGCCGCCCCGCGGCGCTCGTCCCGGCGCCGCGGGCTGAAGCGGCTCATCGCCGGCTACGGCTGGCGGATCTACGCCGTCCCGGTGCTGCTCGTGCTGACCGCGCTCGTCGTCCTGGACACCGTCCAGCCGGGCACGATCCCCGAACAGGGCGTCTCCGGCGCGGGCAACGCCTCCGAGGCGCCGGTGAGCACGCCCGAGGCCCCGCCGACCGAGGTGCAGGCCCAGAAACCGCAGCTGAACATCCCGACCGCGGAGCTGCCGGCCGGTCCGGAGTTCTCGCAGGACGGCGTCGGCACGTTCAAGGTCATCGGCGGCAACGGCCCGCGGGTCGGCGAGGCGAACGCGCCCAAGTTCCGCAAGTACGCGATCGCCATCGAGGACGGCGTGAAGCCCTCCGACTACAACGACGACGAGGCGGCGTTCGCCCGCACCGTCGAGGGCTTCCTGTCCGACCCGCGCAGCTGGGTCGGCACCAAGACCGTCGCGCTGCAGCGGGTCGAGGCGAACCAGAACCCGGACTTCACCATCGCGCTGACCAGCACGAAGACCACGCACACGCTGTGCGGCAAGGAGATCCCGTTCGAGACCTCCTGCTGGCACCCGCAGACCAAGCGCGTGATCATCAACGTCGCCCGCTGGGTGCGCGGCGCGATGGTCTACAGCCGCGACCTGGCCGGCTACCGCAACTACGTGATCAACCACGAGGTCGGCCACGCGCTCGGCAGCGGCCACGCGGCCTGCCCCGAGAACGGCGCGCCCGCGCCCGTGATGATGCAGCAGACCTTCGGCGTCTCGAACGACTTCGTGTCCCTGCTCAACGCGGGCCAGGACGTGGTGCCCCCCGACGGCAAGGTGTGCACGCCGAACGCGTTTCCCGCAGGTTGAGACGGCTTTCCAAGCGGGAAGAGCCGAGGCAGGCTAGGCGTTGTCTCGGACACGGAGACATTCGTCGAGGAGGAGCAGCATGGCGCTTCCGCCGCTCGTTGAGCCAGCCGCGGAGCTGACCAAGGAAGAGGTCGCGCGGTACAGCCGCCACCTGATCATCCCGGACGTCGGGGTGGACGGGCAGAAGCGGCTGAAGAACGCGAAGGTGCTCGTCGTCGGCGCGGGCGGCCTGGGCAGCCCGGCACTGCTGTACCTGGCCGCGGCCGGGGTCGGCACGCTCGGCGTCGTCGACTTCGACGTCGTGGACGAGTCGAACCTGCAACGTCAGGTCATCCACGGCCAGTCCGACGTCGGCCGCCCGAAGGCGGAGTCCGCGCGCGACTCGGTCGCGGAGATCAACCCGTTCGTCAAGGTGGTCCTGCACCAGACGCACCTCAACTCCGAGAACGCGCTGGAGATCTTCCGCGACTACGACCTGATCCTCGACGGCACCGACAACTTCGCCACCAGGTACCTGGTGAACGACGCCGCGGTGCTGCTGGGCAAGCCGTACGTGTGGGGTTCGATCTTCCGGTTCGAGGGCCAGGTCAGCGTCTTCTGGGAGGACGCCCCGAACGGCCAGGGCCTCAACTACCGCGACCTCTACCCGGAGCCGCCGCCTCCCGGCATGGTCCCCTCCTGCGCGGAGGGCGGCGTGCTGGGCGTGCTGTGCGCGTCCATCGGCTCGGTCATGGTCACCGAGGCGATCAAGCTGCTCACCGGCATCGGCGACCCGCTGCTGGGCCGCCTGATGGTCTACGACGCGCTGGAGATGTCGTACCGGACCATCAAGATCCGCAAGGACCCGGCGTCGCCGAAGATCACCGAGCTGATCGACTACGACGCGTTCTGCGGGGTCGTGTCCACGGACGCGCAGCAGGCAGCCGCGGGCAACACGATCACGCCGCTCGAGCTGAAGCACAAGCAGGAGTCCGGCGAGGACTTCCTGCTGGTGGACGTCCGCGAGCCGCACGAGTACGAGATCGTGAAGATCCCGGGCTCGGTGCTCATCCCGAAGGACAAGATCCTGTCGGGCGAGGCGTTCTCGGAGCTGCCGCAGGACAAGCCGCTCGTGCTGCACTGCAAGTCGGGTGCCCGGTCCGCGGAGGCCCTCGCGGCGCTGCACCAGGCGGGCTTCAAGGACGCGGTGCACGTCGGTGGCGGCGTGTTGGCGTGGGCCCGCGAGGTCGACCCCAGCCTGCCGACGTACTGATCACCGGCCCGGGCAGCGCGGTACCCGCGCAGCCCGGCCCGGCCCCGCACGTCCTGTGCCGCACGCGGGGGCCTTTCGTACTGACTGATAGTACGAAGGGCCCCCGCGTGCGGCGGGGGAGGCGGGCGGGCGGTGCCGGATTGGGCCGAAAGCGGGTAAGGGGCGTTCGGCCCTTCGGGTGGCGGCACGAATTGCGGTGTGCTGCCTTCCACCACCCGGACGGTCTAAGCAGGTAGCGTGCCGAGCCGTGACCCGGTCCCCCGAACCGCCCCCAGCGCACGTGCGTGCGGCGTTCGGGGCCCGTGACGCCGAGCCGGAGCTGATCGACGGCGGCCCGGCGTGGCGGTGCGGTGACGCGACGATCCGTCCCGCGCCCAAGCCCGCCGAGGCCACCTGGATCGCCAAGACGCTCGACGGCCTGGACGTGCCGCACGTGCGCATCGGACGGCCGCTGCGGTCCACCGACGGCCGGTACGTCGTCGGCGGCTGGTCGGCCACCAAGTTCCTCGCCGGGCGCGCCGAGCCGCGCCACGACGAGGTGATCTCCGTCTCCCAGCGGCTGCACCAGGCCACGGCCGGGCTGCCGAAGCCGCGGTTCCTGGAGACGCGCACGGACGTGTTCGCCGTCGCCGACCGCAAGGCGTGGGGCGAGGAGGACGTGCCGCTCGACGCCGACCTCGGCGGCAGGCTGTTCGAGCTGCTCAAGGAGCGGCTGAAGCCGCTGGGTCTCAAACCGCAGGTGGTGCACGGCGACCTGTTCGGCAACGTGCTGTTCGCGGGCAACGCCCAGCCGGCCGTCATCGACTTCACCGCCTACTGGCGTCCCGCCGAGTGGGCGGCGGCCGTGGTCGCGGTGGACGCCGTGGCGTGGGGTGGCGCCGACTCGGGGCTGTTCCACCGGTGGAGCCACCAGGCCGAGTGGGAGCAGGCGCTGCTGCGCGCGATGCTGTTCCGGCTCGCCGTGCACGCGCTGCACCCGTTGTCAACGCCGCAGTCCTTTGCGGGCTTGGAACGAGCTGCTCACCACCTCACGGCCATGCTCTGAGCGGCCCATTTTCCCGGTACGAAACATTGCGGAGCTTCGGGTTAACGGGAGCTTCTTAGCGTCAGCGGCGTGACCCATTGCCCCTACTGCGCGCTGCAGTGCTCCATGAGCGTCATCGACGGCCAGGTGGCCCCTGGCCCCGGTGGGCTGTGCCAGAAGGGCTGGACGGCGGGGGAGCTGCTGCGCCACCCCGGCCGGCTGACGACGCCGCTCCTGCACGGTGAGCCGGTGTCGTGGGACGACGCGCTGGACTTCGTCGCCGCCCGCATCCGGTCGTACGAACCCGACGAGGTCGCCGTGTTCGGCGGCGGCGGACTGACCAACGAGAAGGCGTACGCGCTCGGGAAGTTCGCGCGCGTGGCGTTGAAGACCTCGCAGATCGACTACAACGGCCGGTTCTGCATGTCGTCGGCCGCGGCGGCGGGCAACAAGGCGTTCGGGCTGGACCGCGGGTTGCCGTTCCCGCTCACCGACCTCAAGACGGCGGACGCCGTGCTGCTGGCGGGGTCGAACCCGGCCGAGACCATGCCGCCGTTCCTGCGGCACCTGGAGGGGCCGCGGCTGATCGTGATCGACCCGCGCCGCACGCCGACCGCCGAACGCGCCACGCTGCACCTGCAGCCCGCACCGGGTACGGACCTCGCGCTGGCGCTGGGGTTGCTGCACACCGCGGTCGTCGAAGGGCTCGTCGACAAGGAGTACATCGCCGAGCGCACCACCGGTTTCGACGACGCCTGGCGGGTCGCGGCGCAGTGGTGGCCGGAGCAGACCGAACGCGTCACGGGCGTCTCGGCGGCCGACCAGAGGGCGGCGGTGGAGCTGCTCGCGGGCCGGTCGTACATCCTGACCGGGCGCGGGTCCGAGCAGCACGCGTCGGGCACCGACACCGTGTCGGCGTTCATCAACCTGGCGCTGGCACTGGGACTTCCCGGCCGGGAGGGCTCCGGCTACGGGTGCCTGACCGGGCAGGGCAACGGCCAGGGCGGCCGGGAGCACGGCCAGAAGGCCGACCAGCTGCCCGGCTACCGCAAGATCGACGACCCGGCGGCGCGCAGGCACGTCATGGACGTGTGGGGCGTGTCCGAGCTGCCGGGGCCGGGCCGCAGCGCGTACGAGCTGCTGATGGCCGACGACGTCAAGGCGATGCTCGTGTTCGGCAGCAACCCGGTCGTGTCCGCGCCGCGGGCGGCCGGGGTCGCGGACCGGTTCAAGGCGCTCGACCTGCTGGTGGTCGCGGACTTCGTGCTGTCGGAGACCGCCGCGATGGCCGACGTCGTGTTCCCGGTCACGCAGTGGGCCGAGGAGGACGGCACCATGACCAACCTGGAGGGCCGGGTCATCCGGCGCCGCAAGGCGCTCGACCCGCCTCCCGGGGTCCGCAGCGACCTGGAGCTGCTGAACGGCCTCGCGACGCGCCTCGGCGTGCCGGCCGGGTTCCCGGTCGTGCCGCGGGAGGTCTTCGAGGAGCTGCGCAGGGCTTCCGCCGGTGGTCTCGCCGACTACTCGGGCATCACCTACGACCGCCTCGACGCCGAACGGCTGCACTGGCCGGTGCCCTCGACCGGGCACCCCGGAACACCGAGGCTCTTCCTCGACCGGTTCGCGCACGCCGACGGCCTCGCGCGGTTCGTCCCGGTCGACCACCGCGGCCCGGCGGAACCGCCGGACGCCGAGTTCCCGTTGCAGGCCACCACCGGGCGGGTCCTGCAGCACTACCAGTCGGGTGCGCAGACACGGCGGATCGGCGAGCTGATGAAGGCCGTTCCCGAGATGTACGTGGAGATGCACCCCGACACGGCCGCACGGGCGGGGCTGGAAGCCGGCTCGCTCGCGCACGTCGTGTCCAGGAGGGGCCGGGTGACGGCGGCCGTGCGGTGCGTGCCGAGCATGCGCGCCGACGCGGTGTTCCTGCCGTTCCACTTCCCCGGTGACGGGCGGGCGAACCTGCTCACCAACCCCGCGCTCGACCCCACGAGCCGGATGCCCGAGTTCAAGGTGTGCGCGGTGCGATTGGAGCGGGCATGAGGCGGATCGTGATCGTCGGTTACGGCATGGCGGGTGCGCGGCTGGCGGACGAGGTGCGCCGCCGCGACCCCGGGGTGCACCTCACGGTGGTGGGCGCGGAACCGCACGCCGCCTACAACCGGGTGCTGCTGTCGACGGTGGTGGCGGGTTCGATGACGCCGGAGTCGACGCGGCTGCACGACGACGACTGGGCGGAGCGCCACGACATCGACCTGCGGCTGGGCTGCGGCGTCGAGGAGATCGACCGCGCGGCCCGCACCGTCCGGCTCACCAGCGGTGAGGAGGTCGGGTACGACGCGCTGGTGCTCGCCACCGGCAGCACGCCGTGGGTGCCGCCCGCCGAGGGCCTGCTGGAGGACGGCGCGCTGGCCCCCGGCGTCGTCGCCTTCCGCACCCTCGACGACTGCGCACAGATCGAGGCCAAGGCCGCCAAGGGCATGCCCGTCGCCGTGCTCGGCGGCGGCCTGCTCGGCATCGAGGCCGCCAGGGGGCTCGCCGGACGCGGCTGCCTGGTCACGGTCGTCCACCCGGTCGGCCACCTGATGGAACGCCAGCTCGACCCCGGCGCCGGCACCGTCCTCGCCCGCACGCTCGGCAGGCTCGGCATCGAGTTCCGGCTGAACTCGCTGGCCGCCAAGTACCTCCCCGGCGACGGCCTGGTCCTCGACGACGGCAGCCACGTCCCGGCCGAGCTCGTCGTGGTCTCCGCGGGCGTGCGCGCCGAGACGTCGCTGGCCGTCGCGGCCGGGCTGACCGTCGACCGCGGCATCGTCGTCGACGACGCGCTGCGCACCAGCGACCCGCGCGTCCACGCGATCGGCGACTGCGCGCAGCACCCCGGCACCGTCTCCGGCCTCGTGCAACCGGCCTGGGACCAGGCCGCCGTGCTCGCCGACCGGCTGACCGGCGCCGACCCGGCCGCCCGCTACCGCGGCACGTCCGTCGTCACGAGGCTGAAGGCGCGGGACGTCGACCTCGCCGCGCTGGGCGACGTGCACACCGACGTCGACTGCCCCGACTCGGAGGTCCTGTGCTTCCAGGAACCCTCGCGCGGCCGGTACGCGAAGCTCGTGCTGCGCGACGACCGGGTGGCGGGCGCGATCGTGCTCGGCGCACCGGACGCGGCGGCCACCATCACCCAGCTCTACGACCGCGGCATCCCCGCGCCCACCGACCGGCTCGCGCTGCTGCTCGGCCGCGCCCTGCCCGCGGAGGCCGCGTCACCGGCGGACCTGCCGTCCAGCGCGGTGATCTGCCGCTGCAACACCGTCTCGAAGGGACAGATCGTGTCGGCCTGGCGGGCGGGCGCGGAGTCGTTGCCACAGCTCGCCGAGGCCACCCGCGCGACCACCGGCTGCGGTGGCTGCAAGGACGCGGTCTGCGGCCTGCTCGACTGGCTCGGAGCCTCACAACCGCAGCCCGCGTGATGTGCGGCGGAGTTGCCGCCCGCGTCACAGCGGCGAACCCCTCGGTAATGCCCGGTTCCTAGGTTGTTGGGCAGTCGCCGACCCCGCGGAGGAAGTTCACATGAGCTGGATCGACCACTGGGAGCCGGAGAAGCCCGAGTTCTGGGAGTCCACCGGCAAGCGGATCGCCCGCAAGAACCTGGCGCTGAGCATCTTCGCCGAGAACCTCGGCTTCAGCGTCTGGGTGCTGATGAGCATCGTGGTGGTGAGCCTCGGCTCCGTCGGCTTCGACTTCAGCGTCGGCCAGCAGTTCTGGCTGCTGATCGTGCCGAACCTGGTCGGTTCCGTGCTGCGGGTGCCCTACACGTTCGCGGTGCCGAGGTTCGGCGGCAGGCTGTGGACCACCATCAGCGCGGGCATGCTGCTGATCCCGTGCGCGATGCTCGCCCACGCGGTGACGACGCCGGGCACGCCGTACTGGTTCTTCCTGCTCACCTCGGCCGCGATGGGCCTGGGCGGCGGCAACTTCTCGTCGTCGATGGCGAACATCTCGTTCTTCTACCCGGAGGGCAAGAAGGGTCTGGCGCTCGGCATGAACGCCGCCGGCGGCAACCTCGGCGTCGCGGTCACGCAGCTCATCGTGCCGTTCGTCATCACCATCGGCGCCGGCATCAACCTCGCCTACGCGGCACTGATCTGGATGCCGTTCATCGTGCTCGCCACCGTGCTCGCGTGGTTCTTCATGGACAGCCTCACGCAGGCCAAGCCGGACGGGCAGTCGTACAAGCTCGCACTGTCCAACATGCACACGTGGGTGATGTCGTTCCTGTACATCGGCACGTTCGGCTCGTTCATCGGCTACTCGTTCGCGTTCCCGTCGCTGATCAAGCTGAGCTTCGTCGACTACAAGGGCTGGGTGGGGCTCGCGTTCCTCGGCGCGCTGATCGGCTCGGTCGCCCGTCCGCTCGGCGGCTGGCTCGCCGACCGGATCGGTGGCGCGAAGGTGACGCTCTGGACGTTCGTCGGGCTCGCCATCGGCACGATCGGCGTGCTGGTGAGCGTCGACCTGCAGAACTTCGCGCTGTTCTTCAGCTCGTTCATCCTGCTGTTCGTGCTGGCGGGCGTCGGCAACGGCTCCACCTACCGGATGATCCCGGCGATCTTCCGCACCCAGTCCGACGACGACAAGTCCGCGAAGCGCCAAGCCGCCGCCGTGGTCGGCATCGCGGGTGCGGTCGGCGCGGCCGGTGGCGTGCTGGTGAACCTCGTCTTCAAGTTCTCGCTGGAGGGCTCGAAGACGCTGACGCCCGCCCTGACCGCGATCCTCGTCTTCTACGCGCTCTGCCTGGGCACCACGTGGTGGTTCTACCTGCGGCGCAACGTGTTCGCGGCACGGCCGTCGCTGGCCTACGCGGGCGTGTGACGCACACCGCTCTGAGCTGCGAAGAGAGTTTCCTTTAACACCCGCGAAATAGCGCGGACCTTGGGATGACACGCCGCCCGGTGAGCATACCGGGCGGAAGGAGGGATGCCCGATGGCTGGAACGACTCCCGGAACGTTGGTCGTGATCGGGAACGGCATGGTCGGCCACCGGCTCGTCGAGGTCCTCCGCGACTCGTCCTGGCGGATCGTGGTCTTCGGTGAGGAGAACCGCCCCGCCTACGACCGGGTCGCGTTGTCGTCCTACGTGGACAGCTGGGACTCCGCCGACCTGGAGCTGCCCGCGCTCAGCGGATGTGAGCTGCGTCTCGGCGAGAAGGCGGTCTCGGTCGACAGGGAACGACGTGTCGTCGTCGGCGCGTCCGGCGTCGAGGTCTCCTACGACGTGCTGGTCCTGGCGACCGGATCGGTGCCGTTCGTGCCGCCGGTGCCCGGCCGCGACCTGCCCGGTTGCCACGTCTACCGGACGATCGACGACCTGGACGACATCCGTGCGACCGTCGAGGCCGCCACGCGCCCCGGCCGGAAGTCCGGCATGGTGCTCGGCGGCGGCCTGCTCGGCCTGGAAGCCGCCAACGCGCTGCGCGGCATGGGCGTCTCGCCGCACGTCGTCGAGCTGGCGCCGCGGCTGATGCCGATCCAGGTCGACGAGGGCGGTGCCGGGCTGCTGAAGCGGCTGGTCGAGAAGCTCGACCTGACCGTGCACACCGGTACGTCCGCCTCCTCCATCGAACGCGACGGCGAGCGGCTGATCGCCAAGCTGGCCAGCGGGCTCGAACTGGACCTCGACGTCGTCGTGTTCAGCGCGGGCATCCGGCCGCGCACCGACCTGGACCTGGGCCTGGAGCTGGGGCCGCGCGGCGGCTACCTGGTCGACGCCGCGTGCCGGACCTCCGACCCGCGCGTGTTCGCGATCGGAGAGTGCGCCGCCGTCGAAGGCGTGGCGTACGGGCTGGTCGCGCCCGGTTACGCGATGGCGGAGGTGGTCGCGGACCAGATCTCCGGTGGCACGCGGGTGTTCCCCGGTGCCGACGTGTCCACGAAGCTGAAGCTGCTCGGGGTGGACGTGGCGTCGTTCGGCGACGCGCACGCCGTCACCGAGGGCGCGCTGGAAGTCGTGGTGAACAACGCCGTCGCCGGCACCTACAGCAAGCTCGTCGTGTCGGACGACGCCCGCACGTTGCTCGGCGGTGTGCTCGTCGGTGACGCCTCCGCCTACCCGTCGCTGCGACCGTTGGTGGGCAAGGAAGTTCCGGCGGCGCTGCTGCAACCGGGCGGTGCCGTGGACGTGGAAATGCCCGCGGACGCCCAGGTCTGCTCGTGCCACGCGGTCACCAAGCAGACCATCACCGACGCGATCCAGTCCGGCGTCGCGTGTGACGTGGCCGAGCTGAAGGCGTGCACCAAGGCCGGCACGGGCTGTGGTTCGTGCGTGCCGATGCTGAAGAAGCTGCTGACGGAGTGCGGTGTCGAGCAGTCCAAGGCGTTGTGCGAGCACTTCACGCACTCGCGGGCCGAGCTGTTCGAGATCGTCCGTGCGACCCGGATCACGACGTTCAGCGCGTTGATCGAGAAGCACGGCACCGGCCGCGGCTGCGACATCTGCAAGCCCGCGGTGGCGTCGATCCTCGCGTCGCTCGGGAACGGCCACATCCTCGGCGAGTCGCAGGCGCCGTTGCAGGACACCAACGACAGGTTCCTGGCGAACCTCCAGCGCAACGGCACCTACTCGGTCGTGCCGCGCATCCCCGGCGGCGAGATCACGCCGGAGAAGCTGATCGTGATCGGCGAGGTCGCCCGCGACTTCGGCCTCTACACCAAGATCACCGGCGGCCAGCGCATCGACCTGTTCGGCGCGACGGTCGACCAGCTGCCCCAGATCTGGCGCAGGCTCGTCGACGCGGGCTTCGAGTCCGGGCACGCCTACGGAAAGGCGCTGCGCACGGTGAAGTCCTGCGTCGGCACCACCTGGTGCCGCTACGGCGTCCAGGACTCCGTCGGCCTCGCCATCGAGCTGGAGCTGCGCTACCGGGGCCTGCGGTCGCCGCACAAGCTCAAGTCGGCCGTCTCCGGGTGCGCCAGGGAGTGCGCGGAGGCGCGGAGCAAGGACTTCGGCATCATCGCCACCGAGAACGGCTGGAACCTGTACGTGGGCGGCAACGGCGGCTTCACGCCCCGCCACGCCGACCTGCTCGTGTCCGATGTGGACACCGAGACGCTGGTCCGCGTGATCGACCGGTTCCTGATGTTCTACATCCGCACCGCCGACCGGTTGCAGCGCACGTCGGCGTGGCTGGAAGGGCTCGACGGCGGACTCGACCACCTGCGCGAGGTCGTCGTCGACGACAAGCTCGGCATCTGCGACGAGCTGGAGGCCGCGATGGCCTCGCACGTCACGGACTACGCCGACGAGTGGCGCGGCGTCCTGGAGGACCCGGAGAAGCTGGCGCGCTTCACGTCGTTCGTCAACGCGCCCGGCACGCCCGACCCCACGATCGAGTTCCGCGCTGAACGTGGTCAGCGCGTCCCCGTCTCCCTGGGCATACCGGAGGTCGTCAGATGATCGTCTGTGACTTTGCCGTGCTGCGTCCCGAGCAGGGCGTCGCCGCTCTGCTGCCGGACGGCTCGCAGGTGGCGGTGTTCCTGACCGCCGACGGAGCCGTGCACGCACTCGACAACATCGACCCGTTCAGCGGCGCCGCGGTGCTGTCGCGCGGCATCGTGGGCGACCGCGGCGGCGTGCCCGTCGTGGTGTCCCCGGTCTACAAGCAGGCTTTCGAGCTCGCGACCGGCAAGTGTCTGGACGAGCCGTCGGTGTCCGTCGCGGTGCACTCGGTGCGCGTGCGCGACGGCGTCGTGGAGCTGACGTGACGGGACCGCTGGCGGGCTTCACCATCGGCGTCACCGCGGCCCGCCGCGCCGACGAGCTCATCGCCCTGCTGGAACGCAAGGGCGCCTCGGTCCTGCACGGCCCGGCCATCCGGATCCTGCCGCTGCCCGACGACGCCACCCTGCACCAGGCCACGTCGGCGCTGGTCGCGGCACCCGTGGACGTCGTCGTGGCGACCACCGCGATCGGGTTCCGCGGCTGGTTCGAGGCGGCGGAGGGGTGGGGCCTGGCCGGCAGGCTGCACCGGGCCTTGTCCTCCGCCGTCGTGCTGCCGCGCGGCCCCAAGGCCAAGGGTGCCGTCCGGGCGGCCGGTCTCGTGGAGACGTGGTCACCCGAGTCGGAGTCGAACGCCGAGCTGCTGCAGTACCTGCTGCGGATGGGCGTGGCAGGCAAGCGGGTGGCCGTGCAGCTGCACGGCGAACCGTTGCCGGACTTCGTGAACACCCTCGCCGCCGCCGGTGCCGACGTCGTCGAGATCCCCGTCTACCGCTGGGAACCCCCGGCCGACATCCGGCCGCTGGAGTCGCTGATCGACGCCGTGCTGGGCGGACAGGTGGACGCCCTGACGTTCACCAGTGCTCCCGCAGCGGCCTCGGTGCTGCGGACCGCCGGGGACCGGTACGGCGCGCTGGTCGAAGCGTTGCGGCGGAACGTCCTCGTCGTCGGCGTCGGTGCGATCACGGCCGGGCCGCTGGTCGCCGCCGGGATTCCCGTCGTGCAGCCCGTCCGGTCCCGGATCGGGTCGATGGTGCGGGAGCTGGCGGTCGAGCTTCCAGCTCGGGCCACCCGGTTGCGGATCGCCTCGCGGGAGATGGAGATGCGGGCGTCCGCTGTCGTGATCGACGGTGAGCTGCGGCCTGTCGCTCCGGCTCCGATGGCTGTGCTGCGGACGCTGGTCGCTGCTCGGGGGCGGGTGGTGTCCCGGCAGGAGTTGTTGGCTGCCTTGCCTTCCGGGGGTGAGGAGCACGCTGTGGAGACCGCCATCGGGCGGTTGCGGACCGCTCTGGGGTCGCCGCAGATGGTGTGCACGGTCGTCAAGCGTGGTTACCGGCTAGCTATGGAGCCCGCGTGAAACTTGTTCTGGCGTTTCACGGAACCCGTTCTCCTCGCGGGATTGCTGTGTGTGAGGAGATCGCCGCCGCGGTCCGGTCCGCTGTGGACGTTCCGGTTGTGGTGGGGTACGCGGACGTTCTCGAGCCTTCTGTTGGGGCTGTTGTCGACTCGCCTTGTGTCGTGGTGCCTGTGTTCTTGGCGGCTGGGTATCACGTTCGGGTTGACATCCCCGAGCAGATCGGGGGGCGTGCCGGGGTGGTCGTGACCCGGCCACTCGGGGTGGATGCCGTTCCCGCGGTTCGAGATCGGTTGCGAGAGGCCGGGTTTCGTCGAGGGGATGCCGTTGTGCTTGCCGCAGCCGGGTCTTCCGATGAGCGGGCGCTGGCCGATGTCCGGCGGGCCGGGGCGTTGCTGGGGGCTGTGGGGATCGGGTACGTGGCCACCGCCGATCCTCGGATCGCCGATGTGGTCGCCGGGATTCGGGGGCGGCGGGTGGCTGTCGCGTCCTGGTTGCTGGCGCCCGGAGTGTTCCACTCCGCTGTCGTGGGTTGTGGCGCCGAGGTTGTCGCTGAGCCTGTCGGGGCGCATCCACTGGTTGTCGATGCCTTGGTTCGGCGGTATTTCGAGGGGATGGCAGCGACCGGCGGGTCGGTTCGCTTCGCGTCGTGAGCCGGTGCGCGCGTCACCAGAGGCCGGGAGGTTCCTCCGGTTCCGGTTTGCGGGCCTGTTCCCAGCGGTGGTCGCGCAGGTTGACCTTGCCGTCCAGGTTGGGGACGCCCTCCTCGTGCAGGAGCTGGAGCTGGATGTCGCGCAGGTGCGGGGCGCAGGTGCCGTCGGCTTTCAGGACCCGTTGCCACGGCAGGTCGTGGCCGTCCTCGTTGAGGATGCGGCCCACCAGGCGTGGTGACGGGGCCTTGGCGAGGTCCGCGATGTCGCCGTAGGTGGCGACTCGGCCGCGGGGGATGGCCTTGATGTAGTCGCGGACCCGTTCGTGGATCTCCTCGTCCATCCCGGAAGTGTAGCTAGATCGTCTTTGCCCAGGAGGCGACTGCCGCGTGGTAGTCGGGGGCGTTGGGGGCGTAGTTGATGGAGTGGCCGTAGCCGTTGAGGACGTAGGTGTCCAGGCGGGGGACCGAGGGGAAGAACGGGGCCTCGTCTGCCTTGAGGGCGGCTGGGGACGAGCAGTCACTGCCCATCAGGGGGATGCCCGAGCCGCAGAAGTGGGTGTCGTTGCCGACGGCGATCATCACCGGGACGGTGATGCGGCGGGAGATCGGGATGATGACCGTGTTCATCAAGATCGTGTCCACTGCCTCGGTTACGGCGAAGACGTCTTTTGTGTTCTCGTCCCAGGCGATGGCGCCGGTGACCAGCGGGCCTGGTTTGTGGAAGGCGTTGTAGCGGGTGTCGGGCATGGTGGTCAGGTAGCCGGGGTCCAGACGCGCCGGGATCATGTTCGCGAGGACCGGGACCACGGTCACGTAGTTCATCTTGTGGGTGAAGCCGGTGACCAGGACGCCGTCCACGTCGCGGTAGGTGCCTGCCTCGATCATGGCCATCGCGGAGCCGATGGAGTGGCCCGCGACGATCACCTTGGTGAAGCGCGGTTTCAGGGTGGTGATGACCTGGTGGACCGCGCTCGCCTGGGTCGAGGCGGTGACGAGGGCGCTCAGGGGTGTGGAGCTGCGGCCGGTGCCCAGGCGGTCCAGGGCCAGGGTGGCGATGCCCGCCTTGTTCTGGGACGTCGTGAACGAGTGGGTGGACGGTTCGAAGCCGACGTCCCAGTAGGACCTGTCGTAGGTGCCTCCGGGGATCAGGACCTGCACGGTACGCGCGTTGGACGGGACGCACAGCCTGCCGGCCATCGTCTCCTGGGTCGTCACCAGCGGGGTGAGGCCGATGCGCACCGGGTAGCTGACGTCCTCGCACGTCACCGCGGCCGACGCCGGGGGTGGGGCCAGGAGGGTGGCGGTGGTGAGCAGGGCCGCGGCGCAGAGCCTGCGGAGACGCATGGGGGTACTACCTCCGGTCAGTGGCGGGGGACGGCGCGCATCAGCAGGCCGTGCGGGTACGGCGCGGACGTGAACTTCACGCGGGCCGGTCTGGTGGGGACGAGGCGCCAGCGGGACGCGATCGTCGCGAGGGTGAGGACGACCTCGGTCTGGGCGAAGACGTTGCCCAGGCACTGGCGGGTGCCGCCGCCGAACGGGACGAAGGCGCCGCGGGGGAGGGCGGCGGTGAGCTCGGGGGTCCAGCGGTCAGGGGCGAAGCGGTGCGGGTCCGGGAAGTGGCGCGGGTCGTGGTGCAGGGCGTGAGGGCTGATGATCACCTCGGCGCCCGCGGGGAGGGTCGCGGCGCCCAGTCGCACCTCGGTGAGGGTTCGGCGCATCACGAACCAGATCGGGTAGCGGCGGAGGGTCTCCTGCACGATCTTCGTGGTGTAGGTCAGTTTCGGGATGTCGGCGAACGTCACCTCGCGGTCGCCCAGGACGGTGTCCAGCTCCCTGTGTAATCGGTGCTCGACGTCCGGGTTCTCGCCGACCTCGTGCAGCGCCCAGGCCAGTGCGATGGCGGTGGTCTCGATGCCCGCGGTGAGCAGGGTGAGGACCTCGTCGTAGGTCTGCTGGTCGGTCATGCCGGCGCCGTCTTCCCTGGCCAGCAGCAACGTCGACAGCACGTCGCCGTGGTCGGTTCCGTCGGCGCGCCAGCTCTGGATCACTTGCAGCACAACGGCTTTCATGCGCGTGATGGCGGCGTCGAAGTCCCTGTTGCCCGGTAGCGGGAGCTTCTCGACGAACGACGGCGTCAGCGCGCGGATCATCCCCTGCTGGATGACCGTGAAGATGGACCTGCGGATCTCGGCGACGGCGCGTTGCCCCATCTCGGTGGAGAAGAGCGTCTCACCGACGATCGTGACCGCGAGCTCCTGCATGTCCTCCTCGACGGCGCGGACCTCGTCGGGCCGCCACCTCGCAGCCAGCGCAGCAGCTGTACGAACCATCGTCGACGCATACGCCTCAATCCGTTCGCGGTGGAAGGCGGGCTGCATCATCCGGCGTTGCCGCAGGTGGTGCTCGCCGTTCGACAGCAGCAGACCGGTGCCCAGGTAAGGCTGGAACTTGTCGAACATCGCGCCTTTGCGGAACTTCGACCCTTGGGAGACAAGGACTTCGTAGGTCAGCTCAGGGCTCGTGACGAAGTGTGCGCGCAGTGGGCCGAGGTCGAGGCGCACGATGTCACCGTGCTCGTGCAGCGCGTCGGTGAACCCGGCGCGCCGGAGGAGCATCGCCGGTGTGTGCCCTAACAGCGGCCAGCGGCTCGGGGCCACCGGGACGGGCATTCGGAACTCCTGAGGAGTGGGGCCGAACGGGGACGGACCACCCTAGGAGCCGTTTGGATGAAGACGACAGTGCCTGATCGGGTGATTCCGCGTCACTCTCCTGGCTCAGTCCCGAGGCAGTTCCACTGGCTAGGCTCGTGCGTCTTCCCCGGACCGCCACGAAACCGAAGAGGTGTTTCCCGTGGCAGAGACCCAGAGCTGGGTACCTCCCGGCATCGACACGGCCGTGCCGAGCATGGCCCGCGTCTACGACTACATCCTCGGCGGCGCCCACAACTTCGCCGCCGACCGGCAGGTCGGCTCCCAGATCGAGAAGCTGGTTCCCGGGCTGCCGAGCGTCGCCCGGCTCAACCGCCGCTTCCTCGGCCGCGCCGTGCGCTTCCTGATGGACCGGGGAGTCCGGCAGTTCCTCGACATCGGGTCCGGCATCCCGACGGTCGCGAACGTGCACGAGGTGGCGCAGGAACGCGACCCGGCGGCGCGGGTCGTCTACGTCGACAAGGACCCGGTCGCCGTCGCGCACAGCCGGTTGTTGTTGGCTGACAACGACAACGCCGCGATCGTGCAGGCCGACATGCGCGACCCGGAGGCCGTGCTGGCGAGTCCCGGCCTGCGGCGGCTGCTGCGGTTCGACGAACCGGTCGGGCTGTTGTTCCTGCTCATGCTGCACTGGGTGCCGGACGAGGACGGTCCCGGCGAGCTCGTCGCGAGCTACCGCGACGCGTTGCCCGCCGGCAGCTTCGTCGTGATGACGCACGTCGCGAAGGACCAGATCGGCGAGAACGTCGGCAGGGCCGCGGACGTGGTGAACCGCAGCAAGAGCGCCGACCGGATGCACATGCGTACCCATGAGCAGGTCAGCGCGCTCTTCGACGGGTTCGGCCTGGTCGAGCCGGGCCTCGTCGGCTGCGGGGAGTGGCGTCCGGACGGACCGGGCGACTTCGCCGACGAGGCGTCCATGAACATGTTCTTGTACGCTGGTGTTGGTCGTAAGGACTGAAATCACACGGCAGTGTCCGAGGATCACACTGTTGGCTCAATGGCCGCCGACTGCCGGTAGGTAAACTGCCGGACACTCTTCAACCCATACAGGGCAACGGGAATGACGAATCCGAGCCGAAGACCCGATGCCGCTCCGCCGCAGGACACCGCCGCCGTCCGCGCGCGAGAAGCCTTGGCGCGCAAGTGGAGCTACCTGCTCAGCAGCGTCGTCGTCGTCGCGATGAACAGGGACGAGCTGGACGCCGAGCTCGGCGACCAGCTCGACGCGTTGTGCGCGGCGCTGCACAGCGAGCCGTTCGACCCTGCCCCGTTCGAGGAGGTGGGGGAGCGGCTCGTCGCTCTCGGCTACGTGAACGAGCCCGGTCTCAAGCGCACGATCGACGTGCTCGGCAAGGGCTTGATGGCGTTGGAGGAGCTCCGGTCCGTCGAGCAGCTCGCCGTGCGCGTTGTCGGCGGCATCGGCGCGCTGACGTGCGGTTTCAGCGCGGCCCGCGCCCGGTCGATCCTGGACCAGCAGGAGAGCATGCAGCGGTCGCTGCTCAAGGCCGCCCACGACGCGCAGCGCGACCGGCGGCAGACCGAGGCCAAGTTCGAGGTCGTCGCCCACTCGTCGACGAACGGCATCCTCCTCGTCGGCCTCGACGGCAGGGTCGTGTGGGCGAACGAGGCCATCGGCGACATCCTCGGCCACGCCCCCGAGCCCGGCACGCGGCTCATGGAGCTCGTCGCACCCGGCTCGATCGCCGTGTTCCGCGAGATGATCGAGCGGGTGCTCGCCGAACGCGGTGACTTCGAGCGCGAACCGCTCCAGCTGCTGCGCGGCGAGGACGACCTGGCGAAGGTCACCCTGACGGCGTCACTGCTGCGCGACGCCGACGGCAAGGCGAGCCACGTGCTCGTCGTCGCGGACGACGCCACGGAACTTGCTCTGTTGCAAGGAGAACTGCGCCGCCAGTCGCTGCACGACGTGCTGACCGGCCTGCCCAACCGGCAGTTCTTCACCACGCACCTGGAGACGGTGCTGCGCCGCGCGGACCCGGAGCTCGGCGTCACCGTGTTCCACCTCGACCTCGACGCGTTCGGCCTGGTGTGCAACAGTCTCGGCGGCCGCATCGGCGAGAAGCTGCTGCAACACGTGTCACGCAGGCTGCGCACGGTGATGTCGCGCGAGCAGGCGATGGTCGCCCGGTTCGACGGCGACGAGTTCGGCATCGTCGTCGAGAACTCGCCCGGCACACCGGACATCGCCGCCATCATGGCCGCCATCAACACCGACCTGTCCGAGCCGGTGTTCGTCGACGACCACGGTCTCGCCGTCTCGGTGAGCGCCGGCGTCGTCCACCGGCCGTCACCCGACATCGACCCCGCGGAGCTGCTGCGCATGGCCGACCTGGCGTTACGTCAGGCCAAAAAGGACCAGCGCGGCCAGTGGAAGCTGTTCCACGGCAACGAGAGCACAGCGGACCGCCGGGACGCCGCGCTGGCCGTCGTGATGCCCGGCGCGTGGGAGCAGGGCGACATCGGCGTCTGCTACCAGCCCGTCCGCGTGCTCGCGACCGGTGAGCTGGCGGGCGTGGAGGCGGTGCTGCACTGGGACCTCTCCGACCGCTGCGCCGAACTGGCCGACTCGACGGGTCTCATCCTGCCGATGGGCGAGTGGCTCATCAGGATCGCGGCGGGCCAGGCGCAGTGGTGGCGGCAGCGCGGCGAGCTCGACGCGCAGTTCGGCGTCCGCCTCACCCGCCACCAGGCGACCGACGCCGACCTGGTGTCCCGCGTGGCGAAGGTGCTCGACGAGACGGGTATGGCTGCGCGGAGCCTGACGCTCACCATGCCCGTCGGCGTGCTGCCGGTGGCAGGGGCGGCCGAGAACCTGGCGACGCTCGCGGACATGGGCGTGCGGATCGCGCTCGACGACTTCGGCCTCGGCCCGCGGGACCTGGCGTGGCTCACGGAGCTGCCGGTGGTGTCGGTGCTCGTGCCGAAGGACTTGGTGCGGCGTCAGGACACCCGCTCGGCCGCGTTGGTCCCGGCGGTGCACGACCTGGGCGTGGACCTGTGCGTGGACGGCATCGAGAACGCCGACCAGGCCGACTGGTGGACCGACGCGGGCGCCGACCTAGCGATCGGCGCCCACTTCGGCTCACCCGAGAACGCGGGCGACTTCCTCAAGCAGCTCAGCTGAACGCTGCCCCGCCGTTGCCCGTCACGCACCCACCCGTGTGTCATCCGTACAGCGGTCACCGCTCTCTCTGCGCGACGTGGCTTTAGTACGCGGGGTCCCCGCGTACTCGTGGAGCGAACGTGGGGCCCCCGCGTGCAGCAGGGCGAACACGAAAGAGAAGTGCTAGCGGGGTGGGGGGTTACGGACAGCGGTCGTGGAAGCAGGTTCAGATGCTGCGCTGCCACGCGATGAGCGCCGCGTGGTAGGCGTCGGCCTCGGTGGTGTCGTAGTTGAAGACGTGCCCGTAGCCGTTGACGACGTGGCCGTCCAGCCGGGGTGCCCGCGGGTAGAACGGCCGCTCGGACCTCACCAGCGCCTGCGGCGAGGAGCAGTCGGCGCCGAGCGGCGGGGTGCCGCAGAAGTAGTCGGCCGACGTCTGCACGGTCATCACCGGCACCGAGATGGTGGTGCTGGCGGGCAGCACGAGGTTGGACATCAGCGCGGTGGTGACGAACTCGCCCGCCGACACGACGTCCTTGGTGGCCTCGTCCAGGCTGATCACCTCGGCGAGGTTCGGGCCGGGCGCGTGGAACATCGTGTACCGGGTTCCCGGCGCCGTCGTCAGGTAGCCGACGTCGAGGCCGCGCAGGCTCAGCTTCGGGTCGAGGAGCGCGGGGATCAGGTTCGTCAGCGCGGGCACGGCGCGGAGGTAGTCCCACTGGTGTGTCATGCCGGTGACCAGGACGCCGTCGACGTCGCGGTAGCGGGCGGCCTCCACCATCGCGATGGCAGAGCCGATGGAGTGCCCGCCCACCAGCACCTTGGCGAACCGCGGGCGCAGGTTCTGCACGACCTGGTGCACCGCCTGCGCCTGGTTCGGGACGTCGACGAGGATGCTGAGCGGCTTGGTGCTCTTGCCCGAGCCGATCCGGTCCACCGCCATCGTGGCGATGCCCGCGCTGTTCATCGAACGGGTGACGGACCGCCTCTCGCCCTCGCCGGGGATGTCCCAGTAGCCGCTCGTGTACGTGCCACCGGGGACGAGCACCTGCACGGTCGTCGCTCCGCGGGGCACGCACAGCCTGCCGTACATCGTCTGCTGGATCAGCCCGAACCGGACGGGGGTGTGCACGTCCTCGCAGGTGGTCTGAGCGGCACTGGCCGGCGTGGGAACCGGTAGGAACGCGGCGAGCAGCACGGCGGCACAAAGCCGACGGAAACGCATGGGGGGAGAACCTCCAGCTAGCGGGGGACGACCTTCATCATGAGGTCGTTGGGGTAGGCCGCATTGGTGAACCTGGTGCGCACGGGCCGGTCGGGGACGAGCCGGTACCGCGAGAAGACCGTCGCCGCGACGATGGCGATCTCGGTCAGGGCGAAGTGGTTGCCGATGCACTGGTGGATGCCGCCGCCGAACGGGACGAAGGCGCCTTTGGGCAGCAGCTTCGCTCGTTCGGGGAGCCAGCGGTCCGGGTCGAAGCGCTCCGGGTCGGGGAAGTGGGCGGGGTCGTGGTGCAGCGTGTGCGGGCTGAGGATGACCTCGGTGCCCGGGGGTAATCGGACGCCGCCGAGCTCGACCTCCTCGGCGGTGCGGCGCATGATCAGCCAGAGCGAGTACTTGCGCAGGACCTCGTTCGCGACCCTGCCCAGGTAGGTCAGCCGCGGCACGTCGCCGACCGTCACCGGCCGCCCGCCCAGCACCTCGTCGACCTCCGCCAGCACCCGCTCCTCGACCTCGGGGTTGGCGGCGATCTCGTGGAAGATCCAGGCGAGCGCGAGCGCGGTGGTCTCGATCCCCGCGGTCAGCAATGTGACGACCTCGTCGAAGACCTGCTCGTCGGTCATCGGCTCACCGGTCGCGGTGTCCTTGGCGAGCATCAGCGTCGACAGCAGGTCGCCGTGGTCGGTGTCGTCGCCGCGGCGGCTGTCGACGACCTCCTGCACGATGGCGCGCATCCGGGCGATGGCCTCGTCGAACTCCCGGTTGGCCGGGATGGGCAGCTTCTCCACGAACCCCGGCGAGAGGGCGCGCAGGATGCCGTTCTTGACGATCACGAACACCGACCGGCGGGCCTCGTCGACCGCCCTGCGGCCGATCTCGGTGGAGAACAGCGCCTCGCCCACGATCGTGACGGCGAGTCCCTGCATGTCCACCTCCAGCCGCCGCACCTCGTCCGCCCGCCACCGTCCGACGAGCTCCCCGGCAGCGCGGGACATGATGGCCGCGTAGGCCGCGATCCGGTCGCGGTGGAACGCCGGCTGCATCATCCTGCGCTGGCGGAGATGGTAGGACCCGCTCGACAGGGCGAGCCCGTTGCCCGCGAACCGGCGGAACTTGTCGTACATCCTGCCCTTGTGGAACTTCGGCGCGTCGGTGACCAGCACCTGGTGCATCAGCTGCGGACTGGTGACGAAAAAAGCCCGCAACGGGCCGAGGTGAACCTCCACCAAGTCGCCCTGGTCACGCAAATTCGCGGTGAACGCGAATCTTTTCGTGAGCATTGGCAACGAGTGCCCGAGAAATGGCAACCGGCCGGGTGCCACCGGGACGGACATCATCGCTCCTCGTCCGGGGAAAGAGGGGGACACCATATGAGTCATTCGGTTGAGGACGACAGTGGCCGATCGGGTGGAGCTGGTTCACACTTGCGGCGTAATCGAGTGCGCTCAGTGCATGACTAAGCTGGTGCGTCCGCAACCCGAAGAGGTGTTCGCCGTGGCCGACGAGAACTGGATCCCGCAGAACGTCGACGTCTCCGTGCCCAGCGCGGCACGCGTGTACGACTACCTGCTCGGCGGCGCGCACAACTTCGCGGTCGACCGGGTGATGGGCGACAAGGCCGAGCAGATGATGCCGAACTCGCGCAACGCGGCGAGGCTCAACCGCGCGTTCCTCCGCCGGGCCGTGCGGTTCATGACCGAGCAGGGCGTCCGCCAGTTCCTGGACATCGGCTCCGGCATCCCGACCGTGGCGAACGTGCACGAGGTGGCGCAGGAGCAGGCGCCCGACTGCCGGGTCGTCTACGTGGACCGCGACCCCGTCGCCGTCGCGCACGGCCAGCTGATCGTCGCAGGTAACGACCGGGTCGGCGTGCTGCAGGCCGACATGAGGGACCCGGAGAGCATCCTCGGCAGCGCCGAGGTCAGGCGGTTGCTGGACCTCGACGAGCCCATCGGGCTGCTGCTGCTGTTCATGGTCCACTGGGTGCCGGACGAGGCCGACCCGCAGAGCCTGCTCAAGAGGTACCGGGAGGCGCTGCCGAGCGGGAGCTACCTCGCGATCTCGCACATGGCGGGCGACCACGTCAACGACGAGGCCAGGGCCGTGACCGACCGGATGAGCAAGGCCGGCGGCGGTGACGTGACCTACCGGGACCGCGCCGAGATCGAGGCGTTCTTCGGTGATTTCGAGATCGTCGAACCAGGGCTCGTCAAGTTCGCCGAATGGCGTCCTTCCGGTCCCGGCGACGTTTCCGACGACCCGGCCGTGAACAGGATCGCGTTCGCCGGGGTCGGACGGAAGCCGTAGCGGAAATTCCGATCGAGGGATGATAATTCACGCTACCGGTTGAGGTCGCACCTACCGTGCGTGGGTAAACTTCCGGGATCCTCCGAGCCCACAGCGAGGCCGCCCCGAAATGTCCACGCCGCGCCGAATACCCGACGTCACGCCGTCTCCGCAGAACAACGAGAAGGCGCGGCGGACACTCGCGCGCAAATGGTCGTACCGCCTGCTGGGCGCCGTCGCCATCCCGATGGGCAGAGAGGATCTCGACGCCGAACTGGGTGAACGGCTCGATGCGCTCTGCGACCTCCTGCACGCCGAGAAGTTCGACCCCTCCGCCGCCGAGCAGTTCGGCGTGGACCTCGCGAACCTCGGTCACCTCGGACGGCCCGGCCTGCGCTGCACCGCCGAGGTCCTCGGCAAGGGCCTGCTCGCGCTGCCGGAGCTCCAGCCGCTCGAGCAGTACGCCGAACGGGTCGTGCTCGCGATCGGCGCCATCGGCACGGGGTTCACCGCCGCGAACACCGAGTCCGTGCTCGCCCAGCAGGAGAGCATGCAGCGGTCGCTGCTCAAGGCCGTGCGCGACGCCAACTGGAACCTCAAGGAGAGCGAGGCCCGCTACAACGAGGTCGTCACCTCCTCCAGCAACGGCGTCCTCATCGTCGACCTGGAAGGCAGGCTCGTCCGGGCCAACGCCGCCATCGGCGAGATTCTCGGCTACACCGCCGACGAGCTCACCGGCATGGCGCTGCTCGACCTCGTGGCACCCGACTTCGTCGACATGCTCAGGTCCGCGCTCGACGAGCTGCTGGCGGGCCGGGCGCACCGGGTGCGGCAGGCGCAGCGGATGCTGCGCATCGACGGCGAACCGGCACGGCTCACGCTGACGGCGTCGCTGCTGCGCGGCGCGGACGACGAGAGCAGCCACTTCGTCGTGGTCGTCGAGGACGGCACCGAGCTGGAGCTGTTGCAGAACGAGCTGAAGCGGCAGTCGCTGCACGACGTGCTGACCGGCCTGCCGAACCGGCAGTTCTTCACCACGCAGCTGGAGTCCGTGCTGCGCAAGGCCGACCCCGAGCACGGCATCACCGTCCTGCACCTCGACATCGACGCGTTCGGCATGGTGAGCAACAGCTTCGGCGGCCGCATCGCCGAACGGCTGCTCCAGCACGTCGCCCAGCGCCTGCGGGTGCTGCTGGCGGGCGAGAAGGTCATGATCGCCCGGTTCGGCGGCGACGAGTTCGGCGTCCTGCTGGAGAACAAGGCCACCACGCCCGCCATCGGCGCGATCATGAAGAGCATCAACGACGACCTGCTCGAACCGACCTATGTGGACGGTCACGGGCTGGCGGTGTCGATGAGCGCGGGCGTCGTGCAGCGGCCGGACCCCGCGACCGAGCCCGTCGACCTGCTGCGCGCGGCCGACACGGCGCTGCGCAGGGCCAAGGTGCGCAGGCGCGGGCAGTGGGAGGTGTTCCACCCCGGCCAGGACGCCGAGGACCGGCGCGACCACCTGCTGGCCGTGTCGATGCCCGCCGCCTGGGAGGACGGCGAGATCACCGTGCGGTACCGGCCGCTCGTGCGGCTGGCGGGCGGTGAGGTCAACGGCGCCGAGGCGCTGCTGCACTGGGACCGGCCGGGACTCGGCGTGCTCGGCCACGACCGGTGCGCGGGGCTCGCCGAGGCGACCGGGCTGATCCTGCCGCTCGGCGAGTGGCTGCTCAAGATCGCGGGCGGCCAGTCGGCGTGGTGGCGGCAGCGCGGCCAGTTCGACAGGTCGCTCGTCGTGCGGCTCACCCCGCACCAGTCGACCGACGCCGACCTGGTGTCCCGCGTCGTCCGGGTACTGGAGGAGACCGGCCTCGACCCGGCGCGGCTCGCCCTCAGCATGCCCGCCGAGGTGCTGCCGCTGACCGACGCGGCCGACAACCTCACCACCCTCGCGGGCGTCGGCGTGCACATGGGCGTCGACGACTTCGGTCTCGGCCCGCTCGACCCCGCCGCCGTGTCCGAGCTGCCGGTGCGGTCCGTGCGGGTGGCGACACCGCTGGTCGAACGCAGGTCCCCGTACGTGACGGCACTGTTGCCGCTGATGCGCGAGGCCGGGGTGGCGGTCGCCGTCGACGGCATCTCCGGCGCCGAGCAGGCCCGGTGGTGGCGCGAGGCGGGAGCGGACTTCGCGACCGGCGCGCACTTCGGCCCCACCCACACCCCCGGCGGCTTCCTGCAGGGCCTGGAGCTGCGCTGACTGCTCCGATCGGCGGGCGTCGCTGATCTTGTCGGTGCAGCGTGGTGAAATCGGGACGTGGCACTTCCACCGCAGCTGGTCCGCAGGAAGCCGGAGACGCGCCCGCGTCCCCGGTGGGACAGCGCTGCCCAGCGGGTCTTCACGCAGGAGGGCTTCCTGCGGGTCCTGGGCGGTCCCGGCACCGGCAAGACGACACTGCTCGCCGAACTGGCGGCGCACGTCGTGCTGGAAGAGGGAGCCGACCCGGAGAACGTGCTGGTCCTCACCGCGAACAGGCGCGCGTCGGTGGCGGTGCGCGCACACGTCACGCGGCTGCTGACCGGGCACCTGCCGGCGGTGCGCGAACCGTTGGTGCGCACCGTGCACTCCTACGCGTTCGCCGTCCTGCGCAACCAGGCGGTGCTGCTCGGCGAACCTCCGCCGCGGCTGCTGTCCGGTCCCGATCAGGACGCGATGGTGCGCGAGCTGCTCGCGGGTGACGTCGAGTCCGGCGCCCTGCACTGGCCGGACCGGCTGAGGCCCGCACTGGAGCTGCCCGGCTTCGCCCACGAGCTGCGCGACCTGCTGCTGCGCGCCGCCGAACGCGGCCTCGGCCCGGAAGACCTGATCGAGCTCGGCGAACAGCACGGCCGCGACGAATGGGTGGCCGCGGGCCGGTTCGGCGCCCAGTACGAGGCCGTGAACCTGTTGTCCGGCATGGACTCCGCCACCTCCTACGCGCCCGCCTACGACGCGGCGGAGCTGGTGGCGTCGGCCTACGCGGCCTTCCTGAACGACGAGGAGCTGCTCTTCGGCGAACGGCGCCGCGTGCGGTACCTGTTCGTCGACGACGCGCAGCACCTCGACCCGATGCAGTACTCGCTGGTCAGCTCCCTGGGCTCGGGGGCGACGCGGTTCGTCCTGGCGGGCGACCCGGACCAGGCGATCTTCACGTTTCGCGGCGCCGACCCGGAGATCCTGCGCGACGTCCCCGGCGAGACGGTCGTGCTGCGGCAGTCGCACCGGATGCTGCCGGAGATCCGCGACGCGGTCGCCCGGCTGGCGTCGCGGCTGCCCGGGTCCTCACCCACCCGGTCCGTGCTGCCCGTCGACGGCGAGGGGACGGTGCAGGTGCGGCTGCTCGCGTCGTCCGCGCAGGAGGCGACGTGGGTGGCGGACCAGCTGCGCCGCTCGCACCTGGCCGACGAGGTGCCGTGGTCGCAGATGGCCGTGGTCGTGCGGTCGGCCACGCTGTCCCTGCCGGTGCTGCAACGCGCGCTGCTCGCCGCCGGAGTGCCCGTGTCGGTGGCGTCGGACGAACTGCCGCTCGCGCAGCAGCCCGCCGTGCGTCCGCTGCTGGCCCTCGTCCGCGCGGCGGCGATGCCGGGAACGCTCGACGAGGACACGGCGGCCATGCTGCTGTCCTCGTCCTACGGCGGCGCCGATCCGTTGGCGCTGCGCAGGTTGCGGCGCGGCCTGCGGCGGCTGGAGATGGCCGCGGGAGGCGACAGGCCCAGCGGAGACCTGCTCGTCGAGGTCGTCGAGACCCCCGACCGGCTCGCGGCGCTCGAAGACGCGGAGTCGTTGCCCGCCAGGAAGATCTCCCACCTGCTGTCTCTGGCGCGCAAGGCGGTCGAGGCGGGCAAGTCCGTCGAGGTCGTGCTGTGGGAGCTGTGGACGGCGTCCGGGCTGCAGGACCGCTGGGTCGCCCAGTCCGCCCGGCGCGGCATGCCCGGCATGCAGGCCGACCGCGACCTCGACGCCATCGTCGCCCTGTTCGAGGCCGCCGCCAAGTACGTCGACCGGCTGCCCGGCTCCGGCGTCGCCGGGTTCGCCGACTACCTGGAGTCCCAGCGCATCGTCGGCGACACCCTCGCCGCCTCCGCCCCGACCGGAGAAGCCGTGTCGGTCCTCACGGCCCACTCCGCCGCCGGCCGCGAGTGGGAGGTCGTCGCCGTCCCCGGCGTGCAGGAAGGCAGCTGGCCGGACCTGCGGCTGCGCGGCACCGTCCTCGGCGTCGAACGCATGGTGGACGTGCTCGCCGGAATGGAACCGTCGGTGTCCGCCGTCGCGCCGATCCTCGCGGAAGAACGCCGCCTGCTGCTCGTCGCCGCCTCCCGCGCCCGGTCCAAACTGCTGATCAGCGCCGTCCGCGGAGAAGACGAGCAGCCGTCCCGGTTCCTCGACGAGATCGAGTCCACGGCCGAGGAAGAACGCAAACTCCACCGGCCCCAACGCGGACTGGTCCTCGGCGAGCTCGTCGGCGAGCTGCGCCGCGTCGTCTGCTCCGACTCCGAAGACCCGGCCCGCCGGTCACGTGCCGCCGCCCAGCTCGCCCGCCTGGCCGAAGCCAACGTCCCCGGCGCCCACCCGGACTCCTGGTACGGCCTGGCCGACGTGTCCACCGACGCCCCGCTGTGGACGGAGGACCAGAAGGTCAGCGTCACCCCGTCCACCATCGAAGTGATCACCAAGTGCCCGCTGCGCTGGGTCGTCGAACGCCACGGCGGCCAAGACCCGGCCGAGCTGGCATCGGTCACCGGCACCCTCGTGCACGCCCTCGCCCAAGCCGCCGCCTCCGGAGCCGACGCCACCGCCCTGCGGCAGAAGCTCGACGAGGCGTGGGCCGCCGTCGACGCGGGCGCACCGTGGTTCTCCCGCCGCGAACGCATGCGCGTCGAGAAGATGCTCGACACGTTCCTCGCCTGGCTCACCATGAGCCGCAGCCAGCTCACCCAGGTCGCGGTCGAGGAAGAGATGGTCGTCGAGGTGCCCAAACGCGACGGAGGCCCGTGGCTCCAGGTCCGCGGCCGCGTCGACCGGCTCGAACACGACGAGGACGGCCGCCCCGTCGTCATCGACCTCAAGACCGGCAAAAGCCCCGTGTCCCGCGAAGCCACCCAGGAACACCCGCAGCTGGCCGTCTACCAGCTCGCCTCCTCCCTCGGCGGGTTCACCCACATCGGCCTCGGAACAGAACCCGGCGGCGCGAGGTTGCTGTACGTGGCCAAAGAGGACAAGAAGACAGGAGCCGTCGAACGCACCCAGGCACCACTCGACGAACAAGGCGTCCGCGCCTGGCTCGAAGTCGTCCAAGGCGCAGCCGAGTCCGTCCTCGGCCCCCAGTACACCGCCCGCGAGAACGCGGACTGCGACAGGTGCCCGGCCCGCACCACCTGCCCGGTCCACCCCTCCGGGCGGCAGGTGAGCGAGTAGGTGCCCGTTGACCAGCACTTCCCCGGTCAGTGGACGAACAGGACCGGCTGGTGCGGACGCGCACGGCGTGGATAGGAAGATGTACCGGTGACCGTCAGCCCGTTCGAGATCGCTGAGGCGCTCGGGCTGAACCGGCCGACCCCCGAGCAAGCCGAAGTCATCGCCGCACCCGCACAACCCGCCCTGGTCATCGCCGGAGCCGGAGCGGGCAAGACCGAGACCATGGCCGCCCGCGTCGTCTGGCTCGTCGCCAACGGCCTCGTCCAGCCCGACCGCGTCCTCGGCCTCACCTTCACCCGCAAGGCCGCCCGGCAGCTCGCCGACCGCGTCCGCGCCCGCCTCCGCCGGCTCGCCGGATCACCCCTGCTCGACGAGCTCGACCCCAGCGGCGAACGCAAGATGTCCGTCCTCACCGGCGAACCCGTCGTCCTCACCTACCACGCCTACGCGGGCCGCCTCGTCACCGAACACGGCCTGCGGCTCCCCGTCGAACCCGGCGTGCGGCTCCTCACCGAAACCGCGTCCTGGCAGCTCGCCCACCGCGTCGTCGCCACCTGGGCCCACGACCTCGACACCGACAAGGTCCCCGCGACCATCACCGGCTACCTGCTGTCCCTCGCGGGCGAGCTCGGCGAACACCTCGTGACCCCCGACCAGCTCGAAGCACACGCCCGCGAGCTGTGCGCGCTGATCGAGAACGCCCCCAAAGCACCCCGGCAACGCGACGCCCTCCCCGAGAAGCTCAAGGACATCGTCGCCGCCCAACGCCTCCGCGTCGCCCTCCTGCCCCTGCTCGACGCCTACCAGCAGCGCAAACGCAAAGAAGCCGCCCTCGACTTCGCCGACCAGATGTCCCTGGCCGCCCAGCTCGCCGCCTTCCCCGAAGTGGCAGGCGGCGAACGCGAACGCTACGGAGCCGTCCTGCTCGACGAGTACCAGGACACCGGCCACGCCCAACGCGTCCTGCTGCGGTCCCTGTTCGGCCTCGGCACCCCCATGCCCGTCACCTCCGTCGGCGACCCCGCCCAAGCCATCTACGGCTGGCGCGGCGCCTCCGCCGCCAACCTGCCCCGCTTCGCCGACGACTTCCCGCCCACCCGCAAGTACGGCCTGCTCACCAGCTTCCGCAACCCGCCGGAAGTCCTCGAGCTCGCCAACGCCGTCTCCCTGCCCCTGCGCGAAGCCGGCCTCGACGTCGAAGAGCTGCGCGCCCGCCCCGGCGCGGGCCCCGGCGACGTCCGGCTCGCCCTGCACCAGGACATCCGCCAAGAGCTCGACTGGCTCGCCGACACCCTCGCCGCCCAATGGGAGGCACACCTCGACGCCGAAGGCGCACCCCCCACCGCCGCCGTCCTCGTCCGCCGCCGCTCCGACATGGCCGCCATCGCCGCCGCCCTCCGCGACCGCGGCCTGCCCGTCGAAGTCGTCGGCCTCGGCGGCCTCCTCGACGAACCCGAGGTCCGCGACCTCGTCTCCGCCCTGCGCGTCCTCGTCGACCCGCTCGCCGGCACCGCCGCCGCCCGCCTCCTCACCGGCAGCCGCTGGCGCCTCGCCGCCGCCGACCTCGCCGCACTGTGGACGCGAGCCAGAGAACTCGCGGGAGTCGCACCGCGACAGTCCGTTGTGGACGACCCACTCCTGGTGCTCGCCGACGCCCTCCCCGGCGAACACGCCGAACAAGCCGGCCTCGCCGACGCCCTGGACGACCCCGGCGACCCCGACGCCTACTCACCCGACGGCTACCGCCGCATCCGCCGCCTCGGCGGCGAGCTCGCCGCACTCCGCCGCCGCCTCGACCAGCCCCTCCCCGAGCTCGTCGCCGACGTGGAACGCACCCTCCTCCTCGACATCGAGTCCATGTCCCGCCCCGGCATGGTCGGCAGAGCCCACCTCGACGCCTTCTCCGACGTGGTCACGGACTTCGCCGCCGCCTCCCCGTCCGCCACCCTCCCGTCGCTCCTCGACTACCTCTACACCGCCGAACACGCAGAAGACGGCCTCGAACCCGGCGAAGTGGAAGTCTCGGAAGACCGCGTCCAAATCCTCACCGTCCACTCCGCCAAGGGCCTCGAATGGCACATCGTCGCCCTCCCGCACCTCGTCCGAGACGTGTTCCCCGGCCGCAAGAAGTCCTCCTGCTGGCTCAAGTCCGTGACCGAGCTCCCCGCCTCCCTGCGCGGCGACTCGGCCGACCTCCCCGAGCTCCGCCTCTCCGCCGGCCACAACCGCAAGGAAGTCGACGAGGCCCTCACCATCCACGCCGAGGAGTTCGAAGAGCGCCGCCTCGTGGAAGAACGCCGCCTGTTCTACGTGGGCGTCACCCGGGCCGAGCACAGCCTCCTCATGTCAGGCCACTGGTGGGCGGAGACAGGCGACAAGCCCAAGGGCCCCTCGGTGTTCCTGAAGGAGATGCACGAGGTCCTGCAACGAGACACCCCACCCGGCGACATCGCCGTGTGGGCCCCCGAACCAGACCCCGACACCCCCAACCCCCTGGCCGAAGACGTCAAGTCCACCCAATGGCCGGCCGACCCCCTCGGCAAACGCCGTGACGCCGTAGTAGAAGGCGCCCAACTGGTCCTCGACGCCCTCGACGCCCTCCGCAACGCCCCGCCAGCCCCCCTGCCCCTGATCTTCGACGAGCCCTCCACCAGCACGGCCGACGAAGACGACTACCCACCCCCGGACGAACCCCCGGACGACGACTTCCCACCAGAGCCGGAACCCCTCCCCGACGACGTCGTCCCCGACGACCCCGAAATGCCGGAAGACCCGGACCCGGAAGGCTGGGCCCGCGACGTCGACGTCCTCCTGGCCGAACGAGCAGCAGCCCAGAACCGCCGCGAACAGGTGCTCCTCCCAGACCACCTGTCCGTCTCGCAGCTGGTCGAACTGGCCAAAGACCCGGACACCCTCGCCCGCAGGCTCCGCCGTCCCCTCCCGTTCCCCCCGAACCCCCTGGCCAGACGAGGCACCGCCTTCCACACCTGGCTGGAGAACCGCTTCGGCGCCACCAGACTCCTGGACCTCGACGACCTCCCAGGAGCAGGCGACGCCGACGCGGCCCCCGACGCGGACCTCGAACGCCTCAAGGAGTCGTTCCTCGCCAGCACCTGGGCCGACCGCACCCCGCACGACGTCGAAGTCCCCTTCGAGACGGAGTTCGACGGCATCTCCGTCCGAGGCCGCATGGACGCCGTCTACCGCGACCCGGACGGCTGGACCGTCGTCGACTGGAAAACCGGCGCCGTCCCGGATGCCGACGCCCTTCCGGCGCTGTCCGTGCAGCTGGCCGCTTATCGGCTGGCGTGGGCGGCGTTGACCGGGGAGCCGTTGGAGCGGGTGCGGGCGGCGTTCCACTACGTGCGGCACGACCACACCGTCCGGCCGGCCGACCTGCTGGACGAGCAGGGGTTGAAGGACCTGATCCGGTCAGTGGGGTGAGTGGCGGTTCGGGCCTGCTCCAGGCCGAGCGAAGCGACGCGGGACGGAAAGCCCCGTCAAGCCCCGGCGGGCGCGTGAGAAGCCTTCAAAACCCGCTCGTACAACACCTCGAGCAGCCAGCGCCCGAACAGCGAAGGCCCGAACTCGGGCGAGCGGTCCTCCGGCGGCACCATCAGCTCGGCCGAAGTCTCGTCTCCGACGACCACGCCGATGCCGTAGTAGTCGAGCTCGATGTAGGACCAGGCTTGCGAAGCCTGGGAGCGGGGGAGCATCACCGCGCAGGGCGCGAGGGTCAGCAGGGTGCCGCAGGACTGCAGGGCGCGGTCGGTCGTCGACTCGCTGACCAGGACGCCGACCAGGTCGACGGCGGCGACGGGGAGGCGGTCGTGGGCCTCGGGTTCGAACCAGGAGCGGAACCACGACGGGTCGGCGCGCGGGGGCCAGCCGTTCGCCGTTCTCCACTCGTGCACTTCGGGCAGCAGGCGCACGACCGCCGACACCTGCTGGCCCAGGACGGCCACGTCGGGGATGACGACTCCGTCCCAGTCGAGCGCGGTTGCGGCGCGCTGGAGAAGCGTGTGCACAGGGCGCATCCTAGGGTTCCTCGCGCGGAAAATGACAGCGTTTGGGGATACTTGGTTAAGGATTACCCAGGGTTGTCAGGTGCGGCTTTGGCCACTTTCCACGCCCAAGCCACGAGTGGGATCTGCAGAGGCAGGCGACCATACGCCAGGGCTCGGGCCGTTGGCGACTTCTCGCGGAAGTCGAGCGCCATTTTCACGTTCGCCGGGAAGACGGCCAGGAACAGGGCCGCGGCGGCCAGGGCACCCCGGCGGCGGGTGCGCGGGGCGACGACGGCGGCGGCGATGGCCAGTTCGGCGGCGCCGGAGGCGTAGGTCCACTGGCGCGGGGTGCCGGGCAGGGCTCGCGGGACGATCGCGTCGTAGTACTTCGGCCTGGTGAAGTGGGTCGCTCCCGCCAGGCCGAGCAGCGCGGCCAGCGCCAGGGCCGACCGCCTTCGGGAACGGTTCGGTTCCATGACGCAACCCTGTCACGCCTGCGGAGCGTCGGCGAGATCGGGCTGGCTTATTGTCCACGACTGTGGCAGGTGATTCTCGTCATCCCGAACGCGCTGCTGTCGAGGCGCTGACCGACTCGTTCGTCGCCGGGCTCCTCGAGTGGATCAGGATTCCGAGCATCGGCGTCGATCCCGCGCACCACGGTGACGTGCGGAGATCCGCCGACTGGCTCGCCGGGCGGCTGCGGGAGGACGGGTGGCCGCAGGTCGAGGTCTGGGACGACGGGCCCGCGCTTCCCGCCGTGTTCGCGTGCTGGCCGTCGGAGGACCCGCAGGCGCCGACGGTCCTGGTCTACGGGCATCACGACGTGCAGCCGGTCGACCCCGTCGAACGGTGGCACCACCCGCCGTTCGAGCCCGTGACCAGCGGTGACGAGGTGCTCGGGCGGGGTGCCAGTGACGACAAGGGGCAGGTCGCCATGCACCTGCTCGCGGTTCGGGCGCATCTGGCGGCGACCGGGCGGACGTCGCCGAGCGTGACCTTGAAACTCTTCGTCGAGGGCGAGGAGGAATCGGGTTCTCCGCATCTGCGAAAGCTGCTCGAAGATCACGGAAATGCGCTCGGGTGCGATCTTGTCGTGTTCACGGACACGTCGTTGCACGAACGCGACGCGCCGACCGTCAACACCGGGCAGAGGGGTGTTCTCGGCGGCGAGATCGTCTTCTACGGCGGAACCGACGACGTCCATTCCGGACGTGCGGGCGGGGCCATTCCGAACCCCGCCACGGCGCTCGCGAAACTCGTCGCCGCGCTGCACGACGACGAGGGCCGGGTCCGGCTCGACGGCTTCTACGACGACGTGCGGGAGCCGACGGACCGGGAGCGCGAGGACTACGCGTCGTTGCCCTTCGACGAACGGGTCTGGCTCGCCACCAGCGGCGGCGGTGCGCAGGCGACGTCCGGCGAGCCCGGCTACTCGACGCTCGAACGGATCTGGGTGCGGCCCACCGCCGAGGTCAACGGCCTGCTCAGCGGCTACACCGGGCCCGGTCTCAAGACCATCGTGCCCGCGTCCGCGACGGCGAAGATCAGCTTCCGGCTCGTGCCGGACCAGCGGCCGGAGAAGGTCGAGGACCAGCTGCGGGCGTTCGTCGCGAAGCACACGCCGGACGGCATCCGCGCGGAGGTCACGTTCCGCGGCACGGGCGTGCCGCCGTACGCGATCAGTCCCGACCACCCCGCCAACGCCACGGTCCGGGAGGCGATGGAGCTCGCGTTCGACCGGCCGGTGCGGTTCGCGCGGGCCGGTGGGTCCGGGCCCGCCGCGGTTCTGCAGGCGTTGCTCGGCGTGCCACTCGTCTACCTCGGCGCGACTTTGCCGGATGATCGCGTCCACGCGCCGAACGAGCGCGTGGTGGTGCCGTTGCTCCTCAAAGGCGCGGAGGCGGCCGCTCACCTGTGGCGGATGCTCGCCGGAGCGGGGATCGCGAAGAGGGTGACGGATGAGTCTGTCTGAGGAAGCCGCGCATTCGCTCGTCGGCGTGATCAGGATGCCGGAGCAGGGGACGAGCCCGGCCCGCGCCATCCTGAAACGCGTCATCGGCGCGATGGCGGCGTTGCTGCTCGCGGTGTTGATCGTCTACCTGGACCGCGACGGTTACCGTGATGTCAACGAGGACGGTGTCTCGCTCCTCGACGCTTTCTACTACGCGACGGTGTCGCTCTCGACGACCGGCTACGGCGACATCACTCCGGCGTCGTCGTCGGCACGGCTGGTCAACGTCCTGGTCATCACGCCGTTGCGGGTCCTGTTCCTGATCGTGCTGGTCGGCACGACACTCGAAGTTCTCACCGAGCGCTCCCGTCAGGCGTTGCGCATTCAGAAGTGGAGGCGGGTCGTGCGGGACCACGTCGTGGTCGTGGGTTACGGCACGAAGGGGCGGTCCGCGGTCGCGGCACTGCTCGGGGACGGTGTCGAGCCCGGTTCCATCGTCGTCGTGGACACCGTGCAGGAGTCGCTCGACGCCGCGTCCGCCATCGGCCTCGTGACCGTGCACGGATCGGGTACGCGCAACGACGTGCTGAGGGTCGCCGGTGCGGCACGAGCGCGCGCGATCGTCGTCGCACCGAACCGCGACGACACGGCCGTCCTGATCACGCTCACGGCTCGTGAGCTGGCGCCCAACGCGCAGATCGTGGCGTCCGTGCGGGAACGCGAGAACGAGCACCTGCTCAAGCAGTCCGGCGCCGACTCGGTGGTGGTGTCGTCGGAGACGGCGGGCCGCCTGCTCGGCATGGCCACCGCGACGCCGACCGTCGTCGCCATGGTCGAGGACCTCCTCACCCCGGACGCGGGCCTCGCCATCGCGGAGCGCGACGTCGAGCGGAGCGAGGTGGGCGGGTCGCCGCGGCACCTGTCCGACATAGTGCTGGGCGTGGTGCGGGGCGGGAAGCTGTACCGGGTGGACGCACCGGAGGCGGACGCGATCGAGCCGGGGGACCGGCTGCTCTACGTCAAGAAGGTGACCCCGGCGGGGGAGTAGGCACCTGGGACACCTGGTCCGGGCCGGAAGACGGAGGCGGAACGACCGGGAGCGGGCCAGAAGGATGCGGGCCGGAAGGATGCGGGCCGGACGGGAAGGGATCGGCCGCCGGACCTGGAGAGGCAGGGCCGGGAGGAACCGCGCCGGCGGAGACCTTGGCCCGGACCGGGGCGGGAGAACCAGGCAGCACGGCCGGGGCGCGCAGCGGGGCGTAGCGGAAGAGGAACGCGTAGAAGCCACCTGCCAGCGCCGCCAGGCAGAGCAACAGGGCGGTGACGCGGTTCGACACCGGCGGTCCGGCTGGGACGGACGCGGCGGACGACACCATGTCGGTGCCGGTGATGACGATCTCGACGGTCTCGCCCTCGGTGTGCCCGCAGCCGTCCAGCTTGGCCTGCTTCTTCTCGCCACCGCCCGCGTCCCACTCGACGGTGTCCATGCCGCGACCGCACGTCCCCGACTCGACGACGGTCGCGGCCACGGGTCTGGGGGGTTCCGCGGCGCCCAGCACCCTGCCGGGCACGAGGAGGGCGACCGCGACCCCCATCCCCACCAGTCCTGCGACCAGGAGGATGAACACCCATCTGCTGGGGCTACGCGGAACCGCCACACTGCGATGTTCGCAGACGCGGCGGCCCACGTGGAGCCCAGGTTTATTTCGTCAGCTGCCGCAGCTGCTCGACCTTGATGGTCTTGCCGTCCGACACGGTGCCGGTCACGGCGACCAGGTCGCCGTTCTTCGGCTTCTCCGCCACCGCGGACAGGTCGAGCGGCGTCTGCAAGCCGTCCACCTGGACCAACGTGGCCTTGTCGCCGTTGACGTCCTTGACCGTGCCGCGTTCGGCGGCCTTCGCGAGCGCCACGTTCAGCGCCTTGCCGTCCTTCACGCGCACGGTCACGCGCTGCTCGGCCTGAAGGCCCGCGAGGTCGCCGCCGCGCAGCTTCGTCGAGCTGTCAGTGGTCAACGACACCTCGTTGCCGTCGTCCTTGATGACGACGAGCTTGCCGGACTCGACGGACTTGACGCGTCCGACGACGAGAGTGCTGTCCTTCAGGGCCGCCCTGTCCTTGAACCCGGCCCTGTCCTTGAACTCGCCCCTGTCGGGCGGTCCGCCCGGCTTGCCGAACCCGCCGGGGTGGTGCTCGCCGAACACTGCTGCTGGGCCGTCGGGGCCCTCGGCCGCGGTGGCGACCGCGATGCCGCCGACGGTGAGCCCCACGGCCGCCACGACGGCGCCGGCCCACGCTGATTTCTTCGACATGGACACCAGAGTCCGCGCACAATCTGAAAACGGGCTGAAGGCGCTCCTGAGAAGGAGCTGAAGGCGAGTCGCCCGAACGCCGGATGATCAGCAGAATGGTCGAGGTGTCAGCCAGGGTGTTGGTGATCGAGGACGCCGAGGCGATCGGTGCCGCCGTGTCGTCCGCGTTGCGCGAGTCCGGGTACGAGGTGCAGCACCGGCTGGACGGGCGCCAGCTGGAGACCGACCTCGGTCGCTTCCGCCCCGACCTGGTCGTCCTCGACGTCATGCTGCCCGGCCGCGACGGGTTCCAGCTGCTGGAGGTGATCCGCCGGTCCTCGGGGGCCGGGGTGGTCATGCTGACCGCCCGCGACGGGGTTCCCGACCGGCTGCGCGGGCTGTCCGGCGGAGCCGACGACTACGTGGGCAAGCCGTTCGTGCTCGCCGAGCTGGTGGCACGCGTGTCCGCGGTGCTGCGGCGGCTCGGCAGGACACCGTCGACGGTGCAGGTCGGCGACCTGGTCGTGGACGCGGACGCCGGTGTCGTGATGCGCGCGGGCCGGGCGATCGAGCTGACGGCCACGGAGCTGCGGCTCCTCGTGTACCTGGCGGCCCAGCGCGGGCGGGTGGTGTCGAAGACGCAGATCCTCACCGCCGTCTGGGGCTACGAGGACTACGACCCGAACCTCGTCGAGGTCCACATCAGCGCCGTGCGCCGCAAGATCGAGGAACACGGGCCGCGGCTCGTGCACACCGTCCGCGGCCTCGGCTACGTGCTGCGGGCCGACGAATGAACCTGCGCACCGTCTCGTTGCGCCGCCGGGTGACCTTCTCCGTGTTGCTCGTGCTGTTGCTCGTGCTGGTGGCACTGGTCATCGGGGTCGACAGGACGTTCGCGACCCAGTCTTCGAGAGACGTCGACAGCGTGCTGCGGGAGGCGCAGACCCGCGCGGCCGGCTTCGTGGTGCGGGGGATGCCGCCGCGCGAGGTCGTGCGGCAGCTGTCCAAACGGAACATTCGCGTGGTCGTCGAGCTGTCGAACGGCGCCTTGGTCGGGGAGATCCCGGAAGGCGGGCACTACCAACGCAACGCGCGGACCATCAACGGCAACAAGTACACCTTCTACGCCGACACCGAGGCGATCTCGCAGGCGCAGCTGCGGTTGCGGAAGTTGCTGGTGCTGCTGGGACTCGGCGCGATCGTCGTCACCGGGTTGTTGATGATCGTGGTGGTGCGGCGGGCTTTGGCTCCGCTCGACGCCATGACGTCGCTGGCTCAGGCGATCGCGGCTGGACATCGCGGCGGCCGGTTGAACCCTTCTCGTACCGATACGGAGCTGGGGCGCACGGCGGCTGCGTTCGACGGGATGCTGGATTCGCTGGAGGGGTCGGAGCAGAGGACTCGGCGGTTCGTCGCCGATGCGGCTCATGAGCTTCGCACGCCGATCACCGGGGTTCAGGCTGTGGCCGAGGCTTTGGTGCAGGCGCCCGTCGACTCCCCTGACCGGGACCAGATGTCCTTCTTGCTGGTGCGGGAGGCTCGGCGGGCCGGGCGGCTGGTGGACGACCTGCTGGCGTTGGCCCAGCTCGACGCCGGGTACGAGATGCAGCGGGAGCCGGTGGACTTGCTCGCCCTGGCCGAGGCCGAGGTGGCTCGTACCCGGTTTGTGGCGCCTGACTTCGACATCGCTGTCGAGGGGGTGTCGGTTGTGGTGGAGGGGGACGGGCAGAGGCTGGCTCAGGTTTTGGCGAACCTCGTCGACAACGCCCGGCAGGCGACCGGGCCCGGTGGGGTGGTGCGGATTCGGGTTGATCCGACCGGGTTCAGTGTTCGTGATGACGGCCCAGGGGTGCCTGAGGGGGAGCGCGAGCGGATCTTCGACCGGCTGGTTCGGCTGGACGACGCCCGGGACCGGCGGTCTGGGGGGTCCGGGCTGGGGCTGGCCATCGCCCGGGGGGTGGTTCGGGCCCACGGCGGGGAGCTGACCTGTGAGCCCGCTGACCGGGGAGCGGTTTTCCGGGTCCGGTTGCCTGGCGCTGCCCCCAGACCCCCGGCGATCTGATCCGGGCCCCGCCGCGCGGGCCGGGGTCGCTGCTCGGCTTCGCCCTAGATGATTGATTCCTGGATCTTCAGTGGTCGTAGGCGATCAGTGAGCGCTTGACGGGTGCGTCGATGATCCAGTTGTGCCAGATCGCGGC
>NZ_FNCC01000019.1 GCF_900100955.1 Lentzea fradiae | reverse complement strand
CTCACCCGCCGCGACGTCCTGGAGGCCATCAGCCACGAGGACCCGCACCTGCGAGCAGGCCGTGCCCACCGCAACAGCTGAGCGCGAGGAGGTCGCGCACCACGGGCTGCCGGTGCCGGAGGTCGTCCTGCTGGCCGAGACCGACCAGCACGACGGCCTGTCGACCGGGCAGTGGCGGCAGCGGTTCACCGACCTCGGCCCGAACGAGCTGCCGCCACGTCGCGGGCGGCACTGGTCGTTGCGTCTGCTCGGTCAGCTGCACCACCCGCTCATCTACGTCCTCATGGTGGCCGCGGCGATCACCGCCGCGCTCGGTGAGGTGGTGGACGCGTCGGTGGTGCTCGGCGTCGTCGTGATCAACGCGGTCATCGGCTTCGTCCAGGAGGCGCGGGCGGAGAAGGCGCTGGACGCTTTGGTGTCGATGGTGCGCACCGAGGTGACCGTGGTGCGCGACGGGCTCACCGCGCGGGTGCCCTCGGTTGAGCTCGTACCGGGCGACGTGGTGCTCCTCGACGCGGGTGACCAGGTGGGTGCGGACCTGCGGCTGGTCGGTGCGAGCGAGCTGCGGATCGACGAGTCGGCGTTGACCGGCGAGTCGGTCCCGGTGACGAAGGACCCGGTCGTGCTCCCGCCCGGCACCGCGCTCGCGGACCGGACCAACATGGCCTACTCCGGCACGCTGGTGACGGCGGGCAGCGGGCGCGGGGTCGTGGTGGCGACCGGTTCGGAGACCGAGATCGGCCGGGTGCACCGGCTCGTGAGCACGACTGCGGCCGTGCAGACGCCGTTGACCCGCAAGCTCGCGCACTTCAGCCAGGTGCTCACGGTCGTGATCCTCGGGCTGGCCGCCTTCAGCGTGATCGTCGGAGTGCTGCGCGGCGAGCCGTTCGCCAAGATGGTCACCGCCGCGGTGGCGCTCGCCGTCGGCGCGATCCCCGAAGGGCTGCCGGCCGCGGTCACCGTGACGCTCGCGATCGGCGTGGCCAGGATGGCGCGGCGCAACGCGATCATCCGGCGGCTGCCCGCGGTGGAGACGCTGGGCAGCACGACGGTCATCTGCACGGACAAGACCGGAACCCTGACGGCGAACGCCATGACCGTGAACGTCGTGGTGGCGGGCGGGGTGCGGCACGAGGTGTCCGGGATCGGCTACGCGCCGGAGGGGACGTTCGCGCCCGCCGCCGACGAGTCTGTGCGGCAGTGCCTGCTCGCCGGACTGGCGTGCAACGACGCCCGCATCGTCGAGGACGACGGACGCTGGCTCCCGGTCGGTGACCCGACCGAGGCCGCACTCGTGGTGGCGGCGCGCAAGGCGGGCCTGGACGTCACGGACGTGCCCGAACGCGTCGGCGTGCTGCCGTTCAGCTCGGAACGCATGTTCATGGCGACCAAGCACGCCGACGGCGTCGTCTACGTGAAAGGCGCCGTGGAACGCGTGCTCGACCTCGCAGGGCTTCCGCACAGCACCGAGGCCGACGAGCTGGCCGCCGCGGGCCTCCGCCTGCTCGCCATCGCCCGTGCGGCCGATGTGGAACCGACCGAGGAAGCACTGCGCGGCAACGTCGAGCTGCTCGGCCTCGTCGCGATGCACGACCCCGCCCGGCCGGAGGCGATCGAGGCCGTGCGCGCCTGCCAGGCCGCCGGTGTCGAGGTCAAGATGATCACCGGCGACCACCCGGTCACCGCGCGCTCGATCGCCGCGGAGTTCGGCATCACCGACGTGCACGCCCGCGTCGCCCCCGAGGAGAAGCTGCGCCTGGTCAAGCAGTTCCAGGCGGACGGCCACGTCGTGGCGATGACCGGCGACGGCGTCAACGACGCCCCCGCCCTGCGGCGAGCGGACATCGGCGTCGCGATGGGTAAGGGCGGCACCGAGGTGGCCAAGCAAGCCGCGGACATGGTGCTGACCGACGACAACTTCGCCTCGATCCGCGCGGCCGTCGAGGAAGGCAGGGCGGTCTTCGACAACTTGCGCAAGTTCATCATCTGGACGCTGCCCACCAACATGGCCGAGGGCCTGGTGATCCTCACGGCGATCCTGCTCGGCGCCGCACTGCCGATCCTGCCCGTGCAGATCCTGTGGATCAACATGACCACAGCCGTCGCATTGGGACTGACGCTCGCGTTCGAACCACGTGAACCCGGTGTGATGCAACGACCTCCGCTACCACCGTCACTGCCGTTGCTCACGCGGAGTCTCGTCGGCCGAATCCTGTTCGTGTCGGCGATCCTGCTCGCCTGCGCGTTCGGCGCCTTCCGCTGGCAGCTCTCGGCGGGCGCGTCGCTCGAAGTCGCCCGCACGGTCGCGGTCAACGTGTTCGTCGGCGCCCAGATCGCCTACCTGGTCAACTGCCGATCGCTGGACCGCATCCGCCCCCGGACCGGCCCCAACCGCTGGCTGCTGGTGGGCATCGCGCTCACGATCGCACTGCAACTGGCGCTGACCTACGTGCCGTTCATGAACCGCCTGTTCCACACCGCACCGCTCGGCTGGCAGCCGTGGCTCGTGGTGCTGGCGCTCAGCGCGGTGTCGTACGTGCTGGTGGAGCTGGACAAGTGGCGGAGAGCGCTCGCCCGCTCTTCGGCTGGTTCCGCATCGGCGTGACCGCTCCTACTTGTGTGGCCCCACGGCCGAGGCGGGGACGAATCCGCACGACCCCTTCCAGACCTCGACGAGGTACCACTCCCCACCTTGGGCCATGCCTTTGGCTTCCAGGTCGTAATCGCCGCCTTCGAAGGTCGACCCTCCTGCGCCGATCCTGACCACCCGCGCGTCCGCGGACGGCCGTTCCAGTGGAGGGGTCCCCTTCTCGACGGATGGTGCGCGCTCCCACGGAATCGGCGTGATCACCATCGGTTGGGTGCACACTTCGAAGTTCAAACCGTCGCAGAACTCATGATGCTTGAGCTGGAACTTGCCGCCGCGCAACGTGTAGACGGAGTACAAGGGCTCTCTACTCACAGAGAGGTCGCTGAAGATGACCTCCTTCGAACCGTCCGCCGCCTGGCGCACCCGCGATGTCGAGGCGCCCAGCAGTTCGAGCACCACCTCGTAGTCGCCGGGCGACACAGTGCGGTACACGAGCGCCACGCATCCGCCTGACCCGCAATAGCCTTCGGTCTCGTTGACGACGAAGAACTCCATCAGGCCGTCGTTGTCCAGGTCGTCGACACGAGTGATGTTCAGCTTGACCTCGTCGACGGGCAGGCCGACCGCGTTCGTGTTGTTGGTCATCCACTCGACGAACTGAGCGCGTTGCTGCTCAGGGCTGCGTTTCTCGGCGTCCAGCTGACGCACGATCGCCATGCCCACCACCGTGCCGACGACCAGGGCCAGCGCGCACCACAGCGCGGTGAGTTGGCGCCGATAGCGCACATGCCTGCGCCACAACGCTTCGAACCCCACGTCGAGCACCACGGCGGCGACCCGGACCAGGTTGCGGCGGGTGAGCTTCCGCGCGCCTCGCGCGTCCAGCCACAGCGGGTCCTCGACGCGGTCCAGCGCGGGCGGCAATTCCGGTTTCGCCGGCCGGTCGGCACCCGTGACGATGATGACCAGGCGCTTCGGGTCGTGTCCCGAGAGGAAGTGCTCGACTTCGAGGTTCACGTAATGCGACCGGGCCGAGGCCGGTGAGGCCAGCAGGATCATCGCGGGAGCCTCGTCGATGGCGGTGCGCAGGCGTTCTGCCAGCGGGCCCGAGGGCGCCATCTCGTCGTCGTCGCGGAAGATCGGACGCAGGCGTCGTCCGGCCGGGCCTTCGGGGTCGGCCGCGTGTCGTGCGTGGCGCGGGATCACGAACTTCTCCAGCCTGCGGTGGAGCGCCACCGCCTTCGGCCGGTCGGACCACGAGTACGACAAGAATGCCCAGAAACGCACATATTCTCCTGTTTTTGGAATTGGACGTGTAGGTGCACCTGGTTTCGCCGGATGGCATCAATGCCATGAGAACTGGAATTTGTTTTGATGCGTAGCTGTCCGGTGGCAAGGGTATTACGGGCGGGTGGCAGGTGAAGCAAGAATTCGAACCGGCACGTGGGTGTGTCTCGGACTGATCGCGTCGGCGCTTGTGTTGTTGGCTGTGGCACGCGCCTGGTTGGTGCGCGAAGGGCTGCTGTACGGCACCGACCGGATTCTCGGAACCGATGTGTTGATCAGTGCGTTGCTGGTGCTGGGCCTCGTCCTGATGCGGTACTTCGTGCGCAGGGACAAGAGCAAGGGAAAGGACAAGGGCGGAGGCTCGGGCGAGACCCCGACCTGGACCGACTGGTTCGGATTCGCGGCGACGTTGCTCGGACTGCCGGCACTGGTGGTGTCGCTCCTGACGCTGGTCGCTCCCGCGACGCCGAACGCCTACGGGGCCCGCGCGTGCGCGGCGGCGCAGGTGTACTCGGCGAACTACGTCGGTCTGACGGTCGGGCCGCTGGGCAACTACGCGCGCAGCGGGCCGGGGGTGGCGTTCTCCCAGACCGATCGGTTCGACAGCGGCTGCACGCTCGGGTTCGAGGGCTACTGCGTGGGTGACGCGATCAAGGACCCGGTCGCTCCGAAGGGGTGGACGGAGACCAGGTGGTTGCTGGTGGCACGGCACGACGAGGGGTGGGGCAGGACGGTCGCGCGTGTGCTGTCGGATGAGCCGGAGCACAAGCGGTTCGTCTCGCTTTCCTACGTCGCGCCGAAGAGCCCTGAGCAGAACCTGAAGTACCTCGGCGACGAGGCGTGCGAAGGCGGGCGTGCGCGACCGGGGCCGGTGGTGATGACGTCGCAACCTGCCGGTGGCGGTGTCGAGTTCACGATGGAGACGACGCACACCGAACGGGTCGGTGTCGCGATCGCCTTGCCGGACAACGCGATCCGTGGCGGCAGTGCGATCCGGCAGGTGGGCTCGAAGGAGACCGAGGCCAACGGCACCGTGTCGATCACCTGGAACACGCAGTCCACCCTGCCGCAGCTCACGCCGAAGAGGAGCGAGCCGGTGCGGGTCGTGGCGCTGGCGGCTCCGTGTCTCGGTCCGGTGGGGTCCGCGGACGTGGAAAGCACCGCCACCGTGACGTACGCGATCGCCGCCGACGGCGCGGTGACCGTCGTGCCGGACGCCCCGGCGGCGTCCGACGACCTGCGCGACAAGCTCAGGCGCGCGGCTTGCGACACCGAACGTTCCGGAGCCCTGTGACGCGCCGCAAGGCGCGATAGCTCGAATATAGTCCAAGTATCAGATATCGGAGAACAGTGACTTCACTGTTTCGGTTGGAATCGGCTGTGCTGGTCGGTTTGACGAAGGGTATCTGTCCGGATGGAAGACCACAGGATCTCCAATGTCGTCGTTCTTGGTGGCGGCACCGCAGGCTGGATGACTGCCAGCTATCTGGGTAAGGCGCTCGGCAGGTATGCGACGATCACCGTGCTGGAGGCGCCGTCGATTCCGAAGATCGGTGTCGGTGAGGCCACCGTCCCGAACCTGCACAAGACGTTCTTCGACTTCTTGGGAATTCCCGAGGAGGAGTGGATGCGGGAGTGCAACGCGAGTTTCAAGATGGCCGTGAAATTCGTCAACTGGCGCACGCCCGGTGAGGGCGAGCCGGTGGGCAGGCAGCTGCGGGGGAGGCCGGACCACTACTACCACCTGTTCGGTCTGCTGCCCACGCACCAGAACCTGCCGCTGTCGCACTACTGGGCGGCGAAGAGCCTCGGTGGGCAGACCACCGAGCAGTTCGACTACGCGTGCTACCGCGAGTCGCCGATCATCGACGCCCGGCTGTCGCCGCGGTTCGCCGACGGGACCAAGTGGACGAACTACGCGTGGCACTTCGACGCTCATCTGGTCGCGGACTTCCTGAAGCGGTTCGCCATCGAGAAGCAGGGGGTCGTGCACGTCGAGGACGAGATGGTCGACGCGACCATCGACCAGCGCGGGCACATCACGTCGCTGCGGACCAAGGCCGGGCGCACGATCGAGGGTGACCTCTTCGTCGACTGCTCGGGGTTCCGCGGGCTGCTGATCAACAAGCTGATGCGCGAGCCGTTCCTCGACATGAGCGACCACCTGCTCAACGACAGCGCCGTCGCGACGTCCGTGCCGCACGACGACGAGGCGCACGGCGTCGAGCCGGCCACGTCGGCGATCGCCATGAAGTCCGGGTGGACGTGGAAGATCCCCATGCTCGACCGGTTCGGCACCGGGTACGTCTACTCCAGCCGGTTCACGGACCCGGACGAGGCCACGAAGGACCTGTGCGCGTTGTGGGACCTCGATCCGGAGGAGCAGCCGCTCAACCACGTCAAGTTCCGGGTCGGCAGAAACCGGCGGGCGTGGGTGCGCAACTGCGTCAGCATCGGGCTGTCGTCGTGCTTCCTGGAGCCGCTGGAGTCGACCGGCATCTACTTCATCACCGCGGCGCTGTACCAGCTGGGCAAGCACTTCCCGGACAAGCGGTTCGACCCGGTGCTGATCGAGTCGTTCAACCGCGAGATCGAGACGATGTTCGACGACTCGCGGGACTTCCTGCAGGCGCACTTCACGCTGGCGCCGCGCAGGGACACGCCGTTCTGGCGGGCCTGCAAGGACCTCGTGCTGCCGGAGGACATCCAGCACAAGATCGCGCAGTACCGGGCGGGGCTCGCGGTCAACATGCCGGTCACCGACGAGGCTACGTACTACGAGAACTTCGAGGCCGAGTTCCGCAACTTCTGGACGAACAGCAGCTACTACTGCATCTTCGCCGGCCTCGACGTGCTGCCGGAGCACCCGCTGCCCGCGCTGGCCTTCCGGCCGGACGCGGTCGAGGGGGCGGAGCCGGTGTTCGCGCAGATCAAGCAGAAGCAGGCCGAGCTGCTGAAGACGTTGCCGACCACCCACGAGTACCTCCGCGAGCTGCACGGGAGGTGATCAACTGATCACCCGGACGGCGGCATGCCGTCCTGGAGCGGCACCTGCTAAGTTTCTTTTGCGGGTGCCGCCCAGGATCGGCCCCCGCGCAGAGGGGATCCCCGAAGCCGGAAGGGCTGTCTCCCCGGGCCCGGGGAGACAGCCCTTCCGGTGAGGTCGTCTCAGGTGAGCGACAACGCGGCCGAGAGCCCGTCCTCGGTCACGGCGATCTCCCGTGCGACGAGTCTGGCCAGCGGGTGGAACCGGTACGCCTGCTCGCCGCCGGGCTCGATGCCCGCCAGCTCCAGCAGGTGCATGTCGAGCAGGTGCTCGGTGACCTGCTCGCCCGACGCGTCGGGCAGTCCCAGCAGCGAGCTGGTCGCCGAGTGCGGGAACGACGGGGAGTCCAGCAGGGACAGTCGCAGCAACGCGCTGCGGGACAACGGGTCCAGGGACTCGCAGCCGCCGCGGAACCGTTCGCGGACGTCCAGGTCGCCCAGTCTCAGCTCGTCCAGCAGCCGGTCGGGGTCGGCGAACCTCGCCGCCATCCGCTCCAGCGACCAGTGCAGCTTGGCCGCGGCTCGCGCGCCCGCGATGCGCACGGCGAGCGGCAGGCCGTGGCACAGCCGGACGATCCGCGCCGCCGCGGCTTTCTCGGCGTCCGTGCGTTCCGGGCCCGCGATGCTGGTGAACAACGCCAGCGCCTCGTCGTCGCCGAGCGGGGGGAGGGTGAGCGTGTGCTGGCCTCCCAGCGTGGTCAGCACCCGCCGGGTCGTGATGATCGTGCGGCAGTGCGGGGCGCCCGTGAGCAGCGGGCGGACCTGCGGGTCGGTCGCGGCGTCGTCCAGCACGACGATCATCCGCCGCTCGGCCAGCAGGTCGCGGTACAGGGTCGCCCGCTGGTCGAGGCTCGACGGCAGCGAGGACCCGCTCACGCCCAGGCCGCCGAGCAGCGCGCCCAGCGCCTCGCCGGGGCTCAGCGGGGTGCCGCCGCCGCGCAGGTCGACGTGGAGACGGCCGTCCGGGAACTCCGCGCGCAGCCGGTCGGCCACGTGCAGCGCGAACACGGTCTTGCCGACGCCCGGCATGCCGGTCACCGTCACCAGGGACGACCTGGTGCGCAACCGGTCCGTCACGACGTCGAGCTCGGCCTCGCGGCCGGTGAAGTCGGGGGTCCCGGCGGCCGGCGTCGCGGGTCTCGGCGTCGTGGTGACGGAGTTGCGCTGCACGGGGAAGGCTGGCCGCACGTCGTGGGTGAGGATCGCCTGGTACGCGTTCCTGAGCGTGGGGCCGGGGTCGACGCCCAGCTCGTCGGACAGCAGGCGGCTGCCCTCCTGGAACGTCGCGAACGCCTCGGCCTGCCGGTCGCCCTGGTACAGCGCGATCATCAGCTGGGCTCTCGTCCGCTCCCGCAACGGGTCCGCGTTGACGAGCCCGACGAGCTCGGAGATGAGCTCGTGGTGCCTGCCGAGGGCCAGCTCGGCGTCGATCCTGCTCTCGAGGGTCTTCAGCCTGACCTCCTCGATGCCGGGACGTTCCGTCTCGGCGAGCAGGTCGGTGACGTCGGTGAGGGTCGGGCCGCGCCACAGCGACAGCGCGCCGCGCAGCAGTTCGGACGCCTCGTCGAACCGGCCCAGGCGCAACGCCTCGCGCCCGGTGCGGGAGAGGTTCTCGAACTCGTGGAAGTCGAACCGCGCGGTGCCGATCCGCATGAAGTAACCCGATCCCTGCCGGATCAGGGCCATGCCGCCGTGCAGGTGCCTGCGCAGCCGGGACGCGTAGGTGTAGATCTGCGCCTGGTAGGTCGCCGGTGGGTTCTTGCCCCAGAGCACCTCGCCTAGTTGCGCGTCGGACAGGACTTTCTCCCTGGCCAGGAGCAGAGCCGCCAGGATCGTGCGCTGCTTGGAACCTTTGAGTGGAAGCTCAGCGCCGTTCAGCCACAGGCCGACCGGCCCCAGGATTCGGAACTCCAACAGTCATTTCCCCCATTCGAGGTGCACCTTTCCGCGTGGCGACCAGGATCGTGCGCACGCTGAAGGCGCCGACTGTCCTGCTGTGGTGTCCGGACCAGGATTCACGCCTGTGCACCCCAGTAGGCGTGTGTCCGGACGCTCGCCGGCGCGGTGCGCGAGCGGAGAAAACCAGATTGCGCTGTATCTCGTTGATTAATGTCCAAACAAGGTCAACGTACCGAGGTTCCCGGAGGCCGTCAACTGTCGTGTGAGTTCGTTGAATGTTCCATTCATCCTGGTTTACGAGTAGGGTCGCCGCTGCCTGGGGCACGTTGAACTGGAGGTGTGATGGCCGACGTGGCGTCACAGCCGGAGGGGTCCCTCGCGGCGAAAGTCGACCATCTGTTCCGCACCGTGCACTCACGCGCCGGCCGCGAGTACACGTTCGAAGAGGTGGCCGAGGCGATCAGGGTCCGCGGTGGTCCGACGATCTCCGCCACCTACGTCTGGCAGCTGCGCCGCGGCCTGCGGGACAACCCGACGAAGCGTCATCTCGAGGCGCTGGCGGGGTTCTTCGGCGTGCCACCCGCCTACTTCTTCGACGACGCAGTGACCGAGCAGATCGACTCGGAGCTCGCGCTGCTCACCGCGTTGCGGGACAGCTCGGTGCGCCGGATGGCGTTGCGGGCCTCGGGTTTGTCCCCCAAGAGCCTCGGCGCGCTCACCGCTATGGTGGAGCGAGCGCGCGAGATCGAGGGCCTGCCGGACGGTCCCGATGAGGAAGCGGGTTCGTGACACGTCGGACGGGGGCGATGTGATCGGTCGGGGCACGGGCATGAAAGGGCTTCGCCGCCGGTGCGAGGCCAGGGTGCGAGAGCTGCCGATGCCCGAGCCGTTCGACGTGAGAGCGCTCTGCGACCTGATCGCCGGGCAGCGGCGGCGGCCCATCGAGCTGACGCCGATGACCGCGCAGCCCGGCGTGCTGGGCCTGTGGGTCGCGACCGACGAGCTGGACCTGATCTTCTACGAGGAGTCGACGACGCCTCCCCACCAGGACCACATCATCCTGCACGAGCTGTGCCACCTGCTGTGCGACCACTACTCGGCCCCGCTCACCGGCGCGGACCTGGCCCGGCTGCTGATGCCGAACCTCGACCCGGACATGGTCAGGTCGGTGCTGGAGCGCACCGAGTACTCGGCGGTCGAGGAGCAGGAGGCCGAACTGCTCGCGTCGCTGATCCTGCAGAAGGCGGCGCCGTCGCACGCGGGCCGCCATCGCGAAGGGCTGGCCGACCGCATCGAGGACGCGCTGACCTGGCGCGACCCGAGCTGACCGCCACCCGTGCTGGACGCGCTGCGGATCTACCTGCCGCCCTCGCTGGTCGGCTCGTTCTTCGTGACGATGCTGGTGAACGGTGACTACCGGCCCCGCACGGCCGCGCAACGCACGGTCCGCCTGGGCTTGGCGGGCCTCGGTCTCTCGCTGATCGTGCTGACCCCCGCCGGCTACTCGCTGATCGGCAGGGTGGGCGTCCCGAACCTCGCCCGGCTGCTGGGGCACGGCTTCATGTTCGTCGTGGCCTGGGCGGGGCTCGCGTTCGTCGCCCACCTGACCATGCCGCCGCGGGACGCGAGCCGTCGCTCGACGCGTGTCGCCCTCGGGTTCGCGGCCGGGTTCGCGGTGCTCGCGGTCCTCTTCGTGCTGGAGCCGGTCGACGTGGACGAGGTGCGGTTCGCGTACCGGTACGCGGGCGCGCCGTGGGTGCTGGAGTACTGGGTCGTCTACGCCGCCTGCCTGACACCGGCGTTCGCGGTGATGGCCCGCGAGTCGTGGCGGTTCGCGCGGGTGACGCCGGACGTGGTGCTGAACCTCGGGCTGCGGCTCGTCTCCGGCGGCGCGGTGTGCGCGCTGACCTACCACGTCCACAAAGGACTGTACTTCGCCTCCGCCAGGTACGGCCTCGGGTATCCCACGATGCCGCCGCTGGACAAGTACCTCCCGCTCGCCGCGAACGTGCTGGTGTTCGTGGGCAGCACGGTCCGCTGGTGGGCGCCGAGGGTGGGCCTGACCGCGCTCGCCGGGTGGGTCGGGCGGTACCGCACCTACCTGGGGCTGCGTCCGCTCTGGCTCGGGCTGTACGAGGTCAGCCCGCACATCGCGCTCGAACCCCCGCGCTCGGCGCTCGCCGACCTGCTGCCCGGCGATCTGGGGCTGCGGCTGTACCGCCGGGTGATCGAGATCAGGGACGGCCGGATCGCGCTGCAGCCCTACCTCGACCAGGAGGTCGCCGACTCCGCGCGCCGCAACGCCGCGCGGGTCGGGTTGCGAGGGCAGCGGCTGGACGCGTTCGTCGAGGCCACCGTGCTGGCCGACGCGCTGAGAGCCCGTGCGCGCGGCCTGCGGGCTCCCGCGCCGGACGCGCCGGTCGGCGTGCCCGGCGGTGGTGACATGGGCAGCGACACGGTCTTCCTCACCGAGGTGGCGCGGGCGTACCGCCGGGTCGTGCGGGCGAACGCTGGTAGGACCGACTAGCACCTGCTAACATTTTGTGGCATGTGCAGGGTTCAGTTGTGACCGGGGATGAGCTGGTGCGCATCCTCGCGACGCTGGCCAACCCGCACCGGTTGCGGGTCTTGGCGGCGCTCACCCGTGAGCGCAACTACGTGAGCGCGCTCGCTCGCGAGCTGGGGATCAGCCGGGCGTTGCTGCAGGTCCACCTGCGCAAGCTCGAGGCAGCGAGGCTGGTGCGCGCGCACCTGGAGCTGTCCGAGGACGGCAAGGCGTTGAAGTTCTACGAGATCGAGCCGTTCGCGGTCGAGCTGTCGCCGGAGTCGGTGGCCGCCGCCGTGCGCACGCTCACCAGCACGGACATCAGTGCGGAGAAGGGATCGCAGGCATGAGCCCCTACGACTGGCAGGAGATCATCGGCGTCGTCGGGGTGTTCGTCCTGATCACAGCCGTCGGCACCGTCGGCATCTGGCAGCTCGCCGCGACGTGGCGGGCCAAGGCGGCGCTGGCCAGGGAGAGCGAGTACCGCGCCCTGGCGGAACGGGCCGTCGCGGCCCAGGAGGGCGCCGAGCGCAGGCTCGGCGAGCTGGGGGAGCGGCTGGCCGAGGTGCAGACCCGGTTGCAGTCCGTCGAGAGGGTTCTCAAAGAGGTCGAGTAAGCGAGTGCTGGGCCGACGAGCGGCAACTCGGCGGCCCAGCGAAGAAGCACCACTCGCCCGAGGGCGAGGTCTCTGCAGGCAACTCCTTCGAGGAAGGACCTTAGCCGATGCTGCGCGCAGGCAGGTCGAACGCCGCTCTGGTGGAGCGGGTGGCCGGGTGGTCGGTCCGGCACCGCGTACTGGCGGTGGCCGGGTGGTCGTTGTTGGTGCTGCTGGCCGTGCTGGCCGGTGGGCTGGGAGGGGACGGCGCCTCCGCGCGAGATCCCGGGGAGAGCGGCCGGGCCACCGAGGTGCTGGACCGGCAGCCCACCTACGCCCCGGTGCGGGAGAACGTGCTGGTGGACGGCGCGGGACGGGCGGCGGCGGCCGACGACCTGGTGTCGGCGTTGCGCGGGACGAACGCCGTCACCGAGCTGAGCCGGCGGGAGTCGGAGGGCTCGGTGCTGGTGACGTTCCACGTCGCCGGGCCGAACGAGGAGGTCAAGGCGCACTACGACACCGTCGTGACAACGGTGTCGGACACCGCGGCACGCCACCCCGGCGCACGGCTCGCGCAGGCCGGTGACCAGAGCCTCGCGAAGGCCGTCGACCAGGCGATCAAGGACGACTTCCAGCGCTCGGAGCTGATCTCGCTGCCGATCACGGCGCTGATCCTGCTGGTGGTATTCGGTTCGCTGGTCGCGGCGGCGGTTCCGCTGCTGCTGGCCGGAACCGCGGTCGCCGCCGCGTTCGGCCTGATCGCGCTGATCGGCGACTGGATCCCGGTCAACAGCGCGACGTCGTCGATGATCCTGCTCATCGGGATCGCGGTCGGCATCGACTACGCGCTGTTCTACCTGCGCCGCGAACGTGAGGAGCGGGCGGCGGGCAAGACCGTGGAGGAGGCGTTGCGGGTCACCGCGCGCACGTCCGGACGGGTCGTCGCGGTGTCCGGGCTGACGGTGATGCTGTGCGTGGCGGGCCTGCTGTTCACCGGCCTGGACAACTTCCGCGGGCTCACCGTCGGCACCGTGCTGATCGTCGGGCTCGCCGTGCTCGGCTCGGTGACCGCGCTGCCCGCACTGCTGTCCCTGCTGGGACCGCGGGTGGACCGGCTGCGGGTGAGCCGCCACCGCACGACGGTGAGCGAGTCGCGGGTGTGGTCGGCGGTGGCCCGCGTCGTGGTGCGCCGCCCGTGGCTGTGGGGCGGTCTCGCCGCGCTCGGCCTCGTGGTGCTGGCGGTGCCCGCGCTGGACATGCGGCTGCAGGACGCCGCGGCGGTGAACAGCCTGCCCCGGTCGGTGGCCGCCGTCGACGGCGCGATCCGCATGCAGGAGGCGTTCCCCGGTGCGCCCACCCCGGCGCAGGTCGTCGTGTGGGGCGACCTGGACGGGGCGCGGGCGGCGGCGGACGGGCTGCACGGCGCGATCGCCGCGAGCGGCGGCCTGTTGCACGAGCCGATGTCGACGGCGCTGGTGGACGACGCGCTGGTGATCAGGGTGCCGTTGTCGGGGTCCGGCACCGACGACGAGTCCGACCGGGCGCTGGAGCACCTGCGGGACACGGCGCTGCCCGCGACGTTCGGGCAGGTCGACGGCGTCGAGTTCGCGGTGGCGGGCAAGACGGCGTTCGCCCACGACTTCACCGACCAGGTGCGCGCCACGACCCCGGCCGTGTTCGCCTTCGTCCTGGCGCTGGCGTTCGTGCTGCTCGTGGTGGCGTTCCGGGCGCTCGCGATCCCGCTCGTCTCGATCGGCCTCAACCTGCTGTCGATCGGCGCCGCGTACGGCGTGCTCACCTGGGTGTTCCAGGACGGGCACCTCGGCTCGGTGCTGGGCTTCACGTCCTACGGCGGCGTGGTCGGGTGGCTGCCGCTGTTCATGTTCGTGCTGCTGTTCGGGCTGAGCATGGACTACCACATCTTCATCCTCAGCCGGGTCAGGGAACGCTGGACCGGCGGAGCGGACGCCCGCTCCGCGATCGTGGGCGGCGTCGGCGGCAGCGCGGGCGTCGTGACCAGCGCGGCGGTGATCATGACGGCCGTGTTCGCCGTGTTCGTCACGCTCAGCGCCATCGAGTACAAGATGCTCGGCGTCGGCATGGCCGTGGCGATCCTGATCGACGCGACGGTCGTGCGCGGGGTGCTGCTGCCCGCCGCACTGGCCGTCCTCGGCGACCGCGCCTGGGTACTGCCGGGCGGCCTCGGCAGGTTTTCCCACGTGCCAAGGCTTTCCGAACGGGACGGCACGGCCGGCCGCCGGATAGTTCGGGTATAGACCCAGTATTGGCCCCACGAGAACTCTTCAGGCGACCAACCGATCGCGTGAGGAGTTCTCGTGGCAGAGGAACTGGACGACAAGCAGACCTACCTCGTCGTCGTGAACGACGAGGAGCAGTACTCGATCTGGCCTGCCGACCGGGACCTGCCCGCCGGATGGCGTGCGGACGGCACCGGGGGAACCCGTGCCGACTGCCTCGCGCACATCGGTGAGGTGTGGACGGACATGCGCCCGTTGAGCCTGCGCCGCCGCATGGCGGAAGCAGCCGCGGAGTAACGCGCTCACGGCAGCGGACAACGCGTTCGGGCGACCGGACGCGCTTTTCGCTGCGCCGTCGTCGACACCTTGGGCACGTCCGGGCACGGGAGGAACGAGACAGATGAGCACCGGCGAGATCGAGCAGACCGGCACCGCCGCCCTCAGGGACGAGCTCCTGCGCCGCCGGCTCAGCGGCGGCGTGCGCGGCAGGCGGCAGGGCATCGGCAGGGCGGACCGGTCCCTGCCGCTGCCGCTGTCCCACGGGCAGCAGCAGATGTGGTTCCTCAACCGGCTGGAGCCCGACAGCGCCGAGTACCTGGTGCCGCTGGCGTTCCGCCTGCGCGGGCCGCTCGACACCGGGGCGCTGGAGCGGGCGTGGTCGGAGCTGGTGGCGCGGCACGAGGTCCTGCGCACCCGGTACGTGCTCGACGGCGCCGAACCCGTCCAGGTGATCGACCCGGCGGTGCCGCTCGGCCTGCCGGTCGTCGGACTGTCCGGTGTGGACGGAGTGGACGCGGCCGTCGCGGCCGACGCCACCACGCCGTTCGACCTGGAGCACGACTGGCCGGTGCGGGCGAGGCTGCTGCGGGTCGCCGGTGACGACCACGTCCTCACCGTGGTCTTCCACCACGTCGCGTTCGACGCCTGGTCCACCAGGGTCGTCGGGACCGAGCTGAGCGCCCTGTACGCGGCGTTCCTCGCCGGTGAGCCCTCGCCGCTGCCCCCGTTGACGACGCAGTACGCGGACTACGCGGTGTGGCAGCGCGACGAGTCCGAGTCGTCCCGCCAGCTCGGCTACTGGCACCGGCAGCTCGCCGGGCTGGAACCCGCGGACCTGCCCGCCGACTTCGCGCGTCCTCCCGTGCGCGACTCGTCGGGCGACGCGGTCTCGTTCGGGATTCCCGCCGCGCTGGCCGCCCGGATCAGGGAGGTCGGGCGGCGCTACGACGCGACGCCGTTCGTCGTGCTGCTCGCCGCGTTCCAGGCGCTCGTCGCCCGCTACACCGGGCAGCAGGATGTGCCGGTCGGCACGACCGTCTCCGGCCGGACGCGCCCGGAGCTGCAAGGGCTCATCGGCTACGGCATCAACAACCTCGTGCTGCGCACCCGCTGGGACGGCGACCCGGCGTTCCGCGACCTGCTCAAGCAGGTCCGCGGCACGCTCGTGGACGCCTACGACCACCAGGCCGTCCCGTTCGCGCGGCTCGTCGACGACCTGCGGCCCGAACGGGACATGTCCCGCACGCCGCTGTACCAGATCGCGTTCACCATGCACGAGCGCGCGGGCACGCCGTTCACGCTGCCCGGCGTCACCGCGGAGCCGTGCGAGGCCACCGGCCGGGTCGCGAAGTGCGACCTCGAACTGCAGGTCAACGACCTGCCGGACGGCTCGTTCGCCGGTCAGCTCGTGTACGCGACGTCGTTGTTCGGGGAGGAGACCGTCCGGCGCATGGCCGGTCATCTGGTGCGGCTGCTGGAGTCCGCGCTCGCCGACGACACCACCCCGTTGTCCCGCCTGGAGATCCTCGGTGCCGAGGAGCTCGCGCTCGTCACCGCTCCTGGTGGGGTGGAGCCGGTGACCGACCGCGTGCACGCGTTGTTCGAGGACCAGGTCGAGCGCACCCCGGACGCGACCGCCGTCGTCGCCGGTGACGTCTCGCTGACCTACGCGGAGCTCAACGTCCGCGCCAACCGGCTCGCGCACCACCTCCAGTCGCTGGGCGTCGGCCCGGAGTCGCTCGTCGGCGTGTGCCTGGAACGCGGCCCCGACCTGCTGCCGGCGCTGCTGGGCGTGCTGAAGTCCGGTGCGGGCTACGTGCCGCTGGACCCGGTGAACCCGGCGGACCGGCTCGGCTACGTCCTGGCGGACGCCGGGGTGGAGATCGTGGTGACCGACGCGTCGTCGCGGTCCCTGGTCGAGAGCGTGCACGACGGCGTCGTGGTCGACCTCGCCTCGACGGCGCAGCGGCCGGAGACGAACCCCGAGTCTTCGTCCACTTCGGACAACGTCATCTACGTGATCTACACGTCCGGTTCGACGGGCAAGCCCAAGGGCTGCGTGCTGACCCACGCGAACGTCGTGCGCCTGATGCGCACCGCCCAGGAGCACTACGAGTTCAACGAGTCCGACGTGTGGTCGATGTTCCACTCCTACGCGTTCGACGTCTCGGTGTTCGAGATGTGGGGCGCGTTGCTGTTCGGCGGCACGCTCGTGGTGGTGCCGCGAGAGGTGACCCGTTCACCGGAGGACTTCCTGGACCTCCTGGTGGACAACGAGGTCACGGTGCTCAGCCAGACACCCTCGGCGTTCCGCTCGCTGGTCACCGCCGCCGCCGACGGGGACGACCGGGTCGACCGGCTCGCGGTGCGGGTGGTGGTCTTCGCGGGCGAGAAGCTGGAGATGCCCGAGCTGCGGCCGTGGGCCGACCGGCGCGGGCTGCGCAACCCGGTGCTGGCCAACATGTACGGCATCACCGAGACCACCGTCCACACCACGTACTACGAGGTGCGGGAGGACGACCTCGCGGTCTCGGCGGGCAACCCGGTCGGACGGCCGCTCAGCGACCTCCGCGTCTACCTGCTCGACCCGTTCGGCAACCCCGCGCCGATCGGCGTGCCCGGCGAGATCCACGTCGCCGGTCCCGGTGTCGCGCGCGGGTATCTGAACCGGCCGGAGCTGACGGCGGAACGGTTCGTGCCGAACCCGTTCGGCGCACCCGGTTCCCGGTTGTACCGCAGTGGCGACCTGGCTCGTCGCCGGGCGGACGGGAGCCTGGACTTCCTCGGTCGCCTGGACCACCAGGTGAAGATCCGCGGTTACCGCATCGAGCTGGGTGAGATCGAGGTGGCGCTCGCCGCGCACCCCGGCGTCCGGGACGCGGTCGTGATCGCCCGCGACGAACGGCTCGTCGCCTACGTCGTGCCGTCCGGTGACGAGATCCCGGACGACCTGCGCGAGGTGCTGGGCCGTGACCTGCCGGACTACATGGTGCCGGCCGCGTTCGTCACGCTCGGCGCGTTCCCGTTGACTCCCAACGGAAAGCTCGACCGGCGCGCTCTGCCCGCGCCGGACCTCGACGCGTTCGCCCACGGCGAGTACGTCGCACCGCGGACGCCCGTGGAGGAGCAGGTCGCCCGCGTGTGGGCCATCGCGCTGGAGGTGGAACGCGTCGGCGTGCACGACAGCTTCTTCGACCTCGGCGGCGACTCGATCCGTGCCGTCGCGCTCGTGGGCGCGCTGCGTGCGGAAGGGTTCGACCTCGCGGTGCGCGACGTGTTCGACCGCCGCACCGTGGCCGAGCTGTGCGAGCTGATCACCGGGCGCACCGGGCTGTCCGCCGCCGACCAGGCACTGGTCCAGCCGTTCTCGCTGATCTCCGCGGAGGACCGCGCGGCGCTGCCGGACGGTGTCGTCGACGCCTACCCGTTGTCGCAGATCCAGACCGGCATGGTCATCGAGATGCTGGCCGACGACAGCTCGAACAACTACCACAACTGCTCCTGCTTCCGAATCCTCGACGACCGCCCGTTCTCCTGGGAGGCGTTCGAGCGCGCGGCCGAGATCGTCGTGGAACGGCACGACATGCTCCGCACGTCAGTGCACCTCACCGACTACTCGGTGCCGTTGCAGCTGGTGCACGCCACCGCGACCATGACGATCGGGCAGCGCGACATCGGCCACCTCGACGACGAGGGGCAGATGGCGTCGTTGCAGGAGTTCGTCCGGGACCAGCGCGCCACGCCGTTCGACCTCACCGAGCCCACCCTGATGCGCTTCCACGCGCACCTCACCGGCACGGACAACTGGTGGATCTCCATCACCGAGTGCCACCCGGTGATGGAGGGGTGGAGCTACCACTCGTTGCTGATGGAGCTGTTGCGGCTCTACCACGCCCTGCGCGACGGTGCCGAGCCCGAGCCGTACGACCGCCCCGACGTCCGGTTCGCCGACTCCGTCGCCGCCGAGCTGGAGTCGCTGTCGTCCGGTGTGGACGGTGCTTACTGGCGGGACGTCGTCACGCGGTACCCGAAGGTCACCCTGCCCACCGGCTGGGGCGACGCGCCGGACGTCCCGCGCACCACCCACCACGTGCGAATTCCCTGGGACGACCTGGAACCCGGGCTGCGCGCGCTCGCCGCGACCGCCAAGGCGTCGCTGAAGAGCGTCATGCTGTCGGCCTACCTGAAGGTGATGAGCCAGCTGACCGACGCGCCGTCGTTCCACGGCGGCCTGGTGTACGACGTTCGGCCGGAGGTGCTCGGCGCGGACCGGGTGTTCGGCATGTACCTCAACACGCTGCCGCTGCCGTTCGACCGCGGCGCGAGCACGTGGCTCGACCTGGTGCGGCAGGTGTTCGCGCAGGAGGTCGAGTCGTGGGCGCACCGCCGGTACCCGCTGCCCGCGGTGCAGCGCGAGCTCGGTGACGCGCAGCGGCTGATCGACGTCTTCTTCAACTACCAGGACTTCCGGCAGGTCGACACGGACCTGGTGGACGCGGCCGTCGGCATCGACGACAGCCCCACCGAGTTCCCGCTCACGATCTCCTCGCGCAACAAGCACATCTTCCTGACCGCGAGCTCGCAGTCGCTGAGCCTCGCGAACACCGAACGCATCGCCGCCATGTTCCGCGCGGTGCTGGCGGACATGGCCGCCGACCCGGCGCGGGACGCCCAGAAGACGTTCGTGCCCGACGAGGAACGCGCGCTGACGCTCGGCGAGTGGGCCGTGAACCCGGTCCCGCCGGTGGACCTGTGCACCTACGAGCTCTTCGAACGGCAGGTCGCGCGCACGCCGGACGCGGTCGCGGTGGTCGCGGGCGACCGGCGGCTCACCTACGTGGAGCTGGACGCGCTAGCCAACCAGTACGCGCACCGGCTGCGCGAGCTGGGCGTCGGCACGGAGTCGGTCGTCGGCGTCCTGCTCGATCGCGGTGCCGACCTGCTCGCGTGCCTGCTGGGCGTGTGGAAGGCGGGTGGCGCGTACCTGCCGATGGACCCGTCGTTCCCGGCCGCCCGCGTCACGGGCATGCTCGCCGACGCCGAGGCCGCCGTGCTGGTCACGCAGTCCGAGTACCTGGGCGGCTACGACGGCCGGACGCTGGTCGTGGACGTCGACGACGTGTCGGAGCTGCCGACGAGCGCGCCGGAGCGGGTCGCGGACCTCGACCGGCTCGCGTACGTGATCTACACGTCCGGCTCCACCGGGCGGCCCAAGGGCGTCCAGGTGCCGCACCGCGGCCTGGTGAACCACGTGCGCTGGGCCGTGGAGGAGCTGGCCTCGCAGGGAACCGGCGGCGCTCCGCTGTTCTCGTCCATCGCGTTCGACCTCGTGGTGCCGAACCTGTGGGCCCCGGTGCTGGCCGGGCAGGCCGTGCACATGGTGCCGCAGGACACCGACCTCGGCGCGCTCGGCGCCTATCTGGCGCGGACCACGCCGTACAGCTTCATCAAGCTCACGCCCGCGCACCTGGAGGTGCTGACGCACCAGCTCACGCCGGAGCAGGCGAACGGACTCGCGTCCGTGCTCGTCGTCGCCGGTGAGGCGTTGACGCGCCGCGTCGTGACGGCGTGGCAGGAGATCGCCCCGGACGTCCGGCTGGTCAACGAGTACGGCCCCACCGAGACCTCGGTCGGCACCTGCGTGTACCCGGTCGAAGGCCCCGTCACCGCCGAGGTCCAGCCCATCGGACGGCCGCTGCCGAACGTGACGATGTACGTGCTGGACCGGCGGCTTGAGCCGGTGCCGGTCGGGGTGCCCGGCGAGCTGTACGTCGGCGGCGCCGGTGTCGCACGCGGGTACGCCGACCGTCCGGAGCTCACCGCCGAACGCTTCCTGCCCGACCCCTACGGCCCTCCCGGCGCGCGGCTGTACCGCAGCGGCGACGTCGTGCGGCTGCTGCCGTCCGGCGACGTCGACTTCCTCGGCCGCGGCGACGGCCAGGTCAAGATCCGCGGCTACCGGGTCGAGCTCGGCGAGATCGAGGCGCGCATCGCCGAGGACCCGCGCGTCGCGGACGTCCGGGTGGTGCTGCGCGAGGACGCCCCCGGCGAGAAGCAGCTCGTCGCGTACCTGGTCGCCGGAGAGACGCCCGACCCCGCCGAGCTGCGGGCCCGGCTGGAGCCCGTGCTGCCCGCCTACATGCTGCCGTCCGCCTTCGTGCCGCTCGACGCCATCCCGTTGAACGCCAACGGCAAGCTCGACCGCAACGCGCTGCCCGCACCCGGTGACGACGCCTTCGCGCGCACCTCTGTCGTGGCGCCGCGCACCCCGCTGGAGGAACGGGTCGCGGCGGTGTGGTCCGACGTGCTCGGAGCGGACGTGCTGGGCGTGCACGACGACTTCTTCGAGCTCGGCGGCGACTCGATCCGGGCCGTGGCGCTGATCGGCGCCCTGCGCGGAGCCGGTCTCGACGTGTCGGTGAAGGACGTCTTCGACCACCGCACCGTGGCCGCGTTGTGCGCGCAGCTGTCCGGACGTGACGCGGCCGCCGCCGAGGAGTTCGTCGCGCCGTTCGCCCTGGTCTCGGACGCCGACCGGGCCGCACTGCCGGACGGGGTCGCCGACGCGTACCCGTTGTCGCAGGTGCAGACCGGCATGCTGGTCGAGATGCTCGCCGACACCGGCCGCAGCAACTACCACAACGTCAACGTGTATGTGGTGCACGACGACCGGCCGTTCGACCCGGCCGCGTTCGAACGCGCGGTGCAGATCGTCGTCTCCCGTCACGACGTGCTGCGCACGTCGGTGCACCTGACCGACTTCTCGGTGCCGATGCAGCTCGTGCACGCCAGTGCCGTGACGCCGACAGGATGGCGCGACCTTCGTCCGCTCGCCATGCGGGAACGGCGTGCCGCGGTGTCGGACTTCGTGGCCGCCGAACGGGCGGATGTGTTCGACCTGTCCGCCGGGTCGCCGCTGCTGCGGGTGTTCGCGCACGTCATGGCCGACGACCAGTGGCTGTGCTCGTTCACGCAGAACCACGCGGTCATGGACGGCTGGAGCAACCAGCTCTTCCTGATGGAGCTGGTGGGCTGCTACCGCCGGGTGCGCGACGACCTCGACGCCGAACGGTACGAGCCCGTTCCCGTGCGGTACGCGGACTTCGTCGCCGCCGAGCTGGCGGCCCTGGAGTCCGAGGAGGACGGCGCCTACTGGCGGCGTGTGGTCGACGAGCACGCCAAGTTCACGATCCCCGCCGGCTGGCACGGCGACCTCGCCGCGCCGCGGGAGACCGTGCGCGCCGGGATCGACTTCGGCGACCTGGCGGACGGGCTGCGCGCACTGGCCGCCGCGGCCAAGGTGTCGGTGAAGAGCGTGCTGGTCGCCGCGCACGTCAAGGTGATGAGCCAGCTGACCGACGAGCCCGCGTTCCACACCGGTCTGGTCACGCACTCGCGGCCGGAGGCGACCGGCGCCGACCGGCTGTTCGGCAACTTCCTGAACACCCTGCCGTTCCCCGCCGACCGCACCGCCCGCACGTGGCGGGAGCTGGTGCGCCAGGTGTCCGACCGGGAGATCGAGGCGTGGTCGCACCGGCACTACCCGATGCCCGCCATCCGCGGCGGCGGCGACCGCCTCGTGGACGTGTTCTTCGGCTACCTCGACTTCCACCGGCTCGACTCCGAGGTGGCCGAGGACGGCTGGGGCTTCAACGACGCCCCCAACGAGTTCGGGCTCGCCATCACCACCTTGGGCGGCCTGCTGAGCATCAGCAGCAACTCCCACGTGCTCAGCCAGTCCAACGCCGAGCGCGTCGCGCAGATGTTCCGCGCGGTGCTGGAAGCGATGGCGTCCGATGTGGACGGTGACGCGCGGGAGGTCTACCTGCCCGAGGCCGAACGGGCTTTGCTGCGCGAACTGGGCGAGACGCGGCCGGTGCCCGTGACGGCGTCCGTGCACGAGCTGTTCGAGCAGCAGGTGGAACGCACTCCGGACGCGGTTGCCGTGGTGGCCGGAGATGTGTCGTTGACGTACGCGGAGCTGAATGCTCGGGCGAACCGGTTGGCGCATCATCTGCGTGGACTGGGTGCGGGTCCGGAGCAGTTGGTTGGCGTGTCGTTGGAACGCGGGCCTGACCTGTTGCCGGCGTTGCTGGGTGTGTTGAAGTCGGGTGCGGGTTATCTGCCGCTGGACCCGGTGAACCCGCCCGAGCGGTTGCAGTTCGTGCGGGACGACGCCGGTGTCTCCGTTGTCGTGACCGCGTCGATGCTCGCCGAGCTGCCCGACGGACCCGAGACCAACCCCGTCCACGTCACGGTGCCGGACAACGCGATCTACACGATCTACACGTCCGGTTCCACGGGCAAGCCCAAGGGCTGTGTGCTGACCCACCGCAACGTGGTGCGGTTGATGGAGACCGCGCAGGAGCATTACGCGTTCGACGAGTCCGATGTGTGGTCGATGTTCCACTCGTACGCGTTCGACGTGTCGGTGTTCGAGATGTGGGGTGCGTTGCTGCACGGCGGCACGCTCGTGGTCGTCCCGCGTGAGGTGACTCGTTCACCGGAGGACTTCCTCGACCTGTTGGTGGACAACGGGGTCACGGTGCTCAGCCAGACGCCGTCGGCGTTCCGGTCGATCGTCGCCAACGCCGCCGACCCGAGGGTCGACCTGCTCGCGGTGAGGGCCGTGGTCTTCGCGGGCGAGAAGCTGGAGATGGCCGAGCTGCGGCCGTGGACCGACCGGATCGGCCTCGACCGGGTCGCGCTGGTCAACATGTATGGCATCACCGAGACGACCGTGCACACGACCTACCACCGGATCACCGAGGCCGACCTGCTGTCGGGCAACGCGATCGGCAGGCCGTTGCGCGACCTGTCCGTGCACCTGCTGGACGCTTCCGGTCACCTCGTGCCGCTCGGCGTGCCGGGCGAGATCCACGTCGGTGGCCCCGGTGTGGCGCGCGGGTATCTGAACCGGCCGGAGCTGACGGCGGAACGGTTCGTGCCCGACTCGTTCGGCGCGCCGGGGTCCCGCTTGTACCGCAGTGGTGACCTGGCCCGCCGCCGGGCGGACGGGAGCCTCGACTTCCTCGGGCGACTGGACCACCAGGTCAAGATCCGCGGTTACCGCATCGAACTGGGTGAGATCGAGGTGGCTCTCACGGCGCACCCCGCTGTGCGGGACGCGGTCGTGATCGCCCGAGACGAACGGCTCGTCGCCTACGTCGTCCCGGAGGCTCCGGACGACCTGCGCGAGGCGCTCGGCCGGGAGCTGCCGGACTACATGGTGCCGTCGGCGTTCGTGGCGATCGAGTCGATCCCGTTGACGGCCAACGGAAAGCTGGACCAGCGGGCCCTGCCGGACCCGGACGAGGACGCGTTCGCCCGCACGAGCTACGTGGCGCCGCGCACCCCCGTCGAGGAGCGGATCAGCTCGGTCTGGCGGGACGTGCTGGGCGTGGACCGGGTGGGCGTGCACGACGGGTTCTTCGAGCTCGGCGGCGACTCGATCCGCGCGGTGCGGCTGGTCGGCGCGCTGCGGGCGGGCGGCGTGGACGTCTCGGTGCCCGACGTCTTCGAGCACCGCACGGTCAGCGGCCTGGCCGCGGTGCTCTCCGGCCGGGACGGCCTCACCGGCACGCGCGGCCCGGTTCAGCCGTTCGAGCTGATCGGTGCCCCGGACCGGGCGAAGCTGCCGGACGGCACGGTCGACGCCTACCCCATGTCGTTGGTGCAGACCGGCATGGTGGTCGAGATGCTGACCGGCGTCGACACCTACCGCAGCTTCGTGTCGTACCGGATCACCGACGACGGCCCGTTCTCCGCGGAGGCGCTGCGCGAGGCAACCCGGATCGTCGTGGCACGGCACGACATGCTGCGCACGTCGTTCGACCTCTACACCTACTCGGTGCCGATGCAGGTCGTGCACGGCGCCGTGGACACGCCGGTGACGGTCTACGAGCTCCACGGCCGCGACGACGAGGCGTTGATGGAAACGCTGGTAGAGCAACGCAACGCGCAGTTCGACCTCGACACCGCGCCACTGCTGCGGGTCGCCGCGCACGTCACCGACGACGAGGGCTGGTGGCTCTCGCTGTGCCGGCCGCACGCGGTCACCGAGGGCTGGAGCCACAACTGGCTGCTGGCCGAGCTGGTCGGCTGCTACCGGCGGCTGCGGTCGGGTGCCGCGCCCGCGCCGTACACCGCGCCGGAGGTCCGGTACGCCGACTACATCGCCGCCGAGCTGGCGTCGCTGGCGTCGGAGGAGGACGTCTCCTACTGGCGTGACGTGGTCAACACGCACACCCCGGTGCCGCTGCCCGAGTCGTGGCGCGGCGAGGAACCGGGCGAGAGCTACGACGTGCACGTGCCGCTCGACGACATCGTGGCCAGCCTGACCGCGCTGGCGACCGAGCTGCACGTCTCGGTCAAGAGCGTCCTGCTGGCGGCGCACGTCAAGGTGATGGGCCAGCTGACCGAGGCGCCGGCGTTCCACGTCGGCCTGGTGTGCGACGCGCGGCCCGAGCTGCTGGGCGCGGACCGGGTGTACGGCATGCACCTCAACACCGTGCCGTTCGCGGTGGACCGCTCCGCCAGGACGTGGCGCGAGCTGGTGCTCCAGGTGTTCGACCGCGAGGTCGGGCTGTGGCCGCACCGCCGGTACCCGATGCCCGCGATCCAGCGCGAGTGGCGCGGCGGGCGGCTGGCGGACGTGGCGTTCAACTACGTCGACCTGCCGAAGGAGGAGTCGGCGGGACCGGACGTCGAGTCGCGCTACACGGTGTCGCAGACCGAGTTCGACCTGACGCTGCACTGTCGCCCGAACCGGCTGAACCTCACCACGAACACCGCCGCGCTGTCCCGCGCGGACGGTGAGCGGCTCGCCGGGATGTACCGGGCCGTGCTCGACGCGATGGTGTCCGACCCCGACGGCGACGCCCGCGTGACCTACCTGCCCTCCGGGGAACGCAGGCGGCTGCTCATCGAGGCGTCCTCGACCGAACGCGAACCGCTGGACCTGTGCGTGGAGCAGGAGTTCGAACGCTGGGCCGCGCTCACCCCGGACGCGGTCGCCCTCACCGCGGACGACCGCACGACCACCTACGCCGATCTCAACGCCGAGGTGAACCGGCTGGCCGCGCACCTCACCGACCTCGGGGTCGGACCCGAGGTGCTGGTCGGCATCTGCCTCGAACGCTCACCCGAGATGGTCGTCTCCGTGCTCGCGGTGCTCAAGGCGGGTGGCGCCTACCTGCCGCTCGACCCGGAGACCCCGTCCGCCCGGCTGGCCTTCGTGCTCGCGGACGCCGACGCGAAGCTGCTGGTCACGCGGAAGTCCGTGAGCGAAAGCGTGCCGCACGAGCGCACCGTGCTGATCGACGAGCCGGGGGAGTGGTCCGGTCGCTCCGCGCGGAACCCACTCGCACGGGCGACGCCGGACAACCTGGCGTACGTCATCTACACGTCCGGCTCGACCGGCCGCCCCAAGGGCGTGATGGTCCGCCGCGGCGGCATGGGCAACCACCTGCTCGCCAAGATCGAGGACCTCGGCCTCACCGCCGCCGACAGCGTGGTGCAGAACGCCTCGCCCACGTTCGACATCTCGGTGTGGCAGATGCTCGCGCCGCTGGTCGTCGGCGGAGCGGTGCGGGTGGTCGACGCGCACACCGCGCTCGACCCGGAGGCGTTGTTCGGCCTGACCGCGCGCGAACGGATCTCCGTGCTGGAGGTCGTGCCGTCCCTGCTGCGCACCGCTTTGCAGGGGCGGTCCGTGCCGCAGCTGCCGGACCTGCGGTGGCTGATGGTCACCGGCGAGGCGCTGCCGCCCGAGCTGTGCACGCAGTGGTTCGCGAGGTTCCCGCGCATCCCGCTCGTCAACGCCTACGGCCCGACCGAGTGCTCGGACGACGTGACGCACGCGTTCCTGTCCGGTGAGCTGCGCGGGCACCGGGTGCCGATCGGCGAGTCGATCCGCAACACCCGGCTGTACGTCCTGGACTCCCGGCTGGAGCCGGTGCCGTCCGGTGTCGCCGGTGAGCTGTTCGTCGGCGGGCTCGGCGTCGGCCGCGGCTACCTGAACCGGCCCGGCCTCACGGCCGAGCGGTTCGTCCCCGACCCGTTCGGGCCGGCGGGCACGCGGCTCTACCGCACCGGCGACCTGGTGAGCTGGCGGCCCGACGGAGCGCTGGACTTCCTCGGCCGGATCGACGACCAGGTCAAGGTGCGCGGGCACCGGATCGAGCTCGGTGAGATCGAGGCCGCGCTGGCCGCGTCCGACGAGGTCGGCCAGGCGCTCGTGGTGGTCCGCGACGAACGGCTCGTCGCCTACTACACGGCGGTCGCGGAGGTCTCCCGCGAGACGCTGCGCGACCGGCTCGCGGACACGCTGCCCGACTACATGGTGCCCGCCGCGTTCGTGCTGCTGGACGAGTTCCCGTTGACGCCCAACGGCAAGCAGGACCGCAAGGCCCTCCCGGCGCCCGGTGACGACGCGTTCGCCCGCGGCGACCACCTCGCGCCGCGCACCCCGGTGGAGGAGCGCGTCGCGGAGATCTGGCGGACGTCGCTCGGCCTCGACCGGGTCGGCGTGCGGGACGGGTTCTTCGACCTCGGCGGCGACTCGATCCGGGCCGTCGGCCTGGTCGGCGCGTTGCGCGCGGACGGGTTCGACGTCGCCGTGAGGGACGTCTTCGAGGCGCGCACGGTCGAGAACCTGTGCCGGATGATCTCCGGCAGGGACGCGGCGGGCGACGACGTGTTCGTCGCGCCGTTCGAGCTGCTCACCGCCGCCGACCGGGCCGCGCTGCCCGGCGACGTCGTGGACGCCTACCCGGTGGGCCGCACGCAGCTCGGCATGATCATCGAGATGCTGGCCGACGACGGCCGCCACCCGTACCACATCATCAACACGTTCCGGGTGACCGAACCCGAGCCGCTCGTGCCCGCCGCGCTGGAGGCGGCGGCCCGCGTCCTCGCCGACCGGCACGAGGTGCTGCGCACGTCGTTCCGGCTCACCGGCTTCTCCGTGCCGGTGCAGCTGGTGCACCGGGAGGTGGACCTCCCGGTCGAGTTCAGGGACGTCCGCGGACTCTCGGAAGAGGACCTCGGCCGGGTCCGGCAGGACCTCGCCGCCGAGCAGCGCGCGGCCCTGTTCGACGTGGCGAAGGCGCCGCTCATGCGGATCATCGCGCACGTCGAGAGCGACGACGCGTGGTGGGTGACGTTCACCCAGTCGCACGCGATCACCGAGGGCTGGAGCTACCACCTGCTGCTCATGGAGCTGCTCGACGTCTACCGGGCGATCCGCGACGGCGAGGAGCCCGCGCCGTACGACCGGCCGCGGGTGCGCTTCGCCGACACCATCGCGGGCGAGCTGGCCGCGTTGCGCTCCGACGCCGACCGCGCGTACTGGAGGGACGTCACCACCTCGCAGGTGCCGGTCTCGATGCCGCCCGAGTGGGCGGGCGACTCCGACGAACGCGTGTACGTCGAGGTGCCGTTCGAGGACCTCGGGGAGTCGCTGCGCGCGCTGGCGGCGACCGCCGGGGTGTCGATGAAGAGCGTGCTGCTGGCCGCGCACCTCAAGGTCATGGGCCAGGTCACCGACGAACCCGCCTACCACACCGGGCTGGTGTGCGACGTGCGTCCCGAGGTGCTCGGCGCGGACCGCGTGCCGGGCATGTACCTCAACACGCTGCCGATGGGCATCGACCGCGGCGCCCGGACCTGGCGCGAGCTGCTCACGCAGGTCTTCGAGGGCGAGGTCCGGCTGTGGGCGCACCGCCGCTACCCGATGCCCGCGGTGCAGCACGAGTGGGGCGGTGGACGGCTGATCAACGTGCTGTTCAACTACCTCGACTTCCACCAGGTCGACACCGACCGGGTCGCCACCGGGACCCGGATGAACATCGGTCCCAACGAGTTCGACCTGTCGATCTTCAACCGGGGCGACCGGCTCTGGGTGAACTCGCACGAGCGGGTCCTCAGCCGGGCGAACACCGAACGCCTCGCCGGGATGTACCGCTCGGTGCTGGAGGCGATGGCGTCCGATGTGGACGGTGACGCGCGTGCGGTGTACCTGCCGCGCGGCGAGCGCGAACGGTTGCTGGAACAGGCGACGAGGGGAACCACGTCCGCCGGGCCCGTCACGTCCTGCGTGCACGAGCTGTTCGAGCAGCAGGTGGAACGCACTCCGGACGCGGTCGCCGTGGTGGCCGGTGGCGCGTCGTTGACGTATGCGGAGCTGAACGCTCGGGCGAACCGGTTGGCGCACCATCTGCGTGGGCTGGGTGTCGGTCCGGAGCAGCTGGTCGGTGTCTCCCTGGAACGCGGACCTGACCTGTTGCCGGCGTTGCTGGGTGTGCTGAAGTCCGGCGCCGGCTACCTGCCGCTGGACCCGGTGAACCCGCCCGAGCGGCTGCGGTACGTGCAGGAGGACGCCGGTGTCTCGGTCGTCGTGACGGCGGCCGTGATGAACGAGCTGCCCGGCGGACCGGACACCAACCCCACCCGCGTCACGGTGCCGGACAACCTCATCTACACGATCTACACGTCCGGTTCGACGGGCAAACCCAAGGGCGTGTGCCTCACCCATGCCAACGTCGTGCGGTTGATGGAGACCGCGCAGGAGCACTACGCGTTCGACGAGTCCGATGTGTGGTCGATGTTCCACTCGTACGCGTTCGACGTGTCGGTGTTCGAGATGTGGGGCGCGCTCCTGCACGGCGGCACGCTCGTGGTCGTCCCGCGTGAGGTCACTCGCTCACCGGAGGACTTCCTCGACCTGTTGGTGGACAACGAGGTCACGGTGCTCAGCCAGACGCCGTCGGCGTTCCGGTCGATCGTGGCCGCCGCCGCGGACGGCGACGAACGCATCGGGCGGCTGTCCCTGCGGGCGGTGGTCTTCGCGGGCGAGAAGCTGGAGATCGCGGAACTGCGGCCGTGGGCCGACCGCGTCGGTCTCGGCAGGGTCGCGCTGGTCAACATGTACGGCATCACCGAGACGACCGTGCACACCACCTACCACCGGCTGGCCAAGCGCGACCTGGCGCCGGGCGCGGGCAACCCGATCGGCAGGCCGCTGAGCGACCTGACCGTGCACCTGCTCGACGCCTTCGGCAACCTCGTGCCGGCCGGGACGCGCGGCGAGATCCACGTCGGCGGCCCCGGTGTGGCGCGGGGGTACCTGAACCGGCCGGAGCTGACGGCCGAACGGTTCGTGCCCGACCCGTTCGGCGCGCCCGGTTCCCGCCTCTACCGCAGCGGCGACCTGGCCGTGCGCCGCCCGGACGGCAGCCTGGAGTTCGCCGGGCGGGCCGACGACCAGATCAAGATCCGCGGCTACCGGGTCGAGCTGGGCGAGATCGAGACGGCGCTGCTCGGGCACCCCGGCGTGCGCGAGGCGGTGGTCGTGCTGCGGGACGAGAGCCTGGTCGGCTACGTCGTCCCGGCGGGCGACCTCGATCCCGCCGAGCTGCGGGCGTGGCTCGGCAGGACGTTGCCCGACTACATGATCCCGGCCGCGTACCCCGTCCTCGACCGCGTTCCGCTGACGCCCAACGGGAAGCTGGACAAGCGGGCGTTGCCGGCCCCCGACCGGGACGCGTTCGCGGGCGCCGAGTTCGTCGCCCCCGCGACGCCGCTGGAGGAACGGGTCGCCGCGATCTGGTGCCAGGTGCTCGGCGTCGACCGCGTCGGCCTGGCAGACGGGTTCTTCGAGCTCGGCGGCGACTCGATCCGCGCGGTGATGATCGTCGGCGAGATGCGCGCGGCCGGAGTGCTGGTGACGGCGCTCGACGTGCTGCGGCACCAGACGATCTCGGCGCTGCTCGCCCGCTCCTCCGGGGCTCGCGCGGTGGAGCCGGTGGCGCCGTTCGCACTGCTGACGGACGCCGACCGCGCACTGCTGCCGTCCGGTCTCGCCGACGCCTACCCGTTGACGCAGACGCAGACCGGCATGCTGGCCGAGATGCTGTCCGGCGACGGCCCGCGCGCCTACCACCGGGTGGCGTCCGTGCGGATCGGAGCGGACGAGCCGTTCTCACGCGACGCGTTGCGGAAGACCCTGGAGCTTCTGGCCGAACGGCACGACGCGCTGCGGACGTCCGTTGACACGGAACGGTTCTCCGTGCCGATGCAGCTCGTCCACTCGTCCGTTCTGGTGCCGTTGAAGGTCGTCGACCTGACCACGGCCGAGGACCCGGACGACGTGGTCCGCGCGGCGTTGCGCACCGAGAGCGAGACCTTGCTCCCGCATGACCAGGCGCCGTTGCTGAGGGTGTGCGTGCACCGGCTGGCGGGCGGGGAGTGGCAGCTCACGATCACCCAGTCGCACGTGATCATCGACGGCTGGACGTTCAGCACCCTGCGGACCGAGCTGCTGGAGACCTACCGGGCGATGCGCGACGGTGCCGACCTGCCGGTCTTCACGCCGCCCGTCCTGCGCTACGCCGACACCGTCGCCGCCGAGCTGCGGGCGCTGGAGTCCACAGAGGACCGCGCGTACTGGCAGGACGTCGTCGACACCTACGAGCGGTTCACGCTGCCGGACGGCTGGGGCGGTGCCGGGGACGGCTACCAGCTCCGGGTGCCGCTGGACGACCTGCCGCTCAGGGAGGCCGCGGCCGCGATCGGCGTGTCGGTGAAGAGCGTGCTGCTCGCCGCCCACCTGAAGGTGCTGGGGCAGCTGACGCCCGCGCGGCGGTTCCACTCCGGGCTCGTCACCCACTGCCGTCCCGACGGCGGCGACCGGGTGTACGGCACGCACCTCAACACCGTGCCGTTCCCGGTGGAGCTGTCCGCGCCGACGTGGGCCGCTCTCGTCCGGCAGGTGTTCGACCGTGAGCTGGAGGCGTGGCCGCACCGGCACTTCCCGATGCCCGCGATCCAGCACGGGCTCGCCGGTGGCGGGCGTCTCGTGCAGGTGTACTTCAGCTACGAGGACTTCGGCACGCTCGACGTCGCCGGCGACCCCACCGAGGGCTTCAGCCGCGACGAGTTCCCGCTCGCCGTCACCGCCTCCGACGCCTGCGTGTTCCTCGCCTGCGACGCGTCCTTCGTGAGCAGGGAGAACGGGGAGCGGCTGGCGGCGATGTACCGGGCGGTGCTGGAGGCGATCGCCGCCGACACCGCTGGTGACCCGCGTGAGGCGTTCCTGCCAGAGGACTCGCTCGTGCTGCCCGCCGGACCGGCCGCGACGGTGACCGGCTGCGCGCTCGACCGGTTCGAGGAGCACGTGGCGGCCACTCCGGGCGCACCCGCGGTGCTCCACGACGGCAAGGCGGTGTCCTACGCCGAGCTCGACGTGCGGGCCAACCGCGTCGCGCACTGGCTGCGGTCGGCGGGCGTGGGCACCGAGTCGGTCGTCGGCGTGCTGCTCGGCAGGGGCGTGGACCTCGTCGCGACGCTGCTGGGCGTGTGGAAGGCGGGCGCGGCCTACGTGCCGCTCGACCCGTCGTTCCCGCCGGTGCGGCTGGCCGGGATGCTGCGCGACTGCGCCGCACTGGTCACCGAGTCGGCGTGCGCGGCGGACTTCGACGGACCCCGGCTGCTGGTCGACGCCGAGCCGCTCGACGCCCTGCCGTCCGACGCTCCCGCACGCAGCACCGACCTCGACCGGCTGGCGTACGTCATCTACACGTCCGGGTCGACCGGCCGCCCCAAGGGTGTGCAGGTCACGCACCGCGGCCTGGCGAACTTCCTGTCGTACGTGAGGTCGGAGTACCTGGTCGACCGGGGCGCGCCGCTGTTCGCCTCGATCGCCTACGACATGGTCGTGTCCAATGTGTACGGACCGCTGACGGCCGGGCTGCCGTTGTCCGTGGCGCCCGGGGACCTGGACCTCGACGCACTCGGGTCGTGGCTGGCCGAGAACGGGCCGTTCGACTTCATCGAGCTGACCCGCAGCCACCTGGAGCTGGTCATCGGCCAGGTGGACCGCGTGCTCGCCAGGGACCTGGTGGTCGGGGGCGAGGCCGTCTCCGGTCACGTCGTCGCCGAGGCCCGCGCGCTGGCCGACGGCCGGGTGGTCAACTCCTACGGGCCCACCGAGATCACGGTGACGTCCAACGAGTTCACGGTCCCGGCCGGTCATGAGGGTGGTGTGGTGCCGATCGGCAGGCCGCTGCCGGGGGTGACGAGCTACGTGCTGGACTCCTGGCTGCAGCCGGTGCCGGTCGGCGTGCCGGGGGAGCTGTACGTCGGCGGAACCGGCGTGGCCCGCGGTTACCTGGGGCAGCCGGAGCTGACGGCGGAGCGGTTCGTGCCGGACCCGTTCGGTGCTCCCGGCTCCCGGCTGTACCGCACCGGCGACCTCGCGCGGGTGCTGCCGTCCGGCGACCTCGACTTCCTGGGCCGCGGCGACGGGCAGGTGAAGATCCGCGGGTTCCGGGTGGAGCTCGGCGAGATCGAGGCCGTGCTGGCCGAGCGGGTCGACGACGCCCGAGTCGTGGCCGACGGGCAGCGGCTCGTCGCCTACGTCGTCGGCGAACGGCAGGAGCTGCGGGGCTGGCTCACCGAACGGCTGCCCGCGCACATGATCCCGGCCGCGTTCGTCCGGCTCGACCGGATTCCGCTGACCGCCAACGGAAAGCTCGACCAGCGCGCGTTGCCGGCGCCGGACGGGGAGGCGTTCGCGCGGCGGCAGTACCAGGAACCGATCACGGACACCGAGCAGTGGCTCGCGGACCTCTGGAGCGCACTGCTCGGCGTCGACCGGGTCGGGTCCCAGGACCGGTTCTTCGAGCTCGGCGGCCACTCGATCCTGGTGTTCCAGGTGATCGCCGCGGCCCGGCGCTCGGGCAGGACGCTGTCGCTGCTGGCGATCTACCAGGACGACAGCCTCGCCGCCGTGGCCGCGGCGATGGACCGCGTCCCGCCCGCTCCCACCGAGGCACGGGTGAGCGTCCCCGCCGTGAGTGTCGCCGTCATCCGGGACGGTGAGCTGGCCGAGGTGCGGAGCCGCGGCGAGGCGGGCAGGGACACCGTCTTCCAGGTCGGCTCGCTGAGCAAGACGGTGACGGCGTTCGCCGCGCTGCACCTGGTGCGGCAAGGCGTTCTCGACCTCGACGAGGACGTGAACACGTACCTGACCAGCTGGTCCGCGCCGTCGCCCATGACGTTGCGGCACCTGCTCGGGCACCTCTCCGGGCTGGAACCGACGCCGAGCACCGGCCACCCGCGCGGCACGGACGTCCCCGCGCTCACCGACCTGCTGGCCGAGACCAGGCTGGGAGTGGCGCCGGGAACGCTCTTCCGCAAGGCGGACATCCACTACACGGTGGTGGAGCAGCTGCTGACCGACGTCACCGGGCGGCCGTTCCCGGAACTGGCCCGCGACCTCGTGTTCACGCCGCTCGGCATGAGGAACAGCGGCTTCGGCCACACGTTCCCCGACGACAGGGACGCGGCGCCGGGTCACGACGAGGAGGGCCGTCCGGTCGACGGCGGCTGGCTGCTGTGGCCGGGACAGGCCGCGGCCGGGCTCTGGACGACCTCGGCCGACCTCGCGCTGCTCCTGCTGGAGATCCGCCGGTCCTACCTCGGCGAGCCGGGAGCGGTGCTGACGCGGGAGCTGGCGCGGGAGATGCTGACACCGCAACACCGGCACAGCGCGTACGGGCTCGGCGTCGTCGTCGACGACCTCGGCACGGACGTCCAGTTCGGGCACGGCGGCACCGGCGGCGGCTACCACGCGATGGCGATGTGCCGCATCGGTCAGGGCACCGGGTTCGTGGCGCTGACCAACTCGGACGCGGGCGCCGCCGTGGTCCGGCAGCACACGTCGCTGCTCGACGGTGACCTGTGAGCGTCACGCAGGCGCGCCCGCTGCGGCAGAACCGGGACTTCCGGCTGCTGTGGACGGGCGCGGGGATCTCCGCGCTGGGCGGCACGATCACCGGTGTCACGTACCCGCTGCTGATGATCTGGTACGGCGGGTCGCCGGTCCAGGCGGGACTCGTCGGCTTCGCGGCACTGCTGCCGATGCTGCTGCTCCAGCTGCCGGCCGGGGTGTTCGTCGACCGCTGGGACCGGCGGCGCGTGATGATCACCTGCGACGCCGTGTCGTTCGTGTCGATCGGCAGCGTGGCGGTCTCGTTGCTGTTCGGGACGTTGTGGCTGCCGCACCTGCTGGTCGTCGCGTTCCTGGAGGGCAGCGCGCAGATCTTCTACCGCCTGTCCGAACGCGCGGCGGTGCGCAACGTCGTGGAGCCGGAGCACCTGCCCGCCGCGTTGTCGCAGAACGAGGCGCGCAGCCGGGCGGCGGGACTGCTCGGCCAGCCGCTCGGCAGCGCGCTGTTCGCGCTGGTGCGCTGGGCGCCGTTCGTCTTCACGGCGCTCGGCCACCTCGTGGCGTTGCTGACGTTGCTGCTGATCCGCAAGGAGTTCCAGACCTCCCGCGAGAGCGGGCGGCGTGACGTGCGGGCGGAGATCGCCGAGGGCATCCGATGGCTGCTGGGACAACGGTTCCTGCGGTCCGCCGTGCTGCTGGTGGGGTGCACCAACGTCCTGTTCCAGGTGCTCTCGCTGAGCCTCGCCGTGACGATCAGGAACAGCGGCGGCTCACCCGCCGTCATCGGCGTCATCGGCGCAGCGTCCGGCGTCGGCGGCGTGCTGGGCGCGATGAGCGGTTCGTGGTTCGTGCGCAGGCTGCGGCCCGGCGTGGTGATCATCGTCGTCTTCGCGGTCTGGGCGGCGTTCATGCCGCTGGTCGCGCTGACCACGAACCCCGTGCTGCTCGGCGCGGTGTTCGCGGGCATGTCGTTCGCCGGGGCGCTGATCAACGTGATGGCGGGCGTGTACCAGGTGCAGGTCACCCCGGACGGCATGCAGGGCAGGGTCGGCGCCGTCGCCGGGCTGCTCAGCTCGGGCGCGAACTCGTTCGGCGCGCTCGCCGCCGGCTTCCTGCTGGCCTCGCTGACCGTGGGCAGCACCGTGCTCGGCGTGAGCGCCGTGATGGCCGCACTGGCCGTGACCGCAGGGCTTTCGCCCGTCATCCGCACCACGCGGTACCGCGAAGGAGTGACCACGTGACCAAGTCGATCGAGACGACGAGCCTGTTCAGCCAGTACGGGCAGGCCGACCCGTACCCGCTGTACCGGCGGCTGCGCGAGACGGGGCCGGTGCACTGGGACGAGTGGATGCGCACCTGGATCGTGCTGGGACACCGGGAGATCACCGAGCTGTCCAAGGACCCCCGGCTGTCCGGCGCGCGCATCGAGTCGTTCTACGAGCAGCTGCCGGACAGCGCGCGCACCGGGCTCGCGCCGCTGAAGGACGCCCTGGCGCCCATGATGCTGTTCAACGAGCCGCCCCGGCACACCCGGCTGCGCCAGCTGCTGCGCCCCGGCCTGACACCGCGGTTCATCAAGGAGATCCGGTCGGTGATCGCCGCACGGGTCGAGGAGCTGCTCGACGAGGCCGCCGCCCGCGGCCGGATGGACGTGGTCGCCGACTTCTCCGAACCGCTCACCCGCGACGTGATCACCCAGCTGGCGGGCGTGCCGGAGCGCGGCGCGCACCTGCTGGAGAGCTGGCAGGGCCTGCTGCACGAGTTCTTCACCCAGTCCCGCAGGGAGGTCCCGCGGATCACCGCGCTGCGCGGGCTGTTCGACGAGGGCGCGCAGGCCCGCCGCGACGGCACCGGCACGGACCTCTTCACGAAGATGGTCTCCGGCCGGCTCGAACGCGACGAGTACACCGAGGACGAGATCTTCGCGAACTTCCTGCTGCTCATCGACGCGGGCCAGGCGACGACCACGCACCTCATCGGCAACGCCGTGCTGGCCCTGGCCGAGCACCCGGACCAGCAGACCCTGCTGCGCGAGCAGCCGTCGCTCGCCGCCAACGCCGCGCACGAGTTCATGCGCTACGACAGCTCGGTGCAGTTCACCAGCCGCGTCGCGCTCGAGGAGATCGAGATCGCGGGCCACCGGATCGAACGCGACCAGTCCGTCGCGCTCGTGCTCGGCGCCGGCAACCGCGACCCGCTGCGGTACGAGTCGCCGGACCGGCTGGACGTGACGCGCAAGGCGCACGACCACCTGTCGTTCGGGCACGGCATCCACTACTGCCTCGGCGCCTCGCTCGCCCTGGCCGAGATCGAGATCGCCGTCTCCCGGTTCCTGGACCGGTTCTCCTCGTTCACGCTGCTGGACCCGGCGCCGGTGTGGCTGGAGAGCATCAACTTCCGGTTCCTGAAGCGCCTGCCCGTCTCGCTGGAGGCGCGGTGAGGTCCTTCCGCTCGTTCCGCACCTTCGTGCCCCGGCCGCAGGCACCGCGCCAGCTCGTGTGCTTCCCGCACGCGGGCGGCGCGGCCAGCGCGTTCCGGGGCTGGGCCGAGCTCCTCGGTCCGTCGACGGCCGTCGTGGCCGTGCAGTACCCGGGACGCCAGGACCGCTTCGGCGACCCTCCACCGGCCGACATCGCCGCGCTGGCCGGGCAGATCGCGGTGGAGATCGCGCCGCTGCTGACCCGCCCGACCGCGTTCTTCGGGCACAGCATGGGCGCCACCGTGGCGTACGAGGTGGCGAGACGCCTGCAACCCCGGTTCCCGTCGCGGCTGGCGCGGCTGTACGTCTCGGCCTGCGACGCGCCACCGGCGCGCCGGCCGCGCACCACGGTCATCGCCGACGAGGAGATCCGCGCGTACGTCCGTTCGCTCGGCGGTTCCGGTGCGGCGCTGCTGGCGGACGACGAGCTGTGGCAGCTCTCGCTTCCCGCGCTGCGCAACGACTTCCGGATGATCGAGACGTACCGGTACCGCACGGCCGCGCCGCTGACGTGTCCGGTGACCGCGATCGCCGGGGACGCCGACGACTCGGTGTCGCCCGACGACGTGCGCCGGTGGCAGGAGCTCACGATCGGGCCGTTCGAGGCGGTCGTGCAGCCCGGCGGGCACTTCTACTTCGACGAGTCGGCCGAAGGGCTCGCCGCGCTCTTCCGCGAGGACTCCCGCTGGTCCCGTGCCGACCGGATAGTCGAAGTATAGGTCGAGTATCGGGGCCGCCGGGAAGTTCGATCGCGGCAACCCGTCTATCTGCGCACAGGTGGAGAAACGATGAACGGCGTAGCGCAACCGACCGTGTCCCACGAACTGATAGCGCGGCAGGCGGCTTCGTCACCGGACGCGGTCGCACTGGTCGAAGGCACCCGCGAAGTGTCCTATCGCGAGCTCGACCGGCGGTCGAACCAGCTCGCGCACTCCTTGCGCGCCAACGGTGTGCGTCCCGCCGACGTGGTCGCCGTGCGGCTGCCGCGGAGCGCGGACCTGATCGTCGCCCTGCTGGCCGTGTGGAAGGCGGGCGCGGCCTACCTGCCGATCGACCCCACCCACCCGGCGGCACGTATCGAGACCCTGCTGGCGGACGCCGGGCCACGTCTCGTGATCGACGCGGACGTGGTGGCGGACGCGTTGGGGGAGCAGGACTTCAGCGCTCCGGACGTGCCGGTCTCCGGTGACCACCCGGCGTACGTGCTGCACACCTCCGGCTCGACCGGGACGCCCAAGGGCGTGGTCATCAGCCATGCCGGCATCGGCAACCACCTGGGGTGGCGTGTCCGCTCGCTCGGGCTCCAGGCAGGGGACCGGGTGTTGCAGAAGACCGCGATCACCTTCGACGCCGCCTGCTGGGAGATCTGGGCGCCCCTGATCAGCGGCGCGACCGTCGTGCTCGCGCCGGCCGGGGCGGAACGGGACGCCGCCGCCATCACCCGCGCGGTCGTGGAACACGGGATCACCGTGCTCCAGGTGGTGCCCTCGGTGCTGCGCGCACTCGTCGAAGAGCCGGGGTGGGCGGACTGCACGACGTTGCGCGTGCTGTCGTCCGGCGGCGAGCAGCTGCACGCCGACCTCGTCCAACGGTTCCTGCGCGCCGCCGGGAACTGCGACGTCACGGTGTGGAACACCTACGGGCCGACGGAGTGCTCGGTCGAGGCGACCGCGCACGAGGCCGACTCGTTGCAACGGTCGGGACCGGTGCCGATCGGGGCGCCGATCGACGGCGTGCGCGCGGTTGTCGCCCCGGACGGCGAGCTGCTGCTCGGCGGACCCGGTGTGGCGCACGGCTACCTCGGCAACCCCGCGCTGACGGCGGAGCGGTTCGTGCCCGACCCCGGCGGCCCGCCCGGTTCCCGCCTGTACCGCAGCGGCGACCTCGTCCGGGTGCGCGCCGACGGGACGTTCGAGTTCCTCGGCCGGACCGACCACCAGGTCAAGGTCAACGGCGTGCGGATCGAGCCGGGCGAGGTCGAGACCGCGCTCCAGGCGCATCCGGCGGTGCTGCAGGCCGTCGTCGCGCCGTTCGACGCGGCCACCGGCGCGACCCGCCTCGCGGCGTACGTGCGGATGGGCGAGCAGGCCGACCTGGCGGCGTACCTCGGCACGCGGCTGCCGGAGACCCACGTGCCCGCCGCGTTCGTGGAGCTGGACGAGTTCCCGATGACGTCGAGCGGCAAGGTCGACCGGCGCGCACTGCCCGTGCCCGGTGCCGGGCCCGCCGCCGCTCCCGGCACCGAGGCCGAGGAGCTCGTCGCGGGGGTCTGGCGCGAGCTGCTGGGCGTCGCCAGGGTCGGCGCGCACGACGACTTCTTCCGGCTCGGCGGCTCCTCGTTGCAGCTGACGAGGCTCGGCAACAGGCTCCGCGCGGCGACCGGCGTCGAGATCCCGCTGGCGGCGCTGCTGAGTGCCACCACCGTCACCGCGCAGGCCCGGCTGATCGACCCCAGGCCCGCCTCGTCGGTGCCCGTCGTGCCGGTGCCGCGCACCGGGCCGTTGCCGCTGTCGTTCGGGCAGCAGCGGCTGTGGCTGCTCGACCGCATCCACCCGCGTTCGCGGGAGTGGGTGTCCGGGCTCTTCCTGCGCACGGACGCCGCCGAGACCGACGTCCGGCGCGCACTGGACGCGCTCGTCGCCCGGCACGAGTCGCTGCGCACCCGGTTCGGCGCCGACGAACCTCTGCAGCTGATCGACCCGCCCCGCCCGATGGAGCTGCGGGTCGTCACCGGCACCACTCCGGACGAGATCGCCGAGATCCTCGACGAGGACGCGCGCCGCGGTTTCGACCTCGCCAACGGACCGGTCGTGCGGGCGTTGCTGTTCCCCGAACAGCAGCGGCTCGTCGTGCTGATGCACCACATCGTGTGCGACGGCTGGTCGTCCGCGGTGCTGGAACGGGAGTTCCACGAGGTCCTGGCGGGACGGGAGCTTCCGGCGCCGACCGTCCACTACGCCGACTTCGCGGTGTGGCAACGGGACCGGCTCACCGACGACGTGCTGGAAGGCGAGCTGACGCACTGGCGCCAGGTGCTGGAGGGCTCGACCCCGCTGGCCCTGCGCACCGACCGGCCACGACCCGCCGCCCGCGAGGCGCAGGGCGCGGTCGTGAGCTTCACGATCCCGGCGCCGGTCGCCGCAGCGCTGGCCGAGCTGGGCAGGCGCAGCGACGCCACGCCGTTCATGACGATGCTGACCGCGTACGCGACCCTGCTCGCCCGCTACACCGCCCAGTGGGACGTGGTGATCGGGACGCCGGTCGCGGGACGGGACCGGCCCGAGGTCGAGGACGTCGTCGGGTTCTTCCTCAACAGCCTGGTGCTGCGGTGCCGGCTGGCGGGCGAGCTGACGTTCGAGCAGGCGCTGGAGACCGTGCGCAACACGTGCAAGGAGGCGTTCGCGCACCAGGAGCTGCCGTTCGAACGGCTCGTGGCCGAGCTGGCGCCGGAACGGGACCTGTCCCGCACACCGCTCTACCAGGTCGCTTTCGACTTCCACGGCGACGAGCTGACCGGCGCTCCCGAGGACGACGCCGAACTGTCCACACTGGTCGCCGCCTCGCGGGTCGCCAAGACGGACCTGACGCTGTACCTGCGCAACCAGTCCGACGGGTCGATGACCGGCATGCTGGAGTACGCGACCGCGCTGTTCGACCACTCGACGGTCGACCGCCTGGCGCGGCACTTCCAGCACCTGCTCCACTCCCTGGCGGAGAGCCCGCGCACCCGGCTGGACACGGTCGGCCTGCTGACCGCCGACGAACGGGACGCGGTCCGCGAGTGGACCGAGAACCCGGTCGAACCGGTCGTCACGTCGGTGCTCGACGAGTTCGAACGCCAGGCCGCCGCCACCCCGGACGCGGTCGCGCTGGTGACCGGCGGGCGAAGCGTGACCTATGCCGACCTCGACGCGCACGCCACCCGTCTCGCGCATCGGTTGCGGGACAGGGGGGTCGGTCCCGAGTCGGTGGTCGGCGTGCTCCTCGACCGCGGCGCGGACCTGCTCGCCGCGTTCCTCGCGGTGTGGAAGGCGGGCGCCGCCTACGTGCCGCTCGACCCGGACTTCCCCGCCGACCGCGTCGGGTACGTGCTGGCCGACGCCAGGGCGGACGTCCTGGTCACCGCTGATGCTTACCGGGACCGGTTCGGCGGGCAGGTCGTCCTGGCCGGGGACGAGGGAGGCGACGCGAGTCCGTTGCCCCGGCGGACCGACCTGGACGGCCTCGCGTACGTGATCTACACGTCCGGTTCGACCGGCAGGCCGAAGGGCGTGCAGGTGCCGCACCGCGGTCTCGCGAACCACGTCCGCTGGGCGGCGGGGGAGCTTGCGAAGACCGGTGGCGCACCGGTGTTCTCGTCGGTCGCGTTCGACCTCGTCGTGCCGAACGTGTGGGCACCGCTGGTGGCGGGCCACTCGACGCACCTGCTGCCGCAGGACCTCGACCTGTCCGAACTGGGCGCCCGGCTGCTGGAGGCCGCGCCGTTCGGTTTCATCAAGCTCACCCCCGGCCACCTGGACGTGCTGTCGCACCAGCTGACGCACGACGAGCGAGCGCGTCTGGCCGACGTGATCGTCGTCGCGGGCGAGGCGCTACCGCCTCGGCTCGCCGAGCAGTGGGTGCACTGCAATCTCGTCAACGAGTACGGCCCGACCGAGACATCGGTCGGCACGTGCGTTTATCCGGTGCGCGAGCCGGTCGGCGACTCCGTGCCGATCGGGAAACCGTTGCCAGGCATGACGATGCACGTCCTCGACGACCTGCTGCGGCCGGTGCCGGTCGGCGTGGTCGGCGAGGTGTACGTGGGCGGCGCGGGTGTCGCCCGCGGCTACGCCCACCGCCCGGAGCTCACGGCGGAACGGTTCCTGCCCGACCCGTACGGGCCGCCCGGCGCGCGGTTCTACCGCACCGGCGACCTGGCGCGCCTGCTGCCCACCGGTGACGTGGACTTCCTCGGCCGGCGCGACCAGCAGGTCAAGATCCGGGGCTACCGGGTGGAACCGGGCGAGATCGCCGCCGTGATCAGCGAGCACCCGGAGGTCCGCGACGCCGTCGTGGTGGCACGGGAGGGCGCGCTGGCCGCGTACTACGTGCCGGTCGCGGGCGAGGTGGCGCTGACCGACTGGTGCGCGGGCAAGCTGCCCGCGTACATGGTGCCGGGCACGTTCACGGCGCTCGACGCGTTCCCGTTGAACGCCAACGGAAAGCTCGACCACGCCGCACTTCCCGCCGCCGAGGCGGCGGGGGAGGGGCTCGTGGCACCCCGCGGCGTCGTCGAGGAACGCGTCGCGGAGATCTTCACCGACCTGCTCGGGGTGCCCGTGGGCGCCCACAGCCACTTCTTCTCGAGCGGGGGCAACTCGATCCTCGCCATCCGGCTGATCGCGACGATCCAGTCCGAGTTCGAGGTGACCGTGCCGATGCGCGCGGTCTTCGAGGGCGGCACGGTCGCCGACCTCGCCGAGGTGGTCGAGGAGCAGGTGCGGGCGGAGCTCGACCAGATGTCCGACGAAGAACTGGCCGCACAATCGCTGCTGCTGGACGAAAGTGGGATGGGATGACCGAGGAAAACTACACGTCCGTGCTCCTGGCCTTCGTGGCGCGGGAGTTCCTGGCGGACAGCGGTGACCAGGCGCTCACGGCCACGACGCCGTTGATCGAGTCCGGCATCCTCGACTCGCTGCGGATCGCGGTGCTGATGGCGTTCATCCGCGACGAGCTCGCCGTGCAGGTGCCGCTGGACAAGATCGACGCGAAGAACTTCGCGGACATCAGGACGATCGCCGCGATGCTGCACGCGGAGTCCGTCGTCGAGGCGGGCCGGGCATGAGCGCCGACTACGACGTCGCGATCATCGGCGGCGGCCCCGCCGGGTCCACGATGGCGTCCTACCTGGCCAGGGCCGGCCTGTCCGTGGTGGTCTTCGAGGGCGAGACGTTCCCGCGCGAGCACGTCGGCGAGTCGCTCGTGCCCGCCACGACCCCCGTGCTCGCCGAGATCGGCGCGCTGGACAAGATCGACGAGGCGGGCTTCCCGAAGAAGTACGGCGCCTCCTGGACCTCCGCCGAGTCGCGCGACATCCCCAAGATGGGGTACAGCGGCCTGAGCCACGGCTGGACCGCGGACATCCAGTTCGTGGAACGCAACCAGCCCGGGGTCGACCGCGACTACACGTTCCACGTCGACCGCGGCCGGTTCGACGCGATCCTGCTCAAGCACGCCCAGGAGCAGGGCGCCACCGTGTTCAACGGCGTGCGCGTGCGCGACGTCGACTTCTCCGACCCCGACCTGGTGCGGCTGACGTGCCGGTTCGGGCCGCGGGACGTCCCGTTCACCGCCCGCATGGTCGTCGACGCGTCCGGCCGCCAGACGCTGCTCGGCAAGCAGCTCAAGGTGAAGGTCAACGACCCGGTGTTCGACCAGTACGCGGTGCACACCTGGTTCGAGGGGCTCGACCGGGACGCGTTCGCGGGCGACGCCTCGCAGGCCGACCACATCTTCGTGCACTTCCTGCCCATCAAGGACACCTGGGTGTGGCAGATCCCGATCACCGACACCGTCACGTCGATCGGGGTGGTGACGCAGAAGAAGCGGTTCCGCGAGAGCTCCGGCGACCGCGAGGAGTTCTTCTGGGACTTCGTGTCGAGCCGCCCGGAGCTGGCCGACGCGCTCAAGAACTCGCGGCAGGTCCGCCCGTTCAAGGTCGAGGGCGACTACAGCTACGCGATGACGCAGATCTGCGGCGACCGGTTCGTGCTGATCGGCGACGCGGCGCGGTTCGTCGACCCGATCTTCTCCAGCGGCGTGAGCGTCGCGCTCAACAGCGCCCGGATCGCCTCGCAGGACATCATCAACGCGCACGAGGCCGGCTCGTACGAGCGGGAACGCTTCGCCACGTACGAGAACAAGCTGCGCCGCGCGGTGAAGTACTGGTACGAGTTCATCTCCATCTACTACCGGCTCAACGTGCTCTTCACCGCTTTCGTGCAGGACCACCGCTACCGGGTGGACGTGCTCAAGATGTTGCAGGGCGACGTCTACGACGGCGAGGAGCCCAAGGCGCTGAAGGCGATGAAGGAGGTCGTGGCCGCGGTGGAGGCCAACCCCGACCACCTCTGGCACCCGTACCTGGGCACGCTTCGAGCGCCCACCTCGGCGCCCGGCTTCTGACACCGGACCGCGACGGGCCGGCTCCTGCGGGAGCCGGCCCGTTCTCGTGTGCGCGCTTGCGGACGACGAAAGAGGGGCTTTCCCGGCCGGACCGGGAAAGCCCCTCCGTCGTCGTGGTGTCAGACGAGCTCGTCCGCCAGGTGGTCCGCGATGGCGGAGACGCTGGGCTGGTGCCACAGCAGCGTGGACGGCAGCTTGCGGCCGAACCGCTTCTCCAGCCGCCGCCGCACGGCGATGGTCATTACCGAGTCGAGCCCCTGCTCCACCAGCGACCTGCGGATGTCCAGGTCGGCGGCGGGCAGGCGCATCTCGCCCGCGATCTGCGCGCCGACGACCTCGACCAGGTGCGCCTTGAGCTGCTCGTGTGGCAGGCCGTCGAAGTCGTCGGTCTCCGCGGCGGTCGTGGGCTCGACGACGTCGGTCAGCTCGCTCAGCAGTGGCGGGCGTTCCACGTCCTCACCGGAGACGGTGCGCAGCACCGGGTAGTGGCCGGGGCCCCGCACGGCCGCGAAGTCCCACGCCCGGAACGCTTCCGCGGCCGAGATGTCCGTGACGCCCCGTGCGCTGAGCTGGCGGTCGACGGCGTCGTTGGCCGCCATGCCCTGGTCGCGCCATGACGTCCAGCCGAAGCTCGTGACGTCGTCGCGGTGGGACGCGAGCGCGTCGAGGAACGCGTTCGCGGCACCGTAGGTGGCCTGGCCGGGCAGGCCGAGCAGCTGGCCGCACGACGAGAAGAGCACCAGGAAGTCGAGACTGCCGGGCGGGAAGACGGTGTGCAGGTTCCACGCACCCTGCACCTTCGGCGCCAGCACCGTGCGCAGCGAGTCCTCGTCCACGTTGGCCGCCAGCCGGTTGTCGAGCACACCGGCGGCGTGCACGACGCCCCTGATGGGCGGCAGGTCGAGGTCGGCGAGCCGCTGCGCGTCCGCGAGGTCGGCGACGTCGAGCGCGATGGTGCGGACCGTCACGCCCGCCTCCTCCAGCTTGCGCAGGGCGTCGACCTGCCGCCGGTCGGGGTGCGCGTCCCAGTCGCGGCGGGCCGGGAACGGCCGGCGTCCGGCCAGCACGAGCCTCCTGGCGCCCCGTTCGGCGAGCCACTGCGCGACCTCCAGGCCGAGCACGCCGAGCCCGCCCGTGACGAGGTAGGTGCCGTCGGGACGGCACGTCAGGGGCTGGTGCGTCACGTCCCTGGTGGTCCTGCGGAGCTTGGCGACCTCGATCCGGTCGCGGATCGCGATCACGTCTTCTCCCGGAGCGGCCTCGACCACCTCGGCGAGCCGGTCGGTCCGTCCGTCGGCGGGCAGGTCTACGATGCCGCCCCAGAACTCCTCGTACTCCCCGGCGAGCACCCTGCCCAGACCCCACAGCGTCGACTGCGCCAGCGCCTGCGGTGTCGCGCTCTCCCGCACGCCCCGCGTCACGCACCACAGCCTCGGCGGGTTGTCCATAGAGGACAGTCGTTGTGCGGTGCTGAGCAACGACCACGCGGCTTCGGCGGCGGCATCGGGGACGTCGCCGGACGGGTCGGGCGCCACGACCAGCACGTCCGTCGCGCCGCCGAGGTCCTCCCCGGCCCGCACGATCGTCCTGGGCGTGCCGGACGGGGTCAGCTCCAGCGGGAGCCACGCGATCTCGTGCACGAGGTCGGCGGGCGTGGCCTGGGACGTCATCCCGCCGTACCGCAGACCGCCCAGCCGTGCCCGCACGGTTCCGGTGGTGTCGGCGACGAGGACCTCCACCGTGTCGTCGGACATGACCGTGACCTGGACGTCCGCGGTCGCCGGAGCTTCGCCGCGGACCTCGGCCGAGCCGATGTGCGCGACCATGCGCAACGTGGCCGGTCCCGGGAACGCCGCCGGCGCGATCGACAGCGCGGCGTCGAGCACTCCCGGCCAGCCATCCGAGGCGAGGACCCGCGCCCTGAGCACCGACTCGGTGCGCAACAGCTCCTCGACCGTCCACTCGAACGCCATGTCCGGGACGCCGACCTCGCGGAGGTGCGCCCGCACATGGCCGGGCGGGACCGGTTTCGCGCCGGACGGCAGCTTCGGCAGCTTCTCCGGCAGCTGCGACGGCTCCCCGGCGGTGGCGGTGGTGCAGGTCAGCCAGGTGTCCGTCGCCTTCGCGGCGATCCGGAGCGCCGTGCCGTCCCGCACGACCTGGAGCTCCCCGGCCACGACCGGCAGCCGCAGGTCCACGTCGGTGAGCGCGGACGTCCCCGCCGCGCCGAAGAACGTGTTGACCAGCACTGCCGCCGGGACGATCTCGGTCCCGTGGATGGTGTGGCTGCCCGGATACGGCCGGTTCGCCTCGTCGAGGGTGGTGCGCCACAGGGTCGTCCTCGCCTGCCCGGCGACCTCGATCGCGGACCCGAGGAGCGTGTGCGACGCCGGGTCGTGCTGCGCGGGGGCGCCGCTGACCGACGACTCGTGCCAGTGCGGAGTGCGCTGCCACGCGACCGGCGGCAGGTCGGCGAGCCGGTGGACCGGCTGCAACCGCGTCCAGTCGACGTCGACTCCCGCGCAGAACGCGGTCCCGAGCGCGGTCAGCACCGAGATCGCCTCGGGCTTGTCGCGCCGCAAGGTGATCCCGACGAACGCGTCCTCGATGTCCTGCTCGGTGAGCGTCTCGGTGATCGAGTGCGCGACGACCGGGTGGGCGGAGATCTCCAGGAACCGCCGGAAGCCGTCCTCGGCGGCGGCCCGCGTGGCGGAGGTGAGCCGCACCGGGTTGCGCAGGTTGCCCGCCCAGTAGGCGCCGTCGAGCGGCTCCGCCGACCGCGGGTCGGGCGACGCCGTGGAGTACATGGGGATCTCGGGCACGCGGGGCGTCAGGTCCGCCGCGGCCTGGGCGAGGTCGGCGGTGAGCGCGTCCATCTGCGGGCTGTGGAACGCCACGTCCGACGCGACGCGCCGCACCTGGACGCCCTCGGCGCCCCACTCCCCGACCAGCGCCTCGACCGCCTCCGGCGATCCGGAGACCACCGTCGAACCGGGGGAGGCCGAGATGCCGGGCACCACGTCCGTGCGCCCGGCCAGCCGTTCCGCCGCCTCGGCGAACGACAGGCTCGTCATCGCCATCGCGCCCTGCCCCGCGACCCGGCGCAGCAGCGCCGACCGGCGGCAGCTCAACCGGGCGCCGTCCTGCGGGCTCAGCGCGCCGCACGCGACGGCGGCGGCGATCTCGCCGACCGAGTGCCCGATCACGGCGTCCGGCCGGACGCCGTACGAGCGCCACACCGCCGCCAGGCCGACCTGCACCACGAAGATCATCGTCTGGATGCGGTCGATGGTGTCGAAGTCGCCGTCGCGCAGGACCTGCGCGGGGGAGAAGCCGATCTCCTCGGCGAACACGGGTTCCAGCTCGGCGACCGCCGCGGCGAACGCCGGTTCGCTGTCCAGCAGCTCCCGGCCCATGCCGTGCCACTGGGCGCCGTGCCCGGAGAACACCCACACCAGCCCGGTGCCGGGGTGCGCGGGCACGGTGCCGGTGACGGTCTCCTGCGACCGTTCGCCCGAGGCCAGCGACCGCAGCCCGGCCGTCAGTCCGTCGCTGTCCGAGGCGATGACCGCCGCCCGGTGTGCGAGGTGCGAGCGCCGGGAAGCGAGCGTGTGGCCTGCCGCGTCGAGGTCGGTGACCTCCTGCGCCGCGAGCAGTTCGGCGGACGCGCGTAACGCGGCCTCGGAGGCCGCCGTCAGCGGGAACAGCCGGGGGCCGGAGCCGTGCGCGGCCACCGGCGTCACGGCGGGCGCCTCCTCCAGCACCACGTGCCCGATCGTGCCGCCGTAGCCGAACCCGGACACACCGGCCCGCCGGACGCGTTCGCCCCGCGGCCACGGCGTGCGGGAGGTGGCGACGCGCAGGCCGGAACCGGCCCAGTCGACCGCCGGGTTGGGCGTGCGGCAGTTCAGGCTGGGCGGGATCTCGCCGTGGTGCAGCGCCAGCGACGCCTTGATGAGGCTCGCGACCCCGGCTCCCGCCTCCAAGTGCCCGATGTTCGGCTTGACCGACCCGATCAGGCAGGGCTCGTCGCGACCGGCCCCGTACACGGCGCTCATCGCACCGGCCTCGAGCGGGTCGCCCAGCCGCGTGCCGGTGCCGTGCGCCTCCAGGTAGTCCACAGTGGACGGTTCGACGCCCGCCCGCGCGCACGCCTCGGCGAGCAGCGTCCGCTGCGCGTCACCGGACGGCGCCATGATCCCGTTCGTGCGGCCGTCCTGCCGCACCGCCGAGCCGCGGATCACCGAGAGGACCCGGTCGCCGTCGCGCAGAGCGTGCTCCAGGAGCTTCAGCACCAGCACACCGCCGCCCTCGCCGCGCCCGTACCCGTCGGCGTCGGCGTCGAACGGCTTGCAGCGCCCGTCCGGTGCGGTGGCGCCGGCCGCGTCGAGCGTCAGCGTCAGTCCCGGCCCGATGATCAGGTTCACGCCGCCGACCAGCGCGATGCCGCACTCGGCCGCGGCCAGCGCCTGGCACGCCAGGTGCGTCGCGACCAGCGAGGCCGAGCACGCCGTGTCGACGGCCAGGCTCGGGCCGTGCAGGTCCAGCGCGTAGGAGATCCGGTTGGCGGCGGCGCACATCGCGCTGCCGATGCCGGTCCACGCCTCGATGGTGGGCAGGTCCTCCAGCATCCGCCGCCCGTAGTCGTCGGACCCGACGCCGACGAACACGCCGGTGTCCCCGCCCGCCAGCGACCGGGGCGCGATGCCCGCGTGCTCCAGCGCCTCCCAGGCGACCTCCAGCAGCAACCGCTGCTGCGGGTCCATCAGCTCGGCCTCGCGCGGCGTGAGCCCGAAGAACGCCGAGTCGAACCCCTCGACGTCACCCAGGAAACCGCCCGGCACCGCCGCCGCGCGCCGCAGCTCCGCGGGGAACGACCCGTCGTAGGCGCGCCAGCGGCCCTCCGGCAGGTCGCCGATGCCGTCCCGGCCGGACACCAGCATGTCCCAGAACGCGGCCGGGGTGCCGGCGCCGCCCGCGAACCTGCAGCCGACGCCGATGACCGCCACCGGTGGTGTGTTCATCTCACTCCTCAACTCAAGCCAGCCAGGGTGCGGGGTGCACGATCTGGACCACGGCGGCGGAGAGCGTCACTCCCGGTCCGACGCCGAGCATCAGCAGGTGGTCGCCGGGTCCCAGCTCGCCCGCGGAGACCAGGTGGTCGAGCGAGACGATCTGGTCGCTCGCACCGAGGTGGCCGACGGTGCGGCCGAACTCCCAGGTGGAGCGGGACATGCCCAGTCCGAGCGCGGCCATGCAGCGCTGCTCGACGATCTCCCGCGAGTAGTTCATGTACGCGACGCGCGTGACGTCACCGAGACCGATCCCCGCCTCGTCCAGCACGCGTTGCACGACGGACAGCGTCTGCTGGTGGATGCGGATCAACGCGCCGGTGCCCTCGCCGGACCCCACCGCCCGCTTCTTGAACGCGGCGTTGCGCGAGACGAAGTCGAGCGGCCGCCCGACCGTCGGTCCCGGCGGGAACAGCGGCTCGTCGCCCCGGTGCATCCGCTCCGCCTCGGGCACGGCGACCGAGCGCACGGAGAGCAGCCGCGCGAAACCAGGCTCCGTAGAGAGGATCACGGCGGACGCGGCGTCCCCGGCGACGTACCCCGGTCCCATCCGCCAGCGGTCCATCATGGGCGTGCCGAAGTTGTCCGACGCCACCAGCAACGCGCTGCGCGCTCCGCCGGACAGGTAGCCCGCGCCCAGCTCCAGCGCGCCGAACATGCCGTTGCAGCCCAAGCGCACCTCGACGGCCAGCACGTCCCCGCCGAGCAGATGCCGCTGCAGGTGGTACTGCGGCTGCCAGCCGTCCGGTCCCTGGTGCCAGGAGTCCGCGTACAGCAGGACGTCCACGTCGTCCGCGTTGTGGCCGGTGCGCTTGAACGCCTGCTGGGCCGCCTGCAACGCCATCTCCGGCGCCGGCACGTCCCCGGCGACCGCCGCGCCCGCCAGCTGGTGCAGCTCGACCTCCTCGGCCGGGTAGAGCCCCTGCGCCACGGCCGTCTCGATGCCGACCACCGGCGGCAGGTAGACGCCGAGCCCCTTCACGTACACGTCCGACGTGCGCACGTTGCCTCCTCATTGGACGAAGGTGCCGAGCACCTGGACGAGACGGTCGAGCAGCCGCCGTGCCTCGGCGGGGCGGAACAGGTCCGGCCGGTACCCGAGCCGCAGGTGCAGCCGCTCGCCGGGCACGGCCGCCAGGCGCAGCGGGTAGTGGGTCTCGTCCTCGACCTCGAACGCCGCCAGCCGCAGCTCCGGCAGCAGCTCCGCCCACTCGGCGCGGTCGAACGAGTAGTTGACGAACATGATCGCCGTGTCGAAGAGCTCGCGGCCGCGCTGCACGTCCGACAGCCCGGTGTGGTGGTGCGGGATCAGCGCCGCCTGCTCGGACTGCACGCGTGCCAGCAGCTCCGGCGCCGGTTCGCCCGCCCGCAGCCGCACCCGCACGGGGATCGTGTTGGTCAGCAGCCCGACCATGCGCTCGATGCCGGGCAGGTGCGGGGGCCGGCCGGAGACGGAGCAGCCGAACGCCACGTCGTCGCGCCCGGTGACCTGGCTCAGCACCGTCGCCCACGCCGCCTGCACGACGGTGTTCAGCGTGACGCCGGGGATGCGGTCCAGCGCGGTTGTCAGCTCCGCGTCGAGATCGGTCCTGACCTGCTCCTGGCGCCGGTCCGAGGGCGGGGCGCCGGGCGCCACCAGCGTCGGGGTGGCGAACCCGTCCAGCGCCTCGGCCCACGCGGCCTTGGAGGCCGCGGCGTCCTGCTCGGCCAGCCAGCGCAGGTAGTCGGAGTACGGCGGACCGGACGGCGGCTCACCGTCCGATGTGTACCGGGCGAACAGCTGGCGGACGAGCAACGACGTCGACCACCCGTCCCACAGCACGTGGTGCGCCGTCAGGAGGAGGCGGTGGTGCTCGTCGCCGAGCTTGAGCACGTGCATCCTGATCAACGGCGGCACGGCGAGGTCGAAGCCCTTCGACCGTTCGCCTGCCGCCACCCGTTCGGCGTCGTCGGGACGTGCGGTGAGATCGGTCTCCGCCCAGGGCATCGTCGCGCCGGAGCAGACGACCTGCACCGGCCGGGCCAGCTCGTCGTGGTGGAAGGCCACCCGCAGGTTGGGGTGGCGCAGCAGCGACTCCGCCGCCGTGCGCATCCTGGCCGCGTCGAACGGGCCTTCGAGGTCGAACCGCAGCTGCGAGACGTACGCGTCGGTGTGCTGCCCGGACACGGCGTGCAGGAACAGGAAGCCCTCCTGCAACGGCGACACCGGCAGGATGTCGGTCAGGTCCGGGTGCGCGGCGGCCAGCGCGTCGATCTCGGCCTGCGTGAGCCCGGCCAGCGGCACGTCCGACGGCGTCAGCGCCACGGGGCCGGGCACGGCGCCGAGCCCGTCCAGGTCGGCCAGCGCGGAGCTCCACTGGGTGACCAGGTCCCGCACGTCGTCCGCCGAGAACGCGGCCGGGTTCCAGGCCATCTGCACGCGCAGCTCGCCGCCCTCCGACCAGGACGTGCACGCCAGCGCGTACCCCGGGTCGGGTGTGCAGGAGAAGGCGCCCGGCAGCTCCCCGAGGTCGCGGAAGGCGATGCGCGGGAACGTCTCCGAGCCGTCGCCGCGGCGTTGTTCCTTCACCCGCTTCAGCGCCTTGCCCGCCGGTTCCCAGCCGCAGTGCACCGGGACGCGTCCCGAGATCCGCCCGACCGCGCGGACGGACCGCGGCGCCTCGGCGAAGCACGGCTCGGCGACGGCCAGCGCCAGCCCGGTGAGCAGGACGTCGGTCCGGTCCACCCGGTACCGCCGCGCCAGCGAGGCCCAGTCCGGTTCCGGCAGCGTGAACTCCTCCGTGCTCACGTCCCCGAAGACGACGGCGGGACCGGCGTCCGCGGCGGACACGGTGTCCCGCAACGGGACCACCGGCAGCTCCGCCGGATCGGACCACAGCTCGTCCAGCAGGATCCGCCACGACTCGTCGTCCGCCACGAGGTGGTGCACGACCAGCAGCAGCCGCCCGGGATGCGTGGGACCCGAGTCGAAGAACACCGCCTGGACCATCCGCCCCGCGCCGGGGGACAGGCGCGCGACGGCGGCCTCCAGTTCGGCCTCCACGACCTCCGGCGCGGGGTCACCGACCAGCAGCACCCGGCTCAGGTGGTCGTCGACAGTGTCCACGACCTCCCAGGTGCCGTCCGCGACCACCCGCGCGCGCAGGGCCTCGTGCCGCTCCATGAGCGTCTCCAGCGCCGCGGTGACGCCCTTCATCCGGGTGCCCAGCGGCACCGGCACGACGACGGACTGGTACAGCCCGTCGAGCGCGGTGCCGAGCCGGGCGAGCTCCGGCGTCGGAGGGAACGGCCCGGTGCCCGCCGGCGCGGCCGAGACGTCCCTGGCGACCGTCGCGAGCCGGGCGGCCGTCGGGTGCTGGAACACCTCCCGCGCGGTGAACTCCAGACCGGCCTCCAGAGCGCCCGACACGAGCGGGAACACCATGATGCTGTCGCCGCCGAGATCGAAGAACGACTCGTGCGGACCGATCCGCGCGACACCGAGGGCGTCGGCGAAGAGCTTGCACAGCAACGCTTCCCGTGACCCCTCCGGTGCGGCGTCGGCCGCGTCGTCGGAGGAGGAGAAGTCGGGTGCGACCAGCAGCCGCCGGTCGACCTTGCCGTTCGGCGTCACGGGCAGCTCGTCGAGCAGCACGACGGCGGCGGGCACCATGAAGTCCGGCAGCGTCCGCGCCGCGTGCTCGCGCAGCTCCGCGGGCGTGACGTCGCCGTCCACCACGACGTAGGCGACGAGCCGCTTGCGTCCGTCGTCCTCGCGCGCCACGGCCACGGCGGACCGCACCGAGGGATGGGCGAGCAGCACGGTCTCCAGCTCGCCGAGCTCGACCCGGAACCCCCGGACCTTCACCTGGTCGTCGGCCCGGCCCCGGTACTCCAGGTTGCCGTCCGGGCGCCACCGCACGAGGTCGCCGGTGCGGTACATCCGCGCGCCCGGCGTGCCGAACGGGCACGGCAGGAACCGCTCGGCGGTCAGCGCGGCCCGGTCCAGGTACCCGCGGGCGAGCCCGTCGCCCGCGAGGAACAGCTCGCCGACCGCACCGGGCAGCGCGGGCTCCAGCCGCGAGTCGAGCACGTACACCTGCGAGTTGGCGATGGGCTTGCCGATCGGGACGCCGTCACCCGCCGTCAGCGGCGGGCTCGTCGTGCTCGCCACGGCCGCCTCGGTGACGCCGTACACGTTCACCATCCGGCGCCCGGACGCCCAGCGCCGCACCACGTCCGGAGGGGGCGGTTCGCCGCCGGTGATCAGCAGCCGCAGGTCCGGCAGGTTTTCGGAGTCCAGCTGCGCCAGCATCACCGGCGGGATCGCGGCGTGCGTGATCCGCTCCGCGCGCAGCAGGTCCGTCAGCACGGGCTGGTCCACCGGGGCGAGCACCAGCCGCCCGCCGCACACGAGCACCGGCCAGATGTCGCCGGTGGCCACGTCGAAGCTCGGCGACACGAACTGCAGCACGGTGCTCCGCGCGTCGACCCCGAACCGGTCGGCGTGGTCCAGCACGAAGTTGCGCAGGGCGTGGTGCGACACCACGACGCCCTTGGGCGCACCGGTCGACCCGGACGTGTAGATCACGTACGCCGCGGTCGCCGCATCCGTCACCCGCCGCTCGACCGTGCCGCGCCGGACGTCGTCGGCCGGCACGACGGGCGTACCCGGCGGCAGACCGGTGGCGATGTCCCGCGACGTCAGCACGCACCGGGGCGCCAGGTCGTCGAGCATGTACGCGACGCGTTCGGCGGGGTAGGTGGGGTCGACGGGCACGTACGCCGCGCCGGCCTTGAGCACGGCCAGCATCGACACGACCAGCTCCGGGCAGCGGGGGAGCGCGATCGCGACGAAGTCCTCCGCGCCCAGGCCGCGTGCCACGAGCTCCGCGGCCAGCCCGGACGCCCTCGCGTCCAGCTCGGCGTAGGTGAGGGTGCTGTCGCCGGACACCAGCGCCGTGGCGTCCGGGGTGCGCGCGGCCTGCCGGGCGACCAGCTCCGGCACCGTCTCGTCCGGCACGTCGCGCGCGGTGGCGTTGCGCTCCACCAGCAGCTCCAGCTGCTCGGCGGTGGACAGCAGGCAGAACTGGCCGATCGGGCGGTGCGGGTGCGCCGCCACCTCCCGCAGGAACGCGAACAGCCGGTCGCGGTGCGCGAGGAACCCGCTGAGCCCGTGGTACTCGGGGTTGGCCTCCAGCACCAGCGACATCTCGCCGCCGGTCTGCCCGCGCACGCCCAGCGAGAGGTCCACGATCGGCCCGGACGCGAGGTTGTGCGTCGTGGCCGTCGCCGTGCCGAACCGCAACGTCCGGTCGTACGGCATGAAGTTCACCATCGGGCCGATGAACGCCTGGTCGCTGCCCTCCATGCCGAGTGCCCGGCGCAGGTCCTCCGCGCGGTACCGCTCGTGCTTCAGCGCGTCGCGGACCTCCTCGCCCATGCGGGGGACGAGGTCCACCAGGCTCTCCGCCGCCGAGACGTCGAGCCGCAGCGCCACGGAGTTCGTCGCCATGCCCGGCGCCCGCCGTGACACGACGCTGCGGCGTCCGGCGACGGGCATGCCGATGATCACGTCCCGCCGGTCGGTCACCCGGTGCACGTAGGCGGCGACGGCGGCGAGCACCACGACCTGCCAGGTCGACCCGGTGGTCGCCGCGGCCTGCCGCAGCCGGCCGACCTCGTCCGGTTCCAGGGCGGCCACCCTGCTCAGCCGCAGCGGCAGCGACGCGGGGTCGGCGTCCGGCGGCACGTCGCCCGGCACCCGCATGACCGCGGGCTGGTCGCCGAACCGCTTCATCCAGTACTCGCGGTCCTGCTCGAACCGTTCCGAGGCCCGGTAGGCGAGGTCCTCGTCGAGGATCGACTCGAACGACGTGCAGGCCGTGCCCTCGTCCGCACCGGACACCAGCGACGAGTAGATCTCCGCGAGCCTGGTGCCGATCAGCTGCACCCCGTAGCCGTCGATGACGGCGTGGTGCATCCGGTAGTAGAAGAACCACCGCGCCGGGCCGACCCGGAAGAGCGCGAACGCCGAGACGGGCGCCGCGGACAGGTCGACCGGCCGGGTCACGTCCTGGCGCATCCACCGCAGGGCGTCGCCCTCGGGGTCGGCGTGCCAGCTGTAGTCGAGGAACGGCAGCTCCGCGCGGGTGTCCGGCGCGACGACCTGCCAAAGCTCGCCGTCGGCGCGTTCGAGCGCCTCGATCCGCAGGGCGTCGGCCTCACCGCGCAACCTGTTCCACGCCACCGCGACCAGGTCCGCGTCCAGCGGGCCGTCGATGGCGAGGTACTCCGCGCAGTTGAACTTCTGCCCGGACGGGTCGAGCTGGTGCGCGAACCAGACGCCCCGCTGCGCCGCCGACAGGGCCAGTCGCTTGCTCATGCCAGACTCCTCAGCCGTAACGCTTCAGCTCGTCGAAGAAGCTGTCGACGACCAGCCCGCCGCCGTCGCGGGTCACCTGCTCGTGGACGTGCGCCCCCACCGCGAGGTCCAGCACGCCGAGCCCGAACGGCGAGAACACCACCGGCCGGTCGGCGGGCACGTCGATCTCGCCCGCCAGCAACGCGCGCACGTCCCCGGCCACGAAGTCCCGGCCACCGGTGCGCTGCTCGGTCAGGTGCAGGGACGTGTTCGCCTTCATGCAGTGCTCGACGTCGTCGGCCACGTTGCAGGAGGCCAGCACCACGTCGGTGGACAGGTCGCGCAGCGAGACGTGCAGCACCAGCGGGTTGTGTGAGAACCACGCGGGATCGTGGACGTGCGGCTCGCCCGCGACGGTCGCGAAGACGACCAGGTCGGACGAGCGGATCAGGTCCTCGGCGTTGTCGTGCACGGTGATCCGGCCGGTCTCGGTCCGTGCCAGGTAGCCCGTGAACCCCTCGGCGTGCTCGTGGGACAGGTCGTGCACGCCGATCTCGTCGAACGTGAAACCGTTGGCCGCCAAATAGGTGTGCACGTACCGGGCGATCAGGCCGGTGCCGACGAACCCGGCCCGCACCGGCCGCACTCCTCGCCGGGTGCTCAGCTCCACGGCCGCGAGCGCGGCGGACGCCGCGGTGCGCGCGGCACTGATGACCGACGCTTCCATGCACGCGAACGGGAAGCCGGTGACGACGTCGTTGAGGATCAGCACCGCGGAGGCGCGGGGGATGCCGCCCGCGACGTTCTCCGGGAAGCTGGAGATCCACTTCAGGCCGTGCACGCTGCCCAGCGACGCGGGCAGCGCGATGATCCGCGAGGACGGCCGGTCGGGGAACCGCAGGAAGTACGAGTCCGGGTTCACCGTCCGCCCGCCGCCGTGCAGCCGGTACGCGGCCTCGACCACCTCGGTGACCTGTTTCTCGTTGCCTTGCAGGACTTCGCGCACCTGCGCGCCGGAGATGACGGTGAAAGGGGGAGGCTGCACGGGTTTCCTTCCTCAGACGGGGTCGACGGCGGGCTGCTGCCGCGGCGGGGTCTCGTACTCGCTCAGCCGGAGCTGTTCGCCGGCGGTCACCTCGATGCGCGCGGCGGCCAGGCGCAGGACGGGAGGGCTCATCAGCGACGTGACGATCGCGATCAGCACGACGACGGTGTACATCTCGGTGCTGAGCACGCCGAGCCGCAGCCCGACCATCGCGACCACCACCTCGACGACGCCCCGCGCGTTCATGCCCGCGCCGATCGCCAGCGCCTCCCAGCGGTTCAGGCCGCTGGTCCACGCGCCGAGGAACGCGCCGGCGAACTTCCCGGCGACCGCGATCAGCAGCAGCACGGCCGCCGCGAGCAGGACGGTCGGCTGGGTCAGCGCGGACAGGTCCATGCGCAGCCCGGCCATCGCGAAGAACGCGGGAGCCAGCACCGTCATCACCAGCGTCCGCAACGGTGCCAGCCGCTCCAGCACGCCGTGGCCCGCGCTGCGCAGCAGCACGCCCGCGACCAGCGCGCCGAACACCGCCTCCAGCCCCATCAGGTGGCTGGTCGCGCTGACCAGCAGCACGACCACCACCGCGGCCGAGATGCAGGGACCGGGCTCGGCCGACCTGGCGGTGACCCTGACGACCGCGCGCACCAGGGGACGGCCGACCACGAAGGCGGCCAGCAGGAACAGCGCGAGGAAGCCGACCGACCGGGCGATCCCGCCCGCCTGCACCCCGGTCGTCGCCATGGCCGTCACGATCGACAGGCCCAGCCAGCCGAAGACGTCGTCGACCGTGCCGGAGATCAGGATGAGCTGGCCGACGTTGCGGTGCAGCAGCTTCAGGTCGATCAGGGTCTTCGCGATCACCGGGATGGCGCTGACGCACATGGCGATGCCGAGGAAGACCGCGAACACCGTGCGGTCCGACCCGTCCGCCAGCAGCGCCTGCGGCACCAGGAAACCCGCGCCGACGCCGAGCCCGAGGGGGATCACCAGGCCCGGCAGGCTGACCCGCGCCGCCGTGCCGCCGCGTTTGCGGACCAGCCCGAGGTCGAGCGAGAGCCCGGTCATGCCGACCAGGAGCAGCACGCCGACCTGGCCGAACGCGTCGAGCAGGTGGAACTGCTCGGTCTGCTGCGGGAACAGCCAGGCGAACCAGTCCGGCGCCACGGTGCCCAGCAGGGACGGGCCGAGCACGATGCCGGTGAGCAGCTCCCCGACGACGGGCGGCAGCGACACCCGCGCCGCGAGCCTGCCCATCAGCAGGGCCAGCAGCAGCAACAGCGCCAGCTGGAGCAGGAAGAGGAACAGGGAGTGGCCGCCGATGGGCGGGACCGGCCCCGAAGCGAGGGTCATCGCTGGTGGCTCCTGTCAGCTGAACTTGCCGTCGAGGAAGATCAGGGGCGGGTGCTCCTCGCTGAGCACCTCGCTCTCCACCACCGAACCGACGATGAGGTCGTGGTCGCCCACGGGATGGGAGTGCTCGAACCGGCAGACGAAGTACGCGAGGCAGCCAGGCACGATCGGCGCGGGCAGCGTGTCCGGGGTGTGCAGCCCGAGGTGCTCCGGAGCGTCGATGCGCCCGCGGCTCGCGTAGTGCCGCGCGTACTCCTCCTGCCCGGCGTTGAGCACGCTGATGCCGAAGTACCGCGTCTGCTCGGCGAGCCTGCGCATCCGGCCGCCGGACGTCACCGACACCCCGATCAGCGCCGGGTGCAGCGACAGCGTGATGAACGAGTTGGCGGTCAGCGCGTGGTCACCGCCGTCGTGCCGCACCGCCACCACCGTGACGCCGGTGGCGAACCGGCGTGCCGCGCGGCGCAACGAGTCCGCTCTGTGCTGGTCGTGGATCTGGGCGCTCACCGGGTGCCCCTCAGTCCGACATCGCGACCAGGATCCGGCGCGGCCCCGTGAACGACCGCCTGCCGTGACCGACCGCCACGTTGTCGATCAGCAGCAGGTCACCGGTGCGCCAGTCGACGTTCACCGCCTCGGACAGCCCGCGGTCCCGGATCTGCGTGACGTGGTGGGCCGGGATGGGCGAGCCGTCGGCGAACGTGACCGACTGGGGGAGGTCCTCCTCCGGCATGATCTGCTGCAACGCCGCCGCGGTCTCGTCGCCCAGCCCGGCCGCGTGCCACTGGTCGGCCTGGTTGAACCAGACCTCGTCGCCGGTCACGGGGTGGCGGGTGGTCGAGGGACGCACCTGGCTCACCCGCAGCCCGCCGTCGGGCTTCCAGGTGAACTCGCTGCCCGAGCCGGCGAGGAACTCCTCCACCTCGGCGCGGTCGGACGTCTCGAACGTGTCCTGCCAGCTCTTGCCGAAACCCTTGCCGCCGTGCAGGTTCTGCGTGTAGCGCACGCCTTGCCGGAACGCCTCGCGCACCTCGGGATCGAGCGAACCGAGCCAGCGCACACCGTCGACCACCGGCGTCGCACCGCCCGTTTCCGGTGCCACCGCGCAGAAGAACAACAGCCGCGCAGGCCACTGGTGCGCATAAGACATCTCGTTGTGCATCGAGATGTCGTACTGCGGCGGGTACTCGGTGGAGGTGTAGACGTTGTTTCCCACCTTGGTACGAGGCGAGTTGCCGTGCACATATGCCAGCCTGTTCGGCAGCAGCAGGTCCATCACCTCGCCCAGCTCCTCCTGGGTGACGTGGAAACCGCGGAACACCAACGCCTTGTGCTTGACGAGGAGGTCCCCGAGGTCGTCCGAGGCGCGCAGGTGCTCGACCAGTCCCCGCGGTCCTGCCCCGGCCCCGGCGCTGGCCGGGTCGAGCTCGAGTGGAGCCCAGTGTTCCATCCGCCTTCTCCCTCCGGTGGGTCGCAGTACGGATGCTGGGGACGGCACCTATATTTCGTCGGTATCGCGCCTATCGCCCGCCATATAGCGGAAATATCGGCTCGCTGGAAAGCATTCGAGCGCGGCCGGTAGGGCGACGAGATGGGATTTCGGTGTGGCAGCAGTCATCGTGAGTCCGCTGGAATTCAACGTTCCGGACCTCTACGTGGATCTGCGGCAGATCGTCGGACGGCGGCTGCTGCTCAAGTGCGAGGGTTTCAACTTCGCGGGGTCCATCAAGCTCAAGGCAGCCGCGGAGATGGTCGACGCGATGGAACGCTCCGGCGAGCTCCTGCCGGGCGACACGATCGTCGAGTCGTCGTCGGGCAACATGGGCATCGCGCTCAGCATGGTCGCGGCGAGCAAGGGCTACCGGTTCATCTGCGTCACCGACGTGCGGTGCACCCAAGCGGCACGCCGGACGATGGAGACCTTCGGCAGCGAGGTGCACGTCGTCTCCACACCGGACGCCTCCGGCGCCTTCCTGGGCACACGCATCGCGCACGTGCAGTCGTTGTGCCGCGCCAACCCCGGCTTCGTGTGGCTGAACCAGTACGCGAACCCCGGCAACTGGACGGGCCACTACCGCTCGACCGGCCCGGAGATCGCCAAGGCGTTCCCGGAACTGGACGTCCTGTTCATCGGCGCCGGCACCACCGGAACGCTGATGGGCTGCGCGCGGTACTTCCGCGAGAACCACCCGTCCGTCCGGATCGTGGCGATCGACAGCGTCGGCTCCGTCACCTTCGGCACCCCCTCCCGCACCCGCCTGATCCCGGGCCTGGGCACCAGCGTCCGCCCGCCGATCCTGGACGAGTCCTTTGTGGACGACGTGGTGCACGTCGAGGAGAGCGACACCGTGCGGACGTGCCACGAGCTGGTGCGCCACGGCTACCTGTTCGGCGGGTCGACCGGCACGGTGGTGAGCGGTGCCGTGCGCTGGCTTTCGTCCACCGGGGCGGACGAAAGCCTGACGTGCGTCGCCATCGCGCCCGATCTCGGCGGCAACTACCTCGACACGCTGTACCACGAGGAGTGGCTCGCGAGCTCTTTCCTGGTGGCGGAGTGAAGCCTCCGTCGTTGTCGTACTAAGGATCCAGCTTCAGCGCACCGTGGCCGACGTTGGTCCTGTCGGCGATGGTGCGGATCAGGTCCAGCAGGTCGGCGTGGAGCTCGTCGGTCATGCGGCCCTCGGCGACGCCGCGCAGGAACATGTGGTTGACGCCCCTGATCGCGGCCCTGCCCGCCGCTCCGAACAGGTCGTCGCGACCGGCTCCTTCGAACTTGAACTCGGTTCCCGGCGTCCGCTGTGAGACCTCGGCCTCCGCCATGGCGACCACGCCTGGGTTGGCGAGGGCCATGGCGCGGGTGAGCGCGGCTTCCTCCCGGTCGGCGTTGTCGCGCAGGTCGTGCCACCACCTGTCCACCAGCTCGATGAACTCCAGGGCGGGTTCCTCCTGGTGCAGCTCGATGAGCCGCCGCTCGATGGCCGCCGGCCATTCGATGACGAAGTCGAGCTTCGACGGGAAGTAGCCCGTCACGGTCCGCGGCGCGACCTCGGCCGCCTCGGCGATGTCGGCGATCGTGGTCCGCTCGTACCCGTGCTCGGCGAACAGGCGCAGCGCTGTGTGCAGGATCAGCCGCCGTCGTCGTGCCTTGGACCGTTCCCGAAGCCCTGGACCGTCACTGGTCACCGCACACTCCCGCACTCGTCGATCGCCGCCTGGGCGTGCCTCAGCCTACAGGTAGCCACGGCAAAAATGCCTCCTTGTGCAAACTTGCCGTTCATGGCAATCTTTGGTCAGGCGGTCGAAGTCGATCACCACCGAGTCCGGCGAGCACCGGCCGCACGGACGAACGGCCTGAGAGGAACCCTTCATGAGCACGACTTACGCGGACGCCGCCGGCTTCCCGGTCAGCGACCCCACGCCGATCCTCAGCCACAGCCCCGTCACGATCGAGGTGCCGGGCAGGCCCGTGCCGCTGGAGATCAAGGTCTCGGCGCCCGTGACCGGCACGGACCTGCCGGTGTTGCTGCTCTCGCACGGGCACGGCCAGGCCAACTTCATCTCCTCGATGCGCGGCTACGGCCCCGTCGCGGACTTCTGGGCCGCCCACGGGTTCGTCGTCGTCCAGCCGACGCACCTGGACTCCACGGTGCTCGGGCTGCGCGGCGAGGACCTGCCCGACGCGCCGCTGTTCTGGCACGACCGCGCCACCGACATGCACACCGTCCTCGACCACCTCGACGAGATCCTCGCCGCGGTGCCGGGACTGCCGGGCCGCGTCGACACCGAGAAGGTGGCCGCGGTCGGGCACTCGGCCGGTGGTCACACGGTCTCGCTGCTGCTGGGATCGCAGGTGTCCGACCCGGACGACTCCCGGGAGAAGGACCTCTCCGACCCCCGCGTCAAGGCGGGCGTCATCATCGGGGGACCGGGCGTCGCCGACGAGCACTTCTCGCCGTGGGCGGCCGAGCACTACCCGATGATGAAGCACATCGGCTTCGAGCGGATGACCGGCACCGCGCTCGTCATCGCCGGTGACGACGACCTGAACCCCCACTTCTCGTCCAGGCTCAGCTACCGCTGGGACTCGTACACCCACAGCCCCGGCGGGAACAAGACGCTGCTGACCTTCCTGGGCGCAGGGCACCTGTTCGGCGGGATCTCCGGCTACGACGCCGCGGAGACCTCCGACGAGAACCCCGAACGGGTCGCCGGACTGCGCGCGCTGGTGTGGGCCTACCTGCGTTCCCGGCTGTTCCCCGGCGACACGTCTTGGGACGTCGCCGTGAAGGCGCTGGAAGCGCGGGAGACGCCGATGGCGACGGTCGAGACCAAGTAGCCCGCGGCGTGCGGGCTCCGGCCGGGGGCTCGGCCGATGGTGCCATGCCGCCTCGGTCAGTCCCGAGGCTCGTCCTCTTCGTCGGGCAAGGCGGCGGAGAGCCACATCCGGATCCGGTACCGTTCGAAGCCACCTGGCTGTGCGTCGGCGAGGGCTTCCGCGTGGGTGGCGATGTCCTCGTGCTCGAGGATCTCCTGGCGCGCTGCGAGGGCCTGTTCGCGTGCCTGGTGGGTGACCTTGAGCGCGTAGACGCCTGGTCCGGCCGGCAGTCGCGCGTCAAGTGCGTCGCCGGTGGGAGAGCTGAGCACGAGCAGGCCGCTCGGGCACTCGAGCTCGAAGAACCGGGGTTCCGACCAGCCTGGTTCGTCGGCGTCCTCAGGCGGCGCGGACCACGTCTCAAGCCGTGCCGAGACCGGCAGCAGGTCTTGCGCGCAGGTGATCACCAGCTCGTAGCCGGTCGAGGCGACGATGGTCGCCCGGGCGCGCGTGATCGCCTCGTCGAGACCCACACCGGCATCGTTGGCCTGGTCTCGCACGGTGAGCAACCGATAGGCGGGCACGGTGATCAGCTCGTGCTGACCGAGCAGCTCCGGCACGGCACACCCTCTTGTCGCGGTTGGTCGATCAGGTGGCTTCCGACCGGCGGGCGCGGCCCCGGAGGCGGAGGGCCGCGCCCGCCGGGTCTCACGCCCCCAGTTCGACCACCGTGCGGACGCCGGACTCCAGGGCGAAGGTCATCGAGCCGCCGTTGGGCTCGAAGCCCGCGTGCTCACCGGCGAAGTGGACGCGGCCCTCGGGGCGGCGGATGACCGGCAGCAGCTTCTCGTGGCCCACCTCGGGGAGGATGTAGGAACCCTCGATGTGGGGCTGCTTGTCCCAGACCACCGAGGTGCCCAGCTCGAAGTGCTCCCGCGCACCCGGCAGGACGCTCTCCACCTGGTCCAGGGCGAAGCCGACGCGTTCCTCCTCGGTCATGGCGCCGATGGCGCGGGCCCGCCAGCCGGTCAGCAGGCACTCCAGGATCTTGCGCGGGCCCGCCGTGCGCGGGGTGGCGTCGCGCAGCCAGCGGACCGGCAGGTCGGTCGAGTAGCTGATCGCCTTGCCCTGCCAGAACCGCTCGCGCACCTGGAGGTAGACGCGCACGATCGACGAGTACTTGACCCGGCGCATGACCTCGATCTTGTCGGCGGGCAGCCGCGCCTCGCCGAGGTCGATGTGGCGGATCGCGCTGAACGGCACGGTGACGACGACGTGCTCGGCCCTGATCGAACGCAGCCTGCCGTGCTCCAGGAAGGTCACCTCGGCCTCGTCGTCGTCCTGGCGGACCCGCACCACCGGCTTGCGGTAGTGGATGCGGTCGCGCAGGCGCTCGGCGAACGCGCGCGGCAGGTTGTCCGTGCCGCCCTTGATCTTCGACCACCGGGGGTCGGCGTGGGTCAGCGAGTGCGGGCTGGCCTCGTGCCGCAGCCACGCCAGTGCGGAGGCGGACTTCAGGTCACCGCCGCGCATCTCCAGGAACAGCGGCTCCATCAGGTCGATCGCGGCGGGGGAGGCGCCGCGCTCGCGCAGCACCTCGTACACCGAGCGCTCGTCGTAGGGGAGCAGCTTCGGCGTGGCGTGCCACTCCTCGGCGGTCAGGTCCGGCCGCAGCTCGTCGGCCAGCTCCGTGACGTACCGCTTGATCATGCCCGGCACGTCGAGGGAGAGCTCCTCGTCGGTCAGCGGCAGGCCGGAGCCCGCGACGGACGCCTGGTCCGGGGTGAAGAACCGCCCGCCCATGAAGTACGCGAACTGGGAGTCCACGAGGTCGGCGACGTCCATTTCCACGCCCAGCTCACGCGCGTAGTGGTGGACGTAGTAGCAGTGCGGAGTGATGGTCATCGCCCCGGCCTCGGCGTGCAGCCCGTCCGCGAACGGGTGCCGCAGCGTGTACGCCCGGCCGCCGGCGCGGTCCGATGCCTCCAGCACCGTCACCTCGCACCCGCGGTTCGTCAGCTCGTAGGCGGTGGCCAGCCCGGCGAGGCCCGCTCCGACCACGACGACGCTGCGCGGCGGACGCAGGCCGGGCAGACCGCTCTCCAGCTCTCGGCGCACCTGCGCCTGGGTTGGCTCTCGCACCATCACGCACCTTCTCCCTCGTACTCGCGGTTGTGTTGCCGCGTGGTCAGCGGCGACCCGCCGCGCGCAGGCTCGCCATCGACTCACCGCCGACGAACCAGTGCTCCGGTTCGCATTCGGTGACCGTCACCCGGACCACGTCCGGGGACACGCCGAGCGCTCGCGCGGCGGCGTCGGTGAGCGCGCTGCCCAGGGCGGTGATCTCGCTCTCCGCCCGTCCCTTCAGCAGCGTCACGTGGATCTGCGGCATGGTTGCTCCCGTTCCTCACTCGTGTCCGCGGCGGCGGGTGAACCGGGCCAGGCGGTCCCGCAGCTCCTCGGCGCAGCGGGGGCACGACAGCTGGTCCGGCAGGTCGTGGTCGATGTGGTGGCGCAGCAGCCGCAGCGCGGCGGCGGCGCTGGACGCGTGCTCCCTCAGCACGGAGACGTGGCGCTCGGCCAGCAGCCGCGCGTCCGTCGTCGGCTCGGTCGCGACCAGCTCCTTGACCTCGTCGAGGCTGAGCATCCCGCCCTCGACGTAGGTCCGCACGAGCGCGAGCCGGAGCAGGTCGTTCCGGTCGAAGTGCCGCCGGCCGTTGCGGCGCCGGGTGGTCAGCAGGCCCTGCTCCTCGTAGAAGCGCAACGCGGGCACGCGCATCCCGAACCACTGGGCGACGCGCCCGATCGGCATGAGGTCGTTCTCAGCCATTCCGCCTCCTGGCGGAGTACTCCTCCAGGTCCGCTGCCAGGCAGCGCGCCGTGTGCGAGCCCTTGGCCCCGAGCAGCTCGGCCGGTGTGCCCTCGAACACCACCTGGCCGCCGTGCCGCCCTGCCTCGGGGCCCATGTCGACGACCCAGTCGGAGTGCCGCACGACGTCGAGGTCGTGCTCGATGACGACGACGGTGTTGCCCGCGTCGACGAGGCGGTCCAGCAGTGCCAGCAGCCGGCGGGTGTCGGACATGTGCAGGCCGGTGGTGGGCTCGTCCAGCACGTAGACGTTGCCGGTCTCGTGCAGGCGGCTCGCGAGCTTGAGGCGCTGGCGCTCGCCGCCGGACAGGGTGGACAGCGGCTGGCCGAGCGTCAGGTAGCCCAGGCCGACCTCGGACAGCAGCGCCAGCCGGGCGCGGACGTTGTCGTCGGTGAAGAACCCCAGGGCGTCGTCGGTGGTCATGGCGAGCACGTCGGCGATGGTGTGGTCGTCGAGGGTGTGCTCCAGCGCCTCCGGCCGGTACCGGCTGCCGCCGCACGCCTCGCAGGTGGTGGTCACCGGGTCGAGGTAGGCGAGGTCGGTCTGGATGACGCCGCGTCCCTTGCACGACGGGCAGGCGCCGGCGGAGTTGAAGCTGAACAGGCCCGCCTCCTGGCCGGAGACCTCGGCGAACATGGCCCGGATCGGGTCCATGACGTCCAGGTAGGTGGCGGGCACCGAGCGCAGCGAGATGCCGGTCGACGACTGGTCCACCAGGACCACGCCGGGGTGCTGGCGCGGCAGCACCCTCGCGACCAGTGTGCTCTTGCCGGAGCCCGCGACGCCGGTGACGGTGGTCAGCACGCCGGTGGGGAGGTCGACGGAGACCTCCTTCAGGTTGTGCAGCTTCGCCTTGCGCACCGGCAGGGTCCCCGTGGGCTCGCGGAACCGCTCCTTGAGCCCCGGCACCGAGCGCAGGGCCCTGCCGGTGGCGGTGGCGGCACGGCGGAGCTGGGCCACGGTCCCCTCGAAGACGACCTCACCACCCTCGGTGCCCGCGCCGGGGCCCATCTCCACGACGTGGTCGGCGATCCGCAGCACATCGCGGTCGTGCTCCACGACGAGCACCGTGTTGCCCTTGTCCCGCAGGGCGATCAGCAGGTCGTTGAGCCGGTGGACGTCGCGCGGGTGCAGGCCGACGCTGGGTTCGTCGAAGATGAACGTCAGGTCGGTCAGGCTGCTGCCCAGGTGGCGCACCGTCTTGAGGCGCTGGCTCTCACCGCCGGACAGCGTCGGTGTCTCGCGGTCCAGGGTCAGGTAGCCGAGGCCGATGCCGGAGACGCGGCGCAGCGCGCTCAGCGCCGAGGCGACGATCGGCTTGGCCGCGGGCAGGTCGAGCCCGGTCAGCACGTCGATCAGCTCGTCGACCTCCAGCGCGGTGAGGTCCGCGATGGAGTGGCCGGCGATCTTCGACCTCAGCGCCGCCTGGTTGAGCCGGCCGCCCCGGCACTCGGGGCACGGCCCCTCGTGGACGACCTGCTCGACGGCGGCTCGCTCGCGCTCGTTGAGCGAGTCGAGGCCCTTCTTGAGGTAGCGGCGGTTGAACCGCAGCACCACGCCCTCGTACTCGTTCTTGTAGACGCCGTTGCGACCGGCCCTGTCCACCTTGAAACCGCTGCCGTGCAGCAGCTTCTCCCGGTCGGCCGCGCTGAACCGCTTCACCGGCAGGTCCGGGTCGAACAGGCCGGACTCGGCGTAGAGCTGCCACTGGAAGGTGCCCTTGGCGAAGCCGGGGAACCGGATGGCGCCCTCGTTGAGGCTCTTGTCCTCGTCGATCAGCGCGTCCAGGTCGACCCGGACGGTGCGGCCGAGGCCCTCGCAGGCCGGGCACATGCCCTGCGGGTCGTTGAACGAGAACTTCGTCGACTCGCCCGCGGTGGGCTTGCCGTGCCGGGAGAACAGGACCCGCAGCACCGGGTGGATGTCGGTCATGGTGCCGACGGTGGACCGCGAGTTGCCGCCCACCGGCCTCTGGTCGACCACGATCGCCGTGGACAGGTTCGCCACGACCTCCGCGTCCGGCCGCTCGTAGCGCGGCAGCCGGTTGCGGATGAACGACGGGAAGGACTCGTTGAGCTGGCGCTGCGACTCGACCGCGATGGTGTCGAACACGACCGACGACTTGCCCGACCCCGACACCCCCGCGAAGACCGTGAGCCGGCCCTTGGGGATGCGCAGGGAGATGTTCCGGAGGTTGTTCTCCCGGGCGTTGCCGATCGTGATGTACCCGCCGGAGCGGACCTCGCCGCGAGTGCTCATTGCCCCTCCCGCTGCCAAATGATTTCCGCCTGGAAATCGTATACCGCCGCCTCGGGTATCGCCACGCGACTGACCAGCTCCCCGGCGCCTGTGGTCCGATCAGGTGATTACCTGGCTATCGCGTATGCCTGCTGTCCACGCGGGCTGGCCGCCGCCAGCACCAGGTCGTCGCCGGTACGGCCGGTGACGCACACCTTGCCCAGGGTGCCCGGTTGCACCTCGTGCACCTCGTGACCGCGGCGGCGCAGCTCCTCGACCACCGCCCGGTCGCGGCCCGACTCGGTGACCAGCGCCAGCGGCCTCGCCCGGCGCGGGGTGAACGACGACGGCACGTGGTCGGTGTGGAACGCGGTCGCCTCCACCGCCTCCTGCACGCCCATCCCGAAGTCCACGTGGTTGACGAAGAAGTTCAGCGTCCACTGGTCCTGCTGGTCACCACCCGGCGTGCCGAACGCCAGGTGCGGCGCACCGTCGCGCAGCACGATCGTGGGGCTCAGCGTGGTGCGAGGGCGCTTTCCCGGGGCGAGGGTGTTCGGGTGGCCGTCCACCAGCCACGCCATCTGCCCGCGGGTGCCGAGCGGGAAGCCCAGGCCGGGCACGACAGGCGAGCTCTTGAGCCAGCCGCCGCTGGGCGTCGCCGCGACGACGTTGCCCTCCGCGTCGGTGGCTGTGACGCAGCAGGTGTCGCCGCGCGCGGCGGTCCGCCGCACCACCGCGGGTACGCCGTCGTCGAGCTGGAGCAGCCACGACGGCTCGTCCGGCACCGCGTCGTGGTCGAGCAGCGGTGGCAGGAGCGGTGCGCGGTCGTCGGGGGAGCCGGGGCGCAGCACGCCGGAGGCGGTCGCGCCGACCAGCGCCCGCCGCTCGTCGGCGTACCCGCGGTCCAGCAGCGTCTTCAGCGGCACGTCCGCGTGCTGCGGGTCCCCGTACCACGCTTCGCGGTCGGCGAACGCCAGCTTCGCGCACTCCACCACGGTGTGCAGGTGGTCCGCGCTGCCCGCGCCCATCGAGGCCAGGTCGAAGCCCTCCAGCAGGGCGAGCTGCTGCAGGAACACCGGGCCCTGCGACCAGGGGCCCGGCTTGTGCACGCTCAGGCCCCGGTAGGACAGGGACACCGACTCCTCGACGACCGGCCGCCAGGACGCCAGGTCGGCGCCTGTCAACAGGCCCCCGTTGCGACGGCCGGTGGAGTCGGCCATCCGCGCGGTGGTGGTGAACCGGTCGATCGCCTCGGCGACGAAACCCTCGTAGAACGCCCGCAGCGCGGCGTCGACGCGCTGCTCGCGGGTGCCGCCCGCGGCCTGGGACTCGGCCAGCAGGCGCCGGTAGGTCTCCGCCAGCGCCGGGTTGCGAAGCCGCTGGCCCGGTGCCGGAGCCCGGCCGTCGAGGAGGTACGTCCGCCCCGACTCCGCCCATTCGTCGCGGAACAGCTCCTCCAGCGAGCCGATCATCTCCGCCGCCTTCGGCAGCACCGGGTACCCGTGCTCGGCGTAGTGCACGGCGGGGGCGAGCACGTCGGCCAGCGGCAGCCGCCCGTAGTCGCGCACCAGCAGCAGCCACGCGCCGAACGCGCCGGGGACGCACGCCGGCAGCAGGCCGGAGCCCGGTACCGCGGACAGGCCGCGGGCGCGGAACTCCTCCGGGGTGGCGCGGGCGGGCATCGGCCCCTGCCCGCACACCACCTCCACCCGTCCGGAACCGGCTCGGTGCACCATGATCGGCACGTCGCCGGCCGGTCCGTTGAGGTGGGGCTCGACCACCTGGATGACGAACGCGGCCGCGGCCGCCGCGTCGAAGGCGTTGCCGCCCAGGTCGAACATCGCCATCCCCGCCGCGGAGGCGAGCCAGTGGGTCGAGGACACCGCGGCCTTCGTGCCGCGCAGTTCGGGTCGGGTCAACATGGTCGTTCCTCCGGTGTGGGTGCAGGCCGGGCCGGTGCGGTGGTGGCCGATGCGGGGAGCGTCATCCGGCCCTTGGCCGCCGGCAGGACGGCGCCGGACACCGACGCCCCCGTCACCCGGCCGCCCACGACGTCCACGCGGCAGTCGAGGAGGGCCGGGCGGTGCAGTTCGACGCCCTGGCGCAGCCGGTACGGGTGGGAGCCGGTGGTCGCGGGCAGCAGGCCGGTCCGCACCAGCCACGGCCCGAGCGCGAGCGCGGCCGAGGCGCAGGCCGGGTCCTCCGGCATCGCGTAGCCCGGCGCGAACATCCGGGCGCGGGCCGTGCGCGTCGCGGCGTCCCAGGCGAAGACCAGGACGTCCGGCTGGCCGCGCCAGACCGGGTGCTCCGGGCGCAGCGCGGCGCGGGCCGGTGCGTCCGGCCGCACCGGCAGGAGGTGGAACGCCGGGCCGAACCCCGCCGTCGCGGCGGGCCCGGCGACGTCCTCGGGCCGCAGCCCGCACGCCTCGGCGGGCCCGGCGGGGTCGAACGGGGAGATCTCCAGCGGTCCGGCGGTGGTGGTCAGGGACGCGCCGTCGACGTCGGCCTCCACCGGCAGCAGGCGTTCGCCGCACTGCTGCACCAGCCGTCCGGTGGCCACCCGGCCCAGGCGCACCAGCGTGGCCGCCGTGCCCACCGCCGAGTGCCCGCCGAACGGCGACTCGCCGCCGGGGTTGAACACCCGCACCCGGTGGGTGGCGCCGGGGGCCGTCGCGGGCAGCACGAAGGCCGTCTCCGAGGTGCCGATCTCGCGGGCCACCGCGGCCATCGCCGCGTCGGACAGGTGCTCGGAGTCGGGGACCACGCCGAGCGCGCACCCGGTGAGCGGGCCCTCGGCGAACATGTCCACGACCTCGTACTCGATCCGGGTGTTCACCGCCGCCCTCCCGCGCTCGTCGCCGTCAGGTCTCGCGCGATGTCCTCCAGCACCCGCTCGTCGCCCGCGTAGGGGAAGTCCGCGCGCGGCCAGTGCACGACCAGGTCGGTGATGCCGATCTCGGCGAACCGGCCGGCCGCGTCCCGCCAGGACTCCACCGAGTCCAGGACACCGCCGACCGCCGCGCCGGTCAGCAGCAGCCTGCGCAGCGACCCTGGGTGCCGCCCGGCCGCGACGCACGCGTCCTCGGCCATCCGCACCTGCGCGGCGACACCGGGCAGCGCCAGCTCGTACGGCCGCGCGTCGAAGGTGGCGGGCGGGCCCGCGGTGACCCAGGTCTGCGCGTACCGGGCGGCCAGCCGCATCCCGCGCGGCCCGGTGGCCGCGATGGCGAACGGCGTGCGCGGCGTGGTCGTGCACCCCGGGTGCATGTGCACCTCGTCGGCCCGGTAGTGCTCACCGTCGTAGGAGGTCACGCGCTGGCGCAGCAGGAGGTCGGTCAGCTCGACGAACTCCGCGAACCGGTCCGCCCGCTCCCTCGGCGTGCGCTCGACGGGGTCGACCACCAGGTCGTCCACCGCACCCGCGCCCGCGCCGAGCCCGCACGTGAACCGCCCGTCGCTGATGTCGTCCAGCGACATGACCTCCTTGGCGAACGGCACCGGGTGGCGGTAGGTGGGGGTGGCCACCATCGTGCCGAGACCGATCCTGGTGGTCGCCGTCGCGGCGGCGGTCAGCGTGGGCACCGTGCCGAACCACGGCTTGTCCCGCAGCCACCGCCACATCAGCTGGTCGTAGGTCCAGGCGTGGTCGAACCCGTACTCCTCGGCACGGGTCCACCGCGTCCGGGCGTCCCGCCAGCGCTGCTCGGGGAGGATCAGCACTCCGTGTCGCACTTCCGCTCCTCACGCGTCAGCCGGTGACGCCGGTGACCAGCGCGGCCAGCCCGGTGACGATCGAGGTGAACTCGCGCTCCTGCACGACGACGCCGGGGGCCCTCAGCTCCGGTGGCAGGTCCGGCGAGTCGGCGTCCTGACCCGGGTAGAGCCCGTTCTCGGTGACGTCCAGGGCGATGGCCTTGAGCCGTCGCACCAGCTGCCGGGCGACCTCCGGCCGGTCGACCGGGGCGCGCAGCGTCATGAAGTAGTTGTCGTAGACGACCGCGCGCATCTGCGGGTGCAGCAGGCGCGTCTCCGCGACGGTCTCCTGCAGCAGCGACCGTCCGCCCGGCACCAGCTTGGCCGCGATGCCCGCGTGCACCTCGTGGTAGGCGCGCACGTGCTCCGCGAGCTCCTGCCCCGCCGGGGTCTGCGACCACGGGAAGGTCCGGCCCCGCAGCAGCCGCCGCACCGGCGCGAAGTCCGGCGCCCACGCGCCGCTGAACCCCCGGTGCTGGAGGAACATGCTGGGGCGGATGACCTCGTGGTAGACGTCGTTCGGGCAGGAGCCGGTGTAGAGCAGCATCGCGGTGTACGCCTGCACCAGCCGGCCCATCACGGCGAGGTGGCGCGGCTCGTCCGGCTCGGCCTCGGCGTCGTGCTGCGCCCGCGCCAGGTACTGCCACATCGCGAACGTGGCCTGGTGGCCGGTGATCCAGCGGAACCAGAACACCTGGTGGGCCTCGTCGGTGCCGGCCAGGGCGGGCGCGGACCGGCGGCACGGGGGCAGCGCCTCCAGCTCCCGCAGCAGCGCGGCCGTCTCCTCGTCGGGCACGACGTCCGGCGGCCCGCCGCGGGCGTCGCGGCCAGGAGGGTCGGGCAGCACCAGGGGCTCCAGGCCGTAGGGGAAGTCGCCGAAGTCCCAGCCCTGCCGTGCGGGGAGGTCCGCCAGCACGGCGGTGGACGTGCTCATCGGTCACCGCCGGGCACGTAGGTCAGCTCGAACTCCAGGCCGTTGACGTCCACCAAATAGCAGCTCTGCACGCCGTCGGCGTCGGTGACGACGTCGGTGGGCATCTCGTCGGAGGCGAAGCGGTAGCGGCCGGACGCGTGCAGCTCCAGCCAGCGCTCGCGCCAGGCGACCAGGTCCTGCGGGGAGGAGACCACGAGGCACACGTGCTGGAACTGGACCTTGTCCCCGCCGGGCAGGCCCTCGATGTCGTCGGCGCGTTCGAACAGGTGAAAGCGCAGGTCGCCCACCTTGACCTCGGTGAGCCGCTTCATGCCGGGCAGCCTGCTCTCGGTCAGGTCGGAGAACTCCTCGAGGCTCCACTTCTCGGCACACCCGAAGAAGTCCCGGTACCACGCCACGCAGTTCGCCAGGTCACTGGTCTGGATGCCGATGTGGTGCATTCGGGGCGCGGGCGGGAGCAGCGTGCTCACCTGGTTCGGCGAGGCGGTCGTCTCGGTCACGGCTATTCCTCCGTAATCAGGGTGCGGAATAGTGGTCTCTATTTGATGCTAAGCACGTCCGAGGCGGTATTGCAAGTTGTCGAGGCGTATTTATTCAATGGTTTCGCGACAGTCTGATAAAGAGCGCGCTAAGGCCGGTGAGCTGGTGTTTCGCTCACCTGGTCGCAATTTACGGCATTCGGATGAAAGTGAGTTCGGATGATTTCCGGAGTTTGCCTGCCGGGGTCTCCTCCGTAGAATTGTCAGGTATGGGACACGATTCTTGGAACGCAGTGGACGCCTACATCGACAACCTTCTCGTGGCGCCGGACCCGGCGCTGGAGGACGCGGCTCGGGCCAATGTCGGGTTCGAGCTCCCGGACATCGCGGTCTCGCCCGCCCAGGGCAAGTTCCTGCACCTGCTGGCACGGATCCGCGGCGCCAGGACGATCCTGGAGATCGGCACCTTCGGCGGGTACAGCACCATCTGGCTGGCCAGGGCACTGCCCGCCGGCGGCACGCTGGTGACCATCGAGTACGAGGAGTCCTTCGCCGCCGCGGCCGCCGGGCACATCGCCCGCGCCGGCGTCGCCGACCGGGTCCGCCAGCTGACCGGCCGGGCGCTGGACGTCCTGCCCGGCCTCGCCGGCGATCCCGCCGCACCCTTCGACCTGGTGTTCGTCGACGCCAACAAGCCCGACATCCCCGAGTACTTCGAGTGGGCGCTCAAGCTCACCCGCACCGGCTCGCTGATCGTCGTCGACAACGTGGTGCAGGGCGGCGCGGTCGCCGACCCCGGCCACCCCGACCGTGGTGTGCGGGGTGTGCGCCGCTTCCTGGAGCTCGTCGCCGACGAGCCCCGCGTGGAGGCGACGACCCTGCAGACCGTCGGCGCCAAGGGCCATGACGGCTTCACCCTCGCACTGGTCACGGGATGACCGCGGGCGCGGGCGGCGGACGCACCGCCGCCCGCGCCCCGGTCGCCCGGCGGCGCCACGTCGTCACTCCCGGCCGGGGCCGGCCAGGTCCGGCGCGGTCCACCCGTCCAGGTCGTACTCGGACATGCACTGCTCGGCGAAGCCCTTGTACTCGTCCACCTGACCGGAGGCCGTCTGCGCCAGCAGCAGCTCGATGCGCACGTTCTCGTGGTTGCCGGAGTAGTTGCGCTCGTAGAGCTCGTGACGGCCCGCGAACTCGGTGCCCACCGAGTCCCAGATCAGCTTCATCAGCTTGGCCCGCGACACCGCGTCGTAGCCGCCGGAGCCGCGCATGAAGCGGTCCAGGTACGGCCGCAGCTCCGGTTCGCGGAAGTCCTTGGCGTGCGAGTTGAGGTAGATCAGGGCACTGCTGAGGTCCTGCATGATGATCTCCCGCACCCGCGGGTAGCCCAGCGTCATGAACCACCGGTACGCCATGCCGTAGTCCAGGTTCGGCAGCACCGCGTCCCCGTGCCACGCGTTCGGCGTGCGTGCCATCGCGTCGCTCAGGCCCCAGAACAGGTTGCGCCACGCCAGCACCTCGCCGACGCGGGTCTGCACCCCGCGGAAGTCCTTGGTGCCGGTCACCTCCAGGCCCTTGAGCAGCAGGCCGGCCAGGAAGTCCAGCTTCACGCCCAGCCGCGTCACGCCGTGGAAGGTGAGCCGGTGGGTGAAGCCGGACTGGGTGAGGAACGTGCCCGCCTTCGCCGTGTCGCCGTAGATGAACACGTTCTCCCACGGGATCTTCACCCGGTCGAGGATGAAGATGGTGTCGTTCTCGTCCAACCGGCTCGACAGCGGCTGGTCGAACGGGCTGCCCGTCCGCGCGGACGCCAGCTCGTAGGACTGCCGGCAGATCAGCTTCAGCCCCGGCGCGTTCATCGGGAACGTGGCGACGAGCGCGAACTCCTTCTTCTTCACCGGCAACCCGTAGTGGGCGATGAAGTTCGCGTGGGTCAGCGCCGACCCGGTGGCCACCACCTTGGCGCCGCTGACCACCAGGCCGTCGTCACGCTCCTCCTCGACGTGCACGAAGACGTCGTCCACCTCGTCCGGCGGGCGGTTCCTGTCGACCGGCGGGTTGATCACCGCGTGGTTCCAGAACAGCACCTTCTCCTGCGCCTCGGTGTACCAGCGGCGCGCGTTGCCCGCGAAGTCGCCGTAGTACTCGGGCTTCGCGCCCAGCGTCGTCAGGAAGCTCGCCTTGTAGTCGGGGCTGCGGCCCAGCCAGCCGTAGGACAGCCGGGCCCACCTGGCGATGGCGTCGCGGTCGTGGACCAGGTCCTCGACGCTGCGCGGCACGCGGAAGAAGCTGTGCGTGAAGCCGTCGCTGCCGGTGTCGGTCGGCACGGTCAGCACGTCCCGGTGCTCCGGGTCGTGCAGCGCGTCGTAGAGGCGTGCCGTCATGCGGGCGGTGTTGCGGAACGCCGGGTGCTCGGTGACGTCGCGCACGCGCTCGCCGTAGGCCCACACCTCGCGGCCGTCGCGGATGCTCTCCAGGTACTCGTCGCCGGTCATCGGCCGGGTCACACGCGCCCCGCTGGGGGCGGGTGCTCGGTCGCGCAACGTGGTCATGCCTGCTTTCCCTCCGTCAGCGGGTGGTGAGCTGGGGCGCCCAGCCGTCCAGCGTCAGCGACCACACCGGGTCGCCGTCGGCCATGCGCGGGAAGTCGCCCCGGTGGAACAGCAGCGGCCTGCCGCCGTGCAGCCGGAGGTCCTCGACCTCGGCCACGTGCAGCACGTGGTCGCCTCCGTCGTAGTTGCGCCACACCCGGCAGAACAGGTGGCCGACCACGCCGTCCAGGCGCGGGAGGTCGCCCTCCTGCTCGACCCAGGGCACGGGACCCGCCATCGGGCGGCCCGCGAAGTGCAGCGCCACGTCGCGCTGGGCCTCGCCGAGCACGTTCACCACGAACGTCCCCTCGGCCAGGTGCGCGCAGGCGCGGCTGCGCCGGTCCAGACAGGTCAGCACCAGCGGCGGCGTCAGCGACACCGACGTGAAGGCGTTGACCGTCGCGCCGTGCACCACGTCCCCGCGCCGGCAGGTCACCACGGTGACACCGGTGGGGAAGTTGCCCAGGAAGCGGCGCAGCTCCCGGGGCTCGACGCGGAGCGCGGCCTGGCTAGACGTGCTCATGGACGTGCTCTCCTCTCGTGCGCGGGGCGACCGGTGCCGCGGCGTCGTGCGCGAGCGCGTCGCGCAGCATGGTCCGCAGGATCGCGGGACTGTCCTCGGTCAGGAACGACTCGGCGTGGAACTGGGCCGTGGACAGCCCGGGGGCGCGCAGCGCCAGCACCCACCCGTCCGGGTCGGTCTCGACGTGCACCGGCCGGTCGCCCGCGCGCACCGCCCGCTCACCGGCCCGCGCCGCGAAGCTGTTGTAGAAGCCCAGCCACCGTTCCCGGTCGTGCACCCGCACCCGTCGGCGCCGCCCCTGGTGAGGACGCGGCAGCCGGACCGGTGGCAGTCCCAGCCGGTCGCACACCACCTGGTGGCCCAGGCACACCGCGACCAGGGGGCGGCACCGCTCCAGGGCGTCGGCGGCGAGGTCGTGCAACGCCGCGATCCTGGGATCGCCCAGGTCGGTCGGCGTGCCGGGCCCCGGGCCCAGCAGCAGCACGCCCTCGTCCGCGTCGGCGGCGGACGCCCGCCACCACGGCACCACCCGCACCGCGCAGCCCAGCGCCCGCAGCTGGTACGCCAGCATCGCGCTGAAGTCGTCCTCGGCGTCCACGACGGTCACCGGCACGCCCCGCAGCAGCGGGTCCGTCACGCGCTGCGCGTCCGCCGACCGCCAGAACGCCGACACACCGTCGTTGCGGGACCGGAGCACCTCGTTCAGCGCGGCGGACGGCGGCGCGGCGGCCGGAGCCGTCCGCCCGCCGGTCATCACCCGCAGCATCGCGGCGGCCTTCGCGGAGGTCTCGGCGGCCTCCGCGGCCGGCACCGAGTGGCGCACGATCGTCGCGCCCGTGGTGAGCCGGACGGCGCCGTCCGCCGCGATGTCGGCCATCCGGATCAGGATCGCCGAGTCCAGCGACCGGCGGCCCCGCTCGGCGCCCACCATCGCGACCACGCCGCTGTAGTAGCCGCGCCCGCCGGGCTCGTACCTCGCGACCACCCGGCAGGCGTTCTCCAGCGGGCTGCCGGTCACCGTCGGCGCGAACGTGGTGCGCCGCAGCACCTCGGCCAGCGGGCGGCCGGAGCGTCCGGTCAGGTGGTAGCCGGTGTGCGCGACGTGCGACATCCACGTCAGCGACGGCCCGGAGACCACCACGTCCCGGTCGCACAGCGCCGCCATCATCTTCAGCTCCTCGTCGACGACCATGTAGAGCTCGTCGACCTCCTTGGGATCGCGCAGGAACCGCAGCAGACCGTCGTGGTCCGCCCCGCCCTCCGGCATCCGGTAGGTGCCGCTGATGGGGTTCATCGCCAGCTCGTCGCCGTGCACGCGCACGTGCCGCTCGGGGGAGCTGCCGACCAGGTACCGGTCGCCGGTGTGCACCAGGAACGTCCAGTACGTGCCGCTCTCGCCGGTGAGCAGCCCGCGGAACACCGCCAGCGCCGCCTCCCGGCCGAAGTGCCGGAACCGGCCGTGCAGGCTGCGCGCCAGCACGAAGTTCGCCCCCTCGCCCGTCGCGATCTCCGACCGGACGAGGCGCTCGATGGTCTCGGCGTAGGCGTCGTCGTCCAGGTCGAACGCGAGCCCTTCGACCTGCGGGACCCGGGCGGGCAGCGCGGCGACGGCGTCGTCCACCGGCACCCGGTGCTCGCTGCGCACCTCCATCAGCAGCAGCGGTTCGCCGTCGTCGGGGCAGTCGAAGCCGCGCTCGGCGATCTGCCGGTAGGGCATGACGACCAGACCGGTGTGCCCGTCGCCGCGCCCGCTCGCCGGACCGTCGAGGTCCAGCTCGTCGAGCCGGGCGGCGCGGCGCACCGGGCCGGCGAGCACCTCGACCACGTCCACGCCGTCACCGGGGCGGTGCAGCAGCGCGAACGGACCGGACTCGGGCAGGCCGGGGAGCGTGGCGGACCGGCTCACGCCGCCACCCGCGGCGACTCGCGGTGCCAGTGGGCGACGGCGGCGACGGCCTGCGTCGTGTTCAGCCGGGGGTCGCACAGCGTCCGGTAGTGCTCGCCGCGCCGCACCACGGCCCCCGCGCCCTCGCACTCGGACACGTCCGCGGGGGACGCCTCCAGGTGCAGGCCGGCCGGCACGCCGCCGTTGCCGGCGACCACCGAGACGAAGCGGTTGATCTCCGTCATCACGTCGTCGAGCCGGCGCGTCTTGAGGCCGTGGTCACCCACGACGGTGTTGCCGTGCATGGGGTCGCACAGCCACAGCACCGGGTGTCCCGCGCGCACGACCGCGCGCACCAGCGGCGCCAGGCCGTCGATGTGCGCCGCGCCGAAGCGGGGGATCAGGGTCAGCCTGCCGGGGGTGCGGTGCGGGTCCAGCGCGGAGCACAGGCCCAGCACCTCGTCCACGCTCGTGGTCGGGCCGATCTTGCACCCCACCGGGTTGTCCACGAGCGACAGCAGCCGCACGTGCGCGCCGTCGAGCTGCCGGGTGCGCTCGCCGATCCACGGCCAGTGCGTGCCGGTGAGGTACACCTCTCCGGTCGCGGTCCGGCGGACCTGCGGCACCTCGTAGTCCAGCAGCAGCGCCTCGTGGCTGGTCCACACCCGCTGCTCCGGCGCGGCACCGGCGCCGCGGCCGAGGTCGTCGATCACCCCGACGGCCCTGCGCGCGGCCACGTGGCCCAGCAGGACGCGCTCGGGGTCGGCGCGGCGCGCCGCCGCGGTGGGCACGGGGCTGTTGACGATCGAACCGCGGTAGACGGGCAGCTCCACGCCGTCGCACATCTCGGTCTCGGCGGAGCGAGGCTTGGCGTACTGCCCGGCGATGCGGCCGACCTTCAGCACCGGTGTGCCCGCACCGGTGCGCATGATGTCGCCGAGCAGGTCGAGCAGCTCCACCTTGGGGCGGATGTCGTCGGCCCCGCACTCGGCGGGGTCCTCGGCGCAGTCGCCGGCCTGGAGCACGGAGAACTCGCCGTGCACGGCGCGGGCCAGCAGCGCCGACAGCTCGCGCACCGACTCGTGGTCGATGATGGGTTCGGCGATGGACAGCCGGGTGCGCACCTCGGCCAGCCGGTGCTCGTCGCACCACCGGGGCTGCTGGCGTGCGGGCAGCGACTCGACGGCGTGAACCTCTCGCAGCCGATCGAAGCGGATCATCTGGGTCGTCATCGTGTTCCTCCACGACCCGCACGGGTGCGGGGCGGATAGGGTCGAATCGACGGGGGGACGGCACGACCTGGGTGGTCAGGCCACGGGCTCGGGCACCTCGGCCTCGGCGAGCTCACCGACGCCCTCGAAGTAGCGGATCATCCGCGCCACGGCACCCGGCTCGATGTCCGGGAACGGCAGGCCGAGCCGTTCGAGCAGCGTCGCGGTGAGGTCGTTGCGGTAGGTGTTGTCACCCAGTTCCAGCGCGCCCTCGCGGAACAGCGGCACGGTCGCCGCCAGCGCGTTGCCGCCGGGTGCGGCCGCGGAGCGCTCCAGCAGCTCCCACCAGTGGTCCTCGGCCACCACGCGCACGTCGTGGCCGCAGGCCCGGATGCCCTGGTAGACGGTGTCGAAGTCGGAGCCGCGCGGGTGGAACAGGTGCAGCGTCCTGTCGTGCGCTCCCGGGTCGCGGGAGAGCGCCACGACGGCGCGGGCGACGTAGTCCACCGGCAGCAGGTCGGTGGTCAGGGTGTCGCCGGGAGGGGCGGCGCCGAGCTGGATGAAGCTCTTGACCTGCCTCCACAGGAAGTCGTCCGGCTGGCACGCGCCGGTGGCGCTGTCGCCGGAGACGCGGCCGATGCGGTAGATCGTGACCGGCAGGCCCGCGTTCCCCGCCTGCGACACGATCCGCTCGGCCACCCACTTGCTCTGGGTGTAGCCGATGCCCAGCGCTTCCGGCGCCAGGGGCGTGGACTCCTCGGTGAGCACGCCCTCCGGCTCGGCGGGCGAGAACACCGCGATGGTGGACATGTGGTGCAGCCGCTTCACCCGGCGGTGCGCCGCGAACGCGACGACACGGGACGTGCCGTCCACATTGGTCGCCTTCACCGAGCTGTAGGGCAGCATGAAGTTGATGTGCGCGGCGGCGTGGTACACCACGCCGACCGCCTCCGCCAGCGCGTCGTGGTCCTCTTCGGACAGTCCGAGGCGCTCGCGGGTCAGGTCGCCGGGGACGGCCACCACGCGTGCCGGGTCGAGGGCCTCCTCGATGCCGTACCGCCGCGCGGTGTCCAGCAGCCGGGCCCACGCCCGCTCCGCGTCGCCGGCCCTGACCAGGCAGTGCACCCGCAGGTTCGTCGTGCGCAGCAGGTCGCGCACCAGGAACGCGCCGAGGAACCCGGTCGCGCCGGTGAGCAGCACGTCGGTCACCTCGTCGTCGGCCACCGGGGTCCCGCTCACCGCGAAACCCTCCGGGAGGCGGACCTCGGCGGGCAGGTCGAGGCCGCGTGGCGCGGCCGTCGTGCCGGTGTCCCGGATCTCCGCGATGCGGGCCGCCATGCCCGCCACCGTCGGGTTCTCCAGCATCACCCGCAGCGGCAGGTCCACGTCGTGCTCGCGACGCAGCCGGTAGACGAGCTCGGTCGCCATGATCGAGTGGCCGCCGAGGGTGAAGAAGTCGTCGTGGCGGCCGACCGCGCCGCCACCGAGCAGCTCGGCCCACTGCCGGGCCACCGACTCCTCCAGCGGCGTGGCGGGCGGTTCGGCCGGCGCGTCGGACCTGGTGTCCTCCAAGGAGAACATGCCCCGCAGCGCCTTGCGGTCGGCCTTGCCGCTCGGGGTCAGCGGCAGCCGCTCCAGCCGCACGACGTGCGCGGGCACCATGTGGTCGGGCAGCACGCCGGTCAGCGCGCGGGCGACCTCCCGGGGGTCTTCGGGACCGCCCGCGACGAACGCCACCAGCCGCCGGTCTCCGGGCGCGACGTCCACCGCCGTGACCGCCGACGCCGCGACCAGGTCCAGCGCGTCGATGGCGGCCTCGACCTCGGCGGGCTCGATCCGGTAGCCCCTGATCTTGATCTGGTCGTCCACGCGGCCCAGGTACTCCAGGCCGTCGCGGGTGCGCCGCACCAGGTCGCCCGTGCGGTACAGCACCTCGCCGGGGTGGAACGGGTCCGGCAGGAAGCGCTGCTCAGTCTCCTCCGGCCGCCGGTGGTAGCCCGGCGACAGCACCGGGCCGCCCAGGTGCAGCTCTCCCGGCACGCCCGGCGGCACGACCGCGCCGCGCCGGTCCAGCACGGCCAGGCGCAGGCCGGCGATGCCGTGGCCGATGGCGGGCGCCTCCGGCCAGGACGCCGGGTCGCCCCCGACCTCGTGCCAGGTCGCCAGGTGGGTCTCGGACGGGCCGTACATGTTCAGCAGGCGGGCATCGGGGTGCTCGGCGAAGAACCGGCGGATCTGCGGTGAGACGACGAGCTGCTCACCGACCGAGGCGACCTCGCGCAGCGCCTCCAGCCGCAGCCCGGCGTCCGCGGCGATGGCCGCGAGCCCCTGCACCGCGACGTAGGGCAGGTACACGCGGGCGATGTCGTGCCGGCGCAGGAACTCCGCCAGCGCGTGCAGGTCCTTGCGGACCTCCTCGGAGATCAGCACCAGGGTGCCGCCCGCGCACAGCGTGCCGAGGATCTCCATCACCGACACGTCGAACGACAGCGACATGTACTGCAACGTCCTGCCGGTCGCGCCGACGGGGGAGACCCGGTCCTGCACCTCGACCAGGTTGGCCACCGTCTCGTCGCGGATCACCACGCCCTTGGGGCGCCCGGTCGAGCCCGAGGTGTGGACGACGTAGACCTCGTCCTCCGGCCGCTTGACCCGGCCGGGGTCGTCGGCGGGCAGGCCGGACAGGTCCTCGCGGTCGAGCTCCAGCCGTTGCGCGGTGGCGGGCAGGCCGGACGCGGAAGCGGAGTCGGTGATGATGAGCCGCACACCCGCGTCCGCGAGCATGTCCTCGACGCGGTCGCGCGGGTAGGACGGGTCCACCGGCACGTAGGCCGCGCCGGACTTCAGCACGCCCAGCAGCGCCACCACCGACTCCACCGACCGCCGCAGGTACAGGCCGACGCGGTCGCCCACCCCGGTCCCGCGCTCGCGCAGGAGATGGGCGAGGCGGTTGGCCTGCTCGTTCAGCTCCCGGTAGGTCAGCGACCGGTCCTCGTGCTCCACGGCGACGGCGTCGGGTGCCTTCGCGACCCGTTCCTCGAACAGCTCCGAGGTCGGCCGCGGTGGCGTGCGCTCGGCCACCCGGTCGTCGCGCGCCAGCAGCGCGCGCTCCTCCCGCGGCGACAACAGGCGCACCTCGCCCAGCGCGGCGTCGGGCCGGCGCGCGAACTCCGCCAGCACGTGCACCAGGCGCTCGCCCAGTCCGCGCACGGTGCCGGCGTCGAACAGGTCGGTGTCGTACTCGAACGACGCGGCCAGCTCACCCGCGTCACCGGGCTGCAGCACCAGGGACAGGTCGTACTTGGCGCCGTGGCCGACGTCGCGGTGGATGGGCAGCCGCCGCCCGCCGCGCTCGAAGCAGGTCGAGCCGGGCGGGGTGAGCACCAGCATGGTCTGGATCAGCGGCGAGTAGCCGCCGCCCCGCTTGGGCCGCACCCGCTCGATGACCTTCTCGAACGGCGCCCACTTGTGCCGCATCGCGTCGGCGGCCTCGTCGCGCACCGCCCGCAGCAGGTCGCGCACGGTCGCGGTGTCGTCCAAGCGGTGCCGCAGCACCACCATGTTGACCAGGTAGCCGATGACGTCCTCCGCCTCGGCGGGGTCGCGCAGCGACACCGGGGTGCCGACCGCGACCTCGTCCTGCCGCGCGTACCGGGACAACAGCAGCGCGTACGCGGCATGGGCGATCATGAAGAGCGTGACGCCCTCGGCCGCGCCCAGCGCGTGCAGCTCGCGCACCAGCGGCGCGGGCACGGTGAACGGCAGCACGTCTCCGGCGAAGCGCCGGGTGGCCGGGCGCGGCCGGTCCGTCGGCAGGTCCAGCGCGGGCAGCTCGCCGCCGAGCCGGTCGGTCCAGTGGTCGAGCAGACGTGGCAGCTCGGGACCCGCGAGCCGCAGCTCGTGCCAGCGCGCGAAGTCCGCGTACTGGGGCCGGTCCCCGCGGTCCGCGGTGGGCAGACCGGTGACCACCTCGTCGTAGCGCGCCATCAGCTCGGTGAGGAACAACCCGGCGGAGGCGGCGTCGGAGGCGGCGTGGTGGATGTTGCACACGACCGCCGTCTCCCGCGGCCCACCGGCGCGCGTGGCGCAGACGACCGTCACCACCGGGTCGGCGCCGAGGTCGACCCTGGTCCGGGCGACCTCGGAGGCGATGGCGGCCGGCTCGTCGTCCGACGAGAACTCGCGCACCTCGTAGCGGAACCGCGCCTCGGGCGAGACCACCTGGGTCAGCACGCCGTCGCGCAGCAGCAGGTTGGTGCGCAGCACCTCGTGGCGGTCCACCACGCGCCGCACCGCTTCGCGCAGCGCCTCCGGATCCAGCGCTTCGGGGAACAGGACGTGGAACGGGCCGTTGTACGCGGTGGACGAGGGCGCGTACTGGTCGGCCAGCCAGATGCCGCTCTGCCCGGACGACGCCGGAACGGAGTCACCGCGCCGCTGCGCCAGCCCGGCGCTCAGCGAGGGCCGCCGCGGCGCGCCCTCGCGCAGCCGTTCCACCGCTCGCGCCAGCTCGCCCACCGTGTCGGCGCCGCGCACCAGCTCGCCGGTGAGCCCGGCGGCGAACACCGCGCGCACCGCCGCGCAGACCCGGGGCAGCGCGTCCGGACCGCCGCAGCGCCGGGACAGCGAGTCGGCGGCGGACAGGTCGGCCACACCGGTGACCGTCCGCGCCAGCTCCAGCACCGCGGATTCCAGTGGTGAGTTCACAGTCGCTCGTCTCCTCCGTCTCGGTCACCCGGCGCGCGTTCCCGGCACGGGTCAGCGGCTCACCGACTGGCTGTCGCGGACCTCGGCGATGAACGCGGCGAGGCGCTCGACGGTGCCGTGGCGGAAGACGTCCTCGGTCTCGATCTCCACCGCGAAGATCTTCTGGAGCCGGTTGGCCAGCTGGACGAAGTGCAGCGAGTTGCCGCCGTGGCCGAGGAACGAGTCGGTGGTGGTGAACTGCGCGTTGCCCGAGATGTCCTTCCACGCCTGGAGGATCACCGGTTCGAGCAGGGCAGCGGAGTCGTTCATGCTGTCATCGCCTTTCTCCGTCGTGCGGGGCGCGGACGGGTCCGTCAGCGCGCTGCGGTCGATCTTCCCGTTCACGTTGTGCGGCAACCGGTCCATGTGGTGGAACGAGGAGGGCACCGCGTAGCGGGGCACCTCGCCGGACAGGTAGGACACCAGGTCGTCGACCGGCACCTCCCGTCCGTCCGAAGTGGAGTAGAACGCGGCCAGGTGCTTCTCCTCCGCGGCCCCGCCGAACGCTCGCACCACGGCCTGCTCGACCGCGGGGTGCGCGCGGAGCGCGAGCTCCACCTCGCTCAGCTCCACCCGGAAGCCGCGGACCTTCACCATGCTGTCGGCCCGGCCCACCAGGACGACGTCGCCGTCGCCGGTGAGCCGCGCCAGGTCGCCGGTCCGGTACAGCACCGCGCCGTCCTGGCCGGACACGAACTTCTCGGCGGTCAGCTCCGGCTGGTCCAGGTACCCCAGTGCCACGCCGGAACCGCCCAGGCACAGCTGCCCGACCTCGCCGGGCGGGCACGGCCGCAGGTCGTCGTCCAGCACGTGCACCGCCACGCCGGGCAGCGGCCTGCCGACCGGCACGCGGTCGTACCGGCTGACGTCCTCGGGCGTGCGGATCGGGTGGAGCAGCGAGATCGTCGAGTTCTCGGTGCAGCCGTAGCCGTTGTAGATGACACCGTCGGTGAGCTCGGCGGCCCTGGCCAGGTGGGTGGGGGAGGGGAAGTCGCCGCTGAGCAGCACCGCCCGCAGACCGGACAGCGCCTCCGGCTCCTCGTTGACGAGGACGTTGAACAGGCCGCCCGGCATGCTCATCACGCTCACCCGGTGGCGCAGCAGCGCGTCGCACAGCACCGGCAGCGACGGCAGGCCGGGCGGCAGCACGACCAGCTTCGCGCCGTGCAGCAAGCTCAGCCAGATCTCGATGGTCGACGCGGCGAACGAGTATGCCGCGAGCTGCACCAGGGTGTCGTGTTCGGTCACGGCCAGCGGGCCCTGACCGGGGCCCAGGCGGGCCAGGCCGCGGTGCGCGATCCGCACGCCCTTGGGGCGGCCGGTCGAACCGGAGGTGAACATCAGGAACGCGAGGCTGTCACCGTCGAGGTCCACATCGGACTTCGCGACCTCGCCCCCGTCGTCCTCGGTCAGGACCGCCACCGGCGCCGTGCGCACCGCCGGTCCGAAGTCCAGCTCGCCGTCGTGCACCACCACCCGCATGCCGGACTCGGCGACCACCCGGCCGACGAACCGCTCGGGGTGCTCGGGGTTGAGCGGCGTGACGCAGGCGCCGGCCTTGAGGATGCCCAGCATCACCGCGTACAGCTCGGTGCGGCGGGCCATGTGCACGCCCACCGGTTCACCGGGGGCGACGTCCCACCGCTCACGCAGCCGCGCGGCGACGAGGTCGGAGCAGCGGTCCAGCTCGGCGTAGCTGGTGACGCGCTCGCCCTCCACCAGCGCCGGTCGCTCGGAGAACCGCTCGACCGCTCGCTCGAACAGGGTGGTCAGCACGAGCGGGGGCGGGGGCGCGGCCACGGCGCCGCTCCCGTGGTCGCGTGGTCCTGCAGCTTGTTCCGGCACTACAAGTCCTCCTCACGGAGAGACAGACGGATTCCTGACGGGACGAAGTGGCGGCGGCTGATCGGTCTAACTGATCGACCGGACATCTGGTTGTCCCTGGGAAATCAGTTTCCTGCTCCTGGCTTGAGGTGTCAACACGATCGAGTGATCCAGGTAAAAATGTGGGGGAGTGTTCTGCCGACAGGGCTAGAGATTCTCGACCGCCCGGTGGAAAACGAGGACGACATAGGCAGAATCGGCTCGTACGGCATAAAAGACGAGGTGGTTGGGTACCGCGTGAGGTTGGTGGGCGAAGGGCGCCCCCATCGGTTCGCGACGGGCGTGCGGGCGTGGCGCCGACGCGGGCTAATGGTCCGCACGCGTGCGCAATGACCCTTGAGACGATATCCGTGAGGAAATTTTCCACGTCACAAGAACAACCATTGGTGAGATCGGTCCAGCGTTGTCGGGACCGTTCGGAGGACGCCTGGCGGCCATTCGAGCAGGGCGGTGGCGGCCCGGTTGCGAGAATCCGGTGAACCGCTTGCCGAGAGGTTTAGCGAGCCGCCGGGTGCAGCAGCGCGCCGAGCACCCCGGCGCCGCCGGCCGCCGCCACCGACTCCGGGCGGAACTGCACCCCTGCCGCGGTCCGGCCGCGCAGCGCCAGCACCTCTCCGGTGACGTCGTCGCGGTGCGCCTGCACGCCGTCGGGCGCCGGTCCGGTCACCGCGAAAGCGTTGCGCAGCGGCATGTTGTCCGGGATGCCGAAGGACGGCACCGCCCGCGACCGGTCCGCGCTCCGCCGGAGCGCCACCCCGAAGCCGAGCAGCCGTGCCAGTACCTGGAAGCCCAGTCCCACCCCGCGCACCTCGCGCCCCGCGCGCAGCGCCGCGTCCACGAGCTCGCGCACCGCGGCGAGCGCCGGGTCGTCCGCGTGTCCCGGTCCCGGGCCCAGCAGAACGGTCGCGCCGGGCACTCCCAGACCGGTGGCCGCCACGTCGGCGGCGGTGCGCACGACCGGCCGCCAGCCACACCGGCGGACGAGGTGCGCCAGTGCCGCCGCGCCGTGGTCGCCCAGGTCCACCACGAGCACAGGCCCGCGGTCGTCCTCCCGCGCCGGCGCCGGGTGGGTCCAGTGCGAGGCGAGCTCCCGTCGCCGCGCGGAGAGGGCGTCGAGGACGGCGTCCGCGGCGAGCACCCCGGGTCGTGGAGGTGGCGCGGGCTGGGCCGCGGCGCCGGACCCGCGCAGCGCGGCCAGCAGGGCGTCGACCTTGACCCTGGTCTCGGCGGTCTCCGCGGCGGGGGAGGAACCGGCGCCGACGGTGGCGCCCACGGACACCCGCACCCGCCCGGACCCCTCGACCTCGCAGGTCCGGATCAGGGTCGCGGCGTCCAGCGAGCCGTCCGGCTCCAGCAGCGCCACCGCGCCGCCGTAGTGACCACGCCCGTCCGGCTCGCGCTCCGCGATCAGCCGCAGCGCGCCCGTGAGCGGGCTGCCGATCGCGGTGGCGGCGAACATCGTGCCCGCCAGCACCCGCCGCGCGTCGGGCACGCCGGTGGCGCGCAGCACGCAGCCGGTGTGCGTCAGGCGGCTCATCGGCAGCAGGAGAGGGCCCTCCACCCGGATCTCCGCGGGGCCGAGCGCGCACAGCGAGGCCAGCTCCGCGTCGACCGTCGTCACCAGCTCGCCGAACTCCTTGTCGTCACGCAGGAACGACACCAGGCCCTCGGCCGAGGGCCCAGTGCCGGGGTGGTGGTACGTGCCGCACGTCGGGCGCAGCACCACCTCGCCGCCGGAGAGCCGGACCTGGCCCTGCGGCGGCGCGCCGACCAGAGCCAGACCGCCGGACCCGCCCTCGTGCACCGCGAACGTCCAGTACGCGCCCCGCTCGCCGCGCAGCAGACCGCCCAGCAGCGCCAGCACCGAGGCGGGGCCGGGCCGGCGCAGCCGCGCGGTGAACCCGCGCCGCAGCAGGCAATGCGTCACCCCGCCACCCGGCTGCCCGGTCACGACCTCGCGCACCCGCGCGGCATAGGACTCGTCGTCCTCGTCGAAGCGGGCGTCGACGACCTCGGCGCCCGCGGGAAGCACCCGCTCCAGCGCCGCCCTCGGCACGAGGTGGCGCTCGGTGGCCACGAGCACCCGCAGGGGTGTGCCGTCGTCCCGGCAGGGCAACCCGCGCTCGGTGAGCTGCCGGAACGGCAGCAGTGCCACCGACCCGGCCGGGCCGATCGGGACGTGGCCGGTCGACGGCGCGGTGGTCGTCTCCCCGACCAGCACGTCGGCGTGGCCGGGACCGCGGCACAGCACCGCGAACGCGGGCGCCCGCCTGCCGGTCAGCCCGGCCAGCAGCCCGCGCACCTCGTCATCGGTTCGCAGCGTCGCCATGTGGTCGTCATCCCCGGTCAGCCTGAGTGGCAGGGTCAGATGTTTGCTGATGGGTAACCAAGTCTTAGCATCCTGCGGAGCCGCGCGCATCTCGGCGATCGATTGGCCAAGGTACGTAACGAAGTCCGGGTAGTCAAAGGGCGTGACGCCGTCGTGTTGCGACGGTTCGCCCACAAGTGGTTTCCTGGGGGTAACGATTGCGTCCTCGTCGCGCCACCGGGGGCGAACCGCACCCCAGTGGAAGGAGCTGCAGATGCGCATCGCGGTGATCGGCGGGGGACCGGGCGGCCTCTACTTCGCCGCCCTGGTCAAGCAGGTCGCTCCCGGCCACGAGGTCGTGCTGTGGGAACGCGGCGAGGCCGAGGATGCGATCGGCTTCGGCGTGGTGTTCTCCGACGGCGCGCTGGGCGGTGTCCAGGCCGCCGACCCCGTGCTGTTCGACTCCGTCATCGACAGGTTCGTCCGGTGGGAGTCCGTCGGCGTGCGCTACCGCGGGCGCACGATTTCGCACGACGGCTATCGGTTCTCAGCCGTCGGGCGGCGGTCGCTGCTGCGGCTGCTGCGCGAGCGCTGCGCGCACCGCGGGGTGGAGCTGCGCTTCGCGTCGGCCGCGCCACCGCTGCCCGTGCTGCGCTCCGAGTTCGACCTCGTGGTCGCGGCGGACGGCGTCGGGTCGGCGACGAGGTCGAGCCGCCCCGAGGCGTTCGGCACCCGTCTGGAACCCCGCGACTCGCGCTACCTCTGGATGGGCACCGACCGGATGTTCGACGAGCTCACCTTCGCCGTCGTGGAGACACCGCACGGCCCGCTCCAGGTGCACGCCTACCCCTACGCCCCCGGCCACAGCACCTTCATCGTGGAGACCACCGACCGGGTGCTGCGCGCAGGCGGCCTGGAACAGCCCGGCCGGTCCCCGGAGGACACCGCGCGCGCCGTCGCCGCACTGCTCGAAGCGGACGAAGGTCTCCTCGGCGGCCACCGGCTGATCTGCACCGGTTCGCGCTGGGGCAGGTTCACCTCTGTGCGCAACGACCGCTGGAGCGACGGGAACGCGGTGCTCCTCGGCGACGCCGCGCACACCACCCACTTCTCGATCGGTTCCGGCACCAAGCTCGCGATGGAGGACGCGGTCGCACTGGCGATGGCGCTCACCGACAACCGCGACCTGCCCGACGCCCTGGCCGCCTACGAAGCGGAGCGCAAACCGGCGGTGGAGCGGATGCAGCGCGTGGCCGAGGTGAGCCGCGACTGGTTCGAGCACGTGGACGAGCGCATCGGCCTCCCGCCCGGCGAGTTCACCTCGCACCTGCTGACCCGCAGCGGCCGCATCAGCCACCGCGACCTGCCCCTGCTCGACCGGGACCACGTCGAGCGCGTGCGGAACTGGTTCGCCCTCACGCTGGCGACAACGTCCTGATCAGAAGGTGCGACTCGTGTTAAGCTATTTCCCTGTGGAAACCGTGTCGTGGTCCCGGAGACGTCAGGTCTCGCGGGGAGGCGGCAGCGGAGCATTGCGAGGCGCCCATGAGCACCGTGAGCGAGTCACACCCCACCGCTTTCGCGCCGGCGGAACCGGACGAGCTGGAAGACGCGCTGACCCACCTCCAGTGCGTCCTCGTGGCGCGGCGCACCAGAGCGAACCCCGAGCACGTCACCTGGCAGCAGTACGACGTCCTGGAGAACCTGCGTCTGCGGGGCCGGATGACCCCGTCGCAGCTCAGTGAGGCCCTCGGCGTGTCGCGGCAAAGCATGTCCAAGGCCCTGCGCTTCCTCAAGGACCGCGAGCTGGTCGCGCAGGTCGCAGACGGCACGGACCGCAGGGAGCTCACCACCACCCTGACGGATGCGGGCCGCCAGTTCCTCAACCGCGTCGCCGCCAGCCGCCGGGACGCGGCGGCCATCAGCGGCTCCGTCCTCTCGCCGGGGGAGCGCAGCATCTTCGCCGAGCTGTGCAAGAAGGTCGCGGACGCCCTCTACGACCGCGCCCAAGCCCCGTTGGAACGCGACGCCTGACCCGGTCTCGCCGGCCGTTGGGCGCCTGTGACGTCTCGGGTGACGCCGACGCGCACCGGCAACGGACCGGACACCGCGATGGGTGGCACCCCTCCGCGGCCGTCTCGCCACCTGACGAGCGGGCCTGGTTCGGCAGGGCGTGCGTCCCGGGCGATCGCAGGCGTCTCCTCGGAGAGAGAGCACCAGAATCCACTTTGGACGGTGTCGGGTCCGCCCGGACGCCGAGCCGGACCGATGGCGATGTGCCCGGTCATGAGCGCGAATCCGTTGTGGATGGACTGAAGCCTCCGAAGGGTGCTGTCCGCAACGAACCCGCCCCGCCCGCACTCCCGTTCATGTCGCCCACTGCGAACGCGGGGTCCCGCGTTCCGTCATCCGGGTGGTGGCCGGGCGGGCGGTGCCGCCGAAGGCGCCGGCTCGGCGTTGCGGGGGCGAAGCCGGGCCGGCGCCGGTCGCGTTACTGCTCGTTGACGTACCAGCGCTGGTCACGGTCGGACAGGTCGCACCTCTCCAGGCGCGGGCTGCGCTCGTGCCCGTCGTAGGCCAGGCAGGTGCCGAACTCGTCGTTGACGAACACCCTCGAGTTGCCGCTGCCCTCGCGCCACCACAGCTGACCGGGATCGTCCGCGTCGCACTCGCGACCCTTCAGCACGCCGCCGATCGCCGCCGCGCACAGGCCGGTCCCCACGTTTCTGATCAGGTTGTCGCCGCTGCCGAGCCGCCAGACCTGCCTGTCGTTGCCCCGGTAGTCGTCGACGATGACCGGTTTGGTGTCCCAGAGCGTCTGGAGCCACACGTCCTCCGAACCGTTCGCGCTTTCGATCACCGCCACGGTGTCCTGTGCGGCAAGACCCTCCGTCCTCGTCTGCTCCGCTCCCGCGGCCGGAGCGCACACCGCCACCAGACCCGCGACCACGACAGCGACCAGCGTCCTGCGCATTGCCATGAGACCCACCTCTTCCCGCAGTTCCGGGCGACGTGAGCGGTGGCCCGGATCACCGCACCTTCGGCCCGTCCAGTAGAGCGGGGGCCGTCCACCACGGCCAGTGGGAGGACACGTGCGGGTGGGAAAGAAACCCGTTGCGGTACAAGTGGATGGCCGGCATCACGCACCGGGAGGTGGCATCGAGGTCGTGGTCACCCACGAGTGTCGCCACGCGACTGCACGGGCGTGGTTGCCGGCACCTCCAGGCCGAACCCGGCGGCGACCTCGGCCACCTCGTCGCGCCAGCGCGAAGGAACCTCCTCGGGTCCGACGCGGTCGAGGTAGGCCGCGACGAAGTCCCGGTCGTCGCGCAGGAACGGGAAGTCCGTCGGCACGAGCGACCGGATCGCCAGCATCGGCACCGGACTGTGCAGTGGACGGAACTCCGGGTTCCACAGCCCGGCCTTCGGCGGCGGCCCGTCGTGGAACTCGCCGATCATCAGCCCCTGTGCGACGTAGCCGGCCTTGAGCCGCGACTGGGCCTCGTCGACCAGCCGGTAAGCGCTCTCCGGGAACAGCACCAGGAACGTCAGGTACTGGGCGGCGCGTCCCGCCGTCGCCCGCAGCTCCAGGTACCACTCCCGGTAGCGGGACAGGGCGTCGGTGATCTCGGTGACCGCGCCCGGCCGGCCGGGGTGCACCGCCAGATACAGCAGCCCCCTGTCCAGGGAGCCTTGCGCGAACGGGCAGACCGGGCCTTTGCGGCCGAGGTCGGGGTGCGGCTTGACCAGGTACTGGTGGGCCCAGCCGACGACCGCGTACAGGGCGGTCCGGTGGCGGCGAACCTGGTCGGGCAGCGGCCCGCGCAGGTCGGACAGCTCGACCAGGAAGCGGTTCGGGTCTGCGGGGTCGACGATCATCGCGGACCTCTCGGCGGTGGGGGCATCGGCTTTCGAGCTCCGTGGACGTGCGCGGGCGGTGTCAGTCCGCGCGGGTGCTGATGCGGACCCGGGAGACGGTCTCCGCGCAGCGCGCCACGGCGTCGCGGGCGGTGGCCCCGGTGGCGATCACGTGCCCGCACACCCGGTCGTCGGACCACCGCAGCGGCGGCACCTCGGTGCCGGGCTTCGCGGTGAGCGTCAGCGACACGGCCGGGTCCGGCATTTCCGGCGCGGTCACCTCGGTGACGGTGCCGGGCTCGGCGAGGAGGAACCGCACCGCCGCGCCGCCCTCGGCCTGCCGCGGTTCCGGGCGCCACGCCATCAGGCCCAGCGGCACGCCGACGGCGAGCCGCACCAGGTCCACACCGTGGACGAGCCGGACGAGGTCGGGGATGTAGTCGCCGCCGACGCGGTTGTGCGACTCCACGACGCGCGGCCCGCGCCTGGTGAGCTTGATCTCCGTGTGCGTCGGCCCTTCGACCAGGCCGACCGCGTCCAGCAGCGCGACGGTCAGCTCGCAGACCTGCCGCCGCACCGGTTCGGCGAGGTCGGCGGGCACCGCGTGGCCCACCTCGATGAAGCCGGTGCCCAGGAACTTGTCGGTCAGCGCGACGACGGTGTGCACGCCGTCGTGGCTGAACGCCTCGACGCTGATCTCCGGCCCGTCGAGGTACTCCTCGGCGAGCACGACGGTCCGTCCGGACTCCTCGACCTGGCGCCACGCACGAGGTACGTCCCGCGGCGTCGCGATCATCGTCACGCCGTCGCTGCCGCCCGAGTCCAGCGGCTTGACGACCGCCGGTACGCCGTCCAGTTCGTCCAGGAACGCCGTCAGCTCCTCCGCGCTGCGCACGCTCCGGTACCGGACGGGCGAGAGGCCGGCTTCGGCGAGCCGGTCGCGCATCAGTGCCTTGTCCTTCAACAGCCGCACGGTCTCGACGCTGTTGCCGCCCAGTCCCCACTCGGCGTTGAGCCGCGCGGCGGGCAGCAGACCCGGCTCGGTCAGCGTGAGGACCCTGGTGAACGGCCGCTCGGCGTGTTCGCGGCGCAGCAGGTCAACGACCCGGTCCGGCTCGGCGATCAGGTCGACGCGGAAGACGTTCTCGCACAAGGCATCCGAGCGGGGGTCGCAACGGTCCGGGAAGTGCACCAGCGTCACGTCCAGGCCGAGGTCGGCGGCTGCCTGGAGCATCTCGACGCGTCCGCCGATCACCGCGACCCGCACCGGTTCGGTCACCAGCCGGTAGTTCGCGGCCGTCGCCATCACCCGTGCGGCGACCTCTGCGGTGGAGGTGCCCCGGTGCCGGAACCTGCCGCCGACGAACTCGTACGAGCCCGAGGTGCGGGGGATGACGGAGCCGGCAGAAGGGATCGCCTCGGAGTAAGGGCCGTCCTCGGAAACCATGCTGGTGGCGGTCACGACCCGGCACGGTGCGGGCCGGTCCAGCGGCACGTGCAGGCAGCCGGCCACCGGCTCGTCGTCGCCGAACGGCGCGAGGTCCGGAACTTCGCCGCATTGCAAGGAGAACTCGCACTCCATCAGGTCGACGCCGTGCACGTCCCGCCACACGAACGGGATCTCACCGCCGCCCGGCCGGCAGCCGACCTCCAGGAACACGAACTCGCCGTCCGGGGTCAGGAACAGCTCCAGGTGGAACACCCACGGGTCGGCGGACATGCCGGGCACCAGCACCCGCAGGAACTTCTCGGCCTCGGCGAGCAGCGCGGGGTCGTCGATCTCGACCGACCCGACCGGCTCTCCCAAAGCGAAGGCCAGCGGTCCGAAAGCCGCCGCGCCGGGCACGTTCTGGTAGGCGTTGAGCCGCCACGGTCCCAGCACACCGCCGCCGAGGTGCACGCCGTCGGCGTGGAAGACGCGGTGTGGCAGGTGTTCCTGGACCACCAGCGGATGTTCGGCGTCGAGGGGGAGGTCCAGCAGGGCGACGGCGTCGGGGGAGCCGAGCCGCCGGACCCCCGTGCTCGCCCGGCCCTGCAACGACTTCACCACCACCGGCCAGCCGGACTCGGCGGCGAACGCGGTGAGCCCGGCGGAGCCGGTGACCAGCTCGAAGCGCGGCACGGGCACGCCGGTCCGTTGCGCGGCCAGCAACATCGCGTGCTTGTCCAGGAAGTGGTGGAGATCGGCGGACTTGCGGCCCTGCGAGGAGAACTCCTCCCGCAGCGCCGCCGCTACGGCGAAGTCGCTTTCCTGGAGCGCCACCACCGCCTCCGGACGGCCGTGGGCGCGCACCGCGGGTTCCAGCGCGACCCGCACCGCGGCGTGGTCGAGGAGGTCCTCGACGATCACGACCTCGCGGGCGTTGGCGGGCACGGCGGCCCGGCCGACATCGGTCGTGACGTAGGTGACGCGGGCGATGTCGTGGTCGAGATAACGGGCGTACTCGGCGAAAGAGTCGCGCCACCGGTTCAGCACGACGACGTGGGCGTCGCCGATGCTCTTGACTGCCATCGCGGCGTTCCCTCTCTCCGTTTTGGTCCTATGTGGACGAGACGACGGCCTGCCGGGCGAGCACGGGCCGGTAGGACGTCACGATCAGAGCGGCGAGCGCGCAGAACGCCACCGCCATGCCCCACGGCGGCAGCACCGCGCCCGCGCTGATCCCCGCTGCCGAGATCAGCAGGCCGCCCTGGATGTCGAGCTTGAACACCGCCATGTAGCGGGTGCGCGCGTGTTCGGGGACCAGGCCGGCGAGCATCGCCTGCATCACGGGAATGTGCAGCAGCTCGCCGATGGTCAGCACCAGCACCGCGGTCATCAGCACGACCAGGTCGGCGCCGAGGGCGAGGACCACGGTGCCGGTCGTGAACAGGGCGATCCCCAGGTAGACGCGCGGCCGGTCGGCGAGCCCGCGCGCCAGCCGTCCGGAGAACGCCGCCAGCGCCACGATCAGCAGCGTGTTCTCGGCGCGCAGCACGCCCAGCACCTCCACCCCGTTGAGGTGGACGTGCCACGGTCCGAGAGCGAGCCACTCGCGGCGCTGCGGGTACGACTGCGCGAGGCGCACACCGATGTAGCCGACGAGCTGCGTTTCCAGGCCCAGCCACAACGTCATGCCCGCGACGAGCCGCAGGAACAGGCGGTCCCTGAGCGCGTCGGCGTAGCCGCGCAGCAGCTCGCCGAACCGCGGCCGTCCGTCCGCCTCGGGCATGGTCTCGGTCAGGTACCTCAGGCTCACCAGCGCGGCCACACCCGCGACCGCCGCCGCGACGGTCAGCATCGCGGTGAAGTACCCGCTGTAGAGGAAGCTCGCGACCAGCGCGCCCACCGCGAGCGCGGCGTTCACCGTCCAGTACTGGATCGTGTAGACCGCCTTGCGGTGCCGGACCGGGGTGACGTCGACGATCATCGCCTCGTTGGCGGGCAGGGCGAAGTTCGACACCACGTTGTTGAGCACGTAGAAGGCGAACACCGCCACCGCGGAGCCCCACCACGGCGAACTGGCCGCCGCCATGCCCAGGAACGCGACCGCCGTGCCGGACGTGCCCACCAGCAGCGGCAACCGCCTGCCCCTGCCGTCCGCGACCGGTCCGCCGAGCAGGCTCGCGACCACCGCGAGCACGACCGCCGCCCCGACCAGCAGCCCGGCCCGCACCGCGCCGACCTCGCTCGCCAGGTAGATGGCCATGAGCGGGGTGATGATCGTGTTGAGGGTCCGCTCGACGAACGCCACGGTGATGCGCAGCCGCAGGTTCGGGTGCAGCTCACCTAACCGCATTCCGCCTGTTCCCCCCGTCAGCGCGGGTGGACGCCGCACGTCCGGTCCACCGCCGCGCCTCGATGCTTTCCGTCACGGCTGGACGGCCACTGGTCGGCCTCTGGACCGGAACGCGGCCTGCGTGTCGCCGGAGCTCGAAGCGGTGACCGCGTCACCCGGCGAGCCCTGCTCACCGGCCTTCGGCCGCGGCCGGGCCGGTGTCCGGCGAGCCACCGGGCAGATGGTCTGGATGGCGGCTGGAGCGGTTCTGGACGGCGTGCCAGCATGAGGTTTCGTTCGCCGCGACGAGCGGTGTGTTAGGGGTTGTGAGTGCTGGTCGTTCAGGTGCTGGGCCCCATCAGGGCCTGGCGTGACGGCACCGAGCTGGCGCTCGGCCCGGCCGGCCGCAAAGCCGTGTTCGGCCTGCTCGCCCTCGCCGGCGGCAAGCCGGTGACCCGCGCCGAGCTGGTCGACGCGCTGTGGGGGGAACGACCGCCGCTCAGCGCGTCCAACGTCATCCACACCCACGTCAAGCACCTGCGGCAGGTGCTCGAACCGGACCGCGGCGCCCGTGCGCCCAGCACGTTCCTGCCCGCCGTGGGCGACGGGTACGCGCTGACCCTGCCGCCGGACGGGGTGGACGTGGTCCGGTTCCGCTCGTTGGTCGCCCGCGCCGTCCCCGTGGCGCGCGACGACCCGCGGCAGGCCGCGGACCTGCTGGGCCAGGCGTTGGGGTTGTGGCACGGACGTCCGCTGGCCGACGTGCCGGTGCTCGACGCCCACCCCGCCGTCGTCACGCTGGCAGGGGAGCGCCGGGCGGCACTGGCCCGGCACGCCGAGGTGATGATCGCGATCGGGGCGCCGCGCGACGTCCTGCCCGCACTGGTCGAGGACGTCGCCGCGCACGGTCTCGACGAGGCGATGCACGCGTTGCTCGTCCGGGCCTACACGGCGGCCGGTCAGCGCGACCAGGCGTTCGACACCTACAACCTGGTGCGGCGGCACCTCGCGGAGGAGCTGGGGGTCAGCCCGGGGCCCGAGCTGACCGCCGCGTACCTCGACGCGATCGAGGAGACGCCCGTGGACCCCGCCCCGCGGGCGGAGCCGCGGCCCGCGTCGTCCGGCGTGAACCAGCTGCCGGGCGACGTGTTCGGCTTCACCGGCCGGCACGCGGAGCTCGCCGAGCTCGGCCGGGTGCTGGGCGCCGGGCAGACCGGGGCGCGGACCGGGGTGCCCATCGTCGTCGTGTGCGGCACGGCAGGCGTGGGCAAGACGGCGCTCGTGCTGCACTGCGCCCACCGCCTCCGGCCGGACTTCCCCGACGGGCAGCTGTACGTGGACCTGCGCGGCTACGACCCGCGGTCGCCGGTGACGGCGGAGGACGCCCTGAGCCGCCTGCTCGACGGCCTCGGTGTCACCGGGGCGGACGTCCCGGTCGACCCCGACCAGCGGGCCGCCCGGTACCGCGCCGAGCTGGCCGACCGGCGGGTGCTGGTCGTGCTCGACAACGCCTCGGCGGTGGACCAGGTCCGGCCGCTGCTGCCCGGCACACCGGGCTGCCTGGTGCTGGTGACCAGCCGCACCAGCCTGGCGGGCCTGGTCGCGCTGCACGGCGCCCACCGGCTCGACCTGGACCTGCTGCCGGAGCCGGACTCGACGGCGCTGCTGCGCACGCTGATCGGCGAGCGGGTGCGGAGGGAACCCGCCGCGGCGGCGGAGCTGGCCGCGCAGTGCGGCCGGTTGCCGCTCGCTCTGCGGGTCGCCGCCGAGCTGGCCGCGTCCCGCCCGGACAGCGCGCTGGCCGAGCTGACCGGCGAACTGGCCGACCGCCGCCGCCGGCTGCACGTGCTCGACGCCGGAGACGACGTCCGCGCCGCCGTGCGGACCGTCTTCTCGTGGTCGTACCTCCAGTTGCCGACGCAGGTCGCGCTGGCGTTCCGGCGACTGGGGCTGCACGCGAGCCCGGACGTGACACCGTTCGCGCTCGCCGCTCTCACCGGGAGCGACCAGGACTCCTCGCGCCGGACCCTGGAGGTGCTGGCCCGCAACCACCTCGTGCAGCCGGTCCCGGCGGGCAGGTTCGTCATGCACGACCTCCTGCGCGCCTACGCCGAGGAGCTGGCCCGCGAGCACGACCCGGCACCGGAGCGGTCCGCCGCTACCGAGCGGCTGCTCGCCCACCACCTGGCGACCGCGTCGGCGGCGATGGACCTGCTCTACCCGGCCGACCGCCCCTACCGGCCCGGCGTCTCCGTGACGCCGCCGCTCGCGTTCTCCACCGCCGACGCCGCGCGTGCCTGGCTCGACGCCGAACGGCCCACGCTCGTCGCCCTGTGCCGTTTCGCCGAGGGGGACGACCGGCTCCGCTACGCGACCGACCTGGCGAACACGCTGTTCCGCTACCTGGAGGGTGGTCACTACGCGGACGCGTCGGCCATCCACGAGTGCGCGTTGCGCGCCGCCCAGCGGTCCGGCGAGGACGGCGTGCTGGCCGCGGCACTGACCAACCTCGGCGCACTGCGCCGCCTGCTCGGCGACTACGACCAAGCGGCCAAGCACCTGCACGAGGCGGTGGAGCTGCACCGGCGGACCGGCGACCACTACGGCGCGGCACGGGCGTTGTCGAACCTCGGCATCGTCCAGGAACGGCTCGGGGAGTACGAGGAAGCGGCGTCACTGCACCAGGAGGCGCTGGCCCTGCACCAGCGGCTGGGCAGCCGGTACGGGGAGGCGGCGGCGTTGCTCAACCTCGGCAACGCGTACAGCCGCCCCGGTCACCACGCCGATGCCGCCGAGTACCTGGAACGCGCGCTGGAGCTGTTCCGCCGTCTCGGCGACGCGGTCGGAGAGGCCAGCGCCCTGGCCAACCTCGGTGACGTGTGCGCGAACCTGCGGCGCTACCCGGACGCGGTCCGTCACCTCTCCGAGGCACACGAGCTGTTCCAGCGCCTCGACCACAGCTACGGCGTGGCATCGACCCTGAGCAACCTGGGCAACGTCCACACCCGGCTGGGCGACCTGTCCCAGGCGCACCGCTGCTACACGTCCGCCGTGGAGACGTTCCGGGACATCGGTCACCGGTACGGGGAGGCGAGCGCCCTCAACGGTCTCGGCGAGATCCTGCGGACGGCCGGTCGGCTGGACGAGGCCCGCGACGCCCACACCAGCGCCCTGCGGATCGCCACCGCCACCGGCGACCAGGACGAGCAGGACCGCGCCCGAGCAGGTCTGGGAGTCGCACACCAGCACGCGTGATCCCGCCTCGTCGGTCCAGACGTCGTCCAGCCACGACCGGACGACGTCCACTCGCCGTCCAGCCACGACTGGGAGTTTCGGGTCCGGCGGCTTGACTGCGGTGGCACAGCCGAGGGGGAGCGCGTGCCGTGTGCGGAGAGGGTGTGGTGGGTGTCGGGGGAGAAGGAACCGGTGCGCTACGAGTTCGAGGACTACTCCCTCGACCCGGCGCGACTGGAGCTGCGCCGGGGCGGCGAGCGGCTGCACGTGGAGCCGCAGGTGTTCCAGGTGCTGCTCCACCTGGTCCGTCACCGCGACCGGGTGGTGCCCCGGACCGAGCTGCTGGACAGCGTGTGGGGCGACCGCTTCGTGAGCGACTCGGCGCTGGCGTCCCGTGTGAAGGCCGCACGGCGGGCCGTAGGGGACAACGGGACGTCCCAGCGCGTCATCCGGACGATGTTCGGTCGCGGCTACCAGTTGGTGGCGCCGGTGCGCGAGGTGCGTGACGCCGTCAGCGTGCCGCAGAGTGAACCCGTTATGTGGCCGCAGCAGGGAATCCGGTTCTGCACCTCGCGGGACGGCGTCCGGCTGGCTCACGCGCTGACCGGGTCCGGTCCGGTGCTCGTCCAGGCCGCCCGGGGCATGACGAGCCTGGACGAGGGGGCGCCGGGGCACTGGCTGCCGCGTCTGTCCGAACGGCACACGCTGGTCCGCTACGACGCGCGTGGCTGCGGGCTGTCCGACCGGGAGGTCGGTCGCTTCAGCCTCGACGACTGGGTGGACGACCTGCTGGCGGTCGTGGACGCGCTCGGCCTGGAGAGGTTCCCGCTCCTCGGCGTGTCCGAGGGCGCCGCGGTCGCCGTCGCCTTCGCAGGCCGCCACCCGGAGCGGGTCGGCGGCCTGGTCCTCCACGGGGCGTTCGCGCGGGGACGGATGGCCAGGGCCACGACCCAGCGGGAGAAGGAGCTGGCGGCGTTCGACCTCGACCTCGCCCGGATGGGCTGGGAGCACGACGAGCCCGGTCTCCGCCAGGTCTTCACGGCCAGGATGCTGCCGAGGGCCAGCCGTGAGGAGTGGGAGCGGTTCGACGAGGCCCGCCGGCTGGCCGTCGAGCCGGAGACCGCTGTGCACATCGTGAACCTGTTCGCCCACGTGGACATTCGCGCGGAAGCCGCGGCGGTGCGGTGCCCGGTCCTGGTCGTGCACGCCCGGGACGACCGAGCCGTGCCGTTGGCCGCTGGGCTCGAACTCGCGAACCTGTTGCGGGGAAGCACTTTCGTCGCGATGCCCGGCGACAGCCACCTCCTGGCGGACGACGATCCGGCCTGGCCGGTGTTCTCGGGCGAGCTCGACGCGTTCCTCGGGGTGGCGGGGCGTCAGGCGAACTTCGACCGCGGTGGCGCCGTGGCGGGATCGGCGACCAGGTCGATGACAAGCCGTCCGCTGTCCGCCCAGGCGCGGGCCACAGGCCACGACAGCAGCGCCGCGAGGGCGTCGGCGGTGCAGTCGATGCCCGAGCCGTCCGGCCGATAGCGGCACCGGAGGCGCAGCGTGCCTTCCGTTTCGCTGAGCGACGCGTGGACGTAAGGCTGTGCGAGGTCGTTGACCGTCATTCCGCTCAGCGTCGAGCGGAAGTCGGCACGGCACACGCCTGGCCGGTCGAAGGCGTCGAACAGGACCTGCGACGGGACGAGCACCGTCGTCGTCCCGTTGGCAGAAGCGGTGACCGAGGTCTCGGCCCGGCCGATCCGGCGCAGCCCGCCGACGTGGCCGGGACGGCACGCGGAGGTGTCGTCGAGCACCTCGACGAGGTCGCCGGTCAGGTACTTGACGATCGGCTGGGCGATGCCGAAGGGGTAGAGCTCCGTCACGGCCAGCCTCGCCGTGCCGGACGTGACCGGCTCGGGGGAGTCGAGCGCGAGTGCCTGCGCCACCAGTTGCGGGTCGAACTCCAGATACCCGCAGTTCGGGCACACCAACGCTTTCCCGCGGCACTCCGAGACGGAGAAGCTGTCGAGCACGGGGCACTTCCAGTACTCGCCCAGCCAGGCGAGCCGCCGGCGACCGGGGTAGCCGCCGAAGAGCCCGACGACCTCGATCGCGAAGTCGGAGACCGGGATCTCGTGGTCGACGACGTACCGGGTGAAGGCGTGGATGCCGATGACCCCGCCCGACAGCATGGACACGCGGGAGGCGACCCCCGGTGCGGTGAACCTCCTGCGCAGCATGTGGACGGTGCGCTCGGCGTGTTCGTCGTCCACCACGGTTCCCGGGATCAGCACCGCACCCGGCGTGTCGGCGCCGCCCACCCCGTGCCACGTGGACGGGAAGTCCAGCCGCAACGGCCTCACCGCGCCTGTCCGCGCGGGTCCGGCCTTGGTGAACATGCCTGCGAGCTCCCGCTCGCGCGCGGTGAAGTACCGGGTCATGGCCGATCCGGTCGAGCCGGACGAGAAACCGACAGCGACGATCTCGTCCCCGTCGTCGAGCATCGGCGTGACGTCCTCGCTCAGGTGCCGCCGCTCGGTCGGCGGCAGGGCGTCGAGCAGCGCCCACGGGTCACGGGCGCTGGGTGCGCCGAGGTGCGGAGCCCAGTGGTCGCGGTAGAACGGGTGACGCGCGGCGTGCGACAGCGTCGGCCCCAGCTGGCGATCCCTGAACCCACCTGATCTTGTCGTCATCGCCTCTCAGCGAACCAGCGCGGGCGGCGGCGGTTCATGGAGATCCCGTGGAGATCCGTGGAGCCGCGAGGACCCGGATGGTCCACGGATCGAGTCGCGAACCGTTGCCCTGCAAGGAGTTAACGTGCAGAAGCCAGTTCCGCCGCACTGGTGGCGCACACCGGTGCCAACGAGATCGAAAGGAGCCGACATCGTGGACAACAAGTCGCTCGACACGGGCGCGATCGAGTCCTACATCGCCGACACGACCGAGGCGACCGGCCGGATGAGCGCTCTGCAGGAGGTGCCCGCCGAGCTGCTGCGCGAGGTCGGCGGCGCGCTCGGCGAGGCCATCCACTAAGCACTCCGCCAGCGGTTCTGTCCCTTCTCCCGCCAAACACCCGCCCGCGCGTCACCCACCCAGGCGGTCCCGCCTGCGCTGCGTGACGTGTCTTGGGAACGCGGGGGCCCTACGTTTCCGTACATGGGACGTAGGGCCCCCGCGTACTACACGGGAAACACGAAAGATAGTCGCGAGCGGGGCGGGGCGTTACGGACAGCAGTTCTGGAAGCGTGCTTGGACCGGGCGAACGCGCGGGGGAGGACCGGCGGTTACCTGCGGCGGTCCTCCCCTTCCCGTCGTACCCGCGCCGAACGGGGGAGCCGAACATCATGGAACGCAACGAAGACCTCACCGGCGACGACCTCGGCTACCTTCGCCTGGCCGCGGTGTCGCCGTCGGTGCGGGTGGCCGACGTCGCCCACAACACGCGCGCCACCGTCGAGGCGCTGGAACGGGTCGCCGCTCGCGGCTGCCGGCTCGCCGTGTTTCCCGAGCTGGGGCTCACCGGGTACACGTGCGCCGACCTGTTCCACCAGGAGGTGCTGCTCGACGCCGCGGAGCAAGGGCTGCGCGAGGTGCTCCGGGTGAGCAGGCGGCTGGGCGTCGCGGCCGTCGTCGGTCTCCCGGTCCGGGTGGGCGGACGCCTCTACAACTGCGCAGCCCTCGTGTCCGGCGGCAGGCTCGCCGGCGTCGTGCCCAAGGTCTGCCTGCCCACAGCGGGGGAGTACTACGAGCAGCGCTGGTTCACCTCCGGTGCGCTGCGGACGCACGACGAGGTGGAGATCGCGGGCCGCCAGGCCCCGTTCGGCGAGGACCTGGTGTTCACGGCCCGCAACCTACCGGGGTGCGCGATCGGCGTCGAGATCTGCGAAGACCTGTGGACACCGCAACCGGCGAGCGGCCGGTTGGCGCTCGGCGGCGCGACGGTCCTGGTCAACCCTTCGGCGAGCAACGAGCTGGCGGGCAAGGCCCGTCGCCGTCGTGACCTGGTCCGCGAGCAGGCCGCGCGGTGTGCGGCGGCCTACGTCTACGCCGCTGCCGGTCCGGGCGAGTCCTCGACCGACGTCGTGTTCGGCGGCCACTCGATGATCGCCGAGAACGGTGTCACCCTGGCCGAGTCGCGCCGGTTCGGCTTCGAGACCGAGCAGGTCGTGACCGATGTGGACCTCCAGCACCTCAACGCGGAGCGGGCGCGCGGCTCCGGGTTCTCCTCCTCCACCGGCGGGCCGCTGCGCAGGGTCGACTTCCACCTGCCGCGGCCGGACTCCGCCGGTCCCGCCCCCGGTGCGCTGAGACCGGTGCCGTCACGAACGCCGTTCGTCCCGGAGGACCCCGACGATCGGGCGGAGCACTGCTTCGAGGCGTTCACGATCCAGACCACGGCGCTGTGCACGCGCCTGAGGCACCTGACAGCGGGGCGAGGCGGTCGCGGGCCGGTGGTGAGCATCGGCCTGTCCGGTGGCCTCGACTCGACCCTGGCCCTGCTGGTCGCGGCGGCGTCCTTCGACCGGCTGGTGGTCGACCGGCGGGGCATCGTCGCGGTCACGATGCCCGGCCCCGGGACGACCAGCCGGACGCGGGGCAACGCCGAGGCGCTGGCCCGGCTCCTGGGCGTCACGTGCGAGGTGGTCCCGATCGGGGAGTCGACCAGGCACCACCTCGGCGCGATCGGGCACTCCGGACGCCACGACGCGACGTTCCAGAACGCGCAGGCGCGGGAGCGGACCCGGATACTGATGGACGTCGCCGGTCTGCACGGTGGTTTCAACCTCGGCACCGGAGACCTCTCCGAGCTGGCGCTGGGCTACTGCACGTTCAACGGCGACCACATGTCGATGTACCACGTCAACGCCGGAGTGCCCAAGACGCTCGTGCGGCAGCTGGTGGAGTGGTGTGCGGACAACCTGTTCGACGACGAGACCGCGGCGGTCCTGCGCGACATCTGCGCCACGCCGAGCACCGCGGAGCTGTTGCCGCCGACCGCGGACGGCCGCTCCTCGCAGACCACGGAGGAGATCGTCGGCCCCGACGAGCTCCAGGACTTCTTCCTGTTCCACACGGTGCGTTCGGGGTTCTCGCCGACGAAGGTGTTCCGGCTCGCGGAGCGGGCGTTCGACGGCCGGTACACACCGGAGCAGATCCTCAAGTGGATGGGGATCTTCTACTACGCCTTCTTCAACAGCCAGTACAAGCGGTCGGCGATGCCGGACGGACCGAAGGTCACGGTGGTCGGACTGTCCCCCAGGGCAGACTGGCGCATGCCGAGCGACGCGGTCTCGACGCTGTGGTTGCGCGAGATCGCGGACCTGCGGGCGTTGTCCGGCAAGGAGCGCGTCGACGCCGCTCAGGTGGCGGTGTGAGCGGGCGGACGTTGCTGGTGGCGGGAGCGAACGGACGCCTCGGTCGCCGGGTCGTCGAGCTGTTGCGGACCGGCGAGCGCGTGGTGGCCACGACGCGCTCGCCGGAACGGGCCGCCGACCTCGTGCGCGACGGCGTCGAAATCCGCTTCGCCGACTTCGACCAGCCCGGCTCCCTGGACCGCGCGTTCGCCGGTGTCGATCGCCTGCTGCTCATCAGCACCGGTTCCGACCCGACCCGCAGGCGTCGGCTCGCGCGGCACCGGGCCGTGATCGAGGCAGCACAACGCAGTGGCGTCACGCACGTCGTCTACACGTCGATCAGCTCGCCTCGGCCGACGCCGGAGCCGTCGTTGTTCGACGACCACTGGCAGACCGAGCGGTGCCTCGCGGAAAGCGCGCTCGACTGGACCGTGCTGCGCAACAACCTCTACGCCGACCAGTTCTTCGACACCCTTCCCGTGGTGGTCGAGTTCGGGAGGCTGACCGCCATCGCCCCGGCCGCACCGGTCGGCTACGTCCTGCGCGACGACTGCGCACGTGCCTGTGCGGCGGCACTGTCGGCGGAGACCGGTGGGCGCAGGGTCCTCGACATCACCGGCAGCGCGGTGATCGACCGGCAGACCATCGCGACCGTCGCGGGCGAACTGTGCGGCCGGGAGGTCGTCCCTGTAACGACCGAACCGGTGGTGCTGCGGCAAAACCTGCTCAGGCTCGGCATGTGGGAGCACGTGGCCGACGCTCTGGTCGACATCGAACTGGCGGTGGCCGAGGGGCGGCACGCGGTCGTGAGTACCGACTTCGAGGACCTCACCGGGAAACGGCCCCGAGGGGTGCTCGACGCGCTCCACGACAACCTGCCCGCGCTCCTCGCCAGTTGTGCATCGCTGCGGCGCCGGGTCACGACGTGCTGACCTTCGGCGAGCGGGGAGACCGTCTCGTACACCTGGAGCGCGTCGACCAGGACGCCGAGCGCTTCGGGCCGATCACGCACGCGCTCGTCCTGCTGAGCGTCCCCGGAGGGGTGGTGCTCGTGCACAACCGTCAGCGCGACTGCTGGGAGCTGCCCGGTGGTCTGCGTGACGCGGGGGAGTCGCCGGCCGAGTGCGCGAGCCGCGAACTGCGGGAGGAGACGGGGATCGGCCCTGTCGCCGTGCGCCTCGTCGCCGTGATGACCCTGGACCTCCGGCCCTCACCCCGCAAGCCCTTTCGCCGCGAGGAGTGCGGCGCGGTCTTCCTGGCCGAGCACCCCGCGGTGCCCGTCCCGTTCGAGTCACCGGAGATCTCGGCCGTGATCGCGCGGCCAGCCGACCGCCTGCCCGCGCGGACGGGGGAGCTGGACCGGCACCTGGTCCGCGAGCTGTGGCCCGGCACGGAGCGGTGATGCTGGAACTCGACGCCCTGATCCCCACCCAGTCCGGTTTCCGCCTGCCGCCGGCGACGCGGCGGGCGATGACGGCGCACGTGCGAAGCGGCGGCGACTTCCGTGACGTGCGGTCGCCCTCCGGCCGCCCCGCCCCGATCGTCGTCGACCGGTTTCCCGATGGCCGCCTGTTCGTGCGGGACGGGCTGCACCGGGTGACGGCGATCCGCCTCGGGCGTGCGGAGCCCCGGCTGTGGACGGGGGAGTACCGGATCTGCGACATGACCTACCCGATGTACACGACCGCGGACGTGGCCGACTCCTGGTTCACGCCGTTCGACCCGCGCACGGAGGTCCGGCTCCCCGACGTCGCGGAGTTCAAGGCCGGGGTCGCCGCCCTGCTCGCCGAGGGCAGGGACCCGCACCCGTTCATCCGGTCGAACCGGTGGCGGTACTGCCGGGACCGCCGGCCGACCGACACGTTCGAGTCCTTCGCCCGCCACTGGCTGCTCCCGGACACCTTCGGGTGATCAGGCGGGGTCGGTCGTGCCGAGCCGTCCCCGCCGCAGCGGCAGGGTGCGCTCGGCCATCCGCAGCGTCTCCTGGCGGTGGGCGACCAGGATCTTGATCATGGGCAACGCCCGCAGGTTCTCGAACACCCGCCCCTCGTTGCGGGGGTCGAGGTTGCTGGTCGCCTCGTCGAGGACCAGGACGTCCGGTCGCTTGTAGAGCGCTCTGGCCAGGAGGATCCGCTGGCGCTGGCCACCGGACAGCGTGGAGCCCATGTCGCCGCACGGCGTGTCGAACCCCAGTGGCATCCGCTCGATATCTTCGGCGATGCACGCGATCTCGGCGCACCGCCGCATGTGCTCCAGGTCCGGCGCGGAGTCCGCGAAGCAGATGTTCTCCCTGATCGTGCCGCCGAGCAGCTGGTCGTCCTGCATCACCGCACCGAGACGGCCGCGGTACCACCGCCGGTCCTCGTCGGTCAGCTCCGCGCCGTTGACGACGATCCGGCCGTGCGTGGGCGTCAGGAGCCCGACCAGCACGCGGATGAGCGTGCTCTTGCCGGCTCCGGAGCTGCCGGAGATCGCCAGCGTCTCGCCCTGCTCGACCTTGAACGAGCACGACACCAGGACCGGTCGGTCCAGCGGCGAGTAGCTGAAGCCGACGTCACGCAGCTCCAGCGACTCGATCCGGCCACGACCGTGCTCACCGCCCTGGTCCGGCTCCGGCTTCGCGCAGATGACGTCCGCCAGCTGGTCGAGATGCGGTCGCAGCAACGCCACCTCGGCCAGCTTGTCGACCAGCGCGTACGACCGGCTCTGGAACAGCACCTTGAAGCCGTAGAACGAGAAGAGCATGCCGAGGCTCCACTGCCCGCCGATCACCATGGCCGAGCCGAAGCCGATCGAGGCGATGTTCTCCACCCCGCCGATCAGGACCTTGGCGGACGTGCTGAGCGCGACCAGGCGCTGCACCCGTGCCTCGCGGTTGGACGACTTGACGAGGTGGTTCGACCACGCGGACAGCCGGAACGGCTCCGCCACGAACATCTTGACGGCCTGGATGCCCTTGATGGTCTCGTGCAGGTACGCCTGCTGACCGATGTTGTGCTGGAGCAGCTCGGTCTCGGCGTCGAGCTGCCGGAGCGCGACCTGCCGCCTGACGACGGCGTACAGCACGAACGCCCCGGTGGGGACCAGCGCGAGCCGGGCGTCGTAGACGAAGAGGATGACGACGGTGACCACCCCCATCGCACCGTCCACGATGGACTCGATGGCCGCGACCGACAGCCGGGTCTGGATCTCCCGGACGCTGCGGAACCTGGAGATGACGTCGCTGACGTAGCGCGCTTGGAAGAACGACATCGGCAACGTCAGCAGCGTCGCGTAGGCACGCGCCAGCCAGTGCTCGGTGAACCGCAACCCCAACCGGCTGAGCAGAAGCGACCGCGCCAAGGTGAGCGCGCCCTGGGCCACGACGACCGCGCCGAAACCGGCCGCGAGCACCGGCAACAGGCCCGTGTCCCCGATCCGGACCACCTTGTCGATGACCGTCTGCAGGTAGAACGGGGCGACCAGCGCCGCGCCCTCGACGAGGCACGCGGCGAGGAAGACGGCCAGCATGACCCCGCGGAGGGCCCGCAGCGGCGACAGCAGAGCACCGAACCCGAACCGGGTCCGCGTCGGCAGCGGCTGCCAGGAAGCCGGGGCACTGAGTTCCAGCGCGACCCCGGTGAAGTGCTTCGAGACCTCCGCGAGCGGCATCCGCCGCGGCCCGGCGGCGGGGTCGACGACGTACGCATATCGACGGTCGGCGGACTCCAGGACCACGTAGTGGTTCATGTCCCAGTGCAGGACGCACGGCACCGCGAGCTGCCGGAGCAGCCCAAGTTCGGCTTTGACCGCACGCGGCGCCATGCCCAGCGCGGACCCCATCGCCACCAGGTCCGCGACGGTGGTGCCCCGAACCGAGATCGGGAACCTCTCCCGAAGCCCGTGGAGCGTGACTTCCGTGCCGTGCCACCGCAACACCATCGTCAGACACGCCAGACCGCAGTCCGTCGCCTCGGTCTGGTGGACGACCGGCACCCGGCGCCGCCGCCGGAACGCGGTGTGCGGGAACCGATGACGCGGCTCGCCCAGGTGCCACTCGGCACGATGCCGCACCGCCTCGGGACGGAAGAGGTTCTGGAGCGAGATCATCGACGGGATGCCGGGTCGGCCGGGCAGGCGTCCTCGGATCGCACCAGCCTCGGCATTCGCTCCTCCTCCACCCCGGGACGTCGGCTTCGGAGCCTAGGGACGGGCGGCGAGCCGCACGTGGAGAAGGTGTGGAGGTCTCGTGAACCACGCTCCCGCGCGAGCCTCGTGACCACTATGTCTTCAGTGTTGACCAAAATTGAACGATTGCCGGAGCACACGAGCGTGAACGGGTGCGGCTGATTCAAAACGCCGGCCTGGGCCAGAGCCCGGACCCAGGCCGGCGCACAGTGCCCTGACGCGGTCGTCAGGACTTGTTCATGCAGGTGACCCAGTCGTCGGTGGTGACGATGATGTCGGTCGGGAGCTTCTCGAGCACGACCCCGTCGGTGACCCAGATGTAGGCGTAGTAGGTCCCGAGCTCGACGGACGCGGGTCCCTGCACACCGATGAACCCGTTGACCATGACCGAGCCGTCGGGGTCCTTGTGGTTCTCGCCCGGCGGGAGGGAGTACTCCGTGGCGGTCCAGCCGGGCGGGAGTCCCAGCATCCCCACCTTGAGATCCGTGGACCAGGTCCCGGTCACGATGTAGATGAAGTAGGAGCCGTGGTTCCGGTCGCCCTGCTGGACGCACATCCGGCTGGTCCGCGTGAACTGCTCCAGCTGCCACGTCTGTGCCGCCGCGACAGCCGGTGTCCCGGCGAAGGCCAGCAGGAACACCGCGGCCAGCGCGAGCACCGATCTGGTGGTTCGTACCTTCACGTCAATCCCTCCTGAGCTGGTGGGAACGAGATCCGGCCGACGCTAGCGGTCGGATCTCAGAGAACTCTGGGATCGACGGCGCTCGCAGGAGCCCACCACGGTCGGTCCTCCGAGGTCGCGGTCAAGCGCCCCCGCGGGCCGCCTGCATGACCGGGGCGATCGTGGCGAGCGTGTGCCGGCGGTTCTCGGGACTGGTGGCCGAGACGAGGTCCACCTCCGGGTCCCACGGGTGCTCGAGCACGCCCGCCACTGCCCGGGCCGCGCCGGTGTTCTCCAGCCGGTCGACCAGGTGCAGCGCCATGTCGATGCCGGCGGTGACGCCCGCGCTGGTCACCACCGGTCCGGTGTCCACCCACCGCCGGTCGCGGACGACCTCGACCTCCGGGTGCTGCCCGGCCAGCTCGTCCAGGACGAGCCAGTGGGAGGTGGCGGCCCGGCCGTCGAGCAGCCCGGCCGCGGCGTAGACCATCGCGCCGTTGCAGACCGAGGTCATGATCGTGCCGCGCTCGGCCAGGGCCCGCATCCGGGCGAGGTGGGCCTGGTCGGCGTGGAGCGCGTCGATGCCCGCGCCGCCGGGGTGCACGACGAGGTCGGGCAGGGGCTCGTCGTCGATCCCGCCGTCCGGCGTGACCGTCAGCCCCAGCGAGCAGCGCACGGGCGCCCCGTCGAGGCTGGCCGTGCGCACGTCCACCGGACGGGCCGCCACCGTCTGCCAGATCCGGAGCGTCTCCCACGGGCCGGTGAAGTCCAGCTCCTCGACGCCGTCGAAGAGGAGCACGGTGATGCGGAAGGGACGAGTGTCTGTCATGCCTTCATCCTTCGCGTCCCGCCCTGTCACGACGAGTAGCAGGAATGCCCATGCTCGATAGGATTCCGCCATGACCGGTTCGTCTCGGCGGCGGCATCGCGTCGCGGTACTGGCCCTCGACGGTGTGCAGCCGATGGAGGTCGGCATGCCGTTCCAGACCTTCGGCCTCCACCACCGCCACTACGACGTCATCCTGTGCGGGCGGTCCGCCGGACCGGTCGAGACCCTCAACGGCTGGTCGCTCGTCGCGCCGCACGGCCTCGACGAGGTGGTCAAGGCGGACACGGTGGTCGTGCCCGCTTACCGGGGCTCGGAGCGGGACACCCCACCGGACGCCACTCCGGACGTGCGGGACGCGCTCCGTGAGGCGCACTCCCGGGGCGCGCGGATCGCCACCATCTGCACGGGCGCGTTCGCCCTGGCCTCCACCGGCCTGCTCGACGGCAAGCGAGCGACCACCCACTGGCTGCTCACCGACGAGCTGGCCCGCCGCCACCCGCGCATCGACGTGGACCCCGGAGTGCTCTACGTCGACAACGGCTCCCTGCTCACCTCGGCCGGGGTGGCCAGCGGCATCGACCTCTGCCTGCACCTCCTGCGCCGGGACTGCGGCGCGGCCACGGCCACGTCGATCGCCCGCGGCATCGTGGCCGCCCCACACCGCGAGGGCGGCCAGGCCCAGTACGTGACCCGCCCGCCGGCGCCACCGAACCGCATCGAGCTGAGCGCGACCCTGGAGTGGGCCCTGCACCGCCTCGACACCCCGCTGGCAGTCGCCGACCTGGCCGCACACGCCGCGGTCGCCGAGCGCACGTTCGCCCGCATGTTCACCGCACAGCTCGGAGTGAGCCCGATCAGGTGGCTCACGGCCGCCAGGGTCAGCCGCGCCCGGGAACTGCTGGAGACGACCGACGCCGGCATCGACCACATCGGCCGGATGTGCGGCCTGGGAAGCCCGGCGAACTTCCGCCACCACTTCCGGGTCGCGACAGGAACCACCCCGACCGACTACCGCCGCACCTTCTCGTCCCGCACCACCTCCGGTGCCGCTGCCTCGCCGGACGAAGAGCTGGCGGAGCTGCACCCGACCTTGAGAGGGCAGTAAGCCGCGTTCCCGTTCAGCTGACCGCGAGCGTGAGCTTCCCGCCGGGGTGACCGTCCTCGCTCTCGATCTGCGCGGCAGCCGCGTCCTCGAGCGGGTAGCTCTTGCCTTGCGCGATCTGGACCCCACGGCCGGTGACCCAGCCGGCGGCCTCGATCAGCACCTCCCGCGACTGCTCCGGACCCGAGTACGGGATTCCCAGCTCGAACGCGGCCCCGTCGGCGATGGTGACGATCCGCTCCTTCGACCCCCGCAGCTCCACCGACCCGGGTAACACCCCGAAGCCCGCGGCGTCGAACACGGCGTCCACCGCTCCCGGCGTGGCCTCGCGAACCCGTCCCTCCCAGCCATCGCCGTAAAGGACGGGCACAACCCCCAGCGACTTCAGGTCGTCGAGGTTCCGGCTGCCGGCGGTGCCGATGACGGTAACGCCCCGCGCAACGGCCACCTGCGCGGCGAAGCGCTCGACCGTGCCGCTGGCGCCGTGCACGAGCAGCGTCTCGCCTTCGCGGACATCGAGCAGTCCGAGGACACGAAGCGCGGTCTCGCCGGCGACTGGCAGCGCCGCCGCGTCCGCCCACGAGATGCCGGCGGGCTTGGGCGCGAGCGTCGTCGCCAGCGCGTACTCGGCGTAGGAGCCGGTCTCGGGCCAGCCGAACACCTCGTCGCCGACAGCGAACTCCGCGCCCGCACCAACGGCGTCGACGACACCGGCCACCTCCAAACCCGGGATGTGCGGGAAGGACACCGGAATCTGCTGCTTGCCGCCGTTGCGGATCTTCCAGTCGAGCGGGTTGATCCCGGCGGCCCGGACGGCCAGCCGCACCTGCCCGGGGCCGGGTTCCGGCACCGGGACTTCGGACAGCCGCAGGACTTCCGGCCCGCCGTAGCCGGAGAAAGTGATCGCTCGCATCAGGTTTCGCACTCCTCGCGTCGTGCCTTCGGATGGTCAGGAAGCCGGGGCGTGGTCCAGCCGGTGACCCGGATCCACCCGGCCAGGTCCAGGGCGGCCGGCTCGATCGCCCGCACCACCGCAAGATCCGCGGGACGTTCCGCCGCCTCCGCGAACTCGCGGAACATCGCCTGGTCGAGGTCGCTGGGAAGCACGCTCAACGGAAGTGCCTCATACCGCGCCGGAAGCCCGGCGTGAACGCCGAACGCCGCGGCGATCTGAGGCCCCGTCAGCTCGTCCCCGACCAGTTCGACGGCTCCGCCGGGTGCTTCCGCGATGCCGAGCAGCAGCGCGGCGGCGACCCGGCCGACGTCCCTGACCGAGACCATCTTCAGTGCGACGTCCTCCGGCAGCGGCAGCCTCAGCACGATCTCCCCGTGCTCCAGCCGCGGTGCCATCTCCTCCATGAAGGGCGCCGGGCGGACCACCGTGGCCCTCAGACCTGACTTCCCCAGGTACTCCTCGATCCGGTGCTTCGAGTCGTGGTGCGGCACACCCGACTCCCGGTCCGCTCCGAGGACCGAGTTGAACACGACGTGCGGAACGCCCGCCTCGGCCGCCGCGTCGACGAGCGCGGTTCCGATGCGGATCTCCGCCTCGACTTCTTTGAGGCTGTTCGCCTCCGGGGTCATGAAGAAGAACCCCTCGGCCGCCGCCAGCGCGGCACCCAACGACGCCGGGTCATCGGCCCGGATGCCCACCAGTTCGACGCCGCGGTCGGCCAGCGCCTGAGCCCGGCCGGACCGCGGGTCGCGGACCAAAGCCCGCACCCGCGCCTTGTGATCCAGCAGCGCGTCGACCACCGCCCCGCCTTGTCGCCCTGTAGCGCCGAAAACTGCGATCGTGCCGGTCCTTTTCGGGCTCATCGCTGGCCTTCACTGAACTTGAGCTGTTGTGTCATGTCTTCACGGTGCGGTCTGCGGTGGCAGGCGTGCCACCGGTATCACGCCAGGTTTTTCCGATAACCCGCCAACGGGTGGGTAGCCTCGATTGCGTGTCCATCCCCAGCGGCGAACCGAGCTTCTGCACCGACGACGCGCCGTTGTCGGCATCGCTGGCCCACGGTGCCGACGTGCCCGCGCACTTCCACGACTACGGCCAGCTCCGCTACGCCGCACGTGGAGCCCTGGTCACCACGACCGAGATGGGCACCTGGGTGGCGCCGGCCAGCCGGATCATGTGGGTGCCGCCCTTCGCGGTGCACAGCAGCAAGGCGTACGGCGAAACGGACATCCGCGTCCTGTCGCTGCCCGTGACACTGACCGGGCAACTGCCGGGCGAACCCTCGGTCTACGCGGCGAGCGCGTTGCTGCGCGAGGCATACCTGGCGCTGATGAGCGAAGGCGAACCGCTGGAGAGCCCCCGCGCGCGACTGCTGACCGACGTCGTACTCGCCGAGCTCGCTCGCGCCGCACAGGAGCCGCTACGCCTCCCCGAACCCACCGACCGACGCCTCAAGGCGGTCACCGACCTGCTCCACGCCAACCCGGCAAGCCCGGCGACCCTGGCCGAGCTGGGCCACCGCACCGGCGCCAGCGAACGCACCCTGAGCAGGCTGTTCGGCAACGAGCTGTCGATGAGCTTCCACCGCTGGCGCACCCTGCTGCGCATCCAACGGGCGCTGATCGAGCTGGCCGCCGGTGCCTCGGTCACCGACACGGCGATCCGGCTGGGCTGGTCGAACCCCAGCAGCTTCATCGACGCCTTCACCGAGCTGGTCGGTCAGACGCCAGGGAGCTACCGGTCGTCGGCTCGGTCCTCCGGCGGCTCCTACCGGTGAGACGCCCGACTGCACGACCGAGCAGCCGACCACGAGGCTGTACATCGAAGGCGGATGTCCGCGGCAGTAGCCGGTGCTGTTGGTCCGCTGAGCCTTGCGGCGCGTTGCACGGCACCTCGCCCAACGCGCCTGGACTGATCGGGTGAAACCCGAATTTTTAGCAGACACATCTCTTGACGGGCGTGCCGACATCAGCACACAGTGCGAAGGCTGGTTGGGAGCGTTCCCAGTTCGAAGGTTCCCCCGGTCTGTTGGCTTCCCTTTCGGTCCCGAGCGAGGAGATGGTTGTGCTCTCGACGGTTCCCCGTGTCCGGTCCACGTTGGCGGTGGTGGCCGCGGTGGCTGCGACCACCGCGCTGGCCACGGGCGGTGCGGTATCGGCAACGACGTCGTCCGCCGCCGGATGCCAGGTGGATTACACGATCGGTTCGCAGTGGCCGGGTGGGTTCGGCGCGGCCGTGACGGTGACGAACCTCGGCAGTCCTGTCAACGGCTGGCAGGTGGGGTGGACGTTCGCCGGTGACGAGCGGATCACCCAGCTGTGGAACGGTTCTGTCTCCCAGTCGGGCACGCGGGTGTCGGTGAGCAACGCGTCGTGGAACGGTGCTGTGGGCACCGGGGCGACGGTTTCCTTCGGCTTCAACGCCAACTCCGGTGGCAGCCCTGCTGTTCCGTCGGCGTTCACGCTCAACGGCGTGGTCTGCAACGGATCGGAGACGACGGAGCCCCCGCCGGAGGACGGTTCCTTGGTGGACAACAACTTCTCGGTCACCCGGGAGGCCGCATACGGCGACAACCGCTACACCGTGTTCCGGCCGGCGAACCCGCAAGAGGTGGGAGTGTCGATGCCGGTGCTGGTGTTCGGCAACGGCGCTTGCGCGCACACGGACAACAGCGAGGTCACCAGGGCGTTGACGTTCATCGCGTCGAAGGGTGTCGTCGTGGTGAACACCGGTTCGGCGAACGGTTCGCCCAACGGTGTGCCGAGCGGATCTCCCATTCCCTCTTTGCTGACCGACGCGATCTCGTGGGCGGAGCGGGAGCAGAACCGTTCCGGGGCACCGCTTTCCCAGCGGCTCGACTTGACGAAGGTCGCCGCCGCGGGCCATTCCTGCGGTGGGATCGAGGCCCTGATCGCCGCGCAGGACAGGCGGGTGTCCGCCGTGGTGTCGCTGGACAGCGGTCTTTTCGCCGACGGTTCCTTCGGGTACTCCCGCGCCGAGCTCGCCCGGCTCCACTCGCCGGTCCTGTTCATGGCCGGAGGGCCTTCTGACGTCGCCTACGACAACACGCGGGCCAACTACGACCTGGTCACCGTTCCGGCCGTGCAGGCCATGCACCCCCAGGCCGGGCACGTCGGCTTCATCACCGGCAGCCAGATGACCGACGGCATGACCACGGTCGTCCAGTTCCTCGACATGGTGCTCAACGGCAACCAGACGGCCCGCTCGTACATCCTGGACCCGTCCGGGCTCGCGTCCAAGTATCCCTGGACGGTCTCGAAGAAGAACTTCTGACCGGGGCGCGCAGATCGGCACGGACCGCGGTCCGTGCCGATCTGTCGTTCGAATCGAATGTCGTCGAAGCGTCATGAGTGTCTTGACCTGCGCCTGATTTCGCACGAGCGTCAGTGTGGATTGCGGTGAGGGCGCGAAAGGAAGACTCCGTGGCGAACATTCGGCGATTGCGGACGCTCGTGGCCGCGGGGGCGGTGGCGTCTCTGGTCGCGGCGGCGTTCACCGCCGAGACGGCCTGGAGTGCGCCGGCGGCCGACGGGCCCGAACTGTCGGTGGATGTGGCTGCGGCGAGGCATGCGATCAGTCCCGGCATCTACGGCCTGAACGGTGGCGATCCGGCCTTCAACGCCGAGATCGGCCAGACGGTGGCCCGCTGGGGCGGTAACGCGACCAGCCGCTACAACTTCAAGAACCGCACCTACAACACGGGCAGCGACTGGTTCTTCGAGAACATCGTCGCCGACGATGCGCATTCCCTCGAGGGTGTCGTCGGCTCCAACCTCGGTCGCGGCATCAAGCCGGTCGTCACCGTGCCCTTGATCGGCTGGGTGTCCAAGGACTCGCCTTCCTCCCACCCGTTCAACTGCGGGTTCCCGGCGACCCGGTTCCCTCAGCAGGACGGGTTCGACGAGTGGGATCCCAACTGCGGCAACGGTTTGCTGAACGGGGAGAACCTCGCCGGCGTGCCCACCGACACGTCGGTCAGGGCGGACGCGGCGTTCGCCGGTGAGATGGTGTCGCATCTCGTGGACCGGTTCGGCACGGCGGCGGAGGGTGGTGTGCCGATCTACGAGCTCGACAACGAACCTGTGCTGTGGGCGCACACCCATCGGGACGTGCATCCCGAGCTGGTCTCGTACGACGAGCTAGGTGACAAGGGCACCGCGACCGCCGCGGCTATCAAGGCCGCCGATCCCAGTGCGGCGGTGCTCGGCCCTTCCGGCTGGGGGTACTGCGAGTGGGTCGCGTCCGGTGTGGACGGTTGCGGGCCGGGGGCCGACTCGGCCGCGCACGGTGGGCTCAACCTTTCCCAGTGGTACCTGAAGAACATGAAGGACTTCAGCGACGCGCACGGCGGCAAGCGCTACCTGGACTACTTCGACCAGCACTTCTACCCGCAGATCAGCGGTGACAAGACGCCGGAGGCCAACGCCTTGCGGCTGCGGTCGGTCCGGTCGTTGTGGGACCCGACGTACGTCGAGGAGTCGTGGATCGGGCCTGGCGGGGTCAACGCGCCGCCGCTGCAGTTCATCCGCACGATGAAGTCGTGGATCGCCCAGTACTACCCCGGCACCAAGACCGCGATCACCGAGTACAACTGGGGAGCGCTGGACGACATCAACGGGGCGCTGGCGCAGGCCGACATCCTGGGTGTCTTCGGGCGCGAAGGTCTTGACCTCGCCACGATGTGGGGTGAGCCCAAGCCGACCGATCCGGGCGCGTACGCGTTCCGGATGTACCGCAACTACGACGGCGCGGGCGGCCGGTTCGGTGACGTCAGCGTGGCGGCGGCCTCAGCCGACCAGGGCCGGTTGTCGGTGTACGCAGCGGAACGCTCGTCGGACAAGGCGCTGACCGTCATGGTCGTCAACAAGACCGGTGAGGAGCTGACCTCGCCGTTGTCGGTGGCCGGGTTCGACGGCACGGGCGTGGCGCAGCGGTTCACCTACGGCTCGGCCGACCTCGGTGCCATCGTGCGCGGCACCGACCTTCCGGTGGCGGACGGGCGGGTGGAGGCGACGTATCCGGCGAACTCCGTCACGCTGCTGGTCCTGCCACCCGCGGGGTGCTCGGCCAGTCTGCAGGTCAACGGAGACTGGAGCAGCGGGCACGTCGCGACGGTGACCGTCACCAACAACCGCGCCACGGCGACGGCCGGATGGCGGGTCAGCTGGACGTGGCCGGCCGGTCAGCGGCTCACGAACTCGTGGAACGCCACCCTGCGGCAGGACGCCACCGGTGTCGTGGCCACGGATGCCGGGTGGAACGGTTCGATCGGTGCCGGTGGGAGCACGACCTTCGGGTTCGAGGCCGCGGGGAGAGCGGCCGCGCCGAAGCTGACCTGCACCCCCACCTGAGCGGGTCACAGACTCGCGGCGATCTGGCGGAGCTGTTCGCGGAGCCATTGGTGGGCAGGGCTCGCGGTGGTCTGAGGGTGCCAGTACACGGCCTCCACGCGTGACGCCGTGCGCTCCCCGGCCCAGGCGCTGACGTGGGGCTTCGGCCGGGCGGCCGGGTTCGGGCGCCGGGGCTGCCGGAGCGTCGACCGGCGTCATGGTGTGACCGCTTCGTACGTCCGACTTTCTTCATAGCTTCAGTGTTGACTAAAAGTATGCCTCCAAGTGGTCACGTCGCCAGATCGGAAATCGCTACCTCAGGCCTCGCCCAGAGCCGCACAGCGTTGTCGGCGTTGAAGACCCGCGAGTTCAGCGAGAGGGGCTCGCCGGGGCCATGGAGGGCGCCGTTGGTCAGTTCGGCGGCCGGGCTCGTGGCAAGCCGCACAAGCCGCCGGGCAGACTTCTCGGGGCTGATGAGGAACGGCGCGTAGCGGAAGACGTGGCGCAGCGCCGTGCCGCGGCCGATGTCGGTGCGGACCAGACCGGGGTGCAGGCTGACGCTCAGAACGTCGGGCCACCGCCGTGCGGCCTCCATCGAGAAGAGCACGTTCGCCGCTTTGGATGCTTGGTAGGCGGCGACGCCCTGGTAGCGCCGTCGGTCGCCGTCCAGGTCGTCGGGGTCGAACCGCACGTTGGGCCCAGGCCGCACCGAGGTGGTGACGATCCGGCCTCCGCGCAGCCTGTCCCGCAGCAGCACGCTGAGCGCGAAGTGCGCCAGGTGGTTGGCCTGGACGGTGGCCTCGTGACCGTCGACGGTGCGCCGGTGCGACATCGAGATCATGCCGGCGTTGTTCGCCAGCACGTCGATCTTCGGACAGGTGCCGAGGAGGTGGTCCGCGAGCGCCCGCACGTCGGCCAGGCGTTCGAAGTCGGCCCGGAAGTGACCGGGCTCGACACCCCGCCCGGCCGCGCGGACCCGCTCGACGGCGGCGGCCAGGCGGTGCTCGTCACGGCCGACCAGGACGACCCGGTCGCCACGCTCGGCGAACTGCTGCGCGGCGGCGAGCCCGATGCCCGAGCTCGCACCGGTGATCACGATCGTGCGCGACTCCGTCATACCCACTGTCCTACCAGCGTCCGGGGCCGGCGATGATCTTCCGCTGGTCAGGCACTCAGCGCGGGACTCTTGAAGACTTCGCGGGTGTGCCAGCTGATGTGGTCTGCCGCGGGCGGGGTGGTGCCGGGTCTGGGGTCGAGTGGGCGCTCGTGCAACTCGTAGACGGCTCGTCCGGTGGTGGTGCGACTGGTGAACTTGGCGGACACGGTGATGCGCAGGTCGTGGTTCAGGCCGAGGACACCGTGGTCGAACAGTTTGTGGTGCAGGGAGCACAGGGCCAAGCCGTTGTCGGGGGTGTCGGGTCCGTCGAAGGCGAACCAGCGGATGTGCGCGGCCTCGACGCCGACGGTGGCGGCGCCCAGCTGTCCGTCGAAGCCGCAGAAGGCGCACTGCCGGTCCCACGCTTGCAGAATGGTGGCAGGCCACGAACTTTGACGCTGCCGTCGGGTCACCGGCACACCAGCGGTGCCGAGGACCGTGTCGGGGTCCATGCCGACCGCGGCGAGGACGTCTGGTGCGACGGTGGGCGGGAACTCGGACTCGACCAGGCGCCGTGCCGCCGCGGCGGCGAGGTCCGGGTCGAGCAGAGCGCGTTCGAGCCCCGGAGCGAGCCGGCCTGACACCGCCTGTGTGGTGAGCGGCTGCACGCGGTCCATGGGCACGTCGCGGTCGAGCGTCCAGATGCCGTCCGAGCGCAGGCGGGTGAACGGGTACGCGGCGGCCTGCGCGGGTTGGGTGGTCGAGGCCGGTCCGAAGTCCCGGATCAGGTCCGCCAGCTTCCCGGCGTCCGCGGCCCAGGACAGGGCGCTCGTGCCTGTCGTCGTCAACCGGCCCAACGCGAGCAGCACCAGGAGCGGCTTGTGCGGTGACCGTTTCCCTCCCCGGCTGTGCTGCCGCAGCGAGGACAGCCGGGACAGCACTTCGTCAGAGGACATCGACTCGTCGACCACGGCGTGAATCATGACCGATCGCTCGGCGGCCGGGTGCAGGAAACCGTTGCCAAGTCCATCGCCGCGGATTTGGTCGCGCTGTGACGCGGAGGTACAGGCCAACTGCTGAACCGGTTGGCGCGTTGACTGGGCATCGCCGTCCAGCGGCATCGCCTGAGGAGCCTGGTTCGATGGGGCTGTGGGGAGTATGAGCGAGTGTTTCATGGCGATCAGCCCGTGAGGTTTGTCTCGGTTGAACGCATGTTGTCCGAGTAACACCTCCTGCTGGGGCCCCGACATGCCGTGGGGAAGGTCATGGCGGTCGACGGGAGTTGCGCGTGCGGTTGGAGTCGTTGACGTCGGGTGTCCGGTTGAACGGGGTGGAGCCAGGCGAGACGGTCACCGTTCTCTTCGCTCAGCCGCACGGTGCCGACGCTGTCGAGCTGGCCTACAAGCGCGTCAACGGCTCCTTGGGTCAGCGCATGGTCTTCCGCGACGACGAGCACTCGCTCACCGTCGCCGACACCGGAGCGCGTGCGTTCGATGCTCCCGCGGAGGACTTCAAGCTGGCGGCAGAGGCCAAGCGTATCCAGTTGGCCGGCCTCTTCGACCCCATGCTCGCGGTGGCGACCAGCAACGTCCGCCCGTTGCCGCACCAGATCTCCGCCGTGTACCGCGAGCTGCTGCCGCGCACGCCGCTGCGCTTCCTGCTGGCAGACGACCCCGGCGCCGGTAAGACGATCATGGCGGGCCTGTACGTCAAGGAGCTCGTGCTCCGCGACGACGTGCAGCGATGTCTCATCGTGGCACCGGGTGGACTGGTCGAGCAGTGGCAGGACGAGCTCTTCTTCAAGTTCGGCCTCAACTTCGACCTGCTCACCAACCAGCTGATCGACGCGAACGTCAACGTCAACGTCTTCGAGACGAAGAACCTCGTGATCGCGCGGATGGACCAGCTCTCCCGCAACGAGGAACTCCAGCGCAAACTGCTGGAGAGCCGATGGGACCTCGTCGTCGTCGACGAGGCACATCGCATGGGCGCCAACTGGTTCGGCGGCGAGCTGCGCAAGACGAAGCGGTTCCTGCTGGGGGAGAAGCTCGGCGAGATCGCCCGGCACCTGCTGCTGATGACCGCTACTCCGCACTCGGGCAAGGAGGAGGACTTCCAGGCGTTCCTCACCCTGCTCGACCGGGACAGGTTCGCCGGCAGGAAGAAGACCTCGGTCGACACCGCGGGGCTCATGCGCCGCATGGTCAAGGAGGACCTGCTCACCTTCGAGGGGAAGCGGCTGTTCCCCGAACGCGTCGCCGAGACGGTCCCGTACGAGCTGACCTCGTTGGAGCAGGAGCTGTACGAGGACGTCACCGAGTACGTGCGCACCGGGATGAACCGGGCCGAGCGCCTGGATGGGAAGCGGCGGAACACAGTCGGGTTCGCGATGACCGTTCTCCAGCGGCGGCTGGCTTCGAGCCCCGAGGCGATCTACAAGTCCCTGGTCCGCCGTGCCGAGCGGCTCGAACGCAAGAAGCGCGAGATCGAAGAGGGCTCGTTCGCCGAGCCGCTTCCGAACGTCGACCTCGCGGACCTCGACGACGACGAGCTGAGCGCCGAGGAACTGGAGTCCCTCGAAGAGCAGGTCATGGACGCCGCGACGGCGGCCCAGACCGTCGCCGAACTCGGCGACGAGCTCAAGGAGCTTGACGTGCTCATCCAGGCCGCGTCCCAGGTTCGCGCGTCCGGCACGGACCGCAAGTGGTCGGAGCTGTCCCGCATCCTCCACGACCACACGCTCACGACCGACGCCAGGGGCGTGCAGCGCAAGCTGATCGTCTTCACCGAACACCGGGACACCCTGGACTACCTGCGAGGACGTATCACCGCCCTGCTGGGGCGGCCTGAGGCGGTCGTGGCCATCCACGGCGGTGTGCAGAGGCTGGACCGCCGCAGGATCACCGAGGAGTTCACCAAGAACCCGGGGTGCCAGGTGCTGCTGGCGACGGACGCCGCAGGTGAGGGCCTGAACCTCCAAGCCGCGCATCTGATGGTCAACTACGACCTGCCGTGGAACCCGAACCGCATCGAGCAGCGGTTCGGACGTGTGCACCGCATCGGCCAGACCGAGGTGTGCCGGCTGTGGAACCTGGTGGCCACCAACACCCGTGAGGGCGACGTCTTCACCACCTTGCTGCGGAAGCTGGAGCAGATGAGCGAAGCCTACGGCGGGAAGGTCTTCGACGTCCTCGGCGAGGCGTTCGCGGAGACGCCGCTGCGCGACCTGTTGCTGCGCGCCATCCAGTACGGCGAGCAGCCCGAGGTGCGGGCACGCATGCACGAGGTCATCGACGAGACGGCCGGAAAGCGGGTGCGGCACCTGCTCACCGAGCGTGCGCTGGCCGCGACCAGCTTCTCGGACGACGACCTCCGGACGATGCGAGCGGCCATGGACGAAGCCAGGGCCAAGCGCCTGCAGCCGCACTACATCGAGATGGCGTTCAAGGTCGCGTTCACCCGGCTGGGCGGCAAGATCGCCCGGCGGGAGAAAGGGCGCTTCGAGCTCTCCCACGTTCCGGCTGCGGTCCGCGCCCAAGCGCACGCTCCGGTCGCGTCGCAGTACGAGCGGGTGTGCTTCGCGCTTGACCACATCGGGGACGAGGAAGCAATCCGGGCCGACCTGCTCGCGCCGGGCCATCCGCTGCACGACGCGGTGATGGACCTGGCGATCAAGCAGTTCTCCGGTTCCCTCAACGCCGGCACGGTGCTGGTGTCGGCCACGCTGGAGAAACCGCATCTCCTCGTCGGCGTCGAGGAGACCGTGAACGACGGTACGGGCGCGTCCGTGGCACGCCGCTTCGGGTACGTGTTCGTGGATGAGCACGGCACCGTGAGCTCTGCGGGCCCGGCGCCGTACCTGGACTGCGTGGCCGCTCCTCGCGGCAACCAGGTGGATCAGGTCAAGGCGGCAGCGTGGCTCGCCGACGCCGAGACCAAGGCGCTCAGCTGGATCAGCGCTCACCGGCTCCGCGAGTACCTCGACGAGGTCCGGCCGGCCCGTGCCGCCGAGCTGGAGCGTGCGCGGCAACAGGTGCGGGAACGCCTGGTCGCTGAGCGGGAACGCCTGCTCCGGGACGCGTCCGCCGCTCAGGAGAAGCAGCGGCGCGGGGAGAAGGTCAAGGAGACGGCCGCCAGCCTGACCACCAAGGCGGCCGAGTTGGATGTCCGGCTCGCGAAGCGCATGGAACTGCTGGATCGGCAGAGCCACATGTCGACGCCGCCACCGCGGTTCGTCACTGCCGCCCTGGTTCTGCCGCTTTCCGCGGTCGCCGGTGAGATCGACCGGAACGCGCCTCTGCACGCCAAGGAGACCAAGGAGGTCGAGCGGCGCGGGATCGACCTCGTCCTGGAGATCGAGCGGAAGCTCGGACGCGCACCCGAGGAGCAGGCGTTCACCAACCCTGGCTTCGACGTGCTCTCCGCCGCCCCGGACGGCACCACGATCCGGATCGAGGTGAAGGCGCGCATGGCAGGTGCGGAGGACTTCTTCGTGACCCACAACGAGGTCATGACAGGCAAGAACGCGGCACCCCAGTACCGCCTCGCCCTCGTCTCGGTCGATCCCCGCGGCCCGGCGCACGACCAGGTGCGCTACCTCGCCGATCCCTTCAGGACCACCGACCTGGGAAGCTTCTCGGCGACGGGCGTCCGCGGGGATTGGATCCAGTCGTGGGCAAGAGGGGCAGCGCCCTTCTGACCAGGGCACGTCCGCCAGGAGACAGCAGCCGTTGACCACCGCAGCGCCCGCCGGGCAGCGTCGGCAGGCAGGGTGACGAGAGAGAACGATGGACAAGGTCGAACGCGAGCACGCCAAGGAAAACGCGGCCAGCCTCAAGCAGTGGTCTCACCGGGCGGCGAGCGTGCGCGCGATCCGCAAGGCCGTCACGGACGAGGCCGCGGCCGCGGCCAGGGAGTTCGAGCGCCGCATCTGCCGGTGCGGCGTCGGACGGACCGTCCTGTGGAAGACCATCAGCCTGCGCTTCGACGACCGCGCCCGAGCCACTGCGCTGCGGCGGGCACACGAGATGCCGAAGCTCTCCGAGCTGGCGCACCAGGCGCTGACCGGTCTCACGGACGACCGGGTCCGCATGGCGCTGGCCGACAGCAGATCGGCGTTCGGCGCCCGACGCCTGTTCGCCTCCAAGGTCCGCAAGGAGAAAGCCGCGGGCAGCGTGCGGTACCTCGCCGAGCTCGACGGCTGGCTGACCAGTTCCGGTGCCTTGAACGAACTCGTGCGGCTGGAGCGGTGGGACCCGGCGCTGACGCCCGACGTCCAGGAGACCGGGCTGCTGGCGCCCGAAGTCGGCTTCGCCCACCGGCTTCCGGCCGGTTCGCAGGTGATCGACGTGGAGTTCCTGGCACCGGCACGGGCGGCCTTGGCCGCGATCGACCGGTCGCTGCGCGAGGTGAACCAGGTCCAGGCCGTCGTCGCCACCGCCGCCGAAGCACTGCGCCAGGACGAGACCATGGCGATGGTCGCGGAGATGCCGATCGAGCGCTTGCGGGAGGCCACCAGCGGACAGCTTCGCCTCGGCGCGCTCCGTGAAGCGGGGATCAACACCGTCGGTGAGGCCCTGCGACACGAGCAGGCGATTCCCGTGCTCCCCGGCGTGGGCGAGGTGACCGGCAAGCGGATGATCGGCGCCGCGCGCACCATCTGGCAGACAACCTTGGACGAGATGCCGGTCCGCATCGACATCGCCAAGCGGACGCCCGCGGCCACCGAACTGCTCCGTGCCCTGCGCGCCTGGGACGCGGTCCGGTCCATCGGCACGGCCTCTGCCGAGCTGGCGGCAGTGGAAGAGCTGCGCGCCATCATGAGCACCGTCGTCAACGGCGCCACCCACCTGGTGGTGATCCCCGCTGAACGGCAGGTCGCGGATCTCCGGTCGGTCCGCGACAGGGTCACGAACTGGGCGGGCGTGCTCGGGCACCACGAGGGCGGCGGGGCGCCGGGCGGTCCGGCGGATCCGTGGGAGGACTTCTTCGCACGTCCTGCCGACTACTACGCGATGCTCTCCGAGTTGGGTTTCCTGAGCGATGACGAGGAAGGCGCCGGCAGCGATCTCCCGGACGAGATCCTCGACGCGGTCCGCGACCTCAAGCTGGAGACGGCCCACCTCGGCGCCTCGCTGCGCGGCTACCAGTCGTTCGGCGCGCGGTTCGCGATCGTGCAGCGCAAGGTCATCATCGGCGACGAGATGGGGCTCGGGAAGACCGTCGAGGCGCTCGCCGTGCTCACGCACCTGCGCGCCAAGGGCTCCCACCACTTCCTGGTCGTCTGCCCCGCGGCCGTGGTGACGAACTGGATCCGCGAGGTCCGGTCCAAGTCGGACCTGTGGGCGTTCCGGCTGCACGGCCAGGGCCGCGACGACTCGCTCAAGCAGTGGATCCGGGATGGCGGCGTGGCCGTCACGACGTACGACAGCCTGGCATGGCTGGAGGGAAAGGTTCCCGCGAAGGCCGCGCCTTCTTGCTTGGTGTTCGACGAAGCGCACTACATCAAGAACCCCGCAGCCAAGCGGACGGCGAGGTCGCGGGCGCTCATCAACAGGGCCCCGCGCGCGATCCTGCTGACCGGCACTCCGTTGGAGAACCGGATCGAGGAGTTCCGCAACCTCGTCGACTACCTGCGCCCCGACCTCACGGTCGACGCGGGGGAACACGCCCCGCGCCAGTTCCGCAAGCAGGTCGCCCCCGCCTACCTGCGGCGCAACCAGGAGGACGTGCTCACGGAGCTGCCGGAGCTGGTCGAGGTCGAGGAATGGCTGCCGCTCTCGGACGAAGACCAGCGGGCCTACCGCGCGTCTGTCGCCCAGTCGAACTTCATGGCGATGCGCCAGGCCGCGATGCGGGCGGGCCCCAGGTCCGAGAAAATTCGCAGGCTGATCGACATCGTGGAGGAAGCAGAGGAGAACCACCGCAAGGTGTTGGTCTTCTCCCACTTCCGGGAGGTCTTGGACGACGTCGCCAGAATCCTGCCCGGCAAGGTGTTCGGGCCGCTCACCGGGTCGGTGCCCGCCGCCAAGCGCCAAGCGCTGGTCGACGAGTTCTCCGAGGCACCCCGCGGCGCGGTCCTGGTCGCCCAGATCGTGGCAGGCGGCGTCGGTCTCAACATCCAGTCCGCCTCCGTGGTCGTCATCTGCGAGCCCCAGCTCAAGCCCACCACGGAGTGGCAGGCGATCGCGCGGGCGCGCCGGATGGGCCAGCTCGAGACGGTCCAGGTCCACCGGCTGCTGTCCGAGGAGGGCGTCGACCGCCGGATCACCGACATCCTCGGGCGCAAGCGCGAGCTCTTCGACGACTTCGCACGTGTTTCCGCAACCGCGGACAGTGCTCCGGAGGCGTTCGACATCTCCGACGCCGAGATCGCCCGCGAGATCGTCGCCGCTGAGCGGAAACGACTGCTCGGCGGCCCGGCCTCGTAGATCCCAGCGCCAGCTCGCCGTCGATCGGTGGTTTCGGCACGCACATTTTCGCGAACGGCCGCGACCGGTGCTGCTTCAGCAAGTCCGCGATCGAGGGCGTGATCACGGCGGTGGCGGCGGAGAACGGCCTGACCACACGCCGGACCGAGGCGAACGCCGATGACGCGCACGACCCGTTTCCCCTCCGGCATCAGGGCGACGAGATGGACGTGAACACCCCGTTGTGTGACCTCGGGATGACCAACGTCGAGTCAGCGCCGCGACTGTCCATTCGGGATAACCAGCCATGCCGTGTCTCGTGAGCAGGGTGAGGAACGGTCAGCGGATCACGCCCGTCCGGCCGACGCGGGTGGAGCGCGTCGAGGGGTCGTCGTGAGTGGCTCGTCGACATGGGCCTGTTCAGCTGGAACCTGCGGGTGCGCGACCTCGCTGGTGTCTCCGAATTGAGCTGGACACGCAGGTCGTCATAGAAATCATTAGACATAAACGTTGACGTGCGTTGCGGCTAAAGCCCACTATTGGTCCCCGGCAGGGTTCCCCGGGACTGGAGGCTCGAATGTCCGCAACGCGTGACCTCGGCACCGTCTTGGCGGCCGCGGCGCTTCTCGTAGCTGCCGCGCCCGCCGTGAGCGCGGCGCCACCGGACGTCGTGCCGTGCCTCGGCACGACGACCTGCACGTCCGGGCAGCTCCCGGACGGCACCCCGTACGAGTTCGCGAAGCCGCAGCGGTGGAACGGCGTGGTCCTGGTGGACATGGACTTCGCCGCGGGAGGGTTGACCTCGTCGCTCACCGGCAGCCTCGTCGGACGGGGCTACGCGGTGGGTGGGACGACCAGGGCCGTCACCGGGTGGCGGATCGCTCAGGCGATCGACAACCAGGCCGCCGCGCTCGACCGGTTCGAGGCGGCGTTCGGGCCGGCTCGCTGGGCGATCGCCGAAGGTCGGTCCATGGGCGGGTTCGTCGCCGCCGGTGCGGCGCAGGTCCATCCTGGACGGTTCGACGCCGCCGTGCCGATGTGCGGTGGGCTTGGTGGTTCGGTCGGGCAGTGGAACCAGAAGCTCGACACGGTCTTCACGTTGAAGACGCTGTTGTTCCGCGACACGGCCTTGCCCGTCACGGGGATCCCCGAGGACGTGCCGGGTGCGCAGCAGCAGTGGATCTCGGCGCTGGCCGGTGCGCAGTCCACGGCGGAGGGGCGGGCTCGGATCGCCCTCGCCTCCGCGATCGGCCAGCTCCCGGCGTGGGGGCTCGCGGCCGACGGCAGTGCCACCCCGGTGCCGGACCGGTGGGACGCGGCGGGCATCGAGAACGGCATGTACCTGGCGCTCGCGGGCGGTCCGCTGCCCTACATCGGCCAGGCGATGAGCAGCAGGCGCGCGATCGAACAGCTGACCGGCGGGAACCCGTCCTGGAACACCGGGGTCGACTACGGGCGGCAGCTGCTGTCGGCCGAGCCGGCTCAGCGGCTCGCGGTGCTGCGCCTGTACGCCGAAGCCGGGCTGGATCTCGGGTCCGACCTGAGGCGGTTGTCCGCCGCTCCGCGCGTCGCCGCCGACACCGCCGCGGTCGACGCCTTCTCGCGCGGCATCGTGTTCACGGGTGACGTGCGGGTTCCCGTCCTGACCGTCAACGGCTTGGGTGACCAGATCTCGACGGTGGCACAGCAGCACTCCTACGGGGACCTGGCTCGCCGCGCGGGCAACGGCGGGCTCGTGCGGCAGACGTACGTGCGGACGGCCGGGCACTGCACGTTCACGGTCGGGGAGCAGGTGGCTGCTATCGACCAGATGTGGCAACGACTTCGGACGGGCCACTGGCCCGATGTCTCGCCGAGGGCCATGAACCGGCTCGCGGGCGACGGCCGGTTCGTCGACTTCGTCCCGCCCCGGTTCAACCGGCAGTACGCGGGCTGAGGACGACCCCACTGGCGCTCAGCCGGTCGGGGAGCTCCCCGGCGTCGATCCCGTCGAACGAGGGCCGCTTCCGGTCGGGAAGCGGCCCTCGCGCACGTCGGGGGCAACCCGGCAAACCCGGCGAAACCGCCGGCGCAAGCGCGGAAATGCGCTGCTCAATTGGTGCGCCCGTCGAGCTTCTCCGGCTGGAGGGCCTATGGGGACCGTGTCGATGGGCTAGTGATTGTAGGAGTTGCTCACTGCCGTTGCTACCGCCGAGCGCGAGGCCCGATGGGCTGGAAGACGGTTAGTCGGAGACGAGTCCGTGTCGTGCGGTCGGCACTTCTCCGGCGACTGCTTCGGCAGACCTTGAATGCGTGGCGGGGTTGTGGTTCTGTAGCGATAAGGAGTCATTTCGATGGTCACCACTGGGGGCTGCTGTTGATCTCGACTTTCCGGAGACCTATCCCGATCGGACGATGCCCGATCGCTTCTGAACCGCCTTCGTGTTGCCGGGACGGCGTTCTCTTCGGAAGGTCACCCGGATGATCGGCGACTCTTTCTGAGTTCCTTCCGACCGGATCCCGGAGTGCACTGCCCGGTGGTTTCGCGCCCGTGATCAGCCGCTCGGTCTCGGCGCGTTCCCGAGTTCACCGCTCCACGTACTGCTGAAGCCGAGGGGACCTGAGTAGTTGGACGACACGAGTGCAGCGGCAATGGAGGCAGGTTCCACCGGATCCGTCCCCGCGCCGCGGAGACAACGAGAGAACGGCCGCGCTGACCGGTTCGCCGTGATCGAGATCGACGAGCTCGCCGGGTCCTGCTCGCCGCGGCTCGCGGGGGAGAACCTGGAGCACGTCCGGGCGCTGGCGCGCATCGACGCCGAGCTGCCGCCGATCATCGTGCACCGGCCCACCATGCGGGTGGTCGACGGGATGCACCGGTTGCTGGCTGCCGTCCTGTGCGGAAGGACCACGATCGAGGTCGAGTTCTTCGACGGTGACGAGGACGCCGCCTTCGCGTTGGCCGTGGAGGCCAACATCGCGCACGGCCTGCCGCTGCCGCTCGCCGACCGCGAGGCGGCGGCCGCGCGGCTGATCGAGATCTATCCCGACCGCTCCGACCGGTCCATCGCCCGCGGCACCGGGCTGTCGGCCGACACCGTGGGCGTGATCCGCAGGCGTTCAACTGTCGGAACCGGGCACTTGATCGGTGGCACGCGGATCGGCAGGGACGGGCGCAGGAGGCCGGTCGACATCGCCGCCGGGCGCAATCGCGCGGTCGAGTTCCTGGCGGGCAGACCCGACGCGTCGCTGCGCGAGATCGCCAGCGCGGCGGGCATCGCCATCGGTACCGCCCGCGACGTCCGCGAACGGGTCCGGCGCGGGGAGAGTCCGGTGCCCGAGCGCTGGTGGCGACAGGTCCGCGACCGGACGGGGCGGCCCTTCCCGCGCCAGGCGCACGACCGCGAGGCGGCGCTGCGGGCGCTCAAACAGGACCCGGCCCTGCGGTTCACCGACGCCGGCCGGGCGCTGCTGCGCTGGCTCGACGCCATCCACACGATCAGCGGCGACGAGCAGATCAGGATGCTGGAGGCGGTGCCCCCGCACTGCGCCGCGGTGGTCGCCGACCTGGCGCTGGGATGTGCGGACAGCCTGCGTGACGCCGCCGAGCGGATCGCCGGTGAGAAGAAACGGGGACGGGCCGGGAAGTAGCGGGGACCGGTGGGCGACGCCGCCCGTCCAGCGGCGCGCCACCGGCATTCGTCGACGATTGCACGCGTCCGAGATGCGGGTAGATTACTCCGAAGCTATCGGGTTTCGCGGCTTGGCGAAAGCATTCGGCTTTTTGTTCGAACAGCCCGTCGATCACGCTTGACGCCCCGGCGTGAGCCAGGTCTATGGTTTGGCCAGTTCACCGGTTCCGAGGCTGATTGCAAAGTGTGTCGACGAGGGGCGGCAGGTAATCGCCGCGTTGACAACCGTCGTTGACCCATTTCCGCACAGCGTGGACGCACCGTTGAGGAGAGTTGTGACTGCCACTGAGTGCCCGGCTTGCGAAGCGAGTGTCGTGGTCGACGACGCGGTGCTGCCCAATGAGATCGTCGAATGCGGTGATTGCCGCAGTGAACTGGAGGTCGTCACCACCGAACCGGTATTGCTCGCATTGGCGCCGACGATCGAGGAGGACTGGGGCGAGTAGCCGCCCGCAGGTCTGGCCACGACTCGGATCGGGAGACACGATGCCCAAGCTCGCCATGTTCGGCGGCAGACCGGCGGTGCCGAGGGGCACCCCACCGCCGGTCTGGCCGGTGGTGACGGACGACGACAACGAGGCCGTCCTGGGCGTGCTGCGCAGCGGCCGGTTCACCGCGGCGTCCGCGGGCGAACAGGAGATCCGTGCGCTGGAGCGGGAGTGGGCCCAGCGGGTCGGTGCGGCGCACTGCCTCGCGGTGGCCAACGGCACGGCCGCGCTGTCCATCGCGCTGGCCGCGGCCGGTGTCGGACCCGGCGACGAGGTCATCGTGCCCGCGCTCAGCTTCGTCGGTACCGCGCTGGCCCCCGTCCACCTGGGCGCGGTACCGGTGTTCGTCGACGTAGACCCGGCCACGTTCACCCTGGACACCGCGCAGCTGGCCACCGCCGTGTCCGGCCGCACGGCCGCGGTGCTGCCGGTGCACCTGCACGGCCTGCCCGCGGACATGGACGAGGTGCTCGCCTTCGCCCGGCACCGCGGACTGGTCGTGGTCGAGGACGCCGCGCAGTCGCACGGCGTCGCCTACCGGGGGCGGGTCACCGGCTCGCTGGGCGACTTGGGCGCCTTCAGCCTCAACGTCTCCAAGAACCTGCCCACCTGCGGGGAGGGCGGCCTGATCACGACCGGTGACCCGGCGCTCGCCGAGCGGGCGGGGATGATGCGCCAGTTCGGCGAGCGGCTGCCCGACCGGGGCGAGCGCCCGTACGTCTCGGAGGTGCTGGGCTGGAACGCCAAGATCAACGCCGTTCAGGCCGCGTTCACCCGCACCCAGCTCGCCCGGCTGGACGAGACGCAGCGACGTCGTGAGCAGAACGTCCGGCGGCTGCTGGCGTCGGTCGCGCAGCTACCGGGGTTCATCGTGCCCGCCGCACTGCCGGACCGGGGGCACGGTTGGCACATCCTGCGTTTCCGGGTGCGCCCGGACGCCTTCGGCCTCACCCCGCGCCAGGCTCCCGTGCTGCGGGAGGTGGTCATGCGCGCGCTGCGCGCCGAAGGGGTCCCGGTGTCGCGCTACCAGACCGTGCCGCTGTCCGAGCAGCCGGTGTTCGCCGGCCGCGCGGCGCACGGCAGGGCGTTGGACCTGCCGGTCACCCGCGCCGTGCTCGACGACTCCTTCGTGGTGCAACGGGTCCACCTCAACCCGGAGGCACGACCGCTGCTGGACCTCGTGGCCGAGGCGCTCGCCAAGGTCTGGGAGCACCGCGACCTGCTGGCGAGCGTGGTCGGCGCGCGCACCCGCGACCGGGAGCCGGCGTGAGCGCGGGCCGGCGGATCGTGGCGCTGTGGAGCGTGCCGCGCAGCCGGTCGACCGCGTTCTTCCGGATGGTGCTCCAGCGACCGGACTTCCAGGCCGTGCACGAGCCGTTCTCGACCCTGGCGGAGCTCGGCTCGGTCGACCTCGGCGGTGAGTGCGTGCGTTCCGAGACCGGGGTGGTGGGCCGGCTGCGCGCACTGGCGCGCGAACAGCCGTTGTTCTTCAAGGACACTGCCGACGAGCGCTACCCGGCTGTGCTGGCCGACCGCGCGTTCCTCGCCCGCGACGTGTGCAGCACGTTCCTCATCCGGGATCCCGCCGAGACCATCCCGTCCTACTACGCGATCAACCCGGACGTGCGGCCGGAGCAGATCGGGTTCGAGCACCTGCACGAGCTGTTCACCCTCGTGTGGCAGGTCACCGGTGAGCGGCCGGTCGTCATCGACGCCGCCGATCTCGTGCGCGACCCCGGTGCGGTGGTGCACGCCTACTTCGAGCGGCTGGGCCTGCCGCACCTGCCGGAAGCGCTGTCCTGGCCCGCGGGCGACCGCGCCGAGTGGCGGGCCACCGGGAGGTGGCACCGGGACGTCGCCGAGACGACCGGGTTCGAGGACCGGCCGTCGCGGCACCGGCTGACCATGGCCGACCTCGGCCACCTGCGCGTCCACCTGGAACGCCAGCTGCCGTTCTACGAGGCGCTGCGAGAGCACCGGCTGACGGTCTGAACAACGGGAGGGGTCTGTGGTGCCAGTGCACACCGGCGGGGGCATGACCCTGCTGCTGACCGGTCTGTCCGGTGCGGGCAAGACGAGCATCGCCTCCGCGGCGCTGGTCGGGCTGCTGGCCGCCGGGCGGCGTGCCGAGGTGCTGGACGGCGACGAGGTGCGGCGGAACCTGTGGCCGGAGCTGGGCCTGTCCCGCGCGGACCGGGAGCGCAACCTGACGCGCATCGGCGTGCTGGCCAGGACGATCGCCCGCAACGGCGTGGTCGTGCTGGTCTCGGCCATCGCGCCGTACGCCGCGGCACGGCGGGCCTTCCGCGACTCACACGCCGTCGAAGGTCTGCCGTGCTACGAGATCCATGTCGCGACGCCGCTCGCGGTGTGCCGGGAGCGCGACGTGAAGGGCCTGTACGCCAGGCACGCCCGCGGCGAGATCACCGGGTTGACCGGCGTGGACGCGCCCTACGAGGCTCCCGAGGACCCCGACCTGCGCATCGAGACCGTGCACGACCCGGTCGAGCGGTGTGCACAGCTGCTCGTCGAACGCGTGGCGCACTGGACCGCCGCCTCCCCACCGGTCCCGAGCGGGCGAACCCTGAACCGTCCGCTGTAGACAGACTCCGGCCAAGGCCCACCTGGGGGTTTCGTTGTGTCTCTGCAAGTGCTGATCTGCGACCAGCTGCCCATCGTCCGCGACGGCCTGTCCACCCTGCTGGGCGCCGCGCCCGACATCACCGTGCTGGACTGCACCAGCAGCGGCCTCCAGGCGCTGATGCTGGCCCGCACCCGCAGGCCCGACGTGGTGATCACCGGCCTGGCCCTGGACGGCATGTCCGGTGTGGAGCTGATCCGCAGGTTCACGAAGGAGTTCGCCGACTCCGGGCCGCGCGTGATCGCCTTCGCCGACAACGGCAGCGACGAGGTGGTGCGCTCGGTGCTCGGCGCGGGTGCCAACGGCCTCCTGCTGACCGACGCCACCAGGGAGGAGATCACCGTGGCGGTGCGTGCGGCCGCCCGCGGCCAGACGATGCTGGCACCGCTGGTGGCGCAGCGCCTGGTCGACTGGTTCAACCACGGCGGCGGGCAGACCGAGGAGCCGCTGCGCGCCGTGGTCACCGAGCTGACCCCGAGGGAGCACCAGGTGCTGGTGATGCTCGCGGGCGGCAAGTCCACCGGTGAGATCGCCAGGGACCTGGCGATCGGCATCACCACCGTGCGCACGCACGTCTACCGCTTGCGCTGCAAGCTCAACGTCCGCGACCGCACCCAGCTGGTGTCCTTCGCCTACCGGGCGGGCCTGATGCGCTCGGCCTGAGACCACTCGACGCACGCGACGGAGCAGGAGGAGCCATGACCGGCCGCACCACCGACGAGACCTATCTGGTGGTCCGCAACGACGAGGAGCAGTACTCGATCTGGCCCGCCCACCGCGACCTCCCGCCCGGCTGGCACGACGAGGGCTTCCGGGGGCCGGAGCAGGACTGTCTCGGGCACATCGACGAGGTGTGGACCGACATGCGCCCGCTGAGCCTGCGCAAGGCCCTCACCGAGGCCGCCGACCGGCCCGCCGCCGCGGAGGTCGTGCTCCCGGAGGGGCCGGACCTGGTGACCAGGCTGTGCGCGGGGGAGCACCGGGTGAGGGTCGTGCTGCGGCCGGCCGCCTCGCCGGAGCGGCTGGCCGCGGCCATCGGTGACGGCTACGTGCACGTGCTCTTCCCGGACACCGGCGGAGGCACCGAGCTCGGCGTCCTCCTCGACCACGCCGCCACCGACCTCTCCGCCGCCGACCTCGCCGCGGGCACGGGCACGGCCCGGCTGGCGGGCGAGCTGACCCTGGACTTCCACCGGTTGCGGTGCGAGATCTCGGTGGAGGTCGCAGACCTGACCGGAGTCGGCTCGCTGCGCCCGGTCTGAGTGGTTCCCGCGGAGCGAAGACAGGGGAGTGAACGTGTCCGACATCGAGTCCGAAGCGGACTGCAAGCCGCTGGTGAGCGTCATCGTGCCGTGCTACAACGGCGCCGACTACGTGTGCCACGCCGTGCGCAGCGCGCTGGAGCAGACCTACCCGCACATCGAGGTGGCCGTGGTCGACGACGGCTCCACCGACGGCAGCGCCGACCTGCTGCGCTCCGAGTTCGGCGACCGGATCGACGTCATCGTCACCGAGAACGCCGGCGCGTCCGCGGCCCGCAACACCGGGCTGTCGGCCACCAAGGGCGAGTTCGTGCAGTTCCTCGACGCCGACAACGTCCTGACCCGGCACAAGATCGCCGTCTCGGTGGAGCTGATGCTCCGGGAGCCGGAGACCGACCTGGTGTTCACCGCCCTCCACGAGCCGAAGAACCACGAGTTCGCCGACGAGTCCGCGTTCACCGAGGAGGAGCTGGCCGCCACCACGGCCCGGATGATGTGGCGCGCCTACGACCTGGTCCTGCCGGGGACGGGGATCCCCGCGCTGGAGACCGGCCAGCCGCTGTACCGCCGCGGCGCGCTGGTCGACCGCGGTGGCTGGGACGAAGAGCTGACCATGCTGGAGGACACCGAGCTGGCCTGCCGGATGGCCTTGACAGGGGCTGTCTTCCGGCACGTGGAGACCGTCGGCGTGATCTACCGCGACCACCCCGGCGAACGGGTCACCGCGGGGTACGGGTTCGACAAGGAAGCCTACTTCCGGACCGTGCTCAAGATGATCGAGCTGGCGCGCCGCCACGGCCGGATGTCCGGCGAGGTCGAGCGTTTCTCGTTGCGGTTCCTGGTGTGGATCGCCGCGCTGGAGTGCGCCCGGCACGGCCGGCGCGAGCACGCGGCCCGCTACCTGCGGGTGGCGCGGGAGATCTCGCCGCGGCTGCCCGGTCCCGCGCCGTTCAGGGCGGCGGCTGCGGTGTTCGGGCCGCTGCGCGTGCTGGGCGCGGTCGGCGCGCTGGTCAACCTGTCGCTGCGGATCGCGCCGCGCCGCACCCGCGCGCTGTTCGGCATCCCCGAGCCGGACTAGTGGTGAGGCTCGCGACGCCGCCGGTGGAACTCGCGGTCAGGCTGCCCCGAGGCGTCCTGCCGAGCGTGGACCACGCCGCCGGCGTCGCGTGACGCACCACCGCAGCCGGCACCCCGAGCACCCCCAGCACGAAGGAGGCCGAGGCGTGACATCCGACGCGACGCGACCGGGACGGCGACCGCCGGGACCGGGCGGCAACCCGATCGCCGGCCAGTGGCGGTTCCTGCGCGACCCGCTGGGATTCCTGGAACGGGCGCACCGCGACCACGGCGACCTGGTGCGGCTGCCGCTGATCGGCGCGCCGGTCGCCGCGTTCGGGCCGGACGAGGCCGGCGCGGTCGCCGAAGGGCTGGGCGAGCGGGTCGAGATCGACGGCGGCGGCGGGGTGGACCTGCCGCCCCGGGACAGCGTCCAGGGCCGCGGCGTGCTCAACTCCACCGGCGCCGAGCACGCGTTGTACCGCCGGATCTGCCACCGCGCGCTCGGCGGGCGGTCGCTGGCCTCCTACTCGGCCATCGCCGCGGACGAGACGGAACGGCTGCTGGCGTCCTGGTCGCCGGGTGACCGGCTCGACCTGGTGCCGGTGGCCACCGGTCTGACCAAGCGGATCTTCAAGCGGTACATGGTCGGCGCGGACCCGGCGCTGCGCTCGCCCGCCGCCGACGCCGCCGTGGACCTCTACATCGACGTCCTGGAGTCGACCCCGCGCCGGTTGGCCTCGACGTTCCTCCCGGTCGACGTCCCCGGTCTGGCCCAGCGCCGCAAGCTGCGCACCGCGCTGGAGGCCGTGGACACCGAGATCGACGCCATCGCCGCCGGTCGGGCTCAGCCGCCCGACCACCCACTCGCCTTGGCGTTGCTGGAGGAGACGGACCGGGCGGACCTGCCCCGCGACCCCGGGCTCGTCCGCGACTTCATGCTCCAGCTGCACTTCGCGGGCCTCACCTCGCTCGCCTCGGCGGTCGTGTGGGCGCTGCTGCTGCTCTCGCTGCACCCGGATCGTGCCCGGACCCTGCTCGACGAGCTGCGCGGCGCCGTCGGCGGCCGGGTCCCGGTGCCCGCCGACGTGAAGTCCTTGCCCTACCTGGAGGCCGTGCTCGACGAGACCATGCGGCTCTACCCGGCCGCGGCGTGGGAGGTCAAGCGCACGGTCGGCCCGCTGGAGGTCGGCGGCACCCTGCTCCCCTCCGGGACCGCGCTGATGCTGGTGCCGTGGGTGACCCAGCGCGGCGAGTCGTTCCCCGACCCGCTGGAGTTCCGGCCGGAGCGTTTCCTCGGCCGGGCCGACTACCCCTCCGGCGCGTTCCAGCCGTGGGGGACCGGCGAGCGGTCCTGCATCGGCAAGCAGCTGGCGCGCAACGCCTTCCGTTCCATCGTCGGTGGCATCACCCAGCGGTTCCGGCTGGAGCTCGAACCCGGCCAGCGGATCGACCCCGACCCGGGGCTGCTGGGCAACCGGGTGCTGCCACGGCCCGGCGTGCGGGTGGTGCTCGCCGCCCAGGACGGGGTGGCCGGGCGGGCGCCGGCGGTGGTGCGCGGCTCGGTGGTCGGGGCCGTGCCAGGCCCGCGGAGGCGCTCGTGACGACCGTGCCGGTGCGGGGAGGGCGCTGCGCGGAGCTGCGGGGGATCGTCGTCGCCCGCCGGCGGCTGGCCGGGCTGCTGTCCCGCGCGGGGTGGCCGCTGGTGCTGGCCACCGCGGTGTGCGACCTCGCCCTGGGCGTCCTGCCGGTGGTGTTCGTGGTGGCCACCAGCGCGGTGGTCGGCCACGTCCCCGAGGCCGCCGCGAACGGGGCGGCCTGGACCGGCGCGCTGAGCGCGCTCGTCGTGGCGTCGCTCGCGTTCGCGGGCCAGCAGGTGCTGGTGCCGGTGCAGGCCGGCCTGGGCGAGGTGATCGCCCGGCGGATCGACGGCGAAGTGCTCGACCAGCTGATGGCCGCGGCCCTGCGCGCACCCGGCATCGGTGGCCTGGAGGACCAGCGGCAGCTCGACCTGCTCAGCCGCGCACGGCGCGAGCTGGAGAGGGGTTTCCAGAGCCCCGGCAAGGGGTGTGCGGGAATGCTGCACCTGATCGCCAGGGTGACGCAGCTCGCCGGGTTCGCCGCGCTGGTGGGCATCGTGTTCTCGTGGCTCGCGGCGGTCGCCTTGCTGGCCACCGTGCTGGCGTTCCGCTACGGGCACCGCCGCGGCCTGCACCGCTTCTCCAACCTCTTCCGCGCCAACGCCGCGGTCCGCCGCGAGGGCGACTACCTGCGGGACCTGGCGATGGGCGCGACCGCGGCCAAGGAGATCCGGATCTTCGGGACGCACGGCTGGCTCACCGACCGGTATCGCACGAGCTACCTGTCGTGGCTGCTGCCGTCGTGGTGGGAGCGCCGCCGGATCATGGTGCGGCCCTTCTACGGCTACACGGCGTTCGGAGTGCTGGCGGTCGCGGCTGTGCTGGGCGCGCTCGGCGCGGCAAGCCTGTCCACGGCCGAGATCGCGCTGGTGGTGCAGGCCGTGATGGGCGCCTTGCGGCTGGCCGAGCACTACCCGGAGGCGGACCTGCAGACCGAGTACGGGGCCGACGCCTACGACGCCGTCCTGGCGTTCGAGCGGGGCATGACCGGCGACGAGCCGGCCGGGGGCGGAACCGGACCGGTGCCGCACCCCCGTTCGGAGATCGCCTTCCGCGGGCTGGCCTTCGGCTACCCCGGCGCGGCCAGGCCCGTGTTCACGGATCTGGACCTGACCCTGCGGGCCGGCCGCTGCACCGCGGTCATCGGCGTCAACGGCGTCGGCAAGACCACCCTGGTGAAGCTGCTGACCCGGCTGTACGAGCCGGACCGCGGCGTGATCACCGCCGACGGCGTGGACATCCGGCGGTTCGCGGTGGACGACTGGCGCGCCCGGCTCGCCGTGGTGTTCCAGGACTTCGTCCGGCACGAGCGCAGCGCCCGCGACAACATCGGCCTGGGGGCGGTGGAGCACCTCGACGACGAGGACGGCATCCGCGCCGCCGCCGGGGACGCCGGTGTGCTGCCCGCGCTGGACGCCTTGCCCTCCGGGCTGGACACCCCGCTGGCCGGGCACGTGACCGGTGGCGCCGACCTGTCCGGCGGGCAGTGGCAGCGCGTCGCACTGGCCCGCGCCCTGTTCCGGTTGCGGCACGAGGGCGCGCTGCTCGTCCTGGACGAGCCGACCGCCAGTCTGGACGTGCGCGCGGAGGCCCGGTTCTTCGAGGAGTTCCAGCGCGTCGCCGCGGGCCGCACCAGCTTGCTCATCTCGCACCGGTTCTCCACCGTGCGGCACGCCGACCACATCGTGGTGATCGCAGGCGGCGAGGTCGTCGAGGAGGGCACCCACGACGAGCTGCTGTCCCTGGGCGGGCGCTACGCCGAGTTGTTCCACCTCCAGGCCGGCCAGTTCGGCGACGACGTGGCGGCTCACGGTGAACGGGAGGCAGTCGGATGAGGTCCGTGCTCATCGCCGCGAGGGACCTGCTGGCCCGCGGCCACCGCCAGAGCCCGCTCAAGACCTGGACCGCCGTCGTGCTCATGCTCGCCTCCGGCGCCATGCTGCCGCTGGCCGCGTTGACCACCGGAACGCTGCTGGACGCCGCACTGGCCGGGCAGCGCGGCACGGCGATCACCACGGGTGTGGTGGTGGCCGTGCTGCTGATGGGCGGCGTGACGCTGTCGCACTTCGCCCACATCGCCTACTTCGAGCTGGCCGAGCGCGACCTCGTGGACTACGACGTCGAGCTGATCGGGCTGGCCAACGGCTCGTCCGGCCTCGACGTGCACGAGACGCCCGAGCACGCCGACCGGCTGGCGGTGCTGGAGGAGGAGGTCCCGAACGTCCGCATGGCGATGAAGGCGCTGATGACCACCGCGAGCCTGCTGGTCGCCATGTCGCTGACCGCCGTGCTCCTGGCCGTCGTGCACCCGCTGCTGCTGGCGCTGCCGGTGGTGGCGGTGCCCGCCTTGCTCGCTGGCAAGCGCGCCGAGCAGGTCGTGGACGACGCCCGCACCGCCGCGGCGGAGCCGAGCAGGCTGGCGCGCAGCGCGTTCCGGCTCGCGGTCAGCGCCTCCTCCGCCAAGGAGCTGCGCGTCTACCGGCTGGGTGCCGACGTCCGCCGCAGGCACGCCGAGCTGTGGGACGCCGCCACGGACGTGCTCGGCAAGGCGCACTCGAAGGCGACGCTGCTGCGCGCCTTCGGTCAGCTGTGGTTCGCCATCGGCTACGTCGGCGCCGTGCTGCTGGTGGTGTGGGAGGCCACCACCGGCAGGCTGTCCGCCGGTGCCGTGGTGCTGGTCGTCGTGCTGGCCTTCCAGGTCAACGTCCAGGTGGCCACCGCCGTCGCGCTGCTGCCGGCGCTGCGCCGGTTCGCTTTCGTCGACCAGCGGATGCGCGAGCTGCGCGCCGCGGTGTCGGGCAACGAGCACGAACGGCCCGGTGGCGCCGTCCCGCCACCGGACCGGCTGCGGGAGGGCATCCGGCTCGACGGCGTGTCCCTCACCTACCCCGGCGGTGCCGCACCGGTCCTGCGCGACGTGGACCTCACCCTGGCGGCGGGCACGACCGTCGCGGTGGTCGGGGAGAACGGTGCGGGCAAGACCAGCCTGGTGAAGCTGCTGTGCGGCTTCCACCGCCCGACCGGCGGCACGATCACCGTCGACGGGGTGGACCTCGCGGACATCGGCGTCACCGCGTGGCGCGAGCGCATCGCCGCCGGGTTCCAGGACTTCGTGCGCTACGAGTTCACCGCCCGCGAGGCGGTCGGCCTCGGCGACCTGCCGCGCATCGACTCACACCGCGAGGTCGAGGAGGCGCTGGGCCGGGCGGGCGCACAGGACCTGGTGCCCCGGCTGCCAGACGGCCTCGACACCCGGCTCGGCACGAGCTACGCGCCGGGCGTGGACCTCTCCGGCGGGCAGTGGCAGAAGCTCGCCCTCGGCCGGGCCTTCATGCGGGAACGGCCGCTGCTGCTGGTGCTCGACGAGCCGACCGCGGCGCTGGACGCGAAGGCCGAGCACGCCCTGTTCAGCCGCTACGCCGCCCAGGCCACCCGGTACGCCGCCGAGTGCGGCACGGTCACGGTCCTGGTGTCCCACCGCTTCTCCACCGTGCGGATGGCCGACCTGATCGTCGTCGTGGACGGCGGCCGGATCGCCGAAGCGGGCACCCACGCGGAGCTGGTGGCCCGCGGCGGCCTCTACTCGCAGCTGTACGGGTTGCAGGCCAGGGCGTACCGCTGACGAGCACTCCCGGACGAACCGCCGTGCGATGCCGCGGCACGGGTACGCGCGGCGTTGATCCCGGCGTGGCCGGATCGGTGACCCGGTGCTCACCACAGCGAGGACGTCCGGCGACCCGGTTGCTGCCTACTGTGGTTGCGGGGTCGGGTGCGGAGCGAACGCGGGGGAGAGATGGAGCGTGCGGTGGCGGTCCTCGCATCACAGGTGCGACTGGAGGAGCGGCTGCTCCTGGCCGCGCTGGACCGGCGCGGAGCCGCCTACGAGCAGGTGGACCCGCGGCGGCTGCGGGCGGTGCTGGGGGCGCGGGCCACGCAGGGCTGGGGCACCGTGCTCAACCGGGAGATCAGCCACACCAGGGCCGTCTACGCGGCGCGCACACTGGAAGCGATGGGGTGCGTTGTGGTGAACTCCGCGGCGGCCACCGACGTGTGCGGTGACAAGTGGCGCACCTCCCTGGCCCTGCACGCCGCCGGGGTGCCCACCCCGCGCACCGCCCTCGCCCTGACGCCCGATGCGGCGCTGACCGCCGTGGAGGACATGGGCTACCCGGCGGTGATCAAACCGCTGGTCGGTTCGTGGGGCAGGCTCGTGACGCTGGTGCCCGACCGGCACACCGCGGAGACCGTCCTGGAGTACGTCGCCGCGCTGCCCTCCCCGCAGTCCCACGTGGTGTACGTGCAGGAGTGCGTGCCCGGCCTGGACCGCGACCTGCGGGTGATCGTCATCGGCGGCGAGGTGGTCGGAGCGACCTACCGCCGCGCCTCCGGCTGGCGGGCGAACGTCGCCCGCGGCGCGCGGAGCGAACCGTGCCCGGTCACCCCGGACCTGGCCGGGCTGGCGCTCGCCGCGGCCGCTGCCGCCGGAGCGGACATCGCGGGTGTCGACCTGGTCGAAGGCCGTGACGGCGGACTCCAGGTGCTGGAGGTCAACCACCGGGTGGAGTTCGGTGGTTTCCAGGCCGCGCACGGCGGGCGCGTCGACGTGGCCGGCCGGGTGGCCGACCACCTGCTCTCCAGGGTGGCGGCGTGATCACCGCCGCCGTGGTGGGCGCGGCGGGCTACCTCGGTGGCGAGCTGCTGCGCATCCTGCTGGGCCACCCCGCGGTGCGGGTGGTGCGCGCCACCTCCGAGCGCCTGGCCGGCCGCCGCGTCGACGGCGCCCACCCCAACCTGCGCGGCCACACCGGCCTCACCTTCCGCCCGATGTCCGAACTGGACCACTACGACGTGCTGTTCCTCGCCTCGCGGCACCGCGAGACCATGCGCGTGCTGCCCGGCCTGCTCGGCCACGCGGACGTGGTGGTCGACCTGTCCGGAGACTTCCGGCTGGCGGACCCGGAGCTCTACCACCGCCACTACGGCGTGGAGCACACCGCGCCCGGCCTGCTCGGCACGTTCACCACCGGGCTGCCGGAGCGGTACCGCGACCGCCTCCGCACCGCCGACCGGATCAGCGTGCCCGGCTGCATGGCGACGGCGGGTGTGCTCGCGCTCGCCCCGCTGGCCGAGGCCGGTCTGGTGGAAGGCGAGGTCGCGGTGGACGCGCGCACCGGCTCCAGCGGGTCCGGCGCCTCGGCAGGGCCGGAGAACCTGCACGCCGAACGGTCCGGCGCCTTCCGGGTGTTCGCGCCCCTCGGCCACCGGCACGAGGCCGAGATCGCCCAGGAGACGGGGCTCGCGGTCCGGATGACCGCGACCGGGGTGGAGGCGGTGCGCGGTGTCCAGGTGCTGTGCCGCGTGCGGCTCGCCGAGGGCGTCGCCGAGAGCACCGTCCGCGCCGCCTACCGCGACCGCTACCGGGACGAGCCGTTCGTGCGGGTGGTCGCCGAGCGCCGCGGGCTGTACCGCCTCCCGGAGCCGAAGATCCTCGCCGGGTCGAACTTCTGCGACGTCGGGTTCGCCGTGGACGGGCCGGGCGGGGAGGGCCTCCTCGTCGCGGCCCTGGACAACCTCGTCAAGGGCGGGGCCGGGAACGCCATGCAGTGCGTGAACATCAGGTTCGGGCTGCCCGAGACGGACGGTCTGGAGTTCGCCGGCCTGCACCCGAGTTGATCGGAGGACGATGTCGGGAACGCTCGTGGTCAAGTGCGGCGGCCACGCCGCGGTGGACCCGGTCGCGGTCTGCCTGGACGTGGCCGAGCTGGTCCTGGCCGGCCGCAGGGTGGTGCTGGTGCACGGTGGCTCGGCCGACATCGACGGCCTGGCCCGCAGGCTGGGAACGGAACCGCGCCGCATGGTCGCGCCGGACGGCGTGTCCACCCGCTACACCGACGACGCCGCGCTCGAGGTCCTTCAGCTGGCCCTCGGCGGCGCCGTCAAACCCCGGCTGGTGGCGGAGCTCGGGCGTGCCGGGGTGTCCGCGGTCGGTCTCACCGGGCTGGACGGCGGACTGCTGACCGCCCGCCGCAAAGGCGTGCGCCGCGCCGTCGTCGACGGCCGCACCGTCGTGGTCCGCGACGACCACAGCGGGCGGATCACCGGCGTCAACCGGGAGCTGCTGCGCCTGCTGCTGGAAGCGGGCCACGTGCCGGTGGTGTCCCCGCCCGCGCTGGCCGAGGACGGCCGCCCGGTCAACACCGACGCCGACCGGGCCGCCGCGGCCGTCGCCGCCGGGATCGGCGCGACCGCCCTGGTGCTGCTCACCGGCGCGCCGGGCGTGCTGGCCGACCCCGATGACGAGCGCTCCACCAGACCGGTCCTCGAACTGGCCGAGGGAGGCGGCCTGCCCGGCGGTGTGCGGGGCGGGATGGCCGTGAAGCTCGTCGCCGCACGGGAAGCGCTCACCGCCGGCGTGCCCGCCGTGATCGTCGCCGACGGCAGACGCGGCCGCCCGGTCAGCGCGGCGCTCGGCGGCGCGGGGACCAGACTCGTGACACCGGCCAGGGTGGCCGGATGACGCCGGGGCACCGGGTGAGCGACACCCACGCGGTCGGTCTGCTGCGCCGGATGCTGGAGATCCCCTCGCCCTCCTACGGCGAGGCCGCGCTGGCCACCTTCCTGGTCGACGCCATGGCGGAGCTCGGCTTCGACACGCACATCGACGAGACGGGCAACGCCATCGGCGAGATCCGCCGCGGTAGCGGTCCGACGGTGATGCTGCTGGGACACCTGGACACGGTCCCCGGCGACCTGCCGGTGCGCTCGGAGGGCGGCAGGCTCTACGGGTGCGGCGCGGTGGACGCCAAAGGGCCGCTCGCGGCCATGATCTGCGCCGCGGCGAGCGCCACCGGCCTGCGCGGCCGGGTGATCGTGGCGGGCGTCGTGGAGGAGGAGACCCCCGGCTCGCGCGGCGCCACCGCCATCCGGGAGCGCCACCGCCCGCCGGACGCCCTGGTCGTCGGGGAGCCCAGCGGCTGGTCCTCCGTCGTGCTCGGCTACAAGGGGAAGGCCGACCTGCGCTACCGGGTCCAGCGGTCCTCCGTGCACCCGACCCACCCCGACCCGAAGGCCGCCGAGCTGGTCGTGCGCGCGTGGCCCGCGCTGCTGGACGCACTCGGTCCCGGCACCGGGCACACGCGGTTCGACCAGCCGGGAGCCACCCTCACCTCGATCACCGGCGAGCTGACCTCCGCCGAGGCCGAGCTCAGCGTGCGCACCCCGATCGGGTTCGACCTGGCCGCGCTGCTGGCGGAGCTGCGGCGGCGGCTGCCGGAGGGTGAGCTGACCGTGGTCAACTCCGTGGCCGCCTGCCGGGTGGGCCGCACCGACCCGGTCGTCCGGGCCCTGGTGCACGGCATCCGGCAGCAGCGCGGCAGGCCCGTGATGAAGGTCAAGACCGCCACGTCGGACATGAACACGCTCGCCGAGGCGTGGAGCGGCGTCCCGATGGCCACGTACGGCCCGGGGGACAGCAAGCTCGACCACACGCCCGACGAGCACATCAACCTCGCCGACTACACCAGGGGGATACAGGTGCTGCGAGCCGCTGTCGAGCAGCTGGGCGCGCCGGGCGCGATCGCACCCCCGGCGAGGCTGCGCCTGATCTCGGGAAAGGACGTGCGGTGACATGGCCGCGGTGACCGGTCCGGTGTCCGACCCCGGCCTGGCCGCTGCCGCGCTGCGGGTGAGGGAGCACGTGGTGCGGATGTGCGGCGGCCCGGAAGGCGGCCACCTGGGCGGCTCGATGTCGCTGGTGGAGATCCTGCTCGTGCTCTACCGGCGGGTCCTGCGGGCCGACCCGCGGGACCCGCGGGCACCGGAGCGCGACGTGCTGCTGCTCAGCAAGGGACACGGGGCGGTCGCCCTGTACGCCGTGCTCGCGGAGCAGGGCTACTTCCCGGTGGAGCGGCTGGCCGAGTACTGCCTGCCCGGCAGCGACCTGACGGCCCACCCGGCCACGGCCGTGCCCGGCGTGGAGATGCCCTCCGGCGCCCTCGGGCACGGCCTGTCGCTCGGCGTCGGGTTCGCCCTGGCGGCGCGGCTGGACGGCACCGACCGGCGGTGCTTCGTGGTCCTCGGCGACGGCGAGCTCCAGGAGGGCTCGGTGTGGGAGGCGGCGATGGCCGCGGGCACGCTGGGCCTGGACTCGCTGACCGCGGTGGTGGACCGCAACGGGTTGCAGATCACCGGCCCGACCGAGGCGGCGGCGGAGCTGGAACCGCTCGCCGAGAAGTGGCGGGCGTTCGGGTGGAACCCCGTGGAGGTCGACGGGCACGACGCCGGTGCGGTGACCGCCGCCCTGCTCGCCTCGCCGCAGCCCGGCAGGCCGACCGCCGTGATCGCGCGGACGGTCAAGGGCAAGGGCCTGCCCCTGGTGGAGGGCCAGGCGCGCAGCCATTACACGCGGATGGGCGAGAAGCAGCGGGACCGGGCACTGGCGGTGCTGCGGGCCCAGGCCAGGAGGGCCGCCCGGTGACCGCCACCGCGTCCCCGTCCGGCCGGGAGGTGTACCGCGACCTGCTCGTGGAGCTGATGGCCTCCGACGAGCGGCTCGTGTGCGTGGACAGCGACACCGGGCTGTTCACCGGGGTGGACTTCGGCGAGACCGCCGGACGGTACGTCAACGTGGGCATCGCCGAGCAGAACATGATGGGCATCGCCGCCGGGCTGGCCCGCTCGGGACGGGTTCCGGTGGTCAACACCATGGCCACCTTCGCCGCCACCAGGGCGCTGGAGAGCGTGAAGGTGGACATCGCGCTGACCCGGCTGCCGGTGCGGATCGCGGCCACCCACGGCGGTCTGGCCGCCGGGCACCTAGGCCCGACCCACCACAGCCTGGAGGACCTGGCAGTGATGCGGGTGCTGCCGAACATGACGGTGGTGGTGCCCGCCGACGCCGGGCAGACGCGGGAGCTGTTCACCGCCGCGCTGGACGTCGACGGGCCGGTCTACGTCCGGCTGGGTCGCGGGCCGACCCCGGACCTGCCGGGCGACGCGCCCCAGGTCCGGCTGGGTGAGGCGCAGGTGCTGCGACGCGTCCCCGGCGCCGCAGCGGTGCTCGTGGCCTGCGGGCCGCACCCGGTGCTGGCCGCACTGGAAGCCGCCGCCGAACTGGAGAGCCGGGGAGTGGGCGTCACCGTGCTCAACATGCACACCGTCAAGCCGCTGGACGTCGGGGCGCTGGTGAGCGCGGCGCGGAACGCGCGGGTGGTGGTGACCGCCGAGGAGCACTGGGGCGCGGGCGGCCTCGGGTCGGCGGTGGCCGAGGTGCTGGCCGAGCACGCCCCCGTGCGCGTGCTGCGGGTGACCGCGGCCGACGAGTTCTTCCCGGTCGCGGGCAGCCAGCGGTGGCTGCTGGCGCGCGCGGGTGTGGACAGCGCGCGGATCGTGGCCGCGGCGCGGAGAGGTCTGGGCTGCCGGGACTGACCGGCCGGGCGGGGTGGCCCGGTCGGCCGGTGCTTCCCGTCAGCGCCGCCGGGGTGGGGTGAAGGCGGCGGTGCCGTTGGGGGTGCCCAGCCCGGTCGGCCCGTCCCAGCCCCGTCCTGCCCGGCACAGCACCGCGTTCGCGCACTCCCCGTTCGTCCCGGTGGTCACGTCGAACAGCGCGCCCGGCCGCGCGTACGGGTACTCGTTCGGCCGGTCCCCGTGGCGCACCTTCCCGGCCAGGGCGTAGACGGCGGCGATGATCGGCGCGGCGGCGCTGGTGCCACCGTCCACACTCCACCCGTCCTGTCCGTAGGTCTGGTACACCGCCACCCCGGTGTCCGGGTCGGCCACCGCCGCCACGTCGCTGTCGGCCCGCGACGAGCACGCCGAGATCCGGTGCTGGAACGCGGGTTTGGGCAGGTACGCCGAACATCCGCTGCCCGACCCCGCCCACGCGCTCTCCGTCCACCCGCGGTGGTTGCGCGCCGGGAGCAACGACGTCCCGCCCACCGCGACCACGTGGGGCGAGGCCGCCGGGTACAGCACCCCGCCCTGGTGCCCGAGGTCGCCGCTGGCGGCGGTGAACACCACCCCCGGCTGGTCGAACACCAGCGGGTCCAGCTCCACCTCCAGCGGCTCCTCGGGCGCGCCCCAGCTCATCGACACGTACCGGGCGCCCAGCGCCACGGCCGTCCGCACGGCGGTGAGCAGGTTGGGCGACGCGTCGTCGGCCTCCACCAGCAGGATGCGGCAGGTGGGGCAGATCGCCGACACCATGTCGATGTCCAGCGAGATCTCCCCGGCCCACGCCGGGTCGGGCGGGGGCAGCGGGGCGGGCAGCCCGTTCTGGTTGACCTTGCGGAAGCAGCCGCTCGCCGCGGTGCACGGGGGCAGTCCGAACGTCCTGCGGTAGACGGCCAGGTCCGACTCGGCGTTCGGGTGGTCGTACGCGGCCACCACCGCGACCGTCTCGGTGGACCGGCTCGGCGGCAGGCGGTAGGCCGACCTGAGCTCCGCCGGGCCGTAGCCCTTCGGCTTCCCGTGCGGCGCCGTGCGGTCCGCGGCTGACACCCGCTTGAGCGACAGGCAGGTGAACCGGCCCTCGGCCGGTGCGGCGCAGGTGGGCACCGCGGCCGGTGCCGGCGCGGCCCGCGCCCCCGCGGTCGCCGGCGCGACCCCCAGCAGCACCGCGGCGACCGCGGCCAGCGACACCAGACGTGTGCTTCGACGCATGTTCCCTCCAATGCACGGGGACCCGTTTGGCACGGGGGACCGTTGCGCGGGGCAGGTCAGCCGCGCGACAGGTGGAACCGGTCCACCGCTTCCCCGTAGACCTCGAGCGTCCGAGCCGCGACGGCGTCCCAGGAGTAGGCACCTCGGGCCGCCGCGGCCGCGGCCGAGCCGATGCGCGCCGCCTCAGCGGGATGGTCCAGCGCCCAGGCGAACGCGCCGGCCAGCGCGCGGGCGTCGCCCGGCGGGCACAGCAGCCCCGTCTCCCGGTCGGTGATCTGCTCGACGATGCCGTCCACGGCCGTGCCGACCACGAGCTTGCCCACCGCCTGCGCCTCGCACACCGACTGCGGGAAGGCGTCCCACCGGCTCGGCGCGGCGATGAGATCGCTGTCGTGCAGGAACCTGTGCAGCCGGTCGCGGTCGAGAGTGCCGGCGAACTCCACGCGCTTGCCGACGCCCAGCTCCTCGGCGCGGCGCCGCAGCGGTTCCAGCATCGGGCCGGCGCCCGCCACCCTGAGCCGCACGTTCTCGCGGCCCAGCAGGGCTAGCGCCTCCACGGCCACGTCGACGCCCTTCTGCGGCACGAGCCTGCCGACCAGGCCGATCACCGCGTCCGCACCGGGTTCCGGACGCGCGGCGCAGTCCCGCGCGCACTTCGCGAGGCCCGCCCCGTTGTGGATGACCACGACCTTGGCCGCGCTGTCCACATCGGACAGCAGGTCCCGCCGGACGGCGTCGCTGACCACGATGACCTTCTCGGCGTTCGCCACCCCGTAGTGGTCGGTCGCGCGCACGTACTCCAGGATGAACGGAGACCAGCCGCTGAACGGGGACCAGCCGCCGACGCTCTCCACCACGGTGCCGTCGCCGAGCCGGACCCCGAGCACCGAGCCGTGCTTGGACATCACCAGCGGCGCGCCGAAGATCCCGCAGAGCGCGACCGCCGCCGGTACCGGCCGGAACCCGTGGCAGTGCACCAGGTCGAACCGCTGGTCCCGGTCGATGCCCGCGACCAGCCCGAGGTTGAGCTGGGCCTGGCGGGCCACCGTCCACTCGGGTGCGGGCCTCCCGCCGGCCAGGCCGTCACCGCCCTGCTCGTGCCAGACGATCCTCGGCCCGATCTGCGGGTACCGCAGCACGTCGTCCGCGGGAGAGCCGTCCTCTCCGGTCAGCACGGGCATCGCGGCCACGACCACCTCCACCCCGGCCCGGCGCAGCGCGCCGCTCAGGAACTGCACGTGTGCACCGGTTCCGCTCTGGGTGCTCAGGTGGTCGCTGGTGATCATCAGGACTCGCACGGGCGCCTCGCCGGGGTCGTGCCGGAAGGGGAAGCCACCGACCGCAACGCCCTGGGGGAGCCGAACAGCAGGCCCTCCACCGCGGCGGTGCGGTAGTGGCGCTGGACCTCGGCCGAGCCGGTCAGCCCGCTCGCACCGTGCAGGTGCAGCGCGTCGGTCGTGGTGTCCGCGGCGAGCTCGGCGACCAGGGCCAGCGCGCACGCGGCCCGCCGGTGGTCGGGCCTGGTGTGGTCGTGGTCGTCCGCGAGCCGGTGCAGCAGCCGCCGCGCGGCGTGCAGCCGGGTCGCCAGCGCTGCCATCCGGAAGGACACGTGCTGGAAGGTGGCGATCGCGGCGTCGAACTGCCTGCGGCGCCTGGTGTGCGCGAGCGCCAGGTCCAGCGCGCGCTGCGCGACGCCGAGCAGGTGGCCCGCCTGCCGCAGCCACAGCCGGGTCAGCAGGTCCCGCCCGCCCGGCTCGCCGGGGGACCACAGCACCTCCCCGGCGGCCACGGGCGCGGCGTCGAACACCACCCGGCACAGCCGCCCGTCGCTCACGTCGGGCCGCGGGTCCACCGACACCCCCGGTGCCGTCCGGTCCACCAGCGCGAACCGCGGGCCGCTCGCGGTGGTCGCGACGACGAGCAGCAGGTCCGCGTCGTCGGCGAGCGGGACGCACTCGGCTGTGCCGGTCAGCACGAACCCCCCGTCCGCCGGTGTCAGCTCCAGCGCGTCGCGTTGCCCGGTCAGGTCCGCGGTGACGGCGACGGAGCACTTGCCGTCGGCCACCGCGCACACCAGGGGCCACCACGGACTGTCAGGACCGTCCGCCGCCACCGCCTCGGCCAGGGCGACCGTGCCCGCCCACGGGTGCCGCAGCAGCACCTTGCCCATCTCCTCGGCCGCCGTCAGCGACTCGCCGAGCCGCCCGCCGAGACCGCCCGCGGGCGGGGGCAGCGTGAGCCGCACGACGTTCGCCCCGCTCAGCGCGGCCCACCCGGACCCGCCACCCGCCAGGAAACCGGCCAGCCTGCGGCGGAACCCGGCGTGGGGGTCGTCGAGCGCGCTCGGCCCGCCCTGCTCCGCGTGCACCCGCAGGTGCCCGGTGCTGATCGCGTACAGCATGATCTCGGACGTGCCGGCGGACAACGTCAGCCCGGGGCTCTGCCGGAGGAACTGCTCGGCGCGGCCCGGACCGGGTTCGCCGGGGTAGCGGCCGTTCAGCACGCCGGCCGGCCCTTCGACCTCCAGCGCCAGCCGGGCGATCGGCGTGCCCAGCTCGGTGTTGTACCACTTGGACATCGCCGAGCCGACGTGGTCGACCTCGCGGCGCGCCTGCTTGCCCACCATCTCCCAGGCCAGCACACCGCCCGCCGTCACCTCGACCTCCAGCGCCGCCAGCCGGTCGGCGACCAGCGGGTCCTCCGCCAGGCCGGTCCGCCGCGCCCGCCGGGCCACCGCCTCGAGCCACGACCGGGTCTTCAGGTGTGCCTCGAACCCGGTCCGCTCCACGGTCAGCGCCGCGTTGAGCAGCGGCCAGCCCTGCCCGGGCGGGCCGATGACGTGGTCGGCGGGCACCTCGACCCCGTCCAGCTCGACCCTGCTGTACGGGTGGTCGTCGAGCCCCATGACCTGCTCCACGCGCACCCCCGGCGCGTGCAGCGGCACCCAGAACAGCGTGATCCCGTCGTGCTTGGCCTCGCCGCGCTCGCCGATCCTGGCCGCCACCAGGGCGTGGTCGGCGTACCGGGTGGCCTGGGCGTGCACCTTGGTCGCGTGCAGCCGGTACCCGCCGCCGACCGGCTCGGCCCGGCCGGCCAGCGCACCCAGGTCCGAACCGGCGCCGGGCTCGCTGTAGAGCGTGCAGGCGTTGATCTCGCCGCTCGCCAGCAGGGGCAGGTAGGCCGCGCGCAGCGCCTCACCGGCCGCCGTCAGCAGGAAGTCGCCGACGTAACAGATGGACACCACGTAGCTGAGATCCGGCAGTCCACTTCGGACGATCTCCTCGTGCACGATCGCCGCCTCCACGGCGGTGCGCCCGCCGCCGCCGTACTCGTGGGGCCAGCTGACCGCGAGCAACCCGCGTTCGCCGAGCAGGCGGTGCACGGGCCGCACGTCGATCTCCTCACCGGGCGCGGCACAGGCGTGCCGCTCGCGGATCCGGACGGCTTCCGGGGTGTCCAGCAGGGCGCGCACCACGTTCCGCAGCTCGCGTTGTTCGGCCGTGAGGACCGGGATCATCTGCGGTGTCCTAACCAGTTCTGGGAGCGGGCCGTCCGGCACACGCCTCGTGGTGACGGGCCGGTGGGGGAGCGCTCGGACGGACGGTGAGCCGGTCGCCGGGTGTTCTCAGTCCGGTTCGGACAGCCGCCGGACCTCCTCGTCGCTCAGCGACTCCAGCTCCTGGACCAGCAGCCGCTCCAGCTCGGCCGCCAGCCGGGCGGGGGTGCCCAGCTCGAACAGCCGCTCCACCGACACGGCCACCACGAACGCCTCTCTCAGCCGCGCGGTGATCTGCATGGCGAGCAACGAGTGCCCGCCGAGGTCGACGAAGCTGTCGTGCGGGCCGACCCGGTCGGTGCCGAGCATGTCCCGCCAGATGTCCAGCACCGCCTGCTCCAGCTCGTCCACGTCCTCCTCGCCGGGCGCCCGCCCGGCAGGCGCGGGAGCCTCGCCGTCCGGGACGGGGGCGGTGACCCCGGTCGTGGAGACCGGCGCCGCCCACCCGGCGGCCGGTGGTGCCCCGCCGTCGACCCAGTGCCGCTCGCGCTCGAACGGGTACGTCGGCAGCGGCACGCGTCGCCGACCGCCGTCGTGGTGGTAGGCGGCCCAGTCGACGTCCGCGCCCGCCGCCCACAGCCCGGCCACGGCGGGCGCCAGGCCGGCGCCGGACCGGGCGGGCAGCGAGGTGACGACGGCCGTGCCGGCCACCCGGTGCCGGCGGGCCAGCGCGGACAGCGTGCCGCCCGTACCGACCTCCAGCAGCACGCGCGGCGCCGCGTCGAGCAGGGTTCGCACGCCCGCGGAGAACCGGACGGTCGCGCGCAGGTGTCGCGTCCAGTGATCAGGGCCGGTGGCACTGGTGAGCCAGGTCCCGGTGACCGTGGACACGAACGGCAGCCCCGGCGGACGCGCGGACACCCGCTCCGCCGCGGTCCGCAGCCCGGCCACGGCCGGTTCCACCAGCGGGGAGTGGAACGCGAGCCCGGTGTGGAGTCGCCGGGTGGGCACGCCACGCGCGGCCAGTTCCGCCTCGCGGGCGGCGATCGCGCCTTCCGGCCCGGACAGCACGCCGAGCTCCGGCGCGTTCACCGCGGCGAGCGCCACGTCGTCGGAGACCAGCGCCGCCAGCTCCTCCTCCGGCAGCGGCACGCTGAGCATGACGCCGGGTTCCAGACCCCGCATCAGCGCGCCCCGCGCGACCAGGAGGCCCAGCGCGTCCTCGAAGTCCAGCACACCGGCCAGGCAGGCGGCGGCGAACTCGCCCACGCTGTGCCCGATCACCGCCTCGGGCAGCACACCCCAGGACATCCACAACCGCGCCAGCGCGTGCTGGAGGGTGAACAGGGCGGGCTGGGCCACACCCGTGTCCCGCAGCGCGTCCACGTCCCCGGCGAGCACCACGTCGCGGAGATCGCGGCCGAGCTCCGCCGAGGCCAGCTTCGCGGCCCGGTCGACGTGCTCGCGGAACACGGGTTCACCCGCGTAGAGCTCCGCGACCGCGTCCGACCCGGGAACACCCTGGCCCGGGAACATGAACACCGGCCGCCGACCGGCCGGGCCGTCACCCTCGGCCACCGGTCCCGGCTCGCCGCCGCGCAGGGACGTCACGGCCCCCGCGGCGTCGCGGCAGACCACCGCCCGCCGGTGCCGCAGCACCCGGCGGCCGACCTGGAGGGTGTAGGCGGCGTCGGCCAGCTCGTGCGGGTGCGCCGCCAGGTGCCCGGCCAGGTTCTCGCCCGCTGTCCGCAGCGCGGTGGGGGTCGCCGCCGACAGCACCAGCACCTGCCACTCCCGCGCGGGTTCGGCCGGGGTGACGGGTGCGGCCTCCTGGAGCACCACGTGCGCGTTGGTGCCGCCCATGCCGAACGAGCTGACGCCGGCGCGCCGCGGCAGGCCGTGCGGCGGCTCCCACGCCGTCAGCGAGGAAGTGACCCGCAGTCCCGCCGCGGCGAACGCGGCGCCAGGGTTGGGCTCGGTGAAGTGCAGCGTGCCGGGCAGCGCGCGGTGGCGCAGCGCCAGCACCGCCTTGATCAGTCCGGCCACCCCGGCGGCGCAGTCCAGGTGACCGATGTTCGTCTTCACCGACCCGATCACCCGTGAGCCGCCGGCCGGCCTGCCCAGCGCGGCGCCCAGCGCGGAGACCTCGATCGGGTCGCCCAGCGCCGTCCCGGTGCCGTGGGCCTCGACGTAGGAGACCGACGCCGGGTCGACGCCCGCGACCGCCAGCGCCTCGGCGATCACCGCGGCCTGTCCCTCGCTGCTGGGGCTGGTGTAGCCCGCCTTGCCGGAACCGTCGTTGTTCACCGCCGACCCCAGCACCACCGCGTGCACGGTGTCGCCGTCGCGCAGCGCGTCGGCCAGCCTGCGCAGCACGACCACGCCCGCGCCACTGCCCGCGACGGTGCCCGCCGCCGCGGCGTCGAACGCCCGGCAGTGGCCGTCCGGGGACATGATGCCCTCGTCCTCGTAACGGTAGCCGGAGACCTGCGGCAGGGCGATGGTGACGCCGCCCGCCAGCGCCATGTCGCACTCCCGCGCGAGCAGCGCCTGGCACGCCTGGTGGACCGCGACCAGCGACGTGGAGCACGCCGTCTGCACGGTGATCGCGGGCCCGCGCAGGTTCAGCTTGTGCGCCACCCGCATGGTCAGGTGGTCCTTGTCGTTGGCCAGCATGATCCGGTACGGGCCCACCGTCGTCAGCAGGTGCCGGTCGGTGAGCAGGTGCAGCAGGTAGCCGCTCAGGCTCGACCCGGCGTACACGCCGACCTGGCCGTCGAAGCGGGTGGTGTCGTGGCCCGCGTGCTCGACCGCCTCCCACGCGCACTCCAGGAACAGCCGCTGCTGCGGGTCGATGATCTGCGCGTCACGGGCGCTGTAGCCGAAGAAGGCCGCGTCGAACAGCTCGACGTCGCGCAGCACGCCCCGCGCGGGCACGTACCGGGGATCGGCGGCCACCTCCGGTGGCACCCCGCCGGCCAGCAGCTCGGCGTGGTCGAAGAACGTGATGGTCTCCCGGCCCTCGGTCAGGTTCCGCCACAGCTCGCCGGTGTCGGCGGCGCCGGGGAACCGGCCCGCCATGCCGACGACGGCGACGCTGTCCTCCGGGTCGGGCGCGTACGCGTCGGTCACCGCTGTCCCTCCTCGCTCCCGCGCCGGTCTTCCCGTGCCCACTTGCGACGGGCCGCCCGCTCGCGCGCCTCGTCCAGGTGCGCCGTGGCCGGCGCGGAGGTCACGTGCTCGGCCAGGCCGCGGACGGTGGGGTGCTGGAAGATGTCGATGGCGTCGAAGCCGGGCAGCTCGTCGCGCACCATCCGGTGCAACCGCAGTGCCAGCAGTGAGTGCGCGCCCAGCTCGAAGACGTTGTCCACCACGCTGACCCGCTCCGCGCCGAGCAGTCGCGACCACGCCTCGGCCAGCACCGCCTCGATGGCGTTGGCGGGCGGCACGTGGTCGCGTCGCTCCGCCGCGATCGGCGGCAGCGAGCGGCGGTCGACCTTGCCGCTCGCCGTGGCCGGCACCCGGTCCAGGTGACCGATCCGGGAGGGCACCAGGTAGCCGGGCAGCCTGTCCGCCAGGAAGGCACGCAGGTCCCGGGCACCGGGCGGCGGCACGGACGTGCTCACCACGTAGGCCACCAGCGACGCGGACCCGTCGTCGTCCCGGTGCACCGCGGCGACGGCGTCGACCACGTCCGGGTGTGCCCGCAGCGCCACCTCGACCTCGCCGAGCTCGATCCGGAAGCCGCGCACCTTGACCTGGTCGTCGATCCGGCGCAGGAACTCCAGGTCACCGTTCGCGGTGAGGCGGACCAGGTCACCGGAGCGGTAGCACAGCCTGCCGGGGACGTGCGGGTCCGGCACGAACCGCAGTCGTTGCTCCTCGGGCCGGTCGAGGTAGCCGCGGCCGACCAGGGGACCCGCGATGATCAGCTCGCCGGGTACGCCGGTCGGGACCGGCTCCAGCCGGTCGTCGGCCACCAGCAGCCGCCCCGAGGGCAGCGGCCCGCCGAGGAAGCTGCGGGCGGAGCCGGTGTCGGCGGGGGACATCGCGCGGTGGGTCACCCAGATCGTGGTCTCCGTGGGGCCGTACAGGTTGGCCACCAGGGGCGCGTCCGCCGGGTACCGCTCGTACCAGTCGGCCAGCAGCCGGAAGTCCAGCCGCTCCCCGCCGAGGACGAGCAGCCGCAGGCGGTCCAGCCGCTGGGCCGAGCTCCGGTCGGCGGCGATCAGCCCGGCGAACGCGGTGGGCGTCTGGGACAGCACGGTGACGCCTTCGGCGGCCAGCAACCGATGCAGCGCCTCGGGGAAGTGGACGGCGTTCTGCGGCACGAGCACGAGCCGTCCGCCGTGCAGCAGGGCACCGAACATCTCCCACACGGACACGTCGAAGCCGTAGTAGTGGAACATCGACCAGGTGTCGTGCGCCGATATCCCGTAGAGCTCACCGAGATCCCGGACCAGCCGCACGACGTTGCGGTGCTCGATCTGCACCCCCTTGGGCCTGCCGGTGGAGCCGGAGGTGTGGAACACGTAGGCCAGGTCGGCCGGGTCGCCCCGCTCCGCCGGTGGCGCGTCGACCTCGGCGGGGGTGGCCTCCACCGCCAGCACCGGCACGGGCGTCCGGGAAATCCCCTCCAGCAGCGCGGTGGTGGTCAGCAGCAGCGGCGCACCGGTGCTCTCGAGCACCAGCCGCACCCGCTCCGCCGGGTCGTCCGCGGCCACCGGCACGTACGCGCCGCCCGCCTTGAGCACTCCCAGGATCGCGATGACCTGCTCGGCACCGCGCGGCAGGCACAGCACCACCGGGGTGCCGCGGCGCACGCCCAGCGAGCGCAGCCACGCGGCCAGCCGCTCGGCCCGCGCGTCGAGCTCGGCGTAGCCGATCCGCCGGTCGCCGTCGACCACGGCCACCGCGTCCGGCGTGGCACGCGCGTGCTCGGCGACGATCTCGTGCAGGCACCGCTCGGGCTCGGGGGTGGTGATCGGCCGGGTCCAGCCCGCGAGCAGGGCGGCCCGCTCGTCCGCGGTGAGCAGCGGCAGGTCGCCCAGCCGCCGGCCGGGGTCGGCGGCCACGCCGTCGAGCAGCGTGGTGAAGTGGCCGGCCAGCCGTTCCGCGGTGCCGTGGTCGAACAGGTCGGTGCTGTACTCGAGGTGACCGGTCAGCCCGCCGCGTTCCTCGACCAGGCCGAGCGTGAGGTCCAGCTTCGCGTGCCCGCCCAGGCCCGGCACCAGCTCGGCCCGCACCCCGGCCGGGGCCCGGACGTCGAGCGGCGTGTTGTGCAGGGTGATCATGACCTGGTAGAGCGGGTTGAGGCCGGGCTGCCTGCGTGCCTGGGCCTGCTCCACCACCTGCTCGAACGGCACGTCCTGGTGGGCGAACGCGCCGAGCACCGCCGTCCGCACCCGGTCGAGCAGCTCCCGGAACGCCGGGTCGCCCTCCAGGGAGACGCGCAGCGCCACGGGGTTGATGAAGCAGCCGACCACGCCTTCGGTCTCGGTGCGCGGACGCCCGGCGGTGGGGGTGCCGACGACGATGTCGTCCTGTCCGGAGTACCGGGCCAGCAGGGCCTGGAACGCGGCCACCAGCACCATGAACACCGTGGCGTTCGCGTCGCGGGCGAGCCTGGTGAGCGCCGCGACCGTGGCCGCGGGCACGGTGAAGGTGTGCTCGCCGCCGCGGTGGGTGGGCACGTGCGGCCGTTCGCGGTCGGCCGGCAGCTCCAGCTCCGGTGGCGCGCCGCCGAGCCGCTGCCGCCAGTAGTCGAGCTGCCCGGCCAGCGCCCCGCTCTCCAGCTGCTCGCGCTGCCAGACCGCGTAGTCGGCGAACTGCACCGGCGGGTCGGCCGGTCGCGGCCCGCCGCGGTAGTGGGCCATCAGCTCGTTCAGCACGATGCGGATGGACCAGCCGTCGGACACGACGTGGTGCGCGGTGACCGCGAGCAGGTGGTCGTCGTCGGCCAGTGCGACGACCAGCACCCGCAGCAGCGGAGGGCGGCTCAGGTCGAAGAGCCGGGTGGCCGACTCCCGCACCATCCCGTGCGCGGCGGACTCCCGGGCATCGGCGGGCAGGTGCGTCACGGACTCGACCCGCACGTCCGGCACCACCTCGTCCGTCACCACCTGCACCGGTTCGCCGCCGACCGTGGTGAAGGCGGTGCGCAGCGCCTCGTGGCGGCGCACCACCTCCGCCACGCACGGGGCGATCCGGCCGGCGTCGAACGGACCGCGCAGCCGCACCGCGACCAGCTCGTTGTGCAGCCCGGTGCCGGGGTTGAGCCGCTCGACGAGCCAGATGCGCTGCTGCGCGGGGGACAACGGCACGGGATCCCGCGGGTCCGGGCGCCGCCGGATTCCCGCTTCCGCCCGTTCGGCCGCCAGCTGCTCGCGCAGCAGCAGTTCGGCCAGTGCCCGCCGTTCCTCCGCCGCCGAAGTCATGTCCGTCTCCCTCACGCCAGTGCGGCGGCCCAGTCGGACCGGTGGGCGCGCAGGTGCGCACGGGCCTGCTCGACGTCGGCAGCCTGCAACCGGTCCTCGGCCAGGAAGGGCACGCGCTCCCTGAACTCGTCCACAATGGACCGCGTTGCCGCCGACAGGCGTAGACCCGGGTTGAGGTCGATGGCCTGCACCGCGGTCAGCAGCTCGATCGCCAGCACGTACTCGGTGTTGCGGATGATCCGGTCGAGCTTGTAGGCGCTGGTGCCGCCCATGCTGACGTGGTCCTCCTGGAGCTGGCAGGTCGGGATGGTGTCCACGCTGGCGGGGGTGGCCAGCACCTTGTTCTCGTTGACCAGCGCCGCCGAGGTGTACTGCGGGATCATCAGCCCGGAGTCCAGACCGGGCTCGGCGGCCAGGAAGCTGGGCAGCCCGTGCTGGCCGGACAGCAGCTGGTAGGTCCGCCGCTCCGAGATGTTGGCCAGCTCGCTCATCGCGATGGCCAGGAAGTCCAGCGCGAACGCGGTGGACTCGCCGTGCAGGTTGCCGCCGAGGATCACCTGGTCGGTGTCGGCGAAGAACAGCGGGTTGTCCGAGACGCTGTTGCACTCGCGCTCCACCACGCCGTCGGCGAAGCCGTGGGTCTGGCGGACCGCGGCGTGCACCTGGGGAGCGCATCGGAACGAGTACGGGTCCTCCTTGGCCGCGTTGCAGCCGGGGAGCGTGTGGTGGTTGCTGTCCTCCAGCAGCTTGCGCAGGTTCGCGGCGACCACACCGCGCTCCTCGTGCCGCGAGGTGTCGTGCAGGACCTTCTGGTAGAACGTCTCCGCGCAGCTGAACGCCTGGATGCTCAGCGCGCAGACCACGTCCGCGCACTTGATCAGCTCGCCCGCGCGCAGGATCGAGTCGGCGGCCAGCGAGTTGATGTACTGCACGCCGTTGGTCAGCGCCAGGCCCTCCTTGGGACCCAGCCGGAGAGGCTGCCAGCCCAGCTCCGCCAGCGCCTCGGCCGCGGGGACGCGCCGGCCGCGGTGGTACACCTCGCCCAGCCCGATCAGCGGCAGCGCCAGATGCGCCAGCGGTGCGAGGTCGCCGCTCGCCCCCACCGTGCCGCGCTGGGGGATCACCGGGATGACGCCCGCGTTCCAGTGCTCGATCATCCGCTCGACGGTGGCCAGGGAGACCCCGGAGTGCCCTGCCCGGAAGGTGAGCAGCTTGACCAGCATCACCAGCCGGGAGATGTGCTCCGGCACCGGATCGCCCACCCCGCACGCGTGCGACATCAGGTGCTTGTGCTGGAGGTCGGACATCCGGTCCGGCGGGATGCGGGTCTCGCACAGCGAGCCGAACCCGGTGTTCACGCCGTAGATGTGCCGGTCCTGCCGGGAGATGGACAGCACGTACCGCGCGCCGTCGTCGATGGTCTTGGCGACCTCGTCGGACAGCCGCAGCAACGGCCGCTCACGTGCGATCGCGCCCAGTTCGGCGAGGCTGTGGTTCGCGGAGGTGATCTCACGCACCGGCCGGTCGGCTGGTGCCGCTGGGGACTGTGCCATGGCGGTCGCGCTTCTCCAGTTCGTGGTCGGTCTGCGCCGCCCGGTGGCGGGCGAGCAGGGCGTGCACCTCGTCGTCGGACAGCCGGTCGAGGTCGTGCTCGATCCTGGCCAGCCGGTCGGCGTGGCCCAGTTCCCGCCGGGCGTCCTCGACCGCGGCGGCGGTCGCGGCGACGGTCGGGTTCTCCAGCAGGGCCTGGAGCGGGACGTCCACGCCGTAGGCGTCCCTGATCCGGTTGACGAACCGGGCGGCCTGCAACGAGTTGCCGCCCAGGTCGAACAGGTCGTCGGCGGGGCCGACCCGGTCCACGCCCAGCACCTCGCGGGCCAGCTCGGCCAGATGCCGCTCCAGCGGCGTGCCGGGCTCGGCTCCGCCGGAGGACGCGCGGGCGGGCGGCTCGGGCAGCGCGGCCCGGTCGACCTTGCCGTTGGCGTTGCGCGGCAACGACTCCAGCGGCACGACGTCGGCGGGGACCAGCTGCGGTGGCGCCGTGCGGCGCAGGAACGCGGTCAGGTCGTCGATCGGGCCGTCGGCGACCACGTGGACGACGAGCCGCTGGGACTCGCCGTGGACGCGCACCTGCGCGACGCACTCCCGCACACCGGGGTGCGCGGTCACCGCGGCCTCGACCTCCTCCAGCTCCACCCGGACGCCGGACAGCTTCACCTGGTTGTCCGTGCGGCCCACGAAGGTCAGCAGGCCGTCCGGCCGCAGCACCGCCAGGTCGCCGGTCCGGTAGAGCACACCGGGCAGCTCGGGAAACGGGCTGGACCGGTAGCGCGACCGGGTCTGCTCCTCGTCGCCGCGGTAGCCGTCGGACAGGTAGCGGCTGCCGATCCAGATCTCGCCCGCCACCCCCGGCGGGCACAGCCGGCCCGCCTCGTCGCACAGCACCAGGGTCCTGCCGGGGACGGGCCGCCCGACCGGCACGGTGGCCGTGCCCTCCGGTGGCCGCTCGACCGGGTGGAAGGTCGCCGCGACCACCTCGGTCGGCCCGTACACGTTCACCGGCCGCAGCCGGTCGAACCGCCGCAGCAGCCCGGTCACCAGCTCCGCCGGCAGTGCCTCGCCCACGAACAGCACGGTGCGCACACCGGCGAGGTGCCGTTCGGCGAGCCCGTGCGCGTCCAGTGCCCGCAGAACCTCCCGGAACAGCCGGGGGATGATCTGGAGCAGGGTGATCCGCCGTTCGTGCAGCCACGCGCCGATCACCGCCGGGTCGGCGGCGCCCTCCGCCGGACGGAGGCACAGGGTGGCGCCGTGGCACAGCGCGCCGAAGATCTCGCAGTACGCCACGTCGAAGGCCGGCGCCGCGAGCTGGCCGACCCTGGCGCCGGGGCCGATGCCGAACTCCTCGCTCTGCCAGCGGACGAACTGCGCCAGGTCGCGGTGGCGGTGGGGGATCGCCTTGGGCCTGCCGGTCGACCCGGACGTGTGTGCGACGTAGGCCAGGTCGCCGGGTCTCACGCCGAGGCCGGGATCGACCGCCGGCTGCCCGGCGAAGTCGGCGACGCCCGGCCCGGCCGCGTGTTCCGCGAGCACGAGGTCCGCGAGTGCGCCGTGTTCGGCCGCGGTGTCCTGGTCGGTGAGCACCAGTGCGGGAGCGAGGCCGGCGAGGACCTGCTCCAGCCGGGCGGAGGGGGTGCGCGGGTCCAGGCAGGCGAACGCCCCTCCCGCCTTCAGCACCCCGAGCAACGCGGCCACCGCCACCGGTCCGTTGCGCATCAGCAGCACCACCGGCCGTCCGGCGGTCACCCCGGCTCGCATCAGGCCGTGTGCGATCCGGTTGGCCCACGCGTTCAGCTCGCGGTAGGTCCACTCGCGACCGCCGTCGTCCAGCGCGGGCGCGTCCGGTGTGCGGGCGGCGAAGTCCTCGAACCCGCCGTGCAGCGTCGCGTCACCACCGGGAAGATCCGGTGTGGCGAGCGCGCCGAGCACGGCGCGGTGTTCCGCCGGCGGCAAGGTCGGCGTCCGCCCGGTCGGCCGGTCGGGATGCGCGGCGAGCTCGGTCAGCAGATGAGCGAGATGACCGGCCAGCCCCGGCACGGCCACGGCGTCAGCGCGGTAGCGCACCTCGCCCGCCAGCACGCCGGGGTGCCGCCGCACGTCGACCAGGAGGTCGAACGGCGTGCCCGGGTTCGCGTCCGCGACCTCCGCCGGGTCGGGCTCGGACAGGCGCACCACCGCGGTGGGCGAGGGCGCCGCGCCGGCGGGCACGTCCCGGTCCGCCTCGGCGTCCGCCCACGCGGCCGCGGTCGCGAGGACCAGGTCCCGGAAGGACGCCTCCTCCCGCACCTCGACGCGGACCGGCAGCACGTCGGTGAAGCAGCCGGCGACACCCGGCAGCACGCGGTCCACCGAGCACGCGCCGATGACGAGGTCGTGCCGTCCCGCGTAGCGCGCCAGCACCACGGCCAGCCCTGCGGTCACCACCGCGTGCAGCGGCACGTTCTCGCTCTCGCACAACGCGTCCAGCCGTTCGGCCGGAACGCTCAGCGGAAGCCGGGCAGCGCCCTGCCCGCCCTGAGGCGCGGGCAGGGTGAGCACCGGGGGAGCGCCGAGCCGGTGCCCGGCGTTCCCCGATCGCCTTTGCTGCCACAGCGTGTAGTCCGCGAACCCCAGCTCCTGCTCGTCGGCACGGCCGGCCACGAGGTCGGACAGCAGCGTGCCGAGTGAGTTCTCGTCGAGGGCGAACCGGTGTGCGGCCAGTAGCAGCACGCTCCTGCCGCCGACCCGAGCCAGGTCCGCGGTGACGGGTGCGTCGGCGGTGAGGTCGACGGGAGCCGAGACGACCCGCCGCACCAGTGTCGCCAGCTCCTCCTCCGACTCCAGGTCGTGCTCGCGCAGGACCAGCCCGCCGGGTTCGGCGATCCGCAGCCGCGGCTCGCCCTCCTGCTCGCACAGCCTCGTGCGCAGCACCTCGTGGCGCCACTCCACCCCCGCGAGGGCGGTTCTCAGCACGTCCGGGTCGAACGCGCCCGTCACGACGCGGGCCGACTTCCACGCGGGGTCGCCCGGCCGGTCCCGCTCAGCGGCCCACCAGCGGTACTGCTGGCGCGCCAGCGGGAACAGCCCGTCCCGGCCGGCGCGCTCCGGGCGTTCGGCGGTACGGCCCCGCACCCTGCGCAGAGGAAGGTCGGGGTCGCGGGTCAGCCGCCGCGCCAGGTCCAGCAGATCGCCGCACAGCCGTTCCACCGTGTCCGCCCGGAACAGGTCGGTGTCGTAGAGCGCCATCGCGTCGAAGCCCTGAGCAGCGGGGGAGAGGAACAGCGACAGGTCGTTCTGCGCGTGCCGGACCTCGATCGGGAACGTCCTGACCTCCAGGCCCTCGCCCAGATCGACCTCGGCGCCGCCGGAGGGCTGGAACGCCAGCGCGGCCCGGAACGGCGGAGCACCCGCCCCGCGCGGCCTGCCCGCACCGTCGGACCACGCTTGGAGCGGCAGTCCCTGATGGGCCAGCGCTCCGGTCACCGTGCCGCGCAGCCGGCCCAGCAGCTCGCGGAACGTCGGGTCGCCGCTCAGGTCGCAGCGGAAGACCAGCACGTTGAGGAAGGGGCCGATCACGTGCTCGAACCGCTCGTCGGGGCGGTGGGACACCGGCCCGCCCACGCAGAGGTCCTCCTGCCCGCCGCGGCGGTGCAGCAGCAGCGCGAACAGCGCCAGCCACGCGGTGAACGGCGTCGCCGACTCCTCCGCGGCCAGCCGCCCGACCCGCTCTGCCAGCTCGGCCGGCACGGTGAACCGGTGAGCCCGTCCCCGCATCCGGGGCCGCGCCGGGCGGGGGAAGTCGGTGGCCTGCTCCAGGGGTGGAGACCCGCCGCCCGCGCCCAGCAGCGCGGTCCAGTACGCCTGGTCCTCGGCGAAAGCGCCGCTCTCCCGCGCCTGGCTCTCCCACACCGCGTAGTCGGTGTGGTGCAGCTCCAGCTCCGGCAGCACGGCGGACCGGCCGGTCGACTCGGCGCGGTAGAGCTCGGCGAACTCGGCCAGGAACACCCCGAGCGACCAGCCGTCGAAGACCGCGTGGTGCGCCACGAGCACGAGCCGGTGCCGGTCCGCCGCCGAACGCAGCAGCGCCATCCGCAGCATCGGCCCGCCGTCGTAGTCGAACGGCCGGTGCGCCAGTTCGGAGGTCAGGTCCTCCAGCCGCGCCACGTCGCCGACCTCGAGCACCTCCACCACGTCGCCGGGGCCGGCCGCGAACCTCTGCGTCAGTGCGCCGTCGTGCACCTCGAACCGGGTGCGCAGCACCTCGTGCCGCCGCACGATCCGGGTCAGCGCCCGTTCGACCGCCCCTGTGTCCAGCTCACCCGCCACGTCCACGCCGAAGGCGAGGTTGTGCAGGCCCGTGCCCGGCCGGAGCTGGTCGACGAACCAGAACCGCTCCTGCGCGGAGGACACCGGGACCGGGTCGCGCCGAACGGGGAACACCGGTGGACCACCTCCGCCGAACCGCATTCCTGACTGCCACGTGAAATCGAAGCTAACATGGTCGGCCGCAGCGGAGGGTCATCATTTCGCGTACCCGTTTACCGGCTTTTGGACGCCATTCTCAACGCTGTTCGAAGACGAGTCGGCAAAGTCCGTCCACTCTGTGGGTAAGCAGTTCGGCGAGTGGTGGGTAAGCGTTGTGATTACCGCTTTTCTGCTCTTGACGCCGCTGTTCATCGCCGGTGAGACTGGCTCGGTCGACTGGTGCGGTGTAATCCCCGGAGTCCGGCACGGCGGGAGAAGAGATGGCGTTCGCGGCTGTGGATGAACATTCCATCGTGGGCACGGCACGTGCGGTTCCGATCGATCTGGGGCCGTTGTTCAACAACATCGGCGCGACCGTGGAAACCGACCTCGGCCGGGGTGGCCTGAACGTCTGGAAGAATTCGCTGCCCGCCGCGGACCTGCCGGCCGCCGGATCGCTCTTCCGGTACACCGACGTGCCGTTCCGCTTCCCGGAGGTGGGGTCGGGCCTGCCGGACAACGTGCGCTGCGAGGGGCAGCGGGTGGACCTGCCGCCCGGCCGCTACGACTGGATCTACCTGCTGGCGTGCTCCGAACGTCGTTCCGAGGACGTCGTGCACCTGCACTACGCGAGCGGCGAGGCCGACGACGAGTGGCTGCGCGTCTCCGACTTCTGGGCCGCCGCCCCGTCGCACTTCGGCGAGGTCGAGGCGGTGCCTTGCAGCCGCATCCACTTCCCGCGGCACGTGCAGCGGGGGATCGCCCCGAGGATCTGGCAGCAGCGCCTTCCCGTGCCGCGCCAGCAACCGCTGGCCTACCTGAGGCTGCCGGACAACATCGCGATCCACGTCTTCGCGATGACCGCGGTGTCGATGGGGTGGTGCTGACATGAGGGTTCTGCTGGACGACCTGGACTTCTGGTTCCACGACCTGTGCAGCTGTCTCCAGGACTGCTTCGGCACCTTGCTGTTGCGCCACGGCCAGGACCCGGTCGCGGTGATGGGCGCGGCCTGGGAGTTCCACCACGCGCCCGGACCGGTGGCCACCGAGGAGTTCTACCACCCCGCGCCCCGGCCGACGCTCGGCGACAACCTCATGCCGCACCACCCGGTGCGGGCGACCTGGCGTGAACAGGAGGACGTGGAGTCGTCCTGGCAGGACATCCGCGCCTCGATCATCGACGGCAGGCCGGCGATCGCCGCGGTGGACAACTTCCACATGCCGATCCGCCCCGCCTACGGCGACGTGCACGCCGCGCACCTGATGGTGGTGTGGGGCTTCGACGACGAGGCCGGGGAGGTGTACGTCCTGGAGTCGACGCCGCCCCAGTACTCGGGCCCGGTCTCGCTCGCCGACTTCCAGCGCGCCCGGTCGTCCGCCAACGACTCCCGGCCCGACACCAGGGACTACTTCTTCGCGGGGGCGGGCATCAGGGGCCGCTGGATCGACGTCACCGTCGACGGGGCGTTTCCCGCCGTGGAACGGGAATGGGTGGCCGACGTCGTGACCGCCAACGCACGTGGCTTCGCCGAACCCGCCCCCGGCCCCGGCTGGTCCGGCCTGACCGGGCTGACCACCTGGCTGGAGGGGGTGTGCGACCGCGCCGACGACATCGAGGATGCGGGCGTCGCGCTCGCCGAGCTGTACACCGCCGGCTGGGCCGCCCAGTCGGCCGCCGCGCTGCACGCGGACTTCCTGCGGGACATGGGCAACCGGTTCGGCTGCGACCCGCTGGTGCACGCCGGGCGCCAGGTCGACCGGCTCGCCAACCAGTGGACACCGCTACGCATCCTCGGTGCTCACGGCTCCACCACCGGCCACCGCCACACCGACCAGCTGCGGGACCGGGTGCGGCGGTTCACCGCCGGCCACCGCGACGCGGTGGCGCGGCTGGAGGCGGCAGCCGCGGCGCTGGTGAAGTAGGCGGCACGGATGGCACCGCGGGACAGCGCGCCCCCACTCGTCGCCCGGCTCGGCGAGCTCGCCGAGCGGCGCCCTGGCGACCTGGCCTACCGCTACCTCACCGACGAGCCCGGCGCGTCCGCCGAGATCTCCTACCGGCGGCTGGCCGACGCGGTGGCCGAGACCGCGGCGTCGCTCGCCCCCGCCGGGCGCGGCGCCCGCGTGGTGCTGTCGCTGCCGCCCGGGATCGCCTACGTGACGGCGTTCCTGGGGTGCCTGGCGGCCGGGGTCGTCGCCGTGCCGCTGCAACCCAGGCCGGGCCTGCGCACCGCCGGGGCCGGACTGTCCGGTCACCCGCTGGCGGTCGACTGCGGCGCCGTCGCCGCGCTGACCGCGGACGGCCTGGTCGAGCTGGACACCCCGCGACAGCCGCGGCACGACCGGGTGGAAGACGTCGCGTTCCTCCAGTACACGTCCGGGTCGACCGGCACGCCCAAAGGCGTGGTGGTCACCCACGCCAACCTCGCGCACAACCTCGGCGCCATCCGCGACGGCATGTCCATCGGCCGGGACGACCACATCCTCGGCTGGTTGCCGCCCTACCACGACATGGGCCTCATCGGCGGCGTCCTCGAACCGCTGTGGGCGGGGGTGCCCGGGACGCTGATGCCCCCGCAGGCGTTCGCCCGCCGCCCGCTGACCTGGCTGGAGGCCATCGCCGAGCACCGGGCGACGGTGTCCGGCGGCCCCAACTTCGCCTTCGACATGTGCGTGGACCGCACCACACCGGAGCAGCGCGCCGCGCTCGACCTGTCCTGCTGGCAGGTCGCGTTCACCGGCTCGGAACCGGTGCGGCCCGCCACGCTGCGCCGCTTCGCCGAGGCGTTCGCCCCCGCGGGTTTCCGGCGGGAGGCGCTGTACCCGTGCTACGGCCTGGCTGAGTCGACGCTGATCGTGTCCGGCGGTCGCCGCGGCGAGGGCTTGCGGACCGCGCGGCACCCCGCGGACGACGTCGAGCTCACCGGCTGCGGAACGGTCCTCGGCGGCCAGGAGCTCAAGATCGCCGACCCGGAGACCGGCGCCGCTCTGCCGCCCGGTGCCACCGGCGAGGTGCTGGTGCGGGGCGGCAGCGTCACCTCGGGCTACTGGGGCAGGCCGGATGCCACCGAGCAGGCGTTCACCCCGGACGGCTGGCTGCGCACCGGTGACCTCGGCCTGGTACTGGACGGCGAGCTGTGCGTGCACGGCAGGCGCAAGGACTCCGTGGTCATCCGCGGCCGCAACCTCTTCCCCGAGGACGTGGAGGAGGCCGTGCGGGCGGCCGACCCGGTCCTGCGCGGCACCGCCGCGGCCGCGTTCGGCGTGGACACCGACGACGGCGAACGCCTCGTGGTCGTGGTCGAGATCCCCACCGGCCGCGACGACGCCGACGAGACCCGCACCGCGCTCGCCGCGGCCGTCCGCGCCGCCGTCACCGCCGCCACGGGCGTCAACCCCGCCGCGGTCGCGTTCGCCCGCCGCGGCGGACTGCCCCGCACCACCAGCGGCAAGGTGCGGCGAGGAGCCACCAGGGCCGCCTACCTCGGTGGGGCGCTGCGCCTGCTGGCCGAGGACAGGACGGGCACCGCGGACGGTGACGGCACCGCCCTGCCGCCGATGCTCACCGCGCGGTCGGTGCACGCCCTGGACCCCGGCGAGCGGACCGCCGCCCTCACCGCGTCCCTGCGCGCGTGGCTGGCCGCGGCGACGGGCGTGGCCGCCCACCGCGTGGACCCGTCCCGGTCACTGCTCGCCGCCGGGGTCGACTCGCTGCTGCTGGCCCAGCTCCAGGGCGACATCGCCGCGCGCCTGGGCATCCGGCTGCCCCTCGCGGCGCTCGCCGAAGCCGAGTCGCTGGACGCGCTGGGGAACGTGCTCGCGGACCTGCTCCCGGCTGTGCCCGCCGGTCCTGCGACGCCCGACCGCGCGAAGGCCGACCCCGCGACGGCTGTGTCCGCGTCCGCGGTTCCTGTGGCCGTTGCTCCCGCTGCCAGCGAGTCCGCTGCCGATGCGCCCGCACCCGCCGATCCGGCGTCCGCCGTCACCGGCTCCCCGGCCGAGCTGACCCCCGCCCAGGTCGCGGCCTGGTACCAGGAGCAGGCGCACCCCGGCACCACGGTGAACGTGCTGTCGCGCGCGTTCCGCGCCGGGGGACCGGTCGACGTGCCTCTGCTGGAGGCCACGCTGCGGCACCTCGCCCGGCGGCACCCGGCGTTGCGCACCGCCCTCGACGTCGTCGACGGCGTCCCCACCGGACGACTGCTGCCGCCCACCGCCGTCCGGGTGTCCGTCGTGGACTCCTCCGGCTGGTCTCCGTCCGAAGTGGACGCCGAGCTCGACCGGGTGGCGCTGGCCCCGTTCGACCTGGCCGCGCAACCACTGGTGCGCGCCGCGGTGCTGCGCCGGGCCGAGGGTGACCTGCTCGTGCTCGCCGCCCACCACGCGGCGGTCGACCTGTGGTCGGCCTCGCTGCTGCTGGCCGAGTTCGACGTCGTCCACCGGGCGCTGGCGGCGGGAACAGACCCCGGGCTGCCTCCCGTGCCGGCCGCCGCGCGGTCCGGTCCCGCCGATCCGGAACGGTCGCGGCGGTGGTGGCGGGACGCACTCGGCACCGAGCACCCGGTGCCCGCGTTGCCCGAGGACCGGCCGCGGCCCGGCGGCGCGGTGCGGGCGACCGCGCTGGTCTCGCGCGCCCTGCCCGACCTCACCGCCAAGGCGGTGCGCGACCTCGCCGCCGGGCTCGGCGTGAGCCCGTTCAGCCTGCTGCTCGCCGGCTGGAAGGCCGTGCTGTTCGGCCACGACCCTGCCGGTCCGGCCGCGGCCCCGATCACCGTCGGCGCACCCGCCTCCTGCCGGACCGATCCCCGCTCCCGCGCGGTCGTCGGGTTCCTGGCCAACCCGCTGCCGCTGCGCACCGAGGTGAGCGGGAGCTCGACGTTCACCGAACTGGCCGTGCGCGTGCACGGCACCGTGCTCGCCGCGCTCGACCACCAGGAGCTGCCCTTCAGCACGGTGGTGCGGGAGACCGGCGCGTCCCGGCCGGACGGGCGCACCCCGCTGTTCGACGCGTTGTTCGTGCTGCACCAGCCGCCGGGGTTCGCCCCGCCGGGGACCGCCGCGATGGCGCTCGGCCTGGGTGGCACGGCGTTCGGACTCGGCACGCTGGCCCTGCGGTCGGTGCCGTTGCCGTCGCCGGACTCACCGGTCGGCGTCACGCTGGAGATCGACCTCGGCGAGGAGGAGACGGCGGTCGCGCTGAGGTACGCCCGCGAGGTGTTCGCCGGGAGCACTGCCGGATCGCTGCTCGACGAGTACGTGGCGGTGCTCCGCGCCGTGCTGGCCGACCCCGGTGCACGCGTCGCCGAGCTGCTCGGTTCCCCGGACCCCGCGCCCCTGGCAGGCCCCGCGGTGGACGGGCAGCCGGACGACGTCGTCGCCAGGATCCTCGCGCACGCCCGGACCACCCCCGACGCGATCGCCGTGCGGCAGGGCGAGCACGTCCTCAGCTACCGGGGACTGGTCGAGGCGGGCGGTGGTCTGGCCCGCCGGCTGCGCGATCTCGGAGTGGGACCGGAGGCGCTGGTCGGCATCGCCCTGCCCCGCACCCCCGGTCTCCTGGTCGCGTTGCTCGCCGTGCTCCAGGCGGGCGGCGCCTACTTCCCCCTGGACGTGACGCTGCCCGAGGCCCGCAGGCGCGCGTTGCTGGAGCAGACCAGGCCCGTCGTCGTGATCACCTCGGCCGGTGACCTCCTGCCCGCCGAGGTGCCCCGGCTCGTGCCGGAGGCTCCGCAGGCCCCGGCGGACCCGGTCAACCACCTGGTCCACCCCGGTCAGCTCGCCTACGTGCTGTTCACCTCCGGGTCCACCGGGCGTCCCAAGAGCGTGGCGCTGACCAGGGGTGGCCTCGCCGCGCTCGCCGAGTGGGCGGTGAACGCCCATGCACCGGCGGAGATGTCCTCGGTGCTGGCGGGCACACCGCTGGTGTTCGACCTGTCGGTCTTCGAACTGCTCGTGACGCTCGCCGCGGGCGGCACGGTCGTCCTCGCCGAGCACACGCTCGACCTGCCTCGCCTCCGCGAGCGCGAGCACGTGACGTTGCTGAACACCGTGCCGTCCGTGGCGGCGGAACTGCTGACCCGCGGCCTGCCGGGAGGCGTGCGCACGGCCAACCTCGCGGGCGAACCGCTGCCGTTGCCGCTCGTGCGCGACCTCGCGGCCGCGGGTGTGGATCGGGTGGTCAACCTGTACGGCCCGGCCGAGGACACCACCTACTCCACCACCGCGGAGATCGACCCGGTGGACGGCGGCCCGGTCGCCATCGGCCGTCCGCTGCCCCGGTGCGGTGCGCACGTCGTCACGGCCGCGGGCCGGTTCGTCGGCTCGGCGGCACCCGGTGAGCTGCTGCTGACCGGCCCCAAGCTGGCCCGCGGCTACCTGGGCGCCCCCGGCCTCACCGCGCAGAGGTTCGTCGCCGACCCCGGCGGGGAGCCCGGCGCGCGTGCCTACCGCACCGGGGACCGGGTGCGCTCGCGCCACGACGGAGAGCTGCTGTTCCTCGGCCGCGGCGACCGGCAGGTCAAGCTGCGCGGCGTGCGGATCGAGCCGGCCGAGGTCGAGTCGGTGCTCGCGAGGTGCCGGGGGGTGCGCGAGGTCGCCGTCCGGGTGCACCACGCCGGACGCCCCGACGCCGCCCTCGTCGCCTACTACGCGGGCGAGGCCACTGCCGAAGAGGTGCGCGGGCACGCGGCGCGTGAGCTGCCGTCGGCACTTGTGCCCCGTCAGTACGTCACGGTGCACCGGCTGCCCAGGACAGCGAGCGACAAGCTCGACCGCGACGCGCTCGACCACGTCCCGGCCCCGGGGCCACCGAAGCCCGCCGCCCGTGCCATGACCCCGGCCGAACGGCTGGTCGCCGAGGTCTGGTCGGCCGTGCTGGGCGCTGCCGAGCACGACCCGGACGCCGACTTCTTCCTGCGCGGCGGGCACTCCCTGCTCGCCACGCGGCTGCTGGCCGCCCTGGAGACCCGCACGGGCGTCCGGGTTCCGCTGGGCGGCCTGTTCGCCCGGCCCACCATCGCGGGCCTGGCCGAGCAGCTGGCTGACGGCACCGCGGTCCCGGCAGGCCCGGCCGCCCCCGGCACCACCGGCTCGTCTCCGCTGTCCCCGACCCAGGAGCGGTTCTGGCTCATCCAGGCGCTGGACCCGGTCGACACCTCCTACACCGTCGCGGGCGTCCTGCGGTTGCACGGTCCGCTGGACACCGCGCGCCTGGAACGCGCGTTCACCGCTGTCGTCGCCCGCCACGAGGGACTGCGCACCCGGTTCACCACCGCCGAAGGCGAAGTGCGCCAAGAGGTGCTGCCCGCCGGGCCCGTCGCGCTCCCGGTGTCCGAAGTGGACGAGGAAGGGGCTCGGGCGGTCGCCGCCGCGACCGCGCGCACGCCGTTCGACCTGACCGCCGGACCGGCGTGGCGGGCCAGGCTGCTGCGCACGGCCCCCGGCGAGCACCGGCTGGTCTTCGCCGCGCACCACATCATCTGCGACGGGTGGTCGCTGGAACTGCTGGCTCGCGATCTCGGCGCGGCCTACACGGCGGACTCGCCGGGCGATCCCGCGCCTTCTTTCGCCGCCTGGGCCGGTGAGCAGTGGCGGCGGTGGACCGGCGACGACGGCGACGGACTCGCCTGGTGGCGCGGACGCCTGGCGGGCCTGCCGGACCTGCGCCTGCCCGCCGACCGGGTTCGCGAACCCGGCGCCCCCAGGACGGCCGCCGTCGTCAGGACCACCCTGCCCGCCTCCACGACCGCCGCACTCGACGTGCTGTGCGCCCGGGAGCGCACCACCCGGTTCGCCGCGCTGACCGCGCTGCTCACCGCCGTCCTGGCGATCCAGAGCGGCCAGGACGAGTTCGGCATCGGCACTCCGGTCTCCGGTCGCACGACCGCCGCCGAGGCCGAGGTGTTCGGCTGTGTGGCCAACACGGTCGTGCTGCGGGCCGACCTGACCGGGCGGCCCACGTTCCGCGTGCTGCTGCGGCGCACCTGGACGCAGATCCGCGACGCCGTCACCCATCAGGACGTGCCGTTCGCCCGCGTGGTGCGCGACCTGGCCGCCGGCGGATCGGACGGCAACCCGCTGTTCCAGGTCATGGTCGCCGACCAGCCCCGCGGCGTGACGCTCACCCTGGAGGGGGTGCGCTGTGAGCTGGAACCGCTGGACAACACCACCGCCAAGTTCGACCTGAGCGTTCTGCTCGGCGCGGGCGCGGAACCGGAGATCGCCTTCGAGTACGACACGACCCTGTTCGACGAGGCCGCGGTGCGGGGCGTCGCCACCCGGCTCGGCCGCCTCGCCGCCGCCGTGGCCGCCGACCCGGACGTCGTCCCCACCGGCGCCGCGCTCATCGATCCCGGCGAACGCGCCGAACTGCTGCGGTGGGGCGACGGCGGCCCGGTGCCGCGGCTCGGCGCGACCTTCCTGCACGAGATCGTCCTCGCCCAGGCGGCCAGGACCCCGGACGCCGTCGCGGTCACCGCCCGCGACGGCGCGCTGAGCTACGGCGCGCTCGCCGCACGGGTCCACCGCCTCGCCGTCGGCCTGCGGCACCGCGGGATCGGCGCGGAAGACCGCGTCGCCCTCTGCCACGAGCGCACCTCGTCGCTGGTGGTGGCCCTGCTCGGCGTCCTCGCCGCCGGCGCGGCCTACCTGCCGGTCCGGCTCACCGACCCGGCCGAACGCCGCGCCGAGGTGCTGGCCGACGCCGGCGTGCGGCTCGTGCTCTGCGACCCCGAGACCAGCACCTGGCTCGACACCTGGGACGTCCCGCTCGCCACCGTGGACGAGGTCGTCGCCGAGGCGCCCGCGGGGGCGCTGCCACCGCCGCTCGTCAACGACTCGCAGCTGGCGTACGTCCTCTACACCTCCGGCTCCACCGGCAAGCCCAAGGGTGTCGCGGTCACCCACCGAGGCGCGCTCGCCCGCATCGTGTGGGCCCGCACCTCGTTCACCGAGCGGGAGCTCGCCGGTGTGCTCGCCGCGACCTCGCTGGGCTTCGACCTGTCGCTGTTCGAGCTGCTCGCCCCGCTGGCCGCGGGCGGTGCGGCCGTGCTCGCCGAGAACGTCCTGGAGCTGCCGGTGCTGCCCGACCGGGCCCGGATCAGCATGGTCACCGCCGTCCCGTCCAGCATGGCCGCGGTCCTCGACCTGGGCGGCTGGCCGGAGTCGGTGCGCACGATCGGCCTCGGCGGTGAGCCCCTGCCCGCGCCGCTGGCCGCGCGGGCCCGCGCCCTGGCCCCCGAGCGGGCGGTCAACCTCTACGGCACCACCGAGGACAGCTTCTGCTCGACCTGGACCACCCTGGTCGACGACGACGTCACCGTCGGCCGTCCGCTGCCCGGTACCACGGTCGGCGTCGTCGACGCCGGGCTCGATCCGGTGCCGCCGGGGACGCCCGGCGACGTCGTCGTGGCAGGTGTCGGCGTCTCCCGCGGCTACCTCGGCCGGCCCGGCCTCACCGCGGCCGCCTACCGCCCCGACCCGGCGGGCCCGCCCGGCTCCCGGCGCTACCTCACCGGTGACCGCGGTCGCTGGACGCCGCGCGGCCTGCGGATGGCGGGCAGGCGCGACGACCAGGTCAAGATCCGCGGCCACCGGGTGGAGCTGGGGGAGGTGGAGGCGGCGCTGCGCGCGGTCGACGGCGTCGCCGAGGCCGCCGCACTGGTCGTGGCCTCCGCTGCCGGTCCACGCCTCGTCGGCTACGTCCGGCACACCGGCGACGGCCCGGTGGACCCCGGCAGGCTGCGCGCGGCCCTGCGCCGGACACTGCCCGACTACATGGTCCCCTCGGCGTTCGCGGCCGTTCCCGCCATGCCCCGCACGCCGTCGGGCAAGCTCGACCGCGCCGCACTGGCCCGCGTCCCGGTCGGCGGACCGGGTGAGGACGCCGCGGAGGGACCCCGGCCCGGCACCGAGACCGAGATCGCCGAGGTCTGGCGGGAGCTGCTCGGACTGCCCGCCATTCCCCGTTCGGCGCGGTTCTTCGACCTCGGCGGCGACTCGCTGCTCGCCGCCAGGATGACCACCAGGGTCAACTCGCGGCTCGGCACCGACCTGCCGATCCGGGTGGTCTTCGAGGACGACCGGCTGACCTCGTTGGCCGCTCACGCGGACCGGAAGGACACCAGGTGATCGGAGACAAAGGGCTCTCCCCGGCGCGTGCGGAACTGCTGCGCCGGTGGCGCCGCGGACGCACCGCCGCGGTCCCCGCGCCCACCATCCCCCGCCGCGCCGGGACGGGTCCTGCCGTGCTGTCGTTCGCCCAGGAGCGGTTGTGGGTGCTCGACCAGTTCCTGGGCCCCGGCAACGCCTACAACACCATCCCGCTCGCCGCCCGCCTCACCGGCCCGCTGGACGTCGGTCTGCTGGAGCACGCGCTGCGCCTGGTCGTCGCCAGGCACGAGGTGCTCCGGTCGCGGTTCATCACCGTCGACGGGCAGCCGAGGCAGGTCGTCGACCCCGGCGCGCCGGTCCACGTGGAGCTCGTCGACCTGCGCGGCGAGGCCGACCCGGAGGCCGAGGCGCTGCGCCGCGCGGTGGCGGCCAGGGGCACGCCGTTCGACCTGTCCACCGGTCCGCTGTTCAGCACCCGGTTGTTCCGGGTGGGGGAGCGGGAGCACGTCCTGCTGCACCTGACCCACCACATCGTGTCCGACGGCTGGTCCGACGACGTGCTCATCCGCGAGATCGCCACCGCCTACCTCGCCCTGTCCGAGGGCAGGGAACCGGTCGAGCCGCCTCTGCCCGTCCAGTACGCCGACTACGCCGAGTGGCAGCGCGGCCGTCTCACCGGCCAGGCGCTGCGGGACCTGCTCGACCACTGGCGCACCCGGCTGGAGGGCGCGCCCACCGCGCTGGAGCTGCCCACCGACCATCCGCGCCCCACCACGCAGCGGTTCATCGCCGCGACCTGCCCGCTGACGATCCCCGCGGACGTCACCACCGGGCTCAAGGACCTCGCCCGCGCCGAGGGCGCCACGCTGTTCATGACGGTGCTCGCCGCGGTGAACGTCCTGCTGGCCCACTACTCGGGACAGCGGGACATCCTCGTGGGCTCACCGGTCGCCGGCCGCACCGTGCCCGCCACCGAAGACCTCATCGGCTGTTTCGTCAACACCCTCGTCCTGCGCACCGACCTGGGCGGCGACCCGACCTTCCGCGAGCTGCTCGGCCGGGTCCGCTCCGCCACGCTCGGTGCCTACACCCACCAGGAGCTGCCGTTCGAGCGCCTGGTCGAGGAGCTGCAGCCCGTCCGCGACACCTCCCGCAACCCCCTGTTCCAGGTCATGGTCGCCGTGCAGAACAGCCCGCCGCGGGCGCTGGAGTTCGGCGGGTTCCGGCTGGAGCCCATCGAGGTCGACAACGGCGTGGCCAAGTTCGACATCACCATCGACCTGCGCGAGTACGAGGGCGAGCTGACCGGCCGCGTCCAGTACGACAGCGACCTGTTCGGCCAGGACACGCGCGACCGGATGACCAGGCACCTGCGCACGCTGCTCGCGGGCGTCGTCGCCGGCCCCGACCGGCGGCTGTCCGAGCTGCCGCTGATGAGCGCGGCCGAGCTGGACCAGGTGCTCCTGGGCTGGAACGACACCGCGCGGGAGCGCCCGGAGCGGTGCCTGCACCGGATCATCGCCGACCGGACGGCCGAACACCCCTCGGCCGTCGCCGTCTCCGCGCCGGACGGCCAGCTCACCTACGGGGAGCTGGCCCGGCGTGCCGCGCGGCTCGCCGGCGCGCTGCGCGAGCTGGGCGTCGGACCCGACACCCCGGTGGGGCTGCTGGTCGACCGCTCGGCGCTGCTGCCCGTCGGCGTGCTGGGCATCCTCCAGGCGGGCGGCGGGTACGTACCGCTCGACCCCACCTACCCGCCCGGCCGGATCGCGGACGTCGTCGCCGACGCCAGGGTGCCGGTCGTGGTGACCACCAGCGCGCTCACCGGCCTGCTCGGCGCGTACGACGGCCCTCTCGTCCTGCTGGACCGGCCCCACGGCGGCCGGTCCGCCACCGGCGCGGACCCCACGCCGGACTGCCTGGCCTACGTCATCCACACCTCCGGCTCCACCGGCAGGCCCAAGGGCGTGATGATCACCCACCGCGCCGCCGCGAACATGATCATCTCGACGCTGGACGACATCGGCATCGGAGTGGGCGACGCCGTCCTCCAGTTCGCGACGATGTGCTTCGACGTCTCGGTGCTGGAGGTCTTCGCCGCCCTGTGCTCCGGGGCCCGGCTGGTCATCCCGGACCGGGAGACCCTGCTCGACCCCGTCGCGCTCACCGCGCTGATGGCCCGCGAGCAGGTCACCACGTTCGACATCCCGCCCGCCGTGCTGGAGCTGCTCCCGCCCGACGGGGTCCCCTCGCTGCGCGTGCAGTTCATCGGCTGCGAGGCGTTCGGCGGAGAGCTGGCCACTCGATGGCAGCGCCCGCACCGCAGGCTCATCAACGGCTACGGCCCCACCGAGGCCACCGTGATGATGACCCTGATGGAGCTGGACCGCCCGTACACCCGGATGCCGCCGATCGGCAGGCCCATGCCCAACCACCAAGTGTACCTGCTGAACCGGGACGGTGCTCCGGTGCCCGTGGGGGTCCCCGGCGAGCTGCACATCGGCGGCACCGGCCTGGCCAGGGGCTACCTCGGCAAACCGGGGATGACCGCGGACCGGTTCGTGCCCGACCCGTTCGGGCGCGACCGGGGCGGCCGGCTGTACCGCACCGGCGACCTGGCGCGCTACCAGCCGGACGGCACGCTCGAGTTCCTGGGCCGCGCCGACCAGCAGGTCAAGATCCGCGGGCTGCGGATCGAGCCGGGCGAGATCGAGGAGGCGCTGAAGGCCCATCCCGACGTGCGGCACGCCGTGGCAGTGGTCCACGAACCGGCAGGCGGCGCGAAGCAGCTGGTCGCCTACGTCCACACCGGCCGGACCACCGGCGACTTCGCCGCGGAGCTGCGCTCGTGGCTCGCCGGCAAGCTGCCCGCGTACCTGCTGCCGCAGGTCGTCGTACCGCTGGAGCGGTTCCCGCTGACCCCCAGCGGGAAGGTGGACAGGGCCGCCCTGCCCGATCCGGCGAGCGCGCTGGAGGCCGTTGCCGAACCCGCCGCCGCGGCGGGCGGTGGCCTCGAACGCGAGCTCGGCGAGCAGGTGTTCGCCGAGGTCCTCGGCGTGGACCGGGTGTCGCCGCACGACAGCTTCTTCCAGCTCGGCGGCAACTCGCTGGAGCTGGCCAGGCTCCAGTCCAGGATCGCCGAGCGCTTCGACGTCCGGGTCCCGCTGAGGGTGCTGTTCGAAGGCCCGTCCGTGGCGCAGCTGGCCCGCCACCTGGAGGCGCTGGGCGTCGCGACGGCCGAGGCCGCACCGGCGGGGGCCACCAGGGCGCCGCTGACCTGGCAGCAGCGGCGGCTGTGGGAGCGGGGCGCGGTCGCCAAGCCGCTGGCCGCCCGGATCAGGGGCTGGCTCGACGCGGACGTGGTCCGGGAGGCCGTCGACCGGCTGGCCGACCGGCACGAGGCCCTGCGCACCGTGTTCGACACCTCCGGGCCCGAGCCGGTCCAGCTGGTCGACCCGGCGGTGCGGCCCGCGTTCGCCGTGGTCGGCGCGGCCGGCGTGGACGAGGCACTCCGCGTCGTGGCCGAGGAGGTGCGGCACGGGTTCGACCTCGCCACCGGACCGCCGGCGCGGGTCACCCTGGTGCGGCTGGGAGACTTCGACCACCTGCTGGTCGTCAGCCTCCACCCGGTGCTGTGGGACGGGGCATCCCGCGGCATCCTCGCCCGCGACCTGCTGGTGCTCGGCGACATCGCGGACGGCGAGCTCCCGCCGCCGTCCCTGCGCTACGTGGACTACGCCGCCTGGCAACGCGACTGGCTCACCGGCGAGGAGTGCGTCCGCTCCACCCGGTACTGGGAGACCAGGCTGGCGGGCGCGTCCGCGCCGAGACTGCCGGGACACCGGCCGGGAATCGTGCCCGGACCCGGCGCGCGGCACCCCGTGGAGCTGCCCGAGGGCACGGACGCGGGCGTGGCGGCGGTGGCGCGCAGGGAGAACGCCACACCGCATCACGTGCTGCTGGCGGCGTTCGTGACGGCGCTGCGCGAGCTGACCGGACAGGACGACGTCGTGGCCGGCGTGCCGCTGGCCAACCGCGTGGTGGCCGGGGCGGGTGAGACGGTGGGCCACTTCGTCACCACCGCGCCGATCCGGCCCGAGGTGCCGCGCGGGGCCGGGTTCGGCGCGGTGGTGCGGGCGGTGCGTGCCGCCATCGCGGAGGCGAGCGAGCACCAGCAGGCACCACCCCCGGCCGAGGCGCCGGCGATGACCTTCGACCTGCTGGAGGCCGCGGCGGAGCTGCCCGCCGCGGTGGGGGTGGAGATCGAGCCCGTCGAGGTGGACACCGGCCACGCCGACTTCGAGCTGACGCTCGCGGTGGAGCGCCGCCGCGACGGCCTGCACGCTCAGATCAGATACGCCACCGAGGTGTACCCGCCGGAGGCGGTGCGCGGGCTCGCCGAAGCCTACGTGGCGGTGCTGGTGCGGGAAGTGCTTGCCGGATGAGGGTTCTCAGTTAAGGTGCGGCCGTGTCCCGTGTTCACGACATCGTCTTCGATTGCAGGCACCCGGCGTCGCTGGCCCGTTTCTGGGCCGCCGTCCTGGACGGCTACCAGGTGGCGCCGTACGACGAGGAGGAGCTGCAACGCCTGAAGGAAAAGGGAATCGACGATCCCGAGGACGACCCCACGGTGCTCGTGGAGGCAGGTCCCGGGCAGCCCCGCTACTTCTTCGTGCTGGTGCCCGAGGACAAGGTGGCCAAGAACCGCGTCCACCTGGACCTGAGCGCCGACGACCCGGCCGCCGAGGTCGACCGCCTCGTGTCCCTCGGCGCGGTGGCCGTGCGGGAGTACGAGGGCTGGGTCCAGATGGCCGACCCGGAGGGCAACGAGTTCTGCGTCCTGCGCTGACCCGAAGCCCGGCATCCGTTGCGCCATCTCGATTCTCCTCATGCTTGCCGTTGATCAGGAGGTCATTCGATGGTGAAACGCGCGGTGGTGACCGGAGGTGGGGGCTTTCTCGGCTCGCACCTCTGCGAGGCCCTCGTGGCGCGTGGCGTGCAGGTCGTCTGCATCGACGACTTCAGCACGGGTGAGCCCGCCAACGTGCCGCCGGACGTGGAGGTCGTGCAGGCCGACGTGAGCAAACCGCTCCGGTTGCCGCCCAGCGAAGTGGTGCTGCACTTCGCGTGTCCCGCGTCGCCGTCGGCCTATCTGGCGTCGCCGATCCGCACGCTGGAGACGGGCGGGTTCGGCACCTATCACGTGCTGGAGGAAGCCAGACGACACAGCGCGCGGGTGGTCATCGCCTCCACCAGCGAGGTCTACGGCGACCCGCTGGAGCACCCACAACGCGAAACCTACTGGGGCAACGTCAATCCGATCGGGCCGCGCAGCGTCTACGACGAGGCGAAGCGCTTCGGTGAGGCGCTCGCGTTCGCGTACCGGCAGCAGCACGGGCTCGACGTCGGCGTGGTCAGGATCTTCAACACCTACGGGCCGCGGATGAAGTCCGGCGACGGGCGCATGTTGCCCACGTTCTTCGCGCAGGCCAGGAAGAACGAGCCGCTGACCGTGCACGGCGACGGCTCGCAGACGCGGTCGCTCTGCTACGTCGACGACCTCGTGCGCGGCGTGCTGTCCATGATGGACAGTGCGGAGGCGGGGCCGGTCAACCTCGGCAACCCCGAGGAGGTGACGGTGCTGGAGGTGGCCAAGAGGGTCATCGAGGTGACCGGCAGCGGCTCCGAGATCACGCACGTCGGTGCGATGACCGACGACCCGCGGCGTCGCAGGCCCGACATCACCAAGGCGCGGGAGCTGCTCGGCTGGGAGCCGGAGATCCCGCTGGGACGAGGACTTCGGCTGATGGCGGGGGAGACGTGACGCGGCTGGTCACGCCGAAGGCGGCCGTCCTCGCCGGAACCGCACAGCCACCGGCGACGACGGCCTGAGCACGTCACCGGAACACCCGGCGGTGTTCACGCCGTGTTCCGCTCCGTGCTCTACCGTGGCGGCGCCCTGACTTCGGAGGTACAACCGTGGGCCGCTCCCTGCTGTTCCTGCTCACCGTTCTCGGCCTGGTCGCCGGTGCCGCACCCGCCGCCGCCGCGCCGGACCGCGACCGCGTCCGCCCGCTCGCCCGGGCCCACGCGCACAACGACTACGAACACACCCGCCCGCTCTTCGACGCACTGGCCCAGGGCTTCACCAGTGTGGAGGCCGACATCTACCTCGTCGGCGGCGAGCTGCTCGTCGCGCACGACCCGGAGGACCTCGACCCGTCGCGCACGTTGCGGTCGCTGTACCTGGACCCCTTGCGGGAACGGGTTCTGCGCAACCATGGCGTCTGTCCCGGCTTCCGGGACTTCCAGCTCCTGATCGACATCAAGACCGAGGGCGAGGCGACCTACGCCGCGCTGGACGAGCTTCTGCGCAGCCCGAGGTACGCGTTCCTGTGGACCAGGTACGCGTTCGGACGGGTGTGGCACGGCCCGGTGACCGCGGTCGTGTCCGGAAACCGGCCTCGCGCCACGATGGAGGCGCAGCGCACGAGGTTCGCCTTCTACGACGGCCGGATCGCCGACGCGAGCGACCTGGGGCCGGGCTCGGACGCGCGACTGACGCCGCTGGTGTCGGACAACTGGACCAAGCTGTTCTCGTGGACCGGCGCGGGCCCGATGCCCGCGGACGAGCGGGCCGGGCTGCGGTCGATCGTGCGGACCGCGCACCGGGCCGGGCAGCGGGTGCGGTTCTGGGCCACCCCGGACGTGCTGGGGCCCGAGCGGGACGCGGTCTGGCGAGAGCTCGTCGCGGCCGACGTCGACCACATCAACACCGACGACCTGGAAGGTCTGGCCGCCTTCCTGCGCTGAACCCGCGGTCGCCGCGGCGGTGGTTCCTTCTTCAACGGCGTTGAGAAAGGATGGCCACCGGGGGTGTGGTGATGGGGGAGGACGAGTTCACCGTGGCGGAGGTCGCGGTGGCCGCGATCGCGAGGTGGGACGCGATGCGGCACGAGGCAGGACGGGCAGGCGACGAGCAGTTCCGGAGCTGGTACTTCACGACCGTCTCGGGGTACGGCGATCCGGACACCTTCGCGTTCCTGACGTTCGAGGCGGCGGTGGAACTGTCGGCACGGGGATGCGCCGCCGACGGGTTTCTGCTGCTGAGCTGGCTGGCCTGGCACATCGGGCGCGAACCCGACGGTGACGTCGTGGCGCGCACTGTCATGGCGCTGACCGCCACGTGCCTCGCGTGGGCTGTCGACCGGGAGACCAGCGCACACGCGGTGCGGGTGTTGCGCGCCGTGGCCGACGCGGTCCGCGCGCCGGACGACGTGCGGGTGGAGCGCGCGGTGTGCCGTGCGTTGTCGAGCCTCGGGCAGCTGAGCAGCCGGGACGCCGCGGTGGACCACGCCGCGATCGAAACGCTCGCCTCGCCGTGGCGCGAGCTCGCCGGACGGTGCCGCGGCGCCACGGACCCCGAACTGCGCGGGTGGTGGGCGCACGGGATGGGCAACGAGGCGCTCGTGCTGCTCCAGTCCGACCGCGAGCCCGCGGCCCGCCGGCTGTTCGCCGCGATCATCGAGGAGTTCGCGGCGGACCCACCGGGCTCGTCCGAGGACGTCGACGTGTGGCTCCTGCGCGCCCGGCACGCCGCCGGGGTGCTGGACCGGTTCCGCCTCGACGAGCCGCAGCTGAAGCTCGACTACCTCGAACGGCAACGGCACTGGGACCGGCGGCGGCGCTCCGGGCGGGGGTTCGTGTCCTGGCTGCTGGCGGGCGCGCCGCGCAACCGGATGCGAGGGCTGGTCCGCCGCGCCCAGGCCGAGCACCGCAAGTCCGCGGACGCGGTGCGGAGCTGGCTGTGCTCCGGTGAGCCGTTCGTGGTGCTGCTGCGCAACTTCGAGCTCACCGAACGGTCCGGGACCACCAAGTTCCCGCTGGACGACACCGAGCCGGCCGACCACGTCCAGGTGATCAACCTGAGCGGCGCGGGGCCCGCGTTGAGGGAGCTCGCCGTCTCGGTGCCGCTGGTCCTGGTGGCCAGCACGACCGCGGCCGAACTGGAGCTGGGCCAGGACTGGGGCCAGTTCACCGCCCCGGTCAAGCTCTACCTGCCGGACGAGACGTGGTTCGACACCGTCTCGACGTTGCTCTCGGTCGCCGACCAGGTCGTCGTCTGGGCGGCGGAGCTCACCCCGGGACTGGCGCGGGAGCTGGACTTCCTCGTGTCCCGGCAGCGAACCGAGGACACGCTCGTGGTGCTGGACGGCATGGAGGACCCCGTGTCGCAGGTGTTCCTGCCACGCGAAGGCGGCGAACGACTCACGGCAGACCACCCGTTGCTCGCGCCGTTCCCCCACGTCATCGACGCGACGGAACTCGCGCGCAGGCGCATGGCCGAGTGCCCCTCACTCGTCCGAGTCCTGCAACGCCTCGACAACGCCCGGAACGCGCCGCTCGACCAGCGGCTCGCCGAGATCAGCGCCCAGTTGAACGCGCGGCGGACCTGACCTGCCCGCCGCGACGGCGCCGGTGGCCGGGGGTTTCGGTTTCACCGGTGCTGTCCGCCCGAGCCGCGCTCCCGGCTCAGGCGGTGATCGCCGCCCAGCCCCGGTCGAGCAGCTCCCAGGCGTGGGCGAAGGCCGCGGCCGGGTCAGGACGGGAGCGGGCGAAGGCCACCGTCTCCAGGGCGAAGCGGGCGAGGGCAGCGCACGTCAGATCGTCCGCGGGACGGCCGGACTCGGCGGCGATGGCACGGGCCAGCGCCTCCTCGTGGCGTAGCCACATCGTGCGGGCGTACTCCCGCAGGGCCGGTGTCCGCTGCACGAACGCCTGGAACTCGGCGAACCGGGAGCCGGGGCCGGACGGCTTCGAGGCGAAGCCGGTCAGGTAGGTCCGCAGGGCCTCGGTGATGGTCCGGCCCGCCGGGCGGTCGGTCACGGCGGCGATCAGCGCCGCCTCGTTGTCCGTCTCCTCGTCGAAGACCAGCGCTTCCTTGCCGCCGGGGAAGTAGTTGAACAGCGTCGACACGGAGACGTCTGCGGCTTCGGCGATCTGCCGGATGCCCACCTGCTCGTAGCCGTGCGCCAGGAACAGCTGCAGTGCCGTCTCGGCGATCGCCTTGCGGGTGGCCGCCTTCTTGCGCTCCCGCAAGCCCGCGGGCCGCCGGTCCGAGTCGCTCATGTCCACCAGTCTACGTCGAACTTGGGCTCGATCGAAACTTGGAACAGTTGCAAGTTTGGTCTTGTTCTGTTTATGGTGACGGGGCGACGAACCCACGAGAGGAAGACGCGATGACGAACCCCCGACCGGCCGAGGCCAGGATCAGCATCATCGGGGCCGGCCCCGGCGGCCTGACCTGCGCCCGGATCCTGCAGCGGCACGGCATCCCGGTCACGGTCTACGACCGCGACGCCGACGTGCACGCCCGCAACCAGGGCGGCAGCCTCGACCTGCACGCCGACGACGGTCAGCTGGCGCTGCGCGAGGCCGGGCTGCTCGACCAGTTCTTCGCCCTCGCCCGCCCGGAGGGCCAGGAGATGCGGCGCTTCGACACCAAGGGCAACGTGGTGTTCCGCCAGCTGCCGGAGCCCGACGACCGGTACAAGCCGGAGATCGACCGCGGCGTGCTGCGCGACCTGCTGCTCGACTCCCTCGAGCCGGGCACCGTCCAGTGGGGCCGCGCCCTCCAATCGGTCAACGGCCCCACCGACGGACCTCGGCGGCTGCACTTCTCCGACGGCGGCACGGTCGAGACCGACCTGGTCATCGGCGCGGACGGAGCGTTCTCCCGGGTGCGCCCGGCGGTCTCCTCCGCGGTGCCGCTCTACACCGGCGTGAACTTCCTGGAGGCCCGCTTCGACGACGTCGAGAAGCGTCATCCGGGCATCGCCGAGCTGGTCGGCCACGGCCTCGCGACCGGCACGGACGGCGAACGCGCCCTGGCCGCCCAGCGCAACAGCGGCGACCACATCCGGGTCTACATCGTCCAGCGCGCCCCGCTGCACTGGATCTCGGAGGCGGGGCTGAGCATCGACGACACCGCCGGTCTGCGGGCCCACCTGCTCGACCAGTTCGCCGGCTGGTCGCCGGAGGTGCTCCGCCTGATCGCCGACAACGACGGCCCGTACGTCGACCGCCCCCTGTTCGTGCTGCCCGCGGCGCACACCTGGGAACACTCGCCGACCGCGACCCTGCTCGGCGACGCCGCCCACCTCATGCCGCCGGTGGGCGTCGGCGTCAACCTGGCGATGCTCGACGCGTACGAGCTGGCCATGGCCCTGAGTCGTGCCGACACGGTGGGCGAGGCCGTGCGCGCTTACGAGGAGACGATGCTGCCGCGCTCCGCGGAGTGGTCCACCGCCCTCGACGGCGCGGCCGGCTTCCTGTTCGACCGGGACGACAGCCACGAGGGCGGCGACAAGATGCGAGAGCTCAAGGAGGAGATCAACCGATGAACATCGACGGAACGTGGCGGCTCACCATGGTCACCGGGGGCGGCGAGGACACCGTCGAACTGGTCCTGCGGTCGGCGGGCGACGCCCTGGACGGCACCTTCGACGGCCGTCCCATCAGTGAAGGCAAGCTCAAGGGTGTCGAGGTCACCTTCACCGCCTCCATCACCTCACCCCTCAAAGCGAAGCTGAAGTGCGCGGCCACGCTGGACGGAGACGCGATGACGGGCAAAGCGAAGGCGGTCTTCCTGACGGTCCCGTTCACGGCCACGCGCGTGTCCGGAGATCCGACATGAGAGCGGCCTTCCTGGTCGTAGCCGCGGCGGTGGCGCAACTCGCCGGAGCTTCGCTCGTACGCCTTCGGCGATCGGGCGCGGTCACGACGCTCGTCCGCAGCGAGAACGGCGAGATGCTGACCGGAACGTGCGCGCCGACGACGGGACCATCTACTACAACCTCAACTCGCTGACCGCTGCGCGCCGGCGTCTGGAAGCTCCCACCGGCAACCCGTACGTGTCGCCGCAATGCCCGGCGCCGCATTCCTCAATGGGCTGGCCCTGCACCCGAACGGCCGGGACCCCGTACTCCGCCGACAGCGTCGCCGGTGTGATCTGGGCCGTGGACACCGGTCGCGGGCTGGCCGCGAACACCGCCGTCGTGACCGGCCTGCAGCGCGGGCTGATCCAGTGTTGTCCCGGAGTCCGCCCAGCAGCGCCGTACAGCGGCGAGTTCGTGTGCGACCTCGACCGGGACGGCAGCTTCGGCCCGCGCACGGAAGCCGCGGTGAAGGGCGTGCAGACCTCCGCTCCGCGCCCGACGGGATCTACGGGCCCAACACGCGCAACCGGATGAAGTTCCACAGCGGCTACAACTGCGAGCCGTACCGGGCTTGACCCGGCAGGCGGCCCGTCGCACACGATCGTGCGGCGGGCCGTTCGCCGTGGCCGCGCGACCTGCGCCGCGGTGAGGCGTCTCGCCCTCGTCCTGGCCGAGACCTCGGTCTTGGCCCTCGCCGACGAGAACGGCACCGAGGACGAGTGCGCTCGTGGAGAAGTCCACCTGTCGGGTGCCAGAACTCAGGGCATCAGGTAGGCGGTCAGCACGTGGAAACGCTCACGCGCTCCAGATCGACAGGTGGGCATGACTGGCGATCTCCCTGCAAGTGACACGGCCAACAGCAACACCGGTCCGGTGTACGGCGCCATCGTGCAGGCGGGATCGGTACACGGCATCGTCGTCGTCAACGGCTCACGGTCCCGCGAGTTCGTCTCGGTTGACTTCTCCGGTGTCCCGGACCTGATCGGCCGAGAGGGCGACCTCGCCGCCCTGTCGGATGTTTTCACCGGCCGCCCGTCGAAGCCGATCGTGCGGGTGCTCACCGGTGAGAGCGGCGTCGGCAAGTCGGCACTGGCCGCGGCTTACGGGTGTGCCCACCAGGACCGCTACGGGTCCATGCTGTGGATCGGCGGCCGTGAGCCGGACGAGCAGTGCCGCAACCTGCTGAACGTGCTGGCTCCCGGTGAAAGCGCCGTGGTGAACCCGGTGGACGTGCTGCACGGCGTGCTGGCCACCAAGAACGACCGGTGGCTGCTGGTCCTGGATGATGTCTCGCCCCTGGACGTGAGGCGGCTTGTTCCCGCGGCCGGGCCGGGCGACGTGATCATCACCAGTCCGACGGCCGTGTGGCGGCCTCATCCCGTGATCGAGGTGAAGCCGCTGGATCTCGGCGCGTCCGCGGATCTCCTGCTGGACGTGGCCGAAGGTCTGCCGGAGCACGCGGCTCGGGCGGTCGCCGCGGTGGTCTGCGGTTCACCTCGGTCCCTGCTGCGGGCCTGCGAGCACCTGGTCACCAACCGGGCCGTGGACTGGATGAGCTACTTGAGGCTGCACGTGAAGGGCGCGGCGGACTTCCCGTCCGTCTCCGGGATGGCTCGACGGAGCACCATCGCGGCCGGGGCGGTGCGGGACGGCCACCCGGTGTTGTTCGCGATCGATCGGCACGGTCGGCTGGTGCGCCGGTGGGACGACTCGGGGTGGTGGCCGATGGACGAACCCGAACCGCTGCACCGCGTCGCGAGTTCCAGCCTGGGTCCTGGTCATCTGGAGGTCTTCGGCGTCACCGGTGGTCAGGGACTCGTGCACCGCTGGTACGAGGGAGAGCCGGGACGCTGGCAACCGTGGCGCGTGATGGCCACTCCCGATCAGGTGAGCTGGATCGCCGGGGGCTCACCGCGGGACGGCGAGCAGAACCTGTTCGCCGTCACCGTCGAAGGCGGGATCTTCAGCCGGTGCTTTCCCGACGGTGAACTTCGGCAATGGTCGCCCTGGCGAGAAATCCGCGTGCCGGAGCCCATCAGTGCGGTGGCCTGGGCGGGGATGAACCGGACCACCGGTCACCAGGAACTGTTCGCAGCCACGGCATCAGGGAACCTCCTGCACAGGTGGTACAGAGCGGGTGGTGTCTGGAGCGATTGGTCCAGTATGGACGTTCCTGGTCACGTCCGGACCTTGACCGCCGGATCGCATCAGCAGTCGCGGCAACACGTCATCGTCGCGGTGGACAGTAGCGCCGTTCTCGCCTTGTACTACGGCCGCCATGGCTGGGAACCGGAATGGACGGCACTGCCAGGAGACGAAGCTGTCGTGGCGCTCACCTGCTCATCACCGGCCAGTGGGCGTTTGGAGTTGTTCGGCACCAGCACGAGTGGCACCCTCTTGAGCCGCTCGTACCGCCACGGTGACGGATGGAGCGCATGGGAGCCGTTCGAACGCTGAAACCGTTCACTCGGCCACTTTCGGCGCGCAGACCGTTACACGTCATCGTCGCGGTTCGTCGCGAGCGCGGCTGGCAACGGCAGTCCATATCTGTCGCACAAGAATCGGGTCTGGCAGTACCGCTGAGCGTCGGCCGCCACGTTGCCGAGGATCGCGGCATTCATGCCGGCACCGATGAGGACGCCCACCACGGGCAGGGCCTTGGCGACATCCTTCACAGCGACTCTGGAGCCGGCCGGGCCTATCTGCTGCATCAGCTTCTCAAGGGCAGCCAGGAGACGATGATCCGCGCGGAGCTTGGGCGACCACCTGACACGTCCCTTGACCGCGCTCGCCGCGCGTGCCGTCTCGTGCAACGGCTTGACCTTCGCCGCCTGCGCCACGAAGGATCGCTGCACCAGGCGTTCGATGAAGATCCGCTCGGCCGGGTCCTTGGCGTCGTACCCGTAGGAGTACGCGATGCGCGAAGCGATCGACGCGCTCAATACCTGGATGACGAGAATGTCGGCTGTTATCGCCAGCGGGATGCCGGCGACAGGCACCATCGCCAACAAGCCCAAGGCGCCACCCTCGAGGGCCCCGGCGGTCCTCCACTTGAGGGTGTTGCGCGTCAGGAGCCGGTCGCAGACTTTGAGGTCCTGCTTCCGCAGGTCGGTGAAGCTGTGCAGTTCCAAGCCACGCTTGCGGGCGAGTTTCTCGAGGCTGTGCGGATCGTTGAGCTCCACGGCCCAGACGTTGACCAGTTCCAGCAACCTCGTCGCGGCTTCGAGGGCCGGCCTGATGGCCGTACCGGCCACCGCGCCGCCTGCCTGACGAATCGGCCGCTTCACGCCTTCCGGCACAGCGTCCGCGACACCGCTCAGGGCACCTCGCGTGACCTCTCCGGTGCGTTTGACGGCAGCGCTCGCCCAGTTCGGCAGGCCACGGCGGCTGTCGCGACGCTCCCAGTGCTCGTTGAGCCTGTCCCACACCTGTCTTTCGTACGAACTCATGGATTCGAGGCCGTCGTCGACTGGGTCGAAGTGCCTGGTCAACCAAAGCTCCCTGTCTTGACCGTGATCACTGGGTCGTGCCGGCTGTCCGGCTGCGAAGTTCAGGCGTCAAAGCGGACTGTGGTGAAGTTGGTCGTTCCCGAGAAGCCGGTGGTGTCCTGGAAGCCCCAGCCGATGACGGTAGCCGCTTGCGGCACATAACCCGAGCCTGAACGGTGGTCGGACTCGTTCATCAGGACGGAGTTCACCGCACGTGCCTCGGTCACGGTGATGGTGATCCCTCGGTTGCTGACGGTCTGTCCGATGCCGGCTGAGGACGGTGCGGGCGAGCTGGTGGTGGATGTAGTCGCGACCGAGGTAGTCCCGCCGCCGGAGGTGCTTGAGGTGGGCACTGCGCTGCACCCGGTCAGAGCGAGTAGTGCGATGAGGGTGAGAACGGACGCGGTGCGCACAGCTACTCCACGAGGTGAGGTGACTGCCTGCTTGTCGCCGCACGAGGCCGACCTATTACGGCTGACCGCCGACGACGGGGTTTCGTGTCGGAGGGAATATCGGACACGGAAACCGTGACGGCAAAGGTCGCGTCACGCTGCAAGTGCGGCTCTCGAACCCCGCTCGCGCGTTCGAAGGTGGCCGATGATCGGCTCGGCCAAGTAGCGTCGGCGTGTGCCAGAAGAGGGTGAGGTCATCGCCGGGAAGTACCGGCTGGTGTCGCCGATCGGCCAGGGCTCCATGGGGGTGGTCTGGCAGGCGCGCGACGAGCAGTCGGACCGCGTGGTCGCGGTCAAGCTGCTCAACACGGAGCGGCGGTCCCCGGACGCGGTGGCGCAGATGCTGCGCGAGGGCCGGGTCGCCGGTCGGCTGCGGCACCCGCACGCGATCAGCGTGTACGAGGTCGTCGAGCACGACGGCAAGCCCTGTCTGGTGCTGGAGTACCTGCCCTCCCGCAGTCTCGCGGCGCTGATCGCCGAGCGGGGCGCGCTGCCGCCGGGGGTGGTCGCGGCCGTGGGCAGGCAGGTCGCCGCCGCGCTGGCGGCGGCGCACGCGGAGGGCATCGTGCACCGGGACGTCTCGACGTTCAACGTCCTGCTGGCCGAGGACGGCATCGCGAAGATCACCGACTTCGGCATCGCCCGCGCGGTCGGCGAGGGCACGGTGACCGACGCCCGCCTGATCGTCGGCACGCCGGCCTTCCTGGCGCCGGAGGTGGCGGCGGGCGAGGCGGCGACGTTCGCCTCGGACGTGTTCTCCCTCGGCGCGACCCTCTACGCGGCACTGGAGGGCACGCCGCCGTTCGGGGTGGACGACAACCCCTACGCGCTCCTGCAACGCGTGGTCCGCGGGGAGTTCGAGCCGCCACGGGTGGGTGGCCCGCTCGGCGACGTGCTCCTGCGCCTCCTGCGTCGTGACGCGGCCCAACGCCCGACGATGGCCGAGGCCCACAAGCTGCTGGCGGCGGTCGCGGAGGGACTGCCGCTGCCCGCCGCGCCCCCGAAGAGCGGGACGAGGGTGCTGACCGTCCGCCGCCACCCGCCGCGCCGGGTGATCGCGCTGGTCACCGGTGCGGCCGCCCTGGTCGCCGCCGGTGTCGTGATCGGCATCGTCGTGCAGGGCGACCGGCCCGGCAGCACCGCCCAGGCCGGCTCCACCACGGCGACGACCACGGTCACGACCGCCTGTGATGCCCGTTACGAGGTGACCAACTCGTGGCCGGGCGGCTACCAGGTCGAGGTGACAGTGCGCAACACCAGCTCAGATGGCCTGACCGGCTGGACCATCACGTGGGAGCCGGTCGCGGACCACACCATCGGCAACCTGTGGAACGGCACCCTGACCCAGGACACGACCGCGGTGACCGTCAGCAACGCCGGCCACAACGCCGTGCTCACCGCCGGGGGAACCACCTCGTTCGGGTTCGTCGCCGCCGGTCCTGAACCCGCCAGCCCGGCCGTGACCTGCTCCGCCGTCAACTGAGACGTCGGCTCACCGGTCGGCGGAAGCGAGGCGGCGGTGTCCCGCGGCGCCTGGGACACTGGACCCCTCGATCATCCGCTAGACCAGGAGTGCACCGTGCAGCAGGGAACCGTCCGTTGGTACGACCTCGAGCGAGGCTTCGGCTTCCTCGCCCCCGACGACGGCAGCGACGACATCTTCGTGCACGTCTCGCAGGTGCAGGGCGAGGGCGCGGCCCGGGCCCTCCGCGAGGGCCAGACGGTGGAGTTCGAGGCCGGTGAGGGCCCTCGCGGTCCGCAGGCGCTGCGCGTCACCGTCACGGGGGACTCCTCGCCCGGCGCGACCTTGGGCGTGCTCGCCACCGTCTCCTGGTACGAACCGGCCAAGGGCTACGGGTTCGCCGCGCCCGACGGCGGGGGCGCGGAGGTGTTCGTGCACTCCTCCGCCATCGTCACCGGGGGCGTCCTCGCGGCAGGGCAGCGGGTGGCCTTCGTCGTCACCTCGGGGGAGAAGGGGCCGCAGGCCCAGCACGTGGTGCCGCTGAGCTTCGACGCCGGGGTCCGCAAGGGCCCTCTCGTCGCGCCCGGCGACGGCGCCGATGGCACCGTGCTGTGGTTCGACGAGGAGAAGGCGTTCGGCTTCGTGGCCGCCGACGACGGGGAGGGCGACGTCTTCCTGCACGTGCGCGCCCTGGTCGACGACCGGTACCTGCCGTTCGAGGGCGACCGGGTCTCGTTCACCGCGGTCACCGCGGACCAGGGCCGTCAGGCGCGCGACGTGCGGTTCGTGGCCGCCGGCGAGCCGGTGGAGGCCGCCCCGGCCCCCAGCCAGTCCCGTTCGGCCGCCCGGTCCGGCGACGGCACGGTGGCCCGCTACGACGCCGACCGCGGCTTCGGCTTCATCACCCCCGACGCGGGCGGGCCCGACCTCTTCGTGCACGTCTCGGTGGTCTCCGGCGAGCCCCTGGTGGCCGGCGAGCGGGTGCGGTTCCGCATCCGGCAGAGCGACCGGGGCCCGCAGGCCGACGCCGTCGAGCGCGCCTGACCGTCCGGGACAGCCCTACGACGCCCGACCACCCGGGTGGTAGATCCGCAGGTCGTGTTCCGCCACCACAGAGCACGAGAAGGGCCGGTTCCTGAGGGCAATCCTGAACCGCTCCCCGAAGGTTGGACTGGCTAACTGAAGGTTAGGCCGCGAGGGCCTGGGCTCGGTATTCGACCGGGCTCAGGCCCTCGAGCGTGGTGGAGATGCGGGTGGTGTTGTACCAGCTGATGTAGTCGTCCAGTGCCGCGGTGAACTCCTCGACGGTGTCGAACCTGTTGTGGTGGAACAGTTCTGCCTTCAGGTGGCCGAAGAAGTTCTCGGCCATCGAGTTGTCCAGGCAGTTGGCCCGCCGTGACATCGACTGGGTCAGGCCCGCGTCGTCGAGCAGGGTGCGCCAGGAGGCGTGCTGGTACTGAAAGCCCTGGTCGGAGTGCACCAGCGGTGTGGCGCCGTCGGGCAGGGTGGCG
>NZ_FNCC01000013.1 GCF_900100955.1 Lentzea fradiae | reverse complement strand
AGGATCAGCGGTGTCGCCGCGGTCAGGCGTTTGTGGTAGCCGGGCTGGTGCGGCAGGTACGGGAACAGGTGCCCGAGCCTGCCGTAGGCGAAACGCAGCCAGTGGTGCTGCGACGGGAAGCCGAGCAGTACCTGGGCCACGGCCAGGCACAGCAACTCCGCGTCGGAGAGCTTCTTGCGCCGGCCGGGACGTCTGCGTTCGGGTGGTGTCAGGTGGTCATCGCAGAACACGTAAAGTGCAGTCAGGAGGGTGTCCAGATCGGTCGTCACAAACCTGATCTTGACACCCTCCTCCTGCGTCTCAGGACCGCCTTCAGCTCAAGAGCCAAACGGAATCAATCATCTAGGAGCGGAACCGCCAGCGGGGGTCGCGCGCAGGCGCCGTTGTGGTTCGAGGTCGGTAACGATCGCGCGTCCCCACGGGGCGCTCACGGGCCCACCGGTACGGTGGTCGACGTGTTGAACGGGTTGAACGCCGTCCTGGCCACGATCCCGAGCCCAGACCGTGGTGTTTGGTTCCTCGGTCCGCTCCCCCTCAGGGCGTACGCGTTGTGCATCATCGCCGGCATCATCGTCGCCATCTGGTGGGGTGAGCGCCGGTGGGTCGAACGCGGCGGCATCAAGGGCGACGTGACGGACATCGCCGTGTGGGCGGTGCCGTTCGGCCTGGTCGGCGGCCGGCTGTACCACGTCATCACCGACAACCAGAAGTACTTCGGGCCGGGCAAGAACCCGCTCACGGCGCTGGAGATCTGGAACGGTGGTCTCGGCATCTGGGGCGCCATCGCGCTCGGTGCCGTGGGTGCGTGGATCGGGTGCCGCCGCAAGGGCATCCCGCTGCCCGCCATGGCGGACGCGCTGGCGCCCGGCATCGTGGTGGCGCAGGCCATCGGGCGGCTCGGCAACTACTTCAACCAGGAGCTCTACGGCGGCGACACGACGTTGCCGTGGGGTCTGGAGATCTACCGCCGCGTCACGCCGGAAGGCCGTGAGGACGCGCTGGCCGGTGTCGCGATCGACCACACGCCGATCCAGGTCGTGCACCCGACGTTCCTCTACGAGCTGCTGTGGAACCTCGGTGTCGCCCTGCTGATCGTGTGGGCGGACCGCAAGTTCCGGCTGGGCCACGGCCGCGTGTTCGCGCTCTACGTCGCGGGCTACACGGCCGGGCGGTTCTGGATCGAGCTGATGCGCACCGACGAGGCGACGCTGATCCTCGGCACGCGCGTGAACGTGTTCGTGTCGGCGCTGGTGTTCCTCGGGGCGGTCGCGTACTTCATCATCGCGCGGTCCCGCGGCGAACGTGAGGACATCGCGGCGTCGCGCGCCACCGACACGCCCGTGGGCGAGGCGACCGGCGAGCCGGTCGTGGACGCCGGTGACGCGAAGGACCAGAAGGACTCCCCGGAGTCCGTCAAACCGGAGTGACCTGTGCGCGTGCTCGTCGTCGAGGATGACGACCGGGTGGCCAGGGGCCTGGTGACCGCGTTGCGGCACGCCGGCTACGAGGTGCACCGGGTGGCCACGGCCGCCGACGCGTTGCGGGCCACTCCCGCCGACGTGGTGCTGCTCGACCTCGGCCTGCCCGACGGCGACGGCCTGGACGTGCTGCGCGAGCTGCGGCACCGTCCGGGCACCGCCGTCATCACGGTGACGGCGCGCGGCGAGGAACGCGAGCGCGTGCTCGGCCTGCGGGCGGGCGCCGACGACTACGTGGTGAAGCCGTTCGGCACGTCCGAGCTGCTCGCCCGCATCGAGGCCGTGCTGCGGCGGACCCGTGCCCACCGCGCGGGTCCGGAGACCGAGGCACCCGTCGAGGTCGGCCCGTTGCAGATCACCGCGTCGACGCGCACCGCGACGCTCGCGGGGGAGGCGCTCGCGCTGACCCGCAAGGAGTTCGACCTGCTCGCGCTCCTCGCGGCCCGCAGGGGCGAGGTGGTGAGCCGCGACTTCATCGTCGACCAGGTGTGGCAGGCGCACTGGGAGGCGCCGTCGCGGACGCTGGACACGCACATCGCGGCGTTGCGCGGCAAGCTCGGCGGGCACGTGCGGATCGAGACGGTCAGGGGAGTGGGCTACCGCCTCGCCACGTGACGAGTCCCCGGGAGACAGTGCGTCGCGGGTGCGGAACAATCCGTGGCGATGCTCCGCCGACTGCTCGTCATCACCGTTCCGCTGCTCGTCGCCCTGGTCGCGGCGCTCGGCATCCCGCTGGCGTCCGCGGTGGTGCAGCGCGAGACGCAGACGACCTACCTCGACCGCCTCGCCGACGCGAGCAGGTTCGCCTCGCTGGCCGAGAGCGCGTTGCAGTCGGACCGGCTGGAGGCGCTGAGCCAGGAGATCCGGCGCTACGACGTCCTCTACGACGTCCCGGTCGCGCTGGTCAGCGCGGACAGGCGGATTCTGCTGGCGTCGGAGCCGGGGTTCGACCCCGCTGACGACCCCGCGGTCACGAAGGCCCTCGACACGGCGTTGAACGGCGGCATCCGGCCGGAGCCGGACTACACGGGCTGGCCGTGGCGCACCGGGCCGATGGTCGTCGTCGAACCGGTCGGGCGGGACAGCGAGGTCGTGGCCGCCGTCGTCACGATCTCGCAGACGGGCGGGCTGCGGACCGAGGTGCTGCGGCAGTGGGGGCTCATGGCGCTGGTCGGGCTGGCGCCGATGCTGGCCGTGGTCGCCGCGGCCTGGCCGATGTCGCGGTGGGTGCTGCGGCCGGTCAGCAAGCTCGACGAGGCCACCGCCGCCGTCGCGCAGGGCAACCTGGACGTGCGGGCGGACGAGGTCGGCGGGCCGCCGGAGCTGCGGCGCCTGGCCCGCAGCTTCAACACCATGGTCGACGTCGTCGGCAGGGCGCTGAACCGGCAGCGGGCGTTCGTCGCGGACGCCTCGCACCAGCTGCGCAACCCGCTGGCCAGCCTGCGGCTCGCCGTCGACAACCTGGAGCCGCACGTCGAGGGCGAGCACGCCAGGGAGGCGCACCAGATCGCCGTCGAGGAGGCGGAGGAGATGGGGCGGGTGCTCGACACGCTGCTCGCGGCCACCCGGCTCGACAGCGCCCGGCAGACCGAGCCGGTCGACATCGACCAGCTCCTCGCGACCCACACCCCCGCGTGGCAGGCGCTGGCGAGCAGGGCCGAGGTGGAGCTGCGGATCGACCTGCCGGCCGGGCTCACCATGCAGGAGCCGCCCGGCGGGCTCGGCAGCGTGCTGGACGAGCTGGTCAGCAACGCGATCCGGCTGTCCGGCGGCACGGAGGTCCGCGTCACCGGCAGACCCGGCGAGCTGCACGTCGTCGACAACGGCGAGGGGCTCGACGCCGAGGAACGGGAGCTGGCGCTGCAGCGGTTCTGGCGGGCCACCAGGCACCAGAACGTCGCGGGCACCGGCATGGGTCTCGCGATCTGCGCCGAGCTCATCGAGTCGGCAGGCGGCACGCTCACCCTGCACGACGCCGGTCCGGGCCTGGACGTGCGGGTGGCCCTCAGCGCTTCGCGGAACGGAACCAGCGCATAGCGCCGTCGTGCAGCGGCACGAGACCGGTGGCGATGCCGGTGCGGACGTTGATCCGCGACGCCTCGGGGTGCCCCTCCACGATCCGCGCCGTCTCGGTGAACACCGTGCGCGTCACGACCTCGACCACGTCCGCGCTCAGCGAGTCGCGTGCCAGCAGCAGGTTCGGCACCGCGAACGTGTGGTTCGCCGCCACGCCCTCGTAGGTGGTGCTCGGGATGGTCGCCGGGATGTACGGGCCCTGGTAGTTGTCCGCGAGCCTGGTCGCCTCCGGCGTGATGTCGATCAGCCGGACCTTGCCCTTCAGGTCGGTGATGGCGGGCGTCGGGATGCCGGTCAGCGCCAGCATCGCGTCCAGCGAGCCGTTCCCGACCCTGCGGGACGCCTCGGAGTGGGCCATGCGTTCGTCCACAGCGGACACACCGAACTCCCGCAGCATCCGCACCGCGGTGAACTCCGTGCCCGATCCCTTGGGGCCCAGCGAGATCCGCTTGCCCGCCAGGTCGGCGAACGTGCGGATCGGTGACGCGATCGGCACGGCGATCTGCATGAAGCTGTCGTAGAGCCTGCCGACCGCGCGCAGCCCCGGCGGGTCCTCGATGGCGTCCAATGAGGACAGAGCCAGCTGCGCCGCACCGGAGCGCAGCAGCTGGATGTTCTCCACCGACGCCGCGGTCGGGATCGCGATGACCCTCGTGCCGGGCAGCTGCTCGGCCACCGCGGCGGCGAGCGCGCCGCCGACCTCGCGGAAGACAGCGCCCTCCGGACCGGTCGCGAGCAGCAGCTCAGCGGGCGCCTCGACCCTGCGCGGGGTGCACCCCGCGAGGGCCAGACCGGCCCCTAGCAGAAGCGTGCGACGGCTGAGCGACACCGGCGAAGCCTAGCTGTTACGTCAGGTCTGTCTGAAGTTTCGCGACGTCGCCTTGTCGGGTGTTGTGGCGGCCCCCACCCTCACTACCCAACACGAAGTTCGAGGAGGAACCGTGGCGACGACCACCACCGGCCGCAAACCGATCTACCGGCACCTGTACTTCTGGGTGCTGGTCTCCATCGTGCTCGGCGCGGCAGTCGGCTTCCTGTTCCCGGCGCAGGCGTCCGAGATGAAGTGGCTCGCCGACCTGTTCGTCAACCTCGTCAAGGTCGTCATCGCGCCGACCATCTTCGCGACGATCATCGTCGGCATCGCGGGTCTGGGGAACCTCGCCAAGGCGGGCGGCCTGGCCCTGCGGACGATCCTCTACTTCACCGCGATGACGACGGTGGCGCTCGCCATCGGCCTCATCGTCGTGAACGTCGTGCAGCCGGGCCACCACGGCGGCGACATCGAGCTGAACGCGAGCCAGGCCGACGCGACGCTCAAGTCCGCCGCGAGCGCGGAGACCGGTGTCACCGGCTTCATCCTCAGCCTGATCCCGAAGTCGTTCGTCAGCGCCTTCACCGACGGGCAGCTGATCCAGGTGCTCGTCGTCGCCATCCTGGTGGCTGTCGCGGTCGCCGGCATGGGGGAGCGCGGCGCCAAGGTCGTCTCCGCGATGGAGACGCTGTCCAAGGTGATGTTCGGCATCATCAAGATCGTCATGTACGTCGCGCCGATCGGCGCCTTCGGCGGCATCGCCTACACCGTCGGCAAGTTCGGCGGCAGCGTGCTCGGCAAGCTGCTCTGGCTGATGGGCTCGTTCTACGCGACCTGCCTGCTGTTCGTCATCGTGGTGCTCGGCCTGGTGGCGAAGTTCGCGGGCTTCAGCCTCTTCAAGTTCCTGCGCTACATCAAGGACGAGATCCTGATCGTGCTCGGCACGTCGTCCTCGGAGTCGGTGCTGCCGCGCATGATGGTCAAGCTGGAGGCGGCGGGCGCGCAGAAGTCGGTCGTCGGCCTCACGATCCCGACCGGGTACTCGTTCAACCTCGACGGCACGTGCATCTACCTCACGATGGGCGCGATCTTCATCGCCCAGGCCACCGGGCACGACGTGTCGATCGGCGTCCAGATCGGCCTGCTGCTGTTCATGCTGATCGCGTCGAAGGGTGCCGCGGGCGTCACCGGTGCCGGTCTCGTCACACTGGCGGCCTCGCTGCAGGCGTTCGAGGCCCACTCGGCCATCCCGGCCGTCGGCATCGCGCTCATCGTCGGCATCGACCGGTTCATGTCCGAGGCCCGCGCCATCACCAACGTGATCGGCAACGGCGTCGGCTCGCTCGTGGTCGCCGCCTGGCAGAAGGGCCTCGACAAGGAGCGCCTGACCGAGGTCCTGAACAACCCCGACAGCGTCGACGTCGACGACCTGCTGGCCAAGCAGTCCGGCGAGGACGCCGCCGCCGCGGAGCCGGTCGCGGCCCGCTGAGTCGTCCGTGGCCGGAGGTGGTGCTTCCCTCCTCCGGCCACGAGACCCGTGACCTCCAGGAATGCCGAGGTCCCGTTCTCCCGCGCACGACGCGGGGGAACGGGACCTCGGCTTCGTTTGGTGGGGAACAATCCCCGTCTGGGGGTGGAGAGCGGTCCGCACAGCGCCGGGTCCCACTCTGTGAGCGTCCGCTAACTGGGATGGCACGCCGCTGATCAGCGAAAACGATTCAGTACCCAGTGCAACCAGTGGTAAAGCCCGAATGTAGCGCAGCTCTCATCCGAGTTGCCCCGCTTGAACGTTCGGTTACGCTTACTCGGATGTAACGAACGCCGACGTTGGCGGCAATGTCGCTCCTCAGCGGGGAATCGTTACACATCCATGACCTAGATCACCCATTGGCGGGTGTCACTGGGTTTCGCGGCTGTTAAAGTCGCGTCAACACGCGGGCCATCGTCGTCCCGTGCTCCACCTGTAGGTACGAGGTCTGAGCACGAGGACATCAGTTCTTTACGCGAGGACGACGAAGGAGGTCTGCGCAGTGATCTTCTCCGCCATCCCCGGCCCCCAGGGTCTGTACGACCCCGCCGACGAGCGCGACGCCTGCGGCGTCGCCATGGTGGCCGACATCAAGGGCAGGCGTTCCCACGGCATCGTGCGCGATGCCTTGACGGCACTGGCGAACCTGGAGCACCGCGGTGCCGCGGGCGCCGAACCCACGTCGGGTGACGGCGCGGGCATCCTCCTGCAGCTGCCGGACGAGTTCCTGCGCGCTGTCGTCGGCTTCGACCTGCCCGAACGCGGCCGGTACGCGGCGGGCATCGCGTTCCTGCCGTTCGAGGCAGAGGAACGCGCCGACGCGATGCGGCAGATCGAGCGCATCGCCGAGGAGGAGAACCTCGTCGTGCTCGGCTGGCGCGACGTGCCGGTCGACCCGGAGAAGGCGGACGTCGGCCCGACGGCGTTGTCGGTGGCACCGCACTTCGCACAGCTGTTCGTGAAGGGCACGCGCGACGAGAGCGGGATCGAGCTGGACCGCCTCGCCTTCTGCCTGCGCAAGCGGGTGGAGCACGAGGGCAGCGTCTACTTCCCGTCGCTGTCGTCGCGAACGATCGTCTACAAGGGAATGCTGACGACCGAGCAGCTGCCGGCGTTCTTCCCCGACCTGCTCGACGAGCGGCTGCACAGCGCGATCGCGCTGGTGCACAGCCGGTTCTCGACGAACACGTTCCCGTCGTGGCCGCTCGCACACCCGTTCCGGTTCGTCGCCCACAACGGTGAGATCAACACCGTGCGCGGCAACCGCAACCGCATGCGTGCCCGTGAGGCGCTGCTCGACAGCGAGCTGATCCCCGGCGACCTCGCGCGGCTGTTCCCGATCTGCAACCCGGACGGCTCGGACTCGGCGTCGTTCGACGAGGTGCTGGAGCTGCTGCACCTCGGTGGCCGCAGCCTGCCGCACGCGGTGCTGATGATGATCCCGGAGGCGTGGGAGAACCACGCCACGATGGACCCGAAGCGCCGTGCGTTCTACCAGTTCCACGCCTCCCTGATGGAGCCGTGGGACGGCCCCGCCTGCGTCACCTTCACCGACGGCGAGATCGTCGGCGCGGTCCTCGACCGCAACGGCCTGCGTCCCGCCCGCTGGTGGCAGACCGCCGACGGCCGCGTCGTGCTGGCCTCGGAGACCGGTGTGCTCGACGTGGCGCCCAGCGAGGTGGTCGCGAAGGGCCGCCTGCAGCCGGGCCGCATGTTCCTGGTGGACACCGCGCAGGGCCGGATCATCGACGACGAGGAGTTCAAGTCCTCCCTCGCGTCGGAGCAGCCCTACGACGAGTGGCTGCACGCCGGTCTGCTCGACCTCGCCGACGTGCAGGACCGCGAGCACGTCGTGCAGAGCCACGAGTCGGTCGTGCGCCGCCAGCTCACCTTCGGCTACACCGAGGAGGAGCTGCGGATCCTGCTCACGCCGATGTCCGTCTCGGGCGCGGAGCCGCTCGCGTCGATGGGCTCGGACACGCCGGTCGCGGCGCTCAGCCAGCGTTCCCGGCTGCTCTACGACTACTTCGTGCAGAACTTCGCGCAGGTCACGAACCCGCCGCTGGACGCGATCCGCGAGGAGATCGTCACGTCCGTCAAGCGCGTGATGGGGCCTGAGCAGAACCTGCTGGAGCCGGGCCCGGTCTCGTGCCGGCACATCAACCTCGACTACCCGGTCATCGACAACGACGAGCTCGCGAAGCTCATCCACATCAACGACGACGGCGACCTGCCGGGCTTCGCCTGCACCGTCCTGTCCGGACTGTACGAAGTGGACGGTGGCGGCGAGGCGCTGGCCGCCGCGATCGAGCGCGTGCGTCGCGAGGCGTCGGAGGCCATCGCGAACGGTGCTCGGACGCTGGTGCTCAGCGACCGCGACTCGGACCACCGGATGGCGCCGATCCCGTCGCTGCTGCTCGTCTCCGCGGTGCACCACCACCTGGTGCGCACCAAGGAGCGCCTGCGCGTCGCGCTCGTCGTCGAGTCGGGTGACTGCCGCGAGGTCCACCACGTCGCCGCGCTGCTGAGCTACGGCGCCGCCGCGGTGAACCCGTACCTCGCGTTCGAGACGATCGAGGACCTGATCAGCCAGGGCGCCATCACCGGCGTCCCGGCGCACAAGGCGATCCGCAACTACGTCAAGGCGCTCGTCAAGGGCGTCCTGAAGATCATGTCGAAGATGGGCATCTCGACCGTCGGCGCCTACACCGCGGCGCAGATCTTCGAGGCCGTCGGCCTGTCCAACGACCTGCTGGACGAGTACTTCACCGGCACGCAGTCCAAGCTCGGCGGTGCCGGCCTGGACGTGCTCGCCGAGGAGGTCGCGCAGCGCCACCGCCGCGCGCACCAGGAGAACCCGACGGCGCGCGAGCACCGCCGGCTCGAGGTCGGCGGCGACTACTCCTACCGCCGCGAGGGCGAGCTGCACCTGTTCACGCCGGAGACGGTGTTCCTGCTGCAGCACGCCACGAAGACGCGCAAGGAGGAGGTCTTCCGCCAGTACACGGCGGAGGTCGAGCGCATCTCGCGGCAGGGCGGCACGCTGCGCGGCCTGTTCAAGCTCCGCACCGAGGGCCGCACGCCGGTCCCGATCGACGAGGTCGAGCCGGTCAGCTCGATCGTCAAGCGCTTCAACACCGGCGCCATGTCGTACGGCTCGATCTCGGCCGAGGCGCACGAGACCCTCGCGATCGCGATGAACCGCCTCGGCGGCCGGTCGAACTCCGGTGAGGGCGGCGAGGACCGCGAGCGCCTGTACGACCCCGAACGGCGTTCGGCGGTCAAGCAGGTCGCGAGTGGACGGTTCGGCGTCACGAGCGAGTACCTCGTGAACTCCACGGACATCCAGATCAAGATGGCGCAGGGCGCGAAGCCCGGCGAGGGCGGCCAGCTGCCCGGCTTCAAGGTCTACCCGTGGGTCGCGCGCACCCGGCACTCCACGCCGGGCGTCGGCCTGATCTCGCCGCCGCCGCACCACGACATCTACTCGATCGAGGACCTGGCGCAGCTCATCCACGACCTGAAGAACGCGAACGAGCAGGCACGGGTTCACGTGAAGCTCGTCTCGTCGATCGGCGTGGGCACGGTCGCGGCGGGTGTCGCCAAGGCGCACGCGGACGTCGTGCTGATCTCCGGCTACGACGGCGGCACCGGCGCCTCGCCGATGAACTCGCTCAAGCACGCCGGAACGCCGTGGGAGATCGGCCTCGCCGAGACCCAGCAGACGTTGCTGCTCAACGGCTTGCGCGACCGCATCACGGTCCAGGTCGACGGCGCGCTGCGCACCGGCCGCGACGTCGTCGTGGCGGCTCTGCTGGGTGCGGAGGAGTTCGGCTTCGCCACGGCACCGCTGATCGTCGCGGGCTGCGTGATGATGCGCGTCTGCCACCTCGACACGTGCCCGGTCGGCGTCGCCACCCAGAACCCCGACCTGCGCGCCCGCTACACCGGCCAGGCCGACCACGTCGTGAACTTCTTCGAGTTCATCGCGCAGGAGGTCAGGGAACTGCTGGCGGAGCTCGGTTTCCGCACGATCGACGAGGCCGTCGGTCACGCGGAGCTGCTCGACAAGGACGAGGCGATCGAGCACTGGAAGGCCGGGGGCCTGAACCTCGACCCGGTGTTCGAGGTGCCGGAAACTCCCTACCCGACGGCGAAGCGCCGGATCCGCGAGCAGGACCACGGCCTGGACAAGGCGCTGGACCGCACGCTCATCCAGCTCGCGGAGGCGGCACTGGAGGACGCGCACCAGGTCACGCTGGAGCTGCCCGTCCGCAACGTCAACCGCACGGTCGGCACGCTGCTCGGCGCCGAGGTCACCCGCCGCTACGGCGGCGAGGGCCTGGAGGACGACACGATCCAGGTCAAGCTGACCGGGTCGGCCGGGCAGTCGCTCGGCGCGTTCCTGCCGCGCGGCATCACGCTGGAGATGGTCGGCGACGCGAACGACTACGTCGGCAAGGGCCTGTCCGGCGGGCGGATCATCGTGCGCCCGCACGACGACGCGCCGTTCCGCGCGGAGGACCAGGTGATCGCGGGCAACGTGATCGGCTACGGCGCCACGTCCGGCGAGGTCTTCCTGCGCGGCCGGGTCGGCGAGCGCTTCTGCGTCCGCAACTCCGGCGCGCTGCTCGTCGCGGAGGGCGTGGGCGACCACGCCTTCGAGTACATGACCGGTGGCCGGGCAGTGGTGCTCGGCCCGACCGGGCGCAACGTCGCGGCCGGCATGTCCGGCGGCATCGCGTACGTGCTCGACCTGGACCCGTTGTCGGTGAACCAGGAGATGGTGGAACTGCAGCGCCTCAACGCCGAGGACCTGCGTTGGCTCAAGGACGCCGTCACCAAGCACCACCGGCACACCGGTTCCGCGGTGGCCGCGTCGCTGCTCGGTGACTGGACCCGGCGAGCCGGTGCGTTCACGAAGGTCATGCCCGGTGACTACCAGCGCGTTCTCGAGGCCATGCGCCTCGCGCGCGCCGAGGGCCGGGACGTTGACGCGGCTGTCATGGAGGCGTCTCGTGGCTGATCCACAGGGTTTCATGAAGTACTCCCGCTCGGACGCGCCCAAGCGCCCGAAGCCGGAGCGGTTGCAGGACTGGAACGAGGTCTACCTCCAGGAGGACCAGGAGGAGCGCAACGCCGCCGTGCGCACGCAGGCGACGCGGTGCATGGACTGCGGCATCCCGTTCTGCCACAGCGGAACCGCCGGTTGCCCGCTCGGGAACCTGATCCCCGAGTGGAACGACCTGGTGCGCCGCGGCGACTGGGAGCTGGCCTCCGACCGCCTGCACGCCACCAACAACTTCCCGGAGTTCACGGGCAGGCTGTGCCCGGCGCCGTGCGAGGCGGCGTGCGTCCTCTCGATCTCGCACGACTCCGGCGGTGCCGTCGCGATCAAGCGGGTCGAGGAGACCATCGCGGAGATGTCGTGGGAGGGCGGGTACGTCAAGCCGTCCCACGCCGCGGTGTCCACGGGCAAGCGCGTCGCCGTCGTCGGTTCCGGTCCCGCCGGTCTCGCCGCGGCGCAGCAGCTGACCCGCGCCGGCCACGAGGTCACCGTCTACGAGCGGGACGACCGGCTCGGCGGCCTGCTGCGGTACGGCATCCCCGAGTTCAAGATGGAGAAGAAGGTCCTCGACCGCAGGCTCGCGCAGCTGCGCCGTGAGGGCACCAAGTTCGTCACCGGCTGCGAGGTCGGCGTCGACATCACCGTCGAGCAGCTGCGCGCCGACTTCGACGCCGTCGTGCTCGCCGTGGGCGCGCTGCGCGGCCGTGACGACAAGGCGACGCCGGGCCGCGAGCTCAAGGGCGTGCACCTCGCGATGGACCACCTGGTCCCCGCGAACCGCGCGTGCGAGGGCGACGGCCCGTCGGAGATCTCCGCCGAGGGCAAGCACGTCATCGTCATCGGCGGTGGCGACACGGGCGCCGACTGCTACGGCACCGCGACCCGCCAGGGCGCGCTGTCGGTGACGCAGCTCGACCAGTACCCGATGCCGCCTTCCGTGCGCGACGACGACAGGTCGCCGTGGCCGGTGTGGCCGCACATCCTGCGCACCTACCCGGCGCACGAGGAGGCGGGCGAACGCCGCTTCACCGTGGCGGTCAAGCGTTTCGTGGGCGACGACGACGGCCACGTGCGGTTCATCGAGCTGCAGCAGGTGCGCGTCGAGAAGGACTCGTCCGGCCGCCGCCAGGTCATCCCGGTGTCCGACGAGATCGAGGTCCTGCCAGCGGACCTGGTGCTGCTGGCGATCGGCTTCGAGGGCGTCGAGCACATGCGCCTGCTGGACGACCTGGACATCTCGCTCACGACGCGCGGCACCATCTCGTGCGGCTCGGACTGGCAGACGACCGCGCCCGGCGTGTTCGTCTGCGGTGACGCCCACCGCGGCGCCTCCCTCGTGGTGTGGGCCATCGCGGAGGGCCGGTCGGTGGCGAACGCCGTCGACAAGTTCCTCACGGGCGCGTCGAGCCTGCCGTCGCCCGTCATCCCCAACCAGCTTCCGCTCGCTGTGGTCTGACAACGGAGTCAGTCAGCGGAGAGCAGCATGAACGCCCCGGCCGACAACGGCGTCGACCGGGGCGTTCGCCTGTTCGAGGAGCCGCGTCACCTCGGTGAGCTCGGTCTGTCTGCCCTGGCCGCGGTAGAGGCCGGCGGCCGTCCTCCACAGCTCGTGCGCCTGCGCGTGCTCGCCCAGCGCGGTGTGCACCTTTCCCAGTGACAGCAAGGCGTCCGCCTCCTCGTACGGGTCGCCCAGCTCGCGGCGCAGGCGCAACGCCTGGCGGTAGTGGCCGAGCGCCCTGCGGTGCGCGCCGGTGGTGTGCGCGATGTGGCCGAGGCTGTCGTGGGCGGCGGCCTGGCCGTCCGGGTAGCCCGCGGCCCGGCACAGGGCGACGGCCTGCGCGCAGTGGACGCGGCCGCGTTCGTGCTCGCCCGCCTTGGCCAGGAACCAGCCCAGCGTGTTGAGCGCGTTGGCCTCCCACTGCGTGGCGTTCTCGGCCGCGCGGTAGAAGGGCAGTGACCGTTCGGCGTGCTCGATCGCCCGCGCGAGGTCGCCGGAGTGCCCGAGGATCGCCGCGATGTCGTGGAACACGTGTCCCTGGTCGAGCGCCGACCCGGTGCGTTCGTGCACCACGAGCGCCGCGTTCAGCTCGTCCAGCGCCTCGTCGAACCGCCCGGCCCGCATCAGCACGTGGCTGTAGCGGCGGTGCCCCTGCGCGCGCCGCCAGTCGTCCACGTCCACCCGGCCGGCCGCCTGCCACACCTCCAGGTGGGCGGCCAGCAGCCCGTGCCGCCAGTGGAACTGGTCGAGGAACCAGGCGAGGTGCCACACCGCGTCCGGCATGTCGTGCCGTTCCGCCCACGCCTGCGCGGCCAGCAGGCACGCGTGTTCCGCGCTCAGCCACGCCCGCGCCTCCTCGGCGTTCGCGAACTCCAGCGGCACGGCCTTGCCCGGCGCGCCGACCGTGGGCTTGTTGAAGACGGAGTCCGCCGCCCACGCGGTCTCGACGTAGAACTCGACGAGCCGCCGGACCGCGGCGAGGTCCGCTCCGAGCTCGGTGGCGTGAAGGCGGACCAGGTCGTGCATCCGGTAGCGCGCCGCACCGCGCCGGAGGACCAGGTGCGCGTTCTCCAGGCGCCGCAACGCCGTCCGCACCTTCGGCAGGCCGGTGAGGGCGGCGGCCGACCGCACCTCGATGTCCGGCCCCGGCGCCGCCGCGACCGAGCGGAACACCTCGGCCGCCTCGGAGTCCAGGGCGCGCACCGAAGACGCGAAAACGGACCGCAGCGAGTCGAGCCGATCTTCCTGGAACTCCTCGGCCAGCACGGACAACGGCAGGTCCTGGTGGACGGCCGCACGGGACGCGGCGATGCCCAGCGCCAGCGGCAGCCCCGCGCAGTGGTCCAGGATCGCTTCCACCGCGACGGGGTTCGCCGCCAGCCGGTCCGCGCCCAGATGTCCGGCGAGCACACCGGCCGACTCCGGCGGTGACATCGTGCCGAGCGACAACAGCTGCGCGCCGTGGCGGGCGGCCAGGCCGGACAGCTGCCTCCGGCTGGTGATCAGCACCGCGCAGCCGGGGTCGCCCGGCAGCAACGGCACGACCTGGTCCTCGTCCTGGGCGTTGTCGAGCAGCACCAGGAGCCGCTTGCCCGCCACGGCGCTGCGGAACCGGGCCGCGAGCACGTCCGCGTCGCCCTCGGCCGGGACGCCGAGCCCGTCGAGCAGGCGGCGCAGGGCGGTGGCGGGGGGCGTCGGCCCGGTCACCGGGTCGAAGCCGTGCAGGTCGACGTGCAGCTGGCCGTCCGGGAACCGGTCGAGCCCGCGGTGGGCCCAGCACAGCGCGAGCCACGTCTTGCCGACCCCGCCGGTGCCGCCGACGGCCACGACGTTCGTGGCACCGAACATCTTGTCCAGCTCGGCCAGCTCCTCGACGCGTCCGGCGAACGGCGTGGGCGCACCGGGCAGCTGGCGGGGGACGGGGGAGTGGCCTTCGCCGAGCACCCGCAGGTGCACCTCCCGCAGCAGCTCGCCCGGTTCGGTGCCCAGCTCCTCGACGAGCCGGGAACGCACGAGGTGGTAGTGCTCCAGGGCTTCCGCCCGCCGCCCGCTCGCGTGCAGGGCGACGATCAGCTGCGCGGCGAGGCGTTCGTCCAACGGGTTGGCCTCGGCCAGCGCGGGCAGCTGCGCGGCGACGGCCAGGTGTTTTCCCTGTGCCAGTGCCAGGTCCGCCCGGTCCAGCTCGGCGGCCAGCCGGGCGCGGTCGAGGCCGGCCGCGACCTCGGTCAGCCACGGCGTGTCCAGACCGGCGAGCGCCTCGCCGCGCCACAGCGCCAGCGCCTCGTCGAACAGCGCGAGGTCGCCGGTGGCCCTGGCCCGTTCCACCAGCGCGGTGAAGCGGTGCGCGTCGACCGCCTCCGGTGGCACAGCGAGGAGATAACCGCCGCCGCGCCGCACGATGACGCCTTCGGGCAGCAGCCGGCGCAGGCGGTAGAGGTAGCCGTACAGCGTCGTGCGCGCACCGTGCGGCGCGTTCTCACCCCACACGCGGTCGATCAACCGGTCCGCGGGCACGACCCGGTTCGCCTCCAGCGCCAGCACGGCGAGCACGCACCGCTGCCGGGCGTGCCCGAGGTCGAGCCATCTGCCGTCGACCCGCGCCCCCACGTCCCCCAGCACCTCGAACCCCATCCCCATGAGGCCAAGATGCCACGGTTCAGCGCTCCTTCCAGGCGTCCACGTCCTTTTCGTTGTCGTCGAGCCCGGTGGGAACCCGTCCGTCGGAGTGGTCGGCCGAGATCCGGAAGTCGGCGGTGTCGTTCAACGCGAACGAGCCGATGTCGCTGTCGAACTTCGCCTCGCCGAACTTCTTGGGCAGGTCGACGATCTGCCCCAGCGCCTTGGCCACCTCCTCGATCGCCGCGTAGACGTCGGTCGGCAGCGCAAGCCCCGGGGCGTCACCGGTGCCGTTGAACAGGCGTCCGAGCTCCACGGCGAACGACATCGCGGGGTTGATGACGAACATCGCCCCGGAAACCGCTTTCATGATCGCGTCGTGCGCCTCCTGCACGTTCTTCTTGATCTCTTCGAAGAACTCGGTCGTCGCCTTGTCCTGCGCGTCGAGCAGGCCCCGTTCGGCGGCGCCCGCCGAGACGACCTTCTCGGCGTAGCGGTCGAACTGCTCGGCGGCGCTGCCCGTCCACCTCGCCCCGACCTCGTCGCGCACGCGCGCCAGGACGTCGGTGGCGCCGCGGACCTCGCGGTAGGCGGCCTCCACCTGGTCCTCGCCCTTGGCGTAGAGGTCGTAGTCGATGTTGAGCTTCTCGACGTCGGCGGCCGGGTCGAAGCCCATCGCGAACAGCAACGCCGTCACCTGCGGAGTGAGCAGGAGCTCCTGGTGCTCCTTGTTCCGGGAGGTCATCGGGGCATCACCTTCCGGAAGCTGTCCCCGACCTCCTGCTCGGTCTTCTCCTCGAGGTCGGCGGTCTCCGCCAGTCCGACGGCGATCTTCTCCGCCGCCGCGACGAGCTGATCGACCTCGGCCAGCCGGTGGTCCACGACCGCCAGCAGGCTGTTCTTCAGCGCCTGCCCTTCCGGCGACGTACCCCAGTGGTCGCCGCCGAACAGGTCGCGCACGGTCGTCAGCCGGTACCGGGCCGACCGGAGCATCTGCCGGGCGGACTCGGCGTTCTCCGCCTCATCGCGCAACAGCTGGATGTCGACCTCCTTGCCCTGCACGCCTTCCCCCCTCTCCGTGCAACAGCTGCCCGATGCGGTCGGCCAGCTGCGTGGTCGACGCGGGCAGCACGGTCACCCACCCGTCGCGCCGCAGCTGCAGACAGCGGCCGGCCGGGGTGTCGTGGAACGCCACGACGTCCTTGACGGCAGGCACGCTGAACTGCCCCCTGGTGTGCGCCCCCGCGCAGAGCCGTTCGAGACCGCGCACGTCGGCGGGACGTTCCCCGAGCGCCAGCAGGGTCTCGCCCAGCCGGTGCGGCTCGCGGACCCGGTCCAGGGCGTCGGCCCGCACGTTCACCGCGGTGCCGGGAGCGGCGGGCACGTCACCGGCCAGCAGCGCCATGCCCATGACCACCGTGTCGGCCGCCATCGGCCGCAGCACCACGTGGTCGCCCTCGTGCACGGCGATCACGCCGCGCGTGCCGGCGGCGGCACCCCTGGCCCGCAGCCGCCGGGCACCGAGCACCCGGCTGTCCACCGCCCAGTCGTGCGCCGCCAGCGTCGTGAGGTGGGGCCGGAGGCCGGGGTGGCGCAGCACCCGCGCGGCCTGTGCGACGACCTCCCGGCGTTCGGCCTCCGTGCGGCCCTCGCTCGGCAGGTGCAGCACGAGCGGCAGCGGGCCGAGGCCCAGCACCTGCCAGCACACCTCGAACTCGGTGGTGGACAACGCGATCATCCCGGCTCCTCACCCAGCACGGTGGGCGCGGCGCCCAGGTCGGCCAGTCCGAAGATGTCGTCGTTGCGCGCGTAGTACCTGTCCGAGTGCTCGGCGTCTTCCTCCCGCTGCGCCACGCCCTGCGGTCCGTAGCCCGCACCCGTCAGACCTCCGCGCGGCTGGCCGGGAGCGCCCGGCCGAGCGGAGGACGAACCCGGTGCCGGAGCGGAGCGGACGGCGGTGCCGCCGCCGGGCGTCCTCGGCTGTTCGGGCCCCCTGCCCGCCGAGGCGACGACACCGGTACCGCCTGCCCGCCCGCTGCTCGAACCCGTGCCCGCCGACCGGCCCGCTCCCACCCGGCCACCGGACCCGCTCGTGGTGAGCGGGCCGGGGGAGAAGGGCGAGCCCGCACCGGGTCTTCCCGCCTCGGCTCTGCCGACCGCCGGCAGTCCGGTGTGGACGGTGCTGGGCCGGGTGTTGTTCTGGTTCTGCTGCTGCGGCTCCGCGACCGGCTGTTGCCTGGTCTCGGGCGGAGACGTCGCGTGGGCCGCAGTGGTCGTGCGTTCGCGCTCCGGCTCCACCTGGCCGGGCTTGCCGTCGTCCTCGCCTTCCTTCCGGCTGGTCTTGCGGTCCTCCGCCGAACGCTCGGAAGTCTTCTCGTCCTTGCGCACCTCTTCCTCGCGCTCGCCGATGGACGGCGGCGGCTCGTCGGTCGTCCGCACGGGGACGACCGGCAGGCAGTCGGTCGCCGGCGGCTCGGAGCGGGTCGTGACCTTGGGAACCTCGGCCAGCGCCGGAACGGCCGCCAGGTTCGTGCGGGAGGCGGCCTCGTGGGCGTAGAGGACGCGGTCGACCTGCTCCTCCAGCGCCCGCCGCTTGGCCGCCTGCTCGTCGAAGTTGGTCTGCACGTCGAACAACCCGCCGGTGACGGCGTTGAAGCCGTCCGCCAGCGCGTCGTCGAGCCCGTACTCCGGCGATCCCGGCGCGCAGCCCGGCGTGAGGTTGCGGGTCAGCGCCACCTGCTCGGCCTGCAGGTCGACGCTCGTCTTCGCGTCCCCCGTGACCTGTCCGGAGTCGCCCGACCACGTCAGCGCGCGGCGCACCGACTTCCCCGCGTTCTCCGCCGCGGCACCCTTCCAGGAGCCCCCCAGCTCCTCCACGAGCCTGCGCAGCCGCTCCTCCGAGTCGGCCAGTGCCGTGGTCAGGCCGACCAGGGCGTCCTGCGCTCCGCTGAGCGCGGACGGCCCGGCGCCGTCCCTGATCCAGCCGATCTTCTGCTCGAGCGGATAACCCTCGTACCGGTAGTACCCGATCACCTCGTTCACCCCCTGAACGCTGTCCGGATCTCCTCGTCGGTGAAGCCGTAGGCCCGAGCCGACGCCTCGCACTCCGCCGCCACCCCGCGCAGCTCGGCCACGTACTCGCGCGCCCGCACGAGGTACGAGTCCGGGTTGTGCACGAGCAGCCCGCTCAGCGCGGCCGCGTAGTCGGCGCTCGCCGGGTCCCCCAGAGCCGGCCTCGTCACCATCTGCCCGGCGAACGTGCCGACGAGACCGTCGATCCGCTCGGCCTCCGCGTGGAACGCCGCACCTATCGCGAGGACGTTGTCCTCGTTCACCGTCAGGCCACTTCCCCCTGCAACCATGCGACGAGTGTGGCGACCGGGTTTCGGACGAATCTGGGACGAACCTTGTACGGCCGGTGAACCCGTTCCGGTGCGTGAGACAGGGAAACCCTTTCGGGTGGTTTCCGTTCCTGAGGCGGTGCTCCGCGTCCGGTATTCACTATTTCGTCATCCGCTCCGGTAAAAATGAGTGTGGTAGATCAACTCGGTCGGGGGGTGAGCCGTGCGCAGCATTCTGCTGGCGATCGTGGTGGCCCTGTGCGCCGTGCTGGCGCCCGCCGTCCCGGCAGCGGCGGCCGGTGCGCCGCCGCCGAAGCCGGGCTCGTCCGCGCCCAAGGAGGAAGCGCCCCGCGAGGAGCGCGAGCCGGGCAGGGTGAGGTTGCTCGTCACGTCCGCGGAACGGGTTTCCGCCGTCGCCGCGCCGTCGTTCGTGGCGGTGTCCGAGCCGCACCCGGCTCCGGCTCCGGCCGTCGAGTCCTTCGCCGAACGGATAGTCGTCTGGCGTACGCCTCCCGCATTGCAGGTGTTCCGGAACTGATCGTTCCACCTGTCCGATCAAACCGAACACTTTCTCGACGCAGTGAGGGATTCCCGTGGATTTCCATCGCTTTGTTCAGCATGCCCGCGCACACGCCGGTTCCCGCCCGCTCGCACTCGGCCGCAGGCTCGCCGCGGGCCAGCACCCCAGCACGATGTTCATCACCTGTGCCGACTCGCGGATCGTGACGGCCGCCATCACCGGTGCCGAGCCCGGTTCGCTGTTCGAGCTGCGCACCGCCGGCAACGTCATCCCGCCCTACTCGCTGCGCGCGCCCAGCAGCGAGATGGCGACGATCGAGTTTGCCGTGCTGCAGCTCGGCGTCAGCGAGGTCGTCGTGTGCGGCCACTCCCACTGCGGCGCGGTGGGCGCGCTGCACGGCGGCGGCATCGACCACCTGCCCGCCATGCGCGGCTGGCTGCGGCCCGCGGCGCCGCGGGAGGTGAGCGATCCGGCCATGCGGGAGGAGGGGCAGCAGCACGTCCGCGCGCAGCTCGGCGTCCTGCTGGCGTACCCGTTCGTCGCCGAGAAGGTGGCGGCGGGTGAGGTGCGCGTCCACGGCTGGTTCTACGACATCGAGACCGGTCGGGTCTCCGTGTGCGACGAGCACGCCTTCCTTCCGCTGTAGGGGTCTCGATGATGAAGAAGCATTGGGCCGACCTCGGCGCATCGGTCGTCGTGTTCCTCGTGGCACTGCCGTTGTGCGTGGGTGTGGCGGTGGCGTCCGGTGTGCCCGCCGAGCTGGGCATCGTGACCGGGGTGGTCGGCGGCATCGTCGTCGGCTTGCTGCCCGGCAGCACGATGCAGGTGAGCGGGCCCGCCGCCGGGCTGACGGTGCTGGTGGCGGACGCCGTCGGCCGGCACGGCATCGAGGCGCTCGGCGTGATCGTCCTCGGCGCCGGGCTGCTCCAGGTGGTGCTGGGCCTCGCCCGGTGCGGGCGGTGGTTCCGGGCGATCTCGCCGTCGGTGGTGCAGGGGATGCTCGCGGGCATCGGGCTGGTGCTGATCTCCGGCCAGCTCAAGCCGGTTCTGGCGTCGCCCGTCGCGCTCGCGCTGGGGCTCCTCACGGTCGTGATCATGCTGCTGTGGCAGCGGGCGCCGGTGCGGGTCGTGCCGGGCGTCCTGGTGGGCGTGGTCGTCTGCACGGCGGTCGCGGCGTTGCTGGAGTCGCCGGTCGACCGGATCGCGGTCGGCACGCTGTCCGCGGACGTGCACCTGCCGGACCTCGGGCTGCTCGACGCGGGTGTGCTCGGCGCCGTGGTGGTGTTCGCGCTGGTGGCGTCGGCCGAGAGCATGTTCAGCGCCGCCGCCGTCGACCGCATGCACGACGGCCCGCGCACGCAGTACAACCGTGAGCTCGTCGCGCAGGGCGTGGGCAACACGATCTGCGGCCTGCTCGGCGCGTTGCCGATGACGGCGGTCATCGTGCGCAGCGCGGCGAACGTGTCGGCCGGGGCGCGCACCAAGGCGTCGCGGGTGCTGCACGGCGTGTGGCTGCTGCTGTTCGTGGTGGCGGCGCCGGGACTGCTCACGCTGATCCCGGTCGCCGTGCTGGCGGCGGTGCTGGTGCACGCCGGGTGGAAGCTCCTCGGCGCCGGGCCGCTGGTCGCGCTGTGGCGCAAGGACAGGGCCGAGGTCGCGGTGCTCGTGCTGACCGCGGGGCTCATCGTGGCCACGGACCTGCTGACCGGCACGCTCGTCGGCCTGCTGGCGGCGGTCGTGAAGACGGCCTGGGACGTGTCGAGGCTGTCCGTGGTCGTCACGGCGGACGGGCTCGCGCTGCGCGGCAACGCGACGTTCCTGCGGCTGCCGCGGCTGCTCGACGAGCTGGAGCGGCTCGACCGCGCGCACGTCCGGATGGACCTGAGCGAGGTCCGGCACCTCGACCAGGCGTGCGGCCAGGCGATCGACCAGTGGGTGGACGAGTCGCGCAGGGCCGGGCGGACGGTAGAACTGGTGGGGAGGCAGGGTCTGGGCGTCGCACTGGGCCGTTCGGGTGCATCCGGCTAACGAGCGGGTGAGGCGGCTCGACCCTGCAGGTGAACGGCAGGGGGAGACATGACGGGATTCGACGCGAAGTTCCTCGGCACCGACGCGGGGGCTCCGGTGCTGACCGAGTCCGGCGCGGCCGACGCGGTCGAGGTGAACGGCACGACCACGATCGACTACACGCACTTCTCGCTCGCCATGAGCAAGTCGCGCAAGTTCGCGAGCTGGGTGGCGTGGAACATCGACGGCGGCGACCTGAAGGCGTTGAGCCGCAACGGAATCCCGTTCGTCAAGGACCCGCGCGTCCCGGCGGGGTTCCAGACCGGCGACGAGCTGTACCGCGACAACCGGCTCGACCGCGGCCACGTCGCCCGCCGCGCCGACCTGTGCTGGGGCCCGAAGGACGAGGCGCAGCGCGCGAACCGCGACTCGTTCTTCTTCACGAACATCACGCCGCAGATGGACGACTTCAACCAGAGCACCAAGGAAGGGCTCTGGGGCCGCCTGGAGGACGCGGTGCTCGCCGACGTCGACGTCGACGACCTCAAGGTCAGCGTCTACGGCGGCCCGGTCTTCAACGCCGACGACAGGCTGTTCCGCGGCGTCGCGCTCCCTCGCGAGTTCTACAAGGCGATCGCGTTCGTCGTGGACGGTGAGCTGCGTTGCAGCGCGTTCCTGCTCACGCAGAACCTCGTCCTGACCGAGGCGCTCGACCTCGACGAGTTCCGCGTGTTCCAGGTGTCGCTGACCGAGGTGGAGAAGCGCACGAGCTTCACCTTCCCGGCCGAGCTGCACGCCGCCGACACGGCGTCCGTGCAGCTGCTGGACGAGTCCGAACGCGCGCCGCTGGACAGCCTGTCCGACATCCGCTGGTGACTCCTACCCCGGCAGGGCCACCTCGCGGACGTGCCCGATCGCGAGCTCGCGGCTGGTGCCGTCGGCGCACTCCACGCTGAGCACGCCTTCGAGGTGCTTGGTGGGCACGACGACGTGCGTCTCCGTCCTGCGCGGGCCGCTGGCGTACCTGATCGCGACCTGGCTGCCGTCGACCAGCGCCGAGGCGAGGAGCACGACCTCCTCGTCGCGCAGGAAGACGTTCTGGTCGCGCAGCACCCGCGCGGCCCCCGCCCTGGGCGTCCCGCGCCCCACGGTCGGCCGTTCCTGCTCCACCAGCCGGATCGCGAGCTGGGTCAGCTCGAGGTCGTCCGGCTCGGTGCGCCACCACCCCTCCTGGCGGCGTTCGCCGCGCGCGGGAGCCCGCAGCTTGCGCACGTTCTCCACGATGGACTGGTCGCCGGAGTCCACTCCGGTCGGCGCGTACCCCGCCCGCCGCAACGCCGCCAGCGTCTCCGCCATCGGCCGGTCCGACGCCAGCACCGTCGGCGCGAGGAAGCGCAGCTTCAGCGACGACAGCCGCTTCGACTTCGAGATCTCGTGCAGCAGCGCGGAGTCCGCCGCGCGCACGCAGCTCTTCACGTCCGTGACCGTCAGGTGCCCGTGCCGCCGCGCCACGTCCCGCACCTGGTACTCGATCACCTGGGGCAGCGGCGCCTCCGAGACCGCGGCCAGCCTCGACAGCACGGCGTCGGCGGACAGGCCCGTGTCGAGCGCCCGCCGCACCGAGCCCGCGGACAGCCGCCACACGCGGGCGGCGTCGTTGTCCTCCAGGTCGGCGGCCAGGTTCAGCGTCGCGCTCAGCTCCGGCGACGGCAGCCCGTTCACCACCGCCGTCATGTCCGTCTGGAACGCGGCCTTCTCCGCGGCGGCCGGCATCAGCTCCGTCGCGGCCGCCTCGACGTCACCGCCCTGCAGCAGCGCGACGCCGAGCTTCGTGAGCGCGCCGCCCGCGACCAGGCCCAGCGACTCCAGCTCGCCGACCACCGCCGCGGTCGCCCTCCTGTCGTGCACCGCCGGCCGTTCCCAGACCAGGTCCTCGACCAGCTCGGACGTGTCGGCGAACGCCTCCTCCGCCGAGAACCGGGCGAGCGTGCCGCGCCGCAACGCGAGCCCGGCGGCACCGGAGTAGTCGCGCAACGCCGCCCGAGCCTGGTCCGGGTCCGGCCGCCAGTCCATCCGCTGCCAGGCCGCCACCAGCGCGGCGAGCCGTGCGCCGGGGTGCGAGCCGAGCCAGGCGTCGCCGTGCTCGGTCGGTAACAGCCGCGAGCGCTCCACGCCCAGCAGCTGCGCCTCGACCCCGAGCTCCAGCCACAGCCGCAGCGTCTGGTCGGTGACCCGCAGGGCCCGCGCGACCCGCCGGATCTCGACCGTCGCGATGCCGCCGGTGTACCGGGCGTCGAACGTGTCGTGCTCGCAGTGCGCGAGCAGCCGCGCCACTCCGTCCACGGTGGACATGGCGGCGACGACGGGCGAGACCTCCGACGCCGTGCGCCGGCGCGGCGCCTTCGGCCGCGGCGTGAGCTTGCCCTGCGTCGCACCGTGTGCGCGCACCGAGTTCACCGCTATCAGCCGCGTTCCGTCCGGCCACGCGAGAGCGCGGTCCTTGAGCTGCTGGAAGGCCCGTTCGAACTCGTCGGTCGTGCAGCCCAGTTCCGTGCGGACCGTGTCGACGGTGCCCGCGTTGACCTGCGCGACGATCACCGCGAGCACGTCGAGCGCGCCCTGGTCGAGCGTGTCCTCGGCGGCGCGCACCGAGTCGGAGTCGGTGAGCTGCGTGGCGAGGTCCTTCATCGTGCGGACGAAGCGGTCGGCGACGTCTCGGCGGTGCAGGAGAACCGTGGCCACCTCGTCCTGTCCCAGTTGGAGGAGCCAGGTCGCGAGCGCGTTGATACGGCGTGGCATTCCCCGGATTATGGCCCTGGTTGTGCGCCCTCAAACGATTTTTCACGCTCTCGGGCGATGCGCCTAGGCTGACTCGGTGACGTTCAGCGGTTTCGGCGAGTACGCCATCGACTTCTTCGACGGGCTCGTCCTCGACAACACGAAGGCGTACTGGGACGACAACAAGGAGACCTACCTGCGGGACGTGCGGGCGCCGATGGAGGCGCTGCTGCTCGCGCTGGAGAAGGAGTTCGGCGAGGGGAAGGTGTTCCGCCCGTACCGCGACGTGCGGTTCGCCAAGGACAAGACGCCGTACAAGGACCACTGCGGCGCGGTCATCGAGAAGGGCCGGGGCGGCGGCGCGTACTACGTGCAGATCGGTCCCGAGGGGCTGATGGTCGGCGGCGGGTCGTTCCACATGGCCTCCGACCAGCTGGCCCGCTACCGGGCCTCGGTGGACGCGCACGGCGTGCTGCTGCGCAAGATCGTGGACAAGCTCGTCAAGCAGGGCTGGACGCTCGCCGGTGACGTCATGAAGTCGAAGCCGCGCGGGTTCGCCGACGACCACCCCCACCTCGACCTGCTCAAGCACCGGTCGATCTACGTCCGCAAGGTGTGGGAGCCCGACGACGCGCTGCACGAGCCGGAGTGCCTCGACCGGGTGCGCAGGTCGTGGCGGCAGCTCAGGGACCTCAACGCCTGGTGCGAGTACCACGTCGGCGTGAGCGAACAGCCGCGGCGATAGCCCAGCCCAGGCCGATGCCGAGCACGTCGACCAGCGCGTCGACGACGTCGCCGCTGCGGTGCAGCGGGGTGATGACCTGCTGGAGCACCTCGGACAGGCCCGCGTAGACGACGAGGGCCGGCAAAATGTGACGAATCTTCGCGTACAGGCCGGTGAACGCGAGCAGCGCGAACAGCACCGTGTGCACCACCTTGTCGGTGCCGGGCGGCGAGCTCGGCACACCTGACTCCGGGGTGAACAGAACGACGACGCTGAGCAACGCCGCGGTCACGAACGGGAGTACTCGACCCATCGTCCAAACATTACCGATGGGTAGTTCGGGATCGGTCCAGGAACCAGGACTACTCTCTCTAGACGTGAGTCGACGCGCAAAGATCGTCTGTACCCTCGGTCCCGCCACTGGCACGCCGGACAAGGTCCGCGACCTGGTAGCGGCCGGTATGGACGTGGCCAGGATGAACTTCAGCCACGGCAGCCATGCCGACCACAAGCAGGTTTACGACATGGTCCGCGCCGCAGCCGACGAGTCGGGCCGCGCCGTGGGCATCCTCGCCGACCTCCAGGGCCCGAAGATCCGGCTCGGCAGGTTCGCAGCGGGCCCCGTCGACTGGAACACCGGCGACGTCGTCCGCATCACCGTCGAAGACGTCGAGGGCACGCACGACCGCGTGTCGACGACGTACAAGGAGCTCGCGAAGGACGCCAAGGTCGGCGACCGCCTGCTCGTGGACGACGGCAAGGTCGGCCTCGTGGTCGTCGACGTCGAGGGTTCCGACGTCGTCTGCGAGGTCACCGAAGGCGGACCCGTCAGCAACAACAAGGGCCTCTCGCTGCCCGGCATGGACGTCTCGGTGCCGGCGCTGTCGGAGAAGGACATCGAGGACCTCGAGTTCGCGCTCTCGCTGGGCGTGGACTTCATCGCACTGTCGTTCGTCCGCTCGCCCGCCGACATCGACCTGGTCCACCAGGTGATGGACCGGCAGGGCAGCAAGCGCCTCCCGGTCATCGCGAAGATCGAGAAGCCGGAGGCCGTGGACAACCTCGAGGCCATCGTGCTGGCCTTCGACGGCGTCATGGTCGCCCGCGGTGACCTGGGCGTCGAGCTGCCGCTGGAGAGCGTGCCGCTGGTGCAGAAGCGGGCCATCCAGATCGCCCGCGAGAACGCCAAGCCGGTCATCGTCGCGACCCAGATGCTGGACTCGATGATCAGCAACTCCCGCCCGACCCGCGCCGAGACGTCCGACGTCGCGAACGCGGTGCTCGACGGCGCGGACGCCCTGATGCTCTCCGGTGAGACCTCGGTCGGCCGCTACGCCATCGAGTCCGTCCAGACGATGGGCCGCATCATCGAGGCCGTCGAGACGGAGTCCACCGTCGTGCCGCCGCTGACCCACGTCCCGCGCACCAAGCGCGGCGTGATCTCGTACGCGGCCCGCGACATCGGCGAGCGCCTCAACGCGAAGGCCCTCGTCGCCTTCACCCAGTCCGGTGACACGGTCCGCCGCCTGGCGCGTCTGCACACGCACCTGCCGCTGCTGGCGTTCACGCCGGAGCCGTCGGTCCGCTCGCAGCTCGCGCTGACGTGGGGCACCGAGACGTTCATCGTCCCGAAGGTGGAGTCCACCGACGAGATGGTCCGCCAGGTCGACACGGCCATGCTGGAGATCGGCCGCTACCAGGCGGGCGACCTCATGGTGGTCGTCGCGGGCTCGCCCCCCGGCACCATCGGCTCGACCAACCTCATCCGGGTGCACCGCCTCGGGGAGGACGACCACGCGTAGTGGCTGGACTCTCAGCCCGTGACGTCGTGATGCCGGCCCCGCCCCCTCATACTGGACGTGTGAGGGCGCGGGGCCGCGCCGTGTCCGACCGTCGTGTTCCGAGGAGAGTCCCACCGTGACCGAGGCCGCCCGCGCCGCCGCCGAGAACCCTTCCGGCCTGAGCGGACAATCCGCAGTGGACGACCTCGTCGCGTTGCTCGACCTGGAACGCATCGAGGAGAACATCTTCCGCGGCGTCTCACCCGCCGAGTCGCCGTTGCGCGTGTTCGGCGGCCAGGTGGCGGGCCAGGCACTGGTGGCCGCGAGCAGGACCGTGCCGGTCGAACGGCGCGTGCACTCGCTGCACTCGTACTTCATCCGCCCCGGCGACCCGCGCGTGCCGATCGTCTACGAGGTCGACCGCATCCGCGACGGCCGCTCGTTCACCACCCGCCGCGTCGTGGCCGTGCAGCACGGCAAGGCGATCTTCTCCCTCTCCGCGTCCTTCCAGGTGGAGGAGCAGGGCGTCGAGCACGCCTCGCCGATGCCGGACGTGCCGGACCCCGAGACCCTGCCGACGTGGGTCGAGTCCGCCAGGGGGTACCTGCCGCCGAACATCAAGTTCCCGCGCCCCATCGACGTCCGGTACGTGACGTCACCGCCGTGGGAGTCCCGTGAGGACGGTCCCGGCGAGGCGGCGTCGCGGGTGTGGATGAAGGCGGACGGCAAGCTGCCCGACGATCCGATGCTGCACCTGTGCGTGATGACCTACGCCTCCGACATGACGCTGCTCGACGGCGTCCTGGCCCGGCACGGCGTGTACTGGGGCCTCGACAAGGTCCTCGGCGCGTCCCTGGACCACGCGATGTGGTTCCACCGCCCGTTCCGCGCCGACGAGTGGCTGCTGTACGACACTTCGTCGCCGTCCGCGTCCGGGAACCGGGGGCTCGCGACCGGGCAGTTCTTCACGCGGGATGGGGCGCTGGTGGCGACCGTCGTGCAGGAGGGCCTGATCCGGGTGATCAAGCCGTCTCCAGGTGAGGCGTGATTTCGCACCTGTGTTCGATCCGCCCGTGTGAGTGATCAACTGCACCGGACGACGCGCCGATGATTAGAATCGTCTGGTAGTCGACCTCGCGACAGAGGAAGGTGAGCGCTTTGACCGCGCAAGCCTGGCCGGAGCACCTGGTGACCTTGGACGAGTGGGACGCGATGCCAGAGGACAAGACCCTCGAGCTCGTGGACGGAGTCCTGCACGTGGTGCCCGCCGCAGTACCTATGCATCAAAAAGCTCAAAGCAGGCTGGACAACTGGCTCGACGAGCAGCTCCCGCAGAGCTTGGTTTCCTACCAAGACGTCGATGTGGTGATCGACAGCTCGGATCGACCGACTGTGCGCAAACCTGACATCGTGGTGGTGACTGCGGAAGCAGCCGACCGCAACCCGAAGCGTTTTGACGCGGCGGACGTGGTTCTCGCGGTGGAGATCGTGTCTCCTGGCTCCGAGCGAATCGACCGCGTCACCAAGCCCACCCAGTATGCGAAGGCGGGGATCGCACACTACTGGCTGGTCGAACTCGGAGATCCGATCAGCCTGACAGCGTTCGAACTCGTCGATGGTGTCTACAAGCACGTGGAGGACGGAGTAGGCCGGATACGGCTGACCCGGCCTGCCTCACTGGAGTTCGACCTCGACGCGCTGGTTCGCCGCCGCTAGTGCCTCCGCAGCGGTGACCCGGTCCAGACATGAATGTTCCGTGCAGCGCTTCCTGCATCCTGGGCGTGGGAAACGCCGCACGTGGTGAAGGGTTTGCTGCCAGCCTCGAACGCGCAGGCGGCGGGCTGAGACACCACGACACATCAGCCAACGCCTGCGGGTTTTCGGCTCGGTGTCAGCAGAAGCCGAAGGCCGGCGTGAGGTGGGAGCGGCATGTGGGACCGCTCCCACGAGTCAGCTCGCCCCGGCGTCCCAGGTCACGGTCAGCTCGTCCCGCGTCCCGAACCGGACGAGGTGCCGTTCCACGACGTCCCTGAGCCGGGCGGCGTCGTCCTCCGACTGGGTCACCACGCGCAGCACCAGTGCGTCGTCCTGAGCCTCGAACTCCGCCAAACCCGCCGAAAAGCGGACGAACCCGCGTCCGTCCTCCCAGGACCCTTCGAGGTCCTTGTGCGTGAAGTGCTTGACCAGCTGCGATCCGTACCTGGAGGCACGTTCGGTCGCCGAGCGTCCCACGCTCGTGAATTCCGCCATGCAGCCAACCTACGCCTATCAATACGTGTCGCCACGTGATGCGGTTCACCTGGTCAAACGGAATATGAGAACACCCTGTGACACCTCGCGAAACGGCCGGGAACACGGCAGGCTGTGCCTATGACGGAAGGCAAAGCACGAATCGCGGTCACCGGGCTCGCCACGATGGGCAGCAACCTCGCGCGCAACCTCGCGCGCCACGGCTTCAAGGTGGCCGTGCACAACCGGACCCCGGCGAAGATGAAGGCCCTGCTCGACGAGCACGGTCACGAGGGTGACTTCGTCGGCGCCGAGACGCTGCAGGAGCTGGTCGACAGCCTGCAGACGCCGCGCCAGATCATCATCATGGTCAAGGCGGGGGGCCCCACCGACGCCGTCATCGACGAGCTGAGCGGGCTGCTGGAGCCCGGCGACATGGTCATCGACGGCGGCAACGCGCACTACGCCGACACGCGCCGCCGTGAGGCCGCGTTGAAGGAGAAGGGGCTGCTGTTCGTCGGCGCCGGCATCTCCGGTGGCGAGGAGGGCGCGCTCAACGGTCCCAGCATCATGCCGGGCGGGCCCGCGGAGTCCTACAAGCACGTCGGGCCGGTGTTCGAGGAGATCGCCGCCAAGGTGGACGGTCAGCCGTGCTGCGTGCACGTCGGGCCGGACGGTGCCGGGCACTTCGTGAAGATGGTGCACAACGGCATCGAGTACGCCGACATGCAGCTGATCGCCGAGGCGTACGACCTGCTCAACCGCATCGGCGGGCAGACGCCGGCGGAGATCTCCGAGGTCTTCACGCAGTGGAACTCGGGCGACCTGGAGTCGTACCTGGTCGAGATCACCGCCGAGGTGCTCAAGCACGTCGACGCGGACGGCAGGCCGCTCGTCGAGGTGATCGAGGACGCGGCGGAGCAGAAGGGCACCGGCCGCTGGACCGTGCAGGAGGCGCTCGAGCTGGGCGTGCCGGTCACGGGCATCGCCGAGGCCGTCTTCGCCCGCAGCCTGTCCGGGCACACCGACCAGCGCAAGGCCGTGCGCGACGCGTTCGGCGCGAGCGAGGTCGTCGCCAAGCCGGACGCCGAACTGGTCGACGACGTGCGCCAGGCGCTCTACGCGTCCAAGGTCGTCGCGTACGCGCAGGGCTTCGACATGATCCGCGAAGCGTCGAAGAACTTCGACTGGAACATCGACCTCGGAGCGATGGCGACGATCTGGCGCGGCGGGTGCATCATTCGCGCTCAGTTCCTCAACCGCATTCGTGAGGCGTACGACACAAATGGTGATCTGGCGTCTCTTTTGGTGGACGAATACTTTCGAGACGCAGTCAAAAACGCTGAGGCTGCTTGGCGCAGGGTAGTGGTCCGAGCGGTGGAGTCCGGCGTCCCAACGCCAGGTTTCGTCTCCGCTTTGGCCTATTACGACGGCCTCCGTTCGGAGCGACTGCCTGCCGCCCTGGTGCAGGGACAGCGCGACTTCTTCGGTGCGCACACGTACAGGCGCATCGACAAAAGCGGTAGCTTCCACACGTTGTGGTCAGGCGACAGGTCTGAGGTGGAAGCGTGAAATTTCGTATTCTGGGGGTGGTCGTCGCTGCGGCTGCGGGGTTGACCCTGACGTCCAGCGGCGGCGCGGTGGCCGTCGGCAACGAGGCACTCACCCGTGACCTCGACGCGATCCTGGCCGACCCCGCGCTCAACGGCGCGGACGTCGGCCTGGTCGTGCGCGACGCGAACACCGGCGACGTGGTCTACACCAGGTCGGGCTCCCGTCGTCAGCAGGTCGCTTCGAACCTGAAGCTCCTGACGACGACGGCGGCGCTCGACCTGCTCGGGCCCGACTACAGGTGGAAGACGGAGCTGCTCTCCTCGGGCACGCGTGACGGATCGACGTTGCGGGGCGACCTCGTCCTGCGCGGCACCGGCGACCCGACGATGAGCAGGTCCCGTTACGCGGCTCTCGCCACCACGCTGAAGAACAGCGGTGTCACGAAGATCAGCGGTTCGCTGGTCCTCGACGGCACCGCGTTCGACGCCCAGCCGTACGGCACCGGGTGGGCGTGGGACGACGAGCCGTACTCCTACAACGCGGAGACCTCCGCGTTGACGCTGTCGCCGGACGCGAAGTTCAGCGCCGGCACGGTCATCGTGCGCGTGAAGCCGGGCGCCGCGGCGGGTGCCCCGGTCGTCGTCACGACGGAACCGGAGAACGACGTCGTCCACGTGGTCAGCACGGCGACCACCGGCAGCGGTGGTGTGAGCGTCGAGCGCGAGCACGGCACCAACGTCATCAGGGTCACCGGCTCGACGAACGTCGAGACGACGGCGCTGTCGACGGTCAAGGACCCGACCGCGCTGGTCTCGTCCGTCTTCCGTAACGCGTTGCGGGAGAACGGGATCGAGTTCACCGGCGACGTGGTCAGGGCGGCGGCTCCCGCCGGTGCCGCGGTGCTCGCGTCCGACCAGTCGCAGACGCTCGGTCAGCTGGTCACGCCGTTGCTGAAGGACAGCAACAACATGATCGCCGAGGTGCTCGTGAAGTCGGCGGGCAAGTCCTTCGTCAACGGCATCAACCAGATGAGCACGAAATGGGCCGGTCTCGGCGTCGACCCGAACGCGGTCGAGGTCTTCGACGGCTCCGGCATGTCCCGGATGGACCAGTTCTCGCCGGACGCGCTGGCGGCGATCCTGCTGAAGGCGAAGACGAAGCCGTGGTTCTCCACGTGGCAGGCGAGCCTGCCGGTGGCGGGCGTCGACGGCACGCTGGTCAACCGCATGCGCAACACCCCGGCCGCGGGCAACGTGAAGGCCAAGACCGGCTCGCTGAGCGGCGTGTCGGCCCTGTCCGGCTACGTGCGCACGCAGGACGGGCGTGACTTCGTGTTCTCGCTGGTGCAGAACAACGTGCTGCTGTTCAACAGCCCGAGGGCCATCGAGGACAGGGTCGCCGTGCGGCTCGCGTCCGAGGGCGGTACCCAGGTGGCTCAGCAGCCGCAGGTCCAGTCGGTGCCGCAGCAGCGCAAGGTTCCCGCGCAGGAACGCGTCGCCGTTCCCGCGAAGGAGCGCTTCGACGTGGAGTGCTCCTGGATCGGAACCTGCTAGTCCGTTGTGGACGGAGCCGGAGCCGCCTCGGTGCGAACCGGGGCGGCTCCGGCGTTTCGGCCGCGGTCCCTTTTCCGGGCTTCTAGGCCGGTGAGGACACCGGCTCCAGCCCGTTGCGGTCGGGGTCGACGAGGTAGACGCGGGCGTCCGAGATGTCGAAGTACAGGCCCTTCAACGTCAGCGCGCCCGCGGTGACCGCCTCCCGCACGCACGGGTAGCCGAGCAGGTTGTCCAGCTGCTGCGCGACGTTCGCGACCGCGAGGCGGTCGGTCACCGGCAGGTGCTCGCAGCCGGCCGACATCGGCGCGTGGAACCGGATCAGCGACGGGTCGGCGTTGCGCAGCCACGACCGCAGGTGCGAGCCGCGCCCGGCGGACCCCTGCACGAGCGCCTTCATCGCGCCGCAGTCCGAGTGCCCGCACACGACGATCGTGCTGACGTTGAGGATCTCCACGGCGTACTCGACGGCCGCCCCGACCGACCTGTCGTCGGCGGACGACATCGGCACCAGGTTGCCGATGTTGCGCACGCAGAACAGGTCGCCAGGACCGGACGTGGTGATCAGGTTCGGCACCAGGCGGGAGTCCGCGCAGGTGATGAAGAGCTGCCGCGGGCGTTGCCCGTGCGTGGCGAGCTCCTGCAGGAACGGCCGCACCAGCGGCGCCGACCGGCGTTCGAACTCGTGCATCCCCAGCAGCATCGGGTCGCTCGCGGGACCGGCCTGCTCGGCGGAGGACCGTTGCGCGGGCAGCGTCACCGCGCCGGGCGTGCCCTGCCAGTGCGACCACGGCGCGAACCAGCGCGGCAGCGGACCGGGCAACGTCTTGCACCGTCCCGGTTTCCCGCGGCTCGCCCGGTCGTACCAGGTGTCGTGCACCTCGTCGACGCGCACCCGGCCGCCCAGCCGCTCGTAGCCCTCACGCCAGTCGTTGATCGCCTCGTACGAGGCGTGGTCGAGGTAGTCGATGTGCAGCTCCAGCACGACGGTGCGGCCCAGCGGAAGCCGCCGCAGCTCGCGCACGAGCCGTCCGACACCGAGGAACACCAGCGTCCCCCGCACGCAGACCAGGTCGCCCTCGACGCGCACCGAGCAGTGCGTCAACCGGTACAGCGCGCGTACGAGCGCGATCCCGACCCCGACGGCCACGCCCTCCAGGAGTCCGAAGAGGACGACCCCGCCCGCGGTGGCCGCGTAGACGAGGAGCTCGCCGTGCTGCCACAGGGTTCGCATCCGGCTGACCGACACGAGCCGGAGCCCGATGACGAGCAGCACGCCCGCCAGCGCGGACAACGGGATCAGTTCGAGGGCCGGGGCGAACGCCAGCACCGCCACCGCGGTCCAGGCGCCCTGGAACACCGCGGCGTAGCGGGTCTTCGCGCCCGCGGCGACGTTCGTGGAGCTGCGCGCGAGCCCGCCGCTGATCGGGAACCCGCCGAGCGCTCCCGCGAGGACGTTGCCGGTGCCCTGGGCGACCAGCTCCCGGTCCAGCCGGGCGCGCGGCCCGTCGTGCAGCCTGTCCGTGGCGACGGCCGACAGCAACGACTCCATGCTCGCGACCAGCGCGACCGTCACGACGGCCGTGAGCACCGTTCCGGTCGCGGCCTGCGGCATCTGCGGGAACACCAGGGCGTGGCTGTCCGGCAGGTCGACCCGCGCGACGTCCACGCGGAGGAAGTACGCCAGCGCCGTGGCCGCGGCGACGGCGACCAGCGGCGCCGGAACGACGGACACGCGTGGAACTCGGTGCCACAGCAGCAAGATCGCGATGGCCACGGCACCGGCGGCGATCGAGCCGAGCTCGCCCGCGGCCAGGGCGTCCGGCAGCAGCGCGAGGTTGGCGGGCACGGTCGGTGCCGCTGCGCCGCCCAGCACGACCACGAGCTGCCCCACGGCGATGGAGACGCCGATGCCCGCCAGCATGCCGTGCACGACGGCGGGGGACAGCGACAGCACCAGCCTGCTGATCCCGGTGAGTCCCAGCGCGAGCTGCACCACGCCCGCCGCCAGCGTGATCGCCGCCGTGGCCGCCCAGCCGAACTGCGCCACCAGGCCGGCCACGATCACCACGAGCCCGGTTCCGGGGCCGCTGATCTGCAGCGGCGCTCCGCTGATCGCGCCCACGACGACGCCGCCGACGACCGCGGAGATGATCCCGGCCATCAGCGGGGCGCCGGTGGCGTGCGCGATGCCCAGCGACAGCGGGATGGAGATGAGGAACAGCACCAGACTCGCTGGCAGGTCGTTGCGCAGGACCACCGGTGGACCGTGCGGGGTGTGGTCGGCGGCGTTGGACCTGTGGAGGTGGTTCACGGCGGAGTCCCTTTCCTGGGATGACGGCATGGCCCTGTGCGGCACGTGGCACAGGGCGGTGGGGAGGGAGTGAGCCGGAAGCGCTCTAGAGGCGCTCTAAGGGCAGCATCCTGCGCGGCCGGACGGCTTCGAGCGCGTCGGCGCGGTCATGCGGGGTCGGCACGGGGGCACCTCCGTGTCGGCACAGGCATCGAGGGCGGGATCAGGTCCGCGTCGCCACCATGATGACCGCGGAAACGGTGCTGTGACAGATGTTTCAGCCAACCGTGTTGATCTTCGCCGTTTGTCGTCACGGCACGTGATGACGCGGGAGGGCCGGCTCCGGTCGGGGGGTGCGGAGCCGGCCCAGGTCGTGACGGACCGCGAGGAGCTGTGCCGTGGTGCGGAGGTTCAGCCCACCGGGCGCAGGTGCTTGCCGTGCGAAGGCTCCTGACCCACCACGGTCAGGACCAGCTGCGCCGAGAGGTACGCGCGGCACGGCGCGGGTGTGCGGCGCGACAACCAGCCTCGCCGGCAGGTCGCGCACCGTCCGTGCTCGTCGGGCTGGTGCTCGTCCAACAGCGCCTTGACCACCGCGACCACCCTCGGCAGCTCAACCCTGGCGAGCACGAGTGCGGTCTGGTCGTCGCCGCGCCGGGCGAGTTCGGTGAGCGTGGCCAGGTGGGAGTGCAGCGACTTGTCCAGTTGGCTGAACACCGTGACGGCCATCAGGCTCAGAGCTCCAGTCCTTGCGTGAGCAACCCATGCAGCCTGTCCTCCCAGCCGTGCGGACTGCAAGTTGCAGTACACGAATGGATGACGTCCCTTTGCGGCCGGCTCCTTTGCTCTCAAACTTGAGGGCGACCAGAGGTGTGGTGTCACCCGGGAGGTGTCATGCGGGGAAGCAGCCCGACCGTGCGCAAGCGGCGGCTCGTGAGCGAGCTGCGGCGCCTGCGCGAGGCGGCCGAGCTGACGATCGAGGAGGTCGGAGAGCGGCTGGAGTGCTCCGCGTCCAAGATCAGCCGCATCGAGACGGGCCGGGTGGGGGTGAGCCCGCGCGACGTGCGGGACATGCTCACCGTCTATGGGGCGGACCTCGCCACCCTGGAAGAACTGGTCCAGCTGGCCAGGGAGGCCCGCCGCAAGGCGTGGTGGGACGAGTTCGGCGACATCGTGCCCGGTCGTTACGTGGGGTACGAGGCCGACGCGGACTCGATCAGGACCTACCAGGGCCTGATGATCCCCGGTCTGCTGCAGTGCGAGGCGTACACGAGGTCGTTGATCTCCGAGGTGCTCCCGGACGCGAGCCCCGCGGAGATCGACCGGCGCGTCCGGTTGCGGAAGGCCCGGCAGGCCCTGCTGAGCGAGGACGACCCGCTGCGCCTGCACGTCGTGATCGACGAGGCGGCCCTGCGCAGGCTCGTCGGCGGCGCGGAGGTGATGCGCGCGCAGATGGCGCGTCTGCTCCAGATGGGTGCGTTGCCGAACGTCACGGTGCAGGTCGTGCCGTTCAGCGCCGGTGGTTACGCTGCGATGGACGGGCCGTTCGTCATCCTGAGCTTTCCCGAGCAGCTCGACCCCGACGTGGTGTACATCGAGAGCACTAGAAGCGGCGTCTACCTGGAGCAGCCGGGAGACGTCAGTTGGTACGCCGAGGTGTTCGAGCGTCTGGTGAAGTCCGCCCTTTCGTCGGCGGCATCTGCGTCCCTGATCACCGAAGTCGCTCGCACTCTCACGTGAGTCGAGACCAGGAGTGAGCACAGAGTGGAAAGCTTGCGTTGGCGCAAGAGCAGCCGTTCGTCCGCCAGTGGACCCGACTGCGTGGAGATCGCGCTCGTCGGGTGCGGTGCGGCCGTTCGTGACAGCAAGAACGTGGACGGCGCCCGGCTGAGGTTCGGCGACGGAGGGTGGGAGACCTTCCTCGCCGCCGCGAAGGCGGGCTCTTTCGTCAGCTGATCGACAGGTGCAGAACGACGCCCCGGCTGGATGATCCAGCCGGGGCGTTCTCATGTTTTCCGAAGGGGGACGTGGGCCGGCCGGCGTTCCGCCGCCGCGGGCTGGATGCCCCTTGCACGCCGGCCGGCCCACGTCGATCATGGGGAGCAGCGGGTGTTCCGCTGTCCGGTCCAACCCGCACCGACTGGCGGATCCCCGGTTTCCGTTGATCTCGCCGTCTGTGGTTGGTTGGACACGCTAAGCGTAAGAATGCCTTCTACAGCACGACTGGAGCCCGACTGAAGTGATCTTCAAGCTCCAGGTGGCCACCAGGCGGGGGACACATCGGTGACGCACGGCGAGGAAGCCCTCAGGTACGAGGTTCTCGGCCTCCTCCGAGCCGTTCGCGCAGGTCAGGACGTTGATCTGGGTGCGGCGAAACAGCGCGCCGTGCTCGCGGTCCTGCTGCTGGCCCGCGGCACCCCGGTGAGCAGGGGCCAGATCATCGAGGCCGTCTGGGGTGACAACCCGCCCTCCAGCGCCGTGAATTTGGTCCAGACCTATGTCGCGGGCCTGCGCCGGGCGCTCGAACCGGACCGCGCCCGCCGCGCGCCGGCCGAGCTGCTGACGTCCGTCGGCGACGGCTACCTGATGCGCGTCGAGCCCGGCGCGCTCGACCTCGACGTCTTCGAACGTCAGGTGCTCCTCGCGAACCGCCTGCGCGCCACCGGTGACCTGGCCGGAGCCGCGGTGGAGCTGGACGACGCGCTGGCGTTGTTCCGCGCGGAACCGCTGGGCGGTGTCTCCGGTCTCTTCGCCGACGTCGAACGCGGCCGTCTGGTGGAACGCCGCCTCGCCGTCCTGGAGGAACGCGCCGAGCTGGGCCTCGCGATCGGCCAGGGACCCGAGCTGGTCTCGCAGCTCGGCACGATGGTCGCCGAGCACCCGCTGCGGGAGCGCGGCCACGGCCTGCTGATGCGCGCGCTCGTCCAGGCGGGCCGCCAAGCCGAGGCGCTGGCGGCGTACCGGGAGGCCCGCCGCGTGCTGATCGAGGAGCTCGGCGTCGAACCGGGTCCCGAGCTGCGCCGCGTGCACCAGGCCGTGCTGGCCGGGGAGAGTCCCGAACCGGAACGCGCCCCGGTCAAGGCCCAGCCGCCGGAGCCCGCACCGGTGACGGTCCCCGCCCAGCTGCCGCGCGCACCGGTCGCACTGGTCGGCAGGGACGCCGAGCTGGCGGCGATGGACGGCGTGCTGCGCGACCACGACGGCCCGGTGCTGCTCGTGACGGGCCCGGCGGGCGTCGGCAAGACCGCGCTCGCGCTGCACTGGGCTCACCGGGTGCGCGAGGAGTTCCCGGACGGCCAGCTCTACGTCGACGTCCACGGCTACGACCCCAACCGGGAGCCGCTGGAGATCGGTGAGGTGCTCAACCGGTTCCTGCGCGCCCTGGGCGTCCCGGCCGCGGACACCCCCGTCTCGGTGGACGAGCGTTCGGCCCTGCTGCGCACCCTGCTGGCCGACCGCCGCATGCTCGTGATGCTCGACAACGTCCGCGGCTCCGCCGACCTGCTGCCGCTGCTGCCCGGCGCGCCGTCGTGCGTGGTGGTGACCTCGCGCCGCCGCCTCGCGGGCCTCGTCGCCCAGGTCGAGGCGAAGCTGATCGAGCTCGACATGCTCACCCCGGACGCCGCCGTCGACGTGCTCGGCCGCATAGCGGGCAGGCAGGACATCGAGGCGGAAGCCCTCCGCCAGCTGGCGGAGCTGTGCGACGGCCTCCCGCTGGCACTGCGCATAGCCGCGGCCCGCCTCGCCGTCTCCCCGAAGCTCGCCGTCGCCGAGCTGGTCGAGGAGCTCCAGGACGAACACGGCAGGCTGGTCGCGCTGGGCCTGGAGGACGGCGAGGGCACCGTGCGAGCCGCGCTGGACGCGTCCCGCAGAGCCCTGCCGCCGTTACCGGCCCGGCTGCTCGCGATCGTGGGCCTGCACCCCGGCGCGGACCTGACCCCCCACGTCGTGGCCGCGATGGGCGACATCTCCCTGGTGGAAGCACAACGCGCCCTCGACGCACTGACCGCCGCCAACCTCCTGTCCGTCAGCGAACAGGGCAGGCACGTCGCCCACGACCTCGTCCGCGTCTACACGAAAACCCTGGCGGGCGAGCTGTCCGAACCGGAACGCGACGCCGCCACGGCCCGCATGCTCGACTACTACCTGCACTGCGCGGACCTGGCGGACGGCCTTCTGCCCATCAACCGCGGCAGCGTCCTCGTGGCACCCGAACACCGCCCCACCCACGTACCACCCCTCACCGGCGCCGCCGACGCGATGGCGTGGTTCGACGCCGAACGCGCCAACCTGATCGCCGCCACCGAACACGCCGCGTCCTCCGGCTGGCACGTCCACGCGTGGCAACTCCCGTACACCCTCTCCCGCTACCTCTGGCTCCGCACCGAACGCGAGACCTCGCTGCGCATCACCGAGGCAGCCCTGCAAGCCGCGATAGCACTCAACGACGACGACGCCCGCTTCGTCATGCAGTTCAACCTCGGCGTGGCCCTCCTGCAGTTCGAACGCTTCGAGGAAGCCCTCGAAGCCCAGCGAGGAGCCCTGGAAGTGGCCCGCCGCAAGGAGGACGTGCACCAGCAGGCCCGCGCCCTGACCACCGTCGCCGGCACCCTGCTGGACCTGGGCCGCACCGAGGAGTCCGAGGCCCACTACCGCGAGGCGATGGAGATCTCCCGCATCGCCGGCTCGAAGTGGGCGGAGGCCAACGCCCACCACCACCTCGGCCTCCTCTACCTGGCGACCCAGCGGTTCGACGACGCCATGCCCTGGCTGCGGGTGGCGCTGCGGATGTACCACGAGGTCGGCGAGCAGTGCGGCGAGGCCGCTTGCCACGTGGACATGTCCACCGCCCTGCTCGCCACAGGGGACGCGGAGGGCGCTCTGGGGGCCGCCCGGACGGCTCTGGCGGTGGCTTCCGACGCCGTTTCGCCCTATCACCAGGCTTTGGCTCACGATCGGCTGGCTGCCGTGTTCGAGGAGCTGGGGGCGGCCGGGGCCGCTGCTCACTGGCAGCGGGCTTTGGCCCTGTTCTCGGAGCTGGGGGCTCCGGAGGCGGACGGGGTGCGGGCGCGACTGGCTCGGAGCCGGGTGTCGGTGGGGTGACGGGTCGTTCTTCGGCTTGAGGGCTTGGCCGGAGAGGGCTCGCGGTGGTGGGAGAAGGGCTCGGGTGAGAAGGTGCGCTCATTCGGAGAACACGCATGACCTCGAAGCGAGAGCTCGCCGCAACCCGCGCCGCACGACCCCGCCGTCCGTAAGGCCCTCACCCGCGAATCCCACCTGATCACCCGATCCGCCGCCCCACCCCTCAGCACCACCCTCCCCTCCATGACCGAATGGACCCCCGAAGCGCTCAAGGCGGAGATCGACTACCGGCACCGCACCGCCCGCTGCAACTGGCAGCGCTCGAACTCCCAGCCCTCACGCTCCCAGCGCCTCACCGGCCCGTCGTGGATCAAGAGGGTGATCCACCGCACCTCCCGGAAACACGAGGGCGCGGGCGCATGACGTGTGCGAGCATGCCTCTCGTGGCGCGTCTCGGTTCGGGTATCCCGTTGGTCGCGCGCGACCGCGAGCTGGGCCGGTTGCGTGCCGCGTTGGCGCAGGCCGGGGAGGGTGTGGCCGGGGCAGTGCTCGTCGCGGGGGACGCGGGGGTCGGCAAGACGCGGCTGGTCGACGAGTTGGCGGCCGGTGCGGAGGACACGCTCGTCCTGTCGGGACGGTGTCTGGACGCCGGGGAGACCGGGTTGCCGTACCTGCCGTTCGCGGAGGCGTTGAGCGCGCTCACGGACACGGCAGGCAGGCCGGCGCTCGCGATGTTGTTGCCCAAGCTCGCGTTGCCCGCCGAACGGGAGCCCGGCACGGAGAGCATGATCGCGCCGAGTCTCCTTCCCGGGCGCAGGCCCGAGCAGGACGTGGGGCAGCTCCAGTTGTTCGACGCGGTGCTCGGGTTGCTGGCTGATCTTTCCGAGCGGCAGCGGGTGTTGCTCGTCGTCGAGGACTTGCACTGGGCGGACGCCTCGACGCGCTATCTGCTGTCGTTCCTGTTGTCGCGCTTGCGTTCTCAGCGGTTGCTCGTCGTCTGCACGTACCGCGCGGACGATCTGCATCGCAGCCATCCGTTGCGGCCCTTGCTGTCCGAGCTGTTCCGGTTGCCCGCCGTCGACAGGCTCGATCTCACGCCGTTCAACGCCTCGGACGCGCGCAGGTTCGTCGAGGCGTTGTCGGACGATCTGCCGAAGGACGTCGTCCGGAAGGTCGCGGAACGGTCCGAGGGCAACGCGTTCTTCGCTGAAGAACTGATCGCGGTCGCGACGCGCGACAACCAGACGTTGCCGTCGGCGCTCGCGGACGTGTTGCTGAGCCGGGTCGAACGGTTGAGTCCCGAGGCGCAGCACGTCGCACGGGTCGCGTCGGTCCGTGGGCGCAGGGTGCGGCACTACCGGTTGCGGGAAGTGGCCGGGATGACGGACATCGCGTTCGACACGGCGTTGCGTGAGTTGGTGCAGCACCACCTGCTCGTCGTGGAGGACGACGAGGTCTACGCGTTCCGGCACGCACTTCTCAGGGAGGCCGTCTACGGCGATCTGCTGCCTGGCGAACGGGTGCGGCTGCACGCCGCCTACGCGCATCACCTGGCGCAGCACCTCGACGAACGTGGTGCCGCCGCAGCGTTGGCGCATCACGCGTTCCAGAGCCACGACCTGCCGCAGGCGTTGCAAGCCTCGATCAAGGCGTCACGAGAGGCGGAACGGGCCGGGGCGCCCGCCGAGTCGTTGCGGTACCTGGAAAAGGCGCTCAACCTGTGGACGGCCGTACCGGCGGCGGACCGTCCGTCCGATGTGGACGAGTCGGTGCTGCTGCGGCGGGCGTCGTGGGTCGCGGGCACGGCGGGGCAGCCGGAACGGGCTGTCGCGTTCGGGCGCAGTGCGAGGAAAGCGCTCGACGGGCAGACTCCGGAGGACGCCGCGGAGGTGTTGCTGCGGTTGTCGCAGGCGTTGTCGACGCTCGACGGCAACGACCAGGAGCACGACGAGGTGATGACCGGCGCGTGGGAGCTGATGCGCGACAGGCCCGCGAGTGCCACTCGTGCGCGCGTGCTGGGTGGCATGGCCGCGTTGCTGCGTCAGCAGAGGAAGTACGCGGAGGCCAGGGAGTTCGCGGAGAAGGCCATCGCGGACGGCGAGGAGGCGAAGGCGCCCGGTGCCGTCGCGGACGCGCTGGGGACGCTCGGCATTCTCGACGACCACGCGGACCGGCACGCCGAGGCGCGGGTGCACTTCGAGCGGGCGATCGAAAGTGCGCGGGAGCTCGGCGCGGTCAACACGGAGCTGCGGGCCTGGTACTACTTCGGCCTGATGTACTACGACTCGGGTGAGCTCGCCGAAGCGGCCCGCGTCTACAAGCAGGCGGGTGACCGCGCCCAGGAGACCGGCCTGACCTGGAGCACCTACGGCACGGAGATCCGCATCCTCCAGGTCCTCGTGCACTACTACCTCGGCGACTGGGACTACGCGGAGTGGGCGAGCGAACCGCCCGGCATGCCCGTGTCGTCGACGGTGTCGGCACGCCTGGCCGCCGCGGGCACGCACCTCACGGTCTCGCGCGGCGACCTGGCCGGGGCGGAGCGGACGATCACCAAGCTGCGCGGCGACTGGCACCGCGACATCCAGATCGCGGTGATCACCGGCGGCACCGGGGGTGAGCTGGCGCTGTGGCGCGGCCGTCCGGAGCTGGCCGTCGAACGGGTCGCCGACGCGCTGGAGTGGACGCGCGAGCTCGGCGGGCCGTGGGTGCTCGCGGACATCCGGATCGGCGCGACCGGTGTCGCCGGGTACGCGGACCTCGCGGCCAAGGCGCGCCGCAGACGGGACGCGCGAGCCGAGTCGGACGCCGTCGAGGCGGGCCGCGAGCTGGCCGAGCACGTCAGGCTCACCGCCCGCAACGGTGTCCCGCGCACCGGGTCGCTCGGACCGGAGGGCAGGGCGTGGCTCGCCCGCGCGCTCGCCGAGGAGTCGAGGCTGACCGGCGCGGGCGACCCGGAGCTGTGGCGGGCGGCGGTCGACGGGTTCGGCTACGGCCTCGTCTACGAGCAGGCGCTGTGCCGGTGGCGGTACGCGGAGGCGTTGCTCGCGGCCGAACGACGGGACGAGGCCGCGGCCCAGCTGCGCCAGGCGGACGAGGTGGCGGCCGGGCTCAAGGCCGGTCCGCTCGCCGAGGCCGTGGCGGCGTGCGCCAAGCGGGCCCGCATCACCCTCAGGGCGGACGAACCGGTCCGTGACCAGGTCGACCTCTTCACCCCGCGTGAACGCGACGTGCTCGCGCTGGTGGCCTCAGGGCGGACGAACCGCGAGGTCGGCGAGGAGCTCTACATCAGCGAGAAGACCGTTTCCGTGCACCTCTCCCGGATCATGGCCAAGCTGGGGGCGTCGCGGCGCGCGGAGGCCGTGGCCATCGCGTACGACCGGGGTCTGCTGGAGTAGGCCCCGTTGTCATACCTCAGGCTGATGCCCAACGCGTCGCGGAGTTGATGACCGCGCACTCGGGCTGCTCATAGCTTCTTCCTCGACGACGAACTCCCCCTGCGAGGAAGGCAAGAGACATGTCTGCACCGGTGTCCGATGTGAGTGCTGTCGGCACTACCGCCGCGGCGGCCCACAACCTGGTGAAGGTCTACGGCAAGGGTGACACCGCCGTGCGGGCGCTCGACGGCATCGACGTCGCCTTCCAGGCCGGTCGCTTCACCGCCATCATGGGCCCGTCCGGCTCCGGCAAGTCCACGTTGATGCACTGCCTCGCGGGTCTCGACACGGTCGACGGCGGGTCCATCCACATCGGACGGACCGAGATCACGAAGCTCAGCGACAAGGACCTCACCAAGCTGCGCCGCGACCGCGTCGGCTTCGTGTTCCAGGCGTTCAACCTGCTGCCGACGCTGACCGCGGAGCAGAACATCCTGCTGGGCCTCGAGCTCGCCGGCCGCAAGCCCGACAAGCAGTGGTTCGACACGATCGTCGACGTGCTGGGCCTGCGCGACCGCCTCACCCACCGCCCGACCGAGCTGTCCGGTGGCCAGCAGCAGCGCGTGGCCTGCGCCCGTGCGCTCGTCGCCCGTCCCGAGGTCATCTTCGCCGACGAGCCGACCGGCAACCTGGACTCCCGCAGCGGTGCCGAGGTCCTCGACTTCCTGCGCATGTCGGTGCGCAAGCTGGGCCAGACCGTGATCATGGTGACGCACGACCCGGTGGCCGCGAGCTACGCGGACCGCGTGGTGCTGCTCGCCGACGGCCGCCTGGCAGGAGAGATCCACCAGCCCACCACCGAGTCCGTCGTCAACGCTCTCACGCACCTGGGGGCGTGAGGTAATGCTGAAGACCATCCTGGCGGGCCTGCGGGCCCGCACGGCGCGACTGGTGCTGTCCAGCGTCGCCATCGCGCTCGGCGTCGCGTTCGTGACGGGCACCCTCGTGCTCGGCGACGCGCTCGAAGCGCAGACCAGGGACAACTTCGCCCGCAACGCGCGCAACGTCGACGCGGCCGTGCACCTGGCGGAGCACGGCCCCGACCAGGACGGCATCCCCGCCGAGGTGCTGCGGAAGATCCGCGACACGCCGGGCGTCGAGGGCGCCGACTCGCGTTCGATGGGCAGCACCGCGCTGCTCGGTGGCGACGGCAAGGCGCGCAACGCACTGGCCCAGCCGCTGCCCACGACCGAGAAGCTGCGCGACTTCGACCTCAAGGACGGCAAGTTCCCCGCCAAGGCGGACGAGGCCGCGATCGACGTCAAGACCGCCCAGGTCGCCAAGCTCAAGATCGGTGACGACCTCAAGCTGCTCGACGCGGACAACGCCGAGCACGTCTACACCATCGTCGGCACCTACCAGCAGGGCACGAGCAAGTTGTCGATGTCCGGTAGCGACCACGTGGTGCTCTCGCCGGACGGCCTGAGCGCGTTGATCCCGGACCGGCGGGTCTACGAGATCGTCGCCGCCGCGGCACCCGGTGTGTCGCAGCAGCAGCTCGTCGACAACATCACCAAGGCCATCGGCACCGGCTACCGGGTGCAGACCGGTGAGCAGCTGGCCCAGGAGACGCTGGCGCAGGTCGGCGACGCCGCCACGGAGATCAGGACGTTCCTGCTCGCGTTCGCCGCCATCTCGCTGGTCGTCGCGGGCATGGTCATCTACAACACCTTCACGATCCTCGTCGCCCAGCGCACGAAGGAGCTCGCGCTGCTGCGCTGCGTCGGCGCGGAACGGGGCCAGGTGTTCCGCAGCGTGCTCGCCGAAGCGGTCTTCATGGGTCTCGTGGCGTCCGTCCTCGGCATCCTCGGCGGGCTCGGCGTCTCGGCCGGTCTGCAGGCGCTCGTCGGCACGGTCGGCGGCATGGCGGGCGACGACGCGCCGATCCGCCTGCCGCTGTCGTGGCTGACGGTCGTCGCCGGGTTCGGCGTCGGCGTGGTGGTGACCGTGCTGTCGGCGGTGCTGCCCGCCCGTCGCGCCACGAAGGTCGCGCCGGTCGCGGCCCTGCGCTCGCAGCCCGACAGCGCCGACGACGTCGCCCGCACCGGCAAGATCCGGATCGCGGTCGCCGCACTGGTCGCGCTGGCCGGCGCCGGCGTCGTCGCCATCGGTGTGCGGCAGGAGGACGAGATGGCCTCCATGGCGCTGACCGGCGGTGGCGCGATGGTGCTGCTGCTCGCGGCCCTGCTCCTCGGCCCGCTGTACGTGCCGCTGGTGAACCGCCTTTTCGGGACGGTGCTGCGCGGTGTCCCGGCGAAGCTCGCGTCGGCCAACGCCGGCCGCAACCCCAAGCGCACGGCCGCGACGACGGCGGCGCTGATGATCGGCGTGACCATCGTCGCGATGGTGACCGTGGTGGCGGGCAGTGGCCGCGAGACGATCTCCAAGAAGGTCGACGACCGGTTCCCGACCGACTACCAGATCTCGTCCAACGTCTACAGCCAGCCGCTGCCGAAGAAGTTCGTCGACGAGATCGCGCAGGTGCGTGGCGTCGAGAAGGTCGCGCCCGAGGTCTCGGCCTGGGGCGAGTCGCCGAAGCTGCGGTACGCCGACGTCGTCGGCTACCCGTCGGACGTGATCGGCTCCCTGGTGCGGCCCCCGGTCGCCGCGGGCACGCTGACCGGCCTGAAGGACGACCAGATCGCCCTGCGGGAGAAGGACGCCAAGGAGGCGGGTCTGACCCTCGGCGCGACCGTCCCGATCAGCGGCAAGGACTTCACGATCGTCGCGCTGATCAACGACAACAGCTACGGCGCCGGGATCGTGACGCTGCCCGCCGCCGAAGCGATCTCGAAGGAGCCGCTGAACGGCTACCAGACGATGCTGGTCAAGCTCGCGCCCGGCACCGACCTGGGCACGGCGCGCGCCGACCTGGAACGGGCCATCGCGTCCTCGCCGGTCGCGGTGCTGGACTCCGCGGCGGAGGTCAAGGCCGAGCTGAACGGGCAGATCGACCAGATCCTGCTGTTCATCTGGGCCCTCGTCGGGCTCGCGCTGGTCATCGCCCTGTTCGGCATCGCGAACACGCTGACGCTGTCGGTGCTGGAACGCACCCGCGAGTCCGCCCTGCTGCGGGCGCTGGGCCTGACCAGGGGCCAGCTGCGGCAGATGCTGGTCGTCGAGTCGATCCTGATGGCGCTCATCGGCGCGGTCGTCGGCGTCCTGCTCGGCGCCGGGTTCGGCTGGCTGCTGGTCGAGGCGATGTCGAGCCCCGAGCTCCAGGTCAGCTTCTCCATCCCGTTCGGGCAGATCGGCGGGATGCTCGCGCTGGCGGTGACCGCGGCGGTGCTCGCGGCGGTGCTGCCGGCCCGCCGGGCGGCGCGGAGCTCCGTGGTCGCGGGGATGGCGGAGGCGTAGGGGAGGACACCCGCCCGGCCCCGCTGTCGGGGGTGTGGGCCAGGCGGGTCGGCCGTGCGGCAGGGGGCCGCACGGCCGGGGGGATCGGTGGAGGTCCGGTGATGTGGGGGCACCGGACCTCCACTTTTTTCGCATCCCGGAACCATGCCGACGCTCTTCAGGTCACGCGGGGGCCCTACGTTTCCTTCTGGGCAACGTGGGGCCCCCGCGTGGCGGAAGAAAGCCGGGAAAGTTCGGGAGCGCGCGTCACTTTTCGGGCGCGAGCCCCTCTACCTGGGGTGGGGACGACCGGAGCGAGGGCCCGGTCGTCCCCCTTCACCGGTTCAGATCCCGCTCGCCGTTCCCCGCGGGACGTTCACCGGAATGCGCGCAGGTTTTTGTTGCCTGTCTCCACAAAGTTACGGAACGATGTCGACCGCTTGACACCCGCGCCTCGCCAGTCGAGTGTGAGAGCGCTCTCACCAAGGTTAGCTGCGCCACACCGGCGTCGTCGAGGAGGACGGAACGGATGAGCAGAAGGCTGGTCGGCAGCGTGGCTGCGACCCTCGTGATGGTTCTGGCCGCCGGCTGCGGCGGAAGTTCCGAGGCCGACGGCAAGATCGAGCTGTCCCTGGGCCTCTTCTCCGACTTCGGGTACGACAAGCTCATCGAGGAGTACATGGCCTCGCACTCGAACATCAAGATCGAGCAGCGCAAGGTCAAGATGGAGCAGCACAACACGCAGCTCGCGACCCAGCTCGCGGGTGGTCGTGGTGCCGCGGACATCGTCGCCCTCGAGGAGGGCGTGATCTCCCAGTTCCGCGCCTCCAAGGACAAGTTCGTGAACCTCGCCGAGTACGGGGCGAAGGACCTCAAGGACCAGTGGGCCGAGTGGAAGTGGAACCAGGGCACCGCCGACGGCGGTGAGTTCGTGCTCGGCCTCGGCACCGACATGGGCAGCCTCGGCCTCTGCTACCGCCGCGACCTGTTCGAGGCCGCCGGCCTGCCGACGGACCGCACCGAGGTCGCGAAGCTGTGGCCGACCTGGGAGGACTACGCCAAGGTCGCCGACCAGTTCACCGCCAAGACGCCGAACGTGAAGTTCGTCGACACCGGCCGCAACGTCTACAAGGCGATCCTCGACCAGACCGAGGAGGGCTACTTCTCGGCGAAGGACGACTCCTACATCGCGGAGTCGAACGCCAAGGTCAAGACGGCCTTCGAGACCGCGGCGGCCATCGGCGCCAAGCAGCAGACCGGTGCGCTCGAACCGTTCAGCCAGGACTGGAACGTCGCGCTGAAGCAGGGCTCGTTCGCCACCACCACCTGCCCGGCCTGGGCGCTCGCGCTGATCAAGGCGGGTGCCGGTGACGCGGCGGCCGGGAAGTGGGACGTGACGACCGCGCCCGGTGGCGGCGGCAACTGGGGTGGCTCGTTCCTCGCGGTCCCGAAGCAGGGCAAGCACCCCAAGGAGGCGTACGAGCTGGCCAAGTGGCTGACCGCCCCCGAGCAGCAGAAGCGGATCTTCAAGGAGACCGGCAACCTGCCCAGCCAGCCGAAGGTCTACCAGGACGCCGAGGTCCAGGCCACGGTCAACGACTACTTCAACAACGCTCCCGTCGGCCAGATCTTCGCGACCTCCGCGGAGTCGCTGAAGCCGACCTACCGCGGCACGAAGGACTCGAAGGTCGGACCCGTGTTCGGCACCGCGCTCACCCGTGTCGAGCAGGGCAAGCAGTCGGCGGCTGACGCGTGGACGCAGGCGCTGAAGGAAGCACAGGACGCCGCCAAGTGACGGTGACGCGTCAGGAGACCGAGACGGCTTCGGCCGTCTCGGTCTCGTCTTCCAAGGAACCGAAGCGCTTCAAGCTGAGCCACTGGGACGCCAAGTACACGCCGTACCTGGTCATCGCCCCATTCTTCCTGGTGTTCGGGATCTTCGGGCTCTACCCGCTCGTGTACACGGCGTGGGTGTCGCTGCACGACTGGCAGCTCATCGACGGCGACCAGGGTTTCGTCGGCCTCGAGAACTACGTGCGGCTGTTCGGTGACGCCAACTTCTGGAACGCGCTGTTCAACACGCTCAGCCTGTTCGTGCTCTCGACGGTGCCGCAGCTGCTCGCGGCGCTCGGGCTCGCCGCGCTGCTCGACCGGGGCCTGCGCGGCAGCGCCTTCTGGCGGGCCGGTGTGCTGCTGCCCAACGTCATCTCGGTCGCCGCGGTGGCGCTGGTGTTCGCGCAGTTCTTCGGCCGCGACTTCGGCATCGTGAACTTCCTGCTCGGCTTCGTCGGCGTCGACCCGATCGACTGGCGCGCCGAGACGTGGGCCTCGCACCTCGCGGTGTCCACGATGGTCATGTGGCGCTGGACCGGTTACAACGCGCTGCTGTACCTGGCGGCCATGCAGTCGGTGCCCAAGGACATGTACGAGTCGGCCACTTTGGACGGTGCGTCGCGCTGGCGCATGTTCTGGTCGATCACCGTGCCGTCGATCCGCCCGACGATCCTCTTCACCGTCGTCACCTCGACGATCGGCGGCCTGCAGCTGTTCGCCGAGCCCGCGCTGTTCGACCCCGGGTTCGCCGCGAACAACTCGACGGGCGGCTCCGACCGGCAGTTCCAGACGCTGGTGCTCTACATGTACGAGAAGGGCTTCCGGTTGTTCGACGCCGGGTACGCGGCCACCGTCGCGTGGATGCTGTTCGTGGTCGTCCTGCTGGTCGCGATCGTCAACTTCACGCTGACGCGGCGCATCGCGGGCAAGGAGTGATCGCATGAAGAACGCGAAGGCAGGACCGCTGCTCTACGGGTTCCTGGTCGCCGTGCTCGCCGCGTCGATCTTCCCGCTGTACTACTCGTTCATCGTGGCGTCGAAGGACAACTCCGTCCTCGGCGAGAAGACGCCGCCGCTGGTCCCCGGCGGCAACCTGGTCGAGAACATCACCCGCGTCTTCGACACCGTCGACTTCTGGCTCGCCATGCAGAACTCGTTCATCGTGGCGTCGAGCGTGGCGATCTCCAACGTCGTGCTGGGCACGCTGGCCGGGTTCGCGTTCGCGCGGCTGCGGTTCAAGGGCCGCGACACGCTGTTCCTCGTCGTGCTGGGCACCGCGATGGTGCCGACGCAGCTCGGCGTGATCCCGCTGTACATGCTGATGTCGGACCTCGACTGGTACGGCACCCTGCAGGCGGTCATCGTGCCGGTGCTGATCGGCTCGTTCGCGGTGTTCTGGATGCGCCAGGCGTGCGAGGAGACCGTGCCGTACGAGCTGATCGAGGCGGCGCGCGTCGACGGGTGCTCGGTGCTGCGGACGTTCTGGCACGTCGGGTTCCCGGCGGTGCGCCCGCAGGCGGCGGTGCTGGGCATGTTCACGTTCATGACCGCGTGGAACGACTTCTTCTGGCCGCTGATCGTGCTGGACCCCAACGACAGCCCGACGGTCCAGGTCGCGCTCTCGACGCTGGCCAGCGGCTACTACACCGACTACTCGCTGATGCTCGCCGGCGCCTCCATCGCGGTGCTGCCGGTGATCGCGATCTTCGTCCTGCTGTCCCGCCAGATCGTGGGCGGCATCATGCAGGGCGCCGTGAAGGGATGAGGATGACGACCGACTCGGACGTCGAGGTCGGACGGGAGGTGCTGACCTTCCCGCCGGACTTCCTCTGGGGCGCGGCCACCGCGGCGTTCCAGATCGAGGGTTCGACCACTGTGGACGGACGTGGCGCCTCGATCTGGGACACGTTCGCCGCGACACCCGGCAAGGTCCTGGCGGGCGACACCGGTGACCCCGCGTGCGACCACTACACCAGGTACGCCTCCGACGTCGAGCTGATGTCCTCGCTCGGCCTGGCGGCGTACCGGTTCTCGGTCGCGTGGCCCCGGATCCAGCCCACCGGCAGCGGCCCGGTGGAGGAGCGCGGGCTCGCGTTCTACGACCGGCTCGTGGACTCGTTGCTGGAGAAGGACATCCAGCCGATGGTCACCCTCTACCACTGGGACCTGCCGCAGGTCCTGGAGGACTTCGGCGGCTGGCGCAACCGCGACACGGCGTACCGCTTCGCCGAGTACGCCACGATCGTGCAAGACCGGCTGGGCGACCGGGTGCAGGCGTGGACCACGCTGAACGAGCCGTGGGTGTCGGCGTTCCTGGGCTACGGCAACGGCATCCACGCCCCCGGCATCGCCGACCCGGTGGCGTCGCTGGAGGCGGCGCACCACCTGCTGCTGGCCCACGGCCTTGCCACGCAGGCGTTGCGCGCGCAGGCCCCCGAGTCGCACCGGCTGTCGATCGTGCTGAACTTCAGCACGATCCTGGGCGACGACGCCGAAGCGGTCCGCAAGGTCGACGGCCTGCAGAACCGCATCCTGCTCGACCCGGTGTGCGGCCGCGGCTACCCGATCGACGTCCTGCAGGACACGTCGTGGCTGGGCGACTGGACGAACGTGGTGCGCGACGGCGACATGGAGACCATCGCGACCCCGGTCGACTGGATCGGCGTCAACTACTACAGCCCGACCCGCGTCGCTCCCGCCGACCCGGACCACGTGCCCGCCGGTCCGCACGCCGGGCTGCGCGGCGTGACGCTGGAGCCGCCGCAGGGCGAGGTGACCGGGTTCGGCTGGGAGCAGAACGCGGGCGCGTTCACCGAGCTGCTGGTCCGGCTGTCCCGCGACACCGGCGACATCCCGCTGGTGGTCACGGAGAACGGGTCCGCGTTCCCCGACACGGTCGACGAGATGGGCCGCGTCACCGACACCGAGCGGACGAGGTACCTGCTGGACCACGTCCGTGCGGTCCACCAGGCGATCGAGCAGGGCGCCGACGTGCGCGGCTACCTCGCGTGGTCGCTGCTCGACAACTTCGAGTGGGCGGCCGGGTACTCGCAGCGGTTCGGGATCGTGCACGTCGACTTCGAGACGCAGCGGCGCACGGTGAAGGAGAGTGCGGTCGCGCTGTCCCGGATCATCAGCCAGAACGGCCTGCCCGCGCAGGGCTACACCCTCTGATCGAGGATCCGGCGCTCCCACCCCCTCGTGGGTGGGAGCGCTCTCTGCTGTGGTGGTCACACCGCGCAGGACCGGTCTCACGGCGAGTGATGTTCTCCGTGCCGTGCTTCCGAGCGTTTTACCCGTGGTTCGCGTCGCGGCAACAACGCCCGTGAACCCTGGACGCCATGACCTCGACCTGGCGCATGCGCTTCGAACTCAGCGACAGCCCCGGCGCGCTTGCACGCGTCACGGTCCGGCTGGCCGCGGCCGACTGCAACGTCCTCGCGTTGCAGGTGATCCCCGTTCCCGGCGGTGTGCTCGACGAGATCGTCGTGCGCGCGGGAGAAGGGGTGCTGCCCGCCGACCTCGTCGAGGCGGTCCGCAGCGAAGGCGCCAAGTGCGTCGGGATCACCAGCGCCGACGTGCGCGACCTGGTGGACGAGCCGACCGCCGCGTTGCGCGCGGCGAAGATGGCGCTGGCCGACCCGGAGCGGACCGCGGAGGCGCTGCGCCAGGTGCTGTCCGCCGACGCGGTCACGCACGGCACGGCGGAGGAGGGCCAGGCCCAGTTCGGCGACCTGGTGGCCCGGCGCGGCTGGTCCAGGTTCACCCAGGTCGAGCTGACCCGCGCGCAGGCGCTGCTGGACATCGTGGACGCACCGGCGCCGGCGTTGCGGGGCGCGCTGAGCGACGACGGCGTGGCCTTCGTCCTGCGTCCCGGCACCGGGTCCGACGAGGACGCCGTCGCGGGCCTGCACTCCCGCTGTTCCATGAGGACGTTGTTCAACCGCTACCACTCCGGCATGCGCACCCTGCCCCGCCGCTGGCTGCACCGCCTGCTCAACCCGCCGCGCGGCACGACCGTCCTCGCCCAGTGCGCGGACCAGGTCGTGGCGCTCGGCCAGCTCATCCAGACCGGCACACCGGACTGCGCCGAGATCTCGCTGCTGGTGGAGGACGCCTGGCAGCGCCGCGGCGTCGGCACGGCCCTGCTCGGCGCGCTGGCCTCCGACGCCAGGGCCGCCGGCTACACCGAGCTCGTCGCGTGGTGCCTGCCGTCCGAGTCGGCGCTGATCCACACCGCCGCCCGCGCGGGCCTCGAAGCCACGACACGCCGGGAGGACGGACTGCTCCGCGTTTCCATCGCGCCTCGCGGGCGTGCGCTGAAGGCCCGCGAGGCAGCGGCGGTGCCCGAAAAAACACGGTGAACAGCGCGGAGACACTCCTCGGAGATCGCTTGCGGCTAAGCTGCTTGGCGGATCAAAGGTTTTCATCGAGGAGTGGTGCCCGTGTCCATCCACGCGCGTCCGACGTTGGAAGACGTTGCCGCGAGGGCTGGGGTGTCCCGCGCCACGGCGTCACGAGTGCTGAACGCGTCCCCGCGCGTCAGTCCCGAAGCGCTGGAGGCGGTCAACGCGGCCGTGCTGGCACTGGGCTACCAGCCGAACCGCGCCGCACGGGCACTGGTCACCCGCCGCACCGGAGCCGTGGCCGCGGTGTTCTCCGAGCCGGAACCCAAGATCTTCGACGACCCGCACTTCGCCCGGCTGATCCGCGCGGGCGCGCGGGCGCTGGCCGACGTCGACGTGCAGATGGTCCTGATGCTGGTGCACTCGCCCGACGACCAGGCCCGTGCCCACCGGTTCCTCGCCGGGGGCCACGTGGACGGTGCGCTGGTGTTCGCGCCGCACAAGAACGACCAGCTCGTGTCCGTGGTGAAGAAGCTGCCGTTGCCGGTGGTGTACGCGGGCAAGCCTTGGGGTTCGTTGCGCGGGATGCACCTCGTCGACAACGACAACGAGGGTGGCGCGGTACTTGCCACCGAACATCTGAAATCGCTTGGGCGCAAGAAGATCGTGCACGTTTCCGGGCCGGTGGACGAGTTGTCCGCTCTTGACCGGTTGAACGGCTTCCGGTCGGCGCTCGGGTTGGACGATCGGGCTGTGGCTCGGTTGACCGAGGACGGAGGGTTCACCCGGGAGGGTGGACGTAAGGCCATGGCCGCGTTGTTGGGGCGGGTGCCTCAGCTGGACGCCGTGTTCGTGGCTTCCGACCTGATGGCCGCTGGGGCGTTGGAGACGCTGCACGAGGCTGGCCGGCGGGTTCCCGAGGATGTCGCCGTGGTCGGGTTCGACGATCATGTGTCCATTGCCGAGCACACCTCGCCGCCGTTGACGTCCGTCCGGCAGGACTCCGATGAGCAGGTCAAGCACATGGTCGGGCATCTGATGAAGCTGCTCCGGGACGAGACCGTGAAGTCCAAGAAGGAGATGCTGCCGACTGTGCTGGTTCGGCGCGAGTCCGCCTGACCGGTTGGGGGGGCGTCGCCCACCTTTTCCGAGGGCTCCCGGCACTCCCGAAGGAGCCACCACCGCGCCTCGCCGTGCTCGGGACCGCTCGCTGCGCCATCGCTCGGCGTGCTGCCGCTAGCGGCCGTTTTCCTGGTTCTTGCACGTGGGTGGTGGCAGGGGGTTCAGGGGGCTGCACGACCAGCCTGACGGCTGGGCGCTCGTCGTCGGCGGTGGGGGTGCGGTTTCCGGGGGTGGGGCCGCCGGGTTCGGCTCTGCCGGGGGTGGGGTGGTTGTCGCCCGCGGGGCCGGTGGCCGGGGGTCCGGGGCGTTGACAGGGCTGTTCTCGGTGGTGCTGGCGGGGGTGGGGCTTTCCGCCGGGAGCGGCGGGGTGCTGTACGTGGAGCTGGTCCAGGTGGAGGCCGGGGGGCCGCTCTGCGGTTCGTCGGTGTTCGCGTTGTGGATGAGCATGCCCACCAGCACACCTAGCAGTGCGGACCCGAACACGGCGGAACCACCTGCTGCCCACAGTGCGCGCACAGCAGTCCTCCTCACTTGCTCTTCGGGGTGAAGTCGGGTGGGTCCTGTTCCCGGTTGGACACGGCGGTGCGATGTCGTGGGGAACGGGCGCCGTTTGCCTTATCGGTTGCCGGGGCGCGGTGGTTGAGTGGGTGTCGTCATCGGACTGTGATGTTCGGGGGTGCTCCGCCGGGGGTGGGAAGGGGTGCTACCAGCGCGGTTGTGGGTAGGAGTGCCACGGTGGAGCGTCACCCGTGCGAGTGAACCTGGCGGAGGGTTGGGCGGGTGGCGGGCCCTAACAACTCCGTAAGCTCTTTCCGGGTCTGTTTGGGTCAGTATTTTCGGTATGAGTCGTCGTCGATTCCTGATTCCCGTCTCAGTTTTCCTCGTGGTCGCGTTGGGGGTCGGGTTGTACCTCTTCCAGCCCTGGCGGCTGCTCACGGTTCGCGAAACGCACGAGGCGCTGCTGGTGCCGCCGGTCAGCAGCAGTCAGGTGGTGCCTTCGTTGACTCCCGAGTCAGTTTCGTCCAGTGCTCCGCCGGTCGTCGAGGAAACGCCTCGGGAGGTGGCGACTGGGGAGTGGCGGTCGCTTGAGCACACGACCACGGGTAAGGCGAGTTTGGTCAGGTTGCCGGGTGGCGCGCATTCGGTCCAGTTCGCCGCGTTGAACACCAGTGATGGGCCTGACCTGTACGTTTACCTCTCGCCGCACCCGTCCGGCTCGTCGGAGAAAACGTTCGGGCAGGGGTTCACGAGCCTTGGCAAGCTGAAGGGCAACCGGGGTGACCAGGTCTACGAGATTCCCGCGGAAGTCGACGTCTCGACCATTCGGAGCGTCGTGATCTGGTGCAAGAGGTTCTCCGCGGGCTTCGCCGTAGCGCCGTTGGAACAAGCGTGAAACATGCCGCGAAAAGTGCTCTTTTCGCTCTATTGACATTCCTGGTCTAGACCAAATATCGTTTGGGGACACAACATCACATCGTCCCTGGCCGATGGGCGTGCGGAAGCCCCGTCGGCGAGGAGCACCGGCTCACCAGGTGGGCCTTTCGACGGCGGTGGTGCGGCTCTGCTCTCCCTGGAGCCGCCTCACCGCCGTCGGCGTTCTACTGTGGGTCGTGCACTCCCGGACCGTGGCGATCCACTACGTGCGGGCCGCGCTGCGCGCCTGCGAGGAGCCGTCCGTCGTGCTGCGGGGCGCGGGCATCCCCGCCAGCCTGCTCGACGACGACCGGGCGCGGGTCACTCCCGCGCAGTACACGAAGTTCATCCAGACGCTCTGGGAAGTCCTCGACGACGAGTTCATGGGCTTCGGGCCCCGGCCGTCCAAACGCGGCACGTTCGCGATGATGTGCCTGCTGGCCGTGCACTGCCCGGACCTGGAGTCGGCGCTGCGGCGCGGCCTCGCGTTCTACTCGCTGTTCGACCAGCCGCTGTCGCTGGCGCTCGACGGGGGGCGCTTCACGCTCGACATCCCCGGCGACCCCGACCACTTCCTGACCGAGTCGCTGCTCGTGCTGTGGCACCGGTTCTCGTCGTGGCTGATCGGCCGCCGGATTCCGTTGAGGAGTGCCGAGCTCGGCTATCCCGAGCCCGCCCACGCCGCCGAGTACCACCTGATCTTCGGCTGTCCGCTGCGGTTCGGCGCGCCCGCCACGTCCATCTCGTTCGACGAGAAGTTCCTGCGCATGCCGGTCGTGCAGGACGAGGCGGCGTTGAAGCGCTTCCTGCGGCACTCGCCGGCGGAGCTGCTGTCGCGCCGCGACCACGGGGCGGACACGGCCGGGCACGTGCGGCGGCTGCTCGGGCGCGGGGTGACGGGGCTGGAGGCCGTGGCGGCCGCGCTGGGGGTGTCCGCGCCGACGTTGCGGCGCAGGCTGGCCGCGGAGGGGACGTCGTTCCGCGAGGTGCGGGAGCAGCTGCTGCGCGACCAGGCGGTGGCGTCACTGGTGCGCGGAGGCGAGTCGGTGGAGGAGCTGGCGCTGCGCCTCGGGTTCTCCGAGGCGAGCGCCTTCCACCGGGCCTTCAAGCGGTGGACCGGGTCCTCACCCGGCTCCTACCGCGCCTAGAACCTGTCGCGCTCCCGCAGCGAGGCGGGAGGACGGAACCGCTCGCCGTAGGTGTCGGCGAGGTAGTCGGCCCGCTCCACGAACGCCTGCACGCCGTAGGAGTTGATGAACTGCAGCGTGCCGCCGGTCCACGGCGCGAAGCCGAACCCGAAGATCGAGCCGATGTTCGCGTCCGCCACGGACGTGAGCACACCCTCGTCCAGGCAGCGCACCGTCTCCAGCGCCTGCACGAACAGCAGCCGGTCGCGAACGTCCTGTTCGGACACTCCCGCGTCCGCCTTGGCGTAGCGGGTGGTGAGCTCCGGCCAGAGGAACTTCTTGCCGCCCTCCGGGTACTCGTAGAAGCCCGCGCCGGACGACTTCCCGCTGCGGCCCAGCGACACCAGCTCGCGGATGAGGTCGTACGCCGGGCTCTCCGACACGAGAGTCGGGTCGTCGGCGAGCGTCTGGTCGTGGATCTTCAGCTGGAGCGTCAGCGTCACCTCGTCGGAGACGGCCAGCGGCCCGACGGCCATGCCCGCCTTCTTGGCGACGTTCTCGATGAACGCCGGGGCGACGCCCTCGGCCAGCATCGTGATCGCCTCGATGACGTACGTGCCGAACGTCCGCGAGGTGTAGAAGCCGCGCGAGTCGTTGACGACGATCGGGGTCTTCCCGATCTGCCGCACGTAGTCGAGCGCGCGCTGGAGCGTCTCCTCGGACGTCTTCTCGCCGCGGATGATCTCCACGAGCCGCATCTTCGGCACCGGCGAGAAGAAGTGCAGGCCGATGAACCGCTCCGGCGCCGTCACCGCGGACGCGAGACCGGTGATCGGCAGCGTCGAGGTGTTCGACGCGATCACCGCGTCGGGCAGCGCGTTCGCCTCGGCGGCGGGCAGCACCTTGTTCTTCAGCTCGCGGTTCTCGAAGACGGCCTCGATGACGAGGTCGCAGCCCGCCAGGTCGTCGTCGGAGTCGGTCGGCGTGATGCCTTCCAGGCCCTGTGCGCCCTTCTGCGCCGCCTCCAGCGTCACGTCCTTCAGGACCACCTCGATGCCCGCCTTCGCGGACACCTCGGCGATTCCGGCGCCCATCATGCCCGCGCCGAGCACGCCGAGCTTCGCCACGCGCTTGCCGGAGGCCGACGCGCGGCCGTTGACCTCGTTGAGGTTGAACCAGAACGCCGTGATCATGTTCTTGGAGACCTGACCGGAGGCCAGCTCCACGAAGTAGCGGCCCTCGATCTTCAGCGCCGTGTCGAAGTCGACGTACGCGCCCTCGACGGCCGCCGCCATGATCTTCTTCGGTGCCGGGTACGCGCCGTGCGTCTTCTTGCTCAGCACGGCGGGGGCGGCGGCGAGGAGGCCGTAGCTGTTGGTGTCGCCGAACTTCAGGTCCGGCACGCCCGCGCCCTGCACGTCCCACGGCTGGGTCGCGGACGGGTTCGCCTTGATCCACGCGCGGGCCTCGGAGAGCAGCTCCTCGGGCGTGTTGACGAGCTGGTCGACGATCCCGGCCTGGAGAGCGCGCTCCGGGCGGAGCTGCTTGCCCTCCATGAGCAACGGCAACGCCTTCTGCACGCCGAGCAGCCGCACCATGCGCGTGACGCCACCGCCGCCGGGCAGCAGGCCGAGCGTCGCCTCCGGCAGGCCGACGCGGATCTTGTTGTCGTTCAACACGATCCGGCGGTGCGCGGCCAGCGCGATCTCGAAGCCGCCGCCGAGCGCGGTGCCGTTGATGGCGGCCACGACCGGCTTGCCGAGCTTCTCCAGGCGCCGCAGCTGGGCCTTGAGCTCCTCGACGCCTTCCAGCGCCTGCGAGGCGGTCTCGGGCGTGATCGCGATCAGCACGTTCAGGTCGCCACCGGCGAAGAACGTCTTCTTGGCGGACGTGATGATCACACCGGTGATGTCGTCGGCCTCGAGCTTGCCGACGGCGTCGCCCATCAGCTCGCGGTACTCGTCGTTCATCACGTTGGCGGAGCCGGACATGTCCATCGTCAGCGTGACGACGCCGTCCGCGTCCTTGTCGTAGTGGAACGTGCCAGGAGAGTTCGACACTGTCCTCAGACCCTCTCGATGATCGTCGCGATGCCCATGCCGCCGCCCACGCACAACGTGGCGAGGCCGCGCCGCAGGTCCCGGCGCTCCAGCTCGTCGAGCAGGGTGCCGAGGATCATGCAGCCGGTGGCGCCGAGGGGGTGGCCCAGCGCGATGGCGCCGCCGTTGACGTTGACCTTCTCCTCGGGGACGTCCATGTCCTTCAGGAACTTCAGCACGACCGACGAGAACGCTTCGTTGACCTCGAACAGGTCGATGTCCTCGACCGAGAGGCCCGCCTTGTCGAGCGCCTTGCGGGCCGACGGCGCCGGGCCGGTGAGCATGATCGTCGGTTCGGTGCCGACGACCGCGACGGACACGATCCGGGCGCGCGGCGTCAGTCCCAGCGCCTTCCCGGCCGCGGCGGAGCCGATCAGCATGGCCGCGGCGCCGTCGACGATCTGCGACGAGTTGCCGGGCGTGTGGACGTGGCTGATGCGCTCGACGGTGGGGTAGCGGTCGATCGCGACGGTGTCGTAGCCGAGGTCGCCGTGGAACTGGAAGCTGGGCTTGAGCCTGCCGAGCGACTCGACGGTGGACTCGGGACGGATCGTCTCGTCCTCCTTGAGCACCACCGTGCCGTTCTGGTCGACGACCGGCACGACCGAGCGCTCGAACCAGCCGTTCTTCTGCGCCTCGAACGCGCGGGCGTGCGACCGGGCGGCCCACGCGTCGACGTCCGTGCGCGAGTGGCCCTCCAGCGTCGCGATCAGGTCGGCCGACACGCCCTGCGGCACGAACGACAGGTCGAAGTTGGTCGTGGGGTCGATCGCCCACGCGCCGCCGTCGGAGCCCATCGGCACGCGCGACATCGACTCGACGCCACCGGCGACCACCAGGTCCTCGAAACCGGACGCGACCTTGGCCGCGGCGAGGTTCACCGACTCCAGGCCGGAGGCGCAGAACCGGTTGAGCTGCACGCCGGCGGGACGCTGGTCCCACCCGGCGGCCAGGACGGCCGTGCGGGCGATGTCGCCGCCCTGCTCGCCGAGCGGCGACACGACGCCGAACACGACGTCGTCCACCGCGGAGGTGTCGAGGGAGTTGCGTTCGGACAGCGCGCGCAGCACACCGGCGGCCAGCTCCACGGGCCGGACGCTGTGCAGCGACCCGCGCTTGCCCTTGCCGCGCGGCGTGCGCACCGCGTCGAAGATCAAGGCTTCGCTCATGACGTCCACGCTAGGCCCGCCCCGGCGAGCTGGCCATGACCGTGCGGGGTGACCGATTAGCTCACCCGTCGCTCCGGAGACCGGGAGGATGGGCTCGTCCGAGCGGCCGGAGTGGGAATTTCGCTCAGATTTTCGGGGGACGGCGACGCGTGCCGGTCATGGCGTGGATCACCTCGCGGTGGTTTCGTGGACCTCATGGCAGAGCGTCGATCGCGGTGGATGGACAGCGACCTGGACCAGTTGCGCCAGTTGGCGCGCACGTTCTTCGAGAAGGAGGTCACGCCGCACGCCGAACGCTTCGCCGAGCAGAAGCAGGTCGACCGCGAGCTGTGGCGCAAGGCCGGTGAGCTGGGCCTGCTGTGCCTGAGCATCCCCGAGGAGTACGGCGGTGGCGGCGGCACGTTCGCGCACGAGGCCGTGCTGCTGGAAGAGCAGGCGCGTGCGGGCGACAGCTCATGGGGCAACAGCGTGCACAGCGGCATCGTCGCCCACTACCTCAACTCTTACGGCACCGAGGAGCAGAAGCGGCGCTGGCTGCCCAAGCTCGCGTCCGGCGAGTACGTCGGCGCCATCGCGATGACCGAGCCCGGCGCGGGCTCCGACCTCCAGGGCATCCGGACCAGGGCCGTCAAGGACGGTGACGAGTACGTCATCAGCGGCTCGAAGACGTTCATCACCAACGGCGCGCTCGCGGACCTCGTCATCGTCGCTGCCAAGACCGACCCGGCGCAGGGCGCCACCGGCATCTCGCTGCTCGTCGTGGACAACGACATCCGCCGCGGCCGCGTGCTCGACAAGGTCGGCATGAAGGGGCAGGACACCGCCGAGCTGTTCTTCGACGACGTCCGGGTGCCCGCCGCGAACCTCCTCGGCGGCCAGGAGGGCCTCGGGTTCGTCCAGCTCATGCAGCAGCTGCCGCAGGAACGCCTGATCATCGGCGTCGCCAGCATCGCGGGCATCGAGGCGGCCGTGGACGTGACGCTGAGGTACGTGAAGGAGCGCCAGGCGTTCGGCAAGGAGCTGATCAAGTTCCAGAACACCAGGTTCAAGCTCGCCGAGTGCGCCACCGAGGCGGCCGTGACCAGGGCGTTCATCGACGAGTGCATTGAGAAGCACCTGCGCGGCGAGCTGGACGTGCCGACCGCGGCGATGGCGAAGTGGTGGGCCAGCGACCGGCTGAGCAGGGTCGTCGACGAGTGCGTGCAGCTCTTCGGCGGCTACGGCTACATGACCGAGTACCCGATCGCACGTGCCTGGTCCGACGCCCGCGTGCAGCGGATCTACGGCGGCACGAACGAGATCATGAAGGAAATCATCGCGAGGTCCCTGTGAGCGGCCCCCTGGAAGGTCTCCGCGTGGTCGAGCTCGCGGGTCTCGCGCCCGCGCCGTTCGGCTGCATGGTGCTCGCCGACCTGGGCGCGGACGTCGTCCAGGTGCACAAGCCGGGAAGCCGGCCGATGATCCCGGGCGACTTCCTCGGCCGCAACCGGCGCTCGATCGCCATCGACACCCGCACGCCGCAGGGCGCCGAGCTGGTGCTGAAGCTCGTCGAGCGGTCGGACGTGCTGGTGGAGGGCTTCCGGCCGGGTGTCACCGAACGGCTGGGCATCGGACCGGCGCAGTGCCTCGCCCGCAACCCGCGCCTCATCTACGGGCGCATGACCGGCTGGGGCCAGGACGGGCCGCTCGCCGACCGCGCAGGGCACGACATCAACTACATCGCCGTCGCGGGCGCCCTCGAACCCCTCGGCCGCGCGGGCGGGCCACCGTCGTTCCCGATCAACCTGCTGGGCGACTTCGGCGGCGGCGGGCTGCTGCTGGCCCTCGGCGTGCTCGCGGCGCTGTACGAACGGGAGCGCTCCGGGCGTGGCCAGGTGGTCGACGCGGCGATGGTCGACGGGGTCGCGTTGCTGACGACGTTCCTGCACGGGATGCGGTCCGCGGGCCTGTGGCGGGGCGGGCGCGGCGAGAACATGCTCGACGGGGGAGTGCCGTTCTACGACGTCTACGAGGCCGCGGACGGGCGGTTCGTGGCCGTGGGCGCGTTGGAGCAGAAGTTCTACGCCGACCTCGTGCGTGTGCTGGACCTCGCGGACGCGCCGTCGCGCGACGACCCGGCGAACTGGCCTGAGCTGCGGGAACGCATCGCGGCGGCGGTGAAGACGAAGACCAGGGACGAGTGGGCGGACCTCGCGCGGGGCACGGACGCGTGCCTGGCGCCGGTGCTGAGCCCCGACGAGGCGGCGAATCACCCGTACAACACGGCACGCAACACTTTCGTGGACGTCGCGGGTGCGCGGCACCCGGCGCCGGCGCCCCGTTTCGACCGCACGCCGACGGCCGTCCCGAGCCCTCCCGCCGAGGCGGGGGCGAACACCGCGGAAGTGCTCGCCGGGATCGGTGTGCCGGACGCCGAAATTATGGAACTGCGTCGATCCGGAGTAATTGGATGAATGTTCGGGTGCGCATTAAATTGCGCCACGACGACGTGACGGAGCGTGATGCCTGGCCTTCGGCAATCGGGTGAGGCTCAGTGCATCAGTTCGTGTCCAAGCTGTGGGATGCGAGGGAGTCCGTGTTCACCTCGTGCCCAGGACATCGGCGCTGGATGTGGCCCTCTTTATACGCCATTCGAGTGACATTGGGTGCGATGCAGGCGTGCGTCGCTGCCGGATCGTGTGGCGTGTCGGACGTGGTCGTTGTTCATCGCAAGGGTGAATGGTGGACCATGTCGGGTGACACGGCGGTCCGCCGCCTCAGCTGAGAGCGACATGGACGGAGAGGTACCTGTGAACCTCAAGAAGGTGCTAGTGCTGGCGGTCGTCGCGCTGGTGCTGTTCCTCCTGATCACCCGGCCCGAGGAGTCCGCCGGCGCGGTCCAGACGGTGCTGGGCTGGCTGCGGGACGGCGCGGAGTCGATCATCACCTTCGTCAGGAGCCTCTTCGGGACGGCGACGCCGATCAACCAGTGACGCTCCGTGATCTTCGGCCGTTCGCGTTGAGCCGGACGGGTGGAATGCGGCCAATCACGCACTGGTAACGGGTGTTCTGGCGATTCAGGGTCTGGCGATTGTCAGACCTACCGAATACCTTCCGCTGCAATGGCCGATCCCCGACCGACGAGGAGGCATGGATGGTCGAGGACTCCGGGGTCCACGAGCTCTTGAAGCAGTGGGCGGCTGAACGGTCTGACGACGCAGAGATGCAGGAGGTGAACCGGATCAAGAACGCGTGGCTCGCCGAGGCTCCCCCCTCGGCGCCGGGCATTCCCGTGCAGCGGGGTGCTTCCAGGAGCGGGTCGCGCGGCTTGGTCAAGGTCGACTCGGCGGATCCGGCCTACGTGGCCGCGATGCGCAAGAGGGCGCCGGAGGCACCCGAGGCGTTGCTCGCCGCCGCAGCGAGCTACTGGCAGCTCGTCGGTGACGTCAGCGAGGCCGAGCAGTGGTGGGACGCGGGCATCAGCCCGCTGGACCAGCGCGCGCTCGACTACCGCGCTGCCGGCCTGACGCCCGCCGACCTCGGACGGCGCCTGGGACCGATGACGGTTCTCCAGCACCTCCGCCGTGGCTCCGCCGCGGCCTGGTGCGTCGCACGTCTGCAGAGGCAGCGCCGGGACGGCGTGGCATAAAAGAGGACGGGGCCTCCCGACCGGGGCCCCGTGTTCGCTGGTACCCCGCTCACCTGTGGTCGATCGGGGTGGCGGTACCCAAGTAGTGTGGAGGTCGTGCGCGGCCTCCTTACCCCCAAACGCCTGCTGATCGCGTTCGCCTGTCTGGTGGCGCTGGTCGTGTGCTGGGGTCTCGCGTACTGGCAGTGGCAGCGTTTCGAGTCCGCCAGCGGCACGTTCCAGAACCTCGGGTACGTGCTCCAGTGGCCGCTCTTCGGCCTCTTCCCCATCTTCATGGTGTGGCGCTTCCGCCGGTTGGCGACCCAGAACCGTGACGAGGCTCTCGCATCGGAGCCGGTTGCGGACGCGCCCGAGCCGGTGGCTACCGTTGACGCCGTCAAACCCGCGCCTGTCGAGCACCTCGACGACGACGAAGACGCGGAGCTCGCGGCCTACAACCGCATGCTCGCGGACCTCAACGCGCGGGACGGTCGTTGAGCGCGGAGGCGGGCAGATGAAGGGTGCGTTGACCCGGTTCAGGGTCATGGCTTACGTGGTCGGAGTCTTCCTCCTGCTCCTGTGCGTGGCGATGGTGTTCAAGTACGCCGCCGACATGGGCGGCGCCATGAAGGTCGTCGGCCCGATCCACGGCTTCCTCTACGCCGTGTACCTGGTGATCGCCGTCGACCTGGCGCTGAAGCTGCGCTGGTCCATCAAGGGCACGGTCCTGGTGCTGCTCGCCGGCACGATCCCGTTCGTGTCGTTCTACGCGGAGCGCAAAGTGGTCGAGAAGACCGCGCAGGGCGTGCCGCTGTGACGTTTGGCCTGCTAGCGTCTGGGGCTGACAACTGAACACGGCCGTCGATGTCGCGCGGGAGAGTCCCGCCGGTCCCGGATCCCCGGGCCGCCGCGGGCGCCGAAGGAGCAACTCCTCCCCGGAATCTCTCAGGTACCCCTACCGCACGACGAAGGCAACTCTGGAAAGCAGGCCCATCGGCCTCGCCCACGGTGCAAACCACTGCGGTGGTGAAGCTCTCAGGCTCATGACAGAGGGGGAGGCTCGCTCTAGGGAGGAGTCTCCGATGGACCGTGTCATTCTTCTGTTGCCTCAGCCGGCGCCGCCCGGCTCTTCGGCGCACCCACAAGGAGCGTTCTGATGTCCCGCCTCACGCCTCTGAACGCCGAGCACGAGCAGCTCGGCGCGATGTTCACCGACTTCGCGGGCTGGCGGATGCCGCTGCGCTACTCGAGCGAGCTCGCGGAGCACCACGCGGTGCGCAAGTCCGCGGGCCTGTTCGACCTCACGCACATGGGTGAGATCGTCCTGACCGGACCGCAGGCGGGCGCGGCGCTCGACTACGCGCTGGTCGGGCACCTCTCCGCGCTGGCGGTCGGCAAAGCCCGCTACACGATGATCACGCAGGCCGACGGCGGCGTGCTCGACGACCTGATCGTCTACCGGCTGGGCGACGAGGAGTTCATGGTCGTCGCCAACGCCTCCAACGCGACCGTCGTCGCCGAGGCACTCGTGGAACGCGCCGCCGGGTTCGACACCGTCGTGACGGACAGGTCGACCGAGTACGCGCTGATCGCGATCCAGGGCCCGAAGTCGGTCGAGATCCTGTCCGGTCTCACCGAGACCGACCTGGCGGCGGTCAAGTACTACGCCTCCTACCCCTCGACCGTCGCCGGTGTCGACGTTCTGCTGGCGCGCACCGGTTACACCGGCGAGGAGGGCTTCGAGCTGTTCGTCGCGCCCGCCGACGCCTCCGCCGTCTGGGCCGCGCTGCTCTCCGCGGGCGAGGAGCACGACCTCAAGCCGTGCGGCCTCGGCTGCCGCGACACGTTGCGCCTCGAAGCCGGGATGCCGTTGTACGGCAACGAGCTGACGACGGCCCTGACGCCGTACAACGCGAACCTCGGCCGCGTCGTGAAGCTCGACAAGGAAGGCGACTTCGTCGGCCGCGAGGCACTGGCGAAGGTCGCCGAGTCCGGTGTGGACTCGGTCCTCGTCGGACTGAAGACTCCCGAGCGCCGCGCCCCGCGGCACGGCTACGCGGTGCTGAACGGCGACGAGGTCGTGGGCGAGGTGACGTCGGGCGCGCTGTCCCCGACCCTCGGCTACTCCGTCGCCATGGCCTACGTGTCCCGCGCGAACTCCGAGCCGGGCACCTCACTGCTGGTGGACGTCCGCGGCAAGAAGCAGCCGGTCGAGGTCGTCGCACTTCCGTTCTACAAGCGCGCCAAGTAGGGAGATCTTCCAGATGTCCGAGCAGTTCAACGCCTCCCTCGCGGAGTACGACCCCGAGGTCGCCGAGGCCGTTGCCGCCGAGCTGGCGCGCCAGCAGGGCACCCTCGAGATGATCGCCTCGGAGAACTTCACGCCCGTCTCCGTGCTGCAGGCCCAGGGCTCGGTGCTGACGAACAAGTACGCGGAGGGCTACCCCGGCCGCCGCTACTACGGCGGCTGCGAGCACGTCGACGTCGTGGAGCGCCTGGCGATCGAGCGCATCAAGTCGCTCTTCGGCGCGGGCTTCGCGAACGTCCAGCCGCACTCCGGCGCCCAGGCCAACGCGGCCGCGATGTTCGCCCTGCTCCAGCCCGGCGACACGATCCTCGGCCTCGACCTCGCGCACGGCGGCCACCTGACGCACGGCATGCGCATCAACTTCTCCGGCAAGCTCTACAACGTCGTGCCGTACCACGTCTCCGACACCGACGGGCGCGTGGACATGGCCGAGGTCGAGCGGCTGGCTGCCGAGCACCGGCCGCGGTTGATCGTGGCAGGGTGGTCGGCTTACCCGCGTCAGCTGGACTTCGCGGAGTTCCGGCGGATCGCCGACTCGGTCGATGCTTACCTGATGGTCGACATGGCGCACTTCGCCGGTCTTGTGGCTGCTGGGTTGCACCCGTCGCCTGTGCCGCACGCGCATGTCACGACCACCACCACGCACAAGACCCTGGGCGGGCCTCGTGGCGGTGTGATCCTGTCCAACGAGGCGGACATCGCCAAGAAGATCAACTCTGCCGTGTTCCCCGGGCAGCAGGGTGGTCCTCTCGAGCACGTGATCGCGGCCAAGGCCGTGGCGTTCAAGCACGCCGCTTCTCCTGAGTTCGCCGACCGGCAGCGGCGGACGTTGGAAGGGGCCCGGATTCTGGCGGAGCGGTTGTCCCAGGCGGATGTTGCCGAGGCCGGGGTGAAGGTGCTGACCGGGGGGACCGATGTCCACCTGGTGCTGGTGGACCTGGTCTCGTCCGAGCTCGACGGGAAGCAGGCAGAGGACGTCCTGCACCGGATCGGGATCACCGTCAACCGCAACGCTGTTCCCAATGACCCCCGGCCTCCGATGGTGACCTCCGGGTTGCGGATCGGGACGCCCGCGTTGGCCACCCGCGGGTTCGGGGAGGCCGACTTCGTCGAGGTCGCTGATGTCATCGCCGAGGCTTTGAAGCCCGGGGCGGCTGTTGAGGAGTTGCGGGCTCGGGTGGAGGTTCTGGCCGCCAAGCACCCGCTGTACTCGACGTTGTGAGGACACCGCCGCTTCGCGGATGATCTTGCCGGACCCCCTGGGCAGCGTTTGGGCTCAGGGGGTCTTCCGTTCGGGGGGACGCCTGTGGTCGCTTGCGTGCCTGTGGCTTCTTGAGGGCTCTGCCATTGAGCCCCAAAGGGGGCCGGCCAGCGCTTCGGGCGGGTAGATGGCACGCCTGGTGCTTTGCGCGGGGTGCTGTTGCGTTGGGCAGTGGTCACTTCCGCGCCGAAACGTCGCAGGGCGCCACCGAAGCGGTGGCGCCCTGCGACGTGGTGTGAAACCGAAGCGAACGGGTGAACGACGCGAACCCCGGCCCCTTCCCCAGGGCCGGGGTTGCACGTCAGGGTGTTGTCTGTCTCAGATGGACCGTCCTAAAGGAAGTGTGTGTGGGGGTCAGGCAGCGGGGGCCGTGACGCCGGGGGGCAGGCACTCCACGTTGCGCTTGCCGTCGGGCTGGATCACGTACCAGGTTCCGCCCACGCCCTGGCCCTTCCAGGCGCCCGGCTTCGGGTCCTGGGAGTAGGCGTAGAGGGGCCAGCCGTCGATCGCGACCTGCTTCTTGCCGTCGGCGCGGGTGATCAGGGAGACCAGGCTCGCGTTGATGCCTTCGACCTGCGGGATCGTGTCGGAGAGCAGCGGCGGCCACGTCTCGGCGCACTGGCCGTTGCAGTTCGACTTGCCTTCCGGCTTCGGGGTGTCCTTGTCGAAGCGGTACATCGTGCGGCCGTCGCCGTCCTGGACGACGAGGCCCATCTGGTCCACTGCCTTGCCGACCAGCTTCAGGGAGCTGACCGGGGCTGCGGCCGGGGGTTGCGCGGCCGGGGGTTGCTGCGCTGCAGGGACTTCCGGTGCCTGCTGCTGGACCGGGGTCTCGGGCAGCTGGGCGGGTTCCTGGAGTACCGGGGGCTGACCCACGTCGCCGTAGTCACCGAGGACGCCCAGGTCGGTTTCGGTCTGTGCCACCGGCTTGGAGCTCGTGCCACCGCTCGTGGCGCTCCAGACACCCAGACCCAGCACAACTGCCAGTCCCGCGGCGAGCCCGATGGCAATGCGGTTACGTCGGATCACACTCATGTCCTCCTTGTCCATCCGTTCGCTCTATCCAGGCCATACGGGCGGGGTTGCTTCTCGGTTCAGAAACGCGCTCAACCTCTTGGCGTCTCGAACGTCCGGCGCGGGCGGGATGGCCGGAGGAGTGGGGTGGTCGCCGCTGGTCAGGTTGTGAAGAAGGGGCACTGGGTCGTTCAGGGCCGATCGAAAAAATCTGGTGGTGCATTCGCCGGTGAAGGATGTTGTGGTGTGCGGAGGGGAAGTTCCCGCGCGGCTACGCCGAGTGGCGCCGTGTCGCGCGCCCGCGCGGGTTAGTGTTGGGTTGTGGGCAACGACATCTCCTTCCCGCGCCAGCACGCGCGCACCCAGCGGTTCACCGTCGGCGCACCGAGGACTTTCTCGGTGTCGGCGGACGGGGCACGTGTCTTCTTCCTGCGTCCCGCCACGGCCACGAGCCGGGCGAACGGGCTTTGGGAGCTGAACACGGCCACCGGCGTCGAGAGGCTGCTCGCCGATCCGGCGACGCTGCTGACCGATCCGGAGGACTTGCCGGCCGAGGAGAAGGCGCGGCGTGAACGCACGCGGGAGTCCGGCGCGGGGATCGTGAGCTACGCCCTGTCCGCGGACGCGAACGTGGCGTCGTTCGCGTTGTCCGGGCGGTTGTTCGTGGCCGACCTGGTGGGCGGTGAGGTTCGTGAGCTGCCGACTCGCGGCGGTGTCATCGACCCGCGTGTCGACCCGACGGGTCAGCGAGTGGCTTACGTCACGCACGGCACGCTGCGGGTGGTCGAGCTGGGCTCGGGCGAGGACTACGCCGTGGCCGAGCCCGACGGTGAGGACGTGACGTTCGGTCTCGCCGAGTTCATCGCGGCCGAGGAGATGTCGCGCTACCGCGGCTACTGGTGGGAGCCGAACGGCAAGCGCATCATCGCCGCGCGCGTGAACAACGCGCCGGTGCAGCGCTGGTACATCGCCGACCCGGCGAACCCCGGCACGGCCGCCACCGAGATCGCATACCCGGCGGCGGGCACGACGAACGCCACGGTGTCGCTGCACGTGGTGTCGTTGGACAGCACGTTCGTGCCGGTGCTGCTGGAGTTCGACTACCTGAACAACGTGCACTGGTCGGCCGGTGGGGCGCCGTTGATCACGACGCAGACCCGCGACCAGCGGACCCGCACGATCTACTCGCTGGCCCCCGAGACCGGTGTGGCGTCCGAGCTCGCCGTCGAGACCGACCCGGCGTGGCTCGAGGTCACCGACGGGGCTCCGGCGTGGACCCCGGACGGCCGCCTGGTGCGGATCGTGGGGGAGGGCGACGAGTACGCGTTGCGCGTCGGCGACGAGGTGCTCACCAGCGGTCTGCAGGTGCGGCGCGTGCTCGACATCGCCGCGGACTCGATCCTGGTCGCCGCGTCGGAGGACGACCCGACGCAGACGCACGTCTACTCGGTCGGCGACAAGGTCGAAAAGCTGTCCACTGAGGACGGTGTGCACTCCGCTGTCCGGGGCGGTGACACGGTTGTGCTGCTTTCGGCCACTGTGGACAGTTTCGGCACGAAGGTCTCCGTCGGCGACCACGTGATCGAGTCGTACGCGGAGACGCCGATGCTCAAGGCGTCGCCGCGGCTGCTGACGCTCGGCGAACGCGAGTTGCGGGCCGCGCTGCTGCTGCCGTCCGACCACGTGCCGGGCACCAAGCTGCCGGTGCTGATGGACCCGTACGGCGGCCCGCACGCGCAGCGCGTCGTGTCGGCCCAGAACATCTACCTGACGTCGCAGTGGCTGGCCGACCAGGGCTTCGCGGTGCTGGTCGTGGACGGACGCGGCACGCCGGGGCGTGGTCTCGCGTGGGAGCGCGCCATCGCGTTCGACTTCGCCGGCGCCACCCTGGAGGACCAGGTCGACGCCCTGCGAGCGGCCGCCGCCGTCGAACCCGACCTGGACCTGGGCAGGGTCGCGATCCGCGGCTGGTCCTACGGCGGCTACCTGGCGGCGCTGGCCGTGCTGCGCCGCCCGGACGTCTTCCACGCGGGCATCGCGGGGGCGCCGGTCACCGACTGGCGTCTTTACGACACCCACTACACCGAGCGCTACCTGGGACACCCGGACGAGAAGCCCGAGGTCTACGACTCGAACTCGCTGATCGGCGACGCGGACAAGCTGTCCAAGCCGCTGATGATCATCCACGGCCTGGCCGACGACAACGTGGTGGCCGCGCACAGCCTGCGCCTGTCCAGCGCGCTGCTCGCGGCGGGACGGCCGCACACCCTGCTGCCGCTCTCCGGCGTCACGCACATGACGCCGCAGGAGCAGGTAGCCGAGAACCTGCTGCTCCTGCAGGTCGACTTCCTGAAGCAGGCGCTCGCCTGATGGTGGTACCGACGGGTCCTGGCTGTTCCGTCGAACGTGGAACATGCTGGGACCCGTGGAAAGCAACGATCTGGCGGACTTCCTCCGCCGCCGTCGCGCCCTGCTCCAGCCGGGCGACGTGGGCCTTCCGCCCGGAGGGCGGCGCCGCACGCCCGGGTTACGGCGGTTCGAGGTCTCCTGCCTCGCCGGGATGTCGCCGGACTACTACGCGCGGCTCGAACAGGGACGCGGCCCGCAACCGTCGATCGCGCTGCTCACGGCGCTGGCCCGCGCGCTGCGGCTGACGCCCGACGAGCGCGACCACCTGTTCCGCCTCGCGGGCCACCACGCCCCGCCCTGCCTCGGTGGTGACGAGCACGTCAGCAGGGGACTTCTCCGGTTGCTCGACGGGGTGCGCGGTCTGCCCGCGTTGATCGCCACCGATCTGAACGTCGTGCTGGTCCAGAACGCGGTGGCGGACGCGCTGCTGGGGGAGCAGACGCGGTTCCGCGGTCTTGCCCGGAGCTGCACCTACCGGTGGTTCACCGACCCGGCGATGCGCGCACGGCATCCCGCCGAGGACCACGAGCACGAGAGCCGCGCCCAGGTGGACGACCTGCGGGCGACCCTCGCGCTGCGTCCGGCCGATCCGATGGCGAAGCGGCTGGTCAGGGCGTTGCACGCCGAGAGCGCGGAGTTCGCCGGGTTATGGGAACGGCATGACGTCGCCGTCCGTCGCAGCGATCGCAAGCGGGTCCTGCACCCCGCGGTCGGGGTGGTCGAGCTCGACTTCGACGTTCTCGCGACGGCCCGGCGGGACCAGCGCCTGATCGTCTTCTCACCGGTGCCCGGTAGCGCCGCCGTCTCTCAGCTCGAACTGCTGGCCGTGCTCGGCCAGGAGAGTTTCAGCTCGTTCCCGCACGTATGAAAGAAGGACCATGCGCTTCCCCCGATGTGCCGCCGCGTTCTGCCTTGCCGTGTTGTTCACCGTCTCGCACGTGCCGACGGCTCTCGCAGGCACGGAATTGCGTGATGTCCACGTCGTCGCCCACTTCGACCGCGCCGCGGGGCAGGCCGCCGAGAGCATCGCCCTCGAACCGGATGGAGGGGTGCTCATCGGCATGATTCCGGCTCGTCAGGTGGTACGGGTCGCCCGCGACGGGTCCGTGCGGGTGCTCGTCACCATGCCGTTGCCACCCGGCGGCGGGGGTACCACCCCGGTCGTCGGGACTCCTGTGGTCACCGGGGTCGCCCGGTCGGGCGCCGGTGAGGTGTACTTCCTCTACTCCTCCGGTGCGGGAGGGATGACCGGCATTTGGCAGGTCCGCCGTTCGGGTGGACCTCGGCTGGTCGTGCCGCTGCCCGCCGACGCGTTCCCGAACGGGCTCGTCATCGACGGCGATCGGTTCCTGGTCACCGACTCGACAGGGGGACGGGTCTGGCAGGCGCCGGTGCGCGGCGGCAGGGCCTCGGTCTGGTCGGCGGACCCGGTGCTGAAGCCTGCCGGCTTCTTCGGTGCGAACGGCCTGAAGGTGCACGCCGGTGCCGTGTGGGTCAGCAACTCCGATCGCGGCACGCTCCTCCGCATCCCGATCCGTCACGACAGAGGTTCAGGGCCGGCCGAGGTGCGTGCGCGCGGGCTGGAGGGCATCGACGACTTCGACTTCACCGGCCGCGGTGACGAGGTCCTCGCCGCCGTCAACCAGGCGAGCGAGCTGGTGCGGGTCAGCTCCGGTGGCCGCGCCGAGACCCTGCTGGACGCGGACGACGGCCTGCAGGGGACCACCGCCGTGCGCGTTCACGGCAACCGGGTTTACCTCACCAACGGCGCGAACCTGGCCGGGGACGACCCGAACCTGATGATCGGCGAACTGCACCATCCACACAGGACCTGACGCGAAAAGGGCGCCTTCCCGGAGGAAGGCGCCCTTGCGCAAGCCTGATCTACGCCAGCGACTGCCGCACGCGGTACGGCGGGATGCTGTTGCCCACCAGCGCGAGGTCGTCGATCGACTCCGGCTGGTAGCCGGCCGTCTGCAACCGCTCCACCATCAGAGCGGTCGGGTCCTCGACGACGTCGGCGCGGCCGAACAGGTACGCCCACTCGTGCTCGTCGGAGCCGTAGTACGCGACGGTCTCGAACACCTCGTTGAACCGCTGCCAGGAGCGGATCAGCGTGGTGTTGCGCCACATCGTCTGGCAGCCGGACTGGTTCACCACGACGCCGCCGGGACGCAGCAGCGCCTTGCACATGCGCAGGAAGTCGGCGCCGTACAGCCTGTTGTGCTGCGCCTCCTCCTCACGCTCGTCGGGCAGGTCCACCAGCACGATGTCGTACTTCTCCGACGTCGTGCGGATGTACTCGAACCCGTCGATGTACTGCACGCGGATCGGGCCTTCGCCCTTCTCGGCGAGCGCCAGCTCCTCGAGGGTGTAGCCGTACGGGAGGTGCTCCGCGCACAGCTTCACGGCCTGCTCGTCGATGTCGATGTGGTCGACGACGGACGCGCCGTGCTGAACCGCCATCTGGCACACGACGCCCTCGGAGGAGCCGATGACCAGCACGCGCTCGACGGTGTCGGCCAACAGCAGCGCCGGCACCATCAGGGCCTCGTGGTAGGTCAGCTGGCTGAACTCCGTGGACTGGCGGTCGTTGTCGCAGAACAACGACACGCCCTGCGCCGTGCGGGCGATCACGAGGTGCTGGAAGTCGGTTTTGGTGTCGACCAGCACCTCGTCCACTCGCCAGTGGCGGGTCATGCCTTCGGCGAGCGGTTCGTTGATGGTGTTCACGCGGCGTGCTCCTTGATGCCACGGGTGACGAGGTCCGTGCTCACGTGAGCGGCGCCCAGGGCGTCAGCGAGGAGCTGGACGGCCAGCGCGGGTTTCGCACGAGTACCGCAGGTGAACACGTCGACGAACACCGAACCCACCTCGGGGTACGTGTGGATCGAGGCATGGGATTCCGACAGCAGGGCCAGCACCGTGACCCCCTGAGGATCGAACTTCTTGGAGATCACCTCCAGCACAGTTGCGTCGGCCTGCGTGAGAACCTCACCAAGGGCGTGCTTCAGGAACTGCTCGTCATCGAGCAGATCGGCACTCACACCCGAAAGCTCTGCAAGTACGTGCTGTCCCGCGAACAAACCGACGGTCTCCTCGGTCTGACAGGGCGCTTCGGACATCAATCACTCCAAACTATGTGAATTGCAACGGACTCAGATGCAGTACGTGGCCAGCGGCGGGAAGCCGTTGAAGCACACGGACGAATAGGAGGAGGTGTAGGCGCCGGCGTGGAGGATGTCCACGTGGTCGCCCGCCCTCAGGTCGAGCGGCAGGTCGTAGCGGGTGTGCTGGTAGATCACGTCGTCCGCGTCGCACGTCGGGCCCGCCAGCACGACGGGGCCGGTCTCGCCGCCGTCGCGCGAGGTCCGCAGCCGGTACGCGATCGCCTCGCCCTCGGTCTCGGCGAGCCCCTGGTAACGGCCGATGTCGACGTAGACCCAGCGGCGTTCGTCCGAATAGGACTTCCGTGACACCAGCACGACGGACGAGCGGATCATCCCGGCCTCCGCGGAGATCGCCCGGCCGGGCTCGATCATCACCCTGGGACGCACAGCACCGAAGTGTCGCGCGAGGGAAGCCTCGATGGCAGAGGCGAAAGCCTCCAGCGAGGGCGTGGACTCCTGGTACACGGCGGGCAGCCCGCCGCCCAGGTTCACCGTCGTCGTCTCGATGCCCTCGGCACGCAGCTTCGCCGCGATCAGCGCGGCGTCGGCGATGCCGGAGTCCCAGCCTTCCACGGACAGCTGTTGCGATCCGGCGTGGAACGCGACGCCGAGAGGAACGAGACCCAGATCACGTGCCAGCCGCAAGAGATCCGTCGCCATCTCCGGATCGCAACCGAACTTGTTGCCGAACGGGTAGGTGGATCCCTTGCTGTGGACGAGGATCCGCACCAGCACCGCCGAGCCCGGCGCGTGCTCGGCGACGAACCGCACGTCCTGCTCGCTGTCGGACACGAACATCCGCACGCCGCGCGAGTGCGCGTAGGCGATGTCCGCCGCCTTCTTGATCGGGTTGCTGTAGGAGATCGACGACGGCGCGGCGCCGCGCGCCAGGCACAGGTCGATCTCCGCCGGGGACGCCACGTCGAAGTGCGCGCCCTCGGCCACCAGCGTGCCGACCACGTCGGACTCGGGGTTCGACTTGACGGCGTAGTAGATGTCCACGAACGGCATGGCGGTGTGAATCGCCTGGTAGCGCTCGCGAATCGTCTCGAGGTCGATCACCAGGCACGGTGTCGAGGGGTTCTCCTGGTCCAGGAAACGCCGAATACGAGCCTCTGCCTCGTTGCGCCGATCGACGGCGAAGCTCTCGGTCATTTCCCCAGGGGTCCCCCTTCATCCGCCTCGCGTTCCGCACGCGGGCACGGCCGACCACTCTACGGCCTGCACACCGCAATCGCGCAATCCCGCGGACGAGAGTGTGACTTACCCGGCAGAGCGCAGTTCGATCATCGAGATGTCCGGCGGGGCGCCCACGCGCACCGGCGGGCCCCAGAAACCCGCGCCACGACTGACGTACAGCCACGTGTCGTCCACCTTCGACAGCCCCGCGACGCCGGGCTGCTGCACCGGCACGACGAGGTTGAACGGCACCATCTGACCGCCGTGGGTGTGGCCGGACAGCTGGAGGTCGGCGCCGTGTGAGGAAGCGTCGGAAACCTGCACGGGCTGGTGCGCCAGCAGGACCACGGGGTTGTTCCGGTCGCGTCCGGCGAACGCGCGGTCGTAGTCGGGGCCGTCCTCGTACGCCTTGCCGGTGACGTCGTTCACGCCGACCAGCTCGATGCCGCCCGCGACGGTCAACCCCTCGTTGCGCAACGGGTTCACGCCGAGCCGCTCCAGCTCCGCGAGCCACGGTTCGTGGCCGGAGAAGTACTCGTGGTTGCCGGTGACGAAGAAGCTGCCGTGCCGGGAGACCAGGTCGCGCAACGGCGCGGCGGCCTCGCCCAGCTCGTCCACGGTGCCGTCGACCAGGTCGCCGACGATCGCGACGAGGTCGGCCTCCTGCTCGTTGATCATCCGCACGATCCGCTCGGTGTGCGAGCGGCCGAGCAGCGGGCCGAGGTGGATGTCGCTCACGACCGCGATCCGGAAACCGGACAGCGACGGCTGGAGCTTGTCGAGCGTCACCGGCACGCTCAGCAGCTTCGGGTCGCCGAGGGCCTGCGTCATGCCGTAGCCGACGACACCGCCCGCCGCGATGCCCGTGCCGATCGCGACCGACCGCGCGATGAACAGCCGCCGGGACGGGTCCGGCACGACCTCGACCGGCTCGACCGGGTCCGGCCCCGCTCCCGCGGCCACCGGTGCCGCGGTCGTCGCCGTCGCGCGCCGGAGCAGGACCCGGCGCGGGATCTCGGCGATGCCGAGCCCGATCACCAGGTAGAACAGCAGCGCCAGCCACACGAAGCCCGGCCAGGCGAAGAACTTCCCGGCCTCCGGTGGCAGCTGCCGCGTCACGACCAGCGCGGCCATCAGCACCAGGAACGCGGCCACGACCGCGACCGCGCCGATCCGGCGGCCGAGCGTGCCGGGGCGCGTGGTGTCGACGACGAGCCGGCGCCACAGGTACAGGTGGCCCAGCGCGACCGGAACGCCCAGGAGGAGGAAGAAGATCACCACCCCAGTATGCGTTTCCCGAAGTGCGTGCAACCCGCCAGGTCCCTCGCGGCGTGACTAGCCCGGCATCGCAGAAGGGGGATACCTGATGAGTGATCGGGACGCCGCGTTCCAGGAGTACTTCGCGGCCCGTTCCGACGTCATGCGCGGCACGGCGTACCTGCTGTGCGGTGACTGGCATCGCGCGGAGGACCTCGTGCAGCAGACCTTCACCAAGATCTATCTGGTCTGGTGGAGGATCCGTCGGCACGAGGCGCTGGACGCCTACACCAGGCAGGTCCTGGTGCGGACGTTCCTCTCCGAGCGGCGGCGCGGGTGGTTCCGGTTCGAGGCGGCGACGGGGGACGTCGCCGACTCGGCTGCCCGGTCGGGAGTGCACCCCGAGGAACGCATCGTGCTGATGGAGGCGCTCGCGAAGGTGCCTCCGCGACAACGCGCGTGCCTCGTCCTGCGGTACTGGGAGGACATGTCCGTCGAACGGACGGCCGCTGTCCTCAGGTGTTCGGAAGGAACCGTGAAGAGCCAGGCCGCGCGGGGGCTGCAGACGCTGCGCGGCCTGCTCTCGGAGCAGGAGAGGGTTCGATGAACGAAGAAGACCTCAGGAAGGCGTTCCGGGACGTGGTGGCGAGCAGCCCGCCCCCGATGGACCCCGGAGCGGCGCTCGGCGCGGCGCACAAGGCCCGCTCCCGGCGGCGGGCGTCGGTGGCGGGGGCTGTGGTCGCGGTGCTCGTGGCCGGCATCGGCCTCGGGGCGGCGTTCGCGGTGGACCCCGGCGGGACGCGGGAGCTGCTCCTGGCGAGCCCGAGCAGCAGCAGTAGCGGCAGGTGGCCTGCCGGGCAGACCGACGCGACGCCGACCAGCGGGCCGCACGCCGACCGCGCCGCGCAGTTGCTCGTCGCGCTCACCGCCTCCGCCCGGGAGGCGGGGTTCGAGACGTCGGAGCTGAACCAGCTGGCCGAGGCGCACCTCGACAGCAGCCCCGACAAGTCACCGCAGGTGTGGGTCTACCGGGTGCGCGTGCCCGTGCGGAAGGACGGCGGGGTGGGTGTGCTCCTCGCCGAGGTCTCGACGCCGCGGCCGGGCGAGCCGGAGGACCCGTGCGTGTTCGCCAACAGGTCGCAGGGCCACACCGGTGCCGGCGGCTGCAAGACCTACGACGTCGGCGGGAAGCAGGTCGGGACCGCCGCCTCCACGAGCATCGACCAGCCCGCGTCCACCACGGCGTCCTACCGGGCGGCCGGCGGCTGGACGGTGACGGTCACGCAGCGGGAGGACGACCCCGGCAGCGGCCACCCGAAGCTGGACGCGCAGCCGTTCTTCACCCCGGCGCTGGCGGCGCTGGCGGCTGACCCGAAGCTCCTGCCCGGCGGCTGACGGCACGCGCACGACAGAAGGGCGGTCACCTCGGTGACCGCCCTCTCTCGTTCACCCGTTCGGGTGTTTTGGCAGGTAGAGTGCCGCCCGCAATGCGGACTCTGCTCATCGACAACTACGACTCGTTCACGTTCAACCTCTTCCAGCACATCGCCGAGGTGAACGGAGTCGAGCCCGTGGTCGTCCACAACGACGACCCGCGCTTCCGGCTTGCCTCGCTGCGGTCGTTCGACAACGTGGTGATCTCGCCCGGTCCCGGCCGGCCGGGCAACCCCGCCGACTTCGGCCTCTGCCGCGCGGTCGTCGAGCACGCCGAGATCCCGCTGCTGGGCGTGTGTCTAGGCCATCAGGGGCTGTGTCTGTCGTACGGCGCCGTCGTCGGCCCCGCGCCCGTACCGCGGCACGGAACCGTGTCTCCGCTGATTCACACGGGTGCCGACGTGTTCGCGGGGCTGCCGTCTCCGTTCAACGTCGTGCGGTACCACTCGTTGGCCGTTACCGAGCTGCCGTCGTCGTTGGAAGCCATCGCGTGGAGCGGCGACGACTCCGTGCTGATGGGCGTGCGCGCTCTCGATAGGCCCGCGTGGGGCGTGCAGTTCCACCCCGAGTCGATCTGCACCGAGTTCGGGCGCGAGATGCTCGCGAACTTCAGCGCGTTGACACCCACCCGCACGGCCGCCGTGCCCGAGCCGGTCCCGGTCCGGACGGAGCCGCGAAAGCGTCCTGTGCACGTGCGGAAGCTCGACGTGACTCCTCAGGCCGAAGAGACCTTCGCCGCGCTCTACACGGCCTCTGAGACCGCGTTCTGGCTGGACAGCGGCTCCGGCGGGCGGTTCTCGTTCATGGGGGACGCCTCCGGCCCGCTCGCCCGCGTCGCCCGGTATTCCGTGCCGGACCGCATGCTCACCCTCGACGGCGTGCCGACGCCGTGCACGTCGTTCTTCTCGTGGCTGGACGACGACCTCGCGTCCTGGGCCGTGGACCAGCCGGACGTGCCGTTCGACTTCGCGCTCGGCTGGGTCGGCTACCTCGGTTATGAGCTGAAAGCGGAGTGCGGCGGCGACTTCGCGCATCGGGCGGACCAGCCCGACGCGTCGTTCGTGTTCGCCGATCGCGCCGTGGTCTTCGACCACGCCGATGAATGCGTCTATTTGCTCTCGTTGACCGATGACTCCTGGTTCGACGACGTCACGGCTGTCCTGTCCAGCTCGCGGCCTTTGGCCGAGCCTTCACCGCCGGTCGTCGGCGCAGCAGCGTTACGCCATCCGCGCGCGCACTACCTGAAGCTGATCGCCGCGTGCCAGGAAGCGATCACGGCGGGGGAGACGTACGAGGTGTGCTTGACGAACTTGATGTCGTGGCGTGCCGAGCTCGACCCGTGGGACACTTATCGGCTGCTTCGCGCGGCAAATCCCGTTCCGTTCGGCGCGTTGCTGCGTTTCGGTGACCTGTCCGTGCTCAGCACGTCACCCGAACGATTTATCCGGGTGGACAGGGATGGCGTCGCCGAGTCGTCGCCGATCAAGGGAACGCGTCCGCGGGGTGCCGATGCCGCCGAGGACGAGATGGCGCGCACCGAGTTGGCGCGTTCGGTGAAGGACCGGGCGGAGAACCTGATGATCGTGGACCTGGTCCGCAACGATCTGGGCACCTGCGCACAAGTCGGTTCCGTCGAGGTGACGCGGTTGTTCGACGTCGAGACGTATGCGACCGTGCACCAATTGGTGAGCACCGTGCGGGCACGACTTCGGCCGGACAGTTCCGCTGTGCGATGTGTTCGGGCGGCGTTTCCCGGCGGATCGATGACCGGTGCGCCGAAGATCCGGACCATGCAGATCCTCGACGGGTTGGAAGCCGGTCCACGTGGGGTGTACTCGGGAGCGCTCGGTTACTTCTCGCTCAACGGAGCCGCGGACTTCAGCATCGTGATCCGAACGCTGGTCGCGAACGGTGACCAGGTCAGTTTCGGGGTCGGCGGAGCGGTCATCTCGCTGTCGGACGCCGACGCGGAATTCGAGGAGACGGCGGTCAAGGCCACTGCCGTGTCACGCCTGTTCGGAGCGGACTTTCCAGGTCGTTGATCCCGCGTTCCGGGGATGGTGTGAACGAACCGGGAAGTGGTGAACCGCTATGGGTTAACACGTCGGCCGGCGAACCGGCCGACGTGTGAAAACCTCGCCCGTTTGCCCAGCTCAGGAGGCGTGTGCTTCCTGGAACTGCACAACCAGGTTCTGCGGAATCCGACCGCGGTCCGAGATCTGGTGCCCCTGTGCGCGAGCCCAGTCGCGAATGCGCTGCGCCTCAGCCTTGTCGCTGGCCTTCACGGTGGACTTGCCGGTGCCCTTGCGCTGCTTGCGGCCGCCCGCACGACGAGCCTTGGCGACGAAGTCCGCCAGCGACTCACGAAGCCGCTCCGCATTTCCCTTCGACAGGTCGATGGCGTACTCGACACCGTCAAGTGCGAAGGTCACGGTCTCGTCGGCTTCTCCGCCGTCGAGGTCGTCGATGAGTTGGACGACGGTCTGCTGTGCCACTGTTCCTCCGTTGGGTACTCACATAGCACGCGGATCCTCGACGTAACCACGTGCTTCGGCAACACCATAGTCCACATGAGGAAAAACGGCGAACCTTTCGCGGCTAAAATGTGACCCAACCGCCCGGTCGGGTCATTTACCGGCTAAACCGCACGGGTGTTACGGGTCCAAAATGTGGTGCTGTTCGTCTCACCTCGGTCCGTTGCTGGGCTTGCTGGACGCTTCCGCATTCCCGCCGACGGAGCAGCGTCGTACATATCGCACCTCCATCCGGTGCAGGTATCCTCGACATACCCGCACGGGGTAGGGAAGGTCAGGAGCCGATGCACGGGTACACCGCGGACAAGGACGCATACCTCAAGCGACTGCGCCGCATCGAGGGACAGATCCGCGGCCTCCAGCGCATGGTCGAGAACGACGAATACTGCATCGACGTCCTCACCCAGATCAGCGCGGCCACGAAGGCGCTGCAGGCGGTGTCCCTCGGGTTGCTCGACGAGCACCTGAAGCATTGTGTGGCGCAGGCCGCCGCGGAAGGCGGGCCGGTGGCCGAGGAGAAGCTCGCGGAGGCGTCCGCGGCGATCGGCAGGCTCGTCAAGTCGTAGGGGTCCCTGCGAGAAACTCGCCGGGGAGATCCGCTAGAGTTCACCCCGCTACGCCCCCGTAGCCCAATCGGCAGAGGCAGCGGACTCAAAATCCGTCCAGTGTGCGTTCGAGTCGCACCGGGGGCACCACGCCTGACCAGGCATTACAGCTGGAACAGTTGATCAGATCTTGATCACTGGGTGCGGCCTGCGGCTGCCCGTTCCGAGGTGGGCAACTCATCGGCTGACCTCTCCGTCTCGCTAATGGCAGCGTCGATGAGTGCAGGTCGCTAGCGGTCGCTTTACGTCTCTGCCTGGTCTTTTACGCCCGATCTGCCGTCCGAGAAGCTGATGTTGGCGGATCTGAGGTCTACGGAGGCGGTGACGGGCGTGGTGTGGGACGTAATGGGGATCTCTTGCTGTTCTTCTCTGGCTGGTGCTGCTCGGTAGGCGCTCCCTCCGTCGCTGCGCTGAAGCCACCCAAAGGGCCGTGTGGGCGCGTGAAGAGTTGGGGGAGCAACTCCAAGGCGTCCAGGCCGTTCTTCGCACCAGGGCAAGGAAATAGACATGCCAAAGAGGACTTCCGCGGCGCGTGGACGTGAGTTCGGCGCGAGCGCGTTCGCGGGGATGACGTCACTCACGCTGTTGTCGTTTCGTGAGGACGAGTTCGAGGACGTGGTGTACCTCGACAGCCTGCACGGCGGGACGTGGCTCGAAGCGGAGTGCGAGCGACGGCGTACGCGGAGACGTTCGAGCGGCTGGTGACCCACTTCCCGTCGATGTCACCGTCGAGCGGCTGGTCGATGCTGTGCAGTCCCTGAGAGACAGCGCCGACGGACTTGCGTGACGTCTTTCGTGACATCGCCTGCTGTACTCGGTCGTGCGTCACGAATCGGGTGGTGTGTCGTGGACTGTGCAGGATGCGGGCAGCCGTTGACGGTCGGCGCGAAGCGCGGAAGACCCGCGCTACCACAACGCCACATGTCGGCGACGTGCCCGCCGCATGCGACTCGTCCCTGACCACGGGGACGTGCTGGCGGCCGTGGCCACAGTCGAGGCGGCGGCTGCCGAGGTACGCCATGCCGTACTGGCGAACGGCGACACGGCGCAGCCCGTGAGTCGGCTCGCAGGCGTCGCTACCGAACTCGCCTGGCTCGTGACGCCCGCTCCCACCATCTCAGTGGACAAGCCGCCCGCACCGCTTGTCACGAAATCTGTCCCACGCGGCGAACGAACGGCGTGAAGTGCCCCGGCGCGGCGTGCGCCGCTGGACCTGGACACGGTCCGGCTTGAACGCTCATCAGACCCAACCCGAACCGGGTGGCAAGTACTGGCGGACACGGAGGACGCTCCCGTCTGCTGGGGTTCCTGGAACCGATGTTGTCGGTGCACACTCGGCGTAGTAGCCGCCGGGAGGCACACCGCGAGCCTGACGCGCGTGCATGGCGGGCGTGGCGCAACCGGACGGACGCTCTGGCCCGGCGCGTGGACGACTACCAGCGTGCCGCGTCGCGGCCACGGCGGCGCACGATCACGTAGTGAACGTCCTGCCTCAGGACAACGCTGCCGCTATGAGCAGTCGGCCTCCAGTATCAATGCCATCATGTCCAGGAGTCTTCGGCAGTACTCGCGACCGTAGGCGTCCAACTCGGGGAGAACCCGAATGAGTCGCTGTTCGCATTCAGCCAGGACGTTCCATCTCCAGTCGTCCAGGAGACCTTGTTGCATCAGCCAGACGGAGACACAACCGGCTGGGTCTGCATCAAGCATCGCCATGTCGAAGCCTGCCGCGTCGGCACCTCGCCACTGGTTCGGGAACGGCGCCTTGTTGTGGGCCTCGAAAAGCGTCGTGACTGCTGCCAGCCGGTCCGCGAGATCCAAGAGGCTTCCTCCTGCTGGGCCAAAGAAGCAGAAGCAATGGTACGGGCGCACGTTCATCGGCATGATCGGATGTGACCCGCCGCATCTCCGCCGACAACCTGCACGAACGCCTGGCCGTGCCGGGACCGGCCGACGAGGTCAAGGACCTGGCGGACACCGTCGACGACCTGCTGGACCGCCTGGAACGCTCCTTCGCGGCCCAGCGCGCGTTCGTCGCCAACGCCTCGCACGAGATGCGCACGCCGCTGACGACCATGCGGGCCTCCCTCGACGTGGCCGCCGCCAAACCGCGGGCGCCGGAGCAGACCGTCGCGCTGGCGAACCGGCTTCGCACCGAACTCGACACCGTCGACCGGCTGTTCGGCGCCCTGCTCGTCCTCGCCGAGGCCGGCACCGCCGCATCACCGGCCCCGCCGCGGTCTCGTTGCGGGAACTGGTGTCCGAGGCCGCCGACGCACGCGCGGACGACATCGCCCGCAAGAACTTGGCGCTCCGCCAGGAAGACGAGGCTTCTGCCCCGGTGCACGGTGACCGCACGCTGCTGGCCCGCATGGTCCAGAACGTCATCGACAACGCGGTCGTGCACAACCAGCACGACGGATGGGTGCGGATCGCGACGAGTGGCGGCGACCTCGTCGTGGAAACCGGCGGCCCGGTGCTGCACCAGGACCAGGCGGACCGGCTGATCGAGCCGTTCCAGCGGCTCGGGGCCGACCGGACAGGCTCGGAGAACGGGTCAGGGCTCGGCCTGTCGATCGTCGCGGCGGTCGCCGAGGCCCACGGCGGCCGGCTGCGGCTGGGGGCGCGTTCCGGCGGAGGGCTGCGGGTGACGATCTCGCTTCCCACCGCCGAGAAGCCTGTTCTCGCATGAGAGTCCTGGTCGTCGAGGACGCCCGCGCGCTCGCCGAGGTCGTCGCGGAGGGCCTGCGTGACCAGGGCATGGCGGTCGACATCGCGCACGACGGTCTCGCCGCGGCGGCCAAGCTCGACCTCAACGCCTACGACGTGGTCGTGCTCGACCGCGACCTGCCTGGGATTCATGGAGACGCGCTCTGCCGGATGATCACCGAGCACGACGGCCGCGCGATGGTGCTGATGCTGACCGCCTCGGGAGCACCGGCCGACCGGGTGACCGGCCTGACCGCGGGCGCCGACGACTACCTCGCCAAGCCGTTCCACTTTCCCGAACTGGTCCTGCGCGTCCGTGCGCTGGCACGCCGCCGCCCGGTCGCCAGGGCGCGCACGTTGCGGTGCGCGGGTGTCGAACTCGATCCCGTGCACCGCACCGCCGTGCGCGATGGCCGCGATCTCGCCTTGTCCGTCAAGGAGTTCGCGGTGCTGGAGGCGCTTCTGCACGCCAGCCCTGCCTACCTCAGCGCGGAGGATCTCCTCGAACAGGTCTGGGACGAGAACGCGAACCCGTTCACCAACACCGTGACGGTGACCATCGGCAGGCTGCGCCGCAAGCTCGGTGCGCCACCGGTAGCCCACACCCTGCCGGGTGTGGGCTACCGCATCACCGAGCCGTGATCAGAAGAGTGCGACCGGGTTCACCGGGACACCGGTCAGGCCGTGGATGCGTGGAGGTGCGGCGACGAACATGAAGCTGTAGCGGCCGAGCTCCGCGCAGACGGACGCAAGCTCGTCGGCGTCCACGGCGTCGATCAGCGGCATGCCCATCAGCGGCAGTGCCACCCCGTGCAGCGCCGACGGGGAACCGAACTGCGGCGGGTGCGCGTCGCCGAGGTCTCCGGCGTAGAGGGACACGCCGCGGTCGTGCATCCAGCGCACCGCGTCGATGTCCACGCCGGGCGACGGGTTGCCGCGATAGCGGGTCTCGACCCAGCCGAACCGGACGACGAGCGCGTCACCGGACTCGACCCGGACGCCGTGGCGTTCCTCCGCCGCTTCGAGGTCCTGCGCCGTGATCGAGCGGTCCACCGGCACCGGTCCATCGGCCGCGAAGTCGAGCAGGACACCTCGGGTCACGATGCCCGCGGCGAACGCCGTGGTCGACCCGTGCCGGACGCCGCCCATGCTCACGGCCTCGCCGAGCGGGCGGCCGGGGTAGACCTTGCCGTCGTGGACGATGTGCGCCAACGCGTCGAGGTGCGTCGACTTCGTGTGGTGGTTGGTGACCGTGATGACGTCCGCGGTCGCGAAAGCCGGGCTGCCGGTGTACGCCACGACCTGCTGGACCGGCGAGATCTCGGCGCTCTGCGGGCCGAACGGGCCGCTGTAGACCGGGGCGGGCTCGATCGGCACCGCGAGCGACACCGAGCGTCCGGTGCGCACCTCCCGCGCTGCCCGTGCGCGCACCTCGTCGGTGATCAGGTTCAGCGTGCCGAGCTCGTCGTCGTCACCCCAGCGACCCCAGTTGCCGGGAAGATCATCGGTGTTGTTCACCTCCTCGACGGTACCCGTGCCCAGTCCATATGAGACGTTCGCCGGACGGGCTCGTCCCCCGTGAGAGCTACACGCGAATGTCCGCTCCGAGGTGACGTTCGCGGCTGCCCGTTTCCATAGTGTTCCTGTCAGCGCGGCACGGTGGCCGCGACGACTTGAGAAGGAACGAGAATGCGACTGTTGGCACAGCTCGGGGCCGTTCTGCTCGTCTCGTTCGCGAGCAGCGCGGTGGTGGGGCTCGCGGGGTGGAACGTGCCGGCGACGCTGGTCCTCGGCCTCGTCATGGCAGCGCTCTCGCTCTGGGTCTACGGCAAGGTCGTGCGGTGGACCGAACGCCGCGACCCCGCCGAGATCGCCGTGCGGGGCGCTGTCCCCGCCCTCGGACGCGGGTTCCTGATCGGTGGCGGGATGTTCGCCGCGGTGATCGCGAACATCGCCTTCCTCGGCGGGTACGAGGTGCTCGGCATGGGTTCGGTGGGTGGTGCGGTGGCGCTCTTCGGCTTCCAGGCCGCCGCTGTCGTGTCGGAGGAGCTGCTGTTCCGCGGCATCCTGTTCCGCTTCCTCGAACGCGGTATCGGCACGTGGGCGGCTCTCCTCCTGAGCGGAGTCCTGTTCGGCGCGATCCACATGATGAACCCGCACGCCACGGTGTGGACCTCGACCGCCATCGCCATCTCGGCCGGTTTCATGCTGGCCGCCGCCTACGCCGCCACGCGCAACCTCTGGGTTCCCATCGGTGTGCACTTCGGCTGGAACTACGTCCAGGGCGGCATCTTCGGCGCGAGCGTCTCCGGCACCGAGGCCCCGCAGGGGCTGCTGGACAGCGTGACGTCCGGTCCGCTGCTGGTGAGCGGTGGCGAGTTCGGTCCGGAGGCGAGCGCGTACGCGGTGCTGGCCGGTGTCGTCGTGACGGTGGCGTTCATGCGGCTGGCGAAGCGGCGCGGCAACATCGTGTCCCGCCGCCGTCGCTCCACCCCCGAGGCCGCGCTCGTCGCTCAGCCGAGCCGGTGACCGTATCGAGACGAGCGGGAACGGCCTTGCACACCAACGCGTTCACGCAGTCATGACCATCGTGTTCGTCCACGGCGTCCCCGAGACGCCTTCGCTGTGGGACCCGATCCGCGAGTTCATCCCAGAACCCGGCACCGCTCTGCGGCTGCCGGGTTTCGGCGTCGAGCGGCCGGAGGACGTGCGGGACAAGGAAGGGTACGCGGCCTGGCTGGCCGCGGAGCTGCGCGCGATCGGCGGGCCGATCGACCTCGTCGGCCACGACTGGGGCGGCCACCTGACCCTGCGTGTCGTCACCGCCTACGACGTCCCGGTCCGCAGCTGGGTCACCGACATCGCCTACAGCTGGCACCCCGGCTACCGCTGGCACGAGATCGCCGAGCTGTGGCAGAAGAGCCCCGAGGGCGAGGAGATGCTGGCCGGGCTGCGAAACGCTCCCACCGGCAGCGGGTTCAGCCTCGGGGACGCGCTCCAGCCGCGCGGGATGAGCGCCGAGCTGGGCCGTGAGGTCGACGAGATCCACGACGAGGAGATGGACGCGGCCATCCTGTCCCTGTACCGGTCCGCGTGGCCCAACCCGTACGCGGACTGGGGCGAGGCCAGCGAAAGCCCCACCACCGCGGCGGGTCTCGTGCTCGCCCCGAGCGGAGACCCGATGGCGAACCTGAAGCACGACCGCGCCGTCGCCGAACGGCTGGGCGCCCGGTTCCACGAGCTCCCGAACCTCACGCACTTCTGGATGCTGCAGGACCCCGAGGGCTGTGCCCGCGTGCTCCGCGACTTCTGGGCTGCTGTGAGCTGATCTGCCCACAGCAGAGAAACCGGCGCCCGGCGGGAACGCACCGGCATCGTCGATGCCATGACGAACAACGACAAGCTCTTCAGTCCCGGGCTGAGGGAACGGTTCTTCGCCCAGCGGGTGCTGGTGCTCGACGGCGGTCTCGACGACGACAACGGCACGGTGCTCGCCACCCAGATGCTGTCGCTCGCGAGTGAGGACCCGCATCGGGACATCGCGTTGTGGATCCACTCGCCGGGCGGTTCGGTGCCGGCGATGCTGGCCATCCGCGACGTGATGCGCCTGGTGCCGTGCGACGTGGCGACGCTCGCGCTCGGGCTGGCGTGCAGCGCGGGCCAGTTCCTGCTGTCGTCGGGGACGAAGGGCAAGCGGTTCGCGTTGCCGCACGCGCGAATCCTGATGCACCAGGGAAGTGCGGGCATCGGCGGTTCGGCCGTCGAGGTCGAGGTGCAGGCCGACGACCTGCGCCACACCAGGGACACCGTGCTGCGGCTGATCTCCGAGGACACCGGGCAGCCGTTCGACCGCGTGTTCACCGACTCGTTGCACGACAGGTGGTTCACCACGGAGCAAGCGCGCGAGTACGGCTTCATCGACCACGTCGTCAGCGATCTCACGCAGGTCGTGCCCGTGCGCACGCACCAGCTCGGACTGCACTCGGGAGCCGTCGCATGAGCACCTACACGATTCCGAACGTCATCACGCGGGACGCGCGGGGCGAGCGCGTCATGGACGTCTACTCGCACCTGCTGTCCGAACGGATCGTCTACCTCGGCACCGGGATCGACTCGGGTGTCGCCAACGCGTTGATCGCCCAGCTGCTGCACCTGGAGGCGGACAACCCCGAGTCCGAGATCAACCTCTACATCAACTGCGAGGGCGGCGACCCGGCGGCGATGCTCGCGCTCTACGACACCATGCGCTACATCGAGGCGCCGGTGGCGACGACGTGCGTGGGCCAGGCCGTGGCGGCCGGGGCCGTGCTGCTGGCGGCGGGTGCCGAGGGGCGCCGCGCCGTGCTGCCCCACGCCAGGGTCGTGCTGCACCAGCCCGCCGCGCAGGGGCGCGGGACCATCCCCGACCTGATCCTCGCGGCGGACGAGGTGGTCCGGGTGCGCACGCAGCTGGAGGAGATCCTGTCGAAGCACACCGGCCGCGGCGTCGAGCAGCTGCGCCACGACACCGACAGGGACCGCGTGTTCGACGCGCCCGGCGCCGTCGAGTACGGGCTCGTCGACCGGGTGCTCGAACGACGGGGGTAGGCGGTGCCGGGCTTTGCGCGGGTCCGTCCTGGGGGTGCGGACCCGCGCCTAGGCCGCCATGAGCACGGGACCCGACGGACGACCCGTGGGGCGCGACGTGTGGAACTGGCTCGTCCCGTGCGTCCGCACCGCGTAGCCGTGGCGCACCAGGCCGGCGATCCCGATCAGCAGGTCGGCCAGGTCGACGCCCAGGGCGCCCGCGACCGCCGCGATCATCTCGCTCGACGGTTCCTTGCGGCCCCGCTCGATCTCGGACAGGTACTGCACCGAGATGCCCGCGCGGTCGGCCACGTCGACGAGGCGCTCGCCCAGCTCCTCGCGCGTCTCGCGCAGCTTGCGGCCCAAAGCCTCCCGCCACAGGGGTTCGGGAGTGCGCTTGAAGTCCAGGATCTCCGCCATGCGGACCATCGTGACAGCATCGTGAGCGAGCGAAAGGGGCGTTCCGCTGTCAGCAGAACGCCCCTTTCGCCGCACCGGTCAGACCAGTGCGTCCGCCTTCTTGCGACGCACCCGCACCACGACGGCCGCGACCGTCACCACGATGAGCACGCCGTAGGTGACCGCGGCGAACGGGCTCGCGACCAGCGCGCCCGGGTCACCCTCGCTGATCTGCAGCGTGCGCCGGAGCTGCTCCTCCGCCATCGGCCCGAGGATCAGGCCGACCACGAGCGGTGCGACCGGGTAGCCGTGCCGCCGCATGAAGAAGCCGACGACACCGATCACCAGCAGCACGATCAGGTCGTCCGCGACGAAGTTCACCGCGTAGGTGCCCAGCGCCGCGAACAGCAGGATGCCCGCGTACAGGTACGGCCGCGGGATCTGCAGCACCTTCACCCAGATCTTCACCAGCGGCAAATTCAGCACGAGCAGCATCACGTTGCCGATGTACAGCGACGCGATGAGCGCCCACACCATCGCCGAGTTGTTGGTGAACAGCAACGGTCCCGGCTGGATGCCGTAGCTCTGGAACGCCGCCACGATCACCGCCGCCGTCGCCGTCGTGGGCAGGCCCAGCGTCAGCAGCGGGACGAGGACACCCGCCGCCGCCGCGTTGTTGGCCGCCTCCGGTCCCGCGACGCCCTCGATCGCGCCCTTGCCGAACTCCTCCGGCCGCTTGGAGAGCTTCTTCTCCGCCGCGTAGGACAGGAACGTCGACACGTCGGCGCCACCGGCGGGGACGGTGCCGATCGGGAAGCCGATGAACGTGCCGCGCAGCCACGGCTTCCACGAGCGCTTCCAGAACTCGCCCGTCATCCACTTGCCGCCGACGGGGACGACCTCGATCGGCCCGTGCCGCATCCGCGAGGCCACGTACAGCGCCTCGCCGACGGCGAACACGCCGACCGCCACCACGACCACGTCGATGCCGTCGGCCAGCGTCGGCACCCCGAGGGTGTAGCGCTGCTGACCGGTGAGCGTGTCGGTGCCGACCAGCCCGATGAACAGGCCGAGCCCCAGCGACGCGAAGCCGCGCAACGGGGACGAGCCGAGCAACGCGGCCACCGTCGTGAACGCCACCACCATCAGCGCCACGTAGTCGGCGGGGCCGAGCTGCACCGCGACGTCCGCGATGGTCGGCGCGAGCAGCGTGAGCAGCAGCGTGGCGATGGTGCCCGCCACGAACGACCCGATCGCGGCCGTCGCGAGCGCCGCCGCGCCCCGTCCCGCCTTCGCCATCTTGTTGCCTTCTAGGGCAGTCACGATGGACGCGGACTCGCCGGGGGTGTTGAGCAGGATCGACGTCGTCGAACCGCCGTACATGCCGCCGTAGTAGATGCCCGCGAAGATGATCAACGCGGCCGTCGGGTCCAGCGTGTACGTCAACGGCAGCAGCAACGCCACCGTCATCGCCGGGCCGATGCCCGGCAGGACGCCGACCGCGGTGCCGAGCGTGACGCCCAGCAGCGCGTAGAGCAGGTACTCGGGCTGCGCGGCGGTCGCGAAGCCCTCCAGGAGCGCGGTGATGCTATCCATCGAGGAGCGGCACCCCTTCGAAGATCCCGGCGGGCAGCGAGAGGCCCAGACCGGAAGCGAAGACCACCTGCACGACGAGCGCGAGCACGACCGCGACGACCAGGGCGCGCCACCAGGTCGCGCCCAGGGCCCACGCGGCACCGAAGAACAACAACGCCGCCGCGACGGGCCAGCCGGCGACGTCGATCAGCACCAGGTGCGCCACCAGCACGGCCACGAGCTTGCCGACGGTCACCCAGTCGGTGCGGACCGACTCGTCGACGTCCTCACTCTCCTCCGCCCGGCCCAGCTTGCCCCTGGCCGTGGCGACGATCGTGGCGATGCCGGTCAGGACCAGCATCGCCCCCACGAGGTATGGGAACGCCCGCGGGCCCACGGCGTTGTCGTCGCGCACGGCGATCGCGGACGCGTCGACCAGGGTGAAGACCCCGACCGCCGCGACCAGACCGCCGAACGCGTACTCCTCGACCTTCTCGGCAATCACGGAACGAGCCCGATGTCCTGCAGGACGGGCTTCACCCGGCCGATCTCCTTGAACATGAAGGTGGAGAACTCGGTGCCGGTCAGGAACGTGTCGGTCCAGCCCTTCTTCTTGAGCTCTTCCTTCCACTGCTCGCTCGCGTGCATGTCGGTGACGAGCTTGGTGAGCCGGGCCTTGGCCTCCGCCGAGATCGAGGCCGGTGCGACGACGCCGCGCCAGTTGATCAGCTCGACGTTGAGGTCCTTGAAGGTCGGCGCGTTCACGTCGGGGTTCGGGTTCGGGCCCGAGGTGCCGAGCGCGCGCAGCTTGCCCGCCTTGATCTGCTCCTTGTACTCGCCGACGCCCGAGATGCCCGCGGCGACCTTGTTGCCCAGCAGCGCCGCCAGCGACTCGCCGCCGCCGGAGTACGGCACGTAGTTGAGCTTGCCGGGGTCGATGTTCTTCGCCTTCAGCAGCAGGCCGGCGAGGATGTGGTCGGTGCCGCCGGCCGAGCCGCCGGTGATCGACACCGCCTTGCCCTTCTCGTTGATGGCGTTGAGCAGGTCGTCGATCGTCTTGTACGGCGAGTCGGCGGGGACGACGACGACCTCGTCCTCGGCGGTGAGCCGGGCGATCGGCGTCGTCTCCTCCATCCGCGCCTTCGACTGGTTGGTCTCCACGGCGCCGACCATGACCAGCCCGGTGATCATCAGGTACGACTCGGAGCGCTCGGACGTGAGCTTCTGCAGCCCGACCGTGCCGCCCGCGCCGCCGACGTTGCTGACCTGGACCGAACCGGCGAGCTTGGCCCCCTGCACCGCGGCCTGCATCGCCCGTGCCGTCTGGTCCCAGCCGCCACCGGGGTCGGCGGGCGCCATGATCTCCAGCTTGGCGATGGAGTCATCGCCGGCACCGCCGGCCGACTGGCCGCACCCGGCGAGCACCAGTCCGGCGGCGGCGACCGCCACAGCTCGTCTCCAGGCCCTAGTCATCGAGGAACTCCTAGTTTCGATGCGAACGTTGGGCGGGGACGCTAGGTAACCGCAGCGCTACACGTAAGTGTTCGGTCGTAAGGACCGTATTGGTCGTTTAGGTCGTGACACGATTCACAGCCGATACGACAGAATTCGAGCCATGTCTCGCCGGACGGTGTCGTTTGGAGCCTTGTTACTGGCATTGCAGGTGGTCATCGTCCTGATGACCACCTCAGCGGCCGGTCTGCTGGCCGCCAAGCTCCAGAGCGACCGGATCCGGGAGTCGTACAAAGACCGCATGTTGTCGGTCGCGGAGAGTGTCGCCAAGTTACCCACGGTGATCGACGCGTTCGGGGCGAACGACCCGACCGTGACCATCCAGCCGCTGGCCGAGGTCATCCGGAAGGCGTCGAACGTGACGTACGTGGTCGTCACGGACCGGCGCGGCGTCCGCTACTCGCACCCCGACCCGAGCCGCATCGGCGAGCGGGTCTCGACGGACCCCAGCGTCGCGTTGTCCGGCGAGATCTTCGTCGGCACCGAGACCGGGACGCTCGGCACGTCGTTGCGCGCGAAGGTGCCGGTGCGCTCGCGCGAGGGGGAGATCCTGGGCATCGCGTCGGTCGGCATCCTGGAGAGCGAGCTGTCCGACGACCTCGCGGAGGACCTGCCGGAGCTGGTCGGCTGGCTGGCGACCGCCGCGCTGATCGGTGTGCTGGGCGCGGCGCTGATCACCCGGCACGTGCGGCTGCGCACGTTCCGGCTCGAACCGGCCGAGATCGCGCAGCTGCTGGAGACCAGGCACGCGATGCTGCACGGCATCCGCGAGGGCGTCGTCGCCGTCGACGACCGGGACAGGCTCGCCCTGGTCAACGACGAGGCGATGCGGCTGCTCGGCCTGGCGGAGGACCCGAGCGGACGGCTCGCGGCGGAGGTCCTCGACGACGGCCTGCTGGAGCTGGCACGCGGCAAGGACGACGTCGTCGACCGGCTCGTCCTCGCCGGTGAACGGGTGCTGGTCGCGAACCGCAGCACCGCCAAGACGCACGACCGCGCCGTCGGGGTCGTGCTGACGTTGCGCGACCGCACGGAGCTGCACGACGCGTTGCGCGAGCTGGACGGCCAGCGCACCGTCACCGAGGTGCTGCGAGCGCAGGCCCACGAGTTCTCGAACCACCTGCACGTCATCGGCGGCCTGCTGGACCTCGGCCGCAGCGCCGACGCCGTGTCCTACATCGAGAGGGTGGGTGGCGCGGGCTCGGTCTCAGCCGAGATCATCGACGGCGCGAACGCGGACCCCGCGCTCGCGGCGTTGCTGCTCGCCAAGTCGTCGACAGCGCACGAACGCGGCGTGCGGCTCAGACTCGATCCGGAGAGCGCTGTGGACACCAGGGCGGGTGACGACGCGTTGACGGTGCTGGGGAACCTGGTGGACAACGCCGTCGACGCGGTCGAGACGGGCGGCACCGTGCGCGTGCTCGTGCGTTCGTCGGCGGACGGGGTGCGCGTGGTCGTGGACGACGACGGTCCCGGCGTGGAGGAGTCGCAACGCGACCGTATCTTCGACCTGGGCGTGAGCTCGAAGGACGCTCAGGGAGCGCACGGCAGGGGTATAGGACTGGCATTGGTGTCGCGGGTGGTGACCCGGCGCAGTGGCCGGGTGGAGATCCGCGACTCGGAGCTCGGCGGCGCGTCGTTCGACGTGTGGCTGCCGGAAACGGGGAACCGATGAGCGTGCGGACGCTCGTAGTCGATGACGACTTCGCCGTGGCCGCGATCCACCGCGGCTTCCTGGAGGCGATGCCCGAGTTCGAGGTGGTCGGGGAGGCCCACGGCGGCGGTGAGGCGTTGCGGGCGGTCGACGCGCTGCGCCCCGACCTGGTGCTGCTGGACATCCACCTGCCCGACATCTCCGGGCTCGAGGTGCTGGCACGGCTGCGCGCCCGCAGCGGGACACCGGTCGACGTCATCGCGGTCACGGCCGCGCGCGAGCGGGAGACGGTGCGGCAGGCCATGTCCAGGGGCGTCGACAACTACCTGGTGAAGCCTTTCACCCGCACGGCGTTCCTCGATCGCATGCGCGAGTACCTCGCCCAGCGGATCGAGGTGCAGAGGCTCGGGCAGGTCCTGGACCAGGACGAGGTCGACCAGCTGATGCACCACCGGCCGCGCACGGCGGTGATGCCCAAGGGGCTGTCCGCCGTGACGATGCGGCTGGTCATCGACGCGTTGCGGGACTGCGAGACGGACCTGTCGGCGCAGGAGGTCGCCGACCGGGCCGGGCTGTCCAGGGTGAGCGCGCGCCGGTACCTGGAGCACCTGGTGTCGATCGGGAAAGCCGAGGTCCAGCCCCGTTACGGCATGGCGAACCGGCCGGCGCACGGCTACCGCCTGACCTGAGCAGGCGCCGTGGCATGATCGCGGACATGAGAACTGGGGGCAGAATTCTCGCGTTGTCGGCTGCGCTCGTCGTCCTGACGGCGTGCGGAGCGCGCAGCGCGGTGCCGCCGGTGCAGGAACCGCCACCCGTCCAGCAGCGCACGCTCGCCGCGCCGTCGGCGAGCGCCGAGTCCTGCGGCACCGGCCTGAAGTTCACCGCGGGCGAGGTCGAGGCGGCGTCGGGGCTGCGGGTGATGCCAGTCGAGCTGCTCAACTGCGGGACGCAACCCGTGGAGCTCAACGGGTATCCGCAGGTCAAGCTGCACGACGACCAGTGGCGGCCGCTGGCGGTCGACATCGTTCCCGGCTCGGGCGGCATCGCGGTGCTCGCGGGCTTCGACGACCCGCCCCAGTCGGTCACCGTGCAGCCGGGGGAGCGGGCGAGAACGGCGTTCCTGTGGCGCAACACGCACACGTCGGTCGAGCCGCCCCTGGTCGGTGGCCACGCCGACATCGCGCTCACGCCGGACGGCGCGTGGCAGGCGCTGGTGCCGGAGTCGGGCGGGAACGACCTGCTGATCGACCTCGGCAGCACCGGCAGGATGGGCGTGCGGGCCTGGCGCCGCTGACGTCCGGTGTCGGGCGTGTTAAATCTCGGCGGTCGGCCGGTTTCTCCGTGTTCTCATGACGGCATGTCGACCGCCGCGCTGCTCAGCTTCACGCTCGTCGCGCTCCTGACCGTCATCACGCCGGGCCTGGAGACCCTGCTGGTGCTGCGCACCGCCCTGCTCGTCGGCCGCCGTGCCGCGATGGGCGTCGTGGTCGGCAGCACGCTGGGCTGCCTGGTGTGGGCGGTCGCGGGACTGGTCGGCCTGACGGCGTTGCTGCAGGCGTCCGAACTGGCCTACGACGTCGTGCGCTGGCTCGGCGCGGCATACCTGGTCTACCTGGGCGTCAAGGCGTTGTGGGCCTCGCGCGGGCCCACCGAGATCGACGAGCCCGCACCCGTGCCGTCGGTGCGCGCGGCTGTCCGCGTGGGACTGCTCACGAACCTGCTCAACCCGAAGCCGGGCGTCTTCTACCTCTCGCTGCTGCCGCAGTTCCTGCCGGTCGGCCAACCGGCGTGGGGTGTCGTGCTGGTGGCGATCCACCTCGGCATCGGCCTGCTGTGGTTCCCGGTCCTGATCACCGCGGCGGGCCGGGCACGTGCTTTCCTGCTGCGGCAACGGACCCTGCTCGACCGCCTGTCCGCGTCCGCGCTGATCGCGTTCGGCCTGAAGACAGCGGCCGACGCGCGCTGACCGTCCACTCAGGACCTCCCCTGCTGCTCGCGGTGCCACGCCGCGAGCGCGACCCTGGTCGGCAGCCCCAGCTTCACCCGGATGTTCACGACGTGCCGGTCCGCGGTGCGCGGTGAGATGAACAGCCGCGCGCCGATCTGCTTCGACGTCAGCCCTTCCGCGACCAGTCCGGCGATCGTGAGCTCCTGCCGCGTCAACCCGCCCGGCAGCAACGGTTTCGGCGGACGGCGCTCCGCGTCCGGCAACGGTTCGAGGGCCAGCGCCATCGCCTGGTCCGGCCGCAGGTCGGCGCCCAGGGTCGTGGTCACCGGGTAGTCGTCGGCGAGCGCGCGGCGCACGGTGCGGTCCGCCCGTTCCAGCACGGCGCGGAACGGGCTCATCGTGCCGAACGAGATCCGCGCGAGCCGCTCCTGCGACCGCAACGCGCCCAGCAGCCGTGCCGCGCGGTCGAAAGCCCCCAGCTCGGCGCACGTGCAGGCGAGCAACCAGAGGCTGTACGCCGGGCCCCACGCGTCGCCGATCGCGAGCTGGGTCCGCAGCGCCTCGATCGCCAGCGCGTACACCTGCACCGGGTCGCCGTGCAGCAGCTCGTAGAGGCCCCGGTGCCACAGGCCCCAGGCACGTGACCACTCGACGCCGTTGTTCTCCGCGGTCCTCAGCAACCCCGTCGTGGCCTTGTCCGCGGCTTCGGCGTCCAGCAGGAAGCACGACGCCATCGCGTGCATCAGCTCGGCGCAGTAGGTGTCACCGGCCGGTGAGTACTGGCGGCAAAGCTCGACGACGTGCGCGTACAACGGCACGCAGTCCGGTGAGCCCTCGACGAGGAAGAGGTGCGTGGCCTCGACGATCAGCACGTTCATGTCGGTCGTGGGCTGGCGCGGCAACGACCGTGCCTCGTTCATCAACGGGATCGCCGTCGCCATGTCTCCCAGCGCCTGCGCCATGTACGCGCAGTGCGCCAGCAACGACGTGCGCAGCGGCGCCTCCGTGATCACCTCACGGGCCGTGGCGAGCAGGTCGCGCGCCTGACCGAGCCTGCCAGCGGAGGCCGTGAACCGGGTGCGCTGCACGTTCATCGCCATGAGCGTGCCGGTCTCGGCCAGCCCCGGCGTGGCCAGCGCGTACCCGATGGCGGCGCGGACGTTCGGCCACTCCTCCCGCAGCCGGCCCATCCACAACGTCTCGTCCTGCGAGAACCACAACCGCGCCGCCTCGTCGACGAACGCGTTGTAGTGCAGGGCATGCCGCCGCCGTGCGTCGGTGTCCGGGACCAGGCGGGCGCCGAACTCGCACACCGCTCTCGGTACCCGGTAGCGCGTGCGTCCGCTGACCTGGCTGGTGGACGCCACGACGATCGCCTTGCGCACCAGTTCGTCCAACGCCTCAGCAACGTTGTCGCGTGGGACCGTCCCGCTTGCGACCGCCTCGGCGGCGGCCAGGTCGAAGTCGGCCGGGAACACCGACAACTCCGCCCACAGCAGCCGTTGCTCCTCTGTGCACCGCTGTGCAGTCCAGCTGAGAACGTCGTCCAGCGTCGCCGCTCCGAGATCCTCGGCCACCTGCGCCGCCGGTGCTTGTGCGGCCAGCAGTTCGACCGCGAGCGGCAGTCCGCCGACGGCCTGGCAGAGCGCCTTCACGGCCGGCATCTCGTCCTCGGCCGGTGGCGTGGCCGCCCGCTCCAGGAACAGCTCCACCGCTTCGTCGCCCAGCCCCGGCACCTGCACCACGTGTTCGCCGTACACGCCGAGCCGTTCCCGCGAGGTCGTGAGGACGGTGAGCCCTTCGCACTCCCGCAGCAGGTGGTGCACGAAGTGCCGGACGGCGTCCAGCAGGTGGTCGCAGTGGTCGAGGACGAGCAGCAGGTGCTTGTCGTACAACGACTCCACGAGCCGCCCGAACCCGTTGTCCTGCGAGTTGTCGACGATCTGCAGCTCGGCCGCCACGGTGCGCGCGAGCAGCGCGGCGTCCCCGAGGTCGGCGAGCCGCACCTCCCGGACACCGTGCTGGAACGCCCCGGCTCCCTCCGCGGCCCGCCCGATCTCCTCGGCGACGCGCGACTTGCCCGCCCCGGCGACACCCGTGAGGGTGATCAGCCGGGCGCGGCCGAGCAGCGCCCCGGCGTCGGCGAGCACCGTCCGACGGCCGATGAACGTCGTGGTCTGGGCAGTCAGATCGCCCCGAACGGTCATCGGCGCATCTTCGCTCAGCCCGGCCCGGGAGTGCGGCAGGCGGGCTGCTCTCCACCCTATCGGCGTAGGCCCGCGGGCGAAACGGGCGCGAGCCACCCGCCCGCACCCCTTCACCTAGCCGGTCTTCTCCGGCGTCCCGGTCCGCGCCCGCGGCCGGATGATCATCTTGGTCGCGAGCCGCAGTCCCTGACGCGCGTTGAGGTGCGGCAGGTAGGCGCGCCCGACGGCGTTCGCGATGCGCGGCAGCGCGGCCGAGTCCGGGTAGGCCATGAACATCGGCCGGTACACGGGCTGGAACTTCGCCTTGAACGCGAACAGCGACCGGAACCCGTACACCGGCTCCAGCACCTGCCCGGTCAGGTCCAGGACGCGCTGCACCGCGCGCGGGCGCTCACCGCGGTCCAGCCGGGCGAGCGGCGCTCCCGACAGGCTCAGGAACCGCGCCCCCTCGGCCTGGAAGCCCCTGGCCGCCGAGGCGATCAGGAACTCCGTCGAACCGCGGAACCCGTGCGTGCGACGGCGCATGAAGTCGAGCGTCCACCCGACCACCTCGCCGTCCGCGTACACCGGCAGCCAGCTCGTGATGCCGTGCACGGTGCGGTCGCCGTCCACGGCCAGCAGGCAGCGGACACCGTCGCCGGTCAGCTCGTCGAGCCCGCCCAGCGTGAAGCCCATCTCCGGCAGGCCCTTGTCGGCCACCCACTCCGCCGAGATCGACCGGATCTGGTCGGTGATCGCGAACGGCGCGTCGGCGTACGAGCACCACTCGGCGGTGACACCGGCCTTCTCGGCCTTGTTCAACGCCGTGCGCACGTCCTGCCACTTCTTGCCGGTGAAGCTCAGCTCGCCCAGCTCGATCACGGTGTCCTCGGCGACCTGCACCGCGGACCACCCCAGGCTCTCGACCACCTCCTTCGTCTCGGTTCCCACGCTGTACAGGCACGGTGTCCACCCGTTGCGCGCGCAGAACTCGGCGAACCCGCGCACGGCGTCGGCCCGCGCCGGACCGATCGGGTCGCCGACCGTCAGCGCGATCGTCGCCACCACCCGGTAGGCGACCGCCGTGCCGCCGTCGGGCGTGAACCAGTACTGGTTGCCACGCCACGTCGTCATGTACGACAACGACGAACCGCCGTGGCGCCGCACCAGTTCGCGGGCGCGCTTCGCCTCCTCCTCGCACGGTGACGGCCACGACCGCCACGACGCCATCAGCAGACCCGCGAGCACGATCAGCCAGAACACCACGCCCGTGTACTCGAACAGCAGTGTCGCGGCGAACCCGTCCGCGGCGAAGTGCAACGGCACCAGCCCGAGGTAGCCCGGCGGCAGGAACCGCGTGGGCAGGTCCGCGAGCAGCTGCGCGAAGCCCGGCTCCGGCAGGAGCTGATCACGGATCAGGTACCCGCCGAAGACGTACAGCGCCGACAGCGACGCGACGCTGCCCGCCGTGAACCGCCAGAACCTCCTGACGGCACGCCGGGGCAGCCGCACGGCGAAGTGCCCGCGCGTCACCACCAGCACGACCGTGATCGCGAGCGGCGCCAGCATCGGGACGCCGAACGAGAACGCGGCCTCGGCCGCACCGGCGTCCGGGAGCTGGACGGCCTCCACGACGTACCACCCGATGAACGCGGTGTACGCCACGTTGCACACCAGCGCCGACCACCACGCGAACTGGCGGCCGCGTCGCAACCCTTCCGCCAGCACGAGCAGCAGCAACGCCGGCAGCAGCGACATCACGAGCGCGGGGAACCGGCCGTACGACAGCTGGATCGCCATCGTCCGGCAGAGCTCCACGAGCCCCGCGTCGCAGACCTCGCCCACGTACTCCGGTGACGGCTGTGCGACCGCCACCACGTCCGCGAACCAGGACAGCGGGCCGTTCGGGTACGGCGACATCATCGCCACGACCGGCCCGAGCGCCGACGCCGCGAGCAGCAGCGCCACCAGCACCCTGGTGTCCTGGAACGACCGGGTCCTCCGCGCCGGTCCGGTGCGCAGAACCACAGCTCCGACCAGCAACCCGGCCACGCCACCGGACAGTCGGAGCACATCTTCGAGCCAACCCGAGTACAGGGTAAGCACCAGCACCGACAAGATCGTCATCAGCCGGACGCGGCGCCTCCAGGCCGGTGGCATCCGGAACGTCAGCGCGAGCACGAGGCCCACCCCGCCGATCGACGGCCCGGCCGCGACCTCGTCCATCAGCGACTCGAGCCACGACCAGTGCGCGTCGTGCCCGAGCAGCACCAGGCCGAGCCCCAGGTACGAGCCGATCACGTGCGAGGACAGGAAGATCGCGGCGGTCCGCGCCGCACCGAAGGCGTGTTCGGCCTGCGGGCCGAAGACCAGCAGCAGCACCGTGGTCGCCACGTAACCGACCAGGTCCATCGACCACAGCGCGGAGGTGAACACCGTCCACACCGGACTCCCGATGCCGAGCCCGACCTTCGCCGACAGGACGGGATCCGGCCCGCCGATCGTCCCGGTCAGCGCCCCCGCCGTCCAGTAGACGATCAGGAAGGTGCAGGTCAGCGGAGCGCCGCGGAACAGCCGGCCGATCATCTGGCCAGCCCTGTTCGCGCCGCGAGCCACGGCAGCGACCCGAAGAGGCCCTCCCGTGCCATGTTCCAGTCGTGGCCGTTCGGCAGTTCTTTCCACAGCACGTCCATTCCGGCCTTGCGGCACGCCTCGTAGACCTCGGCGTCCGCGTGGCGGTACTGGGCGTCGTCGCGACCCGCGACCACGACGCCCGCCGTCTGCGGGAACCGCTGGCGCGCGAGGATGTCCCTGGGGTTGCTGCGGGTGAACGCGGCCTCGTCGCCGTCGAACACCGTCTTGACAGTGTCCTGCCGTGTGCTGAGCGTCGGTTCGCCTTGTGGTGCGAGGGCGATGAAGTTGCCGTACACGTCCGGCGCGCGCACGGCCAGCTGCACGGCACAGGTGCCGCCTTGCGAGAAACCCGCGACCGTCCACGCCTCGCGGCGTTCGTCGACCGTCAGCCTCTGCTTGATCCACGCGGGCACGTCGCGTGCCAGGTACGTCTCCGAACGGCCCAGCTTCGAGTCCACGCACAGCGGGTTCGCCGTCGGGCCGCCGAGCTGGTCGGCCACCACGACGATCGGTGCGAGCCCGTTGTGCGCCCGTGCGAACGCGTCGAGGTTGTCCACGATGCGGCCGCCGTCGAACCAGTCCCGCGGACTACCCGGCTGGCCCGCCATCAGCACGATGACGGGCAGGCGAGGGCGCGGCGTCGCGGCGTAGGCGGGCGGCAGGTACACCCACGCCGGACGTGCCGGGAACCCGCCGGGAATGGCCGCCTCGGAGACCGTGCCCTGTTCGGGCAGGTTCGCGGGCCTCGTCCAGACGTCGGCGAGCCGCCCGCCCACCGGCACCTCGACCACGGTGGCCGGCGGGGGAGCGGCCTGGTCGAGGTCGATCTTGGTGTCGCGGAAGACGTCGAGCACCGCCCGGGCGGTGGGGTACTGCCCGAAGTGCGCGTTCACCGCGACCCCCGCGCTCGTCACGACGCCTGCGGCCAGGACCACGCCGAACGCCCGGCCGTACCACCGCCCGGAGCGCAGCCGCAGTGCCGCGAGCGTGAGTGCCATCAGCACCGCGCCCAGCCACACGACGAGGATGGCCGGCATCGGTTCCGGCCACGGCCTCCACACGTGGTCGATCACGAACGTCAGACCGGTCGTGACGACCAGGCACGCCAGGACGACGACCGGCAGCACGCGGACCTGCCAGGAGCGGCCCCTGCGCGCCGCGAGGTACACCACGGCGAGCACGGCCGCGACGGTGGCGATCCAGGGGATCGGGCCGTTCGTCAGGGACAGGTCCAACGGGCTGGGCATACCCGCAATGCTTCAGGAGTTCTTCAGGTTCCCGCATCGGCGCTTCGTACCGGTTCTGCGGCGCGAACATCAGACCTCAGGCTGACAACCCATCAGCCTGATGGTGCGTCCCGCCATGCTTCGGTCAGCACCCGCAGGGCGTCGGGATGCCCGGCGATCTCCGCGGCGCGGGACAAACCGGACTCCGGCATTCCCAAGTCCCGCAACGAGGTCGCCGCGCCGAACCGCCTGGCCGTGTCGTGGATCGGCGTGGCCAGGTCCGCGGGTGCCGTGTGAGAGAGCAACGCCGTGTGCGTCGCGGCATGCGGCAATGCGAACGTACCGCCCAAAACGTGCGCGAGTTTGTGGTGCAGTCCCATGGGGACGGACGCCAGGCACATCCCCGCGAGCCAGGCCGACGACAGCAGTTCGCCGCGGGCTTCCACCGTGGTCGGATCGTCGCTCAAAGCGTGCAGCACACCCTCGATCGCTTTGGTGGCGATGGAGTCGACCAACGGGTTCTCGTTGCCACGCGCCGCGACGGCGTGCGCGAGAGCGTTGAACGCGCTTGTCACCGTGACGTCGAGTGGTAGACCCAGCGTCATGTCGACGTCGTAGATCACGGTGTTCGGCTGGATCGCGGGGTCGCGTCGGGTCTTCTTCAGCCCTGACGCCGTCTCTCCGAGCACCGGTGTGACCTCGGAGCCCGCGTACGTGGTCGGAATGATGATCTGCGGCACGCCTGAGCGCACCGACAGCGCCTTCGACAATCCGGTGCTCGAACCGCCGCCAACCGAGACGACGCAGTCCGCACCGTGTTCACGCAACGACGCGAGCGCGCGCTCCGTGACCTCGACGGGCGTGTGCATCGCCGCTCCGGTGAACCGGGCGGAGAGCAACGCGCCGAGGTGCGTCGCGACCTCGTCGCCGCCGTGCCGTGCGATCAGGAACACCTTGGTCGCACCGAGGCGTTCGGCTTCCTCGCGCACGGAGGCGATCGTGCCCCGGCCGAAGACGACGCGCGTGCGGCCTGGTTCGAAGGTGAAGCTCACGGGGGACGAATATTCGCCACGACGTGTAGCCGGCGCAACCGAGCGGATCGAGACTTTTGGCTCTGACGAGTGACTGCGTCACTCCTTAGCGTGAAACTTCATGAAGCGAGTTCGTGTTGTAGCGGCGTTAGCAGGTGCCCTGACCCTGACGCCGATCCCTGCCACAGCGGCGACACCCGCGTTCACCCTGTCCGGCGGCGTGTCCGCCCCGATCCACTCGATGGCCGACGCCGTGCGCGAGACCGTCTACGTCGACTCCGGCATCGACCTCGACGGCGACGGCACCCGCGACCGGGTGGCCGCCGACGTCATCCGGCCCGCCACCACGGCACCCGTGCCCGTGATCATGGACGCCAGCCCCTACTACCAAAGCGCGGGACGCGGCAACGAGAGCGAGGTCAAGACCTACGACTCGGCCGGCGTCCCGGTGAAGTTCCCCTTGTTCTACGACAACTACTTCGTGCCGCGCGGCTACGCGGTCGTGCTCGTCGACTTCCTCGGCACGAACCGGTCGCGCGGCTGTGTCGACGTCGGCGGCCAGTCCGAGATCGCGTCCGGCACCGCGGTGATCGACTGGCTCAACGGCCGTCGCACCGGCTACACCACCCTCACCGGCAGCGCCACCAGGTCCGCCTCGTGGTCGACCGGGGCCGTGGGCATGATCGGCAAGTCGTGGGACGGCTCCATCGCCAACGGCGTGGCGGCCACCGGGATCGACGGCCTCAAGACGATCGTGCCGATCGCGGCGATCAGTTCCTGGTACGACTGGTTCCGCTCCGACGGCGTCGCCTACAACAGCTACAGCTCGCCGACCGGGCTCGGATCGCAGTTCGAGAACTCCAACGCGCGGTCACGGTGCGCTGCCGTGCGCACGCAGATGACGAACGGCTCTCCGTCCAACGGCGACTACACGGCCATGTGGCAGGCACGTGACTTCGTGCGTGACGCCTCACGCGTGAAGGCATCGGTGTTCGCCATCCACGGGCAGAACGACCTCAACGTGAAGACGTTGCAGTTCGGCCAGTTCTGGGACGCGTTGCCCGCGTCGGTGCCGAAGAAGCTCTGGTACTCGCAGACGGCGCACGTCGACCCGTTCGACTTCCGCCGTGCCGAGTGGGTCAGGACGCTGCACCGGTGGTTCGACCGCTGGTTGCTGAACGTGCAGAACGGCATCGAGAACGAACCTCAGGTGTCGGCAGAGCGTGCTCCCGACCAGTGGCAGGACACGCAGACATGGCCACCCGCCGGGACCGTGAGCACCGTGCTGCGTCCTTCTTCTTCGGGGCTGGGCACGGCAGTCGGCACCGGCACGGCGTCGTTCACGGACACGGGCAGCGGCACGCCGTCCTCGTGGCTCTCCGGTTCGAACACCGGCCGGGTCATCTACTCGACCGCGCCGCTCACGTCCGACCTGCGCGTCGCGGGCACGTCGTCGATCACGCTGGGGGTGTCGTCGTCCACTCCGACCGCGCACCTGGCGGCATATCTGATCGACTACGGACCGGCGCGGGTGCGGACGGGTGAGGGCATCCGGACCCTGACCACGGAGTCGTGCTGGGGTGAGAGCCGCACCGGTGACGACGCCTGTTATCGCGACACCGCGACGACAGCGGGCGACGTCGACGCGCAGGTCATCGCGCGCGGCTGGGCGGATCTCGCGAACTACGAGTCCCGGTCCGTCACGCGCACGATCACGCCAGGAACCATGTATCGCACCACGTTCCGACTGTCCACAACGGACCACGTGGTCCCGGCGGGCCACCGGCTCGCTCTGCTGATCGGCGGCACCGACTCGAGCGTCGTCGTCCGCCCCGGTCAGCTGCCCCGTCTGACCGTCGACCTGGCGAGCACGTCGGTGCGGGTCCCGCTGCTGGGCGCCGTTCCCGCCGCGTCACCCGCTCCGCTCGTCGCCACGAACGTTTCCGCAGGTACGAGGGGCGCGTTGGGCTAGCGAACCGGACTGTCGGTGCTGCTCGCTAGCATCGGCGGCATGGCTTCAACCGACGGTGTCGACCTTGGAGACGCGCTGCAGGTCCTGCAGCGCGTCTTCGGGTACCCCGAGTTCCGCGGCGACCAGGCCGACATCGTCGAGCACGTGATCGCGGGCGGCGACGCGCTCGTGCTCATGCCGACAGGCGGCGGCAAGTCCCTGTGCTACCAGGTCCCCGCCCTGGTGCGGCCCGGCACCGGCGTGGTGGTCTCCCCGCTCATCGCGCTGATGCAGGACCAGGTGGACGCGCTGCGCGCCCTCGGCGTGCGCGCGGGCTTCCTGAACTCCTCGCTGTCGTGGGACGAGCGGCGGATGGTCGAGGCCGAGTTCGTCAACGGCCAGCTCGACCTGCTCTACCTGGCGCCGGAGCGCCTCACCTCCGAGGCCACGCTGAAGCTGCTCGACCAGGGCGAGATCGCGCTGTTCGCGATCGACGAGGCGCACTGCGTCTCCCAGTGGGGCCACGACTTCCGGCCCGACTACCTCTCGCTCACGCAGCTGCACGAGCGCTGGCCGAAGGTGCCGCGCATCGCGCTCACCGCCACCGCGACGGACGCGACCCGCAAGGAGATCCTGACCAGGCTCGACCTCTCCGAGGGCCGCCAGTTCGTCTCCAGCTTCGACCGCCCGAACATCCAGTACCGCATCGTGCCGAAGAAGGAGCCGAAGAAGCAGCTCCTCGACCTGCTGCGCGGCGAGCACAGCGGCGACGCGGGCATCGTCTACTGCCTGTCCCGCGCCTCGGTGGAGAAGACGGCGGAGTTCCTGGTGGCCAACGGCATCCCGGCCCTGCCGTACCACGCGGGCCTCGACGCGTCGGTCCGCCAGCGCAACCAGGCCCGCTTCCTGCGCGAGGACGGCCTGGTCATGGTCGCCACGATCGCCTTCGGCATGGGCATCGACAAGCCGGACGTCCGGTTCGTCGCCCACCTCGACCTGCCGAAGTCCGTCGAGGGCTACTACCAGGAGACGGGCCGCGCGGGCCGCGACGGCCTGCCGTCCACCGCCTGGCTCGCCTACGGCCTGAACGACGTGGTGCAGCAGCGCAAGATGATCGAGTCCTCGGAGGGCGACCTGGCGTTCCGCCGCCGGTCGCAGATGCACCTCGACGCGATGCTCTCGCTCTGCGAGACCGTCTCGTGCCGCCGCACCGTGCTCCTCGACTACTTCGGCCAGAGCGGCGTCCCGTGCGGCAACTGCGACACGTGCCTGACGCCGCCCGAGTCGTGGGACGGCACGGTCGCGGCCCAGAAGCTGCTCTCCACGGTCTGGCGCCTGCGCAACGAGCGCGGCCAGAAGTTCGGCGCGGGCCAGGCCATCGACATCCTGCTGGGCCGCAAGACCGCGAAGGTCATCCAGTTCGACCACGACCAGCTCAGCACGTTCGGCCTGGGCACCGACCTGAACGAGAGCGAGTGGCGCGGCGTCGTCCGCCAGCTGCTGGCGCAGGGCCTCCTGGCGGTGGAGGGCGAGTACTCGACCCTGGTCCTCACCGAGGCGAGCGCCGAGGTCCTGGGCCGCAAACGCGAGGTCCGGATGCGCAAGGACCCGGCCCCGACCCGCTCGACCACCCGCACAGCCGCGGCCGCACCCGCCGCCGCGAAGCAGAAGATCGACCTGCCCGCCGAAGCCGCACCGCTCTTCGAGGCACTCCGCGAATGGCGCGCCCAGCAGGCCCGCGAGCAGGGCGTCCCGGCCTACGTGATCTTCCACGACGCCACACTGAAATCGATCGCCGCCTCCCGCCCCGACTCGCTCTCCGCCCTCGGCGGCGTGAGCGGCGTGGGCCAGGCGAAGCTCACCAAGTACGGCGAGCAGATCCTCGAGGTGGTGGCCGCCGGTCCGGCCCCCACCACTCCCGCCGCCACTGCGGCCCCCACCCCGAAGCCCAAGCAGAAGACCACCACCCCGGGCGCCGCGGCCTGGGGCGCGAGCGCCGACGCCGACGAGTGGCCCGAACCGGAAGAACCCGACGAGCCGATGGACTGGTGACCCCGCGCTCGGTGCTTTGGTGAAAGAGCGGGCCCGCGCTGGCTTGACGGACCAGCGCTGGCTTGACGGACCCGCGCAGGCTCGGTGAGCCGGTGACCGCACCAAGCCGGCGCCAGCCGCCAAGCCTGCCCTACCCCATCGCCGTCCGGACGCTCCGTGCCGTTCGAACCCGGACGGCTCCTTCGCGCCGTTCGAGCACGGTCTTCCCCGCCTGACCAGCCCTGCGGCCGAGAGGCCGGGACGGTTCACCTGCGGGTGGCCCTGACCAGGGCGGTCGGGTCGCACGCGGCCAGGTGGTCGCGCAGTGCCACGTGGACGAAGCGGTAGTCGCCGTCGACGCGGGTGAGCAGCAGCCGGTCCTGGGCGAGGTGCAACAAAGCCTTGCGGCGGAAGGACAACTCGCCCAGCACCAGCGGCCGCGTGATGCCTTCCGCGGCCACTTCGGCGAGCGCGTCGAACGGCCACACGTAGTCGCGGGCGGCGGTCGGCGTCACCAGCAGCCCCAGCACCACGCCCAGGGCGGTGCCCCAGGAACCGAGCATGCCGAGGCCGCCCAGCAGACCGGCGAAGCCGAGGACGGGGACGACGGGCTGCACCCACCACGGGCGGCCCAGCCGCATGCGTTTCTGCTGCGCCGGGCGCACGGTGCTCCACACACGTCCCACGGCCGCGGCGAAGATGCCGCCCGCCACACCCGCGGAGAAGCCCATGCCCATGCCCGCTATCACCACGTACGGGCCGGTCCAGATCATCGCGATCCCCGGTGCGGCGGCGATGAGCACGGCCCACGGGATGGGCGCGTCACCGGGAACGATGCCCAGCGCCAGGAAGAACGACGCCACCACGACGAACACGTAGGCCACGGCATACGGCCACGGGGCACCGATCTCGCCGAGCCACAGTCCCGCGAGGCCCACCACGAACCCGGCGAGCAAGCCCGCGAGGAACGCGAGTGCGGCGGTGATGATCCCGTGTGCGCGGCCGGGCGGGTGGAAGACGTTCGGCAGCTTGTTCACCAGCACGAGCAACGCCGAAGACGCGACGACGAACGCCAGTGCGGGCCACAAGCCGAGGCGCACGCCGGTCACGAACGCCACGGCGCACACCCCACCGGTGAAAGCGGCGGGTACGGCCCGGACGAACAGCAACCACAACGGGCGGGTCGGCAGCAGCGGGAGCCACGTGCGCCGGTGCGGCAGGTGGACCGGGGCGCCGAGGTCCGGTCTGCCGAGCCGGGCGAGGAACTTCAGCGCGCGGATCGCCGGTCCCGCGCCGCGTTGTCCGGAGAGCCGTTCCACCACGAAGGAGCCGACCAGGTCGGTGCCGATCGTGTCGACCTGCTTGTCCAGGTGGGTCAGCGCCAGGAGGTTCAGGGCGAGCGGCGAGTCGAGGCGGTCCCAGATCTCCGGGGTGAGGGCAGCTTCCAGGCCGTCGAGGCGAGGACTGACCGAGGCGATGTACTCGAGGACCTGACCGCGTGACAACGGCTCGACGTGCACCGTCGGCAGGTTCTCGATGGGACCGGTCGAGCAGACCACCGAGGCGAACGGCGCCAGCTCGGACTCGCAGAGCGCCCGGTCGACGCGCGGCACCTCGTCGAGTCCGTCGATGAGCACGGTGACCCGTGAGCGGCGCAGCCAGATCGTGCCTGCCGAGCGGCTGATGCCGTAGCGGCGGTTCATCTCGCGCAACAACCACGCTGTGAACTCCGTGGGCTTGCGCGTGCCGTACGCACGCCAGGTCGCCAGGTCCACGACGACGGGAATCGGTGCTTCAGGGTCGTTGCGGGCCCGTTCCACGAGCACCAGGCACAGCTCGCGCAGCAACGTCGAACGGCCGCTGCCGACCGGGCCGGCCAGGACCATGGTCCGGCCGAGGCGGTCGTAGACGGCTTCCAGGTTCGTGTGGGAGAGAGCCTCCCCGTCGACCCGGACCGCGAGCTTGGGCTGGCGCAGCAGACCCAGCTTGATCTGCGTCTGCGCGGCCAGCGAGGAGGCGAGCAACGCCTTCGTCCGGGCCTCGACGCGGTCCAGGGCGGCGACGCGGTTGCTGGTCTCCTGCCCTCGGAGGCGTTCCCACACCGCGAGGCCGGCCGCGACGAGCACCATGGCGCCGACGGCGGGCCACAGCCACCTGCCGAAGTCGCCGAAGAACTCCGGCACGGTCCCGCCGGTGCTCACGCTGATGGCAGCCGGGAGCAGCAGGACGACGGTGACCAGGCACAACGCGGCCAGCGCCGTCAGGCGCGCCGCTCTTGTCACGCCGCTCGGATCCACCTTCACCTCCGCGATCCCGGCGAACGACGGTAACCGTGTCGCCGGGATCGCGGAAGTGAATCAGGGACGCGGGCGCGGTCCGGACCTGTGCCATCCGGTCAGGCGTAACTCACAGGCGACCCACTCGCCTGCGCAGCCTCACGCGCCCACCTCGTGCGTCCCGTGTGGCTACTGCTGCTGGCCGCCGAAGTTCCGCAGACCTTCCTTGAGCTTGTCCTCACCCTTGTCGATGTGCTCGCTGTGCTTGTTGCCGGTCTTGTCGTCCGCGAACTGGCCCGCGCGTTCGACGCCCTGGTCCACCTTGTCGCCGTGCTCGCCGACCAGGTCCTTCGCCTTGTTCTTCAGCTCATCGAATCCCATGAGTGCATTACCTCCCTATGGAGTTCGGTTACCCGCTCCCGAAGCCGGTATTCGTCACTGGATCGGGTGAAGCGCGGCCACCGGGCTGAGACGTGCCGCGCGACGGGCGGGCAGCAGCCCCGCACCTGCTGTGAGTGCGGCCAGGACGAGCACCACCGCGGCTACCGGAACGACGGGGACCTGGAGCGGCCACTCGACGCCCAGGGAAAGGACGGCGAGCCACGCGTAGGGGATGCCGATCGCCAGGCCGAGCATCGCGCCGATGACCCCGTACAGACCGGCTTCGGCCGTGACCAGACGGCGGAGCTCCCCGCGCGTCAAACCGATCGCACGCAACAGACCGGACTCACGAGTCCGTTCGAGCACCGACAACGCCGTGGTCGACGCTACACCCACCACGGCGATCAAAACGGTGAGGAACAGCAGTCCCAGCGCGATCGCCACCAATGTGGTGAACCAGTTCTCCTTGGCCAGCCTGTGTTCCGCGAGCGGGTCCACCTCGAACCCCGCCGGCACGCGGTCCCGCGGCCCGTTCGCGAGCGCCCCGGCCGGTTCACCCTCCACATCGGACGGGTGCAGCAGCGCGCTGCCGAGCGGGATGCCGCCGAACACGGTCGCCGCGACCGTCATCCGCACGCCGCCGACGTCGACCTGGGACCCCGCCGCCACGCCGAGCCGGTCGGCCGCGATGACCGACAGGACGATCCGGCGTGGCCCCATGTCCGAGAGCGACCCGGTGTCCACGTGGAAGTCAGGAAGACCGCGGAGCCGGGTCATGTCGAGGTCCGTGGCGTTCATGGTGAGCTCTCCGCCGACGGTGATCTCGGTGCGGCGGTACGGCAGGACGTCGGTCAGCCCCGCCGCCCGCAGCGCGTCCGCGTCCACCGGCCCGATGATCTCCAGGTCGGCGGGGTAGGCGCTCGCCATCTCCGCCCGTCCCAGGCTCTGCAGGGTGGCGGCTCCCGTCAGCGTCGCGATGACGAGGCTGACGCCCAGCGCCACCACCGCCGTGACGGACGCGGCCCGCCGTGGTGCGCCGCCGATCCCGCTCACCGCCAGCGTGCCGATCGTGCTGCGCCGCAGTGCCAGACCGGTCAGCCGGAGCACGGGCGAGATCAGCGCCGGTCCGAGCGTGATCAACACGCCGAACGCCAGCGTGCCGCTGATCGTCGTGCGCAGCAGCAGGTGTTCGGTCAGGCCGCCCGGCCGTTGTGGCGTAGCGAGGCCCTCGGTGGCGACTCCGGCCAGCAGCGCGACCGAGCCGGCCGCCAGCAGGACACCGAGCGCCCACCGCGTCGCACCGATCCGGCCCTTCGCGTCCTGCACGGCCGACGTCCGCAGCGCCTCCAGCGGTGACACCGTGGCCGCCGACCACGCCGGTGCCAGCACGGCGAGCACCGTGAGCAGGGACGATCCCACCACCACGAGCACCGCGGGGAGGGCGGGGAACCCCGGCGCGACGAGGCCCGCGAGCGGCACGAGCTGTCCCGCGCCCGCCGCCAGCACCACTCCGGCGACCGAGGCGAGCAGGCCGGTCAGCACCCCTTCGGCGACCAGGCCGCATACCAGGCGTGCCCGCGTGGCACCGATCGCGCGCAACAACGCGAGCTCGCGCATCCGTTGCGCGAACACGATCCGGAACGTCGAGGTGGAGACCAGCGCCGCCACGACCATGGCGACCGTGACGAACGCTCCGAGCAGCGCGAACACCTCCGCCAGCTGGGACGCGCGGACGTCGAGCGACAGCGCGGCGACGTCCCGGGCGAGCACCGTCGCGTAGGCGAAGAACGCCGCGATCATGATCGACAGGACGGGCAGGAACCTCCTCACGCGGCGACCGCCTCGACGACGCGCCCGTCGGCCATCCGCACGACGACGTCCGCGTGGGAGGCGGCACGGTCGTCGTGCGTGACCATCACGATGGTCTGGCCGAACTCGCGCACGGCCTGCCGCAGCAGGCCCAGCACGTCCGCCGACGCCCGCGAGTCGAGGTTGCCGGTCGGTTCGTCGGCGAAGACGACCTCGGGACGCGTGACCAGCGCACGGGCCAGCGCCACACGTTGCTGCTGCCCGCCGGACAGCTCCGACGGCCGGTGCGAGAGCCGCGACGACAGCCCGAGCACCTCCACCAGCCGCTCGAACCAGACCCGGTCCACCTTCCGGTCCGCGAGCGTCACCGGCAGCAGGACGTTCTGCTCCGCGCTCAGCGTCGGCAGCAGGTTGAACGCCTGGAACACGAACCCGATGCGGTCGCGCCGGACCCTCGTCAGGGCCGTGTCGGACAGCCTCGTGAGGTCCGTTCCGCGCAGCAGCGCCGCGCCGGACGTGGCGGTGTCGAGGCCGGCCAGGCAGTGCATGAGCGTCGACTTGCCCGAGCCCGACGGCCCCATGATCGCGCTGAACGCGGCGGGCCGGAACCCGACGGTCACCCCGTCGAGCGCACGGACCGCGGTGGCGCCGGAGCCGTAGACCTTCACCAGGTCGGTCGCGGCGGAAGCGAAGTTGTTCACGGGGCGAGCGTGGACGAGGGGGAGGGGCGGGCACCTCCGTCGCGAGCACGGCCCGCCTCTGCCTTTCGGCTGACCCGCGGACCGCGCACGAGTGCATAGGGTCGGTGCATGCTCTGGAGGATCGGCGCGGTCGTCGCACTGCTCGCCCTGACGCTGGCCGACTTCTCCTTCGGCCTGTTCAGCTCGCCCGGCCGCTACCCGTGGGTCGGCGCGGCGGCGCTCGGCTGCATCGTGCTGCCCGCGTTCGCGTGGCTGCGTCCCAGCCGTCCGGCGGCGTTCGTCGCCGCCACCGCGTGCCTGACGTTCACCCTGGTCAACCCGGTGTCGAGGGAGTTCGGCCTGGCCGAGACCCTGGCGCTGACCGGTGTCCTCGCCGTCACCGTGCACCGCGCGAGGAACTGGTGGGACGCCCCGCTGGTCGTCCTGGTCGTGGTCGCCCTGGCCACCCAGCCCCTCCAGCGGTTCAACGGCAGCGGCGAGATCGTCGGCGCGATGGCGCTGCTCCTCGTCGCCACCGCGACCGTCTCGCTGACCGGCTACCTCCGGCTGCTCGGCAGGGCCCGCCAGAAGGAGGTGGCGACCGTCAGAGCGGAGCAGCGGGCGGAGTTCGCCAGGGACCTGCACGACTTCGTCGGCCACCACATCACCGGCATGGTGGTGCTGGCCCAGGGCGCGGGCCGGATCGTCGAACGCAACCCCGCGCAGGCCAGGCAGGCCCTCGAACGCATCGAGGAGGCGGGCGGCGAGGCCATGTCCGCGATGCGCCGCATGATCGGCATGCTCCGCGACGACGTCCCCGTCGCACCGGTCGCGGGCATCGTGGACGTCGCACCGCTGGTCGCGGCCGAGCCCAGGGCACGTCTGCAGGTCCGCGGCGACACCGCGAACCTGCCGCTGGAGGTCACCAGCTCGGTGCATCGGGTGGTCATGGAGTCGTTGACCAACTTCAGGAAGCACGCCGCGGAGGCGACCGCCGTGGACGTCCGGATCGAGTCCACACCGGACCACGTCACGGTCACGATCACCGATGACGGCAAGCCGTCGAGGCGAGGCAAGGGCTTCGGGCTCATCGGGCTCGCCGAACGCGTGCAGGCCGCGGGTGGCAGGCTCAGCGCGGGACCGGGCGCCCACGGCGGCTGGGTCGTCGACGCCGTCCTCCCGATCGGAAAGGTGACCGCGTGATCAGGGTGCTCGTGGCGGACGACCAGGCGATGGTGCGCGCCGGGTTCGGCATGATCCTGGGGGCCGAACCTGACATCGAGGTCGTCGCGGAGGCGCGGGACGGCGTCGAGGCCGTGTCCGAGGCACGCCGCACGAAGCCGGACGTCGCGTTGATGGACATCCGCATGCCACGCATGGACGGCCTGGAAGCACTCAAACAGATCGCCGACGACGTCAACGTGGTCGTGTGCACGACGTTCGACCACGACGAGTACGTGCACACGGCGTTGAAGAACGGCGCGTGCGGCTTCTTGCTGAAGGACGCCGGACCGAACCTGCTCCTCGAAGCGGTACGTGCGGCGTTCGCGGGAGACGCGCTCGTCAGCCCGTCGATCACCGTCAGGCTGTTGCAGCACATGAACACGCTCGCGCCGGAACGGTCGCACAACCTGTCCGCACGAGAACTGGACGTCGTGAAACTCGCCGCCATCGGCAGGACGAACGCTGAAATCGCGCACGAGCTGTTCATCTCCGTCGGCACCGTGAAGACGCACCTGGCGAGCGTTCAGGCCAAACTGGGCGCGCGCAACCGCGTCGAGATCGCCGCCTGGGCCTGGGAGTCCCGCCTGGTCGGCCGAAAGTAGGACCCGGACCGGTCCCCGGACAGAGGCCACGGCCCGCGCCCGCCAGCAGAATTCGAGCCATGAGGAAACTCCTGCTCCTGGTCCCCGCGTTGGTGCTCGCGGGGTGCGGCACGAAGAGCTACACCTACGAGGCGTTCTACGACGTGGAAGGCACCGGCAAGGCCGAGCTGACGCTCGTCGTCCCCGGCGGCGCGACCCGGTCCGAGACCGTCGACCTGCCGCTGGAGAACCAGGCCCTGCTCGCCAACGCGCTCGGCCGCATCACCCTGACCGTGAAGCCGCGGGACGGCCGGGCGACCTGCAAGCTCCGCGTGGAGCAGGAGAAGGAGGTCGTGGGGTCCGGCGCGGAGGCGAAGTGCGAGTACGAGCTCACCGAGGACACCGTCAACTGAGTGATCCGTTAAGCCTTGCCGGGCCGCGGCGGGCTCGGCTAGGAAGCGCGCATGAGGCGAATCGCAGCTGGTCTGGCAGTGGCGGCACTGGCCGCCGGGCTCATCACCACGGGTACCGCGTCCGCCGAGGAGCGGGTGGCCAGGCCGGACTGCGGGTACACCGCGACGCCGGACGACCCGGCCGCCCGGCCGGTGCCGGTCCCGCACGACCCCTGGTTCACCAAGGGCAAGGTGCTCGTGACGGTGAAGACCAACCACGGCGACCTCCCGCTGGTGCTCGACCGCACCCAAGCGCCGTGCACCGCGCACAGCTTCATCCACTTGGCGCACCGCGGCTTCTACCACCACACCGAGTGCCACCGCCTCACCGCGTACTCGACGCTGAAGGTCCTGCAGTGCGGTGACCCGTCCAACACCGGTGAGGGCGGCCCCGGCTACCGCTACGCCGACGAGCTGCCGACCGACCTGCGGCCCGCCCCGAACGACCCGACCGGCGAGCGCCGCGTCTACCCGCGCGGCACGCTGGCGATGGCCAACGCCGGTCCGGACACGAACGGCTCCCAGTTCTTCCTGGTCCAGTCCGACTCGATCCTGCGCCCGAACTACACGGTGTTCGGCCGGATCCTCCCCGAGGGCCTGAAGACGCTGGACAGGATCGCGGCCGGCGGCATCGCGGGGGAGAACCCCGAGGACGGCCGCCCGAACCTGAAGGCCGAGCTGAAGTGGGTGGTCCCGCTCGGTGTCTAGTGGTGCGGCTCGCGACGTCGGCGGCGTTATCCAAGCTCAGCAGGACGCCTCGTGACGCACCACTAGCGGACGGCCCAGCCCGTGAGCGCGCCGTAGAACGCGTCGGAGAGCCGCCGGACCACCTGGTCGTCAGGGAGTCCGGCGGCCTTCGTGAGGTCCATGATCTCGCGCGGGTCGAACAACGAGTTGTGCAGGAACCGTGCGACGTTCAGCAGCGTGTCGGGCAGCGCCAAGTCGTCCAGCACCCCGCGCAGTGCGCGGTCCCAGGCGCCGCACGACAGCGTGGTCATGGTGTCCGCGGCCTGCAGCCGTTCCAGGAAACCGCGCTGCGACCAGAACCGCACGATCACCGGCCCGTGCACGTCCTGCAGTTGCACCCAGCGCGTGACCTGGTGCTCGAACAGCTCTTTGCCGGTCTTGCGGGATCGTTCGCCGTGCTCGGCCAACGACGCTATGACGTCCTCGTGGTAGGCCGTCACGAGCGCGTCCACGGACGGGAAGTGCCGATACGCCGTCGCCTGCGAAAGTGACGCCTTGCGGGCGATCGACTGCATCGTCGCCGTTGCTGGTTCAGCCCGCAGGACGTGCGTCGCGGCATCCAGCAATCGCTTGCGGTTCCGGCGCGCGTCACTGCGGCTGCTTGTCTCCTCCGGCAGAACGTCCTCCCACCCGCGATCCCCCAGTGCGAGGTGCAGGATAAGACGAACGATCAGCGGAACGCGGCGATTCCGGTCAACGCGTGGCCGATGGATAGCAAATGGATGTCGGAAGTCCCCTCGTAGGTCAGCACGGATTCCAGGTTGTTCGCGTGACGCAGCGGCGAGTACTCCGACGAGATGCCGTTGGCCCCGAGGATCGTGCGGCTTTCCCGCGCGATCGCGATGGCCGCCTCGACGTTGTTGTACTTGCCGACGCTGATCTGCTCCGGTTTCAGCGTGCCGGCCTCCTTGAGCCGCGCGAGGTGCAACGCCAGCAGCATGGCGTTGTTGACCTGCACGGACATGGCGGCGAGCTTGCGCTGCGTCAGCTGGAAACCGGCGATGGGCCGGTCGAACTGGACGCGCGTGCCGGCGTAGCCGAGTGCCGCCTGCACGCAATCCCGCGCCGCCCCGACGGCCCCGAACACGATCCCGAACCGCGCCTCGTTCAGGCACGAAAGAGGCGCGCGGAGGGAAGTCGCGAGCGGCAAACGCGCGCTTTCCGGCAGCCGCACTCCCTCCAGGACCAACTCGGATGTGACGGAAGCTCGCATTGAGAGCTTGTTCTTGATGTCCCGCGTGGAAAATCCCGGGGTGCCCCGGGGAACGAGGAATCCTCGAATTCCTTCCTCGGTCCGCGCCCACACGGTCGCCACGTCCGCCAGCCCGCCGTTGGTGATCCACATCTTGGTGCCGTCGAGCACCCAGTCGGCGCCGTTGCGCACGGCCCGCGTGCGCATGCCCGACGGGTTGGAGCCGAAGTCCGGTTCGGTCAGCCCGAAGCAGCCGATCGCCTCACCGGCGGCGAGCCGCGGCAGCCACTCCTGCTTCTGCTCCTCCGACCCGTACTTCCAGATCGAGAACATCGACAGCGATCCCTGCACCGACACGAAGCTGCGGATGCCGCTGTCCACGGCCTCCAGCTCCAGGCAGGCGAGCCCGTACGCCAGCGCGGACGTCCCCGCGCAGCCGTAGCCCTCGAGGTGCATGCCCAGCACCCCGAGCTTGCCCAGCTCGCGGGCCAGCTCGCGCGGCAGCACGCCCTCCTCGAACCACGACGCCACGTGCGGCCGGACGTGCTCGGCGAGGAACGCCGCCACGGTGGCCTGGATGTCGCGTTCCTCGTCGCTCAGCAGCGACGGGATGTCCAGCAACTGCAACGGGTCCTGCACGTCACGGCTCCAGCTTCGGCGGGCGCAGCCGGTAGGTGACCGGCGTGCGCGACAGGCGGATGGGGTTGGCGACCAGGGTCAGGTCCTCGATCGTCGCGGTCGGGGCGAGGTCCAGCGACTCGGCCAGCGCGAACGCGTGCGCGATGTCGTTGACCGGCCCGCACGGCACACCCAGGGGCGTCAGCGTCTCGAACCAGTGCTGTGCCGGGCGCGTCCGCAGCCGCGCCGAGAGGACCTCGAACAGCTGGTCCACGTTCTCGACCCGGTCGGAGTTCGTGACGAACCGCGGGTCCGTCGCCAGCTCCGGCACGTCCAGCACCGAGCACAACCGCCGGAACTGCCGGTCGTTGCCCACGGCGAGCACGATCGGCTGGTCGGCCGTCGGGAACACCTCGTACGGCGCGATCGACGGGTGCCGGTTGCCCATCGGCTTCGGCACCGCGCCCGCCAGGGTGAAGCCCGCGCTCTGGTTCACCATGCTGGACAGCAGCACCGTCAGCAGGTCCAGCTCGACGAGCTGCCCCTGCCCGGTCGCCTCCCGGTGCCGCAACGCCGCCAGGATGCCCACGCACGCGTGCAGTCCCGTGAGGACGTCGACCAGCGCCACACCGGTCTTCACCGGTTCGTACGGGCCGGGCCCGGTCACGCTCATCAACCCGCCCACGGCCTGCACCAGCAGGTCGTAGCCGGTCAGGTCCGCGCCCTTGCCGGAGCCGAAGCCCGAGATCGAGCAGTAGACGAGGTCGTCCCGGCCCAGCGACTCGTAGTCGAGCCCGAACTTCCTCATCGTGCCCGGCTTGAAGTTCTCGACCACGACGTCCGCACGCGCGATCAGCTCGCGCGCCCGCTCCCGGCCGGCCTCGGTGGACAGGTCGATCTGCACCGACGTCTTGTTCCTGTTGACCGCCAGGAAGTACGTCGCCTCGTCCCCGTGGTGCGGCGGACCCCACGTGCGGGTCTCGTCACCCTTGCCGGGCTGCTCGACCTTCACGACCTCGGCGCCGAGGTCGCCCAGCACCATCGTCGCGTACGGCGCCGCCAGCACGCGGCTGAAGTCCGCGATCACGACGCCTTCGAGGGAGCTCATGCGATCCGCCTCCACGGCTTCGTCGGGGTGGGCTCGTGCGCTGTGCTCGTCCTCGGTCCGGCCCGCGAGCCGCCGAGCACCGCCGTGCCCGGCACCTGGCCGAGGCAGGAGACCACCGCTCCGGACGCGCTCATGCCACCCGCCCCCGCAGCTTCATCGCGGTCAGGACGCGTTCCTGCGCCATGTCGCGCGCGGCCACATGCGTTGTCGTACCACGGTTTTTCGCCGTGGTGACGACATTCGCCGCGTTCGCCCTCAGCTTCGAGGACACGGCGTCCAGCACCGTCGCGGGGTCCACCGGGAACGCCGAGTACCGCGCGTCCATCCCGAACGCCGCCGCGATCACGCCGCCGGCGTTCGCGATGAAGTCCGGCACGACCGTGATGCCACGTCGCGCCAGAACCTCCTGCGCCGCAACGGAAGTGGGCAGGTTCGCACCCTCGACCACCAGTGCGGTGTCGAGCTCGCCCGCCAGATCCGCGTCGATGACGTCCTGCAGCGCCGCCGGCACCAGCACGTCGCACGGCACGCGGAGCTCGGCACCGAGCTCGCGCACGCCGCCGTACTCCCGCACCGCGAGGTCGCCGAACTCGCCCCGCAAAGCCAGAAGCCGTGCGACGTCCAAGCCGCCTGGATCCACCAACGCCCCGTGCACCGACGACACGGCGACGACGACGGCACCCAGTTCGGCGAACCGCTTCACCGCCGCGGCACCAACCGCTCCGAAACCCTGGACGGCCACGCGTCTGCCCCGCAGCCCCGCCAGTTCGTCCGCCACCTCGGCCACGCCGAACCCGGTGACGCCCAGCTCGTCGTACGGAAGACCGCCGAGTTGAGCCGGTGCGCCCATCATAGCGCCGCGGTCCGACAGTTCGTCCTGGACGATCGCGGCGTCCCGCTCGGTGAGGCCCACGTCGAGGCCCAGCACGTACTCGCGCGGCACCTCGTTGGAGAGCTTGCGCGCGAACGCTCTCAGCGCCTGCTCCTTGTCCGGTGAGGAGGGGTCGAAGACGATGCCCGCCTTGGCGCCGCCGAAGAACAGGTCGACCGCCGCCCACTTCCACGTCATGACGCGCGCGAGCCGGGCGATCTCCGCGACGGACACGTGCGGGCTCATCCGCGTGCCGCCCTTGCCCATGCCACGCGCGGTGTTGTCGATGACGAGCACGCCTTTCATGCCCGTGCGCCGGTCGGACACGCAGACGACCTTCTCGGGCCCCCACTCGTCCATGAGCTCAAGAACGTCCATCGTCGTCCTCACACGCAGTTGAGTTCGGGCCGCGCCTGGCCGGCGGCGAAGCGGGAAGCGTCCAACGCGGACACGTCGACGAAGGGCTCGCGGCCGAGCACGAGGTCGCGGACGACCTCGCCGACGGCCGGGCCCTGCAGGAAGCCGTGCCCGGAGAACCCGGTGGCGTAGAAGAACCTCCCGGCCGAGCCGATCAGCGCGTTGTGGTCCGGCGTCACCTCGTACAGCCCGGCCCAGCCGGTGCGGACGCCGACGTCGAGCAGCCTCGGCGCCCGCCGCCCGATCGCCTCGGTGAGCCGCGGCAGCCACGCGTCGGACACGTCCAGCTTGAAGCCCGGTGTCTCGTCCGGGTCGGACATGCCGAACAGCAGTCCCGGGCCCTCGCGGTGGAAGTAGAAGGTGCTGTCGAAGTCGATGGTGAACGGTGTCACCTGATCGTGTAGCTCCGGCAGGGGTTCGGTGAACATCACCTGCCGCCGCAAGGGAGAAACCGGCAGGTCAACGCCCACCATCGCGCCGATCTCCCGGGACCAGGCGCCCGCCGCGCAGACCACCGTCGGCGTCGAGACCGAGCCTCGGCCGGTTTCCACGCGAAAACTGTCGGACCCCGTCCCTACTATCGATCGCACGGCAGTTCTGGTGCAGAAACGGGCACCGAACCGGCGGGCCGCGGTGGCATAACCCAGGACGACGGACTCAGGAGTGCAGTGTCCGTCGTCAGGGGAGAAGGCCGCCGCGAGCAGGCCGTCCGTCTCGATCAACGGAGACATCCGTCGTGCTTCCTCGGCCGTCACCATGCGGCTCGGCACTCCGAGGGAGTTCTGGAGGTCGACGTTGCGCTCGAACGCCGTCACGTCGTCGTCGGAAGAGAGGAGGAACAGGTAGCCGACCTGGTGCAGATCGATCTCCTGCCCGGGCCGTTGCGGAAAGCGCCGGAACAACTCGAGCGACCGAGCCCCGAGCCTGATGTTCAGCTCGTCGGAGAACTGGGCGCGCACCCCACCCGCGGCTTTGCAGGTGGAGCCGGAGCCCAGCTCGTCCTTCTCGACGACCACGACATCGCGGACGCCTGCCTCGGCGAGGTGAAAGGCGATGGACGATCCCATCACCCCGCCGCCGATGACGACGACCTCGGCCTGACCGGGCAGCTCAGGCCAGCCGGAAGTCAAGGTCCGCCTCGATCGCGAGAGTGTCCATCTGCGCTTTCTGCAGCGTCCCCGAGTAGTCCCAGTTCATGGACTGCCAGCGGGTGAACTGGTCGAGCACCCACACGCCCGACTGCCGGGAGCCGTTGCCGCTCTTGCCGTTGCCGCCGAACGGCAGGTGCGCCTCGGCCCCGGACGTCGAGTTGTTGACGCTCACCATCCCGGCCGAGATGCCGGCGCGGAACCGGAAAGCCTTGTCCGGGTCCGTGGTGTAGATCGAGCACGACAGGCCGTACCCCGGCCGGTTGCCCAGCTCGATCGCCTCGTCCAGGTCCGAGTACCTCATGACGCCGACGATCGGGCCGAACGTCTCCTGGAGGAACAGCTCGTCGTCGGCACGAACACCGGAAACGATTGCGGGGTGGTAGAAGAAGCCGTTCTCACCAGTGAAGCCGTTGCGCGGGCTGGAGTCCGTGATGCGGCCGGTCGGGCCGTGCACCGTGTGGTGCTCGCCGATCCAGCCGAGGTACTTCTCGTACGCCAGGGCGAACTTCTCGTCCAGCAACGGTCCATAGAGGACATCACCGGTCGGGTCGCCCACGGTGGCGGTGGACACGGCCTCGACGAACCGGGTCAGGAACTCGTCGTGCACCGACTCGTGCACGATCGCCGTGCCGAGCGAGGTGCAGCGCTGGCCCGCGGAGCCGAAGCCGGCGAACAACGCGCCCTGCACGGCCAGGTCCAGGTCGGCGTCCTCGGTGACGACCATCGGGTTCTTGCCGCCGAGCTCCAGGCACGGCGTCTGGAGGTGGCGTCCGCACAGCTCGCCGATCCGCACACCGACCTCGCTGGAGCCGGTGAAGCCGACCTTGTCGACGAGTCCCTCCCGCAGCGACTGCTCCAGGCCGTCGAACGTCTCCGAGCCCTCGGCGAAGACGATCTCGAACACCCCGGCCGGGATGCCCGCCGCCTGGAACACGTCGTAGAAGGCGCGGGCCGACGCGGCGGAGTACTCGGCGGGCTTCCACACGACCGAGTTGCCGCACAGCAGCGCGGGCACGATGTACCACGACGGCACGGCGACCGGGAAGTTGCCGGCGGTGATGATGGCCGCCGCGCCGACCGGGGTGCGGAAGGTGAAGAGCTGCTTGTCGGGCATCTCGGACGGGACGGTGTGCCCGTAGAGGCGCCTGCCCTCGCCGACGAAGAAGTCGCAGGTGTCGACGATCTCGCGGACCTCGCCGCGGGCCTCGGCGATCGGCTTGCCGATCTCGCGGGTCACGAGCTGGGCGAGCGGTTCGAAGTTCGCCTCGACGAGCCTGCCGATGTTGCCGATGACCTGTCCGCGCACGGGGGCGGGTACGCGTGCCCACGCGCGCTGTGCCGCCTTCGCCCGCCGGGCTGCTTCGACGAAGGTGCGGCTGGTCCCGAGCTCGATCTCGGTGACCACGTCAGAGGTGTTCGCCGGGTTCGTGGAGACGTAGGGCATGCGTCCCACCCTGGCGCGTGCCCGCCGGGTCGCGCCAGAGGTCGCAGACTGAAACCTGGCCGAGTCGAGCATAAGCTGTTCTGGTGCTGAACCCGGTTCATCTCCGCACCCTCGTCGAGGTCGTGAAGACGGGGTCGTTCGCTGCGGCGGCTCGGCGGCTCGGGTACACGTCGTCGGCCGTGTCGCAGCAGATCTCGGCGTTCGAGCGGGCGGTCGGCGTGACGCTCTTCGAACGCGAGGCGCACTCGGTCAGGCCGGCGAGCGCGGCGCTGATGATCGCCGACCGGGGTGCTGAGCTGCTCGCGGCGTTCGACGGCTTCGAGCACGAGGTCAAGGCGATGGTGCAGGGGCTGCGGGGGCGGCTGCGGATCGGCACGTTCCCCACGGCCAGCGCGCGGGTGGTGCCGAAGGCGCTGGCGCGGCTGACGCGGGACCTGCCGGACGCGGAGATCCGGCTGGACGAGGCCGAGCCGGACGACGTGCTGCCGCTCGTGCTGACCGGTGAGCTCGACCTGGCGCTCGTCTACGCCTACGACCTCGTGCCGAGGACGTGGCCGGAGGAGCTGACGGTCGTGCCGTTGCTGGACGAGACGCTCCTGGTCATGGTGCCGTCCGGCCACCCGGCCGCGAAGAGCAACGTCAGGCTGGAGGACCTCAGGGACGAGCGGTGGATCGCCTCGCGCGACGGCACGTCCGGGGCCACCTGCCTCACCCGGTTGTGCGCGGCGGCGGGGTTCGCGCCCAAGATCGCCTTTCGGAGCAACGACTACGAGGTCGTGCAGTCGCTCGTGGCGGCGGGTGTCGGCGTGGCGTTGGTGCCGGCTCTCGGGTACAAGGCGTTGCCCGGCACGCATGCGATGCCGTTGAGGCACAAGCCGTTGCGTCGGCACGTGCACGTCGTCCACCGCACCGCGAACACGAATCCGTTGTTGTGCGATGCGGTGAATGCTCTCCTGCAGGTGTGTGAAAGGACTGTAGGCGATCATGTAAGTCCGCCATGATGGCTACATGGGGGAACGTAGTGGTTACAGCGTGTTGGCCGGGGCGGGGGGCTACTGGGGCATACCGGAGCACCTCAGCCACATCAGGAACCTGGTCGAGAACACGGAGCAGGGGGTGGACGAGATCATCCTCGGGACCCTCGACGACGCGGGACCGTTGCGTCCGCTGCTCTGCCGGGTGCTCGCCGAACGCGACCCGGACCGCGATCCGGGGTTCGCGTTGCGGCACTTCTACGCCGAGACCGGCGGCCCGGTCCGCCAGTGGCTCGGCCAGGAGGTGTACCGCGGCCCGTGGGTGTGGCTCTACGGCATCACCAGGCTGCGCCGGGCGAAGCCGGTCGAGCACATCGTCCCGGACGTGACGCACTGGCTGGCCTGCCGGCGTCAGGGGGCGGTGACGGCGCTGGGCGACACCGCCGACCCGGCCGCGGTGCCGCCGGTCACCGGCCGCCTGCGGGACGCGAAGTGGCAGGTGCGCGTCGCGGCCGCCGAAGCGGTCCGGCGGCTGGCGGGGTCGGGAGTCCAGGTCGGTGGCGCGGCGGAGGCGTTGCTGCGGTGCCTGCACCACGAACGTCAGGAGGTCGTCGAGCAGGCCGCCGCCGCACTGGCGGTTCCGGCTCTTCGCGACCACCTGGTGTGGTCGCGGGCCACGTTGATGCCGCTGGCCGGTGCGATCGTGGACAACGCGCTCGACGGTGTCGTCGCGCCGCTCACGCCGTTATGGCCGGGTGAGGTCTGACGGGTCATTCGCCCGTCTGGCCGTCCGCGAGCTCGCGGAGCAGGTCGAGGTGGCCGGCGTGCCGTGCCGTCTCCTGGGTCACGTGCGCCAGGATCCACCGCACGGTGCGCTCGCCGTCCGCGGCGGTGTCGTCCGGGTGCCGCCGCCGGAGCGCCTCGGCGTTGGCCCACTCGTCGCGGTACGCCTGGATCACCGACTCCGGGGTGTCGCTGCCGGCGAGGTCCCACGACGGGTCCGGGTCGCCTTTCCACAGGGACGGCAGTTCGAGGCCCGCGCCCGCGATGCACAGCCAGTACCGCTCGACCGCGACGAGGTGCTTGAGCACGCCCAGAGCCGTCAGCCTCGGCGAGGTGGCGATGGGGGCCGCCGCGGCCTGGTCCCGCGTCAGCCCTTCGACCTTCAGCACGGCGGTCTTGCGCAGGAAGTCCAGGAACTCCCAGGCGAGGACGCTTTCGTCGGAGGCTGTCTTGGCGGGCCAGGAACGGGTCACCGGGTGAGTCTGCCAGTCGTCGGCGGTGGCGGACGCTGGACCTGATCAGGCGCTGCTCTTGCGGTACCAGCGGGGTGAGGTGGTGATCGGCGGGTCCAGGTTCGCCTCGACCACGATCATGGCGGGCCCGGTGGTGTCCGCGAGGGCCTCCCGGAGGCCGTCGAAGCCCTTCAGGGTCACCGCGGGGACGCCGAAGCTCTCCGCCAGCTTCGCGAAGTCGGGCCGGGTGAGGTCGACGCCCGTGTGGGCGTGCCCGGCGATCCGCTGGTCGTAGCGGAGCATGCCGTAGCCGCCGTCGTCGACGAGGACGATCGTCACCGGCAGGTTCTCCTGCCGCAGCGTCGCCAGGTCCCCGCACGCGAACAGGAAACCGCCGTCACCGACGACCGCGATCGTCCGGTTTGCGACCGCCGCGCCGATCGCCGCGGGAAAGCCGAAACCGAGCGTGCCCCAGCCGACCGGGTACGCGAGACCGCGTTCCCTGGTGACGTGGTGGAAGCCGCCGACCCAGTAGCCGGGGATGCACATGTCGGCGACGATCGTGGCGTCGGTGCCGGCGAGGGCGTCGAGGAACCGCACGGCTTCGGGGGAGTCCGCCTCGGCGAACGCCCGCACGTCGGCGTTGACCGCCTCGACGTCGAACACCGCTTTCTTCTCGGTCACGGCCGCCGCCAGAGCCGCGGTGACCGACGCCGCGTCACCTTCGACGACCACGTCGGCGGGGTAGTTCTTCGTCGCGTCGTCCCGGTCGACGTTGACGGCCAGCAGCGCGGAGGGCCTGGGCTGCAACCAGTTCTGCGTCATCATGCCGTCGAAGTCCGTGCCGATGGCGATCACCAGGTCGGCCTCGTCCCACAGCCTCCCGGCGGGCGGCGTGTGCACCGGGCCTCGCACGACGAACGGGCTGTCGCACAGGCCACGCGCGCCGTAGGTGGTGAGGACCGGTGCGCGCAGCTTCGCCGCCAGGTCGCCCACCGCCGCACCGGCTCCTGATCGTGCGGCGCCTCCTCCTGCCCAGATCACCGGCCGCACCGACCTGGCGATCAGCTCTTCGGCGTCGGCCAGGTCGGGCACGGGTGGGAGCGGCTCGGCCTCCTCGGGCAGGTGGCGTGGCACCTCGGCGGAGAGGAAATCCGTCGGCACGCCGAGGTAGACGGGTCCGTGCGGGCTGCGCAGAGCCTGCCGAACGGCCTGGTCGACGTACGCGCCCAGCTCCGGAGCCGACGGAACGTCGAACGACGCCTTGGTGACCGGCCCGAACAGGGCCCTCTGGTCGCGTGTTTCGTGCAGCACGCCCCGGTGCACTCCTGGGCGCCGGAGCGTAAACGGGATGTCCGTGGCGACCACGAGGACGGGGCTGCCCGATGCCCACGCCTCACCGGTCGCGCCGAGCGTGTTCGCCGCGCCGGGCCCGGTGGTCACGATCGCCACGCCGAGACGGCCCGTCGCCCGTGCGTAGCCGTCCGCCGCGTAGACCGCCGTCTGCTCGTGCCGCACGCCGATCATGCGGATGCCGGGGTGCTCGCGCAGCGCCTCCCAGACGGCGAGGTTGTGCACGCCGGGCAGGCCGAACACCACCTCGACGTCGTGCGCGGCCAGTACGTCCAGCAGGCACCCGGCACCGTTCGGCATGGGCTCGACGCTAAGGGCTGCTTACCGGCCGGGCAACGAACACGCAGTGGTTCTGGCGCTCAGCCTCATGCGACGTACTTCTCCCGAGCGCTACCGGCGTCCGGTACCGTGGTCAGCGGCGTCCGAGCAGACGTGAGGCTGGAGCCGCTCCCCGGCGTTGAGCGGCGTTCTCCGCCGCGGTGTTCAGCAACTCCTGCTCACTGAAGCGAACCGACCACCGAGACGCGTGCACTGCGTCCTTGTCGTGCCGAGCCGGGCGGCGGAAACGAGGACTGCTGTCATGGCACGTCTGTCCACCACGGACCAGCTCGCCGATCTGCGGCGCCGCTACACCGGCGAGAACCTGTCCCAGGCGGTTCCGGCCGTCCGCTCCGGGGAGCCGCTGCCCGGTGCGGCCACCGAGGCGCAGCGCCGGCTCGAAGCCAGGGTGCTGCTCGCGGCGTGCACCGCCGCCAGCGTGCTCCAGCTCATGCCGCCCGCGAGCATCATCAGGCCCTGCCACGTCTTCCGCGCGGTCGAACCGGGTGAGGTCGTCAAGCTGCACTTGGCCGCCCGTGCGCTCGGGCCGCTGCTGTTCGAGCTGCTGCCGCGCACAGAGGACGGCTTCGGCATGGGCATCGCCGGGCTGCGTCACCGCCAGTACCGGCGGTCGTCCGAGCTGACCACCGGTGACGCCGCTGTCGTCCTCGTCGGGGTCGACGAGCGGGCGTGGGACGCCGGTATGCGGTACATGCGCTGGATGCACGAGTTCCGCGGTGTCGCGTACACCGACGGCGGCGGCACCGCCGACGAGATCGCGGAAGCGGCCACTGGGAGCGCGCTGCTGCGCCGGGTACACCTGTGGCATGACGCGAGCTGGCTGCGAGCACTGCCGATGGGGGACACCTGGTTCGTCGAGTGGGCGGGTGGTCCCGCCGAGGCGGAGATCCGGGAGCGGCTCGGGCACGAGGTCTTCGGCACGACCGCCGAGGTCGCGCTCCGCCGCCTCGACCCGCCCGCCGAGGACGTGGACGAGGGACTGCGGAGCTACCCGTGGCCGGAGGAGTTCGTGTCTGCCGTCACGGCCGCCGGGCCTGATCAGCGGCCTGACCGCCGGTAGACTGCCCTTTCGCACGCCGGAACGACTGTCAGGAGGACCCCGGTGACCCAGCAGGCTGCCGAGGCCCAAGCCGAAGCCACGCGCAAGGCCCCCCGCGTGCTCGTCGCCGAGGACGAGGCGCTGATCCGCCTCGACCTCGTGGAGATGCTCCGCGAGGAGGGCTACGACGTGGCGGGCGAGGCCGCTGATGGTGAAGAGGCCATCAAGCTCGCGTCCGAGCTGAACCCCGACCTCGTGATCCTGGACGTCAAGATGCCCAAGGTCGACGGGATCGAGGCAGCGCAGCACATCGCGGGCAACCGCATCGCGCCGGTCGTGATCCTCACCGCGTTCAGCCAGCGCGACCTGGTCGAACGCGCCCGTGACGCCGGTGCGATGGCCTACCTGGTCAAGCCGTTCGCCAAGCGGGACCTGGTGCCCGCGATCGAGCTGGCGATCAGCCGGTTCACCGAGCTGGCCGCACTGGAGCAGGAGGTCGCGGGCCTCACCGAGCGCCTCGAGACGCGCAAGGTCGTGGAACGCGCCAAGGGCGTGCTCATGACCAAGCAGGGGCTGTCGGAGCCGGAGGCGTTCCGGTGGGTGCAGCGCACCGCCATGGACCGCCGCACGACGATGAAGGCCGTCGCGGAAGCCGTCATCGAGAACTTCGGCTGAGCTCGAGCCACACGGAGTCCGTCTGCCGCCCCGGGTCCTCGGGGCGCAGGCGGACTTCGACGTTGTGGCGGCCTGCCAGCGCGAGCCCGATCTCGTGCCTGCCCCCGACCCCGCCGGGCATCGGCACCGTCGCGGCGTGGCCGCTGTCGACGTACACCTCAAAACCCGCCAGAGGCGCCACTGTGCGCGCGAAAGCGGCGTCGAGGGTGACCACCAGGGTCACGTCGTTCGGTGTCACACGAGCGAACTCAGCGGTCAGCACGGGCAGCACGGGCGCCGGTTCCCGCGGCGCGTCCGCCAGCTCCACCGCCGACCGGCCCGGCACCTCCAGATAGCTCTCCAGCACCTGGGCCTGCGACGCGCCCGGCATGCGCAACACGAACGGGGTCATCGTGGCGGGGCCGTCCGCGCCGAGCAGGTCGGCGGGCAGGTCACCGGTGACGGTCAGCTCGCTGTCCTCGGCGCCGGACCACCCGCTGACGGCCGGCCGCAACGGCACCCGTGCCGTGCCCAACTGCGCGACGAGGCCGTTCGGGTCACCGCCATCGCCTATGCGCACCGTCGCGCGTAATCGTGCCGACGAAGCCCCACGCAGTGGTGCGCGCGCTGTGCCGATGCCGGGCGCGTCCTCGTCAGGCTCCAACACCCGCAGCGTCCCCGCCACGATTTGCGTCTCCACGACCTCCTCCGCGGGCGGAACCGAGCTGGTGATGCCGATGGCGTCGATCTCCACCCGTCCGGGGTAGCTGGGAGGCGGCGTCACGCCGACAAGCACGCTCGCCTCACGCCACGAAGGCACGGCAGGGAGTGCGGCTATGTGCACGCCGTCCTGCAGAACGCGCCCACCGGTACGTGTCAGCACCACCTCGAACCGGTGCAGAACGCCCGCGCCCCGTGTTCCGGGCGCCACCGAGTCGTCCACCACCACGCGAACCGCTTCGGCAGGGGGAACGGGCCCGGTGCGGTCAGGACTTCCCGGCACGAGGTCGATGACGAGGCGGCCGCGCGGTCCGGCGGCATCCGTCACCACGGCGACGCGGCCCAGCTCGTCGGCGCCGGACAGCCGCAGGAGCGTCCGCGAGCGCAGCACCGCCGTGTCGTCGCCACACGGCATGTCCACCACGAGCCGGCCATTCCCGGCATAGGGGTTCACGCATCCCCGGCGTGCGCTGAGGTGGTAGCGCCGCTCCAGGAACCGGTCGTCGAACTCGTCGAGACCTCCGGCGTACGCACGTCTCCACGAGTTGTCGTCGGGACGTTCTTCGGCCTCCACAGGAGCGGAACGCCGCCCGAAGGCGTCGACCGTCCGCACCTGGGCCCTTCCCGAGCCCGTGACCTCGGACGACGCGACGAGCCTGCCGTCCACCTCGTACCCGGCCGCGCCGTCGACGGGTGTCCATTGGACACGTCCGTCATTGCTCCATGCGGCTGACGGCGAATCCGGGTGAACCGATTGAGACGGCAATGTGATGAAATCGGCGGCGTACGGCCGCAGTCGAACGGCCTCTGAGCTGGGATTTCGGGGCGACTCGGCGGGCTGTCGCAGCACCAGGACGGCCGCTGTGAGCCCTGCGGCAATGCACAGAAGTGCGATGAGCCGACGACGGGGAGTCATACGTGCACGTTATGACAGCCGTCCAAAGAGTGAACTGAAGTTACCGTATGTGACATTCCTTAAACAAAACATAACGCCGAGTTGCGTTATGGTCACGAGCCCTCCGGCCTTGATGACTGGAGTCACAGTCATCCCCTAGGTTCCGGCCATCCCTCAGGAGAGGGTGATGGAGCGGTGCGCGGAGAACTCGCGTCGCCGGGAGCAGGGATAGAGGAGGGACATCACGTGCGTAAGCACTCTGTGAAGTCCGCAGCGATTGTCGGGTCAGCGCTGCTGGTTCTTGCAGCCTGTGGCTCGAACAAGGATGAAGCCGGCGGCAACAACGGGGGCAGCTGCGACACGTCGAAGGGCACTCTGACCGTCGGTGTTGTCGCTCCGCTGTCCGGCAACCTGTCCGCGCTCGGCCTCGGCATCAAGCAGTCCGCCGAGCTCGCCGTGGACGAGGCCAACAAGAAGTGCACGGTCCCGGGCTACAAGCTGACCGTGTCGGCCCAGGACGACGAGGCCAACCCCGCGAAGGGCGCCCAGGCCGCCACCAAGCTGTCGACCGACCCGAACGTCGTCGGTGTCGTCGGCACGCTGAACTCGTCGGTGGCCCAGACGGTGCAGCCGATCCTGCAGGAAAAGAAGATCGTCCAGGTGTCGCCCGCGAACACCAGCCCGACGCTGACCAGGGGCGCCGAGTTCCAGACGGCCCCGAAGCGCCAGTACGACAACTACTTCCGCGTCTGCACCACCGACGACCTGCAGGGCCCGTTCGCGGCCAACTACCTCGTCGAGAAGGCCGGCAAGAAGAAGATCGCGATCATCACCGACGGCAAGACCTACGGTGAGGGTCTGGCGGCCGAGCTGCAGAAGCAGGTCACCAAGAAGGGCGGCGAGATCGTCGGCGCCGAGAAGGTCGGCGAGAAGGACACCGACTTCTCCGGTGTCATCGCCAAGATCAAGGGCCTCAACCCGGAGGCCGTCTACTACGGCGGTGAGTACCCCGTCGCCGGCCCGCTGTCCAAGCAGATGAAGGACGCCGGTCTCGACGTCCCGCTGATGGGTGGCGACGGCATCTTCGACGGCAAGTTCGTCGAGCTCGGCGGCAAGGAGGGCGACCTCGCCACCTCCGTCGGCGCCCCGACCGAGTCGCTGGCCACGGCCAAGTCGTTCGTCGAGGCTTACAAGGCGAAGTTCGGCAAGGAGGACTACGCGGCCTACGGTGCGTTCTCCTACGACTCCGCGAACGTGATCATCGGCGCGCTGGCCAAGACCGTCGAGGGCGGTGCCTGGGACGAGTCGAAGCGTGAGGCCATGCTGACCAACGTCGCCGCCTACAGCGCCTCCGGCGCCACCGGCGAGGTCAAGTTCGACGAGTACGGCGACAGCACCAACAAGGTGCTCACCGTGTACCAGGTCACCTCGAGTGCCTGGAAGGACGTTCAGACCGGCGAGTTCACCGGCTGATCGGCTACCCGATCACTGATTGAAGCCACGGCGGGGGCGGGCGTTGTTTGCTCGCCCCCGCCGTCTACGGAGGTAGTCGTGTCAGTCCTGCTCCAACAGCTGGCCAACGGCGTGATCCAGGGCGCGTTGATCGCCCTGATCGCCCTTGGTTACACGATGGTGTACGGCATCATCCAGCTGATCAACTTTGCCCACGGCGAGGTCTTCATGGTGGCCTCGTACGGAGGTCTCGCCACGTTCACGCTTCTTCCTGACGACCTCAAGAAGACGCCCGCCGTGGCACTGCCGCTCATGTTCGTCGGCGGCATCGCGGTCGCGGTCCTGGTGGCCGTGGTCATGGAACGCTTCGCCTACCGGCCGCTGCGCGGCTCGTCCCGGCTGGCCCCGCTGATCACCGCGCTCGGCGTGTCGGTGTTCCTGCAGGAGGCCGTGCGCGTCTGGTACCCGGACGCCACCTCGAACCTGCCCTACCCGAAGGTCTTCCCGGAAGGGAACCTGTCCCTCGGCGCGGTCAACATCCCGTGGACGGGCGTCCTGCTCATCGTGCTGTCCGTCGGTCTGTCGATCATCCTGCAGACCTACATCAACAAGTCGCGGATGGGCCGGGCGATGCGCGCCACCGCGCAGGACCCCGACACCGCGAAGCTGATGGGCGTCAACCCCGACCGCGTCATCGTCCTGACGTTCGTCTTCGGCGCCGTGCTCGCGGGCGTCGCGGGCGTCATGTTCGGCGGTTACCTGAACAACATCAACATCGACATGGGCTTCCAGAACGGCATCTTCGCCTTCACGGCGGCCGTGCTGGGCGGTGTCGGCAGCATCCGCGGCGCTGTCGTCGGCGCGTTCATCATCGGTCTGATCAAGACCCTGTCCGGTCAGTACATGCCGGGTGGCACCCAGTACGACTACGTCTGGATCTTCGTGGTGCTGATCCTCGTGCTCGTCTTCCGCCCGCAGGGTCTGTTCGGTGAGCCGGAAAGGGTGCGCGCATGAGCACGGTCGCCATTTCGGAGAAGCGCTCAGCGCTCGCACCCCTCGGCAAGCCGCTCGCGATCGCCGGTGGTGTCCTCGCCGTCGTCGCCGCCCTGCTGCCCTGGGTCACGTTCAGCCTCAACGACGGCAACTGGCCGGACAAGTCGACGCTGCAGTTCTTCGACGCTCCGTTCCTCGTCACCGGCTTCCGGTGGCACATGCTGCTGTTCGGCGTGTTCATCCTGGTCGCGGCCCTGGCGCCGACCCCGTCGCGTGGCCGGGTCCTCCGGGCGCTCGGCTGGGGCACCCTGGCCGTGTCGTTCATCAACGCGCTCTACATCACGATCAAGGGTGGCGGCCTCGGTGCCATCACCGCCCTCGACGGTGAGGTCGCGTTCGGTGGTGTCGTCGGCGTCGTCGCCGGTGTGCTCGTGATCCTCGCGAGCTACGGCATCGGCATCGAGCCGGTGGCGGACTGGAAGTTCAAGGTCTCGACCCCGGTCGCCTACCTGGTGCTGCTGGTGGCGTTCGGCGGGGTGCTCTACGCCGTCGCCGCGATGCTGACCACCGGTGGCGTCGGTGCCTCGAACCCGTACGCGGGTGCGATCTTCCTGTCGTTCCTCGGGTTCGCGGGTGGCGTGCTCGCCGCTCTCAGCGGTGTCGGCCTCGTGCGGTGGATCTCGGCTCTGTCCGAGGAGCACCGCGTGTTCAGCGTCATCGTGCTGGCGGCGTGCGCGTTGCTGCTGCCGTTCACCGACGCGGGCAACGAGTACTGGATGACGGTCGCGGCGAACATCGGCATCTACGCCGCCACCGCGATCGGCCTGAACATCGTCGTCGGCCTCGCGGGTCTGCTCGACCTCGGCTACGTCGCGTTCATGGGCATCGGCGCCCTCGTCGCGGCGAACTTCTCCGGCGCGGCCACGGCGTACTTCGGCTTCTCCCTGCCGTTCCCGGTCGCCGCGGCGATCGCGGCCGTCGTCGCCGGCATCTTCGGCGCGATCGTCGGCTCGCCGACGCTGCGGGTCCGCGGTGACTACCTCGCGATCGTGACGCTGGCGTTCGGTGAGATCTTCACCCGCTCCGCGCAGAACGACATCGGTGGCTTCACCAACGGCTCCAACGCCATCCCCGGCATCCCGGCGCTGTCGCTGTTCGGGGCGGAGTTCAACCGCTCGATCACGATCGGCCCGGTGAAGCTCCCGGGAGGTGTTCTCTACTACATCCTCATCGTGCTGCTCGTCGCGGCCACGATGGCGGTGTTCGCGAACCTCAAGTTCAGCCGCATCGGCCGTGCCTGGATCGCGATCCGGGAGGACGAGGACGCCGCCCGCGCGATGGGCATCCGCACCGGCAAGATGAAGATCCTCGCGTTCCTCATCGGCGCCATGCTCGCGGGTCTCGCGGGCGCGGTGTTCGCGCACAAGAACGGCACCGTCTCGTACGAGTCGTTCAAGTTCCTCGAGTCGATCACGCTCCTCGCGGCGGTCATCCTCGGCGGCATGGGCTCGATCCCCGGTGCCGTCCTCGGTGCCTCGCTGCTGTTCGTGCTGCCCGAGAAGCTGCGCGACTTCGAGGAGTACCGCCTCATGATCTTCGGCCTCGCGTTGATCCTGATCATGCGGTTCCGGCCGGTCGGCCTCATCCCCGACGCGCACCGGCGCGCCGAGATGGCCGAGAAGGCCGATGAGAACGCCGAAGAGGCGCACGTGGAGGCGAGGAAGGCATGAGCACGCCTGTTCTGGAGGCGCGTGACGTCTCGATGGTCTTCGGTGGCCTCAAGGCGTTGAAGGGCGTCACCCTGACGCTCGAGGAAGGCAAGATCGTCGGCCTGATCGGCCCGAACGGCGCGGGGAAGACGACGTTCTTCAACTGCCTGACGGGTCTGTACACGCCGACCACGGGCCAGGTGCTGCTCAAGGGCAACGTCCTGCCCGGTGACCCGGCGAAGGTGACGGACGCGGGCGTGGCCCGCACGTTCCAGAACATCCGCCTGTTCCCCAGCATGACCGTGCTGGAGAACGTCATGGTGGGCCGGCACGTGCGGATGAAGCAGGGCCCGCTGGCCTCGCTGTTCCACGGCCCGGCCTACCAGCGCGGTGAGAAGGCGGCGCGGGAGCGGTCGCGGGAGCTGCTCGCGTTCGTCGGCCTCAACGGTGTCGACGACGAGCTCTCGCGCAACCTCCCGTACGGCGACCAGCGCCGTCTGGAGATCGCGCGCGCGTTGGCGACGGACCCGGCGGTGCTGCTGCTGGACGAGCCCACCGCGGGCATGAACCCGCAGGAGACGGAAGCGACGCAGCAGCTGATCTTCCGCATCCGCGAGACGGGTGTGTCCGTCGTCGTCATCGAGCACGACATCAAGTTCATCTTCGGGCTGTGCGACTCGGTCTCCGTGCTCGTGCAGGGCGAACTGCTCGTCGAGGGCAGCCCCGCGGTCGTGCGGGCGGATCCGCGGGTGGTCGAGGCGTACCTCGGCAAGCCGCCGGAGGAAGTCCAGCACGACGTCGAGGCCGCGAAGGGAGAGCAGGCATGAGCCCGCTGCTCGAAGTCCGCAACCTCTCGGTCGCCTACGGCGCGATCGAGGCCGTCCGGGACATCTCGTTCACCGTCGAGGCCGGCCAGATCGTGTCGCTGATCGGCTCGAACGGTGCGGGCAAGACGACGACCCTGCGCACCATCTCGGGGCTGCTGCGTCCCGCGTCGGGCGAGATCCTGTTCCAGGGCAAGCCCATCCACGCGGAGCCCGCCCACGCCATCCTCGGCATGGGCATCTCGCACTCCCCGGAGGGCCGTCGGCTCTTCCCGCGGATGACCGTGGAGGAGAACCTGCAGCTCGGCGCGTACGTCCGCAAGGACGACGGCGTGCAGGCCGACATGGACCGGGTCTACGAGCTGTTCCCCGTGCTGGGGGAGCGGCGGCACAACAAGGCCGGGCTCTTCTCCGGTGGTGAGCAGCAGATGCTCGCCATCGGCCGCGCGATGATGTCGAAGCCCCGTCTGCTGATGCTCGACGAGCCCTCGATGGGTCTCTCGCCGATCATGACGCAGAAGATCTTCGACACCATCAAGGAGCTGCAGTCGCTGGGCACCACCATCCTGCTCGTCGAGCAGAACGCCCTCGCGGCGCTGGCGTTGTCCGACCACGGCTACGTGATCGACCTCGGCAGGACCACCCTCGACGGCCCGGGGCACTCGCTCCTGGCCGACCAGCGGGTGCGCGACGCGTACCTGGGCGAGGTCCACTGAGGTAGGCGTTCGGGGAAGCGGGGCGGAGGACTTGTCCTCCGCCCCGCTTCTCGTTCACGTGCCCTCGAACGGGGCCGGTCCGCGGGGCAGGGTACCGGCGGTGACCGGCCTGCCTCGCGCGTCGACGGCGCGACAGGTGCCGCGCCTCGCGTCCACGGCGTGGTCGCCAGGGTGGACGACGAGCCGGTGGGTGTCCATCGTGGACGCCCGGACGGCGTCGAGGAGGTCGCCGCGGGCCGGGTGGGCGGTCGCGGCGTCCGGGGCCGCCGCCAGCGCGACCACCATCACCACCACCACCGCGCCGCACAGGACTGTTGCTGTCAGCCAGGTCATGCGGTCGAGCCTGCCCGGCTGACCCCGGTCGCACAGCGGGGTTCACCGCACAGCAGGGGTGGGGTTTACCGCAAGACCGCGGTGGGGTTCACCGCAACCGTCAGGCCCCGGGAGCCTGGGGACGGATGATGCAGGTGAGGCGGGCGGTGCAGGTGCGCCTGCCGTCCTCGTCGGTCACCACGATCTCGTACGTCGCCGTGCTGCGGCCGAGGTGGATCGGCCGCGCGACGCCGGTGACGAGGCCCTCGCGGGCGGCTCGGTGGTGGGTGCAGCTCAGCTCGAGCCCGACCGCGATGGAGCCGAACTTCGCGGCGTGCATCGCGGAGCCGAGCGAGCCCAGCTGCTCGGCGAGCACCGCGTTCGCGCCGCCGTGCAGCAACCCGAACGGCTGGCGGTTGCCCTTGACCGGCATGGTGCCGACCATCTCCTGCACATCCCATCGGGTGATTTCGATGCCCATGCGGGCGTGCAGCTGCTCGTCGGCGTACTCGGTGGGCAGGTCGGGGGTCACGCGGGCTCCAAGGGCTCAAGCAAAACTGTCAGACCCCCACCCTAGACTCGGGCTCGTGACTCCCTCAGACGTGAAGCGGCTCCTGCTCATCGACGGTCACTCGATGGCCTACCGCGCGTTCTACGCCCTGCCCGCCGAGAACTTCGTGACGAAGACGGGCCAGGTCACGAACGCCGTGTACGGCTTCACGTCCATGTTGATCAACATCCTGCGCGACGAGAAGCCCACGCACGTCGCGGTGGCGTTCGACGTGTCCCGCAAGACGTTCCGGTCCGAGCAGTACGCCGAGTACAAGGCGGGCCGCTCGAAGACGCCGGACGAGTTCCGCAGCCAGGTCTCCCTGATCAAGGACGTGCTCGCCACCCTCCGCATCCCCACGATGGAGAAGGAGAACTACGAGGCGGACGACGTCATCGCGACGCTGACCACGCAGGCCGTGGCGCAGGGCTTCGAGGTGGAGATCGTCACCGGCGACCGCGACGCGTTCCAGCTGGTCAACGACCAGGTCACGGTGCTGTACCCGGTCAAGGGCGTCTCGGAGATGGGGCGGTTCACCCCGGCGTACGTCGAGGAGAAGCACGGTGTGCGGCCCGACCAGTACGCCGACTACGCGGCGGTGCGCGGCGACTCGTCGGACAACCTGCCGAACACGCCGGGCGTGGGCCCGAAGACGATCATCAAGCTGCTCAACCAGTTCGGCGGGCTCAACGAGCTGGTCGACCGCGTCGACGAGGTGCCGGGCAAGGTCGGCGAGGCGCTGCGCGGCAACCTGGCGAACATCATCATGAACCGCCAGCTCACCGAGCTGGTCAAGGACGTCGAGCTGCCGTACACGATCAGCGAGCTGGAGTCCCAGCAGTGGGACCGCGACGCCGTGCACGCGCTGTTCGACGAGCTGGAGTTCCGCGTCCTGCGCGACCGTCTCTTCCAGACGCTCACGACGGCGGAGCCCGAGGCCGAGGAGGGCTTCGAGGTCTCCGGCGGCGCGATCCCGGCCGGCACGCTCGCGAAGTGGCTCGACGAGCACGCCCGCGGGGCCCGCGTCGGCGTGGCGCTGCGCATCACCACCGACCTGGAGGGCGTCGCGCTCTGCACGGCCGACGGCGAGGGCGGCTACGTCTCCGTCACCGAGCTGAACGAGGCCGACGAGCAGGCGCTCGCCGCGTGGCTGGCCGACGAGAGCGTCGCCAAGGCGGGCCACGACCTGAAGCTGCCGCTGCGCCGCGTGCGGGCGCGCGGGTGGAAGCTGCGCGGCCTCACCTCCGACACGGCGCTCGCCGCCTACCTGGTGCGGCCCGGCCAGCGGTCGTTCGCGCTCGACGACCTGGCGCTGCGCTACCTCAAGCGCGAGCTGCGCGCGGAGGAGTCCGGCGACGGCCAGCTGTCGCTGCTCTCCGACGAGTCGGAGGAGGCGCAGAAGGTCGCCACGAGCGCGATCCTGCGCGCCCGTGCCGTGGCCGAGCTCGCCGACCGCCTGGACGCCGAGCTCGTCACCATCGGCGGCGCCGACCTGCTCGTGAACCTCGAGCTGCCGCTGATGAACGTCCTCGACGACGTCGAGGCCGTCGGCATCGCGATCGACGTCGAGCACCTCTCGGAGCTGGAGGCGCACTTCGCGGCGGGCGTGAAGCAGGCGGCGCAGGACGCGTACTCCGTCATCGGCAAGGAGATCAACCTCGGCAGCCCGAAGCAGCTGCAGGCGGTCCTCTTCGACGAGCTGAAGATGCCGAAGACGAAGAAGACCAAGACCGGCTACACCACGGACGCGGACGCGCTGCAGAACCTGTTCGAGCAGACCGAGCACCCGTTCCTGCAGCACCTGCTCTCGCACCGCGACGTCACGCGGCTGAAGTCCACTGTGGACGGCCTGCTGAAGTCGGTGGCCGACGACGGCCGCATCCACACGACGTTCCACCAGACCATCGCCGCCACCGGCCGGCTGTCCTCGACGGACCCGAACCTGCAGAACATCCCGATCCGCACGGACGAGGGCCGCCGCATCCGGCAGGCGTTCGTCGTCGGCGACGGCTACGCGGAGCTGATGACCGCGGACTACAGCCAGATCGAGATGCGGATCATGGCCACGCTGTCCGGCGACGAGGGCCTGATCGCGGCGTTCAACAGCGGCGAGGACCTGCACACCTACGTGGCCTCGCAGGCGTTCTCGATCCCCACCTCCGAGGTGACGGGCGAGATGCGCCGCCGCATCAAGGCGATGTCGTACGGCCTCGCCTACGGCCTGTCGGTGTTCGGCCTGTCGCAGCAGCTGCGCATCCCGACCGAAGAGGCCCGCGAGCAGATGGAGGCGTACTTCTCCCGCTTCGGCGGCGTGCGCGACTACCTCAACGAGATCGTCGAGAAGGCCCGCAAGGACGGCTACACCGAGACCGTCCTCGGTCGCCGCCGCTACCTGCCGGACCTCACCTCCGACAACCGCCAGCGCCGCGAGATGGCCGAGCGCATGGCGCTCAACGCGCCGATCCAGGGCAGCGCGGCCGACATCATCAAGGTGGCCATGCTGGGCGTGTTCCGCGCGCTGGAGTCGTCCGGCCTGCGGTCGCGGATGCTGCTGCAGGTGCACGACGAACTGGTGCTGGAGGTCGCCGAGGGGGAGCGCGAGGCCGTCGAGGCGCTCGTGCGCGACCAGATGGGCCACGCCTACGAGCTGCGGGTGCCGCTGGAGGTCTCGGTCGGCGTCGGCCGCTCGTGGGACGACGCGGCGCACTGACCCGCACCGCCTGAGGGGCGCGGCCGGAGATGCGGCGCCCTGGCGGGCAGCGTGGGGAAGAGGCCGTGCCGGCAGGCAGTGCGGGAAGGTCGTGCCACGGCAGGCGGCGCTTGTGGAAAAGCAGCCGGGCGGGCACCGCCAGGCTGGCGGTGCGGCATGACCCGAGGGTTGCGACTGCGCCCAGGCGAGATGGTCTTGGCGTGGTGAGCCGGGGGCAGCTGCTCTGCCCGCTCCGGGCTGCCTTGACGGTCGGTCAGCCGGGTGCCTGCCGTGTCGGCTTACCGCGTCCCGTGCGCGGGTGAACCGCGTCGGCCGGGGCGTACGTGTGGTGGGTGTCCGCGCATGAGGGAGACCTGCTATGCCGTACCAGGTTGGGCTCGATCTCGGATCCGCAGGCACCACGGTGGCCACCGACCGCGGTGTCACGACGACGAGGCGCCGTTGCGGTGCCCCGGCGAGGGAGATCGCCGTCGCCCTCGGCGAGCTCGCGCGGCGGCGCGGGGAGCCGCCCAGCCGGGTCGCGTTGACGCATCCGGTGACCTGGCCGCACGAGCACCTCGAGCAGCTTCGCCAGGACCTCGTCGACGAGGGGCGGGCGGACGTCCTGTTCGTGCCGGCGCCGCACGCCGCCGCCATCGCGTTCGAAGAGGACGCGCGAGTGCCCGAGCACGGCACGGTCGCGGTGTTCGACTTCGGCGCCACCGGGTGTGACATCGCGGTGCTGCGCAAGCAGGGCGTGTTCCTGCTGGCCGGTCTGCCGGAACGGGTCGAGGTCGGCGGGTCCTACCTGGACGACCTGGTGGCGGAGCACGTGATCGCGAAGATCGGGACGCACAGCCGGGAGCTGGTGCGCAGCTGCGCCGAGGCGAAGGAGCTGCTCGGCAGCTACCCGGAGGTGCGGATCCCGTACGTCGCGGAGAACGGCGCCGGGGCGGAGAGCGGCGAGGTGCGCGAGGTCCGGTTGAGCAGGCTGGAGTTCGAGGCGGTTGTCCGGCCGGTGGTGGAGCTGACCGTCGACGTGCTCGAACGGGTCGCCGCGAGTGCCGGGTCGGGTCCGCCCGACGTCGTTCTGCTCGTCGGTGGCTCGTCGCGAATTCCGTTGGTGGCCAAGGAGATCGCGGCGCGGCTCCGGGTTCCCGTGCTGCGGGCGCCCGACGGTGCGGCGGCGATGGGTGCGCTGGCCGAGGCTCGGCGGCTGGAGCCGGAACCGGTGGAGGAGCCGGCGGTCGAGGTGCCGTTGCCGAGGCAGGAGGACGAGAAGCGGCATCTTCCGACGACGCCGTTCATCGCTGCCGGACTCCTCGCGCTCGTCCTCGGAGGAGGATGGGCCGCACACGAGGCGATGGCTCCGCGTCAGGTGATGACGGAGAACACGAGTGTGCGGCTGGAAGCGCCTGGGACGGCTGAACTGCCGTTCATCGAGTGAGCGCGTGCCCTCAGGACCGGATTCGCGGCACCTCGCTCGGGGCGAACGGGACGCCGGTGCGCAGCGCCTTGGTGCCGACCACGCACAGTTCACCGAGCATGCTCACGCCGATCGACAGCGGCGTCGGCGCGTGTTCGTCGATCAGCATGCCGAGGCCGATGCTCGTGCCGAGCGACGTCACCCACACGACCAGCGTCCACGGCGTGTAGCGCTGCCACAGGTAGCCGTCCCGCTTGAAGAAGCCGATCGTCAGCCCTCGTAACGCGCCGAACGCGAACCCGGTGATGAGCGGAAGCAGGTAGATGACGTGGAACTCCTCGACGGCGCGGATGCCGAAGAACAACAGGAACGCCGGCGGCGCCAGCAGGTCGCGGGCGTTGAGCGGTTCTCCCCGGAACCTGCGCACCAGCACGTACAGGACACCCACCGCTATCAGCGCGTACGTCATCAAGCTCCCCCTAAGTAGCATGACCCTGCTACTTAAACTAGCAGAGTCGTGCTACAAAAAGGCGGTGTCTCCCCGAGTCGTCGATCCCGCCGCCCGTCGCCAGGCCGTCGCCGAGGCGGTGTTCCGGGTGGTCGTGCGGGACGGTGTCGAGCAGGCGTCACTGCGCAACGTCGCGGTCGAGGCGGGGCTCGCGATCGGTTCGGTCCGGCACTACTTCGACAGTCACGACGACATGATCATCTTCGCCGTCGACGCGTTGATCCACTCGATCCAGGACCGGGTCGCGGCGCACGTGCGGTCGCTCGACGACCGCTCGGACCCGCGCCGCCCGGCGGAACGCGTGCTCTCCGAGGTCCTGCCGCTCGACGAACGCCGTCGTGACGAGGCGGTGCTGTGGCTGGCCTTCGCGACGGCCGCCAGGACCCGGCCCTCGCTGCTGCCGCACGCCGAACGGCTCTACGACGGGCTGCGGTGGCTGTGTCTGCGCGCGGTGTCGTTGATGGCCGAGGCCGGCACGATCTCGGCCTCGCTCGACCTGGGGCTGGAGGCGGAGCGGCTGGCGTCGCTGCTGAACGGCCTCACCGTCGACGGAGTGCTGCACCCGGACCGGATGACGCCCGACCTCGCGATGTCCGTGCTGCGCAGGCATCTGGAGTCGTTGAGCTACTGAGTCCTCGGTGTCACAACCACGTCGCGTGCGGTCAGTTCGGTGGCGCACTCCGTGCATTCGACCTTCGCGCGCACGTCGCCGCCGCAGTCGCGGTGGTGGAGGTGGAACGACTCTTCTTCGTCGGGCGCCATCCACTTCTCACCCCACGTGCGCAACGCCATGAGCACGGGGTAAAGGTCCCTGCCCTTCTCCGTGAGCCGGTATTCGTGCCGTGTGCGGCCATCGGCCTGATAGGGCACGCGCTTCAGCACGCCTTCCTGCAGCAGCACGTTGAGGCGGTCTGTCAGGACGCTGCGCGAGATCTCCATCGAGGACTGGAAGTCCTCGAACCGGCGGGTTCCCAGGAAGATCTGGCGGAGCAGCAGCAGCGTCCAGCGCTCGCCCAGCAGCGCCGCGGGGCGGCCCAGGGTGCACGGCAGGCTGGCGAAACTCGCGTACGACATGACCCCAGGATATCCCTTGCGTTCGTTTTTCGAACTCAGCTACAGTTCGGATTCCGAACTCAGGGGGTCGTCCACATGCGCGTCACCGAGCTCAACCGCGACACCGCAGGCGAGGCCGTCGACGCGGTCTTCGCCGGCCTCTCCGCGCAGAGCCGCTACCTGCGGTTCCACTCGCCGACGCCGCGGCTGACCGCGTCCGCCCGCCGGGCGCTGACCGACGTCGACGGCGAGCGGCACGCGGCCCTGTGCGCCCGGATCGGTGGCACCCCGGTGGCGATCGCGCGGCTGATCAGGACCGGCGAGTGCGGGAGCGCCGAGATCGCGGTCGCGGTGGTCGACCTCTGGCAGCGCCGGGGCATCGGCCGCAGGTTGCTGGAGGAGCTGTCGGCCGTCGCCGCGCGGATGGGCGTCGCCGAGCTGCACGGCGAGGTGCTGCCGGACAACCGCGCCATGCTGGAGCTCGTGCGGAAGGTGCTGCCCGGCGTGCGGCTGACGCGGGAGGACGACACGGTCCACCTGAGCTACCCGCTGGCGTGGGCGACCGCGGAGATCACCGACGCCGACCTGGTGAACAGCTTGCTGGGTGGCTGAGGGTCCCGTCCCGAGGGCGGAGATCGGTGCCCGCGCGGGCGGTCGTTCACGGTTGACCGGCGCGGACTCCCGGAACACAAGACGTTCGACCGGACCGGGACTTCACATCGCCTTGCTACGGTGACCGCCATGAAGAGGTGGGGGATGCTGGCGGTCGCGGCGGCGGCCATCACGTTCGGTTCGACGCTCGCCATGCCCGACGTCGCGGAGGCGGCCGCCGCGGAGGGCGGCGTGCTCTGCGGGACGTACGAGGCCAACTCCAAGATCACCCGCAGCGAGATCCTGGCGCGCTCGCGCACGTGGATCAGCGCCCGCGTCCCCTACAGCCAGAGCGACTGCTTCGGCAACAAGTACGGCGCCTACCGCACCGACTGCTCCGGCTTCGTCTCGATGGCCTGGGGCCTGCGGATCTCCTACACCACCCACATCCTCGAGCAGGTCGCGCACCGCATCGACTGGGAGGACCTGCGCCCCGGCGACGCGCTCAACGACCGCGAGAACCACGTCGCGCTGTTCATCGGCTGGGCCGACGCCGCCAAGACGCGCCCGATCGTGCGCGAGCAGGCCGGCCCCGACGGCAGCAGGCCGGTCCAGCGGGTCTGGAGCGCGAGCACGGCCCGCAAGTACGTGCCGCTGCGCTACAACAACCTCGTCGAGTCCGGCGGCGCGAGCGCCGGCAGCGAGACGCCCGTGACGGACAAGACGGTCGTCGAGGCGGGCCCGCAGATCTCGAACACCGGTCAGCAGCAGCTCGAGGTGTTCGCGCGCGCCGCGGACGGCACGATCATCACGAACTTCCACAAGACGAGCCGCTGGAACGGCTGGCAGCAGCTCGGGCCGGAGCTGTTCGCCGGCGACCCGGTCGCGCTGATGAACCCGGAGACGAAGATCGTCGAGGTGTTCGCGCGCGGCACGGACGGCAAGGTCTACCGCCGCGTCGACGGCCAGTGGCTCGCGCTCGGCGACGCGGTCGTCGCGGGCGACCCGGTGCTCAGCTGGAACGCCAAGACCAAGGCGGTCGAGGTCCTCGCCCGCGGTGAGGACGGCACGCTGCTGCGCTTCACCGACGCGTGGGCGCCGCTCGGCGACCGCAAGGTCCAGGGCAGCCCCGCCGTCGCGGGTCAGGACGTCTACGCCCGCTCGGCCGACGACAAGCTGGTCAAGTGGGACGGCACCGCCTGGCAGGACCAGGGCGACAAGAAGATCCTCAGCGACCCGAGCGTCGCCGTCGGCCAGGTCTTCGTGCGCACCGCGTCCGGCAGCGTCGAGCAGTACGCGGCGGGTGTGTGGCAGTCGCTCGGAGGCACGGGCATCGGTGCGCCGTCCGCGGTCTTCAACTCGACGACCGGCTCCATCGACGTCGTGCAGCTCGGCGAGAACGGCGTGGTCGAGCACGCGCGGGCGACCGGCAGCGGCTGGACCGCGTGGGCGAAGCTCGGCACCACCAAGGTCGCCGAGGCGCCGTCCGCGATGTACCACGCCCAGACCAAGACCATCGAGGTCTTCGCCCGCACCGACGACGGCAAGCTGATCCGCCGCTTCTACAAGGAGAAGGCCGGCTGGAGCCAGTGGGCCCTGCTGAGCGACCGCGCCATCGGCTGACCTCGTCCACTGTGGACGGCCCTGGCGGAACCGCCGCGCGGTCCGGGGGCGGTAGTCTCCCGCGAGGTCCGCTGTGTTCGGGGGTAGTGCGTTGGACACCTACATCGACCTGAGGGACGTCCGGGTGACCGGATACGCGGCGATGGGCTTGATCGCCCTCGTCGCCGCCGAGTCCGTCTGGGGCACCGTCAACGACTGGCAGGGCGGGTCGTCGTCGTGGAGCTTCCTCGCCATCGTGCTCGTGCTGCCCGCCGGTGTGGTGTCCTACCTGTGGTTCCGCGGCGCCACCCACAACGCGGAGGCCATCGCGCTGCACGGCGTGCGGACGGTGCCGCAGGTGTGGAAGGCGAGCGACCCGGCGCAGCGCGACGTGGCGTTCGACCAGCGCGCCGCCAGCCCGTTGATCAAACCGTGGCAGTACGCGTTCCTCGCGATGGTGCTGTGCGACGTCCTGGAGTCGTTGCTGCTCGACACCCCGCTGTACGTCGTGTTCTCGACGTTGTCGACGGCGTGCGCCCTCGGAGCGGCCGCCCTGGCGTGCTTCTTGATCTTCCGGATCTCGCTCATGCAACAGCGGTTCGCGGTGCCTCAGCGCAAACGCCGCTGAAACCTGGTAGTGTTGTCTCTGGTTGCGGTTTTGTGTTCGTGTCTTGCACGCTCGCCGAACTTCAGTTGCGAGCGATTCTCCTTCTTCGCGGTGGGAGTGGTCGGCTCGAGACCAACCACCGGAGCGGCCGCACAGTGTGGCCCGCTCTTCAGTACCAGAAGGAGCAGTACATGACCAACGGCACCGTCAAGTGGTTCAACGCCGAAAAGGGCTTCGGCTTCATCGCCCCCGAGGACGGCGGCGCTGACGTCTTCGTCCACTACTCGGCCCTCAACGGCGGCGGCTACCGCAGCCTCGAGGAGAACCAGCAGGTCTCGTTCGACATCACGCAGGGCCAGAAGGGCCCGCAGGCGACGAACGTGACCGCTCTCTGACGAGTCGTCACGCGCAGGGCCCCCGGGATTCCCGGGGGCCCTGCCGCATTTCCCCCTGGTCTGGTCCGATGCCGTTGCTCGGACCAGCAGATCCGCTGCCGCACGTGCCGCGGCGGGTCCTCGTCGCCGGGAACGCCGGAGCCGGCAAGTCGACGCTCTGCCTGCGCATCGCGAACCGGTGCCGGCTGCGCCGGGTCGAGCTGGACAGCCTCTACTGGGGTCCGCGGTGGACACCGCGCCCGGAGTTCGCCGCCGAGGTCGAGGCGCTCGCGCGGGAGGACCACTGGGTCACCGAGTACCAGTACACCGACGCGCGCCCGCTGTTGCTGCCGCGCGCGGACACCGTGGTGTGGCTCGACCACCGGTTCATGACCGTGATGGCCCGCCTGGTCAGCCGCACGGTCCGGCGCCGGGCGAACCGGGCGGAGTTGTGGAACGGTAACCAGGAGTCGCCGCTGTGGTCGGTGTTCACGGACTCCGGGCACATCCTGCGGTGGGGCTGGAAGTCCTACCGGCGCAACCGGGCCAGGGTGCTCGCCCTGACCGGCGAGGTCGTCGTCGTGCGGCTGCGCGGGCAGGCCCAGGTCGAACGGTGGCTGGCGGGGCCGCTGGCCGCGGTCCGGGAGGAGCGTGCTCGGTGAGGACTGCGCTGGTGCTCGGCGGGACCGGAATGCTGGCTGGCTGCGCACGGCGGCTGCTGGAACGCGGGTGGCACGTCGTGCTGCCGTCGCGGACCCGGCCGCTGATGGCCGACGACGGTCCCGGCAGGGCGGCGCGGGCGTCGATCAGCCGCGGTCACCGTCCCACGTGGGTCAAGGCCGACTGGGCCGACCCGCACGAACTCGCGGCCGAGGTCGAGGACGAGCTGGCGGGCAGACCGGTGAACCTGCTGGTCGCGTGGGTGCACACCAGCTATCGGGCGAACGTCCTCAACGCCGTCCGGCACCTGCTGGCCGACGGCGCCCCGGTCGTCGAGGTGCACACCTGCACCCCGGTGCCGGACCCGATCCTGCCGAACCCCACGCAGCAGGTGCTGCTCGGCCACTTCGTGCACGAGACGGAGCGCTGCACGAGCCGCGCGGTGCTCGACGCCGTCGAACGGGCGCTGGAGGGACGAGCGCCCTCGTTGCGCCACGAGGACACCCGCTGAGCGTCAGCGCGCCGACCGCATCCCCCGCACCAGCAGCATGACCGACTCGCGCACCTCGGCCCGCGACCGTTCCGGCTGGAACACCTGCCAGTCCAGCGCGATCACCAGCAGCGTGCCGAACAGGGCTCCCGACGCCGTGCTGACCTCGACGCCCTCCGGCAGCCGACCCGCGTCGGACAGCCGCTTCATCTGGCCGCGCACGATCGACACGATGTCGTCGCGCAGCATCGACAGGGTGCCGTGCCACTGGCCGGGCGTGCGCCACAGCTCCGAGACCAGCAGCTGGCCGAACGCCGGGTAGTCGGCCCAGAAGCCGAGCATCTCGTCGACCAGCGCCTCCAGCGAGTCGTCGGCCTCCTCCGCGGACCGCAGCCGGCTCGCGAGGATCTCGACCCCGTGCCGCAGCAGGGCCTCGACCAGGGCGTCCTTCGAGGCGAAGTTGTAGTAGATCGTGCCCTTGGCGACACCGGCCTCCGCGGCGATCTCGTCGACCGTCACCGAGGCGGCACCCCGTTCCCCGACCAGCTTCAGCGCCGCGTCGAAGAGCTTCTGCTTCGTCGCCGTCGTCCGCGCGCTCACAGCACGAGCTCCGGCTTCAGCTTCGCCGCTGTCCACACCCGCTGCTTGTAGGCCGCCACGGACGTCAAGGCTAGGGCCCCGGCCAGCCAGGCGAGAAGGATCAGCGCGTCCTGACCCACGATGCCCAGGTCACCGCCGTACATCAGGTGCCGCAGCCCGTCGACCGCGTACCCCATCGGCAGGCCGTAGTGCAGCGGGTACAGCGGCACCGGGATCGTCTGCCACGGGAACGTGCCACCCGCGCTGACCAGCTGCAGGATCAGCAGGACCAAGCCGAGGAACTTGCCGACGGCACCGAACGCCGCGTTCAACGCGTGCAGGATCGCCACGAACGTCATCGACATCAGCACGAGGAACCCGAACGTGCCGAGGGGGTTCGAGGGCTCGATGTCCACGACGAACCGCACGACCGTGAACATCACCAGCACCTGCACCACGCCGATCAACGCGGCCGGCAACCAGCCGCCCAACGCGACGCGGAACGCCGACTGACCGGCGGCCAGCGCACGGCGTGAGAGCGGACGCAGCAGCAGGAACAGCACGAACGCGCCGATCCACGTCGCCAGCCCCAGGAAGAACGGGGCGAGACCCGCGCCGTAGGTGTCGGCCTTCGTCTGGGACAGTCCGCGCACCGCGACCGGGTCACCGATGGTCTGGGCGATCGCCGCGCGGGTCGGGTCGTCGTTGTCCGGGATCTTGGAGACGCCGCCGGCGAGGCCGTCGCGCAGCTCGGTGGAGCCGTCGGCGAGCTGGTTCGCGCCGTCCTTCAGCTTGGTCGTGCCGTTCACGGCCTGCTGCTCGCCGTCGCGCAGCTGCGCGGTGCCGTCCGCGAGCTTCGTGGCACCGTCGTCGAGCTTGCCGACGCCGTCGACCAGCGCGGGCATCTTCGACGCGAGCAGCTCGGCGCCGTCGGCCACCTGGTCGGCGCCACCCGCGAGCTTGCGCAGGTCACCCGCGGCGCCCTGGACCTTGGCGTTGGCGTCGTCGACGGGCTGGCGGACCTGGCCGATCGTGGCCAGGACGCTCTGCACCTGCTCCTCGGTGAAGCCCACCGCCCGCAGGCGGGCCGCGATGTCGCCGTTGGCCTGGTCCAGCACGCCGACGAGCGCCTGGGCCTTCTTCGCGTACTCCTCGGCCTGGGCCGCGGCGGTCTCGTTGCCGTTCGCGACCTGACGTGCGCCGTTCGCGAGCTGCCGGGTGCTGTCGGGCAGCGTCGAGGTCTGCGAGCGCAGGTCGTGGGTGCCGTCGCGGAGCTGGGCGGCCCCGGTCGCGGCCTGCGTGGCTCCGGCGAGCAGCTCGCGCTGGCCGCTGTCGAGGTCGTTCACGCCGGTGCGCAGCTGCGTGGCGCCGTCGGCGAGCTTCGTAGCGCCGTCCGCCGCCTTGGTCGTCTCCTGGCGGATCGTGGCGAAGCCGAGCAGCAGCTTGTCGGCGGCCTCGGTGGAGACCTTCGCCGTGACCGCGCGGCGCACCTCGGACACGACCTGGTTCGCGATCGTGCTGCCCAGGTAGTTGTTGGCGTCGTTGGTCGTCAACGTCAGCACGCCCTGGCGTGGCTTCTGCTGCTCCGAGGACGTGAGCGCCTCGGAGAAGTCCTCCGGGAGTGTGAGGGCGAAGATGTACTTGCCTTTGCGCACACCCTCGTCGGCGTCGTCGACGACCTGCCAGTTGAACTTCTTGCCGTTCAGGAGCTCGTCGGAGACGTCCTTGCCGGCGTTCAGGTTCTCCGCGCCCCTGTCCTTCACGACCAGCGCCGCGGGGACGTTGCCGAGGTTCGCGTACGGGTCTTTGTTGGCGTACAGGTACAGCGACGCGTACAGCAGTGGCACGAGGGCGAGGCCCAGGACGGCGAGCCGGGGGAGGGTGCCGGAGGTGACCCGGCGGATCTCGTTGAAGGCCATGCGGAGGGCGCTCATGCGGTGATCTCCATCTGGGTGGTGTTGTCCTCACCGAGGCGCGCGTGCGGGACGTCGAGGATGCGGGCGGAGGAGTTCGAGCACAGGACGACTACGGCCCGGCCGGGGGTCACGTGGTCGTGCGCCAGGGCGAACCACTCGTGCGGGTGCGGGTGGTAGCGGTCGGGGGAGTCGAGGACGAGCGCCGTGGCACCGGGGCGCGCGGCGGCCAGCTCGAGCAGCACCGCGCACCGGGTCTGCGGCGGGACGTGCTCGAAGCGCTTGGCCGCGTGCTCGTCGGCGGCGTGCTCGACCAGCCAGTCGTGCACCGCCTTGCGGCCGGACGGCTTGCCGTTCATCGCGAGCTCCTCGCCGACGACGGCGGCCAGGCTGAGCGCCTCCTCCGGCTCGTTCACCTCGGGGGCGTCGACGAGCACGACCCGCTCGCGCAGCGTCTTCGCGTCCGGCGACACGGTGCCGGTGGAGGGCTTGAGGCGGCCGGACAGCAGCAGGGCCAGCGCGGTGTGGCCGGTGCCGGGCTCACCGGCGACCAGCGTCAGCTCACCGGGTTTCACGGTCAGCGAGGTCGGCCGGAGCAGGGGACCATGTCCTCCGTTGACGCCCGCGCGGCTGGCGTGGATCTCCACGGCGTGACCCTTTCATTGAACTGACCGGTCAGTTCAAATTGAACTCCGTGCGGGGCCGCTCTGCAACTCGGACATAGCTCACCTCAGAGCCGAGGCGGGGCGTACCTCCCAGACGGTCCACAGCGGGCGGTAGCCCTGACGTGGCCAGAAGACGCTGCTCAACGGGTTCGGCGGGTTGTAGTAGAGGTACGTGCCGACCGTGCCCATCCGGTGCAGCTCCTGGTGCACGTGGGCGACGAGCTGCTGGCCGATGCCGGTGCCGCGGGCACCGGGCAGCACCGAGACGCAGTTCACGTAGCCCCACCGGCCCTGCGGCAGCCGTGCCGCGGCGGCCGTGCCCGGTGCGGACGAGACGATCGCGCACTCGGCGAGGGCCACCGCGATGCCGTCGCGTTCGGCCAGCCAGATCGGGCTCGCGTTGGCCAGGCGTTCGGCGAGCGCGCGCCGTTTGGTGGCGGCGGCGTCCGGCCTGACCACCGTCGAGCCGACGGACGACGAGTACTCCAGCTCGGCGAGCGACAGCTCCAGCACCACTTCGAGGTCGTTCGGGGTGGCCCGGCGGATCGTGAGCGTGCGGTGCAGCTGCTGGTGAGGGGCTCGCAACCGGACGGCGAGCACGGACAGCGGCACGAGGCCGTGGTCGAGGAACGCGCGCGCTGCCCTCGTGTCACGGCTCGGCCAGTGCACGACACACGCCGTGTCCTCACCTATGTCCTGCGTGTCGAGGTACTTGCGCCAACGCGTGAGCAGCGCGTCCATGCCCTGCGTGGTGCCGATGAGAGGGAGCAGCTCCCACACTTCCGCCGCGGACCACAGCTGCGTGATCGACCTCGGCTCGAAGCTCTGGTGGCTCACGACCCCGGCGACGCGCGCGCCGTCCGCGAGCGCCGCCGTCAGGACATGACCGTCCAGCGGAGGTTCGGCGGCAGGCGGGAGCAACGGGTCCAGCGCCGCGAAACGAGCCGACTGGGCCGCCACGAGCCCGCGTGCCGAGGTCATGCGCGTGAGGTTACGACGTCAGGCGGGTCCGGAAGATCGCGGTGCCGGGGAACAGCTTGCCGCGCAGCGGGCTCCACTGGCCCCAGGTGCGGGTGTGGCCCTTCGGCCACTCCGGCTCGACCAGGTCCTCCACGACGAAGCCGGTCGCCGTCAGCGCGCGCACGTAGTCGCCGAGCGTGCGGTGGTGCTCGACGTAGGTGGCGCGGCCCTCGTCGTCGACCTCCACGTACGGGGTGCGGTCGAAGTACGACTGCGTGACGGTGAGGCCGAGCGGGCCGGGGTCGTCCGGGAAGATCCACCTCATCGGGTGATTCACCGCGAACACCCACCTCGCGCCCGGCTTGAGCACGCGGGCCAGCTCGTAGAAGACCTCGTGCACCTCCGCCACGAACGGCACGGCGCCGAACGCGGAGCACGCGGCGTCGAAGCTCGCGTCCTTGAACGGCAGCTGGTCGGCGCTGGCCTGCACCAGCGGGACGTCGATGCCGGTCTCGGCGTTGCTCCTCCTGGCGTGCCGGAGCATGCCGGCGGAGATGTCGAAAGCGGTCACCTCCGCGTGGTTCGCCTGCAGCCAGCGCGCGCACGGGGCGCTGCCGCAGCCGACCTCCAGAACGCGCTGACCAGCGACTTCGCCCAGGAACCTGACGTCTTCCTCGCGCAGGCCCTCCGGGCACCAGACGAAGTCCGCCGCGCCCAGGAAGTCGCCGTGCGTCGCGTGGTAGTCGTCGGCGTCCGCGTCCCACCAGATCCGGTTCGCCAGGCGCGACTCCGCCGCGCCGGCGTCCCGCTTGACGATGCCGGCGGTGCCGAGCGCCTGTTCCGCGCTCGCGTGCTGGTTGGACACACTGCTCCTTCACATGGGGCCTGGTTTGCTCGCAGGTCCGGCGGCCGCGTACGATATCGCGTGCGTAGTGGGTTAGTGCTGCCCATGATCCAGAACGGTCGGGATTCCAGGTCGCTGCGACGCTGCGCGCGCACCACTACCAGCCATCGATGCCAATCCGTACCGGAGCCACCTACCTAATGTCCACCGACACCACCACCGCCCCCGTTGCCGCTGCGCCCAAGCAGGTCGCGATCAACGACATCGGGACGGAGGAGGACTTCCTCGCTGCTATCGACAAGACGATCAAGTACTTCAACGACGGCGACATCGTTGAGGGCACGATCGTCAAGGTCGACCGGGACGAGGTCCTGCTCGACATCGGCTACAAGACCGAGGGTGTCATCCCCTCGCGCGAACTGTCGATCAAGCACGACGTCGATCCCGCCGAGGTTGTCTCCGTCGGTGACGAGGTCGAGGCACTTGTTCTCCAGAAGGAGGACAAGGAAGGCCGCCTGATCCTGTCGAAGAAGCGCGCCCAGTACGAGCGCGCCTGGGGCACCATCGAGGCCCTCAAGGAGAAGGACGAGCCGGTCAAGGGCACCGTCATCGAGGTCGTCAAGGGTGGTCTCATCCTCGACATCGGCCTCCGCGGCTTCCTCCCCGCCTCGCTCGTCGAGATGCGTCGCGTCCGCGACCTCCAGCCGTACGTCGGCCGTGAGCTCGAGGCGAAGATCATCGAGCTGGACAAGAACCGCAACAACGTGGTCCTGTCCCGCCGCGCGTGGCTCGAGCAGACCCAGTCCGAGGTCCGCAGCGAGTTCCTCAACCAGCTGCAGAAGGGCCAGGTCCGCAAGGGCGTCGTGTCCTCGATCGTCAACTTCGGTGCCTTCGTGGACCTGGGTGGCGTCGACGGTCTCGTCCACGTCTCGGAGCTGTCCTGGAAGCACATCGACCACCCGTCCGAGGTCGTCGAGGTCGGCCAGGAGGTCACGGTCGAGGTCCTCGACGTCGACATGGAGCGCGAGCGCGTCTCCCTGTCGCTGAAGGCGACCCAGGAAGACCCGTGGCGCCAGTTCGCCCGCACCCACGCGATCGGCCAGATCGTGCCGGGCAAGGTCACCAAGCTCGTTCCGTTCGGTGCGTTCGTCCGCGTGGACGAGGGCATCGAGGGCCTGGTCCACATCTCCGAGCTGGCCGAGCGCCACGTCGAGATCCCGGAGCAGGTCGTCCAGGTCGGCGACGACGTCATGGTCAAGGTCATCGACATCGACCTCGACCGTCGCCGCATCTCGCTGTCGCTCAAGCAGGCCAACGAGGGCTTCACGGTCGACACCGAGTTCGACCCGACCCAGTACGGCATGGCCGCCGAGTACGACGACCAGGGCAACTACATCTACCCCGAGGGCTTCGACCCGGAGACCCAGGAGTGGCAGGACGGCTTCGACAAGCAGCGTGAGGAGTGGGAGCGCCAGTACGCCGAGGCGCACACTCGTTACGAGGCCCACATGAAGCAGATCCGCAAGGCCGCCGAGGCCGAGGAAGAGGCGTCCGCCGAGGGCGCCGGCAACTACACCTCCGGTGGGGACGCTCCGTCCACCTCCGTCGGTGCGCCGGCCCAGTCGGGTGGCACGCTCGCTTCCGACGAGCAGCTCGCGGCTCTCCGCGAGAAGCTGTCGGGCGGCATGTGAGCTAGGTTCTGAGCGGAAGGCCCTCGCACCCTCGTGGTGCGGGGGCCTTCTGTCGTCCGGGGCTCGCGGTCGATCGGCTCTGTCGCCCGACCGGGCGGTTCGTCCTCCTGCGACGCCCCCGACCTGTGGTGGAGGGTGAAGTCCGTTGTGTAGGTTGACAAACCTATGCGTGGGAATCTGATCTTCGTCGCGCTGGGCGCGGTGGCCCTGTCGGTGTGTGCCGCTTGTGCGGAGGCCGGGCCGCAGACGGCCGCGCCGCCGCCGCAGATCCCGAAGATCACGCCGCAGACGACCCCGACCAAGGCCCCGGTGATGGTGGACCGGCCGTTGCCGGACGACTGCGACCTCGTGGTTCCCGCCGACGTCATGAACGCGACGCTCGGGCAGGAGCTGCCGGGGGAGCCGCGCATCATCATCGGGATCAAGGAGCCGGGGATCGGGCGGACGGGCAAGATCGACTGCTACTACGGGATTCCCGAGAAGCGGAACCTGCCGGACGCGAAGATCGTCATCGGCCTGTCGACCTACACGGACGAGGCCACCGCCAAGACCAGGGTGGCCGAGAGCGTCGACGCCGAGCGGACCGACGGGGCGAAGATCACCGAGGTCGACGTGGGCAAGCAGAAGGGGACGTTGATCGAGGGCAAGGACGAGCAGTTGCTGATCGGGTCCCTCGGCAAGTCGACGTTCGTCGTGCGGAACCGCAACAACTTCCTCCCCGCCGACCGGCTCACCGCCGTGCTGCCCGTACTCGCCGAACGGTCGATGACGCCGCCCGTCTAACCTGGCCCGCATGCTGAGGGTGGGGTTGACCGGCGGGATCGGGTCGGGGAAGTCGACGGTCGCGAGGCTCCTCGCGGAGCGCGGTGCCGTGGTGGTCGACGCGGACAAGCTCGCGCGGGAGGTGCTCGAACCCGGCAGCGAAGGGCTCGCCGAGGTGGTCGAGGCGTTCGGCGAGGACGTGCTCGCCGCCGACGGGACGCTGGACCGGGCCGCTCTCGCCGCCAAGGCGTTCGCCAGTGAGGAATCCCGGCAGACCCTCAACGGCATCACGCACCCGCGGATCGGGGCGCTCACCGCGCAGCGGATGGCCGAGGCGCCCGAGGACGCGATCGTCGTGCACGACATCCCGCTGCTGGTGGAGCGGGACATGGCCGCGGCCTACCACCTGGTGGTCGTCGTGTACGCGGACACCGAGACGCGGCTGGGCAGGCTCGTCGGCAGCCGGGGGATGGACCGCGCCGACGCCGAGAAGCGGATCGCCGCACAGGCCACGGACGAGCAGCGGCGGGCGGTCGCGGACGTGTGGCTCGACAACAGCGGTGAGGTTCCGGACGTGTCCGCGTTGTGGGACCGGCTGGTGGCGTTCGAGAAGAACGTCCGCACGCGGACGGTCGCCGGCGGGGCGCCGGTCGTCGTGGCGTACGACGAGACGTGGCCCGCCCAGGCGCGGCGGATCGCGCGGAGGATCGCTCTGGCGGCCGGTGGGCGGCGTGTGGAGCACATCGGGTCGACATCGGTGCCCGGTCTGGCGGCCAAGGACGTGCTCGACTTCCAGCTGGCCGTCGAGGACATGGACGCGGCGGACTCGTTGCGGGGCGCGTTGGAGCAGGCCGGGTTCCCGTACATGGGGCCATACGTCGACACGCCACGCGGTGAGGGGAACTGGGACAAGCGGCTGCACGCCGGCGCCGATCCCGGACGGCGCGTGCACCTGCACCTGCGCGTCGAGGGCGCCGCGAACTGGCGGTGGGCCCTGGACTTCCGCGACTGGCTCCGGCACGACGACGCGGCGCGCGAGGAGTACGCGAAGATCAAGCTGGGGCTGTCCGAACGGTTCGCGGCCGACGCCGACGGGGCCGCCTACAGCGAGGCGAAGGAGCCCTGGATGGCGGCGGCCGCGGCGCGCGTCGAGGCTTACAGGGGCGGCCAGGCGTCGTAGATGCCGTGCCACGTCAGCCACGACGTCAGGTTGTGGTTGACGTTGCTCAGCTCTTCGAGGGCGCGGTGGACCGTGCGGAGGGCCTGGTCGGCGTCACCGGGGCGCAGGACCCGGCCCGCCACGGCCGCGGCGAACTCCTCGGTGCGCACGATGCGGGGCGTCGAGCCGCCGGGGACCGCGAGGCCGAGCAGCAGGTCGGTGGTCCGCCAGTGCCGGTGGTCGCGTTCCACCCGCACCGCGGACAGGACGCTCGGGCTGACCCGCGAGTGCCGGGAGCGGCCGCGGTAGGTCGTGAGGCGCAGGCCCAGATCGGGCATCAGCCAGGTGACCTCGGAGTCCGAAAAGGGGTCCTCGGGGGTGGGATGTTCGATTCGCAGACCCCAGCGTTCGACTTCGCACGAACTGAGCGTCCGTGTGCCGCCGGACGAATACGCACGGACGCCTGAATAGGTGTCGACGACATCGACCAGCTGAGGTGTAGTAACCGCTCCCACCGCGCCGAGGGTAGTCATATAAATGCTGCCAGTAACACTGCGGGTTGATTTGTTACGTCACGTTCAGGTGACGACTACACTCCGTGTATCAACGCCAGGTCGTGGGGCAACCCGAATAGGCGAGCCAACTGACAACATCGTGACCGTGCGCTGAAATTCCGGACACCGCCGTGTAGGTGGTTTCCAGCGCCCACTGCGCGCGTTCCGGCGTGAGCAGGCCGTGCTGGACCGCGGCTATCAGTTCGTCGGTGTCGAGAACCGTGACACTTCTACCCGTTCGGACTATCAGGTCCAGGTAAAGATCCGTCGTCTTCCACACGCTGCCGATCGCGTTGATCTCCACGACGTCCACGTAGAAGTCGAAGTCGAGCTCGTGACCGGGGTGCCACGACTGCCGCGTGACGCGGAGGTTGAGCTTGGGCAGGAACCAGCTCTCGAAGTGGCTGATCTTCGGGTGCCCGGCGAGCGGCCGGACCATGTAGAGGCCGGCCGGGGTGAGCCGGAACTCGTCGACGCTGCGCAGCTGCCCCTTCGGATCGGTGTTGCTCTTGGCGTCCAGGTCGAAGTACTCGATCTTCGGCGGATGGATGTGTGCCACGTCGCCGATACTGCCATCGTCGCGGCCTCCGGCCACTTAGGATTCCGCGCATGTTCGGGATCATCCGCCCCTGCCGCAACAGGTTGGGCGCTGAGCTGCGGTCCGCGTGGCTCGCGCACCTGTGCGGGATGTGCCTGTCGTTGCGCGACGAGCACGGCCACCTCGCGCGCCTCGTCACCAACTACGACGGTCTGGTGATCTCGGCCGCCGTGGAGGCCCAGTCGGAGGTCTCCCGGCGGACCGCGGGGCCGTGTGCGTTGCGCGGCATGAAGTCCGCGGACGTGGCCATCGGGTCCGGGGCGCGGCTCGCGGCGTCGGTGTCGCTCGTGCTGGCGTCGTTGAAGATCCACGACCACGTGGACGACGGCGACGGCCTCGCCGCCCGGATGGGCTGGGCGAGCCGCAAGGTCGCGCGGCGCTGGGCGGACAAGGGTCTCGGTACCGCCTCCGACCTGGGCTTCGACGCCTCGGTGATGGTGGAGACGGTGCGCAGGCAGCCGCTCGTGGAGCAGGCTGCGGGGCTCGGCAGCTCCGTGCTCGCCGTGACGGAGCCGACCGAGACCGCCACGGGGTTCGCCCTGGCGCAGACGGCGGTCATCGCGGGACGGCCGGGCAACGCGGAGCCGTTGCGCGAGGTGGGCCGCCTGTTCGGACGGGTCGCGCACCTGATCGACGCCGCGGAGGACCTGGAGGAGGACCGCGCGTCCGGCGCCTGGAACCCCCTGACGGCCACCGGGACGTCGGTCGAGGAGGCGCACCGGCTCTGCCTGGACGCCCTGACCGGCATCCGGCTGGCGCTCGACGAGGTCGAGTTCACCGACGGGCGGCTGGTGCACAAGCTGATGGTGCACGAGCTGGAGGAGGCGGTGATCCGCGTGTTCGGCCGCAAGGGCCGCGACCCGCACAAGCCGACCTGGTCCGATCCCGGCAGCGGCCTGTGGGCGTACCCGAAGCTGAACTGGCAGCCGCGTCCGCGCGGGTGCTTCGCGGGCTGCGGCGCGTTCCTCTACCAGTGCGGGACGTGCCAGTTCTGCTGCCGCGACCCGTTCCCCGGCCCGTGGAGCGACAAGCGCCGCGGTGGCTGCGACTGTGACTGCGACTGCGGGAGCTGCGACTGCTGCTGTTGTCCCTGCGACTAGTCGTTCAAGGCTCTGACCAGGCGCGATCTGAAATTGTCGGACCCTCGGCGTAACGTGCTTGCCGTGGCATTCGCAACCGAGCTCCCGTCAGAGGAGAGCACCGTCAAGGCGCACTCCGAGCACCGTCCCGTCGGCGACATCGTGCGCACCGACGGGCAGTTCCGCGTGGTCAGCGAGTACCAGCCGGCCGGTGACCAGCCGGCGGCGATCGCCGAGCTGGAGCGCAGGGTGCGCGCGGGCGAGCGCGACGTGGTGCTGCTGGGCGCCACCGGTACGGGCAAGTCCGCGACCACGGCGTGGCTGGTCGAGAAGCTGCAACGGCCGACGCTCGTCATGGCGCCGAACAAGACGCTCGCGGCGCAGCTGGCGAACGAGCTGAAGGAGCTCTTCCCGCACAACGCGGTGGAGTACTTCGTCAGCTACTACGACTACTACCAGCCAGAGGCGTACATCCCGCAGACGGACACGTACATCGAGAAGGACTCCTCGATCAACGAGGACGTCGAGCGCCTGCGCCACTCGGCCACCATGTCGCTGCTGACCCGGCGCGACGTCATCGTGGTCGCGTCGGTGTCGTGCATCTACGGCCTCGGCACGCCCCAGTCGTACCTCGACCGCTCGATCCCGCTCGAGGTGGGCGTGGAGGTCGACCGCGACGCGTTCCTGCGCCTCCTGGTCGACGTCCAGTACACCCGCAACGACATGTCGTTCACCCGCGGCTCGTTCCGCGTGCGCGGCGACACGGTCGAGATCATCCCGTCCTACGAGGAGCTGGCGATCCGCGTCGAGTTCTTCGGCGACGAGATCGACAAGCTCTACTACCTGCACCCGCTGACGGGCGACGTGGTGCGCGAGGTCAACGACCTCCGCATCTTCCCGGCGACGCACTACGTGGCCGGCCCGGAGCGGATGGAACGCGCCATCCGCGACATCGAGGCGGAGCTGGAGACGACGCTCGCGCAGATGGAGCGCCAGGGCAAGCTGCTGGAGGCCCAGCGCCTGCGCATGCGCACGTCCTACGACATCGAGATGATGCGCCAGGTCGGCTTCTGCAACGGCATCGAGAACTACTCCCGCCACATCGACGGCCGCGCCCCCGGCACCGCACCGGCCACGCTGCTCGACTACTTCCCCGACGACTTCCTGATGGTCATCGACGAGTCGCACGTGACGGTGCCGCAGATCGGCGGCATGTACGAGGGCGACGCGTCCCGCAAGCGCAACCTCGTCGAGCACGGCTTCCGCCTCCCGTCGGCGCTCGACAACCGCCCGCTGACGTGGGAGGAGTTCGCCGACCGCATCGGCCAGGTCGTCTACCTGTCCGCGACCCCCGGCCCGTACGAGCTGGGCCAGTCCGGCGGCGAGTTCGTCGAGCAGGTCATCCGCCCCACCGGCCTGGTCGACCCCGAGGTGGTCGTGAAGCCGACCGAGGGCCAGATCGACGACCTGGTGCACTCGATCCGCGAACGGGCCGAGCGCGACGAACGCGTCCTGGTCACCACACTGACCAAGAAGATGGCCGAGGACCTCACGGACTACCTGCTCGAACTGGGCATCCGGGTCCGCTACCTGCACTCCGAGGTCGACACGCTGCGCCGCGTCGAGCTGCTGCGCCAGCTGCGGCTCGGCGAGTTCGACGTGCTGATCGGCATCAACCTGCTGCGGGAGGGCCTCGACCTCCCCGAGGTGTCGCTGGTGGCGATCCTCGACGCGGACAAGGAGGGCTTCCTGCGGTCCGGGACGTCGCTCGTCCAGACGATCGGCCGTGCCGCTCGCAACGTGTCCGGTGAGGTCCACATGTACGCGGACAAGATCACGGACTCGATGCGGCACGCGATCGACGAGACGAACCGGCGGCGGGAGAAGCAGGTCGCTTACAACCGTGAGCGGGGCATCGATCCGCAGCCGTTGCGCAAGAAGATCACCGACATCTTGGAGGCGGTGTACTCCGAGGCCGAGGACGAGGTTCCTGTCGGCGGGTCTGGGCGGAACCAGTCTCGGGGGAAGCGGGCCACCGGTGAGGGTGGCCGGTCTTCCGGGGTGGTGGCCGCTCATGAGCGGGCTGGGATGGCTCGGTCGGAGCTGGCGGATCTGGTGCAGTCGTTGACTGATCAGATGATGAACGCTGCTCGGGACCTGCAGTTCGAGCTGGCCGCTCGGTTGCGGGACGAGATCCAGGATCTGAAGAAGGAGCTTCGGGGGATGGACGCCGCTGGGGTTCGGTGAGGGCGGAGGGCTTCGCCCCATGCACCCTGAGGGCTTCGCACCCTCGCCCCCGGCACTCCCGAAGGAGCCGGGGCCAGCGCTCTGAGTAGGCAGATGGCACGTCTGTTGGTGTTGGGCGGCTTGCTGTTGTGCTGGTGGTTGCGTTTGTGGGTGGTGGCTCTCCCGTCCAGCACGGCTCGGCCCTTGCCGCGCTGGACGGGAGAGCCACCACCGCGCCTCGCCTTGCCCGGGACTGCTCGGCTGCGCCATCGCTGGGACTCGGCTTCGCCGTCGCTTGGGCGGGCGTTGCCGGGGTGGCGCCTACTTACGTCGGCTGGCGTCTGTGGCGTGTCCGGCTCAATCGGACACTTCGTGCCCGAGTTGCGCTGACCTGTGCCCGATCCGTGCGGTCTGCTCGAGGTGCTTGCTCGGTCGTCTCACATGGGCCTCCCGCGCCTGTGTCCATCCGGTCGTCCCCTGTGCCGTCGGTGTCGGGCGAGGTTGACTCAGAGTGTGTCCTTTGTGTCATGTCTCGTTTTGTCTGTCGCTCACTGTGAGTTCGACGTGTGCGGCGCGTAGCTTTTTTGGTGGAACGCCCATGTTTGGGCGCCCGTAAATCCCCCTCTGGGGTGAGATGTGGGCTGATGCCTTTCGTCACGGCGCAGGACGGCCATGATCGCTGGGTGGATGTGGACTCCCACCTTGCCGCGGTGGAGCAGGCGCTGATCGCTGTGCGGCGCAGTCAGTCACGTCGAGCGCTTGCGGAGCTTGCTGTTCCGGCATTTGACGTGTTGGACGTTGTGGAGAGTGCGGAGCGTGCGGGGGTGCAGGCGACAGTCTCGAGCGTGGCTTCGGCGCTGCACGTCGACCAGCCTCGGGCCAGCAAGCTGGTCACCAGTGCCGTGGACGCCGGGTTGCTGTCGCGGGTCGCTGACAAGGCGGACGGGCGGCGGGTGTTGCTCGTGCGGACGGCTCGGGGGCGGGCCACGTCGGCTGAGCTGCATCGGGCTCGGCAGGCCGCCTGTGCCACCGCGATGGCGGACTGGACGGATGAGGAGCGGGCTGTGTTCGCCGACTTGCTCACTCGTTTCGTGGCCGTGTTCGGCGGGCGATAATCCTGTTGTGACACTGGACGAGTTGATCGCCTACTGCGCCGCCAAGCCCGGAGCGGAGGAGACGTACCCGTGGGGTGACGCCGAGCTGGTGTGCAAGGTGGGTGGCAAGGCGTTCGCCTTCGTCGGGCTCGACGCGCACACCGTCGGGCTGAAGTGCGGTGCCGACGCCGAGGCTGCCGCGCCCTGGCGCGAGCGGTTTCCCGATGACGTGACGATCAGCGGATACGTCGGGCGGTACGGGTGGAACACGGTCTCGCTCAAGGGAGCCGTGCCGGACGACGACCTGCTGGAGCTGGTCGACTCCTCCTACGAGGCCGTCGTGGCGCGGTTGCCCAAGCGGAGGCGGCCTGCCTGACGGCGGGTGACGGCCGGTCGTGGGTCACCGTGCCGCGGTCGTGAAGCCCTGCGCGAGCAAAGGGCATGCGTGGTGCTCTCCGGACAGTGGTTGTCCGCATTGGTCTTTACGGTTGCCGCATGGCGATCGGATTTCAGGTGACGATGGACGCGGCCGACCCCGGGAAGCTGGCTGCCTTCTGGGCGGAGGCGCTCGGGTACGTGGTGCAGCCGCCGCCTCCCGGTTTCGAGTCGTGGGAGGACTTCGCCGTCAAGAACGGCATCCCGTTCGAGTCGGTCAACGACTACTCGGCGATCATCGATCCGGAGGGGAACGGGCCTCGGGTCTTCTTCCAGCGCGTTCCGGAGGGCAAGACGGCGAAGAACCGCCTCCACCTCGACGTGAACGCCGGGCTGGAGGCGGTTGACCGGCTCGTCTCGCTCGGGGCCACCAAGGTGCGCGAGGTCGAGGACGGCAAGGGGCACTGGGTCGTGCTGCTCGACCCCGAGGGGAACGAGTTCTGCGTCCAGTGAGCGGTGCCGCGGGCCCGGACTCGCCGGGCCCGCGGCCTGTCAGCTCGTGACGTCCTTGGTCTTGAAGCGGCTTGCCGCGAGCAGGGTGAAGATGCCGCCGTAGACGAGCGCGGAGAACGTTCCGCGGGTCATCTCCGACCAGTCGATGTCGGTCGACAGCAGGTCGGCCCACGCCATCGCGTAGTGGCTCGGCAGGTAGTTGCGCAGGTCGCCGAGCGGTTCGATCTGGTCGAGGATCTGCGACAGGATCGACACCAGCACCGTGCCGCCGACCGCGCCCAGGGGTGCGTCGGTGGTCACGGACAGGAACAGCGCCAGGCCCGCCACCCAGAACAGGTTGATGGCGATGTAGCAGACGGCCAGCGCCATGCCGAGCACGCCGTCGGCGAACGGGGCCGCTTCGCCCGTCGGGCTCACGACCTCGCCCGCGCCGTACCAGGCGACGCCGACGCCCAGGGCCACCGCCGGCAGCAGGGCCAGCGCGAAGAAGCTCAGGATGCCCGACGAGATCGCCTTCTGCCTCAGCAGGCGGTGGCGCGGGATCGGGGCGGCCAGCAGGTACTTGAGGCTCGACCAGGACGCCTCGGACGCGATCGTGTCGCCGAAGAACAGCGCCACGATCATCGGCAGCAGGAAGCTGCTGCTCACGAACAGCGTCAGCACCACGAAGTTGATGCCGCTCGCGGTCGCGAGGTCCACGAAGCCGCCGGTGCGGCGGTTCGGGTCGGACTGGCCGATCTCGAAGCTCAGCGCCAGGATGAACGGCAGCAGCACCAGGAAGCCCAGCACGAGCTGGGTCCTGCGGCGGCGGATCTGCCGTTGCAGCTCGACGCGGATCGGGAGGGTGCGGCGCGCCTTGTAGCCGGCCGCCGAGCCGTCCGGCGCCACCTCGGTGCGCCGGCGGGCGGCGGCGTCGGTCAGGTCGGTGATCGCGCCGGGATCGGTGTGGACGTCGTGCTCGTTCACCGGTCCACCTCCTGCCGGGGTGCCTTGGTGCGGTTCGGGTTGGCGGTCAGCACCGTCTTGATGACCGGTGCCGGCTCCGCGATCTCGTCCGCCACGTCGAGGCCCGCCTCGGTCAGGGCCTCGATCGCGGTGGGGTCCGGGGCGTCCGCCGTGGCGGACGCCGCTGCCTTCAGGAAGTCATTCACCGACCAGCTCCAGGAACGCGTCTTCCAGCCTGCGGCGCGGGCCCGCCTGGTCCACCGACACGCCCGCCGCCACCAGGGCGGAGACGGCGGTGGCGCGCGGGACGCCGTTCAGCGCCGCGTGCACGGCGTCCTCGTCCTCGTGCACTTCCTGCACGCCTTCGAGGCCCCGCAGGACGTCGGCCGCCTTGGACGGGGAGTCGACGCGGAACGTCGCCTCGCCGCCGCCCGCCGCGATGTCGGCCACCTCGCCCGCTGCGACGAGCTGGCCCTTGTGCATCACGACCACGTGCGAACAGGTCTGCTCGACCTCGGCCAGCAGGTGCGACGACACCACGACCGTGCGGCCTGCCGCCGCGTAGCGGCGCAGCACGTCGCGCATCTGGTGGATCTGGGGCGGGTCGAGCCCGTTGGCCGGCTCGTCCAGGATGAGCAGGTCCGGCAGACCGAGCATCGCCTGGGCGATCGCGAGCCGCTGGCGCATGCCCTGGCTGTAGGTGCGCACGCGGCGGTGCACGGCGTCGCCGAGACCGGCGATCTCCAGCGCCTCCTCGACGTGCGCTTCCTCGACCGGGCGGCCGGTGGCGGCCCAGTAGAGCCTGAGGTTCGCCGCGCCGGAGAGGTGCGGCAGGAAGCCGGAGCCCTCGACGAACGAGCCGATGCGCGACAGCACGGGCGCGCCCGGCGTCACCTTGTGGCCGAAGACCCGGATGTGTCCCTCTGACGGGTGAATCAGGCCCATCACCATGCGCAGGGTCGTGGTCTTGCCCGCGCCGTTGGGGCCGAGCAGACCCAGGACCTGGCCGTGCTCCACCCGGAACGACAGGTCGTTCACGGCGGTCAGGCCGCCGGGGTAGGACTTGGTCAGGTTCGAGATGACCAGCGGCACGCCGGCGAGGTCCGGGTCGGAGTCGTGCTCCATGCGGCGGCGGAACAGCGCGACCACACCGGCGCCGAGCAGCGCGAGCAGCGTGATGGCGATGCCCCACAGGGCGCCCGTCGGGAAGCCCTCCGTCACGTTGCGGCCGGGCACCACTGGCACCGAGATCTCGTCGGAGGCCAGCGAGATGCGGTACGCGGCGGGCTGCTCGGCGTTCGCGAACGCCTGGTCCGTCGTCGACACGACCAGCGCCAGCTTGTGCTCGGACTCGACGGGGCGCACCGCGCCGGGCAGCGTCACGGTCACCTCGGCGGCGGAGCCGTCGGGCGGCAGCGCCACGCGGAACGGGGCGACGATCGAGCCGGGCAGCGTGCGGGTGCCGTCCGAGGAGACGTCGTAGAGCTTGGCGAACAGGACCGCCTCGCCCGAGCTCTCGTCACCGCGCGCGACCCGCAGCTTCACCGTCGACGACCCGGTCAGCAGCAGCTGGGAGGTCAGCTCCTCCGAGGTGAACACGGCCGCCTGGCCGGGCATGTCGAGCGAGAGCCTCGACGCGATGGCGGCCGAGCGCGACAGGACCGAGCCGAGGCCGGGCAGGTTGCTGATGCCCGCCGGGTTGCCGCCCGCCGGGTTCACCGCGATCTGCTCGGGACCGGTGAGCTTCAGCGTCTTGCGCTCGGTGGCCGTCCCCCCGGCCAGGCCGGGGTAGGAGGGCGCGACGACGGTGCGCAGCGACGGCTGGCCGCTCGACCGGAACGCGCCCTGCACCGTGTACTCGAAGCCGGTGCCGGGGTCGGTGCCCTCGTCCTTGAGGTGGAACGCCATCCAGTCGGCGATCTCGCCGCGCAGGGCGGTGCCGGGGTTGCCGCCGTCGTGGCCGCCCGCGTACCAGACCATCTTGACCTGGCCGCCGGCCGCGGCGATCTGGCGCGCGGTGGCGTCGGACTGGTCGAGGCCGAACAGGGTGTCCTGCTCGCCCTGCACCAGCATCGCCGGCTGCTTGATCTGGTCGGTCACGGCGACCGGCGACGACCTGCGCAGCAGGTCGAGCGTCTGCTGCGAGGCGCGGCCCGTCGTGGCGACCTCGGTGTACGCGGCGCACACCTCGGGCGTGAACCGGCCGCAGGCGCCCAGCGACGGCGTCGGCGGCTGCAGGCCCTGGGCGCCGGAGTTGCCGCCGGGCTGCTGGGGCTGCTGGACGCTGTTCTGGCTGGGCTCGCGCTGACCGGACTCGGGCGCGTCACCGGTGGGGGACGACAGGTCGATCGACGTCATGCCCGCGGAGAAGAAGATGCCCGCCCACGACCGCTTGAAGACGCCGTCCTCGGCGAACGCGGTGGCGGCGGGGGTGGCGTCCGAGCGCGGCGTCGCGAGGGCCGAGTTCGGCAGCAGCGCCTGCGCCAGGTCGTTGTAGGTGATGACCGGGACGAGCGTGTCGACGCGCTTGTCGACACCGGCGAGCAGCAACGACAGCGCACCGCCGTACGACGCGCCGGTCACGCCGACGCGCGGGTCACCGCCGCTGTCCTTCTGCACCTCGTCACGGGTGCCGAGGAAGTCGAGCAGCTTCTGCGCGTCGCGGACCTCGCGGTCGAGCGAGTTGAGCGCGATCTGGCCCGTGCTGCGGCCGAAGCCGCGCGCGGACCACGTCAGGACGACGAAGCCGCGGCGGGCGAACTCCTCCGCCTGCGTGTGCACGCTGCGGAGACTGCCGCCGAAGCCGTGCGCGAGCATGATCGCGGGCGCGGGCGTCTGCTGGGGGAGGTAGAGGCGGGTCTCGATCGACACCGTCTGAGCGCTGTCAGGGCTCTCCGGTGCGTCGATGTTCGCTTCTTTGAAGGGAACGGCCACGGGGTCGTCCCCGGATCGAGTGAAGTACACGCCGCCTGCGACAAGGGCGAGTACCACGATCAATGCGGGGATCGTCCACCTGCCGCGAAGGCGGGAGAGGCGGGACACAGCGTGAACGATATGCGAGTTTCGCTGAGAGCGACCTGCCGGGATCCGGTGGCGGTCTCAGCTTGAATGGATCTTCAGGCGCCCTTCAGGTAGGGCGTTGTTCATACCCGAACGACACGCTGGGTATTCCCGGAGCAGCACTCCGCGTGGGTCGAGTCACCCTGTGTGGCGCCGGGTGGCACTCGTGGAGCACAATGTTGGACGCAGCATGGAGGGGAGTACTCCCTAAGCGGCGGTGTCGTCAGTACGGAGCTCGGCGTGGAGCTTCCGGTGCCGTCGGTCGTTCGAGAGATCATCTCGGCGGCGGAGGAGACCTCCGGGTTCATTTGGCGTGCGCTGAGAATCCCGGAGGTTGGATTGTGAACGTCCCCGCATGGTTGTGGATCGCGACGATCGGTGGGCTGCTCGTCCTTCTGGCAGTCGACCTCGTGATCGTCGACCGCAAGCCCCATGAGGTGACGATCGGCGAAGCCGCGCGCTGGGTGGTCTTCTACGTCGCGATCGCGGGACTCTTCGGACTCGGCCTCTGGTTCTACTCCGGCGGGCAGTACGCCACGGAGTTCTTCGCGGGGTACATCACCGAGTACTCGCTGAGCGTCGACAACCTCTTCATCTTCTTGATCATCATGACGACGTTCAAGGTGCCCGCGATCCACCAGCACAAGGTGCTGCTGATCGGCATCCTGCTCGCCCTCGTCATGCGCGGCATCTTCATCGCGGCCGGCGCGGCGCTCATCAGCCAGTTCAGCTGGGTCTTCTTCATCTTCGGCGGGTTCCTCATCTACACCGGCTGGCAGCTGGCGCGGGAGAACCACGACGAGGAGGAGGAGTTCAAGGAGAACCTGATGCTCCGCATGGTGCGCAAGGTCTTCCCGGTGACCGACGACTTCCAGGGCGCCAAGTCGTTCATCAAGATCGACGGCAAGCGCTACGTGACCCCGATGTTCATCGTGATGGTCGCGATCGGCTCCACCGACCTGCTCTTCGCGCTCGACTCGATCCCCGCGATCTTCGGCCTCACCAAGGAGCCGTTCCTGGTGTTCACGGCCAACGCGTTCGCGCTGATGGGCCTGCGCCAGCTGTACTTCCTGCTCGGCGGCCTGCTGTCGAAGCTCGTGTACCTCTCGATCGGCCTGTCGGTGATCCTCGGGTTCATCGGCGTGAAGCTGATCCTCGAGGCGCTGCACACCAACACGCTCAGCTTCATCAACGGCGGCGAGCCGTTCCACGTGCCGACCATCGGCATCGAGGTCTCGCTGTCGGTCATCGTCGGCGTGCTGGCCATCACGACCATCGCGAGCCTGATCAAGGTGCGGCGCCACCCGGAGGCCGCGATCCACGTCGGCTCCGACACCGACGCCCACCACTGACGGCTGAACTTCTCTGCACGCGGGGGCCCTTCGTACTACGTGATAGTACGAAGGGCCCCCGCGTGCGAATCAGAGCTGGACGAGCGGGGTGCCGTTTTGGTAGACGGCGCGGATGGCCTGCTTGAGGGTTCCGGCCTTCACGTGCTGCTCGGCGTCGCCCTCCACCAGGACCAGGTCGGCGAGCTTGCCCTGCGCGACCTCGCCGAGGTCGTCCTCCAGGCGCAGCAGCTCGGCGGCCGACCTGGTGGTCGCCTGGATCGCCTCGGCGGGCGACATGCCGTACTCGGTCATCAGCGTGAGCTCGGTCAGGTTGTCGCCGTGCGGGCCGACGCCGGAGTCGGTGCCCATCGCGATCTTCACACCGGCCTGGTGGGCCTTCTGGAACGACTGGAAGTGCTGCGCGACGACGGTCTTCGCCTTCTCCAGGACGACGTCGGAGATCGCCGCGCCCGCCGCTGCCTGGTCGAGCACCATGCGCGGGGCCATCAGGGTCGGGACGAGCCACGTGCCGTGCTTGATCATCTCCTCGACGCCCTCGTCGGTGAGGAACACGCCGTGCTCGATGGAGCGCACGCCGTTGCGCACGGCCGTGAGGATGCCGTCACCGCTCATCGCGTGCGACATGACCGCGATGCCCGCGGCGGCGGCCTCCTGCACGATCATCGCGATCTCCTCGTCGCGGAAGTGCGCGTGCCGGGGGTTGCTGCGCGGGGACATCACGCCGCCGCTCGACGCGATCTTGATGACGTCGGCGCCGTGCCGCACCAGCGTGCGCACGACCTTCCGGAGCTCCTCGGGCCCGTCGGCGACCGTGTCCGGCAGGCCGGGGTGCAGCGGCGGCGAGATGTGCGCGCCGCACTGCATCCAGTCGTCGTTGTGGCCGCCGGTCTGCGAGACCATGTTCACGGCGATCTGCATGCGCGGTCCGGCGACCAGGCCGCGCCGCACGGCCTCCGCCACGCCCAGGTCGGCGCCGAGCGCGTCGCGGACCGTGGTGATGCCGCACCGCAGGGTCTCCCGCATGTTGCCGATCGCCTCGTAGAACGGCAGCGAGAACGGCGTGGTCAGCGTTCGCACCAGGTCGGCGCCGCTGAACATGAAGTGCACGTGGCAGTCGAACAGCCCCGGCAGGATCGTGTGGCCGGTCGCGTCGACCACGGTGTCGCCGTCGAGCCCGGTGCCGACGTCGACGATGCGGTCGCCCTCGACCACCACGTCGCCGGGCTCGGTCGTGTGGCCGGTGAAGACCCTGCCCCCAGAGAACACGATGCGCGTCATACGCGGAAATCTATGCCGAAAGTCAGTTTTTGTGATCGGTCAACAAATAACTCTAAGCCTTGCTAACAACTTCTGTTAGCGTCCTGGCCGTGCGCCCTGAAGACCTGCAGCTGCTCACCACTCCCGGCACGGTGGCCGTGTCCGGGGACTTGGTGCTGGTCAGCATCACCACGCCCGACCTCGACAAGAACACCTACCGGGGCGGTCTGCACCGGGTGTTCCCGGACGGAACGACGCAACCGTGGACACACGGTGATCGCGACAATGCACAGCGAATTTCTCCGGACGGTCGTCACGTCGCGTTCTTGCGCGTGCACGGAAAGTCGAAACCACAGCTGTACGTCGCCCCGGTGGACGGCGGTGAACCCCGTCAGCTGACCGATCTGCCGCTCGGCGCCGGGGCACCGGTGTGGTCGCCGGACTCGTCGCGGATCGCCTTCGTGGCCCGTGTGCCCGAGCACGGCCGCTACGGCACCACCGACGAGGCTCCCGAGGCGGAGGCACCGCGCCGCATCACGCGCCTGGACTACCGCGTCGACGACGTCGGCTTCCTCGGCGACCGCCGCCCGCGCCTGCACGTCGTCGACCTGGACGGCGAGGTCACCGAGGTCACCGACGGCTCGTTCGACGTCTCCGACCCGGCCTGGCTCGACGACGCGACGCTCGTGTTCGTGGCGCCCCGCGACCTCGGCGCCGTCGAGACGCTGCACTCCGACCTCTACACCGTCCCCGTGGCAGGCGGCTCGCCGTCGCTGCTGGTGACGGGCGCGGGCGAGGTCTCCATGCCGTTCGTCGCGCAGTCGTCGCTGTACTGGCTGGGCACCGAGTTCACCGGGAACAACGCCGTGGCGCGCAACCACGGCCTGTGGCGCGCGGCCCTGGACGGCAGCGGCGCCACCCGGCTCACCGACGAAGAGACCGTGGACGTCGAACGGCTCTCCGGCGCGCCGGTCGCCGACGCGTCCGGGGTCCTGCTGGTCGTGCGCAACCGCGGCGCCTTGGAGCTGCGGCGCATCCCGTTCGACGGCGGTCCCGGCGAGGTGCTCGCGGGCACCGAGGCCGCGGTCCGCTCGTTCGCCACCGACGGGTCCACAGTGGTCGCGGTCGTGTCCACCCCGGACAGCCCCGGTCAGGTCGAGCTCGTCGGAACCGGTGTGCGCACGGCGTTCCCGTCGCTGGAGTCGACCCGCCGCGTCGTCGAGCTGACCGGCTCGGCCTCCGACGGCTACCCGGTGCACGGCTGGCTCGTGCTGCCCGACGGCGACGGCCCGCACCCGGTCGTGCTCGCCGTCCACGGTGGACCGTTCATGTACCACAGCTGGGCCTTCTTCGACGAGGCCCAGGTCTACGCCACCGCGGGCTACGCCGTCGTGCTGCCGAACCCGCGCGGTTCCGCGGGCTACGGCCAGGCCCACGGCCAGGCGGTCGTCGGCAAGTTCGGCACGGTGGACGTCGACGACGTGCTGTCCCTCCTCGACGTCGCGCTGGCCAGGCCCGACTGCGACGCCGAGCGCGTCGGCGTGATGGGCGGCTCGTACGGCGGCTTCATGACGTCCTGGCTGTCCGCCCACCACGGCGAGCGGTTCAAGGCGGCCTGGAGCGAGCGCGCCGTCAACGCCTGGGACTCGTTCACCGGCTCGTCGGACATCGGCTACTTCTTCGCCGACGCCTACTGCGGCACGGACCCCGAGGCCCAGCGCGCGATGTCGCCGCTCACCTACGCCGAGAAGATCACCCTGCCGTTCGCGGTCGTCCACTCCGAGCACGACTGGCGCTGCCCGGTCGAGCAGGCGCAGCGCATGTTCGTGGCGCTGAAGCGGCGCGGCGTCGAGACGGAGCTGCTGCTCTTCCCCGGCGAGGGGCACGAGCTGACGCGCTCCGGTCAGCCGCGGCACCGCAAGCAGCGCTTCGACGCGGTGCTTCAGTGGTGGGACCGCTACCTCAAGGCGTGACGGCCCCGGCTGAGCTGACGCCCGCGTCAGCTCAGCCCAGCAACGTGTAGTTGAGCTCCTCGCACACGCGCGCCAGCGGCAGGTCCAGCCCGGGGTGGTCCAGCGGCAGCAGCACGTCCGGCGCCGCCGGCAGCCCGGACGCCCCCGGCGGGTCCCACAGGCAGATGGCCGGGTCGCCGGAGTCCATCGACGACCGGTACCAGAGCCCGTCCAGTTCCGGGTAGGCCGCGCGGATCGCCCGCGACCACGCCTGCGTCACGAGCTTCGGCCCGGTCGAGATCTCCTGCGACGCGCCGACGCGAGTCGGCCACAGGCCGCCCAGGTCCAGCAGCCGCAGCGTGCGGCGCGGGCGCAGCACCACGATGAACGGCGACCGGGTGCGGCGGTCGACGATCGACGTGGCCTGGAAGACCTCGGCGATCGACGTGCGCACGGACAGGCCGAAGTACAGGACACCGTTCTGGTGGTCCTGGACCGGGCTGCCGTCGTCGGCCGGTTGCTGCGCGTCGAAGCGGGCGTGCGGAAGCGGGCCCGTGTAGCGGAACGTGTTCCAGCGCTGCGGGTGGGAGCCCTTGGCCGTGAAGACGCGCACCAGGCGGGTCGCCCGGTGCACCGCCACCACGTCCTCGGTGCGGCGCAGCTGCGCTTGGAGCACGGCAGGGGCAGGCGGCTGTGGAAGCCGTGACATTCGGGTCCTGTCGGTGTTCGGGAACGCTCAGGCGGGTGTGCCGAGCACGGAGGCCAGGTCTGCCACGCGGCACGGGTCTCCTCCGGCGAGGAGCCAGTCGCGGGGCGTGGCGGGCTTGCCGTCGACCAGCAGGTCCTCCTGCAGCTTCGTCATGAACGCGGCGACCACCAGCGCCGGTTGGTCGGACGGGATCGCGGCCAGCACGGCCTCCAGCCCCGGCAGCACGCCGTTGCCCGCGAACTGCCAGGCGGGCAGCCGCCAGCTGCCCCTGTCCTTCCAGCCGACGAGCCTGCCGACGCCGAGGCGGTGGCGGATGCGGCTCGTGTCGACCTGGAGCTGGCGCGCGGCCTCGTTCACGGTCAGCGCCGAGTCGCGCAGGACCGCGTGGGCCACGACGGTGCGGGTGCGGGGCTTCGAGTCGCCGGGGCCGGCGGGGGACAGGTCGAGACCGACGTCCCGCAGCGCCGACTGCTGGTCGGGCGTGAAGTACGTGGCCGGTTCCGGGTGTGGTGGAGCGAGCCGTCGTGCCGCGTCGGTCACGAGGTCGAGGAACTCGTCGGGGCTCACCTGCAGGCCGGCCTTGGCCAGCACCGTCTCCAGTGCGGGACTCATGCGCACAGAATATCCCGTGCGTGCGCATTTGTGCGCCCTACGAACGGGGCAAGGACGAAAGTTCCACTTTGCGCACCCACTCCACGACGCTACGTGAGATTTCCCGCCGTGCAACGGTGACGTGGGCCTCAGCAGGCGCATCGATACCATTTCCCGATGCAGCTGGACCGCTCGGCCAAGCGGGTCGTGGTGGCGTGGGGCGCCGTCATGGTCGCCACCCTCGTCTACATCATGAGCCGCCCGTCGGGCTTCTCGCTCGACCTGCGCGTCTACCGCAACGGCGGGGTGGCGTTCCTCAAGGACCTCCCCCTCTACGTCGACGGCTTCGCGAACCCCCTCGGCGGACCCGACCTGCCGTTCACCTACCCGCCGATCGCCGCCGCGCTGTTCGGGCTGCTCGCGATCGTGCCGCTGGAGGTCGCGATCTTCGCGGTGGCCTTCGCGAACCTCGCGATGCTCACCGGGCTGTGCCTGCTCGCGGCGCAGCGCGTGCTCGGCTGGAGCCCTGCCGCCGTCAGCTGGGGCCTGGGCGCCGCCGCGGTGACGACGATCTTCGACCCGCTGCGCGAGACGCTGTGGTTCGGCCAGATCAACCTGCTGCTCGGCCTGCTCGTGATGGCGGACTGCCTGCTCGAACGCACGCGCTGGTGGCCGCGCGGCGCGCTCATCGGGCTCGCGGCGGCCATCAAGCTGACGCCCGCGTTCTTCGCGTTGTACTTCGTGGCGCGGCGGCAGTGGAAGCCCGTCTTCGTGTCCATCGGGTCGTTCTTCTTCTTCGGACTGCTGGGGTTCGTCATTGCGTTCGACGACGCGAAGGAGTACTGGACGCACGCCCTGCTCGACCCGGGCCGTGTCGGACGGCTGACGTACGCGTCGAACCAGTCGGTGCGCGGACTGCTCGCGCGCTTCGGCCTGGAGGACGGCGCCCAGGTCGCCGTGTGGCTCCTGGTGGCGCTTCTGGTCGTGGCGGCGGTGTGGTGGGTGGCGTCGCAGCTCGGTGACGTCGAGGCGTTCTTCGTCGTCGCGATCGGCGGACTGCTGATCTCACCCGTGTCGTGGGGACACCACTGGGTGTGGATCGCACCGGCTCTCGTGCTGCTCGCCCGGCCCGCGTTGCGCCGCCACTGGGCGTCGTGGGCGATCGTGGCGGTGTTCGCGGTCGGGCCGCACTGGCTCTTCCCGCGCGACAACGACGTGGAACGCGACTGGTCGTGGTGGCAGCAGCTGGTCGGCAACCTCTACGTGCTGATCGGGATCGCCGTGCTGGTCACGCTCGGTGTGCGTGCCGTGCGCGACCGCCGTCGAACTGCCTCAGCCGCAGGCTGAACAGCACCAGCACGACACCCCACAGGATCGCGAAGACCCCGATCGTGATCACGAACGCCAACGCGCCCGCTTCCGGGTTCAGGACGAGCAGGACACCCAGCACGACGGTCAGCACGCCCGTGACGACGTAGAACCACTCGTTGCGCATCACCGCGCGCAGCCGGACCGCGTCGACGATCTGCACGACACCGGTGACGAGCGTCCAAACCGCGATGACCAGCAGGAACGCCGTCGCGGTGAGGCCCGGCCAGAACCACGCGACGAGACCGGTGGCCACCCCCGTAACGCCGATCAGGCCGAGGGCCCAGCGCGCCGGCCATGCCCGGTGGGCGAGCGTCAGGTACAGCAGCACGAGGCCGTCGAAGAACACGTACGCGCCCCACAGGACGATCAGGGCGACGAGCGTGAGCCCCGGCCACACCAGGGCGGCCAGGCCGAACAGGACGGCGAACACGCCGCGCACCGTGAAGAGCCACCAACGTCGCATGCGCGAGATCGTCGCGGTTGCCGGTGGACCCGGCAACCGGAGACCCTCGTCCCGGTGCGGGGACGGTCAGCCCTGGCCCTGACCCGTGATGATCGAGACCGCGCGGTCCTGCGTCTGCTCGGGCACCTCGCCGACCTGGAACCCGCGCGCCGCGGCGTGCGCCACCAGCTCCGGCTCCGGCGGCAGGCCGTACTTGCGCAGGTAGTGCGGCACGGCGCCGGCCCAGATCCAGGTGCCGTCGGTGCGGAAGTTCAGCGGCACGTCCTGCTCGCCGCTCTGCGAGAACTCGTCGAGGTCGTAGCTGCGCGCGGCGAGCACGACCGGCGCAGACTCGAGGTAGTTCAGCAGGCCGTCCACCAGCTGCGGGTCGACGGGCTGGCGGTTGACGACGATCCGGCCGTCGTCGTTCTTGCCGTCGTACACGCGCGCCGTCCGCAGCTCACCCGCCGGGGCCGGCTGCTGCGGGGCCTGCGGAGGGACCTGGTACTCCTGCTGCTGAGGCGGCGGGGCCTGGAACTCCTGCTGCGGCTGGGGAGCGGGCTCCTGCGGGGGCAGCGGCGGCAGGCCGACGCGCTGACGCCACCAGTCCGGGATCAGCCGGTCGGGACGCGGGAACGTCTGCAGCTCGTCGCGGAAGCCGATGGGCGGCGGAGCGTTGCGCCAGCGCGGCTCCTCCTCGGCGTTGAAGTCGACCGTGAACGCCGCGGGCGCCTCGATCTCGTACAACGCGTGCAGCCACGTCCCGCGGTCCGGGTGGTACATGCCCGCGCGCAGCTGCCCGAACATCTGCACGACGTCCATCGGCGGCCGCACCGGCCGGAACTGCCCGTCGGGCCCGGCGAAGGCCAGGTCGACCTCGATGTGCCTGCCTGCGGCGCGGTACTCGGCCCGGATGCGCTGCCAGCCCTGAGGTACGGCCGGCAGCATGGCGCGCCCGAGCTGACGCACGAGCTGCTGCTGGTCCTGGTCGCTCAGCGGTGTCGCCGGCTGGCTCATGGTGGTCCTCGCCCCTCTCCCCGTGAAACCTCGCTGATCTTATCGGGCGGCCGCGGGACGCGCGGGGCGGTCACGGCGAAGGGCGCGCGACAGCTACTGGTAGTGGGTCCACGACGTGGTCCACCGGACCAGGCCGCCGGTGCGCGGAGCCCGTCCGTCCGCCCGGACGGGCAGGAATCACCGCTCTCGCCGCCGGTGTCCCGAACCCGTTGCCGCCGGTAGCGTGAACGGTCCCTGCCAGCGGATGTCCCTTCTCCTCATGAGGGCGGTGCGCAGTGGAAGAACACGCCGAACCGGAGCAGGGGCGCATGTCGAGGCCGTCGGCCGCGGTCCGCGCGGGCGGGCCACCGGCCCACCACCTCCTGGGGTTGCAGCAGCTCGCCGGAAACCGGGCCGTGCAGCGGCTGATGGTGCGCATGCCCAACCCGTACGAGTGCGGCATGCACAGGTCGGTGGGGGACGCCGAGGTCGACGAGATCGGACGAGCGCTGGCCGCCAAGTATGCCGGCGTGGGCGGGCAGCACGGGTGGAAGGACGACTGGGTGTTCCCGCCGTCGCCCACCACCGAGCCCTCGGTCTTCTACGGCCACGGCAACCGCAGCGAGCTCGGCGGGCTGGAACCGCGCAAGTTCGCCAAGGCGGTCCACAAACCCGAGCGCGCGTTGCAGCAGGACACCGCGTTCAAGTTCGTGTCCTGCGGCGGTGGGCAGGGCCGTGCGGGAGAGGGCGCTGCCTACGGTGCCGCGGTCGCCGCCGAGATCCAGAGCCGCGACCTGCAGGGCAAGACCTGGGGCGGGCCGTTGAAGGCGACCCAGGGGCTGGTCTACTACACCGAGAAGTACAAGGCGGTCCTGCCGGAGATCCCCCTGGCCGTCACCAAGCTGCTGTCGCAGAAGACGGAGGCGGCCGAGCTGGGCCTGCGGCGGCAGGTCGTCGAGCACGTCAGAGCCAAGCTCCGGAGCGTGGACGACAAGAAGAAGCGGGCGGCCGACCTGCGGGAGCTCCGGGACCTGGTGGTGAAGGTCTACACCGAGGGGGAGAAGGCGAGCAGGGCCGAGGCCGTGGGAAAGATCGCGATCCCGGAGTTCTTGAGCAACACCTGGCTCACCAGCCGGCTCAACGACGCCATGGACGTGCTTTTCGCCACCAAGTACGGCTGGACCGCCGTCGACGCGGCCGTCGAGGGGTTCTCCTCCGGCAACTGCCTGGCGGACCTCGCGACCCTCTTCGAGTCGCTGAACAAGGAGATGGCCGTCAAGGCCGAAGGGGTCTGGGGCGAGTTCAGAGACGCGTTGCAGCACGCCTCCCGGATCCCGGCACGGGGGTCGGCCAAGGTGGGCACGGTCGACCCCGCGGTGCCCCCTGACGATTCCGCGCGGTTCCGGCACTGGCAGGACTTCGGGACCGTGCCGTGGAAGCAGTGGAAGGCGTCCAGGAACAAGCAGACCGACTGACCGGGTCAGGCGGGCGTGAGGCCCCGGCGGAACCACTCCGGCATCTGCTCGTCCGAGCGCGGGAACCACTTCTGCTCGGTGGCGAAGTTCTCCGGCGACGGGGCCGCGTCGAAGTTCGGGGCCTCGTCGCGGTTGTAGCGGATGGAGAACTTGCCGGGCGGGTCGAGGACGTACTCGAACTCCACCCACGAGCCGAGGCCCTCGGCGTACATGCCCTTGCGCAGCTGCTGGAACTTCCGCCACACCTCCGGCGGGAACGACCAGCCGCGCACCGAGCCGTCGCCCATCTTCACGCCCGTGTCGGCCTCGCTGTGCGGGCCGATCATCTTGGCGCGCAGCACCAGGCGCGACCACCCCTGGGGCAGGGTCGGGAGGATCTCCTGGGTGATCTCCGCGAGCTTCTCCTGCTGCTCCACCGGGCTGAGCGCGGGCCAGTTCGGCATGGTGTTCGCTTCCTCCATCTGTCGCGGTCGGGCGCGGGCCAGCCTACTGCCGGTCGAGACCCGCCTCGTGCGCGCGCTGCAGCTCCAGGCCGCGTTCGACGGTCTCGCGCAGCCAGTCCGGGACGTGCTCGTCGGTGCGTGGGAACGCCTCCAGGTCGCGCACGAACATCATCGGGTGCAGCTCGGGCGACCACCGCGGGTCCTCGTCGAAGTTGAACGTCACCTCCGGCTCGCCGCCGCGGTGCAGCACGAACCGCGCCGACAGCCAGGTGCCGCGCCCCTCCTCGTACATCTCCTCGCGGAGCTCCTGCAGCTGGTCGGTGATCTCCGCCAGCCGCACCTCGCCCGCGAACCGGCCCTGCGCGTCCTGGGCGGACGCGGACAGCTCGTACGACAGGACGTTCGCCCAGACGTCGAGGGTGACGCGGTTCCAGCCGACCGGGGCACCCGCCTCCAGCAGGGCGAGCAGCTCACCGGCCCTTGTAGCGGTTCTGGGGTCCATAGTTCACCTCCGGGCGGTTCGGGAAGACCCGTTCCTTGGTCACCACGTTGTCCACGACCGGCTTGCCGTCGGGACCGTGCACGACCGTACCGTCGGGGTTCTGCTTGTAGGTGACCTCCTGCCAGCGCATGGTCACCTCGTTCGGCACGCCGTCGGCCTCGCGCGTGGCCCGCACCTGGTAGTTCTGGATGTCCTGGTGGGGCTGCTTCGCGAAGTCGGCGAGCTCGGTCTCCTTGGCCCGCCACGACGGGGCGTGGAACCAGCCGTCGCGCGCGTTGCCGGAGTTGGACGCCGCCATCTGCCCGTGCATGTTGAGGTACTCGCCGAGACCGCCCAGCTCGTTGGCGAGCAGGTGACCGCCCGCCCACTTGACGCGCGAGTTCTCCAGCTCCTCCGGCGTGAGCGTGCGGTCGCCCGGCGGGTTGCTCGGGTACGCGGCCTCGCCCTCCTGGTAGGCGCGCTGCTGGGCGCCCCTGGTGGAGTCGTCGTCGCGGTAGTTCTTGTTCTGCCCGCCCGCCTCGACGTCACCGGTCATCGAGTCGGTCTGCCCGTGCGAGTCGGTGTGGAAGGCCAGCATCTTCTCGCTGTTGTGGGTGTTCGGCACCTGGTACTTGGCGTCCGGCAGCAACGGGTGGCTGAGGTCGGGGTTGAACCCGGACCACTTGCCCTTGCCGTCGATCGCCATGTCCTGGCGGCCCGGCGTGGCCTCGACCCACTTCACGTTGCCGTCGCCGTCGGTGATGAACGTCGTGCGCGTGCCGTTCTCGTTGCGGACCGGGTACTCGGTCCACGGCTCCAGCGGCTGGTGGTCGCGCAGCGGCACCGGCACGGTCTCCGGGTTCGCGACCGGCCTGAGGTCGTCCGGCTGGGTGTTGCCGTCCGGCACCGCGTCGCGGTCGCGGTGCGGCGCCACGATCTCGTCGTGCCTGTTGAGCGGCTGGCGAGGCGCGTCGGGGTTGGCCGGGTCGACCGGCTGGTGCGTGGGCCGGTCGAACTCGACGAACCGCTCGGTGAACGCCGGGTCGTCCGGGGAGATGACCCGGTCCCGCGGGGGCGGGGTGAACTCCGGGTCCTCGTCGGGGTCCTGGTGCTGGTTCTGGGCGTCCTGGTCCTGGGCGTCCTGGTCCTGGGCGTCCTGGCCCTGGGGGTCGTCGCCGCGGTCCCTGGCGTCGGCGCCGTCGGTGTCGCGGTCGCTGCCCGGCGCGTAGCCGTCGTCGCTCGCCCTGGTCCTGGAGCCGTCCGGGTGGTGCGTCTCCCACTCGCCGTTCGGTGGGATCCGCGGCGACCGCGTGCCGTCCGGCCCGATCTCCGGGTCGGACGTGAACACCCGGCCGCTGCTGTCGGTCCACGCGGGCCTCGTCGGCGCCACGACGGGGGCGTCGAGGTGCCGCGACAGCTGCTGGGCGAAGTCGTTGCTGGCCGCGTCGCAGCCGATCAGCCGGACGGGACGGCTGCCGTCGTACCCGCCGCGCCGCAACATGTCCGCGTACTCGGCGGGCGTGTAGTCGTGGCCACCGATGCGCGCCCTGCCGTCCGGCGTGACGTGGACGTCCGCCGTGAAGAAGCGCGGGTCCTCCGGCACCCGGTGCGGCAGGTCGCCCATGTCGCCGTCGCCGCCGTGGTGCGAGATGCCGGCCGGGGTCTGCTCGGCGTGGCGGGCGTGCGCCTCCTCCGGGCTCGGGCGGTCGGCGGGAGGGCCGTCGCCGTCCGGGCCGTCGTGGTGCGGGCTGTCGTTGGTCGGACCGTCGCTGTCGGGCCGGTCGTGGTGCGGGCGGTCGCTGCCCGGCGTGTCACTGCCCGGTGTGTCGCTGTGGGGAGCGTCGTGGTGCGGAGCGTCGGTGCGGGGGCGGTCGTGCGGACCGGCCGGGGTGGTGTCCCGGGGCCGGTCGGGGGCGTGGTGGGGCGCGTCCGGGCGGGACGGCTGGTTCGGGCCACCGTGCGGTGCGTCCGGGCGGGTGTGGGGGCTGCCGGGCGGCGGGGTGAACGCGTCGGGCCTCGACGGCGGGTTCGGGCCGCCGTGCTGGGGAACGTTCGGGCCCTGGGGACGGCCCTGCGGGGCGTCCGGGCGGTGCGCGGGGGCCGAGGGAGCGTTCGGGCTGTGCGGTGCGCCCGGCGACGGTGCGTGCGGGGCGTTCGGGTGGTGCGGGAAGCCTGCCGCGGGGCCGTGCGGTGCCGACGGGCCGTGCGGTGCCGACGGGCCGTGGGGAGCAGACGGGCTGTGCGGCGTTCCGGCGAACGGCGTTGCAGGCGCCGAAGAGGGCGCGGTGGCGCGGCTCGGCGGGGTCGCGTCGGGGCGGGGAGCGTTCGGCGCCGCGGAGTTCGGACCGTGCGGTGCCGACGGGCTGTGTGGTGCGTTCGGGCTGTGCGGGGCCGATGGCGCGTGCGGAGCCGAAGGGCTGTGCGGCATCCCGCCCGACGGGGCGCCACCGTGCGGCATCCCGGAGTTCGGCATCCCCGGCGGTGCGGAGGGGGACATCGGCGTCGAGGGGGAGGACGGCGCCGTGGGCATCGAGCTGGGACGGGCGGGCGCGTCGGCGCGGGAGGCCGACGTGGAGGTGTCCGGCGTACGCGGGGCGGGGGCGCTCGCTCCCAGGTCACCGCGGCTGCCGGGGGTGCCGGTCCAGCCCTGGCCACCGGTCTGCGGGCGGCCCGCGGAGGGGGACGACGGGGCGTTGCCGCCCGCGTTCGGCGCGCCGCCGCCCACGGGGCCCGACTGTGACGGCGTCGTCGACGGCGAGCTGTCCGGGGTGCGGGCAGGGGCCTGCGGCACGTCGGCACGTGCGGGGGCCTCCGGGGGCGCCACCGACGACTGGACCGTCTGGCCCGTGTTACGGGCGAGCGGGGCGTCCGGGGACGACGACGGAGAGCTGTCCGGCGTGCGCGTGGACGAAGGAGCGGGGGAGCTGTCCGGCGTGCGGGACGGCGAGGACGACCCGGAGTCCGGCGTCCGCGACGGGGCGTCCGGCGACGAGCTGTCGGGCGTGCGCGACGGCCCCGTGGACGGGGCGGACGTCGGCGACGAACCGTCCGGTGTCCGCGTCGGCGACGACGCGTCCGGTGTGGAGGACGGCGACGAGGACGAGGGCGACGGGGACGAAGGTGACGACGGCGAACCGTCCGGAGAGGACGGCGAAGAAGGCGAGGACGGCGAGCTGTCCGGGGTGGACGACGGCGAGCCGTTGGACGGCGAGGAGGACGAGCCCGGCGAGCTGGGCGTGCCGGACGGGGTGACGTCCGGGCTGCCGCCGCGCTGGAAGAACCCGCCCGCCTTGATGTTCTTCGTGGAGATCACGTCGAGGCCGGTGACCTTGCCGACGATCTTGCCGACGACCTTCATGATCTTCGTGAAGATCTCGACGAGGCGGCCCAGCAGCGGCGAGACCTTCTTGATGGTCTTGATGAGCTTCTGGATCAGCTCGCCGATGCGCGTGGCCCACTTGGAGATCGCGGTCACGGCCTGCGCCACGATCACCGGCGTGCCGAAGCCGAGCGTGAACACGGCCTCCAGCACCCACGTGATCAGCTTCGCGACCAGGTCCGCGATCAGGTCGCGCACCATCTCGCGCACGAACCCGACGACCATGCCCATCACGCTGACCACGGTGCCGACCGACCCCGCGGTGGAGGCGGCGCCGGACAGCGCGTCGAGCTGCTCGCCCGCCGCCTTGCGGTAGGCGTCGGCGGCGGCGCCCGTCCACGACGAGGTCGTGTCGACGGCGGCCTTGTAGTCGGCCGCGACCTTGCCCAGCTCCTGCGAGACGTTGTTCCACGTCGTGGAGTACGACTGGATCACCGGCGGGTCGCCCGCGAGCCAGTCCAGCGCCTCCTTCAGCGGCTGCATGTGCTCCATCAGGAACGCCGCCGCGGACGACAGCAGCGTGCCGAACGGGTCGATCGCCATCGAGGCGGCGTCGGCCACGAGACCGACGACGCCGAGGCCGCCCTCGATCCAGTTGCCGTCGGAGATGCCCTTGTAGGCGTCCATGGCGGAGTCGGCGATGGAGAAGCCGGTCGCCCAGCCGTTGTCGCCGGTGCCCGCGTTGAAGAAACCGGACGGTTCCGCGGGCGCCTGAGCCACCAGGGGGTTCGGTGTGGACATCAGAAGCCCTTCAGCGAGTTGGCGATCTGGTCCTCGACGGTCTGGTACTGCTTGGCCGTGTCGGTGACCTTCTTCGAGGTCGCGTCCATCGCCTCGGCCACGCCCTTGAGCGCGTCGGTGCCCCACTGCTCAACGGGGTCGAGCAACATCCGGAACGGCTGGCAGATGATGCCGTACGCATCGGTCGGCATCGACACGGTGTTCGCCGCGTCGACCGCCGCCTGCAACCGCCCGTGCAGTCCTTCCAGCGCCTTGGCGTGCGCTTCCAGCACGTCCGAGGTGACCTGGAAACCACCGGAAGTCATCGAACCCCCTCAAGTTCGGGCAGTGACAGGAGATCAGGAGAGCACGGACTGGCCGCCGAAGTCGTCGTCGTCATCGGACGGCGGACGGCGGCGCGGCGGCGGAGGCGGCGTCGGGCGGGAGGGCGGCACAGCGTCGTCCTCGACCCGGAAGTTGATCTCGTTGCGGTCGTACGGCGTGCGCGAGGGCTCCTCGGCGGGAGGTGCCGGGAAGTTCTTCTTGGCCTCGTTGAACAGGACGTTGGCGGTCTCGTCCTGCGTGCCGATCGTCTCGGCCATGGCTTCCTGCAGCAGCGCCGGGATGCGGGACTGCGCGCGCTGCAACAGCTTCATGATCTCGCCGCTGATCTCGGCCATGCGCTTGCCCGCGGCCGACTCGTGGATCACGAGGTTCTGCAGGATGCCGTTGGAGCCGACCGTCAGCTCGACCGAGCCGTCCGCCGACCGCTCGGAGAGCGTCATGCCCTGCACGCGCGTCGCCATCTCCTGGTAACGCGCTGCGCGTTCCTGGATGTTCTTGTTCCAGTTCGCGAGCATCTGCTCGGACCCGGCGATGTCCTCGGGCACCGGTTTTCCCTCCACGACGGCGGTGGACACAAAGGATGACGCAGCCGGACCACCGGTCGTTCCACCGCGACGGCAAATGGTCCGGACAGACCAGCGGCGTCCCACCGAAGGAACCAGTGGGACACCGCGGAGTCAAGCGAGCCTGGTGGGGTCAGTTCACGCCCAGCAGGTCGACGACGAAGATCAGCGTCTCGTTGGGCTTGATCACGCCGCCGGCGCCGCGCGCCCCGTAGCCCAGCTGCGGCGGGATGACCAGCTTGCGGCGGCCGCCCACCTTCATGCCCTGGACGCCCTGGTCCCAGCCCTGGATGACCCGGCCGGCGCCGAGCGGGAACTGGAACGCCTCGCCGCGGTCCCAGGAGGCGTCGAACTGCTCGCCGGTCGAGTGCGAGACACCGACGTAGTGCACGGACACGAGCTGACCCTGCGTGGCCTCCGGGCCGTCCCCGACGGTGATGTCCTCGATGAGCAGGTCTTTCGGCGCCGGGCCGTCGTGCGGGTCGACCTCAGGCTTGGTGGGGGCCATCACAGACATCCTCTCGGAACGGGGTTGTTCACCCCGATCCAATCACGCGCGCGCGACGAGGACCGAATGGACTACGCGGACCAGCCCTACCCGCCGGGCCCCGCCCGTGGCTTTCTTGACCGACACCACCGGCCCTGCGGCCGGGGGACACGACGGAAGAAGGAGATGATCATGGCGGCACCCCTGCACCGCCTCCGGTCATGGCTCGGTGCGGCACTGGCGGCGGCGACGCTGTCGATGGCGTGCGTGAGCGTGGCCGAAGCAGCTCCGGTCCCGACCGCCGACGGTGACTTCGGCACCCAGGTCGTCGGCGGCACGCGTGCGAGCACCGCCGAGTACCCGTGGGTCGTCTACCTGGCCACGAGCAGCGGCTCGCAGTACTGCGGCGGCACGCTGGTGGCCCCCGACAAGGTCGTCACGGCGGCGCACTGCACCGTGGGCGACTCGCCGTCCGTCGTCCGCGTGGTGGCGGGCCGGGACGACAAGAACTCCTCCGCGGGCACCGTCGCCCGAGTCACGAAGATCTGGATCCACCCGAGCTACCGCGACGTGACGCGCGGCTACGACGTGTCGGTGCTCACGCTCGACCGCAACCTGTCGCAGACCCCGTTGCCGTTCGCCACCTCGGCCGACAGCGCCCTGTACGCGGCGGGCACCAGCTCGACGATCCTCGGCTGGGGCAGGACGTCCTCCGGCGGTTCCGCCTCGCGGTACCTGCTGAAGGCGACCGTGCCGCTGACGAGCAGCTCCAGCTGTTCCAGCTCGTACGGCGGCAGCTTCAACGCCACGCACATGGTGTGCGCGGGCTACCCGCAGGGCGGCACCGACACCTGCCAGGGCGACTCCGGCGGCCCGCTGGTGGCCGGGGGCAAGCTGATCGGCATCACGTCGTGGGGCCAGGGCTGCGCGTCGGCCGGCTACCCCGGCGTCTACGCGCGCGTCTCCGCGTACGCGGCGCAGATCCAGGCGCAGCTGTAGGGCGAAAGCCGGGAAGGGCGGGCAACCTTTCCCGGCTCCGCTTCCGTCTTCCGGCCATGAAGGGCAAGAAGCTGTTGGCCGGTGCCGCCGCGCTGGCCGTCGCCGGAGTGTGCGTCAGCTCCGCGGTGAGGGACGAGTCCCTTGCGCCACCATCGGTCTCCGAAGCGGGACCGGTGCGTCTCGTCGCGTTCGACTCGTGCGACAACGCGGTGACCGAACTGCGGCGCGCGATGGCGCCGTACGTCACCGCGTACGGAGTCGGCAGCGGCAACGTCATGTTCGCCGAGAGCACCGCGTCGGACACGAGCGCGGGCGTCGCGCAGAAGAGCGTGCCCGACGCCAGGGCCGCCACTCCGCCCGAACAGCAACAGGACCACTCGACGACCAACGTCCACGAGAAGGGCGTCGACGAGCCGGATATCGTGAAGACGGACGGAAAACGCGTTTTCTCGATCGCGGACGGCAAGCTGCGCGTGATCGACGTGGCGAGCCGGTCGGTCACCGGCACCGTCGACCTCGGTGACCGCAGGGCGCACCAGCTGCTGGTCTCCGGTGACCGCGCGCTGGTGGTCGTCGACAACGCCGTGGCGATCGAGAAGCCCTCGCGTCCGCCCGGCAGGCCGTCGTTCGCGCCCTACTCCGGCACCGAGCTGGTTCTCGTGGACCTCAAGGGACTCAAGGAGATCGGCAGTCTCCGCACCGACGGCTCCTACCTCGACGCACGCCAGGTCGGCGGCACCGCCCGCGTCGTCGTCCGCTCGCAGCCGCGCATCCCGTGGGTCTACCCGGACCAGACGACGAACGAGGCGGGGTCGTTGCGCCGCAACAGGGAGATCCTGCAGAACGAGCCCATCACGTCGTGGCTGCCGCGTTATGAGCTGTCCGAGAACGGCACGCAGTCGAGCGGCACGCTGGTCGACTGCGCGAACGTCAGCCACCCCGTGGTGCACTCCGGGACGTCGATGCTGACCGTTCTCTCGTTTGATCTCTCCGGCAAGCTCGGCACCGGTCAGCCCGTCTCGATCGTGGCCGACGGGGACACCGTCTACGGCACCGGCCGCAGCCTCTACGTGGCCGACGACCACCGCCTGCTGCCGCGACTGCCTTCCGGGCCGCCGATCCGCCGCCCGGTCACGACCGCGATCCACCAGTTCGACATCAGCCGGGCGGGACCGCCGAAGCACGTCGCCTCCGGTGAGGTCGGTGGCACGCTGCTGAACCAGTACTCGTTGTCCGAGCACGAGGGAATCCTGCGCGTGGCGACGACCACGGGCAACGAGAACCGGTGCTGCTGGCGCATGCCCGCGGACGTCGAACGTGAGCCGGCGCCGTCGGAGAGCTTCGTGACGACGCTGCGCCGTGACGGCGCGACGCTCACCAAGGTCGGCGAGGTCGGCGGGCTGGGCAAGGGCGAGCGGATCTACAGCGTCCGCTTCATCGGACGGATGGGCTACGTCGTCACGTTCCGCCAGACCGACCCGCTCTACACGCTGGACCTCGCCGACCCGGCGCGGCCGGAGGTGCTGGGGGAGCTGAAGATCACCGGTTTCTCCGCCTACCTGCACCCGGCGGGCGACGGCAGGCTCATCGGCGTCGGCCAGGAGGCGACCGAGCAGGGCCGCACCACCGGGACGCAGGTGTCGCTGTTCGACGTGAGCGACCCCGCGGCACCGAAGCGGCTGGACCAGCGCCACCTGCGGAACACGACCTCGGAGGCCCAGTTCGACCCGCACGCGTTCCTGTACTGGCCCCAGGACGGCACGCTCGTCATCCCGGTGTCCGACTACCACGAGGTGTCGTCACTGGTGCTGCGGGTGGACGGCGACCGGCTGCGCGACGTCGGCACCATCGTGGAACCGGACGACGAGGACCGCGGCGGTCAGCGCCGGACCATCGTGATCGGCGACCAGCTGTGGTCGGTCTCGGCGGCCGGTGCGCAGGTCACGGCGCGCGACGGGCTGACCCGGCAGGCGTGGCTGCCGTTCACGCCGTAGCGCGGTCCCCGGTGAGCAGGCGGTGCGCGAGCACCGTGCCGCCTGCCATCGCCGCCGGGATGACGACGAGCGCGGCGAGCGGGATCAGGCACAGCAGGTAGGTGGGGACGGCGAAGCCGAGCACCATCGCCCTGCGGGTCGCGAGGATCTGCCTGCGCTCCTTGAACGACCGGCCGCGGCGGGTGAACGGGATGCCGGTCAGCTCGATGCCGAGCAGGTAGCCGTTGATGCAGACGCCGAGCACCGGCACGACGGTCTGCCCGACGACGGGGATGAAGCCGCAGAGGAACAGCGGGATCGCGAACAGCACGGAGACGCCGACCAGCAGGATCGTGCTGCGCAGGCCCACGACGAACCCGCGCCAGAAGCCGACCTGCTCCGTTCCCGGCACGCCGCCGAGCTCGTCCTCGACCTCCTCGGCGATGTACTCGTAGAACGGGCCGCCGATCATCAGCGTGATCGCGGTGAACAGCAGCACGCTCAGCCCGAGCGTCGCCGCGATCACCGAGATGCCGACGGCGACCTCGACGACGTTGCGCCAGGTGTCGCTCCACGAGTCCGCGAAGCCGGTGAGCCAGCCCGCGATCGTGTCGATGTTGCTGAACAGCAGCACCCAGCCGGTGATCATCAGCACGACGGTGATCACCGCGGGCAGCGCCCCGACGAGCACGCGCTTGGGCGAGCTGAACACCAGCCTGAAGCCGCGCAGCAGCAGTCCGACACCGGCACCGAAATCCTTGATCACGCGCGCAGGATAGTCGGTGCGGGCGTCCGGCGAGGTGTTTCGCGCGGGTCAGGCGGGCGGGGCCGCGATGCAGGCGGTCCCGGCGCGACGGAACCCGACGCGGGCGTAGACACGCGCTATGTCCTCGCTTCCCGCGGACAGGAACACGAGCTGTGCGCCGCGGTCGAGCGCGTCGCGTGCCAGCGCGGCGGTGACCGCTCCGCCCAGGCCACGCCGCCGGGCCGCGGGCAGCGTGCCGATCCCGGCGATCTCGACGACGTCACCGGCGCGTTGCGCGGTGCCCACCGCCAGCACGCCCTCACCGGGCAGGTCGGCCACCGCGTGCCGGTGCCGGGTGTTCTCCTGCGTGGCTCCGGCGAGCGCCGCGTCCCGGTCGGCGGCCCCGGCCTCGCCTCTGGCCGTGCCGGGGGAGGAGAAGGCGATGCCCGCCACCACCGGCACCTCGGGTGGCCGGGTGGCGAGCACGCGGACGTGCGGGTGCGGCTCCGGCAGCGCGTCCTCCTCGAGCACCATCAGCGGCGCCCGCAGCACCTCCAGACCGGCCTCGACGGCGATGTCGTGCAGGTCGGGCGTGGTCTCGTGCACCCACTCGAACGCCTCGGGCACGCCGAGCTCGCGCTGCCGCTCCCGCACCGCGGCGATGTCGGCGAGCGAGGGCCGCCCGCCGGGGAAGCGCGGCCGCGCGTACAACGGGTAGCCGTCGCCCTCCTGGACGAACAGCACCAGCTCGCCGTGTTCCTCAACGCGAGATCCCGGTCGGGCCACAGAGTCGTAAAAGCTCTCCAGAACGTCCCACACGGACGATCACGGTAGTTACCTTGGGCCGCATGAGGCTCGGCATTTTCCGCAGCGGTCCGTCATGAGGCTCCTGGCCGCACTCGTCGCACTGGTGGTGGTCCTGGCCGGCTGCGGCGGCTCCGAGGACCGGTTCGCCCGGCCGGGTGCCCCGAAGACCTCGCCCAGCGGCGAGTTCGTCGCGCACGCCGAGAGCGCGAGCGAGGTGCGGGTCACCGACCGCAACGGCGGTGACGTGTTCCGCAAGTCCTACGAGTACGCGACCAGCTCGCGCTCCGACGGCATCGGCGTGGTGTGGCTGCCGGAGCGGGACCAGCTGTGGGTCCTGGTCCCCGGCGACACGAGCGAGCGCGTCGAACCGGGGCCGGACGGGGTGTGGACGGCGGTCGAGGCCGAGCTACCCGGGGAGATCACGCGGCTCGGGTGAGGCGTCCCGCTCGCCCTGGGCGAGCCGGCGGCCGCGTTCCAGCTCCGCGTCGAACTCGGCGCCGAGCAGCACCGCGATGTTGGAGATCCACAGCCACACCAGGAAGACGATCACGCCACCGAGCGAGCCGTAGGTCTTGTTGTACGAGGCGAAGTTCGCCACGTAGATCGCGAACCCGACGGTGGCGAGCGCCCACAGCACGATGGCGAGCAGGCTGCCCGGCGTGACCCAGCGGAAGCCGGGCTGCCGCACGTTCGGCGCCGCCCAGTAGAGCACCGCGAACGCGAGGCTCACGAGCAGCAGGATGACCGGCCACTTGACGATGTCCCAGACCGTGACGACGGTGTCGCCGAGCCCGAGCAGCTCGCCGACCGCGTCGGCCACACCGCCGGTCAGCACGAGTGCGCCGAGCGTGAGCGACACGAGCACGACCGAGCCGAGCGTCAGCGCGAGCCGCAGCGGAAGGGTCTTCCAGAGCGGGCGGCCCTCCTCCACGTCGTACACCGCGTTGCACGCGCGCATGAACGCGCCGAGGTAGCCCGAGGCCGTCCACAGCGCCGTGAGCAGACCGACGATGCCGAGCAGGCTCGCCGCGTTCTGGCTCTTCTGCAGCTCTTCGATGGACGACTTCACGATGTCGCCCGCCTGGCCGGGGGCGACCTCGTCGACCCACTTGACCAGCTCCTGCGTCGTCGTCTCGCCGAGCACGGCGAGCACCGACGTCAGCACGATGATGCCGGGGAACAGGGAGAGCACCGCGTAGTAGGTGAGCGCGGCGGCCCAGTCGGTCAGGTTGTCGTCGCCGAACTCCTTGACCGTCCGTTTGAGAACGCCCCACCAAGCGCCCTTGGACAGCTTGGCGGGGCTCGCGACGCGGTTACCTGCGGGCACGGCGCCAGCCGAACGACCGTGTGCCGCTGCCGACGCCGGCGAGGTGCAGCGCGAGCAGCAACAGGCCGAGCACGACGAGCGTGTTCACCGTGATCACGTCACCGAGCCCGGTCTTGGCGAGGTCCAGGATCAGCGCTAACCCGAACGACACCGCGGCGATGATGGCCAGCATTGCGTCCGCCTCCTGCTCAGTTGCTCCGGATTCGTGGTGAGCGGCGGATACCCGTTCCGATGCCGGGGAACCGCGCCGTTCGGAGCAATGGACGTGTCATGATCGGTCCGTGGACCTCCATCGCTGGCACGCGGCCGCGGTTCCGTGGTGGGTGACCAAGGTGGGGCTCGTCGGAGGGTGGGTCGCCGCGTTCTACTTCGCGGTGGGCGGCAACGACGTGCCCTGCACGGCCGCGCATCCCTGCGCGCCGGACCCGCTGTTCGCCCTCGCCGTGGTGCCGTTGCTGGCGACGCCGTTGTTGCTGCTGTTCGGCCGCGTGCTCACGGGGTGCGCGACGGGCGTGGTGTTCGGTGCGCTCGACCTGGCCCTCGACGGCAGCGCGACCGCCAACCTCGCGTTCGGCCTGCACGCCGCCGCGTGCGCGGTGGTGGCGGCGTGGACGGTGAGGTCGCGTGCGGACCAGCACGAGGCGGCGGGCACGGCGCTCGTCATGCTGCCGGACATGCCGCCGCAGCGAGGCGCCCTGCGGGTCGTCGCCGTGCTGCTCGTGTTGTTCGGGTTCCTGACGTTCGTGCAGTACGACCTGTCCAGCGGCGAGATCGAGCAGCACGTCGCGAAGGCCAGCCGGGTCGAGGCCGAGGTCGTCGAGATCAAGAACACCTACGAGGTGTGGGTGGAGCTGCCGGACCGGCAGCGCGCGGGGTTCGAGCCGCTCGCCCCGGAGACCTATCAGGTCGGCGACTCCGTGCAGGTGCTCGCCGACGGCGAGTGGGTGCGGATGGAGAACGAGCCGGAGGACGTCACGTGGTGGCTCACCCTCGGTGGCGCCGCGGTGTTCCTCGCGGTGATGCTCGCCGTGCGGGAACGCCGCCGCCGCGCGTTGTGGAGCGGCCCGGTGAAGGCGGTCCGGGTGCGGGCCGTCCCGGTCGGACCGCGCCGCGTCCTGCTGCGGCACGGGGACGCGGACGTCGCCGTCGTCACCACGCTCGCCGACCTCGGCCTGGAGGAGCCGCTCTACCACGACACCGAGGAGTTCGGCCGGGTCTGGCGCGGCGAGGAGGACCCGCCGGTGCCGCTCGACCCGGTGGAGCTGCTCGTCGCGGGGGAGTGGCACCACGGCGGCCAGGTCGCGCTGGTGCGCGACGGGGACGTGGTCGCGACCAGCAGCCTCGGCAGGATCCGCCGGCACCACACCGTCCACGGTGCCCACCTGCCGGGCGAACCGGTCACCGCGGGGACACCGGTCGACCTGCCGCACGCGGTGTGGCCGGGTGACCGCCGCCGCACCGAGGGCGTCGTCCTGCTGCTCGGCGCGGTCGGCGCGCTGGTGGGGCTGCAGTACTACCCGGGCTTCGTCGTGCTCGGCCTGATCGGCGTGCAGTGCGTGCTGTCGGCCGTGACGCGGTTCCAGCCGATGATGCGCCTCGACCACCGGCACGTCGTGCTCTACACCGGTGTCTGGACGTACCGCGTGCCGTGGGCGCAGCTGCACGGCGTGCGCAGGGCGGGACCTCAGCTGATGCTCGCGTTCGGCCCGCACGGCGACGTGCTCACCACGCCGCAGCTGCCGGACCGGGAGGCGGGCGAGAAGGTGATGTGGGCCCGTGCCCGCTCGCTCCTCTCCGGCCGTTCCGGCGACCGCGTGACCCGCCGGCTCAACGTCGGCGTGTTCGCCGCGGCCGCCTACGCCGGGCTCGCGCTGTTCGTCTGAGGCTCAGCGCAGCCGGGACACGGCCTGCAGCAACCGGTCCACATCGGACTCGTCGGTGTACGGCGCGATCCCCGCCCGCACCGCGCCCTTGTCGCCGAGGCCGAGCCAGCGCGAGCACTCCAGCGCGTAGAAGTGCCCGGCGGGCGCGTTCACGCCCTCGGCGCCGAGCCGGCGGTACACCTCGGCGGGCTCCAGCCCGTCGACGGAGAACAGCACGGTCGGCGTCCGCGACGACGCCTTGCTGTAGATCCGCACGCCCAGCTCGCGCAGGCCGGTCTCGAGCTTCTCGCGCAGGCCCAGCTCGTGCTCCTCCAGCCCGTCGAGCCCGCGCATGAACTCCACCGCCGCGGTCGTCCCTGCCAGCAGCTCGTAGGGCAGGGTGCCGAGCTCGAACCGTTCCGGCACGGCGTTGGTCGACGGCAGCAGCTTGTCCGGCCGCAGCGTCTCCAGCAGCTCCGGCGCGGCGGCCAGCACCCCGAGGTGCGGTCCGAGGAACTTGTACGGCGAGCACACGAAGAAGTCCGCGTCCAGCGCCTCGACGTCGACCGGGACGTGCGGCGTGTAGTGCACGCCGTCGACGTAGACGAACGCCGCCATCTCGTGCGCCGCCCGCGCGATCTCGGCGATGTCCGGCCGGGTGCCCAGCAGGTTCGACGCGGCCGTGACGGCGACGACCCGCGTGCGGTCGGACAGCAGCTTCGTCACCGACTCGACGGGCAGCTCCCCGGTCGTGCGGTCGAACGGCGCCCAGCGCACGGTGACCCGTGCCGCCTCGGCCGCCTGCACCCACGGCCGGATGTTCGCGTCGTGGTCGATCCTGGTGACGATGATCTCGTCGCCCGGCCGCCAGTTCTTCGACAGCGTGCGGGCGAAGTCGTAGGTCAGCTGGGTCATGCTGCGGCCGAACACGACGCTGCCCGCGTTGAGGAACTCCGCCATCGTGCGGCGGGCCGTCCGCACGATCTCCTCGGCCCTGCGCTCCGCCGCCGTGACGGAGCCGCGGTTGGAGACCGCCGAGGTCAGCGCCTCCCTGACCGCGTCACCGACGACGTCGGGGACCTGCGCCCCACCGGGACCGTCGAAGTGCGCTGCGCCCTCGCGCAGGGCGGGGAAGTGGGCGCGAACAGCTGCGACGTCGTAAGCCATGCCCTCATCGTGCTTCAGCACCCACGAATCGGGAAAGGATCAGACGTAGGGTGACCACCTGTTCGGGGGCGTCGAACTCCGGGTCGACCAGCCGCCCGTACAGCCCGTCGACGAGACCCTGCGTCCAGCTCGCCGCGGTCGTCGCGCTCACCGACAGCGCGATCTGGCCGGCGTCGTGGGCCCGCTGGAACAGGACGGCCAGCTCGTCGCGCACGACCCGCTCGTTGCGGGCGGCCAGCTCCCACAGCTCCGGGTCGCGGCTCGCCTGCGCCACGATCTCCACCACGAGCCCGGCCAGTGCCCGGTCCAGCGCGGGTTCGCTGAGGCGGTCCACGACGAGCAGGACGCCGTCCCACGGGCTCAGCTCGCGCGCCTGCGCGAACATCGCCTCGTTGTCCGCGCTGTCCTGCTCGAAGATCTCCCGGAAGATCGCCCGCTTGGTGGGGAAGTAGTGGAAGAGGCTGCCGGTGCTGATGCCGGCGGCCTGGCAGATGTCGGCGACCGTCGTGCGGTCGAAGCCCTTGGTCGCGAACAGCCCCGCCGCGGTGTCGGTGATGTGGCGTTTCTTCTCCGCGTGCTTGACCGGATCTACCGTTCGCACCTGTAGTACTGCCTCTTCTTCTCGTCCCTGACCGCGACGCCGCGGTGCCGGATCTCCCGCGCCAATTCTGCCGCCTCCTCGGACTCGTGCTTCGCGACGGCTTTGCGGCGGGCGGCGAACAGGGCGTTCACCTCCGGTGCCAGCTCGGGCGCGTGCTCGACCCAGAGCCGGAACTCCGCCGCGAACGGGTCGGCGTCGCGCCACCGGTAGCCCTCGCCGGTGAAAGCGCGTTCGAGGTCCGCCCTGCTCAGGTCGGAGGTCTCGCGGGCCAGTTCGGCGCCGTCCCGGGAGAGCAGCACGAGCTGCTTGCCGTCGGTGAACGCCGACTCCACCTCGGCGCGCTCGAAGGCGAGGACCACGTCGTCGCGGTGCAGCACGACGCGCCCGGACGTGACCTCGACCGCCAGCATGTCCTTAGCCCAGAGCGCCGCGAACACGAGGCCCGCGACGGCGCCGAGCGCCACCGCCGCGATCGTCGCCCACGGCTCCGGGATGTCCGCGACCAGCTGGAACACGCCCTGGAACGGGAACCACCGCAGGTTCGCGACCCAGTCGGCCGCCAGTCCGAGCCCCCACACCGCGGCGGCGCCCACGGCCGGGCAGAGCGCCCAGATGCCGTGCCGGACCGCCGCCGCCTCTCGCACAGTCGTCATGCGATGAATAATAGACCGAGCGCTCGGTTTATCAGTTTCAGGACAGTAGGTGTCCGCGAACGGTCATACCGTCGCCGTCATGGACTGGAACAGGCAGTTGACGGACCAGCTCGAATGGCACTGGAAGGTGCAGCTGCGGCCGCGGCTCGACGGCCTGACCGATGACGAGTACCTCTGGGAACCCGTCCCGGGCGCGTGGACCCTGCGGTCCGGCGGGATCGACTGGGAGCACCCGCCACCCGAGCCCGCACCGGTCACGACGATCGCCTGGCGGATGGCGCACGTGATCGTGGGCGTGTTCGCGATGCGGTCGGCTTCGCACTTCGGCGGTCCACCGGCCGACTACGCGACCTGGCCCTACGCGCTGACCGCCGCCGAGGCGTTGCGGCAGCTCGACGACGCCTGCGAGACGTGGATGGCCGGTGCGCGCAAGGCCGACCTCTCGCTGCCGGTCGGGCCCGCGGAGGGGCCGTTCGCTGCGGAACCGATGGCGACTCTGGTGCTGCACATCAACCGCGAGGTGATCCACCACGGCGCCGAGATCTCGCTGCTCCGCGACCTCTACGCGCGCAAGAACCGAGGAATCCGCAGGTATTGACGTTGACCGACCTCAGGTCGTCCTGCCGACGTGACCCCGCGTTAACCGTTCGTTGACCGCACCCCTCGATCGTGTGCACAACGTCCACACGATCGGGGAGAGCACATGGCTCGGTGGAATCCTCTCGCGTTAGTCATCGGTTTGCTCGCGGCGGCCGGCCTGTACGGGTCGACCGCCGCCGTCGCAGCGGCACCGCTCACCGTCGCCCAGGCGATCAGCCAGCAGAACGGCTCGTCGGCGACGGTCCGCGGCTACGTCGTCGGCCAGCCCACGGCCACGACGACCGTCCTCCGTTCGAACTACCCGAACGACTACGCGTTGGCTCTCGCCGACTCGGCGTCGACGACCAGCACGTCGAGCATGGTCTACGTGCAGATCCCGTCCGCGTTCCGCGCGCAGTGGGGGATGAAGACGAACCCCTCGCTGCTCGGCAAGCAGATCGACGTGACGGGCAAGCTCGGCGCGTACTTCTCGCACGCGGGCCTGACCTCGTCCACGGCGTTCGCGTTCGCCGGTTCGACAACACCGCCGACCACGACAACAACAACGACCGCCACCACGACGACGGCACCCCCGAACTCGGCGTGCGAGAGCTACTACACGGCGGCGTGCGGCAAGAGCGGCGCGACGCTGAAGTCGGCGTTGAACGGGATCATCCGCAACCAGACCAAGCTGAGCTACGACCAGGTCTGGAACGCGCTGAAGGCCACCGACCAGGACCCGAACAACTCGAACAACGTGATCCTGCTCTACAGCGGCCGCTCACAGGCCAAGTCCACCAACGGCGGCGGCGCCGACGACTGGAACCGCGAGCACGTCTGGGCCAAGTCGCACGGTGACTTCGGCACGTCCACCGGTCCCGGCACCGACATCCACCACCTGCGGCCGACGGACGTCTCGGTGAACTCCGCGCGCGGCAACCTCGACTTCGACAACGGTGGTTCCCCGGTCGCCGAGGCGCCCGGCAACTACGCCGACGGCGACTCGTTCGAGCCGCGCGACGCCGTGAAGGGCGACGTCGCGCGGATGATCTTCTACATGGCCGTGCGCTACGAGGGCAACGACGGCTACGTGAACCTGGAGATCAACAACTCGGTGTCCAACGGCTCCGCCCCGTACATGGGCAAGCTGTCGGTGCTCAAGCAGTGGCACCAGCAGGACCCGCCGGACGCGTTCGAGAAGCGCCGCAACCAGGTGATCTTCGACAGCTACCAGCACAACCGCAACCCGTTCATCGACCACCCGGAGTGGGTCGCCGCTATCTGGCCGTGAGTCGTTCGAGGAAGGGGCGCTGCGCGGAGACGATCTTCGCGCTCGCCTCTTCCACGGAGAACCACCCCACGCGGTCGACCTCGGGGAAGGTCTTGCGCTGCCCCGACTTCGGCGGCCACTCCAGCTCGAACGTGCCGGGCACGACCGCCTCGGGGTCGAGGTCGCCCTCCAGCGCCCACACCGTGATGACCTTGCCGGACCCCTTGGCCTCGCCGAGCGGGACCAGCTCGCCCTCGGGCACGGGCAGCCCGAGCTCCTCCTCGAACTCGCGCCGCGCGGCGGCCTCCGGCGTCTCGTCCTCGGTGTACTCGCCCTTCGGCACCGACCACGCCCCGGCGTCCTTGCGGGCCCAGAACGGGCCGCCCATGTGCCCGAGGAGCACCTCCAGCTGCTCGCGTCGTCTGAAGAGCAGGATTCCGGCCGACCGTTTCATACTGTCCAGCATGGCGGACCACGTCCTGCACGTGGACCTCGACCAGTTCATCGCGGCGGTCGAGGTCCTGCGGGACCCGTCGTTGCGCGGCAGGCCCGTGGTGGTGGGCGGCAACGGTGATCCGACCGAACGCGCGGTCGTCGCCACCGCGTCGTACGAGGCGCGCGAGTTCGGCGTCCGCTCCGGGATGCCGTTGCGGACCGCGTTCAAGAAGCTCCCCGACGCCGTCTTCCTGCCCGCCGACCACACCCTGTACGAGTCGGCGTCGGCGGACGTGATGGCCGTGCTGCGGTCGTTCCCCGTGGTCGTGGAGGTGCTGGGCTGGGACGAGGCGTTCGTCGGCGCCTCCGTCGACGACCCGGTCGCGCTAGCCCGGTCGCTGCAGGAAGCGGTGCTGCGGCGGACCGGCCTGCACTGCTCGGTCGGCATCGGAGACAACAAGCTGCGCGCCAAGATCGCCACCGAGTTCGGCAAGCCCGCCGGTGTGTTCACCCTGACGAGGGACAACTGGGTGGAGGTGATGGGTCACCGGCCGACGTCCGCGCTGTGGGGCGTCGGCGCGAAGACCGAGCGCAAGCTGGCCGAGATGGGCCTCGTGACCGTGACGGACCTGGCCACCGCGCCGGTGGGCGACCTGGCCGCGCGCTTCGGCCCGCGGATGGGTCCGTACTTCCACGACCTCGGCCGGGGCGCGGGCGACACGACCGTGAGCGCGACGCCGTGGGTGGTGAAGTCCCGCTCGCACGAGAAGACGTTCCAGCAGGACCTGGTGTCCCTGGACGACATCCGGCGCGAGGTCGTGGCACTGGCCCACCAGGTGGCGGCGGACGTGGAAGCCGAGGGCCGCCCGGTCGTGCGGGTGGGGGTGAAGGTGCGGTTCGTCCCGTTCTTCACGAAGGTGCGCCTGATGAAGCTGCCGGAGCCGACGTCGTCCGCGTCGGACCTGGCCGACGCCGCCCTGGTGGTGCTCGACCGGTTCGACCACGGTCGCGCTGTGCGGCTTCTCGGAGTCCGCGCGGAATTCTCCTCCGAAAATGTCGAACCGAACTCTTCTCCTTCGACGTATCAGTAAGTAGACGTTCCACCGCTAGGAGAAGAAGATGAACGCCTCGCTCACTCATCGCGACCGAGCGGTTCTCAAAGCCGTCGCCGACGGCCGTTGTGAGATCGCCGGACACTCCCTGCTCGTCGACGGCCTGTGCTGCGCCGACCAGTTCGTCGGCCTGCGCCTGACCACTGCGGGCCTGATCAGCGCCCGGCCCGGACGCGCAGCCCTGACCAGCGCCGGACAGGCCCTGCTCGCCGCCTGATCAGTTCTTGCCGCCGGTTTCCGATCTGGCTCGGCGACGGTCTTTTCGCTGCATTTCCCGGTCAACCGGTGTAATGCCGGGTCAGTTCCGCCTCGCGTTCGGCGGACCACGGGCGTTCGACGCCCTGGATGGCCGCGAAGAACAGTTCCAGGTGCACGTGCCAGGCCGCGAGAGCCTCGGGCCCGTGCGCGTTCTCCTGGGTCAGCGTGACCGTGGTGCCCTGCAACGGCACGTGCTCGAACTCCCAGCGCACCACGCCCTGCGGTTCGCCGTCTCGCAGCCACTCGTACTCCAGCAGCCGGGGCGCCTCCGCCTTCGTGACCCGGCCGGGCGTCAGGCCGGGGTGCGCGGCACGGGCCGGCACGGTGTCCGCGCCGCCGTCGGTGAGGAGCCGCCAGACGTCGTCCAGCGGGGCCCAGACCAGGTCGCGGACGAACCGCACGCCCTCCGGTTCGTCGGTGCCCAGGTCGAGACCGAACTCCCGGACGTAGTGCTCGATCAGCGGCAGGTGGTCCGTCACCGGCTCGAACGGCCTGCCATCGGCGTGGGCCTCCAGCGCGTCGAGGCAGCCGATCCAGCCGGGAGTGTCGCGGCCGACGCTGAGCCGCGACGTCACGGCCACGGTGAGGACCAGCAGGCAGCCGTCCTCGCGGGGCAGGAGCTCGAACCGCAGCACGTCCTGCTCCCAGCGGAACGCGAACACCTTCGGCGGGTCGGACTCGATCAGCTCGCCCTCGCCGCCGTCGGCGTCGACGGGCGCCGCCTCCGGGAACGTGAAGCGCATCTTCCGGCCGTCCAGCTCGACCTCGGCCGGGAACCAGTGCCGCATCTCGGAGGGGTCGGTGACGACCCGCCAGACCTTCTCGGGCGAGTGCCGCAGCTCGCGCTCGAAGCGCAACACCGGCCTGCCCTTGATCATCCGCAGTTCGACGTCCACGGTCAGTCCCCTTCGATCTCGTCGAGTCGTCGTTCCAGCGCGTCCAGGCTCTTCTCCCACATCCGCCGGTACGGCGCGAGCCAGGCGTCGACCTCCGCGAGCGGTCCGGGGGAGACCCGGTACCAGCGCCGCTGCGCCTCGGTGCGCACCTCGACCAGACCGGCCTCGCGCAACACCTTCAGGTGCTTCGAGACGGTCGGCTGGGCGAGCGTCAGCCGCTCGACCAGGTAGCCGACCGGCCGTTCGCGCTCGCGCAACAGGTCGAGGATCTCCCGGCGGCTCGGGTCCGCCAGCGCGGCAAAAGTAGATGCCATGTCGGCAATATAGCCAGAGGGCAATATACGTGTCCAGTCACCGGGAAGGGGCGTTCTCCTGGCCACCCCCGGCGGATAGCGTCTCGTCCATGCCCCGCACCCTCTCCGTGGCCAGCTCTCCGGTGCGCGACCTGCTCGCGCTGACCTCGCGCCCGGAGGTGATCTCCTTCGCGGGCGGCCTGCCCGCGCCCGAGCTGTTCGACGTGCCCGCCCTGCGCGCCGCGTACGACCTCGCGCTGCAGGACCGCTCGGTGCTGCAGTACGCGCCCACGGAGGGCAACCGGGCACTGCGCGCGCTCGTCTCGGACCGCCTGACCCGGCGCGGGCTGCCCACCTCGGACGTCCTGATCACCACCGGCTCCCAGCAGGCGCTGTCGCTGGTGACCACGGCGCTCCTGGAGCCCGGCGACGTCGTCGCGGTCGAGGAACCGACGTACCTGGCCGCCTTGCAGTGCTTCCAACTGGCGGGCGTCCGGATCGTCCCCGTGGCGAGCGACGAGGACGGCCTGGACCCCGAGTCACTCCGCGACGTCGTCGAACGCGAACGCCCGACGCTGCTCTACCTGGTGCCCACCTTCGCGAACCCGACCGGCCGCACCCTGTCGGAGTCCCGCCGCGCCGCCGTCGCCGCGATGGCCGAGGAGCACGGCTTCTGGGTCGTGGAAGACGACCCGTACGGAGAACTGCGCTACCGCGGCTCCGCCGTCGCCCCGATCGCCTCGCACAGCGACAGGACCGTCTACCTCGGCAGCTTCTCCAAGATCGGCGCGCCCGGAATGCGCCTGGGCTGGCTGCGCGCCCCCGAGGACCTGCTCCGCACGCTCGTGATCGTGAAGCAGGCCACCGACCTCCACACGTCCACCGTGGACCAGGCAGCGGCCGCGGCCTACCTGTCCCACAACGACCTGGACGCACACGTGGCCCGCCTGTGCATCGAGTACGGCACCCGCCGTGACGCGATGATCGCCGCCCTGCCGTCCACCGTGCCCGACGGAACGACGTGGAGCGACCCGGACGGCGGCATGTTCGTGTGGCTGCGCCTGCCCGGCGACGCCGACAGCGCCACCCTGCTCCGCGAAGCGCTGAACCACGACGTGGCCTTCGTGCCCGGCGCACCGTTCTTCGCGACGACGCCGGACCCCGCGACGTTCCGGATGTCCTTCACCACCAACACTCCCGCGGAGATCGAGGAAGGGCTGAGGCGGCTGGCGAAGGTCCTGCGGTGAGCCTGCTCCGCGACGACGGCGTCAGCTGAACAGTTCGAGCGCGTCCTGGTGGTACTCGCACCGGCCACCGCCGGTCGCGATGGTGCACGGCACGCCCTTCTTGGTGAGCGCACCGCACTGCAACGCGGGATCGTGCACGTGGCACAACCCGTTCTTGCCGGCCGTGATCGGGCAGGGCGTGCCCTTCTTCGTGACCGCCCCGCACGGCTGACCGGACAGCTCACGCGGCTGCTTCGGCTTGACCTTCTTCGGTTTCGCCTGCGGCTGCGTGACCTCCCGCCCGGTCACCTCCTCCACCCCGCGCACGGCGAGCCGGTCGGCGCGCTCGTTCTCCGGGTGACCGGCGTGGCCCTTCACCCAGTGCCACTCGACCTCGTGCCGGTTCGCGGCCTCCTCCAGCCGGCGCCACAGGTCGGCGTTCTTGACCGGCTCACGGGACTTCGTGAGCCAGCCGTTCGCCTTCCACCCGTGCACCCACGAGGTGATCCCGTTCCGCACGTAGGTGCTGTCCGTGTAGAGGTTCACGGTGGACGGACGCGTCAGGCTCTCCAACGCCATGATGGGCGCCATCAGTTCCATGCGGTTGTTCGTCGTGGGGCCGATGTCGCCGCCGTACATGTCCTTCTCGTGCTCGCCGTAGCGCAGCACGGCACCCCATCCGCCCGGTCCGGGGTTGGGGCTGCACGCACCGTCGGTGTAGATCTCGACCGCCATGCGTCAGGAGGCTACCGACGGGTGTCTGCGCCCGGACCGGTGGAGGCTCAACGCGGCAACCAGCTCGCCACGTCGGCCATCACGTCCAGCATTTCGCCGCTCGCGCGTCCCGACGTGGGTTCCGTTTCGGCGATGACGACCGTGTTGCCGTCCGGCCGGGATTGGTAGTGCAGGCCGGTGAAACGGATGTCTGCCAGATCGAGCAACGGCGTGGCGAGCGGTCTGACGTCGCCCGTGCCGTGCACGTCGATCAACTCCTTGAACTCGCGCGCGTCGCGCCGGGTCCGGAAGCCGACCCACACCACGGACACGACGGCGACAGCACCGTTGTCGTCACCGATGACGAACAGTGATCGGTCTAGCGACGTGCACGGGTTGCGCGTGAAGTGGACTTGCACCTGGCCGAAGGAGTGCGTTATGCACTCTGCCGCCTGCCTGGCGGTGTGCTTCAGCGTGCGCATGTTCAACTGACGCCACGCCCCGTCGGCATCACCTTTGCGGGCCGACTTCCTGCCCTCATACCTCGCCTTGTTGAGGTTCACCCCAGCAGGATCAGTCGCCGCGCCTCCACTGACGAACATCCCACCGCCCGCCGCGAGCGACACCGCCAGCACCCCCGCGGCCACCACGGCGCCGCTCTTGCCCGCCGGATCCGAGCCTCCGCCGGCACCGCCGATTCGTCGTCCCACGTCAGCCTCCTCAAGCCACGAGCCCAGCGCACAGACCCAGCTCGCCGAGGTCGAACGGGAGCAAATCACCCGATCGAGGCGAGCGGTGGCGACGTGGTTCCGAGCACGGCGCGGGCCGCCGCGACCAGGTCCGCCTCACGTCCGTGCCGTGCCACGGCCTGCAGCCCGACCGGCAGACCGGCGGAGTCGAACCCGGCCGGGATGCTGATCGCCGGATGGCCGCTGAGGTTGAACGCCCAGGTCAACGCCGTGTTGACGCGCGCCCCCGGCCCGTCGTGGCCGTGCGGGGGACCAGGCGTCGCCGGGGTGAGCAGCAGGTCGGTGGTCTCGAACAGCTCGTCCAGCGCGGGGTTCGGGCCGCACCGGTGCGCGTACCAGTCCTCCGCCGGGTCGCGCAGCACGAGCGGGACAGGCCGCGGCCGCAACGGAGCGGCGGCGCGCCAGGCGATCTCCACCTGCTCGTCGTCCACCTCCGCGAACCCCAGGTCGTTTGACCAGACGGCAGTCGGCTCGCCGGTTCCGGAGACGCCGAGGTAGGTCGCGAGCAGGTCCACGTCGCGGGTGAACACGCCGACCGCGGCCCGTTCCGAGGACGTCGTCTTCAGCCCCAGCACCCCGCACCACGCCGCCGGAATGCGGATGGACCCCGCGCCGTCGACCCCCGTGGCCAGCGGCACGACCCCGGCCGCCACCGCGACCGCCGACCCCGCGGACGAACCGCCGGGCGTCCGGTCCGGGTTCCACGGGTTGCGCGTGACACCGCGGGAGTTGCGGCCCCACGTCTGCCACGGAGTGCTGCCGTCAGGCGTCGTCGTCAACCCGATCGGCACGCACCCGAGAGCCGTCAACGCCTCCCGGTGACTCCGGCGCTCGCCCCGTTTCACCGCGATCGGCACCCCGGCGAGCGGCAGCGACGGGTCGACGTTCCGCACAGGCGAGCGGAACACCTCGTGGAACGCGCACAGCCGCGGTTCCACGGCGTCCAGCCGGGCCAGGGCGGCCGAAACCGGGTCGATGGTGCGCCTCCAGCAGAATGACGCGGGTGAAGTGGACCCGAGCAGTGCACCACCTGACCGAGCTCGTCGAGAAGTGCGCGGAGCCGCCCAGCCCCGTCTTCCGCTTCGACGTGGTCGAGCTGTGGGCGTTCGGCGACCTGCTCGGCGTGCCGCGCGACCTGGACGCCATCGAGGTGGCCGTGGTCGCGGACGTCCCGGTCGACGAGGTCCCCTGGCGCACCGAGCCGGTCGGCGCCGAACACTGGGCGAACTCCACGCGGATGTCGCGCAACCCGATCATCGCCCGCTGGCGCTCAGCCCACGCCCCCGTGTGGAACCACGAGATCACCCGGCCCGCCCTGGTGTGGAGCCGGGCCGGTGGCGTCTCCGAGGAGGCGCTGGTCGCCATCAGCGACGGCACCGCCGAGCTGGTCCGGCTGCCGGAGCCCTCACCGGAGGAGCTGCGCGCACGGCTGGAGGACGAGCTGGCCGTGAGCCTGGCGGCGCTGCGCCGGGTGAACCAGGTGTACACCGACAAGCGGTGGAGTCCGGGGAAGCTGACGCCGCACGCGGACGCGTTGTGGCGGACGACGACCGGCTACCTGGACCTGCTGGACGCCCTCGATCGCTGAGACGTGCGATGAAGTGCTCGAAGATACGGTCAAGGAAGCGGTGAGACGTGACGCGGAACGGTGTTGAGATCGCCGAACGACACAAGGACCTGACCCCGGTCGATTACGTCCGCATGCGCCAGGAGGCCGATGAGTTCTTCGGTGACGAGGATCGCGTGGGCGACTCGGACCCGTGGGAGCGCGGTCGTAGCTGAACGTTCTGCGGGAGCCCGCATCGGCGGGCTCCCGGTTCGCGTCACCAGCTGCGTGCGCGCCACTCCGCGAGCGACGGGCGTTCCTTGCCGAGCGTCGAGTCGTCGCAGTGGCCGGGGTAGAACCACGTCTCGTCGGGCAGCACCGCGAACAGCCGGTCCTCGCTAGCGGTGAACATCAGCGTCAGATGTCCTACGGGGAGAGGCGCCACAGCGCGTCAAGTGGCAGGGCCCTGATCTTCTCGCCGAACGGCAGGGTCTGCTGGCCGGCGTAGAGCACATATCCAGCGACGAACCGATCTCCCAAGTGGTTGGCCAGATTTCGCAGGCCGGTGAGGTCCTCAGTGCGCACGGTCGCCCCGGCTTTGACCTCAACCCCGATCACTCGGCCGTCCGGTGTCTCGATGACAGCGTCAACCTCCTGCTTCTCCTTGGTGCGGTAGTGATAAAGCCGTCCACGCTCTTCGGACCATGTGAGTTGGCGAGCGAGTTCCATGACTACGAAGTTCTCCATCATGGATCCTGCGGCTCCGCCCGGCTCACCGAGTCGTACAGGATCTTGACCGATGAGGTGACACGCGATCCCGGTGTCCACGAGCGCGAGTTTGGGTGTGCCCACGGCACGGCGTGTCTGACCGGACGACCATGCGGGGATGCTCTTGATGAGAAAGACCGACGCCAGCAACTCCAGATAGCGGATCAGAGTGGTCCGCGGGATACCGGATTGAGAGGCGAGAACGGTCGGCTCCAACAGGCCGCCAGCGCGCCCGGCCAGCAGGGCGACCAGTTTGAGCAAGTCGCCCCGGCGCTCGATGCTTGCGAGCTCCAGGACGTCACGTTCGATCAAGGTGGACAGGTAGGAGTCGAAGAAGGCTGTCCGCCGGCGAGGGGTGCGACGCGTGGCTTCCGGGAAGCCACCGACAACGAGACGTTCGAGGTAGTCCCGGCGCCGCAGTTCCGACGAGTGGTCGATTCGAGGGCCATGCCGGAACGCGGCGTCTATGAATCGGTCAGGAGAGCCATGCATCTCTCCCTGGGAGAATGGCCAAAGCTCGATTACCTCCATACGTCCGGGTAGTGCGTCCGGGAGGGTTCGCATGGCGAGGATCCGTGATGAGCCCGTCAAGAGGTAGCGGCCTGGAGTGGGATCCAGATCCACGGACACCTTGATCGGCTGCAGAAGCTCCGGAACCAGCTGGATCTCGTCGATGACCATCAGACTGTCGTGCTCGACGAACCCGGTGGGGTCGTCCTTGGCAGCGCGTAGCGTCGCCGGGTCGTCGAGAAGACGTAGCACTGTGGGCTGACGATCTGTGGCGAGCCTGGTCAGCGTGCTCTTGCCCACCTGCCGAGCACCGTTGACCAGGACAACACGCGTGTCCTCAAGCGCCTCATGAACCAGCGACTCGGCGCGACGGGGGACCAGGCGGGACGTGTCAGGCATGGATCCAGTGTGCCGTACAAGCAAGATCAGTGGTCATCTGGCCAGGGTAAGAGTGGTCATCTGGTCGGTATCCGTGTGGTCATCTGGACGTCATGGTGATGGCGGTCTGGACGCCAGTTCTGTGGAACCTTTCGCCAAGCAGGCGCCCAGCCTTCCGGTTGGCCCCTCCGCTCGGTGAGTTGGGGAGTTGAAGATGTCTGCAACTCACTTGTCTGCGCGATGGCACCGTACGACCAGTCGAATCCTCTGACTGCCCCATTCAGGTGTCTTGAGATTCAACATAAGAACACTGGTCTCAGGTGTAACAGCAGTCGCGGCCTACGGTACGGCTCAGCTGCGTCGCACGGTCATGCACGAACGGCGCTAAGACCACCTTCGCCGCGTTCGACTTCGTCGTTCACGTTCAATTGCTGAAGGTGGTCATAACGCACATGTGTTACCAGCCGCGTGCGCGCCACTCCGCGAGCGACGGGCGTTCCTTGCCGAGCGTCGAGTCGTCGCCGTGGCCGGGGTAGAACCACGTGTCGTCGGGCAGCACCGCGAACAGCCGGTCCTCGACGTCGTTGATCAGGGACGCGAAGTTGTCCGGGGACGTGGTCTTGCCCACGCCACCGGGGAACAGGGAGTCGCCGGTGAACAGGTGCGGGTGGCCGTCCGGGTCGTCGTAGAGCACGGCGATGGAGCCCGGCGTGTGGCCGCGCAGGTGGATGATCGAGAGCGGGACCTCGCCCACCGTGATGGTGTCGCCGTGCTCGACGAGGGTGTCGGGCGGGACGGGGAGGACGGCGGCGTCCAGTTCGTGGGCGACTGTGTTCGCTCCTTGGGAGCCGGCGAGGGCTCCCAGTGCCTGCCAGTGGTCCGCGTGCTGGTGGGTGGTGACGATCGTGCGCAGCTGCGGACGGGTGCTGGTGTGGCCGAGGAGGTCGGAGAGGCGGTCGTGGTCGTTGGCCGCGTCGATGAGCAGCGCCTCGTTGGTGGAACGGCAGACCAGCAGGTAGGCGTTGTTGTCCATCGGTCCGACGGAGACCTTCGTGATGGTCAGCGCGGCCAGGGTGCGGCGGGCCGCGGGGCCGCCCGGCTCGACGTGACCGGTGTAGTTCTCGAGTACGTCCACGGTGGCAGACGGTAGTCGGTCCGTGCGGCGGCACGCACACCTTCAGGTTGCATACAGGTCTCACTCATAGTGTAAGGAAGGATCGAGCCTCGATCCGTGCGTACGCAGTCAGCACCGAAGACGAGAGCCCCTGCCTAATCGTGATCTCAGCGCAAACAGAAAAGCCCAGGTCTGCCCGCAAGGTCAGCTGGGACGTCCTGCGCGTCGTCGCCATCGGGTGCGTGTTGCTCCACCACGGCACGCTCACGAGTGTCAGCAGCCACCCGCACCTGGGGTCGCTGCCGTTCACCTTCCCGATGTCGATGGGCGCGAGCACCCTGATGGTCGTTTCGGCGTTCTTCGCCTGCGCGACGCTGAACAGCGGTAGACCGGGCCAGTTCCTGTGGAGGCGGATGGCACGTTTGCTGCCCGCGTACATGGCGGCCGTGGTGCTCACCTACGCCGTGCAGCGCTGGATCGCGCCGGAGGGGTGGAACCAGCTCGACGTCAGGGACGTCGTCTACAACCTGCTGCTGCTCAACCAGTGGTTCCCGGACGTCAACATCGTCGACTTCGCGTACTGGACGATCCCGGTGCAGATCGTGGCGTTCATCGCGGCCGCGGCACTCGTGAAGGTCCTCAGGGGGACGAAACTGCGGGTGTTCCTGTGGGCGTTGGTGCTCACGCCGTTGCTGCTGCGGCCGTTGCTGGACCACTCGGAGACGCTCTTCGCGGTCTACAACGGGTTCGCGATGCACCGGGCGCAGCTGTTCGCCGCCGGCATCGCGATCTGGTTGTGGCACAAGGACAGGCTGGGGACCCCGCAGCTGATCGGGTTGCTCTTCGCGACGCTCTTCGCGCAGGCGGTTCACACGACCGAGTACGGGTCCACGGTCGGGTTCGGTTTCTTGTTGCTCCTCGTGTGCGCGGCGGCCGCGGGCCCCGACTGGGTGTACTTCAAGCCGGTCGCCAGGCCGGTGACCTGGCTGGCCGGCATCTCCTACGGGGTGTACCTGGTGCACCAGCAGATCGGCACCGTGGTGATGGACCGCGTCAGCGCCGCCGGGTTCGGTTCCTGGTGGCTGCTGGTGGCGTTCCTCACCTCGGCGCTGGTGCTGGGCTGGGCGATGACGAAGTTCGTCGAACGGCCCGCGTACCGGCTGCTGACTCAGATCCAGTCGGGCAGCTCCGGCAGCTCGCCGCGCAGCCCGGAACCGTCGGTCCTGCCGGTCAGCCAGCCGAGCACGGCGCTCGCGGACCCGCTCACCGAGCCGCGGCTGTCCGGGCCGTTCACGGTCCAGCCGCGCTGAGTCCCGTCGGGCAGGGTCACCTCGATGGCGAACGGGTCGACCCTGCCCGCGAACTGCTCGACGGCGTCGTCGAGGAACTCCCGCACGAAGTCCGCGGGCAGGTCGTCGAAGCCGATGCCCGCGTCCAGGTCGATGAGGTGGATCCAGATCTCGCGCAGCCGCAGCAGCGGCACCTTGGCCGCCGGGATCGGCTGGCCCTTCGGGGCCGAGACCTCGGCGCGCCAGGCGTGGGCGGGCAGCTCGCGGCACGCGGTGTCGAACCGCTGGCAGGCCGAGTCCAGGTCCGCCCTGATCACCTGGAGGAGCCGGTGGGCGCCCTCCTCGATGTCCGCGTCGCGGTCGGTCCGCGAGGTGTACGCCTGGTGCTCGACCCCGGTCCGCGCCCAGGTGAGCAGGTTCACCAGCGCGTCGGCGTTGCGCGCGAGGTGGGTGATGACGTGCCCGCGGGACCAGCCGGGAAGCAGGCTGTCGCCCCGCACGGCGGACTCGTCCAGCTCCTCGACGACCTCGTACAGCACGTCCGTCGCCTGCCGGACGGCGTCGATGTGCCGGTCGGGCACACCTCGCGGCGAGGGCACGGACGTGTGCTGCGTGGACGGCGTGTAGGTCATGTGTGCTGCCTCTCCCCGACGTTGAGGCCCTGATCGAAGGACCCAGCCTAGTGAGTTGAGCCTGCTCAGGGGAATGCGGAAGCGCTCCGATCCGTTTTTGTCGGTGGAGGCACCTAGCATGGGTGGCGGGTCGGTCGCCATCTCCGTGCCGGTGCTAGTACGCTTCGAACGCTTGTTCGGAAGAGTGTGGCGTGAGTGACCCGCCGATCACACCCGAAGGGACCCCAGTGGCAGACCGTCTTGTCGTTCGCGGCGCTCGTGAACACAACCTGCGCGGCGTCGACCTCGACCTGCCGCGGGACAGCCTCATCGTCTTCACGGGGCTGTCCGGCTCCGGCAAGTCGAGTCTCGCGTTCGACACGATCTTCGCCGAGGGCCAGCGGCGTTACGTCGAGTCGCTCTCGGCGTACGCGCGCCAGTTCCTCGGCCAGATGGACAAGCCCGACGTCGACTTCATCGAGGGCCTCTCGCCTGCGGTCTCGATCGACCAGAAGTCCACGAGCCGCAACCCGCGCTCGACCGTGGGCACCATCACCGAGGTCTACGACTACCTGCGCCTGCTCTACGCCCGCGCCGGCAAGCCGCACTGCCCGCAGTGCGGGGAGGCGATCGGCAAGCAGACGCCGCAGGAGATCGTCGACCAGGTGCTCGCGATGGAGCAGGGCACCAAGTTCCAGGTGCTCGCGCCGGTCATCCGGGGCCGCAAGGGCGAGTACGTCGACCTGTTCCAGAACCTGCAGTCGCAGGGCTACTCGCGCGCGAAGGTCGACGGGGTCGTCTACGCGCTCGGCGAGGTGCCCAAGCTCAAGAAGCAGGAGAAGCACCACATCGCGGTCGTCATCGACCGGCTGAGCGTCAAGGCGTCGTCCAAGCAGCGCCTCACCGACTCGGTCGAGACGGCGCTGCGGCTCGCGGACGGCCTGGTCGAGCTCGAGTTCGTCGACCTGCCGGAGACCGACCCGAACCGGGTCAGGGGCTTTTCCGAGAACCTGGCGTGCCCCAACGGCCACCCGCTCGCGATCGAGGACCTGGAGCCGCGGTCGTTCTCCTTCAACTCGCCGTACGGCGCGTGCACGGTCTGCACGGGCATCGGCGTGCGCAAGGAGGTCGACCCGGAGCTGGTGGTCCCCGACGACGAGCTGACGCTCGAAGAGGGCGCCATCGCGCCGTGGGCGGGCGGGCAGACGGCGGAGTACTTCACCCGCCTGCTGCAGTCGCTCGGCGAGACCATCGGCTTCCGCATGGACCAGCAGTGGCGGCTGCTGCCCGCCAAGGCGCAGAAGGCGATCCTGCACGGCATCGACGAGCAGGTGCACGTCCGCTACCGCAACCGCTACGGCCGCGAGCGCTCCTACTACGCCAACTACGAGGGCGTGATCCCGTTCCTCGAACGGCGTCAGGAGCAGACCGAGTCCGAGTACATGCGGGAGAAGTACGAGGGCTACATGCGCGAGGTCCCGTGCCCCGCGTGTTCCGGCACCAGGCTCAAGCCCGAGATCCTCGCGGTGACGCTGCACCACGGCAAGAAGGGCGACAGGTCGATCGCCGAGGTCTGCGCGATGAGCGTCGCGGAGTGCTCGGAGTTCCTCGACGGCCTCAAGCTCGCCAAGCGCGAGTCCATGATCGCGGGCGCGGTGCTCAAGGAGATCCAGGCCCGCCTGCACTTCCTGCTCGACGTGGGCCTCGACTACCTGTCGCTCGACCGCGCGTCGGGCACGCTGTCCGGCGGCGAGGCGCAGCGCATCCGGCTCGCCACGCAGATCGGCTCCGGCCTGGTGGGCGTGCTGTACGTGCTGGACGAGCCGTCGATCGGCCTGCACCAGCGCGACAACCACCGGCTGATCGAGACGCTGACGCGGCTGCGCGACCTGGGCAACACCCTGATCGTCGTCGAGCACGACGAGGACACGATCCGCACGTCCGACTGGGTGGTCGACATCGGCCCCGGCGCGGGCGAGCACGGCGGCAAGGTCGTGCACAGCGGCCCGTACAAGAAGCTGCTGAGCAACAAGGAGTCGATGACCGGCGCGTACCTGTCGGGCCGCAAGTCGATCCCGATGCCCGCGAAGCGCCGCAAGGTCGACAAGAAGCGCCAGCTGACGGTCGTCGGCGCCCGCGAGCACAACCTGCGCGGCATCGACGTGTCGTTCCCGCTCGGCACGCTCACGTCCGTCACGGGCGTGTCCGGCTCCGGCAAGTCGACGCTGGTCAACGACATCCTGGCCACGGTGCTCGCGAACAAGCTCAACGGCGCGCGCCAGGTGCCCGGCAGGCACACCCGGATCAAGGGCCTCGACCAGGTCGACAAGCTCGTGCAGGTCGACCAGTCGCCGATCGGCCGCACGCCGCGGTCCAACCCGGCCACCTACACGGGCGTGTTCGACCACATCCGCAAGCTGTTCGCGGCCACGACCGAGGCGAAGGTGCGCGGCTACCAGCCGGGCCGGTTCTCGTTCAACGTCAAGGGCGGCCGCTGCGAGGCGTGCGCGGGCGACGGCACGATCAAGATCGAGATGAACTTCCTCCCGGACGTCTACGTCCCCTGCGAGGTCTGCAAGGGCGCGCGGTACAACCGCGAGACGCTGGAGGTGCACTACAAGGGCAAGACCATCTCCGAGGTCCTCGACATGCCGATCGAGGAGGCCGCGACGTTCTTCGAGCCGATCAACGCGATCCACCGCCACCTGCGGACGCTGGTCGACGTCGGTCTCGGCTACGTGCGGCTCGGCCAGCCGGCGCCGACGCTGTCCGGTGGTGAGGCGCAGCGTGTGAAGCTCGCGTCGGAGCTGCAGAAGCGGTCGACGGGCAAGACGGTCTACATCCTCGACGAGCCCACGACGGGCCTGCACTTCGAGGACATCCGCAAGCTGCTGGGCGTGATCAACGGCCTGGTGGACAAGGGGAACACCGTCATCGTCATCGAGCACAACCTCGACGTCATCAAGACGTCCGACTGGATCGTCGACATGGGTCCCGAAGGGGGCTCCGGCGGAGGTATGGTCGTGGCAGAGGGCACACCCGAGCAGATCTCCGAGGTCGAGAAGAGCTACACGGGGCAGTTCTTGCTGCAGGTGCTCCAGAACGAGGAGGTGTCGGCAGCAGGGTGATGATCCCACTCGATGCGCTGGCCCACCGCGAGCGCGCCCTCCAGGCGTCGCGCGGCGAGCCCGCGGTGTACCCCTTCAGCCTCGCAGAGGTGCTCGACTCGTCGGAGCAGGCACTCCGCCGCGTCGCGGCTGTCGGTTGGTTGCGGACCCTGGAACGGTTTCCTCAGCTCACCGCCAAGTGAACACCCGCGGCCTAGTGGGACGCTCGATTTCCACTAGAGCCGCAGTACAACCGATGTGTCATTCGCTGTGGTCTGTGAATTCTGTCGAGTGCCTGTCACTCGGACGAGTGATCCGGGATGATGGTCGCCGTGTCACTCAACCGCTATCGCTTCCACAGCGTGTGGCACGTCGACGCGTCTCCATGCGCTGTGTACGAGGTGCTGTCCGACCTCGCGAACTACCCGAGCTGGTGGCGGGAGATCCGTTCGGCCACCAGGATCGACGACGAGACCGGTGAGCTCCGCTGCCGTTCGTTCCTGCCGTTCGACCTGGTGATCCAGGTCCGCCGCAGCATCCGCAACCAGCAGGCGGGGTTGCTGCGCGCGTCGTTGTCCGGTGACATCGAAGGGGTCGCGACCTGGGAGATCATCGGCAGGGACGGCGGGACCGACCTGATGTTCGACCAGGAGGTCGTCGTCAACAAGGCCCTGCTGCGGCGGCTGGCGCTGATCGCCAAGCCGTTCTTCCGCGGCAACCACGACCTGATGATGCGCGGCGGGTTCAAGGGCCTCAAGCAGGCGCTGGAGGAGAGGCCGGTCCGCCGGCGCGACTCCTAGTCCGCCGCGCCGATCTCGCGCTCAGTCACTTCCCGACAGGTGCCGCACCAGCGCGGCGAGCTGCTCGGCGTACCTCGTCGCGAACTCGGGTGTGGCCGGGTCCTCGCCGGTGATCTGGCGGGCGGTGTGGCGCAGGGTCAGCGGTGCGGCCGCCGCGGCCATCAGCGCCAGCAGCAGGAAGCCGGGGTCGAGGTCGGCCGGGAGCTCGCCCGCGTCCTGGCGCTCGCGCAGCAGGTCGACCTGGGTGCGCAGGAACGCCTCGTCGGTGGGCGGGCTGTCGCCGGCCAGGTTCGACCACGCCCACAGCCGGCCGTGGTCGGTGAGGGTGGTGTGCACGAACCCCGCCAGCACCTTCTCGAGCGGCTGCCCGGTGTCCGCCATCTCGGCGGCCGAGTCGTGCCAGCTCGTCGCGACCTCCTTGTAGAGGCCCTCCTTGCCGCCGAAGTAGTACGAGATCAGCTGCTTGTTCACGCCCGCCCGTGCCGCGATGTCCGACGTGCGCGTGGCCGCGTAGCCCTTCGCCCCGAACTCCGCGACGGCGGCTTCCAGCAGCAGGGCCCGCGTGCGTTCCGGGTCGCGCTTGCGTTCGGAGGCATCGGGAGAACGACGTCGATCCACCGGCACACGGTAGCCGACCAGGTTTATCAACCAGATGGTTGACTTAATCAACCGATTGGTTGAAACTCGGCGGCATGAGAATCGCTGTGGTGGGTGGGGGAATCGGCGGGTTGTGCCTGGCGCACGGGTTGCGCAAGGCGGGAGCGGACGTGGCGGTGTACGAGCGCGACCTCTCGCGCACGGACCGCCTGCAGGGCTACCGGGTGCACATCAACGAGGACGGTGCGGACGCGTTGCGGGAGTGCCTGCCGGCGGCGAACTGGGCGCGGTTCGAGGAGACAGCGGGCAGTGACGGCAACGGGTTCGGCTTCCTGACCGAACAGCTCAAGCCCTTGCTCGTGCTCGACCAGGACGAGGAGAAGCACTACTCGGCCAGTCGGATCACGTTGCGGCAGGTGCTGCTCGACGGGTTGGACGTGCAGTTCGGCAAGAAGTTCGAGCGCTACGAGCAAAACGGTGCCATCACGCTGCACTTCGAGGACGGCGGCACCGCGGAGTGCGACGTGCTCGTGGGCGCCGACGGCATACGGTCTCGCGTGCGCGCGCAGTACCTGCCGCACGCGGGCACCGAGGAAGTCGGTGTGGTGGCGGTGGCGGGAAAGCTCTTCCTGGACGAGAACGACTGGGTTCCCCGCGCGCTCCTCGACCGGGCCAACACGGTCGTCCCGACGAGCAGGTGCGGCATGTTCCTCGCCAGTCACGACGGGCTCGGGTACACCGACACCGACGGTCTGCTGTTCGACAACGTGCGCCCGTACCTGATGTGGGCGTTCGCGGCGAACGACCTCGACCTGAGCGGGAGCCTGCGGGAGGCGGTGCTGCGCCGGATCGGCGGGTGGAGCCCGGACCTCCGGCGGATCGTCGCGTCGTCGCACCCGGAGACGGTCAGCGAGTGGCGCATCCGGTCGTCGAAGCCGATCGACCGTTGGCCGAGCACGAACGTCACATTGCTCGGTGACGCGATCCACGCCATGGCACCGATGCGCGGTATCGGTGCCAACATCGCGTTGCGCGACGCACGGGTGCTCGCGCGCGAACTGACCACGGGTGGCGGCATCAGCGCCTACGAGGAGCAGATGTACGAGTACGGGTTCGCCGCCGTGCGTGACTCGCTACGTGCCGCCAAGCAGTTCGCGGACGGAAGTCCGCTGGTGAGGACGCTGTTCCGGACGGTGCTCAGGACGGCGTCGGCGGTGCCCGCGCTGAAGCGCGCGATGTTCTAAAAATTCGTTTGAACCGTTCTGGCTCGCCGTACGTGTGGGAGGCGTCGGAGGACACGAGCCAGGAGGTGGGGGATGATCCGCAAGAGCGCCGCGGCAGTCGTACTGGGGATGGTCTCCCTGGCCGCGTGCACGACGACACCCGCGAGCGAGCCGGTGGCGCAGCAGCGGGAAAGCGTTGTGGCACTGAAGATCGCCGAGGTCGAGGACCTCGGGCCGGTCGTCACGGACGCGGAGGGCTTCACGCTCTACCGGTTCGACGGCGACGCACCGGACAAGTCCACTTGCGACGGTGAGTGCGCCGCCACCTGGCCACCGGCCACCGTCGAGGCGGACGGGTTCTCGGTCGAGGGGGTGGACCAGCGGCTCGTCGGCAGCTTCGTGCGTGAGGACGGCAGCCGTCAGCTCACGGTCGACGGCATGCCGCAGTACCGGTTCGCCAAGGACGCGAAGCCCGGTGAGACCAAGGGGCAGGGCTTGCAGGGCAAGTGGTTCGTCACCGGGAAGCAGGGCGAACGCACCCAGCTCACCGCCCGCACGGGCGTGATCTCCGGTCTCGGCGCGGTCCTGACCAACAACGCGGGCCTCACGCTCTACCGGTTCGACGGCGACACGGCCCAGCCTTCTGTGTCCAATTGCGACGGTGGTTGCGCCGAAACCTGGCCGCCCGTCTACGTCGAGGGGGAGCAGCCGCGGGTGAAGGGCGTCGACCCGGCCCTGCTCGGCACCATCACCCGCGCGGACGGCCGCAAGCAGCTCACGGTCGCGAACTGGCCGCAGTACACGTTCAAGAACGACACCAAGCCCGGTGAGGCCAAGGGCGTCACGGTGCCGAAGTGGTTCGCGACGGCGGTCGACGGCAAGAAGGCCCAGCAGAACCAGGCCATCGCGCTCACTAGCGCCACGGTCGCGGGCCTCGGTGTCGTCGCCACCGACCGGGACGGCATGACGCTCTACCGGTTCGACGACGACTCCGCCGACCCGTCCGCCAGCACCTGCACGGAGGAGTGCGCCCGGCAGTGGCCGCCCGTGTTCGTCAGCGAGGGCTTCCAGGTGCAGGGCGTGGACGCCGCGCTGGTCGGCACGATCGACCGGGACGGCAAGCAGCAGCTCACCATCGCCGGATGGCCGCAGTACCTGTTCGCGGGGGACGAGGTCTGCGGTGACGCCAACGGGCAGGGCGTCGACGGCAAGTGGTGGGCGACCAAGGCCGACGGAGGTCGCGCCGGCCGGTGACAGGGGGAGGGGAGCCCCGGCGGGACCACCGCCGGGGCTCTTCCCACCTCACCTCAGGCGCAGCAGCACCGCCTGCTCCGGTTCCAGCACCGGCAGCTGCACCCCCGCCTCGGTCAGCACCGAACCGGGCAGCTCCACCGGTTCCCAGGAGGGTTGCTGCCGCTGCGTCAGCCGCGGCCTGCCCGCCGGGGCGTCGAACGAGAGCCGGTACGTGCGCTTCGGGTCGAGTCCCGGCAGCCGCACCCGGCGCGGCTTGTTCTGCACCGGCGTCGTGAGCTGCGCGTAGCAGAACAACGCCTCGGACCGGTCGGCGGCGACGATCCCGTGCACCCAGGCCGAGGGGTCCGGGTGGTCGGACCGCACGACGACACCGGTGTGCGCCAACGTCCGCACGTCCTTGTAGTACTCGATCGCGGCTTGCAGCCCGGCGCGTTCCTCGTCGGTGGCGGAGTTGATGTCCCACTCGATCCCGAAGTGCCCGAACAACGCCGTGGCGACGCGGAACGACAGGTCGTGCGTTCGTCCGGTGGTGTGCGACTTCGTGGGACCGACGTGCGCGCCCATCAGCTCCGGCGGCAGGAACACGCCGGTCCAGCGCTGGATCAGCTGCCGTTCCAGGGCGTCGTTGCAGTCCGACGTCCACACCCGGTCGGTGCGGTCGAGCACGCCGAGGTCGATCCGCCCGCCGCCGGACGAGCAGCTCTCGATCTCCACGTGCGGGTGCCGCCGCCGCAGCTCGTCGAGCAGCCGGTAGTACGCGGCGGTCTGGGCGTGCACGCGCGAGCCGATCAGGTCGCGGTTGTGGTCCCACTTCACGAACGCGATCTCGTTGTCCGACAACACCGATGAGACGCGGTCGAGGATGTACGCGTAGGCGTCGGGGTGCGCGATGTTCAGCACCTGCTGGTAGCGCGACGGCGGCGGCAGCACGCCGGGACGCGGCCCGAGCACCCAGTCCGGGTGGGCGCGGTAGAGGTCGGAGTCGGGGTTGACCATCTCCGGCTCGAACCAGAGGCCGAACTCCATGCCGAGCGCCCGGACGTGCTTGATCAACGGCGTGAGGCCGTCCGGCCACACCGTCTCGTCCACGTACCAGTCGCCGAGGCCCGCCGTGTCGTCGCGGCGGTGCCGGAACCAGCCGTCGTCCAGCACGAACCGCTCGACGCCGATCGCGGCGGCGGTGTCGGCGAGCGACGTCAGCCGCGCCAGGTCGTGGTCGAAGTAGACGGCCTCCCACGTGTTCAGCACGACCGGCCGAGGGCGCAGCGCGCGTTCCCGCAGTCGGCGGTGGAACGCCGCGCTGATGCCGTCGATGCCCTCGGCCGAGTAGGCGGCGTAGAGCCACGGCGACTCGTACTCCTCGCCGGGCGCGAGCGTGATCTCACCCGGCAGCAGCAGCTCGCCGCCACCCAGCACGGGCGAGCCGTCGACCTGGTTCTCCGCGTACGTCACGTGGTTGCCGCTCCAGGCCACGTGCACGGCCCACACCTCGCCGCCGCGGAACGAGAACCCCGGCGTGCCCGCCAGCAACCCGATCGTCGCGTCGTGGCCGGTGCGGCCCCGGCGGCTCTCGCGCACCCACGAGCCGAACCGGAACGCCTGCCGCTGCGGCTCCCGCTCGCGGGCCCAGCGGCCGGTGAAGTCGAGCAGCTCACCGGCGTGCGCGGGGACGGGCAGCGCGGTCTCGAGGCCCTCCAGCGCGTACGGCGTCGTGCCGTCGTTGCGGACGGCGTGCCGGACCCGGAGCATGCCGGAGTCCAGCAGCTCGACGGTGCCGGTGACGGTGATCTGTGCGGCCTCGTCCGTCGCCGTGTACCGGAAGGTCCGGCCTTCGACGGTGGACGACGTCACGGCGAGCGCCGGGGCGAAGTGCTCGCCGCCGCGGTGCCCGCGCAGACCGGGACGGCCGGAGTACCCGGCGCCCGCGTCGGGCAGCAGCGCCAGCGGCACGGGGACGTCCGGCGCGTTGTTCGGGTTGGTCCACGACACGACCTCGACGAGGCCGCGCAACGCGTCCTGGCCGACGTCCCCGAGGGTGCGTCCCCAGTGCGCCACGACCGGGAGGTCGGTGCCCTGGAGGGTGATGACGACGCTGGAGATGCCGTCGTGCAGGTGCACGACCTCCGGGTTGCTCATGCGGACCCCGTTCACATCGAACACGAATGAACATCGGGCCGATCCTCAGTCACGGGGTCCGCACTGTCAAGCGTGTGAAATTGTTGGATTTTGTCTGATCAGACGACCAAGCTGAGCAGTGCCGCGACCACGAAACCGACGACCGAGAGGATGGTCTCGACGACCGTCCACGACTGCAGCGTCTCCTTCACCGACAGGCCGAAGTAGCGCGACACGATCCAGAACCCGCCGTCGTTGACGTGCGAGGCGATGATCGACCCCGACGCGATGGCCATGACGACGAGCGCGAGCTGCGGCTGCGAGTAGTTCAGGTCCGACAGCACCGGTGCCACGATGCCCGCGGTCGTCACGATCGCGACCGTCGCCGAGCCCTGCGCGACGCGGATGACGCAGCTGATCACGTAGGCGAGCGCGATGACCGGCAGGCCGAGGCCGGACAGCTCGGTCGCCAGCGTCTTGCCGATGCCCGTCGCCGCCAGCACGGCGCCGAAGAAGCCACCGGCGCCGACCACGAGCAGGATCATCGCCACCGGCTTCAGCGAGGCGCCGGACAGCTCGGCGATCTTCTCCCTGGTCATGCCGCGGCGCATGCCCAGCAGCCAGAACGCGAGCAGCACCGAGATCGTCAGCGCGACCGCGGGCGTGCCGAAGAACGTCGCCACCGAGTAGGGACGCGAGCCCTGCTGGAGCAGGATCGAGCCGAACGTGCCGGCGAGGATCAGCACCAGCGGCAGGCCGATGATCCCGAGCACCAGGCCGAGCGACGGCGGCTCGCGGTCGCCGTTCTCCTCGCGCGCCTGCTCGGCCGCGGCCAGCATCTCCTCGGGCACGGGCACGTCGATGCGCTTGCCGATCCAGTACGAGTACAGGACACCGCCGACGAACCACGACGGGATCGCCACCGCGAGACCCATGATGATGATCCAGCCGAGCGACACCCCGAGCAGACCGGCCGCCGCCACCGGTCCCGGGTGGGGCGGCATGAACGCGTGCATGACCGACAGGCCCGCGAGCAGCGGCATGCTGAACAGCACGATCGACTTGCCGCTGCGCTTGGCCGCCACGTAGACCAGCGGCGCCAGCACGAAGATGCCGATGTCGAAGAAGACCGGCACGCCGAAGATGAGACCGGCCAGGCCGATCGCGACCGGGGCGCGCTTCTCGCCGAACGCGGTCATCAGCTTGTCCATCAGCACCTGCGCGCCGCCGGACGCCTCCAGGATCGCGCCGAGCAGCGTGCCGAGGCCGATGATCGCGGCGATGTGGCCGAGGATCGAGCCGAAGCCCTTCTCCAGCAACGAGTCCGAGGTCTTCTGCGCCGACCCGACGAGATCGCTCACCGGCACGCCCGCGACCAGCGCCACCAGCAGCGCGACGATGATCAGCGCGATGAACGGCTCGACCTTCACCTTGATGATGAGGAGCAGCAGCACCGCGATGCTGAGCACCGCGAGGGTGATCAGGCCCCCTGACGTGTGTTGCAACCAGTCGATCACGTGCGGCTCCTGAGTGAGTGCCCCGGCAGCGCGCCGGTGGCGGTTCCGTCGTCGATCACCGGGACCCCGTTGCAGAACACGTACGGGATGCCGGCGGCCTGCTGCCGGGGTTCGTCGAAGGTCGCCGTGTCGGTGATCTCCGCCGGGTCGAACAGCACCAGGTCGGCCGCGAAGCCCTCGCGGACCAGACCCCGGTCGGTGAGCCGCAAGCGCTTGGCGGCACGGCCGGTGAGGTGCTCGACGCACTCCTCCAGGCTCAGCACGCCCAGCTCGCGGACGTAGCGCGCGAAGTAGCGGGGGAACGTGCCCCACGCGCGCGGGTGCGGCCGGTCGCCGACGAGCAGGCCGTCACTGCCGCCCGTGTGTGCCGGGTGTCTCATGATCGCCTGCACGTTCTCCTCGTGGCCCACGTGCATGAGGCAGGAGGTACCCAGCCGTTCGTCGACCAACACGTCGAAGTACAGGTCTGCGGGCGTCCGCCCGAGGCGGCGAGCGGAGGCCGCGACGCTGGCGCCGACGAGGTGGGCGTTGCGCTCGGCGCGGACGCCGTTGATCTCGATGGCGTCCCAGTCGACCGGCACGCCGTGGCACCCGTCCGACCCGGTCTCCTCGATCTCGGCGCGGACGCGCTCGCGGGTGTCCACATCGGACAACCTGGCCAGCGCCCGTTCCGGCCCGCCCTCGGTCGCCCACGACGGCAGCAGCGCGGACAGGTAGGTCGCGCCCGGCAGGTACGGGTAGGTGTCGAGCGAGATGTCGGCGCCACCGGCGATGGCCTCGTCCAGCAACGCCAGCAGCTCGGGCGCGCGGCCTTCGTTGACCGGGAAGTTCATCGTCGCGTGCGCGAGGTGCAGGGCGCAGCCCGAGCGCTTCGACACGTCCACCATCTCCGCGTACGCCTCCAGCGCGCCCGCGCCGTAGCTGCGGTGGTGCGGGCTGTAGAACCCGCCGTGCCGCGCCACGACCTCGCAGAGCCGGACCAGCTCCGACGTGTCCGCGTACATGCCCGGCGTGTAGGTCAGGCCCGACGACATGCCCATCGCGCCCTCCGCAAGCGATTGCGCGAGCACGGCCCTCATCCTGTCCACTTCGGACTCGGTGGCCGGCCGGTCGTCCCAGCCGACGACGAGCATCCGCAGCGTCCCTTGCGGCACCAGGTACACGGCGTTGACCGCGATGCCCCGGTCGAGCCGGTCGAGGTACTCGCCGACCGTGCGCCAGTCCCAGTCGAAGCCGGGCGGGTCGTCGTTCCACCCGGCGAGCTGGCCGCGCAGCGTCGCGAGCACCTCGTCGTCGACCGGCGCGTACGACAGGCCGTCCTGGCCGAGCACCTCGGTCGTGACGCCCTGCGAGACCTTCGCCAGGTGGTCCGGCTCGGCGAGCACGCGCAGGTCGGAGTGCGAGTGCATGTCGATGAACCCCGGTGCGAGCACCAGGCCGTCCGCGTCGACGGTCCTGGTGGCGCTCGGGTTCCCGCCGATGGACGCGATGACGCCGTCCTTGATCGACACGTCTGCCCGGTACGCGGGCGCTCCCGTGCCGTCGGCGATCAGCGGTCCGCGGAGGACTACGTCGTCCATCGGTGCGCTCCGATCAGAAGTAGGTGCGGATCAGGTCGACGACGGTCGTGCCGCGCACGACCGGGATGAGCTGCCACTTGTCGAAGACCGTGCACGGGTGGGAGAGCCCCAGCCCGACCCAGTCGCCGACCCGGACCGTGGCCTCGGGACCGAGCTTCAGGAACGCGTGCTGGTCGTTGAGCGCGGTGACGGTCGCCTGGGTCAGCGGGGCGACCGCGCCGTCGCGGCGGCGCAGCAGCTGAGGTTCCGGCAGGCCCTCGTCGAACGACGCGTCGCGCTTGCCGATCGTCAGCAGCGCCAGGTCGCGTTGCGGCCGTGACGTCACCTGGGCCCACGCCCGCAGCGCCGGCCGGAACGGCTGCACGCCCTCGATCCGCGCGAACGGCGAGATCCCGCGGTAGAAGCCGTCGTCGTGCGTGATGTACGCGCCGCTGCGCAGCACGGGCGTCACCGGCAACGGCCACGGCTGCGCCAGCGTCGCCGCGACCTGGTCGAAGTAGGCGCTGCCACCCGCCGTGACGATCGCCGAGTCCAGCTCGTCGAGCATCCCGGCGTCGGCCAGCCGCAGCACGAGCGTGCGCAGGTCCGCCAGGTAGCCGTCGATGACGGCCTGGGAGGACGTGGAGGCGTCGTGCGCGAGCGCGCCCTCGTACCCGGCTGCTCCCGCCAGGCGCAGCACCGGGCTCTGGTCCACCGCCCGTGCCACGGCCAGCGCCGTCTCCAGGTCGCGCGCGCCGGTCCGCCCGCCGGGGGCGCCCAGCTCGACCAGCACGTCGACCGGCCTGCCCGGCTGGAGCTCCTGCAGCGTCTCGCTCATCAGCGCGACGCCCGCCTCCGAGTCGGCCCAGCAGCTGAACTCGAAGCGCGGGTCGGAGTCCAGCTCGGTGACGAGCCAGCGCAGCGCGGCCGGGTCGAGCAGCTGGTTCGCGAGCAGCACGCGGGAGACGCCGAACGCGCGGTAGACGCGCACCTGGGACGCGTTGGCCGCGGTGATGCCCCACGCGCCGTGCTCGGCCTGCCGCTGGAACAGCTGCGGCGCCATCGTCGTCTTGCCGTGCGGCGCGAGCCGGACGCCGTGCCCCTCACACCACGCGGCCATGGTCGTCAGGTTGTGCGCCAGCGCGTCCTCGTCCAGCACGACGAGCGGTCCGACGAACTCGTCGGCGAAGAGGTCGAGGCGCTCGTCCGCGACCTCGCCGACGGTCCTGCCGAACGTGCTCGACGGCAGTCCCTTGAACCGCCAGTTCACCTGTTCGGAGCGGATGCCGGCGACGGCCGCGAGGTCCATCTCCATCAGTTGTTGCATATTTTGCAACTCCCATTGCGCGATGTGATGCTGGAGTGTGTAGCATTCGGGTGCGCCACCGGTCAACGAACACCCCTGGAGCACGCATGCGGTTCGAACACGTCGGCGGTGTCGTGTGCCTCGGCGAGACCATGGTGGTGATGGTTCCGGCAGAACCCGGTCCCGTGCATCTGGTGCGCACCTGGCACCGTGCCGTCGGAGGCGCCGAGTCCAACGTCGCCTGCCACCTCGCGCGCCTCGGCGTGCGGTCGTCGTGGGCGAGCGCTGTCGGCGACGACGCGTTCGGGCGTGCCGTCCTCGACGCGGTGGGCGGGTTCGGCGTCGACGTCTCGGCGGTGCGGGTCGACCGGGACCGACCGACCGGCCTCTACGTCAAGGAGGCGTCGCCGCAGGGCAGCCCGGTGCGCTACTACCGCCGCGGCTCGGCCGCCTCCGGCATGGGCGTCGAGATGATCGACCGGCTCGGCCTCGGTCAGGTGGAGCTGGTGCACCTCAGCGGCATCACGGCCGCGCTGTCCGACTCGTGCCTCGCGCTGCTGCGCGAGCTCCTGCGCAGGCCGCGGCACGGCTTCCGGATCTCGTTCGACCTGAACTGGCGCCCCGCGCTGTGGGCGGACCGCGACCCCGCCGTGCTGCGCGAGCTGGCCGACCAGGCCGACGTCGTGCTCGCCGGCGCGGACGAGGCGGAGCTGGTGTGGGGGACCGGCGACCCGCGACGGCTGCGGGAGCTGCTGCCCGGCCCGGCGTCCCTCGTGGTCAAGCAGGGCGCCGAGGGCGCGACGCTGCTGGAGGACGGCGAGTCGCACTTCGAGCCCGCGCTGCGCGTCGAGGTCGTCGAGCCGGTCGGCGCGGGCGACGCGTTCGCGGCGGGGTTCCTCGCCGCCACCCTGGCCGGGCAGACGCCGTCCGTCCGGCTGCGCGCGGGCCACCTGCAGGCGGCCTCCGCTTTGCTCACCGCGGAGGACGTCGGCGATCCTGTGCCCGACGACGTGTCGGGTCCGCTGCTGCACGCCGACCCGCGGACCTGGGCGTCCGCCCGCCTGGAGGTGTAGATGAGCCAGAGCCTCGACCGCGCGCTCACACTCGTGAGCCAGCTCGCGACGGGCCCGAAGACGCTGGACGAGCTGTCCGGCGTGATCGGCGTGCACAAGTCCACGGCCCTCCGCCTCCTGCGCACCCTGGAGTCGCACCGCTTCGTGCAACGCGACGGCGTCCACCACTACCGGCTCGGCACCGCCCTGTTCGACCTCGCCAACCGCGCCCTGGAGGAACGGGACGTCCGCCGCGCCGCCGAACCGGCGTTGCGCGAGCTGAACTCCCGCCTCGGCCACACCGTCCACCTCGCGTCCTATGAGGACGGTGAGGTCATCTACATCGACAAGTACGAGTCACGGCACCAGATGCGCATGTACTCGCGCATCGGCCGCCGCGCGCCGTTGCACTGCACGGCCGTCGCGAAGGTGCTGCTGGCCGACCTGTCCGCCGCGGCGCTGCAGAAGGTGCTGGCCCGCATGGAGTTCCCGCGGCTCACCGAGAACACCATCACCGGCCCCGACGGTTACCTGGCAGAGCTGAACCGCGTGCGCGCCAACGGCTACGCCGTCGACAACTCCGAGCACGAGGACTTCATCCACTGCATCGCCGCCCCGATCAGGGGCGCCCGCGGCGAGGTCCTCGCGGCCGTCTCGATGTCGGTGCCGAAGGTGCTGCTCGACTACGACGGCCTGCTGGCCCACCTGCCGGACCTGCTCGCCACCGCCGAAGCTGCATCAGTCGAATGCGGTTATGTTCCGAGATGAGGGAGTTCCCGTTGTCCAAGGTTGAGATCAAGACCGCCGACGCCCCGCAGCCGGTGGCCCGCTTCTCGCAGGGTGTGCGCAAGGGCAACATCCTGCAGGTGGCGGGACAGGTCGCGTTCGACCCCAAGACCGGCGAGGTCGTCGGCACCACCGTCGCCGAGCAGACCCGCCAGACGTTCGCGAACCTCAACGCCGTCCTCGCCGCCGGTGGCGCGTCGATCGACGACGTCGTGATGATCCGCGTCTACCTCACCGACACCGCGCACTTCGCGGAGCTCAACGAGGTCTACGGCGAGTTCGTGACGGACCCGGCACCCGCGCGCACCACCGTCTACGTCGGTCTGCCCGCCGGTCTGCTGGTGGAGATCGACGCGCTGGCCGTCGTCGACTGATTGCCGCACAACGGGAAACGGGCACTCTCGGGTCCGGGGGTGCCTGTTTCCCGTCCGGGTGGACTCGGCACGGCGGCGAGGCACCCCGCTCGCACGGCCGCCCGTCCCCCTCATGGCACGATCCCCGGTATGAAGTGGTACGCGGACAGACCGGTCAGGCTCGCCGGGCAGGTGATCGCCGACCTCTCGGCCGTGGCGTGGGTGGCGGTGTGGATCTGGGTGGCCACCACCGTCCACGACTGGGTCCTGGAGCTGCGAGCCCCCGGCGACGGCCTGGTCAACGCGGGCGGCAGCATTCGCGACGTCTTCACCAACGCCGCCGACAAGGCCAGGGGCCTGCCGCTCGTCGGCGGTGACCTGGCCGGTGCCCTGGGCAACGGCACCAGGGCGGGGGAGACGCTCACCAGCGCGGGCAACGCGCAGATCGCGGTCGTGCAGGACTCCGCGTTCTGGCTGGCCACCGCGATCGTGGCGGTGCCCGTCCTGTTCCTGCTGATCACCTGGTTGCCGGTGCGGCTGCACTACGCGCGCAAGGCGGGCAACACCCTGAAGCTCAGGGACAAGCCGGACCTGCTCGCGTTGCGGGCGCTCACCAGCCTCAGCCCGCGGCAGCTGGCGAAGTTCGACGGCGATCCCGCCGTGGCGTGGCGGACGGGCGACACCGACGTCATCGACGAGCTGGCCCGCCGCCAGCTCCTGGCGCTGGGGGTGCGGGCGTGAACGCCGTCGCGGTGGTCGCCGCGGTCGTGGCGCTGTGCGCGACGGCCGTCGCGTTGTGGCAGGCGCGGGAGGCGAAGAAGGCCACGCAGGCCGCGGGCAAGGCCCAGGACGCCGCCGAGAAGGCGATGGACGAGGCGCGGGCGGCGCGCAAGGCCGTCGAGCAGGCCACGTCCAGCGCGTTGCAGGCCAAGAACGCCGTCGAAGAGGCCCGGCAGGCGACCGCGAAGGCCGAGGAGGCCGCCGGGGCCGCTCGGCTGCTGGCGGACGAGGCGCAGGCCAGTGCCCAGCAGGCGGCGGTGCAGATCAACGAGATCGCCGAGGTGCTCGCGGCCGAGCGGCAGCGGCGCGGGATGCCGACGTTCGCGATCACGCCGGCCGCGCCGGACGAGTTCCGGCTCAGCTACTTCGGCGGGCCCGCCGTGATCGAGCGGCTCACCGTCTCGGTGGTGCCGGGCAGCAGGGTGCTGGGGCTCTCGCAGTACGACGAGCCGCCGTCGGAGCACCTCGACGTCGGGCCGCTCCACAACGGCTCCGCCGTCACGTTCCGGGCCGCGACCGGCCAGCGGGCCAGCGCGGTGTTCCAGATCAAGGCGGAGCCGTGGGAGCCCGTGGTGGTCAGGGCGGACCAGTAGGTCAGTAGACGGGGCCGGTGTACTTCTCGCCGGGGCCCTGGCCGGGCTCGTCCGGCACGGCGGACGCCTCGCGGAACGCCCGCTGGACCGACTGCAGGCCGTCCTTGAGCGGGGCCGCGTGCGGGCCGAGGTACTCCGAGGTCGCCGTCACCAGGCCGGCCAGGCCCGTGATCAGGCGGCGGGCCTCGTCCAGGTCGCGGCGCGGGGAGTTGTCGGGGTCCGGGTCGGCGAGGCCCAGGCGCTCCGCGGCGGCGGACAGCAGCATCACGGCGGCCCGGCTGATCACCTCGATGCTGGGGACGTCGCCGAGGTCGCGGATGCTTTCGTCAAGCGGATCGGTCACCCGCCCATTCAAGCAAGCCGAGGTCGCGGGACCGCGATTCGGGGGTTGACAGCGGCGTCTGGTAGTATTTCCGACGCGACCAGCTCTCGTTAGTGCGAGAGCGGCAAGTGGAGCCCCGCTCCCACCCGCGATCACCGCTTCTTGAGGTGGCCGGGTCCGGTCCTCCTGGCTCAGGGCGCACGGGCGTCCGAGGGACAGGTTTGCGATCGGTCGGAAGCGGGCCCTGTCGTCGACATCGACGACGGGGCTCTTGTCTTTGGCGCAAACGAGTCTCAAAGGACGTGAATGACAAGTCCCTCGAACCGAGGTGCTCCTGTGAGCACCGAGCCGCGCATCAACGACCGAATCCGCGTGCCCGAGGTCCGTCTGGTCGGACCGAACGGCGAGCAGGTCGGGATCGTTCGCATCGAGGACGCACTCCGACTCGCGCAGGAAGCGGATCTGGACCTCGTCGAGGTCGCCGCGCAGGCTCGACCTCCGGTCTGCAAGCTCATGGACTACGGCAAGTTCAAGTACGAGACCGCTCAGAAGGCTCGTGAGTCTCGCCGTAACCAGCAGCTGACCGTCATCAAGGAGCAGAAGCTCCGGCCGAAGATCGACCCGCACGACTACCAGACGAAGAAGGGCCACGTGGCCCGCTTCCTCTCCCACGGGAACAAGGTCAAGGTGACCATCATGTTCCGCGGACGAGAGCAGTCGCGCCCCGAGCTCGGTTACCGGTTGCTGCAGAGGCTGGCGGAGGACGTCGCGGAGCTGGGCTTCGTCGAGTCCAACCCCAAGCAGGACGGCCGCAACATGATCATGGTGTTGGCGCCGCACAAGAACATCAAGCCGCGTTCGGTCAAGCAGGACGACGCCGTCGACACCGACGGCGCCGAGACCGCCGCCGAGTAGAACCGGACGCATGGCCGCCCCCGACCCGGTGGGTAGCACGAGACGAGGACGGAAATGCCGAAGAACAAGACGCACAGCGGGACCTCGAAGCGGTTCAAGGTCACCGGCAGCGGCAAGATCCTCCGGGAGAAGGCCGGCAAGCGCCACATCCTGGAGAAGAAGTCCAGCAAGGTGACGCGTCGCATGACCGGCACCGCCGTCGTGTCGGACAACGACGCGCCGCGCATCAAGAAGCTGCTCGGTCTCTGACCCGCTTCGACACCCCCTAGCTAACTCGGGGGCGAGGGCCCCGACCCCTCGCTCCCCATGAGATCGACAGGATGGACCCGTGGCACGCGTCAAGCGGGCTGTGAACGCCCAGAAGAAGCGCCGTACCACCCTCGAGCTCGCCAGCGGTTACCGCGGCCAGCGCTCGAGGCTGTACCGCAAGGCCAAGGAGCAGGTGCTCCACTCGCTCAACTACGCGTACCGCGACCGGCGTGCGCGCAAGGGCGACTTCCGCAAGCTGTGGATCCAGCGGATCAACGCCGCCGCCCGCGCGAACGGCATGACCTACAACCGCCTGATCCAGGGTCTGCGCCTGGGCGGCGTCGAGGTCGACCGCAAGATCCTCGCGGACCTCGCCGTCACCGACGCCACCGCCTTCGCGGCGCTGGTCGAGATCGCGCGCGGCGCGCTCCCGGCCGACGTGAACGCTCCGGCCGGGGACAGGGCCTGAGCCAGCACGCCCGAGCACACCGACCCGAGGCAGCTCCGTTCACCGAACGGACGCCTCGGGTCGTTGCTGCTCGCCACCTGACGCGCCGCCAGGGTCGTGACAAGGCAGGGCGTTTCCTCGTCGAGGGAGCCCAGGCCGTGCGCGAGGCACTCGCCTGGACCGGCGGCGCGGTGCACGAGCTGTTCGTCACCGCCACGGCCGCCGAGCGCAACGCCGAGCTGTTGCAGGCGGCGAGGTCGCAGGGCGTCCGGATCAGCGACGTCGACGACAAGGCGGCAGCGTCCCTGTCGGAGACGGTCACGCCGCAGGGTCTCGTCGCGGTCTGCGACGTCGTGCCGCAGCCCCTCGACGTCGCGCTGGGGGGCACGCCCCGGCTCGTCGCCGTGCTGCACGGGGTCTCCGACCCGGGCAACGCGGGCACCGTCACGCGCGTGGCGGACGCGGCGGGCGCGGACGCGGTGATCTTCGCCGGCGACACGGTCGACCCGCACAACGGCAAGTGCGTGCGCGCCTCCACGGGCTCGCTCTTCCACCTGCCGATCGCCCGCTCCCGCGACGCGGACGAGGTCTTCGCCGCGTGCCGCCGGGCCGGTCTGCGGCTCGTGGCCGCCGACGGCTACGCGGAGCAGGACCTGGTCGCGGCCTCCGCGCAGGGTGAGCTGAGCCGGCCCACGGCGTGGGTGTTCGGCAGCGAGGCGCACGGCCTGCCCGACGACGTGGTCGCGAAGCTCGACACGTCGCTGAAGGTGCCGCTGTACGGGGCGGCCGAGAGCCTGAACCTCGCGACGGCCGCCGCGGTGTGCCTCTACGCCTCCGCGCGGGACCAGCGGAATTGAGCTGACGCGTACCGGACGCGCGATTACCGTACGTCCGGTGCGTGAACGCGAACTAGAACTCCTCTGCTCCCAGCTCGCTTCCTACTACGTGTTCCCCGACGTGGCCGACGAGGTCGCGAAGGTCCTGCGCGCCCGGCACGCCGAGGGCGTCTACTCCGGTCTGGACGACCAGGGGTTCGCCAAGCTCGTGACCGAGGACATGCAGACGGTCAACGGGGACAAGCACCTCCGGTTGCTGCACAGCGAGGAGGAGGTGCCGGAGACCGGTGAGGACGAGGCGTGGGACCCGGAGGAGTACCGGAGGGCGGCCGAGCAGGACGCGTTCGGCATCCGCAGGGTCGAGCGCCTGGAGGGCAACATCGGCCTGCTGGAGCTGAGCCTCCTGCACCCGGCCGAGTTCGCCACCCCGGCCTTCATCGCCGCGATGACCATCCTGGCCCACACCAAAGCGTTGATCATCGACCTGCGCGAGAACGGCGGCGGTGACCCGAACACGGTCGCGCTCGTCTGCAGCTACCTGTTCGACGAACCCGTGCACCTCAACGACATCTACAACCGCCCGGACGACTCCACGAGGCAGTTCTGGACTCTGCCGCACGTCCCGGGCCCGAAGTTCGGCGGCACGAAGCCGGTCTACGTCCTCACCAGCGCCCGCACGTTCTCCGGCGCGGAGGAGCTGAGCTACGACCTCCAGCAGAACGGGCGTGCCACGCTCGTCGGTGAGACCACCAAGGGCGGCGCGCACCCCGGCAGCCGCTACCGCGTCGGCCCGCACCTCAAGTCGTCCATCCCGAACGGCCGCGCGGTCAACCCGGTCTCCGGCACCAACTGGGAGGGCGTCGGCGTGGTCCCGGACATCGCGGTCCCGGCCGGCGAGGCGTTCGACGTCGCCTACGAGAAGGCGGTCGCGGCCATCGCGTGATCTCTCCCCGGCGGGCGGTCGTCGCCCTGGACCTCCGGCATTGGTAGGAGACATGAAAATCACCGGGTTCGTGCCAGTCGGGCTCGCGGTGGTCGCCACGCTGGCCTTCGGTTACGGCGTGGGTGGCGTCCATGCCATCGCCGGGACGCCGACGGCGCCGTCGATCGAGACGATCATGGGCGACGGGTGCGAGCGTCCGCCGGACTACCGCCGCCACGTCCTGCGGATGCTGGAGGGCCAGGTGCTGGAGGTGGGCGTCACCGATGACGAGCTCGTCAGTTGCACCTACCGGGTCACCGGGGCCTGGACGACCAGCAAGGCGAAGGTGGGACCGCCGGACGACCGCTACTTCGCGGGCGGTGTGGGGGTCCTCCTGCCCGACGACAGCGTCGTCGGCGTCGGACGGGTCGGTCCCGAGGTCGCCGTTCTGGAGTTCCGGCTGGCCGATGGCGAGGTGGTCAAGGCCGAGCTGCACGGCGACGTCTACCTCTGCGCCTATTCGGACGACCTCAGGAACCTGACGATGGTGGGCCGGGCGTACGACGCGAGCGGTCGTCTCCTGCGCGAGGGCATGGTGTGACCGCGCGGTAGGACGCCGCACCCACCGCCGGGGTTGCCTCCGGGAGGCATGGGTAACACCTTTCACTAGTGAAATAGTGAAAGGTGTTACGGTGCTGTCCTCGATCTCGAAAGGAGGTGGCGGTGAGCACCCGAAGTCACTCCGGACCGGCGCTTCCCGTCCACACCGACGGCGTGGGCAAGAAGTACCGCAGGGGCTGGGCGTTGCGGCCGGTGTCCCTGGTCATCCCGCACAACCGCGTCGTGGCGCTGGTCGGTCCGAACGGTGCCGGCAAGAGCACGCTGATGGGCCTGGTCACCGGGATGTCGCGTCCCACGGCCGGGTCGATCACCGTCTTCGGTGACCGGCCGACGGGGAGGGGACTGCACCCGGCGGTGTCGTACCTGGCGCAGCAGAAGCCGTTGTACAAGCAGCTCACCGTGGCCGAGACGCTGGAGTTCGGCGCGCGGACGAACCCCGCCTGGGACCAGCGGTACGCCGAGCGCCTGGTGGAGCAGGCGAAAGTGCCGATGAACGCGAAGGTGGGCACGCTGTCCGGCGGTCAGCGCACCCGCGTCGCGCTGGCGCTGGCGCTGGGCAAGCGCCCGCGGCTGCTGCTGCTCGACGAGCCGCTGGCGGACCTGGACCCGCTCGCCCGCGAGGCGGTGTTGCGCGCGTTGCTGGCCGAGGCGAGGACCCAAGGCATCACGGTCGTGCTGTCCTCGCACGTGCTGGCGGAGCTCGAAGGGGTGTGCGACCATCTCGTGCTGCTCCACAGTGGACGGATCGTGCTGGCGGGAGATGTGAACCGGCTCAGCGCCGACGGCACCCCGCTCGGTCAGCTCGTCCTCCACCACATGCGCGCGGCGGCACAGGAGGAAGCGGCATGATCTGGGCCACGCTGCGGTTGCAGCGCCTTCAGTTGCTCGTGCTCATCGGAGCGCTCGTCGTCGGTGCGGGCGTCATCGTCCTGCTGCGGTCGAACATGCTCGACGCGCTCGCCTCCGCGCAGCTCACGCAGTGCGTCACGACGCTCGACGAGTGTCCCGCGCCGGACGGTGCGGTGAAGGCGTTCGTGACGGAGTGGGACTATCTCTTCGAAGCCGCCCGTTTCCTGATCATCGTGCTGCCCGCCCTGATCGGCGTGTTCCTCGGCGCGCCGCTGTTCGCCGCGGAACTGGAGCAGGGCACCCACGTGCTGGCCTTCACCCAGTCCGTGAGCCGCACCCGGTGGATGTTCGTCAAGCTGGTCGTCGCACTGGTGCCCGCACTGGTGGTGCTGGTCTTGCTGCAGTACCTGGTGTGGTGGTGGCTGACCGCCGCCGGCGTGCTGGGGCCGCGGTTGAACGGTCCGTTCAACCCCTTCAACTTCGGCATCGACCACGTCTCCCCGGCAGCGTACGCGCTCGTCGCCTTCCTGCTCGGTGCCTTCCTCGGCGCCGTGACCCGCCGCACCCTTGTGGCGATGACCGCGGGACTCACCGCGTTCGTCGCGCTGCGCGTCGTCCTGTCCGGGGTGGCGAGCAGGTGGGTGCCGTCCGAGCGGCGGGAGGCCCCGGTGACCTCGGACGTGAACCTGCGCGCGGACGGCGGCCTGGAGCTGGAGTCGGGCATGCTCGACGCCGCGGGGCGGCCGGTGCCGAAGGGGGAGTCCCTCGCGGTGATCGACGCCTGCAAGGCGTCGGCCCCGGAAGGGCCGGACGCGCAGGACGTCTTCACGGCGTGCCTGGCGGAGAAGGGCTCGGTGAAGAGCTACCTGACCGTCATCCCTGACGGCAGCGCCTGGCTGGCGCACGTCTACGACGCGGCGCTCTACGGAGGGCTCGCGGTCCTGCTGCTGGCGGGCACCGTGTGGGCCCTGCGCCGGCAAGGCTGAGCGGGCCCGCGACCGCAGCACCTATGCTGGCCGACGTGATCGAGTTCCGGATCGACCGGCACTCGGGGGTCTCCACCTACATGCAGATCGTCAAGCAGGTCAAGCAAGCCCTGCGGCTGGGACTGCTGGCCCCCGGTGACCGGCTGCCAGCGGCGCGGGAGGTGGTCGAGGCGACCGCCGTCAACCCCAACACCGTGCTCAAGGCGTACCGCGAGCTCGAACGCGAAGGGCTCGTGGAGGGCCGTCGCGGCCTGGGCACCTACGTGACCAAGTCGCTGTCCTCCGAGGCGACCGCGGGGGACGACGCGCCGTTGCGCAAGGAACTGGCTCGCTGGATGGGCCGCGCGCGGGAGGGCGGTCTCGACGTCGAGGACGTCGACGCCCTGTACTCCGCGGTCCGCGACGAGCACTACCCCGTCGAGGAACGACCATGACTCCGTTGGCCGCCACGGCCGTGGGCAAGCGGTACCGCGCTCGCTGGGCGGTCCGAGACTGCACCTTCTCGGTTCCCGAGGGCAAGGTCGTCGCCCTGGTCGGCCCGAACGGCGCGGGCAAGAGCACCCTGCTGCGCATGGCGGCGGGTCTCGTCCGCCCGACCACCGGTGAGCTGCGGGTGTTCGGCACGCCGGTGCGCGGGCGCATCCACCCGGACGTGTCGTTCCTGGCGCAGGACCGGCCGCTCTACGGCAACCTCACGGTGCGGGAGATGGCGCGTCTCGGCGCGTCCATGAACGACCGCTGGTCCACCGGCAGGGTCGAGGAGGTGCTCGCGTTGCAGGCCGGGGTGGACGAGAACGCCGAGATCCGCACCCTGTCCGCGGGGGCCCGCACCCAGGTGGCCATCGCGCTGGCGCTGGGCAGGCTGCCCCGGCTGCTGCTCCTGGACGAACCGCTGTCCGACCTCGACCCGCTGGCCCGCGACGAGACGTTGCGCATCCTCATGGCGGAGGTCGCCGACCGGGGCACGACGGTGGTGATGTCCTCGCACCTGCTCACCGACCTGCGCGAGGTGTGCGACCACCTCCTCCTGGTCGACGCCGGCCGGGTGCAGATCGAGGGCGACGTCGAGGAAGTGCTGGCACGGCACCGGATACTCCTCGGCCCGGTCACCGGTGAGTCCGAACTGGAGGGTGCGCGCGTCAGTGCGACCCGCACGCAGCGCCAGGCCACGGTGCTGCTGCGCGACGCCGGGCCGGTGCCACCTGGCTGGGCGGAGGTGGCACCCGACCTGGAGTCGTTGGTGATGGGCTACCTGCGCGCGTCGCGCGACAGGCGGAAACGCTAGTCCAGCCTGGCCGTCAGCTCCCGCACCAACGGGTCCGTGCCGGACGGCTTGTTCTGACGGTGCAACGCTTCCGACAGCACCGAGAGCACGTTGCCCACCTGGGCGTCGTCGGGCAGCAGTGACGCGGCCCTGCGTGCCTCGGCCTCGGCGCCCTCCGCGTCGTCGGCGCCCAGCAGCACCTGCGCGGCCCGCAGCACCACGAACACCCGCCAGTTGTGGTCGCCCAGCGACGTCACGAGGGCCTCGGTGTCGCGGTAGTGCTTCATCGCCAGCGGGAACTCGCCCGCCTGCGTGTGCACCCACGCGCGGATCGCGAGGATCTCGGCCTGCCGCCGCGTCACCTCCGCCGGGTCGTCGAGCGACGCGAGCAGCGCCTCGGCCTCGTCGATGGCGGAGGTCGTCTCGGCCACCTCGTCGTCGGGCAGGGTCGACGCCAGCTCGACCAGCGAGCCGATCGCCTCCGAGACGTCGCCCTCCTGCTGCCACAGCGCGGCGGCCGCCCGCCAGGACGCCGTCGCCTCGTCGTGCTTGTCCAGCCTGCCCTGCACGGACGCGAGCGCGTCGAGCAGGAACGCCCTGCGCGCGGTCTCCTCGGCGGGCAGCAGCTCCGCCGCCTCGCGCAGGTGCCGTTCGGCGGCGGGCAGCTCGCCGAGCTTGCGGCACACCTGCCCGAGCCGGAAGACGATCTGCAGCCGCAGGTCTTCCTGGCCCTCCTGCACCAGCCGCAGCGCCTCCTCCAGCACCTCGGCCGCCTCGACGAACCTGTCGGTCTGGACGTAGCCACCGCTCAGCGCGAAGCAGAAGTGCGCGGTGTGGCCGGGGGACAGGTGCGCGCGCGAGATCGCCACGGCCTCGCGCAGGTCGGCCAGGCAGGCACCTTCCTGGTCCAGCTCCTGGATGGCCGCGACCTGGTACCAGCGCGCCTCCGCGGACTCCGGCGGCGGGAACGCGGCCACGAACTCCCGCGCCGTCGCCACGGCTTCCGGCACGCGCCGCAGCAGCGTCTCCAGCCGCAGCTTGAGCCGGTAGCCCTCGAACCGCGCGTTCAACGGCAGCTCGCCTGCCATCACCGCCGTGATCTCGGTGAGCGCGCCGTCGAGGTCCTGTTGCCGGGCACGGTGTTCCGCCGTCTCCACGGCGACCCTGCCGCGCAGGTCCGCAACGTCCAAAGAGGACACGAGCGCGATCATCTCCGCCGCCCGCTCGTGCGCCTCGGTGCGGTCGTACAGCTCGGCCAGCGTCAGTGCCGCGACCGTCCTGGTGTAGTCGGACGTCGCCTCGGCGAGGCACCGCTCGGCCAGCTCCAGACCGCCTTCGAGGCCGATCGCGAGGCGGGCCCGGTACCGCAGCGCGAGGTCGTGCGGCAGCACCGCCGCCAGCTCGTCGAACGCCTCCAGGTCGAACGGCACCAGCCCCGTCGTCATCCGCCGGATGCCCGCGTGCGCCGCGAGGTCGGGCGGCAGCAACGGGTCCATGTCGGCGGGCAGCGAGTCGAGCATCCGCCGCGCCGTCACGAAGTCGCCCTGCTCGTAGAGCGCCACCATCGACTCGGCGATCTCCACCGGGTCGCCGGACACGAGCGGTTCGCCGGTGGGCGCGGCCACCGGCGCGGCGGGCACGGCCAGCTCGACGTGCGGGTAGTCGGGCTGCGCCAGCGCCTGAGCCACCCGTCCTTCCCACGCCGGTGTGCCGTTGCGCTCGTCGAACGCCTTCGCGAGCTCTCGCGCCCGCGCCGACAACCGGTCGAGCAGCTCGGCCGCGGTGAGGGAGCCGACCTGCGGCACGTCGAAGACGACGTCGGGCGGGAGCCGTCGCAGCAGAACCGAAGCGGACTCGGCGAACGACATCTCGTCGGCGGGCAGCTGGGTCGCGGTCACCTTGTGCAGCGACCGCCGCAGGATCTCCTCGCCGCGCGCCACGTTGCCGGTGAGCGCGCAGAACCGGATGTGCTCGTGCACGTACGAGGTGATCTCGTCGTCCTTGATCAACCGGTACGCCGTCGTGTGCGCGTGCGCGGCCCGTTCCAGGTCACCGATCTCCAGCAACGGCCACAGCAACGCCGACAGGATGCCCTGCGGCTGGGTGGCGCAGCCGGTCTGGCCGGACAGGCCCTCCCAGCCGTGCGCGGCGGCCTCCTGGTGCCTGCCCAGCCGCGACAGCATCCAGACCTGCTCCTCGACCACGCACGCCTCGCAGTCGGCCATCGGGCCGCGCTCGGTGGCGAGGTAGCGGCCGAGGTGCTCGGCGAGGCCGGTCGTGTCACCGACGTGGTAGGCGAGCTCCGCCCGCGCGCCGTGCACCGGCTGGGCCGAGAAACCCAGGCGCCCGTAGCGATCCGCGAGCTGCCCGATCACGGCCTCGACCTGCTCCAGCGAGAACCGCGGGTCGCGCCGCAGACCCGTGGCGATCCACTTGTGCGACCAGTTCAGCGAGTGGACCTCGTACTCGTTGAACGCCTCCGGGTCCTTCTCCTCCGCGGCCCGCGCCCACGCGAACGGCGCGAGCATCAGGTCGTAGCGCGAGAGGTAGTACGCGGAGTCGATCATCGCGATCCGGCACGACACGCCGAGCGGCAGGTGCCCGAGCGCGTCGGCCATGCGCGCCACCCGCTCCAGCGCCTCGTGCTTCGGCATGCCCGTCGGCATGTTGTACGCGTCGAGGAACGCCTGCTCGGCGTCCTGCGCGGTGAAGTCGGCCATGCTCACTTGCCCCCAACGGCGCGGTCCAGCAGTTCCAGGAACGAGCGGTTGAGCGCCGCCGTGTCCTTCGGTCGCATCGCACGCCGTGCCTGGAGCACGGCGTGCACGTACAGAGATTCGAGGGTCAGCTCGACGAGCGCCGGGTCGGTCAGCCTCGCCAGCCGCTGCACCAGCGGGTTGCGGCAGTTGAGCACCAGCTGCTCCGCCCGCGACGACGAGGAGCCCGCCGTCAGCTGGCCGAGCAGCTCCGCCCACAGCGGGTCGGTCGTCTCCTCCGCGGTCTGCTCGGTGTCGAGCTTGCGCTGCTGCTCGGCGTTGGTGATCAGCAGCGCGGGCAGCGAGACGGGGTCGAAGTCGCGGACCACCGCGTCGCAGTCGTGCCGGTCGAGCGCCGCGGCGCCCTCGGACAGCCGCAGCCGCAACGCCGCCTCGACGTCCGGTTCCGGGTCGGCGAGCGCGGCCAGCAGCTCCGACGGCGCCACCCGGCGCGCGACGGACGGGCCGTCGAGCGCGCCGAGGCGGTTGAGCAGCTCCAGGTCGTAGGCGTAGCCGGCGTTCACCAGGCCGAGGCCCTGCGCGGCGGCGACCGGGGCGAGCTGGTGGAACTCGTCGACGTCGGGGATGTAGAGGATCGCGCCGTGCTTGCGCTTGAACTGCCGCAACGGGACCGGGCCGTCCGTGGTCTCGAACGGCAGCCAGCGCTCGACCAGCCGCAGCATCTCGTCGTCCGAACGCGCGAGCGACTTGATGCCGAGGTGGTGCGCGGCCAGCAGCTCGCCCGCGCGGCGCGGCTCGATCGCGTCCAGCCTGATCAGCCAGTCGCGGATCTGCTCGCCCAGCTCCTCGCGCACCGCCATCAGCATCTCGTCCTGGTACAGCGACTCGCGCGACGCCGTCGGCCTGACCGACGACGCGTCGACCACGCACCGCACGAAGTACGCCCAGTCCGGCAGCAGGCCCTCGACGTTGTCGCCGACGAGCATTCGCTTCAGGTACACCCGGTGCGTCTGCCGCGTTCCCGGGTGGACACCCGACGGCAGCACGAACGCGACACCGGTCAGCCCCGCCGCCTCGACCTCGATCGGGATCGCCTCGAACGGCGTGAACCCCATCACCTGCTCGCAGTAGGCGGACAGGTCGGCGTCCTCGTCGTCCCACGGCCGCTCGCCGCGGGTGACCACCGCGCCGTCCAGCGTCACGGCCGCGGGCAGCAGGTCTCCGTAGTCCTTCACCAGCGGCCCCACCACGTCGGCTTCGAGCCAGTGCTCGTTGCCCCGCGAGGCGGTCAGCACGACCGTGGTGCCGACCGGCACGTCACCGTCCACAGCGGACACGGTGTAGTTGCCGGAGGAGTCCGCCTCCCACCGCACGCCCGGCCCGCCGCGGGCCGACCGCGTGACGACGGTCACCGACGAGGCGACCAGGAAGCACGACAGCATCCCGACGCCGAACTGGCCGAGGAACCCGTCGCGGGCGAAGCCCAGCTCGTCGCGCTTGGAGGTGCGGCCGAGCGTCGAGAGCAGCTCGTGCACCTCCTGCTCGGTGAGTCCGACACCGGTGTCGGTGATCGTCAGCGTGCGGCCGCAGGTGATCGTCACGCCGGCCGGGCAGGCGGGGTCGAGCTCGCGCCTGGCGGTGATCGCGTCCACGGCGTTCTGGAGCAGTTCCCGCACGTAGACGCGCGGGCTGCTGTACAGGTGGTGGCTCAGCAGGTCGATGATGCCGCGCAGGTCGACGCGGAAGGTGTGCGACATGATGCCGACATCCTAAAGACGGAGGAGCGCTCGACGCCCCCGTTTAACCGAACGTCCGGAAGCGCTGGCCGCCGCACCTACTACGATCGGCCTGTTCACTACCGAAGTCCGTGACGGGAGCTGTCCTACCACCATGTCCGGAGCCAACGACCCGTACGACCCCAAGGAGGTCGCGGCGCTGTCGGCCGAGAACCTCGACGCGGCCGTCCGGAAGGCGCGCGAGGCGTTCGCCGGCGCGGCCGACCTCGAGGCGCTCGCCTCGGTCAAGCCGGGTCACCTCGGTGACCGCTCGCCCGTGCTGCTCGCCCGCCGCGAGATCGGTGCCCTTCCCCCCAAGGCGAAGGCGGAGGCCGGCAAGCGGGTCAACCAGGCGCAGTCCGCGATCAAGACCGCGTTCGACGAGCGCTTCGCCGTGCTCCAGGCCGAGCGCGACGAGCGGGTGCTGCGCGAGGAGTCCGTCGACGTCACGCTGCCGTGGGACCGCTTCCCGCGCGGCGCGCGCCACCCGATCACCACCCTCGCCGAGCGCATCGGCGACGTCTTCGTGGCCATGGGCTACGAGATCGCCGAGGGGCCGGAGCTCGAGACCGAGTGGTTCAACTTCGACGCGCTGAACTTCGGCAAGGACCACCCCGCCCGCTCGATGCAGGACACCTTCTACATCGAGCCCGGCGACTCGCAGCTGGTCCTGCGCACCCACACCTCCCCGGTCCAGGCCCGCACGCTGCTCGAGCGCGACCTGCCGGTGTACGTGGTGTGCCCCGGCCGCACGTTCCGCACCGACGAGCTCGACGCGACCCACACCCCGGTGTTCCACCAGGTCGAGGGTCTCGCGGTCGACAAGGGCCTCACGATGGGCCACCTCAAGGGCACGCTCGACGCGTTCGCCCGCGCGATGTTCGGCGAGGACTCGAAGACCCGCCTGCGTCCCTCGTTCTTCCCCTTCACCGAGCCGTCGGCCGAGGTCGACGTGTGGTTCCCGGAGAAGAAGGGCGGCGCGGGCTGGGTCGAGTGGGGCGGCTGCGGCATGGTCAACCCCAACGTCCTGCGCGCCACCGGCGTCGACCCGGACGTCTACTCCGGCTTCGCGTTCGGCATGGGCCTGGAGCGCACGCTGCAGTTCCGCAACGGGCTGCCCGACATGCGCGACATGGTCGAGGGCGACGTCCGCTTCACCCAGCCCTTCGGAACGGAGGCATGATGCGCGTCCCGGTCAGCTGGCTGGTCGAACACCTCGGTTTCGACGAGGTCCCCACCCCCGACGAGCTCGCCGACGCGTTCACGCGCATCGGCATCGAGGTCGAGGAGGTGAGCCCGCTCGGTCCCGTGACCGGCCCGATCGTCGCCGGTCGCGTCGTGGAGATCGAGGAGCTCACCGAGTTCAAGAAGCCGATCCGCTACTGCAAGGTCGAGGTCGGCCCCGAGCAGGTCAACCAGATCATCTGCGGTGCCACGAACTTCGTCGAGGGCGACTCGGTCGTCGTCGCGCTGCCTGGCGCCGTGCTGCCGGGCGACTTCGCGATCGCTGAGCGCAAGACGTACGGGCGCGTGTCGCAGGGCATGATCTGCGCCGCCGACGAGCTCGGCATCGGCGACGACCACTCCGGCATCCTGGTGCTGCCCACCGGCACCGCGCAGCCCGGCGACGACGCCGTGGAGCTGCTCGGCCTGAACGACAGCGTCATCGAGCTGGCGCCGACCCCCGACCGCGGCTACGCGTTCTCGGTGCGCGGCCTGGCTCGCGAGATCGCCTGCGCGCTCGACGTGCCGTTCGGCGACCCCGGTGTCGTCGAGATCCCCGAGCCCGAGGGCGAGGCGTGGCCCGTCCACATCGAGGACCGCGCGGCGTGCTCGCGGTTCGTCGCGCGCCGGGTCACCGGGGTCGACCCGACCGCGCCCACCCCGTGGTGGATGCGCCGCCGCCTGATGCTCGCGGGCATGCGGTCGATCTCGCTGCCGGTCGACGTCACCAACTACGTGATGCTCGAGCTGGGCCAGCCGCTGCACGCGTTCGACGCCTCCGCCCTCTCCGGCGCGCTGACGGTGCGCCGCGCGCTGGCGGGGGAGAAGCTCACGACGCTGGACGACTCGGTGCGTGCGCTCGACATCGACGACATCGTGATCGCCGACGACTCCGGCGTCATCTCGCTCGCCGGTGTCATGGGCAGCGCCTCCACGGAGGTCCGGGACGACTCCTCGGACATCCTGCTGGAGGCCGCGAACTGGGACCCCGCGTCGATCGCGCGCACGGTCCGCAGGCACAAGCTGCCGTCGGAGGCCGCGAAGCGCTTCGAGCGCACCGTCGACCCCGCTCTCGCGCCGGTCGCGCTGGAGCGGGCCGCGAAGCTGCTCAACCACTACGCCGAGGGCTCGATCAAGCCCGGCCGCACCGACGTCGGCGCCCCCACGCTGCCGGAGCCGGTGTCGATGCCGATCGACCTGCCCGACCGCGTCGCGGGCGTCCGCTACGCGCGGGGCGTCACGGCCCGCCGCCTGGGCCAGATCGGCTGCCAGGTGTCGGTGACGACCTCCGACGACGGCCAGACGATCGTCACGGCCGTGCCGCCCACGTGGCGCGCTGACCTCGTGCAGCCCGCCGACCTGGTGGAGGAGGTGCTGCGGCTGGAGGGGTACGACACGATCCCCTCGGTGCTGCCGCCCGCCCCCGCGGGCCGCGGCCTGACCGAGCAGCAGCGCCGCCGCCGCACCGTGTGGCGCACGCTGGCCGAGGACGGGTTCGTCGAGGTCAAGCCGTTCCCGTTCATCGACCCGGCGGTGTTCGACGCGTTCGGCCTGGCGGAGGACGACGTCCGCCGCAACACGGTCGGCGTGCTGAACCCGCTGGAGTCGGACAAGAACGCGCTGGCGACGACGCTGCTGCCCGGGCTGCTGGAGACGTTGCAGCGCAACCTCGCCCGCGGTGCGAAGGACGTCGCGCTCTACAACGTCGCCCAGGTGACGCTGCCGCGCGCGCAGCAGGTCCCGGTCCCGTCGCTCGGCGTCGAACGCCGCCCGACGGAGGCAGAGGTGGCCTCGATGCTCGCCGCGCTGCCGCAGCAGCCGCTGCACGTCGCCGGTGTGCTCACGGGCCACCGCGAGCTGGCCGGCTGGTGGGGCAAGGGCCGTCAGGCCGACTGGCCGGACGCCGTCGAGGCGGCCCGCCGGGTCGGTCAGGCGTACGGCGTCACGCTGCGGGTCGTGCAGTCGGACCTGCTGCCGTGGCACCCCGGCCGGTGCGCCGAGCTGCGGGTGGGCGACTGGCCCGTCGGGCACGCCGGTGAGCTGCACCCGAAGGTCGTCGAGAAGCTGGGCCTGCCCAAGCGGACCGTGGCGTTCGAGCTCGACCTGGACGCGCTGCCGCTGGACGACCACCGCCCGGCCCCCGTCGTGTCCCCGTACCCGCCGGTGCTGCTGGACGTGGCGCTCGTCGTGGACGCCTCCGTGCCGGTGCAGTCGGTGACGGAGGTCTTGGGCGCGTCCGCGGGCGACCTGCTGGAGGACCTCCGCCTGTTCGACGTCTACACGGGCGAGCAGGTGGGCGAGGGCAAGAAGTCGCTGGCGTACTCGCTGCGCTTCCGCGCGCCGGACCGGACGCTGACGGTGGAGGAGGCCACGTCGGCCCGTGACGCCGCCGTCGCCGCCGCCGGTGAGCGGCTCGGCGCGGCACTGCGTGCCTGATCGGTGACGCTGCGCGAAGGCCCGGAACCCCGCGCGGGTTCCGGGCCTTCACACGTCCGGGGACGGTAGTGGCCTCGGTAGGTCAAGTTCGCTCGTTCGGGTGAACCCGGCCTCGCGGGATTTGGAATCAAACCAGCAGGTGAGGGCCCTGCGTGGCTGTCAAGGTGCCGAAAGTCCCTGATTACAAGGGGAAATCGGCGCCCGTCAGACGCTTGCGCAGTAGGTGAAGCTTCTCCAAGATTGGCGGCGCGGCCCGCTGGGCCGAGGGGCGAAGCGATGAACCGCCGGGCGAGTATGGTCGCCGGTCCGGTGGGGAGCTAGAGGCGAACCCACCGCCTGGAGCAACAACTCTGGAGAGTTGCGCCATGCGTAGTCTGGGTCCGCGCCTTGAGATCGCCGTGTCGTTGACGATTCTCATGGTCGGCGCGGCTGTCGTGGCGGCCATGCACCTCACCTGGCCCGAACCCCGGCTGCCCGCGATGGCGTACTCCGTGAGCAGCGGCGAGTCGGGCATGCAGCAGCTCAAGCCGTTCGAGATCAACGACATCTCCGGCGCGCCCGTGGAGCTCCTGCCGGGTGCCGAGGGCGAGCGCACGGTCCGCCTCTCCAACCCGAACCCGGTCGCGATCATCATCGAGAGCCTCTCCGCGGTGCCCGGCCAGCCCCTGGACGCCACCCAGCAGCGCGTCGAGGAGTGCCCGGCCGGCGTGCTGACCGTCGTGCCGCTGACCGACGTCGTGGAGATCCCGGCGGGCGGGGCGGTCGAGGTGACCATGCAGGTGCAGGTGGCGGAGGACGTCCCCGCCGAGTGCGCGGAGCTCGTCTTCCCGCTCACCTACTCCGGCCGCGCCAAGCACGCCTGAGCTGCGACTCCCCCGTGGGGAACGCGGGGCCTCCGCGTTCCCCACGAGGAAACGAGGGACTCCCGCGTTACCTTCGGGAGGGCCGGAGGGGGAGGCGGTCAGAGGTGCTTGAGCGCCTCGCGCCGCGACAGCGGTGACAGCTGCGGCCTGGCCTCGACGAACGCCCGCACCCAGCCGGGCTCGGTCTTCGCGAGCTCCCGCAGCGCCCACCCGATGCCCTTGCGCAGGAAGAAGTCGGGATCGGCCACGTTCGCGTCGACGCACTCCGCGAGCAGCTCCACGTCCGTCGCGCCCTTGGCCCCGAGCTGGCAGATCACCGACGTGCGGCGCCGCCACCGGTCGGCGTCGGTGGACCACCGCAGCATCAACGGCCGTACGACCTCCGGGTGCGACCTGAGCAGCGGCCCGATCCGCTTCGACGCGATCTCGTCCACGTAGTCCCACCAAGCGCCGGTCACGATCATCTCGTCGAACCACGGCAGCAGGTCGGGTGACTGGAAGCGCCGGTCCCCGCTCAGTGCCAGCGCGACGTAGCGCTCCTCGCGGTAGGTGGCCTCGCGCCACAACGTCCGCACGGCGTCGAGCCACTCGTCCCGGTCGTCGGGCACCGGCAGCGTCTTCAGCAGCTCCGCGCGGGCCGGTTTCCGCACGCCGAGGAACGGCATCGCGGACTTCATGTACGCCTGCATCTCCGGGGCTTTGCGTGAATCCGCGCGCTCCTGGAGTCCGGCTCGAACCGCTTTGATCAAGGGAACCTCAAGTGCCACGCCCGCACGGTATAGCCATAAGGAGTAGCGCTGTTGAGATTATTGGCCCCATTCGTGTCATAACTGCTAACGAATTCGCATAGCATCCTTTGACGCGCCGCACGTGTGAACGGGAAACACGCGCGTTCCGGATACAGTTCGCGTTCATGCGCGTGCTTATGGTGGTGGCGGCGCTCGTGCTCGGCAGCATGGGTGTCACCAAGGCGGACTCGGTGGGCTACCTGGATCTGCCGCTGGTCAACGGCAACGGCGAGAGGCGGGGCGGCGTCCACCCCGACCTGCCGTACGACCGTGCCGCCCTGGAGCAGGCGCTGGTCTCGTACCGGGAGAAGGGCCTCGCCCCGCAGCGCTACAAAGCGTTGTTGTGGCAGTACTGGATAGTGCGCGCCGCCGATGACGCGGGAGTGCGGCTGGCCGACTGGGATCCGCAGCGCAGCGCCGACTCGAACCGTTCGGTGATCTTCGCGGTCTACGACTTCTACGCGAAGCTCTACCTGGACCACCCGCAATCGCTGAGGTGGATGGGATTCGCGAACATCGGCGCGCCCGCGTTCGCGGCGGGCATGCTCGATCTCGGCACCGTTCCGGAACTGCGCTGGTTCTCGTCGATGCTGATGTCGATGCAGAAGCACATCTTCATGGACCTCGGCGCGATGCACGCCGCCTACCTGCACGGCGGGATCGCCGCCGTCGAGGAGATGCGCGACGCCGGGATCATCGACCCGGACACCACCGCGGCGTGGGCGGAGCCGGCGCAGGCCGTCATGGAGTTCTCGTTCCGCGAGCAGAACCTGGTGATCGCCGACCAGTTCGACCGGATGCGCTCCCGGCTGCTGCCTCCCGGAGAGATCGTCACCTACGCGATCACCGTGGCCGGGCCCATGCCGGTGCCGGGCGGCAAGACGCCCGCGCGGTACCGGCCGCTGCTCGGCGGCCCGCTGCCCGCGTTCAACTACGCCGACCGCGAGGACCGCTGGGACTTCCTGAGCAACGACACGGTCCCGGCCTACGAGCGCCTGTCGCCGGACACCGTGCGCGGGATCGTGCAGCGGCCGTTCGCGGAGCGCGTCGCCGACTACCGCGCCACGGCCCGGCTGGTCGACCTGCTGGTGCCGTTCGGCGCGGGCGTTCCGTGATCCCGTTGTTTCTCGATCGTTCCGGGGTGGAACCGGACGAGCCGAAGTAGGCTGCTCGCCATGACGTCGTACGACTACGACCTGATCGTCATCGGCTCTGGTCCTGGCGGCCAGAAGGCGGCGATCGCGGGTGCGAAACTGGGCAAGCGCGTCGCGGTGATCGACAAGCAGGAGATGATCGGCGGCGTCTGCGCGAACACGGGCACGATCCCGTCGAAGACCCTGCGCGAGGCCGTCATGTACCTGACGGGCATGAGCCAGCGCGAGCTGTACGGGGCGAGCTACCGGGTCAAGCAGGACATCACCATCAACGACCTGATGGCCCGCACGCAGCACGTGATCGGCCGCGAGGTCCAGGTCGTGCGCGCCCAGCTGCACCGCAACGGCATCGACCTGCTCAACGGCTTCGGGCGGTTCGTCGACCCGCACACCGTCTCCGTGGAGGGAACCCACCGCGGCGACCGGACGACGATCACCGGTGAGTACGTCGTCATCGCCACGGGCACGACGCCCGCGCGTCCGTCCGAGGTGGACTTCGACGAGGAGCGCATCCTCGACTCCGACGAGGTCTTCGCGCTCACCGAGATCCCGTCGTCGCTGGTCGTGGTCGGCGCGGGCGTGATCGGCATCGAGTACGCGTCGATGTTCGCCGCGCTCGGCACCCGCGTGACGGTCGTCGAGCAGCGCGAGCGGATGCTGGACTTCTGCGACCCCGAGATCGTCGAGTCGCTGAAGTTCCACCTGCGCGACCTCGCCGTCACGTTCCGCTTCGACGAGAAGGTCGTGGACGTCTCGGTGTCGAACTCCGGCACCATCACGACGCTGGCCTCCGGCAAGCGCATCCCGGCCGCCGCGGTCATGTACTCGGCGGGCCGCCAGGGCTGCACCGAGCACCTCGACCTGGGCGCCGCCGGGCTGGAGGCCGACCGCCGCGGCCGGCTCACCGTCGACGAGCACTACCGCACGCCCGTCGAGCACATCTACGCCGTGGGCGACGTGATCGGCTTCCCGGCGCTGGCCGCGACGTCGATGGACCAGGGCAGGCTGGCGGCGTACCACGCGTTCGGCGAGCCGGTGCACGAGCTGACGGCGTTGCAGCCGATCGGCATCTACACGATCCCGGAGATCTCCTACTGCGGCGCCACCGAGGCGGAGCTGACGTCGTCGGCCGTCCCGTACGAGGTCGGCATCTCCCGCTACCGCGAGCTGGCGCGCGGCCAGATCGTCGGTGACGCGTACGGCATGCTGAAGCTGCTCGTGTCCACTGTGGACCGCAAGATCCTCGGTGTGCACGTGTTCGGCACCGGCGCGACGGACCTCGTGCACATCGGACAGGCCGTGATGGGCTGCGGCGGCACGGTCGACTACCTCGTCGACACGGTCTTCAACTACCCGACGCTGTCCGAGGCGTACAAGGTCGCGGCGCTGGACGCCACCAACAAGATCAGGGCGCTGGACCGCTTCACGACCTCGTGAGCCCCGCCTCGTGGGCGACGATGGCGGCCTGCACGCGGTTGGTGACCTCCAGCTTGGGCAGGATCCGGCTGATGTGCGCCTTCACCGTGCCGGTCGCCAGGTAGAGCCGCTCGCCGATCTCGGTGTTGGACAGCCCTTCGCCGACGAGCTCCAGCACGGTGCGCTCGGTCTCGGTGAGCGCCTCGATCTTGCGGCGCGCCGACGTGGCGTGGTCCGGGGTGGTGAGGTGCCGCTCGATCAGGCGCTTGGTGATCTGCGGGGCGAGGATCGGCTCGCCGCCCGCCGCCTTGCGCACGGCGTTGATCAGGTCCTGGGGCGGGGTGTCCTTGAGCAGGAACCCCGTGGCGCCGACCTTGAGGGCCTGGGCGACGTAGGAGTCCTCGCCGAACGTCGTGAGCATGACGACGTGGGCGGTCCTCGCGATCTGCTCCGCGGCCTTGAGGCCGTCGCCGCCGGGCATGCGGATGTCGAGCAGCGCCACGTCGACGTCGTGCTTCCTGGCCAGCTCCACGGCCTGGTTGCCGTCCGACGCCTCGGCCACCACGGTGATCCCGGGGTCGTTCTCGAGGATCAGGCGGATGCCCGCGCGCATCAACGTCTCGTCATCGGCGAGGAGGACTCGGATCACGGTGGCAGACTACGTGCGTTCCTGCTCCTTGGAGGCGAGCTTGCCGTCCCGGAAGCACAGTTTGTAGGACAGCTCCGGGTTGTGCGAGGTCCGGTACCGCGTGCAGCCGTCCGAGCCGAACCGTCCGGGCCCGAACTCGTTCATCACCTCTTCCTCGCCGGTCACGCCCACTTTCAGCGAGTCGAAGTACGGCGCGTTCATCTCCATCGGGTTGAGGAGCGCGAACACCAGCAGCACGACGAGCGCGCCGGTGACCGGCAGCAACGCGAACAGGCCGAGGCACCCGCCGCCGAGCACGCGAGGCACGGTCAGCACCTCGGCCGCGAGCGGGGGCGGCACCTCGGCGACCTCCGCCGCGGACTGGTCGGCCGCGGCGGCCGGACGCAGGGGCACGTCCGCGGCCACCCGCCAGCCGCCCTCGGCAGGGGGACCGGCGGTGAACGAGCCGCCGAGCAGGCCGACGCGTTCCTCCAGGCCGACCAGGCCGCGCCGGGTGCCCGTGCCGGGGGTCGCGGCCGACGGGCCGTTGAGCACCTGGAGCCGCACCCGTCCGCCGCCGGCCGAGACCTGCACCCGCGCACGGGCGCCGGGGGCGTGCTTGTGGACGTTGCTCAGCGCCTCGCGGACCACGCGGTGCACGGCCCGGCGGGTGCGCGGGTCGGCGTCGTGCAGGTCGTCGCCCGACCAGTCGAGCGACACCGTGAGCCCCGCGTTCACCGAGCTCTCGACCAGCGCGGCGATGTCGGACCGGGTGCCGGTGTCCTCGTCGAGCGACTCCGGTTCGGGGTTGGTGCGCAGCACGCCGAGGATCTCGCGCAGCTCGGCCATCGCGAGCGACGACGTGGTGCGGATCAGCTCGGCCTGGTCGTGCAGCTGGGGAGCCTTGGTGGCGGTCGCCAGCTCCAGCGCGCCCGCGTGGATGGAGACCAGGCTGAGCCGGTGGCCGAGCATGTCGTGCATCTCGCCGGCGATGTGCGCGCGTTCCTCGGTACGGGCGGACGCGGCGGTCAGCGCCCTCGCGCGTTCCAGGTACTCGTTGCGTTCGCGCAGGACCCGGACCATCGGACGGCGGCGACCCAGCAACATGCCGGAGACGGCGGGGAAGAGCACGAAGAACATCGAGTTGAGGACCGCGGTGAGCAGTGTCTCCGCGAAGGACATGCCGGGGCCGTGGTCCTGCACCAGGCTGAACGCGCTCTGCAGCGCGATCACGAGCCCGAGCAGCGCCCACAACCTGCCCAGCGGCGTGATGCGACGGCACGCGGCGAAGACGACGAACGTCGTGATGGCCTGCGCCCACAGGTTGTTCACCGCGAACAGCGGCGCGGTCAGCAGCAGTGCCCACACGGGCTTGCGCGGCGCCAGCCACACCAGCGCCGCGGTCCACAGCGCCGTCGCGACCGTCAGCGCCGGGTGGGGGTCCGGTGCCAGCGGCGCGACCAGCGGCACCAGGCCGGTCACGAACGCGAGGACGGGCCAGACGAACCTCACCGCGGCAGCTCCTTCTTCGTGGTCAGCACACCGCCGCGGTCGAAGCACAGCTCGAAGTCGAGGTCGTCCGCGTCCCGCACGCGGTAGCGCAGGCACCCGTCACCGGCGGAGGACTTGCCGAAGCCGAACCTGTCGGTGACCTCCTCCTCGTCCGCGACGGAGACCTGCAACGCGTCGAACTCCTCCCGGCTCATGTCGGCCCTGGCGAAGATCGCCAGGGCGAGCAGCACGAACGCCGTCAGGACCGCGGGGACCAGCGAGAGCGTGGCGAGACAGCCGCCGCCCACCGCGCGCGGCGTGGTCAGCACCTCGGCGGTGATCGGGGGAGGCGCCTCGGTCACCGCGCCCTGCCCGCCCGTCTCCTCCTGCGCCACCGGGTGCAGCGGCAGGTCGGCCGCGACCCGGAACTTGCCCCCGAACGGCCGCGCGTCGAACGTGCCGCCGATCAGCGCGACCCGTTCCTCCAGGCCGATGAGCCCGCGCCGGGTACCCGCGCCCCTCGGTTCGCTGCTCAGGTCGCTGGCCACCTCGACGCGCACCCGGTCCGCGACGTGCACCGAGACGCGGGTCCGTGCCGACGGCGCGTGCTTGTGCACGTTCGTGAGTCCTTCGCGGACGATCCGGTGGACCGCCCGGCGCAGCCGCCGGTCGGCGTCGGCCAGGTCGTCGCCCGACCAGTCCAGGAAGACGGACAGCCCCGCAGCGGTCGACGCCGCCACGAGCCGTTCGACGTCGACGCGCGTGCCCGCGTCCTCGTCGGCGTCGGACGACCCGCCGAGGACACCCAGGATCTCGCGCAGCTCCTCCATCGCGACGGTGGATGTCCTGCGGATCAGCTCGACCTGTTCCCGCAGCTCGGGAGCCTGCTCGGCGGCGGACCGCTCCAGCGCGGCGGCGTGCGCGGTGAGCTGCCGGAGCCGGTGGCTGAGCATGTCGTGCATCTCGCTCGCGATGTGGGCGCGCGTCGCGGACCTGGCGGTGTTCGCGGTCAGCACCCGCGCGTGCTCCAGGTAGTCGTTGCGCTCCATCAGGACCTGGGTCAGCGGCTTGCGCCGGCCGATCAGCCCACCGGCCACGGCGGGGAAGATGAGCAGGAAGACCACGGTGAACCCGTTGTTGAGCAGGTAGTCGGTCAGGCTCTCCGCCGCGTACCAGGAGTAGAGGGCGCCGGAGCCCACCTGCAGCGGCGCCGCGACGCCGATCAGCGCCCACAGCTGTCCCTGCGAGCGGACCGACCGGGCGGCGCGGAACACCACGAGCGCGGCCGGTGCGATGGCCAGCAGGTTGTTGGTCGCGTTGAGGGGAGCGGTGAGCACGATCGCCCACTTCGGCCGGTGCTCGCTGAGCGGCACCAGCGCGGCCGACCACACCGCGGAGGCCACGACCACCCACCAGGGGACGGGCTTGCCGAACGGCGCCACCAGCGTCACGAGGGACAGCAGGAAGGCGCTCGCCGCCCACAGACCGTCCCGCACCTTCCCGTTCACGCTGATCATCATGGTCGACGGTGGTGACGGCGCCCAGCGCCAGGTGGCCTGAACGGGTGGACAGGTGGCCACACTCGGTTGAGTGAGTTTGCATGACCGTGCATAATCATGCGCATGACAGTGAGGATCGCGGTCGCGGGCGCCAGCGGATACGCGGGTGGCGAGCTGCTCCGCCTGCTACTGGGTCATCCGGACGTCGAGATCGGCGCGTTGACGGCGCACAGCAGCGCCGGCGACCTGCTGCTCAAGCACCAGCCGCACCTCCTGCCGCTCGCGGACCGCCGCCTGCAGGACACCACAGCCGAGGTCCTCCGGGGCCACGACGTGGTCTTCCTCGCACTTCCCCACGGTCACTCGGCGGCCATCGCGGAGCAGCTCGGCGACGACGTGGTCGTGGTCGACTGCGGCGCCGACCACCGGCTGACCAGCGCGGACGACTGGACGCGGTGGTACGGCGGCGAGCACGCGGGCTCCTGGCCGTACGGGCTGCCGGAGCTTCCCGGCCAGCGGGACGCGCTCGTCGGCGCCCGCCGCGTGGCCGTCCCCGGCTGCTACCCGACCGTCTCGTCGCTGGCGCTCGCACCGGCCGTCGGCCTCATCGAGGACGAGGTCGTCGTCGTGGCCGTCTCCGGCACGTCGGGCGCGGGCAAGTCGCTCAAGCCGAACCTGCTCGGGTCCGAGGTGATGGGCTCGGCCAGCGCGTACGGCGTCGGCGGCGCCCACCGGCACACGCCGGAGATCAGCCAGAACCTGAGCGCCGTGGCCGGCCGCCGGATCGCGGTCAGCTTCACGCCGGTGCTCGCGCCGATGTCGCGCGGCATCCTCGCGACCTGCTCCGCCCAGCTCAAGGACGGCGCGGACGTCCGCGAAGCCTACGAGAAGGCGTACGCGGACGAGCCGTTCGTGCACCTGCTCCCCGAAGGCTTCTGGCCCACGACGAACGCCGTCCTGGGCTCGAACGCCGTCCAGCTGCAGGTGGCCGTCGACGCCGACCTGAACCGGCTCGTCGTCGTGGCCGCCGTCGACAACCTGGCGAAGGGCACCGCGGGTGCCGCCGTCCAGTGCATGAACCTCGCCCTCGGACTGCCGGAGACCTCCGGCCTCTCGACCGTTGGAGTCGCTCCGTGAACCGCACCAAGGGCGTCACCGGCCCGCAGGGCTTCCGCGCCGCCGGGATCGCCGCCGGGATCAAGGAATCCGGCGCGCTCGACCTCACGCTCGTCGTCAACGACGGCCCGTCCGACTCGGCCGCGGGTGTCTTCACCACCAACAAGGTGAAGGCCGCGCCCGTGCTCTGGTCACAGCAGGTCGTCCAGTCGCACCGGCTCACCGCCGTCGTGCTCAACTCGGGCGGCGCCAACGCGTGCACCGGCCCCGAGGGCTTCCAGGACACGCACGCCACCGCCGAGAAGGTCGCCGAGGTGCTCGGCACCGGCGCCGTCGACGTCGCGGTGTGCTCCACCGGGCTGATCGGCGAGCGCCTGCCGATGGACAAGGTCCTCGCGGGCGTCGAGACCGCCGCGAAGGAGCTCGACTCGTCGGTCGAGGCCGGTCTGCGTGCCGCCACCGGCGTGATGACCACGGACAGCCGCCCCAAGCAGTCCTGGAAGGCGTCCGAACAGGGTTGGTCCGTCGGCGGGTTCGTGAAGGGCGCGGGCATGCTCGCCCCCAACCTCGCCACGATGCTGTCGGTGATCACCACCGACGCCAAGATCTCCGGCGAGCAGCTCGACAAGGCGCTGCGCCTCGCCACGTCGCGGACGTTCGACCGCCTCGACGTCGACGGCGGCACGTCCACCAACGACACCGTGCTGGTCCTCGCCTCCGGCGCGTCCGGCGTCGAGCCGTCGTTCGACGACTTCACCGCGCTGCTCACCGAGGTCGCGGGTGACCTCGTCAAGCAGCTGCAGGGCGACGCCGAGGGCGTGACGAAGGAAATCAGCATCACCGTGAAGCAGGCCGCGAGCGAGGCCGAGGCCGTCCTCGTCGGACGGACGGTCGCCGAGGACAACCTCGTGAAGACCGCGCTGTTCGGCAGCGACCCGAACTGGGGCCGCATCGCGATGGCCCTCGGCCGCGCCGACGCCGAGATCGACCCGGACGTCCTGCAGATCATCATCAACGGCGTCTCGTTGTACCGCAACGGAACCCGCGACCGAGACCGGTCCGAAGCCGACCTGTCCGGCCGTGACGTCGAGATCGTCATCGACCTCAACGTCGGCGACGCCGAGGCCACCGTGCTCACCACGGACCTGTCCCACGACTACGTCGAAGAGAACAGCGCGTACTCCTCATGAACGCACAGGAAAAGGCGGCCGTCCTCGTCGAGGCACTGCCGTGGTTGCAGCGCTTCCGCGGCGCGCTCGTCGTCGTCAAGTACGGCGGCAACGCGATGGTCGACGACGAGCTGAAGAAGGCGTTCGCCGAGGACATGGTGTTCCTGCGGCTGTGCGGCCTGCGCCCGGTCGTCGTCCACGGCGGCGGCCCACAGATCAAGTCCATGCTGGACCGGCTCGGCATCCACAGCGAGTTCCGCGGCGGCCTGCGCGTCACCACGCCCGAGGCGATGGACGTCGTGCGGATGGTCCTCGTCGGCCAGGTCGGGCGCGAGCTCGTCGGCCTGATCAACCAGCACGGCCCGTACGCCGTCGGCATCTCCGGCGAGGACGCCCAGCTGTTCACCGCCACCCGCCGCGGCGCGCTGGTCGACGGCGAGGAGGTCGACATCGGTCTCGTCGGCGACATCACCGAGGTCAACCCCGACGCCGTGCTCGACATCGTGCGCGCGGGCCGCATCCCGGTCGTGTCGTCGGTCGCTCCGGACGTCGACGGCGTGCCGCACAACGTGAACGCGGACACGGCGGCCGGTGCTCTGGCGGTCGCACTCGGCGCCGAGAAGCTCGTGGTGCTCACGGACGTCGAAGGTCTCTACGCGAACTGGCCGGACAAGTCGTCGCTGCTGAACGAGATCCGCGCGTCCGAGCTGGAGAAGATCATGCCGGGCCTGGAAAGCGGCATGGTGCCGAAGATGGAGGCTTGCCTGCGCGCGGTGCGCGGCGGCGTCCCGCAGGCGCACGTGATCGACGGCAGGCTGGCCCACAGCGTGCTGCTCGAAGTCTTCACCTCGCAGGGCATCGGAACGATGGTGTTGGGGGACACGAAATGACCACGCGCTGGCAAGAGTCCATGATGGACAACTACGGCACGCCGTCGCTGCAGCTGGACCGCGGCGAGGGCGCGTACGTCTGGGACACCGACGGCAACCGCTACCTCGACCTGCTGACCGGCATCGCGGTCAACGCGCTCGGGCACGCGCACCCGAAGGTCGTCGAGGCGGTGACGACCCAGATCGCCAAGATCGGGCACACGTCCAACCTCTACGTCAACGAGCCCGCGCTCCGGCTCGCCGAACGCCTGCTCGACCTCGCGGGGGAGCCCGGCAAGGTCTTCTTCTGCAACTCCGGCGCCGAGGCGAACGAGGCGGCGCTCAAGATGTCCCGCCGCACCGGCCGCACCAAGGTCGTCGCGACCGAGGGCGGCTTCCACGGCCGCACGATGGGCGCGCTCTCCCTCACCGGCCAGCCCGGCAAGAAGGCGCCGTTCGAACCGCTCGTGCCCGGCGTCTCGCACATCCCGTTCGGTGACGTCGCCGCGCTGGAGGCCGCGATCGACGACGACACCGCCGCCTTCATCGTCGAGCCGATCCAGGGCGAGCAGGGCGTTCTCGTCCCGCCCGCCGGCTACCTCCAGGAGGCCCGCCGGATCACCTCCGAGCACGGCGCGCTGCTCATCCTCGACGAGGTGCAGACCGGCATCGGCCGCCTCGGCACGTGGTTCGCCTTCCAGCAGGCCGGGATCGTCCCGGACGTCATGACGCTCGCCAAGGGCCTCGGCGGCGGCCTGCCGCTGGGCGCCACGATCGGCTTCGGCGCCGCGGCCGAGCTGTTCCGCCCCGGTCAGCACGGCACCACGTTCGGCGGGAACCCGGTGTGCTGCGCGGCCGCCCTCGCGGTGCTCGACACGATCGCCTCGGAGGGCCTGCTGGAGCACGCCTCGTCCGTGGGCAAGGAGATCGCGGCCGGGGTGGAGGCGCTGCACCACCCGGCGATCTCCGGAGTGCGGGGAGCCGGTCTGCTGCTCGGCGTCACGCTGCGCGAGGCGGTCTCGGCGAAGGCCGCGGCGGCCGCGCAGAAGGCCGGCTACCTGATCAACCCGATCCAGCCCGACGTGCTGCGGCTCGCCCCGCCGCTCGTGCTGGACACCTCCGACGCGCAGGCATTCGTCGCCGCGCTCCCCGCCTTCTTCGAGGAGACGCCGTGAACCCGAGGCACTTCCTGCGCGACGACGACCTGACCACCGAGGAGCAGGCGGCCGTCCTCGACCTCGCCGACGCCTACAAGGCCGACAGGTTCACCGCGAAGCCGCTGGCGGGCCCCAAGTCCGTCGCCGTGATCTTCGAGAAGAACTCGACGCGCACCCGCCTGTCGTTCGAGGTCGGCATCGCCCAGCTCGGCGGCAACCCGGTGATCATCGACGGCCGCTCGATGCAGCTCGGCCGCGAGGAGACCATCGAGGACACCTCCCGCATCCTGTCCGGCTACGTCGACGCCGTCGTCTGGCGGACGTTCGCGCAGGCGCGCATGGAGGCGATGGCGTCCGTGTCGCGCATCCCGGTCGTCAACGCGCTGACCGACGAGTTCCACCCCTGCCAGGTGCTCGCGGACCTCCAGACCATCCGCCGCCGCTACGGCAAGCTCGCCGGACTCACGCTCACCTACCTCGGTGACGGCGCCAACAACATGGCGCACTCGCTGCTGCTGGGCGGCGCCACGGCGGGCATGCACGTCCGCGTCGGCGCGCCCGCCGGTTTCGTGCCGAACCCGCAGTTCCTGGAGGACGCCAAGAAGCGCGCCGCCGAGACCGGCGGCTCGGTGGCGTTGATCAGCGACCCGCGCGAGTCCGTCGACGGCGCCGACGTGCTGGTCACCGACACGTGGACGTCGATGGGCCAGGAGAACGACGGCAAGGACCGCGTCGGCCCGTTCCGCCCCTACCAGGTGAACGCCGACCTGCTCGCCGCGACCGGCAAGCCCGACTCGACGGTCCTGCACTGCCTGCCGGCCCACCGCGGCTGGGAGATCACCGACGACGTGCTCGACGGCCCGCAGTCGCTCGTGTGGCAGGAGGCCGAGAACCGCCTGCACGCCCAGAAGGCGCTGCTCGTGTGGTTGCTGGAGCACTCGTCATGACCCGCACCGCACGTCAGGGCCGCATCGTCGAGCTGGTCAGCCAGCTCGTCATCCGCAGCCAGTCCGAGCTCGCGAAGCTCCTCGCCGCCGAGGGCATCGAGGTCACCCAGGCCACGTTGTCGCGCGACCTGGACGAGCTCGGCGCGGTGAAGCTCCGCGGCCCCGACGGCGGCGCGCCCGTCTACGTCATCCCCGAGGACGGCAGCCCCGTGCGCGGCGTCCAGGGCGGCACCACCCGGCTCGCCCGCGTGCTCGGCGAGCTGCTCATGTCCACGGACTCGTCGGGCAACCTCGCCGTCCTGCGCACCCCGCCGGGAGCGGCGCAGTTCCTCGCCTCCGCCCTGGACCGGGCGGCGCTGACCGAGATCGTCGGCACCATCGCGGGCGACGACACGATCCTGGTCGTGGCCCGCGAGCCGCTCACCGGCGCCGGGCTGGCCGAGCGGATCGCCGCGCTGGCCACGGGTTCCGGCGATGAATGAACCGGTGCACGCCGTCCTGACGTTCGACGCGGGCGTGCCCGTGGCGGTGGACGGCGAGACCGTCTCCGTCGCCGAGGCCGTCCGCGAGCTCAACTTCCGCGCCGGCGTCGTCAGGTCCAGCCTGGGATCGGTCGCCGTCAGGGTCGCGCGGATGGCCCTGCCGTCCGGCAGCGGCCAGGTCGACGTCTCGCTCCACGAGGGGCGCGTGGTCGGCCTGGTAGCCCGTTCGGAAGAATCGCTTTACGACTTCGCCAGCTGAGTTCGCCAAATGAGAGTTGCACCGTAATGAGTTCTTTGTGGGGTGGCCGGTTCGAGTCGGGACCGGCCGAGGCGATGGCCCGGCTGTCGCTGTCGACGCACTTCGACTGGCGGCTCGCGCCGTACGACATCGCCGGTTCCCGCGCGCACGCCCGCGTGCTGCACGCCGCCGGGCTGCTGACGGACGACGAGCTGGCCGGCATGCAGAAGGCGCTGGACGAGCTGCTCGCCGACGTCGAGTCCGGCGCGTTCACCCCGGTGCTGGAGGACGAGGACGTCCACACCGCACTGGAACGCGGCCTGATCGACCGCGCGGGCACCGAGCTCGGCGGCAAGCTGCGCGCGGGCCGTTCCCGCAACGACCAGGTGGCGACCCTGTTCCGGATGTGGCTGCGCGACGCCGCCCGCCGCGTCGCGTCCGGTGTGCTGGACGTCGTGGACGCCCTGGCCGCGCAGTCCGAGACGCACTTCGGCGCCGTGATGCCGGGCCGCACCCACCTGCAGTCCGCCCAGCCCGTGCTGCTCTCGCACCACCTGCTGGCCCACGCGCACGCGCTGCTGCGCGACGTCGACCGCCTGCACGACTGGGACGAGCGCGCCGCGTTCTCCCCCTACGGCTCCGGCGCCCTGGCCGGCTCCTCGCTCGGCCTCGACCCGGCGAAGGTGGCCGCCGACCTGGGCTTCTACGCCCCGGTCGAGAACTCGATCGACGGCACCGCGTCCCGCGACTTCGCCGCCGAGATCGCGTTCGTCCTCGCGATGGTCAGCGTGAACCTCTCGCGCATCGCCGAGGAGGTCATCATCTGGACCACCGCCGAGTTCCGCTTCGCGGTCCTCGACGACGCCTGGTCCACCGGCAGCTCGATCATGCCGCAGAAGAAGAACCCCGACGTCGCCGAGCTGGCCCGCGGCAAGTCCGGCCGCCTGATCGGCAACCTGGCGGGCCTGCTCGCCACGCTGAAGGCCCAGCCGCTCGCGTACAACCGCGACCTGCAAGAGGACAAGGAACCGCTGTTCGACTCGGTCGAGCAGCTGGAGATCCTGCTCCCCGCCTTCGCCGGCATGGTCGCCACCCTCAGGTTCGACACCGACCGCATGGCCTCCCTGGCCCCCGCCGGCTTCACCCTGGCCACGGACATCGCCGAGTGGCTGGTGCGCCAGGGCGTCCCGTTCCGCGTGGCCCACGAGGCAGCGGGCGCGTGCGTCCGCACCGCCGAGTCCCGCGGCGTCGGCCTGGAGGACCTGACCGACGAGGAGTTCGCCGCGATCTCCCCGGCCCTCACCCCCGAGGTGAGGTCCGTGCTGACCGTCGAAGGCTCCATCGCCTCGCGCAACGCCCACGGCGGCACCGCCCCCGACCGCGTCCGCGAACAGCTCGACGCCCTCGTGGCCAAGGCCGCGGCAGCACGTGACTTCTAGGCTGCTGACCAGGGAGGAGCTGGCCATCGACCCGGTCGATGCCGCCCAGCTCCTCCTCGGCTCGTACCTGGAGGCAGGCGACGTGCGCGTCCGCGTCGTCGAGGTGGAGGCGTACCGCGGCGGCGACGACCCCGCGTCCCACTGCTACCGAGGCAAGACCCCGCGCAACGAGGTGATGTTCGGCCCAGCCGGCCACCTCTACGTCTACTTCGTCTACGGCATGCACTTCTGCGCGAACGTCGTCTCCCTGACCGACGGCGTAGCCGGCGCCGTACTGCTCCGGGCAGGCGAGGTCGTCTCCGGCGAGGACATCGCGTTCTCCCGCCGCCCCGCCTCCCGCTCCGCCGCCGAACTGGCCAAGGGTCCGGCCAGGCTGTGCAAGGTCCTCGGCCTGGACCGCACCCAGAACGGCGTGGACCTGACCTCACCCGACTCGCCCGTGCGCCTGTACGCGGGGGAGCCGGCGGGCGAGGTGTTCTCCGGGCCGCGGGTGGGCGTCGCGGTGGCGATGGACGTGCCGTGGCGGTTCTGGATCGACTCGCCGGCGGTGTCGACGTACAAGCGGGGCGGCAAACGCCGCAAGTCACCGTGACAGCTTCTCCAGCGCCGCCTTGAACTCCCGCTCCAAAGCCGGATCCACCTCGAACACCAGCGGCACGGTCACGTTGATCTGCTCCCCGGCCGTCAACCGCTCGACCAGCGTGTCCGCCACCTCCCGCAGGTTCTGCGCGACCTCGTGCATCGCCCGCAGCTGCTGATCGGCGAACTGGGCCTGGATGCGTGCGGCGGCCCGTGCGCGTTCGTCGGCGTAGCTGGTGCCGTGGATTCCGCGCGCCCATTCCAGGATCTCGTCGAACGTCCGCACGAACAGCTCACCGAGGTGCACGATCCGTTCGGGGTCGCCCGGCACTCCGGGCCCGCCGAACGCGGCCTCCTGCGTGTCCGCCGTGAACACCGTGTCCACCGCGACCTTGATGATCTCGCCGAGCAGCACGTTGCGGTCCCGGATGAGCGAGATGCCGTTGCCGTGTTCGACGGAACCGTTGCGCGGCGCGTACCGCAGGAAGTGCTCCCAGTACTTCTGCTCCAGCTCCGCAAGTCCTTGTGCCACAACGGTGACGTAGAGCAGGTACTCCCAGCCGCGCGGCTTCTCCCGTGCCAGCGCGGCCACCGACTGCGGCGTGATCGGCGTGGCCGACGTGAACGACGCGCGGTGCTGTGCGAGCTTCTGCACCACGGCCTGTGCGATGACCTCGGTGCTGTGCACGCGCACGTCCAGGTAGCCGACGCTCGCAAGTAGTCCCGGCACGTCCGTGTCGTCGATGCGGATCGGCAGCAGGAACTCGGCTTGTTGCTCCAACGCGCGTGCGTTCGCCACGCGGCGTTGCAGACGCGCCCACCGTTCGTCGACGTAGTGCTGTGAGACGAACGGAAGCACGTAGCGGACACGACTGCCGTAGGTTTCGGAGGTGTGTTCGACGAGGTCCAAGCCCCAGCGCTCCACGGCCTGGTCCTCGTCGTAGTACACCGATACGCCCAGGTCCTTCAGGCGGTCGACCACCTGCAAGACCCGGGCGCGGTCCTCGTCGGCGAACGACGGGGCGACGTCGAACTCGTACTCCGGCACCCCGTGATTCTGCTAGGGCCGGACCGTCCTGCGGTACCAGGCGCGCCGATGACCGACCGGCAACGCCAGCCGCCTGATCAGGTTCGTCAGCAACGCACCGATGACCAGCCACAGCAACGCGGCCAGGCCCTCGTTGAGCAGCGTCGCCACCTTGTCGTTGTCCGGCGTGAACAGGCCGTCCAGGCCCAGGGTGACGCCGTCGGCCCACCCCGAGACGAACTGGAAGAACCCGTTGCCCGCGTTGGCCTCCGCGATCACCAGGAAGATGTGCACGAACAGCACGATCGCGAACAGCCAGCACACGACATCAATCACCGCGCAGACGGCACGCACCGTCCGCACCCTGCGGTAGTCGTCGTCACGCTCGACCACCTGCTCGACGACCGGCTCGTTCACGCGAGGCATGCGCTCGGTGGGCCGCCGTAACTCGGCATCACGTGGGTCCGTCATGCCCACGGACGTACCCGTCGGCACACCTTCCCGAAACCCGTTGGACCAGGTAGGGGACAATGGCCGTCGTGAGCGAGCACATCCTTGACGAACTCTCCTGGCGCGGCCTGATCGCGACGTCCACCGACCTCGACGCACTCCGGAAGGACCTGGACGCCGGCCCGCTCACGCTCTATTGCGGTTTCGACCCGACGGCGCCCTCGCTGCACGCCGGCAACCTGGTCCCGCTGCTCATGCTCAAGCGCTTCCAGATGGCGGGCCACCGGCCGATCGTCCTGGCGGGCGGTGCCACGGGCATGATCGGCGACCCGCGCGACACCGGTGAGCGCACGCTGAACTCGCTGGACACCGTCGCCGAGTGGGCCGGGCGCATCCGCGGCCAACTGGAGCGGTTCGTCGAGTTCGACGACTCGCCCACGGGCGCGGTCGTCGAGAACAACCTCAACTGGACCGGCCAGGTCACCGCGCTCGAGTTCCTGCGCGACGTCGGCAAGCACTTCTCGATCAACGTCATGCTGTCGCGCGAGACGGTCAAGCGCCGCCTCCAGACCGACGGCATGTCCTACACCGAGTTCAGCTACCTGCTCCTGCAGTCCAACGACTACCTGGAGCTGCACCGCAAGTACGGCACCGCGCTGCAGATCGGCGGCTCGGACCAGTGGGGCAACATCGTCGGCGGCGTCGACCTGATCCGCCGCGTCGAGGGCAAGCACGTGCACGCCCTGACCGCACCGCTGGTCACCGATGCCGAGGGCCGCAAGTTCGGCAAGTCCACCGGCGGCGGCAACGTGTGGCTCGACCCGGAGATGACCTCGCCGTACGCCTGGTACCAGTACTTCGTGAACGTCGGTGACGCCGACGTGCTCCGCTACCTGCGGCTCTTCACGTTCCTCTCCCGCGAGGAGCTCGACGCGCTGGAGAAGGAGACCGCGGAGAAGCCGCACCTGCGCACCGCGCAGAAGCGACTCGCGCAGGAGTTCACGGACTTGGTCCACGGCGAGCGCGCGACGCAGCAGGTCGTCCTCGCCTCGTCGGCGCTGTTCGGCCGCGGCGAGCTGCGCGACCTCGACGCACCGGTCCTGGAGGCCGCACTAGCCGAGGCGCCGACCGGCGAGGTCCGGCTGGCCGACGAGCCGACGATCGTCGACCTGCTGATCGCGTCCGGCCTGGCCGACAGCAGGGGCGCGGCCCGGCGGACGGTGAACGAGGGGGGTGCCTACGTGAACAACGAGAAGGTGACCTCCGAGGAGTGGAAGCCGTCCTCGTCGGACCTGCTCCACGGCAAGTGGCTGGTGCTCCGCCGCGGCAAGCGCAACAACGCCGGCGTGCGAGTGCAGCCCTGACCTGCGACTACCGGTCGCTGAAGGCCGCCGAACCCCCTCGGGTTCGGCGGCCTTCGATCTTTCTGAACGTGACGGCGGTCACAGTGTGCCGGGATTCGGGCTGCGATAGCGTGGTCCTGGGTCCTGCACGGGGCCGCTGACCTGCGGTTTTCTAGCCGCGGGTGGCTGCGGTGCCCCCGATTTGACCCTGGGTTGGCGTGCGTGTAACTTTCTCTCTGCCAGCGCGGAACGGGCCGGGAACACCGGAACGGAGTGCGGCGGAGGTCACGAACCAAGCTTCCACCCAGTGTGGTAGAGTGGGTAACCTCGAAACGACGAAGACCCAGCCGGTAGCTCGTCTGAGCTCAGAGGCCAAGGGCGTCGGAAGTTTCAAACACAAGCTTATGTACGACACAGCCTCGGATCGGGCCGCCGCATGGCGGAGCGTGATGATGAGCGCGTGTTCTTTGAGAACTCAACAGCGTGCCGAAACACAGCCAGTAATATGAATACTCCTCGTCAGGAGTATTCCTTTGAGTAGTAATACCAGATTGCCAGACATATTCCGTCTGGAGCGATCAAACACAGTCCTTATTGGAGAGTTTGATCCTGGCTCAGGACGAACGCTGGCGGCGTGCTTAACACATGCAAGTCGAGCGGTAAGGCCCTTCGGGGTACACGAGCGGCGAACGGGTGAGTAACACGTGGGTAACCTGCCCTGTACTCTGGGATAAGCCTTGGAAACGAGGTCTAATACCGGATA
>NZ_FNCC01000023.1 GCF_900100955.1 Lentzea fradiae | reverse complement strand
GCTTGGGCGGGGACAGGTCGTGCTCGCGGGCCAGCTCGAGCGCGGTCGCCTCACCGCTGACATAGCGACGCACGACCTCGAGCTTGAACTCGAAGGTGAACGACCGTCTGTCCGGCTTGTCCATCAGCGCTCCCGCGCTCCACAACCTCCAACGATCGTGCAAGCGTCGCACCGCCGCCGCGGACACCTCCAACCGGGTCGCGACAGCATCTCTGCCATACCCGGCCTCGAACAACGCAACAGCGGACTCCCGCTGCTGCTCAGACAACGAACTCTGTGGACGCAACGAACCACTCCCCGGAGAGTCGGAACTGGATTCCCAGTCCAACTTCCGGGGAGCGGTTCATCCTCACGAACCGGCCCTTGGTCCGAGCCGAGTCGGATCAACGTGGTGCCGACCTACCAGCCGGTCACCTCGCGTAGTGGACGTCCGGCCAGGGAGGAGTGGCCATACCGGCCCCGATGTGGAAGCTCGGGTGCGGCGGCTGGTTGTAGGCGGTGTTCTGCCAGGCGATCGCGACCCGGTACTGGGGATCGTGCATCAGCGTCGGGATGCGGCGGTCGGTCTGGTTCGGCGTGCTGTAGATGCGCAGCGCCCGGTTGTCGCTGGTCGGCCAGACGACTTCCTCGCGCCAGTCGCCGAGGATGTCACCGGACAGCGACGGGGTGGACTTGGTGCCGTTGTTCGAGTGCACGTTCGACGCGGTGAGCAAGCGTGTGTCGCCAGCGGTGCCGTACTTGTCGATGCGGGTGCCGTCGAGCAGCTCACGGCTGGGATCGTCGTCCCACCAGATCAGGAAGTTCGTCGACGACGGCTTGCGGCCGACCGTCTGTCCCCTCGTGTTGTACAGCTGACTGTCCGCGCTCGACCACGACTCGGCACCGGGGCTGCCCGCGTAGATGTCCCCGGACACACCGCGGCCGTTGTCGCCCGCCGGCGCGGTCCGCCAGAGGACCTGACCAGTACGGGCGTCAGCGAACCACGAGCCCGGCTGGCTGCCGTCCTCCGACACCTTGTAGTACTCGAGTCCGGGGCGGGACGGGTCGAGATCGCCCAGATGGGCCGCGTCGCCGTGACCGAAGCGGGTGTTCCACAGACCGCCGCCGTTGTCGTCTACGGCCGCCGCGCCGTAGACGATCTCGTCGCGGCCATCGGCATCCACGTCACCGATGGTCAGCGCGTGGTTGCCCTGTCCCGCATAGGTTCCGTTCCCGGAGGCGTTCGAGTCGAACGTCCACCGCTTGACCAGCTGGCCGTTGCGGAAGTCCCACGCCGCGATCACCGCCCGCGTGTAGTAGCCGCGAGCCATGATCAGCGACGGGCGAGCACCGTCGAGGTAGGCGGTACCCGCGAGGAACCGGTCGACGCGATTGCCGTAGCTGTCGCCCCACGACGCCACGTTGCCGCGCGGTGGGTCGTAGCTGACGGTGGACAGCGCGGCACCGGTGAGACCGCTGAACATCGTCAGGAACTCCGGTCCTGCCAGCACGTAGCCCTCGCCGTTGCGGTAGTCCGCCGAGGCGTTGCCGATGACCGTTCCCCGGCCGTCACGGGTGCCGTCGGCGGTCTTCATCGCGATTTCGGCGCGGCCGTCACCGTCGTAGTCGTAGACCTGGAACTGGGTGTAGTGCGCGCCGGAGCGGATGTTGCGGCCCAGGTCGATCCGCCACAACCGGGTGCCGTCGAGACGGTAGGCGTCGATGAAGGTGTTGTCGGTGACGCCGGCCTGCGCGTTGTCCTTGGCGTTGTCGGGATACCACTTCAGGAAGATCTCGTACTGGCCGTCGCCGTCCACGTCACCCACGCTGGCGTCGTTCGCGCTGTACCCGTTGCCCGGTGGCGAGATCGGTACATCGAAATAGCCCGCTGCGAATGACAGCGATGCGGGTGACGCCGGCTGTTCAACGCCGTTGACGACCGGCCTTACGGTGTAAGACGCACCGGAAGGACCACCGGCGTCGAGGTAGTTGGTGGATGCCGTGATCGGTGCCGAGTTGAGCTTCGTCCCACTGCGGTAGACGTTGAACCCGGTGTCGCGCGCGTCCCCGGCGAGCAACCGCCAGCTCACCAGGTTCCCACTGCCCGAGCGCACGCTCACCACACCGCGGTCCAGCCGCTCCACCTGCTTGCGCCCGGAAGGATCACCTGGTTCCGGACCAGGGTCCGTGCTGGTCGTGGTTGTGGTGGTGGGAGTGGGTTCGGCACCGCCTGTGCACAGCGTTCCGTTGAGCGTGAAAGCGCTCGGCTTGCCGACATCAGAACCGGAAACCGTGCCGTTGAAACCGAACGACGCCGTGCCACCGGTGGGAATCTCGCGATTCCAGTCCACATTGGATGCCGTTACGTCCGCTCCGGAAGCCGAGAACGTCGCGTTCCACCCCTGTCCGTACCGCTCTGAGCCGGGGAATGTCCACGCCAAGCGCCAGCCGCTGATCGGATCACCGCCGTTCTTGATCGTGACGTTGGCGGAGAACCCGCCCTCCCACTTGTTCTGCACCACGTAGTCGACTTCGCAGCCGGGAGCGGCCGAGGCCAGGCCCGCCGCCGTGAAGCCTCCCGCGACCACGATGGCCGCCGCTCCCGCGGCCATCGCGCGCACGCCACCATTGCTGAGCACCGTTGCTCCTCCGCTGTGGTTCTGGGAGCGTTCCCAGATTTCGTGCTTTCATGACAGCAGCAACCGGGGAGGCAGGTCAACGGTCGATGCGGTTCATTCGACAGTCATCGACGGCGCGTTTGGTAAGCGCTTTCCGAATTGCGGGCCGTCGGCCTGAACGTGGTCTCAAGGGCCAGCTGCGAGTTCGAGGGTGGCAAGCTCGGTTCGTGCGCTGACTCCGAGTTTGGGGAATGCCTTGTAGAGGTGGTATCCGACAGTGCGCGGGCTGAGGAACAACTGCGCTGCGATGTCCCGGTTGGACAGTCCGCGTGCGGCGAGGCGAATGATCTTCCGTTCCTGCGGGGTGAGCACCGCGAGAGCGCCGTCCGCGGTCTCGGGCTTCGGCACGACTTCCCCGGCGGCCTCGAGCTCTGTGCCGGCTCGCTCCACCCACGGCGTGGCGCCAAGCCTGTGGAACGTCTCGAACGCGTCGCGGAGCTGGGCTCTGGCTTCGGACTTGCGGCGCATCCGGCGCAGCCATTCGCCGTAGAGCAGAGCCGTTCGCGCGCGTTCGAACTGCCGGTCAGCGGGGTGGAGGCGCAGCGCGGCCCGGTACAGGTCGTCGGCCTCGGCTTCGGGCGCGAGCAGTGCGCGGCAGCGCTGGACGTGCGCGTCGATCCACGTCCTCCCGGCGTGGTGTGCCCAGTCCGTGAGCCGGGCGAGCGGCTGGTGGACGTCGGCCGTGCGGCCGAGCCGTGCCGCCGCCTCGATCAGGTCGGGGATGCTGCGCAGACCCGGGAGCTGGTGCCGAACCGGTCCTTTGTGGAGTGCCGTCAGGCGGGTGAGGGCGGACTCCCAGCGGGCGTGGCCGAGGTCGAGCAGGGCCAGGGCCCACTGCGCCCAGGACATGCCGGGCGGGGGTGCGCCGGGTTCCGGCGCGGTGAGCGCGTCGTCGGCGAAGGCGTGGCAGCGCCGCTCGTCACCCGACACCGCCGCGAGGTAGGCCAGCACGCCGCTGGTTTCGGCGATCCACTGCCGGTGGCCGAGCTCCTGTGCGATGTTCAGCGCCTGGCTCGCCTCGTCCCAGGCGTCGGTGTGGCGGCCGAGGAAGGTCGAGGATCGGGCGACGCACGCCAGCACCGGCGGTGTCCGGCCGAGCCGGCCCTGGTCGCGGCACCGGGTGAGGAGCTCGTGGGCCACCCGGTGTGCCTCGTCGTCCTGGCCGACGGCTTGGAGGCTGGTGGCGCCGACGAGGAGGGTGTCGTGCGGGCCACCGAACCCGGTCCGCCGGGCGTCCGCGATCCGCCTCGTGAGGGCGTCCGGGTCTTCCTGGCCGATGGCGGACCGCACGGCGCAGGTCAGCAGGCGGGCGACGTGGGTGAGCGGATCGCCGGGAGGCAACGGCAGGGCGTCCAGCCGGTTCGCGGTGCCCGCGATCTCGTCCTCCCCGAGGTACCAGGTGGCGTGCACCGCGTCGAGCAGCAGGTGGGCGGCCAGCGACGGGTCGGTGGTCCGCGTGAGATCGGCTGCCTCGGTCAGCAGCCGGCGAGCGGTGCGGAGCAAGCCGTGGTGGAACGCCGCGGTGGCGCGAACCCGGATGGCGCGGACGGTCAAGGCCGGGTCGCCGGTGCCCGTGGCGCCGCGACCGGCGAGCTCGGCCATGCGTTCGACGTCGCCTTCCTCGGCGGCCGCTTCGGCGGCCAGCACGTGGCGGCGGGCGTGGTCCACGCCGGGCGGCGTCAGCTGCGCGGCCCGTTCGTAGGCCGCCGATGCGGCGGCGTACCCGCTGCGCGCGACGGCCCGTTGAGCGGTGCTCTCCAGTTCCGCGGCCACCTGCTCGTCGGGGCCGGTGGCGACCAGCGCGTGGTGCCAGGCCCGCCGGTCGGCGTCCTCCGGCTGGTCGAGGGCGTCAGCGAGTGCGGTGTGCACGACGAGGCGGAGGCTGACCGGCGCGGCCTGGTAGACGGCTGATCGCACGAGGGGGTGCCGGAAGCGCACGGTGAGGTCGTCCAGCTCGATCAGCCGAGCGGTTTCCGCGGGCACCAGGTCTGCCGGGCGGCAGCCGAGCGTGGCGGCGGCGCGCAGGACGACGCCGCGGTCACCGGTGTCCTCGGCGGCCGCGACCAGGAGCAGGTGCCGGCTCGGCTCGGGTAGCCGCCGCACCTGGTCGAGGAACGCCGCCTGGACGGTGGCCGTCATCGGCAGGACGTGACGGCCACCGGACGGCCGGTGGGAGGCGAGGGCGGCCGGCAGTTCGAGCAGGGCGAGCGGGTTGCCCCGCGCCTGCGCCAGCACCCGGTACCGGTCGGTGGGGGACAGCGTGGCGGCGTGCTCGGCCAGCAGTCCGGCGGCGGCGGGCGCGTCGAGCCCGGTCAGCGCCATCCTGGCCAGTCCGGGCGCCTCGAAGCCGGGGCGGGCGGCGACGATCAGGGCGATGCCCTCGGTGTCGAGCCGGCGCGCGGCGAACAGCAGGGCCTCTGCCGACGCCCGGTCCAGCCATTGTGCGTCATCGACCAGGCACAGCACGGGCTTTCCGTCGGCGAACTCGGCGAGCAGGGAGAGGACGGCGAGGCCGACGAGCATGCGGTCGCCCGGTTCGGCCTGAGCGAGCCCGAAGGCCCCTCGCAAGGCACGCGCCTGCGGGGCGGGCAGGGCGTCGGCCCGGTCGAGAGCGGGGCGCAGCAGCAGGTGCAGGCCGGCGAACGGCAGGTGCGCCTCGGACTCGATCCCGGTGCTGCGCATGATCCGCCACCCGCCGGCCGCCGAGGCGGCGTGCTCCAGCAGCGCGGTCTTGCCGATGCCCGCTTCCCCGGTGACGAGCAGGCACCCGCTCCGACCTGTCCGGCAGTCCGCCAGCAACCGGTCGATGACCGATGTTTCCTTCCCCCGCCCGTGCAACACGGGGCGACAGTACTTAAACCGACCGGCGGTCCCCGGACCGAACTACCGGGATGTGACAGATTCCGCACCTCGTCCCCGGCCGTAGCTTGGTCCCAAGAGCACGGTGGCCGGGGGAGAACGACCATGTCCGACATCGACGAGCTGGTCAGGCGGTACCTGGCGAGCCGGAACGACCGCGACCCGGCCAGGTCGTCATGGTCACCGAGCGGAGCCGCCTGCGCCGCGCCACGGTTTCCTCGACCCCGTGCCCGCACCCGTCCCTTCATCAGGAGCTCGACGTTGACACCCGATCCGATGACCCTCCACCCGCTGCCCGCGCACGACCGGGTGGTGTTCCTGAAACCGCTGATCAGCTCGCCGAAGATCGATGTGGGGGAGTACACCTACTACGACGACCCGGACAGCGCCACGGAGTTCGAGCACCGCAACGTGCTCTACGCCTACGGCCCCGAACGGCTGGTCATCGGCAGGTACTGCGCCATCGCCACCGACACCCGGTTCCTGATGGCCGGCGCGGAACACCCCACGATGGGAGTGTCCACCTACCCGTTCACCATGTTCGGCGGCGAATGGGCGGAGAAGACCCTCGACATCGTCACCGGCATGCCCAGCCGCGGCGACACCGTGATCGGCAACGACGTCTGGTTCGGCCACCACGCCACCGTCATGCCCGGCGTGACCATCGGCGACGGAGCCGTCGTCGCGACAGGCGCCGTGGTCACCGCGGACGTTCCGCCGTACACCGTCGTCGGCGGCAACCCGGCCAAGGCGATCCGCCGTCGCTTCGACGACGCCGACGTCGAGCTGCTGCGCCGAGCCGCCTGGTGGGACTGGCCGGTCGACCTCGTCACCGAGCACGCCCGCGTCATCATGGCGGGGACCCCTGCCGACATCGCCCGCATCGCTGAAGGAATCCGATGACATCCGTCCAGGAACACACCGTGCCCGGCGCAGGGCCGTACGCGATCACCACCGGCCCGGACGGCGCGCTCTGGTACACGCTGGTCCAGAGTGGACAAATCGGCCGGCTGGTGCCCGGCGGCGAGCCGGAGACCCACCAGCTCGACCCGGACTGCGGACCGACGATCCTCACCCCCGGCCCGGACGGCGCGTTGTGGTTCACCGAGTACCGGGCGCACCGGATCGGCCGGATCACCACCGATGGCCGGGTCACGGAGTTCCCGCTGCCCACACCGGAGTGCGGGCCGTTCGGCATCGCCGCCGGCCCCGATGGCGCGTTGTGGTTCACCGAGACCGCCGCCGGCCGCATCGGCCGCATCACCGGTGACGGGAAGGTCACCGAATTCCCGCTTCCGGCCGCCGGCGCGTTCCCGTCCGCCATCACCGCGGGCGCGGACGGCGGGATGTGGTTCACCCTGAACCAGGCCAACGCCATCGGCCGGATCGACGTGGACGGCACGGTCACCGTCCACCCGCTGCCGACCGAGGCCGCCGCACCGGTCGGGATCACCGCGGGGCCGGACGGGGCGCTGTGGTTCGTCGAGATCGCAGCCGGGCAGATCGGCCGGATCACCCCCGACGGCACGGTGACCGAGTTCCCGCTGCCCGACCGCACCGGCCGGCCGCACGCCATCACCCCCGGCGGCGACGGCAAGCTGTGGTTCACCGAATGGGGCGGCAACCGCGTCGGGTCCATCACCACCGACGGCGTGATCGAGACCCACGACCTGCCCACCCCCGGCTCCGAACCGCACGGCATCGTCCTCGGCCCCGACCGTGCACTGTGGACGGCGCTGGAAACCGGTGCACTCGCCCGAGTCAGCGGCTGACCGTAGAAGGACCACATGACCCACCAACCATCTCCCGACGCGAGCGCCGAGTTCGACCGACAGGTCGGCAACCTCGTCGAACGGGACTACCCGGCCATGGCCGGGTAGTCCCCGGCACGATTCGACGCACTCGTCACGCCTCTGCGCGACCTCGCCGGCAACCTCGAAGGCCGGCGGTGCGAGCCGGACACCGGCCACGTCCCGTTCCTGCTCGTGGTCACCCGGCAGGTCGTGCCCGTCGAACAGACCATGCCCCGCACCACCCTGCACGGCAAGGACGAGCCCGGGTTCGTCGACCGTTCGTTCGAACCCGGTGCGCTCCAGCGATTCGTCGCCACGCAGACCGGAGTCTCCGACCACCACGCCTACCTGCTCGTCGATGTCGAACGTGGCGAGGAGTTCTGAGGCGCCGTGCCCAACGACGCCATGACCACCATCGCCGCCAGGGGCAGGACCCTGCTCACCATCGGGGAAGGGATCGCGCTGATCACCCACTTCCTCGAGGTCCTGGTCAAGAACAAGTGCTTCTCCCTCGGCGGATCTCGCTGTGGCGACCGCCGAGTTCCCGCCATCTGGATCAGCCGGCACGCGCCAAACCGGGCTGGTGCTGGGAAGGCAACCCCCACACCTGGCTCGGCATGGCCTCAGCCCGCGACCGCCGTCTCTGACCGATCCCGCGTCGTGGCATACCGACAAAGGCCGGACCGCCGGTCGCAGCGCACACCACCGACCCGTGCTCGGGCCCGCGTGGACCTCGGTGCACGCTCGCCCGGTCATGTGGGCGGGGCCACCTCTTCGGCCTTTCGCCGCATGAAAGTCCTGGCCTGGCCGACCAGTTGGTGCGGCGCGTCGGGGGCGAAGCTGGCGACGAGGTTGTCCGCCGACGCGCGGCCGGCCGCCTCGGCGCGGGAGAACATCGCCGTCTCGTACGTGGTGAGCGCGAGTTCCACGTCGGAGTGGTCCGCCAGCGCGGCGCCGAGCTCCGCGGCGTCGAGCAACGCGAGGTTCGCTCCCTGCCCGGCGAACGGGGACATCACGTGCGCCGCGTCGCCGAGCAGGGTCACGCCGGGGGTCCGCGCCCACCTCAGCCCCACCGGAAGAGCGTGGATCGGCCGTGGAACCAGGGGTCCCTCACCCTCGCCGATCAGCGCGCGGAGGCCGGGCGCGAAGTCGTGAAAGATCTCCAGCAGCCGCTGACGAGTGCCGGCCGGATCGGTGGGATCGACGACCGTGTGCGCCCAGCTTTCGTCGCCGCGGACCGCGAAGTACGTTCTGATCATGCCGCCACCGTTGCGCTGGGCGATGATCCCGCGGCCTTCCGCGAGGGCGTACATCGACCCCGGGCCGACCAGGTGCGCCGCCTCACGATGCCTCTCGTCGACATCGGTCAGTACGTCCTCGACGAAGTCGACGCCGGAGTGGACGGGGACCGCGTCCGTCAGCAGCGGGCGCACCTTCGACCAGGAGCCGTCGGCGCCCACCAGGACGTCGGCTTCCACGACTTCGCCGTTGTCCAAGGTGAGCTCCGTCCGTCCACCGCCGGGTCTCGGCACCGAGGCCACCTTCGCGTTCCAGCGGATCACGCCCTCGGGCAACGACTCGACCAGCAGCCGCCTCAGGTCACCGCGGTCCACCTCCGGCCGCACGCCGACACCGCCCTCGTACGCCTGGTCGAAGTGCACGACCCCGAACCGGTCGAGCAGGCGTGTCGTCTCTCCCGCGTCCCGCGCGATCGACCGGAACTCCTCGAACAGGCCGGCCTCGGCGAGTGCCCGCTGACCCGAGTCCGCGTTCAGGCCGGGCGTGCCGCCCGCATCGCGCGCCCGCGACGACGCGTCGAGCTCGTAGACCGCCGACGGGATCCCGCGCAGGTGCAGGATGCGGGCCAGGGCAAGACCGCCCAGACCACCCCCGACGATCGTCACGTGCCGTGCCAACTTCTCACCTTTTCCTCATCGTGGGCCGGCTTGTGCTCATCGCCGACCGGCTCGCCCGCCACCGTAGAAGCGCCCGGCCGGCGCGGCTTGAACAGGCGAGCCAGCCGGTGGGACTTCCGGGACAAGTGGTTGGATGGGCCGATGAACGCGTCCCGTCGCCACACGACACGGCCCGGGCCGGTCGACGCGGCACCGGGGTGCGCGCCGCGCTCGGCCGAACAGGTCGCGGCCGCCGGCGCACGTGTCCGGAGCCGTGACGCCCGAGTACAAGATGTTGTGGTGACGGACTTCCACACCCCGACGGGAGTGCGGGCGCGGACCTCTCCGGAGGACGAGACGGAGCTCCGGTTGTACGCGGTACGCCGAGGTGCCTGGACGCTGCGCTACGACCGTGCGGCGCTCCCGGTCCAGGCCGGCCAGTTCATGATCCATCGCGCCGGCGGCCTGGCCGGCTTCGAAGCGGACCCGCGGACCGCAGCGCGAACGATCGGGGTCCCCCTCGCCGAGATCGGCGGCTACCGCGGTGACGCGCCGATGACCAGACCGGCCACCGCACCCGAGGTGCGGCTCCTGCTGGCGCACGCGAGCCTGCTGCACGACACGATCGACGACCTCGAGGCCGCCGGCTTGTCCGCGGCCCGCAACGCGTTGGTCGAGCTCGCCAGGGGCGTGGTGCGCCAGTACGTCGACGACACCCAGCCCGGCCTGGCACCCGCCCTGGCACGGGCCGCCCGTGAACTCGCCGACCAGCGGCTCACCGACCACGAGCTGACACCCGGGCTGCTGGCACGCGAGTTGCACGTCTCAGTACGCACGCTCAGCCGCGCCTTCGCCGCCACCGGGGAGACGACGGCCGGCTACATCCGGCGCCGCCGCCTGGAAGAGGCACGCCGAGCCTTGACCGCCGGCCACACGGTTTCCGAGGTCGCGGCCCGATGGCGGTTCGCCGACAGCAGCCACTTCATCCGAGCCTTCCGCAAGCGCTACGACCAGACCCCCACCGAGTACATCTCCACCTGAGCGTTGACCTCGTGACCAACTCGAGGGTGGCAGTCTCAAGATCGACCGTGGTGGGTACGAGGACTGGATTTCGTCCCTGCTGTCGATCTGGCGTTCGTCTTCTTCGTCGTACGGTAGAGGCCCACGACAGAGCGGGCCCGTACCCGAGGGGTTGACGACGTGGCGAAGTACATGATCCTCATCTACGGCGACGCCGAGCAGTGGGACTCGATGACCGGTGAGCAGTGGGAGGCGCACAACGCCGGTCACGCGGCGTTCGCGGCGAAGGCCGGTACCCGCGTTCTCGACGGGCGGCAGCTCGAACCGGTTCCCACGGCCACGTCGCTGCGCGCGGACGCCCGCGGCCAGGTGCACACCACCGACGGGCCGTTCCTGGAGACCAAGGAAGGGCTCGGCGGGTACTACCTGGTCGAGGCGGCCGACCTGGACGAGGTGCTGGAGCTGGCGAGGCTGTTGCCCGAGCTGAACCACACGCACAGCGGCCTGGAGATCCGCCCGGTGGTCGAGCACGGGTGAGCGCCACCGAAGACGAGGTCGTCGCGGCGGTGGCCGAGGCCCACCGCCGCGACTGGGCCGGGGTGCTCGGCAGCACCGCCCAGCTGACCCGCGATCTCGACCTGGCCGAGGAGTGCGCGCAGGACGCGTACGCGCAAGCCCTGGAGACGTGGGGCGAGAGGGGCGTCCCGGACCGGCCGGGGGCCTGGCTGACCACCTGTGCCCGCAACCGGGCCCTCGACCTGATGCGCCGCGAGTCGGTGTTCCGCCGCAGGATGCCGCTGCTGGTCGCGGACGAGGTGGTGCCAGGGCCCGAGGACGCGTTGAACGACGATCGGCTGCGGCTCATCTTCACGTGCACCCACCCGGCCCTGTCTCCGGACGCGCGGGTGGCGCTGACGCTGCGTCTGGTCTGCGGCCTGTCCACGCCTGAGGTGGCCAGGGCGTTCCTGGTGCCGCCTGCCACCATGGCGGCCCGCATCACCCGTGCCAAGAAGAAGATCGCCGCGGCCCGGATCCCGTACCGGGTGCCGGGTCCCGACCAGTTGGAGGAGCGGGTCGGCGCCGTTCTGGAGGTCGTCCACCTCATCTTCACGACCGGGCACACCGCGCCGCTCGGTGCCCACCTGGTGCGCCGTGACCTGACCGACAGCGCGATCCGGCTGGCCCGCGTGTTGCACCTGTTCATGCCGGCCAACGCGGAGACCGGTGCGCTGCTCGCCCTGTTGCTGCTCAACGCGGCGCGGCAGGAGACCCGGACGACCGGCTCCGGGCGTCTGCTGCTCTTGTCCGAACAGGACCGTTCGCGCTGGGACCGGCAGCTCATCGGCGAGGGCCAGGCGCTGCTGACCGAGGCCCTGCGGCGGCGGCCACCGAGCCGGTACGCGCTGCAGGCCGCTATCGCCGCCCTGCACGCGGAAGCGCCGAGCTGGGCCGACACCGACTGGGCGGAGATCGTGGACATCTACGACGTCATGCTCCGGCTGTGGCCGTCGCCGGTGGTCGAGCTCAACCGCGCCGTCGCGGTCGGCCTGCGCGACGGGCCTCAAGCCGGACTGGACGCACTGGCACCGCTGCTCGCCGATCCGGTTCTGGCGACCTACGGCTACCTCAGCGCCGCGCGTGCCGAGTTCCTGCGCCGGCTGGAGAACTGGCCGCAGGCCGTGACCGCCTACGAGGAGGCGCTGACGCTCACCGACAACGAGGTCGAACGCGCCTTCCTCACCGAACGGCTCATCGAGGTTCGCGAAGGAGCCCTACGCCCTTCCTGCTGAGCCTGTCGACGAACCTCTCGTGGATGACGAGACCTTCGTCGCCGTGGTGTCAGCGCCCAGGAAGCCGGTGACGACGATCAAAGGCCCTCCTCTGCTCGATGATCGCCCAGCAAAGCCGAGCGGGCCCGATCGCACCATCGGATTACGCACACTTCTGTCGGTCGTCAGTCCCACTGCGTGCGGTCAGTGGACGTAGGGCCAGCCGCCGGAGTCGATCGCCAGCAGGTTGATGCCGAGCAAGGACGTGCCGTTGTTCGCGTAGTAGTGGTAGATGAGCACGTCGCCGTCGTTGTCCGCCAGCACGTCCTGGTGCCCGGGGCCGTGGATGCTGCCCTGGCCCGCGAGGACCTCGGTGCCGCCGCCGGAGGTCAGCGGGGTGCCGTTGCGGTCGTAGTAGGGGCCGGTGACGCTGGTGGAGCGGCCGACCATGACGCGGTAGGTGCTGGAAGCGCCCTGGCAGCAGCGGTCGAACGAGACGAAGAGGTAGTAGTAGCCGCCGCGCTTGACGATGTTCGGCGCCTCGATCGCGCCGCCGTTGCGGCCGGCGATGGCGCGGATCGTGGAGTCCGAGCGCAGGCCGGTCGACGAGTTGATCGCGATCATCTTGATGCCCGACCAGAAGGAGCCGAAGCTCAGCCACCAGCGGCCCTGGTCGTCGACGACCAGGTCGGGGTCGATGGCGTTGAAGTTGTCGCTGGTGCGCGTCTCGATGACGAGGCCGCGGTGGGTCCACGTGCCGGAGTTGCCGCTCGGGCTCGTCGCCAGGAAGATCGCCGAGCGGTTGGAGCCGAACGTCGAGGCCGAGTAGTACATCCAGTACTGGCCGTTGCGGTAGGAGATGTCCGGCGCCCAGAGGTTGCGGCTGTTCGCGGTGTAGGTGTCGGCCCACGGCGTGCCGTTGGGGAAGGCGGCGCCGGCGTTGCGGAACGCGATGCGGTCGGTGGAGGTCTTGAGCGCGATTCCGTTGCCGGTGTGCGCGATCAGGTAACTGCCGTCCGGGCGCTTGACCGCACTCGGGTCGTGCACGCCGATGTCACCGGTGACCCAGCCGGGGCCGGGGTAGGCCGCCGACGCGGATGGTGCCACCACGACGGTGACGACCAGGGCCAGCAGCGGTATCAGAACGCGTTTCATCGATGAGACCACGATGTCCTCGATTCCGGTGAGTGGTTGCGGTGGCGCGACTTGGTGCCGCAGCCGGTCGGCGGTGGCACCAAGTCGCCTGGTCACAGCCGCTGGAGTGCGAACCGCTGGTTGAGCCCGGAACCCGCGGCCCACTGGGAGATGCGCGCGCCGTCGGCCGTCGACTGCTCCCAGACGTCCATGGCGAGTCCGCTCTGCCGGTTGACGAAGCTCACCACGCCCAGTCCGTGGTCGGCCACCTGCCACTGCTGGCTCGGCGAGCCGGTGTCCGGCTGCTGGGTGATGTCGGCGCCGCTGTTCGAACCCGAGACCTGGAGCACGAGACCGCTGTGCCGGGCGCGGATCCGGTAGTGGCCGCCGCCGGAGTCGAGGAAGTCGAACACCTGGTTCAGCCCGCCCGTGGCGGACCACTGGATCGCGGCGGCGCCCGCCGCGGTGGACGCACCGTTGATGTCCACCAGCTTGCCGCTGTGCTGGGCGACGAGCCGGTAGTCCACACCGGTCTGCACCCCTCCGGTGCCGCCACCCGCGCTGCCGACCGGTTTGCGGGCGAGGGCCAGCGCCTGGCCGAGGTCCGGCAGCGGCTTCAACCGGTAGGTGTAGGAGAAGTCCCGGTTGGGGAAGAGCTTGTAGGTGTCGAGGGGGTGCGCGCCCCAGCTGTCGTTGCCGCCGACGCCCGTCTGCCGCAGGTTCAGCCGCAGCACGACGTCCTGCCGCCGGGTCAGCTGGTAGTCGTGCCGGACGCCCTTCGAGAGGTCCTCGGGGGTGAAGTGGGACGCGTTCACCTCCAGCGGCTGGTCGCCGCACGCGAGCAGGCCGCGGCCGCTGCTGTTGACCAGGGCGATCCAGCGGACGTCGGTCTTGTTGCCGTTCTCCTGTGGCCGCAGGTAGCCGGTCCACTGCTCGGCGACGGTCGAGGAGTACACGCCGACGTCGGAGCCGGTCTTGCGGTCCCAGTGGTTCTCGTGCGGGCCGCGGCCGTGGTAACGCAGCCGGGAGAGCTCATCCGGCAGGAACAACATCGTGCCGACCTCGGGGATGTAGGGCAGGTTCGGCGAACCGGGGTGCATCGTGTTGTCGACCTTGATTTCGCCGTTGCCGTAGACCGTGTACGTCATCGTGAACGTCGACGCGGTGCTGGTGGGCAGGGTGCCGCTCACGGTGATCCGCACTTCGCGGTCGGACGGCCGGTCGAGCACCACCCGGCTCACCGTGCGGTTGGCGCCCGCGTAGCGCCAGGTGGCGTTGCGGCTCGGGTGGCCGTTGCCGACGTCGTTGTCGGTCGGCCCCCGCCAGAAGTTGGGCACCGGTCCCGAACTGAGCAGCCGCATGCCCATCGCCTCGTAGGACGTGATCACGCCGGAGGACTTCGCTACCGTGACGGTGAAATCCTGCCCGGTGACGGTGATGCGGTCACCGGTCTCGGTGGCGGACAGCACCGGCACGGAGGTCACCGGTACCGGAACGACCGGCGGGCTGCCGAGGTTGACCGGCAGCTGTTGCTTGGCCACCTCGAAACCGGCGCTCGCCCACGGGGTCGCCGTCCGCAGCTTGAACGACAGCTGCAGGAAGTGTTCCTCACCCGGCGCGGGGTTGGCCGGGCGCTGGACCGGTAGCTGCACGGTCTTGGCCGACAGCGGCGCGATGTCGGCCTGCGCCGCGGAGAGCTGTCCACTTTGGATGACCGTGCCGTCGGCGACCAGTGCCCACTCGGCGACGAACTCGTTGACGTTGGTGAACAGGTGTTCGTTGGTGATCCGGATGGTGTCGAACGAGCTCCCCGCCGCGACGTTGATCGCCTGGTAGACCTGCTTGACCTCGACGGCCTTGCCGCTGATGCGCCGGTCGGCCATCACGATGCCGTCGCCGCTGAACGCGCCGTCGTTCGGGTTGTCGCCCCAGTCCCCGCCATAAGCGAGGTACGTGACGCCGGTCGAGGTCTTCCAGGTGAGCGCCTGGTCGGCGAAGTCCCAGATCCAGCCGCCCTGCAGGACGGGGTTGGCCCGGATGACGTCCCAGTACTCCTTCAGGTTGCCGGTGGAGTTGCCCATGCTGTGGGCGTACTCGATCATCACGTACGGCCGGGTGTCGGAGGTGTTGCGCGCGCGGTTCTGCACCCCGGCGGGGCTTTCGTACATCGCGGACCGGATGTCGCTGACCTGGGGCCGGTTGTCGCCCTCGTACTGGATGACCCTCGTCGGGTCGGTCGCGCGGATCCAGTCGCGCATCGCGACGAAGTTGCTGCCGCCACCGGCCTCGTTTCCGAGCGACCACATGATCACCGAAGGGTGGTTCTTGTCCCGGTGCACCATCTGCGCGGCGCGGTCGAGCACGTTCGAGGTCCAGTCCGACCGCGACGCGGGGTAGCTGTCCCGGATGCCGTGGGTCTCCAGGTTGGTCTCGTCCAGCACGTACAGCCCGTACTCGTCGGTCAGGTCGTACCACAGCGTGTTGTTCGGGTAGTGCGACGTGCGGACCGAGTTGATGTTGAGCTGCTTCATCACGGTGATGTCGCGGACCATGTCCTCCCTGGTAAGCGCCGACCCGCGGTCCGGGTGCATCTCGTGCCTGTTGACGCCGCGCAACGACACCGGCTTGCCGTTGATCCGCATCAGGCCGTCCCTGAGGGCGAACTCGCGGAAGCCCACCCTGGCCGACACCGTCTGGACGACCGCGCCCGCCTGGTCCTTCAGCGACAGCACAGCGGTGTAGAGGTTCGGGTGCTCGGCTGACCAGAGCGACGGTGCCTGCACCGCCTTCGAGCCGCGGCCGGTGACCTCCTGCCCCGGCGAGGGCGAGTTCACCGCCGTGCGCAACGGCTCCGGCCACACCGGTTGCCGGTTCCGGTCGTACAGCTGGGTCTCGACCGTGAACGTGCCCGTCTGCTGGCCACCGTTGTTGCGCACGACCACCGCCACGCCGAGGTCGGCGTTGGTGTAGTTGTCCCGCAACGGCGTGGTGATCGTGAAGTCGCGCAGGTGCACGGGAGGCAGCGAGTAGAGGAAGACCGGCCGGAAGATCCCGGACAGCCGGATCATGTCCTGGTCCTCCAGCCAGTCCCCGTCCGGGTACCGGAACACCTCGACCGCGACCAGGTTCGACCCCGCCCGCACGTGGTCGGTGACGTCGAACTCCGCAGGCGTGTAGGAACCCTCGCGGTACCCGACCTTCGTGCCGTTGACCCACAGGTAGAACCCGGACTTGACGCCCTCGAAGTGCAGGTGGACCCGCCGCCCCTGCCACGTGCTCGGGAGCGTGAACGTCCTGCGGTACTGGCCGACCGCGTTGACCCGTTGCGGCGCGAACGGCGGCTGCGCGTTCTCGTTCTGGCCGTTGCCTCCCCACCACGGGTAGGTGATGTTGACGTAGATCGGGTTGTCGTAGCCGTGCAGCTGCCAGTTGGCGGGCACCGGCAGGGTCGCCCACCCGCTGTCGTCGACGTCGGTCCGCCAGAAGTTCAGGTCGCGGTCGGCGGGTTTGGTGACGTGCTGGAACTTCCAGGTCCCCGTCAGGTCGAGCCGGAACGGCGACGCCGAGCGGTCGGCCGCCAGCGCCTGCTGGAGGTCGGCGTACGGCATGAGGGTCGAGTGCGCGGGCTGGGAGTTGACCTGGAAGATCCCGATGTTGTTGTTCCACTCGGGATACCCGTTGGGCGGGTCGGGCCACGCCGCCGCGGCCGGGGGCTCGGTGGTGGCGGCGGCCGGTCCGATCAGCGCGGGTGCGGCGAACGCCGCCAGGCCACCACCGAGGAGGGTGCGCCGGCGGATCGGGTGGGGGTGGGAACGCTCTTCTGGTTCGTGGGACACGGTTTCTCCTGGCTTTCGCCGGTCGGCAGGAGGGGTGGCGTCAGGCGGTGGCCCAGCGCTGGTCGGCGCTGCCCCGGCAGGTCGCCACGGTGACGGCCGCGCCGTTGGCCGTGCCACCGGAGGTGAGGCACAGTCCGGTGTGGACGCTCGTGACGGTCCCGCCGTCGAGGGTCCAGCTCTGGTTGGTGCCGCCGTGGCAGTCCCAGATCTGCACCCTGGCGCCGGAACCGGCGCCGGTGGGCACGTCGAGGCACTTGCCGACCACCTGCAACGCCTGACCGTTCCGGGTGAACTGCTGGTTGGGGTTGCCGTGGCAGTCCCAGGTGATCAGCTGGGACCCGTTGGCCGTGGCGGCGCCGGACACGTCGAGGCAGCGGCCGGAGGACTCGCCGCGCAACCGGAACGTGGTGGGGCCGGGAGTCGTGTCACCGGTGAAGAACTTCCACACCTCGGTCTTGACCCAGCTGCGGGCACCGCTCTCGCACCCGGCGCACCCGTCCACCGGTCCCTGCTGGTGACCGCCGTCGAACGGTGCCCACACCACCGGGTACCCGCTGCGGCAGCCCGAGTAGGTCGTGGTGATGTGCGTGTTGCTGCCCCGCGCGGGTTCCGGGGCGTTCTGCGCGGTGCAGCCGTTGTTGCGGACCCAGCGGTCGCGCTGGCTCCGGCCCGACCCGATGTTGTCGCTGATGCCGTGGATGCCCATGAACGCGACGGGAGCCGTGCCGCCGTCACATCCGCTGATCTCACCGGGTGAGGCGATCGCGACGATGGCGCGGAACACCGCCGGTCGGGAGCAGGCGAGCGAGATGCTCATCGCGCCGCCGTAGCTGAAGCCGAGCGAGAAGCGCTGCGTGGTGTCGACGCAGAGGTCGTTCTCGATGCGGCTGAGCATGTCGTCGACGAACCGGACGGCCTCGCCGCCGGAGTTGCCCCAGCCGTTGTTCAGCCCCTGTGGCGCGACGAAGATCGTCGAGTTGTTCGCCAGCCGCCGCAGGCCGTAGTGGGCGTAGACGTCACCGTCGCTGCCGCCGCCCGCCACCTGGCCGGCCGTGCCTCCGAGCCAGTGGAACCCGAAGACCAGCCGGTACTGGCGGGTGTTGTCGTAGTCGTCCGGGATGCTCAGGATGAACGAGCGGCTCTTGCCGCCGCTCTGGATGGTCTGGTCGCCGTTGCGCAGCGTGGGGGCCTTGCCGCAGCCGGCGGTGCCCGCGAGCACGGCCGGGTCGGCTTGGGCGGCACCGGCAACGGCACCGGAGAGGACCAGCGCGGCCGCCGCGATCAGCGACCACGCCCGTCGTTGGATGGTGTTGCGTCGCATCAGTTTTCCTCCGTGGTCAGGCTGCTGCGCAGGTCTTGCCGTTGAGGGCGAACGAGGCCGGCGCGGAGGCGTCACCGGTGTGGTTCGCCTGGAATCCGACCGTGATGGACGCGTTCGGCGCGATGTCGGCGTTGTAGGACACGTTCCTGGCCGTCACCTGGCCGGAGGCGGGGGAGTACGTGGTGCCCCAGCCGGACGTGATGGACTGGCCACCGGGCAGGGTGAAGGCCAGCGACCAGCCGCTGATCGGCGTGGAGCCCGTGTTCGTGATGGTGATGTTCGAGGTCAGGCCGTTGTTCCAGGCGTTGATCACGGCGCCGACCCTGCACTCCGCACCGCCGGGAGGGGTCGAGGTCGTCGTCGTGGTCGTCGTTGGGCCGGGACCACCGTCGAACTGGCTGATGAACTTCCACGCCTCACCGGAGGTCCAGGTGCGCCAGCCTTCGCCGCCCGAGTCGATCGGGCCCGGAGTGTGGCCGCCGTCGAACGCCGCCCACACCACCGGGTAGCCGGCGCGGCAGCCGCTGTAGGCCGTGACGATGTGCGTCCGGCTGCCGGCCCGCGGCTCCGGCGCGTTCTGCGGCGTGCAGCCGTTGTTGCGGACGAACCTGTCCCGCAGACCGCGGCCGAGGCCGATGCCCAGGACATTGTCGCTGATGCCGTGGATGCCCAGGTAGGCGATGGGGTCGCTGCCGCCGCTGCACCCGCTGAGCTCGGCGCCCGAGTAGACGACGACCGCGCGGAACACCTTGGCGCGGGCGCACGCGATCGCGTAGGACATGCCACCGCCGTAGCTGAAGCCACCGGCGTAGCGCTGGGCCGTGTCGACGCACAGGCTGTTGTCCAGCAACCGGACCAGGTCGTCGATGAACGTCAGGTCCTGCCCGCCGGGGTTGGCCCAGCCGTTGCCGTTGCCCTGCGGTGCGACGAAGATCGTGCCGTTGCCCGCGGTGTCGGAGAGCCGGCGCAAGCCGTAATAGGACCAGTTGTAGCCGTCGCTGCCACCGGAGTCGACGTCGTTCGCGGTGCCGCCGCGCCAGTGCAGACCGACGAACAGCCGGTACTGGCGGTTGGCGTCGTAGCCGGACGGCAGTCGCAGGATGTACGTGCGGTTCTGCCCGCCGCTGGTGATGGTGTGCTGGCCGCTCGTGAGCGCGGGTGCCTTGCCGCACCCGGCTGTGCCCGCCAGCGCGCCGGCCTGATCCGATGTGGTGCCGCCGAGGGCGATTCCCGCCGCGCCCAGGAAGACCACGGCACTCGCGACCGCCGTGGCGAGCACGGCCCTACGCCGGGACATGGCGAAATTTCTTGTGCTGGAACATCGTTGTTCCTCCGGTTCGTCACGCTGGTTGGAGTTGGAACCGCTGGTTCTCGGCCCCTGTGGGGGTCCACTGGGAGATCCGGGCGCCGTCGGCGGCCGACGCCTCCCACACGTCGAGGGCGAGGCCGCTCAGCCGGTTGACCAGGCTGACGACTCCGCCGCCGTGGTCGGTCACGCGCCACTGCTGGGACGTGGCACCGGTGTCCGTCTGCTGGGTCACCTCGGCGCCCGCGGCCGAGCCCGCGACCTGGAGCACCAGGCCGCTGTGCCGGGCGCGGACGCGGTAGTGCCCGCCGCCGGAGTCGAGGAAGTCGAACTGCTGGTTGAGCCCGCCGGTCGGGGACCACTGCTGCAGCAGCGCACCGGGCGCCGTGGACACACCGCTGATGTCGGCGTACTTCCCGCTGTGCCGCGCGACGAGCCGGTAGGGCACGCCGGGCTGCACCCCCGTGCCGGTGCTCTGGCCGGTCGCGCGGTAGGTGTGTCCGCTTTGGACGGTGAACTCCACGACGTCGGCTTCGGGTTTCATGGCTTGGACCGCGGCGCCGGTGGTCGTGTCGCGCAGCTCGAAGGTACCGATGAAGATCCGGTTGCGGATGCGGACCGCGCCGTCCCTGTCCGCGGTGACGGACAGCGTGACCGCGCCATCGGCCGCCCAGGTCGCGCCGACCGTGTAGCCGCCGCGCCCGCGCAGCCCCGTGACGCTGCCCGCCGACCAGGCCGGTGGCAGGGCGGGCAGGACGTGCAGTTCGCCGTTGTGGCTGTGCAGCAGCATTTCCGCGATGCCGGAGGTCGCGCCGAAGTTGCCGTCGATCTGGAACGGCGGGTGCAGGTCGAACATGTTCGGCGCGAGGCGGTCGGTCGTCACCAGCGAGCGCAGCAGGTCGTGCGCCCGCGAACCCTCCTCCAGCCGCGCCCAGTAGTTGATCTTCCAGGCGAGTGACCACCCGGTGCCCGCGTCACCGCGCAGCTCCAGCGTGCGGCGCGCGGCGGTGTGCAACGCGGGCGTGCCGCGCTTGGTGATCTGGTTGCTCGGGTGCAGGCCGTACAGGTGTGAGACGTGCCGGTGGTCCGGTTCGGTCTCCACCCAGTCGTGGAGCCACTCCATCACGTTGCCGCGCGACCCGATCCTCGTCGGGGCCAGCCGCTGGCGCGCTGACCGCACCTGCGCGCGGAAGTCGGAGTCGACGCCGAGCACCTCGGACGCACTCGCACAGCCATCGAAGAGGTCTCGCAGGATCTGCATGTCCATCGTGGGCCCGGCGCACACCGATGCGTTGGCGTGGTGGTTGAGCTCCGGTGAGTTCGACGGGTTGGTGACGAGGTGACCGAGGTTCGGCTCGGTGACGAGCGTGTCGAGGAAGAACTGCGCGCATCCCTTGAGCGCCGGGTAGTACGTGCGCAGGAAGTCCACGTCACCGGTGAACCGGTAGTGCTCCCAGATCAGCGTGGAGAGCCACGCCCCACCCGTCTGCCACATGCCCGCCGCCGCGAAGTCGACGACCGACGACCCGCGCCAGGCGTCGGTGTTGTGGTGGGTGACCCAGCCGCGCGCGCCGTACTGCACCTGGGCGGTGCGCGCGCCGGTGATCGTCAGATCGCTGATCATGCGGAACACGGGCTGGAGGCACTCGCCGAGGTTCGTGGTGTCGGCGGGCCAGTAGTTCATCGGCAGGTTGGCGTTGATCGTGTACTTCGAGTCCCACGCCGGCGCCATCTGGTCGTTCCAGATGCCTTGCAGGTTCGCCGGTTGCGTGCCGGGCCGCGACGACGAGATCAGCAGGTAACGCCCGTACTGGAAGAGCAGCGCGGCGAACTGCGGGTCGGCGGTGCTCGCGTGCCGGGCGATGCGGACGTCGGTCGGCTGGTCGGCCGCCGCCGTCCGCCCCAGGTCGAGCGTCACGCGCCCGAACAACGCCTGGTGGTCGGCGACGTGCCGGGCCCTCAGCGCGTCGAAGGAGAGGCCCTGAGCGGCGTTCAGGCGGCTGCGGGCGATGCCCTGGTAGTCGCCGTTGACCGTCCGGAAGTCGACGTAGCCGGTGCCGATGGAGATCAGCACCGTCACCGCCGTGGCGCCGCTCACCCGCAACGTCCCCGCCGAGCTGGTGACGGTGCCGCCTTCGGCCACCGCCCTGGCCAGCGCGAGGAACCGCACCGTGCCCGCGATTCCGCGCTGGGTACCGGAAATCCCGTCCAGCGCGATCGTCGTGGCGTCCGGGCTGGACGTCGTCGTGCGCTGGGGCGAGCCGAACGACGCCGTGAACGAGATCGCGCCCGATGTGTCCGCGGTGAGGCGCAGGACGATCACCTGGTCCGGCGCGCTGGCGAACACCTCCCGCCGGTGGCGCACGTTGCCGATCGCGTAGCCGACCGCGGTCGTCGCCGTCGTGAGGTCGAGCGTGCGCTGGTACCCGGTCGCGCTCCCCGACGGCAGCGCCAGCCTCAGCTCGCCCACCGGCTGGTAGGCGAGCTGCCCGGCCGGACTGCCCAGCATCGTCTGGTCGATCAGCGACTGCGCCTGCGTCCACTGGTTCGAGAACACGAGCTGCCGGATCTGGGCCAGGGACCCGGCACCCCGCGGGTTGCTGTAGTCGTGCGGGCCCCCTGCCCAGACCGTGTCCTCGTTGAGCTGCAAGCGTTCGGTGTCGGTGTTGCCGAACACCATCGCCCCGAGCCGCCCGTTGCCCACCGGCAGCGCGCGCAGCCAGTCGCTGCCCGCCGGGCGGTCGTACCAGAGCGCGAGGTCGTTCGCCGCCCGCACCTCCTCGGGCGCCGCCGAGGAGGTACCGGTGGCCGTCCACCCCGCCCGTGTCAGCGCCACTCCCGCGCCCAGCTTCATGAGCTGCCGGCGGTTCAGGTCGGACATGTCGGTCCTCCAGTGGTTCTCGGTCGCTGAGGCACCCCTGGCGGTCGTCGGCCACGAGGAGCGATCCACACACGACTGCGAGCGCGCCGTCCAGGAGTGTCGCAGCTCTGTGTTCACGCTCACAAGAAGGCGAACGGGGTTGCGTGGAGAATTGAGCTGCATGGAGGACGTAGGCGGGTTAATAGCGCTATTTCAGCACGTCGAACGGTTCGAACGCCGTCGAAAATTAGTCGAAGAAATCAGGCGCAGGCTAAAGTTAGCGTTAACACTCCAGCTTCGTGGAGCAACGCTGCGCTCGCCTCACCCGCGCAGGCTCCACTGCTGGTTCGCGCGCCCGTGGCACGCCCAGAGCACGACCGGCGTGCCGTTGGCCGTCCCGTTGCCGCTGGCGTCGAGGCACAGCCCGGACTGCGCGCCGGTGATGCTGCCGTCGGCGTTGACGGTCCACTGCTGGTTCAGACCGCCGTGGCAGTCCCAGAGGATCGCCGCGGTGCCATTGGCGGTACCGCCGCCCGAGGCGTCGAGGCACTTGCCGCCGATCGTGAACTGCCGGGCGGAGGTGTAGTTCCACCGCTGGTTCGCGCCGCCGCAGTCCCACAGCCTCGCGGCACTGTTGTTGGCGGTGGTGGCGACGTCGAGGCAACGGCCCGACTGGGTGCCGACGACCGTGACGTTCTCGCGCCCGCCCTCACCGCCGCCGCCCGGCCCGGCGCCGGCCATCACCGCCTGGGCACCGGCAGGCCAGGCACCACCGGAGACGACGACGTTGCCGTTCACCACGTTGCCCCGGTCGCCGTTGGAGATGTTGCTGCTGCCGTTGCTCGACCAGTTGCCGGTGAGCGTCCAGTTGCCCATGTTCTCGCCGCCGTAGTAGTTGGCGGTGGCCCAGGTTCCGGTGGCGGAGAAGACGTTGCCGGTCGCGCGGTAGTACTTGGAGCCCTCGTCGAAGTACAGGCCGAAGAACCCGTTGGTGCGCAAGCAGTAGTTGCCGCTGATCTCCGCGTTCGGGTTCCAGCCCAGCGTGTAGACGCACCCGCCGTCGGTCATCTGCTGCATCACGTCGTGGACGTAGTTGTTCAGCAGCTTGTTGCCGGACGCGGTGGTGGGGGTGGAGTACCGGGGCTGATAGTTGTACAGACCCCGGCCCGCGTAGTGGTCGCTGCCGCCCGCGTCGTTGGCACCCCAGCCGTAGCCGAGGGAGATGCCGGAGTACGGAAGGTTGTAGACCTCGTTGTGGGCCACCGTCGCATTGGTGACGTAGGTGTTGAGCACCGACACGATGCCCCGGTACTCGATCCCGAGGTCGTGGACGCGGTTGTAGCTGATCGTGATGTCCCGGTTGACCATCCGTTGATCGCTCGGGTGGTGAGCATCGGCGCGCACACCGCCGACCACGACGCCGCCCGCCGAGTTCTGGGCGATCTCCGAACGCGTGATCGTGATGCCGGACGCGCCCAAGCCGACGCCGCTGGCATGCGCGTTCGCGTCGTTGCCGATGCCGATCGCGGTCTGCCCGAGGTTGACGAAGCGGGAGTCGGTGAAGGTGACGCGGCTGGCCGCGGAGATCTGGACGGCGGCGGGCATCTGCGACCAGTGCGGCCGGACCGCCTCGAACGCCGGGCAGCCGCTGCGGCACGAGTTCAACCGGTCGGCCGGCCAGTTCCAGTTACCGGCGATGTAGGCGCCGGTCTGCTGGTCGGCGTACCCCTGGTTGCCGCTGGGGCCGAGCCACGACGTGCCGGTGAAGGTGATGCCGCTGAACGAGATGTCGTGCGCGGGCGCGTCGTAGGTGCCCCCGACGTTGACCAGCGACTGCAACGTCGGCAGTTCGACGCTGACGTTGTTCATGTTCTGCCCGGAGCGGGGGATGTAGTACAGGACGCCGGTGCCGGGGTTGAGGTACCACTCGCCCGCCGAGTCCAGGAACTCGTACGCGTTCACCAGGTAGAGCGGACCGGCGCGGAACGGGTTGTTGAGCGTGTCGTAGCCGAACGTGTTGTTGTTCCACGCGGGCTGCTGCATCGTCAGGAAGTTGCCGCTGATGCTCTGCACCGGCGAGTACCGGTCGGTGAAGGAGTTGACGCTCTCCACCTCGACCCGGTTCTGGTTCGCCACGCCGTTCAGGTAGCTCAACGCGCTGTTGGAGAAGCGCATGCCGGTGTCGGTGAAGGTGAAGTCGGACCGGTTCACCTGCGTGCGCGCGCGGGTGGCGATCGTGCCGTCGACGTAGAGCTGACGGCTGTCGAGACCGGCACCGACGTTCGCCCGCCAGATGTTCCTGCCGGAGTCGGCGACCGTCCAGCCCGTGACGGCTTTGGCGCCGCTGATGACAGGACGAGCGGATGCGGCCGCCTGCCACAGCACGCGGTAGCCGTTGGTGCCCGAGTCCGCCGCGGTGAGCCGGAACGGCTGCGAGAGCCGGTAGACCCCGTCGGCGAGCTCCACGACGATGTCGCCGGACATCGTGCCGGCGCGGGATCTCACGGCGGACTGCGCGGCCGGCAGCGAGCACGGATCGGTTGCGGTGCAAGCGGTCCCGGTGCCGGAAGGGGACGCGTGCAGCGTGGTCGTGGCGGCCGAGGCCGGGGGAGCGGTGACGACCGCGGCGGCCACCACCACCGCGACGGTGGCGAGAGCCGTTCGCCGCCGCGCTGCGGGGAACGAGGACGTGGACAAGAGACCTCCTGAGGCGAGTACGCGGCGGCAGGCGGGGTGGATTTCTTGTGTGGACGCTCGATGCAGGCCACGCCCACGAGAGTGAGCGCACGCGGCGGTCCGGTGGCGGAAGCCCGGAGTTCGTGCTCGGGCCGCGACTGTTTCGTTCGGGCGGAGCGAACGAGTGCGGAAGTCGGCCAGCAGAACACCACGAACGTAACTCGTATGACGTGTGACGTCAATGGTGTTACGTATACTCCGGGGTTGAGATCACCACGCTGCGGCCCAACGGAGTCGAGCATGACAACGACAGGACGGCAGGCGGAACCGGGCGCCCCCGCGAGTCCACTGTGGACGCGGAGACCGGCCAGCCTCGCCGCTGCCGTCACCGAGGAACTGGTGCAGCGGATCGTCCGGCACAGCTGTCCCGCCGGCATGCCCCTGCCGCCCGAGCCGGTGCTCTGCGAGACCTTCTCGGTGAGCAGGACGGTGATCCGCGAGGCGGTGAAGGTCCTGCAGGAGAAGGGCCTGGTCACGGTGCGCCAGGGCTCCGGCACGACCGTGAACCCGCCCGCCCAGTGGAACATGCTCGACGCGCAGGTGCTCCTCGCCGCGATCGCCGAGGACGAGAGCCTCGCGACCCTCGACGACCTCGTGGTGACCCGAAGGCTGCTCGAGTCCGACATGGCGCAGGTCGCCGCACGCACCGCGGATGACGACACGGTCGACCGGTTGCGAGCACTGGTGGACCGGATGGACGAGCTCGTCGACGACGTCACCGGTTACGAGGAGCACGACCGCCTCTTCCACGACGCGATCATGCTGGCGGCGGGAAACCGCATCGCCCGCGGCGTCGTGCGTTCGCTGCAGTCGCAGGTCCTCGACACGGCCGGCTACCGCGGTGAGACCAGCCGCGAGCTGTGCCAGGCGTCGAACGCCGGGCACCGGCGTGTCTTCGACCGCATCGCCGCCCGCGACCCCGCTGGTGCGGCGGAGGCCATGTTCACCCACATCACCGAGGCGTGGCTGGTGCGTCGCGGCGACGCGGGGAATCCCGGCCGCCTGGACCGGTGAAGCGCTCACCGGCCGCTACGAGACGGCGTGCGGCTGATCACCGCGGTGGCGTTCAGAAGAGCGGAACGGCGGTTTGGCCGAGTCTCTCGTCCGCTACGACGATGAACGGTCGCTGACCAGTGCCGTTGTCGTGGAGGGACCATGTCCGCCGAAGTTCCCAGGATTCCGCCGCTCTCGACCGAGGAGCAGGTGGGAGAAGCCGCGGCGTTGCTGGGCGTGCACACCGGCGGTGGTGCGGTTCTGCGCCACCAGGGTGAGCATCCGCCGCTCAACGCGCTGACGACGCTGGTGCGCAACCCCGATCTCTACCGCGTCCTCGTCCCCCAGGTGCGCCACCTGGCCAACGGTTCCCTGCCGGCCCGGGATCGCGAGCTCGCGCTGTTGCGCGTCGCGGCACGCGTGCCCTGCCCCTACGAGTGGGCCCAGCACTGTCCCGCGGCCCGCGAGGCGGGCGTCACCGACGACGAGATCGCCCGCGTGGCACTGGCCCAGCCGGACGACCGGTGGGACGAGCACGAGCGGACCCTGCTCACCGCGGTCGACCAGATGCTCGCCGGGTCGGACATGGCGGACGACACGTGGGAGCGGTTGTCCGCCCGTTACTCGGACTCGGAGCTGATCGAGTTCGTCGTCCTCGTCGGCGAGTACCAGAAGCTGGCCCTGTTGCTGAACACCCTGCGGACGCCGATCGACCCCTGGCTGCTCTCCGGATGACCGGAGCGCGCCACTTCGCCGTGCCGTGGTGGTCCGTCCGCCGGACGGACCACCACGGCCGGTGGGTCACCTGGCCGTGAACACCGAACGCGACGCGTGTGCGGCACCGGAGCTCAAACGGTTCGGTGTGGTGCCGGAGCCGACGTCACTGCGGCATGTTGTCGTGCCGGTGACGTGGCCGGCAGGCGCGTACCAGCGGGCGGAACGTCCGGATGATCGCGTCGCGGGTCTCGGCGGGGCTGACCAACGCGTCGACCGCCTGCCGGGACGTCGCCAGCGATGGCGAGAGCGCCTCCGCGCGGTAGTTGTCCAGCAGTTCCTGACGCCGTCCGGGATCCGCGGCCAGCTCACGCCGGAACACGACCTCCACCGCGCCTTCCGCCCCCATGACGCCGATTTCCGCGGTGGGCCAGGCGAAGACGCGGTCGGCACCGATCTGCTTGGAGTTCATCACGATGTAGGCGCCGCCGTACGCCTTGCGCAGGATCACGGTCACTCGCGGGACGGTCGCCTCGGCGAAGGCGTACAACAGTTTGGCACCACGCCGGATCACGCCCTCGGTCTCCTGCGCACGACCGGGCATGAAGCCCGGCGTGTCGACGAGGGTGACGAGCGGAAGACCGAAAGCGTCGCACATCCGGACGAAACGCGCGCCCTTCTCGGCTGCTCGTGCGTCGAGCGTGCCCGCGAGTGAGCAGGGCTGGTTCGCGACCACACCCACCGGCATCCCGTCGAGACGTGCGAAGCCGATGACGATGTTGGTGGCGTGGTGCTGCTGGAGCTCGAGGAAGCTGTCCGCGTCGACCAGACCGCGGACGACCCGCCGCACGTCGTAGGTCCGGCGTTGCTCGGCCGGCACCTCCGGTGTCAGCTCCGGGGTGCGTGCGAGGTGCAGCGGGGGGGCGTCCCAGCAGGAGCTCGGCAGGTAAGAGAGCACCTTGCGCACGAGGCCGAACGCGTCCTCCGGACGTTCGGCCACGAGGTGCGCGAGGCCGGACGTCGTCGAGTGGACGCCCGCGCCGCCAAGCTCTTCCGCGGTGACTTCCTCGCCGGTCACGCTCCGCACGACCTTCGGGCCGGTGAGGAACATGTGGGCGCGGCGGTCCATCACGATCAGGTCCGTCAGCGCGGGGGAGTACGCCGCGCCGCCCGCGCAGGCCCCGAGGATGACGCTGATCTGCGGCACCCGGCCGGACAGGGCCACGTTGCGGCGGAAGATCGAGGCGTACCCGTCGAGGGCCGAGACCCCTTCCTGGATTCGCGCGCCGCCGGAGTCGAGGACGCCCACGACCGGGCAGCACGCCCGTTCGGCCTGGTCCAGCACCTGGGCGATCTTCTGCGCGTGCGTGGCGCCGAGGGTGCCGCCCAGGACCGAGACGTCCTGGGCGAACACCGCGGCGGGCCGGGCGTCGATCTCGGCGGTGCCGGTGACCACGGCGTCACCCGCCGGCCGTTTCGCCTGCATGCCGAAAGCGGTGCACTGGTGCCGGGCGTCCGCGCCGAACTCGAGGAGGCTGCCGGCGTCCACGAGCGCGTCGAGGCTCTCTCTGGCAGTCGGCTTCGTCGGCGTGGGGGTGGTGCGGGTGTCGGTCGTCGCCACGGGGTTCCCCTGTCTTCAAAGGCTGTTCGCTCAGATCAGTGGCAGGCCGGGCACCGGCAGCAGCTCCGCGTAGGCCCGCACGTAGTCGTTCTCGGCGATGGGCGCGCGCAGAACCTCGTTGGTGAACCCGAAGGCCGCCACCACGGTTTCCGCCTCCGGGACCAGCAGCGCGTCGAGCCGGGTGATGGCGGCCGGGATGCCCCGCGTCTGGGCGGACGTCAGGCTGCCTTCTTCCAGGTGCCACGCCGCGTCCCTGCCCAGCTCCGCGAGCCCGAACCTCAGCAGCAGGGCGGTGAGGACCGTCCGGGCCTCGGGCGAGGTGGCTCGGAGTGAGACGGCGTGGAACTCCTCGAGTGTGCGCCGGACGCCGTGCACCCTGCCGAGCTCCGCCGAGAGCAGCGCGGCGGAGTTGGCTCGCTCGAACGGGTCGGCACCGTCGCCGCGGGCGGCCCTGGCCTTCTCGAAGATCCGCCGCTCGCGGTGTGAGAAGAGCCGCAGCAGGTGCTCGGGGTCGTCGATCGAACCGTCCCCCGTCACCGCGGGAGGCGGCGTGTAGTCACGGCCGAGCAGCATCTCGTTCGCGGCGTCGAGCAGGACGACCTGGTTGTCGCCCTCTGCCGTGACCGAACCCTGGACGAGTGCGACGTGGGGCGAGATCCGGTTGTGGGTGAACATGCCGCGCGCACCGCAGCGCTCGATGCAGGTGGTCACCACGTCCTGCGCCGTCCAGGTGACGAGCGCCTTGGTGATCGCGAGCGCGCGCTTGACCCCGACGGAGGCGAATGGGCCCTCTGCCGCCTGCCTCCTCGTGCTGTTGAGCAGCACGCTGACTGCGCACGTGCGGGCCAGCGCGTCGAGGAGCTGGGCCTGGTGGGTGCGGAACGTCATCACCGGGACCGAGCGGCCACCGGACACGGTGACGTGCCGGGCGAACGCGTGCCGCACCGCGATGAACAGGCTCGCGCGAGCGGCCGCGGCGGTGGCCGAGGTCAGACACAGCTTGCCCGTCTGCACCCGCGTCATCGCGCGGTTGAACCTGCGGCGCAACGACTTCGCCGCACCTGTCCGCGCACCGTCCTGGCCGATCACCGGCTCCTGGGCGTCGAGCAGCAGTGCGCGGGGCACCCGCACGCCGCGGAAGGTGGTGACGGCGTTGTCGAGCGCCAGGCCCGGTTTGTCGCCCAGGGACTGGATGTCCACGCCGGGCAGGGGACCGTTCTCGTCCCGGATCCGCACCACGAAGGGGAAGACACCCTCGTCCTGGCCGTCGAGCTCCAGCCTGGCCAGGACCACGGCGATCTTCGGTACGCCGTCGAGGCCGGTGTTCGGCATGAACTTGCGCGCCTCGTGGCTCGGAGTGGTGAGCACGAACTCGTCGGTGGCACGGTCGTACACCGCCCGCGTGCGCATCTCCGCGACGTTGTTGCCGTAGCCCAGCTCGGTGGCGAGGAACACGCCGACCGAGTCCATCCGGGACAGTTCGCCGACGACCGCGGCGAGCTCCGGCCGTTCGCCGCCGCCCAGCTCGAGGATCGCGCCGAGACAGAGGTTGTAGTGGATGGTGAGCACCGACACGAGAGTCGGGTCGAGCACGCCCGCCCACTCGTGCAGCACGAGGAAGCGTTCGAGGTCACCGGTGACGAGCTCGGCTGCCGGACCGAGCTCGGCGTTGACGTGCCGCAGGCGCCGGTAGGCGAGTGCCGCGTTCTCGGCGGGAGAGCGACCCTCGACGTGGTCGAACACCTCCGCGGAGAAGAGCTTGGCGAACCTGTCGTGCTGGTCGTCGGTGCCGTACCTCAACAGGTCGCGCAGCTCGGACGTCGCTGGGCTGGTCTCGTGCGGAACCACTCGCGTACTCCTGGAAGTCGTGGGGGAGAAGATCAGGGTGCGCCGATCAGCAGGGCGGCGTTCTGGCCGCCGAAGCCGAACGAGGTGCTCATCGCGACCTGGATCGACTGCCTCCTCGGCACCGCGGCGAGGTTCAGGCCGATCTCGGGGTCCACGGTGTCGAGGTTGGCGGTGGGGGGCACCAGCCCGTGCTCGATGCTGAGCGAGGCGTACACGGTCTCGGCGGCCCCGGCGGCGGCCAGGAGGTGGCCGGTGACGCCCTTGGTGGACGCGACGGGGACCTGGTCCCCGAGCACCGCGCGCACCGCTTTCGCCTCCGCCTGGTCGTTGAGCCTGGTGGACGTGCCGTGCGCGTTGAGGTGGCCGACATCGGCGGCGCTGAGCCCGGCGTCGGCGAGAGCGGCCGTCATCGCCGCTCGTGCCCCGGTTCCCTCCGGATGGGGGCTGGTGACGTGGTGGGCGTCCGAAGTCGCGCCGTAGCCGAGGATCCTGCCGCGGACGGAGGCACCGCGGGCACGGGCGTCGTCTTCGCGTTCCAGGACGACGATGGCCGCGCCTTCCGCGGCCACGAACCCGTCCCGGTCGCGGTCGAACGGGCGGGAGGCGCGCGCGGGATCGGCGGAACGCTTGGTGAGAGCGCCCATCCTGGCGAAGGCCGAGAGCACCAGCGGCACGAGCGAAGCGTCGGACGCGCCGGCGATGGCGATGTCGCAGGCGTTCGCCCGCAGCAGCTGCATGGCCGTTCCGATCGCGGTCGCACCGGACGCGCAGGCGGTCGACACGGTCAGGTTGGGACCGGTGGCCGACAGCCTGATGGCGAGCTGCCCCGCGACCATGTTGACCAGCGACATCGGCATGGTGAGCGGGGAGATCGCGGCCGGTCCGCGTTCGAGCAGGGCGACGTGTTGCGCTGTCAGCGTTTCCACACCGCCGACGGACACGCCCAGCACGATCGCGACGCGCGCACCGTCCCACTCGCCGGTTCGCAGCCCCGCGTCCGCGACGGCCTCGTCCGCGGCGACGGCACAGAGCTGGCTGTAGCGGTCGAGGCGGCGCGCCCCCGGCCCGAGGTGCAGGCTCGCGTCGAAATCCGTGACAGGACAGACGACCTGGGTGCCGAGCACCCCGAGGTCGGGGCCCAGCACGGCGGTGGGTTCCCCGGCGCTGACGCGCTTCCAGTTCTCGTCGACACCGGAACCGGCCGGTGTCACCATCCCCCTGCCGGTGATGACGATGCCGGAACGGGCGGTCATGCGGCGACCTTGCTGCCCATCAGCGCGGCCACGTCGGCGATCGTGGTGACCGTCTCGAGCTCCTCGTCGGAGATCAGGACGTTGTAGTGCTCACCGACGACGACACCGAACTCGACCACGTCGAGCGAGTCGGTGAGCACGTCCTCGAGCGCCGTGTCCTCCGCGATCGCCTGTGCCGGGACGGCGAACTTGGTCGTGAGGATCTCGGTGATGGTCTCGTACACGCTGGGCAAGGCGGTTCCTCCTGCGGTGAGTGGATTCCGGTGCGCCGCGAGGGCGGCGACGACCACTGTGCGGGAGGAGACGTGACCGGACACTGTGGAGAACCGCAGCGTCGGCCTCACGACCCGGAATTCACGTCACGTCTTCGGTTCCAGCCCCGCGAGAGCGGCCGACAACTGGGTCCTGCGACGCAGGCCGAGCTTGCGGTAGATGCTCGTGAGGTGGAACTCGATCGTGCGCCGCGACACGCTCAGCCTCTGCGCGATCTCGTTGTTGGAGTTGCCCTCCAGCACCAGTCTGGCCACCCGGTACTCGTGCGGGGTGAGGGTCTGCGGGGTCATCCGGGGACCGGCGGGAACGACCTCGGGCATCACCGGAGCCGTGGCGCGCCGGGGTGCGAGGAGGACGTTGCGCTGCTCGCCGATCTTCCGCGCCTCGGCCAGATGAGACTGCGCGGTCGCGGCACGTCCCGATTTCTCTTCCATCGCGGCGATTTCGACCATCACCTGCGCGTACAGCAACCGCGCCGGCGAATCCCTGAGCAGCGACTCCGCCTCCCGCAGCCACGGTCCCGCGTTGCCGCCGCTCACGCTCGCCACGGTCAGCAGCGCGAGACCGGCGGCGGTCGGTGCGCCCCATTCACGGGCGAGCTCCAGTTCCTGCAGCGCGAGCTCGAGAGCCTGCTGCCGCCGGCCGAGGCGGAACATCGCGCGTGCCGCGTGCGAACGCCAAGGACGGACCGCCGGGCTCCCCAAGCCCCACGACTTGAACCGTCCACCGCATTCGAGCTGGTCCGCCAACGCTCCTACGGGATCACCGAGTTCCATCCGCACGGCGCCGCGTGCGTGCAGAAGCGCCGTGTGCTGCCAGGTCCGTGGCATCGGAGCGGACAAGCCGTACGGTTCCAGGACTTCGCGCGCGGTGTCGACGTCCCCGAGGAGAAGCAGAGCGCGGACGTGCGCGTCGGCGGCGTAGATGCACCCGAAGTGGTCAGCCGGCAGCGCCGCGCTGCGTGCCGCGGACAGCGCGAGCTTGGAGTCCGCTGCCGCCTCGACGGCCGCGCCGCGGTGGTAGTGCGTGCGGGAGCGGAGCGTGTGCCCGAACAGTTCGAGCAGGACCAGTCCTTCGCGCTGGGCCTCGAGCAGGGTCTCGTCGCAGTACCGCAGCGCGAGGTCCAGCTCGTCCGCGCGGATGAGGGCGTTGAGCGAGGCGAGAAGTCGTTGCGGGTGGCCCAGGAGCTCGGCCGGGCCGCGGGACAACGCGGCGAGAGCCGCGTCCCGGCCCAGCGACAGCTCGGTCCCCGCGCTGCTCGCCGACTCCGCGATCATCGCCGCGATCAACCGGCTCCTCGCGTCGTCCCCTGTCCAGTCCTCCCTGTCGATCTGACGGAGGTCCACCCGCTCCTGCGCGGTCCTGGGCGCCGGCACGGTGAGCTGGTGCACCAAGCGCAGCACGTCGACCGCTGAGGGGATCTTCGGCTTGATCTCGTCCATGGTCCGGCGCAGCATCTTGCTCGCCCTGTCGTACTCGCCTTCGACGTAGAACACCTGGGCGAGCAGATAAGCCGCCGAGAGGATCTGCTCGGGGTCCTCGAGCTCCCTCATGGCTTCCTCGAGGTGGCCCACCGCGTCCCGCGGAGCGAAGTAGGTCTCGGCGAGCCCCAGGCGCAGCAGGAGATCACGGCGCAGGTCCGGGGTGACCTCCTCCTGGAGTGCCCTGCGCAGGAACTTGGCCGCGCTCCGGGGGTCGCCCTCGGCGATCAGGGCGTTGGCGGAGCGTTGCAGCGACTCGGCCGCCCACCGCCCGAGAGGCGCGGCCGACCGCTGCGCGTGGCGCGCCACCATGACGCTGGACGCACCGCTGCCGTGCAGCAGACGCGCGGTCGTGGCGTGCAACCGCTGCTTCTCCTCCTCGCAGGTCGCGTTCTCGACGGCGTTCTTGATGACCGAGTGGGCGAACGCGAGCTTGTCGGCGGGGGCGAGCACGCCCATGCCCCTGAGCTCTCGCACGTGACTGCGGATCGTGGCCAGGTCCACGCCGGTGATCGCGGCCAGGAGGTCGGCGTCGGCCGGTTCGACGACCGCGATCGCCGTCGCGGTCCTGACGAGGCCGGGGGACTGGCGGTTGAGCCGGGCGAGCACCGACTCGCCCAGCACCTCGGGCCCCCACTTGCCGAGGTGGTGCACGCCGGTGCGGTCCGGAGGCACCGACTGGCCCCGCATCGAGGTCAGGAGTTGGCGCACCACCAGCGGATTGCCCCCGGTGGCGGTGAGCAGCGCCGTGACGAACACCTCGTCGGGCGGCTGCCCGAGCACCTGTTCGGTGAGAGCGACCACGTCCTCGGCCGAGATCCCCGGTAGCTCCAGCCGTTCCCCGTTCATCCTGAGCTCCGCGACCAGCAGCGGATCCGTGGCGCGCAGGCCGGAGGTGCGGGTGACCAGCACCACGACCGGGAGATCGGTCATCCGGTGCAGGAAGTAGTTGAGCCAGCGCAGCGACGGCACGTCGACCCACTGGACGTCGTCGATCACGAGGCACAGCGGTCCGTGCCGCGTGAGCTCGGCCGCCACGCGGTAGACGCCCCGGATCGCCCGGTGCACGTGCAGGTCGCCGAAGTCGGTCTGCGCTTCCCCGAGGGTACCGCCGATGACGTCGCGGCCGTGCTTGGCGACCTGGTCGGCGTCGTCGGGCGGCAACCGCTCGCTCAGGTGCTCGAACAACTGCTGGACCACGGCGAACGGCATCTCGCGCTCCATCGGGGAGGCCGCGGCGCGTCCGATCAGGAACCCGCGTTCCCGTGCTGCCCCGCAGGCCGCCTTCAGCAGCGTGGTCTTCCCGATCCCGGTCGGACCCGCCAGCAGCAACGCCGACGGCGTGCCCGCACTCGCCGCCGCGAGGGCCTCCGAGATCCGCGTCAGCTCGGCGGTGCGGCCGACGAGAGTGGTTCCGGACTGGCATCGGCTCGCTTCGTCGGCCATGGAGTGCGCTCCGTGAGGTCGGACTGGTCCGTTCGGGTCGTGTTCGGCGCTCATGTGTTTGTTCTGTTGCGGCCTTTCGCTTCCAGCACGGATACCCGCGCGTCCCGATTGTGAACGATTCGGTGGCCGATACGTCGCTGCGGAGTTCCACAGGGCGGCACAACTCGGTGGTCATTAGCTTCGACCGCGTCGTGCGGGGACGAGATCGGCGGCGCGCCACGTCGTCCGGCGAGCGCCGTTCCGGTTGTCCCGAACGGAGGAGCGGAGCCGTTCCGCTCGTATGAACCGCCTGATCTTGTGAACGGACTGAGGAGACCTATGGCAGGGCATCATCGCCGCGCCGCGGTGCTGTGCGGAATCGGTACCTGGCTGCCCCCGAGGGTGGTGACGAACGCGGACCTCGCCCGGCAGCTCGACACGTCGGACGAGTGGATCAGGACGCGGACCGGGATCCGGGAACGCCGGGTGATCGACCGGGGCATGTCGACGTCGGTGCTGGCGGTGGAGGCGGGCGCCCGCGCCCTGAAGTCGTCGGGCAGCTCCGAGGTCGACCTCGTCGTGGTGGCCACGACCACACCCGACCACCCCTGCCCGTCGACGGCCCCCGAGGTGGCTCACCGTCTCGGGCTCACCGGTGTGGCCGCCTTCGACCTCAACGCCGTCTGCGCCGGCTTCGTGTACGCGCTGGCGACGGCCGCGGGGCACATCGCGGCCGGGAGCGCCGAGCGGGTGCTGGTGATCGGCGCGGACACGTTCACGACGGTGCTGAACCCGCTGGACCGCACCACGCTGGCGATCTTCGGCGATGGCGCCGGTGCCGTCGTGCTGCGCGCGGGAACACCGGACGAACCGGGTGCCCTCGGACCGTTCGACCTGGGCGCGGACGGTTCCAACGCGGACCTGCTGATCGTGCCCGCCGGAGGTTCCGAGCAACGCGGGTCGGGGGAGCCGCTCGACCCGGCCGACGTCCACTTCCGGATGGACGGCCAGCCGGTGTTCCGCAACGCCGTGACGAGGATGAGCGAGTCGGCCGTGAAGGTGCTCGACCGGGCCGGGTGGCGCGTCGAGGACGTGGACAGGTTCGCCTGCCACCAGGCGAACGCCCGCATCATCTCCGCCGTGGCCCGCGACCTGGCGGTCCCGCAGGAGCGGTTCGTCCTGAACGTCGACCGCGTCGGCAACACCGTGGCCGCCTCCATCCCGCTGGTCCTCGCGGACGCCGCGGCCGCCGGTGACATCGAGCCCGGGCACCGCGTCCTCGTCACGTCGTTCGGCGCCGGCCTCGGGTGGGGCTCGACGGTGCTGACGTGGCCGGAGCTCGACCTGGGCTGACCGGGTGTGTCGATGGCAGGACATTCGAACGAGTGGTGGGAGATGTGGTCGTGGGTGCTGGTGTGACTGTGGATCGGTTGGCGGAGTTGCTGGTGTCGCATTTCGGTGCGCCTGCTGATCGGGTGGCGGGTGGTGTGACGTTCGAGGAGCTGGAGTTCGACTCGTTGGCGTTGGTGGAGCTGGCGATGGTGGCGCAGAAGGAGTTCGGGGTGGAGGTGGACGAGCAGGAGTTCACCCCGGAGCAGTCCGTGGCCGGTGCGGCGCGGCTCATCGACAGCAGGCGGGCGGCGAGCTGATGCCGCAGGCGATGCCGGGGTTCGGGGTGGCGGTGACCGGACTCGGCCTGGTCACCCCCGCGGGTATCGGGGTGGACGAGGTGTGGCGGCGGGTTCTCTCCGGGGAACCCACGGCGGCTCCGGACCCGGCGCTCGAGGGCATGCCCGTCGACTTCTCCTGCCGGGTGCCCGGGTTCGACCCCGATCGGGAACTGGGCAGGAGAGCGGCCTGGCGGCTCGACCGGTCGTCCCAGCTCGCCGTCGTCGCTCTGAGGGAAGCGCTGCGCGACTCGGGTCTCGATCCGTCCACCTGGGACGGTGCGAGGGTGGGCGTCGTGATCGGCACCGCGCTCGGCGGTGTGCAGACCTACGAGGCGCAGCAACGGGAGCTCGACTCCTCCGGTGTCGGCGCGGTCTCGCCGCTCCTCGTGCCGATGTCCGCACCGAACATGGTCGCGGGCTACCTCGCCATGGAATGTGGTGCGAGCGGCCCGAACCTGGTGACCGCCACCGCGTGCGCCTCGGGCGCCACCGCCATCGGCACCGCGCGTGAGCTGCTCCGCGGTGGCCGGTGCGATGTCGTGATCACCGGTGGCGTGGACGCACCGATCACGCGCACGATGATCGCCGGGTTCACGAGGATGGGCGCGCTGTCCCGCCGCACCTCGGACCCGCGGGCGGCGTCACGGCCGTTCGACACCGCCCGCGACGGCTTCGTCGCGGGCGAGGGAGCCGCCGTGCTCGTGCTGGAGCGCAACCACGACGCACGTGTGCGAGGTGCGCGTGTCCACGGCCTGATCAGCGGGTACGGCGCGTCCGCGGACGCCCACCACGCCACCACGCCGGACCCGTCCGGCGCCGCGGCGGAACGAGCGGTGCGCTCTGCCTTGGAAGACGCCGGGCTGTCCGCCCACGACGTGGACCACGTCAACGCGCACGGGACCTCGACCAAGCTGAACGACGTCACCGAGGCCCGGCTGGTCCGGGGCGTGTTCGGCGACGGCGTCGCGGTGACCTCGACCAAGGGCGTCACGGGTCACGCCCTGGGCGCCGCCGGAGCGATCGAGGCCGTGTGCACCCTGCTCGCGTTGCGGGACGACGTCGTGCCGCCGACGGCCAACCTCGACTCGCTCGACCCCGAGGTGGAGGTGGACGTGGTCGCGAAGGAGCCCCGCCCGGGCCGGTTGCGCGCCGCGGTCAGCAACTCGTTCGGATTCGGCGGTCAGAACGCCGTCCTGGTGGTGACGCGGTCGTGACGGTCAGGGTGTTCGCCTCACCCGCCGCCCTGGTGGACGCGGTCGGCGAGGAGCTGGGAACCAGCGGCTGGGTCACCGTCGGTCAGTCCACAGTGGACGGATTCGCCGAGGTCACGGGTGACCACCAGTGGATCCACCAGGCGGGAAGCGCCGCCGAAGACGGGCCGTTCGGCGGCCCCGTCGCACACGGGTTCCTGACGCTGTCATTGCTCATCCCCATGCTCGACGACATCTTCCGCGTCGAGCAGGCGTCCGCGGTGATCAACAAGGGCGTCGACCGGCTGCGGTTCACCACGCCGGTGCCGGCGGGCGGGCGCGTCCGTGCCACCGCGACCCTCTCCTCGGCCAGGGCGCGCGTGCGGGGGTTCACGGAAGTCGTCCTGTCGGTCGTGGCCGAGGTCGAGGGCAAGGCCCGGCCCGCGTACACCGTGGACGTTCTGATGCTGTACCAGGGCGGGGAACAGCGGCCTCCGGTGCCCGAGCCGGAACCTGTGGAGTTCCACAGGGCGGGGCCTCGCCGAACTGCCTAGCGTGCAACCAGTTCCTCAGGTGACGGCCGCCCGGCGGGAGACCTCCGGCCGGGTTTCGCCGGTTCGATCGAGTGGTGGGAGATGTGGTCGTGGGTGCTGGTGTGACTGTGGATCGGTTGGCGGAGTTGCTGGTGTCGCATTTCGGTGCGCCTGCTGATCGGGTGGCGGGTGGTGTGACGTTCGAGGAGCTGGAGTTCGACTCGTTGGCGTTGGTGGAGCTGGCGATGGTGGCGCAGAAGGAGTTCGGGGTGGAGGTGGACGAGCAGGAGTTCACCCCGGAGCAGTCCGTGGCCGGTGCCGCGGAGCTCATCGACAGCAGGCTGCCGACCGCCTGACATGCGGCTGACTCGTCCACGGGCACCTGCGTGCAGTGGACCGACGCTCCACAGAGGACGGATGCGATGACAGCCGGAGCGACGATGCCGGATTCGTCGACGGCGGACGCGGGAGACGCGCCGCCGGGCCACGCTGTGCTGAGTGCCGAGCTGCGGGACGCGGATCGCGTCGTCTGGTGCGGTGCCGGAGCGCTGCTGCGCGGATCACTGAGCCGCCGAGGCGTGCCGGTGGTCGTGCGGAGCCGGATGGAGGTGCGCGCGGGTCCGGTCGTGGTGTTCAGTGTTCCGGTGGCGGGCTGCGAGGGGACCGAGCTGTTCGCGGGTGCCTCGCGCGACGTGTGGGAAGCGGTGCGGCAAAGCGTCATGGAGTGGGCGTCTGTCATGGGCCCCCGCACCGTGCTGCTCGCCGCGCCGCGCCCGTGCCCGGCGGGGACCAGGCGCGCGGACGAGATCACGCAGTGCGTGTCGGACGCGGTGTACGTGCACGGGGTGGCAGGACAGGAGACCTGTCTCGTGGACGAGCTCGCTCAGCGCGGCGCGTTCGTCGTGGACGGGTTCGACGCGGTACCGCGCGGTGCGACCGTCGTGTTCGCGGTGAACGGTCTGCCGGCTTACGCGCGTGGCGAGGCTTTGCGGCGCGGTCTGGTCGTCGTGGACAGCAGCATGTGTCAGGAGACGACCGGAACCGCGCCGTCACCGCGACACGACGCGGCCGTGGTGCACGGGGACAAGCCCTGCGGCGCTGGCGCGAGCCGCCGGAGGTTCCTGCGCACCGTCATCGAGGACGCGGATCTGCTCCTCGTCGTGGACCGGGTGACCTCGCCGGCGTCGGCCCGGCTGGTCGAGCTCGTCCGGCGGCGGGGCACTCCGGCGCACCTGGTCGACAGCGCGGACGGCATCCTGCCCGACTGGATCCGCGGTGCCCGCACCATCGGACTGACGGCCGGTTCGCCCGCGGCTCTGGTCGTGGTGAACGAGGTCGTCAGCGCCATCAGCGGCCTCGGTCCCACCGAGGTGCTGGAGTGCGCGGTGCCGAGCACGACGGTGTGAGCTTCCTGCGGAACGGTCACTGCGGAGTACGGCGACGACTGCGGTACTCCACAGTCATTAGCCCGGCAAACGAACTTAGCCTCGTCACGACGGCAAAAACCGGTGGTCGACGAGGTGAGGTGACGAGATGGCCGCTGAGCGCGGTCTCCCGCGAGCGGGAAACCAGGTCTCGACGGGTTCCGTGAGGCGGAACGCCTTCTTGGTCCGATTGGCGGCCGTCCATAGCCTGACTGGCGGTACGGCCCTGCCGCCGCGGCTGCGTCCAGACCTCCGAAACCCGGCTTCGGGTGACGGCCTGCTCGGACACCGCCGGCACTCCGGTGGGGCAGGCGAGGGACAGGCCGGGCCTGTCTCCGCAGAGCGAGCACCGATCGAGTGCCAGTCGAGAGCGGGGAACGAATGCGAAACGGCCGAGCGACCAGCACCAGCGGGCAGGACCCGGTGACCGGGGGACAGGCGGCTCCGGTCTTGCTCTTCCCCGGACAGGGCGGTTACCTCCCGGGAGGACTCCGGGAGCTCACGGACGACTTCGCCGGTCTTCCGGCGGTCCTGGAGCGGATCACCGCCGCCTCCTCGGCCGCGGGCGGGCCGCCCGTGGCCGACCTGCTGACCGACCGGGCCGCTCCGACGCTGCGCAGCCTCGCGGCCACCGATCCGGGCAGGCTCCACCTGGCGATCTTCGCGACCGAGATGTGCCTGCACGAGATCCACACCCGCTGCTGGGGCGTCACACCAGCCGCACTGGTGGGGCACAGCCTGGGGGAGTTCGCGGCGCTCGTCGCCGCCGGGAGCATCTCGCTGGAGACGGGCGTCCACCTGGTCGTCGCCAGGGACGAGGCCCTGCGCTCGGCCGGTCCGCCGGTGGGCGGGGGAATGGTGGCCCTGCGCACGGACCGGCGAAGTGCGGACCGCCTGCTGGAACGCCTGTCGAGCGCCGGCACCGTTCTCGCCGTCGACAACGGCGCCGACCAGGTGGTCGTCTCGGGCCCGGCCGGGCAGTTGCTGGACCTCGCCGAGCTCGCCGCGGCCGAGTCCGTCGACAGCGTCCGCCTCGACGTGTCCTACCCGTTCCACAACGCGATGCTCCGCGACGCGGCGGAACGGTTCTCCGCCGTGGTCGGCACGATCGACTGCGCAGCGCCGTCCCTCCCGCTCCTCTCGCCCGTGCTCGGGCGGTGGGTCGAGCGGCCCGCTGACGTCCGCGAGCTGCTGACCAGCCACCTCGTGCGACCTGTCGGCTTCCTCGACGCCCTCCGGACGTTGCGCGCGGAGGGTCACCGGACCTTCGTGGAGTGCACCGCGAGAGCCGTTCTCACCACCCTGGTCCGGTCCACAGAGGACGATCCCGCGCTCGTGCCGGCGGCTGCCGCCGGATGAGACCACCCGCCGCCCGCTCACTCCTGCCCGCGTTCACCGCCACACCGGAAGAAGCAATGCCCCACATGAACACACCCGGACCCGAACTCGCCGCCCACCGGAACGCGGTCGCCGTCGTCGGCCTCTCCTGCCGCCTCCCGGGCGCGGCGGACCCGGACGCCTTCTGGGACCTGCTCGTCGGCGGCGGGAACGCGGTGACCGAGACCCCGTCCGGCAGGTGGGACGCCGAGGCGCTCTTCGCAGAGGACCTGTCGCTGCCGGGCAGGGCGAACTCCCGCTGGGGCGGCTACCTCGACGAGGTGGACCGCTTCGACGCCGCCTTCTTCGGCATCTCGCCGCGCGAGGCGACGGCCATGGACCCGCAGCAGCGGCTGGCGCTGGAGCTCGCATGGGAGGCGCTGGAGCACAGCGGCCTGGTTCCGGCGACCTTCCGCGACCGCCCGGCCGGCGTGTTCATGGGCGCCTTCGGCTCGGACTATGCCACGCTGACCCAGCGTCTCGGAGCGGAGGGAATCGGTCACCACACGGTCACCGGACTCAGCAGGGGCCTGATCGCCAACCGCGTCTCGTACGCGCTGGGACTGCGCGGGCCCAGCTTCACCGTCGACTCGGCGCAGTCATCGGCACTGGTGGCGGTGCACCTCGCCGCCCAGAGCATCCGCAACGGCGAGTGCGAGATCGCGCTGGCCGGAGGTGTGCACCTCAACCTCGCGCCGGAGAGCACCGTCGGTGCCGCGAAGTTCGGCGGACTCTCACCGGACGGGCGGTGCCACACGTTCGACCTCAGGGCGAACGGGTACGTGCGGGGCGAGGGCGGTGGCGTGGTCGTGCTCAAGCCGCTCGCCAGGGCGCTGGAGGACGGCGACGACGTCCTCTGCGTGATCCGCGGCAGCGCGGTGAACAACGACGGCGCGAGCGACGGCCTGACCACGCCGGACGCTCGTGCGCAGGCGGAGGTCCTGCGCGCGGCGTACCGCGCGGCGGACATCGACCCGCGCCAGGTCCAGTACGTCGAGCTGCACGGCACCGGCACCAAGGTCGGCGACCCCGTCGAAGCGGCGGCACTGGGCGAGGTGCTGGGTGCCGGCCGAACCGCCGCGGACGCGGTGCGGGTCGGCTCGGTCAAGACCAACATCGGCCACCTGGAAGGTGCGGCAGGCATCGCGGGCCTGCTCAAGACCGTTCTCTCGATCAGCAGGGGAACCATCCCGCCCAGCCTCCACTTCGCCGAGCCGAACCCGGCGATCGCGCTGGACGAGCTGGGCATCAGGGTGCAGGTCGCGGCGACCGGCTGGACCGCCGAGCCGCGGCTGGCCGGGGTCAGCTCCTTCGGGATGGGCGGTGCGAACTGCCACGTCGTCCTGTCGGGACCGCCGCGCCGCGACGGCGACGCCACCGAGCAGGAGACGGAGAAGTCCGTCCTGCCGTTCGTGCTCAGCGCCAAGACCCCGGAGGCTCTGCGCGCCCTGGCGGCCGGGCTGCGCGGCCGGGGCCTCGACCACGCCGGGCTCGCCGCCGCCCTGATCGAGCGGCGCACCCTGTTCGACCACCGCGCCGTCGTGGTCGCCGAGACCGCCGAGGAGCTCGATTCGGCGCTCGGCCGGCTTGAACGCGCGGACGCCGGTGCCGAGATCGTCCTCGGCCACGCCGTCGCGCAGGACACCGGTCCTGTCTTCGTCTTCCCTGGCCAGGGCGCGCAGTGGGCCGGCATGGGCCGCGACCTCCTGGGCACCTCGGCGGTGTTCGCCGAAGCGGTGGCGGACTGCGAGAAGGCGCTCGCACCACACGTGGACTGGTCGCTCAGCGAGGTCTTGCGCACCGGTGAAGGGCTCGACCGGGTCGACGTGGTGCAGCCGGCGTCGTGGGCCGTGATGGTGTCGCTCGCGCGGCTCTGGGAGTCGGTGGGTGTTCGCCCCGCCGCGGTGCTGGGTCATTCGCAGGGTGAGATCGCGGCTGCGGTGGTGTCCGGCAGGCTCGGCATCGAGGACGGCGCCGCCGTCGTGGCGTTGCGGAGCAGGGTCATCGCCGGCGAACTGGCCGGGCGCGGTGCGATGGCGTCGGTCGCGCTGCCGTCCGAGCAGGTGCGACGGCGGCTGGCCGGTGTTCCCGGCGTCGTGGTCGCCGCGGTCAACAGTCCTCATGCGACGGTTGTGTCCGGTGACCGCGAAGCCGTCGAGGAACTGGTGGTGCGCTGGGAGGAGGAAGGCGTCCGGGTCCGCCGGGTCGCCGTCGACTACGCGTCCCACAGCCCGCACGTCGACTCCATCCGCGAGCGACTGCTCGAAACCTTGAAGTCGATCCGGCCACGAGAAGGCCATGTCCCGTTCTTCTCCACTGTGGACGTCGACTGGGCCGAGCGGCTGGACGCCGCGTACTGGGCGCGCAACCTGCGGGCCCCCGTCCGCTTCCGCGAGGCCGCCGATGCTCTGCTGGGGCTGGGCTTCCGGCACTTCGTCGAGGTCAGCTCGCACCCCGTCCTGGCCGGTGCCGTGGAGGAGACCGTGTCCGCCCGCGAGGCCGAGGACACCGTCGTGACCGGCACGCTCCGCCGTGACGAGGGAGACCTCCGCCGCTTCCTCACCTCCGCCGCGCAGGCGTTCGTCGGCGGCGTCGCGGTCGACTTCTCCCGGCTGGTGCCGCGCACCGGCACCCGGGTGAGCGGCGCCGACCTGCCGACGTACCCGTTCCAGCGGCAGCGCTACTGGATCGGCACCGAGACCGAGGTGGTGCAGGAGACGGGACCGGTGCTGCACGGCGCCGACCTCGTGCGCACCCACACCGCCGCCGTGCTGGGAACCACGCCGGCCGCCGTCGCGATGCGCGAGCCGTTCAAACGCCAGGGCATGGACTCCGTCATGGCCGTCGAGCTGCGCAACCGGCTCAACGCCGCCGCGTCGGTCCGGCTCCCGGCCAGCGCCGTCTTCGACCACCCGACGCCCGCCGCGCTGGCCGCCGAGATCGACCGGCTGCTCCCCGCCGGTACCCGGCCGGAACCTGTCGTGCGGGACACCGGCGCGTCCCCGGAGAAGCCGGTGGAGGACGACGACCCGGTCGTCGTCGTGGGCATGGGATGCCGCCTCCCCGGCGGTGTCCGCTCGCCGGAGGACCTGTGGCGGTTCGTCACCGAGGAAGGTGACGCGATCGGGCCGTTCCCGGCCGACCGCGGCTGGGGTGAGCACCAGGGGCAGGGCGGCTTCCTGCACGACGCGGGGGACTTCGACGCCGAGTTCTTCGGCATCTCACCCCGCGAGGCACTCGCCATGGACCCGCAGCAGCGCCTGCTGCTCGAAGTGTCGTGGGAGGCGCTGGAGGACGCGGGCATCGACCCGGAACTGCTGCGCGGCACCGACTGCGGCGTCTTCGCCGGTGCGATGGCGGGCGACTACGGCACCAGGCTGCACGAGAGCCCCGAGTCCGTCGCCGGCCACCTGCTGACCGGGGTCGCCGGCAGCGTGGTCTCCGGCCGGATCGCCTACGTCCTGGGGCTGGAAGGCCCCGCCCTGTCGATCGACACGGCGTGCTCCTCGTCGCTGGTGGCGTTGCACCTCGCCGTCGAGTCACTGCGGCGCGGCGAGTGCTCGCTCGCTCTAGCCGGCGGCGTGACCGTGATGAGCACTCCGGGCATGTTCGCGGAGTTCGGTCGTCAGCGCGGCCTCGCGAGCGACGGCCGCTGCAAGGCATTCTCCGCGGCCGCGGACGGCACCGGCTGGTCCGAGGGTGCCGGTGTGCTCGTGGTGGAACGGCTGTCCGACGCGCTGCGCCGCGGCCACACCGTTCTCGCGGTCGTCAAGGGCAGCGCGGTCAACTCCGACGGCGCCTCCAACGGGCTCACCGCTCCGAACGGGCCGTCGCAGCAGCGGGTCATCCGCAAGGCACTCGCCGGCGCGGGCATCGAACCGTCCGATGTGGACGCGGTGGAGGCGCACGGCACCGGCACGGCGCTGGGCGACCCGATCGAGGCCCAGGCGATCATCGCCACCTACGGGCAGGACCGCGACCGGCCGCTGTGGCTCGGGTCGCTCAAGTCCAACCTCGGCCACACCCAGGCCGCCGCCGGTGTCGCGGGCGTGATCAAGATGGTCATGGCGATGCGGCACGGCGTCCTGCCGAAGACCCTGCACGCCGACGAGCCGTCCCCGCACGTGGACTGGTCGGCCGGTGAGGTCGAGCTGCTGACCTGTGCGCGACCGTGGCCGGAGGGAACGCGACGGGCGGCCGTGTCGTCGTTCGGCATCAGCGGCACGAACGCACACGTCGTCCTCGAACACAGTGCGGCGCGGCCGGATGGCGCTCGCCGCGAGCAGCAGGTCCCGTTCCTGCTGAGCGGCAAGACCCCGCAGGCGCTGACCGCGCAGGCCAGGAGGTTGCGCGAGCACCTCATCGCACATCCGGACCTCGTCCGGGCCGACGTCGCGCTGACCCTGGCCACCGGGCGTGGCCACTTCGACCACCGTGGCGCGGTTCTCGCCACCGACGCGGCCGGGCTGGACGCGCTGTGCGAAGGGCGTGGGCAGCGCGACCTGGCCCGCCGGGACGAGCCGCTGGCTTTCCTGTTCACCGGCCAGGGCGCCCAGCGTCTGGGCATGGGCCGCGAGCTGCACGCCGAGTTCCCCGTCTTCGCGCAGGCCCTCGACGAGGTCTTCGCCGAGCTCGACGCGCACCTGCCGGTGCCGTTGCGCGATGTCGTGTGGGGCGACGACCAGGAGAAGCTGGACCGCACGGAGTTCGCGCAGCCGGCCCTGTTCGCGATCGAGGTCGCGCTGTACCGGCTGGTGCGGTCGTGGGGCGTCGAACCGGACTTCGTGACCGGGCACTCCATCGGCGAGATCACCGCGGCCCACGTCAGCGGTGTGCTGTCGCTGCGCGACGCCGCGGAACTGGTCGCGGCCCGCGGCCGGCTGATGCAGGCACTGCCCGCGGGCGGTGCGATGGTCTCGGTGCGGGCCACCGCCGACGAGATGCGCCCGCACCTCACGGACCGGGTGGGTCTCGCCGCGGTCAACGGCCCGGAGGCGGTCGTGATCGCCGGCGACGAGCAGGAGGTGCTGGCGCTCGCCGCACAGTGGTCCGAGCGCGGACGCAGGACGCGGCGGCTCGCCGTGAGCCACGCCTTCCACTCCCCGCTCATGGAGCCGGTGCTGGCCGACTTCCGCGCGGTCGCCGGACGGATCACCTGCTCCGCACCGCGGATCCCGCTGGTCTCCAACCTGACCGGTGCGCTCGCGACCGCCGAGGAACTGCGGTCGCCGGAGCACTGGGTGCGGCACGTGCGCGACGCGGTCCTGTTCCACGACGGTGTGCTGGAACTGCGCGAGCAGGGCGTGACCCGGTTCCTGGAGCTCGGCCCGGACGGCGTGCTCGCGGCGATGGCGCGCGACTTCCTCGGCACCGGCGAGGTCGTCCTCCCGGCCCTGCGCAAGGGCCGGCCGGAAGCCGGTACGCTGGTGGCGGCACTGGCACGACTGCACACGGTGGGTGTCGCCGTCGACTGGTCCGAGTTCTTCGCGGGCACCGGCGCCCGCCGCACCACCCTGCCCACCTACGCGTTCCAGCACGAGCGGTTCTGGCTGAACACCGCCACCAAGACCGCGGACGTCTCGTCCGCCGGGCTCGACCCGATCACGCACCCCGTGCTCAAGGCGGCGCTGTCCGTCGACGGCACCGCGGTGCTGACCGGCAGGTTCGACGTCGCGGAGCAGCCGTGGCTCACCGACCACGAGGTCGGTGGCGCGGTGGTGGTGCCGGGGACCGCGCTGCTCGAACTGGCCGCCCGTGCCGGTGAGCACGTGGCCAGGCCGACCGTCTCCGAACTGGTCCTCGTCGCGCCGATGGTCGTCCCCGCCGGTGAGGCACTGGACGTCCGGATCGCGGTGACGCCGGACGCAACGGTGCGGATCACCTCCCGCGGTACCGCCCAGGGGGAGTGGACCACCCACGTCACGGGGCGGCTGGCAGCCGCGCAGGGCACCGCGCCCGCGCCGGTGCAGTGGCCCCCGGCAGACTCCGAACCTGTTGCCCTGGAGGGGTTCTACCCGCGTCTCGCGGAGCGGAACCTGCGGTACGGGCCGGCTTTCCGGACCGTGCGAGGGCTGTGGCGCGGTGACGGCGAGCTCTTCGTCGAGGTCGGCCTCACCGGCGCGGACGACGGCCACCTCGTGCACCCGGCGTTGCTCGACGGCCTCCTGCAGCCGCTGGCGGGCGGTGAGCTGCTGCCGGACTCCGGCACGGCGCGCCTGCCGTTCTCCTGGACGGACACCCGGATCCACGCGGCCGGGGCGACGTCGCTGCGGGCCCGGTTGAGCAGGACCGGCCAGGACTCCGTCCGGGTGGCCGCCTGGGACGCGGAGGGCACCCCGGTCGTCGACGCGGCCGCGGTGGCGCTGCGCCCGGTCGGCGACGACCGGCTGCGCGACGCCGTGGCGGCCGACTCGCTGCACCGCGTCGAGTGGCGGCCGGTGGAGATCGGCGGCTCCGCCGGAGGCACGAGCAGGAGGCTGCCCGATCCCGCGGACGGACCGTTGCCGCGGCGGGTGCGTGCGGGCCTGGCCTGGGCTTTGCGCACCGTGCAGGACTGGCTGGCGGCGGAACGCACCGGCTGCCTGACCGTCGTCACGGGTCCAGGCCCGGTCGGCGCGGCGGTGCGGGGGCTCGTGCGCTCGGCGCAGACCGAGCACCCCGGCCGGTTCCAGCTGGTCGAGGTGGACGGCACCGCCGCCTCGGAGAAGCGCCTGTCCGCGGTGATCGGCGCACCGGAACCGCAGGTCGCCATCCGTGACGGTGCGGTCCTCGTGCCTCGCCTCGTGCGCCACCACCCCACGGCCGGTGGCCAGGAACACAAGTGGGACAACGGGTCCCTGCTCGTGACCGGTGCGGGCGGTGTGGTCGGCTCCGCGCTGACGCTGCACGCGGTGAGCACGTACGGGATCAAGGACGTCGTGCTGGTGAGCCGTCGCGGCGAGCAGGCGCCTGGCGTCGCGAAGCTCGCCGCGCGGCTGCGTGCGGACGGGGTCTCCGTCGCCGCCGAGGCGTGCGACGTGGCCGACCGCGGTCAGGTCGCGAGGCTGCTGGACCGGGTCCCGAACCTGCGTGGCGTCGTCCACGCCGCCGGGGCGGTCGCCGACGCGGTGGTCGAAACGCTGACCGCGGACGGGATCGACGCGGTCCTCGCGGCCAAGGTGGACGCCGTCGCGCACCTGGACGAGCTGACCAGGGAACGCGACCTCGACTGGTTCGTCGTCTGCTCCTCGGTCGCCGGCAGCTGGGGCACCGCGGGCCAGGCCAACTACGCCGCGGCGAACGCCTGCCTCGACGCGATCGTCCGCGACCGCGCGGCGGCGGGGCTTCCCGCGCTGTCGCTGGCGTGGGGCCTGTGGGCCGAACGCGGCGAGCTGTCAGGACACCTCGGCGAGGCCGACCTCCTGCGCATGGCGAAGGTGGGCATCGGCCCACTGTCCACTTCGGACGCCGTGGCCGCGTTCGGCGCGGCGCTGCGCTCGGCGGAGCCGGTGCTGGTGCCCGTCCGGCTGGACCTCCGGTCCGTCGGCCGGCCGGTGCCGCCGTTGCTCGCCGACCTCGTCCGTCCCCGGACCGCCGTGCGGCCCGTGGCCGCCACGCCGGAGCCCCGGCGGGAAGTCACCCGTCTCGCCGGTGACGAGCTCAGGGCCGGACTGACGCGGCTCGTCCGCACCGCCGCCGCGACCGCGCTGGGTCACGCCAAGCTCCGCGACGACCAGGTCGACCAGTCCTTCGCCGCACTCGGCATGGACTCGCTGACCGCCCTGGAGCTGCGCAACCAGCTCGGCGAGGCGACCGGTCTCGTGCTGCCCCCGACCCTGCTGTTCGACCGGCCCAGCCCGAGGGACGTCATCGAGCACCTGGTCGAAGAACTTTCGAACGAAGAGGAAACCACTGTGGAAGACGCGGTCGGTCAGGCGAAGCCGGTCGAGGACGACCCGGTCGTCATCGTCGGCATGTCCTGCCGGTTCCCCGGCGGGGTCAGCACGCCGCAGGAGCTGTGGGACCTCGTCTTCACCGGGGCCGACGGCATCACCACGTTCCCCGACGACCGCGGGTGGGACCTCGAGAACCTGTTCCACGACGACCCGGACCACGCGGGCACCAGCTACACCAGGCACGGCGGCTTCCTGCACGACGCGGCCGGGTTCGACGCCGGGTTCTTCGGCATCGCGCCCCGCGAGGCGCTGGCCACCGACCCGCAGCAGCGGCTGCTGCTGGAGACGTCCTGGGAGGCGCTGGAGAGCGCGGGCATCGACCCGCACTCGCTGAAGGGCTCGCCGACCGGCGTCTTCACCGGCGTCATGTTCCACGACTACGCCTCCCGCTTCCCGGTGATCCCGGAGGGCATGGAGGGCCTGCTGGGACTCGGCAGCCACGGCAGCGTCGCCTCCGGCCGGATCGCCTACGTCCTCGGCCTGAACGGACCGACGATGTCGATCGACACCGCGTGCTCCTCCTCCCTGGTGGCACTGCACCTGGCGACGCAGGCGCTGCGCAACGGCGAGTGCTCGCTGGCGATGGTCGGCGGCGTTGCGGTGATGGCCACCCCGAACACCTTCGTCGAGTTCAGCAGGCAGCGCGCCCTCGCCGTGGACGGGCGGTGCCGGTCGTTCTCGTCGGACGCGAGCGGCACCACCTGGGCAGAGGGTGCCGGAATGCTCGTGGTGGAACGGCTTTCCGACGCCCGGCGCAACGGGCACCGCGTGCTCGCCGTCGTCCGCGGCAGCGCCGTCAACTCCGACGGCGCCTCCAACGGGCTGACGGCGCCCAGCGGCACCGCGCAGCGCAGGCTCATCGAGCAGGCGCTGGCGGACGCGGGACTGACCGGCGCCGACGTGGACGTCGTGGAGGCACACGGCACCGGTACGGCACTGGGCGACCCGATCGAGGCGAAGGCGGTGCTGGAGACCTACGGGCAGAACCGCGAGCGGCCGTTGTGGCTCGGGTCGCTCAAGTCCAACACCGGTCACACCCAGGCCGCGGCGGGCGTCGGCGGCATCATCAAGATGATCATGGCGATGCGGCACGGCGTCCTGCCCAAGACCCTGCACGTCGAGCGGCCCACCCCGCACGTCGACTGGACGTCGGGCAAGGTGGAGCTGCTGACCGAAGCCCAGGCGTGGCGCGGTGAGGTCCGCAGGGCGGCGGTGTCGTCCTTCGGCATCGGTGGCACCAACGCCCACGTCATCATCGAAAGCCCCGCCGAGACCCCGGCGGACGTCACCGCGCCGCGCCAGGGCTCGGTCACGCCGTGGGTGCTGAGCGCCAGGACCGCGGCGGCGCTGCGGGCGCAGGCGGCCAAGCTCGCCGGGTTTGTGGAGCAGGAACCAGGACACGCGGACGTGCACGTCGCGGCTGCCCTCGCGGCACGGACGCGGTTCGAGCAGCGCGCGGTCGTGCTCGGCACCGACCGGGACGCCCTGGTGGCGGGCCTCGCCGCCGCGGCGCGCGGTGAAGAGGCGCCGAACCTGTTCGTGACCGGCGAACGCCACGCGGGTGAGACGGCGTTCCTGTTCGCGGGACAGGGCAGTCAGCGCGCCGGGATGGGACGCGAGCTGTACGAGGCGTTCCCCGCGTTCGCGACGGCCTTCGACCAGGTGGCGGAGGTGCTGGACCCGCTGCTGGGCACGAGTCTGCGCGAGCTGGTCTTCACCGGCGACCGCCTGGACCGGACGGAGAACGCCCAGCCCGCGCTGTTCGCGCTGGAGGTGTCGTTGTTCCGCCTGGTCGAGGCGTGGGGCCTGCGGCCGGACCGGGTCGCCGGTCACTCCATCGGTGAGATCGCCGCCGCGCACGTGGCCGGCGTCCTCTCGCTGGAGGACGCCGCGACGCTGGTCGCCGCCCGCGGCCGGTTGATGGGCGCGCTGCCCGAGGACGGCGTCATGGTCGCCGTCGAGGCGGGTGCCGACGAGGTGGCCGGTCTGATCGCGGGCCACGAGCACGAGGCCGGCATCGCCGCGGTCAACGGGCCGAGGGCGACGGTGCTGTCCGGAGCCGCCGGTGCGGTCCGGGAGATCACCGAGACCCTGCGGCTGCGCGGGCACCGGACGCGTGAGCTCAGGGTCAGCCACGCGTTCCACTCGCCGCTGATGGGGCCGATGCTGGAGGAGTTCCGCGAGGTCGTGTCCGGCCTGGCGTTCTCGGCACCGCGCATCCCGCTGGTGTCCACGCTGACCGGTGTGGCCGCGGAACCCGGCGACTTCACGACGCCGGACTACTGGGTCCGCCACGTGCGCGAGTCGGTCCGCTTCCAGGCGGCCGTGCGGACGCTGGAAGAGGCGGGCGTGACCACGTTCGTCGAGCTCGGACCGGACGGGGTGCTGTCGGCGATGGCGTCGGCGAACCTGTCCGGGTCCGCCGCGCTGCTTCCCTTGCTGCGCAAGGACCGCCTCGAACCGCGCGCCCTGCTGGACACGGTCGCGAAGCTGTTCGTCCGCGGTCTCGCCGTCGACTGGCGGGCCGTGACCGGCGAGGCGCACCCGGCGGTGGAGCTGCCGACGTACGCCTTCCAGCGCCAGCGGTACTGGCTCGACGCGCGCCCCGTCACGGGGACCGTCGCCGGGACCGGGCTCGGCCGGGTGGAGCACCCGCTGCTCACCGCGTCGATGTCGCTGGCGGGCAGTGGCGCGACCGTCCTCACCGGACAGGTCGCGGCCACCCGGCCGGGCTGGGCCGGTGACCACCGCGTCGGCGGTGCCGCCGTGGTGCCGGGCACCGCGCTGCTGGAGATGGCGGCACGGGCCGGTCGCGAGGTCGGCTGCCCGCACGTCGCGGAGCTCGTGTTCCGCAGCGCCGTGGTGCTCCCGGCCGAAGGCACGCTGGACCTCCAGCTGGAGGTCTCCGGCCCCGACCGCGACGGCGCCCGAACCCTCGCGGTGCACTCGCGGCCCTCGGCCGACGCGCCGTGGACGGCGCACGCGACCGGTCGCCTGACCACCGGAACACCCGGTGCGGGGGAGAGGCTCGCCCAGTGGCCGCCGTCCGGAGCGGAACCGCTGGACCTCGACGGGCTCCACCCCCGTCTCGCCGAGGCGGGGCTCGCGTACGGGCCCGCCTTCCAGGGCGTGCGCAAGGCGTGGCGTCGTGGCGACGAGGTCTTCGCCGAGGTGGACCTGCCGTCGTCGTTGCGGGTCGAGGCGCGGGACTACCTCGTGCACCCCGCTCTGCTCGACGCGGCACTGCACCCGATGCTGCGCGACTCGCTGCGCCTGCCGTTCTCGTGGACGGGTGTGCGGGTCCACGGCCCCGGTGCCACGTCGCTGCGGGTCTGCCTGCGGGACAACGGGCAGGACGCGTTCGCCATCACCGCCTGGGACTCCGACGGTGAGCCGGTCCTGTCGGCGGACGAGCTGGTGGCCCGCCCGGTGGTGAGCGACCAGCTGAAGGCGATCTCGTCGCCGGCCGCGGAGACCCTGTTCCGCATCGACTGGACCGCACCCGCGCGGCCGCTCGGCCCGCAGGGCTCCGGTCACCGCACGGTGGTCGTCGACGGCGACACCGCGCAGCCGCTCGCGCGGCGAGTCAGGTCCGCCGTGAAGTCGGCGCTGGCCGAGGTGCGGTCGTGGGTCGCGGACGGCCACGACGCGAGCGCACGGCTCGTGTTCGTCACGACCGGCGCGGTCGACGGCGATCCCGTGGCGGCCGCGGTGTGGGGACTGGTGCGTTCCGCGCAGACCGAACACCCCGCGACCATCCAGCTGATCGACCTCGACGGCACGCAGGCGTCCGAGAAGGTGTGGCGCGACCTGCTCGGCTCGGAAGAGCCGCAGATCGCGGTCCGCAAGGGCCAGGCGCGGGTGCCGCGGCTCGCCGGCGCGGGCAAGACCGGGCCGTCCACCCGCACCGAGTGGCGCGGCGGCACCCTGCTGGTCACCGGTGCGGGCGGCGTCGTCGGCACCGCGCTGACCAAGCACGCCGTGCGCACCCACGGGGTTCGCGACGTCTTGCTGCTGAGCCGCCGCGGGACGAACGCTCCCGGCATGGCCCAGCTCTCCGGCGACCTGCGCGAGCTGGGTGCCGAGGTCACCGTGGAGGCGTGCGACGTGGCCGACCGGGAACAGCTGGCCGCCGTGCTGGCCCGCGTCCCGGCGGACCGGCCGCTGGCCGGCGTGATCCACGCTGCGGGCGCGTCCCGGGACGCGACGGTCCAGTCGATGACCGAGGAGGCGCTGGAAGCTGTCATGCCCGCCAAGGTCGACGCCGTGGCACACCTCGACGAGCTCACCAGGGACCTGGACCTCACGTGGTTCGTCGTCTGCTCCTCCGCCGCCGGCTGGTGGGGCACCGCGGGCCAGTCGAACTACGCCGCCGCCAACGCCTGCATCGACGCCATCGCGCGGAGCAGGCACGGCGCGGGACAGCACGCGCTGTCGCTGGCGTGGGGACTGTGGGCGGAGCGCAGTGAGCTCTCCGGCCACCTCGACGAGGCGGACCTGCGCAGGCTCGGCAGGCTGGGGATCACGCCACTGTCCACTGAGGACGCCGTGGCCGCGTTCGACACCGCTCTGCGGTCGAAGGAACCGATGTTGTCCCCGATCGGCCTGGACGTCCGGCAGCTCGACGTGGACGAGCCCGCGGCGGTGAGCCCGCTGCTGCACGAACACGTCAAGCAGGCTCCGGCGCCCTCGGCCGACCCGGCTCCGTCGCTCGGGGGCCGGTTGGCAGGGCTGGACGAGGGCGAGCAGGAAGCGGTACTGCGCGACCTGGTCCGGGAGATGGTCGCCCAGGTGCTCGGCTACGCCGGAGCGGACGAGGTCGAGGCCGACAGCGGCTTCTTCGACATCGGGTTCGACTCGCTGACGGCGCTGGAGCTGCGCAACCGCATCGAGAAGGCGACCGGGCAGCCGGTGGCGCCCACGGCGATCTTCGACCACCCGACCCCCGGTGCCCTCGCGAAGTACCTGCGCGTCCAGCTCGGTGAGGAACAGCAGGCCGAGCAGCCGCTGGACGTGGAACGGCCGTCGCTGGCCGGCACCACGGTCCTGCTGACCGGCGCCACCGGCGGTCTCGGCAAGGTGTTCGCCGAGAGCTTGTCCGCCGCCGGAGCCAACGTGGTGCTGACCGGACGCGACCAGGCCGCGCTCGACGACCTCGCGGGCACCCTGGGCGGCAGCTCGCTGGCGCTGGTCGCCGACGTGACCGACAGCGCGGCGCTGGCCCGTGCGGTCGCGCGGGCGGAGGAGGAGTTCGGCGCGGTCGACGTGCTGGTCAACAACGCCGGTGTCAGCGGACCGGCGGGCCCGCTGTGGGAGGTCGACGAGTCCGAGTGGTGGCAGGCGATGGAGGTCAACGTGCGCGGCACCGTGCGCGCCTGCCAGGCCGCCCTGCCCGGCATGGTCGAGCGCGGCAGGGGACGGGTGGTCAACATCGTCAGCTCGGCGGGCAAGCACCGCTGGCCGACCGTCTCCGGCTACTCGGTGTCCAAGGCCGCGGCCATCAAGCTGGGCGAGAACCTCGGGCCGGAGCTGGCAGGGACCGGTGTGTCGGTGTTCAGCTTCCACCCCGGCCTGGTCGACGTCGGCCTGACCCGCAGGCAGCTCCAGGACGGCGACACGGGAAACCGCTACGTCGACGGGATCGCGGCCTGGGTGGCGGACCAGCGCGAGGGCGGCCGGTTCACCACGCCGGAGGAGAGCACCGCGATGCTGCTGAGGCTCGTGTCGGGTGAGGCGGACGCACTGTCCGGCAGCTACCTGACACCCGAGGACGACCTGGGCCGTCTCCTCGGCGGCTGACGCCGCCCGCAGCGTGTGATCGCACACCCCACGAACCCGGAAGAGGGAGAACATGTCGAACGTCGCCACGGGCGGCCGTTGGCTGAAGACCTTCCACCCAGCGCCGGACGACGCCCCGAGGCTGGTGTGCTTCCCGCACGCCGGTGGCTCGGCGGGGTGGTTCAGCAGGCTCGGCGCCGAGCTCGCCGGTGAGGTGCGGCTGTCCGCGGTGCAGTACCCGGGCCGCCTGGACCGCCTGCGCGACGGGCTGGTCGACGACCTGTGCGTGCTGGCCGAACTGGTGTCCGGCGCGCTGGACGTCGAGGACGGCCGCCCGGTGTCGCTGTTCGGGCACAGCATGGGCGCGGTGGTGGCGTTCGAGGTGGCCAGGCGGCTGCGGGCGGCCTCGGTCCCCGTCGCTCACCTCTTCGTGTCGGGCAGGGTGGCACCGCACCTGCGCCGGGACCGGGACGTCCACCTCCTGACCGATGACGGCCTGGTCGAGACGATGGAGCACCTGGGCGGGGTCAGGCCCGGCAGCCTCCGCGACGCGGACCTGCGCGCGCTGGTGCTTCCGGTGGTGCGCAACGACTACCGCGCGATCGAGACGTACCGGTGCGAGCAGGCGCCCCCGCTCTCCTGCCCGATCACCGCCCTGACCGGCGACGACGACCCGATCACCGGGGTGGCCGACGCCCGGGAATGGGCTGTCCACACCGATGCGGGCTTCACGCTCGAGGTCTTCCCCGGCGGGCACTTCTTCCCCTTGCAGCGGTGGGGGAGTGTCGCGGAGGTCGTGCGGCGAGGGCTTCGCGGAACTGCGTGAATACCCGGACGATCGTAGAACAGGTATTTTCACCCCTTGCGGTAGCGGTATCCAGTCCGAGTGGGCGTGATGTGATGATCCCTACACGTGTGTGCGCCATTCATGTGGGCAACGACTCCGCTGTTGTTTTCGGATTCAAATGACCGCACTTCGTGACCATTTCTCCTGAGTGATCCCGGGTTTCGAGCGAGTGATTCCAATCGCTGAAGCGAACCTCGTCGCACGGCTACCTTCGGTCTGTCTGCCGCTCCCGCACCTGCTCCATTCGGGTGAATTTTGACCGTTTCGGGCGGATTGGTTAGTCCGGATGCGGCGATCTGTGTGGACGGGCAAAGTCCTGCGTTCTGCGGATCATCATCCTTCTGGCCGCCTTGAGAACGGCCTTCCGCTATGTATCGTGGTCTCGCTGTCATCGTTGTATGGCTATTCGGATATACGGGTTGCGGGACAGGAGCGGCGGTTCTTCCGAGTCATCTGTGAAAGTTCGGGAAGTTCCGCGGTTCCGGGGTGGGGCACGGTCGGGTAAACGGCTCTGGCGGTCGCGTTGATTTGTCGTCGTGGAGAGACACGTCACCGTGCGCTGCCCGGCCGCGCCATGCTCCGCCGCATTCCGCTCCGCATGGAATGCGTGCCTGGTCATGAGGAGTGGTGTGAACCTTCGTGCAGCGGACCTGACGAGCTTCGTCGGTCGTCGTCACGAGATCGAGCAGGCGGTCGCGTTGCTGGGCGACAACCGGATGGTGACTCTCGTCGGTCCCGGGGGCGCGGGGAAGACCCGGCTGGCGCTGCGGGTGGCCGCCGCGGTGAGCTCGTCGTTCCCCGACGGTGTGTACATGGTGGCGTTGGACGAGGTACCGGATCCCAACTTCGTGGTGCACGCGATCGCCGACGAGCTGGGTCTGCGGGACGTGTCCGGAGACCCCATCCACAGCGTGCTGGCGCACCTGCGGGAGAAGACCGCGCTGCTGCTGCTCGACAACTGCGAACACGTGGTCGGCGCCTGCGGCATGTTCGTGGGCAAGGTGCTCGCGGAGGCGCCCGGAGTGCGTGTCCTGGCGACGAGCCGGCACGTTTTGGGGGGCGAGGGCGAACGCCTGCTGCCGGTGCGCCCGTTGTCCGTGCCACGTCTGCGGGACGGTGTCCAGACCGGCGAAGGCGATGCGGTGGAGCTGTTCGTCGACCGGGCGGCGGCGGCCACCTCCGGCTTCAGGCTGACGGAGGAGAACCACGAGACCGTCGTCCGGATCTGCGAGCAGCTCGACGGAATGCCGCTGGCGATCGAGCTCGCCGCCGCGTGGCTGCGCGTGCTCTCCTTACCGGAGCTGCTGGGGCGCTTGGACGACAAGTTCGGGTTGCTGTCCAGGGGAGTGGCTTCGAAGCACTACCGCCAGCGCACGTTGCGCGGCACGGTCGAATGGAGCTACGAGCTCTGCTCGCCGGAGGAGCAGGCGTTGTGGGCGAGGCTGTCGGTGTTCAACGGTGGCTTCACGCTCGCCGACGCCGAGGCGGTGTGTCCCGGCGGTGTCATCCAGGCCGAAGACGTGCTGATGATCATGATGGGGCTGGTCGAGAAGTCGGTGGTGTCGCGGGAGGGCCACCACGGCTCGGCCCGGTACCGGTTGCTGGAGATGATCTCCCAGTACGGCCGGGACAAGCTGGTGGAGTCCGGTCAGGCGGAGGAGTTCAGGGCACGGCACTGCCGCTACTTCCACGACGCCGTCGAGGCGATCGCCGAAGACTGGTACGGCCCGCGGCAACAGGAGCACATCAAGTGGTTGCGGTGTGAGCACCCCAACATCCGCGCCGCGCTCGAGTTCGGCCTCGGCTCGGCGAACGCCCGCCTCGACGGAGCCCTGCTCGCCACCCGTCTCCACTTCTTCTGGGTCAACTGCGGTTTCGTGGGGGAGGGGATGCGCTGGCTCGACCGGGTGCTGGCCGTGGACGACCTGCCCGACGAGGTGAGGGCCGACGCGCTGCGGGTGAGCGCGTACGGGGCGGCGGTGCTGGGAGACCACGACGTCGCGTTGATGATGGCGCGCCGCGGGGTGGCGCTCGCTCTCCGGATCGGCGACCCCGAACTGCTGATGATGGCCTTGTACAGCGAGGGCACCGCGTCGCTCGTCGCCGCGCGGTACGAGCACGCGGACGCTTGCTTCGGTGAGAGCTCCGCCTTGTTCCACCGGATCGAGAATCCCGGCCGACGGGTGGTCCCGCCTCATGCCGCCAGAGGGGTGCTGGCCGCGCTGTCCGGCGACTGGGGCAAAGCCGAGCAGTTCGCCGAGCGCGCGCTCGCGTACCTGTCGAAGTGCGGGAAGTGCTGGGAGAGCGGCCTGGCGCACTACGCGCTGTCATTGGCGAAGTTGCAGCAGAACGACCGCGCGGCGGCTTTCGAGCACGCGGTCAGGTGCCTGCGCATCGCCGTGGACTTCGAGGACGTTCCGCTCTTCGCGGTGCAGGCGGAGATGCTGGCCAGCACGGCGGCGTCCGATGGTGAAGCCGCTCGCGCCGCGTCCATCCTCGGGTTGGTGGAGAGGATCTGGCTGCAGGTCGGTGGTTCGTTGCTGACCGGCGGCGCGGCCTGGGTCGAGCCGCATCGCGCCCTCGAAGCCGAGCTGCGCGGATCGATGGGCGACAAGGCTTTCTCGGCGGCGGTCGCCGTCGGCACGGCGGAAGGCACCTCCCTCGAACGCGCCGGCAGGTTCCTGCTGAGGAGGTACGACCGGGAAGAGGAGGCGACAGGCCCGCTCACCAAACGCGAGATGGGCGTGGCGGTCGAGCTGGCGCGGGGGGCGACGAACAAGGAGATCGCCGCCGCACTGTCCATCTCGCCGCGGACCGTCGAGGCCCACGTCGACCGCATCCTCCGCAAGCTCGGGTTCTGCTCCAGGGTGCAGGTCGGCATCTGGGTCGCGTCCCGCGCACCGGGGCGGCTGTCCGGTCCCCGCTGATCAGACAGCCGCCGGCAGGCCGCTGTTCAGGGCTCGCCCCGCCCCGGCGGGGCGGCTCCGGACAACGAGCTCCGGCTCGGCGGTCGTGGTGCGGAACACGCTGGAGGCCGCGGCCTCGGCGACCCGCTGGAGGCCGTACACGGTTCGGCCTATGTCGACCTTGCCGGTCGCTCCTCGCACGGTGAGCACGACAGGAGGAATTCCCCGGCCGCCCAGCAGTGGAACGGCGATGCAGGTGACCCCGTCGCCCGAGCTTTTCGCCGTGTAGCACTGACGGGCGAGCCTGGTCAGTTCCTCGGTGAGTTCCGAGACCCTGTCGCGGTTGAGCGAACGAGAAGCGGCGACCTGCCGCGCGGCAGCGGGGTCGAACGCCAGGAGCATCCGTCCCGCGGCGGTCGAGTACGCGCTCGCTCGTCCCGAGTAGTCGCTTTTCGCGTGAATGCCGTCGTGGGCGAAGGCCCGGTACGGGAAAACCACGTTGGTGCCGTCGAGCGTGGCGAGGCTCGCGGTGAGACCGGTGCGCACCAGGACGTCGCAGACGAAAGGGGTGAGTCTTCGGAACAGGTTTTCGCCGACCGGCCCCGGACCGCCGCCGCGCTGCCGGAAAACGGCTTGGTAGGAGGTGCCGCTCTGCGTGACGAGACCCGTTTCCGCCAGGATCTTGAGCGTGCGGTGCGCGGTCGACTTGGGCAGGTCGAGCCGTCTGCTCAGCTCGGAGAGCCGGACGGCCTCCCCGGCGGACTGCAGCTCCGCGAGCAGGGCGAACGCCTTCTCGATCGCCCCTTTCGGACGCTGCCGTTCACACGTCACCACGGTTCCTCCTCGCCGGTCCGCCAACCCGTCGGCACCGGCCGCCGGAAACGCCGATGCTGACCCCACAAGGTTCGCGGAATTCCCGCGACGCGGTAACCGGGAGAAGCACGTAGCGGGGCTTGTACTACTTAGGTGTCACGTAGTCAGTACGTAGAGGTATCCACCGGCGGTGTGCGACTCGCCCGCTGGTACGGAGTTCACGGCACGCTTCGCCGGTAAACACCTCAAAACTTCCCCAGCAACACCTCAAGGAAACCATAAGTCCGGTCGGCCGGTGCCCGCGGGTGGTTGCCCGCCTTGCGCGATCGAGCACCCGTTCCGCGGACTCCGCCCTGGTGTTCAGGTGGGCTGAACACGAGGTGTGGAAAAGCCGTTGTCCTGCTGAATCATTCGAACAGGTGAAGAACAGAAAACCTGGCCTCTTGGCTCGCTTTGTTCCTCACATCTTCCGAGTGAACGGACGGTTGTCTCGTGCGTTCCGCGGCGTCGCGACCACGTGCTGAGAGGCAGAAAATGCTCGAATTGGCGGTGATCGGCGGGGGACCCTCCGCCGTGTGCGTGCTGGCGGCACTCACACGGCGACTCGCTCCCCTCGCCGAGGTCAGCGTGACGGTGTTCGAGCCGGGACCTCACCTGTGGCGGGGACGGGTGTTCCAGCCGGACGGTGACGAGGTGCTGGCGAACGTGCCCATGGAGGACATGTCCGCCCACGCCGGTGATGCCGAGCACGGCGTGAACTGGTTGCACCGCAACGGGTTCGCCTCGCTGGCGAGCGACACCGCCGTTCCGTCCCGGTGGCAGGTGGGCCGTTACCTGGAGGACACCGCGGAGCAGGCGGTGGCGGAGCTGTCCGAGCTGGGATCGCGCGTGCGGATCCGCCGGGAGGCCGTCACGGGGCTCGTTCTCACGGAGGGCAGGTTCTGGGCGCACGGCGACCGGTGGCACCAGGGCCCGTTCGACCAGGTCGTGCTCTGCGTCGGTGGTGCGCCTTCCTATGACCACTACGGACTTTCCGGTGCGGAAGGGTACGTCGGGAACCCCTACCCGATTCGTGACTCGCTCGCCCGCGTACCCGCCAACGCGCGGGTGGGCGTGGTGGGCTCCGGGCTGACCGCCATCGACGTCGTGATGGGGTTGCGCGCACGTGGCCATCAGGGCCCGGTCACGCTCGTGTCGCGCAACGGCAAGCTTCCCGCGGTCCGCAGACGACCCGCACACCGCGAGCTCGGCCACCTGACGGTCCGGCGGGTGGAGGAGATCACCGCGAAGAACGGCGGCCTGACCTTCGACGACGTCGTCCGGCTCGCCACCGCCGAGCTCGTCGACGCGGGGGCGTCGGTCGAAGCGGTCGCCTCCGACCTCTGCTCCACCGCTCCGGCGGTGCGGAAGCTGCGCGAGGACCTCGCGCGGGCCCGCGAGTGCGACGACCCCGGCTGGTCGTTGCTCCGCGACGGCATGGTGGCCTGCGGCCAGGACGCCTGGTACCTGCTGTCCGACGCGGACAAGGACCGCGTCCGCACGCACCACCAGACGCTGATGCGGCATTGCTGCCCGATGCCGGCGGCCAACGCCGACCGGCTGGTGGAGATGTTCGACAGCGGCCAGCTGGCCGTCACGGGCGGCGTGCGCTCCATCTCACCGCGGTCCGGCGGAGGGTTCGACATCGACGCGGACCTCGCAGGACCCGTCGACGTCGTCATCTCCGCGTCGACGCCCGCCCAGCGCGAGGTGCCGCCCACCGCACGGCCGCTGCTCGAGTCCATGCGCTCGCAGGGCCTGCTCGTGGAACACCGGTTCGGCGGAGTCCGGATCGACCGCACCACCAGCAACCTGACCACCTGGCGCGGTGGTGCCGACCGCCGGTTGCACGCGCTCGGTGACCTCACGAGCGGCGCCTACCTCTTCACGTTCGGCATGCCGGTCCTGGCCGCACGCGCCGACCTGATCGCTCACAACATCGCCACAGGGCTTCAGAAGGGAATCTCCCGTGACCACGTATCTGTCCGAAACGGACAAGGCGTTGCCGATGACCAAACCGCCGGTCTTCGATGACCCCGCAGAGGAGCGCGCGTACCTCAAGCGCCGCCTGACCGCGGCGGTGCGCCTCTTCGGGCACTACGGGTTCGACGAGGGCATCTCCGGTCACCTGTCGGTCCGCGATCCCGAACACCACGACCGCTTCTGGGTGAACCCGTTCGGCGTCGCCTTCAACCGCATCCGCGTGTCCGACCTCATCTGCGTCGACACCGAGGGTCGCGTGGTGCACGGCCACCTGCCGGTGAACCCCAGTGCGTTCGTGATCCACTCGGCGATCCACACGCAGCGCCCCGAGGCCCACGCGGCCGCGCACGCGCACACCCTGAACTCCAGGGCTCTCACCGCCCTGAAGCTCGGACTGGCGCCGGTCGACCAGGAGTCGACGGCGTTCTGGAACGACCACGTCCTCTGCGACGACTACGAGGGACCGACCGTGGACCCCGAGCAGGGCAAGGCGGTCGCCGACGCACTGGGCGACAAGCGCGCGATCCTGCTGCGCTACCACGGTCTGATCACGGTCGGCGCGACGATCGACGAGGCCGCCTTCTGGTTCATCAGCTTCGACCGGTGCGCGCAGGTGCAGCTGCTGGCGCGCGCGGCGGGGCAGCTGGTGCCGATGAGCGACGAGCAGGCGGCGTCGGCCAGGGCGGGGTTCGGCGACCCGAACCTGGCCTGGTACAGCTTCCAGGTCCTCTACGACCACATCGTGAACCTCCAGCCCGACTTCCTCGACGAGTAGAACGCCCCGGGCCCCTGCGCACACGCTGATGCGCAGGGGCCCGGGCACCCACAGGTCGTCGCCACCGAGCAGCACGCCGCGGAACGCGACTTCCTCCAGCAGGACCGCGCCGCCCTGTCCGCCGCACGGGCCGGTGGCGCCGAAGCCGCGTCCAAAGCGCCGCGCGACCACATCTCCGGCTTCACCGAGCGAGTCGTCCCGCTGCCGGCCGGAGGCGGCGCGAAGGACCGCACCACCACCGGCTGATCCTCACCAGGGCACCTTGCCGTTGTCGTCGAAGAAGCCGCCCGTCGGGCACTCGCGGCCGAGCGTGGCCAGCCGAACCACGATCGCGGCGCCGTCATCCGCTGTCCTGGTGAGCTGGAACGGCAGGCCCTTGGCGAAGTCCGTGTCGCACGCGCCGGGAGCGATCGCGTTCACCAGGATCCCGTCGCCCGCCAGCGCCTTGGCGTACTGGACGGTCAGCATGTTCAGCGCGGCCTTCGACACCGGGTAGGCCAGCGTGGCGGGCATCCGGCTCAGGTAGTGGGTGGCGTCGGTCGTCCAGGTCATCGACGAGGTGCCGCTGGAGACGTTCACGATCCGCGCCGCGGGCGAGCGGCGCAGCAGCGGGAGCATCGCCTCGGTCACCGCGACGACGCCGAGGAGGTTCGTCTCGAACACCTCCCGCATCCCGTCCAGTCGTGCCGAACCCGGTGCCTGCGCCCCGAGGTCGCCGGAGATTCCGGCGTTGTTGACCAGGACGTCCAGATGGCCGAACCGCCCGGCGATCTCCTCGGCCGCCGCGCTCACACCGCGCTCGTCGGTCACGTCGAGGGCGATCGGATGCGCCGTGCCGCCCGCCGCGCGGATCCCGGCCGCCGCCTCGGCGCCCTTCTCCAGGTCCCTGGCGCCGACGAGCACCGTCACCCCGAGGTCGGCGAGCCGGCCGGCGACCGCCCGCCCGATCCCCTTGTTCCCCCCGGTCACCAACGCGATCGTCGCTTCATCACTCATGTCCCCACCGCACCACCTCCCGGCTCCGCGGGCCAGGACCGGCCTGGTCTCGCGCGATACCCTGAGGGTATGGACGTCCAGAGCCGCGAGCTGCGCTACTTCGTCGCGGTCGCCGAGGAGCTGCACTTCGGGCGGGCCGCGCACCGGCTCGGCATGGCCCAGCCTCCGCTGTCCAGAGCGATCCGCCAGCTGGAGCAGCGGATGGACGTGGCCCTGCTGGAACGCACCAGCCGCGGCGTGCGCCTCACGGCGGCCGGTGAGGTGCTCCTGGCAGAGGGACGCCTGGCGCTGGACGCGATGGCCGCGGCGGTCCGCCGGGCGCGCAGAGCGGCGGCGACCAGCCCGCGCCTGGTCCTGGCGCTCAAGCCCGGCGGCGACGCGGGCCTGCTGATGTCCATCCTGGACCGCTACGCCGCCGTGCCCGGCGCCGTTCCGGTCGACCTCGCCTTCAGCGTCGGCGAACGCGCCGCGATGGTCCGCGACGGGCGCGCCGACCTCGCGCTGCTGCACCGGCCGCAGAACGACCTGACCGGCCTGGACAGCGACGACCTCCACGTCGAGAACCAGGTCGTGGTGCTCCCGGAAGGCCACCCGCTGGCCGGCGGGACCTCGGTGTCGATGGCCGACCTGCGCGACCAGCCCCAGCCCCGCTGGCCGGAGGCCCGTCCCGGGGTGACCGGTCACCCCGTCACCGGAACCGACCAGCTGCTGCAGCTCGTCCGCCTCGGCAGGATGGTCGCGGTGCTCCCGGAGTCGGTCCGCGACCGGCTGCCACCGGGCACGGTGAGCCTCCCGGTCACCGACGCCGAGCCGTCCACCCTCGTGATCGCCTGGCCCAGGGACTCCACCTCCCGCCAGGTCGCCGACTTCGTCCGCGCGGCGACCTCGGTCGCGACCGTCCCCCAGTTCAGCCCGGTGGGTCCCACCGCCCGGCAGACCTTGCCGGGCTGACCGTGTGGAACGTGTCGGCCGACTTCACGGTCAGGCCGGCGTGTGGTCGTGGCCACCGGAACAGTGACTCGCGCGGCTGTGGTCACACGGCGCCCCGCCAGTGCCGGGCACGGGCTCGGGGTGGATGGGCTCACCGCGGACCCTGTCGCGGTAGACCAGATCGGCGGCGACTTGAACCGTCCTGAGTGGACGACGATCTCACCTGCAGTTTGAGGAGGAAGTCGCGCTCGGCCACGCGGGCGAGGAGTGCGACGCAACGTTCGGCGGTGATCGGACCCGGCGACGATCCACTGAGGACGCTCGCGACCCGGTTCGCCACCTTCCACGACCAGTTCTGCACACCGCGGTGGTCCAGTGAGTGGTACGTGATGGAAGCCAAGTTCCACCGCGTCAACGGGTTGGTGCATCTGGTCTCCGACGACGCGCGTGGCAGCTACAGGAGGTCCTACGCCGGTGAGGACGAGGTGCCGAGGCGCCGCAACGCGGCCAGGTAGTCCGCGCTGCACGTGAGTCTTCCCCTTTGGCTGCCCCGACGGAGGATCCCCTTGTGCTGAATGATCCAGCGTTTTCCTGGACATCCGCCGGATAGACAACTGTCGCGTTCCGCTGACACTGTAGTTTCCTCACGCAGATTTATCGGGGGGCCGATGGGTCAGGTGCGCAAACCGGTGGTGCCGCGAGGTGCCGTCCGAACGTTCTTCGACCGCCTGCACGCACTGCATTCCGCCGCCGGGCATCCGAGCATGCGGGAGCTGCAACGGAGCACTCGCAGCCGTCAGCGGCCGAACGGGATCAATCCGACGACGATCCACCAAGCGCTGTCCGGGCCGCGGATGGCCCGGTGGGACACGGTGCACGCGCTGGTCAGTCAGCTCGGCGGGAACGTGGAGGAGTTCGCCGCGCTGTGGCAGGACGGCCGGCGGGCGGAATTCGAGCCAGAGCAGCCAGTGGGCGATGCGGGTCACTGCGTGGGACGGCCGACCCCGAAGGCTCTGCCGCCGGACGTGCCGTTCTTCGTCGGCCGGACCCGGCAGCAGGCGGAGTTGTGCGGACTGCTGGCGCCACTCGGCCAGGCCGCCAGGACCGCGGCCATCTCCGGCACGGCAGGGGTCGGCAAGACCGCGCTGGCGGTGCACTGGGCACACCGCGTGGCCGACCGGTTCCCGGACGGGAACCTGTACATCGACCTGCGTGGCTACGACCCGGCCTCGGTGATGCCGGCGGCCGAAGCGCTCGCGTCGCTGTTGCGCGGGCTGGGCGTGCGGGCCGCGAACGTTCCGACGGAGGTGTCGGAGTGCGCGGCCTGGTACCGGTCGTTGCTGGCTGACCGGAAAATGCTGATCGTGCTGGACAACGCTCGCGACACCGATCACGTGCGGCCGTTGTTGCCCGGCACCCCGTCGTGCCTCGTCGTCGTCACGAGCCGGGACAGCCTGGCCGGGCTGGTCGCCCGGCACGGAGCCCGGCGCGTGCGGCTGGACGTCCTCGAGCTCGCCGAGGCGACCGAGTTGATGCGAGAACTGCTGCTGCCGGGGTTCGACCGCGAACGGGCGGCGATCGAGGCGTTGGCTGAGCGGTGCGCACGACTGCCGCTGGCGTTGCGGATCGCGGCCGAGCTGGCCAACTCCTCCACTGTGGACAATCTGGCCGACCTGGTTCGTGAGTTCACGGACGACGAACGCCGGTTGGACCTCCTGAACGCGGGGGACGACCCGCGAACGGCGATCCGGTCGGTGTTCTCGTGGTCGTACCGACGCCTGCCCGAGGACGCGGCCGGACTCTTCCGGTCGCTCGGGGAGTGCCAGGACCGGCTGCTGGACCTGGCGAGGGTGGCCGCGCTCGCCAGGACGACCGCGGATCAGGCAGGGAGGTTGACGGAAGTGCTCGTGCGCAAGAGCGTGCTCGAACGGGTGGGGCCGGGTGAGTTCACGATGAACAGTTTGCTGTGGGCCTACGCGGCCGACTGTCAGCGACGTTTCTGACGGCCAAGGGCCCTACCAGCCGGGGCGTCCGCCTCCCATGCTGTGCGTCGCTGGCTTTTCCAGCACCGAAATGGGGAGGGTTCATGAGCACGAAGCGAAAGTTGTTCGCCGGCATCGCGGGGGCGGTACTGGCCGTCACGGCGATTGCCACCTCGAGTTCCGCCGCGCCGGCGCCGCAGCCGACGGCCGCCGCACCCGGCATCGGCATCCAGGCGGTCGCCCCCGGCACGGCGACCCTGCGCTTCGACTGGGGCTGCACGGGCAGCTACTCCAGCACGTCGATCACGTTCAACGGCAACGGCACCTTCACGGCCGGGACGCTGTCCGGCGTCTGGGCGCAGACGGGGAGCATCCTGCAGTTCCAGTTCAACGGCGTGAAGACGACGTACGCATCGCTGGTGGCGAGCAACTCCGGAACCGGGACCCAGAGCACCTTCACCGGCACCAACGGCTGTCACCTCCTGCTCGGCCCGGGAGCGGCGGCCCTCGCGGGTACGGACTCCAGCCGAGGCGTGGGAACCCTCGGAGCTGACGGCCGCTGATCGGCGGCACGAACAGGGTGCCGCACTCTGTGCGGCACCCTGTTCTGGTGGAGACCCGGGTGCCGGTCCTGGCCTGGACCCACCGCAGCGCAGAATTCGATGGAAAAACTGGACGAGCTCATTCGGGAGCGAGTCGTGAATGTTCTGTGCTGCTCGCAACAGATATTCCTGCACCTGTTGCGAGCAGCAGTACCTCCGGCACACGCTGCGCGATCACAAGCGGCACCACAACCAGCACCGCACCCACCGGTCACTCGCCGCCGCAGCACCCTTGCGAGCCCCGACCCCAACCCCTCGAACCCGACCAGATCGAACGCTTCGAGGTACTCCGACCAGACCGACTCGGCGGAGTCCTCCACGAGTATCGTCGAGCTGCATCACCTGCGCGGACGTAACTTTCGGCACGCACAGGTCTCCGAGCCGCCGGGAAACCTCAGTCGGCGGCGGTGGTGAGGACAGCTCTTGGTTCGGCGTGCCGTGAACGTCCGCTCCTGCCGACGTGCGGGTGATGAAGGGAGCGGGAAAGGGTTCGCGATGGACGTGAAAGCCTTGGCCAGTGATCGGCTCGCAGGGCAAGCGCGCCGACTGTCACCTGCGGGCCCGAGGGTCAGCGGGTCGGCCTCTGCAGGTTCTTCATCTGTTCCACCGCTGCCCTGGGGTTCGACTCGGCCTGGGAGTTGACCTCGTGCGCTGCGGCACGTTGTTCTACGACCATGAAGTAGCTCCGGCCGCCCGTCGTGATCGGCACCCGGTTGCTGGGGCGGGGGTGGACGTGAGTGACCTCGCCGACCTCCTGGGCGTTGCCGAAGACCGGGGACGTGCGGTTCTGGTCATCGGCCGCCGCCAGGAGCTGCTGACCGGCGAGCAGCCGGGCGACCAGCACGTCGACCAGGTACCGGTAGATGGCGCCGGCATCCACGGCCACGGTCGTGCGTGGGCTGTTGAAGGCCCCGAAGGTGGTCATCACGGAGTCGGCCAGCGGCCCGGCGTGGGTGTCGACCAGCCAGGCGAGCAGGAGCTTGGCGTCGTCGTCGGTGAGGATCGTCATCACCGCGTCCTGCGGACTGAGCTTCAGCAGCACATGAAAGAAGTGCTTGTCGTCGTGGCCCACCTGCTCCCGACTCAGCTCGTGGTTGACGTACATCGCCTCCTGGTACAGCAGGTGGGTGAGCATCGAGGCCAGGTTGATGCCGGGGTTCAGCGGACCCCCGGCCGCGTGGTTCGTGGTCCAGTTCGCGGTGATCGCGGTGACCAGGGCCGCTGCCTGCGTCCTGGCCCTGGCGTGCACAGCCCGGTGCGTCGGGCGCTCGAAGAACGCGCCGAAGTCGCTCGCCGGCTGGGCATTCGTTCGCCCGAGCTTGGAGTACGGAGTCGAGACGTTGGTCTGAGTGTTGAACTTCGGCGTGCCCGTCTGCTTCTTGGACCGCGGCGGCCGGCTCGCCACCAATCGGTACCGCTGCTCATCTCCCTGTTGCAGTGAGCGGTTGTAGTCGCGGAGGAGCTGCGAAATGGTGCCCGCTTTGCGGATGGCGGTCTTGAGCTTGTTCCTGGCGCTGGTGAGCGCGGGGCTCCGGTAGTCGTCCGGCGGGAGGGGACCGTAGACGAGTTCGATCGCGGGGTCGCCGGGCTCCATTCCCTCGATCACGAGCTTCAGCACCGGCGGCCCGGCCTCGGTCACGGCGGTGGTGTGCGCGAGCTCCTGGCCATTGGCCATCCCGTCCTCGAATTGGAGCACCGCGTTGCGCATTTCCATCTCCAGGCCGACGACCATGGGCTGGTTCAGGTTCGCCGGCTGGCGCCGCGTGCCCGTGGCGCCCTGTTGGTAGTCGGTCATGTACTGGGTCACCAGGGCTGTCGTCACGTCCGGGTGTTGTACGAACTGCTGGAGTCTGTTCTGGGAGCCGGGCGTGGAGTCGTTGACGACTGCGGCCGGGTCCTCCCGTCCGCGCCGAATCTCGAAGAAGGTGATGAAGTCCGGATCGTTCGCCAGCGCGCCGACCTGCTGCTGGAACTGGGTGAGCGGCATCCGCTGCACGGGGTGACGCGCGTGCCTCACGTGCCCGTCGCCGGCATGGTCGTGCACCTGTGGCGCGCCACCCGCCATGACGCGCCGCGCGTTGGCCTCTGCCGCGCGTTCACAGGTGTCAGACGGATCCGACATCGTGAGGCCGTCACCTGTCGGCGTGCCGGCGACCGGACCGCTGCGCTGCTGGATGACGTGGGTGAGCTCGTGCGCGAGGGTGTGCCGGTCGCCACCGCCGGAACCGATGACAACGTGCTCACCCGAAGTGTAGGCCCGCGCACCGACTTCGGCCGCCGAAGACCGCGCGGCGGTATCGGTGTGCAGCCGGACATCGGAGAAGTCCGCCCCGAGCCTGGCCTCCATCTCGCTTCGGATCGGACCATCCAGCGGCTGTCCGGGGGAGCGGAGCACTTCGTGCACCGCTGAACGCTGGAGGTGGTGTTGATCGGCATCGGCGGGAGGCTCGTGGCCGCGCCGGGCGGCCACGAGGCCGGCCACCGCATCGTTGCCTATGCTGCGTTGCAGCGTCAGCAACATGTCCGGTGACAGGTGTTCCGGACAAGAGGCAGCCGACCCCGCCGCGCGGGTGTTACCCGCCGACCCGCCAGCACGGCGCCAGCGGCTCACGTCCGTGGAGTGCTGCCGCTCCGGCTGATCCTGTACATGCACAACTGTCTCCGTTCCGAGCAGGACCGCATGCGCACCAGCACCTGTTTACGCGCGCCCCGGTAACGCGGAAAAGGTCCCGAAAGGCAATCCTCGGACACCCTGATTGCCCTCACGCGCTCGACGGAGATCTCACCAACGCGGACCGCCACGAACTCCTCGCCGTCCACCGGATCCGGCTCCAGACCGCGCCCGCCTGCTGGCTGGGCACTCGACTTCCTGCGGCGGCCGCCGCCGAACCCCGCCGGTGAGGACATGAACCCGCTCGACGCCGAGATCGCCAGACGCGTCATCCACTCCTCGACCGAGAGAAACGGGCAGGCCCGTACAACATGACGAGCGTTCGAGCGCGAGTTCGTGCCGATGCGCCAGCACCTCGGTTCTGCCTCGCACTGAACCTGCCGAGCAGTGCACCAGGCCGTGCTGCCGCACCCCGCTTTGTTTGGCAACATTTTCTGCACTGCAGGCATGGCTGCGCTGCCGACCTGGATGACTGTACCGATCACCAGACCGCTCATAGGTGCTGAGCCTTCTACATCCCGCGGTGATCTCGTACTTCTGTAGCACCTGGAGGGCCTTGGCCAGTCGGCCAGCGCGGCGTGGACAGCAGCGGAGCCTGCGCAGGATCACGTGGCGGCGAGGATGTTCCAGATCCGGGCTGCGGCGGTGTCGTGAATGCTGCCGGGCAGGTCGCCGGAGACCCATAGGATCGAACCGTCCGGGGACGCGATCACTTGCAGGCTCACGTCGTGACCCTGTGTTCACCCACGAGAGAAACTCGCTCGCGTAGCCCATGACGCAGCTGCAACGCTTTGCTCGTGAATGACCAGAGGCCAGAGAAATGCATCTTCTGCGCCATCGTCGCCGGAGAGGCCGAGGCGAGCGTGGCGTATGCCGATGATCGCGTCGTTGCGTTCATGGACCTCGGAGCGGTGACGCCGGGGCACGTCCTCGTAGTGCCACGGTTGCATGCCACCGGCCTGGAAGACTTGGACGAGGAGACGAGCACACACGTCTGGAGGATCGGCCACCGCGTCGGCCGCGCCCTTCGACGCTCTGGCCTGCGTTGCGAGGGCGTCAACTTGTTCCTCGCCGATGGAGAAGCCGCCTTCCAGGAGGTCTTCCACTTCCATCTGCACGTCTTTCCGCGCTTCCGCGGCGACGGCTTCCGCATCGACGCAGACTGGGCCACCCGTGCTCGCCATTTGCTCGACGAAGAAGCTGGCGCCGTCCGCCAGGGGCTGGACATCATCGACGCCGACGCACCACCAGCAGCGCCCGCTGACACAGAGAACTAACGCACTGCGCTTGACTCGATCACCCGGATAGGTGGGCTTGTGCATCGGAGCAGGGCAAATGTTCCACGCGCACTGGACAGTTACACGTGCACCTGAACGCTGATTGATCGCCCGATCATCTGCTGCGAACAGCTCGCTCTCACATCGAGGGCAACCGCACGCTCGTGCCGACAGAGGTCGAGGGGGTGACCTCCGGCTGGTGCTCGCACGCCACCACTCGACGACGGCAACAACACGTCCCAGGTCAGACCACCAGGAATAGCTTTGGCACCCAGTAGGACTGCCGGAATGTGCCGGAATCAGTAGGGCCAGCCGGGAACGTTCAAACGAATGCTGTACAGGCCGAAGTTTCCGGTGTTGCCGCCGGTGGATGCGGTACCCGACGTGATGTAGAGGGTTTTCCGGTCGGGGCCGCCGAAGGCGACGTTGGTCGCGTTGCGGCCGGCGGAGATCGTGCCGAGGAGCTCGCCGGCCGGGGAGTACACGTGGACCTTTCCGCTGTTGTAGGTGGCTTGGTACAGGTTTCCCGCGCAGTCGACGGTGCCGCCGTCGGTGCCGTCGAGCGACGCGAAGTCGCTGCGCTGCCCGGTGCTCCCGTCCGCGTCGACGGGGTAGCGGTAGATCTTGCCGGTCGCGTTGCCGCCGACGTAGAGGGTTTTACCGTCCGGGGAGAGCTCGATGCCGTTCGGCTGGCGGATCGTGTCGTCGATCAGGGTGACGACACCGTTGGTGACGCGGAAGACGCCGGTCCTGCCCGACATCTCGTCCGGGCGGTTCGCGCGCTGGAAGTTCGGGTCGGTGAAGTAGACCGTTCCGTTCGCGGCCACGGTGACATCGTTGGGAGAGTTGAACAGTCGTCCCTGGTAGGTCGCCGCGATCGTCGTCCGCTGCCCGGTGGTCAGGTCGTACGAGGACAGGCTGCGCTGGTCGTGGGTCGCCGCGAGGACGGACGTGCCGTCACGGCTGATCGCCAGACCGTTGCTGCCCGCGTTCTTGACGAAAGTGGTGAACGTGCCCGTCGAAGGGCTGTAGCGCAGGATGTCCGAAGGCTGGACGTTCTGCGGGCCGGTGCCGTCGTACATGTTGGACAGCAACAGGGTTTGCGTCGCCGCGTCCCAGGTCGGACCCTCCAGGAAGTTGAACCCGTCCTTGATCTTGGCCGCGGTCAGGTTCGGTGAGGGCAGCGGAGTGCCGAACGGCCCGTCGGGGCATGGTCCTTCGGCTGCCGCGGCCGAGGTGCCGGTGACGCTCGCGGAGACGATGCCCAGGATGATCGTGGCCATCGCGATCTTTCGCTGCCGTGCTCGGATGCTCATGCCGGTGACATCCTCGCTTCCGGTTGGAGGACTGTGCCTTGAACTGTGGAGGATGATTTCGGTGCGGTCAAGTCGCGACGAAAAGGTTTCTTCCGGCCAAGAGGTGGATCGTCGGAGTGTTTGGGATCGCTAAATTTCGGGTGAGTTTTTAGCTTGTGGGGTGGCTGTGCGCGGGCGCCATCAGGTCCTCGCTTCACGTGCGCTGCGGTTCGACAGTCAAATCGAGCGGTGGTTCGATGAATTCGACGAGCGGGCCGTGCATGAAAGCGATGGACGTGGGTATGTGTCGAGTGCGAATTGTTCGTGCTTCATTCGCGCGTGACGGTCGCGTGGCAGCCGGAACGCCGTGCGTCACATCGCCTACCTCGCTGTCTTCCACGCTTCGTCGAGCGGGGCGTCTCGCTGTCCCGGTGGGATCAGGCCGAACAGCCAAGCACTTTGTTGCAGCGCTACCTGACCGAAGTGGAGCCGGACCTCCGCTCGACCGGCCACTACCGCAGGCGGAGGCGTACGCGGTGGCGAGCCGGTTGTACTACGAGCTGATCAACCACACCGACGCCACCACCTGAAGCAAGCCGCGCAGCGGTACGAGGTGGTGAGCGCCCTTTGGAGGGCGCCGCTCGCCGTAGGCCAGCACACCGACGTCCTCGGCCGGGGCTGGGAGCGCCGGGTTCTGAGGAAGTCGTCCAGCCGTGCGTGTTGTTCATGGAGCCGAGGATGTGTCCTCGCCGGGCGGTGTACCTGCCCCGCGAGGGATACCGTCACACCCACCGGCACGGCACGCCGTTCAGGACGAAGGACGCCGGCCGGTCGTTCGCACCGCTCCAGTCCGCCAGGAAGCCGAACGATCGGGACTCGCCGGGCGGGATCGCCGAGTTCCACGGCGCACCGTGCACCGTCACCACCGGACCGTCCTGGGTGAAGGAACCGTTCCAGAGCTGGGTCACGCGCTGGTCGTTGGCGTACGACCAGGCGAGGGTCCACGAGTCGAGCGGTGCGGTGGCGGAGTTGGTGATCCGCACCGAGCCGAGGAACCCGCTCTGCCACTGCGTCGTTGTCTCGTAAGCGATTTCGCAGGTGGCAGTGGGGAGAACGGTTCCGATCCGGCTGGGATCGGCCACGGCCCAGAAGGCGTCCTTGGCCCGCAGCCGGGTGTCGAACAGCAGCGGGTGGTCCTTGCGGGTCACCGGGAACGTGTCGAGCCACGTGCTGTCGTCGGCCAGGCCCCAGAAGGTCACCGAGCTGATCGCGTGCGCGTACCTGGTGAACACGGCGAACAGGTCGCGGTAGCGCTGTGCCTGTGCCAGCAGGGAAGCGGCGGGCGGGCTCGGGTACGACTGGTTGCTGTCGGTGTAGATCGAGACGTCCATCTCGGTGATCTGCTGGTCCACGCCCAGGGGCAGGAACTTGGTGATCATCGCTTCCGTCTCGGCGGCCGAGGGCCAGTCGACGTTGACGTGCATCTGGTGTCCGACGGCGTCGACGGGAACGCCTTCCGCGCGCAGCTGGGACACGAGGTTGTACAACTGGTCCCGTTTCGCGGGCACGTTGGTGTTGTAGTCGTTGATGACCAGCTTGGCGTTCGGTGCGACCTCGTGCGCCACGCGGAACGCCGTGCGGATGTAGTCCAGTCCCGCGATCTCGAACCACTTGCTGCGACGCAGGCCGTCCGGTTGCGCCTCGTCGACGACCTCGTTCACCACGTCCCACGCCGTGATGTCGTCGCGGTACCGGCCCACCACGGCGCGGATGTGCGTCTCGATGCGCTGCAGCAGCAGCGCTTTGTTCTCCGCGGTGGGTGTCATGTCGGCGCCGGAGGAGTCCTTGAAGACCCAGTCAGGAGTCTGCTGGTGCCAGACGAGGGTGTGACCGCGGATCGCCTTCCCCCGCGCCTTGGCCCAGTCGACGAGTGTGTCCGCGTCCGTGAACCGGAACGCGCCCTCGGCGGGTTCGGTCGCGTCCCACTTCAGCTGGCTGCCCGGTGTGATCGAGCTGAAGTGCCGGTCGAGCAGCCTGCCGTGCTCCCCGTACAGCAGGGCGGGCTCGGCGGCGACCCCGAAGTGCCGGAACGGCACCACGTCCCGCAACGCGGGGATGTCGGTCTGGATCGGGGGAAGCGGTGTGTACGACAGGACGAAGTCGTCGAGGTGGAACGACGCCGCAGGACTGGAGCTCTCCACGTAGGTGGTGAGGAAGTCGGCATCGGACGTCAGCGTGTAGCCACCGGTGAGGTTGACCCAGCCGTCGGCGGTGACGAGCGTGTCACCGGCGACCCCTTCGTAGGACGTGACGCCGTCGGCATGGCGTTCGACGGACATCCGGAGCCGCGCGGGCTCCTCACCGCCCGCGAGCCGCACCCACACCGAGAGGTTGTACCGCACGCCCTTCTCGACGTCGTCGAGCAGAGCGAGCACTGGCCCTTCCCAGGACTGGGTCCGACCGGAGACGAGGAGGCTGCGGGCACCTCCGTGCGCGACGGCCGAGCTCACCGCGGTGGTTTCTCCTCCGCGCGAGGTCCAGCCCTGCAAGGTGTCGTCCTCGAACGTGCTGGACACCACCGTCACCGGAGTTTCGGCGGCGAGCGCGGCGGGACCGTGCGTCAGCAGCCCTGCCGCGACCGAGGTGACCAGCAGACCGGCCAGAACTCTCCTCATCGAGAATCCTCCAAGTTCTGGGAGCGCTCCCAGAACCATAGAGCGACCTGCTCCCGGCACCCAGGCACCATTCGGCCCAAACACGGCAGCCCGCTGCCAGAGCATCGGCGCGAGTCCAGCCCGCTCGCGGGTTGACAGCGGGAGGAGGTCATCGCGGAGTCGGCGGACATCCGCCACACCGTCGGTCCGTCGACGAGCGCCGCGGCGCCGGCGCGACCATCAAGGCCGAGTTCGACGGCATGAACGGCAACGAGGTCATCCTTCGGCGCGAAAGGGTCCACCGCGACGCCGTCGTCACTGCTCCTCCGGCCCCCACACCATGAACGGCAGCTTCCGGACGTACGCGGCGTAGGCGGGACTGTCGGCCGAGGCCACCGCGATCGCTTCCACGGTCTCCTCGAACTCCCGCCGGTCCGCATCACTCATCTTGAGCAGCTCGTGGACGATGTGCTCCGCCGCCTTCACGGCCGCGTCGGGGTCGACCTCGTCGTCCTCCGCCTCGTCCAGGAACGCCAGTGCGGACACGATCGCGCGGACCAAGGGCTCGTTGTTCATCGGGGTGTCAACCTCACGAGGATGCCGGTGACGCTGTTGTGCGCCTTCCACCGGTTCGCCGAGCCTACTGAGTCCCAACGGACTTCCGGCGTGCGCTCGAGGGCGGACCTCCGCGCTGTGGTGGGCGGTTGTCCGTCGCGGTCGCCCCGGCAGGCCGCGGAGGCATCGGAGAGCCATGAGGCGGCGTGTCGCGCCGTCGGCGGACCCGTCGGCCGATCTGCCCCAACGGGCAGCAACTAACACGGATTGTCCCTGTGCCGCAAGGATTGCGGGTTGGTCGACCAAGACTGTGCCGTCCCCGGCAGGCATCGCGGCGATTGCGGTGGTCCTCATTGACCCCCGGACGTCCTCCCCGGCAGTTTCGGCGAAGCCCGTGCGAGTCCGATGGGCGACGAGCACGAGCCGAGGCAGTCAGGAGGAAGGCGGACCCATGGCGGACCAGGACCGGCTGCAGGAGTACCTGCGTCGCGCGACCAGTGAGCTGATGCAAGCGAGGACTCGCCTGAAGGAATGGGAGAGCGCCCGGAGCGAGCCCATCGCCATCGTCGGCATCGGATGCCGCTATCCCGGGGAGATCGGCTCCCCGGAAGAGCTGTGGGACCTGGTGGAGCGCGGGGGAGAAGGACGCTGCCTCCTTCCGGAGGACCGTTTTCCGGCGGCGCTCTACGATCCGGATCCCGGCAACCCGGGCACGTACCACACCCGCTACGGCGGAATCCTGTCCAGCGCGCTCGACTTCGACGCGGGTTTCTTCGGCATGGGCCCGGACGAGGCCCGCGCCGTGGACCCGCAGCAGCGGTTGTTGCTCGAAGTCGCCTGGGAGGCGCTGGAGCACGCGGCGATCGAGCCCTCTCGCCTGCGCGGCTCCCGTACCGGCGTCTTCACCGGCGTGATGTACAGCGACTACGGCAGCCGCCTCGTTCCCGCCCCGCCGGAGCTGGAGGGATACCTCGTCGTCGGCAGTGCGGGCAGTGTCGCTTCAGGACGGTTGTCGTACCACTTCGGTTTCACGGGGCCGACTCTCACGGTGGACACCGCCTGCTCTTCCTCGCTCGTCGCGCTGCACCTGGCGATGCGCTCGTTGCGCGGCGGCGAGTGTGACCTCGCGCTGGCGGGGGGAGCCACCGTCATGTCCACTCCCGCGGTGTTCATCGACTTCTCCCGGCAGCGCGGGCTCGCCCCGGACGGCAGGTGCAAGGCGTTCTCCGACGACGCGGACGGCACCGGCTGGGGCGAGGGCGCGGGCCTGCTCGTGCTCGAACGGCTGTCCGACGCCCAGCGCAACGGCAGGCGCATCCTGGGAGTGCTGCGCGGGTCGGCCACCAACTCCGATGGCGCCTCCAACGGCTTGACCGCTCCGAACGGTCCCGCGCAGGAGCAGGTCATCCGGGCGGCGCTCGCCGACGCCGGGCTCTCGGCCTCGGACATCCAGGCGGTCGAGGCGCATGGCACCGGCACCCGCCTGGGAGACCCGATCGAGGCTCAGGCGCTGCTGGACACCTACGGGCGGGCGCGGCCGGCCGACGCCCCGCTCAGGCTGGGGTCGGTCAAGTCGAACCTGGGGCACACGCAGGCGGCGGCCGGGGTCGCCGGGGTGATCAAGATGGTCATGGCGATGCGGCACCGCACGCTTCCCGCCACCCTGCACGTGTCCGGGCCGACGTCCCATGTGGACTGGTCGTCCGGCGCCGTCTCGGTGCTGACCGAACAGGTGCTCTGGTCGGCGGACGGCCCGCTGAGGGCCGGGATCTCCGCTTTCGGCGTCAGCGGAGCGAACGCGCACGTCATCCTGGAGGAGGCACCGGCGACGCCGGAGCCCTCCGCCGTCCGGGTGGTGCCCGAGGACAGGGCGCTGCCGCTCGTGTTCAGCGCGCGTTCGGTCACCGCGTCGCGGGCGCGGGCGGAAGCGCTGGCGGAACTGCTGGCGGACTCCGCCGACGCGGACATGCTCGACATCGCGTATTCGCTCGCCACCACACGTGCCGTCTTCGAGCATCGTGCCGTGGTCGTCGCCGAGCGCAGGAGGGACGCCGTCACGGCGCTGCGAGCCTTCGCCACCGGCAGTGCTCCCGCCCTTGTCGTCTCGGGCAGCGCCGATCACGTCTCGCAGCGCGGCGGTAGGGACACGGCGGGTGCGCCGGAGCCCACGTGGCTCATCGGAACCGAGGGGTGCGTGGAGGCGGCGCAGCGGTTCGACGGTGGGCGGTCCGCACCACGAGCGGGAGATGGGCACCGTCGGCATGCTGCCGATGGACCCCGCGCGCGCGGTCGAGTGGCTGGGCAAGGTGGGCGCGGGTGGTCCGGTGCACCTCGTCGTCGGCGCCGCCGACTGGAAGCTGACGGCGGCGGGTCGCCCCGGTGAGCTGCTGTCGGAACTGCCGGGGGTGAAGGAGCGCGTCACCACGGCGACGCCGGTGGCCGTGGACGACATCGACCAGTCCGGCCGTGCGCGTGACGCGTTGGCCCCGGCGGCCCGCGCCCGTGCTCTGCTCGACCTCGTCCGCGACGCGGCGGCCCGCGCCCAGGGCAGGGAGTCCCGGGCCGACGTCGACCCGGCACGGGGCTTCCACGACCAGGGGTTCGACTCGCTCGCCGTCATGCGGCTGCGCAACAGCCTCGTCGTGACGACGGGTCTGCGGATCGCCCCGTCCGCGGTGTTCGACCACCCGACCCCGGCCGAGCTCGCGGTCCACCTGGACGGGCTGCTGGCCGAGTTCACCGAGTCCGAACGGAACTTCCTTCCACCGCAGGGAGAACGCTCAGCGCGTATCGCTCGCCCAGCTGCACCACCGGCTCGCCGACCGGCGCGACCACGAACTCCAGTCCCGCCGCGCGCAGCATCGCGGACCGCAAGCCGGTGAGAGCGGTGGAAGCGGTGGGACCGCAGTGCGGTTTGCCGGTCAGGTCGGCCACCGTCGCGAACCACCGCGTACCGTCCAGCGCTGTCACGTGCCGGTGGTGATCGCCGAACCCGATCGCCGCGTAGGTGAGTCCGGTCGCGCTCGTGTCCGGAGCCTGCGACCGGCTCAGCGGCCGGTGCGTGGCGCTCAAGGACGACCTGGACGACCTCGTGAACCGGATCGGCGGTGACGCCAGGGTGCTGCGGATGCAGCCGCCCAGCGGCTGATCCCGTTCAGCTCGCCAGCCGCAGCCCGCTGTGGTCCAGGAGGCGCTCCAGTGCCCGGCGGCTGTGGCTGACCGGCTCGTCGACACCGAGCCGTTCGGTGGCGAAGGCCCGCACCAGCCCGTGGAAGTGGTAGCGGCCATGTCCCGCGTACTCCAGCAGGTGTGCGGTGAGGAGTACGTCGAGCAGCCGCTGCACGGTCCGGGGGGACAGGTTGGCCAGCGCCGACGCGGCGTGCACGTCGAACACGCCAGAGGGGTGCAGCGTGAGCAGCCGCAGCAGCCGCCGTGCCTCGGGCGGCAGTGCGCGGTCGGACAGCGCGAGCGCGTCGCGCAGCCCGCCCTCGAGTGCGAGCGCGGCCATCGGCTCCACGTAGTCGTCCAGCGTCCAGCCGGGATGCTCGCGCAGGTGCCGGGCGATGATGGACAACGACTGCGGGTGCCCCTCCGATGCCTCGGCCACCCGGATCGCGGACGATGCGTCGAACAGTCGCGGCCCGCCGTCGTGGCGGAGGAGCTCGAGCGCCTCGATGGGCGTGAGCGGCGGCAGTGACGCCGACGGCAGGTTCTGCAACCGGGCGCGGCTCGTGACGATCGCGTGGCACCCGGCGGGCGGCAGCAACGGGCGGACTTGAGCGGCGTTCGAGACGTTGTCGAGCACGACCAGCGCGCGGGAACCCGCGAGCCTGCGCTGGAAGAGCCTCGCGCGTGCCGGCAGGTCCGGGGGGATCTGGTCGCAGGGGACGTTCAGCAGCCGCAGGAACGACTCCAGCACCGCTTCCGGGCAGGCAGGCGGGCAGGCCGCGTCGATCCCGTGCAGGTCGGCGAACAGCACGGGGCCGGTGACCCGGCCGGACCGTGTCCACCTGTGTCCCAGATGCACGGCGAGTGCCGTCTTCCCCAGGCCGGCCATGCCGTCGAGAGCGACGATGCCGCCGGTCGCAAACCTCGTGAGGAACTCGGTCCTGCCGAGGAACTTCGGGAGGTCGGCGGGCAGTTCGTCGCGCACGCTGGTGAAGCTGGTGCCGCCGGTCTCCCCGAGCACCCGCCTCAGCGCCTGACGCCACTGGACCACGAGCGCGACGTCGCCGTTCACCAGCGCCTCCACGACCGCGAGCATCAGGTCGATGCTGGGGCGCCGCCTGCCGGGCTGGAAGCAGTTCCCGACGGTGGAACGCGCCGGCCACTCGCTGCACGGCCTCCCCGCCTTCCCCCACGACGCGTGGATGTGCCGGGTGATGTCGGTGATCGACGGATTTCCCGCCTCCACCTTCAACCTGCGTAACGCCGCGACGTACTCGTCGAGTGTGCGCGGCCGTCCTGGTGTGAGCACAGAACGCCCCCTCTGCGAACTTGGAACGCTCGTTTCAAGATAGCGGGGATGTCAACCCTGTGTGAGCAAGCCGGGCTTCTCGTCCAGGATCGTCCACGTCTGCCCACTCACCGAAGGCCGTCGGACAGGCTGCTCACATGCCAGAGATCATCGTTTCACTCCAGCACATCGGCGGAACTGTCACCGAAGGCCAGGCGCGTTCGCACTCGGTCGTCATCGACCGCCCTGCCGACAAGGGCGGCGACGACAAAGGCCCGATGGGCGGGGAACTGCTGCTGCTCGCGCTCGGCGGCTGTTTTCTCAGCACCTTCCTCGGGTTCGCGCGCGGCGAGGGCCACCCGCTCGAAGAGGAACTGGTCAGCCTGGAGGTCACCGGCGTGCTCACGCCTGCGCCGACCCGGTTCACCGAGGTGACCGTCCAGGTGACGGCACCGGCAGAGCTCGAAGGCGAGTTCTCCAAGCAGTTCTTGAAGGCCGAACGCGGCTGCATCGTGCACAACTCGATCAAGGACGCGATCCAGGTCGTGTTCGAGTACAGGTGGGTGTCGAGAGGATGAGAAGCGCCATGACGGAGAGCAAGAAGGTCGTCATCGTGGGTGCGGGCTTCTCCGGCACGCTGACGGCGACGAGGTTGCTGCAGTTCGCGGAGTCGCCGCTGGACATCACGATCATCGAGCGCAACGAGGGTGTGCGCGGCGGTGGGATCGCGTTCGGCGAGGCATCGACGACCTGGGACCACATGCTCAACATCCAGGCCGGGCGCGTCACCCTGTACCGGGAGCGCGCCGAGGACTTCCTGGAGTGGGCAAACCACGAGGCTGATCGCACGATGTGGCCGAGCCGGTGGCGCTACCACCACTTCGGCTTGAGCTGCGTCGTGCCGCGGCGCGTCTTCGGCCAGTACCTGACCGAGCGGCTGCACGGTGTCGCCGCCGAGGCGGGACACCAGGCGACGCTGACCGAGCGCGGCGGCACGGTCGTGGACGTCCGGCCCGACGGCGAGGGACACCTCGTGCAGTACGTGTCCGGTGACGAGGGACACGTGCACATGCTGCACGCCGACTACGTCGTGTTCGCGACCGGCCACCTCGACCCGGTGCGCAAGTCCTTCTACGACGACGTCGAGCGGTCCCCGCGGTTCGTGTTCAACCCGTACGCCAACGGTTCTCGGGCCGTGTTCGAGTCGATCGCGCCCGACGAGAAGGTCCTGCTCGTCGGGTCGGGGCTCACGGCGTTCGACGCGGTGGTCTCGCTGGTCAACGCCGGCCACAGCGGTGAGGTCCTCATCTGCTCACGGGCCGGGTACATGCACGGCACGTACCCGGCCGACCACCAGCACGACATCTGGCAGGCACGGCGACCGCCGTTCCTCGACGCCGACACCCTGACCCCGGCGGCGGTGGTCGAGGGTGTGCGGGCCGAATACGAGCACCTGCGCGCCCAGCTGCACGACACGAATCCGGACGTCGTCGCCGAACGGATCATGAAGGCATGGGAGCCCTACGTCGCCGAGGTGGCGGCCCGCCTCGCGCCGGAGGACGTGCGGATGCTGCTCGACCGGTACAAGAGCCTGATCGTGGCGCACCGCACCAGCACCGTGCCCGACATCGGCAACGTGGTGCGCAACCGGATGCGCAGCTACACCGGCGCTCCCAGCACGATCTCGCAGCTGCCCGCCGAGATCACCGGGATGGTCACGGAGGGGCAGCAGATCCGCGTCTCGTTCAGCGACCGGCCGGACCTCCTCGTCGACCGTGTGGTGAACTGCCTCGGCAACACCACCGACTACGGCTCGGTCGCCCACCCGCTGTGGCGCGGCCTCGTCCAAGACCGTGGTCAGGCACGCCCGCACGACCGGACCGGCAGGGGCATCGAGGTCCGCGGCCACGGTCAGCTCGTCGGCGCGAACGGGCAGGTCAGCCCCACGCTCTACAGCGTCGGCCCGATGCGCCAAGGCGACGAGACGTGCCGCCGCGGCCGGCTCGGCGCGTTTGTGTTCAGCATCGGCACCCTGCGCAACCAGTGCTTCGACACCGCGATGGAAGTGCTGCGCCACATGCGCGCCCCGGAGGTCTCGGTGATCCCCGAGGACGTGCAGCACTGCCTCGTCCGCGGTACCGAGTGGCTCGTCGGCCACGTCGGTGCCCCGGGACTCAAGGAGAAGGTCCTGGCGCACGCGCGGGCGTCGGTTCTGCCCGCCACCCAGGCGTACCTCCAGGCCCGCGAACGCGACCAGCGGGAGAAGCTGCGTGCCGCCATCGCCGACGACCTCGCCGAGTTCGCCGCGACACTCGACGCCGAACCCGGTGTCCCGCAACGGCTGACGTCGTTGCTGGCGCTGCTCGTGGAGAAGCACGCGGTCTTCACGATGTGCGACATCGCCCGGTTGTCGGAGTGGCAGTCACCCCAGCACACCGAGCTGGTCCGCACCGCGCCGGTGGAGCTGAAGTGACGATCTTCGACCGGCTGTTCATGGTGCGGCACGGCGAGTCGACCTGCAACGTCGTGCACCGCATCGCAGGCAATCTGGACGCCCCGCTGACCTTCCTCGGGCGGGTCCAGGCCGAGAAGGTGGCGAGCAAGCACCGCGGCCAGCGATTCGACCGCGTGTTCGTGTCCCCGCTGTCCCGGGCGCACAACACGGCGCGCACGATCCTCGGTGATCGGCCGGACATGGTCATCGACGTCAGGCTGGCGGAACGCGACTTCGGCGACTACACGCTCAAGAGCAAATCGTTGTTGCAGAGGGAACACGGCATCGCCGAGTACGAAAAGGCGATGAACGGCGACAGCGACACGATGTCGGGTGGCGAGACCTTCGAGCAGTTCCGCTCACGGGTGCATGACTTCTTCGTCCACGAGCTGGTGCCCGCACTGGAACGCGGCGAGACCGTGTGCGTGGTGTCGCACAAGTACGTCGTGGAACTCATCTGCCGGTTCATCCTCGACCGGCCGGTGGGAGAGTCCTACGACCTCCGGCTGCCGAACTCGGAGATGCTGCATGGCGGCCGGATCGCGAGCTACGTCGGCCGGGAGAACAAGCACCGAAACATGCTCTACGACCGGATAGTCGTGCATCACCCGGTCGTGTTCTGCCTCGGCATGATCGCGGGTCTGCTCGGCAACCTCGCCGGTGTCCGGCTGCCCGCCTCACCGTACGTCCTGCTGGGCCTGCTCGTGGCGGCCAGCGTGATCACCATGTGCCGCATCGAGATCGAGAGCGCCGGCCGGTACGTCCGCGACCGCGGGATCATCCGCGCGGTGCTGCTGAGATACGTGGCGATACCCATCCTGCTGGCGCTCGTGCTGCACTGGGTCCCGCTTGGCGACGCCGGGTACGCCGCCGTGCTGATCGCGGCGCCGAGCTCGGTGGTCGCCATGACCGTCAGCCGGTGCCTGGGGGGCATGATCGTGCCCGCGTTCGCGCACGTGATGCTGTCCTCGCTGGCGGCGGCCGTGTCCTTCTCCGCGGTGCTGTCGGTGGTGCTCGACCGCAATGTCGTGCTCGCGGTCGCGCTCAGCGTGCTCGCCTCCACCGGGACCGTCCTGTTCTCCTACGCGGTGGTGAAACAGCTGCGCCGCCGCAGTCCCATCCGGACGGCGAAGTTCGGTGAGCGCAACGCCTATGTCGCCGTGCTGCTGCTGACGGCGTTCATCGTGCTCGTCTCGCTGTCGCTGGACCTGTCGACGTTCCCCACCTACGGGCTCGCGGCCGTCGGTGTCGCCGTCGCGCTGCGTCTGATCTCGCTGGCGCTGACGCGCCGCCGGGACCTGCAAGGGCTCGACGACTACGTGGCGATGACGTATCCGAACGTCTTCGTCGTGGTGATCATCGCTGTGCTCACCGGGCACGCCGATCTCGCCACCCTCGCGATCTGGTCACTGCTGCCCACGTTCGCCTTGTCCTTTTTCGACAGCTGGTACGCGCGCCGCGTCGTGGTCGACGCCACCGACGAGCGCTGGCTGACCGAGCTGCGCATCCCGGCGAGCCGTGCCGCCGTGAAGAAGGGGGGAGTCGGTGCTTGAGCATACCGATCCGAATCTGTTGCTGGTGCTCAAGGTCCTGCCCGCGATCGCCGTGATCCTGGCGGCGTCGTGGGGCTGCGGCAGGCTGGCCTTGCTGGTCGGCCAGCCGCGGGTGCTCGGCGAGATGGTCGCCGGCGTCCTGCTCGGCCCGACGATGTTCGGGGCCTTGTTCCCCGGCGTGCAGCAAGCGCTGTTCCCCGCCGAGGTCAAACCCGTTCTGTACGTGCTGAGCACGATCGGACTGACCCTGTTCATGTTCCTCGTGGGCGCAGGACTGGACCACGGGTCGAAGGAGAAGGGCGAGAACGGCAAAGCCGCCGCTCTCGCCGTCTCCGGGATCGTGCCGTCACTCGTGCTCGGCGGAGGTGTCGGTGTGCTCCTGCACAGCCAGCTCTCCGTGCCCGGCGTCAGCATGTTCCAGTTCGCGCTGTTCATCGGTGGCGCGCTGTCGATCACCGCGTTCCCGATGCTCGCCCGCATCCTGTACGAGCGGAACCTCCAGAACTCACGTCTCGGCAGACTCACGCTCTACGCCGCGTCCATCGACGACGCCGCGGCCTGGTGCTTCCTGGCCGTGCTCAGCGCGCTGCACGCCACGTCCGGCATCGGCAGCGCGCTGGTGACCATCGGCCTGGCGACGGCGTTCGTCCTGCTCATGCTGTTCGGCGTCCGGCCACTGCTGCGGCCCCTCGGCAGACAGGTCGAGCGCAGCGGCAAGTTCGGCTTCGATCAGATGTACGTCGTCGTCGGCGTGGCGCTGCTCGCCGGCTTCTGCACCGACTACATCGGCATCTACTCGGTGTTCGGTGGCTTCATCGCCGGACTCGCGATGCCGCGCAACAAGGTGTTCCGGGAAGCGGTGCAGGCCAAGATGATGGACGTCGTCTGCGTCCTGCTGCTGCCGATGTTCTTCACGCTGTCCGGGCTCAACACCCAGCTGAACGGCCTGGCCAGCCTGGCGCTGCTCGGCCCGTTCGCGCTGATCCTCGCCGCCGGGTTCGTGGGCAAGTACTTCGGCTGCGCGGTGTCCATGCGGGCGGTCGGCTTCGGCTGGCGTCAGTCGTTCGCGGTCGGCGGCCTCATGAACGCCCGTGGCTTGATGATCCTCATCTTCATCAACATCGGCCTGGCCCAGCAGATGATCAGCCAGGAAGTCTTCTCGATGCTGGTGCTCGTCGCGGTCATCACCACCGCGGCGGCCGTGCCGCTTTACAGGTGGGCGCTGCCACCGCGCTTCGAGAACGAGGTCGCCTTCCCCTCACCGGATAGGGAAAAGGTCCTTGTCTAGCCGTGGCTAGACCAAGACGCTGAGCGCGGCCTTCACCGTCGCGTTCAGCGTCTTCTGGTCGGCGCCCGCGCGGGAACGCAGGTTCACGCCGTAGGCGAGCATCGCCAGCATGTCCGCGGCCCGTGCGGCCGGGACACGCAGCTTCGGCTCGTGTCGGAGCGCGGTCCGCAACGCGGCGCTGAGCTGATCATGGTGTCGCAGCAGGACCGCGTTGACGTCCGGGTCGTCGTTCTCCCCGTTCGCGTGCGCGTTCGCGATCATGCACCCCCAGCGCGCGTGCTCACCCGAGCAGCGAGTCCTGATGAGACCGGTGAAGAAGTCCGCGACGGCGGGCAGGCCGCGGTCGTCCTCCGCGAGCCGTGCGAAGACCGGCTGCGAGCGCAGGTCGACGTACCGTCGCAGCGCCGCCAAGTAGAGTTCCCGCTTGCCGCCGAACGTCGAGTACAGGCTCGACCGGTTCAGGCCGGTGGTCGTCACGATGTCCTGGATGCCGGTCGAGGCGGCACCCTGCCGCCAGAACAACCCCATCACGGAGTCGAGCACGGCGTCCGGGTCGAAGTGCTTGACGTCGGGCATCATCGCCCTCCAAACTAACATGAACCGACCGTTTCAAGTTAGCGCCTTCGTCACGCCCGCGCAACAACCGTCCAGATTCATCCATGAAATCTCGTGGCGGCACCACGGCGGCGCACGCTCGACCCATGTTCCCGCCACTCTGGACCTCGGCCTACGGGCGCAGGGGCAACACCATCACCCGGTTCTTCGCCAAGCTCGCGGTCCGCGTGGGAGAGTTCCTCCGCGAATTGTCGCGCTACGACAGGGACACCTTCATGACGCTCTGACCACTCGCGCGTCCACTCCGCCCCGCGCGGCGCGGCCGGGTGAGAAGCAGTCCGGTCCAGTCGAACCGGACTGCACCGGGTTCGCCCGCGGCCGGGTTCCCGCTGGCCGGTCGAACTGGCACACCGTTGCCGCGCACCAGTTTCTCCCCCGTGCGCCGCCGATCTTGCCGGTGTCACCGGCCACCAGCCCGCCGGTCATCGGACGGGCTCCGGCCGTAGGGAGGTGTGCGGCGTGGTCAGTCCGTCCCGGACGGTGTGTCCGTCCGCGGTGGACCCGGCGACGCCGGCCCGCCCGCCGAGGTCGGCCGGAGCAGTCCCACGCGCGCGGACCGAGTTTCCCGGACCGTCGCCGCGGGCCGGGCGGGGACCGGTCAGGCGGGCCGCCGGCCCAGCTCCGGTCCGAGCTTCGTCGCCAGGTCGGTGAGGATCTGGACGTAGTCCTCGTGCTCGAAGCTGAACGGCAGCGCGAACGCCACCTCGTCGACCTCCCGGAACGCGAGCTG
>NZ_FNCC01000018.1 GCF_900100955.1 Lentzea fradiae | reverse complement strand
TGCCCGACGGCGCCACACCGCTGGTGCACTCCGACCAGGGCTTTCAGTACCAGCACGCCTCCTGGCGCACCCTGCTCGACGACGCGGGCCTGACCCAGTCGATGTCACGGCGGGCCAACTGCCTGGACAACTCGATGGCCGAGAACTTCTTCGGCCACCTGAAGGCAGAACTGTTCCACCACAACAGGTTCGACACCGTCGAGGAGTTCACCGCGGCACTGGACGACTACATCAGCTGGTACAACACCACCCGCATCTCCACCACGCTCGAGGGCCTGAGCCCGGTCGAATACCGAGCCCAGGCCCTCGCGGCCTAACCTTCAGTTAGCCAGTCCAACTTTCGGGGCCCAGTTCACACCGAGTGCCGGCCCTGCTGTCGTGAGCGGCCTGTCACGAGCGCCACACCGCGCCCGTCCGGACAGAGTGTTAGCGTCGCTAAGCATCGGGTGACGGGGAGAGCGATGACGATCTGGGAAGCCCTCGTGGTGGTGGTCGCGGGTGTGTTCGCCGGCGGCATCAACACCGTCGTCGGCAGCGGAACGCTCGTGACGTTCCCGGTGCTGCTCGCCGTCGGCTACCCGCCTGTGGTCGCGAACGTCTCCAACAGCCTGGGGCTGGTGCCCGGTTCGCTGTCCGGGGCGTGGGGTTACCGCGAGGAGCTGAAGGGGCAGGCGTCGCGGGTCAAGAGGCTGCTGCCCGCGTCGATCCTCGGTGGCATCGTCGGTGCGGTCCTGCTGGTCACGTTGCCGGAGAACGCTTTCGCGGCGATCGTGCCGGTGCTGATCGTCATCGCGTTGGTGCTGGTGGTGATCCAGCCGTGGCTCAACTGCAAGCTCGCGGACCGGCGCACGGACAACGACGGCGGCCTGTTGTTGTGGTTCGGGGTTTTCGCGGCCGGCATCTACGGCGGCTACTTCGGGGCCGCGCAGGGTGTGCTGGTCATGGGGCTCATGGGTGTGCTCGTCAGCGACCACCTGCAACGCCTCAACGCGTTGAAGAACGTGTTGACGGCGTTCGTGAACCTCGTCGCGGGTGTGCTGTTCATCTTCATCGCCGACGTGGCGTGGCTGGTCGTGCTGCTGCTCGCCGTCGGGTCCGTCATCGGCGGCCAGATCGGGGCGAAGGTCGGCCGCAAACTCCCACCCGCCGTGCTGCGCGGCGTCATCGTGGTGGTGGGAGTCGCGGCGATCGTGCAGCTGCTCACCAAGTAGCTGTCAGACGCTGAACGCGCGGGCGGCGGCCAGGAAGGCGTCGTTCTCCTCCGGTTCGCCGATCGTCACGCGGGCTCCCTCGCCCACGAACGCGCGCACGACGACCTTGTGCTCCAGGCAGTGCTCGTTGAACTCCGCGGTGCGTTCGCCGAGGGGCAGCCACACGAAGTTCGCCTGCGTCTCGGGCACCTCGTAGCCCAACGCGAGCAGCTCGCCGCGGACGCGGATGCGTTCCGCGACGATCGCGCGGCAGCGGACCATCAGCTCGTCCTCGGCGTCCAGCGACGCCATCGCGGCCACCTGTGCCAGCGCGTTCACCGAGAACGGCACGTAGACCTTGCGCAGCACGTCCGCGACGGCGGGCGGGGCCACCGCGTAGCCGATCCGCAGGCCCGCGAGGCCGTACGCCTTGGAGAACGTCCGCAGCACCGCCACGTTGTCGCGGCCCGCCGCCCACAGCTGCTTGGCGAGCTCGACGCCGTCCGGGACGTGCGCGTCGTCGACGAACTCCTTGTACGCCTCGTCGAGCACCACCAGCACGTCGTCGGGCACCTTCGCGATGAACGCCTCGATCTCCTCGGTGCGCAGCGCGGTGCCGGTCGGGTTGTTCGGGTTGCAGACGAAGACCATGCGCGTGTTCGGCGTGATCGCCGCGGCCATCGCGTCGAGGTCGTGCACGTGGCCGTCGGTCAGCGGCACGCGGATCTGCTTGGCGCCCGCCACGTGCGTGACGATCGGGTACGCCTCGAACGAGCGCCAGGCGAACAGCACCTCGTCGTTCTCGGTGCAGGTGGCCTGGACGAGCTGCTGGCACAGGGTCACCGAGCCGCAGCCGAGGGCGAGGTGGTCAGCGGGCACGCCGAGTTTGTCGGCGAGCCTCGCGGTGAGCTCGGTGCTCCCGGAGTCGGGGTACCGGTTGATGGCGGTGGCCGCGTCGGCGATCGCCTGAACGACGCTCGGCAGCGGTCCCGCCGACACCTCGTTGCTCGCGAGCTTGATGGCGCCCGGAATGGTCCTGCCGGGGACGTAGGACGGCAAGGACGCCAGGTCAGCACGGGTTCGCACGGTCATGCCCCCGATCCTCGCATTGCTCCGTCCGATTGGTCACGTTGACTGGAGTTCACCCTGGCGTGCGAGGGTGAACCATGACCACTACCCGCATCGAGACGCTTTCCCTCTCCGACGGCCGTGAGCTGCGGGTGACGATCGCCGAACCCGACTCCGCCGTGCGGGGCGGTCTCGTGGTGCTGCACGAGGCCCGCGGGATGACCGCCGGGGTCCGGTCGCTCGTCAGCAGCCTGGCCGCCGAGGGGTGGCTCGCGATCGCACCGCACCTCTACGACGAGGACCGCGTGCACGGCGACGACATCAGGGACCGGGTCAGCAAGCTCTCCGGCGACCGCCTGCTCGCCGACACCGACGTCGCGTTCGTGTGGCTCGGGCAGCAGGGCGTGAGCGCCGACCGCATGGGGGTCGTCGGCTTCGACATCGGCGGCACCGTCGCGATGGTGGTCGCCGCGAGCCGTGCGATCGGCGCGGCCGTCACCGTGCAGGGACCCGGCATCCTCGAACCGCTGTCCGACGGGCTTCCCGCGCTGGTCGACGTGGCCTCCGACCTGTCCTGCCCGTGGCTCGGCATCTACCGCGACGACGACTCGGAAGAAGTGAGCAAGCTTCGTGATGCTGTGATCAGTTCCGAAACTGCCTCTGATTTGGTCCGATTCGATGTATCCAGTGATGAGGCGTGGTCGCGGGCGTTGAACTGGTTCGACGCCCACATGCGGTAAGGGGGTCTTTCCGGCGGATTGGAACCGAACTGGCGTCCGGGTACATCTAAGAAGGGCTTCGGACGGGCTGCCTGGGTGTGGATCACGAGTAACGCCCAGTGCTGCGGTGACGAGTTATGCAGTGCAGGGGGTTGTGAGGGATGGCTGAAGGCACTGGGACGGCGAGTGGGACGGCGGAAGGTACGGGGGCGGCATCCACGGTGACGCCTGATCCGACGACGGCGACGACCACGTCGACCACCGTGCCCATCACGGCGGAACAGCTCGCCGCGGCGAAGCCCGTTCTCCAGCAGCAGATGCAGGCGGACAAAGCCGAGGCGAGCCAGGCCGCCGCCAAGCTGGACGAGGCAGCCGACCGCGGCACGCTGACGCTCGACTACGACGCGGCCGATGCCCTGATCAAGGCCGTCGAGGAAGCCCGCGACCAGGTCATGGACCTGTGGAGACGCGCGAGCCAGCAGCTGGCCACGCCGCTGCAGCTCGGGGACAACCCCGTCGCCAGGGCCATCAGCGCCCGCTTCACCGACCTCGCCGTCGGCGAGGACTCCGGCGCCGCCAAGGCGCTGCTGGACCTCTTCAAGGTCCTCGACGACATCGGCAACGCCCTGCGCCGCAGCCGTGACAGTCTGCGCGCCACCGATGAGGAGGCCGAGCAGGCCATGAAGAACGCCGGGGGGTCCTGGTGAGCCACGGATCGAACAACAGGGGCGGCCACGGCGGTGGTCACGGCGGGAACGGTGGCCACGGGAACGGGCACCACGGCGGTCCCCGCTACAACCGCGAGGACCTCCACGAGCCGGTCGACTGGATGACCTACACCCACGAGCAGCTCTACAACATGGTGCACACGGGCGTGAACCTCGCCGGTGCCCAGGCCGCGGCCACGAACTGGGCGAAGATCGGCGAGGACATCGCCGGCGTGCGCCTCAACCTGCTCAAGGCCGTCGAGGACTCGGCCGTGGGCTGGGACAGCGAGTCGGCGCGCCTGGCCCGTGACGGCATCACCGAGGTCACCAACTGGGTCGACGACACCGCGACCTACGCGACCAAGGTCTCCGCGGCCATCACGACCGAGACGAGCAACGTCGAGGCGGCCCGCGCCGCGATGCCGCCGCCTCCCCAGGCCCCCGAGGCCCCGGTGCCCACCGAGACGGTGAAGCCCGCCCTGCGCGACAGGCTCGCCCTGGTGGAGCAGGCCGACGGGGTCAGCGCCGGCACGAGCCTGCAGGACGCGCGGCTGGTGCGGTCCACCGACGAGTTCGCCAACTTCGAGACCATCGGCAGCAGCCCCGTCGAGACCCTCGCCGCCGCCGACGCGTCGCACCGCCGCGCGGCCGACGTGATGGCGGCGTTCCAGCGCAACTCGGCCGCGGTCGACCAGACCGTGCCGCAGCAGTTCACGCCCCCGGTCAACCCGGTCAACCCGACACCGGCCAACCCCGAGTTCGGTGGCGGCCGCACGCCCGGCACCCCGGAGACGAACCCCGGCGGTGGCGCGGCGGGACCCGTGACGACCTCCCCGGCGAACGGCCAGAACCGCGGCACGACGAACGCCTCGTCGCGCGGCGGTGGCGGGTTCGGCGGCGGTCGCGGTGGCGGCTTCGGTGGTGGCGGCATGGGCATGGCCCGTCCGTTCAGCTCCGGTTCCGCTGGCCAGAGCGGTGGCGCTGTCGCGTCCGGCGGTCCCGGTGCGGGCGGTGGCGCGGCCGGCGTCAACGAGGGAGCGCGTGCCGGTGCCGGTGCCGCGGCGGCTGCCTCGTCGCCGGCGGCCGGTGGCCAGACCAAGGCGTTCCAGAACCCGCTCGCGATGGGTGCCGCGCCGATGGCCGCCGGTGCCGCGGCGGGCGGCCGTGACGACTCGCGCGAGCACAAGAGCGCGAGCTACCTGGAAGAGGACGACAACGTCTTCGGACTCGACCGCAAGGCAGCTCCGCCGGTGATCGGTCAGTGAACGAACGTCAGTTCACGGTGAGCTCCCAGGAGTTCTTCCTGCTGTGGCAGGCCGTGCACGGTGAGGACCGCGCCGTGCCGCTCGGGACGCCCCACGTCGGGGCCACCCGCGCGGCACGGCAACGCCTCGTCGAAGCGAGCTCGCAGACGCTGCTGGCGCGCGGGCTCGGCACCGTGCAGCGCCCTGATCCGAACCTGAGAGCGCTGGTCAGCGGCCTCGGCGAGTTCGAAAGGGCACTGGACATCGCGTACTTCAAGGGCGCCGAGCTGGCCCGCGGCATCGCCTGCGCGGGCTGGACCGGTGCCTTCGCCGCCCGCGTGAACGACAAGGTGCACCTCTACTCGTTCCGCCCGACGTCACTGGCCTCGGCCACGGTGTCGTCGCTGCCGGGGCTCGCACCGGGCACCGGCCGCGCCGTGAACGTGCGCTGGGACGACTACGTCCGCGCCGGCAAGGCGGGGGAGCAGGACGGCAAGCAGGCGTTCCTCGAGGTCCTGCGCGACGCGGGCGTCCGCGAGCCGGAGGCGCACACGCTGCTGCGCCTCGTCACGTCCCGCATCGGCGGCGGCGAGCTGGGCCTGACCGCGCGCAACCGCGACGGAGTGCCGCGCCCGACCGGCCGTTCGGTGTCGTGGCTCGACACCCGCGAGGGCCGGTACCTCCTGCGCAAGCAGGACGGCTGGCTCGTGCTCGCGCCGGCCGACGCCTCCCGGCTCACGACGGCCGTCGACGAGTTGCTCGCGGCGGGGTGAGAACACACAGGTGGGCGAACGCAAGTCCGCCAATCACACATGGACGTGCGGGTTCGCCTCAACTAGACATGGGGCATGACCGACACCGACGTCGAACTGCTCTGGCGCCCCGATCCCTCCAGGGACAACGGAATGGCCGGCTTCAGGACGTGGCTGCGTTCTGAACGAGGCCACGACTTCCCCGACTACGAGTCGTTGTGGGAATGGTCGGTCTCCGATCTGGAAGGGTTCTGGGGCGCCGTGGCGTCCTATTTCGACGTGCGGTTCCACTCGGCCCCGGAACGGGTGCTGGGATCGGCGGACATGCCCGGCGCGAAGTGGTTCCCCGGCGCGACGCTGAACTACGCCGAACACGCGCTGCGTCGCGGTGACGACGACGACCTGGCGGTTCTCTTCCACCGAGAAGACGGTCTCTCGACTTCGCTGACCTACGGCGCGCTGCGCTCGCGCGTGGCCGCTTTCCGCGCCGCACTCGTGTCCCTGGGCGTCTCGCAGGGCGACCGGGTGGTGGCGCTGGTCCCGAACACCCCGGACGCGCTGGTCGCCTTCCTGGCGGCCGCCTCGCTGGGCGCCACGTGGTCGTCGTGCTCCCCGGACTTCGGCGCGAGGGCCGTCGCGGACCGCTTCACGCAGATCGAGCCGGCGGTGTTCGTCGCCGTCTCCGGCTACGTCTACAACGGACGGTCGTTCGACTGCCGCCCGGTCGTCGAGGAGATCCGCGCCCAGCTGCCCGGCCTGCGCGCCACGATCCTGATCGACTACCTGGACAACGGCTCCACGCTGCCGGACACGCTGTCGTTCACGGACCTGCTGGCGGCGCACGAGGGCGCGCCGCTGGAGTTCACCCCGGTGCCGTTCGACCACCCGCTGTGGGTGCTCTACTCGTCCGGCACCACCGGCCTGCCCAAGGGCATCGTGCACGGCCACGGCGGCATCGTGGTGGAGCACCTGAAGATGCTCGGCCTGCACAGCGACCTCGGCCCCGGCGACCGCTTCTTCTGGTTCACCACCACCGGCTGGATGATGTGGAACTACCTGGTCGGCGGCCTGCTGGTCGGCACGACCATCGTCCTGTACGACGGCAGCCCCGCCTACCCGTCGCTGAACACGTTGTGGCACCTGGCCGAACAGCACCGCATCACCTACTTCGGCACCTCCGCGCCGTACATCCAGTCGTGCCTGAAGGAAGGGCTCGACCCGGCCGCGACGTACGACCTGACGGGCCTGCGCGTCGTCGGCTCGACCGGCGCACCCCTGACCCCGGAAGGCTTCCGCTGGATCGCCGACGCCATCGGCGAGGACGTCCAGATCGCCTCCGTCTCCGGCGGCACCGACGTCTGCACGGCGTTCGTCGCCGCGTCCCCCGACCGCCCGGTCTGGCTCGGCGAGCTGTCCTGCCGCGCCCTGGGCGCCGCCGTGGAGGCGTACGACGAGTCCGGCCGCCCCCTGGACGACGCGGTGGGCGAGCTCGTGATCACCAAGCCGATGCCCTCGATGCCGGTCAGCTTCTGGGGCGACACCGACGGCTCCCGGCTGCGCGACGCCTACTTCGACACCTACCCCGGCGTCTGGCGGCACGGCGACTGGATCCGCATCACCCCGCGCGGCTCCGCGGTGATCTACGGCCGCTCCGACTCGACCCTGAACCGCGGCGGCGTCCGCATGGGCACCTCGGAGTTCTACCGCGTCGTCGAGTCGGTCGACGGCGTCGCCGACTCCCTGGTGATCGACACCTCCGGCGTCACCGAGGGCGAGCTGCTCTGCTTCGTCGTCCTGGACGGCGTGGAACTCGCCGACGTCGAACCACTGCTGCGCAAGGAATTGCGCGCGTCCCTCTCCCCGCGCCACGTCCCGAACAGGTTCGTCGCCGTGGCCGAGATTCCCAGGACCCTCAACGGCAAGAAGTGCGAGGTCCCGGTCAAGAAGATCCTCGCGGGCGCCGACCCGGAGAAGGCGGTGAGCAAGGGCGCGCTGCGCAATCCGGAGTCCCTGCGGCCCTTCCTGGAACTCGCCTCGGAATGATCTAGGTCACTCCGTCGCCGCCGACCAGGCGTTTTACGCCCCTCTCCGGCTCTCCGTACATGCCCTGAGCAGCGCGGATGCAGTTAGGAGGGGGGCGTTTTGCAAGTCGGTCGAGGACCTGTGTAACCTATGCGTCGTGGCCAAGGATGGTCCCGGGAGGCTTCGCCTAGTCTGGTCTATGGCGCCGCACTGCTAATGCGGTTTGGGGTAACCCCCCATCCCGGGTTCAAATCCCGGAGCCTCCGCAAGGCCGAACCTCTCGGGGATCGGTTATAATTGAATAGCCTGCGCTCGTAGCTCAACGGATAGAGCATCTGACTACGGATCAGAAGGTTACAGGTTCGAATCCTGTCGAGCGCGCCAGCTCAGAGCCCCGGTGGAGAAATTCCGCCGGGGCTCTGACCGCATTCGTGACCGCGGTTCTTTCGAGTCATGCCACGCAGGACACGGGCATCGTCATCGGTGACCACCAGCCGGAGCGCGCGTGGAAGGGGCCGGGCCGACGTTCACGATCCGGCTTCCGTGCCGGTGATCACAGCATCGAAAACCGCAGGTGGTCGTTGCGATGAGGCATCGTGGACAAGTGGTTGAACAGGACACTACGTTCCCTGTTCACCGAGGCTGAGTGAGAACCGAAAGGCCGGACTGGTGAACAGCACTGTCGAGCGGCAGGTCCGCGAGTACTACGACCACGCGGGGCCCGCGTACCACGCGCTCATGGGGCAGTTCTGGCACCACGGCGACTTGGCGGCCGAGCAGGCCGGACTGTCGCCGGAGGACGCGGCGAAGGCGTTGGCGCGCAAGCAGGTCGAGGCCGCGAACCTCCGCGCAGGGCAGACGGCGCTCGACTTCGGCAGCGGTGTCGGCGGCACGACCGTCCACATGGCCGAGTTGTCCGGGGCGAACGTCGTCGGCATCTCCAACAACGAGTGGCTGTCGGCGGAGGCACGCCGCTACGCCGCCGAGCGGGGCATGGGGGACCGCGTGGCGTTCCTCACGGTCGGCGACGAGGACTACAAGACCCTCACGGCCTGGCCGGACGCGTCGCTCGACATGGTCAGCTTCTACGAGTCGGTGTGCCACCTGCCCGAGAAGGGCGCGTTCTTCGAGGCCGCGTTCCGGGTTCTCAAGCCCGGCGCCCGTCTCGTCGGCGTCGACTGGATCCGGCGGCCGTTCGGCGAGCGGCGGACCGAGGAGGAGATCGCGCCGTTCGTCCGGCCCGTGGAGGAGGTCATCTCCATCCCTCGGCTGGGCTCGCTGGAGGAGTACCGCGACGCGATGGCGGCGGCCGGGTTCGTCGTCGAGGTCGCCGAGGACCTCTTTCCCGGCGTCGAGTGCTGGGGCAGCACCCCGCCGGACGACGGGCAGGGCTGGGGCGAGTACAGCGGCGAGCGGGAGACCGTGATCCACGCGGGCAAGCGGGTGCTCGACGCGGCGCGGGCGGCCGGGGTCTTCTCGGTCGGGCGGTGGGTCGCGCGCCGGTGACGTGACTCGCGCGGGTCCAGCGGGCAGAGTGGCGGCGTGGAGCAGCGGGAGATCATGCAGCGGGCGCTCGGCGTCCTGACGCTCACCTACGACGGCGCCGGGTCGGACGACTACCTGCGGATGGCGCTCAAGTCGTTGCAGGAGGGCGTGTTCAGCTACGAGGTCAAGGTCGACGGCGAGCTGAACGAGGCCGGCGCCCAGGCGCTCAAGCAGGCGATGGACCAGGTGCTGTCGCAGTTCGGGTGGTTCACCGCGGGCCTGCTCTACGCCTTCCACGGCGTCGCGCAGGCGTACGAGAACGACTACGAGGACGCCGACGTGCAGGAGATCCTCCGGCAGCTCGCGCTCAGGCTCGCCGACTGACGAGCTCCTCGCGCACGCCGTCGGAGAACGGGGTCCACGCCTCGACGGCCCACGGGCCGAAGCGCAGGTCGGTGAGGGCGACGCAGGCGGCGGAGATCTCCGGGTCGACCCACAGGAACGTGCCGGACTGGCCGAAGTGCCCGAACGTGCGCGGCGAGTGGCTCAGGCCGGTCCAGTGCGGCGACTTGCCGTCGCGGAGCTCGAAGCCGAGGCCCCAGTCGTTCGGCTTCTGCATGCCGTAGCCGGGCAGCACGCCGTTCAGGCCGGGGAAGACGACGGACGTGGCCTCGCCGAACAGCTCGGCCGACACGAGCGTGGGCGACAGCAGCTCGGCGGCGAACAGGGCCAGGTCGGCCGCGCAGGACTCGGCGCCCGCACCGGCCGAGCCGACGAGGGCGGACGACTTCATCCCCAGCGGCACGAACACGGCCTCGCGCAGGTACGTCTCGAACGGCATCTCGCACGCCGTGCCGACGAACGACGCCAGCACGTCGAAGCCCGCGTTGGAGTAGATCCGGCGCTTGCCCGGCTCGGCCTGCACCTCGGCCTTGTCGAACGCGTAGCCGGCGGTGTGCGAGATGAGGTGCCGGACGGTGGCTCCCGGCGGCCCGGCGGGCTGGTCCCATTCGACCGCCCCCTCCTCGACGGCGACGAGGACCGCGTAGGACGTCAGCAGCTTCGTCACCGACGCGAGCGGGAACACCCGCTGCTGATCACCCAACGAGCCCACGACGGCCCCGTCCGAGACGACGGCCACCGCCACGTTCTCCACCGGCCACGACGCTGCCACTTCCACGCTCCGCATGGCACAGACGTTAACGTCAGGGTGTGACAGTCCGGGAACTGATCGTCCTGGGAACGGCCAGCCAGGTTCCCACGCGCCAGCGCAACCACAACGGCTATCTGCTCAGGTGGGACGGCGAGGGCCTGCTCTTCGACCCCGGCGACGGCTCCCAGCGGCAGATGCTGCGGGCGGGCGTCGCCGCGAGCGACATCACCCGGATCTGCATCACGCACTTCCACGGCGACCACTGCCTGGGCGTGCCCGGCGTCGTGCAGCGGCTCAGCCTCGACCGGGTCCGGCACACCGTGCACGCGCACTTCCCGAAGTCCGGTGCGCACTTCTTCGAGCGCCTCCGCCACGCCAGCGCCTTCTACGACGCCGCGGAGATCGCCGAGGTGCCGGTGGAGGAGGACGGCGTGGTCGCGAGGGGCAAGTTCGGGACGCTGGAGGCGTACCGGCTCGACCACGGCATCGACAGCTTCGGCTACCGGCTCGTCGAACCCGACGGCCACCGCATGTTGCCCGAGAAGCTGCGCGAGCACGGCATCCAAGGGCCGGAGGTCCGCACGTTGCAGGCGCAGGGGGAGCTGAACGGCGTCAAGCTCGGCGACGTCAGCGAGCCCCGCATCGGGCAGAAGTTCGCGTTCGTCATGGACACGCGTCTGTGCGACAACGTCTACGAGCTCGCGGACAAAGCGGACCTGCTGGTCATCGAGTCGACCTACCTCGCCCGCGACACCAAGCTCGCGGGCGACCACGGCCACCTCACCGCCCGGCAGGCGGCCCGCGTCGCGCGGGAGAGCGGCGTCCGCAAGCTCGTGCTGACCCACTTCTCCCAGCGCTACGACGACCCCGCCGAGTTCCACGCCGAGGCGGCGGCGGAGTTCGACGGGGAGATCGTCATCGCGAAGGACCTGGACCGGGTCCCGGTGCCGAAGCGAGCCACTGGTCGGTGACGATCTCCTCCAGCGACGAGTGCCGCGGCTCCCAGCCCAGTCCGCGCAGCCGCGTCACGTCGGCCCGCTGGAACCGGACCTCGCCGGGGTGGGCGGGCTTCCACTCGACGGGCACGGGGCGACCGGTCACGGCGGAGACGGTGTCGAGCACGTCCCGCACGGACGCGGGGGTGGCCCCGACGTTGTAGACCGACGACGTGCCCACCTCGCACGCCTCCAGCGCCACGACGAACGCGGCGGCGACGTCGCGCACGTGCACGAAGTCGCGCACGGCCGAGCCGTCGCCGTAGACCTCCATGCCCGGCACCGTCCCGGCGGCGGACGCCACGGCCCGCGTGATCACCCGTGTGGTGTCGGTGTCACCTCCTCCGGCAACGTTGAAGAGACGGAGCGTGGTCGCGCCGATCCGCCCCGACCGGGCGGTCCAGGCGACGAGGTCCTCCGCGGCGGCCTTGGTGGCGGCGTACGGGGACGACGGCTCGCGGGCCGCGTCCTCGGTCAGCGGCTCGTCCGACGGCCGGTACACGCCACCGGTCGAGGCGAGCAGGAATCGTTGGCCCTGAAGGGCTTCGAGGAGGTTCAGCGTCCCGCCGACGTTCGTCCCGTAGTACCGGACGGGGTCGAGGAACGACTCGCGAACGCGCGCCACGGCCGCCAGATGGATGACGGCGCCGACTCCGGAGAGTTCGGTCGCGTCGAAGGGCTCGGAGAGGCGTTGACGGGACACAACCGGTTCATGTCCGTGAAACCGCAGCTCACGCACCACGACTCGGCCGACGTACCCAGTGGCGCCGGTCACTAGAACTCGCACGAACTGACCCTAAAGGTCGCTCTCTTGAGCACCGATAACACTCATGTGAGTTACCCCCATCGCGCTGTGCACACAAGCATCGCCGGGCTCCTGCACGACCACGCGGTGCACGAGTTCAAGCGGCAGGAGTTCCTGCGCAACGTGTCCGAGATCGTGGGTGCCGTGCCCATGCCCGGACCGGCCGAGCTGACCGCGCCACTGCCGCCGGCCAACCCCAGGCGCAGCTTCCTCGACCGCGTCGACCAGGTCCTCCGGGACGCGACGCGCTCACTCTGAGCGCACGGATCGTCGCCTGATCCACTTGCCGCGAGCTTGAGCCGACAGGCCCGTCGCAAGATTCATCCGGCCGTTGCCGGACCGTGCTTCGACACACATACCGGGTGGCTCTACGCTACGCGTCACCCGGCGATCGCCGGTTCATCTTCTGCTTCTTCTCAAAGCGGGTTCTCGGCGATGAATCATGTTCTCGCAGCGCTCAACGAGCGCCTCGGCAGGTTGTTCGGTGACCGGCTCGTAGTTCTGGCCGGTGGTACACGTCTGGCTAAGCGCGCGCAGGAGCTCCACGCGCTCGGAGCTCGCCACACGCTCGTGCTCGATACCGATGATCATGCCCCGCTGCATGATTCGGAGATCGCCCGCTGGGTGTCGCTGGGCATCAAGGGCGGCTTCGTCGCCGTCGAGCAGCGCCGCCTGGGCAAGCTGCTCACCAAGCCCGGCGCGGAGGTCCGCGCGATCCTCCGCGACTTCGACGCCCGGCGCGAAGCGGTCGTGATCAGCACCCCCTACAACGAGATCGGCACCTTCCAGGGCCGCCCCGTGCTCAACGCCCGCGAGCGCGGCTGGGTCGAGCTGGAGAACAAGACCACGATCGACGCGCTGTGGGACGAGCTGTCCGCCCGCCGCGCGCCGGCGATGGTGTTCGACCTCGACTTCGAACGCCTCTGGGGCGCCTCGGAGATCCTGGACCGCGGCGCGGGCGTCGTCTGGTCCGGCGACGGCCCGGCGATCAACGGCGGCGCGAACTTCGTGCGCCGCGTGCGGTCCTACGAGGAGGCCAAGGAAGCCTTCGAGGTGCTCGCGCCCAAGTGCGAGCAGGTCCGCGTGATGCCGTTCCTCGAAGGCATCCCGGTGAGCGTGCACGGCATCGTCTTCCCGGACGGCACCGCGGTGCTGCGTCCGATCGAGATGGTCGTGCCGCGCCGCCAGGGCCAGGCCAAGTTCCTCTACGCGGGCTGCGCGTCGTTCTACGACCCGCCCGTGTGGATCCGCGACGAGATGCGCAACCTGGCTCGCCGCGTCGGCGAGCACCTGCGCGGCACCGTCGGCTACCGCGGCACGTTCACGCTGGACGGCATCGCGACCGAGGACGGCTTCCTGCCGACCGAGATCAACACCCGCTACGGCGGCGCGATGGTCTGCTTCGAGGACGCCGTCCCGGTGCTGCCGCTCGCGCTCGTCCAGGTCGCCCTGGTCGCGGGCTGGGACCTCGGCGTCTCCTCGATGGAGTTCGAGGAGCTCGTCCTGCAGGCGGCGGACAACCACCGCGCCGGTGCCGTGGGCGCCAACGTGCGCGCCGTGCAGCCGACCGACGTGGACGAGCGCCGCGTGGTCTTCACGGGCTGGGCGTGCCGCCTGGCGCACCCGGACGAGCCCGCGCAGGCCACGCTGCGGCTGAGCCCGTCGCCGATCGGCGGCAGGCTCGACCTCGACCTGCACCGGGAGAACATGCCCGTGGGCGCTCCCGTGGCGGCGTTGACGGTCGCGGCGTTCGCGCTCGCGGACCAGGAGTGGGGCACCGGTCTCGGGGCCCTGGAGCCCGCCATCGCGGTCGAGGACACCGTCCCGGTGGAGGAGACCTTCGAAGAGGCCGTGATCGCCTAGACGGACCTACCAGGCGCCCTCGTCGCCGTACGCGGAGTCGAGGGCGAACCGGTAGCCCATCAACGCCGCGACGACCTCGCGGGGCTGGTGCGCGGGACGCACCAGCCCTTCGCCGAGCACCTTCGGCCGCTCCACGCCGAGCAGCTCGGGGGAGCGCCGCAGCAGCGCCGTGGCGATCTCGGCGGCGTCGGCCAGCATCTCCTCGCCCGGCAGGTCGACCATCTCGCTGATCAGCCCGGTGACGAACGACGGCAGGTTCTCCGGCACGGCGCACGCCAGCGCGACGAGGCACGCCACCCGTTCCGAGGCCAGCGCCTCGAAGATCTTCGGCGCGCCCTGGGCGACGGCGTGCCGCGTCTGCGTGAGCCAGTCCGGTGCCGTGCGCGGCAGTTCGCGCCCGATGGCGTTCCACCGGCGGTGCGTGCGGCGGCCCTCGTCGGTGAAGCCCTTGCCCGCCAACGCCATCGCGGCCAGCAGGAAGATCACCCGATCGCGCACGTCTCCCGCGACCTTGTAGGACGCTCCCAGCTCCACCAGGAACGGCACGGCGCAGAACGACGCCTCGGAGACCGTGTCATCGGTCAGCAGCCGGTCGGCGAGCGAGCGGAACGCCTCCAGGCGCACGTCCGCGCTCGGGTCCGTCAGGGAGCGCAGCAGACGTGGGACGCGGTCGGCGACACCTCGGCCGTCGTACACCTCGCCCCAGGAAATCCTGTCGAGTCCGCGCAACGGGTCAGGCCGTTGCCAGGCACGCGGCAGCTCCATAGGCGGGAAAGGTACGGGATGTCACGGAAAGGTCATCGGAACCTCGCCCGTACGATCTCGCCGTGTCCTTCACGGTGGCCGACATCTTCTCCGGTGCGGGCGGCATGAGCTACGGCTTCCACGCCCATCGCGACTTCCGGGTGGTCGGTGCCGCCGATGCGCAGATCGGCAAGCCCAGCTCGAAGCTCGGTTCCCTGCGCTGCAACGACACCTACCGCGCGAACATCGGCGTCGACCCGCTGGAGGTCGACCTCGCGAAGGTGTCCCCGGCGGCGTTGCGCGAGGTCTGGGGCCTCAGGCGGGGCGAGCTGGACGTGCTGCTGGCCTGCCCGCCGTGCTCCGGGTTCAGCCGGATCACCTCCCAGAACCACCTGCGCGACGACCCGCGCAACTCGCTGGTCGGCCGGATCGCCGTCTACGCGCAGGAGCTGCGTCCCAAGGTCGTGCTCGTCGAGAACGCCCGCGAGCTCGTGAAGGGCAAGCAGCGCCACCACTTCGACAGCCTCGCCGAGGAGCTCACCCGGATCGGTTACACGGTCTGGGGCGGCACGCACATGCTGTCCCGGTTCGGCCTGCCGCAGCTGCGCGAGCGGACGCTGATGGTCGCCGTGGACGGGGGACTGCCGCTGCTGACCCTGGACGACCTCTGGGACGGCAGGGTCGTCCGGCCGTCGGCGGTCACCGTCCGTCGCGCCATCGGCAAGCTCCCCCCGATCGAGGCTGGCCTCGCCGACCCGGACGACCCCATTCACGTCTCGCCCACCTTTTCCCAGGAGCGCAGCCTCGAAAGAATGCGCGCGATTCCCGCGAACGGCGGATCGTGGGCTGATCTGCTCCGCTCACCGGAGACCGCGGAGTTGTTGAACCCGGCGCAGCGCAAGATCGTCGAACAGCAGAACTGGGGTTCGCACCCCGATGTCTACGGTCGCATGTGGTGGGACGAACCGGCGCGGACGATCAAGAGGGAATGCGGTCACGTCGGGAATGGCCGTTATGCCCACCCCGTCCAGCACCGGCTCTGCACGGTCAGGGAGATGGCGCTGCTCCAGGGGTTCCCGCGGCAGTTCCGGTTCGACGTCACGATTCTCGGGAACGCGTACCGCCACGTGGGTGACGCCGTTCCTCCGTTGATCGCGTATCAGCTGGCGGGACTGACCCGGTGGATTCTCACCGGCCGCCGTCCGGAGCCCAGGGAGATGTGCCTGCGGGGCACGTCGTTGCGTCCGGGTGACATTCGTCCCGTCGAACTCGCGGAATTGGTGGCCTGACGGTTGAACCGACCCCGGCCGCCATACGTAGCGGGCCGGAGCGCAGATAACTGTTGGGCAACAAAACTAACGTCACCTGACAAATCCGATGCATCGCGGTCCTATCCATTGTGGACACGCTGGGTGACTTCGCGCAGGTCACGGCCGGTGTGTGGGTGGTTCATACCTCACTCTTCCGTGTGACACCCCATCGGTTAGTGTCCGGTCGCTTCCTGTCGGTTCTGTGTCGCTGTCGACGCGCCGACCGTCCCGGCGGGGCGACTGACTTTTCCACCGCGTTCGGGCTAACTTCACGCGAACAAGGAGACCCATGGCTTCCCGGTTGAGGATCGGCGCGGCGCTGCTCGGCGCCACCGCCGCCCTGTCGTTGTCGGCCCTTCCGGCCCACGCCGAAGTCAAGATCACGCCGGACCGCGGCGGCCAGGAGCAGGGCCACGACGTGTGGCTCAAGCACGGCAACAAGAGCGAGAAGCAGGGCACCTCGGTCATCAAGCTCCGCATCGACGACGAGAAGGACCGCACCAACGTCCTCGCGTACTGCGTCGAGCTGCCGACCCCGCTGAAGGACGGCGACGTCCTCAAGGAGGTGCCGTGGGACAAGCACCCCAACAAGAACACCAAGTTCAAGGGTGACAACCCCGGCAAGGTCCTCTGGGTCCTGAACCGGTCCTACCCGAACAAGTCGGTCGACGAGATCAAGAAGGCGTTCGACGTCCCGAAGCTCGACAAGAAGGACGTCATCGCCGCCACGCAGGCCGCGCTCTGGCACTTCTCGGACGACGCCGAGCTCGAGGTCGACAACAAGAAGAACGACTCCGACGTCGTCGACCTCTACAAGAAGCTGATCTCGCAGGCCCAGGTCGAGGCCGAGGCGCCGAAGCCGACGCTGAACATCGACCCCGCCTCGCAGTCCGGCAAGGCCGGCCAGAAGATCGGCCCGTTCAAGGTCACGACCACGGCCACCGAGGTCAAGGTCACCGCGAACCTGCCGGAGGGCGTCACCCTCGTCGACGCCGACGGCAGCCCGCTCGCCGTGCAGAAGAAGGACGAGCTCGCCGTCCAGGGTACCGGTGACAAGGTCTCCGAGTTCTTCGTGAACGTGCCCGAGGGCTCCAAGGACGGCAAGGCTTCCTTCAAGCTCTCCGCCGAGGCCGAGATCGCCCTGGGCCGCCTGTTCGTCGCGCACGACGGCAAGGACGACGGTGTCGCCCAGTCGCTCGTCGTCGCGCAGCCGCAGAAGGTGAAGGTCGAGACCGAGGCCAAGGCCGACTGGAAGACCGAGGCCGTCCCGACCCAGCCGACCACGACGACCACCACCCCGGAGACGACCACCACGGCTCCGGAGACCACGACCACCACGACCGAGACCACCCCGGCCGCCCCGGCGCCCGGTGGCGGTGAGGACCTCGCCTCGACCGGTGCGTCCATCCTGTGGCCGCTCGTCGGCGGTCTGGTGCTCGTCGGCGCCGGTGTCGGTGCGCTGTTCGTGGTGCGCCGCAAGAACGCTGGTGCCTGATAGCTAGCACCGCCCCGTAGACGAACGCCCCCAGGTCCCGCGCCGGACCTGGGGGCGTTTGCCGTTCTCGGCGACCCGCCACCGTGATGTCCCCCTCGGTGGCACCCGGCGTCTTGCGTGTCGGTCAGCCGGTACGTCCGGGTGCGGTTAGCGTGTTCGCGGCTATAAACACGCAGGGTTCCCTCGGGTACTCTGCGTCGGGAACGAAGGAGCACCTCATGAACTTCGACGAGATCAAGAACAAGGCCCTCGAGCTGGCCGAGCAGAACCACGAGAAGGTCGACCAGGGCATCGACGCCGCTGCCGACTTCGTCGCCGGCAAGTTCGGTCACGAAGAGCAGGTCGACTCGGTCGCCACGAAGATCAAGGACATCCTCCCGGGTGGATGAGTGAACTCCTTCAAAGCCACTGACGCGGGGCGGGTCACCTCTGCCGGGGAGACCCGCTCTCCTTCTGCCCGCCGGCCGGAAATGATCACCTGGCAGGGCATCCACGAGCCCCGGCTGGAGCAGGTCCGCCTGCTCCTGTCGAACGACCAGCGCCTGCGCGCGTCCGGCCGTCTCGTCGCCGCGGGCCCCGACGAGCAGTTCAACGCCTCGTTCGAGGTGTCCGTCGGCGAGAGCGGGCAGGTCACCCGCCTGCTGCTGCGCACGGCCACGGTCCTGGAGGAGCGCCAGTGCTCCCTGTCGAGGACCGAGGACGGCGCCTGGCTGGTCGACCACGGCCACGGCAGCAAGCGCGAGACGTTCAACGACGCCCTCGACGTCGACGTGCAGTTCGCCGTGCTGTTCAACGCCATCCCGATCCGCAGGCTCGCCCTGCACCGCGAAGCCTCCGAGCACGCACTGCCGGTCGTGCGGGTCTCCCTGCCGGACCTCTCGGTCCGCGCCGTGACCCAGACCTACCGGACGGTGTCGGTCGGCGACGACGTCTCCGTGGTGCGGTTCAAGAGCGGCGGCTTCGAGCAGAACATCAAGGTCGACCCCAACGGCCTCGTCCTCGAGTACCCGCTGATCTCGAAGCGGATTTAGAACCCCTCCAAGAAGTACTTCCTTCGTGGCGAGTCGCCCGCGAACGGTGGCAGCGGAGGGGCGCGCCTCCTAGCTTTCCGCCATGCCCAAACGATTTTCGAGCGTGGTGGGACGCTCGTTCGGCGATGGCATCCGCGACGCCATCCGGTCCACCGGGATGACCCAGCGGCGCATCGCCGAACTGCTCGGCTGGGAGGAGGCCAAGGTCTCCGACCTGGTCAGAGGCAAGGGTGGGGCCACGGAGGTCGAGGTCGCGATGCTCCTCGGCCTGTGCCGCGTCGAAGCGGAGGAAGCCCGCCGCCTGCTGGCCCTGTACCGGGAGACCCGCGAGAACGCCTACCTCCAGCTCGCGAACGGTGTTCCCGACCAGCTGCGCACCCTGATCAGCCAGGAACGCCTCGCGGACGAGATCGTCGCCTGGGCGATGAACCTCGTTCCCGGACTCCTCCAGACCCCCGATTACTCGACCGAGGTCGTGCGGGCAGCCGCGACGGTGACACCCGACCAGGTGGAACAGATCGTCGCGGCGAAGATGGGGCGGCGGGCCATCTTCCACCGGAGCCGCGAGTTCGTCTTCTTCGTCCACGAGCAGGCGCTACGGCTACACGTCGGCAGCCCGGAGGTGATGGCGGAGCAGTTGCACCACCTGCTCCGCATGTCGGTGCGCCCGTACGTCAGCATCAGGATCGTGCCGCTCTCGATCGGGGTGCATGCCGGGCTCGCCGGGTCCTTCACCAAGCTGGCGTTCGAGAAGTTCGAGCCGGTGGTCTACCTGGAGAGTCACAACTCCAGCCTGTTCCTCGAAGACAAGGTCTCGATCGCCGTTTACGACAAGGTGCTGAAGGACCTCGCCGTCCAAGCCCTGGGTGAGGAACAATCGAGGGAGTTGATCACGAGCTTGCTGGCTTGAGGGGATCGCATGACGACCTGGCGAAAGAGCAGCCGCAGCGGCACGTCGAGTGACTGCGTCGAGGTGGGGCGGAGGGTCGGTATCCGCGACAGCAAGGCGCCGGCCACGCACCTGCCCGTGTCGGGCAGGGCGTGGTCGGCATTCCTGACGTCCGTGAAGTCCCGCCAGACCACCTAGCGGTTCTTCGCTCCCGAGGCCGTAGCCCTCAAACCCGCACGGCCACCGCGACGCCCTGGCCGACGCCGACGCACGCGGCGGCGATCCCGACGCCGCCGCCCCGCGCCCGCAGGTGGCGGCACACGTCGATGATCACGCGCGGCATCGAGGCCCCCAGCGGGTGGCCGTAGGCTATGGCGCCGCCGTGGACGTTGACCTTCTCCGGGGCGATCTCCGGCAGGTGGTGCAGCACGGACAGCGCCATCGCGGCGTACGCCTCGTTGATCTCCCACAGGTCGACCTGCTCGGCGTCGAGGTGCAGGCGCTTGAGCAGCTTGCGGATGGCCGAGACCGGCGCGACCGTGAACCGGTGCGGCTCCTCGCCGGTCGTCGCGCTGCCGAGCACCTCGCCGAGCGGCGTCACGCCCAGCTCCTCGGCCATCGCCTCCGTGCCGAGCAACGCGGCCAGTGCGCCGTCGTTGAGGGGTGAGGCGTTGCCCGCCGTCACCGAGCCCGTCTCGGAGAAGGCCGGCTTGAGCTTGGCGAGCTTCTCGACGCTGGTGTCGGCGCGGACGTTCTCGTCGCGGCGGATCGTGGTGCCGTCCGGCAGTTGGACGGGGAACGCGAAGCCCTCGTGCACGCCCGCGTCCCACGCCGCGGCGGCGCGTCGGTGGGAGCGGAGCGCGAAGGTGTCCATCTGGTCGCGGGTGATGCCCAGCTCGTGGGCGACCGTCTCGGCGGCCAGTCCCAGCGGCACCGTGTAGTGCTTGGGCATGCGCGGGTTCACCAGCCGCCAGCCCAGGGCCGTCGACACGGTCTCCACGCGGTCGGGGAACGCCCTGTCCGGTCGTGGCGTCACGAACGGCGCCCGTGACATGCCCTCCACGCCACCGGCCACGACGAGGTCCGCGTCGCCCGCGACCAGCGCCCGTGCGCCCTGGATGATCGACTCGCCGCCGGAGGCGCACAGGCGGTTCAGCGTCACGCCCGGCACCGACACCGGCAGGCCCGCGAGCAGCGCGGCCATCCTCGCCACGTTGCGGTTGTCCTCACCGGCGCCGTTCGCGTCGCCCAGCAGCACGTCGTCGATCCGCGCGAGGTCGAGGCCGGGGTAGCGGCGCAGCAGGTCGACGATCGGCAGGGCGGCGAGGTCGTCCACTCTGATGCCGGACAGTCCTCCGCGGTAGCGGCCGAACGGCGTGCGGGCTGCGTCGATGATCAGTGCGCGGGCCATGCCCCCATCTTGGGGCACTCACGCCTTGAGCAAAAAAGGAACGTAGCCCGTTTCGGGATGGACCTCCTGGTCGGTGCTGAACGCCTTCACCTCGATCGCGTGCGCACCGGCCGTCATCGTCGAGGTGTTCAGCGCGATCCGCCACCTGCCCGCGCCCGCGGGTCCGTCGGCCGTGGTCGGGACGGTCGCGACGTGCGTGCCGTCGATCCTCAGCTCGAACCCCGCGAGGCCCGCCACGGCCGCGTCCAGGGCGTTCAGCCGCACCTCCAGCACCACCCGGCCGCGCGGGAAGGCTGCGCCGTTCTCCACCGGCTGGCCGCTCGCGTCGAGGACCTCGGCGACCGGGTCGGCGAGCGCCGGCTTCGCGTCGACCAGGGGAGTGCCGGGCTCGCGCTCCACCACCACGGCGGCACCGGTCAGCTCGACGTCGGTGTGCGTGACCTGGATGCGTTCGGTCGTGGGCAGCGCGACGTCGAGAGTGCTCGTGAACGCGGCCTCCGGCAGGTCCGCGACGGCCGGGTACTCGGCGCCGGGCTTCCACGGCATGCCCTCGACGGCGGGGCGCAGCGGTAGCTGCACCCCGTTGACCAGCACGGTCGTGAGCAGCGGGCTCTCCTGGGCCGGGATGACGGCGAGGCGGAGCTGACCCGCCGTGACACCGGGGAGGCGTTCCGGACTCGGCGAGGCGGGGCCGTCGACGCGGACCTGCGGCGTGATCGCGGCAGGCGGTGCGTCGGCCTTCGCGGTCTGGAAGCCGATGAGGTCGACGCCCGCGCGGACCCGGTCGCCCGCCAGCGCGGCGACGCCGACCAGTGCCGTCGCCTCGCGCCACTGCGGCACGAACGGGGAGGTGGCGACGACCTCGCCGTCCCGTTCGACCCGCACGCCCTCCGGCGTCAGCACGATCTCCCAGCGCACCGTCACGCCCGGCAGCGCGGCGGGGACGGGCTTGACCGGCGTGCCGTCCGGGACGAGTTCCACGACCGAGTTGCCCGCGACGTCGGTCGAGACGGTCGCGCGGACGGTGTTCGGCGGCACCGGCTCGCCCTGGACGCTCACCGGGCCCGGCACCAGGTCCAGCAGCAGCTCGCCGCCGGTGCCGGGGGCGTCGGTCTCGACGACGAACCGGCTCTCGCCGTCGGAGCGGACGAACGGCGTGCGCGACCGCAGCGTCGCGGCCCGCGTGCCGCAGCTGCTGCTGATCACGAGCCGGTCGTGGTCGTCGGCGTCACCCGAGGTCGCGCGGGCGCAGTCGGTGCGCTTGGAGAGCCTCCAAAGCCGGGGGTCCGGCTCGTCGGAGCCGTCGAAGCGGTCGGCGAACGTGAACCGCTCGCGGTCGGCGCGGGGAGTCGCGCTGGTCAGGGCTGGCTGGGAGTACTGGCCGAACGCGTCGACCGCGCGGATCTCCACCTGCTGCTCGCGGTCGTTCTCCAGGCCGTTGAGCTGGGCGCCCGGCCTGGTCACGAGCTTGGTCCTGTCGCCCCAGCGCACCTCGTAGGCGGGGGCGTCGCCGTTCCAGGTCAGCGTGATCCGGTGGTGCCCGCCGCGCGCGACGACCCCGGCCGGTGTGGCCGGACGGCCCTGCGGGCTCGGCACCAGCACCTGGTCGGCGACGTACGGCTTGAGCTTCGTCGGCGGCGGGGGAGCCGTGGGCAGGTCGGAACCCGCACCGGGGTCGCGCAGCACGAGCACGCCGACCACCAGCGCGAGGCCCACTACGGCGAAGGCGACCCGCTTCACAGCAGTCACGCTAGGGCGTTCACCCCAGCTCGAACACGGTTTCCGTGGTAACGGGTTCGCCATCGTCTGCCGGAAGGACGCTCAGCTTGAGCCGAGCGACCGAGCCGCTGGGCAGATCGGCCGCGTCGAGCCAGAACTCGTGCCTGCCGGGCACGCCCGCGCCCTGCTCGTTCGTGGGCAGCGCGACGATCCGCCTGCCGTCCAGCTCCAGCTCGATGCCGCGGTGGCCGATGGCGTTGACCTCGGCGGTGACGAGGACGCGGCCGGAGCCCGCCAGCCGCTGCGGGGGCTTGGCGCCGTTCTCGTGCATGACGTGCAGCCGGGGAGCACCGGTCTTGATGCCGCCGGGGCGGTCCGCGAGCCGGGGCAGCGCCTTCGGGCGGCTCTCCGGTCTGCGGACCAGCACGAGCTGGGCGTCCGGTGCCGCCGCGACCTTCGCGACGCCGGTCGCGTCGGTCACCCGCACCCCGCCGCCCTGCTCGCGTGCCACGACCTTGGCCGTGATCGCGTCGGAGGGCACCTCGACGTCCCGCGTGAGGGGGACGACCTCGGTGGGCACGACGCGTTCCGGCACGCCGCCGACGCCGAACGTGTCCAGGAACCCGCCACCGTCGACGCGGACCCGCGGGTGCACGAGCGGAGCGGTGATCGCGACCGGTTCGTAGGCGACCACGACGCCGTCGCGCAGCGCCAGCACCGCGTCCGGCAGCACCCGCATCTCCCACCGGTGCCGCACGCCCGCGACCAGACCGGTGATCGGCGCGTCGCCGAGGTCGACCTGCCTGTCCGTGCGGGGCAGGCCGGGGTCGGCGACGATCCGCGTGCCCTGGGTCGTGATGTCGAGGCTCACCGCGTCGCGCGGCGGGACGTCGGTCTCCGCCAGGTACTGCCACGGGTCGGGCAGCAGCGTCAGCCGCACGTGGCTCGACTCGACCGCACCGGCGACGCCGATGATCGCCCGGCCGACCGCGCCGTCGCTCGCGGGGACGCCGAACCTGATCGGCGTGTTCGACTGGAACGCCGCCATCGAGCAGTCGACGTCCACACGCTTGCCGGACCCGAACGGCCGCAGCCCCAGGCACTCCGGCTCGGCCTCCACCCGCCACCTGCGCGGGTCGAGCGACTCCGGCCCGTCGAACCTGTCGGTCTGCCCGACGAGCTGGTCGTCCCAGCTGTCGTCGTAGAGCTCCCCCGGCGTCGCGGCGATCCTGAGCGGCTCCGACCGCTTGCCCGTGGCGTTGACCGCCCTGACCTCGACGTCGGTCACCTGGCCGGGGTTCAGCCCGGCCAGCTCGACCTCGGGACCCGGCACGAGCTGGGTGTTGCCGTTCCAGCGGACCTCGTAGGCGGACGCGGAACCGTTCCACGCGACCTGCAACGCGTCGGCGTCCAGCGCACGCGTCCGCGCGTTGGCGGGCTTCACCGGCTCCTGCGACGCGACGACCTCGACGCCGTCGGCGATCTCGCGCTTCAGCGTGTCCGGGGCGTCACCCGCCCGCAGTGCCACGACGGCGCCGACGACCAGGACGAGGCCACCCAGCCCTCCGGCGAGCGTCCGTCGATCCACGGGCCCGACCCTACGACGTTTCCGCGGCCGCTGTGGTGCCGTCCAGCCCCACGACGCGCCCGCCGCGGGAGCCGAGGTTGCGCAGTGCCGCCAGTGCGCCCGGCTTGGTCAGGTCGATCGTGACAGGAGTCCGTTTCGGCTGGTTGACCAGCATGTTTCGGCCCTCGTGACCAGCCTCGACGGTCTTCGCGAGCCCTCCTGTCGACGCGAGCGACCCGCGGGCCGCGCCGAGTCGTCCGAGCGCGTCGTCGACGGCCGTCAGCAGCGCGCCCCGGTTGCCCTCGCACATCGCGCGCACCAGCTCCGGCCGGCTGCCCGCGACCCGCGTGCCGTCTCCGAAGCTGCCCGCCGCGAGCGCCAGGGCGAGCGGCCCGCCACCCGCCCCGACCGCGGCCAGCACCGCCGCCAGCACGTGCGGCAGATGGCTGATCCGCGCCACCGCCTCGTCGTGCTCCTCCGGCGTCGTCGGCACGACGTGGGCGCCGAGGTCGAGCGCGAGCCGCATGACGTCGTTGAGGTGGTCGTCGGCCTCCTCCGGCGTCACGACCCAGGCGGCGTCCTGGAACAGCGTGGCGCTGCCCGCGTCCCAGCCGCTGCGGCTGGTGCCCGCCATCGGGTGGCCGCCGACGAACCTGGCGTCCTTCGCGTACCGGTGGACGGCGTCGTGGACGGGCCCCTTCACGCTGGTCACGTCCGTGAGGCGGGTACCGGCGGGGACCTTGCGCAGCAGGTCGGGAAGCGCGGGCAACGGCACCGCGAGGACGACGAGCGCCTCGGGGTCGCGGCCGAGGGCCTCCTCGACCGGCACGACGTCGAAGCCCTCGGCGCGAGCCTTGTCCGCGTCCTCCTTGCCGGCCGTCGCACCCCACACCGTGCGGCCGGCGGCCTTCGCGGCCCGCAGCACCGAGCCGCCGATCAGTCCCAGTCCGATCACGCACACGTCTCGCACGGGCACCATCATTCCGTGCGAGTGGTGCTCGGACGAAACCCCGTCCTGCTCAGGGGCGGACCGGCGGCTACCGGAGCGCGTCCAGCGCGAACGCCGCGTACGTCGCCACCCCGTGCTCCATCGCGGCCTCGTCGAACAGCACCCTGTTCGAGTGGTTCGGCGCCGCGTTCTCCACATCGGTGCCGCGCGGGCACGCCCCGAGGAACGCCATCGCGCCCGGCACCCGTTGCAGCACGTAGGAGAAGTCCTCCGCGCCCATCAGCGGGTCCTGCATCGGCTCGCTCCACGACGGACCCATCGCCCTCGCGGCCAGGTCGACGACGTGCTGCCCCACGACGTCGTCGTTCACCGTCACCGGGTAACCCGGCACGATGCTGACCTCGGCGTGACACCCGTACGCCGCCGCCGTGTGCTTCACGGCCAGCTTCAGCTCCTTGTGCACGAGCGCGCGCGTCGCCTCCGACAACGTCCGGATCGTCCCGTCGAGCGTCGCCACCTCCGGAATGATGTTGGTCGTCGTGCCCGCGTTGATCTGCGCGACCGTCACCACGGCCGGTTCGTGCACGCTGACCCGTCGCCCGAGCATCGTCTGGATCGCCCCGACCATCGCCGCGGCCGCCGGCACCGGGTCGAGCGCGTTGTGCGGCATCGCGCCGTGCCCGCCACGGCCCTTCACGTGCACGTGGAAGGTGTCCGCGGACGCCATCATCGGCCCGGGACGGCACGTCACCACGCCCGACCGCAGCGTCGAGGTGATGTGCAGCGCGAACGCCTTCTCCACACCGTCGTCGAGCAGGCCCTCCTCGATCATGTACCGCGCGCCGTGATGCCCCTCCTCACCCGGCTGGAACATGAACAGCACCCGCCCGCGCAACGCGTCGCGCCGGTCCGTGAGCAGCCGCGCCGACGAGGCCAGCATCGCCACGTGCGTGTCGTGCCCGCAGGCGTGCATGTTCCCGTCCACTTCGGACGCGAACGGCAACCCCGTGTCCTCCTGCAACGGCAGCCCGTCCATGTCGCCGCGCAGCAGCACCGTCGGCCCCGGCCGGTCACCCTCGAGCACCGCCACGACCGAGGTCGTCGACTCACCCTTGGTGATCTTCAGCGGCAGCCCCTCCAACGCGTGCAGGATCGCCGCCTGCGTCTTCGGGTTCTGAAGTCCTTGTTCAGGCTGGCGGTGGATCTGCCTGCGCAGCGCCACCGTGCGGGGCTGCAGCGCACGCGCCCCTTCGAGCAGTCCGACGAGACGGGGGTCCGGCGTTGATGTGCTCATCTCTCGATAGTGGCACCACCTCGGCTACCGGGAAGGTCGCCGGAGCCCTACGGTGTGCACATGACACAGCAGGAGCCGGTCAACGGCTTCGCGGTCGCGGTCGTCCGGGAGGACGGCCGCTGGCGGTGCAGCAAGATGGACAGCTCCGCGCTGTCGGAGCTGGACGCGGCGATCACACAGCTGCGCCAACTGAGGTCGACCGGTGCCGTGTTCGGGCTCCTCGCCGTCGACGACGAGTTCTTCATCGTCCTGCGCCCCGTCCCCGGCGGCGTGGCCCTGCTGCTCTCCGACGCGGCAGCCGCCCTCGACTACGACATCGCCGCCGACGTCCTGGACCTGCTGCGCGTGGACCCCCCGGACGACGAGGACAACGAGATCTGGCCGGAAGGTGACCTGGGCGTCCTGTCCGACCTCGGCATGCCCTCCCACGAACTGCAGATCATCGTCGACCAGGTCGACCTCTACCCGGACGAGCAGCTCCAGATGATCGCCCAGCGCATCGGCTTCATCGACGAGTTCACCCAGCTGCTCGACACCATCCAGGCGTGACCCCGTCAGCGGAGGACATGGTCAGAACGGCGCTGAAAGCAGCCGCCCGTTCCGGCGCGGACGTCCCGATCGGCGCCGTCGTCTACGCCCCGGACGGCTCCGTCCTGGCCGAAGCCTGCAACGCCCGCGAAGCCCTCGGCGACCCCACCGCCCACGCCGAGGTCCTGGCCCTGCGCGAAGCCGCCAGCCACTACGGCGACGGCTGGCGCCTCGACGGCTGCACCCTCGCCGTCACACTCGAACCGTGCACCATGTGCGCCGGCGCCCTGGTCCTCGCCCGTGTTTCTCGTCTCGTCTTCGGCGCCTGGGAGCCCAAAACAGGCGCCGTGGGGTCGCTGTGGGACGTCGTACGCGACCGCCGGCTCAACCACCGGCCGGAGGTCCGCGGCGGCGTTCTGGAGGACGAGTGCTCTGACCTGCTCGAACGCTTCTTCCGGACCCAGCGTTAACCCGGTGGATCGGACTGTGTATTGTTCTTACCGGTGGCGTGTCCGAGCGGCCGAAGGAGCACGCCTCGAAAGCGTGTGAGGTGCAAGCCTCCGTGGGTTCAAATCCCACCGCCACCGCTGCTCAGAGCCCCGGTTGCCAGACATGGCAACCGGGGCTCCGACGTTTCGGCCCAGTTGCCGTCTCACGTGCGTTGGCTGGTGAGACCGCAGCCGTCGGGCAGCGCAGGACTCACGCGGCAGTGCCCGGCACCTCGGACAGGTACAGAGCAACTTCGCTGTCGGCACCCTGCTGATCGAGGAACCGGAACGGGGAAGCTGCGTCAGGCGCTGGAGCTGATCGACTTCCGCGTCTACGTCACCCTGACCGGGCCCCGAAATGCACGAACCCCCGCCCAACTAGGCAAAAGCCGAGCCCAGGGGCTCTTTCGTCGGACGGGGTCGCGCACCACGAGAATAGCGTTTGGCTCCTATTGAGGACGCACGACGAGGCTGTTGTGACGTGCGTCATGCGACTGGTCAGAACCTCACCGAGGCCAGGAACTTCTCCGCCAGCCCGACGTCCCCGGTCACCTCCAGCCCTTCCACCCCACGCCGCTGGTACAACGCCAGCACCAGGTCGGTGACGGACCCGCGCACCGCCACGTCCCACTCCCGCTCGCCCTCGGACGCGACAGGTCCGGAGAGGTCGACGGTCCAAGAACAAACCGGCGTCTCGAAGTACAACGCTCCCGCCCCGCGCAGTTCGGCGGTCTCCGGCCGGATCGTGAAGATGAACGGCAGCAGCGTCTCCATCCACTCGGCGACCGTGTCGCGGGCGATCTCGTCGGAGACCGAGAACGGCAGGCCGAGGGCGTCCAGCGCGTCGTAGCGGTGGACCACCGTTTCGTGTGCCATGCGGCGGCTCCAGAACCGCGGGCCGGGTAGGCCGAGCATGAGCGCGATCGGGGCGTCGGGGTCGACGCTCGACAGCGCGTCGGAGAGCAGGGTCGCGCCCTCCAGGAGCCACGGGCCGAGCTCGGCGGCTGTCTCGTTCGCATAGCCGGAGACGGAGTGGGCCTTGCTGAACGATCTGTCGGTCTTCGGCACCCGTCGTTCGATCATCTCCGCGACCCAGCGGTGGGCGTGGCCGAGGTGCCTCAGCAGCTGGTTCAGCGTCCAGTCCGGTGTCGCGGGTACCTGCACGCTCAGGTCCGCGCGGTCCAGCGCGGGCACCAGCAGCGCGGTCTGCGACACGACACAGGCCGGGTAGTCCATCAGAACCTCACCTTGTCCAGCATCAGGTCGAGCAGGTCGCGGTCCCCGAACACCTCGAGCCCGTCGGCCGGTCCTCGCCGGTAGACGGCCAGCATCAGGTCGACGACGGGGCCGCGGACGGCCACCGAAGCCTTCTCGTGCCCCTCCCGGACCACCGGAGTCGCGCCGGTGAAGTCGATCACGAACTCCGCTTCGGCGTCGGTGGCGTGCAGGTGCACGGTGCCGGTGCCGGCCAGTGCGGCGGTCTCGGACGGGCGGCGGCGGAACGCGTGGGGCACGGCTATGTCGGTCCACTCGCGCAGCGTGTCCTGGGCGATCTCCGGGGCCAGCGCGTACGAGACGCCGAGGGTGTCGTACGCGTCCCAGCGGTGCACGACGACCTCGTGCGTCGCCCGGCGCGACCACATGTGCGGGCCCGGGAGGCCGCCGAACGGGGCGATCATCTCGTCCGGGTCCAGCTCGCCGAGCACGTCGGACAGGGCGGTGGCGCCTTCGCGCAGCCACGGGACCAGGTCGGCCGGTTTCTCGTCCACGTACGTGTCGAGGTCGTGCGCCCGGTTGCGGGAGAAGTCGACCTCCGGCACCCTCTCGCGGAGCATCATGGCGACCCAGCGCTGGGTGTGGCCGAGGTGGCGCAGCAGCTGGTTGAGGGTCCAGTTCGGGATGGACGGGACCTGAACGCCCAGGTCAGCGCCTTCCAGGACGGAGACGAGCAGCTCGGTCTGGTGGACGATCTCGGCGCGGCGGCGCTCGTAGTCAGGAATCCCCATGGTTTCCAACGTAGGGACACCGGCCGGTGCCTGGGAGGGGTTCACCGGCCGGCGTTCCGAAATCCAGCATACACCATGATCGAACACTTGTTCGAGTGATCATTGTTGGGCCAACCGGTTAACCGTTAGTAACAACGGCTACCAAAGCTCACCTGATCGAGGAAGGATGCGTCGGTCCGCCGCATCCCCTGGAGGAAGTTTTGAGACCCACCCTGCCCGTCGTCGGGACAGCGGTGGCGGCACTCGTGCTCGCCGCCGCGCCCGCCGCCGCCGCACCCAGCACCGACGCGCTGATCTCCGAGGTCTACGGAGGCGGCGGCAACTCCGGCGCCACCCTCACGCAGGACTTCGTCGAGCTGGCCAACAAGGGCACCGCCCCGTTCTCGCTCGACGGCTTCAGCGTCCAGTACATCTCGGCGAGCCCCGGTGCGAACACGTTGTGGGGTGTCACCCCGCTCTCCGGCTCCATCGCGCCCGGTGGGACGTTCCTCGTCGCCGAGTCGAAGGGCAGCGGCGGCACCGTCGAGCTGCCCACGCCCGACGCCACCGGCTCGATCGCCATGAGCGCGACCGGCGGCACCATCGCGCTGGTCAGCGGCACCACCGCGCTCACCTGCAAGACGGCCGCCGACTGCGCCGCCGACCCGCGGATCAAGGACCTCGTCGGCTTCGGCTCGGCCGCCGTCCGGGAGACCGCCGCGACGGGTGCGCTCAGCAACACCACCTCGGCGTCGCGCAAGGCGGGCCTGCCCGACACCGACGACAACTCGGCCGACTTCTCCGTCGGCAACCCCAGCCCGGTCAACTCGAAGGGCGAGACGCCGGGCGGCGGCGACCCGGACCCCGATCCCGACCCGGACCCCACGCCCGGTGAGAAGCGCATCCACGACATCCAGGGCACGACGCGCATCTCTCCGCTGCTCGGCCAGAAGGTCACCAACGTCCCCGGTGTCGTCACCGGCACCCGCGCCTCCGGTGACCGCGGCTTCTGGATCCAGGACGTCACCGGCGCCGACGACGACCCGCGCACCAGCGAGGGCGTCTTCGTCTACACGGCCGGCAGCGCGCCGACCGTGTCCGTCGGCGACAGCGTGCTGGTCAGCGGCACGATCGCCGAGTACCGGCCGGGCGGTGAGACGGGCTCCAACCAGACCCTCACCGAGATCACCTCGCCGACCACGGTCGTGCTGTCGCAGGGCAACCCGGTCCCTGCGCCGGTCGTCCTGAAGAACGTCCCCGCGGCCTACGTTCCCACGCCGGGCGGCAGCATCGAGCAGCTCCCGCTGGAGCCCGCGAAGTACGCCCTCGACTACTTCGAGTCGCTGGAGGGCACGCTCGTCCAGGTCGACGACGCCCGCGTGGTCGGCCCGAGCAACACCTTCGGCGAGGTCTGGGTGACGGTCAACCCCGACCAGAACCGCAACCAGCGCGGCGGCACCACCTACACCGGCTACGACAGCTCCAACAGCGGCCGGTTGAAGATCAAGACCGCCGGGACGCTGCCCGCCGCGAACGTCGGCGACGTGTTCGCCGGCGCGACCGTCGGCGCCCTGGAGTACACGAACTACGGCGGCTACACGCTGGCGGCGCTCACGCTCGGCGCGCACATGTCGTCCAACCTGCAGCGCGAGGTCACGGCGCAGCAGAAGGAGTCGGAGCTCTCGGTCGCGACCTACAACGTCGAGAACCTCGACCCGTCGGACGACCAGGCCAAGTTCGACCGGCTCGCGGACGGCGTGACGACGAACCTGCGCAGCCCGGACGTGCTGGTGCTGGAGGAGATCCAGGACAACAACGGCGCGACCAACGACGGTGTCGTCGCGGCGGACCAGACGCTGCGCAAGTTCGCGGACGCGATCGTCGCCAAGGGCGGCCCGCGCTACGAGTGGCGGCAGATCGACCCGGAGAACCTCAAGGACGGCGGCGAGCCCGGCGGCAACATCCGCGTCGGCTTCTTCTTCAACCCCAAGCGGGTGTCCTTCGTGGACCGTCCCGGCGGTGACTTCAAGACGCCCGTCCAGGTCGTGAAGAAGAACGGCCGCGCCGCGCTTTCCGTGTCACCGGGCCGGATCGACCCGCTGAACGACGCGTGGGCCAGCAGCCGCAAGCCGCTCGCCGGTGAGTTCAAGTTCCGCGGCCGCACGGTCTTCGTCGTCGCGAACCACTTCAACTCCAAGGGCGGCGACGACGCGGTCCACGGCCGCTTCCAGCCGCCGAACCGCTCGTCGGAGGTGCAGCGCGCCAAGCAGGCCGCGGCGCTGAAGACGTTCGCCGACCAGGTGCGCGCGATCGACAAGGGCGCCAACGTGGTGATCGCGGGCGACCTGAACGACTACCAGTTCTCACCCGCGCTGAAGACGCTGACCGGTGACGGCAACCTCAAGGCGCTGATCGAGTCGCTGCCCGTGAACGAGCGGTACAGCTACGTCTTCGAGGGCAACTCGCAGACGCTCGACCACATCGTGATGAGCAAGAACATCACGCGCTTCAGCTACGACGTCGTCCACGTCAACGCCGAGTTCGCCGACCAGGCGAGCGACCACGACCCGCAGATCGTCCGCGCCCGCCCGTCCACGGGTGACGCGAACGTCGACAAGATCGTGTTCGCGCTCGAGGACCTCGTCGACTGCCTGAAGAAGTAGTCCGCTCCCGCTGCCGCGTCATCCGCCGGATGACGCGGCAGCGGCGGAAGCGGTCGCCGCGGCGACCACGCCCGCCTGGATCGCCTCGACGGCCTTGCGCACGGCGTCACCGGCCCAGTTGCCGGCCGCGATGTCCTTGGCCCGCCGGTTCAGGTCGCGCTTGTCGCCCTCGACGACCTTGTGCACGGACTTCACCGCGTGCAGCAACGTGATCAGCGACCCGGTGCGCGCGTCCGCCCCGCGATAGCCGCGCGCGACGTCGCCGACGACCCTCCGCACCTCGTCCGCCCTGGCCTCGTCGGTGACGACGTAGCTCCTGGCGGGGAAGATCCCGAGCACCTTGCGGTGCTCGACGCGCACCGCACCCCGGCTCTCCAGCTCCGCGGCCACGGTGTCGCGCACCTTCTTGCGCAGCCGCTCGACGGCCCGCTGCGGCTTCATCGGCTTGTCGAACCGGCCGAGCGCCTCCTGCAGCAACGGGTTCCTCAGCGGCGTAGGGTCGACCACCTGGAGCTTCTTGCCGCCCGGCTCGAACGCGACGCGCCCCGACTCGACCAGCTCGATGAGCAGGGCGCCGGCGAGCGAGTTGTCCGCCGAGATCGAGTCGACGCGCAGCTTGCCGGTCTGGCCGTTGACGAACAGCAGCATCAGGTCTTCTGGCAGCATCATGTCACCGTAACGCGCGAAGGGCGCCGGACGTTGAACGTCCGGCGCCCTGTCAGCGAGCGGAGGATACGGGATTTGAACCCGTGAGGGGGTGAACCCAACACGATTTCCAGTCGTGCGCACTAGGCCGCTATGCGAATCCTCCGTGGAGAACCTTACCGGACGGGGGTTCGACGGCCCAAAACGGGGGGTCGGACGAGGGGGCGGCTGGACCCGTGGCTTGCGCGGCGCTCGGTGACAACACGGTTACTGAGGTTGAGACATGGGGACGACGACGTGCACGAGCGCCGCTGTGTGGGACATGCAGGCCGAGAGGTGGCGCAAGTCACTCAAGGCGCAGGGGCTCTCAGACAACACGCTGAGGGGGTACCTCTACACCGCCCGGGGGTGGCGGAAGTGGCTTGAGACCGAGGGCTACGACATCGAACCGGACGACGTCGAGTCGTTCCACGTCGACATCGTCGACAAGTCTTCGCCCGCGAACGCGGCGCACCATTACCGCAACCTGCGCGTGTACATCACGTGGCTTAAGAAGCGGAAGCAGATCACCGGCGGCAATCCGTTCGACGAGACCGAGGCGCCGAAGGTGCCGGACAAGCTCACTCCTTTATTGAGCGATGAGGACCACGCGGCGGTTCTACTGGCGTGCAGGGGTACCGATCTTCAGGCACTCCGCAATATGGCGCTCGCCGACTTCGGCCCTGCCCTTTGGCTGTCGCGCCGGACCGGCAAACCGCTGTCGATCAACGGTATTAAAATGATGCTCAACCGACTTGGTGAGCGAGCAGGTCTCGCCGACTCTCTGCACGCTTACCGCGTCCGCATGACTTTTTACACCGTTGGCAGGATGCAGGCGGTAGTGAAGCCGGATTGATGGCTATCGCTGGCGTCATGGGCGAACACAAAAGATCTCGCATTGCGAACGGAACCAGCTCGACGCGCAGCTCTACAGCGTTTCGAGGATCAAGTCGATCCGCATCGGAACCTTGCACCTGAGCAGAGAGAACGGCGGGCGCTGCTGGCCCGACGTGCTTACTTCCGAGGCTTGGCGCTGCGTAGCGCGCGAGCGCGGGGACTGAGGTCCGACCGAGTCGCCACGTAGCGGAGGTCAGCAGGCCCAACCGAGACGAAGGGGGGCGACCCGATGTGGGTCGACCCCCGCAAGCTCGGCGCGGCCCGTCAGGCGGATGTTGGGACCGCGACACTCGGGGAGGACATGAAGGCGGCCCACGCGGCAGGCCCGAACGTCAGCGTTACCGCGTTCGCCGTGTTCTTGGAGTCGCGCACGTGAACACCCTCGCTCGCCAACCCGACTTCGACGCATGCCTCGGGACTTCCGCCGCTGTAGCTCGACTTCTTGAAGCGCACCTGTTCCATCTAGCTGATTACCTCCTGAGGCGGAACTTTGTCAGCCGTGGCGGCGGCTGAAACGGCCTCGGAGCAACGAACGAGGATCTTGCGAGCGTCGTTACCCATCACCGCCACAGTCCACAACTCGTCCATCAGACGGTTGTAGGTCTCGATGTCGGAGGGTGTTTCGGTGTTGATCTCCGTGTCGACGGTCTCGATCAACACGCGTTCGCCGACTATCCAGAAGCCGTTGGGCGGAACGACCGGAAGCCGGGTGCCCAACGGAATGATGCCGAACTTGACGCGGAGTCCGAGCAAGGCGAGCAGTCTGTCGATCTGCGCAACCATCTCCTCTGGAGGACACACGTAGTAGAGCAGCGCCGACTCACAGATGAGCAGCTCGATCTCTTTTGCGTTGTCGTAGAGGGCGTGCTGCCGCTGCATGCGGATGCTCAGCGCCTCTTCCGTGTCGATCGGGACTCGCTGGAACCTCGCAGCGGCGTCGAAGACCCACCGCGCGTAGTCGGCGATCTGCACAAGCCCTGGCACGATGATCAGCTCGAACACGCGGATGCGTTTGGCGGTCGCCTCAACCTGCTTGCTGTAGGTCTGGCGGTCGCTGTGTCCCTTGCGGAGCTGATGTTTCCACGAGGCCGCGTCGATGTTGATCCCGCGCAGCCATGCGCGCATGCGCTCGGTCTCGGACTCCGATGCCCCCGCCGTGGTCATCCATACGAGGACATCGGAGTCGTCGGGATCTTGACGCTTGTTTTCGATCTTCGAGACCTTCGAAGCATGCCAACCACACCGAGCGGCGAAGTCCTTGCCGTTCAACTTGGCGACGTCTTGCCGGACCCGCCGAAGTTCGTCGGCGAACTCGGCGCGGCGCTCCTCTGGCGTGCTCACGGGCTCCTCGTTGGTGGCTAGGTCTTGACGAAATCCTCATACGAGACTGCCTCGGCCCAAGCAATCTTGCGCCATTGCTCGTACCGCGCCACCGTAGCGGGTTCGGTCACGATCTCTGCACCTATGAGTCCTCCAGGACCGTAGTGGAGTACTGCAACCCGGACACGATCGAAGATCCAGAAGTCATGCTCCGGTAGAGCCAGCCTCGATGCCGCAGCCTGCGTGAGCAGGCGGATCTCCTCCCCGGCGTCCACGTTCGCCGGTGTCACTTCCATCTGCCACCGCAGGTACTCCGTCAACGGCTCGGTCAGCATCCGGACCCGTTGGAAGACCTTGCCAACCTCGGTAGCGGCCCGGATGTCGTCAAGCCATGAACGCAGCCATTCGAGGTCGTCGAGTACAGGAACACCATCTCGCCATCGTTGCCACGGCTCGACCTCGTCGGGCTGGTTGTAGGTGCCTTGCGCTTCCCATCGCCAAGCCGAACTCTCGAACTCGCGGAAGAGGGCGCCGAACGCTGCGCCGCTGATCAGTTCCGGCATCACACACCCTGCGGTGCGAACTTCAGCAGCTCGACCGGGATCTCGATGAGCGTCTCGGTGTCGGGCAATCCGCCTTCACGAGCTTCAGCGGTTGCGATCGCCTCGGGGTCCGTGACGCGGTATCCCTGCACTACGTAGGTCCCGCGATCGGTGAGGAACAGGGTCGGACACGAGCCGCTGTTGCTGGTCGTGCCGAGGAACTCCAGTTTCAGGATCTCCTCCAGAGATTGCGCACCGGCAAGCATCCTGTTGCGCAATTGCCATCCGGGTCAACGCCATACCGGGCGACCTGTGGCTTCGGATGCTGCTCTGTGTAGCCATCGCGTAAGCCGAGTGGGGCAAGTATGCGCAAGATTGCTCGGATTGCTTGCGTTCGTGCTTGGTGTTCGAGATGGTGATCGGGCGGAACTGGCGACGGGAACACGGACGCGGTCGCCAGTTCCGCTTCCACCGGCGCAGCAGCTGCGCCGGCAATGACGCACGCCACTCGAAGGGGAACCGCGGTGAGCACGCATCCAGATGTCGAGCGCCTTCTGCGCGCCGGATTCGGCGTCTTGCCCCTTCTCGATCGGGACGGCGTGGACCACGCGTTGCAGTTTTGGCGCTGGGGCTCGGATCGGCAGCACCTCGACGTTGTCGCCGTCTTCCACGAGGACTACGCGGTTGCGACTCGGCTGCCTCCTCAGCGGATGTGGGAAAGCCCCCTGATGCCGATGGCGCGTGGCCCTGTTCGTTCGATGCCGTTCGAACCTCTCGCCGTCGCGTTCGAACAGCGCTTCCAGTGGTCCCCGCCGGGTGACCACCTGCGGCAGTAGCCGCGACGAGCCCTATGGGACACAAGGAGATTTCGACGTGTTCGGTACCGCTCTCATCTTCACGGCCGTTTTCGTGCTCGGAGTGCTGTCGGTTGCTGCCCTGGTGGTCTCGTGGTTCATCACGAAGACGTACGGGCAGCACGCCGGAGCCGGGGAAGGAACGATGTCCGTCGGCGAGCTTGAGGAACGGATCAAGGCCGAGGTAGAGGCGTTGGTCGAGACAACTCGCCCGATCTCACCCGAAAGGCCGTTCCCTAGGTCGCCTGTCCGTCTGAGGGACCCAGCCGCGTCAGTGTGGACGCTGCCCGAACTGGTTGCGGCCTAGAACATGGCCGCCACGCTCAAATCTGACGACCGCTGGCGCAACGCGTCGATGCGCGATGGCGACGCGCACCGGGCGCGGTCGATCGCTGGTGGGGAAGTTATCCCCTTGTGCGACCGCGAACCGTTCGTGCCGATCTACTCGCCGAAGAGGCCGGTTGACCCTGAACACGCTTGTCCCGTCTGCCTCGCTGCCGACGGTGGCTGAGGTGCACGGGACGCCGAGCGCCCACCACGGGAGAGGTTGATGCACGCGCTGATCGCAAGCCCATTCCTGACCGACTACCTAGTGCTGAAACCGGATGACCAGCGGGCCGTAAAGATCGGTTCGGCCAAGTTCGGCGAGTTGCTCACCGCGTCGAAGTCCCCGAACGAGCTGTGCCCGCAGTGGCTTGTCGACGCCGCGCGTCAGCGCTGGGACGTTGATATTGCGGGTGAGCCGCTCGCGCAGGCGGTAAAGGTGCGCGAGCCGTCGCTTCACGGGTTCGGCCGTGCGTCGTATGAGGTGAATCTCGGGTGTAATTACGACTGTGAGCACTGCTATCTCGGTCTGAAGCAATTTTCGGGGCTCGAATGGCCCGACCGCGAGCGAGTGCTCGAGGTAATGCATGACGCTGGTGTTTTGTGGCTTCAGATCACCGGCGGCGAGGCAACCGTTGACCGGCTGTTCCCGCAGGTGTACGCACGAGCGTGGGACTACGGGATGATGATCACCGTAGCGACCAACGGCTCGCGACTTGCTTCCAAACCGTTGCTGGACCTCTTCTCTGGTCGTCGCCCGTATCGGCTCACGGTCAGCGTGTACGGCGCCACCGAGGAATCATACGACGGCCTCACCCGCCGTCGCGGGTCGTTCAAGGCATTCAGTCGTGGCATTGCTGCGGCTCGCGAGGCCGGACTGCCGCTCAACCTGAGCCTGGTCATCACTAGGCACAATGCGCACGAGCTGGACGAAATGCGCGCGTTCGCCGAAAACCTCGGTGTCTCTTACGCCACCTATTCGAATATTTCGCCAACGATCTACGGTGGCGGCGAAACGCTGATCTCGCAGGCCACGGAGTTTCCGCGCAAGCGCACCGTGTTCGCCGGGTGCGGCGCAGGACATACGCATTTCGCCACCGATCCGCACGGCAAGGCCACGATTTGCAAGATCGGGCGCGACGAGCACGTGTCGTTGCTCGACGAGGGTCTCGACGGCTTGACCAGGCTCGGCGAGATCGCCGACGCGCTGCAACTGCGTACGGGCGGTTGCTCCGGCTGTGCTCTGTCGGGCACCTGCTCGACATGCCGCCCGCTGGCCAAGCTTTACCAAGAGGCGAAAGCCCCCTTGTCCCGCTACTGCCAGCACGGAGAGGAGGGAAGGTCATGACGATTCTTGTCGAGCTGGAGCCGCTGCCCATCGCCGCAGACGCGGTGCAGATGGTCGACGACGTCGAGCAGCTCGGCACGTTCAACCGATGCTCGTGTTCGGCATCGGACGACGCGCCGTACTCCTGATGAGTCAACGGGTGGTCAGGCGCGGCGAGCGTCTGACCACCCGCTGTTTCCGCTAGCCTCGGCGGCAACGAAAGCCGAGCAGCGCAAGGGAAATCCATGCCGCAGCGGACTGATTGGGAAAGCCTTCCGGAGGCTCTGCACGCCGCGGTGATCGCTCGCACAGGTCCGGTTCTCAAGGCTCGCACGGTGTCCGAGGGACTCAACTCGGCTCTCGCGGCGGTCCTGCGGACCGAGTCGGGAACCGTGTTCGTGAAGGGTCTCCGCACTGACCAGCCCGGCGTGATCACCCAAGGTCGCGAGGCCCTGATCAACGCTCATGTGTGGCCTATCGCGCCCGCACTGCTGTGGCACATCGAAGACGTTGCGGGGTGGAACGTCCTCGGCTTCGAGCACGTCGAGGGGCGACACCCGGACTACAGCCCCGGATCACCGGACCTGCCGTTGGTGACTGAGGCTCTCGACCTTCTCGCCGTGTTGCGCTGCCCCGACCTGCCGATCAAAAACCATCTGCGATGGCGGTCGTACCTCGACGGTCAAGACCCGGAGATTCTCGCTGGTGGCAGCCTGCTGCACACGGACTTCAACCCGGCGAACGTCCTCATCACGCCCGACGGAACGGTGCGCATGGTCGACTGGGCATGGCCCACTCGTGGCGCCGCCTGGATCGACGCCTGCTGTCTGATCATCTGGCTAATCGCATCCGGCCACACCCCGGCCGAAGCCGAGGCAGAGGTGCAGCAGGCTCGTGCATGGCGAGACGCGCCACCAACGGCCGTCGACGTGTTCGCCCTCGCCAACATCCGCCTGTGGGACGAGATCGTCAGTCACAAGCCGTCGGACTGGCACCGGCAGATGGCCGAGGCCGCACGAGCATGGGCTGACTCCCGCATGGTCACCGTCGGCACCTCCTGAACAATCGACGAACCCACAACCACATAACGACGAACGTCCCGCCCCCTGATGGGCGCGGGACGTTCGTCGTTATGGGTCTCGTGCTTGCCGAAGTAGGTCGGCGGCTGTGCGGAGCCGAGCAGGATGCGGGGCAGCCAGTCGGGCCGGCTCGCCTCGGACTTCCGCAGCAGCGGGTACACGACGCCGAGTGCGATCGGCAGGACGACGAGTTTGGTCGCGTTGCCGAGTGCGTCGGTGAGGTAGGCCGGTGCGCCGAGGCTCACGGCACGGCTCGGATGTCGATCGGGCGTGGCCGGCGGGTGGCGCCTCATGGATCGACCCGTGCTGTCTCGCGCTGCGGCTGATCGCTGCCGGGCACACCGCCGTGCAGGCCGAGCAGCTCGTGAGCCGCACGGGCGCATGGGTGTCGGCGCCTCGCGCTGCGGTCAGCGTGTTCGCTCGCGCCAACGTCGACATGTGGGCAGACATCGCGACCAGCGATCCGAAGCCGTGGAAACAGCGCATGGCGGACGCAGCCCGTCAGTGGGCAGACGGACAGCTCGCCTCGGCGTAGGAGCCGGGGCAGATGGTCCGGTTGTAGATGACGCACCGCACGCCCGGTTCGGCGAGCTGTGGACCGGGTGGAAAAGGTTCGCGGCCCGTGTCGATCTGGCGCCTGCCCGCTCGTCGTGGTCCCGTAACACCCGATCGAGGAGGGCAAACCCGTGAAGTACATGCTGATGATCTACGCCGCCGCCGACCAGCAGGTGAACTGCACCGTCGAGGACTGGATGGCCTACGAGAAGGAGATGCGGGACGCGGGCGTGCTCGTCTCCGGGCACTCGCTCGCCGACCTCGTCACGGCGACGACCGTCCAGGTGGGACCGGACGGCAAGCGCACCGTCACCGATGGGCCGTTCGCCGAGACGCGCGAGGTGCTCGGCGGCTACGACGTGATCGACGTGCCGGACCTCGACGCGGCGCTGGAGTGGGCCGCGAAGTGTCCCGGTTCGCGTGACGGTGGCGCGGTGGTCGTGCGGCCGATCGCCGAGTTCGACTTCTGAGTCCGCCGTGAACGTCGAGCAGGTGTTCCGGGAGGAGCGCGGCAGGCTGCTCGCCACCCTGGTCAAGCGCTTCGGTGACCTCGACCTGGCGGAGGAGCTCACCTCCGACGCGATCGAGGCGGCGTTGCGGCACTGGCCGGTGGACGGCGTTCCCGACCGGCCCGGCGCGTGGTTGCTCACGACCGCGCGCCGCAAGGCGGTCGACCGGCTGCGGCGCGACCGGGTGCACGCGGCCCGGCTCGCGGTGTTGCAGGTCGAGGTCGACCGGGCGGACCCGCCGGTCGCGGACGGGCTGCCGGACGAGCGGCTGGAGCTGTTCTTCACGTGCGCGCACCCGGCGCTGCCGGAGGAGGACCGGGGCGCGCTGACGCTGCGGTTCCTGGCGGGCTTCACGACGCCCGAGGTCGCGCGGGCCTACCTGGTGCCGGTCACGACCATGCAGCAGCGGATCGTGCGTGCGAAGAAGAAGATCAGCCAGGCGCGCATCCCGTTCCGCGTGCCGGACCCGCACGAGCTCCCGGAACGCCTGCCCGGCGTGCTGCAGGCCGTCTACTCGATCTTCACCGAGGGGTACGCGGCCCAGCGCGCCGACCTGGCCGGCGAGGCGATCCGGCTGGCCAGGATCCTGCACGGGCTGCTGCCCGCCGAACGGGAGGTGACCGGGCTGCTGGCGTTGATGCTGCTCGTCCACGCCCGCCGGGACGCGCGGCACGACCTGCTGGAGGACCAGGACCGCACGCTCTGGGACCGCGACATGGTCGACGAGGGCACCGCCTTGGTCGAACGCGCGCTCACGGGCGGATACGGCCCGTACGGCGTGCAGGCGGCCATCAACGCGTTGCACGACGAGGCGCCGGACTTCGAGAACACGGACTGGCCGCAGATCGTGGCTCTCTACGACGTCCTGACCAAGCTCGCGCCGTCACCGGTGGTGGCGCTGAACAGGGCCGCGGCGGTCGCCATGCGCGACGGCGCCGCCGCGGGTCTCGCGTTGCTCGACGAGCTCGCCGGTGAGCCGAAGCTCCGCGACTACCACCCGTTCAGGGCGGCTCGTGCGGACCTGCTGCACCGCCTGGGCCGGGACGACGAGGCGGTGTCGGCCTACCGGGAGGCGATCGAGCTCGCCGGGACCGAGTCCGAACGAGAGCTCCTGCGCCTCAGGCTGGCGGCCCTCCTGCGGTGATCACGCCCGGAGGCGCTCGGCCAGTGCGTCGACGCCGCCGGTGGCGCGGGCGAGGCCGAGGTGGTCGAGGTAGTCCCGCGACTCGGCGATCAGCCCGTCGCGCAGCCGGAAGACGATGACGTTCGACACGGACCAGTCCGGTTCGCCGCGGTAGGTGAACTCGCCGACGAACACCTCGGGGTCGCCTGTCGCGTGGACGCGCACGTCCTCCGCCCGCAGGCCGGCGAGGCGGCCGGCGCCGGCAGCGGCGAAGTGCTGCCGGAGGTCCTCGCGGCTGACCAGCGGCGTGTCGCCGAGCGGAGCCATCGGGTGCCGCACGTCGGTCGGCTCGGCGTAGAGCGCGGCCAGCCGGTCGACCTGGCCGTCATCGCCCGCGTGCAGGCGGCAGACGCCGTCGAGCAGGGCGTGGAAAGTCCGTTCAGCTGTCGAGAGCACGGAGTGTCCCCTTTCCGGAGTCGTCACTCCGGAAACATACGGAGTGACGACTCCGGAATGCAAGGGGCAGGATGTCGGGATGCGGAGCGATGCGCAGGCGAACCGGGAGCGGGTCCTGGCCGCGGCGGACGAGGTCTTCCGGGAGTTCGGTCAGGCCGGGTCGACCGAGGAGGTCGCGCGCAGGGCCGGGGTCGGGATCGGCACGGTGTTCCGGCACTTCCCGGCCAAGCGGCTGCTGGTGGACGCCACGATCGTGCGGCACTTCGGCCTGCTCACCGCCACCGCGCGGGCACGGGCGCAGGCCGCCGACGCCGGGGAGGCGTTCCGCACGACGTTCCGCGAACTGGTCTCCGGCGCCCCGGCGAAGCTCGCGCTGATCGCGTTGCGCGAGGAGACCGGCTCGACCGGCGACGTGGAGGCGGCGGTCGCCGAGCTGCGGGAGGCGGTCGGGGCGGTGCTGTCCCGCGCGCAGGAGGCGGGGGAGGTGCGGCCCGACGTCACCGTGGCCGAGGTCTACCTGCTCATCACCGCACTGGCCAACGCTCCGGGTGACGGGCCCGTGGTGGACAAAGCGGTCGGCGTGGTGCTGGACGGGTTGTCCCCGAACGGCCTCGCGTAGTCGAAAAGTTCACCTGAACTGCTGAAACTCGTCCGACCGCCCAGTTGTCCACAGGTGGGGACAACGCTGTGGGCAACTCGAACATGCGTTCGACTGAGGCCGTTCGCTACACTTGCGTCGGACCTCGTGCGGCACACATCTCGCGAACCTCCCCAGGGCCGGAAGGCAGCAAGGATAAGCGGGCTCTGGTGGGTGCACGGGGTCCCCTTTTTGTGTCGGTGCCCACCGGTACTGTTCCGGGCGTGGCCCTCGCTCTGTATCGCAAGTACCGACCGGCCACGTTCTCCGAGGTCGTCGGCCAGGAGCACGTGACGGATCCCCTGCGCACCGCCTTGTCGGCAGGCCGGGTGAACCACGCGTACCTGTTCAGCGGCCCGCGCGGCTGCGGCAAGACCTCGTCGGCCCGCATCCTGGCGCGCTCGCTGAACTGCGTGAACGGCCCCACGCCCGACCCGTGCGGCGAGTGCAACAGCTGCATCGGTCTGGCCCCCAACGGCACGGGCAGCGTCGACGTGGTCGAGCTCGACGCGGCCTCCCACGGCGGCGTCGAGGACGCCCGCGAGCTGCGCGACAAGGCGTTCTACGCCCCGGCGGAGTCCAAGTACCGCGTCTTCATCATCGACGAGGCGCACATGGTCACCACGCAGGGCTTCAACGCCCTGCTGAAGATCGTCGAAGAGCCGCCGGACCACCTGATCTTCATCTTCGCCACCACCGAGCCGGACAAGGTCCTCCCGACCATCCGCTCCCGCACGCACCACTACCCGTTCCGCCTGATCCCGCCCGGCGTGATGCGCACCCTGCTCGAACGCAACTGCGCCGCCGAGGGCGTAGCGGTCGAACCGGCGGTGTTCCCGCTGGTCATCCGCGCGGGCGGCGGCTCGGCCCGCGACACGCAGTCGGTCATGGACCAGCTGCTGTCCGGCGCGGGCCCCGAGGGCGTCACCTACGCACGCGCCATCACCCTGCTCGGCGTCACCGACTCGGCCCTGATCAACGACGTGGTCGACGGCCTGGCGGCAGGCGACGGCGCGGCCGTCTTCGGCACCATCGACCGCCTGGTCGACGCGGGCCACGACCCCCGCCGCTTCGCGAGCGACCTCCTGGACCGCCTCCGCGACCTGGTGCTGCTCTGCGCGGTCCCCGACGCGGCCGACCGCAACCTGGTCAGCGTCCCGGAGGACGAGCTGGCCACGATGGTCTCCCAGGCGGAACGACTGGGCCCGGCCACCCTCACCCGCTACGCCGAGATCGTCCACGCGGGCCTGGTGGACATGCGCGGAGCCACCGCCCCCCGCCTGCTCCTCGAGCTCCTGGTCTCCCGCATGCTCCTGCCGTCGGTGAGCCAGTCGGAAGCGGCCCTGCTCCAACGCCTGGAACAGCTGGAACGCCGCCCCCCGGCCGCCATCGCGGCAACCCCCGGCGACCCCCAGGCGGCAGCCCCGGCGAACGCCCCGGTCTTCACCCGCAGGTCCCAGCAACCTGCGCCTGCCGCCACACCCGCCGAACCCGCCAGGCAACCGGAACCTGCCCGGGCAGCGGCCCCGACCCCGGCCGCCCAGCCCACGCCCCAGGCGACGCCCCCGGTCCAGGCAGCCCCGGCGCCCGCCGCCACTCCCGCTCCCGCCCCTGCCGCTCCGGCCCCGGCGACGACGACCGGCGAGATGGACGCGACAGCGGTCCGCAGGGTCTGGTCCGAGCTGCTGGCCGCGGTCAGGGCGAAGAGCCGCAGCACCGAGGCGATGCTGACCAACGCGATGGTCAGCGAGGTCGACGGCAACGTGGTCACGGTCACCCACACCTCGGCCCCCCTGGCCCGCCGCCTGGCGGAACCCCGCAACACCGAGGCCATCGCGCACGCCCTGTCCGCGGTCCTGGGCGGCACCTGGCAGGTCCGCTGCACCCACGGCGCCCCCGGCGCCACCGCACCGGTGGCAACCCCGGCCAAGGCCCCCCGCCGGCCCCCGACCCGCCCGAGCCAGCAGGCCCAGCAGCAACCCCCGCGCCAGCAGGAACCCCCGCAGCGCCCAGCCCCCCGCCCGCCGGCGGACGACATCCCTCCGCCCCCGGAACCCCCCGAGCCGGACGACCCCCTGCCGCCGGAACCGGACGACGAAGAGGCGATGCTCGCCGAAGCCGCCCGCCCGGCAGACCCGAACGCAGTCCAGGAGGCAGCGGCCCAGGACCCGGAAACGGTCCTGCTGAAACTCCTGGCCGACGAACTGGGCGCCCGCCCGCTGAAGAAGGCGTGACGGAAGGCCCGCCCAGAGGGACCCTGGGCCTGGTCTGACGGAAGGCTCGCCCGGGCGTGCCATCTACCCGCCGCCGCTGTGGCCCCAGGTCCTCGATCAGCGGCGGGGTTCCGGGGCGGAGCCCCGCACCCGGAAAACCAGCCCCGTACGCTGAACGGACAACCCCACCCCAAGGCGAGAGGACCAGCGGTGCAACCCGGTCAGTTCGACATGCAGGCCCTGCTCCAGCAGGCCCAGTCCATGCAGCAGCAGATGGCGGAAGCCCAGCAGCAGCTGGCCGAGACGCAGGTCACCGGCAACGCGGGCAACGGCCTGGTCACGGCCACCGTCACCGGCGGCGGCGACCTCGTCAACCTCGCCATCGACCCGAAGATCGTGGACCCGGAGGACATCGAGACCCTCCAGGACCTCGTCATCGCCGCGATCAAGGACGCCAACGTCAAGGCGCAGCAGCTGGTGGAGCAGAAGCTCGGCCCGCTGGCCCAGGGCGGCCTCGGCGGACTGCTCGGCTGAGAGAGCGGCCGACCGATGTACGAGGGCCCCGTACAGGACCTGATCGACGAGCTGGGCAGGCTCCCAGGCGTAGGCCCGAAGAGCGCGCAGCGCATCGCCTTCCACCTCCTGGCGACCGAGCCGGCCGACATCGAGCGGCTGCAGCAGGCGTTGCAGAAGGTCAAGGAGGGCGTTGTCTTCTGCGACGTGTGCGGCAACGTCTCCGCGGAGACGAGGTGCCGCATCTGCCGCGACCCGAAGCGGGACCTCGCGCTGGTGTGCGTGGTCGAGGAGCCGAAGGACGTCCAGGCGATCGAGCGCACGCGGGAGTTCAAGGGGCGCTACCACGTGCTGGGTGGCGCCCTGGACCCGTTGAGCGGGGTCGGTCCCGACCAGCTGCGGATCCGGCAGCTGCTCAACCGGATCGGCACGCCGACCGACGGTGTGGACATCTCCGAGGTCATCATCGCCACGGACCCCAACACCGAGGGCGAGGCCACGGCCACGTACCTGGTGCGGATGCTGAGGGACTTCCCCGGCTTGACCGTCACGCGGCTGGCCAGCGGGTTGCCGATGGGCGGTGACCTGGAGTTCGCGGACGAGCTGACGCTGGGGCGTGCGCTATCTGGTCGCCGCAGCATGTGACAGCGGCCCCACCGCGACTGGGCGCGACCCGCCTGGTCGCGGTGGACGGTCCCTCGGGTGCCGGCAAGTCGACGTTCGCGCGAGCTCTCGCGGAGCAGCTGGGCGCCCAGCTCATCAGCACCGACCACTTCGCCACGTGGGACGACCCGACGACGAGGTGGTGGCCGACGCTCGAACGAGCCCTGCTCCGAGTCGCGGACGGCCACGAGGCGAGGTACCGGAAAACCGACTGGTCCCAAGGCTTCCCGTGCGTCGGCGAGGGCGACGAGGTCACGATCAGTCCACAGGGGACGATCATCCTGGAGGGGTTCTCCTCAGCCAGGAAGGCGAACGTCCACGCGAGCTACCGCGTCTTCGTCGACCACGCAGACGAGCAGGCCCGCCTGGACCGCGCCACGGCCAGAGACGGCGAACACCAACGCGCACACCTGATCCGCTGGCAGCAGTACGAACGAGGCTGGTTCGCGGTCGACGAGACGAGGGCCAGAGCCGACTACGTCGTCACTTCGAGCTGAGCCCGCACGACGGAAGCCTCCGGCGTGCCGATCGCGCTGAACACCTCCAACGCCGACGACCAGTGCGCACGAGCGCTGTCGACGTCGCCCAGAGCCGCACACGCGTCCCCGGCCAGCAGCAGCGCCCGCCCGAACACCCACCGGTGCCCGGAGTCCGATCCGACGGACGCGGCCCGCAGGGCGCACTCCAGTGATCCGGCGGGGTCGTCCGTGTCGAGGTGCAGGCGCCCGAGCACGAGCAGCACCTCCATCTCCACCAGCCGGAACCGGGAGCGGCCCGCTCCCTCCAGCGCCGAGGTGGCCATCTCCAGCGCCTCGGCGTACCGGCCGACGCCCCGGTAGGCCGACGCCAGGCCGCGGCGGGCCGAGCACCCGCCCCACGGGTAGCCCGTCTCGGTCGCGATGGTGAGCGCGGACGTGAACTGCTCGACGGCCTCCTCGTAGCGGCCCGCACCCTCCAGGGCGCGACCGAGCAGGTTCCTGGCGTCGCAGACGCTCTTGACGTTGTTCATCTCGTGGGCGATCCGCATCGCGGCGGTGGCCTCGACCGCGGCTTCCTCGAACCGGCCGCGCATGATCAGCGTGATCGCCATGCCCTCGTGCCGGGCGTGGCTGAAGTTCCGGGCGGCAGCGCGTTCGTACAGCTCGCTGGCCCGCGCGAAGTAGGACGCGCCGCGGTCCGGGTCGCCGCGCCACGCGTGCACCTCGCCGAGGGCGCGCATCGAGTTCGCCTGGCTGATCCACGAGTCGATGCGGGTGCCCGCCTCCAGCGCCTCCTCGAACGTCGCCGCGGCGCGGTCGAGGAGGCCGAGTTGCATGTAGACGCCGCCGAGGTTGAACAAGGCGTTGGCCTGGACCTGGAAGGCGCCGATGCGGCGGGTGATCACCAGCGCGCGTTCGAGGTGCTCGGCGGCCTGCTCCAGCTCGCCCAGGTCGATGTTGACGCTGCCCGCGTTCGACAGGACCGCCGCCTCCGCCTCCGGCAGGTCGAGGTGCTCCTGCAACGCGATGGCCTGCTGGTAGTGGTCGAGGGCGGTGCGGTGCTGGCCCGTCACCCAGTAGAGGGTGCCGAGCGAGGAGAGCATCGCGAGCTGGCCGACCTCGTCACGCGGGGCGCGGGCCCCGAGCAGGCCCGCTCTGGCCGTCTCGCGCCACTCCGCCGTCAGGCCCTGCGTGTAGAAGTAGCCGCGCAACGCGTCGGCGAGCCGCCACGGCGCGTTCTCCGGGTCGCGTTCGACGCAGTGCGCCACGAGCGCGACGAGGTTGGCGCGTTCGCTGTCGAGCCAGGTGCGTGCCTCGGTGCTGGTGCTGAACGTGCGCGGCACGACGCCCGCCATCGGGTCCGCACGCGGGAAGCGGAACAGCGTCGACCTCATCACCGACGTGGCGTTGTCGACGGAGCGGACCGTCCAGTCGAACAGCCGCCGCAGCGCGAGCCGCGAGTCCGCCGGGCTGTCCTCGACGGACAGCCGTTCGGCCGCGTAGTCGCGCAGCAGGTCGTGGAACTGGTAGCGGGACGGCGCGTGGTTCGCGATCAGGTTGGCGGTGGCCAGGCGGTCGAGCCTGCGCCGGGCGTCCTGAGTGGTCAGTCCGGACAGCGCGGCGGCGACCTCCGGCGTGAAGTCGCCGCCGGGCACGAGCGACAGCAGCCGGAACATCTGCGCCAGCTCGGGTTTCAGCGCGGCGTAGGAGAGGTCGAACGCCGCGTGCACCGCGACCCGTTCGTCGCCTTCTACGGCCAGCGCGGCGAGCCGGTTGCCCGCCCTCAGCTCCTCCACGTAGTCCGCGATGGACAGCTCCGGACGCGACACGAGGTTGGCCGCGGCTATTCGCAATGCCAATGGCAGATGCGCGCACAACGACGCCAGCTCGACCGCGGCGTCCTCCTGGGACGCCACCTCGCTCTCGCCCAGGATGCCCGCGAGCAGGGACCGCGTCTCGTGCCAGTCGAGGACGTCGAGGCGCACGTTCGACGCCGCGTGCGAGACGGCCAGACCCCGCAGCGTGTCCCGGGACGTCACGAGCACCGCGCACCCGGGTGAGCCGGGCAGCAGGGGCCGGATCTGCTCGGCGGACGACGCGTTGTCGAGCAGCAGGAGCACGCGCTGACCGGTCAGGGTGGACCGGAACATGGCCTCCTGCTCGTCCTGGTCGAGCGGCACCTGGTCGGGTTCGGTGCCGAGCGCGCGCAGGAACCGCGGCAGCACGTCCACGGCGCTCAGCGGCGGGCCGGGGGCGTATCCGCGCAGGTTGACGTACAGCTGGCCGTCCGGGAAGTCCGCGCGCATCCGGTGGGCGGCGTGCACGGCGAGCGCCGTCTTGCCGACGCCGGGAGGCCCGGCCAGGGTGACGACGGGGACGCCCTGCGCGGTCCGCAGCAGGGCCGTGACCAGCGACACGGCCTCGCCGCGGCCCACGAAGTCCGGGATGTCCGCCGGGAGCTGCGACGGCACGACCCGTTCCGGCTTCGCGGTGACGACAGCGGGTCCCGAGGACGGCGCGGCCACCGCGCCGATCGACCCGGACAGCACCCGGCCGTGGACGCGCCGCAGCTCGTCACCGGGGTCGATGCCCAGCTCGTCGGCCAGGAGCCGGGAAACGCGCTGGTAGGCGGCCAGCGCCTCGCTCTGCCGGCCGGAGCGGTAGAGCGCCACCATGAGCTGCGCCCAGAACCGCTCGCGCAGCGGGTGTTCGCCGGTCAGGCGGGACAGCTCCGCGACCAGCTCGCCGTGGCGGCCCAGTTCGAGGTCGACCTCGACCCGGCGTTCCAGCACGTGCAGGCGGCGCTCGTCGAGCCGGGGCACCTCGTCGCGGTGCAGCACCTCCGACGGCACGTCGGCCAGCGCGGGGCCGCGCCAGAGCCCCAGCGCGGCGGCGAACGCGGCCGACGCCGCCTGCGGGTTTCCGGCCGCGCGCTCCTGTTCGCCCTGCTCGATGAGGGGTTCGAAGCGCATCAGGTCGATCGTCTTCTCGTCGACGTCGACGAGGTAGCCGTCGGGGACGGTCCTGATCGGGACGGACGGTCCCAGCAGCTGTCTGAGACGCATGACATATGTCTGCAATGTCGCACGCGCTCTGGCGGGAGGGTTGTCCCCCCAGACGTTCGCCGCGAGCTCGTCGACGGACACCGACGTGCCCACGCGCAGCAGCAGCGACACGAGCAGTGCGCGCTGCCGTCCCGCCCGGACCAGCAGTGACTCGGAGTCGACCAGGACCTGGAGGGGGCCGAGGAGGCGGAACTCGACCTGCCTGTGCATGCGACCTCCTCCACGTTTCGCAGTCGTTTCTACAGCCTAGGAGAGCGTTCGACGCATCCGCCGTGCTCACGTTGGGTCAGCGAACATGCGCCGGACGTATCAGAATGCCTGGTCTAGTGGCCGGATCGTGACCTGAGTAACCCCGGGTGGGGTATCCACAACGGTTATCGTCGGCGACCACACCGTGAGATGTGCGGATTGTCCAAGGGGTGTTTGATGGTCCACTCAGTAACGGCACGCCGCCGTTGGGTTGCCGCGATCGGCTTCCTCAGCGTCAGCGCGCTGGCCCTGTCAGGTTGCGCGCAATCGCAGCGCGACTCCGGCGGTGGCGGCCAGCAGGGCGGCACGCTGACCTTCGGTGCCGCGGGCGCGCCGAAGCTGTTCGACCCGTTCTACGCGACTGACGGTGAGACGTTCCGCGTCTCCCGGCAGATGTTCGAGGGCCTGGTCGGCTTCAAGGCGGGCACCGCCGAGGTCGAGCCGGCGCTGGCGACGAGCTACGAGCCCTCCACGGACGGCAAGACCTGGACCTTCACCCTCAAGGAGGGTGTGAAGTTCCACGACGGCACGGAGTTCAACGCCGAGGCCGTGTGCTTCAACTTCGAGCGCTGGTACAACCAGAAGGGCGCGGGTCAGTCCGACGCCGTCTCGCAGTACTGGCTGGACAACTTCGGCGGGTTCAAGGACACGCCGGACAAGCCCTCGCTGTACAAGTCCTGCACCGCCAAGGACCCGAAGACCGCCGTGGTCGAGCTGAACGAGGTCACCTCGCAGTTCCCGTCGGTCCTCGGCTTCACGTCGTTCTCCATCTCGAGCCCCGAGGCGCTCAAGAAGTACGACGCGGACAACGTGCAGGCCGCCGGTGACGCGTTCACCTACCCGGCCTACGCGACGGAGCACCCGACCGGCACGGGCCCGTTCAAGTTCAGCAAGTACGACAAGGCCAACAACACCGTCGAGCTCGTCCGCAACGACGACTACCACGGCACGAAGGCCAACCTGGACAAGATCGTCTTCAAGATCATCCCGGACGAGACCGCCCGCAAGCAGGCGCTCAAGGCCGGTGACATCGACGGGTACGACCTGCCGAACGCGGCCGACTGGGCGAGCCTCAAGTCCGACGGCTTCAACGTGGCGATCCGCCCGGCGTTCAACGTGTTCTACCTGGGCATCAACCAGAAGAACAACCCGAAGCTCGCCGACCTGAAGGTCCGCCAGGCCCTCCAGTACGCGATCAACCGCGAGCAGCTCGTCAAGTCGCAGCTGCCCGAGGGCGCCAAGGTCGCGACGCAGTTCATGCCGGACACCGTGAACGGCTACAACAAGTCGATCACCGAGGTGAAGTACGACCCGGAGAAGGCGAAGTCGCTGCTGGCCGAGGCCGGCGCCACCGACCTGACCCTGAAGGCGTACTGGCCGTCCGAGGTCACGCGTCCGTACATGCCGTCCCCGAAGGACCTGTGGGGCGCCATCGCGGGTGACCTGGAGAAGGCGGGCATCAAGCTCGACGTCGTCACCAAGCCGTGGAACGGCGGTTACCTCACCGACGTCGACAACGGCATCTCGGACATCTTCCTGCTCGGCTGGACCGGCGACAACGGCACCGCGCACAACTGGGTCGGCACGTTCTTCGGCCGCACCGACAACCGCTTCAACACCGGTGTGTCGCCGTGGGGCGCCACGCTCGCCGCGGACCTGGCCAAGGCCAACTCCGAGCCGAACGAGTCCGAGCGCACCAAGCTGTACGAAGAGATCAACAAGAAGATCATGGAGGAGTACCTCCCCGCGATCCCGATCTCGCACTCCCCGCCCGCTCTGGTGTTGAAGTCGGACATCAAGGGTGTCGTTCCCAGCCCGTTGACCGACGAGAAGTTCGGTTCGGCCTCCAAGGGCTGAGCGGACTAGCTCCCACCACAAGAGAACAACGGGGTAGCTCACAGTGCTCCGCTACACCATTCGACGGCTGATCCAGCTGGTCGGCGTGGTGCTGGTGCTCTCGCTGCTGCTCTTCGCGTGGTTGCGCGTACTCCCAGGAGGGCCGGTCTCGGCCCTCCTGGGAGAGCGCGCTACGCCGGAGTCGCGAGAAGCCCTCACCAAGCAGCTCGGCCTCGACCAGCCGATCTTCGTCCAGTACTTCAAGTTCCTCGGTCGTGCCGCGACCGGGGACTTCGGCGTCTCGACCGGTGTCCAGCCCGGTGACTCGGCGCTCGAGATCTTCCTCCAGCGGTTCCCCGCCACGCTCGAGCTGAGCTTCTTCGCGATCCTCATCGCGATCCTGGTCGGCGTGCCGCTCGGGTACATCGCGGCCAAGCGCCGCGGCAGCTGGTTCGACAACGTCAGCGTCGTCGGCTCGCTCATCGGCGTCGCCGTGCCGGTGTTCTTCCTGGCCTACGTGCTCAAGGGCGTGGCGTCGTCCGCGCTCGGCCTGCCGTCCAGCGGCCGTCAGGACGCCATCGACGCCACCCGCGTCACCGGGTTCTTCACCCTCGACGGCATGATCACCGGCGAGTGGGACGCGACCCTGAACGCGCTGGAACACCTGATCCTGCCCGCGATCGCGCTGGCCACGATCCCGTTCGCGGTGATCTTCCGGATCACCCGCGCGGCCGTCCTCGACGTGCTCGACGAGGACTTCGTGCGCACCGCCGAGTCGAAGGGCCTCACCGCACCGGTGATCCGCCGCCGGCACGTGCTGCGCAACGCCATGCTGCCGGTCGTCACGACGATCGGCCTGCAGACGGGCGCGTTGCTCTCCGGCGCGGTGCTCACCGAGAAGGTGTTCTCGTTCTCCGGGGTCGGCGAGGCGCTCGCCATCGGGTTCGAACGGCGCGACTACCCGGTGCTGCTGTTGCTGATCATCATGGCCACCATCGTCTACGTCGTGGTCAACCTGCTGGTCGACCTGTCGTACGCGCTCATCGACCCGCGCATCAGGACGAGGTGAGCGACGTGGTTCTCGGACTTTCCGCGAAGAAGGAGAAGATCGACGCGACCGCCGGCGTCTCGCTCGCCGCGAGCGCGTGGAAGCGGTTGCGCCGCAGCCCGGTGTTCCTCACCGGCGCGGTGATCATCGGCCTGTTCATCCTGGTCTCGCTGCTCGCGCCGTGGCTCGCGCCGCACAACCCGGCCGACCCGATGCTGATCGACCAGGTCGTCAAGGCGCGCAACGAGATCCCGCCGTCGCAGCCGGGGCACCCGCTCGGTGGTGACCTCCAGGGCCGCGACTTCCTGTCGCGTGTGCTGGTCGGCTCGCAGCAGACGCTCATCGTCGGTGTCGTCGCCACGCTGTTCGGCCTCACCGGCGGCCTGATCCTCGGCACGCTCGCGGGCGCCCTCGGCGGCTGGGTCGACTCGCTGGTCATGCGCGTCGTCGACGTCATGCTCTCGCTGCCGTCGCTGCTGCTCGCGTTCTCGATCGCCGCGATGTTCTCGCGGCCCAGCCAGTTCACGGTGATCCTCGCGGTCTCGATCGTGCAGATCCCGGTGTTCGCACGCCTCCTGCGCGGTTCGATGCTCGCGCAGCGGCACAGCGACCACGTGCTGGCGGCGACCGCGCTCGGCGTGAAGAAGGGCGCGATCGTGTTCCGGCACATGCTGCCGAACTCGCTCGGCCCGGTGATCGTCCAGTCGACGCTGGTGCTGGCCACCGCGATCATCGAGGCGGCGGCGCTGTCGTTCCTCGGCCTCGGCAACCCGGACGACCGGACGCCGGAGTGGGGTCAGATGCTCGGTGACGTGCAGAAGGTGTTCGACACCCACCCGCACCTCGCCGCGTGGCCCGCGATCTGCATCATCATCGTCGCTCTCGGTTTCACGCTCATGGGCGAGACCCTGCGCGAGGCCCTCGACCCGAAGAACAGGCGGTGAGTCGTCGTGGCACTGCTCGAAGTACGTGACCTCTCCGTCGTGTTCCAGCGCAAGGGCGAGGAGCCGTTCCGCGCCGTCGACGGCGTCAGCTTCGACGTCGAGCCCGGCCAGACCGTCGGTCTCGTCGGCGAGTCCGGCTGCGGCAAGTCGGTGACATCGTTGGCGATCATGGGTCTGCTGCCCAAGCGCGGCGTCACGATCACCGGCAGCGTCTCCTACGACGGCACCGACCTGCTGAAGCTGTCGGACAAGGAGATGCGCGACCGCCGCGGCCGCGACCTCGGCATGGTCTTCCAGGACCCGCTGTCCTCGCTCAACCCCGTCGTCCCGATCGGTCTCCAGGTCACCGAGGTGCTCGAACGGCACCGCGGCATGGCCCGCAAGGAGGCCATGGTCGAGGCGAAGACGTTGCTGGACAAGGTCGGCATCCCCGACCCGAACCGGCGGCTCAAGGAGTACCCGCACCAGCTCTCCGGCGGCATGCGGCAGCGCGCGCTCATCGCGATCGCGCTGGCCTGCCGGCCGAAGCTGCTGATCGCGGACGAGCCGACGACCGCTCTGGACGTGACCATCCAGGCCCAGATCCTCACGCTGATGAAGGAACTGGTGCACGACCTCGGCACCGCGCTCGTGATGATCACCCACGACCTGGGTGTCGTCGCGGGCCTGTGCGACGAGGTCAACGTGCTGTACGGCGGCAAGGTCGTCGAGAAGGCCATGCGGCACAAGCTCTTCGCCGAGCCGCGCCACCCGTACACGCACGGCCTGCTCGCGTCCATCCCGCGGCTCGACGCCCCGCGCGGCGAGAAGCTGACGCCGATCAAGGGCTCCGTCGCGGACAACATCCCGTGGTCGCAGGGCTGCGCGTTCGCTCCGCGCTGCCCCAACGCGCTGGACGTCTGCACGCGGGAGACGCCCGCCGAAGAAGCGCAGCTCGGCCGCCTGCTCCGCTGCCACAACCCGGTGGTGCCGGGAACTCCCGCCGCCGAGGAGGTGTCGGTATGAGCGAGACCCTGGTCTCGGTCCAGGACATGAAGGTGCACTTCCCGATCAAGCGGGGCGTGTTCTTCGACAAGACCGTCGGCTACGTCTACGCCGTCGACGGCGTAGACCTGGAGATCAAGCGCGGCGAGACCTACGGCCTCGTCGGCGAGTCCGGCTGCGGCAAGTCCACCCTCGGGCGGGCGATGCTGCGGCTCAACGAGCCGACCGACGGCAAGATGGTCTTCGACGGGCAGGACTTCTCGTCCCTGCGGGGCGAGGAGCTGCGCAAGATGCGGCGCCGGATCCAGATGGTGTTCCAGGACCCGCTGTCCTCGCTCGACCCGCGGCAGTCCGTCGAGTCGATCCTCGTCGAGGGCCTGCGCGCGCACGACCTCGACAAGGGCAAGGAGGAGACCGACAAGCGCCTGCGCGAGCTGCTCTCCGCCGTGGGCCTGCCGACGTCGGCGCTGCGCAAGTACCCGCACGAGTTCTCCGGCGGTCAGCGGCAGCGCATCGGCATCGCCCGTGCCCTGGCGCTCAACCCGGACCTGATCGTCGCCGACGAGCCGGTGTCCGCGCTCGACGTGTCGGTCCAGGCCCAGGTCGTGAACCTGCTGGAGGACCTTCAGGAGCAGTTCGGCCTCACCTACCTGGTGATCGCCCACGACCTCGCGGTCGTGAAGCACATCTCCGACCGGGTCGGCGTGATGTACCTCGGCGGGATCGTCGAGGAGGCCACCGCGGACGACCTCTACGAGGAGCCGCTGCACCCGTACACGCGGGCGCTACTGTCGGCCATCCCGGTGCCCGACCCCGAGGTCGAGGACCGGCGCGAGCGCATCCTGCTCGCGGGCGACCTGCCGTCGCCCGCGAACCCGCCGAGCGGCTGCCGGTTCCACACCCGGTGCCCGTGGCGGCAGGAGACGAAGTGCGACACCGAACGCCCGGCGCTGCGCGAGCTCAAGCCCGGCCACAAGGTGGCGTGCCACTGGGCGGAGCAGATCCGCTCCGGCGAGCTCCAGCCGCACGCGGTGAAGCCCGAGCTGGTCGAGGAGGGCGACGGCCTGTCACCCGACGTCCCCCTGGTGGGACCGGCCTCGGTAACCGAGGCCCTCGGCTAACCCAATCCACCCTCCACGTTTCCCAACGCCACGCGGGGGCCCTTCGTACTGTCACTTAGTACGAAGGGCCCCCGCGTGGCGTTTGAGCGGCGGGGAAGTGTCGCTGGTTCGGGTGAACGGCGAGGCTGTCTCTAGCGGGCGGTGATGTCGTTGCCGACGTGGACAGTCGTGGGTCGATCCTCCTCCGAGCCGCGGAGATCGCGTCCGTCGACGGGCTCGAAGGAGTCACGATCGGACGGCTCGCCGTCGAGCTCGGCATGAGCAAGAGCGGGGTGTTCTCGCACTTCGGCGCCAAGGAAGAGCTGCAGCTCTCGGCGGTGCACACGGCCGCGGACATCTTCGCGCGCGAGGTCGTCGTCGCCGGCGGGTCCGTGCTGGACCTGAGCGAGCGGTGGCTCGACTACTCGAAGCGCCGCGTGTTCCCCGGCGGCTGCTTCTTCGTCGTCACGCGCTCCGAGTTCGCCGCCCGTCCCGGCCGGGTGCGCGACGCGTTGATGCTCTTCAACCTGCGCTGGATCTCGTTGCTGGAACGGCTGTGCGGTGACGCGCAGCTGGCGTTCGAAGTGGACGCACTGCTGGCCGCCGCCGACCGGTACGCCGTCCTCTACGACGACGACTCGGCGTACGAGAGGGTGCGGTTGGCGTTGCGCGCACGGATCGCCATGCCGATCGGGGCGGAGATGGCCGTCGCCACGCCGAACGACAACAGCATCGCGAGCCACGTCTCCTCGACGAGCTGACCACCGATGTACCCGACGGTGGCGGGATAGAGGCTCCACAGCGCCGAACCCACGGCGGCGACCGGGACGAACCGGCGCAGCGGCCACTTGAGCGCACCGGTCAGCAACGCGCCGACGATGCCGCCCGCGGGCAGGAACCGCGCCGCGATGAGGATCGTCTCGCCCCTGGACGCCAGCTGGTCGGCCGTCCACACCACCATCGCCCGCGCCTTGGCGTTGCGGTTGACCTTGGCGAGCGCCTTCATGCCGAGCCTGCGGCCCGCGCTGAAGTTGATCAGGTCGCTGGCCAGGCAGCCGGCCGCGGCGATCAGCACCACCAGGTAGAGCGGCACCTCACCGGCCGCAGCCAGGACACCCGCACCGATGAGCACCACCTCCGTCGGTGCCAGCGGCACGACGGCCACCAGGAAAAGCACGACGAGGCTCGCGGCGGTGCTCATGCTCGGTCAACGCTCCTGACCGGCGAAAACAATCCCGATCGGCGCGTTTCTTCAGCCCGCCCACAGGATGTGACGTCCGTCCGGTCTGGACGGACGCCACATCCCCAGGTCAGCGGTTCGCCCGGTTGACCGCGGAGACGATCGCGCGGAACGACGCGGCGACCGTGGAGCTGTCGATGCCGACACCCCACAGCACCCGGTCGCCCACCGCGCACTCGACGTAGGCGGCGGCGCGGGCGTCGTCACCGGCCGACAGCGCGTGCTCGGCGTAGTCCAGCACCCGCACGTCGTAGCCGATGGACGCGAGCGCGTCGACGAACGCGGCGATCGGGCCGTTGCCGGTACCCGTGATCTCCTGCTGCTCACCGTCGACCAGCAGCGTCGCGGTGATCTCCTCGCGGCCGTCGCCGTCGGAGGACGCGCGGTGCTTGAGCAGGTACATCGGCACCCGGCCGTGCAGGTACTCCTCGGCGAAGGCGTCCCACATCTCCTTCGGGCCGATCTCGCCGCCCTGCGTGTCGGTGACCTCCTGGATCACCCGCGAGAACTCGATCTGCAGGCGCCGCGGCAGGTCCAGGTGGTGCTCCTGCTTCATCAGGTACGCCACGCCGCCCTTGCCGGACTGCGAGTTGACCCGGATGACGGCCTCGTAGTTGCGGCCCACGTCCTTCGGGTCGATCGGCAGGTACGGGACCTCCCACTGGAAGTCGTCCACGTGCTGCCCGGCGTCCTTGGCGTCCGCCTCCAGCGCCTCGAAGCCCTTCTTGATGGCGTCCTGGTGACTGCCTGAGAACGCCGTGAAGACCAGGTCACCGCCGTACGGGTGGCGCTCGGGCACCGGCAGCTGGTTGCAGTACTCGACGGTGCGGCGCACCTCGTCGATGTCGCTGAAGTCGATCTGCGGGTCGATGCCCTGGCTGAACATGTTCATCGCCAGCGTCACCAGGCACACGTTGCCGGTGCGCTCGCCGTTGCCGAACAGGCAGCCCTCGATGCGGTCGGCACCGGCCAGGTAGCCCAGCTCGGCCGCCGCCACGCCGGTGCCCCTGTCGTTGTGCGGGTGCAGGCTCAGGATGATCGACTCGCGCTGCGCCAGGTTGCGCGACATCCACTCGATCGAGTCGGCGTAGACGTTCGGCGTCGCCATCTCCACCGTCGCCGGCAGGTTGATGATCAGCGGCTTCTCCGGCGTCGGCTGGATGACGTCCGTGACCGCGTTGCAGACCTCCAGCGCGTAGGACAGCTCGGTGCCGGTGTAGGACTCGGGGGAGTACTCGTAGCGGAAGTCCGTCTCCGGGTACTCCCGCTCCAGCTGCTTCGCGAACTTCGCGGCATCCGTGGCGATCTTCTTGATGCCGTCGCGGTCGGCGCGGAACACCACCCGCCGCTGCAGGATGGACGTCGAGTTGTAGAAGTGCACGATCGCCCGGTGAACGCCGCGCAGCGACTCGAACGTCCGGGAGATCAGCTCCTCCCGGCACTGCGTCAGCACCTGGATCGTGACGTCGTCCGGGATCGCGCCGTCCTCGATGATCTCGCGGACGAAGTCGAAGTCCGTCTGCGACGCGGCCGGGAACCCGACCTCGATCTCCTTGAAGCCCATCCTGACCAGCAGGTCGAACATCTTGCGCTTGCGCGCGGGTGACATCGGGTCGATCAGCGCCTGGTTGCCGTCACGCAGGTCCACCGCGCACCACAGCGGCGCCTTCTCGATGCGCTTCGCGGGCCAGGTGCGGTCGGGTACGTCGACCACCTCGACGACCTCGTGGAACGGGCGGTAGCGGTGGAACGGCATGCTGCTGCCCAGCTGCGCGTTCCAGCTCGGCTGGGAGGCGGGGGCCGAACGGGCAGGCTTGCGGATGCGGCTGGTGCCGGAGGTGTAGGCGTCCTGCGAGGTCATGATCTGGGTGCTCCGGGTGCGGGTCGTTGATGGACGACCGGCGGCAACGCTGAGTCCCGCGACGGGGGGCCGGTCTGATCAGACCCCGTCACGGCAGCGAAGCAGGAGGGAACGCCACACGGGGGACAGCGTAGCCCTGGTGGGGTGGGGATGGAACTCGGGGACCGGATCGTGGGATTCGGGGGTGGGTCGGGGTGGGGGTTTCGTCTGGTCAGAGGGTTTTTTGTGATCAGCTGCGGGTGGCGGGCTGATCCGGGGCCCCACCGCGTGGCCGCTCACGTTCTGCGAGATCCCTTCGGCATCGGGGTGAATGCCGGAAGCTGGTCAACTTGCAAGTTTTGTGGGGGCTGAACCTGGGAAAAGTTCATACATGTCCAGATTACGTACGACCAGTGGCCGCGGCACGGCTTCCCGCGTGATCAGCGGCATCGGCGTCCTTTTCGCATTCATCGAGATCTTGTACATCTTGATGGTCGTGCTCGGTGCGAACACGGCGAACTCGTTCTTCGGTTTCATCAAGTCTCTCGCCGATCCCCTTGCCCTGTTCTTCCCCGGGCTGTTCCAGACGGGGAACTACAACCTCGACGTCTTCCTCAACTACGGTCTGGCCGCTGTGTTCTGGCTGGTCGTGACCGGAATCCTCGCTCGTGCGGTCTCGCGTTACTGAGCTCGTGCGGTCTTGTGCTCCTGAGGATGGTCGGCCCCGTTGGTGGTGGGCCCGTCGCTGTGGCGGGCTCGGTGCCGGCGGGGTCGATCTCGTGTTCGGCTGGCGTTCGAGCGAACGTCCTTAAGCGCGTTAGGTCGCTCAACTAAGTTCGAGTGCATGGCGCGTGACGACTTTTGCTGCAGCTGCGGTGCTCGGTACGCCGACACGGCTGGATACCCCCGCTCGTGCGACGGCTGCGGGCACATGGTGTGGGCCAACCCCGTGCCGGTCGTCGTGGTGCTGGTGCCTGTCAAGGACGGGCCTCGGACCGGGCTGCTCACCGTTCGGCGGGCGATTCCGCCTGTGGGGCAGCTGGCGTTCGTCAGCGGGTTCATGGACCGCGGGGAGTCGTGGCAGGAGAGTGCTGCTCGCGAGCTCGAAGAAGAAGCCTATGTGCGGATCGACCCCGGTGAGCTGCGGCCGTTGCACTTCGTGTCGACGCCGGACGGGGGGACGGTGTTGTTGTTCGCCACCGCCCCCGCGATCAACGCCGACGACATGCCGCCGTTCGTGCCCAACGACGAGGCGTCCGAACGGAAGATCATCTTCGAGTGCGAGCCGTTGGCGTTCCCGTTGCACAACGACGTCGCCACGAAGTACTTCTCAACTGAACTGTGACTGGCCCCAGGAGCCGGTGAAGACCGTCTCCGACAGCGGGTGACGGGTGCGTTCGCGCTGTTCACGGGCCTGGAGATCCTCGGGGAGGTCTTCCGGGGCGCCCTGCGTGCCGATGGCCATGGCGACCAGCGGGCGGACGTTCGCGGGCATGGCGAAGGCGGTGTGGGCCGCTTCGGGGTCGAAGCCCGCCATCATGTGGGTGATCAGGCCCAGGTCGACGGCCTGGAGGGCGATGTTCTGCATCGCGAGGCCCAGGCCGAACTCGATGTTCGGGATCTCGCCGCTGTCGTCGGTGGTGACGACGCAGCCGATCAACAGGGCGGAGGCGCGGAAGGCCCAGTTGCGGTTGCCCCTGGTCAGCGTCTCGAAGATGGTGTCGAACGTCGGCGTGCCGCGTTTGCCCACGATGAAGCGGGACGGCTGGGTGTTGCCGTGGGACGGGGCCCAGCGGGCGGCTTCCATGAGGGTGCGCAGGTCGTCGTCGGAGATCGTGGCGTCGGCGGCGAACGCGCGGGGGCTGCGGCGTTTGGTGATCAGCTCGTTCATCAGATCGCATACTGCCAAACGGCGAGGGAGTAGGCGCCGAACCAGGCGCTGAACAGGGTCGCCACGCCGAGGACGGTCAGCACGGTGGACAGCCGGCGGCGGGCCAGGACCAGGGCCAGCGGGACGAGCAGCGTGAACGCCGGGAGCAGCAGGCGGGCCTTCGAGTTCATCAGGCCGTTCGAGCCCAGGTCCATGACCAGCACGCCGATGCCGTAGGCGATCAGCGGCCACTCCAGGCGGCGCTGGAAGGCGTAGAAGACGAGCACGATCGCGAGGACCAGCAGCCACACCGTGCCGGTCTCCAGCACCGAGCGCGGGTTGGCGAGGTGGCCCATCGCGAAGTCCCAGGTGGCGACGCCGCCGTCGAACTTCGAGCCCCAGCCGCGCTGCTGCACGCCGAACCAGCCCGTGAGGTCGCCGGTGCGGGCCGCGACCCAGCCGAGGTAGCCGAGCAGGCCCAGCGGGGCGACGAGGCCACCCGCCCACGCGCGCCAGTCGCCGCGGTCGGCGATCACCGCGACCAGCGCGGCCAGGCCGACGGCCACGACCAGGGCCGCCGCCGTCGGACGGACCAAGCCCGCCGCCGCACAGCACACCCCCGCGAGCAGCCAGCGCTTCCGCACGACGCCGACCAGCGACCAGGCGGCGAACGCGCAGAACGTCGCCTCCGAGTACGTCATCGACAGCACGACGGCCATCGGCGAGGCGGCGAACAGCGTCACCAGGACCAGGCCGGACGCGACCGAGCCGTCGCGCACCACGCGGCCGAGCACGAACAGCCCGTACGCGCAGAGCAGGCCGCTGATGATGCTGACCGCGAACGCCGCGCCCACCACGTCCACGCCCGGCAGGCCGCCGATCCACCTGACCAGGGCGGGGTAGCCGGGGAAGAACGCGAGCGGGGTCTCGTCGGTCCGCTGACCCGCGGCGTCGGTCAGGCGCATCGGCACGCCGTCGTAGCCGCCCTCGGCGATGCCGAGGAACCACTCGCCGTCCCACGACTTCAGGTTGTCGACGGACGTGTCGGCCCTGCCGGTCGTCTTGTTCTGGTACTCGACGACCAGTTGGAGGACGAACAAACCGATCTGGCGCACGGCCAGGTAGACCAGCGCGGGAGCGGTCCACAGGGCGACCGGGTGTCTGAGCGCCTCGGCCATCCGCGAGCGCGCACTGCTGGCAGGCACGGCTGCTGGGGCCTCCACGACATCGGTGCTCGTCGACACCCGGACAGAGTAGTCACGCGCGTCACGGGCTCCAGGTTCTCACCAGGTGGTCCGGGTAGGCTGCCAGCGACGTGGGGTTTTAGGACGCGCGAAGGAGGTCAGGTCGGTGGCGCTCGTCGTCCAGAAGTACGGCGGTTCATCGGTGGGAAGTGCCGAGCGGATCAAACGTGTGGCCGAGCGCATCGTCGCGACCAAGAAAGCGGGCAACGACGTCGTGGTCGTCGTGTCCGCGATGGGCGACACGACCGATGAGCTGCTCGACCTCGCACGCCAGGTCTCGCCCGTGCCTCCGGCCCGTGAGCTCGACATGCTGCTCACCTCCGGTGAGCGGATCTCGATGTCGCTGCTCGCGATGGCGATCCACTCGCTCGGTGCCGAGGCGCGCTCGTACACGGGCTCGCAGGCCGGTGTGATCACGACGTCGGTGCACGGCAAAGCGCGGATCATCGACGTGACGCCGAGCCGGATCCAGGACGCGACGTCGGAGGGGGCCATCGCGATCGTCGCGGGCTTCCAGGGCGTCTCCCAGGACTCCAAGGAGATCACCACGCTCGGCCGCGGCGGCAGCGACACCACCGCGGTGGCGCTCGCGGCGGCGACCAAGGCCGACGTGTGCGAGATCTACACCGACGTGGACGGCGTCTACACCGCCGACCCGCGGATCGTGCCGAACGCGAAGAAGCTCGACACGATCACGTACGAGGAAATGCTCGAGATGGCCGCCTGCGGCGCCAAGGTGCTGATGCTCCGCTGCGTGGAGTACGCCCGGCGCTACAACGTCCCCGTGCACGTCCGTTCTTCGTTCAGCAACAAGACCGGAACCATCGTGTCCGGTTCAGTGGAGGACCTTCCCGTGGAACAGGCGATGATCACCGGCGTCGCGCACGACCGGTCCGAGGCCAAGATCACCGTGACGGCCGTGCCCGACCACCCCGGCATCGCTGCCAGGATCTTCCGGGTCGTGGCGCAGGCCGAGCTCGACATCGACATGGTCGTGCAGAACGTCTCGCAGGCGGCGTCCGGCCGCACCGACATCACGTTCACGCTCGCCAAGGTGGACGGTCCGCGCGCGGTGGCCGCGCTGGAGAAGGCCCGCGGCGAGATCGGGTTCGACCAGGTCATCTACGACGAGCACGTCGGCAAGGTGTCGCTGATCGGCGCGGGCATGCGCTCGCACCCCGGCGTCACGGCGCTGTTCTGCGAGGCGCTGGCCACGGCCGGCGTCAACATCGACATCATCTCGACCTCCGAGATCCGCATCTCGGTCATCTGCCGCGACACCCAGCTCGACGACGCCGTCCGTGCCCTGCACGACGCGTTCGAGCTCGGTGGCGAGGAAGAGGCCGTCGTCTACGCAGGGACTGGCCGATGAGCGCCCCCGTGCTCGCGCTGGTGGGCGCGACCGGTGCCGTGGGCACCGTGATGATCGACATCATGAACACCCGCTCCTCCGTGCCGTGGGGCGAGATCCGCCTGATCGCGTCCGCGCGCTCGGCGGGCAAGAAGATCAACGTGCGGGGCCAGGACCTCACGGTGGTCGCCCTCTCGCCCGAGGCGTTCGACGGCGTCGACATCGCCATGTTCGACGTGCCGGACGAGATCTCGGCCGAGTGGGCCCCGATCGCCGCCGAACGCGGCGCCATCGCGATCGACAACTCCGGCGCGTTCCGGATGGACGCCGACGTGCCGCTGGTCGTGCCGGAGGTCAACGCCGACCAGGTCGACAACCGCCCGCGCGGCATCATCTCGAACCCGAACTGCACGACCCTGTCGATGATGGCGGCACTGGGCGCCCTGCACCGCGAGTTCGAGCTCAAGGAGCTTGTCGTCGCGTCCTACCAGGCCGCCTCGGGCGCAGGCCAGTCCGGCATCGACCGCCTGTACGCGGAGATCGCCGCGGTCGCCGGCAAGGAGGCGGGCACCGTCGCGGGCGACGTGGCGCAGGCCCTCACCGCCGCCGGACTGTCCGCGGAGGACTCCCCGTTCCCGGCGCCGCTGGTGCTGAACGTGGTGCCGTGGGCCGGTTCGCTCAAGGACGACGGCTGGTCGTCGGAGGAGCTGAAGGTCCGCAACGAGGCCCGCAAGATCCTCGGCATCCCGGACCTGAAGGTCTCCGCGACGTGCGTCCGGGTCCCGGTCGTCACCACGCACTCCCTGTCCGTCCACGCGACCTTCGCCCGCGAGGTCACCGTCGAGGCGGCGCACAAGATCTTCGCCGAGCAGCCGACCATCGTCCTCGTCGACGACCCGGCCGCGAAGAAGTTCCCGACCCCGGCGGCCGTCGTGGGCGAGGACCCGACGTACGTGGGCCGCGTGCGCCAGGCGCTCGACTTCCCGAACACGCTGGACTTCTTCGTGTGCGGTGACAACCTGCGCAAGGGCGCGGCGCTGAACACCTACGAGATCGCGGAAGTGCTCGCGAAGCGCATCTGACGAGCGAGATGAGGAGGCCCTTGCCGTTCCACGGCAAGGGCCTTTTCTCATATCTGCGCACGAACGGCTTTCCGGGCGAAGTAACGCGAATCAGGCGCGATAGATAATCATGCGTGATGCGTTACATGCCCGCGGTGGCCGTCTTCTGTGTTCTCGGTGGTCTCACGGCCTGCGGTAGTGATCAACCGGTGGCGAACTCACCGACCAGTTCAGCGGTGAACTCGCCGACCAGCGCGCCGGTGGCTGCGTCGACCACCACCGATCCGTCGGCAGAGATCGAGGCGGCGGTACGCGCCTATTCCGATGCCTACCTCAACGGCCAAGGCGAGGCGTACGACATGCTGTCGGTGCGTTGCAAGGAACGCATGACGCGCCTGTCCTTCATCGAGCTCGTCACCTTGGCGAAGCAGACCCTGGGGCCGCAGCAGATCTCGACGTTCAAGATCGACCAGCAGGCCGGCGACCTTGCTCGGGTGACCTACACCTACGCCGCGAAACCGGAGATCGACCAGCGCAGCGAGCCGTGGGTTCGCGAAGACGCGGTGTGGAAACAGGACGACTGCTGACGACTTTGAGGAGGCCCTTGCCGTTCCACGGCAAGGGCCTCATCTCTTCAAGTAGGTTTCAAGTAGTGCGTTCGGTGAGCTGTTCTCGCAGCTTAGGTTGTTCTCGTCGCTCAAGCGTGGGCTGCAAGTAGCTTCAAGTAGCAGCCTCGGCTCATCCTGGCCGGAGAGCCTGACCCTTCTCTCTTACCTGTTGATCGCGTTCAGTGCGTCGAGGATCGTGGCCTCCTCGTACGCGAAGTGCTCGCGGAGACGGCTCACAAGCCCCTGCAACTCAGCCCGCAACCCGCGCGGATCAGCGACCCCGGGCACGTACCCCTCCACCAGCTCCCGAATGGACGCGTTCGTCTCCGCCACCACCACGTGCTCGGCTTGGAGCTTCTCCAACGTCGGGGCGAGAGCGGGGAACTCCGCCGCCAGCATCGGGAACGCGCCGCGGTCCTCGCCGTTGTGGTGTTGTTCGAGCGCCCCGCAGAAGGCGAGGCAGCGTTCGCGCATCTGGTCGTGGAGCGTGCGCGGCGGCAGTGTCATCGGTGTGGTGGTGTCCGCGGTCGCGATGAGCTCGTCGACCTGCGCGAGGACGGCTTCCAGTTCGGTGTCGAGCCACTCGTGGGCCTCCTTCACGAAGTCGCCGAGTCCGCTCACGCGCTCGGCACCGGCGGTCGGGAGTGGACGGAGTTCCACCAGCGGGATCACGCGGGACGTTTTCCGCTGGTACTCGCCGTAGCCCGGTGCCTGGCGCACCACCTCGTCCCACAGGGCGCGGTCTTCCATGACGGACGCGACGGCCGGGTACTTCTCGGTGCCCACCTCGACGGTGACGATCGGGTGGGCGCGGAGGTTGTGCAGCCAGGCCGGGTGGTGGTCCGCGCCGCCGGCGGAGGCGACGACCACGCGGACGCCGTCGATGTCGAGGTAGCCCAACGGGGTTGTGTGGCGGCGGCGGGTTCGGGCGCCGGTGGTGGTGAGCAGTAGCAGGGACGAGCCCTCGAAAGGATCGCCGACGACTCCCGCGTTCGCGCGGAACTCGTCGATGACCCATTTTTGGAAGTCGCCGAAGGAAGGGGCTGGCATGTGGAATTCCCTTTGTCTGCGCGCGCTGAACACAGCGCTGCTGTGAAAGAAGTGAATGCGCCGTCGAACTTCCTCAGCGGACAAAGGTAGGTCTGAGGTCTGTCGATCGTGCGGGGGAGAGGTGGCCGGCTCCTCGTCCGCCCTCTTTCGCGGACACTCTGCATATGGCAGGGACAAAGACCACCCGGCAACAGCCTGCCATCGGAGCCCTGTGCGGATCAACATCGTTTCGTCCGGCACCGCCTAGGCTGAGCCGCATGGCGGAGAGCGACGAGCAGTACGACGCGCTGGGCGCGATCTACGAACGTGCCAAACACATCCCGACCGGACTGGCCGAGCGCGCCACGCTGCTCTCCGCGGTCGGTGACCTGCGCGGGAAGAGCGTGCTGGACGTGGGCTGCGGCACCGGTTTCTACACACGGCTCTTCCACGACCTCGGCGCGGTGCGGGTGGCCGGTGTCGACTCGGCGGGCGAGATGATCGGGTATGCCCGGTACGTCGAGGCACGTGAACCGCGCGGGATCGGCTACGAGCAGCACGACGCGGCGTCGTTGCCCGTGATGGGCGAGTTCGACGTGGTGACGGCGGTGTGGCTGCTCGGCTACGCGGAGGACGTGGCCGCGCTCGACGCCATGATCGGCAACCTGAAGGCCAACCTCGCTCCCGGCGGCCGGCTCGTCGCGCTGGTGCCGAACCCCGACGCCGACTGGGACCTGCTCGCCCAGTACGGGCGCTACGGCTACGAGATCACCCGCACCGGGCCGCTGGACGTGAAGCAGCCGGTCAGCGTGCACGTGCTGGGTGACCCGCCGTTCGACTTCGACTCGTTCTTCTGGGAGGGCGGCGTGTTCGACGGCGCGTTGGACAGGGCCGGGCTGCTCGACGTGACGCGGCAGCCGTGCGTGACGCCGGACGACGATCGCGGCGAGGAGTTCTGGGGTCCGCTGCGGAAGTCGCCCAGCTTCGCCGTCTTCACCGCCGTGCGGGGTGAGTCGTGATCGTTCTCGCCGTGGACCTCGGCACGACGGCGACCAAGGTCGTCGCGGTCGACGTGCAGGCCCGTGTCGTCGCCTCGACCGAACGCGCCTATCCGATGCACACCAGTGGTCTTGAGGCCACGCACGACCCGCGGCACGTGCTCGACGCGGCGTTCGACGCGATCCGGGAGCTGGCGTCGGAGGACGTGCGGGCGATCTCGCTGACCGGTGCCATGCACTCGATCATGGGGCTGGACGAGTCGCTCTCCCCGGTGACGGACGTGCTGAGCTGGGCCGACAACCGCGCGGTCGAGCAGACGGAACGGTTGCGGGGCACGGCGGAGGGCCGCGCGCTGCACCAGGCGACCGGTGCGCCGATCCACTCGTTCACGCCGCTGATGAAGCTCGCGTGGTTCCACGAGAACGGCGTGCGCGCCGTGAGGTGGTGCGGGATCAAGGACTTCGTGCACCTGCACCTCACCGGGCAGCTGATCACCGAGCACTCGTCGGGCTCCGGCACGGGTCTGATGAACATCCACACGTCGCGGTGGCACGAGCCGTCGCTGGAGTTCGCCGGGGTGACGGCCGACCAGCTGCCGCCGCTCGTCGAGACCACGCACGCCATGCCGCTCACCGCGGAGATCCCCGGGCTGCCGCGCGGGATTCCGGTCGTCGTCGGCGGTGGTGACGGTCCGCTGGGCAACCTCGGCGTCGGTGCCGCCACGCCGGGTGCGGGCGCGGTGTCGCTCGGCACGTCCGGTGCGCTGCGGGTGGCGCAGCAGGGGCCGGGTGTCGACGAGGAGGGCCGCACGTTCAGCTACGCGATCGGCGAGGGCCTGTGGGTCCGCGGCGGCGCGATCAGCAACGGCGGTGTGGTGGCGCAGTGGGCCGCAGAGACGTTCGGCGTTCCGGTCGGTGACCTGCTCGCGCAGGCGGAGGGCGCCGACTCCGACGGGCTCGTCGCGCTGCCGTACCTGCTCGGCGAACGCGCGCCGTGGTGGGACCCGACGACGCACGCCGCGCTGCTCGGCCTGCGCCGCGAGCACACTCCGCCGCAGATCACGAAGGCGCTGGTGGAAGGCGTGTGCCAGCAGTTGGCGCTGGTGCTGGAAGCCGTGCCGCGGGTCGACTCGCTGCGGATCACGGGTGGTGCGTTCCGTGCGCCGATCTGGGCGCAGACGCTCGCGAACACGTTGGGGATGCCGTTGCACCTCACCGAGGACAGCGGTGGTTCGGCGGTCGGCGCGGCGCTGCTGGCGTGGCGGGCGCTGGACGAGATCCCGAGCCTGACCGTCGACCTCGTGCGGCCGAGCCAGACGATCGTGCCGGACGAGGACGCCGTGGCGAGGTACGCGAAGGCGCGGCCGTTCGTGGTGAGGGCGTACCGGGCGCTGGAAGACCTGTACGGCGAATCACATCGTTAGCAAGTAAAACCTTTTGCCGGACGGGCGAGGATGACGAGGTGCACCTCGCCCCCTTCCGGCAAGTCCTGATGCTGCCCCGAGTACGTCCGCTGGCGCTGTTGATGTTCTTCGCGCGGATGCCTCCCGCGGCGACGGGTGTGGTCCTCACCCTGCACGTCGCGGTCACGCTCGGCCAGGGCTACGGCGCGGCGGGGCTGGTCGGGGCGGCGGGCACGATCGGCATGGGGCTGGGCTCGCCGCTGATGGGCAGGCTGATCGACGAGCGCGGCCTGCGCCCGGTGCTGGCCGTCAGCGTCACGGCGTCGGCCGCGTTCTGGCTCGGCGCGCCGTTGATGGGCTACTGGACGTTGCTGGTGACGTCGTTCCTGGTCGGTTTGCTGGGCGTGCCGATGATGCCGATCGGCCGCCAGGTGATCACCGCGCTGGTGCCCGAGAGCAGGCGCCGGGTCGCGCTGTCGGTCGACTCGATCTCGGTCGAGCTGTCGTTCATGGCCGGTCCGGCGCTGGGCGTGTTCGTCGCGACGAAGTTCTCCACGAACGCGGCCCTGATGTTCATCGGCTTCACGATCCTGGCAGCGGGTGTGCTGCTGTACCGGGTGAACCCGCCGACGGTCCACCAGGACGAGGTACTGGACGGACCCAAGCCGCGGCTCGTCGAGTGGATGCGCGGGCGTCTGTTCGGTGTGCTGGTCGTGTGTGTGGGAGCGACCGTGTGTCTGGCGGGCATGGAGGTCGCGGCGGTCGCGTCACTCGAACGCATCGGCATGCAGAGCTGGCTCGGCGTGGTGTTCTTCGCGATGTGCGCGGCGTCCATCGTGGGCGGTCTGGTCTACGGAAGTCTGCGACGGGTGCCCAGCGTGCTGGTGCTGCTCGTGCTCCTCGCGGCGCTGGAGATCCCGGTCGGTCTGGGCGACGGCAACGTGCTGCTGCTGTGCGTGCTCCTCGTGCCGATGAACCTCATGTGCGCGCCGCTGATCGCGGCGTCCGGTGAGCACATCAGCAGGCTCGCGCCGCCTGCCGCCCGCGGTCTCGCGCTCGGTCTGCAGGGTTCGGCGTTCACCGTCGGCAAGGCGATCGGCGCCCCGATCGCCGGTGTGGCGATCGACAGCGGCGGTGCCTCCGCGGGGTTCGCCGTCGCGGGGGTGACCGGGCTGGTGGTCGCGGGGGTCGCCTGGGCGCTCGCGCGGCACCGCAAACCGGTTGCCAGCCGGGTGACGATGGCATCGTGAACCTCACCCCCTTCAGAACCGTCCTGGCGCTGCCGGGGGTCCGGTCGCTGATGTTGCTCATGCTCTTCGCCCGGATTCCCCCGACGGCCGCGGGCGTCACCGTGACGCTGCACGTGGTCACCACGCTCGACAAGGGCTACACGGCCGCCGGGACGGTCGGCTTCGCGACGATGATCGGTCTCGGTCTCGGGTCGCCGTTGATGGGCAAGCTCGTCGACAGCAAGGGCCTGCGGTTCGTGCTGGCGCTGAGCGTCCTCGAAGGACTGTTCTGGGTCACGGCGCCGTTGATGGACTACTACGTGCTGCTCGTGCTGGCGTTCGCCAACGGGCTGGTGGCCGTGCCGATGATGTCGATCGGGCGGCAGGCGCTGACCGCGCTCGTGCCCGTGCCGCAACGACGCCCGGCGTTCTCGCTGGACTCGATCTCCGTCGAGCTGTCCTTCATGGTCGGACCCGCGGCGGGCGTCCTGCTCGCCACGAAGTTCTCCACCGGGACGGCGCTGGTCACGATCGGCGTCGCGATCCTGGCGGCGAGCGCCGCGCTGTTCATCGTGAACCCGGGGCTGGTGCACGAGGACGAGGACGTCTCCGGACCGCAGCCGCGCGTGCGGGAGTGGCTGCGCGGGCCGGTGCTGGCGGCGTTGATCATCCCGTTCGGGGCGACGATGGTGCTGTCCGGCATGGAGCTCGCGGCGATCGCCTCGCTGGAGAAGGCGGGCAAGCAGGGCTGGCTCGGCCTGATCTTCGTGGTGATGTGCGCCGCGTCGGCCCTCGGCGGGCTCGTCTACGGCAGCCTGCGGCGGGTGCCCGGTGGCGTGGTCCTGCTGACCTGCATGGCGTTGCTGGTGATCCCGGTCGGCCTCGGGGACGGCAGCGTGGCGCTGCTCGCCCTCGCGCTGGTCCCGATGAACCTCGTGTGCGCGCCGACCATCACCGCGTCGACCGAGCTGATCAGCAGGCACGCGCCCGCCGCCGCCCGCGGTCTCGCGCTCGGCCTGCAAGGCTCGGCGTTCACGTTCGGTGTCGCGGTGGGCCAGCCGCTCACGGGGTTCGCCGTCGACAACAGCGGACCTCCGCTCGGGTTCGTCGCCGCCGGGCTCGCCGGGCTCGTGATCGCCGGTCTGGGCTGGACGTTCAGCCGGCAGCGTCAGGCGGTCCCGGTCACGTCCTGAGCCGAGTTCGCCAGCGCGAGGCCGGTCCGCAGCGCCCCGACGGCCTCGGACACGGCCTCGCGGAAGATCCCGCCGACCCCGAGCACGTTCGCGAAGCCGTGGAACAGGCCCTCGTGCCTGCGCAGCACGACCGGCACGCCCTCGGCGGCCAGCCGGTGGGCGAACGCCTCGCCCTCGTCGCGCAACGGGTCGTAGCCCGCGGTCGCGACGTACGTCGGCGGCAGGTTCGACAGGTCCTCGGCCAGCATGATCGACAGCCGCGGGTCGTGCCGGTCCTTGCCACCGGCGGTGTACTGGTCGAGGAACCAGTCCATCTTCTCGTCGGTGAGGAAGAACCCGTTGCCGAAGATCTCGCGCGACCGGCGGCGCACCGACGCGTCCACGCCGGGGTAGAAGAGCAGCAGGAACGCGAGGCCGACCTCGGCGCCGTGCGCGGTCACCGCGGCCAGGTTGCCACCCGCGCTGTCGCCGCCGAGCGCGATCCGCTTCGGGTCGATGCCCAGCTCGTCCGCCTTCGCGACGGCGAAGCGCAGCACCTCGGCGGCGTCGTCGGCCGCGGCGGGGAACGGCGCCTCCGGCGCGAGCCGGTAGTCGGCGGCCAGCACCCGCACGACCGCCTCCCTGGCGAGGAACCGGCACAGGTTGTCGTGGCTGTCCAGGCTGCCGGTGACCCACCCGCCACCGTGGTAGAAGATCAGCAGCGCCGAGCCGGGGGCGAGGCCGTCCGGCGTGTAGAGACGGCCGGCGAACTCCCCGATCGAGAGGTCGCGGGCACCCACCCCGGTGATCTTCGGGCCCGCCACGAGCTTCGAACTCAACTCCAGGTCGAGGCGGCTCTCGGAAGCTGTCCTCGTGCGCCAGCCCGTTCCCGACAGCTCCTGCAGCCGGAGCAGCAGCTGCGCCTCGGGGTGCAGGTCCTGGCCGTCCAGGCGGATGGGCGTGCCGGCGATCAGGCGGCGCACGGGACCGGGAAGACCGAACGCGAAGCGCAGGGCGCGGGCCAGCACGGCCGCCTGGAAGTTCGACATGTGGTGCAGGTTACTCGCGAGTAGTGCTGGATCTCCAGATAGCTGGAGGTGGAAGGATCGGCGTCATGACGGTGACGGTGGTGGGCATCGGCGGCTCGATCAGGCCCGACTCGCAGTCCGAGCGGGCGCTGCGCGTGGCCCTGTCGGGCGCGCGTGAGCTCGGTGCGCGGACGATCCAGTACAGCGGCCCCGACCTGGTGCTCCCGTTCTACGACCCGTCCGTGCCCGACCGCACGGACGTCGCGATGAAGATGGTCGAGGACCTGCGCGGGGCCGACGGCGTGATCGTCGTGTCGCCCGGCTACCACGGCACCGTCTCCGGCCTGGTCAAGAACGCCCTCGACTACATCGAGGACCTGCGCGACGACGAACGCCCGTACCTCGACGGCCGCGCCATCGGCACGATCACCGCCGCGTACGGCTGGCAGGCCGCGGTGAACACGCTCGCGGCCGTCCGCTCGATCGTGCACGCCCTGCGCGGCTGGCCGACCCCGCTCGGCGCCGCGATCAACTCCGCCCAGGTCAAGTTCGACGGCGACGGCGGCTGCTCGGACAGCGACGTCGACCGCAACCTGCGCACGATCGGCCGCCAGGTCGTCGAGTTCGCCCAGAGCCAGGGCTCGCGCTAGGGGTCTCCCACCCGAACGCGTGAACTGGCTCACGCTCGGGCATTTAAATCGCGCACGATTCGTTCTCCTGGGTGAAGGTCATTCACCGACACCAGGGAGAGCGGAATGGAAACGCTGTACACGGCCGAGGCGACTGCTTACGGCGAAGGCCGCAACGGCGAGGTGCGCTCGTCCGACGGTGTGATCGACGAGGTCCTGTCGGTCCCGAAGGAGATGGGCGGCCCCGGCGGCGACGCGACCAACCCGGAGCAGCTCTTCGCGGCCGGGTACTCGGCGTGCTTCAACTCCGCCCTCGCCGCCGTCGCGCGCGCGGGGAAGGTTCAAGTTGCGTCTTCCGAGGTAACCGCCAAGGTGGGTATCGGACCCAACGGTGCAGGCGGCTTCCAGCTCGCCGTCGAACTCGCGGTGAAGATCCCAGGACTCGACCAGGCGGTCGCGGAGAAGCTCGTCGAGCAGGCCCACCAGGTCTGCCCGTACTCCAACGCGACGCGCGGCAACATCGAGGTGGCGCTCAGCGTCACCGTGTAGGGAGGCGCGTTCACCATGGCCAAGTACCCGATCACCAGCCCGCTGGCCGACGAGGACCGAGACGCGGTCGGAGCCGTGCTGCAGGCGACCCTGGTCGACCTGGTCGACCTGTCCCTGATCGGGAAGCAGGCGCACTGGAACGTGATCGGCAAGAACTTCCGCAGCGTCCACCTGCAGCTCGACGAGCTGGTCGTCCTGGCGCGCAACGGCGCGGACCAGGTGGCCGAGCGAGCGGCCGCGATCGGCGTCACGCCGAACGGCACGGCGAAGACCATCGCCGCGTCGTCCGGCGTGCCCGAGATCGAGACCGGCTGGCTCAAGGAGGACGAGGTCGTCAAGTCGATCACGACGTCGCTGGCGTCGCTCATCGCCCGCATGCGCACGCGCATCGAGGAGACCGACAAGCACGACCTGGTCACCCAGGACCTGCTCATCGGCATCACGCAGGAGCTGGAGCAGTCGCACTGGATGTGGCAGGCGCAGTCGGCCTGACGCCGGGAAGACACGAAAGGCCCGCCCCACGAGGGGCGGGCCTTCGTCGCTGTACCGGGTGAATTCGCCCCGGATTCCCGGCCGGGCGTGAGTGATCTCGTTATGGTTCCGGTTGGGGGACCTGGGGGAATGAGTTCGGATCGCGGTGTCGCGCCGCCGTTCGCAGCAGTGAGTCACGCGATGTCTGGGGACCCCTGTGTCTTTTCGAAGATTCAGGAGGAGTCGTGCACAAGATTGTTCTGGGGGCGGTCGCCGCGGCGGCCGTGATGTCAGTGGTTCCGGCGGCCTCGGCTTCCGAGGTGGCCGCTTCCGACAGGACCGCGTCCGCGGTGACCGTGCGGGCGGCGACCCTGCCGTTCACCTTCACGTTCGACTTCGAGACCACGCTCAGGTCTCGCAACTTCTCGCCGCCCGCCTCCGGCCGGGCCTGCGTGACGCTGCGCGGCACGGGGAGCACCGACCCCGGCTGGCGAGGCAAGGAAATCCTGGTCGAGATGTGGGACGCGGACGGAATCGACGAACGGGTCGGTCCGCGGGTCCGGTACCGGCTGGACGGCACCGACAAGGTCTTCTGCTGGGAGGCGCTCGTGCAGAACCACGAGCATTACCTCCTGCTCGTGAAGGAGTGGGGCCCGTCCCGCGTCTACGGGGAGGGCAGGGTCTGGGCCGGCTGACCGACCGTGACAGCGCCGGAACCCGCGAGGGTCCGGCGCTGTCACGCGCGGAACTACCTCGCGAGGTGGCGGCGGGCGAAGTCGATCTCCGCCGCCGTCTGCCTGATCGTCTCGGCGACGACCAGCGAGCCGTGTCCCGCGTCGTAGCGGTACATCTCGTAGGTGTGGCCGCGGGCCGCGAGCGCGTCGAGGTAGTTGTCGATCTGCCGGATCGGGCAGCGCGGGTCGTTCTCGCCCGCGAGGATCAGCACCGGCGCCGTGACCTGGTCGACGTACGTGAGCGGCGAGCACTCCCGGTACAGCTCCGGCAGCTCCTCCGGTGAGCCGCCGAACAGCGCCCGGTCGAACGCGCGCAGCGGCTCCATCTCGTCCTCGTAGGCGGCGAGGTAGTCCGCCACCGGCACGCCCGCGATGCCGACGGCCCAGCGGTCCGGCTGCGTGCCGATGCCGAGCAGCGTCAGGTAGCCGCCCCACGACGCGCCGTTCAGCACGGACTTCGAGGGGTCGGTGAGACCGGACGAGACCGCCCAGTCGTGCACGGCGGCGATGTCCTCCAGCTCGACCAGGCCCGGCCTGCCCTCGATGGCGTCACGCCACTTCGAGCCGTAGCCGCTGGAACCGCGGTAGTTGACGTGCACCGTGGCGAACCCGGCGTCCAGCCACACCGCGCGGTAGGCGGAGAAGCGGTCCTCGTCGGAGGAGTGCGGGCCGCCGTGGATGAGGAAGACCGTCGGGAACGGACCCTCGCCCTCGGGCTTGGAGACGAGCGCGTGCACGTCGCCGACGAACACGTCCTCCAGCTTGCGCGACGACGCCGGCTTCGCGCCCTGCGGCTCGACCAGCACGCTCTCCGTGCCGTCGGTGGCCAGCGCGCGGATCACCGTGGACTTCTCGGCCGACGACCACGAGTACTCGATCGTCCCGTCCGGCCGCACGCCCGCCGAGCCGATCACGCCGGGAGCGGTGTCCAGAGTGGACAGTTCGCCGGTTGTGAGGTCGTAGCGGTGCACGGTGTTGCGGGCGTGGTGGGTGTGCACGATCAGCAACGCCGACGCGTCCGGGTACCAGTCGGCGGCGACCTCGCCCGGCAGGTCGAGGACGATCTCGGTCTCGGTGTCCGCGGCGACGTCCCAGATCAGCAGCTCCTCGCGGCCTCGGCGCTCGTGCAGCACCAGCAGCCGCTGGTCACCGCGCACCGGGCTGAACGAGATGGCGTCGAGCCCCTTGCCCTTGCCGTCCCACTTCTCCGCGACCTTCTCGCCGGTGGCGGCGTCGAGCACGCGCAACGCCATGTGCCGGTTGTCGCCGTGCTCGGAGTGCGCGATCACGACCAGCGACTCGTCCTTCGCCATCGCGGCCACACCGGCGTCGTTGACGTGCTGGTAGATCACCTCGGACCGGCCCTCGCGGGACAGCCACACCGTCGTGCCGTCGTCGGTGGACGCGGCCACGGCGGTGACGTTCGGCCCGATCTCCAGACCGGCCGGGTAGCCGGGCGTCACGCCGGGGAGCGCGGGCTCGGCCTTGCTGCCGTCGGGGGTGAACGGCTCACGCACCCAGACGCCGAACTCGTCGCCGTCGTGGTCGTCGAACCACCAGATCTCGGTGCCGTCGGGGTTCAGCGTGCCGTGCGAGGTGCCGTTCGGCCGGTCGGTGACGCGGCGGTGCTCACCCGTCGCGCGGTCCCAGGTGTAGATCTCCCAGACGCCGCTCGCGTTGGAGACGTAGAGCGTGCGGTCCGGTGCGTCGTCGGCCCAGCCCGGCAGGCTCATCCGGGGAGCGGTGAACCGCTCGCGCCACCGGGTCTCGGCGGCGGGGTCGTCGAAGAGCTGTTCCGGAACGGTGGGAGAAGGGTGCGTCGTCACAACCCCAACCCTAGGTCCTCACCAGGAGGAATGAGTTGCCGTGCACCACGGTCGCGGGTTTAACGTTGACGCATGTCCGAAACGATGGGCCGCCTCGCGGAGGCGACCACGTTGGAGGAAGTGCAACGGATCGTCCGCACGACGGCCCGTGTGTCGCTCGCGGCCCACGGCGCGACGTTGGTGCTGCTGGACGGTGAACTCTGCTACTACGCCGACGAGGACTCGATGAGCCCGTTGTGGAAGGGGCAGCGCTTCCCGGCGGTGAACTGCATCAGCGGCTGGGCGATGATCCACCGGCAGACGGTGGCGATCAGGGACATCAGGTTCGACGCGCGCATCCCGCAGGAGGCGTACCGCCCGACTTTCGTGCGGAGCCTCGTGATGGCTCCGATCCTGCGGCCGGAACCACTCGGCGCGATCGGGTGCTACTGGGCCGTTCCGCACACCGCCACCCCGGCCGAGACCCAGACGCTGGAATCACTGGCACTGGCGGCAGGCGAGGCGCTCGAACGCTTCCCCGAGGGCCTGCCCGCACGGGGCTTCTTCGGCTGCGAACGGCCGGCGGGCGCTTAGCGCCGGTGCAGTTCCTCGTCGAAGATCTGGTCGACCTTCTCCGACGCCCTGGACAGCGACCTGACGGCGAACGCGACGACGACGATCGCGGCGGCGACACCGGCAGCGACCCAGACCGACGTGAGCAGGTAGACGATCGCGACGACCTGCAACACGACGACGATCTTGGCCGCTGTCCCTATCCACTGCCTCTGAGCTGGGATTACAGCGCGGGTGGAGTCCATCACAAGCTTCTCCCGGTCGTTCAACGAGGGCTGAACCACTGCCTTCGTCGTTTGGATCAAGACAGCCGTTACCTTCCGTGACTTACGGGCCCGACCTTCACTCGTAAGGGTTAGTGGGCCGTCGTCGCCGACATTGTTCGGAGCAGGATGATGGCCCTGCGTCCTGCAAACACGGTGAAGTCTGCGGCTGCCCGTGTCGAGACGCATCACACGATCGGGTGGGTTCGTGAGGAGTTCTTCTCACGAGTCGAGGACCTTCGCCTCTGTCGTCCACCTGGTCCAGGACTCCTCAGCGAAGGCTCTGCACATCTCTTCCGGGGAAACCCTCAGCGCTACCTTGGAACTCAACATCCTCATCGGATGCGAGCCCAGTTCGGCCACAGGGCGCATCGGTGAGGGCACATCCGGCGATGAGGTGGACCTGTGGTGACCTCGAACTTTCCCGATCCTGCGCACACCACGACCGGGCAGCGCATCAAGTCGGCGCGTGAACGCGTCGGCATGTCACGCCCAGTCCTCGGCGGCCTGGTCGACAGGAGCGCGGAGTGGGTGAAGGCGGTCGAGAACGGCCGTCTGCAAGCGCCACGCCTGCCGATGCTGCTCCGTATCGCGCATGCCCTCGGTGTGCAGGACCTCGCTGACTTCACCGGAGACGGCCACGCCGTGCCGGTCTCCGTGTTCGCGGGCGAGCGACACATGGCTCTCACCGCCGTGCAGGCCGCGCTGACTGACTACCGCCTGCCGGGCGAGGTCCCGCCGCCCGACGTCACGCATCTCGTGGTTCGTCTTGAGCAGGCTTGGCAGGTCCGGCACGCGAGTCCTGATCACCGCACACAGCTGGGTCTGCTCCTCCCTGACCTGATCCGGGATGCTCAGCGCGCAGTGCGTGTGATCCGTGGCGAGGAACGTCGAGATGCCCGGCGGGTGCTCGCCGGGGTGTACCGGCTCGCCGACTTCTACTGCGCGTACCAACCTGCCCCGGAGTTGGTGTGGCTCGTCACCGACAGGGCGATGCACGAGGCGATGGAGGCTGATGACCCGCTTGCGATCGCCGGGGGTGCTTGGGCGAAGGTCCAGGTGTTGCGTGACGCCGGCCGCTGGGATGAAGCGCTGGACGTCGCTGCTTTCGGTGCCCGGGAAATCGAGCCCTACCTCCACAGCGGCGACGACTGGCGAGGCATGTGGGGCGCGTTGCAAGCCGAGGTCGCCTACGTGCATGCTCGCCGCGGCAGGTACGGGCAGTCCTGGGAAGCATGGGGACTCGCGGATCGGGTCGCTCGGGAACTCCCGGTGGGCTACCGGCACACGCAATCGTCGTTCAGCCGTCCTGTGATGTCGGCGCACGCCACGACGCTTGGTGTGGAGTTGCGACGCCCGGCGGAGGCACTGCGCTCGGCCGACCAGATCAACCCGGACACCATCGCGTCCGTGCCGCGTCGTGCCAGGCACCTCATCGAGGTGGCGCGTGCACACGACCAACGCGGCGAACGGCACGCGGTCTGGGCGCTGCTCCACCATTCCGAGCGCACCGCCCCCGAGACGATCAAGTACAACGGGTTCGCGCGGGACATGCTGCTCGGCCTGCGCAGGAACCCGCCGACCGGATTGCGGCAGGACGTCCACGAACTGTGTGAGCGAGTGGGCATCGCGGCTTGACCTGATCAGGTGGGGGGACGCGTTGTACCCCATGGCATGTTGCGGCCGTCTTATGTTTCCGACATGCGGTCGATTTCCAGTGAGTTCCTGCCTATCGCGGATCCGAGCGATCCCGACGCGCCTGGTTCACGGCTTGCCTCGCCTGGCCGCATCGTCGCGCCATATGTCACTGCGAAAGACTCCGAACAGGACCTGACGTGCAGTCTGGTCCTGCGACCTGACGGTCTTGGCGTCGGATATGCCAACGAGCTTCCGGGTGATCGGGATGCTCAGGGCGTTCTGTGGCGGAAAGTCGTGGAACGCCGAGACGAGGGCAAGCCGGAGTTCAGCAAAGTGCACCCGGCGCGGCAGCGTCGGGCCATGAGCGAGCTTCTGTGCCAGGTGTGCGCGGGACCGGCAGACCAGACGGCGGATGGTGTCCTTTGGCTGATGCGCGACTACCGAGGAGATTGGCCGCGCTGGCCCGAAGGCATGGCTTCGGTGGAACCGCCCATCTGCGCTCAGTGCGTCGCGATCTCGTTGCGGCGGTGCCCGGCGCTTCAGCGCGGTGCCGTGGCAATTCGAGCTCGAACGTTCGCGGTTGCGGGCGTGTCGGGCATTCTCCACCGGCCAGGCACATTCGCGCCAGTTCCAGTCGAGGCCATCCAACTCTCCTACGGTGACCCTAGAACTCGGTGGATGGTCGCCGTGGCGCTGATCCGTGAACTGAGGGGATGTAGCTTCGTTTCATTCGACCAGTTGCGCCACGCGTAGTACCGATGAGTGCGTGTGTCCCGGTCTGAGCGGCGGGTCGTGGAGTCGTTCTCCTCAATCTGGACCGGCCCTCGAACACAAATCGGCCCCTGTCTTGTGGACAGGGGCCGATCTGCGACTAACTCAATCGGGGTGACAGGATTTGAACCTGCGACCTCTTCGTCCCGAACGAAGCGCGCTACCAAGCTGCGCCACACCCCGGCTGGGAACGAGTAGAACTCTACATCATGTCCGCCCCAGCTCCGAATCGGACCCCCTCATTTCGGCCCTGACCAGGCGCGACGGGCCTCGGGACCAGGGTCAGCAGGGACGCCTCCGGAGGGCAGCAGAACCGCACCGGCGCATACGGGGAAGTGCCGAGTCCGGCGGACACGTTCATCCACATGTGCGAGCCCCACCGGGACACGCCGCGGGCGCGTGAGCGGTCCAGTTCGCAGTTCGTCACGAGGGCGCCGTAGAACGGCACGCGCAGCTGGCCGCCGTGGGTGTGGCCGGCCATCACGAAGTCGTAGCCGTCGGCGGCGAACGGGTCGAGCACGCGGGGTTCCGGGGAGTGAGTTACTCCCAGGCGCAGCACGGCGGACGGGTCCGGGGTGCCCGCGATGTCGGCGTAGCGGTCGCGCTTGAGGTGTGGGTCGTCGAGGCCCGCGCAGAAGATCTCCTGGCCGTTGACCTTGATGGTCTTGCGCAGGTGCGTGAGGTCTTCCCAGCCGCGTTCGACCATGCCCGCGCGGAGGTCGCGCCACGGCAGCGTCACGCCGTGGATGCGCTTGGTCTTGGACGACGGCAGCAGGTAGCGCGCCGGGTTCTTCGGCTTGGGCGCGTAGTAGTCGTTGCTGCCGAAGACGAACACGCCCGGCTTGTCGAGCAACGGGTTGAGCGCTCGCAGCACGCCGGGGACTGCGTCCTTGTGCGCGAGGTTGTCGCCGGTGTTGACGACGAAGTCCGGGTCCAGGTCGGCTAGGGCAGCCACCCAGCGCTGCTTCGACACCTGGTTGGGCGTCATGTGCAGGTCCGAGATGTGCAGGACGCGGATCGGCTTGGCGCCGGGGGAGAGGACGGGCACCGTGGCTGTGCGCAGGGTCCAGTGCCTCCGCTCGATTCCCGCCGCGTACGCGATGGTCGCGGTGCCGATTGCGGTCGTGGCGAGGAGGGCTCGGCCGAGCTTGTTCACGCGTCAAGGGTACGGAAGCGGGATAACTCGATCGGCGCGGCATCCGGCGGGCGGTACCGTTCCGACTCATGGCGGAGTTGAAGACGCGGCTGCAGAACGACCTGACTGCGGCCATGAAGGCCCGGGAGACGGTCACGGCGGGTGCGCTGCGGATGGCGCTCACGGCGATCACCAACGAGGAGGTCGCGGGCGAGCAGGCGCGCGAGCTGAGTGACGACGAGGTCGTGAAGGTCCTCACGCGCGAGGCGAAGAAGCGCAAGGAGGCCGCCGAGGCGTTCGACGGTGCCGGCCGGACCGAGAAGGCCGAGCTGGAGCGCCAGGAGCTCGCCGTGCTGAAGACCTACCTGCCGGCGCAGCTGGACGACGCCGAGCTGGCGTCCATTGTGGACAAGGCCGTCGCCGCCGTCGAGGCGCAGCTCGGCGAGAAGCCGGGGCCCAAGCAGATGGGCCAGGTCATGAAGGCCGTCAACGCCGAGGTGGCCGGGCGCGCCGAGGGTGGCCGTGTCGCCGCCGCGGTGAAGTCCAGGCTCGCCGGCTGAGAACGTCGTGCCGCAGCGGTTTCCGGACCGCTGCGGCACAACCGATCGTCAGAAAGCCTTGTCGACCGCGTCCGCGAACTCGCCCATCGAGGCGAACTCCAGGTCGTAGCCGAACTCCTCGGACGGCTGCGGTGTCGCACCCCAGCCCGGCCGGTTCTTCCTGCGGTTGATCCACACCGACCGCAGCCCCTCCCGCTTCGCCGGAACGTGGTCGTGGAACAGGCTTTGCGCCACGTGCAGCAACCGTGAGCGCTCCACGCCCAGCTCGGCGAGCTTCGCGTCCAGGGCGCGGAAGTGGTTCTCCGCGGGCTTGTACCCGCCGACGTCCTCCGCGGTGATGATCGCCGCGAAGTCCCCGCGCAGCTGCCGGTTGCTGCCCGCGAACCCGGCACGGTGCACATTGGACACAATGATCAGCCGGTAGCGAGAAGCCAGGCGTGCCAACGCTTCCGCGGAGTCGGGGAACGCGGGCCAGTCCGGCACCGAGTCGCCCAGCCGCCGCGCCTGCTCGTCGCTCACCGGACGTCCGAGCGCCTCGCCCGTCCGCCGGAACGACTCCGCCAGCACCTCCGGGTACAGCGGTGCCGGCGTCGACGCCGCGACCGCCGCCTCCTGGTCCGCGTAGGCCCGCAGCAGCTCTTCCTCGGTGATCTCCAGCCCCGACTCCCGTGCCCACGGCGTGAGCACGGCGGAGATGCCGGTCTCCCAGTCGATGAGCGTGCCGTAGCAGTCGAAGCTGAGCGCCTGGAACTTCGTCAGGTCCATGCAGCAAACTGTAGTACAGTTCAACTGCAGGGCAACCCGATAAACTCGGCCTCATGTCCGCCCTCGAAGGACTCTCGGTACGCCGCACGACGACGGCCCAGCAGCTGGCAGACGGCCTGGCCGAACGGATCATGGCCGGTGCCTTCGGCCCTGGTGACAGGCTCAGGGAGAGCGCCATCGCGACGGAGCTCGGTGTCGCGCGCAACACGATCCGCGAGGCCGTGCGCATCCTGGAGCTGACCGGCCTGGTCCGGTACGAGGTCAACCGCGGCGCCGTCGTCATCGCGCCCACGCGCGAGAAGGTCGAGGCGCTCTACACCGCCCGCGAACGGCTGGAGACCGCCGCGATCGTCCGCACACCCCGGCCGGAGCAGCTCGACGCGATCGTAAAGGCGTTCGAGGAGCTGGAACAGGCCGCGCGGGCCGGTGACGCGGCCCTGGTGGTCGACCGCGACCTGGCGTTCCACCAGGCGATCGTCGCCTTGCTCGACAGCACGCGCCTGGACGAGTTCTTCGCGTCACTGACGCAGGAGCTGCGCTTCTACCTCACGGTGCTCAGCAAGTCCGAGACGCCGGAGGAGGTCGTCGCCGAGCACCGGCTCATCCTCGACGCCATCCGCCTCGGCGACCACGACCGCGCGGTCGCCGAGATCCGCGCGCACGTCGAGACAAGCGTGCACCGCCTCAACGAGCTCCTCTAGGTGCTGCGCCAGAGGTCCAGTCCCACGTTCGCCCGTCACACACCCGCCCGTGTGTAATCCGTCAGTCCCCCCGATGCCTCCGCGTGACGTGGCTATAGGACGCGGGGTCCCCGCGTTCGAATGGAAAGGACGTGGGGCCCCCGCGTACCCGGCGGGAAACACGAAAGTGCGTTGCGAATGGGCGGGGTGTTACGGACAGCATTGCCGGAAGCGTGCTTGGCGGTCAGCGCGGCGGCCTGCCCGGCTCCGTCGGGATCGTGAACGGCGGACGCCCGGGGTTGCCCGGATCGGGGTTGCCGGGGGACGGGTTCTGGCCGGGGTCGGGGTTCGGCGGCGGTTCCGGCGCGACCGGCGGCGGCACGTACCCGGTGCTCACCGACAGGGTGATCACGGTGCCGCGCAACGCGTTCCCGCGCGGCGTCTGGCTCACGACGGTGCCCTTGCGCGCCTCGGAGTTCACCTGTTGCTGGGTCGTGCGGTATCCGGCCTGCTCCAGGACGCGGACGGCGTCGTTGACCTGGCGGCCCACCACGTCCGGGATCTGGATCTCCTTGCCGCCCTTGAGGTAGCGCGGCTCGACCGGCGGCAGCTGCGAGACGGGGAACGGCTCGTGCACCTTCGTCATCGTCTCGAACCACGTCCTGGCCGGGATGGTGCCGCCGAAGATGTTGCCGTTGCCGCACAGCCGGGGCGCGCCGGTCACGCAGATCGGGCGGGGGTTCGTGCCGTCGTTGAACGTCTGCACGGCACCCGCGAAGTCCGGGGTCGCGCCGATGAACGCGGCCGACTTGTACTCCTCGGTGGTGCCCGTCTTGCCGATCATCGGCCGGGTCCACTTCGCGGCGCGGGCCGCGGCCGACGCGGTGCCGCCCGCCAGGTCGTCCTTGCTCATGCCGGCGGCGAGGCCGTTCGCGAGACCCTCGGCCACGACCTGCTCGCACGGCGCCTCGTTGACCGTGACGGGCTTGCCGTTGCGGTCCAGCACCTTGCCGATCGGCGTCGGCGGGCACCACTTGCCGCCGCTGACGATGGTGGCGGCGACGTTCGCGAGCTCCAGGGTGGACACCGGCGCGGGGGAGAGCGTGAACGACGCGTTGCCGCCGTTCTGCTTGTAGAACTCCGTCTGCGAGATGCGGTTCTGCTTGTCCTTGGCCTTCGGGTCCGGCCGCGTGCCCTGCAGGTTCGTCGCCATCGTCTCGCGCATGCCGAGCCGCGAGGCCATGTCGACGACCGGGTCCATGCCGGTCTGCTCCTCCAGGATCACGAAGCCGGTGTTCGGCGACGTGGCGAGGGCCTGTTGCAGCGTCATCGACGACGGGTAGCTCGAGTCGAAGTTGGACAGGCAGTACCAGCGGGTGGCCGGCTCACCGGTGCCGGGACAGCGCTGGGCGCCGCCCTTAAAGACCCGGGAGGTGTAGGACGACGGCGTCTGGATGACGTTCTCGATGCCGAGGCCCTTCTCCATCGCGGCCGCGGCGGTGAAGACCTTGTAGACAGAGCCCGCGCCGAACTTGTTCTCCACGCCGCTCGGCAGGTCGTAGGTGGTCTGGCGGAGGTCGGCCTTCAGGCCGTAGTCGCGGTTCGCGACCAGCGCGAGCACCTCGTGGCGCTCCTTGCCGGGCTTGACGACCGCCATCGTGTTCGCGATGCCGTCGGTGGTCTTGGGGACGCCCGCCTCGGCCGCGGCCTTCGCGTTCGCGGTGATCTGGCGGTCCAGGGTGGTCTGGATGGTGTAGCCGCCGGTGCGCAGCTGCTCCTCGCTGAACCCGGCGCGTTGCAGGTAGTTCATGACGTACGAGCAGAAGAAGCCGTTCTCCGGACCGGCGCCGACGCAGCCGTTCGGCGGGGTGCGGACCGGGGTCGCGAGCCCCAGCCCTTCCTTCTTCGCCGCCTCGCCCGCGTCCCGCGACAGCTTGTCGTTCTCGACCATCCGGTCGATCACCTTGTTGCGGCGTTCCAGCGCCTTGTCCGGGTACGCCTCGGGGTCGAGCGCCGACGGGCTGTTCACCATCCCGGCGAGCATCGCCGACTGCGGCACCGTCAGCTTGTCCGGCGTCGTGCCGAAGTACGCCTGGGCGGCGGCCGCGATGCCGTAGATCGTCGAGCCGAACGGGACGACGTTGAGGTAGCGGGCGAGGATCTCCTCCTTGCCCAGCTTGCGCTCGAGCTGCAGGGAGATGCGGGCCTCGCGCATCTTGCGCGCGATGGTCTGCTCCTGGGCCTTGGCCTGCTCCAGCTTGTTGTTGCGGGCCACGACGTGGACCAGGTAGTTCTTGACGTACTGCTGGGTCAGGGTGGACGCGCCCTGCGACACCGAGCCGCTGACCTGGTTCGTGAGGCCCGCGCGGATGGTGCCCTTCCAGTCGACGCCCTGGTGCTCGTAGAACCGCCGGTCCTCGACCGAGATCAGCGCCGCCTTCATCGTCGGCGAGATCTTCTCCGGCGGCGTGAGCACCCGGTACTGGTCGAACAGGTAGGCGATCGGCGCGCCGTCCTTGTCGGTGACCGTGGTGATCAACGGGGGATCCGTGGTCACCAGGTCGGCGGAGATGCTGTCCACGGTGTCGCTGGCGCGGTTGGAGACGAGGCCGGTCGCGCCCACGACGGGGAACAGCATGCCGGCGAGGAGAACCCCTGCCAGCAGGCACAGGCCGAGCATCTTGAGCACGCCATTCCTGACTCGCACGCGGGTCAGCGTACGCCGTACACGAACGGGTGAGCGTGATCAGGAACTCTCGTTACTCAGCATGAGTAGTCATACGCACGACAGGTAACAGTCGGGTGACCCAGGCTTGGACAGGGAACCGAACGGCACTACAGTCCGTCAACGTCCAAGGAATGCAGTCGTAGCTCGAACGCTACGGCATCCGTGGCAGGGGTGTGGCGGATTTCCACATTTGGACAGCACTGAGGAGTGGGGGATATGAACCAGGGGGATTGGCGTATCAACGCTTCGTGTCGTGACGAGGAGCCGGACCAGCTCTTCGTCCGGGGCGCGGAGCAGCGCAAGGCGAAGCTCGTGTGCCTGGGTTGCCCGGTGCGCATGGAATGCCTGGCCGAAGCGCTGGACAACAGGATCGAGTTCGGGGTCTGGGGAGGCATGACCGAGCGCGAACGCCGCGCTCTGCTGCGCCGCAGGCCGGACGTGGAGTCGTGGTTCGAGCTGCTCAGCCACGCACGGCAGGAGCACGTCGAGGACTCGCGGGTCGGATAACCGCTACTCGCCGGCGAGCCGGCGACCTATCTCCCGCAGACCGTCCAGGTCGTGCACGTCCGCGGGCAACGCGGGCACGCCGACCAGCGGGACACCGGGGTGGGCACGCGTGAACCGGGCCAGCAGCCGCTTTTCCCGATCGGCGACTGCGACCCGGTCCGCGTGCAGCCTCAGCACCGCCGCCGCGAGCGGCGCCTCACCCGAACGGTCGAGGTCGTCGGCCGCCGCGAGCGCCTTCGCCGCCGGCAGATCCCCCGCGAGCACCGGGTGGGTCCTGTTCGCGACGAGCCCGCACAAAGGCATGCCCTCCGCGCTGAGGCGCTCCACGAAATAGCTTGCCTCGCGCAGCGCGTCGGGTTCCGCGGCCGCCACGACGACGAAACCCGTGCCCGGAGATCGGAGGAGTTCGTAAGTGCGCTGGGCACGTTCGCGGAATCCTCCGAACATGCTGTCGAAAGCCTGTACGAAAGTCGACGCGTCCTGCAGCAGCTGACCGCCGACGATCGTCGAGACGGCGCGCGTGAAAAGGCTGAAGCCCGTTCCGACGATCTTCATCAGACCGCGTCCGCTCGCCCGCGCGGGCGCCGAGAGCATCCTGATGAACTTCCCGTCGAGCACCGTCGAGAGCCGCTGCGGCGCGTCCAGGAAGTCGAGCGCCGACCGGCTCGGCGGCGTGTCGACGACGATCAGGTCCCACTCGTCCTGCGCCACGAGCTGGCCCAGCTTCTCCATCGCCATGTACTCCTGCGTGCCGGAGAACGACGACGAGATGGTCTGGTAGAAGGGGTTCGACAGGATCTGGTCGGCCCGGTCGCGGCCGGCGTGCGTGAGCACCATGTCGTCGAACGTGCGACGCATGTCCAGCATCATCGCGAACAGCTCGCCCTTGGGCTCGAAGCCCTCCACGACGACCTCGCGCGGGTGGTTGTCGAGCTCCCGCAGGCCGAGCGACTGCGCGAGCCGCCTGGCCGGGTCGATGGTCAGCACGACCACGCGTCTGCCGCGTTCGGCCGCCCGCAGCGCCAGCGCCGCCGCCGTCGTCGTCTTGCCGACGCCGCCGGAGCCGCAGCACACGAGCACGCGCGTGTCCGGGTCGTCGAGCAGCGGGTCGAACTCCAGCCGCGAGAAGGCGCCGGTCACCGCACACCCGCCGCGACCAGCACCTCTGCCAGCTCGTAGAGCGCCGCCACGTCGACCCCGTCGGTCAGCTCCGGCAGGTCGATCGTCGGCAGGTCGGACTCGCGGAGCAGCTCCATCGCCTCCTGTTGCGACCGCACCCTGATGGCGTGCTCCACCGTCTCGTCCACCAAACCCTCGAGCGTGAACTCGTCGAGGTCGAGACCGGCGGACGCCAGCCCGTCGCGCACCCGCGACCCGTCGACCCTGCCCTCGGCCGCCACCGGGATCGACCTGGCCGGCAGCCGTTCCGGCTGGACCCGGTTGACCAGCACCGCGCCCGGCCGCAGGTCGGCGGCGTCGAGCTCGGCGACCGCGTCGAGGGTCTCCCGCACCGGCATCTCCTCCAGCAGCGCGACGAGGTGCACCGCCGTGTCACCCGAGTGCAGCAACCGCACGACGCCCTCGCTCTGCCCCTTGATCGGCCCGACCTTCGCGAGGTCGGCCATCGCCTTCGTGACGTCCAGGAACTTGACGACGCGGCCCGTGGGCGGCGCGTCGAGCACGACGGCGTCGTAGAGGTGGCGGCCGTCCGGCCCCGTCCGGTTCACGCACTCCTTGACCTTGCCGGTCAGCAGCACGTCCCGCAGGCCGGGGGCGAGCGTGGTGGCGAACTCGATGGCGCCCATCTTGCGCAGCGTGCGGCCCGCGAAGCCCAGGTTGTAGAACATCGCCAGGTACTCCAGCAGCGCGGCCTCGGCGTCCACGGCCAGCGCGTGCACCTCACCGCCGCCCGGTGCCGCGGCGATCCGCTCCTCGGAGTAGGGCAGCGGGGGGCGGTCGAAGAGCTGGGCGATGCCCTGCCTGCCCTCCACCTCGACCAGCAGCACCCGGCGGCCGCCCGTGGCCAGCGCGAGCGCCAGCGCCGCCGCGACCGTGGTCTTGCCGGTGCCGCCCTTGCCGGAGACCACGTGCAGGCGGGCTCGGGTCAGCTCCTCGGTCCACGACGTCACACGTCCAGACTATGTGTGAATTCCGTCGAACGTGGATCGGTCGGTCAATCGACCATGGTGAGGAAGAGAACGGCGGCGGCCGTCGCGGCCACCAGCGCCCAGGCCACGACCGACGGCAGCAGGAACGCGATGCTCGCCGTGAGGGCGGCCACGACCACGAGCCCGATCAGCCCGGCCTGCGCGACCTGCCCGCGGTGGCTGTGCTTGCGGTCGCGCACCTGGGCCATGGCGACGAGCACCATCACCAGCCCGCCCAGCGCGAACAGGCTGGTCGCGATGACGCGCCACGTCTCCACGTGATCAAGGTAGCGGGAAGAGCGGCGACCGCGCAGGCGTCGAACGGGTGGCGCGTTAGGCTCCGCGCATGACGAAGTGGGAGTACGCGACCGTGCCGTTGTTGATCCACGCCACGAAGCAGATCCTCGACCAGTGGGGCGAGGACGGCTGGGAGCTCGTCACCGTGCTGACGAACCCCACCGGTGAGCAGCACGTCGCGTACCTGAAGAGGGTGAAGGCGTGAGCGCCTGGACCACCCGGCTCAAGGAGCTGGGCGTCGAGCTGCCCGCCGTCGCCGCGCCGCTCGCCGCGTACGTCCCGGCGACCCAGAGCGGTCCGTGGGTGTTCACCTCCGGCCAGCTGCCGTTCGTCGACGGGCAGCTGCCCGCGACCGGCAAGGTCGGCGCCGAGGTCTCCCCGGAGGAGGCGAAGCGGTACGCCGCGACGTGCGTCCTGAACGCGCTGGCGGCCGTCGACGCGCTCGTGGGGATTGACTCGATCAAGAGAGTCGTGAAAGTTGTCGGGTTCGTGGCCTCCGCCGAGGGCTTCACGGGGCAGCCAGGAGTCGTGAACGGCGCCTCCGAGCTGCTGGGCGAGATCTTCGGCGACGCGGGCAAGCACGCCCGGTCGGCCGTGGGGGTGGCAGAGCTGCCGATCGGCGCCCCGGTGGAGATCGAACTGATCGTCGAGGTGTGACATGTCGGACACGTGCCACGAACTGCTGCTGCGGCTTGCCGGGAGGATTCCCGACGAGCTGCTGTGGAGGTACCGGGACTGGGCGGCGTCCGACGCGTACACGGTGCTCGCGCGGTCGCTCCCGCGCACGCTGCTGCACGGACGCATCCCTCTGACCGATCACGAGATGCGCCTTCTGCAGGACGCCCTCGTGCCCTACGGGGCGGAACCTGGTGCTGTCAGTTCGGTCAAAGGGCTGGACGAAGTGCCCCCCACCGACTACACCTTTTCCCCGGAATCACCCGATCGGGTGCCGATGGGGGATTCCGCGACCGTCGTTCTCGGTGCCACGCTGCGAGGCCGGCACGGGGTCGGAGAAGTTCGCTCCTGCTGGCGCATCGGTCCCTCCGGGGTCAACCGCGTCCTGCTGGTGGCGGCCACGTCCGGCCACGCGCGGCTGACCGGCGAGCTGCAGCGCGTTCTGCGGGCGTTGGGCGAGCACGACCCGTGCGTCGAGGTCGTGCCGTCCGGTCTGGACCTGCCGCCCTACCACCGGGCGGCGCTGGCGGCATCGGAGCTGGTGTGCGCCGGCGCCGAGTCCGAGGAGCACCTGGTGCTCAGCTAAGGAGACTTGACGTGACGAACGACGGTGTCGGCCTGCCGGTCCGTCTGCACGATCTCCTGCTGTCGATGGCCGGGCGGATCGACGACGCCGCCCTGTCACAGGCACGCGAGTTCCTCGCGGTCGGAGAGCTCGACCGCGCGGTCGAGATGCTGGTGGGGACACTCCTCGCCGGCGGCATCCCGGTGCTGCCCGACGAGCGGGCGGCGATCACGTGGGCACTGCACGAGGTGCGCTCGGACGCGTCGCTGACCGACCGGCTGCCGGTCGTCGAGATGCTCCCGTTCATCCGCCACCGCTTCACCTCCGAGACCGACCCGGTCGCGGACATCACCGCGGCGCTGGTCCGCGCGGTGTCGGTGCTGCCGGACGTCCGCTCGGTGCGGGCCGTCTGGCGGTCCTCGCCCGCCGGTTCCACGCCCGGCCCGCTGCCGCAGCGGGTCGTGCTCGTGGACATCGGACCGCAGGGCTTCGCACCCGCGACCGCCTACCGGGTGGACACGGTGCTGCGCAAGGCGGGCGTCCGCGCCGCGGTCGAGGTGCTGACCACCGGCACGCAGCTCGGCGAGTACCACTCCGCCGCGGTGACGTCGTCCCAGCAGGTGCCGATGTCGGGAGCCCCCGCGAGGGTGGCGGAGCCGGTGTCGCCCCAAGGTGCCTGGTTCGACCAGTCAGAGGAACTTCCCGCTCCGGCGCCGGTGGCCGAGCCGACACCGGCGCCGGAGCCAACGGAGGAGACCGGCTCACGTCGCACCAGGACACCGGCGCTCGAGGGGTCGCAGCCCTTCCCGCCCAAGCCCGTGAAGCGCATCCCGATCGCGCCCGCGGAGCCCGTGCAGGAGGCGGAGGCCCTCCCGGAGCCGACGCCGATCAACCGGGCCGAGGTCACCGCCGAGATCAAGGGCGACGAGCTGGCCGCACTGCAGGCCGCGCTCGCCGAACCGCCGGCGGAACCGTCCTCGGTGGACGCCAACCTCAGCGAGCGGGAACGCGCCCTGTTGCAGCAGCTCCACGAGGAGCTGGCGCAGCGGGAGCAGACCGGCCCGCAGGCGACCGACAGCGGCCGCTGGCAGGTCGACCGCTCGGCGCGCCCCACGGCGTTCGGTGCCGCGAACAACGGGCACACCACCACGTAGGCGGTGTGCCCGGCGGATCAGGCCCCGGCCTTGCGCCGGGCCAGGTCGATGATCCGTTGCAGGTGCAGGCCGCGCCGCACGTCGCACTCGTGGGTCGTGGTGCCGCTGTGCACCATGGCCACGAAGTCGTCGAGCAGGTTCGTGAAGCACTCCAGCGCGGGCGTGTCCCGGTTCGTCAGCGTGCGGGCGCCGTTCGTGCCGAAGACCGTGAGGTCCGCGAACGGCGGCTGCAACGGCAGCGACAGGCACAGCGAGGCGGTGCTCGTGGCGCCACCCTCGTGCTTCAGGATCAGCTGCCACAGCCCGGCGTCCGAGACGGTCGCCGCGACCACGTCGGTGATCTCGCCCAGCGCCGCGTCGAGCAGGTCGAACGCGTGCGGGCCGACGTCGTCGAGCGCGCCCTTGTCGTGCCGCCACGGCGAGTTCGAGAACGGGCCCCGCAACAGCGCCCCGGAGATCCAGCGGGCGTCGGCGCCCGTCCAGCCACCCGTGCGGTGCAGCTGGGCCAGCTGCTCCTTGGTCTCCTGCGCGTAGCGGCGGGTCAGCACGACGAGCGACGCCACCCCGGCCGCCTCGACGGCCGCGACGAGCCGCTCCGCCACCTCGACGCTCTCCGCGATCGGCTTCTCCAGCACCAGGTGCTTGCCGGCCTCCGCCGCCTCGACGGCCATCGGACCCTGCACGCCCGGCGGCACGCAGAACGCCACCGCGTCCACAGCGGACAGCAGCTCGGCGTAGTCACCGAACGGCTCGGCGCCGTGAGCGTGCGCGAGCTCCCGCGCCGCCTCCGGCCGCCTGGCCCACACACCGGTCAGCGTGGTTCCGGGGTGGTTCGCGATGCCGGGGGCGTGCACCATCTCCGCCCACGGTCCCGCGCCGACGAGTCCTACGCGCAACTGTTCGTCCACTCGCACATCCTCCCTCAGGAGTAGCTGGCCTCGGGGACGAAGATCTCGCCACCGTTGTCGAACCGCAGCCGCAGGCCGCCGTCGGTGGTCTCGCGCTCGGGGTCGTGGTCCCAGCCCGCCGGGACCCGCACGACGTGACCGCGGTCCGGCGTCGGCCCGAGCCAGATCTCGTAGTGGGTGCCGCCCACGAACTGCTCGACCTTCTTCACGTACACGCCCGGCGAGGTGGAGGTCGGCTCGACGCTCACCACCACCGTGCTGTCGGGGAGGAACAGCAGCACGCCCGTCACCGCGGTGAGACCGGTGCCCAGCACGGCGCCGAGCAGGAACAGCAGGATCTTCACCAGGCAACCGGAGACGTTCGTCGCCATCACACCATCCTCTTGTAGGCGCGGTCGTACGCTCGGAGGATGCCCGACGACATGACCTTGCCGGGAAACCTGGTACCCAGCACACCGCCCGCCCAACCCGTGCCCGCCCGCGACGCCGTCACCGTCGTGCTGCTCAGGGACGGTGCCGCCGGACTGGAGGCGTTCCTGCTGCGCCGCGTGAAGGGCATGGCGTTCGCGGGCGGGATGTCGGTGTTCCCCGGCGGCGGTGTCGACCGGCGCGACGCGGACACGTCCGTCGCCTGGGCCGGTCCGCGGCCCGAGTGGTGGGGCACCGTGTTCGGGGTCGACCCGCTGACCGCCAGGGCGTTCGTGTGCGCCGCGGTCAGGGAGACGTTCGAGGAGTCGGGCGTTCTGCTCGCCGGTCCGGACGCCACGTCGGTCGTGGCCGACACCTCGGCGTACGCGGGCGCGCGCCAGAAGCTCGTGGACCGCGAGCTGTCGCTGGCGCAGTTCCTCGCGTCCGAGGGCCTCGTGCTGCGCGCCGACCTGCTGCGGCCCTGGTCGAACTGGGTGACCCCGTACGAGGAGCCGCGCCGGTACGACACGCGGTTCTTCGTGGCCGGGCTGCCGGAGGGGCAGAACGCCGACGGCGAGACGACGGAGGCGTCCGACGCGTCCTGGCAGACCCCGGCCGACGCGATCAGCGACGCGTTCGAGGGCCGCCGGATGCTCATGCCGCCCACCTGGCGCACGCTCGACGAGGTGGGGGCGCTGGGCAGCGTCGCGAAGGTGATGGCGGCGGAGCGCAGTGTCGAGAAGATCATCCCCAAGCTGATCCGCGACGGCGACGTGATCAGGGTGGTGCTGCCGTGAGCGGGTCCCCGCTGATCGGTGCCCGCGCGGAGCACCCGTTGTACGGCGAGCTGCGCCAGGTGACGCCGCACGCCGCCGTGCTGCTGGCGGACAACCCGTCGCCGATGACGCTCGACGGCACCAACACGTGGCTGCTGAAGGCCCCGGACGCGTCGTCGTACGTCGTCGTCGACCCCGGCCCTCTCGACCAGGCGCACCTGGAGCGGATCGCGTCGGTAGGCCCGGTCGCGGAGATCCTGCTGACGCACGGCCACCCGGACCACTCGGAGGGCGCGCGGACGTTCGCCGAGATGGTCGGCGCTCCGGTGCGGGCGCTGGACCCGACGTTTACGCACGGCTCCGAGGGCCTGGTGGACGGTGACGTGGTCACCGGTGCGGGCCTGGAGCTGCGCGTGCTGGCCACGCCCGGCCACACCGGCGACTCGCTGTGCTTCGTGATCGACGGCGAGGCCGTGCTGACCGGCGACACCGTGCTGGGCCGCGGCTCCACCGTCGTCGCCCACCCGGACGGCAAGCTCGGCGAGTACTTCGAGTCGTTGCGGCTGCTGGCCGAGCTCCCGCCCGGCACCGCCGTCCTGCCCGGCCACGGCCCGGAGCTGCCGGAGGCCGGCGACGTCGCCCGCGCCTACCTCGCCCACCGCACGCAACGCCTGGAACAGGTCCGCCGCGCGGTCACCCGGCTGGGTGGTTCTCCCACGCCGCGCCAGGTCGTCGAGATCGTCTACGCCGACGTCGACCGCGTCCTGTGGCCTGCGGCGGAGTGGTCGGTGCGGGCCCAGCTGGAGTACCTGCGCACCGATTGAGACGGAGCTCTTTCACGGCGTGGTGATGACCGCTAACGTTCCGCAGTCGTCCGAGGCATCCGAAATTGTCAGGGGTGCCCGCTAACGTCCGCAGGCATGGACCTCACCGCCACGACAGCAGACCTCGCGAGCGCCGCCGCCGAGGTGGCGCGGCTGCTGCCGGCCCGCGTGCTCGACCCGGTCCTCGCCGGGCTCCGGCTGCGGGCGGGGACGGACGTCGAGATCGCGGGCAGCGACCAGGAGCACGGCGTGCGCCTGACCGTCAACGCCACCGTCCACACCGAAGGAGAGGTGCTCGTGCCCGCGAAACCGCTGGCCGCCACCCTCCAGGCGCTCGACGACCCCCAGGTGAGGCTCAAGGTGGAGGGCCAGCGCCTGGCCGTCCGCACCCCCACGTCCCGGTTCGCGCTGCCGCTGCTCGACCTGGCCACCCACCCCGGCGTGCCCGAGCTGCCGCCACTGCGGGGCCACGTCGGCGCGGCGAGCCTGCGCATGATCACCGCCGTGGCGGGCGCCGCCTCGAAGGACGACGCGCTGCCGATCTTCACCGGCATCCGCGTCCAGTCCGACGAGCAGAAGCTGCACGTCATGGCCACCGACCGCTACCGCATGGCGTACGCGACGCTGCCGTGGGAGCAGTCGGGCCGCATCGACCTGCTCGTCCCGGCGAAGCCGCTCACCGAGGCCGCCCGCCAGGCCCACGGCCGGGTGGCGCTGCACGCGAACGAGGACCGCATCGCCCTCGCCTGGGCCACCAACTCGATCTCCACCGCGCTCTTGGCCGCTCCGTTCCCGGACGACCGGGCGCGCCGACTACTGGAGGCAGACATCGACAGCACCGTGCTGGTCGACGCGGACTCGCTCGCCCGCGCCGTCCGCAGAGCCACGCCCTACGGCGGCCCGCACCAGGCGGTCACCATCCAGGTCGAGGACTCCGAGATCCGCGTCAAGGGCAGCGACCCGCAGCAGGGCGAGTCCGAGGAGTTCGTCAAGGCCACGGTCGAGGGCGACCGCCTGACCAAGACCTTCCAGGCCCGCTACCTGGCCGACGCGCTGAAGGCGTTCGCCGGCCGCCGGATCGAGCTGAAGATCCAGGACGGCCTCCGCTCGACGGTGCTCACGTCGCCGCCGGGCGAGGACGGCGTGGAGCTGACCTACCTGGTGGTCCCGATGCGCTCGGTGGCCTAGCCACTGCGGCCTAGCCACTGTGGCCGGGCCGCTCGGGCGGGCGGGCTCCGGTGGGGCCGCTTGGGTCGGGCTGTTCGGGCGGACCTGTTTTGGCCGGGCCGTCACTGCGCGGGCACCTGTTCGGCACGATGTGCGGCTGCGATGTGCGGCGCTCGCCAGGACGCTTCGCGCGGCACCCGGCTGCGATGCGCCGCCGGCGGGCACCCTCACCGAGTGCCCGCCTCACGACCCGGAAACCTCCGGCCGTGCGACCCCGACCCAGCCCGCCCCGCTCCTCGGGCCTTTCGGCTCAGCGGGCCGCGAGCTCCATCTCCGAGCGGGCCGGCACGTCGGCCGGAACGCCGCGCTGCACGGTTCCGCGCAGCAGCCACACGGCGAGCGCCACCAGCAGTCCGGCGGCTCCCGCGGCGAGGAACGCGGGCCGGGTGCCGAAGTGCTCGATCAGCTGGCCGGACAGGCCCTGCCCGATGGCGAGCCCGACGGTCACCGAGGTGATCACCCAGCCGAACGCCTCCGCGGCCATGCCGTTCGGCGTGACCTGCTCGATCGCCGCGGAGTGCGCGGTCGACTGCGGCGTGATCAGCGTGCCGACCAGGAACAGCGCCAGCGCGAGGCCGATCAGCGAGGCCGGGATCGCCAGCAGGAACGACAGCAGGGCGAAGCCGCCCAGCAGCACCGGCAGGCGGAGGTGCATCGGGCGCGGCCACGGGCGCATGCCGTAGAGCACGCCGAAGATCACCGAGCTGATCGACCACAGCGACAGCATCAGGCCGCCCATCGAAGCCTGGCCCGCGGCCTTCGCGAACGCGGGCACCGCCACCTCGACGAACCCGATGGTGACGCCGAAGCCCAGTGCGGCCAGCGCCACCGTGCGCATGCCGGGGTAGGCGAACGCGCCGAGCAGCGGGCGCGGCGTCTTCTCGGCGGCGCCCCACGCGCGCACGACCGGGTTCATCGCGAACCACAGCGCACCCACGATCATGAGCACCGACCCGACCACGACGCCGGTGCCCGCCCACGGTGCCGCGAGCAGCAGGCCGGCGAGGCCCGGTCCCAGGATGAAGAAGACCTCCATGCTGATCGCCTCGTAGGCGTAGGCCGCCATCCGCGTCGGTCCGGCCGGCACCATCCGCTCCCACAGCGCACGCGAGGCCGACCCCACCATCGGCTCGGTCGCGCCGACACCGAAGGCCAGCGGGACCAGCACGAACACCGGCATGCCCGCCTCGACGGCGAACACCGAGATCGTCACGAAGACGGCGAACAGCCCGGTCGTGAACACCAGCGGACGGGTCGGACCGAACCGGTCCATCAACCGCCCCTGGATCACGGACCCGAGCGCCACACCCACCAGCGCCGCACCCGACACCAGACCGGCGATCGCGAACGACTCGGTCACGCGCTCGACGTAGAGCAGCAGCGACAGCCCGACCATCGCGATGGGCAGGCGGGCGAGCAACGACGCGACAACAGGACCGCGCATGCCCGGTGTCATCAGGGCAGCACGGTAGTCGGACAGGCGGGCAGAGTGGGACATGTGTACCAGTATGACAAACGTGGTACGCGTGTACCAGATCGGGTGCCGAGAGTCACCACGGTTGCGATTGGGTCACAGCAATGGGATGACCGGGTGAAACGTGCAACGAATCGGCCACATACGAGGTCCTTGAGGGTGAAAGGGCTTGAGTGGTCACGGTGGCGGCGTGCGAAAGTTGAGTCGCTGACCGAAGACCAACCTCTGGCTTGAGGGTCGGGGCCTGCGCGCCAGAGGGATGGAAGGCACGGTTCGTCGGGGGATGGGCCGTGCAACGCAGAGGACCGGTGCGCCACGTCGGGGGTGGCGCCCGGTCCTCTGTGTTTTCGCACCGTGCCGGCCCGCGAGCCGGCGGACGTCTGTGTCAGCGGACGTCTGTGCCGGCGGAGTCCTGTGCCGGCGAACCGTCGCCGCCGCCGACCTGTCCAAGTCACCGGCGAACGTCGCCGAGCAACCCCTGGCCCGAGCACGCGAAAACCCTGCGTCCCCACCGGGGAACGCAGGGCCTGCGTGCGTCGGAGCCGCTCGGCTGCCGGGCCCTAGCGGGCGCGGCGGGCCAGGCGTTCCGGGTCCAGGATCAGGACGCTCTTGCCCTCGAGCCGCAGCCAGCCGCGGTGCGCGAAGTCGGCGAGCGCCTTGTTCACGGTCTCGCGGGACGCGCCGACGAACTGGGCGATCTCCTCCTGCGTCAGGTCGTGCGTGACGCGGAGCAGACCGGCCTCCTGCGAGCCGAAGCGCTGTGCGAGCTGCAGCAGCGCCTTGGCGACGCGGCCGGGCACGTCCGTGAAGATCAGGTCGGCCAGCATGGAGTTCGTCCTGCGCAGCCTGCGGGCGAGTGCGCGCAGCAGCTGCTCGGCGATCTCCGGCCGGTTGGTGATCCACTGGCGGAGCGCGGGGCGGTCCATGGACACCGCGCGCACCTCGGTCACCGTCGTCGCGGTCGACGTGCGGGGGCCGGGATCGAAAATGGACAGTTCGCCGAACATGTCGGAGGGTCCGAAGATCCCCAACAGGTTCTCGCGGCCGTCCGGCGACTTGCGGCCGATCTTCACCTTGCCGGACTGGATGATGTACAGGCGGTCGCCCGGCTCACCCTCCGCGAAGATCACGTGGCCACGCGGGAACTCCACCGTCTCCAGGGTCTGCGCCAGCGCCTCCGCTGCCGCCGGGTCAACCCCTTGGAAGATGCCCGCTCGCGCCAGGGTCTCGTCCACCTCGTCCCTCCTAATCGACGCGACGGCACGCCTACCACCATCTTTGGTGGAGTCAGCGCCGTGCCGCCGATCACTGCGTTGCAGTCTAAGGGCTCTTCGGAGGATCGCCGTTCGGCTCGCCGTCTCGCTCCGAACAACGAGACTGACTCGATCCAGAGCCCAACGAACCAGTCTACGCCATTCGGGTGTGTGTCAACGCACGGCCGTCACCGGACGCGCTTGCGCGCGGTGCCGCGGCCACGGCGGCGGAGGCGGAACATGTCGAGTGCGCGACCGATGCCGTGTCCGTAGAGCGCCTTGACCTCTTCGGGCCTGGCGGACTCCAGGAACTCCTCGACCTCGTTCTCCTGCACGGCAACGTGCCGGAGCTTCGCTTCCACGCGCTCCATGAAGAGCGCGAAGAACATGATCACGATCGGTACGACGATCACAAGCCAGGCAGTCATGATGCTCCGCAGTGTGGCGCATGTGGGATTCGAGTACGGATCTAGGGGTCGCTTCCGGCGTGTCGCCTACTCTGGGTCAGTGCCCGTTACCAAGAAGCCGGAAACCAAGCTCGGCCTGACCCGCAGGGCCCGCCGGATGGTGCGCGTGCTCGCCGAGGGATACCCCGACGCGCACTGCGAGCTGGACTTCACCACGCCGCTGGAGCTCATCGTGGCGGTCGTCCTTTCCGCGCAGTGCACCGACAAGAAGGTGAACGAGGTCACTCCCGCCCTCTTCGCCAAGTACCCGACGGCCGCCGACTACGCCGGCGCCGACAGGGTCGAGCTCGAAGAGATGATCCGCCCGACCGGCTTCTACCGGAACAAGGCGACGTCTCTTCTGGGTCTCGGTGCCGCTCTGGTGGAGCAGTACGACGGAGTGGTGCCCGGCACCCTCGAAGAGCTGGTCAAGCTCCCCGGTGTAGGACGCAAGACGGCCAACGTGGTTCTGGGCAACGCCTTCGATGTGCCCGGCATCACAGTCGACACCCACTTCGGCCGGCTCGTCCGGCGCTGGGGGTGGACCGAGCTGGAGGACGCCGTCAAGGTCGAGCACGCCGTGGGCGAGCTGATCGAGAAGCGCGACTGGACGATGGCGTCGCACTGGATCATCTTCCACGGCCGCCGCGTGTGCCACGCCAAAACGCCTGCGTGCGGTGCCTGCCTGCTGATGAAGGACTGCCCGTCGTACGGCCTCGGGCCGGAGGACCCGGTGAAGGCGGCCAAGCTGGTGAAGGGCGACGAGAAGCCGCACCTGCTCGAGCTCGCCGACCGGGTCAGGGCGGGGGAGAAGCTGGTCGGCTGACCGGCTCCGGGTCCTGGCATCCTTGACGGTGTGACGCTCGCTCAAGGTCCCCGGTCGCGGTGAACAACCGCACGCGCTGGCTCGTCGTCGTGCTCGTCCTCGCGGTGGCCGGGGTCGTGGCGCTGTGGCCGCGGGACGAGGCTCCCGAGACGCCCGTGCCCACCCGTCAGGAGCAGGACGTGGCGGCGTTGCGCGCGCAGGCCCAGCTGCGGCCCTGCCTTCCCGGCGCGGAGGAGGGCGGCGTCGGCGTCACGTGTCTCGCCGACGGCACCCGGACGGCCCTCGCCCTGAAGGGGCCGATGCTGATCAACTTCTGGGCGACCTGGTGCGAGCCGTGCCGGGCCGAGCTGCCCGTGCTGGACACCTACGCGCAGCGGCCAGGCGCCGTGCCGGTCGTCCCCGTGCTCGTGCAGAGCAAGGAGGCCGACGGGCTGGAGCTGCTGACCCGGCTCGGCGTGCGGCTGCCCTCGGTCTACGACGGACCCGACGAGCTGCGCAAGGTCGTGAAGGCGCCGATGACGCTGCCGGCCACGTACTACGTAGCAGCGGACGGTCAGGTCCGGCAGATCACGGAACCGCCGTTCACGGCACCCGAGCAGGTGGAGAAGGCAGTTCGATGACCGAGGCAGCACAGCCACCCGACTGGATGCAGCGCCTGGCCAAGGCGGTCGAGCAGGTCGACGCGAGCACGTTCCCGCGCGACCCCAGGGCACCGACGCGCGCCTACCGCGAGGCGGCCGTGCTGATGCTCTTCGGCGAGTCCGAGGAGCACGGGCCGGACGTCCTGCTGCTGCGCCGGTCGGACACGCTCGGATCGCACCCCGGCCAGGTCGCGTTCCCCGGCGGAGCGTCCGATCCGGACGACGACGGACCCGTCGCCACGGCATTACGCGAGGCTTACGAGGAGACAGGTGTACTTGAGTCAGGAGTGAGACCGCTCGCCCTGCTGCCGGAGGTGCATGTGCCGGTGTCCGGGTTCGTGGTCACGCCCGTGCTCGCCTACTGGGAACAGCCGAGCCCCGTCGCACCCGTCGACCCGGCGGAGACCGCGGCCGTCGCACGCGTGCCCGTGGCGCATCTCGCGGATCCCGCCAACAGGTTCCGCGTGCGCCACCCCGCGGGTTACGTCGGAGCGGCCTTCTCCGCTCCGGGAATGCTGGTGTGGGGCTTCACCGCGGGGTTGATCGACGGCCTGATCGCGCTCGGCGGCTGGGAACAGCCGTGGGACGCGTCGGATGTGCGCGACCTTGAACTAGCGTTGCGCGCTACACAGTGAGGCGGAGGTTCTGGGTTGAACTGGGTTGACCTGCTCGTGCTGGGCCTTGCCGCGATAGCGGCGGTGTCCGGCGCCCGGCAGGGCATGGTCGTCGCGCTGCCCGCGTTCGTCGGTGTGCTCGTCGGCCTGGTCCTCGGCACGCAGATCGCGCCGTTGCTGGTGTCCCAGTTCGAGAACGTCGTCACCAAGGTCGTGTTCGCGGTCGGCATCGTCGTGCTGCTCGTGGCTCTGGGCGAGACGATCGGCGTCTACATCGGCAGGACGATCAAGGCACGGGTCAACGCGTCGCCGTTGCGCGGCGCGGACAACGCGCTGGGCGCGATCGTGCAGGGCCTCGTCGTGTTCGTCGTGGCGTGGATGATCGCGCTGCCGCTGACCTCGGTCGTCGGTCTGCCGGACCTCACGTCGTCGCTCAAGCAGTCGGTGATCCTCGGCAAGGTCGACGAGACGATGCCGCAGGCCGCCCGCGTGCTGTCGGGTGACCTGCAGAAGCTGTTCGACGTCTCGGGCTTCCCGCAGGCGATGGACCCGTTCAACCGCACGCCGCTCAAGGAGGTCGAGCCGCCGAACTCCGAGCTGGCGAACTCCCCGGTGGCGACGAGGCTGAGGGCCTCGGTGCTCAAGGTCCGCGGCCGGGCGCCGTCGTGCTCGCGCGCGCTGGAGGGCACCGGCTTCGTGATCGCGCCGGAACGCGTCATGACGAACGCGCACGTCGTCGCCGGCACGAACGAGGTGACGATCGAGGTCGGCCGCGGCCAGTTCGACGCCACCGTCGTCTCCTACGACCCGAGCACGGACATCGCCGTGCTCGCGGTGCCGGACCTGGAGGCCACGCCGCTGCAGTTCCGGGCGGACGAGGTGCAGCCGGGCGAGGACGGCATCGTGCTCGGCTACCCGCTGGACGGTCCGTACAAGTCGTCGCCCGCCCGTGTGCGCGAGCGGATCTCGCTGCTGCGCGGCCCGGACATCTACGACGCGCAGACGGTGACGCGGGACGTCTACACCGTCCGCGCCGAGGTCCGTTCCGGCAACTCCGGTGGCCCGCTGGTCGACACGAACGGCCGGGTGATGGGCGTGGTGTTCGGCGCCGCGGTCGACGACCCGGAGACCGGGTTCGTGCTCACGGCCCAGCAGGTGCAGCCGATGGTGCAGAAGGCGCCGACGCTGACCCGCCGCGTGTCCACCCAGGGCTGCGCCAACTGACCCACCTCACGTGCGGTTGCCGAAAGTACGCGGGGTCCCCGCGTACTTGTGACGCGTACGAAAGCGCCCCGCGTGAGTGCCCGGAGAGGGTGAAGTGGGTGTGCGGACGGGTGGTTCGCGCCAAGGAGCCGGGCGGTGCGGGTCAGAGGCCGTGCTTGGTGGCGATGCCGAGCAGGACGTAGTCGAGGCCCTCGTCGAACACTGCCTCCGGGTCGCGGTCGCTCGACTCGTGCATCACCTTGCCGAGCATCGGGTACCGGCCGGTGGCGAGCATGCGTTCCATGTACGGGCCGTTGGCGCGCTGCCACTGCTCCTCGGTCATGCCCGTGGTGCGTTCGGCGCGCAGTTCGGTGATCTCGCCGCGGACGGCGCCGAAGACGTAGGCCATGACCGCGCCGACCGCGCTCATCACCTCGTCGATGTCGTCGAACCCGACGGTCGCGAGGGTCGACTCCAGGTGGGTGAGCGCGTTCGGGCCCTGGTGGGGACGGTTGCTGAGCAGGTCGATGAACCACTCGTGCCGCTTGGCCGCCGCCCGGACGCCGTGGGCGACGTGCCGCAACCCTTCCCGCCAGTCCGCTGACGGCGGCGGTGGCGTGATCTCGCCGTACACCTCGTCAACCATCAGGTCGAGCAGCTCGTCCTTGGTCTCGACGTAGCCGTAGAGGCGCATCGGTCCGGCGTTGAGCGCGGCGGCGACCTTGCGGAAGGACACCTCGTCGAGCCCGCCCCCGTCGGCGAGCCTGATCGCGGCTTCGACGATCAGGTCCCTGCTCAGCGGCGCCGGGGACGGCTTTCCGGGAGGCTCCGGGCGCTCCCACACGGTCTCGTTCGACATCGGACTGGACAATACACCGTCTCATCGCGATACAGTGTATCGAGCCAATACGGTGTATCTGGAGGATGCGATGAAGACTTCGGTGCTGGTGGTCGGGGGCGGTCTGGCGGGGACGTCGGCCGCGTTGTTCCTGGCCTGGCGTGGTGTGGACGTGACGTTGGTGGAGAAGCACCCTGGCAGCTCGCCGCACCCGCGGGCGGTCGGCTTCACGGCGCGGACCGGTGAGCTGCTGCGGGCGGCCGGGATCGAGCAGGACCTGCCGGAGAGCCGGATGTCGAAGGGCTTCGGCATCCGGCGGGTGCGGGTCGCGAGCCTGGTCGGCGAACGGTTCGAGGAGACGTTCTGGTCGCCGCCGGCGAAGGTCTCCGACGTCGAGCACTCACCCAGCGCGGGCGTGGGCGTGGCGCAGGACCGGATGGAGCCGATGCTGCGCGAGAAGGCCCGCGAGCTCGGCGCGGACATCAGGATGAGCACCAGGATGTTGGAGTTCGTCCAAGACGACGACGGCGTCACGGCCGTCGTCCAGGGTGACGGCGAACCGTACGAGATCCGCGCGGACTACCTGGTGGCCGCGGACGGGCACCGCAGCCCGATCCGCGAGGCGCTCGGCATCACCCGCAGTGGCCGCGGCTACATGCACACGTCCCGCAGCGTGCTGTTCCGCGCGCCGCTCGACGAGTACCTCAAGGACGGCATCGGACAGTTCGTCGTGGACGGTGTCGGCTTCCTGACCACTTACGGCGACGGCCGCTGGGTCCTGATGCTCGACGACCGCGAGTACGACGAGGCGGAGCTGCTGCGGCAGATCAACCGGGCGATCGGCCGCGACGACCTGCCCGTGGAGATCATCACGACCGGCCGGTGGACGATCAGCGCTTCGGTCGCCGACCGGTTCTCGCAGGGCCGGGTGTTCCTGGCGGGCGACGCCGCGCACACGCTGCCGCCGAGCCGCGGCGGGTTCGGGGCGAACGTCGGCATCGAGGACGCGCACAACCTCGCGTGGAAGCTCGCCGCCGTCCTCAACGGAGAGTCACGACCGTCCCTCCTGGACACCTACGACGTCGAACGGCGGCCCGTCGCGCTGCTCTGCCACCAGCAGATCTTCGCGCGCAACGACGGCCACGACCGGGACGGCAAGAAGGAGGAGGGGCCGCTCTACGAGAACGACGCCATGCACTTCGGCCTGCTCTACCGCTCGGCCGCCGTGCTCGGTGCCGGTCCCGAGCTGCCGCCCGCGCAGCTGCCCGAGCAGTGGAACGGCCAGCCCGGCACGCGAGCGCCGCACGTGTGGATCGAGCCCGGCAAGTCCACGTTGGACCTCTTCCAACGCGGCTGGGTGCTCGTCGCCGACCACCCGCAGTGGGAGGAGGCCGCGGCCGGACTCGGCCTCCGGTACGAGCGCGTGGAGCGGCTCGACGTGTTCGGGCTGTCCGAGAAGGGTGCCTCGCTCGTCCGGCCGGACGGCTACATCGCCTGGCGGTCCGTGGAGCTGCCCGCCGACCCGGCGCACGAGCTGAAGAGCGCGTTCAGCTCGACTTCCGCAGGAACTCGGTGATCAGCCGGCTCGTGGTGTGGGGTGCCTCCTGGTTCGGGAAGTGCCCCACCTCCGGCAGGTAGCGGAAGTCCGACTCCGGCCCGAGCCACGGCAGCGACTCGCGCGCCGACGACTCCAGGGTGATCGGGTCGAGCGCGCCCTGGATCTGCAGCACCGGCACCTCCAGCGGCTTGTCGACCGCCTCGGTGAACCGGCGGCCGTCGCTGCGCAGCTGTGACCGCACCGCCCAGCGGTAGTACTCCATCGCGCTGTGCGCGACGCCGGGGATCGTCATCGCCTGCCGGCAACGGCGGATGACCTCGTCGAACTCCGGCGCCGACCGCCACTTCGGACCGGCCCACGCCGACAGCAGCTTGGCGACCTGAAGGCCGTTCTCGCCGGTCAGCCAGCGCTCCGGGTGGATCGGCAGCTGGAAGCGCAGCACGTGCGAGTTCACCCGCGGGTGGCGGCGGAACGCGCGGCGCATCGCGAGCGGGTGCGGTGCGGACAGCACCGAGACCGACGACACCACCCGCGGGTGCAGCGCGCCGACCGTCCACGCCGTCGCACCGCCCCAGGCGCTGCCGACGAGGTGCGCGCGGCGGGCGCCGAGCGCCTTGACCAGCCCGGCGACGTCACCGGCGAGCGTGAACCCGTCGTAGCCGCGCGGGGGCTTGTCCGAGTCGCCGTACCCGCGCAGGTCGACGGCGACCGCGCGGTACCCGGCCTCGGCCAGCGCCGTCAGCTGGTGCCGCCACGACCACCAGAACTCGGGGAACCCGTGCAGCAGCAGCACCAGCGGTCCGTCGCCGAGTTCGGCGACGTGCAGGCGGATGCCGTTGGCCGAGACGTCGCGGTGCGTCCAGGGGCCAGCGACCCGCACCACCGACGGGTCGGGCTTGCGGCTCAGTCGGAGTCACCCTTGCGCTGGGTCAGCGCCGTGACGGTGTCCCTGGCGGCCGCGATCGACTTCTCCGGTGCCCTGATCTTGCGCACCTTGCGGTAGCCGAGGAACGCGAACAGCACGGCGGTCAGCATCATCACGGCGAAGACGAGCCCGAAGCCCGCCCAGTAGCCCCAGCCGAACCACTCGGCGAACCCGAACCCGAGCGCCATGAAGAGGAAGAACAGGCTGAAGCACAACACCGTCAGCGCGACGATGAAGAAGACGCTGCCCTTCACACCCTTCTTGACCTCGGCCGCGATCTCGCCCTTGGCGAGCTCGACCTCGGCTCTGACCAGAGTCGACACGTGGGCGGTCGCGTCGCGGACCAGGCCACCGATCGTGGCTTCGGCTGTCGGGTCGTCCGCGGTCAGCGGAATCGACGCAATGTGCTCCCTGGTGGTCACTCCGACATCGTGCCATGCGCCCGGCTGCGGCGAATGAGCAACACCGCCGCGAGCAGCGAGGCGATCATCGAGGCGAACAGCACGGCGGCCTTCGCGGTCTCCGGTTCGGCCAGCGAGAGCTCCGCGATGAGCAGGCTGACGGTGAACCCGACACCGCCCAGCACCGCGACCGCCACGATGTCGCGCGGCCCGGCACCGGACGGCCAGACCGCCGCCTTGAGCCACACGGCGAGCGCCGAGGCGCCCACGATGCCGATCACCTTGCCGACCACGAGGCCGACGACCACGCCGATCGCGATCTTGTCGGAGAAGAGCTTGCCGATCGCCTCGGCGCCCACCGGCACACCCGCCGCGAACAGCGCGAACACCGGCACCGCCACCCCGGCGGAGAACGGCTGCAGCCGGTGCTCCAGCCGCACGGCCGGCGCGTGCTGCTCGTACGGGTCGCGCTTGACCCTCGTCAGCAGCGCCAGCGCGACGCCCGCGATCGTGGCGTGGATGCCGGACTCGTGCATGAACCACCAGGTCCCGAGCGCGATCGGCACGTAGAGCCACGCGCTGGTGACCCGCCTGCGCTGCAGGAACCAGTACAGCGCGAGCAGCGCCACGACGGCGGCGCCCGCGAGCAGGTTGAACTGGGCGGTGAACAGGACGGCGATCACGATGATCGCCCCGAGGTCGTCCACCACGGCGAGGCTGAGCAGGAACACCCGGATGCTCGACGGCAGCCCGGACGCCGTCAGCGCGAGCACGCCCAGCGCGAACGCGATGTCCGTGGCGACCGGGATCGCCCACGCCTTCTCGATGCCGGGCTCTCCCCAGCCGATCGTCAGCGCGATCAGCGCGGGCGCGACCATGCCGCCGGCCGCCGCGATGACCGGCAGGGTCGCCGCCTTGAGGTTCGACAGCTCGCCGACGACGAGCTCGCGTTTCAGCTCCAGGCCCGCGACGAAGAAGAAGATCGCCAGCAGGCCGTCCTTGGCCCAGTCACCGACCGACAGCGGCCCGAGGTGCAGGTCGCGCAGCCAGAAGTACGTCTCCGAGATCGGCGAGTTCGCCCAGACGAGCGCGATGGCCGTGGCGACGAGCAACACGGTGCCGCCCACGGTCTCGGTGCGGAGGTAGCGGGCGAACTCGGCGGCGACGGTCTTCTTGCTCGACACGGTGCTCCCGGGGCGGTCGGCGGGCATGGCGATTCCACGCCGACCAGACTTCCCGGCACACCTGTGTCCAACCATAACGCGGACGGGCGCCCCCGGAGGGGGACGCCCGTCACCTGTGACCCGTGAGATCAGTCCTCGGACTTGCCCGACTGCAGGCCCGCCGAGATCAGGTCCATCACCGACGAGTCGGCGAGCGTCGTCACGTCGCCGACCGCGCGGTTCTCCGCCACGTCGCGCAGCAGGCGGCGCATGATCTTGCCGGACCGCGTCTTCGGCAGCTCCGGCACGACCATGATCTGCCGCGGCTTCGCGATCGGGCCGATCTCCTTGGCCACGTGGTCGCGCAGCGCCTTGATGGCCTCGGCGCCGCCCGCGTCGTCACCGGCGCCGCCGCGCAGGATCACGAACGCCACGATGCCCTGGCCGGTGGTCGCGTCGGACGCGCCGACGACGGCCGCCTCGGCCACGGTCGGGTGCGAGACCAGCGCGGACTCGACCTCGGTGGTGGAGATGCGGTGGCCGGACACGTTCATCACGTCGTCGACGCGGCCGAGCAGCCACAGGTCGCCGTCGGAGTCGTACTTGGCGCCGTCGCCCGCGAAGTAATAGCCCTGGTCGGCGAAACGCGACCAGTAGGTGTCCTTGTAGCGCTCCTCGTCGCCCCAGATGCCGCGCAGCATCGACGGCCACGGCTCGTCGAGCACCAGGTAGCCACCGCCGCCGTGCTCGACCTCGACGCCCTCGTCGTTGACGACCTTCGCACCGATGCCGGGCAGCGGGCGCTGCGCAGAACCGGGCTTGGTCGCGACGACACCAGGCAGCGGCGAGATCATGATCGCGCCGGTCTCGGTCTGCCACCACGTGTCGACGATCGGGGCCTTGCCGCCGCCGATGTTCTCGCGGTACCAGATCCACGCCTCGGGGTTGATCGGCTCGCCGACCGAGCCCAGCACCCGCAGCGACGACAGGTCGTACTTGGCCGGGATGTCCGCGCCCCACTTCATGAAGGTGCGGATCAGCGTCGGCGCCGTGTAGTAGATCGAGACGCCGTACTTCTGGATGATCTCCCAGTGGCGGCCCTCGTGCGGCGTGTTCGGGGTGCCCTCGTAGACGACCTGCGTCACGCGGTTCGACAGCGGGCCGTAGACGATGTAGCTGTGGCCGGTGACCCAGCCGATGTCCGCGGTGCACCAGTACACGTCGGTGTCCGGCTTGAGGTCGAACACGTGGTGGTGCGTGTACGACGTCTGCGTGAGGTAGCCGCCGGACGTGTGCAGGATGCCCTTCGGCTTACCCGTGGTGCCCGAGGTGTAGAGGATGAAGAGCGGGTGCTCGGAGTCGAACGCCTCGGGGGTGTGCTGGTCGGACTGCGAGTCCACCAGCTCGTGCCACCACACGTCCTTGTCGGTCCACGCGACCTCGGTGTCGGTGCGCTTGACGACGATGACCTTCTCCACCGACGGCGCGCCCGCGACGGCCTCGTCGACGGCCGGCTTGAGCGGGGCCGGGTTGCCGCGGCGGTACTGGCCGTCGGTCGTGATCACGAGGCGGCACGAGGAGTCCTCGATGCGGGTGCGCAGCGCCTCGGCGGAGAAGCCGCCGAACACGACGCTGTGCATCGCGCCGACGCGGGCGCACGCGAGCATCGCGAAGATCGCCTCGGGCACCATCGGCATGTAGATCGCGACGCGGTCCTCGGCGCCGATCCCCAGCGAGGTGAGCGCGTTCGCGGCCTTGGAGACCTCGCGCTGCAGCTCGGCGTAGGTGATGGCGCGGGAGTCGCCGGGCTCGCCCTCCCAGTGGATGGCGACCTGGTCGCCGTGGCCGGACTCGACGTGCCGGTCGACGCAGTTGTAGGCGACGTTGAGCTTGCCGCCGACGAACCACTTCGCGAACGGCGCGTCCGACCAGTCGAGCACCTGGTCCCACTTCGTGTCCCAGTGCAGCCGTTCCGCCTGCTTCGCCCAGAACGCCTCGCGGTCGGCCTTCGCCTCCTCGTACAGCTCGGGCTTCGCGTTCGCCTGTGCCGCGAACTCGTCGGAGGGCGGGAACGTCCTGCTCTCCGTGAGCAGGTTGTCCAAGGCTTTGCCCTGGCCTGGCGACTGCGTCATGGTGCGAGACCTCCTGGAAAGTCCAGACCGGTTGGGGACGGGTACTGACCGTAGTGCGAGCCAGTTCACTTCCAACAGGTTCCTCCCCAAAAAGGTTCAGACCAATTTGGGGCGGGCGGTGTTACACGGCCGTCATTGTGTAACCCGTTTTGTCTGTTCCTGGCACGCATGACTCGTTGAACGGGCGAGACTGCGCGCTCAGCGGTCCGCACAGTGAGCTGGATCACCCGTTTCACCTGGTCAGGTACTCTCCGCAACCGTGACCGATCCCCTCGCCCCGCTGCTGTCCCTGCCCGGCGTGGCCGACGCCGCGAACGCCGCCAAGGACGCCGTCTTCCAGGTCCACCGTCATCGGGTGAACCTGCGCGGCTGGGCCACCACGGCGGCGGAGGCGTCGGTCAGGGCCGCCCGCGCGTCGGCGGCGCTGGAGGGCGGCCCGACCGAGATCCCCGAGTCCGGCGAGGTCTCCGACCCGGTCCTCGCGGGCTCCCTGCGGGTCGCCGAGGCGCTGGGCGGGCTCGTGGGGACGTGGCAGCGCGCGCCGTTGCAGGCCCTCGCGCGGCTGCACGTCCTGGCCGCCGCGGACCTGACGACCGACCTCGGCAGGCCGCGCGTCTCCGAGGACGTGTCGCAGCGGCTCGACCTGCTCGGCTCGCTGGTCACCGGCGGGACGTCCGTGCCGGCGCCGGTGCTCGTGGCGGTCGTGCACGGCGAGCTGCTCGGCCTGGCGCCGTTCGACGTCGCCAACGGCGTGGTGGCCCGTGCCGCGGCCAGGATGACGTCGATCTCCACCGGCCTCGACCCGAAGGGCCTGGGCGTGCCGGAGGTGGCGTGCCTGCGCCGGTCGGCCGAGTACGAGGCCGCGTCGGTCGCGTTCGCGTCGGGGACCCTGGAGGGCCTGGCGCAGTGGATCTTGTTCGTCTGCTCCTCGATGGAGGCGGGCGCCCGCGAGGCGAAGAGCATCGCGGACGCCGCACTCACCGGATGACGTCGGCCAGCACTTCGGCGGCCCGGATGGCGTCCTCGTCGGTCACGTAGAGCGGCGCGAACCCGAACCTGAGGACGTCCGGCGGCCGGTGATCGCCGATGACGCCACGTGCGATCAGCTCGTCCATCACGGCCTTGGCGTCCGGGCAACGGACCGAGATCTGGTTGCCGCGGTTCTCCGGCGTGATGACCTCGAGGTTCGTGAGCTTCTCGACGTGCTCGCGGAACAACGCCGTCAGCGCCAGACCACGCTGCCGCAGTTCGGCCAGGTCGACGTCGTCCCACACGTCCAGGGCCGCGTCGAGCGCGAGCATCGACAGGATGTCCGGCGTGCCGACCCGTGCGCGGACGATGCCGGGATCGGGTTCGTACGACGGCTTCATGCCGAACGGCTCGCGGTGGCCGTTCCAGCCCGACAGCGGGTTCTCGAACGTCGCCTGCTTCGCGTGCGGCACGTAGATGAACGCCGGTGAGCCCGGTCCGCCGTTGAGGAACTTGTAGGTGCAGCCGATCGCGAAGTCGACACCGAGCGCGTCCAGCTCGACCGGCAGCACACCCGCGCTGTGGCAGAGGTCCCAGACCACCTGCGCGCCGACGGAATGCGCCTGCTCGGTGAGCGCCTTCATGTCGTGCAGCTCGCCGGTCCGGTAGTCGACGTGGTTGAGCAGCACCGCGGCGGTGTCCTCGGTGAAGTCCAAAGAGGACGGACGTGCGGCCCGGATCTGCAACCCCGTCAACGAGGCCACGGACTGCGCGATGTAGCCGTCGGTGGGGAACGTCGACTCGTCGCACACGATCTCGGACCGGTCGGTGCCCTGAACGGCGCCCATCAGCGCCTTGTAGACGTTGACCGACGTCGAGTCGCCGGCGACGACCTGGCCCGGCGCGGCCCCGACCAGCCTGCCGATGCGGTCGCCGACCCGTTGCGGCGTCTCCCACCAGCCCTCGGACCACGAGCGGATCAGCCGCTCACCCCACTGGTGCCGCACGACCTCCTGCATGCGCGCGGCGACGTTCTTGGGCAGTGCGCCCAGGGAGTTGCCGTCGAGGTAGACGACCCCCTCGGGGAGGTCGAACAGGTGCCGCCTCACACGTAGCTCCTCGCGGTCCACAGCTCCGGGAACACCGACCGCTGGGTGCGCTTCTCCAGCCACGCGACACCGGCGGACCCGCCCGTGCCGGTCTTGGCACCCATCGAGCGACGGGTCGCCAGCAGGTGGTCGTAGCGCCAGCGCGCGAACTCCTCCGCGATGTCGGTCAGCGCCTCGCCCAGCTCCAGCAGGTCGCGGTCGTCGCCGCGGTAGATCGCCGCCCACACCTGCTCGACCTCGGGGGACGGCTGGTACGCCTGCGTCAGGTCGCGGTCCAGCACGGCCTGCGGGATGTCGAAACCGCGCCGCCGCAACGCCGCCAGCACGTCGTCGTAGAGCGACGGCTCGGCCAGCGACTTCTCCAGCTGCTCGTGCATCGCGGGCACCGCGCGGTGCGGCACGAGCATCGAACGGGACTTCTCGCCGAGGAGGAACTCCATCTCGCGGTACATGCCGGACTGGAAGCCGGACCCCTCGCCGAGCGCGTCGCGGAACGAGTTGAACTCGGTCGGCGTCATCCGCGCGATCGGCCGCCATGCGGCGGACAGGGCCTGCAGGTGCAGGTCGGAGCGGCGCAGGGTGCGCACGGCCGCGCGCAGGTCGTCGGAGCGCAGCTCGCTCTGCGCCTGCCGCCACTCGAAGCAGAGCAGGCCGAAGTACAGCTCCATGACCTGCGTGATGACCAGGAACGACATCTCCCGCGGATCTTTGGACCACTGCTGTTGAAGGGTGTGCAGCACCGACGCGTGCACGTAGTCCTCGTACGGCGTGGTGCCGCCGAAATCCAGCTTGGGGGACACGGGGCAGCTCATGTCCTCAATCTTCGCCGGAACCGCCGCTCACCTGAATGGACGACGAAAGGCGTTCGGCGCGAATCTCTTCCGAACGCAAAGCAGTTCGGCGGGTAGCTTTGCATTCATGTTGGACGAGGTGGACAAGGCCCTGTTGGAGGCCCTCCAAGAGGATGCGCGGCTGTCGTACAACGAGCTGGCGCGTCGGGTCCACGTGTCGCCGCCGACCGTGGCGCAACGGGTCCGCAGGCTGGAGAACATGGGTGCGATCACCGGCTATCGCGCCGTGGTGGACCCGACCGTCGTCGGACGTCCGGTCGTCGCGTTGGTGCGCATGAAGTGCTACGGGCCGCGGTGCATCACCGTGCACCCCGAGCTGCTGGACGACCTGCCCGAGGTGGTTGAGGTGGTGCGGCTGACCGGAGACATCTGCTCGGTGGTCAAGGTCGTCACCACGTCGATCGTCGAGCTGGAACGGCTGCTCGTGCGGTTGGCGACGCACGGGGAGACGTCCAGCGCGATGGTGCTGTCGACGCCGATCCCGTGGCGTCCGGTGCTACCCGGTTAGCGACTGGGTCCCCACGACCAGGGCCAGCGCGAGGCGGTCGGCGTCCTCGGTGCCCGGTTCCGCCGTGTAGACGGTGATCCGCAGGTCGTCCTGGGTGACGACGAGGGTGTCGCAGTCGAGCGTGATCAGGCCCGCGGCGGGGTGGTCGATCGTCTTGTGCCGGGTCGGCGGCGCGGGGATCGCCGGGTCGTCGGCGTTCCACAGCTCCGCGAAGCGTTCATTGCCGGTCAGGGCGGTGACCAGGCGGCGCAGCCCGAGGTCGGCCGGGTAGCGCGAGGCCGTGAGGCGGAAGTCGGCGACGAGGCGAGCCTCGTGCAGTGCCTGCTCTTCAGGCGTGTGGACGACCCGTGTGGGCATACCGGTGACGTTGCGCCAGACGGCGTTGCGTTCCAACCCGTTCCACGCGGTCGTGTCGCCCATGAGGGCGTCGTACGGCGCGTTGGCCTGCACTAGCGTCCACGTCGCGTCGTGCACGACGACGGGCGTGTGTGACAGACGGTCGAGCAACCTCCGCACGCTCGCGGTCACCCGTGACGGCACGACGTCCCGCCCTGGCGTGGCGTGTCCGGCGAGGGTGTAGAGCAGGTCGCGTTCGGCGTCGGTCAGTCGTAGACCCCTCGCGAGTGCTTCCACGACCTGTGCCGAGGGGGCCCTCGCGCGGCCTTGTTCCAGACGGGTCAGGTAGTCGGCGGAGATGCCTGCGAGCGCGGCCAGTTCCTCGCGGCGCAACCCGGCCGCCCGGCGTCGACGGCCGGTGGGCACCCCGGCTGCTTCCGGTGCGACCCGGTCGCGCCAGCGCCGCACCGTCCGGCCGAACTCCCACGTCTCCACGGCCTCCAGTGTGCGCGGGCTCGCGGACGTTGTCCTGTGTCTGCCAGTCCTACGAAAACCGGGCCGCTGGTTGACGTCCGGTGGTCCTCGCAAGCTCGGGGTCATGACTGGAACTGTGCTGATCACCGGACCGACGAAGAACCTCGGCAGGCACGCCGTGCTCGCGATGGCCCGCCGGAAGGACAAGCCCGACCTGCTGCTGGTCGGACGCAGGGGAGCGGAGCTCACCGCCGTCGCCGCGGAGGCCCGCGCGCTCGGTGCGGACGTTCACGAGATCGGCTGCGACCTGGCGAGCCTGGCGGACGTCCGCGCTGCCGCTGCCACCGTTCGTGAGCTGCTGGACAGCGGTGCCGTGCGGCCGTTGCGGGCGTTGGTCGCCAATGCCGGGCTCGCCTCGGCCGGGCAGACCTCGGCCGACGGCCACGAGCTGACGTTCGCGGTCAACCACCTCGCCCACGCCCAGCTGATCGGCGCCCTGCTCGACCGGTTCACCGCACCGGCCCGGATCGTGCTGCTCGGGTCGAACACCTACCACCAGAACTTCTGGCGCAAGCTGCTCGGCGTGACACCGGCGCGGTGGGCCGACCCGGTGGAGCTGGCCGGCGCCCGCGCCGACGACTCGATGGCCGCCTACTCCACGGCGAAGCTGGCGATCCTCTACTACGCGCACGAGCTGCAACGACGCGTCGGAGACGGCATCGGTGTGTCCGTGTTCGAACCGGGCTGGATGCCCGGCACGGGACTGGGCCGCAACGCACCGCCCGCCGTCCAGGCTGTCAGCCGGTTCCTCGGCAGGCTGCCGGGGATGTCGAAGCCGCAGACCTCGGGGCCGTTGCTCGCCTCCGTCGCCCTCGACGACAAGTGGGCGCACCTTCGTGACGGGGCGTTCGTGCTGAAGAACCGGGTCGCGGACGTGCAACCGGTGGCGCACGACAGGGACCGCGAGCGGCGGCTGTGGGACGTGACCGCCGAGCTGCTGGCGCCGGTGTCGCGCGGATAACACGTATCTCAGATTCCAATTACGCTAGCGTCGATCACGTGAGGCTGACCAAGAGCACCGACATCGCGTTGCGGATCGTGATGCGGCTGGCCGTTTCCGACGAATGGGCCAACCCGACCACGCGGGAAGTCGCCGAAGTCATGGGAGTGCAGTACACCCATGCGGCCAAGGTCGTGGCCCAGTTGCAGCACCTCGGAGTGGTGCGCGCGCGGCGCGGCAGGGGAGGCGGTCTGGCGCTCGCCGCCGAAGGCCGCTCCCTCTCGGTCGGATGGCTGGTGCGCGAGCTGGAGGGCGTCGGCGACGTCGTCGACTGCGAAGGCGAGGTGCGGTGCCCGCTGAGCGCCGCCTGCCGGTTGCGGCGTGCGCTGCGCCAGGCCCAGGAAGCCTTCTACGCCTCGCTCGATCCGTTGCGCGTCGAGGACCTCGTCGCCGATCCCACCGGTCCCGTACTGCTGAGCCTGCAGCCGAACTGAGGAGCCCGCCGATGTTGTCCCCGAAGTCCGCCGAACTCGTCGAAGCCACCCTGCCCGCCGTCGGCGCGGCCATCGGCGAGATCAGCCGCAACTTCTACGCCCGCATGTTCGAGGAGCACCCGATCCTGCTGCGGCACCTGTTCAACCGCGGCAACCAGGCCAACGGCACCCAGGCCCAGGCGCTCGCCGGGTCGGTCGCGGTCTTCGCCACCGGGCTGCTCGAAGGGAAGAGACCCGACGCGATGCTGCGCCGCATCGCGCACAAGCACGTGTCCGTCGGCGTCACGGCCGGCCAGTACACGGTGGTGCACAAGCACCTCATGGCCGCGATCGGCGAGGTCCTCGACGTCACGCCGGAGATCGCCGCGGCGTGGAGCGAGGTCTACTGGCTGATGGCCGACACGCTGATCGGGATGGAGCGCTTTCTGCCGCGCGGCCAGGACGAGTACCGGGTCATCGCGCGGTTCCAGGAGACCGACGACGTCGTGACGTTCGTGGTCAGGCCGGTGCGCGGGCCGGTGCCGCTGAACAAGCCCGGCCAGTACATCTCGGTGCACGTGCCGCTGCCCGACGGCGCCCGGCAGATCCGCCAGTACAGCCTCTCCGGCCGCACCGACGACGCGTTGCAGTTCTCCGTCAAGCGGGATGGCGAGGTGTCGACCCGCCTGCACGACCACGCGCCGGTCGGCAGCACGCTCAAGCTCAGCCGGCCGACCGGGGACGTGACGCTGCGGCCAGGCGACAACCCCGTGCTGTTCGCGTCGGCCGGGATCGGCTGCACGCCGATGATCGCGATGCTCGCCGAGCTGGTCGCCACCGGCTCACCGCGCAGGGTCATCGCCGTGCACGGCGACCACGACCAGTTCAGCCACCCGTTCCGCGCCGAGCTCGCCCAGCTCGTCGCGAAGCTGGAGGACGGGCAGGCGCACGTCTTCTACGAGCGGCCGGTCGGCGAGTGGCCTGCCGAGCGGACCGGGTACGTCGATCTCGGCGGCATCGACATCCCGGCGGACACCACCGCCTACCTGTGTGGACCAGCGCCGTTCCTGCGCGCCGCGCGGGCCCAGCTGATCGGCGCCGGGGTCACCGACGTCCACTACGAGATCTTCGGGCCCGACGTCACGTCAGCCGGCTAGCCGGCCCAGCGCGTCGCGGACGTGGCCCTGCGTGTCCTCCAGCGCCGCCGCCGCACGATCGGCCGGCACCCCGGCGAGCAGGTGGACCAGCGCCACCTTGAGGTCGCCGGACGACTCGGCCAGCGCCTGCTCGCAGTCGTTCGCGGGCAGGCCGGTGGCCTCGTGCAGGATCCGGATCGTGCGTCCGCGCAGCTTCGCGTTGGTGGCGCGCATGCTGACCATCAGGTTCGAGTAGGTCCGGCCGAGCTTCACCATCACCGCGGTGGAAAACGATGTCAGGACGAGCTTCTGGGCCGATCCCGCCTTCATCCGGGTGGAGCCCGCGATGGCCTCCGGGCCGGTGTCCAGCGTGACGAGGACGTCCGGCGTGAACGGCACCGACGCGTTGTTCGACACCAGCACGGTGCGGGCGCCGAGCGTGTGCGCCTCTTCCAGAGCGCCGATCACGAACGGCGTGCGCCCGGACGCCGTCACGCCCACCACCAGGTCTTTCCCGGTCGCGTAGCGGCGGATCTGAGCGGCGCCGGAGTGGTCCTCGACCTCCTCGACGGCACGGACGAGGGCTTCGGTCCCGCCGGCGTGGTGGGCGACGAACCAGTCGTCGGGCGCGTTGAACGTGGGCACCAGCTCGGCGGCGTCGAGCGTCGCGAGCCGGCCGGACGTGCCCGCGCCGACGTAGTGGACGCGACCGCCGGAGGAGATCGCGGCGACGCCGAGGTCGACCGCGATGGCCAGGTCCGGCAGGGCCCGCGCGACCGCGGCCGGGACCGTGCGGTCCTCGTCGTTGATCATCCGGAGCACGTCGAGCGTGGGGACCCGGTCGATGTCCGCGGTGCGCGGGTTCCGTTGCTCGGTCGGAGATTCCACGCGCACCACCACATCGTTCCGGGGCGAGGTCATTTAGACGTCTCCCGCGGCCGCCTTCGCCCGTCCGGTCTGGCGCCCAGCCGATGACCGGACACCGCCTCGTACGTGGCCTCCAGCGCCGTCTTGGCCGTGTCGACGTGGTGCTGGGCCACGCCGATGAACAGGCAGTCGATCACCGTGAGCTGGGCGATCCGGCTGGCCATCGCGCCGGAGCGGAACGTCGTCTCGCGCGCGGCCGTCGTGAGGACGTGGTCGGCGACCTCGGTGATCGGCGACCGCGGGAAGTTCGTGAGGGCGACCGTCGTCGCGCCGGTCTCGCGGGCGACCCGCAGCGCCTCGACGGTCTCCGAGGTCGAGCCGGTGTGCGAGATGCCGACGGCGACGTCCGCGCCGGTGAGCACGGCCGCCGACGTCAGCGCGATGTGCGTGTCGTTCCACGCGAAGCACGTCAAGCCGATGCGGTGCAGCTTCTGCTGCATGTCGAACGCGACGAAGGCGCTCGCGCCGAACCCGTAGACGTCCACCCGGCGGGCACCCGCCACGGCTTGGACGACCTTGTCGAGGGCCTCGACGTCGAGCTGCTCCGCGGTCTCCTCGACGGCGCGGGCGTCGGCGAACGCGACCTTGCCGACGACCTGCCGGAGGTCGTCGCCGGGGCCGATGTCGCCGCCCATGTCGTGGTTGGCACGGGCGGCGCTGCGGGCGGTGTCGGCGGCGAGCGCGATGCGCAGCTCCGGGTAGCCGCCGACGCCGATGGCCTTGCAGAACCGCGTCACCGTCGTCTCGCTGGTGCCGGCCTGCTCGGCCACCTCGGTGATGCTGCGGTGTGCGACCGTCCCCGGGTTCTCCAGGACCACCTTCGCGACGCGCTGCTCGGCGCGCGCGAGACCCGGCAGCAACGACCGGATCTTGACCAGCGGGCTGGACTCGGCACTGCTTTCAGTGGACACGTGGGAAACTTACTAACCGCCACTGCGAGGGTCAACGCACTGTGTCCGAAAGTCACTCTCCCGCGTGTGTCACCGCACGTCGGGCACCTTGCGAGTCGAGACGGCGATCCGGTTCCACGCGTTGATCGTGAAGATCAACGCGATGAGCTGGGCCAGCTCCTCCTCGCCGAAGTGCCGCGCGGCCCGCTCGTAGACCTCGTCGCTGACGTACTCGTGGCTGCTCAGGACGGTGATGGCCTCGGTCAGCCGAAGCGCGGCCTTCTCCTTCTCGGTGTAGAGGTCCCCGGCCTCCTCCCACGCGTTCAGCAGGTAGATGCGGGCCTCCGACTCACCGCCCTTCCTGGCGTCGACGGTGTGCATGTTGAGGCAGTAGGCGCAGTGGTTGAGCTGCGAGGCCCGGATGCGCACCAGCTCGGCCAGCTGCTCGTCGAGGCCCTCACGGGCGGCGGCGTCGAGGGCGATCATGGCGCGGTAGACCTTCGGGGCCTTCTTGGCGATGTCGATGCGGTTCGTCATGACCCCAACCTAGGCCGCTGATTGGCCCCCGGCGTGGTGCAATCTGATCGTGGAATCGTGGGCCAATCTTGACTTCCACCTCGACCTGTCCGGTCCAGGTGGGTTGCGGCAGCGGTTGACGGCGTCGCTGCGGGAAGCGGTCCGGTCGGCACGGCTGCCGCCCGGCACCCGCCTGCCCGCGTCGCGCTCGCTCGCCGCCGACCTGGGGATCGCGCGCAACACCGTCGCCGAGGCGTACGCGGCACTCGTGGCCGAAGGGTGGCTCACCGCGCGTCAGGGGTCGGGAACCGTGGTGGCGCAACGCGTCGAGCCGCCCGCCCCCGTGCACCGCGGGGCGCCGGCGTCGGACGTGCGGTACGACCTCAGGGTGTCGACGCCGGACGTCACCGAGTTCCCACGCGCGGAATGGGTCCGGTCGACCCGCCGTGCGCTGATGGCCGCGCCGTCGGAGGCGTTCGGGCCAGGCGACCCGAGGGGGCGGATCGAGCTGCGGACGGCGCTCGCCGAGTACCTGTCGCGGGCGCGGGGCGTGCGGGCCGATCCCGAGCGGATCGTCGTGAGCTCCGGGTTCGGCGGCGCCGTGCAGATGTTCGACAAGCTGTTCACGCCGCCTGTCGTCGTCGAGGAGTACGGACTGCAGTTCCACCGGTCGCTGTGGACGTCGACGGTGCCGCTGGCGGTGGACGACCACGGCGCCAACACCGAGCAGTTGCCCGACGACCTGCGCGCGTGCGTTTTGACTCCGGCGCACCAGTTCCCGTTGGGCGGCCCTCTGCACCCGAGGCGGCGCGCTGCGGCCGTGGAGTGGGCACGGCGCGTTGACGGCCTTGTGCTGGAAGACGACTACGACGGCGAGTTCCGCTACGACCGGCAACCAGTCGGGGCCGTGCAAGGGCTGGACCCGGAACACGTCGTGTACCTGGGCACGTCGAGCAAGGCGTTGTCACCGGCGTTGCGGATCGCGTGGATGGTGTTGCCGGACCGGTACGTCGACCCGGTCCTCGCGTTGAAGACCAACCGCGAGCAGCACGTCAGCATGCTCGACCAGCTGACGTTGGCCGACTTCCTGGCGCGCGGTGCGTACGACAGCCACGTGCGACGGATGCGGTTGAAGTACCAACGGCGTCGCGACCGGCTCGTGGATGCCGTGTCGCCTTACGCGTCCGTATCCGGCATTGCCGCCGGGATGCACGCCGTGTTGGAGACGCCGCACGAGAAGGCCGTTGTGGACGCCGCGCGTGAACGTGGGGTCGCGGTCAGCCCTCTCTCGTGGTTCCGGCACGAGCAGAGCGACGACGACCGTTCGGGAGTGGTCGTGAGTTTCGGAGCGCCCGCGTTTCCACGGGCGCTCCCGTCCTTCATGGAGGCGCTAGCGGCGTGCCACTGACCAGCCGTCGGCCGTGACGCTGCCCCGTGCGTGCACGTACACACCACGGCCGTCGTACTGGCCTGCCTTGGTGAAGACGAACCGCGACTTCTTCTGCTCGACGGCCACCCATCGGCGTTCAGTGGTGGTGATCGTGCGTACGTCCTGCCAAGCGGTGCCGTCCCAGTGCTGGACGGTGAGCTTGTCGCCCTTGTCCACGTCCACGAAGACCTCGACCGGGCGGTCCGCCGTGAGCGTGCCGCCGGAAGCCGTTGCGCGCCACTGCTTTCCGTTCGCCTTGACCGCCAGCGCGTTCGCCAGGCCGTCGGCCGCCACCCGCCGCGCCGGGTTGACACTGCCCCAGTCGCGGCTCGGGTGCACCCGGTTCGTCAGCAGGATCGCGATCGACCGCGACGCCTTGTCGATCACGAACGACGTGCCGGTGTAGCCGGTGTGGCCCGCCGTCCCCGGACCGCTCAGCCCGCCCATGTACCAGCGCTGGTCCAGCTCGAAGCCCAGGCCGTGGGCGTTGTCGGGGAACTGCTGGTTGAAGTTCGTCAGCATCAGCCCGACCGAGTGCTCGGACAGGATCCGGCGACCGCCGTACGTGCCGCCGTTGAGGATCGTCTGGCCGAGGACAGCGAGGTCCTTCGCCGTGCCGAACACACCGGCGTGCCCGGCCACCCCGCCCAGCGACCACGCGTTCTCGTCGTGCACCTCACCGCGGACGATGCCGCGGGGCGGTGACGCCTGGAACTCCGTGGCGGCCGTGCGGTGCTTGGCCTTCGGGTTGTAGCCGGTGTCCTTCATGCCGAGCGGTTTCGTGATGCCGTCGCGCACCGCCTGGTCGAGACGCTTGCCGCTGACCCGGTAAACCAGCTCGCCGAGCGTGATCAGGTTCAGGTCGGAGTAGACGTACGTCGTGCCGGGCGTGGACTTCGGCGCCACGTCCATCACGGCCTTGATGCGTGACGGGACGTCCGGATACCGCTGCCACAACGGGATGAACGGTTCGAGGCCGCTCGTGTGCGTGAGCAGCTGCTTGACGGTGATGTCCTCTTTGCCGTTCACGCCGAACTCGGGCAGATAGGTGGCAACTCTCTCGTCGATGGCCACCCGGCCCTGTTCTACCTGCTGGATCACCGCGATCGACGTGAACAGCTTCGAGATGGACGCGAAGTCGAAGATCGTGTCCTTGCGCATGGGAACGCGTTCTTCTTCGGGCAGCTGCGTCTGCTGGTCCTCGTACAGGACCGCGTAGCCCGTGCGGTCGTGCGCCACGATCTTGCCGTCGTGCACGTACATCGTGACGGCACCGGCGTAGAGCGGTTTGCCGTTGGCCTGCGGCTTGGTGAAGTCGTGGAGCTGCCGCAGCGCCGCGTTGATCGGCTCGGGGTCGAGGTTCGCCCAGTACGGGTTGGACGCGCGCAGCGTCGTGCCCGGCGGCGCGAAACCGTCCGCGGGCTGGTCGAAGTGTCCGGGAACGGCGGCCGTCACGAGTGCGACGGCCAGTGCAGGGATGAGCATGGCGTCCTCACCGGTAGCGCAGGTAGGGCTGGCGGGTGCGGCGGAACTGCTGCAACTCCTCCTGCCACGCGCCGGCGACCTCGCCGGGGGACGTCCCGGCGTCGATCATCGTGCGCAGCCGGTCGGAGCCGCTGAGCTTGTCGATCCAGTTGTCGGGACGCCACGCGAACACGTCCGGGTAGAGCGACCTGGCGGTGACCAGCATCGCCACGGCCGCCCCGATGGCGTCGAACCTGCCCGCGTCGGTGACGTGCAGGGTCACCCCGCCGCAGGTCTTGCCCTGGAACTTGTTGAACGTGGGGGAGAAGTACGTCTCGCGGAACCGCACGCCCGGCAGCCCCAGCCCGTTCAGGGCCTCCGCCCAGCGCCAGTCGACGCCGGGAGCGCCGACCGTCTCGAACGGGCGGGTGGTGCCGCGGCCCTCGGACAGCACCGTGCCCTCGAACAGGCACGTGCCGGGGTAGACGAACGCGGTGTCCTGCGTGGGCATGTTCGGGCTCGGCGGCACCCACGGCAGGCCCGTGTCGAGCTGGTCGCGCCGCCAGCCGCGGACGTCGACCACCTCCAGCCGGGTGGCCAGGCCGAACTCGCCCTGGAACAGCCGGGCCAGCTCGCCGACCGTCATGCCGTGCTGCTGCACGATCGGCTTCAGGCCCACGAACGTCGCGTACGCGGGGTCGAGCTGAGGGCCCGCCGCGTCGCCGCCGATCGGGTTCGGGCGGTCCAGGACGATGAAGTCGAGGCCCGCCGCGGCGTCCATCGCCGTGTAGAGCGTCCAGATGTAGGTGTAGAAACGCGCGCCCACGTCCGCGATGTCGAACACGACCGTGTCGATGCCCGCCTTCACGAACATCGCCCGGATCTTCGCGGCGTCGGCGCCGTACGTGTCGTACACCGGGATGCCCGTGCGCGGGTCCGCGTAGTCGCCCTCGGACCCACCGGCCTGCGCCGTGCCGCGGAAGCCGTGTTCCGGGCCGAACACCGCCGTCGGCCGCACGCCGTGGGCCACCATCGAGTCGACGATGTGCGTCTGGTCCGTGAGGATGCCCGTCGGGTTCGTCAGCACACCGGTCTTGCGGCCCCTGAGCTTGCGCCAGCCGTCCTGGGCGAGCTGCTCGGAGGCCGTGGCGAGCCGCGGTGTCGCGTTCACGGTGGACGACGCGGTGACGAGGGGGACGGACAGCGCGCCCGCGGCGAGGAAGCTCCGCCGCCTCACCAGGTCACCCCGTGGCCGAACGGGTAGGGCGTCGGGCCGGGGACGTCGACCGGCAGCTTGCCCTTCGGCGTGGCCTCACCGAGCAGGATGCGTGCCAGCGCCTCCATCGAGACAGTCGTGGTGGAGTAGGTCGCGAGCCACGTCTTCGCATCGCTGTGCGCCACGTCGTACGGGTTGCCGGTGGCGACCGCGATGACCGGCTTGCCCGTCGCGACCAGCTGGTTCAGCAGATCGAGCTGAGCCGGCCTGGTGCTCAGGTTGTTCGTCAGCACGACGACCTTGTCCGCGGTCGCCGCCGCCGCGAGCGCCTGCTCGACTTGCGCGGGTGTCGGGCTGGTCGCCGTGACGACCTTGGCGCCGCCGAGCCTGGTCGCCAGTGCCGTCGCCGGAGCGTCGCTCGTGCCGACGACCAGCGGAGCCGTGGCGTTGAGCGGGATGGCCCGCTCGTCGTTGCGGACGGCGGTGATCGTGCGGTCGGCGATGGCCTGCGCCCGTTCGGTGTTGGAGCCGACGACCCGGTCGACCCTGTTCTCGTCGACCTGGGCGGTGAGCATGACGCCGCGCAGCAGCTTCATCTTCAGGATGCGCAGCACGCTCTCGTCGATGCGCCGCTCGGAGATCTCACCGCTGCGCACGGCCTTGAGCACGCTGTCGATCGCGAGACCGAGGTTCGGCGGCATCAGCAGCTGGTCGACGCCCGCCTTGATGGCCAGCACCGGGATCTCGGCGTCGGTGTGCAGCTTGCGGACGCCGTCCATCTCCAGCGAGTCGGTGACCACCACGCCGTCGTACTTCAGCTCGTCGCGCAGCAGGCCGGTGATGACGTTCGGGCTGAGCGTCGCAGGGTTGCCGGAAGGGTCGATCCGCGGCACCTGGATGTGCGCGGTCATGATCGAGTCGATCTTGGCGTCGATCGCGGCCTGGAACGGCGGCGCGTCGATCTGCCGCCACTGCTCCAGGCTGCGGTTCGAGACCGGCAGCGCGGTGTGGCTGTCCTCGGACGTGTCGCCGTGACCGGGGAAGTGCTTGGCGGTCGAGGTGACCGACGACGGGTCGAACCAGCGGCGGCCCTCGTAGCCCTGGACCTGTGCGCGGACCATGTCGGCCGCCAGCCGCGGGTCGCTGGAGAAGCTGCGCACGCCGATGATGGGGTTCGCCGGGTTGGAGTTCACGTCCGCGTCCGGGGCGAAGTTCTGGTTGATGCCCATCGCCCGCAGCTCCTGCGCGGTGATCCTGGCGGCCTCCTCCGCGTCGGCCGTGCTGCGGCCGGCGCCCAGCGCCATGCTGCCCGGCAGCTGCGTGGCGGGCGGCCCGATCCGCGTGACCAGGCCCATCTCCTGGTCGATGGAGATGAGCAGCGGCACCTTGCTGGCCTTCTGCAGGCCGTTCGACAGCTGCGCGATCTGCCGCGGCGTCTCGATGTTGTCGCGGCTGGAGTTGTTGAAGTAGATGACTCCGCCCGGCTGGTACTTGCGCACCATCTCCGCGGCCGTGGCCACGCCGAAGTCGGTCTGGTTCTTGGGGTGGGGGACGTCGGCGGCCTGGCCGTTGACGTACGTGACGAAGAGCTGGCCGACCTTTTCTTCCAGCGACATCCCACGCAGAGTGGTCACCGAGGCGTCCGCTCTCGCCACCGGCGTGAGCGCGAGCAGGGCTGTGACCAGCGTCAACGCGGCGAACTTCCGCACTTGTCCGTGCCTCCCGGTGATGTTCCCACAGGTAACTGGCGTAGTTCGCAAGTTACTCACGGCTGCGGGGTGGGTCAACGGGGGCACATTGTGCCGTCCGGCGGCACTTCCGCCGGGACAAGCAAACGGGGCACCCTCGAAAGGGTGCCCCGTCGACAGCGCGGGCTTGCGAGTTACCAAGCGTGCAACTCGTGTCGTACAACCCTGGCCTCGGCGTCCGGCGTCCCGGTACGCAGGCCCTAGACGACAAGCCTCCCGCGGCGTGCTGCGCGTGGGTACTCGAAGTCCGCGCACGGAGCTCTGCCGGGGTGGAGTCCGGCTTCTCTTCGCCGGGTCCCTGGCCGACCGGAGGTCCGCACCACCTATTTAAGACCGTGTGCCCGGTCACAGCAAGGGCTCGGAAGGGTGCACCGTTCAAGCCACGTTCAGTAAGGAAAGTACTGGGGCGTCAGGATTTGTGAGCCGGACTTCGTGTTCGGTACCGCTGAGAGGGCGGCGCCCGTGCACCCACCAGGGCACCACGTGCGCGGCCCGTCGCCGCTACCCGCCGGTACCGGTACCGATCGGGTTCCGCGGCCGCGAAACCCTTGACTCAGCCCTGTCCGCGCTTGCGCCGCAGGCCGTACCAGGCCGCACCGGCCGCCGCGACGGCGCCCAGGCCGATCGCCGTCACCGCGACCGCCTTGCCCGACGGCGTCGGAATCCGGCCGCGCAGGCTCACCGGGTCGACGAACTGCAGCACCGGCCAGTCCTTCTCCAGGGCGGTGCGGCGCAGGCCCCGGTCCGGGTTCACGGCGGTCGGGTGGCCGACCACCTCCAGCATCGGCAGGTCCGTGACGCTGTCGGAGTAGGCGTAGCTGCGGGAGAGGTCGTAACCGTGCTCCGCCGCGAGCTGCTTGATGGCGACCGCCTTGTTGTCCGCCGCGCAGTAGAAGTCGACCTCACCGCTGTAGCGGCCGTCCTGCACGACCATCTTCGTGCCGACGCTGTAGTCCGCCCCGATCATCTGCGCGATCGGCGCGACGAGCTCCTCGCCGGACGCGCTGACGATGACGACGTCGTGACCCTCGGCCTTGTGGTCGGCGATCAACTGTGTCGCCTCCTTGTAGACAAGTGGGTCGACGATGTCGAAGAGCGTCTCGTTCACGATGCTGCGGATCTGCTCGACGTCCCAGCCTGCCGCCAGCGCCGTGATGTGCGCCCTCATGCGGTCCATCTGGTCCGCGTCCGCCCCGGCCAGCATGAACACGAACTGCGCGTACGCGCTCTTCAGCACCGCCCGGCGGTTGATCAGCCCTTCCTGGAAGAAGGGCCGGCTGAACGCCAGCGTGCTCGACTTCGCGATCACGGTCTTGTCGAGGTCGAAGAAGGCGGCGATCCGGCTCATGGACGCCAGCTTAGGTGTACTGGCGAGTAGGCCGTTCGGGCGGCATTTCGGTCGTGGACGAAACCGTTGTGCGGCATGGTTACCGAAACTTGCCCCTCGGCTGTGGCCGAAGTTGCGCGCGGCACTGGCGCATGGGGATACAGTAGAAGAGTCCGGTTCGACGGACGGGTTCAGTCCGACCCCCCGGGACTGAACCATTGACGACCCCCGTCCCTCCCCCCTGGCGGGGGTCGTCCCATATCCGGACCCCGTTTCCGGCCGAGGCCGACTGGACCTCTGCGGCCGTTCGACGGCACTTCTCCGGGCAACCCTCCAGCGTCGCACACACCCCTGACAGCCCAGGGCGTCCAGGGCGTTGAAGATCGCAAGTTGTCCACAGCTCGCGAGTTGTCCACATCTCGATCTTCGAGCGTTGTGTCGTTCCTCACCGCGCACGACGGTGGACCCATGACCAACCCCCTCGCCCTCCTCACCGACCAGGACCTCCTCGACGAGGTGCTCCGCGTGGCCGCCGCGGCCGACTGCCCGCTCACCTGCGCCCCGGACGTCACCGCGCTGCGCGCCCAGTGGCACGCGGCACCCCTGGTCCTGCTCGACCCGGCCGCGGTCTCCGCCTGCCTCGACGCGGGCCTGCCCCGCCGCACGGGCGTGCTGGTCGTCCACGGAGGCGACCCGCCCTGGGCCCCGGCCGTGGCGCTGGGCGTCGACGGCGTCCTGGAGCTGCCCGTGGAGGGCCGCACCCTGGTGGGCGCCCTGAGCGACCTGGGAGAGGGCCCGCCGTCCGACCGCGGCAGGGTGGTCTCCTTCGTGGGAGGCAGGGGCGGCGCGGGCGCGTCGATCCTCGCCACCGCCACCGGCCGCGAGGCGGTCGCCCAAGGCGGCGAGGCGATGCTCGTCGACTGCGACCCGCTGGGCGGCGGCATAGACCTGGCCCTGGGCACCGAGTCCGACGAGGGAGCCCGCTGGCCGGGCGTGCACTGCAGCGGCGGCAAGGTCCCGATGTCGGCCCTGCGAGCAGCCCTCCCGACCTCGGGCAGTCTGAGCGTTCTAGCCTGCGACCGAACGGGCCCCGACCCCGAACCGGCAGCGGTGGCCGCGGTCCTCGACGCGGGCCGCCGAGCAGGCAACACCGTCATCTGCGACCTGCCCCGCCACCCCACCCCAGCCGCCTCGGCGGCCCTGGACCGCACCGACCTGACGATCCTGGTCGTCCCAGCCGAAGTCCGCGCCACCGCCGCGGCCACCAAGGTCGCCTCCCGCCTGCTGACCCAGGGCCGCACCATCCGCCTGGTCGTCAGAGGCCCGTCCCCGGGCAACCTCCAGCCCGCCGACATGGCCGACGTGATCGGCGTCCCCCTCCTGACCCAGATGCGCCCGGAACCGGGCCTCGCCGAGGTCCTGGAACGAGGCCGCTTCCCCCGCAACGCCAAAGGTCCCCTGGCCACAGCGGCCCGCCAGGTCCTGAAGGAGCTCCGCCCATGACCACCCCACCGGCCCACAACCCAGTCCCCACCCCGAAGCCGGCCTTCACCCGGCACCTCGCCCTGACGCGCCACCCCATCCGAGCCCAAACCCCACCACCCACCGAGAAACCGCCGCCCACCGAGAAACCCCCGCCCGCCAACAAACCCTCGCCCGCCAACCGACCCCAGTCCGCCAACCAACCCCGGCCCAGCGCCCCCGTCGCACCCGCCGCCCGCACCTCACCCGTCAACCAGCCCCCGCAGACCGCCCAAATCCCACCCTCCAGCCAACCTCCACCGCACGCCCAACCCCCACCCGCCAGCCACTCCCTCCCCGTCACGCTCCTCCGAGTCCTGTGCCGCATGGTGCGCAACCTCGTCGTCCACGGCCGCCCCTTCCCACCCCGCTTCGTCTTCCGGGAGCCCCCGAAATGACCCGCTTCCTCATCTGGTGCACCGAAACCTGGCTCCGCCTCACCGGCCGCGAGATCCACCGAGGCCGCCACGCCAGGGGCGCGACGTGACGGCCGCGCTGATCGACCGGGTCCGGCACCGCCTGGCCGGCACGGACATGGACCTGACCGCGGCGGTCGTGGCCCATGCCGTCCGCTCCGAGGCCGGAGGAGTACTGGCCGACGGGGACGTCTTGGAGGCCCTCCAAGTTCTCCGCCAGGAGTTCAGCGGCACCGGCCCTCTCGACCCGCTCCTCGCCGACCCCGGCACCACGGACGTCCTCGTCACCGCGCCGGACCAGGTCTGGGTCGACGGCACGTCGGGTCTGCGCCGGGCGTCCGTCACGTTCCCCGACGAGGACGCGGTCCGCCGTCTTGCCCAACGGCTCGCGGTGGCGGCGGGGCGGCGTCTGGACGACGCGTCGCCGTGTGTCGACGGCTGGCTGCCGGGGAGTGGGGTGCGCCTGCACGCCGTGTTGCCGCCGATCGCGGACCGCACCTGCCTGTCGCTGCGCATTCTCCGTCCGGCCACGCACGACCTCGACGCATTGCAGCGGCTTGGCACGTTCGACGCCGAGATCGCCGACGCGCTGCGCACGATCGTCCGGCGGCGTAAGGCGTTCCTGGTGGTCGGTGGTACCGGGTCGGGCAAGACGTCGTTGTTGTCCGCGCTGCTCGGGTGTGTTCCGGCGACCGAACGGATCGTCTGCGTCGAGGACGCGGGTGAGCTCCAGCCCGACCATCCGCAGTTCGTGCGGCTCGTGGCGCGTCCGTCGAACGTCGAGGGCGCGGGCGAGATCACCGTTCGGCAGCTGGTGCGGGAAGCGCTGCGCATGCGGCCGGATCGGATCATCGTCGGCGAAGTTCGGGGCGCGGAGGTGCGCGAGCTTCTCACGTCGCTGAACACCGGCCATGAAGGTGGCGCGGGCACGCTGCACGCCAACTCGCCGAGCGAGGTGCCGGCCAGGCTTGAAGCGTTGGGGGCGCTGGGCGGCCTCAGTCCGCAGGCACTGCACAGTCAGGTGGCGGCTGCGGTCCAACTGGTGCTGCACATGCGCCGAGACGAGAACTCCAGGTACCTCAACGAGATCGGCGCGTTCGCACGCACACCCGCAGGACTGCAAGTGAGTCCTATTTGGACTAGAGAAGCGGGCTGGCGGGAGAAGGAGTTGCTGTGCTGAGCCTCCTGTTCCTCGCGACGGCCCTGCTGATCGCGCCGCAGTTCACACCGGTTCGTCGCCTCAGGCCGAAAGATAAACGCGAAGTGGTTGTGCCGCAACTGGTCTGGGTCGGACTGGCGGCGGTCCTCCTCTACCTGGCGGCGGATGTCGGCGGACTGATCGCCGGGGTGGTCCTGGGAGCGGTGATCTACCGGGGAGTCAGGCGGAGCAGACGAGCCAAAGAGCTCCGAGCAGCGACGGAAGGACTCAGCGACGGTCTGGGAGGGGTGGTCGACGAGTTGCGCGCCGGTGCCCACCCCGCCGCGGCGGCGGAAGGGGCGGCGCAGGACGCCCCGAAGCCCGCCAGTGACGTGCTGAGAGCCGTGGCGGCCACTGCACGGATGGGTGGTGACGTCGAGCGGACCTTACGAGACCTGAAACAGCCGCTCCTCGACACAGACAGGCTGGCCAGGGCGTGGCACGTGTCGGCGAAGCACGGGGTGGCGTTGGCGGACGTCCTCGACGCGACGAGGCGTGACCTCGACGAACAGTCGGCGTTCGCACGGCAGGTCAACGCGCGCATGGCGGGGCCACGGGCGAGTGCGGCCGTGTTGGCGGGGCTGCCGGTGTTGGGGCTGTTGCTCGGTGAGCTCAGCGGGGCGCGGCCGTTGCACGTCCTCACGGGCACCGCGGCGGGACAGGGGCTGCTGGTTCTGGGCGCCGTGTTCCTGGCGGTGGGGCTGTGGTGGACGCGGCGGATCACCGAGGTGCGGTCGTGACGTTCCTGCTGCTCGCGCTGGCGGTGCTCGTCGCGCCGACGGGGCGGGGGATCGACCGGCTCCGGCCGCGGGCTCACGACCCGCCGCGGCGGCCGGTGAAGGCCGGCGGGCCGTTCGACCGGGCCGCGGCCTGGGACCTCCTGGCCGCCTGCCTGCGGGCGGGGCTGCCGGTGCCCACCGCGATCCAGGCGGCCGGCATCGGGGAGCTGAGCCAGGTCGCCGAGCTGCTCAGGCTCGGGGCCGATCCGGTCACGGCGTGGGCGCCCGCGCTCGACCGGCCCGCCACGGCCCCGCTCGCCAGGGCCGCGCGGCGGACGGCGCGGTCCGGTGCCGCGCTGGCCGGGCAGGCCGCCGAGCTGGCGGCCAGGACCAGGGCGGAGGCCGTGAACGAGGCCGAGGCGAAGGCGCAGCGGGCCGCGGTGGCCGTGGCGGCGCCGCTCGCCCTGTGCTTCCTGCCTGCGTTCCTGTGCCTCGGCGTGGCGTCGGTGGTGCTGGGACTGGCCGACCGATTCCTCATCTGAAGGAGAGACATGGAACTGCTGAAGGACGACAGCGGCATGAGCACCGTGGAGTACGCGATCGGGACGTTGGCCGTGGCCGCGCTGGCCGGCGTTCTGTACATGGTGGCCACCAGCGATCTGGTGGAAGGGCTGCTGCAAGGGCTGATACAGCGTGCGCTGTCTTCGGTCTGACGACGGGGGCATGGTCACCGTCGAGGCGGCCATCGCCGTGTGCGCGTTGCTCGCCGTCATGGCGCTGGCGGCGACCGGGCTGACCGCGGTCATCGAGCAGATGCAGTGCACGGACGCCGCGAGAGAGGCGGCTCGGCTCGCGGCGCGTGGCGAACCGGAGCGCGGAGAGCAGGTGGCCGGGGAGATCGCCGCCGGGGCGGTTGTCGTCGTGCACAGCCAGGCCGACGCCGTGCGGGTGGTCGTCAGCAAGCGGGGTCCGTTGGGGCTGCCGCTCACCGCGGAGGCGTTCGCCGTCCCGGAGCCGCGATGAGCGGACGAGCGGCCGGGGACGAGCGGGGTTCGGCCGCGGTGAGCGGTGTGGTGGCGATGCTGGTGCTGATCGTCCTCGCGGTCGCCGGGATGCGGGCGGGAGCGGTCGTCGTCGTGCGGCACCGGGTGAACGGTGCGGCTGATCTGGCCGCGCTGGCGGCGGCCGCTCATCTCGCCGAAGGCGAGGGGCGTGCCTGTGAGCTGGCGAAACTGGTGGCGGAGGAGAACGCGGCGGTGCTCGTGCGCTGCTCGGCGACGGGATGGGAGGTGGTTGCCGAAGTCTCGGCGACGACGCCGTTCGGCCCGGTGAACGCACGGGCGAGAGCAGGTCCGGCTGAAGATCGGGAGCGTTTGGAGCACGATGAGCGGTCGACTCGCTGCGGTGAGCGGACTCACACCGGCGCCGGGACATGCTGAACGGTGATCGAACCAAACGCCGGTAGTTCGGCGGCCCGTTCTGCCGAAGCACGTTCGCCGTCTCATAGCTACCAGTTGTCGCGACGGGGGTTACCAAGCCCGGGGCCGGTGTCGTTAGTTGTAGTGGCGGCACCGACGCGGTGTCCTGCGAAACACCGGCACCACGGCGATGTCGAGTCGGAACTCGGGAAGAAGGCGACGGAAGATGGATTGGTCGGACAGCTGGCGCGGGGCCTTCCGCATCGAACTGCGGGCCGAGGCCGCGAGCCTCGCGCACCGCGGTTGGCCTGTGCTGCCCGGCACGTACCCGGCCCGTTCCGAGGACGGCGTCACCCGCTGGGCCGGCCGCAGCGGTCTTGAGCTGCACGGCCCGATCCCGGTGCACCGCGACTGGGTGGACCGCATCGGCACCGACCCCGAGCAGGTCGCCACCTGGTGGACGGGCGGCTCCTACAGCCTCCTCGTCGCCACCGGCCACGTGGTCGACGCGATCGAGGTCGGCACCGCTCTCGGCCGTCGTGCCGCCGTCGCGCTGCGGTCGATCGGTGTTCCCGTGCCGATCGCCGCGACCCCGTCCGGGCGCTGGATGTTCCTCGTGAAGTCCGGCTCCACGCTCACCGCCGCACTGGCGGACAACGCGGACGTCCACCTGTACGGCAAGGGCGAGTACATCCCGCTGCCGCCCACCACCATGACGCACGGCGTCGTGCACTGGCGGGTCAAGCCGCAGGTCTGCGGCTGGAACCTGCCGGACGCGCACGTCGTTCAGGACGCGCTCGTCGAGGCGCTGCACGCCCCGGCCCGTCGCCTCCAGCTCGAAACCGTCTGACCCGGCAACCACCCCGACACAACCACAGAGCCCGGCCGCGCTGGGTGTCGTCGTGGACTCTCCCCGACAACCCCGAAGGCGATGCCCTGCACGGCCGTTTCAACCCCAGCCCGATCCTCTGACCGGTCCCCACCCGCACGTCGGGACCGCCGGAGGAGCAGGGCGACGAAGCCGAACACGCACCCCGAAGGACAGCCTCCCGCACCAGTGACCGGACCGAGGAACGTTAGTGGCAGGACACCAGTCCTGCCGCGGTCGGCGAAGCCGGCTCCTCCCCGGAGTTCGTCGGAAGACAGTGGACACCGTCGCCTCCCGCGTGTCCTGTCGAGACGAACGAACCTGATTCCGCCGATGTTCCGAGGAATCCGGTCGCGAAGCGGTAGCAGGCGGGAACACGGTGTTCGGCACGTGGAGAGCGCGCGCCGCGGGAACCCGTGAGCCCGCGGCGCGCGCCCACGAAAGCGTCAGAGCTGGAGACGTTCCGCGTACGAAGCGAACGCGAGCGTCTCCTCCACGGATCCGGGACGTGGGACCGCGTCGGCGTTCCAGCCGAGGTCCCTGTCCTGCAAGACCTGCTCGATCAGCGGGTGCCAACGCTGATCGAGCATTTTCTTCGCCCACAACAACGCCCCGCGCTTCGACTCCACCTCTCCCGTGTGGATGGTGTAGAGCGTGCGGCAGTACGTCGAGACGATGTAGCGCTGTGTCCAGGCGTTGTCCATCGGCGCCCACTCCCGGATGCCGTCCAGGACGTGCGGCAGCTCGGCCCGCATCGACGAACGCAGGACGTCGGCGGGAACCTCGTCGACCAGCGACGTGACCGGCGGGCCGTCCAGCACGATGCCGTGGTGGCGCAGGATCCAGCGGGTGTGCGGGCTGTTGCAGTGCGTGTCCCAGGCCAGTGTGCGGGTGCCGTGGTCGTTGAACAGCCACGAAATCCCGAGACCCGCCACGGACCGCAGCGACTCCACGTCGGCGTACGAGCCTTCGATCTCCGTCGACCAGCGGCCCGGCCGCGTCGGGATCTCGTCGTGCAGCACGCGCAACGCCACCTCACGCGCGCCGGACGGCAGTTCGGTGCAGGCGACGATGAAGTCGCAGTCGCTGTGGATGTCGCCCGCGCCCAAGGCGAACGAGCCTTGGACGTAGGTGCCGACGTAGGTGGGGCCGAGGATCTCCCGGACGGCCGAGACGAGGTCGGCGAGCAGGGCGTCCAGGTCGGGGAAAGGTGTGAACAAGGCGGACTCCAGTGAACCCGTCGTCGTGGTGTGGGCTGGGTGTTCTTCTGGAGGGCGGTGACACCGGCCGAGGCAGTGCCCGGGCATCGGCAACCAGCCGCCGCGCGGCGACGACCAAGCCCTGGCACGGTCGACGTGTGCCGGGCGGTCGGTCCGCCGCGTCAGGAACGACGGGTGCGGGCGGCGGCGAAGCAGCTGAAGGCGTTCACACCCGGCAAGGTAGCCAAGCCGCGGCCCCGCGGTCAGGTGATTTTGGCGAGCACGACGTCCAGCACCTGCACGGCACCGGCTTTGTCGAGCGGGTCGTTGCCGTTGCCGCACTTGGGGGACTGCACGCACGACGGGCAGCCCATCGGGCACGTGCACGAGCTGATCGCGGCGCGGGTCGCGGAGAGCCAGGCGCGCAGTGCCGAGTGGCCTCGGTCGGCGAAGCCCGCGCCGCCGGGGTGGCCGTCGTGGACGAACACCGTCGGCATGCCCGTGTCCGGGTGCACGGCGGTGGAGACGCCGCCGATGTCCCACCTGTCGCAGGTCGCGAACAGCGGCAGGAGGCCGATGGCGGCGTGTTCGGCGGCGTGCAGGGCGCCGGGGACGCGTTTGGCGTCCACGCCCGCGCCGGTCAGGAGCTTCTCGTCGACGGTGTACCAGACCGCGCGGGTCCGCAGGACCTGCTCCGGCAGGTCCAGCGGGATCTGGTCGAGCACGACGCCGGACGGCAGGCGGCGCAGGTAGCCGACGACCTGCGTCGTCACCTCGACCTCGCCGAGGGAGACGGTGACGCCGTCGAAGTCGGTGCGCTCGAGCTCGCGCACGACGGTGATGTCGACGCAGTCGCGTGGCTGGGTGGTCCACTCCGGGTCTTCGCGGTGGACCAGGGCGAGGCCGCTGTCGAGGTCGAGCTCGTCGACGACGTACGCGCGGCCCTGGTGCAGGTAGACGGCGCCCGGATGCACCTGCCAGCAGGCCGATCCGGGGTCGACGGTGCCGAGCATGCGGCCGGAGTCGGCTTCGACGACGGCCACCTGGTCGCCGCCGGAGCCGCGGATGTCGACGCCGGAGTGCGGGCGGTCGTGCGACGCCCAGTACCAGCCCGCCGGTCTGCGGCGGAGCAGCTTCTCGGCGACGAGCTCGGCCAGGACGGCCTCGGCCACGGGGCCGCCGAAGTCGTCGAGGCACGACGGGGTCAGCGGCATCTCGGCGGCGGCGCACGCCAGCTGCGGGCCCAGCACGTACGGGTTGTGCGGGTCGAGGACCGTCGCTTCGACGGGGCGGTCCAGCACCGCGGCCGGGTTGTGGACCAGGTAGGTGTCCAGCGGGTCGTCGCGGGCGACGAACACGACCAGCGCGCTGTCGCCGGAGCGGCCGGCGCGGCCCGCCTGCTGCCAGAACGACGCGAGCGTGCCGGGGAACCCGGCGACGACCACGGCGTCCAGGCCCGCGATGTCGACGCCCAGCTCCAGGGCGTTGGTGGTCGCGACGCCGAGCAGGTCGCCGGTGGAGAGCGCCTTCTCCAGGGCCCGTCGTTCCTCCGGCAGGAACCCTCCCCGGTAGGCGGCGACCCTGGACGGCAGCTCACTGTCCACTTCGGACAGGATGCGTTGCGCGCCGAGCGCGGTCAGCTCCGCGCCGCGGCGTGAGCGCACGAACGCGAGCGAGCGCGCGCCCTCGACCACCAGGTCGGCGAGGATGCGGGAGGTCTCGGCTCCGGCCGAACGCCGGACGGGCGCGCCGTTCTCGCCCTCCAGGGACGTCAGCGGCGGTTCCCACAGCGCGACGGTGCGCGACGCGCGGGGGGAGAAGTCGTCGACGACGGCGGAAACGGGAACCCCGAGCAATCGTCGTGCGGAAGCGGAAGGATCAGCCACTGTGGCCGATGCCAAAACGAAGACCGGGTCCGCGCCGTATTTGCGCGCGACCCTTCGCAGGCGTCGCATCAACAACGCCACGTGGGAACCGAAAACGCCGCGGTAGGAATGGCACTCGTCGATCACGACGTACTTCAGCCGGCGGAAGAACCGCAGCCATTTCGGGTGCTGCGGGAGGATTCCCCGGTGCAGCATGTCGGGGTTGGTGAAGACCCAGTTCGCGTGCGCCTTGACCCAGTCGCGTTCGGCCAGCGGGGTGTCGCCGTCGTAGGCCGACGCGCGCACCCCCTCGATCCCCAGCTCGTCGAGCGACCGGAGCTGGTCGGCACCAAGGGCTTTGGTCGGCGACAGGTACAGCGCCGTCGCCTTCGTGTCCGCCAAAAGAGTGGAAAGCACGGGCAGCTGGTAGGCGAGCGACTTGCCCGACGCGGTGCCCGTCGCGAGCACCACGTGCCTCCCCGACCACGCGAGCGACGCGGCCTCGGCCTGGTGCCGCCACGGCTCGCGCACGCCGGTCTCCGTGAACGCCCCGACGACCGCCGGGGCGGCCCACGACGGCCATTCCACGTGATCAGCCTGCCGCAACGGCAGATCACGGGCGTGTGTGAGAGGCGACTCCCCGGCGGGCACGCCCGCCAGCACGCGGTCCAGCAACCGCCGTCCCTGATCCACCACGACCCGAGCTTCGCACACGGCACCGACACTTTCGGCCGGGGCGTGCGCGACTTCCTGCGCGGATAACGGTGTGTGCACGCTTCGGAACGGTTCGTCGCCCCGTTGCGAGCAACCCCTAGACTCCCCGCTCATCGCATCCAATGAGGGATGCGTCACGTCGCGCGAGGGCGGCTGGTCTGCCTTGGCGCTGCACATGGCAACTCACCAGGAGGACGGATGTCCCGGCATTTCCTCGCGGAGGGCCTCGAGCTCTCCGGGGGTGATCGCGGCGTCGTAGCCGTGGTCGCCGTGGTCGCCCTGGCTGCTCTCGCCGTCGGGTACGTGCTGCTCAGGGAGGTTCTGGCCGCCGGCCAGGGCACCCCGAAGATGCAGGACATCGCCAAGGCGGTCCAGGAGGGCGCAGCGGCCTACCTCAACCGGCAGTTCCGCACGCTCGGCGTTTTCGTCGTGATCGTGTTCGTGCTGCTGTTCGCGCTACCGGCGGAAGATCTTTCCGAGCGAATCGGCAGGTCTTTGTTCTTCATCGTCGGTGCCGTGTTCTCGGCGATCATCGGCTACCTGGGCATGTGGTTGTCCACACGCGCCAACGTGCGTGTCGCCGCCGCCGCGAACGAAGGCGAAGGCGGTCGCGAAAAGGCGATGCGCGTCGCTTTCCGCACCGGTGGTGTGGTCGGCATGACGACGGTCGGCCTCGGTCTGTTCGGTGCCGCGCTGGTCGTCCTCGTGTACGCGGGCCAGGCCCCGAAGGTGCTGGAGGGCTTCGGTTTCGGCGCCGCGCTGCTCGCGATGTTCATGCGCGTCGGCGGTGGCATCTTCACGAAGGCCGCCGACGTCGGCGCCGACCTGGTCGGCAAGGTCGAGCAGAACATCCCCGAGGACGACCCCCGCAACGCCGCGACCATCGCGGACAACGTGGGCGACAACGTCGGTGACTGCGCCGGCATGGCGGCGGACCTCTTCGAGTCCTACGCCGTGACGCTCGTCGCGTCGCTGATCCTCGGCACCGCCGCGTTCGGCGCGCAGGGCCTGCTGTTCCCGCTGATCGTGCCCGCGATCGGTGTGCTGACCGCCGTCATCGGCGTCTACACGACGAGCGCGAAGGCCGGTGAGAGCGGTCTGACCGCCATCAACCGCTCCTTCTACATCTCCGCGGTCATCTCCGCGGTGCTGTGCACGATCGCGGCGTTCACGTTCCTGCCGAGCTCCTTCGCGGGCCTCGACGGCGTCAGCGACTCGATCAGGGCCACCACCGGCAACCCGGCGCTGATCGCGTCCGTCGCGGTGATCATCGGCATCGTCCTCGCCGGTGTGATCCTCTGGCTGACCGGCTACTACACCGGCACCGAGCACAAGCCCGTCAAGGAGGTCGGCCAGACCTCGCTGACCGGTGCGGCCACGGTGATCCTCTCCGGCATCTCGGTCGGTTTCGAGTCGGCGGTCTACACCGCGCTCGTCATCGGCGCGGCCGTGTACGGCGCCTTCCTGCTGTCCGGTTCGGTCGTCGTCGCGCTGTTCGCGATCGCGCTGGCCGGCTGCGGCCTGCTCACGACCGTCGGCGTCATCGTCGCGATGGACACCTTCGGCCCGGTCTCCGACAACGCGCAGGGCATCGCCGAGATGTCCGGTGACGTGCACGGCGAGGGCGCGCAGATCCTCACCGAGCTCGACGCGGTCGGCAACACCACCAAGGCCATCACGAAGGGCATCGCGATCGCGACGGCCGTGCTCGCCGCGACGGCGCTGTTCGGCTCCTACCGCGACGCGATCGAGCAGGCCATCGCCAAGGTCGGCGACGTCACCGGCGACCTGCCGGTGTCGTTCACCAACCTGGTGTTCAGCCCGAACGTCCTCGTCGGTGTCGTGATCGGCGCCGCCGTCGTGTTCATGTTCTCGGGTCTCGCGATCAATGCCGTGACGCGCGCCGCCGGTGCCATCGTGTTCGAGGTGCGCCGCCAGTTCCGCGACAACCCCGGCATCATGGACTACTCGGTGAAGCCGGAGTACGGCAAGGTCGTCGACATCTGCACCAGGGACTCGCTGCGCGAGCTCGCGACCCCCGGTCTGATGGCCGTGCTCGCCCCGATCGCCGTCGGCTTCGGCCTCGGCGTCGGCCCGCTGGCGGGCTACCTCGCCGGCGCGATCGCGACCGGCACGCTCATGGCGGTCTTCCTGGCCAACTCCGGTGGTGCCTGGGACAACGCCAAGAAGCTGGTCGAGGACGGCAACCACGGCGGCAAGGGCTCCGACGCCCACGCCGCGACGGTCATCGGCGACACCGTCGGCGACCCGTTCAAGGACACGGCCGGTCCCGCCATCAACCCGCTGATCAAGGTCATGAACCTGGTCTCGGTGCTGATCGCGCCCGCCATCGTCACCTTCTCCATCGGTGACAGCGCGTCCGACCCGATCCGCATCGCGATCGCCGTCGTCGCGACGCTGATCATCGTCGGTGCGATCGTCGTGTCCAAGCGCCGCGGGACCGCGATCGCGGACGCGCCCGCCGAGACGGTGAGCAACGGCGCCGCGTAGTACATCTCCTCTGGTCGGGGTACGTTCGGGTGTCCCCCTGACGTACCCCGACCTAGGAGTCACGACATGAGGCGCAGCCTCGTCGCCACCGCCGCCGCAGCCGCACTCGTGCTGGCAGGGTGCACCAGCGGCGGCAGCTCCGGCACCTCGTCGACGCCCACCGGCGACGCGGCCTCCGCCGACGCCGTCGCCTACATGGACAAGGTGTGCGGCGCGGCCTCCGAGTTCGCCAAGATCGAGAAGACCGCGCCGCAGCTCGACGCGAGCGACCCGCAGAAGCTCAAGGCCGAGATGGCCGCCTACATGGGCCAGCTCGCGGACGCCTTCACCAAGTCGGCGGAGGGCCTGAAGAACGTCGGCCCGTCCCCCGTCGCGGGCGGGGAGCAGGCGGTCGACAAGATGTCCGAGACGTTCACCTCGCTCGGCACGGTGTTCGCCGACGCCAAGGCCCAGGTCGAGCAGGCCGACGCCAACAACGCCAACGGTGGCCTCCAGGCCGCGGGAGAGGCCATCGCGAAGCTCTCCGAGCTCGCCGACCCGCTGCGCGACCTCGAAGCCGTCCCCGAGCTGCAGAAGGCCACGCAGAGCGCGCAGAAGTGCCAGGAGATGCAGCGCCTCAACATCACGCCGACGAGCTGACCGGAACCGTCCGGGGTAGCTTCCGGCCCATGCGTCGCACAGCCATCGCACTCATGACCAGTTGCCTGCTCGCGGTCACCGCGTGCAGCACGAGCGGTCCCCCCACGCCGTCACAGGCCCCCACGGAGGCCGACGTGGTGGCGTGGACGGACAAGGTCTGCGGTGCCGTCGACGGCACGGTGAAGGCGCTGTCGGACGAGCCGGCGATCGACATGACCGACGAGGCGCGGCTGAAGGCCGGACTGGCCGACTGGCTCGGCACGAGGTCCGCCGCGGCGGGGAGGTCGATCGAGGACCTCAAGGCGCTGGAGGACGGCCCGCACCCGAAGGCCAGGGAGCTGGTCACGGCGGCGGAGGACGGGCTCGGCCAGGTCAAGGCCCTGCTGGACGACACGAGCTCGAAGCTCGACTCGTCGTCCGACGCCACCGGCGTGGTCAGCGCGTTCACCGAAATGGTCACGAAGTCCGCCGAGATGGAGAACGCGGGCGTCCGGGTGCAGCGGAAGTTCGACGAGACGGGTCTCGCGGACGCCGCGCGGCAGGCGGGCAACTGCCAGAGCCTGCGGACCTCGGCGTCGTCCGCGCCGCCCTCGTAACGCTCCCGCGGCATTCCCGGAAAAGATCGAGCCGGATCGCCACCGGACGGGTACCGTCCGCGCGATCCGGCTCGTTTTTCCTGGGGGAACCGAAGATGAGAACGACCGCTGGTCTCGTGCTGGCCTGCGTCCTGTCGGTGAGCGCGTGCTCGGGTCAGGCAGCCGCACCGGCACCCGCCACGTCCACGACGAGCAGCACCGTCACCACCACGCCCGAGGCGCCCGGCGCCGACCCGGTGGCCTGGTTCGACGCCTACTGCGGCCCCCTGGGCGTCGCGGCGCTCGCGTTGCGGGAGATCGACGGCAAGGCGAGCCAGGGCATGGCCGCCGTGAAGGAGGCCGTGGTGAGCTGGGTGGCGCTGGCCGCCTCGTCCGACCGGATGACGGCGGACAGCCTGGAGAAGCTCGGTCCGCTCGGCTCCGACGTGAGCAACGCGCACGAACGCCTGGTCAAGGCGAAGCGGCAGTCGGCTGACGGCTTCGACGACGCCGCCGGACGGTTGCGGGCGCTGGCGGCCGACGACGTGTTCCCCGAGCGCTACGAGCAGGTCATGGCCACCAGCGGGGGCGGTGCCAGGGAGAACGCGGAGCTGATGTTCCGGCAGATCGCCGAGACGCCGAAGTACGCGGAGGCGTTCCGCTCGAACAAGACGTGCGAGAGCTGGCAGGGGCTCGCGAAGCAGGCTGCCGGACAATGAGGCCGTGACCTCCCGCCTGATCGCAGCAGTCCTGGCCACGGCGTTGCTGACCGCCGCCTGCGGTTCCGACGAGGACGAGCCGCTCAGCGACGCGCAGGCCCAGTGGGTCGACGCGTTCTGCGCGGGTCTCCTCCCCGGCAAGCAGGCCGGTCAGGAGCTGACGGTGCAGGACCCGGCAGACCCGGCGGCGGTGAAAGCCGCCTACCTGAAGCTCGTGACGGCCAACGCCGCCGCGCTCGCCGGTGCCGAGAGGAAGCTGAAGGAGCTCGGCCCGCCGTCCGGCGAGTTGGAGGGCGTCCACGATCGGCTGACGAAGTACGTCGGCGAGTCGGCCCGGTCCTACGCGGCGGCGGAGGCACCGGTCAGGGCGCTGGAGGCGAACGAGGGGTTCTGGGACGGCGCCGAGCGGGTGCTGGCCGACACGTCGCAGGTCAGCGCGCCGGAGGACCTCCGTGCGACGTTCGACGCCTTGGAGAGGTCGCCCAAGTACTCCGCCGCGATGAGCGGGTCCAAGCCGTGTCAGGAGCTGCATTCGGGCGGCGGACAGTAGGTCCCTCGACTGGCGTAGTCACAGCAACAACACTGGTCACAGTCGAACGCCTGTTCTACCCTGTGGGCCGTGGTGGGGCAGTTGTCCTTCTTCTCGGCCGAGGCGCGCACCCCGGCCAAGGCGGACCTCGCCGGCTTCCTCTGCGGGCCGGGCCAGGCCGTCAGCTTCGCGCGCGGCACCGCCGCCCGCGTCTACGTCGAGCTGCGCGACGAGTGGCGGTTGCGGCCGCTGCGGCAGGCGTGCGCCGAGCGGGACGTCACCACGGAGCTGTGCGTCGACGAGGAGGGCACGCGGTTCGTCCGCACGCCCTTCCGCACCGATCTCACCGGACTGGCCGCCCGCTGGCTGGACGGATCGGTGAAGAAGGTGCCCGACGACTTCGAGCTGAACGGGGCCGTGCTGCGCGTGTGGGCACTGGCCGCGGGCAGCTGGATGGAGTCGGCGTACCTGCTCGGTTTGGACCCCAACGCGCCGCAGACACACCTACCGTTGCAAAATGCCCTGCTCGCATCCGGACTTCCGTGCACCCTGGTAGGGGCTCCGGCGTTGCGGGTGACGGGCCGGCGGAGGCTGGCGCGGCTCGCTGAGCTGGTCGGAAGCCCTCCGCACGGGGTGGCGTGCAGCACGTGGCCGGCGGCCTGAGCGGGCGGTCCGGCATGGTTGTGTCACCCTGTCTCGTCGTACGGGCGTCGCGGATGGTGTGCTTTTCGGCCGACGCTGGGCAACACTGGCGGGCCTGGGAACCGGGTTTGGAAGAGAGCGGGACGGCGAGTGGCTGGATCGACACGCACGAGGAAGAGCGGCGGAGGAGCGGGTAGCACCCGACGACTGGTGATCGTCGAGTCGCCCACGAAGGCGCGCAAGATCGCCTCCTACCTCGGCTCGAACTTCGTGGTGGAGTCCTCCCGGGGACACATCCGGGACCTGCCGCGCGGCGCCGCCGACGTGCCGGCCAAGTTCAAGGGCCAGGCGTGGGCCAGGCTCGGCGTGGACGTCGACCACGGCTTCGAGCCCCTCTACGTGGTCTCCGCCGACAAGAAGTCGCTGGTCACCGAGCTCAGGGAAGCGTTGAAGGACGTCGACGAGCTCTACCTCGCGACAGACGGCGACCGCGAGGGCGAGGCCATCGCGTGGCACCTGCTGGAGACCCTCAAGCCCAAGGTCCCCGTCCGCAGGATGGTGTTCCACGAGATCACCGAGTCGGCGATCCAGGCCGCCGCCGCCAACCCCCGCGACCTCGACCAGGACCTGGTCGACGCCCAGGAGACCCGCCGCATCCTCGACCGCCTCTACGGCTACGAGGTCAGCCCGGTGCTGTGGAAGAAGGTCATGCCGAAGCTCTCGGCGGGCCGTGTGCAGTCCGTGGCGACGCGCCTGGTCGTGGAGCGCGAACGCGAGCGCATGAAGTTCGTCAGCGCGAGCTACTGGGACATCTCCGCGCAGATGGACGCGGGTGAGGACGCGACGCCGCGCCAGTTCGGCGCACGGCTCGTCGCCGTCGACGGCACCCGTCTCGCCACCGGCCGCGACTTCGGCTCCGACGGCAAGCTCACCGGCAGGGCCGAGGTGGTCGTGCTGGACGAGGCGCAGGCCAGGGCCATCGCGAACGGGCTGGAGAACGCGCCGGTCAAGGTCTCCTCGGTCGAGGAGAAGCCCTACTCGCGCAAGCCGTACGCGCCGTTCATGACGTCGACGTTGCAGCAGGAGGCGGGCCGCAAGCTGCGGTTCTCCGCCGACCGCACGATGCGCACGGCGCAGAAGCTGTACGAGAACGGCTACATCACCTACATGCGCACCGACAGCACCACGCTGTCGGAGACCGCGATCAACGCGGCACGCACGCAGGCCACGGACCTCTACGGCGCGCAGTACGTCTCGGACAAGCCGCGCCAGTACACGCGCAAGGTGAAGAACGCGCAGGAGGCCCACGAGGCGATCAGGCCGGCGGGCGAGGTCTTCCGCACGCCCGGCCAGGTGGCTTCCGAGCTGGACCCGGACGAGTTCAAGCTCTACGAGATGGTCTGGCAGCGCACGATCGCGTCGCAGATGGCGGACGCGCGGGGCAACACGACCAGCGTGCGCATCCAGGGCCGGGCCGCGACGGGCCAGGAGGTCACGTTCGCCGCGTCCGGCCGCACGATCACGTTCGCCGGCTTCCTGAAGGCGTACGTCGAGACGGTCGACGCCGAGGCGGGCGGCGAGTCGGACGACGCCGAGTCGCGGCTGCCGCAGCTGGTGAAGGACCAGGACCTGACGATCGCGGAGCTGTCCGCCGACGGCCACACCACGTCGCCGCCCTCGCGCTTCACCGAGCCGTCGCTGATCAAGACGATGGAGGAGCTCGGCATCGGCCGTCCCTCCACCTACTCGTCGATCATCAGCACCATCCAGGACCGCGGCTACGTCTGGAAGAAGGGCGCGGCGCTGGTCCCGTCCTGGGTGGCGTTCGCCGTGGTCGGGCTGCTGGAGAACCACTTCGGGCGTCTCGTCGACTACGACTTCACGGCGGCGCTGGAGGACGAGCTGGACGGCATCGCCGCCGGCCGTCAGGGCCGCACGACGTGGCTGTCCGGGTTCTACTTCGGCGGCAGCGTCGGACCGGACGGCTCGATCGGCCGGTCCGGCGGCCTGAAGAAGCTGGTCGGCACGGGCGTCGAGGACATCGACCCGCGCGAGGTCAACTCGATCCCGCTGTTCAGCGACGACGAGGGCCGCACGGTCGTGGTGCGGGTGGGCCGCTTCGGCCCGTACCTGGAGCGCGAGGTCGACGGTGCCGCGCAGCGCGCGAACCTGCCGGAGGACCTGGCGCCGGACGAGCTGACCGCGGAGATCGCCGAGAAGCTGTTCTCGACGCCGCAGGAGGGCCGTTCGCTCGGGGTCGACCCGGTCTCCGGCAACGAGATCGTGGCGAAGGAGGGCCGCTTCGGCCCGTACGTCACCGAGGTGCTGCCCGAGCCGGAGGAGGGCACGCCGAAGTCGAAGCTGCCCAAGCCGCGCACCGGCTCGCTGTTCAAGTCGATGTCGCTGGACACGGTGACGCTGGACGACGCGCTGAAGCTGCTGTCGCTGCCGCGCGTGGTCGGCAAGGACCCGGAGACGGGCGCCGAGATCACCGCGCAGAACGGCCGCTACGGCCCGTACCTGAAGAAGGGCACGGACTCGCGGTCGCTCGCGGACGAGTCGCAGATCTTCACGGTCACCCTCGACGAGGCGCTGAAGATCTACGCGGAGCCGAAGAAGCGGGGCCGGTCGGCCGCCGCCGCGCCGCCGTTGCGCGAGCTGGGCAACGACCCGGTCTCCGGCAAGCCGATGGTGATCAAGGACGGCCGGTTCGGCCCGTACGTCACCGACGGCGAGGCGAACGCGTCCTTGCGCAAGACCGACAGCGTGGAGACGATCACCGACGAGCGCGCGGCGGAGCTGCTGGCCGAGAAGCGCGCCAAGGGACCCGTCAAGAAGAAGGCGCCGGCCAAGAAGGCGGCGACGACCGCGAAGAAGCCCGCGGCGAAGAAGGCTCCCGCGAAGTCCAAGAGCTGACCGGTAGGAGGTGGCGGTGCCGAGTTCGGAGTTCGGTCCGGACGGGACTCAGGTCCCGCCGCCTCCCCGCCTGTTCTCCGACCCGACGGCGGGACTGGTGACCGCGGACACGTGGGTCGCTCCCCAGTGGACGGTCGCGTCGTTCACCTCACGTGTGTCGGTGCCGACACCGCCTGCTCCGGCCGAGGAGATCCGGCAGGCCGTCTGGTCCCAGCTGGAGAGCGAGCACCGGAGGTCGTACGGCGGGCCGCGCCACGCCCAGCGGCCGCAGTGGCCCGCGGGCCCGCAAACGCCTGTCGTGCACCAACATCAGCCCGCCGAACGGGCCAGCGCGCTGGCGGGGTTCCTCGGGTGCGTCGTCGTCCTCGGGTTCATCGCCCTGGTGCTCTTCACCCTCCTCACGACGATCTTCAGCGGCTGAGCTGAGAGTCCGCCTACTTCACCCACCACATCCGGTTACGCTGACCGCACGGGGTTGGGTTGATAGGGGTGACTGAAATTCAGGACGCGGACACATCGTTGACCGAGGCTGGCCAGGCGGGGCAGGCCCAGTCGAGCGTGTCCACGGTGCACCGGCTGCGCTCGGTTCTGGCGATCCGGCCGTTCCGGAGACTGTGGTTCGTCACCTATCTGTGCAGCGTTGGTGACTGGCTGTCACTGCTTGCGCTGACCGGCCTCGTCTCCGAGATGATGAACAGCTACCGGTGGCAGTCGTTCGCGCTGTCGCTGGTCGTGCTGACCCAGCTGCTGCCCGGCATCCTCTTCGCGCCCATCGGCGGCGTGCTCGCCGACAAGTTCGACCGCCGCAAGGTCATGGTGGTCTGCGACGTGCTGCGCGGGTCGCTGTTCATCTCCATCGCGCTGATCGGCTCGCCGATCTGGCTGTTCGTGGCGAACTTCCTGGTCGGCTGCTGCGCGATGCTGTGGATCCCGGCCAAGGAGTCGGCGGTCCCGAACCTGCTGCGCCGCCCGGACCAGGTCGAGTCGGCGAACCAGCTCGGCCTGGTGATGACCTACGGCATCTCCACGATCAGCGGGTTCGGCCTGTACTCCCTGATCGCGGGCATCCCCGGCTACCTGAACATGCAGGGCGGGGACCTCGAGTTCACCATCGCGACGATCGCGGTGATCATCAACGGCCTGCTGTACTTCACCTCCGCGATCCTGATCGCGACGAGGCTGCCGGAGCTGTCCGGCCGGGCGACGGCCAAGAAGAAGGAAGTCGACGCCGACAAGCCGGGCTTCGTCGCGATGCTGCGCGACGGCCTGCGGTTCGCCGCCAAGACGCCGCTCGTCCGCGGCCTGGTCATCGGCATGATCGGCGCGTTCGCCGCTGCCGGTGTCGTCATCGCGACGGCGAAGCTCTACGCGCAGTCGCTGCTCGGCGGCGCCTCGACGTTCGGCCTGCTCTTCGTCGCCGTGTTCCTCGGTCTGGCGATAGGCATGGCCACGGCGCCGAAGCTCGCCAGAAGACTCGCCTACAACCGGTTGTTCGGCGTCACGATCGTGCTCGCGGGCATCACGCTCGCGATGGTCGCGCTGGCACCGCACCTGTGGATCGCGCTGCTCACGGTGATGCTGGTCGGCGCGTGCGCCGGCGTGGCGTTCCTGACCGGCCTGACCATCGTCGGCTCGCAGGTCGAGGACGAGATGCGCGGCCGCACGGTCGCGCTGATCCAGTCGTTGCTCAAGGTCGTGCTGTTCGGCGCGTCCGCGGGCGCGCCGCTGCTGGTGGCGCTGCTGCAGAAGCGCACGATCAGCGTCTTCAACCACCCGATGGAGGTCGACGCGACCCGGCCGGTGATGCTCGGCGGCGCGGTGATCGCGATCATGCTGGGCCTCGTCGCCTACCGGCAGATGGACGACCGCCGCGAGGAACGGGTGCTGTCGTCGCTGTTCGCGGCGATCCGCGGCCGCAGGACCACCAAGGGCCTGCTGATCGCCGTCGAGGGCGACACCTGGGAGGACACCTCGGTGCAGGCCAGGCGCCTGGCGGCGGCGTTGCGCGCGGAGGGCATCGACGTGCTGCTGGCGGCCGACCCGGAACACGACGAACGCCGCCTGCGCGCCGTGCTGTCGTCCGCCGAGCTGGCGGGCGTGCGGGCACAGGCCCTCGTGGCCGCCGCCGTGCGTGCCGACGTCGTCGAACGGCAGGTGCGGCCCGCGCTGGACGAGGGCGCCGTCGTGGTGATGGAGCGCTACGTCGACTCGCCGCTGGCGCACTTCAGCGCGACCTCCAGCCTGGACCACCAGGAGCTCGAAGGTCTCGTCGACTGGGCCACCGGACGGCTGCGGCCCGACCTGACGGTCCTGCTGGACCGTCCCAGCGCCGACCGCAAGGCCGTCGGCATCGGCCACGACCACTGGCGCGTCCAGAAGCTGCTGAGCGAGATGGCCGCCGCCGACCCCGACCGCTACGTCGTGGTGGAGGCGGAGGGCGACGCGGACGCCATCGCCGAACGGGTGCGTGCCACCGTCGTCCCGCTGCTCGCCACGCGCAAGCGCCCGGTCCCCGAAGCCGCCGCCCCGTCGCTGTGACCCGCCCGCCCGCTGGGAGACTGGACCCATGAGCGTGTGGGACGAGGTGGTCGGCCAGCCGGACGCGGTGGCGACCCTGTCCGCGGCCGCCGAAGCCGCGGCCACGATCGTCGCGGGAGGCACTCCCGCTCCCGGCGTGATGACGCACGCCTGGCTCTTCACCGGGCCGCCCGGCTCCGGCCGGTCGTCCACCGCCCGCGCCTTCGCGGGCGCGCTGCAGTGCGTGGTGACCGACGACCGCCCCGGCTGCGGCGAGTGCTCCGGCTGCCGCACGACGGTGCACGGCACCCACGCCGACGTGCGGGTGGTGGCGCCGGAGGGCCTGTCGATCTCGGTCGCCGAGATGCGGTCGCTCGTCCAGATCTCCGCGCGCCGCCCGACCTCCGGCCGCTGGCAGGTGGTGATCATCGAGGACGCCGACCGGCTCACCGAGGGCGCCGCCAACGCGTTGCTGAAGGCCGTCGAGGAACCGCCGGAGCGGACCGTCTTCCTGCTGTGCGCGCCGTCTGACCACCCCGACGACGTGTCGGTGACCATCCGGTCGCGGTGCAGGCTCGTGTCGCTGGGATCGCCGCGCCCCGCCGCCATCGCCTCGGCGCTGGAAGCGGTCGAGGGCGTCGCACCGGAGATGGCCCAGTGGGCAGCGGCGGTGTGCGGCGGGCACGTCGGCCGCGCCCGCAGGCTGGCCGTCGACGAGCAGTCCCGCGCCCGGCGCGAGGCCGTGCTGCGCATCCCGCTCGCGCTGCGCAGGCCCGCCGACGTCTTCACGTGCGCCGACGAGCTGATCAAGGCGGCGGAGGACGACGCCTCGACGGCCAACGAGGCGCGCAACGAGGCCGAGCGCGAGGCGCTGGAGACCGCGATGGGGGCGGGCGGCACCGGCAAGGGCACCGCGGCCGCCACCCGCGGCGCCAAGGGAGCCCTGAAGGACCTGGAGAAGCGGCAGAAGTCCCGCGCCACCAGGACCCAGCGCGACTCGCTGGACATGGCGCTGGTGGACCTCGCGGGCTTCTACCGCGACGCCCTGGTGACCAAGACGGGGTCGGAGGCGGCGCTGATGCACCCGGACCGGGCGGGCGACTCGCGCACCGCCGCCGCGTCCTGGTCAGCCGAGTCGATCCTGCGGCGGCTGGAGGCCGTGCTGGCCTGCCGGGAGGCCATCGAGGTCAACGTGAAGCCGCGGATCGCCATCGAGGCGATGGTGACGACGCTGCACCGCGGCTGACCCACCGCGACCCGCATGCGCTGACGCGGAACGAGCGGGTCAGGGCCGCGACCCCCGCCGGGTGGGCAGCGCGGCCACGATCACCACTCCGGCGAGCAGCAGGCCCGTGCCGGTCCAGAACAACGGGACCGTCTGGTAGGCCGCGTTCGTGTAGGCGAGCGCCTTCTTGGGCGGCGCGGCCTGACCGCCGGGCTGCTCCGGTGCCCCCGGAGCGGGGGGCTGGGCGGGAGGCTGGGACGTCCCGCAGACCACCCCGCCCTGCGGCGCCGCGGCCCGCACGATCTGCTCGCCGAGCGAGATCTGCGCCAGCGCGGGCGGCAGGTCCGGCAGCTTCAGCTTGTCCGTCGGCAGCAGCTGCACGTCGAGCATCCGCGCGGTCGCGCCGAGCTGGAACCCGCTGAACCCGGTGCCGTCGAAGGACGACTTCTTCTCGGTCAGCCCGGCGACCTGCAACCTGACCACGACGAGGTCCAGCAGCAGCGGCACGTCCAGCGACGGCCGTGCCGCGTCCAGCACGCCGAGCTCCTCGCCGTCGCGGCTGACCCGCAGCACCGGCGCCGTGTAGGTGACCTTCGACGTCGCCTCGTCCCCGGTGGCCGTGGCCGTGAGGGTCGGCGGCGTCACCACGTCGATCCTGATCCCACCGGCCAGCTCGACGCTGACGGCCCGCATCGTCGACGTCGACTCGACCGCCCTGTTCGCACTGCCCGGCAGGTCGACGAGCCGCACCTGCGAGCTGGCCTCGAACGCGTCCGGTATCCCGACCAGACTCGTCTTCACGGGCAACGGCACCTCGGCCGGCAGCGCGCTCAGCACCTCCAGCCCCGCCAACGAGGTCCTGGCCGTGGCCAGCGGACTGACGCACGGCCCGACCTCGTCGTCCCACCGCGCGTGCACGCTGCCGTCGAGCACCTTGAGCCGGCCGAGCGGAGTCTCCGGGATCGGCAGTCCGCCGGTGGTGGGCTGCGGGTTGTCCGGAATCGCCGTCTGCACCAACGTTCCCGGCGTCTGCGGCGCACTCCCCGCCACCGCGAACCCGAACGGGCTGGCCTGCGTCACCACCCGTTCCGTCGTCAGGAACGCCTCGGTGTTGACCTGGGCGCTGGCGAGGCCGAGCCCGAGCTCGGTGACCGACTGCTTCGGCAGCTGCTCCCCGAACCCCGGCAGGATCGAGCTCGTGGGCACGGCGTTCGGCCCGAGCCGCACCACGGCGAGCCCGGTCCCGGCGTCCCCGAGGGCGTGCGCGAGCGGCTGCGGCCCGTTCGGCGCCGACGCGGGCGGCTGGCCCGGATCACGCGGCCCCGGCACCGGAGTGGTGGGCGGCTGCGCGAGCGCGGGCGCCGCGACGAGCGCGAGCACCACACCGGCCAGCGGCACGGACCAAGATCGACGCATGGACCCTCTCCTCGGCGGTCAGGAGGCGGTGACGTCCGTCACGGTCGGTCTAACGAAGGTGCCCCCCGTGAGTGACGGGTCTTCGGGTCCGCTATAGTTAACGCGTCTCGCCGCCTTAGCTCAGTCGGCCAGAGCGGCTCACTCGTAATGAGCAGGTCATCGGTTCGATTCCGATAGGCGGCTCGGTGAGATGAAAGGCCCAGGTCAGGCTTCCTGACCTGGGCCTTTTCTTGATGCAGGGGATGCGCTCTGGCGCGGTTCTGCAGTCCAACTCATGACGAGCGCCCGTGATCGCCAGACGTGGTCAGTACGTCGGCGTCCTGCTCGGTGAACACCCCGACCTTCTCTGATCGCGAGAGGCGGCACGGGCTCGTCGGCAGCGTTCGGCAGGCGCTTCGGAGACCGCCGAAGGTCGATCGTGGTTGCCGAGCGGAAGCGGCGGGATCACCGGCAGCTCTTGAGGCTGCCTCAAGCCTGGCTGTAAGACCCTGATCGGTCGTATCCGACGTACCAGGTGCAGACGTGGCAATCAAAGACAACGCTGGCCTCCTGCAAGCAGCAGGAGGCCAGCGCCTTCTAAGTACATAACGTAACCACAGCGGTGTGGCCCATCCCGAAGGATCACCAGGGACCGATCAGCAGTCTTCGGTGGATATCCTAACCCCGTGCCGCGTTCTGGGAAACGCTCGGGCACCTCGAGGTGGTCTTGCGCAACGCGCTTGCCACTCAGTTGCAGGCACGTCACCAGCTCAAAAACCATCCCGGACACTCGTGGCTCGACGACATCCGGAGGGAACTCGACCAGCGTGCACGCGACGACATCGCGACTGCTCGCAGCCGCGTGCACATCAAAGGCAAGCCAGCCAGCGATGGCCAGACCATAGCCGAACTCAGCTTCGGGTTCTGGCGGTTCCTGCTCGCCAAGAAGTACGCGACGACACTCTGGCCAGACCTCGCAGGGGCGTTCCCCCACGCCCCCAACCGTTCACGCGCCACCATCGAGAAGCCGATCAAGTCGCTGCACGACTTCCGCAACAGGCTCGCGCACCATGAACCGGTTTGGAACAAGCCGCTGACCGCGAGACAGCACGAGATCCACACCGTTCTGGACGCCATCGATCCCGCGCTGCGGGCCTGGGTGACCAAGAACTGCCGCATCTCAGCGCTGTTGCAAGGCTGCGTTTTCCTTCGGCCGTACCCATGAAGCTCACGCAGGACAGACTGGTCAGGTAGCGGGAGACGCGCAGCTCGCGAGCGCGGTCTCCAAAGCGGACCGTTCCGCCGGAGTCACCGTCATCCCGTAAGCCGCCTTCACCGTCACGTAGATCCGCCCGTAAGAGCACGCATAACCCGCGTTGGGCGGCATCCATTCGTCCGGTGTCTTGTCGCCCTTCGACTGGTTCACCTTTCCCGACACGGCGACGAGGTTGCGCAGGTCGTTGGCCGCCGCCACGCGCTGTTCGGGTGTCCACGCCGCCGCGCCGCTGCGCCACATCGCCGCCAGCGGCACCACGTGGTCGATCTGGATCTTCGACGTGCCGGAGATCTGCGTGCCGGTGTACGGGTCGTCGAGCGTGCCGGACTGGACGCCGCAGCGGCCGGGTTTGCGTTCGACGTTCGTCAGGTCGCGGGCGAGGACCTGGCTGCGTTGGTCGCAGCCGTCGCCGTCGGTGTCGAACCACGGCTGGCCGAAGACGCACGCCTTGCCGTCGTCGCAGTCGCGCACGTAGCCGTCCATCCGGCCGGGTGCGCTCACCGGCAGCGCGGCCAGGGACGCGCGGGCCGTCGCGGCGTCGAGGGTTCCCTGTGGCACCCGGTCCACCTGGGCAGTGGTGGTGGCGGGCAGGGGGAACGCGGAACAGCCGGTCAGCAGGAGGATCAGCAGCAACCACCGCATGGGCCGGGGATACCCGTCGTGACCGGCGCCGATGGCCGCCCAACGGCGTAACCGCGTGCCTTCGTTCGCCAGACGGGTTCGTCACGACGCGAGTGGCAGACTGCCGCGCATGAAGCCAGTCGCGGCGGTTGCCGCCCTGCTCCTGCTCGTCGCGTCCTGCAGTACGAGCGAACCCGAGCTGCCGCCGGTCGAGCTGCCGCCCTCCGGAGGGAAGTTCGACTACCAGATCGGCGGGGCCTACCAGCCGGAGGCGCGGGTCAAGATCGTCGTGCGGGACCGGAGCAAGCTGCCGGTCGGCGACCGCTACAACGTCTGCTACCTCAACGCCCTGCAGACGCAGCCGGACCCGTTGGACGGCAGCCTCAGCTGGTGGCGGGAACACCACGACGACCTGCTGGTGAAGACCCCCGGCGGCGAGCCGGCCATCGACCCGGAGTGGGACGAGGGGATTCTCGACATCTCCACCGCCGAGAAGCGCGGCAGGATCATGGAGATCCAGAAGAAGTGGATCCAGGAGTGCAAGACCTCGCGCTTCCAGGCGATCGAGGCGGACAACCTCGACTCGCACACGCGCGCTCACGGGGCGTTCGACATCAACGCCACCAAGGAGTACATGAAGGACTTCGTGCGGCACGCGCACGAGCACGGGCTCGCCGTGGCGCAGAAGAACGGCGGCGAGCTGGGTGACTCCGGCCGCAAGTACATCGGGTTCGACTTCGCGATCACCGAGGACTGCCAGGCCAACGACGAGTGCGGGCGGTACGCGGAGGCGTTCGGCGACCGGGTCTACGAGATCGAGTACACCGACGAGGCGTTCCGGAAGTCGTGCTCCGACCGCGGCGGCAGGGGTTCCGTGATCCGCCGCGACCGGAACGTGGTGCCGTACGGGCACCCCGACTACGTCTACGAGTCCTGCGCGACGACCTGAGCCAGGAACGCCTGCCACTTCTCGGCCTGGCCGGTGGCGTCGCCGAACAGGTGGTGGCCGACGGCGTGGGTGCCGTGGAACCGGTACAGGCCGTCGGTTCCACGCACGCCGAGGAAGCGGTGCTGGTCGTCGTCCACGAGGTAGTCGACGACGCCGGAGACGCCGATCGGTTCGAGGGTGACCTCGTCGCCGGGCTTCGCGTCCTCCGGCACGCCGAGGGCGCGCATCAGGGCGGACCAGTCGCCCGCGCCCTCCGGTGCCTGCGCGAACACGTAGGTGCCGGGCCTGCCGGGGAAGTACCGGACGTACTGGGCGAGCGTGAACAGGTACATGTCCCAGCCCTTCGACTGCTGGGCGACGAACTCGTCGCCCCAGCCGTCGGCGAGCACGCCGCTGTGCACGAACCGCAGCACGGTCGAGCCCTGGTCGCGGCCCTCGACCAGGTACTCCATCGCGTGGAACGTGCCGTCCTCGCCCTTGTCGCTCTCGTAGGCGAGGCGCTTGCCCGGCTCCCAGGCGGTGATCGTCGAGGACTCCTGGAAGAAGCCCAGGTCGAGCGTCATGCGCCCGCCGAGGCGTCCGTCGACGGTGTGCGGGCCCATGAACCACGAGTCGATGCCCGGCCCCGTCGCGATGGCGTCCCAGACCTGCTCGGGAGTGCCTTCGACCTCGACTTCCTTGCTGATCTCGAACTCGCGGGTCACGACTCGTCCTCCTTGGCCGGTGCTGCGCTCGGGTGCAGGGCGACGACGACTCGGTGCGGGCGCCCTCCTTCTGCCTGTTCGTCGTGGTACTTGGAGACGAGGTGGGTCACGCAGGTGGCGAGCTCCTCGGCGAACGCGGCGCGGTCGGCCGCGCTCGCGAACCGGATCTCGCCGTCCAGCGCGAAGGTCGCGAGCCGCTTCTTCGCCTTGGCCGCCCCCGTGATCAGCGTGCCGACGTCGCTCACCAGTCTGGCCGCGACCGCGAGCAGCCACCGCGCGGACAACCGGTCGGGTGACCGCGCCGGGTCGGGCTGCACGGCCGCGAGCGCGGTCGGGGAGATGACGTAGGACGCCGCCGTCGCCTGCAGCAGGCGTTCGGTGACGTTGCCCTTGCGCCGTTCCTCGACGAGCTCCACCAGGCCGTGCTGCTCCAGCGTGCGCAGGTGGTAGTTCACCTTCTGCCTGGGCAGGCCCACCTTCGCGGCGAGCATCGTCGCCGATCCGGGTTCTGCCAGCTCCGCGAGCAGTCTCGCCCGCACCGGGTCCAGCGACACCTCGGCCGCGGACGGGTCCTCGATCACCGCCACTTCGAACATGGACCCACCGTCGCACCGAAAACAAAATTAGTCAAGAACTGAGTTGCTGTCGGTGACGCTTGCTCCAGACAGGTGGTGTTGCGAGCCGGAACGTAAGCGACGTCTCAACTGGTCGTTACTCCATCCGCACCCCTCGCGAGGAGAAGCACATGATCGAGATGCTGGTCCTGACCGTGTCGGCCATGCCGTTCGCCCTGGTCGCGGCCCGCGTCGGAAGACGCAGGTGGGTGCGCAAGCGGGGCGTGGCCAGAGTGCGGGCGGGCCTCACCGGTTTCCACGCGGAGCTCGCCCGGCAGGGCCTCCATCACTTCCCCGGACGCTGAACCACGCCGCCGACGGGGGAGATCCGGGTGACGACGTCGCCGTAGCGGTCCATCAGCCCGCCGGTGACGGTCTCGGGCGTGCCGACGACGCAGAACTCGTGCAGCACCTCGTCCGAGACCAGCTCGGTCATCTCCGCCCACCGCTGCCGCCGCGAGAGGCGGTGCAGGTCCTCGTGCAGCTCGCCCCAGCCGTGCAGGTCCAGCACCGGCCGGTACGCGGGCGTCGAGCCGTAGAACGCGATCTGGCGCCTGACGTCGGCGATCTCCTCGTCGTTCGTCGCGGTGAACACCGGACCGCTGATCTCGAAGCCCTCCAGCGTCTTCCCCGCCTTGGCGCGTCCGCGTTCCAGCGCCGGCAGCGTCACCTCGCGCAGGTACCGCTCGGTCGTGAAGTTGTGGCACAGGAAGCCGTCCGCGACCTCGCCCGCCACCTCGGTCATCCGCTCGCCGACGCCCGCGAGGTAGATCGGGGCGGTGCCGTGCGGGTTCGGGCCGGGGTCGAAGAACGGCGTCATCACCGTGTGCGTGTAGAACTCGCCGCGGAACGCCAGCCGCTCGCCGGTCTCCCACGCGTGCCAGATCGCCCTGACCGCCAGCACGAACTCGCGCATCCGCGCGGCGGGCCTGCTCCACGGCATGGCGAAGCGCTTGGTGATGTGCGCCTCGACCTGCGAGCCGAGCCCGAGGTTGAACCGGCCGCCGGTGAGCAGCCGGAGGTCGTTGGCCGTGACCGCGACGGTCATGGGGTTGCGCGCGAACGCCACCGCGATCGCCGTGCCCAGCTCGATCCGGCCGGTCGCGGCGGCGGCACCGGCCAGCGCCAGGAACGGGTCGTGCTTCGTCTCGGCGAGCCAGAACCCGTCGTAGCCGCGGTCCTCTGCGCTCTTCGCGAGGGTCGCGGCGTCGGCGGGGGTGTAGTCGACGGCGCTCGTGTCCAGCTTCATGCGCCAGAGGTTAGGAGGGCCGGGAACCACGTGGGGCTCAGCGGTACCTCGACTCGCACGCGATGCCGTTGCGGTTCTGGTCCAGCTCGACCCGGTAGCCCGGCTGTCCCCAGAAGAGCGGCGCCGCACCGGCCCGGCGGGCGTCGTCGCAGGTCGCGTAGAAGACCGGCGGCGGCTTGGGCGCGGTGGTCGGCCGCTTCGTGGTCGTGAGGGCCGGCGCGGGAGCGGGCGGTGGCGGCGGGGGAGGCGGAGGTGCCTCGGTGACGTCCTTGCCGCCGCACGGCGGGCCCCACAGCCCCAGCGGGACGTTCTGGGCCACGGCCTCGGCCTCCGCCTGCGCCTGCGTCGGGGAGCCGGCGGTGCGGCCCGCGCCGTTGCCCAGCGCGAGCAACGCGTAGTCGGTGCCGTCGGTGAGGGTGAGCGCGCCGGTGGTCCGGTCGAAGCGGACCTGCTGGTTCAGCAGCATGCTGGAGGCGAAGCGGGTGGCCGCCTCCGCCCAGCACGGACCCGGCGCGGCCAGGCCGCCGACCTCGGCCTTCGTGCCGTCGGAGAGCACCACGGCGCGGCCGTCGACGATCGACGCGACGATGAGCGGCGCAGGGGAGGGCGGGGCGGACGCGGTTGTCGAGGCCGGTACGTCCCCCGCCGGTTTCTCCACGGCGACGGGCCTCGACTGCTGCACTTGAGCGGCGCACCCCGCGGTCAACGCGACCAGCAGGACACCGCCCACCGTTCTCCACCCCGACATGGCCCCGAATGGTGCCGCAGATCGGCGGTGTGGCCAAGGTTACGTATTCGACCAGGGCCGGTTCACCGGTAGACCGAACCGAAATACGGGGACGCGCCGTTCAGCGCACCGGCTTCAGCGTCCAGAGCACGGTCATCTCGCCGGTCGTCACGCCCTCGGCGTTCGTGATGGTCACCGTCACCGGGAACTCGGGCCGCACGCCGGACTCCAGTTCGGCCAGGACCTCCTCGGCGGCGCGGCCGAGCACTGCCTCGGCGCGCACGACGCCCATGGCGACCTTCTTGTAGGCGATCTCCGCGCGGACGGCGAGCGGGGTGGCCTTGCCGAGGTGCTCGGCGAACGAGGCCATCACGACGGCGCCGGACGCGGTCTCGGCGAGTCCGAACATCATCGCGGCGTGCGGGCCGCCGATGTGGTTGCGCAGTTCCGGGTCGTCGGGGAGCGAGGCGATGACCCGTCCGGCCGAGACCTCCTCGAACTCGATGCCCGTCGTCTTCACGTACGGCACCGCCTGCTTCATCGCCTCGGCGACGAACGAAACGTCCTGGCTCATGGGACGGATGCTACCGGCGGGTAACACCTGGGGCTACCCGCCGGTAACAACTCACCCGGAGTGCTCGTACCACTTCGCGCCGGAGTGAGAGCTGAAACTCACTTGCGCATCGGCCGGTCCGGATGGATGCTTGTATCTAGCAACTAGTTGGGTGCTACAAGCAACGAGGTGTTTCTCATGGTCGATCCGAGCAGCTGCACGGGTGTCGATCCCGAGCACGAGCTCGCGGATCGCGTGGGTGTGGCGATGGTGCGGCTGAACAAGATGCAGGCCCAGATGTCGCACCAGATGGCCAAGCACGGCATGGACAAGTCCGCCTTCGTGCTGCTCGCGACGCTCTCCGGTCTCGGGGAGTGCCGCTCGAGTGTGCTCGCGGAGGCGGTGCTCTCCGACCCGTCCACGGTGAGCCGGCAGGTGGCCGGCCTGGTGAAGGACGGGCTCGTGGAGAGGCGAGCTGATCCGGCGGACGGCCGAGCCAGCGTCCTCGCGGTCACTCCCGAGGGGTTCGAGCTGATCAAGAGCCGGCGCCGGCAGCGCAACGAGGCCATCGAGTGGTTGTTCGCCGACTGGCCCGAAGAGGACTACAAGAACTTCGCGGAGCTGTTCGAGCGCTTCGTCCAGGACTACGAGCGGGCGATGCCCGTGTACTGGAACGAGCGCGCGACGGTGAACCGCACCGGAGGGGAAAGCTAGAGATGTCACAGACGACCGACGCGGCGGCACCCGCGCCAGGGACCTCCCTGACGCACCGCCAGATCCTGACGGTGCTGTCCGGCCTGATGCTGGGCATGTTCCTCGCGGCGCTGGACCAGATGATCGTCGCCAGCGCCATGAAGACCATCGCCGACCAGCTGCACGGCCAGACGGTGCAGGCGTGGGCGACCACCGCCTACCTGATCACCGCCACCATCACGACCCCGTTGTACGGCAAGCTGTCCGACATCTACGGGCGCAAGCCGATGTACCTCGCGGCGATCACGCTGTTCCTGGCGGGCTCGCTGCTCGCGGGCATCGCGTCGTCGATCTACGAGCTCGCCGCCTACCGCGCGGTGCAGGGCCTCGGTGCCGGTGGACTGATGTCGCTCGCGTTCGCGATCATGGCGGACATCATCTCGCCGCGTGAGCGCAGCAAGTACGCCGCCTACTTCATGGCCGTGTTCGGCTCGGCCAGCGTGCTCGGCCCCGTCATCGGCGGCGTGTTCGCGGGCATGGACTCGTTCCTCGGCATCACCGGCTGGCGCTGGGTGTTCCTCGTGAACGTGCCGATCGCGCTGGTGGCGCTGTTCGTCGTGGGCCGCGTGCTCAACATCCCGCACCAGCGGGTCGACCACCGCATCGACTTCGGCGGCGCGATCGCGCTGACCGTCGGCCTGGTGCCGCTGCTGATCGTGGCCGAGCAGGGCCGCGAGTGGGGCTGGGCGTCGGCGACCTCGCTCGCCATGTACGCGATCGGCGTCGTCGGCCTGGCCGCGTTCGTCTGGGTCGAGAGCCGCATGGGCGACGAGGCGCTGCTGCCGATGAGGCTGTTCCGCAACCACACGTTCGCGCTGGGCAACGTCATCAACTTCGTGCTCGGCATCGGCATGTTCGGCGGCATGGTCTCCATCCCGCTGTACCTGCAGATCGTCAAGGGCGTCTCGCCGACGACCGCGGGCCTGATGCTGCTGCCGATGACGTTCGGCATCATGCTGGCCACCGGCATCTCCGGCAAGATCACCTCGCAGACCGGCCGCTACAAGGTCTTCCCCATCATCGGCGCCGGGCTGATGGCGATCGGGTTGTTCCTGTTCAGCACGATCGGCACGGACACGCCGACCTGGCAGACCATGATCTACATGTTCGTCATGGGCGCCGGGCTGGGCCAGAGCATGCAGACGCTGCTGATCGCGATCCAGAACGACTCCGAACCGCGCGACATGGGCGTGGCGACGTCGTCCGCGACGTTCTTCCGCCAGATCGGCGGCACGGTCGGCACCGCGGTGTTCCTGTCGATCCTGTTCACCTCGGTCGGCGACAAGATCGCCGACGGCCTGCGGTCCGCGCTGCAGACCGAGGCGTACCAGGCCGCGCTGGCGCGCAACCCCGAGTTCGCGCAGTCGCTGCAGAACGGCGGGTCCGGTGTGGACATCAACAACACCGAGTTCCTCAAGACCCTCGACCCGGTGCTCGCCAAGCCGTTCCTCGACGGCTTCTCCAGCGCGATCGACCTGGTGTTCTTCACCGGCGGGATCGTGATGGTCGTGGCGTTCGTGCTCGTGTGGTTCCTGCGCGAGAAGCCGCTGTCGACCAGGTCCGGCCTGGAGCGGGTCGCGGACGCGGAGACGATCGCGGTCTGACCCGTACTCACCCCGAACACGAAGAAGGCCGCTCTCCAAGTGGAGGGCGGCCTTCTCGCGTGCCGTTCAGTGGTGCACTTCGCCGTTGGCCTCGGCGTCCTTCAGGCGCTGGTAGGAGCGCTTGATCTCGGCCTCGGCCTCGGTGCGGCCCACCCACGTGGCGCCCTCGACGCTCTTGCCGGGCTCCAGGTCCTTGTAGACCTCGAAGAAGTGCTGGATCTCCAGGCGGTCGAACTCCGCCAGGTGGTGGATGTCGCGCAGGTGCTCGTGGCGCGGGTCGAACGCCGGCACGCACAGCACCTTGTCGTCGCCGCCCTTCTCGTCGGTCATGCGGAACATGCCGATGGCGCGGGCGGCGATCAGGCAGCCGGGGAACGTCGGTTCCTGGACGAGGACGAGGGCGTCCAGGGGGTCGCCGTCCTCACCCAGGGTGTTCTCGATGAACCCGTAGTCCGCCGGGTACTGCGTAGACGTGAACAACGTGCGGTCGAGGCGGATGCGACCAGACTTGTGGTCCACCTCGTACTTGTTGCGCACGCCCTTGGGGATCTCGATCAGGACGTCGAACTCCACTGGTCCTCGCTCATGTAGCCCATTCGTGACCCCACTAGTGTGGACCACGACGCCCTGTCAACCCTCATCGGAGCCGTGGCCCGAGGGTGTGAGATTGCCCGTACCGAGCAGACGGAGGACCTCTTGCCGGACGAGCCCCAGTGGCCGACCGAGGACGACGACACCGAGTCCTCCGGAGCGTCTTCCGCGGCGACGGTGCAGGTCAGCCGGACGTCCGTGGACCAGCCGACGATGCGGCTGCCGGTCGCGGCCGTGCTCTCGGCACCGTCCACACAGGAGCCGCCGCGGTCTTCGCCGGTGCGCGGGAAGTCCGAGGGCGGTGCGGCGGAATCCGGCGCTCGAAATGGCGAACCCGGCTTCCGAAACGGTTCAGAAAAGCGTTCCGGTGGCCTCTCGGGTGAAAAAACGGGTGGGAAGTCTCACGGCCCGGTTGCTCCGGAAGCAGGCCAACCTCGCGCCGAGTCCGGGAACGCGGCCGAGTCCGGGAACAGGACAGTCGAGCTGAACACCCCCGAACCGCCGCGCGCGACGCCCGTGCGCGTGCAGGGCGGCCGCCGGCAGCCGGCGGCGGTGGTCGAGCCGGAAGGCGACCGGACCCGCGTGGTGCGCCAGACGGACGTGGCCAACGCGAAGACGGCGCGCGTCGACCAGTTGCCCATGGGCGGCGAGCAGTCGTGGTTCGAGCAGCCCAAGCAAGACCTCCCGCGCCCGGACCAGCGTCCCGAACCGCGTCAGCAGCCCCCACGCCCGGACCAGCAGCAGCGCCGGGAGCAGGGGGCCGCCGCGACCATGCGCGTCGACCAGCTCCAGCGCCAGGACCAGCCCCGGTCCGACCAGCAGCGGCCGCCGCAGCAGCGTCCAGAGCCCCAGCAGCACGAGGACCTGCCCGTCACCGGCTACGACCAGGAGCCGGAGGACCGCCTCTCCGCCGAGGAGCCGAAGAAGAACCGCAAGCCGCTCCTGGTCGGGCTCGCCGTGCTGGTCGTGGCGGCGCTCGCGGGCGCCACCCTCTACGCGGTCGCCCGTCTCGACGGCTCGGCGGCGATCGAGACGCGGCCTCCCGCCGCACCGGCCGCCGTGCAGCCGCTGGTCAAGGAGGCCACCGCGGGAGCACCGGCACCGACCGCGGCCGGTGTGCGGCAGGCGCTCGCGGGTCCGTTGGGCAACGCCGCGCTCGGCACGCTCACGGGCAGCGTCGTCGACCCCGCGAACGGCACCCCGCTGTGGCAGGCGGGCGACACCACGCCCGCGACCCCGGCGTCGAGCCTCAAGATCCTCACGGCCGCCGCGGCCCTGCTCAGCCTGGACAAGACCGCCCAGCTGAGCACCAAGGTCGTGCAGGGTGCCGAACCCGGCACCGTCGTGATCGTCGGCGGGGGCGACCCCACGATCTCCGGCGTGCCGGGACGGTCCGTCTACCCCGGTGCCGCGACCCTCGACGACCTGGTGAACCAGGTCAAGCAGAAGGGACCGGTCACCAAGGTCGAGTTCGACCTCAGCCGCTACACCGGCGAGGCGCTCGGGCCGCAGTGGGAGCAGGCCGACATCGCGGGCGGCTCGGTCGCGCCGATCGTGCCGTTCATGCTCGACGGCGGCCGGGTCGACCAGGCGAACATCAACGGCGCCCGCACCGGCAGCCCCGGCCAGGCGGCGGCCGACGCGTTCGCGCAGCGCCTCGGCGCCCCCGCGGCCACCGCCGGGACCGCCCCGGCGGGCGCGCAGGTGCTCGGCGAGATCAAGTCGGCGCCGGTCGAGCAGCTCGTCGACAACATGATGCAGATCTCCGACAACGTCCTCACCGAGGCCATCGCCCGCGAGATCGCCATCAAGACCGGCAACGAGCCGTCGTTCGCGGGCGGCGTGAAGGCCGTGCGGGACGTGCTGGGCAAGCACGGCTTCGACCTCACCGGCGCGAGCTTCGTGGACGGCAGTGGACTCTCCGCCAGCAACAAGATCCCGGCCAAGCTCCTCACCGACGTCCTCGCCGTGGCGGCGGAGCCCACCCTGGACGACCAGCGGACCGCGATGCTCCGCCCGTTGCTGACGTCGCTCCCGGTCGCGGGCGGCAGCGGCACGCTGGCCGGTCGCTACACCGGTGCCGCGGCGCAGGGCAAGGGCTGGGTGCGCGCCAAGACCGGCACGCTCACCGCCGTGAACGCGCTCGCGGGCGTCGTGGTCGACGTCGACGGGCGGGTGCTGGTGTTCGCGTTCATGTCCGGCAGCGACCGCAACCCGGAGACAGAGGTGCGGCCCGCGCTCGACGCGCTGGCGGCGGCGTTGCGAGGCTGTGGCTGTTCGTAGCGGGGCGTGCGCAGGTAGCGTCGGAACCGTGAACGGCGCGACGGAGGCAGAGCTCGGCCCGGTGGACTGGGAGCTGGCGGTTTCGACCGCCGTGAAGCTCGTACGACCAGGCCCGGTGATCGGCAAGGACGAGGCCGACCACGTCGTCGGCAGGCTTCGCGAGCTCGCTCCGCAGGCCGAGGTGCACGTCAGGGAGCTGACCGGGCTCGGGCAGGGGCTGCCGCTGCTGCCGGGTGAGGTCGTCGACCGTCCCGCGTGGGTCAGGGCCGCCGCCCAGGGCCTCGCCGCGCTGACCGGTCCCGGCATGACCCGCCCGACCGGTCCGATGGCGAGCATCCTCGCGGGCACGGCCGGAGTGCAGGCGGGCGTGGTGATGGCGTTCCTGTCCTCGCGGGTGCTCGGGCAGTACGACCCGTTCAGCCCGCAGGACCAGCTCGCCGGGCGGTTGCTGCTGGTCGCCCCGAACATCGTCGGCGCACAACAGGCGCTGGACGTCCCGGCGGACGACTTCCGCATGTGGGTGTGCCTGCACGAGTGCACGCACCGGCTGCAGTTCACCGGTGTGCCGTGGCTGCGCGGGTACTTCTCCGACCAGGTCACCGCCCTGCTGTCCGCGATGGACGAGGAGCGGGCGCCGCTGCCGGACGTGATCCGCGACTTCCGGCAGAAGCTGCGCGAGGGCGACGGCCCGATGAGCCTGATCGACCTCATCCAGTCGCCGCAGCAGAAAGCCGTGCTGGACCGGCTGATCGCACTGTCCACTTTGCTCGAAGGCCACGCGGACCACGTGATGGACGCGGTCGGTCCCGGTGTGGTGCCGTCGGTCTCGACGATCCGCAGCCGCTTCACCGCGCGCCGCAAGGGCGGCGGCCTGCTCGACCGGGTGCTGCGCACTGTCCTCGGCGTCGAGGCGAAGGTCCGCCAGTACGCGGAGGGCGCCGAGTTCACCGAGTACGTCGTGGAACGCGTCGGCATGGACGGCTTCAACGCGATCTGGACGTCCGCGGACACCCTGCCGACCCGTGCGGAGATCGCCGACCCGATGAGCTGGCTGCGCCGCGTGGCACCGTGAACGGACCGGTCGCCGAGATCAGGACGGCCGTCCGCAGGTTCCTCGACGAGGTGCGCCCGGACGCCGTCACCGTCGCCGTCTCCGGCGGCGCGGACTCGCTGGCACTGGCCGCGTGCGTGGGCAGGCTGCTGCCCGGCGCGTCCGCGGTCGTCGTCGACCACCAGTTGCAGCCGGGCTCTGCCGACGTGGCGCTGCGCGCGGCCTCGCAGTGCGCGGGGTTCGGCCTCGTGGCGCGGGTGGAGACGGTCACCGTGTCCGGCACGGGCGGCCCGGAAGCGGCAGCCCGCAAAGCCCGCTACGACGCGTTGAGACCGGCACGCGGCATCGTGCTGCTCGGCCACACCCTCGACGACCAGGCGGAAACCGTGCTGCTCGGCCTCGGCCGCGGCTCCGGTCCGCGCTCGATCGCGGGCATGCGCGCCTACGACCCGCCATGGGGCCGTCCACTGCTCGGCGTCCGGCGGTCCGTCACCCGCGCCGCGTGCGCCGAGCAGGGCATCGAGGTGTGGGAAGACCCGCACAACACGGACCCGTCGTTCACCCGCGTGCGTCTGCGCACCGAGGTGATGCCGTTGCTGGAGGAAGTGCTCCAAGGCGGCGTCGCGGCGTCGTTGGCCCGCACGGCCGCCCAGCTCCGTGAGGACTGTGACGCACTCGACTCCCTCGCGGAGGCGTTCAGCGGAGACTGCTGCGCGGTCGACGACATCGCCGAGCTGCCCGTCGCACTGCGACGGAGAGTGCTCAGGTCGTGGCTCATCGAGGAAGGCGTGCCGGAACTGTCCGATTCGCACCTGCGCCGCGTGGATGCCCTGGTGAGTGAATGGCGCGGTCAGGGCGGTGTCTGGCTACCCGGCGGCTTTGTCGCGAGGCGCGCGCATGGCAGGCTCGTTGTGGAACCACAATCTTAAGCAGAGGGGACCTGTCCGTGTACGACGGCGACATCGCATCCGTGCTCATCACCGAGCAGGAGATCAGCGACAAGGTCACCGAACTCGCCAAGCAGGTCGCGGCTGATCACCCAGAAGGTGACTCCGACCTCGTGCTGATCACGGTGCTCAAGGGCGCCGTGATGTTCATGGCCGACCTCGCCCGCGCGCTGCCCGTTCCGGTGCAGCTCGAGTTCATGGCCGTTTCGTCCTACGGCTCCTCCACGTCGTCCTCCGGCGTGGTGCGGATCCTGAAGGACCTGGACCGCGACATCGCCGACCGCAACGTGGTGATCGTCGAGGACATCATCGACTCCGGGCTCACGCTCTCGTGGCTGCTGAAGAACCTGCAGTCGCGCAAGCCCCGCTCGCTGCAGGTGTGCACGCTCCTGCGCAAGCCCGACGCGGTCAAGGTCGAGGTGCCGGTGAAGTACGTCGGCTTCGACATCCCCAACGAGTTCGTCGTCGGCTACGGCCTCGACTACGCGGAGCGCTACCGCGACCTGCCCTACATCGGCACGCTGGACCCGAAGGTCTACTCGAGCTGAGTTGTCCACAGATCTGCGAACGGACGTTTCCGCAGGTCGTGGGGCGATAGAATGGCCAAGGGGCCGTCCCCCCCGGTGAGGGTGGGGGCTGCGCCTTGGCCATTTTCGTCAGACGGCTCCGGTCAGCAGTTCGGGCGGCACCGCCGCTGTGACACCGCGTCGAGCAGCACGCCGCGGATGTCCTCGGGGTTCTTCGCGTGGTACGCCTTGCCGCCGGTGGCGGCGGAGATCGAGCGCAGCGCGTCCATGTCCACCTCGTCGCCGAGTCCGACCATGATGATCGGCACCGGTTTCGCGGGGTCGGTCTCCCGCTTCAGGGTCTCGATCAGCGAGGCCGTGTCGATCGACGAGATGTCGTCGTTGCGGCCGTCGGTCATCAGCACGACCGAGTTGACCTTCGACGGGTCGTAGCCGGACAGCACGTGCCGGTAGGCGGCGAGGGTCGTGTCGTTGAGCGCCGTGCCGCCGCCGACGAGGGCGGTGAGCTGCGAGGCGCCCGCTTCCAGGCGCTTGCGTCGTGCGACGCCCGCGAGGGGTTCGCCCAGCGGGCCGAGCGGGACGAGCTCGATCCAGTCGTTCGGCGGCTTCTTGTCCGTGGAGAACGCCCAGAGGCCGATCTGGGTGGTGTCCGGGAGCATCGACAGGGCTGTCATGGACGCCTCGGTGGCGGCTTCCACGCGGGTCTTGCCGTCGCCGCTCTTCTCGACCATCGAGCCGGAGACGTCGATGACGGTCAGCATCCGCATGTCCAGGCTGATGGCGCCCCAGGTGCGCAGCAGCTCGGAGACCTGGTCGGCGTCCGGGGTCTCGATCAGCTTCACGTCGCCCGCCTGCACGCCCTCGACGTCGGTCGTCCAGTCGGCCGGCGCCGCGCCCTGCACGGTGCGGAAGCCCGCTTCGCCGAAGCGCTTCGCCGTGTCGGAGGAGCGGAGGACCTTCTCGAACTGCGCCGCTGCCTCGCCCATGCCGATCTGCTCGCTCTGGCGGGAGACCCTGACCAGCGGGTAGTCGAACGAGAGCGTGCCCTCCTTCGGCGGGGCGCCCAGCACGACGTTGTCCTTCGCCGCGCGGTTGTTGGCCACGACGGACTGCTCGGTGGCCGCGAACAGCGGTGCCTTCGCCGAGTCGGTGGTGACCTTGCCGAACGAGTCGCGCACCGACGGGACGGCGCTGCGGCCCACCCGCAGCAGGGTGCCGACGAGCTCGGGCTTGGGCGTGCCGTCGGGGTTGCCGAGCAGGGTGCGGATCACGAACAGGGAGGCGAGGCCCTCGGAGGTCATCGTCGGGTCGCTCATCGAGATCTGGACGTTGGGGTTGATGACGGTCGCCCACGAGACGGGCTGGACCGGGAAGCCGATCTTCGACATCGCCTGTTCCGAGCCCGCCATCACCAGGGGGCTGGAGGCCAGGGACGGCTTGATGTCGAGCTTCGGGGCCTCGGGACCGGTCTCCGCTGCCTGCCGCTGCGCCTCCGCCGCCCACATCGAGGAGTCGGGGATCCACAGCGAGTGGGGGTTGATCTGCGCGGTCGGGAGCTCGTTCGCCACGTCGGCGGCGTTGCGGGACTCGACCTGGACCTGGACGCACCGGCCGTTCACGACGGGCTGGGAGCGCTGGTAGTCCTGGGCGGCCGCGTTCACCACGTCCAGGGCGGCAGGGGTGACGGCTACCTTCAGCGGCAGTGCGCCGGAGCAGTCGGCGCCGCTGGTGACCCGCAGGGCCACCACCGTCACGCCGGCCGCCGCGACGACTCCGACCAGGGCGGCCACGGGCAGCGCCACCCTCCGGAACAAGCCGGGAGAAGTGTGACGTGCTGACATACGGTTACTTACCTTCGGTCGCGTGTTCACTCTTTCGAGTGGCGGGGAAACACTCGGTTGACAAACGAGGATGACATGGACCCACGAACGTAATGAGATGGCATGACCTGCGTCACTCGCCTGGACGGCGGTACTTGTTCCGGATGAACCAAAGTGCGTGAACATGCGTGGCAGGGGTCACGAGCGGGAACCCGGAACCGTCCTCGCCCGTTGGTTGCTCAGTACCCGACCAGCGGGCGGTAGGCTGGTCGGACGCGGTATGTGGGTCTTCCACTGCCCGACGCGCAAGTCAGGGAGGGTCGAGGCCGCCCGCCGGCCGTAAGTGCATGGACCGCAAGCGCCTGCTTCGCAACCCGCTGCTGTGGATCGCTGCGGTGTTGCTGCTCTACTTCGTCTTCACCGTGCTCTTCGACGACTCACGGGGCTACCACCAGGTCAAGACGTCCCAAGCACTCGCACAAGTGCGCGAGGGCAACGTCAAGGAAGCCACGATCGAGGACAAGGAGCAGCGTCTCCGGCTCACCCTCAAGGACGGGGCCTCGTTCGAGGGCAGCAACCGCCTGATCACGCAGTACCCCGCCAGTGCGACGGACGAGATCTTCACCGTCCTCGACGAGGCCGGCAACAAGCCGACGGTGGAGACCAAGGTCAGCCAGGAGTCGATCCTGATGCAGATCTTGATCTACCTCGTGCCGCTCGGCCTGCTGTTGCTGCTGCTGATGTGGATGATGAACAACGCCCAGGGCGGCGGCAACCGCGTCCTGAACTTCGGCAAGTCCAAGGCCAAGCAGCTGTCCAAGGACATGCCCAAGACGACGTTCGCCGACGTCGCCGGTGCCGAGGAGGCCGTCGAGGAGCTCGAGGAGATCAAGGACTTCCTCCAGAACCCCGGCCGCTACCAGGCGCTCGGCGCGAAGATCCCCAAGGGCGTGCTGCTGTACGGCCCGCCGGGAACCGGCAAGACGCTGCTCGCGAGGGCGGTCGCCGGTGAGGCCGGTGTGCCGTTCTACTCGATCTCCGGCTCGGACTTCGTCGAGATGTTCGTCGGTGTCGGTGCCTCCCGCGTCCGCGACCTGTTCGAGCAGGCCAAGCAGAACGCGCCGTGCATCATCTTCGTCGACGAGATCGACGCGGTGGGCCGCCACCGCGGCGCCGGTCTCGGCGGTGGCCACGACGAGCGCGAGCAGACCCTCAACCAGCTGCTCGTCGAGATGGACGGCTTCGACTCGCGCGGCGGGATCATCCTGATCGCGGCGACGAACCGGCCCGACATCCTCGACCCCGCCCTGCTGCGCCCCGGTCGCTTCGACCGCCAGATCCCGGTGTCCGCGCCGGACCTGAAGGGCCGCAAGCAGATCCTGAAGGTGCACTCGAAGGGCAAGCCCCTGGCCGCCGACGCGGACATGGACGGCCTCGCGAAGCGCACCGTCGGTTTCTCCGGCGCCGACCTCGCGAACGTGATCAACGAGGCCGCGCTGCTCACCGCCCGCCAGAACGGCACCACCATCACCGGTGCCGCGCTGGAGGAGTCGGTCGACCGCGTGATCGGCGGTCCGGCCCGCAAGAGCCGGATCATCTCCGAGAAGGAGAAGAAGATCACCGCGTACCACGAGGCGGGGCACGCCCTGGCCGCGTGGGCGATGCCGGACATCGACCCGGTCTACAAGGTCACGATCCTCGCCCGCGGCCGCACCGGCGGCCACACCCTCTCGGTGCCGGAAGAGGACAAGGACCTGATGACCAGGTCCGAGATGATCGCGCGGCTGGTGTTCGCACTGGGTGGCCGTTCCGCCGAGGAGCTCGTCTTCCACGAGCCCACGACGGGTGCGTCCAACGACATCGAGCAGGCGACCAAGATCGCCCGCGCGATGGTCACCGAGTACGGCATGAGCGCGCGGCTCGGCGCCGTGAAGTACGGGCAGGAGCAGGGCGAGCCGTTCCTCGGCCGCTCGGCCGGTCGCCAGGCGGACTACTCGCTGGAGGTCGCGCACGAGATCGACGAGGAGGTGCGCAAGCTCATCGAGGCCGCGCACACCGAGGCGTACGAGGTGCTCAACACCTACCGCGACGTCCTCGACGACCTCACGCTCGAGCTGTTCGAGAAGGAGACCCTGCACCAGAAGGACCTGGAGCGGATCTTCGCCCGCGTCGAGAAGCGGCCGCGCATCACCCAGTTCAACGACTTCGGTGACCGCAAGCCGTCCGACATCCCGCCGGTCAAGACCCCCGGCGAGCTCGCCAAGGAACGCGGCGAGCCGTGGCCGCCCGTCGTCGAGGACGCGATCGAGGAGGACCTGCAGCAGCAGGACGAGCCTTCCGCCGCGGAGCCGACGGAGGTGCTGCCGTCGCCGAACGGGACGAACGGCGTGCACCAGCCCGGCCAGCAGGGCAACCAGGCGGGCCCGCCGAACTACGGCGCCCCGCCCGGATGGACCCCGGCGACGGTGCCCGGCGGCAAGCCGCACAACGTCTGGGAGCCGAAGAAGCCGCAGCCGGACCAGGACGAGCGGCAGTGACAGAGCACGACCAGCTCGACGCGGACGCCGGTCTCACCCTCGACGGGGAGGCCGGCGTCTCCGCGCGGCGGGTCTTCGACCAGGCCCGCGCGGAGGCTGCGGTGCGCGAGCTGCTGATCGCGTGCGGTGAGGACCCGGAGCGCGAGGGCCTGCGCGAGACACCCGCGCGGGTGGCGCGCGCTTACCGGGAGTTGTTCGCGGGTCTGTACACGGACGCGGACGCGGTCCTCGCGAAGACGTTCGACGAGAGCCACGAGGAGCTCGTCCTCGTCACGGACATCCCGATGTTCAGCTTCTGCGAGCACCACCTGCTGCCGTTCCACGGCGTCGCGCACGTCGGGTACATCCCGAACGAGCAGGGCCGCGTGACGGGGCTGTCGAAGCTCGCCAGGCTCGTCGACCTGTACTCGAAGAGGCCGCAGGTGCAGGAGCGGCTGACGTCGCAGGTCGCGGACGCGTTGGTGCGCAAGCTCGAACCGCGCGGCGTGATCGTCGTGGTCGAGGCGGAGCACCTGTGCATGGGCATGCGCGGCGTGCGCAAGCCCGGTTCGCGCACGACGACCTCCGCGGTGCGCGGCATCCTGCGCACCTCCGCCTCGTCGCGGGCGGAGGCGATCGAGCTGATCAGGGGCCGGACGCGGTGAGCGGTCTGCCGCGTCCCGGCCGGTGCGTCGTGATGGGCGTGCTCAACGTGACGCCCGACTCGTTCTCCGACGGCGGCCGCTACCTCGACCGCAGGGACGCGGTCGCGCACGGCGTCGAGCTGCACCGGCGTGGCGCCGACATGATCGACGTGGGCGGCGAGTCGACCCGGCCCGGCGCCCGGCGCGTCGACGCCGACGAGGAGATCGCCCGCGTCGTCCCGGTGATCCGCGCGCTGGTCGCCGAAGGCGTGCCGGTCAGCGTGGACACGATGCGCGCGGCCGTCGCGGCGGCGGCGCTGGACGCCGGCGCGACGATCGTGAACGACGTGTCCGGTGGCCTCGCGGACCATGAGATGGCCAAGGTCGTCGCCGCCGCGGGCGTGCCGTACGTGCTCATGCACTGGCGTGGGCACAGCACGGAGATGGACGCGCTCGCGTGCTACGACGACGTGGTCGTAGACGTGCGTTCGGAACTGCTGCAACGGGTTGAGGCGGCGCTGGCCGCGGGCGTCGAGGAGTCGTCGATCGTGCTCGACCCCGGTCTGGGCTTCGCGAAGCTCGGCGACCACAACTGGCAGCTGTTGCAGCGCCTGGACGAGCTCGTCGAGCTGGGCTTTCCGGTGCTGGTGGGGGCGTCGCGGAAACGCTTCCTCGGCACGTTGCTCGGCGACCGTCCACCGGACGGCAGGGAGGACGCGACCGCGGCGGTGTCCGCGCTGGCCGCGTTCAACGGTGCGTGGGGAGTGCGGGTGCACGACGTCGACCGGTCGCTGGACGCGGTCGCCGTCGCCGGGGCGTGGAGGCGGGGACATGGCTGACCGGATCGCGTTGACGGGCCTGCGGGTCCGCGGCAACCACGGCGTCTTCGAGCACGAGAAGCGCGACGGGCAGGAGTTCGTCGTCGACATCACGCTGTGGCTCGACCTGTCCGCGGCGTCCCGCACGGACGACCTGACCCAGACCTACCACTACGGCGAACTGGCCGAGATGGCCGCGGCGATCGTCGGCGGCGAGCCGTACGACCTGATCGAGACGGTCGCGGGACGCATCGCCGACGAGGCCATGACCGACCCTCGGCTGCACGCGGCCGAGGTGACGGTGCACAAGCCGTCCGCGCCGATCCCGCTGCAGTTCGACGACGTGTCGGTGACGATCCGCCGGTCCCGCCGGCTGGCCGCGCCGCTGAAGGAAGAGAAGTGACCCGCGCCGTCCTGTCGATCGGCTCGAACCTCGGCGACCGGTTCGCGTACCTGCAGTCGGTCGTGGACGGGCTGCGGCCGTTTCTCGTGGCGGTGTCGCCCGTGTACGAAACGGCGGCGTGGGGAGTCGAAGACCAGCCGGACTTCCTGAACGCCGTCGTGGTCGTGGCGGCGGACGACGTCGACGAGTGGGGCTGGCTGCGCCGCGGCCAGGCGTTGGAGAACGCGGCCGGACGCGTGCGCGAAAAGCGTTGGGGCCCAAGAACTTTGGACGTCGACGTGGTCACGGTCGACGGCGTGACGTCCGAGCACCCGGAGCTGCTCCTGCCGCATCCGGGAGCACACGAGCGCGCGACGGTGCTGATCCCGTGGCTCGACGTCGAACCCGACGCGGTGCTGCCGGGGCACGGACCCGTTGCGGCACTGAAGTTTTCCTCCGAAGGTGTGCGACGGCGTGAAGATCTGGTGCTTTCGGGTGGGGTGAACTCGTGAAGTTCACCCGTCCGCGCGACCTGGCGTCCGTCGCGATCATCGCCGGAATCCTGGCCCACCTGGTGCTGCGGCTGTCCTACGACACGTTGCCGCCGTTGCCGTTGCTGGCCGGTTCGACGCTGTTCGTCATCGCGGTGGTGGAGGTCGTGCTCGCGTTCTCGTTGCGCGCCAGGATCGAGCGCCGCAAGGGAGCGCGTCCGGTGCAGCCGCTGACCGCCGCTCGTGCCGTCGCGCTGGCGAAGGCGTCGTCCGTGCTGGGCGCGTTGATGTTCGGCGCCTGGACCGGTCTGCTCGTCTTCGTCGTGCCCGTCCGCGACTCGTTCCCCGCCGCCTCCCACGACCTCGGCACCGCCGTCGTCGGGATGATCTCGGCGCTGGCGCTCACCGCGGCGGCGCTGTGGCTCGAACATTGCTGCAAGACACCAGATCAGAGCGGCGGAAACGAGATAGATACCCGGCCGTAGGTCTCAGTCCCATAACTACGCGGTACCGTAGTGCGCATGACCGGGCGAGGCGCGTCGATCGACGACGAGCAAGAAGATCGCGGTCGTGGCTCAGGGCGCTTGCTGTTGGTGGCGGCACTAGCGCTCGCACTCGTGGCCGCGGCGGTGCTCGTGCTGAGCGACAGCGCCCGCATGCTGCGCCTGGCCGTGGTGGCCGCGTTGTGGGCGGCGCTGGTGGGCGCTTTCCTGGCGGCCAAGTACCGCAGGCAGGTCTCCGACCGCGACGACGAGGTGGCCGACCTCCAGTCCGTCTACGAGCTGGAGCTGGAACGCGAGGTCGCGGCCCGGCGCGAGTACGAGCTGGAGATCGAGGCCGAGACGCGCAAGCGCATCGAGCAGGAGTCCCGCGCGGACATCGAGGCGCTGCGCGCCGATCTGCACGCGTTGCGCGACAACCTGCAGGCGTTGCTGGGCGGTGACGTCCTCGTCGAACGCGTCGCGCTGCGCGCCGAGTCGACCCGCCTGCGTTCCCTCGCCTCGGACTCCGCCCGCCTGACCCCCGGCGCCGAGAAGCGGATCATCAACGCCATCTCCGCGTCGGCCCCGCCCGCCGAGAAACCGTCCGAGCGCACCGAGCTGATCGAACGCGTCGCGCACGACGCCAAGGTGCAGCCGCCGCGCAGGGAGGCCGCCCGCCCCGAGCCCGCCCGCCCGGAACCGGCCAGGACCCCTCCGCGCCCGCAGCCCGCCGTGCGCCGCGAGCCCGTGAAGGCGGCCAAGCAGGAACCGGCCCGCCCGCAGCCCCGCCCGTCCGCCGCCGCGGCCGTCTCGGCGAGACTCGGCGGCGCCAAGCCGCCCACCGCCGCCCCGTCGCCCGCCGCCCAGCCCCCGCGCACCGAACGCGTGCAGCGCCCGCCGGTCCAGCCGGCCGCCCAGCAGCCCCGCACGGAAGCGCTGCCCAAGCCGGCCGAACCCCGCGTGGAGCCGCGCAAGCCCGTCGAGCCCCGCAAGCCGGTCGAGGCCCGCAAGACCGAGCAGCCGCGCTCCCGCGTCGCCGAACGCACCGAGATGATCGACCCGAAGTCGTTGCAGCAGACCGGCGGTGGCCGCCGCCGAGCCGACGACCGCCAGCCCCCTGCGGTGCAGGACAGCGGTTCCTGGGAGACGCTCAACCCGGACAGCCAGCCGGCAGCCGCCAGCGGCCGCAGGCGCACCGAGGAAGCACCCGCCCGCAGGACGAAGTCCGAGGACTCCCTGGTCTCCCTGCCACCGGCGGGCCGCCGCGCCTCCGAGCAGTCGTCGGCGAGTCTCCCGGTGGTCCCGACGGGCCGCCGCGCGGCCAACGACGCCCCGGTGGCGGGCCGCCGCGTGGCGGAGGACTCGTCCACGAAGCTGCCCGTGGTGTCGACCGGCCGCCGCGCGGCCCCGGACGACCCGTCTGGCGCGCACGCGGACGGCAAGTCGGTGAGCGAGCTGCTGGCCTCCCTGGGAGGCGCGGACGCCCCGCGCCGCCGCCGTCGCCGCGACGACTAGCCCCCACGCCAGAGCTTCTGTTCCGCCTCTGCCCTCCACGCGCCCGCCCGCGTGTCACCCACCCAGTGGTCCCCGCCTCCTCCGCGTGACGTGGCTTTAGTACGCGGGGACCCCGCGTACGCCCTGACAGGACGAAAGGGCCCCGCGTGCGGTAGGGGAAACACGAAAGAGAGTTGCGAACGGGGCAGAGGGGTTACGGACGGCATTCCGTGAAGCATGGTCGGCACTCAACCCGCATCCGCTGGCTGTCGGGGCCGGTCGGCCTGCGCTTGTCTGTTGGCACCGGCTTGCTCGTGCCGAGTTGTTCGGCACGTGTCGGAGGTTCGTTGGCGACTGTGCGAACCGTTCCGCCGTGAGCCGCCCATCTCACTGCACGCGGGGTCCCCGCGTGCAGCCATGCAGGGACCCCGCGTGCGTGTCACGCGGGGTCTCCAAAGCCTCAGACGAGGAGCGGCAGCGGGCCGAAGATCCAGTTGCCCTTGGCCTCCGCGTCGTCGCCGCGGAAGAACTGCTCGTTGGCCAGGTGCAGCTCGTCGCGGCTGAGCACGCCGTTGCCGTCGAGGTCGAGGTGGTCGAACGCGGTGAGGCTCGCCTCCTCGGACAGGCGGAAGGCGCTGCTCATCATCCGGACGTACTCCATCCTGGTGATGAGGCCGTCCTGGTCCACGTCCATGAGGTCGTAGAAGGCGTCGGCGACGGGTGCGATGTGGTCCTGGTAGCCGCCCTCGGCGGAGGTGACGAACCGTTCCATGCCCGTCGAGTACTCCTCGACGTCCACCCGTTCGTCGCCATCGGTGTCCATCGGGAGGGTGACGGTCTCCCACAACGTGTTGTAGCGGTCGCGGAGTTGCCTGCATTCGAGTGAGTCCGTCGCGTATCCGAATGCACTGACCAGGCGATCCGCGGACGCGGTGTAGTCCATCCTGTCAATGGTTCCGTCGTCGTCGACGTCCAGCAGGGTGAACAGGTGCTCGAATTTCCTTCGCTGCAGTTCGCTCAACATGTCGTGGGTTCTTTCTTCGAGGGGCAGTACTCTGGCGCGGCGGACATTACTGGCCGCAATGCGAACGGTGGAAGGTTGTTCTGATGGCCGCCCATGTGGTAGACGGAGCCAATGGATTTGTCGGATCTCACCTGATCGGGGCACTGGTCGCGCGCAGTGATTCGGTGATCGCATTGGCGCGGGCCAGTGAGGAGGTCTGTCGGCGCAAGGTGGCCGACGCGCTCACGACGCTGCACCTGGACCCCGCTCTGGTGGAGAAGGTGCAGTTCAAGACGTTCGCGCTGGCCGAGCCGGACCTGGGGTTACCGGTTGCGGAGGTGTTCACCGCACCGTGCACGTATTGGCACTGCGCGGCGTTCATCACGTTCTTCCCCCGGCGCGAGGAGGAGCTGCACGCGGTCAACGCGCTCGGTTCCGTGAACGTCGAGCGGACTTTCGCGCGTCATTCGGTTCCGGGGTCGCGGCTCGTCCACATCAGCACCGCTTACCAGAACGGGACGGCGCCGGGGAGAACTCCGGAGAATTGGCCTGAATGGGGTCACCCGTCTGAGTTCAGGAATGACTACGAACACTCCAAAAGGATGGCTGAGGTATCCCTTTCCCGGTCGGAACTGGTGCAAAAAGGTGAACTTCTAGTCGCTCGACTGGGTGTCATGGTGGGGCATTCGGGCACGGGGCGTGCGTTGTCCGATCTGGGGATCTACGACTTCCTCCGGGTGATCGCCCTGTTCGCGCGGCGCAACCCCGGTGAGCGGGTGCGGTTCGTCTGCCACCCGCGGGCGGCGCTGCACCTGACCCCGATCGACGGCACGGTGGACCGGTTGCTGGCGCTCGCGGGCGGGTCGTTCGACCGGCCGGTCCGGCACGTCGTGAACCGGGCGACCGTGCCGGTGCCCGACCTGTTCGCCGCCATCAACGCGCACCTGCCGATCGAACTGGTCGCCGCCAGTGCCGCCGAGGTGGAGGCCGAGCCGTTCAGCAGGTTCGAGGCGATCGTGAACATGCGCTGCAAGTACACCTCGCCCTACCTGCGCCACGAGTACGACCTCGAGTGCCACGACGACGCGGCGCCGCCTCCCGTCACGCCTCGCATCCTCGACCTCCTCGTCTCCTGGTACGTCCGAGAAGGGCTCCCCGCATGACGGACTTCGTCACCGGTTTCCGCGCCCGGCCGCGGTCCGACCGCACGCTCACCTACCTCCCGGACGGGCGGCCGCCGGTCGAGATGACGCACGCCGAGCTCGACCGCCGCGCCAGGTCCGTGGCGGTGTGGCTGGCCGGCACCGGGCTCGCGGACCGGCCCGTGCTGCTGCTCTACCCGGCGGGCCTCGACTTCCTCACGGCGTTCCTGGGCTGCCTGTACGCGGGTGCCGTCGCGGTGCCCGCGCCGCTGCCGCTCGGGGCGGCGTCGCGGTCGGACCGGGTCGACCGGCTGGTCAAGGACTCCGGCGCCCGTCTCGTGCTCACGCCGCGGGCCCACGTCGAGGCGTTGGCCGGGTTCGGCGCGGTGGCCTTCGACGACAGCGCGGACCCGGAGGCGTACCGGCCGGTGGAGGTGGACCCCTCGGCTGTCGCCTACCTGCAGTACACGTCGGGGTCGACGGGGCAGCCGCGTGGCGTCGAGGTCACGCACGCCGCGCTGACGCACAACCTGAAGGTGCTCGCCGCCATCAGCGGGGACACGCCGCCCCGCCGGATCGCCGGCTGGCTGCCGCACCACCACGACATGGGCCTGGTCGGGCTGCTGCTGCAGGCGCTGGACGCGGAGGCGGACCTGGTGCTGCTCTCGCCGGAGGCGTTCGTGGCCAGGCCGATCCGGTGGCTGCGCGCGATCAGCGACCACCGGGCCGACTGGACGGTCGCGCCGGACTTCGGCTACTCGTGGACGACCCGGCGGGTCGGCGACGCGGAGCTGGAGGGCCTCGACCTGTCCTGCCTCGCGGTGGCGGTCAGCGGCGCCGAGCCGATCCGCATCGCCACGCTGGACGCGTTCGTGGAGCGCTTCGGGCCGGTCGGGTTCCGCCGCACAGCGCTGAACCCGGGGTACGGCCTCGCGGAGTCCACGCTGGTGGTCACCTGCACGACTAGGGGACGCGGGCCGACCGTCCGCACGTTCACGCCGGAGTCGCTGGCGGCGGGCGAGGTCGTGCCGCACCCGGACGGCGTGCCGCTGGTCGGGTGCGGGGAACCGGCGGAGATGGCGGTGCGGGTGGTCGACGCGCTGACGGGCCGGGACGTCCCGGACGGCACGATCGGCGAGATCCTGGTGTCCGGCCCCAGCCTCGCGGCGGGCTACCACGGCGACCCGGACGCGACGGCGACGACGTTCATCACCGGGGCGGACGGGCGCTGGCTGCGCACGGGCGACCTGGGAATGCTCCACGAAGGCCAGCTGTACGTCACCGGGCGGCTGAAGGACCTGATCATCGTCCGCGGCCGGAACCTGTACCCGCACGACGTCGAGGCCACCGCGCGGGAGGCGCATGCCGAGGCCGGCAGCGGCGCGGCGTTCGGGCTGCAGGACGCCTCGGGGGAGCACGTCGTGCTGGTGCAGGAGATGCGCCGCGCGACCCAGGGTGACCCGGCCGAGTTCGCCGACACCGTCCTGGACGCCGTGACCAGGGAGTTCGGTGTGCCCGTGAGCATCGTCGTCGTCCGGTCCAACGCCGTGCAGCGCACCACCAGCGGCAAGGTCCGGCGGCGGCACATGCGGGAGCTGTTCCTCGGAGCGGCCCTGCCCGTGCTGCACACCGTCCTGACCCCGGCAGTCGCCGCGCACCTCCAGGAGGCCACCCGATGACCGACGAGACGCTGACCAGCTGGCTCCTCCGGACCGTGTCGTCCTATTTGGACGTTCCGGAGGCCGGGATCGACCCGGCGGTGCGGTTGCAGGCGCTGGGGCTCGACTCCGCGCACGCGATGGCGTTGTGCGTGGACATCGAGGAGCGGTGGGGCGTGCTGGTCGACCCGGCGCTGGTGTGGGACCACCCGACCATCAACGCCATCCGGAAGTACCTGGAGGGACAGCTCGCGGCGACGTGACGGGCTACTTGTCGATGTCGCCGACGATCACGGCGAACGAGCTCAGCACGCCGGGCAGGTCGTCCACCTTCGTTCCCGGCAGCAGAGCGGACAGCGCCTGCACGTTGTTGAACGACGGCGTCCGCAGCTTGAGCCGCCACGGCGTCTTCTCGCCGCGTGAGGACAGGTGCACGCCGGAAGTGCCCAGCGGCGCCTCCACGCGCGTGTAGACGGACCCTTCGGGTGCCTTGATGGCCTTGGGCAGCCGCACGTTCACGGGACCGGACGGCAGCTGTTCCAGGCACGCCGAGGCCAGCGAGACGGACAGCCGGACCTCGTCGAGCAGGCACCGCACCCGTGCCGCGGCGTCACCCTCGGACCGCACGACCGGCGTGAACTCCAGCGACCGGTAGGCGGGCAGCGGGTCGTCACGGCGCAGGTCGAAGTCGACGCCGCTGGCCCTGCCGATCGGGCCGGTGACGCCGTATTGCAGGGCGTCCTCGGTGCCGAGCACGCCGAGACCCTCCAGCCGCGCGAAGTCGATCTCCAGCCGCTCGACGTCCACAGTGGACAGGAAGGCGGCGACGCGGGAAGTCCAGCCCGCCGGGACGTCCTCGCGCAGGCCGCCGATCCGGTTGAACATGAAGTGGATGCGGCCGCCGGACGCCTCCTCCATCACCGCCTGGACGCCCTCCCGGTACGCGGCGGCGCCGGGGGCCAGCGGGGTCAGGAAGACCATGTGCGCCAGCAGCCGGTTCAGCTCGCACAGCAGGACGCGCAGCCACTGGGCGCGGGCGGGGACGTCCATGCCCGTCATGCGTTCCACGGCCAGCGCGACGGCGAGCTCGTTGCAGAACGCGGAGAGCCAGTCGTGCCGGTTGGCGAGCGTGAGGACCTGGCGGTAGTCGCGGACCTCGAAGAGCTTCTCCGCGCCGCGGTGCAGGTGGCCGACCAGCGGTTCGGCCGCGGTGATCACCAGGTCCGGCGTCACGGTCAGGCGCAGGCGGTAGGCGCCGTGGGCCGACGGGTGCAGCGGGCCCAGGTCGACCACGCGGTCCACGCCCAGGTACCGGGCACCCGCCCCCACGCCGACGGTGATCTGCTCACTCACGCCAGCATGGTGTCACGCCCTCGTGATCCCGAAGTGGAAGCACCCGTGCGACAGGCTGCGCACCTGCAACGACTCGATCGAGGGATCGTTGAACAATTCTTCGATCGTACGATCGAACGATCCGGGCTCGACCACCGCGCCGTCGACGATCTGCCCGGCGGCGTTGTAGGAACGCAGGATCCGGGGATTGTTCAACAATTCAACGGGGAGACGATCCAACGACGGGGCGGCCGGGCAGTCCACGTGCGTGAAGACCGGCCCGACCTCGGCGTACGGCCCCTTGCCGAACGGCGGCGAGTAGCGGAACAGCCACACCGGCTCACCGGGCAGCGACTTGCGCAGGCAGCAGCGCAGCGGCACGCCCGGCTCGGACTCGCGGCGCTCGCGGCCGGGGTCGGACAGGGCGGCGGACGGCGGCACGGCGTGGATTCGCATGAACGTCACGATCGTCGTCACGGAAGAAGAACGCTGGCGGGAATCGGACTCCAGGGCGGCAGCGGCGGCAGGAGGTCCGCCACGGCCACGCCGCACCCGTGCAGCAACCACCCGAACGAGCCCAGCCCGGCGGGGTCGCGCAGCTCGGCGATCCGCCCCGCCCGCGCCGCCGACTCCAGCCAGTCCCAGCCGGACCCGGCCACGTCACCGCTCAACCCCAACGCGCGCAACGCGTCCCGTTGCGACACCAGCACAGAGTCGCCACCGGCAGCGGCGGCGCAGGCGTCCAAGGCGACGTGCGCGGTGATGTCGCACGACCCGTCGAACACCGGCGGCACCTGCCGTCCGTCGCGGTACCCCGTCAGCGTGAACCGCCGTGACGACACCAGGTGCCCGTAGTCGATCGCCAGCGCCGCCCCGCGCACCGACGACACCGCGGCGGCCCACGCGGCGTCTCGCGGCGCGCCCACCTCGGCCTGCTCGCCGGCCCGCAGCGAGGGCCACCACCGGGTGATCCACGGGTCGTCGGACGGCCCCGTCACCACGGGGCACGGGATGGAGTCGAGCCACTCGTGCCCGACCAGCAACCCGGTGCAGCCGGGGATCTCGGTCGTCCACCGGACGCCGGGCAGGTCGACGGGAGGGCCGAGCTCGACGGCCGTCACCCGCAGCCGTTCCGCCAGCGGGCCGGACGCCAGCGCCCGCACCGCGCCCGCCAGCTCGCCGCCACCGGCGCCCACGTCGACGAAGTCCACGACCGGGGGAAATCCCAGTGCGGCGTCCACACGGGACAGCAGTTCCAGCAGGGCCTCCGCGAGCTCCGTCCCGACCAGCACGGAGGTGCGGAAGTGCGAGAACGGCTTCTCGCCGCGCGCGAAGAAGCCGCCGGGGCCGTACAGCGCGGTGTGCCAAGCGGCTTCCCAGTCGAACATCGGACAAGTGTGCATCTAAGGTCATTTCCCGTGACCGACGCCGACCTCACGCCGACGCCGACGAAGAAGCGGATCGAGCAGCGCCGCTGGACCGTCCTGTTCCCCGTCGTGGCGCTGATCGCGCTGGCCGCGGCCGGGCTCGTGCTGTTCGCGCTCGGCACGTCGAGCATCGGCATCGAGCCGTTGCTCGTCGGTGCCGCCGCCGCGCTGATCCCCGTCGCGTTCGTCGTGAGCGCGTTCCTGTGGATCGACCGGTGGGAACCGGAACCGGCGCGGATGCTGCTGTTCGCGTTCATCTGGGGCGCGTGCGGGGCGACGATCAGCTCGCTGGCGTTCAACCAGACCAGCCGCGTGCTCGGCGACCTGCTGACCAACGACGGCACGACGTTCACGGCCGTGGTCGGGGCGCCGATCGTCGAGGAGGCCACCAAGGCGATGTTCCTGATCGCCGTCTTCGTGCGGCGCAGGCACGAGTTCGACGGCGTCGTCGACGGCATGGTCTACGCGGGCATCACGGCCGCGGGCTTCGCGTTCACCGAGAACATCTGGTACTTCGGCCGGGTCTTCCTCCAGGACGGTCTCGGCGGCATGGGCGGCGGCGTGATCGCGCTGTTCGTCCTGCGCGGCGTGCTGTCGCCGTTCGCGCACCCGCTCTTCACGGCCATGACCGGCATCGGCGTCGGCATCGCGGCGAGCACGAGCCACGCCACGACCCGCGTCCTCGCGCCCATCGGCGGCTACCTCACCGCGGTCGGCCTGCACTCGCTGTGGAACTTCTCGACCACCGTCGGCACCGGGTCGGACTTCATCAACCTGTACTTCCTGATCATGGTGCCGGTGTTCGCCGGAGCCGTCGGGATCGTGGTCTGGCAACGGCGGCGCGAGCAGCGGATCGTGGCGGGACAGCTCGCCGCGATGGCGCAGAACCGGTGGATCGCCAACAGCGAGGTGGCCCTGCTGGCGAGCCTGCGCGGCCGCCGCAACTGGCTGCGGGCGGTCAAGCGCAAGTCCGGTGACGGCGCGGCCAAGGCCGTGCGGAAGTACCAGATCGCCGTCACCGAGCTGGCGTTCCTGCGCCACCGCATCGAGAACGGGACGGCCGGTCAGAGCGCCGAGCAGCGCCACGGTGCGTTGCTCGACACACTGCACGCCGCCAGGGCGAACGCCCGCCGGTGAGTCCTGTCACCGAGCGCGCGAACACCGCGAACGGCGGATTACCCTCGGCGGCGTCGTCCGGTACCCGCGTCAGGGACTGGAACGCCAGAAGGAGTTAGTCGCATGGACGCGACCCCACGTCCGGCCAGGCTCGCCGTCGGTGTCGTCTCGGCAGGCCGGGTCGGCTCCGTGCTGGGCGCCGCGCTGGCCAGAGCGGGCCACGTGGTCACCGGCGCCTCCGCCGTCTCCAAGGCATCCCGCGACCGCGCGGAGGAGCTGCTGCCGGGAGTCCCCGTCGCCGACCCGACCGAGGTCGCGAAGCGCGCCGACCTGGTGCTGCTGGCCGTGCCGGACGACGAGCTGGCCGGCCTGGTCAAGGGCCTGGTCGCCACCGGGTCGCTGCGCGCGGGCCAGATCGTCGTGCACACCAGCGGGGCCCAGGGCGTCGCGGTGCTGCGGCCCGCCGCCGAGCTCGGTGCCCTCACGCTGGCCCTGCACCCCGTCATGACGTTCACCGGCCGGTCAGAGGACCTGCAACGGATGAGCGCCGCGTGCGTCGGCGTGACGGCCGCGGACGGTGACGAGGTCGCCTGGAGCGTCGGCGAGGCGCTGGTCGTCGAGATGGGGTCGGAGCCGATCCGCATCCCCGAGGCGGTCCGGCCGCTCTACCACTCCGCCCTCGCCCACGGGGCGAACCACCTGATCACGCTGGTCCGCGACGCGGCGGACCTGCTCACCAACGCGGGCGTCGCCAACGCGGAGCGCCTGCTCGGCCCGCTGCTGTCCGCCGCGCTCGACAACGCGCTGCGGCACGGCGACAGGGCCCTCACCGGTCCGGTCGCCCGCGGCGACACCGGTACCTTGCGGGGGCACCTCGGCGTGCTCGCCGAGCAGGCACCGGAGACCCTGCCCAGCTACCGCGTGCTGGCCCGCCGCACCGCCGACCGGGCCGAACGCTCCGGGCTGCTCCAGCCCGACGCGGCCGACGACGTTCGCACCACTCTCGAGGACTGACGTGACCAAGCCTTTGACCAAGGACGACTACCGCCCTGACGACGTCACGGTGCACCGCGACCCCCAGCGGATCAACCGGGTCGTGCGCGCCCTGCGCGCCGCCGGCCGCAACGTCGCGCTCGTGCCGACGATGGGCGCGCTGCACGCGGGCCACCGCCAGCTGATCCGCGAGGCGCAGGTCATGCAGAACACGGTGGTCGTCGTCTCGATCTTCGTGAATCCGCTGCAGTTCGGGCCGAACGAGGACCTCGACAAGTACCCGCGCCGGTTCGAGCAGGACGTCGAGATCTGCCGCGAGGAACGCGTCGGTCTCGTGTTCGCGCCCTCGGCGGAGGACATGTACCCCGAGGGAGCGCAGGTCACCGTCCACCCGGGACCGCTGGGCGACGAGTTGGAGGGCGCCTCGCGGCCCGGCCACTTCGCGGGCGTGCTGACCGTCGTGTCGAAGCTGTTCAACATCGTGCAGCCGACGTTCGCGGTGTTCGGGCAGAAGGACTACCAGCAGCTCCAGCTGATCCACAAGATGGCGCGCGACCTCAACTTCCCGCTGGACGTCGTCGGCGTGCCGACCGTCCGCGAGCACGACGGTCTCGCGCTGTCGTCGCGCAACGCCTACCTGACCGAGGAGCAGCGCCACCAGGCCGTGACGCTGTCGGCCGCGCTGACCGCCGGTGCGCACGTGTCGGCCCAGGGCGCCGACGCGGTGCTCAAGGCCGCGCACGAGGTCCTCGCGCAGGTGCCCGGGATCGAGCTGGACTACCTGGAGCTGCGCGGGCCCGACCTCGGTCCCGCGCCGGAGAACGGCGACGCCCGGCTGCTGGTCGCGGCCCGCGTCGGCGCCACGCGCCTCATCGACAACATCGCGGTGTTGCTCGGCGAGGGCGACGAGTAGGGGAGTGCCATGTTCCGCACGATGCTGAAGTCCAAGATCCACCGCGCCACCGTGACGCAGGCAGACCTGCACTACGTCGGCTCGGTGACGGTGGACGAGGACCTGATGGAGGCCGCCGACCTGCTGGCGGGCGAACAGGTCGCCATCGTCGACGTCACCAACGGCGCCCGCCTGGAGACCTACGTCATCCCCGGCGAGCGCGGGTCCGGCGTGCTGGGCATCAACGGCGCCGCCGCGCACCTCGTGCACCCCGGTGACATCGTCATCCTCATCGCCTACGGGCAGATGGACGACGCCGAGTCGCGCACCTACCAGCCCCGCGTCGTGTTCGTGGACGCGGACAACAAGGTCGTCGACCTCGGTGCCGACCCCGCGCACGCCCCCGAGGGCTCCGGCCTGGTGAACGGCTCCACGAGCGCCCCCTCGCCGGCGTCCGAGACGGTCGAGGCGACCGCGCTGGACGCGTTGATCCAGGCCCAGAACTGAAGTAGGGAACCCACGTGCTGCTCGCCATCGACGTCGGCAACACCAACATCGTGCTCGGTCTGTACGACGGGGTCGGCGACTCGGCCCCGCTCGTGCGCGACTGGCGGATGCGCACCGACGCCAGGATGACCGCCGACGAGCTCGCGCTGACCATGCGCGGCCTGCTCGGCGAGTACGCCGACAAGATCACCGGCATCTCCGCGCTGTCCACCGTGCCCGCGGTGCTGCGCGAGCTGCGGGTGATGCTCGGCCGCTACTACGACTCCGTGCCGAAGGTGCTGGTGGAGCCGGGCGTGAAGACCGGCGTCCCGCTGCTCGTCGACAACCCGAAGGAGGTGGGCTCCGACCGCGTGATCAACACGCTGGCGGCGCACCACCTCTACTCGACCTCGTGCGTCGTCGTCGACTTCGGCACGTCCACGAACCTCGACGTGATCTCGTCCAGGGGCGAGTTCCTCGGCGGGGCGCTCGCGCCCGGCATCGAGATCTCCGTCGACGCGCTCGCCGCCCGTGCCGCCCAGCTGCGCAAGGTCGAGCTGGTCAGGCCGCGCAACGTGATCGGCAAGAACACCGTCGAGTGCCTGCAGTCCGGCATCGTCTGGGGGTTCGTCGGCCAGGTGGACGGGCTGGTTCGCAAGATCACCGAGGAGCTCCAGCAGACCGACCCGGGGCCGGTCACCGTGATCGCGACCGGCGGCCTCGCGCCGCTGGTGGTCGCCGAGTCCTCGACGATCGCGCACCACGTGCCCGACCTGACCCTGCTGGGGCTGCGGCTCGTCTTCGAGCGCAACCTCCCCGCCGTCACGCGCTGACCCGCACCATCCGGAACACATCGGCCAGCAGGGGGACGTCGACCGGCCCGTTCGACGTCTCCTCGCGGCCGCGCAGGTACGCGAGCACCTTGTCGGTGATCGCCGCGCGCTCCTCCTCGTCGACCACCAGCAGCCGCGAGTAGGTGTTGATCCAGGCGGCGATGGCCTCCGGCGAGTCCCGGCGGTGCGAGTGCGGGAACGAGGCGCGCTCCTCCGGCGTGAACGACGGGTGCGCCATCACCTCGACCGGCTCGTGCCGCTGCGTCTCGACGCTGCTGCGCGACAGCCGGTCCAGCTCGGTCAGCCACCCGCACGCCGGGTCCGGCTCGACCCACATCGCCGCGAGCACGCCACCCGGCCGCAGCACGCGGGCGATCTCCGGCAGCGCCTTCTCCTGGTCGAACCAGTGGAACGCGGTGCCCACGAAAACCGCGTCGATGGTGTTGTCCGGAACGGGGATGTGCTCGGCGTGCCCCGGCAGCGCGCGCACGTCGTGGACGCGGCGCACCAGCTCGGACAGCATCTGCTCGTTCGGCTCCACGGCGGTGACGCGGTGCCCTTCCGCGACCAGGACCGAGGTCAGCTTGCCGGTGCCGGCGGCCAGGTCGAGCACGTCGAGCCGCTCGTCCGTGCCCAAGGGCTCCAGCGCCCACCGGATCGCCGCCACGGGATAGTCAGGCCGGTGCTCGGCATAGGCTTCCGCCTGCGCGCCGAACGAGTCCGCTCGCCTCGCGTGTAGATCCATATCCCCCAACTTAGGGCGTCGCGACCGCGCCGGGGTATCCGGTTCGCCTGCACCCCCGGGGCTTCCGTACCCTTCTCTTCCGTGAGTGAGCAGCCGAAGCAAAGCCCTGTGACCAGCGAAGAAGACCTGCCAGAGCAGATGCGCGTGCGCCGGGAGAAGCGTGCACGGCTGCTCGCTTCCGGCAAGGAGCCGTATCCCGTCGAGGTGGCGCGCACGCACACGCTGCGCGAGATCCGTGAGGCGCACCCCGACCTCGAGCCCGACACGCAGACCGGCGAGGTCGTCGGCGTGACCGGTCGCGTCATGTTCCTGCGCAACACCGGGAAGCTGTGCTTCGCCACGTTGCGAGAAGGCGACGGCACCGAGCTCCAGGCGATGCTGAGCCTCGCCGGAGTCGGTGAAGAAGCGCTTTCCGAGTGGAAGAGCGACGTCGACCTCGGCGACCACGTTTTCGTGCACGGCGAAGTCATCAGCTCGCGCCGCGGTGAGCTTTCCGTGATGGCCGACGCGTGGCAGCTCACGTCGAAGTCGTTGCGCCCGTTGCCGGTCGCGCACAAGGAACTCGGCGAGGAAACTCGCATTCGCCAGCGATACGTCGACCTGATCCTGCGCCCCACCGCGCGGGACACTGTTCGGACCCGTGCGAACGTCGTTCGTTCTCTTCGGGAGTCGTTCCACCGGCGCGGATTCCTCGAAGTCGAGACGCCGATGTTGCAGACGCTGCAAGGAGGTGCGAGCGCGCGTCCGTTCATCACGCACTCGAACGCGCTCGACATCGATCTGTTCCTGCGCATCGCGCCGGAGCTGTACTTGAAGCGCTGCGTGGTCGGCGGCATCGAGAAGGTGTTCGAGATCAACCGCAACTTCCGCAACGAAGGGGTGGACTCGTCGCATTCGCCCGAGTTTTCGATGTTGGAGTACTACGAGGCGTACGCCACGTACGACTCCAACGCGGTGCTCACCAGGGAGCTCATCCAGGAAGCCGCGGAAGCGGTGACGGGTTCTCAGATCGTGACGCTCGCGGACGGCACCGAGTACGACCTCTCCGGTGAATGGACGACGCTCAGCATCTACGAGTCGTTGTCCGGAGCGGTCGGGGAGGAAATCACCCCCGAGACGCCCGCCGAGGTCCTGCGCAAGCTTTGCGACCGCCACGAACTCGAGGTGAACCCGAAGTTCGGGCACGGCAAGCTGGTCGAGGAGCTGTGGGAGCACCTGGTGTGCGACACGCTCTACGCGCCTACGTTCGTGCGCGACTACCCGGTGGAGACGTCGCCCCTGACCAGGCAGCACCGCACCAAGCCGGGGGTCGCCGAAAAGTGGGACCTCTACGTCCGCGGATTCGAACTGGGAACGGGTTACTCCGAACTGGTGGACCCGGTCATCGAACGGGAACGCCTGGAAGCGCAGGCCCGGCTGGGTGCGGCCGGTGACCACGAGGCCATGCCGATCGACGAAGACTTTCTGCGATCACTGGAGTACGGAATGCCACCGAGTGGTGGCGTCGGAATGGGTATCGACCGGCTGCTGATGGCCCTCACCGGTCTGGGTATCCGGGAGACCATCTTGTTCCCGCTCGTTCGCCCTGAATGAGTAACTTTTCGCATGTCGATAGGTGCAATGCGGCACCCGTGCGCTAACCTGCCTCGCAGAAGGCTTTAGTTGGCGACGCGGGTGACCGCGCATTCGGGGTCCAGGAGGATACGCATGGCGCAGAAGGTCACGGTGACCCTCGTCGACGATCTGGACGGTTCCACCGCTGAGGAGACCGTCGAGTTCGGGCTCGATGGCGTCTCCTACACCATCGACCTTTCCTCGGATAATGCGGGCAAACTGCGCGACGCGTTGGCCGACTTCGTCGGAAGCGCACGTCGGGCGGGTGGCCGCAAGCGCGTCGGCCCCGGCCGGCCCGCCGGTGTGAAGGCACGTCCGGCGTCGGCGGACCGCGAGCAGAACCAGGCCATTCGCGAGTGGGCGCGCAAGCAGGGCATGAAGGTGTCCGACCGGGGCCGCATCCCGGCCGAGGTGCTCGACGCGTACCACCAGCAGGGCTGAAATTCGCTGAATCACGAAGGGGTTCCGGGGAATCGTCCCCGGAACCCCTTCGTGTTATTTGCGTGACTGCTCAAGCACTCGTGCGGAACAGGTTCGACCCAAACGAAGTGCCGATCGGGTTCGAATGTCGTGAACCGATCCGCCCCGCCGCTTCTTTGTGACGAGGACCGCTTCCCCGGCCAGCGGTGGCCCCCTGGTGGTTCGGTTAGGCTTACCTGGCTTGAGCTGCAGCTGGGAGGGTGGGCCGTGAGTCGTAGGTCGCTCGGCCTGCTCGTCCTCCTGGTCGCGCTGGTCGTCGTGTCGGTCGCGAGCATCGCGATCGGCTCCAAGGAGCTCGCGCTGTCCGACGTCTGGCACGCACTCTTCACGCCGTCCGGCACGGAGAACGACGTGGTCGTCCGCGACCTGCGGATTCCCAGGACGTTGCTCGGCATCGCGGTCGGCATCGCCCTCGGCGTCGGCGGCGCCCTCATGCAGGGCCACACCCGCAACCCGCTCGCCGATCCCGGCATCCTCGGCGTCACGCACGGCGCGGCGCTCGCGGTGGTGCTCTCGATCTTCGTGTTCGGCGTGAGCTCGCTCGTCGGCTACATCTGGTTCGCCTTCGCCGGCGCGATGGTCGCGAGCGTCATCGTGTTCCTGCTCGGATCGGCCGGTCGTGGTGGTCCCTCGCCGGTGACGCTGGCGCTCGCCGGGGCCGCGGTGTCCGCGCTGATGCACGGCCTGGTCTCGGCGATCGTCCTGATCGACCAGCAGTCGCTCGACGCGTTCCGGTTCTGGCAGGTCGGCGGCATCGCCAACCGCGACCTCACCGTGCTGGCGCAGGTCGAGCCGTTCCTGCTCGCCGGGCTGCTCCTGGCGGCGTTCAACGCACCCGGCCTCAACGCGCTGTCGCTCGGCGACGACGTGGCCAGGTCGCTCGGCGTGCGGGTCGGCCGGACGCGGGTGCAGGGCGTCGTGGCCATCACGCTGCTGGTGGGCGGCGCCGTCGCGGCGTGCGGGCCCATCGGCTTCATCGGCCTGGTGGTGCCGCACGTGGCGCGTGCGATCACCGGCCCCGACTACCGCTGGCTGCTGCCGTTCTCGGCGCTCGTCGGCGCGATCCTGCTGCTGTTCGCGGACATCGTCGGCCGTGTCGTCGCCCGCCCGTCCGAAGTGGAGGTCGGCGTCATGCTCGCGCTCCTCGGCGCGCCGTTCTTCATCTACCTCGTGCGCCGCAAGAACCTGGTGAAGATTTGAGCACGCCGACCGCCTCCTCGAAGCCGGCCCTCCGGGTGGGGGCCGCGTCGTTCCGGCTGCGCCCGCGGCCGATGACGGTCGTGGCGGGCGGACTCGTCGCGCTGGCCGCCGTCCTCGTCCTCGACATCATGATCGGCGACTTCCCGCTGACCGCGGGGCAGGTCGTCGACACGCTGCTGGGCGGTGGCTCGCGCCGCGACGAGTTCGTCGTGTTCGAGCTGCGCATGCCGCGCGCGCTGACGGGCCTGCTCGTCGGCGGCGCGCTCGGCCTGTCCGGGGCGATCTTCCAGGCGATCGTGCGCAACCCGCTCGCCTCGCCCGACATCCTCGGCGTCACCTGGGGCGCCGGTGCCGGAGCGGTCACGGTGATCACCTTCGGCGGCTCGCTGGGCGTCGTGACCGGCACCGCGGCGTCCGTCGGCCTCCCGCTGGCTGGGCTCGCGGGCGGCCTGGTCGCAGGCCTGCTCGTCTACGCGCTGGCGTGGCGGCGCGGCATCGAGGGCTTCCGGATGGTGCTCGTCGGCATCGGCATCACCGCCGTCGCCGGCAACTTCACCCACTACCTGCTGACCGTCGGCGACGTGCTCGACGCGGGCAGGGCGATGGTGTGGATCACCGGCTCGCTCAACGGCCGCGGCTGGGAGCACGTCGTGCCCGTCGCGCTGGCACTGCTCGTGCTGATCCCCGTCGCCCTCGTCGGCGGCCACGTGCTCGGCGCACTGCAGTTCGACGACCAGACGTCACGCGGCCTGGGCGTGCGGGTCAACCGGTCGCGCTCGTTCCTGATCGTCGTCGCGATCGTGCTGGCCTCCGTCGCCACCGCCGCCGCGGGCCCGATCGCGTTCGTCGCGCTGGCCACGCCCCAGATCGCCCTGCGCCTCGCCGGAACCGCCCAGCCGCCGCTCTTCGGGTCCGTGGTGGTCGGCGGCGTGCTGGTCATGCTGTCCGACCTGGTCGCCCGCACCATCTACCGCACAGAGCTGCCCGTCGGCGTCGTGACCGCCGTGCTCGGCGCCCCCTACCTCATGTACCTGCTGGTCCGAAGCCGCCGGGAGGCGCGAGTATGAGTGTGCGTCTCGAGGCGTCGTCGCTGAGCGTCGGATACGGCGAGCGGCTCGTCGTCGACTCCCTGGACCTGTCGATCATCGGCGGGTCGGTGACCGCGGTGATCGGGCCCAACGGGTGCGGCAAGTCGACTCTGCTGAAGGCCCTCGGGCGGCTGCTGCCCGCTCGGTCCGGTGCTGTGCTGCTCGACGGGAAGTCGATCGACCGGATGCCCACCCGTGAGGTCGCCAGGGTGCTGGGGATGTTGCCGCAGTCGCCCGTCGCGCCTGAGGGGCTCACCGTCGCTGATCTTGTCGCTCGTGGGCGGCATCCGCATCAAGCCTGGTATCGGCAGTGGTCGTCCGATGACGCCGCTGCTGTTGACGCCGCCTTGGAGATGACCGGGATCTCCGATCTGGCTGACCGGACTGTGGATGAGCTGTCCGGGGGGCAGCGGCAGCGGGCCTGGATCTCCATGGCGCTGGCCCAGGGGACCGATCTGCTGCTGCTCGACGAGCCGACCACCTATCTGGACCTCGCTCATCAGATCGATGTGCTGGATCTGGTGCAAGAGCTGCATGTCTCCGGTGGGCGGACCATTGTGATGGTGCTGCACGACCTGAACCTCGCCGCTCGGTACGCCGATCACGTGGTCGCCATGCGCGAGGGGCGGGTGGTGGCTGCCGGGGCTCCTTCGGAGGTGCTGACCGAAGGGATGTTGCTGGACGTGTTCGGGTTGGATGCGCGGGTGGTGGTGGACCCTGTGGCCGGGACCCCGCTGGTTGTTCCCGTCGGGTCTCGGCATCGTGGGGTGTCCGGGGCCGTGGCCCCCGGGACCTCGGCAATCTGATCCGGGGGCTCGCCTTCGGCTTCGCTCAGCTGCCGCCGCAGGTGCGGGGGCAGGCTGTGCAGGGCTCCGCGTCGGGGAGGACGTAGTGGAAGCAGCAGCTGTTGCGCTTGCGCTTCCAGCCCTCGTCGGTGAGGTGCAGGCTGGACGGTGCCACGAACGGGGCCAGCTTCTCGGGGAGGATCAGGGCCGCGTCGGTCACGCCGCCGGTCTCGTCGCCGCAGGCCCTGCCCGCTGCCCAGGGGCCGTACTCCAGCATGTCCGTTGCCGCTGCCCAGAGGGTGCGGCGGCCGAAGCGGGCCACTTGGCCGAAGGCTGCGACGAACTGGGCCGCGTGGGCGGCGTAGCGGGCTCGCAGGAGGGCGGCCAGGGCCGCTTCGTCGGCCACGACGGTGGCTGCGGGGTGGTGGGAGGCCGGGTCGTCCGGGAGGCAGGCGAACTCGTCCGAGAAGAGGGCCACGCCGTCCGGGTGGGGACGGCCCTCGGTGGCGAGGTGCAGGGCCATGTCCCGCGGGCGGAGACTGGGGACCCGGCGGGCCGTGTGGAAGAGCAGACCTGCCAGGTAGCCCGGTTGGTGCAGGTACCAGCCCATCACGTAGCCGGCGGTGGCCCTGTCGTCGGACTCGCCGTACTGCTCGTACATCCACTCGGCCAGGTCTTTGCGCCACAGGTCGAAGCGGGACGGTTCGGCCAGGAGGCCGGAGCAGGTGGTCCAGTCGTCCGGCTGCGGGCCGAAGCGGATGTCGTAGCCGGCGTCCAGGCGGGCGATGGATTCGGCCAAGGGCGTGAGCGCACTCGGGTTCTGCTGTGAGACCCTCGTCGGTACGGTCAACGCACTGGTCCAATCTCATCGGTATGAGGCTTGCCTAACCTTACCGAGGGAGATCGTGATCCGCGCCCTCACGTGGCGCCGGTCACAGGAGAGACGCTCGACTGCGGGGTGTTCGCGCTCAGCGGACATCGCCCGATCTGTGGAATCCGTCGGTCCCGACCTGCGTTGATGCAGACGTCAGGGTTTTCCGGACGCGGCAGGCCGCTGACGGGAACCACAGGTCTGGGTACCGCCCACTACAGTGGAGCCACGGTGCCGCGCTCACCAGGGTAGATCGGTGGAGCCGAGGACCGCCGACGCAGCAGTCAGGGAGTGCGAATGTTCGAGAGGTTCACCGACCGCGCGAGGCGGGTGGTTGTCCTTGCCCAAGAAGAGGCTCGGATGCTCAACCACAACTACATCGGCACCGAGCACATCCTCCTGGGTCTGATCCACGAGGGTGAAGGTGTCGCCGCCAAGGCGCTCGAGTCGTTGGGGATCGCGCTGGAGGGCGTCCGCCAGCAGGTCGAGGAGATCATCGGCCAGGGCCAGCAGGCCCCGAGTGGACACATCCCCTTCACCCCCCGTGCGAAGAAGGTCTTGGAGCTGTCTCTGCGTGAGGCGCTTCAGCTTGGCCACAACTACATCGGCACCGAGCACATCCTGCTCGGCCTGATTCGTGAGGGTGAAGGCGTCGCGGCGCAGGTCCTCGTGAAGCTCGGCGCCGACCTGAACAGGGTGCGGCAGCAGGTGCTGCAGCTGCTGTCCGGTTACTCGACGGAGAAGGGCGCGTCGGAGTCGACCGGTCGTGGCGAGGGCACGCCGTCGTCGTCGCTGGTGCTGGACCAGTTCGGGCGCAACCTGACCGCCTCGGCGCGGGAGGGCAAGCTCGACCCGGTCATCGGGCGCACCAAGGAGATCGAGCGGGTCATGCAGGTGCTGTCCCGCCGCACCAAGAACAACCCGGTCCTGATCGGCGAGCCCGGCGTGGGCAAGACCGCCGTCGTCGAGGGGCTGGCGCAGATGGTCGTCAAGGGCGAGGTGCCCGAGACGCTCAAGGACAAGCAGCTCTACACGCTCGACCTCGGCTCGCTGGTCGCGGGTTCGCGTTACCGCGGTGACTTCGAGGAGCGCCTGAAGAAGGTGCTCAAGGAGATCCGCACGCGCGGCGACATCATCCTGTTCATCGACGAGATCCACACGCTCGTCGGTGCGGGTGCCGCGGAGGGCGCGATCGACGCCGCGTCGATCCTCAAGCCGATGCTGGCGCGTGGTGAGCTGCAGACGATCGGCGCGACCACGCTCGACGAGTACCGCAAGCACGTGGAGAAGGACCCGGCGCTGGAGCGTCGTTTCCAGCCGATCCAGGTGGGCGAGCCGTCGCTGGAGCACACGATCGAGATCCTCAAGGGTCTGCGTGACCGCTACGAGGCGCACCACCGCGTGTCGATCACCGACTCGGCGCTGGTCGCGGCCGCCACGCTGGCCGACCGGTACATCAACGACCGGTTCCTGCCGGACAAGGCGATCGACCTGATCGACGAGGCGGGCGCCCGCATGCGCATCCGCCGGATGACCGCGCCGCCGGACCTGCGCGAGTTCGACGAGAAGATCGCCGACGTCCGTCGCGACAAGGAGTCCGCGATCGACGCGCAGGACTTCGAGCGCGCGGCGAAGCTGCGTGACGCGGAGAAGCAGCTCCTGGGCCAGAAGGCCGAGCGGGAGAAGCAGTGGAAGGACGGTGACCTGGACGTCGTCGCGGAGGTCGACGACGAGCAGATCGCCGAGGTCCTCGCCAACTGGACCGGCATCCCGGTGTTCAAGCTCACCGAGGAGGAGACCACGCGTCTGCTCCGCATGGAGGACGAGCTGCACAAGCGGATCATCGGCCAGGTCGACGCGGTCAAGGCCGTGTCGCAGGCGATCCGCCGCACCCGCGCGGGCCTGAAGGACCCCAAGCGCCCGTCGGGCTCGTTCATCTTCGCCGGCCCCTCGGGTGTCGGTAAGACGGAGCTGTCCAAGGCGCTGGCGAACTTCCTGTTCGGCGAGGACGACGCGCTCATCCAGATCGACATGGGCGAGTTCCACGACCGCTACACCGCCTCGCGGCTGTTCGGTGCCCCTCCCGGCTACGTCGGCTACGAGGAGGGCGGCCAGCTCACCGAGAAGGTGCGCCG
>NZ_FNCC01000027.1 GCF_900100955.1 Lentzea fradiae | reverse complement strand
TCAAGGTCGCCGCCGGGCCTGGCCTGGAACTGACCGACGTCCCGGACCCCACCCCCGGACCGACGGACGTGCTGGTCAGAGTGCTGCGGACGGGGATCTGCGGCACCGACCTGCACATCGACTCGTGGGACGACTGGGCTGCCGCCAACATCAAGGCGCCGCTCGTGATCGGGCACGAGTTCGTCGGCGAGGTCGTCGAGGTCGGCGCGTCCGTGAGCGGCGTGAAGGTCGGCGACCTGGTCAGCGGCGAGGGCCACCTGGTGTGCGGGACGTGCCGCAACTGCAAGGCAGGCCGCCGCCACCTGTGCGCGAACACGCGCGGCCTCGGCGTGCACTCCGACGGCGCGTTCGCGCAGTACGTGGTGCTGCCCGAGCAGAACGCGTGGGTGCACCGCACCGAGGTCGACCTGGACGTCGCCGCGATCTTCGACCCGTTCGGCAACGCCGTGCACACGGCGCTGAGCTTCCCGGTCATCGGCGAGGACGTGATCATCACCGGCGCCGGTCCGATCGGCATCATGGCCGCCGCCGTCGCGAAGCACGCGGGCGCGCGCAACGTCGTGATCACCGACATCTCCGAGCACCGCCTCGAACTGGCCCGCAAGGTCGGCGTCGACCTCGCGCTGAACGTCGCCGAGAAGACGATCGCGGACGCGCAGGCCGAGCTGGGCATGGCGGAGGGCTTCGACGTCGGCATGGAGATGTCCGGCAAGCCCGTCGCGATGCGGGACATGATCGCGAACATGGCCCACGGCGGCCGCATCGCGATGCTGGGCCTGCCCGCGGACGAGTTCGCCGTCGACTGGAGCAGCGTCGTGCTGAAGATGCTGCACATCAAGGGCATCTACGGCCGCGAGATGTTCGAGACCTGGTACTCGATGACCGTGCTGCTGCAGCGCGGCCTCGACCTCGCACCGGTGATCACGCACCGGTACGACCACACGCAGCACGCGGAAGCGTTCGCGACCGCGCGCGAGGGCAAGTGCGGCAAGGTCATCCTCGACTGGACGGGAGCCTGATGTACGGCGAGCTGAAGAACGACCTGGTCAAGACGATCGGGGAGATCCGGGAGGCCGGGCTCTACAAGTCCGAGCGCGTGATCGGCACCCCGCAGAACGCCGCCGTCCGCGTCGGTTCCGGCGACGAGGTCCTGAACTTCTGCGCCAACAACTACCTCGGCCTCGCCGACCACCCGACGCTCATCGAGGCCGCGAAGAAGGCGCTCGACGAGTGGGGCTTCGGCATGGCGTCGGTGCGGTTCATCTGCGGAACGCAGGAACCGCACAAGGAACTGGAGCGCAAGCTCAGCGAGTTCCTCGGCACCGACGACACGATCCTGTACAGCTCGTGCTTCGACGCGAACGGCGGCCTGTTCGAGACGCTGCTCGGCGCGGAGGACGCGATCATCTCCGACGAGCTGAACCACGCGTCGATCATCGACGGCGTGCGGCTGTCCAAGGCTCGGCGGTTCCGCTACAAGAACCGCGACATGGACGACCTGGAGCGCCAGCTCAAGGACGCGGCCGACGCGCGCTACCGCCTCATCGCGACCGACGGCGTGTTCTCGATGGACGGCTACCTGGCGCCGCTGGACGAGATCTGCGACCTGGCCGAGCGCTACAACGCGCTGGTCATGGTCGACGACTCGCACGCCGTCGGCTTCACCGGACCGACCGGCCGCGGCACTCCGGAGCTGTTCGGCGTGCAGGACCGCGTCGACATCGTCACGGGCACCCTCGGCAAGGCGCTCGGCGGCGCGTCGGGCGGCTACACGTCCGGCCGCGCGGAGATCATCGAACTGCTGCGCCAGCGCTCCCGCCCGTACCTGTTCTCCAACTCGCTGGCACCGTCGATCACCGCCGCCGCGATCGCCGCGCTGGACCTGCTGTCGAACTCGTCCGAGCTGCTCACGCGCTTGCGGGAGAACACGGAGCTGTTCCGCCGCCGCATGACGGAGGAGGGCTTCGACCTGCTGCCCGGCGAGCACCCGATCATCCCGGTGATGATCGGTGACGCGGCGAAGGCGGGCCGTCTCGCCGACCTGCTGCTGGAACAGGGCATCTACGTCATCGGGTTCTCGTACCCCGTGGTGCCCCACGGCAAGGCACGCATCCGTACGCAGATGTCGGCAGCGCATACGACCGATGACGTCTATCGCGCCGTTGACGCATTTGTCGCTGCACGCGCGAAAATGTAGCCGTAGGGTCGCTTGGACCGGCTCCAAAAAGTACTTCCTTCAGGGCTATTTGGAAGTGAGAGATGGAGCCGGTACTCGTATTTATTCTAGTTTCTCCGCCATGCCACTGCGGAAGTCCAGCGTGGTGGGCCGCGAGTTCGGCGATGGCGTCCGCAACGTCATCGCACGGACCGGGCTCACTCAGCGCAAGATCGCTCAGGATCTCGACTGGGACGAGTCCAAGCTCTCCGACCTGGTGCGCGGCAAGGGCGGCGTGACCGAGGTCGACGTGATGCTGCTGCTCGGCTACTGCCGCGCCACACCAGCTGAGATCAAGTACCTGACCGCCCTGTTCCACGAGACGCGCGAGAACGGCTACCTCGAGTTTCCGGAAGAGGGGCCACCCGATCAGATTCCGGTTTTGCTCACCCAAGAGCGCCTGGCCAACGAGATCACTGTCTGGTCGACCATTCTCATTCCGGGACATCTCCAGACTGCGGACTACATGCGTGCCGTTGTCGAAGGCGCTGTCCACAGCAAGGAGGTCGACTACGAAAAGGTCATCGAAGCGAAGCTCGAACGCCGCAAGCTCTTCCACTGGAGCCGCACGTTCGTGTTCTACATCTACGAACCGGCGTTGCGCGTACCGGCCGGAGCGCCGGACATGATGAACGACCAGTACCTCCACCTGCTGGCGATGTCGCAACGCTCGTACATAACCCTGCGGGTGGTCCCGTTCTCGGCGGGGCCGAACGCCGGAAGCTCCGGTTCGTTCCTCCGGCTCGGCTACGAGAAGTACGAACCGGTCGTCTTCCTCGAAGGCGAGACCTCAGGTCTCTTCATCGAGAACAAGAAGTCGCTCACCGTCTACTCCACAGTGCTGAAGCGGCTCGACGCTCAGGCTTTGGATCCGGAACAATCCAGGAGGCTGATCACCAGCCTGCTGACCTGAGGAGGCGTTCCACATGTCGAACTGGCGCAAGAGCTCCCACAGCGCGAACTCCAGCGACTGCGTCGAGGTCGGACACGGCGTCGGCATCCGGGACAGCAAGGCTCCGGCCATCCACCTGCCGGTGTCACCGGAGGCGTGGTCGGCGTTCCTCCGCGGCTTGACGCGCGACGCGCAGCGGTAAGGACCAGAGGCCGGCCTGAGGAGGCGTTCCGCATGTCAACCTGGCGCAAGAGCTCCTACAGCCCCGACGCCAGCGACTGCATCGAGGTCGGACACGGCATCGGCATCCGGGACAGCAAGGCGCCCGTCACCCACCTGCCGGTGTCGGGCGAAGCGTGGTCGGCATTCCTTCGAGACGTGACGCAAGGCGGTAAGGACCAAGGACTGACCTGAGGAGGGCGTTCCGCATGGCGAACTGGCGCAAGAGTTCCTACAGCGCAGACTCCAGCGACTGCGTCGAGGTAGGGCACGGGGTCGGCATCCGCGACAGCAAGGCACCGGCCACCCATCTGCAGGTGTCGGCGGAGGCGTGGTCGGCGTTCCTCCGCGATGTGACGCGCGATGCGCAGCGGTAAGGCGTTCCGTATGGCGAACTGGCGCAAGAGCTCCTACAGCGAGGACTCCAGCGACTGCGTCGAGGTCGGACGTGGCGTCGGCATCCGGGACAGCAAGGCGCCCGCCACCCACCTGCCGGTGTCGGGCGAAGCGTGGTCGGCATTCCTTCGTGATGTGACGCGCGTCACTCAACAGTAAGAACCCGCGCGATCGGCGCACTACCTCGTGAAGAGGGAGGGGGCGATCGTGGAGGACTTTCCGGCCGTCTACCGCGAGTGCTACCCGCGGGTGCTCGCGTATGCCGCAAGTCATGCGGGGGCGCGGCTCGCGGAGGACATCACCAGCGAGACCTTCACGATCGCCTGGCGCAAGCTCGACCAGATGCCGTCGAACGCTCTGCCGTGGTTGCTCGGGATCGCGCGCAACCTGGTGCGCGCGGCGCGCAGGCAGGCCACGCACTACGAGCTGATGGACGTCCCTGCCGCCGATGACCTCGCGGTGATCGAGCTGGGGGCGGCGTTGACGAGCCTGGCGGAGTCCGACCAGGAGGTGCTGACGCTCATCGCGTGGCACGGCTTGACCTCGGCTGAGGCCGCTCAGGTGCTCGGGTGCACTACGGCGACGTTCTCCGTGCGGTTGCACCGTGCCCGGCGGCGGTTGCAGGCCGCTCTCTCGACGCCCACCACCGACCGTGCGAGGGAGTCATGGAAGACCTCATGAAGGCCCTGGCCCGGGCGAAGCCGCCTGTGCCGGAGGCTGACCGCGAGCGGATGGAACGCGACCTCGCGCAGATCCTCGCGCTGCCGCGGGAACGCGCGCCTCGGTGGCGGGGCCTGCGGAAGCTCGCGCCGTTGCTGGTCATGGGCGCGGTGATCGTGCTTGTCGTCGTCCTGTTGCCTTCGCCGCCCGAACCCGCGCGGCCCGAACCCGCGCAGCCTGTGCAGCCTGCCAAGCCGCGGTGGTGGCACCTGATGAGCGCCAACTGGTCGCTGATGGTCGTCGGTGACCCGGCGAGGCCGTATGCCGCGCTGTTCACGTCGACGAACGAGCGGTGGGTCAGTGCCGACACCCAGATCACGGTGGTCCAGCAGGCGCACGCCGGGCCCTCGGTGCTGGGGGACGGCTACGACGGGTGGACGGCGGCGGGCAAGCCGGCGACGGCGCCGCAGGTCGGCGGGAGCCGGTCGGTGCGATTCGGGCCGGTGCAGCCCATGTTGCAGAAGACCGCGGTTTCCGGGTTCCAGATGTCCGCCCACGCCGACGTACGGTTCGAGTCGCTGGACTCGTTGCCCGCCGACCCGGTGAAGCTGAAGAGCGCGCTGGGGAAGTTCGTCCGGAACGACACGTACCGGATCGCGATGCTCGCGATGGAGATGATGGTCTCCAACATCCGTCCTGACCAGCGCAGCGCCGCTTTCGAGATGATCGCGAGCCTGGACGGGGCGCGGCGGTTGGGCGAGGTGGAGTTCGAGCAGGACCGGTGGGGCGTCGGGGTGGCGATCCCCGCGCCGCCGAGCTTCCAGTTCACCGGGCTGGAGGTCCAGCTGCTCATCAACAAGAGCACCGGCCTGCCCGTGTACAAGCGCGAGGTCGTGACCACACCCCAGTACGGCTTCAGTCCCGGCGATCCCATCTCGGTGGAGCAGTACATGCTGCTGGAAGAGGTACGTTTCGAGCCGATCCTGCCGAAGGACGTCCCCGTGAACGGTCCGATGGACTCCCCCATCATTGAGCGGTGATCGATCCACGACGGCTCCGCGTGCTGCGGGCACTCGCCGACCACGGCACCGTGACGGCGGCGGCCGGGGCACTGCACCTCACGCCGTCGGCGGTGTCGCAGCAGCTGGCGGCGCTGGAGTCCGAGGCCGGGCATCCGTTGCTGCTGCGCAAGGGACGGCGGGTGTCGCTGACGCCCGCCGGGTCGTTGCTGGTGGCGCACGCGCACGCCGTCGCGGCGGAGCTGGAACGCGCGCAGGCCACTTTGGACGCGCTCGCCTCCGGCACGGCCGGGCGGGTGGGGGTGGCGGCGTTCGCGTCGGCGATCACGCAGGTGGTGGCGCCCGCGCTGGCGGCGTTGCGGCGGCGGTCGGTCGAGCTGTCCGTCCGTGACGCGGAGGGGCACGAGAGTGTGCGGTTGTTGCTGGACGGCGAGATCGACGTGGCGATCACCGAGGAACACCGCACCACCGAGCGGCTGACCAGGTTCCCGCTCTACACGGAGCCGTTCGACGTGGTGCTGCCGCCGGGGCACCGGCTGACCGGGCCGGTGGACCTGGCGGCGCTGGCCGACGAGGACTGGGTGGTGACGCTGCCCGGCAACCCGTTGCGGGACGTGGTGGAGATGGCGTGTGCGCAGGCGGGGTTCACGCCGCGGATCAGGCACACGTCCGACGACTTCCGGGCGATCGAGGCGCTGGTCGCGGCGGGTGCGGGGGTGGCGCTGGCGCCGCGCAACGCCGTGCGCGGCGTGCCGGTGTCGGGGGTCGCGCCGTTGCGGCGGGTGGTGGCGGCGGTGCGGCGCGGGTCGGAGGAGCATCCGCTGATCAGGGCCGTGCTGGACGAGCTGCGGGTGGCGCGTTAGCCGCGCGTTGGTCACACGGCTACGCCGGTGGGATCGTCACCTTCAGCTTCGCGGCGATGCGGGTCAGGGCTTGCCGGTCCGTCGCCGTGAGCGGGTCGAGGACGAACTGCCGGACGGTGCGGAGGTGAGTCGGGGCAGCGGCCTTGACCACCTCGAAGCCCTCGTCGGTGAGCGAGGCGATGGTGTACCGGCCGTCGTCGGGGTCGGGGAAGCGGACGACCCAGCCGCGTTGTTCGAAGCGTTTGACGACGTTGGACAGGCGGGACAGCGAGCCGTTCGCGAGGTGGGCGAGCTCGCTCATGCGCATCCGGCGGTCCGGTGCCTCCGAGACGTGGCTCAGGACGAGGTAGTCGAAGAGGCTCAGGCCCGCGTCCTGCTGCAGCGGCGCCTCCAGCCTGCCGGGGAGCAGCAGGACCAGTGAGATCAGCCCGGTCCAGGCTTCCTTCTCCTCCGCGTTCAGCCACTCCACGGCCGGAATCGTACTTCACGCGTGAAGTCGTGCTAGGTTGACTTCACGCGTGAAGTCATTGGAGGCGATGATGAGCCAGTTCTTCGTGACGCCGGGCTACGGCGAGACGCAGCTGAAGAACCTGCACTACAGCCAGGCCGTGCGGATCGGCGACCGGGTCGAGACGTCCGGGCAGGGCGGCTGGGACGACGACTTCGAGTTCCCCGAGTCGTTGGAGGCCGAGATCGTGCGGGCCTTCGACAACGTCGAGCGGACGTTGCGGGAGGCCGGGACGAGCTGGGCGGACGTCGTGCACGTCAACTCGTACCACGTGCTCGGCGACGACTCGTTCGACGACCACAACCGGGTGATGGTCGAGCAGTTCCGCGAGCGCATGGGTGACCGTGCGCCCATCTGGACCGAGAGCGGGGTCACCGCCCTCGGTCACCCGAAGATGCGCGTCGAGATCCGCGTGACCGCGGTGGGCTAGTGCGGGGCGCGGGCGGCGAGCTTGGCCGACGCCGGGTCGGCCGCCGCGAGGGCGCCGCGGGCCGCGAGCTGGCAGATGTCCATGCTGGACGTCGCCAGGCGGGCGCCGACACCGGCCAGGGCCGTGTGGTTCATCGACAGCGAGGTGACGCCGAGGCCGATGAGCACGCAGGCCAGCAGCGGGTCGGCCGCCGCCTCGCCGCAGACGCCGACGGGCTTGCCGGTGGTGGTGGCGGCCTCGCCGACCAGGGCGATCAGCCGCAGCAGCGCGGGCTGCCACGGGTCGTTCAGCGCGGCGACGCCGCCGAGCTGGCGGTCCGCGGCGAAGACGTACTGGGCCAGGTCGTTGGTGCCGATGGAGACGAAGTCGACGACCTGGAGGATCTCGCGGGCGGCGAGGGCGGCGGCCGGGATCTCGACCATCACGCCCGCGCGGGCGATGCCGGCGGCGCGGGCGCGTTCGACGAACCAGGCGGCTTCGGCGGCGGTCGCGACCATCGGGGCCATGACGGAGACGTCGGCGCCGGACGACTTGGCAGCCGCGGCGATGGCTTCGAGCTGGCGGTCCAGGACCTCGGGGCGGTCGAACGCGACGCGCAGGCCGCGGACGCCCAGTGCCGGGTTGGGCTCGGGGTCGGGGCTCAGAAACGCCAGCGGCTTGTCCGCACCCGCGTCGAGGGTGCGCACCACAACCGGCTTGCCCGCAAACGGCGCCAGTACGGCCTCGTATGCAGCAGTCTGCTCAGCAACTGTCGGTTCCTCCGCTGCGTCGAGGAAGCAGAACTCGGTGCGGAAGAGACCTACGCCCTCCGCGCCCGCCGCGGCAGCTGCCGCGGCGTCGGCCGGTGAGCCGACGTTGCCCAGGACCTTCACGCGGTGGCCGTCCTTCAGCACACCGACGCCGTTCCACACGGCCTTCTTGCCGCCGCCCGCCGCGCGGACCTTGCCGTCGGACTCGCGGACCTGGCCGGTGTCGCCGTCCACGTCGAGGGCGGTGCCCTCGAACGCGAGGATGCCGCGGCACGCGACGACGGCCGGGATTCCGAGCGAACGGGCGAGGATCGCCGTGTGGGAGGTGGGGCCGCCCTCCTCCGTGACCAGGGCGAGGACCTTCGACGGGTCGAGGCCCGCCGTGTCGGCGGGGGCGAGGTCGCGTGCCACCAGCACGGACGGGGAGGCGAGGTCGGGGACGCCGGGTGCGGCCAGGCCGAGCAGCTCGGCCACCACGCGGTCGCGGACGTCCTGAACGTCACGCGCGCGTTCGGCCATGTAGCCACCGGCGGCCTGCAACGCGGCGATGAACTTCTGCGCCGCCTGGTGCACGGCGCGGGCGGCGGGCAGTCCCTCGGCGGAGACGAGCTTTTCAGCCGACTTGATGAGCGACGGGTCGCCCGCCATCGTCGCTGTGGTCTCCAGGACGGCCCTGGCGTCGCCCTCGACGGTCTTCGCGCGCTCCATCAGGCGCTGCGCCACGACCTCGGTGGCGGGCCTGATCCGGGCAGCCTCGGCGGACGGGTCCGCGGGCCTGGGGCCCGCGGGGGGCTCTGGCAGGGCTTCGGCGACCCTCACCACGGGGCCGGTTGCCCGGCCGCTGCTGACACCGACACCGCTCAGCCGCGCGCTCGACATGGTCTAGACCATACCCTTCAACCGGGAACCGACGACAGCTCAGTGTGACCAAAGAACTGCCGTTGGGCCGTTCGCGACAAAGCTCGTCACGACGGCGTAACACGAAAGTCGTCAGCCGACTTCCGCGGCGGTCGGGTAGGACGGCTGGGCGCCCGCCTTCGTGACGGACAGGGCGGCGACCTTCGCCGCGTACCGGGCGGCTTCGACCAGGTCGTCTCCCTCGGCCAGCCGCGCGGACAACGCACCGGCGAACGCGTCACCGGCGCCGGTCGTGTCGACGACCTCGGCCACCTCGACCGCGGGCACCTCGACGACCCCGGACTCGCGCACCACGGCGGCACCGCGCGAGCCGAGGGTGACGATCGCCGACTCCGGCCCGAGCGCGAGCAGGCCGCTCCACTCGGAGGCGAGCTGCGCGGCCTCGTGCTCGTTCACGACCAGCACGGACAGACCGGCCAGTGTGGACGGCGGCAGCTCGGCCACCGGCGACAGGTTCAGCACGGTGCGGACACCGGCCTGTGCGGCGACGTCGATCGCGTGGACCACCGTCTCCAGCGGCACCTCCAGCGAGCACGCCAGCACCCGGACACCGGCGAACGACAGTCCGTCCACATCGGACGGCGACACGTCGGCGTTGGCGCCGGGGGAGACGACGATCGAGTTCTCGCCGTCGGGCGTCACGGTGATGTAGGCGATCCCGGTCGGCCGCGCGGACGTCTTCACCAGCGATGTGCCGACACCGGACGACTCCAGCGACTCGCGCAGCAGCGCGCCGTACCCGTCGTCGCCGACCGCGCCGACGAGCGCGACCGACGCGCCGACCTTGGCCGCGGCGACGGCGGTGTTCGCGCCCTTCCCGCCGGGCAGCACGACGGTGTCACCGCCGAGGACCGTCTCACCACCGGCGGGCCGCCTGCCGACCTCGACGACGAGGTCGGCGTTGGCGGACCCGAGTACAAGCAGAGGCGTCGTCACCTGACGAACTCTGCCACGTTCTGCTTCGTGACGACCTTGACCTCGACGTCCACGACCTGCTGAACCGCCTCGCCCTTCGCGGCCTTCACGGCCTGCTCGACGGCCTTGGAGCCGAGCAGCTTCGGCTGCTGCGCGATGGTCGCGGCGAGCGTGCCGTCCTGGATCGCCTTCAGGCCGTCGGGCGTGCCGTCGAAGCCGACGACGAAGACGTCCTTGCCGGCACGGGCGCCGAGCGCCTTGATCGCGCCGAGCGCCATCTCGTCGTTCTCGGCGAAGACGCCCTTCAGCTCCGGGTGGCCCTGCAGCAGGTTCGTCGTCTCGTTGAGGCCCTTGGCGCGGTCGAAGTCGGCGACCGCGGTGGCGGTGACCTTGATGTTGCCGCTGTTCAGGCCCTGTTCGAAGCCCTGGCCGCGGTCGCGGGAGGCCGACGCGCCCTGGATGCCCTTGAGGTGCGCGACCTCGCCGGACGTGGCGCGGCCGAGCTCGATGGCCGCGAGGCTGCCGCCCTGCACGTTGTTCGACGTGACCTCGGCGGCGACCTTGCCCTCGACCGCGCGGTCGACCGCGATCAGCGGGATGCCCGCCATCTCGGCGGCCTTCGCCGCGGGCGCGGACTGCTCGGAGTCCACCGGGTTGAGGATGATCGCCCGCACGCCCTGGGTGACCAGCGTCTGCACCTGGTTGACCTGGTTCGTCGAGTCGTTCTGCGCGTCGACGACGGTGAGCTTGGCGCCGAGCTGGTCGGCCATCTCCTGCGCACCCTGCTGCAGCTCCACGAAGAACGGGTTGTTCACCGTGGACACCGCGAGCCCGATGGTCAGGTCGTTTCCTCCGGACGCCCCGGTGCCGCCGCACCCGGTCGCGAGCAATGCCGCGGCACCGAGGACGAGCGCGATCCGTCGGGTCACCTTCATTGGTGTCTTCCTTACCTGTTGCGGGTTGTACTCAGCGACGGCGAAGTGAGTCGAGCAGCGCGGCGAGAGCGATCACCGCGCCGATGACGACCTGCTGCCAGAACGGGTGGACCTGCAGCAGGTTCAGGCCGTTGCGCAGGACGGCGAGCACGAGCGCGCCGACCAGCGTGCCGGTGGCGCGGCCGACGCCGCCGGACAGGGACGCGCCGCCGATGACGACGGCGGCGATGGCGTCGAGCTCGTAGCCGACCGCGGCCTGCGGACCGGCGGAGGAGAGTCGTCCGGCGAGCACGAGGCCCGCGGCGGCGGCGAACAGGCCGGACAGGGCGTAGATCCACAGCTTCTGCCTGCGCACGTCGATGCCGCTGAGCTTCGCGGCCTCCTCGTTGCCGCCGATCGCGTACATGCGGCGGCCGAGGTTGGTGCGCGTGAGGACCAGGCCGGTGACGCCGAAGAGCGCGAGCATCAGCAGCAGCGGCAAGGGGAGCATCGGCGTGAGGTTCGAGCCGAGGAACGTCACCAGCTCGTCGGTCTCGTGCGGCTGGCCTCCCGAGATGACGAGGGTGAGGCCGCGGGCGACGCTCAGCATGGCCAGCGTCGCGATGAACGGCGGCAGCTTGCCGTAGCTGACCAGCGCGCCGTTGACGAGGCCGCACAGCGCGCCGACGACCAGGCCGACCGGGCCCGCGGTGAGGGCGCCGACCATCGCGGCCAGCGCGGCGACGCTGCCCACCGACAGGTCGATGCCGCCCGCCACCACGACGAACGTCATGCCGAACGCCAGGATCGCGATGGCCGCGGCCTGCACGCCGACGTTGACGAGGTTCTGCGCGGTGAGGAACGCCGGGTTCGAGATCGCGAGCACCAGGGCGAGGACCAGGAGCCCCGCCAGGGCACCGTTCTCCGCCAGGAATCTCTTCACCGAGTGCTTGCGGGTGCCGATCGTGGTCATGCGGTGCTCTCCTGCACGGCGAGTGCCATCACCTGGTCCTGGGTCGCGCCCTTGGGCAGCTCTCCCGCCACGCGACCGTGGGCCATGACGACGACGCGGTCGCTCATCCCGATCACCTCCGGCAGGTCGCTGGAGACGAGCAGCACGGCCCGTCCCTGCGCGGTCATGCGGTTGACGAGCTCGTAGATCTCGACCTTGGCGCCGACGTCGACGCCCCTGGTCGGTTCGTCGAGGATCAGCACCTTCGGGTCGGCCAGCAGCCACTTGCCGATGACGACCTTCTGCTGGTTGCCGCCGGAGAGCTCGCGGACCGGCTGGTCGACGTGGCCCTTGACGCGGAGCCGGTCGGCGATCTCTCGCAGCCGTCGCGGGTCGCGGTTCGCGAGCGTCGCCAGTTCGAGGTTCTGGCCGACGGTGCCGGTCAGGACGAGGCCCTGGCCCTTGCGGTCCTCCGGCACGAGGCCGAGACCTGCCCGGATGGCGGCCTGGACGTCGTGGCGGCGCACCGGCTTCCCGTCGACCTCGACGGTGCCGCGGTCGTAGTCGTCCACGCCGAACGCCGCCCGCGCGACCTCGGTGCGGCCGGCGCCGACCAGTCCGGCGACGCCGACGACCTCGCCCGCGTGCACCTCGATGGTCACGTCCTCGAAGGCGCCGCTCCTGGTGAGGCCCGAGATGCGCAGCAGCGGCTCACCGGCCTCCTGCTGTTCGCGCGGGTACTGCTCGTCGATCGGGCGGCCGACCATCAGCTCGATCATGTGCCGGGTGGTGGCGCGGGGTCCGAGGACGCCGACGCTGCGGCCGTCGCGCAGGACGGTGATGCGGTCGGCGACGCGCTGGATCTCGTCGAGGTGGTGGGTGATGAAGACGAGGCCGACGCCGTTGTCCCGCAGCTGGGCCATGATCTCCAGCAGCCGGTCGGTCTCGGTGCCGGTGAGCACGGCGGTCGGTTCGTCGAGGATCAGCACGCCCGCGTCCTGGTCGAGCGCGCGGGCGATCTCGACCATCTGCTGCTGGGCGATGCCGAGGTCGCGGACCTTCGCGTCCGGGTGGACGCGCAGGCCGACGCGGTCGAGCAGCTCGGGGGCGCGGCGGCGCATCGCGGCGCGGTCGACGAGGCCGAACCGGCGCGGGAGGCGGTTGAGGAACAGGTTCTCCGCGACGCTGAGCTCGGGGACGAGCGCCAGCTCCTGGTGGATCACGGCGAGCCGGGCGTTCCGCTCGATCGTGCCGTCGTCGGGGTCGTGGATGCCCGCCAGGACCTTGACCAGCGTCGACTTGCCCGCGCCGTTCTCGCCGAGCAGGACGTGCACCTCGCCCGCGAAGACGTCGAGGTCCACGCCGTCCAACGCCTTGGTGGCGCCGAAGTGCTTGGTGATGCCGCGGGCGGTGATCAGGGCGTTCACAGCTCGGCCTCCCCCAGGGAGCCGCGCAGCACGAGCTTCGCGGTGAGGCGGACGTCGTCGGGCTGACGGCCGTCGATCAGGGCGAGCAGGCTGCGCGCGGCGGCCCTGCCCATCTCCACGGTCGGCTGCGCGACCACCGTGATCGGCGGGTCGAGCAGCGAGAACCACGGCTGGTCGTCGAACACGGCGAGCGCCACGTCGTGGGGGACCCGCAGGCCGCGGGCCCGGATCTCGCCGAGCGCGCCGAGGCCCATCAGGTTGTCCATCGCGACGAGCGCGGTGGCGCCGTCGTCGATCAGCCTGGCCGCGGCCTGGCTGCCGCTCTCCTGCCGGAAGTCGCCGTGCACGACCTGGGCCAGCCCGCCGAGCGCGCCCGTGAGCACGGCGGTCCGCTCCCTGCCGGTGGAGGTGTTCTGCGGTCCGGCTATCACCCCGATGCGGGTGTGGCCGGCGCCGACGAGCCGCCGGGCGAGCGAGGTCAACGCCTCGCTGCCGTCCGCGCGGACGACGGGGCAGGTCGCTTCCCTGACCGTCCGGTCGAGCAGGACGAGCGGAACTCCGCCCGCGCTCACCTCGCGGACCAGTGCGGGGTCGTCGTTCGCGGGACACAGCAGGAGGCCGTCCACCCGGCGGTCGAGCAGGGTGCGCACGTAGGTGGCCTCCTGCTCGGCGTTCTCGTCGGCGTTCCCGATCACGACGCAGTAGCCGTGCGACCGGGCCTCGTCCTCGACCGCTCGCGCGATCTCGGCGAAGAAGGGGTTCAGCAGGTCGCTGATGACCAGTCCGAGGGTCTGGGTGCTGGTGGTCCGCAGGGACCTCGCCAGCGCGTTGGGCCGGTACCCGAGCTCCTCGATCGCGGCGAGCACCCGCTGACGGGTCTCCGGCGTCGGCGCCGCGTGGCCGTTGAGCACGCGCGACACGGTGGCCGTGGAGACGCCCGCGTGCTGCGCGACGTCCTTCATGGTCGTCACGGTGCGCTAGTTAATCGATTACACATCTATGTAGTCAAGCCGGGACCCGTGGATGAGTAGGTGTACGGATGTTCTCCGGACGTGCTCTGCCTCACCCTGGTCACATGGACGGACAGGACCGCCTCGGATACGAGCAGCGCCTCGCGCTGGAGCTCGCGGCCATCGGGCAGCGGCTGACGACGATCAGCACGGAGATGCGGGAGCACTCGGGTTCGGTGGCGGCCGCGGCCACCGCCGTCGCCGAGGTCGTCACGCCCCCGCCCGCTCCCGCGGCACCGGTGTCGGTGCCGGTCCAGGCACCACCTCCCGCTCAGGCCGCGCCCCAGCCGGTGCCGCCGCCCGCCCAGCCGGCCGGGCAGCCGCCCAACCTGTGGGTGCAGCGGCAGTTCCCGCAGCAGCCCGCGCAGTTCCCGCAGCAGCAGCCGTGGCCCGCGCCGCAGCCGCGCGAGACGCTGTTCGAGAAGCTCGGCAAGGACGGCGCCGGCGCGAAGCTGCTGGCCTGGGTCGGTGGCGCGATCACCGTGCTCGGCGTCGTGCTGCTGCTGGTCCTCGCCGTCCAGCGCGGCTGGCTCGGCCCGCTGCCGCGCGTCCTCGGCGGTGCCGTGTTCAGCGGCGCCCTCATCGGCATCGGCGCCTGGCTGCACCGCAACCCGGCGAACCGGGTGGGCGCGTTCGCCCTGGTCTTCACCGGTTTCGCCGGTCTGTACCTGGACGTCATCGCCGCCACCAGCCTCTACGAGTACTTCCCCGAGGGCGTCGGGCTCGGCCTCGGCCTGGCCGTCGCCGCGGCCGGTGTCGTGCTCGCGATGCGCTGGAACTCGCAGGCGCTCGCCGTCACCGTCGTGACCGCCTGCGCCGTCTGCGCCCCCGCCGTGACCCAGGGCTTCAACGTCCTGCTCGCCGCGTTCCTGCTGGTTCTGATGGCGGCCAGCACGCCGGTGCACCTCCACCGCAACTGGCCGGGCCTCGCGATCGCGGGCAGCCTGCCCGCGATCCTCGGTTCGCTGACCGCGACCCTGAACACCATCCCGCGCGACTTCGAGGCCAGCGTCGGCGTGATCGCCGCGACGACCACCGCCGTCGGCATCATCGTGGCCCTGCTGACCGTCCGGAAGCGGCCGGAGGACGCCGTGACCGTCGCGCTGGTCGCGGGCTCGGCACTGCCCGCGCTGTTCGCGACCACGCTGATGGACCGCACGTCGGCGTCGATCCTCGCCGGTGGCGTGGCCGCCGTGCTGCTCGCGATCTGGATGATCCCCGACCTGCCGCGCGGCTTCACGACGGCGGCCGGTGCGACCGGCATGCTCGCGCTGCTGCAGACCACGGTCATCGCGCTCGACGGCAACGCCCGCACGGCGATCGTGCTGGCCGAGGCGATCCTGCTCGCGGTCCTCGCGGCACGGCTCGGCAAGAAGAGCGCGCTGGCGGGCTCCCTCGCGTTCGGCCTGGTCGGGTTCCTGATGGCGATCAGCACCGCCGTGCCGATCCGCTGGCTGCTCGAAGAGCCGCGCTACGCCACCGGCGCCTCGCCCGGCGACTACGCGGCCGGTCTCGTGACCGCCGTGGTGCTGGGCATCTTCGCGGTCGTCGCGCCGTGGGCCGCGCTGAAGCTGCGGGTCCTGAGCGAGCCGGCGAAGCACCCGTTCCCGTGGGTCGTCTCGGGCCTGGTGGCGCTCTACGGCGCCGCGGGTGCGGTGCTGAGCGCCGCGCTGCTCGTGTCGCCGGACGAGACCGGCTTCCTGTTCGGCCACACGGTGGTGACCGTGTCGTGGACGATCGCCGCGTTGTTCCTGCTGGTCAAGGGCATCGGCAACAAGGCGCTGCGGATCAGCGGCCTGGTCCTCGTCGGCGCCGCGGTGCTGAAGCTGGTGCTGTTCGACCTGTCCGCGCTCGACGGCGTCGCCCGCGTGCTGGCGTTCCTCGGTGCCGGTCTGGTGCTGCTCACCGCGGGCACCCGGTACGCGAAGCTCGTGGCCACCGCCACCAAGACGCCCTGATCCCTCCAACGAGAAGGCGAAGATCTCGCTCGACCGGGTGACCGAAGTGGATCGACGGCACCCGGAGGTGATCCCATCGCCGCATGGCAAAGCCACGCCTCGTGGCCGCGGTTCTGGCGGTCTCCGCGGCCTTCGCGGCGATGGGTGCTCAACAGCGTCACGAGTACACGACCACCTCGTCCGCGGCGGTGGCGCCGTTCGCGTACGTGGTGGGCAGGACCGGTCTCGTGCAGGTCGTGGACACCAGCAGCGGCGCCGTGCTGGTGAAGGCCGACACCGGGGCCCGTGCGACGGGGGTCGCCGTGTCCCCGGACGGCCACCGGCTCTACGTGGTCAACGGCTGGACCGGCGCGATCACCGCGGTCGACCCGCTCAGCGGCGCGGTCCTCGACCGCGTCTTCACCCAGATCCAGCTCGCGCAGGCGGCGATGCGGCCGGACGGGCAGCGGCTCTACGTGTCGAGCGACGGCGGGGTCGCGGTGGTGGAGCCGGACCCGCTCCGGGTGGTCGCCGTGATCAAGGCGGGCGGGCAGCCGCAGGGGCTCGCCGTCCACCCGGACGGCAAGGTCCTCTACGTCGCGAACGCCCAGGACGGCACGGTCAGCCTGGTCGACACGGCGTCCGCGTTCCAGGTCTCGACGGTGCGGGTCGGGGGGATGCCGCGGTTCCTGGCGCTCTCCCCGGACGGCAAGCGCCTGTACGTGAGCGGCCAGCGCCTCGGCGACGGCACGCCGGGGGCGCTGTCGGTGATCGACACGACGACGAACCAGGTCGCCGGCTCGGTGGAGGTCGGCAGGGGAGCGGGCAGCGTCGCGGTCACGCCGGACGGTGCCACGGTCTACCTGGCGCTGCCGAAGGAACGCGAGGTCCTGGTGGTCGACGCGGCCACGATGACGGTGCGCGAACGGCTGCCCATCCACTCGCCGGGCGTCGCCATCGCACCGGGCGACTCGCGGGTCTTCCTCGCGACCGGGTCCACGACGACGGTGCTGGACAGCTCCAACACGGTGCTCGCCACCTTCCGGATGGGGGCGGCGGAGCTGGGGGAGGCGAGGCCGCGCCCGTTCGACGCGGCCATGATCGCCTTCCCCTCGTCTCAGCCGACCGCGACGGGCTTGCGGACCTCGTCGTCGAACGGGTCGTCGAGGTCGTCCGCGGGCTCGTCGTGAAGCGCGAGGCGTTCCTGGATCCGCTTGAGCGGGCCGGGTGACCACCACGAGGCGTTGCCGAGCAGCTTGAGCACGGCGGGCACGAGCAGCATCCGGACCACGGTGGCGTCGAGCGCGAGCGCGAGGATCATGCCGACGCCGACGAACCGCATCATCGCGACCTGCGAGAACGCGAACGCGCCGGTGACGACGATCAGCAGCAGCGCGGCCGAGGTGATGACCCGGCCGGTCTTGGCGAGACCGGTGGTCACCGCCTCCTCGGTCGTCGCGCCCTGGCCGCGGGCCTCGACCATGCGGGACAGCAGGAAGACCTCGTAGTCGGTCGACAGGCCGAACACGATCGCCGCCATCAGCACGACGATGCCGGACTCCAGCGGCCCCGGCGTGACGCCGAGCCAGTCCGCGCCGTGGCCCTCCTGGAAGACCCACACGAGCACACCGAACGTCGCCGACAGCGACAGCACGCTCATCAGCACGGCCTTGATCGGCAGCACGACCGAGCCGAACGCGAGGAACATCAGCACGAGCGTGGCGCCGACGAGCAGCACGATCATCAACGGCAGGCCGTCGGCGATGGCGTCGAGCGAGTCGCTGACCGTCGCGGTGTTGCCGCCGACCAGCACCTCGGCCCCGGCGGGCGGGGTGAGCGCGCGGACGTCCTTCAGCGCCTGCTTCGACTCGTCGCTCAGCGCGTCCTGCTCGAGCCCGGCGGACGCGGAGATCACGCCGTTGCCCGCACCGGTCGGCTGGACCTCGCCGACACCGGGCACGTCGGCGACCTTGGCGAAGAACTCCTGGACGGCCGCCTCGTCGCCGCCCTTGACGACGATCCGGAAGCCGGTGCTGGACAGCGCGGAGAAGTTCTCGTTGATGTTCTCGGTGGCCACGCGCACGGCGTTGCCCTCCGGCAGCACCTTCTCGGTGACCTGGCCGAACTGGACGCCGAGGAACGGCGAGCCGAGCGCGACGAGCACACCGACGATCGGCAGCGCGATCAGCACGGGCCGCTTCATGACGGCACCGCTGAGCTTGCGCCAGCCGCGTTCGCTCGGCTCCTTCTTCCGCCACGGCATGGCGAGCTTGTCGACGCGCTTGCCGAGCACGCCCAGCAGCGCGGGCAGCAGCGTGATCGACACCAGCGCCGCGATGGCGACCGAGGCGACACCGCCGTAGGCGAGGGACTTGAGGAAGCCGTGCGGGAAGAGCATCAGGCAGGCGAGGGCGATGACCAGCAGCGTCGCGCTGAACACGACGGTGCGACCGGCCGAGGCGACGGTGCGGCCGACGGCCTGTTCGGTGGTGCGGCCCTGCGCGAGCTCCTCGCGGAACCGGCCGACCATGAACAGTCCGTAGTCGATCGCCATGCCGAGGCCGAGCAGCGACGCGACGTTGACGGCGAACGAGTTGACCTCGGTGAAGATGGCGACGGCGTGCAGCACGCCGAGCGCGCCCATGATCGCGAGGCCACCGACGACGACCGGCAGGCTGGCCGCGACCAGACCGCCGAAGATGATCACGAGCAGGAGCAGGACCAGCGGCAGCGAGAACATCTCCGCGCGCGTCAGGTCGTCCTGCGACATGTCGTTGATGGCCTTCTGGGTGGGCACGAGCCCGCCGACCTGCTGGGTGAAGCCGTCGATCGGCAGCCGTTCCTGGACGCTCTGGAACTGCTTGATCTGCTCGTTCGAGTCACCGCTGGAGAGCGTGATGGCGACGAGCGCCTGCTGCTGGTCGTCGGACGGCACCGGCCCGACGGTCTTGAGCACGGCGTCCTTCGGCAGGCCCGCGACGTGGTCCGCGACCTTCTTGAGCTCCAGCGGGTTGGTGAAGTCGCCGCGGTAGATGACGATGACGTCGCCGTTCTGCCGGCCGAACGCCTCCTCGGCCACCTTGTCGGCCCGCGCGGCCTCGCTGGAGGGGGCCTCGTAGCCGCCCTGGCTGAGCTTGTCGAAGACGCCCAGGCCCCAGACACCACCGAGAACGGCGAGGACCACTGTCGCGATCAGCACCACCCACCGGCGGTGATATGCGATCGAGCCCCACTTCGCGAACATCGGCGACGGCCTCCTGAGTTACCGTTCTGCGCACATCCCGTGAACTGCGTAAACACCGTTCACTGAAACGGTACGGGGCCGTGGACAGGGTCTACAACCCGATGGAGTGACATATGACCGAGGCCACTCGCCGAGAACGACTCCGCGCCGAGACCGAGCGCGAGATTCGGCAGGCGGCCCGCGCCCTTTTGGTGGAAAGCGGACGCGACGCGGTTACCCTGCGTGCCATCGCCCGCAAACTCGGCATCACCGCGCCGGCGCTGTACCGCTACTACGACTCGCACGACGCCCTGCTGCGCCAGCTGTGCGACGACATCTGCGACGACATGGCGGCGAGCCTGCACGCCGACCTCGCCGCGGAGACGTCCGGCGAGCCGGGGTGCAAGGTCAGAGCGGTGTGCCACGCCTTCCGCCGCTGGGCTCTCGGGCACCCGCAGGAGTTCGCGCTGGTCTTCGCCTCACCCAGGGACCCGCTCGGCGCCGACCAGTTCGGCTCGGTGTTCCTGCGGCTCGCGGGCCCCGCGATCGCGGCGGGCCCGTCGGGGGAGCACCGCGACGAAGAGGTGCCCGAGGTGCTGCACGACGACCTCGTCCGGTTCCAGCAGACGCTGGTCCGCGCGGTCGCGGAGCACGGCGTCACGGCGTGCGCGGACATGCTGCCGCTGGCCAAGGTCTACCACGTGATCCAGTCGTGGGTGCGGCTCTACGGGCACGTGGCGCTGGAGGTGTTCGGGCGGTTCCCGTTCGTGGTGAGCAACCCGGAGCCGATGTTCGACAACATGCTGGACCAGATGCTCATGGACATCGGCTTGGACGACGACACGCACGTCCGCTGAACGCGCGAAGGCGGCGCGGCCCGTGGGCCACGCCGCCTCCTCACGACACGAACTACAGGACGACGTTCACCAGGCGACCGGGAACGACGATCACCTTGCGCGGCTCGCCACCGGCGACCAGCTCGGCGATCTTCTCCTCGGCCAGCGCCGCCGCCTTGATCTCGTCCTGCGACGCGGACGCCGCCACGACGACCCGCGCGCGGACCTTGCCGTTGACCTGGATCGGGTACTCGACGGTGTCCTCGACCAGGTACTGCTCGTCGGCGACCGGGAACGGGCCGTGCGCCAGCGAGTCGGTCCCGCCCAGCTTCGCCCACAGCTCCTCGGCCACGTGCGGGGCCTGCGGAGCCAGCATCAGCACCATCGGCTCGGCCAGCGCGCGGGGCGTGCCGGCGGAGTAGTGCTTGGTGACGTAGTTGTTCAGCTCGATCAGCTTCGCGCCCGCCGTGTTGTAGCGCAGGTTCGCGTAGTCGTCGTGGACGCCCGCGATCGTCTTGTGCAGCAGCCGCAGCGCCTCGGCGGACGGCTCCTCGTCCGTGACGCGCAGCGAACCGTCGGTCTCGTCGACCAGGTTGCGCCACAGGCGCTGCAGGAACCGCTGCGCGCCGACGACGTCCTTGGTCGCCCACGGACGCGACACGTCCATCGGGCCCATCGACATCTCGTAGAACCGGAAGGTGTCGGCGCCGTACGTCTCGCACATCTGGTCCGGCGTGACGACGTTCTTCAGGCTCTTGCCCATCTTGCCGTACTCACGGCGCACTTCCTCGCCGTTGTGGAAGTACCGGCCGTCCTCCTCGACGACCTCGTCGGCCGGCACGTACACACCGCGCGGGTCGACGTAGGCGTACGCCTGGATGTAGCCCTGGTTGAACAGGCGGCGGTACGGCTCGTCGCTGCTGACCTCGCCCAGGTCGAACAGGACCTTCTGCCAGAAGCGCGAGTACAGCAGGTGCAGCACCGCGTGCTCGACGCCGCCGATGTACAGGTCGACGCCGCCGGGGTCGGTCGAGCCGTGCTCGGCGGTGCGCGGGCCCAGCCAGTACTTCTCGTTCTCCGGGTTGACGAACCGCTCGCTCTCGACCGGGTCGACGTAGCGCAGCTGGTACCAGCACGACCCCGCCCAGTTCGGCATGGTGTTCGTGTCGCGGCGGTAGGTCTTCAGCCCGTCGCCCAGGTCCAGCTCGACGGTCGTCCACTCCTCGGCGCGCGACAGCGGCGGCGACGGCTCGGTGTCCGCGTCCTCCGGGGCGAAGGTGCGCGGCGAGTAGTCGTCGACGTCGGGCAGCTCGATCGGCAGCATCGACTCGGGCAGCGCGATCGGCGTGCCGTTCTCGTCGTAGACGATCGGGAACGGCTCGCCCCAGTAGCGCTGGCGGCTGAACAGCCAGTCGCGCAGCTTGAACTGGACGGTGCCGTGGCCGTGGCCGTGCTCCTCCAGCCAGCCGATGATCGTCTTCTTGGCGTCCGCGATGGACATCCCGTCCAGGCTGAGCCCATTTTCCTGGCGACTGTTGATGGCTGGCCCGTCGCCGGTGTACGCCTCGCCGTCGAAGCCCTCCGAGGGCTGGACGGTGCGGCGGATCGGCAGGTCGAACTTCGTCGCGAAGTCCCAGTCGCGCTGGTCCTGGCCGGGCACGGCCATGATCGCGCCCGTGCCGTAGCCCATCAGCACGTAGTCGGCGATGTAGACCGGGATCTCCTCGCCGTTCACCGGGTTCGTGGCGTGAGCGCCGATGAAGACGCCGGTCTTCTCCTTGTTCTCCTGACGGTCCAGCTCGGACTTCAGGGACGCCGCGCGCCGGTACGCGGCGATGTCTGCCACGCGATCGGGCGACGCAATCTTGTCCACCAGCTCGTGTTCCGGTGCCAAGACCATGTAGGTCGCGCCGAACAGCGTGTCCGGACGGGTCGTGAAGACCTCAATGTTTTCGTCTCCCACCGCAAATCGGACACGGGCGCCGTGCGAGCGCCCGATCCAGTTGCGCTGCATGGCCTTGACCTTGTCCGGCCAGTCCAGCCGGTCCAAGTCGTCGATCAGCCGGTCCGAGTACGCGGTGATGCGCATCATCCACTGGCGCAGGTTTTTCCTGAACACGGGGAAGTTGCCACGTTCACTGCGACCGTCCGCGGTGACCTCTTCGTTCGCCAGCACAGTACCCAGTCCCGGACACCAGTTGACGGGCGCCTCCGACAGGTAGGCCAGCCGGAAATCGCCCAAGATCCTTTGCTGGTCGGCAAAAGACAGCTCAGACCACTTGCGACCGTCCGGCACGTCCCGCTCGCCGGACTCGAACTGGGAGATCAGCTCGGCGATGGGGCGGGCCTTGCCCGCGTCGGTGTCGTACCAGGAGTTGAAGATCTTCAGGAAGATCCACTGCGTCCACCGGTAGTACTCGGGGTCGATCGTCGAGATGCGGCGGCGCTCGTCGTGGCCCAGGCCCAGCCTGCGGATCTGCCGCAGGTAGGTGTTGATGTTGTCCTCGGTGGTCTTGCGCGGGTGCTGGCCGGTCTGCACCGCGTACTGCTCGGCGGGCAGGCCGAACGCGTCGAAGCCCATCGTGTGCAGCACGTTGCGGCCGTTCATGCGGTGGTACCGCGCGAAGACGTCCGTGCCGATGAAGCCCAGCGGGTGGCCGACGTGCAGACCTGCGCCGCTCGGGTACGGGAACATGTCCTGCACGAACAGCTTGTCCGCGGGCACGTCACCCTGGAGCGCCCCGACTGGGTTGGGGGCGTGGTAGGTGCCGTGCTCCTCCCAGTACCGCTGCCACCGCTCCTCGATCTGGTTCGCCAGTTCGGCGGTGTAGCGGTAGGCGGGGATCTCCGCCGCGTCCGTGCTCATCTCAACGTCCCTCTCACATCGAACCTGCCCCTGACATGACGAAACCCCCCAGCCCAGACGGGCATGGAGGGTGGCCGCGCCGACCGTCTTGCGATCAGGTCGTCGCGGCTAGATAAGGAGCAGGCGGGCCGTGCTCATGACGTCAACGGTATCAGCGCAGCGCAAGCGCGACTAACCGGGCGGTGGCCTGCGGCACACCAGACCGGGGCTCCCGCGACCGGCACCGCCGTTGCGTCCTACCCTCATGGGGTGAACATCGTGCTGTCGGTCGTCCTGGGTCTGCTCGGCGTCGCTCTCGGCGCGGTCGGTCTGCTGGGTCTGCAGGGCAAGCTGCGGCGTAACCGGTTCTTCGGGGTGCGCACCGCGGCGGCGCTGCGCGACGAGGAGACGTTCGTGCTGGCCAACCGGGTCGCCGGGGTGCCGAACATCGCCGCCGGTGCCGTGGCGGTCGTGTCGGGCGCGATGGCGTTCGTCATGGCCGACCTGGCCGTGACCGCCGGGATCATCGGGCTCGTCGGCGCGCTGGCCATCGCGTTCGCCGGCGGGATCGTCGGCAGCCGCGCGGCCGAGGCGCTGCCGGAGCCCGTCAAGCCCAAGGGCTGCGGCGGCTGCGCCTGCGGCGGCGGTGGCTGCTCCCCGCTCGCCGGGCTCTGAGCGCCCGACGTTTCACGTGAATCAGTTGTTGCGGACGTCGGTCGGGTAGGTCGACAGCAGCGCCAGCGGCATCCCCTGCCTGCGCAGCACCCGGCCCCACAGGTCGACGTTCGCCTCCGCCAGCACGTCGTCGGCGAGACCGGTGACGACGATCCAGTCACCGCGCTCGATCTCACCCGCGAGCTGGCCCTCGCCCCAGCCGCTGTAGCCCGCGAACACCCGCAGCCCTCGCACCAGCGGCACCAGGTCCTCCGGCTCCGCGTCGAGGTCGATCAGCGCCACCGGGCCCTGCACGCCGACCAGACCCTCCACGACGGACGGGTCGGTGCCCGCCTTCAGCGCGGCGAGGCACAGCGCCGTCTTCTGCTCGACCGGGCCGCCGATGTGGACGCACTGCGGCTTGCTGACGTGCGGGCCCCACGGCGGCAGCACGTCGTGCACCGCCACCTCGGAGGGGCGGTTCAGCACGACGCCGAGCGTCCCCTCCGGACGTTGGTCGATGACGTACACGACGGTGCGCGTGAAGTTCGGGTCGTTCAGGCTCGGAGCGGCAACCAACAGGGAGCCTGGCTCGACTTCGGCATCGGGACGCACGTCACCATGAAATCACTCGTGATCGCCGGAACAACTCAGGGCCGCGCCCCGTTAGACTTAACTGTCGGATGTCTTTGTGTCCCCCGGGCTCAACAGACAACCGCCTTCGCGGAATACCGTCCGGCTGGAGCCGCGAAGCGCAACGCGCCGTGAGGCGACCTGGCATCCGATCCACGGGAGCCGGACCGCGAGGTCCGGCTTTCGTGGTTTTCACGAAGCCGCGCCTATGGTGCAACGGTGACGACGCTCGCGGCGCAGACCCACCACTGGGGATCGCGCCGGTTCCTCGGCATCCCCGAGTACCGCAGGCTCCTCGCGACCCGGCTCGCCTCGCAGTGGGGCGACGGGCTCTTCCAGGCGGGGCTCGCCGGCGCCGTCCTCTTCAACCCGGAACGTCACGCCGCCCCGGCGGCCATCGCGGCGGGGTTCGCCGTCCTCCTGCTGCCGTACTCGCTGGTCGGCCCGTTCGCGGGCGCGTTGCTCGACCGGTGGGACCGCAAGAAGGTCATCGTCGTCGCCAACCTCCTGCGCGGCGTGTTCGTGCTGGGCACCGCGGCCGCCGTCGGAGCGGGGCTGAGCGGGCTGCCGCTGTACGTGTTCGCGCTCGTCGTCATGGGCATCGGCCGGTTCGTCGGGTCCGGGCTGTCCGCGTCGCTGCCGCACGTCGTGCCGGAGGACCACCTGGTCGAGGCGAACGCGCTGGCCACGACGGCAGGGGCGATCACGGCCGTGGTCGGTGCCGGCTGCGCGATCGGGCTCCGCGCGCTGCTCGGCGCCGGGGACGGCGGGTCGGGCTGGACCACCAGCTTCGCCGTGCTCGGCCTGTTCCTGGGCGCGTTCATCGCCGGCCGGTTCAAGGCGGGCGTCCTCGGCCCGGACGCGGTCGACGAGCCGGACAACGCGGTGAAGGCCGTCGCCCGCGGCCTGCTCGACGGCGCCAAGGCCACCGCCAGGACGCCGAGCGTCACGGCCGGGCTCGCGGCGCTGCTCGCGCACCGGGCCGGGTTCGCCGTCAGCCTGATGATCACGTTGCTGCTGATGCGCTACAGCCTGGAGGACTTCGGCTTCCTCAAGGCGGGCATCGCCGGGCTCGGCGAGATCGCCGTCGCGGGCGGCGCGGGCATCCTTCTCGCGGGCGTGCTCACCGACCGCCTCGTCGACAGGTTCGGCACGAAGCGCACGATCTGCGGCGCCCTGCTGCTCACCGCCGCCGCGCAGGTCGGGCTCGGGCTGCCGATGACGCTGCCGACCGTGCTCGCCGCCGGGTTCTTCGTCATCTTCGCCGGTCAGGTCATCAAGCTGTGCGTGGACACCGCGGTGCAGCACGACGTCGGCGACGAGGTGCGCGGGCGGGTGTTCTCGCTCTACGACACGCTCTTCAACGTCACGCAGGTCACCGCGGTGTCCATCACCGCGACGATGGTCCCCCTGGACGGGCGCTCGCCCGGTCTCCTGCTCACCGCCGCGGGTCTCTACCTAGCCGGTCTCGCCGCCTACCTGGTCGCGTCAGCGCGGAAACGGCAGGTGCAGCATCCCGGCCTCGTGGGCGAAGACGACCGCGGCCACCCGGTCGGGTAGCTCCAGCCTGCGCAGGATGTCGGTGACCTCGTCGGCCACCTCCTGCAGACCGAGGCCGAGCACGCGCGCGATCTCGTGGTCCTCGTGACCGCGGGCCAGGCACCTGAGCACGGCCCGCTGCCCGTCCGTGAGCACGTCCAGGCCCTGCACGACAGGACCGGCGGAAAGTCCCCAGCTGAACATCTGCACCACCCCCCTTGAGCCCGTGCTCATGGTGCCCGGCGGCGCTGACATTTCGCTAACGCGGCGATGTCACGCCATCACCGGGCGTCACTGAGACGGGGGAGTGATGCCCTGCTCGCGCGCCCACTCGAACAGCGCGGCCTCGGCCTCGTCGCGTTCCATCGGCCCCTTGTCAAGCCGGAGCTCCTTGAGGAACTTCCAGGCGGCGCCGACCTGCGGACCGGGCGGCAGGCCGAGCAGCTTCATGATCTCGTTGCCGTCGAGGTCGGGGCGGACGCGCGCGAGGTCCTCCTCGGCCGCGATGCGCGCGATGCGCTCCTCCAGGGAGTCGTACGTGCGGCGCAGCAGGTTCGCCTTGCGCTTGTTCCTCGTCGTGCAGTCGGCGCGGACGAGCTTGTGCAACCGCGTCAGGAGATCGCCCGCGTCCGTCACGTACCGGCGCACCGCCGAGTCGGTCCACTCGCCGTTGCCGTAGCCGTGGAACCGCAGGTGGAGGTACACGAGCTTGGCGACGTCCTCGGTGATCTCCTTCGAGAACCGCAACGCCCGCAAGCGCTTGCGGACCATCTTCGCGCCGACCACCTCGTGGTGGTGGAACGAGACGCCGCCACCCGGCTCGAACCGCCTCGTGGCCGGCTTGCCGACGTCGTGCAGGAGCGCGGCGATCCGGAGCACCAGATCGGGTGACCGTTCCGGGTCCTCCAGATCGATCGCCTGCTCCAGCACAACCAGGGAGTGGTCGAAGACGTCCTTGTGCTGATGGTGTTCGTCGATTTCCAGCTTCATGGCGGTGAGCTCGGGCAGCACGACGTCGGCCAGCCCGGTCTCCACCATGAGCTCGATGCCGCGGCGCGGGTGCGCGCCGCACAGGAGCTTGGAGAGCTCGACCTGCACGCGCTCCGGCGTGATGCGGGTGAGCTCGCCCGCCATCGACCGCATCGCCTCGACCACCCGCGGCGCCGCCGTGAAGCCGAGCTGCGACACGAACCGGGCGGCCCGCAGCATCCGCAGCGGGTCGTCGCCGAACGACTCCTGCGGGGTCGCCGGCGTGTCCAGCACGCCGTCGTGCAGCGCCTGGAGGCCCCCGGTCGGGTCGACGAGCTCGCGGGCGGCCACGTCGAACGCCATCGCGTTGACCGTGAAGTCGCGCCGCACCAGGTCGCCGTCGATCGAGTCGCCGAAGGTCACCTCGGGGTTGCGGGTGACGCCGTCGTAGACGTCCGCGCGGAAGGTCGTGATCTCGAGGATCTCGCCGTTCTTCGACGCGCCGACCGTGCCGAAGGCGATGCCGGTGTCCCACTGCGCCTCCGCCCAGCCGCCCAGCAGGCGCTGGATCTCGGCCGGACGCGCGTCCGTGGTGAGGTCGAAGTCGTTCGTCGGCCGCCCCAGCACGGCGTCGCGCACGCTGCCACCGACGAGGTAGAGGCGCTTGCCCGCGGCGGAGAACCGAGCGGCGAGCTCAGCGACGGCAGGTGTGATGGTGGGCTGGTCCACCACAGCATTCTCCTGGAGCGATCGAGACACGAGAAACCAGCGTACTTAACGCACGTAAGTACGATCGGCCGTATGTCCCCGTCAGCCGCTCGATCCGGGAGTCCCAAGCCGGGACGCCGGAAGAAGCGGCGGGGTCGAAGGCTCAGGACCGTCGACGAGACGTCGGCGGGCGGCCTGGTGCTCGACGGCGAGCAGCGGGCAGCGGTGATCGGCCGGCTTGACCGGCGCGGCCGGTTGCTGTGGTCTTTGCCGAAGGGTCACATCGAGGCCGGTGAGACCGCGGAACAGACCGCGGTGCGCGAGGTCGCCGAGGAGACCGGTATTCATAGCAGGGTGCTGCGCCCGCTGGGGTCGATCGACTACTGGTTCGTCGCTGACGACCGCCGGGTGCACAAGACTGTTCACCACTTCCTCCTCGAAGCGACGGGGGGAGAGCTTTCCGACGAAGACGTGGAGGTCACCGAGGTGGCGTGGGTGCCACTCGGCGAACTGGACGAGCGACTCGCGTATGCCGACGAGCGCCGCCTGGTCCGCCGAGCAGCCGAACTGATCGCCGGCCGCTGCCGGAACGGGGCGGAGTCGGCGTGAGTCTCAGGAAGCTCTTCTGCACAGCAGCCGTCACCGCGTTCCTGGTGATGACCGCGCCGCCCGCCGGCGCCGTCGAGCAGGCGCAGCCGGACGGGATCGACGCGATGCCGTTCCTGCCCGCCCCCGCCACCCAGGTGTGGGCGACCAGGCCGCTCTCTGCCCAGCCGGGACAGCAGCAGCCGCAGTTCCTGCGGCTCGACATAGCCCGGCTCACCCCCCGGTTCGTGACGAGCGACTCACCCGCCACCGTCACGATCAGCGGGTCGATCGTCAACATCGGCGACCGCAAGGTCTCCGACATCGTGCTGCGCCTGGAGCGCGGCGAGTCCCTCGACTCCGAGGACGACCTGCGCAAGGCGCTGCGCGAACCGGCGGCGGCCGAGGCCGTGCAGCCCAGGTTCACCCAGGTCACCGACGCGCTCGAGCCCGGCCAGCAGCAGGACTTCACGCTGGAGGTGCCGTTGCGCGGCACCGACCCGACGTCGATCAGGATCGACGAGCCCGGCATCTACCCGATCCTCGCCAACGTCAACGGCAGGCCGGACTACGGCGGCCAGGCGCGCCTCGCGGCGCTGTCGACGCTGCTGCCCGTGCTCGGCGTGCCCGGCGGCGAGACCAAGGGCAAGCCCGGCGCCCCCGCGAAGCTCACCGTCCTGTGGCCGGTCGCCGACCGCCCGCGCCTGGTCCGCCTCGGCGGCAAGGGCCAGTCGCAGCTGGTCGACGACGAGCTCACCGCGTCCCTCTCGGTCAACGGCAGGCTGTACGGGCTGCTGCAGGCGTACGAGCAGGCCATCGGGTCGATGAGCACGGCCATGTGCCTCGCCATCGACCCCGACCTGCTGCGCACCGTCCAGGCCATGAGCACCGGCTACACCGTCCGCGGCGGCGCGCAGGGCAAGGGCGAGGTCGAGGCCAAGCTGTGGCTCGACCGGCTCAAGCTCGCCGTCACCGGCCGCTGCGTCGTGTCGCTGCCGTACGCCGACGCCGACCTCGTGGCGTTGAACAGGGCGAAGCTCGGCACCATGCGGACGCTCGCGGTCACCGACGGCCCCGCGCTCATCCAGGAGGTCCTGGGCGTGCAGGCGGTGCCCGACCTGGTGTGGCCCGAGGACGGCGTGCTCGACCAGCCGACGTTCGACGAGCTGGTCACCCCGCAGCCGGACCAGCGCTACAACGGCGTGAAGTCGCTGCTGCTCGACCCGACCGGCATCGCGGACGCCCCCGGCACCGCGCCCGTCGTCATCGGCGGCGAGCACCCGGTGACCGCCGTGAAGATCGACTCGATGGTCTCCGACGCGCTGCAGGGCAGCGAGTCCCGGCCGCGGACGCTGTCCGGCGTGACGTCGCCGGTCGAGAGCCAGCCGGTGTCCGTGCAGAACGCGCTGTCGGTGCTGGTCTACCGCGCCGGCTGGCAGGGCGACGGCCGCAACGTGCTGGTCACGCCGCCGCGCCGGTGGAACGCCCCGCTGACGGAGATGACCGAGTTCCTCTCCGCCGCCCAGAAGCTGATCGGCGGCGGCTACGCGGCCCAGACCGGTCTGGAAGAGCTCACCAAGGCCACCCCGGACGTCACGACCGCCAAGATCACCTACCCGCCGGAGGCCGGCGCGCGGGAGATCTCGCCGCTCGTCACCGACTCGGTCAGCGAGCAGAGCGTGCAGCTCAACGGCCTCGTCGCCGCCATGCAGCAGGAGGACAGCGAGCACGCCTCACCCGCCGACCTCGCCGACCCGCTGTGGCTCGGCCTGCTGCGCGCGACGTCGGGCGCGTGGCGGTCGAACGAGCAGGGCGCCCGCTCCGCCGCGGACATCAGCCAGCGCGAGATCAACGCGCTCACCGGCATGGTCGGCGTGACGCCGCCCAGCAGCCCCATCCTGCTCGGCTCCGGCGACAGCCCCATCCCCGTCACGATCACGAACAAGCTCGACGTGCGCGTGACCGTGCGGATCGCACTCGCCGACACCCCCGGCATCCGCAAGCTCGACCTCGCCGACCAGGTGCTTCCCGCCCGCGGCGAACGCGTCGTGCGGGTACCGGTCGAGGTGCTGCGCTCCGGCCGGTTCCCGGTCAACGTCCGGCTGACCACTCCCGAGGGCGTCGCTCTGGGTGACAGTGTCAAGCTGGAGGTGTCGTCGTCCGCTTACGGCACGATCACGGTGCTCGTCACCGTGTTCGCCGGGATCGCGCTCGTCCTGCTTTCCGGACGGCGCATCTACAAGCGGGTCCGCGCTCGCAACGGGGAGAACGACGGCGCACCGCCCATCGAGAACGTGACACCGGAGAAGTCGAGCGCGTGAGCGAGACAGCCACGACCACCGAACCAGGGACGCCGCAGCAACAAGGCCCCTCAGTAGCCAGGGCCAGCGGCTCGATGGCCATCGCGACCATCGTCAGCCGCGTCACCGGCCTGCTCTCCAAGGTGCTGCTGGTGGCCGCACTGGGCATCGGGACGCTCAACGACTCGTACCAGGCGGCCTCGACGCTGCCGACGATGATCAACGAGCTGCTCCTCGGCGGCATCCTGACCAGCGTCGCGATCCCGCTGCTGGTCCGCGCCGAGAAGGAGGACGGCGACGGGGGCGAGTCCTACGCCCAGTGGCTGATCAGCATGGGCACGGCGATCCTCGGCGTCGGCACGGTGCTCGCGGTGGCCTGCGCGCCGCTGCTCACCGCGCTGTTCATCGCCGACTCGCCGAACGCGAACCGGGACCTGGTCACGGCGTTCGCCTACCTGGTGCTGCCGGGCATCGTGTTCTACGGCCTGACGGCGCTGATCAGCGCCGTGCTCAACGCGCGGCACGTGTTCGGCCTGCCCACCTGGGCTCCCGTGCTGAACAACGTCGTCGTGATGCTGGTCCTCGGCGTCTACTGGCTGCTGCCCGGCGAGATCACGCTCAACCCGGTCTCGATGACCGACACCCACGTGCTGGTGCTCGGCCTGGGCACCGCCCTCGGCGTCGCCGTGCAGGCGATGGTGCTGATCCCGGCGCTGCGCAAGACCGGCTTCCGGTTCAAGTGGCGGTTCGGCTGGGACTCGCGGCTCGCCGAGTTCGGCGGCCTCGCGTTCTGGGTGCTGCTCTACGTCGGACTCGGCTTCGCCAGCATGACGGTGCTGACCAACGTCGCGACCCACGGCGACGGCGCGCTGACGGCGTTCAACTTCCAGTGGCTCATCGCCCAGGTGCCCTACGGCGTGCTCGGCGTCTCGCTGCTGACCGCGCTCATGCCGAAGATGAGCCGTGCCGCCGCGAACAACGACAACGACGCGATCGTGCGCGACCTGCTGTTCGGCAACCGGATGTCGTCCATCCTGCTGATGCCGTTCAGCGTGCTCATGACGGTCTCCGGTGTCGCCATCGGCCTCGCCGCCTTCGGCTTCGGCCGGTCGGGTGAGGAGGGCGGCACGGCGGTCGGCCTGGCCCTCTCGCTGTCGGCGTTCGGCCTGGTGCCCTACGCGATCACGCTGTTGCAGCTGCGCGTGTTCTACGCGATGAAGGACGCCCGCACGCCGACGTTGATCCAGGCGCTCATCGTGGCGGTCCGGATCGGCCTGCTCTACTTCTTCCTCGCCGTCGCCGAGCCGGAGCAGCTCGCGGTCGGCGTCTCGCTCGCCATGTCGCTGAGCTTCGTGTTCGGCGCCGTCGTCGGCCAGGTCTGGCTGCGCTTCCGACTCGGCAGGCTGCGCACCGGTTTCACCGTGTGGACCATCTGCCTGACCGTGGTGGCCTCCGCGGTGGCGTTCGCCGTCGCCAAGGGTGCCGCCGTGCTGCTCCTCGGCGTGATCGGCTTCTCGAACCCGGTCGTAGCCGCTTGGGTCGAGGTCGTTCTGGTGACTTTGGTCGGTCTGCCGCTCGCGTTCGGCCTTCTGGCGGCGTTCCGCGTACCCGAGATGAAGCCCGCGATCGCCAAGATCAACCGTTTGGTGCGGCGCCGATGACTCCGCGCGGTGACGGTCTTCCCGTAACCTGGTTTCCGTGAGTAGCGGAGTCCACGCCGCCCTGGTCCCCGGCGGTGTCATCGGCAATGGCCGCTACCGGCTGCTCGCGAAGTCCGGAGCCGACGGCAGGTCGAACGCGGAGCTGTGGCGCGCCCGCGACGGCCAGCTCAACCGCGACGTCGCGCTGACCGTGCTGCTGGGCGACCTCGCGGACAACCAGGCCGCCGCGCGGGCCCGCCGGACGGTCGAACGGGCGATGCACGCGTCGTCGTTCACGCACCCCGGCGTGTCCAGGGTGATCGACGTGCTGACGCCCGGCACCGGCATCCGGCCGGACGAGGGCATCCTCGGCATGGTCGTCGCCGAGTGGACCCAGGGCACCGACCTGATGGACCTCATCGCGGAGGGCCCGCTGCCAGCGGGCGCCGCGACCCGCCTGCTCGAACCGCTCGGCGCCGCCATCGAGGGCGCGCACCACGCCGGTCTCGTGCTGGGCGCCGACCACCCGCAACGCATCCGCGTCACCTCCGACGGCAGGCTGCGGCTCGCGTTCCCCGGCCCGCGCCCGGACGCGATCGCCCGCGACGACGTCAAGGGCCTCGGCGCCATCCTGTACCTGCTGCTCACCGGCCGGTGGGCACTGCCGGGCGGCCCCCAGGGCGTGCCGCCGGCACCGACGGGCCCGGACGGCACCGTCGTCGCACCGAACGCGTTGCACCCGTACCTGCCGCACGACCTGTCGTCGGTCGCCGTCCGGTCGCTGGAGGACACGTCGGTGGGCGGCATCCGCACGTCCGCGGCGATCCTCCAGGTCCTCGACCAGATCGCGGCCGAGGAGGCGCAGACGGCGCTGATCGCCCCGGTCGACCCGGACAAGGAAGAAGACCAGGTCGTCTGGACGACCCAGCGCCCGCGCGAGGACAAGCAGCAGAAGAAGAAGCTGTGGATCAGCGTCGGCGTGCTGGCACTGGCGACGCTGAGCGTGATCGTGTGGCTGAGCGTGCAGATCGTCGGGTTCTTCAGCGACGAGCCGTCCAAGGGCGGCGGCCCGACCGTGGTGATCAACCAGCCGACCTCGGAGGGCCAGAACGTCCAGGCCCCGGTGGCGGCGGGACCGGTGCAGCCGGGCCAGATCGGCGTCTACGACGTCACGAACCAGCCGGACAACGCGAACCAGGCGAGCCGCGCGGTCGACTCGAACGCGACCACGTTCTGGCGGACCGACAACTACTTCCAGCAGTTCCCGGCCCTCAAGCCCGGCATCGGCCTGATGGCGTCGTTCGCCGAGCCGGTGAAGCTCGCGTCGATCACCATCACCTCGCCCAGCGCGGGCACGCACGTCGAGATCAGGGTGGCGTCCGCGCAGGACGCGCCGATCGAGGAGACCAAGGTCGTCGGGGTCGCGGACCTGTCCGACGGGCAGACGCAGATCCAGCTGAACGAGCACGAGCCGACCGGGCACGTCCTGATCTGGATCACGCAGCTGACGAGCTCGGGCGGCGGCAAGAACCAGTCGGAGATCCGAGAGGTCCTCTACACCCGCGCGCAGTGACTTCGGCCGCTGGAACGCCTCATCGACCCGCCCGCAGCGTGGCACGCCCTCATCCGCCCTCGCTTCTCCCGGCACGTCTCGTCGGTCCGCGAGGGGAGACGCGAGGTCGTGTCGGTCGTCCGGTCAACCGCTCGCGCCGAAATCGGCGGAGCCCATTTCGGCGCGAGCGATTCGGCCGGATGACCGACTTCCCGACGACCTCGCCGCCGCTCCGCAGGAGCGGCCGACAAGCACTGTGATCACGCTCGCTAAAGTGCGTTCCGTGACCGCCGCAGCCAGCTCGGACGCCGACCTCATCTCGGCCCACGCCGCAGGTGACCCCTACGCGTTCGCGGAGCTGGTCAAACGGCACCGCGACCGGATGTGGGCCGTGGCGCTGCGCACGCTGCGCGACCCCGAGGAGGCCGCGGACGCGCTCCAGGAGGCGTTCATCTCGGCCTTCCGGGCGGCGGCCTCGTTCCGCGCGGAGTCGCAGGTCACCACCTGGCTTCACCGGATCGTGGTGAACGCGTGCCTCGACCGGATGAGACGACGACAAACAAGACCGACAGTGCCCTTGCCCGAGGCAGGTCCCGGCGAGCCCGTCGCACCCCGGGACGCGATGAGCGACCGCGAGACCAGCCTCATGGTGCAGCAGGCGCTGATGGAGCTGCCCGAGGAGCAGCGGGCGCCCATCGTGCTGGTCGACGTGGAGGGCTACTCCGTCGCGGAGACGGCGAAGCTGCTCGGCATCGCGGAGGGCACGGTGAAGAGCCGGTGTGCGCGAGGTCGCGCCAAGCTCGCCAAAGTTCTCGGGCACCTCAGGAACCGAATCGCAGATGCGAACGTCCCAGCTGACGGTGTGAATGTGCAAGAGCAACGTCAGTGGGAGGGTCGATGACCGGCATGGAGCGCGTGCCGATGGGTCCGCCTTGGTCTGTCGACCTCATCGCGGACCTGCACGCGGGCGTGCTGCCCCCTGAGGTCGCCGCACAGCTGCGTCCGAGGGTGGAGGCGGACGCGGAGGCAGCCGAGATCCTGTGGGCGCTGGACGCGACGCTGGAGGACCTGCACGCCCTGCCGCCGATCCCGATGCCCGCCGACGTGGCGGCCAGGATCGACGCCGCGCTGGCCGCGGAGGCACGGCCGGTGGCGCCGGTCGTGTCGCTCGACGAGGCCCGCAAGCGCCGCAACCGCAGGCTCGGCCTCGGCAGCGGCGTGCTGGTCGCGGCGGCCGCCGCGTTCGGCATCGTGTTCGCCGTCGCGCCCGGTGGTTCCGACCAGTCGACCCCGCCCGCCGCGCAGGACAGCCCCAAGCCCACCTCGGCGGCTCAGGCCGAGCCACCGCTCGCCGTCAAGGAGTCCGAGCTGGGCGCCGCGGTCGGCGAGGTGCTCAAGGCGCAGAACTACGGCCCGCTCGAGACGCCCGACCGCCTGGCCGGCTGTCTGCAGGGCGGCGGCATCACGAGCTCCGGCAAGCCGCTCGGCATCAGCCCGATCAACCTCGAGGGCAGGGACGCGGTGATGGCGATCCTGCCCGCCGGTCTGGGTCAGTACCGGCTGGTCGTGCTGGACCCGAACACCTGCGGGCCGGACAAGCCGGAAGGCGTCCTGGAGGACGAGACCATCAAGCCGAGGTAGTCGCTCATGTCACGGAATTAGCTGCACCTACGATCCGTTGAGCCAGTCAGACGACGAGATCGAGGAGTTGCTGGGGCCGTGAGCGTGCGCAACGTGATCATCATCGGATCGGGGCCTGCGGGCTACACCGCGGCGGTGTACGCCGCGCGTGCGCAGCTGGAGCCCCTGGTCTTCGAGGGTTCGCAGTACGGCGGCGCCCTGATGACGACGACCGAGGTGGAGAACTACCCCGGCTTCCGCGAGGGCATCATGGGCCCCGAGCTCATGGAGCAGATGCGCGAGCAGGCCCAGCGCTTCGGCGCCGAGCTGCGCGCGGAGGACGTCGACTCCGTCGACCTGACCGGCGAGGTCAAGAAGGTCGTCGCGAACGGCGTCGAGTACACCGCGCGCGCGGTCATCCTCGCGATGGGCGCCGCTGCCCGCTACCTGAACATCCCCGGTGAGCAGGAGCTGCTCGGCCGCGGTGTGTCGGCCTGCGCGACGTGCGACGGCTTCTTCTTCCGCGACCACGACATCGCGGTGGTCGGCGGCGGCGACACGGCGATGGAGGAGGCGACGTTCCTCACCCGCTTCGCCAAGTCGGTGACGATCATCCACCGCCGCGAGGAGTTCCGCGCCTCGAAGGTCATGCTGGAGCGCGCCCGCTCCAACGACAAGATCAAGTGGCAGCTGAACACCCAGGTCACCGACGTGCTCGGTGACGGCACGGTGTCGTCCATCAAGGTCAAGGACACGCAGACCGGCGCCGAGTCCGAGCTGCCCGTCACCGGTTTCTTCCTCGCGATCGGCCACGACCCGCGCTCGGCGCTGGTGAAGGGCCAGGTCGACCTGGACGAGAACGGGTACGTCCTGACGAAGGGCAAGACCTCCTACACGAACCTCGACGGCGTCTTCGCCGCCGGCGACCTCGTGGACCACGAATACCGTCAGGCCATCACCGCCGCCGGGTCCGGCTGCAGCGCGGCGATCGACGCGGAGCGGTGGCTGGCCGAGCACGGCACCGAGCAGGCCGAGATCGCCGCCGAGGCCGTCGGTGGCGGCTACGGCAAGAGCAACTGAAGTTCCTTCTGCGAGACTCTTCTAGGGAGATCAACATGGCAGGCCCCACCGTCACGGTGACCGACAAGTCGTTCGCGGACGACGTGCTGACCAGCGAGAAGCCCGTCCTGGTCGACTTCTGGGCGACCTGGTGCGGCCCGTGCAAGATGGTCGCGCCGGTGCTGGAGGAGATCGCGGCCGAGCACAGCGAGAAGCTGACGGTCGCGAAGGTCGACATCGACGCCAACCCGTCGATCGCCCGCGACTACCAGATCATGTCCGTGCCGACGCTGATCCTGTTCCAGGGCGGCCGTCCGGTGAAGCAGATCGTCGGCGCGAAGCCCAAGGCCGCGCTGCTGAAGGACCTGCAGGACGTCCTGGCCTGACGAAAGAAGTCACCCCGGCGAAGAAGTCGGGTGCAACGCGCAACGTGACCCGCCCGTCTATCGATAAGACGGGCGGGTCACGTTCGTCCGAGATGCCGGGCGGGTGATCCCGGTACGACAGCGAGTAGCCCTGCATCGATCACTGAGAGCGGCAGGGCACAATGAGGACTTCCCAACTGACGCGCCGACCAGGTTCGGCGCCCTAGTCGAGCGAGGGTGCATGCAGCTGCTCCGCCGCGGGGACGTCGGAAGTGATGTTGCCGAGATCCGGTCGACCCTGACCAAACTCGGACTCCTTCCGTCGGCCGACCCCCAGGCGCCGCCGGTGTTCGACCAGCAGGTCGAGCACGCCGTGCGCGCGTTCCAGCAGCAGCGGGGGCTGATCATCGACGGCATCGTCGGCCCGGCGACCTACCGCGCGCTGCGCGACGCGACGTTCCGGCTGGGGGACCGCCCGCTCGCGTTCCTGATGTCGCAGCCGACGACCGGCGACGACGTGCTGATGTTGCAGGAACGCCTGCTGGAGCTCGGGTACGACGCCGGCCGCGCCAACGGCGTGTTCGGCCAGCAGACCGAGCAGGCGCTGAGGAACTTCCAGCGCGACTACGGCCTCATCGTCGACGGCATGTGCGGACCGGACACGGTGCGCGCGTTGCGCCAGCTCCAGCCGAAGGTGCGCGGTGGCCGTCCGCAGCTGCTGCGCGAGCAGGAGCGGCTGCGCGGTGCCGGGTCGAGGCTGTCCGGCAAGCGCATCGTCATCGACCCCGGTCACGGCGGCCAGGACCGCGGTGTCGTGGTCAACGGCCTGTCCGAGGCCGACCTGATGCTGGACCTCGCGCGCAGGCTCGAGGGCAAGATGGCCGCCACCGGCATGGAGGCGCTGCTCACCCGCGGTCCGGACAACTGCCCGGACGAGGCGGAGCGCGCCCGGTTCGCGAACGAGGCCGGTGCCGACCTGATCCTGTCCCTGCACAGCGACGGCAACTCGTCGCCGCACGCGCAGGGCGTGGCGACGTTCCACTACGGCACGGGCAACGGCACGTCGTCGACGGTCGGCGAGGCGCTCGCGGGGTTCATCCAGCGCGAGGTCACCGCCCGCACGACGATGTCGAACTGCGGGTCGCACCCGAAGACGTGGGACCTGCTGCGGCTCACCCGTTGCACGGCCGTCCGCGTCGAGGTCGGCTACCTGACCAACGCCGAGGACCGCGCCCGCCTGGCGACGCCCGGTTTCCGCGACATCGTGGCCGAGGGCATCCTCGTGGCCGTGAAGCGCCTGTACCTGCTCGGCAAGGACGACCAGCCGACGGGCACGTTCACGTTCAACGACCTGCTGCGGTACGAGATGTCCAAGGGCTGACGCCCCGGCTCTTTTCAAGCAACGCGGGGCCCTACGTTTCCTCACAGGAAATGTAGGGCCCCGCGTTTCCGGAAGGACGCGGGAGACGTGCGGGTCAGACGGGGCGGAAGCTCGGTTCCGCGGTGGAGACGGTGACGCTGTTGAGGAGGCGCTCCAGCGCGGCCTCGACGTCTTCCTTCCACGTGATGGAGCTGCGCAGCTCCATGCGCAACCGGGGCCAGCGGGGGTGCGGCCGCACGGTCTTGAAGCCGACGCTCGTGAGGAACTCGGCGGGCGTGACGCAGCTCGCGCCCTCGTCGTCCGGGCGCATGTCGCCGAACGCCTCGATGGCCTTCACACCGCGACGCGTCAGGTCCTTCGCCACGGCCTGGACGAGCACACGGGCCAGCCCGCCGCCGCGGAACTCCGGGAGGACGTCGAGCGACGTCATCAGGACCGCGTCCGGGCTCACCGGCGAGGTGGGGAAGGCGGCACTGCGCGGCACGGCGGCCGGTGGTGCGTAGAAGACCGAACCGGCGGGGATGCCGTCGCAGTAGATGATGCGGCCACAGGAACCCCACTCGAGCAGGACGCTGGAGACCCAGGCTTCCTTCTCGAACTCCGTGTCCCCGTACTCCTCGGCCTGTTCGCGCAGGTGAGGGGCCAGCTCCCAGAAAACGCACGTCCTGCTGTGCTTGGAGAGATGCTCCAGGTTGTCCAGCGTGACGCCCACGACGCGACGGGACACCCCGACCTCCACCCCTCAACACACACAGTGAACCCATACGAGGGTAAGCGAATGTGACGGAAGCCGGAAGGCGCGTGCCCTGAACGGGACGACGGTTACACTCGCTCGGGACAATTCCCATTCAGGAGTCCCCATGACTGTGCCCGGACAGCCCGCCAAGCAGGGCCCCAGAAGCCTCGACCCCCACCTCCGCCGCTACGCAGCGCGCACGGCAGGGATGACGGCATCGGAGATCCGGGCACTCTTCGCGGTGGCATCCCGTCCCGAGGTCGTCTCGCTGGCCGGCGGCATGCCGCACCTGGCCGCGCTGCCGCTGGAGTCGCTGTCCGCGGAGATCGGCCAGCTCGTCGCCACCGAGGGCCTGGTGGCCTTGCAGTACGGCTCGGCGCACGGCGTTCCGCTGCTGCGCGAGCAGATCTGCGACGTGATGGCGCTGGAGGGCATCAACGGCCACCCGGACGACGTCGTCGTGACCGTGGGCTCGCAGATGGGCCTCGACATGGTCACCCGGATCTTCTGCGACCCCGGTGACGTGGTGATCGCCGAGGGACCGTCGTACGTGGGGGCCCTCGGGTCGTTCACCGCCTACCAGGCGCAGGTCGTCCACGTCGCCATGGACGCGGAAGGGCTCGTGCCCTCGCTGCTGCGCGAGGCGCTGGAAGCCTGCAAACGCGCTGGTCAGCGGGTCAAGTTCCTCTACACGATCCCGAACTTCCACAACCCGGCCGGTGTGACGCTGGCGGTGTCCCGGCGGGCCGAGATCCTGGAGATCTGCCGCACCTACGGGGTGCTGGTCGTGGAGGACAACCCGTACGGGCTGCTCGGGTTCGACGGCCAGACCTACCCGGCGCTGCGGTCGATGGACCCGGACAACGTCGTGTACCTCGGGTCGTTCTCCAAGACGTTCGCCGCCGGTCTGCGGGTCGGCTGGGTGCTCGCGCCGCACGCGGTCCGCGAGAAGCTGGTGCTGGCCGCCGAGTCGGCCACGCTGTGCCCGCCGACGCTGAACCAGATGGTCGTGTCCCGGTACCTGTCGACCCAGGACTGGAAGGGACAGATCAAGACGTACCGGGAGGCGTACCGGGAACGGCGTGACGCCGCCATCTCGGCGCTGGAGCAGCACATGCCGCAAGGTTCCACGTGGAACATCCCCGACGGCGGTTTCTACGTCTGGGTGACGGTGCCGGAGGGCATCGACACGAAGGCGATGCTTCCCCGTGCCGTGACGGCCCGCGTGGCCTACGCGTCCGGCACCGGGTTCTACGCGGACGGGTTCGGTTCGCGGCAGTTGCGCATCTCGTACTGCTACCCGACCCCGGAGCGAATCCGCGAGGGCGTGCGCCGGCTGGCGAACGTCATCGAGGAAGAGATGCAGCTGGCCGAGACGTTCGGGGCGACGCCGGGCCGTCAGCTGTCCGGTCCGCAGACCCCGTCGCCTGACACCGCCTGATCCTTGGAGTTGTGCTGTGGCTGACCGCATGGTCGCTGTGCTGTCCGGTGGGCTCTCCCACGAACGCGAGGTCTCGATCCGCTCGGGTCGCCGGCTGTCCGCCGCCCTGCGGTCGGCCGGCCTCACGGTGGAGGAGTGGGACGCGGACGCGTCGTTGCTGACGCGGCTCCGGGAGAGCCGGCCGGACGCCGTCGTCGTCGCGCTGCACGGCGGCGAGGGCGAGAACGGGTCGGTGCAGGCGATCCTGGAGATGTTCGGCGTCCCGTACGTCGGCACCGACTCGCGGGCGTGCCGCCGGGCGTGGGACAAGCCGACCGCCAAGGCCGAGCTGGCCCGTGCCGGGCTCGCGACGCCGGAGTGGGTCGTACTGCCGCACGCGACGTTCCGGGAGCTGGGCGCGCGGCCCGTGCTCGACGCGATGGTGTCGACGCTCGGGCTGCCGTTGATGCTCAAGCCGGACCAGGGTGGGTCGGCGCTGGGCGCCCAGGTCGTCCGTGACGCCGCGGAGCTGCCCCCGGCGATGGTCGGGTGCCTGGCGTACGGCGACACCGTCCTGGCCGAGCAGTTCATCTCCGGGGTGGAGGTGGCGGTCACGGTGATCGACGGACCCGACGGTCCGACGGCGCTGCCCGCTGTCGAGATCGTTCCGGAGAGCGGCGTGTACGACTACACCGCCCGGTACACCGCCGGACTGACCGACTTCCACGCACCGGCGCGGCTCGACGCCACCGCGGCCAAGGCGGTCGGGGAGCTGGCGGTGGCGGCGCACCGGCTGCTCGGGCTGCGGGACGTGTCGCGGACCGACGCGGTGGTGGCCGACGACGGCACCGTCTACTTCCTCGAAGTGAACGTGTCGCCGGGGCTGACCGAGACGTCGCTCCTGCCGATGGCCGTCGAGGCGGCGGGGCAGTCGCTGGGCGAGATCTACGCCGGCTTGGTCGAGCGCGCCGTCGCTCGCTGAGCGGTTTTCGACCACTCCAACGGATCGTGAAAATAGGTGACGCCCCGTAGCTTTTCAGCTGCGGGGCGTCATCGTCACCGTGACATAAGGCCCGTGGGTGATCCTATGGGCCTACTCCGATGTCCGAATTGTCGTGTTCGGGCTGATCATGCCGACGATGCGTTCAAGATCGTCAACCGACCCGAACTCGACCACGATCCGGCCCTTCCGCTGCCCGAGCTCGACCTTCACGCGGGTGTCGAAGTTGTCGGAGAGGCGCTCGGCGAGCTCCTGCAGACCCGGCGCGTGGATCTGCTTGCGCGGGGCGGTCTTCTCCTTTTTCGGCTTCTCGTTCTTCGCGATCGTGACGGCCTCTTCGGTCGCGCGGACCGACATGCCCTCCGCGACGATCCGTGCCGCGAGATCCTCCTGCGTCCCGGCGTCGTCCAACCCGAGGAGCGCCCGCGCGTGCCCGGCGCTCAGCACGCCCGCGGCGACCCGGCGCTGGACGGGGAGGGGGAGCTTCAGCAGCCGGATGGTGTTCGTGACGACCGGCCGGCTGCGACCGATGCGGTCCGCCAGCTCCTCGTGCGTGACACCGAACTCCTCCAGCAGCTGCTGGTAGGCCGCCGCCTCTTCGAGCGGGTTCAGCTGGACGCGGTGGATGTTCTCCAGCAGCGCGTCCCGCAGCATCACGTCGTCCGCGGTCTGCCGCACGATCGCCGGGATCGTCTTGAGCCCGGCCTGCTGCGTGGCCCGCCACCGCCGCTCGCCCATGACGAGCTCGTAGGTGTCGGCGGTCAGCTCGCGCACCACGATCGGCTGCATGAGCCCGAACTCCTTGATGGAGAACGAGAGCTCGTTGATCGCATCCGGGTCGAACACCTGACGCGGCTGCTTCGGGTTCGTCTTGATCGCGGTCACCGGGATCTCCCGGTAGACAGCTCCCGCGACCTCGTTCATCGGCTGCGTCACCTGGGCCGCCTGGGCCACCGCCGACCTGGCGGGCACCGCGGCCGTGCGGACGGCAGCGGGCGCACCGGCAGGCGGCCCCTGGGGGATGAGTGCGGCGAGACCGCGCCCGAGCCCACCCTTGCGCTGTTCCGTCATGCGCCTTCCCTCCGCGCCCCGCGCACCGCGATCTCCTTGGCTGCGTCGAGGTAGCTCATCGATCCCCTCGAACCCGGATCGTAGGTCAAGACCGTCTGCCCGAAGCCCGGCGCCTCGGAGACCTTCACGCTGCGCGGGATCACGGTCCTCAGCGCCACGTCGCCGAAGTGACCGCGCACCTCACTCGTCACCTGGTCCGCGAGCTTCGTGCGGCCGTCGTACATCGTGAGGAGGATCGTGGAGATCGAGAGGTCCGGGTTGAGGTGCTGCTGCACCAGCTCGATGTTGCGCAGCAGCTGGCTCAGACCCTCCAGCGCGTAGTACTCGCACTGGATGGGGATCAGCACCTCCAGCGCGGCGACCATCGCGTTGACGGTCAGCAGCCCGAGGCTCGGCGGGCAGTCGATGAAGACGTAGTCGGGCTGCAGCTGGTCGAGCGCCTCGGGGGAGAGCGCCTCCTTCAGCCGCGACTCGCGCGCCACCATCGACACCAGCTCGATCTCGGCGCCGGCGAGGTCGATCGTCGCGGGCACGCAGTAGAGGTTCGGCGACGTCGGGCTGACCTGAGCCGCCTCGGCGATGGACATCTCACCGATCAGCACCTCGTAGACGGACGGCGTCCCACTCCGGTGCTCGACCGCGAGCGCCGTGCTGGCGTTGCCCTGCGGGTCGAGGTCGATCACGAGCACCTTGAGCCCGTGGATCGCGAGCGCCGCGGCGAGGTTCACCGTGCTCGTCGTCTTGCCGACGCCACCCTTCTGGTTGGCGACGGTGATCACCCGGCGGTGGGCAGGGCGGGGGAGGAGCGACTCGTCGGGGTGCAGCACGCTTGCCGCTCGAGCCGCCTCTTCTGCAATCGGGGTCCACACCACGGCGCTGTCATCTCCGTTGTTGGTCGGCTTGGCTTGGGGTTGGGACGCACGCTTCGGGGGTGCGTGGTTCGGGGTCGCGTGCCTCGGAGGTACCTGGTTCCGGGCCGCCTGGTTCTGGGTCTGGTGGTTCTGGGTCTGGTGGTTCTGGGGCGGGTGCTGGGCTGGGCGGTTCTGAGTTGGATGGTCGGGGGTCGCGTGCCTGGGCGGCGCCGTTTCACGTGGAACATCCGCGGACTGGAACTCCGGGTACACGCTCACCGATCCCTCCGCGTCTGGCGTTCGACGATGAGCACCGTCGTGGGAACTTCGAGGACATCGGCCCCGACCACGACGACCTGAGCGTTGCCGCCCCCGGCCTTCCGCACCGCCTCGCCATCGCGGTCGAGCTCTTCCTGCGCACGCTCACCCTTGAGCGCCACCATCCGCCCGCCACCCTTGAGGAGCGGCAGGCACCACTTCGTCAGCTTCTCCAGCGGAGCCACCGCCCGCGCCGTCACCGAGTCGCAGTTCTTCAGCTGAGCCCGGATCGGCCCCTCCTCCGCACGCCCACGCAGGACGGTCACGTTGGCGAGGTCGAGCCGCTCCGTCACCTCCTCGAGCCAGGCGACACGACGCGCCATGGGTTCGAGAAGAGTGATGCGAAGATCCGGCCGAGCGATGGCGAGGGGTACCCCCGGCAACCCGGCGCCGGACCCGACGTCCACCACCCGCTCGTTCTGACTGAACAGCTCCTCGATCACGGCCGAGTTGAGCACGTGACGATCCCAAATCTTGTCGACCTCGCGAGGACCGATCAGTCCACGCTCGACGCCGTGCTCCTCCAGGAGCCTGACGAACTCGGCAGCACGGTCGACGTGCTCACCGAAGACGAGCTTCGCGTTGTCGGGCAACTCCCCGGCCATGTTCTCCGTCCGCGAGCGTTTCACGTGAAACCACACGGCGCGGAAGTCCGGCAGCCGGGTGGAAAAGCTGGCGAATGCCAGGTGACCATCATGACGGATGGGGCGGTTGGTGCGCCAAATCCTGGGCGCCGTTTCACGTGAAAC
>NZ_FNCC01000017.1 GCF_900100955.1 Lentzea fradiae | reverse complement strand
GGGTGGGACGGGGGTGACGAGCGAGGGCGAACACGCCGCCGGCGGCGGCGAGTGCGCAGGCGATCAGCGCGGCACCGGTCCACGGGGACAGGTGCGCGGCCTCGCCGAGCAGGAAGGCGCCGAGGCCGACCGCGACCAGAGGGTCGACCACGGTCAGGCAGGCGACGGCCAGGTGAGGGGGTCCGCCGGCGTAGGCGTGCTGGACCAGCCAGCCGCCCACCGCCAGCGACAACGCGATACCGAGCACCGAGGCGATGTGCGACAGGCCGAAACCGCCCTGCTGCACCGACTGCGACACCGCCCGCATCAACACCGACACATAGCCGTAAGCCACACCACCGGCCGAGGCGAACGCCACCGCACGGATGCGCGCGTTGGTGGTCAGTGCGGCGATGACACCGGGGATGGCGATCGCGCCGAGGGTGACGATTCCGGCGGTGAACTCCGCGTCGGGTGCGACTTGGGTCGCGGTGGCGCTGCTGGAGGCGAGGAGCACGAACGCACCCACACCCACGGTCGTGAGCAGGATCGCCGGAATCTCCCGGAAACGCCTGTCCAGCAACGCGGTCAGACCGATCGCCAGCACCCCGATCGGCTGCACGACGGTCAGCGGCGCCATGCCGAGAGCGGCGGCGTGCACCCCGGCACCGACGACGAGCAGGACGAGTCCGGCGAGCCAGCGCGGCTGGCGCAGGACACCGGCGCGGGCACCGGTCTCGGCGACCGCGTCGTGTTGCAGGCGTGCCGCGAAGGCGAAGCACACGGCGCCGAGCACGGCGAGCGTGATGGCGAGCAGTGTCATGTCGTGCGCCTCACCTGTAGTGCCGCAATGGCGAAAAGAAGTCCGTAAAGCGATGCGAACAAAAGACGTTCGGTCAGCCCGCGCACCTCGAAACCCATGAACGAGACGTGACTGACCAGAAAAGCGGCGCTCGAGACGGCCGAGGTAATTGCGACACCGAACAGGTCCGGAAATTTCCTGGCGATGAGCAGGCCGGCGGCCGGCAGCGCCACGAACATGACCGCGCCCGCGTACCGGTGGACGTAGCCGGACACCGTCGTCGGCGTCCCCGTCGGATCGGTCGGGAAGATCGTCGCCACGGTCAGCCCCGCCGCCCAGACGCCGATCAGCCACTGCGCTGACCTGCCGACACCGCGCAGGTTCACCGCGAGCAACGCCGACACGGCCGCCAGGCTGAGCGACGTCGCGGCGAGCCAGCCGGTGCCCTGGGCGACGAACACGTAGTCGCTGATCACGTCACTGACCGGGTTGAGCTCACCTGCCGACACGACATGCAGGTAGAAAATCGGAACCAGCGAGAACGCCAGTCCCCCGATCACCCATCCCCGTCTTTTCTCCCCCATCTCGAACACGAGAAAAGTCTCTTGCGGATCAGCCTTCCGCCCAATGGGGAACTCCCCCGACAAGACCCTGAGGTGTCCCTGATGTCCCGGGGTAGGGACAGCCCCACCCCATTCCACCGCGTCCGGGAAAACGAGGTCCCGACCCAGCTGAGTGCGGGCGGTCCCGACCGCATAGGCTCTCCGGACGTGAGCCCGAATCCCCAGCCTGCGGTGGAAGTGTCGGGGCTGGTCAAGAGATACGGCTCGAAGACCGCCGTCGACGGCCTCGACCTCGTCCAGCAGCCCGGCACCGTCCTGGCGCTGCTCGGACCGAACGGCGCGGGCAAGACGTCGACCGTCGAGATCTGCGAGGGGTTCCGCCAGGCCGACGGCGGCTCGGTGCGCGTGCTGGGCCTCGCGCCCGGCAGCGAGGAGCTGCGCCCGCGCATCGGCGTGATGCCGCAGGGCGGCGGCGGATATCCCGGCATCCGCGCCGAGGAGATGCTGAACCTGGTGGCGGCCTGCGCGGCCGACCCGCTGGACCCCCGGTGGCTGATCGACGTCCTCGGGCTCGGCGGCGCGGCGCGCATCCCCTACAAGAGGCTGTCGGGCGGCCAGCAGCAACGGCTCTCGCTCGCGTGCGCGTTGATCGGACGCCCCGAGCTCGTGTTCCTCGACGAGCCGACCGCGGGCATGGACCCGCAGGCGCGCAGGCTGGTGTGGGACCTCGTCGCGGCGCTGCGGGACGACGGCGTGACCGTGCTGCTGACGACGCACCTGATGGACGAGGCCGAGACGCTGGCCGACGAGGTCGTGATCATCGACCAGGGCCGCGTCGTCGCGCAGGGCTCTCCCGCCGAGCTGACCGCGAACCGGCCGGACGACCAGCAGCTGCGCTTCCGCGCCCGGCCCGGCCTCGACACGTCGCTGCTGTCCGCGGCGCTGCCGGAGGGCCTCAAGGTGCGCGAGGTGACGCGCGGCCAGTACGTCGTGGAGGGCATGATCGACCCGCAGGTCGTCTCGACCGTCACGTCCTGGTGCGCGCAGCAGGGCGTGCTGGCCGAGGAGCTGACGGTCGCCAGGCGCAGCCTCGAAGACGTTTTCCTGGACCTGACCGGCAGGGAGCTGCGTTCGTGACCACCTTCGCGCCCGGCACCTTCAAGCCCAAGCCCGGCCGCGGTTCGCTCGCGAAGATGCTCTTCGTGCACGCCCGCACCGAGGCGGTGCTGACGTTGCGCAACGGCGAGCAGATCCTGCTGACGGTGCTCATCCCGCTGGCCCTGCTGGTGGCGTTGTCGGTGATGCCGGTCATCCCGATGCCGGAACCGCGGGCCGGGTCCGCCGCCGCCCGGATCTTCGCGCTGGCGATCATCTCGTCGGCGTTCACCGGGCAGGCCATCGCGCTCGGCTTCGACCGCCGCTACGGCGTGCTGAAGCGGCTCGCGGCCTCGGCGCTGCCCCGGTGGCTGCTGGTCTCCGGACGCGTCTGCGGCGCCCTGGTCGTCGCCGTGCTCCAGATCGCGCTGCTGGCCGTCACCGCGCTGGTGCTCGGCTGGCGGTTCCCGCTGAGCGGCCTGCCGTGGCTGGCGCTGCTGATCGTGCTGGGCACGCTGACGTTCGGCGCGCTGGGCGTGCTGCTGGGCGGTGCGCTGCGGGCCGAGATCGTGCTGGCGCTCGCGAACATCATCTGGTTCGTGCTGCTGCTGGTCGGCGGTGTGGCGCTGTCGGCGTCCGTCGGATTCGTGCACCTGCTGCCATCGGCCGCGCTCGCCGAGGCGATGGAAGCCGCTGTGGTGCACGGCACGGCACCGGGTGTGGGCCCCGTCGCAGTGCTCGTGGCCTGGGGCGTTGTGGCCGGCGCTGTGGCCACCCGAACGACTCGCCTGACCTGACCCCGCCTACCATCGAGGGGTGTCGAAGCTGACCGCCTTCCTCGTGTCCTGGCAGCGCGCGTTCGCGATTGCCGTCGTCATCGCGCAGGCCGGAATCGCGGTCACCGGGTCGATCGTCCGCGTGACCGGCTCCGGTCTGGGCTGCCCGACCTGGCCCCAGTGCTTCGAGGGCAGCATCGTCCCCGTCGAGCACCCCGAGGTCGCGACGCTGCACCAGTGGGTCGAGTTCGGCAACCGGACGCTGACCGGCGTGGTCGGCATCATCGCCGGGCTGTGCGTGCTGGCGGCGTGGTTCAACCTGCCGCGGCGCAGGCGCGTCCTGGTCCTCTCGCTCGTCCAGCTCGTCGGCGTGGCCGTGCAGGCCGTCGTCGGCGGCATCACCGTCCTCACCGGCCTCGCCTGGTACACCGTGTCGGTCCACTTCATGATCTCGATGGTCCTGGTGTGGATGGCCGTGCTGCTGGTCAGCTCGCTGCGCGAGGGCGACGGCCCCGCCCGCCTGCTGGTGCCCGCGCCGTTGATGAAGCTCCAGGTCTTCATGGCCGTCGTGCTGAGCGCGCTGCTGCTCGTCGGCACCTGGGTGACGGCCGCCGGACCGCACGCCGGCGACGCCGAGACCCCGCGCCTGGACGTCGAGGTCGCCACGATCGCGCAGGTCCACGCGGACCTGCTGTTCCTGTTCCTCGGCCTGCTCATCTCGATCGGCTTCTTCGTGCGCACCCGCACCTACTGGGTGCTCGTCGCCACCGTTCTCGCGCAGGGCGTGCTGGGCATGGTCCAGTACTGGACCGGCGTGCCCGAGGTCCTCGTGGCGCTGCACGTGCTGGGCGCCGGTTCCGTCGTCGTCGCCACGGCGGCGCTGTGGACGTCGTCGCGCGAACGCACGCACTCCGTGGAACTGCCCTCCGATGAGGATCAGGCGCTCAGCACGGCCTGAGCCTCACCCTGGCCGTTGTGCCGGGCCCAGTGGGCCGGTGTCGCCTCGAAGTTCGCGTCGGTGACCGTCCGGTCGGCACCCGCGTCGAGCAGCATCCGGATCACCGGCACGTGCCCGCGCTCGGCCGCGAGGTGCAGCGCCGTGACGCCCTCACCGTGCATCGGCCCGCCGAACCCGGTGCGTGCGTCCGGGTCCGCGCCGAGCTCCAGCAACGCGCGGGTGGCGTTCTCCATCCCCCGGTAGGCGGCCCAGGCGAGCGCGGTGCCCCGGTAGACCTCGGCGTCGACCCGCGCGCCACGCCGCACCAGCTCCGCGAGCACCTCCACCCGGTCGTTGCGGGCAGCCCACGACACCGCCTCGTCGAGCACCTCCTGCGGGTCGTCCGTCGGCCACCAGCGCGGAAAACCGCTGTGCGGCCGGTAGAAGCCCCGCTTCGCCTCCGGGGCGGTGGCGAGCGAGAGGTCGCCGAGCCCTGCCGCCGTGCGCAGGTTCGGCGGGTCGGTGCCGAGCAGCCCCGCCACGTCCCGATGTCCCCAGAACAACGCGACGGTGAGCGGCGTCCCACCCTCCCCTCGCGCCTCCAGGTCAGTGCGGGCACCCCGGCCGAGCAGCAGCTCCGCGAGCCGCGGCAGGTTCAGGTAGGCGGCCTGGTGCAACGCCGTCCAGCCGTGCACGTTCTGGTGGTTGACGTCCGCGCCGTCGTTCAGCAGCACCTCGACCAGCCGCTCGTCCCGCGTCGCCGCCGACAGCCCGAGCAGGTCGTTGCCGTTGGTACCGCTGGCCTTCACGAGCCACGGGTCCCGCGTGATGATCGCCTTCAGCTCGCCGGGGTTGCGCATCTCGATCGCCTGGTAGGCCCGCGCGAACGGCCGCGGCCTGCGGATGTTGGCCTCCAGCGCCTTCCAGCTCTCACACCCGTGCGCCTGGGCGAGCACGATGTGCGCGCCCTCCTCCGTCAACGGCACGTCGTCGAACACCTCGAGCGCACCGGGCACACCGTCCCACGCGGAAGCGAGCAGACCCCGCGCACGCTCCTCGTAGTACTCGACGTCGTCGCGGAACGGGTGCCACATGCACCCAAGCTACTTGGGCGGCGCGGGCCTGCGCTCCCACAAAGCGGGAAGTTCCTCCGACAGCCAGCCGTAGAGGTGGTCGACCGTCCGCAGCCGCATGGCGCGCTCCGGATCACCGCTCATCAACCGCATGCCGTCCTCGGTCAGCGTCTTGACGCTCGCGATCGCCGCGAGCTTGCGCTGCATGAACTCCGACCACGCCTTCTCGTTGATCCGGTACTCGGCGGCCTGCCGGCCACGCCGCGTCCGCTTCGTCACGAGCCCCACGTTCACCAGGTACTTGAGGTTCGTGCTGATCGACCCGCTGCTCGCCTCGAGCTCCTGCGACAGCTCCGCCGCCGTGCGCTCCACCGGCTGACACACCAGCAGGTACCCGAGGATGCGCCCGCCGATCAGCGGGATGCCCTCCTCGGCGAAGTGGGCCGCGAACCGCTCGATCCACGCGGACAGCCTGGTTTCCCTGCCGATGCTCACCGATGATTCCTTTCGGTTGACACTGAAATCATCGTAACGATCTCGTCAACCGCCGGGGTGGGAGTGGCGGGAATGCGGGGCTCGCGAAGGCTCGCACCGCAGGGTGAACCCGATGAAGCTGCCGACTAGTGCGGTGACCACCAACCTTTGCCGCGCTGTTCCGACGTTCAGGCGGGTGCATCGCGGTGCCCCCCGCCCTCATATCAAGCGAAGAGACCCCTCCCCGACCGGGAAGAGGTCTCCTGCCACGTCTTGGACTCCAGTCAGCACACGGGCGCGAGCGGGGTCGTCTCGTCCGGGCCCGGCCTGCGCCGCCAGCGGTCCAGCTTCGCGTGCTCGGTCAGCGTGATCAGCGTCTCGCGCACGGAGAGCCGCACCCGCGGGTCGCACGTCAGGACCGGGACCTCCGGCGCGATGCCCATGCCGCGGATGATCGCCTTCACGTCCGACCGGACGGAGTCGTGCACGTTGTTCAGCGCCAGCACGTACGGGATCTTGTGGTCCTCGAAGTACCGCATGGCGTCCACGGAGTCCGCCGGGCGCATCACGTCGAACAGCACGACGGCGCCCACGGCCCCGCGCACCACGTCGGTCCAGCCCGCTCGCGGGTCCTGCCACTGCGGCGCCACGAAGAGGTGCAGGGCGAGGCCGGGGTCGAGCCAGACCCGTCCGAACTGGATGCGCACCAGCTCGGTCACGAGACCGGCGCGTTCCGGCGCGAGCGCTGTCATGGTCAGCAGGTCGTTCTCGGCGATCGACCTGATGAACGTGCTCTTGCCCACCCCGAAGCCACCGGCGACGACGATCTTGGCCGAGGTCAGCTCCCGACCGGGAGGCCCAGGGGGCCCGAAGTCGGGAAATCTAGAGCCGACGTAGTCCACTCAGCACTCTCTCCATCAACCCGAGGTCCGGCACGGCACCGCCCGCGGAAGCGGTCTGGTGCACGTCCACCAGACCTCGTTCCGCCATGTCGCCGAGCAACACCTTCACGACTCCCAGCGGGAGCCGCATCAGTGCGGCCACCTCCGCGACCGACCGCGGGGTGTGGCACAGCTCGACGACGCGTTGGTGCTCAGCTTGCAAGATACCCGCCGACCGCCGAGTCTGATCATTGGCGGAGACAAGTGTCTCGATCTCGAGATGGATGTTGGACCGTGTGCGCCCGCCGGTCCAGGCATACGCACGAACGATCGAGGTGTCCGGAAGCTCGGCGGGGACGAGCTCGGCGACCGGCGCCTCGGGCAGCGGGACGTGCGGCACCACCACGAGTGGTTCCGGGACGGGCGCGGACTCGCGCGGCCGTTTGCGCGACGAGTCCAGGGAGAACCCGTTCATCAGGTCGGCGAACGTCTGCTCGGCCGGCGTCTCCTGACGCCTGCGCCGTCGCTTCGGATCACTGGCCGAACTCATGTTCACCTCACGCTGTGCAACTGGGCTCGCAGTTCGGGGGTGAGGATCTGGCCCACCTGGTCGACGACCACGGTCATCTCGTAGGCGACCTGGCCGACATCGCTGTCGGGCGCGGCGAGAACCGCCAGGCAGGATCCGTCTCGAATGGACATGAGGAGCATGATCCCGTAGTCCATCTCGATCACGGTGCGCAACACTCCGCCGCCCTCGAAACAACGTGAGGCGCTCAGGGTCAGCGCCACCACTCCCGAGGCGATGGCGGACAGCTGGTCGGCTCTGTCCGGCGGCAGGGCGGCGGACTTGGTGAGCAGCAGGCCGTCCACCGAGATCACGATCGCGTGGGCCACCCCGGCCACGCGGTCCGTGAAGTTCGTGATGAGCCAGCCGAACTGGTCCACCTTGCTCGACTGCGGCGTGCTCATGCCTTCTCCCCGTTCCGCTGGCCGTTCCCCTGGCCGTTCCTGTTCCCGTTGCCGCCGAGCGGAGCCCCGCGCAGACCGGTCTGGTAGCTCGCGAGGAAGCCTCGCGCCCGTTCCGGATCACGCCTCTGGCCCGCGGCGGGACGTGTGGCGCTGTCGGGGCGCTCCGCGAGGTCGGGGAGCAGGTTCTTGCGCGGTGCCCGTTTCGGCAACCCGGCGCCCGTCTCCCCCGCGTCCGTGGCCGGGTCCCCCGACTGCTCCCAGACCGTTCCCGCCGCCGGCTTCTTGCCGAACCACGCGGCCGCTACGGACGGTGACGGCCTGCCGGTGGGCTCCGGAGCGGGCCCACCCGACCGGGTGGGCGGAAGATCACTCTTGACCGGTTCGTCCTGGGTCCCGTTGCCCGAGAACCAGGAGGACGTCGTCTCGTTCGGACTTTCGGCGGGCACGATCTTGTCGACGGCCGGCACCACCCGCGGGTTGCGCCGGGAGAGCGACTCGTCGATCGCGGCCCCGCGGAACGGCTGCCACTCCGCCGACTCGCGCGGGCGCTCGATCGCCGGTGCCGGCGGTGCGGGCGGCGCGAGGTTCGGCGTCTTCACGACCACGTGCGGCTGCTTGGCCGGCACCTGCTTGGGCTGGGGCAGCGCGGCGTGCCGCGGCTCCGCCGGTGCGGCGGGGGCGGACGGCGCCGGTTCGAGCGAGCGGACGAGCTCGGCGGGGACGTGCACGAGCGCCCGCAGGCCCTCGCCCTCCCCCGCTCCGCGCAGCCGCACGGAGATGCCGTGGCGGGACGCGAGCCTGCCGACGACGAACAGACCCATCTGGCGCGACACCGGCACGTCGTCCTCGGTGTCGGCGGACAGCCGCTCGTTGGCCTCGGCGAGCTCCGCCGGGCCCATGCCGATGCCCTGGTCGGCGACCTCGACCAGCACCGAGCCGCGCGGGTCGAGCCGGGAGCCGATCTGGACCTGGGTGGTGGGCGCGGAGAACGCGGTGGCGTTGTCGAGCAGCTCCGCGACGAGGCGGACGAGGTCGCTGGCGGCGTAGCCGACGATCTCGACCGACGGCGTCGACTTCACCACGACGCGCTGGTAGTGCTCGATCTCCGACGCGGCGGCGCGCAGCACGTCGGCCAGCGGCACCGGCTGGTGGAACCGGCGGGCGACGTCGGTGCCGGAGAGCACCATCAGGTTCTCGTTGTTGCGGCGCATGCGCGTCGCGAGGTGGTCGAGCTTGAAGAGGTTGGCGAGCTGCTCGGGGTTCTCCTCGTGCCGCTCCAGCTCCTCCATGAGCTTGAGCTGGCGTTCGACGAGGCCCTGCGAGCGGCGCGACAGGTTGACGAAGATGTTCCTCATCCCCGACCGCAGCGAGGACTGCTCGACGGCGGACCGGATCGCCTGTTCGTGCACCGCGTCGAACGCGCGGGCCAGCTGGCCGAACTCCTCGGTCGTGTGCACCGGCACCGGTTCGATCGTGGTGTCCGGCCTGCGGTCGGAGCGGATCGCGGCGACGACCTCGGGCAGGTGGTGGTGCGCCACGTCGAGGGCGGAGCGGCGCAGCTCGGTGAGCGAGCGCAGCAGGTAGCGGCCGATGACGAGGCCGAGCGTGCCGGCGACGAGCAGCGTCGCGAGCAGGATGACGGCGGCGGCACCGGCCTTGTTGGACGTGTCGTCCTGCAGGGCGTCGGCGGAGGCCGCGAGGTCGTCCTGCAGCTCGCGGACGACCTGCTCCATGAGCCGGGCGGTGGTGCCGGACGCGCTGTCCCACTCGTTCACGGCGATGCCGAACGACGGCGGGGGCTTCGGCTGGCCGGGGCGCGTCGCGGGCTGCGGCGTGCCCTCCGGCTGCGTGAGCGCGCGTTCGACGAGGGCCGACCGGTTCGCGACGGAGGGGCCGGTGACGGTCTCGTCGTACAGACGGCGCTGCTCGGTCGTGCCGATGGCCTGGAAGTCGTTGAGGCGGTCCTGCAGGCGGATGTCGGACTGCTCCAGCGCGCGGACCTCGGGTCCGAGGAGCTTGGTCCGGCCGATGCCCGCCAGGACGAGCGCGTGCTGCAGGGAGACCTGCTCCTGCGCGATGACCACGTGGTGCAGCGCCATCGCGGTACCGGCGATGGCCTCGTCGCCGAACTGGCTGATGAGCGCCTGCTCGAAGTCCAGCAGGGCCTTCACGACGGCCGTGTAGCCCGTGGTGGTCTCGGACGGGTCGCCGTCGTCGCCGCCCCGCGCGACCCTGTCGCGCAGGTTCTTCAGCGTCTCCAGCTGGCCGCCGAGCTCGGAGAACCGGTTGCGCGCGACGTCGCTGAGCCCGCTCGTGCGGGCGACGCGGCGGGTCAGGGTCGACGCGGCGTTGTCCGTGGACCGGATCTGGTTCTGGTACGCACCCGCGCCGGAGCCGCTCGTGCTGCTCTGGGCGGCGAGCGTGCGTTCCTGCTGCACGCTCGAGACCAACGGCGCGAGGTCGGCTCTCAGCCGGACCAGGCCCTGCATCTGCACGTAGCTGTTGGACCGCTCGACGTAGCCGGCGATCTGCAGTGCGCCCGCGCCGACAGCGACCGCCACCGGCACCACGAGCACCGCGGCGAGCTTGACGGGCAGGCGCCAGTTGCGCCAGTCGCTGATCTTTCTCCACCCGACATTCACGAAATGGTCCCCAAGGCGCGCTCGAAGTGCCCCACTTTCCGGCTACCTCCTGGCCTGGTGAATCATCATCAGTCGAGACACCCCTCGCAGTTCGATATCGAGAACCGCCGCGCCGGGTGTGAGCGGATAGTAGGCCAGAGCGCGTGGGGCGACAACGACCTGAGGAGTGCTCAACTGATCACCGAACGTGACTGGCGACCTTTTGGGGTGGTCCTCACGGTTCAGGGGATTGACTGGCCGCCACGCGTGGTTACGCTTGCGCACTCCACCCCCGGTTCAGCCGCAGCCTCAGCGCAGGCGCCGACCGGGCACTCCCCGTAACGAATGCGAGCGGTTGATGACGAAGGCGCTGCCCTCCGTGTCACGCCCGGCGACCCCCGGTTTCGCGACCTTTGAGAAACCCCGTCACTCATTGCTCATAGACGGTGACGGCGAGCCTGATTTCAGTGCCATCCAAACGAGTGAGGAATTCCGCGCGCTGAAGCGCCGGATGGCTCGTTTTATTCTCCCCGCGACGGTGCTGTTCCTCGCTTGGTATGTCACGTTTGTATTGCTTTCCGCCTACGCGGCGGACTTCATGAGCACGCCGCTCTTCGGAACGGTGAACGTGGGCCTGACGATGGGATTTCTCCAGTTCGTCACCACGATCGTGATCACAATGGCCTACTCGCGTTACTCCAGGCGGCACATCGACCCGCAGGTGGACAGGGTGCGCGCGCTGGCGGAACCGGATGAGGAGCTCGCGTGACCGGGGCGAACACCGCGCTCAACCTGACCGTCTTCAGCGTCTTCGTCCTGCTGACGCTCTACATCGTGTACCGCGCTTCGACGCGGAACGTGTCGGCGTCGGACTACTACGCGGCGGGCAGCAGCTTCACCGGCACCCAGAACGGCATCGCGCTCTCCGGTGACTTCCTCTCGGCGGCGTCGTTCCTCGGCATCTCCGGCGCCATCGCCGTGAACGGGTACGACGGCTTCCTGTACTCGATCGGGTGGGTCGTCGCCTGGTTGATCAGTCTCATGTTCATCGCGGAGCGGCTGCGCAACACCGGCCGGTTCACGATGGGTGACGTCATGGCGTTCCGCATGCGCCAGCGGCCGGTGCGCGCGGCCGCGGCGAACTCGACGCTGGTGATCTCGCTGTTCTACATGATCGCGCAGATGGCGGGCGCCGGCGGTCTGATGGCGCTGCTGCTCGACGTGCACAGCAAGCTCGGGCAGGCGGTCATCATCGTCGTCGTCGGCATCGTCATGGTGCTGTACGTGCTGGTCGGCGGGATGAAGGGCACCACGTGGGTGCAGATCATCAAGGCCGTCCTGCTGCTGTTGTCGGTGACGATGCTGACGATCTTCCTGATCGGCAAGTTCGGCTTCGACTTCTCCTCGATGCTCGACCGCGCGACGCAGCGGTCCCCGCTGGGCGAGAGCGTGCTCGCGCCGGGCGTGCGCTACGGCGCCACCGGGCTGACGAAGCTCGACTTCCTGTCGCTCGCGCTCGCCTTGGTGCTCGGCACCGCGGCGCTGCCGCACGTCCTGATGCGCTTCTACACGGTGCCGAACGCCCGCGAGGCGCGGAAGTCCGTCGTGTGGGCGACGTGGATGATGGCGATCTTCTACTCCTGCACGATGATCATCGGCTTCGGCGCGATGGCGCTGGTCGGCACGGACAAGATCCTCGACGCCCCCGGTGGCGAGAACTCGGCGGCGCCGCTGCTCGCCTACCAGATCGGCGGGACGGTCCTGCTGGGTGTCGTCTGCGCCGTGGCGTTCGCGACGATCCTCGCGGTGGTCGCGGGTCTGACGCTGACGGCGTCGGCCTCGTTCGCCCACGACGTCTACGCGAACATGATCAAGCACGGTGAGGCGGAGCCGCGCGACGAGGTGCGGGTCGCCCGCATCACGGCCGTCTGCGTCGGTGTGCTGGCGATCGCCGGTGGCATCGCGGCGAACGGCCAGAACATCGCGTTCCTCGTCGCGCTGGCGTTCGCGCTGGCGGCGTCCGCGAACCTGCCGACGCTGCTGTACTCCATGTTCTGGAAGCGCTTCAACACGCGCGGCACGCTCTGGAGCATCTACGGCGGACTCACGTCGTGCTTGCTGCTGATCGCGTTCTCCCCCGCCATCTCCGGCTCGAAGTCGTCGGTCTTCCCCGACGTCGACTTCGCCTACTTCCCGCTCTCGAACCCCGGCATCGTGTCGATCCCGCTGTCGTTCCTGGCCGGGTTCGTGGGCACGGTGCTGGGCGGTGACGAGGCAGACCCCGAGAAGCAGGCGGAGATGGAGGTGCGCGGCCTGACCGGGCTCGGTTCGAACCTGCGCTGACCACCCGTTCGCGTTACGCACGCGGGGCGCTTTCGTTCGCGCTACGAGCACGAAAGCGCCCCGCGTGCGCCGCTGGGCCAGGTCAGGCGGGGCGGGTGGCGGCGGCACGGATGGCGGCGCTCAGCCGGGAGGCCGCCTCCTCGCCGGTGTGCGCGAACCCGAGCGTCGGCTCGGTCAGCTCCAGCTCCAGCAGCAGCGGCTCGCCGCCGGGGCCTTCGACGACGTCCACCCGTGCGTAGAGGAAGTCCGCGCGGCTCAGCGACAGCAGCTCGGCGGTGGCGTCGAGCACCTGGTGCGCGAGGGCGACCTGGGCCGCGGACGGCTCGATGCCGCTCAGCTTCTCCTCCAGGTACAGCCCCGACGCCGACTCGGCCACACCGGCCGCCAGCATCGGTCCCTTGTGGAACGAGTGGGAGTACTCGCCGGCGAAGAACACCAGCGCGGTCTCGCCGCTGGCGTCCACACTGGACTGGTACGGCTGCACGAGCGCCTTGACGCCGAGAGCGGCGAGGTGGGCGCGCGCGGCCTCGTGGGCGGTGAACCGGGCGGCGCCGTGCGAACCGGCACCGACCGCCGGCTTCACCACGAACTCACCGTCCGGGAAGGACGGTTCCTCACCAGGCTCGACCACGGCGGTGGGCACCACGGGCACACCGCGCTCCGCGAGCTGGACGAGGTAGGACTTGTCGGTGTTCCACCGGACCACGGGGGCCGGGTTCGCCAGGGCGGGCACGCGGTCGCACCACTCCAGGAACTCGCCGAGGCGTTCGGTGTAGTCCCACGTCGCGCGCAGCACCACCAGGTCGGCGTCCACGTCGCCGCCCCAGGGCTGCCAGACGACCTCGGCCCCGTCCCGCCGGAGCGCCGTGATCAGGGGAGCGTCGTCGCCGTCCCCCTCGGGCAGCGCGGAGCAGGACGCCAGAACGATTCTCATGACCGCATCTTGGCCATCTTCCGGCGGTGCGCGGGACCGATTTTCGCGGCGGCCGTGGTCTCGCGGTCCCACTCGGCCTGCTCGACGCCCTGCTCGGCCTCGACGGCCCGCGTGGCGGTCTCGACGTCCTTGGTGATCACGTCGCCCATCGCGCCGTCCGCGCCGACCAGCACGATCCGCGCGCCGGCCCGGCCGATGGGCTCCACCACGGCCTTGACCGCGGTGTCCGGCTTGCCGTGGGCCTTCACGAACTCGGCGATGCGCTTCCGCGCGGTGAGATCAGACATCCCCACACTCTAAAACCAGCGGGTAACTTCGGTCGGGTGACCACCGACACGCTCTCGTCGTTCCTCTCGTGGTACTTCGACCACCACCCCGCGCACGCGGGCCAGCTCGGCTCGCTGGAGCACTACTCGACGTTCGGGGACTTCTCCGCCGCCGCCTTCGAGCAGCGGGCGAGGGCGAGAGGCGAGTGGCTCGGGCGGATCGAGCGGCTGCCAGAGTCGGTGGACCGCGACCTCGCGCTGTCGGCGCTGCGGGGCTCGCTCGCCGCGGAGGCGTGGCCGGGCTGGCGGCGTGACCCGCACGAGTACTCGTCGGTGATCTTCTTCGGCCTGCTCGGACCGTTCCTGCACGGGCTGCTGCCCGAGGACGAGCTGGTCGGCGCCGCCGTCGCGAAGCTGGGCGAGGTGCCGTCGGTCCTCGCCGCCGCGCAGGCGAACCTCGACCCGTCGCTCGCGTCGCCGCTCGTCGTGCGGCGGGGGCTCGACCAGGCGCGGACGGGCCGGTCGTTCCTGCTCGACTCGCTGCCGCTCGAGGTCTCCTCCCCCGCGCTGCGGGCGAAGCTGGTGGACGCGGCGGTGCCCGCGGCCGAGGCGTTCGACCGGTACGCGGTGTTCCTGGAGGACCTGGCCGTGCGGGCCATCGGCGACTGGCGGATGGGCGAGAAGCTCTACTCGACCCTGTTGCGGGACAAGGAGCTCCTCGGCTACGGCGCACCGGAGCTGCACCGGCGCGGCCAGGACGCCTACGCCGCGTTGGAGGCGGAGCTCGTCGAGCTGGCGGGCACCGCGGACTGGCGTTCGGTCATGAGCACGCTCCAGGCCGACCACCCGCCCACGCTGGAGGCGATGCGCACCGAGTACGAGGCCGAGACCGCGCGGGCCCGCGCGGCACTGGTCGAGCACTCGCTCGTGACGCTGCCCGAGGGCGAGGAGTGCCGGGTGGTGCCGTCACCGCCGTTCAACCGCGCGGTCATGGCGGTCGCGAGCTACTCGGGGCCGCCGCCGCTGACGTCGAAGCGGACCGGCCACTTCTTCGTGCCGTTCACCCCGCCCGGCGCCACCGACGAGCAGGTCGCGCAACGGTTGCGCACCAACTCCCGGTCACAGCTCCCGACGATCTCGGTGCACGAGGCGTACCCCGGCCACCACTGGCACTCGGCCTGGGTGGCGGCGCAGGGACCGGAACACCCGCTGCGCAAGGTGTTCCGCACTCCGTACTTCTCCGAGGGCTGGGCGTTGTACTCGGAGAAGCTGCTGCGCGAGGTCGGCTACTACACGACGCGGGCGGCGTTGATGAGCCACGTCGAGGCACGTCTGTTCCGCGCGGCCCGCATGATCGTCGACACCGCGCTGCACTGCGGCGACATGACACCGCCGGAGGCGGAGGAGTTCATGCTGGCGCGGACCGCGCTCACCCCGGGCACCGCGGCGGGCGAGGTGAAGCGGTACTGCGCGTGGCCGACCCAGGCGCCGTCGTACCTGACCGGCGCGCTGGAGATCGACCAGATCCGCGAGGAGTACCTGGCAGCGGGGCTGGGGACGCTGCGCGACTTCCACGACAGGATCGCGGGTTCGGGATCGCTACCGCTGGGACTCGCCCGCCGGGTGGCACTCGGCGAGAACTAAGCACGTTCCAGAACTGCGGCCCGTAACGCCCCGCCCGTTCGCGACTCTCTTTCGTGTTTCCCGTGTAGGACGCGGGGGCCCTACGTCCCATGTACGGAAACGTAGGGCCCCCGCGTTCCCAAGCCACGTCACGCAGCGCAGGCGGGGGGCACTGGGTGGGTGACGCGCGGGTGGGTGTGGGGTGGGAGAAGGGACGGAACCTCTGGCGGAGTGTTCAGGCGGCCTGGTAGGTGCGTCCGGCCGAGGTCAGGGTCGTGCCTGTCGACAGGCCGGTCGGGCTTGTCCTCGTGGACAGGGTGAACCAGGCGTACCGCTCCACGAAGGACAGTCCGTCGAGCATCCTCGTCGACGCCGTGATGAACGCGTTCTGCTGCTGCTCGGTCGGGTAGACCGCGCGGCCGGAACGCCAGTCCGTCAGGGCGTACTCGGTGAGCCAGATCGGTTTGCCGTACCGGGCGTGCACGTTGCGCAGGTAGCCCTCCAGGTGACCGGTGGCCGCGCTGGAGAAGTCCTGGCCGTACCAGTGGATCGGGATGAAGTCGACGCGGAGGTTGCGCGCCCGCGCCCCGGCCATGAACCGGTCGAGCCAGCCGCCCGGGACGTCGCCGCCGTAGGCGACGGCCGGGGCGCCGAGCCGCAGCCCGGTGCTCTGCAAGCGCGGCCACAGGTCGAGCGCCCGTTCGACGCTCATGTTCGCCTGGCCGGGCATGTCGGGCTCGTTGAACCCGAGCAGCTGCCTGCCGTTGGCCCTGGCGGCGTTCAGCTCGGCGTCGGTGACGCTGCCCGCGCCCCAGATCATCGGGACGAACTCGGCGTTGCTCTGGATGCCTCGCCGGTCGGAGGCCCAGGTGTAGTACCAGCGGGCGTCCAGGGCGGACATCGCGGCACCGGCGGGACCGGGGTCGTCGGCCGCGTTCACCCCCTTCTTGGCGGAGGCGGCGTGCGATGGAAGCGCTCCCATGAGGAGCAGTGCGATCAGCAGCAGGGTTGTCTTTCGCATGGACCGGTCATACCAGTCCTCATCCGCGTCGTCGCCGCTTTGCCCGCGACCGTGGACGGAGGGAACATCGGGTCGTCCACCCCGGTTGTCCCGGGGTGAACCGATCGAGGAGGACAGATGCCCAAGGCAGTGGTGGTGCGGGAGACCGGCGGTCCCGAGGTGCTGGCGCACACGGAGGTTCCCGCACTGACACCAGGTGACGGTGAGCTGCTGGTCCGCACGGCCGCGGCCGGCGTGAACTACATCGACACCTACCAGCGCAGCGGCGCCTACCAGATCCCGCTGCCCACCACGCTGGGGCTGGAGGGCGCGGGCGAGGTCGTCACGTCGAACTCCCCCGAGTTCGCCGCGGGCGACAAGGTGGCGTGGATGTCCGTCCTCGGCAGCTACGCCTCCGAGGTCGTGGTGCCGGCGTCGGCCGCCGTGCGCGTGCCGGACTCGCTGGACGTGGAGCTGGCCGCCGCCTCGCTGTTGCAGGGCATCACCGCCCACTACCTGGTCCACTCGACCTACGACGTGAAGGAGGGCGACCGGGTGCTCGTGCACGCGGCCGCCGGTGGTGTCGGGCTGCTGCTGACGCAGTGGGCGAAGGCCAAGGGCGCTCACGTGGTCGGCACCGTGTCGACCGACGAGAAGGAGGCGCTGGCCCGTGAGGCCGGCGCGGACGAGGTGCTGCGCTACGGCGACTTCTCGTCGCGGATCGAGAAGGTCGACGTCGTGTACGACGGGGTCGGCCGCGACACGTTCGACGAGTCCCTCGCCTCGCTCAAGCCGCGCGGCCTGCTCGCGCTCTTCGGCGCGGCGTCCGGTCCGGTGCCACCGGTCGACCCGCAGCGGCTCAACGCGGCGGGGTCGGTGTTCCTCACCCGGCCGTCGACCGGCGCCTACCTGCTCGACCGCGCGGAGTTCGAGTGGCGGGCGGCCGACCTGTTCGAGGCGGTCGCGGCCGGGACGCTGAACGTCCGGGTCGGTGGCCGCTACAAACTGGAGGAGGCGGCGCAGGCGCACACGGACCTGCAGTCGCGCCGGACGACCGGCAAGCTGCTGCTCCTGCCGTGACGCCACCGGGAAAGACCTCCGGGATGAATGCCGGAGGTCTTTCCCGGGCCCTTATGCGAATGTTCTTCCATTCCGGGCGTGAACTGACACCTTCGAGTGGTGCGGCTTCGGACTCGTTGATACCTTCCGCCCTTCCCATTACGTTCGTCAATGGATGAGCCGGCGGGGGGCGGGCGGATGACCAGCGGTGCACAGGAATACCGCGGACGCGTGGACCAGTGGAACGCGGACGCGGGGTGGGGAACGATCGCGGCGCCGGAGTTCGACGGCCCGATCTGGGTGCACTTCTCGGCCATCAGCCCATCTGCGGCATCTCCTGGCGGATACCGGAGTCTTCGAACGGGTGAGACCGTCGATTTCACCGCTGAACGCGCGAACCAGGACGAGTTCCGCTGGCGAGCCATCATGGTGACACGCTCAGAGGGGAATCCGAACAGTGAGGAAAACCGGTCTTGACCTGATCGCCACAGCCATCGCCGCGCTTCTCGCGCTGGCATTGCTGCCCGGTACGGCGAACGCGGCACACCACCACACGTTCACGCAAAGCGCCGAGTACTTCGACGCGACGGACAGCAACGGCCGTTTCACCGCACAGGTGAACATGCACTCCGCAATGGTCGTCCCGATGCCGTGGTCCTTCCGGGTCTCGCCCAAGGTGCAGGCGATAGCCACGAGCAACATGAACTGCCGGGCGGGCCATTCCCAGCTTTCCTACAGCGACTCGCACCCGAACGTCCCGGTGGACTACCACTGGCATTCCACGGTCCAGGGCAACCGGGTCGACAACTCGAAGTACGACCTGTGGGGGAACTGCACGTTCCGGGTCCAGGTCGGGGGCAAGCCCGGCACCGCGAACCTCAAGTTCGAGTTCCACTACACGTTGTTCTGCGGGCCCTGCGGGCGCTCCGAGCAGAACGGCGCGGAGGGCTTCGGCAGTGAGCTGACGATCGTGCCGGACTCCCGCGCCACGGTGTCCTGAACGACAGCCGCGGCGGTCCGGGCCTGTGAGAAGGCACCGGACCGCCGCGGCGTTGGAGACTCAGGAGGCGGGCGTGACCTTCACGCCGTCGATCACGAAGACCAGCGTCTCGTTCGGCTGGATGCCGCGACCGCCCTGCCCGTAGCCCTTGGACGGCGGCACGACCAGCAGGCGGCGGCCGTTCTCCTTGAGCCCGACGATGCCCTCGTTCCAGCCGTCGATGACCGGGGCCTGGCCGACGTTCTCGACGTCGAACGGCTTCTTGCCGAACGAGGTGTCCAGGATCTTCTTGTCGGAGAACGTGGTGAGCTGGTAGTTGACCGTGGCCGTCGTGCCGGTCTCGACCGTGGCGCCGGTGCCCTCCACCAGGTCCTTGATGATCAGCTCGTCGGTCGGCTTGCAGGCGGGGATGGTGACCTGCGGCGTCGTTCCGAAGTCGCCGGTGACCTTGAAGTCGTCGGCCTTGCAGGGGTTCGTCGGCGCGCTCTGACCGGACGGGGCGGTCGACGGCTGGGCCGAGCTGCTGCAGCCGGCGATTCCGGCGGCCGCCACGAGCGCCAGGGACGCGATGAGGACGTTGCGCATGGTCGAGCAGCGTATGCGCAGCGGTGTGAGCGGGGCGTAGCAGCCCGGTAGCGGGGTGCGGCGGTTGCTCCGGGCGGACCAGCGGCGTGCGGCGCGAGCGGACGAGACCACGCCGCGTGAGTGGGCGCGGTGGCCGGGCCACCCTCATCCGCCCCGTCCGGCCCATCGGGCGACACCGCGTCACAGCCGCGCACGGATGCGGTCCGGCCACTGGGCCGCCGGGCGGTTATTCCTCCGGGAAATGTCGCACGAATAGCAGCTTCCTAATCTTTAGACCGACGCGTACAGTAACTCCGCGCACTTGATCGGACACTGACCGCATTCGTCCGTTCGGGTAGCGGCCGTTGAGGTGACCCCAGGAGGTGGCAGTTGTGTCCGCGGAGGCCGGAGGCATCCGCAGCAACGTGGTTCAGGAGTTGTTCTGGACGCGGACCGGGTTGCTCCTCCTCATACTCGTCGTCACATCCGGAACGTCGCTGGCCATTTCCAGTCAAATGGAATCGGGAACGCCGAGAAATCTGCTGACGGCGTTGGGAACGGGCACGCTCATCTCCGCGGTCGTGAGCTTCACGCAGACGCTCGTCACGTCGAAGGCCGCGCAGCGGGCGCTCCTCACCCCGGTCATCGAGGAGAGCCGCAAGGCGCTCAAGGAGCTCAGCCAGGAGTACCGGGCGCTCGACCGCGAGTTCTTCCCCAGCCACGTCTTCGAGCCGACGGCGCGGCCGGACCCGGTCTTCAACCAGCTCATGATGCAGGACCTGGAACGGACGCGGCTGTACTGCTTCCGCGGGTTCGCCGGGCGCTACGCGGCGGGAAGAGTGCTGCTCAGCCAGTCGGAGTGCGAGCTGAGGGCCGTGCTGGCCGACCCGAGGGACGACAACGCGATCAGCGGCAGGGCGCGGTACCTGCTGCGCAACGAGGGCGCCGACGGCGACTACGACGAGATCCGCGAACGGCTCAAGGAACAGATCAAGATCGGCCTCGCCGGCCTGTACTCGGCACGCGGGAGGTGCAGCCGGATCGACGTCACGATCGTCTCCGACCCGCCGCTCGACCGGCTGGAGCTGTTCGACGACTCGGTCTGGATGACGCTCTACAGCAACACCGCCGGAGTGCTGAGACCTTATCCGCGGACGCTGCGGTTCACGGAGAGTTCGTTCCTTTACGCAAAGGAGCGCGCGGAGTTCCTGCGCATCAGCAACTCGAAAGCCGGTTATCACTTCGTCCTGACTCCCGGAACGACGAACGACGACTTCCTGGCGTTGTTCGAGAAGATCACCGGCGAGGCTCTCGGCACCGCCGGGTTCCGGGAGCTGGAGGACAAGTTCCACGCATTCCGCCGTGAATTCTCCGCGTCCGCTCAGTTGAGGAGCTGATCGATCTTGCTAGCCGAGTTCACCGGGTTGTCCGCGCTCGAGGAGCTCGCCGCTCGGGTGAAGCGCACCGCGGTTCCGGTGGTGGAGCACTGGCCCGACGTCGGCGCGTGGTTCCGCGGCTGGGCGGCCCGTCCCGAGCTGCGCAAGGAGCTGCGCGCGCACCTCGGCGGGCTCACCCCGGCGCAGGCGACCGGGGTGATCGCGCGCTCCCGGGAGACGACGACGCACTTCGCGTGGTGCCTGCGGGACGAACCCGGCGAGCCGTTCACGTTCTGGCTGCACGAGTACAAGCCGCTGACGGACTGGCGCACGGGCTACGCGGACTCGGTCCACAACCACCGGTACCACTTCTGCACCACCATCCTGAGCGGCGCCTACCTGCACGAACGCTTCGACGCCCGGCTCGGCCTCGGCGGCCGCTCGGTCATCGGCACGGAGCTCACGGACCGCACCCAGTGCGCGCAGGGCGCCACCGGCACGTTGCTCGCGCACGAGTTCCACCGCATCCCCCGTGCCGCCGACGGGACGATGACGTTCCTGGTGAAGTCCCGCGCCGTCACGCCGTGGAGCCTCAGCTACGACCCGGACACCGGGATCAGCCACCGGCACGTGCCCGTCGAGGACAGGCTGGAGGATCTGACGAACCACCTCTGAAGCCGCACCGGACCACCCGGCGCACGCCTACCATCGGCCCACCCCACGGGAGGGCTGATGATGCGTACGCGCACAAGGATTCCGAGGTCTGTCATCGCGGACGTGGAGCGGCGGGTGCGGCGGCTGTGCGAGGACCTGGCCGCCAAGCTGCAGTTCCACGGCTGGCACCACGTGAGCTTCGTCCGCGACAAGTCGGTGCACTTCGCCGAGCGCAACGGCGCCGCGTGCGACGTCGTCGAGGTCGCCGCGCTTGTGCACGACCTGAACTACATGGTCCGCCGCAACTCGCTGCCGACCGACGGCGCGGCGTTGCGGCGCAAGGTCCTGTTCGTCTCCGGCGTCGCGATGGGCGACATCGACCGGATCGAACAGATCGTGCTGGAGGCGGAGATGCGCACCCGCCACCGCGACATCTCGCTGGAGGCGCAGGCGCTGTCCGACGCGGACACGCTGTTCAAGGCGCTGCCGGTGACGCCGGTCGTGCTCGCGCACCGGTACTTGCAGGAGAACGGCATCACGTTGCGCGAGCTGGCGCACAAGATCGTGGGCGAGCAGGTGGGCAAGGCCGACGACGGCTACTACTTCTACGACCGCGAGGCCGCCCTCATGTACTCGAAGTGGGCGGAGGCGAACCTCTCGCTGTGGAAGTGCATCGTCGAGTCGCTCGACGACCCGTGCGTGGAGGAGCTGCTGACCGCTGTCGGGCCGGACGCGCGGGTCACCTGAGGCGCAGGTCGGCGCCCGCGTGCAGGGTGAGGGCGAGGCCGAGGACGTTGCCGCGGCCCAGCATCTCCCAGCGGGTCTGCCGCACCGCCTCACCGGCGGGCATCCCCCCGGCGAGCCGGGCGAGCAGCATGCCGCCCGCCCACCCGGCCATGCCCTGGTCGACGGGCACCTCCGGGCAGATCACGCCCGCGGCGCCCGCCCCGTTCACCAGCGCGTCCACCAGGTGCGCGGCGGGGGACGTCGTGACGACCAGCGGGCGGTGCGGCCAGCCCTCGACCTCCACGGTCTCCAGGACGCCCTCGTCGTAGACGAGGTGCAGCACGTCCGCGCGTTCCTCCGCCAGCGCCCGCGACAGGCCGGACGGGCTGACGTACGCGGACGAGATCGTGTCGGGTGGCAGGAACGACATCAGCTCCGCCACGTGCCGCTGGGTGAGCGCCCGGTCCAGGGCGGGGTCGACGGCCAGCGCCACCCGCACCTGCCGCTGCGCCGGGGCGACCTGCCAGGCGAGCGGTCCCGCCGGCTGCTCCAGCACGCTCGACAGGCCCCAGAAGCCGAAGGGGCACAGGACGTTGCCGCTGTGGTCGGGTTCGGGGCAGCGCGCCGGCACCGGTCCCCCGGCGCCGAACGGGCCGAACCGCGCGACCGACGAGCACAGCCGGTACGGGCCCTCGGTGAACGGCAGGTCGTACACGGCCGCCCACGGCACGCGCGTCTCACCGGCCACGGTGATCACGCCGCCGCGCCGGACGCCCACTCCGTCGGGGAACAGCTGTGCGTGCAGCGCGGCGCCGCGCAGCGCGAACGCGGCGAGGTCCTCGCAGCAGGAGGGGAAGTCCTTGCCGTACCAGTGGTCGAAGCCGGTCACGGGCGGCAGCCGCAGCGGGGTGTCCAGTGCGGTCCAGCGCGGTGTCCCGCCGTCGGTCACCAGCGCCCGTTCGCCGAGGACGAGGACCGACGCGAGCCGGGACGACAGCGGCCCGAGGTCCGCGAACGTCCGCGACAGGCGCAGCCGCTGCCGGATGCGGGACTCGCCGCCGCCGACCGGCAGCACGACCTGCTGGACGTGCACCGGCACGGCGCCGCGGTAGATCACCAGCTCCCCGCCCCACGGCACGGACGCGTACGGCGTCGTCACGGCGAAGCTCACCCACGGGCTGCCGCCCTCGACGGGCAGCACGAACGTCTCGGACCGCACGTCGCGGCCGTTCATGCCGAGCACGGCCCTGAGCTCCAGGTCGGCCGGCAGCGGCACGGCGACCTCGCCGACGCGCACCCACACCTCGTAGTCGGCGCCCGGCCGCAACGCCCCGGCGATGCCCTCGGTGGCGCCCGGCAGCGCGACGACGACCGTCACGGCCCTGTCCAGCGGCGGGGGCGGCGCGGGCAGCGCCGTGTACGTCACCATCCGGCGCCGTTCCAGCTCGCGGAACTGCCAGAGGGCGTCCTCGACCCTGGCCTCACCGGGACGCAGGGGCCGTGCCAGCACGACGTGCGGCGCGCTCCACCCGACCAGCATCGAGGCGGGGTCGACACCGGAGACCCAGGTGTGCACGGCGGTGAAGAGCACGACCGGCCGTCCGAGCCGGCGCAGCGCGGCGACCAGGGGTGCCGAGTCCCAGGAGCGGGTGTCGTGCAGCGCGACCACGTCGCCGGGGACGTCCGCGACCGACGGCAGCGCGTCCGGTGAGGGGAAGTGCCGCAGGTCGAGCACCGCGCACCGCAGCGGGCGCACCCGCGTGACGACCGTCGTCGACGCGGCGAAGCCGGGCGTGAGGCCCTGGCTGACCTGCGCCCACCCGCCGGGATCGGTGATCACGACGAGCGAGGACGACCGGGTCAGGACCGCGACGAAGTCCAGTGGTGAACCTTCACCACCGGTGACGGTGAACTCAACGGGCGCCACAGCCGTACGACTGGAAGTGCAGCTAGAACGGCCAGCCCAGCACCGGCAACCCGACGACCGCGTCCACGGCGAGACCGCAGAACACGAGCATCAGGTAGAGGTTCGACATGTGGAAGAACTTCATGGTGTTCGTGGAGCCGCCGCGACGGACCACGTTGTGCAGCTTGTGCGCGAAGACGGCGAACCACACGCCGGACAGCGCCGCCACGGACACGTAGATCCACGACGTCACGGGAGCGAGGGCGAGCGTGCAGACCACGGTGACCCAGCTGTAGATCACGATCTGCCGCGTCACCTGCTGAGCTGTCGCGACCACGGGCAGCATCGGCACGCCTGCCCTGGCGTAGTCCTCCTTGAACTTCATGGCGAGGGCCCACGTGTGCGGCGGGGTCCAGAAGAAGATCACGCCGAACATGACGAGGGCGGGCCACTCCACCGTGCCCGTCACCGCGCTCCAGCCGATGATCACGGGCATGCAGCCCGCCATGCCGCCCCAGATGATGTTCTGCGAGGTGCGGCGCTTGAGGACCAGGGTGTAGACGAAGATGTAGAAGAGGATCGTCGCGACCGCGAAGACCGCGGACATCAGGTTCACGAAGAACCACAGGAAGGCGAACGACACGACGCCGAGCACCACGCCGAAGATCAGGGCGTTGCGCGGCGGGATGGCGTTGTGCGCGAGCGGCCGGGCGGCCGTGCGCTTCATGACCGAGTCGATGTCGGCGTCGACGAAGCAGTTGAGGGCGTTCGCCGACCCCGCGGCGAGGGTGCCGCCGGTGAGCGTGCAGGCGATCAGCCACAGCGGCGGGAGGCCGTGCTGGGCGAGCAGCATCGCCGGGATCGTCGTGATCAGCAGGAGCTCGATGACGCGCGGCTTCGTGAGTGCCACGTAGGCGCCGACGACCTGGCGAGGCGTCCTGCTGGGCGCCTCGGCGACGAGACTGTCGGCACTCATCGGGTGAACGCTCCTCGTGTCGAGACGGGTGTGAGATCCGGCGACTGATGGTAACCGCGACAAGAACGAACAGCCCGTTCGGGTGCTGGTGTGCCCCGGCACACATGTGCCCGGGAGCTTTCAGATCACCTTCTGAATCTCTCAGGACTAGGCTGGCAGGAGGACGAGGGAGAGACGCGGGTCGGGCTCTTCGGGATCGATTCCGAAGACGCCGGCGCACCCGCCCTAGCGACAAGTTTGGAGCTGTAAGTCCGTGACCGTCACCGACGACATCGCCCGGCTCACCAAGGCCGATCTGCCCGACGACTGGACCGAGCTCGACAAGCGCGCCGTCGACACCGCGCGAGTGCTCGCGGCGGACGCCGTGCAGAACGTCGGCAACGGCCACCCCGGTACGGCCATGAGCCTCGCGCCGCTCGCCTACACGCTCTTCCAGCGCGTGATGCGGCACGACCCCGCCGACCCCGACTGGATCGGCCGCGACCGGTTCGTGCTCTCCGCCGGTCACTCCAGCCTGACCCTGTACGTCCAGCTGTTCCTGTCCGGCTACGGCCTGGAGATCGACGACCTGAAGCACCTGCGCAAGTGGGGCTCGAAGACGCCGGGTCACCCGGAGTACCGCCACACCAGGGGCGTCGAGATCACCACCGGCCCGCTGGGCTCCGGTCTCGCCGCCGCCGTCGGCATGGCGATGGCCGCCCGCCGCGAGCGGGGCCTGTTCGACCCCGGGGCCGCGCCGGGCACGAGCCCGTTCGACCACCACGTCTACGTGATCGCCTCCGACGGTGACATCGAGGAGGGCGTCACAGCCGAAGCCTCGTCGCTCGCCGGCACGCAGCAGCTGGGCAACCTCGTCGTCTTCTACGACGACAACAAGATCTCGATCGAGGACGACACGACGATCGCGCTGTCCGAGGACACCGCGAAGCGCTACGAGGCGTACGGCTGGCACGTCCAGGTCGTCGAGTCGGGCGAGAACGTCAAGGGCATCCTGGAAGCCGTCGAGAAGGCCAAGGCCGTCACCGACAAGCCCTCGTTCATCCTGCTGCGCACGATCATCGGCTACCCGGCGCCGAACAAGCAGAACACCGGCGCCGCGCACGGTGCCGCGCTGGGCGTGGACGAGGTCAAGGCCACCAAGGAGATCCTGGGCTTCGACCCGGAGAAGACCTTCGAGGTCGCCGACGAGGTGCTCGCGCACACCCGCGAGGTCGTGAAGCGCGGCGAGCACGCCAAGGCGCAGTGGCAGCCGTCGTTCGACGAGTGGGCCTCGGCCAACCCGGAGAACAAGAAGCTGCTCGACCGCCTGACCTCCCGCGAGCTGCCCGAGGGCTGGGACGCGGACCTGCCGAGCTACCCGGTGGACGCGAAGGGCCTGCCGACCCGGAAGGCGTCCGGTGAGGTCATCAACGCGCTCGCCAAGCACCTGCCCGAGCTGTGGGGCGGTTCCGCCGACCTCGCCGAGTCGAACCTGACGACCATCAAGGGCGCCAAGTCGTTCGGCCCGGAGTCGATCTCGACGGGCATGTGGAGCGCCGACCCGTACGGCCGCGTGCTGCACTTCGGCGTCCGCGAGAACGCCATGGGCATGATCCTCAACGGCATCGCGCTGCACGGCCCGACCCGCCCGTTCGGCGGCACCTTCCTGGTGTTCTCCGACTACATGCGCCCGGCGGTGCGGCTCGCGGCGATCATGCAGGCCGCCGTCACCTACGTGTGGACGCACGACTCCATCGGCCTGGGCGAGGACGGCCCGACGCACCAGCCGATCGAGCACCTCGCCGCGCTGCGCGCGATCCCGGACTTCGCCGTGGTCCGTCCCGGCGACGCCAACGAGACCGCGTACGCCTGGAAGGCCGTGATCGAGCAGCTCGGCCCGGTCGGCCTGGCGCTGTCGCGGCAGAACGTCCCGACGCTGGAGGGCACCTCCGCCGAGGGCGTGAAGCGCGGTGGCTACGTGCTCTTCGGCGACGAGAACCCGGAGATCGTGATCATCGGCACTGGCTCGGAGCTGCAGGTGGCCGCCGAGGCCGGGAAGGTCCTGCAGGGCGAGGGCGTTGCAGTGCGCGTGGTCTCCATGCCGTCGCTCGACTGGTTCGAGAAGCAGGACGCCGAGTACCGGGAGTCGGTGATCCCGTCCTCGGTGAAGGCGCGCGTCGCCGTCGAGGCCGGCATCGCCCAGCCGTGGTACCGCCACGTCGGCGACGCGGGCGAGATCGTGTCGATCGAGCACTTCGGCGCGTCCGCCGACTACCAGGTCCTGTTCAAGGAGTTCGGCTTCACGACGGAGAACGTCGTCGCCGCCGCCCGCCGTTCCCTTGACAACGTGAGGGGTAAGAAGTGAGCAAGCCGAATCTGGAAGCCCTGTCCGGAGCCGGTGTGTCGATCTGGCTGGACGACCTGTCCCGCGAGCGGCTCACCAGCGGAAACCTCGACGAGCTGATCCGGGAGTGGAACGTCGTCGGCGTGACGACGAACCCGACGATCTTCGCGGGCGCCCTGTCGAAGGGCGAGTCCTACGACGAGCAGGTCCGCGAGCTGTCGAGCCGCGGCGCCGACACCGAGGCGACCATCCGCGAGGTCACCACGACCGACGTGCGCAACGCGTGCGACAAGTTCCGCGACATCTACAACTCGACCAACGGCGTCGACGGCCGCGTCTCCATCGAGGTCGACCCGCGCCTGGCGTTCGACACGGACAAGACCGTGGCCGAGGCGCAGGACCTGTGGAAGACCGTCGACCGGCCGAACCTGCTGGTCAAGATCCCGGCCACCGAGGCGGGCATCCCGGCGATCACGAAGGTGATCGGCGAGGGCATCTCGGTCAACGTGACGCTGATCTTCTCGGTCGAGCGCTACGAGGCCGTGATGAACGCCTACATCGCGGGTCTGGAGCAGGCCAAGGCCAACGGCCACGACCTCCGCTCGATCCACTCCGTGGCCTCGTTCTTCGTGTCCCGCGTGGACACCGAGATCGACAAGCGCCTGGACAAGATCGGCACCGACGAGGCGAAGGCGTTGCGCGGCAAGGCCGCCCTCGCCAACGCGTGGATCGCCTACGGTGCGTTCGAGAAGACGTTCCAGGGCGAGCGCTGGGAGGCGCTCAAGGCGGACGGCGCGAACGCGCAGCGTCCACTGTGGGCGTCGACCGGCGTGAAGGACCCGAGCTACTCCCCCACCCTCTACGTCGACCAGCTCGTCGTGAACGACGTCGTGAACACGATGCCGGAGAAGACGCTGCAGGCCGTCGCGGACGCGGGCAAGATCTCCGGTGACACGGTCACCGGCCGCGCGGCGGAGGGCCAGGAGGTGTTCGACAAGCTCGCCGCCGTGGGAGTCGACCTCCAGGACGTGTTCGTCGTCCTGGAGACCGAGGGCGTCGAGAAGTTCGAGAAGTCCTGGGAAGAGTTGCTCGAGACGGTGACGAACCAACTGGCTCAACTGAAGGGCTGAGGAACCAAGTGACCTCCGTCGACATCGTGAGGTCACCGAACGCCGACCAGGTCAGCATCATCGCTGCTGACCTGGTCGCGGATTCGGTGCCGAGCAAGCTGACCGCGCAGGACCCGACCCTGTGGGGTCCGGAAGCCGAGTCCGAGGCGAGCATCCGCCTGTCGTGGACGACGTTGCACGAGACGTCCCGCGCACTGCTCCCGGAGCTCAAGGCGCTGCGCGAGGACCTGCACGCCGAGGGCGTGGACCGCGTCGTGCTCGCGGGCATGGGCGGCTCCTCGCTGGCCCCCGAGGTGATCACGCGGACGCAGGGCGTGCCGCTGGTCGTCCTGGACACCACCGATCCCGCCCAGGTCGCCGACGCGCTCGCCGGTGACCTGCAGCGCACGGTGATCGTGGTGTCCTCCAAGTCCGGTGGGACGGTCGAGACCGACAGCCACCGGCGCATCTTCGAGAAGGCTTTCACCGACGCGGGGATCGACGCCGCGTCGCGCATCGTCGTGGTCACCGACCCCGGCTCGCCGCTGCAGTCCGCGTCGGAGGAGGCCGGGTACCGCAAGGTGTTCCTGGCCGACCCGAACGTGGGCGGCCGGTACTCGGCGCTCACGGCGTTCGGCCTCGTGCCGTCCTACCTCGCGGGCGCCGACGTCGAGTCGCTGCTCGACGAGGCCGCCGAGGTCGCGAAGATCGTGTCGCAGGACTCCGCCGAGAACCCCGCGGTGCAGCTGGCCGCGATCTTCGGCGCCGCGCACGCCAACGGCGCGGAGAAGATCGTCTTCGCCGACACCGGTTCCGGCATCAAGGGCTTCGGCGACTGGGCCGAGCAGCTCATCGCCGAGTCGACCGGCAAGAACGGCACCGGCCTGCTGCCGGTCGTCGTCGAGGGTCCCGGCGCCGAGGGCTTCGTGAACGCGCGCTCCGACGCCACGACCGTCGCGATCGGACCGGCCACCGGCTCGGCGACCGTCGCGGTCGAGGGCAAGCTCGGCGCGCAGTTCCTGCTGTGGGAGTACGCGACCGCGCTCGTGGGCAGGGTGCTCGGGATCAACCCGTTCGACCAGCCCGACGTCGAGGCCGCCAAGAAGGCCGCTCGCGCGCTGCTCGACGCGCCGGCCGTCGCCGCCACCGAGCCGTCCTTCGTGGACGGTCCGGTCGAGGCGCACGGCACGGACTGGGCGCCGCGGAAGGTGAGCACCGTCGCCGAGGCGCTCGCGGCACTGGTCGAGGTGGCGCCCGACCACGGCTACATCTCCGTTCAGGCGTACTTGGACAGGATCGACGACGCGTCGTTCGAGCTGCTCCGCGCGGAGATCGCGAAGAGGACGCACCTGCAGACGACGTTCGGCTGGGGTCCCCGCTTCCTGCACTCGACCGGCCAGTACCACAAGGGCGGTCACCAGAACGGCGTGTTCGTCCAGATCACCGGCGAGTCCGGCGACGACCTGGAGGTGCCCGGCCGTCCGTACACGCTGGCGCAGCTGCAGCTCGCGCAGGCGCTCGGCGACGGCCAGGTGCTCGCCGAGCACGGCCGCCCGGTGCTGAGGCTGCACCTGACCGACCGCGTCGCGGGTCTGGCCCAGCTCGTCGAGGCAGTCCAGGAGGACGGCTCGTGACCACATCCGCCAAGTGGCGCAACCCGCTGCGGGACCCGCGCGACAAGCGCATGCCCCGCATCGCGGGCCCGAGCGCGCTGGTCATCTTCGGTGTCACCGGTGACCTGTCGCGCAAGAAGCTCATGCCCGCCATCTACGACCTCGCCAACCGGGGTCTGCTGCCGCCGGGCTTCGGGCTCGTCGGCTTCGCCCGCCGCGACTGGGCCGACCAGGACTTCATGAAGGTCGTCCACGACGCGGTGAAGGAGCACGCGCGCACGCCGTTCAACGAGGCCGTGTGGCAGCAGCTCGCCGAGGGCATCCGGTTCGTGCAGGGCACGTTCGACGACGACGAGGCGTTCGACAGCCTGGCGTCGTGCCTGGCCGCGCTGGACGCCGAACGCGGCACGGGCGGCAACCACGCGTTCTACCTGTCGATCCCGCCGAGCGCGTTCCCGACGGTGGTCAACCAGCTCAAGCGCGCGGGCCTCGCCCAGGCGAAGGGCGACCAGTGGCGCCGCGTCGTCATCGAGAAGCCGTTCGGGCACGACCTGAAGTCGGCCAAGGAGCTCAACCGCACGGTCAACGAGGTGTTCCCCGAGGAGTCGGTGTTCCGCATCGACCACTACCTCGGCAAGGAGACCGTGCAGAACATCCTGGCGCTGCGGTTCGCGAACCAGCTGTACGAACCCATCTGGAACTCGAACTACGTCGACCACGTGCAGATCACCATGGCCGAGGACATCGGTCTCGGTGGCCGCGCCGGCTACTACGACGGCATCGGCGCGACGCGCGACGTCATCCAGAACCACCTGTTGCAGCTGCTCGCGCTGATCGCGATGGAGGAGCCGGTCTCGTTCAAGCCGGCCGACCTGCGCGCGGAGAAGGTGAAGATCCTGTCGGCGACGCGTCCCGCGGAGCCGTTCGAGGAGACCACCGCGCGCGGCCAGTACACCGGTGGCTGGCAGGGCGGCCAGAAGGTGCCCGGCCTGCTGGAGGAGGGCGGCTTCTCGCCGGAGTCGAAGACCGAGACGTTCGGCGCGATCACCTGCGAGGTCAACACCCGCCGCTGGGCCGGGGTGCCGTTCTACCTGCGCACCGGCAAGCGCCTGGGCCGCCGCGTCACCGAGGTGGCCGTCGTGTTCAAGCGGGCGCCGCACCTGCCGTTCGACGACACCGCGACCGAGGAGCTGGGGCAGAACGCCCTGGTCGTGCGCGTGCAACCGGACGAGGGCGTGACCATCCGGTTCGGCTCGAAGGTGCCGGGCAACACGATGGAGGTCCGCGACGTCACGATGGACTTCGGCTACGGCCACTCGTTCACCGAGTCGTCGCCGGAAGCCTACGAGCGGCTGCTGCTCGACGTGCTGCTCGGCGAGCCGTCGCTGTTCCCGAAGAACGACGAGGTCGAGCTCTCCTGGGAGATCCTCGACCCGGTGCTCGAGTTCTGGGCGCGCAAGGACGAGCCCGCGCTCGAGAAGTACAAGGCCGGTACGTGGGGGCCGCCGTCGGCGGACGCGATGACGGCTCGGACCGGAAGGCACTGGAGGCGTCCGTGATCATCGACCTGCCCTCGACCACCACCTCGCAGATCAACTCGCGGCTGGTCCGGCTGCGCGACGAAGGCGGCGCGACGACCCTCGGGCGCGTGCTGACCCTCGTGATCGTGACCGAGGACGGCCAGCGCACCGACGCCGCGATCGACGCGGCCAACGACGCCTCGCGCGAGCACCCGTGCCGCGTGATCGTCGTGGCGCGCGGTGCCCGGCAGGCCGCGCCGCGGCTCGACGCGCAGATCCGCGTCGGCGGCGACGCGGGCGCGTCCGAGGTCGTCGTCCTGCGCCTGTACGGCGAACTGGCCAAGGAGGGCGCGTCCTGCGTCATGCCGCTGCTGCTGCCGGACACCCCGGTCGTGGCGTGGTGGCCCTTCGAGGCGCCGGTGTCGCCGTCGAAGGACCCGATCGGCCAGCTCGCGCAGCGCCGCATCACCGACGCGGCCGCCGAGAAGAACCCGATCAAGGCCCTGGAGACCCGGCGGGCGCACTACGCGCCGGGCGACACGGACCTGGCGTGGACGCGGCTGACGGTGTGGCGGGCGATGCTCGCCGCGTCGCTGGACCTGCCGCCGTACGAGAAGGTCACCGAGGCCGAGGTCACCGGCGAGGCCGACTCGCCGTCGACGGACCTGCTGGCCGCGTGGCTGACCGACCGGCTGAAGGTGCCCGTCAAGCGGTTCAAGGCGACCTCGGGCGAGGGCATCGTCCAGGTGCGGCTGAACCGTCCCGGCGGTGAGGTCGACCTGCACCGCCCCGACGGCAGGGTGGGCACGCTCGCGCAGCCCGGCCAGCCGTCCCGCAGCGTCGCGTTGCAGCGCCGTTCGGTGCGCGACTGCCTCGCGGAGGAGCTGCGCAGGCTCGACCCCGACGAGGTCTACGCGGGCGCGCTGAAGTCGTTGTCGAAGGTCGCGAAGGGCCGCGTGCCGTCCGCCAAGCCGGAGGAGGCCCCCGCCGAGGCGGCGGCCGAGCCCGCGAACGGCAAGGCGGCGCGCAAGGCGAAGGCGAAGGCGGGCTCGTGAGCGGTCCCCAGGTGGTGGTCCACCGCGACGGCGACCTCCTGGCCGCCGCCGCGGCGGCCCGCCTCGTCACGCGCGTGGTCGACGCGCAGGCCGCCCGCGGCTTCGCGTCGGTCGTGCTGACCGGAGGCCGCACCGGCACGGCCGTGCTGGAGCACCTCAACCGCAACGGCGCCCGTGACGCCGTGGACTGGTCCCGCGTCGACCTGTTCTGGGGCGACGAGCGCTTCCTGCCCTCCGGGCACCCGGAGCGCAACGAGACGCAGGCCCGCGCGGCGTTGCTCGACCACGTGCCGGTCGACCCGTCGCGCGTGCACGTGATGGAGCCGTCCGACGGCAAGTTCGGCGACGACCCGGAAGCGGCGGCGGAGGCGTACGCGTCCCTGCTGGCCTCGCTCGCGCGGCCGGAGGACCACGGCGACGTGCCGACGTTCGACGTGTGCATGCTGGGTGTCGGCGAGGAGGGCCACGTGGCCTCCGTGTTCCCGGACTCCCCCGCGGTGCACGAGAAGGAGCGCACCGTCGTCGCGGTCCGCGACTGCCCGAAGCCGCCGCCCACGCGCGTCTCGCTGACCCTGTCGTCGGTGCGCCGCGCGCAGGAGGTGTGGCTGATGACGACCGGCGAGGGCAAGGCCGCCGCCGTGTCGATGGCGTTGAGCGGTACCGGCGAGGTGCAGCTGCCCGCCGCCGGTGCCACCGGGCAGCGGCGGACGTTGTGGCTGCTGGACACGGCCGCCGCCGCGGCCGTGCCCGACCTGTTCAAGCCTCCGTCGGCCTGAGGCTCGCACGGCCCCCGGACCCCGGTCCGGGGGCCGTCTCGCACAGCTTGCTGATCCGCAACGTGCACGACGGGTGCGAAGCCAGCACCCGCGCCCGCAGCCCGGCCACGTGCTCCTCGTTCCTCCAGCGCTGCAACACTTCCAGCAGCAACGGCCCGTACCCCAGCTCGGCCGCGACGCGGTCGGCCCGCAGCTCAGCGCGCCTGCTCGTCAACGCGAGCAACGGCGCGACCACCGGCACCAGCAACAGCCACGGGCTCGCCGCCACCGCCGCCACGGCCAGCGCCACCACCAGCAGCAGCGACACCACCATCGCGAGCCGGGTCCTCAACGCGGCCCCCGCCGCCAGCACGCCCCACCCGAGCGCGAAGACCAGCAGCACCAGCGCCCGCGCCGGCAGCTCGTACCACCACCGCAGCAGCGACGCCCTGGTGTGCCCGGCCAGATGGTGCCCCAGTTCGTGCGCCAGCACCGCCTCGAGCTGCTCCGGCGGCAATGCGAGCGCCGCCGTGGACACCCCCACGACCCGCCCGCCGACCGCCATCGCGTTGATGTCGCGGGAGTTCTGGATCCACAGCCGGTACCGCCGCGAGTCCGCCGAGGCCGCGTCGCACACGGACCCCAGCAACGGCAGCAGCACCCTGCGTTCGGTCGGTGTGGGCAGCCGCAGCCGGTGGGCCAGCGCCGCCGCCACGTCCACGACCGGCAGCAGCACCACGACCCCGGAGAGCAGCCACAGCACCGGGAACACCCAGGGGGCCTGCGGTGTCAGGGCCTTGCCCGGCACCGTCACGACCAGCAGGCTGCTCAGCACCGTCGGCACGGCGAGCAGCAACTCGGACACGGCGGAGGAGTCGAATCGTCGTCGGGCTGCGCGCATCGTCACCACCTCGCGAGGACTCCGAGCGTCGCAGCAGTCTCCCGTTCGTGTCCAGACGGTTCGCTCGACCTGCCCAGCGGCCAGTCAGGGAAAGCGCTTACCGTGTGCCCTGCGGGCGGCCACTCGGACCACTTCCGGGTCGGAGTCGCCCAGCAGGCGCTCGTACGCCTTGGCCGGCAGGTCCGCGCGGTGCGCCAGCGCCAGCCGCACCGCCCGTTCCTCGTGCGCGGCCAGGCGAAACAGCGCCACCGGCGAGGTGGCGGGGTTCTCCGCCACGAGGACGTCGGGATGCACCACCTCGTCCTCGCACACCAGCCGGAAGTACGCCGCGGTCTCCTCTGGTTCCTGCACTTCCGCACACCCCTACTTGCCCTTGAAGCCCTGCGGCGCAACGACTCCGCACTGATTCGGTCACCGGTCGATCACCCCACCGGCAGTTTCGGCACGCCGTTCCCCCGTCCGCCGACGACGCGGGCGGCATTCCCCCCGGCACCGCGTATCATCCCGAAACGCGTTGAGTAGCGGGGGTTTTGTGGCGAACGGCAGCACGAAGCGACGGCCCACCATCGGGATGGTCACCGCCGGTCCGCTCATCGAGCTCGCGGGTGAGCAGTGGCGCGGTGTGAGCGATGGCGCCCGGCATCTCGGTTGTGACCTCGTGTGCTTCGTCGGCAGCGAGATGAACCACCCGGACCCGCACCGGAGACGGGCGAACACGGTCTTCGACCTCGTCTCACCGAACAGGATCGACGCGCTCGTCGTGTGGACGACGCGCGTGGGGCAGCTCCTCGGTCCCGACGACCTGCAGGAGTACCTGCGGCGGTACGCGCCGGTGCCGATGGTCAGCGTCGAGACGACGCTCGGTCAGTGGCCGGCCATCCTGATGGACAACCGTCACGGCATGGAGCAGGCCGTGGACCACCTCATCGAGGTGCACGGCAAGCGCCGCATCGCGTTCGTGCGCGGGCCGCAGACGCACGCGGGTGCGCGAGAGCGGTTCCAGGGGTACCTGGACTCACTGCGCAAGCACGGTATTCCGGTCGATCCCGCACTCGTGACGATGCACGGTTCGTTCGTCTGGGACCCGGGCACCGCCGCCGAGGCCGTGCGGAAGATGATCGCGACCGTCGAGGAGCCGCCGGACGCGATCGCCGCGGCCAACGACGACTACGCGATCGGCGTGGTGTCCGCGTTGGAGGAACTGGGTTTCCGGACGCCGGAGGACGTCGCGGTCGTCGGGTACGACAACCACACGAACGTTCGCACGCACGACCTCGGGTACGTCACGGGAAGTCCGGTGTCGTGGGTGCTGCGGGACGTGAACATCGACGCGGCGACGCCCGCGTTCACCACCGTGCGGGCGCCGTTCCACGAGATGGGGTTCCGGGCGGCGGGGCTGGCGCTGGCGCTGGTGCGGGGTGAGCCGGTGCCCCCGTTGCAGACGATGCCGACCGAGCTGATCGTGCGGCGGTCGTGCGGGTGCCTGCCTTCCGGGCTCGGGGACCACGCTCCCGCGCACGGGCGGCTGACGCTGTCGGAGTCGGCGACGGCGGCGACCGTCGCGGACCACCTGCGCGAGTCGCTCGGGCAGTCGTCCGAGGCGTTACCGGACGGGTGGGCCGAGCAGCTGATCGTCGAGCTGCTGGCGGCGGGACGCGGTGAGGTCGAGGGTGCGGAGTTCCTGAAGCTGCTGGCGGAGTACATCCGTGCGAGTGCGCGCGCCGGGTGCGAGGCGGCGCGGTGGTGGCCGCCGTTGTTCGACCTGCACCGGTTCGTGACGACGCGCATCAGTGACGCGGCGATCATCAACGACCTGTGGTTGCGCGTGCAGCTCCTTGTCGGGGATGCGTTCGCCACGGACGCACGCTTCACGTATCTCTCGCACGAGCGTCACGACCAGACGGTTCGTGAAGCGGGACAACGGCTTATCGCGTCACGGGATGTCGACGAGCTGACGAAGGCCCTTGAGCACGAACTGCCGCGTCTCGGCATTCCCGGTTGCCACGTCATGGCGTACGAGACGGCGGGCACGGCGCGCGTGCTCGTCCGGTACGAGGACGCTGCTCTGAAAACCCCGCCGGACACACCGTTTCCGTCCATCAACCTCACGCCGTATCCGTTCCGGCGGGACAGGCCGTTCAGCGCGCTCGTCGCGCCGCTCTACACCGACGAGGACCACCTCGGGTACGTCGTCTTCGAAGAGGGGCCAGAACTCGGCTGGATGTACGAGGCCGTGCAGCAGCAGCTGAGCAGCGCACTGCGCAGCATCCGCTTGATGCAGGAGCTGAAGGACGCACGCGCACGGCTCGAAGAACGCGTCGGCGAGACCGAGGCGCAGTTGCGGCAGGCGCAGAAGATGGAGGCCATCGGCCGGTTGACCGGTGGCATCGCGCACGACTTCAACAACATCCTCACGGTCGTCAACGGCAACAGCGAGATGCTGCTGCGCCGCACACCACCGGACGACCCGCGCCGCATGGTGATCGAGGACATCCTGCACGCGGGCGAACGGGCCGCGAAGCTCACGCGGCAGCTGCTCGCGTTCACCCGCCAGCAGGTCCTGCACCCCGAGTCGCTCGACCTCAGGGAGAACCTGACGAAGGTCCACTCGATGCTGCGCACGCTCGTCGGCGACCACATCGAACTGGAGGTGGACCTGCCGGAGAACGTCGCACGGGTGTGGGCGGACGCGGGCCAGGTCGAGCAGATCCTGTTCAACCTCGCCGTCAACTCGCGTGACGCGATGCCCGACGGCGGCACGCTGCGCGTCTCGATCGCGAACGCCACCCTCGGCCCCGGCGACACCGGGCGGATCGTCGGCGTGCGGCCGGGCGAGTACGTGGTGCTGCGCGTGCAGGACACCGGCACGGGCATGACGCCGGACGTGCGGGCACAGGTCTTCGAGCCGTTCTTCACGACCAAGCCGGTCGGCAAGGGCACCGGTCTCGGCCTGTCGACGGTGTTCGGCATCGTGCAGCAGTCGGGCGGGCAGATCGACCTCACCAGCGCGCCGGGCCGCGGCACGACCGTCGCGGTCTACCTGCCGGTGCCCTCCCAACGCGGCGGCGCCCCGGAGCCGCCGTACGCGCGCCGGCCCGTCACGCACCGGGGCGCGGGGACGGTGCTGCTCGTCGAGGACGACGCCCAGGTCCGCGTGATGACCCGGCGCTCGCTGGAGACCGCGGGCTACGCGGTGGTCGAGGCGGGTGACGGGCAGCAGGCGCTGCAGCTGGCCACGGCGCACCGCAGCACGATCGACCTGGTGCTCACCGACGTCGTGATGCCGAAGATGGGCGGCCCCGAGCTGGTCAGGCTGCTGCGCTCGACCGGTGTCGCGCCCGCCGTGATCTACATGTCCGGCTACACGACCGACGAGGTCCTCGACGACGAGGTGCTGATCACCAAGCCGTACGCGGAGTCGGACCTGCTCGAACGCGTGCGGCAGGTGCTGGCTCAGTGAGCCCTGGCGCGGCGGGCGACCACGGCGCGGACCGTCTCGTCCAGCGCCTCGATGCGGAACGGCTTCTGCAGGTATCCCGCCACCTCGTGGCCCGCGAACCGGACCTCCAGCGCCGCGCGGTCGTAGCCGCTGGTCAGCACCACCGGCACGGTGAGGTCCTCGCGCTCCAGCTCGGCGAGCACCTCCTCGCCTGACAGGCCGGGCATGCTGTGGTCGAGCAGCATCACGCCGACCTCCGCGCGGCGTTCGCGCAGGATCGCGATGGCCTCGACGCCGTCACTCGCCTGCAGCACCGGGAAGCCGAGCTCCTCGAGCAGGCTGACGGTGTACCTCCGCACGGGGTCCTCGTCCTCGACCACGAGCACCAGCCCAGCTTGCGACATGCGGGCAAGTATGCCGGAACTTATTCGTTCCCTCAGCACCAGGTGCCGCGAAGATTTCGAGAATTCTCCACTAACTGCTCCATCAGGATGACATGGTCCATTTGGATCACACCATTCGTCGAGGGTCTGCGCTAACCTTCCCGACACCGCCGCCGCGCCACGCCGAGAAAGAGGCACCAGGAAAGGCCAACTCCATGCGCAAAGCGACGGCAGCAGCCGCTCTCGCCGTGCTGTTCTCATTGTCGTCCACGCCCGCACACGCCGACACCATTCCTGCGGAACGCGTGACGGTCGACGTGGTGACGGTGAACGGCTCCGGGTGCAAACAGGGCACCGCACAGGTGGTCGTGTCGGCTGACAACACCTCGTTCTGGGTGATCTACAGCGACTACCTCGCCCAGGCCGGCAAGGGCTCCCCGACGACGGAGATCCGGAAGAACTGCCAGCTCACCCTGCAGATCAACAGCCCGCAGGGCTTCACGTACGGCATCGCGGAAGCCACCTACGCGGGCTACGGGCACCTCGCTCGCGGCGCCACCGGCACCCAGGCCGTGAGCTACTACTTCCAGGGGCAGTCGGAGACGACCACCTGGAAGCACAACTTCACCGGCCCCTTCGACGACAACTGGTCGATCAGTCATCGAACGGAGTTCGACCAGATCGTCCACGCCCCGTGCGGTGAGAAGAAATATCTCAACGTGAACAGTTCTCTGCGCGTTGACAAGGGTACTTCCGATGCCAATTCCACGAGCTTCCTGACGATGGACTACACGCGTGGGGAAGCACGCACTCTGCACCACTTCTCGTGGAAGCGTTGCTGATTTTCTGACAGGCCGCCACCTGATTTTCCCGCCGCCGCCCCGTCCTGCGAGTTGCGTCGGAAAGGTGCACCATGCTCAACGCGGTTGCCGCTGCCCTGCTCACGTCGACCATCATCTTCCCGCCCGGTGGGGCTCCCAACGAGGTGCCGCCGCCCGACCACATCACGATCGACATCGTCACGGTCAACGGTTCCGGCTGCCCGGCGGGCACCGCGGCCGTCGCGGTGTCGGAGGACAACAAGGCGTTCACCGTCACCTACAGCGACTACCTGGCCCAGGTCGGCGTCGGTGCGGCGCCGACCGACTTCCGCAAGAACTGCCAGCTCAACCTGCGGGTGAACGTGCCGTCCGGCTTCACCTACGGCATCGCCCAGTCCGACTACAGAGGTTTCGCGCACCTGGAGCGCGGCGCCTACGCGATCCAGAAGGCCAACTACTACTTCCAGGGCATGTCGCAGAACGACCCGAAGCAGCACCGCTACAACGGGCCGCACAGCGACGACTGGCAGGCGACCGACACCACCGAGATCGCCGCGATCGTCTACCACCCGTGCGGGGAGAAGAGGAACTTCAACATCAACACCGAGCTCCGCGTGTACCCCGGCACCTCGAACACGTCCACCACGACCAGCTTCATCTCGATGGACTCGACCGACGGCGCCATCAACACGACCTACCGGTTCAGCTGGCTGACCTGCCGCTGATAGTGCTCAGGGGCAGCGCTCCGCGAGCAGTGCCCCCTGTAGTGCCGTGACTACCGCACGCGTCCGCACGGACGTGTGCGGTAGCACATATGTGAGAGGAGCGGCGTACCGATTCGCGTGCGCGGGCGTCTTACCCCCTGACGGGGCCGGTCGGGGTGAAGGGGCAGCCCATGCAAACCGCTGCATACGCGCAGTACGGTGAGGATCGGAAGGCTCACAGGGGAGGTCGGATCCTGACCACGACGCTGCTCCCGGCCAGACGGTCGAAGGGGACCGCCGACGGCTCGCGCTGGCCGCTCGGTGGCGACTACCGCCAGGTCCTCGCCGACGTCGTGCTGATCCTGCTCGCCGTGCTCGACGTGTGGCTGTTCGCGTTGTGGCTGGAGGCCGACCCGATCACGGACCTCCCGCCCGTCGAGAGCTACCAGCTGTGGTTCAACTGGATCGCGGTCGGCGCGCTGGTGCTGCGCCGCCGGTTCCCGTTCGTCACACTCGTGCTGACCATCCCCGGCTTCTTCGTCGGCTGGTCGCAGCTGGCCGCGATGATCGCGCTGTACTCGGTGGCCCGCCGCTACGTCGGCGGCTGGCAGACCGGTTTCGCCGCGGCGCTGGTGTGGCTGTGCCGGTTCGTCGCGTGGCCGTTCGACGAGCTGCTCGAACGCCCGGCGTCCGGGCACTTCCACTCGGCGATCTACGGCTTCCTCGTGGCGGGCCTGCCGATCGCGATCGGCCTGCTGGTGCACGCCCGGCAGGAGCTGTCGGACCGGATCGTGGAGCTGGCCGAGTCACGTGAGCGAGAACGGGTGCTGCACGCGCACGCCATCCGCGCCGACGAACGCGCGAAGCTCGCCCGCGAGATGCACGACGTCGTGTCGCACCAGGTGAGTCTCATCGCGATGCAGGCGGGCGCGTTGCGCATGGCCGTCGCGGACGCCGAACACAAGCAGGTCGCGGGCACGATCCGCATGTTGTCGACGCGCACGCTGGACGAGCTGCGTCACCTCGTGTCGGTGCTGCGCACGACCGACGACAACGTCCAGCCGGGCGTCGGTGAGCTGCCCGAGCTGGCCGCGGACGCGGGCTTCGAGGTGAAGATCCAGCTCAAGGGGCCGGTCGAGGACCTCGCCACACCGGTGTCCGGCGCGGTGTACCGGACGGTGCAGGAGGCCCTCACCAACATCCGCAAGCACGCCGTGGGATCGAGCGCGACGGTGCTCATCGACGCCCAGTACGACGACAACGTGCAGGTCGAGGTGCGCAACACCGCGCCGTCGAGCCCGTCGTCGGCGTTGCCGGGCGGTGGCCACGGCCTGGTCGGCCTGCGCGAGCGCGCCACGCTGCTCGGTGGCGAGTTCTCGGCGGGGCCGACCGAGGACGGCGGCTTCCTGGTGACGGCGTCGTTCCCGAAGGAGCGCGTCGTCAGCGATTGAACCGCCGGAACGCGCGGAACGACTGCTTGGGCTCCAGCCGGTACGGCGAGTTGTCGTCCTCGAACCGTTCACGGACGGTGCGCAGCAGGCTGTACGACGCCATGTCGAAGTCGAGGTCGCGGCGCTCCGGGTGGTGCGGTGAGTCCGGGGTGATGACCGAGTACAGGTGCGCGCCCGCCAGCCCTTCCGCGCGGAAGACGCGGAGCATCCGCGCGATGTGGTCTGCCTGCTCGCGTTCGTCGCGCACCACGCCGGGTCTGACCACCGGCGGCTCGGCCTCCCAGTCGACGACGTCCCAGCCCATGCCGCCGGCCCGGGCGGCACCGGTGAACGTGCAGCAGCCGAACTCCAGCACCATGACGGGCTTGTCCCACCGCCGGTACTGGGCGAGGTCCGGCGCGTACTCGGCATCGGTGTCGTAGAAGGCGTAGTAGTCGAGGCCGACGACGTCGAACATCGACCAGTCGGTCCACGACGCGTCGGCTCCGGCGGCGGCACCGTAGGTGATCCGGCCGCGGAACTCGCGGCGGCTCACCTCGACCGCCCGTGCCAGGAAGTCGCGGAACCGCGCGATGACCCGCGGCCACTCGGTGTCCGGCAACGACGCGATGTTCTCGATGCGCTCCATGAAGGAGTCTCCGGGGATGATCCCCGGCGTGAACAGGAAGTGCTCGCAGCCGGTCACGAACGTGACGTCGTCGCCGGTGCGCCGACGCTCCGCGGCACGGGCGGCCTCGGCCATGTGCGCGAGCACCTCGTCCTGCGGGTGGTCGTAGAGCCGCGGCTGGACGAACACCTCCATGCCGTGGCGCAGCGCCGCGTCGGTCGTCTCGGCGAGCCTGCCGAGGTCGGTGCCGAACGCCGTGATGGACGGGCAGCGCAGGTCGTGCGCGATCATCCCGATCTCCCGGTCGAGCTGCCGGCGGCTCCACCGCACCCGGCTCGACGGGTCCCCCGGCGCGTGCAGGACGCCCGTGTCGTAACAGACCCCGCCCCGCCACCTCCTGCCCGCCTGCCGGCTGCCTGGATGCCCCGTGCCCGCCGACGCCGTGCCCGTCCCCATGCCCGCGAGCACCGCCGCACCCGCCACGGCTCGCAGGAACCCCTTCCGGCTGATCATGGTTCCCCCTGGACTAGTTGCTCAACTAGGATGCTGTTCATGCAACCAGAAAACCGGCCGGGCGACCAGAAGCGCAGCTTCATCGAGGACGCCCGGCGCGCGCAGATCGTCGCCGCGACCATCGCCACGATCACCGAGGTCGGCTACGCGAAGGCGTCGTTCGTGCGGATCGCGCAGCGCGCGGGCATCAGCCCCGGCCTGATCACGTACCACTTCGCCAAGCGCGAGGAGCTGATGAAACAGGTCATGCTGACCGTCCACGGCTCGATGGACGCGGCGCTGACCGCACGCACCGAGAACGCCGACGGCTACGTCTCCGCGTTGCGGTCCCTCGTCGAGGGCTTCGTGCACTACTGCGCCGAGCACCCGGCCGAGCTGGTCGCCATCGGCCAGATCGCGACGGCCGCGCGCGACGCCGAGGCCGCCAGGACGTGGGCGGAGGAGCAGAACGCCAAGGCGCTGACGGAGCTGGAGGACATGTTCCGCGAGGGCCAGGAGGCCGGGGAGCTGCGCGAGTTCGCGCCGCGCGTCATGGCGGTGGCGGTGATGGCGGCGATGGAGGCGACGCCGGCCGAGCTGATGGCCCGGCCGGACACCGACGTCTCCCGGTACGCGACGGAGCTCGCGGACCTGTTCGACCGCGCCGTCAGGAAGGTTTAGACGCCAGCGACGCGGCCAGCGCTGCCGCCGCTCCGAGCACCCCGCACGTGAGCGCGACCGGCATCGTCGGCTCGTGCTCCAGCAGCACGGACACCAGCAGCCACACCGCGAGCCCCAGCCCGAGCCCGAGCGGCACCGACGCGACCACCGCGGCGATCCCGGTCTGCCTGCGCCGCAACGCCCGCAGGTTCGACTCCAGGTACGCGAACGTGAAGAGCAGCAGCAGAGCCGACCCGGAGCCCATGATGCTCAGCCACGGCGTCTGATTCGAGACGAGCAGGAACTCCCGCCCGTCGACCGAGGCCGTCACCGCGCCACCGACGACCCACCGCGCGGCACCCGGCAGCTCGAACCCGTCCGCCGTGCGCGCGACGTTCGCGAGCTCGAAGCCCGCGAGGCTCACGACCAGCTGCGTGCCCTGCTCCTGCACGGGATCGGCGAGACTCTGGATCACCCGCGGCAGCTCGCGGCCGGTGGCCAGGAACGGCGCCACGACCATCGCCACCAGCGCGACCGCCGCCACCAGCCACAGCAGCCACGGCGACGACGGCGGCTTGAGCACCTGAGCGGCCGGCACCAGCGTGCTGCTGCCGCTCAGCCGCGCGGCCGGGACCGCGTCGACCAGCGTGGCGCGGACCGGTTGCCGGGTGAGGGACACCGTGTCGCGTTCCACCGGCCGCAACGTCCGGCGCGTGGACGACGAGGACACCTGCGGCGCGAGGTGCACGGGCATGTTCAGGCGCACCAGCCAGTCAGGACCGAACAGGTGGCCCGCCGCGCCTGCGAGGTCGATCGCGAACGTCTCGGCGTTGCGATAGCGAGCCTGCGGGTCCCGCGCGATGCTGCGCATCACCACGCCCGTCAGTGGTTCCGGCACGTTCGGCAACGGCCGCGGGTCCTGGTAGACGCGCTTCTGGATCATCGCGAGCGGCCCGCCTCCGCGTTCGAACGGCAGGTCGCCGCACAGCAGCTCGTAGAGCATCGTGCCGGTCGCGTAGACGTCGGCGGCGGGCGACAACGGGTTGCCCATCGCCTGCTCCGGCGCGATGTAGGCGGGCGTGCCGAGCACCGCGCCGCCGTGCGTCACGAGCGTCGCGCCCTCCGACACGACCTGGGAGATGCCGAAGTCCGCCACCTTCACCACCCCGCCGGAGGTGAAGAGCAGGTTCTTCGGCTTCACGTCGAGGTGCAGCACGCCCGCCTCGTGCGCCGCGTGCAGACCGGACAGCGCCGCCAGCACGATCCCGCACGACTGCTGCGCGGTGAGACCGTCGCTCGCGAACCGCGACCACACGGTGCCGCCGTCGAGGCGTTCCATCACCAGCAGGTGCTCGCCCTGCTGCCGGACGTAGTCGTAGACCGGGACGATGTGCGGGTGGTCGAGCCGGGCCAGCAACCGCGCCTCGTGCTCGAAGCGCTCGCTCATCCGCGGGTCCTCCGCCACCGCCCGCGGCAGCCGTTTGATCGCCACGGGACGGCCGAGCTGACGGTGCACGCCGCCGTAGACGACGCCCATGCCGCCCTCGCCGATCTGCTCGCCGACGACGTACTGGGGCAGGGCCGCGGCCAGGCCGGGCTGGTTCACCGCGGAATCCTCACCGTGTCCACATCGGACAACGGCCGCTGCTCGACCGGGTGCGGTGTCACGTACCCGAGCAGCAACGCCGCCGCGGCCGCGCCGACGATGAACGGGATCTCGGCCGTGGGCGACGGCGCCACCAGCCGCAGCACCGACAGCGAGATCACCGCGACGAGCCCTGTACCGATCCCGGCGGGCAGGAAGCGCATGGCGCGCTGCCACCGGTTCGGCGGCAGGCGCCTGCGGGCCAAGGCGATCAGCGCGCCCGCCCACGACAACGCCGTCAGCACCAGCACGCCCAGCCCGAACGCGCCGTAGACCGACCACAGCGAACCCTTGACGTCACCGCTCGTGGTGATGGAGGCGATGGTCTCCCGCTGGACGTCGACGACCTCGATCTCGACCGGCAGCAGCCCGATCGCCTGCGACCCGAGGTCGGACGGGTCGAGCGGGAACGACCGCGTCTCGACGGACCTCGGCGGGACGTCGAACGGAACCGTTGTGTCGTAGGCGAAGAAGGTCAACGCGAGCGCGCTGCCGCTGATCCGCACCGTCTTGACGCGCTGCACGGTGTCGGTGCCGTTGCGAACCGTGATGGAGATCTTCGACGTCTCCGCCGGGTCGAGCACCAGGGTGCCGATCCCGACCGGCCTGCCGTCCACATCGGCCTCGAGCAGCACGGAACCACCCTGCGCGGCGGCTGCCGGCGACAGCAGCATAATTCCGCACCACAGCAGTAAACCTGCACCGGCCAAGCGACGTCTCACTAGAGCACCTTAGGTTTTGATCCGGGGAGTTGGAATGCGGTCATCAGTGTTACTCGTGGCGTTCGCAGCCGGTGTTACGGCGCTCGCCGCCGCGCCGGCACTGGCCCAGCAGCAAGCTGTGGTGACCGCGGCGCCGCAGCCTGCCACAGCAGGCGGCCCCGTGACCATCTCCTGGAGCGGATTCGTCACCTGCCGCGGCGTGGGCATCCTCTTCACCCTCGACGGCGGCCCGCTCACGGCGGCCCCCTCGGCCTCCTCGGGGTCGGTGAACGCCACCGTCCCGGCGGGCACGAGCCCAGGGTCGCACAAGATCGAGGCCCGGTCCACGAACACCAAGTGCGGGACCGGTGGCACGGAGCTGCGCGTCGTCGTGGCGCCTCCGGTCACCACGGCACCCCCGCCGCCCGTCACGGTTCCGCCGACGGTCCCGCCCGTCACGGTCCCGCCCGTGACCACCCGGCCGCCCGTCGTCACGACCACCACTGCGCCGACGACGACCACGACGACGGAGACGCCCTCCTCTTCTGCCACGCCGTCGTCCACCGACGCGCTGAGCAGCCCCACCGGTGAGGGCGTCCTGCTGCTGGACAAGGAGAACATCCAGCCCGGCGAGGACCTGACCGCGATGGGCACCGGCTGCCCCAAGGGCGCCACCGTCCGGCTCCAGTCGCTCGGCCAGGAGGTCGGCAGCACCGTCGCCGACGACAACGGCGAGTTCCGGTCGACGCTGAAGTTCGAGAGCATCGAGCCCGGCAGGCACAAGGTGCGCGCCGACTGCGGCATCACCCTGGTCGGCAACGTCGACGTGACGCTGTCGAGCTCGTCGGGCGGCACGACCGGCACGCTGGTGGTGCTGTTGTTCTTCCTGCTGATCGGGGCCGCGATGGTGCGCCGCCAGTTCGCCGGTCTGCGCCGCTGACCCTGTCGAGAACAACGCAGAAGGTCCCCTCCGCGGCGGAGGGGACCTTCTGCGTTGACCTTGTTCGAACCCGGAGCCTACGGCTCCTCGCGCTGACGGCGCAGCTTGGCGAGAGCCTCTTCGAGGATCGCCTCGCCGTCCGCATCGGAACGGCGTTCCTTCACGTACGCGAGGTGCGTCTTGTACGGCTCGTTGCGCGGAGGCGCGGGTGGCGTCTGCTCGTCACGACCTGCCGGCAGGCCGCAGCGCGGGCAGTCCCAGTTCTCCGGAACCTCCGCGTCGACCGCGAAGGAAGGCCGGGACTCGTGACCGTTCGCGCACCAGTACGACACCCGACGACGGGGCGCGGACTCGCCGCGCTCCGACTCACCCATCGGGCCTGCGCCGACGCGGGTACCGCGAATCGCGTTACCACCGGACATCGACCGTTACACCCCCACCAAGTGGTTACCCCAAGCCCCGGAGGGCTTCTGCCGCTGAACGGTTGATCAGGCTCCGGGGAGCTTGACCAGCAGCCCGATGCCCACGATGGCGATGACCCAGACCGCGCCGACGAACAGCGTCAGGCGGTCGAGGTTCTTCTCGACAACGGAGGAACCGGACAGACTCGACTGCATACCGCCGCCGAACAGCGAGGACAGGCCGCCACCACGGCCGCGGTGCAGCAGCACGAGCAGCACCAGCAGCACGCTGGTAACGATCAACAGGATCTGCAGGAACAGGATCATTTCTTCCTCGCTGTCAGGCAGCCGACGCCATAGAGTACCTGTTCGACTGCCGAACGTGTGCAACCAGTGGTGTTAGTGAGCAATCCAGATCAACTTAGGGTAGAGGCCCGCCGGCAGCCAATGCGCAGAGCTTGGTGAATTCATCCGCCTGCAGGCTCGCTCCGCCGACGAGAGCACCGTCGACGTCCTTCTGCTGGATCAGCTCGCCGATGTTGGACGACTTCACCGAGCCGCCGTAGAGCACGCGCACGACGGCCGCGGTCTCCTCGCCGTACTTCTCCGCCACGTACGAGCGGACCAGCGAGCACACCTCCTGCGCGTCGGCGGACGACGCGGTCTTGCCCGTGCCGATCGCCCACACCGGCTCGTAGGCGAACACGACCTTGGCGACCTGCTCGGCGGTGAGGCCCTTCAGACCGTCCTCCAGCTGCTGGCGCACCAGCTCCAAGTGGCCCTTGGCCTCACGCACGTCGAGCTTCTCGCCGAAGCAGAAGATCGGGGTGACCTCGTGCTTGAGCGCGGCCTTGACCTTCGCGTTGACGACCGCGTCGGTCTCGCCGTGGTACTCGCGGCGCTCGGAGTGGCCGACCACCACGTAGTGGCAGCCGAGCTTCTTGAGCATCGGGCCGGACACCTCACCGGTGTAGGCACCGGAGTCGTGCCGCGAGATGTCCTGCGCGCCGTACTTGATCAGCAGCTTGTCGCCGTCGACCAGCGTCTGGATGCTGCGGATGTCGACGAACGGCGGGAGGACGGCCACCTCGACCTTGGCGAAGTACTTCTCCGGCAGGGAGAAGGCGATCTTCTGCACGAGGCCGATCGCCTCGAGGTGGTTGAGGTTCATCTTCCAGTTGCCCGCGATGAGCGGGAGCCGGGCTGCCATCAGGACTCCAAGACGCTGATGCCGGGGAGCTCCTTGCCCTCCAGGAACTCGAGGGAGGCGCCACCACCGGTGGAGATGTGCGAGAAGCCGTCCTCGGGCAGGCCGAGGGCCCGCACCGCGGCGGCCGAGTCGCCACCGCCGACGACGGTGAACGCGTCCGACTTCACGAGGGCCTCCGCGACGGCACGGGTGCCGCCGGAGTAGGTCTCGATCTCGAAGACGCCCGTGGGGCCGTTCCAGAACACGGTCTTGGCGTCGGCGAGCTTCGACGCGAACAGCTCGCGGGACTTCGGGCCGATGTCGAGGCCCATCTTGTCCGCGGGGATCGCGTCGGTGCCGACGACCTCGTGCTCGACGTTGCCGAACTCGGCGGTGACGAGCACGTCGACCGGGAGCACGAGCTCGACGCCGCGCTTCTCGGCCTCCGCGAGGAAGCCCTTCACCTGGTCGAGCTGGTCCTCCTGGAGCAGCGACGTGCCGACCTCATGGCCCTGGGCCTTGAGGAACGTGTACGCCATGCCGCCGCCGATGAGCAGCTTGTCGACCTTGCCCAGCAGGTTCGCGATGACGCCGAGCTTGTCGGAGACCTTCGCGCCGCCGAGCACCACGACGTACGGGCGCTCCAGGTCGTCGGTGAGCTTGCGCAGCACACCCAGCTCGGCCTCGACCAGTCCGCCGACGTAGGCGGGCAGCTTGCTCGCCACGTCGTAGACCGACGCCTGCTTGCGGTGCACGACACCGAAGCCGTCGGACACGAACGCGTCGGCGAACGACGCCAGCTCGTCGGCCAGCTCCTCGCGCTCCGCGTCGACCTTGGAGGTCTCGCGGGCGTCGAAGCGGACGTTCTCCAGCATGACGACGCCACCGTCGGTCAGCGCGCCGACCACGGACGTGGCGGACGGGCCGACGAGGTCGCTCGCGAGCGGGACCTCGGCACCGAGCAGCTCACCGAGGCGGGCGACGGCGGGCGCGAGGGAGAACTTCGGGTCCGGCTCGCCCTTGGGGCGGCCGAGGTGGGCGGTGACGACCACGCGGGCACCCGCGTCGGCGAGCGCCTTGATCGTCGGCACCGACGCGCGGACGCGGCCGTCGTCGGTGATCTTGTCTCCGTCGAGGGGGACGTTCAGGTCGGCGCGCACGAGGACGCGCCGACCCGAGACACCCTCGGCGAGCAGGTCGCTGAGAGTCTTCACTGACTTCCCGTCCCTGCTCAGATCTTGGAGGCGACGAGCTTGACGAGGTCCGCGAGGCGGTTGGAGTAGCCCCACTCGTTGTCGTACCAGCCGACGACCTTGACCTGGTTGCCGATGACCTTGGTCAGCGGCGCGTCGTAGATGCACGAGTGCGGGTCGGTGACGATGTCGGCCGACACGATCGGGTCCGTCGAGTACTTGAGGATGCCGGCCAGCGGGCCGTCGGCGGCGGCCTTGTACGCGGCGTTGACCTCGTCCACGGTGACCTCGCGCTTGAGCGTGACGGTCAGGTCGGTGGCGGAGCCGGTGGGGATCGGCACGCGCAGCGCGTAGCCGTCCAGCTTGCCGTTGAGCTCCGGCAGCACCAGGCCGATGGCCTTCGCGGCACCCGTGCTGGTGGGCACGATGTTCAGGGCTGCGGCGCGGGCGCGACGCAGGTCCTTGTGCGGCGCGTCCTGCAGGTTCTGGTCCTGCGTGTACGCGTGGATCGTGGTCATGAGGCCCTGCTCGATGCCGAAGCTGTCGTTCAGGACCTTGGCCAGCGGCGCGAGGCAGTTCGTGGTGCAGGACGCGTTCGAGATGACGGTCTGCGAACCGTCGTACTTCTCCTCGTTGGCGCCGAGGACGACCGTCAGGTCCTCGCCCTTGGCGGGCGCGGAGATGATGACCTTCTTGGCGCCACCCTCGTCGACGTGCTTGCGCGCGGCGGGGGCGTCGGTGAAGAAGCCGGTGGACTCGACGACGACGTCGACGCCGAGGTCCTTCCACGGCAGGGCGCCGGGGTCGCGCTCGGCGAGGGCCTTGATGACCTTGCCGTCGACGGAGATGCCCTCGTCGGTCACCTGCACGTCGGCGTCCAGACGACCCAGGATGCTGTCGTACTTCAGCAGGTGGGCCATCGTGGCGACGTCACCGAGGTCGTTGAACGCGACGATCTCGATGTCGTGGCCGCCGGCCCTCACGGCGCGGAAGAAGTTGCGCCCGATCCGGCCGAAACCGTTGACACCTACACGAACCGTCACGACTGACTCCTTGCGTTCAGCTTGGTAGGAACACGCCCACCCTAGCCGGAGAACTGCGTCGCTGGTCACAGGGATAGTCAGTATCTCTTGATCGAACCAGACAAACTGGGTCTGACTAGGCCGTTCGGCGGCGTGAGGCGCGGAGCATCCAGAGGTAGGCGCTCAGCTCCTCCGCGGCCTCCGCGGCGGTGCGGCACGCCTCCGGGCTGTCCTCCGCCGCGCCCTCGCCCACCACGGCCGTGATCCGCGCGAGCCACTCGTCCACCACCTGCCGGTCGCTCGGCGGCACGAGCCGCGAACCGGTCCCCTGGTCCTGCTTCCCCGTCATGACGAAATGGTGTCCGCGCCCGGCGAGACGGTTCAATACTCCGAAACAGCGGCTGTTACGGCTCGTTACACAGCGGTACGGTCACTGTCCATGACGGCCATCGCCGCCTGCGCGACCTGTCGCACCCCGCTTTCCGAAGCCGCTCAAGGACGCCGTTACTGCTCCAACGCGTGCCGCCAGCGCGCCTACCGCGAACGCGCCTCCACGCGCGGCGAGGCGCCACCCGGTTCGACGCTGCCGAGGCCGCTCGACAGCTTCGTGGGCCGCCGCGAGGAGCTGGCGGCGCTCGCGCGGCTCGGCTCGGCGCGGCTCGTGTCGCTGGTGGGGCCCGCCGGGGCGGGCAAGACGAGGCTGGCCGCGCAGCACGCGGGCAGGCGCGCGGACCAGGTGTGGTGGGCCGCGCTGGCCCCGGTCTCCGACGCCGTCGGGGCGATCCACCAGGCGGTCGGCGCGCACCGGCTGCCCAACCGCTCGGTGCTCGACTCGGTGGTCGCCGAGGTCGACCGGCACCGGCGCCCGTTGCTCGTGCTGGACAACTGCGAGCACCTGCTGGCCGAGGTCGCCGGCGTGGTGGCGGAGCTGCTGGACCGGTGCCCGCAGCTGCGCGTGCTGGTGACGTCGCGGGAACCGCTGCGGCTGGCGGGCGAACGCGTCTTCGCGGTCGGGGAGCTGGGCCTGCCGCCCGTGGACGCCGACGTCGCCGAGGCGCTGCGCCACGACGCGGTGGTGCTGTTCCGCGACCGCGCCGTGGCCGTGGACCGCTCGTTCGAGATCGACGCGTCCAACGTCGCGGACGTGGTCGCCGTGTGCCGGTCGCTCGACGGGATGCCGCTGGCCGTCGAGCTGGCCGCGCGCCGCATCACGGTCCTCTCCCCCGCCGACGTCCTGGCCAGGCTCGGCGACCGGCTGGCGCTGCTCACCGGCGGCCCCCGCACCGCCGACGACCGCCACCGGACCCTGCGCGCGGCGATCGGCTGGAGCTACGACCTCCTCTCCCCCGCCGAACAGGCCGCCTGCCGCCGCCTCGCCGTCCTCGGCGTCCCGTTCGACCTGGGTGTCGCGAGCGCGGTGTGCGACGTGGACGACGCCCTGGAGCTGCTGGCGGGGCTGGAGCAGAAGTCGCTGCTGGTGGTCGACCGGGCCGACGGGCACGTGACGTTCCGGCAGCTCGAGTCCGTGCGCCTGTACTGCCGTGAACGGGCCGTGGAGTGCGACGAGGTCTCCCTCGTGGCGGACCGCGTGGTCGAGTGGGTGTGCTCGGTCGTCGAGCCGGAGATCTCCCGCTTCTTCCCGGCGCCGCCCGTGGTGCTGCGCCTGGAGCGCAACGCCGGGCTGATCGAGCTGGCCGTGACCCGCACCGCGGAGCTGAGCGACTGGCCCCGGCACGCGCTCACCGTCGTCGCCACCGCGTACACGTCCACGCCCCGCGGGCCGCGCGGCGCCCCCACCGAGCTGCTGCACAGCGCTCTGACCAGGCCCGTTCCCCCGGCGTACCGCAGCGTCCTGACGGTGCTCACGGCGATGCACCACCGCATCCGCGGCGGCTGGGAGGCGACCCGCCGCTTCGCGCGGGAGTCGCTGGAGATCGAACGGGCGGGCGCGGGCCGCCCCGGCACGCTGGCCCGCGCGCTGGAGGTGCTGGCCTCCGCCGAGGCCCACGTCGGCGACCAGCGGGAGGCGTGGCGGCTGTTCGACGAGGCCGTGGACCTCATGCGCGGGCCGGGCGACAAACTCGCGCGGGCCGTCCTGCTCAACTCCTACGGCTGGACCCTGCTGCAACACGGCGAAGCCGAACTGGCGGAGCCGCTGGTGCGCGAGTCGCTGACCTTGATGCGCCTGGTCGGCCTGCCGCACATGCTGAACTCGACCCTGCACACGGCGGGCGCGATCGCGTTGGCGCGCAAGGACTTCGACGAAGCCGTGGTGCTGTTCCGGGAGAGCCTGCAACGGGGCTCCGCGCACCCGATGGACCAGTTCTACGACCTGGAAGGGCTCGCGCTGGGCTTCGTCGGCGTGGGAGCCGACGACGAACGCGCGCTGTCGCTCTTGACCGCGGCGTCCGTGGTCCGCACCCGCTTCGACTTCCGCGCCGAGCCGTACTGGCAGACGTTGCTCGACCGGGCGAGGGACGTGTGCCGCGACCGCGTCCCGGCCGCCAGACTGCGCGCCGCCGAGTCGATGGGCGAACGCATGTCGCTGGCGCAGGCCGTGGCCTACGCCCTGGCCGACCCACCCGGCGCCGACGCGGGCGAGGGCCTGGTCTCGGCGCGCGAGCTGCACGTCGCGAGCCTGGTGGCCGAGGGCCTGACGAACCGGCAGATCGGGCAACGGCTGGGGATCTCACCCCACACCGTCGCCCGTCACGTGACGCAGGCCAGGTCGAAGCTGGGCCTGCGGTCACGAGCCCAGCTCGCCGTCTGGGCGGGCAGGCACACGCCCTGACGGCCGGAGGCAGTCGAGAGCGGTCCGGAGGCGGTCGGGTGGCGAACCGGAGGGCGAGCAGAGGCGGCCGGAGAGACGACGCCTGGCCGAACCCCGCCCGCCGGTCCCGCCCAGCTGCTTTGCCCGGCCGGACCCGGCCGGTCAGACCTCGGCTTCGAGCATCTCGGCCGTGACCGCGGACTCCGTGTCCGGCAGCCCCAGGTCCTTGGCCCGCTTGTCGGCCATCGCGAGCAGGCGCCTGATCCGGCCGGCGACCGCGTCCTTGGTCATCTGCGGGTCGGACAGCTGCCCGAGCTCCTCCAGCGACGCCTGCCGGTGCGCCAGCCGGAGCTGGCCCGCCGCGGCGAGGTGGTCCGGTGCCTCCGGGCCGAGGATCTCGAGCGCCCGCGCGACCCTGGCCGCCGCGGCGACCGCCGCCCGCGCTGACCGGCGCAGGTTCGCGTCGTCGAAGTTCGCGAGCCGGTTCGCGGTGGCGCGGACCTCACGCCGCATCCGGCGTTCCTCCCAGGCCAGCACGCTGTCGTGCGCGCCGAGCTTGGTCAGCATGGCGCCGATCGCGTCGCCGTCTCGTATCACCACGCGCTCGGCGCCGCGGACCTCGCGGGACTTGGAGGCGATGCCCATCCTGCGGGCGGCGCCGACCAGTGCGAGCGCCGCCTCCGGGCCCGGGCAGGTGATCTCCAGCGAGGAGCTGCGGCCCGGTTCGGTGAGCGAGCCGTGGGCGAGGAACGCCCCGCGCCACGCCGCCTCCGCGTCGCACACGCCCCCGGACACGACGGGGGCGGGCAGGCCGCGGACCGGGCGGCCGCGCGGGTCGAGCAGGCCCGTCTGGCGCGCGAGACCCTCGCCGTCCTTCACCACGCGCACGACGTAGCGGGTGCCCTTGCGCAGGCCGTTCCCCTGGATCGTGAAGACCTCGGCGTGGTGGCCGTAGAGGGCCTGGATCTCCTTGAGGAGACGGCGCGCGGCCGACCCCAGGTCGAGCTCGGCCTCGACGACGACCCTGCCCGACACGATGTGCAGCCCACCGGCGAACCTGAGCAGCGACGAGACCTCCGCGCGGCGGCAACAGGTCTTGGATACCGCGAGCCTGCTCAGCTCGTCCTTGACCGCCGACGTCATCGCCACGGGCTCGTCCCTCCCACTCCGGTCTCCTCGACCACCTGCCTCAGGCAACTGGCGAGCGCCTCCGGATCATGCCTGTCCGCGGCGTCCGGTGCGGCGATCTTCGCCAGATGCGTCCGCGCCCCCAGCGCCGAGGCGGCTCGCGTCAGCCGGTCCGGGGTGGGGACCGAGTCGACGTCCGCGATCACCGCGTCCACCTTCAGCTCGGGTGCGTGCTCGCAGACTACGTCCAAGTGGCGCTCCGGAGAGAAACCGGCCGTTTCCCCCGGTTGGGGGACGAGGTTGAGCACGAGGGCCTTCTTGGCGGGCGTGCGCACCAGCGCGTCGAGCAGCTCGGGCACCAGCAGATGCGGCAACACGCTGGTGAACCACGATCCCGGGCCGAGTAACACAAGATCGGCGTCAAGTACAGCCTGCACCGCTTCCGGGCAGCCCACAGGTCGCCCGTTCGGGGAGGTCAGCCGGATGCGCTGCACCAGGCCCGGTGTCGTCGCGATGGCGACCTGGCCGCGGATGCGCCGGACGTCCGTCACGTCCTCGTCGAGCCCCATGACGTCGGCCTCGATGTCTAGCGGGTCGTTCGACATCGGCAGCACCCGCCCCCGCACGCCGAGCAGCCTGCTCGTCACGTCGAGCACCGCGACCGGGTCGCCGAGCTGCTCCAGCAGCCCGGCGATCACCAGGTTGCCGACGGCGTGGCCGGCGAGCGCGCCCGTGCCGCCGAAGCGGTGCCCGAACAGCGCCGCCCACCGCCTGCTCGACTCGTCGTCCCCGGCCAGCGCCGCCATCGCCTTGCGCAGGTCGCCCGGCGGCAGGAGGTGGGAGAGCTCACGCCGCAACCGCCCCGACGAGCCCCCGTCGTCCGCGACGGTCACCACGGCCGTCACGTCGTCGGTGACCCGCTTGAGCGCGCTCAGCGTCGCGTGCAGACCGTGCCCGCCGCCCAAAGCAACAGCTTTCAACTTCGTCACTCGCGTCCCAGATCCCTGTGCACGACCTTCACGGCCATGCCGTCCTCGCTCGCCAGCCTCGCGGCCAGCTCTTCGCTCAGGGCCACACTGCGGTGCTTGCCACCCGTGCAGCCGATCGCGAGCGTCAGGTAGCGCTTGCCCTCACGCCGGTACCCGGCGCCGATCAGCCTCAGCAGCTCGTGGTACCGATCAAGGAACTCGTCCGCGCCCTCCTGGGACAGCACGTAGTTGCGCACCTCACCATCCAGGCCCGTCTGCTCGCGCAGCTCGGGGATCCAGAACGGGTTGGGCAGGAACCGCACGTCCATGACGAGGTCGGCGTCCATCGGCAGCCCGTACTTGTAGCCGAAGCTCAGCACGGTGACCCGCGTCCTGGTGGCCGCCTCGGTGCCGAACGTGTCCTCGATCTTGGCGCGCAGCTGGTGCACGCTCAGCGCGGACGTGTCGAGCACCAGGTCCGCCTCCTGCTTGAGCGGTGTCAGCAGGATGCGCTCGGCCTCGATGCCGTCCTGCAACCGCCCGTCGCCCTGCATCGGGTGACCACGCCGCACCGCCTCGAACCGGCGGATCAGCACCGCGTCCGTGGCCTCCAGGAAGAGCACGCGCGGCTTGTACCCGCGCGCGTCGAGGTCCTTGATGATGGCGGACAGGTCCTCGGTGAACGCGCGGCTGCGCACGTCCATGACGACAGCGACCCTGGTGATGGCCCCGCGCGCCTGGGCGCCGAGCTCCACCATCGTGGCGATCAGCTCCGGGGGCAGGTTGTCGACGACGAACCAGCCCAGGTCCTCCAGGCACTTGGCCGCTGTGCTGCGGCCCGCGCCGGACAGCCCGGTCACCACGGCGACTTCGATGCCGGACTTCTCCGCGTTCACGACTACGACTCCGTTACCTGTTCGGGAGCGCCCTCAGGCGCTGCTCGGGTGCTTTCCGCTCGGGGGTGGGCGCGCCGGGGCGCGCCGCTTCTCTCATGGTGAGTCTCCCTCGACACGGCCGTCCGGTGCGGCAGGTTGGGCGATTGGAGCAGGCGAGCCGTGGCCGCGATCACGATCTCCGCCCGCGTGCGGGAGACCGGGCGGGGTGGGTGAGAAGCGCGGGTCGGGTGAGAAGGGCGGGGCGGGTGGGGCTGGTGGGCCGGTGCCGGCCCGAGGGGCGGCGATGGCGCGAACCGCTGGGCAGGTGGAGCCGGTCGCTGTGGGCGCGGGGACTGTGGGCGCGGGGACTGTGGGCGCGGGGACTGTGGGCGCGGGGGCTGCGGGGAGCGAGGGCTGCGGGGAGCGGGGGCAGCTGCGGGCGGACTGCCGAGGCCGCGGGTCGAGCCGTGCGGCTCGGGTGCGACGCCCGCCGTGACCGGGTACGACAGCCAGGCACCACGGGCGCGGTGGGAACGGCGCCCGGTCCAGCGGGAGCCGCGCCAGGCCAGGATCACCCTTCAGCCGCGGCATCGCACTTCCGCCTCGGTCCGACCGTCCACACGCCACTGTCGCGCCACGACTCCACATCAGCCACCGCCGACGCGTCCTTCGGCGACGCCCGAGCGGCACCGGACCGGCGGTGCCCACCTCGAACCTCCCGCGCGGCCACTCGCCTCCCGCGTCACGGCTTCGTCTCCGACGACGCCACGCCCGGCGATCCCACCGGCTCCACCGGGCCGGACGAGGTCGCGGCGGGCGTCGCCAGGCTGGCCACCACGGCCTCCGCTGTGCGGCGGCCCACGCCGGGTACGCCGCTGATCTCGTCCACCGTGGCCTGGCGCAGCTTCTTCACCGAGCCGAAGTGCTTGAGCAGCGCGGCTTTGCGGGTCTCGCCCAGGCCCGGCACGCCGTCCAGCTCGGAGGCGGTCATGCGCTTCGAGCGCTTCTGGCGGTGGTAGGCGATGGCGAAGCGGTGGGCCTCGTCACGGACTCGTTGCAGCAGGTACAGCGCGTCGCTGGTGCGGGGCAGGATGACCGGGTCCGGCTCGCCGGGGACCCAGACCTCCTCCAGGCGCTTGGCCAGGCCGACCACGGCGACGTCGGTGATGCCCAGCTCGGCCAGCACGTCGGCCGCCGCCGCTGCCTGGGGGGCCGCGCCGTCGACCACCAGGAGGTTGGGCGGGTAGGCGAACTTGCGGGGTTTGCCGGTCTCCGGGTCGATGCCGGGCTTGGAGCCGGGGTCGGCGGAGGCGGTCTCGCGCAGCATCGCCTGGAAGCGGCGGCGGACCACCTCGGCGATCGACGCCACGTCGCCCTCGGTGGCGGCCTCGCGGACGGCGAAGCGGCGGTACTCCGACTTGCGGGCCAGGCCGTCCTCGAAGACCACCAGGGACGCCACCACGTCGGTGCCTTGGACGTGGCTGATGTCGATGCACTCGATGCGCAGCGGCGCGGTGTCGAGGGCCAGTGCGTCCTGGATCTCCTGCAGCGCGGCGGAACGGGCCGTCAGGTCGCCCGCGCGGCGGAGCTTGTGCTGGGCGAACGCCTCGGAGGCGTTGCGCGCCACCGTCTCCATCAACGCGCGCTTGTCACCTCGTTGTGGCACGCGGATTCCCACGCGGGAGCCGCGTTGTTCGGACAGCAGGTCTTCCAGGGCCGCCGCGTCGTCCGGGAGGACGGGTACGAGCACCTCGCGCGGGGTGCTTTCCGCGTTGTCGCCGTAGAACTGCATGATGAACTGGTCGACGATCGCCGCGTCGTCGACCGCCTCGACCTTGTCGACCACCCAGCCGCGCTGGCCGCGCACCCGGCCGCCGCGCACGTGGAAGACCTGGACCGAGACCTCCAGCTCGTCCTGCGCGAACGCCATCACGTCCGCGTCCGTGCCGTCGCCGAGCACCACGGCCTGCTTCTCCATCGCGCGCCGCAACGCGCCCAGGTCGTCGCGCAGGCGCGCGGCGCGTTCGAACTCCAGCTCCTCGGCGGCCGCCGTCATCTCGCGTTCGAGCCGGCGGATCATGTGGTCGGTCTTGCCCGCCAGGAAGTCGCAGAAGTCGAGCACGATGTCGCGGTGCTCGTCGGCCGAGACCTTGCCCACGCACGGCGCCGAGCACTTGTCGATGTAGCCGAGCAGGCACGGGCGCCCGATCTGGTTGTGGCGCTTGAAGACACCCGCCGAGCACGTGCGCGCGGGGAACACCCGCAGCAGCAGGTCGAGCGTCTCGCGGATCGCCCACGCGTGCGCGAACGGGCCGAAGTACCGCACGCCCTTCTTGCGCGGGCCGCGGTACACGTGCAGCCGCGGGTACTCCTCGTGCAGTGTGACGGCGAGCACCGGGTACGACTTGTCGTCGCGGTACCGGACGTTGAACCGCGGGTCGAACTCCTTGATCCAGTTGTACTCCAGCTGGAGCGCCTCGACCTCGGTGGTGACGACGGTCCACTCGACGGAGGCCGCCGTCGTCACCATCTGGCGCGTGCGCGGGTGCAGACCGGCGAGATCCGCGAAGTAGGAGTTCAGCCTGCTGCGCAGGCTCTTCGCCTTGCCGACGTACACGACCCGGCCACCGGCGTCGCGGAACTTGTAGACGCCGGGAGCCTCAGGGATCGTGCCCACCGCGGGGCGGTACGTCGAGGGATCTGCCACGCCGTCAAGACTATCGACGGGGTCCGACAAAAACGGAAAGGGTCAGGCCAGGACGACCTGGCCGCCGTCGACCTTCACGGCCACCGCCCTCAGCCCGGCCGTGGCGGGCCCCTTCTTGACGGAGCCGTCCGCCGGGGAGAACTGGCTGCCGTGCGAGGGGCAGGTGATCGAGCCGCCGGACGGTTCCGCGACGATCGCGCCCTGGTGCGGGCACGTCGCGTCGAACGCCTTGACCTCGGTCGCGGACACGCGCACGACGACGATCTTCTTGCCGCCCGCGCCGTCGACGACGGCACCGCCGCCCTCCGGCACGTCCGCGAGCGCGACGAGGGCACCGCCACCGCCGGACGAGTCCTGTCCCGGCTGGGAGCCGTCCTGGTCCGGAGTGGTGGTGCCGGAGGACCCGGAGCTGCACGCCGTCACGAGGCCGCTGGGCACCGCGAGGGCGACGACGATTCCGCACAGGGCCGTCCGCCGGGTGACCGGGCTTTCGGTGTTCACGACCGTTCCTCCGTGGTGGTGGGTGTTCGGGGTCACACCACAGCATTACGTGAATTCACGGAGGAGAGTTCAGCCGAGACGCCGATGCACAGCAAACGCACAGGTGTCAGGAGAGGAGCAATTCCTCACCCGAAAGCGTGATTTCCACCTCCGAAAGACCGGTCGTCGCAGGTCCTTTGCGCACGGAGCCGGTCTCCGGGTCGAACGCGCTCCCGTGCAACGGGCAGGTGATCACCCCGCCGGTGGGCGGGTTCACCAGCGACCCCACGTGCGGGCAGGAGGGGTCGAACGCGCGGAATTCACCTGGTCGAGGCTGGACGACGAGCAGCTGGGCGTTGCCGGGCATGTCGACGAGCACCCCGCCGCCGACCGGCACCGACGCCGCGGGCGTGACGCGGTCGCCGGGGCGGGCGGAGCCGACGCCGCCCGTCTTGCGGGGCGCGGACTCGCCGCAGGCGCTCAGGGCGGCGGCGACGAGCCCGCACATCAACACAGATCGACGGTTCACGGACGCCGATTATCGGCGCTGGTCCTCCGCGGTGGCCGTCCGGGCCAGCGCGAGCACCGCCGTGAACGGCGGGAACCAGTGCCGCGAGTGCGACGGCGGGTTCGCCCACCGCAGCGACCCGTACCTGGTCATCGTGGGCGGGAGGGCGATCCGGTGCGGCGAGCGCACGAACTGGACCTCCGGCGGCGCCTTGAGGTGCGTCGGGAGCAACGCGACGAGCTCGGCCAGGAAGATCCAGTGCTCGCGGGGCCCGGGGATCACTGTGACGGGACCGGCGAGCATGCGCGACTTGAGGTCGGCCAGGACACGCGACCCGATGCGCGCCGGCATGGCGAGCGCGGTGGTGGCGGGTCCGAGCGGCAGGAAGACGCCCTGCTCCGTCACCGACACCTGCCAGCCGAGCAACCGGTAGCCGGCGACGGCCTCCCCGATCGCCCGTTCGTGTCCTCTGTGCTGTGGGATCCCGGCGCTCCTGCCGGTGTCCGCGGTCGTGAGGCTCATCGGCGGTGGTCCTCCCCTTAGGTGGGTCAGGCACTGGTCAGGCCACGGAGGTCGTCCCGCCCCTGACGATGTGCAGGGTGCGACGTGGATCACGCCAACACCACTCGCGGGCTGCATGGGCCTCATGCAGCGGACGCATGAAGGTCATCCACCGCACGGCGGTACAGGCACTGCGACACGCGAATCCATTACGTCTTATGCATGAGATGGATGGACTGACGATCACGGCTCCGTACACTGGGAAATCGCTTCAGCGACGGGGGCGAGGCCGATGGACACCGCGAGACCCAGGTCCAGACGCGCTTGCCCTTGTGGAGCGTTCATCGCCGCCGACAACCCCGATCGGCTCTGCCACCGTTGCCGCCGCAACGCCCGTTCCGGCGTGCACGGCCCTCCTGAGGTTCCGGACGACTTCTGGGACCACCCCGCGATCGCGGCCGCGTGCACAGACCGCGACATGGGCGCCCTGATCTCCGCCTACCGGCACCACCCCCAGCACCTGAGCCGGGTCACCCAAGACCGCATGGCGGCGTGGCTCGGCATCAGCCAGGCGCAGCTGTCGCGTTACGAGTCGGGCGAGAACCAGATCGACCGGCTCGACCGGCTGCGCCACTTCGCGCGAGTGCTGGGCGTGCCGGCCGAACGACTGTGGTTCGACCGAGTCGTCATCCCAGCTCAGGTGGGCACCCCCGGATCGGGCCCGCCAGACGTGCTCGCCGCCCCGTGGGAGGCGACGAGCATTGCCCGTTCGGTCGAGGAGACGGCGAGGAGCGACTTGGCGATCAGCAGACGAGCGGCGCTCACAGGAGCCGCCGCGGTGACGGTGGGGTCCGCACTGGTCGAGCCGCTGCAGCGGTGGTTGCACCCCCTGCAGAACCTGTCGAAGTGGTCGTCGCACTCGGCGATCAGCACGGAGGAGCTCGACGCGCTGCAGCACGTGGCGGACGGTCTGCGCGGCTGGGGAGGCCGCGGAGGCTACGGACTGGCCCGCAAGGCGGTCCTGGGACAGCTGGACGAACTGGCGGAGCGCCTGCAACGCGCTCCGGCGGGCCCGACGACGGAACGAGCGTTCTTCATCGGCGCCGAGCTGTCGAAGGTGGCGGCGAGCATGTCGTTCGACGCGGGCCTGCACAACGCGGCCCAGCGCTACTACGTGCTGGCCATCCGCATGGCCAAGGCGGGCCACAACGACGGCTTCGCGGCCCTCTGCCTGGCCGCGATGGCGAGACAGATGTTCGACCTGGGCCGCCCGGAGGACGGCCTCGAACTGGTGCAGCTGGGCCAGTACGGCACCCGCCGCACCGGCACGCCGACGCTGAAGGCCCTCCTGCTCACCAGGGAGGCGTGGGCCTACGCCCACATGGGCAAGACCCGCGAGTTCCACCAGGCGGTGAGAATGGCCCAGGACAGCTTCGCGCAGCGGGAGCAGGACAACGAACCCCGCTACCTGCACAGCTTCGACGAGGCGGAGCTGGAAGGCGTCATAGGCGCCCGTTGCAGAGACCTGGCCATGCACGACCCGGCCCAAGCCGTGCACGCCGAACAACACATCCGGCGAGCACTGCAACTGCGAGACCCGTCGAAGGTGCGCAACCGCGCGTTCGACGTGATCGGACTGGCGCGCACCAAAATGGTCGCGGGAGACCCGGAGGCGGCGTGCGGGTTGATCAACGAGGTCCTGCCGACGGCGGCGAAGCTCTCCTCGGGCCGAGTCCTGCGCAAGCTGGAGGACTTCGCCAAGGAGGCGGCCCGACACCGCCACATCCCCGCGGTGAGGGACACCCGAGACGCCATCCGGGCGATGCGGACCGCCTGATGCGAGTGGGCATCACCGGACACAGCAACCTGGTCGAGGACTGCATCCCGGCGGTCCAGGCGGCACTGACACAGCTGCTGGAAACCCTGGACCGCCCCCTGGTCGGCGTCACCTGCCTGGCTCCAGGCGCCGACCAGGTCTTCGCCAGAGCCGTCCTGTCCCTGGGCGGCGAGGTGGAGGTGGTCCTCCCGGCCCTGGACTACCGGGAACGCCTGAAGCCACACCAGTTAGCCGACTACGACGAGCTACGAGCAGCGGCCACGGTGGTCAGCGTCCTCCCGCACATGTCGAGCGGACGCATGGCCTACGTGGCAGCGAACGAACGAATGCTCGCCTCGGTGGAACTGCTGGTGGCCGTCTGGGACGGCGTCCCGGCCCAGGGCAAGGGCGGCACAGCGGACGTGGTCGAACAGGCGAGGGCGAGCGGCGTGCCGATCGAAGTCGTCTGGCCGGAAGGGGCACGACGAAAGTCATAACGCCGCCACCCCGGTCTTGGCTCTTCCGGCGAAGCCGGGTGGGGTGGTCCCGTCACGAGCAGTGCTGACGCGTTGTGCCGCGCCCGGCGGCATCCTGCGCTGCTCGTCACGGGACCACCCCACGACGCGACCGGCCCACCCCGCTACTCCGAGCGAGCGAAGTTGGCAGGCAACCGGCCCAACTAGGCCACCCCGCTCTACCCCAACCCCCACCCCTTGATCACGATCTCAGGACATGGCAGCCGATCCGTTCGCCCGCCTGGCCGACCGCCAGCAGTCCCTGCGAACAGCCCTGCGAGCCCTCCGGTCCGCAGGCCCGGGCAGCCCGGACTTCCCCGCTCTCCTGCAAGAAACAGACCAGCAGGTCAAAGCCGTGATGCAGGCGAGGCGAGACGCGGAAGCGGCAAAACTGACCGCCCCGAACCGGGCACTGGCCGCCGCCACCACAGCAACAGCGCTGACCATCGCAGTCGGCTGGTTCGACCCCTGGTCCCTGCTCTCCCTTCTGCTGGCAGTGGCAGTGGCAGCAGCGGTCCTGGTAGATCCACCAGGCCAGAAGCTTTGGGAACCAAGAGCAAGAACCACAGCGATAACAGCTGCTTTGACAGCAACCCTCCTCACACCAGCAGCACACGGCTGGGCCGCTTTCCTCACCGCGGCCGGAATCGCCTGGTGGGCCTGGAGGACGTTCAAGTGAACATAGACCCGCAAAAGGCGCTCGAAGACAAAGTGGAACGCCTGAAACGAGACCTCAAAGCCCTCACCACCAGAATCGAGAACTCCGAGACCGAGGCCGCGCAACAGCACCTGGGCGTCACGAACCAGATCAGGGACACCACCAGGAAGATCACCAAGACCGACGACCGCGTCAGCGAGCTGGCCGAGAGCGTCCACCGCCTGGAGCGGCTCCTGATCGCCCTCAACCGCAAGGTCAGGGCGGGCAACACCGGGAAGGCCGACTTCGACTCGTGGCCGGAGGTCGGCGACGAGCAGCTGGCCAGGATCGCCAAGGGCCAGGAAGCCTACGCCCGCAGGAAGTTCACGCCCCAGGAGGCGAAGCTGGCCCGCAAGGCCGTCGCCGAGTACGACCGGCAGGCGCTGGAGGCCGTCGAGGCCGCCGAAGCCCTCACCCACCTCCCTCCCACCGCGGAGTCCTTGTGGCGCAAGAACTACCGGCAGTGGACCGCGATCACCACCAAGGTGCGCCCGGAGCTTCCGGAAGGTGACACTCAGGCCAGCGACAGCGCGGCGAAGTCCGCCGGCAACACCGCCATCGCCGAGGTGCGCCGGCACATCCGCGCTCGCATCGAGGACGCGGTGGCACGCGACCTGCTGTTCCCGGCCTGGTTCGAGAACATGCTCGGGCCTGCCGCACCGCCGGGACGGGCGGACGACTGGCTCTACACGGCGACGGACGTGGTGCTGTACCGGTTGTTGCACAAGGTGACCAGCCCGGCGGACGCGCTGGGTCCCGCTCCCCGGGAGGACGGGCACCGCAAGACCCTGTTCGACCGCCTGACCGCGGAATGCGCGGAGCACCGCGGGGCGTGACCCGGGCAGGGCGCCTCTGCCCGGGCCGTCAGCTGTTCACCACGTCGGCCAAGCCCGGCTCACGCGAGCTCCAGGCTGAACCGCTGCCGCACGTCGTCCGACGCGAGCACCTTCACCCGCACCTGCGACCCCACCTCGGCCTGGTGGCCGTGCAGGAGTCCGTGTGCACCGACGGGGTGCTCGACGAAGGAACCGAAGGGAGCCGTCGAGACGACCTTCCCCGAGAAGACTTCACCTACATCGGGAAGCATTGCGCATCACCTCCTCTCCCGAACGCGCTGTCCCTCAAGCGAGAACACACGCGGGGTTGGAGGGGCCCTGATCAAGTCAGGGCCGGGCAACCGTTCCGCTCACGGCACGAGGCCGACCCGGCAGTCATACGCGAACCATAGCCATCACAAGCCGTCCCGCGCAACGGAATCTAGACTCATCCCATGCTGGAGACGTCCGCACGGCTGCTGAAGTTGTTGTCCCTGTTGCAGGTGCGGCGCGACTGGACAGGCCCGGAGCTGGCCGACCGGCTCAGCGTGGACGTGCGCACGATCCGCCGCGACGTCGAGAAGCTGCGCAACCTCGGCTACCCCGTCACGTCGCTGCCCGGTGCCACCGGCGGCTACCAGCTGGGCGCGGGCGCGGAGCTGCCGCCGTTGCTGCTCGACGACGACGAGGCGGTGGCCGTCGCGGTGGGACTGAGGACGGCAGCGAACGGGACCATCGCGGGCATCGAGGAGACGTCGGTCCGCGCGCTCACGAAGCTGGAGCAGGTCCTCCCGGCACGGTTGCGCCGTCGGGTGCAGGCGTTGCAGCACCACACGACTCCCCTCGCCCCCACCGGTCCTACGGTCGATCCCGAGACGCTCACGGTGATCGCCGCCGCCTGCCGCGACCACCAGCAGCTGCGGTTCCCGTACGCGTCCACGCGCGGTGAGCCGGCGAAGCGGCTCGTGGAGCCGCAAGGGCTCGTCCACACCGGAAGGCGGTGGTACCTGGTCGCGTGGGACGTGTCCAAAAAGGACTGGCGGACGTTCCGCGTCGACCGGATCACCGCCGAACCCGTGCTCGCCGCGCGGTTCACGCCGCGCGAACCTCCTGCGGAGAGCCTCGGCGAGTTCGTGTCCCGGCAGGTCTCCTCGAACGTCTACACCCACCAGGCGCTGCTGACGATCCACGCCCCGCTGGAGCAGGTCGCCGAACGCACCACGCCCATCTCCGCGATGCTGGAACCGATCGACGCCACGTCGTGCCGGATGCGCACGGGCGCCGACTCGCTGGACCGCATCCTGTGGCACCTGATGTTCCTCGGCTTCGACTTCACGGTGCACGAACCGGAGGAGCTCGCCGAGCACGTGGCCACCCTCATCACCAGGCTGCAGAACTCGATCGGAGCACGACGGTGACAGCGGACGCCCACCCGGCAGACTTCCAGGCAGCGGCCGACCCGTTCCGCCGCGAGCTGCTCGCGCACTGCTACCGGATGCTCGGGTCGCTGCACGACGCCGAGGACCTGGTGCAGGAGACGTACCTGCGGGCGTGGAAGTCGTACGGCAAGTTCGAGGGCCGGTCGTCGGTGCGCACGTGGCTGTACCGGATCGCCACGAACGTCTGCCTGACCGCGCTCGACGGCCGCGCGCGACGGCCGTTGCCGTTCGGTCTCGGCACTGCGGGCGCGACGGAGAACGACCCGCTGACGCAGGACCACGAGGTCCCGTGGCTGGAGCCGTTCCCGACCGACCCCGCGGCCATCGTGGCGGAACGCGAGTCGACGCGGCTCGCGTTCGTCGCGGCCCTGCAACACCTGCCGCCACGGCAACGCGCGGTGCTGATCCTGCGCGACGTGCTCAAGCTCAGCGCCGCCGAGACCGCCGACGAGCTGGACATGACGGTCGCGGCCGTCAACAGCGCCCTGCAACGCGCGCACGCCCAGCTGACGGACCTCACCGAGGACGAGGTGGTCGAGCCGGCGGACGCGAAGCCCTTGCTCGACCGGTGGGTGGAGGTGTTCGAGGCCAAGGACGTCCCGGCGATCATCGGCCTGCTGGCGGAGGACGTCGTCTGGGAGATGCCGCCGTACCCGCAGTGGTACCGGGGCCGGGACATGGTCGGGTGGCACCTGACGAACCAGTGCCCGGCCGTCCCCCACGGCGCGCGCATGATCGCGACGGAGGCCAACGGGCACCCCGCCTACGGCCTCTACCTGCGGGCGGAGGACGGCGTGTTCCGCCCGTTCAACCTCCAGGTGCTGACTTTGCAAAGCGACCGGATCAGCCGGGTGTCGTCGTTCTTCGACCTCGGCCTGTTCCCGAGGTTCGGCTTGCCGGCGACGGCGTGAGCGGGGCCACCCGCGACAGATCTGTAGCCTTGCTAACCATGTCGTGGGGTGTGCTGGCGCTCGCGGGGTTCGTCGTCGCGTGCGGAGGGCTGTTGCAGGGCCTGGTCGGGTTCGGCCTGGCCCTCGTCGCCGTGCCGCTGCTCGCGCTGCTCGACCCCGCGCTCGTGCCGGTGCCCGTGCTGGTGATCGCCTGCGCCCACGCGGTGATGTCGCTGACCAGGGAGTTCGGCCACGTCGACTGGCGCGGGGTCGGCTGGGCGATGGCCGGGCGGCTGCCGGGGACCCTGATCGGCATCTGGATCGTCCGCTCGCTCGACCAGAAGAGCTTCGGCGTCGTCGTGGGGCTCGTCGTGCTTCTCTGCGTGCTGCTCTCGCTGGTCTCGTGGCGGCCCAGGCCCACGCCGCCGTCGCTGGTCACGGCGGGGGTCGCGAGCGGGTCGTTCGGCACGGCCACGTCGATCGGCGGGCCGATGATCGCGCTGGTCTACCAGAACGAGACGGGCCCGCAGGTCAGGGCGACGCTGGCGGCGTTCTTCACGCTCGGGACCGTCACGTCGATCCTCGGGCTCGCCACCGCCGGGGGCGTCACCGCGCACCAACTGTGGAACGGCGTGGTGCTGATCCCGTTCCTCATCGCCGGGTTCCTGGTCTCCGGACCGCTGCGCAAGCGGTTCGACGCCAAAGGCATCCGGACACCGATGCTCGTCGTCGCGGGCGCCAGCGCCGTGGTGCTGGTGGTGCGCAGCGCACTCCTGTAACAGGAGCGCGCTCCGCACCCTGCTCCCGAGATCCCGTCCCGCCCCACACCCCCGCCCGTGTGTCATCCATACAGGGCCCCCCGATGCTTCTGCGTCACGTGGCTATAGGACGCGGGGCCCCCGCGTCCTATGGGAGGGAACGTAGGGCCCCCGCGTACCCGGCGGGAAACACGAAAGAGAGTTGCGAACGGGGCAGGGGGTTACGGACAGCGCTGCTGAAGCGGGTTCAGAACGGCTGCGTGTCCGGCTGGTAGACCGTGCCGTTTGCGGGGGCGGTGAGGTCGACGAGGTACCTCGTCACCGCCGCGTCGGCACCGGCCGAGTCACCGAGGATGCAGTGCCCGAACGCGTCGACGCTGATCAGGCGCGCGTTGCCGAGCTGCTTGGCCATGCGCTGCGAGAACAGGTACTGCGTCGCCGGGTCGTAGTAGTTGCCCACCACGACGACCGGGTTCTTCGTGTGGCGGTTCCACGGCCCGGTCCAGCGGTCCGGGTTTCGGGTCGGCCACGTCGCACACGTCAGCAGGTCGGACGCGGCCTGGTAGCGGCCGAACGTCGGCGACTCCTTCTCCCACTTCGCCGCGGTCGACGCCCAGTCGCGGTTGGTGCGCGCGAACGGCTTGTCGATGCAGTTGACCGCGAAGTACGAGTCGTCCGACTCGTAGGGCGTCTCGGGCAGCGCGCGGACGTCCAGCCGTCCGTTGGCGACCTTCGGAACGTCCACGGCGGACTGGGCGCCCAGCGCGGCGGACGGGTTCTGCGCCACGTGGATCGACTGCAGCCAGGCCGTCAGGGACTGGAACGACGACGGGCTGTAGAGGCTGCCCGCGGTCTGGCCCACGACGTCGGTCAGCGTCACCTGCGAGCCGCCGGGCAGGGTCGTCGGGCCCTTGCGCAGGTTCTCCCGCAGGTCGTCGAACTTCTTGCGCGCCCCACCGGCGAACGCGCACCTCTCCACGCCCACGCTGTCACAGCGCTTGAGCATCGCGTCGAGGGCGATCTCGAAGCCGCGGGCGCGTTCGCGGTCGTACTGCGCGCCGTCGGCCAGACGCAGCCGCGGGTCGACGTTGCCGTCCAGCACCAGGGCGCGCGACTTCGCCGGGAAGATGTTCGCGTAGGTGGCGCCGAGCAGCGTGCCGTAGGAGAAGCCGACGTAGGTGAGCTGCCGGTCGCCGACGGCTTCACGCATCACGTCGAGGTCGCGGGCGACGGCCTCGGTCGACATGTGGTTGAGCAGCGGACCGGCGTTGATGCCGCAGTAGTCGGTGTAGACCTTGGACTGGCGGATCGCGCTCGCGATCTCGTCCTTGGTGGTGGGCAGCGCGTACCAGCCGTCGAGGACCGCCTCGGCCTCCTCCTGGGTGCGGAAGCAGCGCAACGGGGCGCTGCGGCCGACGCCGCGCGGGTCGAAGCCGATGAGGTCGAACTTCTCCAGGACCTCCGGGGTGAAGAAGCTGGCACCGTAGGCGCCGTAGATCAGGCCCGCGCCGCCGGGTCCACCGGGGTTGATGAACAGCGAGCCGATCTTCTTGGCCGGGTCGCCGGCGGGGCGCTTCATCATGACGATGCCGGTCCGGTCACCGCGCGGGCGCGAGTGGTCGACCGGGACGGTCTGGACGGCGCAGCTCACGCGGGTGCGCTCGGCGGCGGGGATCTCGGCGAGGACGTCCTCCGCGCACGGCCCCCAGGTGGCGGGTCTGACGGTCGACGCTGCCTCGGGCTGGGCGGAGGCGGTGCCCAGGCCGGTGATGGCGGTGCCGAGCGTGAGCGCGCCGACGAGCGCCGCACGCACGGCCCGCGAAGTTGCAGGAGTCATCGTCGCAGCCCACCACTCACGGCGGGCCGCGGGTAACCTCCTATCGGAGGGTGTTCACCCGGTCACACGGCGCGGGCGAGTGAAACGGCGAACCGCTTCTCCGCGTCGGTCCACCAGCCGTGCAGCGAGAACCCGCCGTCCTCCAGTTCGCGCCGCACACCGTCCTCGCGGAACTTGGCCGACACCTCGGTCCGCAGCTCCTCGCCCTCCTTGAACTCGACGGTCAGACCGAGCCCGGCGAGCGTCACGGTCATGGCCCGCTTCGCCCGCAGGCGCATCTCGATCCACTCGCACTCGGCGTTCCACAGCGCCACGTGCTCGAACGCGTTCACGTCGAAGTCGCCGCCGACCTCGCGGTTGAGCACCTTCAGCACGTTGCGGTTGAACTCCGCCGTGACGCCCTGCGCGTCGTCGTACGCGCGGACCAGCGTCTCCTCGTCCTTGACCAGGTCGGTGCCGAGCAGCAGCCACTCCCCCGGTTCGAGCACGTCGCGGACGGTGCGGAGGAACTTCTCCCGCTCCTCGGGGATGAGGTTGCCGATCGTGCCGCCCAGGAAGGCGACGAGCCGCGGTGACTCGCCCGGCAGCAGCGCCAGGTGCTGGGTGAAGTCGCCGACGACGCCGTGCACGCGCAGTCCCGGGTAGTCGGCCATGATCGCGTGGGCCGCCTCGGTGAGCGCCGACACCGACACGTCCTGCGGCACGAACTGCCGCAGCGTGCCCTGCTCGCGCAGGGCGCTGAGCAGCAGCCTGGTCTTCTCCGACGACCCGGAACCCAGCTCCACCAGCGAGTGCGCGCCCGTGGCCGCGGCGATCTCCCCCGCGCGGTCGGCGAGGACCTCGCGTTCGGCGCGGGTCGGGTAGTACTCCGGCAGGCGGGTGATGTCCTCGAACAACGCGCTGCCCGTCGCGTCGTAGAACCACTTGGGCGAGACCCACTTCGGGTTCGCGGTCAGCCCGGCGCGCACGTCCGCTCGTAGCGCGTGCGCGGCGTCCTCGGGCGTGAGGTGCACGTCCAGCACCGGCTCGGTCATATCGGTCGAACCTCCACAGTGGATGGAACGGCGGCGACCACGTGCCGGTCGGGGATCTCCCGCCAGTCCGGGTCGTCGTCGAGCGGCTCGGACGCGAGTGTCACGCCCTCGCCCTTCTGCAGCACCCACAGGGCGTGTGTCCACGTCGTCCCCACGAGTGCCTTTCCGTTGGTCAGCAAGAAGTTCAGGCGGGACTTCGGCGCCTCCTCCACGACCTCGCGGACGAGGTCGGCGAGCACCTGCTCCGGCCGCGCCCCGGTCGCCAGGCGCCTGCGCAGCACGGCCCACAGCAGCGCCGAGTCGGTCGGCGCGTCCATCGTCAGCAGGTCGGTGACGTCGAGGGTCTTCGCGAGCCCCGCCGCGGTGTGCGGCCAGCCGTCGATCCGCCCGTTGTGGCTGAAGAGCCACGTGTCGTCGGCGAACGGCGCGCAGGCCGCGTCCGCCACCGGCATCCCGGCCGTGGCCGACCGCACCGCCGCGAGGAACGCCGTGGACCGCGCGCCGGCGAGCTGCCGCAGGTTCGCGTCGCTCCACAGCGTCCCCGCGCGCCGGTACCGGACGGGGCCGGGGAACCAGCCGACGCCGTAGCCGTCGACGTTGACCGTTCCCCCCGCCCGCATGTCCCCCGGCGCGTACGACTGGCGCTCCAGCGAGTGCGGCGCGTCGAACAGCGGCCCGGCCAAGGGCACGGCGGGGCCCAGGTAAGCCAGGTGGCGGCACACCGGTCAGGCGTCCCTGGCGCAGCGGAAGCCCGCGAAGATCTGCCTTCTGATCGGGTAGTCCCAGTTGCGGAACGTCGCGCGGACCGCCGACTTGTCGGTGCCGAACGAGCCACCGCGCAGCACCTTGTACTCGGGTCCGAAGAAGACCTCCGAGTACTCGCGGTACGGGAACGCCTCGAAACCGGGGTACGGGTGGAAGTCCGTCGACGTCCACTCCCACACGTCGCCGATCAGCTGGTGCACGCCGCTCGGCGACGCGCCCGCCGGGTAGGCGCCGACCGGAGCCGGGCGCAGGTGGCGCTGGCCGAGGTTCGCGTGCCGCTCCCGCGGGTCCTCGTCGCCCCACGGGTACCGCCGCGACCGTCCGGTCTCCTGGTCGAACCGGGCCGCCTTCTCCCACTCTGCCTCGGTCGGCAGGCGCTTGCGCACCCATGTCGCGTACGCCTGGGCCTCGTGGAAGCTCACGTGCACCACCGGTTCGTCCGCGACGACCGGCTCCGTGACGCCGAACGCTGTGCGCACGAACGAGCTGCCCTCGCGTTGCCAGAACCGCGGTGCGACGAGCTTCGCGGTCGTGCGGTGCTCCCAGCCCTCCTCCGTCCACAGCCGACGGTCGTCGTACCCGCCCGCCAGGACGAACTCGGCGTACTCACCGTTGGTGACCGGGGTGGTGTCGATGAAGAACGGGTCGACGTGGACGGTGTGCGCGGGACGTTCGTTGTCGAGCGCCCACGGTTCGTCGGAGGTGCCCATCTCGAACGGTCCACCCGGGATGAACGCCTCCGTGGCGGGGACGAGGTTTCCTCTGGGCGGTAAGGGCGCGTGCAGGACCGGGTCGCCGGTGCGCAGCTGGTGGGTGGCGAGCATCGTCTCGTCGTGCTGCTGCTCGTGCTGCACGATCATGCCGAACGCGAAGCCGTTCTCGACGAGCCTGCGGCCCTCCAGCGGGACCTTCTCCAGCACGTCGAACACCTTGCCGCGCACGTCACCGACGTACTGGCGGGCCTCGCGCGGGTTCAGCAGCGGCAGCTCCGGCCGCACCGACCGGCCGTACTTGAACGCGTCGTAATATTCGTCGATGTCGCTGCGGACCGGTTCACGGCCGCCGACGTCGCGGACGAGCCACAGCTCCTCCTGGTTGCCGATGTGCGCCAGGTCCCAGACCAGCGGCGACATCAGCTTCGAGTGCTGCCGGACGAGGTCGTGCTCGTCGACGGCGTCGGTCAGGGCGGTGGAACGCGCGCGCGAACGCGCCAGTTCCTCCGCCACCTGCTCGCGGAGTTGTTCGGTCACAGCTTCCCCTCAAGCTCCCGGCTGATGGTGCTGATCTGGTCGGCGGGAAGCCCGGTGCGGGGCATCGCCTCCACACCGAGGGCGACGACGTCGCGCGCCGCCTTGGCGATGCGGTCGTCGGCCATCCCGTGCCGGGCGGCGGCCAGCCACCGCCCGGCGGCCCGTTCGGTCGCCGCCAGCACACCGTCCACGACGGACGGGTCGCTGAACAGCGCGACGAGCAGCGCACTCGGCGCGATCCACCCGCCAGGGGCGGGCGTGTCCAGGTACCGGATCTCCATGTACCCGCGTGGTCGCACGGGCGGGAACAGGAGCGTCAGGTGGTAGTCGAGGTCGTCGCTCGTGGGCCTGCGGTCGAGGGCTCCGTCGATCCACTCGGCGAACGTGAGCTTGCGCGGCGGGATCCAGTTGGCGCTGGGACCGCGGACGGCGATGACCGGGGTGTCGAGAACTCGCCGCGCGTAGGCGGCGGCCGGATCGGCGCACACGGCGCTCGGCCTGGTGCGCACGGGATCCGTGCCGTAGAGGGTTCGCATGCGGGCCGACGCCCACCCGGTGTGCAGGCCACCGGTGGTGGGCGAGTTCGCGAAGAGGGCGGTGAGGACGGGGCCGAGCCGGTGCACGGCGGCCCAGCGGTCCTGGAGGTGCTTCTGCTCGCCGAAGTCGATGCAGACCTGTAAACCGGCGGTGCAGCACATCATCGAGATGCCGTCGGGGCCGAGCTCGCCGAACGCGTGCTCCATCGCCGCGTAACGAGGCACCCGCAGCATGCGCGTGGGGCCCCGGTGCGCGTCGGCTCCTTTGTCACCGAGCACGAGGCCGTGGTCCGCCAGCATCGCGGTGAGGTGGGCGATGTCCTGGGCGACCGTGCGGAAGAGGTCGGGGAGGCTGGTGCAGGGAGGTGTGGAGATCTCGACCTGCCCGCCCGGTTCGACGGTCAGCGGGGTGCCGCTGGGAAGCGGCCTCTGGGGGCTGTCCGGAACGAGAGTGGGTGGTGCGTGGTCGCCGAGCGCGGTGGCGAGCCGATGTCGATCGAGGACCTGGGCCGGGTCTTCGGCGTGGTGCACGGTCCATTCGAGCTCCACGCCGTACAGCCGCGGAGGCCCGTGTTTGAAGCAGACCGAGGCCACGTACGCCTCGGCCGCGGCGCGGTCGGCGAACATCGCCGGCGCCGGTTCGTTACGCAACGCTGTCACGCTGCCACACTCCCCGTGATCGTCAGGCTCAATCGACGCTACACGCGGGGTCTGACACTCGCAGCCTTCTGTTCCTTACGGAACAAGGGTGTGCGGGCTCGTGCGCGCACACCCCGGCCGACGTGAGCGGGTCACCTGTCCCTGTTCGCCGCCAGGTTCTCGGCCAGAGCGGCGATCAGGTCGGAGACCGTGCGGCTCAGCATCAGGTCGACCACGTGGACGCCGTTCGACTCGCGCCGCTGCCATCCGAGGCGCTCGACGCGCGTCGGCTGCCCGACGGTCTCCTGGGTCTCCATGTCGGCAGGATAGGGCCGGGACGGCGCGCAGCGGGACCCGTCAGTCCGAAGATCCACACGAACGTGCGGAAAGGGTTTATCGGCCTCGCGACCGGACCCGGCCGGCAGCCGTGAGGATCACACCACCGGACCCACGCAATCCGTACGTACGGATTGGATTTCCCGTCCCCGCCCTGCCACCATCTTCAGGTGCCCAGGGTGAGCCAGGACCACCTCGACGCCCGCCGCCGTCAGATCCTCGACGGCGCGCGTGCCTGTTTCGCGCGACACGGCTACGAAGGCGCCACAGTACGCCGTCTCGAAGAGGCGACGGGACTGTCCCGCGGTGCGATCTTCCACCACTTCCGGGACAAGGAGTCGCTCTTCCTCGCCCTCGCCGAGGACGAGGCGCTGCGGATGGCCGACGTGGTGGCCGAGCAGGGTCTCGTGCAGGTGATGCGCGACCTGCTCGACGAGCCGGAGAAGCGCACCGGCGAGCACGCGGCGGACTGGCTCGGCACGCGGCTGGAGGTGTCGCGGCGGCTGCGCACGGACCCGGACTTCCGGGCGCGGTGGGCCGAGCGCAGCGAGCAGCTCACGACGGCGACCCGGCAGCGGCTCATCCGCCAGCGGGAGGCCGGGAACCTGCGCGACGACGTCGACGTCACGGTGCTCACGAGCTTCCTCGAACTGGTCCTCGAAGGGCTGGTCTCGCACCTCGCGATGGGGCTGCCGGCGGAGAACATGGAGCCGGTGCTGGACTTGGTCGAGGAAACCGTGCGGCGTCACCGGCGCAGCTCTTGAAGGTTCTTCGCGTCTTCACCACTGTGGAGGCATGAAGACCGCCGTCCAGTTCCTCGCGCTGCGCACGATCGTCCGCGGCTACGCGCTGCTCGGTGACCCGTACGCGGGCGTCATGGCGTTGTCGCCGAACCGCGACCCGTACGCGCTGTACGAGAAGGTGCGGGCGCGGGGCGACCTGGTCCGCAGCCGCATGGGCGCGTACGTGTCGCCGTCGCGGGAGATCTGCGACTCGGTGTTGCGCGACAACAGGTTCATCACCGCCACCTTCGACGAAGCCTCGATGGTGCCGATCACCCTCGTGCGGGACGGCGAGAAGGTCGTCAACCCGGTGCAGGACTCGTTCCTGATGAAGAACCCGCCGGACCACACGCGGCTGCGCAGGCTCGTGCAGCCGTTCTTCACGCCGCGGGCTCTCAAGGACCGCACGGAGTCGATCCGGCGGATCGTCGCGAACCACCTCGACGGGCTGGGCGACCGGTTCGACCTCGTCAGCGACTTCGCGTCGCAGGTGCCGATCCAGGTCATCGCGGACCTGCTGGGCATACCGGACGGCCACCAGGACACGTTCGCGCGGTGGGGGTCGGCGCTCGCCGAGACGCTCGACGGGGTCTGGTCGCACAAGCAGCTCAAGAACCTGCACACGACGATCTCCGAGTACAACGACTTCATCGACGTGCTGATCGAGGAACGCCGCCGCGCGCCGCAGGACGACATCGTCAGCCACCTCGTGACGCGGCACGCGGACCTCAGCCGCGAGGACCTGGTCGCCACGACCGGCCTGCTGCTGTTCGCCGGGTTCGAGACGACGGTCAACCTGATCGGCAACGGCGTGCTGAAGGCGTTCGAGAACCCGCACACCGTGGCGCCGCTCGCGCAGAGCCCCGAGTACGCGGAGGGGTTCGTGGAGGAGGTGCTGCGGCTCGACCCGCCCGTGCAGTACACGATCCGCTGGCCGAAGGAGCGGCTGGAGCTGGGTGGGGTGAGCCTGGCCGCCGGGACGCCGGTGATGCTCGTGCTGGCGGCGGCGAACCGGGACCCGCGCGTGTTCGACAACCCCTCCGCGTTCGACCCGGCACGGTCGAACGCGCGCGAGCACCTCGCGTTCAGCGCGGGCATCCACTACTGCATCGGGGCGGGGCTGAGCCGGATCGAGGGCGCCGTCGCGCTGCACGAGCTGTTCAAGCGGTTCCCCGGCCTCGCCCAGGACGGCCCGGTGGCCCGCCGGAGGTCGAGGCTGATCCGGGGCGCCTTGCGACTTCCGGTTCGGACGAACGAGACCAAACGATCACTGGCCGTGAGGCAAAGCTGACTGGAAGCGAAAATTGTTGCGGCGAGTGCTCGACTTCACCTGACTGGAGCAATGTTCGAGCCCCAATGACACATCTCCGTAGTGCATCCTTGTGGAAGAGAGGGAGACCCGCCGCACCGCCGCCGCGACGGGCCTCCCTCTCACCTTCTTCAGGGCCGTCGTTCGACGGGGCTCATTCGACACCCGACATGAGTTTGCGGATCGCCGGAGCCGCGACGGCGAGCGCGCCACCGAGCACCACGGCCGCGCCGCCCAGCGTCAGGAAGTACGCCGACGGGCTCGTCGTGTAGAACTTCACGAGCTGCGCCGCCACGCCGGTGCCGGCCGACGTCGCGAGGAACCACAGGCTCATCGTCTGCGAGGCGAACGCCTTGGGCGCGAGCTTCGTCGTCGCCGACAGGCCGACCGGCGACAGCATCAGCTCACCGGCGGTCATGATCAGGAACATCAGCACGAGCCACAACGGCGTCACCTTGCCGTCGGCCGCCGAGCTGCTCGCGAAGAACATCACCACGAACGACAGGCCCACGAGCACCAGCGCGCCCGCGAACTTGCGGGGCGTGGACGGCGACCGGTCGCCGAGCTTGACCCACAGCAGCGCGAACAGCGGGGCCAGCGCGATGATCATGATCGGGTTGATCGACTGGAACCAGGCGACCGGGAACTCCCAGCCGAACACGTGGTTGTCGACGTTGGAGTCCGCGAACTCGGCGATGACCGACGCGCTCTGCTCGAAGATCAGCCAGAACATGGCCGCGGCGATGAACAGCGGGATGTAGGCGATGACGCGCGGCTTCTCCTCCGGCAGCGTCTTGCGGCTGCGCAGCATGACGGTGAAGTAGCCGATGGGCAGCACGATCGACATGACGCTGATCATCAGGATGACGCCCTCGACGTCGCCCAGCAGGTACGAGACGACCCCCAGCACGCCGATCGCGACCGCGATGCCGCCGATGAGGCCGTAGACGCGGCCCTTCTCGGCCGGGGGCAGCGGGTTCGGCGGGACGGCCGCGGAGCCGCGCAGGTACTTGCGGCCCAGGCGGTACTGCACCAGGCCGACCGCCATGCCGACCGCGGCCACGGCGAAGCCCGCGTGGAAGCCGACGCCGTCCGCCAGCGCACCGGTGATCAGCGGGGACACGAACCCACCGATGTTGATCGCCATGTAGAACACCGTGAAACCGGCGTCGCGGCGGGTGTCGGTCTTGTCGTACAGGCCGCCGACGACGGTCGAGATGTTCGGCTTGAGCAGGCCGGTGCCGAACACGATGAAGATCAGGCCGAGGTACACGCCCGTGATGCCGATCGGCACCGACAGCGCGATGTGCCCGAACATGATCAGCACGCCGCCGTAGAACGTCGACCGCTGCCCGCCCCACACGCGGTCGGCGAGCCAGCCGCCCGCCACGCCGGACATGTACACGGCGGTGCCGTAGATGGCCACGACGGACAGTGCGAGCGTCTTGTCGACGCCGAGACCGCCCTCGGACACGGCCGTCCACAGGTAGAGGCCGAGAATGGCCTTCATCCCGTAGAAGGAGAACCGTTCCCAGAGTTCGGTGAAGAACAGCGTGGACAAGCCCCTGGGGTGACCGAAGAAGCCCTTGTCCGTGGTGGAGGTGCTGGCGCTGGGAGCGCTCACGCTCGTCGTCCTCTCGTGTCAACGATGTCACGGCGGATCGATTCACGTTACGCCGAACGGTTGTACGAGCCGCAACGAGCACGCGGCCGAGTGGCCCAACTCTCACTCCGGGGTGCGCGTCGCAGCGGTGTTTGATGCACTGCTGGAATGGAGCTGATCCAGGCGCACGGCGTGGCGATGACGGAGTTCGACCGTCGGGTGCGGCAGGTCGCGCCCGACCAGTGGTCGCTCGGCACCCCCTGCCGGGAGTGGTCGGTGAGGGACCTCGTCGGCCACCTGGTGCACGAACAGCTCTGGGCCCCCGAGCTGCTGGCGGGCTGCACCGTGCAGCAGGTCGGCGACCGGTTCGACCACGACAACCTCGGCGACGACCCGCTGGTGTCGTGGGTGGTGGCCGCCGCGTCGGCGCGCGAGGCGTGGCTGGAGCCGGCGGCGCTGACGAAGACGGTGAGCGTGTCCTCCGGCGAGATCCCCGCCGAGGAGTACTGCTGGCAGATGACGACGGACCTGGCCGTCCACGCGTGGGACCTGGCCCGCTCGATCGGCGCCGACGAGCGGATCGACCCGGCCCTCGCGTCGGCGGTGCTGCGCTACGTGGAGGCGAACGCCGAGGAGTGGAGCGGCTCGCCCCTGTTCGACTCACCGGTCCCGGTCGCCGACGACGCGGACGACCAGACGAGGCTCATCGGCCTGCTGGGCCGCAAGCCGTAGCCGCTTCTGAAGCGCCCCGCCCCGCACCCCCGGTTCCCCGCGAGGCGGAGCGCTCCTCCCCCTGACATGACCCCCGGATCTCCCCCCGTCCGGTGACCACACCGCCTTTGTACAGGTCTGACGTTGTCCGGTGTCGGGCCGTCGTCAGCGGACGACAACCCGCGTACAACGCGGGCTCACGGCCCGGTGACGCCCGGCGTCCAGCTCTCGGGGATACCGCTCTCGGTCAGCACCAGCTGGTGGTCGCCGAACCCCTCCGGCGCGTCCGGCTGCCACGGCCAGTGGCCCTGCGGCGTCGGCACGATGATCTGCACGGCCGCGAAGTCCGGCCCGTCGTAGAGCAGGTAGGCGCTGCCGAAGAACTCGGGGTAGAACCCCTTGTAGACGCGCTCGAACGTGATCGGCACGCCCTCGAAGAAGTCGTGGTAGAGCTTGCCCGGCTGGAACCGCTCCCCCGCACTGGCCCGCTTCACGTACGCGTTGACCAGGTTCTCGCCCATGCCCTGCGGCAGCCCGATGACGACCGCCTCGGCGACGCCGAACCGCCGCCAGGCCCCCACCGAGAACACGTAGCCCGGACCCTCGGCGTCCGGGTTCACGACGATGTTGGTGTGGCCGTGCCGGTCGGCCGCGGACAGCAGCCGGGCCCGCAGTTCGATGTCTTCGTCGGAGAGCACGACGCCCAGCCTACGGCACCCGGCCCACGCCCTGACCTGCTTGGAGCCGCTCCAACCCCTCCCACCTTCAGGCACATTTGGTCGTGAACGATGGAGCGGACGCGTCGTCGTCCCTAGCGTTCTCCCATGCCCAAAAGATCGTCCAGCGTGGTGGGCCGCGAGTTCGGCGCCGGCGTCCGCGCCGCCATCGAACGCACCGGCCTGACCCAGCGCAGGCTCGCCGAGCTGCTCGGCTGGCAGGAAGCCAAGATCAGCGACATGCTCGCCGGCAAGGGCGGGGTGACCGAGGCCGAGGTCCGCGAGCTCCTCGCCTACTGCCGCACCCCGCTCGCCGAACGCGAGGAGCTCCTCGCCCTGTTCCGCGAGTCGGGCAACGTCTACCTCCAGGTGCCCGACGACGGCGTGCCGGACCAGGTCCGCACCCTCATCAACCAGGAACGCGACGCCGACGAGATCGTCTGCTGGTCGATGATCCTCGTACCCGGACTGCTCCAGATCCCGGAGTACGTCGAGGCCGTCACCGCCAAGGCCCGGACGGTTCCACCGGAGAAGCGGGAGGCAGTGGCCGCGGCGAGAGCCGCGCGGGCGTCCATCCTCGAATACACCCGCACTTTTACCTTCTTCGTCCATGAACAGGCACTCCGCCTGCCTGTCGGCGGCAGGGAGGTGTGGCGCGAGCAGCTCGCCCACCTGCTGCGGTTGTCAGTACGGCGGTACATCACCATCCGGGTCGTCCCCACCTCGGTTGGCATGCACGCGGGCGCGGCAGGCGACTTCCGCGTCATGCGGTTTCCGAAGTACCCGTCTGTCATCTACGTCGAGAGCGTCAAGTGCTGCCTGTTCTTCGACGACGCCGACACGGTCAAGACGTACGAGAACATCCTGAAGGACCTCGCTGGCGTCGCCCTCGATGAGGAACAATCGAGGGCGGTGATCAACAGCATCCTGGAGGGCTCCTGATGGCCACATGGCGCAAGAGCAGCTATAGCGGCGATGGCGACAACTGCGTCGAGGTGGGTCGCGGGATCGGTATCCGAGACAGCAAGGCCCCCGCCACCCACCTCCCCCTCGGCCCCGAGGCGTGGTCGGCTTTCTTGCGCCTGACGGTCGCCTCAGGCCCCGCCGTGACCAACAGCAGCCCGGAAGACCTTCGATGACCAAGTGGCAGAGGAGCAGCTACAGCGGCAGCGGCGACAACTGCGTCGAGGTTGGTCGCGGGATCGGCATCCGAGACAGCAAAGCTCCCGCCATCCACCTCCCCCTCGGCCCCGAGACGTGGTCCGCTTTCCTGCGCCTCGCGGTCGGCTCAAGTCCCGCCGTGATCGACAGCAGCACGGAGGAACTCCCGTGACCACCTGGCGCAAGAGCAGTTACAGCGGCAGCGGCAACAACTGCGTCGAAGTGGGTCACGGGATCGGCATCCGGGACAGCAAAAAGCCCACCACCCACGTTCCCGTCTCAGCTGATGCTTGGTCGGCATTCACCAAACTGGTCACCGGACCACACCCTCGCTGACCACTCCTTCACTCCTTCTGGTGCGCTTTTCTCGAAAGTGTGACAAAAGCGTGCCATCAGGTTGTACCGGACCAAACGAACGGATAGAATTCGGTTCCCTTGTCGCGCACGGCATGACAGAGGGAGCATCGTGAAACTCACGTTGATCGGCGGATCCGGCTGTGGCAACGGCCCGTGCCCCGCGGTGTACGAGACGGAGAACGACACGATCGTCGTCCAGGGTTTCGACGTGGACGCGCAGCGCAGCGGGCTGGAATTCCCACCCGGTGAGAGCGCGGTCGAAATTCCCCGCTACATCCTCGAACGCGTTTTCAGAGGCTGACGGGGCGGGGTGGTTCCGATCATTCTCAACAACGAGCAGTTCGGCCGGCTCTTCGTCGACTTCCGGAAGTCCGCGACGCGCATCGAGACGCTGCCGGTCTACACCGTCGAGGAAGAACGGGAGCCGATCGAGCACTACCGGTCGGGACGGCCGCTGCCCGCCGGTCGCAACGAGGAGTGGGCGGCGAACATCAGGCGGAGCGTGGCCGCGGGCAAGTACATGGGCCGCGTCCACATCATCGACCACGAGCTGACGCCGTACCTGCGGTTCGAGATCGACTGGTACTACCGCGTCAACAGCGCGGCGGGCGAGGACATCCGGTTCATCTACCGCGAGGACGTGCCGGACCTCTACTACACCGACACCTGGCTGTTCGACGAAGCCGTGGTCGTCGACCTCAGCTACACCCCGGAAGGCGAGCTGCTCTACATCAACCGCAACGACCACCCGGAGCGCCTCTGGCACGCGCGGCGGGCGTGGCGTGAGTTCCACGCGAGGTCGTTCCCGCTGGAACAGCTCCTCGCCGAGCTCCCGGGCCGTCCGTGCGAGAGCGGGAACCGGTCGTGGACGACGAAGCCGTTCGCACGGAATTCGTGATCAACGACCAGGCGGCGGGGTATCCGCGCCGGGTCGTCACCACGGGGGTCGGCGCCGCCGACGTCGACCACCTGGTGCGGTCCGGCTACCTCGTGCGCCGCGGGCTGCTCCCGGCCTCCGCGGTGGCGGCGCTGTGCGCCCGCGTGCACGCCCTCGCCGCCGCAGAGGAGGGCAGGCCCGGTGCCGAGTGGGTGCCGGGCAACAGCATCTACCTGCGCGGGCTGCTCGACAAGGACGCGGGGTTCCACCGGCTGCTGCGCCTGGAGCCGGTCCTGTCTCTCGCACGCACGCTCCTCGGCCCGCAGGTCTGGGTCGACCTCGAAGCACGCCTGCACTACCCCGGCGTCGCCGGGATCGCCGTGCCGTGGCACCACCACCTCCCGGTGGTCCCGGACCCGGTGCCTCCGTTCTTCTGCCACCCGCACCAGCTGCACTGCCTGATCTACCTCGACCGGGTGTCGCCCGCCGAGGGCGCGCTGGTGGTGCTGCCAGGGTCGCACGCGCGCGCCGACGTGCGGATTCCGCTCGGCGACCGCGGCGACCGGCCCGGTCAGGTGGAGCTGTTCTTCGAACCGGGCGACGCGGTCGTCATCCACGGCGGGCTCTGGCACCGGACGGCACCGTCGTCGGCCGCCGCGGGGCACCGGACGTTGCTGCTGCTGGGTCACGTGCCGTCGTGGGTCCGAAACGACGCGGGCCGCGGCGGGGTGCCCGCCGCCGAGCCGCTCACCGCCGTGCTCGCGCGGACCGGTGACGCGGAGGTCCGCGAGCTGCTCGGCGAGTTCCGCTGGTGAGCACGATGCCGAGCCGTCCGGAGGACGATCCCGCGCCCGGCACCCGGTCGGAGGTGCACAGCAACTCCGGCGAGGTCGTGCAGGCGGGGTACGTGGAGGGCGGGATCCACTTCCACTACGGCCCCGGCGGTCGCGGGCACCGTCCGCTGCAGCTGCCGAGGGGCGTGCGCGGGTTCGTCAACCGGATCTCCGAACTGGCCGCGCTGGACGAGCTGCTGGTCGACGAGGAGAACCTCGTCGTGTACGTGATCTCGGGGACGGCGGGCGTGGGCAAGACGTCGCTCGCGCTGCACTGGGCGCACCGGACCAGGGACCAGTTCCCCGACGGCCAGCTCTACATCGACCTGCGCGGCTACGACCCCGGCCTGCCCGTGTCACCCGACCAGGCGCTGGAGCGGTTCCTGCTCGCGCTCGGCGTGCCCGCGGCGGCCGTGCCCGCCGAGGCGGAGGCGAAGTCGAGCCTCTACCGGTCGGCGCTCGCCGACCGGCGGATGCTGATCATCCTCGACAACGCGGCCGGCACCGCGCAGGTTCGCCCGCTCATCCCCGGTTCCGGCCAGAGCCTCGCGATCATCACCAGCCGCAGCCAGCTGCAGGGGCTCGCGATCCGGCACGGGGCGCGGCGGCGGACGCTCGGCACCCTCACCGAGACCGAGGCCGTCGCGCTGCTGACGGCCACGACCCGGGAGTACCGCCACGGCGACGACCCGGCGGAGGTCGCCGAGATGGCCCGGCTGTGCGCGTACCTGCCACTGGCGTTGCGGCTGGCGGCGGAACGGGCGGCGAGCCGTCCGGTGATGCCGCTGAGCAAGCTGATCGCGAGCCTGCGCGACGAGTCGGAGCTGTGGAGCACGCTCTCGACCGGCGACCCGGACGAGGCCGAGGCGGTGCACACGGTGTTCGCGTGGTCGTATCGGGCGCTGTCCGAGCAGACGGCGACGGTGTTCTGCCTGCTCGGCCTGCATCCGGGCGCCGACTTCAGCGAGGCGGCGGCCGAGGCGCTGGCGGGCGGGAACCGCCGTCAGGTCCGCACCGCGCTCGACCAGCTCGCGGGTGCCTGCCTGCTGGAGGCGACGGGCTACGAGCGTTACCGGTTCCACGACCTGTTGCGGGCGTACGCGGTGGACTGCGCGCAGTCCAAGATCTCGCAGGAGGACCAGCTCGCCGCCGTGCAGCGGGTCTGCGAGTGGTACCTGCGCATGACGTACGAGTGCGCGCTCATGACCGCGCACGACACGACGTTGCTGTTCGAGCTGCCCCGGACCGGTGAGCCTCCGTTCGCGTCCCACGGCGAGGCGGCGCGGTGGTACGCGGAGGAGAAGTCGAACCTGGAGGCCGCCGTGCACGCGGCGGCGGGAACGGGTCAGCGGCGCACGGCCTGGCGGCTGGCCACGGTCCTGGAACGCATCTACGCCACGCACAACCACTTCAACGACTGGCGGTCGACGTCGCAGGCCGGCCTGGAGTGCGCGCGGGAGCTGGGGTTGCGTGCGGAACAGGCCGCGATGCACGACAGCCTGGGCCGCCTGTGCCGCATGACGATGCGGCTCGACGAGGCCGTCACGCACCACGCCGCCGCCGTCGCGACCTACCGGGACCTCGGCGACCTGCCCAACGTGGTGAAGGGCCTGAACGGGCTCGGCTGGGTGCACCTGTTCCGGCACCGGCTCGCCGAGGCCCGCGCCACGCTCTCCGAGGCGCTCGCGGCGGCCGGTGAGCTGGCCGATCGCGAGTGGCTGCCGACGGTGCTCTACAGCCTCGGCTACACCTGCGCGCAGCTCGGGCTCCTGGACGAGGCGGACGCGCACCTGACGCGGTCGGTGCGGATCTTCCGCGAGCTGGGCAGCCGCCTCTACGAGTCGATGGCGCTGACCGCCATCAGTTACGCGGCAAGGGAACGCGGCGACGCGGCCACGTCGCTGGAGATCGCCTCGGAGGCCGTCGCGATCAGCCGCGAGATGGCCAACCGGCTGTGGGAGGCGACGGCGCTGCTGTACCTCGGCAAGGCCGAACGGGCCGCCGGTGAGCCGGGTGCCGCGCTCGTCTCCTACCAGGCGTCCGCCGTCCTCTGCCGGCAGAACGGCGACCGCAGCCGGGAGGCGATGGCCGTCGAGGGCGCCGGGCTGGCCTACCGCGACCTGGGCCGCGACGAGGACGCCGCCGACTTCCACCGGCAGGCCGCCGCCGCGCACCGGCAGCTCGGCGACCACTGGAAGCTCGCCAAGAACCTCGTGCACCTGGCCCGGGAACTGCCCCGGGGGGACGAGGCGCGGCGCTGCGCGCAGGAGGCGGCCGAGATCCTCGCCGAGTTCGACGACCCGAAGTCCACCGCCCTACGCGCCTCACTACCCCGCTGACCCCGCTCCCATCAGCACTCTCCGTAACCCACGCCCCGCTCGCAACGCACTTTCGCGTTTCCCGCCGAGTACGCGGGGGCCCCGCGTACCACTGGAAGAAACGTAGGACCCCCGCGTACCTATGCCACGTCACGCAGAGGAGGCGGTGACCACTGGACGGATGACACACGGATGTGAGGGGTGACGGCCGGAGAGAACCGCTGGCGCAGGGTTCAGGCCCGGCAGCCGTCGAGGAGCAGCCGGAGCGTCAGGCGCGCGTCGTAGTCCGGGTCGTCGCGTTCGGCGCCCGCACAGATGTCGCCGATCGCGCGGAGCAGCTGGTACGGCGCGATGTCCGCCGTGAGCTCACCGGACTCGCGGGCGGCCGTGAGGATGTCGCCGAGCACCGGCACGAGCCGTTCGAGGAACAGGCCGTGCAGGGCGGCGAACCCGTCCGGGTCGCTGCGGGACGCGTTCGCGAGGCCGTGCTTGGTCACCAGGAACTCCGCGAAGAGGTTCACCCACTCGCGCAGTGCCGCGAACGGTGACTCCGCCGACGCGAGCAGTGCGGGTCCCGCTTCGGCGCAGGCGTCGACCTGATGCCGGTAGACGGCGATGACGAGGTCCGCTCGCGTCGGGAAGTGCCGGTAGATCGTTCCCATGCCCACGCCCGCCTCAGCGGCGATCTTGCGCACCGGGGCGTCGACGCCGTCGGTGACGAAGACCGCCGCCGCGGCGTCGAGCAACGCCTTCTCGTTGCGCCGGGCGTCCGCGCGCTTCGCCGACCTCGCCTGTTCCGCACCCACCGCGACACCTCTCCCCGCGCTTGCCAACCGGAACGTTGCTCCGTATATTCGGAACCGCGCTCCGGTTCAGCGTACAGCCGGTGCTCCCGCACTCGTCAGAAGGATCCTGTCATGCCCGTGACCAGCACAGCCCTGCCCTCGTTCGGCACCTCGATCATCAGCGTCAAGCCCGTCGTGCTGCCCGCACCCGACCGCGGCGACGACCTCCAGGTGCGGGTGTCCGCCCCGGTCACCGGCACGGGACTGCCGATCATCGTGTTCGCCCACGGGTACACCCAGTCCATGTCGTCCTACGACCCGCTGGTCGACTTCTGGGCGGGCAACGGGTTCGTCGTCGTGCAGCCGACGTTCCTCGACTCGGTGACGCTCGGCCTCACGCCCGCCGACCCGCGTTATCCGGACATCTGGAAGATCCGCGTGCGGGACGTGCAGCGGGTGCTCGACGACCTCGGCCAGGTGCTCGGCGCGGTGCCGGGTCTCGCCGAACGCGCCGACCTCGGCCGCATCGCCGTCGCGGGGCACTCGTGGGGCGGTCAGACCGTCGGCATGCTGCTCGGCGCCCGCGTCCTCGACGCGGACGGGAAGCCCGGTCCCGACCTGACCGACCCGCGTGTCAAGGCCGGGGTCTTGCTCACGACGACGGGCACCGGCGAGGCGCTCACGCCGTTCGCCGAGGAGAACTTCGCGTTCATGCACGCCGACTTCGGCAACCTGACGACGCCGTTCCTCGCCGTCGCCGGTGACCGCGACCAGTCGCTGCTCTCGACCCGCGGCCCCGACTGGTTCACCGACGTCTACCGCCTGAGCCCTGGCGCCCGCGCCCTGCTCACGCTCTTCGGCGGCGAGCACTCGCTCGGCGGCATCCACGGCTACAACGCCACCGACACGACCGACGAGAGCCCCGAACGCGTCGCGTTGGTCCGTCGCGCGTCGTGGGCGTACCTGCTGACGGAGCTGGGCGTCGACGACCTGCCGTGGAAGCAGCTGCAGGCCGAACTGGCGGACGCGGCCGACCCGATCGGCGCCCTCGACGTGCGGTGAGCAGACGAAAAACGCCGGTCACACCCGTGACCGGCGTTCCCGCGTCCGCGACGTCTCAGCCGACCTCGGCCATGACCTCGTCCGACACGTCGAAGTTCGCGAAGACGTTCTGCACGTCGTCGCAGTCCTCCAGCGCGTCGATCAGCTTGAAGATCTTCTTGGCGCCCTCGGCCTCCAGGGCCACCGACACCGACGGCAGGAAGCTCGACTCGGCCGACTCGTAGTCGATGCCCGCGTCCTGCAACGCCTGGCGCACCGGGATCAGGTCGCCCGCCTCGGACACGACCTCGAAGGACTCGCCCAGGTCGTTGACCTCCTCGGCGCCCGCCTCCAGCACCGCCAGCATGACGTCGTCCTCGGTCGTGCCCGCCTTCGGCACGATCACGACACCCTTGCGGCTGAACATGTACGACACCGAGCCGGGGTCGGCCATCGAGCCGCCGTTGCGGGTCATCGCGGTGCGGACCTCGGTGGCGGCGCGGTTGCGGTTGTCGGTGAGGCACTCGATGAGCACCGCGACACCGTTGGGGCCGTAGCCCTCGTACATGATGGTCTGCCAGTCGGCGCCGCCCGCCTCCTCACCGGCGCCGCGCTTGCGCGCGCGCTCGATGTTGTCCAGCGGCACCGAGTTCTTGCGAGCCTTCTGGATCGCGTCGTACAGCGTGGGGTTGCCGTCCGGGTCCCCGCCACCGGTTCGTGCCGCCACCTCGATGTTCTTGATCAGCCGCGCGAACAGCTTGCCGCGCTTGGCGTCAATGGCGGCCTTCTTGTGCTTGGTCGTCGCCCACTTTGAGTGGCCGCTCATTTGTCCTCCGAACCAGTCGAACCACGAACCATGTCCACGAACAGGCGGTGGACGCGCTCATCCCCCGTGAGCTCCGGGTGGAACGCCGTAGCCAGCACGTTGCCCTGCCTGACCGCGACGATCCTACCGGCGGCATCCCCCGCCTCCGCCGTGACAGGCACCGTAGCGAGCACCTCGACGTCGCCGCTCACCGCCTCCACCCACGGCGCGCGGATGAACACGGCGTGCACCTTCTCGCCCGCCAGGTCGAGGTCGGTCTCGAACGAGTCGACCTGCCGGCCGAACGCGTTGCGCCGCACCGTGACGTCCAGCCCGCCGAGCTGGTGCTGGTCCTCGCGCCCGTCGAGCACGTTGTCGGCCAGCAGGATCATGCCCGCGCACGACCCGTAGGCGGGGAAGCCGCCCTTGATCTTCGCCCGCAACGGCTCCAGCAGCCCGAAGTTGTCGAGCAGCTTGCTCATGGTCGTCGACTCGCCGCCGGGCAGCACGATGCCGTCCAGCTCGTCGAGCTCCTCGGGCCTGCGGACGGGCCGGGCGGTGACGTCGCACTTGGCGAGCGAGACGAGGTGTTCCTCGACATCGCCCTGCAGAGCGAGCACACCGATGACGGGAGGGGCGGCGGCAACCATGCTCACCAGCTTATTCGAGCGCACCGACAACGCCGGTCACCGGTCAGGCCGCTGGCGGGCGCCGCCGCACCCGGAACGTCAGCCCCTCCGGGCTCGTCACCACCCCGTCGTCCAAGTCGGCCCAGACCTCCAGTTCCCACCGTGGCGCGGCGGTCTGCGCCGCGACGAAGTCCGCGCACTCCACTGCCACGCCGAGGACGTCGCGGTAGAAGCTGCGGGCCTCGCCGGGCCGGTCGCAGGCCAGGACCAGGCGGTGCGGGGCTCCGGCCAGGCCGGGCGGGAACGACCACCCGGCGAACGCGAGCGGCTCCCACAGCGAGAAGGCGGCACCCGCCGGGTCCACCAGCGTCGCCGTGCGGCCCTGGTCGCCCGCCTCGAACGGCGGCACGACGAGCCGGGCGCCACCCACCACCGCGGCCTCCACCCGCCGGTCGAGATCGTCGACCGACAGGTAGAACGCCACGTGGGCGGGCGTGCCCGGCGGGTAGACCGGGTTCGACAGGTCGCTCACGCCGCCGATCGGGTGATCACCGGCGTGGATCTTGGTGGCCTTGCGCCAGTCCTCCTCGTCCACCGCGAACCGCCAGCCCAGCGCTGTGCCGAGGAACTCGGCGGTGCCGTCCGGGTCGCGGGTCTTGAGGTCCATCCAGCAGAACTCGTTCAGCATCCCCAGAAACGCCATGCCGTCCTTTCTACTGGGCCAGCCGTTCGAGCCAGTCGCGCAGCAACGCCGTCTCGGCGGACCGCAACGGCAGGTCGTCGGCAGCGGCGAGCGCGGCATCAAGCGCCAGCGCCCGTGGCGCCAGTCCTGACTCCTCGGCCGGTGCCACGTCCGTGACGACGGAGCCGATGACCGTGTCGCGCATCCTCGCCGACAGGCCGGTGTCCGGGTCCTCGGCGCTGACCAGCCGCAACGTGACCCCGATGGCTGCGGCCGTCATCAGCTCGGCGGCCACCGCGGGCGGCACGCGCAGCCGTCCCGCCTCCGCGACCCGGTCGAGGAACCCGAGCAGCCGGACGCGGGCCCGGTCGCCGGCCGGTGGGCGGCGGCCGGGGCGGGCCGGGGTGAACATCAGCAGGTAGAGGGCGGGGTGGGCGAGGCCGAACGCGACGTGCGCGTCCCAGCCCAGGCGCAGGTCGGCGACCGGGTCGGCGGTGCGCGGCAGCGTGTCCTTCCCGGCCAGGTAGAGGTCGAACGCGTGGACCGCCAGCGCGTCGAGCAGGCCGTCCTTGTCCTCGAAGAACTGGTACAGCGAGGCCGCGCGGATACCGGCCGCCGCCGCGACCGAACGGGTGGAGACCGCCTGGACGCCGTCGCGTTCCAGGATGCCCGCCGCCGCTTCCAGGACCTGCTGCCTCGTCCGCGCTCTCGTCTCCTCCACGGTTGCAATGCTACGGCATCAGGCGTATCACTGATACGAGGCACTGATACGGACTTAGTCGCATCGGTGATACGAACAGGGAGAACGCAAGTGAACCGAGTGGGATACGGCGCCATGCAGCTCGCGGGGCCGAACGTGTGGGGTCTGCCGGACGACCTCGAGTCGGCGCGGAAGGTGCTGCGGCTGGCGGTCGAGCTGGGGGTGACGTTCTTCGACACCGCGAACGCCTACGGGCCGCGCACCGTCAACCAGCTGATCGGTGAGGCGCTGCGGCCGTTCCCCGAGGACATCGTCGTCGGGAACAAGGTCGGTGCGGGGCGCGGGCCGGACGGGTCGTGGATCATCACCGACCACCCGGACACCGTCCGGGCCCAGTTGCACGAGGCGCTGGCCGACCTCGGAGCCGAGCACAGCGAGCTGACCTACCTGCGGCTCGACGGCGACGGCCTGGCCGAGAAGAGCGACGTGCCGCTGGAGGACAAGCTCGGCGTGCTCGTCGAGCTGCGCGAGCAGGGCCTCGTCCGCCGCATCGGGCTCTCCGGGGCGTCACCGGAGGTGCTGGCCCGCGCGCAGGAGCTGACGCCGATCGCGGCCGTGCAGAACCGCTTCAACCTGCTCGACCGCAGCGGCGTGCAGGTGCTCGCCGACTGCGAGGCGCAGGACATCACGTTCATCCCGTACTTCCCGCTGGCGTCCGGTCAGCTCGCCGCGTACGACGAGCTGACCGGTCCGGCGCGGCGGCTCGGGGCGACGCCCGCCCAGGTGGCGCTGGCGTGGCTGCTGCGCCGGTCGCCCGCGATCGTGGTCATCCCCGGCACGTCGAACCCGGACCACCTGCGGGCCAACGTGAGCGCCGCCGGCCTGGCCGCGGAGCTGACCGAGGAGGAGGTGAGCCGCCTGACCGGCCTCGTCGACGAGTCGGCGGTGGCGCTGGACCAGCCGCACCAGTCCACGATCGACGCGCTCGTGGCCAAGGCGGCGGCAGCCCAGCGCTGACGTCAGTCCGCGGCGACGAGCTGCTCGCGCGCCGGTCCGACGGGCCGGCGCGCCTGGACGAAGCGCCACCCGGCGAACAACGCCAGTGCGAGCACGGGGATCGACCAGAACGCGATCTTCTCGGCGGTCCCCGCGAACGCCATCTGCCCGATCACCAGCGCGAGGAACGCGAGCGTCCCGTACGAGGTGTAGGGAGCGCCGGGCATCCGGTACGACGGCCGCTCGACCTCCCCGGCCAGCGCCTTCTTCCGCAGCCTGAGCTGGCAGACGATCAGCGTCACCCAGGTCGACACCACGCCCAGCGAGGCGACGGCGATGGCGATGTCGAACGCCTCTTTCGGCACGATGTAGTTGAGAACCACACCAAACAGGTAGGCGACTCCGGTGAACAGAATTCCGCCATAAGGGACGTGCCGGGAGTTCATCTTGCCGGTGAACGCGGGTGCCTCACCCTTCTGCGCGAGCGAGCGCAGAATTCGGCCCGTCGAGTAAAGTCCGGAGTTGCACGACGACAATGCGGCCGTGAGCACGACGGCGTTCATGATGTCACCGACCGCCGGAATTCCCAGCGCGGAGAACACGGTCACGAACGGCGACTCGGTGCCCGTGAAGTGGTGCCACGGCAGCAGCATCGTCAGCAGCAGGACCGAGCCGACGTAGAAGATCGCAATCCGGTACACGACGCCGTTGATGGCGCGCGGCATGATCTTCTCGGGCTCCTTGGTCTCGCCTGCCGCGATGCCCACCAGCTCGATCGCCGCGTAGGCGAAGACGACGGCCTGCAACGTCATCAGCGCGATGCCGAACCCGGCGGGGAACAGGCCGCCGTGGCCGAGGGTGTTGGAGACCGAGGCCGTGGTGCCGCCGATGTCGGCGTGGCCGATGACCAGGCCGATGCCGGTCACCAGGAACACCACGATCGCGGTGACCTTGACGACGCTGAACCAGAACTCCAGCTCGCCGAAGAGCTTGACGGACAACATGTTCACGGCGACCAGCACGACCAGCGCCACCAGCGCGGTGATCCACTGCGGCAGGTCGGGGAACCACTTGTGCATGTAGATCGCGACGGCGGTGATCTCGGCGATGCCGGTCATCGCCCAGTTCACCCAGTACATCCAGCCGGCCGTGAAGCCCGCCCACGGGCCGACGAACTCGCGGGCGTACTCGACGAAGCTGCCCGCGACCGGGCGGTGCAGCACGAGCTCGCCCAGGGCGCGCATGACGAAGAACGCCGCGAGACCGCACAGCGCGTAGGACAGGATCAGCGACGGCCCCGCCGCGGCGAGGCGTCCGCCCGCACCGAGGAAGAGGCCGACGCCGATCGCGCCCCCGATGGCGATCATCTGCACCTGGCGCTTGCTCAACGCCTTGGTGTAGCCGTCCGCGTCGATTTCCGCAGAACTCACGAAGAGATTCCCTCCGAGACGCAAAATTGCTCGCGTCGGAACCTCCCGCGCCCCGACGCGCTGATGCGTCCGGACGCTAGCGAGAAGCGGTCATCACCAAGAAATCAGTTGGGGAAGGCTTAACGTAATCGACATCACACAGCGCGGAGCTCAAGTCCTCCCAAATGTCCTCGACGTGCTCCAAACCGACGGAAATGCGCAGAAGATTGTCCGGAACGCCAGAAGCGCGCAGTTCTTCGCCGGGTACGAGCCGGTGCGTCAACGCGGACGGGTGCTCGATCAGCGTGTCGACCGACCCGAGCGAGACGGCAGGCGTGACGAGCTTCAGCCGCCGCACGACCTCGGTCGGGTCGCCGTGGACGCCGAACGCGATCATGGCGCCGGTGCCGCGCATCTGCCGGGACGCGACCGGATAGCGCACGAACTCGACGGCGTCGTGCTCGGCGAGCCGGTCGGCCAGCACGGCGGCGGACCGGGACGCGGCCTCGACGCGCAGCGGCAGCGTGGCGAGCCCGCGGTGCAGCAGGTAGCCGCCCAGCGGGTGCAGCACGGCGCCGGTGATGATCCGGACCTGCCGCAACGCCGCCGCCCGTTCCTCCGAGCACGCCACGACGCCGCCGAGCACGTCGCCGTGACCGCCGAGGTACTTGGTGCCGGAGTGCAGGACGTACGTGGCGCCGTGCAGGGCAGGGTTCTGCAAAATCGGTGTGGCGAACGTGTTGTCGACCAGCACCGGCACTCCCCCGGCCTGCCGCACGACGTGCTCGATGTCGACGAGGTCGAGGTTGGGGTTGGCCGGCGTCTCGACGACGACGAGCCCGGTGTCCGGCCGGATCGCGGACGCCACGAGACCGGCCTCGACGTACGTGGTCGTGACGCCGAGCAGCCCGGACGACAGCAGGTGGTCGGTGCCTCCGTACAACGGCCGCACCGCCACGACGTGCGGCTTCTGCGCCATCACGCAGGCGGCCTGGACCACGGCGGTCACCGCGGCCATGCCGCTGCCGAACGCCACCGACGTCTCGGTGTGCTCCAGGGCGGCGAGCGCCTGTTCGAACCGCGCGACCGTCGGGTTGTGCAGCCGCGCGTAGACGGGCGAGGTGGCGTGCGCGGCCCCGATGGCCCAGTCGCCCAGCGCCTGCCCGCCGAGCGCCTGGTCGGGCACGGGGTAGGTGGTGGACAGGTCGATCGGGGGCGCGTGCACGCCGAGCTCCGCCAGGTCGTCGCGGCCGCCGTGCACTGCGATGGTCTCGATGCGCGTCATGGCCCGAATGGTGAAGACTGACTCGGCGGAGTGGACGAACAACCGCAGCCGATTCGGCGGAACGGAGAACAGCCGTGCTGGATGCGATCGACGAGGCCATCGTGCGAGAACTGCGGAAGGACGCGCGGCTGCAGAACAAGGACCTGGCCGAACGCGTGAACGTCGCGCAGTCCACGGCGGTCGTCCGGCACCGCGCGCTGCGGGAACGCGGCGTGATCACCGGCTACCACGCGGAGATCGACCCGGCGGCCGTCGGGCGGCACGTCCAGGCGATGCTCGCGGTGAAGATCCGCCCGCACACCAAGGAGATCGTCGACCCGTTCATGGCCTACGTGCTGTCACTGCCGGAAACGCTTGCCCTCTCGCACGTCACCGGCCCGGAGGACTTCCTCGTCCACGTCGGGGTGGCGGACGTCGGCCATCTGCAACGGCTCGTGCTCGACAAGTTCACGAGCCGCCGCGAGGTGACCGAGGTGCACACGAACCTGCTGTTCTCGCACGTCCGCAAGCACTAGTGGCGCACCGGAAGTCTCGCCCAGCCTTCCCTCCCCCACCCGCCCGCGCGTCATCCACCAGTGTTCACCACTGCCTCTACGTGACGTGGCTGTAGGACGCGGGGGCCCCGCGTTCGAGCAGAAGGTACGCGGGGCCCCCGCGTACCCGGCGGGAAACACGAAAGGGAGTCGCGAGCGGGCGGGGGGTTACGGAGAGCACTGCCGGAAGGTGTGCTCAGCTGACGCCGAGGAACCTCAGCCCGGCCGTGGTGGCGGCGGCCAGCACGATGACGGCGACGAACGGCAGCTTCCGCCACGCCGCGAGCCCGCCCACCAGGACACCGGCCGCGAGCGCCCAGCCGCCGAACTGCTTGCCGTTGGTCAGCGCCGAGACCGCGACCAGCGCCAGCAGCAGCACCGTCGCGCTCGCCGAGATGACGTCGCGGACCTTGTCGGGCAGGGTGAAACGGTTGCGCAGCAGCGGGCCGGCGAACCGGATGAGGAACGTCCCCGCGCCGAGGATCAGGACTGCGGTGACGGGCACGGCTCCTCCTTCTTCGTGGTCGTGCGGAACGCGACGAGCCCGGCGAGCGCGAGCAGCACCGGCATCCCGGCGGGCAGGAACGGCGTCGTCGCGAGCGCGATCACCGCGCCGGTGAGCGCCGCGTTGCGGGTGGCGGCGTCCTTGAGGGCGGGCAGGGTGAGCGCGAGCATCGCGGCCGGGAACGCCGCGTCGAGCCCGAACGTCATCGGGTCGCCGAGCGCCTGCCCCGCGAGCGCTCCGATGAGCACCCCGACGTTCCAGGTGACGAACAACGACACGCCGCACGCCCAATAAGCGGCACGAGCACGCGCGGGGTCGCGCTGCGACATCGCGAACGCCGTGGACTCGTCGATCATCAGGTGGCTGCCGACGACCCGCGCGAGCCACCCGTTGCCCAGCACGTGCCCGACCGCGAGCCCGAACGGCAGGTGCCGCGCGTTGAGCACGAGCCCGGCCAGCACCGCGGCGGCGGGACTGCCCCCGGCGGCGACGATCCCCACGGCCATGAACTGCGACCCGCCCGCGAAGATCACCACCGACATCAGGACCGGCATCCACCACGGCAGGCCGGAGCCGACCGAGATCGCGCCGAAGGACGCGCCGGTGACCGAGGCACCGAGTGCCACGGCCATGACGTCACGGAGGAGGGCGGCGTCGAGAGTTCGCCAAATCGAACGGACCACCCATTAAGATGAACACCTCGGACCTGTGTTCGTCAAGCCGAACGGATGGACTTCTGTGTCGAACGCACCACTCGCCCTCATCGCCGCCAACCTCCGGCGGGAACGGGATCGCACCGGCCTCTCGCTCACCGAGGTCGCCAAGAAGGCGGGGGTGGCGAAGTCGACGCTCTCCCAGCTGGAGTCCGGCTCAGGCAACCCGAGCGTGGAAACCCTGTGGGCACTGGCCGTGGCACTCGGCGTGCCGTTCAGCCGCCTGGTCGAACCGGCCGTACCGCGCGTGCAGGTGATCCGCGCGGGCGAGGGCCCCGTCATCCACTCCGAACAGGCGCACTACTCGGCCACCCTGCTGGCCGCCTGCCGCCCCGGCACCAAGCACGACCTCTACTGGCTGGCCCTCGAACCGGGCGGCGCCCGCGAGTCGCTGCCGCACGTGCCGGGCAGCACCGAGCACATGATCGTGGCGACGGGGCGGTGCCTCGCGGGGCTGGTGGACGACCCGGTTGAGCTCGGGCCGGGCGACTACATCGTCTACCCCGGAGACGCGCCGCACATCTGCAAGGCGCTGGAGCCGGGGACGACCGCGGTGCTGGTCATGGAGCACACCGCCTAGGAGAGCCTGCTTCTCAAGGTGCGCAGCCACGCTTCGGCGAGCGCGGGCTCGCCCTCCATGGCGCGCGCGATCATCCGCCGGACCTCCCTGGCGCGTCCCAGCTCGACGAGCCGCACCGCCTCGGCGAGCGCCTGCCGGGTCTTGTCGTCGCGGTCGATCTCCGCCGGACCGTCGATCCAGCGACGCGGGCCGAAGGACTTCGTCAGCTTCCGCTGGCGGTCGGCGAAGTACGACCAGGTGGGCCTGTCGAGGGACACGTTCACGACCGACGCGGCGGGCAGGCGGAGCGTCCAGTCGGCGTGCTGCTGCCAGCGGAACGTGTTCGGGCTGGTCTTGCTCTCGCTCGTGACGCCGACGAAGCGGAGCTTGCGGCGGATCACCGGCCAGGTCTCGCGTTCCTCGGTGATCCAGTCGTGCAGCAGCGTGAAGAGGCTCCTGAACGTGCTGCCGGAGGACACCACGTCGACGAACGTCACGGGACGCGCGCGGCGGGCCAGCGACGCGGGCGTGATGCCGAGGTCCGCCAGGATCTCCCTGGCCCGCAGGACGTGGGCCCGCGAGTAGTCGTAGCCCCTCCAGAACGACAGCGGCAGCCGTGCGAGCCGGTGGCCCGTGCCCTCCAGCGCGCCGCCGAGCAGGTCGAACATCGAGTCGAGGGACCGGCCGACGAACACCAGGTCGCCGTTGCCGCCGCGGGCCAGGACCTTGCCCGCGCACCGGCACAGCTCCGTGAGGTAGCCCACCTCCGGCGCCAGCGCGCCGTCCAGCATCGACCCGAGCCGGTCGGGCGTCACGAGGTCCCAGCGAAAAGGCGTGGTCACGCGGCCATCATCACCGGGAGGGTGTCGCCGCGCCAACGAAAAAAGGGCCGCCGAGCGGCCCGTTCCTCCCACTTAACCGTATAGCAGAAGGGGGGCCTTGCCACAAGGCCCCCGCCGTGCCGCAGACTCATCGTCCTAAGCCGGCACAAGGGCGCCTGGGGAGCACGTGGGTTACGAAGAAGAACTGCAGTCCGAGCGCGAGTACGTGGCGGGCCTCTACGCGCGGCTCGACAACGACCGTGCGCGCGTGAAGGCCGCGTACCAGGCGGCGCTGGGTGGCACCGGCGAGACCGCGATGGACCGCGACAACGAGGTGCGGGCCCGGCACCGTGAGATGAAGCGCCTGAACGTGGCCGACTACGGCCTGTGCTTCGGGCGGCTGGACAGCGTCGACGGGGACGTCTCCTACATCGGCAGGATCGGCATCTTCGACGAGTTCGACGACTTCGAGCCGTTGCTGCTCGACTGGCGGGCACCGGCGGCGCGGCCGTTCTACACGGCCACGGGGGCGCATCCCGAGGGGATGCGACGGCGCCGGCAGTTCCTCACCCGCCGCCGCGCGATCGCCGGGTTCACCGACGAGGTGTTCGGGCGCCTCGGTGAGGATCAGGGGGACGTGGCGCTGCTGGAGGCGTTGAACGCGCCGCGTGGCGAGGGGATGCGCGACATCGTCGCGACCATCCAGGCCGAGCAGGACGCGATCATCCGGCTCGACCACCCCGGTGTGCTGGTGATCGAGGGTGGTCCCGGCACCGGCAAGACGGTCGTGGCGCTGCACCGCGTCGCGTACCTCATGTACACGCAGCGCGAACGCATGGAACGGCACGGCGTGCTCGTCGTGGGGCCGAACCCCGCGTTCCTCAACCACATCGGGCGCGTGCTGCCGTCGCTGGGCGAGTCGGACGTGGTGTTCGCCACCGCCGGCACGCTCCTGCCGGGCCTGGCCGCCACCGCAGAGGACACGCCCGAGGTCGCGCGGATCAAGGGGTCTCGCGCGATGGTCGACGTGCTGAAGGCCGCCGTCGCGTCCCTGCAGCGGGTGCCGGAGGAGCCGATCCCGATCGGCATGAAGGACGTCGTCGTCAACATCGGCCCGGACGTCGCCGAGTGGGCCCGGCAGGAGGCGCGCGACAGCGGCCTGCCGCACAACGAGGCCCGCGCGGTGTTCCGCGAGATCGTCACGTACGTCCTGACGGAGCGGGCCATCGGCAGGATCGGCAAGGGCTGGATGTCGCGGTCGGACAAGCAGGCGTGGGAGGACATGCGGTCCGGCCTGGTCAAGGACCTCGCCGACGACGAGTCGTTCATCGCGGCGCTCGACGCGTTGTGGCCGGTCATGACGCCGTTCGAGCTGCTCGCGGCGCTGTACTCGGCGCCGGAACGGCTCGCGGAGGCGGGCGCGGACCCGTCGCTGCACCGCGCCGACGGCCAGGCGTGGACGGTGTCGGACGTGCCGCTGCTCGACGAGCTGCACGACCTGCTGGGCAAGGACGGCACCGAGCAGGCGGCCGACCAGGCGGGCGCCGCCGAACGCGCGGCCGAGGCCCGGTACGCGGCCGAGGTGCTGGAGAGCATGGTCAACCGCACAGACCACATGGACGACGAGGACCACCTCTTCGCCACGGACATGCTGTTCGCCGAGGACCTCGCCGAGCGCTTCGAGGAGCACGACCAGCGCACGCTCGTCGAACGCGCGCTGGCCGACCGGAGCTGGACCTACCGGCACGTCGTCGTCGACGAGGCGCAGGAGCTGTCCGAGATGGACTGGCGGGTGCTGATGCGCCGCTGCCCGGGCCGTTCCTTCACGGTGGTGGGCGACCTCGCGCAGCGCCGGTCGGAGGCGGGCGCCCGGTCGTGGGGCCAGATGCTCGACCCGTACGTGCCGGGCCGCTGGGAGTACCGCTCCCTCACGGTCAACTACCGCACGCCCGCGGAGATCATGGCCGTGGCGGCACGGGTGCTCGCCGAGTTCGCGCCGGACGTCGAGGCGCCGGAGTCGGTGCGCTCCAACGGTGTCCAGCCGTGGGCCCGCCACGTCACACCGGACGAGCTGCCCGCCGCCATCGAGGAGTTCACGCTGGCGGAGAAGGACTTCGCGGGCACCAGCGTCGTGATCGGGCCGCCCGGCGTGCCCGGCACCGTGCCCGCGTCGGAGACCAAGGGCCTGGAGTACGACTCGGTGCTCGTCGTGGCGCCGGAACGCATCCTGGCCGACGGGCCGCGCGGCGCGGCGGAGCTGTACGTGGCGCTCACCCGTGCCACGCAACGACTCGGGGTGCTGCACCACGAGCCGCTGCCGGCTCCGTTGTCGGGACTGGCCGAACCGGTGGGCACAGCTGGATAAATCAGTGGGTGCGCGGTCCTGAGCGGCCCTACGGTCGTCCACCATGACGACACCACCCGGCAGACCGGAGGACCCGGTGAACCCGTGGGCCCCGCCCGCGGGCCCGGCGCGACAGCGGCCGGACGAGCCGGACGACGCGCTGTACGCCCCGATCGACCCCGACCCGTTCGGGGCGTACTCGGGTCCCGCTCCGCACCACCCCTCCGGCGGCCCGGACGTGCCGCGCCCGGTGCTGGACGTCGCACCGCAGGCGTCCGCGGGCGCGGGGCTGCTCATCGGCGCCGGCCTGCTCGTCCTCGTGGTGGTGCTCGGAGCGGCGCTGCTCTGGTTCGCAGGCAAGGACGACTGGGAGTTCGGCGAGGCGCCCGCCGCGCAGGCCCCCGTGCCGGCGACCACGTCCGAGCCGAAGCCGTTCGCGGTCGTCGGCGACTGCGTGCTGCTCTCCGGCGGGTCAGACGGGGGTGTCACCGCCCCGGAGTACGCGCAGACCGAGTGCGCCGAGAACAAGCACAACTACACGGTCGGCAAGACGATGCGGACCGGGGAGAAGTGCGGGGAGAACGAGTACTGGTACGTCAGGTACACCGAGGGCTACGGCATGAACGTGTGCCTGATCCCGGTGTACGCCGACGGCGAGTGCTACGACTTCAAACGTCCCTCAGGAGGTGTGGAAGCCCCCAAGACGGCGTGCGGCAGCGACTTGCTGGTCATCCGGGTCAAGGTGCTCACCGGTGTCGCGGACACGGCGGCCTGCCCGCCGGACGAGCGGCGGGCGACGGCGATGGCGTACCCGGAGATCAACACGACGTACTGCCTGTCCCAGACGTTCCGCTGACCATGCGACGACGACAGGCGCACCACGTGAGCGGTGCGCCTGTGTCGTTTTCGAAGAGGGTGCCTACCAGCCGCGCTCGGCCAGGCGGTGCGGCTCCGGGATGTCGTCGACGTTGATGCCGACCATCGCCTCACCGAGACCGCGCGAGACCTTGGCGATGACGTCTGGGTCGTCGTGGAAGGTCGTGGCCTTCACGATGGCCTCGGCGCGCTGGCGCGGGTTGCCGGACTTGAAGATACCGGAACCGACGAACACGCCCTCGGCGCCCAGCTGCATCATCATCGCGGCGTCGGCCGGGGTCGCGATGCCACCGGCGGTGAACAGCACCACGGGCAGCTTTCCGTTCTCCGCGACCTCCTTGACCAGCTCGTACGGCGCCTGCAGCTCCTTGGCGGCGACGTAGAGCTCGTCCTCGGGGAGGTTCTGCAGGCGGCGGATCTCCTGGCGGATCTTGCGCATGTGCGTGGTGGCGTTGGAGACGTCACCGGTGCCGGCCTCGCCCTTGGAGCGGATCATGGCCGCGCCCTCGGTGATGCGGCGCAGCGCCTCGCCCAGGTTCGTCGCACCGCAGACGAAGGGGACGGTGAACGCCCACTTGTCGATGTGGTTGGCGTAGTCGGCCGGGGTGAGCACCTCGGACTCGTCGATGTAGTCGACACCGAGCGCGGCGAGGACCTGGGCCTCGACGAAGTGGCCGATGCGGGCCTTCGCCATCACCGGGATCGAGACGGCGTCGATGATCCCGTCGATCAGGTCGGGGTCGCTCATGCGGGCGACGCCGCCCTGCGCGCGGATGTCGGCGGGCACGCGCTCGAGCGCCATGACGGCGACGGCACCGGCGTCCTCCGCGATCTTCGCCTGCTTGGCGTCGACCACGTCCATGATCACGCCGCCCTTGAGCATCTCGGCCATGCCGCGCTTGACGCGGGCAGTGCCCGTGACCTGATCAGTGCTCACCGGGGCAACCTTTCCCGAGGGGATGTCTTGGTGCGACCGAGGCTACGCCCGACGTGGCCCCCTCCTCCAAGCCACTGGAGCGCGGAACCAGAAGGCCACTTGACGGTCAACCGCAGGTCCGCGAGGTGTGTAACCGGGGTCACGATCACTCGTCCGGCTCCGCCCGGCGTGGTCGTCGGCGCGCACCCGACCGGGCTGCCGGGGTTGTCCCGTTCGTCATTCGGGTGTGAGATCGAACACTACGACTTGACGGAGGTCGCCATGGGAAGCAAGCACTCCGACAACGGTTCACCGGCAGGCGCGGTCGCTGTGGACGACCCGGCCAAGGTCCGCAACGTCGTGCTCGTCGGCCCGTCCGGGTCGGGCAAGACGACGCTCACCGAGGCCCTGCTCGCCAGCACGGGCGTGCTGTCCCGCGCCGGGTCGGTCGTCGAGGGCACCACGGTCTGCGACCACGACCCGGCTGCGGTGCGGCAGCAGAGGTCGGTCGGCCTCGCCGTCGCACCGGTCCAGCACGGAGACGTCAAGATCAACCTGATCGACACCCCCGGCTACGTCGACTTCGTGGGCGAGCTGAGGGCGGGACTGCGGGCCGCGGACGCGGCCCTCTTCGTCGTCAACGCCTTCGAGGGCGTGGACGCGGCCACCATCGCGCTGTGGGAGGAGTGCGCTTCGGTCGGCATGCCGCGGGCCGTCGTCATCACCCGCACCGACCACCACCGCGCCAACTTCGGCAACGCGGTCGTCGAGTGCCAGGCGGCGTTCGGCGCCGGCGTCGTGCCGCTGTACCTGCAGGAGGGCGACGCGCTGGTCGGTCTGCTGACCTCCGGCGAGAACCACCCGGACGAACGGGCGGCGCTGATCGAGGGGATCATCGCCGAGAGCGAGGACGAGACCCTCATGGACCGCTACCTGGCGGGCGAGGAGATCGACCAGGACACCCTGATCGCCGACCTGGAGACCGCCGTCGCCCGTGGCGCGTTCCACCCCGTGATGCCCGTGTGCGCCGCGACCGGCATGGGCCTGACCGAGCTGCTCGACGGCATCACGCGCGCCTTCCCGTCACCGCTGGAGCACGAGATCCCGTCCGTGACGTCGGTGGACGGCATCCCGCAGCCCCGCGTGTCCGTCGACCCGGACGGGCCGCTCGTGGCCGAGGTGGTCCGCACCGCCGTGGACTCCTACGTCGGCCGCGTGTCGCTGGTCCGCGTCTTCTCCGGCACGTTGCGACCGGAACGGCCCGTGCACGTCTCCGGGCACGGCATGGCCGACCGCGGCCACGAGGACCACGACGCCGACGAACGCGTCGCACACATCTACTCGCCACTCGGCTCGTCGCTGCGAGAGGTGCCGTACTGCGTCGCGGGTGACCTCTGCGCGTTGACGAAGCTGACCACCGCCGAGACCGGTGACACCGTGTCGGCGCCGGACCAGCCGTTGCTCATGGCCCCGTGGGACATGCCGGAGCCGTTGCTGCCCATCGCCGTCGTGCCGCGCACCCGCAGCGATGAGGACAACCTGGCCCGCAACCTCAACCGCCTCGTCGCGAGCGACCCCACGCTGCGGCTCGACCGCAACGCAGAGACGCACCAGATGGTGTTGTGGTGCATGGGAGAGGCGCACGCCGACGTGGTGCTGGCCCGGCTGCGCGCCGGTGGTGCGGAGATCGACACCGAACCGGTGCGCGTGCCGTTCCGCGAGACGTTCGCGGGTCCGGCGAAGGGCCACGGCCGGCACGTGAAGCAGTCCGGCGGGCACGGCCAGTACGCCGTGTGCGACATCATGGTGGAACCGCTCCCCCGCGGCTCCGGGTTCGAGTTCGTCGACAAGATCGTCGGCGGCTCGGTCCCGAACCAGTTCATCCCTTCGGTGGAAAAGGGCGTGCGGGCGCAGCTGGCACGGGGTCTGCACGACGGCACGCCCGTGGTCGACGTCCGGGTGACGCTGGTCGACGGCAAGGCCCACTCCGTCGACTCGTCCGACGCGGCTTTCCAGACCGCGGGCTCGCTCGCGCTGAAGGAGGCCGCCGCCGTCGCGGGCACCCGGCTGCTGGAGCCGGTGGACGAGGTCGCGATCCGGCTGCCCGACGAGCACCTCGGCACCGTGCTCGGCGACCTGTCCGGACGGCGCGGGCGCGTGCTCGGCACCGAGGCGGACGAGGGCGGGCGCACGGTCATCCGCGCCGAGGTGCCGTCGGCCGAGCTGCTGCGGTACGCGATCGAGCTGCGGTCGCTGACGTCCGGCACCGGCACGTTCACCCGCCGCTTCTGCCGCCACGACCCGGTGCCCGACGCCGTGGCCGCCAGGAGCCGCGTCTGACCGTCAGCGGTGGAAGCGCGTCGTCTCCGCCACGGCCGCGCGTTCGAGTTCGAGGGCGCACCCGAGCGGCGGCCGAGACCCTGCTGGATCTGGCCGCCGCTGCCAGGCCCGTCAGGTGTTCTGGGGGAAGCCCAGGTTCACGCCGCCGTGCGACGGGTCGAGCCAGCGCGACGTGACCACCTTCGAGCGGGTGTAGAAGTGCACGCCGTGCGGCCCGTACGCGTGCGAGTCGCCGAACAGCGACTCCTTCCACCCGCCGAACGAGTAGTACGCCACCGGCACGGGGATCGGCACGTTCACGCCGACCATGCCCACCTCGACCTCGTTCTGGAACCGCCGCGCGGCACCGCCGTCGTTGGTGAAGATCGCGGTGCCGTTGCCGTACCGGTTGGCGTTCACCAGCTCCACGGCCTCCTCGTAGGTGCCGCACCGGACGACCGAGAGCACCGGGCCGAAGATCTCGTCGGTGTAGACCGACATCTCCGTGCCGACGTGGTCGAAGAGCGTGGGGCCGAGCCAGAACCCGCTCGCCTCGCCGTCGACCGGGTGGTCGCGGCCGTCCACCGCGAGCACCGCGCCCTCCCGCACACCGGTGTCCAAATAGGACGTCACCTTGTCGCGGTGCGCGCCGGTGACGAGCGGCCCCATCTCGCACGACCCGCCGGAGCCGACCTTCACCTCCGCCATCCGCGACTTGATCCGCTCGACCAGCGCGTCACCGGTGTCCCCGACGGCGACGACGACGGAGATCGCCATGCAGCGCTCCCCCGCCGAGCCGAAACCGGCCGACACCGCGGCGTCGGCGGCCAGGTCGAGGTCGGCGTCCGGCAGCACGACCATGTGGTTCTTCGCGCCGCCCAGCGCCTGCACGCGCTTGCCGTGCGACGTGCCCGTCTCGTAGACGTACCGGGCGATCGGCGTCGACCCGACGAACGAGATCGCCTTCACCACCGGGTGTTCCAGCAACCGGTCGACGGCCACCTTGTCGCCGTGCACGACGTTCAGGACGCCCGCGGGCAGTCCGGCCTCGGCGAAGAGGTCGGCGATGAAGTTCGCCGCAGACGGGTCCTTCTCCGACGGCTTGAGCACCACCGCGTTGCCGCAGGCGATCGCGGTCGGCACGAACCACAGCGGCACCATCGCCGGGAAGTTGAACGGCGAGATCACGCCGACCACCCCGACCGGCTGCTGGATCGAGTAGACGTCCACGCGCGTGGACGCGTTCTCGCTGAACCCGCCTTTGAGCAGCTGCGGGATGCCGCAGGCGTACTCGACCGACTCCAGGGCCCGCTGGATCTCGCCGCCCGCGTCGGACACGACCTTGCCGTGCTCCGCGGAGACGATCCGCGCGAGGTCGTCCTTGCGGCCGTTCAGCAGCTCGCGGAACTTGAACATCACCGACGACCGTTGCGCCAGCGAGGCGTTGCGCCAGGACGCAAACGCTTCCGCGGCCGCGTCCACCGCAGCGTCCACTTCGGACACCGAGGCGAAGGCGACCCGTGTCGCCACCTTGCCGGTCGCCGGGTCGTAGACGTCACCGGCCCGTTCCGGCTCACCGTCCCAGGACTTACCGCCGATCCGGTGCCTGACCAGGTTCTCGCCGCTCATGCCTTCTCCACCGCCTGCGCCAGGATGCCCAGTGCCTCTTCCAGCTCGTCCTCGGTCAGCGTCATCGGCGGGGCGAGCCGGATGACGTTGCCGTGCAGACCTCCCTTGCCCACCAGGAGCCCGCGCGCCTTCGACTCGGCCAGCACGGTGGCGGCGGCAGCGGCGTTCGGCTCGCCCTCCGGGCCGACGAGCTCGACGCCGACCATCAGGCCCTTGCCGCGCACGTCCCCGATCACCGGGTGCTTCTCCGCGATCTCGCGCAGGCCGCTCAGCAGCCGGGCGCCGAGCTTGGCCGCGTTGGCCTGGAGGTCGTGCTCCAGCAGGTAGTTCACCGTCGCGAGGGCGCCGGCCGTGGAGACCGGGTTGCCGCCGAACGTCGAGATCGAGTTGGCGGTGATCGAGTCCATCAGGTCGCCGCGGGCCACCACGCCGCCGATCGCCAGGCCGTTGCCGAGGCCCTTGGCGAACGTCATCGCGTCCGGCACCACGTCGTGCGCCTGGATGCCCCAGAAGTGCTCCCCCGTGCGGCCCCAGCCGGTCTGCACCTCGTCGGAGACGAAGAGGATGCCGTACTCGTCCAGCACGTCCTTGAACGCGCGGAACAGGCCGTCCGGCGGGGAGGTGAAGCCGCCGACGCCCTGGATCGGCTCGGCGATCATGCACGCGACGTCACCGGACGTGGTGGTCTCGATGATCTCGCGCAGGTCCTCGACGCACGCCTTGACGTAGTCCTCGTCGTCGAGGTGCCGGAACGGCGAGCGATAGCGGTAGCCGCCGTGCACCCAGCTGACCTTGATCGGCGAGAGCGCGGAGGCCGACCAGCCGCGGTTGCCCGTGATGGCGACCGTGGCGAACGCGCGGCCGTGGTAGCTGTTGCGCAGGGCCAGAACCTGCTCGCTGCGCCGGGCCTGGGTGGCGAGCATCAGCGCCGTCTCGTTGGCCTCGGTGCCGGAGTTGGTGAAGAACACCTTGGCGTCCGGGATGCCGGACAGCTCCGCGATCTTCTCGGCCAGCTCGACCTGCGAGCGGATGAGGTAGAGCGTCGAGCTGTGCAGGACGCCCGTGTCGAGCTGCGAGCGGATGGCGTCGCTGATCTCCGCGACGTCGTAGCCGATGGCGTTGGTCAGGATGCCCGCGAAGAAGTCGAGGTAGGTCGTGCCCTCGCGGTCGGTCACCCGGCGCCCGCTCGCGCTCGCGATCTCGATGGGCTCGTCGTAGTAGAGGGCCAGCCAGTTCGGCATCACCGCGCGGTGTCGTGCCAGCAGCTCCTTGTGGGCCATCACGTCCTCCAGGGGTCCGCACCTCCCTCGGAGTCTGCTGGCGCCGCGGGCCCACCGCCATGCACAACCTGTACCCGGATCAGCTGGTTGGCATTACGTTGTGTCCATGTACCCGACGGTGGCGGAAGTCGTCGCTCTGCCGGTGATCCGGCAGGGAAAGCCGCGTCTCGTGGCCGGGTCGGCCGGACTGGGCAGACGCGTCCGCTGGGTGCATGTGGCGGAGATCGCAGACATCGCGCCCCTGCTGCGCGGCGGCGAGCTGGTGCTCACGACCGGCGTGATCCTGCCGGACTCGGGCCTCGCCCGCTACGTCGAGGAGCTGGCCACCGTCGGCTGCGCCGGGCTCATCGTCGAGCTGGGCAGGCGGTGGCGCGACGACGTGCCCGCCGCCCTGGTCGCCGAGGCCGAACGGCACGGGCTGCCGCTGGTCACGCTCACCGAGGAGACGAAGTACGTCGCCGTGACCGAGGCCGTCGTGGGCCTGATCGTGGACGCCCAGCTGGCCGAGCTGCGGGCCGCCGAGCAGGTGCACGAGACGTTCACCGCGCTGACCGTCGCCGGTGCCGAACCCGCCGAGGTGCTGCGCGAGGTCGCCCGCACGTCCGGGCTGCCGGTCGTGCTGGAGACGCTCGGCCACGACGTGCTCGCCTACGACGCCGCCGGGCACGACCCGGTGCTGCTGCTCGACGACTGGGCGGCGCGCTCGCGGGCGGTCACGGTGTCCGAGCGGACCGCCTACGACACCGCGTCCGGGTGGCTGATCACGATCGTCGGCGCGCGGGGCGCGGACTGGGGCCGGCTGGTGCTCGTGTCGCCGGAACCGCCGCCGCACCGTCACGTCGTCGTCGCCGAACGCGCCGCCTCGGCGCTGGCCGTGCACCGGCTCGTGGCCCGTGACCGCGAGTCGCTGGAACGGCAGACGCACCGCACGTTGCTCGCCCAGCTGCTGGGCCAGGCACCGCAGTCGCCGGACCTCGGCGCGCGGGCGGCGGCGCTGGGCGTGCCGCTGGAACGGCGGCAGCTCATCGGCGTGGCCGTGCGGCCGGTGTCCGTGCTGCAGGGGCAAACGCTTGCCACGCAAGAGGTCCTGCGCGACCTGGCCGAGGCCACGGCGCTCGCGGGACGGCGGGTGACCGTCGCGGCACTGGTCGGCGTCGTGGACGACACGTCCGTGCGGGCGCTGCTCTCGGTGCCGATGACCGTGGGCGTGGAAGGGGTGCTGCGCAAGGTCGCCCGCGAGATCCACCGCACGGCCGCGTCGCCCGTCGTGATCGCCGTGGGCACGACCGTCTCGTCCACCACCGACGTCCGCCGGTCGCTGGGCGAGGCCGCGCACGTGGCCGGTGCGGCGTTGCGGGCGCCGGGATCGCAGCTCTACCACCGGCTCGACGACGTGCGGCTGCGCGGGCTCCTGCACCTGCTGCGCGACGACGAGCGGGTGCGGGCGTTCGCGGACCGCGAGCTGGGACCGTTGCAGGCACGCGACACGGCGCAGGGCTCACGGCTGGTGGAGCTGCTGCGGCACCTGTGCGAGAACGGCGGCAACAAGTCGGCGGCCGCCGCGGCGGCGCACCTCTCACGGACCGCCTACTACCAGCAGCTGGCGCGGATCGAGCAGGTGCTCGGCGTCTCGCTGGAGGACCCGGAGTCGGTGCTCTCGCTGTACGTGGCTCTGCTGGTGCACGAAATGGGCCCGTAGTCCACGGGCCCACTTTCCGCGTGCGAGCTCAGCCGTTGATCGTCGGCAGCAGACCCGACAGCACGTGCGGGTCCGACACCTCGGTGGGCACCTCGGCCGGCAGCTCTGCCGGGAGCGACGCGTGCACCGAGCTGAGGCGCGTGGTGCCGCCCTGGGCCTCCGGGGTCCTCACCTCGGGCAGACCGCCCAGGTTCGCCGAGACCGGGCTCGGCAGCGAACGCTCCTGCGCGATGCCCGGCAGCCCGGGAACGGGCAGGCCGCCCGTGAGCGGCGCGCCGAGGTGCGGGAGCTGCACACCCGTGGCCGCGTTGAGCGGCTCCGTGAGCTGGGTGGCACCGGAGAGGAGCTCGCCGGCGCCGGCCACCGGGAGGCCACCGGGCAGCTGCGGCACCTCGGCGGCGGTGGCCGAACCGGCGGCGAGCAGCGGGGTGGCACCGGCGGCGAGCAGAGCGGCGGCGCGGAACAGTCCGGAACGAGACACAGTTTCCTCAATCAGGGTTTGCGGGGGTTGACCTTCGTTTTCATCGGCGCGTTCGGTTCCCGGATTAATCCGCTCGATCGGGTGTTCAGGGCTTGAACCTCCCGCCACGGAAGGTCCTACGGTCGTCCCGTGACCCGTTGGAGCATCGGTGACCTGGCCAAAGCGAGTGGACTCACCGTCCGCACGCTGCACCACTACGACGAGATCGGTTTGGTCGTCGCGTCCGAGCGCACGCCGTCCGGTCACCGTCGGTACACCCCGGACGACGTCCGCCGCCTCTATCAGGTGAGATCGCTGCGCCAGCTCGGTCTTTCCCTGGAAGAGGTGCGATCGGCACTGTCGCGTTCGGACTCGCTGCGTCCCCTCTTCGAGGCCCAGCTGGCCGCGCTGACGACCCGGGCCCGTCAGGTGGAGGCGCTGCGGGCGAGGCTCACCGCGTTGCTGGACGGGCACACCACCGAGTCCCTTCTGTCCACTTTGGAGATGATGTCCGTGCACGAGAGCTACTTCACCGGCGGTCAGCTGTCGGAGATGAGGTCCCGCGCCGCCGCCCTCGGCCCCGAGGCCGTGGAGGAGCTGAAGGCGTCGTGGCTCGGCCTGGTGCAGCAGCTGCGTGCGCACATGGCCGACGGCACACCGGCCTCCGATCCGCGCGTGGTGGACCTGGCCGCGCGGTGGGACGCGCTCGGGGCGCGGTTCACCGGCGGCGACCCGGCGATCCAGGCCGCGGCGCGACGGTCTTGGGAGGAGAACAAGGCTTCGATCAGCGGGCAGATCGGGTGGCCTGCCGACGACGGGCTGGTGGAGTACGTGACGCAGGCCCGCGCGGCACGCGGCTAGTTCGTTTCGGCGCGAACGTCTACGCTGGTACGCCTTCCACCGCAGGGGGCCACGTGACCAGACCTTCGCAGCCGGACCCGCCGCCGGGCGTCCGCAACGGCATCGACAACAGCACCGTCGGCGGCCATGCCGTGCAGGCCGGGGCGATCTACGGCGGTGTGCACTTCCACAACGTCAGCCCGCCGCCCGTCCCGCCGGTGCACCAGTCCGCCGCGCCGACGTACCAGCCTGCTGTGCCCGCGTACCAGCACGTTCCCGGAGGCCACCGGCGACGCGGGGCCGCCATCGGCCGGTGGGTGCTCGCACTGCTGCCGTCGGTCCTCGGCGCCGCGATGGTCGGTGGTCTGGTCGACGAGGTCACCACCGAGGCGAACCTCGCTGTGCGACTGCTCGCCGTCAGCGCGGTCCTCACGCTCGGCCTCACCGGCATCAGCGCATGGGCGCTGGTGTCCAGGCGAGGCGTCGCCGACCTCATCGGGAGGGTGCTCGACAAGGCGACACCCCGCCCTCTGGCCGCGCTGTCCCGGAACGCGCTCATCGCGCTGTTTTCCTGCGTGGTGGTGATGTGGGTGGTCGGCTTGACGCACGGGCTGATGGAGACCGACCCCGTGAAGAACCGCGGAGGCGTCGGCGCGCTGCTCTACCTCACCTTCCTGGCGACGGTCACCGCCCGCCTGGCCTTCCGGCGCCGGTAAACCCGGTCACGTGCCGCGCGCCGACGTGAAAGGCTGGCCGTCATGTCCGCCCATGACGACGCCCGCCGCCTGCAAGCCGCCAACCCCGAGGGCTGGTTCGAGGACCTCTACGCCGCCGCGGACGCCGGCACGGCCGCGGTCCCGTGGGACCAGCCGCACCCGCAGCCACACCTGGTCGAGTGGGCGGCCCGGGGTCGACGGGACCGGCAAGACCGCGCTGGTCGTGGGCTGCGGGTACGGGCGGGACTCGGAGTTCCTGGCGTCGCTGGGCTTCGAGGTGACGGCGTTCGACGTCTCCCCCAGCGCGATCGCCGCCGTGCGGGAGCGGTACCCGGACTCGAAGGTCGCCTACGTCGTGGCGGACCTGCTCGACCCGCCCGCCGAGTGGCGCCGCGCGTTCGATCTCGTGGTCGAGAACATGACGGTGCAGGCGTTGCCGGTCGACCTGCACGCGCGGGCCATCGCGCGGGTGGCGTGGCTGACCGGGGAGCGGTTGCTGGTGCTCGCCGTGGCCCGGGACGAGGGGGCGGCGCCCGACGGGCCGCCTTGGCCGTTGACGCCGTCCGAGGTCCAGGCGTTTCAGACGGACGGTCTTTCGGCGGTGCGGGTCCGGCGTGACGAGGTGCGGTGGACCGCGGAGTTCGTGCAGCAAGTGGCCATGAACTGACAACTTATGGGGCAGTCGTGCCGCTTAGCGTGAATCATGCTCGTTCGCCGGATGGTCGCTCGTGCTCTCGACTGGCTGCTGGTGCTGGTCGTGGTGTGGCGTTGACCCACGAACCTGTGCTCGTGGTGCTTTGCGCCGCTGTGTACGACGTGCTGCTGCTGCGGCTCAACACGGTCGGCAAGGCGCTCATGGGGTTGCGGGTGGTGGGTCCCGTGTCCGGCTTGGACCTCAAGCGGGTGGTGACGCGCGCGCTCGTCACCACCGCGCTTCCCGGCGCGGGGGCCGTGCTCGGACTGACCGGGCTGGGGCTGCGGGAGCCAGCGCTGATGGCGGGGCTCGGCTGGCAGCAGCCGTGGGTGTTCGTCGGTGAGCCCGTCGCGGCCGTGTCGTCCGGGTGGCTCGCGCCGTTGCTGCTGACCGGCGGGTTCGCGTTGCTCATGCTGTCGGTGGTCGAGGCGCTGGACCTGCGCGGCACGCGCACGTGGCACGACCGCAGGGCGGGGACCGCCGTGGTGCGGCTCAAGGCCCGGCGCCGGGCGAACCCCCTGGGCTGAACGGGTACCCGCGACCCGGCCCGGTGCGCACAATGTGCGCCGATCATGACAAGCGTGGACACTCTGACACTGCCACACCCGCGACAGCGGTCCCAGGATTCCGGGGATGGAACCGACCGCGTTCGCCGTGTTTCAGCAGCGTAACAGGGGGTTGAACGATGGCAGTTGAGTCCTCCCCGCCCCAGGTCACACCGGACGGCCGCGTCGAACTGAGCGACGTGCGTCCCATCGAGGACAGCAGGTTCTACAACCCCGAGCTCGCCCCCGTGCCGGTCGAGCAACGCACGTGGAGCACCTACAACTTCTTCGCGCTGTGGATGGGCATGGCGCACAACATCCCCAGCTACACGCTCGCCGCGAGCCTCATCGCGCTGGGCATGGACTGGGTGCAGGCGTTCCTCACGATCACCCTCGGCAACCTGATCGTGCTCGTCCCCATGCTGCTCAACAGCCACGCGGGCACCAAGTACGGCATCCCGTTCCCGGTGTTCGCCCGCGCGTTCTACGGCATCCGCGGCGCCAACCTCGTCGCGTTGCTGCGCGCCTTCATCGCCTGCGCCTGGTTCGGCATCCAGACGTGGGTGGGCGGCAAGGCGCTGCACGTGATCATCGGCAGGCTGGCGGGCGACGGGTGGACGAACGCGGCGCAGGTCGGTGGCCAGCCGTGGACGTTGTGGTTGTGCTTCTTCGGTTTCTGGGTCGTGCAGATGCTCGTCATCTGGCGCGGCATGGAGGCGATCCGGCGGTTCGAGAACTGGACGGCGCCGCTGGTCAGCGTCGGGTTCCTGGTGCTGCTGGGCTACGTGCTGGTGAAGGCGGGCGGGTTCGGGCCGATCCTGGAGCAGAACAGCTCGCTCGGCTGGGGGCCGGACTTCTGGAAGATCTTCTTCCCCGCGCTGATGGGCATGATCGCGTTCTGGTCGACGCTCAGCCTCAACATGCCGGACTTCACGCGGTTCGGCGGCAGCCAGAAGAAGCAGGTCACCGGTCAGATCCTGGGTCTGCCGACCACGATGTCGTTCATCGCCATCGTCGCGATCCTGACGACGTCCGGCGCGCAGGCGCTCTACGGCGAGGCGATCTGGGACCCGGCGGACCTCGCGTCCCGGTTCGACAGCACCGCCCTCGTGCTCGTCGCCCTGGTGTCGCTGGTGCTCGCGACGATCTCGGCGAACCTCGCGGCCAACGTCGTGAGCCCGTCCTACGACTTCTCCAACGCCTTCCCGAAGCGCATCACGTTCGCGCTCGGCGGCCTGATCACCGGTGTCATCGGCATCGTCATCCAGCCGTGGCGGCTCATCTCCGACCCGAACATCTACATCTTCGCGTGGCTCGGGTTCTACGGCGGCCTGCTCGCGTCGGTCGCGGGCGTGTTCGTCGCCGGGTACTGGGTCGTCAAGAAGACGAAGCTGCACCTGGAGGACCTCTACCTCGACGGGCGGGGCGCGTACTGGTTCAACGGCGGCTGGAACTGGCGGGCCGTGGTGGCGACGCTCGTGGGCTCGGTGCTCGCGGTCGGCGGCGCGTACGGCGGGCCGTTCCCCGAGGGCGGGCTCATCCCGTTCCTCAAGCCGCTCTACGACTACAACTGGGTGGTCGGCTTCGTCGCCGGCTTCCTCGTTTTCCTGGCTCTGAAGGACAACTCGGCAAAGGAGACGACCAGGTGAGCAACATCATCCGGGCGGCGCTCGTCCAGCAGAAGTGGACGGGCGACAAGGAGTCGATGATCGCGAACGCGGTCGAGCACATCCGCAACGCCGCTTCCCAGGGCGCGCAGGTGTTGTGCCTCCAGGAGCTCTTCTACGGCCCGTACTTCTGCCAGGTGCAGGACGCCGACTTCTACTCCTACACCGAGGCGATCCCGGACGGCCCCACCACGGAGCTGATGAAGGAAGTCGCCGCGCAGAACAACATCGTGCTGATCGTGCCGATGTACGAGCAGGAGCAGCCGGGCGTCTACTACAACACCGCCGCGGTGATCGACGCGGACGGCACCTACCTCGGCAAGTACCGCAAGAACCACATCCCGCAGGTGAAGGGCTTCTGGGAGAAGTTCTACTTCAAGCCCGGCAACCTCGGCTACCCGGTGTTCGACACGGCGGTCGGGCGGATCGGCGTCTACATCTGCTACGAGCGCCACTTCCCCGAGGGCTGGCGGGCGCTGGGCCTCGCGGGCGCGAAGATCGTGTTCAACCCGTCGGCCACCAGCCGGTCGCTGAGCGAGTACCTGTGGAAGCTGGAGCAGCCCGCCGCGGCCGTCGCGAACGAGTACTTCGTCGGCGCGATCAACCGGGTCGGCGTGGAACCGCTGGGCGACAACGAGTTCTACGGCCAGACGTACTTCGTGAGTCCGCGCGGCCAGCTCGTCGGCGAGGCGGCGTCGGACACCGAGGAGGAGCTCGTCGTGCGCGACCTCGACCTCGACCTGCTGACCGAGGTCCGCGACACGTGGGCGTTCTACCGCGACCGCCGCCCGGACACCTACGAGGGCCTGGTGACGCCGTGAGCACACTCATCCGCAACGGCCTGGTCATCAACGCGACCGGTTCGCACGCCGCCGACGTGCTGATCGAGGGCGAGCACATCGCCGCCCTCGTCACGCCGGGGTTCTCCGTGCGGGCCGACGAGGAGATAGACGCGGCGGGCAAGTACGTCATCCCCGGCGGCATCGACGTCCACACGCACATGGAGATGCCGTTCGGCGGCACGCAGTCCGCCGACACGTTCGAGACCGGCACGGTCGCGGCGGCGTGGGGCGGCACGACGACGATCGTCGACTTCGCCGTGCAGCCCAAGGGAAGCAGTCTCCTGTCCACACTGGACAAGTGGCACGCCAAGGCCGACGGCAACTGCGCCGTCGACTACGGCTTCCACATGATCATCTCCGATGTGAACGACCAGTCGCTCAAGGAGATGGAGTCCTGCATCGCGGCGGGCGTGAACAGCTTCAAGATGTTCATGGCCTACCCCGGCGTCTTCTACGCCACGGACGGCGAGATCCTGCGCGCCATGCAGAAGGCGCGCGAGACCGGCGCCACGATCATGATGCACGCGGAGAACGGCATCGCGATCGACCAGCTCGTGGCGCAGGCCCTCGCGAACGGCCAGGGCGACCCGGTGCAGCACGGCCTCACGAGGCCGCCGGAGCTGGAGGGCGAGGCCACGTCACGGGCGATCCAGCTCGCGAAGGTGACCGGGTCCCCGCTCTACATCGTGCACCTCTCGGCGGCGCAGGCGCTCGACGCCGTCACCGCGGCGCGCGACACGGGGCAGAACGTCTTCGCCGAGACGTGCCCGCAGTACCTGTACCTGTCGCTCGAAGACCTGGCCCGTCCCGGTTTCGAGGGCGCGAAGTACGTGGCGTCGCCGCCGTTGCGGCCCAAGGAGCACCAGTCGTCGCTGTGGCGAGGGCTGCGGACGAACGACCTGTCCGTGGTGAGCACCGACCACTGCCCGTTCTGCTTCAAGGACCAGAAGCAGCTGGGCGTCGGCGACTTCTCCAAGATCCCCAACGGAATGCCCGGCGTCGAGCACCGCGTCGACCTGCTGCACCAGGGCGTGGTGAAGGGCGAGATCACCCGGGAGCGGTGGGTCGAGATCGCCTCCACCACCCCGGCGCGGATGTTCGGCATGTACCCGCGCAAGGGCGTCATCGCGCCGGGTGCGGACGCCGACGTCGTGGTCTACGACCCCGGCGCGACGCAGACGATCTCGGCCGAGACGCACCACATGGCCGTCGACTACTCGGCCTACGAGGGCTTCGAGCTCGCCGGCCGGGTCGACACGGTGTTCTCCCGCGGCCGCAAGGTGATCGCGGACGGCGCCTACCACGGCTCGACGGGACACGGCCGGTTCGTGTCCCGCGACCTCAACCAGTACCTGGTCTAGGAAAGGAGTCGGTGTGGACTTCGGCATCGTGCTGCAGACCGACCCGCCGGCGCGGGACGTGGTGGAGGGCCTGCGCGCCGCGGAGGACTGCGGCTTCCGCTACGGCTGGACGTTCGACTCCTGCGTGCTGTGGCAGGAACCGTTCGTCATCTACTCGCAGATCCTCGCCGCCACCAAGGACCTGGTCGTCGGCCCCATGGTCACCAACCCGTCGACCCGCGACTGGTCGGTGACGGCGTCGCTGTTCGCGACGCTGAACGACATGTTCGGCAACCGCACGGTCTGCGGCATCGGCAGGGGCGACTCGGCCCGCCGCGTGATCGGGCAGAAACCGGCTTCCCTCGCGACGCTCGGCACCGCCATGCACGTGATCAAGGAGCTGGCCGAGGGCCGCGAGGTCGAGCACCACGGCACGCCCGTCCGGATTCCCTGGGTGCGCGACGGGAAGCTGGAGATCTGGATGGCCGCGTACGGTCCCAAGGCGCTGAAGATGGTCGGCGAGCAGGCCGACGGCTTCATCCTCCAGACCGCCGACCCGGACATCGCGCGCTGGACCATCGGGTCGGTCCGCGAGGCGGCCACGGCCGCCGGGCGCGACCCGTCGGCCATCACGATGTGCGTGGCGGCACCGGCGTACGTGGGAACGGACCTGGAGCACCAGCGCGACCAGCTGCGCTGGTTCGGCGGCATGGTCGGCAACCACGTCGCGGACCTCGTGGCGCGGTACGGCGACTCGGGTGTCGTGCCCAAGGCCCTGACCGACTACATCAAGGACCGCGAAGGCTACGACTACTCCCACCACGGCAAGGCGGGCAACCGGTCGACCGACTTCGTGCCGGACGCGATCGTCGACCGCTTCTGCCTCGTCGGGCCGGAGTCGGCGCACGTCGAACGGTTGCAGGAGCTGAAGGAGATCGGGGTCGACAACTTCGCGCTGTACCTGATGCACGACGAGAAGGACAAGACGCGCGACGCCTACGGTTCGGCGGTCATCCCGGCCGTCTGACCCATAATGGGCCGATGCCCGACGACCTGCCCGGTGTGCGCAACTCCGCGGAGAACGTCTCCGGGCAGGTCGTCCAGGTCGGTGTCGTGCACGGCGATGTCCACCTGGGTGGCCTCCACGCCGACCGGCTGCCGCTGCGGGTCGGCGTGGTGCCGTCCAGGGCCGCGTCGTTCCAGGAACGCGCTGTCGGGCTGGCGGACCGCGTGGTGCTGTCCGGGCTGGGCGGTGTCGGCAAGACGCAGCTCGCGGCCCGGCACGCCGAGACGTCGTGGGCGGCGGGCGAGATCCGGTTGCTGGTGTGGGTCAGCGCCACCTCGCGCGACGCGATCACCTCCGCCTACGCGGACGCCGCGGCCAAGCTCACGGGTCAGGACGGCGACGCGCGCACTTTCCTGGAGTGGCTGGGAAACACCTCGGAACCGTGGCTGGTCGTGCTCGACGACGTCCAGGCGCCGGCCGACCTGAACGGTCTGTGGCCACCGGCCGGCGGCCGGGTGGTCGTGACGACCCGGCGGCGGGACGCGGCCCTGCGCGGCGACCGGGTGCTCGTCGACCTCGACGTCTTCAGCCCGTCCGAGGCCCGTGCCTACCTGTCGGCGGCGATCGGCGCGGACGACGACGCCGACAGGCTCGCGGACGCGCTCGGACACCTGCCGCTGGCACTGGCCCAGGCCGCCGCGTACGTGCTCGACCGGCGGATCACGTGCGCCGAGTACCTGACCCGGTTCACCGAGCGGCGGCTGGCCGTGATGGCACCGGACGAACTGCCGGACGAGCACCGGGCAACGGTCGCCGCCACGTGGTCGTTGTCCGTGGAACGCGCCGACTCGATGACGCCGCGCGGTGTGGCGCGGCCTCTGCTGGACATCGCCAGTGCGTTGGACGCCAACGGAATCCCGCTCGACGTGTTCACCTCCGAGCCGGTGCTGGCTTTCCTCGGCGTGGACGAGGCGGATGCACGGGACGGCCTCGGCTGCCTGCACCGGCTGAGCCTGGTCACGCTCGACCCCGACGCACGCGAGGTGCGCGTCCACGCCCTGTTGCAGCGCGCCACCCGTGACGCGTGGACGGACGCTTCGACCGTCATCCGGGTTGCCGCAGATGCACTTCTGGAAGCGTGGCCGGACGGCGACGCCCGGACCTTCCGTGCGAACGCCCAGGCCCTCCGTGCGGCCGGAGAACGCTGGTTGTGGCAGGACTCCTGCCACCCCGTGCTGTTCCGCCTGGGAGTGGGCATCGCGTCCCACGAAGGAGAGGAGGCGGCGGCCTACTTCGACGAGCTGCGGCGGACCGCGGCCGGACGGCTCGGACCGGACCACGTCGACACGCTGACCGCCAGGTATCTGGTCGTCCGGACCAGGGACGAGCCGAAGAACCCCCGCAAGGCGGCCGAGGCGTACGAGGAGCTGCTGGCGAACCAGTTGCGGACGCTCGGTGCCGACCATGTGCGGACGCTGGCGACGCGGCGAAGCCTGTGGTCGTGCCGAGGAAGGACCGGCGACTCGGCCACCGCGGCCGAGGCGTTGCGCGGCGTGCTCACCGACCAGTTGCGGGTGCTCGGCCCCGACCACCACGAGGTGCTGGCGACGCGGGAGGACATCGTCAGCCTGCTCCGTCGCGCCGGTGACGTGGCCTCCGCGGCCGACGCCGCCGGGGTGCTGCTCGCCGACTCGGAGCGCGTCCTCGGCCCCGATGATCCCCAGACGATGCTCACCCGCGTGGTCGTCGCCGACCTGCACGGCGAGAGGGGCGACGCCGTCCGGGCTGTCGCCGAGTACCGGGCGTTGCTGGCCGACCGGATCCGGGTGCTGGCGGACGACCACCGAGCCGTGTGGTCGAGCCGCAGGCACCTCGTCCACTGGCTGGCGCGGGCCGGGGACGTGCTGGAGGCGAGGACCGAGTGCCGACGGCTGCTACAGGACCAGGTGCGGGTGCTGGGGGCGCGTCACCCCGACGTCCGGCGCACCCGCGAGCTGTTCCTCGGTCTCAGCGAATAGTGCGGATCTCGCCGTCCCACTCACCAGAGAGCGTCGGCAGCAGCTCCGCCAGCTGCACCGGGTAGACGGTCTCGTCCGTGGCCGCCAGCTCCTCCGCCGTCCACCACCGGAACGAGGAGATGCTGTGCTCCTCGGCGTCGTTGAACCCGGACGTGTCGATCTCGACCCCGTCCACGGTCGCGAAGAAGAACCACTCCTCGGCGTCGAACGTCGTGCCGTCGAAGCTGAACACCGTGCGACGCCGCCACACCGGCCCGGTGAGCGCCTCGGGCGCGAGCTTCACGCCGGTCTCCTCGAACGCCTCGCGCACGGCGGTGTCGCGCAGCTCCTCGCCGTCCTCGACGCCGCCGCCCACGGTGAACCAGAACAGCTCGTGCGGCCGTGCCGGATCGAAGCCCTGGAACAGCAGCACGCGGCCGGAGGGGTCGAGCAGCACCACGCGCGCGGACGGGCGGGGTGTCAGCGTCACCACCTCGGCAGGGGAGGCGGGTTCGGCGATCTCGAAGTACGACGGCTGCGGCGCGGTGCCGGAGAGGCGCAGCCAGCGCACGACCCGGCGGCGGCGTTGCAGCAGCGTGTCGCGCACCGCGTCGTTGTGCACGCGCCGTGCCAGTACGACGCGTTCCTCGGCGTCGGCCAGCTCGGCGGCCAGCGCGGGCGCCAGTGACGACCGGTCGAGGGCGCCCAGCAGCGCCGACAGCTCGTTCTCCGCCAGCTCGCGGTCGGCGCGGGACGACGACTCGGCTCGCGAGGCCGCGGCGGACAGCTCCGGGTCCAGCAGGGCGCGCACCACGACGGCACGGCGGGCCAGCGCCGCGTCCAGGGCGGCCCAGGCGGCGTCGGTGCGGACGTGCAGGCGGTCCAGGCGGTTCGCGATGGCCAGGATCCACGCGGCCAGCAGCAACGCCACGAACACGACGACCAGGCCGGCGGTCATGCCTCGCTCACCCGGCGCGGGTCGGCGGCGATCGCCGTCTCGTAGACGCGCAGCACCTGCGAGGCCACCACGGACCAGTCGAACGCCTGCACCCGTTGCGACCCGGCGCTCACGTACTCGGCGCGCAGGGCCGAGTCGCGCAGCACCGGCCGCAGCGCTTCGGCCAGTGCGGCGGCGTCGCCGACCGGGAACAGCGCGCCCGCCTTGCCGTCGTCGAGCACCCGGCGGAACGCGTCGATGTCCGAGGCGACCACGGCGGTGCCCGCCGACATGGCCTCGGTGAGGATGATGCCGAACGACTCGCCGCCGGTGTTCGGGGCCACGTAGACGTCGATCGAGCGCAGCATCCTGGCCTTCTCGGCGTCGTCGACCTGGCCGAGCAGGTCCACCCGGTCGGCGAACGGGCCGTCGAACGACGCCTCGCCGCGGCCGACGACCAGCAGCCGCAGGTCCGGGAACTCGTCGGCGATCAGGCCGAACGCCTCCCACAGCACCGGCATGCCCTTGCGCGGCTCGTCGTAGCGGCCGACGAAGCCGATCGTGCCGCCCGGCCGCGGATAGCCGTCCAAAGTGGACGCGGAGGCGAAGAAGTCGACGTCCACGCCGTTCGGGATCTCCACCGCGTCCCCGCCGAGGTGCTCCACCTGCACGCGGCGGGCCAGCGCGGACACGGCGATGCGGGCGGTGACCTTCTCCAGGAACGGCTGCAGGAAGCCCTGGAACGCCGACAACATCTTCGAGCGCGGCGTCGAGGTGTGGAAGGTGGCGACGATCGGGCCGTCGGCGACCATCAGCGCCAGGAAGGACAACGACGGCGCGGTGGGCTCGTGCAGGTGCAGGACGTCGAACGCGTGCTCGTCGATCCACCGGCGGACGCGCGCGTACGAGACCGGGCCGAACGAGAGCCGCGCCACCGAGCCGTTGTACGGGATACCGACCGCGCGGCCGGCGGACGTCACGAACGGCGGCAGCGCCTGGTCGTCCTCGGCGGGCGCGAGGACGTTCACCTCGTGCCCGAGGGCGATCAGGGCCCGCGCGAGGTCGACGACGTGGGCCTGCACCCCGCCCGGCACGTCGAACGAGTACGGACAGACGATCCCGATCTTCACCTGGTCACGCCCCAGCCACGACCGTCACCGGGAGAGCCTCCTGGTGAGCGCGGCGCGCCTGCTCTCCGGCAGGTCGGCCAGCCACAGCTTCTGCAGCATGTGCCAGTCGGCGGGGTGCGCCGCGATGTCGGCGGCGAACACGTCCGCGAGCGCCTGCGTGGCGGCCTGGACGGTGCTCACCTTGATCGGCGGGTGGATGCGGAAGTGCCAGCCGTCCTCGGTGAACCAGCAGCCGACCGGCAGCAGCGCCGCGCCGGTCGTCGCCGCCAGGTGCGCGGGACCGGCGGGCATCAGGGTCTGCTCGCCGAAGAACGTGACGGGCACGCCGGTCGAGGTCAGGTCGCGGTCGGCCATCAGGCACACGACCTTGTTCGACCGCAGCCGTTCGGCCAGCACGGTCGCGGGTGGACGGTCGCCGCCGCGCAGCGGCAGCACCTCGAACCCCAGCGTCTCGCGGAACGCGACGAACTTGCGGTACAGCGACTCGGGCTTGAGGCGTTCGGCCACCGTCGTGAACGTGCCGGAGTGCCCCACCAGCCAGACACCGGCCATGTCCCAGTTGCCGCTGTGCGGCAGGGCGGCGACCGCGCCGGTGCCGTTCGCCAGCGCCGCGTCGAGGTTCTCCACGCCGGACACCTGCGAGTCGCACTTCTCGTAGGCGGCCTTCAGGTCCATCGACGGCAGCCGGAACGCCTCGCACCAGTAGCGGGCGTAGGACCGCAGGGAGTCGCGGACCAGGTCGTCGAGCTCCTCCTCGCCCGCCTGCGGGACGACCCTGCGCAAGTTCCTGCGCAGCTGCTCGACGCTCTCGCCACCGCGCTTGGCGGCGAGGTCGGCGCCCGCGCGGAAGAGGCCGCGCGCCCACGACTCTGGCAGCAGCCGGATCAGCCGCCAGCCCGCGGTGTAACCGAGCGTCGCGAGGTTCACGCCACCTCCCGCGCCGACTTCGCGACCGCGAGGACCCGCTGCAGCACCGTCGCCACCGTCATCACCGCGAGCAGCCACAGCGCCACGTCGAGCAGGTGCGGCACGCCGAGCCCCTGCACGCCCGCGCCGAGCAGGACGACGATGAGCCGCTCGGCGCGCTCGGCCAGCCCGCCGTCGGCCGCCAGCCCCGACGCCTCGGCGCGCGCCTTGACGTACGAGATGACCTGCGAGGCGACCAGGCACACGAACCCGGCGACGGCGGTCCAGCGCGCACCGGTGTCGAACGCGTACCAGGTGAGCGCGGCGAACAGCGCCCCGTCGGCGATGCGGTCGCAGGTGGCGTCGAGCACGGCGCCGAACCTCGTGGGTCCCTGCGCGCGGGCCATCGCGCCGTCGATCAGGTCGAGCAGCACGAAGAACGTCACCAGGGCGCTGCCCAGGAAGAGCTGCCCGCGGGGGATGAACCACAGCGCGCTCGCCACGGCACCGACCGTGCCGGCGACCGTCACGGCGTTGGGGGTGAGGCCACGCGCCAGCAGCCACGCCCCGATCGGATCGGTGACGCGCGAGACGGACGCGCGAGCGAAGATGTTCAGCATGGCGTGTCGCAGCCTAGCTGGACTGCTGAAACACCCGACCCGCGGGTGAGGCCGCCTAGCCGAGTCTCCTGTGGTCCTCCGCGATGCGCTTCAGCAGCGCCTGCAGCTCCTCCCCCCGCACCGCCATCCGCTCCAGCTTGCCGAACAGCGCGAGGTACTCGCGCACGTCCAGCGGGTCGGTGATGGTGGCGTTGCCGGTCAGCACGCTGACCGTGACGTAGCGCTCGTCGTAGATGTGGAACCCGTGCAGCGCCACCACGTTCGCGTCCGCCGTCCACGGCACCACGCCGATCCGGACGTTCGGTCTGCGCTGGACCGCGATCAGGTGCTCGATCTGCTCGGCCATCTGCTCGGGTGAGCCCATCCGCCAGCGCAGGGCGCTCTCGGACACCACGAACACGAACTGCTTGGCCAGGTCGTCCATCCGGGAACGGCGCACGCGCAGCGCCGCCACCGCGGCCTCCTGCTCCGCGGGAGGCATCGTGCCCAGCACGATCCGCAGGTAGGACTCGGACTGCAACAGCGAGGGCACCAGGTTGACCTGGAAGAACCTCGATGTCGCCGCCCGCGCCTCCACCCGGCTGATCGCCTGCTGGTGACGGTGCGCCCCTCGGTGCAGCACGACGCGGCGGGTCTCCGCCTCGGCGTGCAGCGATCTGGCGAGTTCGACCAGTTCGATGCGCGTCTCCCTCGTGGCGGCCAGTTCCGCCACGAGTCGCTCCACGTCCGTGACGGACGGGAGCAGCATGCCGTTCTCGATCTTCGACAGCTTGGACTGGCTCATCCCGGTGGCACGGGCGGTGGCCGTGCCGGTCATCTTCGCCTCGGTGCGCAACCGGCGTAGTTCACGCGAAAGCCGTTCTCTCGCTAATCGCGAACGCTCAGGTGCGGTCATGGTTCGCACCGTATCCATTCACACTCGGCGAGGCGATCGGCCATAGGCTGCTTCTTGGTTTCAGCGCGCACCTCCAGGTGGGTGATCTCACCTACCTGGAATCGCTTTGTGCTGGTGAAACGCTTCGACGGACCGCGGAAATGCACCCGAAAGTTGTAGTGCCGTTATTCCTTGCCACGTGGAACGAAGCGGCATTGTCTCAGACGGACAAAAGCCGGGAGGCCGTTGTCACTCTTTTGTCCATTAATCGGGCGCACATCAATCGAACCGGCGCGCACGCTAAACGCCGCGTTTAGCGTGAGGGTGTCAAACGGACTTCCGTGCGCGCAATACCGCGCGCACGCCGAAGCCCACCGCGCCGCCCATGAGCACGAACGCGATGAGGCCGAGACCGGGAGCGTCGTCGTACTGCGCGTAGAACAGCGCCGCGACCCCCAGCGCGACGACGAGAAGACAGGCCAGCAGCGTCAGGGCGAGTCGAATCACAGATCGACTATCGCTCGCGATCTATCGAAAGTCAACCGATAGCGAGCGTGAAACGATCAGTCGACCGCCTTCCAGCCATCGGCGAGCAGCTGCCGGGTCTCCCCGAGCAGCTGCGGCAGCACCTTCGTGTGCCCGATGACCGGCATGAAGTTCGCGTCCCCGCCCCACCGCGGCACGACGTGCTGGTGCAGGTGGGCGGCGATCCCGGCGCCCGCGACGACGCCCTGGTTCATGCCCACGTTGAACCCGTGCGGCCCCGCCACGTGCCGGCCGACCCGCATGGCCTTCTGCGTGAACGCGGCGAACTCGGCCGTCTCCGACACCGTCAGGTCCGTGTAGTCCGGCACGTGCCGGTACGGCAGCACCATCAGGTGACCCGGGTTGTACGGGTACAGGTTCAGCACCGCGAAGACCTCGGCGCCGCGCGCGATGATCAGGCCGTCCTCGTCGGACAGCGCCACCACGCGGCAGAACGGGCACCCGGCCGGCTCGTCGCCGTCCGCCTTGCCCGTGCCCTGCACGTAGGACAGGCGGTGCGGGGTCCACAGGCGCTGCAACGCGTCCTGGACCCCGACACCGTCCTGCGGCACGAACTCAGGCGTCACGAGAGCAGTTCCGCCGTGGGCGAGGCGTTCTCGCGGCGCTGCACCCAGTCGATGATCTGCTCGACGGCCCGCTCGACCGGCACGCCGTTGATCTGCGTGCCGTCGCGGAACCGGAACGACACCGCGTTCGCCTCCACGTCCTTGGCACCGGCCAGGAGCATGAACGGCACCTTCTGCAGGGTGTGGTTGCGGATCTTCTTCTGCATGCGGTCGTCGGAGGCGTCGACGTCGACCCGGATGCCCTTCTTGCGCAGCACGTCGCGCACCGCGAAGAGGTGGTCGGCGTTCTCGCTGGTCACCGGGATGCCCATGACCTGCACCGGCGCGAGCCACGCCGGGAACGCGCCCGCGTAGTGCTCGGTCAGCACGCCGAAGAACCGCTCCACCGAGCCGAACAGCGCGCGGTGGATCATGACCGGGCGCTGGCGGGAGCCGTCCGGGCCGGTGTACTCCAGCTCGAAGCGCTCCGGCAGGTTGAAGTCGAGCTGGATGGTCGACATCTGCCAGGTGCGGCCGAGCGCGTCACGGCACTGCACCGAGATCTTGGGGCCGTAGAACGCGGCGCCACCGGGGTCGGGGACCAGCTCCAGGCCGGACTCCTCCGCCACCGAGGCGAGCGTCGCCGTCGCCTCCTCCCAGATCTCGTCCGGGCCGACGTACTTCTCCGGGTTCTTGGTGGAGAGCTCCAGGTAGAAGTCGTCCAGGCCGTAGTCGCGCAGCAGGTCGAGCACGAACTTCAGCAGCGAGGCCAGCTCGTCGCGGATCTGGTCGCGGGTGCAGAAGATGTGCGCGTCGTCCTGCGTCATGCCGCGCACGCGGGTGAGGCCGTGCACCACGCCGGACTTCTCGTACCGGTAGACGCCGCCGAACTCGAACATGCGCAGCGGCAGCTCGCGGTAGGACCGGCCCCGCGACTTGAAGATCAGGTCGTGGAACGGGCAGTTCATCGGCTTGAGGTAGTAGTCCTGGCCGGGCTTGCGGACCGTGCCGTCGGCGTTCAGCTCCGCGTCGAGGTGCATCGCCGGGTACATGCCGTCGCGGTACCAGTCGAGGTGGCCGGAGACCTCGAACAGGTTGCCCTTGGTGATGTGCGGCGAGTAGACGAACTCGTAGCCCTCTTCGGTGTGCCGCTGGCGGGAGTAGTCCTCCATCGCCTTGCGGATGATGCCGCCCTTGGGGTGGAACACCGCGAGGCCGGAGCCGATCTCGTCCGGGAACGAGAACAGGTCGAGCTCGACGCCCAGCTTGCGGTGGTCGCGGCGCTCGGCCTCTGCCAGCCGCTCCAGGTAGGCGTCCTGGGCCTCGGCGGACTCCCACGCGGTGCCGTAGATGCGCTGGAGCTGCGGGTTGTTCTCGTTGCCGCGCCAGTACGCCGCCGCCACGCGGGTCAGCTTGAACGCCGGGATGTGCTTGGTGGTCGGCACGTGCGGGCCGCGGCACAGGTCGCCCCAGACCTGCTCGCCGGTGCGCGGGTCGAGGTTGTCGTAGATCGTCAGCTCGCCGCCGCCGACCTCCATGACCTCGCTGGTGTCGACGTCGCTCTTGATGTCGACCAGCTCCAGCTTGAACGGCTCGGCGGCCAGCTCGGCCTTCGCGGAGTCGACCGACTCGACGACCCGGCGGGAGAACCGCTGCGAGGACTTGATGATCTGCTTCATGCGCTTCTCGAGCGCCTGCAGGTCCTCGGGCGTGAAGGGCTTCTCGACCTGGAAGTCGTAGTAGAAGCCGTCCTTCACGGGCGGGCCGATGCCGAGCTTGGCCTCGGGGAACTGCTGCTGCACGGCCTGCGCGAGCACGTGCGCGGCGGAGTGGCGGATGACGCTGCGGCCGTCCTCGGTGTCCGCGGCGACGGCCTCGACCTCCACCTCGACCTGCGGGGTCCAGGACAGGTCGCGCAGGTGGCCCTCGGCGTCGCGCACGACGACGATCGCGTCGGCGCCCTTGCCGGGCAGTCCCGCCTCCCGCACGGCCGTGCCCGCCGTCGTCCCAGCCGGAACCACCACGCGCGGCGGGTTCTGGGCGAGGGCTGGACGCGACTCGGACACGATGACTCCTAGCAGAGGTTGATGGGTGTTCGGATCAGATGTTATCGGTGCTCAAGATGGACATGACGATCGCGTCGTGGAAGACGCCGTCCCAGAGCAGCGCGTCCCGGAGCCGGCCTTCCTCCCGGAACCCGAGTTTCCGGTAGACGTGGATGGCCCGCTCGTTGAACGCGTACACCTCCAGCTCCACCCGGTGCAGGCCGAGCGCGGTGAACGCGTGGTCCAGGACGTGCCGGATCGCCATTGTCCCGTAGCCCTTGCCATAACCGTCCCACATCGCGATCCGCAGGCCCGCCGAGCGGTTGTGCGGATTGACGGTGAGAACGACCTCGCCGAGGAACTTCCCGTCCTCGGTTATCGCACGGGTGTAGCGGTCCGGGTCGTTCAGCGTCCGCTCGATGTAAGCCTCGTAATCGGCGAGGGTGAACGTGGCGTGCGTACCGGTGAGGCGGTCGACCTCGGCGTCGTTCGGGCCGCTCGCGGCCATCACGGCGGCGAACTCCTTGCGGAGGGGGACGAGTTCCACCTCCTGATTGAAGCGGGCGCCCGCAACCGCTTTCTTCCCCCGGCGCGCCGACACGGCTTACGCAGACCCTTCTGAGTGGTTTCCCGGATGTGGGCGTGCCGCCGCGGCGAGCACCCTGTGCTCTCACGACCCGCCGAACGGAGCACCGCCATGCACGACGTCGTCGTCGAATGCCCGGTCCGTCTCACCGAGACCAACCGGGACGAGCTGCGCCTGCTGTACGCCGACCTGCGCGACCACTACGCGCGCCGTGACGCCCGTGACGGCACGCGCACCACGTTGCACTTCCGGTGGTCGGGGGAGGTGGGCGGCGAGCTGTTCGGCGCCACCTACGCCGACCAGCGGCACGTCTTCGGCGGGTCGCGGCCCGTGCTGAACTCGGCGCACGACTCGGAGGAGCTTCAGGAAACGAACAGGTGCCTGTCAGCCTGACCACAGCGGGGCCGCCCATCGTGGAGTCATGAGCGAGCAGGGACCGACGCCCCCGCACCGGGGGTCCGGCGACGAACCGCGGGCGGCCGGGCCCGCACCCGACCAGACGACCACGCCGCTGCCGGCCGGGGAGCAGCCGGCGGCCTCCGCGGCCGAGGCGCCTCCTCCCCCACCCGCGGCGACACCCGCGAACGCCGTCCCCGCGCGTCCCGGCCGGGTGCGCCGCTTCGCCGGCCACCGGGCCACCGGGCTGGTCGCGGCCGGACTGCTCGGCCTGGTGCTCGGCGGCGGCGTCGTGGGCGCGGTCGCGGCGAACCGGTTCGACGACCGCGGCCCCGTGCGGATGTACGACCGCGGCGAGCGCGGCCCCGACCGGTTCGACGAGCGCGGCCCGTTCCGGGACCGCGGCGACCGGGGCGACTGGGGTGACCGTTTCGAGCGGTGACCCGCGCTCAGTGGGCCTGGGGAGGTCCGAGCCGGATCGACATGAGCTGGCGGCGCACCACCTTGCCGGTCGCGTTGCGCGGCAGCTTCGGCACCACCACGACCTCGCGCGGGACCTTGTGCCGCGCGAGCCGGGTGCGCACGAACTCGCGCAGCTCCCGCACGTCGATGCGTGTCCCGGCGACCGGCACGACGAACGCGCGCAACCGTTGCCCGTACTCGGGATCGGGGACGCCGAGCACCGCCGCGTCGCGCACCCGGTAGTGCGTCATCAGCAGGTTCTCCACCTCGACCGGGTACACGTTCTCGCCGCCGGACACGATCATGTCGTCCTCGCGGCCGTCGAAGTACAGCCGGCCGCTGGGGTCGAAGTGCCCGAGGTCACCGGTCGCGACGAGGCCGTCGATGGAGTCCTTCTGCGTGCCGTCGGTGTAGAGGTTCACGGTGAGCGAGCCGCGCACGAAGATCCGGCCCGTCACGAACGACCGCGTGATGCGGTTGCCCTGCTCGTCGTACAGGCGCACGTCGCAGTTGTGCGGGGGCAGGCCGACGCTGGACGGCGCGACCGCCAGGTCCTCCGGCGTGGCGACGGTGGCGACCGCCACCTCCGTCGAGCCGTAGAGGTTGTAGAGCACCGGGCCGAGCACGGCCGTGGTGCGCTGCACCAGCTCCGGCGCGATCGGCGAGCCGGAGGAGAACACGATCCGCAGGTTGCTCAGGTCGTACGAGTCGAGCACCGAGCGGTCCAGCTCCATGATCCGCTGCAGCATGGTCGGGACGAGCACCAGCGTCGTGCACCGCTGGCCCTGCAGCGACCACAGCGTCTTGCGCGGGTCGAACCGGCGGTGCAGCACCGCGCGCGAGCCGAGCGACATCGCGAGCGTCAGGTGTGAGTAGCCCACCGAGTGGAAGATCGGGGCGGCGATGAACGTCGACTCGTTCGCCCGCATGGGGATGCGGTCGAGGAAGTCCGAGGCCGTCAGCACCGACCTGATCTCGCGCGGGGTGCCCTTGGGCGTGCCGGTGGTGCCGGACGTGAGCTGGATGACGACGCCGGGTTCGCGCGGCGGCGCCAGCTCACCCCTGGGTGCCTTGGCGACCAGCTGGTCCAGCGTCGGGGTGCGGCGGTCGAGGCCGTCGCGGGACCAGGCGAGCCACCGCGGGATCGACGGCGGCAGCTGGTGGAACAGCGGCGTGAACTCCTCGTCGTGGATGACCAGCGACGCCCGCTCGCGCTGCAGCAGGTCCAGGACGACCGGCGCGCCGAAGCCGGTGTTGACGAGCAGCACCCGCACGCCGAGCTTCGCGCAGGCCAGCAGCGACTCGACCATGCCGCGGTGGTTGCGGCACATCACCGCGACGACGTGGGTGTGCTGCACGCCCAGCGCGCGCAGGCCCTGGGCGATCGCGTCGGAACGGCGGTCGAGCTGGCGGTAGGTGACCGAGCCGCGGTCGTCGACCACCGCGACGCCGTCCGGGTTGAGCCGCACGGCCCTGCGCAGCGCCGCGACGTTCGGCCCCCAGACCTGGACCTCCCGCAACGCGCGCATCGACATCCGCACGTTCTTGTGACTCACCATGCCCGCCTCGGACAAGACGCGGAGTGAGTGCACCCGGCCCACGGCGTCGCGGAACACCTTGCGCAACCCTGGCATCAACAGCTCCTCGCGCTGCAAGTCCCCCGAGGTGTTCGGACGGTAACTGTCCGCAAGGCCCACGCCAAGGGCTGTTCTCGCGGAACGGGCATGACAACAGGACAATCGTGCGTGCAAACGTTTTCATACCGCCTGGCCCCAGGCGAGCATCATCGCACACCGATGCGGTTTTGGTGAGTCTGAGCGGTCAGACCAGGAAGCCCCTCAGCAGCGACGCCGTCCCGTCGAGGTGCTCGGCCATCGCCTGCCGCGCCGCCGCCGGGTCTCCGTCCAAAATGGAGGTGATGATCCGCTCGTGCTGGGCGTTGGAGTGCGCGAGGTTCTGCTTGAGCAGCGGGATGTGGTCCAGCAGCTCGTTCGCCCGCATCCGCGACTCGGCGACGGCGGCGGTGAGCGCGGCGGACCCGGTGGCCTCGGCGATCGCGAGGTGCAGCCGGGAGTCCTTGCGCCGGTACTGCGCCAGCGGGGAGGCCGACGCCTCCTCCAGTCGGGCGCGCAGGCCACGCCGTTCGGCGGGTCCGAGCGACCGGCCCGCCGCGGTCTCCGCCGCGCCGGTCTCCAGGACCTTGCGCAGCGTCAGCACGTCGTGGACGTCGCCGAAGTCCTTGCCGGAAACGGCCTTCTGGACCTCACCGGTGACGAACGTGCCGCCGTAGCGACCGCGCCGCGACTCCACGTAGTTGTTCTCCTGCAACGACCTGATGGCCTCACGCACGGTCACCCGGCTCACGCCGAGCCGGGTGGCCAGGTCCCGTTCGGACGGCAGCCGCTCCCCCGGCGCGACGACGCCAAGCCGGATGGACTGCATGAGCCGTTCGACGGTCTCCTCGAACGCGTTGCCCGCCCGCACGGGGCGGAACAACGCGTCCTGCGCGTGCTCGACCACGACTACAGCGGCGTCACGTACGCGCCGGCGATGCCGCCGTCCACGAGGAAGTTCGACGCCGTCATGAACGACGAGTCGTCGGAGGCGAGGAACGCGACCGCCGCGGCGATCTCCTCGGGTTCGGCGAACCGGCCCATCGGCACGTGCACGAGCCTGCGCGCGGCCCGCTCCGGGTCCTTGGCGAACAGCTCCCGCAGCAGCGGGGTGTTGACCGGCCCGGGAGACAGGGCGTTGACGCGGATGCCCTCCCGCGCGAACTGCACGCCGAGCTCGCGCGACATCGCGAGCACGCCGCCCTTCGAGGCGGTGTAGGAGATCTGCGACGTCGCCGCGCCCATCGTCGCGACGAACGACGCGGTGTTGATGATCGAGCCCTTGCCGTTGGCCTGCATGTGCGGGATGGCGTACTTGCAGCACAGGTAGACCGACGTCAGGTTGACCTTCTGCACGCGGTCCCACGCCTCGATGCCCGTCGTGAGGATCGAGTCGTCGTCGGGCGGCGAGATACCGGCGTTGTTGAACGCGATGTCCAGCTTGCCGTAGGTGTCCACAGTGGTCTGGAACAGCGCCTTGACCTGTTCCTCGTCGGTCACGTCGACCTGGACGAACAGCCCGCCCACTTCGTCCGCGGCGGCCTTGCCCGTCTCCGGGTCGAGGTCCGCGACGACGACCTTGGCGCCCTCGCTCGCGAGCCTGCGCACGGTCGCGAGTCCGATGCCGCTGCCGCCACCCGTCACGACGGCCACGCGGCCCTCGAGTCGCTGCACCATTTCAGTTCTCCTCAGATCGGCCCGGGATCGGGTCAGGTCGCCCAGGGGTCAAGTTGCGATGAAGACGTTCTTGACTTCGGTGAAGGCGTCGAGCGCGTCCGGCCCGAGCTCGCGGCCCAGCCCCGACTGCTTCACGCCGCCGAACGGCGTCCAGTAGCGGACGGACGAGTGCGAGTTCACCGACAGGTTCCCGGCCTCGACGGCACGGGAGACGCGGAGGGCGCGGCCGACGTCGTTCGTCCAGATCGACCCGGACAGGCCGTACTCGGAGTCGTTGGCGATGCGGACCGCGTCGGCCTCGTCGGTGAACGGCAGCACGACGACGACCGGTCCGAAGATCTCCTCGCGGACGGTCGCGTGGTCGGCGGGCGGCGTCAGCACCGTCGGCGGGAACCAGAAACCCGGTCCGTCCGGGGCCGAACCGCGGAAGGCCACGTGGGAGTCGTCTGGGACGTAAGACGCGACCTTGCCGAGGTGTGCGGCGGTGATCAGCGGCCCCATCTCGGTGGCCTCGTCCCCCGGCTCACCGACCTTGACGCCCTTCACCGCGGGTTCCAGCAGCTCCATGAACCGGTCGTAGACGCTCGCCTGCACGAGGATGCGCGACCGGGCGCAGCAGTCCTGCCCGGCGTTGTCGAACACCCCGTACGGCGCGGTGGCGGCGGCCTTCTCCAGGTCGGAGTCGGCGAAGACGATGTTGGCCGACTTGCCGCCCAGCTCCAGCGTCACCCGCTTCACCTGGTCCGCGCAGCCCGCCATGACCTGCTTGCCGACCTCGGTGGAGCCGGTGAAGACCACCTTGCGCACCAAGGGATGCGTGACGAACCGGTTGCCCACGACGCTGCCCTTGCCCGGCAGCACCTGGAACACGTTCTCCGGCAGGCCCGCCTCCAGCGCCAGCTCGCCGAGCCGGATCGCGGTCAGCGGCGTCACCTCGGCGGGCTTGAGCACGACGGTGTTGCCGGCGGCGAGCGCGGGCGCGAAACCCCAGCCGGCGATGGGCATCGGGAAGTTCCACGGCACGATCACGCCGACGACGCCGAGCGGTTCGTGGAACGTCACGTCGAGGCCGCCCGCGACCGGGATCTGCTTGCCGAACAGGCGTTCCGGCGCCGCCGAGTAGTACTGGAGCACGTCGCGGACGTTGCCCGCCTCCCACCGCGCGTTGCCGATGGTGTGGCCGGAGTTCTCGACCTCCAGCCGTGCCAGCTCCTCGTTGTGGGCGTCGACGACCTCCGCGAACCTGCGCAGCAGCCGCGCCCGGTCGCCGGGGGCCACGGTCCGCCAGCTCTCGAACGCCTTCTGCGCGCGGGCGATGGCCGCGTCCGTCTCCTCCAGGGAGGTGTGCGGCACGGACCGCAGCACCTTCTCGGTGGCCGGGTTGATGACGTCGAAGGTCACGCTTTTCTCCTCGCGAAGTCTCGGGCGGCGTCCACCAGTGCCTCGAACAGCCTCAGGTCCTCGACGTCCTGCTCGGGGTGCGACTGCACACCGACGACGAACCGCGCGCCGTCCAGCTCGACGGCCTCGACCGTGCCGTCCGCGGCGGTGGCGGTGACCCGCAGGCCCGCCGCGACCCGGTCCAGCGACTGGTGGTGGTGGCACTGCACGTTGGTGCGGTCGCCGAGGATCGTGTGCAGCAGGGTGTCCGGCTCGACCGCGATGTCGGTGTGCTCGAACACGCCGGGCGCCGGGTTGTGGCCCTCGATGTGCTGGTGCAGCGTGCCGCCGAGCGCGACGTTGAGCACCTGCATGCCCCGGCACACCCCGAACACCGGCAGGTCGAGCTTCAGCCCGGCCTCGACGAGCGCGAGCTCGGCCTCGTCGCGGTCACGGCGCGGCTCGCCGGTCCTCTCGTGCTTCTCCGCGCCGTAGGTGGCGGGATCGATGTCCGCGCCGCCCGCGATCACCAGCCCGTCGAGGAACGCGATGGTCTCCGCCGACCACGTGCCGACCGGCGGCAGCATGACCGGCGTGCCGCCCGCACGGACGACGCAGTCGAGGTAGCCGCGGTAGAGCACCGCGGCCTCCACGTCCCAGTGGCCGAAGCGCGTGCGCTCCAGGTACGTGCTGATCCCGATCAGCGGTTCAGAGGCGCTCAAAGCCGCGCACCTTCTCCCAGTCCGTGACCGCCGCCTCGAACGCCGTCAGCTCGACCTTCGCCGCGTTCAGGTAGTGGTCGACGACCTCCGCGCCGAACGCCGACCGCGCGATCTCGCTGGCGGCCAGCAGGTCCGCGGCCTCCCGCAGGGTCGTGGGCACGGTCGGGCGGTCCGACGCGTAGGCGTTGCCGACGAACTCGTCCTCCAGCTCCAGCTCCTGCTCGACGCCGTGCAGACCGGCCGCGATCAGCGCCGCCACCGCGAGGTACGGGTTCACGTCCCCACCGGGTACCCGGTTCTCGAACCGCAAAGACTGCCCGTGCCCGACGACCCGCAGCGCGCACGTGCGGTTGTCGCGGCCCCACGCCACGGCGGTCGGCGCGAACGAGCCCTCGACGAACCGCTTGTAGGAGTTGATGTTCGGCGCGAGGAAGTAGGTGAACTCGCGCAACGCGGCCAGCTGGCCCGCGAGGAAGTGCTTCATGAGCTTGCTCATGCCGCGGCCCTCGGCGAACACCGGCTCGCCGTCCTTGGAGCGCAGCGACAGGTGGATGTGGCAGGAGTTGCCCTCGCGCTCGTTGTACTTCGCCATGAACGTGAGCGACTTGCCCTGCAACGACGCGATCTCCTTGGCGCCGTTCTTGTAGATGGCGTGCTGGTCGCACGTGCGCAGCGCCGTCGTGTAGCGGAACGCGATCTCGTGCTGGCCGGGGTTGCACTCGCCCTTGGCCGACTCGACGACCATGCCCGCGCCGGTCATGCCGTTGCGGATGGCCCGCAGCAGCGGCTCGACGCGCGCGGTGCCGAGCAGCGAGTAGTCGACGTTGTACTGGTTGGACGGCGTGAGGTTGCGATAGCCCGCGTTCCACGCCTGCTCGTAGGTGTCCTCGAAGACGATGAACTCCAGCTCGGTGCCCACGTACGCGTCGAGGCCCAGCTCGGAGAGCCGGTCGAGCTGCTTGCGCAGGACCTGCCGGGGCGAGGCGACGACCGGCTCACCGTTCTCCCACACGACGTCGCACATCACCAGCGCCGTGCCCTCCTGCCACGGGACGCGGCGCAGCGTCTCGACGTCCGGCTTCATCACGAAGTCGCCGTACCCGCGCTCCCAGCTCGACATCGCGAACCCGCTGACCGGGTTCATCTCGACGTCGACCGCCATGAGGTAGTTGCAGCCCTCGGCGGAGTGACCGAGCACCTCGTCGAGGAAGTACCGGGCGGCGCAGCGCTTGCCCTGCAGGCGGCCCTGCATGTCCACGATCGCGACCAGGACGGTGTCGATCTCCCCGGTGTCCACGGCCTCGCGCAACTCCTCGACGGTCAGCATCCCGCGTTCCTCCAAAGGTATGTCTGCGAGCCATTGGCGGCCTCATCTTGACACCGCCCGTCGGTGAGCGCCACCCTCAACCACCGCTCAAAGGACTATTAGGAGTCCATATGGCCAAGCACGTCGAGTACGAGAAGGTGAGCAGCGACTACCTCGAGCACCGACAGCTGAAGAAGGGCGCGGCGGGCTGGGTCCTGCTGGCCGGGCTGGGAGTCTCGTACGTGATCTCCGGCGACTTCGCCGGCTGGAACTTCGGTCTCGCCCAAGGCGGCTGGGGTGGCTTGCTGATCGCCACGATCCTCATGGCGACGATGTACACGTGCATGGTGTTCGGTCTCGCCGAACTGGCCTCCGCACTGCCCGTGGCAGGCGCGGGCTACGGCTTCGCGAGGCGCGCGCTCGGCCCGTTGGGCGGGTACGCGACAGGTATCGCCATCCTCATCGAGTACGCCATCGCGCCCGCCGCGATCTCGGTGTTCATCGGCGACTACGTGAAGGCCCTCGGACTGCTCGACGCGACCTGGCCGGTGTACCTGGCCTGCTACGTCCTCTTCATCGGCATCCACCTCTACGGCGTCGGCGAGGCGCTGCGGGTGATGTTCGTCATCACCGGCATCGCGGTGGTCGCCCTGGTCGCGTTCGTGGCCGGCATGGTCCCCAAGTTCTCCACCGACAAGCTCTTCGACATCGGCGACGGCTCGTTCCTGCCGATGGGCGTCACCGGGGCGTGGGGCGCGCTGGTGTTCGGCATCTGGTTCTTCCTGGCCGTCGAAGGTGTGCCGCTGGCCGCGGAGGAGGCCCGCGACCCGAAGCGCGACATGCCGCGCGGCATCATCGGCGCGATGATCGTCCTGCTGGTCTTCGCCGCCACGATCCTGCTGGTCGCACCGGGCGGCGCGGGCGCCAACGCGCTGAAGGAGTCCGGCAACCCGCTGCCCGAGGCCGTGCGCGCGGCCTACGGCGGCGACAACTTCCTGGCGCAGCTCGTGAACTACGTCGGCCTGGCGGGCCTGATCGCGTCGTTCTTCTCGATCATCTACGCCTACTCGCGGCAGCTCTTCGCGCTGTCGCGGGCCGGCTACCTGCCCCGGTGGATGTCGAAGACCGGCAAGCGCAAGACCCCGTACCTCGCGCTGATCGTGCCCGGCACCATCGGGTTCGTCCTCGCGACCACCATGAAGACGGTCGACCCGGTCAACGGCGGCGCGCGGCTCATCAACATCGCGGTGTTCGGCGCGGCCCTGTCGTACGTGCTGATGATGATCTCGCACATCGTCCTGCGGAAGACCGCACCCGACCTGCCCCGTCCCTACCGGACCCCCGGTGGCGTGGTGACCACGAGCATCGCCCTGGTGCTCGCCGTCGCCGCCGTCATCGCGACGTTCTTCGTGGACGAGGTGGCGGCGGCCGTCACCGCCGGGATCGTCGTGGTCGCGGTCGCCTACTACTGGTTCTACAGCCGCCACCACCTGGTCGCGAACGCCCCGGAGGAGGAGTTCGCCGCCATCGCGAAGGCGGAGGCCGAGCTGGAGTGAGGGCGTTGGTACTCGGCGGCACGGGCCTCATCAGCCGTGCCGCCGCCCTGGCCCTCGGCTACCGCCCGGTAGGCGACTACGCCTCCACCGTGCGCGAAGCGCTCCGAAACCAGCTGTAGAGCCGGTCGTGGCAGTATCGGGCACGTGAGCGACATTCAACGTGTGGGAGTCGTCGGTTCCGGCCTCATGGGCTCCGGGATCGCCGAGGTGAGCGCGCGGGCGGGCCTCGACGTCATCGTCGTCGAGGTCAACGCGGGCGCGGCCGAAGCGGCACAGGGGCGGATCGCCTCCTCGCTGGCGCGAGGCGTCAAGTCGGGCAAGCTGAGCGAGGACGACCGCGAGGCCGCCCTGGGACGCATCCGCTTCACCACCGACATCGGCGACTTCGCCGACCGCCAGTTCGTGGTCGAGGCCGTCGCCGAGAACGAGCAGGTCAAGACCGAGGTCTTCGCCGCCCTCGACAAGGTCGTGCGGGACGAGGACGCCATCTTCGCGTCCAACACCTCGTCCATCCCGATCATGAAGCTCGGCATGGCGACCAACCGCCCCGAGCACGTCATCGGCGTGCACTTCTTCAACCCGGTGCCGGTCCTCAAGCTCGTGGAGATCGTGCCGTCCCTGCTGACCGGCGCCGCCACCCAGGACCGCGCGGAGCAGTTCGCGCGCGAGACCCTCCACAAGGAGGTCATCCGCTCGCAGGACCGCGCGGGCTTCGTCGTCAACGCGCTGCTGATCCCCTACCTGCTCTCCTCGATCCGCATGCTGGAGTCGGGCTTCGCCTCCGCCGACGACATCGACAACGGCATGGTGCTGGGCTGCGCGCACCCGATGGGCCCGCTGCGCCTCACCGACCTGATCGGCCTCGACACCACGAAGGCCATCGCCGAGTCGATGTACGAGGAGTTCAAGGAGCCGCTGTACTCCCCGCCGCCGCTGCTGCTGCGCATGGTGGACGCGGGTCTGCTGGGCAAGAAGTCCGGCCGCGGCTTCCACAACTACGCCGCCAAGTAACCAGTCCCGATGTCACGCGGGAGCCCCGCGTTTCCTTCAGAGAAACGCGGGGCTCCCGCGTGACAACGCCAGCCCGTTTCCGAACGGTACGCGGGGGCCTCTCGTACTACGTGACAGTACGAAAGCGCCCCGCGTGCGGTTCGGAGTCGGGGCTAGACGGCTGCCAGCCGGTTCATCGAGTGCTGGATCAGCCCCACCAGCACCGCCTTCGACGACTCCCGGTTCCGCGCGTCGCACAGCATCACCGGGATCTGCTCGTCCAGGTCCAGCGCGTGGCGCACCTCGTCCACCGTGTACGACTGCGCGCCGTCGAAGCAGTTCACGGCCACGATGAACGGGATGTCCCGGTGCTCGAAGAAGTCGATGGACGGGAACGACGAGTCGAGCCGCCGCGTGTCCACGAGGACGACGGCGCCGATCGCCCCGGTCGCGAGCTCGTCCCACATGAACCAGAAGCGGTTCTGGCCCGGCGTGCCGAACAGGTACAGCACCACCTTGGTGTTGATGGTGATGCGCCCGAAGTCCAGGGCGACCGTGGTCATGTCCTTGCCCTCGATGCCGACGAGGTCGTCGACGTGCACACCCGCCTCGGTGAGCAGCTCCTCCGTCCTCAACGGCGCGATCTCCGACACCGACGCGACCATCGTGGTCTTGCCGGTGCCGAAACCGCCCGCGATGACGATCTTGACCGCCGTCGGCACGGTCAGCTGGTCAGATCCCACGAACACCATCCAGTACGGCCTGAAGGAGATCCCTGTCGGGAATCTGGTGAGAGGAGCTCTGCACGATCACGTCCCCGCGCTCGATGAGGTCCGACAGCAGGACCTTCACCACGACGAGCGGCACGTCGAGGTAGGCGGCTACCTCGGCGACCGAGAGCGGGCGTGCGCACAGGGACATGATCTCGCGATGTTCGACCGAGAGCGTCGTCTGGTCGGACGCAAACGACGCCGCTCGGACCTGCGTCACGAGGTGAAGGTCGGGTGCGTTCGGCCTAGTGCGGCCGCGCACCATGGCGTAGGGGCGCACCAGCGGCCCCGCCGCCTCGTCGTACCACCAGTCCTCGCGGGAGGACATCAGCGTGACTCTCGTGCCGCGGGCACCGTCGCCGTTTCTGCGCGAGGAGCCGAGGACAGGTACGAGCCCACCCGCTTGACCAGCATGTTCATCTCGTAGGCGATCATGCCCATGTCGGCGTCCTCCTCCCCGAGCAGGGCGAGGCACGCGCCGTGGCCCGCCGCGGTCACGAACAGGTAGGCGTGCTCCATCTCGACGATGGTCTGCCGGACCGCGCCGCCGCCGAAGTGCCTGCCCGTGCCGCGGGCGAGCGACTGGAACGCCGACGCCATCGCGGACAGGTGCTCCGAGTCGTCGCGGGACAGCCCGGCCGACCGGCCGAGCAGGAGTCCGTCCGCCGACAGCACGACCGCGTGACGGGCGCCGACCACGCGCTGGATGAGGTCCTCCAGCAACCAGTTCAGTTCACCGTGCTGGCTGGTGTTGTCCTTCATGACGAGGGGGCTCCTTCTGATCTCCAGTCGTCGGTCAGCCGGGCGTCGCGGGTGCCGCGCTGGAACGCGGCGAGCCCGTCTCTGATCCGCTCGGCCGGCCTGTCACTGCTCACCGGCTCGGCACAGGGCGTTCCCTCCGAGGGTTGCACGAGCTGCGGCGCGAGGTTCTGCCGCTTCTTCCTGCGGGGAAGGGGTGCCTTCCCGCCCGGCGGAGGGGACGCGGGTCTTGGTTCGTCCGCCGATGCGTCCGCTTCGGACACGTCCGCGGGAGCCGGCGAGCTCAGTCCGGCGTGCAGCGCCGCCAGTGCTTCCGGCGTCACCGGCGCCGGGCGGGCCGCGGGCGTCTCGACGTGCCCGTGCCGTTCGGCGTGGAACGTGACCGGCGGCATCTGGGTGGTCTCGGTGATGTCGCCGGCCGAGGTGTGCGGGGCGATGATGTTCGGCGGCAGCACGCACAACGCCACGGTGCCACCGTAGGGCGAGTCGCGCAGCTCGACCTTGATCCCCCGCCGCGCCGCGAGCCTGGCGACGACGAAGAGGCCCAGCCGGGACTCGCCGCGGAAGGCCATCGTCTCGAAGTCGGGCGGGTTGGAGAGCTTCGCGTTGGCCTGCAGGCGTTCCTCCTGCGTGAGGCCGAGGCCGTGGTCCTCGATCTCGATCACGATGCCGTGCGGCACGGCGTCGGCCGAGTGGATCACCACCTCCGAGCGCGGCGAGGAGAACGCCGTCGCGTTGTCGACGAGCTCGGCGAGCAGGTGGATGGTGTCGGCCACGGCGACGCCGACCAGCGCGCGGTCCGGCGCCGGGTTCACCTTGACCCGCACGTACTGCTCGGTCTCGGCGACGGCGGAGCGGATCACGTCGCTCAGCCGCACCGGCTTGCGCCACTGCCTGCCCGGCTGCTCCCCGGCGAGGATGATCAGGTTCTCGGCGTTGCGGCGGGCACGGGTCGCCAGGTGGTCGAGCTGGAAGAACGCCTCCAGCTGCTCGGGGTTCTCCTCCTGGCGCTCCAGCCGGTCGAGGATCTTGATCTGCCGGTGGACGAGGCCCTGGTTGCGGTGCGCGATGTCGAGGAAGACCCGGTTCACGCCCTGCCGCGCCCGCGACTCCTTCACCGCCGCCGCGACCGCCGTGTACTGGGCGGTGTTGAACGCGTCCGCGACCTGGCCGATCTCGTCGTTGCCGTAGTCGAGCGGCGGCATGTCGCGGTGCACCTCGACCTGCTCGCCGCCGCGCAGCCGCGCCACGATCTGCGGCAGCCGTTCCTGCGCGAGCCGCAGCGTGTCCTCCCGCAACGACGCGAGCCGCGTCAGCAACGCCTTGCTGACCAGGCGGTTCGACGTGCGCAGCGCCAGCACGATGCCGACGACGGCCGCGAGCAACGCGACCAGGCTGCCGATCAGCACGGCGGTGACCAGGCTGGTGGCCTTGTCGAGGCCGAGGGCGGCGGCGTCCTGCGCCTGCCGCACCGCGATCCCGACCAGCTCCTCGTGCACCGGGGCGGTCGTCGCGCGCCACTGCTGCTCGGTGACCTCGCGGTCGCCGTTGATGATCCGGCCTTCGAGCTCGGTCAGCGTCCGGTAGCCGGCGCCGGTGCTCAGCGCGTCGTACCGCTCGCGGGCCTGCTCCAGCGCGAACGGGACCGTCGTGTCGAGGCTGGCGTGGTACGCGCCGGACAGCCGGGCGAACTCGACCCGCTCCGCCGGGGTGAACGTGCCGTTGAGCAGCCCGCGCGAGCCGACCGTGGCGGCGCGGGACATCCAGTCGGCGGCCTGGAAGATCGTGACGGCGTGGACGTTGGACTGGCTCGCCTCGGCGTCGGGCACGAGCCGCGCCTGCCGGGAGAGCACCGCGACGCCCGCGTCCAGGAGGCTGTTGTAGTAGCTGTAGACGGCCTGCGGGTCGGCGGCGCGGGACTCGACCTGGGCGCGCCGGTCCGGCAGCTGGCCGAGCAGCGCGGTGAGGGCGTCGATCCGCTCGACGACGTCCTGCGGCGAACCGCCGGAAAGCCCGGCGAAGGCGTCCCGCATCCTCCCCACGGCCTTGTCGGTCTCCTGCTGCTGCCGCTTCAGCTCCGCGGCGTCCCGGTCCGGCTCGCTCAGCAGCACGAGGCTCAGCTCGCGTTCCTTCTGCAACCCGGCGAACGCCCCGACGGCGGGGATCGTCACGTCCTTCACGTTCGACGCGACCGACCGCATGTAGAAACCGTCGAAAAGGGTGTAGGAGGAGAAGACGGCCCACATCACGAGGAGCACCACGCTGGGCACGACCACGACACCGGCCAGCCGCGACCGAATGGTCCGGTAGTTGGTCGGGGTGTAGCCGCTCTTCTCGCTCACAGCGCTCTCACGGTCTCCTGTGTGCCCACGGCTAGCGCTGCGGGTAACCCAGAGTCACTCCTTCGGTGCAATTACGGTCGCAGGCTACCCAGTGGAGTGAGTGGAGCAACAGCCGGTACAGGGGTTCTCGTAACTCAAGAACCCCCGTCCGGACTAGTTCCCGCGTTCCTTCTAGGGACGGTCGACAGCGACGACGGTGTAAGTCGTCTCCGGCGTCGGCGTGGTGTTGAAGCGGGCATTCGGCAGGTAGAGGCGCTTGCCGAACGCGGCCACCGTCGTGGGAACGTCGAACCGCGCGTCCGTTCGTTCCGCCGCGAGAGTCGCGCCGTCACGGCTCAAGGTGTAGCGCGCGACTTTGTTCAGCCTGTTTTGCACCACGTACAACTGACGTCCCTCACGCAACAGTCCGTCGCCATTCGTGAGTGTTTGGCCGTTCAGATTGATGTCGCGGGTTTCTCCGGTCCGCGGATCGATGCGGAACAACTGGCCGGTGTTGCTCTGCACGGCGATCAGGTCGCCGTGCAGCCCCGTCTCGATGCCGTTGAGGTTGACCGCGCCCGGCGTGATGACGAGGTCACCGGTCAGCACGAGCGTCCGGTGCGGCTTGAGGCTCAGCGGGACCTCGTAGAGCACCGCCTTGCGCGAGTCGGTGAACCACGCCGACCTCTCGGTCAGCACCACGTCGTTGACGAACGTGTCCTCGGTCGCGAACTGGTACCTGGCCAGCAACGCGCCGGTGCGGGTGTCGTAGACGCGGGCGTCGCCGCCCGTGCCGCCCGCGACCCACAGCCGCTTGCGCGCGTCTGTCTTCATGCCGAGCGAGGGCGTGCCGGGTCCCTTCGCGAGCACCTTGCCGGTGCCGGTGCGCAGGTCGGCCGCGTAGATGGAGCCGTCGGCCCGAGACCCGAAGTACGCCGTGGTGCCGCCGATCGCGATCCCCTCCGGCTGCCAGCCGGAGGGCAGGGAGAACTCCGCGGGGAAGTGCCGGGAACCGTCCGCGGTGGCCGGTGCGGCTGTCGCGAGCGAGACGCCCAGGACAGCCGCCAGCAGGACACCGAATCTGCGGTACATGCCGCCTCCTAGTCGGATTGGGTGCGCCCCCGATCCTTCTCCTGAGCGGCTCCGGTTCCCGGCTTTTCTCAGCAAGCCGACATCTCCACAGCTCAGCGGCGACGATCCTCAGGCGGCCATCGCGTGGTCGCACGTGAGCGCGGCGCCGGTGTTGGAGGTGGCGGTCTTGACCTGCCGCCCGTTGACGATGATCTTGCAGGTCAGCTCGCCGTGCACCCCTTCGAGCCTGACCACGACCCTGCCCTCGTTCGTGCCCAGCCGTTCGAACGGCATGTCCGGGTTGCGCAGGGTCCGTTCCTGCTCGCCGGGGAACAGGTAGGTGAGCTGGTCGGTCGTACCCGTGCCCTCGACCGTGACGCGGATGCTGGGCGCTGTCGCGCAGCCGGTGCTTGCGACCAGCAACAGGCCCACGAGTAAGGCGACTCTCATGGGCGCAAATCTAGGAAACGCCGGCCTGTGCGCGCATCAGCCTGGAGTCCAGGTGAGTATCAGCCATCAGAAGGACAACCCGAGCTCCTTGAGACGCTCCTCGACCCGCATCCGCTCGAACTCCCGGTCCATCCCCTCCGGCACCACCCGCAGCCGGTGCTCCACGCCGAGCGCCGCGCACGCCTGCGAGAGCAGCGCGTCGTACGCCTGACGTGCGCCGATCTTCTTCGCCGCCGAGGCGCCCTGCCCGAACCCGGCCCGCGCGCACCGCACCCGGCGGAGGTCGGCCGCGATTCGTTCTATCGGCCGATGTTCGGGAACGGGCGGCGGGGGCCGGAGCCCCAGCAGCGCCTTCACCAGTCCGAAGGGCACGTCTCGACCCTAACCCGCTTGCAGCGCCAGGAAGAGGTCCACGCGCGCCTCGAACTCGGTGAGGTCCATGCCGAGCAGCTCCTCCACACGGCCGACCCGGTAGCGCAACGTGTTCACGTGCACGTGCAGCTTGGCGGCCGCGGCGGTCCACGAGCCGGAGCAGTCGAGGAACACCTTCAGCGTCCCAGCGAGGTCGGAGCCGTGCTCGGCGTCGTAGTCCAGCACGGGTCCGAGGAGCCTGCGCCGCAACGAACCGCGCAGCTCCTCGGGCACACCCGCGAGCAGCAGCTGGTGCAGTGCGATCTCCTCTCCCGCGACGACGCACGTGCGGCCGGTGCGGCGTCCGGCCAGCCGGCGGGCGTGGGTGGCTTCCTCCGCCGCGCCGCGCAGGCCGCGTGACTCGACGGGTGAGCTGATGCCGACGAGCACGCGGGACGAGCCGAGACCCGGTTCGAGGACGCGCATCGCCTCACGGACATCGTCGGGGGACGAGTCGTCGGCTTTCGCGACCGCGCAGACGGTGTCGCCGACCGGGGTGACCAGCGCCTGCGGCAGCGTCTCCTCCAGCACGGCCGCCGCGAGGTCGGCGCGCTGGTCGGACGTCACGGCGCTGAGCACGCGCAGGCGGGCGCTCTCCAGTCCGGCGGCGGCCAGCCGGGACTCCAGGTCGGCCGAGCCGCTCAGCACGGCGGCGACCAGCGGTGCGGCCGTGCGGTTCTCGATCTGCCTGCCCTGGGCCGCGCGCAGGCGTTCGAGGCCGACGAGGGAGGCCAGCTCGGCGGCGGCCTCCTCGCTCACCCGGCCGCCGACGACGAGGATCCAGCTGGTCAGGCGGGAGCCGCCGCGTTCGGAGACGGGCACGAGCGTGAGGCCCCTGACGGCCTTCGGCAGCCGGTCGGCCTGCAGGAACTCCTTCACCAGCACGTCCCGGTCGCCCAGCTCGCCGCCCGCGACGACGCGGCCGGTGGTGGCGAGCACCCAGCACCGCGCGTTCAGCTCGTGGCCGCCCGCGCGCAGCAGCGCCGGCAGGCCGGAGCCCTCCGCGACGACGTTGAGGAGCCTGCGGTGCCGGGACAGGCCGGCCAGCTCCATCGAGACGCGTTCGGTGATGGTCGCGAACGACAGGTCGACGGGCACCTCCAGCAGCGGCACCCGGTGGCGGGCGCAGGCGTCGACCAGGTCGCCGGGCAGCGAGCGGCTCTCCGGCTCGGACGCGGCGAGGCCCGCGACGCGGGCGGAGGCGAGGGAGCGGACGAACGTCTCGGAGTCGCGCGGGCCGTGGTGCCAGAGCAGGCCGGACAGCACCAGCTCCCCGCCGGACAGGTACCGGCTGGGGTCGGGCAGCTCCGTGCCGTACACGCGGGTGACGGTGCGGTCGAGCTGGTCCTCACCGGTGTGCAGGCTCAGCCGCAGTTCCGGCATGTGCAGCAGGGTCCGCAGCAGCAACATGACAGGTCACTTTCGTCCATCCGTAGCCAGAACGGGTGACGTTTGTAGGAAAGCACAAATCGGGGGCGTGCAGGAGCCCGGTGGTTCATGTAATCCGGCCGTAGCTGGAGGACACATGAGCCTTGTGTACTGGCTCACAACGAGACGGGAGGGCGAGTGACGATCTCCACGCACGTGCTGGACGCGGCCCGCGGCAGGCCGTTCGCGGGCATCGCCGTGTCGCTGCGGCGGCGCGACGGGACCGAGGTGGCGAGCGCCGTGACGAACGCGGACGGGCGCATCACCGGCTGGGGTGAGGGTCTGGAGGCGGGCGTGTACCGGCTGGTGTTCGACACGGCGGAGGCCGCGCCGTTCTTCCCGGAGGTCGTGCTCACGTTCGACTACTCCGACCCGGCGCAGCACTACCACGTGCCGCTGCTGCTGTCGCCGTTCGCCTACTCCACCTACCGAGGTAGCTGACGATGGACTTCCTTCGACCGGAGACGCTCGCCGAGGCGTTGGCGCTGAAGGCCGAGAGGCCGGACGCCGTGCCGATCGCCGGTGGCACGGACGTCATGGTGGAGCTGAACTTCGACCACCGCAGGCCGCCCGCGCTGCTGGACCTGACCAGGGTTCCGGAGCTGCAACGCTGGGACGAGGGGCTGCGGATCGGCGCGGGTGTGCCGTACGCGCGGATCATCGCAGAGCTGGGCGACCGGCTGCCGGGGCTCGCGATGGCGTCGCGCACGGTCGGGTCGCCGCAGATCCGCAACCGGGGCACGGTCGGCGGCAACCTGGGTGCGGCGTCCCCCGCGGGCGACACGCACCCGGTGCTGCTCGCGTCGGACGCGGTGGTCGAGGTGGCCTCGGCGCGCGGGAGCAGGATGATCCCGGCCACCGAGTTCTACCTGGGTGTGAAGCGGAACGCGCTGGAGCAGGACGAGCTGATCGTCGCCGTCCACCTGAAGCCGGCGGCGGGGCCACAGCAGTTCTCGAAGGTCGGCACCCGCAACGCGATGGTGATCGCGGTGTGCTCGTTCGCGATCTCGCTGTTCCCGGCGGAGAAGCGGGTGGGCGCGGCCGTCGGGTCCGCGGCACCGACGCCGCGGCGGGCGCGGGAGGCCGAGGAGTTCCTGGCCTCGGAGCTGGACTTCTCGTCGCCGAAACCGTTGCTGGACTCGGTGAAGCGCGAGTTCGGCGAGCTGGTCTCGCGGGCGGCGTCGCCGATCGACGACGTGCGCGGGTCGGCGGCGTACCGCAAGCACGCCTTGGCAGTGATGGCACGCAGGACGCTGGGCTGGGCCTGGCAGGAACTCATCGACGGGGAGCGGGCATGCGCGTGAACCTGACGGTCAACGGCGAGCAGCGCCAGGCCGACGACGTGTGGGAGGGCGAGTCGCTGCTGTACGTGCTGCGCGAGCGGCTCGGGCTGCCCGGTTCGAAGAACGCCTGCGAGCAGGGCGAGTGCGGGTCGTGCACGGTGTACCTGGACGACGTGCCGGTGTGCGCGTGCCTGGTCGCGGCGGGCCAGGCGCAGGACCGCGAGGTCCGCACGGTCGAGGGGCTCGCCGAGGGCGACCGGCTCGACCCGGTGCAGGAGGCGTTCGTCGAGGCGGGCGCGGTGCAGTGCGGGTTCTGCACGCCCGGTCTGGTCGTCGCGGCGCACGACCTGCTGGAGCGGGTGCCGCAGCCGTCCGACCCGGAGATCCGCGAGGCGCTCGCCGGGAACCTGTGCCGCTGCACGGGGTACGAGAAGATCCTGGACGCCGTGCGGCTGGCGGCGGCGCGCCGATGATCGTCCTCGACCGCTGCGCGGTGTCCACAGTGGATTCCTCCGGGACCGAGCACGCTTCCGGTCACGTCGTCGTCGACGGCAGCCGGATCGTCTCGGTCGGTTCCGGCCCGGCGCCGAAGCCGGATGCGGAGCACACCTACGTCGACGCGTCGTCGTGCCTGGTGACGCCCGGCCTGATCAACACCCACCACCACCTCTACCAGTGGGCGACGCGCGGTCTCGCGACCGACGCCACCCTGTTCGAGTGGCTGACCGCGCTGTACCCGGTGTGGCGCGGCCTCGACGACGAGGTGACGCACGCGGCGGCGTCCGCGGGGCTCGCCAAGCTGGCGCTGACCGGCTGCACCCTGGCCGCCGACCACCACTACGTCTTCCCGTCCGGCGGCGGTGACGTGTTCGACGCGCTCGTGTCGGCGGGGCGGCGGGTCGGCATCCGGCTGGAGGCGATCCGCGGGTCGATGGACAGGGGCGAGTCGCAGGGCGGGCTGCCGCCGGACAACCTGGTCGAGGAGACCGAGGCCGCGCTCATCGCGACCGAGCAGGCCATCCGGGACCACCACTCGACCGCCGACGACGCGCTGGTGCGCGTGGCGGTCGGGCCCTGTTCGCCGTTCTCGGTGTCGAAGGAACTGATGACCGGTGCCGCCGAACTGGCCCGGCGCAACGGTGTCCGCCTGCACACCCACCTCGCCGAGACCCTCGACGAGGAGGAGCAGTGCCAGGCCGAGAACGGCTGCACGCCGACCGAGTACGCCGAGCAGCTCGGCTGGCTGGGCCCGGACGTGTGGCTCGCGCACACCGTGCACCTCAACGGGGACGCGGTGAAGCGGCTCGGCGCCACCTCGACCGGGTCCGCGCACTGCCCGACGTCCAACGGGCGGCTGGGCACCGGGATCGCACCCGTGCGCGACCTGCTGGACGCGGGCGCGCCGGTCGGCCTCGGCGTCGACGGGTCGGCGTCCAACGAGGACGGTGGACTCGTCGTGGAGCTGCGCTCGGCGCTGTACCAGGCACGGCAGCGCGGCGGCCCGGCCGCGATGACCGCCCGCGAGGCGTTGTGGATGGGCACGATGGGCGGCGCGCGGGTGCTGGGCCGGGCCGACTCGCTGGGGTCGATCGAGCCGGGCAAGGTCGCCGACCTGGCCGTGTGGGACCTGTCCGGGCTCGACCACGCGGGCATCGCGGACCCGGTCGCGGCGCTGGTGCTCGGCACTCCCCCGCCGCTGAAACTGCTGATCGTGGGCGGCGAGGTCGTGGTGCGGGACGGGGTCCTGCTCACCGCCCCGACCGACGACCTGGCGCGCGAGCTCTCCGCCGCCAGCCGCAAGCTCCAGGAGGCCGCGCGATGACCCTCACCCCCGCCGAACTGACCTCCGCGGTCTCGGGCGGCATCGGCACGTCGCCGCAGCGCCCGGACGGCAACCTGAAGGTGCGCGGCGAGTTCGCCTACGCCTCCGACCTGTGGCACGAGGACATGATCTGGGGCGCCACGCTGCGCTCGCCGCACCCGTACGCCCGCATCACGTCCGTCGACATCACCGAGGCGCTGAAGGTTCCCGGTGTGTACGCGGTGCTGACGCACCTGGACGTACCCGGCCGCAACCTGTACGGGCTGGAGCACAAGGACCAGCCGGTGCTGGCCGTGGACGTCGTGCGCTACCAGGGTGAGCCGATCGCGCTCGTCGGCGCCGACCACCCGGAGACCGCGCGGCGGGCGATGAAGAAGATCGTCGTGACGTACGACGTGCTGGAACCCGTGGTGGACATGGAGACCGCGGTCGACGACACGCCGTTGCACCCCGGCGGCAACCTGGTGCGGCACGTGCCGATCCGGCGCGGCTCCCGGGACGTGACGGCCGATGTCGTGGTCACCGGCCGGTACGAGGTCGGCATGCAGGACCAGGCGTTCCTCGGCCCGGAGTCCGGGCTCGCCGTCCCGGCCGGGGACGGCTCGGTCGACCTCTACATCGCCACGCAGTGGCTGCACGTCGACCGCTCGCAGGTCGCCGCGGCGCTGGGCCTGCCGGAGGAGAAGGTGCGGCTGACGCTGTCCGGCGTCGGTGGCGCGTTCGGCGGCCGTGAGGACCTGTCGATGCAGGTGCACGCGTGCCTGCTCGCGCTGCACACCGGCAAGCCGGTGAAGATGGTCTACAACCGCGAGGAGTCGTTCTACGGGCACGTGCACCGGCACCCGGCCGTGCTGTACTACGAGCACGGCGCCGACCACACCGGCAAGCTGGTGTACGTCCGCACGAAGATGTACCTCGACGGCGGCGCGTACGCGTCCTCCACCCCCGCCGTCGTGGCGAACGCGGCGACGCTGGGTGTCGGGCCGTACGAGGTCGACAACGTCACGGTCGACGCGTACGGCGTCTACACGAACAACCCGCCGTGCGGCGCGATGCGCGGATTCGGTGCTGTGCAGGCAGGTTTCGCGTACGAGTCCCAAATGGACAAACTCGCCGAGGCGCTGGGGATGTCCCCCGTCGACGTGCGTGTGCGCAACGCGATGACCGAGGGATCGGTCATGCCGACCGGCCAGGTCGTCGACTCGGCCGCACCCGTCGCGCAGCTGCTGAAGCTGGTGCAGGACAAGCCGTTGCCCGCGGGGACGTCCACGGACATCCGCGAGCTGCCTGGCGGCGTCTCGAACACCACGCACGGCGAGGGCGTCGTCCGCGGTGTCGGTTATGCCGTCGGCATCAAGAACATCTGCTTCTCCGAGGGCTACGACGACTACTCGACCGCCCGTGTGCGGGTGTCGATGGTCAACGGCGAGCTGGCCGCCGCCGTGCACACCGCCGCGTGCGAGGTCGGCCAGGGCTTGGTGACGATCATGCAGCAGATCGTGCGCACCGAGCTGGGCATCGAACGTGTCACCGTGCTGCCGATGGACACCACGATCGGCAACGGCGGCTCCACCTCGGCGTCCCGCCAGACGTACGTGACCGGCGGCGCGGTGAAGGCGGCCTGCGCGCTGGTGCGCGAGAAGCTGGCCGGCCGCACGGACATCGGCGACGAGGTGATCGACGAGACCACCGAGTGGCGCCACCGCGCGACCGAGGCCATCGACCCCGAGACGGGACAGGGCAACGCGCACGTCCAGTACGGCTTCGCCGCGCATCGCGCCGTGGTCGACGTGGACGTGGAGCTGGGTCTCGTCCGCGTCGTCGCCCTGGACTGCGCACAGGACGTGGGCCGCGCGCTGAACCCGCAGGCCGTGGTCGGTCAGATCCAGGGCGGCTCCGCCCAGGGCCTCGGCCTCGCCGTCATGGAGGAGATCCAGACCTCCGGCGGCAAGGTGCGCAACCCGTCCTTCACCGACTACCTCATCCCGACCGTGCTCGACATGCCGCCGATGAGCATCGACGTGCTCGAGCTCGCCGACCCGCACGCCCCGTACGGCATCCGCGGCGTCGGCGAACCGCCCACCATCTCGTCGACCCCGGCGATCGTGGCGGCGATCCGCGCGGCGACCGGCCTGGCGCTCACCCGCGTCCCGGTCCGCCCGGAACACCTCACCGGTACCTGATCTCCTGGAGTCCCCGAAGTGAACGCACACCTGCTCGCCACCATCGACCTGGCCACCCGCAACGTGGCCGACGGCGGCGGCCCGTTCGGCGCCATGATCGTCCGCGGTGGTGAGGTGGTCGCCACCGGCGTCAACCAGGTCACGTCCACCCTCGACCCCACCGCCCACGCCGAGGTCGTCGCGATCCGCGCGGCCTGCCAGGCGCTCGGCGACTTCAAGCTGACCGGCTGCACGCTGATCTCGTCGTGCGAGCCGTGTCCCCTGTGCCTGTCCGCCGCGCTCTGGGCGCGGGTCGACAGGGTCGTCTACGCCGCCGACCGCCACGACGCGGCGGCGGCCGGGTTCGACGACCGGGAGTTCTACGAGCTGTTCAGCAGGCCCCGCGACGAGTGGGACCTGCCCGTGCAGCGGATCTCCACCGGCGAGGACAACGCCCCGTTCACCGCGTGGACGTCGCTCGCCACCCGCATCAACTACTGAAGCGCCAGACCAGAAGTTCCGTCCGACACCCTCTCGCGCGTCATCCACCCGACGTACAACGGCGCCTCTGCGTGACGCATCCACGGTACGCGGGGCCCCCGCGTTTCCGTGCATGGTACGCGGGGCCCCCGCGTACCCAGTGGAAAACACGAAAGAGAGGCGCGTGTGGGCGCGTCGTCACGGAGAGCACTTCTGGCAAGGCGCTGAGCTGACCGGAGCTCGCATCGCTTGAACGCGTTCCGGCGATGGAACGCGCCCACCGGCATGGGAAAGGCCGTCCTCCATGACCCAGTTGCGGAGCCGACAACCGGCGTCGGCGCTCGACCAGTTCTTCCGGATCACCGAACGCGGCAGCTCGCTGGGCCGTGAGGTGCGCGGCGGCATCACGACGTTCGTCGCCATGTCGTACATCGTGCTGCTGAACCCGTTGATCCTCGGCGCGTCCGCCGACATCACCGGGGCCAAGCTCACCATCGCCGAGATCACCACCGCCACCGCGCTGGCCGCAGGTGTGATGACCGTCCTCATGGGACTCGTCGGCAACGCACCGCTGGCGATCGCCGCCGGGCTCGGCGTGAACGGCGTGGTGGCGTTCCAGATGGCACCCGCCATGACGTGGGCGCAGGCGTTCGGGCTGGTGGTGCTGGAGGGGATCTGCATCGTCGTGATGGCCGCCTCCGGTGTCCGCGAGCGGATCATCAACTCGATCCCGGAGCCGTTGAAGATCGCGATCACCGTCGGCATCGGCCTCTACATCGCCCTCGTGGGACTGGTCTCGGCCGGTTTCGTCACCCGCACGCCCGACGCGGCCGGGTCGACCGTGCCGGTGCGGATGGGGATCGACGGGCACCTGAGCGGCTGGCCGATCGTCGTGTTCTGCGTCGGCCTGCTGCTGATGATCGTGCTGATGGCCCGCGGTGTGCCCGGCGCGGTGCTGATCAGCATCGTGGCGGCCACCGTCGTCGCCGTGGTGGTGAACTCGGTGTTCCACGTCGGGAACTGGGGCCTGGTGACGCCGTCGCTGCCGTCGTCGGTGGTCGCGTCACCGGACTTCGGCCTGTTCGGCAGGGTCGACCTGGTCGGCGGGTTCGTCTCGGCCGGGGTGATCGCGGCGACGATCTTCCTGTTCACGCTGGTGCTGTCGGGGTTCTTCGACGCGATGGGCACGATCACGTCCGTCGCCGACGAGGCCGGTCTCACCAAGGACGGCCGCGTGGAAGGCATGGGCAAGATCCTCATGGTCGACGGTGCCGGTGCGATCGCCGGTGGCGTCACGGGGTCCGCCCCGAACACCGTGTTCCTGGAGTCGGCCGCAGGAGTCGGCGAAGGCGCTCGGACCGGCCTGGCCTCGGTGGTGACCGGCGGGCTCTTCCTGGTGGCACTGCTCTTCACGCCCCTGGCCGCCATCGTGCCCGCCCAGGCGGCGGCGCCGGCGCTGGTGGTGATCGGCGGCCTGATGATGACGCAGATCCGCCGCATCCCGTGGCAGGAGACGGACTTCACCATCCCCGTGTTCCTGACGGTGGCGATCATCCCGTTCACCTACTCCATCACCAACGGCATCGGCGCGGGCGTCGTGTCCTACGTCGTGCTGCGAATCTGCAAGGGCCGGTGGCCCGGCTGGCTGATGACCGGCTTGGCGCTGCTGTTCGCCGTCTACTTCGGCGTCGACCTGATCAAGTGAGAGAACGGGGTCCGGCCGGGCCCCGTTCCCCGAAGTCGTCGAGGAGGACCCCGATGCGCGATCTCGCTCCGACCCTGCTGTCGTGGGACAGGTTTGCGGTCGCGTCGGTAGTGGCGGTGCGCGGCAGCGCGCCCCGTCCTGTCGGGGCCGCGATGGCCGTGGGACCGGACGGCCAGGTGATCGGCAGCGTGTCCGGCGGCTGCGTGGAGGCGGAGGTCTACGAACTGGCCCGCACGGTGCTGGAGACGTCCGAACCCGCGCTGGCGACGTTCGGCTACTCCGACGACACCGCGTTCGCGGCCGGTCTCACCTGCGGCGGCTCGCTGGACGTGCTGGTGCAGCGGGATTCCTCGTCGTTGCGCGCCGCTTTGCAGGCCACTGTGGACGGACGTCCGCTCTCGGTGCGCTTCGAGGCGGGCGGACGCGTGTTCACCGAGTCGTGGCTGCCACCGCCGCGCCTGCTGGTGTTCGGTGCCATCGACCACGCCGCGGCCGTGGCCGAGATCGGCCGCTTCCTCGGCTACCACGTGACGGTGTGCGACGCCCGTCCCCTGTTCGCCACGCCCGAACGGTTCCCGGCGGCGCACTCGGTCGTCGTCGACTGGCCGCACCGCTACCTCGCGGCCACCCCGACCGGTCGGGACACCGCGGTCGTGGTGCTGACGCACGACGCCAAGTTCGACGTCCCGGTGCTGGCCGAGGCCCTGTCCAGGCCGCTGGCGTTCGTCGGCGCGCTGGGCTCCCGCCGCACCCACCACGAACGGCTCGAACGCCTGCGCGCGGAAGGCGTGCCGGAGGAGGCGCTGGCCCGGCTGCGGTCCCCGGTCGGCCTCGACCTCGGCGGACGCACCCCGGCCGAGACGGCGGTGTCGGTCGCGGCCGAGCTCGTGGCCGTGCGGCACGGCGGCTCCGGCCTGCCCCTGTCCGCGCTGTCCACCCCGATCCACCGACCCCAGGAGAGCCATGGCACTGATCTTCCTCAACGGCGGCGGCATGCGGGGCGGGCCACTGCACTCCCAGCTGCAGGGCACGCCGATGGTGTGCCGGGCGCGCAGTGCCCCCAGGTACCGGTACTTCTCGGTGCGGGGGACGTTCCCCGCGATGCACGAGTCGGGCTCGGCCTCGGTGACCGGTGAGCTCTACGACCTCCCGCTGAAGGTCCTGCGCGACCACCTCGTCCCCGCGGAGCCCGCCGAGCTGGAGATCGGCGTCATCGAGCTGGAGGACGGCAGCGCGGCCCTGGCGACCGTGCTGCGCGACGCGGTGGTGGACGAGTTACTCCGAACGGGTGACATCGAGGACATCTCGTATCTCGGTGACTGGCGGGCGTTCCTTCACCGCGAGGGGTGAGGGAGTGGCAAGGGGGAGTTGCCGCAGGCGGCGGGGCCAACCGAAGTGGCCCCGCCGCGGGGGGACCCTCACGTCTCGGGCGCCACGGCGCCGCGACGCTTTCAGCGGGTGGCACCGCCGCGCCACCGCTGAGAGCCGGTCGTCCTGAGCGGACAGGCGCTCACCTGTTGCCGAGCTTGAGCAGTCCTCGCTCGTAGGCCACCGCGACCGCCGCCGCCCGGTCCGACACGCCGAGCTTCGCGTACACGTGCAGCAGGTGCGTCTTCACCGTCGCCTCGCTGATGAACAGCGCCGCCGCCACCGCCCGGTTCGTCGACCCCTTCGCGACCAGCGCCAGCACTTCGAGCTCCCGCGCGGACAACGGTTCCAGCGCGGGTTCCCGCACCTGCCCCAGCAGCCTGGTCGCCACCGCGGGCGACAGCACGGCCTCCCCCGCGTGCGCGGCTCGGATGGCGCGGTGCAGCTCGTCGCGCGGGGTGTCCTTCATCAGGTAGCCGGTGGCGCCCGCCTTGATCGCGGGCAGCACGTCCCGGTCGGTGTCGTAGGTGGTGAGCACCAGGACGCGGCACGGATGGCCGCGCAGCCGCTCGATCGCGGACACGCCGTCCGAACCCGGCATCCGCAGGTCCATCAGGACCACGTCCGGTGAGGTGGCCGTGACGACGGCGACCGCCTCGTCGCCGGAGGCCGCCTCGCCGACCACCTCGAAGTCGCCGGTGGACAGCATGCCGCGCAGGCCGTCGCGGACCACCGGGTGGTCGTCCACGATCACCAGCCGGATCACGCCGGCACCCGCACCGAGATCGCCGTCCCCGCACCGGGTTCGGACTCGACGAACAACGCGCCGGACAGCCGGTGCACGCGATGCCGCATCGCGGGCAGACCGAACCCGTCGGACGGCCGCCCGAAGTCGAAGCCCACCCCGTCGTCACGCACGTCCAGCGTCACCACGTCCTCCATGTACGAGAGGGTGAGGCCGACCCTGGACGCACGGGCGTGCTTCGCCACGTTCGACAGGGCCTCCTGCGCGGTGCGCAGGAGGACGACCTCCACCTCGGGGTGCATCTCGCGCACCGCTCCGGTCAGCGTCACCGAGACCGGGACGCCGTTGTACCTCGACCAGTCGGACGCCACCTCGTCCAGCGCCTCGTGCAACGCCGCCGAGTCCAGTGCGGGCGGACGCAGGGCGTGCACCGAGCGGCGGGCCTCCTGCAGGTTGTCGCGCGCCAGCTCGGTGGCGACCGCGACGCGGCTCTCCCAGTCCTTCTCGGTGGCCGCCGACAGCTGCGTGATGATGCCCGCGAGGCCCTGCGCCAGGGTGTCGTGGATCTCCCCGGCCATCCGGTGGCGTTCGTCCTGCACGCCCGCCTCGTGCGCCTGCACCAGCAGCTGCGCGTGCAGGCCCTCGTTCTCCTCCAGCAGTTCCTTGCGCAGCCTGGACTGCTCGGTCGTCACGTAGCCGAAGTAGCTGAAGGTGCACGCCGCCACGGTGAAGATCACCAGGATTCCCCAGAACGCCAGCGGCGCCTCCGCCGGGTAGCCGCCGAACAGCGACAGCGTCGCGAGGCCCGCCGTCAGCGTCGTCACGAGGACCATCCAGCTCCCGCGCAGCAGCTCGCTCGCGTACACGAAGATCGCGTACGAGACCGGCCCGAACCAGTGCTCCCGCATGCCCAGGACGCCGTAGAACACGACCATGCCGCCGACGAACACCGCCATCAGCCCACGCCGGTCCCGCCACTGCGGGTGCAGCGTGAACCACCACGTCATCCAGGCGAGGCAGCCCGCCACGACGCCGTAGGTGACCCAGCGCTGCGCGGCCGAGTGCTCGGTGAAGATCGAGTACAGCACGGTCGTCACGACCAGCACGAAGTACGGGATCAGGTAGGTGACCGCGAGGAGCCTGCGCTCCCACCTGTCCAGGGCGGTCATGTTCACGGGCTACTCCCAGCGGAAGGTCTTCGCCGCGACCGTACCCGCCACGAGGCTGATCACCCCCATGACCAGCAGGTGCCGCCAGTCCGGCGCCGTGCCGAGCCACGCCTCCTGCACCGCCAGCGAGCCGGGCGGCAGGAACACGCTGATCGTCTCGAACACCGACGGCAGCAGGAACCGCGGCAGGTACACGCCGCCGAAGAACATCAGCAGCATGAACACCGCCGTCGCCCAGCCGCCCGCCGCCCGCGCGTTCGGGGCCAGCGCGGCGATCACGAGGCCCAGGCCGAACGTGCCCGCCCCACCCAGCAGCACGGCCAGAGCGAGGCCGAGCGGGTGGTGCGGCAGGTCGATGCCGAACACCGCGAAGCCCACGAAGACGGTCAGCAGCACCGACACGACCGCCGCGACGAGATTGACGATCATCTGCCCGGCCAGCAGCCGCGCCGGGTGCATCGGCGTCGTCGCCAGCCGTCGCAGCACGCCCTTCTCCCGGTAGGTGGCCACCACGGTAGGCACGCGCTGCAACCCGATGAACGCCAGCGTGAACACGATCAGCGCCGACACGTACGTGTCGATGAACCGCTGGCCGCCGAACACGTCGTCGGGCGTCCGCAGCACCGGAACCGCCCCCAGCAGGAGCAGCAGCAGCGACGGGAACAGCACGGCGAACAGCGAGTTCAGCCGGTCGCGCAGGAACAGCCGCGCCTCGATCTCCACGATCTTCAACATCAGGACCCCCCGGTCAGCTCGACGTAGGCGTCGTCCAGCGAGACCTGGTCGACGCGGAGGCGGTGCGCCACGACCTGGCGCCTGGCCAGGAACGACGTCACCGCGTGCAGCAGGTCCTCCGACCCGCTGACCACCACCTGGTCGCCCTCGGAGGTCACCGAGGAGACCTCGGGCAGCCGCTCCAGCGCCGGGACGTCGAGGGCGGCGGACGGCACGAACCGCACCCTGGTCGCGCCGCCGACCTTCGACACCAGCGCGGAAGGCGTGTCGAGCGCGACGACGCGGCCCTCGCGGAACACCGCGACCCGGTCGCAGAGCCGTTCCGCCTCCTCCATGAAGTGGGTGACCAGCAGGATCGTCACGCCGGCCGCGCGCACGTCCTCGATCACCGACCAGGTGTCGCGGCGGGCCTGCGGGTCGAGCCCGGTCGTCAGCTCGTCGAGGATCGCGACCTTGGGCGAGCCGATCAGCGCGAGCGCGATCGACAGCCGCTGCTTCAGGCCGCCGGAGAGCCGCCCGAACTCGGACCGCAGGTGCGAGGTCAGCCCGAGCCGCTCCGACCAGTCGACGGGATTGGGGTAGAACGACGAGAACAGCTCCAGCGCCTCGCTGACCCGGATGCGTTCGGGCAGCTCGGACGCCTGGAGCTGCACCCCGATCGCCGCCCGCACGTCGGCGGGCCTGCGGCCGAGCACAGACACCTCGCCCCGGTCCGGTGTGCGCAGCCCCGCCACGCACTCGACCGTCGTCGTCTTGCCCGCCCCGTTCGGGCCGAGGACGCCGAAGATCTCCCCCTCGGCGACGTCGAACGACACGGAGTCCACGGCGACCCGTGGCCCGTACCGCTTCCCCACGTCGCGCACTTCGATGATTGCCATGCCTCCAGCCTCGGAGAACGGCGCGGGAAGATCATCGATCGACGAGCGGGACCGCGATCAACCGATCGGTTGATGCCAGGTGTGGACGGTCAGCCGATCCGCTGGTCCAGGCCGTGCACGACCTGGTCGAGCAGCGTGCGGATGACGGCCTCGTTGTGCTCGGCGCGGCCCGGCGTGATCATCCGGGACGCGGCCTCGACCATCGCGTGCACCAGCATCGCCCGCAACGCCGCCCGTTCCACCCCCGCCGTCTCGAACACGCCGACCAGCGGCGCCAGCAGCCGTTCGTGCTCGGCCCTGATCTGCTCGCGCGCCGAGTCCGGCAGCGCGTGCGCGGCCAGCGCGACCACGGCGCCGTGGCTGCCGTCGGTGATGATCGCGAGCTCGGTCCGCAGGTACGCCTCGATCTTCTCCGGCACGGACGTGGCGCTGTCGACCGCGTCCTCCAGCTTGTCCGCCCACTCCGGCAGCGCGTCGGAGACGATCGCGGCGACCAGCTCCTCCCGCGAGCGGAAGTACTCGTAGAGGCTCGGCCGCGACAGCCCGACGCGGCGGGCGAGCGACGCGAGCGTCAGCGCCTCGGCGCCCCCGGTCGCCACGATCTCCCGCCCGGCGTCCAGCAGGGCGCGCAACCGGTTGGCGCGGTGCTCCGCCACGGTGTCTGCGCTGATCCTCGGCACGGCCCGATCGTAGCTCCCTTGATTTCCCGACGGGGTGTTGGAATAGTTCCCGACACAGCGTAGGAACGAGGAGGACCGCGCATGTTCATCGCGACGAACCGGCTGTTCGTGCCCGCCGAGAGGGCGGAGGAGTTCGAGGCCCACTTCCGCGACAACATGCGGACCTACCTGCCGGGCGTCCCCGGCCTGCTGCGCAGCACGCTGCTCAAGCCGACCCGCGAGGACCAGCCGTACGTGTCGATCAACGAGTTCGAGTCCGAAGAGGACTTCCGCGCCTGGGTCGCCTCCGACTCGTTCCGCGAGGCGCACCAGCGCAACCGCGGCATCGCCCGGCACGTCACCGGCAACGCCGTCGAGACGTTCGAGCACGCGGAGGACCTGGTCCTGCCGCGCCAGCGCACGGCGTAACGGCGCTCCTGCGGGGGGCGGACCGGTCCGCCCCTCACAGCTCCGTCAGCAGCTTCCTCATCCGGTTGATCTCGTCGGACTGGGTGGCCACCACGTCGTCGGCCATCTCCTCGACGGTGACGTTGGTGCCCGACGCGCGCACGTCCGTCGCCATCTTGATCGCACCCTCGTGGTGCTTGATCATCAGCTCCAGGAACATCCGGTCGAACTCCTTGCCGCGCGCCGCTCCCAGCGCGGTCAGCTGTTCCTGGGTCGCCATGCCCGGCATCGAGCCGTGGTCACCGTGCGAGCCCACGATGCCGTGGGTGCGCTGCCACTGCTTCATGGCGCCGATCTCGGGTTCCTGGCTGAACCGGATGCGTTCGGCGAGCCCCTTGACCGTCTGGTTCTCCGCGCGGTCGGGGGCGAACCTCGTCATCGCCAGCGCCTGCTCGTGGTGCGCGATCATCATCGACACGTAGTCGCGGTCGGCGGCGTTGGGCGGCGGCGGGACGTGCCCCGTCGCGTCGGAGGCGGCGATGGTCGACGCCGAGCCGCCCGGCGTGTCCGGCGCGATGACCGGCACCTGCTCCTGCTCGGACGTACAGCCCGCCAGCAGGGCGATTGCCGCCGCGACCACCACAACCCCAGAGCGCATGCGACGGACAATACAGATCGCGCGGTGCCCCCGTCCGGTGGAGGAGAACCCTCCGAAAGGCGCTGGCCCTTAGCAAGGCGAAAGGGTCATACTCCCCCTCACCCAACCCGTAGCGAGGGGGTTAGAGCAGTGAGTTCACGCGCAACGACCCGGCGGCGCAGAGCGCCGCTGGCGGTTCTGGGGGCGCTCGCGCTGACGCTGTCGACGGTGACCGCGCCCGCGTACGCCGATCCCGAGGTCCCGCCGGACGGCAAGGGCCTGACCGAAGCTCAGCTGGAGTCCCAGGCCGAGGCGGTCAACGGCATCCCGGGGGTCGACGAGATCTCCCGCAGCCGCAACATGGTGCTGCTGGCCCACCTGGACAAGCAGGCTCCGCTCAACTCGACGCAGACCGACATCGCGTTCCAGGACAACTACGCGTTCGTCGGCAACTACGACGGCTTCGTCATCTACGACATCAAGAACCCGAAGAAGCCGAAGATCAAGAGCCAGGTGCTCTGCCCCGGCTCGCAGAACGACATCTCGGTGTACGGGAACCTGCTGTTCCTGTCGACCGACTCGTCGCGCAGCGACAACTCGTGCAGCAGCGTCTCCCAGCCGGCGACGGAGAAGTCGTCGTGGGAGGGCATCAAGGTCTTCGACATCAGCGACAAGACCTCGCCGCGCTACGTGGCGGCCGTCGAGACCGACTGCGGCTCGCACACCCACACGATGGTGCCGGCCAAGGACAAGAAGAGCGTCTACCTCTACATCTCGTCCTACTCGCCGAACGCCGCGTACCCGGACTGCCAGCCGCCGCACGACAAGATCTCCATCGTGAAGGTGCCGGTGCGCACCCCGGCGTCCGCCTCGCTGATCAAGGCCGAGGTCGTCTTCCCCGACGGCGGCAACGTGGGCCGTCCCGGCACCATCGACACCGGCTACACCACGGCCACCAGCGGCTGCCACGACATCACCGTCTACCCGCAGCTCGACCTCGCGGCCGGCGCGTGCATGGGTGACGGCGTCCTGTGGGACATCACCGACCGCGAGAAGCTGGTCGAGATCAACCGCGTCCAGGACGACGAGAACTTCGCGTTCTGGCACTCCGCGACCTTCAACAACAGCGGCACCAAGGTCGTCTTCACCGACGAGCTCGGTGGCGGCGGCGCCGCGACGTGCAACGAGAAGATCGGCCAGAAGCGCGGTGCCAACGGCATCTACGACATCGTCGGCAAGGGCAAGAACCGCAAGCTGGTCTTCAAGTCCTACTACAAGATCCCGCGCATGCAGGCCGACACGGAGAACTGCGTCGCGCACAACGGCTCGCTGATCCCGGTTCCCGGCAAGGACATCATGGTCCAGTCCTGGTACCAGGGCGGCGTGTCGGTGTGGGACTTCACCAACTCGAGCAAGCCGCGTGAGATCGGCTTCTTCGAGCGCGGCCCGATGCCGAACGGCGGTGGCGGCGGTACCTGGTCCACCTACTGGTACAACGGCTACATCTACTCCTCGGAGATGGGCCGCGGCTTCGACGTCCTCGACATGCGCGACCCGCGCACGTTCGTCGCGAAGCTGTTCCGCACGAACGAGCTGAACGTCCAGACCCAGGGCAACTTCTACCGCGGGTAGGAGCTCCCCACCCCGATCAGCGCGGCTGCCGGCGTTCGGCGGCCGCGCTGACGGCTGTCAGGACCAGGGTGACGGCGACGCCGCCGAAGACCGCCCAGACCGGTGAGCCCGCGTCGAGCGCCCACGCGATCACGACGGCGGTGAGCCCGTAGCCCGCGCCGGTGACCGCGTACATCAGCGAGAAGCCGGGGGCGTGCGCGCCGACGGGAAGCCGTTCGCGCAACGCCAGGCTCCGCGTCACCAGCACACCGGACTGGAACAACCCGGCCGCGAGCAGCGCGCCCGTGATGCCCGGCAGGTTCGGGAACAGCGCCACCGCGCCGACGCAGGTCGCGGTGATCACCAGCAGCACCAGGCCCTGCGTGCGGAACGTGCCCGGCCACGGCCGCAGCCCGTAGAGCACGGCGCCCAGCGCGCTGCACGCGGCGAACCCGGTGAGCAGCGGCCCGGTCCAGCCGATGCCGATCCCCCGGTGCTCCAGCAGCGCGGGCAGCACGAGCTCCGCGACCGCGAGCTGTGCCAGTGCCGCCGCGCTCACCAGGTAGATCGGCCACGCCGACGTCACCACGCTCGTCTTCGCCGTGCCGGAGCGGGACGTCACGTGCCCGCGCGGCAGGATGAACACGAGCCACGCCGCCACGACGATGAGCGACACCGACACCACCACCGGCGCGCGGTGGTCGACGCTCAGCGCCAGCACCGTGACGAGCGCGGGCGCCACCGCCCACACCACCTGCGTGATCATGGCGTCGAAGCCCATCGCCTTGGGCACCAGCGCGTCCGGCACCAGCCCGAGCAGCATCGCGCGCAGCCCGCCCGGTGTCGTCGACGGCCCGGCGCCCGCGATGAACGCCGCGATGGCCAGCACCGTGACGTTCGTCGTCAGCGCCAGCGTGGTGAACGCGGCAGCGCCGACGACGAGCCCGACCGACAGCTGCCCGCGCATCCGCGACGGGTCCAGGAACAGCCCGAGCAGCGCCGCGCCGAGGATCTCACCCAGCACGTAGACCGCCACCAGCGACGCGGCGAGCACGTAGCCGCCGGGCAGCCCTCTGGTCAGGAAGACCATCATCAGCGGCGTCATGGACATCGGCAGCTTCGCGGCGACCGTCACGACGGCGCACGCGAGCACGTCCCGGTTCGCGAGGTCGCGGTAGCCGGCAGCGGAGATCGTCATCTACTCGCCCAGCTCCTGGAACAGCGTGAGTTGCAGCCCGGCCGGTGCGGCCAGCCTGGCGTTCAGGGAGTTCCACGGCGTGCGCGTGGGCTCGGCGATGACCTCGGCCCCCGCCGCCTCCAGCTGCCGCGTGACCGCTGCCGAGTCGCCGACCTCGAACGCCACCCGGATGTGGCCCGCGACCCGCGAGCCCACCTCGACGTCGTCGATGAACTCCGCGTGCGGCGGATCGGTGATCTCCAGCGTCGCCCTGCCCGCCTCCAGGATCGTGACCCGCCCTCCGTCGGACGCGAACGCCGCCCGTTGCTCCAGACCGAGCACGTCGCGGTAGAAACGCAGGGCCTGTTCGTAGTCGTCGGCGGTGACGACCAGGCGGAGCTCACGGACACCGGTCATGGCGTCGATCATCGCACCACTCGCGTCAGAACGAAGCGAACCCGCGCAAAGTCCGGCCCTGTCAAGATGCCCCCGTGCTGAACGGACTTGACGACGTGAACTGGGCCGGGCTGGCCCACGCCTACGGACCCGCCGCCGACGTGCCGGGGCAGATCCGCGACCTGCTCTCACCCGACGCGAGCGTGCGCGAACGCGCGTTGTGGTCACTGCACGGCAACATCTACCACCAGGGCACGATCTACCAGGCCACGGCGCACGCGGTGCCGTTCCTGCTGGAGGTCCTGGAGTCGCCGGAGTGCCGGGTGCGCGCCGAACTGCTGGTGCTGCTCACCGGGATCGTGACCGGCTTCGACGAGATGTGGCTGCCGGAGGGGATGCCCGTCGCCGAACGGCGGGAGCAGGCGATCGGCGGTGACGTGGTCCTGGCGTCCGCGCCTGGCTTCGACCCGGAGAGCTGGGGCGATCTCGACGACGACGAGCCCCTGTCCGACGAGGACATGGGGCGGCTGTACTCCTACATCTGGGTGTCGGCCTACGACGCCGTCCGCGCCGGGGTCCCGCTGTTCCGCCGGCTGCTGCGGTCCGAGCCCGCGGTGCGGTGCATGGCGGCGTACGCGCTCGCCTGGTTCCCGGAGGACGCTGAGGAGAGCCTGCGGGCGCTGGCCGCCATCCCGGCCGACGGCGACGGTGAGGGCGTGGTGGCCGCGACGGCGTCGGTCGCGACGGGCCTGCTCGGCGGCCGTCCCGCGACCGGCCTGGACGACCCGCGCCCGCTCGCGCGCTGGGGCGCCGCGATCGCGCTAGCCACCGTCGAGTGCCGGGAGACGCCGGACGAGGCGGTGGAGGTGCTCGTAGCGGCCGCCTCCGGTGAGATGGGCGAGGACGAGCGGGTCCCGTTCCTCGACGGCAACCTGGCCGCCTACGCGGGCGCCGCGCTCCGGCTGACCGGTGACCGGCACGCCGACCGGACGCTCGACGCGCTGCTCGGCCACCTCTCCACCGTGTCGGGCGTCAGCGCCCTGCACGTGCTGCAGGAGGCGTTGCAGCTCGCGTTCCCGTCCCCGCCGCAAGACCGCGTCGGCTACCCCGAGCTCGACGACCGCCAGCGCCGCCTCGCCGGAACGCTCGCCGCCTCCCCGCAGGCGTGGCTGCTGGAGGGGCGGAACTTCGGCAACATCGGCATGCTGCTCTTCGAGTACAAGCTGCCGTCGACCTACGAGACCATGCGCGAGTACGTCACGTCGTGAGCCGGTGCGTGGTGGCGGCCCCGCGACCGCCACCACGAGGTCTCAGCCGGGCACCACCATGATCCGCGACTCGCTGAGGTCGAGCGCGACCCGCGTGCCAGGCTGGTAGGCCGACGCCGCGTTGGACGGCTGGTCCACCCGCAGCGTCTGCCCGCCCACCCGCACGGAGATCCGCGTGACAGGCCCGAGGAACGACTGCGCCAGCACGTCGCCCACGATCCTGCCGTCCGCCTCGCCCTCGTGCGCCGTGACGCCGATGTCCTCGGGACGCACGATCACGCGGACGTCGCTGCCGGACGGCTGGTCGTGCTCGGCGGGCACGGTGACGCCGTTGATCACGACGGTCTGGCCCTCCGCCTTGGCCTCCACCGAGTTCGTGACGCCGACGAACTGCGCCACGAACGCCGACGCGGGCTGCCGGTAGACCACCGACGGCGTGTCGAGCTGCTCCAGCCGGCCGTGCGACATGACGCCGACCCGGTCGGAGACGGCGAGCGCCTCCTCCTGGTCGTGCGTGACGAACAGCGTCGTCATGCCGAGCTCCGTCTGGATGCGGCGGATCTCGTCACGCAGGTTCACGCGGACCTTGGCGTCCAAAGCGGACAGCGGCTCGTCCAGCAGCAACACGCGCGGCTGGATCGCGAGGGCACGCGCCAGCGCGACGCGTTGCTGCTGACCACCGGACATCTGGTGCGGGTAGCGACCACCGAGGTGGGCGAGGCCGACCAGTTCGAGCAGCTCGGACGTCCGCTTCGTGTCCGCCTTGCGCATCTTCAGGCCGAACGCCACGTTCTGCGCCGCGGTCATGTTCGGGAACAGGCTGTACGCCTGGAAGACCATGCCCATGTCCCGCTTGTTGGCGGGGACCTTCGTGATGTCCTTGCCGCCCACCGTGACCGTGCCGGAGTCGGCGGTCTCGAAGCCCGCGACGATGCGCAGCGCCGTCGTCTTGCCGCAGCCGGACGGGCCGAGCAGCGACACCAGCTCGCCCTCGGCCAGCTCCAGGTCGAGACCGTCGAGCGCGACGTTGCCACCGAAGGACTTTCGCAGTCCGGTGAGTTCCAGGTAACCCATTTTCACTCCTCGGCAACGGTCTGACGGCGCCGCTGGCCGACGTAGGAAAGCGCGAACAGGAGGACGAACGCGAAGAGCAGGCACAGCAGCGACACCGCGATGGACACACCCGCGTTGCGCTTGCCGAGCAGGTTGACCTGCACTTGTAGCGTGTCGAAGTTGAGCAGCGACGCGATGGTGAACTCGCCGAGCACCAACGCCACCGCCAGCAGCGAGGCGCCGATCAGCGCGACGCGGATGTTCGGCACGACGACCTTCCACAGCACCGTGAACCACGACGCGCCGAGGCTGCGCGCGGCCTCGGCCAGCGTCTTCAGGTCGATCGCGGCCAGACCGGCGTCGATCGCGCGGTAGGCGAACGGCAGCACCAGGATCGTGTAGGCGAACGTCAGCGTCAGCGCCGAGTCGCCCAGGAAGTAGTTGACCCACGCGTAGAGCGGCGCCATGCCGACCACCAGCACGATCGCGGGGATCGCGAGCGGCAGCAGGCACAGGAACTCCACGATCCGCTGCAACTGCGGGAGCCGCAGCCGGATCCACGCCATCGTCGGCACGAGCAGCACCAGCATCAGCACGGCGCTCGTGATCGACAGCAGCAACGAGTTGACGAGGGCCTCCATTAACCCTTCGTCGTCGACGATGGACGTCCACGACTCCAGGCTGCGCGTGCCGTTGCGGCCACGCGTGGAGAACTCCGCCATCGCGATCAGCGGGAGGACGAAGTAGACGCCGAGGACCAGCAGGATGACCGTGCGCAGGACGCGCTGCTTCACTACCGAACCCACTTGGCCACCCTCTTCTGCAGCAGCACGTTCACGCCCATCGCGATGGTCACCACGACGACCATGCCGAGGCCGAGCGCCTTGCCGAGGTTCTCCTGGCCCAGCACGACCTCGCCGGTGAGGAAACCGCGGATCTGCAACGGCACGATCGGGCTGCCCTGCGAGACGAGAGCCGCGGCCGTGGCGTAGGCGCTGAAGGCGTTGGCGAACAACAACAGCAGCGCGCCGAGGAACGGCGGCAGCAGGATCGGCCCGCCGACGTGCCGCCAGTACGTCCAGGTCGTGCCGCCGAGGCTCGCGTTGGCCTCGCGCCACTGCGGCCGCAGCCCGTCGAGCGCGGGCAGGAACACGATGACCATCAACGGGATCTGGAAGAACGTGTAGACGAGCGTGAGGCCCGGCAGCTCGAACAGCCACGCGCTGCCCGCGAACAGGTCGATGCCGGCGTTGTCGCGCAGGAACTTCGTGACGAGACCCTCGAAGCCGACCGTCGCGAGGAACGCGAACGCGAGCGGCACGCCGCCGAACTGGGCGAGCACACCGCTGCCCGCGACGACGACCCGCCGCAGCATGCCGTCGGGGTTGCCGACCGCGATGGCCCACGTGAGCAGCGCACCGAAGACCGCGCCGATGGCCGCGGTGAGCGCGGAGAGCTGGATGCTGCGCACGAACGCGTCGAAGACGACGCCGGTGAACAGGGTGGAGAGGTTGCCGAGCGTGAACCCGCCGTCGGAGTCCTGGAAGGCCCCGAACAGGACGAGCACCGTGGGGTAGACGAGGAAGGTGCCGGCGAAGGCGAGGAACGGCACCGCGACGAGCCACGCGGCCGGAGACGGCCGACCGGCGGCCCCACCTTTGGTCTTGGTGGAACCGCCGGGCGTCGTCGCTACGGGAGCGACACTCGTCATCCGATGGCCTGGGCCCAGGTGGCGGTCAGGACGGCCTTGGCCTTGTCAGCCTGCTCCTGCGTCTGGAACACCTGCTTGCCGTCGGTCTTGGGCAGCTTGTCCTTCGCGGCCTGGTCGGCCTTGTCCCCCATCTTGTCCAGGCGGACCGGGCGGGACATGCCCTTCAGGTACAGGTTCTGGCCCTCGTCGGAGTAGAGGAACTCCTGCCACAGGCGCGCGGCGGCGGGGTGCGGCGCGTCCTTGCTGATGGCCTGGTTGTAGTAGCCGCCGATCTGCGCCTCCGCCGGGACGACGACCTGCCAGTCGAGCTTGCCCTTGAGCTTCTCGGTCTGCGCGGCGTTGGTGTAGTCCCAGTCGATGACGACCGGCGTCTGACCGGACTCGATCGTCGCGGGCGACGGGTCGACCGGCTGGAAGTTGCCCGCCTGCTTGAGCTGCTTGAAGAACTCGACACCGGGCGCGATGTCGTCGGCGGAACCGCCGTTGCCCAGCGCCGCCATCACGACACCGGCGAACGCGGCACCGGCCTGCGTCGGGTCGCCGTTGAGCGCGACCTTGCCCTTGTACTCCGGCTTGAGCAGGTCCTTCACGCTCGTCGGCGCGGGCACCTTGGCGGCGTCGTAGCCGATCGACATGAAGCCGCCGTAGTCGCCGTAGTACGCACCGTCCGCGTCCTTGAGCTCAGCCGGGATGTCGTCCCAGGTGCTGACCTTGTACGGCGCGAACATGTCCTTGTTGGCCAGTGCGACGTTCAGGCCGAGGTCGAACACGTCGGGCGCGCGGTCGTTGCCCTTGAGCTGCTTGGCGGCGTTGATCTCCTCCTGGCTGGACGCGTCCGGCTGCGCGGAGTCGACCTTGATGCCGTACTTCGCCTCGAACGCCTTGATGATCTCGCCGTAGTTGGCCCAGTCCGGCGGCAGCGCGATGACGTTGAGCTTGCCCTCCTGCTTGGCGGCCTCGACCAGCTTGTCCATACCGCCGAGGTCGGCCGCCGAGGTGGCGGTCGCGGCGGCGCCGGCCTGCGTCTCCTTGGCGGGCGGGGCGCCACAGGCCGCCACCGCCAGCACCAACGCACCCACACCGATCAGTTTCGTGGTGACGTTCGTTCGCTTCAGCACAGGCGGAGGATTCGCGGCGACGGCTTTCGTTGTCAAGCCAGCCGCGCCGGTTGAGACCTTCTCGACTCCAACCGTGAACTCGGAACTTCTCAGAGGTTGCGACTGAATGCTCTCCGTGCATCGCCGAGATGTCGTTCCGTGATCCCGGTCGCAGGGTCGACGTGCACCAGGGCCGTGGTGAGATGTCGTCGCTTGTGGACGAACTCGTCACGCCGCGCGGGATGCAGCCCGAAGTCGTCGTCGAACCAGACGAGCGGCCGTTCGTAGCCGTAGCGGGCGACGGCGGGGTACTTCCACCCGTGCTCGTCGTGGAACTCGACGACCTTCAGCGCGGGCAGCCCGATCCGCGGCGCGATGTCGGTGTTCGCCCGGTGCATCCAGCTGGTGGCCCAGGCCAGCTCGGCGTCGAGCTCACCCGCCAGCTCCAGCAGCGCGGCGCCGTGCCGGGGATCGAGGTGGACGCGCAGCTTCCGCCGCCACCCGACCCTGACGTCGAACGGCCGGTAGCGGGGCGGCTTCGGATTCGCCGCCCACGGGTTGAGCGGCCCGTCGACGTCGACCAGGATCAGCGGTCTCACCCCGCCCAGCATGCCCGAGCCGGAGCCACCACCTGGCCGCCACCGGCCAGCCCGCCCCGCACGACGCTCACGAAGCGCGCCGCGCGGAGCACACCGCCGACTCGCCCCACCGGGCCCCGTACACGAGCCCCGGCAGCAACCGCCGGAACCGCAGGTGGACGTCCCCGGCCCGGTCCACGGCCTGCTGCAACCCGCCCGGCTCCGCGTCTGACCGGGGCAGCACCCCGTCGAACGTGCGCACGATCCGCTTGCCGTCGTGCTCGAACCGCACGCGCAGGTCGAACAGGTCGCACGGCCGGTCCGGCACGTGCAGCACGCACGGGTGCATCGCGTCGCGGTGGGAGATCCGGTAGCGCAGCGCGAAGTCGTGGGTCTCGCCGCGTGCCAGCGGTGTGGCGAGGACGAGGGTGAAGCCGGGGCGTTCGAGGCCGCTGCGGTCCCGCAGCGTGCCGCCGTAGAGCAGGTGCACCTCCACGTCGCGGCGGCGCACCGGGAAGACCGGCGCGAACTCCAGCGAGCCCACCCCGTCCTGGTCGGCGACGACCTGGTAGCGCTCCAGCACCTCCGGCTGCCCGCGGTCGAGCGTCACCGCCACGGACAGCTCGGCGGGGTGCCAGCCGCCGGTGTCGCGCCGGGTGGTGGTCGCGGCCAGCTCGGCCAGCTGGTCGACCGCCTCGTCGACGCGGCGGCGCACGGTGCGGGCGTCGCGGTCGATCACGGCCGCCACCCAGGCGACGCGTTCCTGGTAGAGCGGGTGCCTGGCCTCGGAGGTGAGGCCGAACGCCGCCCGCGCCGGCAGCTGCAGGTCCTCCGGCAGCTGCTCGACCAGCTCGGTGAGCCGGGTGACGAGCTTCTGCTTCGCCGCCACCGGCCCGTCGGACCCGGTGATCCCGCACGCGGCCGCCAGCGCGGGCCCCACCCTCTCCACGATCCGCCCCGCGTGCACACCCCGCCCCTTGCGCAACGTCTTCAGCTCGTGGACCAGCTTCGTCGTCATGTCCGCTCTCCTCCCCTTGCCGCTCCCGGGCGGCCCCTTGCCCACTCCGGTGCGGCGGAGGCAGGGTGCGTCGGCCGTGTGGACCAGAAGTGGACACGCCGTGGATCGGTCACACGCACTCACGCCGGAGGGCCGTTCGCGCCACCGACGACGCGAGCGCGGTGCCCAGCCGCACGCCGTCACGGCCGAGGAAGACCCGGGACGTGCCGATGCGGTCCAACGTCCGCTGGTCGACGACGCCCAGGCCGAACGCGATCATCTCCGGGCACGACGCCGTCGCCGTGAGCCGCGCCAGCGCGACGGGCCACCCGGAATCCGTCGCCCTGCCGTCGGAGACGAAGAACAGGACGGGCCTGCGAACCCCCGTGCGCTCCGCCCTGAGGCTCTCGACGTCACGTTCGACGACACCGCGCAGGAAGGTGAACACCGCACCGAAGTGCGAGCCGGACTCCTGACGTGCCACGACGGGCGCCGCCTCGTCGAGCGCGGGCGCGAGCGGGTGCACGACCGCCGGCCGGTCGGCGAAGGCGACGACGCAGAGCCGGACCTGTGCCGCGGACCGCCGTTCCGCGTGCACCACCCCCCGGAACTCGCGCAGACCGGCGTTGACCTCGTCGAGGTGGCCGGTCATCGAGAACGACACGTCGCACACCACGTAGCAGGGCAGCACATCGGGCACCATCTGTCTTCTCCTCGGCACGAAGCGTGACTCCGGAGCACCGTGACCTGATCGTGTTGATCAAAGGTGGACAAAAAGCGGATACATCGACACGCCTGCGCGTCGCCGTACGACATTCCTCCCAGACTGGTCACCGGGAATCGAGGAGGCGGCGTGGAGTTCCGGATGCTGGGTCCGCTGGAAGCGTGGCACGGGGACGCCCCGGTGCCGCTGGGAGACCAGCAGCAACGGTTCATCCTCGTCGTGCTCCTGTTGCACGTGAACAAGCCCGTGTCGCCCGAGCGCATCACCGAGATCGTGTGGCCGGAGCAGCCGGAACGCAGGTCGCTGGTGCGCGGGTACATCAACAAGCTGCGCAAGGCCGTCGACGGCACCGGTGCCGCGATCGAGCGGACGGCGACCGGGTACGTGCTGCGGGCGGACGAGGACGACATCGACACCGTGCGGTTCGACCGGCTTCGCGAGGACGCCGCGCAGGCGCTGCGGGACAAGGACGAGCCGCGCGCGATCGAGCTGCTGCGGGAGGCCGTCGCGTTGTGGCGCGGCCGGTTCCTGGAGGACATCGACATCGACAGGGTCGGCGGCGCCGAGGTGATCCTGCCGGACGAGAGCTACCACGACGCCCTCGGTGACCTGGCCGAGCTGGAGCTGGTCTCCGGCGACCACCGGTCGGCCAGGGACCGGATGCGGAAGGCCGTCCGCGCCACCCCGGAACACCAGAAGTACGCCGAGCTGCTGATGCGCGCGCTCATGGCGGGCGGTGACCGGGTCGGGGCGATCCGCGTCTTCGAGGCCGCGAGCACCGCCCTCGCCGAGCAGGGGTTCGAGCCGGGGACGGTGCTGCGCAACCTCGCCGAACGCGCCCGGCGCGGTGAGCCCGGCAGCTCGCTGCCGTCGCGGCCCGGCGGGTTCACCGGCCGCACGGCCGAGCTGGAGACCATCGAGGCCGCGGCGGCGGGACCGGGCGAACGCCGCGCGGTGTGGATCAGCGGCGCGCCCGGCATCGGCAAGACGGGACTGGCGGTGGAGGCCGCGCACCGCCTCCGCCACCGGTTCCCGGACGGGCAGCTCCTGGTGCGGCTCAACGGTTTCACGCCCGGCGTGGCACCGATGACGGTGTCCGACGCGCTGACCCACCTGCTCACCGAGCTGGGCGTGCCCGCCGAGCAAATCCCGGACACGGTGGGCCGCAAGGCGACGGTCTACCAGTCGCAGCTCTACGGCACGAAGACGCTGGTGGTGCTGGACAGCGCCGCGTCACCCGAGCAGATCCGGCCGTTGCTGCCGGAGGCGCGCGACTGCTTCGCCCTGGTCACGAGCCAGAAGATGGGCGAGCCCGACATCGGGGAGCACGTCCGGCTCGCGCCGATGGCCCCCGACGACGCGTCGACCCTGTTCCGCAGGCTCACCGGCTCGGCCCGCGTGCGGGGCAGGGCGGCCGACGTCGCCGGGCTGGTGAAGCGCTGCGGGTACATGCCGGTGTCGATCACCGTCGCGGCGGCGTTGCTGCGCAAGCACGACAGGTGGTCGCTCGACCACCTGCTCGGCAGGCTCGACGACAGCGGCGCGTGGCGGGACAACGCCGCCGTCCACACGTCCCGCCAGCTGCTCGACGACCGCCAGCGAGAGGTCTTCCGGCTGTTCGGGCACCTGCCGGGACCGGCCGTCGACCTCGTGGCCGCGGCGGCCCTCACCGGCAACGACATCGCCGACACCCGCAAGCTGCTCTACGACCTGCACGAGGTGTGCCTCCTGGAGGAGGTCGCGCCGGACCGCTACCAGATGCTCGACTCCATCAAGGAGTTCGCCGCGCTGGAACCGCCACCCGCGGAGGCGTTGCCGCGCCTGTTCGACTTCTACCTCGTGACGCTCGCGAACGCCGTGAAGGTCGCGTACCCGTTCGACCGCGCGGCTTTGCCCTCCGTGCCCCAGGAAAGCCCGTACGGCCTGGAGTTCGACGACCAGGCCCGTGCGCTGGCGTGGATCACCGCCGAGCGCGACAACCTGATGGCCGCGATCCGGCGCTCCGGCACGGACCACGCGTGGCGGCTGGCCGCGTTGATCTGGCGGCACTTCAACACCGCGAACCGCTTCGAGGACTGGATCGACGCCGCAGGCTCCGTGCGGCCGGACGACGACTACGGGCTGGCGCACGTCGAGATCCGCCTCTCCGCCGCGCACGACAGGTGCGGGCGGCACGAGGAGGCGCTGGCACTCGCCGAACGGGCGCTGCCGCGCTGGACGCGGCTGGGCGACGTGGCGGGCGAGGCGGGCGCGCTGTGCGCCATCGCCGTCTCGGCCATGCAGCTCGGCGACCACGACAAGGCGGTGGCGAACTACGAGGCCGCGCTGGGCAAGTACGCGGAGTGCGGCGACCTGCGCGGACAGGGCCACGCGCTGAGCATGCTCGGGTACCTCAACGAACAGCACGGCAGGTACGAGACGGCGTTGCGGCAGCAGGAGGTCGCGGTGACGTTCCTGCGCGAGAGCGGGCACCTCCAGGGGCTCGCCCACGCGTTGAACAACGTCGGCGCGAACCGCCAGCACCTCGGCATGCTCGACGAAGCCATCCCCGACCACCTGGAGGCGCACGAGATCGCGGTCGAGCTGGGCGACCTCTGCGTGGCGGCCTACGCGCTCACCAACATCGCCGACGCGCACCGGCTCGCGGGCCGCATCCCGGAGGCGTTGCACCACCACGACCTCGCCGCCAAGGCCGCCGCCGGGCTGGCGGACGCGGAGCTGCAGGCCCGGCTGTGCCGGGACCGCGCCGCCACCGAACGCGACCGCGGCGACCTGCCAGCGGCCCTGCTGCTGTACCGGTCGTTGCTCGACGTGGCCACCGGCACCGGCAACCGCACGCACCGGTCCCACGGCGAGATCGGCATCGCCCGCACGCTGCACGCCCTGGGCCGGCACGCGGAAGCCGTGCCGCACTGGGACACGGCGGAGTCGGTCTTCCGCGAGCTCGACCAGCCGGAGGCGGACCAGGTGCGGGCGGAACGAGCAGGGCTGACCTGCCCGTGCGGTCAGCGGTGAGCCAGGAGCCGTTTCAGGTCGGGGTAGATCTCGCGCACCGCGCCGTGGTTGTGCCACCGGCCCAGGGTCCTGGCCAGTTGCCGCAGGTCGGCCCTCACCGTCGCCGAGTCGACGTGCGCCACGTCGTCCAGGACGTGGCCGAGCGAGCGGCAGCTCTCGTCGACCTCGCCCGACAACGCGTGGGCGAGGGCGCGCCGGGTGCCGAACCGGGCACGGGTGCGGCGGGACGTCGCCGGCACGGACGCGAGCACGCGGTCCAGCACCTCCGCCGACCTGGCGTTGAGCCCGAGGTCGGCCAATGCCCAGCCCCTGGCCAGCTCCAGCGGGTCCGGCGCGCTCGACCCGAGCACCGGGTAGGCGCTGTCCTGCCCGGCGTCCGCCATGCGCCGCGCCGCCAGGTCGAACGCGCGTTCCGCCGCACCGCGGTCTCCCGCGAGCGCGTGGCCCTGCGCCTCCCGCCGGGCGGCCAGCGCCAGGACGCGTGAGCTCGCGCTGCCGATCCACTGCGCCTGCTGGGCGAGACCGATCGTGGCGGCAGCGTCCTGGCGGTACAGCGCGACCCCCGCCTCGCGCACGAACGCATAGCTCGCGATGTCCGGATCTCCCGCCGCACGGGCGAGTTCGGACGCGTGCCGGGTCCACCAGAGCGCGCCGTGCTCGTCCCCGGCCTCCTGGCACATCCAGCCGGTGTGCTCGGCGATGCGCGCGGCGAGCCTGAGCAGCCGGGTGCCGACCGCGCCCGCGTTCTCCCGCGCCAGGTCGTGCACCGTGTGCTGCAAGGCTTTCAGCGGTTCGAGCACGAGCTGCGGACTGGTCCGCAGGCCGAGGGCTCGCAGCTGTTCGAACGACGTGCGCATCCCGGCGATCACCTGCTCGTCCGGCACCGGCCGCTGCCCGCCGCCGGTGAGCGCGCCAACGCCCAGCACCGTGCCCGCCACCAGCACCTGGCGGCGCCCCAGCGCCCGGCCGTCGGGCGGGGGCGATGCGCTCCGCACGGCCGCCTCGACCAGCCGGCCACCGACGTCCAGCACGCCGTCGCACAACCGCGCGACCGTGGGGCTCGGCGGTTTCAGATCGTTCTCGATCTTGCTCAGATAACCCTTGCTGTAATGGATCAGCTTCGCCAGCTGCCCCATCGACAACCCCGCCGCGACACGGTGCGCACGCAGCAACTCACCAAAAGTTTCGGACACGACTGCCTCCCGCTCCGGCGTGCGCCGAGTACATCACCACTGCCGTTGTCCCGCAATCGCCCCGGCCTTTTCCGACAAAGACCGGGGCGATCGCGCTGTCACCTCACCCGTGCCACGGGTTGCCCCCGCCGTCGGGCGCTTCGGTGGTGGTCGTCGTGGTCGGGGGCTTGGGCGGGTTCTCCCCGTCCGCCACGGCCGTGACGCCGCCGGACACCGAGGCGGCGACGGCGACGGCGGTCAGCAGGGTGGCCGCACCGGCGGCGAAAGTGGACGCGATTTTGGACATGGCGAATCCTCCGAAGGGATCGGAATTGATTTCCTGAATTCCGCCCGCTCGGTGCGGGCTCCCTTCGAGCATTCGTCCTGGGAATGCGCGGAACCAGGTGTTTCCCGTTGCCTGCCGCAGCGGTCAACACGTCCACTCCTCATCCACTTCTGGTCAACACCGCGGGTGCACGATGCGCGCGCACCCGGCCGCCGGCCGGGAAGCCGTGAGGGAGGTAGGAGTGACCGAATCCGCGACCTACGACATCGCCGTGTCGTTCGCAGAGGAGCAGCGCGCCGTGGCCGACGAGGTGGTCGAGGCGTGTCGTCAGCGCGGCCTGACCGTGTTGGAGAGCAACGACCTGCCGGAGGCGGAGGTGCGTTTCCTCGTGCCGTTCGTGACCAGCGCCGACGAGGTGGGCACGACCGACGAGCACGTCCTGCCGGTCCTCACCGGCGAGGACGACCCGTCGTCACCGCACCTGCGCGCGAACGGCCACCTCGTCGACACGCTGGTGTCGCGCGTGGAGGAGGCCGAGACCGCCGGCCTGGCACGCGTGCCCGTCGCCGACCTGGTGGCCGCGCTCAAGCAGCCGGAACCGGAGGCGGCTGCCGTGCAGGAACTGGAAACCGGGCAGGAACTGGAAACCGGGCAGGAGCTGGAGCCCGCGCCAGCGCTGGAACCCGTGCAGCCCAAGCAGAACCCGCTGCGCACCCTGGCCGAGCAGTTCGCCGCCGCCTCCCCCGCCCTCGCCAAGCGCGCCCTCTCCGGCACGATGCTCATGGGCGACACCACGGTCGCCGTGCGCGTGGAGCGCGAGGACAACACCGTCTACGCGGTCGAGCTGCACGACGACGACACCGTGAACTTCGTCGTGGTCGGCGGCTCGCCTGACCAGTTCTCCACGCTGTGGCAGCGGATCGAGGACATGCTCAGCGCGTAGGTCCACTGAGGACGCGAAAGGGCGGTGCCCCCTTCCGGGGACACCGCCCTTCGTTCACTTCCGGGCCCGCTCCAGGACCTCCTCCAGCCGCAACGGGCTGGGCGGATGGTGGCTCAGGCACAACGGCGCCCGCATCCGCCGGAACCCGAACGTGTCCCCGGTGACGTAGAACTGCCCGCGCTCCAGCCGCGAGATGTCCGCGACCGTGCTTCCCTTGGCACGAGCCATCTCCGTCGCCGCCGCGATCTGCGCGGGACTGTTCAACCGCCCGAAGAACTGCGTGGTGGCGTTACCGGTGATCTGGTTGTGCACGCCCTTCGGCGCCTGCGTGGCCAGCAACAGCCCCAGCCCGTACTTGCGCGCCTGCGACGCCAGCAGGATCGTCGTCTGCGTGCTGGCCGTGACACTGCCCGACGGCGCGATCGTCTGCGCCTCGTCCATCACGAGCAACCCGCCGAGCGGCCGGTCCACCGCCGGGTTCCGCTTGATCCAGGCGAAGATCTCCAGCTGCAGCTGGCTGATGAACCCCTGCCGCTGCTCGTCGGACGGCAACCCGACGAAACTGATCACCGAGATCCGCGCCTTCTTCCCGCGCGAGGGCCGCAACAACACCCCGGGATCGGTCGGCTCTCCCTGCCCACCGAGCAACGGGTCGTTCACCATCGCCGCCCGCAACGTCTCCGCGAGGTCAGCCGCCGTCGACACCGCCGACTGCAGCAGGCTCAACCCTTCCGGCAACTCCGCCAGCAGGTCCACGAACCCGTTGAGGTCCCGCCGATCCTTGCGCGCGTAGTACCGCAACGCCTCCTTGAGCACAGCCCGCCCTCGAACAGCGAACTTCGTCTCGTTGGCGATCCGCGCGTGCGGCACCAGCCGTGCCACCGCGGCCTCCACAGCGGCGGTGAACTCGTCCTCGTCCGACCGCACCTCAGCAAAGTCAGGCAACGGGTGGAACACCAACGGCCGCCCACTGGCCCGCCCCGGCGTCCACACGACGACCTCGGTCCCGCCCAGGTACTCGGCGGCCCTGGCCTCGTCCCCGTCCCGCCACTCCCCCGGCGCCTGCGGCCACGCGTCCCCGAGCCGCGCCAGGTCGTTGTTGGGGTCCAGCACGATCGCCGAAACCCCTTGCAGCGCACACTCCTCGACGATCCGCCGCAACAACACCGTCTTGCCACTACCGGACCCGGCGAACACGATCGCGTGCTTGCGCAACGACTCCAGCGCGATCCGGATCTCCCCGTCCACCCCGAGCACGATCTCCCCGTCCCCGGCGGGCTGGAGCTGTTCCTCCACCGGCGTTTCGGCGCGTGCCTCCGGCGTCTTCAGGTTCGGTGTCTTCTCGCTGGGCGTCTTCTGGCTGGGCGTCGGCCGGCCCGGGGTCTTTCGCCGGGGCGGAGGACGCGTCTCCTGGTGCCCGCTCCTCGCACCGGCCCGCGCCGGGTCGGGCAGGATCGTCTTGAGGAACGTGCTGCTGCTGGCCGGTTTCCGCGCCACCAGCCACGCGAGCAGCTGGTGCGACTGCGACGACCACATCTCCTTGAGCGCGATGAACGTCCGCAGGTCCTCGTCCGACACGTCGATGCTCTTGCCACCGCGCTGGACGAACTCCGCGACCTCACCCCTGGTCTTCGCCCCGGTCCAGCCCTTGCGGCCGTTTCGGATGAGCACGAGGTGTTGCCCGCGGGCCTCCTCGGCCGCCGCACGGGCATTGCGGAACCGCCGCAGCACCGTGTTGCCGTGCCCGCTCGCGATGAGCCGGAACAGCCAGCGCTCCTCGACGTCCCGCTCCTCGTCGACGGTGTGCCGCAGGCTGGCGTGCAGGCTCTTGTCCTTGGCCTGCGGCTCGGGATGCCACGCCAGGTCGTCGTTGCCGATCTCGGTGACCCAGGACCTCAGCCCCGCCAGCAACAACGCCGGCATCACGTCGTCCTCGTTCTGCGAGCGGAGGTCGGCGGCGGCGTGCGCGGCGCTCTCCCGCAGCCGCGCGAACCGGACGTCGAGCTCGACCAGGTAGTCCGGTTCGGGTCCCGCCTTCGGCGTCTGCTCGGGTGCCGGCGCGGGCGTCTCCTCCCGCTGGGGCTCCTGGAACGAGCGGAGCTCCCGGACCTCGCCGTGCAGGCACGCCTCCGCGTGCGAGTGGATCCGCTTGAGCAACGTGCGCGGCGTCTCCATCTGCCAGTCGTCGCCGAACGCCTCCGGGGACACCGGCCAGGTCGGGTGCGGAGGCGTGATGCCCTTGCTCCCGTAGATGACCGACAGCCACTTCTCCACCAGCGCCTTGCCGATCCCGGGATCGCTGATGGCGCCGAGGACCGGCGTGAGGGTGAACCGGTCGCCGACGGTGTCGCTGGCGGCCTGGCGCAGCTTGGTCCAGGTCGTCGGCAGGCAGGCGACGATCGTCACCGTCCGGCGGGTGATCTCGCGCAGCTGCATCAACCCGTCCGAGATGAGCGCGAGCTCCCGCGCCTCCTCCGGGCTGAGGTCCTCCTCGATGAGGTCCTGCGACTTGTTGACGACGGTGTCGAGCTGGTCGATGGCGATCACGCACGGACCGGTCATCGCCAGCACCCGCGAGATGTCCCGCACCACCTGCTGCGCCGGCTTCGTCTTGGCCGACAGGCCCCACGCGGCCCGCTCGCCCTTCTCGTCGTCCAGCCCTTCCAGGTAGTTGCGGCCGACGGACGAGTGCCGCGACGCGTACAGGACCAGCGCCCTGATCACCTCGTCGCACTCGCTCGCGATCCGCGCGTCCACCTTGTGCAGCCCGTCGACCAGCGCGTCCAGGTGCTCGGGCGTCAACGGCGCCTCGCGGACGATCGCCTTGGCCACGTCCGCGGGCAGGTCGGCACCGCGGCACAGCTCCCGCAGCAGCACGATCAGCTGGAGCTGACCGCTGTCGTCGGTCCTGAGCAGCTCACTGCGCATGGCGTCCGCGACGTCCTCCCAGAACATCGCGGCCGAGCTGATCTCGATCAGGAAGAAGTAGCCACCGATCTCCTGCACCATGCTGCGCACCGTGCCGAGCAGGTGCGTCTTGCCGACTCCCTTGCGACCCTGCAGGACCAGCCCGATGGGGTTGGAGCCGGTGCTGTCCCTGGCATCGTCGATGGCGGTCCTGATCCGGTGCTCCGCCCTGGTGTGCAGGCCGTCGACGTGGGACGGCGAGGTGCGCCAGACGTCGTCCGGCGTCTCTGCGGAGTTGAACCGCAGGACGGCCAGCGCCTCCCGCAGGTGCTCGGTCATGACTCCTCCATCGCCACGAGGTGCAGGTCCTCGCTGCCGACCCGCAACGCTGCGGCGTGATCCTCCGCGGTGAGCACCTTCGTGTTGGACTCGGGCGCGAGGTGCACGGTGCCGGTCTTCATCATCTTGACCAGCGTCTCGTCGACCTCACCCCGCTCGGCGCCGTTCAGCCGCGGCCGGATGCGGGCGAGCCGGATCCAGTCCTGCGGCTCCACCGCCAGCTCCTCGTACACGGACCGGATCAGCGACTCGATGTCGCGGGACCGGATCACGTCGACGAGCGTGCCGCGGTCCTGGTGGTGCCGCACGAACTTCTTCAACAGCCCGAAGACCACCCGCGCGTGCGAGGTGGACCTCGGCGGCAGGTCACCGTCCACGAGGTCCTGCAGGCACCAGGCGATGCCCTCGTCGGTGATCTCGTGCACCATCGGCCGGACGTCGTCGGACGTCCTCATCAACCCGGCCTTGTTCAACCTGGCCCGCCCCTGCGGGGTGAGCTTCACCCGGTGCAGGTTCGCCAGCTCCGGGTTGGGCACCTGCCGGCTCTCCAGCATCAGCACGAGCAGCGCCGCACGTTCGGGGGCACCAAACTTCTCCGGCATCATGCCGCCTCTCTCAGTCGGTGAACGCGTTCAGTCGTCGGTCGATGCGCCGCAGCAGCTCGGCCACGGCGGCCCGCAGCTCCGCGGGCATCGGGATCCGGGCGCCGTTGCCGTGCGCCTTGCCCAGCAGCGCGAGATCGGCGGAGAGGTCGAGCATCAGCTCCACGTCACCGCTGTCGAGCGCCTCCGTCATGCCGCGCACGGTGTCCTGCGCGAGCGCGAACCGCCCGGCGTAAGGCATCCGCTCCGGCAGCCCGCGCAACGCGGCCGCAGCCGCCACCAGCGCCTCCTGGTTCGGCTCGTGCTCGGGCTCGCCCTGGATGAGCGCGTGCAGCTGCCGCGCGACCAGCTCAGGTTGGTCCCCCAGCTCGATAGGCCGCAGGTTGCGCAGGAACCCGGGCAGCCGCTCGCGGTTCGTGCCCCGCGACAGCACGCAGAACAGCTGCCGCTGCCCACCCTCCGGCCCGATCGCGTGCCGCAGGAAGCGTTCCGCCTCGGTGATCTGCCACCGGCTCGGCTCACCGTCGACCAGCAGGCACAGGTGCTCCGCCGGCACACCGGCCCGTTCGAGGATCTCCGGGTCCCCGGACACCGACCGCTCCGCCCGCACGCCGAGCGCGTTCAGCTGCGCGACGAGCTCCTCGGTGGCCCGCAACAACGTCCGAGGGCTCGACACCAGCAGGTCGAGGGCGAAGTCGCGGTGGTGGTTGCGGGCGGCGGCGACGTAGGCGTCGCGGTTGTCCTCCAGCACGTCCGTCCGGTCGAACCCCTGCGCGATCACCGCGGCGATCGTCTCCAGCGCGTAGGAGATCTGGTCTGGAGAGGGGACGGGTTCGTCCAGCACGGGCACCTGCTCGCCGAAGCTCCAGTAGGAGACGTACGGAACCGTGAGGTGCCGCAGCATCCGCTCCTCGGGAACGCTCTTGACGAGCCAGTTCTCGAACAAGGGGGTGACGACCTGCGCGCACTTGCGCTGCCAGGCGTCCGCCCGCTCGTACTCCACGCGGTTGTCCAGCCGTGACAGCACGGGCAGCACCGTGTGCCGGGGCCGGTCATAGGGCATCCGGTCGCGCGCGTCGTCGGCACGCCGGGCGATGTCGACGACCTCGTCCAGGTTCTGGTCGTTGGCGGTGAAGACGACGACCAGCCGGTCGGGCAGGTGGGCCGTGCAGATGCTCGCGATGTCGGAGATGCCGGTCCGGCTGTCGATCAGCACGAAGTCGTGCTCGGCGGTCCAGATGTCCCGGCACGTCTCGAGAAAGGTCGCGAAGCCGCGTTCGTACAGGTCAGTCCAGTCGATCGACTGCATGCGGCGCATGTAGCCGCGGTCCATCCGGCCGGAGGCGAGCAGCGAAAGCGAGCCGGTGCCCTCCACGCCGACCTCGACGATGTGCGGGGCGGGCCTTTTCGCGCCGGCGAGGAAGTCGTGCGCGAGGTCGATCACCCCGCCGTCCGGCACCCGTGTCATCTGCGGCCCGAAGTAGTGGTGCAGACCGGGGGCCTCCAGGTCCCAGTCGACCGTCAGCACCCGATATCCCCACCGGGCGAGCAGCACCGCGATGCTGGCCAGGGTGAAACTGCGGCCGACGCCGCCCTTGTACGAGTAGAAGGTGATGACGGTCCCAGCCATGGTCAGAACCTCGGAATCTGCGGAGGCGGCATGAGCGGGGGCTGCGGCGGGTCGACGTCGGGCCAGTCCGGCTGCCACGGAGGCGCCTGTTTGGCGAGCCGGACGAGGTCCTCCGCCAGCTGGTTGACCCTCGTGTGGAATCGCAGGTATTTCTTGCTCTGCTGGTAAACGGGATCCGGGTGGGCGACGTCCTTGAAATTGACCCAGGACCGCTCTTTTTCCTCCGGCGGGAAGTTGTCCGAGTCGGAGTAGAGGATCGGGTAGATCAGTCCCTGCGACACCTCGACGCTCGCGAGGCCCAGCATCTCCTCCCTGGCCCGCATGCTCCTCTGCTCGGCCATGCACCAGCGCGACTCGTAGTACTGCGGGGTCAGCAGCTGGATCATGATCTTGCTGTGCCGCAGCGCGTCCTGCAGGTTCGACGGCCAGTGCACACCCCGCTCCATCGAGCGGTCGACGTACACCGTGGGCGTCGGCGCGTACTGGTCGGCCAGACATTCCCGGAGCTTGTCGAGGAAGTGGTTCAACAACCACCGCTGCACACTGCCGTGTCGGCAGTAGCTGATGAAGAAGTCGTACTTGTAGCCGGACACGGGAAGGAACAGTAGATGCGACCACTTCCCGATAAAAGACAAAAAAGTGGGCATTTACCGCTGTTCCGACCAATAAATGGACAAAAACAGGGCGCTTCGGGGTGAACAGCAAGAAGCCCCCGATCGATGTTCGATCGGGGGCTTCCCGGAGAAGTGGACGATACTGGGATTGAACCAGTGACCCCTACCGTGTCAAGGTAGTGCTCTCCCGCTGAGCTAATCGTCCGAGCGGATGACGAGACTCGAACTCGCGACCCTCACCTTGGCAAGGTGATGCGCTACCAACTGCGCTACATCCGCGTTGCGCCTCGGTTTCCCGTGGCGCGAGGAGAACTTTATCCGACGGTCCCCCGAAGTTCCAAATCGGCTGATCTTGAGGCCGCGACGCCCGCCGGCACCCCTCGGGAACACGTCCGGAAACGCCAGCGGGGCCCGGTGCGCTGTGCACCGGGCCCCGCTGGGTGATCCGAGTGGACGATACTGGGATTGAACCAGTGACCCCTACCGTGTCAAGGTAGTGCTCTCCCGCTGAGCTAATCGTCCGAGGCGGAGACGGGAATCGAACCCGTGTACAGGGCTTTGCAGGCCCTTGCCTAAGCCACTCGGCCACTCCGCCAGGAGCATGAGTCCACAGCGGACAACCACTGAGGACCCACAGAGCGGATGACGAGACTCGAACTCGCGACCCTCACCTTGGCAAGGTGATGCGCTACCAACTGCGCTACATCCGCGTGCACCACTGACTTCGTGATGTTGAAACAACCATATACGAGGGGTTCAAGCGGGTTTCACCGGGGGTACCCGCACCGCCTACGCGGGCCCCCTACCTCGGAAAACTCAGCTCAGGTCGTTCGAGATGAGGTGCGTGAGCGCCTCGTCGACGTTGACCCACAGGTGCTCGTTGCCCGGCACCACCACGTCGTAGGTGCGGTCGAGGAAGTCCGCGAGCTCCTGGGCGGACGCCTCGAACATGGCGTGCCCGGAGGGCGAGCTCAGCTCGATCACGACGACCTCGGGGTCGTCGGCCGCCGGGCGGATGCGGACGTCACCGTCGCCGGCGTCGGCGATGAGACCGTCCGCGAGCAGGTCGCGGGCGTACACCCACTCGACCCAACCGGCACGGCCGGTGCGGAACGCGGCCACCACCGCGTACGGGTCCTTCGTGTCGTATCGCAGCTCCACCTGGACCGGGACCGCGGGGGTCCTCGGTGCCAGCAGGTCGAAGACCGCTGTCGAGCGGAGCGTCACGTGATCGTTGCGCATCGTCGTTACCCTCTTCTCCCTTCCCGGTCAATGAAACGACCGAGCACCTCAGTTGTGACGTGCATGTGGCGAGGAACGCTCGCGATCCGGCCTCAGATCACCCCATCGGGTCATCTCAGCTGCACAACGCGACAGGATGTGCGCGTTCCGTGGCCTCCTCGCCGTCCAGCCGATGTCCAGTGCACCCCATCTTGCTGGGTCTACCCTGAACCCGGTACCGGCTGTTGCGCGAATGTTGGACGTGAGGACTTTTCCGGTGGCTGAACCGCCCGGTCCACCCGCCGCGCCGAGCACCGGCCGGCCACCTGACGCCGACCTGGTCCACAGGCTCGCACAAGGCGATCGAGCGGCGTTCGGCGAACTGTACGACAGGTACGGCACACCAGCGTATTCGCTGGCCAGACGCATCTGCGTAGACCCTGGACTCGCCGAGGACGTGGTCCAGGAGGCGTTCCTCGCGCTCTGGCGGCATCCCGCCAGGTTCGACCCCACCCGCGGAAGTTTCGGCACCTGGTTGATGACTTTGGTGCACCACCGCGCGGTGGATGCCGTACGTAGGGAAAACACCCAACGCCGCCGAACTGTTCCCCTGACCGACGATGATTCCGCATTCGTGGAAAGTTCCGACCACCAGGCGCTCGCGAGCGTGGTCAGCGCGGAGGTCAGGGCGGCCCTGCACACTTTGCCCGAGGAACAACGACAGGTGATGGCCCTCGCCTACCTCGGTGGCTACACCCAGGCCGAGGTGGCGAAACTGACCGGCGTCCCCCTGGGCACTGTGAAGTCGCGCACGTTCGCGGCGATCAGACGCCTGAGAGGCACGCTGGGAAACTTGTGGGCAGGCGAGACGACGGGAGTGGAACGGTGAACGGCGGCACGTGCCCCCACGAGGAGCTCGCCGTCGGCTGGGCGATGCACTCCCTGGAACCGAACGAGGAAGCACAGTTCCAAGACCACCTGCCAACCTGTGAGGGGTGCCGGGAAACAGTCCGGTCGACCCAGGAGGTCCTGGCGGGCATCGGTGGCTCCGTCCACCAGGAACAGCCACCGCCCCGCCTGCGCGCGAAGCTCATGGAGCAGATCCAACTCATCCCCCAAGACGACGCACCGCCCCCGCGCCACGAGGAGCCCACTCCCCTACGCCGCCCCCGCCACACCGCCCGCACACTGCTGGCCGCAGCGGCAGCCCTGGCCGTCCTGGCAGGAGGCAGTTATCTGGCCGTGCGCGTGAACCAACTTTCGAGTGAAGTCACCGCAGCCCAGTCCCGAACGAACGACCTGGCCAAAGCCCTCTCCCTGGCCGCCGACCCCGCCACGAACAGGGCAACCCTCCGCACCGGCAACGGCACCGAGGTAGCAGTGGTCCTGTCGAACCCCACCGCAGCCGCCGTCCTCCCCCTGAACCTGCACCCGAACGACTCGGGCCATGTTTACGTAGTTTGGGGTGCGAGCACGCCGTCGCCGGTACCGTTGGCGGTGTTCGACGTGCACGCAGGCTCGACCGACCCGCAACAGCTGGCCTGGTCGTCCGAGGCACACAGGCACACGACCTTCGCGGTGTCGCTGGAACCAGGCCGCCAAGCCCCGGCACAACCGTCGGAGGTGCTCGCGGGAGGCCAGGTTGCACCCGCCTGAGTCCCAACAGGATGATCCACACATGACGAAGCCCGACGTGAAGCCCGAAGAGCACAAGGGCTGGCGCCACTGGTTCCACCGCAACCCGGCGCTGAACCTGGCGTACCGCATCGGCGTGGGCGTGATCGGCGGCATCGTGCTGATCGCCGGCGTCATCATGATCCCCTACCCCGGCCCGGGCTGGCTGGTGGTCTTCGCGGGCCTGGCGATCCTCGCCACCGAGTTCGAGTGGGCGGGCAAGGTCCTCCAGTTCGCCAAGCGCTACTACGACCGCTGGGTCGAGTGGCTGAAGCGCCAGCCGTCCTGGGTCCGCGGCCTCGTGATGGCCGGCGTCTGCGGCATCGTCCTGGTGACGTGCTACTTCCTCAACGTGTTTGCGCTGGTAGGAGGCTGGTTCGGCCTCGAGTGGAGCTGGTTGCAGAGCCCGATTTTTGGTTCTCGTTGATGATGTTGTAAGCTATGGCCACACCGCGAGAGCGGGACAGCAAGACAACAGAACACGGGCGTTTAGCTCAGCGGGAGAGCGCTTCGTTCACACCGAAGAGGTCACTGGTTCGATCCCAGTATCGCCCACACAAGCCGGAGGGGCTCTGATCTGCAAAGATCAGAGCCCCTCCGGCTTTCTGCGCACGCCGACGATCGCCCGCACCAGGCTGCGGGACACAAATCCGTACACAAACAGGGTCTACGGGGTCACTCAGTCCCTCTCGGCAGGAATAGACCACTGATGCTCTCCGCGGCTCCTGCATCGAGGTCCGGGATGTCCTCGGTGTAGGTGTCGAGGGTGAATGCGACCGTCGCGTGTCCCAACCTGCTGCTCACGATCTTCGGATGCACTCCGGCACGCAGCGAGATAGTGGCGTAGGTGTGACGTACGTCATGAAGCCGAATGCGCGGGACCTTCGCCCGGTCCACGAGCCGGTTGAATTGCTCGGTGATTGTGTCGGGGTAGATCGGCCGACCGTCCTCCCAGCAGAACACCAGACCGTGGTCCTGATAGCCGGTACCGAATGCGGCCTTCTCCTCCTCCACCTGAGCGAGGTGCCGACGGAGCACCGCCACTGTGAACTTGTCGAGCGCGATCTGCCGCCGACTCTTCGCGCTCTTCCCCGTCCCGCTCTTGACCGCCCCGGCCGCGACCACACGCGTCGCCTTCATACGGACAACCGCCGCGTCCAGGTCGAGCGACGCGAAGGTCAGCCCGCACAATTCGGAACGCCGCATTCCGGTGGCCGACACGAGCACCCACAGCGCGTACAACCGTTCCGGACGAGCGACCTCCAGAAACCTCGTCAGCTGTTCGGGCTCCCAGGTGTTGTGAGACCGGCGGGGAACCGCTGGCGGGGTGACCCGGTCCATCGGGCTGCGGCTGATGTACTCCCACTTGAACGCGGTGGTCATCGCGGAACCGAGCATGATGTGCACGCTCTTGACCGTCTTCGGCGACAAGCCCTTGCCCTGCGGAACCGGCACGCGGCCGACCTCGTAGCGCTGGAACGCTTTGCGAGCAGCGGCGTACGAGACTCCGACCTTGTCCGCGACCTCACGGGGCCGGATCTCCCGCCTGCTCAGCCGAGCGTCCTCCCACAGCTCGAACATCTCCCAGTTCGTGTCACGCTTCCGGCGTCCCTCCCGCAACAGGTGCTCGTAGAGCGCTGCGATCACCGACGGCACGATCTCCTGCATCGGCCGCTTCCCGATCCACGGCAACACGTACGCCCTGGCCAACCTCTCGTAGTTGGCCGCGGTGGTCGGCTCCGTGGTGATGCGCACGTGCGGGAACCAGCGCTCGAAGAAGTCGGCCACCTTGGCTCTGGACGGCTTGACGTAGGTCTCGGTGGCGACCTCCGCCTGCGCCTTTTCCATCGCCTCCCAAGCGTCGTCTTCGGTCACGAACCCGCTCTTGCGGATCTGCTGACGCTCGCCCGTCAGCGGGTGCTTCTCCCCATCGAACGAGTACGTCCACGTGTTGCCGCGCTTGAAGACGCTGCCCTTCAGCTTGCGGCGCTTCGGCTTCCTCTTGGTCATGCTGCTTCTGCCTCCGGAGCGAACTGCTCGTCGGACTCCAGGAACTCCACGAGCCGCGCACGAACGACGTACACGCGTCGCCCGAACCGCTTGATGCCGGGCAGCTGGCCGGCGTCGGCGTAGCGGTAGGCGGATGCGCGGCTGATGCCGAGGAGTTCGGCGGCTGCAGGGACAGAGATGAGAGCTGGCTGCTGCTTGGACACGGGTGCTCCCTGGAGACCGGGCACGCCGGAGCCTGGACAGTTTGGACAGAATGGCCACAATTGGCCGTGCGGTGTCGTTTGCACTGCTCAGCGCCGGTGTGCGGTGATCTTGGATCGCGTGGACACAATCGGACAGAATCTGGACACAATTGCCGCGCGTCCGGTCGGTGGTCCTCGGGCCGGTGGAGCGGCCGGAATTCTGTCCGAGTTGTGTCCGATTCTGTCCAGCACGGGCATGATCAACCCACATGCCCGCGACCTGCGGAAACCGAACTTGATCATGGATTCTGACCATTCTGTCCAAACTGTCCCCGGTCGGCGGACAGGTGGACCGGGTGGACGAGATAGGTCGGGCTCGGCTTGCGCCCTGCGCCGTGCCGTTCAGGCGGGGGCAGCTGGCGGATGTGGCCGTGCTCTTCGAGCAGGTCCAGCGCCGGGCCGATCTCGCTCGCGGAGGTGAACCGGCCGCGGTTGGCCCGGTGCGCCTCGCGACGGGTGAACTGCGGCAGACGCTCGCCCGCGATCCAGGCGAGTAGCGCGCGGGCATCGTCGTATGCCTCGTCCCTGCCCATGTGGTCGAACGCTCCGAGCGCGTGCGCGAGGAAGTACGAGCCCAGTTCCCGAGCACGCGCGAACGTGCTGACGCCGATCTCGTGGTGCCACGCATCGGCGGGCCGGTCCGCCAGGTGCAGCAGCGCGGCGAGCCGGGCCACGGTTCCGGCGTACTTGCCCGCCCAATCGGCGATGTGGTGCCAGGCACCGCGCGGCCCCAACTGGGGCTCGATCTCGGCCTGCAGCGCGAACATCGCCTCGTCGGCATCCCTGCTGAACTCGACCACCTCCGGTGCCGACCAGGACGCCAGTTGCAGCGTCAGGCCACCGATGCGGGCGCGGTAGTCCGCCGCGACGTGCTCGGGCACCTCGGGAACGCGGATCTCGCGGTGCCCGACGGTGCTGGCCGGCAGCGAGTACAGGAAGCGTCCGAGCAGGCCGCGTTCCTTGGCTGCCTTGATCTGCCCGAGGTCGCGGACGATCTGCGGCTGCACGACGAGCCCGAGCGTGAGGTAGGCGTGCTCGATCACGTCGGACTCGCGGCCCTGGCGGTCGACTTCGAGGTACTCGCCGGCGTGGCCACGTAGGAAGACCTCGTAGTTCGGGGTGCCGGAGTAGCGCCCGGCGATGTTGGCGACGATGCCACCCTCGGGCGCGAGCACCGCAAGGCGTCCGCCCTGCTCCGCCATGATCGAGGCGGCTTTCTCCGCGGTGATGTCGTCGACCACCAGGCGCGGCGGCACCGGGACCACCAGCTCACGCGCACGCAGAGCTGCATCTCCGGCCAGCCCGATGGACGCGAGATCGGCGGTGCTGGCGGACTTCTCCAGCTTCTCCGCTTCCCGCTCTGCCACGGCTTTTTGGATGCGGGCCTCCTCGATCCTGGGCAATGCGAGTTCGACGAGCTCGGCCTGCGCCGCGCGGATGGGTCCTGCCATCGCGGCGAACACATCCGACTTCCGCGAGCCGGGCGGCAGGGCGACGATGACGAACAGGTTCACCGGCTGCGTCCAGCCCGGCCGGATACGAGCAGTGATGCGTCCACCTGCGGCCGTCGACAGCGCGGCCAGCGCGACGCACCCGGCGAGATCAGGCGGGGTCTGGGTGAACTCGGTGACGGCGTTGACCATGTCGGCCATCCATCCGGGCAGCACGTCGACCGGGAACGGCGGGAGCGCACGCTGCGCCGCGGTGAGCGGGACCGGCGGTTCCCACGTGTCTCCGAACTGGCCGGGATCGTCCGGCACAGCACGCAGAACGCGCGCAGCCCCGCTCTCATGCGGGTGCGTGTTCGTCGCGTTCATCAGTGGTGCCTCCAACTGCGGTGTCTGGAGTGGACGGAGAGGGTGCCCGGTACCGGCGCGCGGCCGGTACCGGGCCAGAGGTGTTACCTGCTGATGGCCGGGAACTTCACGGCGTGCGCGGCGTCGACCGCCTTGGCCGTGTGCTTCAGGACCGTGTTGGCGGCGCGTCCGGCGGTGAAGAACGCCACGCTGGCGTCACCGATCGAGCCGGTGGCCTTCACACCCTGCTCCCTGGCCGTCTCGACGAGCTTGCCCAGCGCGGTGTCGATCGCGAGCAGGATGTCGGTGAGGTCCTTCGCGATCTGGTCACCGGCGTGGGCGGCCGTGGTGATCTCGTCCTTCTTCGCGAACTCGAAGCTCTTGGCGGAGTTGGCCGCGTTGAGCGCTTCGACAGCGGTTTCGAGGTGGGACAGGAACGTGCTGCACTTCGACATGTGTTTCTCCCTGGTTATCGGTGTGTTGGGTCAGGCGGCGCGGTTGTCGAGCCGCCGGGGTTTGGTGGCGCCCAGCCGGAGTCCGGACAGGACGGTGGCGGTGATCTGGCGCGGGGTGCAGTCGCAGTCGCCAGCAGCCATGTGCGTGGCGGATTGCTCCAACATGCGGGCAGCGTCGGCGTGGCCCAGCTCGTTGCCCCCGACCAGTTGGCCAAGGGTCAACGCGGCCTGGAACAGCGTCTTGTTGTGGCGGCTTCGATGGGCCGCTGCGACCTTGGCGCACTCGCCGCGCACGATTGCGTCCAAGTACGCGGAACGCTGCGCAGGGACGCTCTGGTTGGGCGCTGATACGGCCGTGGACGGCCTGGGAGCGGGTGCCTGGACCAACCAGGCGGGCAGTTCGACCGGCGGCCGGTCGTCGGTGATCTCGTAACGGCCGGTCGGAGTGATCGACGGCGGGGCGATCACGTAGCCGCCGTGCGCGCGGGTGTCGACGAGCCATCCCAGCGTGCCCGCGGTATTGCGCAGCGCCTTGCCGCGTGGTGCGCGGAAGTAGAGGTGCGTGCCGCCGGACGGGGTGCGCACGGTGTAGGTGGGCGAGATTGTGGCGTGGGCACGTTCGGCCAGCAGCGTCAAAACATCGAGCCCCGTTGCCACTCCGAACATGTTGAAGCCATCCGGTGCCACGTCGCCGGGCTTGGCAACGTCGCAGTCGACCACCACAAGGTCGGACGGGCCGGTGGCCACCGCGACGTTGTGCCGCGGGTACCGGGTGTAGAAGTCGCGGATCACGCTGATGTCGTTGGTGGCGCGAGCTTCCCACTGGTCGACGAACGGGCGCTTGGTGCCCGGCACGGCCGGAAAGAGGTGCCAGCCGCGCTTCGCGGCGTTCAGGATCGTGTCGAGGTAGTCGGCGCTCACGACAGGGCTCTCCCTTCAGCACCGGAGCGGTCAGAGGACTTGAGCGAGGCGGCCGGCGAGCCACTGCGCGACGTTGGCGGACACGGCGTTTCCGGCCTGCATGGTCTGTTCGGCGACGTTGCCCGTGACTCGGTAGTGGTCCGGGAAGCGCTGCGCGCGGAGCTGTTCGCGGGGACGCAGCATCCTGTAGCGGCAGTCGGCGACGTCGATCGCGGTGCGCAGCACGCCGTGCTGTTCCCGCGTGGCCACCGTGGACAGCGGCTGGTCAGTGAGGTGTGGTTTCGCGCCCTTGCGGTACGGGATGACCAGGGTGTGGCGGTTGCGAGCCGGAGCTGCGCCGGGCGGCACGGTCAGGCCGTGGTGGTTGCCGCCCGCCGACACCGTGGTGAGCGGTACGTCCACACCGGTGGCGGTGGCGTGGTTGCGCAGCACGGTGACGAACGGGGAGCACACCAGCGCGTCGTTCTCGCGCGTCGTGCGCGCGGGCATCGGCACGCGCAGGCTCGTCGGGTCGCTGCGCCAGGTGCCGCCCGAGGGGACCAGGTAGCCGGGCGTCGCCAGGCCGTCGCCGATTTTCACGGTACGGGTGTGCAGCGGAGCCGTGTGGGCCGGGTAGGCGCGGCCGTCGTCGCCGCCGTGGGTGACCGTGATCATGGTCGGTTCACCGAACATCGCCAGTCCGGCCTCGATCCGCTTCATGGTCCGGTCGGCCAGCGGCTTGGCGCGGTCGCCGATGCGCTCGCCCAGGTCGGTCCAGTCGATCGCGGCGGCGGCCGGGAGCACGTAGGGCTCCACCAGGGCGTGGCGGCACGCGGAGTTCGGGCAGCGGTAGTCGTACTGCTGCCGGTACTTCCCGATCGGCCGGGGCCGCGGCTTGCGCCACGACTGCACCGCCCGCACCTGCTCGCCGCACTCCTCGCACCACGCCAGCGGCCGGGGCGCGACATCGGGCAGCGGGATGCCCTCGCGGGTGAAGCTCATGAACAGCCGGTCGCGCCACTGCGGCGCGTGGGGGTTGTCCTCGTCACCGATGTGCGCGGAGCTGACGCTGGTGAACTGGACGTTGTAGCCCAGCAGCTTCATGCCGCCGACCCACCAGTCGAACAGCTCCCAGTCGGTGGCGACGTCGACCACGTTCTCCACCAGCACCGCGCTGTAGCGGTGCACCTCGGTGGCTCGGATGACGTCCATGAAGGTCGCGCGAGTCCGCTCGAAACCGGCCTGCCGGACGGAGCCCTGTTCGAGCAGGTCGAGCTGAGCGCGCTGGCGCTTGCGCCCGCCGGCCGGGCTGATCTCGGTGCAGATCGGCGACGCCCACAGCACGTCCGTGCGAGGCAGGCGACGCATGTCGTAGTTCGAGACGTCCGCGCACAGGTGCTCGGCACCGGGGAAGTTCGCGGCGTGGGTCTCGATCGCCCGGTCCCAGTGGTTGGCGGCGAGCTTCAGCTCGAACCCGGCGGCTGACAGGCCGATCGAGGAACCGCCCGCGCCGCAGAAGATGTCGGTGAAGGTGAGGGACATCAGCAAGCCTCCAAGCTCTCGTTGGCCTCGAAGCAGGCCCAGCAGCGGCCGTAGGAGGTGGGCACGCAGTAGCCGACATCGCGCTGGCACTGCGGGCACCAGCGACGCGCGGCCATCGCCTTGTCGAGCGCGAAAATCCGGGCGGCGTTGAGCGGCCGGACGGGTGCCGCAAGGTCGACACGGAACAGGTCGCACAGTTCGGCACGGCGGTAGGGCTTGCGGTGGCGGAACCACAGCAGCGCCTGTGCGCCCTGGCCGTTGGGGCGCAGGCCGATCGCTCGCAGCTGGCGACGAGTCGCGAGGCCGGGCGGGACGGCGCCGGGCCTGCCGCGCCAGGCGAACACGATCAGCCCGCCTTCCCAGCCCCGGCAGAATGCGGTCTGCCCGTTCCACGGCAGCACGACTTCGCAGATCGGGCGCGTACGGCTGCCCATCACTCGTCCCGCCCGTCGGCCAGTCCTTCGACCACGCGCTGGCGGGTCTCCAGCTCCGTGATCAGCCGTCCGAGGACCCGCGACGCGTGGCCGAACTGGCGGTCACGCACCAAGTTCGCGACGTTCTGCAGTGCGCCACCGGTGCGGTCTGCCCATCGGTGCCATGCCCGCTTGGCCTCGCTGATCAGCGGTTGCAGGTGCTCGCGGTCCCATTCGTCGCCTGCGGCTTCGCGGCCGTCCTCGCTGGGCTCGAACAGCGTGCTGCCGGTCCAACCGCAACTGCACCGCGCGACGTAGCCGACCTTGCCGCCGGGAAGTTTGCGGTCGGCATAGCCCTCGTGGTCGTAGGAGTCGATCAGGTCCGCGTATGGACCGCAGTAGACGATGCCCATCAGGCGCTCTCCCGTCCGGGACGGTGGTCGCGCAGGCGCCCGTTGGCGGGAAGGCTGGTGAGGCGGCGTCCGTGCTTGTCCACGTACATGGCCGCGTCAGCACCGGCGAGCAGCGCGGACAGCTGCAGATCGCGGGTGGGCAGCGTGTGCGCGCCGATGCTGACCGCGAGGTTCAGCCGCAGGCCGCCCAGGACGATCGGCTTCGTCAGTGCCGTGCGGACAGCGGCGACGCGGTGTGCGGCGGCTTGGCGGCCACGCTCGTCGGATGGCACCGCGCCCAGCCACAGCACGAACTCGTCCCCGTGCAGCCGCACGGCGCGCTCCCCCGGCAGCCGCAGTGAGTCGAGCCGGGTGGCGAGCACCTTCAGCACGGCGTCGCCGACGGCGTGCCCGTGGGTGTCGTTGATGGCCTTGAAGTTGTCGACGTCCAGCAGCAGCAACCCGACGGAACCGGGGCGGCGCGAAGCAGCGCGGCGAGCCAGGATGCCGAGCGCCTCGCGGTTGCCCAGGCTGGTCAGCCCGTCGATGTGCAGTCGGCTGAACAGGTGTACCGCGTAGGCGCTGGTGACCAGGTAGCCCGCCGTCGCAGCGACGGTGCTGGTCAGCAGGATCGTGTTGGTGGTACTCATGGATGGCTCCTCGAAACCGTGGAAGCGGTGGGAGAGCGGAGTTGCGGGGCGAGTGCTTGCCGGCGTCGCCCCGCAACGTCCGAAGTCGGTCAGAACGGCGGCTCACCCGCGAACCCGGACCCGCCGGCGGGCGGAGCGCCCCAGGAATCCGCGGCCGGGGCGGACTCGGCGTTGGTGCGGGTGACCTTGGTGACCTTCGCGGTGGCCCAGCGCACGGACGGCCCGACCTCGGTGACGTCCAGCTCCAGCACCGTGCGCTTCTGGCCGTCGTGCTCGAACGACCGCTGCCGCAACGTGCCGGTGACCAGCACGCGGTTGCCCTTGCCGACGGAGTTGACGAGGTTCTCCGCGGGCTGGCGCCACAACGTGCAGCGCAGGAACGTGGCGTCACCGTCGACCCACTGTCCGGACTGCTGGTCGTAGCGACGGTCGTTGGCCGCGATGGTGAAGTTGGCGACGGCGACGCCGGACTGCGTGAACCGCAGCTCGGGATCGGCGGTCAGCGTTCCGGCAACGGTGACCTCGGGAAGACCAGCCATGATCGTGCTCCTTTCGTCGGGGTATCAGCGGGTGACGTGGTGGACGCACTGGTCGGCGACGAGGCGGGCGGCCAGGTCGGTGATGCGGTCCCAGTGCGTGATGACGAGCCGTTCGGCCTTGCTCTGCATCGCCTGGAAGGTCGGGCGCTGGTCGCGCGGGATGCGAGCGAGGCACTCGTGGACGAGTTGGCGGTCTCGGGCACCGCTGCCCTCGACGTCGTGCGGCCAGCGGGAACGCGGAACGTTGTGGGCTTCGAGCCAGAACCTTTCGGCGGGAACTCCGGCCAGCAGTGCGAGTGCGGCGGCCTCGTCGCCCTCGGGGGTCTCGTTGAACGTCATGTCGGTCCAGCCCCGCCAACGGGTCGGGCTGGCCTGCCAGATCCGCACCTTCGGTGCGGTGCCGCCACCGACGAGGGCGATCACGGCATGTGCGGCCTCGTGGTGTGCCAGGGTCTCGATTGCGTACACGGCCTGTTGCGCAGCGGTCGTCATGGCGCCCTCCCCTGTTCAGGCGGTGAACGACGCAAGGGTGAGCAACGCGAACCCGGTGCCGAGCAAGTGCACTGCCGCGCGGATGCGCCGGTACTTGGTCAGCAGGCTGGCCGACAGCACCGCGAGCACCTCCAGGCGTCCGTTGAGGACGTCGGGGGCAGTGAGGTCGTCTAGCAGCGCCGCCGGCTGACCGCGAAAGCAGGCCCAGCGCGGGAAGCCGTAGGGACTGCTGTAGATGCCGACGGGGCGGATCACCGAGAGCAGCAGCACGATCGACACGGCGACGAGCAGGGCGGCAAGCCGCAACAGGACGGCGGCGAAGGTGCTCGGCTGCGCGGCGATGAGCGCGAGCAGGGCGGCCAGCGCGACGCTGAACAACCCGAGCATTCCGATCGCCTTCATGTCGGTGCGGCGCAACTCGTCGCGCACCTCCAGATCCGCGGCCGTCACGGCCTCGGCGTGGTGCTGCTGAGCGGGGACCGCGACGTACTCGCAGCGGGTCATGACACCCCTCCAATAATCACTCTGAGTAGTCGAATTTGGGTGTGCGGAACCAGGCCGACGTGTCGTCAGCTGTTGTGTGTAACGGTGTTATGAATGGGGTTTCGCGCGCGCACGCGCGCCCGCGCGCATTGGGCGGGAGTGCGGGCGCCTGACGTCAGGTGACGTGCGGGGACGTCAGGCGTCCGCTAGATATCACGCTGCGTGTTCGTGTGCCGGGCGGTAGACGATGGCCTTGCCGTCGGTGCCGACCTCCTGCAGGACGCCGTCGCGGACCAGGGCGGCCAGCTCGCCGGAGACCCATGACCGACTGCGCCCGAAGGTGGTTTCGGGGTCGGGCAGGTCCCGGACAGTGATCTCCTGGCGTCCATCGGCGACAAGCTTTTCCACGATGCGGCGCAGGCGATCCCGTGCCACGCGCCTCGGCGGGCGGCCGGTCGGCAGGTCCAGGGCGATGTCCTCGGGCAGCTCGGTGTCCATGCCGCCCTCCAGGTCGGCCTCGGGGTCGGCAGGGAGTTCGAGCGGGGTGGACGCCTCCTCGTCGGTGATGTCGGGCATGGAGTTCAGGTCGTGCACGGGCGCGAAGTTCTCGCGCATCCCTGCGGGCGCAGCACCGGTTCCGGATGGACGGGCAGGCAGCCCGAGCAGTTCGGCGGTACGCGGCCACAGTGCGGCCCGGACGTCACGGCACTCGTTGATGGCACGGGCCATCTCGGCGTCGGTCGTGGCGTAGGTGCGGGCAGGCATGACCATGCGGTCCTCCTCGATACCGGGCGCCTCCAGGTAGAAGGAGCCAGCCCTGCGGTTCTTCCACCGCTCGGGTGCCGCGCCCGCCTCGATGATCTCGTCGGACAGGCAGAACGCGGCGTCGCCGGCGTCGTTGACGCCGAAGCACCAGCCCGCACCGAGCTGCGAACGGATGTCGGTGCTCATGCGGCGGAAGCTGGACTTCTGCTGCGACAACACCACCGAGATCCCCGCGGACCGGGCCTCTTCCGCGATTGTGGTCAGGGTCGCGGCGTCTTCGAGCACGCGCGAGGCTTCCTCGATCCACAGCACGATGAACGGCATGTCGTGCTCCTCGTAAGCCTGCGGCACCCACTGGTCAAAGCCCCACTTGCCCAGCTGCGACGCCTGCTCGGTGATGGCCGTGGGCACGCGGGTGACGAACTGCGCGCACTCCTTGTGCCCGGTCACGGTGTGCACGTTGTCCCCGAGGAACCCGACCGTCTGCTCACCCTTGGACGGATCGAGCACGATCAGCACCACGTCGCGGCGCGTGGCGATCTCGGTCCACGCGATCTTGGCACCGTGCGACTTGCCGGAGCCGTTCATGCCGTTGACCTGCACGTGAGTCAGCTGACGCGCGGTCTTCTTGTCACCGGGCAGCCACAGCCGCACCGGCTCGTTGTCCTCGTACAGGCCCGGCACGATCGGCTCCACAATGGACCCACCCGGAGCCGACGGACCCGGCCACGGCTGCGGGTGGCGCAGCACGTCGTTGGGGACGATCGTCATCGTGGCCTGCGACAGGTCGTCCGGATCGCCGCTGATGCGCACGGCGCCCTTGTGCAGCCGCAACGCTTGAGCCAGCTTGTTCGACGCGCCCTGCATGTCCTCCACCGAGATCTCCCCAGCGGGCAGGGCAAGTGCCGCGGTGACCTTGTTGGGAGCCACGTCGATCGCCTTGGTCTTCACGCCCGCGAGCTTGACCTTCTCGAACAGCCCGCCGGCCGCATCCCCGTCGCCGCCACCGCGCAGAGCACGGCGGATGTTCCACGAGATCGCCAGCCCGGCGCCGCCGTAGAGCCACAGCCCGAACAGCGGGTTCGTCCACGGCGCGGTGATCGCGCACGCGACCATCCACCCCGTGCCGATCAGCACCGTCACCGCCGCGTGCGTCTGCGTGATCGGCGACCGCGCACCGCCCGCCTTCCACGCCACACCAGCCAGAATCGCGCCCATCACGGCCAGTCCGGGCGTGAGCCACGGCAGGTGAGCCGAGTCTGCCATCATCCAGTGCGTCAGCGCGCCGACCGGCCACGCGAGCAGCATCAGCATCCACTGCCCCAGGTACGGGGCGAGCTTGCTGCCTACGTAGTTGCGTGGGACGTAGTAGCCCATCTCGGAGTTGCTGGCCGCGAGGTCGCCGCCTGCCGTCCGCCTGCTTCCCACCGTGTCCACTCCTTTCGTGCGGTTTCCTCGCGGTACCAACGGTGACGCGACGTGCCTACTTGTCGAACTGGAAGTTCCGGCCGCGGTTCTTGGCCGTCATGTCGATCTCGGCGACGTAGTGCTTACGGAAGCTCAGGTACGTGCGCACCGCCGACGCGCAGATCACCTCCGCCGCCTCCGACGCCCGGCGCAGGTGCGCGGCGACGAGCTTGGCCCGCACCTTCGAGTCCAGGCCGAACGCGTGGGGGTTGACCGACCTCACGTGCTTGAGCGCCGCCTCCAGCTCTTCCGCGCTCACGTGCAGCTCGCTCACCAGCGGTCGCATCAGCGTGCGGACGTTGTTGCAGTAGTCGTGAATGTGGGAGCTGGCGAAGAACTCGGGCTCCCCGAACGTCAGCTGCCTGCCGTTCACGTGCTCACCCCTCTCTCGGGACTGCGGCCTGCCGAGTGCGCTGGCCGACCGGGCACGGCACCCACCACTGCGCGGGTGCCGCACCCCGCCGGTCATGCCGCCCGGTCACGTTCGGCCAGCACCGCGTCGTAGACGGCCTTGCGTCGCTTGCCACCAACCGACAACCCGGCCGCACGCAGTGCCTCACACAGCGCGTCGCGGGTCAGCCGGTCGCCCAGTTCGGCCGCGGCCTGGCGCGCGGCGGGCATCAGGTCCGTGATGTCCACTCCGTCGACCACCACGGGCACGGGCTCGGTCGCCGTCTGGTCGCCGCGACCGGCCACGCGCAACCACCCGAGCCGACGCGACCGAACCGGCTGCTCATCGCCGTACCCGCCGGAGCCGTTGTCGCTGGTCGGCCGCGACCGGGCCGCGCCGTTCGCCCGCTGCCGGAGCGCGTCCGGACCGAATAGCAGAGCCGCTGCCCCCGTCACCTGCTCCGCCTCGCGGATGACCTGCTCGGCCGCGCGACGACGTTCCTCGTCGGTCGCCTTGATCCGGGCGGCCACGACGCGACCGAACCGACGCCGTGCCCTCCACCCGAGAGCCTTGTTCGCGGCCTTGCGGTCGCGGTGCTCCGCCGCCTCGCGGTCGGCGACTGCCAGCGCCTCGGCCGCGTCGGTCAGCCCGTGCCGCAGCGCGACCGACCACGCCCGCCACGTCCACATCGGGTAGCGCAGCCACCGCACCAGACCGAACCGCGGACGCCGCGCCGGTAGCCGACCGGCCGCAGCGAGCGCTTGGCGGTGCGCACGACGCTCCCGCGTCTCCCACACGGCCACGCCGACGATCGACAGCACACCCACCGTCGGGTCACCGGAGTGCGCCCAGTTCGACCCGGCCGCGTAGCCGACCACCAGCCACATCACCAGACGCTCCATCCACGCGGAGTCATCACGCTCCACCTGGCGGCCGTCCGCAGTGGTCACCGTGACCGCCTGCCGCGCCACGTGCGCCAACCGACCGCACACGAACCCGATGCATTCGATCCCCGTCGCCGCGGCAGCCGCCAACGGCGCCGGCCACCCGAGCCGAAGGCTGAACAGCTGGAACTGCCCCCACCATGCACCGACCATCGCCAGCACGATCGGGACCACGATCACCCGATCGGCCAGCCACCCGGTCACCCGCGCCGACCACGCCGCACGCAGCGCCCGCCGCTGCTCCGCCCGCGCCCGCCGTTCAGCCTTGCGCTCCTGGCGCTCCGAGTGCTTGCGAGCGCGCTCCGCCTGCCGATCCTCGTTACGCGCCAGCCGTTCCGCCCGCATGGCCTGCGCACGCTCACGCGCCAGTTCGATCTCCGCGCGCTGAACCTCAAGTTCCCGAGCAGCCGCAGCATCGGCCCGACGGATGTCCGCCTCCGTGCTCGCCGCGATCCGCACCGCCTTGCGGTCCATGAGCGTCATCACCGCTCACCCCGATCCGAGCGCGACTTCGTGACCGCCTTGAGCACCAGGACCATCGCCAACACGAAGCCACCGAGTGCCGCGAAAACCAGCGGCAGCAACGACTCCGGCAACGCGAGGTAGCACAGGAAACCGATGAGCACGGCCCAAAACGCGAGCTTGAGCAGCGAGCCGAACGCAGCCAGCGGCCACATCGCGAAGAACCTCATCACGCCACCGCCTTCCGCGACGAGGCACCGCGGCGCATCGCCCGACGCTCGTCCTCGGTGGTGCCGCCCCACACGCCCTGCACCCCGTGCTGCAGCGCGTAGGAAAGGCACGCCCGCCGAATCGGGCAGGACAGGCACACCGTCTTCGCCTCGCTGATCTGCGCCACCTGACCGGACTCCGGGAAGAACAGCTCCGGGTCCTCGTCAGCGCACGCCGGGCGCTCACCGAACTCAGGACCGGTCAGCATCGACAGCAACTGGTAGAGGCTGTCGTGCTTCGCCAGGGAATGGGTCGTCGTCATGCCACACCTCCAAGAACCTGCACGTGAAGCGCCCGGCGGCCGTCCGCGCGACGAGCACGGCGTTCAGCACGGCGCAAGGTCAGCTCATCGATCTCCGGACCGATGACTTCTCCCCTCTTCTGAGCGGCGAGCGCCTCGACCAGCGCGGTGCTCAGCAGGGCGAGATCCGAGAGCTGGTTTGCGTCGTCGACCTGGGCGTCTTCGGAGATCAGCGACAGCCGATCGGCTCGAAGCACCTCTGCGATCGGTCGAACCTTCATGCGACGAACCTCCTGATTGACTTAAGTCAGTTGAGATGACTTGAGACAGTAGGGCGCGACTGAACACGTGTCAACGGGTGGCTTAAGACACGGGTAGCCTGTGATCGTGACTGGAGACGTTGAGACCGGCGCTGAGCAGCGCAATCGCGCAGAACTGGCCGACCTGCTACGTCAGGAAATCGACTCCGGGAAGTACCCCGTCGGGACGAAGCTCCCGAGCTACCGCCAGCTGGCGGAGATGTTCGGCGCCGCCCCCAACACGGTCGGCGAGGCGGTGCGGATGCTCGCGGCGGAGGGCCGCGTGAAGGTGAAGCCGAACGCGGGTGCCGTCGTGGCAGACCCCGACGACCAGCCGAAAACGCCGGAGCAACAGCTCCAGGAAGCTCGCGCCGGCCTCGTGGAAGTGCGCGAGCAACTGCGGTCGGTTCGCCGCGACGTCGATGCTCTCGACAGCCGCGTCGCTGACCTCATCGCCGGACTTCCTGCGGACTAGCTCAACAGCTCCAGGCGATGTCATCCCCTCCCCCTTCCGTCTGCTCGTCTCTGGACACGACGAGCTTGCCGTTCGGGAGGGGTCGGTTTCCAACAACGGGGCGTTGTACAACGCCCCGTTGTATTCGCTCTACGCCAGCAGGTCCGCGCGGTGCTTCCAAGCGAGCGCGAGCAGTGCCGCGCCAGCGGCCTGCGTCGGTTCCCTATGCACGAACCGTTCGATGTTCTCCGCGGTGAAGGCGAGCCCTTCGAGCACGCGACCCTCGTCGTTGTTCTCCACCAGGTCACCGAACAGCTCGTCGAACAACGACGCCTCGATCACCGCGACGGTGAGCATGTCAGTCGCGAACGTCAGCGGATCGACGCCCATCCCCAGGTAGGAGACGCGCACCTGGTCCCCTACCGAGTCGGTCAGCGTCTTGGCGAACGGCCAGCCGTCGTAGTCGATCGGCGAGTCGTGCTCCTCGGACTCGCCCAGCAGTTCCTCGGCGAACTCGCGGATCATGCACCGCCACAGCGAGAAGTCGTTCTCGATGTTGCGCTCGTCGTCGCTGGACGCCTGGAAGATTCCGACGGGCAGCACCTGGTACATCCCGCCCGCGTGACCGACGCGCTTCGGGTCGCGCCAGTGCAGGAAGAACGTCGCATCGCCGCTCGCCCGGTCGTGGCGGATCGTAAGCGTGCTGATCGCGACGTTCATCGGCCGGCGCGCTGGGTCGCACGGGTCCGCCACCGCGGACCGCAGCCGGAGCTCGTCGACGTGCCCGAGCTGGCGCGCGGCGTACTCGTGAGCGCACGCCTCCCCCACGTCGATGCCGTCGAAGTAGGAACCGATGCAGAACGTCAGGTGCTGGTCGGTGAAATCGAGCAGCCGGTAAGTGGACCGGTTCTGGAACACCTTGGGCGCCGCGAGCTTCGCCATCGCCTCGGAGTACGTGCCGTAGTCGCCCTCGGGAAGCACGTTCGCCGCAGCCCCTCCCGTCCCGTCGACTCCGACGAACTCCGCGTCGCGCTGCAGCCGGAGAGAGATGTCCGTCAGCGGCACCGGCGCGTCCGGTACCCAGCTCGCAGCCGTGAGAAGAGGCGTGCCCGCCACCTTCGGAGCGTCCGGGTACAGCTCCGCGGCCTTCGCCGCGAACGCGTGACGGTGTTCCCCCAGGTACGCGCGAACTTCGAGCCACTGTTCAGACGTCGGCATTGCGTCCTCTCCGGTCAGAACCCGAGCAACTGGTCACGATGCTTCCAGGCCAGCGCGAGGCACGCCGCACCTGGTGACGCCATCGGCTCGGAGCTGAGCATCCGGTCCACGCACTCCGCCGTGAACGGGATGCCCTCGGTAGGCGTGCCACCGCCAACCGCCACGATCTCGCCCTCGTCGTTGTAGCGGACAGCGTCGCCGAATACCCGCTCGAACACGTCGTCGTCGATCACCACGACCGTGAGCATGGTCGCCGCGAGCGTCAGCGCATCCATGCCCGTGCCGAGGAAGAACGCGCCCACGCTGCCGTCTTGGCGAGCCTGCGTGAGTTCGCGGTACAGCGACCAGTTGTCGTAGTCGATCGGCTGCGTACGCGTGCCGTCGAACTCCGGCTCTCCGAGCAGTTCCTCGGAGTATTCGCGGACGATGTTCCGCCAGATGTCGAAGTCGTTCGTGCGGTCCCACAGTGCGACGCTGGACGGCTGGAACTCCCCGGCCGGGATGACGTCGTACACGCCGGCCGCGGTCGCGACCTTGGCCGGGTCTCGCCAGTGGAGCAGGAACGACGGCTCAGCCGGGTACCTGCGCAGGCGAATCGTCAACGTAGTGATCGCGGGGATGATCGCGCGCCTTGCCGGGTCGAACGGGTCGCCGATCAGGTCGCGGAACGGGAGCTGGCCGCGCAGCTGCGCGGGATCGGTCGGGATGCCTTTGTCCATGCACGCCCGTGCCAATTCGTGGCCTAGCGCTTCGGAGACATCGAGCTTGTCGAAGTACGCCGCGAGGCCGAACTCGAACTTGTTGGTAACCAGGTCGGCGCTGAGCAGGCGGTAGCTGGGGCGCGACTCGAACAGCGTTGGCGGGTCCAGATGCTTGATGACCGACGTGTACCGCTCGAAGTGCGTCGTGCCGACGCGTAGCGGCCTTACGGGTTCGGTCTCCGACTCCGAGCCGTCGACCACAACTGGGTGAGGCTGCTCGGACAGCGTGAGGTTCAGCGTCGACAACTCCACTGGACCAGCGGCGACCCATTCCGGGTGCGAGATCAGCGGTGTGCGCGGAACGCGGTACTCAGCTGGGTAGAGGTTCACCGCAAGTTGCGCCAGCTCGGAGCGATGCTGATTCAGCCATCGGCGCTGGTTGCGCCACTGGAAGCGGCTGAACGCGATGTGTGGACTCGCGTCGTCGGACGCGATGAAGGAGCGCGCCTGGCCGGATGACAGGCCCAGGTCTTCGGGGGCAATGCCGAGTAGCTCGACGAGCTTGCGGCGCAGTTCAAGCGAGACCGGACGCGTGCCCTTCTCGATCTGGCTGAGGTTCTGTTGGGTGATGCCGAGAAGACTAGCGACGGCGGTTTGGTTCTGCTTGTTCGATGCGCGCCAAGCCCGCACTACAGCGCCAGCGTCGTCTGCCGCATTGCCCTGTTTGGTTCTCCTCAGCCAGGTATCACGATCCACGGCGCTCATGTCCTCCACCGTCGTCCCAGGTCATCTTGCCACTTGGCTCTGAGGGATCGAGTGCTCGCACCGCCACGACGGCCCCGACGTGTTAGAGCCCGCCCAACACACTGGGCGGGCTCTAACACTAACCTCGGTTCTCCACAGCGTCAGCAAGCCGGTTGATGGCTGACGCGACGGCAAGCAGTGCGTGCACTTGCGCCTTAGCGGGATCCCCATCCCTCGCCATTTCACTGGCTATGTTCTCGTGAACACCAGGCCCGTTCATGAAGTTATCGGACAAGCCACAACCTTCTTCCTCGAATCCGAGCTACACCGGCAATAGTAGCAGAAAGCAGGTATGTGGCACTTGATGAAATGATCGATTGCGGTGCACAGAATCCTCGCCTCATCAAAGCAGACTTATGAAACCGCTATCCCCGCAACACCCTTGCCACCGACGTCAAGAGCTCCACTCGACTCCTCATCGAGGACTCGCACCAACAGGGTCTTACCAGGGCCATCGGTCGATTCAGCATCATCCATATAAGCCGGGAGTCCCCTTAGGCAGACATCAATTCTTGATGAACAGTATCTCTATCCTATCCGAATTAGGCCTACGAGCCATAGGCCGTCGACACTCTCTGCAGCGCCCACATCGAGATCGGATTCCTGCAACGAACGTCGCACCACCGATTACGCGAAGCGTCTACCGGCCTGACCCGTATGTTCGTATTCGAGATAGGTCGGTGATCATCGATCACCCAGATGTCGAGCAACCCGACTCAAGACCTCGGTCAGCTCACCGAGCACCTTGGTATGCGTTGCGAGCAAGTCGTTACCGTGACGGTTCTCGTGATAGAGCGCGCGGAGCAACAGCGAGTGCTCATGACTGACCATGTCAACCTCATCGGACTCACGCAGGTAGTCTTCCGCGCGCTCTCGGTCAGTCCGGGAACTCTTCTCTTGGTTGGCCATGAGCCAGTACTGTACGAGAAACACGCTTATGCCGCTCGTTGGGACCGTGCGGACGCTGTCGTCGAAGGGTCGTCCGGACCGGTGTAGCGAACGACCAAACCGACCGTGAAGACTGAAGAATCGAACGTCATCGCCCGCGCGAGCGGGCGATGACGCCGGCACTCCAGTTGACTGCTTCAGCTCGCGTTAATGACGATTCTACAAACTCCAGACCCGATCAAGTGCTTCCAACGCCAAGCGTTCCGCTCGCTTCTTGATCTGCGCATCCGAAGGTGCAACGGCTCCGCCATGCGCCCATGACTCCAACTCGGGGTCAAAATACGCTTTCCCCTTTCGCAGCGCTTCCACCTTCTTCGACAGGGGCGCCGCACCCAAGGAGCTATTGAGCGCATCCGTCAGCAAAGTTAGGTTTCCGATCGAATACACAGGATCTTTATAGCTATCCCCAGCAGTGGATTGAGGTTTAATGTGCTCAATAGACCAGGACGCGAGATCTTGTCCTGCCGGTATGGATGCCTCCGCTTTTGCGAACGCCATCAACACGTACGCAATGAAAATTTTACGGGCACGGGGCTTCTGTGCTTGAGTCAGCTTGACAGAGGGGGCATAGAAGAGCTCCTGAAAAGCCTTGAGCGCCAATTCACGCGAAGGCAGGCTTGCGACGAGCTTAACCTTGAGATCTGCGATCGCCTCACTCACCTCAGCCCTAGAATTAGCCGCTTCGAGACGGACAGCAAATCGGTTATACCTCGCCCGCGTCCCTCCCGTAGACCCACTATTGGTGAGAGCAGTGAACTGGAAGTGGAAGTTCTCAACCAGGCGCATCACCTCAATAAGTTGAGACTCCTTGACTAGTGATGACTCTTGGTACTTTCGCGCGATAGCCAAAACTGTTGAGTTTGCAACAGACACGTTGAAAATGGCCAAGGCGCGGACACTATCCGCAAACTTGCGGACCGCAAAGGCATTGCGGTCCGCACCTTTTTTCAGCCTAGTTTGGACATCCTCATTCTCTAGCCATTGATACGTCAGCGAGTCAGTCTCGAGCTCGGCAAGGTAGTCGAGATGTTTTGCAGCATCCTCTTTAACCAGGCGACTAATCTCTTTGAATAGCTCCGGCTCCTTCACCGCCGCGCGCCGAGAGTTCCAAGACTGCCAAATGAAGCGATCCACCACGTCAGGTTTCAGACTTTCCAACTGCACTCTGTCAACCAAACGATTCCACCTTGCGGCGATCGCTTCACGGTCAGGCGCCGTTGTCGCGCCACCCCTAATAAGAAGGTTCTTAACCAAGTCGGATATACGCAGATCAGCTCCGCGAGTATTCAACGTCTCAAAGATGAGAAATCCATCTTCCTCCGACGTCAGCTCGACCTGAATGACGCGTGCCTTCAAGACATTTGCCCTTATGGACTTCAGGCGGTCGACTTGATCCGCCAAAGAAAGGTCGCCCAAGGCACCGAGAACGCGGTTCTCGAAGAATGTTCGTGCAGCCCCTAGACGCTCCGCACTACTATTCCATTTTGCACCAGAGGGAATAGCGCTCGGGTTTTGTATTTTCTCGTAAAACATCTCTTCCGGGCGCGCTATGACCGAGTAGAAATTCCCGTCGTCATCCGTCGCGATCAAGTACTTTTGAGTCGCGGAGGCTTGCCCCTTCGCCGCCGAACCAACATCGGAATCATCGGCGCCTTCCGCAATCAGCGAAACCTTATTGAACGCATCGCGAACAACCGAAAGCATGATCGTGCTCGTGGTCAGACGCTGCTGCCCGTCAATGATCGAGTATGTAGACCTGAAGAGATCCCTCTTCGCGCTCACCCACGTTACAGTAGACCCGAAAAAGAAATCTCCTTGAGCAAGTACGACGTCGTTCCAGAAGTCCTCCAACTGGTCTTCCGACCAGCTATATGGTCTCTGAAAATTGGGTACCTCATAGAGGCAATGCTGGAAGCACATCTGGATAGTTTTGGTCTCACTCTTGATAGGGATCAACTCAACGCCGGGTACCGCTTCAGTCATCTTGCCCCCACTTATCGCGCCTGATCGAAGCCATTTACATTAGCCGACAACTTTAGACGTGTCATCAGACACGCGGAGCGTCCTAGCAATTGTTAATGCCTCCGCACCGGGCAGGCGGTCGAGGCGCAAGCGTTGAGGGTGGCCGCGACCCTTCGAAGGGACTGAGCCAGCTGCGCCCAGGCGATCCTGCGAGGCAGAGCCACTCCCCTCATGACCAACGTGTTGTTGTGCGGCACGATGGGTTGGCCGAGGAGGGAGCAGGCGTTGGGTGCGAGGAAGACGAAGCAGTGGACCGCGACAGGAGCAGCGCGTGGCGCGTGATGCGCGGATCGCGACAGCTCGGTTTCTAGACGAGGCACCGATTGCAAGAGCGTGGCATGCGGCTGTACCCGAACCGGTAGCCGCGACCACACGCGCAGCAGCGTTAGTGTTGGTACCACCTGAGACGCACGAAAACATTTACGCTGCTCAGAGCGCCGCTCCTGAGACAGGGGCGCCCACCAGCGACGTGCCCGGTGCCGTTCACACCGAAGAGGTCACTGGTTCGATCCCAGTATCGCCCACACAAGCCGGAGGGGCTCTGATCTGCAAAGATCAGAGCCCCTCCGGCTTTCTGCGCACGCCGAACACCCCCGTTGCACCCGAACAGGTTGTCGAGCTTGAACGCGACCTTCGAGTGGCCGGGTCGGCTACTCACAATCTTCGGGATGCACACCCCTGCCTTTGCCGCGGTCATGCCGAGCTCGACATGATGTGCAGTGGCGTAGTCGAACCCGATCGCGTCGGAAGTCAGCCGAGGCTACTCCAGCGTTGCGCTCAGGGATCAGCTCGATAGCGACAAAGCCAACCCGGTCGTCGGCCCACCAGTCACCCCCACCGACGTCCCAGCACACGCTCCACAACCGGCATCAGGTCTTGATAGTGGCCGCCAGCAAGACGCGCGAGCACTGCCACCAGGCGTGCGTCCGCTCCGACGAAGACGCGCGCTCGACGCCGTTCCGCTCCTTTCAGGACGACGGCCGCCGCCTCGTCAGGATCGGTCCGTGCGACGTGCTTCTCGAAACCGCGGATCACGGCATCACGGTTCTCCCCCGCTGCGAAGAGCCCGTTGCGCACGATCGAGGTTCGAACTCCCCCAGGGAACACACACGTAACCGACACTCCGCTGCGGGCATCCGCGAGCTCTTGGCGCAACGACTCACTGAAGCCGCGGACGGCGAACTTCGACGAGTTGTATCCGGTGTACTTCGGCATCGCGACCAAGCCGAAAGCGCTCGAGAACGTCACGATCCGCCCCTCGGCGGCGTTCACGACGTAGGGAAGATGCGCCTTGACGGTGTACATCAACCCCCGCCAGTTGACGGCCATGACCTCTTCGAGGTCCGCGACGTCGGAGTCGAGCAGGCTGCCACGGTGGATGATCCCGGCAGCCGCAAACACAGAGTCCACGCCACCCAGATCGGAGTTGGTCCGAACCGCGGCCTCCTGAACCGCCTCCCAGTCGGTCACATCGACCACGTGCGCCCGCACTCGAGCGCCAAGTGTCTCGCAATCGGCCGCGACCTTTTCCAGCTCGCCGTGGTTGCGATCGAGCAGTGAGAGCCGCGCCCCACGCCGTGCGAGTTCAACCGCCAAGGCCCGCCCGATACCCGCCGCCGCTCCGGTGATCACCGCGACCTTCGCCTCGAAGCAGTTCACGAGCCAGCTCCTCACCCCGCGGCCGGCAACTCAGTCGACCTTGCCACCTTCGGAGGCGGTGAGGGTGACGAGCGCGGCGGTGGTGTGCTGATCAAGCGCCATGAGCGCAGCGGACACGACAACCTTCACCCAGTCGCCGTCGACCGACCGAAGCCGCACCACACCTTCCGCACGACCACGCAGTCCGAGTTCGTTGGCGAGGCCGACCGCGGCACGCAGATCATCCCGATGAATGGCGGGACGGTGTGGTGCGTCCAGCGTCCAAGAGACGCCCGGCATGGGGTCGTCCAGCCACTTCAGCAGCCGCATCGTGCGGAGATCGACGATCGCACGCCACCGTCCCGGCGTCGCTTCCGCCGCGAGCACTTGCTGCGCGAGGAGGACCGGGACGGGTGGAGGCGCGGCCGGCACGCTCTCGGCCGGGCCGATGTCGTGGGTGATTCCCCGGACCACGAGCTCGACCCGGCCGTTAGGTGCCTCCACCTCGACACAACGGCACGCGAAGTGCACGGCACGTCGAGCACCGTCGTCCCTGTTGACCGTCCAGGTGGCCAGGTGCTCCATGCCCGCTTTCGCGTTGACGATGAGCGCCAACGCCTTCGCCTCGTCCGAGTTCGTCTGCAGCCGCTGGTAGGCGAACAGCTCGGCCAGGTCGTGCTCATTGCGCCACCGATCAGGCCGCGTCCCGTACAGCCGCAGCAGATCGTCCGACCTGCTGCTGACGTGCCGGGTCAGGTTGATCTGCCACGCACCTGCCGGATCACGTGCGGGTGGTTCTTCACCGAGCGGTCCCACCCACACGTGGACACCATGGACCAAGCCGTCGTACGAGAGAAGCGGCAGCGCCACGACGCGGCGTTTACCTGCGGTTGTTCAAGCTTCGACCGGTGCCCGCGCCCGCCCGTTCACCACGCGAGCGATCGTCCCGAGCACATCCGGCAGGAACGGGCCACGTCCGAGAACGGACCGAACCGAAACCATGTTCTTCGGGTGACTTCCGACCGCGAGCACAGTCGGTTCCCGGCGAACACCGCAGAATGTCTCGACCAGCAACCAGTCAGCCGCCACCGCCGTCCCCCGGTCGAAGATTGGCCTGAGCAGGCAGGCTATCTCCAGCAAAGCGGCTGCGCTTGGAGCTTCTCCAAGGACCTCGGGTATGCAGCGATTAATTCATGCGCTCGGGTGAATCGGCTCAAGAAGGCTCACTGACCGCTCTACACGGTGCTGCTCACCCAGCTCGTGAAGGAGGTCCAAGCGTCTGCCCTGAAGGTCAAGCTGCCCTGGTCCGGCGCCTTGGAGTCGCGAACGCCGACCCTGCTGACTGCGTGCTGGATCTCGACGCAGGCGCTCTCACTCGGTTGGCTGTAAGAGGACTTGAACCAAGGGGTAGCCCTGATATCGGATGCTGCTGATGGCTCGTTCATCTCGTAAGCCGGGCCCTTCTACCGTTGCCGTCACCAATCGTCACGACAGCAGCGGTCCGCCCACGAACGCGAGGAAGCTCGCCGCCTGATCCGACTCAAGCGCGACCTTCTCCTGCGCGTCCCACAAGTCCAGGTACCTCTTGACGACCTTCGGCTCGTGCAGGACCGCTTGCTCGTCGTAGCGCTCAGCGTAGATCAGGTGCAGTTCGGGGTCGGTCGCGTACGTGACGATGTGGTAGTCGCTCTCCTGGCCTGGGTAGAACCCGTGACTGAACGGCACCCACCTGATCCGCACGTTCGGCAGCTGCACGACCTCGGCGAGCCGAGCGAGCTGGCCCGCCCAGATGCCTGTGGTGTCCGCGATCAGGTTCACTCGCGCGAGCGCGGCCTGGTCGATGATGAACTCGAACTGACGCGCGGCGTCCAGCAGTGCTTCCTGCCGTCGAACGCGAAGAGTGACGAGCCGATCGATCTCCTCAGGCTCGACGCCCGCGGTCTCCATGAGGTAGCGCATCAACGCCGTGGTCTGAAGCATCCCGGGCAACAACATGCTCGCCTTGCAGCGGATCAGCGTCGCGGACCCGGAGGATGGGCTCGACCCCGAAGCGGCCGCGAAGCTGCGCGATGAGCTTCACGACCGTCGCCGGGTCGGGTCGAGTTCCGAGGCGAAAAAAGCACTCGCCGCCTTGAGGATCTCGTTGGCCCGCTTCAGTTCCGCGTTCTCCCGCCGCAGCCTGCGCAGTTCCTCCGACTCGCCGGAGCTCGGCCTGTCATCCCGCTCCCCGCGGTCGGCCTCGTCCTGCCGGATCCAGTTGCGTAGTGCCTCGTGATGGACCCCGAGCTGCTCGGCCAGCCGCCGGATCACCGGCTTCGGATCCGACTCCCTATACAGCCGGACCGCACGAGCCCTCAGCTCGTCGGGGTACTTCTTCGGTGCTGCCACGGACGACTCCCTTCAGGCCCTATCGGACCATGCTTGAAAGTCTCCGAGCTATCGGGGGAACCTCA
>NZ_FNCC01000014.1 GCF_900100955.1 Lentzea fradiae | reverse complement strand
GCCCACGACTCGATCAGCTTGGGCGAGGACAGGTCGTGCTCGCGGGCCAGCTCGAGCGCGGTCGCCTCACCGCTGACATAGCGACGCACGACCTCGAGCTTGAACTCGAAGGTGAACGACCGTCTGTCCGGCTTGTCCATCAGCGCTCCCGCGCTCCACAACCTCCAACGATCGTGCAAGCGTCGCACCGCCGCCGCGGACACCTCCAACCGGGTCGCGACAGCATCTCTGCCATACCCGGCCTCGAACAACGCAACAGCGGACTCCCGCTGCTGCTCAGACAACGAACTCTGTGGACGCAACGAACCACTCCCCGGAGAGTCGGAACTGGATTCCCAGTCCAACTTCCGGGGAGCGGTTCACCCGCACCCGGCCCGTCGGCGCTGCCGCATAGCGCCGGGCCGGAAGACCTCTGGTCCCGCGAGGACGACCGATGTCACTATGCCCCGATCGAAGGGTGGCGGCGCATTCAGAAGGGGGATACAAGGTCTTTATGCCCGAGTTGGAGCTCCGCCACCTCCGCGCGGTACGCACGATCGCCGAGGAGGGCAGCGTGACCAGGGCCGCGGCCCGGCTGGGTCTCACCCAGCCCGCCCTGTCCGCGCAGCTGCGCACGGTCGAAAGACTCGTCGGCGGTCAGCTCTTCGACCGCACGCGCAGCGGGTGCGTCCCCACGGACCTGGGCCGCCGCGTGCTGGGCACCGCGCGGCTGGTGCTCGACGAGATGGCACAGCTGGTCGGCTCGACCCGTCCCGCCGACCGGCGCGGGCCGCTGTTCTTCGGGTGCATCCCGATCCTGTACTTCGCCACGCTCGTCGAACGCCTGCGGCAGCTCAACGCCGACGTGCGCGCGGAGGTGCGGCCGTCGTCGGCGGAGATCGTGGACATGCTGGAGGCGGGACAGGTGCACGTCGCCCTGTTCGAGTTCTTCGACGGCATGCACGCCCGCGACCTCGCGGGCATCGAGCTGCGCAAGCTCGTGACCGAACCGGCGTTCGTGGCGCTGCCGGAGACCGACCCGCTGGCGGAGCAGGAGGACGTCGAGCTGGCGCAGCTGGCCGGCCGCGACTGGGTGGCGCCACCGCCGCAGCACATCGGCTCGCGGACCCAGATGTTCCAGGTGTGCGCCGACGCGGGGTTCGTGCCGCGGCTGACGCACCACACCGGTGAGGCGAGCATGGCCCGCGGCCTGGTGGCGGGCGGCTGCGTCTCGTTCGCCGCGGCGCCGTCCAGGGGCGGGGACGGCATCGTGATCCGGCGGCTGCGCGGGATGCCGCTGATGACGGACATCTTCGTGGCCACCCGGCGGGACTCTCCCGTGGCGGGGCGGGCGCACGAGGTGTTCGCGTGCGCCGCCGACGCCTACCGGTCGGTGCTGGACCGCAACCCCGAGTACCGCAAGTGGTGGGACGCCCACCCGGAGGCGCACCCCGAGCTGGCCTGAGCGCGGGTCAGACCTGGATCGGCCGCGTCGGACGGCCGATCAGCTTCTCCAGGTCGGGCCGCACCTCGGCGAACACGCCTTCGCGGATGGACTTGAAGAAGTCCACGATGATCGGGGGCAGACCGGCGGCGAGCAGGTCGTCGTCGCTCACGTCGCGGAACCGGTCGCCGGCGAGCTCGGGGAACGACCACGAGGTGGAGCCGGTGAGCTCGTAGACCTGGCCCTCGTGGCCCGGCGTCGTGAGCACGACGGCGGCGGCCAGGGCGTAGTCGTCACGGGCGGCGCTCGCGACGCGGCCGTCCTTGGTGGACAGGGCGACGGTCTCGCCGGCCAGCGCGCCGAGGTAGTTCTCGTGGTACATGCCGTTGCGCAGGATCGTGAACGGGATGCCGGTCGCGCGGATGGCCTCCTCGGTGGCCTTGTGCACGACGGCCACGGCGGCCGGTGAGGTGTCCGCGTCGGTGATGCTCGTGTAGAAGATGTGGCCCACGCCGTGCTCGACGGCCTTGGCGACGGCGTTCTTGTGCTGCTGGACGCGGGTGTCGGCGTCGGGGGCCTCGGCGGAGATGACCAGCAGCTTGTCGGCGCCCGCGAAGTTCAGGGTCTCGGGCCGGTCGAAGTCGCCCTGGCGGACCTCCACGCCGGTCAGCGTGAACTTGTCCGGGTTGCGGACGGAGACGACGACCTGCTCGTCGGTGCGGTCGAGGACGTAGCGGACGACTGCGTTGCCGAGCTGGCCGGTTGCTCCGGTGATGAGGATCGTCATGGCGCAAACAGTAGGGAGAGCGCTAACCTCTGGAAAGTACCCACTTTCGAGTGGGGTACTTACTCGGAGGTGAGCATGCAGATCAGCGACTGTCCGGAACGCGCGATCATGGAGCACGTCACCAGCAAGTGGGGCGTCATGGCCCTGCACGTGCTGTCGGACGGCGGGTCGTGGCGGTTCAGCGCGCTGCGCCGGGAGCTGGAGAACGTCGTCAGCGAGAAGATGCTCACCCAGACGCTGCGGACGCTGGAGCGGGACGGGTTCGTCCACCGGGACGTGAAGCCGGTGATCCCGCCGCACGTCGAGTACGCCCTCACGCCCCTCGGCAAGGGCGCCGCCAACCACCTCGTGGCGCTCGCGCACTGGATCGAGGCGAACCAGCCGGAGATCTCCCAGGCGCAGCAGCGCTATGACAGCCCCTGAGCCGGACCGGAGCCGAGCCGGTTGAACATCGGGTCGCTCACCCGAATGCTTCGTGAACGTTCTCACTGTTTTCGCGATAGCCCGACAAATACATCGGACGTATCACGATCAGGGGGCGCATTCTCACACGATCGGCTGGCACAATGGACCAATGGCCCAACCGTTCACCGACGAAAGCCATCCGGCGGAGCCCTACCCGGGCACTCGTCCAGACCACTGTTTCGTTCACGTGGACGAAACAGGCTGGCCAGTGCGCCCGGACCTCACGATGGACTCCGGATGGCGGGTTGAGCCGGAGAACATCGATCTAGACCAATGGCTCGCAAACCACGGTCAGCCGCCGCTGGCGGCCCGAATGCCGGTGCTCGGGTACGGCTCCAACGCCAACCCGAGCAAGCTCACCTGGCTCCGCGAGGAGCTGGGCCTCGAAGGCCCCGCAGTCGTGCTCCGCGCACGGTGCGAGGGCCTTTCTGCTGTCTGGGCCGCGGGTCTGCGGATGCGCGACGGACAGCGGCCCGCGACTCTCGCGGGCGCTCCCGGTGTCGTCGAGGAGCACTCCATCTGGTTCGCCACGCCTGAACAGCTGCGCGTGCTGGACCGCTGCGAGGGACGCGGGCTGCGCTATCGGCTCGTACGTCTGCACACGGGCCGTGTCGTGCTCTACAACGGCGGCGTCATCGACAGCGTGCTGGCCTACACGGCAGGCTCCAAGAAGCGGATGCCCGTGCTTTTCAACGGCCGTATGGTCCGTTGTGCGGACGTGTCGCAGCGGGGCGCACGCGTGCTGGGCGAGAGGCCGGCGATGACGGACGGACTGGACGTGAGCGAGGTCCACGGCGACCCGTCGGCCGACGCGTGGCCGGAGCTGCTGTTCGTCTACGGCACGCTCCAGCCGGGAGGAAGCGCCTGGCACCTGATGGAGCCGCACGTCGTGGACTCCGAGAAGACCCACCTGCCCGGCACGTTGCTCGACACGGGCCTCGGCTACCCCGCCCTGCGCCCCGGCGCCGGCCTGGGCGTGCCCGGCCACGTGCTGCGGCTGAAGTCGCCGGAGGTGGCCCTGCCGGGGCTGGACGAGTACGAGGGCACCGACTACCGGCGCGTGCGCGTGGTGCTGCCCGACGGCCGGATCGCGTGGACCTACATCTGGACGGCCCCGGTCGACGGCATGGCCGAGCTCGCGGACGGATGGGACGTCCACCAGATCCGGTGAATTTCCGGCAGGTTGTGTGGGCTTCCGGTGATTCGGGCACATCCTTCGATAGGAGGTGCACCCATGACTCGTCGGTTGATCGCATGTGGACTGCTGGTGCTCGCTTCCGCCACGGCTTGCGGGACGAGAGAAACGGACAGCGCGTCGCAGACGCTGCCGACGTCGGACCCGACGTCGTCGTCGGCGTCATCGTCATCCAGCGCCGGCCCGTCCGTCTCGCAGGCCGCCGAGTCCGGGGCCCCCGAGTCGAACGCGGCGGCGCCCGCCGTGAAGCGTTGCGACTCCTCCACGCTCACGGGTGAGGTCGTCCCGACGGACGCGGGCGCGGGCAACCGGTACGGCAGGTTCGTCGTGACGAACTCCGGCTCGGCACCCTGCACGCTGAACGGGTACAGCGGCTTCCAGCTGGAGAACGCCTCCGGCGCCGTGCCGACCAAGCTGGAGCGCAAGGCGGACCCCGGACCCACGACGGTGACGCTCGCACCGGGCGCCAAAGCCGCGGCGAACCTGCACTGGAACGTCATCCCCGCGGGTGAGGAGCCGGTGAAGGGCGCCTGCCAGCCGGAGCCGTCGAAGGCCGCGGCCATCCCGCCCAACGAGACGGCGCCGGTGAGCGTGCCGTGGACGTTCGGGTCGGTGTGCTCGGGCGGCAAGATCGAGATCAGCGCGTTCTACGCCGCCTAGGTGGCGGAACCGACGACCGCCGCGGGAGTGCCGATGCGGTGCCCACTGTGGACTCCGCTCGGCCCGGCACCCCCGCGGCGGTCGTCCGCGCGCGAGGCCGTCACTCGGGTGCCGGAGTCCGCCCGGCGGGTGATCTGACACCATTCGCGGTGTCATGGACGAAGACGACCTCGTGCTGCTGGTCACCGTCGTGGTCGAGGCGGCGGACGAGCAACAGGCGCGCGCCGCGTGCGACGCGCTGATCCGCCGTGCCGGTGCCCACGTCGTGGACGCCCGCGACTGCTCCGACGAGGAGCCCGGCTGCTGGGCCGTCGTGCTCACCCGGCCGAGCGACGAGAAGGCCACCCACAACGTCTCCGCGGCGCTCGCGAGGGCCGTGCGGACCTTCGTGCGGGGCCTCGGCGACGACTTCCCGACCCCGCGGGTGGCGTGCGAGCCGCCGACGGCGTGGACGGTGCTGGACGAGCCGGGGCTCATCACGGCCCTCGTGCCGGGCGCGGAACGCGTTCTGGTCGAGGCGTGGGCCGGGGACGACCCCTTCGGCGCGGGCACTTTGCGTGACAACGCCGCGTCGAGACCCTCGTGATTCACCCAGCCGGTCGTGGTTGTGGACAACAGCCCGTAGAGCGCCGGTGTGACCGTTGCAACACCCGTGGTGAAGAGGCCAGCGGCGCGCTCAACTGATCATTAAATCAAGGCCCGTTCGAGTGGATTCAGGCATCTACCCGGTTAGCGCATCTTCGCTCTCAACTGTGAAAATCTGGGCACAATCTCTACAGAGGGTGGTTGTACGACCACTCTGTTCCGGGAGGGTTCGGGAGCCGACATGGCCAGCATCGAAGAGGTCCGTGCCGCAATCGCCCAGGCGATAGACAAGGCGAGCCAAAGCCAGTCGGCCCTCCAGCAGGCGGCCGAGCTCGCCGAGGACGCGCAGCAGCTGCTCACATCGGTCACACAGGGCTCCGTGCAGGCGGACGTCGAGACGACGAACGCGCAGTTCCAGCAGGTCGTGTCGGGTGTGAGCGAGCTGCAGAACTACCTCGGCGCCGGCATCTCCGGGGCCGAGGGCATCAACAGCAGGCTTTGATGGCGTCCATCGCCGAGGTTCGCGCCGTGCTCGAGCAGGTGAGCGAGTTTCTGCGTGAGTCGTACCGGAGCGTGCGGTCAGCGCAGGAGGGCCTGGACGAGGCGGTGGCGATCCTCGCCGAGTCGAGCGAGAACCACCACGAGTCGCTTCTTCCACCGGAGTTCGTGCGCGCGAAGGAAAGATTCCCCGATCAGCTGGAGTTGATGGTGGGAACCCTAGAGCGCATCCAACGACTCACCGTGGAGCTGTGATGAGCAGGCGCGACGACCGGCGGCGAAGGATCGAGGACTCCTTCGCCGAGTTCCAGCGCGCCGTCTCGGCCGCGCTGGGCTCGGTGGCGCGGGAGCACAGGGCCCTCGCGACCGAGCACGCGAAGGACCTGGTCGAGTTCACCGTGCGCGGGACCGGCATCGACAGAGCGCTGCGCGACAGCGCGCTGACCGACGTGACGCCGTTCCTCACGGTCGACGAGAAGCGCATCGGGAACCCGCGCCAGGCCCCGCTGTCGATGGCGGAGTTCCAGGACCGCCTCGCCCAGATCAGGCACGACTGGCAGCAGTCGTACCACGAGTGGACCACCACGGGTCCCGACCAGCTGACCGAGCTGGTGAACTCCGTGGCCCGCGGGCCCGCCTCGTGGCCGTACGAGTCGTGGCTCGGCCACCCCGGCACGCACGACGGCAGCGAGGGCGTGCCGGAGCTGTGGCGGATCGGCACCGGCGAGGTGGTCTCCGCGCCGGAGGCGGCGCCGTTCCCCGTCGCGGTCCCCCTGCTCGACCAGTCGCACCTGCACATCTCGTCCACCCCGGACAGCCGCCAGCTCGCGGACGGTCTGGTGGAGAGCCTGCTGCTGCGGGTGCTCTCGCACTTCCAGCCCGGCCTCGTGCACGTCCACGTGTGGGACGTCGGCCAGCTCACCGGGTCGTTGCCGGGGCTCTACCCGCTGACCCGCGCGAACCTGCTGACGGTGCACGACCCGGCACGTCTGCACGAGCTGCTCGACGAGCTGTCCGAGCACATCCGCCAGGTGCACACCAAGGTCCTGGTCGACGGGCACCTGACCGTCCGTTCGGTCAGCGGTGAGGGCCGGCGCACCGAACCGTGGCGGATCGCCGTGCTGTTCGGCAACCGCAAGGCGTTGCGGGAGGAGCACCAGCAGCAGCTGCAACGCGTGGCGCGCAACGGTTTGGCGTGCGGCGTGCAGCTGTTCATCGTGGACATCCCGATCACGGTCAACTCTCCGGTGGAGACCGTGGTGCTGCGCTCCGACGGCTCCGCGACGTGCACGATGACCGGCAAGGACGTCCGCGTGACGCTGGACCCGGCGTTCCCGCGCACCCTCGTGCCGCGCGCGTGCGCCGCCATCGCCGAGAAGCGCGAGGAACGCCGTTCGCGGATGGGCACGTTCGGCGACCTGCTGCCGGACCGGCCGTGGACGGAGAGCTCGGCGGCGGGCGTGATCGCGCCGGTCGGGTTCGACGACGGCGAACAGGTCTGCGTGCAGCTCGGCGACACCTCGCCGCACGCGCTGGTCGGTGGCCCGTCCGGTTCCGGCAAGACGAACTTCCTCTACGCCATGCTCGGCTCGCTGTGCGCGCGGTACTCGCCGGACGAGCTGGAGCTGTACCTGCTGGACTTCAAGGAGGGCGTGTCGTTCGCGCAGTTCGCGCCGGGCCGCAAGGACCCGTCGTGGCTGCCGCACGCCCGCCTGGTCGGCGTGAACGTCAACACCGACCGCGAGTTCGGCGTGGCGCTGCTGAAGTTCCTGGCCGACGAGATGCGCAGGCGCGCGGACGCGGCCAAGCAGCACGAGGTCACCAAGCTGGAGCACCTGCGCGCGGAGGACCCCGGTGGCCGCTGGCCGCGGATCGTCGCCGTGATCGACGAGTTCCAGTACCTGTTCGGCGAACGCGACCAGGTGACGGCCGCGGCGACGCAGCTGCTGGAGGACGTGGCGCGGCGCGGCCGGTCGCAGGGCATCCACCTGGTGCTGTCGTCGCAGGACGTCTCGGGCATCGAGGGGTTCTGGGGCAAGTCGGCGATCTTCGAGCAGTTCACCGTGCGCATCGCGCTGCCCAAGGCCCGCCGGGTGCTGGCGGAGCCGCAGAACGACGCCGCCGTGGAGCTGCCGCGCTGGCACGCGGTGATCAACCACGAGTCGGGCGTGAAGCCGGGCAACGAGATCTGCCGGGTGCCGGACTCGACGGCCAAGGGCACGATGGACTTCCTGCAGAACGAGCTGTGGCGCCGGGAGCCGGGCCAGGCCCCCGGCCTGTTCGACGGCAGCAAGGTCCCGCTGCTCGACGCCCTGCCGGACTTCTCCGACCTGCGGCCGGGCGACGCATCACCTACCGTGCTCCTCGGACAGGTCATCGACGTCGCGGGCAGCGCGGCACGCGTTCGCTTCGCGCGCACGCCGGGCCGCAACATCGCGGTGATCGGTTCCGTGGTCCAGGACGCGGCCGCGGTGCTCGGCGGAGCGGCCGCGTCCCTGGGCAGGCAGCACCACCCGCGCGGGGCGCGGTTCACGCTGGCCTGCCTGGTCGACGAGGCGGAGCCGTCGGCACAGCACCTGTCCAAGCGCCTGCGAGCGGACGGCCACGAGGCCGAAGTCATCTACCTGGACGGCATCCGCGAGGTTCTGGACGAGACCGCAAAGGACCTCCAGGCGATCGGCAAGGGCGAGACGGACGCGCCGCTGACTTCGCACTACCTGGTGCTCTACGGCGTGGACGCGGCGCAGACGTTGCTGGAGCAGAAAGATCCGGCGACCCGTGCGTCCGGTGTGGACAGTCTGCGGACCGTGCTCAAGCACGGGCCGGAGAACCGCACGCACGTCCTCGGCTGGTGGCGCGGTGTGCAGCGGCTGAAGGCGAGCCTGCCGCCGGGCGTCTACGACGACATCGGCGCCTGGGTGGCGTTCGACGTCCAGGGCAAGGAACTGCTGTCGCTCGGACCTGAGCAGGTCATGTCGTGGTCCCCGAGGCCGCGCCGCGGCCTGTTCTTCGACCGGTTCGAGCACTCGCGACCGCAAGTGATCATCCCGTTCGACACAGGAGAAGCGTGATGAACCCGATGATGACGACCATGTTCGACCCGGTCCCGCCGCAGCGCGGGAGCGAGCAGCCACCGCGCCGCACCGAGGAGGTGGCTCCGGCGCCCGCGTTGTCCGCGGTCGAGCGCTACAAGGAGATCATCGCCATCGCCACCGACGCGGCGGCCCGCCAGCGCAAGCTGGACGAGGTGCGGTGCGCCGAGCTCGCGCAGCGGATCGCGGCCACGCAGCAGCGGATCGCCGAGGTGAGCGACCGCGAACGGGTCGTGCGGATGGGCGCCCACCTGCACTGGGAGTCGGCGGTCGAGCAGCTCTGGAACGAACGCTGGCTGCAGATGGTCCCGTTCCCCAAGGCGGACGAGTCGGTCCCGCCCCGCCCGCAGGGCGAGTACCTCAAGGCGATGGACGTCGCGTACCAGGCGCTGGAGGACTCGCTCGCGAAGCGAACCCTGTTGCGCCGCAAGCAGAAGGACTGAGTGCGCCGCCTGCGCACCCCGGCCTGCGTGCACGACGCCAGCGACGACCCGTTCATCCGCTGGGCGTCCCAGGCACTCGGCGCCGGCGGTGCGGCCTGGGAACACCACGGCGCGGTGGCCGTGCACGCCCCGTGCCTGGCCAGACGCCGCCGCCTGGTCCTCTCCGGCCCGGCGGAGGGGGTGGCCTCCCTCCTGGCCGCCCACGGCCGCGGCGTGGAGCTGAGGCCGCAGCTGGAGGTGTCGCTGGCCCGCGAGGTCACCGAGCTGATGCCGTCCGAGTGGGCCGAGGACAAGCCGTTCGGCTGGATGGACCGCACCGGCGCCCTGGACCTGCCACCGGAGGCGGGCTGGCTTCCGGCCACGGACGCCGTGACGTCCCTGCTGCGGCTGGCGAACCCGGACTCCTGGGCCTGGCCGGGCGAGACGGGCGTGCGGCGCTGGGCGGGCGTCCACGTCGCCGGCACCCTCGCGGCCACGGCGGCGGAAGCGTGGTCGTCGGAGCACGTCGGCTTCATGATGGGTGTCGCCGTCCACCCCGAGCACCAGGGCAGAGGTCTGGGCCTGCGCGTGTGCCAGTTCGTCGCGTCGTCCCTGCTCTCCCGGTACGGGACGTGCGCGCTGTTCGTCGACGACGGCAACGCCGCGGCCATCGCCCTCTACCGCAAGCTGGGCTTCACGCTCCGGCAGGTCACGACACTCCTCCCTGCGCCATAGGTCACAAGCCGGAACACTTGGTGACGCTCATCGGTTGAAACGGATTACTGATCCGCAACAGGGATGGAGAAGGTCACCCATGACCACCACCGCACTAGAGGTCCGGCTCGCGTCACGCCCGAAGGGCTGGCCGGCAGCGGAGAACTTCGAGATCGCCGAGGTGGAGGTCCCCGCACCGGCCGAAGGCCAGATCCTGGTGCGCAACCTGTTCATGAGCGTCGACCCGTACATGCGCGGCCGCATGAACGACGTCAAGTCGTACGTCCCGCCGTACCAGGTGGGTGCCCCGCTGGAGGGTGGCGCGGTCGGTGAGGTCGTCGCCTCCAACTCCCCCGACTTCGCCGTGGGCGACCACGCCCTGCACGGCCTGGGCTGGCGCGAGTACGCCGTCCTCGACGCGAGGTTCGCGGCCAAGGTCGACGGCTCGGTCGCGCCGCTGAGCACCTACCTCGGTGTCCTGGGCATGCCCGGTCTCACCGCCTACGCGGGCCTCCTCGTCACCGCCGAGTTCAAGGAGGGCGACGCCGTCTTCGTGTCCGGGGCGGCGGGCGCGGTGGGGCAGATCGTCGGCCAGGTCGCCCGGCTGAAGGGCGCCTCCCGGGTCATCGGCTCCGCCGGTTCGGCCGAGAAGGTCAAGTATCTGACCGAGGAGCTGGGCTTCGACGTCGCGTTCAACTACAAGGACGGCCCGGTGGCCGAGCAGCTGGCCGCGGCGGCGCCGGACGGCATCGACGTCTACTTCGACAACGTGGGCGGCGACCACCTCGAAGCGGCGATCAGCTCGCTCAACCTCAACGGCAGGGCCACCCTCTGCGGCGCGATCTCGCAGTACAACGCGACCGAGCCGCCCAAGGCCCCGCGCAACCTGTTCCAGCTCATCGGCAAGCGCCTCACGCTGCGCGGCATGCTGGTGGCCGACCACAAGGACCTGCAGCCGCAGTTCGTGGCGGAGATGGGCAAGTGGATCGCCTCCGGCGAGCTCAAGTACACCGAGACGGTCGTGGAGGGCGGCGTCCACCAGGCCGCGGACGCCTTCCTGGGCATGCTGCGCGGCGAGAACACCGGCAAGATGCTCGTCAAGTTCTGAGCGGTACCGGAAGCTCACCGGCCGGGTGACCGGTCCCCCGGGCCGTCTGCCGCGTCCCGGCTGGTGAGCGAGAGGGTGACCCCGCCGTGCGCGTGGGCGTCGTCGAGGGCGGCCGCGAGCCGGTCGGCGAGGACTCCGGCGAGCTGCGCGCGGCGGGTCCAGCGGAGGCTGCTCGCGTTGAGCCGCAGGCACTTCGCGGGCTGAGCCGGTCAGATCAGCTTGCCGGGGTTCAGGATTCCGGCCGGGTCGAGCCGGTCCTTCACCGCGCGCAGCACGTCCGTGCCGATCGGCCCGATCTCGCCCGCGAGCCACGGCCGGTGGTCCCGGCCGACCGCGTGGTGGTGCGTGATCGTGCCGAGCCGCGAGATCGCGTCCGACGCCGCCACCTTCGCGCGTTCCCACTGCCGCACCGGGTCGTCGAGGTCCCGTGGCACCAGCACCGTGAAGTACAGCGACGCCCCGGTCTCGTAGGCGTGCGAGATGTGGCACATGACGATCGGGTCGCCCAGCTCGGCGCGCAACGCGGTCTTCACCGCCTCGCGCAGCTCGGAGACGCGGGACCAGTGCGTGGCGGTCTCCAAGGTCTCGACGCACACCCCCGCGTCGATCAACGCGTCCCGCTGCCGAGGGCCGTTGAACCGCCCGTGCAGCCAGGACTTCCCCATCGCACCACCGAGACGGACGACCTTCCGCCCTGCCAGCGCGCGCATGGTCGTGGCGCGCGACCGGCACTCCCAGCCGAGGATCACCAGGCACGGGTTCTTCACGCCGCGGAACCGCAGGTACTTCTTCACCACGCCGGCGCGGGACCCGGCCAGCGCGAGGGCCACCTCCGTCTCGTCCACATCGGACAGACGCGTGACGTCCGCGAGCGCCCCGTCCTGGGCGAGGGCGCGCACGAGGTCGGCACCGGCCTCCCACCCGTCGACGACGAAGCCCTCGTACCGGGGGTCGCGCGGCCGGGGCCGCACCCGCACGGACACCTCGGTGATCACGCCGAACAGACCCTCGCTGCCGAGCACCAACTGTTTCAGGTCCGGACCGGCGGCGGACGCGGGTGCCGCACCGGCGACCCACTCGCCGACGGGCGTGGCGACCCGGACCGACTCCACCACGTCCTCGAACCGGCCGTATCCGGACGACGCCTGACCGGCGGACCGCGTGGCCGCGAACCCGCCGATGGTCGCCCGCTCGAACGACTGCGGCACGTGCCCGAGCGTGAACCCGTGCTCCCCAAGCATCCGCTCGGCCTCCGGCCCGGTCACCCCCGCCTGCAGCACGGCCACCCGCGACACCGGGTCGACCGACACCAGCTCGGACAACCCGCCGAGGTCCAGGGCCACCACCGCGGACTTGTCGCCGCGCAACGCCTCGACGCCGCCCACGACGGACGTGCCGCCACCGAACGGCACCACCGCCACGTCGTGCTCGACGCAGACCTTGAGGATCTCCACGACCTGGTCGGGCGAGCCGGGCCGGACGACGCCGTCGGGCACCGCCGGTTCCCCGTGCCCGCGGTGCCGGAGCAGGTCGAGGTAGGACAGGCCACCGGCACGTGCCAGCCGGTCCCCGGCGTCGACCGACACCGGGCAGACCGCCTCCAGCGCCGTGAAGGCGTCCTCCGACAACGCCGAGTCCGGCGCCTCGACGGGCACCTCGGGCAGCGGCTCGCCCAGCCCGACCCGGTCGCGCAGCCACGCCAGCGCGTGCGGGGGGAGCGGTGTGGTCTCGGCAGTCCATCGGGCCCTGGTCACTGCTACAGTGTTACACATGACGTCCCAACGTCACACCCACGACGCCCTGCTCGACGCCACCCGCGAGTGCGTGCTCGAAGTCGGAGTGCGCAGAACGACGCTCACCGACGTGGCGAAACGGGCCAACGTCAGCCGGATGACGCTCTACCGCCGCTACCCGGACGTGGACCACCTGGTCCGGGCGCTGATGACCCGCGAGTTCGCCACGCTGCTCGACGCGGTCGAACAGGCCACCCGCGAGGGCAACGCGCGCCAGCAGCTCGTCCGGCGGTCCACCGACGCCATCCGGCTGCTCACGTCGAACCCGCTCATGCAGCGCGTCCTGCAGCTGGACGCCGACCTGATGCTGCCCTACCTCACCGACCGGCTCGGCAGCACGCAGCGGCTGGTCGAGCAGTTCCTGGTCGGCCAGATCGAGGCGGGGCACCTCGACGGCTCGATCCGGTTCGGGGACGCGAAGACGCAGGCCCGCGTCGTGCTGCTGACCACGCAGTCGATGGTGCTGTCGATGCGGCCCGCCACGTCGGGGCTCGACTTCGTCCCGCTGATCGAGGAACTGGCCAAGCAGCTGGACGGAGCGCTGAAACCGTGAACACGTCCCTGAACGCCACCCGCCGCCTGCTGGACCTGGCGGCGGCCGGGGAGCAGGTCGCGGACGTGCTCGTCGTCGGTGGCGGGGTCACCGGCGCGGGCGTCGCGCTCGACGCGGCCTCCCGCGGTCTCCGCACGGTCCTGCTGGAGGCGCACGACCTGGCGTTCGGGACGTCCCGCTGGTCCAGCAAGCTCGTCCACGGCGGCCTGCGCTACCTCGCGAACGGCGAGGTGAAGCTCGCCCACGAGAGCGCGGTCGAGCGCGGCGTCCTCATGACCAGGACGGCACCGCACCTGACCCGCACGCTGCCGATGCTCTTCCCGTTGCACAACGGCTCGAACCACTTCGTGATGGCCGGGCTGAAGGCGGGCAACGCGCTGCGCATCGCCGCGGGCACCCCCGCCTCCGTGCTGCCGCGCCCGCGCCGGGTACCGAGGCACGAGGCGCTGGCGCTCGTCCCGGGGCTCAGCCGGGAGAACCTGGTCGGCGGCCTGCTCAACTACGACGGCCAGCTCGTCGACGACGCCCGGCTGGTCGTGGCACTCGCGCGCACGGCGGCCGGGTACGGCGCGAAGATCCTCACCCGCGCGAAGGTCCTGACGCTGCAAGGCGATGGCGCCGAGGCGGAGGACACGCTCACCGGCACCCGGTTCTCGGTCAGGGCCAGAGCGGTGATCAACGCGACGGGCGTCTGGGCCGGCACGCTCGCGCCCGTGCGGCTGCGTCCGTCGCGGGGCTCGCACCTCGTCCTGGACGCGATCGCCGTCGGGCTGAGCGCGACCGCGCTGACGATCCCCGTTCCCGGCGAACGCAACCGCTACGCCTTCCTGCTGCCCCAGGAGAACGGCCGCGCGTACCTCGGCCTGACCGACGAGCCGGTGGACGACGTCCCGGACGTCCCCGGCGTGCCGGAGTCCGATGTGGACTTCCTGCTCCGCACCGCTTCCACCGTCCTGCAACGGGAGCTGACGCGGGAGGACGTGATCGGCAGCTACGCCGGGCTGCGCCCGCTGCTGGAGGCGCAGGGCACCACGGCGGACCTGTCCCGCCACCACGCCGTGCTGAAGGCGCCCAACGGCGTGATCACGGTCGTCGGCGGCAAGCTCACCACCTACCGCAGGATGGCGGCGGACGCGGTCGACGCGGCGAACCTGACGCGGGTCCTGTGCCGCACCAAGGACATCCGCCTGGTCGACGACCGGCCCGCGCCCACCACGCCGATCGCTCCGGGCGTCACCGAGGCCGACGTCGTCCACGCGATCCGGCACGAGGGGGCGCTCGACGCCGACGACGTGCTGGACCGGCGCACCCGCATCGGCCTGGTGCCCGCGGACCGCGCGAAGGCCGCGCCGGAGATCGAGAAGCTGCTGGCCGCGGTGTGACGAGAGCGGGGCGCCCCCTCAGGGACGCCCCGCTTCCAGCGCAAGAACCTCGTCAGCGCGCGATCACTCGCCGATGACCGGCTTCGCGGCCTTGGGCGGGTCGACGAGCGCGTCGCCCTCGATCCGCACCTTCCGCTTGTGCTCGCCACCGCCCTGCTGGCCACCGGCGGCGCCCGCCATCGGCATGCCGCCCATCATGCCCATGCCACCGGCTCCGCGCGGTGCTCCGCCACCGGGGGCGCCCGCGGCGGGAGCGGCGGCAGCCGCGGGACCGGTGCCCTGCGACATCACGCCGGCCGCGCCACCGAACTGGGTCGCCGCCGTACCGGCGCCACCGCCACCGGCGGGACCGCCGCCGAAGCCCGCGGGGATGCCGCCGCCTCCGCCGCCGCCCATGCCCTTGGCGGCACCGCCTCCGCCGCCACCGGAGGCGGCGGTCGAGGCGTTGTGCTCGCTCGCCGGGCGGTACCAGTCGGAGCTGCCCGTGACCGGCGGGATGACGCCGACCGACGGGGGCTTGACCGCGTTGCCACCGGCCGTCGTCGTGGTGTCCGGCTCCCAGTGGCCGGGGACCCAGCGGCCGCCCGTCCCGGTGCCCGCGCCACCACCGACGCCACCACCGGCGCCGCCGCCCGCACCGGAACCGGTGCCGACGCCCGGCGGGGTGTAGGGCGTGCCGACCTGGCCGCCGGTGCCGCCACCGGCACCGCCGCCCGCGCCACCCCTCGGGGTGCCGGACGGGGTCGGGATCGGGCTGACGACCGGTCCCGCCGCCCCGCCACCGCCCTGACCGGGGGTGGCCTGCCAGCCGGTCCTGTCGTTGGGCGTGAAGCCGCCGCTGACGTTGCCCAGGCCGTCGCCCGCGGTGTTGCGGCCGGTGCGGGTGTCGGTGACACCGCTCGTGAACGTGCCGTTGGCGCCGCCCGCTGCCCGCTCCTGGTCGGCACTGGTCAGGCCGCTGAAGCCGCCGGAGGTCGGCCTGGTGGCGCCGCCGCGGTTGGCCATCGCGGAGATCGCGTTGATGACCTGCTCGGCGGCCTTGGCGATCTGGGAGACCGACTTGACCAGGTTCAGCAGCTTCTGCACGGAGCCGACGAGCTTCTGCAGGAAGTCCGCGAGCTTCTTGGCGTACTTGACCGCGGTCGTGACGATGTCCGCGATCGCGTTCGCGATGGCGGCGCCGAAGGTCAGGAACGACGCCGCGAGCCACTGGATGATCTTCATGACCATGTCGGACACGGCCTGGCTGATCAGGTCCATGATCATCTTGCGGACGGTGCCGACGAGCTGGCCCGCGCCCTCGACCGCCCCGGCGATGCCCTCGACGGACTGCGCGAGGGTCTTGATGCCGGTCGAGTGCTTCTGGGCCGCGGCGCGATAGCCGTCGGCCGCCTTGCCCTGCCACTCGCGGGTCTGCGAGACGCAGATCTTCTCGTACTCGGTGGCGATGCCGTGGACCTGCTTGCCAGCCGACCGGAACGACTGGGCCATCGAGGCGATCGACTCGGGGCTGCCGAGCAGGACGTCGAACGGCTCGCGCAGGAAGTCGACGTGCTGGATGGCCCAGCTGAAGCCGGCCGACAGGAACCCGCTCAGCGGGTTCGCCGACAGGCCGACGATGCCCATGGCGGTGTTCGCGATGCCGAGGCCCGCGTTGACCCAGTCACCCCGCTCGATGGCGGAGTAGGTGGTGGAGATGCTGCTGACCAGCTGGGCCGGGTCGGTGCCCTGGGCCTGCGTCACGGGGGCGCTCATCCCCGGCCTCCCTGGAAGCCGAACATGTTGTCGAGGTCGATCTGCTCGTACTGCTCGATGGTCTCCTTGAGGGCGGAGCCCATGTCCATGAGCGAGTTGGCGGCCTTGCCGAGGTTGTCCTGCGACAGGCCCGCCTCCTGCAGGACCTTCTGCGCCAGGAACCCGAGGAAGACGCCGAACGCCTGCGTGGTGAGCGCGCCGGGCTGGCACGTCTCCGTGGCCTTGCGCATCCGCTCCATGAGCCGGTCCACGTTCGCGGCGTGGTTTCTCAGCTCGTCGAGGTCGATGTTGAAGTGTGTCGACTGCATCGCCTAGCCCCCTCCTCCTGCACTCAGGCCATGACGTCGGGCGGGTTGGTGAAGTACTCGTCGTCGGGCCGCGTGTCCTTGCGCTCCAACTCCGACTTCGGTTCTTCCTCGTCGGTTCCGTCCCCCGCGTATCCGTTCGGCATCTGCGCCTTCACGAACTCGAGCGCGGGGCTGTCGCCGACGAAGTCCGTCATGATCTGGACGACCCTGCCGGAGGCGTCGCGCTGGGCCTTGGCAGCGGCGGCGAGCACCGCGGAGGCGATCTCACCGGGGTCCATGCCGCGGGCCTCCGGCTTGATCTTCAGGTCGGTCAGCACGCCCGTCGCGTTGACCGTCGCCGTGATCAGGCCGTCCGGGGAGCTGGCGCTCCCGCCCACCCCTCCCAGCTGGTCGCGGGCCTGCTCGGCGTTCTGCTTCGCCTGCTCGATCTTGGCCCCGTACTGCGCCAGCCACTGGTCCGGGTCGATGGGCTGCATGGTCACCCCCGTTGAGTGAATTGGTCGTTCGTTCGATTCGCCGTAGACGCCCGTATCGTTTCACCCGTTCCCTGCTCATCGATACTTTGAGCCGGATTACCGCCATCCGGGCTAACGAAGGGGTGCACCGTGCCTGAGGGGGTGCTGGAGATCGACCGGATCTCCAAGCGCTACGGGGAGGTCGTGGCCCTGCGGGACATGTCTTTCGACGTGCGCGCGGGCGAGCTGTTCGGGTTCGTCGGCAGCAACGGCGCCGGCAAGACCACGACCATGCGCATCGCCCTGGGCGTGCTCGCGGCCGACTCCGGCGAGGTGCGGTGGAACGGCAGGACCGTCGACCTCGACACGCGCCGCCGGATCGGCTACATGCCGGAGGAACGCGGGCTCTACCCGCGGATGAGGGTGCTGGACCAGCTGGTCTACCTGGCCGAGCTGCACGGCATGGACACCAACGACGCCCACCGCAGCGCGGACAACTGGATCGCGCGGCTGGGGCTGCGCGACCGCCGCTCCGACGAGGTGCAGCGGCTGAGCCTGGGCAACCAGCAGCGCGTCCAGCTGGCCGCCGCGCTGGTGCACGAGCCGGACGTGCTGGTGCTCGACGAGCCGTTCTCCGGCCTCGACCCGGTCGCGGTCGACGTGATGAGCCAGGTGCTGCGCGAGAAGGCGTCCGCCGGGGTGCCGGTGGTGTTCTCCAGCCACCAGCTCGACCTGGTGGAACGGCTGTGCGACCGGGTCGGCATCGTCAGCGCGGGCTCGCTGGTCGCCAGCGGCACGGTGGACGAGCTGCGTTCCGGCGGCACCCCGCGGCTCGTCGTGGAGTCGCCCTCCGCCGACTGGGCTGCCACGCTGGAGGGCGTGCGGGTGGTCGAGCGGAACGGGACGCGCTGCGTGCTGGAGCTCGCCGAGGGCGTCGACGACCAGGTCGTGCTGCACGCCGCGCTCGCGGCGGGTCCCGTGCACGAGTTCTCCCGCCAGCGGCCGTCGCTGACCGAGCTGTTCCGCAACGTCGTCACCACCGAGAGCAGGAGCTCATGAGGTCGTCCCGAGCGGTCTCGCTGGTGGCGAAGCGCGAGTTCGTCACGCGCGTGCGCACGAAGTCGTTCCTCGTCGGCACCGCGGTGATCATCATCGTGCTCGCCGGGTACGTGGTGCTGCAGTCCGTGCTGTTCGACGACCAGCGGCACAGCGTCGTCGGCCTGTCGGGGCAGGCGACGCAGCTCGCGGACCCGCTGCGGGAGAAGGCGGCGGCGTTCGGCGTCGATCTCGAGACGCGAGACGTCACGACCGTGCCCGACGCCGAGCGGCAGGTGCGCGACGGCGGGCTGGACGCGCTCGTGACGGGTGCGCCACCGGCGTTGAAGATGATCGTCAAGGGCTACGGCGACGAGGTCCTCACGACGGCGCTGAACGACGTGCTGCGCCAGCAGGTCCTCGTCGCGCAGCTCGCCGAGGCCGGTCTGTCCCCGCAGCAGGTGGCGCAGAACCTGGCGAACGTCAGCGTGGCCGTCACCGCGCTGGAACCCGTTGACCCGCAACGAGGTCAACGCCTCGCGGTCGGGCTGATCGTGGCCGCGCTGCTGTACTACTCGCTGCTCGTCTACGGCACGATGGTCGCGCAGGGCGTGGTCGAGGAGAAGTCCAGCCGGGTCGTGGAGATCCTGCTCGCGACCCTGCGGCCGTGGCAGCTGCTGCTGGGCAAGGTGATCGGCCTCGGCGCGGTCGGCCTGCTGCAGCTGCTGGTGATCTCGGTGGCCGGGCTCGCGCTCTCCTCCGCGTTCGACGTCGTCGACGTGGGGGCGCTCGGCGGAGCCGCGTTGCTGACCGGTGTGCTGTGGTACCTGCTCGGCTTCTTCCTGTACGCCACGGTGTTCGCGTCCGCCGCGTCGCTCGTGTCCCGGCAGGAGGAGCTCCAGTCGGTGCTGACGCCGATCAGCATGACGATCATCGCGGCGTTCGTGGCCGGCATCAACCTGATGATCGGCGACCCCACCGGCACCGCCGTCACGGTGCTGTCGCTGCTGCCGCCGTTCGCGCCGATCCTGATGCCCGGCAGGATGGCGCTCGGCGTGGTCCCGGCGTGGCAGGTGCTGCTCGCGGTCGTGCTGGCGCTGGCGGCCGTCGCCGCCATCACCTGGCTGGGCGGCAAGGTCTACTCGAACGCCGTGCTGAGGACCGGCGCGCGGGTGAAGCTCCGCGACGCCCTCAGGTCCTGACGTCCTGGTACCGGTCGAGCGCCACCCGGCGCTCGACCGCGTGGTCCACGATCGGCGTGAGGTCCGCGGAGTCCGGCGCGTACCGGCGCACGTACGCGCCGTCCGGGTCGAACTTCTTGGCCTGCGTGGCAGGGTTGAAGATCCGGAAGAACGGCGCGGCGTCGGTGCCGCAGCCCGCGACCCACTGCCAGTTGTGCTGGTTCGAGGCCAGGTCGCCGTCGACCAGGTGCTCCATGAAGTGCCGCGCGCCCCACCACCACGGCAGGTGCAGGTCCTTCACCAGGAAGCTGGCGACGATCATGCGCACCCGGTTGTGCATGAAGCCCTCCCGCAGCAGCTGCCGCATCCCGGCGTCGACGATCGGGAAGCCGGTGCGGCCCTGCTTCCACGCCTCGAACAGCTCCAGGTCGTCGTCGTGCACCATCCGGTCGAACTTGCGGTCGTAGTTCTGCCGCGCGGTCTCCGGCCGGTGCCACAGCACGTCGGCGTAGAACTCGCGCCACGCCAGCTCGTCGCGGTACGTGCCTTCGCAGTCCCGCAACAGCGTCCGCGGGTGCAGCACACCCCAGCGCAGGAACGCGGACATGCGGCTCGTGGCGTCGAGGTCCGGCCTGTCACGGGTCTTGTCGTAGTCCGGCAGCCGTTCGTCGCGGAACTTCTCCCACAACGCCAGCGCGTCCGGCAGCTTCTCCCGCACCGCGGGAATCCCGGTGCCACCGCCGAACCTCATCCAGTCCACAGTGGACGCGTCGGTCTCCGCGGGCTGACGCCAGCCGTGTTCCAGCCAGGCGTTGCGGAACGGCGTGAAGACCTTGAACGGCGTGCCGTCCGCCTTGCGCACCCGCCCCGGCGCCACGGCGTAGGGCGAGCCGGAACGGACGAGTTCGATGTCCCCCAACGCTTCCTCGACCGCGGCGTCACGTTTCCTGCCGTATGGCCCGAAGTCCGCGGAGATGTGCACGCTGCCCGCGCCGATCTCCCGCGCCACGCGGGGAACGACCTCGGCCGGGTCGCCGTGCACGACCGCCAGCCGGCCGCCGAGGTCGTCGTTCAGGGCGTGCAGACACCGGTGCAGGAACTCGATCCGCGGCTTGCCGGACGGCTTCAGCAACCGGTCGTCCAGGACGAACAACGCGAGGGCGCGGGGTGACCGCTCCGCCGCTTCGAGCAGGGCCGGGTGGTCGGCCGTCCGCAGGTCGCGGCGGAACCAGACGACCGAGGGTTCGGAACTCACCACCCGACGCTAAGACGAGAGGGGCGCACCCGCATGACAGGTGCGCCCCTCTCGGGTGAACCAGGAGAGATCAGCGGTTCTCCATCGCGACGAAGTCGCGCTCGGTCGGGCCGGTGTAGATCTGCCGCGGGCGGCCGATCTTGGTGGCCGGGTCGTTGATCATCTCGCGCCAGTGCGCGATCCAGCCGGGAAGGCGGCCGAGCGCGAACAGCACCGTGAAGAACTTGGTCGGGAAGCCCATCGCCCGGTAGATCAGACCCGTGTAGAAGTCCACGTTCGGGTAGAGCTTGCGGGAGATGAAGTAGTCGTCCGCCAGCGCGGTCTCCTCCAGCTGCTTCGCGATGTCGAGCAGCTGGTCGTCGGCGCCGAGCTTGTTGAGGATCTCGTCGGCCGTCTTCTTGATGATCGCGGCACGCGGGTCGTAGTTCTTGTAGACCCGGTGGCCGAAGCCCATCAGGCGGACGCCGTCCTCCTTGTTCTTGACCTTGTTCACGAACGAGGCGACGTCGCCGCCGTCGTTCTTGATCTTCTCCAGCATCTCCAGCACCGCGCTGTTCGCGCCGCCGTGCAGCGGGCCGAACAGGGCGTTGATGCCAGCGGAGATCGACGCGAAGAGGTTCGCCTCGGAGGAGCCGACCAGGCGCACGGTCGACGTGGAGCAGTTCTGCTCGTGGTCGGCGTGCAGGATGAACAGCAGGTCGAGCGCGCGGACCAGGTCCGGGTCGAGGTCGTACGCCTCGGCCGGGAACCCGAAGGTCATCCGCAGGAAGTTCTCCACCAGGCCCAGCGAGTTGTCCGGGTAGAGGAACGGCTGGCCGACCGACTTCTTGTAGGCGTAGGCCGCGATGGTCGGCAGCTTGGCCAGCAGGCGGATCGTGGAGATCTCCACCTGGTTCGCGTCGAAGGGCGACAGCGAGTCCTGGTAGAAGGTCGACAGCGCCGACACCGCGGACGAGAGCACCGGCATCGGGTGCGCGTCGCGCGGGAAACCGTCGAAGAAGCGCTTGAGGTCCTCGTGCAGCAGCGTGTGGCGGCTGATCTTCTGCGAGAAGTCCTCGAGCTGCGCGGCGGTCGGCAGCTCGCCGTAGATCAGGAGGTAGCTGACCTCGATGAAGTTCGAACGCGCGGCCAACTGCTCGATCGGATACCCGCGGTAACGCAGAATTCCGGCGTCACCGTCGATGTAGGTGATCTCGGAGGAGCAGGAGGCAGTGTTGACGAAACCGGTGTCCAGGGTTACCAGACCGGTCGTCGACAGCAGCTTGCCGAGATCGATGCCGGACGCGCCTTCGGACGCCCGCACCACCTTCATCTCGAGCTCTCCGCCCCCGTGGCGCAGCGCGACGGTCTGTGGGTCGTTCGGCGCAGTCGTCGCGTCGGGCATTCAAGTCCCTCTCAACGCTCGGACGGGGTGGCGACAGGTCGCACGGCCTGCCGACGTCTCGGACCACCCCGTTGGGATCTGAGTCTTCAAGTTCTCCCACGCTAGTCGGCGAATGGCCCGACTCGCAGCAGCGGTGTGAACCGATTCTGTGAGATGGGACCGGCATCACACCTGTGACACCAGTGCCTAGCGCGGCTCCACCACGGTAGTCGGATTCGCCCGGTTATCCAGCCAGCGCTGCGGTGAGTTCGCTCGCACAAGGGGGCTCGGCGCCGGCACGGGAACATGTGATCGCAGCAGCGGCTCCGGCGTACGTCAACGCGTCGGTCCATTCTCCCGCCGTGAGAGCGAGGACCTTCTCACGACTCAACGCATCGTGGTCGTGCAACCACGCGAGCAGGGCACCTTGCACCGTGTCGCCCGCCCCGATCGTGTCGACGACTTCCACCTTCACGGGTGGCACGTCGACCCTTTCCGTGGCGGTGATCACGGAAAGTCCGTCACCTCCCTTGGTCAGCACGACTGCCGCCGGTCCCTGTGAAATCCACGTCCGTGCGATCTCGATCACGTCGCCGCCCTCGGCCAGCCACTCGGCGTCCTCGACGGAGACCTTGAGCAGCCCGACATCCGGCAGCCACGACCGGAACCGGGCGCGGTAGGCGTCCGGATCGTCGATGAGCCCTGCCCGGATGTTGGGGTCGAGCGCCGTGAGCAAACGCTTGCCCTCGCGCCGCAGCACCGTCTCGTAGACCGAGGCGCCGGGTTCCAGCACGAGCGAGAGCGTCCCGAACGACACCGCGCGCACCTCAGCGGGCAACGGCCCGGGGTCCCGCACGAGCCGGTCCGCGGTGCCGTCGACGTAGAACGAGTAGCGCGCCGACCCGTCACCGGCCAGCCCCACGACGGCGAGCGTGGTGTTCTCCTGTCCACGTTGGACCAGAGAGGTGTCCACGTTCGACTCGTGCAGCCGCTTCAGCAGCTGCTCGCCGAAGTGGTCGGACGACACCCGCGACAGGAAGCCCGCCGGCACGTCCAGCCGCCCGAGCGCCACCGCCACGTTGTACGGCCCGCCGCCGAGCTTCGGGGCGAGCGGCGCGAGCTCGTCGTCTCCCACCGGCACCATGTCGACCAGTGCCTCACCGGCAACCACGATCACTGCGTCACTCCTCGCGTCACTCCTCCGGGGAAGCGCCCGTCCGCTGCAACCCATCCAACAGCAGCTCCCCCAGGGCGGTGAACGCCTCGGAGTGCGAAACACCTGCCCGTTTCGTGAGGACGCCCGTCTGGATGCCCTCGATGAGCAACCCGGCCATCTCGGCGAACAGCGTGGCGTGCACCTCGCGGAACACGTGCAGGTCCACGCCGTCCTGGATGAAGGACTTGATGCGTTCGGCGGCGGCGCGGGCGTTGCGCTCGTAGGTGGCGCGCGTGGGCGGGAAGTCGGACACGTCCGCGATGAACGCCGCCGACGCCTTGCTCAGCTCCTCGGCCGCCCCCGCGAGGTAGCTGCCGATCCGTGCGCGTACGTCACCGAGGCCCGCGATGCGCTTCTCGATGCGTTCCGCCGCGCCTTTGAAGTACCGCCCGACCACCCGCACGGCCAGCTGCTCCTTGCTGCCCGCGAGCGCGTACAGCGTCGACTTGGAGCAGTGCAGCCTGGCCGCGACGTCGTCCAGCGTGAGATGCCCGAAGCCCTCGGCGAGGAACAACGCCTCCAACCGGGTGAGCAGCTCCGCCTGCCGCTGCGTGAGAGCCCGCGTCATGTGACGACCCTGCCACACTCACTGGCAGCTGTACTGCACAACGTCCTAGAGTACAGCTACCAGTACACCACCGGAGGTCGACGATGCCCGCCGAGCGACTGCTCCCCACCCAAGAGGCCGAGGACCTGATCGCGCTGGTCAAGGAGATCGCGCGGGACGAGCTGAAGCCCCACGCCGCGGACGCGGAGGAGAACGAGAAGTTCCCCCGCGAGGCGTTCCGCCTGCTCGGCAGGGCGGGTCTGCTGGGCCTGCCGTACGCGGAGGAGTTCGGCGGCGGTGCGCAGCCCTACGAGGTGTACCTGCAGGCCCTGGAGGAGATCGCCGGGGCGTGGATGACGGTCGGCGTCGGCCTCTCCGTGCACGTGATGTCCTGCTACGGCCTCGCCACCTTCGGCACCCGCGAGCAGCAGGAGCGCTGGCTCCCCGAGATGCTCGAGGGCGAGCTGCTGGGCGGCTACGCCCTGTCCGAGGTCCAGGCGGGCTCCGACCCGGCCGCCATGTCGACCAGGGCCGTCCGCAAGGGCTCCGAGTACGTCGTGAACGGCACCAAGGCGTGGATCACGCACGCGGGCGCCGCCGACTTCTACACCCTGATGGCCCGCACGTCGCCCGAGGGAGGCCGCGGCATCTCCTGCTTCCTCGCCCCCGGCGAGACCCCCGGCCTCACCGCGCTCACCCCCGAGCGCAAGATGGGCCTCACCGGTTCCATCACGGCCCAGCTGGAGTTCGCCGACGTCCGCTTCGGCACCGACCGCCTGATCGGTGACGAGGGCGACGGCCTCAAGATCGCACTGTCCGCTTTGGACTCCGGCCGACTCGGCATCGCCGCCTGCGCGGTGGGCCTCGCCCAGGCCGCCCTCGACGAGGCGGTCGCGTACGCGAAGACCCGCACGCAGTTCGGCCGCCCGATCATCGAGTTCCAGGGCCTGGAGTTCCTCCTCGCGGACATGGCCGCCGCCGTCGAGTCGGCACGGGCCACCTACCTCCAGGCGGCCCGCCGCCGCGACCGCGGCCTCCCGTTCCGCCAGCAGGCGTCGATCGCCAAGCTCATCGCCACCGACGCGGCGATGAAGGTGACGACCGACGCCGTCCAGGTGCTCGGCGGCGCCGGCTACACCCGCGACTTCCCGGTGGAGCGCTACATGCGCGAGGCGAAGGTCCTGCAGATCTTCGAGGGCACCAACCAGATCCAGCGCCTCGTCATCGGCAGGGGCCTGCGCTAGTCAGCCCACAAGCCGACCTCCCCAACCGACCTCCCCAACCGACCTCCGCAGCCGATCTCCGCAAGGCGCCCATCCACGACACGCCGCCCCGCCGACACGCACACACCGCCCCGCCGGTGCGTACGCGGGGCGCTTGCGTACTGCGTGACAGTACGAAAGGGCCCCGCGTGCGCGTCGGAAACACGAAAGGGGTGCGGGTTTGAGGGGGTGGGCGCTCAGCGCTCGCGGTAGAAGGGGTCGGCCACGACCCCTTCGCCGAGGCCCTCGTCGAACGCGTACACCTCGCGCCCCTCGACGAACACCCGCAGCGCCCGGCTCATCACGTCCAGCGGGTCGCCCGACCAGATGACGACGTCGCCGTCGAGACCGGGCTTCAACGCGCCGACGCGGTCCTCCAGCCCCATGATCCGGGCGGGGTTGACCGTGATCGACCGCAGCGCCGTGTCGCTGTCGAGCCCTTCCTTGACCGCGAGCGTCGCCTGGTGCACCAGGAAGTGGATCGGCACGACGGGGTGGTCGGTCGTGATCGCCAGGTCCACCCCCGCCCGCGCGAGGATGCCGGGGTTGCGCAGGCCGCGGTTGCGCAGCTCCACTTTGGACCGGCTGGTGAACAGCGGCCCGATGATCACCGGGATCTGCTTCTCGGCGATCACGTCGGCGATCAGGTGTCCCTCGGTGCCGTGGTTCAGGATCAGCTTGTACCCGAACTCCTCGGACAACCGGATGGCGGTGGCGATGTCGTCCGCCCGGTGCGCGTGCTGGCACCACGCCAGCTCACCCTGGAGGACCTTGCCGAGGACCTCCAGCGTGTTGTCGCGGTCGAACGGCTTCCCGTCCTTCTCGGCGTCGGCCTTCCTGGCGAGGTAGTCCTGGGCCTTGGTCAGCGCGTCCCGGATGACCGCCGCGACGCCCTGCCGCGTGGCGGGCAGCTTCTTCTGGTCGCCGTACACCCGCTTCGGGTTCTCGCCGAGCGCGCTCTTCACGCTGACGGCTTCCTTGAGGAGCATCTCGTCGACGGTCCGGCCCCAGCACTTGACCGCGACCGTCTGCCCGCCGATCGGGTTGCCCGACCCCGGCTTGATCACGGCGGTGGTGACGCCACCGCTCAACGCGTCGGCGAACCCCAGGTCAGCGGGGTTGATGGCGTCCAGCGCCCGCATCCTGGCCCCGACGGGGTCGGTCATCTCGTTGGTGTCCTGCCCGGCCCAGCCCTCGGCCTCCTCGTGCACCCCGAGGTGCCCGTGGGCCTCGACGAACCCTGGCAGCACCCAGGCGCCGTCGGCGTCGACGACCTCGACGCCGTCCGGCACGTCGACGTCGGCGCCGACCGCGACGATCTTGCCGTCCTGGATGAGAACGGTCCCGCCTTCGACGGGCGCACCGTCCACGGGCACGACGTAGCCACCGGTGATAGCGATGTTCATGGTTAGCGACGCTAACGTTTTGGCGGCCGGGAAGCCACCCCCGCGGTCAGGACGCCAGCGGGCTGATCCCCCAGCGGGCGCCCCAGTTCTCCCCCGGCGCGACCCAGATCAGGTCCGTTCCGGAGTTCAGCGCGTCGGGCGGGCAGGTCATCGGCTCGACGGCCACCGCCCGCCCCCGCCCGGGGTAGGAGTCGGGCGTGTACACCTGCACCCAGCGGAACACCGGGTCCGCCCAGATCTCCACGCCGCCGCCGTCGCCGGAGACGAGCGTGTGGTGCACCAGGCCGTCGGGTCCGGGCACGCACCCGCCGAACGGCGTGTCGAGGTCCATCCCGGCGAGCGGCCTCCCGCCCCGGAAGTCGAGCTCGGTCCCCTCGACGGGCACCGCGGCACCGGACGGGACCATCCGCTGCCGGTCCAGCGGCAGCACGGTCGTGGCGGCCAGCGTGAGGGTGCAAGAATCGGTGGCGGCGTTGCCCGCCCTCGGGTACGGGTGCGTGCCCACGCCGAACGGCGTCCGCACGTCCCCCACGTTCTTGACGCCGTGCGTGACCGTGAGCCCGGAGTCGTCCAGCGCGTACGACACGGTGACCCGCAAAGCGCCGGGCCACCCCGCCTGGGGCTCGATGTCGGCCACCAGCGACACCAGCGACCCGGTGTGTTCGAGGACGTCCCAGGGCCGCCGCCGCAGCAGTCCGTGGATGGCGTTGCCCCGAGCCGGCTCGGTGACCTCCAGCCGCTGCTCCACCCCGTCCAGCCGCCACACCGCCCCCGCGGTCCGGTTGGGCCAGGGCACCAGCACGGCGCCGGCGCTCATGGGCGGCTTCTCGTCGGGCCCGAACGTCTCCACGTACGGGACGCCGTCCACCTCGAACGACCGCAGACCCGCCCCCACGGTCGTGATCACGGCGGTGGCACCCTCGTACGAGATCCCCAGCATGGGACGAAGCCTACGGGGCCAATGGAAGGATCTCTCCATGAAGGTTCACCACCTCAACTGCGGCACGATGCGTCCCCCGATGGTGGCGGGCGGCATCGTCGCGCACTGCCTGCTGATCGAGACCGAGCAGGGCCTGGTCCTGGTCGACACGGGTTTCGGCACGCACGAGGTGAGCGACCCCAAGGCCACCATCGACCCGCTGAGCCGCACCCTGCTCAAGCCGGTCCTCGACATCAACGAGACCGCGATCTCGCAGGTCGAGAAGCGCGGCTACCAGGCCGACGACGTCCGGCACATCCTGCTGACCCACCTCGACATGGACCACGCGGGCGGCCTGCGCGACTTCCCGAAGGCCACCGTGCACGTCCTCGACTCGGAGTTGGCGGCGGCGACCAACCCGCGGGGCGTGAAGGAGAAGGCCCGGTACCCGAAGGCCCAGCGGGAGGGCGTCACGTTCCGGACCCACCAGGCCGAGGGCGAGACCTGGTTCGGCTTCGAGGCCGTCAAGGACGTCGAGGGCCTGCCCGGCGACATCCTGATGGTGCCGCTGCTCGGCCACACCCGCGGCCACACGGGCATCGCCGTCAGGTCCGGCGACAGGTGGCTGCTGCACGCCGGTGACGCCTACTTCTACCGCGGCGAGGTCGAGACGCCGCCCAGCAACATCATGGCCCTCAAGCTCACCGTGAAGCAGACCGAGACGCTCCGCGCGCAGCGGCTGTCCAATGTGGAGCGTCTGCGGGAGCTGAAGGCCAGTGGTGAGGCCGAGGTCTTCTGCGCCCACGACCCGGTCGAGCTGGCCAGGCTGGCGTGACGTTCATCCGGCAGGTCCGCCTCGACCACCGCGACGACACGCACCGCTACCCGTTCACGCTCCCGGTAGTCCGGCACCTGCTCGATCACCCGGTCGAGCTGCGCACGCCGGTCACGTTCCTGGTGGGCGGCAACGGCGCGGGCAAGTCGACGCTGGTCGAGGCGATCGCGGTGGCGGCGGGGTTCAACGCCGAGGGCGGCACGCAGTCGTTCCGCTTCGCGACGAAGGCGACCGAGTCGTCCCTCGGCGAGTACCTGACCCTCAGCTGGGGCACCCGCAAACCCCGCACCGGGTTCTTCCTGCGGGCCGAGTCGTTCTACAACGTCATCACCGAGATCGACCGGATCGGCGCGGGCATCCACAGCTCGTACGGCGGCAGGTCGCTGCACGAGCGGTCGCACGGCGAGAGCTTCCTGGACCTGATGACGCACCGGTTCGGCGGACGCGGTCTCTACGTCCTCGACGAGCCGGAGGCCGCCCTGTCCGTGCAGGGCTGCCTCACGGTCCTGCGGCGGATGCACGACCTCGTCCGGGAGGGCTCGCAGTTCATCATCGCCACGCACTCGCCGATCCTGCTCGCCTCGCCGGGCGCGACGATCCTGGAGATCACCGACACGATCGACGAGGTCTCCTACGACGCGGCGGAACCGGTCGCGCTCACCCGCAACTTCCTGGGCGACCCCGGCCGGTTCCTGGCGCACCTGCTGGACTGACCGCTACTTCCCCAGCTTCCCGGGGTCGATCTCCACCTTGCCGTGCAGCACGCGGTTGACGCCCCACAGCACGAGACCGGCGAGCAGCAGCCACCCGGCGATCTTGTAGTCGTCCCACGGCCGGCCGGACAGCACCGGCATCGCGAGGTAGGCGCAGGTGATGGCGCCGAGCACCGGGGCCCACGTCGGCGCGCGGAAGTGCCGGTGCTCGACCTTCTCCTTGCGCAGCACGAGACACGCGACGTTGACGATGGCGAACACGACCAGCAGCAGCAACGACGTGGTGCCGCCGAGCTTGCCGATGTCCGTGGTCGACACCAGGATCACCGCGACGCCGGTCGTGAAGACGATCGAGATCCACGGCGTGCGGCGGGACGGGTGCACGACGCCGAAGAACCTCGGGATGATCTTCTCGTTCGCCATCCCGTACAGCAGCCGCGACGCCATCAGCATGTTGATCAGCGCCGAGTTGATGACGGCCAGCAGGCCGATCAACGCGAACACCCACAGCGGGAAGCCCGGAGCACCGACCGTCACGACCTTCAGCAGCGCGCTGCTGCCGGCGGCGGCGAGCTCTTCCGACGGGATCAGCAGCGACGACGTGATCGCGACGAGCACGTAGATCAGGGCCGCGACGGCCATGCCGACGAGCATCGCGCGCGGGAAGATCTTGACCGGGTTCTCGCACTCCTCCGCCATGTTCACCGAGTCCTCGAACCCGACCATCGCGAAGAACGCGAGCGCCGTGGCCGAGGTGATCGCGAGCGTGATGGTCGAACCCTCCGGCACGTGGACCTCGGTCAGCCGGGACGGCTCGCCGTCGCCGGCCACCACCGCGTACGCGCCGATCAGGATGATGATGACCAGGCCCGACACCTCGATGCAGGTCAGCACCACGTTGGCCTTGACCGACTCCGACACGCCGCGGAAGTTGACGACGGCGAGCGCCGCGATGAAGGCGATCGCGAGCGCCGTGAACAGCAGCGACTCCGGCGCCAGTGCGACGTCGAAGAACTCCACCAGTACCTGCCGCAGGTAGGTGCGGCCGAAGGCGAGGGCGGCCGACGAGGCGGACGTGATGCCCGAGCACATCACCGCGAACGCGACCATGAACGTCAGGAAGTGGATCTTGAAAGCCCGGTTGGCGTAGAGCGCCGCCCCCGCCGCCTTCGGGTACTTCCCGACCAGTTCGAGGTAGCTGAACGCGGTCAGGAACGCCACGACGAACGCGAGCAGGAAGGGCAGCCAGAGCGCGCCGCCGATCTTGCCGGCCACGTTGCCGGTGAGCGCGTAGATGCCGGTGCCGAGGATGTCGCCGACGACGAAGAACAGCAGCAGCTTGGGGCCGATGGCCCGGTTCAGCTCCGGTTGCTCCGTCTGTGGGGTCGCTTCAGCCATGCCAGGGGATTCTGCTACTCGCGCGCCACCACCTGAGCGACCAGTCGATCACCTCACCCATATGGTGTAGAGATGAGACGCACGGCAACGCTGCTCGCCGCGGTACTGGCGCTGACCGCCTGCACGTCGCCGGAGCCGCCCGCCGCACCGGCGCGGCACTCCGACGCGAAGAGCCTCGTGGCCGCCGTGTCCAAGGCCGTCGGTGAGAAGAAGACCTACCGGTTCGCCATCGCGCCGCCGACGACCGGGGGCGTCACGGCTCCGGCGAACGGTTCCGTGCGGCTGGGCGACGTCCCGAGCGTCGACGCCACGACGAAGCGTCCTGTGCAGACCGGCGGCCAGGACGAGGAGCTGAGGTTCGTCTCGACCGCGCCGGACACCGCGTTCGTGAAGCTGCCCCCGGTGTTCGGGCTCGCCCCGGACAAGCCGTGGGTGAGGCTCGACCGCGAGGACACCGACGACTTCACGAACACGATGCTGGGCTTCTACGACGTGATCCACCAGCAGGCCGTGTTCACCACCTACCACCTGCCGGTGATCGAGGCGGGCGGTGAGGTGAAGCTGATCGCGCAGACCGGCGAGCGCACCCGGTACTCGATCGCCATCGACTACCAGCGGGCCTACGACACGCTGACCGACGAACGCCTGCGCGCGGAGCTCAAGCTCGCCCTCGACCAGGGCGTCACGACCACGGCGGCCGAGGTCGAGCTCGACGGAGCCGGCCTGCCGGTCCGGATCAGGTTCTCGACGCAGTTCCAGAACGCGCTGATCGTGGACGAGGCCCGGTTCACCGACTGGGGCGCGGACGTGCGGATCGCCGAGCCCAGGGAGAACGAGATCAGCTCGCGGAACTGATCCGGTAGCGCCAGATCGCGGGCAGCAGCGTCACCATCACCACGGTGCCGACGACCACCAGCAGCCCGCCCACCGACACGGCCGCCGCGGTGCCGAACGCCGCGCCGCCCGTGCCGTGCAGCAGGTCCGCGAGGCGCGGCCCGCCCGCGACGACGACGATGAAGACGCCCTGCATCCGTCCGCGCATCTCGTCCGTCGCGGCCGACTGCAGGATCGCGCCGCGGAACGCCATCGACACCATGTCCGCGGCACCCGCGAGCGCCAGGAACGCCGCCGCCACCCACAGCGAGCCGGCGAGCCCGAAGCCCGCGATGGCGATGCCCCAGCCCACCACGGCGAGCACCAGCGCGACGCCGTGCCGGTTGATGTTGGAGATCCACCCGGACGTCAGGCCGCAGACCACCGCGCCGATCGGGATGGCCGCGAACAGCACGCCGAGCGCGAAACCGCCGCCCGGCGGGTCGCCGAACGTGTGCTGGGCCATCTCCGGGAACAGCGCCCGCGGCATGCCGAACACCATCGCGATGATGTCCAGCAACATGCTCGCCATCAGGACCTTCTGCGCCCAGAGGTAGACGAACCCGTCGAGCACGTCCCGCAGCCCCGCGCGCCGCACCACCCCGTCCAGCGGGGGCATCGGCGGCAGCATCCACACCGCGTAGACGGCGGCGATGAGCGCGATAGCGTCCACCAGGTACAGCGTCGGCAGCCCGACGACCGGCATCAGCGCACCGGCGAGCAGCGGCCCGAGCACCGCGCCGAACTGCATGACGGTCGAGCCGAGCGCTCCGGCCGACGGCAGCAGCTCCGCGGGCACGAGCCGGGCGATCGACGCCTGCCGCGCCGGTGAGTTGGCCGCGAAGAACACCTGTTGCAGGCCGAGCAGCGCGATGACGAGCCACACCGAGCCGATGTTCAGCGCCGCCTGCGCCCACAGCAGCACCGACGAGACGGCGATGCCGGTGTTCGTGACGAGCATCAGCTTGCGGCGGTCGACGGTGTCCGCGATGGCACCGCCCCACAGCCCGAAGACCAGCAGCGGCACCAGCGCGACACCGGCGGAGATGCCGACCCACGCGGACGAGCCGGTGAGGTCGTAGACCTGCTTCGGCACGGCGACGGCGGTGAGCTGGGAGCCCACCGCCGTCACGATCGTGGAGAGCCACAACCTGCGGTACGCGACGATCTTCAACGGTCTGGTGTCGATCACGAACGTCGATCGCGCGCTCTTCCCCGCAGTGGCCACTTCGTTAGCCTATGACAACTAACAAGCCTTTTTCGTCAGCCTGTCGCCGACACCACTCGACGGTGCGAGGAGCGTCAGACGCGCACGGGGTAGACCGGCTCCGGCACCTTCGGGCTGATCCGGCCCTCGACGAAGATCCCGTGCCAGATCATGAAGCACAGCACCGACCAGAGCTGCCGGCTGCGGTCGAACTGCTCCGACCTGTGCTCGGCGAGCAGGTCGAGCACGGCGTTCTTGTCGAGCAGGTGCCCGGTCTGCGAGTCGTTGATGATCCCGCGAGCCCAGTCGTACATCTCCGCGCGCAGCCAGTGCCGGATCGGCACCGGGAAGCCCAGCTTCGGCCGGTTCAGCACGTGCGGCGGGATGATCTTCGCCAGCGCCCTGCGCAGCGCGTACTTGGTCGTGCCCTCGGTGAGCTTCTGGTCGAGCGGCACCTCGGCCGCGATCCGGAACACCTCGGGGTCGAGGAACGGCACCCGCAGCTCGATCGAGTTGGCCATGGTGACCTTGTCGGCCTTGACCAGGATGTCGCCGCGCAGCCACGTGAACAGGTCGATGTGCTGCATCCGCGCGACCGGGTCCCAGCCCTCCGACTCGCGGTACCAGGGCGCCGTGACGTCCTGGAACCCGACGCCCTCGACGTAGCCGGGGAACACCGCCCGCACCTGCGCGTCGCTGAAGTTGCGCGCGTTGCCGTAGTAGCGCTCCTCCAGCTTGAGCGACCCGCGCCTGAGCAGGTCCTTGCCCCGCACACCCTCCGGAATGGACTTGGACACGGCGCCCATCAGCTTGCGCACGCTGCCCGGCACCTTCTCGAACGGCGACAGCGACAACGGCTCGTGGTAGATCACGTACCCGCCGAACAGCTCGTCCGCGCCCTCACCCGAGAGCACCGCCTTGACGTACTTCCGCGCCTCCTTGGCGATGAAGTACAACGGCACCAGCGCCGGGTCCGCCACCGGGTCGTCGAGGTACCACAGGATCAGCGGCAGCTCTTCCATCATCTCGTCCGGCGACACCGTCCGGACGACGTGCCGCACCCCGATGGCCGCCGCCGTCTCGGCCGCGACGTCCACCTCCGAGTACCCCTGCCGGTCGAACCCGCTGGTGAACGCGATGAGGTTCGGGTTGTGCTGCTTCGCGAGCGTGGCCGTCGCCGTCGAGTCGATCCCGCCCGACAGGAACGCCCCGACCGTCACGTCCGGGTCGGAGATCATGTGCTTGGCCACCGAGTCGCGCATGACCTCGGCGATCCGGTCGTACAGCGCCTCCGCCTCGTGCGCCCCGTTGACCGGCCGCGGCGAGAACACGGGCTTGAAGTACCGGTTGAACAGCACCTGCCCACCAGGGCTGACCTTGAACGACGTCCCCGACTCCACCCGCCGGATCGCCTTGTGCAACGACTCGGGCTCCGGCACGTACTGCAACACCAGGTAGTGCTGCAACGCCTTCTCGTCCAGCTCCTGGCTGATCCCCAGCACCCCGGTGAGCTGCAACAAGCTCTTCTTCTCCGACGAGAACGCCACCCCACCGGGCCCGGAGGCCCAGTACAACGGCTTGATCCCGAACGGGTCCCGCGCCCCGAACACCACGCGCTCCTGAGCGTCCCAGATCATGAACGCGAACATGCCGCGCAGCTTCTTGACCCAGTCGGCCCCGAGGTAGTGGTACCCGGCGACGATCGACTCCCCGTCCCCCTTCGTCTTGAACTGGGCCCCGAAGTGCATGGCCAGCTCGGCCCGCAGCTCCTGGTAGTTGTAGATCTCGCCGTTGAAGTTCAACGTGTACCGCGTCGGGTTGTCCGGCGGCCCCCACACCAGCGGCTGGTGGGAGTGGTCCAGGTCGATGAACGCCAGCCGGTTGAACCCGTAGACGACCTCGGCATCGGCCCAGGTGTCCTGCTCGTCCGGCCCGCGGTGGCGCTGGCAGCGCAGTGCTGCGGCCACAGAGCCGCGCGCGCTGGCCGCGGCGGCTTCGGTGGAACAGATGAGTCCGAGCACTCCGCACACGTGAAATCGCACCTCGTAGCTAGCTGTTGCCGAAATCCCAGTATGCAGGTGTGGGTTCCGGACCCTTCGACAGCCTGAGGACGTGCGAGGACGGGCGCAGGTTCCAGCCGGCCCCCACCCGCCTCACGCGCCGGGCTCGGCCGGCTCGGCACGGACCCGCTCCCGGTCAGCCCCGAACCACGAAAACGGGCGCCTCCCCCCGCCCACAGGGGAAGACGCCCGCCCACCGCTCAAGCCCTACGGGGCTACTCGCTCCATGCGCCACCCGTCCCGCCCGAGCCGGAACCGCAGCCGGTCGTGCATCCGATCCCGCCGCCCCTGCCAGAACTCGACCTCCTCCGGCCGGATCCGCCACCCACCCCAGTGCGGCGGCACGGGAATCTTCTCGGTGTCCGCGAACTGCCGCTCGATCTTGTGCAGCGCCGACTCCAAAGTGGATCGCCCGTTCACCACCCGTGACTGCGGCGAGGCCCAGGCCCCGATCTGCGACCCACGCGGGCGCGAAGCCCAGTAGGCGGCCGTCTCGGCCGGCCCGACCTTCTCGACGACGCCGCGGACGTGGGCCTGCCGCTGCATCGCGAACCACGGGAAGGTGGCGGAGGCGTAGCGGGTGGCCATCAGGTCGTGCGACTTGTTCGAGGTGTAGTTGGTGAAGAACACCAGCCCGCGCTCGTCGAGTCCCTTGGCGAGCACCGTCCTGGAGGACGGGCGGCCCTGGGTGTCGGTGGTGGCGAGCACCATCGCGTTGGGCTCGGGCAGTCCGGCGCCGGCGGCCTGGTCCAGCCACAGCTGGAGCTGTTCGTGCCAGGTGGCGGCAAGCTCCGACTCGCTCAGCGAGCCCTGCTCGTAGGACACGCGCATCGCCGGAAGTGCGATGTTCGTGGTCTCCGTCATCGGCGAACCTCCCAGTGAGCGGGCAGAACTCGTGGTCCCTGGACCCGCGACCATACGCACGGCGCACGTTTCCCGAAACCGCCTGCGTGGTGATGACGCCCACCCGAGCGGTGACTTTCCGTGGTTTGGCGGTTCTGGATCGAAACCGGGATCGAGTCAGATGGCGTCCAGCACCCGTGTGATCGTCACCACGTCGTCGCCCAGCGCGGTGACGAGACTTCCGCCTGCTGCCAACGGAACGGCGCTCCACCACTCCCCGCCGAGCGCCGGTCGCGTCACCCCGTCGAGCACCACCTCGGTGCCGATGACGCGCTTGCCCGCGAGGCCGGCCGCGGACGCGTCGAGCTCGCGGTCGCCGACGACGAGTTGTTGATGCAGCAACGGTTTGCCGCAACGGGTCGCGCGCACGGACGTGGTCAGGGAGCCGGGGTCCTCGCCGGTCCGGCCGAGCACGAGCACCTCGCGGGTTCGCAACTGCGCGTGACCGTCCAATTCGGCCTCGACCACGGCCGTGTGACGGGCGCGGCTCGTGACCACGGTGGGTTCCGGGAGGTAGTGGACTGATCCCTCGATCAGGAAACGGGTTTCGGACGACGAGGCGTCACCGGACGAACCGGGCAGCAGCAGGGTCGCCGCGACGCCGCGGAGCTCGAGCGAGGCTCCAGGTCCGACCTCGACGGTCAGGGACAGCGAGTCGCCGCCCAGCGGGGCCGTGACCGACGAGACGAGGTGCACCAGCGCGACGGGTCCCACGCGGCGGTGCGGCACCAGCGTCAGGGGTGACTGCGAACGCAGGACCCGCACGACGCTGTTGCCGTGCGGGTCCCGCGTGACGACCAGGCGTGCGGTGGCCTTCACAGCTGGGCCAGCACCCACTTGGCGACCTCGGGCGCCTCCGGGGTCTCGACGAGCGACTGCGCGATCACCGGCAGCTCGCCGCGCATCCGGTGGGCGTCGGAGACCATGACCTCCATGTCGGCACCGACGAACGGCGCGAGGTCGACCTTGTTGATCACCAGCAGGTCGGCGGTCGTGACGCCGGGGCCGCCCTTGCGCGGGACCTTGTCGCCGCCCGCGACGTCGACGACGAAGATCTGCCGGTCGACCAGGCCGCGGGAGAACACCGCCGTCAGGTTGTCGCCGCCGCTCTCGATGATCACCAGGTCCAGGTCGGGGAAGCGGTGCTCCAGGCGTTCGACCGCGTCGAGGTTCGCGGTGATGTCGTCGCGGATCGCGGTGTGCGGGCAGCAGCCCGTCTGCACGGCCTCGATGCGCGACGGGTCCAGCACGCCCGCGCGGCGCAGGAAGTCGGCGTCCTCGGTCGTGTAGATGTCGTTGGTGACGACCGCCAGGTCCAGCTGCGACCCCAGCGCGCGGCAGAGGGCGGCCGTCAGCGCGGTCTTGCCGCTGCCGACGGGGCCGCCGATGCCGATGCGCGGCGCCTTGCCGTGGTGGTGACCGTGCGGGTCGGGCCCGTGGTTAGCTCCCAAAGAGACGCACCCCTTCACGTCGAACGTGTGCCTCCGCCAAGAGGTCCAAGGCGGGCGAACCGAGTGCGGGCAGCTCCTTGGCCGCCCGTGCGGCGACGTCCTCGACGCCGAGCGCCGCCACGACCGCGTTGACCCCGAACGGGTCGAGCCCGAGCAGCCGCACCGCCGCCGACGCCGGACCGCTCACCGCCAGATAAGCGCAGGTCAGCGCCGCTTCGTACGGGTCGTCGACGAGCACGCCGATCACCAGCGGCTGGTGCGGGTCGCGCGGCAGCTCCTCCAGCCGCGCCGACGGCCAGGCGCGCCGGGCGGCCCGCAGCATGCCGCGCCCCTGCGCTCTGGACGCCTCGCGCTGGGCGGGCGACGGCGTGCGGGCGTCCAGTTCGGCGTCGAGCACGGCCAGGTCCTCACCGCGTGCCGCCGCCGCCGCGAAGCCCGCCGCCAGCAGCCCGGACGTGAGCAGCCGGCCGTGCAGGAACGACCGCAGCGACGGCTCGTCGTGCACGAGCCCGCGCGCGGCGGCCTCCTCCAGCCCGCCGGAGTGCACGTGGCCGCCGCCGGGGAAGCGGGAGTCGGCGAGGATCAGCGCGGTCAGCATCAGAACAGGAAGTACCGCTGGGCCATCGGCAGCTCGGCGACCGGCGAGGGTTCGACCAGGTCGCCGTCGACGTGCACGGCGAAGCTGTCCGGGTCGACCCGCACGTCCGGCATCGCGTCGTTGAGGACCATGTCCGCCTTGGTGACCGAACGGGTGTTGGCCACCGGCAGCAGCCGCCGCGCGTACCGGTCGCCGAGACCCGCGTCGATCGCCTGCTGCGCCACGAAGAACACGCTCGACGCCGCCCCGGCCGTCGCGCCGAACATCGGCCGCGCCCACACCGGCTGCGGGGTCGGGATCGACGCGTTGGCGTCGCCCATCGCACCCCACGCGATGAAGCCGCCCTTGAGCACCACGGACGGCCGCACGCCGAAGAACTTCGGCTCCCACAGCACGAGGTCCGCGAGCTTGCCGGGCTCGACCGAGCCGACCTCGTCGGCGATGCCGTGCGCGATGGCCGGGTTGATCGTGTACTTGGCGACGTACCGCCGCGCCCGCAGGTTGTCGTCCATCGTCCGGCGTCTGGCCATCACGTGCGCGGTCTGCCAGGTCCGGATGATCACCTCACCGACGCGGCCCATCGCCTGGGAGTCCGACGAGATCATGGAGATGGCGCCGAGGTCGTGCAGCAGGTCCTCGGCGGCGATCGTGGTGGGCCGGATGCGCGACTCGGCGAACGCGAGGTCCTCCGGCACGGACGGGTTGAGGTGGTGGCAGACCATCAGCATGTCGAGGTGCTCCTCGAGCGTGTTGACGGTGTGCGGACGCGTCGGGTTCGTCGACGACGGCAGCACGTTCGGCAGCGAGACGACCCGGATGATGTCCGGCGCGTGCCCGCCGCCCGCTCCCTCCGAGTGGTAGGCGTTGATCGACCGACCGGCGATGGCGTCCACTGTGGACTCCAGGAAACCGGCCTCGTTCAACGTGTCCGTGTGGATCGCGACCTGCACGCCGGACGAGTCCGCGACCCGCAGGCACGCGTCGATCGCGGCGGGCGTGGTGCCCCAGTCCTCGTGCAGCTTGAACCCGCCCGCGCCACCGGCGAGCTGTTCCTCCAGCGCCTCGGCCGAGACCGTGTTCCCCTTGCCCAGCAACAGGACGTTGACCGGCATGTGGTCCATCGACGTCAGCATCCGGCCGAGGTTCCACGCGCCGGGCGTGACGGTGGTGGCCTTCGTGCCCTCGGCAGGACCGGTGCCGCCGCCGACCAGGGTGGTGAGCCCGGACGCCAGCGCCTCGTCCACGATCTGCGGGCAGATGAAGTGCACGTGGCAGTCGATGCCGCCCGCGGTGAGGATCTTCCCGTTGCCGGACAGGATCTCCGTGGACGGACCGATGACGAGATCGGGGTGGACGCCGTCCATCGTGTCGGGGTTGCCGGCCTTGCCGATCGCGACGATCCGCCCGTCCCGCACCCCGACGTCGGCCTTGACGACGCCCCAGTGGTCCAGGACGACAGCGCCGGTGATGACCAGGTCGGGAGCGCCCTCGGCACGGGTCGCGACGCCCTGCCCCATCGACTCGCGGATCACCTTGCCGCCACCGAAGATCACCTCGTCGCCGGAACCCGTGCCGCGGCTCAGGTCCTCGGTGACCTCGATGAACAGGTCGGTGTCGGCGAGCCGGACCCGGTCGCCGACCGTCGGCCCGAGCAGCTCGGCGTAACGCTCGCGGTCGATCATCGCTGCAACCCCCGCACGATCCTCAAGCCTGCCAAAGGAACCAGCGTGACCTCGCGCTCGACGCCGGGCTCGAACCGCACGGCGGTGCCCGCCGGGATGTCGAGCCGGTAGCCGAACGCGGCCTCGCGGTCGAACTCCAGGCCGGTGTTGACCGACGCGAAGTGGAAGTGCGAGCCCACCTGGACGGGCCGGTCGGCGACGTTGACGACGGTCATCGTCACGCGCGGGCGGCCGGGGTTGAGCTCGACGGGCTCGGGGCCGACGACGACCTCGCCGGGCGCCGGTCCGCCGGAGGGGGCGATCGGGTGGTGCACGGTGACGAGCTTGGTGCCGTCCGGGAAGGTCGCCTCGACCTGCACCGAGTCGATCATCTCCGGCACGCCCCGCATGACCTGCTCCGGCGCGAGCACGGTGCGCCCGCTCTCCATCAGCTCGCTGACCGTGCGGCCGTCCCGCGCACCCTCCAGCACGTGGTCGGTGACCAGCGCGACGGCTTCGGGGTAGTTGAGGAGCACCCCGCGTTCGAGGCGGCGCCGGGCCACGTCGGCGGCGACGTGCACGAGGAGCTTGTCGCGTTCATGCGGCGTCAGATGCACCCGGCCGTTCTAACACGGGAAAGCTCAAGATCGTGGAGTGGAAACACGGCTGAAACACAGACGCGTGTCCATCGACCGGTTGACAGCCGGGGTCAGCGGTGCGGTCGTCCCGCGAGAGGGGTGCCGAGCAGCAGGATCTTCCCCATGAACGCGATCCGGGTGAGGGGCCTGACCAAGGCTTACAAGGGCCATCGGGCGGTGGCGGGGGTGGACCTCGACGTCGCTCGCGGCGAGGTGTTCGCCGTGCTCGGCCCGAACGGGGCAGGGAAGACCACGAGCGTGGAGATCCTGGAGGGGCACCGCGACCGCGACGGGGGCGAGGTGAGCGTGCTGGGCGTCGACCCGGCCGAGGGCGGCCGGGAGTGGCGTTCGAAGCTCGGCATCGTGCTGCAGAGCGCGACGGACGCCGCGACGCTGACCGTGCGCGAGGCCGTCCGCCACTACGCCGGGTACTACGCCGACCCGCGCGACCCGGAGGAGGTCATCGACCTCGTCGGGCTCACGGAGAAGGCGAAGGCGCGCGTCGGCACGTTGTCCGGCGGGCAGCGGCGGCGGCTGGACGTGGCGCTCGGCATCATCGGCCGCCCCGAGCTCGTCTTCCTGGACGAGCCGACCACGGGGTTCGACCCCGAGGCGCGGCGCCAGTTCTGGGGTCTCGTGAAGCGGCTGGCCGCCGAGGGCACCACGATCCTGCTGACCACGCACTACCTCGACGAGGCCGAGGCGCTCGCCGACCGCGTGGCCGTGCTCGCCGGTGGCCGGATCGTCGCCGAGGGCACCCCGCGCACGCTGGGCGGACGCGCCAACGCCGACGCCACGGTCCGGTACCTCGCCGCCGGCGGCTACACCGAGATCCGCACCTCCGAACCCGCCAAGACCATCGCCGAGCTGGCGCGCCACGGCGAGCCGGCCGAGCTGACCGTCACCCGCCCGTCGCTGGAAGACGTCTACCTGGAGCTGATCAAATGACCACGGCGACCACCACGCGACCGGCCCTGCCCTCGCCCCTGCGGCTCGGCCTCGCGAGGGGCGGCAGCGAGCTGCGGGAGTTCTTCCGGCAGAAGGAGAACCTCATCTTCACGGTGTCGCTGCCCGCCGTGCTGATGCTGCTGCTCGGCACCGTGTACGTGAAGGAGGCCGCGGCGGCGCAGATGTTCGCGGCCAGCATGATCGGCGCGGGCATCATCTCGACGTCGTTCGTCGGGCTGGGCATGAGCGTCGTGGGCGACCGCGAGGACGGCACGCTCAAACGGTTGCGCGGCACGCCGATGCCGTTCACGTCCTACTTCATCGGCAAGATCGTCCTGGTCTTCGTGTCCAGCCTGGTCGAGGCGGCGCTGCTCGCCGTCGTCGGCATCGTGCGGTTCGACCTGCAGCTGCCGACCAGCCTGGACAAGTGGCTGACGTTCGCGTGGGTGTTCTCGCTCGGCGTCATCGCGTGCTCGTTGATCGGTGTCGCCCTGAGCGCGCTCGCGAAGTCCACCAAGACCGCGGCGGGCGTGTTCAACCTGCCGTACGTCGTGCTGCAGTTCCTCAGCGGCGTGTTCATCATGCAGTCGGCGTTGCCCGAGTCGCTGCGGACGGTGGGATCGTTCTTCCCGCTGAAGTGGGTGTGTCAGGGTTTCCGTTCGGTGTTCGCACTGGACGACGGCTACGCGGTCATGGAGGCGGCGGGATCATGGGAGCTGGGCAGGACCGCGCTGGTGCTCGGGGCGTGGACGGTCATCGGCCTGGTGCTCGTCGCCAGGACGTTCAGGTGGAGCAACACCAGTCGCTGATCACCTGGTACGTGCTCTTCGCGATCACCCAGGCCACCGCGCTCGTCCTGATCCTCATCGACACCGGCGGCCTCGCCGACCGGCTCACGTCGGCAGGGCTGCTGGCCCTCAACGGCCTGTGGTTCCTCGCTTACGGCAGGAAGCTCATGCAGCGCGAGGTGGAGGACTGGCGCGGCCTCGTCTACGCCGCCGGGTCGCTCGCGACGTTCGCCCCGGCGGTCTGGTTCAGCGGCAACGCGACCTTCGCCCTGTTCGGCCTGGTCCCGCAGGTCTACATGGTCCTGCCGACCACCTGGGCGTTCCTGCCGATGGTGCTGTTCGTCTTCACCCCGCAGATCCTGACCTGGGCCGCGGGCGCCCAGCCCGCCCTGCCGTGGCCCGCCGCGCTGCTGATCGTCAGCTTCTCGCAGGCGTTCGGCTGGGCCATCAGCCGCATCGCGCAGCAGAACGCGCAACGCGGCGAGCTGCTGCAACGCATCGAGGCGCTGACCATCGAGGCCGAACGGGCGCGCTGGTCGGCGGAGATCCACGACACCCTGGCGCAGGGCTTCACGTCGATCATCACGCTGTTGCAGGGCGCCCAGCCGAACGTCGAGCTGGCACTGCGGACCGCCCGCGAGAACCTGCGCGAGGCACGGGCTCTCGTCGCCTCCAACGCACCGTCCCCTCTGGACGGTTCCACTGTGGAGGACGCGTTGCGCCGCCTGGTCTCCGCCGCTCCGGTGCCGTCGACGTTCCGCGTGATCGGCGACCCCGTGCCCCTGGCCACGTCCGTCGACGTGGTGCTGGTCCGCACCGTCCAGGAAGCGCTGGCGAACGTGGCACGCCACTCCGAGGCGTCCAGCGTGGACGTGGTGCTGCGCTACGACCCGGACGGCGTGTCCCTGGAGGTGCGCGACGACGGCCGCGGCTTCGGCGACGCCCCGGAGGGCTTCGGCCTGCGGGGCATGCGCGCACGGCTCGAACAGGTGGGTGGCACGCTGTCGCTCACGACCGACGAGGGTGCGTCGGTGCTGGTGGAGGTGCCGCTGTGATCAGGATCCTGCTGGTGGACGACCACCCCGTGGTGCGCAGGGGACTGCGCGGGATGCTCGTCGCCGACGACCTGGAGGTGGTCGGCGACGCGGGGTCCGGCCAGGAGGCCGTCGACCAGGCGGCCCTGCTCAAGCCGGACGTCGTGCTGATGGACCTGCGCATGCCCGGGATGGACGGTGTGGCCGCGACCGCCCGGATCGCCGGCACCGGCCCGCGGGTGCTGGTGCTGACCACGTACGAGACCGACTCGGACATCCTGCGCGCCGTGGAGGCCGGTGCGTCCGGCTACCTGCTGAAGGACTCGACGACCGAGGACCTGATCGCGGCCATCCGCGCGGCGGCGCGGGGCGAGACCGTGCTGGCGCCGTCGATGGTCGCCAAGGTCGTCGGGCAGGTGCGGACGCCTCCCCTGTCCGCGCGGGAGGCCGAGGTGCTGCGGCTGGTCGCGAAGGGGCTGTCGAACGCGGAGATCGGGCGGGAGCTCTTCATCTCGGAGGCGACCGTGAAGACGCACCTGCTGCGGGTGTTCAACAAGCTGGGAGTGTCGGACCGGACGGCGGCGGTGACGACGGCGATGGACCGGGGCATGCTCCGGTAACCGCACGTCACGCGGGCGTTCGGTGTTGTTCGCCGGTTCCCGGAGGGCCTGGCCGGGACCCCGTGTCAGACGCACCTCGAGTGACCCACGACACCCGCCCGACACGTCCCCGCCACCGGCCTGCAACACTGTGAACTCCGGCAACGGCGCCGGTCAGGTCCGTTCAGCACAGTCCACCGCCCCGGAGGCGTGACCACATGACCCAGACCGCCGATCCGACCTCGTTGGTGCTTCCCGCCGAGCTCAAGCCGTCCGACGGCCGCTTCGGCTGTGGACCGTCCAAGGTGCGTCCCGAGGCCGTGCAGGCCCTCGCGTTCGAGGGTGCCGCGCTGCTCGGCACGTCTCACCGGCAGAAGCCCGTCAAGAACCTCGTCGGCCGCGTCCGGTCCGGACTGCGCGAGCTGTTCGGGCTGCCCGACGGGTACGAGGTCGTGCTCGGCAACGGTGGCACCACGGCGTTCTGGGACGCGGCGTCGTTCGGGCTGGTCCGCGAGACCGCGCAGCACTTCACCAACGGCGAGTTCTCGTCCAAGTTCGCCAAGGTGACGCAGACCGCGCCGTTCCTGAAGGACTCGCTGGTCACCAAGGCCGAGCCGGGCACGGCGCCCGAGCTGTTCTACGCCGAGGGAGCCGACCTGGTCGGCTGGGCGCAGAACGAGACCTCGACCGGTGTGGCCATGCCGGTCCTGCGGCCGGAGGGCTCGGGTGACGCGCTGATCGCGATCGACGCCACGTCCGGCGCCGGTGGCCTGCCGGTCAAGGCCGAGGACTTCGACGTCTACTACTTCGCGCCGCAGAAGTCGTTCGCCTCGGACGGCGGCCTGTGGCTCGCGCTGATGTCGCCGAAGGCGCTGGAGCGCGTCGAGGAGCTCAAGGACCGCTGGGTGCCGGAGTTCCTGTCGCTGCCGACGGCGCTCGACAACTCCACCAAGGACCAGACGTACAACACGCCGTCGGTCGCCACGCTGTTCCTGCTGGCGCACCAGATCGACTGGATCAACGGCAACGGCGGCCTCGACTGGGCCGTCGCGCGCACCAAGGACTCCAGCGACCGGCTGTACAGCTGGGCCGAGAAGACCGCGTACACCTCGCCGTACGTCGAGAAGGCCCAGGACCGGTCGCAGGTCGTCGGCACGATCGACTTCTCCGACGACGTGGACGCCGCGACCGTCGCGAAGGTGTTGCGCGCCAACGGCATCGTGGACGTCGAGCCGTACCGCAAGCTCGGCAAGAACCAGCTGCGGGTCGCGATGTTCCCGGCCATCGAGCCGGACGACGTCACGATCCTCACGCAGGCCGTCGACTGGGTAGTCGGCCAGCTCTGACCAACCGCACGCGGGGGCCTTTCGTACTATGTGACAGTACGAAGGGCCCCCGCGTGCGTTGCGGGGCGGGTCAGGCGAGGGCGTCGGTGGGCGACTGGCGTGCCGCCCGCACCGCCGGGTAGACGCCGGCGATGGCGCCGATGACGACGGCCGAGCCCACTCCCCCGAGCAGGGCAGGCCAGGGCAGTGCCGCAGGCCACCGCTGGCTGATCGAGTACCCCGCGGTGACCGCGATCCCCACGACCACGCCGACCAGCCCGCCGAGCCCGGACAACAGCACCGACTCGGTGAGGAACTGCCACCTGACTTGCCGCCGGGTCGCCCCGAGCGCCCTGCGCAGGCCGATCTCGCGGCGGCGTTCCAGCACCGAGATCACCATCGTGTTCGCCACGCCGACGCCGCCCACCAGCAACGCGACCCCGCCAAGGCCGAGGAACAACGCGTTGTAGGAGTTCTCCGCCAACTGCTGAGCCTCCAGCGCCTCCGACGGCCTGGACACCCTGACCTCGTTGGACCGCTGCGGGTTCAACGTCGGCCCGAGCAGCTCGCGGACGTTGTCGACCTGGTCCTCGCTCGTGCGCACGTAGACGGTGCTCGCGTTGCCGGTGAAGCCGAACACCTCCTTCGCCGCCTCCCAGCCGACCAGCACCGACCTGTCGATCTCCGGAGACAGCGGCAACGGCCCGAGAACGCCGACGACCGTGAACCACTGGCCGTCGATCCACACCTGCACACCGGGCTTGCCGACACCGAGCCGCGCCGCGGCGGTGCCCCCGAGCACCACCGTCCGCTCGCCCGGCGTGAGCCACCGGCCGGCGCGGACCTCGGCGTTCAGCACCTTCAGCAGGTCCTGCTCCGCAGCCTGCACCTGCAACCCGAGCGTGTCGCTCTCCGGCACGAGGTCGTTCTTGCGCACCTTCGCGGACAGCTGCCCGGTGGCGCTGGCCGCCGACACGGCCCCGATCCGCTTGGCCATCGGCACGGCCGTCTCCGGCAGCTTCGCGTCGGCGCCGAAGAAGTCCTGGCCGGGCGCGGCGGTGAGCAGGTTGGTGCCCAGCCTGGACATCTTGTCCCGCAACGCCGCCGCGCTCGACGCCGGGATGCCGACGACCGCGACCACCGCGGCGATGCCGATCGCGATGCCCAGCGCGGAGAGGACGGCGCGGACGGGGCGGGTCCGCATGCCGAAGAACCCGAGGCGGAGGAGGTCGATCACAGGATCACCCCGTCGCGGACCTCGACGCGGCGCGGGGCCCAGGCCGCGATGTCGCGGTCGTGCGTGATCATCACGACCGTCGTGCCGTCGGCGTTGAGGCTCTCCAGCAGTTCCAGCACCCCGGCGCCGGTGCGCGTGTCCAGGTTCCCGGTCGGCTCGTCGGCCAGCAGGATGCCGGGCGTGTTCACGACGGCCCGTGCGATCGCGACGCGCTGGCGTTCGCCGCCGGAGAGCTCGTGCGGCTTGTGCAGTGCGCGGTGCAGCAGGCCCACTCTGTCCAAAGCGGACATCGCCATCGCCCGCCGTTTCGAGCGCGGGACTCCGGCGTAGACGAGGCCGGAGGCGACGTTCTCGATCGCGGACAGGCCGTCGGTGAGGAAGAACTGCTGGAACACGAAGCCGATGGTGCGGGCTCGCAGCGCGGACAAGGCGTTGTCGGACAACGAGGACACGTCGTGACCGTCGATCTCGACGGTGCCGCTGGTCGGCTTGTCGAGGGTGCCCATCAGGTGCAGCAGCGTCGACTTCCCCGAGCCGGACGGGCCCACGATGGCCAGCATCTCGCCGCTTCGCACGGACAGGGACACGTCGCGCAGCGCCTGCACGCCGCCGGGGTAGGTGCGGCTCGCGTGGTCGACGGTGATCACTCGGTGGTCACCACCTTCATGCCCTCGCGCAGACCGTCCCCCCGCACCTCGACCTTGCCCTTGGCGAAGATGCCGACGGTGACCGGGACCGTCTTGCCGTCCTCGGTGACGACGCCGTAGCCGCCCTCGTCCAACGCGAGCAGGGCGCCGACGGGGACCGCGAGGACGTTCGGCTTCATCGCCACGGTGAAGAGCGCGGTGACGCTCGCGGTGTCGAGGCCCTCGGCGGCGCTGACGTCGTCGACGGAGATGGTGAGGACGATCTTCGGTTTCTGGCCCTGGTTCTCGTCGCCGGGCTTGCGGGTGACGGTGGTGATGGTGCCGGTGGTGGTCTTGCCGCCGCTGATGGACAGCTCGACCTTCTCGCCCTGCTTCGCGAGGCGCTGCTTGGACTGCTCCAGCTCGACGGTGACGGCGCGCTCGGTGCCGGTCACCTTCATCAGGTCGCCGGTGGCGGGGGCGCCGAGCTGGGCGGTCAGCGACGACACGCGGACGGCGCCGGGCTGGACGACGACGTCGCCGGGGCTGAGCTTGCCGGTCTGCTCCAGGCCGTTGGCCTTCTGCCACTTCTTCAGCGCGGTGGCCGTGTAGTAGGTGAACTTCTCGTCGGGTTCGCCGAAGTCCTCGAACCCCAGCGCGGCGAGGTTCTCCTCGACCACCCTCACGTCGGGTCCGTTGGTCATGCCGGACTCCAGCTCGCGGTAGAGCGGCAGCCCGCCGTGGAACAGTGGCACCGGCTTGGCGTCCGCCCAGTACACCGGTTGCCCGCGGTCGACGACGGCGCCGGTGGCGGGCAGTCCGGTGACGGTGCCGCCCTTGCGGCCGGTGAGGACGCGTTCCGCGCCGTAGGCGAGCTGGCCGGTGACCGACTGCTGGTCGGCCAGGTTCGTCCTGGTCACCTGCGCGGTCTTGGCCGGGGCGTTCCGCAGCGGGGCGGCGGCGGCCTGGTCGGCCGCGAGCCTGGTGAGGACGACGACCGAACCGGTGCCGAGCACGACGGCGGCGACGAGGGCCGCGACCAGGACCTTCCTGTTCCCGCGCCTGGTCATCCGGTGGACCCGCTCACCATCATGCCCTCGCCGAGGCCGCAGTCCTTCATGTCCTGCTTGACCTTCTCGTCGGCGAGGTCGGGCAGCTCGATCGGCTCGCCGGCACCGCCGCCGTCGAAGTTCGGGTCGGGCCAGTTGTAGCCCTTGTCCCGCATGCACTTCGCCTGCTCGCGCATCTTGTCCTGCTCCTCCGGTGACGGAGGCTTGAACTCGCCGCCGTTGGGCAGGTGCTGCTTGCAGGCTTCGTGGGCGGCCTCCACCTTCTCGCCGTCGGCGTCGCCGCCGGGGACGGCGAGCGCGATGTCCTCGCCGCCGCTGCCGGGGTCGGGCATGTCGATGCCGTTCTCCCGCATGCACTGGGCGAACTTGACCATGTCCGCCGTGTCGTCCTGCTTCTGCTCGTTCCCCGCGGGCTGGTTGCCGCAGGCCGTCAGGGCCAGCAGCAGTGCCGCGACGAGCGCGGTGGTCTTCTTCACGGTGACAGGTCTACGGAGGCGGTCATTCGGGGCCGTTAAGCGAAAGTGCTTATCCGCTGCTTATCCCCCGCTCGCGGACAATGACGTCATGCGTGTGCTGGTGGTCGAGGACGAACAGCTGCTCGCGGACACCATCGCCGAGGGGCTGCGCCGGTACTCGATGGCGGTGGACGTCTGCTACGACGGCGAGGCGGCGCTGGAACGCGTCGGGGTGCACGCCTACGACGTGGTGGTGCTCGACCGCGACCTGCCGCGGGTGCACGGCGACGAGGTGTGCGGGGCGGTGCACGCGTCCGGAGGCGAGGCGCGGGTGCTGATGCTGACGGCGGCGGCCGGGATCGACGACCGCGTCGAAGGGCTCGGGCTCGGCGCCGACGACTACCTGACCAAGCCGTTCGCGTTCGCGGAGCTGGTGGCGCGGGTGCAGGCGCTGGGACGCCGGGCGCGGCCCGCGCTGCCGCCGGTGCTCGAACGCGCGGGCGTGACGCTGGACGTGCCCCGGCACCAGGCGGCGCGCGACGGGCGGTTCCTGCCGCTGTCGCCGAAGGAGTTCGCGGTGCTGGAGGTGCTGATGCGGGCGGAGGGCAACGTCGTGAGCGCGGAGGAGCTGCTGGAGAAGGCGTGGGACGAGCACGCCGACCCGTTCACCAACGCCGTGCGGGTGGCGGTGATGACGCTGCGCCGCAAGCTGGGGGCGCCGCAGGTCATCCGGACCGTGCCCGGCGCCGGCTACCGGTTCGGCTCGTGACGCTGCGGACCAGGCTGACGGCCTGGTACGCCGGGGTGTTCCTGATCGCGGGCATCGCGCTGGTCGCGCTCAACTACTTCCTGCTCGCCGAGTGGGCACCGTTGCAGGGCGGGATGGCGGCCGTCTCCGCCACGGAGCCGGCGATGCGGCTGCCGGGCTTCGAGGTCCTCCAGACCTCGGAGGGGATCGCCGCCGCGGAGCTGCCGGCCAACACGCTCGTGTACACGGCGGAGCAGGTCAAGACGGACACGATGGAGACGGTCCTGTGGCAGTCGGTCATCGCGCTGCTGGTGGCCGCGGTGCTCGCCGTCTGGCTCGGCTGGGTCGTGGCGGGACGGGTGCTGGCACCACTGCACTCGATCACCACGACGGCACACCGGCTGGAGGCGGAGCGGCTGGACGAGCGGATCGAGCTGGACGGGCCGCCGGACGAGCTCAAGCAGCTCGCGGACACCTTCGACGGGATGCTCGACCGGCTCGCGTCGTCGTTCGACAGCCAGAAGCGGTTCGTCGCGAACGCCTCGCACGAGCTGCGCACGCCGCTGGCCGTGCAGCGGACGCTGATCGAGGTGGCGCTGGCCGCGCCGGACGCCTCCGCGGAGATGCGCCGTCTCGGAGCGCACCTGCTCGACACGAACGAGCGGAGCGAGAAGCTCATCGACGGGCTGCTGGTGCTTGCTCGCAGTGACCGCGGTCTGACGTCACGTGAGCTCGTCTGGCTGGACGAGGTCGTGGACGACGAAGTGGAGGCGTGCGCCGCACTCGCTTCGGAGAAGAAAGTCACGTTTATCGTCCGCACTCGCACGTATCTGGTTGAGGGCGATCGCGTCTTGATAGCGCAGCTCGTCGGCAACCTGCTTCGCAACGCCGTCCTCTACAACCACCCCGGCGGCACGGTGTTGATCACCCTTGATCGACAACTCACCGTCACCAACACCGGCCCCACCGTGCCTGCCCAGGCAGTACCCGGGTTGTTCGAGCCCTTTCGGCGTCTCCAGGACCGCACGGGCACCGCCGGATCTGGCCTCGGGCTGTCGATCGCGCGGTCCGTGGCGAAGGCCCACGACGGCTCGGTGACGGCTCGTCCGAACGGGGGAGGCGGGCTCGTGGTCGAGGTGAGCCTGCCGGAATCAGGCGTGCGGCAACCCTCGTGAACTGGCAAGATCACGTAGAGATATCGGCGAGTCTCCCACTCGTGGGCGCCTCGTTGTCCTAACGTTGTCTGCTGGCGAGGTGCGAATTCAGGGAGGCCACGATGCGAGCGCTGCGAGTCATCGGGCTCGACGAGGACGGCAAGTCCGTCATCCTCGAGGACCCCGAAAACCGCGGCGAGCGCTTCACGCTCCCCGCTGACGAGCGCCTGCGGGCGGCCCTGCGCGGTGACCTCGCGCGCCTCGGCCAGATGCAGATCGAGTCCGGCGAGGCCCAGATGCGGCCCCGCGAGATCCAGCAGCGCATCCGCGCGGGCGAGTCCATCGAGCAGGTCGCGGCCGCCGCGGGCATGCCGACGCACCGCATCGAGCGCTTCGCCTACCCGGTCCTGCTGGAGCGGTCGCGCACGGCCGAGCTGGCCCAGCGCGCGCACCCGGTCCGCGAGGACGGCCCCGATGTGCAGACGCTCGGTGAGGTCGTCGCGCACTCGTTCGGCCTGCGCGGGCACGACCTGTCCGAGACCAGCTGGGACTCGTGGCGCGGTGACGACGGCCGCTGGATCGTGCAGCTGCACTGGACGACCGGACGCTCGGACAACCGCGCGCACTGGGCCTTCCACCCGGGTGCGCAGGGCGGCACGGTCACGGCGCTCGACGATGTCGCGGTCGACCTGATGGACCCGAACCCGAACCGGACGCTCCGCACGGTGCGGCCGGTGACGCAGCTCGCGCGGCAGGCCCTGGAGGCGGCTCCGGTGCTGCCGGCGCCGGTCGCCGAGGAGCCCGCACCGGTTCCGGCACCCGTGCCGGTTCCCGCGCAGGCCCAGGCACCGGTGCCCGCCCCGGTCGTGGCGGAGAAGCCGGTCCAGGAGACGTCGCAGGAGCAGGAGCCCGCGCCGGTCACCCCCGCGCAGGTGAAGAAGGAGCAGGAGCCCGCGGCGGAGAAGCCGGTCCGCAAGGACCCGCCGCCGAAGCGCGGGAAGAAGAACCACCCGATCGTGCCGTCGTGGGAGGACGTCCTCCTCGGCGTCCGCTCGAACCGCTGAGCGAGGCGTTGACGCGGTGGGACGACGTGTCGCGCTGGCGGCCGGGGTGGGAGCGCTCCTCGGGCTGGCCTGGTGGGGGATGTTCGAGCTGATCGCGTCGGGGAAGGTCTGCACGTTCGACGACTGGGGCTGTCTGAGCACCTTCGTGACGTCCGTGCCGATCTTCGCCGTCGTGGCGGCGGTCGCGGGCGGGTTCGTGCTGCACCGGCGTCGTGAGCCGCGGGCGTGGCTGGTGGCCGTGCCCGCGACCCTGATGGCCGTGGTGGCGATGGTGTTCCTGCTCGCGGTGCCGTGGACGGGGTTCGCGGTGTTCGCCGCGCTGTACGCGCTGCTGGCGTTCATGTCCGCGCCACGTGAAGGTTCTGTGGAGGGTTCGCGCGGACGGGCCTGACCGCGTCCGGGACCAGGTAGTCCTGGATGCGTGGTGGTGCGCACTGTGGTGGGGGCGGGTGCCGGGTTCGCCGCCGGCTGGGGTTTCTTGCTGACGGTCAACGGGTTCTCGTCGTACTGCGTCCCCGGTGCGGGCCGCACGGGGTGCGGCGAGCCCTTGGCCATGTTCGGGCTGGGACTCCTGGTGTCGCTGGTCGTCGCGGGTGTGCTGGTCGCGGCGGGCTTCCGCGTCGCACGGCAGCGGCGCGGGTGGACCGTCGTCGGGATCGGCACCTCTCTGTGGCTCGTCCTGCTCGTGACCGTCGTGCTGGTCCGGCTCTTCGTGCCGATGGACCTCTACCAGGACGAGGTCCACCGCCTGATGACGAGCGCCTGCCTGGTCACGGCGTGCGTCTCCTACGCCTTGGCCGCGTTGTGCACCGGTTCGCGCCCCAGCGGGCGGCGGGACCTTGGCCCGCGGCGTGGCCGCTGGTTACCGTGGCAGGCGTGACCGAACAGAGCACAGCGGGGAAGACGGGCAGGACCGGGCGACGACTGCTGTTCCGGGTCGTCCTGTCGATGGCCGTCGGGGCGGGGCTCGTGCTCGGGTGGACGTGGGCGTACGAGTCGGGCTTCCTCAAGACGTGGCTCGACAGCACGACGATGTCGGAGTTCCTGCTGCTCGTGCTGATCGGGCTGCCGCTCGCGCTGGTGTCGTCGCTGGTGCTCGCCGGGCCGGTCCTGTGGGTGTTCGGGGTGCGGCCGGTGTGGCCGGTCATCCTGCTCGGGCCGGTCGTGCTCGGGATCGGGCTCTACCTCGAGGTGCACGAGCCGGCGCTGGCGTGGTTCACCAACCGGCACCACGCCGAGGCGCTGCTCGCGGCCGTCGCCTACGGGCTCGTCGCGCTGGTCACGTTCAAGCGGTCATAGCGCTCAGGAGGGCGTGGGGACCTCGTCGAGCAGGTTCAGGTCCCAGCCCTCGCTCTCGCACCAGTCCTCGGCCTCCTCACGGGAGACGGGCTTGGCGTGCCGCGGCCGCGGGCCGGGCAGGTGGTCCCAGCCGTCGGGGGCCAGCACGTAGTGCGCGCCCTCCCTGACCGCGATCAGCCGTCCGTGTGGAAACGCCATCGTCTGCTCGGTGCGCAGATATCGCGTCATACCGGTCATCGTGCTCTTGACCTCGACCTATGTCGAGCCGGGACGCTCGTGGGCGGAGAAAACCGGATGCCGATGGCGGGTCACCTTCGTAGTTTGGAGGTGACCTGGAGGGGGCTCGTCGCGTGAGCGATCAACGTAACTCGACAATCAGGACCTTGCGGAGGCTGTGGCCGTACGTGCGGCCGCACCGCGCACGGATGGCTGTCGTGCTGGCGGCGACGATGCTCGCGATGTTGTGCGGCCTCGGCATCCCGCTGCTCACGCAGCGCATCGTCGACGGTCCGATCCAGAACGGCGACACCGCGACGCTGTGGTGGCTGGTCCTGGGCGTGCTGGTGCTCGGGCTCGCCGAGGCCGGGCTGTTCTACGTCCGGCGCAAGGTCGTGGCCCGCCCGGCGGCCCAGGTCGAGGCGCGCATGCGGTTCGACCTGTACCAGCGGTTGCAGCGGCTGCCCGTCTCGTTCCACGACCGGTGGCAGTCCGGCCAGCTGCTGTCCCGCGCCACCAACGACCTCACGACGGTGCGCCGGTTCGTCGCGTTCGCGATCATCTTCCTGGTGGTGAACAGCCTGGTCGTCCTGATCGGGCTGGGCATCATCGCGGCGCTCTCGCCGTGGCTGCTGGTCGTGGCGCTGTGCGGTGCGCTGCCGTTGATCGTCATCTCGTTCTTCTTCGAGTCGAGGTTCAAGGTCGTCGCGCGCAAGGCCCAGGACCAGTCCGGCGACCTGACGACGACGGTCGAGGAGTCGGTGCTCGGCATCCGGGTGCTCAAGGCGTTCGGGCGCGGGCCGGAGCTGTCGAAGCGGTTCCTCGCCCAGGCCCGCGAGCTGCGCAGGACGGAGCTGCACAAGGTCTCGATCCTGGCGGCGCTGTGGTCGGTGCTGATCGTGCTGCCCGAGCTGTCGATCGCGGGCATGCTCGGCGTCGGCGCGGCCGGCATCGTGAACGGGTCGATGACGGTCGGCACGCTGGTCGCGGCGGTCGCGGTGAGCGCCTACCTGCGCTGGCCCATCGACTCCATCGGCTGGCTGCTGGCCGAGACGAACCAGACCGCCTCCGCGCTGGAGCGGTACTGGGAGGTCGTCGACGAACCGGTGACGGTCACCGGTCCCGCCACGCCCGCCGCACTGCCCTCGCCGGTGCGCGGGCACGTGCGGTTCGAGGGCGTGCGGTTCGCGTTCGAGGACGGCCGCGAGGTGCTCAAGGGCGTCGACCTCGACCTGCGTCCCGGCGAGACGGTGGCGCTGGTCGGCGCGACCGGGTCCGGCAAGACGACGCTGACGGCGCTGGTGCCGCGGCTCGCCGACGCGACGGGCGGCCGGATCACGATCGACGGCGTCGACGTGCGGGACCTCTCGCTGGAGGACCTGCGCACGGTCGTCGGCACGGCGTTCGAGGAGCCGGTGCTGTTCTCCGCCTCGGTGACGGAGAACGTGGCGCTGGGCGCGCCGGACGTCGGCGAGGACCGGGTGCGCGAGGCGCTGCGGGTGGCGAAGGCCGAGGAGTTCGTGGACGCGCTGCCGTGGGGTCTCGCGACGCGCATCGGCGAGCAGGGCCTGTCGCTGTCCGGCGGTCAGCGGCAACGGCTGGCGCTCGCCCGCGCGGTCGTCGGCAAACCCTCGGTGCTCGTGCTGGACGACCCGCTGTCGGCGCTGGACGTGCACACCGAGGCCGAGGTGGAGGCGGCGCTGCGCCGGGTGCTGCGCGGCGTCACGGCACTGGTCGTGGCCCACCGGCCGTCGACCGTGCAGCTGGCCGACCGCGTCGCGATGCTGTCCGACGGGCGGATCACCGCGTTCGGCACGCACCGGGAACTGTTGGAGCACAACGAGGAGTACCGGCGTCTGCTGTCCAGTTCGGACCATGACGGCCAGGTGCGCGACCAGGTGGAAGAGGAGGTGGCGTCGTGAGCTCGGCAACCGAGCCCCGGCCCGTGGCCGGGGAGGAGGAGTGGCGCGGCGTCGCCGCCGAGGAGATCGAGGAGCTGTCGCACCAGACGGGTCTGCGGTTGCAGGCCCGCTCGCGCAAGCTGCTCGGGTCGCTGCTGCGCCCGCGCGTCGGCAGGGCGTCGCTCGCGGTCGCCGCGGTGGTCGGCGGCAACCTCGCGACCCTCGCGGGCCCGCTGCTGATCGCCGCCGCGATCGACAGGGGCATCCCGGCCGCGCTCGACGGCAGCGCTTCGGTGCTGGCGTGGTGCGTCGCCGGCTACACCGTCTGCGCCGTGCTGACGACGTTCCTGCGCTGGGCGTTCCTGCGCGTCTCCGGCCGGGTGGGCCAGGACCTGCTGCTCGACCTGCGCGGACGGATCTTCCGGCACTCGCAGCGGCTGTCGGTGGGCTTCCACGAGTCCTACACGTCCGGCAAGGTCATCTCGCGGCTGACGAGCGACGTCGACGCGTTGCAGGACCTGCTGGAGGAGGGCCTCGACAGCCTGTTCAACGCGGTGCTGTCGGTGGTGGGCATCGCCGTCATCCTGATCTGGCTCGACGCCCCGCTGGCGTCGGTCGTGGTGGCGGGCTTCCTCCCCGCGTACCTGATCTGGCGGTGGTTCAAGCGCCGCTCGATGGACGCCTACCGGGACACCCGCGGCTCGATCGCGAAGATCATCGTGCAGTTCGTCGAGTCGATGAACGGCATCCGCGCGGTGCAGGCGTTCCGCCGCGAGCCCCGCAACGAGCAGATCATGACCGGCTTCAACAGCCAGTTCCGCGACGCGAACACCCGCGCGCTCGGCGTGATGGCCACGTTCGTCGCGACGATCCGCGTGATCGGCAACGTGTCGCTGGCGATCGTCCTCGCCTGGGGCGCCTACCGCGTCACGAACGGCTCGCTGGAGCTGGGCGTGCTGGCGGCCTTCACGCTGTACCTGCGCCGCTTCTACGACCCGTTCGACGAGCTGGCGATGTTCGCGAACTCGTACTCGTCGGCCACCGCGGCCCTGGAGAAGATCTCCGGCGTGCTGGAGGAGAAGCCGTCGGTGCCCGAACCGGAGAAGCCGGTGGCGCTGCCGCACGCGCGGGGCGCGATCCGGTTCTCCGGCGTCGAGTTCCGCTACCCCGGGACGTCCCGGCTGGTGCTGCCGGCCTTCTCACTCGACGTGCCCGCCGGCCAGACCGTGGCGCTGGTCGGCGCGACCGGTGCGGGCAAGACGACGCTGGCCAAGCTCGTGGCGCGGTTCTACGACGCGTCGTCGGGCTCGGTGCAGCTCGACGGCGTGGACGTGCGGTCGCTCGCGGACGAGGACCTGCGCCGGGCCGTGGTGATGGTGACGCAGGAGAACTTCCTGTTCTCCGGTTCGGTCGCGGACAACATCGCCCTCGGGCGTCCGTCGGCCACCCGTGCCGAGGTCGAGGCGGCCGCGGCGGAGGTCGGTGCGCACGAGTTCATCGCGGCGCTGCCGGACGGGTACGACACGGACGTCCGCAAGAGGGGCGGCCGTCTGTCGGCAGGACAGCGCCAGATGGTGGCATTCGCGCGCGCGTTCCTCGCAGACCCCGCCGTGCTGGTCCTCGATGAGGCAACATCGTCCTTGGACGTGCCCACCGAACGCGCCGTGCAGGCAGCGCTGGAGACAGTGCTCGCCGACCGGACGGCGTTCATCATCGCCCACCGGCTGTCGACGGTCCTGATCGCGGACCGCGTCCTGGTGCTCGATGGTGGCATTGTGGTGGAGGACGGCTCCCCCGCGGAGCTGATCGGTGAGCGGGGCCGGTTCGCCGCCCTGCACACGGCCTGGCGCGACTCGCTCGCGTAGGGCCTGAGGTCGCGTTCGCGCCAATGGGGATCTGGCGCGAACGCGACCTCACGGCTTCACGCCGCTGCGGGCCGGGTCTCCGGCTGGAACCGGAACGAGAGCCGCTCCAGCAGCGGGCGGCGCTTGGTGTTCTGGAACGCCGCGATCTTCCACGCGCCGTTCCGCCGGACGAACGTGAACGTCTGCACCTTCGACGCCTTGCCCGGCTTCTTCCCGACGTCGCCGCGGGACGTCAGCACGGCCGTGTCGTCGCCGTAGAACCGCACGTCGGTGGTTCCGCCGGTGAGGAGCTTCGTGCCCTTGAGGTAGGTGTCGAACAGGACCTGGTGCGACCGGCCGATGTCACCGCCCCCGCGGTACACCGTGCCCACCCAGGACACGTAGCTGGCGTCGTCGGTGAAGCACTCCCCGTACGCGGCGCCGTCTCCCCGCTCCCACGCGTCGGCCAGCCGCGCGAACAACGCGCGGACGCCTGCCTCGTCGCTCATGGTTCCCCCTTGCTAGATTCTCTTCGTCGACGAAGTCTCTTCTCCAAGGAAGTCTCTTCGTTAAGGAAGAGATTAGGAACGGGGTGCGTGGATGTCAACCGACCCGAGCGAGGTCTACCGGCGCTACGTCGGCGCGATGGTGTTGCACGGCCTGCACGCCGCGCGGTCGTGCGGCCTGGGCGGCACGGACCTGTACGCGTTGAACCTGCTCGACCTCGACGGCCCGATGACCCCCGGCGAGCTGTCCGCGCGGACGGGACTGACCACGGGCCCCACGACCCGGCTGATCGACCGGCTGGAGGCCGCGGGCTTCGTGCGCCGCACGCCGTCGCCGGGCGACCGGCGCAAGGTGATCGTCGAACCGGTCGGAGGGCCCACCCGGCTGGCGGAGGCGCTCGCACCGGCCAGGGAGAAGCTCGGCGATCTCTTCGCCGGGTACGACGAGGCCGAACGGCGCACGCTGTTCGACTACTTCGAACGAGCGACGGACGCGTTGCGGCCCTGAGGCGATAGGTTCTCCGGCGAGGTCCGGGAAACCAGGGAGGGTTCGTGGAGTTGCGAGTCCGGGACGGCCGCGCCGTGCTCGCCGGGGAGGACGAGTCCGGTGAGCGCGAGGTCGACCCGCACAGCCTGCCGCTCGGCGCCGATCTCGCCGAGGCGCTGCACGAGTGGGCCAAGGTCGCCGACGCCGTCGGGCGCGCCGACACGCCGGCCGACGGCGTGGCCGGGGCCCTGGTGGCGCGCAGGGGCAGGCAGCTCGCCGGCCGGATCGCGGCCGTCATGAACTCCCCCGTCGCCTACACCGACCCGGTCAGCGGGGAGCTGGTGAGCGTCGACGTGCCGGAGACCCCTGCCGACGAGCAGGAGGAGCCGGCCGACACCCCCGAGGAGCCGCCGGTCGCGGAGGAGCAGGAGCCGACGCCCTGGGGCACCGGGCTCACGGTCACCTTCATCACCGCGGCGATCGTGACGGTGACCGTCGTGTCGCTGTCGCTCGGACTCGGCGAGACCAGCCGGTGGCTGGCGCTCGTGGCCAACGTGCTGGTGGTGGGCGGGCTGGCGCCGTCGGTGTGGCTCGGGCGCAACGTGCCGGTGTGGCGGTGGGTCGCCTACGGCGTGGTCGCCGGTGTGCTCGTGGCGTGGCTGGCGCTGATCTTCACCCTGCTTTAGCCGCAACGGCTTCCGGTCACAGCAGGGCGTAGAACGCGACCGCGCCCGCGGTGGCGACGTTGAGCGAGTCCACGCCGGACGACATGGGGATGCGCACGGCGAGGTCCGCCGCGTCGATCGCCTCCTCGGTCAGCCCCGGCCCCTCCGACCCCAGCAGCACCGCCACGCGCCGTCCGCGCAAGCTGGCGTCGGCAAGATGCAGCGCGGACGGGCGGGGCGTCAGTGCGGCAACTGTGAACCCCTTGTGCCGCAACATGTTCAGCGCCGCGGGCCACTGATCCGTGCTAGCGAACGGCACGCGCAGCACGTGCCCCATCGACACCCGCACGCTGCGCCGGTACAGCGGGTCGCTGCAACCGGGGCCCAGGACGACGCCGTCCACGCCCAGCGCGGCGGCGTTGCGGAAGATCGAGCCGAGGTTCTCGTGGTCGCCCACGCCCTCCAGCACGGCCAGGCGCGTGGACCGGTCCGCGAGCTCGTCGAACGACACCGCCGGGGCGCGGTCCGCGGCGGCCAGTACACCGCGGTTCAAGTGGAACCCCACGACCGAGGCCATAACCTCCGCTGACGTCACGTAAGCGGGAACGTCCAGGTCGGAAAGGTCCAGCGCCTCGATCCTCCGCCGCACCCCGAGCAGCCCGCGCACCGGGTACGGCGACGCCAGCAGCCGTTCCACGACCACCACTCCCTCGGCGATCACGAGACCGCGTCCACCGGGCCGGTCCGGCCTGCGGTCGGCCGTCGAGAGGTCGCGGAAGTCGTCCAGCCTCGGGTCACCGGGGTCGTCGATCTCGATCACTTTCGCCACGACGGAAGTTTCGCACCCGGTCCGTCGTGGAACAGGCCAGGTAGTCCGGAGGGCGCAACCGCACGCGCCCGACCAGCGGATGATCGCTGGTTGTTATCACGGTGTGACAGAGAGCACCGATTTGGGCGATGTCCCGGAGGTTTCGCCTGTGTCACGTTTGGCGTTCCGCCTGCCCGCGCCCACCGGCGCCGAGCGAAGGGGTAGCGGCATGGGAAGTGAAGTGTCCAGCCGCACGTTCACCAGAGACGATCGCCAGCGTCATCGGCAGAAGATGCAGCGGAGTCTCGACGCACTGGCCACCATGCTGGCCGAAGACACCTTCTCCTTTCCCCGTCGGCAGATGGGGCTCGAGATCGAGCTGAACCTCGTCGACGACGCGATGCGCCCGGCGATGGCGAACTCCGAGGTGCTGGAGAAGATCGACGACCCCTCGTACACCCTCGAGCTGGGCCGGCAGAACCTGGAGATCAACGTCCCGCCGCGCGAGCTGGCGGGCGGCGAGATGCTTGGCCTGGAAGAGGAACTGCGGGCGTCGCTCGACAACGCCGACACCAAGGCGCACGACGCGGGGGCCAAGCTCGCCATGATCGGCGTGCTGCCCACGCTGCGGGAGAGGCACTTCGACCGGTCCTGGCTCTCCGAGAGCCCGCGGTACGCGTTGCTCAACGACACGATCTTCGCCGCGCGCGGCGAGGAGATGGTGCTGCGCATGGAAGGCCCGGCGATGCCGGGCAAGGGGCCGGAGAAGATCCTGAGCTACGCGGAGTCGATCCTGCCGGAGGCCGCGTGCACGTCGGTGCAGCTGCACCTGCAGGTCGAGCCGACGGACTTCGCCGCGCACTGGAACGCCGCGCAGTGCCTGGCGGGCGTGCAGGTCGCCATCGCCGCGAACTCCGCCTTCCTGCTGGGCAAGGCGCTCTGGCACGAGACGCGCATCCCGTTGTTCGAGCAGGCGACCGACACCCGGCCGGACGAGCTGAAGAACCAGGGCGTCCGCCCGCGGGTGTGGTTCGGTGAACGCTGGATCACGTCGATCTTCGACCTGTTCGAGGAGAACGTGCGCTACTTCCCCAGCCTGCTGCCCGAAACCGACGACGAGGACCCGTTGGAGGCGCTGGAAGCCGGTGGGGCGCCTCGTCTTTCGGAGCTGCGGCTGCACAACGGCACGATCTGGCGCTGGAACCGCCCGGTCTACGACGTCGTCGACGGGGTGCCGCACCTGCGCGTCGAGAACCGCGTCCTGCCCGCGGGCCCCACGGTGCTCGACACGATGGCGAACGCGGCGTTCTTCTACGGCGCCCAGCGCGCGCTCACCACCCAAGAACGTCCACTGTGGACGCAGATGTCGTTCCAGGCGGCGGAGGAGAACCTCTACGCCGGGGCACGGCACGGCATGAACGCCCAGCTGTACTGGCCGGGCATCGGCTGGATCCCGCCGGACGAGCTGGTGCTGCGCCGCCTGCTGCCGATGGCGCACGACGGCCTGCGCGACTGCGGCGTCTCCGACGAGGCCCGCGAGCGCTACCTCGGTGTGATCGAGCAGCGCTGCCTGGCCCGGCGCACCGGGTCGTCGTGGCAGCGGGAAACCGTTGCCCTGCTGGAGGACCGCGGCCTGTCCCGCGACGCGGCGCTCTCCGGGATGCTCAAGCGGTACCTGGAGCTGATGCACGCGGGCGAACCGGTGCACGCCTGGCACGTGGGCTGACCTCCGGGGAGCGGGCCGGCGTCGACGGCGCCGGCCACGCACCCGGTCCTCAGCGGCGGCGGCCCGACTTCAGCGGCGCCACGTCCGCACCGTCGTGGGAGATCCGGCACTCCTCCGGCGTCACGGCCTCGACGGCGAGCGTCAGCTCCCCCTTCACCCCCGTGTAGATCGACTCACCGCGCGAGGCCAGCGAGGCGTGCACGCGGTTCGAGTCGGTGAAGTCGCGCTCGTCCTTCACGCGCTTCTTGCCGGTCTCCTCGGGACGGGTGGCGCTGCGGAGGTTGACCTCCAGCCACGCCGCCACCTCGGCGGGCGAGGTGAGCACTTCCTCCGGGGTGCGCTCGAGCCGGACCTGCCGAGGAGAGGCGTGGTCGAGCGACGTGTGCTCCACATAGGCGTGCCAGTGGGTGTTGCGCAGTGACCAGGTCTGTTCGACCGGCCAGTCCTCCTCGGTGGTCATGTCTCCTATCTTCCACCCTTCCCGTGAGGAAACGTGAGGAGGTCGACAACGGTGACCTTGCGATCCACCCGCACGGCCGACCAGCCGGAACACGACGAGGCCCCCGCTCTGCCCAGAGCGGGGGCCTCGTCCGTTCCCGAACTGACTGCCGCTCCCACCACGAAGCGACGAGACTTAGGTTAGCCTAACTTCCTCTTCGGCGGAAGCCCTTCTCACCAGACCCCGCGCGATCAGCTCGACCACCGTGCTGACGGCCGCCGCCTCGACGGCCAGCAACGCCAGCAGCACCACGATCTGCAGCGCCCCCGCCTGCCACACCGGCGCGCCGCCGAGCAACATCCCGACGAACGCACCGGGAAGCGTCACCAGCCCGACCGTCCTCGTCTGGTCGAGCGGCGGCACCAACGCCTCCGCCGCGGGATGGCGGACGAGCAACCGCACCGCCGTCGCCTCCATGAACCCCAGCGCCAGCGCCGCCTCGTACTCCCCGTGCCGATCCCGCAGCGCGTCAAGCGCCCGCCGCGCCGACAACGTGGTCGCCGTCATCGCCCCACCGATCAGGATGCCGCCGACCGGGATCAACGCGATCCCCTCGACCGGCAGCAGCCCGATGAGGATCAGCAACCCGAGCGCCGGCACCGTGCCGACCAGGATGGGAAGGGCGACCCACACCCCCCGCTTCCCGGTCTTGGTGCGCCGCGCCGACGTCACCGTGGCCACGACCGCCATCAGCACCAGGAAGATCCCGGTCAGGCCGAGGTGGCTGAGCACGACGGTGATCACCGCGGAGACGGCGGCCAGCTGCACCGCCGCACGCACGGCCGCCTTGAGGAACGGCTTGGGCGTGGTGAGGCCGGTGAACCACGCGATCGCGCAGGCGGCGGCGGTGAACACCAGGCAGACGATCAGCAGCCGCACCCAGTCGGTGGCCAGGACCATGCCTGTGATCACACCCGACCGAGCGATTGTCCACAATTCAGAATAAGTTCATAATTCAGGGGTGAGCATCAGAAACGAAGTGCAGTGGAGCGAGCTGGCTCGCGATCCCAAGAGCGTCGCGGCCATCGCCGACCAGCACGAGGTGCGCGTCAAGCGCCGCGACGGGGCCGATCTGATGCTGGTCAGAGCCGATCACCACGCCTATCGGCACAGCGGGGCGGTGACCGCGGCCCGCGCCATGCGCGCGTTGTTCCGGCACGCGGGACCCGACGCCGTGGCGGACGCGTTGCTGGACGAGTTCCCGTGGATCTCCGTGCTGCCGAAGTCCGACCGCGCCGAGTTCGTGCAGGAGTTCGTGCAGGCCATCCAGATCTCGGCCGAGCTCGGCCAGTGGTCGCTGCTCGCGCAGACGGTGCACGAGTGGGCCAACACCGCGATCGTCCACGCCGACCCCGAGCTGCACCGCGCGTTGAGCGAACCGACCGAGGGGGACTTCGGTCCTGTGCCGAACCCGATGGAGATGTGACGTTGCCGGCAAAACGCAACGACCGGATGGCGCCACCTCCACCCCCTGGGGGCTATTCGGTCCGCTTCGCCACGAACGACGCGGCAAAGGGATGGGAAGAACTCTGCCGCACCGCACCTTCGAACGCGTGGGAAGCATGGGTGGTGCTGAGTGAGCACCCGACCGCTATCGACAACCCGAATCGGCAGCATCTGCTCAAAGGAGCGCTGCGGCATCACGTGCACAACGGCGTTGTCTTCGATCAATGGCAGTACGAGGTCACTTCCAGCGGCCGCATCTGGTACGTCGCCGACGAGAAGGCCAAAACCGTCTGGGTCACCCGCGCCGGCACAGGTCATCCGAAGCTGACCGACTAGACGTCGTCGAGCCCCTGCTGGGCGGTGCGTGACCCTCGCCTCGCGGCTCGCCGTTGCCAGTAGAACACTCCGTACCCGATGATCCCGAGCAGACCGCCGCACAGGGTCGTCCAGAGCAGGGTGGCGTTGGCGCGGTCGAAGATCAACACGGCCAGGAAACCGAGGAACCACAACGCGGTCCCGCCCAGCACCACGGGCACGGGATCCGCCAGCCGGTGCGGCAACGGCGGCGGATGGGGGGCGGGGTCGCGTTCGGACACATCGTAAGGAGACCAGATGCTGGACGGGTTCTTCAAGATTTCCGAGCGCGGGTCGACCGTGGCTCGCGAGGTGCGCGGCGGGGTCGTGACGTTCTTCACGATGGCCTACATCGTCGTGCTGAACCCGTTGATCATCGGCAGCTTCGCGCCCACGGGGCCGGGGTCGCACCCGGACGTGCTCGGCAACATCCTGCCGGTCGGGCAGGTCGCCGCCGTCACGGCGCTGGTCGCCGGGGTCATGACGATCCTGTTCGGACTGATCGCGAACTACCCGTTCGCGCTGGCCACGGGGCTGGGGATCAACTCGTTCGTGGCGGTGTCGGTCGCGGCGAAGGTCACCTGGCCGGAGGCGATGGGGCTCATCCTGGTCAACGGGCTGGTGGTGTTGCTGCTGGTCGTGACGGGGGTGCGGACCGCGGTGTTCAACGCGGTGCCGAACGAGCTGAAAGCGGCCATCGCGGTCGGCATCGGCCTCTTCATCACGTTCATCGGACTGGTCGACGCCGGGTTCGTGCGGCGGCTGCCGGACGAGGCGAACACGACGGTGCCGGTCGGGCTGGGTATCAACGGGTCGATCGCGAGCTGGCCGACGCTGGTGTTCGTGGTCGGGCTCGTGGTCACGGGTGTGCTGTTCGCGCGCAAGGTGAAGGGCGCGATCCTCATCGGCATCGTCGCCACGGCGGTCTTCGCGATCGTGCTGGAGGCGATCGTCAAGGCCGGGCCGTCGGCGGGCGTGAACGCCAAGGGCTGGAACCTCGGCTACCCCGCGCTGCCCGACCAGGTCTTCGGCGTACCGGACCTGTCGCTGCTCGGTGAGGTGTCGTTCGGCGCGTGGACGCGGCTGCCCGCGCTCGCGGCGGCGTTGATCGTCTTCACGCTGGTCCTGACGGACTTCTTCGACACCGTCGGCACGATGACCGGGCTCGGCAAGGAAGCGGACCTGATCGACGAGGACGGGCAGCTGCCGAACGTCAGCAAGGCGCTCTTCGTCGACGGACTGGGCGCCGTGGCCGGTGGTGCCGCGTCCAGCTCGTCCAACACGGTCTTCATCGAGTCGGCGTCCGGCATCGCGGAGGGTGCGCGCACGGGTCTGGCGAACGTCGTCACGGGTGTGCTGTTCCTGCTGGCGATGTTCTTCACGCCGCTCTACGAGGTCGTGCCGATCGAGGCGGCGGCTCCGGCGCTGGTGATCGTCGGCGCGTTGATGATGATGCAGATCCGCGAGATCGACTTCGGCGACTTCACGATCGCGCTGCCCGCGTTCCTCACGATCGTGGTCATGCCGTTCACCTACTCGATCGCCAACGGCATCGGCGCGGGCTTCGTCAGCTACGTGCTGCTCAAGGCGCTCACCGGACGGGCCCGCGGAATTCACCCGCTCATGTGGATCGTGGCGGGCGCTTTCGTCGTCTACTTCGCGTTGGGTCCGATCCAGAGCCTGCTGGGCTGACGCGCGGCGGCCGCAATTTCGTGAGGTATGCTAACTACGTGGCGACCGATCAGCACGGACTGGCGAGCAGGCTCCGGCTTGCCGTCGTTCGTCTCAACCGTCGTCTGCGGGCGCAGCGCACCAACTCGGCTGTGTCGCTCACGCAGGTGTCCGCGCTGTCCACACTGCACAAGTGCGGACCGCTCACGCCCGGCGAGCTGGCGTCGAAGGAAGGCGTGCAGCCTCCGTCGATGACGCGGGTGATAGCCGCGCTGGAGGAGTTCGGGTTCGCCACGCGCCGCCCGCACCCCACCGACGGCCGTCAAGCCATCGTCGAGCTGACCGACGAAGGCTCTTCGTACCTGCGGGACGAGATCACGGCCCGCGAGGCGTGGCTGGACAAGAGGCTCGCCGAGCTGACCCCCGAGGACCGGGAGCTGCTCTCGCGCGCCGCGGAGATCATCGACAGGATGGCGGGGCAGTAACGACGTGTCGGGTTACGCGGGTGGTGGAGCGGACACTTCGCCACCTCGGCGTACCGGGATGTTCGGATCGCTTCGCATCTACAACTACCGGCTCTACGCCTCCGGCCAGATCATCTCGCTGGTCGGTGTCTGGATGCAGCGGGTGGCCCAGGACTGGCTGGTCCTGGACCTGTCGAACGGCTCCCCGACCGCACTCGGCTTCGCCGCGGCACTCCAGTTCCTGCCCGTCCTGCTGCTGTCCATGTGGGGTGGCGTCCTCGCCGACCGCATGGACAAGCGCAAGCTGCTGCTCTGGCTGGAGTCCGCGCTGGGCGTCTGCGCCCTCGCGCTGGGCCTGCTGGACGTGCTCGGTGTCGTCGAGCTGTGGCACGTCTACCTGCTGTGCCTGCTGCTCGGCGCCTTCTCGGCCGTCGAGACGCCGGTGCGGCAGTCGTTCGTCGTCGAGATGGTCGGCCGCGACCAGCTGACCAACGCCGTCGCGATCAACTCGATGATGTTCAACTCGGCCCGCATCGTCGGCCCCGCCATCGCGGGCGTGACGATCGTGGCCATCGGCACCGGCTGGGTGTTCCTGGCCAACGCCATCAGCTTCGTCGGCGTGGTCGGCGGCATCTGGCTGATGCGCACGTCGCAGCTGCTGCGCTCCGAACCCGTGCCGCGCGAGAAGGGCCAGCTGCTCTCGGCGCTGCGCTACGTGAAGAACCGCCCGGACCTGATGACGGTCATGGTGCTGGTCTTCTTCATCTCGACGCTCGGCATGAACTTCTACATGACGCTCGCGATCATGGCCCGCAACGTCTTCGGCGGTGACGCCGACGCCTACGGCCTGCTGTCGACGCTGATCGCCGTCGGCACGCTCGCCGGCGCCGCGGTGGCGGCGAAGCGGAAGACGCCGAAGCTGAGCGTGTTCATCGGCTCCGGCCTGGTCTTCGGCGTGCTGGAGGTGGTCTCCGGCGTCATGCCGACGATGCTGCTCACCGGTCTGATGATGATCCCGGTCGGCGTCGCGATGATGACCTTCACGACGACCGCCAACGCCACCGTCCAGCTGGCCGTCGAACCCGAGATGCGCGGCCGGGTGATGGGCATCTACATGCTCGTGTTCCTGGGCGGCAACCCGGTCGGCGGACCGGTGATGGGCTGGCTCGGCGAGATCAACGGACGCGCGCCGATCGTCGTCGGCGGCGCCCTGTCGGTGGTCGTCACCCTCACCGCGTGGGTCGTCCTGACCCGGCGCGGCGACATCGCGAGGCCGCGCCTGCGCAGGCGGCGCGCGGCCGAGGTCAGCCCAGCAGAGTTGCAGCCGTCGGATCGGTGATCAGGGCGGCGAACGTGTGCCGGTCCTCCCACCGCTGCGTCACCCACGCCAGCGCCCGCGCCAGGCCCTCCGGCGTGTCCGCGGCGTGCGGCACCCCGTCGGCCATCCACCACTCGACCCGCTGACCGTCCACGAGCAGCTGCTCGTGCACCACGACGACTCCGTCGGGCAGCGCGACCTCCAGCAGCTCGCACGCCATCCGCACGGCCGCCAGGTCCTGCCACCGCACGACCTCGCCGACGTGGTCGGGCGCCCCGTCGAACTCCTCCGAGGCGAGCGCCAGGTCCAGCAGGTCCGCCAGCTCCTCCGAGCCGTCTGCGAGCAGCACGCGGGCGGCGGGCACGACACCGAGCAGCCACGGGTGGTCCAGCACCACGACGTCGTCTGCGTCGACGACCTCGCCGGACAGCACGCGGACCTTCTCCGGCGGCGCGAAGTCGCCCTCGGGCAGCGCGGCGTGGGCGCGCAGCACCACGGCGTCCGCGATCACCCGGTCCGGGTCGCCGAGCCGGTCGAGGACGAACTCGGCGTCGTCGTCGTCCAGGACCTCCAGCCGCGACCGGACCCCGGCGGCGCGCAGCACGTGCTCCGGCAGCCCCAGGTCCTCCGGGGCGGCGTCGAACAGCCCGTCCAGCAGCGTGGCCTCGGGCAGCCGGTACTCGCGCGGCGCCTTGCCCGCCAGCACGGCGTGCCGGGCGATCCACCAGCCCGTGTAGCCGTCCGGCTCGGTCACGGCGCGCCACGTCACCGGGTCGGACGCCAGCAGCCGCAGCGCGGCGGGCCAGTCGGCCACCAGGTCGAGGTCGCGGACGGCGACCACGCGGCGTGGCTCCTCCGGCACCGACGACCACCAGGCCGCCTCGTCCGGTAGGTCGTGCTCCGGCCCGGCCGGCTCGTCGTCGACCACGAGCGAGAACCCGTCGACCACGCCGACGGCCACGAGTGCCGTGCGCGGGTAGCTCTCGGCGACCTCCTTGGCCAGCACCGGGAACGCCTCGGCCTCGACCACGCCGACCAGCGGCGAGTCGGGCATCAGCAGCTCGTCGGCGCGGTGCCACTCGCCGGAGCCGTCCGGCAGCGCGAGCGCCCCGAGCCACGGCTCCTCACCCGGCCGCAGCCCGGCGCGGTCGACCAGCCGCAGCACCGTCTCGACCAGCTCCTCGCCGTCGAGACCGGCCTCCGCGTCCTCCAGCGAGCGCGCCACGTCCTCGCGCAGCTGCGGGTCGGCCAGCAGCTCGGTGGCACCGGCCTCGACCGCGCCCAGCCGCACCAGCAGCGGGTGCACGGCGTCCGGGTGCACGACGCGCAGGCCCGGCAGCGGCTCGTCGGCGATCAGGGTCGTGCGCGGCCCGGTGACGGTCCTGCCGTCGGCCAGCGGCACGGGCAGCGACCGCAACGCCTCGCGGACGTCCGGGTCGACCTCGGCGAGCGGCTCGAAGGCCGCGTAGACCTCGCGCCACCACCCGGGATCGCCGGAGACCTCGGCCAGCGCGGCGACGACCTCGGCCGTCGACACGCGCGGAACCTCCAGCGCCGCCAGCGCCTTCGCGTGCACGGGCGCGGACAGCTCGGCGTCCAGCAGGCCCGGCAGCGCGTCCTCGACCAGGTCGACGAGCTCCTCGGAGCCGACGTCCAGCACGCGTGCGCGGGCCGGTGCGATCCACTCGCCGGAGGCCAGCGGCAGCCACTCGGCGGCCCGCAGCTCCGCGATCACGGCGGTGCGCAGCCGGTCGTCCACCTCGGACAGCGGGAAGCCGGGCAGCGGGACCAGCCCGGTGCGTTCGACGGCCGGGACCCTGGCCACCAGAGCCGGGTACAGCGCCGCGGCGGCGTCCAGCACCGACCACGCGGCGGCGCCCGGCAGGATGCGGCGGCGGGACGGCTCGACCGGCACGGTCGCGATCAGGCGGGCGGGCAGCGACAGGCGTTCGTCGGTCGGGGTGGGCGCGTGCAGCACGTCCTCGCCCAGCGGCTCGTCGAGCGGGTACGCCCACGTGACGGTCCACTGGGGACGGTGCTCGACGCCCTGCACCAGCTCGGCGGGCAGCTCACCGGTCGCGCGTTCGACCAGCCAGCGCGAGGCCCCGACGGTCACGACGCCGTCCGCGGTGACGAAGCGCTCCCACGCCTGGTCGCCGATCTCGATCCGCCGCAGCCCCGGCAGGGCCAGCAGCAGGTCGGGAGCCTCCTCGGCCAGGTCGTCCAGCGAGACGTCGACCTTCAGCGGCAACCGGACCTCGGTCGTGAAGCCCTCGGGCACCGTCTCGTCGCACGGCCACACCAGCCGCAGCACCGGCACGTCGCCGCCGCGTTCGGACGCCAGCTCCGGCACCTCGGCGCGGGTGCGTTCGGCGGAGAACTCCACGCCGCCCGACACCGACACGACGCGCGGTGCGTCCGTCACGGCCAAGACGGCCGCGAAGCCGACGCCAAACTGGCCTACCCCGGACTCCTTGGCCGACGCGCGCAGCGACGCGAGAGCGGCGACACCGGCCTCCGTCAGCGGAGCGCCCGTGTTCGCGGCCCGCAGCTCGCCGCCGGCGAGGCTGATCCGCAGCACGCCCGGCTCGGCACCGGCCGCGTCCGCGGCGTTCTGGGCGAGCTCGACGAGCAGGCGGTCGCGGTAGCCGCCGAGGCGCAGGTCCTCCTCGGCGTTCGCGTCCTCGCGGAACCGGGTGGGCGAACCGCGCCAGGCTGCGAGGACCGAGGTGCGCAGGGCCTCGGTGCCGAACGGGTCGGTCACTCCGAGACGTCCAGCTGCGCGTCGTCGTAGACCAGGTCGGCGACCGGCACCATCGGGCCCGTCTCGACCTCGACCTGCGAGTGCGCGCCGCAGCCGTACTCGACGTGCACGACGTGGCCGTCCGCGGGCGAGATCTCGTTCGCGCACACTCCGAACGAGGCGCCGAACGCACCGGCGACGCGGGTGTAGAAGCCGCACGTGCCGCAGTGCGCGGGGGCGCTGCGGGCCATGTCGGAGCGCGGGCCGAAGTCGGAGCCCGCCCAGCGTTCGGCGGCCTCCAGGCGGCCCTCGCGGGAGAGGACGCGGGTGCGGCCGAGGCCGATCTCCAGCGCCACCTCCTCGATCGCGGGGTCGTCGGACTGCACGTACGCCTCGACCAGGCGCGGGTCGTCGGGACGGGGTGGCAGCAGGTCGCCCACTCCGAGGTCGCCGGCGCGGACGCGTTCGCTCCACGGCACCCACTCGGGCGCGACGAGCGCGTCCTGACCGGGCAGCAGCACGACCTCGCTGACCGACACCGGGGAGTCGTCGCCCGCGGAGGCGACGGTCACCGCCCAGTTCCAGCCGCGGTAGCCCGCGTGCTCGGCCTCGAACAGGTGCGTGACGGAGTGCTCGTCCTCACCGTGCACCCCGACGTGAGCGCCGACGCGGTCCACACCCGCCTCCTCCTGCGCTGCTGCGCGGGCGAGGTCAACGGCGTCGAGGAGCATCTCTGTCGCGGTCACACCATGAATTGTGCCGCAGGTCTTCGCCGGGACGAAAACTCGTGCCACCCTCGGTCGGGTGCGCTCCCCCGTCTGGCTGGTCCTCGTCGCGGTGCTGGCCGCCTGTTCGCCCCAGCAGGAACAGAAACCGCAGGTAGAAGTCCTGGAGAAGATTCCGCACGACACAAGTGCGTTCACCCAGGGGTTGGAACTCGTGGACGGCGTGCTCTACGAGGGCACCGGTCTGGAGGGCCAGTCGACGATGCGCGCGCTCGACCCGTCGACCGGCGAGGTGAAGCGGAAGGTCGATCTCCCGCCGGACTTCTTCGGCGAGGGCATCACGGTCACCGGCGACACCATCTGGCAGATCACCTGGCGCAACGGCGTCGCGATCGAACGGGACCGCGCGACGTTCTCCGAGGTGCGCCGCGTGCGCTACGAGGGCGAAGGCTGGGGCATCTGCGACGACGGCAGGCGGCTCGTCATGAGCGACGGCACCGCGAAACTCACCTTCCGCGACCCGAAGACGTTCGCCGAGACCGGGAACGTGCAGGTCACGCGGGGCGGGCAGCCGCTGACCGAGCTGAACGAGCTGGAGTGCGTCGGCGGCAAGGTCTGGGCGAACGTGTGGAAGACCGACGAGATCGTCCGCATCGACCCGGCCACCGGCCAGGTGACGAACACCTACGACCTGTCGTCGCTCAAACCGAGCGGTGACGTGGACGTCCTCAACGGCATCGCGCACGTGCCCGGAACCGACGAGTTCCTGGTCACAGGCAAGAACTGGCCCACCATCTTCCGAGTGAGGTTCAACGGGATGGGGCAGGATTGACGGTGTGACGGGCGACCGCGGGCGGAGTGACGAGCCGACTCCGAAGCGCTACCCGTGGCAGGACGACGAGTACCGGCCGCGGCAGCGTCCCGGCACGCCGTCCGGGCACGGCTTCCAGGCCCCGCCCCGGCAGCCGCAGCAGACCCGGCCGCTGCCCAACGCCGACCAGCAGACCACCCCGACGCCCAAGCCTCCGCGCAAGCTCACCGTCACCCGCGTCGCGTGGTTCCGCGGCAAGCAGCTCTCGCAGCAGGCGGTCGCGGCGTTCCGGCGCGCGGCCCGTGCCGACGGCGCCGGCAAGTCCGGCATGACGTCGGTCACCTACGCGGTGATGATGAACTACGCCGCGGACGCCGCGATGGCCGTGGCGCTCGCGAACACGTTGTTCTTCAGCGCGGCGAGTGCGGAGTCCAAGACGAAGGTCGCGCTCTACCTGCTGATCACGGTCGCGCCGTTCGCACTGGTCGCGCCGGTGATCGGGCCGCTGCTGGACCGCATCCAGCGCGGCAGGCGGCTCGCGCTGGCCGCGTCGTGCGTCCTGCGGGTCGTGCTGTCGGTCGTGATGGCGCTGAACTTCGACAACTGGCTGCTCTACCCGGCCGCGCTGGGCAGCATGGTGCTGTCCAAGTCGTTCACCGTGCTCAAGTCGGCGATCACCCCGCGGGTGCTGCCGCCGGAGATCACGCTGTCCAAGACGAACGCCCGCATGACCGTGTTCGGGCTCGCGGCGGGCGGCGTGTTCGGCGCGGTCGCGGCGGGTTTCGCGAACCTGTTCGGCTCGCCGGGCGCGCTGTGGTTCACCGCGGCGCTCTGCGTGGTGAACGCCTACCTGTGCATGAAGATCCCGTCCTGGGTCGAGGTGACCGAGGGCGAGGTCCCCGCGTCGCTGCGGACCAGGCCCGCCAAGCAGCCCATGTCCCGGCACATCGTGGTCGCGTTGTGGGGCACCGGTTCCATCCGGATGCTGACGGGCTTCCTCACGCTGTTCGCGGCTTTCGTGGTGCGCGCGCAGACCGAGGGCGACGCCGTGCGGCAGCTGGTGCTGCTGGGCGTGATCGCGGGCGCGGCCGGAGCGGGCAGCTTCCTCGGCAACGCGATCGGCGCCCGGCTGCACTTCGGCAAGCCGGACGAGGTGGTCCTCGCGTGCGTCGGCGCGGCGCTGGCCGCGACGGTCGTGGCCGCCGTGCTGCCCGGCCTCGTCACCGCGGCGGTCGTCGGCCTGCTCGGCGCCACCGCGTCGTCGCTGGCCAAGATCAGCCTGGACGCGGTGATCCAGGACGACCTGCCGGAGGAGTCGCGCGCGTCGGCGTTCGGCCGCTCCGAGACGATCCTGCAGCTCGCCTGGGTCTTCGGCGGCGCGCTCGGCGTGCTGCTGCCCGCGACGTTCTGGGTCGGCTTCCTGGTGCTCTCGGTGCTGCTCGCGCTCGGCCTCGCGCAGACCTGGCTCTACCGCAACGGCACGTCGCTGCACCTGCTCGTCGGCAGGCTCGTGCGCAAGCCGGCTCCCGCCACCCCGTAGGCTTCCTGACGTGCGTCGACTCGTCTCCTTGCTGGCCGCTGGCGTTCTCGTGCTGACCGGGTGCTCGCTGCCCAGCCACCTGCCCGAGGTCACGTTCCACGCGAACGGCAAGACGATCAGGGTCGAACCGGCGGTCTACTGCGACATCGGCGGCGACAACTGCGCCGAGCGCGGCCAGGCCGGGAAGCTGCGGGTCCCGCCGGGCAAGGTCGTGCAGATCTCGGTGGACGGGCAGCTCGCCGACGGCATCTGGGAGGCCGTGTTCCTCTACCGGGACGCGGCGGGCACCCAGCAGACGACCGGCACCGGCCTGCTGGGCAAGGGCGAGGACTTCACCTACACCCTCGCCCTGCCGGACAAGGGCGACCAGCTGCTGGGCATCGAGATCCACGAGGCGGCCGCGGCGGTCCTGGAGACCGGCCAGCCGCTGCTGCGCGGCTACTGGGCCGTCGAGATCACAGCCTGACCCACTCTCGCCAACCCCCCACGCCCACCCAGCCCGGCACCGTTTTCCGCCACGCGGGGGCCCCGCGTACTACGAGACAGTACGAAGAGACCCCGCGTGCGGTGGGGAGGGTGGGCGGCGGGTCCGGTGGGGAGGGTGGGCGGCGGGTCAGGTGGTGGGGTGGGTGGTGGGGTGGCCGAAGGCTTCCCACCACTGGCTGGGTGCGATTCGCAGGGCGCTGTCGAGCAGCAGCTTGCCGGTGTCGGTGACGACCGCGTCCCGCATGGTCTCGATGAAGCGGTCCATCTTCGCGACGCCCGCGGCCTGGTACTCCCTGGCCTGCAGCACCAGCTCCAGCTTGTCCGCGTCACGCGAGCAGCGCGCCTCGGGCGTGTGGTCGAGGTCCTTCGCCGCCTCGTGCTCGGCGACGACGGCCGTGATGTGCGCGGCGAGCGGCGCGGGCAGGTGCCGGACCTGCTCCGCCGCAACGGCTTCCGGCGTCATCCGCACGTCGAGGTAGCGCTTGCCGACGTACGGGATGTCACCGGTCCGCGCCTCCGGCACGTCGTGGAAGAGGCCCAGGGTCGCCGCGCGGTCGGGGTTCGCGCCCTCCTGCACGGCGATCGCGAACGCCAGCACGCCCACCCGGAACGAGTGGGCGGCCACCGTCTCGGGGTGCTGCACCCCGGCGAAGAGCCACCCCGCTCTGGGCAGGCGTTTGAGCTGGCCGGCCTCGTAGCCGAACTCGACGATCCGATCCGCGTCAGACATGACGCCGATCCTTTTACGGATCGAGGTCCCGCGCCACCGCCCGGACGACCTCGGCGATGAGCTTCATGTTCTTCTTGTCGGACGGGTACCGGCCGCGCCGCAGGTCCGGCTGGACCTTGTTCTCCAGCAGCTTGATCATGTCCTCGATCAGGCCGTGCAGCTCCTCGGCCGGGCGGCGGCGCGCCTCCGCGACTGACGGCGCGGGGTCGACCAGGCGCACGGACAGCGCCTGGGGCCCTCGGCGGCCCTCCGCCATGCCGAACTCGATGCGCTGGCCGGCCTTCAAGCCGGTGACGCCCGGAGGCAGAGCGGACTTGCGGACGTAAACGTCCTCGCCACCGTCCTGGGTGACGAACCCGAAGCCCTTCTCCGTGTCGTACCACTTGACCTTGCCGGTCGGCACCGCGCTCACCATTCCCTTGCTTTTGCACAACGAACGCGCCCGGGGGCGTACCCAGGACGCGTCCCACCAGAGTAGCCAGAAGACCGAGCGGAGGGCACCTCCGTTAGCGCGACGGGCCCGCACTACCCTGGGCCCATGACCGCTCCGAAGCTGTTGCCGCTGGCCGTGGGCCTGTTCGCCGTGGGCGTCCTGGCGATCGTCGTGGTCTTCGTCCTCTTCGCCACCGGCCACAGCGACCTGCCGGTGTGGCTGAACGTCGCCGCCACCTACCTGCCGGCCGCCGGGCTGGGCCTCGGGATCATCGCGGTGGTCAGGCGGTCACGCCGGAAGAGCTCCTGAGCCACTCCGGGAACTCGCGCAGGTCCTCCAGCACGACCGCGGCGCCCGCCTCCAGCAGCTCCGCACGCGAGCACGGCCCGGTGACCACGCCGACGCCCAGCGCCCCCGCGGCCTCCGCTCCGCGCATGTCACCGACGTGGTCGCCCACGTAGACCCCGGCGCCGTGCAGCTTGAGCGACTCGGCCTTGCCCGTGGACCACAGCTCGCCGTAGAGGTGGTCGACCTCCCAGCCCATCGCCTCCAGGTGCAGCGCGGCGTTCTTGCGGTACTTGCCGGTCACGACGATGGTCTGCCCGCCCAGCTCCCGCACGGTCCGCAGCGCCAGCGCGGCGCCGGGCAGCGCGACGGTCGCGGGGATCACCACGTCCGGGTACAGCGCGCGGAAGAGCGTGACGAGGTCCGGGATCTCCTCCTCCGGCACGCCCATGTCGCGGTAGACCATGTCGAGGGGCGGTCCGAGGTTCGCCGCGAAGTGCTCGCCGTCGAGCGCGTGGCCGGTGCGGGCACCGACCTCGTTCAGCACGGCGGCCATGCCCGGTCTCGGGTCGATGAGGGTCATGTCCAGGTCGAAACCCACGGTGAACTGCACAGAACCCGACTCTACGTCTTTACAAAAGCCGTAATTGTGTAAAGGTGGCTGAGTGAGCGACATCACCGAGGCCCTGCTCGACACGGCTGCCGACCTCCTGGCCGCACACGGGTTCCACGGCCTGCGGATGATCGAGGTCGCCGGTCGCGCCGGGGTGAGCAGGCAGACCGTCTACAACGAGTTCGGCAACAAGGAAGGGCTCGTCCAGGCCGTCGCCGCCCGCAAGACCGAGGAGTACCTGAGCGGGGTCGCGACCCGGCTCAGGCAGGACCCCGACCCGTGGCGGGCGATGCGGTCGGCGTTCCGCTTCACCTTCGAGCGCACCGAGCGGGACAGGCTCGTCTCGGCCGTGCTGACCGGCCAGGACGCCGAGGACCTGTTGCCGTTCCTCACGATCCGCGGCCACCCCGTGCTGTTCCACGCGACCGAGGTCGTCGAGCGGCACCTCAGCGAGCACTTCCCCGGCAGGCGCGTGCGGTTCGCGGCGGAGACGACGGTGCGGCTCGCCCTGAGCCACCTGCTCATGCCGAGCAGCGACCTCGACAGCGCGATGGACGCCGTCGTGGGCGTCGCGAAGGCCACCCTGGAGGCTTACCCGGCCGCCTCGTAGGAGACGCCGAGCTGCCGCAGGACCTCCTCCATCGTCCGCATGATCGCGACCGTCGCCGCCCAGGGCATGTCCGGGTGTTCGAGCGCGCCCCCGCCTGCCAGCTCCTCGACCGCGCGGATCTGGTGCTGGTAGCCCAGGTCCTCCGTCGTGTGCTCGACGCCGTTGATGACGACCCTGGTCGGGTTGTACTGCGCCTCGGGGAACTCGATGGCGCCCTCGGTACCGACGATCACGGCCGCGCTGCCGAGCCCCGCGAGCAGCGAGCTGCTCAGCAAAGCGTGCGCGCCGTTCTCGTACCCCAGCAGGACTCCCGCTTCGGCGTCCACTTCGGACGGCGCCAGCCTGCCGTGCGCGGCGATGCGCGAGGGGGTGCCGAGGACCTGGTGCGCGAGAGCGATCGGGTAGACGCCGACGTCGAGCACCGAGCCGCCACCGGCCTCCTTGGCCCACAACCGGTCCGCGGCGTCGAAGGGGTGCCGGAAACCGAAGTGGGCGCGCACGGTCCGCACCTCACCGATCTCGCCCGCGCGCACGGCCTCCTGGGCCTTGCGGACCAACGGGTTGAACCGCGTCCACATGGCCTCCATCAGGAAGCGCTCCCGCTGCGCGGCCCGCGCCACCATCTCCTCGGCCTGCGCGACCGAGAGACCGATGGGCTTCTCGCACAGCACGTGCTTGCCGGCGTCGAGCGCCGCGAGCGTGACCTCGTGGTGCTGGGCGTGCGGCGTGGCCACGTAGACGACCTCGACGTCCCGGTCTGCCAGCAGCTCGCGGTAGTCGCCGTACGCGCGCTCGATGCCGAACTTGCCGGCGAACTCCCGCGCCCTCGTCACGTCGCGCGAGGACACGGCGAGCACCTCGACGCCGGGAACCTTCAGCATGTCGGCGGTGACGGTCCGCGCGATGCCGCCTGTAGCGATCACACCCCACTTCATGCGATCAGCTTAGATTGGAGGCATGCGCCTCATCCTGAACGTGATCTGGTTGGTGCTCGCCGGTTTCTGGATGGCCGTCGGCTACGCGATCGCCGGTCTCATCTGCTACGTCCTGATCATCACGATCCCGTGGGGCATCGCGTCGTTCCGCATCGCGAACTACGCGCTGTGGCCGTTCGGCCGCGAGGTCGTCGACAAGCCCGGCGCGGGCACGGGGTCCCTGCTGGGCAACGTGATCTGGATCATCGTCGCCGGTCTGTGGCTCGCCATCGGGCACATCGTCACCGGCATCGCGCTGTGCGTCACGATCATCGGCATCCCGATGGGCATCGCGAACTTCAAGCTCGTGAAGGTCTCGCTCGTGCCGCTGGGCAAGGAGATCGTCGAGTCCCGGTGAGGGTCTCCCGCCCCCCGGCAGAGGGACGGGAGACCACTCGGGGGCACGGACCGTCAGGCGTCGTCGCCGGACAGCTCGTGCAGGCAGAGGATGTTGCCCTCGGTGTCGGTGAACCACGCCGCCCGCTCGTCACCGAGGACGGCGATGTGGCGCTCGGTCTTGAAGTCCGGCAGGTCGTAGTCGGCGAACCGCACGCCCCTGCCCTCCAGCTCGCTGATCTCCCCTTCGAGGTCGGGCACCTCGAAGCTGAGGACCGTGTGCGGGGTCTGCGCGCCCTTCCCCGCGGGCCGCAGCCCCAGCGCGTCGCCCTGGCCCAGGGCGAAGAACCGCGTTCCGTCCGGGCCCGTGCGCAACGACTCGAGGCCGAGCACGTCGGAGTAGAAACGACCGGCGCGCTCGACGTCCTCGACGGGCAGCATCGTCGTGGTCCTGGTGGCGGTGAGCATGGCGCCTCCTTCGCGGGAACGCCCACGATCCTGCGCCGCTCACAGCCCCGTTCACCAGGGTCTTTACGCCTCATCACCCCGTAGTCCCGCGACCACGGTCCGTCCACTCAGGCGTGCCGGACGCCGTCGTCGAGACCGAGCAGCTCCACCGACCGCGCCCGCATCTCGACCTTGCGGATCTTGCCGGTGACCGTCATCGGGAAGTCCTCGACGACGTGGACGTAGCGCGGGATCTTGTAGTGGGCGAGCTTGCCCGTGCAGAACTCGCGGACGGCCTCGGCGGTCAGCTCCCGCGCCCCGTCGCGCAGCCGCACCCACGCCACCAGCTCCTCGCCGTACTTCGCGTCCGGCACGCCGACCACCTGCGCGTCGAGCACGTCCGGGTGCGTGTAGAGGAACTCCTCGATCTCGCGCGGGTAGATGTTCTCGCCGCCGCGGATCACCATGTCCTTGATGCGGCCGGTGATGTTGACGTAGTCGTCGTCATCCATCACCGCGAGGTCGCCCGTGTGCATCCAGCCCGCGGCGTCGACCGCCTCCGCCGTCTTCTCCGGCTCGTTCCAGTAGCCGAGCATCACCGAGTAGCCGCGCGTGCACAGCTCCCCCGGCTCGCCGCGCGGGACCGTGAGACCGGTCTCCGGGTCGACGATCTTGACCTCCAGGTGCGGCCCGACGCGGCCGACCGTCCCCACGCGACGGTCGAGCGAGTCGTCCACGCGGGTCTGCGTCGACACCGGGGACGTCTCGGTCATGCCGTAGCAGATGGAGACCTCGCTCATGCCCATCCGGCCGACGACCTGCTTCATCACCTCGACCGGGCACGGCGAGCCCGCCATGATCCCGGTGCGCAGCGACGCCAGGTCGTAGTCGTCGACCAGGTCGAGCATCGCGATGAACATCGTCGGCACGCCGTAGAGCGACGTGCACTTCTCCTCCTGCACCGCCGCGAGGGTCGCCGCCGGGTCGAACGCCGGGGCGGGGATCACGATGCACGCGCCGTGGCTGGTGGCCGCGAGGTTGCCCATGACCATACCGAAGCAGTGGTAGAACGGCGGCACCACGCAGATCCGGTCGTGCTCGGTGTAGTTGACCAGCTCGCCGACGAAGTAGCCGTTGTTGAGGATGTTGTGGTGCGACAGCGTCGCGCCCTTGGGGAAGCCCGTCGTGCCGGACGTGTACTGGATGTTGATCGGGTCGTCGCGGTCCAGCTCGACGTCCGGCAGCTCGTCGCCGGTCCACTGTGGATCTTCGACGAAGACGACGTTGCGCAGCTCCGGGCACCGCGGCCGGACCTCGTCGATCATGGCGGCGTAGTCGGAGGTCTTGAACGACCGCGCGGACACCAGCGTGTGGACGCCCGCCTGGTTCAGCACGTACTCCAGCTCGTGCACCCGGTACGCCGGGTTGACGTTGACCAGGATCGCGCCGATCCGGGCCGTCGCGTACTGCACGAACACCCACTCGGCGCGGTTCGGCGCCCAGATCCCCACCCGGTCGCCCTTGCGCACCCCGAGCGAGTGCAGCCCGGCGGCGGCCCTGTCGACCTCCTCCGCCAGCTCCGCGTAGGTCCACCGGCGGCCGGCGGCCCTGTCGACCAGCGCCTCGCGGTCGCCGAAGCGCGCGACGGTCGCGGCGAAGTTCTCGTGGATCGTGCCGCCCAGCAGCGGGGCGGCGGAGGTGCCCGAGGAGTAGCTGGAGGTCATCCCCCAGACCGTAGTCAGGCTGGGACGTATGGCAAGGGCACGACCAGGCACGGACCGCCGCTGTACAGGCCCGCGTCGATCGCCAGCACCTTGTCGTCGGCGTAGACGAGCGGCCCGTCGATCTGGTCCGGCGGCACCCCGAGCTGGTCGGCGATGACGCTGTGGCCGTGCACGATCGTGCTGCCGCCCAGGGTCTTGAGCAGGTCGTCCGCGATGTCGGGACCCTGCGGGCCGCGGAACGCGTAGCGCGTCGTCATCTTGCGCCAGCACTCCCACCAGTCGACCAGGTCGTCGCCCTTGAGCACCTGCTGGACGGCCTCGTTGACCTCGTCGATCGAGGACCCCCATTCGAGGTAGGCCATCGTGTCGGAGTGCATCATCAGGTGGTCGTCGCGCAGCTTCAGCACCGGGCGCGTGGTGAGCCACTCGACGTGCTCCCCGGTCAGCCGGTCCTGGTCGCTGCGCAGGCCGCCGTTGAGCAGCCAGCTGCGCGCGAACGACCGGGGCCCGAGGCTGTCCGGCACCTGCTCGTCGCCGAACCGGTGCATGCCGAGCAGCAGGATCTCGTGGTTGCCGATCAGCGAGTTCGCCGAGCCGCCCGCCTCCGCCGCCTCCTCGCCGAGGCGCATCACCAGGTCGATCACGCCGACGCCGTCGGGACCGCGGTCCACGAAGTCGCCGAGGAACCACAGCTCGGCCTCGCCGCCCGCCCAGTGCCCCTCCTCGTCGCACAGTCCGGCGACGTGCAGCGCCCTGATCAGCTCAGCGAGGTGCCCGTGCACGTCACCCACGACGTACATCGGGCGTCGATCCGTGTCCACCTCCGCGACGATAGGTGATCCGGCGTCCCGCGTCAGTGGTCAGTCCAGTCGCCGAACGGGTCCGCTGAGTGACCGACGAGCTCGGCGATCGACTTCAGCACGCGGGTCGGGCGGTACGGGAACATCTCCGCGGTCTCGGCGGTGAAGATCCCGGAGAGCACCAGGATGGTCGACAGCCCCGCCTCCAGGCCCGAGCGCACGTCGGTGTCCATCCGGTCGCCGATCATCAGCGCGTTCTCGGAGTGCGAGCCCAGCGCGCGCAGGGCGGAACGCATCATCAGCGGGTTCGGCTTGCCCACGTAGTAGGGCGCGCGGCCGGTGGCCCGCTCGATCAGCGCCGCCACGGCACCGGTCGCGGGCAGCGAGCCCTCCCGCGACGGACCGGTGGCGTCCGGGTTCGTCGCGATGAACTTCGCGCCCTCCTCGACCAGGCGGATGGCCTTGGTGATGGCGGTGAAGCTGTACGTGCGGGTCTCGCCGAGCACCACGTAGTCCGGGTCGCGGTCGGTCAGCACGTAGCCGATCTCGTGCAGCGCCGTCGTGAGGCCCGCCTCGCCGATCACGAACGCCGAGCCGTTCGGCCGCTGCGAGTCGAGGAACCTGGCCGTGGCCAGCGCGGACGTCCAGATCGACGACTCGGGGATGTCGAGGCCGGTGCGCTGCAGGCGGGCCCGCAGGTCACGTGGCGTGTAGATGGAGTTGTTCGTGAGCACGAGGAACGGCGTCTCCGACGCGCGCAGCTCCGCCACGAACTCGTCCGCGCCCGGGATGAGGTGCTCCTCGTGCACGAGGACGCCGTCCATGTCCATCAAGTAGTGCCACATGGGTCTAAGTATCGATCATCCGCTTGCGAAACGTCGTGGTCTGGAGCTTGAGATAACGCTCGATCACCTCGAGCTCGCGCTCGTCGAACTGCTCCAGCACCTCGATCATGGCCTGGCGGGCGACCTCGAAGATCTCGCCGAACTCGTCCACGTCCCCGACCGTGACCTCGACCAACACCTTGCGGCGGTCGTGCGGGTCACGGACACGACGGACATATCCGGCACGTTCCAGCCGGTCGATCACCCCGGTGACGGCCCCGGTGGACAGGCCGGAGAGCTCCGCGATCTTCCCGGCCGTGACCGGGCCGTCCGCCCGCATGGCGAGATCGAGGCACTTCTCGTCGGTCGCCGACAGGCCCATCTGCGCGGCGACCTTCGCGTGGAACATGACGGTGATGGCGCTCTGCTCCCGCATGTACCAGGTGAACCTATCCAGGTCATCAGGTTCCATGCCGGAAATCTTAGCCACTAAGACAATTTGCCTGTGCGGGTGGCCCAACCACCACAACCTGAGAAAACCCTCTTCTTGGAGTCACCTACAAGAGGTTGGTCATTAAGCTGGACAAGGTGACAGCAGTCGAGCTGGGACTACCCATCGTGCGCGGCACCCCGGACGCCTCCGCGCGGCCGGACACGCCGGGACTCGTCGACAGCTTCGGCAGGGTCGCGAAGGACCTGCGGGTCTCGCTGACCGACCGCTGCAACCTGCGGTGCACCTACTGCATGCCCGCCGAGGGCCTCGACTGGCTCAAGAAGGACGAGCTGCTCACCGACGCCGAGCTGGTCCGGCTCCTGCGGATCGCCGTCGTCGACCTGGGCGTCACCGACATCCGGTTCACCGGCGGCGAGCCGTTGCTGCGCCGCGGCCTGGAGCGGGTCATCGCCGAGACGGCCGCGCTCGAACCCCGCCCGCGGATGTCCATGACGTCCAACGGCATCGGGCTCGCGCGCCGCGCCCAGTCGCTCAAGGACGCCGGCCTGAACCGGATCAACGTCTCGCTCGACACCCTCGACCCGGCCAGGTTCGCCACGCTGACCAGGCGCAACCGCATCACCGACGTGCTCGACGGCCTCGACGCCGCCCGTGCGGCCGGACTCGAACCGGTCAAGGTCAACTCCGTGCTGATGCGCGGCGTGAACGAGGACGAGGCCGTCCCGCTGCTGCGGTTCTGCGTCGAGAACGGCTACCAGCTGCGGTTCATCGAGCAGATGCCGCTCGACGCGCAGCACGGCTGGGAGCGCTCGAACATGGTCACGGCCGACGAGATCCTCACGATGCTCTCGTCGGGGTTCACCCTCACGCCCTCGGAGGCCCCGCGCGGCGGCGCCCCCGCCGAGCGCTGGCTCGTCGACGGCGGCCCGGCGGTCGTCGGCGTGATCGCGTCGGTGACCAGGCCGTTCTGCGCCGCCTGCGACCGCACCCGGCTCACCTCGGACGGGCAGATCCGCAACTGCCTGTTCAGCCAGGGCGAGACGGACCTGCGCGCGCTGCTGCGCGACGGCTCCCCCGACGCCGCGATCGCCGACGCCTGGCGCGCGACGATGTGGGCCAAGAAGGCGGGCCACGGCATCAACGAGGCGGGGTTCTCCCAGCCCGACCGTCCCATGAGCTCGATCGGAGGCTGACGGTGAGTTCCACCACCGGGACCGCGGTGAAGGTCCGCTACTTCGCGGGGGCGCGGGCCGCCGCCGGCGTCGCCGACGAGGAGCTGCTGCTCGACAGCGCCGACCCGACCGTGGCGCTGGTCGTGCGGACCATCGGCGAACGGCACGGCGCCCGGCTCGGCAAGGTCCTCGCCGCGTCGAGCTTCCTGCTCGACGGCGTGGCCGTGCGCGACCCGGCGACGCGCGTGCCCGCCGGGTCTCAGCTCGACGTGCTGCCGCCGTTCGCGGGCGGCTGACCCTCCTCCAGCTCCCGCTGCCAGAACCGGCACCCCGTCTCGTCGGCCAGCCGCAGACCGGACCGGGTGGCTTCGGCCGCGCCCGCGTCGTCACCCAGCGACCGCTGGACGCGTGCCAGCACCGCGAGCACCCGCACGCCGCGCACCCGCATCTCACCCTCACGCGCCCGTTCACGGGCGCGCAGAGCGGTCCTGAGCGCCTCCCTCGGCTCCTCCGCCGCGTGGTGGTCGGCGGCCAGCCCGGCCAGCGCGTTGACCTCGCCGCGCAGGTAACCGTTCTTCAGGCTGATCGCCAGCGCCTCGTTGTGCGCGCTCATCGCCCTGTCCACGTCACCCGCCGCGCGGAGGGCCTCGCCGAGCACGTCGTAGGCGTCGCACTCGTCCTTGGGGCTGTGCGCGTCCCGGGCGTGCCGCAGCGACTGGCGGGCGTAGTCCGCCGCCTCCTCCGTCCGGCCGCGCACCAGAGCCAGCAGGGCGTGCGAGTCGTAGCCGGGGACGCGGCGGACGAGTCCGGGCGGGGCGTGGGCGCGCAGCTCGTCGGCCCTGGCGAGGTAGGTCTCGGCCAGGTCGTGGTCGCCGCGCAGCTGGTGCACCTCGACCACGGCGTTCAGCGCGAGGATGCGGCCGACCAGCAGGTCCCGCTCCTCGGCGATCTCCAGGGCCCGCGTGGCGTGGGTGACCGACGTCGTCAGCGGGCCGAGGTCGAGGTGCACGCCACCCAGGTTGAACAGCACGGCCGGGTTGTCGGGGGACAGCTCCAGCGCCTCCCCCAGCTCCCGCGCGGCGACCCGCAGGCGGCCCAGCTCCCAGTTCACGATGCCGCTGTTGATCAGCATCGACGTCATGACCCGGTCGTCGCGGTGGGTGCGCAGGATATCCAGGGCCTTGGCGTGCTCCTCGACGGCGCCGGCCAGGTCGCCGACGCTCCAGTGGGCCAGCGCGAGGCTGCCGTGCATGACGGCCTGCGGCACCGGCGCCCCCGCCCGCCGTGCCGCCGCGAGCCCCGCCCTGGCCGCGGCGAACCAGTCGACGTGGTGGGCCTGGAAGTGGAAGTGACCGCGCAGCATGTCGGCGAGAAGCCACGCGACCGGTTGCGGACCGGCCTGCTGCACGGCGGCGACCACGTTGGCGCGCTCGGCCTCGAACCACGCCACGGCCGCCGCCTCCGACGCGAGGTCGTGCCGCGGCAGGTCCGGTGGCAGCTCCGGCAGGTCGAGGCGGACGAACTCGCGGTTGAGCGTGCGGGCGGCGGCCTCGGCGTTGAGCAGGTAGTAGGCGAAGAGCCGCTCGCGCGGACGGCGGTCGGCCGTCAGCCGGACCGCGAACCGGCGCAGCAGGTCGTGCAGGCTGTACCTGTCCCCGTGGCGCTGGACCAGGTTCGCGCCGACGAGCTGCCCCAGCGGCTCGTCCGCCGGTCCGCCGAGCAGCGCGGTGGCGGCCTCGACGCCGAAGTCCTGCCCCGGCACGAGCCCCAGCAGCCGGAACAGCTCCCGCGCCCGCGGCGGCTGCGCCTGGTAGGACAGGTCGAACGCGGCGGCGACGGCCGCGTCCCCCTCGATCTCCAGCGCGTCCAGCCGGTCGTCCCCGCGCAGGTCGGCGAGGTAGTCGGCGATGTGCCCGGCCGCCACGTTCGCCGCGGCGATCCGCAACGCGAGCGGCAGGTGCGCGCAGAGCCGCACCAGCTCCGCCCGGTCCTCGCGCGACCCGGAGATCCGCATCCGCACGAGCAGCTCCTGCGCCTCGTCGTCCGCGAACACCCCCAGCCGCACCTGCTCGTACTGCGCGAGGTCCGTCCGGCTGGTCACGAGCACCCGGCACCGCGGCCCCGCCGGCAGCAACGGCCCGACCAGGTCGCCGGTGGCGTTGTCGACCACCACGAGCACCGCCCTGCCCGCCGTCATCCGCCGGAACAGCCCGGCCTGCGCGTCCAGGTCGACCGGCACGTCCTCGGCCCCCAGCGCCCGCAGGAACCCGTGCAGCGCCTGGTTCGGCGACATCGTGGTGGCGTTGTCGAACGCGCGGAGGTTCACGTACAGCTGCCCGTCCGGGAACCGCTCGCTCAACCGGTGCGCGACGTGCACGGCCAGCGAGGTCTTGCCCACCCCCGGCGGCCCGGTGATGGCGAGCACCGCGGCCGCGCTGCCCAGCGCCGCCTCGATCTCGGCCTCCCTGCCGACGAAGTCCGGCAGGTCGGCGGGCAGCTGCCGCGGCCCGCGCCCGCGAGGCACGAGCCGGTACCCACCGGCCTCGGTGACGACCTGCTCGGTCTCGCGCAACCGCCGCACGAGGTTCCGCAACGCCTGCCGCGGGTTGGCCGGCGGCTCGTCTCCCCACACCGCGCCGACGAGCGCACCGAACTCCACGGCCCGCCCCGGCGCCACGGCCAGCGCCCGCCGCAGCGCGTCGAGTCTCATACCCTCGATCATGGCCCCGACCGCCCGCGCGCACCTCACTTCCACCCGGGCACGTGGTCTGAACCAGGCCCCCCGATAGGCTCAACAGGCGTGAGCCACGCCTCACTTTCCGTGATAGATCTCGGCGGATCTCAAGATGGAAACGAACCGATAACGTAGCCTTTGAGCTGCGGATTTGTAGGACTTGCACAAGTCCTCGAAACGTTACAGTGACGTCGCTCACGCTTCGAATCGTTTGGCGAGCCCGCCTCCGGTTACGTACGGTCGCTTCTCGGCTGGCCCCGACCGGCCACGAGCTAGACCGGAGGACCGTGCACCGAACCCAGTCCCAGGGTTCTCCGGAACACCCCCGAGCGAGAGAAACCGCCGGACTGGAACGCAGTGACGTACCGGGCCCGAACCCGAGTCGCTGCCCGCAGGTGCAGGTGGACCGAGAGGCACATGGCTTTCAACCGAGGCAACAAGGGCAAGCACGGCACCGCCGCTCGCACTATCGCCAAGGTCGCGGCTGTCGGCATCATCGCCGGCGCCCCTCTGGGCCTGGCCGTTGGCACCGCCAACGCCGCCCCCGGAATGGACTGGGACGCACTCGCGCAGTGCGAGGCCAGTGGCAACTGGGCCGCCAACACCGGCAACGGCTACTACGGCGGCCTGCAGTTCACCCAGCAGACCTGGAACGGCCACGGCGGCGTGGGCAACCCCGCCAACGCCTCCCGCGAGCAGCAGATCGCGGTCGCCGAGCGCGTCCTCGCGTCGCAGGGCCCCGGCGCCTGGCCGGCCTGCAGCGCCAAGCTGGGCGCCTACACCGGCAAGGCCACCCAGGCCCCGGTGCAGCAGCGCCAGGCGCAGCCGCAGCAGCAGCGCACCACCCCGGTGCAGCAGGCCCCGGTGCAGCAGGCCCCGGTCGTGCAGGTCGCAGGCTCCACCTCGAACCCGAACGGCAACTACGAGATCAAGGCGGGCGACACCCTGTCCAAGATCGCGGACGCCAACAAGGTCGAGGGCGGCTACCAGGCCATCGTGGAGAAGAACAAGGAGTTCCTGACGAACCCCGACCTGATCTTCCCGGGCCACAAGATCCTGATCTGAGCCCTTCTGATTCCGCAGCCCGCTGAGCCGGGCTGATGCACGAACCAGGGACCTCACCGCAACCCCCCGGCGGTGAGGTCCCTGGCTGCGTTCCGGCCCGGGTCACCGAGTGAGACGACAGGCGGCCGGGTGGCGCGGCGGGGCGGCAGCGGCGAGCAGACGGGGCAGGGGCCGGGCGCGGCAGAGGCCCGGGCTCGGTCAGCCCTGTCCCACCCCTGGCACACCCCGTCTCAAGGACAGTTGACCCACTCGTCCCGCCCATCACCGAAAACCTGCCTCTTCCACACCGGCAGCCGAGCCTTGACCTCGTCCACCAGGTCCGAGCACAAAGCGAACGCCTCCCCCCGGTGCTCAGCCGCGACAGCACAGGCCAGAGCCACATCCCCGATCTTCAACGGCCCGACCCGATGCGAGACGGCGATCCCGTGCACCCCGGGATACCGGTCCGCCAACCCCGCGACAACCGACTCGACCACGTCCGAAGCGGACGGATGCGAGTGGTACTCCAGCTCGACGACGTCCCGCCCGCCGTCGTGGTCCCGCACGACCCCGGCGAAGGTCACCACGGCACCGGCCCGGTCGGAGGCGACCAGGGCCGCGTGTTCCTCGACCGACAGGGGTTCCTCGGTCACGACAGCTCTGAGCACCACGCTCACGTGTGGTCACCTCCACGCAGTTGGTCGAGCGCGTGCTCCAGCACGCTCGCGAGCACGTCCAGTCCGTCCCGCACGCCGCCGGTGGAGCCCGGCAGGTTCACCACCAGGGTCCGGCCCGCCACGCCGGCGACGCCGCGGGACAGCACGGAGCCGGGTACGCGCGGCCAGCCGGACATGCGGATGACATCGGCCAGGCCGGGGATCTCGTAGTCCAGCACGGCACGGGTGGCTTCGGGGGTCTTGTCGGTCGGGTTGATGCCGGTGCCGCCGGTGGTCAGCACCAGGTCCGCACCGCCGGACACGGCTGCGACCAGGGCTTCGCGCACCGGGTCGCCGTCCGGGACGACGGCGGAGGACACGGTGAACCCTCGTTCGGTCAGCCACGAGGCGATGATCGGTCCGCTGCGGTCCTCGTAGACGCCGGCGGCTGCGCGGTTCGAGGCGGTGACGACCACGGCCTTCACGGGCGCACCCACAGGCCGGACTTGCCGCCTTCCTTGCGTTCGACGCGCACCGCGTCCAAAGTGGCGGCCGGGTCGACGGACTTCACCATGTCGTGCAGGGTCAGGCCGGCGACCGAGACGGCGGTCAGCGCCTCCATCTCGACGCCCGTGCGGTCGGTGGTGCGGACGGTCGCCGTGATCAGGACCGAGTCGTCGGCCAGTGCCAGGTCGACCTTCACCGACGACAGGGCGATCGGGTGGCACAGCGGCACGAGCTCCCAGGTGCGCTTCGCCGCCATGATGCCGGCGATGCGGGACGTCGCGAGGGCGTCGCCCTTGGGCAGGCCGTCCGCGCCAAGCAGGGCCACCACCTCGGCCGTCGTGCGCAGCACGCCGGAGGCCACTGCCGTCCGGGTGGTCTGCTCCTTGCCGGAGACGTCGACCATGCGGGCCGCGCCTTGGGAGTCCAGGTGGGTGAACTGCTTGGTCATACGGCGATCGTAGGCCCGTGCCACGCCAGCGGCCGTGAGGAAGCGGGACGGCGGAACCGTCCCGCTTCCGGGAGCCGTCAGGAAGCCGCGGCCTTGCGCACGGCCTCCGCCACCGCGGGGGCGACCGTGTTGTCGAAGACCGACGGGACGATGAACGACGCGTTGAGGCGGTCGCCGTCCACCACGTCGGCGATGGCCTCGGCGGCGGCCAGGAGCATCGCGTCGGTGATGGTCTTCGCGTGGGCGTCCAGCAGGCCGCGGAACACGCCGGGGAACGCCAGCACGTTGTTGATCTGGTTCGGGAAGTCCGAACGGCCGGTCGCGACGACGGCGGCGTGCTGCTGGGCCTCCATCGGGTCGATCTCCGGGTCCGGGTTGGCCAGCGCGAACACGATGGCGTCCTTGGCCATCGTGGCGACCTGCTCGGCGCCGAACAGGTTCGGGGCCGAGACGCCGATGAACACGTCGGACCCGACGAGCGCGTCGTGCAGGCGGCCGGACTGGTTGTCCTTGTTCGTGGACGAGGCGATGGACTTCAGGTTCGCGTCGAGGCCGGGGCGGTCGCGGTGGACGATGCCGTCGACGTCGACGGCGATGATGTCGCCGGGCGTCTGGGCCTGCAGCAGGCGGATGATCGCGGAGCCCGCGGCGCCGACGCCGCAGACGGTGATGCGGCAGTCCTTGATGTCCTTGCCGACGACGCGCAGGGCGTTGCGCAGCGCTGCGACGACGACGATCGCGGTGCCGTGCTGGTCGTCGTGGAAGACCGGGATGTCGAGCTTCTCGCGCAGGCGGGCCTCGATCTCGAAGCAGCGCGGCGCGGAGATGTCCTCGAGGTTGATGCCGCCGTAGACGGGGGCGATGAGCTCGACCGCGCGGATGATCTCCTCGGTGTCCTGGGTGTCCAGGCAGACCGGCCAGGCGTCGACGCCCGCGAACTTCTTGAACAGCGCGGCCTTGCCCTCCATGACCGGCAGGGCGGCGGCGGGTCCGAGGTTGCCGAGGCCGAGCACGGCGGAGCCGTCGGTGACCACGGCGACGGTGTTGCGCTTGATGGTCAGGCGGCGCGCGTCGTCCGGGTTCTTGGCGATGGCCTCGCACACCCGCGCCACGCCGGGCGTGTACGCGCGGGACAGGTCGTCGCGGTTGCGCAGCGGGACCTTCGACGAGATCTCGATCTTGCCGCCGAGGTGCACGAGGAACGTGCGGTCCGACACCTTGCGGACGACGATGCCGGGCAGCGTCTCCAGCGTGTCGGTGATGTCCTTCGCGTGGTTCGCCGACAGCGCGTTGCACGTGAGGTCGATGACGACGCGGTCGTTGTGCGACTCGACGACGTCGAACGCCGTGATGACACCGCCCGCGCGGCCGACGGCCGAGGTGAGGTCACCCGCGGCGCTCGCTGACGGCGGCGCCTCCAGACGAACGGTGATCGAGTAACCAGGGCCGGGGACCGGCATCGTCTTCCTCCCACGCAGTGCAGCTCAAGCGGGAGGCGAGCCTATCCCCGGCCCCATTGCGGAACCAACGCGACTCGGCAGTCTCAAGTGCAGCTCAAGACCACATCAAGACGAGGCCGATCGTCCGATCAGGACTTGTTGATCTCGGTGACCGGGTGCCGGTACGGCAGGTCTTCCACCGGCAGCGGGAACGTCACCGCGCCGAACGGGGAGAGCGCACCCTGGGTGTCGCTGGTCAGTTCGGTGACGGGGTGACCGCCGCCGGGGCCCTCCGGCCAGTGCGGGTCGACCCGTCCAGGGCGTCCTTTCGCCACGATCTCCTCCTCGGTGGTGCCGATGACGCCACAAGTGTGACAGACCTCGTTCTCACTTCCCGGCGGGACGATCCGATGTCGACGGACCCATATACCGTGGTGAGAATGTCCGGCACCACTCTCGCCGACTGGCTGCGCTCCAGGGACGACGCCGCTCTCGTCGCCCTGCTGCGCGCGCGTCCTGACCTGGCAACTCCCCCACCTGCCGATATGTCCGTGCTGGCGACACGGGTCGGCACCAGGGCGTCGATCGCGCGCGCCTGCGAGGACCTCGACACGTTCACGCTCGCGGTGCTGGAGGCACTGGTCGTGGAGGGCGCGGACACCTCTCCCGTGGGCTTGGCCACACTCGCGCGGGTGCTCGGGCCGGACGTGAAGCCCAGGCCGCTCAAGCAGGCCGTGGCGAAGCTGCTGTCGCTCGCGCTCGCGTGGGGCGACGACGAGCTGTCCGTCCCCCCGGTGACCCGTGAGGCGTTCGGCACGTTCCCCGGCGGGCTGGGCCGCGCCACGGGGCAGACCTACGACCTGAGCGGCGTCGGCGAGGGCGAGCTGCGGGTGTTGCGCAAGCTCGCCGCCGGACCGCCGATCGGCGACACCAAGGACGCCTCGCGCGTCGTGCCGCTCGACAAGGCGGAGACCCCCGTCCAGCGGCTGCTGGCGCGCGGTCTGCTGCTGCGCCGCGACCCCGGCACCGTCGAGCTGCCCCGCGAGATCGCGTTCGAGCTGCGCGGTGACCGCCCGCTGGGCCCGATCCAGACCGTCGAGCCGAAGCCGAAGACGACGGCGTTGCGGCAGACGAGCGTGGACGCCACGGGCGGCGGTGAGGCACTGGAGCTGGTCCGGCACGTCGAGAACCTGGTCACGAGCTGGTCGGCGGAGCCGCCTCCGGTGCTGCGCACGGGCGGGCTGGGCGTGCGCGACCTGCGCAAGGCCGCCAAGGACCTGAACGTCGACGAGCAGCGCGCCGCGTTGCTGATCGAGCTCGTCGTCGGCGCCGACCTCGTCGCGAACACCGAGGCCGCCGAGCCGGAGTGGGTGCCGACGACCAAGGCCGACGTGTGGCTCGCCGCGACCGCCGAGGTCCGCTGGGCCACGCTCGCGCACGCCTGGCTGGAGCTGCCCAGGCTGCCCGCGCTGGTCGGCCGCCGCGACGAGCGGGACAAGCTCTTCAACCCCCTCGCGGACGAGATCCGCCGCGCCCAGGCCCCGCGGGACCGCCGCTGGGTGCTGGAGACGCTCGCGGCGTTCCCGGCGGGCACCTCGTTCGCGAACCCCTCCGACCTGGCCGCGCTGCTCGCCTGGCGGGCGCCCCGCCGCGGCGGCAGGCAGCGCGACGAGCTGGTGCGCTGGACGGTCGAGGAGGGCACCGCCGTCGGCGTGCTCGCCCTCGGGGCGGTCACGAGCGCCGGCCGGGTGCTGCTCGACGAGGGCGCGGGCCCCGCCGCCAAGACCCTCGGCGAGGCGTTGCCGGAGCCGCTCGACCACGTGCTGGTGCAGGCCGACCTCACCGTCGTCGCCCCCGGCAGGCTCGAACCAGATCTCGCGGACGAGCTGGCGCTGGTCGCGGACGTCGAGTCGGCGGGCAGCGCGACGGTGTACCGGATCAGCGAGGGCAGCGTCCGGCGCGCGCTCGACTCCGGCCGCACGGCCGACGACCTGCACGAGCTGTTCAAGGTCCGGTCGCGGACGCCGGTGCCGCAGTCGCTGACCTACCTGGTCGACGACGCCGCCCGGCGGCACGGCAGGCTGCGCGGCGGCGCGGCGGGCTCGTTCCTGCGCTGCGACGACCAGGTGCTGGTCAGCGAGGTGCTGGCCCACCCGGAGGCCACCCGGCTGGAACTGCGCCGGATCGCGCCGACGGTGCTGGTGAGCCCGTTGCCGCTGGCGGACGTGCTGGACGGGCTGCGGTCCGCCGGGTTCGCCCCCGCCGCGGAGGGCCCCGACGGCCAGGTCCTCGACCTGCGGCCGGGCGGGCGCAGGACGACGCCGCGGCAGCGGTCGGCGCGCAAGCCGGCGGCACCGGCCGTGATCGCCGACGAACGGCTGGGCGAGTTCGTCCGGCTGGTGCGGGCGGGAGACCGCGCCGCGGCCACGCCACGGGGCGAACGCGTCGCCGTGCCCGGTCACCTGGGCTCAGGACCCTCGGCCACCCTGTCGCTGCTCCAGCAGGCCGCACGGGCCCGCCGGCGGGTGCTGGTGGGCTTCGTCGACTCCCACGGCACGGCGGCGCAGCGCGTCATCGAGCCGCACGTCGTCGGTGGCGGCGTGCTGGAGGGCTACGACCACAGCTACGGCGAGGTGCTGCGGTTCCCGCTGCACCGCGTCACGTCCGCCGCCCTGGTCGACGAGGACTGACGAGGCCGGTCCGGCCCGGACCGGAACACGACGGCGAGGCGAGGGACCCACCCGGAGGTGGTCCCTCGCCTCGCCGCTCGTCTGAAGTTGTCCCCGGTGAGAGGTCAGCCCGCGCGGACGGACATCCACTGGCGCATGGCGTGCTCGACCAGCGTGATGAGCGTCTGCTTCGTCGACTGCCGGTTCCGCGCGTCACACGTCACGATCGGCACCGACTCGTCGATCGTCAACACCTCGCGCACGTCCTCCAGCCTGTGGTGCAGGAGGCCGTCGAAGCAGTTGACGCCCACGACGTACGGCAGCTGCCGGTCGTCGAAGAAGTCGATCGAGGCGAACGCGTCCGCGAGCCTGCGGGTGTCGACCAGCACGATGGCGCCGATGGCACCCCGCACCAGGTCGTCCCACATGAACCAGAAGCGGTGCTGACCCGGTGTACCGAAGAGGTACAGGATCAGGTCGCTGTCGAGCGACACGCGGCCGAAGTCCATCGCGACCGTCGTGGTGACCTTGTTCGGCGTGGCGGAGAGGTCGTCCACCCCAGCGCTGGCCTCGGTCATCACCGCCTCGGTGGTCAACGGGACGATCTCGGACACCGAGCCGACGAACGTCGTCTTGCCCACACCGAAGCCACCCGCCACCACGATCTTGGCGGAGGTCGTCGGCTTCCGTGCGCCCTCGGCGCCCTGGGGACTAGAGCCTGCGAAGCCCACTGAGCACCCTCTCCAGGAATTCCATGGAAGGCCGGTCCCCCACGACCAGACCGCCCTGGTGAATCAAAACCAATCCCATGCTTGCCATGTCGCCGATCAACACCCGCACGACGCCTAGTGGCAAGCGTAGGAGTGCCGCGACCTCGGCCACCGACCGCGTGTCCACACACAGCCCGCAGATCGACCTGTGCTCGGGAAGCACTGCCGCGTCCCGTTCGAGCCCCTTCTCACTGGTGGAGATGAGGGCCTCGATAGCGAGGTCGTAGTCGGGTCGTGTGCGTCCACCGGTGCGCGTGTAAGGCCGCACCAGTGAACCCGAGTCCGCAGCTGCATTCTCCTCCGGGCGCACGACGGACTGTGCACCGGTGTTGTACACCGGCTGCGCACCCGTGCTGTACACCGGTTGCGGCCCCGTGGTGTACGGCAGTTGTTCCGGCACCGCGTCCGGCATCTCGTGCTGGCCGAAGAGGTCCGCACCGGGTCCACCGAACAGCCCGGTGCCGTACCCGTCTATGTCGAACCGGTTCGGCACGTCGTCGTACGGGTACGACGACGAGTCATCCACCTCACGCTGAGACATATCGCCTAGCCCTTGCCCTGTAACCCGCTCATCGTGGGGTGCGTCCTCGGCTTCCTCTGGATCTTGGGGTATCGCGTCAGGCTCGTCGAACTGGAACCCGCCGGCCGCCCACTCCTGGTAGTTGAAGTTCCTACCGAGTCCACGGCCTCCAGCGCCAGGTCTCGCAGCCATTTGTTCTCACCCCTGACACCAAGTGAGGTCTAGCGACGGACCACACCCTGAAGCTGCGCACGCAGCTCAGGGGTGAGTTGTTGGCCGACTCTCTCCACCAGAAGCGTCATCTCGTAGGCCACGAGCCCGATGTCGCAGTTCGGTGCCGCCAGGACGGCGAGACACGATCCGTCGCTGATCGACATGAGGAACAGGTAACCCCGCTCCATCTCGACAACGGTCTGGTTGACCCCGCCTGCCTCGAAGCAGCGGGCAGCACCCTGTGTGAGGCTGACCAGCCCTGACGCGACGGCGGAGAGCTGCTCTGCACGGTCCCGGGGCAAGCCCTGGGACCCCGCGAGCAACAGCCCGTCCGCGGACACCACGACGGAATGTGCCACACCGGGCACCCTCCGCACGAAGTCGGTGATAAGCCAACCAAAGCTGCCTGGCTGCGCTGCGGTCGTCACTCCTGCTCCTCGTTCTGCCGGCTCGACTGGTCACCAGCGTATGCCTCGATCAATGCGTGCCGGCCTCGCCGGACACCACTTTGCAGACTCGACATCCGTCCGCGCACCGCGTCGGCGGTGCGGGGCGGCAGCGGCGGGCGCTGCGCTGTCTGCGTCAGGGACTGCGGCTTGGGTGCTGCAGATCCTGGCACGAGCTGAGCCTTCGGTGTCCGTTTCGGCAAACCTGCCGTTGTCTTCGTCTCCGGCGTCTTGTTCAACAACGCCTGAGCCGCCTGCCATCCCTCATCGGCGGGCGATTGCCAAGCCGATTCGGAAGCGGGCGCCACGGCTGGAGTCTCCTCCAGAACGGGCTCCGGTTCCACAACTCGCTCCTGCTCGGCCGGTGCCACTTCTTCCTCGACCGCCTTCTGGACCTTCGCGCGCGGCTGGCGCACGGGCAGACCAGCTGCGGACGTGGTGGTGGGCGTCACCGCCGGGACAGGCTTGCGGGTACGGGTCGGGAGCTCCGGCTCCGGCCCGTCCGACAGCGGAGGGGTCGTCGGGGGCTCGTCGATGTACTCGACATCGCCCTTGTCGACGCCACCCTTGCCGGCACCGCCCTGACCGGACTCGACGTGCCCGTTGGACGCGTCCGCCTCGTCGTTCCCGGCCGCCGGGCGCACCGGCTGGGCCGCGGACGCCGACGTCTCGCTGCCGACCGCCTGGAACCACTGCGACAGGACGGCCTCGTAGATCGGGAGGCGTTCCGTCGGGGCGTCCAGGTCGTGCTCGGCCTGCTTGCCGGAGGTGCCGTTGCGGTGGCCCATGCCGATGTCGAGGCGGCCGTCGTCGACCGAGGCGCGCGCGACGCCGTTGGCCGAGGCCGGCTCCTCCTGGATCGGCGGGATCGGGACGAACTGCGTGGTCTCGTAGCCGGGCTCGAAGGAGATCTCGCCCGGTTCCTCGTCGCGGTCCTCGTAGGCCGTGAAGAGCGTCGGCTCGCCGAACGAGCCCTCGGGCTCCGCGGCGGCCAGCTGGTCGCGGCGCCACCGCTCGGACGGCGTCGAGTCCTCGGCGGGCGAGTCGGTGAAGACCGGGATCGCCGTCGCGCCCGCACCGCTGTCGGTGACCGAGCTGGGCACGAAGCTGACCGGGATGCTCGGGCTCGACTCGTCGACCCTCGGGGTGAGACCGGTGGACCCGGTGCTGCCGAAGGCGCCGGCGATGCCGCTGGCCCTGGCCGCGGAGGTGCCGATCTCGGTGGTGTGCTCCGAGACGGCCGGTGCCGGCGACTGGGACTGCGACTGGGCCGGTGCGGACATGCCGAACGCGGAGGCGAGCCCACCCGAACCGGGCGGCGGCGCGGCGGCCGGTGCCTGGCCGGGGATCGCGATGAGCGTCTCCGGCACGATCACCAGCGCCGTGGTGCCGCCCTCGATGTCCTCGTTGCCGCGCAAGCGGACCTTGATGTCGTGGCGCTTGGCGAGCCGCGCGACCACGTACAGGCCCATCCGGCGGGAGACGGCGACGTCGACGTCCGGCGGGTCGGCCAGGCGCTCGTTGGCGTCCAGGATCTCCTGGTCGCCCATGCCCACGCCGCGGTCCTGGATCTCGATCGCCAGCTCGCCCTTGCGGGTCTTGGCCGTGCGGACGGTGACCTTGGTGACCGGGTCGGAGAACGCCGTGGCGTTGTCCAGCAGCTCCGCGATGAGGTGCACGAGGTCGTTGACCGCGCGGCCCTGGACGGTGACGTCCGGGGTCTGGCCGACCTGCACGCGGGCGTACTGCTCGACCTCGGAGACCGCGGCGCCGAGGACCTCGGCGGCCGGGACGGGCCTCGTGAGCCGCCGCGAGAGGTCCGTGCCCGAGAGGACCAGGAGGTTCTCCGAGTTGCGGCGCATGCGGGTCGCGAGGTGGTCGAGCTCGAACAGCGAGGCCAGCTGGTCCGGGTCCTGCTCGTCCTGCTCCAGCCGGTCGATCAGGTTCAGCTGGCGCTCGACCAGGGCCTGAGAGCGGCGGGAGAGGTTGACGAACATCGCGTTGACGTTGTCGCGCAGGAGAGCCTGCTGGGCGGCCAGTCGCACCGCTTCGCCGTGCACCGCGTCGAACGCGCGCGCCACCTGGCCGACCTCTTCCCGCGTGTGCACCGGGACCGGCTCGACGGCGGTCTTCGCCGCGTTCTCCGGGTCCGGGTCCGCGAGGATGCGCTCGACCGCGTCCGGGAGGCCGTGGTCGGCGACGTCGAGGGCGGTGCGGCGCAGCGTGCGCAGCGGGTTGAGGATCGAGCGGGCGACGAACAGCGCCATGAGCAGCGCGAGGGCGAGGATGGCGAGCACGAGGCCGGAGGCGATGTAGGCCCTGATCCTGGTGTCGCTCGCCAGCTGGTCCGTCTTGTTCTGCAGCTGCTCGACCAGCAGGTTCTCGACGTCGCGGGTCAGGTTGACCGTCAGCGTGGCGGCGATGTCCCACTTCTCGGACGTCAGTTGGCTGAAGTCCTTGCCGCCGGCCTGCTGGTTGATCGCCGACTCCTGCATGTCGTTCGCGGTGTCGACGATGAGGCCGGTGACGGTGTCGTCGTAGATCTTGGCCTGTTCCGGCGTCGCGGACTTGCGGAAGTCGTTGCGGGCGGCTTCGAGCTCGGCGTTCGCGGCCTGCAGGGCGCGCGTCTGGGACGGCGTGAAGCCCTTGCGCTGGAAGACGTCCAGGAGGATCGCCCGCTTGAGCGACTCCTGCTCCTTGATGCGCGCGATGGCGTTCGTCGTCAGGTGCAACCGCACCAGCTCGGGGTCGTTGATCTCGGAGATCGTCTGCTCACCGAGGTTGATGAGGGTCTCGATGGACTCCGAGTAGGTGCGCTGGACGGCTTCCGCGGGGTACTGGGTGTCGCGCACCGAGTTGCGGAGGCTGTTCAGGCGGTCGAGCTGCTTGGCGGCGAGCTGGAACCGCTCGACGGCCGCGGGGTTCAGGTCCGAGCTGAGCTCCGAGATCCTCGCGTTGAACGCCTCGCTGGTGTCGTTGACGCGACGGAGCTGGCGTTCGAGGACGACCTTGTCGACCCTCTTGTTCGACGCGACGAAGCTGACCGACAGGTCGCGTTCGCGCTGCAGCTGCTGCACCAGGTCGGCCACCGCGGTCTCGAGGCGGATCTGGTTCGCGAGGTTGTTGAACTCCGTCGCGGCCTGGAGGTCGTTGCGAACCTGCAACCCGCCGAGGGCGAGGGCGCAGACCGTCGGGATCATCAGGACGGCGAGCAGCTTGGTGCGCAGGCGCCAGTTGTTCAGGCGCCACGGCGCGGATCGGGCAGGTCCGGAACCGGGGGCGGCCGGGACGTCGTGACTCACCGGGTCCGGTGTCACGTTCATCGGTCCGTCACCCAGCGCAGCCAGTCCGTCACCCGATTCGGGCCTTTCGGAGCGTGTGGTGTCACCCACGCCAAACTGGCTGGGACCTCTCTCACGTCGGGCCACTCTGGGCTTCCTCTTCCAGCAGCAGTGTCCCGGTCTCTCCCCAGGACCGAGCATGGACTCGTCAAACGGGCCGAATTGCAGCACAGGGGCGGTTCGCCCGGTGAGGCGCCCTACCCCGTCTGAAGACACGTCGGTCGACAACAACCTGTGCCACCCGGCGGGGAGCGTAATGGTCACCCCCTGCTCGGGGGAAGTCTCCAGAAGCACTCACCGTATCGAGACGGGGTGTCGTTTCATACGTTCAGGTGGTTAACATCCCCGGTTGTCGGCACGCCTCGCGTCCGTCCGAACTCCCTGTTCGGGGTGTGGACTACCTGGTCTGTGGCGACACTCACTGATCGATTCGATGCTACTCAAGTCCTACCGGCGAGAGGTGCCATGGCTACCCGAGGCACAGCTCTGCGGCTTGTCGCAGTGCTCACCACGTGCGTTCTGACCGCGAGCTGCGGCCTGTTCGGAAGTTCGTCGAGCGGCGGCAACGCGGACGTCGAGCGCAACATCCTGCGCATCGGCGTGCTCCCGGTCGTCGACGTCGCCCCGTTGCGCATCGCGCTGTCGGAGAAGCTGTTCGAGAAGGCCGGCCTGCAGGTCAACCTGGTGACCCAGCCCAGCGAGGCCGAGGCCATCAAGCAGCTCGACACCACGCTCGACATCACGTGGGCGACGCACGTCAGCCTCTTCCGCGCCGTCGCCGAGGGCACCGAGCTGCAGCTGCAGGCCGAGGCGTACCAGGCGGGCCCGAACTCGATGGCCCTGGTCACGGCGTCCGACTCGACCTACGACGACCCCGGCAAGCGGCCGTCGCCGACCATCGCCGTGAACAGCGAGACCGACATCGGCGCGCTGACGACGCGTGCCGTGCTGGACACCGCCGCGGTCGAGAAGCAGAAGATCAAGTTCCGGGCCATGCCCTTCGCCGACATGGAGGCGGCGCTGATCTCCGGCACCGTCGACGCGGCGTTCATGATCGAACCGTTCATCACGAAGGCACAACGGAAGATCGGCGCGAAGATCCTCACCGACACCGCGCGCGGCCCGACACTCGACTTCCCGATGTCCGGCTACGCGGCGTCGAAGAAGTTCGCCGAGGCCAACCCGAAGACGCTGAAGGTGTTCCGGGACGTGGTGCGCGAGGCCCAGCAGCGGGCGCAGAGCAACAAGCTGGCCGTGCAGGACTCGCTGACCGGCTACGCCGACGTCGACCAGCCGACCGCCGCGCTCGTGTCCGTGGGCACGTTCCCGCTGTCGCTGAACCCGATCCGGCTCCAGCGCGTCGCCGACATGATGGACACCGAGGACGTGCTCTCCGGCCGTCTGGACGTGCAGCAGCTGCTGCCGCCGGGCACCACGGGCTAGCCACGCCCCTTCCGCACGGGACGAGAAGAAGGCGGGCCGGATCTTCCGGTCCGCCTTCGCCGTTTTTCGTCCACCGCCGATTTTCGTTCTTCGGCGTTTTCGTCACCGTCCGGCGTCGTTCGGATACATTGCGATACCGCCGAGACGTGCATTGCCTCACGAATCGACTACGTCACACTTCCGCCGAATTCTCAGCCGACGCGAAAAGGCGGGCCGGAACACGCCCCGCTTTTGCCAGCCGCGGTCACCGTCCGCCGAGCGCGACTACGCAGTACGTGATGCCCGGTGCAGGTTCGGTGTACGAGATGGCCGTCGCCTCACCGCACTCCGCCGTGGCGGCGCGGACGAACTTCTCGATCTTGACGACCTTCTGGACGGCGTACGGGTTGTCACCCTTCGAGCAGTCGACCGGCTTCAGCCCGTCCATGTTGATCTTGACGATCTCCTCCTCGTAGCACTTGCCCTCCTCGAGCTTCTCGACGAGGCAGAGCTTCAGCGACGAGGTGCGCCTGCCGCGCTCGGTGTACTCGGCGTAGTCCTCGCTGGGGCACGCCTCCGTCGTCGACTTCATGGACTTGGCGATGAAGTAGTTCGCCTCGGGGGCGTCGCAGGAGACCTTCTCGTACTTCGGGCTCATCGTCGTGCCCGTGACGCTCGCGCAGTCACCGGCCTTGGCCGACGGTTCCGTGATGCTGCTCAGGCCACCGCTGAGCAGGGCCCGCACCAGGACGAACGCGCCCACGAGCACGACGACGCCGACGATCGAGCCGATGACCTTGCCGGCACCGCTCTTCTTCGGCGGCGGGCCGTAGGGCATCGGCTGGCCGGGCGGGAACTGGCCCGGTGGCATCTGGCCGGGCGGCATCTGGCCGGGGACCTGGGCGTACGGGTTCGGCTGGCCCTGCTGCGCGTACGGGTTCGGCTGAGCGTACGGGTCGGCCGGGTAGGGCTGCGCCTGGCCGTACTGGCCCGGCTGCGGCTGCCCCGGCTGCTGGCCGTACTGGCCCGGCTGCTGCTGGCCGTACGGGTCTGGCTGGCCGTAGGGCTGCTGGCCCCACGGCTGCTGCGGCTGTCCACCGGGAGGCGGTCCGTAGGGCCCCGGTTGCTGGGGGTTGTCAGGGGTGGTCACTGGTTTTCCTCTCCGATGGGTCGCGGAAGACGACGAAACCGGAGCCGCGGGACCGCGGCTCCGGTTTCGCGAGGTGGAGGCTCGTTACGCCGGCGCACCGGTGCAGTAGTTCAGCTTGACCTCGGGGTAGACGAGTGCCGTCTCACCCTCGGCGCACTGCGGCTCGGCGGCGTCCTTGCCCGCCTTCGTCACCTTGAAGCCCGCCGACTCGGTGCACTCGACGGCCTTCAGGCCCACGCCGCCGATGTTCTCCGAGTAGCACTTCCCCTCGGCGAAGACCGGCGCGAGGCAGAGCTTCGTCTTGGGACCACGACGCTGGGTCTGGGTGTACTCGTCGTAGTTGTCACCGCACACCACGTCGGTGCCGCCGGCCTGCGCGACCGAGTACATGGCCTCCGCCGCGCCGCAGTCGACCGGCTTGTACTCGGGCTTGGTCGAGGTGCCGGTGATGCTGGCGCACTCGCCGACCTTCGCCTGCGCGACGTCACTGGTGAAGTAGTTGAAGGCGTAGATGGCGCCGGCGGCCACGATCAGGCCGACGACGTAGGTCAGGATCCGCTTCAGGACGCTCGGCTTCTTCTGCGGCTGCTCCGCGGGTGCGGGCTGCTGCTGCGGAGCGGGCGAAACGGACTCGGTGGTGCTCATGCGGTTCTCTCACTTCCGGAATTACCCCAGGTGGCCCATGCCCCCCGACACAGCCGGAGCAGAGAGTGTCACGCGCGTGGAAGAACCGCTGCTGCTTTACGGAAACGTTACGGCCGTTTCGATGCCCTGAAGGGTTACCGCGCAGTAGGCCAGCGGGACGGCGCCCCGGCGCGGGGTGTCCGCTCGTCCTCGATGATCACGCCGCAGAGGGTGCCACGAGGACCCGTGCGCGCGTGGGCGTTCGCGGGAAGACCGGAGTGGCTACCGGTCGGCGCGCTGCAGGCAGAAGGTGACGGCGGGCTCGGGGAAGATCGCGGCGTGGCCGCTGCCGCACCGGGCGCCGTTGGTCGTGCCGGTGACGACGCTCGCGACCCGGACCGAGTCCTTGGTGCCGCAGTCGACCTCGGTGATGCCGGTCCGCGGGTCCTGGCCGTAGCAGTGGCCCTGCACGAAGTTCGGCATCAGGCACAGCGTGGACTCGCCCGTGTACTTCGAGTACTCCATGCCACCGGTCGGGCAGCCGCTCTCGTTCCAGCCCAGGACCTTGGCGATCTTGACGTTCGCGTGCTCGGACGAGCAGTCGACGGCCTGGTAGTGCGGGTTGTCGGCCACGCCGGTGATGCGGGCGCAGTCGCCGACCTTCGCGGAGTCCGCCACCTCGCCCAGCTGGTGCACCACGAACGCACCCAGCAGGACGAGAGCCAGCACGGCGGCGACACCCAGGCCGACCTTCTTCATGGCCTGGGTATCGGCAAAGGCTTGGGGTGAACTCAACCGAGTTCACCCGATCAGGACCCTTCGTGCACGCCCATGCAGTAGACGGACGCGGGCTCGCTGAACCGCAGCTCGCTCGACCCCTCCGGGCACACCGAGCCCTCCTCCGGCAGGCCGTCGACCTTCTTCACGATCTTGACCGGTGACTCGGTGGTGCACGCCTCCTTCTTGAAGGCGCCGTCGTCGCCCGCGGTGTAGCAGTTGCCCTCCGCGAGGTTCGGCATGAGGCACAGCGACTCGCCGCCGGACTGGACCGGCTCGTAGATCCCCTCGTCGGGGCACGGTTCCTCGACGCTGCCGAGCACCTTGGCGACCCGGTGCGTCGCGGCCGTGTCCCCGCAGCTCTGCGACGAGATGTTCCAGTCGCCGTCGGGCCTGTCCACGTCCTCGGGCGACGCGCTGACGCAGTCGCCGACGCTGATGCCGTTGAGCGCCGTGAACGCCCACACGCCACCGCCGACCAGCACGACCGCCAGCACGCCGACGACCACGAACTTCAGCCAGCTGTTCTTCTGGGGCGACTCGCCGGTGCCGGTGTCCACGGCGGCCTCGGCCCTGGTCTCGTCCGGACCAGTCGACTCGGTGCTCATGGGCCTGAAAGTACGACACCCGGTGTGGGCTTCGTGTGTCGGCTCACACATCTCGTCACCGAACGCTGCCCGCGGCTCACCGAACGCGAGCCCGTGACGTCACCCGACCTGCGTTTGGCGTCGTCGGGGACACTGGGGACGTGACCGATGGCCCCTTGATCGTCCAGTCGGACAAGACGCTGCTGCTCGAGGTCGACCACCCGCTCGCCGACGAAGCGCGCACGTCCATCGCGCCTTTCGCCGAGCTGGAGCGGGCTCCCGAGCACGTGCACACCTACCGCGTGACGCCGCTGGCGCTGTGGAACGCGCGTGCCGCCGGGCACGACGCCGAGCAGGTGGTGGACGCGCTGGTGCGGTTCAGCCGCTACCCGGTGCCGCAGCCGCTGCTGGTGGACGTGGTCGACACGATGGGCCGCTTCGGCAGGCTGGTGCTGACCAACAACCCCGCCCACGGCCTGGTCCTGCACACCAACGACCGCGCGGTGCTGGAGGAGGTGCTGCGCAACAAGAAGATCGCGCCGATGTTCGGGGCGCGGATCGACGACGACACGATCGTCGTGCACCCCAGCGAGCGTGGACGGCTCAAGCAGCTGCTGCTCAAGGTCGGCTGGCCCGCGGAGGACCACGCCGGGTACGTCGACGGCGAGGCGCACCCCATCGAGCTGGCCGAGGACGGCTGGAAGCTGCGCGACTACCAGCGGCTCGCCGCCCAGGCGTTCTGGGCGGGCGGCAGCGGCGTCGTCGTGCTGCCCTGCGGCGCGGGCAAGACGCTCGTCGGCGCGGCGGCGATGGCGGAGGCTCAGGCGACGACGCTGATCCTCGTCACGAACACCGTGGCGGGACGGCAGTGGAAGCGCGAGCTGATCGCGCGCACCAGCCTCACCGAGGAGGAGATCGGCGAGTACTCGGGCGAGCGCAAGGAGATCCGGCCGGTCACGATCGCGACCTACCAGGTGATCACCCGCAAGTCGAAGGGCGAGTACAAGCACCTGGAGCTGTTCGACTCGCGCGACTGGGGCCTGATCGTCTACGACGAGGTGCACCTGCTGCCCGCGCCGGTGTTCCGGATGACGGCCGACCTGCAGAGCCGCCGCCGGCTGGGCCTGACCGCGACCCTGGTGCGCGAGGACGGCCAGGAGGGCGACGTCTTCTCGTTGATCGGCCCGAAGCGCTACGACGTGCCGTGGCGCGACATCGAGGCGCAGGGCTGGATCGCGCCCGCCGAGTGCACCGAGGTCAGGGTGACGCTCACCGACAACGAGCGGCTCCAGTACGCGACGGCCGAGCCGGAGGAGCGCTACAAGCTCTGCTCGACCGCGCGGACCAAGCTCCCGGTGGTGCGGCGGGTGCTGGACCGGCACCCCGACGAGCCCGCGCTCGTGATCGGCGCCTACCTCGACCAGCTCGACGAGCTCGGTGAGGAGCTCGGCGCGCCGGTGATCAAGGGCTCGACCAAGAACAAGGAGCGCGAGGAGCTCTTCGACAGGTTCCGCAAGGGCGAGCTGCGCACGCTGGTCGTCTCCAAGGTCGCGAACTTCTCCATCGACCTGCCGGAGGCGTCCGTCGCGGTCCAGGTGTCCGGCACGTTCGGGTCGCGCCAGGAGGAGGCGCAGCGGCTCGGCAGGCTGCTGCGGCCCAAGGGCGACGGCAGGCAGGCGCACTTCTACTCGGTCGTCGCCCGCGACACGCTCGACACCGACTACGCCGCCCACCGGCAGCGGTTCCTGGCGGAGCAGGGGTACGCCTACAAGATCGTCGACGCGGACGACCTGGTCGGATGACCCCCACCTGGTGGATGTGGAACCCGGCGACCGGTGCCCCCGCCCGCCGGTTCCGGTTCCGCTCGGAGGCGGCGCTCGCGCGGTCCGCGCCGGACACCGACGTGGTCAGGTCCGGTGACTTCACCTGCCCGGTGCAGCGCCGCCGCGCCGCGGCCGCGCGGTCCGACCTGCTGGCCGTGACCGGCGACCCGGCGCGGGTGGCGCTGGTCGAGCGGCGGCTGTGGACGCTGCTGGTGGCGCTGCGCCGGTCCCAGCCACTGCGGGACGCCCTGGCCACCGCCGTCCCCAAGCCGGGACGGGCGGCGCTCGTGGCGGAGCCGTCCCGCGAGCTGGCGGAGCTCGACCGGCGCTTCGACCGGTTCGCGGCGGCGCTGCGGGTCCTCGTCGCGGACCCGACCCCGGAGCAGCTGCGGCACACGGCCGCCCTCAGCGACTGAGGTGCCGCACCTGCTGGCCGTAACGGAGGCCCTGCCGCACCGTCACCGTGCCGTCTTTCGCGACCTCGCACGGGTTGTTCGCGGTGCACTCCTCGCCGCTGTCGTTGCCGGTGCTGTGCACGCCCACGACCGTGACGCCGTCGCGCAGCACGATCGGTGAGCCGGACGCGCCGTGCGACGGCTGGCACGCCGAGTCGTACCGGTAGGCGTTGTCCTGCGTGTAGCCCTCCTCGCGCAGGTGCGGCACGACGGCCTCGATCGTGCACTCGAAACGCTTGCCGCTGCCCGCCGAGACGACGTCGACGCGCTCGCCCGGCCGGGCGGACCGGTTCGCGAGCCGGAAGATCTTCACGCCCTTGGCCGCGAGCTGCGCGTAGGTCTGGTCGAGCCGGAAGAGCGCGGTGTCCGTGCCGGACATGGTCGCCTCGACGAGCCTGGTCGTCCTGGCCTTGGCCTGGAGGTAGCCGCGGCGGTCGCCGATGGTCACCGCGAGGTCGGAGGGGACGTCCCGCAGGGTCTCGCCGGGTGCGGGCCGGTCCGGCACGCAGTGGCCGTTGGTGAGCAGCAGGGCGGGGTCGTCGTCCCTGGTCCTGTTCGTGCGCACGACGGAGGCGGAGCAGCCGCCGATCGACGCGGCGCCCTCCAGGTCCGGGACGGGCGTGTCCGGCGGGTTCAGGCGACCCGAGACGACGTCGCCGATCCAGCCCAGGTAGTGGTGCAGCTCCGTGTACATGACCGGCCGGTCGTCACCGCCGGACCCGCTCACCAGCCCGGCCATCACCCACCGGTCGCCGTCGCGGACGAGCGCGGGCCCGCCGGAGTCCATGTTGGTCGCGGCGACGCTGCCGTCCAGCGCACCGATGCACAGTTCGCGTTCGGCGATGATGCCGTCGCACGCCTCCACGGGCTGAACGACGGTGTCCGCCTCGCGCAGCTTCTGCGGGTAGCACTCGGGTTCACGCTCGGCGCAGGTCATGCCCCAGCCGATGATCCGCGCCGTCGTGCCCTCGGCCGTGCGCGCGGACGGCAGGGCGACGGGCGCGGCCTTCGCGGGCCTGCTCAGCTTCAGCAGGCCGATGTCGCCGTCCCAGACGGGATACCGCGTGTAGGTGATGAACCGCTCCACCTCGATCACCTCGCCGCCGCTGCCCGCGTCCGCCGACCCGAGCCGGACCGACCAGTCCTTCGGCCTGCCGACCACGGCGAGGCTGGGGTTGTTGATCGTGCAGTGGCCCGCGGTGACGGCCCAGCGCGGCGCGACGAGCGTGACGCCGCAGGTGTGGCCGTCCGCGCGCGGCGAGTCGGGTCGTTGCAGGGAACCGGAGAACGGGTAGGGCGCCGGTGCCTCGGTGCCGCCGCGGATCGCCAGTGCCGGGCTCACCGCGCCGGTCAGGGTGGCGGCGGCCAGAGCCGCCGTCAGGAGCACTTTTCGCATGTCCCACAGGCTTTCGAAGCCGTGTGCGCACCCGGTGATGATCGCGGCACAACTGCGCACGGACGGCCGTTACGCAACGATGACACCTCCCGCACGTCCTCATGAGACCCGTCCGGAAGGCTGGAGGTCATGCCGCGCGTACTGCTGATCGAGGACGACGAGGCGGTCCGCGAGGGACTGTCGCTCGCCCTGACCTACCAGGGGCACACCGTCGACGCGGTGCGCACCGGCGAGGAGGGGCTGGAGCTGCTGGCGAACGCCGCACCGGACGTCGTGGTGCTCGACCTGATGCTGCCCGGCGTCGACGGCTTCGAGGTGTGCAGGCGCATCCGCGCGTCCGGCGACCTCCCGATCATCATGCTGACCGCCCGCAACGACGACATCGACGTGGTCGCGGGCCTGGAGGCGGGCGCGGACGACTACGTGGCCAAACCCGCCCAGCCGCGCGTGCTCGAAGCCCGCATCCGCGCGGTGCTGCGCCGCGCCACCGGGTCCGTCACCGAGGTCGTCGCCGAACGCCACGGCGACCTGACGATCGACCGCGACGGCCTCGTCGTGAGCAGGCACGGACGGCCCGTCGCACTCGCGCCGACCGAGCTGCGGCTGCTGCTGGAGCTGTCCTCGTCACCGGGCCGCGTGATGTCGCGCCAGCAGCTCCTTCAGTCGGTCTGGGACCAGGGCTACCTCGGTGACTCGCGGCTGGTCGACGCCTGCGTGCAACGGCTCCGGTCGAAGATCGAGGACGACCCGGCGGCCCCCCGGTACGTGCAGACCGTCCGGGGCTTCGGCTACCGCTTCGGACCGCTGTGACGCTGCGCCTGCGGCTGCTGCTCGCGTTCGGGTTCCTCAGCATCGTCACGGCCGTGGCGGTGGCGGGCGCGGGCTACGTGCGCGCCCGCGACGCCATCGTGCAGCGCGCCCAGGACACCGCCGTCGTGGAGATCACGAACCGCGTCGAGGAGCTCTACCCGCTGTCCCCGCGACCACCGACGACCGCCGTCCTGGAACGCATCGCGGGTCGCGTGTCCGGCCGCACGGACGCGGCGATCGCCTACGGCAACGGCCAGTCCGCGGGCAGCATGAGCCCCGAGATGATCACGCCGGAGCTGCGCGCGCTGGTCGAGTCCGGCCGCGTCGGCTGGCAACGCGTGGCGCACGGGGACAGCGTGTGGCTCGTCGTGGGCATGCAGCTGCGGATCACGCCCACCGAGCCGTCCGGCATCGAGGTGTACGTGGTGCGGCCGTTCACCTCGGAGTCCGAGTTCGTCAGCGAGCTGGCGTTCAACGCGTGGCTGATCGGCAGCGCCGGGCTCCTCCTGGCCCTGGCACTGGGCTTCCTGGCGGCACGAGGCGTGCTGCGCCCCGTCCGGGCCCTGCAGCTCGCGGCCTGGAAACTCGGCCAAGGCGACCTCACCGCCCGCGTACCGGTACGCGGGCGCGACGAACTGGCTTCCGTCGCAACGACGTTCAACAGCACAGCGTCTTCCCTGGAACACCACGTAGGCCAACTACGGCGCATGGAAGCAGACGCCCGCCGCTTCGTCGCAGACGTCTCCCACGAACTGCGAACCCCCCTCGCCGCGATGACCGCGGTAACGGACGTGCTGGACGCCGAAACAGCCGCACTGCCCGGCGTGGCAGGCCAAGCCGCCCGCCTGGTGAACCGCGAGACCCAGAACCTGACCCGCCTGGTGAACGACCTGATCGAGGTGACCCGCTTCGACTCGGGCACAGCCGCCCTGGCACCCGACGACGTCGACGTGGCCGAGGTCGTGCTGTCGTGCCTGCGCCTGCGCGGCTACCTGACCAAGGTGACCGCGTCACTGCCCTCCGGCATCCGCGCCCGCCTCGACCCGCGCCGCCTGGACGTGATCGTCGCGAACCTCGTCGGCAACGCCCTGCGCCACGGCGCCCCACCCGTGCACGTGACGCTGTCCGTGGCGGACGGGCACGTCGTCATCAGGGTGGCCGACTCCGGCGAGGGCCTGCCCGACGAGGTCCTGCCCCACGTGTTCGCCCGGTTCTACAAGGCCGACTCGGCCCGCGGCCGGTCCGAGGGCAGCGGCCTCGGCCTGGCCATCGCCTGGGAGAACGCCCGCCTGCACGGCGGCACCCTGGACGCCGCCAACCGGCCGGAGGGCGGGGCCGTGTTCACGCTGCGGCTGCCGCTGGGAGGTGAGCTGTGAGGCCGAAACCTGTCGGTGGCGGCTGGGAGAATGGGAATCGGGGGGTCCCCGGCAGGAGGGGACCCCTGCGCGAGCTCGTCCTCGCGGCTCTCACCCTCGCCCTCGTCAGCGCGTGCGGCATCCGCCCCACCGACCCCATCCCCGGCCTCGAAGCCCCGACCGGCCCCGTCGAGAACACCGCGCCGGGACTGTTCTGGGTCCACGAGGGCGGGCTCGTCCGGGTGGCCCGGCCACCGGGCAGCCTGAGCGGGTACGACGTCATCGCCCTGCTCGCCCAGGGCCCGAACCAGGTCGAGCTGGACAGCGGGCTCACCACCGAGGTGCCGTTGGACGCCGCGCCCGCCACCGTCGACCGCGTCACGTCCGGGCTCGACGTGCGGTTGTCGACCGACGTCTCGCAGCTCAGCCCGGTCGCGGTGCGGCAGATCGTCTGCACGTTGCAGGGGCTCCTGCCGATCGGCGCGGTGAACTTGCAGGGTGGCGGGCATTCGCTGGATCTGCAGCAGTGCGATTGAATCGGCTCGTGCACGTCTACTCGATCCCGATGCGCGCCCGGTTCCGCGGCATCACCCGGCGCACCGGACTGCTCTTCGAGGGGCCGGCCGGCTGGGGTGAGTTCTGCCCGTTCGAGGAGTACGACGACGCCGAGTCCGCGGCGTGGCTCGCGTGTGCGCTGGAGGCGGCTCACGAGGGGTGGCCGGAGCCGGTGCGGACACGCATCCCGGTCAACTGCACGGTGCCGGTGGTGAGTCCGGAGAGGGCGCACGAGATCGTCGCGCGGTCGGGGTGTTCGACGGCCAAGGTGAAGGTCGCCGAGTCGACGCTGGCCGAGGACTGCGCCCGGCTCGAGGCCGTGCGGGACGCGTTGGGGCCGCGCGGGTTCGTGCGGGTCGACGCGAACATGATGTGGGACGTCGACACGGCCGTCACGGCGATCAGGGCGATGGACAAGGCCGCCGGCGGGCTCCAGTACGCCGAGCAGCCGTGCCGGACCTTGGACGAGCTGGCCGCGGTGCGCAGGAAGGCAGGCGTGCCGATCGCGGCGGACGAGTCGATCCGCAAGGCCGAGGACCCGGTGAAGGTGGCGGTGTCGGGGGCCGCGGACATCGCGGTGATCAAGGTGGCACCGCTCGGGGGCGTGCGGAAGGCGCTGGAGGTGGCCGAGGCGTGCGGGTTGCCGTGCGTGGTGTCGTCGGCGCTGGAGACGTCGGTCGGGATGGCGGCCGGGGTGGCGCTGGCGGCGGCGCTGCCGGAGCTGGAGTACGCCTGCGGGCTGGCGACGCTGCAACTGCTGGACGGGGACGTCACCAGCGACTCGCTCGTCCCGGTCGACGGGTACCTGCCGGTGCTCACCAAGGCGCCGGTGCCGGACAGGGCCGAGGAGTTCGAGAGCGGCGACCGGGCGTGGGTGGAGCGGTACGAACGGGTGCTGGCGCGAGTCAGTCGATGAGCCGGTCGACCTGGATCTTCAACGGGAACGGCCGGACGGCCTCGAAGATCCCCGTCTCCGCGGGTGCTTCCTGGTAGCCGAACGCTCCGGCGAGGTGCAGCGCCGCCAGCGAAACGGGCTCGTCGAGGTCGGCGATCCAGTAGAACGGGATCCCGGCGTCGGCGTACTCGTGACGCTTGGCGTGGTAGTCCACGCGGCGGGAGCTCGGCGACAACACCTCGACGACCAGGACGACTTCCGAAGCTTTGATGAGGCCGCCCTCGACCCTCTGCCGTTTGCGGGCACCGCGATGCACCACGACGAGGTCGGGACGCCGGACGAAACCGGGCTCGTCCGGCGGTACGAGCTCCAGGTCGACATCCACGTCGAGGATGACTTCCAGCTCGTCGGGCAGCTGACCCGCGAGCTGGGTCGCCAGGTTGAACCCGACGACGTTGTGGTCACCGAGAGGACTGGGAGACACGATCAGACGGCCTTCAACCAATTCCGTAAAGCCGTCTTCGGTCTCTCCGAGCGCGGCGTACTGAGCGACGGTCAAGCGACCTGTCGGAACAGCAGGCAGGCGCCGCGGCGACCTGTCAGGTAGTGCGGTCACTGCGTCTCCTTCCGTCTCAGCCACTTTCGCACATCTGAGCGAGCCCGAAGGGGCGCTGGTCCACCCGCACCGCGCGGACCAGCGACTTCGTCACGAAGTCCACGCTTTCGGGTGGTCAGGGTGTCGCCCGGACCAGGCCCTGCTGGTTCGCTCCCAGGCTGAACACCACGCCCTCGGTGCGCGCGATCGCCTCCGTCCGCCGCGCCGTCACGGGCACGCGGGTCAGGTCCACCAGCCGGATCGGCGGCCCCAGCTCGACCAGCGTGGGCGTGTAGGACGCCTCCACCGCGGTCCACCCGTCCGGGCCCTCCTCGAAGCGGAACCGCGCGATGGCGCCCTCCTCGGTGACGCCGCGGGGTTCCGCGTGGCGGGCGACCTCGTTGCCCAGGCCGTACGCGACCCACTTGGTGCCGATCTTCTCGAACGGCTGCACGACGTGGACGTGCGTGCCGATGATCAGGTCCAGCGCCGGGTCGGCCAGCAGCTGCCTGGCCAGTGCCTTCTGGTCGGGGGTGGCCTCGTGCTGGTACTCGTTGCCCCACTGGACGGACAGCACGACGACCTCGGCTCCGGCGGCACGGGCGGCGCGGGCGTCGGCGAGGATCTTGTCGGGGTCGATCTGGTTCGCGCGCCACGGGTCGGGCAGCGGGATGCCGTTGAAGCCGTAGGTGAACGACAGCTGGGCCACCTTCACGCCGTTGGCGTCCAGGAGCAGCGGTGTCGCGGCCTCTTCCGGCGAGCGGAACGAGCCGGTGTGCTTCAGGCCGGCGGCGTCCAGCGCGTCGAGGGTGGTCCCGATGGCGGAGACGCCGCGGTCGAGCGTGTGGTTCGACGCGGTCGAGCAGGAGTCGTAGCCGACGTCGGCGAGGCCGGTGGCGACCTCGGGCGGCGCCAGGAAGGCCGGGTAGCCGAAGAACGGGCCCTCCTTCGCCCCGAGCGGCACCTCCAGGTGGCACAGCGCCAGGTCGGCTTTCAGCGCCTCGCGGATGCCCTCGAACAGCGGCACGAAGTCACGACCGCCACCGCCGTCGGCGGTCGCCTGGTCGGTCAGGGCCGGGTGGATCAGGACGTCGCCGCCCGCGGCGAGTGTGAACGAGCGCGGCGGGGGCGGGCCGGACGACGTGGCCGGGACGGGGGCCGAGGTGGTGATGACCACCGGGGAGCCCGTGCACGCGGACAGGGCGAGACCGGTGGCCAGCGCGAGGGCCGGCCACCGGACCGGACGCCTCAGCGCTGCCGCCTGCGACGCAGGACCACTAAGAGCACAACGGCCAGCACCGCGCCCGCCACGGGGAGCGCGCGCTTCAGTACCGGTACGCCTGCGGTGTCGATCAGGTCGATCGGCTCGTCGGGAACGACGCGGAGATGCTGCTGTTGTGCCACCTCGTCAGGATCCCCGGATCCCAGCGTGCCCGCCAGGCATTCCGCGAACTGGTCGACGAGCTTGCCGCTGACCTCGGCGATCAGGCCGCGTCCCAGTTGGGCGGGACGGCCGGTGATCGCCAGGTCGGTCTCCACGTCGACGGTGTCGCCGACCTGGAAGGTCACGGTGGCGGACGCCGTGCCGTTGCCGCGGGCGTCCTTGCCGGACGCCTTGAGCACGGCGCGGCGCCGCACCGGGTCGATGTCGACGAACTCGCCGCTTCCCCGGTACAGCAGCTGCACCGGGCCGAGCTTCACCTTCACCTCCCCGCTGAACGTCTTGCCCTCGACCGAGGTCAGCGTGGCGCCGGGGAGGCACGGCGCGACCCGTTCGGGGTCGAGCAGCGCCTCCCACACCTCCTCGGCGGGGCCGGGTGAGGCGAACGAGTGCGTCAGCTTCATCCCGTGACCGCCGCCGTCAACGCACGGCCGGTGAGCACCCGTGCGAGGTTGTCCTTGTAGCCGTCACCGGACGACGCGCGCACGGCGGCCGACGAGATCGACTCGGCGGTGGCGGGTTGCCCGACCAGCGCCGACTCCACGTCCGCCGCGCGCACCGGCCCCGAGCCCACGTTGGTGAGCCCGATCCTGGCCGCGGTGATCGTGCCGTCACGCACCTGCACGGCCGCCGCGACGGCGACGATCGACCACGCCTGCGCGACCCGGTTGAGCTTCTCGTAGTGCGCGCTCCAGCCCGTGTGCTTGGGCACCCGCACGTCGACCAGGATCTCGTCGGGGGCCAGCGCGGTCGTGAAGTAGTCGACGAAGAAGTCCGCCGCGGGCACCTCGCGCCGCCCGCCGGGCCCGGCGATGATCATCACCGCGTCCAGCGCCAGCGCCGGTGCGAGCAGGTCACCGGCCGGGTCGGCGTGGCAGAGCGAGCCGCCGAACGTGCCGCGGTGGCGCACCTGCGGGTCGGCGACGGTGTCCGTGACCAGCTTCAGCAGCAACGCGTGGTCCTGGACCAAGTGGTCGCGCTGCACCTCGTAGTGCGTGGTCATGGCGCCGATCAGCAGCGAGTCGCCCTCGTCGCGGACGCCGGTCAGCTCGGTCAGGCCGCCGATGTCGATCAACGCCGTGGGTGCGGCGAGCCGCATCCGCAGCACCGGCACGAGCGACTGCCCGCCCGCGAGGACCTTGGCGTCCTCGCCCTCCTCCGCGAGCATCCGCACGGCTTCGTCCACAGTGGACGGCACCAGGTACTTGAACTCCGCCGGGATCACTCCTGACCTCCCTGCGCGTCGATGGAACCGAGACCGCCCGCCGCCACGTCGCCGGAGCCGGGGTCGCCGCGGCCCTGCAACGCGGTCCACACGCGTTCCGGCGACATCGGCATCTCGATGTCCCGCACGCCCAGGTGCCGCACGGCGTCGAGCACGCTGTTGACCACCGCCGGGGTCGAGGCGATCGTGCCCGCCTCGCCGACTCCCTTGGCGCCCAACGGGTTGGACGTCGCCGGGGTGGTGGTGCGGTCGGTGATGAACGACGGCAGGTCGGCCGCGCTCGGCACGAGGTAGTCGGCGAGCGTCGCCGACGTGAGCGTGCCCATCTCGTCGTGCGTGGCCTCCTCGTAGAGGGCCTGCGCGATGCCCTGGGCGAGGCCGCCGTGCACCTGCCCGTCCACGATCAACGGGTTCATGACGGTGCCGACGTCGTCCACGGCCACGTACCGGATGATCTTGACCAGGCCGGTCTCGGTGTCGACTTCCGTCGCGCACAGATGGGTTCCGTGCGGGTACGAGAAGTTGTCCGGGTCGAACGTGGCGTCGGCGTCGAGGCCGGGTTCCATGCCCTCCGGCAGGTCGTGCGCCACGTGCGCGGCCAGCACGACGTCGCCCAGGGACCGCGAGGTCGACGTGCCGCGCACGGAGAACGCGCCGGACGCGAACTCCACGTCCGTCTCGTCGCACTCCATCATGTGCGCGGCCAGCGTCTTCGCCTTGGCGAGGACCTTGTCCGCCGCGTGCACCAGCGCGGTGCCGCCGACGGCCAGCGAGCGCGAGCCGTAGCTGTCCATGCCCTTGTGCGACGTCGCCGTGTCGCCGTGCAGCACCTCGACGTCCTCGAACGGCACGCCGAGCTTGTCCGCGACGATCTGCGACCACACCGTCTCGTGGCCCTGCCCGTGCGGCGACGTCCCGGTGATCACCTCGACCTTGCCGGTGGGCAGCATCCGGATCGACGCGGTCTCCCAGCCACCGGCGCCGTAGCGCAGAGCGCCCAGCACGCGGGACGGCGCGAGGCCGCACATCTCGGTGAACGTGGAGATCCCGATGCCGATCTGGAACGGCGACCCGTCGGCCCGGCGCCGTGCCTGTTCCTCACGCAGCCCGTCGTAGTCGAAGAGCTCCATCGCGCGCGCCGTCGCGGCCTCGTAGTTGCCGGAGTCGTAGGTGAGCCCGGCGACCGTGGTGAACGGGAACTCCTCGTGCTTGATCCAGTTCAGCTCGCGGACCTTCATCGGGTCCATGCCGAGCTCGACGGCCAGCTCGTCCATCATCCGCTCGATCGCGAACGTCGCCTCGGGCCGACCGGCGCCGCGGTACGCGTCCGTCGGCACCTTGTTCGTGAACACGTTGGTGCACACGAACCGGTAGGCGGCGAACTTGTAGATCGCGTTGAACATGAACGCGCCGAGGATCGGCACGCCCGGCGTGACCAGGCGCAGGTACGCGCCCATGTCGGCGAGCAGCTCGACCTTGAGGCCGGTGACCGTGCCGTCGCGGCGAGCCGCGAGGGTGATCTTCTGGAGCTGGTCGCGGCCGTGGTGCGCGGAGAGCATCGACTCGGTGCGCGTCTCCGTCCACTTCACCGGGCGGCCCATCCTGCGCGCGACGAGCAGGCACAGCAGCTCCTCCGGCGTGACCTGGAGCTTGCCGCCGAAGCCGCCGCCGACGTCCGGTGCGATGACGCGGATCTTGTGCTCGGCGATGCCGGTGACCGCGGAGAGCATCCAGCGCAGGATGTGCGGGATCTGCGTGGCCGACCAGACGGTGAACATGCCGGCGGCCGGGTCGACGACGACCGAGCGGGGTTCCATGAACGCCGGGATCAGCCGCTGCTGCCGGAACGTCCGCTCGACCACGACCTCGGCGGAGGCGATCTCGTCCTCGACGTCCGTGCCGCTGCCCGCCTCGGCGGAGTCGTAGACCCACGTCGCGCTCTTGTTCGTGCCCAGGTCCTCGTGCACCAGGTCGTTGTCCCGCACGGCTTCTTCGAGGTCCAGCACGACGGGCAGCTCGTCGTAGTCGACGTCGATCTCCGACAGCGCGTCCGCCGCGTGGTACGCGCTGTCGGCGATCACCAGCGCCACGGCCTCACCGGCGAAGTTGACCCTGTCGACGGCCAGTGCGGGCGCGGCCGGCGCTTTCATGTCCTCGGTGATCGGCCACGCGCAGGGCAGCGAGCCCTGTTCGGCCGCGAGGTCCTCGCCGGTCAGCACGAGCGCCACGCCGGGCATCGCGGTCGCGCGGCTGACGTCGACGTTCGTGATGCGGGCGTGCGCGACAGGGCTGCGCAGGACCGCCATGTGCAGCATCCCGGTGAGCTGGAGGTTGTCGGTCCACCTGGTCTGCCCGGTGATCAGCCGGGTGTCCTCCTTGCGGAGCCGGGCCTTGCCGATCTCGGGTTCTGCGGTCGCGGTCATTCGCCACCTACCGCGTGCGGGGTCCGCTGCTCGATCTCCGGCCCGGCACCGGGCTTCATCCGCTGCGCGGCGTCCTGCACGGCGCGGACGATGTTCTGGTAGCCCGTGCACCGGCAGAGGTTGCCCTCGAGGCCCTTGCGCACGGTCTCGTCGTCGGGGTCCGGTTCGTCGGCCAGCAGGTCGATCGCCTGCATGATCATGCCCGGCGTGCAGAAACCGCACTGCAGGGCGTGGTTGCTGTGGAACGCCTGCTGCACCGGGTGCAGCTTGCCGTCCCTCGCGAGACCTTCGATCGTGGTGATCTCACGGCCGTTCGCCTGCACGGCGAACAGCGAGCAGGACTTGATGCTGTGGCCGTCCAGGTGCACCGTGCAGGCACCGCAGTTGCCGGTGTCGCAGCCGACGACGGTGCCGGTCTTGCCGAGGCGCTCGCGCAGGTAGTGCACGAGCAGCAAGCGGGGCTCGACCTCGTCGGCGTACGTGACTCCGTCGACGTTGACCGAGATGTGCATGAACCCTCCCAGTGGTGGGTGATCATGTGACGAGGGCCACTACAGCCTCCTCTCTGTTTGCCTGTTCAACAACCCGATCAGTGGTGTATCGGTTCACCAAGATCGACCAGCCGTCGCCCGGATCCCTTCCAGCGCAACGCGATGATCTCGGCGGCGATCGACACCGCCGTCTCCTCCGGGGTCCTCGCGCCGAGGTCCAGGCCGATCGGCGAGGCCAGGCGGGCCAGCTCGGACTCGCTCACGCCCGCTTCCCGCAGCCGGCGCGTCCGGTCGTCGTGCGTGCGGCGCGACCCCATCGCCCCGATGTAGCCGACCTTCAGCCGCAACGCGACCTCCAGCAGCGGCACGTCGAACTTCGGGTCGTGCGTCAGAACGGCGATGACCGTGCGTTCGTCGAGCTTGGCCGCCTCGCGCTCCAGGTACCGGTGCGGCCAGTCCACGACGACCTCGTCGGCCTCGGGGAAGCGGGACTTCGTCGCGAACACCGGCCGCGCGTCGCACACCGTCACGCGGTAGCCGAGGAACGCGCCGAGCCGTGCCATCGCGGCGGCGAAGTCGATCGCCCCGAACACCAGCATCCGCGGCGGCGGCTCGAACGAGTTCACGAACACGCTCAGGCCCTCGCCGCGCCGCTGGCCGTCCGGCCCGTACCGGAGCACGCCGCTGCGGCCCGACGCCAGCATGCCGCGGGCGTCGTCGGTGACGGCGTCGTCGATGCGCGCCGAGCCCAGGGTGCCGTCCCGCCGGTCCGGCCAGATCACCAGCCGCCGCCCGATGCCGTCCGGGTGCTCGATGACGGTCGCCACGGCCACCGGCTCCTCGGCGCGGACCGTCTCCACGACCTCGGTGAGCTGCGGGAACGACTCGGCGTCGATCTTCTCCACGAAGATGTCGATGATCCCGCCGCACGTCAGGCCCACGGAGAACGCGTCGTCGTCGCTCACCCCGTAGCGCTGTAAGACAGGTTCGTCGGTGTTCTGCGCGAGGTCGTAGACGGCTCCCTCGACGCATCCGCCGGACACGCTGCCGACCGCTTCCCCGTCCCGCGTCACGAGCATCGCCGCCCCCGCGGGCCGGGGTGCCGAGCTGAACGTCGCGACGACGGTGCCGACACCGACCGTCTCTCCGTTCGCCACGCGGTCCGCGAGGTCGAACAGGACATCACGCATTGCGCACTACCTCCAGCAGTTCTTCCAACGCGTGCACGCTGTGCCCCGCGACCATCACGTCCACGTGCGGCAGTGCCGCCACCACTCCACTTTGCACCGGCCGGTAGCCGGGCTTGCCCGCGTGCGGGTTGGCCCAGACGACCTTGTGGCTCGTCCGCCGCAGCCGCGCCAGCTCGGTCGCGAGCAGGCTCGGGTCGCCGCGTTCCCAGCCGTCGCTGAACAGCACGACGACCGCGCCGCGCTGGCGCCACCGCTGGTTGAACCACCGCAGCCCCTCGCCGAGCCGGGTGCCGCCCTCGAAGTCGGGGATCGCCCGTCCCGCCGCGCGCAGCGCCCGTTCCGGGTCGCGTTCCTGGAGCTGCCGGGTGACCCTGGTGAGCCGGGTGCCGATCGTGCGGACCTCGGTGGGCACCGCGCGGGCGACGACGTGCGCGAACCGCAGCAACGCGTCGGAGTAGGCGGCCATCGAGCCGGACACGTCGATCAGCAGCACGAGCCGCCGCGCCTTCTCACCCCGGCGGCGGTGCCGCGGCAGGGCGATCTCGCCGCCGGTCGCGATCATCGCGCGCACCGTGCGGGCGAGGTCGAGCCGTCCCCGCCGGGCCCTGCGCAGCCTGCGCGACCGGCGGCGCGGCGGGAGCGGGCGCAGGCGGGCGATGAGCGGTGCCGCGTCGAACTCGGAGATGTCCTTGTGCTTGAGCACCTCCACGTCGGACGCGGCGACGCCGACGGTGAACGAGTCGAGCTCGACCTCCGTGCGCGGGCGGGGCGGGGTGCCGCCGAAGTACGCGCGGAACGCGGCGTCGTAGCGCGGCAGGTCGTCGGGGTCGGCGCACAGCGTGAGGCGTCCCGCCCAGTACAGGTCGACGTGCTCGGCGGCCCGCAGGAACGCCTGGACCCGGTCGGGCCCGCACCGCAGCCCGGCGCCCCGCAGGACGCGGGTGAACCCGACGCACGCCTCCGTCATCCCACGATTGTGCTCCCGATCACGCGTTCCGCGTCCTCCCGGTATTTGAGGACGGCGCCGAGGGTCGACGCGTCCGGCTCCGTGCGGCCGAGGGCCTGCAACGCCCTGGCCCAGTCGAGGGACTCCGCGACGCCCGGCGGTTTCAGCAGGTCGAGGCCGCGCATCCGCTGGACGGCCTCCGCGACCCGCTGCGCGAGCCGGTCGTCCAGACCGGGCAGGGTGCGGCGCAAAATCGCCACCTCGCGGTCGGGCGACGGGTGCTCCAGCCAGTGGTAGAGGCAGCGGCGCTTCAACGCGTCGTGCACCTCCCGGGTCCGGTTCGACGTCAGCACCGCGAGCGGCGGCGTGGCGGCCCTGATCTCGCCGAACTCGGGGATGCTGACGGCGTTCTCGGACAGCACCTCCAGCAGGAACGCCTCGAACTCGTCGTCCGCCCGGTCGACCTCGTCGACGAGCAGCACGCACGGCGCCTTCTCCAGCGCTTGCAGCAGCGGCCGGGCCAGCAGGAACCGTCGCGTGTAGAGGGACGCCTCGTCCACCTCGCCGCGGGTCTCCAGCACGCGCAGGTGCATGAGCTGCCGCGGGTAGTCCCAGTCGTAGAGGGCCTGCGTGGCGTCGATGCCCTCGTGGCACTGGAGGCGGACCAGCGGCACGTCCAGCGCCTTGGCGAGGGCCAGCGCGAGCGACGTCTTGCCGGTGCCGGGCTCGCCTTCGAGGAACAGCGGCCGTCCCATCCTGACCGCGAGGAACGCGGCCGTGGCGACGCCGCCGTCCGGCAGGTACCCGGCGCGGTCGAGCGCCGAAGCCAGCTCCTCCGGTGACTCCATGCGGCTCAGCCTACGACTACCGTGGGCTCATGGGGTCGATCAGGAAAGTGCAGATCACGTTCGACTGCGAGGAGCCGGGGCTCGTCGCCCGGTTCTGGTCGGAGGTGCTGGGCTACGACGCCCCGCCGGAGACCGACGGCTCGTGGTCGGCGTGCGGCGACCCCACCGGTGAGGGCCCGCGGTTCTTCTTCCAGCGCGTGCCCGAGGGCAAGGCGGTGAAGAACCGGGTCCACGTCGACGTGCGGGTGGGCACCGGTCTGACCGGGGCCGAGCGTCTCGCCGCCTTGCAGGCCGAACGCGCCCGGCTGGAGGCGATCGGCGCGGTGTGCGTGCGCGTGATGGAGGCCGACGAGGAGAACGAGTCGTGCATCGTCATGCAGGACGTCGAGGGCAACGAGTTCTGCCTCGACTGACCCCTGAGGCGCTCCGCGGGGTTCAGGGTCGGGTTCGGGGTGGTCACCGATGTGCGGGCGTCTCGTTTCGACGACTCTTGAGCCATGACGACGAACGCGTTCGACCAAGCCACCGACCAGGTCAAGAAGCTCCGCCGCAGCCGTCACGACAAGATGCTCGCGGGCGTCTGCGGCGGTGTCGCCAAGATGATCGGTGTCGACGCCGCGATCCTGCGGATCATCCTGGTGGCGGCGACGCTGCTCGGGTTCGGCACCGGAGCCGTCCTCTACGTCGCCGCCTGGATCCTCATGCCCGAGGAAGAGCCGGCCGTGTGATCTCCGGGTATGTCACCGTGGGAAACCAGGAACACCGGGGAGCAGCTGCCACGGGTGGGGTCCGGTGAGGGGCCGGTACTCCACCCCCAGCGCGTCGAGCCGCGGCAGGTGGTGCTCCCGCAGCCGTTCCACGAAGCCGGGGTCCTTCTCCGCCGGTGACCAGACGACCTCGGCGAACGCGGCCAGCCGCGGGAACGCCGCGTAGTCCACCCGCCGGGCCGAGTCGAGGTGCTCGGTCCAGATGTTCGCCTGAGCGCCCAGCAACCGTCCCGGCTCGTCGCCGGTGACCTCGGCGGGCACCGGCTCCCACGCGTAGACATCCTCCAGCGTGGTGACCGTCCCGACCGGGATCGGCTCGCCGGGCGAGTCCGACTGCCGGTAGTCGAGGTACACGAACTCCTCCGGGCACATCACCACGTCGTGCCCCTCGCGCAACGCCGTGACGCCGCCCTCGACACCGCGCCAGGACGCCACGACCGTGCCCGCGGGCAGCGGTCCCGAGTCGAGGACCTCGTCCCACCCGTACGGGCGCCTTCCGTTGCGCACCAGGTGTTTCGCGATGGCCCTGACGATCTCGCCGTCGTGGCCGGGCGCCTCGTCACCGCCGAGTCCGATGAACTCGGCCGGGAAGACGTCCATCAGCTCGTCGAACACGTTCCGGTAGAAGTCCACTGTGGACTCCTCCGTGTTGAGCACGCGTTCGTTGATGCCCCAGTCCGTCCACACGCCGCCGCCGTGCACACCCAGCTCGGGGTACGCCGCGATGGCCGCCTGCGAGTGGCCGGGGACGTCGATCTCCGGGACGACGGTGATGTGCCGCGCCCGCGCGTACTCGACGATCTCCCGCAGGTCTTCCTGCGGGTAGAAACCGCCGTGCGGCCGCCCGGTCATCCCGCCGGAGCGCCGGTCGCCGAACCGCGAGTCCTCCCGCCACGACCCGACCTCGGTGAGCTTCGGGTAGCGCTTGCACTCGAAGCGCCAGCCCTGGTCGTCGGTGAGGTGCAGGTGCAGGACGTTCAGCTTGTGCGCGGACAGCAGCTCGACGTACCGCAGCACCTCCCGTTTGGGCAGGAAGTGCCGTGCCACGTCGAGCATCACGCCGCGCCAGGCGAACCGCGGGTGGTCGACCACCTCGCAGGCCGGGATGACGGACGGCTTCTCGCCCGCCGCGCGGAACGCCTGCGGCCCCAGCAGCTGCCGCAGCGTCTGCAAGGCGTTCATCTCGCCCTCGGCGTCGTGCGCCTCGATGAGCACGCCGTCGTCGGAGGAGATCAGCCGGTAGCCGCCGGGTGGGCCGTCGACGAGGACCGTCTCCCAGCCCCGGTACTCGCAGAGCCGCCCACCATCCACATAGGACACGGGTCGGGGAAGCAGGTTCATCCCTTCACCGCCCCGGCGAGACCGGACACGAGCCGGCGTTGCACGAGCACGAAGAAGATGAGCACAGGGATGGTCATCAGGGTGGAGCCCGCCATGATCGCGCCCCAATCGTTCTGGTCTGGTTTGACGAACACCTGGAGAGCCAGCGGCAGGGTCTGGTTCTCCACGGCCGAGATGATGAACGTCTTGGCGAACAGGAAGTCGTTCCAAGCGTGGATGAACGACAGCACGCTCGTCGCCACCAGGCCGGGCGCGACGAGCGGGAACAGCACCTGCCACAGGAACCGGAACCGCGAGGCGCCGTCCAGGGTGGCGGCCTCCTCCAGCTCCAGGGGCACCGCGGCGACGAAGCCCCGCAGCATCCAGATCGCGAACGGCAGGCTGAACGCGAGGTGCACCAGCACGAGCGAGCCGAGGTGGTTCAGGCCGAACACCGGCACCGAGTCACCCACGGACCGCATCAGGAAGAACAGCGGCACGGTCAACGCCTCGACCGGCACCATCTGCACGACCAGCAACATGATCAGCAACGTCGTGCGGCTGCGGAACCGGAAGCGGGTCAGCGCGGTCGCCGCGAGGAACGAGATCAGGATGCTCAGCGCCACCACGATCACCGCGACGACGATGCTGTTCACGAAGTAGCGCCCGAAGTTCGCGACGGTCAGCGCCCGCGTGAAGCTGTCGAGCGTCGGCCGGGTCGTCCACGGCACCGGGTCGGCCGAGATGATCTCGTCCTCCGGCTTGAACGCGGACAGCACCATCCAGAACAGCGGAAACGCCACGACGGCGGCGACGACGAGGACGAAGACCTCGGTGACCCAGCGCCTCACAGGACCTCCCCCGACCGCCGCAGCGCGCGGAGGTAGAACATCGTGATCCCCAGCAGCAGCACGGTCATCACGACACCGATCGCCGCGCCCAGCCCGTACTCCGACGCCGCGAACGCCTGCTGGTAGGCGTAGACGTTGAGCACGAGGTTGCGCCCGGCTATGCCACCGCCGTTGGTCATCACGTAGATCTGCGTGAACACCTTGAAGTCCCAGATGATCGACTGGATCGTGACGACGAGGATGATCGGCCGCAGCAACGGCAGCGTGACGCTCCACGCCGTGCGGAACGCCGACGCGCCGTCCAGCGCGGCGGCCTCCAGCACCTCGCCGGGGATCGCCTTGATGCCCGCGTAGAGCGTCACCATGACGAACGGGAACGAGCACCAGATCACCTGGGCCGCCACGAGCCCGAACGCCGTCCACTTGTCGTAGGTCCAGGAGAAGCCCTGGATGCCCAGCACCTCGTTGACGAGACCGAAGTTCGCGTCGAACAGGAAGAGCCAGATCGTCGACCCGGCGACGGCGGGCGTGGACCACGCGCCGAGCGCCGCCAGGAACAACGTCATCCGCACCCAGGTGCGCACCCGCGTCGCGAGGATCGCGAGGAACGCGCCCACCAGCAACGTGCCGACCACGCAGACCGCCGCGAACGCGACGGTCTGCCCGAGCACGGTCCAGAACTGCCGGTCTCCCAGCAGCGCCTGGTAGTTCCCGAGACCGAGGAAGGTGAGCGGCGCGCCGCCGCTCACCTGCTCCTGGCCGTAGTCGTAGAGCGAGATGAGCACCAGCTGGTAGATCGGGTAGGCCAGCAGGCCCCCGAGCACCAGCAGCGCTGGAGCCAGGTAGGCGAACGCGGTCCGCCCCTGGCCTTTAGCGGTCATGCTCACGACGTGAAGGCCGCGTTCATGGTCTTGGCCGCGTCGGCCGTGGCGGTGTCGACGTCCTTGGCGCCGGTGACGATCTCCTGGATCATCGTCGGCACCACCGCCTGCGCGTCGATCTTCGCCCACGCCGGGGTGACGGGGACGAACCGCGTGCCGGACTGCAGCGTCTTCGTGAACGGCTCCAGGAACTTGTCGGAGTCGCTGACCTGCTGCTGCACGTCGGCGAAGGTCGGCAGGTTGCCCATCGCCGTGTACATCTTCTGCTGGTACTTCTTCGACGCGAGCAGCTGCGTGAACTCGGTCGCGAGCGTCTTGCGCTGCGTGCCCTTCATGACGCCGAGCAGGTTGCCGCCGGCGAACGCGGGCGCGATCGAGCCCTTGTCCTTGCCGGGCAGCGGGACGACGCCGTACTTGCCGGCGGCGCTGGAGGCGTCGACGGACTTGCGGTTGAAGTCGCCGCCGATGGTCATCGCGGCCTTGCCCGCGCGGAACGCCTCGACGCTCGCGTCACCGCCGTTGCCCGCGCAGGTGGCGGGCGGGCAGATGTCGTCCTTGATCAGCTCGGTGTACTTCGCGACACCGGCCTTCGCCTCGGCGCTGTCGATCGTGGCGGTGAACTTGCCGCCGTCGGCCTTGGCGATGTCCCCGCCCTGCGCCCAGATGTAGGGCAGCGCGGCGAACAGGTACTTGCCACCGGCCGAGATGCCGATCATCTCCGGCTTCTTCTGCCGGATCTCCCTGGCCGTCGTGGCGATCTCGTCGAGCGTCTCCGGCACGTCGATGCCGAGCTCGTCGAACACGTCGGTGCGGTAGTACAGCGCCCGCACGCCGACGAACCACGGCACGCCGTAGGTCTTGCCGTCGACCTTCGCCGTGTCGAGGATCGTCGGAACGAGGTCCTTCGACTCCTCCCACCCGTTCAGGTCGAGCTCGGAGAAGCCACCGGCGGAGACGAAGCCCGCCAGGTCGGTGTTGCCGAACTCGGCGACGTCCGGAGCGCTCTTCTGGTCGCTGAACGCGGCCTTGAAGCGCTCGGCGCGGCTCGCCACCTGGATGTACTGGACGTCCACCGTGACGCCGCTGTGCGCGGCCTGGAACTCGGAGACGGCCTCCTTCACCACGGCCTCCTTGGGGCCGCGGTTGACCTCGTCGAACAGCCACACGCGCAGCTGCCCTGTCTGCTCGTCGGTGCCGGAGCTGGCCGGTCCGGACTGGACCGGTGCGCAGGCGACCACCGCGCCCACCCCCAGCACGGCCACGATCGTCTTCAGCCGCATCGTCGCGCCCTCCACGTTGCGTATAGTGCAACTGCTATTTCACAGGAAGCAACGTGACTGTAGAACGGACCGGAGCAAGGGTCTAGACCAGAAGAGTGACCCATTCACGGACAGCCGCGCCGTCGACAGGTGAGGACCACCCGCCGGGACGCACCGCACTGCCGACGTGGAAGCCCGTCACGCCCGCTGCCAGCAGTTCCGCGACGTGCCGCTGGTGCAGCCCGCCGCCGACGAGCAGCGCGGGCGGGGCCTGGGTCACCAGTTTCTTCAGTTTTTCGATGCCATCCTCCACCCCGCGGGAGCTGCCGGCGGCGAGGACCGTGTCGCACCCGAGCGCCTGGACGGCCGCCCACGAGCGGAAGACGTCGTTCGAGTTGTCCAGCGCGCGGTGGAACGTCCAGGCACATCCTTCCAACTCCGCGACGAGGCCCGAGGTGACGCCCTCGTCGACTTCTCCCTCCGCGTCGAGGAAACCGAGCACGAACTCCGCGGCACCCGCCTCCCGCAGCTCCGCCGCCTGACGACGCAGCCGCGTGAGGTCACCGGGCGCGAACCCGGCGGCGTCCCGCAGCATTACGCGGATCGGGAGGTCGACGGCCGCGCGGACCTCCCTGAAGGTGGCGACGGACGGGGTGAGCCCGTCGGAGGCCATGTCGGCGACCAGCTCGAGCCGGTCTGCACCGCCCGCCTGGGCGGCCTCCGCGTCCGGCGCGTCGAGGGCGATCACTTCGAGAATCGGCATGGTCTGGACCATATCGGTCAGCGTCATGTGCTTTGGCGAATCGGGAGCCGCGTCGCGGTTCCGCGCGTCGAACGCTGTATCTGCTCGCCGGAGTTCCGCTCTTACTCCAGTGAGCGCTGTCCAAGACGTGGAGCACCAGCTTCGGCCGGTTCGAGGGGTGCCGGCCGACGCGCGCTCCCACACCGGCGGCCCGTGATGCGAGGGGGGATCACGGGCCGCCGGCACGTCCGGGGAAAGATGAGGTTCAGCTCGGCGGCGATACTGCTCCATTCGAGTGGTTTTTGTATCTACCGCCCAGTTAGCCCTTCATGAGTTGGCGGACGGCGCTGACAGGGCGGCCGATCGGAGGTGCTGCATGGACGAGCTGCACACGGCGGACGACCGTCCGCCGTGGGACGGGCTTGAAGGCACCGAACGTCACGCGGTCTGCGTGGCGGCTGCCCGCGAGGGCAACCGGAACGCCCTGGACGTCCTCGTGACCGAGCTGAACCCCCTGCTGTGGCACGTCGCCCGCGGCCAGGGACTCGACCGGACCGCCGCCGAGGACGTCGTCCAGACGGTGTGGCTCGCCTTCCTCAAGAACATCGAGAACATCCACGAGCCAAAAGCCCTGGTCGGATACCTCGTTGTCACGACGAGGCGTGAAGCGCGCCGAACCTGGACACCCAACAAGCGTGAGACGCACCTGTCCGACGAGTTCGCGGAACAGCTCGAATCCGACACCGGCCTGCCCGAGGACGTGACGCTGATGGACGACCGCGACCGCCGCCTGTGGCTCGCGTTCGGCCGACTGACGACGAGGTGCCAGGAACTGCTCCGGCTCACCGTGCTCGCGGGTCGCGCCGAGTACCGAGCAGTCGCCGAGGCGCTCGCCATGCCCCACGGCAGCATCGGTCCGACCAGGGGACGGTGCCTGACCCTGCTGCGCAACTACCTGGAGACGGAAGGAGGATCGCGGTGAACGAGATCGACCCGCGCGACGACCGCAGGGGCCTTGAGGACACCGCAGTCCTCTCCGAACTGGCCAGGCTCGTGGACGAACTGGACCCACCGCCCGCCGACCTCGTGGACCGCGTGAAGTTCGCGATAGCCCTGGAGTCCCTCGACGTCGAGGTGGCCCGCTGGGAACGAGCGGGCTCGTTCGCGGGCGTCCGCGGCGGCCAGACCGGCACCATCACCTTCACGGTCGACAACCTGACCCTGATGGTGAACTTCACCTCGACCGGCTCCCGCCACCGCATAGACGGCTGGCTGGTCCCGGCGGGCGAACACGAGGTAGAGGTCCGCGTGGCCGGCGACAAGTCGTCGACCACCCGAGCCGACGACGGAGGCCGCTTCGTCCTGCCCGACGTCCCGACCGGCACCACCCAGATCCTGGTGCACCTGGTGAACTCGCGCGGTGAACCGGGCCGCACCGTGGTGACGCCGACGATCATGCTGTGACGTTCTGACTGGGGCTTTCTGGGGTTTCTGGGGTTCTCGGTTTTCGCTGCGCTTCGGCCGCGGGGGCGGCCACCTCGCCATCGGGCGGTCCTTCGAGGTGGACGCCCCCGCAGGGCTCGTCAGAGGCGACCGCTCTTGGCCGCGTCGACGAAACGGTTCAACGCGCCCGCACTCATGACCAGCACGTCTCCCCCGGCGTTCTTGCTGTCACGCACGGCGGCGTGCTCGCCGATCAGCGCCAGTTCGACGCACTGACCTCCGTTGCCACCGGAGTGGCTCGACCTGCGCCACGCCGCGTTGTCCAGGTCCGGGACCATGCCCGCACCTCCTCCGTGTTGCCGTCACAGTTGCCGGGCAACAGTATCGAGCAGCTCGACGGACTCCGAGGGTGACAACGCACTGGCCAGCAGCGCCTGCCAGGTCGTCTCGTAGGACTCGACGCGACCGGCCTCCGACACGAAGATCCCGTCGGTCAGGTTCTCGGTGTAGGCCACGACGGTGCCGTCCGGCGGCGTGAACAACGTGAACGGGAACCCGCAGGCGGAGTGAGCACCGGCCGAGAACGGCACGACCTGGACGACCACCGGCCCGGCCGCTCCACGCCGCTTGTCGCCACCGCGCCGGCGCCGGGTCAGCTCGACCAGATGCCGCAACTGCTCGCGCATCCCGTCCGGACCGCCGATCTCACGCCGGATGACACCTTCGCTCAACACGAGATGCAGCTGTGGCGGATCTTCCCCGCGGAGACGCTCCTCCAAGAAGCGCTGCCTCGCCTGACGGGCCTGCACCAGCCTCGGCACATCACCGGGGCGGTGCAACGTGCTCGCCTCGATCACACTCCGCATGTACGTCTCGGTCTGCGCCAAGCCATTGATGAGTTCCGGGTCGTAGGTCCGGATCAGGGTGGCGCTTTCCTCGGTCCCGAAGTACTTGCGGAGTCCCTCCGGCACGGCGGTGCCCCACGGCGTCGGCGGACGGCGTCTCTTCGCCTCCTTGCCGAGCTGCTTGAGCTCGTCACGCTCTTTGCCTTTGACACCAAGCAGGTCGAGCAGCCTGTCCAGTTCGGACGCGTTGACTCCGACATCGCCTCGCAGGATGCGGAACACCTTGGCGGCCGAGCAGTCGAGAGCCTCGGCGATCTCGGCCTTGCCGAGCCCGGCGCGGTCCATCAGCTCGCTCAGGCGCTTGCCGAGGCTCTTCTTGAAGTCGGTCGGGCCCTGCGTCATCTCCGCTTCTCCTTCTGATCATGGACAGTCTGCCCGATCTGCGCAGGCCCGCGAATCGCTCGATCGTGTATCTATCCAAGCTGCAATCGCGGTTTTAGGGTCGTTCTGCTCGCACATCTCGTCGCGAGCACCCGTCCTGGGCTCCTTCGTCACAGTTGCGGCCCAGGGCGGGCTCTGCCAGGAGAAGACCGCGGTGGCGGTCGTCCTCTTTGGACTCAGGGACGTCACCGTCGCGAAGGGAACGCGGATGGGCAAGCCGGTCGTGATCGCGCCGTACATCACGCAGTGGACCGCGGAACAAGACCTGAGCCCTCGTCCGGTGCTCGGCCCGGACGGCATCGGCTACGCGAGCGAACTGACGAGCGACAGAGACGACCACGGGGTGCTCTGGCACCAGGTCAGCGAACGTCGCGGAGCGGGCAAGCCGGAGTTCGGCAAGGTGCACCCGGCACGCCAGCGCCGCGCCATGGCCGAACTGCTCTGCCAGGTCTGCGCCGGACCCGCCGACCGGACTCCCGACGGCGTCCTGTGGCTGCTGCGCGACTTCCAGGGCGACTGGCCGGGATGGCCGGAGGGCATGGGTTCGGTCGAACCTCCCGTCTGCGCGCACTGCGTGGCGACTTCGGTGCGACGCTGCCCGGCACTGCAACGAGGCGCGGTCGCGGTGCGCGCCCGCGAGTTCCCGATCGCGGGAGTGCGCGGCACGGTGTACCGGCAAGGGCTGCTCGGTCCCGCGCTCGCCGGTGTCGCGAACCTCCCCTACGAGGACCCCGCCCGGCGTTGGATGGTCGCCGCGGCCCAGATCCGCGAGCTCCGCCGCTGCACCGTCATCCCTGTCGGCGACCTCCTCTGACCCCGCCGGACACCGGTTCGAAGGCCGTCAGGAGACGAGCGACTCCTGCCAGTGCACGCAGGCCGGGCGTTCACCGGTCTGACGGAACTCCTCCAGCGCCGCGACGACGCGGTCGATCGGAAGTGCGGCATCGGCCGGGAACGGTGTCCTGGTGTCCACATCGACGTACAGGACCGGTGCATCCGTGGAGGGCTGCTCGTTCAAGGTGACGTACACCCCGGTCGAGGTGTCACCTTCCTCCGGCGGTTCCCACGACTCCGGGCTCAGGAACAACAAGGCACCCACGCGCTCTGGACCCGCGACGGCAAGTTCGACCAACGTGTCCGGTTCGTCGTACGGCCCGATCTTGGGACGCTCACGAGCGACGATCTGCACCGGGTGCGGCTGCGCGTGCGCCAGTACGTACCCCACCAGTTCCCTCAGCTCGGAGTTCGAGCTGACGGCCACCGGAGTGTTCGCATGCCTGGTCCTGTCGTCCTCGCGGTAGTACCAGATGTCAAGCGTGTAGCTCACCGGGCGACCCTCCCGTGAAACGTGTGGGACCTCCGCGCGCTTCACACCAGCGCCAGCCAAGCGGCCACGCGAGGTGGAGGTTCGGACACCCGCCCCGGCGAAGGGGTGCACCCACCCCGTCGCAAGGCGAATCGTCGCACCTCACCAAAGCCGCGGAAAACACGAAAAAGCCCGGCCCGCCCCGAGGGGGCGAACCGGGCCCTTCCAGACCTGAGAGCCGAAACTCAGAAGTCCATGCCGCCGGCGTCAGGCGCGGCCGGAGCGGCGTTCTTCTCCGGCTTGTCCGCGACGACGGCCTCGGTCGTCAGGAACAGCGCGGCGATGGACGCGGCGTTCTGCAGCGCGGAACGCGTGACCTTGGCCGGGTCGATGATGCCCGCGGCCACGAGGTCCTTGTACTCGCCGGTCGCGGCGTCGAGACCCTCGCCCGCGGGCAGGGACTTGACGCGCTCGACGACGACGCCACCCTCGAGACCGGCGTTGACCGCGATCTGCTTGAGGGGAGCCTCGACGGCGACCTTGACGATGTTGGCACCGGTGGCCTCGTCGCCCGTGAGCTTCAGGCCCGCGAAGGCGGCCTCGGCGGCCTGGAGCAGCGCGACGCCACCACCGGCGACGATGCCCTCCTCGACGGCGGCCTTGGCGTTGCGCACCGCGTCCTCGATGCGGTGCTTGCGCTCCTTGAGCTCGACCTCGGTGGCCGCGCCCGCCTTGATGACGGCGACGCCGCCGGCGAGCTTGGCGAGGCGCTCCTGGAGCTTCTCGCGGTCGTAGTCGGAGTCCGACTTCTCGATCTCGGCGCGGATCTGGTTGACGCGACCCTGGATCTGGTCGGCGTCGCCCGAGCCCTCGACGATGGTCGTCTCGTCCTTGGTGACGACGACCTTGCGGGCCTTGCCCAGCAGCGAGATGTCGGCGTTCTCCAGCTTGAGGCCGACGTCCTCGGTGATGACCTGGCCACCGGTGAGGGTGGCGATGTCCTGGAGGATGGCCTTGCGGCGGTCACCGAAGCCGGGCGCCTTGACGGCGACGGACTTGAAGGTGCCGCGGATCTTGTTGACGACCAGCGTGGCCAGGGCCTCGCCCTCGACGTCCTCGGAGATGATCAGCAGCGGCTTGCCGGACTGCATGACCTTCTCGAGCAGCGGGAGCAGGTCCTTGACCGTGGAGATCTTGGAGCCGAACAGCAGGATGTACGGGTCCTCGAGGACCGCTTCCTGACGCTCGGGGTCGGTCACGAAGTAACCGGAGATGTAACCCTTGTCGAAGCGCATGCCCTCGGTGAGCTCGAGCTCGAGCCCCAGGGTGTTGCTCTCCTCGACGGTGATGACGCCTTCCTTGCCCACCTTGTCCATCGCCTCGGCGATGAGCTCGCCGATCGTGGGGTCGGCGGCGGAGATGGACGCGGTAGCAGCGATCTGCTCCTTCGTCTCGATCTCCTTGGCGGCCTTCAGCAGCTGCTCGGCGACCGCCTCGACGGCCTGCTCGATGCCCCGCTTGAGGCCGAGCGGGTTGGCGCCGGCGGCCACGTTGCGCAGGCCCTCGCGGACCAGCGCCTGGGCGAGCACGGTCGCGGTGGTGGTGCCGTCACCGGCAACGTCGTCGGTCTTCTTCGCGACTTCCTTGACGAGCTCGGCCCCGATCTTCTCCCACGGGTCCTCGAGCTCGATCTCCTTCGCGATGGAGACGCCGTCGTTGGTGATCGTCGGCGCACCCCACTTCTTCTCGAGCACGACGTTGCGGCCCTTCGGGCCGAGCGTCACCTTGACGGCGTCAGCGAGGGTGTTCATACCCCGCTCGAGACCGCGGCGGGCGTCCTCGTCGAACGCAATCATCTTGGCCATTGCGGTGTGTTCCTCCGCCTTTGTGGTTTCTGGGCCACTGCGGGCCGGCAGGGCCCACAGCGGAACACGGTGCGATTGGCCAGGTTCGGTGCCCGCGACGGACGACTCCCCCGCCTCGCGGCGGAGGGCCTCACCTTCCCAGCCTCACTTCGTTGGCACTCGACTCAGCCGAGTGCTAAGACGTGTTTAGCACTCGGCCACGTCGAGTGCAAGCCGCCTCAGGTGACTCTCAGCCGGTGGTGCGCACCGGGACGGAGGTCGGCAGTGGCTTGCGGGAGGTCGTCTCGTCGTCGCCGATGTTGAGCGTCGGGGAGGAGTTCGTCTTGGGCTGACGAGCGGGTTCGTCCCCGGGAGACAGGATGATGACGACGATGACGATCACCACGATCGCCACCGCGGCGGCGACGACCGGCGCGAACCACGCGGGCCGTTCCTTGCGGGTCGGCGTGAAAGCGCTCACGCCGACCTGGTTCGGCGGGCGCAGGCGGACCGGGTCCGACAGCGGCGACTGCTGGTAGCCGGCCTGGTACGGGTTCTGCTGGCCGACCGGGCCGGACGCGGGCGACTGCTGCGCGGGCACGCCGCCGGAGGACGGCCCGAGCTGGGCGGGAACGGCTCCGGACGCGGCCCCGGCGAGCGCGACGCGCGCGGCGGCGACCAGCTCCGCGCAGCTCGCGAACCGCTGGGCCGGGTCCTTCGCGGTGCCCTTGCGGATCACCTCGTCTATCGCGGGCGGCAACGCCACGAGCTGCGACAACACCGGCACGTTCTGGCCGAGGTGGCCCGCGATGACCTCCTGCACGCCGCCCTGGAACGGCGGGCGGCCGGACAGGCAGGCGAAGAGCATGCAGGCGAGCGCGTACTGGTCGGTGCGGCCGTCGACGGGCTCACCGCGCAGGTGCTCCGGCGCCGCGTAGGTGGGCGAACCGAGGAAATCACCCGTACGGGTGCGGTGCCCGGTGGCGCCGCGGCGGGTCAGGCCGAAGTCGGCGACGTAGACGTGCTCGCGCACGCCCTCCTTGGTGGTCACCAGGACGTTGGCGGGCTTCACGTCCAGATGCACGAGGCCCTTGCCGTGCAGCATGTCGAGCGCCTCGGCCACCTGGCCGAGCAGCGTCAGCGTCCGTTCGGGGGTGAGCGGCCCCTCCTTGATGTGGCCGGCCAGGTCCTGGCCGTCCACGAGCCGCATGGCGATGTAGAGCAGGCCGTCGACCTCGTCGAAGTCGTACAGCGGCACGATGTTCGCGTGGTCGATGGCCGAGGTGTTGCGCGCCTCGTCCACGAACCGCTCGCGGAACTCCGCGTCGGGTGCGAGGTGCTCACCGATGACCTTGAGCGCGACCTTGCGGCCGAGCCTCACGTCCGTGGCCCGGTAGGTCACGCTCATGCCACCACGGCCGAGCACGCCGTCGATCCGGTAGTGGGCGATCCGCCGTCCGCTCAGGTCCTCAGACACGCGAGGCAGCCTAACGCCCGCCGAGATCGGCGTGCCCGGGGTTGGTCCAAGCTGTGATCAGAGGATCTCCGGCGCGGGGGTCCCGCGCGACGCCTAGCCGGCGCGGCGCACGTCCGACGCCTGGCTGCGCCCATCGCGTCCGGCCTGCACCTCGAACTCCACGCGATCGCCTTCGGAGAGCGTCCGGAAGCCTTCCATCTGGATCGCCGAGTAGTGCACGAACACGTCGGGCCCGCCGTCGGTTGCGATGAAGCCGTATCCCTTTTCGGAGTTGAACCACTTGACGGTACCGAGAGCCAAGGCGTCCTCCTTCAGATCACGCAAGCAGAACGCAACGCTAAAAGAAGAGGGGTCACTCGGATACCTCCTTACGGAGTCTTACGGAGTCACGAACGCGAGCTGACTCCGTTGGCGCGCAACCAGGTGGTGAGCCGGCGAGGTCCGCGCGTCTGGGTGATGACGGCACCGGGACCGGCGAAGTCGAAGACCAGGCCCTCACCGGTGTGAACGGACTGCACGCCGTCCGGGACCGAGGGCCGCAACCGGCACTGCACGCTGTCCGCGAACGCCACGACGTGATCGCTGCTGATGGTCACGGCCTCCCCCACCGCGAGCGTCACGAGGTCGAGCGCGCCGCAACAGGCGACGACCACCGCGCCCTGTCCCTGCGCGTAGTTCAGAAAGCCCTCGGCGCCGCCGAAGAGCGCTTTCACGACCGGTGCGCCGGGATTCATCACCACCGTGCTGCTGGACGCGATCCAGCCGTGCCGCGCGATGCACCAGCCGCTCGTCCCGTCGAGCTCGACGAGGTGCAGGTCGCCGGGCAGCACGGGGGCCGCGTCGACCCAGCCGCCCTCCACGCCCGCCGTGCACAGCGCCACGGCCTTGGGGCTCCCGCCCTTCACCTCGACCACGAGGCCGTAGCTCGTGGCGGCGATGGTCATCGGGTCGACCAGCACCATCTCGCCGGGCGCGAGCACGAGTCTCGCCACGCCGAACGTCGGTGTGTGCCTGGTCCGGACCTGCACGAACAACACCTCCGGTGAAGAACTGCGCGAAGCGATCGTCACGACCGGCGTGACGTTGGCAGTATGCAGTCGTGTCCCCCACGTCTGTCGCCGAACACCGTCAACGCGTCGCCGAGCTCGTCGGACTGATGCCCGTGCTGCAGCTGCCGCTCGAGGAGTGCCTCGGGCTCGTGCTGGCCGCCGACGTCATCGCGCCGCTGTCCCTGCCGCCGTTCGACAACTCCGCGATGGACGGGTACGCGGTGCGCGCGGCCGACCTGGCGGGCGGGCTGCCGGTGCGGCTCCCGGTCGCCGACGACATCCCGGCGGGCCGCGTGGAGCTGACCGCGCTGAAGCCCGGCACGGCCCAGCGGATCATGACGGGCGCCCCGGTGCCGCCCGGCGCGGACGCGGTGGTCCAGGTCGAGTGGACCGACGCGGGCACGGAGACCGTGACGGTCGAGCGGGCCGTCGCGGCCGGGGCGAACATCCGCACCGCGGGCGACGACGTGCGCAAGGGTGACGCGGTGCTGGTCGCGGGCACGGTGCTGCGCCCGTCCACGCTCGGGCTCGCCTCCGCGCTGGGGATCGCCGAGCTGCCGGTGCGGCGCCGCCCGCGCGTGCTGGTGCTGTCGACGGGCTCCGAGCTGGTCGAGCCCGGCACGCCGCTGGAGCCGGGGCAGATCTACGAGTCGAACGGCATGATGCTGGCCGCGTCGGTCAGGGACGCGGGCGGTGTCGCCGTCCGGCTGCGGTTCGTGCCGGACGACGTCGAGGCGTTCCACGAGGTCCTCCGCCCCCACCTCGGCTCCGTCGACGTGATCATGACCTCCGGAGGGGTCAGCGCGGGTGCGTACGAGGTGGTCAAGGACGCGCTGGCGACCCACGACGTGCGGTTCACGAAGGTCGCCATGCAGCCGGGCGGGCCGCAGGGCGCCGGCCGGTACGAGGGCCTGCCGGTGCTGGCGCTGCCGGGCAACCCGGTGAGCGCGCAGGTGTCGTTCGAGGTGTTCGTGCGGCCCGCGCTGCTGCGGTCGATGGGCCACCAGAACGTCGACAGGACGACCGCGCGGGCCACCCTGTCGGCGTCGCTCACGTCCCCGTCGGGGCGGACGCAGTTCCGCCGTGGCCTCTACGACCCGTCGTCGGGCGAGGTCGTGACCCCGGTCGGCGGTCCCGGCTCGCACCTGCTGTCGGCGCTCGCGCAGTCGAACTGCCTGATCGAGGTGCCGGAGGACGTCACGGAGCTGGCGGCGGGGGCCGAGGTCACCGTCAGACACCTGCAGTAGACGACCCGCTGGGGGCACGGGGATGAGAGCGGTGCTGGCGCTCGTGATGCTCGCGGGCTTCTTCGTGCTCGCGGTGGCGCTGACCGGCGGGCTGACGGCGCTCGCGGTCTGGCGGTTCTCGCTCGGCGACGTGGAAGGCGGCGCCTGGCTGCTCGTCGTCGCCGTGGCGCTGGGCGGCCCGGCGCTGTGGGCGTCGCTGCTGGCGGTGTTCGCGCGACCGCGGCCGTCCGGGTTCCGGATGTCCCGCGAGGAGCACCCCGAGCTGTGGCGGCACGTCGAGGAGCTGGCGCGCCTCGCGGGCACCCGCGGCCCCGACGACGTCCGGCTGGTCGACGGCGCGAACGCGAGCGTGTGGGAACGCCGCGGCGTGCGCTACCTGGAGCTCGGGCTGCCGCTGGTGGCCGGGCTGGGCGTCGGCGAGCTGCGCTCGGTGCTCGCCCACGAGCTCGGGCACTACGGCGGCGGCCACACCCGGATCGCGTCGGCCACCTACCGGGCGAAGCTCGCGCTGGAGCTGTCGCTGCGCGGCGACCGGATGTTCGGCCTGCTCAGCGCGTGGGCGCACCTCTACGCCCTGGTCGCCGCGTCGGAGAGCCGCGACCACGAGCGCTTCGCCGACGAGGTGGCGGTCGCCGCCGCCGGGCGGGACGCGGCGCGGCGGGCGTTGCTGCGCATCGGCCCGGTGGGCGAGGCGTGGGGCGACTACCTGGTGCACTACGTGTCGCTGGCGGTCGCGGCCGGGCGCACACCACCGCTGCTCGCGGGTTTCCGCGCCTACCTCGACCACCCGCGACGCGTGCACGCCCTCCGCTCCCTGGAGCGCGTGCTGGCCGACCGCGAACCGGCGTCGGTGTTCGACAGCCACCCGCCGATCCGCGACCGCGTCGCGGCGATGGCCTCGCTGGGCGGCGGCGACGTCCCCGTGGACGAGCGACCGGGCTGGACCCTGCTCTCCCGCGTCCCGCCGGAGGCCGTGTCGTCCCTGCTCGGCGTGGGAGGACCGGCCGCGACCTGGGACGAGGTCGTCGCGCTCAGCGGCCCCGCGCACGTGCGGCGGTACGCGGAGGCGCTGCGGCACGCCGGCCGGGTGAGCAGGGTCGGCGAGCGGCTGACGGACGTGCTGGCGGCGTTGGGACGGGGCGAGCTGCTCAAGCTGACCGGAGCGCCCGTGGACGCCTCGGCGACCCCGGAAGAGGTCCACGAGGCGGCCGTCGAGACCGTGACGGAACTCCTCGCGAACGCGGTCGCCCACGAGCTGGTCTCCTCCGGACGGGCGAGCCTGGAGCTCAACTGGGGAGGGATGTTCGTGCTGCGCCTGGCCGACGGAGCTGCGGTCCACCCGGAACCCCTGGTCGAGCCCGCCGTCCGGGACCCCGCCCACGTCCCCGGGGTGCGGTCGCGGCTGAGCGCGCTCGGCGTCGACGGACTGTGACAGAACGCTCACCACACGCCGTTGTTGGTCCATGTGACGGGGATTACACTCGACGTGGACGCCGGTCGGCCCGTGCGTTCGTCGGGGGACGCACGGGCCGACCGGCCACTTGTCTTCCCGGCACGCTCGCAGGCGGCTTGGCGTGTTGCCGTAGCGTGATGTCGCCCGACAACCCACCGAAGCTACGGAACCCACAGACACGATGAGCAGCGAGAAGCCCGTCTCCCACTTCCTCGAACTCGCGCGCGGCATGGTGCCGCCGATGCACCCGGCAGGGCGCCCGTTCGTCGCCGGTGCGGCGATCGCGACCCTCCTCGTCCGGCTGCGCTCCAAGCGGCTCGGCGTCGTCCTCGGCCTGCTCACGGCGTGGGTGGCGTGGTTCTTCCGCGAGCCGAAGAGGGTCACCCCGACCCGCCCGAACCTCGCGGTGGCCCCGGCCGACGGCACCGTCTCGCACGTGGTCGACGCCGTCCCGCCCGCCGAGCTGGGCCTCGGCTCGCAGCCGATGACGCGCGTCAGCGTGTTCCTCTCGGTCTTCGACGTGCACGTGCAGCGCGTGCCCGCGGAGGGCGAGGTCGTCCAGGTCTCGTACCACCCCGGCAAGTTCCTCTCGGCCGACCTCGACAAGGCGTCCGAGGAGAACGAGCGCAACACCGTGTGGCTGCGCACCACCAACGGCCACGACCTCGTCGTCGTGCAGATCGCCGGCCTGGTCGCGCGCCGCATCGTGTGCGAGGTCGCCGAGGGCGACAAGGTCACCGCCGGCCAGACCTACGGCCTGATCCGCTTCGGCTCGCGCGTGGACCTCTACGTGCCGCGCGGCAGCCGCGTCCTGGTCGAGGCAGGCCAGCGCACGATCGGCGGGGAGACCGTCCTCGCCGAGCTCCCGGAGGTCTGATGGCGCCCAGCGGGCCCGGCGTTCGCCTGCTGCCGAACGCGATCACGGTCCTGGCGATGTGCGCGGGCCTGTCGGCGGTGCACTTCGCGAACGTCGGCATGTGGGGCGCGGCCATCGCGTCGATCGCGGCCGCGGCCGTCTTCGACGGCCTCGACGGCCGCATCGCCCGCCTGCTGGACGCGACGTCCAAAATGGGCGCCGAGCTCGACTCCCTGGCCGACGCCATCTCGTTCGGCGTCGCGCCCGCCCTCGCGATCTACCTCTGGAAGTTCGAGGGCAACCGCGCGGGCTGGGTCATCGCGCTGATCTTCGCGGTCTGCATGGTGGTCCGCCTGGCCCGCTTCAACACGTTGCTGGAGAAGGAACAGCCGCCGTTCGCGAAGGAGTTCTTCGTCGGCGTCCCGGCTCCGGCAGGCGGGTTGTTGTTGCTGCTGCCCCTGATCATCGAAGAGCAGGTGCGCAGCGACGGCTGGTGGAACTCCCCGCTCGTCGTCGGCGTGTGGACGGTCGTGGTCGCGATGCTGCTGGTGTCGCGAATCCCCACCCTGTCCGTGAAGACCGTGAAGGTGCCGCCGCGCGCGGTGGCCCCGCTGCTGGTCGTCGTGGGTCTTCTGGCCGCCGCGGTCATCACTTACCCGTTGGTGGCTTTGATCATCGCGATGGTCGTGTACCTGGCGCACCTGCCCTACTCGGTGCGGCGGTACATGTGGCTGTCCAAGCACCCTGAGGCTTGGACCGTCACCGGGGCTGATCGCCGGGCCATCAAGCGGGCGCACGGGGTCGCCGCTCGGCGGCTCGGGCTGCGGCAGCCTTTGCAGAGCCGGGTGGCCGGTGCGGCCATGCGGGCCGTTCGTCGGCCTCGGCGGGATGCTTCCACCGCTGCCGCTGCGGAGGGGACGACTCCTACCGCTGGGAACCGGCGGCGGTCCTGGCGGCAGCTGGGGTTGAGGCGTCAGTCGAAGCCCTGATCGTTTGGATTGACTGAGGGCCGGACACGTTCTTCGTGTCCGGCCCTAGAACTACTTGCCGCGCGAAGATGGGAGGAACCAGACTTCCATCTTCGGCACAGCGTCTTCCAGTCGCTCCTCGAGTTCTCCAGAGGAGATCTCATCTTCGTCGAACGCGCGCCAAGCCTCGACCACCGCGTCGATGACGTCGATCTGCGCGATCATGAGGTCGGCGAGTTCATCCCCGCTCAGAGAGCGCTTCCCCTCGTCAATCATCCATGCCGCACCGGCAGCAACCGCAGAAATCCCCCTACCGGCCAGCCCGATAGCACGCCACGATACTCGCGTGTCGCCAGCTACTTTGAGGAAGACCTCCAAAGCGTCGGACATTTGCAGAGATCCACCTCCCTCACAACCAGAAACGCTCACCGCACGGTCGCTTCACCACACGCGGTTCCTCCGGCAGGACGGGCAGCGACCTGGCAGTCTCCACGAGCCTCTTCCGACCCGGCGACGTCTTTTCGAACTCCGCACTCATTTCGCTTCGCCTCACCGGATAGACCATTCGCCCAGCAGAACCGGCCGAACCCCTCTCCACATCATCGCGGACAGCTCATCGATGTTTTCTCCGTATCGGAAGATCAGCGAGTCAACCCCGGCGTAGAACTTCCCGTCGTCGCCGGAATAGACGGTCAAATGAAAGCTGTCCACGCCGAGCGGACACAAGCCGACTCCCGCCACCTCCGAGCACCGGTGAGCCACGTCCGCATCCGTCTCGGTGCACACCAAAGATGGATCGAACCAGGTCCAGCTCCAGACGATCTCTCCCAAGATGTTCTTAGCCGGAAGATGGCGGAACCTTCGGCCGTGGTATTCACGCAGAAAATTTCTGGCATGGGCGTTGGTGATGAACCCGACACTCTCAAGGCACGCCAGAGCCTCATCTACTTCGCGACGCAACTCACCCTCCTTCCACAGCTCTCGGTTCGTTCAGCGAGTCCTCGATAACAGACCTGTACTGCGCGAGATCCGCCCTTCTCACAGCCTCGACGAGGAAGAAGATCGACCGATCACGGAGACCGCTGTCGGCGAGTCCGCACTGAACGATCAGGTCGATGCACGCCGTTCGCGAATCCGCGTTGACCCCGGTCTCCAGGATCTCGACATAGGCCGGATACCCGCGGCAGACCTCTCGAAGGCAGTCCTCTACCGAGACCTCGCCGAAGGCGGTCGAGTCGCGTTCGTCCACGAAGCCGCCCGCGATGTCGGCGAGCAACCCGAGGATCAGGTCCTCCGAGTGCTCGCCGCGGTGCCACAGACCGTGCACCAGCGCAGAGGCCAACGCCGGCGAAACCTGCGAAAGCAGTCCGTTCCAGAAGACGAGGCTGTTGATTCGCGTGCAGGCTTCTTCGGCTTGCGCGCGATCCTTCGCCCGGACGAGGTCCAAGACCAGACGCGGCATCATGCCGACTTCGCCGCCAACACCTTGAAGATCCGCCCACGAGTGCCGCATGAGTTCCAGTTCCACATTCCCCCCAAGTGACAGCGTGTGCGAAACGGCTTCACTCGTCCACGAAGAAGAGCCCTTCGAGAGGCGACCAGCATGTCCGGGCCGGGCACGACAGTCCACCGAGATCAACGCGACGAACTAGAGTCGTCGCCGTGATCACGCTGACGGCTCGCCTGTCCCCGTCCGCACTGGACACCCGGCGCGGCGTTGTCCGCCTGCACCCCGAGGTGCTCGACGCCCTGGGCCTGCGGGCCTGGGACGCCGTGAAGCTCACCGGTGCCCGTGTCAGTGCGGCGCTCGCCGCCGCCGGGGAGCAGCCGCCCGGGGTGGTTCTGGTCGACGACGTCACCCTCACGAACCTCGGGGTCGTGGAGGGGGCGGAGATCGTCGTGGCGCCGGTGCGGGTGGCGGGTGCCCGGTCCATCACGGTGGCGGGGTCGCGGCTCGCGACCACGGCGTTGACGCCTGACCACGTGCGGATGGCGTTGACCGGCAAGGTGCTCACGGTGGGCGACAGCGTGTCGTTGTTGCCGCAGGACCTGGCTCCGCCGCCTGGTGCGAACGTGTCGGAGACGCGGCGGAAGCTGTCCAACGCCATCGGGATGACGTGGACGAACGAGCTGATCACCATCACGTCCGCCGACCCCTCGGGTCCGGTGGCGGTGCAGCCGTCGACGGTGGTGGGGTGGCGGTCTGCTTCGGCGCCTGCCGCCGAGGTGACGCCTGTGGTGGTGCAGGAGAAGCACGAGGCGTTGCCGGTCGCCGATCTGGTGGGGCAGCGGGAGCAGGCACGGCGGTTGACGGAGTGGCTGGAGCTGATGTTCCGGCAGCCAGAGCTGCTCACGAAGCTGGGGGCCGCCGCCCGGCTCGCCGCCATGGTCAGCGGGCCGGAGGGGGTGGGCAAGGCGACGCTCGTCCGGGCCGTGGCTCGGTCTGTGGGCGCTGAGGTCGTGGAGCTGGCCGCGCCGAGCATCGCCGTGCTGGAGCCGGGTGCGATGGCCAAGCAGCTCGGGGACGCGATCGCGGCGGTGCCCGACCAGCCGACGGTGTTGCTGCTGACGGACGTCGACGCGTTGCTGCCCACGGCGCCGCCGCCGGTGGCGACCGTGGTGCTGGACATGTTGCGGACGGCTGTGACGCGGCCGAACCTCGCGTTGGTCGTCACGTCGGCGCGGGCCGAGTCCGTGGACGCGCGGTTGCGTGCGCCGGATCTGGTGGACCGCGAGCTGACGTTGCCGTTGCCCGATGCGGCTGGGCGCACGGAGCTGCTGCGCGTGTTGCTGCGGGACGTCCCCGTCGAGTCCGATGTGGACTTCGGTGAGGTCGCTGCCCGCACGCCGGGGTTCGTGGCGGCCGACCTTTGCGCGCTGCGGCGGGAGGCCGCGGTCCGGGCGGCGTTGCGGCAGCGTGACGCCGAGGAACCCCGTGTGGGGCAAGAAGACCTGCTGGGCGCGTTGAACACGGTGCGGCCGATCTCGATGTCGGCGTCCGACACGGTGCAGACGGGTGGGCTGACGCTCGAAGACGTCGGCGACATGAAGGAGGTCAAGCAGGCGCTGACCGAGGCGGCGCTGTGGCCGCTGCGCTACCCGGACTCGTTCGCCCGGCTGGGCGTCGAGCCGCCGCGCGGCCTGCTCCTCTACGGTCCGCCCGGCTGCGGCAAGACGTTCCTGGTCCGCGCGCTGGCGGGGTCCGGCCAGCTCAACGTGCTCACGGTCAAGGGCGCGGAGCTGATGGACAAGTTCGTCGGCGAGTCGGAACGCGCCGTCCGCGAGCTCTTCCGCCGTGCCGCCGACGCCGCGCCCGCCCTGGTCTTCCTCGACGAGGTCGACGCCCTCGCCCCGCGCCGCGGCCAGTCGTCCGACTCGGGGGTGGCCGACCGGGTGGTGGCGGCGCTGCTGACCGAGCTGGACGGTGTCGAGCCGCTGCGGGACGTCGTGGTGATCGCCGCGACGAACCGGCCGGAGCTGATCGACCCGGCGTTGCTGCGGCCCGGCAGGCTGGAGCGCATCATCTACGTCCCGCCGCCCGACGCCGAGGCGCGCACGGAGATCCTGAAGGCGTCGTCCCGCAACACGCCGCTGGCTGGCGACGTCGACCTGGCCGTGCTGGCCACCGAGCTGGACATGTACTCGGCGGCGGACTGCGCGGCTCTGGTCCGCGAGGCGGCGCTCACGGCGATGCGGGAGTCGCTGGAGGCGGCGGAGGTGACGCAGGCGCACCTGGCCAAGGCACGCGAGGTGGTCCGGCCGTCCCTGGACGCCGCCCAGCTCGCGTCACTGGCCGCCTACGCCGAGAAGCGCTGAGCGAATCGGCGCGGTGGTGACCATTCACCACCGCGCCGATTCATCCACGTGTTCGTGAATTGCGCGACAATACGCGTGCGAACCGCGTCACTTGTTCTTCGAGACGCCCTGGTAGTCGTTGGTGACGATCAGGATGATCCCCGGCGCCGACGACTCGATCCCGTCGAACCGCGGCTCCACCCGTGCCCGCAGCAACGCGGCGAGCTCCTTCGCGGAAGCCTCCTCCGCGGTGCCCGGCCGGTAGTAGACGGTCGTGGTCGGGATGATGCCCTGCGAGTAGTTGCCGGTGCCGGCGACGGTCCAGCCGTTGGCCTTGACCTCGTCGGACGCCTTGCCGGCGAGCCCGCCGATCGTCGAGTTGTTGTAGACGCGCACCGGCTCCTTCGGGGCCCCCGGCTGGGTGACCGGCGGAAGCGCCACGGCGGCGGACGACGCGGGGGGCTGCGCAGCCGAGGTGGTGGCGGGCGGCGCGGACGACTCCGTCGTGGGCGCGGCCGACGACTCGGTGGCGGAGGACTCGGTGGGGGACGACTCGGCCGCCGACGTGGCGGGCGGGGGTGTCGACGAGCCCTCGGCGGACGGCGGGGTGTCCGACCCCCCGCTGAACAGGCTGACGACGCCGATCACCAGCGCCACGGCGGCGACGCCGAGCAGGGCGAAGCCGGCGGCCTTGGCCGGACGGGAGGGACTTGCGGACTCGGGGGAGGTCATCGGTCCTCGGTGCTCCTGGCGCGTGCGCGCACCCTTTGGCGGCCTGTCCGCACGCCCCGCAGCCGCTTGACCAGCATCGGGTCGGCCGCCATCGCGGCTTCGGACTCGATCAGGCCGTTCAGCAGCTGGTAGTAGCGGGTGGCGGACATGTCGAACAGTTCCCTGATGGCCTGTTCCTTGGATCCCGAGTACTTCCACCACTGACGTTCGAAGGCGAGCATCGTGCGTTCACGGCTCGTCAGGCCGTCAGCGGAGGTGAGCGTCTCGGTGTGATCCATCTGGCTCCCCACGGTCGCCACACCATCTCAGGTGTGGGCAATTCAATCATGTGATCGTCTCCAACCTACCGCGCGACACCGACACTTTTCGGTCGCTTAAAGTCTGACCATGGCCGTGCACCGCATCCGCATCGTTGGCGACCCCGTGCTCCACCACCCGACGCGCGAGGTCACCGCGTTCGACGCCGAGCTGAAGACGCTCGCGGACGACATGTTCGAGACGATGGCGGCTGCTCGCGGAGTCGGCCTCGCGGCCAACCAGATCGGCATCGACCTGCGGCTGTTCGTCTACGACTGCCCGGACGACGAGGGCACGCAGCACCGCGGCGCGATCTGCAACCCGGTGCTGGAGACGTCCGAGGTGCCGGAGACCATGCCGCACCCCGACGACGACTTCGAGGGCTGCCTGAGCGTGCCCGGTGAGGCGTACCCGACCGGACGCGCCCGGTGGGCGAAGGTCACCGGGCTCGACCTCGACGGCAAGCCGTTCGAGGTCGAGGGCACCGGCTTCTTCGCCCGCTGCCTGCAGCACGAGACCGACCACCTCAACGGCTTCACCTACCTCGACCGCCTCGTCGGGCGGTACAAGAAGGAGGCGAAGCGGATGCTGCGCGACAACGACTGGAACCAGCCGGACCTCTCCTGGGACCCGGCCGATCCCGCCAACTTCGGCGACGACGAGGACTGACCCCGGACGGGGTCAGCCGCGCAGCACCGACTCGACCTGCGCCAGTTCGCCGGGCGTGAGCGGCCCGAGCTCGAGCGCGCCCGCGTTCTCCTCGACCTGCGCCACCGTCCGGACGCCCGGGATGGGCACCAGCCGGGGAGAACGCGCCCAGAACCACGCCAGCGCGCCCTGCACGAGCGTGCGGCCGCCGGACGTGAGCACGTCCCGCACGGCCTCCCGTGCCCGGAAGTACTCCGGCGTCGGCTTGCCGTCGCGGAAGAACAGCAGCCACGCCGGGTCCGAGGCGCGCACGTCGTCGGAGGGCAGCTCGGCGAACGCGTCCCTGGCCAGCAGGCCCATCGCCAGCGGGCGGCGGCACAGGACCGTGAACCCGGCCTCCTCCGCCGCCCGGTACATGTCCGGTGTGTCCATCAGCACGTTGATGTCCGCCTGCGCCGCGATCCCGTGCTCGCCCTCCGCGAAGAACCGCGCCCGCTCCGGGTCGTCGGTGCTCCACCCGTAGAAGCGGATCTTGCCCGCCGCGACCAGAGCCTCGCACTCGTCGCGCAGCAGTGCCGCCTCGTCCAGGCCAAGGTCGCCGAGGTGCAGCTGGTACAGGTCGATGCGGTCGGTGCCGAGCCGCCGCAACGACCCCTCGACGGCGCGGCGCAGGTACTCGACGGTGCCGTTGTAGCCGGTCAGCTCCCGCTTCTCCTGGTCGAACTCGTCGCCCCACTTGGTCGCGAGCACGACCTCGTCCCGCACGTCCGCAAACGCTTGCCCCACCAGCGTCTCGGCGTGCCCGCAGCCGTAGACGTCCGCCGTGTCGATCAAGCGAACGCCCAGGTCAAAGGCCCTGCGCAGCGCCTTGAGCGACTCCTCGTCGTCCGTCGGGCCCCAGCCGACCGGCTGTCCCTCGAACGTCATCGGGCCGCCCATGGCCCACGTGCCGAATCCCAGCTTCCCCAGTTCCAAGGTCATGGGCACCACCTCACCTCCTGGAGCGCGCTCCAGGTCAAGAAACCGGTTGCCGCCGCCGGGACCATCGGGACATGCCACTCGACAGCATCGTCGCGTTCGCCGCGGCCTCGTTCCTCATCGCACTGTCGCCGGGACCGGGCACCGCCCTGGTCCTGCGACAGTCGGTGCACGGGCGGCGAGCGGCGCTGGCGACGGTGTTCGGGATGGAGGCCGGCGTCGCGTGCTGGGCGGTCGCGGCGGCCCTGGGCATCTCGGTGCTGCTCACGGCGTCGGAGATCGCCTACCACGCGCTGCGGATCGGCGGCGCGGTCTTCCTGGTCTACCTGGGCGTGAAGGCGCTGGTCGGCAAGACGCTGCCGGGTGAGGAGCCGCCGCCCGCGAGCCACGCGTTCCGCAGCGGGCTGGTGGTGAACCTGGCCAACCCGAAGCTCGGCGTGTTCGCGATCTCGTTCCTACCGCAGTTCGTGCCTGCCGGGCAGGCCGGCCAGGGGGTTCTGCTCGTCCTCGCCGCCGCCTGGGTCCTGATCGACACCGTCTACTACCTGGTCGTCGTGTCGGTCCTGCACACCGTCCGCGGCTGGCTCGGCCGCCCGCGGGTCCGGCCGGTGCTCGAGAAGCTGTCGGGCTGCGTGCTGCTGGCGCTCGGAGTCCGCCTCGTACTCGACCCGCGTTGACCTCGCTCCGCCCCGGCGCCAGAACAGCTCGGAGAGCCCCGCCAGGTCGGCCAGCGTGGGGCAGGCGGCCATCGTCTCGTAGCCACCCGCCAGCACGTGGGCGCGGATGCGTTCGAGCCGGCCGAACTCGACCACCTCACCGGCGATCAGGAACGGCAGCACCAGCTGCCACGCCTGCACCACGGCCGGACGGCGCCGGTGGGGTGCGCGCAGGGCGGCACGGGCGACGCGCAGCAGGTGCTCGTTCGCGCTCATCGTGTTCGGGTGCGCGGCGTGGTCCCAGCTCCACCGGCGCTCCTCGGTGACCGCGCACCGCACGCACTCGACGGGCCCGGTGCCGAGCTCGGCGCCGCAGCGGGAGCACGCCAGCAGCGTCATCGCCCAGTCGACGCAGGTCCAGGGGTGCTCACCGACGTCGGCGGAGGTCACCAGCTCGGCCAGCTCCCGGTCGGCCAGCTGCGACGACGCCCGCAGCGCCTCCCAGTCGGCGAGCCAGAACTGGTCGAGCAGCTCGGCGCAGAAGCCGCAGTCGGGGTAGCCGCGTCCGGCGAGCTCACCGCACGAAGGGCACGCCGAAGCCACGGCGGGACGTTGACCGCGACGCGCGCCGGGCGGGAACGGCTGATGATCCGCCACGGGGAAGAGATTAGGGCCAAACCGTGCCCTTGGCAGCTACGGCGCGCGCTGACTATGGTCGGCCACGACAACTCAACAAGAACGCGGGAGCTCGCGCCTGAGCGGGCTGAGAGGGTGACTGGCCGTGGTGCCGGTGTCACCGACCGCCTGAACCTGACCGGGTAATGCCGGCGTAGGGAGGAATGTCGTGACGGCACTTGACGACCGTTCGGTCAAGCCCAGTGTGACCACCGGCCCGATCTCGGGCTCTCGCAAGGTGTACCGGGAGGTGGCCCCGGACGTCCGGGTGCCCTTCCGCAGGGTGGAGCTGACCAACGGCGAGCACGTCGACCTCTACGACACTTCCGGTCCGTATACCGACGAGAACGCGACCATCGACGTCCACAGTGGACTACCGGCGCACCGGGCCGGCTGGGTCGCCGCACGCGAACCGATCAACGGAGCTGTCAGCCAGCTCGCGTACGCGAAGGCCGGGATCATCACCCCGGAGATGCGCTTCGTCGCGGCGCGGGAGAACCTCGACGCGGAGTTCGTGCGCGAGGAGGTGGCCATCGGGCGCGCGGTGATCCCGTTGAACCGCAAGCACCCCGAGGCCGAGCCGATGATCATCGGCAAGAAGTTCCTCGTCAAGATCAACGCCAACATCGGCAACTCCGCCGTGTCGTCGTCGATCGAGGACGAGGTGGAGAAGATGGTGTGGGCCACCCGCTGGGGCGCCGACACGATCATGGACCTCTCCACCGGCAAGCGCATCCACGAGACGCGCGAGTGGATCCTGCGCAACTCCCCCGTCCCGGTCGGCACCGTGCCGATCTACCAGGCGCTGGAGAAGGTGAACGGCGACCCGGCGAAGCTGTCGTGGGAGGTCTACCGCGACACGGTGATCGAGCAGTGCGAGCAGGGCGTCGACTACATGACGGTGCACGCGGGCGTGCTGCTGCGGTACGTGCCGCTGACGGCGAAACGCGTGACCGGCATCGTCTCGCGCGGCGGGTCGATCATGGCCGCGTGGTGCCTCGCGCACCACAAGGAGAGCTTCCTCTACACGCACTTCGAGGAGCTGTGCGACATCCTGCGCACCTACGACGTGACGTTCTCGCTGGGTGACGGGCTGCGGCCCGGCTCCATCGCGGACGCCAACGACGAGGCGCAGTTCGCCGAGCTGCGGACGCTGGGCGAGCTGACGCACATCGCGCGGGCCAAGGACGTCCAGGTGATGATCGAGGGCCCCGGCCACGTGCCGATGCACAAGATCGCCGAGAACGTGCGGCTGGAGGAACAGTGGTGCGGCGAGGCGCCGTTCTACACCCTCGGGCCGCTGGCCACGGACATCGCACCGGCCTACGACCACATCACGTCGGCGATCGGCGCGGCGCAGATCGGCTGGCTGGGCACCGCGATGCTCTGCTACGTCACGCCCAAGGAGCACCTCGGCCTGCCGAACCGCGACGACGTGAAGACCGGCGTCATCACGTACAAGATCGCGGCCCACAGCGCCGACCTGGCCAAGGGCCACCCCGGCGCCCAGGACTGGGACGACGCGCTGTCGAAGGCGCGCTTCGAGTTCCGCTGGGAGGACCAGTTCAACCTGTCGCTCGACCCGGACACCGCGCGCTCGTTCCACGACGAGACGCTCCCCGCGGAGCCCGCGAAGACGGCGCACTTCTGCTCGATGTGCGGGCCGAAGTTCTGCTCCATGAAGATCACCCAGGACGTGCGGCGCTACGCCGAGGAACGCGGACTGTCCACTGTGGAGGCCATCGAGGCCGGCATGGCCGAGAAGTCGGGCGAGTTCGCGGACACCGGCAACAAGGTCTACCTCCCGGTCGTGGAGACCTCATGACCACGGCACCACCCAGGGTTCTCACCATCGCCGGAAGCGACTCCGGCGGTGGTGCGGGCATCCAGGCCGACCTCCGCACGTTCTTCGCGTGCGGGGTGCACGGCTGCGTCGCGCTGACGGCCGTGACGGTCCAGAACTCGCTGGGCGTCACGGGCATCGCCGAGATCCCCGCGGAAACCGTTGCCGCACAGGTGGTGTCGGTCGCCGAGGACATCGGCCTCCACGCCGCGAAGACCGGCATGCTGGCGTCCGCGCGGATCATCGAGGCCGTCACGCCCGCCCTCGACCGGGTCGGGATCGGGCGGAACGGGACGACGCCGTTCGTCGTCGACCCGGTCTCGGCGTCGATGCACGGCGACCAGCTGCTGGCCGACTCCGCGCTGGACGCGTTGCGGGGCCTGCTGTTCCCGCGCGCGACCCTGGTGACCCCGAACCTCGACGAGGTGCGGCTCATCACCGGCATCGCGGTGAAGGACCGCGAGGACCAACGGCTGGCGGCGAAGGCACTGCACGAGCTGGGGCCGGAGTGGGTGCTCGTGAAGGGCGGCCACATGTGGGACGACCCGGAGTGCCTCGACCTGCTCTACGACGGACGTGAGTTCATCGAGCTGCCCGGCCCGCGTTACGACACCAAGCACACCCACGGCTCCGGTGACACGCTCGCGTCGTCGATCAGCTCGGCACTCGCCCACGGCGCGACGGTGCCGGAGGCGGTGCGGTTCGGCAAGGACTTCATCGTGAAGTCGGTGGCCGCGGCCTATCCGCTGGGCAGCGGCGACGGTCCGGTCTCGCCGTTCTGGAGGCTCGACAGGTAGCGGGCGTACATCGCCCTCAGGTCGGTCGTCTCCGGATCGAGCAGCCAGACCGTCAGCGCTCCCTCCAGGAACGCGACCAGCTCCACCGCGGCCGCTTCGCCCAGCACACGGGCGAAGTGGCCGCGCAGCATCCGGTTCCGCTCCCGGAACCGCCGCGTGACCTCGTCGTCGCGCGCCAGGTGCTCGGCTTGCAGCACCGTGTGCAGCGTCGCCAGTCCTTTGTGCGCCATCGTGTACTCGGCGTCGTCCAGCAACGCCTGGACGACGTCGGTTCCGCGCACCCGTGCCGCGGCCCGTGCGTCGAACTCGTCGAGGACGGCCCGCAGCAGGTTTTCCTTGGACCCGAAGTGGTGGATCACCGCGGACGGCGTGACGCCGGCCTTCTTCGCGATGGCCGCGACCCCCGTGCCCGCGAACCCGTTGGCACCGAACAGCTCCATCGCGGCGTCGACGATCTCGCGACGCCGCTCGACGCCGCGCCGCTGCACCTGCCCCTTGATCCCGACGATGGAAAAAAGACTAGCGGGCGTCATTAGACTGAACAACCATGCAGGAAAATGAGGTCAGGGCAGAGCTGGTCATCCCCGCGCCGATCGACGACGTGTGGCGCGTGCTGGTGGACTTCGCGGGGTACGCGAACTGGAACCCGGTCATGGAGTACACGCAGGTGGACGGCGTGCATGCCAAGGTTAAGGCGGCCAGGGGCACGCCCTTCGAACGCGACTTCGACGGCGAGTTCACGTCCGTCGAGCCGTACGTGGTGGCGTCGCGGGGCGGCGACCCGGCCACGTTCTTCGGACAGCACCGGTGGGAGCTGACAGCGGTCGACGGCGGCACGCGGCTGGTCAACGTCGAGACGTTCTCCGGCCCGATGGCCACCGACGTGCTGGGACAGACGCGGGAGGTGCTCGTCGCCGAGTTCACCACCTTCAACCAGGCCCTCTCCGACCACGTCACCCGCTGACCCAGCCCTCCCGCCCGCTCCGCTCTTCCGCCACGCGGGGGCCCTTCGTACTGTCACGTAGTACGAAGGGCCCCCGCGTGGCGGAAGCTGAGGCTGGTGGGGCTCATGTGGGTGAACGGGTCGGCGTTGGAAGGGCCTGTGGTGGGCCGATGGTGGCGGCAGGGCTGAGGAGGTTACTTCTGGTCTTCGCCGACCAGGGTCTCGAGCGCGTCCAGCGCGTTGACGAGCGCGGCGACGTGTTCGGGGGTGAGCTGCTCGATGCGGCGTTGCAGCTCCTGCACGCGGGCGGACCGCACGCCGGAGACCATCTTCTCGCCTTCGGGGGTGGGGGTGGCGAGCCAGGCGCGGCCGTCCTGCGGGTCGGGTTCCCGGCGCACGTACCCGGCTTCGACCAAGGCCGCGACGATGCGCGAGAGCGTCGGGGGCGCCACGCCCTCCTTCGTCGCGAGGTCGCCCAGGCGCATCGGGCCGCAGCGGGCAAGGGTGGCCAGCGCGGAGACGGCGCCGGGGCCGAGTCCGGGGGAACCGGTGCGTCGCAGCAACCGGGCCAGCCGGCCGATCGCCAGGTACAGACGCGCGGTCGCGTCCTCGACCTCGGCGTCAGTAGGGGCCGTCACGGCTAGTCGTCCTCCTCGGCGGGATTCAGGTAGTGGTCAATCATCCCCCAACACGTGTGCACCCACGGTAGCGACCTCAGAGTCCCGGCGATGACGCTTGGGCCCAAAAGCGTTGTGGAATCCTTCCGGCGAGCCTCGCCAGACGGCCTCCCTCGACGGCGCAGCGCATCGCGGCGGCCATCCGCTCCGGGTCCTGGGCACGGGTGACGGCGGTCGCGAGCAGGACGGCCGAGCAGCCGAGCTCCATCGCCAGCGCGGCGTCGGAGGCGGTGCCGATGCCCGCGTCGAGCACGACCGGCACGGAGGCGCGCGAGGTGATCAGCTCGATGTTGTGCGGGTTGCGGATGCCGAGGCCGGTGCCGATGGGCGAGCCCAGCGGCATCACGGTCGCGCAGCCGACGTCCTCCAGCTTGCGCGCCAGCACCGGGTCGTCGTTGGTGTAGGGCAGGACGACGAACCCGTCCAGGACGAGCCGTTCGGCGGCGTCGAGCAGCTCGACCGGGTCTGGCAGGAGGGTCTCCTCGTCGTGGACGACCTCCAGCTTGACCCAGTTCGTCTCCAGCGCCTCGCGGGCCAGCTGGGCGGTCAGCACGGCCTCCGCGGACGTGCGGCAGCCCGCGGTGTTCGGCAGGACGTCGATTCCCAGCCGCCGCAACAGCTCCAGCACGCCGGTCTGGCCGGCGGCGTCGACGCGGCGCATCGCGACGGTCGTCAGCTCGGTGCCGGACGCGACCAGGGCGCGTTCCAGCACGGAGAGGTTCGCGGCACCACCCGTGCCGGTGACGAGCCTGGACCGGAACTCCCGGCCCGCGATGATCAACGGGTCGTCCACGTCAGCCTCCCTGGACCGCGGTCAGCACCTCGACGACGCCGCCGTCCGGCACGGTCGTGGTGTCCCACAACGCCCTCGGCACCACGGCGCCGTCGAGCGCCACGGCCACGCCCTTCTCCGGCGCTCCCATGAGCTCCACGACCGCGGCGACCGAGGTGCCCTCGGTCAGCTCGCGGGTGGTCCCGTTCACCTGTGCCCTCACGAACTTCCTCCCTGCAGCAGCTCGACGACGAGCCGAGCGGTGTGCGGTGCCAGCAGCAACCCGTTGCGGTGGTGGCCGGTCGCGGCGAGCACGCCGGGTTCGAGCCACCGCACTACGGGGACGTTGTCCGGGCTGCCCGCGCGGAACCCGACCGCGGCCTCGGCCAGCGCGTACTCGGCGATGCCCGGCAGCACGGTCTCCGCGTCCCGCAACAGGTCTCGCACGCCCGCGACGGACACGTCGGTGTCGAACCCCGCCTCGTACTGGGTCGCGCCGACGACCAGGCCGTCGTCGCGGGGCACCAGGTACACCGGACGGCCGGAGACGAGCGCGCGGATCGTGTGCCTCGGCGGCGGCAACGCTCCCGGCCGGTGCGTCAGGCGGAGGATCTCGCCCTTCACCGGGCGGATCACGTCACGCAGCGCGGGGTGCAGCTGCCCGCTCCACGCCCCGGCCGCGATCACCGTGACACGTCCGTCCACATCGGATCGAACACCCAAGTCGCGACAAGCCTTCCACAGCGCGGAAAGCAACAGCCGGTTGTCGACGGCCAGGTCACCGGCCGCGTGCACGCCGCCGCGCACAGCGGGGCCCAGCGACGGTTCCAGCGCGCGGATCTCCCGTGACGTCAGCAACTCCCCCGCGTGCCTCAGGTCGGCGAGGTCGCCGGGTTGCGTGCCGACGGCCAGCGTTCCGGCGGTGAACAGCGGAACGCCGATGGACGCGGCGAACTCCGGCCACATCGCGAGGGCCTCGACCCCCTGTGCCGTCACGGCTTCCTCGCCCGGCCACGACTCCGTGACGGGCGCCAGCATGCCACCGGCGACGCGCGAGCCCGCGTGCGGCGAACCCTCGTCCGAGACGGAGACGGAGAACCCGGCCCGTGCCGCGGCGAGCGCGACGGACAGGCCGATGACGCCGCCACCCCGGACGGCCACTTCCACACTGCTCAAGGCATTCACGCTCCCTGCGCCGGCATGACCCGGATCAGGTTCGACGGTCGGAGCGAACCACGCTCCCTCTCAGCCCGGTCTTCTCCGGACTCCCGTGCGGACCGGCTTCAACATAACGGTTAACGTGCGTGCGTGCCAGGACTCGACGGAAACCTGATCAGGCAACGGCTCGCCGACGCGACGCTCTACCTCTGCACGCCGAACCGGCCGGACCTGGCCGAGTTCGCGGACGCGGTCCTCGCGGGCGGCGTCGACGTCGTCCAGCTGCGGGACAAGTCACTGGAGGCCAAGCAGGAGATCGCGGCGATCGAGCTGCTCGCCGAGGCCACCGAACGCCACGGGAAGCTGCTCGCCGTGAACGACAGGGCCGACATCGCGCACGCGGTCGGCGCGGACGTGCTGCACCTCGGCCAGGACGACCTGCCGGTGCCGCTCGCGCGCCGGATCATCGGCGACGAGATGGCGATCGGCCGGTCCACCCACGACGTGGACCAGATGACGGCGGCGGCCGGGGAGCCGGGCGTCGACTACTTCTGCACCGGCCCGTGCTGGCCGACCCCGACCAAGCCGGGCCGTCCCGCACCGGGCCTCGACCTGGTGCGGGCGACGAGGAGCGACCGGCCGTGGTTCGCGATCGGCGGGATCGACCTGGCGAACCTGTCCGAGGTGAAGGCGGCGGGGGCCACGCGGGTGGTCGTCGTCAGGGCCATCACGGACGCGGAGGACCCCGGCGCCGCCGCCAAGTCGTTCAAGGTTGAACTTAGTCGTTGAAATTTGAACAAAACGGCGTACGCTCGGAGTCATGAGCGCACCTGTGCTGTACCTGAGCCACGGGGCACCCCCGCTGGCGGACGACGAGACGTGGACCGGCGAGCTGCGGGCCTGGTCCGCCACGCTCCCGCGCCCGGAGGCCGTGCTGATGGTCTCCGCGCACTGGGAGGAGGCGCCGACCACCATCGGCGCGACCACGACCGTGCCGCTGGTCTACGACTTCTGGGGCTTCCCGCAGCGCTACTACCAGGTGAAGTACGAGGCACCGGGCGCTCCGGAGCTGGCGGAGGACGTGCGCAAGCTCCTCGGCGGCCACGTCGAGCAGGACGAGGCACGCGGCCTCGACCACGGCGCCTACGTGCCGCTGAAGGAGATGTTCCCGGACGCGGACGTGCCGGTGCTGCAGATGTCGATGCCCACGCTCGACCCGCGCGAGCTGCACGCCATCGGCCGCAAGCTCGCCCCGTTGCGGGACAAGAACGTCCTCATCGTCGGCAGCGGCTTCATGACGCACAACCTCAGCTGCGTGAACTTCCCGGCGGGCCCGGACTACGCGCCGCCGTCGTGGTCGAAGGAGTTCGACGACTGGGCGCACCGGCAGCTCGCGGCGGGCGACGTGGACGCGTTGCTCGACTTCCAGCACAAGGCCCCCGCGGCCGGCATCGCCCACCCGCGGACCGAGCACTTCGCGCCGCTGTTCGTGGCACTGGGCGCCGCGAGCGACGAGAAGGCGCGGACCAGCGTCGACGGCTTCTGGTACGGCTTGTCGAAGCGGTCCGTGCAGTTCAGCTGAAGCCCTGCGCCAGAGGTCCTGCCCCGCCTTCGCCCGTCACACACCCGCCCGTGTGTCATCCGCCAGTGCCTACCGATGCCTCCGCGTGACGTGGCTATAGGACGCGGGGTCCCCGCGTTCGAATGGAAAGGACGTGGGGCCCCCGCGTACCCGGCGGGAAACACGAAAGTGTGTTGCGAACGGGCGGGGTGTTACGGGCGGCATTGCCGGAAGTGTGTTCGGAAACCGGAGAAGCGCCGCGGCAGGAGCCACGGCGCTTCCGGTCGGACAGCGGGGAACTAGCCGCGCGTCAGGGTGAGGCCGTAGCGCGACAGGATCGGGTTGACCGGCTGGAAGTACGTGGTGCCGCCGGACGTGCAGTTGCCGGAACCACCGGACGTCACGCCCTGGGCCTGGCCGAAGCCGGAGCCCGCCACCCACGAACCACCGGAGTCACCCGGCTCCGCACAGGCGTTGGTGCGGGTGAGGCCGCGCACCGAGCCCTGCGAGTAGTTCACGGTCTGGTTGAACGCCTGCACGGTGCCGCAGCGCCACCCGGTCGTGGAACCGGAACGGCAGATCTGCGAGCCGATCGCCGCCTGCGTGGAGCCCTTCACGACGACGTTCGTGCCGTTGTAGCGGTTGACCCACGGACGCGGGGTCCAGTTGGAGTTGGTGCGCACCCAGGCCATGTCGCTGCCGGGGAACACCGAGCCGGCGAACGAACCCGCCGCCACGCGGTTGGAGCCGGAGACGGACGTGCCCGTGGTGCCGCAGTGCCCGGCCGTGACGAAACCGCCGCTCACGGAGAAGCCGAGCGAGCAGCGTCCGCCGCTGCCCATGTAGATGGCGTCACCGCCGCGCAGGTCGTAGAGCGGCGTCGGGGCCTCGGTGACCTCCTCGACCTTCACCGTCGAGCCGATGGACTTCGCGGTGGCGATGAAGGCGTCGGCGGCCGCGTCGCGGGTGTTCTTGTTCACCTCGACGACGACCGAGTTCGACTTCTCGTCGACCCGCCAGCTGGTGATGCTCGCCGGGGCGCTCATGAGGTCGAGAACCGACTTGGTCCCGTTGAGCTTCGCGAGCGAGTTCTGGACGACCTTCGTCTCCGCGCCGGTCACGGAGAGTCCCGGCTTGGTGACGGCGACGGTCAGCTTGCCGCTCGCCTGGTCGATCCACGCTCCACCGAACGCGTCGCCCAGTGACGCCTTCGCCTGCTCGGCGAGCTCGCTCGCCTGCTGGTCGGAGGCCAACCGGACGCGTGCCTGATCCGCGTTCAGGCCCAAGTCACGCTCCACCGCCTGGAGCAATTCGGCCGGGTAGCTCTCCGTGTCGGAACCGGTTGGGACGCTCGGTGCGGCAGGGGCGCCAAACGCCGGTACGCTGAGAGCAGTGACGACTCCGGTGGCGAGCAACACGGCACCGGTAACACGGGCCGCACTCGTGCGGTTCATCAGACGTCTCCCTCACTTTCGGGTGCAGGGGAACCCGAGAGATCGGTTGCAGGGACCTCTCTCGGGGGCTCTAGGGGGACGGGTGGTGGGGCGGCGGCAGGGGTCGCCCCACCCCTCCCACTTCCTTCCGGTACGTCTCCGGGCTTCGGGCACGGCGCTCAAGTGGTGCTTCCACGAGCTTCATCGCGCCCTCCTTTTGTCTCTTTCGGGGCTAAACCTTCGCCCGTTCGAGTGACGTTATCGTCTCGTTACGCTGTGACGCTTGTACCCGACCGTGGAGGAAGTGTGTCACAGCTCACGACTGATCAACTGCATTGCGTAGCAATTGACCGTTAACTATCGCTCAACGTAGTGAAGTGATCACCGAATGGGTTCGGGGCCGAAAGAAGGCCACCCAGCCCGCTCCGCCACCGGGAAGCTCCGGCCGGGACACACGTAGGACGTTGGGCACAATTCACCGGTTGCGGACCGCCGAAGTGCATCATCGACGACATGCGCCTGGTGACTCTCGAAGACGTCCGAGCGGCAGCCGCCGCGATCGCCCCGCACGTGGTGCGCACCCCGCTGCTGACGTTCGACTCCGGACTGATGATCAAACCGGAGTGCCTGCAGCCGATCGGGGCCTTCAAGCAGCGCGGTGCCGTGAACGCCTTGTCCCGCATACCTTCCGAGGACCGCGCCCGCGGCGTCGTGGCGTACTCGAGCGGCAACCACGCGCAAGCGGTCGCCTACGCCGCCAAGACCCTCGGCATGCCCGCGGCCATCGTCGTGCCGGAGAACACACCTCAGCTGAAGATCGAGGCGACGCGTGCTCACGGCGCCGAGGTGTTCGTGGTCGGCATCACCGAACGCGAGTCGCGCGCCGCCGAGCTGGTGGAGGAGCGCGGGGCGACGCTGATCCCGCCGTTCGACCACCCGGACGTGATCGCCGGCCAGGGCACGATCGCGCTGGAGATCGTCGAGGACTTCCCCGACGTGGCGACGATCCTGGTGCCGGTGAGCGGTGGCGGGCTGATCTCCGGTGTCGCGGCGGCCGTCAAGGCGTTGCGCCCCGACGTCCGCGTGATCGGCGTGGAGCCGGCGCTGGCCGGTGACGCCACCGCGTCGTTCGCCGCCGGCGAGCGGGTGCACTGGGACGCCCACGACCGCGCCCGCACGTGCGCCGACGGGCTGCGCGCGGAGCCCTCGGAGCTGACCTGGGCGCACATCCGCGAGCACGTCGACGAGTTCGTCACGGTCTCCGAGGACGAGATCCGCGACGCGGTGAAGCAGATCGCCCGCCGCACGCGGGTGGTGGCGGAGCCGAGCGGTGCCGTCCCCGTCGCCGCCTACCTCAACCGCGAGCTGCAGAGCGGTCCGGCGGTCGCGGTGGTGTCCGGCGGCAACGTCGAGGCGTCGCTGCTGGCGTCGATCCTCGGATGATCACGTTGTCAGACGTCCGCGCGGCGGCGACGGTGATCGCACCGCACGTGGTGCGCACGCCGTTGCTGCCGTTCGGCCGCGGCTGGCTCAAGCCGGAGAACCTCCAGCCGGTCGGCGCGTTCAAGCTGCGCGGCGCGCTGAACGCGCTGGCCCGGCTGGAGAACCGCGCGAACGGCGTGGTCGCGTACTCCAGCGGCAACCACGCCCAGGCCGTGGCGTTCGCGGCGCGGCTGCACGGCGTCCCGGCGGTGATCGTGATGCCGGACAACACCCCGCCGGTCAAGGTCGAGGCCACCAGGGCGCTGGGCGCCGAGGTGCACGTCGTGGGCATCACCGAGCGCGTCGAACGGGCTCAGGCGCTGGTCGCCGAGCGCGGCGCCGCGCTGATCCCGCCGTTCGACCACCCGGACGTGATCGCCGGTCAGGGCACGATCGGCCTGGAGATCGTCGAGGACCTGCCGGACGTCGGCGTCGTCGTGGTGCCGATGTCCGGTGGCGGGCTGATCTCCGGTGTCGCCACGGCCGTGAAGTCGCTGCGCCCCGACGTCCGCGTGGTCGGCGCGGAGCCAGCGCTGGCCGCCGACATCGCGGAGTCCCTCGCCAGGGGCGAGCTGGTGCGCTGGGACCCGTTCCGGCGGGCCGAGACCGTCGCCGACGCGCTGCGGGACGAGCCGTCGGAGCTGACCTGGTCGCACATCTCGAAGTACGTGGACGACGTCGTCACGGTCTCCGAGGACGAGATCCACCGCGCCATGACGGACCTGGTCAGGAGGGCGCGGCTGGTCGCGGAACCGAGCGGCGCCGTCGCGGTCGCCGCTGCGGCGAAGCTCGGCGAGGGTGTGGCCGTCGTGTCCGGCGGCAACGTCGACCCGGCGCTACTGGCTCGCCTTCTCGCTGCCTGACCGGACGTGCGTCGGGGGCCCCTCGACGCCGCAGTGCAGGCATTCGCCGGGGTGCGGCGTCTCGTGCTGCTCTGGCGCGGCGGCCAGCACCCGGTTGTCCACGCCGAACGCCAGCAGGCCGCCGATGATCGCCGCCACCGCGCACAGCACGAGGGCCGTCTGCCAGCCGCGGGTCATCACGGCGGGGTCGGCGTAGCCGGCGCCGGTCAGCCCCACCGCGACGGGCAGCACGGCGGTGGCGAGCAGGCCGCCGGTGCGGGCCACGGCGTTGTTCACGCCGGACGCGACGCCCGCGTGGTGGTCGGGGGCCGAGGCCAGCACCGTCGCGGTGACCGGCGCGACGACGGCGGCCAGGCCGATGCCGAACACCAGCACGCCCGGCAGCACCCCGGTGACGTACGAGGAGCCGGGAACGGCGTTGCGCAACAGCAGCATGCCCGCCCCGACCAGCACCGGACCGGCGACCAGCTGCCACCGCGGCCCGTGGCGCTGGGCGATCCGGCCCGACGTCGACGAGGCCAGCAACATGATGATCGTGATCGGCACGCTGGCCAGGCCGGACGCCGTCGGCGAGTAGCCCAGCGAGATCTGCAACTGCAGGACGAGCAGCACCATCACGCCGCCCAGCGCCGCGTACACGAGGAACGTCAGAACGTTCGACAGTAGGAACGTGCGATTGTTGAACAATTCTACAGGTACGAGCGGGTCGCGAGAGCGTTTCTGCAGCACTCCGAACGCCACCAGCGCCAGCAGGCCGAGGATCGTCGCAACGTAGGATTGTTCAACAATCCCACCGGTCAACAAAGCGAGTCCCGCAGCGCCGACCAGCGCGGACAGGTAGTTCGGGTGCCCGGCCGACTCGTCCCGCGACTCCGGCACGAACCGCAGCGCGAGGACCACGCAGACGGCCGCGACCGGCAGGTTCACCAGGAACGCGAGCCGCCACGACCACGCCTGCACGAGCAGCCCGCCGACCAGCGGCCCGACCGCCGTCGCCACACCGGAGAGCCCCGACCAGGCCCCGATCGCCCGCGAACGGTCCTCCCGCCGGAACGACGCCTGCAAGATCGCCAAGGCACCGGGCGTCAGCAGCGCGGCGCCGACACCCTGCAACACGCGGGCGGCGACGAGCACCGGCACGTTCCACGCCGCACCGCAGAGCAGCGAGGCGAGCCCGAACCAGACGACGCCGGTCACGTAGACCCGCCGCCGGCCGAACCTGTCGCCCAGCGAGCCCGCGACCAGGATCAGCGAGGCCAACGCGAGCAGGTACCCGTTGAGGATCCACTGCAGGTCCGAGACCGACGCGCCGAGCTCCGCCGCGATCCGGGGCAGCGCCACGTTGACGATCGTGCCGTCGAGCATGGCCATGCCCGAGCCGAGGATCGTCGTGGCGAGCACCGCGCGGGCGCGCGGTGTGCCCCACGAGATCAAGAGGGCCTGTTCAGCGTGGCCACGAACTTGTAGCGGTCACCCCGGTAGACCGAGCGCACCCACTCGATCGGGTTGCCCTCGGTGTCGAACGAGTGCCGGGACAGCAGCAGCATCGGCAGGCCGATGTCGGCGCCGAGCAGCTCCGCCTCCTCCGGCGAGGCGAGCGCCGTCTCGATGGTCTCCTCCGCGTGGCCCATCTCGACGCCGAAGCGCTCGGAGAGGACCTGGTAGAGCGAGGCACCGGGCGCCAGGTAGCGGCGCAGGCCGCGGAACCGGCCCAGCGCGAGGTGGGTCGTCTCGATGGCCATCGGCTCGTTGTCGGCGAGCCGGAGGCGGTGCAGCCGGAGGACCTTGGCACCGGGGCGGACGCCGAGGTAGCGGGCCAGCTCGGCCTCCGCGGGCATCTCCGACGCCTCGATCAGCTTCGACGACGGCACGCGGCCCTGGGCCCGCATGTCCTCTGTGTACGACGACAGCTGGAGCCGCTGGGCGACCTTGGGCTCCGCCGCGAAGGTGCCCTTGCCCTGCACGCGGAGCAGCCTGCCCTCGACCGTCAGCTCGGCGAGTGCCTGGCGGACCGTGGTCCTGGAGACGTCGAACTCCGCGGCGAGCGACCGTTCCGTGGGGATCGGCGACCCCGGCGGCAGTGCCCTCAGCAGGTCGAGCAGGTGCCGCTTGAGACCCCAGTACTTGGGTTCGCGCTGCGCACGCGTCCTGGCGTCCACGCCCGTTGCAGGCGTCGTCTCCAGCATGGCCTCCTCCTCGCACTCCATGTCCCGCTCCACAAGGATGCCTTGTCCGTGCCGGTTCGTGCGGGCGAACCCCCGCCAATCGACACAAAAAGGTCCGAGGACTCGGAAACGGTTTGGCAACGCGCTTGACAGGACCGGTGACGCAGCACACGCTGTTCCACATTGGTCTACACCACTTGGACGTTCCGGCGAGGGCCGGGCTTGGTGAAAGGGCGCGACTGTGAAGGGCTGGAAAGGACTCGCTGCTGGTGCCGCCGCACTGGCAGTGGCCGTGTCCGGATGTGGCACGAGCACGAACAGCGGTAGCGACGCGGAGACCAAAGAGATCACCGTGTGGCTCATGGACGGCTCCGCGCCGACGACCCTGACCGACGCGTTGAACAAGGAGTTCGAGGACGCGAACGGCATCAAGGTCAAGTACGAGGTCCAGAAGTGGACCGGCATCCAGGAGAAGCTGACCACGGCACTGGCCAGCAGCACGCCCCCGGACGTGATCGAGCTCGGCAACACCCAGACCGCGAGCTTCGCGGAGCAGGGCACGCTGGCCGACCTCACCGCCGACGCCGAGCAGTTCAACGGCGGCGAGTGGCTGGGCGGCCTCAAGGACTCGCTGACGCTCAACGGCAAGCAGTTCGGCGTCCCGTTCTACGCGGCGAACCGCACCGTGATCTACCGCACGGACCTGCTGGAGGCCGCGGGCGTCGCCAAGGCGCCGACCTCGCGTGACGAGTGGATCGACGCGATCGGCAAGCTCAAGGCCGCCAACGCGTCCAACCCCGACTTCCAGGCCCTCTACCTGCCCGGCCAGTCCTGGTACTTCCTGCTCTCGCTGATCTGGGACGAGGGCGGCGACATCGCCAAGCTGGACAACGGCAAGTGGACCGGCACGCTCGACACCCCGCAGGCGAAGGCCGGCTTCGAGGCGTACAAGGCCCTCTACGACGCGTCCGCCGAGAAGAAGGTCCCCGCCGACATCGACGAGGCGAAGCCCCAGCAGATGGAGGTCTTCGGCACCGGCAACGTCGGCATGATGGTCGGCCTCCCGTGGGAGCTCGCCGGCGCCATCAAGGCCAAGCCGGAGCTGGAGAAGACCACCTCGGCGTTCCCGATCCCGTCGAAGAAGGCCGGCGAGTCCGCCCCCGTCTTCCTCGGTGGCTCGAACCTCGCGATCCCGGCCTCCAGCAAGAACGCGGACGCCGCGAAGAAGTACCTCGCGCTGCTGTCGTCGAAGAAGTACCAGGACATGCTCGCCGAGGGCGGCGCTGTTCCCGGCACCTCGAAGGACACCGCGAAGCTCCAGACCACCGCGATCGGCAAGGCGATGGCGGACTCGTCCCCCAACGGCAAGGTCACCCCGGTGACGCCGAAGTGGGCGGCCGTCGAGGCGGGCCAGAACCCGCTGAAGGACGCTCTCACCGCGTACCTGACCGGCGCGAAGTCGCTGGACCAGGCGACGAAGGACGCGAGCGAAGCCATCACCAAGGCCATGGCCTAGCCAAGCCGAGATGACGGCCGTCAAAACGACCGAAGCGGCAGCGCCGGCAGGGGACCTCCCTCCGGCGCTTCCGCCTGCCGTGACGGGTGGCGCGCCGAAGCGCCGCCGGGGCGGTGCCTTCGACCGGGCACTGCCCTACCTGCTGCTGGCCCCCGCCCTCATCGCGATCCTCTGGCTGATCGGCTGGCCGGTCGTCTCCGTCTTCGTGACGAGCTTCCGCCAGCTGAACCTCGGCGAGCTGGTGCGCGGCGAGATCGTGTGGACCGGCTTCGACAACTACGTGACCGTGCTCCAGGACGAGCGGTTCTGGGAAGTCGCGCTGCGGACCGTCCTGTTCACCGCCTCCGTCGTCGTCGTGTCGGTGGGAGCGGGCCTGGGCATCGCGCTGCTGATGCGCGTGCTCACGCCGTGGGTGCGGATCGCCCTGCAGATCGCGATGCTGTGCGCGTGGGCGATGCCGATCCTCGCCTCGACCACGGTCTACCAGTGGATGTTCGACCAGAACTACGGCATCTTGAACAAGACGCTGGTGCAGCTCGGGTTCGACTCCTTCGCGGGCTACTCGTGGTTCTCCTCCGGCACCTCGACGCTCTCCGTCGTGGGCCTGCTGATCGTGTGGCAGGCGATCCCCTTCCTCGCCTTCTCGCTCTACGCGGGCCTGGTCGGCATTCCGCGCGACCTCTACGAGGCGGCGGGCATCGACGGCGCGACCGGCTGGCAGACGTTCCGCGCGGTGACGTGGCCGGAGATCAAGTCGCTGCTGATGATGGTGACGTTCCTGTCGACGCTGTGGGACTTCAAGGTCTTCACCCAGATCTGGGTGTTCCGCGAGGGCGGCCCCAGCGGTGAGAGCACGACGCTGCCCGTCCTGCAGTACCTGGAGGGCATCGCGAAGAGCCACTTCGGCGTCGCCGCGGCCATCTCCGTGCTGATGATGGTGATCCTCGGCCTGATCACGTTCCAGTACCTGCGCAAGCTGCTGCAGACCGAGGAGGGGAAGATCTGATGCTCAAGAAGTCCGCGGCGAACGTCGCCGGTCTCGTGCTCGCGCTGTTCTTCCTCTTCCCGACGTACTGGATGCTCACGTCGGCGCTCAAGCCCAAGGGCTCGACGATCACGTCCGACTACGACCTGATCCCGTTCTCGGTCACGTTCACGAACTTCGTGACGGCGTGGACCAAGCCGGGCTTCCTGTCGTCGCTCGGCAACAGCCTGCTGGTGACGCTGACCGCGGTGCTCGCCGCGATCGTCGTCGGCATCACGGCGGCGGTCGCCATGTCCCGCTTCGCCTTCCGCGGCCGCAAGAGCTTCCTGCTGCTGATGCTGGTGGCGCAGATGGCGCCGTTCGAGGCGTTGCTGATCCCGATGTTCCTGATGATGCGGGACCTCCAGCTGTACGAACACCTCTCGTCGCTCGTGCTCGTGTACTTCGCGGTGACGCTGCCGTTCTGCGCGTGGACGTTGCGCGGGTTCGTCAACGGCATCCCGATCGAGCTCGAAGAGGCGGCGATGGTCGACGGCTGCGGCCGGTGGGGCGCCTTCCAGAAGGTGACGCTGCCGCTGCTCGGTCCCGGCCTCGTGGCGACGTCGGTGTTCGCGTTCATCACGGCGTGGAACGAGTTCCTGTTCGCCAAGGTGCTGATCCGCAGCCAGGACAGCGAGACGCTGCCCGTGTGGCTGTCCGGGTTCCAGACCGCGTTCGGCACCGACTGGGGTGGCGCGATGGCCGCGTCCGTCCTGTTCACCGTGCCCGCCCTGGTGTTCTTCCTGATCGTGCAGCGCAAGATGGTCGCCGGTGTCACCGCCGGCGCGGTGAAGGGATGACGCGTGGACCAGCTGGCCGCAGCCGTTCTGCTCCCCGGTTTCCACGGAACGACCGCACCCGACTGGTTGCTGCGGCGCGTCGCTGACGGTCTCGGCGGCGTCGTGCTGTTCGGGCGCAACGTCGTCGACGACGCCCAGGTGACCGCCCTGTGCGGTGAGCTGCGCGCGGCGCGCCCGGACGTGGTGATCGGCATCGACGAGGAGGGCGGTGACGTCACGCGGCTCGACGCGGGCCGCGGCTCCGAGGTGCCGGGCAACCACGCCCTGGGCGCGGCGGACGACGTGGACCTGACCCGTTCGGTCGCCGCGTCCATCGGCTCCCGGCTCGCGAAGTGCGGCATCTCGCTGAACCTGGCGCCGTCCGCGGACCTCGTGCTGACGCTCGACGACCCGATCATCGGCGTCCGCGCGTTCGGCTCGGACCCGGCTCTCGCCGCCCGGCACGTCGCCGCGTGGGTCGAGGGCCTGCAAGCGGTGGGCGTCGCCGCGTGCGCCAAGCACTTCCCGGGCCACGGAGCGTCCACAGAGGACTCGCACGAGCAGCTGCCGGTGCTGCCCCGCACCGAGGAGCAGCTCCGCGCCGTCGAGCTCGTGCCGTTCCAGGCGGCCGTGAACGCGGGCGTCCGGTCGATCATGACCGGTCACCTCGTGGTCCCCGAGTGGGGCAGCGCGCCGGTGACGCTGAACAAGCACGCGATCGACCTGCTCCGCACCGAGCTGGGCTTCACCGGCGCGGTGATCACCGACGGCCTCGACATGAAGGCCGTCGGCGGCGACCTCGCCCAGGGCGCCGTGCGTGCGCTGGCGGCGGGCGTCGACGCGATGTGCCTGGGCGGCATCGCCCTCGACGACGAGGACCTGCGGCACCTGGTCGACTCGATCGTCGCGGCGGTGAAGTCCGGCGACCTCTCCGAGGAACGCCTGACCCAGGCCGCGGCCAGAGCCCTCGCACTGGGCGTCCCCCCGTCCACGGTGGACGCCCACGACGCCGGGATCGGCCTGACGGCGGCCCGCAGGGCCCTCGAGTCCCGCGGCCGCATCGACGTGGGCACCGACCCGCTGGTGGTCGACCTGGTCGTGGACCCATCGATCGCCGTCGGCGACGTCCCGTGGGGCCTCGGCCCCCACCTGACCGAGGTGCTCCCCGGCACCACGGTCATCGCGACCGGCGACGTGACAGCCGCCGAGGTTGCGAAAGCGGCGGGCAGGCGCACGATTGTGGTGGTGACCCGCGACGCGCACCGCCACACCACCGCCCGGCAGCTGGTGACCGGCCTCGCGGAGCTTGACCTGGACGTCGTGCACGTGGAAACCGGCGTCCCGGGCCCCGACCTGGGCAGCGCCGCCCGCATCGACACCCACGGCAGTTCTCGGGTGAGCCTCCGAGCAGCGGCCGAGCTGATCCTGAAAGGCACGACATGACCACGCCCCAGCCAGGCCGGCACATGGCAGCAGAGATCGCGGAACAACCGTCGGTCTACGCGGCCCTGTACGACTCGCGCGCGGCCATCGCCGAAGTGGCGGCCGTGATCCGCGACCGAGCCCCGCGCTTCGTCCTGTTCGCGGCACGCGGCTCCAGCGACCACGCCGCGATCTACGCGAAGTACCTGACCGAGATCCTCCTGGAGCTCCCGGCGGGCCTGGTCTCGGCCTCCACGACCACCCTCTACGGCGCCGAACCGGACCTCCGCGACGTCCTCCTGGTCACCGTCTCCCAGTCAGGCGGCTCCCCGGACCTCCTGGAGGTGACGGCGAACTACCGCAGGCGAGGCGCCCTGACCGTGGCCGTCACGAACACCTCCACCTCGCCCCTGAACGCGGCGGCCGAACTCTCGGTCGACGTGGCGGCGGGCGTGGAACAGGCGGTGGCGGCGACGAAGACCTACTCGGCCACCCTCCTGGCCCTGTACCTGCTGATCGACGCCATTCGAGGCGGCACCGGCGAAGCAGCGGCGAACCTCGGCGAACTGGCCCAGGTGACCCTCGACGCCTCAGCCCCCACCGTCGAGGAAGCGGTCCGCCGCTACCGCTTCGTGGACCGGGTCCTCACCACCGGCCGCGGCTACTCCTACGCGACGGCCCTGGAAGCCTCCCTGAAACTGGCGGAAACCTCCTACCTGGCCGCCCGCGCGTACAGCGGCGCAGACCTCCTCCACGGCCCGGTGGCAGCCGTGGACGGCGAAACCGCGGTCCTCGCGATCACCTCGATCGGCAAGGGCGGCGACTCCCTCCGCGACGCCCTGGACGTGGTCCACCAGCGCGGAGCGGACGTGGTGGCAGTCGGCTCGGCATCGGAAAAGGCCGGCGCGACCCTGGCCGTCCCGATCCCGGAGACGGCGGAGGAAGTGGCTCCAGTGCTGGAGATCCTCCCGGTCCAACGCCTGGCCTACGGCCTGGCCCTGGCCAGGGGCGGCGACCCGGACAGCCCCAGGGGCCTGAACAAGGTGACCAGAACCCGCTGACACACAACGAAAAGCGCCCGCCCGACACCAGTCGGGCGGGCGCTCTCGCGTCCTCCGTGCTTACTGCCCGGCGGTGGCGTAACCGGCGGCAACCGGCGCAGCCGGCACGTCGGCGTCGAACACCACCTGCCCGTCGACCCAGACCTTCCGGGGCCTCAGCTGCTCGTCCCACCACACGAGGTCCGCGACGGCCCCCGGCGAGAGCCGCCCGAGCCCGGCCTCCCCGATGACCTCGGCGGGAACGATCGTCGCCGACGCCAACGCGTCAGCCACCGGAACCCCCACGGACACGATGTTCCGCACAGCCCGGTCCAACGTCAACGCGGACCCGGCGATCGTCCCCTCGGGCGACCGGGGCACTCCGTCCTCCGCCAGCAGGACATCGGCCCCACCGAGGTGATACCGCCCCGGCGGCATCCCGGCGGCGGCAACGGCATCGGTGACCAGCGCGACCCGCTCGCCCGCCGCGTTGAACACCAACCGGCAGACGTCCGGCCCGACATGGGCAAGATCAGCGATCAGCCCGAGCGTGAACCGCTCGTCGACCAACGCGACCCCGGGCACACCAGGCTCCCGATGCCCCAACGGCCGCTGGGCGTTGAACAGATGGGTCACCATCCGCGCCCCGGCGTCCGCGGCCTCACGGGTCTGCTCACCGGTGGCGTCGGAATGCCCCACGGCCACCAGCACCCCTGCCTCGACCAACCGGCGGACCGCCTCCAACCCGCCGGGCTGCTCCGGTGCCATCGTCACCATCCGCAGCGCCCGCCGGAGGGTGTCGTCCTCCAGCAGCGCCGAGATCTGGTCGGGTCCTGGCTCGACCATGAACGACGGGTCGTGCACCCCTGCCCGCTTGGGCGACAGGAAGGGGCCCTCCAGGTGCACGCCGAGGGGGCGGGCACCGACTCCGTCCGGCAGCGCGGCCGCCGCGGACAGAACAGCCCTGGCCTGCCGCAACACCACGTCGACCGGTGCGGTGATCAACGTGGGCAGGAACCGGGTCACCCCGGTGGACGGCAGGGCTTCCGCGACGGCGCGCATCCCGGCGGCGTCCACCTCGGCGAAGTCGACGCCGACGGCGCCGTTCACCTGGACGTCGACGAGGCCCGGCGTCAGCAGCCCGCCGGAGAGGACCTCTGCGCCAGGCGGAGCTTCACCGGTGGTCACCTCGACGATGCGGCCGTCCCTGATCCGCACCGAGGCAGGACCGACGATCGTGCGACCGAGCAAAGCGCGCGGTGCTGCGACAACGGCGTCCAAGATCCCTCCTTGAATGGTCCAGACCATTATGGCGACAACAGGGCGCCCCGTCACCTGTCGTTACCAGATAACCATCTCACAAATCATTCCGTGAATCATGACCAGACGCACGGGTGTGCCCCGAAGGTGAACCTCTTTGTCGCATACTGGACACCAGACATCCGAGGTCTACGACGAGTTGAGGGTGCCGTGGCAGTCACCGACGACGCGATCCTGCGCGTCAGGGAGATGATCGTTTCGGGCGAGCTGAAGCCCGGCGACCGCCTGCCGCGAGAGGCTGACCTGGCAGAACGCCTCGGCCTCTCCCGCAACTCACTGCGCGAGGCCGTGAAGGCCCTGTCACTCGTCCGAGTGCTGGACGTCCGCCAGGGCGACGGCACCTACGTCTCGTCCCTGCGCGCCGACGACCTGCTCGGCGCCCTCTCGTTCGTGCTGGACCTGCACCGAGGCGAGGACTCGGCCTTGGAAGTCCTCCAAGTCCGCCAGATCCTGGAACCCGCCGCCGCCGCGATGGCGGCCCAGCGCGCCGACCCAGACCAGATCATGAGACTCCGCGCCCTCTGCGACGCCGCCGAGACGGCGAGAACCGTGGAGGAACTGGTGGACCACGACCTGGAGTTCCACCGAGCCATCGCCCAGTGCTCCGGCAACGCCTACCTGGCCCAGCTCCTCGACACCCTGGCCGGCCCGACCATCCGCGCCCGAATCTGGCGCGGCATCACCCAGTCGAACGCCGTGGAGCGCACAGTCGCCGAACACCGAGCCATCGTCGACGCCCTCGCCGCCCACCAGCCCGAGCTCGCCCGCAGCTGGTCCACGGTGCACGTGGCGGGCGTGGAGCAGTGGCTCTCAGACCTGCCCTAGCTTTTCGTCCTTGACCGCTGCCAGGAACGCTGCCCAGCGGGGCGCGGCCACGGTGGAGCCGGGGTTCTTGGAGTCACGGACGAGCGCGGCGGGACCGGCCAAGGCGACCTCGACGCAATCGCCGTTTCCACCGTTGTTGCTACGGCTGCTCTTGCGCCACATCTCCGGCCCCTTAAAGATCGCCACGCTTGACCGCTTCGAGGAAGTCGCCCCAGCCGGGCACGGCGACGATCTGCTCGGGATTCTTGGAGTCACGGACAAACGCGGCGGAACCCGTCAACGCAACTTCGACACAGTTGCCGTTTCCTCCGTTGTTGCTGCGGCTGCTCTTGCGCCACACGTCCATCCCTACCTCTCGGCAGCCAGCCTCTCGATCCACACGACAGACTCCTCCGGAGTTGACGCCAGCTTCGAGAGGTGCTTGAAGGTAAGGGTAGCCGACCTGACCCGGGCCAGATCCTCAATGTGAATCGAGCCCTCGGTGTGCTCGACGTACAACACGCGAGGATCGCTGGGGTAGGGGAAGTCCAGCAGGGTGAACGAACCGTTGTGCCCGTCATGCAGACCTGCCGAGTCGGGGATCACCTGGACCGTGACATTGGGCAGCTCGGCCATTTTGTTGATGTGCAGGAGCTGCTCCCGGTCCGCATGACGAAGTGCCGACTCGGCGATGATCGCGTGATAGCAAAGCGGGTCGTCACCGTGAAGGCGCTGCTGCCGCCGCGACCGGATCTCTACCTGGTTCTCGATCCACTTCGTGGACCGTCGTGTTCGTGAACCGGCGAACACCGCCCGCATGTACTTCTTCGTCTGCAGCAGAACAGGAACATAGCTGGCCTCGAACGTCATGATCATCGTCGCGTCGTGCTCCAGGCTGATGTAACCCTGGTCCTCCAACCGGAACTGGTGCCACCACGCCTTCTCGACCGCGAGGTTCCACATCTCCAGATAAGGCTCGACGTCGTCGGCGATCACGCCGTACACATCGAGCATCGTCTCCAGCGCGCTGTGGTCAGGCACCTGACCGTTCTCGATGCGGCTGACCTTGGCGATGTTGTAGCGCAGGCGCTCGGCGATGTCGCGCTGGCTGAGACCGGCCTTCTCCCGCAGCTCCTGCAGAACTCTGCCCAGCCGCCTCTGCCGGAACGTGGGTTCGGACACGAATGAGACGGTATCCGCGCGATCTGGAATCTGAGATTCTCAGTCACCCGGTCGTGGCCCACTGGCACAAAGACATGAGAAAACCCGGCCCACGAGGGACCGGGCGGATATGTCCCGATAGTAGCAGGATCGGTTGCGCGGGTCACCGATGCTCAGATCTGGCGGAGCTGCTCCAACACCACCCGAACGGCTGGCTGTCCGTCCGCCCGGTTCCGCACAACCGCTGACACAGTGCGAAAAACCTGCTGCTTCAACGGCCGCAAAGCCACCCCCGGCCGCCGCGCCACGGAAGGCACCAGAGCCACCCCCAATCCCGCCTCCACCAACCCGCACATCACCCCGAAGTCGTCGCAATAGGCTTGGGCGCGGGGCACGAAACCGGCTGCGCCACAAGCACGTTGCGCCATCTCGTGGCACGACGCATCGGTGCGGGGCATGATCCACGGCCGGTCGGCCAACGCCGACAGGTCCACGGAGTCGTTCTGCACCAACGGGTCCGACAGCGGCAGGGCCACGTTGACCGGCTCCACGAACAGCTCGAAAGACTCGCAGGACTCCGGCAGCGAGCGCGGCATGATGTTGTACGAGTGGATGACGGCGATGTCGATGTCCCCGCGCCGCAAGGCGGGCAGTGACGCCTCGGGTTCCATCTCGTGCACGAACAGGTCCACATCGGACCCGTGCGCCGATCGCAGCACCTGGATCACGCGCGGCAGCAAGGCGGCTACCGACACGAAGGCTCCGACGCGCACCACGCCGGACACCGACGTGCGCAGGGATGCCAGGTCTGCCTCGGCCGCGGCCAGCTGGTCCAGGACCAGTTGGGTGTGCGCGGCCAGGACGTGTCCGGCGCGGGTGAGGGTCAGGCGTCGGCCGTCTCGTTCGACGAGGGGTACTCCGGCCTCGCGTTCCAGTGCGGCGAGCTGCTGGGAGACGGCGGGGGACGTCACGTGCAGGGCCTCGGCCGCGGCCGTGACCGTGCCGTGGACGGACAGAGCGTGGAGCAGGCGGAGGCGGCGGACGTCCAACATAAAGCTCAGCTTAACGTTCCGGGCAGAACTTCTAACTGGAACTTTGCGAAAACTGGAGCCACGCTGGAGTCATGTTCGGACGAGTGCTGGTAGCGATGGTCACCCCCTTCACCCCCGACGGTGACCTGGACCTCAAAGGCGCGCAGGAACTCGCGGCGCACCTCGTCGACAAGGGCGGCGTCGACGGGCTGGTCGTCAACGGCACGACCGGTGAGGCGCCGACCACGACCGATGCCGAGAAGTCGCAGGTCATCAGGGCCGTCAAGGAGGCGGTCGGCGACCGCACGCAGGTGCTCGCCGGTGTCGGCACCAACTCGACCCGGCACACCGTCGAGCTCGCGAACCAGGCCGAGCAGGGCGGTGCGGACGGGCTGCTCGTCGTCACGCCGTACTACAGCAAGCCCACCCAGGAAGGGGTCGAGAACCACTTCCGGCAGGTGGCGAACGCTTGCGGGCTGCCGGCGCTGCTGTACGACATCCCCGGCCGGACCGGCACGGCGATCGACACCGAGACGTTGCTGCGGCTCGCCGAGCACCCGCGGATCGTCGGCGTGAAGGACTGCAAGGTCGACCTGCTCGCGACCGCCCGCGTGATCGCCGAGACCGGGCTCGACTACTACTCCGGCAACGACGAGCTGATCCTGCCGCTCTACTCGATCGGCGGCGTCGGCGCGGTCAGCACCGTCGGGCACGTCGTGGGCAACGAGATCAAGGCGATGCTCGACGCCTACGACGAGGGCGACAACAAGGAGGCCCTGCGCCACCACCAGGCCCTGCTGCCGGTGATCACCGCGATCATGACCCGCGAACCCGGCGCCGTCGCGGTCAAGGCCGCGCTCAACCTGCTCGGCCTGCCGTCGGGGCCGGTCCGCGAACCGCTCGTCGGCGCCACCCCGGAGCTGATCAACGAGCTGAAGGCGTTGTTCGCCTGAGTCACCTCAGGCCGGAGGCCGGGGTGGGGACGACCCTGGTGACCGTGATCCGGTCGGCGAGCAGGAGGCCCCGCACCTTCGGGGCGAGCTCGTCACGCCACTCGTCGCTCTCGTAGACGTTGGCGTACAAGGCTTTCCGCTCCTGCTCGTCCTCGAAGCGACGGATCCAGACGTAGCCGTCCGGATCTTCTTCGTCCACGAAGGACGCCGTGATCGACATCCCCTTCCCCGTCTGGAAGGGGATGATCACGTCCTCCATGTACCGGACCCATTCGTCACGGCGTCCCGGCTGGACCTGGTAGCGGCGGATCTCGTAGAACATCGGCTGATCTCCAGTCGCGGTGGGAACTCAGCGGGCGACGCGGAGGACGAGCTTGCCGCGGGTGCGGTTGGACTCGCCGCGGGCGTGCGCCTCGGCGGCCTCCTCCAGCTCGAAGACCTCCTCGACCGCGACGGTCACCTCGCCCGCGTCGATGAGGCCCGCGATGGCGGCGAGCGCGGGGCCGTCCGGCTCGACCAGGAACGGGGTCGCGCGCACGCCCTTCCGCTCGGCCGCCGCGACGACTTCCGGCGCGGCGCCGGACGGGACGGCGACGAGCAGGCCGCCGGGGCGCAGCACGTCCAGCGACCGCAGGCCGGTGTCGCCGCCGACGAGGTCGAGCACCACGTCGACGTCCGACACCGCGTCCTCGAACCGGACGGCCGTGTAGTCGACCACCTCGTCCGCGCCCAGCTTGGTGAGCCAGTCGTGGCTGCCGGACCGGGCGGTGCCGATCACGTGGGCACCGAGGCGCTTCGCGAACTGGACCGCGAGGTGCCCGACGCCGCCGCCCGCCGCGTGGATCAGAACCCGTTGTCCCGACTCGACTTCCGCCGTGTCGACCAGCGCCTGCCACGCGGTGAGCCCGGCGAGCGGCACGGCCGCCGCCTCCTCGTGGCCGATGCTCGACGGCTTGAGGGCGAACTGGCGCGACGGCGCGGTGACGTACTCGGCGTAGGCGCCGGCCGCCCGCGGGAACCACGGCATCCCGTACACCTCGTCGCCCTCCTTGAGGGTCGTGACGCCGAAGCCGACCTTGTCGACCACGCCGGAGACGTCCCAGCCGAGGGTGAACGGCGGCCCGCCGAGCACCCCGGCCATGCCGGAGCCCGCCCTGGTCTTCCAGTCGACCGGGTTGACGCCGGCCGCGTGCACCTTCACGCGGACCTCGGTCGGCAGCGGTTCCGGCCGCGGCACCTGCTCCACCACGAGCACCTCGGGGCCGCCGGTGCTGTGCTGGGTGACGGCGCGCATCGTGCTGTCGGACACGGGTTTTCTCCTTCGGACCTGATGCCCGTGAAGACCGGACTTGATCTCCACGTCGACGACGGCAACGTATCCGCAGGGGTATAGTTACCCACAAGGGATAGAACTTCCCTTTGGGAAGTATCGAGGTGAGAGGCCCGCAATGGCGACCGAGTGTCTGACCGGACAGCATTCCGACCACGACGTCTACGCCGCGCAGTGCCCGTGCCGGGCGATGCTGGACCTGCTGGCGAACAAGTGGTCGGCGCTCGCCATCGGCGCGCTGGAGGACGGGCCGCAGCGGTTCGGCCACCTCCAGCGGCACCTGCAGGGGGTCAGCCCGAAGGTGCTCACCCAGACGCTGCGGCGGCTGGAGGAGTTCGGCCTGGTCGACCGCACGGTCTTCCCGGCGGTGCCGCTGCACGTCGAGTACTCGCTCACCGAGCTGGGCCACAGCGCGGCCGTGCCGCTGCGGATGCTGCGCGGCTGGGTGGAGGACAACCTCGACAACGCCGCACGCACGGGCTCGACGGCCGCGGCCTGCGACCCCGCCGAGGTCGCCAAGACCTGATCGGCCGGACCGATCACCCGAGCTGATCAGCCGGACCGATCACCCCGGACCGATCACCCCGGGCCGATCAGCCGGACATGACCGCCGGGAACCCGGTCACCGGGGCCGCAGGCGCAGGCCGTGCATGCCGCCGTCGACCGCGAGGACCGTGCCCGTGGTCGACCCGGACAGCGGGCTCGCCAGGTAGGCGATGGCCCCCGCCACCTCGTCGGCGGACACGAGCCGGCCGTGCGGCTGGCGTGCCTCCAGCGCGGCCCGTTCGGCTTCCGGGTCCGGTGCCGTGTCGAGCAGGCGGCCGACCCACGGGGTGTCCGCCGTGCCGGGCGCGACGGCGTTGACGCGGACGCCCTCGCGGACGTGGTCGGCGGCCATCGCGAGCGTCAGCGAGTACACCGCGCCCTTGCTGGCCGAGTAGAGGGCGCGCTGCGGGAGTCCGGCCCGTGCGGCCACCGAGCAGGTGTTGACGATCGCGGCGGACGCCGACTTCCGCAGGTGCGGCAGGGCGGCCCGCGAGACGCGGACCATTCCCAGCACGTTGACGTCGAGCACCTTGTGCCACTCGTCGTCGTCGTTCGCCAGCACGTCGCCCTGCGCGCCGATGCCCGCGTTGTTCACCACGACGTCGAGGCGGCCGAACCGCCGCACGACCTCGGCCACGGCGGCTCGCACGCTCTCGTCGTCGGTCACGTCGGTGCGGACGCCGACGAGCGGCTCCGGCACGTCCGGGTTCAGGTCGAGTGCCGCGACCGCCGCTCCTCTCCTGCTCAGCAGGGTCGCGGTGGCCAGGCCGATGCCGGACGCGCCGCCCGTGACGACGGCGACGAGCCCCTCGAAGTCGGTCATGCCTGTCCGAGGACCTGGCGCTGCCTGCCCAGGCCCTCGATCTCCAGCTCGACGACGTCACCGGCGCGCAGGTACGGCTTGGGCTCCGGCTGGCCGAGCGCCACCCCAGCGGGTGTACCCGTGTTGATGACGTCACCCGGTCGAAGGACAAGGAACTGGCTGAGGTAGCGCACGACCTCGGCGATCGGGAAGATCATGTTCTTGGTTGACGAGTTCTGCCTGAGCTCGCCGTTGACCCAGAGCCGCATCTCCAGGTTCTGCGGGTCGGCGACGTCCCCGGCGGGCACGAGGAAGGGACCGAGAGGGTTGAACGTCTCGCAGTTCTTGCCCTTGTCCCAGGTGCCGCCGCGCTCGATCTGGAACTCGCGCTCGGAGACGTCATGCGAGAGCACGTACGCGCCAATGCACGCCAGGGCGTCCTCTTCGGACTCCAGGTAGCGCGCCGTGCGCCCGATGACCACGCCGAGCTCGACCTCCCAGTCGGTCTTCACCGACCGGCGGGGCACCAGCACCTCGTCGTACGGGCCGACGACGGTGTCCGGGGTCTTGAGGAACACCACCGGTTCGGCGGGGATGGCGGCGCCGGTCTCCTCCGCGTGGTCGCGGTAGTTGAGGCCGATGCAGATGATCTTGCCGGGACGCGCGAGCGGCGGGCCGACCCGCATCCCCTCGGCGTCGAGGGCCTCCAGCTCACCCGCGTCGAGGGCGGCGCGGACGCGGGCGACTCCGTCGTTGGCGAGGAACGCGCCGTCGACGTCCGGGGTGAGGGGCAGGAGGTCGTACGTCGTCCCGTCGGCGGTCCGCACCGCGGGGCGCTCGTCGCCGACCGGTCCGAGTCGCAAGAGCTGCACGGCCGTTCCTCCTCTGCTCACCACAGCTAGACATCGGATGTATAGCCCGATAGAGGGGATTTCGTCCAGAGGCACCGGGCATCGGGGCCGTCCGAGGGGCACCAGGGGTCGATCATGAAGTTGCTGACCGTGTCACTGCTGCTGGGAGCGCTGCTGGCGCCGTCGCCGCCGGTCGAGCCGGTGACGGTCTTCGTGGAGCTGACCTCGGCCCCCGCGGTCGAGGCCCGTTCCGTCCCGCAGGCCCGGTCGGCCCGCGAACGGACCTCGGAGCAGGTCTCCCGGGTCGTGTCCCGGTCGGGCGGCCGGGAGGTGGCGAGGACGTCGAACGCGGTGCCGGGCGTCGTGCTGTCGGCCGCGCCGTCGCGGCTCGCCGGCCTGGCCGGGATGCCGGAGGTGCGCGCGGTGCACCGGATGACCCCCAAGGTGGTCACCAACGCCTCGGCCGTCCGCCTCACCCGCACCTCCGAGGTGTGGCGGTCGCTCGGCCGCTTCGGTGACGGCGTGCGGATCGGCGTGGTCGACACCGGCATCGACTACCGGCACGCCGACTTCGGCGGCGGGACGTTCCCCAACGCCAAGGTCGTCGGCGGCTACGACTTCGCGGGCGACTCCTACACCGGCAAGGCGAGCGCGGTGCCGGAGCCGGACGGCGACCCGGTCGACTGCCAGGGCCACGGCACGCACGTCGCCGGGACGGCGGCCGGGTTCGGCGTGAACGCGGACGGCACGACGTACCGGGGCTCGTACGAGACGGTCGACCTCGACGCGCTGAAGATCGGACCGGGCACGGCACCGCGCGCGTCGCTCTACGCGTTGAAGATCTTCGGCTGCAAGGGCGGCACGAACCTGGTCGCGCGGGCGCTCGACTGGGCGCTCGATCCGAACGGCGACGGCGACTTCTCCGACAAGCTCGACGTCGTCAACCTGTCCCTGGGCAGCGAGTTCGGCGCGCCGGACGACCCCGACTCGTTGTTCGTGCGCAAGCTCGTGGAGCACGGCGTGGTCGTCGTGGCGGCGGCGGGCAACGGCGGCGACTTCTACGACGTCTCCGGATCACCCGCGAACACGCCGGAGGCCATCTCCGTGGCGAACAGCCGCGACGCGTTCTCGATGCTCGACGGCCTGGAGTCCGGCGGGCGGCGGTGGGCGGGCCAGTACGGCCTGGCGTACGAGAAGCCGATCGACCTCTCCCTGCCCGTGGTGCGGCTGTCGTCCAACGTGGACGGCTGCCAGCCGATCGGCGAGCGGCTGGACGGCAAGATCGTCTGGCTGGAGTGGGACGACGTCGACGCGACCCGCGCGTGCGGTTCCGCCGCCCGCACCGACAACGCGTCGAACGCGGGGGCGGCCGGGGTGCTGCTGCCGACGACGTTGCCGGTGTTCGCCGCCGGGATCGCGGGCAACGACCGCATCCCGGCGTTCCAGCTGACCGCGGCGGCGTCGAAGGCGTTGCGGCCCGCGCTGGAGGAGGGGACGCTGACGGTGCGTCTGACCTCGGAGCTGAAGCGGTCCGTGCCGTCCGTCGAGCCGTCGATCACCGACACGATCACGCCCTCGTCGTCGCGGTCGCGGTCGTCGATCGCGGTGGCCGCGCCGGGTGACACGATCTTCTCCGCCGCGTCCGGCACCGCGTCGGAAGGCACGTCGATGGGCGGCACGTCGATGGCCGCTCCGCACGTCGCGGGCATCGCCGCGGTGCTGCGCGAGGTGCATCCGGAGTGGACGGTCGAAGAGGTCAAGGCCGTGCTGACGAACACCGCGTCCGGGGTCGTGCGGTCGTCCGACGGTGTGCGCGAGGCGCCGATGCGGGTGGGCGCGGGACGGGTGGACGGGCTCGCGGCGCTGACGGCCGACGTGCTGGCGCTGGGCGATGCGTCGTTCGGGACGGTCGAGGTCGGCGGCCCGCTGGTGAGCACCCGGGAGATCACGCTCGTCAACAAGGGGACGACCCCGGTCCTGCTGCACGCCCGCTACGAGCCGATCACGTCGGTGCCCGGCGTGTCGTTCCAGATCGGGAAGACGCCGGTGGCGGTGCCGCCGGGCGGGTCGGCGACGGTGCCCGTGCGGCTGTACGTCCCCCGGCCCGCGGACCTGCGCAAAGCCGCCGACCCGACGGTGTCGCTGGCCGACGGACGGCAGTTCCTCGCGGAGGCGTCCGGCCTGGTCACGTTCACCGGTGACCGCTCGCTGCGGGTGCCGGTCCACGCGGCGCCGAAACCGGTGTCGGCGCTGTCGGTGGCCGACGGTCACGTCACCGGGCGGGGCCTCGACCAGGAGGACTACGTGTCGCGGATGACCGTGCTGCAGCTCGGCGGGCGGTCCGGCCGCCTGCCCGACTGCGGCCCCGGCCTCCAGGACGACTGCGCCGCCAACCGCACGGCCCGCGGCGGCGACGTGCGGTTCGTCGGCGCGACGGCGACGCCGGACCTGCTGGCGTTCGGCATCGCGACCTGGGACACCTGGGCGAACCTCGGCGGCAACACCCAGCCGCACGTGCGGTTCTCGGTGGGCGGCAAGGACTTCGAGACGACGGCGGTGAAGCGGACGAACGCGGCGGGCGGCATCGTGGCGGACGTCTGGTACGCCAAGACGGTCGCCGCCGAGACCGACGAGGTGGTGGACGAGCAGCCGCTGAACGGCTTCGACGGCTCCACCGACACCAACCTGTTCGACAGCGACGTCGTCGTGCTGCCGGTGTCGCGGTCCGTGCTGCCTGCCGGACCCGTGACCTACACGGCCGGGGTGAAGAGCCGCTACACCGCTCCCGCCGACCGGGACGACCTCGTCGACGTGGCGGAACCCGCGGTGTTCGACTTCGGCCTGACCGTCCCCGAACTGTCCACAGTGGTCCGTCCGGGTGATCCCGTTCCGCCGGGCACGCTGGTGTTCTTCCACCACAACGCGAGCGGTGACCGCGCCCTGGCCCCGTGACACCCGGTTGGGTGTGCCTGCGGCGTCCGTCTCTCGGCATACTCGGCTTTCATGGATCTGGTCGTGGGACTCGACGCGGGCGGCACGTCGACGAGGGCGCTGGTGCTCGATCTCGACGGGGCCCGCCTGGGTCAGGGGCTCGCGGGCGGCGCGAACCCGAACTCGCACCCGCCGGCGGTGGCCGCCGCCCACGTCACCGAGGCGCTGACCGAGGCGCTGGACGGCCTGGACTCCCGGCGCGTGCGCAGCGGCGTCCTCGGCATGGCCGGCGCGTCCCGGATGGCCGACCCGGTCGTCTTGGACCTCTTCCAAGCAGCCTGGGAGCGCGCGGGCCTGCACTGCCCGATGCGGGTGGTCACCGACTGCGAGGCGGCCTTCGCCACCGGCACGTCCTCCCCCGACGGCACCGTCCTGGTGGCGGGCACCGGCTCCATCGCGGGCCGCATCCGCGACCACCGCATGGTCGGCCAGGCGGGCGGCTACGGCTGGCTCGTCGGCGACGACGGCTCCGCGTTCTGGCTAGGCCGCGAGGCCGTCAGGGCGACCCTGAAGCTGCTCGACCTCGACGCGCCCCTCGAAGGACTCGCCACCGCCGTGCTGACGACGGCGGGCGCCCGCACCCGCGGCCAGCTGATCACCACCGTCAACGCGGGTCCCCCGATCGCGCTGGCCCGGTTCGCGCCCCTGGTCAGCGCCGCCTACCACCACGGCGACCCGGAGGCGCTCGCGATCGTGTCGAACGCCGCCCGCCTGCTCGCCGACACGGCCGCGGCCGTGCGCACGCCGTCCGACACCTCGCCGATCGTGCTGGTCGGCAGCCTGATCAAGACCCCGGTGGGCACGCACCTGAAGCAGGAGCTGCTGACGCGCTGCGCCGCCGCGGTGATCATGGCGACCGAGGGTGCCGCGGGAGCGGCGTGGCTGGCGGCGGTGGACGTGCTGGGACCGGCGGCACCGCGCCCGGCCTGAACACCCCGGCCACCTCGTCCGCAACTCCCACCCGCTCCGGCGGGGAACGCGGGGGCCCTGCGTTTCCTTGTGGGGAACGTAGGGCCCCCGCGTTCCCGTTTCGGGCAGCCAGGTGCCCATAGTGTGAGATTGGTGGTCCGCCTGGTGGTCCGCGAAACACGGACGTAAACTCCGGTTAACGCGGGTGTGAAGTCGCAACGGGGCGGCGCAGGGCTGCGGCCCCTGTCTCGACGGCGCACGCCGGGCCGGAGGCGGGCTCGCGTTGTCCCTCAGTCTCTTTCGGAAGAGGACGACAAGATGCCCGTGCTGGACGAGAAGCTCGCCGACACCTACGCCGAGGTGCTGCGGCGCAACCCCGGTGAGACCGAGTTCCACCAGTCGGTGCACGAGGTGCTCGACAGCCTCGGTCCCGTGGTGGCCAAGCACCCGGAGTACACCGACGCCGCGGTGATCAACCGCCTGTGCGAGCCGGAGCGGCAGATCATCTTCCGGGTGCCGTGGGTGGACGACCGCGGCACCGTGCAGATCAACAGGGGCTTCCGGGTCGAGTTCAACTCGGCGCTCGGCCCGTACAAGGGCGGGCTGCGCTTCCACCCGACCGTCTACCTGGGCATCGTCAAGTTCCTCGGCTTCGAGCAGATCTTCAAGAACGCGCTCACCGGCATGCCGATCGGCGGCGGCAAGGGCGGGTCGGACTTCGACCCGAAGGGCCGCTCCGACGGCGAGGTGATGCGGTTCTGCCAGGCGTACATGACGGAGCTGTACCGGCACATCGGCGAGTACACCGACGTGCCCGCGGGCGACATCGGTGTCGGCGGCCGGGAGATCGGCTACCTGTTCGGCCAGTACAAGCGGATCACCAACCGCTACGAGTCGGGCGTGCTGACCGGCAAGGGGCTCGCCTGGGGCGGGTCGCTGGTGCGCAAGGAGGCCACCGGCTACGGCACGGTGTTCTTCGTCGAGGAGATCCTGCGGCACCGGCAGGACAGCTTCGAGGGCAAGCGCGTGGTCGTGTCCGGCTCCGGCAACGTCGCCATGTACGCGATCGAGCGCGTCCAGCAGCTCGGCGGCATCGTCGTCGCCTGTTCGGACTCCGGCGGCTACGTCGTCGAGGAGAAGGGCATCGACCTCGACGAGCTCAAGCACACCAAGGAGATCCGCCGCGCCAGGCTGAGCGAGTACGCGGACGCGCGGTCGGCGGCGTTCGTCGAGGGCCGGTCGATCTGGGAGGTGCCGTGCGACATCGCGCTGCCCTGCGCCACCCAGAACGAGCTGAACGGCCACGACGCGGCGCAGCTCGTCGCGGGCGGCTGCACGATCGTGGCGGAGGGCGCCAACATGCCGTGCACGCCGGAGGCGGTGCGCGTGCTGACCGACGCGGGGGTGGTCTTCGCGCCCGGCAAGGCCGCGAACGCGGGCGGGGTGGCGACCAGCGCGCTGGAGATGCAGCAGAACGCGTCCCGCGACTCGTGGTCGTTCGAGTACACGCAGGACCGGCTGGGCAGCATCATGCGCGGCATCCACGACCGCTGCCTGGAGACCGCGGACGAGTACGGCGCTCCCGGCAACTACGTCGTGGGCGCGAACATCGCGGGCTTCATCAAGGTAGCCGACGCGATGCTCGCCCTCGGCGTCATCTGACCCCGTCCCCCACCGCACGCGGGGCCCTTTCGTACTGTCTGACAGTACGAAAGGGCCCCGCGTGCGGTGGGTAAGGGCCCCGCGTGCGGCTTGGGTCAGGACGCCAGCAGGCGGCCGGGGTGCGGGGTGCGTTCGTGGTACGCCCGGACGAGCCCGTCGTGCACGTCGTCCACGTGCTGGGCGGCCTCGTCGTTCCACACCAGCGTGATCCGCCGGCGCAGCGGGTTGCCGATGATCGGCTTGAGCAGCACGCCCGGCGGGTTCTCCCCGGCGAAGAACCCCGCCACGGCGCCCGTCGAGCGCACCAGCTCGGCCGCGACGGCGGGCTCCACGCCGAAGTGCGTGCAGCGGGGCGTGAACCCGACCGCCTCGCAGGCGAGGTCGAGGTTGAGCTTGCCGCCGTGGTTCTCGTCGGGCACCACCCACTCCTCGCCGGCCAGCTCCGACAGCAGCACCTCGCTGCGCCCGGACAGCCGGTGCCCCACCGGGACCCCGATCAGCATGCGTTCCGTGGCCACCCCGCGCAGACCCACCGCCTTCGGGAACCGCAGCGGGGTGCGCGGGAACTCCACGACCAGCGCGAGGTCGAGGTCCCCCGTGCGCACCAGCTCCAGCACCGCGTCGCTGTCGCGCACGACGTGCGTGGTCTGCGGCAGGCTGGGCAGCACCTCGCGCACCACCCTGACCAGCAACGCCGTCGGCGAGCCCACCACGCCGCCGAGGCGCATCCCGCAGTCGCCGCGCTCGGCGAGCTTGTTCGACGTCACCACCAGGTCGTCGAACCGTTCGACGAGGTCCTGGGCGCGCAGCACGACGTGCCTGCCGAGCTCGGTCAGCTCGACGCCGCCGGTGCGGCGCAGGAACAGCGGACCCCCGAGAGTCGCCTCGATCCTGCGGACCTGCGCGGTCAGCCCTGCCTGGGCGATCTTCATCTGGGAGGCGGCCCGGCTGATGCTGCCCGCGCGCGCGACGGTCAGCACCACGTGCAGATGTCTCAGCTCCATTCGCACCGACGAAGCCTAAGACAGTGAGCGAACAACAAACACGGCCACGCGGGTGTCGCTGGATCACGCTCCGTGGCCGTCGCAGGGCCGTTGCGCTGTCAGGCCCATAACTCGGGAGTTATCGCCACCTCACACCTGCCGCCGCGCGCTCGGGCTGCCTCACCCTTCTGGTTGACGTCAAACGATCCGAGGGGTGTGAACGCCATGAGGAAAGCGTTGCGGCTGCGACGCCTTTCCCGACCACACGACGACAGGTACCTCTTCGTGCCGTTGGACCACAGCGTCTCGGACGGTCCGGTCGTCCCGAGGGACCGGTGGCACGACCTGATCCGCGCCGTCGTGCTGGGCGGCGCCGACGCCATCATCGTCCACAAAGGACGGGTGCGGACCGTCGACCCGGCCGTGCTCGGCGGGTGCGCGCTGATCGTCCACCTCAGCGCGGGCACCGCGCACATGGCCGACACGCACGCGAAGGTGCTCGTCGGCGAGGTCGACGAGGCGCTGCGGCTCGGCGCCGACGCGGTCAGCGTGCACGTGAACATCGGCTCCGACACGGAGTCGCGCCAGCTCGCCGACCTCGGCACGGTCGCGGCGGAGTGCGAGCGGTGGAACATGCCGCTGGTCGTGATGGCCTACGCCCGTGGTCCCCGCATCGGTGACGCCGCCGGTTCCGCCGTGCTCGCGCACGTCGTCAACATCGCGGCGGACCTGGGCGCGGACATCGTGAAGACGAACCTCGCCCGTCCCGCGGAGGAGATGGCGGAGGTCACCGCCAGCTGCCCCGTGCCCGTGATCGTCGCGGGCGGTCCCGCCTCGGAGGCCAGCCTCGCCGCCCACGCCCGCACCGCGATGGCCACCGGCTGCGCGGGTCTGGCCGTCGGCAGGCGGGTCTTCACCTCACCCACCCCGATGCAGCTCGTCGCCGAGCTCGCCTCGATCGTGCACGCGCCCGTCGGCGCCAGCCTCGTCCACGCCCTGACCTCCAGCTTGGAGAACCGGTGAAGTTCGCCTGGATCGACCTCCGCAACGTCCCCGAAACGCACCGCACCGCCGTCGTCGACGCGGCCGTGCACAGCCGGATCGCCGGAGTCGTCGCCGACGACCCGACGCTGCTCGACGGCCTGCCGCCGACGATCACCCGCGTGCTGCTCACCGAGGAGCACGTCGACAGCCCGCACCTCGTCACCGTCGCCGTGAAGGAACAGGACGAGCTCGACCGGCTGCCCGGCGGTGCCGCGTTCGTGACGGTCAGCGACGACCGCACGCTCAAGCTGGCCTGCGCGGCGGCGGAACGGCTCGACCACACCGTGGTCGCGTTCACCGACCCGACGAAGATCCCGCTGGAGATCGTGATCGCCGCCGCGGACGGCGCCTCCGGCAAGCTCGTCACGGTCGTGGAGGACCTCGTCGAGGCCGCGATCGTGCTGGAGGTCCTCGAACACGGCTCGGACGGCGTGCTGATGGCGCCGCGTGACGCCACCGAGGTCTTCAAGCTGGCGCGGCTGCTGGAGGTCACGTCCCCGCCGCTGACGCTGACCACCCTCACCGTCGAGGCGCTGACCCACAACGGTCTCGGCGACCGCGTCTGCGTCGACACCGCGTCGCACTTCGAGGAGGACGAGGGCATCCTCGTCGGCTCGTTCTCGTCCGGCTTCGTGCTGTGCTGCAGCGAGACGCACCCGTTGCCGTACATGCCGACCCGGCCGTTCCGGGTCAACGCGGGCGCGCTGCACTCGTACGTGCTCGGTCCGGCCAACCGCACCAACTACCTGTCCGAGCTGCGGTCCGGCAGCAAGGTCCTCGCCGTCAACGCCGAGGGCCGCACGCGGGAGATCACCGTCGGCAGGGCCAAGCTGGAGTCCCGCCCGATGCTCACGATCACCGCCCGCTCCCCGGAAGGCGTCGAGGTGCACCTGATGGTGCAGGACGACTGGCACGTCCGCGTCCTCGGTCCCGGCGGCAAGGTCCTGAACGTCACCGAGCTGCGGCCGGGAGACGAGCTGCTCGGCCACGTCGCGACCGAGCAGCGGCACGTGGGCCTGCCGATCGGCGAGTTCTGCAAGGAGTCCTGACATGCGCGAGCTCATCACCGACCTGCTGCACCGCCACGGCGACGACGTGCCGGTCCTCAGCCACCGCGGCACGGTCACGCACGGCCTCCTGCGCGCCGACGTCTCCGCCCAGGCCGAGTGGTTCACCGCGGCCGGCGTCCGCGACGGCAGCACCGTCTCGGTCCAGGTGCCGCCGAGCTTCAGCCACCTGGAGGCGGTGCTGGCGTTGTGGAGCCTGGGCGCCAGGGTGGTCTCCGTCGACCACCGCCTCAAGCCCGCCGAGGTCGAGGTCCTGCACGAGCTGACCCGCCCCGAGTTCCTGGTGCGGGCGGGCATTCCCGGCCAGGTCTTCCGGGAGCGCTACGGCCTCGTCGTCGAACGCGCGGACGGCGTGCCGGCCGAGACCCCGCACCGCCTCGTCCAGTTCAGCTCCGGCTCGACCGGACGCCCGAAGGTGATCGGCCGCAGCACGCCGTCGATCATCGACGAGCTGACCCGGTTCGCCACGTCGGAAGACGCCGTCCGCGGCGGCGAGCGGCTGCTGCTGCTCAACTCCCCCGCTCACAGCTTCGGCCTGGTCGGCGGCCTGCTGCACGCCCTCTCCACCGGCGCGCACCTCGTCTTCGCGGAACGCCCCACCGCCGAGGCGATCCTGCGGCAGGCACGGGAGTTCGAGGTCGACTTCGTCACCGGTCTCCCGTTCCACTTCGACCTGCTGGCGTCCTCCCCCGAACCGGACGCGCTGCGCACCGTCCGCGGCACGATCGCGGGCGGCGAACTGATGCCGCAGGACGTGGCCGACCGCTTCGCCGCCGCCTACGGCCTGCCGGTCGGCGAATGCTTCGGCACCACCGAGACCGGCGCCCTGACCCTGGCCGTGGGCGGCACGACCCGCCCGTCCGTCGGCCCGCTGATGCCCGGCGTCACGGCCCGCGTCCGCGACGGCCTGGTCGAGGTGGCCCTGCCGGAGACGCCGTACCTGTCCGGCGACGACCACGGGCGGTACTCCGGCGGCTGGTTCCGCACCGGCGACCGCGGCGAGTTCGACCCCCGCGGCGAACTGCGCCTGCTCGGCCGCGCGGACTCGCTGGTCGTGGTGCGCGGCAACAAGGTGGACCTGACCGAGGTCGAGCAGGTGCTGCGCGGGCACCCGCACGTGACCGAGGCCGTCGCGGTGGGACCGGAGCGGATCCAGGCGTACGTCGGAACCGCCGATGCTTCGCTGACCGCGGAGGCGCTGACCGACTGGTGCACCGAACGGCTCGCCGAGTTCAAGCTGCCCGCGCACATCCACGTGATGGACACGCTGCCGCGGACGTCGAGCGGCAAGATCATCCGCAACCCGGCGGTGCTGGCCGAGGTTCCCCAGCGCTAGGTGGTGGTCTCCGGCACCCTCGGGTGCCGGAACCCGCTACCTCAGCAACGCCTCGCGGAGGTCCTCGCGACGCAGGAGAACGAGCAAGTCCGGACAGTCGCTGAACACCACGTCCGCCCCCGGGCTGAACGCCTGCCGCAACATCGACTGGCAGACGTCCGCGAACGGCTGGTCCTGCACGGTCCGGACGTTCTCGGCCATCTCGTCCGAGCGGTCGCGCTCACGCGCCCGATCCCACTCACGCAGAGCCAGTGCGACCACCTTGCGAGCGTGCTTGCGGCCTTCGGGGAGCCCGCGCTCGTTGAGGCCGAGCACCGCGATGGTCGCCTCGCCCTTCTCCGTCAACGGGCTGTACACCCCCAAGGACAACGTCAGCAGCAGGTGCTCGAACGGGTCCTCGGCGGTGGGGTCGATCGGCAACGGGGCACCGGAGGCGTCAACCGGGAACCGTCTCCCCTTCTGGTGGCTGTTGCACGTCGAACAGGCCAGCAGGTGGTTGAGCCAGTCGAAAGCCCGCAGCGGGTTGCGCACCACGGGCTCGAAGTGATCGACGTCGGTCCCACGGCTCTCACCGCAGTACATGCACGTCGTGAACCCGACGGCCATCTCACCGAGCACCGACCGGACGGATGACCGCACTTTCGCCTGGCTCCGCCAGGACGCGCGAGCCTTCTCGCTCCTGTCGTCCACCGGCGTCGAGGCGATCGCCCGGGTCAGCACAGCCATCTCCGCGACCGTGCCCGCCGGCAGGTCGGATCGAACGATTCGGATCATGCGTCGCGCAGGCGAGCTGCCACCTCGTCGGCCCGTGCGGTCAACGAGCTCGTGAGCGTCTCCCGGAGTTCCTTGTACCGCCGGATCTCCTGCTCGTCCGCCTGGCCCGCGATGACCTTGACCTCCAGCTCGACGAGGCGCCTGCGCAGCCGCTCGGCCTGTTCCGAATAAGGCGACTCCAGACCGAACAGCTCGGTGAGAACGGCGTCGTCGCCACTCCCGTACACGACCCGCTCGTACAGGTCCTGGTCCACCACGTGCGGAGCGAGTTGTTCGTCAGGCCCCGGCAACCGGATCAGCCCGCCGGGGTCCGCCGCCTGGCACACGTACGGGCTGTGCGTGGTCACGATGAACTGGATGTTCGGGAGGTGCGACTTCAACCAGCCGCCGATGCGCTGCTGCCAGGAGACGTGGAGGTGGGCGTCGACCTCGTCGATGATCACGACTCCGGGCGCGGTGACCGCGTTGCCTTCCACGGGCAGCCTCCCGTAGGCGTTGTGGATCTGTTTGAGCAGATCCACCACCAGCGCCGTCACCGTCCGATACCCGTCGCTGGTCTCGCGCAGCGGGAAACGGCTGCCGCGGCAGGTCACCCAGAGCCCGTCGGACGTGACGTCGTCGACCTCGTGGTCGTCGGGCAGGAGACCGTCGCTCAGCAGCCGGAGCGCGGCTCGCTTCAGCTCGGCCGCGCCGGGTTCGCCTTCGAGAGCGCGCAGGTGCTGCTGGATCAGCCACGCCACGCCGTCGGACAGCGAGGCGTCCTCGTTGAACAAGCTGGAGATGTTCGCGATGCGGTTGGACGACTTGCGGACCATGCCCGAGAGCCTGCGGAAGGGGCCGTAAGCCGCGTACAGCCACCCGTCGAGTTCGAGGGACCTCTTTTCGATCACCTGCTGACCCGCCCACGACAGTGCCAGTCCGAAGGGAGAACCACCCTGCCAAAGGGCGCCCTGTAGATGGTCGAGATCGGGATCCGCGTGGACTTGGAGGTCTACGTCGGCGCTTTCCTCGCCGTGAGTGATCCAGTTCTCGAAGTCCTGCATGACCGCGAAGACGGCGCGCTGACCTCCGAGAGCGAGAGCGATCGCCTGCAGCAAGGTTGACTTGCCCGAGCCGTTCCGTCCCGCGATCACGGTCCACCCGGCGTGCGATCCGTCCGGACGGGTGAGCGTCAGATCGACCTCACGGGCGCCGTGGAACCCCTTGATGTTCCTCAGCCGCACCTGCGAGACGTACATGCTCGCGAATCTAGTCGGTCTCCGGCGACCTCGGGTGCCGGAACCCGGGGTGGTCCGCCGGCAGCGCACGCCGCAGCATCCACCCCGACACCAGGATGCAGACGATCTGCAACGGCCACGACAGCCCGACCCGCAGCGTGGCGAGCCAGTAGACCTGCGCGTCCAGCCACAGTGGAGTGAAGACGGCGACCCGCAGCGCGTACTGCGCGACCCACGGCCATGACGCGATGGAGTACGCGTGCAGCAGGTCGGGGTCGCGGCGCCAGCGCGTTTTCTGGCCCAGCAGCGTGCCGACGACGACGCCGAGCAACGGCCACCGCACGGCGATGGAGCCTGCCCAGGCCAGTGACGAGGCCATGTTGGACAGCAGCTGGATGAGGAAGAAGTCCTCGGCGCGGCCTGTGTAGAGCGCCACCAGCGACGCCGCCACCACGGCGAGGACCGAGAACACGACGGCGCGGGGCTTCTCGCCGCGGACGAACCGCACGATGCCGATGACGACGCCGCAGAGGACCGCGGCTATGGCCCCGGCGCCGATCGAGTGGTCGAACAACAGCCAGCCCGCCACGAACGCCACCGGCGGCAGGGACGCGTCGACCGCGCCGCCTCGGCCTCCGAGCAGTGATGCGAGCGACTCCTGGCGCACGTCCGTCATGGTTCCAGGGTGCCTTAGGTCAGCCTAAGTCTGGTAACGGCCCCATATCGGGGATTGACCGCGGTGAAGCAGGTCACTACCGTCTGCGCAAATCGTCTGGAAAGTTAACAGACAGGAGCGGACACCTCGATGCGCGCCGGTAGCCCACGACTGCTGCGGGAGATCAACGACCGCGCGGCCATCGAGGCACTGCTGCGCAACGGGCCGCTCACCCGCTCGGAGCTGGAGGGCCTGATCGGCCTCTCCAAACCGGCGACCGCACAGCTGCTGACCAGGCTCGAGACCGCCGACACCGTCGTCCGCGACGGACTGCGGGGCGGCGGGCGCGGGCCGCGGGCCCAGCTGTGGTCGGTCAACGGGACGATCGCGCACGTCGCCGCCGTCGACCTCACCCCCGAGACGGTCGACGTCGCCATCGCGGACATCTCCGGCACCGTGATCAGCGAGCATCGGGCGCCGATGCCCGCGCGGCACGGCGTGCTGGAGGCGTTCGCCGAGGCCGTGGACAAGGCGTGCGGGCAGGCCGGGCTGCGCACCGACCAGCTCCTGCACGTCGTCGTGGGCTGCCCCGGTGCGGTGAACCCGGCGACCGGAGAGCTCGGCTACGCGCCGCACCTGCCCGGCTGGAACGGCTTCGACGTGCCCGGCCGGTTGCGCGAGCGGCTCGCGGCGCCGGTGAGCGTCGAGAACGACGTCAACCTCGTCGCGCTGGAGGAGATGGTCGCCGGACGGGCCGCCGGGGTGCGCGACTTCGTCGTGGTCTGGCCCGCCGACCTCGTCGGTGCCGCCGTCGTCGTCAACGGGGTGCTGCTGCGCGGCGCCTCCGGTGGCGCCGGTGAGATCGACGGCCTGGTGATCCCCGACCGCGCGTCCGCCGACACCGGGACGGACCGCGCCGGCGGCACGTTCGGTGAGCTGCTCGGCAACCCCTCGATCTGCCGGCTCGCTAAGGCCCACGGGCTCGCCTCGCGCAACGGCCACGGCGCCGTCCGCAAGGCGCTCGCCGCGGGACCGGCGGGCCGGGGGTTCCTGGCCGACCTCGCCCGCCGCATCGCCACGGGAGTGGCGAGCGTCGTCGCGGTGCTCGACCCGGAACTGGTCCTGCTGTCCGGCGACATCGCCCAGGCAGGCGGAACCACGCTGAACGACCTCGTTGCCGCGGAGCTGCGGCAACTGGTGGTGCCGAGGACACCCGTCCGGCTGGCGCTCGTGACCGGGAAGCCGGTGCGCAGCGGCGCGCTGCACTCGGCGCTGGCCGTCGCGCGCGAGCAGGTGTTCGGCCTGCCGGCAGCCACCACCGCCCCCTTCCGCGGCCCCGTGGCCGCCGGGTCCCCACGTTGATCGAGAAGGAGTGCACATGCGCAAGCACACCCGTGCCGCCCTGCTCTGTGTCACCGCAGCGCTGACCCTCACCGCATGTGCGGCGGGCAAGGGCGGTGGCTCGACGTCCGAGGCCGCCGCCGCTCCCGGCCAGGACGACAAGCTCACCCTCACGGTCTGGAGCAACTTCTCCGACCGCGAGTACGGCGAGGTCACCAAGGCGCTGAAGACGTTCAACCAGAAGTTCCCGAACATCGAGATCAAGCACGAGGGCTCGCAGGACGACGACAAGATCACCGCGGGCATCCGCTCCGGCAACACCCCGGACGTCGCGCTGTCGTTCACCACCGACAACATCGGCCAGTTCTGCTCGTCCGGCGCGTTCCAGCCGCTCAAGGCGTACATCGACCGCGACAAGGTCGACATGGACCAGATCAACCCGGCCGTCCGCGAGTACACCGAGTACAAGGGCAACCGCTGCGCGATGCCCATGCTCACCGACGTCTACGCCATGTACTACAACGAGGACATGCTGGCGGCGGCCGGCATCACCGCCCCGCCGAAGACGATGGACGAGCTGTACGACGCGGCCGTGAAGGCGACGAAGCGCGCGCCGAACGGCGACATCGAGGTCGCGGGCTACCTGCCCACGATGGGCTTCTACGCCAACCGCCCGACCATCCTCGCGCCGTACTTCGACGCCGCCTGGGAGACCGCCGACGGCAAGTCCGCGCTCGCCACGTCCCCCGGCTGGACCGAGATGATGACGTTCCAGAAGAAGCTCGTCGACTTCTACGGCCACGACGCGCTGGAGCGCTTCCGCGCCGGGCTCGGCCAGGAGTACTCCGCCGACCACGCGTTCCACCAGGGCAAGATCGCGATCATGGTGGACGGCGAGTACCGCACCGCCTTCCTCAAGGCCCAGGCGCCGCAGGTGAGGTTCCGCACCGCCCCGTTCCCGACGCTCAAGGCCGACCAGTACGGCACCGCCTTCACCACCGGCACGATCATGGGCATCCCCAAGGGCGCCAAGAACCCCGGCGCCGCGTGGGAGCTGATCAAGCACCTGTCGTTCGACACCGACACGATCGTCGGCCTGGCCAACGCCATCAAGAACGTCCCCAGCACCAAGGCCGCGCTGGAAAGCCCGAAGCTCGAGGTGGACGAGGCGTTCAAGACGTTCGTCGACCTGGCCAGGAGCGACAAGCTCAAGGGCAACCCGGTCACCCCGATCGGCGACGCGCACATCAAGGCCGTCACCGACTTCTCCGTGTCCTACCAGTCCGGCCAGGTCCCGGACCTCGCCGCCGGCCTCAAGGGCGTCGACCAGAACATCGACGACCAGATCGCCAAGAGCGGCAAGTAGGGCCTCGCGCGATGACCACCACGCTCGGCGCTCGTCCCGCCCCCGGCAGGGGGCGGGCACGCGCCCGCCACCGCCTCACCGTGCTCGCGTTCACGGCCCCGGCCGTCCTCGGCTTCGTCCTGTTCTTCGGCTACCCGCTGGTCGCCACGGTCGTCTTCAGCTTCACGAGGTACGACCTGATCAACCCGCCGGAGCTCACCGGGCTCGCGAACTACGAGTTCATGTTCAAGGACCCGTTGCTGGTCAAGGCGATCACGAACACCCTGTGGTTCGTCGTGGTGCTCACGCTGGCGCGCACCGCGTTCGCGCTGGGCGTGGCATCGGTCATCGCGCGCCTGAAGTCGGGCGTCGGCCTGATCCGCACCCTCTGCTACCTGCCGTCACTCGCCCCGCCGGTCGCCGCGACCCTCGTGTTCTTCATGGTGCTGCGCCCCAACGGCGGCCCTGTCGACAGCTTCCTCGGCTGGTTCGGCGTCGACTCACCGCTGTGGTTCTCCGACCCGGCCTGGGCGAAACCCGGCATCACCGCGATCATGCTGTGGATCTCCGGCGACCTGATGATCATCATCCTGGCCGCGATCCTCGACGTCCCGCAGGAGCAGTACGAGGCCGCCGAGCTCGACGGCGCCGGCCCCGTCCGCCGCTGGTGGCACGTCACCCTGCCGACGATCTCCCCCGTGCTGCTCTTCGGCGTCGTGAACTCCGTGATCCTCGCCCTGCAACTGTTCACCCAGGCGGTCGTCGCGGGATCGGCGGGCTCCGGAGCGGCGGACGCGACAGGGTCGACCAAGTACCTCGGCTTCCCGGACAACAGCACCCTGACGTTCCCGGTCTACCTGTACGCACAAGGCTTCCGCTACTTCGACATGGGCTACGCGGCCGCGATGGCCACGCTCCTGTTCGTCATCTCGTTCGGCGTCACCATCCTGCTCGTCCAGCGGATGCGCAAGAACTCCAGCGCCGAGGAAGGAGGCCCGGGAGCATGACCGCGACGCTCACCAAACCACCGTCCGACATCCCCACCGAACCGGAGAACCCACGCCGCGGGCGCACCAAGGGCGCCTTCCTGCACTGGGTCGCGACCCACGCCCTCGGCCTCGCGCTCGGCCTGATGTTCGCCACCCCCGTCGTGTTCGTCTTCCTCACCGCGGTGATGCCGGACGACCAGGCGTTCACCTCGGACCTGTGGCCGCGCGAGTGGCACTGGGAGAACTTCGTCGAGGTCTTCGACCAGGCCCCGCTGTTCCGCTACCTGGTCAACAGCCTCACCTACTCCCTGCTCGCGACCGGCGGGATGCTGCTCTCGTCGATCCCCGCCGCCTACGCCCTCGCGAAGCTCCGGTGGCGTGGCCGCAACCTGGCGTTCCTGCTCGTCATCGGCGCGATGATGCTGCCCCCGCAGGTCGTCGCCGTGCCGCTGTACGACACCTGGTCGTCCCTCGGCCTCACCGGCACGCTCTGGCCGTTGATCGTGCCCTACTTCCTGTTCGACGCGTTCAGCATCTTCCTGCTGCGCCAGTTCATGCTCACCATCCCGCAGTCCTATGTGGACGCAGCACGGGTGGACGGCTGCTCGGAGTTCCAGGCGATGGTGCGCATCGTCGTGCCGATGGCGAAACCGGGCATCGCGGCGACCGCGCTGTTCTGCTTCCTCTTCACCTGGAACGACTACTTCGGACCGTTGCTCTACACCGGCGAGGTCAAGGACCAGTGGACGTTGTCACTGGCGCTGGCGACGTTCAAGGGCATGCACATCGTGCAGTGGAACTCGTCGATGGCGGTGACGTTCCTGACGATGGTCCCGGCCGTCGTCCTCTTCGTCTTCGCCCAGAAGTCGTTCGTCAAGGGAATCACTTTCACGGGAGTCAAAGGTTGACTTCACTCTCTCTCGCGCACGAGGAGGTTCCCACGGCTCGCGCCGCAGGGTTTCTGCTTCGTCGCCGGCTGCCCGCCCGGAATGCTCCGTTGAGGTCTTCCACCAGCTCCACAGACCGATGCCGCCAGCCCAGCGGCCAGTATGTTGCGCGCCGCGTTCACGTCCCGGTCGTGGGTCGTGCCGCAGTCACAGGTCCAGACACGCACGTGCAGCGGCAACTCCGCCACGCACACCCCGCAGGCCGAGCACAGCTTGGACGACGGGAACCACCGGTCGACCGTGATCACCTGCCGTCCGTACCAGCCTGCCTTGTACTCCAGCATCTGCCGGAACTGCCGCCAGCCGGCGTCACCGATGGCACGGGCCAGATGGTGGTTGCGGAGCATGTTCGACACGGCCAGATCTTCGATCACGAGCGTTTGGTTCTCACGCACGAGCCGAGTGGTGACCTTGTGCAGGAAGTCCGACCTGCGGTCGGCGATGCGGGCGTGGAGGCGGGCGACCGCGACCCGGGCCTTGGCGCGGTTGCTTCCACCCTTCTGTTTGCGGCACAACGATCTCTGGGCTCTGGCCAAAGCCGCCCGGTCCCGGCGCTCGTGCCGCGGGTTGCCGATCTTCTCGCCAGTCGACAGCACCAGCAGGTGGTGGAGACCGACATCGATTCCGACCACGGCGTCCACGCCGGGCAACGGCGTCACGCCGGGGTCCTCGCACAACAGGGACACGAACCACCGCCCGGCCGAGTCGAGGGACACGGTGACGGTAGAGGGCTCCGCTCCCTCCGGCAGTGGGCGGGACCACCGGATGTCCAGCGGCCCTGCCATCTTGGCCAGCGTCAACCTGCCATCGCGCCAGCGGAACGCGGAACGCGTGTACTCGGCACTGGCCCGCGACCTCTTGCGGGACTTGAACCGCGGATGCCGCGAGCGTTTGGCGAGGAACCTGGCGAACGCCATCTGCAGGTGCCGCAACGCCTGCTGCAGAGGTACCGCCGACACCTCTTTGAGGAACGCCAGCTCTTCGGTGCGTTTCCAGGCGGTCAGCAACGCCGAGGTGGCGTCGTAGCCGATCCGTTCACCGTGCTGGGCCCACGCCTCGACACGAGCCTGCAGCGCCAGGTTGTAGACCTTGCGCACACACCCGAACGTGCGCAGCAGCTCCGCCGCCTGCTCCTCGGTCGGGTAGAAGCGGTACCGGAACGCCCGCTTCACCAGCCTTTTCACCTTTCACAACCTACCAAGCCACCTCGCACCTCCCAGACCAGGCCGGGCCGTCCTGTTTCCCTGCCCGGCGAACCGGCGGCCGACATCCGGCCCGGCAGCGAACCCTCTCCTCCCCGCCCCCACGGGCGAGATCTCCTCGAAGGACGTCAGATGAAACTCACCGTCGTCGGTGGCGGGTCCACCTACACGCCGGAGCTGATCGACGGCATCGCCGGCCGTCGCACCAGCCTGGCGGTGGACGAGATCGTCCTGGTGGACCCGGACGAGCACCGCCTGGGCATCGTCGGCCCGTTCAGCCAGCGCCTGCTCGCCCATGCCGGGCACCCGGCCAAGGTGCGCACCACCACCTCCCTGGAGGACGGCGTCGCGGGCGCGTCCGCCGTGCTGTTGCAACTGCGGGTGGGTGGCCAGCAGGCTCGCGCGTCGGACGAGACGTTCCCGCACGTCTGCGGCTGCGTCGGTCAGGAGACCACCGGCGCGGGCGGCCTCGCCAAGGCGCTGCGGACCGTGCCGGTGGTCCTGGACATCGCCGATCGCGTCCGCGCGCTCGCAGGTCCGGACACGTGGATCGTCAACTTCACCAACCCGGTCGGCATCGTCACCCGCGCGCTGCTCCAGGAGGGTCACAAGGCGATCGGCCTGTGCAACGTGGCGATCACGTTCCAGCGCTGGACTTCCGCCCTGCTGGGTGTCGAGCCGTCCACCGTGGAGCTGGAGCACGTGGGCCTGAACCACCTGACGTGGGAACGCGGCGTCCGCGTCAACGGCGTAGACCGTCTGCCGGAGCTCCTCGCCGACCACGCCGAGGGCTTGGCCGAGCACATCGGCGTCGACAGCGCCTTGATGCGCCGCCTGAACATGGTGCCGTCCTATTACCTCAACTACTTCTACAACCACGACGCCGTAGTGCAGAAGCAGCTCAAAGAGCCCTCACGCGCCGAGGTCGTCGCAGCCGTCGAAAAGGAACTGCTCGACATCTACGCGGACCCGTCCGTAGTCACGAAACCCGAACAACTGGGCCAACGCGGCGGCGCCTACTACTCAGAGGCGGCAGTGCAACTCGTCCACGCCCTGACCGGCGGCGCGGGTGCGGAAAGGCACGTCGTCAACGTCCAGAACAACGGCACCCTCCCGTTCCTCCCGGACGACGCCGTGATCGAGGTGTCGTCCACAGTGGACCACACCGGCGGCACACCACTCCCCGTCCGCCCGGTGGAACCGACCATCTCGGGCCTCATCGCGCACGTCACCGCGTACGAGCACCTGGCATTGGAGGCAGCCCTGCACGGGGGCCGCGACCGAGTGGCGAACGCCCTGCTGGCCCACCCCCTGATCGGCCAGCACGCCAAAGCGGACCGGCTGGCCGACGAGCTGATCGCACAGAACCGCGACCTCCTGCCGTGGGCGAAGGGGGCCTGACAACGATGACGGACCGTGTGCTCGCCATCGACGGCGGCAACAGCAAGACCGCGGTGCTCCTCGTGGACGCCAACGGCACCGTGCTGGCAGAGGCACGAGGCCCAGGCGCCCCACCACAAACCGTGGGCATGAAACGCGGCCTGGACGTCTTCGAGTCGCTGGCCCGCGAAGCAGCGGCAAAAGCAGGTCTCCCCCCGGACGAGCAGATCGCGACCCACACCTCCGCCTACCTGGCGGGAGCCGACCTCCCCCGCGAAGAAGCAGAGCTGACCCAAGCGATCTCAGACCGAGCCTGGTCCACCACGACAGTCGTCGGCAACGACACCTTCGCCCTGCTACGAGCAGGCACAGCAACTGGCGGCGTAGCAGTGGTCTGCGGAGCGGGCATCAACGCCGTGGGCGTGGCGAAGGACGGCAGAACCCACCGCTTCCCGGCCCTGGGCCAGATCTCCGGCGACTGGGGAGGCGGCGGCCAGCTGGGCAACGACGCCCTCTGGCACGCGGTCAGGGCAGAAGACGGCCGAGGCCCCCGAACCCTCCTCCTGCCGGCCCTGCTGAAGCACTACAACGCGTCCTCGATCCTCGAGGTGGTCGAAAAGATCCACTTCGAGGAGCTCGAACTCGACCCCCACGCCCTCTGCCCCCTGGTCTTCGAGACGGCAGCCCAGGGCGACGAGGTGGCCCAAGCCCAAGTCGACCGCCTGGTGGAGGAGATCGCCCTGCTGGCAACGGTCTCACTCCGCAAACTGGACCTGGTCACCGAACCGGTGGACGTGATCCTCGGCGGCGGCGTCCTGACCAACACCGGCGACACAGTGGTGGGGCCGGTGACGAAACAGATTCTGGAAGCGGCCCCCCTGGCCAGGGTCCGCCTGGTGGACGTCCCCCCGGTGGTGGGCGCGGCGCTACTGGGCCTGGACCACATCGGCGCCGGACCAGCGGCAGAACAATCCCTCCGCTCCGCCTACACGGCAACACCGTGACAGGCAGCCGGGTGGGGTGGTCCCCGGGGTCCGCCTGAAACTCACACTGTGACCCTGACTACACCCGTACGGACCCGCAACCAGACGAATCCCCTTCACAATTCCCCCACCACCCCAGAATCCCCCCACCGCCCCTCGACCAAGTGGTAAAAGAATCGTCACCCACAGCAACAAAACATACGATGAGGTAACCAACGGTGGCGTAACCAAGGCTTCGTTGTGCATGCTGACCAGTCGCCTGCGAACGGGAGCCGCAGACGGGGAACGGATCAACGTCGAGCACAAGGGGGATCCAGTGCTGCTGCGATGGACCAGTCTCGTGTCCCTGGGGGACAGTTTCACCGAGGGAATGGACGACCCCGGCCCGGGGGACACCTACGTCGGCTGGGCCGACCGCCTGGCCGGCATGATCGCCGAGCAGGCCCCGGAGTTCAGGTACGCGAACCTGGCCGTCCGAGGCAAGCTGCTCCAGGAGATCATCGACGAGCAGGTGCCGCTCGCGGTCTCCCTGAAGCCGGATCTCGTCACGTTCTGCGGTGGTGGCAACGACATCCTCATCCCGAACAGCGATCCGGACGCGCTGGCGGAGGTCTACGAGGTGGCGGTGGCGGACCTGCGGTCGGCCGGCTGCGACGTCGTGATCTTCACCGGGTTCGACACGCGCAGCACGCCGTTGCTGCGGAGCATCCGCGGCAAGGTCGCGATCTACAACTCGCACCTGTGGTCGATCGCCGAGCGCTACCACTGCCGGATCGTGGACCTGTGGTCGATGCACGTGCTGCACGACCGCCGGGCGTGGAGCGAGGACCGGCTGCACCTGTCGCCGGCCGGGCACCAGCGGGTGGCGCTGAAGACGGCGCAGATCCTCGGTTTGACGGACGACCACGCGTGGAACGAGCCGTGGCCCGCGCTGGAGCAGGCCGACTGGGTGACGCAGCGCAAGGCGGACCTGAAGTGGGCGCGGGAGCACGTCGTGCCGTGGATCGGCAGGCAGCTGCGCGGTGAGTCGATGGGTGACGGTCTGGCGCCGAAGCGTCCGGAGCTGCTGCCGCTCGCGCGGTGCGCCGACGAGATCTGACGCGACGGAGAACGAGGAAAGCCCGACCGGCACTCTCCCCCGAATGCCGGTCGGGCCCTTTCAGGGCAGGCGCCTTACCCCCTCGGTAATCCCCCACTCGGCTGCCTGCACGTCAAACTTCCCATAATTTGGGGCCGCACGACTAAACACCGGCTAAACCTCGGACGACAGCACGTCCAGGGTGGCCCTCACCTGGACCGCCCGAGCCGAGTTGACCTGCGACAACAGCCGCAGCGACTCCGTCAATTCGGCTGAGGCAGCAACCCATTCCGCCCGGCGGAGCAACACTCCCCCGAGCACCTGCCTGCCGAAGCCCTCCAGGAAGGTCATCTCGACGGCCGCGGCCTGGTCGACCACCTGCCGGGCGAGCGACTCTGCCTGGTCGAGGGACCCGCCTTCCAGGTGCAGCTCGGCGAGGTTGGCGAGGCCCGCGGTCAGCGCGGCCTGGTCGCCGCAGCGGCGGTAGACGTCGACGGCCTGGGCCTGGTGCCGCAGCGCGACCTCCAGGCGGCCGCGGGCCTGTTCGACCTGCGCCACGTTGTTGAGGCCGTGGGCTTCGCCGACGACGTCACCGGACTGCTGCGCGAGCTGCACCGACTCCCAGAGGTGCAGCAGGGCCTCGTCGTGCTGCTCCAGGCGGAACAGGACGTCGGCGAGCTGGGCGAGGGTCAGCACCAGGTACTGGCGCTCGCCCAGCTCGGTCGCGAGGCGGTGCGCACGGCGCGCGTCCGGCAGCAGGACGGGTCGTCCCAGCCGGGCGTTCGTCGTGTAGGCCGTGTCGAGCATCAGGACCTGGCCGAGGCGGCTCCCCGTCACCTCGGCCGCGGCCAGCCCGAACCCGACGAGCGCCACCCACTCCCCGGTGAGGGCGCGCACCGTCGCGTAGGTGTGCAGCAGTCTGACCAGCTGCCACACCTGGTCGTGCAGGCCCGCTTCGGCGGCCGCGTGCACGACCGCGACGACGTTGGGCCACTCCTGGTCGAACCAGCCGACCGGGTCGGTGACCTCCGGCACGGGCGTGGTCCCGTTGTCCCCGGACGCGAACTCGAGCCCGTCGCGGGCCGGCCGGACGGCCCTGCGGACGTGGTCGCACGCGACGAGGTAGTAGTTCACCAGGCGCCGCAACGAGTCCCGGTCGGAACGGCCGGCTCCGCGCACGTACAGGCGCACCAGCTCGTGCATCGTGAACCCGTCCGGCCACGGTTCGACGAGCAGGTTGACCTCGACGAGCTGCGAGAGCCTGGTGCGGGCCGACTCGACGTGCGTGCGGGTCAGCGCGGCGACGGCGTGCGGTGACATCCACCGGCCGGGAGCGAGGCCGACGGACCGGAAGACCTCGCCCAGCTCGGGCGGCAGGTCGCGGGTGGACAGGTCGAGCGCCCGCGACACCCCCATTCCCGCCTCCGGCAGGTCGAGTCCCCTCATCCGGTGCCCGTCGTCGGCCAGCTCCCCCACCAGCTCCTCGACAGTCCACTCCGGACTGATCACCAGCTTCGCCGCCGCCACGCGCAGCGCGAGCGGCAGACCTCCGCACAGCTCGGCGAGCTTGCGCGACGCCGCCGGGTCCTCCGCCGACAGCGGTTTGCCCAGCACGTCGTCGACCAGCTCGCGGGCCGCGTCCTCGTCCAGCGGGCCGAGCTTGCGCACGCGGGCGCTGTTGCTGACGACGAGCCGTTCCATCCGGCTGCGCGACGTCACGAGCACCACCGAGCCGGAACCGGGTGGCAGCAGCGGCTGCACCTGTTCGAACGCGGTCGCGTCGTCCAGCACCACCAGCACGCGGCGGCGGTTGAGCAGCGACCGGTAGAGGCCGACGCGGTCCTCCACCGCGACCGGCACGCCGTCGGCGGGAACGCCGAGCGCCACCAGGAACCTGGTGAGCACCTCCCCCGGTTCGGCGTCACCGAGCGACGCGAACAGCACGCCGTGCTGGAACATCTCGGAGTTCTCGTGGCCCCAGGTGGTGGCGAGCGCGCTCTTGCCGATCCCGGGCGGGCCGGTCAGCACCGCCACGGTCGTCGCGAGCAGGTTCCTGGTCGCGCACACGTCGTCCAGCCACGTCTTGTCGGCGTCGCGGCCGAACAGCCGGGACGCGGACGCGGGCAGCAGCGCCGGCGCGACGATCCCCGCCCGCGGCGCGACGGGCCGCGCCTCCACCGGGCCGACGACGCTCAGCGCCGGGTCGTCGCGCAGCACCTGTTCGTGCAGCTGCCGCAGCTCGGGGCCGGGGTCGATGCCGAGCTCGTCGGCGGCGCGGCGCTGGAACCGCTGGTAGGCGTCCAGCGCGTCGGCGCGCTGTCCCGACCGGTAGAGGGCGCGCATGCTGTGGGCCACCAGGCGTTCCCGGAACGGGTGCTCGGTGCACAGCCCGCGCAGCTCGCCCACCAGCTCCAGGTGGCGGCCGAGGTCGAGCTCGGCGTCGATGCGCTCCTCCAGCGCCGACAGCCGCAGCTCCTCCAGGTCGGAGGTCAGCGGGTCGCCGGGGACGTCGACGAGCACCGGCCCGCGCCACAGGCCGAGCGCCTCGCGCAGCAGGCCCGCCCTGATGGCGGCGGGCTTGCCGCGGGAGGACGCCACGAGCTGCCGGGCGCGGTGCAGGTCGAGGCGCCACGGGTCGACGGTGAGCTGGTACCCGGTGGGCGTGGTGCGGATGACGGCGGAACGGGCCGGGTCCGCCTCGTCCAGCACCTTGCGCAGCCGCGAGACGTAGCCGTGCACGATCGTCCGCGCGGTGGCGGGCGGCGCGTCCGTCCACAGCGCGTCGACGATCTGGTCGATCGAGACGGGCCGGTTCGCCTCGACGACCAGCAGGGCGAGCAGAGCGCGCATGCCGCGGCGGCCCAGCTGCACGAGCCGGCCGTCCGCGAGCACCTGGAGTGGCCCGAGCACGCCGAACTCGAGTCCGGTTTTGCTCCGCATGCCCCTCCCCCTGCCGCGACGACGCCGTCACTTCAACAGGTGGGAGAGCTGCTGTCTCAGATACAAGTTCGGTCCGAGTTTCGCGGTTCGCTACTGTTCACACGTGCCGCGAGATCGGAACTCCGTGGTGGACCGCGGCGCCGGGTGTCTTCTCGGCGGCGCTCTCGGTGATGCGCTCGGTGCGCCGGTGCAGTACCTCGGCTGGGCGGACATCCAGCGCGAACACGGCCCGGAGGGCGTGCTGGCCCCGCCGAAACCGGCCCTGTTCACCGACGACACCCAGCTGACCCTGTTCACCGCCGACGGCTACCTGCGCGCTTATGTGCGCGGCAAGCGGACCGGCGAGTGGGAACCCTCCGACGAGGTCTGGCACAGCTACCGCCGCTGGCTGGTCACCCAGCAGCAGCCAGGGCCCGAGCACGGCGCGACGGGCCTGCTGGCGGACGAGCGGCTGTACGAGAGCCGCTCGCCGGGCCTCACGTGCCTGCGCGCGCTGGCTGCGGAGACACCGTCCACTCCGGAGAACCCGCACAACGAGTCGTCGGGCTGCAACGGCGTCACGCGCACCGCTCCCGCGGGTTTCGCGCCGTCCGCGGCGATCGCCTACGACCTCGGCTGCCGGTTCGCCGCGCTCACGCACGGCGGCACGGGCGGCTGGGTGTCCGGTGGCGCGCTGGCGTTGCTGGTGCACCTGGTCGCCGTGAAGGGCAGGCCGATCCGCGAGGCCATCGACCAGGTGATCGGCCGCGTGCTGCGCGACGACACGTACACGGCGACGGTGCTGACCCGCGCCGTGGTGCTGGCCGAGGAGCACGACGGTTCCGCGCCGGTGCGCGTCGACCGGCTCGGCAGCGGCTGGACGGGCCCGGAGGCGCTGGCCATCGCCGTCTACACCGTGCTGACGCACCCGAAGCCCGCGCAGTTCTCAGAAGCGATGCGCGCCGCCGCGAACCACTCGGGCGGCAGCGACGCGACGGCCGCGCTGACGGGCAACATCCTGGGCGCGCTGCACGGCACGGACGCGATCCCGCGCGACTGGCTGAACGGCCTGGAGATGGTGGACGTGCTCGACGCGATGGGCCGCGACCTGGGCATGTCCGCCGTGGGCATGGACTTCAACGAGAACCGCTACGCCTGAGGCGGTCGGCGGCCTGAAAGACAGAGCCCGTTGCGGCGCGCTCCCGAATTCGCGTCGCAACGGGCTCTCTCGCACGAACAGTTGGTCAACAGCAGGCCGGGTCTTGCCCCGAGCGCGAGCTCCGATCAGCTCTTGATCAACGAAACGACGTGCCCCGGAGACAAGGCTCCGTTGGCCCGGCATGTTAACAGATGTGTACCGGAAGTCCAGGACTCGACCACACCTGACGATCTTCGTCGACGATGAAGACGGCGCAGTCCCGCTGTGCCGCAGCCCACTCGATCCCGTCCCTGCCCAGCGCGAACGCCGCCGTGGCGGTGGTGTCGGCGATGGCGAGGTCGTCGGCGACGACCGTGACGGAGATCAAACCGGTGACCGGCCGCCCGGTGCGGCCGTCGAGGATGTGCTGTCCGCGCTCGTACAACGCCGACGTGGCAACGGCTCCGTCGCGCACGCCGAGCACGACGCTCAGCTGGTCGGCGAGGTCGGGGTGGCGAACTCCGACGCGCCAAGGCTTTCCGGGTTCGGGCTCGCCCGCCGTCACGACGTCACCGCCCGCGTTGAGGCAGAACGACGAGGCGCCGCCCTCCCGGAGGAGGTCAGCGGCGCGTTGCACGGCCCAGCCCTTCACGACCGCGCACGGGTCGAGGGCGCGGCCCGGCACCCGTGCCGTGAACGCGCCGCCGGTCGACTCCTCGTACCAGTCGCACAGCGACAGCACCTCGACCAGGTCCGGGGTGAGCTCCTCCCTGGTGAGCTCACCCCGGTCGTACCGGCACACCTCGCTGCCGGGCTTGAACGGCGAGAACCGTTCGTCCACCTCGTGCAGCCAGGCGAACGCGCGGCCGGCGAGTGCGGCGTCGCCGTCGCGCAGGTCCACCGAGACCGGCAGGCCCATGACGTGCTCGACGCGCCGCACCGCCACGGCTACCGCGCTCCGTCGAGGGCGGCCTGCAGCGACTGCCGGTAGCCCTCGGAGGTGGCGGTGGCGCCGGACACCGTGTCGATGTCCGCGCTCTGCGCCTTGAGGGCCGACTGGCGCAGCAGCGGCAGCGCCATGCGGGTCGGGTTGCTGTTGGGCGCCCGCACCGCCTTCACGTCGGTGATCTTGGTGCCCTGCAGCGTCACCTGGACCTGCACGACGCCCTCGGACGTGGTGATCGCGGGACCGGACAAGGCCCGCTGCTGCTGCTGGGGCGCCTGCTGCTGGGGTGCCTGCTGCTGGGTGCCGGGCGCGGTGCTCCTCGGCGCGGAGCCCGCGGTGGGCGGCACGACCGGCGGCGCGCTCTGCGGAGCCGGAACCTCTTGCCGCGGCTGGGTTTCGGGGGCGGCGACCTCGCTGATCTCGCCGCCGTGCCCGGTGCCGGGCGAGTACAGCCAGACCGGGACGAGACCGGCGACGCTGAGCGCCAGCACGGGGATTGCCCTCTTCACGTCGTCGTACCTTCCTCAGTGGGCGAGCGCGAAGCGCTCGGCGTGGACCTGGTTGCCGGGCACCCCGAGCTCGTCGAGGCTGCGCACCACGGCGTCGGTCATGCCGTTGGGGCCGCAGATGAACACGTCGCGGTCCTGCACGTCCGGAACCAGCGCGACGAGGTTCTCCGGGCCGAGCAGCGGGCCGTTGGCGGTGATGGCCTTCGAGGAGCCGGTGACGAGCCGCAGCACGGCGTTCCTGGACCGCACGAGGCCCTCGATCTCGCGCAGCAGCACGGCTTCGCGCGGGTCGCTCACCCGGTACAGCACGACGACGTGGCCCTGGATCTCCTCCAGCAGCGCGCGGATCGGCGTGATGCCGACGCCACCCGCGACCAGGAGCGCGTTCGGCTTGGTCTGATGCATGGTCGTGAAGGCGCCGTACGGGCCCTCGGCGAACACGCGGGTGCCGACCTTGACGTTGCGGATGTCGGCGCTGCCGGAACCGAGGGCCTTGGCGGTGAGGCGCAGGTACCGGCCGTTCGGCGCCGCGGACAGCGAGAACGGGTTGGCCTGCCACCAGCGGTCCTTGGTGACGAAGCGCCACAGGAAGAACTGGCCCGCCTTGGCGCCCAGCTTGTCGAGGTCCTTGCCCTCGACGTAGACGGAGACGACGTTGTGCGCCTCCGGCACGACCGCGGCGACGCGGAACTGGTGCCGCCAGTTGCGCCACAGCGGCAGCGCCACCCGCCCGGCCAGGACGGACCCGAGCGCCACGGTCCACAGGCCCCACCAGTACGCGGTCGCGAGCGCCGAGTTGCGGAAGGTGCTGCCGACGGCGACCTGGTGCGTGAACGCCAGGAAGATCGCGACGTAGGTGTAGAGGTGGATGAAGTGCCAGGTCTCGTAGGCCAGCTTGCGCCGCGCGAACCGGGCGGAGACCACGCCGACGACCATGATGATCGCCCACGCCACCAGCGCGCGGAGGATGCCCTCCAGCTCGGTGGCCTGCCGCACGATTTCCGCGACCGGCCCGTCCGCGCCCGCGTTGCCGAACGCGATGAAGACCAGGTGCCCGACGAGCATCCAGAAGATCGTGAAGCCGGTCCAGCGGTGCCACGCCGTCAGCTTGTCCATGCCCAGGCGGCGGTCGAGCCACGGCAGCCGGGCGACCAGGAGCAGCTGGAACGCCATCGCGAGCGCGCCGTAGAGGCCGGTCAGCCTGCCGAAGTTGACGAGCTTGTTCGAACCGACACCGGCCGCGTTGAACAGGTACGTCACGAACGCGGCGTTGGCCAGGAGGAACACGTACAGGCCGGCTTTGGCCAGCACCTTGTGCGGCGTCGCGCGCCCGGCCGGAGCCGGTCGCACGGGGTGCTGCAGGGTGGTCGTCACGGCGGGCTCCTCGGTCTGGCAGGTGGCGGTCTACCGGGTCGATCTTCTGGTTTCGAGCTGTGGCTCCCCTTTGCGCCGCCTGTCGACTTCCTGTCGATCGGGCGGAGCGGGCTCCGGGTGCCTCACCATGAAGCACGTGGAAAAGGGCAACTCGGTTCGACTGCTCGTCGTGGACGACGAGCCGCACATCGCCGACCTGGTCGCGACGGTCGCCCGGTACGAGGGCTGGCAGGCCACGACCGCGCTCAACGGCGAGGAGGCGATCCGGGAGGCCGCCGAGTTCCAGCCGGACATCGTCGTGCTCGACCTGATGCTCCCCGACCTGGACGGGTTCACCGTCCTCGACCGCCTCCGGTCGGCGGGGGCGATGGTGCCGGTGGTCTTCCTGACCGCCCGCGACGGCACGGCGGACCGGGTCGCGGGGCTCACCCGCGGCGGTGACGACTACCTGGTGAAGCCCTTCTCCGTCGAGGAGCTGATGGCGCGGCTGCGGGCCGTGCTGCGCCGGTCGACGGGCCCGTCCTGGAAGCGGTCGGTGCTGAAGGTGTCCGACCTGGTGATGGACGAGGACACCCGCGAGGTCCGCCGCGGCGGCAAGCTCGTGACGCTCACCCCGACCGAGTACGAGCTGCTGCGGTACCTGATGCGCCGCTCGCCGGCCGTGCTCACCAAGGCCCAGATCCTCGACCACGTGTGGGAGTACGACTTCGGCGGCCGGTCGAACGTCGTCGAGCTGGTCATCTCCCACCTGCGCCGCAAGCTCGACGACGGCCGCGAGCCGCTGATCCACACCGTGCGCGGGGTGGGGTACGTGCTCCGCAGAGCCGCAGAATGAGACCTGTGCGCACACCACCCCCCACCCAGTGGCGGCTCGGCACCCGGCTCGCGCTGGGCCTCGGCGCGCTCGCCCTGACGGTCTTCGTGATCGTCGGCTGGGTCATGGTCGCGTCGATGCAGTCGTTCCTGGACCGGCGCCTCGACGACCAGATGATGATCAGCCAGAAGAGCGCGGCCAAGGAGGTCGCCTACTACGGCAAGATCGGCAAGATCCCGCCGGACTGGTACTCGGTCGTCTACCGGATCGAGAACGGTGACGTGACGCCGCTGCCCGGCGAGCAGCAGCCGCCCGAACGCGCCGAGTTCGACGCCCTCGCGCGCAAGGCGCTGTCGGCCGACGGGTACGAGACCGAGTACCTGCGCGACGAGGGCAAGTTCCGGCTGCGCGCCTGCCAGGTCGTGAAGGACGAGTACATCCTGGTCAGCGCGGCCCCGATGCAGGACAGGGACGGCACGATCGCCCAGCTGGTCACGGTCGGTGTGATCGCGTTCCTGGCCGCGCTCGTCGCGCTGGTGGTGGGCGGGCAGGCGCTGATCCGCAAGGGCATGAGGCCGTTGTCGGACATGGCGAACACCGCGCACGACATCACGTCGCACGACCTGACCGACTCGGCGAAGCTCGCCGTGCGCGTCGACGGCAACGGCGGCGGTGTGGAGGTCGAGGAGCTGCGCGAGGCGTTCAACAAGATGCTCGCGCACATCGACTCGTCACTGGCGGCACGCGCGGCCGCCGAGCAACGCCTGCGCCGGTTCATCGCCGACGCCTCGCACGAGCTGCGCACGCCGTTGACGTCGTTGCGCGGCTACGCGGACCTGTTCAAGTACGCGGCGGCCAACGAGCCCGGCGAACGCGAGCAGCACCTGGAGAAGCTGCGGTCGGAGGCGGCCAGGATGAGCGTGCTGCTCGACGACCTGCTGTTGCTGGCACGGCTGGACTCCGCGGCGACCGAACCGCCGTTGCGCACCGAGGAGATGGACCTCTCGGTGGTGGCGGAGGCCGCGGCGGACGCGTTCCGCGCGGCCAGGCCGTCGCACGTGCTGGAGCTGGACGCCGACACGGTGACCCTGACCGCCGACCCGACGCGGCTGCGGCAGGTGCTCGACAACCTGCTGACGAACGCGGCCGTGCACACGCCCGCCGGCACGCTGGTGTCGATGAAGGTGACGGCCGAGAACGGCTCGGCGGTGATCAGGGTGTCCGACACCGGCCCCGGCATCCCGGAGGCCGACCAGACGCGGATCTTCGACAGGTTCTACCGCGTGGACGACTCGCGCACCCGCCAGCGCGGCGGCAGCGGCCTGGGCCTCGCCGTCGTGCGGTCGCTCGTGGAGGCGCACGGCGGCACGATCACCCTCACCAGCACCCCGGGCTCGACGACGTTCACCATCCGCCTCCCCCGCCACCCGCTCACCTGACCTCACGCGGGGGCGCTTCGTACTGTCACATAGTACGAAGCGCCCCCGCGTGAGGCGTAAGAGCGGGGGGTGGGGTGAGAGCGGGGGGTGGGGTGAGAGCGGGGGGTGGGGTGAGAAGTCACTCCGCCTGGGAGGAGCGCGCCCACAGGTCGATGCCGGACTCGACGGCGTACTTGTCGATCTCCGCCAGCTCGTCGTCGGTCAGCGGCGGCGCCTGCAGCGCGGCGAGGTTCTGCTCCAGCTGCTCCACCGACGACGCGCCGATCAACGCCGACGTGACGCGCAGGTCGCGCAGCGTCCAGGTGAGCGCGAGCTGGGCCAGCGACTGGCCGCGCGACCGCGCGATCTCGTTGAGCGACCGGACGCGGCCGAGGTTCTCCTCGGTCAGCAGGTCCGTCGACAGCGACTTGCCCTGCGTGGCACGGGACCCCTCGGGGATGCCGTTCAGGTAGCGGTCGGTCAGCATGCCCTGCGCCAGCGGCGAGAACGCGATGCAGCCCGCGCCGACCTCCTCCAGGGCGTCCAGCAGGTCCGGCTCGATCCAGCGGTTCAGCATCGAGTACGACGGCTGGTGGATCAGCAGCGGCACGCCCGCTGACCGCAGCAGCTCGGCGGCCTCGCGGGTCTTCGCGGGCGAGTACGACGAGATGCCGACGTAGAGCGCCTTGCCCTGCTGGACGGCGGACACGAGCGCGCCCATCGTCTCCTCGAGCGGCGTCTCCGGGTCGAACCGGTGTGAGTAGAAGATGTCGACGTAGTCGAGGCCCATCCTGGTCAGCGACTGGTCGAGCGAGCTCAGCAGGTACTTGCGGCTGCCCCACTCCCCGTAGGGACCGGGCCACATGTCGTAGCCCGCCTTCGTCGAAACCACCAGCTCGTCGCGGTAGGGCCGGAGATCGTCCTTCAAGATCTGCCCGAACGTGACCTCCGCGCTGCCGTACGGGGGCCCGTAGTTGTTGGCGAGGTCGAAGTGCGTGACACCGAGGTCGAACGCCCTCCGCGCGATCCCGCGGCCGAGCTCGTACGGCCGGTCGCCGCCGAAGTTGTGCCACAGGCCGAGGGAGATGGCAGGCAGCTTGAGACCGCTGCGGCCAGTCCGCCGGTACGTCATCTGGTCGTAGCGCGCGCTATCCGCGAGGTAGGACATGGTGTCCACAATGTCACGTCCCAGTGGGAACGAGCAGGACATGGCCTGTGGGGCCTCGACCTCGGCAACGCGTGGATCGGCGGCACGGCCCATGTTCCCGAACGCGGCCCGACACCGGGCCCGGACGCCTGTTCACCGGTGAACAGGATCAGCCTTGCGGCGGATCCGGCGATCCCGCTCGTGGAGCTGGGCGAACGCCGCGCTGCGGGCTGGCGAACGGAGCAGCCGGACAGTGGGCGAGCGGAGCAGGCCGGGTGGTCCGGTTCCTCGGCCGGTCGTTCGCCGCGCTGAGCCGTCGCGGGCTTTACCGGGCTCGCGCGGAAAACCTGAGGAACCATCACTTCGAAATGCGAAGAGGGTCCGCCCACCTGGGCGGACCCTCTTCGTCAATGGAGCCGGCGAGGGGAATCGAACCCCTAACCTTTCGCTTACAAGGCGAGTGCTCTGCCAATTGAGCTACGCCGGCCTGACGGTGTTCGCGAACATGGTAAGCGCCCCTTGCCGGTGCGCCCTGCGGCGAACGGTCTGCTCTCAGTGTGATCGGATTGCTCCGACCGGAGCCGGGCCAACCAACTGAGTGGCTCAGGGCGCCGGACAGGGCGCCTTGACCAGGTCAGGAGGGTAATAGACGGAACGTGATCATGTCCCCCTTTTCGGGTCGCCTGATCGGAGGTGGCAGACACCACAGCAACAACCGAAGTGCCCGTCACGATCGCACAACGGAGGTGCACAAGATTTCAACCAACAACCTGCACGGGCCGTCGCTGCCCGACGACACCACTGTTCACCTGGTCCTTGATCTCGCTCTCCGGATCGGTGAGGTCCAAATGGCCAGCGGTGCCGGAGCGGCCGATGTGACAGCGACGATTCTTTCCGTTACCGAGAGCTATGGACTTCCGCACACGGAAGTCGACGTGATCTACACCTCTATCAGCGTGTCGTGCCACCGGGGCACCGAGGCGCCTCCGCTCACCGCAGTGCGGGTGGTCCGGCAGCGCAGTCTCGACTACACCCGTCTCGCGGCCGTCGAGCACCTGGTGCGCAACCTCGGGCCGATCGACGAGGCGCAGTCGAAGCTGGAGGACATCACCACCGCGGAGCACCCGTACCCGCGCTGGGTCGCGACCGCCGCGTGGGCGGGGATGGCGGCGGCCGTCGCGTTCCTCGTCGGTGGCGGGCTGTCGCTCGCCGTCACCGCCGCACTGGTGACCGCCGTGATCGACCGGGTCGGCCGCCTGCTGAACCGCCGCGCGCTGCCGTTCTTCTTCCAGCAGGTCGTCGGCGGCGCGCTCGCCACGGGTGCGGCGCTCACCGTGTACGCCACGGGCCTGCTGCCCGCCCTGCGGCCGAGCCTCCTGGTCGCCGTCAGCATCGTCGTGCTGCTGTCCGGGCTCGCGCTCGTCAGCACCGTGCAGGACGCGATCTCCGGCTACAACGTCACCGCCGCGGGCCGCACCGTCGAGACGGTGCTGCTGAGCGCGGGCCTGATCGCGGGCGTCGCGCTGGCGATCCGCACCGCCGTCCACTTCGGACTGGAAATCCGCATCACCGACCCGTTGCCACCGCTGATCTCCGCCGTGCCGCTGCAGTTCGCGGCCGGTGCGGCGACCAGCGCGTTCTTCGCGCTCGCCTGCTACGCCCGGCCCCGCGCGCTCGTCGCCGCCGCCGTCTCCGGCGCGATCGGCACGGCCTCCTACGGCCTGTTCACGAGCCTCGGCCTCGACGCGCTGCTCAGCTCCGCGGTCGCCGCCGCGATCACCGGGTTCGGCGGCGCCACGCTGACCCGCCGCCTGCGCATCCCGACGCTCGTCGTCGTCCAGGCGGGCGTCGTCCCGCTGCTGCCGGGCTGGACCACCTACCGGGGCCTGTTCCAGCTCACGGCGGAGGGCGATACGGCGGGGCTGAGCACGCTGATCTTCGCGAGTGGCATTGCTCTCGCTCTGGCCGGAGGTGTCGTGTTCGGCGAGTACCTGGCCCAGCCCGTGCGCACCGGACTGGGCAGACTCGAGCGCAAGCTCGCTGGTCCGCGCATGTCCGGGCCGCTCAAACCCACCAAGCGTCGTTTGGAGTGAAACTCCCTGTGACGGGGGTTACACGACACGCCGACGACACCGGTCCGCATTAGCCTGGGCTTTTGTGAGCATGGACATTGGCGAGAACGGGGCGGAATTCGTCGTTGTGGCCAACCGGCTGCCGGTTGACCTGGAGCGTCTTCCCGACGGGACGGAGCGCTGGAAACACAGCCCGGGCGGGCTGGTGAGCGCGCTCGAGCCGTTCCTCCGCTCGCACAGCGGCGCCTGGGTCGGCTGGCCCGGCGTGGCGGACGCCGACGTGGCGCCCTTCGAGGACGACGGCATGCTGCTGCACCCCGTCGCGTTGTCCGCCAAGGAGGTCGAGGACTACTACGAGGGGTTCTCGAACGGCACTCTCTGGCCGCTTTACCACGACGTCGTCGCCCAGCCCGCGTTCCACCGGCACTGGTGGAACGCCTACGTGAAGGTCAACCAGCGGTTCGCCGACGCGACCGCGAAGGTCGCGGCGCAGGGCGCGACCGTGTGGGTGCAGGACTACCAGCTGCAGCTCGTCCCCGCGATGCTGCGCGAGCAGCGGCCCGACCTCAAGATCGGCTTCTTCCTGCACATCCCGTTCCCGCCGGTGGAGCTGTTCATGCAGCTCCCCTGGCGGACGGAGATCATCCGCGGTCTGCTCGGCGCCGACCTCGTCGGCTTCCACCGGCCCGGCGGCGCGCAGAACTTCCTCTGGCTGGCCCGCCGCCTCGTCGGCCTGGAGCCGAGCCGCGGCACCGTCGGCGTCCGCACCCGGCCGGGTGTGGTGCAGGTCGGCGACCGCACGGTGCGGGTCGGCGCGTTCCCGATCTCGATCGACAGCGCGGGCCTCGACGCGGTCGCCCGGCGCAAGGAGACGCAGGCCCGCGCGAGGCAGATTCGAGAGGACCTCGGCAACCCGAAGCGCATCCTGCTCGGCGTGGACCGTCTCGACTACACGAAGGGCATCGACGTCCGGATCCGCGCTCTCTACGAGCTGATCGCGGACGGACGCGTGGACCCGGAGGACGTCGCGATGGTGCAGCTCGCCACGCCCAGCCGGGAGCGCGTCGACCACTACGTGACGATGCGCAAGGACATCGAGCAGTCCGTCGGGCGGATCAACGGCGAGTTCGGGCGCGTCGGCAAGCCCGTCGTGCACTACCTGCACCAGTCGGTGAACCGCGAGGAGCTCGTCGCGTTCATGAGCGCGGCGGACGTCATGGTCGTCACGCCCGTTCGGGACGGAATGAACCTCGTGTGCAAGGAGTACGTGGCCTGCCGATATGATCTTGGTGGAGCTCTGGTGCTCAGCGAGTTCGCCGGCGCTGCCGCAGAGCTGACCAGCGCGTTCCTGGTGAACCCCCATGATCTGGACGGTGTCAAGAACGCACTGCAGGCCGCCCTCGACATCGATCCCGCCGAAGGCCGCCGTAGGATGCGCGCGCTGCGCCGCCAAGTCCTCACTCACGACGTCGACCGCTGGGCGAGGTCGTTCCTGGAGGCGCTGGGCACGCAGACCTCGGTCTGAATCCTTTCAGATCACCCGCATTCCCCGCCACTGACCCATCGACTGCTCCTGGAGGGGCGTTGACCGCCGAGGCCCTCCCCGCCGAACTGCGCAGAGCGATCGTGCAGCTCGCCCGTACCCCGCGACTGCTCGTCGCGAGCGACTACGACGGAACGCTCGCGCCGATCGTCGCCGACCCCGAGCAAGCCCGCCCGCTCCCGGAGTCCGTGAACGCGCTGCGCTCGCTCGCGTCGCTGCACGAGACGACGTCGGCTGTCATCTCGGGACGCGCGCTGCGCGATCTCGCGACGCTGTCCCGCCTGCCCGGCGAGGTCCACCTCGTCGGGTCGCACGGCTCCGAGTTCGACGTCGGCTTCGTCCACGCGCTCGACGCGGAGGCGAAGGCGCTGCTCCGCCGCCTCGAAGCCGAGCTGGAGGGCATCGCCGACGGCCACGAGGGCGTCCAGCTCGAGGTCAAGCCCGCGTCGGTCGCGGTGCACGTGCGCCGCGCCGCGAGCCCCGAGATCGGCGAGGCGGTGCTGTCCGCCGTCCGCTCCGGCCCGTGCACCTGGGAAGGCGTGCAGGTCACCGAGGGCAAGGCCGTGATCGAGCTCGCCGTCGTCGAGACGAACAAGGGCCAGGCGCTCGACATCCTGCGCCACCAGGTCGGCGCCACCGCGGCGATCTTCCTGGGCGACGACGTGACGGACGAGAAGGCGTTCGCGCGCCTGTCCGGTCCGGACGTCGGCATCCGCGTGGGCGTGGGCGAGTCGCTGGCCGAGCACTACGTGTCCGACCCGTCCGACGTCGCGACCGTGCTCGCGTTCCTGCTGGAGGAACGGCGGGCGTGGCTGCACGGCGACCAGGCGGTGCCGATCGAGCGGCTGACGATGCTCGCGAACGAGCGGTCCGTCGCGCTGGTCACCCCGGACGCCAAGGTCAACTGGCTGTGCCACCCGGAGCCGGACTCGGCGGCGATCTTCGCCGACCTGCTCGGCGGACCCGCCGCGGGCCACTTCTCGATCAAGCCGGAGCACGGCTCGCTGCCGCTCGGCCAGCGCTACCTGCCCGGCACCATGATCGTCGAGACCCGCTGGTCACGGCTGCTCGTGTCGGACTACCTGGAGCACAACCTGCCGTCGCACCGCACCGACCTGGTGCGGCGGATCTCCGGCTCGACCAACGCGGTGATCACGTTCGCGCCGCGGCCCGAGTTCGGCCAGGTGCCGGTGCGGCTGTTGCGCGAGCGCGACGGCCTGCGCGTCGTCGGCACCTCCGACCCGATGGTGCTGCGCTCCCCCGGCGTCGACTGGGAGATCACCTCCGACGGCCAGCAGGAGACCGCCCGCGCGGTCGTCCGGCCGCGCGAGGGCGCACCGGTGCTGCTGGAGCTGCGCTGCGGCACCGACGACCTGTCCGAGCACCCGCTCGCCGAGTCGGTGCGCCGCGACCTCGCGGCCGGCTACTGGTCGGACTGGGCGGCGGGGCTGAAGCTGCCCCGCGTGCAGACGGACCTGGTGCTGCGCTCGGCGCTGACGCTGCGCGGCCTGGTGCACAAGGACTCCGGCTCGATCATGGCGGCGGCCACCACCTCCTTGCCGGAGGAACTGGGCGGCATCCGCAACTGGGACTACCGCTACTGCTGGCTGCGTGACGGCGCGATGACCGCCGCCGCGCTGGTGTCGGTGGGCTCCTACGCCGAGGCCGACGACTTCCTGGCGTGGCTGCACCGCGTCCTGGAGACCATCCCCGGCCCGGAGCGGCTGCACCCGCTCTACACGCTGCACGGCACCCAGCTCGGCGCCGAGGCCGTGATCGACACGCTGCCCGGCTACGCGGGCTCGCGCCCGGTGCGCGTGGGCAACCTCGCCAACCAGCAGGTCCAGCTCGACGTGTTCGGCCCCGTCGTCGACCTGGTCGTGCAGCTGGCGACCGCGCGTGGCTCGCTGTCGGACGCCGACTGGGCGATGGTGCAGGCGATGGCCGAGGCCGTCTCGCGGCGCTGGCACGAGCCCGACCACGGCATCTGGGAGGAACGGCACGCGCCGCGCCACCACGTGTACTCGAAGGTCATGTGCTGGCTGACCATCGACCGCGCGGTCAAGCTCGGCGAGCAGTTCGGCCGCGCACTCGACCCGTCCTGGGTCCCGCTGCGCGACACGATCGCCACCGACGTGCTCAAGAACGGCTGGAACGACGAGGTCCAGTCGTTCACCACGGCCTACGACGGCGACGACCTCGACGCCGCGTCGCTGTTCGTCGGCCTGTCCGGCCTGATCGACCCGACCGACGAGCGGTTCCAGTCCACCGTGACCGCCATCGAGGCCGAGCTGCGCTCGGGCTGCACGGTGTACCGGTACCGGCGCGACGACGGCCTGCCCGGCGACGAGGGCGGCTTCCACCTGTGCGCCGCCTGGATGATCGAGGCGTACCTGCTCACCGGCCGCCGCGACGAGGCGGAGGAACTCTTCGGCCAGATCGTCGCCGCCGCGGGCCCCACCGGCCTGCTGCCCGAGGAGTACGACCCGATCGCCGAACGCTCGCTGGGCAACCACCCGCAGGCGTACTCGCACCTGGGCCTGATCCGCTGCGCCCAGCTGCTCTCGCAGTGACGGTGTCCTAGAGGTTCTCCCGCCGCCGCGGTCCGCTCAGGGCCGCGGCGGCACCTTTTCGACGACCTTCGCCGTGCCCGGCGACCTCCCGTGCAGGGTGATCACGTCGCCCCGGCCGAGGTGCGCCCACGCCTGCGGCACGAAGGGCCGCAACCGCGCCGTGGCGCGTTCTCCCGGGCCCAGCGTCGGCTTCGTCTCGATCCACAACGCCGCCAGCCGCCGTTCGCCGCCCGTCAGGTCCCACGCCGGGCGTTCTCCCCTGGCCCGCAACGGTTCCGCGTCCACCGACAGCGTCAGCTCCACGCGCAGCAGTCCCTGGATCGACTCGACGCAGCGCCACCGGAACCAGGCTTCGTCCGCCTCCAGCTGGGTCGCGGCCTCGGCGAGCAGCGCCCAGTAGCGCGGCGTCTGCCAGGTGTTGCCGGCGAGCTCACCGAGCAGGTCGAGGACCAGCTCCCACTCCTCGTGGTCGAGGTGGTCGAGCACGTCGTCGTCGAGCAGTTCGGGCGGCACCAGGCCCACGGCGAACCGCAACAGCTCGCCGATCTCATGGTCGTGTTCGCCCAACACCCACGTATTCGATCACAGTGGCCGTGCCCGTCACCGGTCGTCCCTCGTGCATGGTGAGCACGTCGCCCGGTGCCAGCTGCCGCCACCTGTCCGGCGACAACGGCAGCAGGCGGACGACCGCGCGCCCACCCACCGGCAGCTCCGGCATCGACTCGACCCACAGCCGCGCGACCCCGCCGCCGTCGCCCGCCAGCCACAGCGGCCTCAGGACGCCTTCGGCCGGGATCGGGCTCCTCCTGGCGGGCGCCAGCCGCAGATCGGCCCTGAACAGGCCCTGCCGCGCTTCGTGGCCACGCCACTCGAACCACGCGAAGGGCAGGTGCAGCTCCTTCGCCGCGGCGGTCAGCAGCGCCCAGTACTCCGGGGTCTGCCAGGCGACACCACCGAAGTCGCCGAGCAGGTCGAGCGCGAAGTCCCACTCGTCCTGCTCCAGCTGCTCCCGCACGTCCGCGGCCGAGGCCCCGACGTCGTTGCGGACGTCCTCCGGCACGAGCGCGAGAGCGCGGCGCAGCAGCTCGGTCATCCCTGTTCTTCTGGGCTCTCCTGGTTCTTCGGGGCGGCACGCCGCCGGTTCAGGCCCAGCACGTCGAGCGCCGAGACCAGGTCGTTCGCCACCAGCGCCCGCACCCCGTCCGGCAACGGCCCGTGGTCCGGCGGCACCAGCGCCTTCTTGAACCCGAGCCGCGCGGCCTCCTGCAACCGCTTGCCGACCCCGTTGACGCGCCGGATCTCCCCGGCGAGCCCCACCTCGCCCAGCACCACCAGATCGGCGGGCAACGCGATCTCCCGCTCCGCCGACGCCACCGCCAGCACCACCGCCAGGTCGGCCGCGGGCTCCACCAGCCGCATGCCGCCCACCGTCGCCGTGAAGACGTCCTTCTGGAACAGGTTGACCTTGCCGCGCTTCTCCAGCACCGCCAGCGCCATCGAGATGCGCGCCGAGTCGAGCCCGCTGACCGCACGCCGCGGCGCCGGCAGGTTCGTCTTCGCCACCAGCGCCTGCACCTCGCCGAGCATCGGCCGCTTGCCCTCGACGATCACCGTCACGCAGGTGCCCTCGACGGCCTTCTCCCGGCGCGTGAGGAACAGCCCCGACGGATCGGGCACACCGACGATCCCGTCGTCGCGCAGCTCGAAGCAGCCGACCTCGTCCGCCGCGCCGTACCGGTTCTTGATGCCGCGCAGCAGCCGCAGGCTCGAATGCCGGTCACCCTCGAACTGCAGCACCACGTCCACCAGGTGCTCCAGCACCCGCGGCCCGGCCACCGACCCGTCCTTCGTGACGTGCCCGACGAGCACCACCGGCAGCCCGCGCTCCTTGGCCATCGCGATCAGCCCGGACGCCACCGTCCGCACCTGCGTGACACCACCCGGCACGCCCTCGACGCTCACCGTCGACATGGTCTGCACCGAGTCGACGATCAGCATCGACGGCTTCACCTGGTCGACCTGGCCGAGCAACGCGCTGAGCTCGCTCTCCGCCGCCAGGTACATCTCCGGGTGCAGGTTGCCGGTCCGCTCGGCCCGCAGCCGCACCTGCCCCGCCGACTCCTCACCCGTGACGTAGAGACACCGCCCGTGCTCCTCGGCCCACCGATGAGCGGTCTCCAGCAACAACGTCGACTTGCCCACCCCGGGCTCACCCGCGAGCAGCACCACCGCCCCCGGCACGAGCCCGCCACCGAGCACCCGGTCGAACTCGCCGACCCCGGTCGACAGAGCCCGCGCCGACTCGATGTCGACCTCGCCGATGGGCCGCGCCGCCGACGTCGGCGCCCCCGCCACCACCCGCGTCACACCCGCGGTACCGCGTTCCTCGATGCTGCCCCACGCCTGGCACTCGGGGCAGCGGCCGAACCACTTCGCCACCTCGTGCCCGCACTCGGCACACCGGAAGATCGGCCGCGCTGTCTTCGCCACGAGTCGAACGTTAGAGGACGGGTCTGACAGTGTCGGACGGCCGCCGCTTCGCGGCGGCGGCGAGCCGGGGGCAGAGAGCCGCGTGGATGGGTGGCAGGACCGCAGTCGTGTCCGCACCTCGGTCACGATCCTGGCAGTGGCTGTGCCAGGCCGGGCGACCGTGCCCGTGGCGCGCAATCCCATGCCCGAGCCGCCGCCCGGTTCGGCCGCCTGCCGCCGCCCGCACCCGCCGTCCCTGATCCCGGTCAGTACGCGCACTTCTCCCCAGCTCAGGGCCGTTTCCCGGCTTTCTTCAAGATTCTTTCGGGTCCGTGTCGATCCGGGGCGGTGGCCGTTCGACGTGTCGGTGGAAGGACACGACAGCCTGGAGGACACCGTGACCACCGCTACCGCGCCCCAGACCCGCAAGTTCGCCGTCGGCCGCTACGCCACCGTCGTCACCCGCGTGCTGACCGGCCTGCTGTTCGCCACGACCGGCCTGAACGGCTTCCTGATGTTCATGCCCGCCCCCGACCCCAGCACGATGGCGCCGGAGGGTGTGGCGTTCAACGCCGCTCTTTACGCGACCGGGTACATGGTGCAGCTGACGTCCGGCGTCCAGCTCGTCGCGGGCCTGCTGCTGGTGGCCGGACGGTTCGTGCCGCTGGCGCTCGCGCTGCTGGCACCGGTGGTCGTGAACATCTTCCTGTTCCACGTCTTCCTGGAGCCGAGCGGCCTGGTCATCGCGCTGCTCGTCGTCGCGGCCGAGATCGGTCTGGCGTGGGCCTACCGCGACCGGTTCCTGCCGATGCTGCGGGCTTCCTGATCGATCCCGGACAACGCGAAAGCGCCGCCCCCGAACGGGGAGCGGCGCTTTCGCGGGTCTGCGGGGCTACGGCTCAGTGGCCGCCGGAGCTGCCCTCGCTCTTGCGCTCGTGGCCCGACGGCGCCACCGGCACCTCCAGCGTCAGCGTCCCGGCCTTCTCGAACAGGAACGTGACCTTGACGGTCTGTGCGGCCACGACCTCGCGGTTCAGCTTCTTCAGCGTGCAGCGGATCTGCAGCACCTCGAGCGACTGGTCGTGCGCGGCCGACGACGAGGCCGGGGAGGCCGACGACGGCTGGCCGGACGACGAGGGCGCGGACGACGTCACCGAGACGGACGAACCCGGCTCCGAGGTCTCGGTCTCGGTGGACTCCGGCGCGTCCGACGAGGCCGGTGCGCCCGAGGTGGTCGTCACGACGGACGACGACGCGGACGACGACGGAGTGGAGGTCTTGGTCGGCGCGTGCGACGCGTCGTACTCGGCGCGCAGCGCGTACTGGGCCGGGATGTCCTTCGAGCCGGCGATCTCCGCCTCGCCCTCCGCGGCCTCCGACTTGATCGACAGCAGCTTGTCGTCGGTCGTGCCGGTGTTGGCGATGACGAACGTGAGCGGCACGTCGTCGCCGTCGGCGTAGCGGTTGCCTTCCTGCGGGAACGCCAGCATGGCGTTGCGCACGGCGATCGGGCCCGCGTTTCCGCTCGCACCGTCGACCGCGGCGACCTGGGTGTCGGTCTGGGTGACCTGACCGGCGCTGCAGCCGACCGCCGCCAGTCCGAGGCCAGCGGCCAGCGCGGCCGACACGATCAACCGGCGAGACACACCTGAGTTCACGGCTCCAGCGTCCTTCCTAGGGAACAACCACCAGGCAAAGAGCCTAACCGGGACCCGGAAAGACGACGCGACGTGGTGCCATTCGATCTTGACAACCCCGTACGTTGCACGCGAACAGGTGGTTTGTCAACCCCCCGCATGGCCCTGACCAGCACTAACGGATCTTCGCGCTGCGTTCGGAGGGTTGCTGGACGTGTTAGGATGGAGGAAGCGAAAGGGGCAGAGGACACATGGTTTTCAAGGTCGGAGAGACCGTCGTCTACCCGCACCACGGTGCCGCTCTCATCGAAGCAATCGAGACCCGCGTTATCAAGGGCGAGGAGAAGAAGTACCTCGTTCTCAAGGTGGCGCAGGGCGACCTCACCGTTCGGGTTCCCGCTGACAACGCCGAGATCGTGGGCGTGCGTGACGTTGTCGGCCAGGAAGGGCTCGACCGGGTCTTCGAGGTCTTGCGCGCTCCCCACACCGAGGAGCCGACCAACTGGTCTCGGCGGTACAAGGCCAACCTTGAGAAGCTCGCCTCCGGCGACGTGAACAAGGTTGCGGAAGTGGTGCGCGACCTCTGGCGGCGCGAGAAGGATCGCGGGTTGTCCGCCGGCGAGAAGCGGATGCTGGCGAAGGCGCGGCAGATACTGGTCAGCGAGCTGGCGCTGGCCGAGGGCACCGACGAGGACAAGGCCGAGGTCCTCCTCGACGAAGTTCTCGCCACCGCGTCGTAGTTTTTCTTCAACAGAACAACCTTCAGAGCATCGGATAACGCCGCGAGATGAGTGTTGTCGCGCTCGTTCCTGCGGCAGGGCGGGGTGAGCGCCTGGGCTACGGAATGCCCAAGGCGCTCGTGCCGGTCAACGGAGTACCGCTGCTGACCCGTGCCGTGCAGGGCCTGTTCGCCTCAGGTCATGTCCAGCACGTCGTCATCGCCGCGCCACCGTCCGATGTGGACTCAGTGCACACCGCTACCGCCTCGCTGGCCCCGGCCGGCGGGGCGGTGCACGTGCTTTCAGGGGGCGCCGAACGCACCGACTCGGTGCGCCTCGCCCTCGAACACGCGCTCAGCGTGATCCCGGACACCGCCATCGTGCTGGTGCACGACGCGGCCCGTGCCTTCACACCCCCTCAGGTGATCGCCGGCGTCGTGACCGCCGTGCGCGACGGGCACGACGCCGTCATCCCGGTGCTCCCGGTCGCCGACACGATCAAGCAGGTGGACGAGGCCGGAGTGGTCGTCGCCACCCCTGACCGGGCCGGTCTGCGGGTCGTCCAGACCCCTCAGGGTTTCCGGGCGGAGACTCTCAGAGCCGCCTATCGCGCGGGTGTCGCCGCGACCGACGACGCGGGTCTCGTCGAGAAGAACGGTGTGCTCGTCCACACGGTTCCGGGCCACGCGCACGCCATGAAGATCACCACCCCGTTCGACCTCGCGGTCGCGGAGGCACTGTTCAGCGGAGGGCACGAGTGAGGATCGGCCAGGGCGTCGATGTCCACCCGATCGAGTCAGGTCGCGAGTGCTGGGTCGCCGGCCTGCTGTGGGAGGGCGTCGACGGGTGCGCGGGCCACTCCGACGGTGACGTGGCGTCGCACGCGCTGTGCGACGCGCTGCTGTCGGCGGCGGGTCTCGGCGACCTCGGAGCGGTCTTCGGCACGTCGGATCCGCGCTGGTCGGGCGCGCACGGAGTGGTCCTCCTCACGGAGGTGCGCCGGCTCGTCGAGGAGGCGGGCTTCCGTGTGGGAAACGCCACAGTGCAGGTCATCGGCAACCAGCCGCGCATCGGCAAGCGTCGCGACGAGGCCCAGCGGGTGCTGTCCGACGCGGTCGGCGGCCCGGTCTCGGTCGCGGGCACGACGACCGACGGACTCGGCCTGACGGGCCGCGGCGAGGGCATCGCCGCCATCGCGACGGCCCTGCTCGTCAGCGCGGGCTGACGCGGACAACTCCGGCACCGGCGCTGTGGCGCCCGCCACTACCATCTCCACGGTGACCAAGTACGACGTGTGCCTGTCGTTCGCCGGCGAGAACCGTTCCTACGTGGAAGAGGTGGCGCGGCACCTCAAGGACATGGGCCTGCGCTACTTCTACGACAACGACATGCAGCACGAGCTGTGGGGCGAGGAGCTCACCGAGTACCTCGACCAGGTCTACCGGGTCGACTCGCGCTTCTGCGTGATGTTCGTGTCCGAGGCGTACGTGCGGAAGATCTGGACGATCCACGAACGCCGTTCCGCGCTCGCGAGGGGTCTCACCGACCCCACCAAGCCGTACATCCTGCCCGCCAGGTTCGACGACACCGAGGTGCCGGGCGTCCGTCCCAGCATGGGGTTCCTGGACCTGCGCCGCTTCACGCCGTTCCAGCTCGCCGAGATGATCGCGAAGAAGGTCGGCGTCGAGCCCGGCCCCGCGCCCCGCGGCTGGGAGTACCGGACGTTCGCGGACGTGGTGGGGCACGCGCTGCGCTCCCTGTCCGAGAAGAAGCTCAACCACGAGATGGGCTTCTTCGAGAACGTGCGCACGTTCACGACGGACACGGAGTCGCTCGACTACTTCACCGCGCGCACCCGCAAGTTCGACACGATCGTGAACTCCGTGATGGACCTGCTCTCGCCGGAGAAGCAGCAGTGGGCGTTCGGCCCGTCCGGCCTGCCGGGCAACGCGGACAAGATCCGGCTGCTCGGGACGCGGTTCGCGAAGTGCTACGAGGACCTCCTCGACTGGGCGGCCGACCTGCGCGGCACGGCGACGCCGGAGCGCCACCGCCCGCTCTACGAGGCCACGGCGCGGCTCGCCGACGAGCCGCTCAGGCAGATCGAGGAGTTCGCGGAGCACTTCGCCACGGCCGCCGGGCGCGGTGCCGGTGACGTGGCGCTGGTCATCGACTACGACGACACCGAGGTCAGGGCCGAGCTCGAAAAGGTCCAGACCACCTGACGGACGGGCACGTAGAGTCGGGGGCGTGACGACCCGCGCTGCGCTCTTCGACTTCTCCGGCACGCTCTTCCGGCTCGAACACCCCGAGCTGGAGGCCAACGGCTCCCTCATGCGGGCGCTCACCGCACCCGTCGGGATCGTCGACGGCCTGGACCCCTCGCTGGAGCAGGACTGGCTCCGGCGCGACCTCGACCCGGACGTCCACCGCCGGGTGCACCTGCGGCTGCTCACCGACGCGCTCGTGCCGGACGCGGAGGCGCTCTACGACCGGCTGCTGCACCCGGAGTCCTGGCAGCCCTATCCCGACACCAGGGCGGCGCTGGAGCACCTGCGCGACGTGCCGGTGGCGGTCGTCAGCAACATCGCCTGGGACATCCGCGCCGTCTTCGAGAGGCACGACCTGCTGCACCTCGTGGACGAGTTCGTGCTCTCCTACGAGGAGGGCGTCATGAAGCCGGACCCGAAGATCTTCACGACCGCCTGTGAACGGCTCGGCGTCGATCCCCGGAACGTCGTCATGGTCGGTGACAGCGAGGAGGCGGACGGCGGAGCACGGGCGATCGGCTGCTCCTTCCGGCTCGTCGATCCGGTTCCGACGAGTGACCGGCCGAACGCACTGGTGGATCTGGCCCGTACCATTCCCGTGTGAGCCTCCACATCTACGACACCGCGAGCCGGTCCATGCGGGAGTTCCACCCGCAGGTCAACGGAACGGCGTCGATCTACGTGTGTGGGGCGACCGTGCAGGGGGTGCCGCACATCGGGCACGTCCGCAGCGGCCTGAACTTCGACGTGCTCCGCCGCTGGCTCGCCCGCGACGGCGCCGACGTCACGCTGGTCCGCAACGTCACCGACATCGACGACAAGATCCTCACCAAGGCCGCCGACCACGGCAGGCCCTGGTGGGAGTGGGCCTACCAGCACGAGCGCGCCTTCGAGGACGCCTACGACCTGCTGGGCTGCCTGCCCCCGTCGTACGCGCCGCGCGCCACCGGCCACGTCACGCAGATGGTCGAGCTGATGCAGCGCCTGATCGACAAGGGCCACGCCTACGACGTCGACGGCGACGTCTACTTCGACGTGCGCTCGTTCCCCGAGTACGGCGCGCTGTCCGGCCGCAGGCTGGAGGACCAGCAGCAGGGCGAGACCGACGTGCGCGGCAAGCGCGACCCGCGCGACTTCACGCTGTGGAAGGCCGCGAAGCCCGGCGAGCCGTCCTGGCCCACGCCGTGGGGCAACGGCAGGCCCGGCTGGCACCTGGAGTGCTCGGCGATGGCCACGACGTACCTCGGCGCCACGTTCGACATCCACGGCGGCGGGCTCGACCTGATGTTCCCGCACCACGAGAACGAGCAGGCCCAGTCGCGGGCGGCCGGTGACGGCTTCGCGAACTACTGGATGCACAACTACTGGGTGACGATGTCGGGCGAGAAGATGGCCAAGTCGCTCGGCAACACCGTGTCCATCCCCGCGATGCTGGAGCTGGTCCGCGCGCAGGAGCTGCGGTACTACCTGGTCGCGCCGCACTACCGGTCGCACATCGAGTACTCGGAGGAGGCGCTGCGCGAGGCGGTGACGTCCTACGGGCGCATCGAGTCGTTCCTGCGCCGCGCCACCGAGCGCGTCGGGCCGATCGAGCTGAGCGGCGAGATGTGCCCCGACTTCGTGGCGGCGATGGACAACGACCTGAACACGCCCCAGGCCGTGGCGGCACTGCACAACAAGGTGCGCCAGGGCAACACCGCACTCGCCGACGGCGCCCACGAGGAGGCCCGTGCGGCCGCCGAGTGCGTGCGCCGGATGGCCGACATCCTCGGCGTCGACCCGTTGTCGCCGAAGTGGAACGACCAGTCGTCTGCCGACACCGGCATGCGGCAGGCGTTGACCACGCTGGTGGATCGACTCTTGGTCGAACGCCAGGAAGCCCGCAAGAGCAGGGATTTCGCGCGCTCTGACGCGTTGCGCGACCAGTTGCTGGAGGCGGGCATCGCCGTCGAGGACACCCCCGACGGTCCGCAGTGGACTTTGAAGGACGACTGACTTCCGTGGCTGGCAACTCCAAGCGCAAGGGCGCGATGCGCAATCCGGGCTCCAAGAAGGGCGCGGTCGTCGGCTCCGGCGGGCAGAAGTCCAAGGGGCTGCAGGGCAAGGGTCCGACGCCGAAGGCGTCGGACCGCCCGAACCACCCGGCGTACAAGCGGGCCAAGGTGGCCGCGAAGAGCGACGCCGTGAAGACCCAGCGGCGCCAGAAGACGGAGAAGGCCCAGGCCGAGACCGTCGCGGGCCGCAACCCCGTGGTCGAGTGCCTGCGTGCGGGCACGCCCGCGACGGCGCTGTACGTGGCGCTGGGCATCGACGCGGACGACCGCGTGGCCGAGGCCGTGCGCCTGGCCGCCGACCGGGGCATCTCCGTGCTGGAGGTCGCCCGCGGCGAGCTCGACCGGATCACCGGCGGGGCGATGCACCAGGGCCTCGGCCTTCAGGTGCCGCCGTTCGAGTACGCCACGCCCGCCGAGCTGCTGGACCTGGCGCAGCGCGCCGGTGTGCCGCCGCTGCTGGTGGCGCTGGACGGCGTGACGGACCCGCGCAACCTGGGTGCCGTCGTGCGGTCCGCTGCGGCGTTCGGCGCGCACGGCGTGGTGCTGCCGCAGCGGCGCAGCGCGTCGATGACGGCGGTGGCGTGGCGGACCAGCGCGGGCACGGCGGCGAAGCTGCCGATCGCGATGGCCACGAACCTCACTCGCACGCTGCGTGACTGGGCGGAGGCAGGGCTCATGGTCGTGGGCCTCGACGCCGACGGTGACGTGGACGTCGACGGCCTCGACCTCGCGACCGGCCCGCTGGTTGTCGTCGTGGGCTCCGAGGGCCGCGGTCTCGGCCGCCTCGTCAAGGAGACGTGCGACCAGACCGTGTCGATCCCGATGGCCACGGGCGTCGAGTCGCTCAACGCGTCCGTGGCGGCCGGCGTGGTGCTGGCCGAGGTGGCCCGCCGCCGCCGGATCGCGGCCAAGGGCTGACGTTCTGACGTTATCGGCTGGTTCGCCACGCCAAGCGAGATGTTTCACCGACGTTAGTGATCGTTTTCCCGCTCTCTGAACCGGTTTCGTTCCGGTGAGCGGGAAACACTACTTCCGGCTCTTGCTCTCACCGGTGTGAGCCTCCCCCACAAACGGGGAGGCCCATTTCGCAGCCCTTCCGGACGCAGGTACGTTCGTGCAGATGGCAATTTGCGGACGCCGGTCGGCAGGAGTCGGAGCAGGTTGCACCGCTTGGCGCAGCAGATGACACCCGTTCGGAACCAGTTGACACGCACTGTGACCATTTGGGGTCCAAACAGGCGGCAGGGAGGTCAACTGTGAAGAAGATCAGGTCTACGTTTCGCTATTGTAACTACTTTCGGTAACTGGCCTGCTCCGTTTAGGTACACACTGTGGTAGGACAGACGTTGAACGGTCAGGCAGCTTCTACCGTGATTGTCGATAGAAATTGATTACCACCGGCGGGGGCGACGTGACTCGGCGTAGAGCGAATCAGGACCTGCTGATTCGCCGCGCGCACGGCGCGGCCCGCCGAGGGCACCCATGACGACCCGCGGCGCCCTCCGCGAGCTCCTGAGTTTGCGCGAGTTCCGCGCCATGTGGATCGGTTCGACCGTCTCCACCGCCGGAGACCAGCTCGCCGCCGTCGCATTGTCACTTCTCGTGTTCGAACGAACACAATCCGCAGCGTGGACCGCGCTCACGTGGTCGCTGACGCTGTTCCCGCCGCTGATCTCGGGCCCGTTGCTCGGCTGGGTCGCCGACCGGTTCCCGCGACGCACCGTGATGGTGACGACGGCCTGGATGCAGGCCGTGCTCATGGGCGTGATGGCCATCCCCGGCATGCCGCTGTGGGCGATGATCGTGCTGCTCGTGGTGGTGCTGGCGATCTCCTCGCCGTACCTCGCGGCGCAGGAGGCGAGCCTGCCGAACGTGCTGCCGCCCAAGCGCTACGACGACGGCGTGGCGCTGTTCGGCACGTCCGTCGACACCGCCCAGATGGCGGGCCTCGCCGCAGCCGGCTTCCTCGTCGCGCAGACCACCCCCGCCGTGGCGCTCGTGATCAACGCCCTCACGTTCGTCCTGCTGGCCGTCCTGGTGCAGACGTCCGTACAGCACCGGCCCGCCGCCGACCCGCTGGGCCGCAAGAAGAAGGACGACGAACCACGCGGCGTGCTCACGCTGATGGTGTCGGAACCGCGGCTGAGGACGCTGCTGGGCGTCCGGCTGCTCGCGGGGCTCGCGATGGTCCCGGAAGGACTCGCGGTGCCGCTCGCGGCGAGCCTGGACGCCGTGTGGGCGGTCGGCCTGATCCTCGCGATCGAACCCGCCGCGAACGTGCTGGGCGTGGCGCTGCTCTTCCGGCTGGTGCGCGACCCGGCGAAGCGCGAGAAGCTGATCGGCCCGCTGGCGATCCTGTCCCTGGCGCCGCTGGTGCTGTTCGCGTTCAACCCGAACCTCACCTGGACGATCGTCCTGCTCGTGTTCGCCGGTATCGGTGGCGCTTATCACACTCCCGCGCGAGCGGCGTGGATGCGGCTGCTGCCCGACCAGTACCGCGGACGGGCCTACGGCATCGGACGCGCCGCGCTGCGCTCCAGCCAGGGCGGAGGAATGGCGTTGGCCGGTGTCGTCGCCCACTCCGTCGGATCGGTCACGGCCACGATCGCGGGTGCGGGCGGTATCGGACTGCTGCTGGCGACGCACGCGACGTTCGCCTGGAGACGGGCGCGCGGTCGCAGTGGGACGAAGGCGGTGGCAATCTGAAACAGAACGGTCACCAAAAGCGATATCCGTTGTAGAGGTACCAGGATGATTGTGGTCAGGTCGGCGAGAGGCAGGGGTTCAGAAGTCACGGTTGCTCATGGAAGGCACCTCCTCGTTGCGGCGAGCAGCAGCGCAGGTAGGTCTACGACCTGGTCAGCGGCGGCTTGCTCATGATGTGCCATGAGCGTAGGGGGTCGTGGTGAAGAACAGTTTGACTGATCGCGGGCGATCGCGGGCACTCGGCTTGACTCCGATTCGCAACTGGGACCTTTGGACGGTTGCGCCTAGTGCGATCGCCTACTTTTTCGTGCTCGAAGCGGCGGTCGCCTGCGCGTCCATTTGGCTGTTGACCAAACTCACATCCGTCTCGACCGCGGACTGGCTGCGCTTCGGTGCGCTCATCGCCGCCATCACCATTCACCTCACCATCGTCCGCAGAGCGGAGGAGGCGCGCCGCAACGAGGCGTCCGGCCCCCACATCGACCTGACCTCGGTCTGGACCTTCGCCGCGGCCGTGGCACTGCCCGGTGGCCTGGCCGTCATCACCACGATCTGGATGCGCATCCTCATCCAGCCGATCGCCCGCCGGCAGCCCTACCGGTTCGTGTTCGGCACCGCCTCGATGCTCGCCTCCACGATGCTCGCGTGGGCGCTCGTCCACCTGACGGGCGTGTCGCTGGCCGCCACCGGCAACGTCGCGACCGACCTCGGCCTCGTCCTGGTGCTCGCCATCGCCGCCGTCCTGTACTGGTTCGTCCAGGTCATGACCGTCGCGATCGCCTTCAAGATCGTCACCCCGAACTCGAAGGTCCTCGACTTCCTCGGCTCCAAGGTCGACAACATGCTCGAGATGAGCACGCTCGGCGCCGGAGCCATGCTCGGCATGCTCATGACGAGCCACTGGGTCGGCCCGCTGCTGCTCACCGTCCCGGTGATCCTGGTGAACGCGCTGCTCTCCCGCGCGGGAGAGCGCAGGGCCCACCTCGAACGCCTGCTGCGCGAGCAGGAGCAGCTGCACCAGCGCCTCGCCGCGGACGCCCACACCGACTACCGGACGGGCCTGCTCAACACCAACGGCCTCGCCGAGTACGCGGGCAGGCTGGCCGAGCGCTGCCGCATCGACGGCGAGCCGATGACCGTCCTGGTGATCGACCTCGACCACTTCAAGCGCATCAACGACACCTGGGGCCACCCCGCGGGCAACGCCGTGCTGGCCGAGGTCGGCCGGATCCTGCGGGAGAAGCTCCGCCCCGGCGACGTGGCGGGACGCGACGGCGGCGAGGAGTTCGTCGTGGCGCTCAAGGACACCCCGGTGGCCCAGGGCGTGACGATCGCGGAGCGCATCCGCGAGGCGATCGGCTCCCTGGCCGTCCCCACGACCGACAAGCACCGCAACGTCGTCACCCTCTACGGCCGCGAGATCCAGCCGCCGGAGCCCGAGGGCGCGTCCCTCCAGGCGATCAGCGCGTCCATCGGCGTGGCGGTCATCCCGGACAACGGCCCGGACATGGCGACGGCGCAGCACTCGGCGGACGCGGCCCTGTACAAGGCCAAGGAGAGCGGCCGCAACCAGGTGCGGGTCGCGGGCCTGGACATCCCGCCGCGCCTGATGCCGATGCCTGCCCCGCGTCAGGACGAAGCGGGCATCGAGATCGAGATCGACATCGACATCACCAAGCCGATCACGTCCCGCTCGGCGTGAGCCGCGCTCAGGCAGCCCGGCGCTGCACGGCGCCGATGCCTCGGCAGACCAGGTAGATCACGAAGCTGATCGCGGTGACCAGCGCGGACACCGGCAGTCCCGGCTGCAGCGAGAGCACGATGCCACCGACCGCGGCCACCTCGGCGAACACGACCGAGAGCACGGTGGCCCGCACCGGCGAGGCCGTGACCCGCATGGCGGCGGCAGCGGGCGTGATCATCAGCGCCAGCACCAGCAGCGCGCCGACGACCTGCACGCTCAGCGCCGTGGCGACACCGACCAGCACCGCGAACACGATGGACAGCCCGCGCACGGGCACCCCGCGCGAGATCGCCACGTCCGGGTCCACGGACGCGAAGAACAGCGGCCGGTAGATGAACGCCAGCACCGCCAGCACGGCGACCGACGACACCACCAGCAGCGTCAGGTCGGTCGAGTCGACACCGACGATCTGGCCGGTGAGCAGGCCGAACTTGTTGGCGGCCCGTCCCTTGTAGAGGGCGAGCATCAGGATGCCCATGCCGAGGCCGAACGCCAGGATGGCGCCGATGACGGAGTCCCTGTCGCTCTCCCGGCGGGACAGCACGCCGAGCAGCACGGCGGCCAGGATCGACCCGGCCAGCGCGCCGTAGCCGACACCGACCCCCAGCAGCAGCGCGGCGGCGCCACCGGTGAACGCGAGCTCGCTGGTCCCGTGGACCGCGAACGCCATCTTGCGGGTGACGACGAGCGGCCCGAGCACGCCCGCGACGAGGCCCAGCACGGCCGCCGCGATCAGGGCGGTCTGCACGAAGTCGAGCTCGAGCAGGTCAAGCAGGGTCACGACGCCGCCTCTGCCGCGGTCAGGTGGTGGGTCTGCTCCTCGCAGGCCCCGGCTCCGACGACCAGGATCTGGTCCCGCACCCGGACGACCTCGACCGGCGTCCGGTACAGCTCGGACAGCGTCCGGGAGGTCATGACCTCCTCCGGCGTGCCGATCCGGAACCGCCCGCCGACCAGGTACAGCACCCGGTCCACCAGGGGCAGCACGGGGTTCAGCTCGTGCGTCACGAACAGCACGGCCGTGCCCGCCTCGCGGCGGCGCTTGTCGATCAGCTCGGAGACGACCCGCTGGTTCGCGAGGTCGAGCGACAGCAGCGGCTCGTCGCACAGCATCACCGTCGGGTCGCCGACGAGCGCCTGCGCGACCCGCAGCCGTTGCTGCTCACCGCCGGACAACAACCCGATCGGCTCGTCCGCGTAGCGCGTGCCGCCCACGGCCTCGATCGCGGCGTCGACCCGGATGCGCCGCTCACGGCGGTTCCGCAGCCCGAGACCCCACCGGTAGCCGTCCAGGCCCAGCCCGACGAGGTCGCGGCCCCGCAACGTCATGGACTGGTCGAGCGCTCGCTGCTGCGGGATGTACCCGACGGCCCGGTTGCCACCGGCCACCGTCACGGTGCCCGACGACAGCGGCTGCAACCCGAGCAGCACGCGCATCAGGCTGGTCTTGCCGGACCCGTTCGGGCCGAGGACCGCGAGGAACTCACCCGGCTCGACGTCGAGGTCGAGCCCGTCCCACAGCACCCGGCTCCCGTAGGAGAGCCGGGCCCCGCGCAGCGAGATCGCCGTCATGCCTTCAACGCCTGCACGAGCGCGTCCACCTGCTTGCTCATCCAGTCAAGGTAGCCGGTCACGCCCTCCGGCAGCGTCTCGGTGACCTCCACGACCGGCACACCGGCCGCCTTGGCCTTCTCGACCAGCCCCTGCGTGACCCTGTTCTCCGTCTGGGTGTTGTTGACCAGCAGGTTCACCTGCTTGCCCTCGACGACCTGGTTCATCGCGGCGAGCGCGGCGGCCGGCACGTCCGACTCCTCCTCGATGGCCTTGCTGAACGCCTCCGGCGTGACGTCCTCGGCGCCGGTCTCGTCGAGCAGGTAGTGCGCGATGGGCTCGGTCGAGGCGACCTTCTTGCCCGCGCCCGCGCCGGCGACCTTCTTCTCCAGCTCTTCGAGGGCCTCGCTGAACTTCTGCGTGTTGCTCTCGAAGGTCGTCTTCTTCTCGGGCGCGAGGGCACCGAGCTCGTTCGCGGCCGCCTCGGCGACCGCGCGCACGGTGTGCAGGTCGTACCAGACGTGCTCGTTGACGCTGTGGTCGTGCCCGTGGGCGTCTTCTGCGTGCGTCTCTTCGGCGTGGGTTTCTTCTGCTTGCGTCTCTTCTGGGTGGGTCTCTTCGGCGTGGGGCTCGCTGTGATCGTCGGCCAGCGGGAACGCCTCGATCTTCCTGGTGGCGTCGCTGGTGATCAGCTTGGCGAAGAAGTCGTCGTAGCCGCCGCCGTTGAACACGACCAGCTGCGCGTCCTTCACCAGCGCGGCGTCCGCGGGCTTGCTCTCGTAGGAGTGCGGGTCGGCGCCGGGGTCCTCCAGCAGCGCCTTGACCTCGACCTCGTCGCCGCCGACGGCCTTGACGACGCTGCCCCACACGTTGGTGGAGGCCACGACCTGGATCTTGCCGTTGTCGGCGGACGGCGTGGTCGTGCCGCAGGCAGCCAGGCTCACGACGGCGAAAGTGCCGACCAGAGCGTTGCGGAGAGTCATCACGCCGTCCCTCGATCAGGTAATGGAAACCGTTGTCGAGTTCATATTACGACACGAAAAAGCCCCCGGCGGTCACGCCGGGGGCTTTCGCGTGTGACTCACGCCTCCAGGCGCTCGCCCGATTCGGGGTGGAACAGGTGGATCTCGCTGTGGTCGCGCACGGCGACCTTGACCGTCTGGCCCAGGGTCGGCGGCGTGCGGCCGTCGACGCGGACGACGAAGCGCTGCGAGCCGTCACCGATCTTCACCGCGCCGTGCACGAGCGCGTCCGCACCGAGCTCCTCGACGAGCTCGACCGCCATCTCCATGCCCTCCTCGGACGACGGCACGATGCCGAGCGCCTCGGGACGGATGCCGAAGGTGACCTCGTCCAGCCCACCGGCCGCGGCGAGCGCGTCCCGCGACAGCGGCACGATGACGCCGTCGAGCTTCGCGCCCTCCGACGTGATCGGCACGGTCTTGAGGTTCATGGCGGGCGAGCCGATGAAGCCCGCGACGAACGCGTTGGCCGGCTTGTCGTACAGCGCGCGAGGCGTGTCGCACTGCTGGAGCAGACCGTCCTTGAGCACCGCGACGCGGTGACCCATCGTCATGGCCTCGACCTGGTCGTGCGTGACGTAGATCGTCGTCGTGCCCAGGCGCTGCTGGAGCGCGGCGATGTTCGCACGCGTCTCGACACGCAGCTTCGCGTCCAGGTTGGACAGCGGCTCGTCCATGAGGAACACGGAGGGCTCACGCACGATGGCGCGACCCATCGCGACACGCTGACGCTGACCACCGGACAGCGCCTTCGGCTTGCGCTCCAGGTACTTGGTGAGGTCGAGCATCTTGGCGGCCTCTTCGACCTTCGCCTTGATCTCGGTCTTGCTCACACCGCGCAGCTTGAGCGCGAAGCCCATGTTCTCCGCGACGGTCATGTGCGGGTACAGCGCGTACGACTGGAACACCATCGCGATGTCCCGGCCCTTCGGCGGCACGTTGGTGACGTCCTTGCCACCGATGTGGATGGCGCCCTCGTCGACGTCCTCGAGACCGGCGAGCATGCGCAGCGCGGTCGACTTGCCCGAACCGGACGGGCCGACCAGCACCAGGAACTCGCCGTCGGAGACTTCGAGCGACAGCTCGTCGACAGCGCGGACCGGCGGGTTGCCGGGGAAGATCCGCGACGCCTTGACGTAGGACACCTCTGCCATGTGACGCACCTTTCACCTTGTCTGAGCGCGACGTTAGGCATTGCAAGCGCTTACGGGAACAGTCGTAAGCGCTTACGTTGGGACGTAAGCGCTTACGTCCCAACCAAATGAGACGTGCGTGGCAGTGCCGTTCGCGGCTCGATGGCCGCGAGCGGGCGCCGCGAAGTTGGTGCAGGGCGCCGGAAACTGGCACAGTTGAAGGTAGAGACCGTGTTCCATGGCGCCTAGGCACTGCCGAACGCCTCGTCCTAAGGCCGCTCTTTCGCAGGGCGGCCTTAGTGCTGTCATCGGGCCAGAACGCCCCCGCTACCTCGACCTGCTCGACCTCAGCGGAACGCGCCCGCGTTCCGCTCGGCCCACGCCGCGAACCCGGTGGCAGCCCGCCCGGTCACCTTCTCCACATCACCGCTGACGGCCTGCTCCGCGGCAGTCGGCTCGCCGAGGATCTTCAACGTCCCGTCCACCACAACAGGCGGCATGAACCGCAGCATCTGCGCCCGAGCCTCGTCCGCGGACTGCTCCACGAACCGGATCTCCCGCCCCAGCACCGATGAGAGCGCTCCAGCGCGCTCCCGGGGAGTCAGCGCCTCCGGCCCGGTCAGCACGTAGGTCCGCCCCTCGTGCCCACCGGCCAACGCCTCGGCGGCCACGGCGGCGATGTCGGCCGGATCGACGAACGGCAACGCGACGTCCGCGAACGGAGCCGCGCAAACCCCGTGCTCACGCACCGGCTCGGCCCAGGCGTAGGTGTTGGAGAAGAACCCGCTCGGCCGCAGGATCGTCCACTCCAGGCTCGACTGCCGCACGACGTCCTCGAACGACGCCAGCACGGCGTGCGGCAGCAGCCCCGGCCGCGTCCCGGCCCCCTGCGACGACAGCAGCACCACGCGCCGCACCCCGCCCGCCTTCGCCACGTCCAGCAGACCGGCCACGTCGGTGTCCGGCCGCAGCAACTCGCCGCCGAGCAGCAGGAACAACGCCTCCGCCCCGGCGACGACGGGCTCCAGCGTCGCCGGCGAGGCGAGGTCCACGGCAGGCCGTGAAACGCCGACGGCCTTGTCTCCCAGGAGTTCCATCAACGAACGTCCGACGTTCCCGGTCGCCCCAGTCACCACGATCACTTGCAAGCTCCTCAGCCGTTGAATTGGTGTCGCGGCGAAAGCTAGCATCGCGGGGATAGCAGGTACCTAGAGGAAAGTGACTATCCGATGGAGTCCGAACTGGCCTGCCCGATCGCGCCCGTGGTCGACCTGGTCTTCAGCAGGTGGACGACGCCGATCCTGTGGACGTTGAACGAGCACGGCCGGCTGCGGTTCGTGGAGCTGGAGCGGCGGATCGGCACGATCACGCCGAAGGTGCTGACGCAGCGGCTGCGGCAGATGGAGCGCGACGGGCTCGTCACGCGGACGTACCACCCGGAGGTTCCTCCGCGGGTGGAGTACGAGATCAGCGAGCTGGGGCGCAGTCTCGCGCCGGTCTTCCACGGGCTCGCCGAGTGGTCGAAGCGCAACCTGGCCAAGGTCGACGAGGCCAGGTCGCGCTACGACGGGACGAACTAGCCCTTCACGGCGCCGGACGCGAGGCCCTGCACCAGGAAGCGCTGCACCAGGTAGAACACGATGATCGCGGGGATCGCGACCAGGATCGACGCGGCGGCCAGGTGGCCCCACTCGGTCCTGTTCTGCTGCACGAACACCTGCAGGCCGACGGCCAGGGTCTTCGACTCGTCCGCGGCGGACAGGAACGCCGACGCGAACGCCACCTCGCCCCAGGCCGTCAGGAACGCGTAGAACGACGTGACGGCGAGGCCCGGCTTGGCGAGCGGGAGGATCAGCCGCCAGAACACGCCGAACGGGGACAGGCCGTCCACGCGCCCGGCCTCGTCGATGTCGGCGGGGACCGTGTCGAAGTAGCCCTTCAGCATGTAGGTGCAGAACGGGACAGCGGTCGTGCAGTAGACGAGCACGAGGCCGATCGAGGTTCCGTTGAGCCCCAACGCGATCAGGATGTTGTACAGCGGCACGATGAGCACCGCGAACGGGAACATCTGCACCAGCAGGAACGACATCATCAGGCCGCGCTTGCCGGGGAACCGGAACCGCGACGCCGCGTAGCCCGCCGTCGCCGAGATGAACACGCCGAGCACGGTCGTCATCAGCGCGATCAGCACGGAGTTGCCGAACCAGGCGATGAAGTCGCCCTTCTCGCCGGACAGCACGCGGCTGTAGTTGTCCAAAGAGGACTCGTTGAACAGCTTCGGCGTCGGTTCGACGGCGCGGGCGTCCGGCTTCAGGGACGTGATGAAGACCCAGAAGACCGGGAACACCGCGATGACCGAGGCGACGATCAGCGTGGCGTGCAAGGCGATCGAGGCGCCCTTGGACCTGTCCGCGCGGCGCAGCCGGCGTTCAGGGGCCTTCACGACCTGGAGAGACGAAGCATCGAGCGTCACGTCACCACACCTCGCCCTGCTTGCGCAGCGCCCGCCGGTAGATCGTGGCGAACACCAACAACACCGAAAGGATCAGCACGCCGTAGGTCGACGCGATGGCGTAGTCGCGGGACGCGCCGGAGAAGAAGCGCTCGAACGCGTAGGTGACCAGGATGCGGGCGTTCGGGTTCGGGCCCGCGATCAGGTAGATCACCGGGAACATGTTGAACGTCCAGATGATGCCCAGCAGGACCACCGTCGACGACACCGAGCGCAGGCCCGGCAGCGTCACGTGCCGGAACCGCTGCCACGGCGTGGCGCCGTCCACCTCGGCCGCCTCGTAGAGGTCGCCGGGGATCGACTGCAGGCCGCCGAGCAGCGCCACCATCATGAACGGCACGCCGAGCCAGGTGTTCACGATGATCACCGACACCAGCGCCCAGTTCGACTGGCCGAGCCAGACCGGGTCCGGCAGGCCGATCGCGCGCAGGAACTGGTTGATGATCCCGTACTGCGCGTTGAACATGTACTTCCACGCGAACGCGCTGATGAACGCGGGCACGGCCCACGGCAGGATCAGCATCACGCGGTAGAGCGCCCGGCCGCGCACCTGGCGGTTGAGCAGCATCGCCAGGCCGAGGCCGATCGTGTAGTGCAGGAACACGCAGGAGAACGTCCAGATGAGCGTGCGGACGAGCGTGTCCCAGAACGCGCCGAACGACTCGCCGCCGGACAGCACGTTGATGTAGTTCTTGAAGCCCACCACGTCGAAGCTCGCCGGACGGTCGAGGTTCGGGTTGGCGATGTTGCCCTCGTTGATGTTCGTGAAGGTGAAGAACACGCCCTGGGCGAGCGGGTAGAGCACCAACACCGCGATGACCACCACGACCGGCAGCACCATCGCGTACGCGTACCAGTACCGGTCCAGGAACCGACGCACCGAGATCTCCCCTCAGGTGAGCGGCCGGGGACTGCGCGCCCCCGGCCGCTCGGCACTTGTCAGCCGATGGAGTACTCGGGGACGACCTTGTCCTTGTACGCCTGGGCGACCTCGTCGAGCGCCGCCTTGGCGTCCTTCTTGCCGGCCAGGAAGTCCGCGTAGCCGACCTTCAGCGGGTCGAAGAGCTCGCCGCCCTCCGGGATCCACGGACGCTCGTGCGCGGTCTTGGTGACCGGCTCGAACGCGGAGACGACGGCGTTGGCCTTCACGTCGGCGTTCTCGTAGGCCGACTTGCGGGTCGGCAGCAGGCCCAGCTCCTTGGCGATGGTCGCCTGCGACTCGGCCGACGCCATGCACTGGATGAGCTTGATGGACGACTGCTTCGCCTTGGTGCCCTGGCGGATCACGTAGTCGTGGCCGCCGACGGGGGCGCTGCCCTTGTCCGCGGACGGGCCGGGGACGGGGGCGATGCCGAGGTTGGCCGGGTCGCTGAACGCGGCGCCCTTGAGGTAGTCGGCGACGGCCCACGGGCCGTTGATGACCATCGCGGCCTCACCGGAGGAGAACGCGGCCTGCATGTTCGAGTAGGAGTTCGTCGCGTCGAGCGCCGTGGTGGCGGCCTTCGCGTCGAGCAGGCCCTTCGCGGTCTCCAGCGCCTTCACGTTCTCCGCGGAGTTCACGACGATCTTCTTGGCGGACGCGTCGACTAGGTCGCCGCCCTCGCCGTAGATGAACGGCAGCGCGTAGTACGCGTCGTTGTTGAGGAAGAACGCCTTCTCGCCACCCAGCTTGGCGGCCGCGGCCTTGAGCTCGTCCCACGTCTTCGGCGGCTCGACACCCGCCTCGGCGAGCTTCTGCTTGTTGTAGAGCAGCGCGAGCGAGTCGGTCACCTGCGGCACGGCGTAGGTCTTGCCCTCGTACTTCGTGGAGCCCAGCGGGGCGTCCAGGAAGTCGGAGGTGTCCTTCGCGAGGTCGGTGTCGGACAGGTCGGCGACGTAGCCCAGCTTCGCGAGCTGCGGCACCCACGCGACCTCGGAGCGGAAGACGTCGGGGCCCTGGCCACCCTGGGCGGCGGTCTTGTAGTTGTTGAGCGCGCCGTCGAACGCCTGCGTCTCAACCTTGACCTTGTAGCCGTCCTTGGTCGCGCACTCCTCCGCGATCTTCTTGAAGACCGGGCTCTCGTTGGGACCACTGGTGTCCCAGAAGGTCACTTCGCCCGAGTCGGATCCGCTGTCACTCGACCCGCCGCCTCCGCAGGCGGTGAGCACGAGGGCGACACCCGTCGCCATGGCGGTCACGAGGGTTGTCCGTCGCATCGTTGCTGCCGTTCCCTCCAGCTGGGCCTCATCTCCGAGTGAGATGAGGGTCTTGCAAGGTTTTGCGAGAATGTTGCGGGCGATTTCACTACCCCAACCATGGTCAGGTCAAGACGTCGACCGTAACCAAGCCGTAACGGCCCTGTCTTGCAATCACTCGTTGCAAATTTTTTCTTAACACGGCAGGCTTGCGTCCGTACCGAGCGTGAGCAGGAGGCAACGTGTCCGGACTGTCCGAGATCGCCAGGGCAGCCGGGGTGTCCATCTCCACCGTCAGCCGGGTCCTCAACCGGCGCGCGGGAGTCAACGAGGAGACCAGGCAGCGGGTGCTGTCGGTGCTCGCGGAGATGCCGTACACCCCGCGCGGGCTCGGCGCCCTCCAGCGCACCGGCGTGATCGGCCTGCTCGTGCCGGAGCTGTCGAACCCGGTCTTCCCCGCGTTCGCCGAGGCGCTGGAGACGCGGGCGGCGCGCCTGGGCTACTCGTCGCTGCTGTGCAACACCCGCAGCGGCGCGCCGATGGGCGAGGAGGAGTACGTCCGGATGCTCCTGGCCCGCGGGGTCGAGGGCATGGTGTTCGTGTCACCGGAGATCACCAACGTCGAGGTGCCGCTCGGTCAGGCGCCCCGCCCGAGCTACTACGCGAAGCTCCTCGCGGACGGCGTGCACATGGTCTTCCTGAACGGTGCCACCCCGGCTCTGGACGTGCCCGACGTGACGGTGGACGAGCAGCTGGCGGGCTACATGGCCACCAAGCACCTGATCGAGCTCGGCCACGAGCGGATCGGGTTCGTCTCCGGTCCCGCGCGGTCGCTGCCCTCGCGGCTCAAGCGCGCCGGGTGGGCCGCGGCGCTGGAGGAGAACCACCTGCCGGCGGGCTCCGAGTACGTCTCGCACGGCCCGTTCAGCGCGGAGGGCGGTGGCGTGGCGGTGGCGAAGCTGCTGGACACGGTGTCGCCGACCGCGGTGATCTGCTCGTCGGACCACATGGCGCTCGGCGTCATGCGGGAGGCACACCAACGGGGGATCTCGGTACCGGACGACCTGTCCGTGGTCGGGTTCGACGACATCCCGTTCGCCGCCTACTGCTCGCCCGCTTTGACGACGCTGGCGCAGCCGATCGAGGAGATGGCGGCGGCCGCGATCGACGAGCTGGTGCTCCGGCTCGACCCGGATCGGCGCAGGCAGGGCAACGACAACTACACCCGCGTCTTCCGGCCGCGGCTCGTCGCGCGCGAGTCCGCGGCACCACCGCGACGCTGACTCATTTGGTCTGGACCAATTTCTGAACAAGCCAGATGGAGCCACCTGCGCGGATGCGTCATTGGAGGGACGCAGGTCACCCTCACTTCACGAATTGGTTCTGAACCGTTACGGTCCTTTCATGGCGCGGTCGATGCATGTGCGACGTCCGGCGACGCTGGCCTCTCTGGCCGCTGAGCTGGGCGTTTCCCGGACAACGGTGTCCAACGCGTACAACCGTCCCGACCAGCTCTCCCCCGAGCTGAGACGGCGGGTGTTGGACACGGCCCGAAGGCTGGGTTATCCCGGCCCGGATCCTGTGGCGCGCTCGTTGCGCACGCGCAAGGCCGGGGCGGTGGGCCTGCTGCTCACCGAGAACCTCTCCTACGCGTTCCGCGACCCTGCCGCCATCGGCTTCCTGGAGGGCCTGGCGCTCGCGTGCGAGGACGCCGGCACGGGCCTGCTGCTGGTGCCCGCGAACCCCGAGCGCGAGGACGTCGCGGCCGTCCACCGGGCAGGCGTCGACGGCTTCGTCGTCTACTCCGTCCCCGACGACGACCCGCACCTCGCCGCCGTGCTGGAGCGGCCCGTCCCGACCGTGGTCTGCGACCAGCCGGACATCGGCACCGTCGACCGCGTCGGCATCGACGACCGCGGCGCGATGTACGAGCTCGCCAGGCACCTGATCGAGCTGGGCCACCGGCGCATCGGCGTCGTCTGCATGCGGCTCGCACGCGACCGCAACGACGGCTTCGTGACGCCGGACCGCCAGCACGCCGCGCACTTCCACGTGCAGCGCAACCGCCTGACGGGCCTCGCCGAGGCGTTCAGCGAGGCGGGCGTCGACTGGTCGCAGGTGCCCGTGGTCGAGCGGTTCGACCACAACATGGCCTCCGGCGCGTCCGGCGCCGCCCAGGTGCTCGACCGGGACCCGCAGGTCACCGCGTTGATCTGCACCTCGGACGTGCTGGCGCTGGGTGCGCTCACCGAGGCCGCCCGGCGCGGCCTGCGCGTGCCGCACGACATCACCGTCACCGGCTTCGACGGCATCCGCGCGGGCGAGGAGGCCGGGCTCACGACGGTCCGCCAGCCGGTGCTGGAGAAGGGCCGCGCGGCGGGCAAGCTGCTGCTCGACACCAACGAGCGGTCGCGGCCGAGGTCGGTCAACCTGGCCACGGAGCTGATCATCGGCAAGACGTCCGGCGGGCCGCGCGGCGGTGCAGAGGAGCGCTGGTTCGGGCCGTGACGGGCCGGGGCGCTCAGCCCTCCAGCCGGAAGACGACGGGCGAGCTGGTCCTCCCGGCCAGCTTCGCCACCAGCAGGTAGTCACCCGCCCCCAGCCTGGTGTGCGCACCGCAGCCGGGCTGGGAGGTCGAGCCCGCCCACTTGGTGCCGTAGGTGAAGGCTTCCTTGGGCTGCATCACCCGCACCTCCTTGCCCACCGCCGACAGGCAGTGGTTGCTCGACCACAGCACCGTCGCGCCGTCGGCGGTCAGCACGGCGAGCTCGCGGTGCTCGCGCCCGATGTCCCTGATGCACGGCACCGGTCCGTTGTTGACCACGTCCATCGACAGCTCGGCCTGCGCACCGGCCGGGTAGGACGGCTTGTCCGCCTTCGCCACGACGCCGATCACGTCGTCGGGGCACGCCTGCGGCGGCCCGGGAGGCGGAGCCTGCGTGGTCTCCGAGGGCGGCGGGGTCGTCGACGAGGACGCGGGGGCCGTCTCCGACGCGCTCGGCGGCGGGTTGGAGGACGACGCCGCGGCCGCGTTCGTGGGCTGCACGCCCTCGTCTCCGGACCCGGACACCGCGACGATCCAGATCACGAGCAGCAGCACGGCGAGAGCGGCGCCGACGGCGGCGATGCGGCGGCGCCAGTACACCGTGGACGGCAGCGGTCCAGTGGGCTCGGTCACCGCCCGAACGTAACCGGACCTGCGGGAATCCAGTCGTAGGCGAGCATCGCTCGATCCGGTGAACGTGACATTGCCCCAAACCCCTTGTGAACACGCGCTCGCTGAAGTTCCATCGCTGTGGGGGTCCGCCGGAGGCCGTGGAGGGTGACATGACCGCGATCGACGAACTGCTCAAGCGGAACTACGAGCTCGGCAACGTGGTTCCCGGTGACCGTTCGTCCCCGAAGCCGTCCCTGCAGATCGCGATCCTGACGTGCATGGACTCGCGCATCCGGGTGTTCGAGATCTTCGGGTTGAAGCAGGGTGAGGCGCACGTGCTCCGCAACGCGGGCGGCGTCGTCACCGACGACATGGTCCGCTCGCTCGCGTTGAGCCAGCGCAAGCTCGGCACCCGCGAGGTGCTGCTGGTCCACCACACGAACTGCGGCCTCGAGATGGTCACCGAGGACGAGTTCAAGGACGAGCTGGAGTCCGACACGGGCCTGCGCCCGCCGTGGGCCGTCGAGGCGTTCAAGGTGGTCGAGCAGAGCGTGCGCGGCTCGATGGCACGGCTGCGCCGCAGCCCGTTCATCCCGTACACCGACAAGATCCGGGGCTTCGTCTACGACGTGCACACCGGTGAGCTGCGCGAGGTCGACGCGGCCGAGACCCAGGCGGCCTGACCTTTCCGCACGCGGGGGCCCTTCGTACTGTCACACAGTACGAAGGGCCCCCGCGTGCGTTTGGGAAGATGGCGGTGATGAATCACGAGTTGCTGCTGAGCTGGTGGGACACGGCCGCCCGGGACCTGCCGTGGCGCCGCCCCGACTGCACCGCCTGGGGTGTGCTGGTCAGCGAGATCATGCTGCAGCAGACGCCCGTCTCCCGCGTCGAGCCGATCTGGCACGAGTGGCTGGCCAAGTGGCCGGTGCCCTCCGCGATGGCCGCGTCGTCGCAGGGCGAGGTGCTGCGCATGTGGGGCAAGCTCGGCTACCCGCGCCGCGCGTTGCGGCTGCACGAGGCCGCCACGGCCATCGCCCGCGACCACGGCGACGTCGTGCCGTCGGACGTCGAGGTCTTGGAGTCGTTGCCCGGCATCGGCAGCTACACGGCCCGTGCCGTGGCCACGTTCGCGTACGGGCAGAAGTGCGCCGTGGTGGACACGAACGTCCGTCGGGTCGTCGCACGCGCTGTGCACGGCGCCGGTGACGCCGGCCCGCCGTCGACCAAGCGGGACCTCCGGGACGTCGAGGCGATCCTGCCGGAAGACCAGCACGACGCCGCGGTGTTCTCGGCGGCGCTGATGGAGCTCGGGGCGTTGGTCTGCACGGCCAAGAACCAGAAGTGCGCCGACTGCCCGCTCTTCGCCGAGTGCGCCTGGCAGCTCGCGGGCCGCCCCGCCTACGCGGGACCGGAGAAGAAGGCGCAGAAGTTCGCCGGAACCGACCGGCAGGTGCGCGGCAAGCTGCTGGACGTCCTGCGGGGCGCTCCGGGACCGGTGCCGAAGGCGCAGCTCGACATCGTCTGGCACGACCTCACGCAGCGGGAGAAGTGCCTGGTCTCGCTGCTCGACGACGGTCTGGTCGAACAGACCCGCGACGGTCTCTTCGCGCTGCCGGGAGAGCACTGATGCACGCGCTGGTGGCGTTCTTCGACGACGAGGCGGACCGGAAGATCCGCGACCTGCAACGGCGTGTCGGCGCGCAGCAGCAGTACGCGCCCCACCTCACTTACGCCGCCGCGACCACCATCGGCCCGAAGGTCCGCAAGGAGCTGCGCGAGGACCTCGAACGCCTCTGGCTGCCGGACCTGTGGCTGCACACCCTCGGCACGTTCTCGACCACCGACAACGTCCTGATGCTCGGCGCCGTAGTCGACACCGAACTGCTCGCGGTCCACTCCGCCATCCACGACGTGCTGGCGAGCAAGGTCAAGAACCCCAGCGCCTACTACCTCCCCGGCAACTGGGTGCCGCACTGCACCCTCGCCCACGACCTGGACGACGAGCGGACGAAGGCGGCGTTCGCGCAGGTCTTCCCGGTCGAGCCGATCAGGGCGAAGGTCCGCGAGGTGTCGGTCGTCGACACTCAGACCGGCGAGATCGACGTGCTCAAGAAGGCTTCCACGGCTCCGCGGTAAACCCACGGCGCGCTCTCGTGCACGATGTGCCCCGCCTCCCCGACGTAGAGGTGCTGCCCGCCGGAACGCCGGGCCGCCTCCGCCATCTGCCCCGGTAGCTGCCCGCCCCTGCCCGCTTCGACGACGAGCGACGGGCACCGCACGGCGTCGATGAAGTCCCAGTACGCGCGCGTGCCCCAGTGCGCCGCGATCTCGTACAGGTCGTCCATCTCGGCGATGAGGTGCCAGCCGTCCTCACGCTCCTCGAAGTACTCGGCGAACACCGGCGAGCCGAAGTACGACGTCACGTGCGAGAGCGACTGGAACGGCACCGGCCAGGCGTCGAAGAGCCACCTCCACTCGTCGACGGTGCGGCCCCTGTTGTCCGGCGCGAAGTCCTCGACGACAATCGCGCGCACCAGGTCCGGACGGGTCGCCGCGAGACACCACGCGTGCAGCCCGCCCATGGAGTGCCCGATCACCACGGCCGGTCCGAGGCCGAGCTCCTCGATCGCGGCGGCGGCGTCGTCCACGAAGTCCTCGGTGCGGAACGGCCCCCGCCGCGGGTTGCGGCCGTGCCCGCGCTGGTCGACCGCGACGACCCTGCCGAACGGCCGCAGCCACTGCGCGACCGGCCACCAGGCGGTGGCCCTGCTCATCAGGCCGTGCAGCAGCAGCACGCCCTGACCCGTTCCGCCGAACTCCACCACCGACACAGGGATGATTAACGCATGAAGGCCCGTCCGTACCTGATCGCCCTGGTGTTGATCGTGCTCGTCGCCGGGCTGCTCGTCGTGTTCCGAACCCCCGGCGGCGACCTGTCCGGTCAGCCGCGGACGACGTCACCGGAGGCCGCCGTCGAGGCAGGCGCCGGCGCGGGCGACGCCTACTACCCGCTCGACGGCAACAGCGGCTACGACGTCACGCTCTACGACCTCGCGATCACGTACGACCCCGCCTCCAAGCGGCTCGACGGCGTCGCGACGATCACCGCGACCGCCACCCAGGACCTCGCCCGCTTCAACCTCGACCTGGACGCCCTGGAGGTCAGCGAGGTGCGGGTGGGCGGGCAGCCCGCGAAGTTCGCCACCGAGGGCGAGCACGAGCTGGTGATCACGCCCTCCGCCCCGCTCGCGAAGGACCGGCCGTTCACCGCCGTCATCACCTACGGCGGCACGCCCACGACGATCAACGACGCATCGCTGGGCCGCAGCGGCTGGCAGATCTCGTCGACCGGCGGCGCGTTCGCCGCGGGCCAGCCGCACTCCGCGACGACGTGGTTCCCGGCCAACGACACGCCGCGCGACAAGGCGGCGCTGAAGGTCCGGGCCCGCGTCCCCGACGGCTGGACGGCCATCTCGAACGGCCTGGAGAGCCCGCCGCGGCGCGAGGGCGGCTGGACGACGTTCACCTGGACCGAGGAGACGCCGCTCGCGACCTACCTCGCGACCGTCGCGATCGACAAGTTCGAGGTCGTGCGCTCGACGCTGCCCGACGGCACGCCCGTCGTGGACGCGTACGCGCCCGGCACGTCCGCCTCGAAGAAGCCGATCCAGTCGCGGCTGCCGGAGGTCCTCGGCTTCCTGGAGACGAAGTTCGGCCCGTACCCGCAGCGCGCGGCCGGCGGCATCTGGGTGGCGGACCAGATCGGGTTCTCGCTGGAGACGCAGACCAGGCCGATCTACGCGTCGTGGGCCGACCTGGAGACGCTCGTGCACGAGAACGCCCACCAGTGGTTCGGCGACTCCGTGTCGCTGCAGAACTGGGCGGACATCTGCCTCAACGAGTGCCTCGCCTCCTACTCGCAGTGGCTGTGGGCGGAGAAGGAGGGCGCCGACCTCGACGACCGCTACCGCGGGCGGGTCGAGGAGCTGCGCTCCCGGTCGTCGTTCTGGGCGCCGAAGCTCTACGACATGGGCCAGGGCAACGAGTTCCGCGGCGTCTACGACAAGGGCATCCTCGCCGTGCACGCGCTGCGCAAGCAGGTCGGCGACGACGTGTTCTTCAAGGCCCTGCGGTCGTGGGCGGAGAAGCACCGCGACTCGAACGCCTCCTGGCCGGAGTTCGAGCAGCACTACGCCGAAGCGTCCGGACAGGACCTGACGGCGTTCTTCCGCGCCTGGTTCCACGAGTCGGGCGTCCCACAGGAGCAGTTCCTGCTGCCTGCCGGGGTGCGGCGCTAACCTGGGTGCCATGGCAGTCGTGAAGATCAACGCGATCAAGGTCCCCGAGGGCGCGGGCCCCGAGCTGGAGAAGCGGTTCGCCCACCGCATGGGCGCGGTCGACGACCAGCCGGGCTTCCTCGGCTTCGAGCTCCTCCGGCCGGTGGCGGGCGACGACCGCTACTTCGTCGTCACGCGCTGGGAGTCGCACGAGGCGTTCGTGGCCTGGCGGGACAGCGAGGCCAACGCCGCCGCCCACGCCGGTGAGCGCACGAAGCCCGTGGCGTCCGGTGCCGACCTGCTGGAGTTCGAGGTCGTGCTGGGCAGCAAGCCCCAGCGGTGAACGAGGCGTACGACAGAGCCGCCGAGCTGATCGTCGGCGCGGACGCGCTGCTCGTCTGCGCCGGCGCCGGCATGGGCGTCGACTCCGGCCTGCCCGACTTCCGCGGCACCGAGGGCTTCTGGCGGGCCTACCCGCCCTACGAGCGGCTCGGGCTGAAGTTCGAGGAGATCGCCGACCCCGCCCACTTCGCCGACGACCCGGCGCTGGCCTGGGGCTTCTACGGCCACCGGCTGCACCTCTACCGCGACACGGTGCCGCACGAGGGCTTCGAGGTCCTGCGGTCGTGGGGTGCCCGCGTGTTCACGTCCAACGTGGACGGCCAGTTCCAGAAGGCCGGGTTCACCGACGTGGCGGAGGTCCACGGGTCGATCCACCACGTCCAGTGCGTCGAGCCGTGCCGCGACGAGATCTGGGAGTGCTCGTTCGACGTCGAGGTCGACCCCGTGACGATGCGGGCCGTGGGCGAGCTGCCCTCGTGCCCGAACTGCGGCGGTCTCGCGCGGCCCAACATCCTGATGTTCGGCGACTGGGGCTGGGTGCCGCACCGCAGCCAGGCGCAGCTCGACGCGCTGAACCAGTGGCGGCGGAGCCACCGGAACCTGGTCGTGCTGGAGATCGGGGCCGGTACCGCGGTGCCGACCGTGCGGCGTCAGGCGGAGCTCGCCAGCGCCGCGTCCGGGGCGCTGGTCAGGATCAACGTCCGCGAGCCGGAGGTCAGGCACGGCCGTGGCGTGTCGCTGCCGGTGGGCGCGCTGGAAGCCCTCACAACCTTGGCACGACGAACTGCGTGACGACGGCCCGGTGGTCGCTGCCGGGCAGGTCGAACACGTCCAGCGTGTCGACGGGACACCGCGCGTCCACCAGGACGTGGTCGATCGTGACCGGCGGCGGCCAGAGCCCGCTCCGGCTCGGCCACGTGTGGACCAGCCCCTTGCCGACCTGGTCGGCGGCGTCCACGTACCCCTTGTTCAGCAGCCGCCGCAGGCCGACGTGGTCGAGCGTGGCGTTGAAGTCGCCCGCGAGCACCCTCACCGCGCCGGTCGAGTCGGGCACGGGCATCCCGGCCAGCTCCCGCTGCCACGGCTCCGGCCCGTCGGTGACGACCGGCGGCAGCGGGTGCACCGAGACGACCTCGATGTCCTTGCCCGGCAGGTCCACCAGCGCCGCGGCCTGCCGCAACGTGGACGGCGGGGTCAGGTTCCGCTGCGTGAGCGGGTACCGCGAGGCGATGCCGCTGCCCGACCCGCCCGGCTCGTCGAGGAACACCCGGTGCGGCAGCACGTCGTCGAGCCCGGCCCGGTCGAGGTCGCGCACCATCTCCGGCGTCAGCTCCTGCATCGCGAGGACGTCGACCCGCCGCGCCTTCACCTCCCTGACCACCGCCTCGGCGTCCGCCTTGCCCACCAGCAGGTTCGCCGTCATCAGCCGCACCTGCTGACCGACGCCGTTCGGCCGCGCGTCCGGGAACGCCCGCGGCGCCACGTTGGCGACCAGCACGACGGCCACGATGGTCGTCGTCAGCCCGACCACCCACCGCCTGCGCAACAGCGCGAGCAACCCGACGAGCAGCCCCGCGACGGTGAAGTACGGGGTCAGCGACGTCGCGGCGATCATGTACCTGGACCCGTCGATGCCGAGCAGCCGGACACCGGCCGCCACCACGAACACCAACGCGCACACGACGAACAGGAACGAGGCGAACCCGTTCCTGCGCGGCTTCACCTCGCTCGCGACCACGTGCAGCAGTGTCGCCGAGTGCTCGTCAGTCTCCCGTGTGGTCGCCACGGTGGGAGGACGGCCGGCGCCACCGGTCCGTTGCCCCGCGAAAATTGTCAGACCCCTCCGTCATGCTGGTCACCACCGCCTGACGAGGGAGAACGATGGGTGCCAAGGACTGGATGCTCTTCTACGCGTCCGACGACGTCAGCAAGGTGCTGCGCTCGTCACCGAGCCTCGACCGGGAGGCCACCAGGGCCTTCGTCGAGCGCCTGTACCCGTCGCACGAGATCCGCCAGATCGAGGACGGCGACCTCGACCACGCCAACCCGCCGGACGGCACGGTCTACGCGGGCGTCTTCGACGGCCTGTCCGTCATCTGCACCGGCGACGCCGCGAACGACTCCCCCACCGACCTGCCGCCGCGCTTCCTCCGCGAAGCCTCCGGCCGCACGCTCTACCTGCACGCCATGCACAGCGTCGTCGACTTCTTCGCGTACGCGATCTGGGAGCCGGACGGCACCCTGCGCCGCTCGTTCAGCCTCTCCCCGGACAGCGGCGTCATCGAGGACCTCGGCACGCCCCTGCCGTTCGAGGAGCGGTTCCTGGCGGGCGACCAGGAGTTCGTGGAGAGCCTGGGCGACGACCACGAGTACCCGTTCCGCTTCCACCCGCTCGACCTCGGCGAGGCCGCGCTGAGGGCGTTGTTCGGATTCAACTTCGAGGGCGTGTGGCAGGAGGACGACCCGGAGCTGGAGGACATCGTGCTGGCCGGGTACACCGTCACGCCCCGCTGACCGTCAGAGCGCCGCCGCGGGATGCCTCGGCCGGACGCCCGGCATCCGGTCGAGCAGCCCGCAGATCGTGTCGACGACACCCATCAGTTCCCCTGGCTGGATGTGGTCGTGCACGACGAGGTAGACGAAGCCCGACTCGAAGGTCAGCCTCAACCGCTTCGCCCACAACGGCAGGTCGCCCTCGCGTTCCATGAGCCAGTGCAGCGCGTCGAAGTTCAGCTCCCTCGCCGCCGCGGCGGGGTCGCTGCTGTACGCGGAGAACTCACGGTCCATCGGCGGGAGCAGCGGTACGGGCAGCCACTCGGCGTTCTCGTTCTTCGCGGTGGCGGCCTTGACGTCGACGATCTCCCGCCACTCCCGTTCGAGCTGGCCGGGAGAGAGCGGCCGGTCGCTGTTGACGCTGTACTTGTCCGGCCGCTTCATCTTCAGCGGGGCCAGCCGGGCCGTGGCGATCTCGATGCGGTGCTCCTGCAACCACCGCACACCGTACCCGCGCGAGTCGTACCGCACGGATGCCTCGGTCACCCTGACGTGCCAGGGACCGCGCTGGAAGTCCAGCGAGAGGTCGAACTGCCGCTTCGACCGGAAGGCGATCGAGAACTCGGTCGTGAAGGGCTTGCAGAGCTCGTCGGTCCACATCGCGGCCTCGTCCGGACCGAGCAGCCTGCCGCCGAGCCGTTGTGCCAGCGGAGCCAGCGCCGCCAGCTGTGCCTCGCGCCGCTTGGCGTGGCTGCGGAAGTGCAGCCAGCGCCGCCCTGCCAGGAACACGACCGAGGCCACGGCGAACGTCAGGAAGTACGGCGTGAGGATGTAGCCGGTCCAGATCTTCTGAAGGATGTCCATGATCAGATGTCCAGATACCCTTCGATGCGCTGCTTCGAGTAGTCGGTCCCCGTCTGGTCGTACTCGTCGGCCTTCTCCTGGATCGACGTGTTCCGCGCGCCCTTCTCGTGAACGAGGTTGCCCTGGGCCAGTGCCTCGTTGCGGATCGCCTCACCCATCGACTTCGTGAAGCCGTTCTGCATCCGTTCGCCGACCACGCCGTCATGGCTGTTGAGCCTGGTGACCGGGTTGGCGCGGAACTTCTCCCACTTGGTCTTGCCCGCGAGCGCGTCGGTCGCCTCCTGGCTGCGGACCTTCTTGTCCGCCATGGCCTTCTTGAACGCGGTGCCGAGGTTCTTGGCCTTGGCGGCCAAGTTGCGCAGGAAGTCCATGATCTTGGTGAGCAGGCCGCGCAGCTTCGCGACGATGCGTGAGACACGGCTGGCCGTGGAGGCGACCCGGACGGTGGTGGCGGCACCGGCGGCGGCCGTCGAGGCGCCCGCGCTCGGGATGGCCGCGGCCAGCGCCGGGATCCAGATCATGATCAGCCAGGTGATCAGCTCGGCGAGGATCGCCTTGATGACGTCCTCGATGATCTGCATGACCATCGACGACATCATCAGCAGCTCGGCCAGCTCACCCGCCTGGCCCGCGACCCCGTCGATGCCGCTCGCGAACTCGCCCAGCCTCGACGCGGCGGCTTCCGACGCCTCACCGCCCCAGGTCGTCACGGTGCTCTGCAGGTCCTCGGTGAACCGCGTGCCGAGGTCGGAGATGCCTTGCGCGATCGCGCCGAAGTTCTCCCCCGCCTGCTGCAACGCCGGACCGTCGCCGCTGACGAAGTGGATCGCGTCCTCCAGCGGCTGCACCACGCTGATCAGGAAGTTCAGGCCCTGACCGACCAGGAAGCCGATCGGGTCGAGCATCATTCCCTGACCCAACTCCACGACCGACGTGACGAGCGCACTGCCTTCGGCCGTCAGCCCCGCGACACCGCCGGTCTCACCCGTCTTGCCCGCGGCTTCCTTCGCCTTGACGAAGTTGCCCCAGATCGGGGCGTTCTCCTCGGCCTTCTGTCCGAGCGTCTTCTCCCCGACGGTGATCTTGATCTGCTGGTCACCGTCGCCCGCGGTGTACTCCTGTTCCGCCATCTCCGCTTATCCCCTGTCGACCTGGATGCCGTCGAGGATCTTCCGCAGAGCCTCTTCCTGGTCGGCGTAGCCCTTCGCCGTGTCGCGGAACTTCCCGATCCCCGAGTCGAGCCCGTCGGTCATGGCGGTGAGCGTGTCCTTCAGGTCGCCGAGCATCTCCGTGTACTGCTGCTTCACGAAGATCCCGACGACACCCCACGACTTGTCACCGACGTCCGACTTGCCCACGAGACCCGTGACCTGGCCCGCGAAGGAGCGGTGCTCCTGCAGCTTGTCCGCGTACGCGTTCAGCTCCTCCGGGTCGACGCTGTACCCGCTCATCGGCCGTCCTCGTCGTCGTAGAGGTTCAGGAACTTGCCGTCCTGCTTGGGCGGCGCGGCGGGCGGTTGCTGCGACGGCCGGGTGTTCCAGCCGTCCTCGCGCAGGACGTTCCGCTCGGCGAAGTCGTCCGGTTGCTCGGGTGCGGGCCTGCGGGGCGGGACGGGGACGCCTGCCTGCGGCGGCGGAGGCGGCGGCACCGGGGGATGGTGCGGAGCCGGTGCGGCGGGCGGTTGCGGGGCCGCTTCCTCGGACCTGACGGCGCGGAGCTCTTCCTTGGACATGCCGAAGAGCTGCGCCTGCGTCTCGAGGACCTGCTCGGAGAGCTTCAGGTCGTCGCCGACGGCGTTCTCGACGATGCCGGCCTGGCGGCGGGCCGCCTCGGCGACGGCCTTCCGCAGGGTGCTCATCAGCTCGGCGGCCAGGGCGTGCGGCGGCCTGCGCATGGCCAGGTCGGTGAGCCGGATGTCCTTGATGGTGCCGGAGGGCCCGGCGACCACCGTCACGGCGCGGTCCGCCGAGGTGGCGACCGCCTCCATCTCGGTCAGCTGCTGCTGCATCTCGCCGATACCGGCGAACTGCTGGTCAACACGCTGCATCTGGGCTTGGAACCGCTCGAACTGAGCGACCAGCTGCTCGAACGCCGCCGACGGCACAGGAACCCCCTAGGTGACACCCCATCTGGCGCGAGATCGCGCGAGACATGGTGACAGGCAGGGGAAGGCGTTCGCGGCGAAACGGGCAAAGTCGCACGGCCCCGCACCGTGCGAGCGATTCCCTTGCCTCACAACGACGACGGCCCCCGGACCGAGGTGGTCCGGGGGCCGCGTCACGTTCCTGCCGCTAGGTCACTCCGACTCGTTCGCCGGGGAGTCCTGCTCGGCAGCCGCCAGCTCGACCGGCGGGGCGTCCGGCACGTTGGTCGGCTTGGACTCGCCGCGGAAGACGAACTTCGCCTTGTCGTGGTTCTCCGAGACGCCGTCCCAGCCCTCGATGTCGGTGATGATGATCTGGCCCGGCTGAAGCTCGCCGAACAGGATCTTCTCCGACAGCTGGTCCTCGATCTCGCGCTGGATCGTGCGGCGCAGCGGGCGGGCGCCCAGCACCGGGTCGAACCCGCGCTTCGCGAGCAGGGCCTTGGCCTTGTCGGTGAGCTCGAGCGCCATGTCCTTGTTCTTCAGCTGCGTCTCGACGCGCGCGATCATCAGGTCCACCATCTTGATGATCTCGTCCTGAGTCAGCTGGTGGAAGACGATGATGTCGTCGATGCGGTTGAGGAACTCGGGGCGGAAGTGCTTCTTCAGCTCGTCGTTGACCTTGTTCTTCATGCGCTCGTAGTTGGACGCGGTGTCCTGACCCGAGGTGAAGCCGAGACCGACTGCCTTGCTGATGTCGGAGGTGCCCAGGTTCGAGGTGAAGATGATGACGGTGTTCTTGAAGTCCACCGTCCGGCCCTGACCGTCGGTCAGGCGGCCGTCCTCCAACACCTGCAGCAGCGTGTTGTAGACCTCCTGGTGGGCCTTCTCGATCTCGTCGAACAGCACCACCGAGAACGG
>NZ_FNCC01000012.1 GCF_900100955.1 Lentzea fradiae | reverse complement strand
AGTACGAGAGGACCGGGACGGACGGACCGCTGGTGTGCCAGTTGTTCTGCCAAGAGCATTGCTGGTTGGCTACGTTCGGAAGGGATAACCGCTGAAGGCATCTAAGCGGGAAGCTCGTTCCAAGATGAGGTATCCCACCCTTTGTGGGTTAAGGCCCCCAGCTAGACCACTGGGTTGATAGGCCAGAGGTGGAAGACCGGTAACGGTTGGAGCTGACTGGTACTAATAGGCCGAGGACTTGTTACAAAGACGCTACGCATCCACTGTGCGGTTCTGGAAGAACAACCAGGACCGATCGCGGCCCCTGCGGGGTTGCTGGTTGTAATTTCATAGTGTTTCGGTGGTTATAGCGTTGGGGAAACACCCGGTCCCATTCCGAACCCGGTAGTTAAGCCCTTCTGCGCCGATGGTACTGCACTGGTTACGGTGTGGGAGAGTAGGTCGCCGCCGAACTTAATTTGCCCTGCGGGTCGAGCGCCACAAGCGCTCCCCGCAGGGCTTTTTGTTGTGTTTCCACGCCGGTTGTGCGCATTTGCGGGCGTGTTCATCACGGGCGGCCGACCGGGTGACGCGCTCCCGGCGAGCGGGTGACGTCGGTCAAGAGCCCCTTTTCCCTCCCTACCGTGATCGTCATGAACGAGCAGTGGGCAGGGGAGGCACCGTTGCGGTGGCGAGCGCGCAGGAGGCGGGGCAGGCACGCCCGCGAACCCGCGCCGTCCCCGCAGTCGTTCCTGCCCGCAGTGCTCGGCGTCGTGCTGCTGGTGTGCCTGATCCTCCTCCTGCTGACGTACCTCTAGCGGGACTGCAGCGCGTCGAGCGCCACGGCCTGGGCGACCACGAGCCGGCGGTCGACGCCAGGATCCTGGATCGAGACCAGGTAGTGGTCACGAAGCCAGGTCTTCTTGTCGACGCTGAACACGGAAGCGCCGTTCTCCGTCGCGAAGTCGAAGTGATACCGCATGGGGAACGGCGCATCTCCGACGACAGGGATCCACCCCCACAGCCGGCGGAAGCCCGCGAGGAACTTGTTGCGCTCGGCACCCGTGGTCGTGCCCCAGCCCGGCTGCTCCAGGTGCCAGGTCGAACGCAGCAGCGACTTCGCGAAGTCCTTGCGGAACACGCCGATCGTCCGGCCGTTCGCGTCGGTCACGTCGTAGGCACTTCCGAGGTCGATCGCGTTGCGGGCGTTGAACTCGAACAGCACCGCGCTCTTCGACGAGTCGGTGTAGATCGTGATGCGTTCTTTGATCTTCAGTCTCTTCTGCTCGGCGAACCCGACCAACTGGCCCGGCTGACCGTTGTCGTCCACGAAGATCTCGTAGCGGTTGACCATCAACGTGACCTTCTGGTGCACGTGGAAGGCGTGCACGCTCTGCAGGCTCACATCTCACCTTTCTCGACGGGGACCGGCCGCAGGTCCCCGGTGGGGAACCGCTGCTCGTTGCGTTCGATCTTGGCGAACGAAGCCTCGACGAGGTCGACGCCCAGCTTGTCCGCCAGCCTGGTCAGGTAGTGCATCACGTCGGCGAGCTCGTCACGGACGTTCCAGGCGAGCTCCGGGTCCTGCATGGCGTTCTGCGCCTCTTCCGGCGTCAGCCACTGGAAGAGGTCGGTGAGCTCACCGACCTCCGCGGACAACGCCATCACCAGGTTCTTGGGCGTGTGGTAGCGGTCGTCCCAGTCGCGGGCCTTGGCGAACGCGCGCAACGCGTCCCTCAGGTCCACGAGATCACGTGTGCTCATGTACCACTGACTACCACGTGGACGATCGAGCAAGGATGACGGCTGATCAATCATGGATCGTCCGCGTCAACATTGATTCGATTCAGTCATGTCAACATTGAGTCCAGTCAACATGTCGACTGTCCTGGTGCTCGGCGCAACGGGCAAGACAGGACGTCGAGTCACCGCACTGCTCGGGTCGACCGCACGCCCTGCGTCGAGGTCGTCCATCACGAAGTTCGACTGGTCGACCCCGTCAACCTGGGAGCAGGCCGTCGCCGGTGCGACCGCGGTCTACGTCGTCCCTCCGGACAATCCCGTCCTGCTGGCCGAGTTCGTCCCAGTCGCGGTGAAGTCCGGTGTCAGCCGGCTCGTACTGCTGTCGATGCGTGGTGCACCCGAGGACGACCCGTTCGAGGCGGCGGTCAAGGAGTCGGGTGTCGAGTGGACGATCTTGCGTCCCACCTGGTTCATGCAGAACTTCGACGAGGACCTGTTCGCCGAGCCCGTCCAGCACGGCGAACTGGCGGTGCCCGCCGGTGACGGCGTCCACCCGTTCATCGATGTCGTCGACATCGCCGAGGTCGCCGTCAGGGCGTTGACCGAGGACGGACACACTGCGCGGACCTACGACCTGAGTGGTCCGGAGGCGTTGTCGTTCGCCGAGATGCTCGCGCGGATCGCCGCTGTCACCGGCAAGCCCGTCCGCTACGCCGACGCCGATCCTGACGAGTTCGCGGCCTCGCTGCGTAAGCTCGGCTACCCGGACGAGATCGCAGACCTGGTCACGATGCTGCTCGTGCGCATCAGCACGGGAGAGGAAGCGCACCTGTCGGACGGTGTGCAGAGAGTCCTCGGTCGTGCGCCGCGGACGTTCGCGGACTACCTGGACAGCAGCAAGTTCGCCTGACGGGTGAACTACTTGGGCAGCAGGAGCTTCGCGTGCAGGCCGCGCGTGCCTTCGTTCGTGATGACGGCTTCGCACAGCGCACGGCCTGTGCGGCTGCGCCAGTCCTGCACTCTCTCGTAGTAGCGCCGGGCCATCGCGTAGCTGAGCTGGCCGATGCGTTCGCCTTCGAGCAGCACCTCCAAGGTGTGTTCACCCGTGTGGGGGCCTTCGGAGATGCAGCAGTCCTTCAGTTCGGCGATGACGTGCGCTGGTGTGCGGCCCTCGACGACGCGGTGCAGCACGTGCTGATGTGCTTCCTCGTCCGTGATGGTGACCTGCTGGTCGGCGGGCAGGGTCGGCGTCGTGCCGAGCACCTCGTGGTCGAGCCGCAACAACCTCGGCGGGCCGAGGTGCAGATGGACGTTGTACTGGCGCTGGCCGCCACCCGTGATGCGGGCGGGGCACGAGCCGGCCTCGCCGCGTTCGGCCAGTTCGTTCAGCAGTGGTTGGTAGCCGGCGGCCTGCTCGCCGCGCAGGTATCCGGCGGTGACCGCGGAGCCGTCGCCTCGCAGCAGGTCGATGCGCACTGCCCTCGCGGACTCGGGCAACAGCACGGCGGTCGCGGGCACGGCGCCGTCGATCCTGGTCGTGTGTCGCGCGACCTCGGCGATGGCGTCCTGGTGGTGCGACTCGCCGACGATGTCGACCCGTCCTGCCGTCGACAGGCGGCGGAGCCGGGATCGGGTGCGCACCGGGGTGATCGGCTCGGAGGCGTGGTTGTGCTTCGTGCCGACGAACATCAGCGCGAACAATGCCAGGCCGATGACGAAGCCGAATGGGCCGAAAGCAACGGTCAGAACCAGCGCGAGCACGGCGACAGCGATCAGTACGGCCGCGGGCGAAGGTTCAGTGCGTTGCTGCATCGTCATGGGGCGTCCTCACGACTCGGCATCCCGTCACTCTGGGTGTCGGATACGCCAGGCGATGCGTTTCACGGTTCGCTCGTTTGGCCCAATGAGGTTGGGTTGGAACTCCGTGCCGTAACTGGCCTCAGTGGACCAACGTGAGGTGCGCTCGGCTCTTCGGTCCCTGCTCGCCGCCGCCTGGGAGCGCTGTGAGGACCAGGCCGAAGACCAGCCCGTTGAGCTCTTCGAGGCCGAGGTGCAGCTCTTTGGCGACGTGCAGCGGTGTCGTGCCGTTCTCGCGCAGCACCTTGAAGACCTTGGTGAGCAGCTTCGACGTCTCGCGGCGCGTCATGCCGCCGTGCGCGAGGCTGAGGACGTTCGCCCGCTGGACGAACTTGTCCCTCGCCACGTGCCAATGCCGGTGGTCGGTGCCTTTGAGGCGCTGGCGGGGCATGAGGAACTCCGCGGCGAACTCCTGTGGCCTGCCGTGCCCGAGCAGCACGGCGAGCTGGACGGCCGCGTCGAACCGGGCCTGCTCCGGCGTCGCCGTGGGGGTCAGGAACACGTACGGCGTCCCGTCGTGCCAGCACGAGAACGCTTCCTGCGCGGTGCAGTCGACCGGCAGCGAGAACACCCGCACGCCGTGCGACTCCAGCAGCTGCACCATGTTCGGCGCGGGACTGTGATCGAGCCGCCAGCGCGACCGCGTGTCGTCCGGTGACGTCCTGGGCGGCGGCAGGTTCGGCTGGGGCAGCACGAAGAGGCGTTCGAGCCACCCGTTGAACTCGATCGCCAGCTGGGCCGCCGCTGCCGCCTGCGAGGTCGGCGGTGCCTGCGCGGGCACGTGCTGCGGACGCGGCGGTTCCGGCGCCCTCAGGAACGCCTCCGGGAAGCCGAGCGCTCCGGCCAGCGCCTCCACGGTGACGGGCTTGGGCCTGCGCACCCCGCGCTCGTACTCGCTGACCGCCCGCGCCTGCACTCCCGCCTTGCGTGCGAGCTCGGCCGCGCTGAGACCGCGCAGGCTGCGTGCGAGCGTGAGTCGCGAGGGCGTGAACATGATCCGGTCATTGTCGCCGCCCGCGCGACGGGGTGCCAGGCGGGTCCCGTCCGTCGGGAGCGAGGAAGAAGCACCCTCTCGTGTGATCTCTCAGGGGGCCTGGGACTCGCGTGCGTTCCTGGCCGCATGGACGACGACGAACACGCTGATCGCCGCGCCGAGTGCGGCTATCACGATCGTTGCCACGGACGGACCGACCGGCAGTTCAAGCGTCATGGAACCACTCCGGCACATCACGGCCGGTGTGCTGTCCAACTGCGGCTCCGTCGTGAAAGCGGAGCCTGGGTGGATTTGTTCGATCGCGCCGCCCTTACACCACTCGCGGATCGAGATGATCTGAGCGACGCCCGTGAAAGCGAGCGCGACGAAGGTGGCGAGCACGAACGCGGCGGCGATCGCGACGGCCCTTGGGGATGAACGGCTTTTCGACATGTCAGCGCAGATGGCTCCGGTTCTCGAACCAATTCGTCAACGGGACGGAAGCGCGCGCTCGCTGGTCTGCCGCCGGTTCGGCAGGGCGGTGTCCCACCCTGCCGAACCGGCGGAAGGCATCCAGGGCAATGTTCGTGCGGACTGACTGAGGAGCGTGACCTTGAGTTGGTTGCACTCAGCCGGGTCGAGCCGTATCCCTTGCCTGGCTGACTCACAGTGCGCACCCCCTGTGGTCATCTGGCCGCGTACTGTAGCAGCGAGTGAGATGGCCGGGCCGCGGACCGGAGAAAGAGTGAGCCCGAGCGTCCCCAACCGCGCCAGGAGCCGGTCGAACGAGTTCGCTCGCTCAGCCGAGGCAGCCCAGCAGCTCCGACACCGAATGGGTCAACCTCGAGTGGTCCGCCGGAGCCAGGGTGGACCACTCGCGGCCGTCGCCGGACGGGCGGCGGGTGAACTGCCAGCGGCCTTCCGGCGTGTCGTAGAACGACACGACATACGGGCCGCGGTGCCGCTTTCCGGGTGCGCCGTTGCGCATCTCGCGGTAGGCCGTGCCGAACTGTCCCATGCGGATGACGTTGCCCAGCACCGAGCTGACCTTCTGCGCGTCCTGGCGTGCCAAACCGTGCTCTCGCAACGCGTTCTCCAGGCGCGTGGCCGACTCGCCCGCCGCCTCGGCCGCCCGGTCCAGATCGGCGGAGGGCAGGCTGATCGAGCGTGACTTCGACGTCGCGTGCGGAGGCAGCAGCGAGACGACCGAGCTCGCCAGCGCGCTCTCGTCCACGTCCTGCACCACCAGCGCATCGGCGGTCAGCACCGCCAGCACCGCGTACCGGCGGCGGACCGCCGCGACCGCGCGCACTCGCGGGCCGTCGTCGAGCCGCAGCCGCGCGTCGACCTCCCGTTCCGGCCGGGCCAGCAGGGTGAGCCGCCCGGCGAGATCCGGGTCGAGCCTGCCGCGGTCCACCAGACCCTTGTGCGCCAGCGACTGCCAGGCGTCGTGGAGCAGGGCGCGGCGCTCGTCGAACGTCGCGCCGTGCGACGGGATGGATAGGATCGTCGGGTACTCGCCGAGGCGCAGGTGGTCCCAGCACAGGTCGAACTCCAGACGGGACAGCACGAATCTCACGACCGGTCATCTCCGATCACCGGCGGGGCGACCATCGGGAGGTCGTTCTCTCCCCAGATGTCCCGTAGTTCTTCGAGGTAGTCCGCGGTCTTGTGTTCCGTGTCCTCGTCCCCCTCACCGCGGTGCGGCGCACCGGCGAGGCCGTTCGCTCCCGCACCGCCCGCCGCACCTCGCACACCTGTGCCCGAGGCGCCGCCCCGGCCGGTGTCGGAGCCGAAGCTGCCGACGCCCGCGGCGGGACCGCGGCCGGCCTGCCGGTCGGCTTGGCCCGGCTGGCCGGAGAGCCCACCGCCGAGGCCGGTCGTGCCGGGACGGGCCCCACCGGAGGCGGGCGCGCCGGATCGGGATGCTCCGGCACCCGCCCCGGTGCCGCCGCCACGTGAAGCAGGGCTGCCTGCCGGGGTGGGACGCGCGAACGAGGTCGCGGGAACCGGGCCGGAGAACGGTGGCTGGAAGGCCGTGCCGGGCGTTGGGGACGCCGGGGGAGAGAGCTGCGGCATCGGGCCGGGCCTGACGTCCGCCGGACGCTGTGCGGTGGAGGTGCCGGTGGTGTCGCGGGCGGTGTCGGTGCCGACCGTGGCCGCCGGTGACGTGGGAGTGCCGGCCTGCTGCTGTTGCTGCTGCTGAGGAGTCGTGCCCCGGTCGGGCTCCCCGGTGGGAGTCGCGGACGGTGGGAAGCTGGTCGGTGAGATCTTGCGTTGCGCGGAAGGCTGGTCGAACGCCGGCTCCGCCACCTCGGTCGTGATCTCCGGTGGGGGAGTGAACGCGCCGAGGGAGTTCACAACGGTGAGGCTCGTGTCGTCGTAGTTGTGCATCACCCGGACGGCCTCGCGCTTGGCGTCGAGTGCTTGCTGTTCCTGGACGTCCTGGTCGGTCTGCCCGCCCACCAGGTGCGTCAGTCCCGCGGGAATTCCGAAGAAGTCGTCGTTCGCCGTCGACGACACCTCGACCGGCTTGGGCATGTCGACCTTCGTGGACAGGTACTTCGCCTGGTGCCTCTGGAACGACGCGTGCGTCTCCACGCCGGCCATGCGCGCGTCTTCCGCCCACTGCACCAGGGGTGCGGTCGCCCCGGCGAACTGTTCCCCCGCCGCGCCGATCCAGACCGCGCCCGCCGCGTGGATGGCCGACTGCAGGTTCGACTTCGCGTTCCCCATCACCACGGGGAAGTTGCCCCAAGCGTCGCTGATCGCCTGCGCCGTGGACGGGTCGACGCTCTTGTGGATCTTGTCGTAGAGCTGCTGGTGCGACTGGGCGTCGAAGTTGTGGCTGCCGAGCGCCATTTTCTCCCCCTATCTCAACAAGTTCCGCATCGCGGCTTCGGCCAGTGCCCGCGCCCCGTCGCACGGTTTCGGGAATCGGTCCTCGTAGGTAGGGAGGACCGAGAACGCCACGGCGAGGTACTGGCCGTCAGCCGTGTCCACGTGCACATCGCAGGCGTTCTCGTCGGACGGGATGGTCACCTTGATCGCGGGAAAACCGAGAACCGGGTCGATCTCCGTGACCTCGCCCTGCCTCGTGCCGTCACGCCACGCGCCGATGCCCTCGCTGGTGACCGGCACGATGCTGTTGCCCGCGCCGTTGACGGTCCAAGCGCAGCCGGTCGTCTTGTAGAGGTCGCTGTGCCGGGGACGGCCCTCCCGGTCGATCTTCAACGCCGGCAGCTGCTCGGCGGTGAGGAGCTGGCAGGGGTCCTTCCCGGTAAGCGTGATCTCCCGGGGCCGTGCCGTGGCCGACTCGGTGGTGGTCGTCGTGCCTTGTGGGTCGGGCGAGCTCTGCGGCTTGGGTGAACCGGAGGTCGGCGCGCACGCCGAAACGACGGCGAGCAGCGCGACAGTCGCGAACATGGCTCGGCTCATCGTCTTCAGACGCCCCCGTCCAGCTGCCGCATGCGGGTCTGGTTGGCGTCTTCGACCAGGTTGTACGTCTTCGCGGCCTGGGCGAGCTGCTCGATGTTGCGTGTGAGCTCGGCGAGGAACCGCTCGGTCACGTCGATGGCGGTCGCGGCGTTCTCGGCGAACACGTGGGCCGCGTCCCGGGAGACGTCGTCCTCGGCGAGGGGCTTGCCTCTCAGGGTCTCGCGCTCGCGGTAGAGGAACTCCTGGAGCGTGTCACGGACCTCCTCGTACCTGGTCATCAGGTTCAGGATCTGGTCCGGTTCGACGCGCATCGTCACGCCCGAACCGCCGCCGGCACCCGCCGTTGCCGCGAATGGCATGAGCCTCCCCCTTCAGGTGTCTCAGCACAGCGCTACCGCGACGTCGCTGTGCGTGCAGAGTCCCACGGGTGCTCACCGCATGCGCAGAAATCGAGCCGAATCACCCCTAAATGTCGAATCCGAAGCGCGCTATGCCATTCCGGGTGGACAAGAGATGATCGACTGCGAGTGGATTGAATTGTGGAAAAGCTATTTCAGGTCGGCGGACATATTCGTCGTTGACCGGAACAGCGCTGCTGCTACTCGCGCAGCGCGATGGGGAAGTCCACCTCCTCCGGACCGTCCACGTTGGGCGTTCTGGTCAGCGGGAACTCCATCGGCGGCAACGGGATCCGGTGCGCCCACCGCTCGATCACCTGGTTCTGCGGCGTCGGCTCCGGCTGCGACACCTCGCGCAGCACCACCAGCCGGTCCTCCAGCTGCACCGGGTACGTGACGAGGAACCACAGCTTGAGCCCCTCACCGCGAGCACCCTCGAACAGCGCGAACTGGTCGTGGTCGTTGTCGCGCATCATCGCCGCGAGGGCAGGGCCCTTCGCGTAGTCGCTGCGCATGGGCGCGTCCGGCGACCCCGTGCCCCGGTTGCCCTGCAACGTGCCGAGCAGGACCGGTTTGGACGGGTGCCGGACGAGGCCCGCGTTCCAGTGGTCGAGGCGCTGCCACCCCTCGTCGACCAGCAGCTGGCGCAGCGTGCCGACCCGGTGGATCCAGTCGAGCAGGCCGGCCGCGTTGGTCGGCCCGTACGGCGGCGAGGCGGCGCGGGCGTCGATACCGGCGGCGACGGCGCGGTCCAGGATCTCCAGGCGCAGGCCCAGCTCGGCGAGACGGTCGCCGGTGGTGGGGGTGAGCTTGCGGAAGGCGGCGTTGGTCATGGGTCGACGGTAGCGACGGGGTCTGACAATTCCGGGACACTGTCGGCTCGTGTATCGCCAGGTGGACGCAGGGCCTGCTCCGCCTGCCTCGTCCGAGCCTTGCGGAGCACGAAGGCCCGGAGGCGGTGGTTCGCGCTCAACGCCGCTCGTCAGCTCAAGCCGCCACCGGCGTGAGCTGGTGCAGTACGTCGCGGTCGCCGAGGCGTTCCCGAGCCCACTCCACCACCGCCGTCTCCTGCGAGAACAGCACGATCTGCCGGTCCGCCGACAACCGCAGCAGCAGGTCGAGCACGGCCTGTGTGCGGGTGTCGTCTGCCTGCACGGTGACGTCGTCCAACAACAACGGGCACGCCTCGGTGGCGAGGTGTTGGGCGAGGGCGACGCGGAGGAGCAGGTAGATCTGCTCGGCGGTGCCCAACGACAGGTCCGAGGCGAGGTGCCAGGCGTCGGAGGAGGAGCGCACGCTCACGCTCAGCGTCTGGGCGTCGATGGCGGCGTCCACGTAGCGGCCGTCGGTCACCAGGGGGAGCCACGTGCGGAGGGTCGTCTCCAGGGCTGGGGCGATGGTGCTGTGCACCTTCTCGCGGGCGGCGGTCAGGTACTGGGAGGCCAGGTCGATGGCTTCGGCCTCGGTGGTCAGGGCGGTCAGGGCGGCGGTGGCGGCTTGGACGGCTTCCTCGGCTTCCGGGACGCTGGGGAGGCCGCGGGCCATCTCGGTGGCGGTGGCGGCCAGTGTGTCGTGGTCGGCGGCCAAGGCCGGGTCCACGGGGTCGCAGGCCGCGTGGCGGGCGGCTGCCGCCAGCAGGGTGGCGTGGTGGGTCTGGGCTGCTGAGAGGGCGGTTTCCAGGTCGTCCACGGTGCCCTCGGCGCGCAGGGTTTGGAGTTCGGCCCACGCGTTGCGTTCTTCTTCGGCCTCGCGCAGCATGTCGCCCCAGCCTCGTTGCCACTCGGCGATGGCGCGGAGCAGGTCTTCCGGGCGTTCGCCGGTGCGGCCGATGGCGGTGACGGCGTGGCGGAGCAGCGCGAGGGCTCTGGTGTGGGCGACGGTCGCCTCCGCCACGGCTGCTTCTGCCTGGCGGCGGTCGGCCAGGGCTTGGGCGAGGTACGGGCGTTGGGCGGCCATCGCGGCTTGGCGGGCTCGGACCTTGCAGTCGGTCTCGTAGTCGACCAGCAGGTCCGGTACGGACGTGGTGTTGTCCACCTTGCCGCGGGCCGCCAGTTCCACGCGGACGGCCTTCTCGGTCCTCGCCACCTCGCACACCAGGTCGGCGTGCTCGTTCTCCCAGGCCGCGCGGTTGGCCAGGCGCCACAGCGTCTCGCGGTCCGCGGGGACGCCGAGGGCCGCGCATTCGGCGACGGCCGCGTCGTTGAGGCGGACGGCTTCGGCCGCCACGGCTTGCTGGCCTTCGGCTTCGGCCAGGGCGCGGTCGGCGGCGAACAGGCGGGCGCGGGCACGGCTGGCGGTGGCGGCCTGGTCGGCGGCGAAGGCGACGGCGGCTTCACGGGCCGGGGCGTTGCCTCGGGACAGATAGCCGCCGATGCCGGCGACGACCGCCGCTACCAGGACGGTCGCGGCGGCCAGGTGCTGGTCGACCAGGAGCAGCAGGACGCCGACCAGTGTCGTCAGGGCGCTCAGGGCGAACAAGGCGTTGCGCAGGAACGGGTTCGGCAGCGCGATCTCCTGCACGCGTGCCGCCGCGACGTCGGCCTCGACCTGGGTGCGGGCGGCGGCGGTGGCCGCTTCCTCCTGGGCCTGGCGTGCGGTGTCGACCTCGATCGACGCGGTGGTCAGGCGGGCGCCGCCGGACGGGTCGAGACGGGTCGCGAGGCCGCGCAGCACGGACGGCTCCGCGGTCGTCGGGGGTGACGGCATGCGTTCGCGGTGGGCCAGTGCGACGGCGGCCGCTGTCTCGTAGGCCGTGGCCACGAGGCGGAGCTCGTCGTCCACGGCCGTCTCACCGGCGGGGATGCCCGGCAGGGCGCGGAGCTCGGCTTCGAGCGCCGCCGCGGACGGGCCGGTCAGGACGCGCGGGGTCGGTGCCGCGCGCCACGCGGCCAGCGCGCGGTTCACGACGTGCGTCAGTTCCTCCTGCGCGGCGAGGCCGGACGGAGGCGAGTCGCCGAAGCGGTCCTGCAGCTCCGTCAGGCGGGCCATCCGCGCGGTCAGGGCATCGAGCTTCGCGGCGTGTTCCTGCACGGCCAGCCGGGCTTTCGCCGCGGCCGCTGCACGGGCCTGTGCTCTGAGTTCCAGGTAGCGGGCGTGCTCTCGACGTGCCACCGCCAAGTCGGTTTCGGCTTCGCGCAGGCGGTTGCGTGCTTCGCGTACGGCGTCGGCCGGTGCGATCAGGCGTTGTAATGCCTGCTCCACCGTGCCGTCCGTTCCCGCGGTGGCCGCGGCACGGCGCAGGTGGTCCTGCAACCCGTCGGCCGCTTCCAGCACGCTCAGCAGGGCCGCCTGGTCGATGCACGCCGTGGCGGCGAACGACGTGCGGTCGAGGCCGAGGCGCTGTGCGACGTCCGGTGCCGAGTCGTCGTCCAGGTCTCGTTCCACGGCGACGACCTCGCCGGACGCCATCGACACCATCGCGCCGACACGCCACGAGTCACCATCCCACGGGCGATGCCGGGGTGACGGCGCTCCGCACAACGCGGCACGGATCGCCGCGTGCCAGGACGACTTCGCGGACTCGTTGGCGCCCGACACCACGGTCAGACCGGGCGCGAGCGGCAACGTCCGGTCGTGCAGCGGGCCGAACGCGTGCGCGGTCACCGACTCGATCTTCATCGTTCCTCCAGTGCCCGCAGGCCGGTCGCGAGCACGCGCCCGCGCATCGCCGTGTCCAGTGACTCGTCGGCCAGCACGTCACGCACGAACTGGCCGCGCACGGTCCGTTCCGCCGCCAGGTTGTCCAAGTCCGGCAACGGGAACGGTTCCTCCGGCAGTCCCCAGTCGAGCGCCCGCGACGCCGACACGTCGAACACCTCGCGCGACACCGTGCCGTCTTCGTGCACCGTGCACAGGACGGCGCCGCGGTCGCCGGTCTCGCCCGGTGTCAACGGGTCCGGGTTGCCGGGGAACGTGTGGTGGGCGGCGTGCTCGGGTGTGTGGACGTGTCCGAGGAACGCGTGGTCCAGGCCGGTGATCGTGACGTCCTCCGGCGCGGTTCCGTGGCACAGCGCCAGGTTCACGCCGCCCCGGTTGACCGCGAAGCCGTCCAGGAAGTCGCGGGCGGGGCCGGGACCGACGTGCGCGGCGCCCCACAGCGTCACGCCGTCGGCCAGCTCCACGGGGGTCAGCGTCCCGTCGGTGAACACGTGGACGTTGGGCGTCCAGTCCACCTGCCGGTAGACCGACTGAGGCCCGTACCAGTCGTCGTTGCCCGGCGCCAGGAACACCGGCACCGTGCAGTCGAACGCGGACTGCAGGAACGACGCCGTGGACGGCGAACAACGGTCGTGCTCGTACAGGTCGCCGGCGCAGAGGACCGCGTCGGCGCCGGACTCCTGGGCGAGGTCCACGATGCGGCCCAGCGTGTCGCGCAACGCCTGGCGCCGCGCGGGACCGGCGTTCGGGAAGCGGGTGTCGAGGTGCAGGTCCGCGAACAGCAGCAGTTTCACCGGTGCCTTCAGTGGAGGTCGATGGTGCCGAACAGGGTCATGGTGGGCTGGAGAGCCTCGGCGACGGCCGCGGTGTCGGCGTGCCAGCCGCTCAGCTCCGCGACGGCCGGGGTCAGCTCGTAGCCGTGGTGGCGGATCGCGCGGCTCAGCGCGTGCCACAGCTGGGAGGCGTCGTACGCCAGGTCCGCGTCCACATGGGACGGAAGGCTGAGCAGCAGCGCCTGCACCGGCTGGTCGGTGTTCTCGGCGCCGCACGCCCGCGCCACCGACCGTTCCACCGCGGTGCGCAACAGCTCCGCGCAGCAACGAATCCGCACGCCGTCGAGCTGGTCCGGGCGGGCCAGCAGGTTCGCGACGCAGGTCAGCCGGTCCTGGACGTCCGTGGGAAGGGTCATCGCTGCAGCCACCCCGCGAGCAGTTCGGTGTCGCGGATCAGCACGTCGAGGTCGCCGGCGCCGGTGCGGCACGCCTGCAGCAGGTCCACGGCCCACGACCCGACGACGTCATCCAGGTGCGGCAACAGCTTCGCGGGCTCGGCGTGCTCATCGAGCACGGCCAGCGCGATCGCCTGCCTGGTCGTCAGCGCGGCCTCCAAGGCGCGTTCCACCTCGGCGTGCGGGGTGCCGCGGCTCAGCCGTTCCCGGCGGAACCGCGCGTGTGAGGCCGCCTCCAGGGCCGCCCGGCAGCACGACGCCACCAGTTCGGCCCGCAACGCGTCCGGCAGGTCCTCGTCCACCCGCATCGCGCGGGCGTCGGTCAGGCAGCGCCCCACCGGGTCGTCGGACATCCGCACCTGCACGACGGACTCCTCGCCGCGGCAGACCTCCCACACCGTCGCGGACAGCCGCAGCCGCCGCAGCGCCTCGACGAGCCGTTCGTCGTGCGTGAAGACGACGACCTGGCGGGTGAGACCGACGTCGGCGAGCACCTGCGCGAGGCCGTCCACTTTGGACGGGTCCATCGCCTGCACCGGGTCGTCGATCATCACGAACCGGAACGGGCTCTCGTCCACCATCGCGCGGGGCAGGAACAGCGCGAGTCCCAGCGAGTGCAGCTCGCCCTGGCTCATCACGGCGAGCGCCGAGTTCGAGACGCCGTCGACCGACACGTCCAGCTCGACGTTGCGGGTGCCGCCGAGCCGCACCGCGCCCAGGTCGACGTTGCTCTGCTGGCGCAGCCGGTGCCAGATCCGCTGCGACTCCTTGGCGAACGGCGCGATGCGCTCCGAGCGCAACGTCGCCGCCGCCTTGCGGATCCAGTTCTCCGCCTCGGTCACGTCCGCGAGCACCTCGGCGTCCGCAAGCGCTTGCTGCGCCTGGGAATGCCACTCGAACAGCGCGAGCGCCATCGGCCGCCACACCAGGTCGCGCCGGTCGATCTGCTCCCGCGCCACGGACTTGAGCTGCTCCACGGCCGCGACGAGCTCGGCGTGGCGGCCGAAGAGCTCCTCGCGCAACCGCACCGGGTCGTCGATCGCGGCGCAGTCCTCCCACGCCTGCCACGCCTGGAGCACGGCCGTCGTGTCGAGGACGCCCCCGGTCTCCCGCAGCACGTCCGGCACCGGCTGGCAGAGCGCCCGCGCCGCCGCCACCGCGACGTCGAGCCGGTCCGCGGCCTCGTGCAGCTCCGCGGCGGCCTTCGCGAGGTGGTCGGCGCGGTGGCGGGCCTTCGCGAGCCACATCCCGTCGAGCCGGCCCAGGTCGCACACCGGGCAGGTGGTGGCGCCACCGGACTCCCGCAACTGGATCGCGAGGCGCAGGATCTCGCTGGAGCGCAACGAGTCCTGCGCGTTGGCGGTGGCCACGACCGACACCGCGCCGAGCGCCAGGTCGAGGTTCTCGCGGCACCTGTCGACCTCGTCGGCGGGTGGCAGGGCCAGGTCCACGACCTGGTGCAGCGGGCCGGTACCGCCGCCGACGTCGGCGCCGAGGGCGAGGTCCGCGATGGCGTCGAGGTCGGGGGAGTCGCTGCCGAGCAGCTCGGCGGCGTGCCGGGCCCGTTCGTCGGGCGACGCGGCCAGTTCGGCCCGCACGCGTTCACGCCGGTCGTACGGGCGGGCGACGACGTCGGCGAGGCGCTTGCGGTGCTCGGCGAGCGACTGCTGCGCCTCCGTGATCGCCTCCAGGCCGAGGAAGCGGTGCATCGCCTCGTAGAGGTCCTCGGGCTGTGCGTCGAGCACGGTCCCGAGCTCGCTGTAGGGCAGGAACGGGCGGTAGGTCTCCAACGCGTCGTGCCACCGCCGGTCGTCGAACGGCTCGCCGTCCTGCGTCCACGCGCCCTGGGCCAGGTCCTCCTCGGGCGACCAGGATCTTCGGATCGTCGTGCGACCCGGCCGAGAGGCCTGCACGAGGTCCAGCTCGACGGCGGTGTCGGTCTGGTGCAGGTTGCGCCAGCCCTGCCGCCAGACGTCGTGCCCGGCCCGGGTCCACCGGGCGTTGTCGCCGGTCAGCGCCAGCTCGGCGGCCTCGGCGAAGCTCGACTTGCCCGACCCGTTGCGTCCCGTGACGACCGTGAGGCCAGGTCCCGGTGCCAGCGGCAGGCGTGCCGGGGGACCGATCCCCCGGAACCCGCGCACCCGGATCTCCGAAACGAAGATCCCCTGGCCGGGGCCGTCCGTCCGCTCCCGCGGGGTGTCCTGACCCGCCGGGCCGCCGGCGAGGGCGCGGTCCAGCGCCGCCTCGCTCCGGCACGCCGCGAGCACCAGTTCCGCCGCACGTGGCGTGAGATCGTCTTGGGCCAGTCTCCCGGCCATCAGTTCGAGTAACCCGGCTTCACCCGCCACGGTCACATTTCCTCCAGCTGCCACCACTCGATAGGGCGGCAACCTAGGCAGCAAATGAGACCTACTGGCGAGTACTCACACGATCGAGTGGTGTTACATAGGGTCACTGAAGTAGTGCGGGCTCGTTAAGGCCCCCACACCTCGACCGCCCTGGTCACGAAGTACGCGTCCGGCACGTAGGTGCCGTGCTTCGGGTAGGTGGTGAACTCGGCCTCGGTCGAGCAGTTCTCCCGCTGGTACACGGTCGCGTCCCTGCTCAGGCGGTTCACGAACGACCTCCCGACGATCTTGAACGGGATGCACTCGCCGGGGTTCGCCGTCTCCAGGTCGAGCCGCTGCACGGTGCCGGTGTAGTCGGCGCCCGTCCACACGCAGAACTCGCCCTTGTCGCAGGAACTGTCACTCTGCGCTACAGCGACCCCACTGGAGGCGACCGTGACCGCGGTGACCACCAGAGCCGCGGCGAGACTCTTCATCGACATGGACGCACCTCCGTCCGGACGAGTGTGCGGCCAATCGGATCAGTCGGCCAGACGATCTTGCAGTGCCTTCGCGTCTCGGGGCGCGTACGCCTTCGCGTCGTTGTCGAAGTAGACGAACACGTCGCCGTGCCGCGCCCAGCCGCGCACCTTCTCCGCCCACATGTCCAGACCCTCGTCGGTGTAGCCGCTGACGTAGAGCTCGTCGTGACCGTGCAGCCGGACGTAGACGAAGTCGCTCGTCACCTCCTCGATCAACGGGTACTTGCCGGCGGCGTCCGCGACGACGAGTGCGATGTCGTGGCGCTTGAGGAGGTCGGAGAACTCCGGCGTGCGGTAGCTGTCGTGCCGGATCTCGAGTGCGTGGCGCAGCGGCCGTTCCGCGTCGGTGGTGGTGTGGGCCGGGTCCACGCGGTGGTCGTGGCGCTGTGCGATCTCGGCCGCTTCGGTGGTGGTGCGGGGGAGGCCCTCGAAGAAGCCCGTCAGCAGGTCCGCGTCGAACTGGAGCGTGGGCGGGAGCTGCCAGAGGATCGGGCCGAGCTTCGGGCCCAGCGCGAGCACTCCGGACGCGAGGTAGTTCGCGAGGAGGTCCTTGCCGTCCTTCAGACGTTTCATGTGCGTGATGAACCGGCTGCCCTTGACGGCGAACTTGAAGTCATCCGGGGTCTCCGCCGCCCACTTCTGGTAGCTGGACGGGCGTTGCAACGAGTAGAACGACCCGTTGATCTCCACCGAGTTGAGCTGCTCGCTGAGGTAGGCCAGCTCGCGCTTCTGCGTGACGCCCTTGGGGTAGAACGTCCCGCGCCAGGGCGGGTAGACCCAGCCCGACGTGCCGATCCTCACCTCACCCATGTGGTTATCGTGGCACGGTGGACGCCTATCTACAGCTCATCGGTGCCTCGCGCACGTCTTCGCTGACCGAACTGCACGAACGTCATCTGATGAGCGTTCCGTTCGAGAACCTCGACATCCACATGGACACCAGGATCGAGCTGGACGTCCCGTGGCTGTACGGCAAGATCGTCGTGCGGCGTCGCGGCGGTTTCTGCTACGAGCTCAACGGGTTGTTCGCGGAGCTGTTGCGCGACCTGGGGCACCACGTCGACCTGCTGGCGGCCCGCGTGTACCGCGAAGGGGGCGCGCTCGGGGTGCCGTTGGCGCACTTGGCGTTGCTCGTGGACGGCGAGTGGCTGTGCGACGTCGGCTTCGGGACGTTCACGCTGCACCCGTTGTCGTGGCTGTCCCGTGAGGACCAGAAGAACCCCGGCGGTGTGTTCCGGCTGGAGGACCGCGGGGAGGACGTGGTGGTGTTCCACGACGGAGCACCCGCCTACCTGCTGGACCGCCGCCCGCGTGAGCTGGCCGACTTCGTGCCGACCTGCTGGTGGCAGCAGACGGCGCCGGAGTCGCACTTCCGCAAGGGACCGATGGCGACCCGCGCGCTGCCGGACGGGCGGATCACCGTCGCGGGCACGAAGGTCCTGGTGACGAAGGACGGCCGCAAGACCTCCACCGAGGTGGAAGATCCCGCGGCCGCCTTCCTGGAGCACTTCGGGATTCACTTCCGGCAGAGCAACGCGTCCGGCGTCCTGCGCCAGTTGTAGGCGACGCCTGCGATGTGCTCGTCCTGGGCGCACTGGCCCTTGTAGTGCCCGTTGGCCCAGTCACCGCCCAGGTCCGGCCGGTTGTCGCCGCGGTCGAACCACAGCACCCGCGTGCTGGTGCCGGACGCGATCGGCGCGCACACGAGCGTGAAGCTCGCGTAGCCGACGGCCGCGTTCCCGTTGGGGCACTGGAGCTTCGTGTACCCGGAAGCCCAGTCGTTCGTCACGTGCTGTTCGTTGGTGACGCGCGTGGTGGAACTCCACTGCGGACTGGTGGTGCACAGGCCGCGGTTGCCGGTGTGGCTGATGCCGACGAGTTTCTCGTTCTGCGGGCAGGATTCCTTGAGGAGCATGTTGAACCGCTCCTCGTGCGGGACCTGGCCGGTGCGGCCCTGGGCGTTGACCAGCCGGTTCCACGCCCCGGCCCGCCAGTCGTCGCCGTCGTTGACGCTGATGCGGTTCCCGTTGGCGTCCCAGCGCAGCAGCGCCCAGCTGCTGCCGGTGCGGTTGGCGTGGAAGCCGACCAGCGGCCAGTAGGCGAAGTCGGTGTCCTGCTCGATCAGGTAGTCGACGAAGCGCTCGAACCAGTCGCGTGCCCGTGCGCTCGGCTCGTCGATGCCGCCGACGCCGAACTCGCTGATCCACAGCGGCGCGGTGAAGTGCTTGCGCGCCTCGGTGATGTAGAAGGCTTGGCGTTGCAGGACGTTGCGCAGCTCCTCGGGGGAGAAGTCCTGGTAGCGCAGGTCGCTCGTCTCGCCGATTCCCGTGGCACCGCTGTGGTTCGGCCCGGTGTAGCCGTAGAAGTGGGCGCTGTAGACGAGTTTCGCCGGGTTGGCGAGGGTGTGGCTGAGGAACCGCACGGGTTCCAGGGTCGGGCGTCCGTGCGCGAAGCCGTCGACCGGGATGCCGTACCAGTTGATGCCCTCGACGATGACGAGGAGGTCCGGTGCGACCTGCTGGATGCGGTCGGCGGCCTGCTGCGAAGCCTTGTGCCAGTCGTGGTCGTTGCCCCAGCCCCAGTTCGGGTCGTCCCAGATGTTGCGGCGCACCTCGTTGTAGAGGTCGGCGCCGACCACGCGCTTGTTGGTCTTGTAGCGGTCCGCCATGAACGCCCAGTCGTTGATCCACTGGTCGGTGCTCTGGCTGGTGTTCCACCGCTCGTTGCCGTCGACGCCGCAGCACCAGCGCGATGTCGTGGTGTGGTTGTTGAGGATGACGGCGAGGTCGTTGCGCGTCAGTTCCGCGACGACCGCGTCGTAGATCTCCAACGGGCGCTTGCCGTTGAGGTGCGCGTCCTTCAGGCCGTTGACCGGCGCGGTGGCTTTGAGCATCTGGTTGGAGAAGGGCAACCGGATGCTGTTGACGCCGATCTCCTTGAATCCGGCGATGATCGTGGCCATCGTCGCGCGGTCGAGGCCGAGCGGGACCTGGTCGGCCTTCTCGCCGGCGTGGTGGGTGGCGGGGTCGTTGATGTCGCCGGAACCGTTCCAGGTGCCGCTCGCACCGTGCCAGTTGCCGGACTTGAGCTTGAAGCGGTCGCCGTTGGCGTCGACGATCCACCGTCCGCGCGTGCTCAGCGGACCGGTCCACGACGAGGAGGAGGCCGGTTCCGCCTGCGCGGGGGCAACGAGACTCGCGGCCAGGAGCAGGGTGGCCGAGACGCGAGATAGTTTCACATATGTGACGGTATCGGCGAGCCGAGGAGTCGCGCCAGGGTCTCGGCGTTGGTCGTCGCGGCGCCCTGCATGGTGTTGTCGAAGTACACGTACGTGTCGCGGTCCCAGTCGTGGATCTTCCGTGCCCACTCGCCGAGCTGCTCGTCGCTGTACGAACTGATGTACAGCTCGTCGTGGCCGTGCAGCCGCAGGTAGGCGAAGTCGGCGGTGACGGCGTCGATGCACGGGAACGTCGGTGCGTCGCTCACGACGTGGGCGACGTTGTGCGCGCGTAGCAGGTCGAAGTAGGCGTCGGTGCGGAACGACTCGTGACGCGGTTCGAAGGCGTGACGACCGGGTGGGAGCACAGCGAGGAAGTCCTGGACGAGGCCGGCGTCGAAGCGCAGGCTCGGCGGCAGCTGCCAGAGCAGTGGTCCCTGCTTCGCGCCCAGTGAGAGAGACGCGAGGAACGTCCTGAGCGCGTCATCCACGTGCCGCAAGCGTTTGACGTGCGTGACCAGCTTCGGTCCCTTGACGGCGAAGACGAAGTCCGGCGGCGTCTGGGCGGCCCACTTCCGGTAGTACTCCGGAGGCTGCAGCCGGTAGAACGAGCTGTTGATCTCGATGCTGCCGACCCGCGACGCCAGATGGCTGAGCCAGAGCCGTTGCGGGACGCCGCGGTAGAACCCGTCGCGCCACTCCGGGTAGCGCCAGCCCGACGTGCCGATCCTGATCATGTCCGAGGGGTAGCCGGTGAGTGCCGTAGCTACTCCGTAGCACATTTGGACGGATTGAGCTACATTGGTGTCATGTCGCAGCTCAAGGCAATCGGGCAGCGTGAGCTCCGCAACGACAACGCGGAGATCATGCGCCGCGTCGAAGCGGGGGAGAGTTTCGTGGTGACTCGCAACAACAGGCCGGTCGCGCAGCTCTCCCCGTACCGCGAGGAGGTCGTGACCCGGCCGTCGCTCGGCGAGGCGCAGGTGCTCTTCGGCACCCTGCCCGCGGTCGACGCCGACCGCTGGGAAGCCGACCTGCGCGCCGCCGACGAGGTCTTCGGCACCGACGACCCGCTGGACGACCCGTGGCGGAGCTGAGCTGCCTGCTCGACACCTGCGTGCTGATCAGGCTGGAACGGGCGAACCTCGGCGAGTACGTCAACGCCACGCCCTGCCTCAGCGCGGTCACGATCGCCGAGCTGGCGTTCGGGGTCGACGTGGATGACCCGATCGAGCGCGCTGCCCGCACCGAACGGTTCTACGCGGCGCAGCGGACGTTCGAGGTGCTGCCGTTCGGGCTGGAGGAGGCCAAGGTCTACGGGCAGATGGCGTCGCTGGTGCGGCGGTCCGGCCGGTCGCCCCGCCCGCGCCGGATGGACCTGCAGATCGCGGCCACGGCGGCGGTCGCGGGCATCCCGGTGCTCACGATGAACGTCAAGGACTTCAGGGACCTCGGGCGGCTCGTCGAAGTCGTGCCGATCCGGCACGCCTAGGCTTTCTGGCATGACTTCTTCGGCGTTCACCTGCTCCAGCTGCGGTGAAGTCCACGACGGCCTCGCGTTCGGCTACTCGGCGCCCGCGCCCGTGTACTGGTCGGAGGAGGTCGCGGAGAACCGCGGCAGCTTCCTGTCCGAGGAGCAGTGCGTGATCAACGGCGAGCACCAGTTCGTGCGCGGCCGGATCGTGCTGCCGGTGCGTGACGCCGACGAGGACTTCGAGTGGGGCGTGTGGGTGTCGCTCTCCCCGGCGAACTTCGCGCGCATGATCGCCGTCTACGAGGACCCGGCCCGCGAGAACGAGCCGCCGTACTTCGGCTGGCTCTCGACGAACCTGCCCGGCTACGAGCCCACCACCGTCAACCTCAAGACCAACCTGCACACGCAGGCCCTCGGCGTCCGGCCGCTGGTCGAGGTCGAGCCGACGGACCACCCGCTCGCGGTCGAGCAGCGGGAGGGGATCACGCTCGCGCGGGTCCGGGAGATCGCGGAGATCGCTCTGCACGGGTGAGGAAGGCGCGGACCCGTTCCAGGTGCTCGACGCCGATGCCCTTTCGCGGGTCCACAGGCACCAGCAGCGTGCCGGGACGTGCCGCCGCCCAGTCGGGGTCGCGCTTCTGGAACTCGTCGTCCAGCCACGCGATCGGGCGCGAACCGGCCCACGCGGTGATCGCCGGGACCTTGCCGTGCCTGCCGTCGCGGTGGTCGGAGCCGAGACCGCCGAAGTCGATCCACTCCAGCTCCGGCAGCCCGAGCAGGGGACCGATGAACTGGTTGGCCTCGTGTTCCCACGTCGTCGCCCAGACCAGGTCCGCGGCCGTCGCGGCGGCGAGCGAGAGCAGCCACGGGCCGTGCGACGGGTCCAGCCACACGCGCAGCGGCCTGCTGAACCCCGCCGGTCGGATGCGGTGCGTGGTGTAGCCGGCCGGTCGGCGGGTCGGCTTCGCCAGGTACGGGTTCAGCGGGCCGTCGACGTCGAGCAGGATCGCCGGTCGCGTGGTCATGACCTGATCGAAACATCCCGGCTGCTAATGAACGCAAGGATTTTTCCGATATGCCCCACATGACTGTCACGGACATCGCGACGTGGGGCACGGCCGCCCACGTGCGGGCCGCGCTCGAACGTGAGCTCGAGGGCGCGCTGGTGGAGGTCCCGCACGACGACGAGGCGCCGCGGTGGGCGTTCGGCGAGGCCCTGCGCAGATCGCTGGTCCTGCGCCAGAACCACCCCTTCGACGTCGTCGCGCTCGGGCTGCCGGACCTGCTGCGCTACCGCGACCTGGTGGCCGGGTCCGAGGTGACGCTGCGGGCCACCAAGATCGACGCCTACTTCGTCCGCAAGGACGGCTCAGCGGAGCAGTACGTGCCCGAGACGGAGTGAAGCCCCGGCTCCGTCGAGAGAGCCGGGGCTTCACCGCGAACAACGCGTGCTAGGCGGGCACGGACGCCACACCGGGCGCCAGGAACCGCTTGCCCGTCACCTTCTCCGAGATGCCCGCGCGGTCCAGGTACGGCGTGATGCCGCCCAGCCAGAACGGCCATCCGGCGCCCAGGATCATGCACAGGTCGATGTCCTGCGCCTCCGCGACCACGCCCTCGTCGAGCATGATCCGGATCTCCTCGGCCAGCGCCTCCAGCGCGCGGCTGCGCACCTCGTCATCGGTGAGCGGCGAGTCGCCGAACTGCCACAGCGCCTCGACCTCGGGGTCCACGGTCTGCTTGCCGGAGGAGTCCCACTGCCACACGGCGTTCTTGCCGGCGGCGACGAACTTCTTCATGTTCTCCGACACCGCGAAGCGGTCCGGGAACGCGCCGTGCATCGTCTCCGACACGTGCAGCGCGACGGCCGAGCCGACCAGCTGCAGCAGGATCATCGGCGACATCGGCAGGCCCAGCGACTCGGTGGCCTTGTCGGCGACCTCGAACGACGTGCCCTCGTCGACCGACTTGATGACCTCGCCCATGAAGCGGGTCAGCAGGCGGTTCACGACGAACGCGGGCGCGTCCTTCACCAGCACCGAGGACTTCTTGAGCTGCTTGCCCACCGCGAACGCCGTGGCGAGCGTGGCGTCGTCGGTCTGCTCGGCGCGCACGATCTCCAGCAGCGGCATGACCGCGACCGGGTTGAAGAAGTGGAAGCCCACGACGCGCTCGGGGTGCTTGAGCTTCGACGCCATGTCCGTGATCGACAGCGACGACGTGTTCGTGGCCAGGATCGCCTCGGCGGAGACGTGCTCCTCGACCTCGGCGAACACCTGCTGCTTCACGGCCAGGTCCTCGAACACCGCCTCGATGACGAAGTCGGCGTCGGCGAACGCGGCCTTGTCGAGCGAGCCGGAGACCAGCGCCTTCAGGCGGTTGGCCTCGTCCGGCGAGATCCGGCCCTTGCCCGCGAGCTTGTCGACCTCGGCGTGGACGTAGCCGACACCCTTGTCCACGCGCGCCTGGTCGATGTCGGTCAGCACGACCGGCACGTGCAGGCGGCGCAGGAACAGCAGCGCCATCTGCGAGGCCATCAGGCCCGCGCCGACGACACCGACCTTGGTGACCTTGCGCGCCAGCGACTTGTCCGGAGCGCCGGCCGGGCGCTTCGCGCGCTTCTGCACCAGGTTGAACGAGTACAGGCCCGCGCGCAGCTCGTCGCTCATCACGAGGTCCGCGAGGCCCTCGGTCTCGGCGGCGTAGCCCTTGTCGAGGTCGTTCTCGCGGGCCAGCTCCAGCAGCTCCAGCGCCTTCAACGCGCCGGGCGCCGCGCCCTTGGTCTTGCCGTGCACGATGGCCTTGGCCCGCGCGACGGCGGCGTCCCACGCCTCGCCGCGGTCGATCTCCTTGCGCGGCACGGTGATCTCGCCGCGCACGACACCGGACAGCCACAGCAGCGACTGCTCCAGGTAGTCCGCGGAGTCGAACAGCACGTCCGCGATGCCCAGCGCCAGAGCGTCCTTCGGCTTGAGCATCTTGTTCTGGTTCAACGCGTTCTCGAAGATCACCGTCACGGCGTCGTTGGCGCCGATCAGGTTCGGCAGCAGCTGCGTGCCGCCCCAGCCCGGGAACAGGCCCAGGAACACCTCGGGCAGCGCGATCGCGGCCGCGTTCGACGCGAGCGTGCGGTAGTGGCACGACAGCGCGAGCTCGAGGCCACCGCCCATCACCGCGCCGTTGACGAAGGCGAAGGTCGGGATGTCCGACTCGGTGAACTTGCGGAAGACGTCGTGGCCGAGCTTGCCGATCGTGACGCCCTGCGAGCGGTCCGTCGCCTGCTCGACGGCGGTCAGGTCCGCGCCGACGGCGAAGATGAACGGCTTGCCGGTGACGGCGATGGCGGCGGGCTTCGCCGCGTACGCCTCGTCGAACGCCGCGCCGAGCGAGACCAGCGACTGCGGGCCGAACGTCGACGGACGGGTGTGGTCCAGGCCGTTGTCGATCGTGATGAACGCGACCGGCTTGTCGAGGCCGGGAACGTCGATCAGACGAGTCTTGGCGTGGGTGACGACCTCGTCGGGGAAGATCGCCTTTGCTTCCTCAGCGGTGATGGTCACTTCTCGCCACTCCAGTTCGGGTTCTCCCAGATGACCGTGCCGCCCATGCCGATGCCGATGCACATGGTGGTGAGGCCGTAACGGACGTCCGGACGCTCGGCGAACTGACGAGACAGCTGCGTCATCAGGCGCACGCCGGAGGAGGCCAGCGGGTGGCCGGTCGCGATGGCGCCGCCCCACTGGTTCACGCGCGGGTCGTCGTCCGCGATCTTGAAGTGGTCGAGGAACGCCAGCACCTGCACGGCGAACGCCTCGTTGATCTCGAACAGGCCGATGTCCTCGATGGACAGTCCCGCGCGGGACAGCGCGCGCTCGGTGGCGGGCACCGGGCCGACGCCCATGACCGACGGGTCGACGCCCTGGAAGGCGTAGCCGACGAGGCGCATGCCGACCGGGAGGCCCAGCTCGCGCGCGGTCTCCTCCTCGGCCAGGATCGCGCCGGTCGCGCCGTCGTTCAGGCCGGCCGCGTTGCCCGCGGTGACCCGGCCGTGCGGGCGGAACGGCGTCTTGAGCTTGGCCAGGTCGTCGACCGTGGTGCCGGGACGCGGCGGCTCGTCGGCGGTGGCGAGGCCCCAGCCGTGCTCGGCGGAGCGGGTCGCGACGGGCACCAGCTCGGGGCCGATCTTGCCCGCGGCGAGCGCCGCCGCGTACTTGGCCTGCGAGGCGGCCGCGTACGCGTCGGCACGCTCCTTGGTGATCTCGGGGAACCGGTCGTGCAGGTTCTCCGCGGTCTGGCCCATCACCAGCGCGCTCGGGTCGACGATCTTGTCCGACAGGAAGCGCGGGTTCGGGTCGACGCCCTCACCCATCGGGTGACGGCCCATGTGCTCGACGCCGCCCGCGATGACGACGTCGTAGGCGCCGAACGCGATGCCGCTCGCCGCCGTGGTGACGGCGGTCATCGCGCCCGCGCACATGCGGTCGATGGCGTACCCCGGCACGGACTTCGGCAGGCCCGCGAGCAGTGCCGCGGTGCGGCCGATCGTCAGGCCCTGGTCGCCGGTCTGCGTGGTCGCGGCGATGGCGACCTCGTCGACGCGCTCCGGCGGCAGCTCGGGGTGCCTGCGCAGCAGCTCACGGATGACCTTCACGACGAGGTCGTCGGCACGGGTCTCGGCGAAAATGCCCTTGGGGCCGGCCTTGCCGAACGGCGTGCGGACGCCGTCGACGAAGACCACGTTCCGAACGCGTGCCGGCGCTGCTGGTGCGGCCACGGCGTCTCCTCACTTGTGGTGACAACTCTGTCCACTCCGGAGGGGGTTGCGCGACATCCCTACCGGTCGGTAACGCCAATGCTAGCCCTAGTTACTGGCCGGTAACCACAGCGGCGCCCCTGTTCTTTGCATCACACACCTTGCGGATGACCAGGAACAGCGGCAACCCGGCCGGGGCGAGCAGGATCGTGATCACCAGAACGGGTGCCATCACGAGCGGGTGGACGTCGAGCCGCCGGCTCTCCAGGTACATCCACCTCCCGACGAACAGGTCCCACGCGAGCATGTGCGCCCACACCAGCGCCGCTCCGGTGTCCGTGGCCATGAAGTCCGCCAGCGGTCCCAGCTCCGGCCGTGACACCAGGGCCAGTACCTCCGGTAAGACGGGCAGCACCAGCACGACGTAGATCACCACCGGCGGCAGGACGATCAGGTGCGACTCGGCGATCTTCTTCGTCCACGACCACTTCGGCGCGAGGATCATCAGCGCCCAGAACGGCGCGATCAGCAGGAACGTCAGGTCGAACAGCGTGGTGGTCATGCGAGTGCGAGCTCCTTCCGCGGTGCGCGCGCCCACGTGGCTCCTGCGGCGGTCGCGACGACGATGACGGCGAGCGCGAGCAGCGTCGTGCCGTCGGGCTGGACGAGGGACTGGCCGCGCAACGCCTGCCAGGTGACGAGCAGGAAGAGCCCCAGGAACGACGCGCTGGTCACCCAGGCCATCTTCACGGTGGCGCGGTGGCCGAGCAGGGCGATGACCACCGGCAGGACCTGCAACGCGTGCATGCCGACGAAGTGCCCGATCCGCAGGTCGCCGTGCTCGGTGCTCCAGCCGGTGAGCGGCATGTACGCGCCGCCGTCGGGCGCGCCGACGGTGTGCGAGCCGAGGGTGGGGCCGTCGAGTGCCTGACCGGGCTTCGGCCTGGTCATCAGGAACCCGACGCCGAGGCCGAGGAACGAGATCACGAGCCCGAGCCGGATCGACCAGGCGAGTGCCTTGTTCTCGATGTCCGTGCGCCACAACAGGACCGCGACGACCGCGTGCGTCACCCAGAGCACCACGATGGTCGAGCCCATGATCGAGAACAGGGCCACGTCGAGCGGCGTCTCGAAGTTGAAGTGGCTGCGCTTGCCGCGCAGCACCTGGCCGATGATCACGACCATCTCCAGGGACGCGCCGGCCACCAGCACCGTGCCCGCCCACCAGCCGACGCGCTGGAACCTCTTCAGGAACGTCAGCAGCCACGCCAGCGTGAACGCGTAGACCGCGAGCGACACGGCGAACTTGAACGGCTTGAGCCAGATCGGCGAGTTCATCAGCATCCGGTCGTCGACCAGCAGCCCGACGAGCGTGATCGGGACCAGCAGCGTCATCGCCCATCCGAAGACCACCAACGGCCGATGCCACGTGCGCAACATCTCGGAACCCCCTATATGGATAGCGGCACTCTCTACTATCCGGAAGTTACACTATCCGTATGCGTGTTGGCGAGCTTTCGAAGAGAAGCGGCGTTCCGGTGCCGACGATCAAGTACTACCTGCGCGAGGGACTGCTGCCCGCCGGCGTGCTGACCAGCCCGAACCAGGCCCACTACGACGACGGGCACCTGCGCAGGCTGCGGCTGGTGCGGGCGCTGGTCGACGTCGGCGGGCTCTCCATCGCGGCCGTGCGCGAGGTTCTGACCGCGGTCGACACGAACGAGGAGTCGATGCACCACAAGCTCGGCGCCGTGCAGGAGGCCATCAGCCAGCCGGCCACGGGCGAGCTCGACCCGATCGCCGTGAAGGACGTCCAGGCGTTCTTCGACCGGCACGGCGAGTTCGAATTCTTCGGCGTCGACGAGAGCAACGTGACCGGCATGCTCGTGTCGGCGCTGTCCGCGGCCCGCTCCGTCGGCCACGACCACTTCCCGGAGCTGCTCGACTCCTACATGGAGGCGATGAGGATCGTCGCGCGCGCCGACCTCGAATACATCGCGCGGCGCACGTCCAGCGACGACATCATCGAGGCGATGGTCATCGGCACGCTGATCGGCGACGCCGTCCTCAAGGCCGTCCGCCGCGTCGCCCACGCCGAGGTGTCGCGGGAGGCGATGGACACCGACTGAGCCCCGCGGTCAGAGCTCGCGCCGCCAGCGGACCTCGCCGTCGTGCAGCTCACCGGTCGCGGTGAGCCCGGCCGAGGCGGCGACGGCGGCGGACGCGTGGTGCTCGGGGTGGACGTGCGCGACGACCGTGCGCACCGACTGGGTCGCGAGCCAGCCGACGAGCCCTCGCGCGGCCTCGCTCGCGATGCCGCGTCGCTGCCACGGCGTGCCGACCACCCACGCGATCTCGGCCGTGTCGCCGGTGATCGTCGCTTGGACAGTGCCAGTGAGGCGGTCCTCATCGCGCAGCCGGATCACCCAGTTCAGCCAGCGCTGGGCCGGGTCCGGCGAGCCGGCGGCCAGCCGTTCGTACCGGGCCCGGAGCGCGTCCGCGGAGCAGGGCTCGCCGCCGGTGAAGGTGTGCAGCGCCGGGTCGGCCAGGACCTCGGCCATCTCGGCGGCGTGCTCGGGGCGCAGCGGGACGAGGTCCAGCCGCCCGGTGCCGATCATCGGGCGTGGCGGTGCAGGAAGGCGTCGACGAGGTCGTCGGTGAACGCACGCGTCACGGGCGTGCCGGTGACGAGGACGCGGTAGTAGACCGGCCCGACGAGCTGGTCCAGCGCCGTGCCGACGTCCAGGTCCGCCGGCAGGTCGCCGCGCTCGATCGCCCACCGCAACGGGAGGCCGTCGCGTTCGCGCTGGCCGCTCAGGTGCCCGTCGCGCAGCCGGGTGGCGAGCTGCGGGTCGTGCTGGGCCTGGCCCGCGAGCGCGCGGAACACCGCGCCGGGGTCCGTGCCGGTGAGGAACTCCGCGAGCCGGGACAGGTGGGTGCGCAGGTCGGTGCCGAGGTCGCCGTGGTCCTCCGGCGTCAGGTGCTGCGCCATGTCCTCGCCGAACGCCTCCAGCAGCACATCCACCTTGGACGGCCACCAGCGGTAGATCGTCTGCTTCGCGACGCCCGCCCGAGCGGCGATGCCCTCGATCGTGACGCCCGCGAACCCGCGTTCGGCCAGCAGGTCGTCGGCCGCCTCCAGCACGGCCTGGCGCGCTTCCTCGCTGCGCCCGTGCCGGTTCCCGCGATGCGCCATCGCCACCTCCTGGAGGCGTACCTTAACGACGGCTAGATTAGACGCAACGTTGCGTCTAATCTAGCCGTCATGACCATCACCTTGCACGAACCGCGGGTTCGTTCGGTCCTCGACCGGCTCTTCGCCGCCGCCGAGTCCGACGACGACTTCGAACCTCCCTGGGACGACCTGCTGTCGGTCGATCCGCAAGAACGCTCGGACGTCCTGGCCGGCGTCTACATGCCCATCTCGGCCCGGGGAGGTGACCTCCTGTACGGGTTGGTGCGGTCCAGTCGTCCGCGGACCGTCGTCGAGTTCGGCACGTCGTTCGGGATCTCGACGCTTTACCTGGCGGCGGCCGTCGCCGACAACCGCGCGGGGCACGTGTACAGCACCGAGATGTCCGCCGCCAAGGTCACGGCGGCGCGGCGGAACCTCGACGAGGCCGGGCTCGGCGACGTCGTGACGGTGCTGCCGGGCGACGCGCGCCAGACGCTCGCGGACCTGCCCGGACCGATCGGGCTCGTCCTGCTCGACGGCTGGAAGGAGTTCTGCCTGCCGGTGCTGCGCGACCTCGAACCCCGGCTGGCGCCCGGCGCGCTCGTCGTCGCCGACGACATCGACCAGGAGTCGATGGCCGGCTACCTCGCCTACGTGCGCGACCCGGCCAACGGCTACGTCAGTGTCGCGTTCCCCGTCGAGGACGGCATGGAGATCAGTTGCCGGGAGTGAACCGTGTCGACGCCGACGAAACTGATATATCGGATATCAGCTTGCTCGGATGACGTCGACTCAGACGCCGACGACGCCGTTGCCGACGACGCTGATGACGATGTCGAGGCCGACGATGTCGACGCCGACGATGTCGACGCCGACGATGTCGACGCCGACAGTGTCGACGAGATCGACGCAGATGCCGACGTTGTCGAATGGTGCACCGCTGACAACGTTGTCATCGGTGGAGCGTCGTCGCCGTCGCCGTCGCCGTTTTCATTTCTGTGCGCCGACGCGATATATCGGATATTGCCGAGAACTGGCTCGGGCCGTACGCCGACGATGCCGTCGTCCACGTACAGCTGACGACGACGTCCACGTGCGGCCGTAGACGACGTCGTCGTCCATGTGCGGCCCGAGCGATATATCAGTTCGCGGGTGGCGGCGCTGTCGCCGCCAGCGCCTTCGTCAGGGCTTCCAGCGTCAGCTCGACCTGCCAGGACCGCGCCCCACCTTCGCGCAGCGCGGCGGCCACGGACTCGGGGGAGAGGTCTGCCGGCGGCTGCCAGCAGGTGCGGCGCACCAGGTCGGGCAGCAGCAGGTTCTCCACCGGCAGGGTGTTGGCCTCGGCGATGGCGCCCAGTGCCGCACGGGTCGCGGCCAGGCGGGCGGCGGCGTCCGGGTCCTTGTCCGACCAGCGGTTGGGCGGAGGCGGGCCGTCGTGGTGGCCCGCGGGTTCGGGGAGCTCGGACTTCGGCAGTGCCGCGGCCTTGCGGATGGCGTTCATCCACACGCCGGACATGCGGCGTTGCGCACGGCCGCGGAAGACGGGAAGGGCGAGCAGTTCCGCCTCGGAGGCGGGGTTGCGGGCGGCTGCCTCCATGAGGGCGGAGTCCGGGAGGACTCGGCCGGGGGCGATGTCGCGTTCGCGGGCCACGGTGTCGCGGGCTTCCCACAGCGACCGCACGAGGGCCAGCTGCCTCTGGTTGCGCACGCGGTGAATGCCCGACGTGCGCCGCCAGGGGTCGGTACGGGGGCGCGGCAACGGCGCCGTCCGTACCGCCTCGAACTCCTCGAGCGCCCAGGCGAGCTTGCCCTGGCGCTCCAGTTCGGCTTCGAGAACGTCGCGCAGCTGCACGAGCAGCTCCACGTCCAGAGCGGCGTACGTCAGCCAGTCGGCAGGAAGGGGGCGGCGCGACCAGTCGGCCGCGCCGTGCCCCTTCTCCAGCCGATAGCCGAGCAGTCGCTCGACCAGCGTGCCCAGTGCGACGCGTTCGTACCCAGCCAGCCTGCCCGCCAGCTCGGTGTCGAACAGCACGCCGGGCCTGAGCCCGAGTTCGGCGAGGCACGGCAGGTCTTGCGACGCTGCGTGCAACACCCACTCGGTGCCCTCCAGCGCCTGCACCAGCGGGTCGAGCCGTCCGCCCAGGGCGATCGGGTCGACCAACCACGTGCCGGCGCCTTCCCGGCGCAGTTGCACCAGATAGGCACGCTGTGAGTAGCGGTAGCCCGAGGCTCGCTCGGTGTCCACCGCGACCGGTCCCTTCGCCCCGGCGAGCGCGTCAGCGGCTCGCCGGAGCGCAGCTGGATCGGCGACCACGGGCGGGACCCCATCAGCAGGTTCCGTCAGCGGTACCGGTTCTGGTCCGGTTGGTGCGGTTGGCTCGTCGGCGGATACGTCCACAGCGGATGACCCTACGACGATCGCACCACTCACAGGTGTTCTCGGCCGGTTCAGTGCTTCAAACCGGTATCTAGCGGATCACGCCGGCACGCATGGCCAGCGCGACCATCTGTGCGCGATCCCCGGTGCCCAGCTTCCGGCCGATCCGCGACAGGTGAGACTTCACCGTCAGCGCGGACAGGCTCAGAGCTTCGCCGATCTCCTTGTTGCTCTGGCCATCGGCGACCAGCTGGAGCACCTCGACCTCACGCGCGGAGAGTTCCCGCGGCGTGTTGTCGGTGCCCGGCACCCGAGTACCCGCTGCGAGTACTGGTGCCACGCTCGGATCTGCGTAAACGCCGCCGTCGAGGACCCTGCGCACCCCGTCGGTGACCACCATCGGAGAGGCGGACTTCAGGAGGTACGCCTGGGCGCCCGCCTGGAAGGCCGACCTGACCGCGTAGGGGTCGTCGGAGGATGCGAGGACCACGATGCGGGGCCAGCCCTGGGCACGGAGCTCCGTGACCAGGTCGATGCCGGTGCCATCCGGCAGGCCCAGATCGAGGATCGCGAGGTCGCACGGTCCGGTTGCGAGTGCCCGCGCCCGAGCCTCCGCCACCGATGCGGCCTCATGCACTGTCCCGGCTCCCATCTGGGTGAGCCGAGCTGATATCGCCTCCCTCAGCAGTGGGTGGTCGTCGACCACCAGCACTGAAAAAAAGCTCTTCCCGCGGGTGCGGGACCATGTTCGCCGGCAACGAGCCGGCTGGCGTGGTACGAACGGCCTGACCTAAGCCGACGGCAGCCACGTCACTACCTCCCTGGAGTCGGTCGTGCCCCCCGACCGGCACCGGAGACTTTCGGCCAATCAGCCGCGCCACTGATCGACCGAAAGTGGTGTCGTCTGGGGCAGCGTAGCCGCCCATGCGGGTCTACGGGACGATCAATCGGGTATCTATCCCTATTGAGTTGTGACAGATGGACTCATCTGTCACACGATTGGATGACAACTAGATAGGGGGCGTAACGCGAGTCCCTCTCAGAACGACATCTAGGAGTTGGTTGTGCCGAGCACTGCGAGCCGTGAGCGGGCGAGGGCGTTGCTGCAGCGTGTGCCCCTCGTGGACGGACACAACGACCTGCCGTGGGCGCTGCGGGACCTTGGTGAGGGGACCGGCGAGGACGTCTTCGCGACGGCCGCCAGGGTCGATCTCGGGGAGCGTCACCCCAGCCTGCACACGGACCTCGTCAAGCTGCGCGAGGGCGGTCTGGGCGTGCAGTTCTGGTCCGTCTGGGTCCCCACGAAGCTCGCCGGGGACGCAGCGGTCACCGCCGTCCTGGAGCAGGTCGAACTGGTCTACGCGCTGGCAGAGCGGTACTCCGGCCACCTCGGCATCGCGACCACCGCCGCCGAAGCCGAAGAAGTTTTCAGGTCCGGGCGTGTCGCGTCTCTCATCGGGGCCGAGGGCGGGCACTCCATCAACTCTTCACTCGGCGTCCTGCGCGCGCTGCGCAGGCTGGGCGTCCGGTACATGACGCTCACCCACAACGACAACACGCCGTGGGCCGACAGCGCCACTGACCAGCCAGAACACGGCGGTCTGACGGAGTTCGGCCGCGACGTCGTGCGCGAGATGAACCGGATCGGCATGCTCGTCGACCTGAGCCACGTCGCGCCCAGCACGATGCACGCCGCGCTGGAGACGAGCACCAAGCCGGTCATCTTCAGCCACTCGTCGTGTCGCCACGTGGCGGATCACCCGCGCAACGTCCCGGACGACGTTCTGACGAAACTGGCGGCGAACGGGGGTGTGGCCATGATCACATTCGTTCCGAGTTTCGTCTCAAATGGGATCGCTCGATGGGACGCAGCCCTTCGTGACGCCATGACGGCCGCGGGCGAGAGCCACGCCGACCTGGACGCCCGGAAGGTGTTCTCCGAGAAATGGGTCCTCGACCACCCGATGCCCACCGCGACGCTCGACGACGTCGTCGCGCACGTCGAGCACGCACGTGAGGTCGCCGGCATCGACCACATCGGCATCGGCGGCGACTACGACGGCGTCGGGTTCCTCCCGGAGGGCCTGGAGGACGTCTCGACCTACCCGAACCTCTTCGGCGCGCTGCTCGACCGCGGCTGGTCCGAGGACGACCTCACCAAGCTCGCGGGCGCGAACGTGCTCCGCGTCCTGCGCGACGCCGACTGAGGCCGGTGCGCCCCGCGTGCGGGGAAGTGGAGGGCGGGCTCAGGGCTGGCGCTGGCCGAACATGGTCACGCCGACCGGCGGCAGGCCCACGGCGGTCGCCATCAGCTCGTAGAACGCGGTGCCGTGCTCGGCCAGCTCCCCGTCGAGCGCGGTCCACGACGCCCGCAGCTCCAGGTCGTCGGTGCGCGCCGGTCCCGCTATGTCGCCGAACCGCGCCGACGACGTCTGCGTCACGGTGCCGCCCAGCGCGGTGAACTCCGCCCCGGACTGCTCCAGCGCCTCGGTGAGCCACGACCACCCGACCTCGGGCAGCAGCGGGTCGGACGCGAGCTCGTGGTCCAGTTCGACGCGCACGTACGCCACGACGCGCAGGACACCGCCCCACGCCTCGTCGCCGTCCGGGTCGTGCAGCAGCACGAGCCGCCCGGTCGACAGCTCGTCCGACGGACCGGTGACCTCCGCCGTCAGCGCGTAGGCCCACGGGGCCAGCCGCTGCGGTGGGCGAACCTCGGTGAGTTCGATCTCGGGCCGGTGGCGAACCGACTTGAGCGTCCCCACCGCCCGGCGGAAGATTTCCGGCTCGGTCACGCAACTGACTGTATGCCTCGCAATCCGGCCGAGTGACGGCGGCACGCCGGGACGTGGGACCATGAAAGAGATATGAGTGCACAAGCCCCCCTCCTCGTGGCCGCAAGTGGCGGCACCCCGTCGCACACGCCCGTCTGGTTCATGAGGCAGGCGGGCCGGTCCCTGCCCGAGTACCGGGCGCTCCGCCAGGGCACCGCGATGCTCGACGCGTGCCTGGACCCGGAGATGGTCTGCGAGATCACGATGCAGCCGGTCCGCCGCCACGGCGTCGACGGCGCGATCCTCTTCTCCGACATCGTCGTGCCGCTCAAGGCAGCCGGTGTCGACCTCGACATCGTCGCGGGCACCGGCCCGGTCGTCGCGAACCCGGTGCGGACGCTCGCCGACGTCGAGGCGCTGCCCGAGCTGCACGCCGCGCAGGTCCAGCCGGTGGCGGACGCGATCGGGCTCCTGCTCAAGGAGCTCCCGCAGGACGTCGCCCTGATCGGGTTCGCGGGTGCGCCGTTCACGCTGGCCTCGTACCTGGTCGAGGGCGGGCCGAGCAAGAACCACGAGCGCACCAAGGCGCTCATGCACGGCAACCCCGAGCTGTGGCACGCGCTGCTCGCCAAGATCGCGGACGTCACGGCGGCGTTCCTGCACGCCCAGCTCGACGCGGGCGTGCAGGCGGTGCAGCTGTTCGACTCGTGGGCGGGCGCGCTGTCCGAACGCGACTACCGCGAGTTCGTCCTGCCGCACTCCAAGCGCGTGCTGGAGACGATCACGACGGTGCCGCGGATCCACTTCGGCGTCGGCACCGGCGAGCTGCTGCCCGCGATGCGCGAGGCCGGGGCGGACGTCGTCGGCGTCGACTGGCGCATCCCCCTCGACGTCGCGGTCGAGCGGCTTCAGAAGGCCGCTCCGCAGCTGCCGAAGCCGGTCGTGCAGGGCAACCTCGACCCGGCGCTGTTCTTCGCGGGCTTCGAGGCCGTCGAACGCGAGGTGCGCCGCATCCACGCCGAGGGCAAGGCGGCCGCCGGCCACATCTTCAACCTGGGCCACGGCGTCCTGCCCGACACCGATCCGGAGATCATCACCCGGACCGTCGAACTGATCCACAGCTTGTAATGCACGACAGAGCGCCGCACATCGCCATCGTCGGGGGAGGTGTCTCCGGGCTCGCCGCCGCGCACCGGTTGCGGGTGCTGCTCGGCCAGGAGGCCAGGATCACCGTCGTCGAGCAGTCCGACCGGCTCGGCGGCAAGCTGCGCACGACCGAGCTGGCCGGGGTGCCGTTCGACGTGGGCGCGGAGGCGTTCCTGCACCGCAAGCCCGAGGCGAAGGAACTGATCGACGAGGTCGGTCTGACCGGCGACGTCGTGCACCCGACCGGAGCCAAGGCGAGCGTGCACGCCGCCGGGCACACCCACCAGTTGCCGTCGCACACGTTCATGGGCGTGCCCGCGAACGTCGAGGCGGTCAAGCACCTGCTGTCCTCCGAGGGCGCGCTGCGGGTCGAGATGGAGCCCACGCTGCCGCCCGTAAGGCTGGACGGCGCGGACGTCTCGGTCGGCGCGCTGGTCAAGGACAGGTTCGGCCAGGAGGTCGCCGACCGGCTGGTCGGGCCGCTGCTCGGCGGCGTCTACGCGGGCAGGGCCGACGAGCTCGGCCTGCGCGCCACGATGCCGCAGCTCGCGACCCTGCTGGACAAGGGCGTCGGCTCGCTGCTCGCGGCCGCCGCGACGATCATGCCCGTCCCGCCGCAGGCGCGGGCCACGCGGCCACCGGTGTTCGCGACGCTGCGCACCGGCGTCCAGTCGCTCGTCGACCGGCTCGCCGAGGTGGCGCGGCCCGAGGTCCGGCTGGGCCTGCCGGTGCGGGTGCTGTCGTGGCTCGGCGACGGCTGGCGGCTGGAGATCGGCTCGGCCGCGACCCCGGAGTACCTGGAGTGCGACGGCGTCGTGCTCGCGGTCCCGGCGCCGTCCGCGCGCAAGCTGCTGCACGAGATCGCGCCGCAGGTGTCCGCCGCCTACGGCAAGGTCGAGGTCGCCTCGATGGCCGTCGTGGCGCTCGCGCTGCCGCCGGGCACCGAGCTGCCGGACCGCTCCGGCATCCTCATCGCGGAGGGGGAGAGGTACTCGGACCGGATCACCCCGTTCACCGCCAAGGCGTTCACGTTCTCCAGCCGCAAGTGGTCCCACCACGGCGAGCCGGTGCTGCTGCGCGGCTCGGTCGGGCGGCACGGCGAGACGGCGCTGCTGCAACGCAGCGACGCCGACCTGGTGAAGGCCGTGCGCAACGACCTGTACGAGCTGACCGGCGTCAAGGCCGAGCCGATCGACTACGCGGTGCAGCGCTGGGGCGGCGGGCTGCCGCAGTACGGCGTCGGCCACGTCGACCTGGTGGACACGATCGAGCGCGGCATCGCCGACGTGCCGGGCCTCGCGGTGGCCGGCGCCACGCTGCACGGCGTGGGCGTGCCCGCCTGCATCGCGACCGCCGACGAGGCCGCGGCCCGTGTCGCAGCCCACCTGCTGGGCCGCGTTCGCCGCTGAGAGGCCCGTGCCAAGATGGACGTATGGCGCGCCTGAACTACAACGAGCTCAACGACACCATCCGCTACACCATGTGGTCGGTGTTCAAGGTCGAACCCGGCAAGCTGCCGGAGGACCGCGGCGCGGCCGCGAGCGAGACCCAGGACTACCTGGACGCGTTGGAGGGCAAGGGGGTCGTCGTCCGCGGCGTCTACGACGTGGCCGGGCTGCGCGCCGACGCGGACTTCATGATCTGGTGGCACGCCGAGGAGATCGAGCAGGTGCAGGCCGCCTACACCGGCTTCCGCCGCACCCCGCTCGGCCAGGTCTCCACGCCGGTCTGGTCGCAGGTCGCCCTGCACCGGCCCGCCGAGTTCAACCGCAGCCACATCCCCGCGTTCCTCGCGGGTGAGGAGGCGCGCAAGTACGTGTGCGTCTACCCGTTCGTGCGGTCCTACGAGTGGTACCTGCTGCCGGAGGAGGACCGCCGCAAGATGCTGGCGGACCACGGCAAGGAGGCCCGCGACTTCCCGGACGTGCGGGCCAACACGGTCGCGTCGTTCGCGCTGGGCGACTACGAGTGGATGCTCGCGTTCGAGGCGGACGAGCTGCACCGCATCGTCGACCTCATGCGGCACCTGCGCGGCACCGAGGCGCGGCTGCACGTGCGCGAGGAGGTCCCGTTCTACACGGGCACCCGCGTCCCGGCGTCCGAGCTCGTCCTGAACCTGCCGTAGAGCGGAGGGGCCGCCGGGTGCGGCCCCTCCCGTCACGGTGTCAGCCCACCTTGTGGGCGTGGATCACCGTCACCTCGGCCGTGTTGCCCTTGGCGTCCGTCGCGGTGGCCCTCAGCGAGGCCCACCGCGCGTCCGCCGGGTGGTAGATCAGCGCGCTGTCGCCGACGACGCCCGCACGGCGCCACGTCTTGCCGTCGTCGTGCGAGTACTCGACGCCGGTGACGCGCACCTTGCCGGTGTCGCCCTGCGACTGGACGGACAGCCCGACCCGTTGCAACGTGCCCGCGGGCACCGAGCCCTTCGCGTCGAGCTTCGGCGCGAACCGCACCACCGAGAGCGGCAGCGTGTCCGCCCTGCCCTCCGCGCCGTCGGACTTGAACGTCCACGCCGCCGACACCTCGGTGCTGAACTCGAACTGCGATCTCCTGTCGACGCTCATCTCGGCGCGGAAGTCACCCCGCGCCATCGGCAGGCCGATGAACGTCCCGCTGGTCAGGGGAACTTCCCCGACCAGGGTCCCGTTGCGGTACAGGGCGGTGCGCGCGCTGTCGATCGTGGACGCGCCGGAGCCGTTGGTCGCGTCGGCCACCATCGGCACGAAGAGGTTGATCGCGTGGCCGTAGCGCTCGCCGTAGCGGTCCGACGACGGGGGCAGGCCCGGTGAGAAGACCGGCTGGACCTCGGCCTCCCGGTAGGTCTTGCCCGCCTCGTAGCGGCGCCACGCCGAGCTGGCCTGCTGGATGGCGCCGTTGGGGTAGGTGACCGTCGCGTACGACTGCCAGCTCACGTCCTCGGTCGTCACCAGGTCGACGGTCTTGTTGCCGGAGCCCACGGGGTAGATCGCCGCGCCGGACGTCAGGCCGTGCACCGAGGTCGACACCTCGCCCTTCCCGATGGTGCTGCCCGGTTCGAGGGTGCCGACGGTGGACTCGACGCGGGCCAGGTCCTCCAGCCGCGGCGCGCTGGTCAGCCCGTCGGGCAGGCCGCCGCCGAACGGGTAGGCCAGCCGGAAGTAGGTGTTCTCCTCCTCCGCGGCGTTGGCGTGCAACGTCACCAGCGACGACATCTCCTCCGGCGGCAGCTTGCCGCCGGACTGGGCGATCAGGAACCCGTCGAGGCCCCCGAACCTGACCATCGTCGACTGGTGGGCGCGGTCGCCGGACGAGCGCCGCCAGACGACCTCGCCGACGACCAGGTCGCCGACGGGCAGCGGGGCCGTGATCGAGATCGGTTTGGCGAGCCTGGCGTCCTGCTGGACGGTCTGGTCGCTGGTCAGCACGACGTTCGGCGCGATCACCGTCACCGTGCCCGCGGAGGTCCCGATCGACGAGTCGACGATGTACGTGCCCCTGGGCAGGCGCAGCTTCGAGTCGCCCTCGCCGAAGACGATCTCCAGCAGGTCGTTGTCGAGGCCGTCGATGAACGTGAGGGAGACCCCGGGGTCCTGCCCCTCGCGGTCGGTCATGTCGAGCGCGAGGGTGTAGCTCTCGCCCTCGCGCTCGAACCCGACGAGGGTGCGGACTGTCTGCGAGCCGGACGTCGCGACGACCTCACCGGAGTGGGTGCCCTCGCGGGTGGTGGCGCGCGTGTCGGCGATGACGTCGACGGACGCGGAGCCCTTGGCGGGGACGAAGAGCTTGTCGGCGCTGACGGTGAAGGAGCCCCGCGGGACGTCACCGCTGAACTTGATGTCCAGCAGGGCGGTCTCGTCGGTGGGGTTGAAGTACGTGAGCCGCTTGGTCACCGGTTCGTTGTCGTCGTGCGGCCACTCGAACCGGCCGAAGTTCAGCGTGACGGCGTCGGCGGTCAGCACCTGGTCGGATGCCTTCGCGACGTCGACGCGCCCGGCGCCCTGGTCGAACGCGCTGACGTCGGCCGTGGGCTTGGCCGTGGAGGCCAGTGCCGACTTGAGCTGCGCCGGGGTCCAGTCCGGGTGCTGCTGGAGCAGCAGTGCCGCGGCGCCCGCCACGTGCGGCGCCGCCATGGACGTGCCGTCCGACGCGATGTGGTCGCCGTTCGTGCCCGCGGCCGCCGCGACGATCCCGACGCCGGGCGCTGTCACCTCGGGTTTGAGGCCGCTGTCCCCGACGCGCGGGCCGCGGCTGGAGAACCAGGCGAGGCTGTCGTCGCGGTCGACGGCGCCCACCGTCAGCGCGGCGTCCGCCGAGCCGGGTGAGTTGACCGAGCCGGTGGAGCCGTCGTTGCCCGAAGCGATGACGAACAACACGCCGAACTCCGCGGTGAGGTCGTCGACGGCCTGTTCCAGCGGGTCGACCTCCGGGAAGTCGGTGCCGCCGAGGCTCAGGTTGATGACCTGGGCGCCCTGCTCCGCCGCCCAGCGCATCCCTTCGAGGATCCACGAGTCCTGGCAGCCGTTCAGCGAGCAGACCTTGGCGTCGATCAGCTGGACGCCGGGGGCGACACCGCCGTACTGCGCGCCGTGGCTCGCGACGGTCGCGCCGACGTGCGTGCCGTGCCCGTAGCGGTCGACGGTGTCGGGGTCGTCGGTGAAGTTCTTCTCGGCGATCTGCTGGCCGACCAGGTCGGGGTGGTTCTCGTCGACACCGGTGTCGACGATGGCGACCTTGACGCCCTTGCCGGTGATGCCGCGCTCGTGGACGGCCGGAGCGCCGATCTGGGCGACCGACCGGTCCAGGACCGGCTTGCGGAGACCGTCGAGCCAGATCTTGTCCCCGGAGGCTTTCAGCGCGGACCAGTCGCCGGTGTTCCGCGCGGCCAGTCTGGCTCTGCCGTCCACGATCAGCGGCATGCGGTCCCGGTAGCCGAACTCCAGCAGCGTCGTGACGTCGAAGAGCCTGCGGTCGAGCCGGCCCGCCGCCAGGGGCCCGAACGCGTCCTCCGGGACGACCATCGTGTGCCCGCCGGCACCGCGGTGCGTCTTGAACGTCAAGGTGCCGCGGCCCTCACCGGGCTCGATGGCGACGATCTGTTCGTCGGGGCCGAGCAGGACCTTGTCCCCGGTGACGAGGGTGACCTGGTCGACCGCCTGCCGTGCCGGAGGTGCGGCCGTCGCGACCGCTCCGGGTAACGCCGTCAGGGCGAGCGCCGTGACGGCGCCCAGTGCCGTTGTTTTTCCGCGCATTCGAATCCCCTCGTGGGTCGAATTGTCTGCGCGCTGTGGTCCGCGCAGGCCGGATGGCCTCTCGCGGGTTATGCGAAGGCATTGCAAAAAGACCCCCGACGCCTGTGAACGTATCGACGGCGGCCGGGGCACACAGGGGCTGAACGGAGGATTTGAGCTGATGAGACGCTCGTCCGTCAGTTCGGCCGCCAGAACTTCCAGCGCGCCTTGCGGCCGGTCGGGAGCTCTCCGGCGGCACGGCACCATTCGGCGAACGCGGCGGCGTCCTCGCGTGCGCGCGAGCCCGTGCGGCGGGGGTTTTCGGCGGCGTAGACGTCGAAGAGCGGCTGAAACCGGTCGCCGAGGGTGTCGGCGATGTCGGGACCGAGCATCCGCACGATGCCGCGCCGCTTCGCGAGCAGGGCGCGGCGCTCGACGTCGATCCGTCGTTCGTCGAACCCGTCCGGAGCCGGTCCGTTCGCCAGCAATGCGTTCAGCAGCGCCGCCTGTTGAGACGCGAGCTTTTCTCTCGCGGTCGGAGTGCCGCTCATTTCAGTCACGCTTTTTGTCGACGACGGCGCGGATCGCGGCCAGCTCGGACGCGATTTCGGTGTCGGACGGGTAGTTGTCGTCGCGCTCCAGCAGAACACCGGGCGGATTAACACGTGAACACAGTTCGTCGAGTAGTTCGAGCACTTCCGGGAGCACCGCGTGCGCGTGCGTGTCGTGGTAGACCTCGCCGTGCTCGACACCGCCCGCCACGTGCACGTACGCCAGGCGCTCCAGCGGGATCTCGTCGAGGAACCGCCCGGGGTCCGTGCCGATGTTGCGGGCGTTGGCGTAGAGGTTCGCGACGTCGACGAGCAGCCAGCAGTCCGTGCGTTCGACCAGCTCGGCCAGGAACTGACCCTCGGTCAGCTCGCCGTCGGGCCACTCCAGCAGCGCGGCGACGTTCTCCAGGGCGAGCGGCACCGGCAGGTTCCGCTGGGCGGTCCTGACGTTCGCGACGAGCACGTCGAGCGCGTCCCTGGTGCGCGGCACCGGCATGAGGTGGCCCGAGTCGAGGCCGCCCGCGCGGACGAAGCACACGTGGTCGCTCACCAGCGGCGCCCCGACCGCCTCCGCGACCGCGCCGAGGTGCTCGACCCTGGCCAGGTCGACCTCCTCGGCGCCGCCCAGCGACAGCGACACGGCGTGGGGGAGCACCGGCACGCCGCGGTCCAGCAGCAGCGTCACCGACTCCGGCAGGTGTCCGATGTGGAGGTTCTCGGCGACGACCTCGACGAAGTCCACGCCGGGCAGCCGTTCCACGGTCAGGTCGATCTCCGGGCGCCAGCCGATGCCGACGCCGAGGTCCGCGATGCCCGCCATCAGTCGCCCCCTCCACCGCCGCAGCCACCGCCGCCACCGCAGCTGCTCCCGCCACCGCTGTCGCTGTTGCTGTCGGACGACCAGCTGCCGCCACAACCGCCGCCGCAGCTCGATCCGCCGGAACCACCGGTGCGGCGGCGCTTGGCGGGCTTTCGCTGTCCGGAAGCGGTCTTGACGACGCCCTTCGGCAGCTCGAAGAGCTCGTGGACGCTCTGCCCGGCGACGGTGCCGAAGAAGCCGTACCGCGCGACCGCGAAGACCCGGTCGCTCGCCGGTGTGCCGGAGACCGCGGCCTTGCCCGCCCGCGTGAGCGGACGGCGGCCCCGCAGGTACAGCCCGGCCCAGAGGAAGGCGAACGCGCCGAAGAGCAACGCCGGCATCAGGAGGCTGAGCAGGCCCAGCAGCACGCCGATGGCCACCAGCAGCCACCACACGACGATCCGCTTGCGGCTGCGGCGCAGGAGCTTCGCTTCCAGCAACCGGCGGTGGAGGGCCTGCGTCTCCTGGTCCTTCGCCGCGTTCTTCACGACCTTGTGGAACCAGACGGGCGTCCGCACCTGCTTGAGGACGCGTGCTTCGAGGCTCGTCGTCGCGCCGTGGCCGTTCTGGTGCACGGCGGACACCCTGCCGTCGCGCGCCACCCTGACCAGTTCGGCGTCGAGGAGCCGTGCCAGCGCGGTCTCGGCGGCTCTGCCCGGTCCGCCGGCCAGGAAGCCGATCTCCTCCGGGGAGAGCTGTGCGCCCTGGGTGCTCGTCGGTGTGGCCATCGTCCCCTCTCAGTCGCTGGAGCTGCTGCTGCCGCAGCTACTGCTGCTACAGCTCGAACTGCTACTGCTGCTACAGCTCGAACTGCTGCCGCAACTGCTGCTGGAACAGCTCGACGAACTGCCGCAGTTGCTGCTGTGGTCGAAGTAGTCGTGGGTGCCGCCGCTGTAGCCGGTGGCGTGGTGCGAACCGGACCCCCTGGAACGGTGCCCGCCCCGGTTGAGCCCGCGGAACGCCGCGCTGTCGCGCTGGTTCCGGAAGGAGTACAGCAGAACGCGTTTGCCGTCCGGCGTGAGCCTGCCCTTGTCGCGCAGCAGGACGACGACAACGACCAACGCCAGGGCCAGCAGGATGATCCAGCCGTTGAACGCGATGGCGCCGATCGCCGCGACGATCGCGAGTAGGACCAGCAGCACTCGTACGGCGCGAACACCACCGCGAGGCTGTCCCCACTGCGGACGCACCATCCCGCGGGCCACGAGGCTTTGGTGCAGCGCGGCCATCTCGTGGCTCGCCGCGGCGACCTGGACCACCTGCGGGAGTGGACGTGCGGCGCCGTGGAGTCCGGAGAGGACGAACGCCTCGATCGGCGTCGTCGCGCCATAACCGTTCTGGTGGACGGCGGTCACGAGGCCCTCGCGGGAAACGCGCACGAGACCGCCTTCCACCAGCCGGGCCAGAGCCGCCTCCGCCGCTCTGCCCGGCCCCTTCGCCAGGAACGCGATCTCCTCCGCGGACCAGTTCGCCTGGTGCGGTGTCGAGAACGTGGCCATCAGCACCTCCCCCTCACCGAGCCGATGCCTCTTCGACGTGAGATCCACCCCCGGGTTCCTGGTGTTACGGAAAAGAACCGATCAGCCGCCGCCGCAGCCACCACCACAGCCGCCGCCCCCGCCGCAGCTGCTCCCGCTCGAACACGAAGAAGAACCGGCCGAACACGAGCTGTAGGTGGAGCCGGACGTGGCGGCGGACCCGGACGACGCCAGCAACGAGCTGCGCACCTCCAGGTCCGGGTGGACGGCGAGACCGCCGAAGACGACGAGTCCCGCCGCGCCCGCGTAGAGCGCCTCGTCCGGCGCGCCCGCGCGCAGGCCCCCGCCACGTGCCTCGTCCAGCACCCGGTTCCCCTTGCCGGTGCGGACGTGCTTGGAGCGCCGCGTGAGCAGCAGGAGCAGCAGGCCGGTGAGCACGAGCTGCATCGTCAGCCAGCCGACGGGCGCGTCGATCGCGACGCCGTTGACCCAGCGCGCCACCCCGATCACGAGCAGTGCCCACAACGGCAGAGTTCCCTTGCGCAGCGCGCTCTTCGCGACAGCGGGGTCGACGACGAGGCCCATCGCCTCCAGCCGCCGCCCGATCGCGGTGACGGCCTCTCCGGCGGCGACGGCCGGGATCATCAGGTTGACGGTGCGGTTGGTGTAGCGGCGGCAGTCGTCGACCACCGCGCGGTCCACCGGGTTCCGCGGGCTCGTGGTGGTCGTGGTGGACACCGCGCCACGCCGTGAAGTGCGGATCTCACCCGCGGTGAGAAGTCGCGCGACGGCCGTCTCGACCACGCGCCTCGGACCGCCCGCGAGATAGGCGAGCTCGTCCATGTCCAGGGAGCGCACGGGCTGGTCTCCCCGACCAGCTCGCACGCGTACCCGGACCACGACCGCGACCAGCACCGCCAGTGCCAGTCCGATCCAGTACAGCTGGAGGAACTCCGGTCCGGACAACCCCCACGGCCTCAGCATGCGACCCACCCCCTGACTGCCCCGAAGTCACTTCGGTGACGTTCATGGTGTGGTGCAGGCCACATGCCCACAAGACTTGTTGACGAAGCCTTAGGGTTGCCCGTCCCCGGTCAGCTCGACGAGCCGCCGTCGACTCCGCCGGAGCCTTCGCCATCGGTGCCGAAGAAGTTCATGGTGCCTCCCAGGGTCGATCCGGTCCGTGGTGACCGGACTCACGACCAGTCTCCTATTCGGACGGAACGAGTTTCAAGGAAACGGAGTTGATGCAGTACCGCTGGTCCGTGGGGGTGGGGTAGCCCTCACCCTCGAAAACGTGTCCGAGGTGGCTGTGGCACGTGGCGCACAGCACTTCCACGCGCTTCATCCCGAGCGTCCGGTCCTCGCGCAGCAGGACCGCGTCGCCCGCGAGCGGGGAGAAGAACGACGGCCAGCCGCAGTGCGAGTCGAACTTGGTGTCACTGCGGAACAGCTCCGCGCCGCACGCACGGCATTCGTAGACGCCCTCGGTCTTGGTCTCGGTGTACTCGCCCGTCCAGGGACGCTCGGTGCCGGCCTGGCGCAGCACCGCGTACTCGGCGGGGTTGAGCTGGGCGCGCCATTCCTCTTCGGAACGCACGACTTTCGGGGTGGCGCCGACAACAGGTTCCATGTCTCTTTATAACGCCGCGGGTGCCGTGAGGCTTCCCGGTGGCAGAGGCGCGCGAGAGCCGTAAGACCTCGACAAGGGTCAGAAGATGATGGTGATGATGTCACCGAGCGCGAACCAGATCGTGAGGATCACACCGAGCAGGATCAGGCCCACGACGACGACGGCCAGCATCCGCCGGTGCCCGGTCGTGCGGTTCGCCGAGTCGGCGAAGTCCCGGACGCCGTCCAGGTAGCCCTCGACCGTGAAGCCGGGGCGTTCCCGCTTCATCCGGTCGAGGTGCTCGGCGAACGCCTTCGTCTCGGGGTCGTGCGGATCGAGACCGATCAGTTCCTCCTGGAACTTCTCGCGCTCGTCCTTCGGCTCGCCCATGAGCCCCAGTTTAGTGGCTCAGCGCTCCCGGAGCCGCCGTGACGGGCGTCAGCTGGCCACGGCGAGTGACGGCCTGACGGCGCCGACGGCACGCCCGTGACCGAGAACCGGCACCGTCGCGAGGTCCTCCAGTCCGCTCACGTCCACGCCGAGCCGCCTCAGCACCGCGACCATCACCACCGCGCGGGCGCGCGACGACCCGTCCGCGATCTTCAGCGCGACGCCCTCGCCGGTGGGCAGGCCCACCGCGTAGACGCCCTCGGCGCCGTCCTTGGCGATGACCCCGGGGAGTGCCCTCATCAGCGCGGTGACGTCCCTGCCGGTGCCGCCGACCCACTCGGGGTGGGTGTTCATGGCGGTGGTCACGCGGTGTTCCAGCGTGCCGGGGGCGGCGCTGGCCAGCCGGCCGAACGCCCTGGCGAGACCGGTGAGGCTGATGGCGAAGATCGGGGCGCCGCACCCGTCGACACCGACCTGCGCGACGGGCTCGCCCGCCACGTCCTCGATGGTGGCGCGCGTCGCGACCTGCAACGGGTGCGTGGGGTCGAGGTAGGTCTCGGTGGACCAGCCGTTGGCGACGCAGGTGGCGAGCATGGCGGCGTGCTTGCCGGAGCAGTTCATGTACTTCGGGGCGGCACCGAGGCCGCGGGCGAGGTGCTGGGCGCGGGCCTGCTCGCCGATCGGGAGGTCCGGCGTGCAGCGCAGCGCCTCCTCGCCGAGACCGGCGGACGCGAGGATGCGCAGAGCGCCCTCGACGTGGAAGTCCTCGCCCGAGTGCGAGGCACAGGCCAGGGCGAGCAGCTCGCCGTCGAGGTCGAGGCCGCCGCGCAGCATCGCGAGGGCCTGCAAGGGCTTGTTCGACGACCGCGGGAACGTGACGTCACCCGGCCGTCCGACGGACAGCACGGGGGAGCCGGACGGATCGGTCGCCACGACGCTGCCGTGGTGCACCGACTCCAGGAAGTCGCCCCGCCAGACCTCGGCCACAACCTCGTGTCCCACCGTCACCCTCCTCCGGACGCAGACTGCCAACTGTCGACAGTTGACATGTTCGCTAGTTTAACGACCGGACAGCCGCCGCCGTCCAGATCAGGAGACGAAGGTGACACCCCCTCTGCACCTCAGCCTCGCCGGGCAGGCCGTGGACGTGCTGCGCGAGCAGGTGCTCACGGGCAAGATCCCGCCCGGCTCCCGGGTCAACGAGGTCGAGGTGGCGCAGCAGCTCGGCATCAGCCGCGGCCCGTTGCGCGAGGCGATCCGGCACCTGGCGTCCGAGCGGCTGCTCGTCCTGGTGCCGCACCGGGGCGCGTTCGTGCCCGACGCCGGTGCGGACGACGTCCGCGCGTTGTTCGAGCTGCGCACCGCGCTCGAATGCGCCGCCGCGGAACTGGCGGCGTCCCGCCGGACCGACGTGGACCTGGTGCGGCTGCGCGAGGTCTGCGCGGAGAGCCGCCGCAACTACCGGGCGGGGCAGCCGTTCCCGTACCGGCTGGACCTCGCGTTCCACCAGGCGCTGCTGGACGCGGCGCGCAGTCCGCACATCGCCGAGCAGGTCCGGCTCGTGCAGCAACGCGTGGTGCTGCTGCGCAGCGGGCTGGAGGACGACCCGTCGCACCAGCAGGCGTCGATGGAGGACCACGACGAGCTCGTGCGGGCGGTCGAGGACGGTGACGCGGCGAGGGCGTCGGCCGTGATGCGCCGGCACCTGTCGCGCGTCTGCGCGCAGATGCTGGCGAGCCTGGGGCGTTAGCGCAGCACGGTGCTCAGGAACGCGTCCGCGTCGAACCGCTCGGTTCCGGCGGGAACGAGCCGGTAGGTGGCGGCGAGGAACTTCTTCAGCGTGCTGGCCGGGAAGCGGAACACCGTGACGTGCTGCTCGGAGACGAGTTCGAGCACGGCTGTGCGGCCGGAGTGCGGCCTGACCCTGACGTCGCCGTCGCCCGCGGGCTTCGAGAGGCCCTCGGCGAGCAGGTCCCTGCCCATGATCCAGGTCGCCACGGACCCGCCGGAGTGGAACTTCATGGTCACCGCGAACGGGTCGTCGGCCTGGTAGATCAGTTCGGTCTCGACCGGGGCGGTGGTGCCGTTCAGCCGGACGAAGTCGAAGACGGTGCGTGACGCGACCCGCATCGGGACTCCCTGTGGTGTTCGTCTGTGTTCACAAGAGGTCACGTATTCCGCACCGGGTTGGTTCAGATTTCGTTGCTGTCATTGCCAATTGAAGCACCGGACGGTACAAGCGCTCACTCTGCGCGCGGCAGCAGTCCCAGCAGCGAGGTGAGGACCGCGAGCCGCAGGGCGGGCCGCAGCTCGACGCGGTGCACCGCCAGTTCCGGCTCCGACTCGTAGACCGCGAGCAAGCTCGGCGGCGGGGCCGAGTACCCGGACAGCGCGCCCGCGATCAGCAAGGCGTGCAGGCAGAACACCTCGGCGTGCTCGCCGATCTCGGGCAGGTGGCGCCGGAAGAGCTTTCCCATCACCGCGAGGTTCGCGAGCGACGTCCGCTTGTGCCGGCGGACCGACTCGACGGAGACGTTGTGCTCCAGCACCCCGCCCTGTGCGCCGAAGAGGTCGCACAGCACGGTCCTGGCCGCGAGCGACCGGCTGAGCACCTCGGCGGTCTGCTCGGCCCGCACCGCCATCGGCCCGTCCGGCGCGACGCCCTCGGCCAGTTCCCGCTCCAGCTCGGTGAGCCAGGACGCGGTGCGGTCGTCCAGCAGGTCGAGCAGCACGGCCTCGCGTGACTCGAAGTAGCGCAGCACCGCGGTCTTGGCCAGGCCGACCCGCCGGCTCAGCTCGTTGAGCGTCACCTCGGCCACCGGCATCTCGTCGAGCATCGCGGAGGCCGTGTCCAGGATCGCCCGGCGCCGGACCTCGCGCTGCTCCTCGGTGCGCGCCCGCTGGAACGTCATGCGGCCGATTTTAGGGTACCGCCGGTCCCTTGACACGGTACCGGCGGTACATTAGCGTTCCGAGCATAAGTTACCGGTGGTACCTAAGGAGACCGAGATGAAGTGGACCGAGCAGCAGATCCCGCGCCAGGACGGCCGCGTGGCCGTGGTGACCGGCGCGAACACCGGTCTGGGCTTCGAGACCGCCCGGCGGCTCGCTGAGCGCGGCGCGTCCGTCGTGCTGGCCGTGCGCGACGCCGAGAAGGGCAAGCAGGCCGCGGCGCGGATCAGCGGCGACGTCTCCGTGCAGGAGCTGGACCTGACGTCGCTGGCGTCGGTGCGCGCCGCGGCGGCGGACCTGCGCGCCGCCCACCCCAAGATCGACCTGCTGATCAACAACGCCGGTGTCATGTACACGCCCAAGCAGACCACCCAGGACGGCTTCGAGCTGCAGTTCGGCACCAACCACCTGGGGCATTTCGCGCTCACCGGGCTGCTGCTCGACCTGATGCTGCCCGTGCCCGGCTCCAGGGTGGTCACGGTCAGCAGCACGGGACACCGCATCCGCGCGGACATCCACTTCGACGACCTGCAGTGGGAGCGCTCCTACGACCGCGCCGCCGCCTACGGCCAGTCGAAGCTCGCCAACCTGATGTTCACCTACGAGCTGCAGCGCCGGCTCGCCCCGCACGGCACCACCATCGCGACGGCCGCGCACCCCGGGATCGCCAACACCGAGCTGGCCCGCAACAGCCCCGCCGTTGCCCGCGGACTGATCACCCTGCTCGCTCCGCTGCTCACCCAGCCCGCGGCGGACGGCGCGCTGCCAACCCTGCGGGCCGCCACCGACCCGGCCGTGCTCGGCGGGCAGTACTACGGCCCGGACGGAGTGGCGGAGGGACGTGGCCGTCCCAAGCTCGTCACGTCGAGCCCCGCGTCCTACGACATGGCCGTGCAGCAACGGCTCTGGGACGTCTCCGAGGACCTCACCGGGGTGCGGTTCCCGGTGTGCCAGGCCGTCAGCGCGGCGTGAGCACGACCCGGCCGACGAGCACCTGCCTGCCGTCCACGGACGTGCGGAACTCGCCGGTCGGCCAGTGCTCGACCCGGAGCTCGTCGCCGGGGAGCACGGGAGCGGTGAACCGGGCGTGCAGCTCGGTGAAGTCCTTGTCCCGCACGGTGATACCGAGCGTGGAGAGGCCGTGCAGGATCGGCCGCGGGAACCCGGCGCGGCGCGCGAACTCCGGGTCGTGGTGCATCGGGTTCACGTCACCGGTCTCGCGGTAGCGCACGGCCTGGTCCGGGCTGGTGAGGTAGAAGCTCGTCTCCGGTGCGGTGTCCGGCACCGCGAACGTGCGGGTCTCGCCGCGTTCGCCGCCGAAACCGCCTTCCCCCTTGAGGAAGCACGACGAGCGCGTCGTCGCGTGCTCCGACTCCCAGCGGCTCACGACGAGAGCGCCGGAACCCTTGTCGTGGATGTGTTCCACCGTCTTGGTGACGAGTGTGGAACCGGCCTCCGGCAACGGTCCGTGCAACCACAGCGACTGCTCGGCGTGCAGGACCTGCGTCATGTCCGCGCCGATCAGCCCGATCTGCGGTCCGCCTTGTTGCAGCAGGGGAATGGCGAACGCGGGGGAGAAGCCGCCGACCGCCGACGCGTACACCTCGGCGTCGCCGGACGACCAGGTGCGTACCTGTCGTTCGACGACGCCGAGGATGCGGTGGTCGAGCACTTAACCGAGGGTGCCACGCACGCTCGCGTGGCCCTTGAGCAGGTTCCGCGCGATCGTGCGGCGCTGGATCTCGTCGGTGCCCTCGTAGATGCGCAGCAGGCGCAGCTCGCGGTACCAACGCTCGATCGGCAGCTCACGGGTGTAGCCCATGCCGCCGTGGATCTGCAGCACGCGGTCGACGATCTCGTTGGCCTTGATGCCGCCGTAGAGCTTCGCGATCGACTGCGCCTGGCGCGAGTCCTGCTTCTGGTCGACGAGCCACGCGGCGTGCAGCACGAGCCAGCGCAGCGCCTCGATCTCGACGGCGGAGTCCGCGATCATCCACTGGATGGCCTGGTACTCGGCGATGGGCTTGCCGAACGTGACGCGGTTGCGGGCCTGCTCGACGGCCATCTCCACCAGCCGCTCGACGCTGCCGAGCGCACGGGCGGGCAGCAGGTAGCGGCCCTGGCCGATCCACTGCATCGCGAGGTGGAAGCCCTTGCCGACCTCGCCGAGGACGTTCTTCTCCGGCACCCGCACGTTGTCGAACACGAGCGCGGCGGGACCCCACTGGCCCATCGTGGGGATGGGCTCGGACTTCCAGCCCATGTCGCGGTCGACGAGGAAGCACGTGACGCCGCCGTCGGCGCCCTTCTCCTTGTCCGTCACGGCGAACACCATGACGAAGTCGGCCTCGTTGCCCTGGGTGATGAACGTCTTCTCGCCGTTGATCACCCACTCGTTGCCGTCCTTGACGGCGGACGTGCGGATGGCCTTGGCGTCACTGCCCGCGCCCGGCTCGGTGATCGCGAAGCACGACACCCGCTCGCCGGAGATCGTCGGCAGCAGGTAGCGCTGCTTCTGCTCCTCGTTGCCGTGGAACAGGATGTTGTCCGCGTAGCCGCCGAACCGGAACGGCACGAAGCTGCGGCCGAGCTCGGCCTCGATGAGGGCGGTCATCATCGCGCCGAGCCCCATGCCGCCGTACTCCTGCGGCGTGAGGACGCCGAAGAACCCGGCCTGCTTCGCCTTGTCCTGCAACGCCTTCAGCTCACCCTTGGCGAGACCGGGCTCCCCGGCGCGCTCCCGGCGCAGCACCTCCGGCTCCAGCGGGATGATCTCCTTGCGCACGAAGGTCCGCACCCACTCGCGGATCTCCTTCTGCTCCTCGTCGAGCGTGAAGTCCATTGCTCCCCTTTTCAGATGAACGCGTTCACGCCCGTGAGCGCGCGACCGATCAGCAGTTTCTGGATCTGGCTGGTGCCCTCGTAGAGGGTGGTGACGCGGGCGTCCCGCAGGTACTTGCCCACCGGGTACTCGTCGACGTAGCCGTAGCCGCCGAACACCTGGATCGCGTTGTTGGCGACCCGCACGGCCGCCTCGCTGGCGTACAGCTTGGCCATCGACGCCTCGGTGCCGAACGGCTCACCGCGGTCGGCGAGGTCGGCCACCCGCCACGTGAGCAGGCGCGCGGCGTCGGTCTCCACGGCCATGTCCGCGAGCAGCTCCTGCACGAGCTGGAAGCCCGCGATGGGCTTGCCGAACTGCTCGCGTTCCTTCGCGTACCTCAGCGCGGCTTCGAGCGCGCCCCGTGCGGCGCCGACGCACCCGGCGGCGACGGACATCCGGCCCTTGTCGAGCGCGCCCATCGCGACCTTGAAGCCCTGCTCGCTCAGCAGGGCGTCGTCCGGCACCTCGACGTCGTCCAGGGTGATCTCGGCGGTCGCCTGGCCGCGCATGCCGAGCTTGCCCTTGACCTCGGTGGCGGTGAAGCCCGGGGTGTCGGTGGGCACGAGGAACGCGGAGATGCCCTTCGGGCCGGGACCGCCGGTCCTGGCGAACACCAGCGCGACGTCCGCCCACGTGCCGTTGGTGATGAAGATCTTGCGGCCGCTGATGACGTACCCGCCGGCCGTCTTCGCGGCCTTGGTGACGAGGCTCCCGGCGTCGCTGCCGGTGCCGGGTTCGGTGAGCGCGAAGCAGCCGACCCGCGTGCCGGCCGTCAGCCCCGGCAGCCAGCGCTGCTTCTGCTCCTCGGTGCCGTGCTGGGCGATCGACTTCGCGACCAGGCCGAGCGAGACGGAGATGATGCCCCGGACGGCGCTGTCACCTCGGGCGATCTCTTCGAGCACCAGGCAGTAGGCGAGGTTGTCGCCGCCCGACCCGCCGTAGCGCTCGTCGACGCCCAGCCCCAGGAACCCGACCTCGCCGAGAGCGGGCACCAGGTCCCTGTCGATCGCCTCCTCGCGGTCCCACCGCGTGGCGTGCGGGACGATGCGGTCGTCGGTGAACCGCCGCGCCAGCTCCCTGAGCTGCCGGTGTTCCTCCGAAAGCGCCAGATCCACGACCCCTCCCGATTAACCGAACAGTGTTAGGTTAACTCACATGCCCCGGCCGAGCACCCCTCTTCTGAGCGCCGACCGCATCCGGTCGGCGGCACTGGCCATCATCGACCGCGACGGCCTGGACGGCCTGTCCATGCGCAAGCTCGCCGCGGAGCTGGGCGTGCAGGCCGCGTCGCTCTACGGCCACGTCCGCACGAAGGACCAGCTGCTGAACGACATCGCGGCGTCGATCCTCCAGCCGGTCGACATGTCGGGCTTCGACGTCGACTGGCGCGAGGGCCTCGTCCGGTGCGCCCGCTCCTACCGCGAGGCCCTGTCCGCCCACCCGAACATCGTCCCGTTCCTCGCCTACGGCCCGGCGGGCCGCGAGGAGTCGTTGCGCCGCCTGGACATCCTCAACGGCGCACTGGTGAACGCGGGCTGGTCCCGCCGCGAGGCCACGATGATCGTCGCCGGCCTGATGTTCATCGTGTTCGGCGCCGCGCTCAGCTCGTTCTCCAACGGCTTCTCCGCCGACCCGGCCGACTACGGAGACCGGTTCCCGAACCTCGACCGCGCCCACCTGCTGCCCGCCGTGGCCGCCGAGCTCGACCGCGACAGCTTCGAGCTCACGCTCGCGGCGTTCGTGCGGGGGCTCTAGTGTGCTGGCGTGGCTGCTGCGAAGTCGAAGGCGATCGAGCTCCAGGTCGGTGACCAGCTCGTCCGGGTGTCCAACCCGGACAAGCCGTACTTCCCCGAACGGGGCATCACCAAGGGCCAGGTGGTCGAGTACTACCGCACGGTCGCACCCGTCCTGCTGACCGTGCTGCGCGACCGCCCGGTGGTGCTCAAGCGGTTCGTCGACGGCGTCGAGGGCGAGGCGTTCTACCAGAAACGCGTCCCCAAAGGCGCCCCCGACTACGTCGAGACGGTCCAGGTGAAGTTCCCGTCCGGCCGCCCGGCCGACGAGATCTGCCCGACCTCCGAAGCCGTGGTCGTGTGGGCCGCGAACCTCGGGACGTTCGACTTCCACCCCTGGCCCGTCCGCCGCCCCGACGTGGACCACCCCGACGAGCTGCGCATCGACCTCGACCCGCAACCGGGCACCGACTTCTCCGACGCCGCCCGCGTCGCCGCCGTGCTGCGCGAGGTCCTCGCCGACGCGGGCCTGACGGGCTACCCGAAGACGTCCGGCGGACGCGGCATCCACGTGGCCGTGCGGATCAGGCCGGAGTGGGACTTCGTCGACGTCCGGCACGCCGTGATCGCACTGGCCCGCGAGGTGGAGAAGCGCGCGCCCTCGCTCGCGACCTCGGCCTGGTGGAAGGAAGAACGCGGTTCTCGCGTGTTCATCGACTTCAACCAGGCGGCGCGGGACCGCACGATCGCCTCCGCCTGGTCGGTGCGCGGCACCCCGCGTGCCACCGTGTCCACCCCGGTCACGTGGGATGAGCTGTCCACTGTGGACCCCGACGACTTCGATGTGCTCACTGTGCCTTCTTATCTGGCGGAGCGCGGTGACCCGCACGCCGGGCTGGACTCCGAGGCGTTCGGGATCGAGAAGCTGCTGGAGTGGTACGAGGCCGATCCCCGCGGGGAGATGCCTTACCCGCCGGACTACCCGAAGATGCCGGGGGAGCCGATGCGGGTGCAGCCGTCGCGGGCGAAGCGCTAGATCTGGGGCAACGTGTAGAACTCACGCACTGTGCGATCCAGCGTGGTGCCTGCTCGCCGGACATCTGGATGGATGACTGAGCGGCTCGCGGATCTTGCCGTGTCCTTCCGTCGTGAGCTGCGTGCCGCGGGCAAGGCCGAGCGCACGATCTGCGGGCAGTCGATCCGGTTCGTCCGATCAGGTGTTGTCACAGCCTGTGGGTTTGGCCCAGCGCGATTTTGAGCATCAAGGGATGCGCAGGGACCGGGGGGCCTGTCTGGGGAAGTATTTCACTGAGGGGACAAGATTTGTCACGCACTTCACCAGTGCGCCGCTTCATGCTGCGCGCTTTATCCCTGAGTGTGGCCGTCGTTCTGACCGCTGCGGTTCCTGCTGTTCTTCCGACGTCCACTGCGTCGGCGGCACCGGTTGTCGAGCAGGGATGGACGCCGGGCGAGGCGAATCGGACCGTGGTGGGAGGGGCGCCGCCTGCGGGCCGGGCCCGGCCCGCTGCGGATCAGCCCGGTACGGCCGGGGTTCAAAGCTTGTCGTGCCGGTCCTCGGCCTGGGGGGTGCTGCCGGACTATCCGATCGAACGGTTCCAGGTCAGTGATCGTCTTCAGTTCGGTGTGAACCTGTCCAACGGCAACCTCTGGATCGACCACCGCGACCTCACGATCCGCGGCACCGGGATCGACCTGACGCTGCGTCACTCCTACGGCTACGACGACGAGTGGTACATCAACGCCGCGGCGGGCACGAACCCGTTCCGCTGCGTCGGCGGCTACACCCTCAAAGGCGGCCTGACGCTGTTCGGCCACCGCTACTACAACTCCTCGTGGGGCCGCTTCACCGCACCGGACCCGACCCAGCAGGAGCGCAACCTGTACGCGTACGCCCAGTCCGACCCGATCAACAACACCGACCCGACCGGCGCCTACAGCGTGGACGACTTCAAGTCCGACATGGGCACGATCGCCGACACTGTGGCCGTCGTCGGCGTCGCAGGCGGTATCGGCGGGTGTGCTCTCACCGTAGCGGCCGGATGTCTGGCGGGAGCCGCCTCCGGTGCCTTCTACGGTGGCGTGGTTGGCCTTGGGCTCGGCATCGGAATCGTGATTTTCGGCTGATCTGGCAAGCGAAGGGACGATCTTCGTGCTGAAAGGCAAGCCGCAGGCGGCAGCAGTACTCGGTCTGGTGGTGATCGGAATTGTCGTAGGCGCCGTCGTGACAGTTCTCGACGTGCAGAAGCCGTGGACCTATGTGGTGATGGTGGTACTCGGCGTTGCCGCCGTGGCGTTCATGAGGTGGCGTTTCGATCGCTGAACGTGGCCCCGGACGTCGTCTCGCAGGGCATCTTCTGACTGAGGCCCGCGGCCGTTGTCAACCTTCGCGCCGTCCAGCCGTGCGCCGGCGTCGCGGGCGAACGCCGTTGAACGCCAACGAAAGCGCCGGAACGGTGATGGCGTACACGGTGCACGTCCACGCTGACTTGGTTCCTGGGGCGGATGCCGGAGGCACGCACGTTCGGCGAACCGGCCGCCCGGTGGTTCGGCGGGTGAGCCGACCGCCGGTGCGCCAACCGGTTGTACCCGGCTTGGATACCGCGAACCACCTCGTAGAATGGGAAGAACGCGAGAGGAGGTTCGCCGTGACGCAGCCTTATGTCGTGCGGTACGTCGGCGGTCCCCTCGACGGCCGTGTCGACTCACTGCCGGCCACGCCGGAGGTGCCCAGGCAGGTCGTGACGTACGTGCACCTGCATGCCGGGCCCAAGATCGTGCACATCTACGAGTTGTCGTACGCGGTCGAGTACGGCTGTGAGTACGTGCTGCGCGTCGAAGACGAGTGAGTCAGCGGGTGTGGTCGTCGTGCAACGTTGTGCGCAAGGCCAAAGAAGCCAGGTTGACCTGCCATGCGTGGCGCCAGCAGTCGGTGTCGTCGGTGCCGCACTCTGTGTAAGCCTCGCGTGACTGCAGGACTTTCACGATGCCTGCCAGCGTTCTGCTGTAGCGGCTGGAGTCCTCGCGCGACCGCAGTGCGGCGCTGAGGGCGGACACCAGGTCGGCCTGGGCGGAGATCCAGTCGGCGCATTCCGGTGAACGCGCTGTCGCCGGGCCGCACGGGTGTGGCGTGCGTTGTGCCGCGTCGAACCTGCGGTCCCACTCGTCGGCGGGGAACTCCACGGAGGTCGTGACGCGGGGGACGGGCGGGGGTTCGGGGGTGGTGCAGCCTGTCAGGACCGTGACAACAGCGAGAAGCGTCAGGCGCATCGTGGCCTCGCTCGGCGTCGGAGGGCTCGCCTCCAGTCCTACCACGCTGTGATGATCTTGAAATCGACCCTGTGCTCAGAATTGTCGGGGGTGTAGGGCATGCTGGGGCACAGGTGTTCGAGTGGTGGGGAGGGCAGCGCGATGGCGAAGAAGAGCGGGTTGTCGGCGGAGGACGTCGGCAGCCTGCGCTCGCAGCTCGACGAAGGCGCCCAGCCGATGGTGTGGTTCACGGCGGCTGCGGTGGGCATGGAGGAGGGGAGGTCGGCGAAGCTGCTCGCGGTCACCGATCCTCCCGAGGGCGACTTCATCCAGGTCCGGCCCACGGGCTCGAAGGACGAGATGTCCTTCTCCCCGGCCGAGCTGACGCTGGAGAAGCCCCCGCCGCGCAAAAAGCCGGCGACGCCGCCTCCGCCGCCGCCGGAGCCGCCGCGCACGACCGAGGTCATCCACCCCTACGTCCCGGAGGCGCCGGTGAAGCCCGCGGCCCCGAAGCCGAAGCCCGCGGCCGAGCAGGCGGCGCCCGCGAAGCCCGCGCGCAAGCCTGCGGCCAAGAACTCGGTCCCCGAGGTCACCGTCACGCTGGTGACGGCGGGGGAGGGCGAGTGGGTCGTCGAGGTCATGCAGGGCACCCGCAAGACGGTCCGCCCGACCCCGGTGGCACCGGCCGCCGTGGCGCAGGCCGCGAAGCTGCTCACGCCCGAGGTGGCCGAGATCGTCGAGGGCGTGCTGAACGCGGCGCGTGCCCAGCAGCTGGCCCGGGTGGAGCAGTTGCGCGCCGAGTTGGAGGCAGCGCAGAAGGCTCTCGAGGAGCTGGGCGCCTAGTTCGGTCACGGCCAGCGAGGTCTGGGGTGGTTGTCCCCTCGCGTTCGGGTGAGGGGCCTTCCCAGGGCTGGTGCCGGGGCGGACCGTGGAAAGCGCGGAGGTCCCGCGCAGAGGTCCGGCTTGGAGTTGGGGAGGCCCTGATGGGTACGTGTGGGTGCTGTTCCGGGTGCACGGGTCCCGGCTGCGGCTGTTGTTCCGGCTGCTGACACGAAGATTCGGCGGGGGCCTCTCGCACCACCGGTGCGGGAGGCCCCTGTGCCGTGAGTCAGAAGACCTTGTGCCCCAACAGGATCAGGGCGGGCAGACGGTGCCGTTCGACGGCACCTTCGCGTCGATCAGGTAGTCCCGCACCGCCGTGGTGGCGCACCCGGACAGGCCCAGCGCGCCGTGCCCGCTGCCCTGCCAGCCGATGAGCGCCGACCCCGGCAGCCGCTGCGCCGCGTGCTCGGTGCCCGATGCGGGCGTCTCCGGGTCGTGGGCGGTGCTCAGCACGACGATCGGCGGCGCGCTCTTCAGCGGGTCGAGCTTCTCCGCCTTGGGCGGCGGGAACGGGTTGCAGTGCAGCAGCCGGCGCGCGTGCAGGGCGCCGAACATCGAGTACTTGCCCTGCCAGTCGGCGCTCAGCGCTTTCACCCGGTCGGGTGGGATTCGGGTGGCGGTGTCGTTGCAGCCGATGATCAGGCCCGCGTCGAAGCGCGGCGGGTTCTCCTCCAGGTCGTTCACGACCGGGTTGAGGATCGCGAACAGGCCGCTCGCGTCGCCGCCGCGGGCCTTCACGATGGCGTCGCTCAGCGCGGGCCAGCGGCTGCGGTCGGTCAGGCCGGTGGTGATCGCGGTCAGGGCCGAGCCGGGGGTGAGGTCGATGTACTCGCCGCGGATGCGCTCCGTGCGCAGCTGGGTGAGCAGAGCCTGCACGTCCTCGCGCGGGTTCGCCAGGGCGCAGCCGCGGATCTGGCAGTCGCGGGCGAACGCGTCGAACGTCTCCTCCGCGGCCTTGGCGCGCGACTCCAGGACGCCGACCTGGTCGAGCGTCGGGTCGGGGGCGCCGTCGAGCACGGTGCGGCCGATGCGGCTCGGATAGCGCTGCGCGTAGGTGGTGATGACGCGCGAGCCCTCGCCCAGGCCGAGCGCGTTGAGGCGGGTCATGCCGAGGAAGTCGCGCAGGCGGTCCAGGTCGGCGGCGGCGCGCCACGAGTCGAACGCCGTCAGCCTGCCTTCGAGGTCGAGCACGCACTCCTGCGACGCCTCACCGGCGGCGACGACGAGGTCCGCCTGTTCGGAGTCGGCCGGGTCGAACTCCACCAGCTCGGCGCGCGTCGTCTGCGGCACGCACGCCAGCCCGTCCGAACGGCCCGTGCCGCGGCGGTCCACGCCGATGAGCGTGTACGTGCTGAGGATCTCCTCCGGCAACGTCGCCGCGAGCTTCGCCGCCTTCACGGTGCCGGGCTCGCCACCGGGGTCGGTCACCACGACCAGCGCGCTGTTGCCGGTGCCGACGCGCATCAGCGTGATGCCGATCGTGCCGCGTCCGGGACGTCCCGGCGGGTCTAGGACGGACGGCATGCGGGCGCACTCGTACGTCTGGTCACCCTCGGGGGCCTCGGTGCCGAGGCGGTCCTTCATCTGCTCGTTGCACGGCGACCAGGCCAGCGAGTCCTTCCGGTACTCGCCGACCGGCGGCACCGGCTGCGGCCCGGCGAGCGTGCTCTGGTCAGCCGGTCCGCTGTCCTCGCCCTTGACGGCGATCACCGGCCGGGTCGAGGGGCCCGCGCTGCACGCCGTCAGCACGCTCACTGCCAGTAGGGCCAAGGCAGCGCGACGCACAGAATTCCTCGCTCTCGTTCACACTCCGGGACGTTCACCCTCGCACGCCGAAGGTGAATTGAGGGTGAGACAGGATGGGGGCATGTCCCACTCCGATCGGCTGACCGTCACCAGGCTCGTGGACGGCATCCCGCCGACGGCGCTCGTGCTGCTCGGAGTCGTCAGCGTCCAGGTGGGAGCGGCGGTCGCGAAGCAGCTGTTCGCCACGGCCGGTGCGATCGGCACGGTCACGTTGCGCCTGGTCTTGGCCGCGGTCGTGCTCCTCGCGATCTGGCGCCCGTCGCTGCGGCTCGACCGTCGCACGCTGACGGTCGTCGTCACCTACGGCGTGGTGCTGGCGGCGATGAACCTGTGCTTCTACGCGGCGATCGAACGCATCCCGCTCGGCGCGGCGGTGACCATCGAGTTCCTCGGCCCGCTCGCGGTGGCCGTGGCGGGCTCGCGGCGCTGGCTCGACGGGCTGTGGGTGCTGCTCGCGGGCACCGGTGTGGTGCTGCTCACCCGCGTGGAGGGCGGTCTGTTGTGGACGGGCGTGCTCTTCGCGCTGGCCGCGGGCGCGTTGTGGGCGGCGTACATCTTCGTGACGGCCAAGCTCGGCACCGCAACGAACGACGGCAAGGGGCTCGCGCTCGCGATGGTGGTGGGCGCTGCGGTCGCGTTGCCTTTCGGCGTCACGTCGGCGGGCACGGCACTGCTGGACCCGGTCGTGCTGGCCGCGGCGGCAGCGGTCGCGTTGCTGTCGTCGGTGGTGCCGTACTCGCTGGAGCTGGAGGCGTTGCGGCGCATGCCGCCGCACGTGTTCGGCATCCTCATGTCACTCGAACCGGCGGTGGCGGCGCTGGCCGGTCTGCTCCTGCTCGGTGAGCACCTCTCGCTGGCGCAATGGTTCGCGATCTGCTGCGTCGTCGTGGCGTCCGTCGGCGCGACGAGATCGGCGAAGCGCTAAGCGTGCTTGCAAAAGCACTGTCCGTAACGCCGCACCCCGTTCGCAACTCTCTTTCGTGTTTCCCGCCGGGTACGCGGGGGCCCTACGTTCCGTCCAATAGGACGCGGGGGCCCCGCGTCCTACAGCCACGTCACGCGGAGGCGTTGGTGAACACTGGTGGGTGGCACACGGGCGGGTGTGGTGGGCGAAGGCGGAAGGAACTTCTGGCGCGGCGCTAGCGGGGCCGCAGCTCGCCTTTCAGCACCGACGCCACGTCGTAGCGGGCCGGGACCTCCAGCTGGTCGTAGCGGCACGACAACGGCTCGCGGTCCGGGCGCCACCGGGCGAACTGGCCGTTGTGCCGCAGCCGCACGGGCTGGTCGCCCTCGGTCTGCGTGTAGTGGATCTCCAGGACCCGTTCGGGCCGCAACGCCACGTACTCGGCCTGCTTGCCGCGCCACCGGTTGATCTCGCCGGGAATCCGCTGGCCCGGCCGCGGGGCCGCCCACGGGTGGTCGTCCGACTCGGTGATCAGCGGAGCCAGCTCGGCGGCCAGCTCGCGGCGTTCGGCGGCCTTGAACGACCCGCACACGCCGATGTGGTGCAGCACGTCCGCGTCGTCGTACACGCCGAGCAGCAACGAGCCGACGGCCGTGCCCGGCTCGGTGTCCTTGTGCCAGCGCAGCCCGGCCAGGACCACGTCGGCGGTCCGCGCGTGCTTCACCTTGATCATCGACCGCTTGCCCGGCGTGTACGGGCCGTCGGCGGGCTTGCCCATCACGCCGTCCAGGCCGGCGCCCTCGAACAGCGTGAACCACTGCCGGGCCGTCTCGACGGACGTGGTCGCGGGCGTGATGTTGAGCCCTGGCAGCTCCAGCAACGCCTCGCGGCGCGCCACCGTCGGCTCCTCCAGCAGCTCACGCGACCCCAGCGCGAGCAGGTCGAACGCGACGAACGTGGCGGGCGACGTCTCCGACAGCATCGACACGCGTGACGCCGCCGGGTGGATGCGCTCGGCCAGCGCGTCGAAGTCCAGCTCGTCGTTCCTCGCCACGACCAGCTCGCCGTCGATCACGACCCGTTCCGGCAGCACGTCCAGCATCGACGCGACGACCTCGGGGAAGTACCGGTTGAGCGGCTTGCCGCTGCGCGACTGCAGCACGACCTCGTCGCCCGCGCGGAACACGACGCAGCGGAACCCGTCCCACTTCGGTTCGAACACCAGGTCCGCGGAGTCGGGGATGCCGTCGACCGCGGTGGCGAGCATCGGCTGCAGCGGCGGTGTCAGCGGTAGGTCCACGCGGACATCCTGCCCCTTCAGCTGGAGCCGCGCCGCCGGTATCGCAGCATCAGCACGTCGTCCTCACGCAGGACGGACGCCAGTTCGAGGTCCACCGGCGGCACCACGGGACCGGTCGCGATCCGGTCGGCGTCCCCGGCGGTCAGCAGCGGCGCGACGGTCAGGTTCAGCCCGTCGACCAGGCCACGCGCGAGCATCGCCCCGAACAGCCGCGGCCCGCCCTCCAGGTCGATCTTGTGCAGGCCCCGCGCAGCCAGCTCGGACACCGCGAGACCCAGGTCGACCTCGGTCTCACCGGCGACGACCACGTCCGCGGGCAGGTCCGGCAGACGAGCGGCGGCACAGGTGATCACGATCGGCGGCACCTTCGTGTCCGTGAACAGCGGCAGGTCCGGCGACAGCGCCCCGCGCCCGGTCACGACGGCGATCGGCAACGGCCGCTCGCGGCGCGCGCCCCGGTACCCCTCCGCCCGCGCCGTCCCGGCACCGACCAGCACGACGTCGGCCAGCTCCCGGCCGAGCAGGAAGATCCGCTTGTCGGCGGGGGAGCCCAGGCCGGCCGAGCGCCCGTCGACCGACACCGCGCCGTCCACGCTGGACACGAAGTTCGCGGTCACCCACGTGCGGCCCGGCGGGTAGTCGTACAGCGCCGCCAGCTCTGTGTCGGTCATCTCACCGCCCGGTGAGGGCCACAACATCTGCACGAGCCCATCCCACCACGCCGATAGGCTGCGGACATGCGCTTGTCCGACCGGGACCCCCAGATCGGTGCCGACGAACTGATCGAGGGCCTGGTTCCTCCTCCGCGGTTCGACACCGTCAGCTTCGACTCCTACCTCCCCAACCCGGACGAGCCCAGCCAGTCCGCCGCCGTCGAGGCCGGCCGCCTGTTCGCGGCACGGGTGAGCACGCGGCGCGGCAAGAAGTGGTCGCTGTTCGGCTCGAAGGGCGACGACGAGGGCAAGCTCGGCCTCTACCTCGACGGCGGCTTCGGCGTCGGCAAGACCCACCTGCTGGCGAGCCTCTGGCACGCCGTGCCGGGCCCGAAGGCGTACGGCACGTTCGTCGAGCTGACGAACCTGGTCGGCGTGCTGACGTTCCCCGAGGCGGTCAAGCGGCTCAGCGGCCACAAGCTGCTCGCCATCGACGAGTTCGAGCTCGACGACCCCGGCGACACCATGCTCGTCACACGCCTGATCAAGGAGCTGACCGCCCAGGGCGTGTTCGTCGCGGCCACCTCGAACACGCTGCCGGACAAGCTCGGCGAGGGCCGCTTCGCCGCCGCCGACTTCCTGCGCGAGATCCAGTCGATGTCCTCGAAGTTCGACGTCGTGCGCGTCGACGGCCCCGACTACCGCCACCGCGGCCTGCCCGACGCGCCGCCGCCGATGTCCTCCGCCGAGCTGGAGGAGAGGGCCGCGGGCACCGAGGGCTCGACGATCGATGACTTCGACGACCTGTGCAAGGCGCTCGCCCGCATCCACCCGTCGAAGTACGGCAGGCTGCTCGACGGCGTCACCGCCGTGCACCTCAAGGACGTCAAACCGGCACCGGACCAGAGCGTCGGGCTGCGGCTCGTCGCTCTCGGTGACCGCCTCTACGACCGCGACATCCCGGTCGCCGTGTCGGGCCGCCCGCTGTCGGAGCTCTTCACCGGCGAGATGCTCAACGGCGGCTACCGGAAGAAGTACCTGCGCGCTGTCAGCCGATTGGTCGCACTCTCCAGGGTTTGACTCCGGCGGCGTTCGAGTATCCACTGGTGACGAGTGGGAATGATGACGTCCCGACGTCCTCCCGGAGGCACCCATGCTGAGTGAAGCCGAGCGTCGCTCCCTCGCAGAGATCGAGCAGCGGCTGTTGGCGGACGAACCAAGACTGGCCCGCACCCTGAGCCGCGGTGTGCGGCCGTGGCTGCTCTACTCGCTCCTGCTCGTCTTCGGCGGCCTCACGGTGCTGCTGACGGTGATCGGGGCGTTCGGCGCCGCCTTCCAGTGCCTGCTGGTGACAGGCGCGGTCCTGGTGTTCAAGAGGTACCCGCTGCGCCTGAAGTAGCTCCGAAACTCACTGGCGCCGGGCCGGGCAGTGCACGGACGATCTCGGGCGTGGGTTATCTGGAGGCGAACGGCCTCGCGTACGCACTGCCCGACGGCAGGGAGCTGTTCCGCGACGTCTCGTTCAAGGTGAGCGGCGGGACCGTCGTCGCACTCGTCGGCGCGAACGGTGTGGGCAAGACGACGTTGCAGCGCATCCTGTCGGGCGAGCTCGCGCCGAAACAGGGCAGCGTGCACGTGCAGGGCGGGCTGGCGGTGATGCCGCAGTTCATCGGCTCGGTCAGGGACGACTCACTCGTGCGCGACCTCCTGCTGTCGGTCGCGCCCGCCGCGTTGCGGGCCGCCGCGCAGGAGCTGGACGACGCCGAGCTGGCGCTGATGGACACCGACGACGAAGCCGCCCAGATGCGCTACGCCAACGCTCTGACCAGCTACGGCGAGGCGGGCGGCTACGACGTCGAGGTGCTCTGGGACACCGTCACGGTCGCGGCGCTGGGCCTGCCGTACGACCGGGCGCGGTTCCGCGAGGTGCGCACGCTCTCCGGCGGCGAGCAGAAACGGCTGGTTCTGGAGACGCTGCTGCGCGGCCACGAGCAGGTCCTGCTGCTCGACGAGCCGGACAACTACCTCGACGTTCCCGGCAAGCGCTGGCTGGAGGAGCGGCTGAGGACCACCGACAAGGCCGTGCTCGTCGTGAGCCACGACCGCGAGCTGCTCGCCACCGCCGCCACGCACGTCGTGACGGTCGAGGCGCACTCCGCGTGGACGCACGCCGGTTCGTTCGGCACCTGGCACGCCGCCCGCGCCAAACGCATCGAGAAGCTCCGCGAGGAGCACCGCCGGTGGAACGAGGAGCACGAACGCCTCAAGGAACTCGTGCACACCCTCCAGCAGCAGGGCAAGTTCTCCGAGGCGATGGCCCAGAAGTACCGCGTGATGGCCGCACGGCTGAAGCGGTACGAGGAGGCCGGACCTCCTCCGGAGATCCCATCGGACGAGAAGGTCACCCCTCGCCTCAAAGGCGGACGCACGGCCGTACGCGCGATCACGTGCGAACAGCTGGAGCTGACCGGGTTGATGAAGCCGTTCTCGCAGGAGATCTTCTTCGGCGACCGGGTGGCGGTCCTCGGCTCGAACGGCTCCGGCAAGAGCCACTTCCTGCGCCTGCTCGGCGGCGACGACGTCCGCACCACGGGCGCGTGGAAGCTCGGCGCGCGCGTAGTGCCGGGTTTGTTCGCGCAGACGCACGAGCACCCGGAGTGGCTTGGCCGCACGCTCGTCGACATCCTCTGGCACGGCGAGGGCCAGCGCGCCGGTCGTGACCGGGGCGCCGCGATGTCCGTGCTCAGCCGCTACGGCCTCGACAAGGCCGGTGACCAGCGGTTCGAGAACCTGTCGGGCGGCCAGCAGGCGCGGTTCCAGATCCTGCTGCTGGAGCTGTCCGGGTCGACGCTGCTGCTGCTCGACGAGCCCACCGACAACCTCGACCTCGCCTCGGCGGAGGCGCTGCAGAACGCGCTGAACGACTTCGAGGGCACGGTCGTCGCCGTCACGCACGACCGCTGGTTCGCCAAGTCGTTCGACCGCTTCCTGCACTTCCGCGCTGACGGCCACGTGTCCGAAGTGGACGAACCGGTGTGGACCTGAACGCGGTCAGGAGCCCAGGGCTGTGAGGATGCGGCGCGCCGTCCGGTCGTTCTGGTGGAAGAACGGCGCGTCGCGGCACGGCCGGGAGAACGCGCCCAGCGCCCCGCCGCCCGCGAAGAGGCCCATCGCGAGCCGACGCGGGTGCCCGAGGACCTCGAACGTGTCCGGATCAACGGGCACGCGGGTCTGTTCTCTGGTGAGAGGCTTGAGCAACGGGTGGGCGCGCGCGTCGGGGTCGGGCAGGCGCGCCTCGACGAAGTGGCGTGCGGTCACCGGAGCCGGTAGCGACGCCGTGCGGGCGCTGAAAACGTCCGCGGTGCGTTCGACGCGCAGTTCGGCGCCCAGGAAGTGCAGCACCCCCGCGCGGGAGAGGGCTTGGAGCTCCTCCAACCGGTGCGGGGGAGGACCGGAGCCCACGTAGGAGGCGAAGCTCGACAGGACCGCGGCGGTCCGGGCGGTCACCGGGCTCGGCGGTGCCTGTTCCATCACCTCGCTGACGGCCAGCAGGCCGTGCAGCACGGCCGCGTGCGCGCTGTGCCGGGGACTGGTCGCGCGGGCCACGGTGCGGTTGATGTGGTCGCGCATCCACGTGCCCAGCTCCGCCTGGCTGTCGAACCGGCCGTTCAGCGGGGAACGCAGGAAGCTCAGGTCGGCGCGGTCGTCTTCCCGCGGGACCGCCTGGGCGACCAGGTCTCCCAAAGCGGGGTCGGTCACCGGGACGGCGGCGAACCCCGCGGCGAAGTCGTGCCACGCCATGCGGGTGCGGTCGCGGTGCGCGCTGAACAGCTCGCGGTAGTGCGCCCACACCATCTCCCGGCACGCGGTGCCGACCAGCTGACCCGGCGTCGTGGCCTCGGCGACGGCGTCGGGGGTGAAGAAGCGGGGTGACGGGTCGCTCAACGGGGGCAGCAACGGCTTGGGCAGGTACGGCACGCCACGGCGCGATCCCGCGTGCAGCACCGGTTCCCGGCCGCTCGGGTGGTAGGTCAGGACGCCGTCCTCGCGCGTGAACCGGCCGCCGCGGCCTTCGGTGAGCAGCACCACGAGGTCCACGAACGCCAGGCCCAGCCCGGACACCAGCACGGGTTCGCCCGCGGGCAGCACGTCCAGGTCCTCGTCGCCGGGACAGGACGGGCCGAGGTACGTGCCGCCGATCCGCGTGGCGAACTCCTCGTGCGCGAGCTGGTCCTCGGTGCGGTGTCCGCCGACGTTCCCCTGTGCCATCACGACGAGATCGGCGACCACGCGCGAGCCGTCGGCCAGCGTGACGGTGTCGCCGGACAGGTCGACGGCGCTCGTCCGGTGCACGACGACCCGGACATCGCGGGGGAAAGCACCTACCGCGCGGTCGAAGCACCAGCGCAGGTACTCCCCGCCTTGCCGACGTGTGGGGAAGGCGTTGCCGTCCAGCCCGGCCCACTCGGCGAGCGTCGGTCCCGGCGTGATCGGGCCGGCGCAGCGCACGCTCGCGTCGGTGAACATCGTGACGTCGGACGCGCGGGAGTTCATCAGCAGCAACGGTGACTGGTCCGGCCGCCACACCCGGCCCGCTCCCGCCGGGTGCGGGTCGATCACGTGGACCTCGAACCCGGAGGGCAGCAGGTCGGCGTTGGCGGACAGGCGTTCCAGCAGGCCGGTGCCGCGCGGCCCCGCGCCGATGATGGCCAGCACGGCGGTCATACGAGCACCGCCGGTTCCTCGGCGGGCTCCGGCTTGCGGCTGACCACGACCGCCCGCACCAGGGGCACGCAGCCCACGAGCGCGAGCCCGGCGCACGCCCACACCGTCGGCCGCAGACCGATCGCGTCGGCGATCAGGCCGCCGCCGAGAGCGCCGAGGATCTGCGCCATCGTGGCGACCGTGCGCAGGCTCGCGATGGCACGGCCGAGCGCGTTCTCCGGCACCAGTTCGGTCAGCGCGCCGCTCAGGCCGACGTTGGCGATCGCGCCGAACACCGTCGGCAACGCGAGGCCCAGCACGGCGATCGCGATGGCGACCGGCAGCGGGCCGCCGGCCGACGGGAGCACGAACGCGGCGGCGACGGTGCCCGCGCTGCCCAGCACGGCCAGGGAGTTCAGGCTCATCCGCTCGGCCAGCCGTCCCGCGGCGAGCGACCCGGTGAGCCCGGCCAGGCCGCTGACCGCGAACAGCGCGCCGTACAGGCTGAGCGGCACCGACAGCTCACGCAGTAGGAACGGCGCCGCGACGGTGGACAGCGCGCCGATGCTCATCGACCGCACCGCCGTGAACACGCCGAACGTGCGCAGGAACGGGTACTTCGCGACTTGGCGGAAGCCTTCGCCGATCTCCTGCCGGAACGAGCCCGGAGTCTCGTCCTCACGCGGCGCGCCCTGGTCGGGGGCGGTGATGCGGGTCAGCAGCACGAGGCTGACGAGATAGGTCATCGCGTCGATCACCAGCGCGACGGCGCCGCCCAGCGTGGCGATCAGGACACCCGCCAGCGCCTGGCCCGCGGTGCGGGCGCCGTACTCACCCGTCTGCAACCGGGCCCTGCCCGCCGTCAGCTGGTCGGGCGGCACGAGGCTGCGCAGGTGGGTGAAGTAGACGGTCTCGACGACGGTCGCGACGCAGCCGAGCACGAAGCACAGCGCGGCGAGCCACCAGATCGTCGCCACGCCGGTCCCGATGCCGAGCGCGACGAACAGCACCAGTGCCGCACCAGCGGCGTTGCAGCCGATCAGCACCCGGCGCGGTCTGCGCAGGCGGTCACCGATGACGCCGGCCAGCAGGCCGAACACGCAGGCGGGCAGCACCGCGGCCGCGCTGACGAAGCCGAGCTCGCTCGGGCTCGCGTTGAACGCGATGACCCCGAGCGTGGCGATCGCCATCGAGGTGAAGGTCGCCCCGAACGTCGTGCTGACCTCGGCCGACCAGTAGTAGCGGAAATCGCGGTTCACGGGCGTTCCTCCTGCGGTGCAGAAGAGTTCTCGCGGGGAAAAAGGCATCGGGGCGGAGAGCGGGGAAATCCCGCTCCCGCCCCGCGGCGTTGCGTGAAGACCAGATCAGCAGACGATGCTGGCGGTGCTCTTGCCCGGCGCGACGACGCCGAGCTCACGGTCGAAGCCCGGCTCCGCGGACTCGTCGTCGGCGAGGTTCTGGAGCTCGTTGATGTCAGACATGGCTGTCTCCTTCGGTGTCAGAAACGCTTGGTGTGCTGGGGGAAGAGCAGGTGGAGCCAGATCAGCAGACGATGCTGGCGGTGCTCTTGTCGGGGGCGACGACGCTGCCGTGCTCGGTGAAGCCCGGCTCCGAGGACTCGTCGTCGGCGAGGTTCTGGAGCTCGTTGATGTCCGACATGGTGTTCTCCTTCTCTCGTGCTACCGCCCGGCCGGGTGGCCGGGGGCGAACAGGCGGTCCGGGTGGTCGCCGAGCACCGCGGCGAGCGTCGTCAGCACCCCGGCGGACCCGAACCACAGGTCTCCGCTCAGGCGCAGGGCGTGCTCGCCGGGCACGTACGTCCCGGTCCGGTGGGGCACGGCGTAGAGGAAAAGCCGCTGTGCCAACGTCTTCGCACGGTCCAGGCTCTCCTGGTCGCCGTGCCTGCGGCCGTGGTCGTGCAGGGCGAGGCTCAGCCCCGCCATGCCGTCGAACAGGCCGCCGTAGTGCGTGAAGGAACAGTTCAGGCCGGTCAACAACCCCGGGATCACGGCGGCGACGCGGTCGTCGCCCGTGGTGGCCAGGTAGCGGCTCGCCACCATCAGCACACCGGCCGTTCCCGTGCTGAGGTACGGCATCTGGCGGCGGTCGCGGTCCGAGACGGGGAACAGCAGCCCGCCTTCGGACAGCTCGGCGCGGTCCAGCTCCGCGACCAGCAGGCCGAGTCCCCTGGCGAGGTGGTCCTCGCTCAGCAGACCGAGCTCGTGGAGGAACAACGCGAGCCCAGCCCGTCCGTCGACCAGGCCGACGGCGTTGTTCCAGCCGAGGCGCTGCGTCAGCTCCTCGCCGTGCGGGATCTGCCCGGCGTGCCGGACGGCCTGGTCCAGGTGCGCGCTGTCGCCGGTGTGCCGGTACAGCGCGAGGTGGGCGAGGCCGACGCCGGCGGACCCGAAACCGAGGGTCGCCGAGCCGTGCAGCAACGGGTGTTCGTCCGCCCGTGCCAGGAGTTCCTGTGCGGCGGCGATGTCGCCGTGCTCCGCGAGCACCCTCGCGATCCCGGCCTGGCCCGCGACGAGTCCCGGTGGCAGGTCGTCCGCTTCCGCGAGGGCGCGGGTGCGGAGCCGGTCCAGCAGCTCCTCCGACGGTGCGCCGGCCACGTGCAGGGCGTGCACGACACCGGCCAGGCCGTGGCCGAAGCCGAGCTTGTTCGTGGCGTACGAGCGGGGGCCCAGCGGCACTACGCCGTCCGGGTGGCCGGTGTCGCGCAGACCGGCGATCAGGCCGTCCCGCAACGCTTCCAGCGCACCGGCCGGGTCCGCGGCGACCTCGCCGGGAGTCGGCACGGGGGCAACCTCGCCGCGCACCTTCGTCGCCAGCTCCCACAACCGTCGCGGCACCAGGCCGTTCGGGTCGAGCTGCGCCTTGAAGTGCGCGAGCACGCCGTGGTTCAGGTCGGCCGTCGTGTTGATGGGCGCGATCAACGCCAGCGCGATCGAGGAGAGCGCGTAGTCGTCGTAGCGCACCGGGTCGTCGGCGAACGCCAGCGGGTCGGCGGGAAAGAACCCCGGGGTGCCGATCGGCGTCAGCGGTCCGTCCAGGCGGGCGGCCGTCTCGAAGTCGATGAGCCGGATCCGGTCGTCCTCGTCCACGAGCACGTTGTCCGGGCTCAGGTCGATGAACGCGTAACCGAAGCCGTGCAACCGTTCCAGCAGCGCGGTCAGCTCGTCCACGATCCTCACGGCACGCGCGTAGTAGGCGCGGAAGTCCGCGTCGGTGGCGGTGGACCAGATGATCGGGTTGTGCTCGACCCACCACGAGCGCAGCGAGCGGCCCTGGACGAACTCGGTGACCAGGAACTCGTTCTCCAGGTGGCGGAAGTACCGCACCGGTTCGGGGGCGAAGCCGGAACCGTTGCGGTGCAGCTCCCGCAGCACCTCGTACTCGTTGCGCAGCCGGTCCTGGCTCGCACTGGTGGGGCTCACCAGGCCGTGGTGGCCCCGGCTCTCCTTGATGAACACCGTGCGCCCGGTCTCGACGTCGGTGCCGCGGTAGGCACCCCCGCCGTTGCTGTGGCGCAACGCCTTCTCGAACCGCACTCCGCTGAACTCCGGCGCTCCGGCACGAGCCGGTGCGTCCACAGAGGACTCGACGAACGGGTCCGTGATGCCCGAGGGCGTGCTGAACTTCGTGCCGCGCACGTCCGGAACGCTCTGGCCGGCCGCGTCGAGCACCAGCAGCTCGTGCCAGCCCTGCGGGGTGAGCCTGCGCCGGGCGACGAACGCGCCGTAGCGGTAGTGCACGACCCGCGAGTCGCCGAAGCGGCGGTCGCTGAGCACGAACGGCCCTTCCTCACCGGCGAATGCGGCGGCGAGGTCGCGCATGAGCGCCTCGGCGGTCGCGGTGTCCGGCGGGTAGGCGGCGCAGAACTTGCCCGACTGGCTGCGTTCGGCGTGCTTGTGGTGCGTGACCACGAAGTACAGCGAGCAGCTGAGGTGCTTGAACCCCACGCCGTGCGCCACGAAGATCGGCGCGGCGACGTCCAGCACGTGCTGGGCGCGGTCGGCGCGGGCCGACAGGTGGATCTTCCAGCCGTCGGTGACCCCGCCCAGCTTGTGCGGTGGGTACCAGGCCGTCCACACGTCCTGGTGGTGCTCGCTCCAGTCCGCCGGCATGTCCGACGCCGTGAACTCGGTGCCGCGGCGGGAGGAACGGCTGAGCGGGGCGTAGAAGTCCGGATCGGCGTGCACGAGAGAGATGCTCATTTCTCGGTCCCCTTCCCGGATTCTTTGGCGCTTTTCCCTTGCTCTGGAAACAATTCTGCTGCGCGGCCGCCAGGTTCGGAAGGTCGTGACGCGTCAGCTTCCGGACCGCTCGCGGGCAACAAGATGACCCCTTTGCGGGCTAACGAAAAGGGCGGGCACCCGTGGGGTGCCCGCCCTGGTCCTCGCCGACCGTCAGTCCCAGCCGAACGCGCCGATCACGTCGTCGTCCTCGCCGATTCCGTTGGTGCTCGCCTTGTGGAACATGTTTCCTCCTGAACAGTGTCACCGCTATTTCAGGTAAACGTGGTCTCAGATCCAGCCGCGCCTGGCCGCCGCCATGCCGGCCTGGAACCGGCTGTCCGCGCCGAGCTCGTCCATCAGCCGCGCGATCCGGCGGCGCAGGTGCCGCACGGACACGCCGATCTGCCGGGCGACGAGCTCGTCGGTCAGGCCGGAGGCGAGCATCCGCAGCACGGACCGGTCGTCCTCGGACGGCATGTCGGGGGGATCGGCCGCGAAGTCGCGGGCGCCCTCCCACAGCTGCCGGAACCGTGCGACGAGCTCGCTCACGATGCCCGGCTGGTGCACCACCAGCGCGCCCGAGCTGGTGTCGGCGGGGTCGGACGTGACGATCGCGATCCGTTCGTCCAGCACGATCAGCCGGGCGAGCGGGCCCGGCAGGAACCGGATCTGCGCACCGGACGCCGTGCGCTCGCCGAGCCGTGCACGGGTGCGTTCACCGCGCAGCAGCCGCTCGTCGTAGATGATCCGCATCGTCACCCCGCGGCCCAGGCTGCGGTTGTCGAGCCGGGCGGCCTCCGCGCGCGCCGCCTCGCTCGACGCCCGCGCCGGCTGCACGGCGAACACGCTGGACCGGGTGAAGAAGCACAGCTCGGCCAGGCGCTCGCGAATCCGTTCGGGCTCGGTGATGTGCTCCACCTCGACCTTGCGCGCGTCGTGCCGGAACCCCGCCGCGAGTCCCGCCAGCTCCGCCCGCGTGCCGCCGATCTTCTGCTGGCGGCGCAACGTCTCCTGCTCCAGCCGCTCGATCAGGTCGCCGATCACGACCTCCGGGTCGCCGGGCGTGTACCCGCACGGAGCGGTGGCGTCGATCTCCACCACTCCCAAGGTGAGGAGACCGGCCAGTGCCTCGCGAACGGCGCGGTCGTCGGTGAGGGTCAGCGAGGCGAGGGTTCCGGTGTCCCGCCTCGGGTCGGCGAGCAGGCTCCGGTAGACGCTCTCCTGGATCGTGTCGAAGCCGAGGTCACTCAGCGACATGTCACCACCCCGATCAGTTCCATCGCTGTCCGAGAGTCTGCGTCACCTATTTACGTAGTTGCATGGGTAGTGGGTCCCCATATTCACGCGCGGGGTGGGGGTGGCCTGCTCCACCTGCGCGAAAGCCCGGTCCCGCACGTGCGGGACCGGGCTTTTCCTTGCGGTGAACGGACTACTCGACGACCCAGGGACCGAACGCCTGCAAGGGTTCCTCGCACTTGGTCGCGTCGCCGATGACGACGGCGGCGAGCAGCTTGGGGGCCAGCAGGTGCACCCCCACGTGGTAGATGTCGGACGCGGTCACCTCGGCGAAGAGGTCGGGGCTGCGGCGGATCCAGTCGAGGTCCAGGCCGACCCCGAGCAGCGTCACCAGGGTCGTGGCGAGCCCGGACCGGGTGGCGACCGACATGGCGAGGTTGCCCGCCGCGAACTGCCGGACGTCGCGCAGCTCCTGGGGGCTGGGCCGCAGGGTCGACAGCCTGCCCAGCTCGTACCACATCTCCAGCAGCGCGGGCGCCGTCACCTCCGTGGCGACGTCCGCCTCGATCACGAGCGTCGACCCCGCCCCGCTGTGCATGATCCGGCTGCGCGGCGTGTACGTGTATCCCTTGTCCTCACGGATGTTCGCCACCAAACGGGACGAGAAGTAGCCGCCGTAGATGAGGTTCGCGAGGTGCAGCGCGGGGAACAACGGGTCGTCGCGGGGCAGTGCCGGTCCACCGATGCGGATCGACGACTGCACCGAGCCGGGCCGGTGGAAGAGCCTGGACGCGCCCGCGGGGGCCTCGTCGGGCAACGGCGGCAGGTCCGGCACCGGCAGCAGTCCCGGCCGCCAGTCCGCGAAGTGCCGCCGCATCGTCGCGACCGCCTCGTCCGGGTCGACCAGGCCGACGACGATCAGCACCGCGTGGTCGGGCACGACCCGTTCCGCGTGCAGCGCGCGCAGCTGCCCGGCGTCGACCGCGTCGATCTCCGCGCCGGTCGGCATGCTCGCGCCGTACGGGTGGTCGCCGTAGAGGTGCCGGTGCAGGATCTCCCTGGCCCGCACGGCCGCCTGCGACCGGGCCGCGGTCAGCCGCGCCGCCAGCCGCTTGCGCTCGGCCAGCACCTCCCGGTCGGGGAACGTCGCCTCGCGGACGACCTCGGAGAGCACGGCCAGCAGCTCCTCGAACCGGTCGGCCAGCACGGTGCCGCTGAACAGCAGCCGGTCGTGGTCGACCTCGGCGCGCAGGCTCGCCCCCAGTTCACCGATGCGTTCGGCGAGCCCGATCCTGCCGGTCGCCACCGTTCCGGCGAGCACCGTCTCCGACAGCAGCCACGCACGGGCCAGGTGTCCCGGCGTCAGCGAGGCGAACGGGATGCTGAGCCGGATCTCGGCCAGCGGCGCCCCCTGCCGTCGCAACGCCAGCAGCCGCAACCCGTTGGCGCACCGGTCTTCCGTGACGTCCGGGGACACGATCTCCGGCCACGGCCCCAACGCGGGGACCACGCTCGCCGTCATGCCGCCTTCTCCTGCCGGTACGAGGCGGGCAGCAGCTCCACCACTGCCCGGCGGTCGGGGGTGATGCGCGCCGCCGCGGCCGCCACCTGCTCGGGGGTGACGGAGGTGAGCAGGGCGGGCAGCTCGCCGAGCAGCTCGGCACGGCCGTGCCGCAGCTCCAGCGACGCCAGCGCCTGCGTGCGCGCCAGCACCCCGTCGACCTCGACGAGCAGCCGGGTGCTCATCCTGGTCGCGATCCTGCTCAGCTCCCGCTCGGTGGGACCCTCGCTCGCCACCAGCGCGAACTCCTCGGCGATCGCGTCCAGCACCTGGTTCGCGCCGGTGCCGGGGGTCTGCCGCGCGGTGCACACCAGCGCCGTCGGATGCCCCGTGTCGAGCGGGTCGCCGAGCATCCCCAGGTAGCTGCGGTGGCTCGTGGCGAGGCCGTCCTGGCGCACCAGCCTGCGGTGCAGGCGGCACGCGGGGCCGTCGTCCGACATCACGTCGGCGAGCAGCAGGTACGGCAGGTACTCGTCCCACTCCGCGACCGGGTCGGGCACCCGCCAGCCCGCCGCCACCGCGGGCAGGGGGGCGTGCGGGTCGTACCTCGTCGTACGCCGTTCGCCGACGAACTCGGGTTCCGCGAAGTCCGGCCGGGGAGGCTTGGGGCGGAACGGGATCGGGCCGAAGTGGCGTTCGACCATCGCGAGCGCCTCGTCGGGGTCGAAGTCACCGGACAACGTCAGCAGCGCGTTCGCCGGCGCGTAGTAGCGGTCGAAGAACTGGCGCGCGTCCTCGACGGTCGCGGACTCCAGGTCGTCGAACGACCCGTAGCCGTCGTGCGAGTTCGCGAAGCTGTCGAAGAGCACACCCGGCAGCGTCACCCACGGGAAGCAGCCGTACGGCTTGTTGGTGACGTTGGCCCGGATCTCCTCCTTGACGACGTCGATCTGCACGCGCAGGTTCTCCGCGTTCAGGTTCGGCGCCCTCATCCGGTCGGCTTCGAGGAACAGCGCGCGTTCCAAGGCGTTGCTGGGCAACACGTTGTGGTACTGCGTGTAGTCGAGGTGGGTGCTGCCGTTGAACACCCCGCCCGACGCCTGCACGTAGTGCGCGTGGTCGAGCTTCGGCAACAGCTCCGAACCTTGGAACATCAGGTGTTCGAAGAGGTGCGCGAACCCGGTGCGGCCCTCGGGCTCGGAGCGCATGCCGACGTCGTAGTGCACCGCCACGGCGACGACCGGCACGGAGCGGTCGGGTGCGAGCAGCACGCGCAGCCCGTTGGCCAGCCGGGTGCGGACCAGGTGCTGATGAGGTCTGTGCACGGCCGTCTCCTTCCGGTGCACTGTTTGCTTCTAGCGGAACGGGACGCAGAGGCCCGGAGAAGTCAGGTCCTCGTCGGCTTCGAGCAGTTCGATGTAGTTCGGCGCCGAGGGCGTCTCGTCGTCCTGGGGTTCGGGAGTGGTCATGACCGTGTCACCTCCTTCTGTGCGCCGGCCCGGATGAGGTCGAGCACTCCGGCGTCCAGCGCGTCGGAGAACGCCCGCGTGTGGGGGAGCTCGCCACCGCAGCGCCGCCAGCGCTCGTGGGAGGACTCGTGGTAGCCCGTGTCCAGGCCGCCGACCGCGAGTTCCTCCTCGCCGACGGCGTCCCAGCAGCTGAACAACGTGCCGTCCGCGCTCACCACGGCGCCCAGCCGTCCGTCGGTCTCGGAGCAGAAGTCGCAGTGCTCGTCCCGCGGCCGGACCAGCCGGAAGCCCATCTCGGACGCCTTGGCACAGGCGTCCAATGCTTGGCGCGCGGCCCGTGCGTCCGGTGCCGGGACGCCGGCGCCGTAGTCGAGCACGGGTGCGATCGCGAGGTTCGTGCCGGGAACGTCGACGACCTCGGCGATCTGGTCGAGCAGCCTCGTGAGCCCCGGCAGCACGGCCGGTATCACGTTGACGCGCAAGGTGAAGCGCAGCCGGGTGTGCTTCTGGGCGGCGGCCACGTTCGCCAGGATCACGTCGAACGTGGGCTTGCCGTTGAGCGGGATGCGCGAGGTGTCGTGCAGCTCGCGCGCCCCGTCGAGCGTGACCTGGACGTGCCCGAGCCCTGCCTCAGCAAGCCTGACGGCCATGCGCCGCGTGAGCAGCACCCCGTTGCTGATCATGCCGGCGGTGACCTGCATCCGCGCACCGAACGCCCGCAGCAACTGCAGACACCCGGCGGGGTTGAGCAGGGGTTCACCACCGAACAACAGCAGTTCGAGCTTCGTCACCCCGAGCGCCGCCATGCGCTCCTCGGCGAAGTCCAGGCACTTCTCGACGTTCCCGGCGTCGATCCGCGCGGGAGCGATGCGCCGCCGCCCGTCGGGGGAGTTCTGGAAGCAGTAGGAACACCCGAGGTTGCAGCCGGTGGACGTGACAACCGTGAGGCTGTAGTGGTCCGGCTCCGGCACGACGTCCACCCCGGCGGCCCTGACCTGGCTCAGACCTTCCGGCGTGAGCTTCCCGCCCGCCACCAGCCCTTCCGGCAGCAGTGCCGTGGCAGACCGCCCGATGCACCACCACCCGTGCGCGCCCCTCACCAGTCGCATGTCCCGCACCTCCCTCCCCGGCGCTCCGGCGTGCGGCCTGGCAACGCCAGGCCGCAGGCGGTGAATCAGATCCCGTAGTAGTCGCCGAGGTCGTGGTAGCCACCGGTGCCGACGCAGCGCACGTCCTGGTCGCCGTACTCGTCACCGAAATCCGGAGTCTTGAGCATCTGATCCACCTCCTTCCCGCGTGATTGACTCAACTCTCGCCCGGCGCGAGGACGGATGACACCCGGTCACACGGCAGGTACAGGACGTGCGGGTGGCAGCAAGGTGACCCGCCCACCCAGATGGTTTTCACCCGAACGAGCAGGTTCTAGGAGCGACTTCAATCCATAGCGTCGGCGGAATGACCCTCTCCACCGCGTACAGCAGGGACCTCGGCGACGAGCTGCGGCGCCTGCGCGAGTCCTGCACCGGACTCACCGGCCGCGCGCTCGCCGTGCAGCTCGGCTGGGACCCCAGCAAGGTCTCCAACATCGAGCACGGCAGGGCCCGCGCCAGCGAGATCGACCTGGTGCAGTTCCTGACGGTGTGCGGCAAGGACCTCGGCTTCTTCGAGGACTTCCGCCGCCGCTACAGGCACGCGTTCGATCTCTACCTCGTGCAGGTGCCCGACGAGCTGCGCACCCTCGCCATGACGGAGTCGCTCGCGTCGAAGATCACCACCTACGACGTCCTGACGATCACGGGGCTGCTGCAGACGGTCCCGTACGCGCAGGCGCTGTTCGACGAGCGGGCCATCGAGACGCCCGAGAACGTCAGGAAGGGCATCGACCTGCGCATCGAGCGGCAGACGATCATGAGGCGGCCGAACCGGCCACAGTGCGTGTTCTACCTGCACGAACTGGCCCTGCGGGTGCGGCTTGGGTCGGCACAGGTGATGGAGGAGCAGTACCGGCGCCTGCTCTTCCGCACCCATGAGCTGCGCATCGTCCCCGCCGATGTCATGACGGCCGCGTTGTTGTCGAAGTGCGCTCTGTACGAGTTCGAGAAGGTGCCTCCTGTCGCTGTCGGTGTGACCGAGACGGCCTTGGTGTTCGCACAGGCCCCCGCCGCGGTCGAACGGACGAGAAAGGTCTTTCGGCGGCTGGATGCCGTCGCCTTGGACCCGGAACAATCTCGGAGGAAGCTGGCGGAGTACGTCAGTCGGCTGCGAGAGGATTCCAATGGATCACGAACGGACCTGGCGTAAGAGCAGCTATAGCGACGGCACGGTCAACAGCGACTGCGTGGAGGTCTCACTCACCCACGACGCGCTCGTACGCGATTCCAAGAACCCCGCTGCCGCCCTCACGTTCTCGACCAACGCCTGGCAGGCGTTGATCAAGGAGGTCGGACGCCCATGACACACGAACGGACTTGGCGTAAGAGCAGCTACAGCGATGGCAAGGTCAACAGCGAGTGCGTGGAGGTCTCACTCACCCACGACGCGCTCGTGCGTGACTCCAAGAACCCCGCCGCCATCCTCGCCTTCTCGGCCGGCGCGTGGCGGGCGTTGGTCGACGATGTCGCACGCACATGACGTGCGAACGGACCTGGCGTAAGAGCAGTCGTAGCGGGGGAAGCGGCGACAGCGATTGTGTGGAGGTGTCTCTGGCGCACGACGCGCTCGTGCGTGACTCCAAGAACCCCGCTGCCGCCCTCACGTTCTCGACCAACGCCTGGCAGGCGTTGATCAAGGAGGTCGGACGCCTATGACGCACGAACGGGTCTGGCGTAAGAGCAGCTACAGCGGCGGCACGGTCAACAGCGACTGCGTGGAGGTGTATCTCGCGCACGACGCGCTCGTGCGCGACTCCAAAAATCCGGCCGTCGTCCTGGCCTTCTCCTCGAAGGCATGGCGGGCGCTCCTTGATGGGGTCGGCCGCCCATGACCTGGCGTAAGAGCAGTTACAGCAGCGGAACCGGCGACAGCGAGTGCGTCGAGGTGTCCATCACCCACGACGTGCTCGTGCGCGACTCCAAGAACCCCGCCACCACCCTCACGTTCTCGACCAACGCCTGGCGGGCGCTTCTGGACGACGTCACAGCTCCCAGCTGACGAACGCGCCGTCCTCGATCGCCCCGCCCGCCTTCTTGTACGTGGCCTGCGCCGCCGTGTCGTCCGCGGCGGTGCCGGTCCACATCGCATAGCAGCCGCGTTCGGCGGCGAGGTCGCGCAAAGCCTCGACCAGCGCCGTGCCGATGCCGCGGCGCAGGAAGGACTCGTGCACGCCCAGCTCGTAGAGCATCATCTCGGTGCCCTTGTCGGGGTGCGTCGTCTCCACGCCGGACACGAACCCGGCCGGTTCGTCGCCGATGTAGGCGATGAGCAGGTGGCTGTGGTCCTGCGCCAGGAACCGGGCGGTCGCGTCGGGCAGCGGTGGCGTGTCGAACAGGTGCACGGCTGCGAACACGTCGTCGGGGGAGGCGGCGCGGCGGATCTTCACACCGCCACAGTAAGCGACGTCTCCCGCCGGTTCCGGTCGTGCGGTGCTCGTCGGCGCGTCAGCGGTCCTCGACGACCGCGGGCAGCCTGCCGTTCTTGACCAGCTTGGTCAGCTCGGCGTGGTCGGCCTCGGTCTGGTCGGCGTAGTCGAACGCGTACTTCGCGAACGCGTCGTCCAGTTCGTCGGCGCCGCCGTTCTGGAAGTACCCGGCGAGCAGTCTCGGGTCGAGCGACCTGGTGTGGGCCCGGGCCAGCAGGGCGCCCGCGAAGCGGCCGTAGTCGTCGAGGTCGTCGCGCTTGAGCCTGGTCGCGTCGATCTCGCCCTTGCGGTTGCGGAACTGCCGCACGATGAACGGGCGGCCCTCGATCGTGGTCCAGCCGAGCAGGATGTCCGTTTCGGCCTGCACGAGGCGGGCGCCGTGGACGATGCGCTTGCCCTCGTGCTTGGCGGGGGCGGCGTCGATGAACGGCTGCAACGCGGACGGCCGTGCCTCCTTGGCCTGGAGCACGAGCGCTTCGGTGCCGTTGCCGTGCATGAGCACCAGGTAGCTGCGCAGGCCGACGCTGCCGGTGCCGACGACGCGGAACGCCACGTCCGACACGCCGTAGCGCATGATCAGGTTCCGGCGCGACTCGCGCAGGGTGTCCACGTAGGACGGCAGGGCGGCGATGACGGCGTCGGCGGTCTGCTCGGTGACGGCGGTGAACGTGGGCGGGTTCGTGATGAAGCGCCACTTCTCGCCGTCGTGCGCGGTCCAGCGGGCGGCGAAGCGGGCGCTGGTGTTCCTGCGCGACTTCTCGGCAGCCTTCGTGTAGCTCTTGAGCAGGTCGTCGGCCTTCACCTTGGACAGCGCCGACTCGTCGCCCAGCGCGGTCCACGACTCCAGGAACGGGATCTCGGCGAGGTGACGGATCGTGCCGCGGTAGGCACGCACCGCGTCCTCGGCGGCGTCACGGCATCCCTTGTCCGACACGCCACCCGTGCGTCCGGCGAGCACGAGCGACGCGACCAGGCGCTTGAGGTCCCACTCCCACGGGCCGGGCGCGGTCTCGTCGAAGTCGTTGATGTCCATGACGATCTGGCCTTCGGGCGTGCCGTAGAGGCCGAAGTTCGCGGCGTGCGCGTCGCCGCACAGCTGGGCGTGCAGGCCGGTCGAGCAGCCGGCGGCGAGGTCGCCCGCCTGGAGTCCCGCCGAGCCGCGGAAGAACGCGAACGGGCTGGCGAGCATCCGCCCGACCCGCAACGGGACCAGGTGCTCCAGCCTGCCCTCGTTGCTCGCGTGCATGAACTCGGACACGGACGGTCGCGAGTGGGCGAGCGACATCGCCCGGTGCGCCCCGAAGTCCACAGAGGACCGCAACGCGCGTCCTCGCGCGTAGACCTCTTCGGGTTCGACCCAGCGACCCAGAGCGGCGGCGGCCTCCGCTCTCACCCGTTCACCCATGCAAGTCATGATGCATGGGGCGGACGAGCTGTTGCACTCGTCCGCCACATCGTGACCTCAAGCGGTGCGAATCACACCGCGCGAATCACACCGAACCGGGACGAACCACCTCCGCGATCGCCCGGACGCCGAGGTCGATCTCGTCGCGGGTGATCACGAGCGGGGGAGCGACGCGCAGCGTGGACGCGTGCGTCTCCTTGCACAGCACGCCCCGCGCGGCGAGCGCCTCGGACGCGGCCCGGCCGACCGGTCCGCCCGGCGCGATCTCGACACCGGCCCACAGGCCGCGCCCGCGCACCTCGGCGATGCCCTGCCCGACGAGCTTGGTCAGCTCCGCGTGCAGGTACGTGCCCATCTCACGCGAACGCTCCTGGAACTCGCCGGTCTCCAGCAGTCGCACGACGGCACGGCCGACGGCGCACGCCAGCGGGTTGCCGCCGAACGTCGACCCGTGCTCACCGGGCTTCAAAACGCCCAGCACGGCGCGCGACCCGACCACCGCGGACACCGGCAGGATGCCGCCGCCCAGCGCCTTGCCGAGCGTGTAGAGGTCGGCGCGCACGCCCTCGTGGTCGAGCGCGAACAGCTCGCCGGTGCGGCCGAGACCGGACTGGATCTCGTCGGCGATCATCAGGACGTTGTTCTCGTCGCACAGGCGGCGGATGCCCGCGAGGTACCCGGCGGGCGGCACGACGACGCCGGCCTCGCCCTGGATCGGCTCGATCAGCACGGCGGCGGTGCGCGGGGTGATCGCGGACTCGACCTCGTCCAGCGCGCCGTACTTGACGACCGTGAAGCCGGGCGTGAACGGGCCGAAGTCGTTGCGCGCGGTCTCGTCGGTCGAGAACGACACGATGGTCGTGGTGCGGCCGTGGAAGTTGGACCCGGCCACGATGATCTCGGCCGTGCCCTCCGGCACGCCCTTGACCTGGTACGCCCACTTGCGGGCGACCTTGATCGCGGACTCGACGGCCTCCGCGCCGGAGTTCATCGCGAGCACCATCTCGGTGCCGGTGAGCTGGGCGAGCTCGCGGCAGAACAGGCCGAACTGGTCGTGGTGGAACGCGCGGCTGGTCAGCGTGACGCGGCCGAGCTGCTCGACGGCGGCGGCCACCAGGGCGGGGTGGCGGTGGCCGAAGTTGAGCGACGAGTAGCCGGACAGGAAGTCCAGGTAGCGGCGGCCCTCGACGTCGGTGACCCACGCCCCCTCGCCGTGCGAGATGACCACCGGCAGCGGGTGGTAGTTGTGGGTGCTCCACTCCTCGTCGAGGGCGACGTAGTCGGCGCCGGTCGGGGTTCCCGCGGTGTGGTGGGTGGCGATGGCGGTCATCCTCCAAGGCTAGGGGCCTGAACAGGCGATTTCAGCCGTGAACCGTTGCGCATGGCCTCAGTTCGTTGCGTAGATTCATCGGTGGGCGCTCTTTTCTTGCACAACGGGCACAGGCGACGGTGGATCGCTACGGTCTGGTGATGGCGAAGAAGTCGGTTCGTGAGGTGCTGCGCCTCGACGAGGTGGACCTGTCCGCGCTCGACCCCGGCAGCCGGCCGGTCGGTCCCAAGAGCAAGAAGGAGGCGGCGGAGGACCTCGCCGCCACCGGGACCGAGTTGGACGAGCTCCAAGAGGCGCTGTACGCGGAGAACACGCGATCGGTGCTGCTGGTGTTGCAGGGCATGGACACCTCCGGCAAAGGCGGCGTGGTCCGGCACGTCGTCGGCCTGGTGAACCCGCAGGGCGTGCACATCGCGTCGTTCAAGAAACCGACCGCCGCGGAGCTGGAGCACCACTACCTGTGGCGCATCCGCAACGCGCTGCCCGAGAAGGGCCGCATCGGCGCGTTCGACCGTTCCCACTACGAAGACGTTCTCGTGCCCAAAGTAGAGCGTCTGCTCTCTGCGGCGGAACTTCGCGGGCGTTACAAGGAGATCAACGCGTTCGAACGCGAGCTGGCCGACACGGGTGTCACGCTGGTCAAGTGCTTCCTGCACATCTCGCCGGAAGTCCAGAAGGAACGGTTGCTCGCCCGCCTCGACGACCCGCGCAAGAACTGGAAGTACAACCCGGCCGACATCGACGTGCGGTCGAAGTGGTCGAAGTACCAGGAGGCGTACACGCAGGCGCTGCGCAACTGCTCGGAGACGCCCTGGTACTTCGTGCCCTCCGACCGCAAGTGGTACCGCAACTGGGCAGTCAGCCGGTTGTTGCTGGAGACGCTGCGCGAGATGGACCCGAAGTTCCCGGAGCCCGCCTACGACCTGGAGGCCGAGAAGGCCCGCCTGGTGTCGAACGACCCGTTGCGGTAGACGCAATCTCGATCACACCTGTTGCTTCCCGCAGTGGTCTGGGCCAGTGTGGGACTGCCGCCGCCGACGATCAACGGAGGTGCGGACGAGTGGGTGTCGACCGGCGACGATTTCTCGGAGCCCTGGGTGTGGGAGCTGGACTGCTGATGACCGGAGGAACCGCTGCGGCGGCCGCCACGAAGAGAGTCTTCTTCGGCGCGTACACGACGTGGAACGGTGGCGCGAAGGGCATCGGCGTCGGCACGTACGACACCACCACCGGGCAGCTGGAGCAGACCGGCGTCATCCCCGGCGTCGTGAACCCGTCGTTCGTCATCGAGTCGGCGGACGGCCGGTTCCTCTACGCGGTGAACGAGACCAGCCAGGGCGAGGTCACCGCGATCGACGCCACCACGCTCCAGGTGGTCAACAAGCGGCCGACCGGTGGCGCCGACCCGTGCCACCTCACGCTCGACCCGTCCGGGAAGCACCTGATCACCGCGGACTACTCGTCCGGGTCGCTCAGCGTCTTCCCGGTCGGCGACGACGGCAGCCTCGGCGAGCGCACCCAGAAGGTGCAGCACGAGGGCTCGGGGCCGAACCCGGACCGCCAGGAGGGCCCGCACGCCCACCACATCGTCTTCGACCCGGCCGGGAAGTACGCGGCGGCCGTCGACCTGGGCGCCGACTCGGTGTTCTTCTACACCTTCGCGGACGGCCGCCTCGAACCGTTCTCCACGGCGAAGCTCGCGCCGGGCGCCGGGCCGCGGCACATCGCGTTCCACCCGGACGGCGAGCGCGCGTACGTCGCGAACGAGCTGGACTCGACGATCGTGGCCTGCGCGTACGCGGACGGGACGCTCACGCCGGGCCAGGTGCTCAAGACCGTGCCGGAGGGGGCCGGGGAGAACTTCCCGGCCGAGGTGCTGGTCTCGGCAGACGGCCGGTTCGTCTACCTGTCGAACCGCGGCCACGACAGCGTGGCGCGGTTCGCGGTCGAAGGGGAGCTGTCGCTCGTCGGCTTCACGCCGGTCGGCGGCGAGTACCCGCGGCACATCACGTTCGACCCGTCCGGGAAGTTCCTGTTCGCGGCCAACCAGAACTCCAGCGTGGTCACGTCGTTCGCGGTCGACGCCGCCTCGGGTGAGCTGACGCCGTCCGGCACGCCGCTGAAGACCGAGATCCCGGTCTGCGTGCTGCCCACCGGCCGGTGACGCGCGTGCCGGGCGGAAACCGGCTCGGCCTCCGCCCGGCATCCGTGTGATCATGCGCCGGTGAGTCTTTTGAGGGAGGTCACGGCCACCCGGTACGTGACGCCGTTCCGCGAGGGCGGGTCGATGCCGGGTCTGGTCGAGGCCGACGACCTGGGCATGTACGTGGTGAAGTTCCGCGGCGCGGGGCAAGGTGTGAAGGTGCTGGTCGCCGAGGTCGTCGTCGGCGAGCTGGCCAGGCGGCTCGGGTTCCGGATACCGGAGATCGTGCTCGTGCACCTCGACCCCGAGCTGGCGCGCGCCGAACCCGACCAGGAGGTCCAGGAGCTGCTGCGGGCCAGCGGCGGCCTCAACCTCGGGCTCGACTACCTGCCGGGCTCGTTCGACTTCAACCCGGTCGTGCGCGATCCGGGCGCCGATCTCGCGACGCGGCTGCTGTGGTTCGATGCGCTGGTGCTGAACGTGGACCGCAGCTGGCGCAACCCGAACATGTTGCTGTGGCACCGGGAACCGTGGCTGATCGACCACGGCGCCGCGCTGTACTTCCACTACTCGTGGAGCGAGGAGCGCCCGGCAACCAAGGAGTTCCGCTACGACGCGTCCGACCACGCGATGCTGCCCAACGCGACCGCGCTGTCCGAAGTGGACGCCGAGATGGCCGCGAGGGTGACGCCGGAGCTGCTCGACGAGGTGCTCGCGCTCGTTCCCGACGAGTGGCTGGAGGGTGACCCGGCCGAGCTGCGGCAGCGTTACAAGGACTTCTTCACCTACCGCCTCGCCCACCGCGGCTGGGTCGACTCGCTGGAGGCCGCGCGTGCCGCACGTGTTTGAGTACGCGCTGCTGCGGGCGGTGCCGCGGCAGGAGCGGGGCGAGTGCATGAACGTCGGCGTCCTGGTCTACTGCCGGGACCTCGACTTCCTGTGCGCCAAGACCTATGTGGACGGTGACCGGCTGCGGGTGCTCGACCCGCACCTCGACGTCGAGGTGCTCGAAAGCAGCCTGCGGCACCTCGTCGACTCGTGCGACGGCGCCGCCACCGCCGGTCCGGTCAGCGCGACGACGCTGGGGCAGCGGTTCCGGTGGCTGACGGCGCCGCGCAGCACCATCGTGCAGACCTCGCCCGCGCACACCGGCTGGACCGACGACCCCTCCGCCGAGGTGAGACGCCTTTTCGACGCACTGGTGCTGCCGCCCCGGTAGGTTTCCTCGCAACCTGAGGGGGCGCGCCGCGTCCCTAGTTGCAAAGCGGAACTAACAGCGATCGGGGTTGGCGACACATGAGTGCTGGGTATCACCACGGCTACCAGCAGCCGCGGCGGCCCATGCCACCGCAGCGGCCGATGAAGAAGAAGAGGCGTCCCGGACGCATCATCCTGGTGGTGCTGCTCCTGCTCGTCGTGGGCACCGTCGGGTTCGGGTTCTACGTCGACTCGACGCTGACCCGCATCGAGGCGCTCCCGGACTACGAGGGCCGTCCCGCGGAGACGCCGGGCACCACGTGGCTGCTCGTCGGGTCGGACGCGCGTGAAGGTCTGTCGCAGGAGCAGAAGGACGCGCTCGCGACCGGTGACGCGGCCGGGCGGCGCACCGACACGATCATGATGCTGCACCTGCCCGACAACAGCGCGGCCACGCCCGTGCTGCTGTCGATCCCGCGCGACTCGCTCGTGACGATCCCCGACAACGGGCGGAACAAGGTCAACGCCGCGTACGCGTTCGGCGGGCCGCAGCTGCTCGTGAAGACCGTCGAGGGCGCCACGGGCGTGCGGATCGACCACTACATGGAGATCGGCTTCGGCGGGTTCTCCGACATGGTCGACGCGGTCGGCGGTGTGGACATCTGCATCGACGAGCCGATCAAGGACCCGCTGGCCGGCATCGACCTGCCCGCGGGCTGCCAGGAGCTCGACGGGCCGCAGGCGCTCGGCTTCGTCAGGACGCGCGCGTTCGCCACCGCGGACCTGCAGCGCGTGCAGAACCAGCGGCAGTTCCTGTCGGCGTTGTTCACCAAGGTCAAGAGCCCGGCCACGCTCGCGAACCCGTTCCGCCTCTTCCCGCTGATGAGCGCGGCTTCGGGCGCGGTGTCGGTCAACGAGGACGACCACGTGTGGCACCTGGCGAGCGTCGCGCTCAACATGAGCGACGCCACGAGCGGCACGGTGCCGGTCGGTGGGACGCCGACGCTGCCCGGCGTGGGCTCGGTCGTGCAGTGGAACAAGGAGCAGGCGTCGCAGCTCTTCGACCTGATCAGCAAGGACGAGCCGGTGCCCGCCGAGCTGATCGCTCCTCCGAGGTAGCTGCTACTCGGCCTGCTCGGCGGTGGGCTTCGAGCTGGTCAAACCGGCCTCCTGTGCGATCTCGTCGAGTTCGCGCAGGAGGTCGTCGTAGATGGGCGTCGTGGACATCTGGTCCCCCTGTAGCTGATCTTCCCCCGTTCGGACGAACGGAAGCTTACGCCCCTGTACCCCGTTCTTTCCCGGCATATGCATCATTCGCGCTAAATGTTGGCTAAAGCCACATGATGACCAGGCGTTATGTGGCTGTGCCACATGTCGACGGCCGCTGTGGACGCCTACCGTTCCGGTCATGTCGAGTGTCACGGGTCACACCGCGCTGGTCACCGGAGCCGCGAGCGGCATCGGACTGGCCTGCGCCCGTGCGTTGGCCGCCGCGGGCGCGAAGGTCCACCTGGCCGACCGCGACCCCCGCGTGCTGGCCGTCGCCGACGAGCTGGGCGGGACCGGGCACGTCGTCGACCTGACCGGTCCCGTCGGCGACCTGCCCGCCGAGGTCGACGTCCTCGTCAACAACGCCGGCGTCCAGCACGTCGCCCCCATCCACGAGTTCCCCGCCGAGCGCTTCTCGGCGATGGTCGAGCTGATGCTGGGGGCGGCGTTCCGGCTCACCCGCCACGTCCTGCCGCACATGTACGACGCGGGCTGGGGCCGCCTCGTCCACATCTCCAGCGTGCACGGCCTGCGCGCGTCCGCGTTCAAGTCGGCCTACGTCGCCGCCAAGCACGGCCTGGAGGGCTTCTCCAAGGTCGCCGCGCTGGAGGGAGCGCCGCACGGCGTCACGTCGAACTGCGTCGCGCCCGGCTACGTGCGGACCCCGTTGGTGGAGAAGCAGATCGCGGACCAGGCGCGCGTGCACGGCATCGCCGAGGACGAGGTGTCCTCGCGGATCTTCCTGCAGCGCAGCGCCGTCAAGCGGCTGATCGAGCCCGCCGAGGTGGCCGACGCCGTGCTGTGGTTGTGCGACAACGGTTTTGTCACAGGAACGTCGTTGGCCGTCGACGGCGGCTGGACCGCTCAATGAGGAGTAGTCGATGATCAAAAAGGTGGTAGGCGCTTCGCTCATCGGGACGACCGTCGAGTGGTACGACTTCTTCCTCTACGGCTCGGCGGCCGCCCTGGTGTTCAACAAGCTGTTCTTCCCGACGGCGGACCCGCTGACCGGCACGCTGCTCGCGTTCACCACGTACGCGATCGGCTTCCTGGCCCGGCCGCTGGGTGGTCTCGTCTTCGGCCACTACGGCGATCGCTTGGGGCGCAAGAAGCTGCTGGTGCTGTCGTTGCTGCTGATGGGTGGCGCGACGATGCTGATGGGCGTGCTGCCGACGTACGCGGCGGTGGGCGTGGCGGCGCCGTTGCTGCTCACGTTCCTGAGGCTGGTGCAGGGTTTCGCGCTCGGTGGCGAGTGGGGCGGGGCCGTGCTGATCGTGTCGGAGCACGGCGACCCGAAGCGGCGCGGGTTCTGGGCGTCGTGGCCGCAGGCCGGTGTGCCGTGCGGCAACCTGCTCGCGACGGCGGTGCTCGCGGTGCTGGCGGCCGTGCAGTCCGACGAGGACTTCCTCGCGTGGGGCTGGCGCATCCCGTTCCTGCTCTCGGGTGTGCTCGTGGTGATCGGCCTGTGGATCAGGCTGACGGTGTCCGAGTCGCCGGTCTTCCTCGAAGCCCAGAAGAACGCGCCGAAGCTGGAGAAGGCGCCCGCGCTGGAGCTGCTGAAGCACAACTGGCGTGAGGTGCTGATCGCGATGGGCGCGCGGTTCGCCGAGAACGTGTCGTACTACGTGATCACCGCGTTCATCCTCGTGTACGTCGTGACGGGCCTCGGGTTGTCGAAGTCGGTGGGGCTCAACGCGGTGCTCATCGCCTCGGCCGTGCACCTCGTGACGATCCCGGTGTGGGGCCACCTGTCCGACCGGTTCGGGCGGCGGTCGGTCTACCTCGTCGGCGCGGTCGGCATGGCCGGGTGGATCTTCGCGTTCTTCGCGTTGCTGGACACCAAGGACCCGGTGCTGATCACCCTCGCCACCACGGTCGGCCTGGTGCTGCACGGCGCGATGTACGGGCCACAGGCGGCGTTCTTCTCGGAGCTGTTCGGGACGCGGGTGCGGTACTCGGGCGCGTCGGTCGGCTACCAGCTGGCGTCGATCGCGGCGGGAGCGCTCGCACCGCTGATCGCGACGGCTCTGCTGCAGGCGTACGGGTCGTCGTTCCCGATCGCGGTGTACGTCGTGATCACCTGCGTGATCACGGTCGTGTCGATCCTCTTCGCGCGCGAGACCCGTGGTGCGGATCTCGAGGAACGTGACAGGGTTGGGGTGTGACGCGACGGCGTGAGGCCGAACTGGCGGCGTTGTTCGAGACCGCGTCCGAGCTCGCGGGCATGCGCGACCCGGACGCGGTGCTCCGCTCGATCGTGCGCAGGGCGCGGACGCTGCTCGGGACGGACGTCTCCTACCTGTCGATGAACGACCCGGCCGGCACCTACATGCGGGTGACGGACGGGTCGTTCTCGCCGTTGTTCCAGAAGGTCAGGCTCGGCCTCGGCGAAGGACTGGGCGGGCTCGTCGCGCAGACCGCGCGGCCGTACGCGACCTCCGACTACTTCGCCGACGCCCGCTTCAACCACACCAGGCCGATCGACTCGGCGGTGCGCGACGAGGGCCTGACGGCGATCCTGGGCGTGCCGCTGAAGCTCGACTCGAAGGTCATCGGCGTGCTGTACGCGGCCGACCGCACCCCGCGCGAGTTCCCGCCGGAGGAGGTCGCCCTGTTGCAGTCGCTGGCCGACCACGCGGCCATCGCGATCGACACGGCGTCGTTGTTCGCCACCATCCAGTCGCACAACGAGGCCATGAGACGGGCGGAGGAGGCCCACGACCGGCTCACGGACCTGGTGCTGCGCGGCGGTTCGTCCACCGACGTGGCCGCGGCGGTGGGGGAGCTGCTCGGCGGGCCGGTCGAGGTGCTGGAGGCCGTGCCCACGCCCGCGGTGCGCGCCAACGGGCGTGCGGTGCTGGTCGGCGAGGTGTGGGTGTGCGCGGTGCTCGCGGGGTCGGAGCTGCTGGGCGGGATCGCGCTGGAGGGCCGCCCCGACCTCTCCGACGCGGACCGGCGCCTGTTCGAACGGTCGGCCGCGGTGACGGCGTTGCTGTTGCTGCTGCGCAGAACCGTCGCCGAGGCGGAGAACAAGGTCCGCGGCGAGCTGATCACCGACATCCTCGACGGCCGGGACGCCGCGGGTCTGCTGGCGCGGGCCCGGCGGGTGGGCGTGGAGCTGAGCGACCCGCACGTCGTGCTGGTGGCCGACGGGAACCTGCCCGGGGCAACGCACTACGCGTCAGTCCACAGAGGACTGGCCGGGTCGCGTGGCCGGGACGTGGTGCTGGCACTGCCGTCGTCGTCCACCGCCGTGATGCGGGACGTGGCGAAGGCGCTGGACGCCACGGTCGGCGCGTGCGGCCCGGTGTCGGGTCCGGTGGCGATCGCGGCGGCGTTCGAGGAGGCGCGGCGGTGCCTGAAGGCGTTGCGGCAGCTGGGCCGGGAGAAGGACGCGGCGACGCTGGACGACCTCGGGTTCGTCGGCGTGCTGCTGGGCGACCGGGCTGACGTATCCGGGTACGTGCGGTCGGTGCTGGGGCCGGTGCTCGACTACGACGCCGACCGCGGCACGGAGCTGGTGCACACGCTGGAGGTGTACTTCCGGTGCGGCGCGAACCTCAGCCGTGCCAAGGCGGAGCTGCACCTCCACGTCAACACGGTCACGCAACGGCTCGACCGGGTGTCGTCGTTGCTCGGCGCCGACTGGCAGACGCCGGACCGCGTGCTGGAGGTGCAGCTCGCGTTGAAGCTACTTCGCCTTCAGCGCTGATCCTCCAACGCTGAGACCGCGTCGCCCGCCGCCGTGTCGCTGTCCACCCTCGCCCGCAACGCACCCTTCCGTGCGTCATCCACCAGTGTTCACCGCTGCCTCCGCGTGACGTGCCTTTAGGACGCGGGGCCCCCGCGTCCTATGGGACGGAACGTAGGGGCCCCGCGTTCCCGGAGGGAAACACGAAAGAGAGTCGCGAGCGGGGTGAGGCGTTACGGAGAGCGCTGCTGGCAGCGCGCTTGGGTTAAGCCCAGCGAGACGTTCGCCCACGGGCTTATGTTCCGCTGGGACTCCGACGTGTACCAGAGGTCCTTGAGTCTGTCCTCCGCCGTGCCGGGAGACGTCAGGGCCACTACGCCCCCTTGATCAGGTCGGCGGCGCGTTCTCCGATTATGAGGACGGTGACCATCGGGTTCACGGTGGGCATGGTGGGGAAGACGGACGCGTCGACGACCCGGAGACCCTTGAGGCCCTTGACCTTCAGCTCACCGTCCACGACGGACCCGATCGCGCACGTGCCCGCCGGGTGGTAGACGGTGTGCGCCGCGCGCCGGCCGTACTCGGACAGCTCCTCGTCGCTCGTCACGTCCGGGCCGGGCGCGATCTCCCGCTTGAGCCACGACTTCAGCGGCTCCTGCTCGGCGATCTTCCGCGCGATCCGGAAGCCGTCGACGAGGGTCTGCTCGTCGTAGCCGTCGGGGTTCGTGAAGTAGCCGAAGTCGAGCGCGGGCTTCTCGGCGGGGTCGTTGGACTTCAGCCACAGCCTGCCCTTGCTGTGCGGGCGCGGGATGTTCGGCGTCATGCACACCCCGTGCTCCACCTTCGGGTAGCCGAGGCGTTCCGTGTTGGTGGTGAAGGGGATCTGGTAGAAGTGGAACATCAGGTCCGGCCGCGGGTCGCCCTGGTCGCGCCGGATGAACAGCCCGGCGTCCGAGTCCATCACCGAGTTCTCCGGCAACGGCCGCGTGGTCTCCCAGACGATGACCGACTCGGGGTGGTCGAGCAGGTTCTCGCCGACGCCCGGCAGGTCGTGCCTGGGCTCGATGCCGATGCCGCTGAGGTGCTCGGCGTCGCCGATGCCCGAGAGCATCATCAGCCGGGGCGTGTCGATGGCGCCCGCGCAGAGCAGCACCTCCTTGTTCGCCTCGACGTAGCCCTTGTCGGTGTGCACGCCGATCGCCTGGTCGCCGTCCAGCTCGATCTTGCTCGCCCACGTGTTGAGCAGCAGCGTCAGGTTCTTGCGGCTGCCGAGGATCTCGTGCAGGTACGCGGTCGAGGCGGACGAGCGCTGGTTGTTCTTCTCCGGGTGGTAGGCGATGGAGAAGAAGCCGGCGCCGTCCTCGAACGGCTCCTTGTTGAAGTCCTCGACCTCCGGGACGCCCGTGGCCTCGCGCGCCGCCGCGACGAAGTCCTTCGCGATCGGGTTCCTGTCCTTCTCGGCCACCGGGATGATGTTGAGCTGGACCTTGTCGTAGTACGGGCCGAGCGCGTCCCACGTCCAGCCGTGGCCCCACTCGTCGAAGTCCTGCGGCAGCGGGTTGAAGCAGATCAGCGTGTTGTGGCTGGAGCACCCGCCGAGCACCTTGGCGCGGCTGTGCCGGATGTGCGAGTTGCCGCGCGGCTGCTCGACCGTCGGGTAGTCGTAGTCGTACTCGGTCTCCAGCAGGTTGATCCAGTTGCGCAGGTTCAGGATCTTCTCGTCGCCGACGTCGGACGGGCCGCCCTCGATGACCGCGACCGTGACGGAGGGGTCCTCGGTCAGCCGCGCGGCGAGCACGCAGCCCGCCGTGCCGCCGCCGACGATGACGTAGTCGTACGCGGTCACTGGGCGTCCTTCCCCGCGGCACCGGTGCCTCGCGCGAACCAGTTCTGGGCCTGCGGCTTGAGGTTCTGGTAGACGTGCTTGGCCTCGGTGTACTCGTGCAGCCCCGAGGTGCCCAGCTCGCGCCCGACGCCCGAGCGCTTGAACCCGCCCCACTCCGCCTGCGGCAGGTACGCGCCGAACTCGTTCACCCACACGGTGCCGTGCCGCAGCTTCTTCGCGACCCGCTGGGCCTTGTCGAGGTCCTGGCTCCACACGGCGCCCGCGAGGCCGTAGTCGGTGTTGTTGCCCAGCGCGACGGCCTCCTCCTCCGACTCGAAGCGCTCGGCGGTGATGATCGGCCCGAACGTCTCGTCCTGGACCAGCCACATGTCCTTGTGGCAGTCCGCGTAGACCGTGGGGCGGAAGAAGAACCCGTTCTGCAGCTCGGGCTCGTCGGGCCGCTTGCCGCCGGCCTTGAGCGTGGCGCCCTCCTGCCGGGCGATCTCGACGTAGCCCTCGACCTTGGCCCGGTGCTCCTCGCTGACGAGCGGGCCGGACTCGGTGTCCTCGTCGAAGCCGTTGCCGAGCTTGACCCGGTCGGCCCGGCGCGCGACCTCGTCGACGAAGTCGTCGTAGATGCTGGAGTGCACGATCAACCGGGTGCCCGACGAGCACACCTGGCCGGCGTGGAAGAACGCCGCCGTGAGCGCGTAGTCGACCGCCGTGTCGAGGTCGGCGTCGGCGAACACGATGTTCGGGTTCTTGCCGCCGAGCTCCAGCGCGACCTTCTTCACCGTCTTCGCGGCGGCCGCCATGATCCGCTGGCCGGTCGCGAGGCTGCCGGTGAACGAGACGAGGTCGACGTCCGGGTGCTCACCCAGCGGCGCGCCGACCTCGGGCCCGGTGCCGAGGACGAGGTTCGCGACGCCGTCCGGCAGCCCGGCCTCTTCCAGCAGCTCGAACAGCTTGATCGTCGTGAGCGGCGTGATCTCGCTGGGCTTCGCGACCAGCGTGTTGCCCGCGAGCAGCGCGGGCGCGACCTTCCAGGACATCTGCAGCAGCGGGTAGTTCCACGGCGCGATCAGGCCGCAGACGCCGACGGGCTCGTAGTCGATGCGGCTGATGACGTCCGCGGGGGCGCCTTGGACGACCTTCGGGTGCAGCAGCCCGGCGAGGTTGCCGTAGTAGCGGAACACGGAGGTGACGTCGTCCACGTCGATGCGGCTCTCGACCAGCGTCTTGCCGGTGTCGAGCGTCTCGGTGCGGGCGATGTCCTCCTTGTCGCGTTCCAGCAGGTCGGCGACGCGGTTCAGCACGGCGGCGCGGTGCTCGGGGCTGGAGTGCTGCCAGTCGCCGTCGTCGAAGGCCCTTCTGGCCCTCGTGATCGCGGAGATCGCCTGGTCGCGGGTCTGGTCCTCGACCTCGGTGATGACGCTGCGGTCGTAGGGGTTGATGATCTGCCGCACCGGCGACACTGGGCCTCCCTCTTGATCCGTCCACGAAGGACATCGGGGTGTCTAGCCGGTCGCCGGTGGCGGTAAACCGTGACGACCGTCTCCTAGCTGAGACTCCGGCGGAGCCTGGTGAACAGCTTGGCGTTGCTCATCGCGACGATCCCGACGACATCTTCACCGTTCTCGCCGTCCCGGTAGGTTGCGACGAACTTTCTATCCTCGATGGACCCATCTTCGACGCGAACGTCCCGCGTCGCTCGTCCGATGAACTGGATCCGCGCTCCGTACTGGTCGGACCAGACGTACCCGCCGTTGGTGTGCGTCGCCACGGTCTCGCCCGCGAGCAAGTTGCGGGTCGCAACCTGCGCCTGCTCGGTCGCGGACGTCCAGTGCTCGGCGCGGTGCCCCGCGCAGTTCGCGACGTCGCCGACGGCCACGATGGTCTTCACGTTCGTCACGCCACCCGCGTCGCACACGACACCGTTGTCGACCTTGACGGGTCCACCCGCGAGCCAGTCGGTGGCTGGACGGACGCCGATGCCGGCAACGACGACATCGGCGTCAACCTTGCGTCCATCCGCGAGGTTGATTCCGCCGTCGACATTGACTGAATCAACATTGACGCCCGTAATCAACGTTGATCCGTGGTCGCCGTGCAGCTGTCCCACCGCGTGGCCCATCTCCGCACCCAGAACCCGCATGAGTGGAGCGGGCAACGCCTCGACGACCGTCACGTCCTTGCCCAGCGACCGTGCGCTGGACGCGATCTCCGCGCCGATGAACCCGGCCCCGATGACGCCGACGCTCCGTGCGTCGGCGAATGCCTCCCGGAGCTTGAGGGCGTCGTCGAGAGTGCGCAACACGTGCGTGTTGGGGATCGTCCGGGGGATGCCACCCGTCGCGATGACGACACCGTCGGCCTCGACCGTCGTGCCGTCGCTCAACGCGATCTCCTGTGTGGAGAGCAACGCGGTCGCCTGGACGCCGAGGCGCCAGTCGGCGTCGATCGCGTCGAGGTCCTCCTGGTCCGCGAGCGGCACGGCCTCGACCTTGCCGAGGAGGAAGTCCTTCGAGAGAGGCGGCCGGTCGTAGGGCAGATGCACCTCATCACCGATGAAGACGATCCGGCCGTCGTACCCCTGCCGGCGCAGTGCCTGCGCCGACCTCAAACCGGCCAGTGAAGCACCGATGATCGCGATCGTCCTCACGCCACGTCCTTGTTCACCTCGACATCGACATAGACAACTCCATCTTCCACAAGAACGGGGTAGGTCCTCACCGATCGCTTGGCGGGCAGGCACGTGGGCTCACCCGTGCGCAGGTCGAAACTGGCAGCGTGCAGCGGACATTCGACGAAGCACCCCTCCAGCCAGCCTTCGCTGAGCGAAGCGTCTTGATGGGTGCAGGTGTCGTCGATGGCGTAGATGGCGCCGTCGGCGTTGAAGACGGCTATCGGCGCGTGAGGGCCGACGACGCGAACTGCCTCACCTGAGGGCAGGTCCACCAGAGCGCAGGCGCGGATCATCGACGGCCTCCGTTGCGTGACTCGGCACACGTTCCGAATGACGCAACACAATGTGAGGCTCCCGTGCCACGACGTCAAGAGTTCGAAAGGTTGGTTGTTCTGCCTGCCGGATAGTGTTGCGCGATGAGCAACTCCGACTCGGCAGCTCAGGTGCAGTCCGTGGACAGGGCCATCAGCGTGCTCGAACTGCTCGCGCAGGGCGAGGCGGGCATCACCGAGATCGCGGGTGAGCTGGGCGTGCACAAGTCCACGGTCTCCAGACTCGTCTCCGTCCTGGAGTCGCGCGGCCTGGTCGAGCAGCTCGGCGAGCGGGGCAAGTACGCGATCGGCTTCGGCGTCGTCCGCCTGGCCGGTGCCGCCACCGGCCGCATGGATCTGTCCAAGCTGGGCCAGCCCGTCTGCGAGACCCTCGCCGACGCGTTCGGCGAGACCGTCAACATCGCCGTCCACGACGCCGGCGTGGCCATCAACATCACCCAGGCCCGCGGCTCCGCCGCGGTCTCCGCCGTCAACTGGATCGGCCGCCGCACACCCCTGCACGCCACCTCGTCGGGCAAGATCCTGCTCGCCTACCTGCCCGCCGACGAGCGCAAACGTCTCGCCTCCCAGCCACTCGACGCCTACACCGAGAACACCGTGGTCGACGGCGAACGCCTGCTCGCCGAGTTGGACACCGTCGCGGCCCAGGGCTACGCGGAGTGCTACGAGGAGCTCGAGCTCGGCCTGCACGCCGTGGCCGTGCCGGTACGTGGCCACCGCGGCGAGGTCGTGGCGGCGATGAGCGCCTCCGGGCCGTCGTACCGGCTGTCGCGGCAGCGGGTGGAGGAGATCGTGCCGGCGATGTCGTCGGCGGCCGACGACCTCTCGGCGCAGCTCGGCTACTTCGCGGGCTGACCGTTCGGGCGCGGCGGCGTCGCAGGGTGTGGGCGCAGGCGCGCCGAGGTGCGGTTGTGGCGCCGCTGGGCGGCTCGGGCTCGCCGTTCTACCGGCTGGGTGGGCTTGGTCGCGGGCTGAGAGGGTGGCCCCGCCCTGGCCGGTTGTGGCGGCGCTGGACGATCTGGCTCGCCGCTGAGGCGCGACACCCCGCCCCCGCCCCGAAGACCCCGATCGCCCACCTCTCGCCCTCGTTCGACCACGAACCTCCCGGAATGCCCGATTTTCGGGCCCCTCCAACGACTTGCGCCCGAACGGCAGCATTGACAGCCGCCCTCGCTGGCCGCACTTTGTTGCTGATGGCGGAACGGGTTCCGTTGCGCGCAACGACGGCGAAGGGGTGTCCTGATGCCTGGTGCTGTTCCTCGCGTGGTGCTCGTGGGGGCGGGGATCGTCGGATGCGCGCTGGCCGACGAGCTCACCGAACGGGGCTTCACCGACGTCACGGTGCTCGACCAGGCGGACGGGCCGGCGGCGGGCGGGTCGAGCGGTCACGCCCCGGGGCTGGTCTTCCAGACGAACGCGTGCCGCAGCATGACCCGGTTCGCCCGGTACACGGTCGAGAAGTACACCGCGCTGGGCTGCTTCGACCAGGTCGGCGGCCTGGAGGTCGCGACGACCGAGGCGCGGCTCGCGGACCTGTCGCGCCGGCACGGCTGGGCCACGTCGTGGGGTGTGGACAGCCGGGTGATCGACGCGGACGAGGTGGCGGAACTGCACCCGTTGCTGGACCGCGAGCAGGTCCTCGGCGGGTTCCTGATCCCCAGCGACGGGCTCGCGAAGCCGGTGCTCGCGGCGGAGGTGCAGGCGGGCAGGGCGACCGCGCGCGGGGCGCGGTTCGTGTTCGGGCAGAAGGTCGTCGCGGTCGAGACCTCGGGGGACCGGGTCACCGGGGTGCGGACCGAGACGGACACGTTCCCGGCGGACATCGTGGTGTCGTGTGCGGGCATGTGGGGGCCGGTGCTGGGGGAGATGGTCGGGTTGACCGTGCCGCTGGTGCCGATGGCGCACCAGTACGCGTTCAGCGGGGACCTCGACGTCAGCGCGGAAGCGCTTGCGCGGCAGCCGATCCTGCGGCACCAGGAGGCGGACCTGTACTTCCGGTCGCACGGCAGGGCGTTGGGCATCGGCGCCTACGGGCACCGGCCGATGCCGGTCGCGGCCAAGGACATCACCGGGTCGGAGCTGCCGTTCACCAAGGAGGACTTCGAGCCGTCCTGGGAGGCGGCCGTCGACCTCGTCCCCGCGCTCGCCGAGGCCGGGGTCGACCGCGGGTTCAACGGACTGTTCTCGTTCACCAGCGACGGGATGCCGCTGCTCGGCGAACACCCGCGGCTGCACGGGTTCTGGGTGGCGGAGGCCGTGTGGATCACGCACTCCGCCGGGGTGGCGCGGGCGATGGCCGAGTGGATCGTCACCGGGCAGCCGGAGCTGGACCTGCACTCCAGCGACCTCAACCGGTTCGAGCAGGCGCAGCTCGCGCCGGACTACGTGCTGGAGCGCAGCTGCCAGAACTTCGCCGAGGTCTACGACCTGCTGCACCCGTTGCAGCCGATGGAGAGCCCGCGGCCGATCAGGACGAGCCCGTTCCACGAACGCCAGAAGGCGCTGGGGGCGTTCTTCCTGGAGGCGTCCGGCTGGGAGCGGCCGCACTGGTACGAGGCCAACGCGGACCTGCCCGAGGTCGCGCAGGTGCCCGCCAGGAACGAGTGGGCGAGCCGGTACTGGTCGCCGATCTGCGGTGCCGAGGCGATCGTGACGCGCAAACGCGTGGCGATGTTCGACATGACGCCGTTGAAGCGGCTGGAGGTCAGCGGGACGGGGGCGCTGGAGTTCCTTCAGCGCATGACGACGAACAACCTCGACCGCAAGCCCGGCGCAGTCGTCTACACGCTGCTGCTCGACGAGCAGGGCGGGGTGCGCAGCGATCTCACGGTCGCGCGGCTCGACCGGACCACCTTCCAGGTCGGCGCGAACGGCAACCTGGACCTCGACCGGCTCACCCGGCACGCGCCCGAAGGCGTGCACGTCAAGGACATCACGGCCGGTACGTGCTGCATCGGCCTGTGGGGACCGAAAGCACGCGATCTGCTCGACGGGGTCTCGCACACGCTCGACACCCACAAGGGTTACTTCACGGCGCAACGGGCTTACGTCAAGAACGTTCCGGTGACGGCGCTGCGACTGTCCTATGTGGGCGAACTGGGCTGGGAGCTGTACACGACCGCGGACCTGGGCGCCAAGCTGTGGGACACGCTCTGGGAGGCCGGGCAGGAGCACGGCGTCATCGCCGCCGGGCGCGGGGCGTTCAACAGCCTGCGGCTGGAGAAGGGCTACCGGTCGTGGGGCACGGACGTGACGACCGAGCACGACCCGTACGAGGCGGGTCTCGGGTTCGCGGTCCGCACGGACAAGGACTTCGTCGGCAAGGCCGCGCTGCGGAACCTGACCTCCACCAAGAAGCTCACCTGCCTCACCATCGACGACCCGCACGACGTCGTGATGGGCAGCGAACCCGTCTACCACCAGGGCGAGCCGGTCGGGTACGTCACGAGCGCCGCCTACGGTTACACGACCGGCCTCAACATCGCCTACGCCTGGCTGCCGACCGAGATCGACGACGAGGTGGAGATCGAGTACTTCGGCCGGCGCGTCCCGGCGCGTCCGGCGGAGGAGCCGTTGTTCGACCCCGGGATGAAGCGGCTCCGGGGCTGAGATGGCCTCCGGGAGACCGTACGACGTCGTCGTCATCGGGTTGGGCGGGATGGGCAGCGCCGCGGCGTACCGGCTCGCCCGGCGCGGCCTCAGGGTGCTGGGGCTGGAGAGGTTCACCCCGGCGCACGCGCGGGGGTCGAGCCACGGCGGGTCGCGCATCACGCGGCAGGCGTACTTCGAGGACCCCGCGTACGTGCCGTTGCTGCTCAGGGCGCACGAGCTGTGGGACGAGATCGAGCGCGACAGCGGTGAGCACGTCTTCCACCGCGTGGGCGGGGTCCTGCTCGGGGTGCCGGACAGCCGGGTGGTCAGCGGCAGCCGTGCGAGCGCCGAGCGGTACGGGCTGAAGCACGAGCTGCTCGACGCGTCCGAGATCCGCAGGCGGTTCCCCGCCCTGAACCCGGCCGCCGACGAGATCGCGCTGTACGAGGACGGTGCCGGGTACGTCGTGCCGGAGACGGCCGTGCGGGCACATCTCGAACTGGCCCGCCGTGCGGGTGCCGACCTCCACTTCGAGGAACCGGTGACGCACTGGGAGCAGGGCAGGGTCACGACCGCCCGCGCGACCTACGAGACGGGACACGTCGTCGTGTGCCCGGGCCCGTGGGCGCCGGAGCTGCTGCGCGACCTGGAGATCCCGTTCGAGGTCGAACGCCAGGTCCAGCACCACTTCACGCCCGCCACGCGGGACCTCGACCACCACCCCGTCTACATCTGGGACCCGGCGGACGGCGAGGGCTTCTACGGGTTCCCCAAGATCGACGGGACGGTCAAGGTCGCCTTCCACACCGGCGGCCAGGTCTGCACTCCCGACACGGTCGACCGCACGGTGCACGACCACGAGGTGGACGCCGTCAGGGCCGCCACCGCGCGGCCGGTGCCCGGTCTCGCCGACACCTACCGGCGTGGCGTGACCTGCATGTACACCAACACCGCCGACCGGCACTTCGTCATCGCCCGCCACCCAGGGCACGACGGCGTGACCGTGGCGTGCGGGTTCTCCGGGCACGGCTTCAAGTTCGTGCCGGTCGTCGGGGAGATCCTCGCCGACCTCGCGACCGACGGGGCCACGCGGCACCCGATCGCCCTGTTCGACCCTGCTCGCTTGAGAGGCGGAGCATGACCGGCAGCCTGATCTCGACCCTCGAGGGCCGCTACTACACCGACACCGCGATCTTCGCCAGGGAACAGGAGCGGATCTTCGAGCGGATGTGGTTCTGCGCGGTCCGCTCCGACGACCTCGCGAAGCCGGGCGACTTCCGCACCGTGCAGGTCGGGCGGGAGAGCGTCCTCGTCGCACGGGACCGCACGGGTGCGCTCAACGCGTTCCTCAACGTCTGCCGGCACCGCGGCGCGCGCATCTGCGTCGACGAGGCCGGCAGCGTCAAGCGGGCCTTCCAGTGCCCGTACCACGCGTGGACGTACGCGCTGGACGGCAAGCTCGTCGCCGCGCCCAACCTCACCTCGATGCCGGACGTCGACCGCGTCGAGTACGGCCTCACGAAGGTGCACCTGCGCGAGTGGCTCGGGTACGCCTGGGTGAACCTCGCCGACGATCCGCCGAGCTTCGAGGACGACGTCCTGAGCGCCGTCACGGAACGGCTCGGCAGCCTCGACGCCATCGACGGGTACGAGATCGACCGGCTGTCCGTGGGCCGCCGCATCGTCTACGACGTCAAGGCCAACTGGAAGCTGATCATCGAGAACTTCATGGAGTGCTACCACTGCGCGACGATCCACCCCGAGCTGACCGAGGTGCTGCCGGAGTTCGCCGACGGCTACGCCGCCCAGTACTACGTCGGGCACGGCGCCGAGTTCGGTGACGAGATCAAGGGCTTCACGGTCGACGGCGGCGAGGGGTTCGGGAAGCTCTCTTCCCTGGAGGAGGAACGCGACAGGAAGTACTACGCGATCACGGTCAAACCGCAGGTCTTCATCAACCTCGTGCCCGACCACGTGATCCTGCACCGCATGTACCCGCTCGCCGCCGACCGGACGGTCGTCGAGTGCGACTGGCTCTACGCCAGGGACGTTGTCGACACCGGGCGTGACGTCTCTCGCTCGGTCGAGTTGTTCCACCGGGTGAACGAACAGGACTTCGAGGCATGTGAACGGTGTCAGCCCGCGATGGCCTCCCGCGCCTACGCGCAGGGCGGAGTGCTGGTGCCGTCCGAGCACCACATCGGCGAGTTCCACGCGTGGCTCGTCGGGAAACTGGAATCAGCCGACTAGGGGATCGACGCATCACCCGTGCACGCGAAAGCTTGCACGGGTGATGGAGCAGAGTGGCTTCATGCTCCCGGACGGGGAGCACGATCTCCTCCGCCGCCTCCGGCAACTGGCCGAGCGAGCGGAACGGACGGCGCACAACAGGTCCAACTTCGTGGGACCACCGCCGTCGCAGGAGCACCTGGACATCCTCGCGGAGATCAGAGCGCTCTCCGAGGAGATGACGGCGTCCAGGCGCAAGACCGGCAGACCTGGGGTCGTCCCCCACCCCGCCAGAGCCGCGGACGAGCTGATCCCGCACCGGAACTGACCGGCCCGGCCGCGACCGCGCGGCCGGGACACCGGCGGGTGTGTCAGCGGCGCTGGCCGCGCACCATCTTCACGAGACCCTTCATCGACTCCTCCAGCCCGGAGCCGAACGGGTTGTCGTGCACCAGGTACGTCCACGTCGAGCTGGGGCGCTTCACCCCGGCACCGGCGAGGTCGTAGCCCTCGTCGGTGATCTCGGCCGCCTCGTACTTCTCCTTGGTGAGCTCCCACGACTCCGGCACGATCTTGTTGAACGCCGGGATGGCCTCGCGGTGGAACTCGTCCAGCGGGTTCTGCCTGGCCAGCGCGCGCAGGTGGATGCCCTCGCGCAGGTCGGACAGGAACGTCAGGTGGTGCGTCCACAGGTCGTCGAGGAAGAACAGCGTGATCTTGCGGGCGGCCTCGGCGGCGATCTCGTCGGACACACCCTCCTTCGGGCCGACCTTCTCGAACGCGACGTCCGTGCGCAGCACGACGTCGCGGTGCTTGAGCAGGATCTGGCGCTGGTGCTCGATGAGCTTGTTGTAGCGCCAGGTGTTCCGGTGGATCTCCAGGTTGACGCCCTCGGCGACGCGCTGCGCGTGCTCGAAGGTGTGCAGCAGGCCCTTGTCGCGCACGCGGCCGTCGTTGTCCACTTCGGACGGCTCCTCGGCGTCCGGCGCGTACTGCGTGATGAGGTCGTCGTGCATCGAGGAGAAGAACACCGAGCCGCCGGGGTCGCCCTGACGTCCCGCGCGGCCGCGCAGCTGGTCGTCCAGGCGTGAGGACGAGTGGCGCCCGGTGCCGATCACGTACAGGCCGCCCAGCTCGGCGATGCGGTCGTGGTCCTCGCCCTCGTGGCCGCCGAGGCGGATGTCCGTACCGCGACCGGCCATCTGCGTGGAGACCGTGACGCGCCCGAACGACCCGGCGTCGGCGATGATCGAGGCTTCCTCGGCGTCGTTCTTCGCGTTCAGCACCACGCACTCGATGCCGGCCTCGCGCAGCTTGGAGGAGATCCGCTCGGACTCCGCGACGTCGAGCGTGCCGACGAGGATCGGCCGCCCGGTCTCGTGGACCTCCTTGATCTCCGCGACGATCGCGTCTTCCTTCTGCTCCAGCGTCGCGTAGAGGCGGAAGTGCTCGTCCTCGCGGATGTTCTCCTTGTTCGGCGGGATCACGAGCACCTCGAGCTCGTAGAACTCCCGCAGCGTCTCGGCGACGGCGACGGCGGTACCGGTCATGCCGCAGCGCGTCGGGTAGCGCGACAGCAGCGCCTGCACCGTCATCGAGTCGAGGATCTCGCCCGACTCGGTCGTCTGCACGTTCTCCTTGGCCTCGACCGCGGCCTGAAGGCCGTCCGGCCACCGCTGCAGCTTCGCGACGCGGCCGCGGGTGTCGTTGATCAGGTGCACCTTGCCGTCGCGCACGATGTAGTCGACGTCGCGGTGCAGCAGCACCTGGGCGTGCAGGGCGACGTTGACCTTCGACAGCGTCGAGGTGACGTGCTCCTGCGAGTACAGGTCGATCTCGCCGAGCGCCCGCTCGACGGCCTCCGAGCCCGCACCCGTGAGGAAGACGTTGCGCTCCTCGTCGTCGATCTCGTAGTGCAGGTTCTGCCGCAGCCGCTTCACCAGGTCGGCGATGACGGGGTCGGCGGCCTCCGCGCTGGTCGAGCCGGCGAGCACGAGCGGCACGCGCGCCTCGTCGACCAGCACCGAGTCGGCCTCGTCGATCAGCGCGACCTCCGGCTCCGGCACGATCAGGTCGTCGGGGCTCGTGACGATCCGGTCGCGCAGGACGTCGAAGCCGATCTCGCTGACCGGTGCGTACGTGACCTCGCACTGGTACGCCTCGCGGCGCTCCTCGGCCTTCGAGCTGCCGTTGATCCAGCCGACCGTGACGCCGAGCAGCCGGTACAGCGGCCCCATCCACTCCGCGTCGCGCTGGGCCAGGTAGTCGTTGACGCTGACCACGTGGACGCGCTTGCCCTTGACGGCGAACCCGGCCGCGGCCATCGCACCCGCGAGCGTCTTGCCCTCACCGGTCGCCATCTCGACCACGAGCCCGCTGAGCATGCCCAGCGCACCCAGCACCTGCACGTCGAACGGCCGCTGCCCGAGGGCGCGCTCGGCGGCCTCCCTGGTCAGCGCCACGAGCTCGGTGTCCGTGCTCTTCTCGCGCAGCTTCTTCGCGTGCTCGGTGAGCTCCTCGTCGCTGAACGCCTTGAACGCGTCAGCGTGTTTCTCCACGTCCTTGAGCAGTGCCTGGAACGGGGCGAGGTCTACCGACGCCGGTTTCTGAGCGAACCGGCGCATCCGCTGCTTGAAGCGCGCCATGAGAGTGGTCACGACGCAGGAACGTACGGCATCGCCTCGGGGTTCCGCAGCGGTCTTGACTGTGAAGGCTCCTTTTGTCCGGATTGTCCGCCGGTTCGGGGGTGTTTGCCCAGTTCAGCGGTCGAAGCCGAGATTCCGTGACACCTTCACCCACGGCTCGGCCACGGTCACCCATCCGCGCGGAGGTCAGGCGAGAAGCCGCGCCAAGGCGGCGGCGCGGGCAGCCGCGTCCGCCGGCGGTTCGGGCACTCCGACGCCCGCCGCGACGAGGTCCGCGCGGATCCGGGCCAGTTCGTCCGCGTCCGGTTCGCCGAAACGGTCCGCGTACTCCCGTGCGGCGGCCACCGCGCTCCGCACGTCGTCTTCAGCGGTCACGAGCCGATCGTAGGGCGGTTGGCGCCACGGGCGCGGCACCAACCGCCCGCGATTCACCCCTGTGTGGCCACCCGGCGCGTCTCCGGCAGCTTCAGCACCGAGTACAGCGTCACCGCCCCCATCAGGCACAGGAACGCCGACACCGACATGGACGTGGCCGTCCACCCCAGCAGCGCCGTCATGATGACCGGCGTGCCACCACTGACCAGGATCGACGCCAGCTGGTAGGCGAGAGAGGCGCCCGAGTACCGCACGTGCGGCTCGAACAGCTCACCCAGGTAAGCCGCGATCGGCCCGTACACGAGCGAGGACGCCACACCGCCCACGGCCGTGGCGACGAACAGCAGGAACAACGACGCCGTGTCCACGAGCAGGAAGTACGGGAACGCCCACACGATCAGGCCGACGGCTCCGGCGATGATCAGCGGGCGGCGGCCCATGCGGTCGGACAGGTGGCCCGCGTAGAGGATCACCGGGATGCCGATCAGCGACGACAGCAGGCTGACGATCAGCACCGAGTCGCGGGCCAGGCCCAGCGTCGTCGTGGCGTAGGACAGCACGCCCGCGATCGACACGTAGAAGATCGCGTTGGAAGCGAACATCAGGCCCGCGCCCAGCAGGATCGGCTTGCGGTGCGTGCGCAGGGCCTCGCGCAGCGGCGCGTGCGCGACGGCGGGGGCGGTGGCGCGGCGTTGCTGCATCTCGCGGAAGACCGGGCTGTCCTCGACCTTGAGCTGGATGAACAGCACGACCGGGAACAGCAGGGCCGAGGCCAGGAACGGCACGCGCCAGCCCCACGACGCGAACGCCTCCGCGGACATCGTCGTCGATGCCAGGATGAACGCCACGTTGCCGAGGAACACGCCGATCGGGACACCGGCCTGGCCGAACGTGCCCGCGAAGCCGCGCCGGTTCTCGCCCGCCGACTCGGTCAGCAGCAGGACGACGCCGCCCCACTGTCCGCCGACCGCGATGCCCTGCAGGAACCGCAGCAGCACGAGCAGCAGCGGAGCGCCGACGCCGATGCTGCTCGACGTCGGTAACAGGCCGATGAGGAACGTGGCCGCGGCCATCATCGCCAGGCAGATCACGAGCGCGGGCTTGCGGCCGACCTTGTCACCGACGTGGCCGAAGACCAGGCCGCCGATCGGGCGCGCCACGAAACCCGCCCAGAACGTGCTGAACGACAGCAGCACGCCGACGATCGGGGTGGCCTCGGGGAAGAACAGCTTCGGGAAGACGAGGGCCGCGGCCGTCGCGTAGATGAAGAAGTCGTACCACTCGATGCTGGAGCCCACGAGCCCGGCCGCCATCAGTCTGCGCAGGCTCTTCTTTTCCGTTGGGGCGACACTGACCACAACTTCTCCTCACCACGTGTCGATGAACGGGCGTTTCGTCCCGGCGGGCCGGGAAAGCGCGGGGGCCAGCGCCGTGGTGATCCAACGGCGCGTGTCGGCGGGGTCGATCACGTCGTCGATCTCGAAGGAGGACGCGACGTTCAGCGCCTTGCCGTGCTCGTAGGCCAGGGCCACCATCTGCTCGAAGCGCTGCTTGCGCTCGGTCTCGTCCTCGATGGCTTCGAGCTCCTTGCGGAAGCCGAGCTTGATGGCGCCTTCCAGGCCCATCGGCCCGAACTCGCCGGTAGGCCAGGAGACGGCGAACCGCGGAACCTTGAGGCTGCCCGCCGCCATCGCCTGCGCGCCGAGGCCGTACGCCTTGCGCAGCACCACGAGCCCGAAGGGGACGGTGATGTTGGCGCCCGTCACGACCATGCGGGTGAGGTGGCGGACGGTGGCGGTGCGCTCGGCGTCCGGGCCGACCATGAAACCGGGCGTGTCGCACAGCGAGACGACGGGGAGGTCGAACGCGTCGGCGAGCTGGAGGAAGCGGGCGCACTTGTCGGCGGCGTCGGCGTCGATCGCGCCGCCGAGCACCTGCGGGTCGTTGGCGATCAGGGCGATCGGGCGGCCTTCGACGCGGACCAGGGCGGTGACGATGCCCCTGCCGAAGCCCGCGCGCAGCTCCAGGACGCTGTCCGCGTCGGCGAGCGTGTGGATGACGTGGCGGATGTCGTAGGCGCGGAGGCGGTTCTCGGGGATCGCGTGGCGGAGCAGGCGCTGGTCCGCGCACGTCCACGGGGCGCTTTCGCGCGGCCCGGAATTGTCGGTGCTGTCTGGGATAATTGGATTTAGGGGTTCCCCCGAGGGCGCGGACGAAGGCTGCGCGTGCGCGAGGGGGACGCCTGCGGCGGCGTGCGTGTTCGCGTGAGGGACGCCTGCGGCAGCGTGACCAGGGGCCCCGGCCGGCCCCTGGAAGTACGACAGGTACTTCCGCGCGACGGCCACCGCCTCCGCCTCGGACCCGACCACGACGTCCACTACCCCGTTGGGCACCTGCACGTCGAGCGGCCCGATCTCCTCCGGCCGGAACGAGCCCAGCCCGCCGCCCTCGATCATCGCCGGGCCGCCCATGCCGATGTTCGCGCCCTCCACCGCGATGATCACGTCGCACGTGCCGAGCAGCACCGCGTTGCCCGCGAAGCACCTGCCCGCCACCACGCCGACCAGCGGCACCTGGCCGCTCAGCGACGCGAAGGCGTGGAACGAGCCGCAGTCCAGGCCGCTGACCATGCTGTGGTCGGTGTCGCCGGGACGTCCGCCGCCACCTTCCGCGAACAGCACCACCGGCAGGTTCTCCTGCTGCGCCAACGCGAACAGCCGGTCCTTCTTCTGATGGTTGCGCATGCCCTGGGTGCCGGCGAGCACGGCGTAGTCGTACGACATCGCGACGATCCGCTGGCCGTTCACGACACCGATGCCTGCCACGAGACCGTCGGCGGGCGTGCGTTCGATGAGGTCTTCCAGTGACCGCCGCTGCCGTTGTGCCGCGATCGTCAGGCCGCCGTACTCGACGAACGACGTGCAGAGGTCCGCGATGTTCTCCCGCGCGGTCCTGCCACCCCGCGCATGTCGTCGAGCCTCGGCGTCGGGACGTGCGAAGTCGTGACGTGCCAGCACTTCGGCCAGGTCCGGGCGCACCAAGTCGAGATCGACCTCGACAACGTCCTCAGTGGACTCGCCAGAGCCGGAGGCGAGCAGCTGTCCTTCGGACACGGTGTCGCCCACCGCCACCAGTACCTCGCCAGACACCCGCACGACGTGTTGCATCTTCATCGCTTCCAGCACGACGGAGCCGTCAGAGACCTCGACCACCGTGGCGGCCATCGGTGCCCGCATCCCGGAAACCGGTTCGTCGGAGATGAAGTCGGTGGTGGCGCCGATGACGTCCTTGGCCAGCAAACCCCGCAGGAACTCCAGGTTCGTGGCGACACCCTCGATGCGGAACTCGCGCAACGCCCGTCGCGCCCGGTTCAGCGCCACGTCCAGGTCCTCGCCGTGCACGACGAGCTTCGCCAGCAGCCCGTCGTACCGGGTGCCGACGCGGTAGCCGACGTACCCGTGCGTGTCGACGCGGATGCCTGGTCCGGCCGGCAGTGCGAACGACGACAGCACTCCGCCCGAGGTCTGGTTCACCCGCACCTGCACGGCCGCGCCGCGGTTCGACGGCGTGCAGTCCGCATCACGGCCCCACGCCAGCAGCAGCTGGGTGCGCACCAGGTCCACACCGGACACCATCTCGGTCACCGTGTGCTCGACCTGGAGCCGCGGGTTGGCCTCCAGGAACGCGAACTGCCCGCCGGTCACCAGGAACTCGACCGTGCCGACGCCGGTGTAGCCGACGGCGGTGGCGAGCGAGGTGGCCGCGGCGTGCAGCTCCGCGCGCAGCGCCGGGTCCAGCAGGGGAGCGGGCGCGATCTCGACGACCTTCTGGTGCCGCAGCTGCAACGAGCAGTCGCGGTCGCCGATCACCGTCGTCCCGACCAGCTGCACCTCGATGTGCCGGGCGGAGGGCAGCAGTCGTTCGAGGTAGACGTCGTCCACCCCGAACGCCGCCAGCGCCTCCGCCCGGCACTCCTCGACGGCGCTGTCGAGGTCTTCCGGGGCGTGCACCGCGCGCATGCCCTTGCCGCCACCTCCTGCGACGGCCTTCACCATCACGGGGAACTCGCCGGGCACGGCGTCGAGCACCGGGATTGCGAGCGACGCGGCCAGCTCCCTGGCCCGCCGCTTGTCGCCGAGCAGCTCCAGCACGTCCGCGGACGGCCCGACGAACGTCAGCCCGCGCTCCTCGCACGCCCTGGCGAACGCCGCGTTCTCCGACAGGAACCCCCACCCCGGATGCACCGCCCGGCAGCCCTCGGCCGCTGCCAGCAGCTGGTCCGCGTCGAGGTACGGGGCAGGACCACGGAGGGCGACGGCTCGGTCCGCCAGCGTCACGTGCAGGGCGTCGGCGTCGTCCTCCGCGTACACCGCCACGGTGCGAATCCCCAGGTCAGCGGCCGCGCGCAGCACGCGGACGGCGACCTCACCCCGGTTGGCGACGAGCAGCACGGCAATCCTCCTGAGCGACCGCTTAGTATGTGACGGCGGTCGCATGTTGCCATCCCAGGTGAACGAAAGTCCATACGGAACCGATCGTGGGGCTGAGGCGTCAACGGAACACTTCCACCCGAGCGGGCGATTGTGTTGACGAACTTCCCCCGCCAACCGAAGGGCTTCAGGAGGCCGCAGTGGTGTTCAAGAGGATGATGCGCGCGTTCGGCGTGGGCGGGCCGACCGTCGACACGGTGCTCACCAACCCGAACGTCCGCCCTGGTGAGGTGCTGTCCGGTGAGGTGCGGATCGCCGGCGGCGACCACCCCGCCGAGATCGACCACGTCACGCTCGCGCTCCTGACCCGCGTCGAGGTCGAGAGCGGCGACAACGAGTACAACACCAACATGGAGTTCCACAAGTTCTCCGTGGGCCAGCGCATCCTCGCCCAGCCGCACCAGAACCTCACGCTGCCGTTCCAGGTCCCGGTGCCGTTCGAGTGCCCGATCAACGTCGTCGGCGGCATGCAGCTGCACGGCATGCAGCTCGGCCTGCGCACCGAGCTGGAGGTCCGCGGCGCCCTCGACCCCGGCGACCTCGACCCGATCTGGGTGCACCCGCTGCCCTCGCAGGACGCCGTGCTCCAGGCGTTCGGGCACATGGGTTTCCGCTTCACCAAGGCGGACAACGAGAAGGGCCGCATCTACGGCGTGCCGCAGCAGCTGCCGTTCTACCAGGAGATCGAGTTCTACCCGCCGCCGCAGTTCGCGGGCCGTCTCAAGCAGGTCGAGCTGACGTTCGTCACCACACCGGGTGAACTGCACGTGATCCTGGAGGCCGACAAGCGCGCCGGGCTGCTCCGGTCGGGCGGCGACGTGTACGGCCGGTTCGCCGTGTCCCACCAGCAGGCGGTGGGCACGGACTGGACCGCGACCATCAACCAGTGGATGAGCCAGGTCAGCGGAAGCCGCTGGTAGCTCTCGCGCTGCGAACCGTCCACTGTGGCTGGATGATGCCCGTGAGATCCCCGGGGTGCCCCGGGGAGTGGCGGGAGGAGACGGTCATGTCGGTCGGCGGTGTCATCAGTGCGCTCGTCATCGGTCTGATCCTGGGTTTGCTCGGCAAGCTGCTCGCGCCGGGCAAGCAGAACATCCCGATCTGGCTGACCATCCTGGTCGGCATCGTGGCGGCGTTCGTCGGGACGTGGATCGCGCGCCTGCTCGGTGTGGAGGACACCCCCGGCATCGACTGGATCGAGGTGATCGTGCAGCTCGTGCTCGCCGCGGTCGGCGTCTCGGTCGTCGCGGGGATGTACGGCAAGAAATCGGTCAGGTAGGCCGGACCATCCTCAGGACGAGGTCGGCGTACATCGCGCCGATCTCGTCCGGGGTCCGCCTGCCTCCCGGCTGGTACCACCGTGCGACGTCGATGCACAGCGACAGCACGGCCAGCGTGGTGCCCTTGAGGTCCGGCACCTCGAACACATCCTCTTCGACGCCGTCGGCGATGAACGACCGCATCGTGCGCTCGATCTGCCTGCGCAGCTCCGCCACTTCCGCGTGATGCTCCGGCGTGAGCGCGCTCAGTTCGTACTGCACCACCCGTGCCGTCGTGTGGTGCTCCGCGTGCCATCCCGCGAACGCCGCCACCGCGTTCCGCAGCCGCTCCGCCGCGTCGCCTCCCTCGATGCGCGTCAGCACGGCGAGTGACGTCTCGTGTCCGACGAGTGAGATGTTGAAGAGAAGCTCCTCTTTGGACCGGTAGTGGATGTACACCGCCGCCGGGGACATTCCCGCGAGCGCGGCGATGTCCCTGGTGGTCGTGGCGTGATATCCCTTGCCCGCGAACGCGTGCGCGGCGGCGATCAGCATGCGGCGCGCGGCCTCCGGCGTGATCGCGTGCCACGTCTCGTCGAGCAGCGCGAACTCGTCCAGTCCGGTCGTGGTCATCGGGCCGCTCCTCGCGTGTTGACAGCGCATGGAATCGTACTGCACGCTAAGCGTGCGCTTAGCGCTAAGCAACCGCTTAGTATGGAGGTAGTGGTGCAGCGAACGCTGTTCAACGAGGATCACGCCGCGTTCCGGGAGTCGGCGAAGGCGTTCGTCGAGCGCACGGTCACCCCGAACATCGAGAAGTTCATCGAGGAGCGGGTGATCGACCGGGACGTGTGGCTCGAGGCCGGTCGCCAGGGCCTGCTCGGCCTGGAGATCCCCGAGGAGTACGGCGGCAGCGGGGCGAACGACTACCGCTTCAACACGGTGTTCGCCGAGGAGCTGTGCCGCGTCAACGCCGCGGTCGCGTCGAGCTTCGGCATCCACGGCGACGTCGTGGCGCCGTACATCGTCGACCTGTGCACCGAGGAGCAGAAGCAGCGCTGGCTGCCCGGCATGTGCACCGGCGAGCTCAAGACCGGCATCGCGATGACCGAGCCGTCCGGCGGCTCCGACCTCGCCGCGCTCAAGACCACCGCGGTGCGCGACGGTGACGACTGGATCCTCAACGGCTCCAAGACGTTCATCACCAACGGCTACACCGCCGACATGATCGTCGTCGCGGCCCGCACCGACCCGTCGAAGGGTGCGCGCGGCATCACGCTGTTCGCCGTCGAGACCGGTATGGCCGGCTTCGAGCGCGGCCGCAAGCTCGACAAGGTCGGCCAGCACCCGTCCGACACCGCGGAGCTGTTCTTCTCCGACGTCCGGCTGCCCGCCGCGAACATGATCGGCGAGGAGGGCCAGGGCTTCATCTACATGATGGAGCGCCTGCCGCAGGAGCGCATCGGCGCCGCCATCTCGAACCTCGCGCACGCGCAGGGCATCTTCGACGAGACGCTCGAGTACGTGAAGGAGCGCAAGGCGTTCGGCCAGGCGATCGGCAAGTTCCAGCACAACAAGTTCCTGCTGTCGGAGCTGCGCACCAAGCTCGACGTCACGCAGGCGTTCGTCGACAACCTGACGATGCAGCACGTCAAGGGCGAGCTGACCGCGGTCGAGGCGGCGCAGGCGAAGTACTGGAGCGCCGACATCGAGAACGAGGTCATCGACGCCTGCGTGCAGCTGCACGGCGGCTACGGCTACATGACCGAGTACCGCGTCGCCCGCGCGTGGATGGACGCCCGCGTCACGAAGATCTGGGCGGGCTCCAACGAGATCATGAAGGAACTCATCGGCCGCGACCTGGGCCTGTAGGGAGAACACCATGACCGAAGCCGTCATCGTCTCCACCGCCCGGTCGCCGATCGGCCGTGCCCGCAAGGGCTCGCTCGTGTCGCTGCGGCCGGACGACCTGGCCGCGCAGGTGGTCTCGGCCGCGCTCGGGGACATCCCGGCGTCCGAGATCACCGACCTGCACCTCGGGTGCGCCGAACCGCAGGACGAGCACGGGCAGAACATCGCGCGCCGCGTGGCCGTGCAGCTCGGGCACGACGGGCTGCCGGGCACCACGGTCAACCGGTTCTGCGCGTCGTCCGTGCAGACCGCGCGGATGGCGTTCCACGCGATCAAGGCGGGGGAGGGCCACGCGTTCATCTCCGCCGGTGTGGAATGCGTCTCCCGGTACCTGCACTCCGGTGTGCCGTCGGACAACCCGCTGTTCGACGAGGCGCAGCAGCGCACCAAGGACACGGCCGAGTCCAACGCGCCGTGGACCGACCCGCGTCTCGAAGGACAGCTGCCCGACTACTACATCTCGATGGGGCAGACGGCCGAGAACGTCGCCACCCGGCTCGGGATCTCGCGGCACGACCAGGACGAGTTCGGCGTGCGGTCGCACAACCTCGCCGAGAAGGCCATCGCGGACGGCTTCTTCGCCCGCGAGATCACGCCCGTCACCCTGCCCGACGGCACGGTGGTCTCCACCGACGACGGGCCGCGGTCCGGCGTGACGCTGGAGGCCGTGTCGGCGCTCAAGCCGTCGTTCCGGCCGGAGGGCACCGTCACGCCCGGCAACTGCTGCCCGCTCAACGACGGCGCCGCCGCCGTGGTGATCATGAGCGACGTGCGGGCGCGCGAGCTGGGCCTGACCCCGCTGGCGCGCATCGTGTCCACGGGTGTCTCCGGCCTGTCGCCGGAGATCATGGGCCTCGGCCCGGTCGACGCCACCAGGCAGGCGCTCGCGCACGCCGGGATGTCCGTCTCGGACATCGACCTCGTGGAGATCAACGAGGCGTTCGCCGTGCAGGTGCTCGGCTCCCAGCGCGAGCTGGGCATCGACATCGACCGGCTGAACGTGCACGGTGGTGCCATCGCGCTCGGTCACCCGTTCGGCTCGACCGGCGCGCGCATCATGACGACGCTGATCAACGGCATGCGGGCCCGCGACGCCCAGTTCGGGCTGGAGACGATGTGCGTCGGCGGTGGTCAGGGCATGGCGATCATCCTGGAGAGGTTGCAGTAGTGGGAATTCTCGACAAGTTCCGGCTGGACGGGAAGGTCGCGATCGTCACCGGCGCGTCCTCCGGGCTCGGTGTCGCGTTCGCCAAGGGCCTCGCGGAGGCGGGCGCGGACGTCGTTCTCGCCGCCCGCCGTGCGGACCGGCTGAAGGAGACCGCCGCGCTGGTGGAGGCGGCCGGGCGGCGCGCCCTGGTCGTGCAGGCCGACGTGTCGAAGCCAGAGGACTGCCGTGAGGTCGCCCGTGCGGCGGCCGAGTTCGGCACGGTCGCCGTGCTGGTGAACAACGCGGGGGTCGCGTCGGCGGTGCCGGCGTCGCGCGAGACGCCGGAGGAGTTCCGCGGCGTCATGGACATCAACCTCAACGGCGCCTACTGGATGGCCCAGGCGGCCGCGGCCGTCATGACCTCCGGCGGCTCGATCATCAACATCTCCAGCGTGCTGGGGCTCGTGAGCGGCGGCATCCCCCAGGCCGCGTACTCGGCGTCGAAGGCGGGCCTGCTCGGCCTGACGCGCGACCTCGCGCAGCAGTGGACCGGGCGCAAGGGCATCCGCGTCAACGCCATCTGCCCCGGCTACTTCGCCTCCGAGATGACCGAGCAGTACCCGCCGGGGTACCTGGACAAGGTCCAGGCGTCCCTGCCCGCCGGGCGAACGGGTGATCCCGAGGAGCTGGCCGCCGCCGTGGTCTTCCTGGCCTCCCCCGCGGGCGGCTACGTCACGGGCGAGACGCTCGTCGTCGACGGCGGTGCCGTGATCGTCTGACGCACCCCGGATTTCCGCTGGACAGGTGCGGGACGATCAGCAGGTGATAGCGCTCGACGAGGTGCTGGTGGTCGACGTGGAGTCGACCTGCTGGGAGGGAACCCGTCCGGACGGCGAGGTCTCGGAGATCATCGAGATCGGCATCTGCCCGCTCTCGGTGGCGACGGGGGAGCGAGGCGAACGGCGGTCCGTCCTGGTGCGGCCGACGAGGTCGTCAGTCAGTCCGTTCTGCACCCGGCTGACGACCTTGACGGCCGACGACGTGGCGGACGGCCTGTCGTTCGCCGACGCGTGCGCGGTGCTGCGCAAGGACTACCGCTCCGACCGGCGCGTGTGGGCCTCGTACGGCGACTACGACCGCAAGATGTTCGAACGACAATGCGCCGACTACGGCGTCCCCTACCCGTTCGGCCCACGGCACCTGAACGTCAAGACGCTGTTCGCGCTGACCCACGCGTTGCCGCGCGAGGTCGGGATGGCCGAGGCGCTCCGCATCGCCGGACGACCCCTGGACGGCACGCACCACCGCGGCCACGACGACGCCTACAACATCGCGGGCCTGCTCGCCGGACTGCTCCGCCGCTGAGTTCACCTCTTCGAGGGATTCCAGTCGAGCCCGACAGTGCAGACCCGCGTCTCGCCCCGCCACACGGACACGGCGAACGTCCCCGCCTCCGCCGCCACGCGGGTGAGGTACTCGGTCGCGCAGGCCGTCGTGTAACGGGACTTCCAGTCGTCTTCTTTCCTTATGTACCAACCATGATCCGTGACGATCTCGGTGTAGGCGAGCGTGAGCCGGCCGTTCTGGCTCCGCCGGTGGTACCGGATGCTGTGGACGTACTCCATGACCGGGACAGTCCTCATGGGACCTCGCCACCGTGATTCACGAATGTCAGATCTCGTCCGTACCGTTCGGGACATGTCCGACCCCACGTTCCGGCAGGTGCGCCTCGGCGAGGCGTTGAAGAGACTGCGCGAACGGGCTGGGCTGAGCCAGCGGGAGGCCGCCCACCGGCTCCGCTACAACTACCAGAAGCTGAGCCGCATCGAGAACGGGCAGCTGCCGGAGTTCCACGGGCTGCGGGCGATGCTCGACCTGTACGGCGTGGTGGTGTCGGAGGAAGCGCCGTTCGTGGAGATGTGGGAGCGGGCCAGTGAGAAGGGCTGGTGGCACCCGTACGGCATCGAGGACCAGGGCTACCTCAGCTTGGAGCATGACGCGGTTCGGGTCAGCACGTTCCAGCTCGGCTACATCCCGGGTTTGCTGCAGACCGAGGACTACATGCGTGCGGTGTTCCACGGGTGGCAGGTGCAGCATTCCCGGAAGTGGATCGAGAACCAGATCGCTGTCCGTACCCGGCGCCAGCAGCGGCTGTCCGGCGACAGGCCCCTCGAATACCACGCGGTCATCGCGGAGGCGGCACTTCGCCACGCGGATGGGCAGCAGTTGTCGCACATCAATCGGACAGCTCTGCTGCCGAATGTCACAGTGTGGGTGCTGCCGGACGCTGCAGGGCTGACCGACGGCCAGAACGGATCATTCACGTTGCTGGACTTCGCCTATCCCGGCGAGATGTCCGTGCTCTACGTCGAGCACCCAGCGGGAGCCACACACGTCGAGGACACCGGGCGGGTGAAGGCCAGTAAGCTGGTGTTCAAGCACCTCTCGAAGCTGGCGCTGACGCCCGACGAGTCAGCCGAGTGGATCGGGAGGCTGGCTGCCGAGAGGTAGGGATCGACGTGTCTGCTGTGTGGCGCAAGAGCAGCCGCAGCAACGGCGGCGGCAACGGCGACTGCGTGGAGATCGCGCTGGACGGCTCCGCTGCTCGTATCCGCGACTCGAAGGGCAGGGCCGACGCGACGGTCGCGGCGCCTGCTTGGGGCGCGTTCCTCGCCACGGTGAAGGGTGATCTCTTCAAGAGGTAGGAGTCGGCATGTGGCACAAGAGCAGCCGTAGCAATGGTGCGGAGAACAGCGACTGCGTTGAGGTCGCCCTCGACGGCTCCGGTGCCCGTCTGCGCGACTCCAAGGGCAAGGCGGACGCCACCGTAGCGGCGCCCGCCTGGGGAGCGTTCCTGGCCGCCACCAAGGGCGACCTGTTCAGAAGGTGATCACGTCGGCGTGAGCCGGGTCCGTCTTGCCAGTCAGCACGGACTGCCACACGTCCGTGAGCCCGTCCGGGCCGCTGTGCCGTGTGACGGCCACCCATCCGGCGGCCTCGGTGGTGAACGCCTTCAGCGCGTCGCCCGTGCGGTGGGCGAAGCCGTCCGCGCCCCAGTCCGCGACGCGCTTGCGCAGCTGTTCCGGCGCGAAGAAGAACTCGGACCGCGGGTCCGGTGACGAGGTCTGGTGCGTGAGGCCGATGGACACGTCCTTCACCAGCTGCTCGCCGAGCCGTGCGTGCAGGGTCTCGCGCACCGCGGCCGAGCCGCTGAAGTCCAGGTACACCGACGGTTCGAGGTCCACGGCGTCGTCGTAGGTGAGCACGGTGTCGTAGAGGCCCAGGCTCTTCGTGAACTCCACGTTGCGGGGCGAGGTGAGGCCCACCAGCCGGACGCCCTTGCCGCGCAGGCAGTGCGCGGTGCCGAACGCGGTCTTGCTGGACGCGGACGAGACGACGACCGTGCGGGCGCCGTGGAAGTCGTCCTCGGCCAGCTTGTCGGCGAGCAGGTACGACGTGAGGAACAGGGGCCGGTACAGCACCTGGAGGTCCTCCCGCTCCGCCTCGTAGGCCGGGTCCCGGGTGGTGACGAGGTAGCTGTTGTACACGGCGGGCAGCTCGGCTCGGTGGTCGCTCGCGTCCGCGAAACCGCCGTGGGTGAGCCGGGCGCGCACGACGAGGTGGCTCGCCATCGGCAGGTAGCCGTAGACGCGCGTGCCCTCGGGTATCGCGTCCACAGTGGAGGCGACGACGTCGGCAAAGCCCCACAACGGGACGATTCCCCGGTTCTTCGCATCGGTCGGGAAGAACTGCCAGTAGCCGATGCGGTCGCCCACGACGGCGTAGGTGACGTTGTTCGCGGTGAGACCGGTGAGGTCCACGCGTAACAGCAGCTCGCAGTCCGAGAGCACGGGCAGCTCGTCGTGCAGCACTTCGGTTCGGGTCAGGTCGTCGCGGTCGACGACGACGGTCCAGCGACTGATCATTGCCTCGAATCTCCTGGTTCTGGCGGTACGCTCCGGGACGTGACCGTGCCTGAAAGACTGATCGATGCCGCCACCCGCCTGTTCGCGGAAAAGGGCTACGAACGGGTCGCCGTGCAGGAGGTCGTGGAAAGCGCGGGCGTCACCAAAGGCGCCATGTACCACTACTTCGGGTCGAAGGACGACCTGCTGCACGAGATCTACGGGCGGTTGCTGCGCCTGCAGACCGAGCACCTGGAAAAGATCGCCGCGGCGGACGGGCCGGTCACCAAGCGTTTGCGCGAGGCGGCGGTCGACGTGATCGTCACGAGCATCGAGGACTTCGACGCCGCCAAGGTGTTCTTCCGCTCGATGAACCACCTGTCCGAGGAGAAACAGCGGGAGGTGCGGGCCGAGCGGCGGCGGTTCCACGAGAAGTTCCGCGGGCTCATCGAGGAGGGGCAGCGCGACGGCACGTTCCGCTCCGACGTGCCCGCGGACGTGGCGACGTACTACTTCTTCGGCTCGTTGCACCAGCTGGGCACGTGGTACCGCCCGGACGGGGACATCCCCGCCGGGCGGCTCGCCGAGTACTACGCGGACCTGCTGATCCACAGCCTCACGGCACGATGACGCTGACGATCTCGGCCACGCACGCGGGCTTCTCGCTGCCCTCGATCTCGATGACGACCTTGGTCACCAGCTGCTTGCCCAGCGCGATGTCGGTGACGTCCAGCAGCTCGACCCCGGCGCGCACCTTGGCGCCCACGAGCACCGGCTGCGGGAAGCGCACCTTGTTGCTGCCGTAGTTGACGCCCATCTTGATGTTCTTGACGGTGTAGACGTCCTTGACCAGGTACGGGACCAGCGACAACGTCAGGTAGCCGTGCGCGACCGGGCCACCGAACGGGCCCTGCTTCGCCTTCTCGACGTCGATGTGGATCCACTGGTGGTCGAGCGTCGCGTCGGCGAACAGGTTGACCTGCTCCTGCGTGACCTCGTGCCACTCGCCGTACCCGAGGTGCTCGCCCTTGGCCGCGACCAGCTCGGCGATGTTCTCGAACGCGCGCATCCGCCTCAGTCCTTCGGTCCGCCGGCGACGTAGACGACCTGGCCGGACACGAACCCGGCACCCTCGCTCACCAGGAACGAGGCCGTGTGCGCGATGTCCTCGGGCTGGCCGACGCGCGCGACCGGGATGGCCTGGGCGGCGCCCTTGATGAAGTCGTCGAACGAGATCTTCATCCGCTCGGCGGTCGCCTTGGTCATCTCGGTGGCGATGAAACCGGGCGCGATCGCGTTGACCGTGACGCCGAACTTGCCGAGCTCGATCGCGAGGGTCTTCGTGAAGCCCTGCAGACCGGCCTTGGCGGCGGAGTAGTTGGCCTGGCCGCGGTTGCCGAGCGCGGAGGTGGAGCTGAGGTTGACGATGCGGCCGAAGCCTTCCTTCGTCTGGTACGCCTGGACGGCCTTGCTCATCAGGAACGCGCCGCGCAGGTGCACGTTCATGACGGTGTCCCAGTCGGAGGAGGACATCTTGAACAGCAGGTTGTCCCGCAGCACTCCGGCGTTGTTGACCAGCACGGTCGGCGCGCCCAGCTGCTCGGCGACCTGCGCGACCGCGGCGTTGACCTGGTCCTCGTCGGCGACGTCGACCTTGAGGCCGAGCGCGCGCCCACCGCCCGCGACGATCTTGTCGGCGCCGTCGAGCACACCCTGCTCGTCGAGGTCGAACAACGCGACGGCCATGCCGTCCGCGGCGAGGCGCTGCGCGACGGCGGCGCCGATGCCGCGAGCCGCACCGGTGACGATCGCAACCCTGTCGGCCACGGGTCCTCCTTACGTGGGGGTTTGTGAGCTAAGCAAGCGCTTAGTAACGTACCGATACGCCAGCTTGACGTCCAGCGCGGTGCGGACGACCATACCGACTGGTCGGAATGTTATCCGAAGATTTCCTGGCTGCGAGGAGGCAGTTCCCGTGGAACTCACCGGCAAGGTCGCGCTCATCACCGGAGGGGCGAACGGCATCGGTGCCGCCGCGGCCCGCCGCCTGGCCCCGCTGGGCGTCAGCGTCGTGATCGCCGACGTGGACGAGGAGCGCGGCAAGGCGGTCGCCGACGAGATCGGCGGCGTCTTCGTGCGGTGCGACGTCACGCGGCCCGAGGACTCGGCCGCCGCCGTGGACGTGGCCGTCAGCGAGTTCGGAGGGCTGGACATCGCCTTCCTGAACGCGGGCATCGGCACCGGGTGCTCGCTCGGTGAGGACTTCGACGTCGAGAAGTACCGCCGTGCGATGGCCATCAACCTCGACGGCGTCGTGTACGGCGTGCACCACGCCCTGCCCAAGGTGCGTGAGCGCGGCGGCCAGATCATCGCCACAGCCTCGATGGCGGGCCTCATGCCGATGCCCGGCGACCCCGTCTACGGCGCCAACAAGGCCGCCGTCGTCGGCCTGGTCCGCTCGCTCGCCGGCGGCAACCCGGACGTCCGCATCAACGTGCTGTGCCCGGCGTTCGCCGACACCGACATCATCACGCCGCTGCGCGGCACCCTGGACGAGCTCGGCGTGCCGATCATCCCGGTGTCCGTCGTGATCGACGCCTTCATGTCCATCGTGGAGGGTGAGGGCACGGGAGAGGCCACGTTCGTGCAGGCGGGCCGCCCGTACGAGACCTTCCGGTTCCAGAACCCGCCGGGGCCGCGCACCGAGGACGGCCAGCCGATCGAGAACGCCCGCAAGGACGCCGTGTCCATCGCCATCGAGGAGAACTGACGTGCGCGCCATCCAGATCACCGAGTTCGGCGGGCCCGAGGTCCTCCAGCAGGCGGAGCTGCCCGACCCGGTCCCCGGCGAGAACGAGGTGCTGATCAACGTCTCGCGTGCGGGCATCAACTACGCGGACACGCACCAGGCGGAGAACTCGTACCTGGCGAAGGCGACGCTGCCGATGACGCCCGGAGGCGAGGTCGTCGGCACGACTTCCGATGGTCGCCGGGTTGTCGCGCTCACCAGTTCCGGTGGGTACGCGGAGAAGGCCCTTGCGCATGTCGGCGCCACGTTCGACGTTCCCGATGGTGTGGACGACCTGACGGCGCTGTCGTTGATCGTGCAGGGGGCCACGGCTTGGTTGTTGCTCCGCAAGTCCGCTCACCTGGAGGCCGGTGAGTCGGTCGTCGTCCACGCAGCCGCTGGTGGGGTGGGGACGATCGCCGTGCAGCTGGCCAAGTTGTGGGGGGCCGGGCGGGTCATCGCCACCGCTTCGTCCGATGACAAGCGCAAGCTGGCGTTGGATCTCGGGGCGGATGTCGCGATCGACTCTCGTGCCGAGGACATGAAAGCGGCGCTGCTCGAGGCCAACGAGGGGCGTCGGGTCGATGTCGTGCTCGACATGACGGGAGGGGCCACCACTGACCAGTCGTTGGCCGCGCTGGCTCCGTTCGGGCGGCTTGCGTTTTATGGCATGGCCTCACGGGAGGCGCCGCAGGCGGTTGAGCCCCGGTCGTTGCTGCTGCACTCCACGACCGTTGCGGGTATGTGGTTGCCGCACGCCCTGAAGGTTCGGGACGCCGAGTACGGGACTGTGGCTCATCGGGCCATGGCGGAACTCTTCCAGCTGGTCGTCGACGGCAAGTTGAAGGCCGTTCCGGGCGGGGAGTACGGGCTTTCCGAGGCCCGCCAGGCCCACGAGGACCTCCGGTCCCGGAAGACGACGGGCAAGCTCCTGCTCGACCCGTCCCGCTGAGCACGGTGCCGGAAGGGCCGTCCGAGCCGGACGCCCTTCTCCGGTCCGTGTAGCTCTTTCGCGTTTCGCTGTGCACGCGGGGGCCCTGCGGCCGTAGCGCGAAACGCGGGAGTCCTACGTTTCCTCCGGCAGACGGAAGGGGGCGGTCCGCAGCGTGCGGACCGCCCCCTTCGCGATACCGCTTACTCGGAGAGCTCTGCCAGCTGGGCCTTCACCCGTGCCAGCTCGGCCTCCAGCTCCTCCATGCGGGTGCGGTGCTGGTCGCGCGCCGCCTCGAGCACCGTTTCGATGCCCTCCGCGATGTCCGCGTGCAGCTCCTTCGCTGCCTTGGCCACGGCGATGGCCGGGATCACCAGGCCCGACACCACGCGCTGCGTGCCGTGGACCAGGTCGGCCTGCCACTCGCCCTCGGCGGTGCCGGTCACCGTGAGCGTCAGCTCGACGGTGCGGGTCTTCTTCGCCGTGCTCTTGGTGCGGGCCGCCTTCGGCTTCTCGGCCTTGGGGGCCTCGGCCGGCTTCGGTGCCTCCACCGGCTTGGGAGCCTCGGCCTCGGCCTTGGGCTTCTCAGCGGCCGGTGCGGGAGTTTCCTCCACGGCGGTCGTCTCGACTGCCTGCACCTCGGTGAGCGTGTCCGACACGATCAGGTTTCCTCTCTGCGCAACGACGTGACCCCGAGCACAATTGTAGAACACGTGTTCGATCAAAGGTGAAAGGGGTCGACGCAGAGCCTAGTCAGTACGGCGGGAGCTGCACGCGCCACTGCCGTTCGACGTCGAGCACGCCGGGGATCGACTGGAGGGCCGGGATGGCTCGCACCTCCGCCGTTCCGGTGATGACGCCCAGGGCCTCCAGGACCGTGTCCACGACCAGGCCCGCCTCCCTCAGGTCGTTCAGGACCTTCGGGAGGCTGCCCTCGGCCACGGAGACCATCACCTGGTCCACCGAGGAGGTCATGGCGCCTGGACTAGCCCGCCGCCGATGTCGGTGGACGGCAGTGGCAGGCGCAGGGCCGTGGAGGCCAGGCGCGACCACAGCTCGTGGCCCCTGGCGCCGGTCTTCTCGGCGATCAGGGCCGCCACGCCCGAGACGTGCGGGGTCGCCATCGACGTGCCTCGCAGGCGGCGGTACTTCTCCGGGAGCTTGAACGACGAGTAGACGTCCACGCCGGGGGCCGCCACGTCGATCTGGCCGATCTTGTCGACGGTGCCCGACGAGAACGAGGCGATGGCCCGGTTCACGTCGATGGCGGCCACCGCGATGATGCTCGGGCAGCGGGCCGGGTGGCCCACCGGGGCCACCCGGCCCGGGCGGGACGAGGCGTTGCCCGCGGCGGCGATGATGAGCGTGCCCTTCGCCAGGGCGCGCTGGGCGACCGTCTCGTAGATCTGCGAGTACGGCGTGCCCGCCGGGACGTCGGCGCCCAGCGACATCGAGATGATGGCGCAGCCGTTCGCCACGGCCCAGTCGATGCCCGCCAGGATGCCGCCGTCGGAGCCGGAGCCCGCGTTCGACAGGACCTTGCCCGCGAAGATCTCCGCCTCGTACGCGACGCCGTAGCCGGGCAGCGTGGACGGCTTGCGCGGGCCGCACGCCGTGCCGATGCAGTGCGTGCCGTGGCCGTGGCCGTCCTGCACGCTCTCGCCCGTGATGAACGACTGCGTCGTGATGGCCCTGCCGGTGAAGTCCGGGTGGTTCTGCTCCCAGCCGGTGTCGAGCACGGCGACCTTGATGCCCTTGCCGGTGGCCGTGCTGACGTCCGCGCCCACCGCCTGCAGGCCCCACGTCGTCACCGACTCGTCGGCGGACGGCTCCAGCTCCTCCACCGGGGCCGCGAACGCGTGCACGACGCGTTCGGGCTCCACGATCTGAACCGGGCCGGTGCCTTCCGCGGCGCCGTTCAGCTCCCTGAGAACGTTCGGGTCCGCGGTCACGACCGCGACGCCCAGCTCGGGGAACACCTGCACCTGCTCGGTGTCCAGGTCACCGCTGTTCGGGTCGAACCCGGCGATCGCGCCGAGCTCGGCCACCCCTTCGTCGACCGCGTCCTCCTGCAACAGCACCAGGAAACGGCCCGTGGTCTCCACTTCCGCGGGTTCGGTCATGGCTGGCCCCCTACTCTCCGATAGCCCTTACTAGAGAGTCGTCACATCGGGGCGGTTGTTTCAGGCCATCTGCCGTCTCCGTTGGAAGAATTCACCGATCGGCTCAACGTACTTGGACACGATCGGCCCGAGAACGGCCATCAAAAGCACGTAAGCGGTAGCCAAGGCGGCCAGCTGTCCGTCCACCTGGCCGGACGCCACGGCGAGACCGGCGATGACGATGGAGAACTCCCCGCGCGCCACGAGCGCCACACCGGCACGCATGCGTCCCATCTTGCCGATGCCCTGACGGCGTGCCGCCCACCAGCCGGTGACGATCTTCGTGACCGTCGTGACGACCGCCAGCGCCACCGCGATCCCGAGGACCGGCGGGATGGTGCGCGGGTCGGTGTTCAGGCCGAACACCACGAAGAACATCGCGGCGAACAGGTCGCGCAGCGGCTCCAGCAGGCGCGTCGCGTTCTCCGCCGTCGAGCCGGAGATCGCGATGCCGAGCAGGAACGCGCCGACCGCCGCCGACACCTGCAGCTGCGAGGCGATGCCCGCGACCAGCAGGGCCGAGCCGAGCAGCTTGAGCAGGAACACCTCGTGGTCGGGACTGTCCACAACGGCCGAGATGATCCGCCCGTACTTCAGGGCCACCACGAGCACGACGGTGATGGCGAGCAGCGAGATGCCGACCGACGTGAGACCGCCGAGGAAGCTCACGCCCGACAGCACGGCCGTGAGCACCGGCAGGTACACGGCCATCGCCAGGTCCTCGAACACCAGGACCGACAGGATCACCGGCGTCTCGCGGTTGCCCAGCCGGCCCAGGTCGCCGAGGACCTTCGCGACGATGCCGGACGACGAGATGTAGGTGACGCCCGCCATCGCGAGCGCGCCGACCATGCCCCAGCCGAGCAGCAAGGCCGCGATGGCGCCCGGTGCCGCGTTCAGCACCAGGTCGAGCACTCCCGCCATCCACGAGCGCTTCAGGCCCGTGGTCAGCTCGGCCGCCGAGTACTCCAGGCCGAGCAGCAGCAGGAGCAGCACCACGCCGATCTCACTGGCGAGGTGTGAGAACTCCTCGATTCCGTGCAGCGGGACGAACCCGCCCGCGCCGAAGCAGAGGCCGCCGATGAGGTAGAGAGGGATCGGCGAGATGCCCACCCTCCGTGCGACGCGGCCCAGAAGTCCGAGACCGAAGAAGACCGCGCCGAGCTGGATGATGGCGATTGTCGTCTCGTGCACTGTTGTTAACCGCCGTGGAGGATCTCGGCGGCGGAGTCGAGGCCCTCCGCGGTGCCGACGACGACCGCGAGGTCGCCGTTCTCGAACAGGAAGTCGGGACCGGGGGACGGGTGGGCGTTGCCGGCGCGCACCACGGCCACGATGGACACACTGGTCCTCGTGCGCAGGGCGGTCTCCCCGAGCGTGCGGTTCGCGAACGCCGTGACCGGCAGCTGCCGGGTGGTGATGCCGGCGATGTCGCGGTGCTCCTCGCGCAGGTGAGCGACGAGCTGAGGCGCGCCGAGCAGGCCCGCGAGCGTGTTCGCCTCCTCCGCCGACAGCGGGATCGACGCCGTGCAGGAGTCGGGGTCGTCCGCCTTCGACAGGATGAGCTCGAACTTGCCGTCCCGGTAGGTGATCACCCCGACGCGGCGGCCGGCACGGATCATGAAGTCCTGACGCGTACCGATACCCGGCAGGGGCGTGATCTCTACGTTCACGCCGTCGATGATACGACCATGTTTCCTCCAGTTGGCCCGGTACGCCGGGGGTGGGTGGTGCGTGATCGCGTACCTGGTCCGGACGTCGACGAGTTCGCCGAGGCAGGGCAGGTCATCGGGGCGCTCGCGAGGGCCCCGCACGGCACGTTGCTGGCCGTCCAGCACCCCCACCGCACACCGGCCGCGCTGGCCGCGGGGACGGGGTTGCTCGACGCCCTGCCGCACGCCCGCGCCGAGCTCGCGGCGTTGATCCGCCGTGCCTACCGGGAGGTCACCGACGTCGTCGCGCCGTACCGGGTGGACGGTCCGGACGGGACGGCGTGCGGGCTGCTGTGCCTGGTGGACCCGGACGCCATCGCGCACACCGAGGACGTTTATCCCGATGTGGTCGAGGAACGCGGCCAGGTCCTGGCCTCGTTGGGCATCGCGACGAGCGCGGCGATGCTGGTGCCGGTGACACCGCACGACGCGTTGACGCCGCTCGTGCTCGGGATGACCGGCGAACCGGCGGCGTCCGTCGTGGACTCGGGCGGGCGGCGGCACTGGCTGTGGCTGGTGGGGCCGGGTCCGGAGCAGGACGCCTTCCTGGAGGCGGCGGGCGCGCACCCGTTGCTCGTCGCGGACGGCAACCACCGCGTGGCGGCGGCACGTTCGGCGGGTTTGTCCGGTCTGCTGGCACTCGTCACTTCTGGGCCTGGTGTGCGGGTTGGTCCGATCCACCGCGCTCTGAGCGGTACCGGGCTGGCCGCGTCCGATCTGGTGGCGGCGTGGGAACGGGCAGGGCTGAAGGTGTCGTCGTTGCCGTACGTCGTCGACCCGGAACCGGGTGTCGTCGTCGTGCGTTGCGTCGACGACGTGCTGCGCGTCGAACTGCCCGCCGGGCGGGGGATCGACCACGCCGTCGTGGAGTCGTTGCTGCTGGAGTCCGCGCTAGGGCTGGACCCGGAGAGCCCGTTCGTGCGGCCGGTCGTGGACCCGGCGGTGGACGCCGAGGCGGTGCTGCTGATCGCGCCGGTGCCGCTGGGAGAAGTGCTGGCCGGAACGAAGATGCCGCGCAAGAGCACGTACTTCACCCCGAAACCGCGCAGCGGGCTGTTGCTGGCCGACCTGACGGCCTGACGGGTCCCTGGGTCCTGGGAGAGCCCTCCGGCCCTGGTGGCGGACGGGCCGGCGTCTCATGGTGGGAGGCCAGGTTCGCGGTCAGGCGGGTGTAGCCGTTCCGGCGATCGAGGTGGCAGCCGGAACGGCCGATGCTCCACTGCCGAGACCGGCGACACCGCCGCCAGACCCGTGAGGCACCGCATGGAACCGAAGCCAGGCTTGCTGGAGGTGCGCCGCCGGGGAGCGTCCGTGGCGCTCACCGGCGAGGTCGACCTGAACACGAGCGGCCTGCTCCGGTCGGAGCTGGAGCTGGCCTGCGCGTCCGGCGACGGCGACGTGGTGGTCGACTTCACCGACCTGACGTTCATCGGGTCGAGCGGCCTGCACGTGCTCATCGAGACGGCCGCGGCGCTGCGGGAACGCCGGCTCGTGCTGCTCGGCGGCGGGTGGGCGGTCTACGTGGTGAAGCTGCTGGACCTCACCCTGCGCTACCCCAACATCGTGGTGGGCGACGACGTCCGCTGAAAGCTACTGTCGGTCGTATGGCGGTGCGAGCGGTCAGAGGTGCCACGCAGATCGACGAGGACAAGCGGGAGCTGCTGCTGGAGGCCACCGCCGAACTGGTGCGGGAGGTCATGTCCCGCAACGGCCTCACCCCGGACGACCTGATCAGCGTCGTCCTCACCGCCACACCCGACCTGGTGTCGGAGTTCCCCGCCTACGCCGCCCGCCAGGCGGGCCTGTCCGACGTGCCGCTGCTGTCCGCGACCGAGATCGCCGTGCCGGGCTCGATGCCGCGCGTCATCCGCCTGCTCGCGCACGTCGAGACGGACCTGCCGCGGTCGTCGGTCAAACACGTGTACCTGCGCGGAGCCGCGGCGTTGAGGACCGACCTGAACCAGTGACCGGCCTTCGCCGGAGATCTTTTCCCTTGCCACGAGGAATCTTTCAACTCACCCGGTTGGGTGTTTCCCGGTTGTTCCGCGACCGCTAGGAAGAGAGGGAAACCACCCGTCCCTTTCGTAGCGCGCGTTGTTCTGGGCCGACTTGGGGAAGTCATGGCCGGCGTTGGCGCGAAACCGGCGGGTTCTCTGGGGGCAGGGGGAGACGTGGGGATCCGTGTGGCGCGCCGTGCGCGCCTGATCGCGCTGAGCTGTGTCGTGGTGGTGGGCGCGAGCCTGCTGCAGGCCATCACCTACGGGCAGGCCGCGGGGGCCGCGCCGGGGGTGACCTCGGGGGCGGGACCGGTGGACCGGCCCGCACCCGCGTCCGCCCGCCCGGACGAGGCCGTGCCGCCGGACCGGTGGCCACCGGTCGTGCCCGCGGGGCTGAAAGCGGGCGGTCCACCGGCCACAGTGGACGGGGCGCGGCTCGCGCAGGTCCGGGCCGAGGAGGACGAGGTCTTCGCCAACGTCGAGCTGCGGTCCGGCTTCGTGCTCGGCGACACCTCGCTGGTGGCGTACTTCGACGTGAAGGACGATCCGCGGCCTTGGCAGTCGTGGCGCGTCCGGCTGTTCGACACGCAGACGAGCACCGAGCAGGCGTCGGTCACGCTGCCGCGGTCCGACTTGGACGTCCGATGTGGAGCGGTGCGGCAGTTCTGCCGGTCGTTCGGCGCGTCCGACGGCTGGGTGCTCGACCCCGGCAAGGACTACTTCGTCACGATCGCCGCGGTGCTGGACGAGGGCGGCGAGCTGGTGTCGGCGCGCAGCCGGGACAGCAGGCCGCGCACCACCGACCTGCCCGACCCGCTGCCGGTCGAGCAGGTCTCCGGCTGCGGCTGCGGCACGGCGCTGAGCAGTACCGGCGCGCGGCCGGCGTTCCGGGGTGACGGCGTCAACACGGCGACCGGCGCGTACAACAGGGTCGAACCGGACCTCGCGATGGCGTCGTTCGGCGTCCCGTTCAGCTCGAACCGGGTGTACTCGTCGAGCCTCACGGCCCCCGGCCCGTTCGGACCCGGCTGGGCCTGGTCGTACAACGTGCGCGTCACACCGACCGGCGAAGGCGCGCTGGTGCTCGCCGATGACGGTGCCCAGGTGCTCTACAAGAGCGACGGCGCCGGCGGCTTCCAGCGACCACCGGGAGTGCGGTCGACGTTGCGCAAGACGGGAACCGGCTGGGAGCTCGTCACCCTCACGCAGCTCACCTACGAGTTCGACGGCGACGGCAGGCTGCTCTCCATCCGCACGCCGCGCGGCGTCGCCACGAAGCTCGCGTACACCCGCCAGGGCATCGACATCACCGACCCGTCCGGCCGCGTCGTGAAGGTGCGCGTCGAGAACGAGCGCATCCGCTCGATCGAGCTGCCGGACCACCGCAAGGTCTCCTACGACTACGACGCCGCCGGGCGGCTGACGGCGTTCAAGGACGCCCGCGGCAACAAGTGGAAGTACGGTTACGGCGCAGATGGCCGTCTCACCGAGGTGCACAGCCCGCAGCACCACAAGCGAATCATCTTGATCCGCAACGAGTACAACGCCGACGGCCGCGTCACCAAGCAGCTCGACGCGCTCGGCAACGCCACGTCGTTCGAGTGGAACAGCGAGACGCAGGAAGCCACCACCACCGACGCCGACGGCGTGATCGTCCGCGACGGCTACCGCGGCAACGTGCTGCTGTACACGCGTCGCGGAGCCGGTGACACCGACAACCACAGGTACGACAAGTCGCTCAACCGCGCGTTGGTCGTCAACGGCAACCACAACCAGCACGAGTCGCTCTACGACCTCAACGGCAACCCGGTCACCCGTCGTGCCCCGGCGCCGATGACGTTCGACGAGAAGACGAAGTACGACGCGCACAACAACCCGATCGAGTTCACCGACGCGAACGGCAACGTCTGGAAGAACACGTACAACGAGTTCGACGAGCTGGTCCGCAGCACCGACGCGGAACAGCACTCGATCACCTACGCCTACGACGACCGCGGCCTGCGCGTCAGCCAGACCGACCAGCGCGGCAAGGTGACCCGCTACGAGTACTTCCCCGCCGGACACCCGAACTCCGGGCTGCTCGCCGCCGTCGTCTCGCCCGAGGGCAGGCGTTCGGAGCTGGGCTACGACCGGACCGGCCGCCAGGTCACCGAGACCGACCCGCGCGGCACCGTCCGCGGCGCGGACCCGCGTGACTTCACCACGAAGACCGGGTACGACGAGCAGGACCGGGTCGTCGAGGTGCGGGAACCGGGCAAGCACCGCTCGTCCCGCACGTTCTACGACGAGGTGGGGCGCGTCGAGAAGACGATCAACCCCGAGGGGCTGGAGATCCGGCACCGCTACCTCGACAACGGCCGCCTCGACGCGGTGACCGACCCGCGCAAGACCACGTCGATCACCTACACCAACGCGGGCAGGCGCGCGGCGGTGCGCGTCGAGATGCGCGGTGACGGTCCCGACCTCGTGACGTCGTACAAGTACAACGCCAAGGGCCTGATGCAGTCGACCACGTCGCCACGCGGCAACGTGCCCGGCGCGAACCCGGCCGACTTCACCACCACGTACCGCTACGACGCCAACGACAACCTGGTCAGGATGTCCCGGCCGTATCCCGGTGGCCAGGTCGTGCACCGCGACATCAAGGTCGACGAGCTGGACCGCACGACGTCCACTGTGGACGAGTTCAACAAGACGTCGTCCAACGCGCGCAGCAACACCGGTCAGGTCGTCGCGGCGACCGACACGCTCGGCCGTGAGATCAAGATGGGCTACGACCGCAACGGCCGCCAGGTCTCCCAGACCGACGCCGGCGGCGAGTCCGCGAAGTTCACCTACGACGAGGCGGGCAACAAGACCAGCCGCACCGACGCCTCCGGCGGCAAGACGACCTGGGAGTACAGCGACGACGGTCTGCTCGTCGCGACCACCGAACCGCGCGGCAACGTGCCCGGCGCGGACAAGGAGCGGTTCACCACCCGCCTCGAGTACGACCTCGCGGGCAACCGCACCAAGGTGATCAACGCGCTCGACCAGGTCACCACGTCGACCTACGACGCGAACAACCGGATGACGTCGGTCACCGACGCCAACAACCACACGACGCGATACCGCTACCGGGAGGACAACCAGGTCCACAGCGTCCACCAGGCGGACGCGAAGTACCACCCGCACGCACCGGACATCAACGCCACCGTCTACGACTACTACGAGGACGGCCTGCTGAAGTCGGTGCGGGACCCCAAGTTCCACACCACGAAGCTCGAGTACGACCGCGCCGGGCGGCCCGTGAGCACCGTGGACCCGTTGGGGCGCAAGGTCGAGGCCGGGTACGACGCCGAGGCGAACCTCGTCACGATGCTGACCCGCCACCAGGGCGAGCACCTCTCCGCCGACGAACGCGCCCGGCGCACGATCGTGAACACCTACGACATCGTGAACCGCCGCGAACGCCGCGAGCTGGGAAGTGGCGGCCCCGCCTACACGTGGGGCTACGACGCCAAGGACCGCATCACGTCGTACGGCGACCCGTTGGGCGTCCGCGAGGTCACCTACGACGACGAGGACCAGATCACGAAGGTCGTCCGGCGCGAGGCGAACGGCCGCACCGAGACGTTCGGCTACGAGCACGACGTCCGCGGTGACATCACCGCCCGCCAGTACCCCGACGGCACCCGCGTGACGTCGGAGTACGACAAGGACGGCCGGATCACCAAGGTCACCGCGGGCGGCGCGACGTGGGGCTTCGGCTACGACGTCGCGGGCAGGCGCACCACCACGACCCTGCCCGGCGGCACCGGCCTGGTCGAGAACAGGACCTACGACGACGCCGGCCGCCTCACCGGCATCGGCACCGAACGGGTGGGCCCTGCCCGGCCGGACGTGCAGGACCCGGTGTCGGACTTCCGGCTCACGCTCGACCCGGTCGGCAACCCGACGAAGGTCGTCACCACCCGCGGCGGCGTCTCCGAGTCGGTGGCCTACTCCTACGACGAGGCGGACCGCGTGACGTCGGCCTGCTACGCGGCGGCCGACTGCGGCAAGCACACGCCGTCGGCGGGACGGATCGACTACGAGTACGACCTCGTCGGCAACCGCACCTCACAACGGCGGACCGGCACCGCGGGCGACGACGTCACCCACTACCACTACGACGCGGCGAACCAGCTCACCAAGAAGATCTTCGACCCGCGCGGCGCCGCGCCGACCAGCACCGACTACGACTACGACCTCAACGGCAACCAGACCAAGGCAGGCCGCGAGAAGTTCACCTACAACCTCGACAACACCCTCGCCACCGCGACCAACGCCGGTGGCCAGCGGACGACGTTCTCCTACGACGCCACCGGCCTGCGGCTCACGGGCACCAGCGGCGAGCACACCCGGCACTGGTCGTGGGACGTCAACGGCACGCTGCCGCAGATCGCGGTGGACTCCGTCACCGACGCCTCCGGCGCCGTGGGGGAGAAGCGCGCGTTCGCCTACGGCCCCGACGACGAGCCGCTGGCGTTGATCGACCCGGCCGCGGGCGTGCACCCGTACACCCACGACTGGCTCGGCGGCATCGCGAACATGCTGTCGCCCGACGGCAAGCCGGTGGCGGGCTACGACTACGACCCGTTCGGCAACCCGCGCCAGGGCCCGACCCTGACACCCGGCGAGCCGCAGGGACCCGCGAACCCGCTGAAGTTCACCGGCCAGTACCAGGACTCCAGCTCCGGTGAGGGCAACTACTTCCTGCGGGCCCGCAACTACAACCCGGACACCGGCCGGTTCACCTCGACCGACCCGATGCCGCAACCGGGACCCGCGATCTCCGCGTACGCCTACGCCGAGAACAACCCGCTGGCGTTCACCGACCCGACCGGAGCGGTGGTCGACGCGGGCGGCGGCGGTGGCACGACCCTGGAGAACGGCGCCACCGAGCAGACCGGCCCGAGCCCGGAGGACGTCGCCAAGGCACAGCAGCTGCAGAGCAAGAGCGTCCTCGACGTGATCCTGGAGGCCGGCGGCCAGATCCTCATGGAGTTCCTGGGGATCAACGACCTGATGAACTGTCTCAAGGGCGACCTGGGCGCGTGCGTCTCGATGGTCATCGGCGCCCTGCCGTGGGGCAAGATCTTCAAGGCGCCGAAGATCGCCACCGCCATCTTCAAGGCGGGCAAGGCCGTCGTCTCCTTCTTCCAGGAGCTGAAGTGGGCGCGCGCCATCATCCAGGGCGCCGAGAAGGCGGCGGAAGCGGCCAAGGCGGCCGCGGCGGCAGCGGCGAAGGCAGCGGCAGAGAAAGCCGCCAAAGCCCGTGCCGCGGCCGAGGAAGCCGCCCGCAAGGCCGCGGCCCAGGTGGCCGAACGCGCCAAGGCCGCCGCCGCGAAGGCGAAGGCGGCCACCAAGAAGAAACCCGAGACGTGTCCGACCAGCGGCAGGCACAGCTTCCCGGCTGGGACGCGGGTGCTGCTCGCCGACGGCAGCACGAAGCCGATCGAGGAGGTGCGGCCAGGCGACACCGTCGTGGCCACCGACGAGAAGACCGGCAGGTCGGCGGCGCAGCAGGTGTACTACGCCATCCGCACCGACCACGACAAGTCCTTTGTGGACGTGACGGTGCGGTCGGAGGACGGTTCCACGTCCACGATCACGGCGACGGACAACCACCCGTTCTGGTCGGTGACCGCCGGTCGCTGGGCCGACGCGGGTGAGCTGCGGACCGGTGACCTGCTCAGGACCGCCGCCGGGACGTTCGTGCAGATCACGGCGGTGCGCGCCTACCACGCGCCGCAGCGCACGTACGACCTGACGATCAACGGCACGAGCACGTACTACGCGCTTGCGGGCGCCACCCCGGTCCTCGTCCACAACTGCGGCACGAACCTCGCGGACGAGGCGGCCAACCTGCCGAAGGACTACCCGCGGAGGTCCACGGGCATCCTCGACGTCGGCACCGAGCAGATCCCGCTTTCCAGCGGTCCGGGAGGACCCTCGCAGCTGCTCGCGAACCTCCCCGGCCGGACCAGGCAGAACTTCGACCACGTCGAGACGCACGCCGCGGCGTTCCTGAGGAGCAACCCGGGAATCAGGAAGGCGGTTTTGTACGTCCAGAACGCCAAGGGCCAGATGTGCCCCGGCCCCAACGGGTGCGCCGCGAACATCGAGGACATGCTCCCGGAAGGCGTGCAGATGTGGCTCTACATGAACGGAAAGCCCTGGGCCAGGTTCACCGGCAACGCCAACTGACGGGTGACATGATGGGGAAGTGGAAGAACTGCTTTCGATATCCGATGACAGTGTCGAAAGATTCCTGAGGAGATGGCACGGCGCGCCGGACCGGCCGGCGCGCCCCGTGCCGGAGGGCGCACCCCTTCCGGACCGGCTGAGGGCCTGGTTCGCGCTCACCTCCCGGTGGTCCGCCGAGGTCGTCGCCGTCAGCGGGCCGGTGGACCCCTCCGAGCTCGTCGAGGAGGCTGGGAAGCTCGTCTTCTGGGTCGACGGGCAGGGCTCCTGGGAATGGGGCGTGCCCCTTTCCGGGGACGACCCGCCGGTGTTCGGCAGGGAGGTGGGAACGGACTGGGCGCCGGTCGAGGAGTCCCTTTCCGAGTTCCTCCTCCACGTCACCGTGCTCGAGTCCGCGATCGGGTCCCCGCACCAATGCTGTGCGCACGGGGTCCCGGCGGCCCGGTTGAACGAGATGATCTCCGACGTTCCCGCGCTTCCCCTGCCGGCGTCGCCGTGCCCGTCCATGGACGCGCGGATCTTCGTCGGCCCGGACACCCTGGTCCAGGTCTCGGAGAGCGTGAGCGACCTGACCCCCTCACAGGAGCGGACGTTCGACGTCACGGTGTCGGCCGCGGGGAGAACGCCGATCGACGAGGTGGTCGACGGGCACCCGGAGATTCCCTGGAAACGGCACACCGCGTTCGTCCCGCAGGGGTTCTCGCCGGACGATCTCCCGGGTTTCCTGCGCTGACCGGGCCCGCCAGAACCGTCCCGCCTGCGGTGTGAGCGTCCACACCGGGCACAATGAGCACCGTGGGCGTCTCGGAGGGAGCTGTGGTGGGCCAGGGTCAGTTGCGCGGCGTAGTGGCACTCGACGGACCGTCCGGCACCGGCAAGTCCACCGTGGCGAAACGGCTCGCGGCGGCGCTGGGCGCCCGCTACCTCGACACCGGCTCGATGTACCGGGCCATCACGGTCGCCGTGCTGCGCGCCGGCGCCGACCCCGCGGACCAGGCCGAGGTCGCCGCGGCCGCCGACGCCGCCGTCCTCGTGGTCGGCACCGACCCGGCCCGTCCCGGCATCACCCTCGACGGCGACGACGTGGCCGCCGAGATCCGCGGCCCCGAGGTGACGCTCGCCGTCTCCCCGGTCTCCGCCACCCCGCACGTCCGGGAGCTGCTCGTGGCCCAGCAGCGCGCGATCATCGCCGACGCGCTGGACCACGTCGGCGGCATCGTCGTCGAAGGCCGCGACATCGGCACCGTCGTGTCGCCCGACGCCCCGCTCAAGGTCTACCTGACGGCGTCCGCCGACGCGCGGGCCGCACGCAGGACCAAGCAGGACAACGCCGCCGGTCGTACGTCCACTGTGGACGCCGTGCTGGCCGACGTGCGGCGCAGGGACGCCTACGACTCGTCGCGCGCCGTGTCACCGCTCAAGCCCGCCGACGACGCGGTCGAGGTGGACACCACCGACCTCGACCTCGCCGGCACCGTCGGCGCGCTGCTCGACCTCGTGGAACGGCGCGGGCTGCGGGTGACCGGGTGACCCTGCCGGCTGGAAGCCTGCCGTGGCTCACCGACTTCGGCAGGTGGATCGCCCGTGTCCCGTACGCGTGGCAGTTCCGGATTCGGGTGCACGGCCGCGACCGCGTACCCTTGAGCGGCGGCGTGGTGGTCGTCGCCAACCACAGCTCGATGGCCGACGGGCCGATCCTGTTCGGTGTGCTGCCCCGGCGCGTGACGTTCCTGATCAAGCAGGAGATGTTCCGCGGCGTCGCAGGCCACCTGCTGGGCCGGATCGGGCAGATCCCCGTCAAGCGGGGACAGGCCGACCGCACCGCGCTGACCAGCGCGTTGTCCGTGCTCAAAGCCGGTGGCGTGATCGGGGTCTTCCCCGAGGGCACCCGCGGCGAGGGCGACGTGGCGAACGCGCGGAACGGCGCGGCGTGGCTCGCGAAGACGTCCGGCGCCGTCGTGCTGCCGGTCGCCTGCCGCGGGACCTACCAGGCCGAGGGCTGGCGCCCCGAGGTCGACGTGCTGATCGGAGAGCCGTTCCACCTCCCCGAGGGGAAGGGACGAGCGGCCCTCGGCGTTGCCACCGAGCAGGTGCGCGACCGCCTGGCGACACTGGTCGCCGAACTCGATGGACTTCGTGTGAGTGAGGGAAGACGATGACGGACCTGGACGGCACCTGGGAGGACGAGGCCGACTGGTCAGCCTTCGACGGCCTCGACTCCGAAGACGGCGAGGACACCACCCCGCCGCAGCCGGTGCTCGCGGTGGTCGGACGGCCGAACGTCGGCAAGTCCACGCTGGTCAACCGCATCATCGGCCGCCGGGAGGCCGTGGTGCAGGACGTGCCCGGCGTGACGCGCGACCGAGTCGCCTACGACGCGCTGTGGAACGGCCGCAAGTTCACCGTGGTCGACACCGGAGGCTGGGAACCCGACGCCCAGGGCCTGCAGGCCGCCGTGGCCGCGCAGGCCGAGCTCGCCATGGCCACCGCCGACGTGATCCTCGTGGTCGTGGACGCGACGGTCGGCGCGACCGCCACCGAGGAGGCCGTCGCCAAGGTCCTCCGCCGCTCCAAGAAGCCGGTGATCCTCTGCGCGTCCAAGGTCGACGACGACCGCCTGACCGCCGACGTCGCCTCCCTGTGGTCGCTCGGCCTCGGCGAGCCCTTCCCGGTCTCCGGCCTGCACGGCCGCGGCTCCGGCGACCTGCTCGACGTGATCCTGCAGAAGCTGCCCGAGACCCCGCGCGACGACTTCGGCGCTCGCAGCGGCGGCCCCCGCAGGGTCGCGCTCGTCGGCAAGCCGAACGTCGGCAAGTCCTCCCTGCTCAACCGCCTGACCGGCGAGAACCGCTCGGTCGTCGACTCGGTCGCGGGCACCACCGTCGACCCGGTCGACTCCCTGGTGGAGCTCGACGGCGAGATCTGGCGCTTCGTCGACACCGCCGGCCTGCGCAAGCGCGTGAAGTTCGAAAGCGGCGCCGAGTACTACGCCTCCCTGCGCACCAAGTCCGCGATCGAGACCGCCGAGGTCGCGATCGTGCTCCTGGACGCCCACGAGCCGCTGTCCGAGCAGGACCTCCGCGTGCTGACGATGGTCGTCGAGTCGGGCCGCGCCTGCGTCCTGGCGTTCAACAAGTGGGACCTCGTCGACGAGGACCGCCGCAACGAGATGATCCGCGAACTGGAACGGGGCCTCGTCCGGGTCCCGTGGGCCGACAAGGTCAACATCTCCGCCCTGACCGGCCGCGCCGTCCACAAGCTCGCCCCGGCCCTGCGCACCGCCCTGAACTCGTGGGACACCCGAGTCCCGACCGGCCGCCTCAACCAGTGGCTGTCCGACCTGATCGCCGCCACCCCGCCCCCAGTCCGCGGCGGCAAGCAGCCGAAGGTCCTGTTCGCCACCCAGGCGTCCACCCGCCCGCCGACGTTCGTGCTGTTCACGACCGGTTTCCTCGAGGCGTCCTACCGCCGCTTCATCGAGCGCAAGCTGCGCGAAGAGTTCGGCTTCGAAGGCAGCCCGGTCCGCATCTCCGTGCGCGTGCGCGAGAAGAAGAAGGCCGGCTCCGGCAAGAAGTAGTTCGTCAGGACCACCTGGGTGACCTATTTGCCCGAGACCGCTCGTGCGGTTGGTTGGTCAGGTGGCCGTACGCGTGGTGCTAGCCGACGACGAGGCCCTGCTGAGGCGGGGCCTCAAAGTCCTCCTGGAAGCCGACGGACGAGTCGAGGTGGTCGGCGAAGCAGCCGACGGCGCCGAGCTCGTCGAAGTCGCCCTGGCCCACCTGCCCGACGTGGTGCTGGTGGACGTCCAGATGCCCGGCGTGGACGGCCTGGAGGCCGTCAGACGCTTGAGAACCTGGGCCACCCCACCCGCCATCGCCGTCCTGACCACGTTCGACCTGAACGACTACGTGGCCACGGCCCTGGACCTGGGCGCCCAGGGCTTCCTGCTGAAAGACGCGGAACCAGACACCCTCGTCCGCGCCGTGGTGGACCTGGCGGCAGGCGGCGCGGTCCTGGACCCCCGCATCACAGCCCGCCTCCTCCCACGCCTGCGAGGTTTCCGAGCCAACCGCCAACTCGACAAACTCTCCGCCCGAGAACGCCAAGTCCTCGAACTCGTGGCCGGCGGCCGCTCCAACCACGCGATAGCCGAAGCCCTCTGCCTGTCCGAGGCCACCGTGAAGAGCTACGTCTCCACCGTCCTCACCAAACTGGGGGTGGAGAACCGCGTGCAGGCGGCCCTGGTCGCCCACCAGGTCGGTGACTGGTGAAACCCCTGCTCCGCGAACTGCTCACCGTCCTGCTGACCACAGGCGTGGTCCTCCTGAGTCAGGACCGCCTGTTCCCGTGGTCCCTCTGGACAGCGGTGGCAGCAGCCGTGTGCCTCCCGATCCGCCTCCGCTGGCCCTGGCTGGCCTCCCTGCTGTGCATCCCGGCCGTGGCAGGCGGCCTCGGCTGGGCCCCAGCGCTGGTGGCCCAGTACCGCCTGGGCCGCACGGAAAAATCCATCCCGTTCCAACTCTTCTGGGCCGCCCTCCTGACATTCGCGGCCCTGCTCCCGTCTGTCCTGACCGAGGTGATCCCCCTCGGCACCCTCCTGCTGGCCACCGCCTTCGCCTTCGGCCTGGCAGCGGCCCCCACAGCCCTCGGCGCCCTGGTCACCACCCGCAAGGACCTGACCCAGTCCCTGTACGAAACCCGAAGAGCCCAAGCCGCAGAACTGGAGGCCAAGGAAACCTCAGCCCGAGCAGCCGAACGAGCCCGGATAGCCCGCGAAATCCACGACTCCGTAGGCCACCACGCCACCCTCATCGCCGTCGAGTCAGCCGCCCTCGCCGCCACCGCACCCGACCCGTCGACCCGTGAGGTCGCGCTGCGCTTGCGTTCCCTGGCAAAGGAATCCTTGTCCGAGATGCGCGCAGCTCTTGGCTTGCTCAACACCGGCACGACCTACCCGTCCGTGCAGGAGCTTGTTGACCGAGCTCGCGTCGCCGGAGTGTCCGTGACGCTGTCCGAGACGGGCGATGCCGCTGTGTCTCCGGCTGTGTCCAGGGCTCTCTTCCGGGTGGTTCAGGAGGCGTTGACCAATGTGACGAAACATGCGCCTGGGGCCGTTGTGACTGTGAGTGTGGACCGGTCTTCGCCCGTTCGTGTGTCTGTGGTGAACGGGCCTGGCGTCTCGCCTCCTTCTGATGAGCGCGGCGGATCTGGGCTGCATGGGTTGTCTGAGCGTGTCCGGCTGGCTGGGGGCACCTTGACCACCGCCTATCGGCCTGATGGGGGGTTCAGCGTGAGCGCGGTGCTTCCTGGGGCGGATGTCGGGGGAGCTTCGTTGGATGACGGGTAGCGTGGCCTGGGTTGGGTTCTGTGTTTGCCCTGGTCAGGGTTGGTTTGGGGGTCCGTTTTTGATCTCTGTCCGGGGTGTTGTAGGATTCTCATGCACGCCGGGAGACCGGGAGTGTGGCCGGGACGTGGCGCAGTTTGGTAGCGCACTTGACTGGGGGTCAAGGGGTCGCAGGTTCAAATCCTGTCGTCCCGACGGTCTGAATCAGCCCGCTGATTCTGGGTGAAAGCCCAGGTCGGCGGGCTTTTTCGTGTCTTCTTTTCGATCTTGATTCGACTGTCCACAGTGGTCTGTACTGGCCGGCAACATCGTGTTTGGGAGGATTTTGGGAGGATCGGTTTGCGCGGGGCGAAATGTGGTCGCGTTGGCTAAAGCGAATCGTGTCCTCCGTTCAGGTGTTCTTTCTGGCCGTGATTGGGGTGTGCAGCGGCGCCGTCCAGGCGGTACTGCCATCGCGACTTGTTGGCTGCCGGGACGTGAGAATAAGAGCCCGTTGTTCCAGCATGAAGAGGGCGGTGCATGGTGATGCCCGGGCCGCCGGGTACACGGACAGTTCTATTGACTGCATCCCAGCCTGACCACCGGTGACGCAAGATCGGCGGGCGGTTCTCGTGGCGAGGCCACATCGCCAAGCGGTACTGGTCCATGCCGATAGCTCCACCAACGGCTTCGGCGTAGCCGCGGTGGAGCCGGTCGCATCGTCGCCGTGGGGCAAGACGGTAGTGACCCCATCGATGGTGTCGGACACCGCATACGCAGGGCAGGACCGAGTGCACGATGTGTTCGACGGGCGGGCGTCGGTGGACGCGGTGCCGGAGGACTTCCTCGCCGAGCAAGTGCGTCAGGCCATCAGCCCGAAGGCGGAGCTGTTCGTGGGCTGGTTACGCGAGTGCCTGGCCCGCGGTAAGCGGCTGCGGTCGTTGCTGCGCCTTTGCGGATGGCCGGCCGCGGATCCGCGCCGCGGCCGGCCGATCATGTCGGCGTCGACGCCGGGCAGCAGCACCGCGAACTCCTCGCCACCGCAGCGGGCGGCCAGGTCATAGCCGCGCACCGCATGCCGGATCGCGTCGGCGACCGCCCGCCGGGGCCTGTGGCAGGTCGGGCTAGTGGTGCGTCACGCAGCCTTGGCCAGGTAATAGGTCCAGGTTCGGATGGGTGAGTCGGTGGCGAACCCGGTTTTGGGCTCGGCTCGGGCGTTGTGCCAGCGGATGTAGGAGCCGATCGCGGTGTTCTGTTCGGTGTGGCTGCGGTGGTCGGTGCCGTTCAGGGCGAAGTAGCGCAGGGCGGCGAACTCGGACTCGATCCAGTTCAGCCACGACGAGTAGGTGGGGACGAACACCAACTCGACCTGGTTGCCGGCGCACCAGGTGCGGACGTCGGTGTGGCGGTGCGGGGAGAAGTTGTCGCAGATGATGTAGAGCTTCTCTCCGGGCCAGCGTGTCCGCAGGGTCTTGAGGAAGGACAGGAACTCCTGTCGGCGTTTACGGGGTCGGATCCGGTAGGAGATGTGGCCGGTGGCGAGGTCGAGTGCGGCGAGCATGTGCATCACGCCGTCGTTGCGGTTGTAGGTGGCCCGCAGCCGTTGCGGCCTGGTCCGCAGACGCCACGCCTTGCCCTTGCGGGGCATGAGGTTCAGTGGGCCGAACTCGTCTACGCAGATCACCCGCCCGTCGCCGGGCGGATGGTCGTAGAGGTCCAGAACTCGGTGCATCTTGGCGATGAAGTCCGGGTCGGTCGACGCCTTCCACGTGGTGGTGCTCTGCCAGGAGACACCGCCCGCGTGCAGGATGCGGCGCAAGGTCTCCCGGCTGATCGTCGCGACGGTGCCACGGGCGAGCAGGTGATCGCGCAGCTTCGACAAGGACCAGGTGGAGAACGCGGTGATGCCCCAGTCTGCGGGGGACGTCCGGGCGATCAGGCAGATCCGCTCGCGGATCTTGTCACCGATCGTCTTCGGGCGTCCCCCGCTCCATTTTGGGTCCAGTGCCGCGAACCCCCGTTCGTTGAACGCGTGGATCACATCACGCACGTAGTCCTCGCTGACCTGCATCAACGAGGTGATATCGCGGACGGCCTGGCCTTGGCCGGACATCAGCACCACGATCGCCCGCCGCAGCTTCACCGGGTCCTTCGCGGTCCTGGTGACCCGCTGCAGCTTGCGTCCCTCTTCCATCGATAACCCGCGGACGAACACGCCCGGACGACGAGCCATGACACCTCCCGCACTCGACACGCGGGACCAGCCTGACCCGATCAGCACGGAAGATCAATTACCTGGTCAACCATCTGGGCAGCACCACTAGGCTGCCTCCGAACACGCGAAACCTGGGGGGAACAAACGTGAACGCGCGTATTTGTGCTGCCGTCGCGGTGGTAGCCGTCCTGACCACGGCCTGCGGTGGTGAGCCGGTGGCCGCGCCGCCGGCCGCGACCACCACGACGACCACTGTGCCATCGACTCCGGCGGAACTGGACCAGCGAGCGAAGGCGGCGATCGCCCCACCCGGCGCGTTCGATGCGCTCGGCGGCCAGTTGAGTCAGAGCACGCCGGCCAGCGACAACGAGCCCGGCGCGGACGGCGAGATCGTCACCACGCTCTGTGGGAGCAGCGAGATGCGTGTCGACGGTACCTCGGTCGCCCGGACCCGCGTCTGGACGGGCCAGGTGAGTTTGTTTCAGCGGGTCCATGCCATGTCCGACCGTACGGCGGCCACGCTGGTGGGGGCTGTGCAGACCCGGCTCAACAGCTGTGCCAAAGACCGCGTCGAGCAGGCGAAGGCTGTAGCCAAGCCGGACGGTGTGGACGATTTTTTCGCGCACTGCGAGGCGAATCGGGATCCGGAACTGGTTCCGTGGTCGTGTCACGCGATGATGGGTCGCGGCACGCTCATCACCGTCGTGGTGGCGTCCGGCCAGACCAAGGTGGCGGCCGAAGCCCAGCTGAGCTCGGTGCTGCCGATCTTCGCCGAGTCGTTCGTCAAAGCTTGATCGGTATTCCCGGACGATGGACGCGTTCCGCGACCGGAGCGCGTCCTGCCTGAGGGCGACCGAAGAATCGCCGGGTACGGCAGCAACTGGGACGGCATCCCCGTGTCTGCCACGGCGGCGGCAACCAGCAGTGGCGTTTCGCCTGAGCTGACAGCCTGACACCGCGTGCGCCGCGTCATCACTGATCCTCACCCCGTTCGGCGGAGTCGGGTTGCTGGAGCTCAGGCTACGGGAGTGATCCTGGCGTGTCGGAGTTCGTACTCAATCGGTGTGAGCATTCCGAGTGCGGTGTGGCGTCGGCGGCGGTTGTGGAACATCTCGGGGTACTCGAACAGGGCGTTGGCCAACTCGAGGCGGGTGCGCCATCGTCGGCGGTCGAGCAGCTCGGTCTGCACGCGTCCCCAGAACGATTCGATCATGGCATTGTCGTAGCAGTCGCCGATCGACCCCATCGACGGCAGAAGCCCGGATTCCTTGGCACGTTTGGTGAAAGTCCATGACGTGAATTGGACTCCGTGGTCGGAGTGGATCACCGTGTCCGACAGCGGGGCCCGGTTCGAGATGGCCATGCCGAGCGCGTTGGTGGCCAGGGCTGCGGTCTGACTGGAGTCGATCGACCAGCCGACGACGCGCCGGGAGTGCACGTCGAGTACGACCGCGCAGTACACCTTGCCTTCCCGGGTGGGATGTTCGGTGATGTCGGTGACCCACAGTTGGTTCGGCGCGGCGCGGGCGAAGTCGCGGTCGACCAGGTCCACCGCAGTGGGCGTGTCGTGCTTCGGTCGCGGCCGGCGCCGGTTGGGCAGGCCCTTGATTCCGTTGCGGCGCATGAGAAGCGCGATGGTGTTGTGTCCGACGGTGATCCCGCGGCCCAGGGTAAGTTCGGCGTGTACCCGTGGAGCGCCGTAGACCTGGAACGACTCGACGTGGATCTCGCGGATCAGGTCGACGAGCCAGGCTTGACGGATCGCCCGCGGCGAAGGAGCGCGGCCTCGCCAGTCGTAGAAGCCGGACTCGGACACCCCAAGCACGCGGCAGGCGAGCTGGATCGACCGCTCTTCGGAGACGATCACCGTGACCGCCTCATATCGCCTTTTGGGCTACTGCTCTCCTTGAGCAGTTCGGCAGCACGGCGGTGGACAGCGACCTCGGCCTCGAGTTCGGCGATCCGTCGACGCGCGGCGACCAGTTCGGCGTTGTCAGCGCTGGTCGTCCCTGGCATCTGTCCGGTGTCGATGAGCTCCTGGCGGCGCCAGGTGTAGATCGTCTGGTCGCTGATGTCGAGATCAGCCGCGACCTGGGCGACACGGCGACCGGACGCGATCAGGTCGAGCACCTTGCGCCGAAACTCGGGCGGGTATCTCTTGGGAATCGTGGGTTGTCCTCCGGGCTACTGAAACGAGTGATCATCCAGTAACCCGACTCCGAACAACCAGGGGAGGATCAAAGTCTCCGAGCTACCGGGGGAACCTCAGCCTGCACGTGGACTCCCGGCTGCGTGCGATCGTGCAGGAGTCACGCGCGTACGTGGTGAACTTCCTCGCCGTGCGGCAGAAGCCGCTGGCGTGGGCCTTCGCGAACACCCGGATCCGATTGCGGAACTCGTCGCCGAGTGATATGCGGAGAGTGGTGAAAACGTTCTCGCTATTCGTCCCGTGTGGACTATCGGGAGGTGGTCGGCGCTTCTGAGGTGCGATTTATCGGACGTGCTACGTGGAAACTGCTAAAACGCAATGCGCGCCCAGATCTCCCGCTCTGTGATCGTGCGGTTACGAGAAGTGGCGAGGTGTTCGTTCCGATGTGGGGTTGCCGGAACTGTTGAACAGTTTGCTTCGTTCTGAGTAGGTTCTGACGCAGGCGCTGGAACCGCTTGGGAGCGTGGTGGCGACTCTTTGCGTCTACGCGCAAAGTCTCCCGAGTGGACGGACCGGCGTGGTGGGAGTGATGGCGCCGCAGGTGGGAAAGGTCTGGATCTTGGTCAGAATTATCGATGAACGATGAGTCGCGGTGATCCTTCAGTCCTGGCTTAAATAGGGCGGAACTGCTTCGCAATGAGAAGCTCTTGAACGCTTCGATGATCTGCGGCGGTTTCCGTCTTCGGTCTGTAGTGTGAGGGGCGCACCTGATGCGCGGTCCTGGGGAAGTGTATGCCCGCGCTCGGGTGGTCGGTGCATGCGAAAGGCGGACTGGGGAGTTCGAACTGCAGGTGCTCCGTTCAGTCCACGTTGGAATGGTCCTGATGCGGCCGTGCTCGCGATCGATGCTGCGGCCGGGCGGGTCAACAACTGGGGGGAAGGTTGCAGAGGATTCATTTCACCAGCGAGGATCTCGCGAGGGTGAGAGTCTCGGCGACGCTGGGCATGGGTGCTGAGACGGTGTTCGCCATGGAGTCGCTCGGACGAACGCGCGGCGGTGGGTTCTTCGGGATCTGGCGCGACCGCGTCGGTGAGCGTCTTGGTCGACGTGCCGTTCGCGTCGAACGGATGTTGCAGGTGCTACGGCCGGTTCCTGACCTGCTGTGGTTGGTGGACGGAGGGTTCAAGGCCGACGAGAGAGCGCTGGGCAGGGTCGGGCTCAGTCGTGAGGAAGTGATGGAGGCTGCCCAGGGGTTCGGGCGGGTGGCCGTGTCGCCCTACTGGCGGCAGGTGCGCGGGTACCTGGAGACCGTGCGCGACGTCCGGGGGCGGTTGGCCATGACCGGAGGTGTTGAGCGCCTGCTGGGGACGTTGCATCCCAAGGTGCGATGGCGTTCTTCGGTGCTTGAGGTGCCGCACGAGCGGGATGTCGACGTTCATCTCGGTGGACGCGGGTTGTTGCTGGCGCCCTCATTGTTCCTGTACGACAACGCTGCCGCCGTGCTGATCGGTGCGGAGTGGGCCGAGTCCAGTCCGATTCTCGTGTTCGCCGCGCCGCCCGTCACCGCGGCCACGAACGCCGCCGCGGCTTTCTGGGACGTCACCGAACGCGGTGAGCAGGCGCTGGCGGCGCTGGTCGGGAAGACCCGGGCGGCGGTGCTGCAGGAGTTGGTGGAGAGTTGTACCACCGGTGAGCTGGCCGAACGGTTGAACATCTCGTCGGCCAGCATCAGCCAGCACACGTCGGTGTTGCGGGAGGCCGGCCTGATCACCAGCCGCCGCAACCGGAACACGGTGCTGCACAGCGTGACGCCGCTCGGCACCGCGCTGCTGGAGTACACGGCGTACCAGTTCATGGAAGCGGCGGCCGGTGAGTGAGCGTCACGCCCGTGCGGCGGCCTCACGCGGACGAAGGTCGGTCCAGTGGCCCGACACGTAGTCGAGGCACTCCTGCCTGGTGCCTGGCCCGTGGACCTCGGTCCACCCGCCGGGTACCGGGATCGCCCGCGGCCACAGCGAGTGCTGGCCCGCCGAGTTCACCAGGACGAGAAAGGTGCCGTCGGGGTCGTCGAAGGGGTTACCGGTCATCGGAATCTCCTTTGGCTCAGACGAAGGTGCGGGCGACCGCGAGGAAGGCGTCGTTGTCCGCGGGGCTGCCGATGGTGACCCGGACGCCCTCGCCGGCGAACGGGCGCACCATCACGCCGTCGGACATGCTGTGGGCGGCGAACTCCGCCGCGCGGTCCGCCAGCGGTAGCCACAGGAAGTTGCCCTGCGACGGCACGAACGCGTGGCCGAGCGCGTGCAGCGCCGCTCCGACCCGGTCGCGCTCGGTGCGCACCAGACGGCAGCGCTCGGCCAGTTCTTCCGCGGAGTCGAGGCTTATCAGGGCCGCGGTCTCGGCCAGGGTGCTGACGCTGAACGGGACGCCGACCTTCGTGACCGCCTGGATCAGGTCGATCGGGCCCGCGCAGTACCCGATGCGCAGGCCCGCCAGGCCGTATGCCTTGGAGAACGTCCGGAGGCTCACGAGGTTGCCGCGCCCGGCCGCCTCGCGCACGAGTTCCAGCCCGTCCGGGACGTCCGGGTCGGTGACGAACTCGTGGTATGCCTCGTCCAGCACCACGACGACGTGTTCGGGCACGGCGGCGAGGAACTTCGCGAAGGCGTCGCGGTGCAGCGCGGTCCCGGTGGGGTTGTTGGGGTTGCAGACGATGATCATGCGCGTCGTCGGCGTCACCGCTGCCAGCATGGCGTCGAGGTCGTGCACCAGGTCGCCGGTCAGCGGCACGGGTCGCGGTTCCGCTCCCGCCACGCGCACGAGGATCGGGTATGCCTCGAACGAACGCCAGGCGTACACGATGCTGCTCGGGCCGTGCACCACCGCCTGCATCAGCTGTAGCAGCAAGGTGGCGGATCCGGCGCCCACGGCGACGGACCCGGCGGGAACGCGGAGGTGCCCGGCCAGGTGCGTGGCCACCGCGTGCGGGCTCACCGGTGGGTACCGGTTGATGTGCGCGAGCCCTTCCGTGAGCGCGGCGGCCACCCGCGGCAACGGCGGGAAGGCGGTCTCGTTGTTCGACAGCTGGACCCGCGCGGTGGAGGGCAGCTGCTGGTAGAGGGGGAGCGCGCCGAGGTCGGGGCGGAGCAGGACGGTCATCGGTGCCTCAGCTCAGCTCGAACACGACAGCCCCGGCGAGGCTGTCGACGAGGTGCGCCTCGACGCACTTCCAGCCGGCCTCGTCGAAAACATCCAGCCATTCGTCCAGCGTGGGCAGGTACACGTCCATCATCGCGTGGCCGAATTCGAACGCGAGGGTGAACACCGGGATTTCGTCGTCCGGCACGTCGGTGGTGCGCACGTTGTCGCCCAGCAGCAGCCTGCGGGCGGACGGGAATGCTTTGCGCAACTGCTGCAGCGAGGGGATGCAGCGTTCCCTCGGCCAGAAGTCGTGACCCATCATGAAACAGGTCAGCAGATCGACGTCGGAGAATTCCGGTGACGGTTCGAGCTGCCGCACGTCGGCCTCGATGAACGTGAGCCGGTCACCCATGCCGGACTGGTTCGCTTCCAGTCGTGCCATGTCGATCGCGGGACTCGCGATGTCGATTCCGATACCACGTGCACGGGGGTGGCGCTTGAGCATTTGCAGAAGTCGCTCACCACTTCCCGAACCGAGGTCGGCGACCGCGGCCGGGGTGAAATCGAGACCTTCGAAGACCGGCCAGAAGACCGGGTCGTAGAACTGCGTGTTCGCCTCCCGGCACGCGGTGCTGATGGCCTTCGCGTCACGCCGGTAGTAGGCGCCCTCGCGGTTGCCGTTGCGCAGCACCGACGGGATCTCGGCGAACAGCGGCGCCGATCCTCTCATGAGCCAGTGGAACAGCGATTTTGCCTGGTAGACGGCGTCGAACTGTTCGCCGGCGGTCACGGTCGACCCGTCCCGCCGCACCACCCCGACGCTCGCCAGCGCGACGAACAGGCCCTGTGTGGACTGCTCGTGCAGGTCGTTTGCCGCGGCGAACTCCGGCACGTTCAGCGTGCCCGCCTCCCGCAGTTCGTCGAGTGCCCCCAGTTCCCATGCCGCGGCGATGGCGGACGCGGCCACCGCCGAATTGAAGATCTGCGCGGTCGCCCGCGTGGTCGTGCTGGTCATGGACAGCCTCCTGTCGCGCGGCGGCGCCGCGACTCCGATTTCGGAAACGGTGGAACCGGCGGGCGTCGAGAACTCGCTCGGCGTTTGCCAAATGTTCGCCCGCGATGCCGGAACACGTGTCCGGTCGATCTGGGGCGTTGCCGCGTGCAGGACTTCGAACGGCGCCATTGCCCGGCTGTGCCAGCCTTGCGCAGGACGGCCCAGGATTCCACCTCCTTTAGCCACTGCCGAAACTCCCAGCTCGCACAGTCGCTCTCAGGAGTTGTTTTCAGCCTCAGCTTAAACACGTTGCCGAGGTGTCGATGCCGAACAAGACTTCGGTGAGCGGGTCCCGCAGGGGTCGTGGCGCCCGCACATTCTTCTCGGGGAATCCGGCAGAACGGAGCGGCAGCGTGGATACCGTCATACCCACGGTCGTGCACGAGTTGTTCGAGCAGTGGGCTCGGCGCACGCCCGGGGCGATCGCGGTGTCCTCAACCAGCCAGAGCCTGACCTACGCCGAACTGGACGAGCGGGCCTCGCGGCTGGCGCGGTTCCTGGCCGGCCGCGGCGTCGGACCTGGCGTGGTCACCGGCCTGTGCCTCGACCGCGGCACCGACCTGGTCGTCGCCGAACTGGCCGTGCTCAAGGCCGGCGGTGCCTACCTCCCGCTCGATCCGGGTTACCCGGCGGAACGGCTGGCGTTCATGCTCGCCGACACCGCCGCGCCGCTCGTGCTGAGCGAACAACGGCTGCGCGACCGGATTCCACACGGTGCCACCGAGATCGTCTGCCTCGACACCGACGCTGACCTGATCGCGGAGCACCCGGCCGAGGTTCTCGAGACCGACGTCGAGGGCCACGACCTCGCGTACGTCATGTACACCTCCGGCTCCACCGGGCGGCCGAAGGGCGTGCTGGTCGAGCACCGCGGGATCGTGCGGCTTGTCCAGGGACAGGCATACGCCGGACTGACCGCTGACGACGTGGTGGCGCACCTGGCGTCCGTGTCGTTCGACGCGTCGACGTTCGAGGTGTGGGGTGCGCTGACGAACGGCGCGCGGCTCGCCGTGGGACCGCCCGGAGCGGTGTCGGTGGCCGAGCTCGGCCGGTTCCTGTCCGGTTTCGAGGTCAGCGTGCTCTGGCTGACGGCGGGCCTGTTCCACGAGGTCGTGGACGCCGACGTGACCGTGTTCGGTGGCCTGCGCCTGCTGCTCGCGGGCGGCGACGTGCTTTCACCCGGCCACTGCGCGCGGGTGCTGGAACGGTTCCCGGACCTGGCGCTCGTCAACGGCTACGGGCCGACCGAGGGCACGACCTTCACCGCCTGCCACCGGATCACCGAGGTGACCGGGCCGGTGCCGATCGGCACGCCGCTGGCCGGCACCACCGTGCGGGTGCTCGACGAGCAGCTGCGACCGGCGTCCGAGGGCGAGCTCTACGTCGGTGGCGATGGTGTGGCGCGCGGCTACCTCAACCGTCCCGATCTCACCGCCGCCCGGTTCGTCGCCGCACCGTCGGGCGAGCGGCTGTACCGCACCGGTGACCTGGTGCGGGTGGACGACGCCGACGTGATCGAGTTCCTGGGCCGGACCGACGACCAGGTCAAGATCCGCGGTTTCCGCGTCGAGCCCGGCGAGACGCAGACGCGGCTGCGGCGTTGTCCAGGCGTCGCGGACGCGGTCGTCGTGGTGCGCCGCGACGACGTGGAGGGCGCCCGCCTGGTCGCCTACGTCGTCCCCGACAGCGGTGCGGTCCTCACGCAGGCGCTGCTGCGGGACCGGCTGGCCGGAGTGCTGCCGGATCCGTTCGTGCCATCGGAGTTCGTGCTGCTGGACCGCTTCCCCCTGACCCCCAACGGAAAGGTGGACCGGGCCGCACTACCGCAGCCGCGCCGCGGGGCAGAGTCGGGCCACCAGGCGCCCGAGAACGAGACCGAGGCCGTGCTGGCCGAGATCTGGGCCGAGGTGCTGCCGGTCGACCGGGTGGGCACCGGGGACGCGTTCCCCGCGCTCGGTGGCGACTCACTGCTGGCCGTGCGCGTGCTGGCCCGGATCCTCGCGCGGTTCGGCGTCGAACTCACCGTCGCCGACCTTTTCGACGCGCCGACGCTCGCGGATTTCGCGGCGAAGATCGCCGCACGTCCCGCGACTCCTGTCGCCGAGACACCGCACCACACGCCCGGTTCGGTGTTCCCGTTGTCGTTCCCACAGGAACGCCTGTGGCTCGCCCACGAGCTCGACCGAGACGCCGTCGACAGCAACGTGCACTTCGCCTACAGCGTCACCGGCCCGTTCGACGCCGCCGCGCTCGACCAGGCGTGGCGCGAGGTCGTCGAGGCGCACGAACCGTTGCGCACCAGGGTGGACAGCGGCTCGCGCCAGGTGATCCACCGCAACGAGGCCGCCATCACGGTGACCGATCTGCGCGGCCAGGACGCCGCCGAGCTGGACCGCCTGCTGCACCAGGAGGTCTCCACCCCGTTCGACCTCGGCACCGGGCCGGTCTGGCGGGTCCGCCTGATCAGGATCGCCGACGAGGAGCACGTTCTCGTGCTGAGCGTGCACCACATCGCGATCGACGGCTGGTCGATGGGTGTGCTCGCGGGCGAACTGGGGGAGCGGTACGCCGCCGCGATCGAGGGGCGCACGGTCCGCGTTCGGGAACTGCCGGCGCGCTACGCGGACTTCGCGCTGTGGCAGCGATCCGCGCAGACCGCGGGACAACTGGATTACTGGCGCCGGACGCTGGAGGCCGCGGCACCGCTGCAGCTCCCGACGGACCGGCCGCGGCCCGCGCTGCGCACTTCCGCGGGCGCCGAACACCGGTTCCAGCTGCCCGCCGGCCTCACCGCACGGCTCGGGTGGCTCGCGGAGGCGCACGGGACGACGGTGTTCACCGTCCTCGTGGCCGCCTGCCAGGTGCTGTTCGCCCGCTACAGCGGTCAGCGCGACGTGGTGGTCGGCACGGCTGTGGCCGGTCGCGGCCGGGCCGAGTTCGAACAGCTCATCGGCTGCTTCATCAACACGGTCGCGCTTCGGTCCACAGTGGATGCCGCGCTGCCGTTCACGGAGTTCCTGGGGCACGTGCGTACGACCGTGCTGGAGGCGTTCGCTCACCAGGACGTGTCGTTCGAGCGCGTCGTCGCGGAGGTGCGCCCCGAGCACGACCCGAGCCGCACGCCGCTGGTGCAAGCGCTGGTGGTGCTGCAGAACACCCCGGCCGAGCCGCTGCGGTTCGCGGGTGCGCGGGTCGAGCCGCGGGTGTTGCCGCACGTGTCGTCCATCTTCGAGCTGACCGTCGAGTTCACCGAGCACGACGAGGGCATGGACGTGATGGTCGAGTACAACACCGACCTCTTCGACGCCGCGCGGATCGAACGCATGGCGGGCCACCTGCACGTGCTGCTGGACCAGCTCACCACCACGCCGGACCTGCCGGTCGGGGAGCTGTCCGTGCTGACAGCGGGCGAACGCAGGCAGCTCGCGGAGTGGAACGACACCGCCGCGAGCCACGATCTCGCTGTACCCGTGCACGAACTCGTGGCCCTGCAGGCGCAACGCGACCCCGGCGCCGTGGCGGTGGTCTGCGGGGACAGGGTGCTGACCTTCCGGGAGCTCGACGAACGGGCCAACCGCATCGCGCACCACCTCGTCTCCCTCGGCGTCGGCCCGGACGTACCCGTGCCGGTGTTCCTGGACCGCGGTGCCGACTTCGTGGTGGCGCTGCTGGGCGTGCTCAAGGCCGGTGGCGCGTACGTGCCGCTCGACCCGGACAGCCCGGCGGCCCGGCTCGCGTTCGTCGTCGCGGACACCGGCGCGCGTGTGGTGCTGACCCAGCGCTCCGTCGCCGCACGCATGTCCGAAGTGGACGTCGAGGTCGTCCGGCTGGACGAGGACTGGGCCACGATCGCGCAGAACCCCTCCACGACACCGGAAACCTGTGTCACGTCGACCGACGTCGCGTACGTCGTCTACACCTCGGGATCAACCGGCAGGCCCAAGGGCGTGATGGTCGAGCACCGCTCGCTGACCAACCTCTGCCGTTGGTACCACGAGTTCTACGACGTCACGCCGCGCGACCGGTCGTCGCACCTCGTTGCGCAGGGGTTCGACCCCGTCGCGCTGGAGCTCTGGCCGGCCCTGACCGCCGGCGCCTCGGTCGCGGTGGCGACGCAGGACGTGCTGGACGACCCCGCCGTGCTGGTCCGCTGGATCGCGGAGCGGGACGTCACGCTGTCGGTGATCATCACGCCGCGCGTTGACGCAGTGTTCGACCAGCTCGGCCACGTCGGCACGAGCCTGCGGGTGGTGATCGCGGGCGGTGACGTACTGCGCCGCCGACCGAGCGCGGGGTTCGGGTTCCTGATGGTGAACCACTACGGCCCGACCGAGGCGACGGTTCTCGCGACCGGGAAGGAGGTCGAGCCGGAGGGCGCAGTCGAACCCGGTGTGCTGCCGACCATCGGCGTGCCGATCGCGAACACGACGGTGCACGTGCTCGACCCGCACGGCAACCAGCTGCCGGTCGGCGTGCCCGGAGAACTGCACATCGGCGGTGTCTGCGTCGCCCGCGGTTACGTCAACCGGCCCGAGCTGACCGCGACCCGGTTCGTGCCCGACCGCTTCTCCGCCGATCCGGACGCACGGCTGTACCGGACCGGTGACCTCGTGCGCCGGTTGCCCGATGGTGAACTGGACTTTCTCGGCCGCGTCGACAACCAGGTGAAGATCCGCGGCTACCGCGTGGAACCCGGTGAGGTCGAGGTCGTGCTCGTCGAGCACCCCGAGGTCGCGGCGGCCGTCGTCGTGACGCGGGAGGACGCGCGGGGACGCGTGCGCCTCATCGGGTACGTCGTGCCGGTCGGGGCGGACCCGGAGGTCTCCGCGCTGCTCGACCACGTGCGCGGTGTGCTGCCGGAGTACATGGTCCCGGCCACGGTCGTCGTGCTGCCGGAGTTCCCGCTCACGTCGCGGGAGAAGGTGGACCACGCCGCGCTGCCCGAACCCGAGGCCGCCGCCGACCGGCACGTCGAGCCGCGCACGGAGGTGCAGCGGGTGCTCGCCGGGATCTGGGCCGACGCGATCGGCGTGCCGCGGGTCGGCGTCGAGGACAACTTCTTCACCCTGGGCGGCGACTCGATCGTCGCCATGCGGGTCGTGGCGAAGGCACGCGATGTCGGGCTGCGGCTGAGCGCGCGGGACCTGTTCCAGCGGCCGACGATCTCCTCGCTGGAACTCGTGGCCACCGGGGAACCGGTCGCCACGCGGTCCGTCCGGGTCGAGGGCCGCGCCCCGCTGACACCGATCCAGCGGTTCTTCTTCGACACCTTCACCCCGTCCGCGCCCTTCCACCAGCACGTGACGCTGGCACTGCCGGACGTCGCGCCCGCCGTCGTCCGCGTAGCGGTCGAGGCTCTGGTGGCACACCACGGTGCGTTGCGCACGCGGTTCGGTGCGGAGAACGGCGTGTGGTGGCAGGAGGAGACCACCGCGAGCGTCGAGTTCGTCGAGGAGACGGACCCGGACCGAGCCGTCGCCATCGCCTCGGCCTCGACCGACATCACCGAGGGCAGGCTGCTGGGAGCTGTGCTGGCACAGGGGAACTTGACGCTCGCGGTGCACCACCTGGCCGTGGACGGCGTGTCGTGGCGCGTGCTGATCGAGGACCTGCGCAGCGCGATCGAGCAGGCGCGGCGCGACGAACGGATCGTGCTCGGCACCGCCACCGACTCACCGGCGGCGTGGGCGAGCAGGCTCACCGGTCACGCGGCGGCGGGTGGCTTCGACGACGAACTGGCGCACTGGTCCGGGCTGAGCGGCGCCGACGTGACCCTGCCCGTGGACGGAACCGGGTCGAACACGGTGGAGAGCACCAGGATCGTCCGTGCCGGGCTCGACGCGGACACCACCGGGAAGCTGCTGCGCGAGGTGCCCGCGGCGTACCGGACCGAGGTCGCCGACGTGCTTGTGACGGCACTCGCGCGTGTGCTGTCGGCGTGGACCGGCCAGCAGCGCGTGCCGCTGGGCATGGAGGGACACGGCCGCGAGGAGCTGTTCGACGACCTGGACGTCACGCGCACCGTCGGCTGGTTCACGACGCGGTTCCCGGTCGTGGTCGAGGCGGGCGGTGACTGGGGTTCCGCGCTGAAGTCCGTGAAGGAACGGCTGCGCGCGGTTCCCCGGCGCGGACTGGGTTACGGCGTGCTGCGCGACGCGGGCCGGGTGCCCGAACTGGACCCGCCGGTGGTGCTGAACTACCTCGGCCAGTTCGACGACACCGTCTCGGAGATCGGGCTGCACCAGCACCCCGGCGACATCAGGCCGCACCTCGTCGACGTCGTCGGCACGGTGCTCGGCGGAAGCCTGGAGTTCCGCTGGTACTACTCGGAGAACGTGCACGACGAGCGGACGATCACCAGGCTCGCCGACGACTTCGTGGCCGAGCTCGCCGCCGCCGTGGTGCACTGCCTCACGCCGGGCAACGGCGGGCGCACGCCCTCCGACTTCCCGCTGGCGGAGCTCGACCAGTCCACCGTGGACGAGATCGTCGGCGTGCGCCGGGACGTAGAGGACGTCTACCCGTTGACGCCCACGCAGAACGGCATGCTGTTCCACAGCCTGATGGACAACAGCGGCACCGCGTACTTCGAGCAGATCTCCGCGGTCCTGGACGGCGTGCGCGACCCGGTGGCGTTGGCGGGCGCGTGGCAGCGGGTGGCCGACCGGATCCCGGTGCTGCGCACCGCCTTCGTCTGGGAGGACCTGCCGAGGCCGTACCAAGCCGTGTACGAGCATGCCCGGATCCCGGTGTCCGAGCTGGACTGGCGAGACTTGGGCGGAGCCGAGCTGGACGCCGCCGTGGCGCACTACCTGGACCAGGACCGGAAGGCAGGGCTCGATCTCGGCGAGGCGCCGCTGGTGCGGGTCGCGATCATCCGCCTGACCGACACCAGGGTTCGTCTGGTGTGGACGTTCCACCACGCCCTGCTCGACGGCTGGAGCGGGATGCAGGTGCTCGCCGAGGTGCTCGGGGAGTGTGCGGACGAGCCCGTTCCCGTTCCCAGGCGCCCGTACCGCGATTACGTGGAATGGCTGGCGAACCAGGACTTCACCGCCGCGCGTGAGCACTGGCGTCGTGAGATCGGTGACTTCGAGGCGGCCACGCCGCTTCCGTTCGACCGGCCCAAGTCCGGCCTGCACCGCACCGTGTCGTCGGCACGGCTGGTGGTCAAGCTGCCAGAGGAGCTCACCACCCGCGTGTACGGGATGGCGAAGCGGGCGCAGGTGACGATCAACACGGTCGTCCAGGGCGTGTGGGCGCTGCTGTTGTCGCGCTACAGCGGTGAGGCCGACGTGTGCTTCGGCGCGACCACGGCCGGGCGTCCGGCCGGGCTCGCCGGCGTCGACCAGATGGCGGGCATGTTCATCAACACCCTCCCGGTGCGGGTGGACGTCGACCCGGACGCCGACGTCGTCACGTGGCTGCGCGAGCAGCAGGCGGCGCAGGCGGCGGCCCGGCAGTACGACCACGTCTCGCTGACGGAGATCGTGGAGTGGTGCGACCTGCCGCGCGGCCGGGACCTCTTCGACAGCATCGTGGTGTTCGAGAACTACCCGGTCGAACCCGCCGCCGGCGACGTCCCCTCCATTGTGGACATAAGCTCGACGAGCGGCACCAACTACCCGCTCAACGTGGTCGTCTATCCCGAGGACGCGCTGTCGTTGTTGTTGCACTACGACCCGGCGTTGTTCGACCCGGCCACCGTGCGGCGGATGGCCGGGCACCTGCGGACGTTGTTCGAGGCGATCGCGTCCGGTGGCGGACGGGTCGGCGAGCTGCCCGTGCTCACCGAGGCCGAGCGGACCCGGCTGACCGGCTGGGCGAGCACGGGGCCTGCCCGGACCGGCGGCCGTCTGCACGAGGTGATCAGCGCCCGTGCCGCGACCGCGCCGGACGCCGTCGCCGTGGTGCACGACGGTGTCGCCACGACCTATGGCGAACTGGACGCCGCGGCGAACCGGCTCGCGCACCACCTGTCCGCGCTGGGCGTGGGCAGGGACGTGCTCGCCGGGGTGTCGGTGCCGCGCGGCACTGACCTGGTCGTCGCCGTGCTCGCGGTGCTCAAGGCTGGTGGCGCGTACGTGCCGCTGGATCCCGACTACCCGGCCGACCGCCTGGCCACGATGCTCGCCGAGACCCGGCCCCGTGTGCTGCTGACGTTGCAGGACCAAGCGGACCGGTTCACCGAGTCCGATGCGGACGTGGTGCTGCTCGACCGTGAACGTGAGGTTGTCGCGGCACTTCCGGCGACCGCACCGGACGTCGAGGGTGACGATCGAGACCTGGTGTACGTGATGTTCACGTCAGGTTCCACAGGCACGCCGAAGGGTGTCATGGTGGAGCACCGGTCGCTCTTCAACGTCGTGCGGGCGATCAACGAGACGTACGGCCTGGCCGAGAACAGCAGCGTCCTGCAGGTCTGCTCGATGAGCTTCGACGGTGGTGTGCAGGACATCTTCTCCACCCTGGTCGCGGGAGCCACGCTCGTGCTCTCCGGCCCGGACGCGCTGCACGACCCGGCGGCACTGGCGAGGCAGCTGCGCGCGGACGGCATCACGGTCGCCTCGCTGCCGCCGGCCGTGCTGGCCGCGCTGGACCCGGCCGAGCTCGACGGGCTGAAGTGCGTCGGCACCGGTGGTGACGTCTGCCCGGTCGAGCTCGTCGAGGCATGGGCGCCGGGCCGCACGTTCGTCAACATCTACGGCCCGACGGAGTCCACTCTCGCGGTGACGCTGTTCCCCGCGAGGACAGGTGCGGGACAGCGCAGCGTGCCACTGGGCGAACCGATTCCCGGTGTGCGGCTGCACGTGCTCGACACCACGCTCTCTCCGGTGCCGGCCGGTGTGACCGGGGAGCTCTACATCGGCGGCGCCGGCCTGGCGCGCGGGTACGCGGGCCGGCCCGACCTGACGGCGGAACGGTTCGTCGCCGACCCGATCGGCGCTCCCGGTGAACGCCTCTACCGGACGGGCGACCTGGTGCGGTGGCGGCCGGACGGGCTGCTGGAGTTCGTCGCGCGCGTCGACGACCAGGTCAAGATCCGCGGGTTCCGGGTGGAACCGGGTGAGATCGAGAACACGCTCGTCAGACACCCGCTGGTCGCCGAGGCGGTGGTCACCGCGCCCAGGACCGAGTCCGGGACCAGGCAACTGGTCGCGTACGTGGTTTCGGCGCCGGACGCCGTCGAACCCGTCGGCGACACCCTGCGCAGGCACCTGGCGAAGTCGCTGCCGGACTACCTGGTGCCGTCGGCGTTCGTGCGGCTGCCCAGGCTGCCGCTCACCCCGAACGGCAAGGTCGATCGCCGGGCGCTGCCCCGGCCGTCGCGCGCCGACGTGCTCACCGCCGCCTACCGGGCTCCCGTCACCCCGACCGAGGAGGCGCTGTGCCGGCAGTGGGCCGAGGTGCTCGGCCGCGACGAGGTGGGGGCGGACGACGACTTCTTCGCGCTCGGCGGCGACTCGATCAGCAGCCTGCGTCTGATGTCGCGGGTGCGGCGGACGTTCGGCGTCGAGGTGACGCCGCGCGACCTGTTCGACGCGCCGACCGTGGCGGGGCTCGCGGAACGGGTCGTCGACCTGGTGCTCGCGAAGCTCGAGAACGACCTCGCGCTCGGCGCGAGCGGCCGGAACTGACGTGGGGGACGAAATGGGCCTGACGCCCGAACAGGAAAAGCGGATCGCGTCGCTGCCGGAGCACCTGCGCGAGCTCGCGCGGCGCACGCTGGCGGGCGGCGCGGCCGAGTCCGCCGGCCTCATCCCGGCGGTGCGAGGGGACGACCTGCCGGCCTCGGCCGCGCAGGAGCGGCTGTGGTTCTTCCAGGAGTTCGAGCCGGAGAGCGTCGAATACAACGCCCCGCTGATGCTGCGGCTGACCGGTGAGCTCGACCTCAGGGCGTTGCGCCACGCGCTGGACCTGGTGGTGCGGCGGCACGAACCGCTGCGCACGACGTTCGCCTCGGTGGGCGGGCGGGTGCGGCAGGTGGTGCGTCCGCCCGCCGAGGTGCCCGTGCTCGTCACCGACCTGACCGGGACGGCCGGGCGGGAGGCCGCGCTGGAACAGGTGCTGCTCGCCGAGGTCACCACGCCGTTCGACCTTCGCACCGGACCGCTGTTCCGGGTCGGTCTGGTCCGGCTCACCGCGACCGAGCACGTGCTGGTGCTCGGCATGCACCACATCGTCGCCGACGGCTGGTCGACCGGCATCCTGCTGAACGAGCTGACCGCCGCGTACTCGGCGGAGGTCCGGGGCGATCGCCCGGCTCTGCCCGACCTGCCGGTGCGGTACGCGGACTTCGCTGCCTGGCAGTGGGAACGCCTGCGCGGCGACGCCCTCACGGCTCAGCTCGACCACTGGCGCACGAAGCTCGCCGGGCTGCCTTCGGTGGACCTGCCCTCGGACCGTCCCCGTCCCGCCGTGCGCACGTCGGCGGGCGCGGTGCACCGGTTCGAGATTTCCGACGACCTCGTGCAGGCGTTGCGGGCACTGGCGAAGCTGCGCGGGGCGACGCTGTTCATGGTGCTGCTGGCCGCGGCGAAGGTGGTGTTCTCCCGCTGTGCGAGGCAGCCCGACATCGCGGTGGGCACGGTGACCGCCGGCCGCAACCGCGACGAGCTGGAGAACCTGGTCGGCTTCTTCGTCAACACAGTCGTCGTGCGGTCCACTGTGGATGAAGAGCGGTCGTTCGCGGACTTCCTCGACTCGGTGCGGGACAACGTCACCGACGCGCTCTCCCACGACGAGGTGCCGTTCCAGTCCGTGGTCGAGGCGCTGCGACCGGAACGCGACCCCAGTCGCCCGCCACTGGTGCAGGTGATGGTGAGCCTGCAGAACGCACCGGCCGGGCTCGGCGAAGCACCCGGTCTGGTGATCGAGGACGTCCGGCCGCCCGCGCTCGCCACGAGCCTTGACGTCACGATCGACTTCCAGGAAGGGGCGAACGGCCTCACCGGGTTCCTGGAGTACAGCACCGACCTGTTCGATGAGTCCACTGTGGACGCCGTGGCACGCGGTCTCGCGTTCGTGCTGGAGAACGCCGTGGAGCAGCCGGACCGGCCGCTGCGCGAACTGCCGTTGCTGTCTGCCACGGAGCTGGAGCAGCTGATCGAGGACGGCATCGGCGAGACCGCGGACTTCGGCTCGCCGCGCCCCGTGCACGAGCTGGTCGACGCGCGGGCCAAGGCCACGCCGGACGCGATCGCCGTGAGGTCCGGTGACGCCGAGCTGACCTACCGCGAACTGCGGACCCGCAGCACGAAGCTCGCCCGCCACCTCGCCGGACTCGGCGTGGGCCGGGGCACGCTGGTCGCGCTGTGCCTGCCCAGGGGCGTCGACGTGGTCGTCTCGCTGCTCGCCGTGCTCGAGGCGGGTGGGGCGTTCGTACCGCTGGACCCCGCCCACCCCGCGGGCCTCCTCGCCCGGCTGCTGAGTGACGCGGGCGCTCCGGTGCTGATCACCGCGGACCGGCTGGCCGACCGGCTGCCGGACACCGGCGCGCGGATCGTCCGGGTGGACACCGCCGAGTGGAAGGCCGAGTCGTCGGAACCGCTCGGCGTCGCGGTGTCGCCGGACGACCTCGCCTACGTCATCTACACCTCCGGCTCGACCGGCACGCCCAAGGGCGTTCTGGTCGAGCACGGCAACTGCCACCACACCGCGCACGCCTGGAACGAGCGCTACGGCTTCGACGTCCGCCCGCCGCGCTGCCTTTCGGTCTCGAACCCGTCGGTCGACCTGTTCGTCGGCGACGTGCTGCTGTCGCTGCTGTTCGGCGGCACCCTGATCATGTGCCCGCAGGACGTGCTGGGCGACCCGCGCGCGCTGGTCGAGCTGATCGAGGACAGCGGCGCCGACGTGCTCGCCACCGTGCCCTCGGTGGCCAAGGCGATCACGCGGGAGCTCGTCGCGCGGAACCGGCGCCTCGACGGGCTGCGGCTGCTCGCCGTCGGCTCCGAGGGCTGGCAGGTGCGCGACTGCGCGGAGCTCGTCGAGCGGTTGTCGCCGGACACCACCGTGGTCAACGCCTACGGCGTCACCGAGGCGACCGTGGACAGCACGGCCTTCCCCGTGACGGACGGCGTCGGCGCGGGCCCGTTCGTGCCAATCGGCAGGCCGCTGCCCAACACCAGGACCTACGTGCTCGACCCGCACGGCCGCCCGGTGCCCGACGGTGTTCCCGGCGAGCTGCACCTGGCCGGTCCGGGAGTCGCGCGGGGATACCTCGACCGCGACGAGCTCACCGCGGAACGGTTCGTGCCGGACCCGTTCGCGGACGGGCGGATGTACCGCACGGGCGACCTCGTGCGCCGGTCGGCGGGCACCCTCACGTACCTCGGCCGCACCGACCAGCAGGTCAAGGTCAACGGCTACCGCGTCGAACCCGGCCAGATCGAGCACGTGCTCGGCGAACATCCCGGCGTGCGCGCGGCGGCCGTCGTCGCGCGGACTTCAGGTCGAACGCGCATCGACGCGTACGTCGTTCTCGCACCTGGCGAAGAGATCACGCTTCAGGACCTGCGCGCCCATCTCGCCGATCTGCTGCCCGCGCCCGCACTGCCCGCGACCCTCACCGTGCTCGGCGAGCTTCCCCTGACCGCGAGCGGCAAGACCGACTACCTCGCGCTGCCCGAGCCGGACGCGGCCGACCGGACGGTGAGCCATACGCCCGCCGTCACCGACGCGGAGATCGCGCTCGTGCGGGTCTGGGCCGAGGTGCTCGGCCTCGACCCGCGTGAGCTGGGCACCACGCACAACTTCTTCGACCTCGGCGGTGACTCGATCCTCGGGCTCCAGGTCGTGGCGCGGGCGCGGGAGGAAGGCATGCTGCTGACGTCGAAGCAGCTGTTCCTGCACCAGACCATCGGCGAACTCGCCGCGCGGGCCGGAGTGGCTGCGGCGGACACCACCGAGCGGCAGGCAGCCGAGGGCGAGGCACCGCTCACGCCGATCCAGCGCAACTTCTTCGAGGAGACGCCGGATGCGTGCGAGCACGCCGTGCAGTCCGTCTACTTGGAACTGGTGGAACGCGTCGACGCGGACGCACTGCGCGTCGCTTTGGGTGCTCTGGCCGAGCAGCATGACGCTCTGCGGTTGCGGTTCGTGCAGCGCGCGGGGGAGTGGCGGCAGAGTTACAGCCGCACCGGCGAGCACGTCGTTCTCACGACGGCGACGGACGACGACCAGGTCGTCGCCATAGAGGACGCCCGTTCCGGTCTGCGGCTGGACGACGGACCGCTGATGCGCGCCGTCCTGGTCGAATCCGCTGAGACACAACGGTTGTTCCTCACCGCGCACCACCTGGTGGTCGACGCGGTGTCGTGGCGGGTGTTGCTGGCCGATCTCGAACGCGTCCTCCGCGGTGGCGAGCTCGGCCCGAAGTCCACCTCGTACGGCGAGTGGGCGCGGCGGGTCCGGGACAGTGCGACCGCGGGTGAGTTCGACGCCGAACTGGACCACTGGCGCGACGCCGAGCACGAGGGCACCGCGCTGCCGGTCGACGGGTCGGGCGAGAACTCGGTCGCGTCCGAGCGGGAGGTGACCGTCCGGCTGTCCGAGGCAGACACCTCGGCGTTGCTGCGCGACGTGCCGCCGGTCTACCGGACGCAGGTCGACGACGTGCTGCTGACCGCCTTGGGCGCGGTGCTGACCGAGTGGACCGGCGACGACACCGTGCGGGTGCTCCTGGAGGGCCACGGCCGGGAAGACCTCTTCGACGGCGTGGACGTCAGCCGCACGGTCGGCTGGTTCACCACGCTGTACCCGGTCGCACTCACGGTGTCCGACCGCGCGGACTGGGGCGTGGTCCTCAAGTCCGTCAAGGAACAGCTCCGCTCCGTGCCACGGCGAGGCTTCGGCTACGGCGCTCTGCGGTACCTGTCCGACCACGGCCTCGGGGCCGGTTGGCCCGCAGTCTCGTTCAACTACCTCGGCCGGTTCGGCGCCTCGGACGGCGGCCTCTTCGGGGCCTGGCTGGACGCGCCGGGCAGCGACCGCGCACCGCACCACGCGCGGTCGTGCCTGCTGGACGTCACCGGGGTGGTGCGGGACGACCGCCTGGAGTTCCGGTTCTCGTATTCGGCGAACCTGCATCGCGAGGACACCGTGCGCCGCCTGGCGGACCGGTTCGCCGACGCGCTGACCCGCATCGCCGAGCACTGCGCCCTGCCGGGGGTGGGCGGCCCGACGCCGTCGGACTTCCCGCTGGCGGCACTCGACCAGTCCACTGTGGACCTCATCGCGGCCGGTCGTCCAGTGGAGGACGTCTACCCGCTCACGCCCGTGCAGCAGGGCCTGCTCTTCCACTCCTTGTCGGAACGCGAAGCCGGCGACGTCTACCTCAGCCGGTTCAGCATGGTGCTTGACGACGTCACCGACCACGAGGCGCTCGCCCAGGCGTGGCAACGAGTCGCCGACCGCACGCCGGTGCTGCGCACCGAGGTCGTGTGGCAGGACGTGCCAGAAACGCTGCAGGTCGTGCGCGCGCCCGGACTCCCGCTCCCGATGGAGCACCACGACCTGCGCGGCCTCTCGCCGGACGAGCGGCATTCTCGCGTGCGGTCGTTGTGGGACGAGCACTCCGCCCGTGAGCTCGACCTCGGCACGGCGCCGCTGATGTGGCTCGTCTTCCTGCGCTTGGACGACTCGCGCGTGCAGATCTTCTGGTTCTCGCACCACATCCTGCTGGACGGCTGGAGCTTCGCGGGCGTGCTGTCCGACGTCTTCGAGCAGTACGCCGGGTCTGCGGCGACCCCGAGGCGTCCGTTCCGCGACTACGTGGCGTGGCTCGCGGACCAGGACCTGCCTGCCGCGGAGGAGCACTGGCGTGGCGTGGTCGCCGGGCTCACCGCCCCGACGCCGTTGCCGTTCGACCGCGCTCCCGCCGGCGCGCACCGGTCCCGCACCTCCGGCCGGATCGAGGTCTCCCTGCCCGAGGGCTGTTCGGAGCAGGTGCTGCGGTTCTGCCGCGACGCACGGCTCACGCCGAACACCGTGATGCAGGGCGCCTGGGCGGCGTTGCTGTCGCGCTACAGCGGGGAGTCCGACGTGTGCTTCGGCGCGACGGTCTCCGGGCGGCCCGCCGACCTGGCGGAGTCGGGCGACATGCTCGGCTTGTTCATCACCACCGTGCCTGTCCGTGTGGACGTGACGGGAAGCGACGACCTCGCGGGCTGGCTGCGGTCGGTGCAGGACTCCGTCGCCGGGTCGCGCCAGTACGAGTACGTGTCGCCCGGCCAGATCCAGGGCTGGAGCGAGGTGCCGGGCGGGACGAACCTGTTCGACAGCATCGTCGTCTTCGAGAACTACCCGTACGACGAGGCGGCGGCGTCGCGAAACGGGATCACCGTCCGCGAGTACACCGGCGACGAGCAGACCAGCTTCCCGCTCGCGCTCACCGCGCACCTGAGCGACTCGCTGCACTTGTTCCTCAACTACGACCCCGAGTTGTTCGACGACGAGACCATCCGTGCCATGGCGGGACACCTCGTCGCCTTGCTGACCGCGTTCGCGGCAGGTGCCGAGGGTCCGGTCGCCGCGCTGCCGTTGCTGGACACGCGGGAACGCGAGCAGGTCTTGGTCGACTGGAACGGGCGGGAAGACTCGGCGGTGGCCGAGACGTTGCCCGCGTTGTTCGAAGCCAGGGTGCGTGCGGTGCCGGACGCGATCGCGGTCACCGACGGTGCTCGCGCTCTGACCTACGCCGAGGTGAACGCCGCTGCCAACCGGCTGGCCCGTCTGCTGGTTTCGTCCGGTGCCGGGCCGGGACGGTTCGTGGCGCTCGTGCTGCCGCGGTCCGCCGAACTGGTGGTGGCGGTGCTGGCCGTGCTGAAGGCGGGCGCGGCCTACGTGCCGATCGACCCGGACTACCCCGAGCAGCGCATCCGCGAGGTGCTGGCGGACTCCGCGCCCGCGGCGGTGGTCTCGGCGTCCGCGATCGAGGCGGACGTGCCGGTGGTGGCCCTGCCCGACGCGGACCTGGGTGATCAGTCCGATGTGGACCTCGACCACGCCGGCCTCACGCCTCGGCACCCCGCCTACGTCATCTACACCTCCGGCTCGACGGGCCGGCCGAAGGGCGTGGTCGTCCCGCACTCGAACGTCGTGCGCCTGTTCACCTCCACGCAGCCGTGGTTCGAGTTCGACGAGAACGACGTGTGGACGTTGTTCCACTCTTATGTCTTCGACTTCTCGGTATGGGAGCTGTGGGGGCCGTTGCTGCACGGCGGCAGACTGGTCGTGGTGCCGCACGCGGTGTCGCGCACACCGCACGAGTTCCTGCTGTTGCTGGAAAAGGAGCGCGTCACCGTCCTCAACCAGACCCCTTCCGCGTTCTACCAGCTGATGCGCGCCGACGCGGAGAGCACCGGCCGCACCCTGTCGTTGCGGTACGTGGTCTTCGGTGGCGAAGCGCTCGACCCGCGCCGGCTGACCGACTGGTGCGCGCGGCACCCGGCATCTCCCGTCCTGATCAACATGTACGGGATCACCGAAACGACGGTGCACGTCACCTACACACCGCTGACCGAGGCGACGACCGGCGGCGTGATCGGCGTGCCGATCCCTGACCTGCGGGTCTACGTGCTGGACGAACGGCTCGCGCCGGTGCCGGTTGGCGTCGCGGGCGAGATGTACGTGGCGGGCGCGGGACTGGCTGACGGCTACCTGAACCAGCCCGGCCTGACCGCCGGTCGGTTCGTGGCGGATCCCTTCGGGGAGCCGGGAACCCGCATGTACCGCACGGGTGACGTGGCGAAGTGGACCCGCGCGGGAAAGCTCGAGTACCTCGGGCGGTCCGACGAGCAGGTCAAGATCCGCGGCTTCCGCATCGAACCCGGTGAGATCGAGGCCGTTCTCACCGCGCACTCCGCGGTCGCCGAAGCGGCGGTCGTCGCCCGTGAGGACGGCTCGGGCAAGAGGCTGGTGGCGTACGTCGTCGGTGAGCCGTCGCTCGGCGACTTGCGCGACCACGCTCGCGCCCTGCTGCCGGTCCACATGGTGCCGTCCGCGTTCGTCGTGGTGCCGGAGATCCCGCTGACCCGCAACGGAAAGCTGGACCGGCGGGCGCTGCCCGCACCGGAACAGGAGCAGACGTCGTACACGGCTCCGGGCACCGCCGCCGAACGCGCGGTCGCGGACGTCTGGCAGGAGGTCCTCGGCGTCGGCCGGGTCGGCGCCGACGACGACTTCTTCGACCTGGGCGGCGACTCCATCCTGAGCATCCAGGTGGCGTCCCGGCTGCGGTCCGCGCTCGGGGCGGACGTGTCACCCCGGCAGCTGTTCGACACGCCGACGGTGCGGGCGCTCGCGGACGCCCTCGTGCCAGGCGAGGCCGGTGATCACCGGATCCCGAGGCTGGACCAGCAACCGGAACAGGCGCCTCTGTCCTTCTCCCAGCAACGGTTGTGGTTCCTCGACGAGTTCGCGCCGGGCACCGCCGAGTACAACGTGCTGTTCGCCGTCCGGTTGCGCGGAGACCTGCGCGCGGACCTGCTCGCCGAGGCCCTGGAGGTGCTGACCGAGCGGCACGAGTCGTTGCGCACCACCTTCGACTACATCGGCGAACGCGCCGTTCAGGTGGTGCACCTGACCGGCGCGCTGCCGTTCGAGCGCTTCGCGGTGCAGAGAGAGGAGGAACTCCAGCTCCGGCTCCGCGAGGAGATGGCCCGTCCGTTCGACCTGCGCACCGGTCCGCTGGCGCGCGCGTCGCTGGTCGAGGTCGCTCCGGACGAGCACGTGCTCGTGCTGACGCTGCACCACATCATCACCGACGGCTGGTCGATGGGCGTGCTGGCCGAGGAGCTGACCGCCTGCTACACCGCCGTGCTCGACGGACGCCGGCCGGAGCTGCCGCACCTCCCAGTGTCCTATGTGGACTACGCGGTGTGGCAGCGGGAGCGGTTGTCCGGGGACGCGCTGCGGGAGCAGGAGGACTACTGGCGGCGACAGCTGGCCGGGGTGACCTCGCTGAACCTGCCGACGGACCGTCCCCGACCGCCGGTGCGGACCTCCGAAGGCGCGGCGTGCACGTTCGAGATCGGCGCCGAACTGCTCGGCGGCCTGCGGGCGCTGGCCCGTGACCGGGACGCCACGCTGTTCCACGCGCTGGTGGCCGCCGTCCAGGTCCTGCTCGCGCGATACTGCGGGCAGCGCGACGTCGTGGTCGGCACCGCGACCGCCGGTCGCGACCGCGCCGAGCTGGAAGGCATGGTCGGCTGCTTCATCAACACCGTCGCCATCCGGTCCGACGTGGACGAGACGCTGTCGTTCGCGGACTTCCTCACGGTGGTGCGGGCGACGTCGCTGGAGGCGTTCGCGCACGGCGAGCTGCCCTTCGAACGGATCGTGGACGTGCTGCGTCCCGACCGCGACCCCAGCAGAAACCCGATCGTCGAGGCGATGGTCGTGCTGGACAGCACCCCCGAGCACCGGCTGGAGCTGCCCGGCCTGCAGGCGCAGGAGGTCGAGTTCGACGGTGGCGACGCGAGCCACGACCTGAGCGTGGACTTCACCGAACGCGACGGGCGGCTGCTCGGCCGCATCAGCTACAGCACCGGCCTGTTCGACGAGGCCACCATCGCCCGACTCGGCCGGCACCTGCTGCTGGTGCTGGAGAGCGCGGTGGGCCGGCCGGACACGCCGATGCGGGAGCTGCCGCTGATCACGGCCGAGGAAGAGCATCGGATGCTCACCGAGTGGGGCGGCGTTCCCGTCGACTTCGGGCCGCCGGAGCTGCTGCACGACGTCTACGACGCGATCGCTGCCCGGCACCCGGACGGTGTCGCGGTGCGGTGCGGCACCGACAGCCTGACGTTCGCCGAACTGCGCGCGAGGGCCAACAAGCTCGCGCACCACCTGGTGAGCAAGGGCGTGGCCGTCGGATCGCTCGTCGGTGTCTGCGCCGACCGCGGTGTCGATGCGGTGGTGGCGTTGCTCGCGGTGCTCAAGGCCGGGGCCACGTTCGTGCCGCTGGAACCGGGCTACCCGGCCCGGCTGCTCGCGGACATGCTGGCCGACGCGGGCGCCGAGGTGCTCCTCTCAGGCGACGGGCTGGCGGAGGAGTACGGTCTGACGGCTCGCCACGTCGTGCCGCTCGACGAGTCCGTGGTGGACCACTACCCGGACACGCCGCCCGTCACGGCGGTGACTCCGGAAGACCTCGCGTACGTGATCTACACGTCGGGTTCGACCGGGAAGCCCAAGGGCGTCATGGTGGAGCACCGCAACGTGCACCACCTGGCACGCGTCTGGGACCACCGGTACGGCCTGAGCGGGACACGCCCGAGCTGCCTGTCGGTCTCGGGCTTGGGCGTCGACCTGTTCTTCTCCGACTTCGTGTGGTCGACGCTGTTCGGCGGCACGATGGAGATCTGCCCGACGGACCTCGTGACCGATCCGCCCGCGCTCGTGGACCTGCTCGAACGCACCAGGGCCGAGCTCCTCGTGACGGTGCCGGTGCTGGCCACGGCGATCGCCCGCGAGCTCGCGCGCCGCGGCACTCGCGCCGAGTCGTTGCACGTGCTGGCGGTCGGCTCGGAGGCGTGGCTCACCGGTGAGTGCGCCGAGCTCCTGGAACGGGTCGGCCCGGACACGATCGTCGTGAACGCCTACGGGGCAACCGAGAACACCGTGGACGCGACGCTGCACGAGGTCTCCCGCGACCCGATCGGCGCCGGGCCGTACGTGCCGATCGGAAGGCCGCTCGCGAACACCGGAATCTATCTGCTCGACCCGCACGGTCGCCCTGTTCCCGTTGGTGTGACGGGAGAACTGCACATCGGCAGCGCCGGAGTCGGCCGTGGTTACCTCAACCGGCCGGAGCAGTCGGCACGCGCCTTCTTGCCCGACCCGTTCCGGACCGACCCCCACTGGCCGGACTGCCGGATGTACCGCACCGGTGACGCCGCGCGGTGGCGGCCCGACGGGGTGCTGGAGTTTCTCGCCCGCACCGACGACCAGGTGAAGATCCGCGGTCACCGGGTGGAGCTCGGTGACGTCGAGCAGGCGCTGACCGGGTATGCCGGGGTGCTGAGCGCGGCGGCGGCGACCCGTGCCGACGGCGGCGCGGTCCGGTTGCACGGCTACGTGGTGCCGTCGGGCGAGCTCGACCTGGCCGACCTGCGCAGGCACCTCGCCGGGGTGCTGCCCGCGCACGCCGTTCCCGCGACGATCACCGTGCTCGCGGAGCTGCCGCTGACCCAGAGCGGCAAGACGGACCGGCGGGCACTTCCCGCGCCCGAGCTGGAGGACACAACCGGAACCCCCTACCTGGCACCGGGAACCCCCGCCGAGCAGACCCTGGCGGGGATCTGGGCCGACGTGCTCGGACTGCCCGGGCGGAGCGTCGGAACGGGGCACAACTTCTTCGAGCTGGGCGGTGACTCGATCCTCGGCATCCAGCTGGTGTACCGCGCACGGGAAGCCGGTCTTCAGGTCTCGTCGCGGGAGCTGTTCCTGCACCAGACGCTTGGTGAGCTGGCCGCGGTCGCCCAGCCCGTCGAACGCGGCGGGCCGGTGGACGAGCCGGTGGTGGGCGAGGTGCCGCTGACGCCTGTCCAGCTCGAGTACCTGACCAGCGGCCAGGTCGCGCCGCACCACTTCACCCAGTCGTTCCTCGCGGAACTGGTCGAGGACGTCGACGAGCAGGCCCTGCGCAGGGCGCTGGACGCCGTGACGGCGCACCACGACGCGTTGCGCGCCCGGTTCGTGCGCGAGGGCGGCCGGTGGCGGCAGTTCTACGTGCCGCCCGCACCGGTGGACGTGCTCGCCCGGCAGGACCTGACCGCGACCGCCGACCAGGAGGTGCGCGCCGAGGTGGACAAGCGTGCGGCGGAGCTCGACGCGAGCTTCGACCTCGCGACGGGTCCGCTGCTGCGCGCGCTGCTGTTCGACCTCGGCCCGGACCGGCGTCCCATGCTGTTCGTCACGGCTCACCACCTGGTGGTGGACACGGTGTCGTGGCGCATTCTCGTGGACGACATCGAGTCCGCCTACCGGCAGGCGCTGGCGGGCGAGATCTGCCTGGGCACCAAGACCTCGTCGGCAGGGGCCTGGGTGCGTGCCCTCACCAAGCACGTCGAGGACGGCGGCTTCGCGGACGAGGTGGAGCACTGGCAGGCACTACCGCCCGCCGCCCCGTTGCCCGCCGACGGGCCGGGACCGGACGTGGAAGCCTCGACCAGGACCGTGTCGTTCTCCCTGACCGAACGGGAGACGCGCGCTCTGCTCACCCTGGCACCCGGCGCGTTCCGCAGCCGGATCAACGACGTGCTGCTGGCCGGCCTCGCTTGGGCGCTGACGAGGTGGACCGGCGAGGACCGCGTCGCCGTCGACCTGGAAGGCCATGGCAGGGAAGAGTTGTTCGACGACGTCGACCTGTCGAGGACCGTCGGCTGGTTCACCGCGATCTACCCGGTGGGGCTGCACGTGCCCGCGGGCGAGCCGGACTGGCCGTCCCTGGTCAGGAACGTCCGGCGGCAACTGCGCGCGGTGCCGGGCAACGGCCTCTCGTACGGAGCGCTTCGCCACCTGGGCGCACCGGGCATCCTGCCGGACCGCCCCAGCTCCGGGGTGCTGTTCAACTACCACGGCCAGTCCGGTGCGGGCGGCGCGGAAAGCCCGCTGTACCGCAGCTTCCACGATCCGGTGGGCGCACCCCGGCACCCGGCCGAGCGCAGGAGCCACGTGCTGGAGGTCGTGGGCGCGGTGAGCGACGGCGTGCTGGCGTTCGACTGGCTCCACTCGGCCGACGTGCACGAGGAGGCGACGGTCCGGCGGGTCGCGGACGAGCACCTGGCCGCCCTCCGCGCGATCGCGCACCACCTCGACCCGGAGGCGACGGCGTGAACCCCTCCGAGTTGCTGGAACGGTTGGCGCGCAAGCACGATGTGCCGGGTGCCCAGCTGGTGATCCAGCAGGGTGGCGAGGTCGCCGAGGCATGCCACGGTGTCACGAAGGAGTCCGCGTTCCCGCTGGGATCGCTGACGAAACCGTTCACCGCGGCACTCGTGCTGACGCTCGCCGACGATGGAGACCTCGGCCTGGACGAGGAACTGCCCAAGCTACCGGTGACACCGCGCCGGCTGCTCACCCACACCGCGGGCCTCGCGGCGAACGTCGAGCAGCCGGAGAAGATCTCGCGGCGGCGCTGGGCCGCCCGTTGCAGGCCGGACGACCTCGTGCACCGGCCGGGCGAGCTGTTCTCCTACTCGAATGCGGGCTACGTCCTCGCCGGGCACCTCGCCGAGGACGTCACCGGCGTCAACTGGTGGGACGCGGTCGAGTCGATCCTGTTGTGGCCGCTGGGAATCACGCCGTCCTTCGTGACCGGCCCCACCGTGCGCAAGCCGGTGCCGGGGCACAGCGGCGCGAGGGTCATCGCCGAGCAGGCGTTGCCGGAACTGGAGGCACCGGCGGGCGGGCTCGCACTGAGCGCGGCCGACCTGGCCCGGTTCGCGTCGCAGCACAACGCCGCGATGCGCCGCGACCACCTGGCCGGACACCCGGCAGGCCCGTACGGCCTCGCCGACGGCTGGGGTCTCGGCTGGGCGGTGTACCGCGCCGAGGGCCGGACCTGGTTCGGCCACGACGGCACCGGCGACGGCACGTCGTGCCACCTGCGGTTCGAACCGCACTCCGGGACGGTGGTCGCGCTGACCACCAACGCTGCCACCGGTTCGGCGCTGTGGCAGGACCTCGTCGACGACCTGCGCGCGGACGGGATCGCCGTGGCCGACCACCGGCCGGTGCCGGACGGACCGGAAGCCTTCGCGGCCCAGGCCGCGGAGCTGACCGGCCGGTACGCCAACGGTGACGCGCTCGTCGACGTCACCCACCACGGCGGCGGACGGCTCGGCCTCGTGATCGACGGCGGGCCCGGCGTCACCGTGACCTGCCACCGCGACCTGACCTTCACCGTGCCCGGAAGTCCCGCCACACCTGGGCGCTTCCTGCCGGGACGCCTGCTCCAGCTCGGTGGCCGGACCGCCCGGCCAGTACCACCACCAGACGGGGGAACAGCACAGTGACGGCGACCGAGGCGGGAAACGCGGTACGGCCCGTGGTCCCGTTGTCCCGCAACCGCGACTACAACGTCCTGTGGATGAGCAGGCTCGTCTCCGAACTGGGCAGCGAGCTCGCGCTGATCGGTTTTCCGCTGCTGATCCTCGCCACGACGCGGTCGGCGGTGGAGATCGGCCTGGTCGCGACCACCATGGCGGTGGCGCTGCTGATCGGCTCGGTGCCCGCGGGGTTCCTCGCGGACCGCTACGACCGCAAGACCGTGATGGTCGTGTGCGAGATCCTGCGGGCGGTCGCGATGGGCAGCGTCGCCGTGGCGCTGTACTTCGACGCCTACTCGTTGCCGCACATCCTCGTGGTGGCGGCGATCGACGGACTGCTCGTGTCGGTGTTCGGTCCCGCGGAGGACGCCGCGCTGCCGAGCGTCGTCGCGCCGGAACAGCTTTCCCAGGCCGTGGCGCGCAACACCGCGCGCCCGTACATCGCGAATCTCGCGGGCCCGTTGCTCAGCGGCGTGCTGTTCACCATCGACCACATGCTGCCGTTCGCGCTGAACGCGGCCCTGCTCCTGGTGTCCTGCATCGCGTTGCTGACGCTCCGCCTGCCGAAGGGTGCGGCCCCGGTGGCGGAGGACGAAGACGGCGACGGCGCTCCGGTCGGGTTGCGCTGGGTGTGGCGGCACCGTCCTATCAGGACGACACTGGTGTGGGTCGCCCTGGTGCAGCTGGTGTTCAGCGCGCTGGTCGTCATCGTGCTGGCCGTCTCCGGTGAGGACCAGGTCGGTCCCGGCGAGATCGGCCTGATGATGGCCTGCTTCGGTGCCGGTGGTCTGATCGGCGCCGCGATCGCCGCCCGGCTGCACGCCGTGCTGCCCGCGTCGGTGATCATCATCGGCTTCTCCTGGCTCGCCGCCGTGCTGATCCTCGTCATGGCCTTCACCCCCAGCGGCGTGCTGCTGGGGGTGGTGCTCGGCGTGGTCGCGATGTTCATGCCCGTCACCGTCACGACGGTGATGACCTACCAGATGTCCGTCACGGTCGACGAGCTGCGCGGGCGGCTCAGCGGCATGGTCGGTCTCTTCACCGGTGCCGCGGGTGCGCTCGGCCCGATCGCCGGCGGCGCGCTCGCCGGCACGGGCGACGGCACGACCGGCCTGATGGCGTGCGCGGCAACGGCCGCGGTGATCGCCGTCGGAGCCACCCTCAGCCCCACCCTGCGCCGTTTCCCGGCGCCCGGCAGGCAAGCGTCTTGACCTGCTTCCACCACCCGTTAAGGAGTTCGTGAGCACATGCAGGACACTCGGCCACCAGTGGTCACCGACGACGAGCTGGGCAACCTCACCCAGTTCGAGTTCCTGGCCCTCAGCAGTTCCCTGAACCTCGCGGACGGCCACGCCCGCCAGGACCTGACCCTCGGCCAGCAGCGGGTGGTCGACGACCTGCCGCAGCTCTGGGCCCAGGCGGTGAAGCAGCCGGTCGACGAGATCGAGCGCGAGGCCATCGGCACCTACTTCGAGGTCCTCGGCCAGCGCTCGTACCCGGCAGCGGAGGGGCGCGTCCTCAGCTGCTACTCGTCGTCGGTCGCGATGGAGATCTTCGCCCGGTCGCTCGCGACCGTGACGGACCGGATCGCGTTGGTGCACCCCACCTTCGACAACATCCCGGACATCCTGCGCGGTGTCGGGCTGGAGCTCGTCGCCGTCGAGGAGGAGCAGCTGCACGGCGGCGACCTCGACGCGGCGCTCCTCGACTCGGTGGGGTGCCTGTTCGTCACCACGCCCAACAACCCCACCGGAAAGGTCGTCTCCCGCGAACGGCTGGCGCGGCTCGCCGAGCAGTGCGCCCGGCACGATGTCGTGCTGACGCTCGACACGTCGTTCCGGGGGTTCGACCCGGCCGCGCACTACGACCACTACGAGGTGCTGCGGGACAGCGGCTGCCGCTGGGTGGTCATCGAGGACACCGGCAAGCTCTGGCCGACGCTGGAGCTCAAGGTCGGCTGGCTGGTCTCCTCCGAGCACAACGGGCTGCCGCTCGGCAAGGTCTACTCCGACATCCTGCTCGGCGTCTCCCCGCTGGTGCTGCTGATGATCAAGCGGCTCGCCGAGGACGCGGCCGACGGCGGTCTCGCCGACCTGCACCGGTTCATCGCGACCAACCGCGCGATCGTGCGCGACGGGCTCGCGGGCGTGCCGGGGGTGACCTTCCCCGACCCGCTGAGCCGCGCGAGCGTCGAGCGGGTGCACCTGGGCTCCCGCTCGGGTCTCGCCGTGTGGCAGGAACTGCGGCAGCACAACCTGTTCGCGCTGCCGTGCGGGCCGTTCCACTGGGCCCGTCCGGAGGAGGGCGGGAACTGCCTGCGGATCGCGCTGTCCCGGTCGGCGACCGCGGTGGAGGCGGCCACCCGGCTGCTGCGGTCGGTCCTGGTGGCCCCGTGACGTTCTTCCCGCCCGCCTGGCGCCTCGGCGTCGTGCAGGAGGTGGCCCCGCCCGGCGTGCTCGACCTCGGGCCGGGCTATCCCGGTCCGGACCTGCAACCGGTCGGACTGGTGCGGCACGCGTACGCGAGGGCGCTGGAGGAGTTCGGATCCGCCGCCCTCGCCTACGGGGACAACGCGGGAGCGCTCCCGTTGCGGGAGGCGCTCGCCCGGCGGGCGCACCTGCCCGATGCCGGCCGGGTGGTGCTGACGGCCGGCACCTCGCAGGCGTTGCACTTGCTCGGCACCACGCTGGCGGCACCGGGGCGGACGGTCGTGACCGACCGCCTCGGCTACGACTACGGGCGGGCGATCCTCACCAGTTGCGGGCTGCGGCTCGCGCACGTTCCCGCGGACGCCGACGGCATGGACCCCGGCGCCCTGGACGACGCGCTGGCCGCGCGGGACACGGCGTTCGTCTACCTCAACCCGACGTTCCACAACCCGACCGGGCAGGTGGTGCCCGAACGCAGGCGCCGGGAGATCCTGGAGGTGACGACCCGGCGCGGGGTGCTCGTGGTGGAGGACGACGCGTACGCGGAGCTGGGCCTGTCCGCGGCCGCGTTCCCGCCGCCGCTGGCCGAGCTGGATCCCGACGGAGTGATCCGCCTGGGCACCTTCTCGAAGACCATCGGTCCCGGCCTGCGGCTGGGCTGGCTGACCGCCGGACCGGCCGTGGTGACCCGCTTGCTGAGCCACGGGTTGTTCCACAGCGGCGGTTCGCTCAACCACCTGGCGTCGCTGGCGGTGGCCACGATGATCACCGACGGCGAGTACGACCGCCACCTGGACCGGGTGCGCGACGAGCTGCGCGTCCGTCGTGACGCGTTGCTCGGCGCGCTCGGCGACCTCGACGTCACGACGCCGCACGGCGGGTTCTTCCTCTGGCTTCGGTTCGGTCCGGAGCAGAGGGAGGAAGAGTTGGTGGCCGCCGCAGCCGCCGGCGGGGTCCGGGTCGCCGCCGGTTCCCGGTTCGGTGCGGGCCAGGCCCCGCGCATCCGGCTCTCCTACAGCCTCAACCGCCCTGCGGAACTGGCCTCCGCAGGCCATGCGATCCACACGGCCTGGGCGCGCTCCGGGCTACTACACGAACGGGTTTCCTCATGACCGCAACGAGTCTGCCCGCACCCACCGGCTACAGCCTGCCGCTGTCGCCGAGCGGCACGTCGGCGATGATCACGCCGCCGCCGTGGCACTTCTCCGGTGACGTGATCATGGTCGACTACCGGGTGGACCCGGAGGCCGCCGCCCGGTTCCTGCCACCGGGACTGGACCTCGGTCCCGATCCGGGCGCGGCCGCAGCGGTGTTCGCCGAGTGGCAGTGGTGTTCCGAGTCCGGCGCCGAGCTCGCCGATCCGGCGACCTGCCAGTTCTCCGAGTTCCTGCTGCTGATCGGCTGTAGCCACGACGGCAGGCCCATGGCCCGCTGCCCGTACGCGTGGGTCGACCAGCCGGTGCCCATGGTGCGCGGCTGGATCCAGGGCATGCCGAAGCAGTTCGGCGCGATCCACCAGACCCGGCCCAAGCCCGTGGGAATCGCCGGACAGCGGCCCGCACCGGGGGAACGCCTGCACGGGTCGCTCTCGGTGTCGGGCAGGCGGGTGGCCGAGGCCGGCGTCGAGCTGACGGGACTCGCGGACGAACCGCCGTTCCTGCACACCGTGCCGTTGGTGCACACGCGGCACTTCCCGGCGTGGACGCCCGACGACGAGCCGGTGAGCGACCTCGTGACGTCGGAGGTCACCGGCGTCGAGTTCACGCCGGTGTGGCGGGGCGAGGCCGACCTGCGCCTGTTCGACGTGCTCGACGGGGACTTCGCGGCGCTGGCACCGGTCGAGATCGGCGCGGGGTACGTGTTCTCCTACGCCGAGACGCTGCGCGGTGGGCGCCTGCTCGCCCCGGCGGCAGATCCGGGAAGATAGTCACCGGGGAGGTGGCACCGGGGTGAAGGCGATCTGGGGAGCGGTGCGGCGCACCGTGCCGGCCATGGTGCTCATGGCGCCCTCGTCGGTCGTGACGGTGCTGTTCCCCCTCGCCCTGTTCCTGGCCGCGCTGACGATCGTCGCGGGCGGGGTGGGTCTCGTCTTCCTGCCGCTGGTGCTGGTGGTGCTGCGGCTCTGGACCGACGCGCACCGGATGCTGGCGGGCCGTCTGCTCGGCAGGCCGGTGCGCAGGCGGTTCCGGCCGTTGCGGGGCGGGGTCCTCAGCTGGTGGCGCGGGGTGTTCGGCGACCGGACGACGTGGCGCGACCTCGCCTGGCTGCCGGTGCAGGTCGCGATCGGACTGCCGCTCGGCCTGCTGACGGTGCTGTCGCTGGGACTCGTGCTCGCGTCGTTCGCGGGCACGTTGTTCTGGTGGGCGCTGCCCGACTCCGACCCCGTGCAGCTGCTGCCGGGCGTGACGATCGCCGACTGGGGCACAGCGGTGCTCAGCGGCGTGCCGGTGCTGCTGGTCTCGGGCGCGGCGCTGGTGTTCGTGCTGCCGAGCCTCGCTCGTTGGTGGGCGGCGCTCACGCTCGCGGTGCTGGACCGCTCGGACGCCGAGCAGCTCGAGGAACGCGTCGAGGTGCTCACCGAGTCACGGGCGGGAGCGCTCGCCGCGCACGGCGCCGAACTGCGCCGCATCGAACGCGACCTGCACGACGGCATCCAGGCCCGGCTCGTGTCGATCGCGCTGCGGCTTGGTATCGCGCGCCAGACGATGGACACCGAGCCCGAGGTGGCGAGCACGCTGCTCGCGGAGGCGACCGAGGGCGTCGAGGCGGCGATGGCGGAACTGCGCACCATCGTGCGCGGGATCCACCCGCCGATCCTCTCCGACCGGGGCCTCGCCGGCGCGGTGCGGTCACTCGTGGCCGACTGCCCGGTGCCCGCGCACCTCGACCTGGACGAGACCGGCGCGCTGCCGGCGGCGGTGGAGACGGCGGCCTACTTCACGCTGGCGGAGGCGCTGACCAACGTGGCCAAGCACAGCGGCGCGAAGTCGGTGGACGTGCGGCTGCGCACGGTGGGGGAACGGCTGGTCGTCGAGGTGACCGACGACGGCAGGGGTGGCATCGACGAGGCGGGAGGCAGCGGTGTGGTCGGCATCCGGCGCCGCGTCGCCGCGCTGGACGGAGTGGTGGCTGTGGACAGCCCGGTGGGCGGACCGAGCAGGATCGTGGTGGAGCTGCCGTGCGGGCGGTGATCGCGGAGGACAACGTCCTGCTCGCCGAAGGGCTCGCGCTGCTGCTGTCGCGGGCAGGGTTCGAGGTGGTGGCGAGAGTCGTCGACGGCGAGAGCTTCGTCGAGGCCGCGGTCGAGCACCGCCCCGAGGTGGCGATCGTCGACGTGCGGATGCCGCCGACCTTCCGCGACGAGGGCATCCGAGCCGCCCTGGAGGCGCGGCGGCGCGTACCGGGCCTGCCGGTGCTGGTGCTCTCGCAGTACGTCGAGACCAGCTACGCCTCCGAACTGATGGCCGGCTCGGCCGGCGGCGTCGGGTACCTGCTCAAAGACCGGGTTTCGCGGGTGGAGGAGTTCGTCGACGCGCTCGTCCGGGTCGCGGGCGGCGGCACGGTGATGGACCCCGAGGTGGTGCGGCAGCTGCTGACCCGCCGCGCCAGCGACCCGGTCGACACCCTGTCCCCGCGCGAACGCGAGGTGCTGGGGCTGATGGCGCAGGGGCAGGACAACACGACCATCAGGAACCGTCTGCACATCACCGAGTCCTCGGTGCAGAAGCACATCGGCGCCATCTTCACGAAGCTCGGCCTGCAACCGACCGACAGCGGCAACCGGCGGGTGCTGGCGGTGCTCGCGTACCTCGACAGCGAACGCGAGTAACCCGATCGGGGGTGTGGCCAGCTGCACCTCCGAGATCGCAGCGGACCCCGATGTCACGAGGCCGCCGACCGCGTTGACTTGAGGCATGTTCGGCACAAGGGGAGACACGACCGCAATGGTCGGCAGGTCGATCGGCGACGCTGTCACGCTCGTGGACGTCACGATGAACTACGGCACGAAGTACGCCGTGGTGCACGCCGTCCGCCAAGTGGCGCTGGGGTTCGGCCGCGGCTCGATGACAGCGGTGATGGGCCCGTCCGGTTCCGGCAAGACCACGCTGCTGCACTGCGCGGCAGGGTTGATCAGGCCGAGTGCCGGACAGGTGTTCATCGGGGAGACCGACATCAGCAGACTCGACGAGGACTCGCTCGCACGGTTGCGCCGCAGCCGCATCAGCATGGTGTTCCAGGCATACAACCTGTTGCCCGCTCTGACCGCCGAGCAGAACGTGATGCTGCCGCTGCGTCTCGCGGGCCAGCGGCCGGGCCCGGCCCAGGTGATCGAGGCGTTGCGCCAGGTCGGGCTCGCCGATCGCGCCAAGCACCGCCCGGCCCAGCTCTCCGGTGGTCAGCAGCAACGCGTCGCCATCGCTCGTGCGCTCATCACCAACCCGGAAGTGCTCTTCGCCGACGAACCGACCGGCGCGTTGGACGTCCACAACGGACGCGAGGTGCTGGGTGCGTTGCGGCACCTCGTCGACGTGCGGAGACAGACGGTCGTGATGGCGACCCACGACCCGATGGCAGCTGCGTGTGCGGACCGGGTCGTGTTCCTCAGCGACGGTGTCGTGGTCGCCGAACAGCGGCGGCCCACGCCCGAGTCCGTTGCCGCCAAGCTCGCCGCGCTGGGGGGCTGAGGTGTTCTGGATCTCCGTGTTGTCGGTGCGAACACGCTGGAAGCTGTTCACCGGCCTGATCGTCGTGGTCGTGCTCGGCGTGACGATGCTGGCGGCGACCGGTCAGATGTTGCTCGCCACCAGGGACGCATCGCTCGTGCGCGACCAGATCGGCGCGGGGCGGTTCGAGGCGACGTCGGTCGTCGTGCGCGCCCAGCAGCGCGCGCACATCCCGACCGACGACGGCGACACCACGTACGACTACGCGCCGCTCCTGCTGGAGCCGCGCCGGATTCCCGCCGGCATCGCGTCCAAGGTGGACGCTGTGCCGGGTGTCGGTTCCGTCCTGGCGGACCGCACCTTCTCGGCGACTCTGGTCGGGGGAGCGGACGGCACGCGGGCGGGGCACGGGTGGTCGAGCGCCGCGCTCGCGCCGTACCGGCTGACCGCCGGCACCGAACCCCGTGCGCGCGACGAGGTGGTGCTGGACGAGGGCACCGCGCAGGCGCAGGGCCTCGAACCCGGTGACCGCACCGAGGTCATCACACTCGGCGGCGTCCGCGAGGTGAAGGTCGCCGGCGTCGCGAAGGGACCTGGTGGGGACGGGCGGTTCACCGACACCGCGGTGTTCTTCACCGACCAGACGGCGGCTGAGCTCTCTGGTGCGGGCGACCAGGTGGACGCGCTCGGCGTGTTCGGCGAGGCGGGCACCGCGCCCGAGGTGCTGGCCGAGCAGGTGCGCCAGGCCGTCGCGGATCCGTCCCTGGTGGTCGTGACGGGCGTGGACAGGCTCGATCCCGCGACGGTCGGCGACTACACCCGCGCCGTCACCGACTCTGGTTCCTTCCTGGCGATCACCGCGCTCATCTCGGCGTTCGTGTCCGTCTTCGTTGTCGCGAGCACGTTCGCGTTCGTCGTGGCGCAACGCAGGCGCGAGCTCGCGTTGCTGCGCACGGTCGGCGCCACGCCGAAGCAGGTGCAGCGGATGATGATCGGCGAGTCGGCCATCGTCGGCGTGGTGGCGTCGCTGGCCGGATGCGTCCTCGGTGCCATCGGCGGGCAGGTGCTGGCCGGGCTCACCGTGAGCTTCGGCATCGCGCCGCCCGGCTTCAGCGCACCGGTCGCGCCACTGGCGTTGATGATCGCCTTCCTCGTGGGAGTGGGTGTGTCGGTGCTCGGCGTGTTCGCCGCGTCCCGTCAGGCGGGCAGGGTCGCGCCTGTGGAAGCGTTGCGGGAGGCCGATGTCGAGCAGGGCGTGATGACCCGCGGCCGGTGGCTGATCGGCCTCGGGTTCTTCGGCCTCGCGCTGCTGATGATGCTGCTGATGGCACGCGTCGGCGGCGAGGCATCGGTGGTGTTCGCGATCGTCCTGACCGAGGTGCTGGTCATCGCACTCGCCGCGCTGGCACCGCTCTTCGTGCCGCCGCTGGTGTGGCTGCTGGCCAGGCCGCTGTCGGCGTGGACGGACGTGACGGGCCTGCTCGCGGGCGCCAACAGCCGTTCGGCCCCGCGCCGGGTCGCCGCGCTGGCCGCCCCGATCCTCATCACCGTGGCGATCGGCTCGTCGATGCTCGGCGTGATCGCCACGACCAGCGCGACGGCGGCGGCGGACGCACGTGCTCACCTGTCCGCGCAGTTCGTCGTGACGGCGGAGAGCGGGGCGGGCCTGCCGCAGGACACCGTCGACAAGATGCGGTCCGTGTCCGGTGTCGAGGGCGTGGCGGGTGTGGTGAAGACGAACGGCTGGGCACCGAACCTCGGTGAACCGGACCAGGTGACCATGGGCGTCGCCGACCCCAGGACGCTCGGCACGGTGTTCAAGGTGGCACCGGCGTCGGGTTCGCTGGAGCAGTTCACCGGAGCCTCCGTCGTCCTGACCCGCGAGGCGTCGGGCCTGCTCGACTGGACCGCGGGCCAGCGCGCGACGGTGTACCTGGGCGACGGCACCGCGGCCGAGGTCACCGTGGCCGCGGTCCTGGCCGCCGACGCGGGCCTGCCGGACATCGTGCTGTCACCGGACATCGCCCGCGGCCACGTGCACGACCCGTTGATCAGCGAGGTCTACGTGACCCTGGCGCAGGGCGCCGACGCGGGCGACGTGCGCGACGCGTTGGCCGGACTCGCGGGCGTGACCGTGGTGACGGCGGAGGAGTGGCTGTCGAGCCAGTCCCAGAACGCGCAGCAGGACAACCTGATCGCGATCGCGCTCCTGTTCGGCATGGCCATCCTCTACACGGGGATCTCCATCGCGAACACCCTCGCCATGTCGATGGGCGAGCGGACGGAGGAAATCAGGCTGATGCGCCGCGTCGGCGCCACGGGCAGGCAGATCACCGGCGTGATGCTGGGCGAGATCATGGCCGTCGTCCTGGTCGGCGTGGTGCTGGGCCTGCTCGTCGCCGCCATCACCATCGTCGGCGTGTGGCGAGGGCTGGCGTCGACCGGCGCCGAAGCTGTCATCGGCGTGCCCTTCCTGCAGCTCATGGTCGTGGTGGTGGCGTGTGTGGCAATCGCCCTGGCCGGCGGGATGGTGCCGACGTTGCGCGCGCTGCGGGTAACGTCGGCGGCCCGGCCCGCCGAATGATCGTGGCGGTGCGCCGGCCTCCCTCCGGCGCACCGCCGCCCGGCCTGCGTGCGGTGGATGTGAACTGCGGGCAGACCGCACACGGACAGCAGCCAGTGAGTCGGAGGAGCTGCGCCGCCTGCGGCGGGAGAACGCGAAACTCAAGTGCGCCAACGAGGTCCTCAAAGCCGTGTGCGCTTTTTTCGCCTCGGAACTCGACCCGACCGGCGACGGTCGTGAAGCTCGTGCAGCAGCTTCACGGCTGCTTCAGGGTCGAGCCCATCAATGCGGATCGTTTGATCGGCGTTTGGTCCACGCGCTACATGTCCGCCATGTACGGCTGGCAGTTCTGGGACAACGGCATGGGCGACGGCGAGTATGCGTGTTTCGGGCGTAAGGTCTGCCAGATGGCGCGGATTCATTTCGCCAAGGATCCCGCCGGTATCGGCGGCGCTTCTGCCGGGACAACTGGAGGGGTTGTGCGAATTCGCAGCGCTGGGAGGATTAGGCGGGGAAATCCTCGGCGTGGCTGCAGGCGGTGTGACTAGGCTGCAACTCGGATTCGAGCGGCCTGTGGCGGCAACAGCTTCGCCGGCGAGACACAGGTGTCGATGGCGGACCGCTCGATCAAGCGGATTGATGAGGTCGAGGTCGGTGACCTCGTGCTCGCCGCAGACCCTGGAACCGGCGAGTCGGGGCCACGGGAGGTCGTCGCCACGATCATCCGCGAGGGCGTCAAGCACCTCGTCGAGATCGAGACCGACGGTGGCAAGATCATCGCGACAGGAGGGCAGTGCCGGCGTGGTGACCGCTCGATCGCACAGGTCGCGAGAGACTTCGACCTGACCGTGGCAACCGCGGCGAGGTCGTCGGCGTTCTAGCGGAAGAGATCGGTTCTTTGGGAAAGTACTCTCGCAGTAGGCCGTTGGTGTTTTCGTTCGTGCCACGTTGCCGGGTGAGGGCACGTACCGGTGTCCACACCACCACCTGCCCATTGGACTCTTCAAATCAGATCATGTGGGAACGCACCGGCACCGGTATCCGCCCCGGCGACTTCAACACGGAACTGGTCTCATCACCCTGTCGACCGACACCGAACTTCCTCGTCCTCAACCGTGCCGGGACACCCGACAAGCATTTCCTCGGCATCTCGGACGGGAAATTCGTTTCCCCAGGCTGCTTGCCGATGCTGAGCATCGAACTGCACCTCACCAACCAATGTCTCCCAATCTGAAGCCTGGGTGGATGAAACACAATGGACACATATTAATTTCGAAACCACGACTTGCTTGTGTTGTCGCCACAATACGCGGATCGGGGCCACGTCGGAGGGGTTTCGGTCCGCAGAAATCCGGCCTGGCGCCAGTCGATGACCTTGAATTCACTTCGGAAGCTCATAAACGTGATCTCAGCTGGGTGGTGGTTGTGGACTCGAACGGACCGCGCGGGGTGTTGCTCGGCCGATCGTTGCGCCACTGATCCCAGGTGATTGGGCACATGTTTCAGTCGCAGGCCGGGTGCCGCTCGAGTCGGGCGATTTGGCGACGCCGAGGGGACGCACTGTGGCAGTCCCATCGGCTTACACGAGATCACCTGCCCGTCCGGGCTCAGTGCACGCTGACCGGTGAAAGTGCGAGTGCCGACATCCTCAAGGCCCTATTGGGGCGTGTCCGCCGGATTGTCGGTGCTGCGCTGGGCGGACCGCAGGTAGCGCGCCAGCCCGTTGAGGTTCTGGTCGGCGATGAACGTGGACCGCTCGGTGATGATGACGTTCTCCGCGTGGTGGATGCACGCCCACGCCGAGTCGCCCCACGGGTCGGCGACCTTGACCTCCACGGGCTTGTCGCACGGGCCCGACAAGCCGAGTTCGCACACCAGAGGATGCTCGCCGTCGAGGTGGCCGGCCGCGAGGTGCCGCAGTTGGCCCGCCAGCTTCGCCGACGCGGTGGAGCGCTGGCCGGGAATCTGGTCCAGGCCGCGTTCCGCGCGCACCGCTTGGATGGCGGCCAGGCGCAGCTCCAGCTGGTCGGCGACGATCCCGGCCAGCGCGGTGAGCGTTGCCATTTGGGAGTCGGTGATGTCGCGGGGTTCGCGGTCGATCACGTTGACCGTGCCCAGTCGGTGCCCGTCGCCGGTGATGATCGGGGCGGCGGCGTAGAAGCGCAGGCCCAGCTCGCCGCGCACCAGCGGGTGGTCGAGGGTGCGGGGGTCGATCGCGGCGTCGTTCACCACGTACGCCTCGTCCTGCAACACGGCCGAGGCGCACAGGCCAGGGTCGGTACCGATCTGGCTGACGCCCGACAGACCGTGGCAGGCCGCGAACCACACCCGGTCGACGTCCACGATCGTCACGGTTGCGATCGGCGTGCCGAAGACCCCTGCGGCCACGCGGGCGACGTTGTCGAAACTGCCGTCGGCGGGCGCGTCCAGGATGTGGTAGCGGCGGACCGCCGACAGGCGCTCTGGATCGGTATGGGTGAGCACGGGAGCAGGATAACCGACGATCACCGCAGGTCCGCAGCGCCAACGATCTGTTGGGATACGTCGTCGAGGCGGTCCTGCCACGCTCCGCACGCGATCGGACTTCTCCGCGGTGACACGGACGAGCCACTCCCGCTCCATGGGAGAACGAGGGCATCCTGTCCGCGTTCGGCTTGGCTGGGGGCCTTCCGCGTGCGCGAGGAGAACGCCGCAAAGTATGCGTCGGGTGAGCTGGTGGAGGGATCCTTGCGTGCGGCGGGGAGAACCTCGGCAACACGAGCGCGATGCGCTCCCAGTTGGGACCATCCCCGCATGCGCGGGGAGAACACACGGACGCCTGCCGCGTGCGCTCGCACACGAGACCGCCCGGCGCCCTCCGCCGCGGTGATCGCTACCCCAGGGTCCCCGATGGAAGCCGTTCAAGAAACCTGGGGCCGCGCCGGTGACAGGCGCCATCGCGGCCCCGAACCACTTCGCTCGGGCCGACACCGAGGACGTGCTCGTCTACGAGCGGCGGAGCAGTTTCCGCACCGCGGTGACCGCGACCGCGACGGCCAGCACCCACGGGCCGGCCACGATGACCGGGTCCAGGACCTGGTGCTTGACGTCGGACCGCTTCTGGCCGACGCGGGAGGAGATGCCGTGTCGGGAGAACTCGCTCAGCACTCCCGTCTCGGTGACCGGGTTGTCCGGCCGGGCCGTCAGGAAGGAGCTCAGGTGGCTCTCCCACGCGTCCACCCGGTCGGCTGCCAGCAGCAGCAGCCAGTGCGCGGCCCGTCCCTCGCTGAACTTCCGGTAGGCGAGTCGGCGGATCATTCCGGACGCCCCTTTGGGCGGGCAGGAGGTGCCGAAGACGGGGGTGAGGAACTTGTGCTCGATCGAGCGTTCCCGTGGCCACTTCTCCGGTTGGCGGTCCGGGAAGTCCCAGTGCGCGCCGGTCCGGTCCTCCTGCCACTGCAGCTTCGGCACCGACGGGCGGTCCTTCGGATCCAGGTCCGCGCCCCAGCCCGGTATCCGGGCCCGCAGCTGGTCGGCGGACTCGGGCAGCGCCGGCTTGTCCGACGTGTAGGTCATGGCGGTCGTCTCCTTCAGACGGCGTTGGGCACGATCAGCGGCTTGATGCAGCCGTCCAGCTTGGCCGAGAACATGTGGTAGCCCTCGGCGATGTGCTCCAGCGGGATGCGGTGGGTGACGATGTCGCTGGGCTTGAGGTAGCCGTTGCGGATGTGCTCGAACAGTCGCGGCCACTGCCGCTTGACGTGGCACTGGTTCATCCGCAGCGTCAAGCCCTTGTTCATGGCGTCGCCGAACTTCACCGCGCTGAACATGGGGCCGTAGGCGCCCATCACCGAGATCGTGCCGCCCTTGCGGACCGAGTCGATGGCCCAGTTGAGCGCTACCGGGGAGCCGCCCTGGAGCTTCAGCTTGGCCGCGGTGACGTGCTGGGTGAAGTTGCCGTCCGCCTCCGCGCCCACGGCGTCGATCGCGACGTCCGCGCCGAGATGGTCGGTGATCTTCTTCATGTGCACCACGATGTCGTCGCACTCGGTGAAGTTCACGGTCTCGGCGTGGGCGAACGTGCGGGCCTTGGCCAGGCGGTACTCGAGGTGGTCGACGACGACGACGCGGCCGGCGCCCATCAGCCAGGCCGACTTCGCCGCGAACAGGCCGACCGGCCCGGCGCCGAAGACCACCACCACGTCACCCTCGACGATGTCGCCGAGCTGCGCTCCGAAGTAACCGGTGGCCAGCGCGTCGGTGAGCAGGACGGCGTCCTCGTCGTCCATCCACTCCGGGATGACGGTTGGCCCCACGTCGGCGAACGGCACCCGGACGTACTCGGCCTGGCCGCCGTCGTAGCCGCCGCAGGTGTGGGAGTAGCCGTAGATCCCGCCGACGGCCGTGGCGTTGGGATTGACGTTGTGGCAGTTGGCGTACAGGCCACGTGCGCAGAACCAGCACGTTCCGCAGAAGATGTTGAACGGCATCATCACGCGGTCGCCGGGAACGAGGTTGCGCACCGCGGGCCCGACCTCCTCGACCACGCCGATGAACTCGTGCCCGAACGTCATGCCCACGCGGGTGTCAGGCATCATGCCGTGGTAGAGGTGCAGGTCGGAGCCGCAGATCGCAGCCATCGTGACCCGCACGATCGCGTCGTTCGGGTGTTCGACGACCGGCGGGGCCTTCTCCTCCACACGGACCTTGTAGGGACCTCGGTAGACCATCGCACGCACGGCGTCTCCTTCGACCGTCACTTCGGTGGGCACCGACCGATGCAACGGCGGGCCACTCGCCAAACCGGCAGGTACCCGCTGTCTCGGTGCATAACCCGCTGCGCGCAGGCCAATGTCGACCGCGGTCGGTGATGGAGACCTTCCGGAGTGGTCCGCTCCGACATGCGTCGGCCCGACCTGCTGACGCGGCGTGTCGAGTGCTGCGGCCGTGTTGCGCGGGGACGATTTTGGTCACTTGGTTCACGCGTAGGCGTTCGATGCATGCAGCAATTGACACGTATCTGCCGTGGAGGAAATTGGGAGAAGTCAAGGCGTGGCAACAGGATCGAGCTGCGCTCAAGTGCGTCCAACTGCGCCGTCGTGAACTGCCGGTTCGAAATATTTGCAGGGCAATTTTTGTTTCGGCCTACCCTGGAGTCAAGGGGTCGCAGCTTCGAATCCTGTCGTCCCGACGGCCAAGAGGGTTCTCGCAGTTCGGATACTGCGAAGGCCCTCTTTCTGTGATCTTTCCGAGTTCTGCCAGGTCGAGCACGCCGCTCATCGACCCCTTTACTCGGAGGGCTTTCAAATGCCCCTTCTCGACCTCGACAAGATCACTTTCGGTCTCTCGAAGACGTGGGCCGGATATCTCCGCGACTGGGACCGCACTCTGCGCTCGGCCAGCCATCCGGAGACCACTCGCTACAACTATCTACTCGCCGCCGCCCAGTTCGCTCGGTACCTCGCCGAGTACTCGCCCGACCCGGACGCCGACGACGCCGCTGACGACCCGTGCGGGGTGACGCGAGCGCACATCGAGTTCTTCCAGGTGTGGATGATCGAGACCGGATCGGGTGCCACGGCGCTGAACAAGCACAAGGGGCTGCAGGCGATCGGTGTGACGAGGTCGTCCATGGACGATGTTCCGGAAGTCGTCCATGAGGTCCTGCGGGGTGAAGCGGAGCGGCGGATCGTTCCGCTGCTGGGCAGATAGAGGTGGAACTGTAGTACTTCAGAGCGAAGCTGCGTGAGCGTTCCGATAAGAATTTTGTTGGCAAAACTCCAAGGCATTCTTTCTTGCTCCAGGCGCAGGCCCTGCTCAACCTCCTCGCACATCGCGTTGTCCTACTCGTCGGTATTGGTCTCTAGGGAACGCAACAACCTGCTTCCCGTCGAGGCCACTTGTCTGTCCAAATCGGACTTCAGTGCGGAAAGGTGGCTCGCCGGGCTGTGGCGAACTCGATCACGAGGACGTCGGACCCTGCAGTCCTAGTTGGCCTGTTTTCGCTCGGGGCAAAAGCATTGCGGGGTCTCACACCGGAGATGAGACTTCGTCCGTGCGGTAGGGGCCGGTGACGAAGTGTCTTCGGACCGCACACATTGGGGAGGAATGCCATGGTAGCCAGACGGACGCAGCCGCGTCCTGTGCTCCGCCTCGCCGTCGCGACGACCGCGTTGTTCAGCGCGTTCGCGTTGGTGCCGGTGCAGTCCGCGCAAGCCATCGGGAACAACCGGGACGTCTCCCGCAGTTGCGGGGTGAACCACGTGGCCAGCGGCCGGTACAGCAACACGAGTGCTTGGGCGCAGACCACGCGTGTGAGCGGCAACTGCTCCGGCACGCTGGGCGCAGGTCTGCGTGCCAGCGACGGCTACACCTGGCCGAGGGTGAACGGCAACAGGGACAGCGCGTACACCCAGCGCACCGACTCCGCCGGCTTCGGCTCCGGCATGCACTGGGGTTGCCTCGACTGCAACGTGACCTACAGCTGACGATGCGCAACACAGTCGCGTGCGTGCTCGTATCAGCGCTCGCGGCAGGCTGCTCCACACCCGCTGTGGAGCAGCCAGCCGAACCCGCCTATCCGGCCGCACAGTCCTGGGCCCTCGACGACGGCGTGGTCACCGAGACCGAGTACCGCACAGCCATAGACGGCTTCGTGTCCTGCATGCGGAAGTTCGACTACGACGTGACCGACCCGGTGCTCAGCCCGATCGACGGCCTCACGCTCCTGTACGACCTGCATCCCACGGGGGACCCCGACACCTGGAACAAGAACCTCGACGGGTGCGACTCGTCTTTCGTCTCGCAGATCGAACCGGTCTACGTGGAGGCCAGAACGCAGGTGATGGAACCGTCCCTCCGGGACGCCACCGCACAATGCCTCGCGGAACGCGGAGCCGACCTCGGCGGGGAGGAGCGGAACGTCAAGAACTTCGTCGATACCACAGGGAACAGCGACAACATCGTGATGCGGTGCGTCTCGGACGCCATGAAGCGGCTCTTCCCCGACTATCCGGGCTTCCTCAAAATCCGTTGGTGAACGTAGTCATCGCCTCGCCTCTCGCGCGTACAGCCTGACCAACCCGGCAGTCCTAAGTGGGCAAGGCACTGCCGGGTCAGGGCCGATCGAGCGGGCATAGTCGGTGGGTGTGCGGCCGAAGTCCTTCTCGGACTCTCTGGTGAAGTGGCTGCTGTCGGTGAACTGTCAGTGGGCGGCCAGTTCTGATCGCCGGGCCGACTGTTCCGGGCACGGGATCCTACGGATCGCGCCGGACGCCACGCACACCCCTGGCCAGGCCGCCGTCCTCGGCGGGGTGTGGCCCTGCTGAGGTTCGCGTCCGTGAGACCGGTAGCGGTCTCGTCGTCCGCCCACGCGAACGGAAGGCCGGACGCGATCACGGGCCCGCGATGTCCGCGCCGGAATCCGGTGGCGGCAGGTAGTAGAACCGCCGCCGGCTCAGCAGCAGCGAGTCGTCGGAGAGGGTGAAGAAGTCGGCGAAGTCGAACCTGCCCGGTTCGTGGCGGGGTGCGGTGTAGCGGCCCACCGCCACCACGCAGTGGCCGTCGCCGATCACCTTGAACAGTTCGTGCGTGCCCCTGGTCGTGACCGCCAGGCGCAGCGCGTCGTCCCTGCCGCGGCCCGGTGGCCCGCCCGGGGTGCGGACCTGCATGTCCTCGTGCAGCAGGGATGCGTAGGCGTCCAGGTCGCCCTCGTCCAGGTACGCGTAGGACAGGCGGACGTGGTCCACGCCGGCGGCCACTGCCGCCGCGCTGGGGGGCGTGCGCCGGCCGTCTCCGGTCATGGCGAACTCCTTCTGAGTGCTCAGAATGCGATACCCAGGCTTTCAGCTGCCGATAACCTCTGCCTATCCCGGCGCTTTCCCGGCGCTGTCCCGGCCGGTGGTGCTTCCAAACGCCGGAATGATCGAGCATCCGCCGGATGTACAAGTACATGCAGCCGTGCATAGTGAAGATGTCGGTCGCTGGGGGATGCTTGTGGGAGGGCGACGGATGTGAGTGCCGTGCTGCGCAGGCCCGGTGATTCGGTGTTCCGGATTCTCGGGCCCATCGAGATCGAGGGGCCGTCGGGGCCGGTGTGGGTGACCCCGGGTCGTCAGCAGGTGGTGCTCGCCCTGCTGCTGATGGAGGCCAACCAGGTCGTCAGCACGGACCAGATCGTCGACACGCTGTGGGACCAGCTTCCGCCGGAAACCGCGCGCACCCAGGTGCAGATCTGCGTGTCCCGGCTGCGCAAGAAACTGGCCGACGCGGGCGTGGACCTGCCGATCGTCACGCGAATGCCGGGCTACCAGCTGTTGCTGGGCGAGAACACGCTCGACATGCACGTCTTCTCCGGCAAGCTCGCCGAGGCCAGGGTGCTCGTCAGGGAGGGCCGCGCGGCCGACGCGGTGACGATGCTGCGGTCCGCCGTCGCGTTGTGGCGCGGTCCCTGCCTGAGCGGGCTGTCGAACCCCGCGTTGCGCAGCCGGGCGGCACGGCTGGACGAGGACCTGCTGACCGCCACCGAGGACTACCTCGAGCTGGAGCTCGAGCTCGGCCGCCACCACCAGATCATCGGCGAGGTCACCCGTCTCGTCCACGAACACTCGATGCGCGAACGGCTGCGCGCGGTGCTGATGCTCGCGCTGCACCGCGCGGGCAGGCAGGCGGAGGCGCTGGAGGCGTACCGGACGGGACGGCACCTGCTGGTCGAGGAGCTCGGTCTCGAACCGGGGGAACGGTTGCGGCTGCTGGAGTCGGCGATCCTCTCCGGCGACGCCGCGCTGGCCCAGCCCGAACCGAGCCGGTCGGCCGCCACGCCCGCGCCGGCCTTCGAACGCCCGCGCCAGCTGCCCGCCGACACCGCCGACTTCATCGGCAACGAGACCCTCATCCGCACCGCCGAGGCGGTGCTGGCAGGCGGCGACCGGACGGCCGTGGGCGTCGTGGTGATGATCGGCAGACCGGGCAGCGGCAAGACCACCGTCGCCGCCCACATCGGCCACCGCGTGGCCGACCGGTTCCCCGACGGCCAGCTCTACTGCGACCTGCGCGGCACGCGCGAGGAACCGGCCGCCGCGGCCGACGTGCTGGGGCGGTTCCTGCTCGCGCTGGGCATCCCCGGCCCGGTCATCCCGGTGGGCCTGGACGAACGTGTCGAGATGTACCGGACGCTCATGGCCGAACGGCACACGCTCGTGGTGCTCGACGACGCGTCCACCGAGAGCCAGGTGCTCCCGCTGCTGCCGGGCAGCAACACGTGCGCCGTGCTGGTGACGAGCCGGTCGCGGCTCACGGGCGTGCCGGGCGCGCGCCAGGTCGAGGTCGAGGTGTTCGACCAGAGCCAGTCACTGGACCTGCTGGGCCGGATCATCGGCGCGGAACGGGTGTCGCGCGAGCTCGAGGCGGCCGTCGCGCTCGTGCGCACGGTCGGCGGGCTGCCGCTGGCGCTGCGCATCATCGCGGCCAGGCTCGCCGCGCGGCCGCACTGGTCGCTCGCCTCGATGGTGCACCGCCTCGCGAGCGAACGGCACCGGCTCGACGAGCTCGCGCACGGCGAGATGACCATCCGCGCGAGCCTGTCGCTGACCCACAACGGAATGGACCAGCGCTCGCGCACCCTCTTCGGCCTGCTCGGTCTCGCCGAGGGCCCCGACCTGCCGGGCTGGGTCGCGGGCGCGGTGCTCGACGACGACTCCCGTTATCCGTCGGATCTGCTGGAACCGTTGGTGGACGTGCAGATGCTCGACGTGACCACGGTCGAGCGCAGCGGCGAGTTCCGCTACCGCTACCAGGACATGGTCCGGCTCTTCGCGCTGGAGAAGCTGAACGCCGAGGTGCCGCCGGACATGCGGCGGCGTGCCGTGGAACGCGTCCTCGGCGGGTGGCTGGCGCTCGCGGAGCAGGCCCACCGCTCGGTGTACGGCGGTGACTACGCCGTGCTGCACGGCACCGCGCTGCGCTGGCTGCCGCCGTCGACGTACGTCGAGCAGGTGACGGCCGACCCGCTGGAGTGGTTCGACGGCGAGCAGGCCAACCTGTGCGAGGCCATCAGCCAGGCCGCCGAGGCCGGGTTCGACGAGGCGTGCTGGGACCTGGCCGTCACGGCCGTGACGCTGTTCGAGTCGCACGGCTACCTGGACGACTGGGAGAAGACGCACGAGAAGGCGTTGCAGGCCACCAAAGCCGCCGGGAACGTCCGCGGCACGGCGGCGCTGCTGAGCTCACTGGGCACGTTGCACATCAACCGGGGCCAGACCGGCCGCGCGCGCGAGGCGCTGACGGCGGCGCTGGCGACGTTCGAGGAGCTGGACGACCCGCGCGGCCTCGCGCTCTGCCGCCGCGACCTCGGCCTGCTCGCGCGCTGGGCGGGCGACGACGACGGGGCGCTCGCCCTCTACGCAGCCGCGATGCACGACCTCGACCGGGCCAAGGACATCGTCGGCAGGGGCATCGTGCTGACCCACCGGACCGAGGTGCTGTGCCGGCGCGGCCTCGTCGACGAGGCCACGGCGCAGCTGCACGAAGCGATCATGATCTTCGAGGGGGTCGGCTACCGCAACGGCATGCCGCACGCGTTGCGCCGGATCGGTCAGGTCCAGGTGCGGGCGGGACGGCACGACGACGCGCTGACCACGTTCACGCGGGTGCTGGGCATGGTGCGGGAGAGCCGCGACGTGATCGGGGAGGGGCACCTGCTGCGCAACCTCGGCGAGGTGAGCGCCCTGCTGGGCCACGACGGCGATGCGCGGGCGTACTTCGAGCAGGCGCTGGCGGCACGGGAACGGATCATGGACCACGTCGGCGCTGCGGCGATCCGGGTGGACCTGGCGCCGGTGCTCGCCCGTCTCGGCGAGTCGAGCCGGGCGTCGGAGCTCGTGTCGCACGCGGCGCGGATCTTCGGCGACCGCGGGATGGAGCGGGAGCGGGTGGCGGCGGAGGAGACGCTGACCTGTCTCGGGGCGGGGCATCAGCGCACGCTGCTGTGACCCCACGCGGGCTCGCCCTCAGTTCCAGGGGTTGCTGGAGGCGGGAACACCGTTCCACGGGTTGCTGTCGTCCTGGCCGCCGTTCCACGGGTTGCTGTCGTCCTGCACCGAGTTCCACGGGTTGCTGTCCGCGGCGATGTACGCCGGAGCGGCCTGTGCGACCGCCGCGCCCAGCCCCAGCACGAGGGCGGTGCCGGCGGCGAAGGTGGCGATCCGGGTGAAGGCGGCGTGCGTCATGACGATCTCCTTGCGTTTCGGGGCGGGGATTTCAGCGGCTGTTTCCGGCTGATGTGAAAAACGTTATTGACCGCGGTAATCCCGTCCCTATCTCGCTGACAATCCCGCCGCTATCTCGGGTGCCGGTTCCACTCCCGCCGCGATAGCGGACGAGATAACCGCAGCTCATGGCGGTCGGATCGGGATGGCCGAGCGTGTTTCCGGTGCGTTGTCCCGAGTGGATTGCTCCGGGATGCCGCCGAGATAGCGGCCTGTCCGAGATTGGTGTCGTCCCGCCAGCGACAGCCGGAAACGCCTCGGAGGAATGATGTCCGCCACCAGTTGTCGACCGCCCGTGCCCGCCGGGACCCTCCGGTGACCGCGGTTCCCCCGGTGGACACCGCGCCGGCCGAGGCCCCGAAGACGCTGTGGCGCGACCGCCGCGCGCTGGGCTGGGCGTTCGCCACCGGTGTCTCGTCGGTCGGCGACGAGATCTGGTACGTCGCCCTCGCGTTCACCGCCGCGCAGCTCGGCAACGCCGGGCTGGCCGGACTGGTCCTCGCCTGCGCCACCATCCCGCGGGCCCTGCTGACGATCGTCGGTGGCGCGCTCACCGACCGCTTCGACGCGCGCCGCATGATGATCGGCGCCGACGTGGCCAGGATCGTCGTGCTGGCCGGAGCGTTGACCGCGCTCGCCGCGACCGGCGTCTCCGCGGGCCTGCTGATGGTCGTGGGGCTGCTGTTCGGGGTGGCGGACGCGTTCTACGGGCCGGCGGCGGGGGCGTTCCCCCGGCAGCTGGTGCGCAGGACCGAGCTGGTGCGGCTGTCGGCGTTGCGGCAGCTGCTCGACCGGCTCGCGGGGGTGCTCGGCGCGCCGCTGGGCGGCCTCGTGCTGGTGGCGTGGGGACTGGGCGGCGCGATGCTGCTCGACCTCGTGTCGTTCGCGGTGGTGCTCGTGGTGCTGGTCGCGGTCCGGCCGAGGTGGGCGCTGGCGCGCTCGACCGGCGGCACGGTGCGCGCCGACATCGGCGACGGGCTGGCGTACCTGCGGCGCACGCCGAAGGTGCGGGACCTCGTGATCACGTTGTCGGGTCTCAACGTCTTCGTCAGTCCGGTGGTCGCGGTCGGGCTCGCCCTGCACGCCGTGCAGCGGGGCTGGGGCGGGGTGGGGCTCGGCTGGCTGACCGCCGCGATGGGCGGTGGTGCCGCGGTGGGCACCCTCATCGCGTTGAAGTGGCGCCCGGGACGGCCGCTGCGCGCCGCCGTGCTGCTGCTGTTCGTCCAGGCCGCGTCGCTCGCTCTCGTCGGGAACGCGGGCTACGCGGCGACGCTCGGCGGGATGGTCGCGGTCGGCGTCGTCGCGGGCCTGGCGTCGCCGATGCTCTCCGGCGCTTTCCAGGCCGTGGTCGACGAGGAGTACATCGGCCGGGTCGGCTCCGTGCTCACACTCACCGACGACGCGCTGACACCGGCGACGATGGTCGGTTTCGGCTTCCTGGCCCAGGTTCTCGGCCTCGGCATCGCCGCCCTGCTCTTCGCCGGCGGCTTCCTGGCCCTGCTGCTCTACGCCTTTTCCCGCCCACACGTGCGGGACCTGCGGATCCCGGACGAAAGGAACTCCTGATGACCACGCAGCTGAGCTCGCCCGTCACCGGCAACCCCGGCCACGGCGACGCTTTCACCGACCACATGGTCAGCCTCTCCTGGAACGCCGTCGACGGCTGGCACGACCGCCGCGTCGGCCCGCTGGAGCCGTTGCCGCTGCACCCCGCGACGATCGGCCTGCACTACGCCCAGGTCATCTTCGAGGGCCTCAAGGCCCACCGCGGTCCCGACGGCTCGGTGTCGGTGTTCCGTCCCGACCGCAACGCCCTGCGGTTCCAGAGCTCCGCCCGCAGGCTCGCGATGCCGGAGCTGCCGGTCGAGGACTTCCTGTCCGCGGTCGACGACCTGGTGCTGATCGACGGCGCCGGGCTGCCGGACGACCCGTCGATCAGCCTCTACCTGCGGCCGTTGATGTTCGCGACGGACCCGAACCTGATGTTGCGCCCGTCCGACGAGTACCGGTTCCTGCTGATGGCGTTCGTGGCGGGCGGCTTCTTCGGCGACCAGGAGCTGACGCCGGTGTCGGTGCTGGTCAGCCGTGAGCACAGCCGCGCGGTGCTCGGCGGCACCGGCGACGTCAAGTGCGCCGCGAACTACGGGCCGTCGTTCGTCGCGCAGAACCTCGCCCGCCAGGCCGGGTGCCAGCAGGTCGTGTGGCTCGACGCCGCCGAGCACCGCTGGGTCGAGGAGATGGGCGGCATGAACCTGTTCTTCGTGCGCCGCACGGCTTCCGGCACCGAGGTCGTCACGCCGGGACTGACCGGGACGCTGCTGCCCGGCGTCACCCGCGAGTCGCTGCTCGTGCTGGCGGACCGCCTCGGTCACACGGTCCGCGAGGAGCGGATCTCCGTCGACCAGTGGCGTGAGGAGTGCGCGGCGGGGCTCATCACCGAGGTCTTCGCCTGCGGCACGGCGGCCGTGGTCACACCCGTCGGCACCGTGAAGGACCGCGACGGCGACTGGGTGGTCGGCGACGGCACCGCCGGACCGGTCACCCGCGAGCTGCGCCAGGCGCTGGTCGACACCCAGCGCGGCGTCCTGCCCGACCCCGGTGGCTGGCGACGCGTGGTCGTCCCCGCGTCCGGCAGCTGACCGTCCGACCGAAGACCGAGGGTGGGAAAGAGAACATGGAACACGCAACGAGCGTCGTGACCGAGCAGGCCGCCCGCAGGACGCCGCCCCCGCTGTCCGAGCACCTGGGCTCGGACACCACCAGGGCCGCGATGCGCATCCAGCAGGAGGTGCTCGGCGCCGCGCGGGACTTCCTGCGCGGCGAGGGTTTCGTCGAGCTGCTGCCGCCCGTGATCGGCCCGGTGACCGACCCCGGCGCACGGGGGTCCAAGCAGCTCGACGTCGACTACTACGGCCACAGGTACAAGGTCATGACGAGCGGCATCCTCTACAAGCAGGCGTCGCTGCTGGCGTTCGACAAGATCTTCTACATCGCGCCGAACGTGCGCGCCGAACCGGTCGAGACCTGCAACACCCGCCGCCACCTCGCGGAGTTCCACCAGATCGACGTGGAGATCGCGCACGGCACCCGCGCCGACGCGATGGGAGTGGCGGAACGGCTGCTGACCCACGTCGTGCGGCACGCGCTGGCGGCGGTGCCCGAGCAGTTCGAGCTCCTCGCCAGGGACCCGCTGGCGTTCGCCTGGCTGCTGTCCGGCCCGTTCGACGTGCTGACCCACCGCGAGGCGGTCGAGGCGCTGCACGGCCTCGGCTACGCGCAGAGCCCGGACGCGGAGATCGAGTGGACGGGCGAGGAACTGCTGTCCTCCAAGAAGGACCGCCCGTTCTTCGTCACCGACTACCCGAAAGGCTCGCGCGGGTTCTACGACCGGGAGAGCACCACCGAACCGGGCCGGCTGCGCAACTTCGACCTGCTCGCGCCCGAGGGCTACGGCGAGCTGGTGAGCGGCAGCGAGCGCGAGTCCGACTACGCCACGATCGTGACGCGGATGCGCGAGACGGGGGAGAACCCCGCGAAGTACCGCTGGTACCTCGACGTCATGCGCCAGGGCGTGCCGCGCAGCGCCGGGTTCGGCATGGGCCTGGAGCGGCTCACCCGCTTCCTCACCGGCCTGGACGCGGTGTGGCAGGTCAACGCCTACCCGAAGGTGCCCGGCGAGGTGGCGCCGTGAGAGCGGGCGGCTTCCCCGAGGAGCAGGTGCGCGCGAGGGCGCTGGGCGGTGCCGCGGAGGCGTTCCCGCCCGTGGAGACCTACGGCCACGAGGTGTTCGGCCAGGACGTCTCCGGCCCGCACCCACCGCGAGACGAGCTCGACGCGGCCAGGCTGGTGCCGCCGGTGTTCATGCCGCTGCGGCTGGAGAAGCTCATCGACCTCGGCCGCGAGCCGTTGCAGTCCGATGTGGACCTGAGGACCGCGGTCGGCGGGTTCTCCTCGGCGCTGCCGGTGTTCCTGTCCGCGTTCGGGTCCACCCGGATCGGCAGCTCCGAGGTGTCGGTCGCGGCGAGCAGGCAGGCGGGCGCGCTGGGCATCCCGATGGTGATCGGCGAGAACGTCGTGCCCGTCACCGGGTACCGGCGCGACCCGTCCGCCACCACCGGCATGCTGGCTCGCCTCCGCGCCTACCTCGACGCGGCGGACCCGTCGCTGGGTGGCGTCGTGGTGCAGCAGAGCACCGAGGACGCCGACGCCGAGGTGTGGAACCTCGTCTACAGCGACCCGGCCGCGGAACCGCTGCTGGCGGGCGGAAGGCTCGGGTTCGAGCTCAAGGTGGGCCAGGGCGCGAAACCCGGGCTGGGCGGCCTGACCGTGCTGGACCGCGCGACGGCGGCACGGGTGTCCGAGCAGTTCGCCCTCGACGACCTGTGGTCGCGGGGGCCGGGAGTGCTGCGCTCCGGCAGTCCCGGCACGTTCACCGACGAGATCCTGCGCCAGCAGATCCGGTTCATGCGCAACAACTTCCCGCGGGCGCGGATCTGGGTGAAGCTGCACCCCGGCCGCGACGTGGCGCGGGCGGCGGCCTGCGCCTGGGAGGCGGGCGCGGACGCGGTGACCGTGGACGGCGCCGAGGGCGGCACCGGGTGGGCGCCACGCGCGTTCCTCGACCACGTCGGCCTGCCGCTCGCGGAGTGCCTGCGGCGCATCGGTTCTCCGGCGGGCTGCCTGCTCGCCACGGGACGCGTCTGGGAGGGCGTGCGCGCGGTCAAGGCACTCGCGCTCGGCGCCACCGCCGTCGGGCTCGGGCGCGCCGCGCTCACCGCCGTGGACGCCGATCCCGAGCACGGCCTGCGCCGGCTCGTCGAGTGCCTCGCCTTCGAGGTCCAGCTGCTCACGAGCGCACTGGGCAAGTACACGCCCGCCGCGCTGAGCGGCGAGGACGTCTGGTTCCCCGGCGCCGCCGACGCGGCTCCCGTCTTCGAGAAAGCCTGACCCGCCATGAACAACCTCGTCCTGCTGTCCGGCACCGCGTCGGACTCGCACACCTGGAACCTCGTCTACCTGCAGCTGCTGCTGGAGGAGACCGGGTACCGGGTGGTCAACCTCGGGGCGTGCGTGCCGCCCGCGCTGCTCGCCGACGAGTGCGAGGCCGAACAGCCCGCCCTCGTCGTCCTCAGCACGGTCAACGGCCACGGCTACCAGGACGGGCCGCGCGCACTCGTGGAGCTGCGGAGCCGGCCGGGCCTCGCCGCCGTGCCGGTCGTGATCGGCGGCAAGCTCGGCATCGGTGGCCCCGAGCCCGACCGGGCCGACGCCCTGCGGGCAGCGGGGTTCGCCGAGGTCTTCGACGACGACACGGCCATCACGCGGTTCCGCGAGTTCATCGCCTCCCACGCTTTGTGCCGCACAGCGGGAACAGCGTCATGACCGGGTTCGCGGCCTTCGTCGGGCGGGCCGCCGCGGAAGGCAGGCTGGTGGTGCAGCCCCGGATGGGGATGGCGTCACCGGGGCAGATGCGGGCCGGGCTGCTCGCGGTGCTCGGCGCCCGCGCCACCGCGGCGGGCACCCTCACCGTCGACAGCTACACCAGGGTCGGCGACCACCGGGCGGCGCTGACCGCGTTGCGCGACGGCGCCCGGCTCAACGGCTACCCGATCGTCTCGCACCACCCGGACACCACGCGGGCCGTGCTGGACGGGCTCGCGGGGCTGCCCGTGCAGGTGCGGCACGGCTCGGCGGACCCGCGCGCCATCTTCGGCGCGCTGGCCGCGGCGGGGCTGGACGCGACCGAGGGCGGCCCGGTGTCGTACTGCCTGCCGTACAGCCGCAAGCCGCTGCGGGACTCGGTCGGGCACTGGACCGAAGCCTGCGAGGGGTTCTCCGGCCACCTGGAGACGTTCGGCGGCTGCATGATGGGCCAGCTGTGCCCGCCGAGCCTGCTGGTGGCGCTCAGCGTGCTGGAGGCGGTGTTCTTCCGCCACTGCGGTGTGCGGAGCGTCTCGCTGAGCTACGCCCAGCAGACCAGCCCCGGCCAGGACGCCGAGGCGATCCGCGCCCTGCGCGCGCTCGCCGGCCGGTTCCTGTCCGATGTGGACTGGCACGTCGTGGTCTACGCCTACATGGGCGTGTACCCGCGGACACCGTCCGGTGCGCGGTTGCTGAACGACAACGCTGCGCGGCTTGCCGTCCGCGCGGGTGCCGAGCGGCTGATCGTCAAGACCGTGGCCGAGGCGCACCGCATCCCGACCGTCGCCGAGAACGTGGACGCACTGGAGAGCGCCGCCGCGGCGGCGGAGGCGGCCGGGTTCGAGGAGTCCACAGAGGACACCGGGGTGCTCGCCGAGGCCACGGCCCTCGTCGAGGCGGTGCTCGACCTGCCGGGCGACCCTGGCGCGGCCTTGCTCGCCGCGTTCCGGCGGGGCCTGCTCGACGTGCCGTACTGCCTGCACCCCGACAACGCGGGCCACGCCCGCTGCCACATCGACGACACCGGCCGCCTGCGCTGGTCGTCCGTCGGCGCCATGCCGATCCCGCGGTCCGTCGTGGACCGCGACAGCCCTTCCGGTTCGGCGAGCCTGCTCGCCGCCCTGCACCGCGTCGCGCACCTGCACGACGCCTGAACCCATCAGAGGAGAAGAGCCATGTCCACCAACCCGTTCGAGGACGCCGACGGCGTGTACCTGGTGCTGGTCAACGAGGAGAACCAGCACTCCCTGTGGCCGCAGCGCATCCCCGTGCCCGAGGGCTGGACGCAGACCTTCGGCCCGGACGGCCGCGACGCCTGCCTCGCGTACGTGGAGGAGCACTGGACGGACCTGCGTCCGGCCAGCCTCATCGCCTCGCTGTCCTGACCTCTCTCCGACCTTCCCAGGGGGTGCCACCGTGCTCGACGATCTGCAGACCCTGCCGTCCGTGGTAGACCGGGCCGTGCGCTCGGCACCGGACGCTCCCGCCGTCGAGTGCGACGGCGCGGTGCTGACCTACGCCGAGCTCGACGCCAGGGCCGGCCGCCTGGCCGCCGCCCTGACCGGCAGGGGCGTCGGGCCGGAGGACGTGGTGGCGGTCGCGGTGCCGCGCTCGGCCGAACTGGTCGTCGCGCTGCTCGCGATCGTCCGGGCGGGGGCGGCGTACCTGCCGCTCGACCCCGACCACCCGGCCGAGCGGACCGCGCACGTGCTGGAGGTGGCGCGGCCGTCGCTGACGCTCGGACCCGGCGAGGTGACGCGGTGGTCGGCGGAAGGCTGTGCGGAGGCGGTGCTCACGCCTCCGCTGCCCGACCACCCCGCCTACGTCATGTTCACCTCGGGCACCACCGGCAAGCCCAAGGGCGTGGTGATCACCCACCGCGGCATCCTGCGGCGGATGACCGACGTCCAGGCCCACTACCGCCTGGCGCCGGGTGACCGCGTGCTGCAGAAGACGCCGTCGGGGTTCGACCCGTCCGTCATCGAGGTCTTCCTGACCCTGGCCGCCGGGGCGACGCTCGTCATGGCCCGCCCCGGTGGCCACCGGGACCCCGCGTACCTCGCGAGGACCGTGCGCGCCGAGCGGATCACGATGATCCGGTTCGTCGCGTCGATGATCCCGCTGTTCCTGGACGAGTACCTGCGCGACGGCAGCGGCGGGCCGTTGCGGCTCGTGGCGTCGGAGGGCGAGGGACTGCCGATCGCGGTCGCGGACCGCTTCCGGGAGAGCCTCGACGTGGTGCTCTACAACGAGTACGGGCCGACCGAGGTCTCCGTCGGCGTCACGTGCCTGCCGTGCCGGGAGGTCGGGGGCGGTGGGCTCGTGCCGATCGGCCGTCCCACCGCCGGTGCGGGCATCCGGGTGCTGGACGCGCGGTTGCGGCCGGTGCCGGACGGAGAGGTCGGTGAGCTGTACCTGACCGGCGTCCAGCTCGCCCGCGGCTACCTCGGACGGCCGGGGGAGACGGCGGCGCGGTTCGTCGCCGACCCCTTCGGGGCACCGGGCGAGCGCATGTACCGCACCGGCGACCTGGGCCGCGTGCGACCGGACGGGGACCTGGACTTCGCCGGGCGCACCGACGACCAGGTGAAGATCCGCGGCTTCCGGATCGAACCCGCCGAGGTGGCGGGCGCCGTCGCGGCGCACCCGCGGGTCGGGCAGACGGCGGTGACCGTCCTGACCACCCCGGCGGGCGAGAAGACGCTGGTGGCGTACGCGGTGGCGGACGGTCCGGCGCCGGCGGAGGCCGAGGTGCGCGAGCACTGCGCGTCGATCCTGCCCGCCTACATGGTGCCGTCGGACGTCGTGTTCCTCGAAGCGTTGCCGTTGACCCCCAACGGGAAGCTGGATCAACGAGCGTTGCCGGTGCCAGTGCGCGAACGCGTGCCGCTGGGCGGGCCACCGCGAGATCCGGTGGAGGAGAGCGTCTGCGCGTTGTTCGCCGAGGTGCTCGGGGTCTCGCCGATCGGCGTGGACGACGACTTCTTCGCGCTGGGCGGGCACTCCCTCGCGGCGGCACGGCTGGTCGGCAGGCTGCGGGCGGTCGCGGGGGTCGAGGTGCCCGCGGCGATGGTGTTCGAGGCGTCCACGCCATCCGCGCTCGCGGCTGTCGCGGCGACGGCCGGTGGCGCGCGACCCGGTCCGCTTCCGGTGCCGCATCCCGCACGTCCCGCGCTCTCGGCGGCACAGCGGCGGATGTGGTTCGTGCAGCAGTCCGACCGCGGTCCCGCCTACAACGTGCCGATGGCCCTGCGTCTGCGTGGCCCGCTGGACGTCCGTGCGTTGACGGCGGCACTGAACGACGTCGTCGCGCGGCACGAGCCGTTGCGCACGATCTTCCCGGTTATCGATGACGAGCCGTACCAACGCGTTCTGGACGCGGCCGAGGTGAGACTGTCCACACCGGACGTCATGCGGCCGTTCGACCTGGAGACCGAGATCCCCGTCCGGGCGGGGCTGGTTGCCGAGGGTGAGAACGAGCACCTACTTGTTCTGGTCGTGCACCACATCGCGATGGACGGATGGTCGATCACGCCGCTGTGGCGCGACCTGGCCCACGCCTACGCCGCGCGGGTCTCCGGCCGTGCGCCGCGGTGGGCCTCGTCGCCCGTGCGGTACCTCGACTTCGCGGCCTGGCACCAGGACCTGCTGGCCCGCCACGACGACCTGACGGCGTTCTGGAAGGCCGAGCTCGCGGGCATGCCCGAGGAGATCGTGCTGCCCGCGGACCGGTCCGTGCGGTCGGCGGGTGTCCGCGAGGCGGGCGCGATCGACTTCCGCGTGGACCCGGCGGCGCACGGTGCGCTGACGGCACTGGCCCGCGAGTCGAGGGCGACGGTGTTCATGGTGCTGCGCGCCGCGCTCGCCGGGCTGCTGTCGCGGCTCGGGGCGGGCGAGGACGTGCCGGTCGGCGGGATCGTCGCCGGACGCGGGCACGAGTCGCTGGCGGACCTGGTCGGGTGCTTCGTGAACACCCTGGTGCTGCGGACCGACGTGTCGGGCGAGCCCACGTTCCGGGAGCTGCTGGCCAGGGTGCGGGAACAGGACGGCCGAGTGCACCTGCACGGCGAGCTGCCGTTCGACCGGCTGGTGGAAGAGGTGCAGCCGGTGAGGGCTCAGGGACTGCACCCGCTGTGCCAGACGTTGCTCGTGCTCCAGCCGCCCTCGGTCGTGCCGGACTTCCCCGGACTGTCCTGTGAGGACGTTCCGGTGCAGGTCGGTGCGGCCAAAGCGGACCTGGTGTTCGACTTCACCGAGGACGACGGGCTGCGCGGCACCCTCAAGTACGCCAAGGACCTGTTCGACGACGCCACGGCCCGTGCACTGGCAGGCCGGATGGTCCGTCTCCTGGAGGCGGTCGCGGTCGCCCCGGACACACCCGTGGCGGAGATCGACCTGCTGCTGCCCGGTGAGGGCGCGGCCGTACCCACTCCGCATCCGCGTGCGGCGGCGACCCTGCACGACGTCATCGCCCAGAACGCCGCACGTGCGCCGCACGCCACCGCGCTCGTCTGCGGAGAGTCCACACTGGACTACGCGGGGCTCGACCGGTGGGCCAACCACGTCGCTCACGAGCTGGTCGCGGAGGGCGTCCGGCGCGGTGACGTGGTCGGTGTCCGCCTCGAACGCGGCATCCCGCTCGTCGTGGCGGTCCTGGCGGTGCTCAAGGCAGGGGCCGCCTACACGGTCCTCGACATCGCGTTCCCCGCCGCCCGGCTGGAGGCCGTGACCGCGCTCGCCGGCGTCCGCACGGTCGTCACGACGGTGCCGGTCGGATCGGCCGACGCCCCGCCCGAGGTGACGGTGACACCGGCGGACTCGGCGTGCGTGATGTTCACGTCGGGCTCGACCGGCAGGCCCAAGGGCGTGCTGACCCCGCACGGCGCGGTGACCGGCACCCTGACCGGGCAGGACTACGTCTCGTTCGATGCGGACGAGATCTGGTTGCAGTGCTCGCCCGTGTCGTGGGACGCGTTCGCGCTGGAACTGTTCGGCGCCCTGCTGTCCGGTGCGACCTGCGTGCTGCAACCCGGCCAGTCACCGGAGCCCGAACGGATCGCGGAGCTGATCGCCGCACACGGCATCACGACCGTGCACGTGTCGGCGAGCCTGCTGAACTACCTGCTCGACGAGCACCCGGACGCGTTCACCGGCGTGCGGCAGGTGATGACCGGCGGCGAGGCGGCCTCCCCGGCACACGTGCGGAAGGCGTTGACCCGCCACCCGGACCTGCGCCTGGTCAACGGCTACTCGCCGGTCGAGAACACGATCTTCACGCTCTGCCACCGGATCGCCCTGTCCGACACCGGGCTGCGCAGCGTCCCGGTGGGCCGGGTGCTGGCGGGCAAGCGGGTGCACGTGCTGGACCGGTGGCTGCGCCCGGTGCCACCGGGCACGCCCGGCGAGCTCTACATGGCGGGCGACGGGCTGGCGCACGGCTACCTCGGGCAGGGCGGCGCGACGGCTCTGCGGTTTGTCGCGAACCCGTTCGGCGGCGGGCGGATGTACCGCACGGGCGACCTGGTGCGCCAGGGCGCGGACGGGGTCGTCGAGTTCCTCGGCCGCGCGGACGACCAGGTGAAGATCCGCGGCTTCCGGGTCGAGCCGGGTGAGGTGCGGGCGGTGCTCGCGGATCACCCGGACGTCCGGCAGGTCGAGGTCGTGGTCCGGGAGGACCGGCCCGGCGACAAGCGGCTCGTCGCGTACGTGGTCGGCAGAGCCGACGGTTTGCGGGACCACGCTCGGGCACGGCTTCCCCAGCACCTCGTGCCGTCGGCCTTCGTGGTGCTGGACGCGTTGCCCCGCACCGACACCGGCAAGCTCGACCGCCGCGCGCTCCCCGCCCCCGAGACCGTCGTCGTGGAGGGCCGTACCCCGCGCACCGCGGACGAACGGGCGCTGTGCTCGCTGTTCGCCGAAGTGCTGGGCGTGCCGTCGGTGTCCGTCGACGACGACTTCTTCCGGCTGGGCGGCCACTCGCTGCTGGTGATGCGGCTGCTCGGCCGGATTCGCCGGGAGCTGCACGCCGAACTGTCCGTCGCGACCGTGTTCGACGCACCGACCGTGGCCGACCTGGCCGACCGACTCGTCCTCGCGAAGAAGGCCAGACCCGCTCTGCGGGCGCGGGCCCGGCAAAAGGAGACGTTGTGAGCCCCCTGTCCTTCGCCCAGCGCCGGCTGTGGCTGCTGCACCGCCTCGACCCGTCGGGCGCGCTCTACAACGCCACGTACACGCTGCGCCTGCGCGGCCCGCTCGACGTGGACGCGCTGGAGGCCGCCCTGACCGACGTGGCGTGGCGGCACGAGACGCTGCGCACCGTCTTCCCGGACGTCGACGGCGAGCCGCACCAGCTCGTGCTCGACACGGTTCCGGTGCTGCACAAGGTTTCCGCGGCGGACGTGCGGGAGGCGATGGCCGAGGCGTCCGCCTGGGAGTTCGACCTCGCCGCCGGACATCCGTGGCGCCCCAGCCTGTTCCGGGTCTCCGGCCAGGACCACGTGCTGCTCTTCGTGATGCACCACATCGCCACGGACGGCTGGTCGTGGGGACCGCTCACCCGTGACCTCGCCGCCGCCTACTCCGCGCGCGTCGAAGGACGGGAGCCGGACTGGGAGCCGCTGCCCGTCCAGTACGCCGACTACACGGTGTGGCAGCAGGAGGTGCTCGGCTCGGCCGACGACCCGGACAGCGAGCTCGCGGGCCAGCTCGCCTTCTGGCGCGACGCCCTGGCCGGTCTCCCCGAGCAGATCACCCTGCCGACCGACCACCCCCGCCCGGCGGCGGCGACCCACCGCGGCGCGGCCGTCGAGGTCGTGCTGGACGCCGAGGTGAGCGCGCGGCTCTCGGACCTGGCCGCGCGGACCGGCTCGACCCTGTTCATGGTGCTGCAGGCCGGTCTGACCGGGCTGCTCTCGCGGCTCGGCGCGGGCACGGACGTCCCGCTGGGCACGGCCGTCGCCGGCCGGACCGACGAGGCGCTGGACGACCTGGTCGGGTTCTTCGTGAACACCCTCGTCCTGCGCACCGACCTCACCGGTGACCCGACGTTCCGCGACCTCGTCGAACGGGTCCGCGCGACGGACCTCGCCGCCTACGCGCACCAGGACCTGCCCTTCGAACGACTCGTGGAGGAGCTCAACCCGGAGCGCTCGAGGTCGCGGCACCCGCTGTTCCAGACCATGCTCGTCCTGCAGAACGCCCCGGAGGAGGCGCCGCGGTTCGCGGGCCTGGAGGTGGAGACCGGCTCGGTCGAGCTGCACCCGGCCAAGTTCGACCTGACCTTCGACCTGACCGAGTCGGCCGATGGCGTGCGCGGCTGGCTCACCTACGCGCTCGACCTGTGGGACGAACCGTCCGCCGCCCTGCTCGCACGCCGGTTCACGGCGCTGCTGAGCGCGTGGTCCGCGAGCCCCGGCGTGCCGCTGTCGCAGGTGGGTGTGCTGCTCGACGAGGAGCGGGAGGCGTTGGCGCGGTGGAACGACACCGCCGCCGACTACCCGCGCTCGCGGACTTTGGTGGAGTTGTTCGAGGAACGTGTCGACGCGGACTCCGCGAGCGTGGCGGTCGTGTTCGAAGGCGCGGAGGTGTCCGCGGGCGAACTGGACGCACGGGCGAACCAGGTCGCGCATCGGCTGATCGGGCGTGGGGTCCGCCGCGGGGACCTGGTCGGGGTGCTGGTGCGGCGGTCGCCCGAGTTCGTGGCGGCGATCCTCGGGGTGCTGAAGGCCGGGGCGGCCTACGTGCCGCTGGACCCGGGGCACCCGGACGACCGGATCGCTTCGGTGGCCGGGCAGGCGGGGCTGGACCTGGTGGTCACGGACGACCCGGAGCGGGTGGCCCGCGTGGTGCCGGGTGCCGGGGCCGTGGCCGCAGGTCTCGGCACCGAACCCACCACCCGTTCGTCCGTCCCCCTCACCGCCGACGACGTGGCCTGCGTGCTGTTCACCTCCGGCTCCTCCGGCGTGCCCAAGGGCGCCATGTCCTCCCACCGCGCCACCGTCCGCACCTTCTTCGGCCAGTCCTATGTGGACTTCGGTGGCGCGTGGCTGCAGTCCGCCCCCGTCTCCTGGGACGGACTGAGCCTGGAGATGTGGCCACCCCTGCTGCACGGCGGGACCTGTGTGCTCGCCCCCGGCCAGGTGCCCGACCCCGCGGTGATCGCGCGGCTCGTCGCCGAGCACGAGATCGGCACGCTGTGGATGTCGGCCGGGCTGTTCGCGGCCGTGCTCGACACGCACCCCGAGGTCTTCCAGGTCGTCCGGCAGGTGATGACCGGCGGCGAAAGCCCGTCGGTCGCGCACCTCGCCCGCGTGGTGCGGGAGTTCCCGGACGTGCGGCTGGTGCACGGGTACGGCCCGGTGGAGAGCATGGTGTTCGCCACCACGCACCAGGTCACCGAGGTCGGCGGGCCGGTGCCGGTGGGCGCGCCGGTCGCGAACACGTCCGTGCACCTGCTCGACGGCGACCTCGCCCCGGTGCCGCCCGGTGTGGCGGCCGAGATCTACCTCGGCGGGGACGGGCTCGCGCACGGCTACCTGAACCGGGCGGGCACCACGGCCGAGCGGTTCGTGGCGTGCGCCGGTGGCCGGCGGGTGTACCGCACCGGTGACGTGGGACGGTGGCGGGCGGACGGGACCGTCGAGTTCCTCGGCCGGGCCGACGACCAGGTCAAGATCCGGGGCTACCGGGTCGAGCCCGGTGAGGTCGAGGCGGCTCTGCTGGCTCATCCCGGCATCGAGCGGGCCGCGGTCGAGGTGCGGGCGGACGGGGCCACCGGCAAGCGGCTCGTCGCCTACGTCGTGGGCGACGCGGACGGGCTGCGGGAGCACCTCGCGCGGCGGCTGCCCGACTACATGGTGCCGTCGGCCGTGGTGGCGCTGGACGCGTTCCCGTTGACGCCCAACGGGAAGCTCGACCGGCGTGCGCTGCCGGAGCCCGAACGCGCGGAGAGCCGCGGACGGGCACCACGGACCGCGCGGCAGGAAGTCCTCACCGGGATCTTCGCGGACCTCCTCGGCGTGCCGGTGGTCGCGCTGGACGACGACTTCTTCGCGCTCGGCGGGCACTCGCTGCTCGCGGCCCGGCTGGTCGCGAAGGCGCGCACCGCGTTCGGCGTGGAGATGGCGCTCCGTGACGTGTTCGACCGGCCGACGCCCGCGGCGCTCGACGCGTTGCTCGACTCGCTCGGCACCGCACGGGAAGCCGTGGCGCCGAGGACTCGCCCGCGACGAATGCCGTTGTCCCACGCGCAACGCAGGCTGTGGCTCCTTGAGGACGTGCACGGCCCCAGCGCCGCCTACAACGTGCCGATCGCCTTGCGCATCAACGGTTCGCTGGACCGTGACGCGCTGCGCCTCGCCCTGGTCGACCTCGTGGAGCGTCACGAGCCGCTGCGCACGGTCTTCCCGGACCACGACGGCGAGCCGTACCAGGTCGCGCTGCCCGCGGACGTCGACCTCGTGCCGCTCGACCCCGCGAAGCTGGAGGAGGCCGCAGCCCTGCCGTTCGACGTACGCACCGAACCGCCGCTGCGCGCGTACCTCGCGGAGGAAGAGCCCGGCCGGCACGTGCTGCTGCTCGTCCTGCACCACATCGCCGCGGACGGCTGGTCTGTCGCGCCACTGCTGCGTGACCTCTCCACGGCCTACGCGGCGCGACGAGAACACGCGGCGCCGCAATGGAAAGCCCTGCCCGTCGAGTACGCCGACCACGTGCTGTGGCAGCACGACCAGGACTTCGGCGACCAGCTCGGCCACTGGCGCACGGCACTGGCCGGGCTGCCGGACGAGGCGAGCCTGCCCGCCGACCACCTGCGGCCCGCCACCCCCAGCCGGCGTGGCGGCCTGGTCACCGCGCGCACCGGTGCCGACGTGGCCGGGCTCGCGCGGGCCGCCCAGGCGACGCAGGCGATGGTCGTGCAGGCCGCGTTCGCCGCGCTGCTGTCCCGCCTCGGCGCGGGCACCGACGTGCCGGTGGGCGTGCCCGTCGCGGGCCGCGGGGACGAGGCGCTCGACGACCTCGTCGGGCTCTTCGTCAACACCGTGGTGCTGCGCAACGACGTCTCCGGCGACCCGACGTTCCGCGAGCTGCTCGACCGCGTGCGGGAGACGGGCCTGGCCGGGTACGCGAACGCCGACGTGCCGTTCGACCGCGTCGTCGAGGAGCTGAACCCGGCCCGCACGCTGGCGAGGCATCCGCTCTTCCAGGTCATGGTGGTGCTGCAGAACAACGCCGAGGGCGAGGCCGTCCTGCCCGGCTGCGTCACCGAGACCCTCGACGTGGAAAGGCACACCGCCAAGTTCGACCTCACGCTCACCCTGCACGAGACCGGTGGTGGGCTCACCTGCCACCTGGAGTACGCGACCGACCTGTTCGAGCACCGCACCGCCATCGCGCTGCTCGACCGCTACGTCCGCTTCCTCGACGCCGTGGCCGCGAACCCCGGCGCGCGTGTGTCCGAAGTGGACCTGCTGACTCCGGAAGAACGAAGCAGGATCGCGGTCGAGTGGAACGACACCGGCACCACCGGCAGCGGTGAGTGCCTGCACGAGATCTTCACCCGCCACGCCCGCGCGACCCCGGACGCGACCGCGTTGATCCACGAGAACGGCCGCACCACCTATGCGGAGCTGGATGCCCACGCGAACCGGCTCGCCCGGCACATCGACGCCGACGCGGGCGCGCTGGTGGCGATCTGCCTGCCACGGGGGCCGGAGCTGGTCGCGGCAGTGCTCGCGGTGCTCAAGCTCGGCGCCGCCTACGTGCTGCTCGACCCCGACCACCCCGTGGAGCGCCTCGCGACCCTGCTGGTCCAGGCGCGCCCTGCGGTGACGGTCGTGAACGGGCCGTCGCTGCTGGCCGAACGCCTGGCACGCCAGGCAGGTCCCGTCGTCGAAGGCCCGTCGTACCTGCCGAGCCGGCTGGTCGACGCCGGCGGCGCCGCGCACCTGAGCGCGCAACCCCTGGACCGCCCGGTGCACCCGGACGCCGCGATGTGCGTGATGTTCACGTCGGGCTCGACCGGCAGGCCCAAGGGCGTGCAGACCTCGCACCGCGCCGTCGTCGCCACCCTCACCGGCCAGGACTACGTGGCCTTCGGCGCGGACGAGGTGTGGCTGCAGTGCGCGCCGGTCTCCTGGGACGCCTTCGCGCTCGAACTGTTCGGCCCGCTGCTCTCGGGCGCGGCCTGCGTGCTGCAACCCGGCCAGTCACCGGAACCCGCGCGGATCGCCGAGCTGGTCACCGAGCACGCGGTCACGACCGTGCACCTGTCCGCGAGCCTGCTCAACTTCGTGCTCGACGAGTACCCGGACGCGCTCGCCGGTGTCCGCCAGGTGATGACCGGCGGCGAGGCGGCCTCCAAGGAGCACGTGCGCACGTTGCTGGAACGCCATCCCGGCGTGCGGCTCGTCAACGGCTACTCGCCGCTGGAGAACACCATCTTCACGCTGTGCCACCGAATCCTGCCCGAGGACTCGGCACGCCGCAGCATCCCGGTCGGCCGCCCGCTGAAGGGCAAGCGGGTCTACGTGCTGGACGAGCACCTGCGGCTGGTCCCGCCGGGCACGCCCGGTGAGCTCTACATGGCGGGCGACGGCCTCGCGCACGGCTATCTCGGCCAGGGCGCCGCCACCGCGGAACGGTTCGTGGCGTGCCCGTTCGGCGGCCGCATGTACCGCACCGGCGACCTGGTCCGCCAGGACGCCGACGGCGTCGTCGAGTTCCTCGGCCGCGCCGACGACCAGGTGAAGATCCGCGGCTTCCGGGTGGAGCCCGCCGAGGTCTCCGCCGTGCTGAACGCCCACGAGGACGTCCGGCAGGCCGAGGTCGTGGTGCTCGCCGGTCCGCGGCTCGTCGCCTACGTCGTGGGCACCGCCGACCCCGCCGCACTGCGCGCCTTCGCCGCCACCAGGCTGCCCGAGCACCTCGTGCCCTCGGCGTTCGTGGTGCTCGACGAACTGCCCCGCACCGCGAACGGCAAGCTCGACCGGGCCGCGCTGCCCGTTCCCGAGATCACCACCGCCGCGGGCCCCGCCGCGAGGACGCCGCGCCAGCAGATCCTCTGCGGCGTCTTCGCCGGACTGCTCGGCCTGCCGGAGGTGTCGCCGGACGACGACTTCTTCGCGCTGGGCGGGCATTCGCTGCTGGTCGCCCGGCTGGTCGCCAAGGTGCGGTCGGTTCTGGGCGTGGAACTCGCGATGCGCGACGTCTTCCGCACGCCGACCGTGCGCGGCCTGGACGCCCGCGTCGACTCCCTCGCGCAGGCACGCCCGTCCGTGCGGGCAGGGGAACGACCGGAGCGGCTGCCGCTCTCGGCCGCCCAGCGGCGCCTGTGGTTCCTCAACCGCATGCAGGGCGAGGGAACGACCTACCACGTGCCGATCGCCCGGCGGCTGCGCGGACCGCTCGACACCGCCGCGTTGCAGGCGGCGCTCGGGGACGTCCTCGCCCGTCACGAGGTGCTGCGCACGGTCTTCCCGGACACCGGCGGCGTGCCCGAGCAGGTCGTGCTGCCCGACACCGAGGTGGCGCTGGACCTGATCCGCTGCGACACGGCCGAGCTGGACGACCTGCTCGCGGCCGAGTCGGCCAGGGAGTTCGACCTCGCGACCGACCTGCCGTTGCGGGCCAACCTGTTCCGTCTGTCCGAAGAGGACAACGTGCTGCTGGTGGTCATGCACCACATCGTCACCGACGGCTGGTCGTGGGGGCCGCTGCTGCGCGACCTCGGCCACGCCTACGACGCCCGCAGGGCCGGGGTGGAACCGGACCTGCCGCCGCTCGCCGTGCAGTACGCGGACTACGCGCTGTGGCAGCAGGACCTCGACCTCGGCGGGCAGGTCGAGCACTGGCGCACGGCGCTCGCCGGCCTGCCGGAGGAGATCGCGCTGCCCGCCGACCGGCCGCGGCCTGAGACCCCGAGCCACTGCGGCGAGCAGCTGGCGGTGCGGCTCGGCGCCGAGGTGCACCGCCGCCTGCTCACCATCGCCAGGGAGTGCGACGCGACGGTGTTCATGGTCGTGCAGGCCGCGCTGGCGCTGATGCTGTCGCGGCTCGGCGCGGGCACGGACGTCCCGCTGGGCACCGCGGTGGCGGGCCGCACCGACGAGGCGCTGGACGACCTGGTCGGGTTCTTCGTCAACACCCTGGTGCTGCGCACCGACCTGGCGGGCGACCCCACGTTCCGCGAGCTGGTCGGCCGGGTCCGCGAGACCGACCTGGCCGCGTACGCCAACCAGGACGTGCCCTTCGACCAGGTCGTCGAGGAGCTGAACCCGGTCCGCTCCCCGGCGCGGCACCCGCTGTTCCAGGTGTTCGTCACGGTCCAGCCCGCGGCACCGGCCGCCGCACTGTCCGGACTGGACGGTGAGGAGGTGGACATCGCGGTCACCGCCGCGAAGTTCGACCTCGCGCTGATGCTGACCGAGACCGCGGACGACGACGGCCCGTCCGGCATCACCGGCACGCTGGAGTACGCGGCGGACCTGTTCGACCGCGCCACGGCCGAGACGCTGGTCGAGCGGTTCGAACGGGTGGCGGCCGGTCTCGACCCGGAGGTGCGGGTCTCCCGGGCGGAGGTGCTGTCCGCCGGTGAACGCGAGGCCCTGGCCCGGTGGAACCGCACGAGCGCCGACTACCCGCGCGACCGGTCCCTGGTCGGCCTCTTCGAGGAGCAGGCAGAGCTGCGGCCCGGCGCGGTGGCGCTCGTCTTCGGCGAGGAACGTGTCACGTTCGCGGAGCTCGACGCGTGGGCGAACCAGGTGGCGCACAAGGTCCTCGAACACGGTGCCGGCCGCGGCGACCTCGTCGGTGTGCTGGTCGAGCGGTCGCCGGCGTTCGTCGCCGCGCTGCTGGGCGTGCTCAAGACCGGCGCGGCCTACGTGCCGCTCGACCCGACGCACCCGGTGGCGCGCGTCGCCGACGAGGCAGGACTGGACCTGGTGGTCAGCCACCCGTCCGTCGCGGGCCTGCTGCCCGGCCACCTGGACGTGGTCCGCGTGGACGACGTCGCGGGCGAGTCGGCGACCAGGCCGGGCTTCCCGGTCGGCGGCGACGACGTGGCGTGCGTGATGTTCACCTCCGGCTCGTCGGGCGTGCCGAAGGGCGTCGTCACGACCCACCGCGCGGCCGTGCGGATGTTCTTCGGGCAGGAGTTCGCCTCGCCGGGAGGGACCTGGCTTCAGGTGGCGCCCGTGGCGTGGGACGCGGCGGCGTACGAGCTGTGGCAGCCGCTCGTGCACGGCACGACGTGCGTGCTCGCTCCGGGGCAGGTGCCCGATCCGGCGCTGATCGCCGAGCAGGTCGTCCGGCACGGCGTCACCAGGATGTTCCTGTCGGCGGGCCTGTTCGCCGCGCTGGCCGACACCCACCCCGAGGTGTTCGGGCACCTGCGCGAGGTCAGCACCGGCGGTGACGCCGCGTCGCCCGCGCACCTGGCCCGCGTCCGGCGCGACTGGCCGGACCTGCGGCTGGTGAACGGGTACGGTCCCGTGGAGAGCATGGTCTTCGCGACCACGCACCGGATCACCGAGGTGGACGGCCCGGTGCCCATCGGCGCGCCGATCGGCCACACCACCGTGCACGTCCTGGACGAGCACCTGAACCCGGTGCCGCCCGGTGTCGCGGGGGAGATCTACGTCGGGGGCGACGGCCTCGCCCTCGGCTACCTCGGCCGGCCGGGTGCGACCGCCGAACGGTTCGTCGCCTGTGCGGGCGGACGCCTGTACCGGACCGGTGACCTCGGCCGGTGGACCGCGGACGGGGTCGTGGAGTTCCTCGGCCGCGCCGACGACCAGGTCAAGATCCGCGGCTACCGGGTCGAGCCCGGCGAGATCGAGGCGGCGCTGACGCGGCACGACCGGATCGCCCGCGCGGTCGTGGTCGTGCGGGACGAACCGGTGGTCGGCAAGCGCTTGCTCGCGTACGTCGTGCCGGTGGCGGGGGAGCAGGTGACCCCCGAAGAGGCCCGCGAGCACGTCGGCGCGGTGCTGCCCGCGTTCATGGTCCCCGCGGTCGTGACGGTGATGGACGAGCTCCCGCTGACCCAGAACGGCAAGGTCGACCGCGGGGCGTTGCCCGCACCCGTCGTGGCGGTGGGCGGTGGCGCGCCCCGCAACGCCCGCCAGGAGGTGCTCTGCGGGATCTTCGCCGACCTGCTCGGAACTCCGAAGGTGGGCGTGCACGACGACTTCTTCGCCCTCGGCGGGCACTCCTTGCTCGCCGCCCGGCTGGTGGCGCGCGTCCGCGTCGCGTTCGACACCGAGATCGCGCTGCGCGAGGTGTTCGACGCGCCGACCGTCGCCGCGCTGGAGGCCCGCCTCGACACCGGACGCCGTGCCAGGGAACGGGTCACGCCCGCCGAACGGCCGGTCGAGCTGCCCGTGTCCTCGGCGCAGCAACGGTTGTGGGCGGTCGAACAGGTCCAGCGACCCGGTGCCGCCTACCACGTGCCGATCGCCCTGCGCCTGACCGGCGACCTCGACGTGCCCGCCCTGCGTGCCGCGTTCGACGACGTGGTGGGCAGGCACGAGGCGCTGCGGACGGTGTTCCGCCAGCGCGACGGCGTGGTGCACCAGGAGGTGCTGCCGGTGGCGGTCGACTTCGCCGAGTCGTCCGGCACCGTCGAGGAGGAGTCCCGCCGCCCGTTCGACCTCACCGCGAGCCCGTTGCGGGTCAGGCTGTTCCGCACCGGCGACCGCGAGCACGTGCTGCTCGTCGTGGTGCACCACATCGCGGCCGACGGCTGGTCGATGCGGCCACTGCTGACCGGCCTCGCCGAGGCGTACGCGGCCCGCGCCGACGGCCAGGCTCCACAGTGGACGCCGCTGCCGGTCCAGTACGCGGACTACGCCCTGTGGCAGCAGCGCAACCCCGGTGACGAGCAGCTCGCCCACTGGCGCGAGGCCCTCGCCGGGCTGCCGGAGGAGGCGACCCTGCCTGCCGACCGGCCCCGTCCCGCCAGACCCTCGCACCAGGGCGACGTCGTGCCGTTCACGGTCGGCGCGGACCTGCACCGCGACCTCACCGCGCTGGCCCGCACGTCCGGCGTCACCTCGTTCATGCTGCTGCGCGCCGCGTTCGCCGCCCTGCTCTCCCGGCTCGGCGCGGGCACCGACGTCCCGCTCGGCACGCCGGTCGCGGGGCGCTCCGACGAGGTGCTCGACGACCTGGTCGGGTTCTTCGTCAACACCCTGGTGCTGCGGACCGACCTGTCCGGCGACCCGACGTTCGCCGAGCTGCTCGACCGGGTCCGCGAGCACGACCTCGCCGCCTACGACCACCAGGACCTGCCGTTCGAACGGCTGGTGGAGGAGCTGAACCCGGCCCGCACCACGGCCAGGCACCCGCTGTTCCAGGTGATGGTCGTGCTGCAGAACAACGCCGAGGGCGAGCTCACCCTGCCGGGCCTGGAGGTCGAGGCGCTGCGCACGGACACCGGTGCGGCGAAGTTCGACCTCACTCTCGGCCTGCGGGAGTCGTTCGCCGAGGACGGCACACCCGCCGGCCTGGTGGGCGAGCTGGAGTACGCCACCGAGCTGTACGACCGCCCCACTGCCGAGGCGGTCGTGACCAGGCTCGTCCGCTTGCTGACCGCGGTCGCCGACGATCCCGGCGCACCTCTGTCCACAGTGGACGTCATGGACGCGGACGAGCTCCGCACCGTGACGGTCGAGTGGAACTCGTCCGGCGAGAGCCCGCACCGCGACGCCACCCTGCCGCGGCTCATGACCGGACGGCCGGACGCCGTGGCGCTGGTCGACGACCACGAGACCGTCACCTACGCCGAACTGCACGCCCGCGCGAACCGGCTCGCCCGGCGCCTGGTGGAGCAGGGCGCCGAGATCGGGGACACGGTCGCGGTGTGCCTGCCGCGCGGCGTGGACCTCGTCGTCGCGATCCTGGCCGTGCTCAAGGCAGGCGCCGCGTACGTCCTGCTCGACCCGGACCACCCCGCCGACCGCAGGCAGGCGTTGCTCGACCAGGCAGGACCGGTGTTCGTGCTGGAGGACGCCGAGGGCGGCCACCACGCCTCCGGCGACTTCACCCGCGCGTTCACCGCGGACAGCCCGGCGTGCGTCATGTTCACCTCCGGCTCCACGGGACTGCCCAAGGGCGTCGTCGTGTCGCACCGGGCGCTGGTCACGACGCTGACCGGCCAGGACTACGTGAGCTTCAGCCCGGACTCGGTCTGGCTCCAGTGCTCACCGGTGTCCTGGGACGCGTTCGCCCTGGAGCTCTTCGGACCTCTGCTCTCCGGCGCTACCTGCGTGCTGCAACCCGGACAGACCCCGGAGCCGGCGCAGATCGCGCGGCTGGTCGCACGGCACGGCGTCACCTCGCTGCACGTGTCGGCCAGCCTCCTCAACTTCCTCGTCGACGAGACGCCCGAGGTGTTCGACGGCGTCCGCGAGGTGATGACCGGCGGCGAACCCGCCTCGGTCCCGCACCTGCGGACGTTGCTCGACCGGCGTCCCTCCCTGCGGGTCGTGAACGGCTACTCGCCGCTCGAGAACACCATCTTCACGCTGTGCCACACCGTGGAGCTCCGCGACCTGGAGCGGGTGAGCGTGCCGGTGGGACGGCCGGTCACCGGCAAGCGGGTGTTCGTGCTCGACCGCCGGCTGCGGCCGGTCCCGCCGGGCACCCCCGGTGAGCTGTACATGGCGGGAGACGGTCTAGCGCACGGTTACCTGGGCCAGACCCCTGCCACGGCGCAAAGGTTCGTCGCCAACCCGTACGGCGCGCCGGGCGAGCGGATGTACCGCACGGGAGACCTGGTCCGCCAGGACCGCGACGGCGTGGTGCACTTCCTCGGCCGCGCCGACGAGCAGGTCAAGATCCGCGGCTTCCGGATCGAGCCCGGCGAGGTGCGGGCCGTGCTCGCCAATCATCCCGGTGTGCGGCAGGCCGAGGTGGTCGTCCGCGAGGACACCCCAGGGGACAAGCGGCTCGTCGCGTACGTCGTCGGCGAGGCGGACGGCCTGAGGGAGTTCGCCGCGCGGCAGCTGCCCGATTACCTCGTGCCGGCCGCGATCGTCGCGCTGGAGTCGTTGCCGCGCACGCCGAACGGGAAGCTCGACCGTGCCGCCTTGCCCGCCCCGGACGTGCGCAGCGTCGCCGGTCGTGCGCCGCGCACCCCGCACGAAGAGGTGCTCTGCGGCCTGTTCGCCGAGCTGCTGAACGCGCCCGACGTGACCGCGGACGACGACTTCTTCGCGCTGGGCGGCCATTCGATCCTGGTGATGCGCCTGGTGAGCCGCGTGCGGTCGGTCTTCGGCGCGGAACTGGCCGTGCGCACCGTGTTCGAGCACCCGACGGTCGCGGGCCTGGCCGCCCAGCTGCCGGTGGCCGCCTCCCGTCCCGCTCCGAGGCCCGTGCTGCGGGCCCGTCCGAGGTCCAAGGAGACGTTGTGATCCCCCTGTCGTTCGCCCAGCAGCGGCTGTGGTTCCTCGATCGGCACGAGGGCACCGGCGCCGCCTACAACATCCCGGTCGCCGTCCGCCTGCACGGCACGCTCGACACCGAGGCCCTGGAGCGCGCGCTCACCGACGTGGTCCTGCGGCACGAGGCGTTGCGCACCACGTTCCCGAGCAAGGACGGCCTGCCGTACCAGGAGATCCTGGACGACGCGAAGGTCGTGCTCGCCGCGCTCGAACCCGGCGACCCGGCCGCGCTGAGCCGGGCGGCGCGAACGGCCTTCGACCTCGCCGCCGAGCCGCCGTTGCGCGCCCACCTGCTCCGGGAGGGACCGCTCGACCACGTGCTGCTGCTGGTGATGCACCACATCGTCAGTGACGGCTGGTCGCTCGGGCCGTTGCTGCGCGACCTCGCGGCCGCGTACACGGCGCGGGTGGCGGGGGAGGAGCCGGACTGGGAGCCGTTGCCGGTCCAGTACGCGGACTACACGTTGTGGCAGCAGGACCTGCTCGGGTCCCCCGACGACCCGGCGAGCCTGGTCAGCGCCCAGCTGGCGCACTGGCGGACGAGACTCGCCGGGCTGCCGGAGGAGATCGTGCTGCCGGTCGACCGTCCGCGTGACGCGGGCACCGGCACCGCGGGCAGGGTGGTCGGCGCCGTGCTGGACGCCGGTACGGCACGAGGACTCGCCGCCCTGGCGGAGGAGTCCGGCGCGACGCTGTTCATGGTCGCGCAGGCCGCTTTCGCCGCGTTGCTCGCCCGCAGCGGCTCCGGTGAGGACGTCCCGATCGGCACGGTCGTCACCGGCAGGGACGAGGAGGCGTTGGACGACCTGGTCGGGTTCTTCGTCAACACCCTGGTGCTGCGGGTGGACCTGTCCGGCGACCCGTCGTTCCGCGCGCTGCTCGGCAGGGTGCGCGAGGAGTCGCTGGACGCCTACGGCAACCAGGACCTGCCGTTCGACCGCCTGGTGGAGGAGCTGAACCCGGTGCGCGCACCGGGCAGGCACCCGTTGTTCCAGGTGATGGTGCTGGCCGGGTCCGACGACGCGGCGAGCCTCGCGCTGCCCGGCCTCACCGCCACCGTCGAGCCGATGGGGCAGGGCGAGGTGAAGTTCGACCTCACCCTGTCGCTGGACGAGGGCCGCGACGGCGTGAGGTGCTCACTGGAGTACCTCACCGGTCTGTTCGACGACGCGACCGCCGAGATGCTGCTGGCACGCCTGGTGCGGCTGCTGGACCAGGCCGCCGCCGACCCGGACCGGTCGTTGTGGGACCTCGACGTGCTGTCCGCCGAGGAACGCGCGGCGGCGCTGTCGACGACGGAGACACCGGCACCTCCTCTGACGGTGCACCGGCTGTTCAGCCTTCAGGCCGCGCGCACCCCGCACGCCGTGGCGCTCGTGTCGGGTGACGAGGAAGTGAGCTACGCGTCACTGGAGGCCGAGTCCGAGGCCCTCGCCGGTTTCCTGGTGTCGCAGGGAGTCCGGCGCGGCGACATCGTCGGAGTCCACATCGGACGCGGCGTGGGCATGGTGACCGCGTTGCTCGCCGTCCTGAAGGCGGGCGGCGCGTACCTGATGCTCGACGTCGGCTTCCCGCCGGCGCGGCTCGCGTCGATGGTCGCGTCGCTGCCGGTGCGGCTCGTGCTGACCGACCGGCCGTTCGACGCCGGCGTGCCGGTGGTGGAGCTGGACCAGGTGCGGCCGATGCCGTTCCTGGCACCGGACACCGGCCCGGACGACCTGGCGTGCGTCATGTTCACCTCCGGCTCCACCGGTGCCGCCAAGGCCGCCGCCGCACCACATCGGGCGCTGACCGGCACGCTCGTCGGTCAGCGGTACGCGGGATTCGGTCCCGGCGAGGTGTGGCTGCAATGCGCCTCGGTGTCGTGGGACGCCTTCGCCACCCAGCTGCTCGGGCCGTTGCTCGCGGGCGGGACGTCCGTGCTCTACCCCGGTCAGCGGCCGGAACCCGCCGTCGTCGCCCAGCTCGTGGTGCGCCACGGCGTGACCGTGCTGGACGCGTCGGCGAGCCTGTTCAACCACCTCTGGGACACCAGCCCGGAGATCTTCTCCGGCCTGCGCTGGGCGCTGACCGGCGGCGAGGCGGCGTCCGCCGTCCACGTGCGGTCGGTGCTGGCCGCCGTGCCGGGCATCGGTGTGGTCAACGGCTACGGGCCGGTCGAGAGCATGGGGTTCACCACGTCGTTCACCGTGCCGTCCGGCTGGGACGGGGCCGTGGTGCCGATCGGAACCCCGTTGCGGGGCAAGACCGCCCTGGTGCTGGACCACCGGATGGCGCTCGTGCCGGTCGGCGCGGCGGGGGAGCTGTACGTCGGCGGAGAAGGCTTGGCCTACGGCTACCTCGGGCGGCCGGGACTGACCGCCGCACGGTTCGTGGCCTCGCCGTTCGGGGCCGGGGCGAGGCTGTACCGCACGGGAGACCTGGTCCGCCGCCGCGCCGACGGCACGCTGACCTATCTCGGCCGCGCCGACGACCAGGTGAAGATCCGCGGTTTCCGGGTCGAGCCCGCCGAGATCGAGGCGGTGCTCACTTCCCACCCGGACGTGACGGCCGCGGCCGTGGTGGCCCGTGAGGACGTGGGCGGCAAAAGACTCGTCGCCTACGTCGTCGGTGCCGCGGGGAACCTCCGGGCGCACGTGGCGGAGCGGCTGCCCGACCACATGGTGCCCGCCGCGTTCGTGGAGCTCGACGCGCTCCCCCTGACTCCCAACGGGAAGCTGGACCGCCGCGCGTTGCCCGCGCCGACCTGGACCACGGGTGGCTCGCAGCCCCGCACTCCCCGCCAGGAGATCCTGTGCGGGCTGTTCGCCAAGGTGCTCGGACTCCCGGCGGTCGGTCTCGACGACGGGTTCTTCGACCTCGGCGGGCACTCGCTGCTCGCGGCCAGGCTGCTCGCCTCGATCCGCACGGTGTTCGGCGTCGAGCTCGGCATCCGCGTGCTGTTCCGCGACCCCACGCCCCGCGGCCTCGACGGTCACCTGGACGGCGGGCCCGCGGTGCGTGCCGCGGTTCGCCCGGGGCAGCGGCCGGACCGGGTGCCGCTGTCGTCGGCCCAGCTCGGCGTCCGGCTCGCGATGGAGGTCGCGGACCACGCCTACACCGCCCCGCACGCGTTGCGGTTGCGCGGAGAGCTCGACCTGGCCGCGCTGCGGGCCGCGTTGCTCGACGTGGTGGACCGGCACGAGGCGCTGCGGACGGTGTTCCCCGAGGACGACCAGGGCTGGCACCAGGTCGTGCGGCCGGCGGACGAGCTGGTGTTCGAGGTCGAGGACTGCGCAGGGGAATCGCTGGACGACACCCTGGCCGCACTGGTGACGCGGCCGTTCGACCTCGCGTCGGAGCTGCCGTTGCGCGTCCACGTGTTGCGCGTCGATGCCCGCGATCACGTGTTGCTGCTGGCACTGCACCACATCGCCACGGACGGCTGGTCGACCGGCGTGCTGCTGCGCGACCTCGCTTCGGCCTACCGCGCTCGCGTCACCGGCACGGCACCGGACTGGCGGCCGTTGCCGATCCAGTACCCGGACCACACCCTGCGGCAGGAGACCACGTTCGACGACTCGCTCGAGTTCTGGGCGTCCACTTTGGAGGGTGCCCCGGACGAGCTGCGTCTCCCCGTCGACCGCCCGCGTCCGGTGGTGTCGGAGAACATCGGCGACGAGGTCCGCGCACACGTCGGACCGTCTACCCACCAGGGCCTGGTCGCGTTGGCACGCGCCAACAACGCGACGGTGTTCATGGCGCTGCACGCGGTCGTGGCCACGTTGCTCGCGAAGCTGGGCGCGGGCACGGACATCGTGCTCGGCACCGTCGTCGCCGGCCGCGGCCCCGAGGACCTGGACGACCTCGTCGGCCTCTTCGTGAACACGCTGGCGCTGCGCGTCGACCTGTCCGGCGACCCGGACTTCGCCACGGTCCTGCGCCGCGTCCGCGAAGCCGACCTGGCCGCATACGCGCACCAGGACGTGCCGTTCGACCGCGTCGTCGAGCGGGTCAACCCGGAGCGGTCGAGCACCCGGCACCCGCTGTTCCAGGTGTCGCTCGCCCTGCAGGACGGTGTGGACGGCGTGGAGGACGACTCGCTCGGCCTGCCCGGCGTGGACGTGAGCACGGTCCGGACCACCACCGGCGGCGCGAAGCTCGACCTGTCACTGGGCTTCGGGCAGAGCGACACCGGACTGCAGGTGGTCCTCGAGTACGCCGTCGACCTGTGGGACCGGACCGGCGCCGAGACCCTGCTGGCCCGGCTCGTCCGCCTGGTCGAGGCGGTCGTCGCCGACCCCTCGGCGCCGCTGAGCCGGGTCGAGGTGCTGACCGACGCGGAGCGGGACACCGTGCTGCACCGCTGGAACGACACGGCCGTCGAGCACGACGTGACCCGGCCGGTGCACGAGCAGATCGCCGAGGTCGCGCGCCGCACCCCCGACGCGCCCGCGGTCGTGGCGCACGACGGCACGCTCACCTACCGGGAGCTGGACGAGCGGGCCAACAGGCTCGCGCACCACCTGATCGCACTTGGCGCGCGACGCGGCACCGTGGTCGGCGTCTGCACGGACCGAGACAGCAGCAGCATCCTGGCGTTGCTGGCGGTGCTGAAGAGCGGGGCGGCGTACCTGCCCGTCGACACCACCTACCCGGCGGAACGGCTGCGCTACATGCTCGCCGACGCCGGGGCGCCGGTGGTGGTGACGCAGCGGCGGTTCGCGCACCTCGTGGAGTCGAGCGACGCGGCGAAGGTGGTGCTGGACGCGGGGGTGCCGGACGGCGGTCCCGTGAGCGCACCGGCCGTCACCACCCACCTCCGCGACGCCGCCTACGTCATCTACACCTCAGGCTCCACCGGCCGTCCGAAGGGCGTCGTCGTCGAGCACCGTGCCTTCGCCTACCAGACGGCCTGGCTCGTCCCCGCCCTCGGACTCGTCCCGTCCGACCGCTCCAGCTACCTGTCCGCGCAGGGCTTCGACGCGGCGGTGGCGGAGATCTGGCCCACCCTCGTCTCCGGTGCGGCTCTGCACCTGCCCGCGCAGCACGTGCTGGAGGACACCGAGGCACTGGCCGAGTGGATCAGGGACAGCCGCATCACCGTCTCCTCCCTCGCCACACCGCGGCTGGAAGCGATGCTGGACGAGCCGGCGCTGGCCGCCTCCGAGGTACGCGTCATGCACACCGGCGGCGACGCGCTGCGCCGCCGTCCGTCCACCGGCATGCCGTTCGAGCTGTACAACCTCTACGGACCGACGGAATGCACGGTGAACTCGACGTGCGGCCTGGTGCTGCCCGGCGCGGACACCGACCTGCCCGACATCGGCACACCGATCGACAACTACCGCGCCTACGTGCTCGACGACGACCTGCGGCCGGTGCCGCCCGGTGTGGTCGGCGAGCTCTACATCGGCGGCGAAGGGCTGGCCCGCGGCTACCTGGGCAAGCCCGCGCTGACCGCGACCCGGTTCGTCGCCGCGCCGCGGGGCCGGATGTACCGGACCGGCGACCTGGTGCGCTGGCTGCCGGACGGCCGGCTCGCCTTCCACGGCCGTGCCGACCAGCAGGTGCAGCTGCGCGGCCTGCGCATCGAGACCGGTGAGATCGAGGCGGCGCTGTGCGCGCTGCCGGAGGTCGCGCAAGCGGCGGTGATCGTGCGGGACGACCGGCTGGTCGCCTACCTCGTCGCCCCGGACGGCCTGGACGCGGCGGCGACCAAACGGGCGCTCGCCGAGTTCCTGCCGCGGTACATGGTGCCCGAGGCGTTCGTCGTGCTGCCCGCGTTGCCGTTGACCCCCAACGAGAAGCTCGACCGCAAGGCCCTGCCGGCGCCGGAGGTCGTGACCACCGAGGCACGTCAGCCCGCGACAGTGCTGGAGGCGACGCTCTGCGCGTTGTTCGCCGAGGTGCTGGGCCGCGACCGGGTTGGCCCGGACGACGGGTTCTTCGACCTCGGAGGCCACTCACTGCTGGCGGCCAAGCTGGTCAGCAGGATTCGCGCGGAGCTGGGGGTGCGCCCGGACCTGCGGCTGCTCTTCGACGCACCGAGCCCGGCCGCGCTGGCCGAGCAACTGGGCACGTCCGAGGCGAGCGACCCGCTCGGCGCGCTGATCCCGTTGCGCACCGGCGGCGACCTCGCACCGCTGTTCTGCGTCCACCCCGGCGCGGGCATCGGCTGGGAGTACTTCGGCCTGCTGCCGCACCTCGACCCGCGCCGCCCGGTGTACGCGTTGCAGGCACGCGGCCTGACGGACCCGTCGGCCATGCCCGGCAGCGTCGCGGAGATGGCCGCCGACTACGCCGGCCTGGTCAGGAGCGTCCAGCCGGACGGCCCCTACCACCTGCTCGGCTGGTCGTTCGGCGCGGTCGTCGCGCACGAGATGGCCGCACAGCTGGAGGACGTCGGCCTGCTGGCCCTGCTCGACGGCTACCCCGAGACCGGCGACCACCCGGAGGTCTCGCCGGACGACCCGGACCTGCTGACCCCGCTGCTCGCCTCCCTCGGCTACGAGGCCGAGGTCGCCTCCCGCGAGGAGTTCGACGAGGTGATCCGCGACCAGACCGGTCCGCTGGCCGCCTTCAGCGGCGCCGCGCTGCCCGAGGTGTTCGCGGCCAACGTCAACCTCCACAACCGGCACGAGCCGTCACCGCTCACCGCCCGCGCGCTCGTCTTCGAGGCCACGCAGGGCAAGTCCCCGTCCGACCCCACCCCGGCCTCGTGGCTGCCGCACCTCGGCGGCCACGTCGAGATCCACCCCGTGCACAGCACCCACGGCGGTATGACCGCCCGCCGGCCTCTGGCGGCCATCGGCGCCGTCCTGTCCGCCCACTTGTCCGCTCATCCGTCCAGCGAGGAGCCCCGCCCATGACCGCCGTCCTGAACACCGCCCACGTCACCTCCGTCCACCGCTACTACGAGCTCGTCGACGCGGGCGACGTGGCGGGCCTGGTCAACATGTTCAGCCCGGACGCCACCTACCGCCGCCCCGGCTACGCACCGATGGTCGGCCACGACGAGATGAGCGCCTTCTACGGCGGCGCGCGCGTCATCCGCGAGGGCCGCCACACCATCGACAAGGTCGTGGAGAGCACGAACGAGGTCGCGGTCTACGGCAGGTTCGCCGGCGTCCTGCACGACGGCAGCAACGTAGACCTGAGGTTCTCCGACTTCTTCGAGTTCACCGACGACGGCCGGTTCGCCCGCCGCGACACGTTCTTCTTCGCGCCGCTGGTCTGAACTCCCCGGCCTGACGGCCCGCCTCTGCGGGCCGTCACAGGTCGCGCGGGTTGAGGACCGTGCCCATGAGGGCTGCGGCGTCCTGTCGCCTTGGTCAGTCCCGAGACTCGTTCTCGATCCCGCTGACCGGCTCGAGGTCCTCCGGCGCGGGCATGTGGCGGATGCTGTCACTGCCCTTGTGGTCGTGGGCGCGGCTGTACCGGGAATCCAGCACCCGCCCCAGCTTCTGCGCCGCCCCGGCGTAGGCGTCGTCCACAGTGGTCGCGTGATGGGTGACCGCGACCGGCTGCTTGCCTCCCGGGCGCGCCTCGATGACGCACTTCTTGTCTTCCGGCTTGCTGCCCCCGTCCTCACTGAGGTGCACTTCCACGCGGGTCAGCCATCCGCTGAACCGGGACAGGCCGCTCTCCAGGTCCGTGGTCACATAGGTGGCCAGCCGTTCGCCACCGTGGATGTTGTGGTCGGTGTTGACCTGGATCTGCATGAGCACCCTCCAGAACGGTACGGAAACGGTCCTGGTCGATACCACGGGAGCGGCCGGTTCAAACTTGAGGGCCTTCCGGCGGCGATCACGCCGCTGCCAGGTGCGGCGGCGTGATCGGCTTCTGGCACAACGCTGTTCCCGGGTTCACTCACCGGCCGGGGATGTCGGGACCCCGCGCCGGCAGGCTCGCCCGGTTCACCGCGCGGATCCGGGACCTGTCGAACGCGTACTGGCCCGAAGTGCCGCGTGTGAACAGCGTCGAGGAGAAGCTGGAACTTGTCGCCGCTGGAGCGGGGATCTGCGTCATTCCCCTGTCGACGGCGGCGTTCTACACCCGCCAGGACGTCATCGGCATCCCGGTCGAGGACATCGGACCGAACCAGGTGTGCCTGGCTTGGCTTGCGGCGCGCCGGTCATCCCTCATCGACGCCTTCGTCGATGCCGCAGCAAGCCTGGTGCCCTGATCTCGACAAGCACGCAAGTCGGCTTGCGCGAACGCACCTGGTGCCCTCGCCTGGTGCTGTCGACCACGCTCCGAACCCCGAGCCCGAACTCAGCTCACCCGGCAAGTGGCTGGATGCCACCTGTCGCGGTTCCGGCACACCCGCGACATGGACGTGCGCGCATGGGCGCGGGACGTTCGCCTATTCTGCGCGCCGCCACAGAGCGTTTGACTGGGCGTATGACCATCGTTCATCCGCCGAAGCCGGACACCGCTCTGTGGGTGTATGCGCACCCGCGCCGTGACTCGCTCAACGACCGCCTGCTGCAAGCCGGGACCAAGGCTTTGGCGCAACGGTACGAGGTGGCGGTGTCGGACCTGTACGCCCAAGGGTTCGATCCCGTGTTGTCGCAGCGTGACCTGGGGGATCTGGCGGAGCGTCCGGGGAACATCTCCGAGTTGGTGGGGGAGGTGTACGCGAGTGGCCAGCTGCCCGACGACGTGCGGGAGGAGCAGGCGAAGCTCGCGAAGGCCGAGTTGCTCGTGTTGCAGTTCCCGTTGTGGTGGTACGGGCCGCCGGCGATCTTGAAGGGGTGGTTCGACCGGGTGCTCACCAGCGGGTTCGCTTATGGCGACCTCGACGCCGAGCTGGGGGTGCCTCGCCGGTACGGCGATGGTGGGCTGGTGGGGCGCAAGGCGCTGGTGGTGGTTACCGCCGGCGAGGACGAGCGTTCTGTCGGGCCGCGTGGGATCAGCGGGGATCTCGACTCACTGCTGTTTCCGATCACTCACGGTGTGCTCTGGTATGTCGGGATCGAGACGTTGGATCTGCATGTGGTCCACGACGCCGACTCGCTGGGGGCCGAAGGGGTCGAGCGTGAGGTCGAGCGTCTGGTGAGCAGGGTCGGAGGGCTCGCTGACGAACGTCCGCGGCGGTTCCGGCGTCTGCGTGACGGGGAGTACGCGGGTACGCGTGCGCTGCGGGAGGATCTGTTGCCAGGGCGCACCGATCTGGGGATTCACCTGGCTGATCGCGACTGAGCCGGGAGTCTCACGGGTGGCGGGTCGCGTTGACCAGCATGCGTACCAGTTGTTCGACGCTGACCTGCCACTTGTCCTTTGCCAGGTGGCCGCTCAGTTCCATCCCCGCGATGCCGTGGGCGCTGGACATCAGCAAGGCGCACCAACGGGGTGCGTCGGGTTCGCCCACCACGTCCGCGATGAGGGCGAGGAAGTTTCGTTCCAGGCGGTCCGCGGCCTCGGCGGCGGCCGGTGTGCTCGCCGGGGTGCTGAACATCAGGGCGTAGCGATGTGGCTGCCGCCGGGCCATGCCGATGAACGCGAGGACGGCCTGCTCCAGCCGGGCTTGCGGGGTGGGGGCCGTGCGGGTCTGTTCGACCTCGTCTGCCAGTGAGTTCCACGCGTTGATCGCGAGCTCGGTCAGCAGGTGGTCCTTGTTCTCGAAGTGCCCGTAGGGCGCGCCGCGCGAGACACCGGCCCGGGAGCCCACCTCGCGGAGGGTCACGGCGCCGGGGCCTCCCTCGTCGAGCAGGTCGGAGGCGGCGCGGACCAGGGCTCGTCGGGTGGCCGCGGCGGTCTCGGTCCGTGTCATGCGGGCAGCTTAGTTGACAACGTCATATGAAGTGGGGACAGTTGTTCGTATGACACTGTCATATGAACTGCCCGATCTCGCGGGGCGCAGCATCGTCGTCACCGGGACCACGTCCGGTCTTGGTCTTGCTCTTTCCGGGGAGCTGGCCGCGGCCGGTGCGCGTGTGCTCATGACCGTTCGGGACGCTGAGCGTGGAGCGGTGGCTGTCGAGCAGGTCCGGGCGCGGGGGTCGGCGGAGGCTGTCCTGCTCGACCTGGCTGACCTCGGCTCGGTGCGCGCTGCTGCCGCGGACATCCGGGAACGCACTGGTGATCGGGTTGACGTGCTCATCAACAACGCCGCGGTGTCGCTGGGGCCGCATGAGCGGACGCGTGACGGGTTCGAGCTGCAGATCGGGACCAACCACCTGGGGCCGGCCGCGTTGACGTGGTTGCTGATGCCGGCGCTGCGGGCGGCGGGAAGTCCCGAACGGCCTTCGCGGGTGGTGACGACGTCCAGCCTGGGGCATCGCACTGGCGGGCTCGATCTCACCGATCTGCACTGGGAGCGGCGGCGGTACTCGCCCACGCGGGCCTACGGGGCCTCGAAGGTGGCGAACCTGTTGTTCGCCGCGGAGCTCGACCGGCGGTTGCGGCTCGCCGGTGACCCGGTGCTGTCCGTCGCCGCGCATCCGGGGCTGACGTCGTCGGAGCTGTTGAACAACGCCCTCGCCCGTCGCAACACGTGGAGGGCGCGCCTGCTCGTGGGGCCGGACCGGTTCCTCTCCCAGCCGGTCGCCACCGGTATCCGGCCGCAGCTGCTCGCCGCGACCGGGCCGGTGTCCGGTGGCAGCTATCTGGGGCCCACCGGGCCCTTCGAGATCCGTGGTCCGGCCGGGCCTGCCCGCCGCTCGGCGACGGCGCAGGACCCGGTGCTCGCTCGTGCTCTGTGGGAGATCACGGCTTCTGCCACCGGAGTCGCGCCGGACCCCGGCGGGCAGGCGGGGGCGTCACCAGCGCAAGGCGCTGAGATGCCTGGTCAGGACCGGTGAGAACGTTCCGTCGGCCGTGGTCATCGCGTGGCCCGCATCGGGCAGGACGACGCGGTGGCGCACGACGGCGGCGAGCTGGTCGGTGGTGTGACAGGGCACCTGGGGGTCCAGGGCGCCGCAGGTCAGCAGCACGGGCATCGGGCGCAGGCGGCGTGCGACGTCGGGCGGGTGGACGGCGTCGATGGACGTGATGAACTTCCGGCTCGGTCCCGCCAATGCCTGGAACAGCGCGGCGAGCGCGGGTGGCATGGCGGTCGTGTCGACGGGCCGGTCGGCTCGCAGGTCGGCCACGGCGGTGTCGATCGCGCGGTCCAGGGCTTGGGCTTCCGCCTCGGTCATCGCTCCCGACTCGACCAGTTGCCCGGTCTGGTCGTGCAGCTGCATGGCCAGCACGTCCAGCATTCGCAACGCGAGCGGTTGCAACATGATCAGCGCGGCGGCTCGCCGGTGGTGAGGAGCGTCCGCGGCGAGCATCAGCGCCGTCAGCGCTCCTTCGCTGTGACCGGCGAGTGCCACCCGGCCCGGAGCTACTTCCCTTCGGCCGTGCAGGAAATCGCGGGCGGCCGCGGCTTGCCGGACGAACGCCGGGTGGTCGAGCTCGTGGGGACGTTCCGCCCACGCGCCCAGTCCCGTGCGGCCGGTGCCGTACTTGTCGAACCGGAGGGTCACGACCCGGTCGTCGCCGAGCACGCCGGCCAGGTCGCGGATGGTGTTCGGCGTGAACGCCGGAGGCTGGTTGCCGTCACGGTCGGTGGGGCCGCTGCCGGGCAGCAGAAGGGCCGCGGGTAACCGTTCGCCGCGGCGACGGGCCGGGACGTGCAGCGTGCCGTAGGTGGTCGTGCCGTCGACGACGAAGGAGACTTCTTCGTCCTGTGCGGGCAGCCAAGCCCTCGTGTCGTGGTGGGGAGCGGCGGTGGCGATTCCGGCTATCGCTGTGGAGATGAGCGCTGCCAGGGCCAATGCCGCTTTGACGGTCATCGGCTGGTCGCCTCTTCGATCATGGCCACCACGGCGCGCGGGTCGTCCACCTCGACCACCAGGCGGGTGTAGTCCTCGTCGGCCAGTTCCACGACCACGGCGTTCTGCGCGTTGCGCACCGCCCAGAAGACCTTCTCGCCCTCGCGGTGGAACGTGCCCGCGGTGATCACCTTGGGCACGTGCGTGCCCGGTGCCCGGATTCCCTTCGGCTCACCCACGATTCCCGGGTCCACCGTGGCTCCCCGCACGTTCGCCAGCGGGATGGTCAGCTGGCTCTTCAACGCCCACAGCTTGTCGAGCCCTTGCATCTCCACCATCAGGTCGGTGCCTTGCACGCTGACGACCGCCATGTCAGCTCTCCTTTTCTGACGCCGTTTCCGGCAGCTTCTGTCCGGTTGGGACGGTGAGGGCACCGCGGTTGCGTAGCCATCTGCCCAGCAGTGCCTCCGTGACTCCCGGATCGCCGGTCGCCTCGTCGAGCTCGGTGAAGACCGTCGACACCAGTTCGGCGACCTCGGGGTCGTCCGGCGCCCGGTCGACCGCGGCGAGCAGCAGCAGGTCCCAGGCCGGTGTCCGGTCCGAGCGCGCTGCCTGAGCCAGGTGCGGGCGCACGTCGTGATCCACGTGCCGGCGCAACGCGGTCAGGTACAAGCCGCGCTTGCTGCCGAACACGCCGTAGAGGCTGTTGCGGTGCACCCCGAGCCGGGTCACCAGGTCGTCGATCGAGACGCCGTCGTAGGAGCGGCCGGCGAACAGCTCCGCCGCAGCCTCCACGACCTCGTCCACGTCGAAAGACCGTCGTCGTCCCATGACGTCGACGCTAGCGTTTTTAGGAACGATCAGTCAAGAACGAGCGTTCCTAAATATGAGGCGCGGGTTCAGGAGGTCGTGGAGTACCGGGCGGCGGTGGTGCGGACGGCCTCGTCGACCACCTGGGCGGCGCGTTCGGCGCTCACTTCCCAGCCCGGCACCAGAAGTGCGGGCCAGAAGACGTAGTTGGAGATCATGCCGAGGAACTGGGTGGCCGCGAGGTCCGCGTCGTCGACCCGGATCGTCCCCGCGTCCTGTTCGGACAGCAGGTAGTCGCGCACGGACTCGAAGTAGGGCAGTTTCCCTTGGGAGAACTGGGCGTTGGCGAGTTCGGGGAACCGTGGCAGCTCGGCGATGACGATCCGGAACAGGTCGGTCATCTGGGCGCGGCTCAGCAGCTCGGCGTAGCGGCGGCCGATGGTGGTGAGGCCGCCGGTGATGTCGCCGGGAGGGGGCGGGGCCTCTTCGGCGGCGGCCGACCACGACTCGGTGACCATCGCGTCGAACAGGGCGGCCTTCGTCGGGAACTGCTTGAACAGGGTGGCTCGCGACACGCCCGAGCGTTCCGCGATCCGGGCCAGCGACGTCCGGTCGTAGCCCAGTTCGAGGAACAGCTCGGTCGCGGCCGCCAGGATCAGCGCCCGCTTCTCCCGGGCGATGCGCTGGTGATACGTCGTCACGACCCCGAGCATACGAGGTGAGTCACTTGACTCACCATTGCCGCCGACCTACTGTCGTGAGTGGTGAGTCGAGTGGCTCACCACTGGTCGCTCGTCGATGACGACCCCGGCCAGTCGCTCACGCATCGGAGGAACAGCTGATGCTTCGCTTCGACGGCCGGACCGTGCTCGTGACCGGTGGGGCCGGTGGCCAGGGGTCGAGCCACGTCCGCGCCTACCACGCGGAGGGGGCGAACGTGGTGATCGGCGGCATCGACGCCGGACGCGGCACCGCTCTCGCCGACGAGCTCGGCGACCGCGCTCGCTTCGTCTCCCTCGACGTCACCGACGAGAGCTCGTGGTCCGCCGCTGTGCAGGACACCGAGAGCGCCTTCGGCGGGCTGAACGTGCTTGTCAACAACGCGGGCGTGCAGAACCCGCCGGCGCTGATCGAGGAGACGGACCACGCCACGTGGTCGCGCATCCTCGACGTCAACCTCACCGGGACCTTCCTCGGCATCAAGGTCGCCGCCCCCGCCCTGCGCCGCGCGGGAGGGGGTGCCATCGTCAACATCGCCTCGGTGATGGGCGTGGGTGGCACCGCGCACTACGCGCCGTACGTCGCCAGCAAGTGGGCCGTGCGGGGGCTGACCCGGACGGCGGCGCTCGAGCTCGGACGGGACAACATCCGTGTGAACACCATCCATCCCGGCGTGATCGCGACCCCCTTCATCCAGGAGCCGGCGGCGGGAGCTACCGCGGCGATCGCCGACTTCTACTCGCCCGAGCCGTTCGCCGTCCCGCGGCTCGGCGAGCCGGTCGACGTCACCCGGCTCCTCCTGTTCCTCACGTCGTCGGACGCCTCGTTCGTCACGGGGTCGGAGTACGTCATCGACGGCGGGCTGCTCCTCGGGCCCGCGCTTCAGGCCGCGTGAGGGCGGCGTCCGGCGGGTGACCTCATCTCGGCCAGACCCTTCTCCAGGGTCACGTCCGGCGAGTAACCGAGCTCGGTCCGCGCGGCGGTGATGTCGTAGGAACGGTCGCGGCCGGTCCAGCTCACGAGCCAGTTCGTCAGCGGCGGTGCGGTCTTCCGGCGCAGCAGGCGTGCGGTGCGGTCCATCATCGCCGCCATCGGGGCCGCGATCGTCATGGGAACGCTGCGGCTCTTGGACAGGTCCACGCCGCGCGTGGCGAGCAACGGGGTCAGGAAGTCGCGGATGGGCATCGGGGTGCCGTCGGTGACGTAGTAGACGCCGCCGTGACGGCCTCGCGTGAGCGCGAGGAGGATCGAGCTGACCAGGTTCTCGACGTGGACGAAGTCGACGGTGTGCCTGCCGTCGTCGATCCAGGAGAACCGTCCGGCCTCGGCGACCTTCGTGAGCTCGTCGAGGGTCGCCATGCCTCGGCCCCAGATGAACGGTGGCCGGAGCACCACCAGTTCGGTCTCCCCGCCGCGGGCCTCGAGCAGGGCGCGCTCGGTGGCCAGCTTGACCCGGCTGTAGGCGATGTTCGCCTTCCCTTCCGGCGTCGACTCGTCCACGACGGGACGGCGCTGGCTGCCCGTGGAGACGGACGCGGCGCTGACGAGCACGAACCGCCGCACACCGGCGGCGACGCTCGCCTCGTGCAGGGCCACGGTCGGCACGTGGTTGGCCTGCTCGAAGAGGGCGTCCGGTCCCCAGAACTCCATGTGGGCCGCGACGTGCACGACCGCGTCGACCTCCCGCAGCCTCGCGTGCCACGGCCGGTCGGTCCTGCCGAGGTCGGCGAGGTCGCCGGGGACCGGGTCGCCCCCGGCCGCGCGGACGCGCTGGATGCTCGAACCCGACCTGGCCAGCGCCAGAACCTCGTGTCCTTCGGCGACGAGCCGGTGGACGAGCGCACTGCCGACGAAACCGCTGCCGCCGGTGACGAAGATCTTCATGCTTCCACTCCCACAGTTCGCATCGACATCGAATAGTTTGGCATCGATGTATCTACGTCTATGTAACCTGCCGTAGGATGGGGCGTCAAGCGGGAGGTGGCGGATGTCCGGCGCGAAGGAGCGCGTGACCGCGGCGAGGGTGGCCGACGAGTTCAGCCGTGCGGCGAAGGTCCTCGTGCGTCATTTCAACGAACGCCTGGGCGAGCACGGCGTCTCGACGCCGCGGTCCCGCCTGGTGGTCGAGGTGGCGCGGTCGCAACCGGTGCGCGTCACCGAGCTGGCCCTCGCGGTGGGCATCACCCAGGGAACCGCGTCGTCGCTCGTCGACGCGCTCGTCCGCGACGGGCTGCTCGAACGCCAGGCCAGCGCGGAGGACCGCCGGTCCGTGTTCCTCCGGGTGACCCCGCAGGGCGCCGCGCTGGCCCAGGAGTGGACGGCGGGCTACGAGCTGGCGGCGGAGGAGCTTTTCAGCCCGCTCACCGCGGAACAACTGTCCACTTTGGTCGAGATCCTGGAGGTTCTCAGCGCGGGCGAGGAGTGACCGCCGGCGCTCCCGCCAGGAGATCCCAGGTTTGCGATATCAGCTGCGGAACCTCCCGGCGGCTTTCAGGACCCTGTCGTAGGGTTCGCGCTGGCTGTGGTCGCCGAACTCGTTGATGCGCACGATCAGCCCGTCCCGCACCTCGACCAGGAGGCACCGCGGGATGCGGACCGGTGTGCCGTCGGGCAGTTCGCCTTCGAGCGTGGCGGCCAGCGTGAAGCCGTCCGGGCTCACCTGCATCGCCCACACGGTGTCGCGGTGGCCGCGGACGACCTCGGAGGCCGCGCTCACCATGCGGATCATGACGTCCGCCAGCTCCCGGCCGGGTACGGACATCTCGCTTTCGTAGTTGTGCCAGACCACGACGGTGTCGCCGAAGAGGTCACCGAAGTCCGGGTCGATGCTCTCGCACGAGTACGTGAGCCGAAAGCGTTCTGCCACAACGTCAACGGTGGTTTTCATCCACCCAGTGGATCATCGGAACGGGACTGCGCGAAGGTTTTTTGCCTGGGTGGCAAAGTCGCCGGCATCGCGAGGACGGCCAGCAGGTGGGTGAGGTCCTGCCAAGGGCAGGACCTCACCCACGTCCCCCCATCTGCTCTGGCCGACGCCTTCGCCGCCGCGTCGGACGCCTGAGCGTCAGCCCGCCGCCGTGACGCCGGGTGTGACCGCGACTGCCGCGTCGAGCAGGGCGGCCAGTTCGGTCGGCGCCGAGAGCATCGGCCAATGTCCCGTGGGCAGGTCGAAACGCCGCCACGGCGGCTGGTTCAGGGCGGCGAGCTGCGGCACCCCGGCGTCCAGCAGTGCCGTGAAGTCGTGGCAGGCGATCAGGACGCGGTCCACTCCGGAGCCGGGGTCGACCGGGCCGGTGAGACGTTCGGTGTAGGTGCCGAACGGGTGCGGGGTGGCCCGCGCTGCGAGCCGCTCCAGTTCGGGCTCGCCGAGTCCGTCGAGGCTGCCGGACAGGCCGAGGACGTCGATCGGCGGCATGGCCAGCCGCCAGCCGTCCCCGACCTGCTGCCGCAGCTGATCGGCCGCCCCCGGTGCCAGGAGGTCGAGCATGCACATGCCGTCGAAGAACGGGGCGCTGTCGACGTAGACCACGCGTTCCAGCCGGTCGCCGAGGCGTCCCGCGGCGCCGGTGACCGGAGCGGCGGCGTAGCTGTGGGCCACCAAGGTGACGTCATGCAGGTCCTGCTGCTCGACCAGTGCGGTGATGTCGGCGATGTGGGTGCTCAGATCCGTCCGAGGCCCGCCCTGTCCGGCGCGCTCGGCCAGGCCCGTCAGTGTCACCGCCACCGCGGTGTGGCCGCGCTCCCGCAGAGCGCGTGCCGTCTCGTCCCAAGCCCATGCCCCGAGCCAGGCGCCGGGAACCAGTGCGAACGTAGCCATGTGATCTCCCTGAATGCGGTGTGATCCCGACCGTAAGCTCCATTCAGGACACAATCCGCCCTGAATGATGGGTGACCCGTGTCGCATCGCCTCACCCGTGTGCTGACGCTGCTGGAGCTCCTCCAGTCCCACGCCCGGCTCACCGGAACCGACCTGGCCGAACGCCTGGGCACCGACGTCCGCACGGTGACCGGGTACAGCTGCGCGAGCAGTTCCGGCAGCGCGCTGGGGTCGAACTTCGAGCGCAGGCCGGAAATCTCGGCGGAGTCCGGGCGGTGGGCACCTCCGCCGGTGGCGATCCCGTTGAGGACACCTCCGCACAGCGCGTTCATGAAGTAGTTGCCTTCGACCTCGTAGAGCCGGGAACCTGTCGGCTCGGTGACCGCGGCCTGGTTCGTGTAGCCGGAATCGGAGACGCCGTGGTTGTAGACCGCGATGAATCCCTTGCCGGGAAAGGCGCCAATGCGTACTGATCCGCTGATTGTGCCCACACCAGTGGGAACGATCAGACCCCCTGTGGTCCGGGGCCTCCAATCCGTTGACGAGGACGACGGTATGCGGCCCGGCGGCACTCGGATGTCGGGTGTTCACCTGACATGTCCCGCGCTTCCTCCGGACGGCCGTGTGGGTCTTGAGTGGAACGCGGCGCAGACACGCGCGTCCATGAAAGGGGAGGCGGGGGACGGCTGCTGTTGTGTGCCCGCGTCTGGAACAGGCACCGGATTTTCACGACGGGACAACGGTCATGCGAGACGTTGCGGGCTTCGCCACGCAGAAATTGCCGACGGACATGACGACAGTGCCGTTGCGGGTGCGGCGGAGGCGGAACAGGTGGGTCATCCCCTCGGCGCTGGTGATGGTGCTGCTGGTAGTCATCGTGGTGGCGATCCGGCAGATCGGCGCGGAGGACTGGCGGACCGGCTGCACCGAGTTCACGCCTGCTCCGGAAGAGGCGCCCGGCTTGCAGGACGCCCGCACGGCGTTGCTGGACGTGGGCCACGATCCGGTGCTGTCCATGGAGATCCTGGACCTCGACACGTGCGTGACCGCCTTGTCGTGGAAGAACGAGCTCGCGCATCCCACGGCGTCGGTGGTGAAGTTGCTCATCGCGTTGGACCTGCTGCAAAGGACACCGTCGAACTCCGAGGCGGTGCGGAACGACGTCACCGCGATGCTGTCTCGCAGCGATGACGCGGTGGCGAGCCGGTTGTGGCAGGAGGCAGGGGGACCGGCGATCGTCACGCGTCAGGCCCAGGCGCTCGGTCTGACCCACACCCGGCCGCCCGCCGCCGCGGGCCGGTGGGGGAGCACGATGATGTCGGCCTCGGACGTCTCCCGCGTGTACCGGCACATCGCCGGTTCGCTCGATGCGGAAGACCGGGCCTTGCTGACGTCGGCGATGGGGGAGGCGCCGCGCACCGCGGCCGACGGGTTCGACCAGCACTTCGGCGTTCCCGATGGTGTGCCGGGTGCGACGTGGGCGGTCAAGCAGGGCTGGGGCAGCGCGGACGGGCGGCGGGTGCTCCACAGCACCGGGTTCGTGAAGCTCGGCCACGTCTACGCGGTGACGCTGCTGAGCTCGTGGCGCCAGGACGTGGACCTGGCGGCGGCCAGTGCCGCGCTGACCAAGGCCGCCGGCGCCGTGCGTGCCGCGATGAGCTGAGTCAGGCGGCCAGGACGGCGCCGACCATCGGGGTGAGGACCTTCTTGGGGCCCGCCTCGATCCAGCCGGTCTCCCCGCGCCCGGCCAGCAGCCGCACGCTCTGCACCCACCTGACCGGGCCGGAGATCTGCTCGCCCAGGTCCAGGCCGAGCCGGTCGGCGGTGTGGAGCCTCCCGGTGCTGTTGCTGACGACCGGGATGCGCGGCGCCCGCAGGACCGCCCGGTCCAGCACGCGGGCGAACTCCGCCTTGGCGCTCGCCATCAGCGGGGAGTGGAAGGCGCCGCTGACGTTCAGCGGCACGTAGGACCGGGCGCCCGCGTCGAGGAAGTGCTGCCGGGCTGCCCTCACCTGCTCGGAGGAGCCGGAAAGCACGGTCTGGTCCGGTGTGTTGTACCCGGCGGCCCAGAGCCCGCCGCCGCTCCAGCTCGCGAGGGCGTCGTGCACCGCGTCCGCGTCGAGCCCGATGACCGCGGCCATACCGCCCCCGGCGGCGTCGGCCATCAGCTCACCGCGCCGTGCCACCAAGGCGAGTCCGCTGGCGAAGTCGAAGACGCCCGCGACGTGCAGCGCACAGTACTCACCGAGGCTGTGGCCGAGGAGCGCCGACGGTTCGACTCCGCACTCGCGCCGGAGGCGCAGGTAGGTCAGCACGTTCACGACGTACAGCGCGGGCTGGGCGTACCTCGTGGACGCCAGTCTGCCGTGCTCGTCGTGCAGGCACAGGTCCCTGACCGAGTAGCCGAGCACCTCGTCCGCCTGGGCGAGGTGCTCGGGGAACTCGTCGAGCACGTCCCGGCCCATGCCGGGGAACTGCGAGCCCTGGCCCGTGAACATGATCACCGGCATGGTGTCCCCCTTCGGTCGGCGGTCACGCGAACAGGCGGTCGAGGTAAGAGTCCAGTGTGGACAGAGACGATCCGTCCGCGACCGCGCCGACGAAGCCGTCCGGACGGACGACCACGACGTCTCCCGGCAGGAGACCGAGGCGCTCCCGGCACCGCCCTGCGATGTCGACCAAAGCGTGCGGTCCTTCCGGCATCCCGTACCGCTGGCGGGCCGAAATCCGTTCGTGCACGGTGAAAACGCGCACCGCGTCGTCTCCCAGGCGCTCCCGGTACCTCTCCAGCGTCCGGCCGGGCGACGACCCGCCACCCGCGAACGCGAGGACGACGTGCCGCCGCACGCCCAGTTCCTGCAACAGGTCGAACGGGCCGGACGGCGAAGTCAGTGAGCAGGAGGGCATGCGTCGGCCCGCGACGACACCGGACCGCGTGACGGACCCGGCCAGTGCCGGGTAGGTCACGGCGAACTGGCTCAGCTTCGCGATCTCCTCGGCGTGGTAGGCGGGTTCGTGCAGCCGCTCGTTCTGGCTGCGCAACCGCCGCCGCTCCTGCTCGTCGCGGCCGAAGACGCGTGCGCTCAGCATGTTGTTGTAGTCGAACAACGCCTGCGCCACCGGGAACCGTTCCGCGTGGTAGCTCTCCAGCAGGGAGTCGCCCGCCTTGGCGCGCAACACGAGCGCGATTTTCCAGGCGAGGTCCGTCGCGTCCTGGATGCCGGTGTTCAGGCCCTGTGCGCCGATCGGGCTCTGCACGTGCGCGGCGTCACCGGACAGGAAGATCCCCTGGTGCCGGAAGCGTTCCGCGATGAACTGGCGCGGGTTGAACCGGCTGATCCAGTACGGGTCGCCCAACGCCACGGCGTCGAGCTTGAGCGTCTTCAGCAGCTCGGTGAACCGGCGCAGCACGAACTCCTCGTCCACCTCCTGCGAGGCGACCCGGCACGTGGAGACGAGCCGGAACACCCGGCCGTCGATCGGCAGCACGGCGAGGAACGTGCCCTCGTCGAGCCAGAACTGGTGCCGTTCCTCCGGTTCGTGCGGGAAGCCGCTCATCACGATGTCGGCCATGATGAACGTCTCGTCCTGCTCGGCGCCGTCGAAGACCGCGCCGACGATCTCGCGGACCCGGCTGCGGCCGCCGTCCGCGCCGACGACGAACCGCGCGGTGACCGTGGAGGTCCGGCCGTCCGTGTCGCGCAGGTGGCAGCGGTGCGCGTCGCCCTCGACCTCGATGTCGACGAGCGCCCGGCCGCGTTCGACGGTGAGGCCCCGACCGGCCGCCGCCCGGTCCAGGATGCCCGTGGTGGCGCTCTGGCTGATCTGCAGCAGGCCGAGGTAGTCGCCTTCGAGCTGACCGAGGTCCGCCACGCCGATGAGGCCGCCGTCCTGCCCGTGGTGGTTGATCCGGCGGGACATGATGCCGTCGCGCAGGCACTCCTCGGCGACGCCGAGCATGTGGAAGCACTCCAGCGTGCGCGGCGTGAGTGTCATGGCCTTGCTCATCGGTGACCAGTGGCCGGACTTGTCGATCACCCGCACCCGCACGTCGTTGTCGGCGAGCGCGCAGGCGAGCGTCAGGCCGACCGGGCCCGCGCCGACCACCAGCACCTCGACCTCGGCCGTGTCCTCTGTCGTCATTTCAGAACCTCGCGAATGATGTCGAGCAGTTCGAGCTGCCGCTGGTCGGGGTGCAGGAAGAAGTGGTCGCCCGCCAGGGCGTGGAAGTCGAACCCGGCGGTGGTGCGGTGGCGCCAGGCGCGCATCTCGTCCTCGGTCACGCGGTCGTCCCGCACGCCGTGCACGGCGGTGACCGGGATGTCGAGCAGGCCGGCATCGGCGGGCCGGAAGCTGCCGACGAGACGGATGTCGTTGGCCAGGACCGGAAGCATGAGCCGCAGGAACTCGGTGTCCACGTCCTGTGGTGTGGGCAGGCGCAGGAGTTTCGCGAGCGCGTGGAGCGCTTTCGCGTCCAACGCCTCGATGACTTCGGTGCTCGGCACTCCGTCGTACCCCGCGGCTGCGAGTGCGCGGGAGCAGTCGCGGTAGAACGGGTTCTCCGACGTGCCCGGGCTGCTGAACGCACCGGCGACGAGGTGCCGCACGACGGTGACGCCGTCCCGCCGAAGCCGCAGTGCCAGCAGGTAGCCGATGAGGGCGCCCGCGCTGTGACCGTAGATCACGACGGGCTTGTCACAGGCCGCGGCGACTTCCGGCGCGAGAGCGTCCACGACGTCGTACACGTTGGGCAGCAACGGTTCCCTGATGCGCTCACCACGGCCGGGAAGCGCCACGGGACACACGTCCACGTCGTCGCCGAGCAGTCCTTGCCACCGCTGGAACAGGAGCGTGCTGCCGCCGCCGTAAGGGAGGCAGAGCAGCCGGACCGCGGCCTTTCCGGCGCGAGGCTTCAGGTAGCCGGTGGAAGCTCGCTCTCGTTTCACGGCAACGCCGTTGCGCCCGTGGAGCAGCCGTGCCGCCAGGTCGGCGACGGAGATCCCGGCGACGACGTCACCGAGCTGCACCCGTCCATCCGGATCGAGCGGGCGCAGGGCCCGGTGCAGGGTGGTGGCCTGCAACGAGTCGACGCCGAGCGCGGTCGTCGAGTCGCGCGGTCCGATGCTGTCCGGCGGTGCGCCGGTCAGCGCGGCCAGCAGGCGCCGCACGGCACCTTCGACGGCGGGCCGGTCGCCTGCGGCGGCGGCAGCCAGTTCGCCGGGGGTGACGCCCAGCTCGGCGCTCACCGGGCCCGCGGCGGCCAGCACCGACGTGACGCCTCCCTCGACGACGCGCATGGTGGCGGTGGCGCACTGAAGCACCACCGCACGGTCCGCATCGTAGACCACGACGCGTCCGGAGAGGCCGTCGCCGTCGGCCCGCACGTCATCGAGGTGCAGCTCGGACGCCACGGCAGGTGCTCCCGCGTGCACGACCAGGCCCTGCAACCGTTCCACCATCAGCGCGGCGGACCGGTTTGAAGGAGGCAGCGCGGCGTGGAAGAGCTGCGCGCACGCGTCCAGCAGCCCGGGAGCGACACGGGTGACCGCTTCCTCAGTGACGATACGGTGGCCGGCGGCAACACTTGCCCAAGTCCTGGTGCCGTCGCGGAAAACATCTCCGACAGCGCGCACGCTCGGTCCGAGCGGCATACCGCGAGCTTCCATGTCGGCGTAGAACTCGGCACCGGAGCACACACGTTCGCCAGTCGTCGAACGAGCGGAGACCGGCCGCAGCACCGGGTCGGCACTGAGTTCGCCGTGCACGTGTTGCTGCCATTGGTTGTTCGCCGCGTCGGTGAGCGAGTGGAAGGCGAACGTCGTTCGGGCGCCAGGAAACCCGTCGAACACGAGCCGGATCGTGCGGGGCGCGTCCGGCACCACGAGCGCGGCGCTGAACCGCATGTCGGTCACCTCGAACGTGCGGTCCGGCGCCACGGTCCTGAGTCCCCGCAGCAGCATCTCGACGAAGTAGCCGATGTGCACGACGTGGTGGGTGTCGGCGAGGTCCAGCTCAGCGGGGTCGAGCTCGAAGCCGACCTCGACCGCGCCACCGGGGGACAGGTGCCGCACCGGTTGCAGGGCGGGCGCGACGACCGGACGTGGTGCGGTGACCTCGAAGGCGTGCGCGGTCTCGTCGAGAGGGCTCGTGGGCACGCTGGTCCGGCGCACTGCGGTGTGTTCGTAGAGGGGACGCCAGTCGAGGTCGAACCCCAGCTCGTACAGGCGCACCAGCCGGAGCAGGAGGGCGTGCCGCGGGTCGTCGGTGTCCTCGGACCCGCCGATGACGCCGAGCACCGGTTCGAGGAGCTGCCGGTCGCCGTCGCCGATCGTCATGCCCAGGTGCACGTCGTGCTCCACGCACAGCCGCGCGGCGGCGGCGAGATCGGCACGGGCCGTGGTGGCTGAGGCCCAGTACGCCGGGTCGGCGAACTGCCGCGGTCCGGCGAATCCGCCGTCGCGTGGGCAGATCACGGCCGCGTCGACGGACCGGCCGGGTGTGCCGGGAAGTGCCCGCGGCCCGCTGAGCGGCACGGTCCCGTCCGGGCCCACCCCGGCACCCTCGGCCAGCAGGCTCAGCTCGGTGACGGCCTCACCAGGGGTGCGGGCGCCGGTCTCGACGGCGACGGCGAAGCACCCGATGCCCTCGGCCGCCCAGATCGCGGGCTGGACGCCGAACGCCCGCCACAGCCGCACGGTGCCGCACAGCAGCGCGAGGTGCAGTGCCGCGCACTCCGCCGCGTCCTCGGGATGGGCGTCCGAGTCGAGCCAGCGGGTCAATGCCGGTGCGCCCGTCGCGGACCAGGCCGCGCCGATCCGGTCGAACCCGTCGCGGAAGGGCGAGAACAGGCCGTACCACCGGCGGGTGTGCCGGCCGCGGTCCGCCGCCCCCACGAAGAAGCCGAGCTTGGCCGTGTCCGACTGGAAGAGGCGCGACGGGGTCACGAGCGGTGCGGCGGCGAGCCGGGCCCGCAGCGCGCGCACGACCTGGTCGCGTGACTCGCCGAGCAGGTACGTGCGGAACGGGCCGTGGTCCCTGCCGACGGCGAGGGTGAAGCCGATGTCAGCCAGATCGGCGTCGCTGTCCGCCAAGAAGTCGGCCACGTGGTTCATCCTGGCGGTCAGCGCGGCGGCCGACCGGGCCGACAGCAGCACCGGCTGTGTACTCAGCCGCTGTCCCGTCCGCGTCGTCTCCTCCGGCGGGGCGGCGGACAGGATCGCGTGCCCGTTCGTGCCGCTGAAGCCGAAGGAGCTCACGGCACCGACCGGCCGCGCGGACGTCAGCCGTGTCTCCGCCGCCGGTGGCCGCAGCCCGAGCCGGTCGAAGTCGAGGGCCGGGTTGGGGTTCCCGGCGACGGGCTGGGCCGGGACGAAGCCGTTGCGCAGCACCAGGACGAGCTTGATGAGCGACGCGATGCCCGACGCGGCTTCGAGGTGCCCGATCTGGGCCTTCGCGGAGCCGACGACGAGCGGCCGGTCCGCGGGGCGGTCGCGGCCGTAGACCTCGCTCACAGCCGACATCTCGATGGGGTCGCCCAGCCGGGTGCCCGTGCCGTGGGCCTCCAGGTAGTCGACGTCGGAGGCCCGCAGGTCCGACCGCCGCAGCGTCTGCTCGATCAACGCCCGTTGCGCGCGCCCGTTCGGCACCGTCAGCCCGCTGCACGAACCGTCGTGGTTGATCGAGGTGGCACGGACCACGGCCAGCACGTCGTCGCGGTCGCGCACCGCGTCGCTCCAGCGCTTCAGGACCACCGCGCCGCCGCCCTCGCCGCGGCCGTAACCCTCGCCCTCCGCGGCGAACGGCCGGCACCGCCCGTCGGCGGACAGCGCGCCGAAGCCGGACAGCACGGTGAAGATCGACGGGTCGAGCAGCAGGTTCACCCCGCCCACCACGGCCACGTCGCAGTCCCCGGAGCGGATGCCCTCGCACGCCAGGTGCAACGCCACCAGCGAGGAGGAGCACGCGGTGTCGACGGCCACGGCGGGACCGGAGAAGTCGAACGTGTGGCTGATCCGGCCGGCCACCACGCTGTTGAGCGAGCCCGTGGCGACGTACGAGCCCGGCTCGGCCGACTGGCGGGCCAGCGCGCCGTACTCGCCGCCGATCACGCCGAAGTACACCCCGACCCGGCCCTCCACATGCCGCGGCCGGTACCCCGCGCGTTCCAGCGCCTGGGCCGTGAGCTTCAACGCCAGCCGTTGCGTCGGGTCCATGTCCCGCGCTTCCTTGGGCGAGACGCTGAAGGCACGCGGGTCGAACAGGGTGACGTCGTTGTCGAGGAAGTTCGCGCGGGCGTTCCGCGCCGCGCGCGGGTGCTGCTCGAAGTAGCGGCGGTAGACGTCCGCCACCCACTCACCGGCAGGCTGGTCCCGCGAGCACTCGCGGCCGGAGCGCAGCAGCGACCAGTACTCCTCGGGTGTGGTGACACCACCCGGAAGTTCGCACGACATGCCGACGATCGCGATAGGGTCGGGCTCCGCTTGGTTCAGCTCGCGGATCGTGTCGAGCGACTTCCGCAGCAACGCCTTGAGCGTGCGGATCTCGTGGTCGGCGTCCAGGTAGCCGGTCATGAAGTCGCCTCGACGAGCGCGCGTTCCAGGTCGTGAACGGACAACCGGTCGATGTCGTCCTGGCTGAGGGTGTGCAGCAGCGCGGGCTGCGGCGCAGGTCTTGGACCCGCCAGCTCCTGAGCCAGGTAGGAGGCGAACCCGGCGATCGTCGGGTGGTCGAACGCCGACGTCTCGCCGGGCTCGAACCCGGTGTCCTCGACGATGGCCTGACGCACCTGGCCGAGGTGGATGGACGACATGCCCAGGTCGAAGAACCCGAGGTCGGTGCGCGGCAGCTCGCCCTCGGGGTAGCCGAGCAGCGGGGCGATCCGGCCTTGCAGGTAGCCGCTCAACCGGCGCACGCGCAACGCGACCGGCAGTCCGGCCAGCTCGGCGGCGAACCCGTCGTCCGGAGGTGCGGCAGGCTGGGGTGGTTGTACCGCAACGGCTTCCCGTGGTGGTTGGATGACTTCCTGCGGTGCAACGGCTTCCTGGGGTGCAGGCCGGGGCCAGTGGCGGCGCCGGTTCAACGGGGTCGGTGGCAGGTAGACCGGCCGCACCCCGGCGAGAGCGGGGTAGACGGGTCGCCAGTCGATCGGGAACCCGGCCGACCACAGCTTAGCGAGCTGCTCGTGCCGTGCGTTCGCGGCGAGTGCCAGCAGGTACTCCCGATCCTCTGCCTCGCCAGTGAAAACGTTGTGCCGCACGACGTTCGCGTACAGCCCCTGTGGTGCCAGGAACTGGGGCTCGGAGGCGTTCTCGGTGAAGGCGGTGAGCCGGTCGGCCGCCTCCTGCACCGTCGCCGCGGTGAACGCGAGCCGGTGCGTCGCACTGCGCCGGAAGTTCAGGAGCGTCACGGCGACCGCCGGCAGCGTCGTCGCGTGGGCGAACAGGCGGCGCTCCGGCCGCGATCCGCCGGAGAGGAAGGCCGCCAGGTCGTGCGCGTGCGCGGCGAGCGACTCCTCGCTGCCCGCCGAGATCGTTAGGACGTAACGGGCTGGGCTCGTCGGCGCTCCGGTGCTCATCCGCGGTACTCCTCCATGACGAGGTGGACGTTTGTGCCGCCCGCGCCGATCGAGGTGACCCCGGCGAGCAGCGGGACGCCGCCGCGTGCGGGTCTCCAGTCCTCCAGGCGTTGCTGCACGTAGACGGGCGAGCTCGCGAAGTCGATCGCGGGGTTCGTCCGCTCGGAGTGCAGCAACGACGGCACGAGGGTGCGGTGCTGCATCTGCAGGACCACCTTGGCGACCTGGGCCACGCCCGCCGCCGCCTCGCCGTGCCCGATGTTGGACTTCACCGAGCCGATGGCGCAGTACTGCCCGCGCTGCGAGCCGAACGCCGCCGTGAGACCGGCGACCTCGATCGGGTCGCCCAGCGCGGTGCCGGTGCCGTGCGCCTCGACGTAGCTGATCGCACCGGGGTCGACGGCGGCCTGGCGCAGGGCCCGTTCGATCGCCCGCGCCTGCGCGGCCGGGCTGGGGACGGTGAACCCGGTGGTCCTGCCGCCGTGGCTGAGAGCGCTCCCTCTGATGACGCCGTGGATGCGGTCGCCGTCGCGTTCGGCGGCGGTCAGCGGTTTGAGCAGGAAGCTGCCGACGGTCTCGGCGGGGACGTAGCCGTCGCCGCCCGCGCCGAACGCCCGGCACCGGCCGTCGGAGGACAGGAACCGGTAGCGCGCCATCATCTGGAACTTCGACGGGTGCAGCGTCAGGTTCACCCCGCCCGCGAGCGCCAGCTGGCACTCGCCGCGGCGCAGGCTCTCGCAGGCCACGTGGAGGGCGTAGAGCGACGACGAGCACGCGGTGTCCAGCGTGAGGCTGGGACCGCGCAGGTCGAACGTGAATGACACCCGGTTGGAGATGGCGTAGGTCTGCGAGTTGAGGACGCCGTGCCCGGCCAGGTCGGCTTCGTGCTGGAGCAGCTGGTAGTTGTTGAAGCTGGCACCGGCGAACACGCCGACCTCGTTGTCGTGCTCGGCGCTCAGCCGTTCCCGCGAGTAGCCCGCGACTTCGAGGCACGCGTGCGCGGACTCCAGGAACAGCCGCTCCTGCGGGTCCATGAACTCGGCGTCGGCCGGCGCGATGCCGAACGCCGCCGCGTCGAACAGGTCGACGTCGGACAGGAACCCGCCCCACCGGGCGTACACCTTGCCGGGGACGCCTCGGCGGGGGTCGAAGTAGCGGTCGTGGTCCCACCGGTCGCGCGGGATCTCGGTGATCGCGTCGCCGCCGTCGCACAGCAGGGACCAGAACTCGGCGAGCGAGTCGGCGCCGGGGAACCTGGCGTCGAGGCCGATGATCGCGATGGGCTCGGCGGCGCCGGGCGCGGTCTCGGCCCGGCGCGGCGCCGGTGCGAGGGCCACGGGCTGGTCCCGTTGTGGCGCGGGGGTCTCGGGTCGTTCCTGTCGCGGTGCGGCGGGCTGGCCGGTGAAGTAGGTGGTGACGGCCGGTCCGTGGTCGCGGAGCACGCGGTCGGCGAGCGAACGGATGTCGCGGCACTCGAAGAAGAGCGTGGCGGAGACGTCACCGAAGCGCTTGTGCAGCTCGCCGTTGAGCGAGTGGATGATCAGCGAGTCGATGCCGAGGTCGGCGAACGGGGTCTCCGCCTGCACGAGCGGGAGCGGGTTCTTGGTGCCCTCGCTGACGAGCTCGCGCAACAGGTTCCGCAGGTCGTCGAGCTGGTCGGTGGAGGGGTCCGCCGGTCGCCCGGTCACCGGCGGCTGAGCGGCGGGTGCCTGGCGTTCGTGCACCTCGTGCCAGTGCTCGTGCGCGTCGAACGAGTAGCCGGGCAGCCCGGGAACGCGGCGGGTCCCGAGCTGGGAACCGGCCCAGTCGACCGGGCAACCCGCGTACCAGAGCTGGATCAGGCCGTCGGCGAACGAGTCCGGTGTGGACGGATCGACCCGCACCGCACCCGGTTCGGTACCACCGATGACGGCCAGACAAGTCGTGTCGAGGCTGGGAAAGTCTTCGGCGGTTGCGGGAAGCGTGACGTGAAGTCTGCGGTAGCGTTCTTCGGTCCGGTGCCGCAGCAAGGGCAGATCGGTGAGCGCCGAGGAGCGGACGTCGCGGTGGTCGCGGGCCTGCGCGGCGATCGCCACGGGGTCGGCCTCACCGGTGAGGAGGTCCAGTGCGGTCGCGGGCGAGATGATGCCGCGACGGACGAGGCCCGCCAGCTCGTGCGTGCCCGCGTCGAGCCACCGGGCGGGCGTCAGGCCCCAGGCGTCGTCGATCTCCGCCTGCGCCACGTCGATCGCGAGGGCGAGCATCGCCCGGTGCCCCGGCGTCAGCGACTCGGCTTCGACGTCGAACGCGTGCACGGTCTCGATCAGGTCGAAGCCGTGAGCCCGGACCGGATTCACCCAGCCGCTCAGCGCACGCGTGAAGGTGTGCTGGTGCCCGAGCAGCCCGGCCGCCCGCGCCGCGTAGCTCGCGACCGCCTCCACCGAACGGGCGCAGCTGCCGGACAACTCGGTCAGGTAGTCGGCCGTGAACTCGTTGGGGAGAAACAGCTTTCCGCCGATATGCACGGCGGCGGCCGGTGGCGCCGTCGCGACGAGAACGCCGTTCGCAAGCGCGTCGGCGGCGTCGGCGACCGATGCCATACCTGTGTGCACCATCGCGGCAGCGGCACCATCGGCGCAGAGCGCGACCAGTTCGGCCGCGTGCACCTTGCGTTCGGCCAGCGCTCGCAACACCGCGAGGCGCGCGACGAACTGTTCCCGTGCGGGGCTCGCACTGGCTTCCGCCAGCACAGCCGTGGCGTCGAAGGCGTCTGCGCTCAGCACGACGGTGAGGTCGGGGGAGGACTCGCTGTGCCGGATCTCCGCACGGCCGAGCGCCGCGACGAGTTCTTCGGCGCGGGCCGCGAAACGGTGGGGCAGCGAGGAGTCCCGTTGGTTCGACGCACGGCAGAGGTCGGCGAGGGTCTCCGGCGACGCGGGCCGCACGTGCTCCGCCCACTCGCCGAGCGCCCGCCGCAGTGCGGCAGGTGTCTTGGCCGCGAGGGTGAACACCGGCGGGCCGGCGGGTGCGGGTTCCTGCTGGTGTTCGCTCGGCAGGTGTTCCGCCACGATGGCGTGGCAGTTGACGCCGCCGAAACCGAACGAGCTGATGCCCGCCGTCCGCGGCCCGTCACCCGGCCACGGCACGGCCTCGGCGGGGAACTCGATCCGGTCCGCCGTGTCCTCGATGAGCGGGTTCACCCGCTCGATGCCGAGCGTGGGCGCGATCGTCCCGTTCCGCAGCATGAGCAGGACCTTGATCAGCCCGGCCATGCCCGCGCCGGCCTCGACGTGGCCGATGTTGGTCTTGACCGAGCCGACCGCCAGCGGCGCCGCCCGGTCGTGCCGGGCGTAGGCGACGTCGAGCGCCTCCACCTCGATCGGGTCGCCCAGGCTGGTGCCGGTGCCGTGGGCCTCCACGTACGACACCTCGGACGGGTCGACCCGTGCGTCGGCCAGCGCGCGCCGGATGACGTCGACCTGGGCGGGCACGCTCGGCGCGGTGATGTTCCGGTTGTGCCCGTTGTGGTTCGTGGCGATGCCCTTGAGGACGCCGTAGACGTGGCAGCCGAGCCGTTCGGCGTTCGCCAGGGTGGTCAGCAGCACCACACCGGCACCCTCGCCGGGCACGTAGCCGTTGGCCCTGGAGTCGAAGGTGAAGCACCGGCCGTCCGGGCTCAGCATCCGGGACTGGGTGAACGCGAGGTACCGCCACGGCGAGGACACCAGGTTCACCCCGCCGACGAGGGCGAAGTCGCAGTCCTCGTGCAGCAGGTCCTGGCGGCCGTGGCTGAGCGCCACCAGCGAGGACGAACAGGCGGTGTCGACGGCGCGGCTGGGCCCGTTGAGGCCGAGGAAGTACGAGATGCGGTTGGCGGCTACGCAGTGGTAGTTGCCGATCGGGTCGAACACGTCGACGGGCTTGTCAGCGGCCGTCGACCTGAGCAGGTAGTCGTGCACGGACAGGGCGATGTTCACCGACGTCCGCGAGCCGCGCAGCAGCTCGGGCGGCAGGCCGGAGTCCTCCAGGCAGTGCCAGGCTTCCTCCAGCAGGATCCGGTGCTGCGGGTCGAGCGCGACCGCCTCCCGCGGGGAGACGTTGAAGAACGCGTGGTCGAAGTCGCGGGAGCCGCTCAGGGCGCCGATCCACTTGCTGTTGACCCGTCCGCTCCCGGCACCGCCGGGCGAATAGAAGTCCGCCGCGCTCCAGTGGTCGGGGCCGACTTCGGTTATCCCGGACCGGCCGTTCGCGAGATTCTCCCAGAACGCGCCCGCGTGCGTGGCCCCGGGAAATCTGCATGCCATGCCGACAATAGCGATGTCTTGGCGCAAGATTCAGCCCCCAGGTGAATGTCCTCGACCACGCCCGCGACAGCCGCTCCCACTGTGTGCCCAGAGCGGTGCTGCGCGGTAAAACCCCTGGCAGTGACCTTGTCGCGGAGTTCGGAACGCGTGTCGAACCCGGCTGGATTGCATTCTCCGCACCGGCTTGACGCAACTTAAGAAACGGGCGTCGAGACCGTCAAGGTGGAGAGATCCACGTCACACGGGCGTGGCTTGGTAAGGACTCGTACGATTTTTCGGGGGTGCTCATCGAATTTGTCGAAATACCCCATCGGGTGCGTCGATGACCGCCTTGACGAAGTATCGGGCCCGGCTGATGCTGCAGGAGAAGCTGAGCGGAAATGAGGTGACCCATGCGCGCTGATCCCCGCCTCGCGGGTGTTCTGGAGCTCCTCGGGCTGGGCGGCGGCGCGCCCGTGCGCGCCTTTCCTCCCACCCCCACGCCGTGGGCGTGCGCCTACGCGGTCGGGAGCGGTGCCACCCGCGGGGTCGCCCGCCTGATCGACCTGGACTTCGCCGAGGAGGGCGTCGTGGCCACGGAGTTCGCCGCCGCCACGCTGCTGGGAGACCACGGCATCGGCCCGCGCGTGCGGCACGCCGACGCCGAGGCCGGCGTGCTGGTCATGGACGAGATCGACGGCGCTCCCGCCGAACGGCCCGTGGCGCTGTGGCAGGCCCTTTCGCTCGCACGGGTGCTGCGCGCGCTGCACGCCCTCGACATGCCCGGCGAGCCGCGCCTGCACGTCGCCAAGGAGCAGGCCGCCACCGCCGCGGTGGCGGCGATCGCGGACGGTGTGCCGGAGCTGGCCCTGCACCGCGAGGCGTCTCGGCGGTTCGACGACCTGCGGGCGGCGCTCGCCCGGCTCGGGGTCCCCGATCGCCTGTGCCACAACGACCTCAACCACGGCAACGTCGTGTTCGACGACGTGCGCGCGTGGCTCATCGACTTCGACCACCTGGGCGTCGGCGACCCGTTCTACGACCTCGCCAACGCCGTGCTCTCGCTGCACATGGACGACGTGGTGCGCCAGGAGTTCGTGAAGGCGTATCTCGGGCGTCCCGCCGACGCAGGAGAGGAGGCCCGGCTGGAGCTGATGTCCTGCCTGGTGCAGCTGCGCTACGGCCTGAGCGCGCTCTCGCTGGTTCCCACCCACTTGCACGACCGCCTCGGCACGTGGACCTCCGACATGGTCGGGGACCCGTTCGACTTCCGCAGGCGCGACGGCGAGGAGGTGGGCTGGCTGGTGTTCCGGCTGAGCCTCTCGTTCGTCCACAAAGGACTCGAACGGCTCGGCGCCGAGCCCGCCACGCGTGCCGCCGAGACGCTCGGGCTGCTCGGCGCGCGAGTGTGAGCGGGGCCGCCATGACTCACGTCGTCGCCACCGTCGGCCCGGCCTGCTCCTCGGAGGAGGCCCTCGCCGACCTGCTGAAGGCCGGGGTGGGCGTGTTCCGCTTCACGGCCTCGAAGACGCCCGTCGACCGGCTCTCGGTGCTCGCCGGGACCGTCAGGGACCTCGCGGACGGCCTCGACCTCCCGGTCGAGCTGGTGCTGGACCTGCCGGGAGCCAAGCCTCGGCTCACCAACGAGGAGTACCTGGACCTCGCCGGTGTCACGGAGCTGGTGCTGCGCTTCGACGGCGGCCCGTCCGCGGTCACCGGTCCGGTGCCGGAGCTGGGGGTGTCCGGCTTCGGTCCGTCCGACGCGCTTCCGGACGCCGGTGACCTCGTCGTCGTCGGCGACGGGGAGGACGCGCTGCGGATCGTCGGCCGGTCCGGCGGCACGTGCACCGCTGTGCCGTTGACCCGCAACGTCGTCGGAATCCGGCGAGGCGTGTCGTTCCCCGGCGCCGGTCGCTCGGGCAAGGCGCAGGAGCTGACCGAGTACGACCTCGCCGGGCTGCGGGCCGTGGCGGGCACGCCGTTCGACGCGGTGGTGCTCTCCTTCGCCGAGTCGGCGGGCCTCGTCGAACGGGCGCGCGTGGTGCTGCGGGAGAGCGCGGGCACGGGTCCGCTGCCCGCGGTGGTCGCCAAGATCGAGACCGCGGCCGGTGCCGCCGCCGCGGCGGAGATCGCCGAGGCCGCCGACGGGATCCTGCTCGGCAGGGGAGACCTGCTGCTCGACACCGGCCCCGTCGAGTTCCACGCGGCCTGCCGCCAGGTATTGGACGCGGCGCGCACGGCAGGACGCCCGGTCCTCGTCGGCACGCAGCTGCTGACGAGCCTCGCCGCGGGCTGGCTGCCGCACCGCTCGGAGCTCGCCACCGTCAGCGAGCTGCTGGAACAGGGCGTGGCCGGGCTGATGCTCGCCGAGGAGACGGCGGGAGCCGCCGACCCGGTCCGCGCGGTGACGCTGCTCAACGAGCTCCGCACCCGCTACGCGCCCACCGCCGTCCGCACCGCGCTCTTCCCGAGGCGCCCGTGACCCCCGACCCGACGCCGGCGCACCGCCCGTTCGTCCAGGGAATCCTGCTGGACGGGCACGAGTGCAGCGGCAAGACCACCATCGCCCGGCTGATCACCGACGGCCTGCGCGCGCGAGGCCGCGGCGTCACGCTGTCGCACGGCACGCTCACCAAGGGCGGCCTGGTCGACGCGATGCTCCGCGAGGCGGTGGCCACCTTCGACGGCGCGCAGGACCGGCCGTTCCGCGACCCGCGGCTGTGGCGGCGCTTCAACGGCATCCGCTCGGCGCAGCTCGTCGTCGACGCCGAGCTGGCCGCCGAACGGGGCCCGGCCGAACCCGGCGCGGTGCACGTGCAGGACAGGTACTGGCTCACCCAGCAGTCGTTCAACACCTTCCTGACCCCCGGCGAGGTCTACCTGGCACCGGAGTGGGCCCGCACCAGGGCCCCGCGCTTCGCCGTGCAGGTCTACCTCACCTGTTCCGCCGCCGCCCGCCGGGAGCGGATGGCGGCCCGCACCGGACCGGCCAAGCACTCCGTCAACGCGTTCCTGCACCGCCACCTCGACGAGATCGTGCGCCTCGACGAGCTGACCACCCGGCTGGTCGCGGACGATCCGGAGTGGACGGTGCTGCGGTCGGACCTGTGCTCCGAACGCGAGCTGGCGGAGCAGGTGCTCGGCCTCCTCGACGCCGCGGAGCGCGCAGGTGAGTCCACTGAGGACGGAAACCGCGTCCTCGCCCACTCCGCCAACGGAAAGGCCCTCGGTTCGTGAAGGAAAGCACCCTACTGGCCCCGCCCCTGCGGGACTACATGCTGGCGCACAGCCAGCCGCTCGACGCCGTGCAGCGCAGGCTGATCGAGCGGACCTCGGCCCTCGTCGAGGTCGCGCACTGGCAGACCGCCCCCGAGCAGAGCGCGCTCATCACGCTGCTGGTCCGGCTCCTCGGCGCCCGCAACGCCGTCGACGTGGGCAGCTTCACCGGCATGTCCTCCCTCGCGATCGCCCGCGGCATGGGACCGGACGGCCGGGTCGTCGCCTGCGATGTCACCGACAAGTGGACCGAGGTGGCCAGGGAGGCGTGGCAGACGGCGGGCGTCGCGGACCGCATCGAGCTGCGGGTCGCGCCCGCGATCGAGACGCTGCGTGCGCTGCCGTCCGAGCCGTACCTCGACTTCTCCTTCGTCGACGCCGACAAGGAGGGCTACCAGGACTACTTCGAGGAACTGGTCGTGCGGACCCGTCCGGGCGGCCTCATCGCGTTCGACAACTTCTTCCGCAGCGGCCGGGTGCTGAAGCCGGTCAAGTCCGCCGACCACGCGGTCATCGAGTTCAACGCGCGCCTCGTCGAGGACGAGCGGGTGGAGGTCGTCGTGCTGCCCATCGCAGACGGCATGTCATTGGCGTACCGCAAATGAGCGCCCGGAACGCCGTGGTGGCGCCCGCACCGCACCCCGCCGACTGGCTCGCCCCGCTGCGGGCGCGCGACCTGCTGCCGGACGACGCCGTCGCCGCGTTCGTCGTGGGCTCGGTCGCCCGCGGCTGGGAGAACTCGCGCAGCGACTTCGACATCTACGTCGTCACGACCGAGGAGTGGCGGACGGAGACCTCCAGCGACACCCTCATGCCGCTCGACCCGCCGCGGGTGCGCAGCGAGGTGTTCTACGAGAACAGCCGTCGCTGGGAGGTCACGTACTGGCTGGAGAGCCAGATCGACCAGATGCTCGCCAAGATCACCTGGGAGCGGTACACGAGCGGCGTCTTCGCCGGTGAGATCCTCTCGCCGCGCGAGGAGACCACGCTGGCCCGCCTCGCCCACTGCCTGCCGTTGCTCGGCATCGAGTGGATCGAGGCCAAGTACGAGGTGCTGAAGCAGTCGGCCTTCCGCTCCATCGTGGTGGTCCGCTCGCTCGGCTTCGCCGACGACGCCGCCGAGGACGCGCTGGGCCAGCTGGAGTCCGGGCACCTGGAGAGCGCCGTGCTGTCGGCGCGCAGGGCGCTGAGCCACGCCGTCGACGCGTTGCTCGAAAGCGCGGGCGAGTACGGCAGCCACATGCCGAAGTGGCGCCCGAACCGGTTCCGCGCGGCGGCGCCGGAGGTGCTCTCGTTCGAGCGGTACTGGGAGCTCGAGACGATGCGCGGCCTCGACCCGGACGACCCGCGGCCGTGGGTGCGGTCCGTGCTCACCACCTGCCAGGACATCGCGATGCGAGTGGAGACCTCATGACCTCCGGACCGCGCGTGCCCCGCCGCGCCCTCGGCGTCCGGGTCCGCCTGGTCGCGGGCAACCTCGTCCTCGGCGTCGACGCGGAGGGCATGGAGCTCGCCGACGTGGCGAAGCTGATCTACGAGTCGGCCGACGGGCGCAACAGCGTCAGCGACATCGCGGGCATCGTCGCCGCCGAGTACGGCGCCGAGCCCGAGGAGGTCGGCGAGGACGTGACCGAGTTCCTCGACGAGCTCGCGGCCAGCGGTGTCGTCGAGTGGGTCACCGAGGAGTCGCCGCGGTGATCCGCCTGCGGGTGGACGACGACAGCCTGGGCCGGGTGCGGATCGCGCTCAGCCCGCTGTGGGAGACCATCGGCAGCCTGGCGATCCTCGCCCGCTACCCGGGCGAGGCGCCGTCGCCCTACACCCGCTGGGCGGGCACGGTGCGCGCCGGGATGCCGCGCGAGCTGCTGGAGGGCCTGGTGGAACCGATGCGGCGGCCCGGCCCGCCGCTGTTCCCGCCGGGCGCCGTGCCGCTGCCAGACCCCTCGCGCGGCACGCTCGCGGCGGAGCTCACCGAGCTGCGGGCCCGGTTCGAGGGGGCCGGCGCGGACCGGCTCTGCGCGTTGTTGCGGCGGTACTGGGACTGGGCCATCGCCCCGCACTGGGCCAGGATGCGGGCGTCGCTGGAGGAGGAGGCGCTCTTCCGCGGCCGGACCCTCGTCGTGTCGGGGCCGGAGGCGATGCTGGAGGAGCTCGACGGACGGGTGCTGTGGTCCCGGCCGGTCCTCACCGCGCCCTACCACTGCGACCTCGACGTGGCGGTGACCCGCTCGCAGCTGCTGCTGGTGCCGACCGTCTTCGCGGGAGGCGTGCGGCTGTTCCACCGGGAGGCCGGCGTCGTGGCCCTGTCGTACCAGGCGCGGGCCACCGGGTTCTTCCAGGTGCTGACGGCGCCCGACCGGGACTCCAGCGCGCCGGACCGCCTCGCACTGCTGCTCGGCACCGGGCGGGCGCAGGTGGTGCGGGCCCTGGAGGTGCCGCAGACGACGACCGCGGTGGCGGCGTCGCTGGGAATGGCCAAGAGTACGGTGTCGGAGCACCTGACCGTGCTCTCCGCGTCCGGTCTGGTGTGGAAGCAGCGGCTCGGCGGCCGGGTGTTCTACCAGCTGGACCGGGGCGGTGCCGCACTTCTCGAACGATTGGGGCTGTGACGTGGGACAGGCCGGGGACGAGCTGCGTCCGGAGCTGACCAGGCCGGACACGAGGCTGTACGCCTCCTGGCTCGCGACCTACGAGCAGTGGCCGGCCGGGTCCCACATGGACGGTGCCGGGCTCACCCCCGACGACGACGTGACGACGCCGGAGGGGTTCGCGGCCTGGGTCGCCCGGCTGCACCGCTGCGCCGACCCGGAGGTGCCGCCCGCACCCGGCAGGGCGCACTCGACGTACTGGTGGATCACGCACGGCGACACCTGCCTGGGAGCCGTCGAGCTGCGGCACGGGCTCACCCCGCTCCTGCTGGAGGCGGGCGGCCACATCGGCTACAGCGTCTGCCCCCGGTACCGCCGCCGCGGGCTCGCCACCTGGGCGCTGGACGCGGCGCTCGGCCAGGCGCGGGCGAGGGGGATGGACCGCGTGCTGCTGACGTGCTCGCCGGACAACCACACCTCCGCCCACATCATCCAGCGCGCGGGCGGGGTGCTGGAAGACGTGCGGGACACCGTGATCGGCCCGAAGCAGCGCTACTGGATCACGCTCTGACGAGCCCCGGCTCCGCGTAGCGCGCGATCAGGTCCGCCATCAGTCCCGCGGCACCGAGCGGGTCGCGGCCGAAGGTGGTCTCCGTCGTGAGCAGCAGACCGTCCACACCGGACTCCAGCAGGCCGCACAGGTAGCTCAGCTCCGAGCGCAGCGGCAGCCACGAGCTCTGCATCCCCGACAGCAGCTGGGTTCCCACGACCACCGGCACGGACAACCGCCTGCACTCCCGCACCGCCGCCGAGCACAGCGCGTGGAAGTCGAGCACCCCGCTGTCCATGAGCAGGTCGCCGCGGCCGACGAGCACGCTGTCCGCCGCACCCGCGACCTCCGCGACGGCCGCCACGCCCGCCCTGGTCTCGACCTTCGCCATGACGGAGTTGGCGCTGCGCCCGCCCCACCGCGCGCGGACGGGTTCCAGGACGGCCGCGTTCTCGGCGAACGAGACGATCGCACCGGTGAACGCCGACGAGGTGAGCCCGTCGAGCAGGGCGAGGTCCTCGTCCGGTGAGGACGCCGGGAGGCGGCGCGACCGCCCGGTCACCCAGACGCCCTTGCGCGGGCCGAGCAGGCCACCCTCGAGGGCCTCGGCCACGCAGTGGGTGCCGGACGCCGAGATCACCCGTGCGGCGATCTCACCGTCACCGATGAGCAGCACGTCGCCGGGGGAGATGACGTCACCGAGGCCGGGGTCGGACAGGCCGACGTCGGGCAGGCCGTCGTCCTCGCCGGTGGGCTTCAGGGCGTACGACACCCGGAACCGCGGGGTCGCGCCGAGGTCGATCGAGTCCGCGTTGGTGAACCGGATCTTGGCGCCCGGCAGGTCCAGCAGCAGCTCGACGCTCCGTCCGGCGGCGCGGCCCGCTGCCTCGGCGTCGGCGGCTTGGGCGGCGAGCTCGGCCACGCCGAACTTGGAGGCGGAGAAGCGGAAACCGGTGACGCCCAGGCGGACCAGGGCGGTCATGGTCTCCGGTGCGCGGGTCGCTGGACCGATCGTCGCGTACATGGTCGTCATCGGGACGGTGCCACCTCGTCGAATCGGTGCCGGAGCGGGCAATCGCGGGTCGTGCTCCGATCGTCATCGACGGGCGTGGGTCTGGCAACGCGGTCGTGCGCACCATTGCCGATGACCCGCATCACCGCGTTCGATGTGGACGGTTCAGCCGAGGTCGCGGCGGGAGCGCAACGGGCTGAGGAGCAGGACGAGCGGGGCGGTCAGCGTGCCCGCGCACACCAGCCACAGCGCGGGGGAGAGGCCGGCGGCGTCCGCGACGAGACCGCTGACCGCGGCCCCCAGCGGAAGCGCGCCCCAGGAGACGAACCGCGTCGTCGCCATCACCCTGGACAGCAGCTCGGGCGGGCTCTCGGTCTGCCGGTAGGTGCGGGTCAGGATGCTGCCGACCACCACGCCCGCGGACAGCCCGGCGTTGCCGATCATGAAGTAGAAGATCGTGCCGGAGCTGGTCGTGAGGGGGATGAGCAGGGCCGTCAGACTGCCCACGGTGCTCGCCACGATCAGCGCGCGGGCGGTGCCGAGGGCGCGGGCGAGCCGGGTGGCCAGCGCGGACCCGATCACGGCGCCGAGGCCGTCCATCGCGAGGACCACGCCGACGAGGGCGGCCGGTGTGTCCGCGGCCCGCACCAGGTAGACGGGGGTCAGCGCGAGGATGGCGCTGCAGAAGAAGTTCGTGGCCATCGCCCACACGAGCGTCGGCCCCATCACGTGGTGCCGGACGACGAAGTTCCAGCCCTCCCTGATGAGCCTTCCCGGTGAGACCTGCGACTTCTGCGGAGCGGTGCGCTCGGGAAGGGTGCGCAGGGCGATGGCCGACACCAGGTAGCTGACGGCGTCGAGGACCAGCGCGCCGACCGGTCCCATCACCTGCACGAGCACCGCTCCCGCCGACGGGCCGCCGGTCTGGGTCACCGCGTGCGTGCCGGACATGAGGCTGTTGCGGGCGTTGAGCTCCTTCTTCTCGACGATGGCCGGGAGGAAGGTGGCGTTGCCGATGTCGAACAGGACGTTCGCGAAACCCACGAGCAGCGCCGCCAGCAGCAGGTGGGTGTAGGTGAGCCCGCCCAGCCACCAGGCGAGGGGGATCGAGCCGATGGCCGCGAGCCGGACGACGTCCATCACGACCTGCAGGCCGCGCAACGGGTAGCGCTGGACGATCACCCCGGCCGGGAGCCCCAGCACCAGCCAGCCAGCCTGGCCGGCGGCGTTGAGCAGCGTGACCTCGAAGACCGAGGCGTCGAGCACCGTCAGCGCCACCAGGGGGAGCGCGACCATCGTGATCGCGGACCCGGCCCCGCTCACCGTCGTCGCGACCCAGAACCGGCGGAAGATCGCGGCCGGGCTCATCGTGCGGCCGAACCGGCTGTGCTCCGGTACCTCGGTCGTGCTCTCGCCGCTCGTCACGACGCCATCCCTTCGGTCCTGCCGTCGAAGTCCCGGCCCCACAAGCCGGTGCGCTCGAACGAGTCGCGCGTGCGGCTGTCGTCGAGCGCTCCCGCCTCCGCGAAGTAGCGGACGACGGGACGCGCGGCCTCGGCGATGGTGCGCCGCACCTCGTCCGCGGGCCACGACTCGGCGATGACCTGCGCGCACTCGTCCTCGGTCAGGCCGATGCCGCGCAGGTGCCGGAACGTCTGCTCGTAGTCGGGTTCGAGGAACGCGTACACGGCGGCGGGGACGTGCGGCCCGACTGCCCGGCGCTCGTGCGGGGTGAGCGCGGGCCACAGGTGCTTGAGGACGGTGCGGAAGTACTGGTGGTGCCTGCCTTCGTCGGCGGCGTGGTCGCGGACCAGCTCGCGCACGCTGAAGGGCAGCCGGGTGTCGCGCGGGATGTCCGACAGGATGCCGGAGATCAGGGTCTCGCTGACGATGGCGAACAGCAGCGCCTCGACGCCCCGCACGTCCTGCGGCAGCTCGTCGCGCAGCTCGTCGAGCCGCAGCACGAACGACGGCGCGGGCGCGTCCTCGGGGAGGTGGTGCGGGACGTTCGTGCTCGCCTCGATCTCGCGGGCGAAGTCGTGGGAGAACTGGGCGTGCCACGCCTCGTCCGTCACGATCTTGTACGCGTCGGCCTTCATCTGCGGCGGCAGCAGCAGTCCCGACCGGCCGCGGCTGATCTTGGTGGCCACCGGGATGACGGCGAGGTTCTCGAGCTCGGTCGTGAAGTCGAGGTAGTCGTACAGACGGCACAGCAGCAGCGCTTTGACGACGACCTCGCCCTTCGCGGCGACCAGCGGGTGCAGCACGACCGGGTAGAGCTCCGGCGGGAAGAAGAGGTCTGACGTCTCGTCCTCCGCGACGAAGTTGCGCCGGGGCTTGCGCCGCACACTCGCGAGGTCCTCCCACCGCTCGTACCGGCTGGCGTAGGTGGTCACGGGCGGACGTGAGTGGGGGTCACCCCGCAACAGCTGCTGCTGCGCCATCGACTCGTACATGGCCGTCTCACACCTCGAACGTCAGAAGTCGCTCGGTGAGGAGGGCGTTGAGGTCGGCCCTGACCTCGTCCGCGTCCACTCCGGACTTCTCGACCACCTCGTCGAACGGGGTGGTGCCGTCGAGCAGGGCCAGCACCCGCAGGACCGCGCTGTCCTGCTCCAGCTCGTACTCGATCTGGCCGGAGGAGAGCAGGAACCACGTCTCCCGGGCGTCGGTGAGGAGCTGGACGTTCTCCGCGAGCGCCAGCACCCTGCGCGACGGCTCGTCGCTTCCGGGGGCGAACAGCTCGTCCTCGTCGTGGACGTGCGGCGCGGCCGTGACGCTGAGCCTGACCGGACCCGCCGACATCCGCGCGAGCTGCGGCGGGGCCGCCGCCATCTCCGCCAGCAGACCCATGTTGACCACGCGCATCAGCATCTCGACACCGGGCGCGTTCGTGTCGCCGTCACCGAACTCCGCGAGCCTGCGGCGGATCGCGCTGCCGTCGAGGTACAGGTCGGCGCCCGGAGCGGCCAGCGCCCGCTCGACCAGCTCGCCGTCGTCGCGGCGCAGCAGCCGGACGAGCATGCGGTAGGCGTACCAGGTGCCAGAGCCGTAGAAGAACGGTCCCTTGGTGCGTTCCGCGATGCGCTCCGGCAGCAGGTCGCGCACCGCCTCGCGGAGGATCCGCTTGTCCCACAACAGCCGCGGGCGCAGGTGCGGCGGGATCACGGCGGTCAGCTCGACGAGCCGGTGGTCGAGGAACGGCACGCGGGCCTCGGTGCCGCTGCCCGCCGCCGTGCGGTCCTCGTGCCACACGTTGTACTGCTGGACCTTCGCGTACTCCGAGGCCACGTAGGCGTGGTAGACGTCCGGGGTGGCGACACCGGTCGCGTGGGTGAGCGCTTCCTCGGAGAAGAAGTCGTGACCCTCCGCCCACCAGCGGCGCAGGCCGGGGTGCCGGTCCAGGCGGGTGCCGCGGTCGAGCTGGCCGAGGCTGTCCAGGAAGGACTCCCAGCCCTCGCCGCCGCTCAGCTCGTCGGAGTAGCCGCCGTTGAACTCGTCGCTCGCGGCACCGAGCAGCATGCCGCGCATCCCGGGGCGTTCGGCTCGGGCGAACCGGTGCAGCTCGTGCTTGTAGTAGATCTCCGGACCGGCCATCGGCGTCTCGGACAACCACACCAGGCGGCGCCACTCCTCGGGCGTCGGCACGTGGTCGCGGTCGAAGACGACCTGGTGGTTGTGCACGCCCATCGACTTCGCGAGCCAGTCCGCGTGCTCGGCGTCGCCGTTGACGCGGGTGCCGCCGGACAACGCCGTGAACGTGTGCACCTCGGGCAGTTGGGGGGCTGCCAGTGCCAGCACGGCCGAGGAGTCGATGCCGCCGGACAGGAACAGGCCGAGCTCGGTGTCGGCGGTGGCGCACTCCTGCACGGAGTGCTCCAGGATCTCGCGGTAGCGCTCGATGAACGTCTCGGCGCTGGTGCCCTCCTCCGCCCGGGTGGGCATCTCCCAGTAGCGGTGGCTGAGCGTGCGTCCGTCGTTGAGGTCGATGCGCAGGACCGTGGCGGCGGGAACGGACTCGACGCCTTCGAACCAGGTGACCAGGTCGGGCTCTCCGAAGCGGGGGGAGGCCGCGAGGAGGGGGACGGAGAGGGACCGCTCCCAGTCGAAGGCGCGCGGCGTCTCGGCGTCCGCGAAGAGACCCTTGATCTCGGAGGAGAGGGTGATGCGCCGGGCGTTGCGGTGGTAGTACAGCGGTTTGATGCCGAACCTGTCGCGGGCGAGGACGAGCTGGTTGCGGGCGCGGTCGAACAGGATGAGCCCGAACATGCCGCGGACGTCGCGCAGGAAGTCGAGACCGTGCTGCCGGTAGAGGTAGAGCAGCACCTCGCAGTCGGAGCCGGTGCTCATGCGGGTGCCCGCGGGCAGCTGTGCCGCGAGCTCGCGGTGGTTGTAGACCTCGCCGTTGGCGATGAGCACGAGGTTGCCGTCGTCGCTGACCAGCGGCTGGCTGCCGTCCTCGGGGTCCACGAGGGAGAGCCGGGTGAAGGCGAGGCCGACGGGGCCCGTGCGCAGGCAGTCGCGCTCGTCGGGGCCGCGGTGGTGCAGCGTGTCGGCCAGCAGTTCGAGCAGGGCGTCGGCTTCCGGACCGAGGTCTTGCCCGTCGATGCGGGCGGTACCGGCGATTCCGCACATGGTTCTTCCTCACGACAGGCGGGTCGGACGACGGTGCGCGCCCTGCCGGGGGCGAGGGCGCGCACCGGCTGATGCCGGAGTGCCGGTCCTCATCGCTGCGGGCCGGCGTCCAGATCGGCTCAGGTGTGAGCCTTGAGCACCGTGGACTGCGAGACCTTGGCCGCGGCCGGCTTGGCGTACTTCTTCATGTCGTGTCACCCCCTCACCCTGTGTTCCCGGACCCGGTGCGGAGCGGCTGTCCGCCCCGCCTTCCGTCCGGTGACCCAACGAGACCACCGGCCGCACGGGCCGGTCCAGGGATTCGGTTCCCGCCGAACACGTGCCGCGGCACGGGGGATGTGTCCGGTTCACGAAGAAAAAGCTGTCCCGGAGCCCGTTTCTTCACCTGGATGTTAGATGGCGCGTGTTATTGCGCGGCGGTCGGCGATGATCTTGGTTTCAGGTGGCTGTGAACTGGGAATATTCCAAACCGGGGGTGCTGCCTCGCGCGCGCGTGTATGCTCCCGGGCGGGGAGGTAACCATTGATCCAGCAGGCGCACAATCGGGATGTGGCAGTACTCCTGAATCGTCGGGAAATGGCCGCACGGGCAATCTTGAGAATGCGCGCATTGGGGGATGCGATATGGACCTGAAGCAACTGAGCACCTTCTACCGGGTTACGACCCACATGAGCTTCACGAAAGCCGCGACCGAGCTGCGGTACGCGCAGTCGAGCGTGACCGCGCAGATCAAGGGCCTCGAAGCCGCACTGGGGTCCGAGCTCTTCGAACGGCTGGGCGGGAAGATCCGGCTCACGCCCTTCGGTGAGCGGCTCGTGCCCTACGCGGAACGCATCCTCGCACTCGTGGACGAGGCCCGGTGCTCGCTCGCCGAGCAGGCGGAACCGTCGGGCACGCTGACCGTCGCCGCCGTCGAAAGCGTGATCTCGTACCGCATGTCCGGGCTGCTGGAGTTCTTCCACCACCGCTACCCGCGGCTGCAGCTCGTCGTGCAGGCGGCCACCTCCGAAGACGCGCGGGAGTCCGTGCGCAAAGGCGTGCAGGACCTGGGTTTCCTGGTCGAGGTCGAGACCCGGCACGACGGGTTGGAGACCAGGGTGCTCGGGCCGCAGCACCTGGTGGCCGTGGTCGCGCCGGGCCACCCGCTGCACCGCACCTCGCCGGTGCTGACGTCGGACCTGCGGGCGTTCCCCGTCCTCGTGCCGGGAACGGACTGCTCCTACCGGGCGTCGTTGCAGGACGAACTGCGCCGCGGCGCGGAGGAACCCGTCTCCGTCCTGGAGTTCGGCAACATCGAGTCGGTCAAGCAGGGCATCGCGGCCGGCGTCGGCGTGGGCGTCCTGCCCGAGGCGGCCGTCGCGGGCTCGGTGCGGGACGGCCGGCTGAGCGTGCTCGACTGGCAGCCCTCCTTCGAGGTGTCCGCCCAGATCGTCTGGCGGCAGGGCCGGCAGCTCACCCGCGAGGCGCGGATCTTCGTCGACCTCGTCACCCAGACCGCGGGCGTGGACGACGAGTCGCTGGCGGCCACGTCGTCCTGACAGTCCACTTCCGACGGTCCACTTCGGACTCTCTTCTCGGCTGAGACGGTTCGTCGGGCGTGGCGGCCCGCATCCTGCGCGGGCTGGATGGCCGGGTGCTGCACCCTGAACCTGGGCTGAACGGCCGTGCCCGCTCCTGCCGCACGTGGCAGGAGCAGGCAGCCACCTACTCGGTGAACATGGTGAACGAGCGCATCTTGTCGAACCGCTTGACCGCGAGATCAGCGGAGTCGATCAGGAAACACCCGTAGTAGACCTCGTCCCGCGTGAGGAACTGGGCGAGCACCGTCCATTCCCGGGACAGCCGGTACTGCTCCTCGTCCAGCAGGCGGTACTCTTCCTGACTCGAGACACCGCTCGTCCCGCCTCGGTTCCGGAGGTTCTCCACCGCCATGTCGTACCACGGTCCGGACGAGCTTCCTATTTCCTGGCAGTGGCCACCGATGTGGAGTGTGTGCAGTCCCTTCGGCGACGGCCAGAGGTTGTCGACGACGTCGCACAGCTCGTCGAGGTGTTCCAGCTCCTCGGCGAGCTGCCGCACGCTCTCCGGCTGGGACTCGATGAGGGCTTCGAACTCGTCCTCGTCCTCCGCCTCCATCCACCCCGGCACGGAACCCAGGACCCGCGCGGACAGCTCGTACTCGGGGAGGACGAAGGGCACACCCTCCTCGTGCATCCCGCTGTGGCCCGGCGGCAGCGACCCCACCACCGTCTCCGTTCCCGCCGGGACGTACAAAGCGCGTGCGAACTCCGGTTCGCCGGAGTGGCAAGAGCGCCCCAGGTCCTCCTCGTGGTCCAGGAACAGCGACAGCGAGCCGTCCGCCGGCAGGGGAAGCCCTTCGACACGGGGAAGGGCCGCGTAGTCGACGGAGGCGATGAACGGCAACGGGTAGCCGCTCCCGGCGCCTGGCCACTCCACGCCCACCGGTAACCGCGGCAGCCCACCGGCACGCCCGACGACCTCCTCGCCGGGATGCGCGCCGCCCAGGTAGATCGCGAACCGGAGATGTTCCGCGAACCCGTCGATCTCGTCTTTCGGAATGCCCTGCTCGGTCGCGGCCTGCCGGAACTGCTCATAACGATCGGTGGCCGAGTCTGTTCGCATGTTCACAAAAGCGCTTTCTTCGGTGATGGATGCATTTCCGGGCGATGTCACCTGCCACGCAGAAGGCGGCCGGGACCGATGGTGAAGCCGATGGTCGCTCCGCCCCCCGCCCGGTTCCTCGCGAAGGTGGTGCCGCCGTGGGTTTCGGCGATACCGGCCACGATGGCCAGGCCGAGGCCGGAGCCGGGAAGCGACCGGGACCTGTCCGCGCGGTAGAACCGGTCGAAGATCCTGCCGAGGTCGTGGTCGCCGAGACCGGGACCCCGGTCCGACACGGTGATCGTGCCCGCGCGGACCTCGGCCTCGATCGGGTCGGTGCCGTCGGTGTCGAACTTCGCGGCGTTCTCCAGCAGGTTGCCGACCGCGCGTTCCAGGGCGAGGCGCTGGCCGCGCACCCGCGTCCGGTCGGCGTCGACGCGGATCTCGCGTTCGGTCCGGCGCCGTGCCCGTGCCGCCGCGCTGTGGACGACCTCGGCCAGCTCGAACTCGGTGTCCTCCTCGTCGGTTCCTCTCGCGAGCGCCAGCGCGATCAGCTCGTTGACCAGGTGCGAAAGCTCCCTGGTCTCACCCTCGACGTCGGCCAGCAGGCGTGCGCGGGACTCGGGCCGGAGCTGGTCGAGACGGTGCAGCACGCGGGCGTTGGTGCGCAGGCTCGTGAGCGGTGTGCGGAGCTCGTGCGCGATGTCCTGGACCAGTCGTTCCTGCGCTTCCCGGGAGTCCGCGAGCCGGCGCAGCATGGTGTTGAACGACGACGACAACCGCGCCACCTCGTCCCGTCCGACCACCGGCACCTCGGCGGCGCCCAGACCGGTGGCGCTGACGTCCTCGGCGATCGCGGTCAGCCGCACCAGCCGCCGGGTGATCCGGCGCGCCAGCACCCAGCCGAGACCCGCGGCGACCGCCGTCACGAGCAGCGTGAGCGCGGTGACCTCCTTGGCCATCCCGCTCATCACCTGCCTCGACTGGTTGACGTCGATCCCGACCTGCACCGCGCCGGCACCGTCTCCCAGCGAGGTGGTCAGCACCCGGTAGGTGTCGTGCAGCACGATCACCTCCGCGGTGTTCGTGGCGCCCCGCGCGGGTCCGGCGGCGAGGGCGCGGTCCGCGGCGCCGACCGGGAAGACCACGGGCCGCCCGCCGAGCGGGGTGACGCTGCCGTCCGGCTCGATCCGTTGCGCGGTCAGGGGAAGCGGGTGCTCCAGGCCCAGGTCGCCGAAGACCTCGCCGGACGGCTCCCGCAGCACGCCGTGGTGCCCGTCGATGATCGCGGCGGAGGCGGTGTGCAGGCCGCGGTTCACCTCCCCGATCACGCGCTCGACCGCAGACTGGAAGGTGAGCACGCCGACCACGCCCGCGGTGAGCGCGACGACGAGGGCGAAGGCGAACGCGAGCCGGGTCCCGAGGTTCACGGCCGCCGCACCGTGTAGCCGACGCCGCGCACCGTGTGGATCACCGACGAGGCGCCCGCCGCCGCCAGCTTGCGGCGCAGGTAACCGACGTACACCGCGAGGTTCTTCGAGTCGCCGCCGAAGTCGAAACCCCAGATCTGCTCGTAGATCGACGTGTGGTCGAGCACGACGCCCTCGTTGCGCATGAGCAGCTCCAGCAGGTCGAACTCGGTCTTGCTGAGGCTCAGCTCGGTCCCGGTCCACCACGCGCGCCTGCTCGCCGGGTCGAGCCGCAGCGCCCCCACGGACAGGGCGCGGTCCCCGGTGTCCTCCGCCGGGACGGCCCTGCGCAGCAACGCGCGCAGCCGTGCCAGCAGCTCGTCGAGCTCGAAGGGCTTGGGCAGGTAGTCGTCGGCGCCCGCGTCGAGGCCCGCGACCCGGTCGGACGTCTCGACCCGCGCCGTGAGCATCAGCACCGGCACCCGGTCGCCTTCCGCCCGCAGCAGCCGCACGACCCCGAGGCCGTCGAGCCCCGGCATCAGCACGTCGAGGACGAGCACGTCGAACTTCTGCCGGCGGATGCTCGTCACCGCCTTCACCCCGTCGTCGACCTCGACGACGGAATAGCCCTCCAGTTCCAGCGCGCGCCCGAGCGACTCGCGAATCGCGCGGTCGTCATCGGCTATCAAAACCGTGCATGTCATCCGTTCGCTTCTCCCCGTTCAGCCACTGCGGATGATTCTCGCCGAGCGACACGCCGTGCCGCACAAAAGTTCCCCCTGAGAAAGGTAGGAACCTGGTGAGAATCCACGGTCGAGGCGCCCTTCGCCATTGCCGTCGAGTGAGGACGATTCTTACATTCGGTCCCGAGCGAGCACTTCTCCCGTTGTCCACGGGTGCCGCATCCCCCCTCACTCAAGGAGTTTCGTGGATACCACCCTGAGCACCCACGCCCCGCCGGCAAGGCCACCGCACACGCGGTGGAACCCGAGGCTCGCCGGGCAGATCGCCGCGTTGCTCCTGGCGAACGTCGCGGCGGACTCAGTGATCGTGATGCCGTTGTTCGTCCTGCCGCAGATGCTGGAGCACTTCGGCACCACCCAGTCGGCGTGGCTCGGCTCCACCGCGATGCTCGCCGGGGCGATGTGGGCGCCGTTGTTCGGCAAGAGCGCGGACATCCACGGCAAACGCCGGATGCTGACGATCGCGTTGCTCGTCGCCTGCTGCGGTGCCGTGGTGTGCCTCGTGGCGCCGAACCTGTGGGTCTTCGTGCTCGGGCGGATGGTGCAGGGCGCCGCGGTGGCGGCGGTGTTCCTGACCGTCTCGCTCGTCCGCGACCTGTGCACGCCGCGGGTCGCGATGCCCGCGGTGGGCGCGGTGACCACCTGTGCGGGAATCGTGGGGATCGCCTCGACCACCAGCGTCGAGCCGCTCGTGGCGCGGTTCGGGTTCCAGGTCGTGTTCGTGGCCTCGGCCGTGTTCTCGGTCGTCGCGGTGGTCTGCATCCGCGCCTTCGTCCCGGAGTCACCGGTGCGGACGCCGGGACGGGTCGACGTCGGCGGGACGCTCCTGCTCGGCGGCGTCGTCGCGGTGCTCGGCTACGTCAGCCTCGGCTCGGACCTCGGCTGGCTCAGCGCGGGAGCGCTCACGCTGCTCACCGCGGGCGTCGTGGCGCTGGTCCGGTGGTACCTCGTCTCCAGCCGGGTTCCCGAACCGGTGGTCGACGTCAGGAACCTCGGCAGGCCGATGGTGCTCACCCTGCTCGTGGTCGTGCTGGCCACCGGCGCGGGGCAGAGCATGGACCAGCTGCTCAGCCTCATCGCCCAGGTCTCGGCGGACCAGGGGCTCGGCTACGGGCTCGACGCCCAGGGCTCGCTCGCGTTGCTGTTCGGCCTGCCAGCACTGGGGATCATGGCGGGAGGGCTGGGCTCGGGCTGGCTCGCGGCCCGCACCGATCCCGCCGTCGCGCTGGCCTCCGGTGTCGTGGTGGGCACCGCGGGAGCGTTCGGGATGTTCCTCGGCGCGTCCTCGTTCCCCTTGGCCGTCTTCTTCGCCGTCATGCTGAACCTGAGCATGGGATCGCTGCTGGCGTCCGGGTTCAACATGGCGTCCGTCCTCACCGCGCCGGACCGCCAGGGCGTGACCGCGAGCGTCGTCTCGGTCATGAGCGCGATCGGCTCGGTGGGGGTGAGCTTCGCCGGTGCGGCGGTCCTCTCCGGCACGAGGGTCGAGTCCGGCGGGACGACGGTCAACTCCGCCACCGGCGTGTACAGCTACATCGCGACGTCCGCCGGGCTGTTCGTGACCGCCTCCGTGCTCGCCTTCCTGCTGCTCGCCCACCGGCGAGCCGACCGGCCACAAGGGACTGACTGACGTGTCGGGGGTGGTGCGGGACAGGGGAGGACTGCTCACCGGCGGACTGGTGCTGTCGCTGGTCCCGGTCCTCTACCTGCACGTGGTGTCGGCGGACGAGCTGAACCCGGTCACGGACGTGATCAGCGACTACGTGTTCGTGCGCAACGGCACCAAGTGGCTGGCGGTCGCCTCGCTGTCGCTGGCCGCGGTGAGCGGTCTGCTGGGGTGGCGGCTGCGGCACGTCCCCGGGCCGGCGAGGTGGCTGATCGCCGGGTGGACCGTCGGGCTGGCCGTCGCGACGGTCTTCCCGACCGACCCGACCGGTGAGCCGACGACCTTGTCCGGTCACGTGCACCGGTACGCGGCCGGGGTGATGTTCGTGTGCCTGCCTGCCGCCGGTCTGCTGATCGCCCGGCAGTTCCCGGCGCTGAGGACGGTCGCGGTCACGGCCGGTGTGTCGAGCGTGGCCTTCCTGGTCAGCCACGTCTCGTTCGAGGGCTTCACCGTTCGCGGACTGGCGGAACGGCTGCTGTTCGTGGCGCTGTACGTGCTGCTCTTCGCCATCGCCGGTCTGCACAGGCGGACGACGTGACACCGCTCGCCATCACGCTCGCCGTGCTCGGTGCCGTGTGTTTCGCTTTCGCGGCACGCCTGCAACACGACGCGATCGCCTTGTGCGGTGCGCAGTTCAGCACGGTCCGCGATCGTCGCTGGCTCACCGGGCTCGTCCTGTTCGTCGCAGGCTCCGGAGTGCACGCGGCGGCGCTGGGTATGGCGCCGTTGACCGTCGTGCAGCCGATCGGGGTGCTGGCGATCGGTCTGACCGCGTTGCTGGACAGGCGTTTCCGGGAGATTCCGGCGATCCTGCTCACGACCGTGGGCGTGGGTGCGTTCGTGCTCCTCGCCTCCGGCAGCGCCACGGCGACTCAGGTCGTACCGGATGCGGAGTTCATGGCCGGACTGTTCGCTTTGGGTGCGATCTCGATCCCCGGTGTCATCGCCGCGTTGACCACGAACGCGCGCATTCGTGCGGTGGCGTTCGCCTCGGCCGGTGGTGTGGCTTACGGCTATGTGTCGGTGTTGATGCGGGCGGTGTCGCAGTCGGTGCAGCAGGGCGGTTTCGGCCTGTCGCACATCGCCTCGGTGCTCGGTATCGCGTTGTCGCTGGCGGTGGGCGGCTGGCTGGTCCAGCACGCCTACGCCGGCGGACCCCCTCACCTGGCCGTCGCGTGCCTGACCGTGGTCGACCCTCTGGTCGCGGTCGGCCTCGGCGCCTTCCTGCTCGGCGAGGCCGCGCACCTGTCCCCGTGGACCGGTGCCGCGCTGATCGCCTGCGCACTCGCCGCCGCCGGCGGCGTGTTCGCCCTCGCTCGTCACCCCCGTCCCACCC
>NZ_FNCC01000002.1 GCF_900100955.1 Lentzea fradiae | reverse complement strand
TCAAGCGGCTCAAGGCGCTGCCCGGGTTCGGCGACCAGAAAGCGAGGATCTTCCTGGCGTTGCTCGGCAAGCAGTTCGGCATCCAGCCCGACGGATGGCGGGAGGCCGCCGGGAGCTACGGCGACGAAGGCAGCCGGCGCAGTGTCGCGGACGTGACGGACCAGAAGTCGCTGCTGGAGGTGCGCGACTTCAAGAAGGCCGCCAAAGCGGCGAAGAAGTAGCGCGAGACGGGATTGTCGGGGTGCGCGACTAGGCTGCCGCGCGTGACCGCACCTCACATCCCCGGCCTGTCGGACCTGAGACCCTTGGGCGCGGGTGGGTTCGCCACCGTCTACCGCGCCCATCAGGCACAGTTGCACCGCGACGTCGCGGTGAAGATCGACAACCGGGTGCTCGTCGACGAGCGGGACCGGCACCGGTTCCTGCGGGAGGCTCGGGCCGCGGCCAAGTTGTCGGGGCATCCTCACGTGGTCGGGGTGCACGACGCGAACATCACGCCGTGGGGCACGCCCTACATCGTCATGGAGCTGTGCACGGGCGGGTCGCTCGCCGACCAGCTCGACCGGCAGGGGCCGTTGCACCCGGAACGGGTGCGGGAGCTGGGGATCCGGCTCGCGGACGCGCTCGCTACCGCTCATTCGGAGGGGGTTCTGCACCGGGACATCAAGCCCGGCAACATCCTCGTCGACCGGTACGGCACGCCCAAGCTCGCCGACTTCGGGCTCGCGGCGCTGCTGGACGCTCAGGGTGGCAGCACGGTCACGCGGGACGCCCTGAGCCCCAGTTACGCACCGCCGGAGGCATTCGCGATGGCGGAGCCGACGCCGCAGGCGGACGTGTACTCGCTCGCCGCGACGCTCTACACGTTGCTCGCCGGCAAGCCGCCGCGGCCGGTGCCGTGGCCCGTCAGCAGTTTCGACCAGCTCGGCGAGATCCTGCGCCGTCCCGTGACGGCCGTCGACGGGGTGCCGCCGGCTCTGCACGAGGCGCTGGCCAGGGCGCTGCACCCGGACGCGAACCTGCGGACGGCCAGTGCGGCGCAGCTGCGGGACGAGCTGAGCGACCCGATGCGGCAGCCGACGGTGCCGGTCGGCGCGCAGGTCAAGCGCACGCGGTGGCCGGTGCTCGCCGCGGCGGCGGGGGTGGTCGTCGCGCTCGCCGCAGGCGTGGTCGCGTGGAACTCCTTCGGTGACGAGAAGGCGGCCGCGCAGGGGCCGGGGGCCGCCACGACCACGACCGCGCAGCCGGGTGGCGCGGAGGACGTGCCGCCGTTCCTCAAGAAGTGCGACGGCGGGTTCTGCATCGACAAGTCGACGTGCTTCCGCGGGATCAACAGCATCGGTGGCGAGGCAGCCACGGCGCGGAAGGTCGGCAGCTGTGCGGACGAGCACTACTGGGAGGCGTTCGGAGGGGGCTGGCTCTCGGGGGAGATCCCGGCGGTCGACTCGGACGAGCTGGCGGCGTCGGCCGAGGTGAAGGGCGTCTGCACGACCGAGGCGATGAAGGCGAACACGCGGGCGTCGGTCGACACGACCGGGTGGGAGATCACCGCGGTCGGGTTCAAGGACGGCACCCGCAGCTACTTCCTCTGCCTGGCCTCGGAGCCCGGTGTGGGTGAAGTGGTGACCAGCGCGTTCGGCAGCTCGTGAAATCCACTTGCGACGGTCACTAACGTAGGTCGGCGTGCGTGTTCACGCCGATCTGATCATTGCCGGGTTCCGGAGATATTCGACCTACCGACAAGCGATGCTCGCCGGGATGACCACGAACGTGGTCTTCGGCCTGCTGCGGGTCGCCGTTCTCGCCGCCGCTCTGCGGGCGGCGAACGGCGAGATCGCGGACTACGACATCGCTGCCACCAACACGTTCGTCTGGATCGGGCAGGGGCTGCTCGGGTTCGTCCTGTTGTGGGGGACCAACGAGCTCGCCGAGCGCGTGCGATCCGGTGACGTCGTCGTGGACCTGTACCGGCCGTGGCACCTGCAGAGCGCGTTGCTCGCGCAGGACGCCGGCAGGGCCGGGTTCGCGTTCTTGACCAGGCTGGCGCCGCCGATGGTGTTCGGCATGGCGCTGTTCCCGTTCCAGTTCCCCGCCACGGCGTTGCAGTGGCCGTTGTTCCTGCTGAGTGCGGTGCTCGCGCTGGTCGTCAGCTTCGCGTTCCGGTTCCTCATCGACGTCAGCGCGTTCTGGCTGCTCGACAACCGGGGCCTGTACGGGTTCTGGAACATCACCTCCGGGGTGCTGTGCGGCCTCACGGTGCCTGTCGCGTTCTTCCCGGACTGGGCGAGGGACGTGCTGTGGCTGACGCCGTTCCCGGCGTTGCTGCAGGCGCCGATCGACGTGTTCCTCGGGCACGGCAGCGCGCCGGGAATCCTGCTGTACCAGGTGTTCTGGGCCGCGGCCATGCTCGGGCTCGGCCACCTGGCGTTGCAGCGGGCCGTGCGCAGGGTGGTGGTGCAGGGTGGCTGACCTCGTCTACGCCAGGCTGGTCGGCGCACGTCTGCGCAGCCAGCTGGTCTACCGCGCGTCGTTCACGATCGACTTCCTCACGCAGATCATCGCCCAGTGCACCGAACTGGTGGTCATCCTCGTCCTGTTCGACCGGATCGACGCGCTCGGCGGCTTCACCCGCGACGAGGTGGTGCTGATGTACGCGTTCGCGGGTGCGGCGTTCGGGGTCGCGGACCTCTTCGCGGGGCAGCTCGACAACCTGCCGACCTACATCCGCACCGGGAGTTTCGACGTGCTGCTGATGCGCCCGCTCGGGACGTTGCCGCAGATCATGTGCACCGACATCCGGTTGCGCCGGATCGGCAGGATCGCGGGGGCGCTGGGCGCGATGGGGTACGCGCTGGCGCACGTCACCGTCGAGTGGACTCCGGCGAAGGTGGTGCTGGCCGTGCTGACACCGGTCGCGGGCGCGGTCATCTTCAGCGCGGTGTGGGTGGTGGCCTGCTCGGTCTGCTTCTGGATCGTCGAGGGCCGCGAGTTCGCCAACGCCGTCACCTACGGCGGCAACTCCTTCACGTCGTACCCGATCAACGTCTACTCACGGCCGCTGCGCTGGCTGATGGCGTTCGTCGTGCCGGGTGCGTTCGTGGCGTACTACCCGAGCCTCACGTTGCTCGGGAAGCAGGACCCGCTCGGCTTTCCCGGCTGGACGGGGTGGACGTCGCCGCTCGTCGCGGTCCTCGCGGCGGGTGTCGCGGGGCTCGTCTGGCGGTTCGCGGTCAGGCACTACCGGGGTACGGGATCATGATCGAGGTCAGGGAGCTCCGCAGGGAGTTCAAGGTCGCCACGTCGAAGGGCCTGCGGCGCAGGTACAAGACCGTCACCGCGGTCGACGACGTCACGTTCGGCGTCGAGGCGGGTGAGGCCGTCGGGTACGTCGGGCCGAACGGCGCCGGCAAGTCCACGACGATCAAGATGCTGACCGGCATCCTCGTGCCCACCAGCGGCCACGTCCGGGTGAACGGCGTGGATCCGTCACGGCAGCGGCGCGACCTGGCGCGGCGCATCGGCGTCGTGTTCGGCCAGCGCAGCCAGCTCTGGTGGGACCTGCCGCTGCGGGACAGCTTCGACCTGCTGCGGTCCATCTACCGGGTGCCCGCCGCGGACCACCGGGACCGGCTCGACGAGTGCGTCGAGCTGCTGGGGCTGCGGGGGTTCCTCGCCACGCCGGTGCGGCAGCTGTCGCTGGGGCAGCGGATGCGCGGCGAGATCACGGCGGCCCTGCTGCACGCTCCGGAGCTGCTGGTCCTCGACGAGCCGACGATCGGACTGGACCTGGAGTCGAAGGAACGGCTCAGGGAGTTCCTCGCGGACATCAACGCCCGCCGCGGCACGACGTTGCTGCTGACCACGCACGACCTCGACGACATCGAACGGCTCTGCCCGCGGCTGATGGTGATCGACCACGGCCGGGTGCTCGCGGACGGCCCGCTCGACGAGCTGCGCGCCGAGGTCACGCCGGAGCGGGAGCTGGTCATCGACCTCAGGGAACCCGGACCGCCGCCGGACGTCCCAGGAGTGACGGCGGTGCGCAGCGAGGCGAACGGGCTGCGCCACCACCTCACGTTCCGGAGGGTGGAGACGACGGCGGCGCAGCTGATCACCCGCGTGGTGAGCCGGGTGGAGGTGCACGACCTCGCCGTGGTGGAGCCCCAGATCGACGACGTCATCCGGAAGCTCTACCAACGCCAGGCCGGACAGGCTCGTGCGTCGGTAGAGTCGTGAACAACGAGAACAACCGGACACTTCGGGCAGAGGGAGAGCGAATGCGCCTACTGGGACCGCTGGCGGCGGCCGTCATCGCGTTGGGCAGCCTGACGGCCTGCGACACGATCCAGGACGTCAGCAACACCGCGGACAAGGTCAAGCTGTGCGCCGACGCGATCCAGCTGGTGGGCTTCTCGCCGGACCTCAGCGACCCGCAGAAGGCCCTGGAGGACACCCAGGCGAAGGCGAAGGAGCTCGAGAACCTCGCGAACTCCTCGCCGGACGAGCAGGTGAAGCAGGCACTCGAGGAAGCGGCCAACGGCATGCAGAACGTCGGCTCCGCCGCGGACTGGGTGGCGCAGAAGGCCGACCTCGTCGCGAAGGTGTCCTCGGCTTGCGGCGGATGAGCCCTTGAGCCCTGTTGCGCTCCTCCGGTGGAGGCTTAGGCTTTGTCGCATCTCGATGCACCCTGCCTCACGCCGCACACCGGAGGTGTCGCAGCACCATGCAAGCAACAGTGGGTGACAGGCTCCACGTCCACAGCCGCTCCATCGGGCTCGAGGAGCGGCTGGGCGAAATCCTCGAAGTGCGCGGGTCCGACGGGCACCCGCCGTACCTGGTGCGGTTCAACGACGGTCACGAGGGCCTGGTGTTCCCCGGTCCCGACTGCATCGTCGAGCCGCGCGGTTCCGTCTAGGCGTCCAGCACGGTCGCGATGAGCTCCTCGGCCAGCTGAGGAGTCGCTGCCGCCACGCCCGACCACCGGTGGGTCAGGTCGGGGCCGAAGGTGAACGGCCGCCCGTGCAGGTCGACCAACACCCCGCCCGCGGCGGGGACGGTGACGAGCGCCGTCGCCAGGTCCATGATCCGGTGCGTGTCGCTGCCCGGATCGATGAAGGCGTCCACCGCGCCCTCCGCGACCAGCATGGTCTCCAGGCAGGTCGTGCACAGCACGCGGATGCGGCCGGCGCGGTTCGCGATGCGCAGCCACGCGTCCTGAGTGCCTCGCTTGGGGCGCATCATGCACACGGCCGCGCCGTCGAGCGACGTGCGTCCGGTGGTGCGGAACGCCGTGGGCACCCCTGCGCGCGCATGCCACGCGCGGCCCGTGTCGAACCACGTCGTGAGGGCTTCCTTCGCCGTGCCGTCCTCGACGAGCGCACCGGCGAAACACGAAAGAGGGACCCCGAAAGCGGCGTTCGCTGACCCGTCGACCGGGTCGATGACGAGGGTGACCGAGGAGCCGTTGTCGACGAACCCGGCTTCCTCGGACAACAGGTTCACGCGACTGCGGTGGATGGACTCCAGAATCGCGTCCTCGACGATGCGGTCCACGCGCATCGTCGGTGTTCCGTCCGCGCCGTCCGCGACTTCCTCGCGGAGCTCCAGGCGCGTGTGCAGAGCGCGAGCCCGCCCGTACGCCGCCGACGCCGCACGGGCGGCGTCGGCGAGCGCGGGGTGCACGTCGTCGGAGAGCTGTGGCTGGGGAACGTCCCAAGGAATCAGCACGTTCCCCACACTCTCACGATTCGCGGACCGGGCCACGGGCGAACTCAGATGAGGCCGAGCTCCTTGACCGCGTCGCGCTCCTCGACCAGCTCGGCCACGGAGGCGTCGATGCGGGCGCGGGAGAACTCGTCGATCTCCAGGCCCTGGATGATCTCGTACGAGCCGTTGGAGGTGCGCACGGGGAACGAGGAGATGATGCCCTCGGGCACGCCGTACGAACCGTCGGACGGGACGGCCATCGAGGTCCACTCGGTGCCGTTGACCCAGTCGTAGACGTGGTCGATGGCGGCGTTGGCGGCCGACGCGGCGGACGACGCGCCACGGGCCTCGATGATGGCCGCACCGCGCTTCGCGACGGTCGGGATGAAGTCGTTCTCCAGCCACGCCTGGTCGTTCACGGCCTCGGCGGCGGTCTTGCCACCCACCTTGGCGCGGAACAGGTCCGGGTACTGGGTGGCCGAGTGGTTGCCCCAGATCGTCATGTTCTCGATGTCGGTGACCGCGACGCCCAGCTTCTTCGCGAGCTGCGAGAGGGCGCGGTTGTGGTCCAGGCGCGTCATCGCGGTGAAGCGCTCGCGCGGGACGTCCGGCGCGTGCTGCTGGGCGATGAGGGCGTTGGTGTTGGCCGGGTTGCCGACCACGAGCACCTTCACGTCGTCCGCGGCGCCGGCGTTGATCGCCTCGCCCTGCGGCTTGAAGATGCCGCCGTTGGCCTCGAGCAGGTCGCCGCGCTCCATGCCCTTGGTGCGGGGGCGGGCGCCGACGAGCAGGGCCACGTTCACGCCGTCGAACGCGGTCTTCGCGTCGTCGGTGATCGTGATGCCCTTGAGCAGCGGGAAGGCGCAGTCGTCGAGCTCCATCGCGGTGCCCTCTGCGGCCTTCAGCGCCGGCGTGATCTCCAGCAGGCGCAGGTTGACCGGGGTGTCCGGGCCGAGCAGGTGGCCGGAAGCGATGCGGAAGAGCAGTGCGTAGCCGATCTGGCCGGCCGCACCGGTGACAGTGACGTTCACGGGCGTGCGGGTCATGAGCCTTCCCGAATGACGGTCCTCGTTGACGTCGGGCGGGTCGCCCGGCGTCCCGCACGTTACCAACACCGGCACTCTGCGAGAGTGTGAGAGTGGACAACCTGCTCGAAGAGGTCGGGGAGGACTACTCCGACGCCAACCTGCCTTCTCAACACTGGGAAAAACGCTCTTTCACCGACTGCGACTTCACCGAGGCCGATCTTCGCGAACTCGTCACGACGGGGTGCACGTTCACCCGGTGCGACTTCACCCGGACGGATCTCGGCGAGTCGGCGCACCACGCGACGGCGTTCCGGCAGTGCACCTTCGACCGCACCGTGCTGACCCGGTCGTCGTTCACGTCGTGCAGCCTGCTGGGGTCGAACTTCGTCGACTGCGTGCTGCGGCCCGTCACGTTCACCGAGGTGGACTTCACCCTGGCGTCGTTCGTGAAGGCGCCGCTGCACGGGCTGAAGCTCGGCGGGCAGCGGTTCCGCGAGACGAACCTGTCCGAGGCCGACCTGCGCAAGACCGACCTGAGCGGCGCGGACCTGACGGGCGCGCGGCTGCTCGACGCCAAGCTCGACGGGGCGGACCTGCGCGGGGCGCGGATCGACGCGAACGGGCTCCGGCAGGCCAAGCTCGCCGGAGCCCTGATCGACATCGACACGGCGATCGCGTTCGCCGCCGCCCACGGGCTGGTGGTGTCGTGAGACCGGCTCCGCCCGCGCACGGGCGGAGCCGCACGACTAGTTGTCGGACGAGCCCGTGATCTCCACGAGCACGCCGTCCGCGACCATCTCCTCGATCGCCTTCGGCAGCAGGTAGGCGGTGCCGCCGCCCGGCTGCTCGAACCACGGCACGGCCACTCCGGTCAGCACCTCGAGCGGGCGGCGCAACCGGTACACGCGGTACGGGCGGTTGATCCACGACGGCACGAGGCTGCGTTCCGGGAACGGCGTGCCCGCCACGTAGACGAGGTTGCCGCTCTGGTCGCCGTAGCGGTCGATCTCGGTGCCCGCCGGCAGCTCGAACATCTGCTTGTGGCGGAACAACGTCAGCGGCGGCTCACCCGGCAGCGGCGAGATCGGGAACTTCCGCTTCGAGGGCTCCTCCTGCGCCACGGCCGCGGGGGCCGACGGGACCTGCTGCACCTGAGTCGGTGCCGCCGCCGGCTGACCCTGCGGGGGCAGCGGCGGGCGCTGCGGCGGAGCGGGACGGCGCGGTTCCTCGCGGAAGCCGTTGCTCATCGGCCGCGCCGGCACCGGGTGCTGCCCGGGAGGCGGCGGCGGAGTCTGGGGCAACGGGGTCTGCGGCAACGGCGTCTGCGGCAACGGGGTCTGCGGCAGCTGGGCCTGCGGCACCGGCGCCTGCAGCTGCGCGGGCAGCGGGTTCTGCGGCTTCAGGGCCTGGGGCGGCAGCGGCTGGCGCTGAATCGTGCGGAAGTTGCCCAGCACGAGCCTGCCGATCAGGTACGCCGACGCGTCCTCGACCTTGTCGAACCGCACCGGGTTCTTCGGGGTCTGGTCGAACCAGCACACCTCCCAGCTGTCGCCGTCGAGGCGCAGCGTCCAGGTGCGGTCGGCGGGCTCGCCGATGCGGTACACGCCGTGCGGCACGCTCAGGTCGTCCAGCGCGCGGCGGGTGCCCGCCAGCTCGCGGTCCTCCTCCGGCGTGACCTGCCGCGGCGGCTTCACCGGTTCGGGCTCGGGCTCGGGTTCCGGCTCCGGCTCGGGTTCGGGCTCCGGTTCCGGCTCGTCCTGGAAGAGCGCGGCGTCGAACTGGGTCGTCTCCTCGACGGGGGCGGGCGCGGGCACGGCGGCCGGCGCCGCCTCGCGGGCGGGCTCCCGCTCGGGCTCGTCCGCGAAGTGCGAGTCGAGCTGCGCGTCGAACCGGGACTCCTGCTCGGCGTCGGGCTCCGCCTCCTGCTCGTCCTCGAACCGCGGCTCGAACGACGTCGTCGACTCGATCTCGTCCTCGGGCGCCAGGTCGGGCTCGTCGTCGGAGACGGAGACGACCGGGTGCTCCTCGGTGACCTCGGCGGGGCTCTGCGGCGGCTCGTCGAGGACGGGGCTCCAGGCCATCGTGTCCTGCAGGGCGTCGCGCGGACGGTCCTCGGTGTCGGCGGCGAGGTGGTCCGTGCGCTCCTCCTGGCGCTGGTGCGTGAGGAGGATCGGCTCGTCGGGGCCCGCGGTGGGGATGTCCCGCTCCTCGGGGACCTCCACGACCGGGCGGTCGTCCTCGGCGACCGGCTCCTCCCGCGTCTGCGCGACCGGTTCCGGCTCCTCGAAGTCCTCCGGGTGCGGGGCGAAGAGGTCCATGCCCGCGCCGTAGGTGTCGCGCAGCCGCCGGTCGTCGACGTCCGGAACGCCGTCGGAGTCGAAAACCACCCGATAGGGTGGCCCGTCCCCGGCCAGCGGCGGCGCGGCGACCGCGACGGTCGGGCCGGCCTCCGCCGGCTCCTGCTCGGCCTTGGCCCGCTCGGCGGCCACGACCTCCTGCGGGTCCGGGATCAGCGGCCCGAACTCGTACTCCTCTTCCTCGTCGTCGCGGCGCTCGTCCCGGTGGTCGTCCCTGCGCTCGTCGCGGGGATCGGTGCGGGGCTCGTCGAACGAGGGGGTGGCGACGAACTGCGTCGCCTCCGCCTCCGGCTGCGGGGCGGGTTCCGGCGCCGGTGCGGGCTTGGGCTCCGGCGGCACCGGCACGACGGTGCCGGGAGGCGCGGCGGGCGCGCCGAGGTTCGCGGCGGCGGCGAGCCGGGACTCCTCGGAGACGTCCGGCAGGCCGAAAGCCGTGGCACGAGCGCGCTCGACCAGCTCCGGCTCGGGCGGCACGCCGTACTTGCGCAGGTAGTAGGTCACCCCGGCGGGCCAGATCCACACGCCGTCTGTCTGGAACCCCGACGGCACGACCAGCGGCGACTCGGGGTGCAGCACGTCCGCGTCGAACCCGCGGCCCGCGACGGCGACCGGCGCGTTCGACAGGTACGCGAGCAACGGGCCGATCTCGACCTCCGGCACCGGCGGGCGGTTGACCGACGGACGGCCGTTCGGCCCGGCGCCGTCGAACACGCGCGCGGTGCGGAACACCGGTGTCGGCGGGTTCAGCCTGCGGCGCAGCCAGTCGGGGACGTTCTCCTCGGCGCGCGGGAAGAACCGCATCTCGTCGACGTACGCCTGGTGCGGAGGAGGCGTCTGCCAGTCCGGCTCGGCGCGGTCGAAGTCGAGGTTGTAGCTGGACGGGTGGTCCAGCTGGTAGCGGGCGTTGGTCCAGCTCCCCCTGCCCTCGCGGTGCATGCCGGCGCGCAGCCGCGCGAACAGCGATGTCACGTCCTGCGGCGGCGCCCACGGGCGGGAGGAGCCGTCCTGCAGGCGCAGCTCGGCCTCCAGCTCGAAGTACCGGCCGGTGGCGCGGTACTGCGCGATCACGCTGCGCCAGTCCTCGGGAGCGGCCCGCATGAGGGTCAGGCCGATCTGCTTAACCAGGGCGTCCTGCTCGGTAGGGTTCAACGGCTTCGGCTCGGACACGCCAACATCTTCCCCCGCAACTCGCCGGATCGCACACGTCCCCCGCCACTGCGCCGAACGGCGGAGGCCCGACCATAACGTGGTGTGGGTGCAAGGTTAAAGCTGATCAAGAACACCCCACCCCCCGGCTGGAGGAACGTTGTCGCGCTCGGCGCAGGTGACCGGAGGGCTGCTCGCGGGCGCCGGTGGAGTGGCCATCGCGGTCCAGGCCAGGGTCAACGGGTCGCTCGCGGCGTCGCTGGGCAACGGCCTGCTGGCGGCGCTGGTCTCGTTCGGCGGCGGGTGGTTCGTGCTGATGATCGCGGTCCTGTCGCGACAGTCCGCGCGGGACGGCCTGCGGAGGTTGCGCGACGCGCTGCGGGTTCACCGCATCCGGTGGTGGGAGTGCGTCGGCGGGGTCAGCGGCGCGGTGCTGGTGGGCTCGCAGGGGCTCGCTGTCGCGACGATCGGTGTGGCGGTGTTCACGGTCGCGGTCGTGATCGGGCAGGTCGTGAGCAGCGCCGTCGTGGACAACCTCGGTATCGGTCCCGGCGAGCCGAAGCCCATCACGCGGACCAGGGTCGCCGGTGCGGCCATCGGCGTCGTCGCCGTCGCGATCGCCGTGTCGCACCAGTTCACCTCCCCCGGCACGTTGTGGCTCGCCGTGCTGCCGCTGGTGGCCGGGCTGCTGATGGGCTGGCAGCAGGCCGTGAACGGGCTCGTGCGCGAGGCGGCCGGCCACTCGGTCGTGACGATCCTGGTCAACTTCACCGTCGGCACGGTCGCGCTGACGGCGGTCAACGCCGTGGCGTGGGGCGGGCTGCCCGGCTCGTTCACCTCCGACTGGTGGCTCTACCTCGGCGGGCTGCTCGGCATCGTCGGCGTCGGCGGGGCGATCGTGTCGGTGCGGTTCATCGGTGTGCTGATGGTCGGTCTGTGCGGGGTGAGCGGGCAGCTCGTCGGCGCCGTGCTGCTCGACGCGGTGAGCGGGCACCTCGCCGCGCCGACGGCGATCGGCGTGGCGCTGACGCTGGTGTCGGTGGGCGTCGCGGCCCTGCCCAGTGGAAGGATGAGGACGTGACTGCGACGCTGCTCAACGGCAACGAAACCCGGAACGCGCTGTTCGAGGACCTCAAGGCGCGGGTCGCCGCGCTGCCCGTCCCGGTCGGTCTGGCGACCGTGCTGGTCGGCGACGACCCCGGCTCGCACTCGTACGTGAAGGGCAAGCACCGCGCGTGCGAGAAGGTCGGCATCTCCTCCATCCGCCGTGACCTGCCCGAGTCGACCACGCAGGAGGAGCTGGAGGCCGTCATCGACGAGCTGAACGCGAACCCCGAGGTCACCGCCTACATCGTGCAGCTGCCGCTGCCGAAGCACCTGAACGCGAACAAGATCCTGGAGCGGATCGACCCGGCCAAGGACGGCGACGGCCTGCACCCGGTCAACCTCGGCAAGCTCGTGCTGGGCGAGGACGCGGCGCTGCCCGCCACCCCGCGCGGCATCGTGGAGCTGCTGCGCCGCTACGACGTGCCGCTGTCCGGCGCGAACGTCACCGTCGTCGGCCGCGGCGTCACCGTGGGCCGCCCGATCGGCCTGCTGCTGACCCGCCGCAGCGAGAACGCCACCGTGACGCTGTGCCACACCGGCACGAAGGACCTGGCCGCCGAGGTGCGCCGCGCGGACATCGTGATCGCCGGTGCCGGCAGCCCCGGCCTGATCACCGCGGACATGGTCAAGCCCGGCGCGGCCGTCGTCGACGTCGGCATCACCCGCACCGACGCCGGTCTCGTCGGCGACGTGGCACCCGAGGTCCGCGAGGTGGCCGGCTGGCTCGCCCCGATCCCCGGCGGTGCCGGCCCGATGACCGTCGCGATGCTGCTGACCAACACCGTCGAAGCCGCCGAGCGCGCGCATGCAGCGGTCTGACGCCGAGGCGCTCATGCCGGAACAGCGCTGGCGCTCGGGCCCCGCGAAGCACCTGCCGTTCGCGCTGGTGCTGGGGATCGGCGTGCTGGGACTGGTGCGGATCTTCCAGTACCACTGGCGCCAGGGAGCGGTCCTGCTCGGCGTCTCGCTGCTGGTGGCGGCCGTGCTGCGGGTCCTCGTGACCGACGAGCAGGCGGGCCTGATCAAGATCCGCGGCCGCGGCATGGACGCGTTCCTCTACAGCACCCTGGGCGTCGTGGTGATCGCCGTGGCGCTGACGATCACCGGCGGCCCGCTCAGCCGATAGCCCTGTCGACCATGGCCTCGACGAGCTCGTCGAGGTCCATGGGGGCCACCACGTCCGGCAGGGTGAGCCGTTCGTAGATCAGCCCGATCATCGCGAAGTAGAGCATCACCACCGCCGTCCGGTCGCCGGGCAGCCCCGACTCCTCGTTGAACGCGACGTTGAGCTCGATGCTCTCGGTGACCGTCCTCGTGATCGCGTCCCGCAGGCCGGGCCGCCGCGTGGCTTCGAGCCGCAGCTCCATCATCGCGAGGTAGCCGGCCCTGTTCTCGTCCGCCCGCTTGATGATGTCGTGCATGAACCGGACGGTCAGCGCCCGGTCGCGCGGCAGCGCGAGCGACTCCGCGACGGACTCCTCCGACGGCGCGAGGCGCTGGAACACCCGTGTCATCACCTCGGACATCAGCTCGTCGCGGTTGGCGAAGTAGTTCGACGCCGTGCCCGCGGGCACCCCCGCCTTCGCGTCGATCGCGCGGTAGGTGAGCCCCCGCGCGCCCTCCTCGGCCAGGACGTCGACCGCCGCGTCGAGCAGTGCCGTTCGCCGTGCCTCGTTCCGGACCACGCTGACCTCCTTGACAACCACTACATCCATAGTACTACGGTTGTAGTGGTTGATCGAGACTCACTTGGGGGTAACAGATGCGAAAGCTCGTGTACTACGTCGCCGTCACGCTCGACGGGTTCATCGCCGCGGAGGACGGCACCTATGACGGCTTCCTCTTCGAAGGCGACCACATGACCGGCATCGACTACCCGGACGCGGTGCCCACCCAGGCCCGCGAGGCGCTCGGCCTGCGGGACACACCGAACCGGCACTTCGACACGGTGCTGATGGGCCGCAACACCTACGAGGTGCCCGGCGGCCTGCCCTCGCCCTACGCGCACCTGCGCCAGATCGTCGTGTCCACGCAGGTGACCGGCACGCCCTCCGACGTCGAGGTGGTCCGGTCCGACGTCGCCGGCCGGGTCGCCGCGCTGAAGGAGGAGGACGGCCTCGACATCTGGCTGTGCGGCGGCGGCAAGCTCGCCGCCGAACTGCTGCCGCAGATCGACGCGCTGCGGCTCAAGATCCACCCGGTGCTGTTCGGGCGCGGCATCCCGCTGTTCGACGGGAAGGCGGGCATCACGAAGTTCCGGCGCACGGACGCGCAACTGTTCGAGAGCGGGGTCTCGTTCATGACTTACGAGCGGAACTGATTTCTGTTGACGCCGAGGACGGACAGCCGCAATACTCGATCTGCACACCGGACGGGAGGGGAAATCATGAGCGACCACTGCGGCTTCTCGCGTCCCTTCTCGCTGCGCAGAGCGGCTTCCGCACCGTGAACTGGTGAAACTCGCGGAAGCCGCCCCTCGGGAAACTCCCGACCAGGGCGGCTTTCTTCATTTTCCGTGCAATTTTCCTGCCCTTGTAGCTCAATGGAGAGAGTGCGGCGCTACGAACGCCGAGATTCAGGTTCGACTCCTGGCGGGGGTACCACGACTCATCCACATCCGACTGATCGGCGAGCTTTGCGCTCGTGTCCTCTGAGGTGCTGACGGCGGCACACCCGACTGTTACGCGGGAGGACCAGGTTCGACTCCTGGCAGGGGAACTCCGTTCACGGCACGAATTCCGCGGAGATGGCGGAACTTCATGGCCATTTAGTGGCCATCTGAGCAGGAAACCCGGCCCGGGGCCTGTCCGCACGGCAAGACTGTGGGGATGCCAAGTCGCCGGAACTCGCCGGTCGTGCGACACACCGCGACCGGTCTGGCCCCGAAACCGCCCGCCCCGGCGGTTCGCCCGGTCAGACACCCTCGCCGGCAACGCCCTCTTGGAGCGTTGTGTGTCATTTGGCGCAGTGGAGAAACTGGGCGACCTGATACTCGACCTGGGTCGTGTGGTGGGAGGGGACTGGCTCGTGTCGCTGGCGCCGTCAATGCACAGGACCATCGTGACCGTCGACATCGCGGACTTCACCAACAGCGACAGACGGTCCAACCACATGTCAGCTTTGCGCGGCGGGCTCTACGACGTGCTGAAGCAGGCGTTCGCCGAGGTGGGGATCGACTACGACGAGTGCGAGGCGGAGGACCGCGGTGACGGCGCGCTGATCCTCGTCCCCCCGACGTTCCCGAAGAGCTCCCTCGCCGACAAGCTGCCCGACCGGCTCGTCGCCGAGGTCCGCCGCTACAACTCGACGAGGGTCGACGAAGCCAGGATCAAGCTGCGCATGGCCATGCACGCGGGCGACATCCGCAAGGACGACCACGGCTGGGTCGGGCCCTCGGTCAACACGGCGTTCCGGCTCCTGGACGCCCACGACGCCAAGGTGGCGCTGCGGCAGTCCGACGGGCTGCTGGCGCTCGTCGCGTCGGACCACTTCTACAGCGAGGTGATCTCGCAGGACCCCGGCACCGCGCCGGAGACCTACCGCCGGATCGAGGTGCTGATCAAGTCCTTCACCGGCCACGCGTGGCTGCGCCTGCACGGTGAGAACGCCGGTCCGAGCCACCACCCGCCCTCGGCCCCGCGGGAGGAACCGGTGGTGCTCCCCCTCACCCCGGCCGAGGAGCACAAGGACCTGCGGGGCCTGCTGAACGAGGTGAAGACCCCGCACCTGCCGATGCTCGTCAGCCGGGCGACCAGGTCGGCGGTGCCCGCCCAGCCGTTCAGGTCCGCGTGGGAGGCGTACGAGTACCTCACCGACGTCAACGCGGGACCGGACGGCGTTCCCCCGGCCGTCACGTTCGTCCAGCTCCTCGCCGGGGAGGTCGGCGGCGACACCGGCGATCACCTGATGGAGTGGGTCGAACGCAGCGGGCGCAAGCTGCGGCGGACCCGGGTGCTGCGGGAGCAGCACGAGACGCGCCCGCCGATCCCGGCCGAGCCGCACCTGCACCTGGTGTTCGCGATCGAGCCGGACAAGATCTCCCCCGACCGGTGCGTCCTGTCGCACTGGAGACAGGACGACCCGCTCGAATGGACGCCTCATCGGGGCGGAGTCCACGAATTGAGTCTGGACGACCTGGAATATCTGGTCGACGAACTGGTCGTCGAAGCGGAAGGCGCCTGGTCCGATCAGGCGGTGTCGGTGACCCTGGAGTTTTTGCTCACCCGGCAACTGCTTCAATTGCCCGTCTACCGCTGGCGGAAAGAACACTGCTCGGGAGATCCACGACCGCTCGTACTGGACTACACGGTGATCTTGAGATCACTCGAACGAATGTACGCAAAGCACTGGCACCGTCCCTGGAGAGTGCGCTGGGACTCTATGCTGGAGAACCCTGCCGTGAACCGAATTCACTCTCTCGGAGCATCACGGTCAGGGGACAATCCGATCGATGCCGTGCTGAGTGATTCCAGATGGATTGGGCTCCTAATGGACGAACCGCCATCCGCTCACCCCGAGTCCCGCGCCGCGCCGGAGTCGCTGACGGCGGCGCTGAGGGCCGGCCTGCCGGTGGTGCTCTGGCATCCGCACGCGACACCCGGCGAGCTGCGCGCGCTCGTCGACCGCCTGGCGGGCGGTCCCGGCGGTGTTCTCGACCTGCCGGAGCAGCGCAGGGCCGCCCACCTGGCAGCGGGCCCCGACGACCTCGTGCGGGACCTCGTCGTGCTGTGGGACGACCCGACCAGGACCCTCGTGCTCGACCGACCGGTGGACCAGGCCCAGACGGTGAAGGGGTGGAACGGATGGGCGTGACCGAGCCGATGGCGGAGGGCCTCCAGCCGGGCGAGTCGCCGGACTGGTGGATCTACCGGGGCACCGGGCGCCCCATGTACGACATCGACCTCACCCGGATCCTGCCGCCGCCACCGCCCTGGCGGGACTACGGCGGCACCCCGCCCGCGTCGGACGGGCCTCCGCCGGACGACGACGGCGAGTCGGTCCGCAGGCTGGGCTCGGAGTTCCACCTGACCGAGCAGCACATCGACCCCCACGAGCTCGACATGGTCAACGCGAGCCTGTACCTCCGTCGCCCTCTCCTCCTGACCGGCAAACCCGGCGTCGGCAAGTCCGCGCTCGCCTACCGCATCGCGCGAGAACTGCGACTCGGCCGCGTTCTGAAATGGTCGATCTCGACGCACACGACGCTGACTTCGGGCCTTTACCGCTATGACGCCATCGGCCGCCTTCAGGCAGCCGCGGCCTCCCAGCACCAATCCGGCGACCCGGAAGAATCTCCGATCGGCGACTTCATCCACCTCGGCCCGCTGGGAACCGCCTTCCTGCCCAGGAAACTGCCGCGCGTTCTGCTGATCGACGAGCTGGACAAGAGCGAGTCGGATCTCCCGAACAACCTGCTGAGCATTTTCGAGGACGGCGAGTTCGTCATCGACGAACTGGCCAGGGTCCGTCATTCGGCAGGAGAGATGACCGTCCACACCGCCGACCCGAACGGGACGGCGACCGTGACGGACGGCCGCGTCCGGTGCCACGCTTTCCCGATCGTCATCATGACGAGCAACGGCGAGCGCGAATTCCCGCCCGCTTTTCTCCGTCGCGCGCTGCAACTGGAGATCAAGGACCCGAACGTCGAGCAGCTCGCCGCGATGGTGGCCAACCACCTGCTGGACCAGGAAGGACGGCACCGCGACGACCTGGTGCGCGAGTTCGTGGAGAGGAGCCGCGCCGAGGGCGGGATTCCGGCCGACCGCCTGCTCGACGCCGTGTACCTGGCGACGTCGGGCGCCTACAAGCCGGACGGCGTCGCCTGGCCACGTCTGATCGACTCGCTCTGGCATCGACTCTCGACGGGTGGATGACCATGGGCACGCCCAACGGCGCCCCCGGTCCCGAGCTCGTGATCGACGACCTCGGCTGGGCAGAGCTGGCGGACATCGTCTGGCTGGCCTCCGCCGTGCAGTCCTCCCGCCCGGCCCCACCGGCGTCCGAGGACCCCGCGCCCGAGGACCCCGCGCCCGAGCGACCCGTGCCCGCGGAGACCGATCTCCCGGCCGACCGTCCCGCGGACACCGCGCCCGAGGACCGCGAGCCCGTGCGGCCGCCCCCGGAGCCGGAGCTCCCGCCTCAGGAGGCCGCACCGGCCCAGACACCGCTCCCGGCGCGGACCGAGCTCGCCGCGCTGCCCGATCTGCCTTCCCCGCGGGGCACCGGCGGCCTCCCCGCAGACGCCCCGCTGATCGACACGCTGGAGTGCTTCCGGGCGCTGAGGCCGCTCAAACGCACGACCCGCTCGTGGCGCGACGACACTCCGGTGCTGGACGAACGGGCGACGGCGGACCAGGTGGCGCAGACCCGCCTCTGGTGGCCGGTGACCCGGCCGCGCACCGAACGCTGGCTGGACCTGACGCTGGTGGTCGACCGCAGCCCGTTGACGACCCTGTGGCAGTCGCAGGTCAGCGCGTTCACCGAGATGCTCACCCGGCTGGGGGCGTTCCGGACGATCCAGGTCCGGCTGCTCGAGGTCGTCAAGAACGACGAGGGCTCGCCGGCGCCCGTGCTGCGGGGCGGCACCGCGCAGACGGCTCCGCGCGACCCCGCCGAGATCCTGGACGCGTCCGGGCGGAGGGTCGTCCTGCTGCTGACGGACGGCCTGGGCGACACCTGGCACCCCGGGGTCCTGCTGCCGTTGCTCGCGCTGTGGGGGCGGACGATGCCGGTCAGCGTCGTCCACCTGCTCCCCCAGTGGCTCTGGGAACGCGGCCGGGTGCGCCCCCACCGCGCCGAGCTCGACGTGCACGGGCCGATGCGCCCCAACAGCCGGTGGAGCTTCGACCTTCCCGACGCGTGGCTGGAGCCCGACCCCGCCGCGCTCACCCGTCCCGGCACGCTGCCGATCCCGGTGATCGAGATGCGCCCGCGCTGGCTGCGCTGGTGGAGCGGTCTGGTGACGGGCGAGAACCGCTCCCCCGTCACCGGCGCCGTCCTGCTGGCACACCCCGACGCGCCGCCGGCGGAACCCGAGCGCCTGCCCTCGCAGGACCACGTCCGGCGGTTCCGCAGCCAGGCGTCCCCGCCGGCGTTGCGGCTCGCGACCCTCCTCGCGGCCGTTCCCGCGCACTTGGACGTCGCTCAATTGATCAGACATCGATTCGTTCCCGAGGCGGGAAACGAGCACATCGGCGAATTGCTCCTGAGCGGACTGCTGCACCCCGCGGGTGACGACCCCTCCGAAGAGGTCAAAGCCTTCACTTTCCGGGAGGAAGTACGCGAACTCCTGCTCAGCGGCGCACGACGGTCCGAAACTGCCGGTGTTGTCCGCGCGGCGGCCGCGGAGTTCTCGGACACCCTTCCTGTGCTCGCACGACTGCGGGATGCCATAGCCGATCCGCACAACACACCAGATCCCGAACCGGCAACGGCCAGTACCGCTGACGTAGAAATCGAACGTGCCGTCATGAGAGCCTTGTCCGGACCTTACTTGTCCCGTGCGGACCGCTTGCACAAAGCTGGGACGGACGGGCGTTCCGCATTGCTGACCCCTGAATCAATCAAGGCCAGCCTGAGCAGGACTGAGAGCGACACGATGCCCGAACTGGCCGAGCGGCCCAGCGATTCCGCGGCACCTTCCCCTTCGGACGCGCAACCGCATCGAGCCAGTGATACCGGCTTTTCCCGCTCGTCCACCGACTCTCCTGACTATCACACCTCATCCAGCACCCGCACGTTCCATAAACGACAGAAGGACGACCCCCCACCCGTGTGGGGGAATGTGCCACCGCGAAATCCGAACTTCACCGGAAGGAGGGAACTGCTCGAACAGCTGGGCAAACGCCTGAACGCGGGCGGCACGACAGCGGTGCTCCCCTCCGCGTTGCACGGCATGGGCGGTATCGGCAAAACCCAGATGGCGACGGAGTACGTATACCGCCATTCCCAGGACTACGACCTGATCTGGTGGATCGAGGCCGCCCGCACCACCCAGATCCGCGCGAGCCTCACCGAACTGGCCAGGCAGCTCGGCCTCCCCGGCTCGTCCGAGTCCAGCACGGCCGTCCCCGCCGTCCGCGAGGCACTGCGCCTGGGCAAACCGTTCCGGCGCTGGCTGCTCATCTTCGACGCGGCGGAAAGCCCGGAGGAAGTCCTGCCGTTCATCCCGACCAACGGCTCCGGCGAAGTGCTCATCACCTCCCGCAACCCGGACTGGGCCGGCGTGGCCCGTCCCCTCGAACTGGCCGTGTTCGACCGCGAGGAGAGCATCGAGCTCCTCGGCAAACGAGGCCCAGAGATCGACCTCGACGACGCCGACCGCCTGGCCGAGAAGCTGGGCGACCTCCCCCTGGCCGTCGAACAGGCCGCGGCCTGGCGAGCGATGACCGGCATGCCCGTGGCCGAGTACCTCCGCCTGTTCGACGAGTCGATGGCCGAGATCCTCGACACCTCCGCTCCCCCCGCCTACGAGGTCTCGGTGGCGGCGGCCTGGAACGTCTCGTTCGACGAGCTGAAGACCCGCAACCCCGCGGCCCACCAGATCCTGCACATCTGCGCCTTCTTCTCCCCGGAACCGATCTCACGAGACCTGTTCACCGGCGTCTCCCGCGGCGTCTCGATCTCCCCCGAGCTCGACGCGGCGCTACGCGACCCGATCAAGCTGGCGAAGGCCATCCGCGACATCAACCGCTACGGCCTGGCGAAGATCGACCACGGCAACAACACGATCCAGCTGCACCGGTTGGTCCAGTTGGTGCTGCGCAACCGCGTGATGGCACCGCAGTTGCAGGCGCAGATGAAGCACGGCGCACACCAGCTGCTCTCCGGCCGTGACCCCAACGACCCCGAGTCGGCGCGTCACTGGCCCCGGTACCGCGAACTGCTGCCGCACGCGTATGCGGCCGACATCGTCGACTGCGAGGACGGCTGGGTCCGCCAGCTCGCGATCAACCTGATGCGTTATCTCTTCGCCTGGGGAGATCACGACGAGGCGGTCAGGCTGGCCGAGTACGCGTACGGGAAGTTCCAGCGGCAACTGGGACCGACCGATCCGCACACCCTGGACGTGGCTCAGCGTCTCGGCTTCTACCTGTGGGGCCTGGGGCGCTACGAGGAGGCCGCCAGAGTCAACCAGCTCACCCTGCAGCGCCGCATCCAGGTGTCGGGCGAGGACAGCGAGGAGACGCTGTCCCTGCAGACGAACATCGTCATCGACCTGCGGGCCAAGGGCGACTTCGCCCAGGCGTCGAAGCTGAGCGAGGAGATCTACACCAAGTCCAAGCGCCTGTTCGGCGAGGACGACCCGGACACCCTGTACGCGGCGTTCCAGCACGCCCTCAGCCTGCGGCTCTCCGGCGAGTACCGCGCGGCCGCCAAGCTCGACGAGAACACGTTGCAGCGCCGCACCGAGGTGCTGGGCCCCGACCACCCACGGACTCTGAGCACCCACGCCGCTCTCATCGTGGACCGGCGCGAAGCCGGTGAGTACATCCGGGCCAGGATCGAGCAGGAGACCCTGGCCGGCCAGTTCCAGGCCCGTCTCGGCGAGCACAACGCCGACACGGTGGCCATGCAGTTCCTGCTGTCGGTCGCAAGGCGCAAGGACGGCGAGCACACGACAGCACTCGCCCTGTCGACGGCGGCCCTGGACTGGTTCGACGTGGCCTACGGCGCCGACCACCCCACCACGATGGCCTGCGCGCTGGCCCACTCGATCGACCTTCGTCACTCCGGCGATCTCTCGGCGGCGCACGGTCTCGGCAGCAAGACGTTCGAGCGCTACCGCCTGAGTCTCGGCGAAGATCACCCGCACACGATCGCCGCCACGGTCGACCTCGCGGTCACGTTGCGCCTGCAGGGCGAGGCGGCCGACGCGCGGGTTCTGGACGAACGAGCACTCGAGCACTTCCGCACAGGTATCGGGCCGAACCACCCCTACGCCGTCATCGCGGCCATCAACCTCGCGAGCGACCTCGCCTCCGTCGGCGAGACCGGAAAGGCCGTGGAGCTGGGCCAGGACGCGGTCGAACGCGCCGAGCGGGTGCTGGGCACCGGTCACCCCACGACGCTGGCGGCCGCGATCAACCTCGGGCTCGACCTGCGCGCGGTGGGGCGGACCGCGGAAGCCGAGCAGTACCGCAACCCGATCCTCGACAGGTACCGCAAGGTGCTGGGAGAGGCACACCCCGGGACGATCGCCGCGATCAAGGGAGCGAGGGCCGACTGCGACATCGACCCGATCCTGATGTAGACCGCGCCTAACCGGAGACGAGCTGGCCGATCCAGGACGCCACCTCTTCCGGGGTGGGCGGCACGGCCGCGGCGCGCCGCAGTTCGCGGTGCACCGCGCGCACCAGCTCCGGACGGTGCAGCAGGGCACGCGAGGCAGGCCGTGACCCGGCCTCGCCCAACGCGAGCCCCAGACCGGTCAGCGACGCCGGCCGGTCCGGGGTGGCCCGCAGCTCGGCGCGGTACGACCTGACCGCGTCCGCGAACCGGCCGGACGCGTAGCTGAAGTCCGCTCGGGTGGCGTCGGGAACGGCGCGCCACACGGCGGGCAACTCGGCGCGGCCGTCCTCGGTCAGGCTCAGCCTGACCAGAGCGGCACGGCTGCGCGGCCACGAACCGTCCGGGACAGGTGTCGGGGTCACCCCCGCCTGGATCAGCTCGACCGGCGGCATCGCCCTGCCCTCCCGCCAGGCCCGCGCCAGTCCGGAGACCGCCGCGGGATCCGGGCGCAGGTGCCGCAGCCGCCAGCCCGCACGATGGTCCGCGGCCGTCGCGGCGGCCAGTCTCTCGACGTCCTCGGGAACAGGTTCCTGTTGCCAGGGACCGAGCACTTCCTCGATCCCCGCCAGGAAGCGGCGACCGGCACCGGTGAGCGTCGCGTCGTCGCGGAGCACCAGCAACGTGCGCCACACCTGTCCGCGCCAGAACGCGAACTCGAACCACGCACGTCGATCGACCGGGTTCGTTCCGGCTCTGGCCAGTTCCCGCCAGAACGCCGTCACACCGAAGAACGCGTAGACACCCTGGAGAACTCCGCTGAGCGGGCGGGGATCGTCCCGCCACGGCGCGTAGATCCGCTCGCGCGGATCGCTCTCGTACAGCTTGGTCAGGTGCAGAACGCCACCGAGCACGATGTGCTGGAACTCGTGGACCATGGTCGCGGCCAGGTCCGCGCCGTCAGTCGGCCGCCCCACCACGGCGCTGCCGAACGCCTCACCGGTGGACGCGCTCGGGTTCTGGAACGGCACGCGAGGCCGAGGGACCAGTGAAGTCAGACCCGTGGCGAGAACTTCGGCGAACTCGGGCATGACCGATGTCAGAAAACGCCAAGCCTCGTCGAGCAGCCTGCCCCACTTGCCGAACTCGCCGGCGTCCAACCGCTCTGGTGGCAGTGGTTCGTACAACCCTCGATAGGGATCGATGTCGTCCAGGCGGACCGCGAACGTTTTCGGGCCGGAACGGCATCTGCGTTCACGGACGTGCTGCCAGCCGGGCGCGTCCGCGTCGATCCGGTGCGGCAAGGACACTTCGGCCAGCTCGTTGGCGACGACGTAGCTGCCCCTCCCACCGCGCACCGTCGCCACTGAATGCGGGGTCGAGAACGGCAGACGAACCAGGCCGAGCGAGGGCAGGGACGCGTTCCCGTCCCACAACGGGACCTCGATCTCGAAGTCCAGACCGGCTCTGATCGCGGAAGCCGCGGTGATGGCGTGCAGATGACCGAGATGCATCCACAGCGGACAGGCACCATCGATGCCGTCCCGCAGCAGACGGGTCGTGTACCCCGCCCAGCTCCCGGTGTAAGGATGGATGAGCAGCTCTTCGAACGCCTCCGGGCACATGTACTCGACGCGGGCGAGCAACTCCAGCACCACGTCGACGGGCGGCAGCGGACCGTACAGTTCCGGCGTCTTCGCGGAACCTTCGACCAGCGAGTGCAGCAGCAGCTTGCGCCTGCTGCACTCGGCGCGACGTAGGCCGCGCACCATCGGCGCATCGCCCTGGAGACGCGCCAGAGCGTCGAAGTCGTGCCAGGGCATGTGGTGGAAGACGGCGCCCGCCGACATGGTCAGTCGATCCGCTCACCGCCGGAGGCGTTGCTGCTTCGGTAGGGGGCGCGGACGAGCCGAGCGCGTTCCACCACATGGTGCAGCGCATTGCGCAGTGTTCCGTCGTCCAGCTCGCGCAATTTGGTGAACGGAACACGTTCGAGGTCGAGCAGGTTCGATTCGACGCCCGGTTCGATACCCGAAGAAGCCATGGTGGTGTCCCCTCACGCCGAAACCGGTAGGAGCAGGCAACACCATCATGGCTCAACGGCGAGCAGTTGCGGAAGGGCTGGGCGAACCTGACGTTTCCTCGGCAATACCACGAAGACGGACGTCCGACGGCCGGGGGATATTCGTTTCCAGGTGTGCTCACGCCGTTCCGCGACGGTCAGCGATGGCGCACGGCGTCCAGGAACGCACCCATCCTTCCCGAGCGCAGCGAGAAGCGGAGGAACTCGTGCCGGTCAATCCAGTTCCATGATGTGACGCTGAATCAGTTTCAGCGAATCGGCGATGGACAACGCACGCCCCAGCGCGTCGTTGTAAGCAGCAACGATATCCCTGACCGAGTCATCAGATCGTCGATGACGTAACAACCCGCCGGGAGCGGTTTGCTTCCCGGAGCTTGGGCTGAAGTGATCGAAGCGCCCCTTAGAGTGACGAGGGCGCTTTCTTCAAGATGGGGGACGAGATCCAGGTGGAACAGCAGTACGAGTACTTCGCGATCGTGACCGATGCCCGTCCGCTGGTCGACGAGCCTTTCCTCGTCTGCCGCCGACAGGTGGACGATCATGGGCGGACTCACGACGAGGCGTTCACGATGCGCCTCGCATGGGAGCCCAGCACCGCGCTGCGCCGAGCCGAAACCGGAGAAGAAGGCGAAGCACACCGTGTCGACGTCTCCGCGGCGACACGGTTCGAACAGTTGCAACGGGCTCGTGAGCGCCGGATGGAGCCGGAGGACGGGCGGTACAACTACGCCGCCTGGATCTACAACGGATCGCTGGACGATCCCGACGCGGTGATCAGGTTCTGGACGAGTTCGCAGCGCTTCCTCATGGAGGAACGGTATGCCGCGGAATTGGGCTGGGTCGACAGTTACCTCCGGGAGGACTGGCAGCGCGGCCGTTACGACGGCAAGATCGAACCGATCGACAAGGCCACCGCTGACCAGATCATCGAGCGCTGGGAACAGCGAGGTACCGAACAGGGGTGATCAGCGGAAGTCGCGTGACTTCGACGGGATGCGCAGGTCCAGGTGCTGCAACCGGTCCGCCAGGACGCTCACCACGCCCTCGGCCGACTCCACCACGCCTCGCACGAGCATCGCGCCGCTGCTGCGCGCCACCTTGCGGTATCGCGCCCACAGGCCCGGTGAGCACACGACGTTCACCATGCCCGTCTCGTCCTCGATGTTGAGGAACGTGACGCCGCCCGCTGTCGCCGGGCGTTGGCGGTGGGTCACGGCGCCGCCGATCAGCACGCGGGTTCCCGGTTTCACGGAGGAGAGTGCCGTCACCGGTAGTGCGCCCATGGAGTCCAAAGTGGACCTGACGAACTGGGTCGGGAAGCTGTCCGGGGACAGGCCCGTTGCCCAGACGTCGGCCACGGCCAGCTCGACGTCGTCCATGCCCGGCAGAGAAGGTGCGGCCACGCCCACCGTGGTGCCCGGCAGGCGGTCCGGGCGGATGGCGGCCACCGCGCCGGCCGCCCACAGGGCTTCTCGGCGTTCCAGGCCGAAGCAGGAAAAGGCGCCCGCTGTGGCGAGGGCTTCGACCTGAGTGGCGGTCAGTTGCACGCGGGTGCCGAAGTCCTCCAGATCGCGGAATGGCTGAGCGGCGACGATGCGTTCGGCGTCTTGGTCGCCGATACCTCGTACCGCGGCCAGACCGATTCGCACGGCGTTGCCGTCCTCGAACTGTTCCAGGCCCGCCCAGGGAAGTGACCTGTTCACGCACGGGCCGTGCACCGTGACGCCGTGGCGGCGGGCGTCGATCACCAGGGACTGCGGTGAGTAGAAGCCCATCGGCTGGGCTCTGAGCAGGGCCGCGCAGAACGCCGCCGGGTAGTAGAGCTTGAACCACGCGCTCACGAAGACCAGGTGCGCGAACGACAGGGCGTGTGACTCGGGGAAGCCGAAGTTCGCGAACGCCAGCAGTTTCGCGTAGATGCGACCGGCTAGTTCTTCGCCGATGCCGTTCGCGGCGCAGCCTTCGTGGAAGCGGTCTCGCAGGCGTTCCATGCGGGCGGTCGAGCGTTTCGCGCCCATTGCGCGGCGCAGCTCGTCGGCTTCGGCTGCGGTGAAGCCGGCCACGTCCACGGCGATCTGCATCAGTTGTTCCTGGAACAGCGGGACGCCGTAGGTCTTGCGGAGTGCGTTCTCCAGCAACGGGTGGTCGTAGTCCCACTTCTCGGTCTTGTTGCGGCGCCGGATGTACGGGTGCACCGAGCCGCCCTGGATCGGGCCCGGCCTGATCAGGGCGACCTCGACGACCAGGTCGTAGAACTCGCGCGGTTTGAGGCGTGGCAGGGTCGCCATCTGCGCTCGGCTCTCGACCTGGAAGACGCCCACGGAGTCGGCTTTCTGCAGCATCTCGTAGACGGCGGGGTCGGCCAGGTCGATCTTGCCCAGGTCGACGTCGACGCCTTCGTGGTCGCGGACCAGGTCGATGGCGTAGTGCAGGGCGGAGAGCATGCCGAGGCCGAGCAGGTCGAACTTCACCAGGCCGATGGACGCGCAGTCGTCCTTGTCCCACTGCAGCACCGTGCGCTTGTCCATGCGCGCCTTCTCCACCGGGCACACCTCGCTGACGGCGCGGTCGCAGATGACCATGCCGCCGGAGTGGATGCCCAGGTGGCGCGGGAAGTTCTCCAGCTGCGCGGACAGCCGCAGCACGTCCTCGGGGATGTCGCAGTCGTCGGTGGTGGTGTTGAGCGGGCCCCACCTGTCTATCTGCTTGCTCCACGCGTCCTGCTGGCCCGGCGAGTGGCCGAGCGCGCGGGCCATGTCGCGCACCGCGGAACGGGCTCGGTAGGTGATGACGTTCGCGACCTGTGCCGCGTGGCGGCGGCCGTACTTGGTGTAGACGTGCTGGATCACCTCCTCGCGGCGGTCCGACTCGATGTCGACGTCGATGTCGGGAGGGCCGTCGCGGGCGGGGGCGAGGAAGCGTTCGAAGAGCAGGTCGAAGCGGACCGCGTCGACGTTGGTGATGCCGAGCGCGAAGCACACGGCGGAGTTCGCGGCGCTGCCCCTGCCCTGGCAGAGGATGCCGTTGCGCTTGCAGAAGCTCACGATGTCGTGCACGACCAGGAAGTAGCCGGGGAAGCCGAGCTGCTCGATGATCTTCAGCTCGTGCTCGATCTGCCGGAACGCCCTGTCGCGGTGCTCGGAGCCGTCGTAGCGGCGGTGCGCGCCCTCGTAGGTCAGCTCGCGCAGCCAGGTGATCTCGGTGTGGCCGGGCGGCACGTCGAACGGCGGCAGCTTCGGCGCTACCAGCCGCAGGTCGAACGCCAGCTGCATGCCGAGCAACGCGGCGTTGTGCACGGCTCCGGGGAAACGGCGGAACCGGTGCCACATCTCCTCTCCGCTGCGCAGGAACGCGGCGGGTGCCGGCGGCAGCCAGCCGGCCATCTCGTCGAGGCTGCTGCGCGCCCGGACAGCGGCCATCGCGGCGGCGAGGCGGCCTCTGTTCGGGGTGGCGTAGTGCACGGCGTTCGTTGCCACGACGGGAAGGTTGAGCTGGTGCGCCATCGCGTTGAGGATGTCGTTGCGCCTGCTGTCCTCCGGCAGGCCGTGGTCGGTCAGCTCGACGTAGACGCGGCCCTTGCCGAACATGTCGGTCAGCCGGACGATCTCCCGGAACGCCGCCTCCGGCCCTTCTCTGCTGAACGCCCTGCGGACGGTTCCCTTGCGGCAGCCCGTGAGCACCACGACCTCGCCCTTGGTGTCGGCCACGATCTGGTCGACGTCGTAGACGGGCTTGCCCTTCTCCGCGTTCTCGTCGAGATGCCCGGTGGTGAGGGTGCGGCACAGCGCGTGATAGCCGTCCTGCTTGCGCGCCAACAGGAGCAGGTGGTCACCCTCGGGGTCCGGTTCGCCGTTGGACGGCTTGTTCAGGCCGATGCTCAGCTCCGCACCGAACACCGTGTGCATGCCGAGTTCCTTGGCGGCTTCGGCGAACCGCACCACCCCGTACATGCCGTCGTGGTCGGTGATCGCGATGGCGTCGAGCTTGAGCCGTTGCGCCTCCTCGACCAGCTCCTCCGGGTGGCTCGCGCCGTCGAGCCAGCTGAAGTTGGAGTGGCAGTGCAGCTCCGCGTACGGCACGCGTTTGCGGGTGACCGCCCTTTCGTCCACGCGCAGCTCGAAGCCCGGCGGGGCGGTGTACCTGTCGCGGCGCCGCGACCACGCCGGGCCGTCGCCGCCGTCGGGCCGCTGCTCGGCGGGCTTGCCGGTGAGGGCGCGCTCCAGCTCCCGCCAGCGGACGGGCGGGTTATTCCAGCCCATCGGCTTCCCTGCGCGGCAACGGGATCAGGGTCTCCAGCAGATCCCAGTACTCGTCCTGCATCAGTCGTACACCCCTTCCAGAAACCACCTCTGGTCCCTGCGGACCAGCAGGAACGCCTGTTCGTCGGTCTGCACCTGGACGCGCGCCGCCCGGTGCGGATCCGGTGCCCACCACCGTTCGTCGACCGGCCACGGCCCGGCCCACGCCCTGATGTCGTGCCGTTTTCCCCGCACCGTCAGCCTTCTCGGCCGCGCGGTGAGCTCGAGGCGACCGGTGACGCCGATGCCGGTGCCGTTCTCGTCGGTGAGCTCGACCGGGTCGTCGGCGAGCGTCGCGGGGGCTCTGGTCAGCCGGCCCGGCCACGGGTGGTCCGGGTTCCTGCTCGGGGTCCGTTCGTCGCCCCACGGCACGAGCTTGACCTGGTCGCGCGGTCCCCTGCCGCCGTCGAGGACGGGCGTGAGCACACCGTCCGGCCCGAGCAGGCCCTGGACGTGCAGGAGCGCCCGCACCGCGCGTTCGTCGTCGTGGCCCCACAGTCCCAGCTGCAACGCCGTGCCGTTGACGACCTCGACCGGTTCGAGGGTGAGCGTCCTGACGCCGGAGGTGAGGCGTTCGCGGGTGAGCCAGCCGTCGAGCTGCCAGCGCACGCGGTCCGCGATTCCCCTGGGCGTCAACGGTTCCGCGGCCCGCCACACCCGGTACAGCTCCTCACCGCTGTCGGTGCGGGCGTGGATGCCGAGCCGCGTGCAGGCGAGGCCGCGGGCTGCGAGGTTCTCGTGCAGCCGCTCGGAGAGCAGCTTCGCGGCGAACGCCGCCGAGTCGACGCGGTCGACCGGCTCGTCGAAGGTCTCCGCCGCGGCCAGCTCCGGTGCCGGTTTGCGCTTGTCGAGAGGACGTTCCGGCAGGCCGCGCGCCAGCCGGTGCTGCCGGGTGGCGGGGCCGCCGAACCTCGACGCCACGGCGTTCTCCGGCACGTCCGCGAACGCGCCGAGCGTCTTCAGGCCGAGCCTTCTGAGCAGGTCGACCAGATCGGGCGCGGCCAGCTCGTGCACGCCCAACGGCCGCAGGAACTCCGCGGTGCGGCCCGGCGGCACGATCACGTTGCGGTGCGCGGCCTTCGTCGCCGCGAAGAGGCTGTCGGCCACCCCGACCTGCGCTTCGACGTCCGTGTACGCGGCGACGTGGTCGACGATGCGTTCGGCCGCCCGCTCGGCGGAGCCGAAGTACCCGACCGGCCCCCGCGCCGGCACCGCTACAAGGCCGGGCCGCACGACCTCGATGCCGGGCGCCAGCTCCTCGACGGCCTCGGCGACCGGCTCGAAGAACCGGGCGTCGCGCTGCGGATCGTGGTCGAAGGTGACCAGCTCTGGACACGTGGACTCGGCCAGGCGCCTGCGCATCGACTCTCGGACGCCCTCCGCGCGTGCCACGGCCGAGGTGGCGACGATCTCGTTGCCGTCGGCGACGGCAACCGGGCGGTGCTGGCTGGTGGCGGTGGCGGTGCAGGCGGCGACGACGGGCCAGTCCGGGCACCAGACCGCCAGGAGGCGGGGGTCTTTCACGCGGGGTGCTCCGGGGGTTGGGTGGGCTGCGAGACCTGCGCGGGTTGTGGGGTCGGCGCCGGCTTCGAGACCGGCGCGGGCCTCGAAACCGGCGCCCGCTTCGAGACCGAAGCCCGCTTCGAGGCGCGAAAACTGTCGGTGCTGCCTGGGATAATGAAATTCGGGGGTCCCCCTGCGGGAGGGGACCCTTGCGCGAGCTTGGCCAGGGGCGCGCCCAGTGCCTCTGCCAGGGACCGCGCGCCTCCAGCCGTCGCGACAGGACGTGCTTTGCCCGGCACGTCCGACAACGGCCCTCCCGGCAGCGGCACGCCCGACGACGGCACGCCCGACTGCGGCACGCCCGACGACGGCGCGCCCGGCAGCGCCGCGCCTGCCTTCCTGACCGGCCGGTCTGTCGCTCCAGATGTGTCTGCCCGTCTGGCGGCCAGCTCGTCGACCCGGTCCGGACCGGCATCAGCCGGCTCGTCGGACCGGGGCGGGTTGCCGGCCGCCAGCGGGAGCTCGATCTCCTCCTCGCCGAACGTCAGCAGCACGTGCCGGGGGCGGCCTGCCGCTCCCCTGCCGCCGGTGCGCACGCTGATCTGTTGGCGTCGCAGGGTTTCCGCGCCGTCGTCGAGGTGGTTCCAGCGCACGGACTCCGCGGTCAGCTCCACGTCGGCCGACGGCCAGGGGCCGAACGCGATCAGGACCGTGCGGCGTTGGCGGGCTCTGGCGGTGAGGCGGCGTGCCAGCGCGGGAGGGAGCGGGCAGGCGACGGCCACCAGGTCGATGCCGTCCAGCAGGGCCGCGATGACGGGGCCCGGGTCGGAGCCCGGGCTCGGGACGAGGGCCAGGCGCTGCACCGCGACGCCCAGTTCGGCCGCGGCCAGGACTCCCAGCTGCGGCAGGCCGACCACGGCGGCCCAGCGGCCTTCCGCGGTCGCGCCTGCCAGCAGGGCGAGCAGCAACGATGTCGATCCGCCCACCGACACCGTGCTGCCTCGCCGCAAGCCGCCCCACGGCAGCAGGCCGGCCAGTTCCCCGCGAACCGGCAGGACCCGCCCCGTGGCGTGGTCAGTGGTGGTGCCGGTCAGCTCGCTGGCCGGGTTCACCCCGAGCCCCGCCAGCGACGCCGTTGCCGACCTGGACACTCCACCCACCTCCCTCGGAAGACCGTGCGCACCCCTGTGCACGGCCGCCGTGGGAAGTACGGCGACTTGCTTATTCGAACTCTTGTTCGAACGAACGTGATGATCGTAGCGCGGGGGCGCACCCCTGTGTCAATGCCGGAGCGTCACCCTTTTGGTGGACATGACCACGTGGGTCCGGAAGGTCCTCTACGGTGCCCTCAGCACTGCCGGGGAGCTGGGGAAACGATGAACCGACCACCGCACGGCCCGTATCAGCAGCCGCCGCGGCAGGGGTGGCCGCCTCACCCACCGCAACCGCCCGCGAAGAGCAAAGCGCCCCTCGTCATCGGGATTCTCGCCGGTGTCCTGGTGCTCGGCGCGGCCGGTGTGGCGGGCGTGCTCTACCTCGGCTCCCACGGCGACAGCGGCAGCGAGAAGCGGGCCGACAGGCTGCCGGCGGCGTGCGGCAACGTCTCCGAGGCGGCACTGGCCAAGGCTCGCACGACGAACCCGAACGGGCGCGGGTCGAGTGAGCGGAAGCTGGCCGGTGGCACGCGCACCACCTGCGCGTGGAGCCAGACCAAGGGTGTCGACGGGTCCGGTCTGCGCAACACCGAGGTGATCGTCTTCCAGGACAACGAGAACGCCGGGGACGAGTTCGAGCGGATCGTCGCGCAGAACATGGCCAACACCCAGGGAACTCCGCAGCAGAAGCCGCTCGACGGGCTCGGCGACCAAGCCACGGCGGTGCTGGTCGAGTCGAAGTCGGCGTTCACCGAGATGTCGGTCGTCGTGCGCGCGGACGACAACGTGGTCGAGGTCGACATCTCCGGCTGGGACGCGGGTTTCTTCGGCAACGACAGGCCCGACGTCGCCGAGCTCGAAGCCGCCGCGCGGGGCCTGGCGGAAGAGATGATCGCGAAGCTCTGAAGCAGAACGGGGCCGCCTCCGCGAAGAAGACGGCCCCGCTGAAACGAAACCTCAGTGGGCGAAGTGGCGCGTGCCCGTCAGGTACAGCGTCACGCCCGCCTGCTCGGCCTTGGCGATCACCTCGGGGTCGCGCACCGAACCGCCGGGCTGCACGACCGCGCGCACACCGGCCTCCAGCAGCACCTCGAGGCCGTCCGGGAACGGGAAGAACGCGTCCGACGCGGCCACGGCGCCCTGGGCCCGCTCACCGGCGCGCTTCACCGCGAGGTGCGACGAGTCGACCCGGTTGACCTGGCCCATGCCGACGCCGACGGTCGCGCCGTCGTCGGCCAGCAGGATCGCGTTCGACTTGACCGCGCGGATGGCGCGCCACGCGAACTCCAGGTCCGCCAGCGTCTTCTCGTCCGCGGGCTTGCCGCAGGCGAGCGTCCAGTTGGCGGGCGAGTCGCCGTCGGCGTCGATGGCGTCACGCTGCTGCAGCAGCAGGCCGCCCGACACCGGACGCAGCTCCGCGCCACCGCGGACGGGCGGCTCGGCCACGAGGATGCGCACGTTCTTCTTGCGCTGCAACACCTCCACCGCACCGTCCGCATAGGACGGAGCGATGACGACCTCGGTGAAGATCTCCGAGACGAACTCGGCCATCTCGACGGTGACCTCGCGGTTGGCCGCGATGATGCCGCCGAACGCGCTGACCGGGTCGCACTCGTGCGCCTTGCGGTGCGCGTCCGCGATGCTCACGTCGGAGACCGCGATGCCGCACGGGTTGGCGTGCTTGATGATCGCGACGCACGGGCGCTCGTGGTCCCACGCGGCACGCCAGGCGGCGTCGCCGTCGAGGTAGTTGTTGTACGACATCTCCTTGCCGTGCAACTGCTTCGCCGACGCGAGACCCACCCGGCCGTCACCCTGCGTGTAGATGGCGGCCTGCTGGTGCGGGTTCTCGCCGTAGCGCAGCACGTTCGACCGGTTCCAGGTCGCGCCGACCCAGCCGGGGAAGCCGCTGCCCTCGTCGTCGGGCGCCAGGGTGCTGCCCATCCAGGACGCCACGGCGACGTCGTACGAGGCGGTGTGGCGGAACGCGTCGGCGGCCAGGCGCTGCCGGTCGGCGAGCGTGAAGCCGCCCTCGCGGACGTTCTCCAGCACCCAGTCGTAGCGCGCCGGGTCGACGACGACCGCGACGTTCGCGTGGTTCTTCGCCGACGCGCGCACCATCGCGGGGCCGCCGATGTCGATCTGCTCGACGCAGTCGTCGGGCGAGGCGCCCGACGCGACGGTCTGCGTGAACGGGTACAGGTTCACGACCAGCAGGTCGAACGGCGCGATGTCCATCTCGCGCAGCTGCTCGGCGTGCGAGTCCTTGCGCAGGTCCGCGAGCAGACCGGCGTGCACGCGCGGGTGCAGCGTCTTGACCCGGCCGTCGAGGCACTCGGGGAACCCGGTGACCTGCTCGACCGGCGTCACGGGGACGCCCGCGTCGGCGAGCACCTTCGCGGTGCCGCCGGTGGACACGATCTCGACTCCGGCCGCGTGCAGGCCGGTGGCCAGTTCCAGCAGGCCGGCCTTGTCGGAGACCCCGATCAAGGCCCGGCGGACCGGTCGCCTCTCGGCCGGAGTGGTCCCAGGAGTCGTCACGGAATGCTCACCTTTCGTCCGTTCACGGTGCAGCCCTCACGGGCCAGTCGGCCGACCGTCTCGACGAGCAGCCGGCGTTCGACGACCTTGATGCGTTCGTGCAGGGTCTCCTCGGTGTCGCCGGGTTCGACGACCACGGCCTCCTGCGCGAGGATCGGCCCGGTGTCGACGCCCGCGTCCACCAGGTGCACGGTCGACCCGGTGACGCGCACGCCGTAGTCGAGGGCGTCGCGCACACCGTGCGCGCCGGGGAAGGCGGGCAGCAGCGCGGGGTGGGTGTTGATCATCCGGCCGCCGAAGCGGGCGAGGAACCGCTCGCCGAGGATCTTCATGAAGCCCGCGGACACGACGAGGTCCGGCTCGTACGACGCGACGGCCTCGGTCAGGGCGGCGTCCCAGGCGGCGCGGTCGGCGTGGTCGCGCAGCTTCACGGCGAAGTGCGGCACACCCGCGCGTTCGGCACGCTTGAGGCCCTCGATGTTCTCGCGGTCGGCGCCGACCGCGACCACCTCGATCGGGAGGTCGGTCGCGTCCAGCAGTGCCTGCATGAGGGTTCCGGAACCGGAGACGAGTACGACGACGCGCGCCGGTGTGGGAAGCCGAAGTTCGGTGCTCAGCGTCTGCTCCTGGGCGTGGCCTGGTCTGTGCGGTGGTGTCGCAGCAGCTCAGGGGCAGCCTATGACGTCACCGATCGGGCTTGCCGTCCAGGTCCTCCTCCGGCTCCATGCCGAGCATCTCGTCGAACTCCGCGTCGAGGTCTTCCTCTTCCTCGGCGGAGTCCTCCTGAGCGGAGTCTTCGGGGTCGGAGTCGTCCGGGTAGGCGTCCTCGGCGGGATCGTCGTCCGGTTCGTCCTCGCCGACCGGGACGTCCTCGTACTCGTCCTCGTACTCGTCCTCGTCGTAGTAGTCGTCGTCGAGGTCCTCCTCGACCTCGAACTCGTCGGCGTCGACGGGCTCCAGCTGGTCGAACTGGTCGGTGAGCTCGTCGTCCTCGAACACGACGTCGGCGTCGTCCGCCTCCTCGTAGTCGGGCTGGACGAGCTCGGCCCCACCGGCGGCCACCGCGGCCACCGCGGCCTTCGCCCTGGTCCCGGCGAGCCAGGCGACGAGCGCGCCCGGCACCAGCACCCACAGCGCCACGGTCAGCGCAAGCAGGCCGGCGGGCACCGTGACCGGGTCGAACGAGCCTTCCGCGAGCCGTCCGCCCGCCGTGGCGGCGAGCACGAGGCTGCCCACGGCCGCCGTCACGGCCGCCACCAGCACGGCCCGCACCCGCGAGCTCGGCCGGTCGGACACCTTCCGGCAGGTCCAGCCGGCCAGCACCCCGAGCGCCGCGGCACCCACCAGCACGGCGGGGCTCCACACCGCCTTGTCCTCCGGCATCGCGGCCAGCAGCGGCACCGGCGGCACCGGGCCGCCGGTGAAGTGCAGCGGCGACACCTCGACCACGCCGAGCGAGAACCCGGCGCCCGTGACGTAGGAGAACCCGGCGACGACCGCGTTCGGCAGGTAGGCGACGCACAGCAGGAACACGCCGAGACCGACGCCGACCGACGGGCCCGCCTCCGCGAACAGCCCGCTCGTGGTCGGCCAGGACGCGGCCAGCCCGGCCGCCACCGCCAGCGCGCCCAGCCCGACCAGGCCGAACAACGCCATGAACCCGGCGCGCAGACCGTGCAGCGCCACCGGGTCGAGCTTGTCGAACACCACCTCGACCAGGCCGCAGCGGCGGGCGACGCCGATGGTCGCGGCCAGCGCCGACACCGCGGCGCAGCCGAAGAACGCGACGGCGGGCGTGGCGCGCACGACACCGTCGCCCATCAGCAACGCGATCGTGCCGCCCACGACGGCGTGCGCACCGGCGATGCTCAGCACCACGGCGCGCGCCTGGAGCGGTTCGTAGAGGCCGAGGCGATCGGCGGTGCCCGCGGCGGTGCGGCCGACCAGCAGCATCAGCAACGCCGTCGGCAGCAGCGGCAGCACGCCGAGCTGGCCCGCGTCGAAGCGCAACGGCACGTGGTGCGCCGCCAGCCACGCGGGCGCGGCGGTGCTGAGCACGCCGGAGGTGGAGAACTCGGCGTACGTCGCCGTGGCGGAGACCAGCGCGAGCACGGCGGCCACGGCCGCGTAGCCGACGACCACGGACCCGACGGCGGCGGCGACGAGCACCCGGACCCGCTCGGACCGCGAGAACTCCGGCGGACGCACGGTGGTGACCTCACGGGTCACATCGCGTTGCAGCACGGGCACTTCTCCACTGTGTCAGGCCGGCTGAGCCGAACGGGTGAGGCACGCCGGGACATGCGACAGGGGTGGCGCCGGACGAGCCCGGCACCACCCCTGAAGTCGAACGGTGTTGCGAACTTACTGCTGAGGCCCGCCGAACCCACCGGGCGGCGTGCCCGGCGAGCCGAACTGGCCCGGCTGCGGCATGAAGCTGGTCTGCTGCGGCGGCTGGCCCGGCTGGTTCTGCTGGTTCTGCTGCGCGGGCTGCTGCGGCTGCTGACCGAACGACTGCTGGCCGAAGGACTGCTGGCCGAACGACTGCTCCGGAGCGGGCTGGCCCGCCTGCTGCGGGGCCTGCTGCTGCGGGAACGCGCCGGACTGCGGGTGCTGCGGGGCCTGCTGCTGCGGGAACGCGCCGCTCTGCGGGTTCCAGCCACCGGGCTGCGCCTGCTGGCCCGCGTACGGGTTCGCGGGCTTCGGCTCGATCTTCACGATGCCCTCCGCCAGCAGGAACGCCAGCACGATCGCCGCCGTCTCCAGCAGCGCGACGATGAGCAGCACGATGTCGAGACCCTGCACGGTCGGCGACTTGATGATGCCCTGCAGCTGCAGCAGCGCCTGCACGGCCGCGAGGACCGCGGCGACCGGCACGAAGCCCCTCGGGATGCTCGGGAGCACCGAGAGACCGGCGAGCATGCCCGCTGCGAGCAGGTACGTGACGCCGCCGCTGACGTCGTCCGCGAACGTGACGAGGTAGGCGACGAGGCCGAGACCCGCGGCGACCAGCGGGAGGATCAGGCCGAGGTTGATGCTGTTGGCGCCGGGGGCGCCAGGGGCCTGATGAGGTGCCTGGTGCTGTGCCGGACCCGGCGGCTGCTGTTGGGGTGCGCCGTAAGGCACGGACATGTCGAGGTCTCCTCCTCCAACCGAGTGATTCTCAAAACGCTAGCAGTGTTCGCTGCCGCCCCTGCGGAGGAACTCGCGAGTCCACGCCGACTGCTCAGACGTGTGACAGGTGGTCCCGGTTCCGCCAGACGAGCGAGGGCCGGACTCCGAACGTACTCGGAATCCGGCCCTCTGTGTTCGAATGCCGCTGCTCCGCAGACGGCAGCCTGGTCACAGGCTCTTCATGATCTCGCGCATCAGGTCGGCCGTCTCGGACGGCGTCTTGCCGACCTTGACGCCGGCGGCCTCGAGGGCCTCCTTCTTCGCCTGCGCGGTGCCCGCCGAGCCGGAGACGATGGCGCCGGCGTGGCCCATCGTCTTGCCCTCGGGGGCGGTGAAGCCCGCGACGTAGCCGACGACCGGCTTGGTCACGTTCTCCTTGATGTACGCCGCCGCGCGCTCCTCGGCGTCGCCGCCGATCTCGCCGATCATCACGATCGCGACGGTCTCCTCGTCGGCCTCGAAGGCTTCGAGGGCGTCGATGTGCGTGGTGCCGATGATCGGGTCACCACCGATGCCGATCGCGGTGGAGAAACCGAAGTCCCGCAGCTCGTGCATCATCTGGTAGGTCAGCGTGCCCGACTTCGACACGAGGCCGATCTTGCCGCCGCCCGCGATGTTCGCGGGGATGATGCCGGCGTTCGACTTGCCGGGGCTGATGATGCCGGGGCAGTTCGGGCCGATGATGCGGGTCTTGTTGCCGGTCGCGACGGCGTGCGCCCAGAAGTAGGCGGTGTCGTGCACCGGGATGCCCTCGGTGATGACAACGGCCAGCTCGATCTCGGCGTCGATGGCCTCGACCACGGCGGCCTTCGAGAAGGCCGGCGGGACGAAGATCACGGTCACGTTCGCGCCGGTGGCCTCCATGGCCTCCTTGACGGTGCCGAAGACCGGGAGGACGGTGCCGTCGAAGTCGACCTTCTCGCCCGCCTTGCGCGGGTTCACGCCACCGACGATGTTCGTGCCGGACGCGAGCATGCGCTTGGTGTGCTTGGTGCCCTCGGCACCGGTCATGCCCTGGACGATGACCTTGCTGTTCTCGTTGAGGAAGATAGCCATCGTTCTCAGACCCCCGCAGCCGCGAGCTCGGCGGCCTTCGCGGCCGCGTTGTCCATCGTGTCGACAACGGTCACCAGCGGGTGGTTGGCCTCGGCGAGGATCGCGCGGCCCTCCTCCACGTTGTTGCCGTCGAGGCGGACGACGAGCGGCTTGGTGGCCGAGTCGCCGAGGATCTCCAGCGCCTTGACGATGCCGTTGGCCACGGCGTCGCACGCGGTGATGCCGCCGAAGACGTTGACGAACACCGAACGGACGGCCTCGTCGCCGAGGATGACGTCCAGGCCGTTCGCCATGACCTCGGCGGACGCGCCGCCGCCGATGTCGAGGAAGTTCGCGGGCTTCACGCCGTGCTTCTCACCGGCGTACGCCACGACGTCCAGCGTGGACATCACGAGACCGGCGCCGTTGCCGATGATGCCGACCTCGCCGTCGAGCTTGACGTAGTTGAGGCCCTTCTCCTTGGCCTTGGCCTCGAGCGGGTTCTCCGCGGCCTTGTCGACCAGCTCGGCGTGGGCCGGGTGACGGAAGGCGGCGTTCTCGTCGAGCGTGACCTTGCCGTCCAGCGCGACGATCTTGTCCTGCGGGTCGCGGACCAGCGGGTTCACCTCGACCAGCGTGGCGTCCTCCGCGACGAAGGTCTCCCACAGCTTGACGATGGTCTCGACGACCTGGTCCTTGACCTCGGCCGGGAAGTTCGCGGCGTCCGCGATCTCCTTCGCCTTGGCGGCGTCGACGCCCTTGATGGCGTCGATCTGGATCTTCGCGAGGGCCTCGGGCTTGGTGGCCGCGACCTCCTCGATGTCCATGCCGCCCTCGACGCTCGCCATGGCGAGGAAGGTGCGGTTGGCGCGGTCGAGCAGGAAGGAGAAGTAGTACTCCTCCGCGATGTCGGAGGCGGGCGTCACCAGCACGCGGTGAACGATGTGCCCCTTGATGTCGAGGCCGAGGATGGCCTTGGCCTTCTCCTCGGTCTCCTCGGCGGTGGAAGCGAGCTTCACACCACCGGCCTTGCCGCGGCCACCGGTCTTCACCTGGGCCTTGACGACGACCGCCTGGCCGAACTTCGCGGCGATGGCCTTGGCGTCGTCGGGGTTGGTGGCCACATCGCCCGGCAGTACCGGGACGCCGTGGGCGGCGAAGAGGTCCTTCGCCTGGTACTCGTACAGGTCCACTCGGGTCTCCTGCGACGTCGGTGTCGGAACACCGCGCCTGGGTGGTCCTCAAGGGGCCGTCAGAACCCACTTGACGCGGCTGGGCCCAGACACTATCGAGCCCCGGCTACCGCTCGCACGTCGCCGCCGGTGAGGTCGGTCTCAGCGGCGGTGAGGTCGATCACGCGCGTGCCGGACGTGAGGAGACGTGAGGAGACGTCCTCACTTCACCTCGTCGCGCGGGCGCCCAGCAACGCCGCGCCGATGAGCAGAGCCACGCACGACGCCAGCGCGAGCCACGTCCCGGCGGCCACGACCGCACCCTCGACCCGGTCACCGGTCAGCGGCAGTTCGAGCGCCCGCACACCGACCAGCACCGCCACGCCGACCAGCTCGGCGGCACCGCGGGCGGGCCTCGACCGCAGCGCCACGACCAGCGTGACGACCAGGACGACGAGCGAGACGAGCAGCGACCACGACATCGCCGGGTCGTCGGACGGCACGACCGTCGCCCCCGTGTACCTGTCGCCGCGGACGGTGGGCAGCACGAACGCGCCGACCGCGAGGAACCCGGCGAGCAGGACGGCGCCCAGCTCGGTCACCGGGACCTGCTCCCGTTCGCCGATGTCCTCGTTCTCCCGTTCGACGGCACCGGCGAGGGCCGCGCAGACCAGCGCCAGCAGCCCGAGCGGCAGCTCCGCGACCATCAGCCAGAAGCCCGCGCCCGGCTGCGCGATGCCGAGCCTGCTCGCGTCGAGCACCGGGTCGGTCGCGCTCGCCGCCGCGAGCTGCATGGCGGCGTAGGTCCCGCACAGCGCCGGCCGCACCACCGGACCGGCGGACGGCACCAGCATCAGCAGGCCCAGGACGCCGAAGACGGGGCCGGCCACCCAGAGCAGGTTCGCCGACGACAGGCCCGGTGCCGCGTCCCCGGTGGAGAGGACGAGCTGGGGCAGGAGCGCGCCGACGGTCATCGCGAGGGCGGCGAGGACGGCGAGGACACCGGTGGCCAGGTGCAGGCGCCGCAGCGACGGCAGCGCCGGGTCGCGGGTCTCGTCGCGCCGGCCGCGCGCGAGCCGGATCGTCCTGCCGACGAGCGGAACGGCGGGCAGCACCAGCGCGGCGAGCAGGGCGACCAGCGGGCCCGAGCTGATCGTCAGGCCGTCCGCGACGGTGCCGGTGACCAGCGGCGGCAGCACGAGGGCGAGCACGGCGAGCGTGACGCCGAGGACGCCGCCCTGCCGGGTGTCCGGGTCGGGCGAGCTGGCGGCGAGCGCGGTGGCGAGCGGCGCGGCGACGGCGATCAGCAGCCCGCCCGTCAGGCCGAGCACCGGCAGGTCCCACGGCCCCCGGTCCAGCTGGAACGGGTCGGTGGACAGGAACGGCTTGCCGAGCAGCCCGATCGCCGCCACGGCCGCGATCAGCACGGGGAGGGCGACGAGCGTCGGCGGTTCGGACTCGTCGGCGGGCAGGCCCGCCCTACCCGCGGCGAGCGCGCCGCCCGCGATCACCAGGACGTGCCCGAAGACCAGCAGCCACACGCCCGCGGACGGCGTGACGGCGATGAGGGTGGAGGGGCGGAACAGCTCCGGCCGGGCCACCGCCATCGGCGCGAACGCGACCTGCAGGTCGCTCAGCAGCCGTCCGACCGCGAAGACACCGGTGGCGGCGACCAGCCCGGCCGCGACGAACGGCCTGCCCCGGAACAGCAGCACCCCGGCGACGGCCGGGGGCAGCACCGCGAGCAGGGCGAGCAGCGGCCACGAGGTGAACGCGGGTTCCGCACCGTCGACGACGCCGAGCAGCGGGCCCACCACGAGGAGGAGGGAGCCCGCCGCGGCGAGGCCCCACGAGATGCGCAGCCGGGTGGCGGCGGGAGTCTGGTTCTCGAGCTCGGTTCGAGTCATCGCGGGCGAACCTAGCAACATCGGCGTCCGGTGCCGCGCAGCCGTCTGTCACCGGATGCGATGAACCGGATTCGCATGTGGAAAAGATCCGTCGGGTACTCCTGGTTGGTGAGGCCATCACTTACCGTCGCTGATGTGAGCGACAACGGCCGGTCGTGGATGACGCGTCTGACTGACGCGGTCCTCGATCGTGCCGGTTGGGGAGTGCACACCGCACGCGACGTGGCCGAAGAGGTCAAGGTCGCCCTGCGCGCGATGGCCTCACCGGGCGGGATGCGCGGTGTCGCGATGGAAGCGGCCTGGCTGACGGCCCACGCCGTGCTCTACCCGTGGGGCGCCGTCACCGAGCAGATCCGCCCCGAAGGCCACTTCCGGCACTACCGCACCGACGGCCTGCCACCGCGCCAGCGCGGACTGGTGGTTTCGGCGATGGACGCGGCGGGCACCCCGATCGTGTTGGTGCACGGCATCGGGGACAACCGCTCCGCCTTCGCGGTGCTGTCGGGGGCGCTGCGGAGGCGGGGCTTCGGTGTCGTGCACGCCATCAACTACAGCGTGCTGACGGCGTTGACGGGGGACGTCCGGCGCTCAGCCGCCCTGCTGGGTGCCCACATCGAGCGAATCTGCGAGCAGACCGGGTCCGATCGGGTGCACGTGGTCGGGCACTCCCTGGGCGGGCTCATCGCTCGCTATTACGTGCAGCGGCTGCACGGTGACTCCCGCGTCCGCACGCTGGTGACCCTGGGGACGCCACACAGCGGCACGCTCACCGCTTATCTACTGCCCACCTCGCTCACGAAACAGCTGCGTCCGGGGTCGGAACTGCTGGAAGAGCTCGCCGAACCGTGCCGGCCGTGCCGGACACGCTTCGTGGTCGTGTGGTCGGAGATGGACCAGATCATCGTGCCGCAGCGCAACGCCCGGCTGGAGCACCCCTCGTTGGCCGTCGAGGAGCACCAGATACGTGATTCAGGTCACCTGTCCCTCCCGGTTGACACGAGAACGCTTCAGGTAGTTGTGACTGCCATCACCCGATCGGATGACTCTTCGACTCACCCCATCGCCGCTGGCAATGAGGCATGTCACCCTCTCGGAATGACCGACCGTCACAGTTGACAGTTGAAACCAGCTGGTCGCCGCCCGTCCGGTGGACGTAACAAACTGGGGTTTGCCCTCCGAGGCTTCCCGCCGTTACTGTCCCCCGGTCCGTTGTCACGGTCTGATCACAGAAGGACACCGAGTCAGAACCCCGAAACCTGGCTCACCGGGAATCCCCCGCCCGGCGTCCACCCGATCAGGCTCCCCGAAGGCGGAAGGGCAAGCTTTGAGTCACCACCGCTCCCCCGGCGGCCATGAACGCAGCGCTGCGCTTGACGAGGCAGTCGACCGCGCTTCAACACGCACCATCAGCTCCCACCGGCTCCCCCCGCCGCCCTCGGCGCTGCGCGGACGCATCGTCGTCGCCGCCGTCGCGGTGGGTGCCTTCGCCGCCGCAGGCGCGGGCCAGGCACTGCAGGCCGGTGCGGGCGACGGCACGGACGTGCAGCTCGCGAACCACTCCGACGGCGCGGCCACGTTCGACGGCGTCGGTGGCGACACCGCCCCCGCCCCCCAGATCCTCGCGGTCTCCAAGACCACGTCCGAGGGCTCCGCGGAAGCCGCCAAGCTCCTGCGCAGCCAGCAGCTCACCACCGAGCGCGAGGCCGTCGAGGCCGAGAAGAAGCGCCCGAAGTTCGTCCGCCCCGCCGCGGGCGAGTTCACCTCCGGCTACGGCGGCCGCTGGGGCACCATGCACCTCGGCATCGACATCGCCGGCCCGATCGGCACCCCGATCGTCTCCGCCGCCGACGGCGTCGTGATCGAGGCTGGTCCCGCCTCCGGCTTCGGCCTCTGGGTCCGCGTCCAGCACGCGGACGGCACCATCACCGTCTACGGCCACATGGACACGTTCTCCGTGAGCGAAGGCCAGCAGGTCAAGGCGGGCCAGCAGATCGCCCGCATGGGCAACCGCGGCTTCTCCACCGGCCCCCACCTGCACTTCGAGGTGTGGAACCCCAGCGGCCAGAAGATCAACCCGCTCGGCTGGCTCAACGAGCGCGGCGTGACCGTCTGACGTCCTGACCCTCCCCCGGGCCAGGCTGTCCCTGTTCGGTTGTCCGTTGCCGTTCTGGGTCTGCTGGGCTCGGTTCCGAGTCCGCTGTTCCGAGGTGTGCAGTTCCGGGTCTGCTGGCCACCGTTCAGGGTTCGCGAAGTCCTGAACTACGGCTCAGTAGCTTTCTGACGGCTCTGACTGTGCTGACCCACCTCCGGGTGTGGATCGGGGCGCTCAGGGCGCCTCAGGGGCTTACGAGCCTTCCAACCGGGGTCGCTCGCGGTTTGTTCCGCGGCTCCGGCTGAAGATGAGTCGGCATCTCGATTGGATCCGTTACTCCCGGCTCAGGAAGTGGGTCGCGGCCACCCGCCAGACCGAGCACATGTGCCCGCGCCGGCGGCCGCACGCCCTGCAGGTCCCGCTCTCGGTCTGCTCGTGCAGGTGCAGGAGAGCGCGCCAGGCCGTGGTGAGCCTGTGCGTCTCCGGCGATTCCAGGCTGGCGAGGATTGCGAACACACGTTCGCGGAGCAGACCTGCCAGCACGTGGTCCATCTCGAGCTCTCCCGCACCGTCGACGACTTCATGCGGTTGATTGTGCTCGGGGGGTCTGACAATTTTCGGCCGTCCGGCTGCAGCCCCGCTCGAGCACGGGCTGAGGGTTCGGCCTAGGTGGTTCCCGACCTGGGGGTTTCCGGGCGTGCCGCTGCGTTTCCGGAAGTGTCATCGCGGGTGGGACTGTGCGGCCGGACCGCTCTCCCGTTCGGTCCGGCCGCACATCGCCGCGAAGTCCGACCCCCGCCGTCTCTTCGCTTTCCCCTTGTCCGCAGGCTGCTCCCCTGTGCCTTCCGGGCTGCCCGAACAGTCCTTCGGCTGTGCTGCTTGCGACACCCACATAGACGTACGAGGCCGGGGATCGTTGCGCGGGTTTCGGGAGGTTTTTTCGGGGATTTTCGGGCGGGGGATGGAGTGGGGTTCGGCGGGCGGGAAAGTGCTGGTCGGATGGGCGGTGAGGTTGGAAGTGGGGTCTTGTTTGGCTGGTGGGGTGGGGGGTCGCCGCGCCCGGTAGCCGATGTGTCCGGTAGCCAGCGTGCCTCGCAGCCACCACGCCCCGCAGGCACCGCTTCTCGCAGATGGCACGCCTGGTTTTGTGTTGGGCGGCCGCCGGGTCGGCGGTGGGCGGTTCGGCTGCTCCGTCGAGGGGCTCGCCCGGGATGCGTGGGGCGGGCGGGTCAGAGCTTGGTCATGGGGACGCTGCCGATGAGCATCAGGCGGACTGTGCCGGACGCGCCGAAGTCGATGGTCGCGGTGGCCCTCAGGCCCGCGCCGTCCACCGCCACCACTCGGCCCAGGCCGTACTTGTCGTGGGTGACCCTGTCGCCCACGTCCAGCTTCATCGCCGGGGCGTCCTTCCAGCCCTGTTTGCCGGGGGCCGGGCGGGAGAGGCCGCGGGAGGCCATGCCGCCCGAGGCTGAACGGCCCCAGGTCGTGGCTGCGGCCGGGGTGGAGCGGGAGGGTTCCGTCCGGCGCCAGTCGATCAGGTCTTCCGGGATCTCGCCCAGGAAGCGGGAGGCCGGGTTGGCCGAGGGCTGGCCCCAGGCCGAGCGGACCAGGGCCCTGGAGAGGTAGAGGCGGCGCTGGGCTCTGGTGATGCCCACGTAGGCGAGGCGGCGTTCTTCCGCCAGTTCGGCTGGGTCGCCCAGTGCTCGCATGTGCGGGAAGACGCCGTCTTCCCAGCCTGTGCTGAAGACGACCGGGTATTCGAGGCCCTTGGCGGTGTGGAGGGTCATCAGGGTGACCACTCCGTCGGACTCCGCGTCCGGGATGGAGTCCGCGTCCGCGACCAGGGAGACTCGTTCGAGGAACGCCGGGAGGGACGGGACTGGTTCCGCGCCTTCGGGGAGCTCCAGTTCGGTGAACTCCCGGGCCACGGTGACCAGTTCGTTGAGGTTCTCGACGCGTGTGTGGTCCTGCGGGTCTTCGCTGGCTTCCAGCTCGGTGCGGTAGCCGGTCTTCTCCAGGACCGCTTCGAGGATGTCGGCCACGTCGTCCTCGCGGGCGACCATCTCGCCCAGCTCGTCCATCATCTCGACGAAGCCCGCGATGGCGTTGCGGGAGCGCGGGTTCAGCATCGGGACCTTGTCGAGGTCGCGCAGGGCCGCCGCGAAGCTGATGCGCTCTCGTTCGGCGTAGGCGGAGACGCAGGCTTCCGCTCGTTCGCCGATGCCTCGTTTCGGGACGTTCAGGATGCGGCGCAGGGAGACCGTGTCGTCCGGGTTGGCCAGGGTGCGCAGGTAGGCCAGGGCGTCTCGGACCTCGCGACGCTCGTAGAAACGGACGCCGCCGACCACCCGGTACGGGAGGCCCAGGCGGATGAAGATCTCCTCGAAGACGCGCGACTGGTTGTTCGTGCGGTAGAAGACGGCGATCTCGGAGTTGTTGACCTCGCCGCCGTCGACCAGGCGGTCGATCTCGTTGGCCACGAACGCGGCTTCGTCGTGTTCGTTGTCGGCCACGTAGCCGACGATCTTCTCGCCCTCGCCCAGGTCGGACCACAGGGACTTGTCGCGGCGGTTCGGGTTGCGGGAGATGACCGCGTTCGCCGCCGTGAGGATGTTCTGGGTGGAGCGGTAGTTCTGCTCCAGCAGGATCGTGGTGGCGTCGGGGTAGTCGCGCTCGAACTCGACGATGTTGCGGATCGTGGCGCCGCGGAAGGCGTAGATCGACTGGTCCGCGTCGCCCACGACGCACAGCTCGGCAGGGGGGATCTCGCCGCCCGCCTTGCCGACCAGCTCGCGCACCAGCGTGTACTGGGCGTGGTTGGTGTCCTGGTACTCGTCGACCAGGACGTGGCGGAAGCGGCGGCGGTAGTGCTCGGCCACGTCCGGGAACGTCTGCAGCAGCTCGACGGTGCGCATGATGAGGTCGTCGAAGTCGAGGGAGTTCGACTCGCCCAGGCGGCGCTGGTAGACGGTGTAGACCTCGGCCACGCGGCGTTCCAGGTCGTTCGTGGCCTGGGCGGTGGCGGTCTCCGGGTCGACGAGCTCGTTCTTCAGGTTCGAGATGTGCACGGCCAGGGTGCGGGCCGGGTACTTCTTCGGGTCCAGGTCGAGGTCCCTGGCGACGAGCGTGATGAGCCGGCGCGTGTCGTCGCTGTCGTAGATCGAGAAGTTCGACGACATGCCCAGGGTCTTGGCCTCGCGGCGCATGACGCGGACGCACATCGAGTGGAACGTCGACACCCACATCGACCGGGCGCGGGAGCCGACCATGTCGGCGACGCGCTCCTTCATCTCCGCGGCGGCCTTGTTCGTGAACGTGATGGCCATGATCTCGCCGGGGTGCACGTCACGTGCCGCGAGCAGGTACGCGATCCGCCTGGTGAGGACGCGCGTCTTGCCGGAGCCCGCGCCCGCCACCACGAGCAGTGGTGAACCGGCGTGCTCCACGGCACGGCGCTGCGCGGGGTTCAGGTCGTCGAGCAGGTGGCCCGCGCGGGAAACGGGGGGACTTGAGGGCAAGTCGAACAAGGCGCTCATCGTCCACCCACGGTACCGGGCGGCACCGACGATTCCGCGAACCACCCGACCACGTGTTCGATCGGGGGTGTCCCATCTGGTGGGTGGTTCCGCTCACCGGCTTGGCAACCGCGGGTCGTCCTGTGCAACACTGGGTCCGTGCGCGCGACGTTCTTCGAGTTTTTCTACGGGACCCGGACTCCGGCTCCCGTGGTCGTCCAGCGCTGACAAAGCCACCACGAAGCCCCGGAGTCCTCGGACCCCGGGGCTTCGCTGCTTCCGGGCCAGGGCTCGAAGAGTCGAGAGGTCACCCATGATGGACACCACCACCGAGCCGGACATCGACGACCTGCGTCAGGAGATCGACCACCTGGACGCGGAGATCCTGCGGCTCGTGCAGCGCCGCATCGAGGTCTCCAAGATCATCGGAGCCGCGCGGATGGCGGCGGGCGGCACGAAGATCGTGCACAACCGCGAGATCGACGTCCTCAACCGCTACCGGTCGCTCGGCCCGGAGGGCAAGGACCTGGCACTGGTCCTGCTCAAGATGGGCCGCGGCCCGCTGGGCAGGTAGGACGGCGCACGGCCCGGCGTCACAGCACGCCGGGCCAAAAAGGCTTCAGCGCCTCCCTGACGCGTTCGAGGTCGGCGTCCACGAGCTGGGTGTCGTCCGGCAGGTAGGCCAGCGGGTCGCCGAGCAACGGCTCCGGCAGCCGCAGCAGCCCCTCGGCGAGCGCGTGCAGGCACACCGCCGCGTAACCGCGCAGGTAGCCGCCCTCCTGGGTGAGCACGACGCGGGTGCCGAACGACGCCACCCGGCGGCCGATCTCGCGGTAGCCGGCCGCCGTGAGGTTGTGGCGGCCGTTGGGGTCGAACGCCGACCCGTCGAACCCGGACGCGCACACCAACAGGTCCGGGGCGAAGTCACGCAGCAGAGGGAACGCGATCTCGTCGAGCGCGCGCATGTACGCCGTGTCGCCCGCACCGAGCGATAACTCGATGTTGACGTTGCGGCCGTTGGCTCCCAGTTCCGACGGCGCACCCGTCTGCGGGTGGTTCGTGCCCCACGAGCCGTGACGCATGTGCACTGAGATCGTCAGCACGTCCGGGCGGTCGTAGAACACCTCCTGCGTGCCGTTGCCGTGGTGCACGTCCCAGTCCAGCACGGCGACCCGAAGCCCCTGCCGTCGTGCGGTCTCGGCGACGAGGGCCGCGTTGTTGATGAAGCAGTAGCCGTCGGCCATGTCCGGCTGCGCGTGGTGGCCGGGCGGTCGCACGAGCGCGTACGCGAGAGGTGCGCCGGACTCGAACGCGGCCAGCGCCGTCCCCGCCGCCGCGCACGCCGCACGCCACGTCTCCGGTCCCACGACCGTGTTCACTTCCAGCGCGACACGCTCCGACACGCGCAACGAGTCGAGATAGCCCGCCGTGTGCACGCGCAGGAGCTCGTCGACGGTCGCGTGCCGACCCTCGTGCCACGTGAGGTGCGGCGCCACGGGGCCGTGCGTCAACGCGTGCCGGAACGTGCACAGCCGTGCGGCGTTCTCCGGGTGCGGCTCGGCCACGTCGAGCCACGGCCAGGAGCCCGGCAGCTCCCACAGGCCCTCACCGGCGTCGTGCTCGAGGCAGTCGTCGTGCCAGAACATCTCCACGCTCTTCGGATATCAGGGCGATCACGGATGGTCCACGGAAAATTTCTCGGGGCACACTGGAGGCATGGGCCTCATCGCCGCACTGATCGCCATCGCCGGCCTGATCGCCGCCTTGGCGCACGACGCTTACCTGGGCTTGCTCGGCTCGGCCGCGAACAAGAAGGGGCTCGCCGGAGCACCTGTCTCGCAGTTCGTCCGCAGCCGCTGGAAGACCGCGATCATCACGACCGCCGGCGCCGCGATCGGCCTGATGATCACCGGCGGCGACTCGTTCGGCGCCGACGTGGTCGGCGCGCTGATCGCGGGTGGCAGCGGCCTCGCCGCGATCAACGGCGTGCAGAAGACGCGCAAGCAGCTGAACAGCGGCCGGGCCCAGCTCCCGCCCCGCTGACAACTCCACACGATCGGGTGTCCCTCCTCCCGAACAGCCCCTTTTGGCGGGTTGGCTACCTCCGCACGGCCCTACCCTGGTGCCGTCGCAGAGGGGTGTCGGGATGGACGAACAGCCGGGCAAACATCGCGTCGACGAGGCCGTCGCCCCGCCGTGGGCACGGCCCGCCGGCGGGGGCGGCCGCATCCCGCACCCCCGCCGGGACGTCGACCCGCTGCAGGACACCGACGGGCTGAGGAAGTTCAACATCGGCCTGGTGCCCGCGTCGGTCACGCCGCCGGGCACCTGGCGCCGCGCGGCGTGGTTCGCCGTCGTCTCCTCGGTGCTGGTGCTGGTCGGCCTGAGCGTCGCGGCGGCCAAGCTCGTCGGCGGCAGCGGCGGGGTCGACCCGGTCGGCCTGCCCGGCTACCCGTCGGACGTGCCGCTCATCTCCCAGCTGCCCACGGGCGGCACCACCCCGCCGGTCAGCGACACGCCCGAGGCTGCGATGGCCACCGGCCGGCGCGTCCTCCCGCAGGACACGGGCGCGGGCCGGGAGCCGGCCCCGAGCGGCCGGGCGTCCGTCCCGACCACGTCCGGCACGTCCCCGTCCCGCACCTCCGCGTCCGGCGCGCTGCCGCCGATCATCGCGGCGCCCGTGATCACGACGCTGCCGGTCACGCAGGAGCCGATCGTCGACGGCTCCGAGATCGCCCGGCGCACCGAGTCCTTCTACCGCGCGATGGTCGCGAACGCCGAGGCCGCGCTCGCCCTCACCACCGACGCCGTCCGGTCGAACGCGGGCGCGCTGCTCGACGGCAAGCTCTCCGACATCGAGCTGATCGAGGTGCGGGAGATCGCCGTCGACCCCGGCAGCGGGGTCACCGTCAGCGTGCTGCGGGTGACGAGGAAGGACGGCTCGGTCAGCACGGAGAAGCGCGAGCTGAGCTTCACCCTCGGCGAGCAGCCGCTGATCAACGGTGAACGGTTGAAGACGGGCGGCTGATCCGCCTCAAGCTCCGGGCGAGGGCTACCGAACGTAGTAGGTAGCAACCTTTGAACGATTCCAAAGCACCGCTGAACGCCTCGAACGCGTGAAGTCGGCCTGGGGACTGGCGTCTCTCGGCAAGGACACGGTACGTCTTCAGGTGAACACGGACAGTACGGAGGACAAGACCAGTGCAGCGTCCCGCGACGACCGGCCGCAGGCACACCCGCGCGGGGTCGATCAGCGTCGCCGAGCTGATCAGGCAGCAGCCGATCCGCATCCCCTCGCAGGAGGAAGCCGCGACCGACGCCCTGGTCAGCTCGCTGCTCGGCCCGAACGCGACGGCGAACGCCACGGCGGCGACCGCCGTCATCCCGGTGGCCTCCGGTCACCGCCGCCGCGCGAAGCGGAACCGGATCGCCAGGGCGGCCGGCCTGCTGACCGGTGCCGCCCTGCTCGTCTCCTCGGTCACGGGCGCGGCGATCCTCGTCGCCAACCGCCCGCCGAACGCGGGCATCCCGTATTCCGAGCGCCCCGTCGCCCTGTCCGGGGCGAGCGCCCTGCGCCCGGACGTCCTGGCTGCGCAGCTGCCGAACGAGCGTCCGCCGGCACCGCAGACCACCGCCGTCGCGCCGATGCCGCAGCCGTCCGCGTTGCTGCTTCAGCAGCAACCGGAACCGTCGACGCCGGAGGTGTCGACCGGCCCTCAGCCGCAGGTCGACGTGGTGAAGCGGTTCTACGAGCTGCTCATCACCAAGCCCGGCTCCGCCGCCAGGCTGCTGGCGCCGAACCTGGTCGGGTCCGACCCCACTGCCTTCGTCGACGCGTGGAGCATGATCAAGACGGTGAACGTCGACCAGACGTCGCTGCGGCCGGACGGCTCGGTGCTCGCGGTCGTGTCGATGCAGGAGCTCGACGGCAGCTGGCTGCGCCTCGAACAGCTCTTCTGGCTCACCGACACGTCCCAGCCGCGGATCGTCGCCACGGAGGTCCTTTCGGCCCAACGCAGTTAGGCCGGGCTGTTCGGTCCCGCCGCACCGGATCGCCGTTCGCAGTCGAACGGTGACCGCTCGTCGCGCATACCCACTAAGTGACGTGAAAATTCCCCCGAAGGGGTTACATCTCGGGTCACGATTCGGTATCCATGTTCCCGCCAGTGCGCATACGCGAACTTGGAAGGGTGAACGAGCGGTGTCGATTGAGGACCATCGTCGGCGGTTGAACGGGTCGGCGGAGTCGACCGGGCAGCTGTCGGTCGCCGAGCTGATCGCCCGCCGCGAGGCGGAGACCGTGGAGATCCCGGTGATCACCGACGACATCACCCCCGAGGCGTTCGAGCCGACGGTCAAGCTCAAGCCGGTCAAGGTGCACGGCGGCAAGCTCAAGAAGCAGCCGATGGGCGAGCTGCACATCACCGAGCTGCTGCGCCGCGAGGGCAGGGCCGACGACACGCAGCGCGGCGGGTTCACCGTCGGCAAGCTCGCCGTCGCCGCCAGCGGTGGCGTCGTTCTCTGCGGGTCGATGGCGTTCGCCGCCTCCTCGCTGCTGTCCTCGCCGGACGAGCGCCCGCTCGCCGAGGTGCGGTTCGACGAGCGCGCCCAGGCCCGCGCCGCGAGCGCCGGGACCGAGGGCGGCGTCGTGAAGCTGCCGTCGAACAAGACGCAGCAGGCCGACGCGACCGAGACGCAGGAGACGACCGAGGAGACGACCGCTCCGACCACGCGCGTCGCCCCGTACGTCCAGACCCAGCAGCCGCGTCCGGCGCAGCAGCCCACGCAGACGCAGCAGCCGACTCAGCAGCCCACCTCCGAGACGCCGCCGGCCGCCAGCACGCCGACCTCGTCGCCGGAGACCACGCAGCCGAGCACGCCGCCGTCGTCGCAGACGCCCGCCCCGCCGGCGCCGACCACCACCACCTCGGCGTCCACCCCCGCGACCGCCCCGAGCAGCGTCACGCCGCCCCCTTCCTCCTCGTCGAACCCGCTCCCGACCTCCGCCAACCCGGTCGACGTGAGCGTGGACCTCGGCCTCCTCGACCCGGTGCTCGACACCGTGGGCGACGTCGTCGGCGGCTTCGACTTCTTCGCCCCGGTGAACTGACGTACGACGGGTAGCTTCGGCGCCGCTGTCCGGCAGGTACCCTGTGCGGGCATTCCGGACGACCGCTGACTACCGCACGAGGAGCACGAGCGTGGGACCTGCTTCCGCAGTCACGCTGCCGAGCGCCGGGGTGGTCTTGTGACTACGTCCGACACCTCGGACGGACGCCTGATCGCGGACCGCTACCGCTTCCTGGACCGCATCGGTTCAGGGGCGATGGGCATCGTGTGGCGCGCTCACGACGAGCGGCTCGGCCGCGAGGTCGCGATCAAGCAGCTGCTGCTGGCCCCCGGTCTGGACGAGGCGGAGCAGGACGAGGCCATCCAGCGCGCCATGCGCGAGGGCCGCATCGCCGCCAAGCTGCACCACCCGAACGCCATCGCCGTGTACGACGTCGTGGAAGAAGACGGCGTCCCGTGCCTGGTCATGGAGTACCTGCCGTCCTACAGCCTCGCCGACGCGCTGGCCGAGGGCGGGCCGATGGACCCGGTCGAGGTCGCCCACATCGGCGCGCAGTGCGCGGCCGCGCTGGCCGCGGCGCACGCGGCCGGGATCGTCCACCGCGACGTGAAGCCCGGCAACGTGCTGATCGCCGACAACGGCATCGTCAAGATCACCGACTTCGGCATCTCGCGCGCCTCCGACGACATCACGGTCACCAAGACCGGCCTGATCGCGGGCACCCCCGCGTACCTCGCGCCGGAGATCGCGCGGGGCCAGGACCCGACGCCCGCGTCGGACGTCTACTCGCTCGGCTCGACGCTGTTCGCCGCGATGGAGGGCGAACCGCCCTACGGAGTGAGCGAGAACACCCTCGGTGTGCTGCACGCCGTCGCGGCGGGCCGGATCAACCAGCCGACCGTCGACCACCCGCTCGCCGACACGCTGCTGTACCTGCTGAACTTCGAGCCGGACGACCGGCCGACGATGTCGCAGGCGCGTGACCTGTTCAACGCCATCGCGCACGGCCGGTCGCCGTCGTTCAGCGGCCTGGCGGTGCCCGCGGGGCCCGACCCGACGACGATGATGGAGCCCGAACGGACGCGCGTCGTCCGCCCGGCCGCGGCCACGCGCACCTCGCCGGCGCGCACGGCTCCCCCGATGGCCCCGGCCCGCCCCCAGCGCGCCGACGACAACAAGCCGCTGGTCATCGCGGCCGTCGTGCTGGCGTTGCTGCTGGTCATCGGTGGTCTGATGGTCGCGCTGGGGGTGTTCAACCGGGAGCAGGAGACGCCGATCGTGCCGCCGCCGAGCTCGTCCACGGCGGTGCCGACGACCTCCGAGGTGTCCGAGGCCCCGGTGATCACCACCACGACCGAGGCAACCCCCACGCAGGAAACGACGTCTGCACCTACGACGACCACAACCACGACCACCACAACGACGACGACCACGACGACCACCACGACCACGACGAAGCCGCCGACCACCACGACGACGACGTCGAACACGACGACATCTCCCGTGGTGCAGCCGCCTCCTCCGGCGGGCTAAGCGTCGTTGCGCCGCAGAAGTCTCGTAAGGTGGTACCCGCACCGTTGGGTGATCTGAACCCGAAGGTGTGATCAGCCGTTAAACAGAGAGCAAGTGACCGCACAGCGGGGAGCAACTGTGACCGACGATGGCCGATTGGTCGCTGGTCGCTACCGATTGAGCCAGCGGATCGGTAGTGGCGCCATGGGCGTCGTCTGGACCGCACACGACGAACGCCTGCACCGCACCGTCGCGGTCAAGCAGCTGCTCTTGCAGCCCGGGCTCGCCGAGGCAGACACGGACGAGGCCAAGAGACGCGCCATGCGCGAGGGCCGCATCGCCGCCCGCCTGCAGCACCCGCACGCCGTGGCGGTCTACGACGTCGCCGAGGACGACGGCCAGCCGTGGCTCGTGATGGAGTACCTGCCGTCCAAGAGCCTCTCGGCCGTGCTGTCCGAGCGCGGCACGCTGCCGCCGCGGGACGTCGCGTCGATCGGCATGCAGGTCGCCTCGGCGCTGGCCGCCGCGCACAACGCGGGCATCGTGCACCGCGACATCAAGCCCGGCAACGTGCTGCTCGGCGACGACGGCACGGTCAAGATCACCGACTTCGGCATCTCCCGCGCGACGGGTGACGTCACCGTCACCGCGACGGGCATGCTGGCCGGCACCCCCGCCTACCTCGCGCCCGAGGTCGCCAAGGGCTACGACCCCGGCTCGCCGTCCGACGTGTTCTCCCTCGGGTCGACGCTGTACGCGGCGATCGAGGGCGAGCCCCCGTTCGGGCTGAGCGAGAACACCATCGCGCTGCTGCACAAGGTCGCGTCCGGCAAGGTCAACCCGCCGCGCAACGCGGGCCCGCTGACGGCGCTGCTGATGCGGCTGCTGCGCGCGGAGCCCGAGGACCGCCCCACGATGGCCGAGGCCCGCGACGCGCTCGCCGCCGTCGCCAACGGTCAGGCCACCCCCGCCTTCACGCCCGCTGTCGTCGCGCCGACGCACCCGCCGTCGTGGCGCGGTGCCCCGGTGCAGCCGCAGCCGCAGGCCGCCACGCGTGCCCTGCCACCGCAGCAGCAGCAAAGCCCGCCGCCGCCCAACGCGACGCGCGTGGACATGCAGACGCCTCCGCACACGCCTCCGCGTGCGATGCCGGCGCAGCACCCGGCGCCGTCCAACCAGCGGCCCGCCGCGGCGCCCCAGTACTCGCGGCGCCCGAGGTCCTCGGCCGCGGCGCTCGCGTCGTCGGTGAAGAGCAGGAAGTCGACCGTCTACACCGCGCTCGCCATCGTGGCGGCGGCCGTGGTCGGCATCATGTTCGCGAGCATGATCTCCAGCAACGGCGACGACAACGGCTCCGACAACCTCGCGGGTCCCGACACCTCCGTGTCGCAGACGAAGGACAGCTCCAAGCCGTCGACGCCGCCGAAGTCGGCCGGGAAGGCGGGTCAGTGGACGACCCAGCCACAGCCCGCCGACATGGAGAGCTACCTGCGGGACTACTTCGAGATGGCCCCCGACTCGCCCGCCGAGGCGTGGAAGATGGGCAACGCCAACTTCCAGGGCAACTACCCCGGCGGTCAGAGCGGGTTCGACTCCTTCTGGAAGAACGTCGAGAAGGCCAAGATCCTCAACGCGGTCGAGAAGTCGAGCTTCTACTGGGAAGTCGACGTCGAGTACGTCAAGAAGAACGGCGAGAAGAGCGTCGAACGGCGCGGCATCTCGTTCCAGTGGGCGAGCCCGAACCTGCTGCTGAGCAGCGAGAAGTCGCTCGGCGCGGCACAGGGCTACTGAGAGAGCGCGCGGGTCAGCTGACCCGCGCGGCCTTCTCCAGCGCCTCCGCCAGCGAGAGCACGGCGGGGTTCCACGCCATGTCCTCCCGGTAGACGACGTGGATGTGCCGCACCGGCTCGGGGTTGCGCACCTTGCGCAGCACGACGCCGGGATGCGCGTAGCCCAGGCCGAGCCGCGGGATGACCGCGACGCCGAGCCCGGCCGCCACGAACCCCTGCGCGGTCGCGTAGTCGTCGCTCTCGACCGCGACCTTCGGGGAGAACCCCGCACCGGCGCACGCGTTCGGCACCAGGTTCCCGCACAGACCGGTGGCACCGCAGTCCGCGTTGACCCACGGTTCGTCCGCGAGCTCGCCGAGGTCGATCACGCGCTTGCGGGCGAGGGCGTGGCCGCGCGGGAGCACGGCGTAGAACGGGTCGGCGAGCAGGTGCCGGGCGACCACCCCCTGCGGGGCGGGCGCGTCGGGCTCCAGGACGGTGATCGCCACGTCCGCGCGGCCAGCGGCGAGCTCCTCGAACGGGTCGTTCGGCTCGGTCAGCTTCAGGTCCAGCTCGACGCCAGTGCGCTCGGCGCGGAACGTCGCCACCGCGGGCGGCACGAGGGCCGCTCCCGCCGTGGCGAAGTAGCGGACGCGCAGGGTGCCGGCGCAGCCGTTGCGCAACGCCGTCAGCGCGCTCTCCGCCTCGGCCAGCTGCTCGGCGAGACGGGCGGCGTGCTCGGTCAGCAGCCGACCGGCGGCGGTGGGCCGGACGCCCCGCCCGACCCGTTCCAGCAGGGGCATTCCCGCCTGCTTCTCCAGGCCCGCGACCTGCTGCGACACCGCCGAGGGGGTGTAGCCGAGGTTGGTGGCGGCCGCGGTGATGGAACCGGTGGTCACGACGGCCCTGAGCACCTGCATGCGTCGCACGTCCAGCATGCCTCGACACTACAGAGCTGCTTAAGGGTTCTGCACAACAATTAAATTGTTTTCAGGTGTCGGCGAGCGCAGAGTTGAGGGCGTGAACCAACGCGCAACGCTGGTCAGGATGGGCGTCCTCGCCCTGCTGTGGGGTTCGAGCTTCCTGTGGATGAAGCTCGCGCTCGGGAGCCTTTCTCCCCTGCAGATCTCGCTCGCGCGGACGTTCCTCGGGGCGGTCGTGCTCTTCGTGGTGCTGGCGCTGGCGCGGATGACGCTGCCGCGCGACCGCCGAATCTGGTGGCACATGCTCTTCGTGGCGCTGTTCAGCAGCGCGGTGCCGTTCACGCTCTTCGCGTTCGGCGGCCGGACGGTCGACTCGGGCGTGTCCGGGGTGCTCAACTCGACCACCCCGCTGTTCGCACTGGCCATCGGCCTGCTGCTGGGCACGGAGAAGATCAGCCACCTGGTCCGGATGCTCGGGCTCGGACTGGGCTTCGCCGGTGTCCTGCTGATCTTCGCGCCGTGGCAGTCCGCCGACGGCATCGCGAACTGGGGCGCCCTGCTGTGCCTCGTCGGCGCCGCGAGCTACGCCGTCGGCTACTCCTACGCGGGCCGCTACCTGGTCAACACCGGCGCCACGCCCACGCAGCTCGCCGCCGTCCAGCTGACCGCCGCGACGGGGATGCTCCTCGTGGCGCTGCCGGTCGGTGGCCTGCAGCCGCTGCACCTGCACTGGGTGGGCATCGTCGCCGTCACCGTTCTCGGCGTGTTCGGCACCGGCGTGGCCTTCATCCTCAACTACCGGGTGATCGCGGACGAGGGCGCCACCACGGCGACCACCGTCGGTTACCTCTTGCCGGTGGTGTCGGTGCTCCTCGGAGCGGTCTTCCTCGGCGAGCAGCTCAACGCCAGGGTCGTCCTCGGCATGCTGGTGGTGCTGGCAGGCGTGGCGCTGACCCGGCGCAGGCCCGTCGCGGCAGGTCAGACCGTCCCACCAAACGAGACGCACGACCTGGTCAAACGCTGAGGGATGAGACGCGCGTCTCCCCCAGAAGGATGGTTCCGGGCCGAATCGCGTCCTTCCGGGGCCCGTTGGCCGTCTCCTCAACAGTGAGCGGTTGTGGAGACGAGCCCAAGAAGGACATCGACATGAACAACCAGAACCTGAAGGTCACCGCCAGGACGACTTTTCACCTCCTGGCCCCCGGAGCGGCCCCCGCGCCGGTCGAGGCGGAGCTCGTGTACGACCCGGAGGACCCGTACGCGGTCGCCGTCGTCTTCTTCACGGGGTCGGGACGCGTCGAGTGGATGTTCGCCAGGGACCTGCTGTCGGACGGCCTGCTGACGCCGTGCGGCGAGGGCGACATCCTGGTCCGCCCCGCGTCCGACGACCCTGAGCGCGTCCTGGTGGAGCTGAACGCCCCGACCGGGTTCGCCATCCTCAGCGCGCTCGCCGAGGACGTGGCGACGTTCCTGGACCTGTCCTACGACGTCGTCCAGCCGGGCGAGGAGGACCTGTGGATCGACTTCGACCGGGAGCTGCAGAAGCTGGTCTCGACGATCGACTAGGCCAGCGCGGCGCTCAGGTGGGCTGACGGGCGCGGGGCGAGGTTGCCGCAGGGCAGCTCGTCACCGGAAACCACCTGTGCACACCCGGTGTCGCACGTCGTGGGCAACGACGGACGGCACGTTCCACCGCCGAGCGGCCCCGGACGCGAGTCCCCACCGGGGGCGGGCCCGGCGAGATCCTCACCACCACCCCGCGAGCGGGGAACCCCCGTGGTGCGTCTGCGCGATTGATTAGTCTCAAGGTGTGACGACCATCGGGGACCGCTACACGCTGCTCGAGCGCATCGGCAGCGGTGCGATGGGGGTGGTCTGGCGGGCACGCGACGAGGTGCTGGCGCGCGAGGTCGCGGTCAAGCAGCTCATCACCGGCGACCACCAGCGGGCGATGCGCGAGGCGCGCAACGCCGCCCGGTTGCACCACCCGCACGCGATCGCGGTGTTCGACGTCGTGGCGAGCGACGACGAAGAGCCGTGGATCGTCATGGAGTACCTGCCCTCGCTCAGCCTGTCGGCGCTGATCGCCCAGCGCGGCCCGCTCAAGCCGGCCCAGGCGGCGAGCATCGGCGCCAAGGTCGCCTCGGCGCTGGCCGCGGCGCACAACGCGGGACTGGTCCACCGCGACATCAAGCCCGGCAACGTCCTGATCGGCGACGACGGCACCGTCAAGATCACCGACTTCGGCATCTCCAAGGCGTCCGGCGACGGCACGATGACCGACACCGGCATGATCGCGGGCACGCCCGCCTACCTCGCGCCCGAGGTCGCACGGGGTGAGCAGCCCGGTGAGGCGTCCGACGTGTTCTCGCTCGGCGCCACCATCTACGCGGCCATCGAGGGCGAGTCCGTCTTCGGGCCCAGCGACAACAGCTTCGGCCTCATCTACCGGGCCGCCAGCGGGCAGCTGCGCGACCCGAAGAACGCGGGCGAGCTCACGCCGCTGCTGATGCGCCTGCTCGCGCAGGACCCGAAGGAGCGCCCGACCGCCCAGGAGGCCGCCGAGCTGCTGTCCGAGGAGCCGCAGCCGTCGCAGCCGCTGGTCGTGCCGCCGCAGCCCGCCCGCCGCAAGCCGCCGAACCGGCGCATCCTGGTGATCCTGTCGATCATCGGGCTCCTCGCCGTCGGAGGCGGTGCCGCCGCCGCGTACTGGAACGGCACCCAGGGCGGCCGGACCGTCAACCCCGCCGACTTCGGCTACCAGCCGGTGGTCTACTTCACGGCGGAAGAGGCGAACGCGTTCGTGCACCAGCACTACCGCCTGCTGCCGGACAAGGCGGGACGGGCGTGGGAGAACCTCCGCGGCCAGGCGCAGGAACCCAAGGACGAGTACGTCAAGCGGTGGAGCGTCTACACGTCCGTCGAGATCACCGGGGCCGCCACGGTGGCGTCGCGGAACGTGAACTGGGTGGTCAGCATCCCCCTGGCGATGACCAGGGACGGCGCCACCGAGCAGGGCGTCTTCGACATCGAGGTCGCCTCGGTCAGCAACCAGATGAAGATCGTCAGCACTACCAGGCAGAGCTGAGCAGCCAGAAACAGCCGCCACCCACGACGACGCCCATCACCGAGCCCGCCAGCACCTGCGCCGTCGTGTGGTCGCCCAGCTCCACCCGCGACCACGACACGAGCGCCGCCGGCACGGCCAGCAGCAGCCACCACGGCCCGTAGACGACAGTCAGGGTCACCACGGCCGCCCACGCCACCGCTGCGTGCAGCGAGATCTTCCACCTCAGCCCGAACGTGATCGCCATGCTGACGACCAGGGCCGCGAACATGCTGCCCGCCAGCGCGAGCACCGACCGCGGCGCACCGCCCAGGAACATGATCACCGTGCCCGCCGTCAGCGACGCGCCCGCCGTGAGCAGCGGTACGACCCTGCCCTCGCGGTTCGTGACGTGGTGGCCGTCCCACTTGCCCTTGCGCGCGCCGCGCACGATGACCGCCATCGGGATGATGGACGCCGTCAACGCGACGACGAACCCCCACACCAGCGTCATCCACACGGACTCCGTGGCCGCCGCGACGGCGAACGGCAGCAGGACCACCCAGACCCACGGCGCCAGCACCTCGGTGGCACCGCGGGCGACCTTCTCGACCAAGTTCCCCTCAGACCAGTCTGCGATCCGTGGCCCAGCGGGACAGCTCGTACCGGTTGGAGAGCTGCGTCTTCCGCAGGACGCTCGACACGTGCGTCTCCACCGTCTTCACGCTGATGAACAGCTCGGACGCGATCTCCTTGTAAGCGTAGCCACGGGCCAGCAGCCGCAGGACGTCGCGTTCGCGGGGCGTCAGCAGGTCGAGCTCGGGGTCGCTGATCGGCGCGGCACCCGGCCGGTCCGCGAACGCGTCCAGCACGAACCCGGCCAGCCGCGGCGAGAACACCGCGTCGCCCTCCGAGACCCGCACGACCGCCTTGACCAGCTCCTGGCTGGAGATCGTCTTCGTCACGTAGCCGCGCGCACCGGCGCGGATCACGTTGATGACGTCCTCGGCGGCGTCGGAGACCGACAGCGCGAGGAACGTGACCTCCGGGATCTTCGTCCGGATCTGCCGCAGCACCTCGGCACCGCCGCCGTCGGGCATGTGCACGTCGAGCAGCACCACGTCCGGCTTGTGGTGGGCGATGCCCGCCACCGCCTCGCCGACGCTGCCCGCCTCGCCCACGACCTCCACCGCGTCGGTGATGGTGTCGAGCTCCGCGCGGACTCCCGCGCGGAACAACGCGTGGTCGTCCACCAGGAACACCCTCACGCTCACGTCCTGGCCTCCGTCTTCCTCGGCATCTCGAGCTGCACCTCGGTCCCCTCACCGGGTGCGGTGCGCAGTCGCACCTGTCCGCCGTGCCGGTCCATCCTCCCCCGGATGCTGCCCGACAGGCCATGCCGGTCCTCCGGCACGGTGTCCGGGTCGAAACCCTTGCCCCTGTCGCGCACGAACACCGTCACCTTGTCGGGCTCGATCTCCGCGTAGACGCTCACCTCGCCGACGCCCGCGTGCTTCGCGGCGTTGACCATCGCCTCCTTCGCCGCCTGGATCAACGCGAACATGCCGTCCTCCAGGTCGCAGTCCCCCACCACGACCTGCGACACGGCGATGGCGAAGCCGTCCTCCACCTCGGCGCACGTCTGGGCGATGGCGACGCTCATGGTCGTCGGCCGGTCGCCCACCTCGCGGCCGTAGAGCCAGCTGCGCAGCTCGCGCTCCTGGCTGCGGGCGAGGCGCTTCACCTCGCGCGGCGACTCCGACTGCTTCTGGATCAGGGCGAGCGTCTGCAGCACCGAGTCGTGCAGGTGGGCGGCGATCTCGGCGCGTTCCTCGGTGCGGATGCGCGCCCGGCGCTCCGCGTCCAGGTCGCGGACCAGCCGCATCCACAGCGGCACGGTCAGCACCGCGACGCCGACCAGCGTGGCGAGCACGGCCAGCGCGACGCTCGGCAGGTTCTGGATGGAGTCGTTCGACACCAGGAACGCGCCGACCCCCAGCGCCACCAGTGCCGCCCCCGCCGCGGCCCGCACGACGCCCGACTTCTTCCCCGTGCCGAACGCGCCGTCCTTCCACCTGCGCCGCTGCGCCTCGTCCGCCTCGCGCCACACGACCGCGGCACCCACGAGCGCCACGGCGATCGGGCCGGTCACCCAGCCGCTCGCCGCGCCGCTCAGCAGACCCGTGAACACGGCGACGCCCAGACCGAGCGCCGCGAGACCGACAGCCTGCTGCCACTCCTTGCGGTCCTCGTCGGTCTCCGGCTCCGCCTCCGCGGACTGCGGGACGAACATCCAGAGAAGCGCGTACGCGATGATCCCCGCGCCGCTCAACGCGGCGAACACGGCGAACACCGCACGCACCCAGAAGACGGGTGCGTTCAGGTGGTCCGCCAGTCCGCTCGCGACGCCCGCGACCACCCGGCCGGTGCGTCGGCGGCGCATCGGCTCGATGCCTGCACTCACCACCTGATCGTCACACGTCGCCTCGAGTTGTTCATCAGGGATCACCCCGGTTCCCGGATTCAGGGCTGGTCCCTGATGTGGAGGACGGCCGGACCTAGCAACCTGGTGGTCGTGAGCGGGACTGAGAAGGTCATGCAGGGCGTGGCGGACACGCTCAGAGAGTTCTGGGCCCACCGTCCGGTGCGGCCCCGTGCAGGGCGCAAGATCGGCGGCGTCGCCACCGGGATCGCCCTGCGCTACCGGATCGACCCGGTGATCGTCCGGATCGCGTTCGTCGCGCTCGTGCTGGCCGGCGGCGTCGGCGTCCCGATGTACCTGGGCGGCTGGCTGCTGCTGCCGGAGGAGGGCGACCAGACCTCACCGGCCGAAGCGCTGCTCGGCAAGGGCTCCAGCTCGATGTCCCAGGGACAGACCGTGCTGCTGGGCATCCTGATGTTCCCCGCGCTGGCGTTCATGTTCGGCGAGGGCGGCTTCCAGGTGTTCGTGACGATCGCAGCGTCGGTCGCGTGCATCTACCTGCTGCAGAAGAACCGCGGGCACCTGGCCCCGGCGATGTCGCTCACCGGTGAGGAGACGCCCCAGGCGACGACACCGCTGGTGCCGGGAGCACCGGCGTGGGACCCGCTGGGCGCCGCCCCGTTCGCGTGGGACCTGCCCGAACCGTCCCCGAAGCCGCAGTCGCAGCCACCGGCCCCGCGCCGGCGCCCGAACCGCCCGAAGGTGGCCGCGGCGACCCTGGGCGTCACGATGCTGGTCGCCGCGAGCGCGTCGATCGCCGGCATGTGGGTGCCGTGGTTCACGGTGCCGCACATCATGGGCCTCGCGATCGCGACCCTGGCGGCGGGCCTGCTCGTCGGCTCGTTCGTCGGCGCGGGCCGCAGCCTGATCTGGCTGCTGGTCCCGCTGTCGGTGGCGGGCTTCGCCTTCACCGCGGTCGACTTCGACGGACCCGCGAACGTCGGCAGCATCGCGGAGACCCCGAAGAACGTCGCCGACGTGAGGGACAGGTACGAGATCGGCGCCGGCAGCATCATGCTCGACCTGCGGCAGCTGCCGGACACCGGTTCGGTGGAGACCGAGATCGAGACCGAGCTCGGCGAGATCGTCGTGCACGTGCCGAAGAACGCCGACGTGTCGTTCAAGTGCGAGGCGGGCTCCATCGGCGGCCTCCACTGCCTCGGCAGGAACGCCGACGGCGGCAAGGTGAAGGTCCAGGGAACCGACGTGGGCGAGGACGGCGAAGGCGGCCTGGAGATCGACGTCGACATCCAGGTCGGCGTCGGAGAGGTGAAGGTGCTCCGTGACTGAGCAGCAGCAGGTGATGCGCAGGCGGATCGACCCGGTGAGCCTGGTCTTCGGGATCGCCGGTGGGCTGATGGCCGTGTACGTGCTGAGCAGCGGGACGTTCTGGCTCGACTTCCGGTGGGCGCTGGGCGGCACGGCGATCGTGGTCGGCGTGGTGCTGCTGACCAACTCGTTGAGACGCAACAAGACCCGCGAATGACGAAGGCCCCCGGTCCGCCGGGGGCCTTTCTCGTTGGTCAGCTTCGCTGGTGTTGCAGGAAGCTCGGGTCGACGGTCACCGGTCCGGTCAGGCGCCACGCCCCTCGTTCGAACGCCAGGTTGCCCGTGACGGTGAACGGCAGCTTCCTCCGGTGGGCGAAGATCGCCCACTCGTAGTCGTCCCCGGTCAGCGGAACGTGGATCTTCCTGGTGCGTCCCCTGACCTCGGCGCTCAGGACGATCGTCGTCTCCTCCTGGTCATCGCCGTTGGGTTCCTCACGGGTGAGCGAACGGACCTGGCCGACGACGGTCTCCGTGCGCGGCGGCTCTTCCCGCCGGACCAGCCGCTCGCGGACGCGCGGCAGTCCGACGATCGCGTCGCGGTTCACCACGATGCGCGAGGTGGGAACGTCGGGCGGGGGTTCGCTCGCCGCCCAGTCGAACGACAGGTCGAGCTCACGCAGCGAGTCCGCTTCCGTCAGGTCTTGGAGCGACTCCACGAGGTTCGCGCTGAGCCCGCGCTCAACCGCCCGCTCGACGGCGTGGGGGTCCCAGCTCAGCGAGAGGTCGCGCGCCGCCGACAAACCGGTGGCCAGCGTTTCCATCACCCGCCGCGGGAACGGGGCCACGCGGCCTCCGTCCTGCTCGTTCACGGGAAGCGGCTCACCGAGGCGCGTCACGACGGTGAAGACGAAGCTGCCGCGCTTCGTGTGGCCGAGCCGGATGTCCTCGTCGAGGAAGTCGGTCACCGTGCTGGACCGGCGGCCCCTGTGGGAATGCATCGGGTCGTCGGCCGAGGTAGCCGCCGCCTTCATCATCTTGAACAGACCGTCGAGCGCCTTCTCCGCCTGCCTGAACGGGAGCGTCCCGTCGATCATGAGCTGGTCGAAGCGGACGAAGAAGAGATCGGCACGGGTGGCGGTGATCTTCTCCGCGAGCCGGCCGGGATCCCAGTCGTACACGGTGGCCAGCGCGCGCAGGGTGTCGCGGAAGCGCTGGGCGAAGTCGACGTAGTCGGTCGCCAGCGGGAGCATGACTCGCGCCTCGTCGCGGAGGCGCCAGATCTGCCGGACGTCCGGAACCTGCGCTTCGAGCTGCCAGTCGTTGGCGGCGAGGTACTGCTGCACGGCCAGCGGGGTGAGGCTGCCGGCGAGCTCGCGGTAGTCGTCGACCGGTGGGGTGCTCACCACACGCCTCCTTCGCCGACCCTCTGCATGATGCTCCGCAAACTCGCTACGTCGAAGAGGTTAGTTCTAGGCGCAGGTGCACTGTCTTGCTGCTGGCGCCATCAGCGATCTCACCCAGCAGTGTGGCGTGCTCCCAGTACATGCGGCTACCGGTGAGCAGGTGCTCCTCGCACTGGCTCAGCAGCGGTTCGTCGTCACGCGGAATCACGAGGACGCCGAGGAACGCCTCGTTGTACCGCTTGCGGTGGGTGAGCCTGACGAACGGGCCGCGTTCCATCCTCCAGGCGAAGTGCGTGTCCCCCAGCAGGTTGTGCTGGGTCGTGCACTTGAGCTGCAGCTCGAACTCCGGGCAGTAGTACTTCTCGTACTCGGTCGACGCCGCGATGGTGATGTCGACGCCGTCGTAGTCCGTCTCGTGCCACTTGATCGAGCAGCCGGCCGCCGCGGCGATCATCCTGACGAACGCCAGGCTGAACTGCTCCTGGCGAGCTGTCATCGGCAGGCCACCGTCGAGCTGAGTCGTCGGTCGCGCACCGTCGTCCCCGTCTGCCATGGGCTCCCTCCTCGTGGCGGCGGACCGGCAGCACCCTAGGCGCGTTCGAGAAGGGCTTCGGGGAATTTGATCAAGAGCCACACGAAAGCATGAAAAAGCCCCCGGTCTCCCGGGGGCCTTCTCACGTTCCTACTCCCACTCGATGGTGCCCGGCGGCTTCGACGTCACGTCGAGCACCACGCGGTTGACCTCCGCCACCTCGTTGGTGATCCGGGTCGAGATCCGCTCCAGCACCTCGTACGGCAGGCGCGTCCAGTCGGCGGTCATCGCGTCCTCGGACGAGACGGGGCGCAGCACGACCGGGTGGCCGTAGGTGCGGCCGTCGCCCTGGACGCCGACGCTGCGGACGTCCGCGAGCAGGACGACCGGGCACTGCCAGATGGACCGGTCGAGGCCCGCGAGGGTCAGTTCCTCGCGGGCGATGGCGTCGGCCTGGCGCAGCGTGTCGAGGCGCTCCTGGGTGACCTCGCCGATGATGCGGATGCCGAGGCCGGGGCCGGGGAACGGCTGGCGCTGCACGATCGTCTCCGGCAGGCCGAGCTCGGTGCCGACGCGGCGGACCTCGTCCTTGAACAGGGCCCGGAGCGGCTCGACCAGCTCGAACTGGAGGTCGTCTGGCAGGCCGCCGACGTTGTGGTGGGACTTGATGTTCGCGGCGCCCGCGCCGCCGCCGGACTCGACGACGTCCGGGTAGAGGGTGCCCTGGACGAGGAAGCGGTAGTCGCCCTCGGCCTTGAGGTCGCGTTCGGCCTGTTCGAAGACGCGGATGAACTCGCGGCCGATGATCTTGCGCTTCTGCTCGGGGTCGGTGACTCCGGCCAGGGCGGTCAGGAAGCGTTCGCGGGCGTCGACGGTCACCAGCTTGATGCCGGTGGCGGCCACGTAGTCGCGTTCGACCTGGGCTCGTTCGCCTGCCCTGAGCAGGCCGTGGTCGACGAAGACGCACGTGAGGCGGTCGCCGATGGCCTTCTGGACCAGGGCGGCGGCCACGGCGGAGTCGACGCCGCCGGACAGGCCGCAGATGGCCTTGCCGTCACCGATCTGCTCGCGGATGCGGGCGACCTGCTCGTCCACGATGGACGACGTGGTCCACTGCGGACGCAGGCCCGCGATGTCGTGCAGGAACCGGCGCAGCACCTCCTGGCCGTGCGGCGAGTGGTGCACCTCCGGGTGGTACTGGACGCCGGCGAAGCGGCGCTGGGTGTCCTCGAACGCGGCGACCGGGGCGCCCTCGCTGGTGGCGGTGACGGTGAAGCCCTCCGGCGCCTTCGTGACGGCGTCGCCGTGGCTCATCCACACCGGGTGGCTCACCGGGAGCTCCTGGTGCAGCGCTCCGCCCTCGGCAGGCACGGACAGGTCGGTGCGGCCGTACTCGCGGGTGCCGGTCTGCTCGACCGAGCCGCCGAGCGCGCGCGCCATCGCCTGGAAGCCGTAGCAGATGCCGAAGACCGGGACGCCGGTCTCGAACAGCTTCGGGTCGACCTGCGGCGCGCCTTCCTCGTAGACGCTCGACGGGCCACCGGACAGCACGATGGCCAGCGGGTTCTTGTCGAGGATCTCGCCCACCGACGCGGTGTGCGGGACCACCTCGGAGTAGACCTGGGCCTCGCGCACGCGGCGGGCGATCAGCTGCGCGTACTGGGCACCGAAGTCGACGACGAGAACAGGGCGGTTGCTGGTGTCGGACACGACCCCAAGGATGTCATGCGTGGACGGAGAGCTGCTGACCGGTGGCGGGCTGAACGAGGTGTTCAAAGTGGGTGACGCGGTGCGGCGGCCTGCCGGGCCGTGGGCGCCGCGGGTGCACGAGTTGTTGCGGCACTTGGCACCTCTCGGGATCGCGCCGGTGCCGCTCGGGCTGGACGGCGGGCACGAGCTGCTCGGCTACCTGCCCGGTGACGTTGGCCACGTGCCCCCATCGGATGACGCCGCGCTGGTCGAGTCCGCGCTCATGCTGCGGCGGCTGCACGACGCGACGCTCGGCCTCGTCGACCGGCGGGACGGGTGGCAGCACCCGCCGCGGGAACCGGTCGAGGTCGTGCTGCACGGTGATTTCGCGCCGTACAACATGGTTTTCGCCGACGGCCGCCCCACGGGCGTGTTCGACTTCGACACCGCGCATCCCGGGCCGCGCTGGTGGGACGTCAGCTGGGCGGTCATCCAGTTCGTGCTGGCGCTGCCGGACGACCGCCCGCGCCGTGCCCGGCTCTTCTGCGACGCCTATGGGTGCGATTACGAAGAGGATCATGTCGTCGCCCGTCTGGAGGACATGATCCGGACGATCCGGGAGCATCCGGCGTTCGTCCGGCAACGCGCGGAACGGCACGACGACTACTACTTGGAACTCATCCGGTACGTGCGGGGCGGCAGGGCCTAACGTGACCGTCATGGACGCGTTCACACCGCAGCCCCGGCCGTGCTGGGTCGCCGGCCGCCCCGAGCAGGGCGACCAGGCGTTGGAGGTTCTGCACCCGTTCGACGGCACCGAGGTCGCCTCGGTCGCGGTGCCGGGCAGAGACCAGGTGGAACGCGCGGTGGCGGCGGCCGCGGCGGTGGCCAGGAAGTTCCGGCTCACCCCCGCCCACGTGCGGGCCGAGGCGCTGCTGCAGGTGTCGCGCACCCTGGCCGAACGGGCGGAGGAGATCGCCGAGACGATCACCGCCGAGAACGGCAAGCCGCTCAAGTGGGCCGAGATCGAGGTGCAGCGCGCCGTCGGCACGTTCCGGTTCGCCGCCGAGGAGGCCCGCCGGTTCACCGGTGGTCTGCAGCGGCTCGACACCGACGCCGGTGGCGTCGGGCGGATGGCGATCGTCCGGCACGTGCCGCGCGGGCCGGTGCTCGCCGTGGCGCCGTTCAACTTCCCGCTGAACCTGGTGGCGCACAAGGTCGCCCCGGCGCTCGCGGTGGGCGCGCCGGTGATCGTGAAGCCTGCCTCTGCGACGCCGCTCAGCGCGTTGCTGCTGGGCGAGATCCTGGCCGAGACCGGGCTGCCGGAGGGCGTCTTCTCGGTGCTTCCCGTGCGCGGCAAGGACATGGACGCGCTGGTGAAGGACGAGCGCCTGCCCGTCATCTCCTTCACCGGCTCCACCAAGGTCGGCTGGTCGCTCATGGAAGCCGCGCCGCGCAAGCACGTCGTGATGGAGCTGGGCTCCAACGCGGCCGCGATCATCTGTCCCGACTGGACGGACCTGGACCACGCGGCGCAGCGCATCGCGACGTTCGGCAACTACCAGGCCGGGCAGTCGTGCATCGCCGTGCAGCGGGTGATCGTGGACCGCTCGCTCGCGGACGAGTTCGTGCCGAAGCTCGTGGCGGCCGTGGGGGCGTTGAAGACCGGCGACCCGCACGACCCGGAGGTCGAGGTCGGGCCGCTGATCGACGAGGACAACGCCCGCCGCGTCGAGGAGTGGGTCAACATGGCCACCGACGTCGGCGCGAAGGTGCTGCTCGGCGGCAAGCGCACCGGCGCGACGGTCGAGCCGACCGTGCTCACCGACGTGCCGAGGACCGCCAAGGTGTGGGCCCAGGAGGTCTTCGGGCCGGTGCTCGTGGTGTCCGTCGCGGACGGCGTGCAGAACGCGTTCGAGCAGGCCAACGACTCCGAGTACGGCCTGCAGGCCGGGGTGTTCACCCGCGACGTGCGGGTGGCGTTCGAGGCGGCGGCCGAGCTGGAGGTCGGTGGCGTGATCATCGGTGACGTGCCGTCCTACCGCGCCGACCAGATGCCCTACGGCGGTGTGAAGGGCTCGGGCACCGGACGTGAGGGCGTCCGGTCGGCGATGGAGGACTTCACCGAGGAACGGGTGACGGTCCTGACCGGCATCCAGCTATAGGCCCTGCGGGAAGGCGAGCACGCGGTCCGGGTCGTAGCGCCGCGCGACCTTCCTGAGCCGCGCGAGGTTGCGGCCGTAGTAGGCGGTGGGCCAGTCGGGCATCTCCGGGTCGATGTAGTTGACGTACCCGGTGGTGCCCGCGCCGAGCCCGTCCCGCCACGCCGCCAGCAGCGCGCGGGCCTCGGCCTCGGTCCGGTCGCGCACGAAGACGTAGAGCTGCGCGCTCGCCAGCACGTCGCGGTGCGGGAACGCGGTGGCGTCCGGCGCGACCCGGCTGAGCGCGCCGCCCCACGAGTCGAGCTGGAAGAACCCGTCGCGCTCGCCGTCCACCAGCTCCGCGACGCGGGTGCCGGGCACGCGGCGGCGCAGCATCCGCGACGACGCCACGAACGCCAGGCCGGGGTCGTCGGCAGGTCCCGCGAAGAACCGCATGGCCTCCAGGTAGGTCATCTCCCGCACGGTCCGCTCGCCGCCAGCGGGCATGCGGTCGAGCAGCCGGTGCAGGTTCCTCGCGGAGCCGACGTAGGTGCCGTCGAACCCGATCCTGGACGGCCCGCCGGTCGCCGAGACGCCACACCCGGACCACAGCTCGTCCGGTGTCGTCGCGATCCACTCCTGCCAGGCGTCGAACACGTCCGCGGTCGCGCCCGCCGGGTACTGCAGGCTGAACACCGCGAGGTCCGGCGCCGGGTCCGTGCGGAACGTGAACGACGTGACGACGCCGAAGTTGCCGCCACCGCCGCCGCGCAACGCCCAGAACAGGTCGGGCTCGCGGTGCCCGTCGACGGTGCGCAGCACGCCGTCCGGCGTGACGATCCTGGCGCTGGTCAGGTGGTCGCAGGTCAGGCCGTACTTGCGGCCGATCACGCCGATGCCGCCGCCGAGCGTCAGCCCGGCGATGCCGACCGTGCCGCACGAGCCCGCCGGCAACGCCCTGCCCGCGCCGCCGACCCCCTCGTAGACGTCGATGAGCCTCGCCCCGGCGCCGACGTGCGCGGAGCCGCCGGCGACCCGCACGTCCGCCAGGCCGCCGAGGTCGACGACGAGGCCGTTCTCCGGCACCGAGTAGCCCGCGTAGCTGTGCCTGCCGCTGCGGGCGGCCACCGGCACCCGTTCGTGCGAGGCGAAGTCGAGGCACGCCTGCACGTCCTCCTGCCGGACGCACCGGGCGATGGCGGCCGGTCTGCGCTGCGCGTAGACGTGGTTGTACGGCTGCCGGAGCCGGTCGTAGGCCGCGTCGCCCGGCAGCACGAGCCGGTCGCCGAGCCTGCGCTTGAGCCGCGCCCAGCCGGTGCTCGCGTGCGCGGTCGTCGTGCCCGCCCCCAGCCCCGTCACGGCGAGCGCGGTCCCCTGCAAGAAGGTTCGTCTGTCCATCCCCATGTCGAAACACCCCCGCGGCCGATGGTGGCCCTGTGCGGGAGGCTCACCAGCCGAGTGCGCGACGCTTCACCCGATCGTCGCAGCGACGTGCGGCGACATGACCATCTGGCCTGATCAACCAGCCGTCGCGGGTGCTGAAGCCGGGACCGGCGGTGCGCGACCCCGGCACCAGCTCGCCGCCCTCGGTGGTCAGCGGGGAGCTCTCGTAGGAGAACGGCGTGAAGAGCTTGCCCGAGTCGATGCCCTCGCCGGACTCGAGCGCCCGCTCGCGGCGCTCCCGCTCCTGCGGGGTGCGCGGCACCAGGAACCGCATGGTCTCGCCGGTGATGCGGAGGTTCTCGTCGGCGGCGGCCCCGCGTTCGAGCTCGTAGGACGCGAGCAGGTGCGGTCCCGCCTCTCCCGCGCGGTCGGCGGCGATCTTCCAGGCCGCGTTGTCCGCGTCGCAGATGCCCGAGTTCAGGCCGCGCGCGCCGAACGGGCTCATCACGTGCGCGGCGTCGCCCGCGAGCAGCACGCGCCCGACGCGCAGGGTGCGCGCACGGCGCTGGTGGAAGCGGTACGTGGACTGCCAGACGATCTCGTACGGCTTGTCGCCGACGACCGCGCGGACGTGGTCACCGGTCAGCTCGACGTCGTCGGCGACCTGCCAGTCGATCCGCCACACGCCGCCCGGCTGCGGGTGGAGCAGAACCTGCCGGCCCGCGTTTCCCGGCGGGTCGAAGTAGAAGCGCCGCTCGGGCGTCTCGAAGTCCAGGTCGACGCGGACGTCGGCGATGATGAACCGGTCGTCGAACGAGAAGCCGTCGAACGGGACGCCGAGCAGGTGCCGGACCGTCGAGTGGGCGCCGTCGGCGGCGATGCAGTGCGTGGCCCTGATGCCGTCCGGCGTGGACACGCCCCCGTCGTCCTGCGCCAGACCGGTGAGGGCGTGGCCGTGACGGAGCTCGATCAACGGCTCGGCGCGGACGCGGTCCTCCAGCAGCTGCTCGACGACGGTCTGCGGGGTGTTCACGAACGGCGGGAAGCCCTCTGCCCGAGGGAAGGTGGTGGTCAGCACCTCGCGGTCGCGGTAGTAGGTGCGGCCGGTGTACCAGGTGACGCCCGCGTCGGCGACGGCCTGGCCGACGCCGACCCGTTCCAGGATCTCCAGCACGTCGCGCTGCACGCAGATGGAACGGCTGCCCGCCTTGGCGCGGTGCTCGGCCGCCTCCAGGACGGTGCTCGGTACCCCGGCCCTGGCCAGCAGCAGCGCCGCCGTGAGCCCAACCGGTCCGGCACCGACCACCAGGACCGTCATTGCAACGCGTCCCAGACGGCGCGGTCGCGTTCGGCGGTCCAGATCTCCGGCCAGTCCCTGCCCTCGCACTCGTCCCAGTAGCGCTTCACGTCGAACGGCAGGCAGTGCTCGAAGATCGGCCAGCGCCCGTACCGGTCCACCAACGTGACGTGCGCGAGCTGGAACGCCTGCTTGAGCGTGCCGCCCTCGGCGTGCACCCCGCCGACGGTCCTGCGCAGCTCGTTGAGGAAGTGCCTGCTCTGGCTGATCGCGGCCTCGACCTCGATGCGGTCGCGCGCGACCTTGCCGCGCCCGCCTACCAGCACCTCCGCGCCGAGCTCCTCCACCTCGTCCAAAGTGGACGTCGCCCACTCGTCGTGGAACGCGTCCCCGGTGTAGAGCGCGGCCTGCGACTCGACCAGGTCGCCCGCGAAGAGGATGCGCTGCTGCGGCAGCCACGCGACGATGTCGCCCGCGGTGTGCCCGCGCCCGAGGTGCTGCAACACCAGGTCGCCGCGGTCGTCACCGAGCGGGATCGTCATGCGGTCGGAGAACGTGAGCGTCGGCCACGTCAGACCGGGGATCTCCTCGGGCCGCTCGAAGAGCCGCGGCATCCGCCCCAGCTCGCTCTCCCAGTCCTGCCGCCCGCGTTCGGCGATCAGCACGCGCGTCATCTCGTGCGCGACGACCTCCTGGGCGTCGAACGCGCTGGCGCCGAGCGTGCGCACGGCGTGGTAGTGGCTGAGCACGAGGTACCGGACGGGCTTCTTGGTGTGCTTCCTCAGCTGTTCGAGCCACCGGCGTGCGGCCGCGGGCGTGGCCCGTGCCTCGAAGCAGATGAGGAAGTCCTCTGCCTCGATCGCGCCGACGTTGGGGTCACCTTCTGCGGTCAGGGCGTAGACGCCTCTGGCGAGCCGGACGAACTGCTCGTCCTTGGGCGCGAGGTCGGCGCTGGAGGCGAAAGGCTTGGTGGCCATGCCTCCACCGTAGCCAAACGAGATCTTCCTAGGAGGTCTCCACGATCGGCAGTCGCAACGCGGCGGGAGCCTGCTCCGGCACGGCCGGGTTCTTCGGCTTCGCCGGGTTGACCCGCCGGTACGGCTGCCCCTGCGCGGGCCGCGGGTCCTGCTCGCCCTTGTTCGGCCACAGCGAGAAGGCCCGCTCGGCCTGCGCGGTGATCGTGAGGCTCGGGTTCACCCCGAGGTTGGCGCTGATCGCCGCACCGTCCACAACGGACAGTCCGGGGTAGCCGAAGACCCGGTGGTACGGGTCGATCACGCCCTCGCCCTCCGACGACCCGATCGCGCAGCCGCCGATGAAGTGCGCCGTCAGCGGGATGTTGAACAGCTCGCCCCACGTGCCGCCCGCCATGCCGTCGATGTGCTTGGCTGCCAGCAGGTTCGCCTCGTGCCCGGCGGGGATGAACGCCGGGTTCGGCTCGCCGTGCCCCTGCTTGCTGCTCAGCTTGCCGCGCTTGAGGAACGTCGTGATGGAGTTGTCGAGGCTCTGCATGACCAGCAGGATCACGGTCCGCTCGCTCCACCGGCGCACGCTGAGCATCTTGAGCAGCCGCACCGGGTTCCGCGCGGCCTGCTTGACGAACTGCAGCCACCGCGGCGTGCTCAGGGCGCCGTCCGTGGCGAGGGTCTGCAACATGCCCATGACGTTGCTGCCCTTGCCGTACCGGACCGGCTCGATGTGCGTGATCTCGTCGGGGTGGATGGAGCTGGTGATCGCGACACCACGCGTGAAGTCGCTTCGCGGGTCGACGCTGGTGCGCGCCGCGCCGATGATCGACTCGGAGTTGGTGCGCGTCAGCTCGCCGAGCTTGGACGAGATCTTCGGCAGCGTCGTGGCCTTCGCCCGGTGCAGCAGCTGCTGCGTGCCCCACGTGCCGGCCGCCAGCACCACCTGGTCGGCGGTGAACGTCCACGTGGCCCGTCCGCCGGTCTTCTTCGCCTCGACGGTCCAGCGGCCGCCGTTCTCCTTCAGCTGCGTGACGGTCGTGAGCGGGAAGACCTGCGCCCCCAGCTGCTCCGCGAGGTAGAGGTAGTTCTTGACCAGCGTGTTCTTGGCGCCGACCCGGCAGCCGGACATGCAGCTGCCGCACTCCGTGCAGCCCGTGCGCTCCGGCCCCGCGCCACCGAAGTACGGGTCGGCGGCCTTCTTGCCGGGCTCGCCGAAGTACACGCCGACGGGCGTCGGGTGGTAGCTGTCCTCGACCCCCATGTCCTTCGCGACCTTCTGCATGACGACGTCGCTGGGGGTCGTCGTGGGGTTCGTGACGACCCCGAGCATGCGGCTCGCCTGGTCGTAGAACGGGTCGAGCTCGTCCTGCCAGTCGGTGATGTGCGCCCACTGCCGGTCCTCGAAGAACGGCTTGAGCGGCCGGTACAGCGTGTTCGCGTAGACGAGGCTGCCGCCGCCCACCCCGGCACCGGCGAGCACCATGACGTTGCGCAGCAGGTGGATGCGCTGGATGCCGTAGCACCCGACCTGCGGCGCCCACAGGTAGCGGCGCAGGTTCCAGCTGGTCTTGGCGAACTCGTCGTCGGCGAACCGGCGCCCCGCCTCCAGGACGGCGACGCGATAGCCCTTCTCGGCCAGCCGGAGCGCGGCCACGCTCCCGCCGAACCCGGAGCCGACGATGACGACGTCGAAGTTACCGGCGAGTTCACCCATGCGTCGGAGAGTAGGCGTTACTTCCGGTAACGCCTAGTCCCCTATCGGTTCAGACGAGCGCGGCACTCGCACGAACGGGGCTGTCCGATCGCTGCTACAGGACCAGCGCCTCGATCACCCACACCATGAACGCCACGGCCAGGCCGGTGACCGCCAAGGCTCCGACGACGAGCAGGACCAGCACCCTCCAGCCGATGGCCTTCTCGTCCGCCGGCTCGCCCGTCAGGCCGTCGTGCTCTCCGCCGAGGTCGAACTCCTGCTCGTCGACCGTGTCCACACCACTGCTGTCGCCGCCACGGAACAAGGCATCCAAATCCACGATCCTGGGACGCGCGGAGTGGTCGTCCGGTTGCAGAGAGGTTCGGGCCCGAGCGAGAAGGGCGCGTCCCCCGGTGCGGGGAACGCGCCCTTGCAGGCAGAACGCGGGTCAGCCGCGGATCGTCAGGCCGACCTTCTGGAACTCCTTGAGGTCGGAGTAGCCGGTCTTGGCCATCGCCCGCTTCAGCGCGCCGAACAGGTTCGTCACGCCGCGCGGGTCCGCCGACGGGCCGAACAGCAGCGTGCGGAGGTCGAGCTCCTGGTCCACGGCCTCGGCGACCAGGCTGCGCGGCACGGACGGGTGCGCGGACGCCGCCGTCCAGTACAGGCCCTGACCGGGTGCCTCGGTCGCGGCGGCGAGGGGCTCGCCGAGCATCACGGCGTCGGCGCCGCAGGCGATGGACTTCGCCACGTCGCCCGACGTGGTGACGCCGCCGTCGGCGATGACGTGCACGTAGCGGCCGCCGGTCTCGTCGAGGTAGTCGCGGCGGGCGGCCGCGGCGTCGGCGATCGCGGTGGCCATCGGGACGCCGATGCCCAGGACCGAGTCGGTGGTGGTGACGCCGGGGGTGTAGCCGTAGCCGACGATGACGCCCGCCGCGCCGGTGCGCATCAGGTGCATCGCCGTGCGGTAGTCGCCGACACCGCCCGCGATCACCGGGACGTCGAGGTCCGCGATGAACGACTTCAGGTTCAGCGGCTCACCGCCGCGCGACACGTGCTCCGCCGAGATGATCGTGCCCTGCACGACCAGGATCTCGACGCCCGCGGCCAGCAGGTCCGGGGTGAGCTCCGCGGCGCGCTGGGGGCTCACGCGAGCCGCGACCGTGACGCCCGACTCGCGGATCTGCTTGATCGCCGCGGCGATCAGGTCCATCCGCAGCGGGGCGGCGTGCAGCTCCTGCAGCACCTTCACGGCCGCCGCCGGGTCGTCGCTGTCCTCGGTCGCCTGGACCAGGCGGAACAGCGCGTCCTCGACGTCGCTGTGCCGGGCCCAGAGACCCTCGGCGTTCAGCACGCCGAGACCGCCCAGCTCGCCGACCGCGACCGCCGTGCCCGGCGACACGATCGCGTCGGTCGGGTGGGTGATCAGCGGGATGTCGAAGCGGTAGGCATCGATCTGCCACGTCGTGGAGACGTCCTTGGACGACCTCGTCCGACGCGACGGGATGATCTCGATGTCGTCCAGCTCGTAGGCCCGCCTCGCGGTCCGGCCCATGCCGATCTCGACCAGATCGCGCACCTGTGGTTCCCTCCTGAGCTTCGTTCGACCTGCTTGACTGCCGGACTCGTGACTAGCGGGTGGTGTAGTTCGGGGCCTCGACGGTCATCGTGATGTCGTGCGGGTGGCTCTCCTTCAGGCCCGCCGCCGTGATCCGCACGAGCTGCGCGTCCTGCAGCTCGGTGATCGTGCGGGAGCCCGTGTAGCCCATCGCCGCGCGCAGACCGCCCGTGAGCTGGTGCACGACCTGCGACAGCGGGCCGCGGAACGGCGTGCGGCCCTCGATGCCCTCCGGCACGAGCTTGTCCTCGTTGAGGACGTCGTCCTGGAAGTAGCGGTCCTTCGAGTACGACTTGGCGTCGCCGCGCGACTGCATGGCCGCCAGCGAGCCCATGCCCCGGTAGGTCTTGAACTGCTTGCCGTTGACCAGGATCAGGTCGCCGGGCGCCTCCTGGGTGCCCGCGAGCAGCGAGCCGAGCATCACGGCGGACGCGCCGGCCGCGATGGCCTTCGCGATGTCGCCGGAGTACTGGATGCCGCCGTCGCCGATCACCGGCACACCGGCGGGACGGCAGGCGAGCGACGCTTCGTAGATCGCGGAGATCTGCGGCACGCCGACACCCGCGACGACGCGCGTGGTGCAGATCGAGCCGGGGCCGACGCCGACCTTCACGCCGTCCGCGCCCGCGTCCACCAGCGCCTGGGCGCCCGCCCGCGTCGCGATGTTGCCGCCGACCACGTCGACCGAGTCGCCGAGCTCCTTCTTGATGCGGGCGACCATCTCCAGCACGCCGCGCGAGTGGCCGTGCGCCGTGTCGACCATCAGCACGTCCACACCGGCGTCGGCGAGCGTCATCGCGCGCACGAACGAGTCCTCGCCCACGCCCACGGCGGCGGCGCACAGCAGGCGGCCGTCCGGGTCCTTGGTGGCGTTCGGGTACTGCTCGGTCTTCACGAAGTCCTTGACCGTGATCAGGCCCTTGAGCTTGCCGTCGCCGTCGACGATCGGCAGCTTCTCGACCTTGTGGCGGCGCAGCAGGCCCAGCGCGGCCTCGGCCGACACGCCGACCTGCGCGGTGACCAGCGGGCCGTTCGTCATGACCTCGCTGACGCGCTTGGTGTGGTCGAGCTCGAAGCGCATGTCGCGGTTGGTGATGATGCCGACGAGCTTGTTGCTCGCGTCGGTGACCGGCACACCGGAGATGCGGTAGCGGGCGCACAGCGCGTCGACCTCGGCCAGCGTGGCGTCCGGCGAGCACGTGACCGGGTCGGTGACCATGCCGGCCTCCGAGCGCTTCACCGTCTCGGCCTGGCGGGCCTGGTCCTCGATCGAGAGGTTGCGGTGCAGCACGCCGATGCCGCCCTGACGCGCCATCGAGATCGCCATCCGGCCCTCGGTGACCGTGTCCATCGCCGCGCTGGCCAGCGGGATCTTCAGGGTGATGTTGCGCGAGATCCTGGTGCTCGTGTCGACGCCGCTCGGGACGACGTCGGACTCGGCAGGCAGCAGGAGCACGTCGTCGAAGGTCAGTCCCAGCATCGCGAACTTGCCGGGGACTCCATCAGCGTTGAGCTCGCTGGTCATAGCGGGTGACATGCCTTCCGTCGTGCGGTCTGCGCTCCGCTCGCCCTGGGGTGGTGCCGGTCCAGTTTCCGCAGGCGGAGGCGGTGCTGCCCATGGTATCTGGACGGCTGAGGGGGTACGGCGGGTACCGTGCGGGGTCGTGCCGCACGACGCGTTGCCACCAGACCCCTTCGAGGGCGACCCCGAGGACCCAGCTCGCACCCTCGGGGAGCCGGAGCACGACCACCCTCCGATGGACGAGGACGAGCGAGCAGAGCTGGTCAGCGACCTGAGCGACCTCGCCGTCTACCAGGCCCTGCTGGAACACCGCGGGGTGCGCGGCATCGTCGTGGACTGCGGCGAGTGCCAGGAGCCGCACTACCACGACTGGGCGTTGTTACGAGCTTCACTCGAACAGCTGCTCGCGGACGGCAGGATGCGCCCGCACGAGCCCGCCTTCGACCCGGACCCCGGCTCGTACGTGAGCTGGGAGTACTGCCGCGGCTACGCGGACGGCGTCACGGCCACCGAGTCCGCGCGCTGAGCCGTCCGCACCGAGACCGACGTCACCGGGTGACTCCGACCTCACCCGGTGACGGCACGGCACATTTCACCCAAATCGCAACCCGAGCGGCCGCATTCCACCCGACGTGTGAACACCCGGACGTGTGAACGGCCCCTGACCTCGCGAGATCAGGGGCCGTTCACAGCACGTCTCAGCAGGATCAGCTCGACGGGCCCTCGGCGGGTGTTTGGTTCGCACCCTCGCTGTTCGTCCCGACGGGCGACCCGGACGCGGGAACCGTGCCGGGGTCGGCGGGCGGAGGCGGCGGGTTCTCGGCGTTGGAGGTGGGCGGCGGAGGCGTCGCCGACGTCGTCGTCGGGGACGGCTCGGTCGTCACCGGACTGCTCGTCGACGTCGACGGAGCCGTCGAGGTGGACGTGGCCGGCTTCGTCACGGGAGTCGTCGTGGTCGGCGACAGCGGCGTCGAGGTGTCGAGCTCCTTCTCGAGCTCCTGGTGCTTCTCCTCGAGCTGCTCCCTGCCGTCGGCCGTCGAGACGGACCCGAGGCCGGCCTGCACCTGGTCGAGCTTCTCGCGCGCCTCGGTCACCTTGCCCTCGCGCAGCGCGAGGCGGGCGGAGTCGAGGTTGTCCCGCACGATCGCGGCCGCCTCGATCGACTTGGCGTGCTCGGAGTAGAGCACCTGCGTCAGACCCCAGAGCGTGTCACCCGGCTGGGCGTCCCGCGCGACGAGGCTCACACCCGTGAAGGCGATGGCCAGCACCGCGGCGGCGCTCGCGAGGGGGATCAGGAAGCGGTGTCTGCTCACCGGCTGCGGACGGGCAGCCTGGATCGTCGCGATGGCGGTCTCGGTGTCGACCAGCTCGCCGAACGGCTCGGTCTCCACCTCGTTGCGCCACGCGAGCAACATCGCGTTCAGCTCGTCGTCGACCAAGGAGCCGGCCGCACCCGGTGTCGCGGACCCCAGGGCGTCCAGCAGCTTGTCATCGGCCTGTACAGCCGAAAGATCGTCGGCGACGGGTTCGTGCGGGGCTCTATCGTCCTCTCCGCGCACTTCTTCGTCGTCCCTTCCGTGTTCGTCGGCCACTCAGACCACCTCCTCCGCTGCCAGCGACTTGCGCAGCCGAGCGAGCGCGCGGTGTTGCGCCACCCGGACAGCGCCCGGCGTCGACCCGACCGCCTCGGCAGTTTCCTCGGCGGAGAGCCCGACCACCACCCTCAACAGCAGGATCTCCCGCTGCTTCTCCGGCAGGACGCGCAGAAGGACGGCCATCCGGTCGGAGAGTTCACCCTGCATGGCTCGCTGCTCCGGACCAGCTTCGGTCTCCGGCGCGTCGGGAACCTCGGGCACGGGTTCCGAGCGGTTCCTGGCGGCGGACCGGTGTGCGTCGGCAACCTTGTGCGCCGCGATCCCGTAGACGAACGCGAGGAAAGGCCGACCCTGGTCGCGGTAGCTGGGCAATGCCGTGAGCACCGCGAGACACACCTCCTGGGCCACATCGTCCGCCGAAGCGAAGCTCCGCTCCTGCCTGCCAACTCGGGCGCGGCAGTACCGCACCACCAGGGGACGTATGGAGGCCAGCAAGCGCTCGATCGCCCGGCGGTCGCCGTCGACGGCCGCGCCCACTTCGGCGTCCAGTCCGTCCCCCAAGCTGGTCATCGCAGACAACTGCCCTGGTGTTACTTGTTGGCGTACCGACATGACACGACACGAGTCACTCACAGCGACCCGATGCAGCAACCTCACCGTACCGGTCTTCCGCCCGTCTGTTCATCAGCGGGGTGTGGACACCGCGAGTGACCAGCCGACACGCGCTCACGCCACCGGCCCCGCTTCCCCACATGCGGCACATGGGGACGCGGGGCCGGTGGCGTCGGCGTGACTACTGGACGAGACCGCGGCGGAAACCGTGCGCGACCGCCTGGGCGCGGTCGCGGACGCCGAGCTTGCGGAAGAGACGACGGGCGTGGGTCTTCACCGTGTCCTCCGACAGGTAGAGCTCGCGGCCGATCTGGCCGTTGCTCTTGCCCTGGCTCATGCCCCGCAGCACCTGCAGCTCGCGCTCGGTGAGCTGCACGCCGGGGTCGGAGGGCTGCCGCGGTGCGGGGACCGAGGTGCTGGCGAGCGTGTGAGCGAGGGCCGCCACAAGCTCGGGACGCGACGCGTCCCACCTCAGATATCCACGCGCACCGCCGGCTATCGCCGCGGCGATGCTCCCGGCGTCGTCGGGCGCCCCGAAGACGATGACGTTCGCCTGGGGGTTCGCGGAGACGAGCCGACGGGTTGCTTCCACCCCGGTCGGGACGGCGCGCTGGGTTCCCACCAGTACGACGTCGACCGGCTGCCTGGAAAAGCGAGCCAACAACTCGTCACCGTGCGCTACGCAGTCGATGCGGCTAACCCCGGGGACAGCCGACATCACGCGGGTGAGACCCTCCCGCACACTGCGCCGGTCGTCGCAAATAAGGACCGTGGTCACGGGGACTCCTTTCCTGCAGCCGAGTGACGTTCCACTTCCCCTATCGGACGCTGAAGGCCGGACCTTGACACGATCCGGTGCTTAATCCGTCAAGAAGTTCGCCTCAGGGTCTGCGTTCGGGGGTTCCCCGGAACGGAGCAGCCACGTCGGGACCCACGCGGAGTCGGCGGCGATCCGGCGGCTGACGGGGTCCGCTCTCCGCAAGACGCAGCTCAGAGCCTCGACAGCCCGGTTCCCCGCGTCCGCGCCCGTCGCGGGGGCCTGCCGGCCCGCCAGCACGAGAGCGCTCGGCCAGACCAACGGATGAAGGCCGTTTCGAGCACTGTGATTTAGCTCACACTGGATTAGTTCGACGCCCCGGACCAGACCGTCGGGTGTCCCCCACACCACCAACGAGGTGCCCAGCACGAGGGCCGACTTGAGCTCGTGACGCAGCGCTTTTCTGCTCGTCGCGACCGCGTGGGCCCGCCCGGCGGGCCCGACGGCGGCCGCCGCGTCCCCCGACGCCAGCTCGACCTCGGCGGATACCCACCCCAGCCGCACCTCACTCCTCCATGACACCGCTTCTGCTCTCGCCAGCAGCCGCCGGGCCTCGACGAGCCGCCCCACCCCCAGCGAATCGGCGGCCAGCCCGAGCAACGCGTCCGTGCGCGCCCCGCTCGCGTCGATCCCGTCCGGGTCACCCCCACCGGTCGAGTCGATCCGCTGCAGAGCCTCGCCGTCGAGGGCGCGGGCCAGGTGGTGCGCGCCCAGTTGGCGGTGGTGCGACGCGCGCGTGGAGAGAGAAAGGGAGGCGATGACCGGATCCGGGTCGTGACGGAGGGTGTCGAGGACCGTGGCCGCGGCCGCGTAGTGGCCTTGACCGCCGAGGGTCACCGCGGCGAGCCAGCGCAGCTTCGGGTCCGGGGAGGACAGCGCGGGCCAGACGGGATGGCCGGGTGAGTCGCCGAAGGCGGCGCGGCGCAGCTCCTCTTCCATGGGGAGGAGTCTGCCTCCCGCGCCGGGCGGGAGGCGGAGCCGGTGGGTGGGCCGCGGTGAGCGAGGCAGCGGCGAACTGTTGGAGGCGGTCCCGCGTCAGGCGCGTCGCCTGCGGTTCGGCGCGCCGCCACCGGAGCCCGTCAGGTCACCGCGGCCTCGATGGCCTCGACGGCTGCCGCCAGGTCCCCCACGCGTTCCGCCGGGGAGGTGACCACCCCGCGGCGCCATCCAGGGCCGCCCACGAACAGCCTCACCTGCTGGCGGGTGCGGGGCATGGCTGTCAGCACGCCCGCGTCGGCGTACCGGGGCAGCTGCGCCCACAGCACCACCGCGGAAGGCGCGGTGCGGCGGACGGCGGCGGCGAGGGCGTCGGCCGGGAGGGCCGCGCCCAGCTGGCGGACGACGATGCCGCGGTGGGCCAGTTCGGCGGCCAGGGGGTAGAGGGGGAGGTTGTGCCTCTCCTCGGGCATGCACGCGAGCAGCACGGGGCGGTGGTTGCGGCCGAGGGTGACGAGCGGTGTCGCGCGCACGAAGGCCGCCAGGACGCACTCGTTGAGCAGGTGTTCCACCTCCACACCGGTGCCGGCGAGCTGCCAGCGCGCGGCGACGGCGTTGAGGACGGGACGGACGACCTCGTTCCACGTCGCGATCACGCCTTCGGTGGCCAGGGCGTCGGCGAGCATCCCCTGGACGGCGATGGAGTCCATCGCCACCGCGGCCCTGCCCAGTCCGCGCGCCAGCTTGGACGCCCCCGGCATCTTCAGGCCGCGGCCACCACCACCCGAAGGGGTGACGGGAACCTCGCCGTGGGTCAGGGCCGACTTCGAGTCGAGCGCGAACCGGGCCGCCTCGGCCGAGGACGCGCCGCGCAGGAGGGCGCGCTGCATCAGCTCCAGCCGGGCCACGTCGAGGGGCCCGTACTTGCGGTGCCGCCCGACCGTGTGGCCGCTCGGGCCGAGTCCGTAGCGGCGGTCCCAGGTGCGCAGGGTCGCGGGTGCCACGCCGAGTCGCCTGGCCACCGCGGCCACTGAAAGAAGGGGCTCACCCGTGTGACCACCGGCCGTTCTGGGCTCCGGCTGAGTCATCACGGCTGCCATCGTGCGGTCCCCTCAGGCGTGCGGCAACTCCGCGCGGTGAGTGATCGAACACGCGTGCCGTCACCCATCAGTTGATAAGGGTCTTCAGCCTCTTGAACAAGTTTTGAAGCGGTTCTACGGTGGATCATCGTTAAGCCGAATGGAGCAGTCGTCACGGAGGCGGTCTCGATGGCGGACACCCGAAGGCTCCCCGGTCCCAACGCAGATCTGTGGGACTGGCAGATGCGAGGTTCGTGCCGGGGCATGGACAGCGCGTTCTTCTTCCACCCCGACGGCGAACGGGGTCCGGCACGGGCACGGCGGGAAGCTCGCGCCAAGGCCGTCTGCCTGGCCTGCCCGGTGCTGGAGATGTGCCGCAAACACGCTCTGGCGGTGCAGGAACCGTACGGAATATGGGGCGGGCTCTCGGAATCGGAGCGCGACCACATCATCAAGGCGCGCAAGCGCCAACTGGCGATCGTCTAGGAACGCAAGGAGGGGCGGCACCGGGTTCCCGGTGCCGCCCCTCCTGTCTCACAGCGCGAAGCCGGCCGTGGCCGAGCCACGCGGCCCGCAAAGCCGAGCCGAACAGCCCGCGAACCCAAGCCGAGCCACGCGGTCCGCGAGCCGGGTAGCCGCGAGTTCGCGCCGGTCGTCCGGTCACCCGCTCACGCCGGAATCGGCGAAGCCCATTCCGACGTGAGCGAGTCGGCCGGACGACCGGCTTCCCGGCGAACTCGCCGCCGCTGCGGAGCAGCGGCCAATGAACTCAGTGCCCGTGACCGTGACCGTGGCCGTGTCCGGCCGCGGCGGAGGCGGGCTCCTCTTCCTTCTTCTCCACGACTGCGCTCTCGGTCGTGAGCACCATGCGCGCGATGGAGGCGGCGTTCGCCACGGCGGAGCGCGTCACCTTCACCGGGTCGATGATGCCCTGCTCGAGCAGGTCGCCGAACTCGAGCGAGGCGGCGTTGATGCCGAAGCCCCAGTCGCCCTCGCGGACCTTGTTCACCACGACGGCGCCTTCGAGGCCCGCGTTCGCGGCGATCCAGAACAGCGGCGCGGACAGGGCCTTCGCGACCAGCGCGACGCCCGTGGCCTCGTCACCGGACAGGCCGAGGCCGCCGTCGAGCACCTTGGAGCCGTGCACGAGGGCGGAGCCGCCGCCGGGGACGATGCCTTCCTCGACCGCGGCCTTGGTGGCGGCGACCGCGTCCTCGATGCGGTGCTTGCGCTCCTTGAGCTCGGTCTCGGTCGCGGCGCCGACCTTGATGACGGCGATGCCGCCGGAGAGCTTCGCGAGGCGCTCCTGGAGCTTCTCGCGGTCCCAGTCGGAGTCCGTGGCCTCGATCTCGCGGCGCAGCTGCTCCGCGCGGCCCGCGATGTCGGCCTTGGTGCCGCCACCGTCGACGATCGTGGTGTCGTCCTTGGTCACGACGACGCGGCGGGCGGAGCCCAGCTGGTCGAGCGTGGTCTCGGACAGCTTCAGGCCGATCTCCGAGGAGATCACCTCGCCGCCGGTGACGACCGCGAGGTCGTCCAGGAACGCCTTGCGGCGGTCGCCGAAGAACGGCGCCTTGACGGCGACGACCTTCAGGGTCTTGCGGACGGCGTTGACCACCAGCGTGGACAGGGCCTCGCCCTCGACGTCCTCGGCGATGATCAGCAGCGGCTTGCCGGACTCCGCGACCTTCTCGAGGATCGGGAGGACGTCGGCCAGCGCCGAGATCTTCTCGCGGTGCAGCAGGATGCGGACGTCTTCGTAGACGGCCTCCTGCGCCTCGAGGTCGGTGGAGAAGTGCGTCGACACGTAACCCTTGTCGAACTGCACGCCCTCGGTGATCACGAGCTCGGTCGCGAGGGTGGAGGACTCCTCGACGGTGATGACACCGTCCTCGCCGACGCGCTCGATGGCCTCGCCGAGCAGGGCGCCGATGGACTCGTCGCGCGAGGAGACGGTGCCGACCTGCGCGATGTTGTCGCGGCCCTTGACCGGGGTGGCCTTGGCCTTGAGCGCGTCCACGACGGCGTCGGCTGCGGCCTGGATGCCGCGGCCGAGAGCGGTCGGGTTCGCGCCGGCGGCGATGTTGCGCAGGCCCTCCTTGACCAGGGCCTGCGCCAGCACGGTGGCGGTGGTGGTGCCGTCACCGGCGACGTCGTTGGTCTTGGTGGCGACCGACTTGGCGAGCTGCGCGCCGAGGTTCTCGAACGCGTCGTCGAGCTCGATCTCGCGGGCGATCGTCACGCCGTCGTTCGTGACCGTCGGGCCGCCGAACTTCTTGTCGAGCACGACGTGGCGTCCGCGCGGGCCGAGGGTGACCTTGACGGTGTCGGCGAGCTTGTTGACGCCGCGCTCGAGCGCCCGACGAGCGTCCTCGTCGAAGCTGATCTGCTTGGGCATGTGACTCAAAGCCTCTCTGGGTAGCGAAACGCCCCGGTGGCCCCGGATGGGGCGCCGGGGCGTCAGGCGTGCGGCCTACGTGCCAACCGAACGAACTAGTTGACGACGGCCAGCACGTCGCGGGCGGAGAGGATCAGGTACTCCTCGCCGTTGTACTTGACCTCGGTGCCGCCGTACTTCGAGTAGATGACGACGTCGCCGACGGCGACGTCCAGCGGGACGCGGTTGCCCTTGTCGTCGATGCGACCGGGGCCCACCGCGAGGACCTTGCCCTCCTGGGGCTTCTCCTTCGCGGTGTCCGGGATCACGAGGCCGGAGGCAGTGGTCGTCTCGGCCTCGGAAGCCTGGACGACGATCTTGTCCTCGAGCGGCTTGATGTTCACGCTCACCGGGATGACCTCCACGGGTCGTTGGCAGGTTCGAATTAACGGCTCCTGCCACCCCGCCGTCGCGGGGGTCGGGGCGGTGCTGGTGCCGTGCAGTTGGCACTCTACCCATGAGAGTGCCAAGCCTTCAACGAGCCCCCCGAACCGCTCACCCATCGGGAGCGTATTCACCAGCATGTCCCCCATGACGCGCCGGACGCTCCTGCTCGCGGGCGTGGCAGGCGTCACAGCGTTCTCCGCCGCCGCGTCGGCGCGTCCCGCCGACCCCTTCACACTGGGTGTGGCCTCGGGCGATCCGGCTCCGGACGGCGTCGTCCTGTGGACGCGGCTCGCCCCCGACCCGCTCGCGGACGACGGTCTGGGAGGCATGCCGTCCCGCCCGGTCGAGGTGGAGTGGCAGCTCGCGGGCGACGAACGGTTCACCCGGATCGTGCAACGCGGATCCACCACCGCACGACCGGAGGAGGGTCACAGCGTCCACGTCGAGCTGACCGGACTGGAGCCCGGCCGCGAGTACTTCTACCGCTTCCGGGCCCTCAACCACCTCTCCCGGACCGGCCGCACGCGCACCACGCCCGAACCGGGCGCCCTGCGCGTGCCGCTCACGATGGCCTTCGCGTCGTGCGCGCAGTACGAGCACGGCTACTTCACGGCGTACCGGCGGCTGGCAGAGGACGAACCGGACCTGGTGCTGCACCTCGGCGACTACACCTATGAGTACGAGAGCGGCATCCACGTCGCCCCGAGCGGTAACGTCCGGCACGTCGAGGGCCCGACCACGACGACGCTCGCGGGCTACCGCCGCCGTCAGGCGCAGTACAAGACCGACCCGGACCTCCAGGAGGCCCACGCCGTCGCGCCGTGGGGGGTCATCTGGGACGACCACGAGATCGACAACAACTGGGCGGGCCTGCTGCCGGACAAGCCGCAGCCGGACTTCCCCGCACGGCGGGCGGCGGCGTTCCAGGCGTACTACGAGAACATGCCCCTGCGCAGGTCGTCGCGGCTGTACCGGCGGGTCGGCTGGGGGTCGCTCGCCACGTTCCACCTGCTCGACACCCGGCAGTACCGCACGGACCAGGCGTGCGGCGACGGGTTGCAGCTCTGCCCGCAACGGCTGGAGCCGGAACGGACGATGCTCGGCGAGGCCCAGGAGCGGTGGCTCTCCGACGGGCTGCGCGGCTCGCGGGCCCGCTGGGACGTGCTGGGGCAGCAGGTGTTCTTCTCGCAGTACGACTACATCCCCGGCGAGGTCGACAAGTTCCTGCTGGACGCGTGGGACGGCTACGTCGCCGGACGCGACCGGCTGGTGGCGCGGTTCGCGGACGTGCGGAACCCGGTCGTGCTCACCGGGGACGTGCACGCGGCGTGGGGTGCGGAGGTCAAGGAGCGGTGGGACGACCCGTCGTCGAAGACGCTCGCCACCGAGCTCGTCACCACGTCGATCACGGCCGGTGGCGACGGGTCGGAGGAGTACCCCGAGACGGCGTCGTGGCTGCGCGAGAACCCGCACGTGAAGTACTTCAACAACCGGCGCGGGTACACGATGACCCGGTTCACGCCCGAGGAGCTGCGCACCGACTACCGCGGCGTCGACCACGTGACGCGGCCGGGGGCTCCGGTCCGGACGAAGGCGACGTTCGTCGTGGAGGACCGGAACCCCGGGCTGAACCGCACATGACCAAGCATGCTTCCAGCAGCACTGCCCGTAACGGCCCCGCCCCGCTCGCAACTCTCCTTCGTGTTCTCCCCATCGCACGCGGGGCCCTTTCGTACGCGTGATTAGTACGCGGGGCCCCCGCGTACTAAAGCCACGTCACGCGGAGGAAGCGGGGACCGCTGGCCGGGTGACACGCGGGCGGGTGGAGAGGAACGGCGGACAGAGCCGCTGGTGCGGCGCTTGGCTACAGGATCTGGACGGTCCCGACCGGCAGGCCCGGCACCGTCGAGAGGTCCAGCGAGGACGGCTTGGCGCCCGCCGCGACGAGGTGCGCGCCGAGAGCCGCGATCATCGCGCCGTTGTCCGTGCACAGCCGGGGCCGCGGCACGCGCAGCTCGATGCCCGCCTCGGCGCAGCGCTCGGCGGCCAGGCCGCTCAGGCGCGAGTTCGCCGCGACGCCGCCGGAGATGACGAGCGTGCCCACGTCCAGGTCCTTCGCGGCGCGGATCGCCTTGGCGGTCAGCACGTCCGCGACGGCCTCCTGGAACGACGCGGCGACGTCGGCCAGCGGGATCTCCTCGCCCGCCTGCTCGGCGCGTTCGACCCAGCGGGCCACCGACGTCTTCAGGCCGGAGAACGAGAAGTCGTACTTCGCGTCGCGCGGGCCGGTGAGGCCGCGCGGGAACGCGATGGCGCAGCCGTTGCCCTGCTTGGCGAGCTTGTCGATGGGCGGGCCGCCGGGGTAGGGCAGGTCGAGCAGCCGGGCGACCTTGTCGTACGCCTCGCCGGCTGCGTCGTCCACGGTCGAGCCGATCTCGGTGATCGAGTTCGCCAGGCCGCCCTCGACGAGCAGCAGCTGCGAGTGGCCGCCGGAGACCAGGAGCGCGAGGCAGCGCTGCGGCAACGGGCCGTGCTGCAGGGTGTCCGCGGCGACGTGGCCCGCGAGGTGGTTCACGCCGTAGAGCGGCTTGCCGAGCGCGGCCGCGTACGCCTTGGCGGCGGACACGCCGACCAGCAGCGCGCCCGCGAGGCCCGGACCGGCCGTGACGGCGATGGAGTGGATCTGCGACAGGTCGACCTGCGCGGCGTCGAGCGCGCGGCGCATGGTCGGGACCAGGGCTTCGAGGTGGGCGCGGGAGGCGACCTCCGGCACGACGCCGCCGAAGCGGGCGTGCTCCTCGACGCTGGAGGCGACCTCGTCGGCGAGCAGTTCGAGGGAGCCGTCGGAGCCGAGCCGGACGATGCCGAAGCCCGTCTCGTCGCACGAGCTCTCGATGCCCAGGATCAAGCGGTCAGACACTTTTCGCGGACCTTCCCATCGTGTACGCGTCGGCACCCGACGGCTGGTAGTAGCGGCGGCGCAGGCCGAGGTGCTCGAAGCCGTGCGCCAGGTACATCGCGATCGCGGGCTCGTTGTCCGTGCGGACCTCGAGGAACACCGGCACGCCGATCTCGTCGGCGCGTTCCAGCAGCTTGCGCAGCAGCATCTTGCCGACGCCCCTGCCCTGCCAGTGCCGGACGACCGCGATCGTGTGGACGCTCGCCTCGTACGGGGTCGCGGCGAGCCCGGCGTAGCCGACCAGCTCCTCGTCGGCGTACGCGCCGAGGTAGTAGTGGCCGTTGTTCAGCTCGCTGTGGAACGCGTTCTCGCTCCACGGGTCCTCGCCGGGGAACAGCTCCAGCTCGATCTCGCGGCACCTCGGCACGTCGGCGTGCTGCAACGGCCCCAGCGTGACGGTGCCGGTCGTCATGCCCTGGTCACCCGCTTGCGCCCGGTGGGCTCCACGGCGTCGGGCCTGCGCAGGTAGAGCGGGGTGAGCGGGGCGGGACGGGCCTGCGCGAGCACCTCGGCGGCCGCGGCGGCGACGAGGCCCTCCGGGCTCGGGTGCCGCACGTCCAGCAGGTCGAGGCCGAGGACGTCGCGGTAGAGCTCGGCGCCCTCGCCGGTCGCCTGGTGCACGCCCATCGCGGGCAGCTTCTCCGCGAGGTCCTGCGGGCGCTCGACGTGCGGGCCGTCCGTGCGGCGACCGGCGGCGTCGTAGGCGGCCCAGTAGACCTCCTTGCGCCGCGCGTCGGTCGCGACGAGCAGCGGGTGGCCGCTCGCGGCGTCCTTGGCGATCGCGTCGGTCGTGGCGACCGGGTAGACCGGGCGGTTGAGCGCCTGGCCGAGCGCGGCGGCGGTGGCGAGGCCGACCCGCAGGCCGGTGAACGGCCCGGGGCCCGCGCCGACGACGATCGCGTCGAGGTCGGCGAACGTCCGGCCGGCCTCCGCGAGCGCGTCACCGATGTGCGGGGTGAGCAGCTCGCCGTGCGCCTTGGCGTTGATCGTCACCCGCTTCGCGAGCAGGCGCGGCGGTGAGTCGGGCACGAGGTCGACCACACCGGCGGTGACTGCGGGGGTGGCCGTGTCGACGGCGAGCACTAGCACGGTTGTCCAGGGTAGTACCAGGCCGCGGGTGCCATCGGGCCGAGGGGCTGCAGCCGCCGGACAGCCGCGGGGATGGCCGAAGGGCTCGTTCGGCCATCCCCGCGACGTTTCGGGAGTGCCGTCAGCCGGCCGGGTCGCGGTCGCAGGCGAAGTGCGACCGCGACAGGTCGACCGTGACGATCTCGAGTGGACCGTCCCACCCCCACGGCACGGCACAGGCGTCGTCGAGCACGCTGATGTCCGAGCCGCGACCGTGCCCGCCGCCGCACGCGGCGTACCCGGAGGCGTGGCCCGCGTGCAGCAACGAGAGCGGCCCGTTCCACTGCCACGGGGCCGCGCACAGGGTGGCGGCGTGGTCGTGCTTCCCGGCGGAGGCGGGGGCCACCACGGCGAGCGCGGCGCCACCGGCCGCGGTGGCCGCGGTGGCCGCGAGAAGCATCCTGATCACGCGGGGGTCATCGACCCGGTCCGCGCCGTCCTGAACGGACGTCACCCCAAGTGCTGGAGGACGTCACACCGGAAGGGGACGGGTGGTCCACTCGCCGTGCGGGATCAGCTGAGCCGTGCGAACGTCGTCGGTTCCGCGTTCGAGGCGGATCAGCAGGTGGTCGTCGTTCAGGCGTTCCGCGACGCCCTCGCCCCACTCGACCGCCACGACGGCGTCGACGAGGTCGGTGTCGAGGTCGAGGTCGTCGAGCTCGTCCAGGTGACCGCCGAGCCGGTAGGCGTCGACGTGCACCAGCCGCACGCCCCTGCCTCCCTCCGCGGGCTCGTGGACGCGCGCGACGACGAACGTCGGCGAGGACACCCTGCCCTGCACGCCGAGCCCGCGCGCGAGTCCGCGCACGAACGCCGTCTTCCCGGCGCCCAGCGGTCCGGCGAGCAGCAGCAGGTCGCCCGCCCGCACGACTTCGCCCAGCTTGCGGCCGAACTCCTCGGTGTCCTCCACCAGGGGCAGTTCGACGGTCTTCACGCTCGCCGCCACCACTTCTTCCGACTTCCTCCGCGATCGGTCGCGCAGCGTTCGACGAGCGCGACCAGGTGGTCGTTGACGAGGTCAGCCTGCTCCATCATCACCATGTGCCCGGCACCGGGGGCCCGCACGAGCGTGGCGTGCGGCATCTCCTCGGCCATCCGCTCGGCGTGCGAGAACGGGGTGAGCTTGTCCGCGTCGCCGCTGAGGATCAGCACCTCGCAGTGCCGCAGCCCGGCGAGCGCCTTGTAGCGGTCGTGCGTGCCGAGGGTCTCCAGGAACTCGGTGAGCACCTTCACCGTGGTCCCGTTGATCATCTCCTCCATCAGGTCCACGAGCGACGGCGCGACCTTGCGGTCGCCGAAGGCCAGCGCGCGGATGCCGCTCCACGTCAGGCTCTTCGCGCTCTTGCGGACCCACTCGACGAGACCGGGCTGCACGCCCGCGAGCCGTCCGACGCCGAGCGTCACGGGGTTGTACCGCGACAGCAGGGACTTCGGCAGGCCCGCTCCGCCGACGGCACCGGCGGCCGTGCCGATGAGGGCGACGCCGCGCACCCGTTCGGAGAACAGCTCGGGGTTCTTCTCGGCCAGCGCCATGATCGTCATGCCGCCCATCGAGTGGCCGACGAGCACCAGCGGCCCCTCGGGGGCCATCGTCCTGATCACCGCGTCGAGGTCGAGCGCGAGCTGGTCGATGGTGCTGCTCTCGGCGGTGGAACGGCCGGACCGGCCGTGGCTGCGCTGGTCGTAGCTCACCTGGTGGACGCGCGGGTCGAGCAGCTCTGCGAGGTCGCGGCGCTGGAAGTGCCAGCAACGGCGGTCCAGGGCGAACCCGTGCACCAGCACGACGGTGATGTCCGGCTCGCCGCCGTCGGCGGGACCGACCTCGTCCGCCGAGAGCGGCACGCCGTCGTCGGCGGCCACCGTCGACTCGCGGTCGGGCCGCAGCCGTCCCAGCGGCTCCTCGGCGAGGCTGTCGGTCGCGACCTTGCGCTCGTGCGAGACCTTGGCGGTCTGGGCGACGGCGGCACCGGCGACGGCGGCACCGAGCGCGCCACCGACCCACCCGACGACCTTCCACACCGGTTTCACGTGTAGATCCTCCGCACCCGCGGCCGGTACATCCCGCAGACGATCTCGTAGTCGATCGTCCCGGTCAGCTCCGCCCACTCCGTCGCCGTCGGCTCTCCCCCGCGGCCGTCGCCGAACAGCACGACCTCCGCGCCCTCCGCGATCTCGTCGTCGCCGCAGGCCACGACGACCTGGTCCATGCAGACCCTGCCGACCACCGGACGGCGCCTCCCCTCCAGAAATACCTCCATCCGGCCGGAGAGGGCCCTCGGGACACCGTCCGCGTACCCGGTGGGCACCAGCGCCAGGTTCGTGTCCCGCCGCGCGGTCCACGTCATCCCGTAGGAGACCGACTCGCCGGCGGGGATGCGTTTCACGCCCACGACCTGGGAGCGGAACGTCATGACCGGCCGCAGGTCGTGGTCGGTCGGCACGGGGTTGAGCCCGTAGAGCGCGATGCCCGGCCTGATCAGGTCGAAGTGCAGGTCGGGCCTGGTCAGCACGGCGGCGGAGTTGGCGATGTGGCGCATCGGGTCGAGCCCGAGGCTCCGCGCGACCTGGTAGGCGTCGTCGAACCGCTTCGCCTGAAGGTCGATCGACGGGTCGCCGATGTCGTCGGCGCTCGCGAGGTGCGACCAGATGGCGACGACCTCGTGCCTGCTCGCCGCCTCGACCAGCTCTGGCCAGTCCCGCGGGAGGCAGCCGCCGCGGCTCAGCCCGGTGTCGATCTTGAGGTGCAGCCGGGGCCGTGCGTCGGCCTCCTCGGCGGCGGCCTCGATCCGGCGCAGGCCGGACAGCGACGAGACGGACATGTCGACACCGGCCGCGAGACCGGCCGCCAGGTCCTCGTCCGGGGAGTCGAGCCAGGCGAGGATCGGAGCCTGGATCCCCTGCGCGCGCAGGGCGAGGGCTTCCGGCGTGGAGCACGAGCCGAGCCAGGTCGCGCCCGCTTCGAGAGCCGCCCGCGCGACCTCCACGGCGCCGTGGCCGTACCCGTCCGCCTTGACGACGGCCATCGTTTCGGCGGCAGGGGCGAGTCCGGCGAGCAGCGCGACGTTGTGCCGCAGCGCGCTTAGGTCGACGACGACTTCTGATCGGGCCATAACCTGCTCATCGTTCCACAGCAGCCACGAACAGGGACTATGGCGCAACTCGCACGGGCACGTTCGCCGAGCGTGAAGCACGACCTCCGGTGCCCCGTGCTCCGCCATGCTCGCGACATGACCGCACAGGACACGTTCACCGCCGCGGCGCGGGCCTTCACCGGTCTGGTGGAGACGGTGCCCGCCGACCGGCTCTCCGCGCCCGGTCTCGGCGAGTGGACCGTGCGCGACCTGATCGGCCACACCGTCTCGGCCGGGCTGGCGGCGGTCGCCGACGGGCTCGGCCGACCGGCCGCGACCGAGGACCTCACCACGCCGGAGAGCTACTACGCCCTGGCCAGAACAGCCGGGCCGGACGTGCTGGAGGCCGCCGTCGCCGCGTCGGCCGCGGACGCCGGGGCCTGGGGAGCACGGCTCGGCGAGCGGCCCGCCGACCACGTCCGGCCGCTCGCGGACCGGGCCGTCGCCGCCGTGGCCGCCGCCGGTCCGGACGCCCTCGTCACCACCGCGGGCGGCGGCATGCGGCTGGCCTGCTGGCTGCCCACCAGGACGTTCGAGCTGGTCGTGCACGGCATGGACGTCGCGAACGCCACCGGGGCGCGCCTCGGCCTGCCCGTGGACGTGCTCGCCGAGGCCGCGGGCCTGGCCGCCCGGCTGGCCGCGGTCACCGGTGACGGACGGCGGGTGCTGCTCGCGCTGACCGGCAGGAGCGGGCTTCCGGAAGGCTTCTCGGTGGTCTGAGGCTCACCGCGTCCGCAGCGCGCGGATGGCGTCCGGGATCGCCGCCAGCAGACCCGAGGCGGGCACCGGGGCCCCGGCCGCGGCCAGCTCGGCGGCCAGCACGTGCGCGTGGGCCGCGTACCCGGCGGCCAGGAACGGGTCGAGCCCGGAGGCCAGCAGCGCGCCGATGATGCCGGACAGCACGTCACCCGATCCGGCGGTCGCGGGCCACGACGACGTGGCCGAGTTGACCAGTGCCCTGCCGTCCGGGGCCGCCACGACGGTCCGGTGGCCCTTGAGCAGCACCACGGCGTCGAAGCGCCGGGCCGCCTTGCGCGCCGCCGCGACCCGGTCGGCGCCGACCGGTCCGGCCAGGCGTTCGAACTCGCGGTCGTGCGGGGTCAGCACCAGTGCCGAGTCGGGGTCGCGGGCGTCCCACAGCCGCGGGTTCCCGGCGAGCAGCGTGATGGCGTCCGCGTCGGCGACCACCGGGACGTTCGCGTCGAGCACGAACCGCAGCACCTCGGCGGACGAGTTCCCGGTGCCCATGCCGGGCCCGACGACCCACGCCTGGACGCGGCCCGCGTCGGTGATCGAGCCGGTGCAGATCGTCTCCGGCCACCGCGCGCGGATCGCGTCGGCGGCGGGACCGGCGTAGCGGACCATGCCGGACGTCGCGAGCACCGCGGCACCCGTGGAGAGCACGGCGGCACCCGGATAGGTGGAACTTCCTGCCGCGACACCCGTCACGCCCTGGGTGTACTTGTCGTCGGACGGTCCCGGCACCGGCCAGTCGATGTCGGACCGGTCGAGCAGGACGAAGTCGGGGTCTGACGGGCGCAGCCCGATGTCGACCAGGTGCACCTCGCCGCAGTCGGCGAGCGCGTGCACGGGCTTGAGGCAGCCGAACGTGACGGTGGTGTGCGCCCGCACGTGCGGGCCGGTGATCTCGCCGGTGTCCGGGTCGATGCCGGACGGCAGGTCCACGGCGAGGATCGGCGCCCGCACGGACTCGACGAGCGCCGCCGCGTCCGGGCGCAGCGGGCCGCGTGCGGAGAGGCCCACGATGCCGTCGATCACCAGGTCGGGGTCGCCGATCTCCTCGACGACCCGGCCTCCGGCGCGGCGGAAGGCGGCGAGACCCTCCGCGTGCGCCTTGGCCGGGTTGAGCAGGACCGCGGACACGGCGACTCCCCTGCGGCGCAGGAAGTAGCCGGCCCAGAGGGCGTCACCGCCGTTGTTGCCCGCACCGACGAGCATCGTGACGCGGCGACGGCCGGCGAGGAGCCGCAGGGCGTGGGTGGCCACACCGAACGCGGCCTTGCGCATCAACGAGCCCGGCGGGACGACCGCCATGAGCTCCTCTTCAGCGGACTTGACGCGTTCGGTGTGCCAGACGCCTCGCACAGCTCCCCTTTGCCCGGCGGGGTCAACTCACTCGACGGTAACGGACTTCGCCAGGTTGCGAGGCTTGTCCACGTCGTAGCCGCGGCTGCGCGCGATCTCGGCCGCGAGGACCTGCAGCGGCACCGTCGAGATGAGCGGCTGCAGCAGCGTCGGGACGGCCGGGATCTCGATCAGGTGGTCGGCGAACGGGCGCACGGTCTCGTCGCCCTCCTCGGCGATCACGATCGTGCGGGCCCCGCGGGCCTGGATCTCGCTGATGTTCGACACCAGCTTCGAGTGCAGGACGGCGCGGCCCTTCGGCGACGGCATGACCACGACGACCGGGAGGTTCTCCTCGATCAGCGCGATCGGGCCGTGCTTGAGCTCGCCCGCCGCGAAGCCCTCGGCGTGCATGTAGGCGAGCTCCTTGAGCTTGAGCGCGCCCTCCAGCGCCACCGGGTAGCCGACGTGGCGGCCCAGGAACAGCACCGCCTTCGAGTCGGCCAGCTCGCGGCCGAGCGCACGGACCTGCTCGACGGTGCCGAGCACGCGCCGCACGGCCTCCGGCATGGCCTCCAGCTCGTGGAACTCGCGGGCGACCTCGTCCGGGTACTTGGTGCCGCGCGCCTGCGCCAGGGCCAGGCCCACCAGGTAGTTCGCGGCGATCTGGGCGAGGAACGCCTTCGTCGACGCGACACCGATCTCCGGACCGGCGTGCGTGTAGAGCACGGCGTCGGACTCGCGCGGGATCTGCGCGCCGTTGGTGTTGCAGACGGCCAGCACGCGGGCCTTCTGCGCGCGGGCGTGCCGCACGGCCTCCAGCGTGTCCGCGGTCTCGCCGGACTGCGACACGGCGACGACGAGCGTGTCGCGGTCGAGGACCGGGTCGCGGTAGCGGAACTCGGAGGCCAGCTCGACCTCGACGGGCAGCCGCGTCCAGTGCTCGATCGCGTACTTCGCGACGAGACCGGAGTGGTAGGCGGAACCGCAGGCGACGACGAAGACCTTGTCGACGTCGCGCAGGTCCTGGTCGGACAGGCGCTGCTCGTCGAGGACGATCCGGCCGTTCGCGAAGTGGCCGCGCAGCGTGTTGGCCAGCGCCTCCGGCTGCTCCTCGATCTCCTTGAGCATGAAGTACTCGTGGCCGCCCTTCTCGGCGGCGCTGAGGTCCCAGTTGACCGTGAACGGCTTGGCGTCGGCCGTCACGCCGTCGAAGTCGGTGACCTCGTAGCCGTCGCGGGTCAGCACGACCATCTGGTCCTGCCCCAGCTCGACGGCCTCCTTGGTGTGCGCGATGAACGCGGCGACGTCGCTCGCGACGAAGTACTCGTTCTCGCCCACGCCGACGACCAGCGGCGAGTTGCGGCGCGCGGCGACGACCTGGTCCGGCTCGTCGGCGTGCGTGAAGACGAGCGTGAACGCGCCCTCGAGCCGCCGCACGACCTTGCGCACGCTGGCGGGCAGGTCGCCCTTCGTCTCGCCGTCGGCGTAGGCCAGGGCGACCAGGTGCGCGACCGTCTCGGTGTCGGTGTCGGACGCCATCTCGACGCCGAGACCTTCGAGCTCGGCGCGCAGCGCGAGGAAGTTCTCGATGATGCCGTTGTGCACCACGGCGACGCGGTTGGTCGCGTCGCGGTGCGGGTGCGAGTTCCTGTCGATCGGCGCGCCGTGCGTCGCCCACCGCGTGTGGCCCATGCCGACGGTGCCCGCGAAGTTGTCGCGGCCCACCTCGTCGAGCCTCGTCTCCAGGTTCTGCAGCCGGCCTGCCTTGCGTTCGACGGCGAGGTCGTCGCCCGCCACGACCGCGACGCCTGCCGAGTCGTAACCCCGGTACTCGAGCCGCCTCAGCCCGTCCAGCACGACGTCGAGCGCCGGCTGGTGACCCACGTATCCCACGATTCCGCACACGGAAAACAGACTAGCCAGACCACGCCGCTAACCCTAATGAGTGATTGCCGCACATCACCGCAGGTCAGCGCCTCAGGTGGTGTAGACCATTCTCGCGTGTGGTGCGCGCGGCGGGATCGACTACGGTTCACCCATGGCTCGCCGCGTGATCACGCTGACCGCGAAACAGGCCCTCGAGCAGCTCAGCAGGCCCGGTCCGCACCCCGTGCTGCGCGGCCACCTCGCGCTCGTCGGCCTGCCGGGCGTGATCTTCACGCCGCAGTCGGGGCTCGGCCTGCCCGCCGTCGCGTTCGGACACGGCTGGATGCAGCCCGTACGCCGCTACCACGGGCTTTTGCGGCACCTCGCCTCGTGGGGCCTGGTCGCCGCCGCACCGGCCGTCGAACGCGGCCCGCTGCTGTCGTCGCGGGTGCTCGCCGCGAACCTGATGACCACGCTCGACGTCTGCACCGGCGTGCGGCTGGGCGAGGGCAAGATCAGCGTCGACCCGGCGCGCCTGGCACTGGCCGGGCACTCGATGGGCGGCGGTGCCGCGGTGCTCGCCGCGTCCGGGGCGGAGCGGGTGAAGGCCGTTGTGACTTTGGCCGCAACGGAGACCCGTCCGTCCGCGCTCGACGCCGCTCGCGAGGTCCGCGCCCCCGGTCTGCACCTCGCCGCGGGCGAGGACCGCATCGCCCCGCCGGTCGGCCACTCCGAGGCCATCGCGCAGGCGTGGGGCGGTCCCGTGCAGCTCCGCCTGCTGCCCAAGGCGTCGCACCTCGGCTTCACCGAGGGCAGGCACTGGAGCGAGCTGCTGCTGGACGGCAGCTCCGAACGCGGGTCGCACAAGATCGGGCGCGCGTTCGTGACGGCCTTCCTGCTGCGCGTGCTGACCGGTGAGCGGACCTACGACGAGCTGCTCGACAGTGACCTGAAGAACGCCAACCTCGTCTTCCAGCGGGAAGCGCTGCGCACGCGCTAGGTTGCTCGGCGTGATGCCGGGATCGCAGAACCAGGGCTGGCACCAGAACCAGCCACCGCAGCAGCAGTGGGGCCCTCCTCCTCCCAGGGGCAGAGGAATCCTCGGACTGGCGATCGCCGTCGCGGCCGGTGCGGCGGGTCTCGCCGTGTTCTGGGGAATCCTCGGCATCAAGGGGGTGATCGGCAAGCACTGGGTCGACATCGACCCCGAGGGCACCGCACGCAGGCTCGCGATGACGGGCGGCAGCGGTGCCCTGCTGACCCCGCTGAGCATCGGGGGCATCGTCTTCGACCTGCTCACGATGGTGGTGCTGATCGCGGGAGCGCTGCTGATCGTGCTGCGCAAGCTGCCCGGCGCGTTCCTCGTCGCCGGGTCCGCCGTGCTCGGGGTGCTCGCCGCCGCCTGCCGGTTCGTATACTACGTGCAGCTCGACTGGAGCGCGCCCAGTGAGCCGTACGTCGCGGCCACTCTCACGCTCATCCTCGGCGTGCTGGCGATCCTGCCGCCGGTCACCGACGCCCTGCGTCCCACCGCCGCGCCACACCCCGGCGGGCAGCCGCAGTTCCCGCAGCAGCCGCCACCACCCGGCTACGGGCCTCCGCAGGGCCCGCCGCCCGGCTACGGACCCCCGCAAGGCCCGCCGCCGCCCGGCTACGGACCACCTCGCTGACCAGACGAGAAACGCCCCCTCGGTCTTCGGACCGAGGGGGCGTTCGTCGTCTCAGGACAACCAGCTCTGGTTGCTCAGGTCGTCGTCATCGTCGACCGGCGGACGCGGACGCCGGGACGGCGGGGGCTGACGGACCGGTGGTGGCGGCAGCTGGGGTGGCGGGGCCACCGGCTGCGCGACCGCCGGCGGCTGCCGCACCGGAGCCTCGGCGACGGTGTGCCGCCCGCTCATGAACGCCTCGGACTGGGCACGCAGCTCGCGCGCCTGCCGCTCCTTCTCGATCTGCGCGAGCTCCTCCGCGAGGTCGTCGTGCGGCGCCGCGGACTCGTCCTCCAGCCCGAACGACAGCTCCTTGGCGCGGTGGGCGTGCTGGTTCTCGCCGCGCTGGTTGCGCGCCATCTCCCGCAGCCGCGCGGTGAGGCGCTGCTTGCGGTCGGCGAACTTGTCGTGGCTCTCCTGCGTCGCCTTGGCCGACTCGTCGAACTTCTGCCGGACGTCCGCCATGCGCGACGAGTGCTCCGACGCGATGCCGGAGAGCTTCGCCTTGAAGGCGGCGAGGTCGAGGTCGCTCACCAGGAGCCTCCGCGAGTGCCGTCGTCACCGCTGAGCACGCCGTGGGCGCCGCTCAGCGGGTTGCTGTCGTCGTCGAACAACGACCCCGTGGTGCGCCACTGGCTCGCGCCCCGCTCGGAGTCGCCGCCCTGCTGACCACCGGCGCCGCCCCCCATCATGCCGCCGCCCATCATCCCGCCCCCCATCATGCCGCCGGACGCGGCACCGGAGGCGGGCTGACCGTGGGGCTCCTGCAGGGACGGCAGGTTCGCCGACCCGGCCTGACCGGCCTCGGAGGCGTTCGTGTCGAACGAACCGCCGTTGTCGCCCTGCGCGGGAGCGTTCCAGGCGCTGTCGGCCTGGACCGGCCCGCCGAGCACCGACTCGCCGGACGAACCGCCGCCGGTGAACGAGACACCGGACGTCATCGTGCTGTCCGACGCCATCGCGCGCACCGGGCCGTCCGCCGGGGACCGCGGCTCGCCGAGGCTCGGCATGATGCCGTTGTCCTCGATGAAGCTCCTGGCCACCGACTGCTGGAAGCGGTCGGCGATGTCCGGCGCGCCCGGCGGGCTCCACACCTGCTCGCCCTGCGCGGGCATCGTCTGGAAACCGCCGTCAGCCGCCGGTGCCGGCATGGCCTGGAAACCACCCTCCGCCGCCGGTGCCGGCATGGTCTGGAAACCGCCGTCGAACTCGCGGCCCACGGCCTGCGGGAAGCTCTCGTCGGGCAGGGTGAGCGGCTGGTCGATGCGCATGTCCCCGGCCGCGGCACCGGCCGCGGCACCGCCACCGGCACCACCGGCCGCCGCGGGGTTCTCGTCCTCGCCGAACGTCACGCCGATCTCGTCCGGCGTGCCGTCGCCGTCGTCCGCGGTCAGGCTGATCTCGCCCGTCGCGGGGTCGACCTCGGCGGTGAAGGCCACGCCGTCCTGCTCGATGTGGATCTTGCCGTCCTCGCCGACCTCGACCGGGATCGGGTTGGCCTCCGACCCCAGCGGACCCGCCGCACCGCCACCGGGCGCGGGCGTGCCCCCCGCGGCGGACGCGGCCGCCGGGCCGCCCGTGGTCGCCGTGCCGGTGAGCTGGTTCGCCATCGCCGTGATGGCCTGCGTGCCGTTCTGGCCCATCAGGGCCTTGGCGGCCTCGGGGTTCTTGCTGAAGTCGAGGTCGTAGGTCTTCGGCTCACCCTTCGGCGTGTCGATCGTCATCTTCACGTGCCCGTTCGAGTCGGGCTCCGTGATCTTGATCGTGTTGTCGCCCGCCTTGACCGTGACGGTCTCGAGGTTCTCCTCGGGCTGCGGCTGCTGCTGGTCGTCCGGCTTGCCGTCGCCGTCGAGGTCGTCGGGCTTGCCGTCGCCGTCGGTGTCACCGGGGACGTCCGGCTTGCCGTCGCCGTCCTTGTCGAGCGGGTTCTCCGGCTTCGGGACCTCGGGCACGCCACCGCCGGTGCCCCCGCCGGTCCCGCTGGTTCCGCCGGTCCCGCTGGTGCCGCCCGTGCCCGTGGTGCCACCCGTGCCGGTCTTGTCCTTGCCGCCACTGCCACCGCCGTCGTCGGCCGGCTTCTCGGCGGGCTTCTCCTGCTTGGTCTCGAACGGCTTGGTGTTGATCTTGTCGATCTCGCCGCCGAGCGTGTTCCACGCGTCGTCGACGGCCTTCTTGGTGGTCGTGCAGAGCTCGACGAAGTTCTTGTACTTGGTGCTGACGTCGTTGTGGAACGTGGTCTGGAGCCACTCGCGGCAGCCCTTGCGGACCTCGCGCTTCCACACGTCGCCGTCGCACGCGCCGTCGTCGATCTGGATGCCGACGTGCCCGGCGGCGCGCTTGAGGATGCCCTCGTCGTCGGAGTCCGCGCCTTCGATGACCTCGCGGATCTGCGGCGGGGTCTTGCCCGCGATGTCGAACGGGCTGCCCACGCCGTTGAGGACGGCGCTCGCCTTGTCGTTCACGATCTGCGACACCGTGTGGCACGCGTAGCGCGTCGCGTCGGCGATGTGGTTGACCTCGTCGGCGACGGCCGCGGCCTTCTTCGAGAAGTCGGCGACGAAGGCGCGCGAGTTGTCCGCGGCCTGGCCGTCCCAGGTCGACCACAGCTTGGACATCGACTTCTCGGAGTCGGCCTGCTGGGTGCGCAGCTCGGAGGAGACCTGGCGCATCTCGACGATGTCGATGTCGATCTTGTGGAAGTCGATGTCGCGCTGCTCTTCGTAGAGCGTCTTGACGTGGTTGTAGTCGGTGTTGACGTCGGAGCCGACACCGATGACCGACTTCGCCTCCGCGTAGACCGGGAGGAAGTTCTCGAAGTACTTCAGGCCGGGCGCCCCCGCGTCCAGCAGCTGGTTCGAGTTGGCGACACCCGCGCCGCCGTCGGTGGCCCGCTGCTCGGACTGGTCGAGGACGTTCTGGCCGGACTTCTTCGCGTTGTTGTGGTCGTCGATCTTCTTCTGACCGGCCTCGCCCGACTTCTTGGCGATGTCGTAGGCGTTGTTCAGCCGCTCTTCCGAGGAGTCCGACCACGGCAACGCGTTCGACAGCGACTGGCCGAAGCCGTCGCCGTAGGAGATGTCGTAGTCGTCGAGGTACTTCTCGAGCTCGTCGTTGTGCGTGCCCGTGAAGTCCTTGTCCATCTCGGTCGTGTAGTACGCCTCGAGAAGGGCTTTCTTCTGGTCCGGCGGGACCTCGGGGTTGTCGCAGAGCTTCTTGACTTCTTCCCAGGTGGGCATCTGCGACTACCTTCCCTGCTTGTCGAACTTGACCGCGTTGGCCTCGTCGGTCCACTCGTAGCCGTTCGCGGACTCGCGCAGCTTGTCCGAGAGACCCTTCATCGCGGCGGAGTAGGCCCCGATCGCCTCGGCTACCTTCGGCAGGCCGGCTTTGTACTTGGCGCCGCCGGCGGTGTGCGCGCGACCGAAGTCCTTCTCGCTCACGGCACTCGCGGTGATCTTCGCCTTGTGGTTCTCGATCTCGGTCGCGATCCCCTGGATGGTGGTCGCGGACGACATCATCTCGCCAGCGTTCGCCTGATAGCCGGACATGTGCTCCTGCCTCCCCTAGTCCCCGATCTGACGCAGTTCGGCTCAGCGGGGTTCCGCCATACAGTGCCAGCTCGGCTCGGGGGCCGACCTGGGCTTCCGCGATGTCGGTTGCCTTCGTAAACGCCCGGTGCGGCACGCACCGCCGGCGATCACCACTGGTGGGGAGGCTGCTGCCCCTGCTGGGGCTGACCCTGCTGGGGCTGACCGGCAGGAGGGCCCGGCTGGGGCCACTGCCCGCCGGGCTGAGACTGGAACTGCTGCCCCTGGGGCCACTGCCCACCGGGAGCCGGGGGCCCGCCCTGCTGCCACTGCTGCTGGGGCGGGTACTGCTGGGGATGGCCGTAGCCGGGCGGGACGGGGGGCCGAGCCTTGTTCTTCTTCGACACTACGACCGCGATGACCACCACCGCTGTCACCGCCACGAGCAGCAGAACGATCACCAGCAGCAACGGCATCACCACGGCCAGGCCCCCATCTCAGTCTTCAGTGCACCGAGGAAACCACATCGGCCAGTCGCCGCGCGGCCGACTCGGCCTGTTCGTGGCTCGTCGCCTCGACCATCACCCGCACGAGCTGCTCGGTGCCGGACGGGCGCAGCAGCACGCGGCCGGTGTCGCCCAGCTCGGCCTCGACGGAGGCGACGGCCTCGCTGACGGAGACGTCCTTCGCGACGGCGGCCTTGTCGGTCACCTTCACGTTGATCAGCACCTGCGGCAGGCGGCGCATCACCGCGGCGAGCTCGGCGAGCGGCTTGCGGGTCTCGGCCATGCGGGCCATCAGGCGCAGCGCGGTCAGCAGGCCGTCGCCGGTCGTGGCGTGCGCGGGCAGCACCACGTGCCCCGACTGCTCGCCGCCGAGCGAGTAGCCGCCGGCCTTGAGGTCCTGCAGCACGTAGCGGTCGCCGACGGCCGTGGTGCGCAGCTTGATCCCGGCGTCCTTCATGGCGAGGTGCAGGCCGAGGTTGCTCATCACGGTCGCGACGAGCGTGTCCTCGTACAGCTCGCCCGCGTCGCGCATGGCGAGCGCCAGCACGGCGAGGATCTGGTCGCCGTCGACCGTGTTGCCCTCGGCGTCCACGGCCAGGCAGCGGTCGGCGTCGCCGTCGTGGGCGATGCCGAGGTCGGCACCGTGCTCGCGGACGGCGGCGGCCACGACGTCGATGTGGGTGGAACCACAGCCGTCGTTGATGTTGAGGCCGTCCGGGGAGGCGTTGATCGCGACGACCTCGGCGCCCGCGCGGCGGTACGCGTCCGGTGCGGCCACCGACGCGGCACCGTTCGCGCAGTCCACCACGACCTTGAGGCCGTCGAGGCGGTGCGGGGTGACCTTGAGCAGGTGCTCGACGTACTGGGTCTCGGCGTCGGGCACGTCCCGCACCCGGCCGATCGCGGCACCCGTCGGGCGTTCGAACCCGGTGCCCATGAGCTGCTCGATCTCGTCCTCGACGGAGTCGGGCAGCTTGTGGCCGCCCGCGGCGAAGAGCTTGATCCCGTTGTCGGGCATGGCGTTGTGCGACGCCGAGATCATCACGCCGATGTCGGCACCCAGCGCGGAGACGAGGTGGGCGACGGCGGGCGTCGGCAACGCCCCGACGCGCAGGACGTCCGCACCGGCCGAGGTGAGGCCCGCGGTGACGGCGGCGTCGAGCATCTCGCTGCTCGCCCGCGGGTCGCGGCCGACGACGGCGACGGGGCGGTGGGAGCGGTCGTGCTCGGCGAGCACCCGTGCCGCCGCGGCGGCGACGGACATCGCGAGCTCGGGCGTGAGGTCCGCGTTGGCGAGACCACGCACTCCGTCGGTGCCGAACAGGCGGGCCATGAATCCTCCGATGTGGACACTGCGAGGCTGCGGGAAAGACCCGGAAAACACCACGGGAGCAGCAGTTCGAGGTGAACTGCTGCTCCCGCGGGTACAGCTCTAGATCAACGCTTGGAGTACTGAGGCGCCTTGCGGGCCTTCTTCAGACCGTACTTCTTGCGCTCCTTGACCCTCGGGTCACGGGTGAGGAAGCCGGCCTTCTTGAGCACCGGGCGGTCCTCGGAGTCGACGGCGATCAGCGCACGCGCGATGGCGAGACGCAGCGCACCGGCCTGGCCGGTGATGCCGCCGCCACGCAGGTTGGCGATGACGTCGAAGGTCTCGGGCTTCTCCGTGGTGACGAGCGGCTCCTTGATGAGCTGCTGGTGCACCTTGTTCGGGAAGTACTCCTCGAGAGCCTTGCCGTTCAGGGTGAACTTGCCGGTGCCGGGCACGAGGCGGACGCGGACGACGGCCTCCTTGCGGCGGCCGACTGTCTGCGCGAGGTGCGCGGCGCCGTTCAGAGCGGGGGCGACGACCACCGGTGCGGAGACTTCCTCCTCCTCGACGACCTCGGCCTCTTCGGCCTCGGCCTCGGGAGCGGCAGCCTCGACGACCTCGGCCTCGACCTCGGGGGTCTCGTTCTCAGGGGTGGTCACAGGAACTTCCTCGGTGTACTCGTCGCTCACTGGGCGATCTTCTTGATCTCGAACGCCTGCGGCTGCTGCGCCGCGTGCGGGTGGTTCGGTCCGCTGTAGACCTTCAGCTTGTTCGCGATCTGACGGCCCAGGCGGTTCTTGGGCAGCATGCCCTTGATCGCCTTCTCCACCAGGCGGTCCGGACGCGTGTCCAGGACCTCGCCGAAGGACTGCTTGCGCAGACCGCCGGGGAAACCCGAGTGGCGGTACTGGAACTCCTGGTCCCGCTTGGAGCCGGTCAGGGCGACCTTGTCAGCGTTGATGATGACAACGAAGTCACCGGTGTCAACGTGAGGGGCGTAGGTCGGCTTGTGCTTGCCGCGCAGCAGCGTCGCGGCCTGGGTGGCGAGCCGGCCGAGCACCACGTCCTGGGCGTCGATCACGTGCCAGGTGCGGGTCACCTCACCGGGCTTCGGGCTGTACGTGCGCACGGATCTACCTCGTCGTCACTTGCGTCTGGGGTCACTGCGGCGGTTGCCCCAGACCGATCTTGGACTGGCCAAGCGGAGGTTCCGAGACAGGCGCGGCACACATGGGCGCCAGCTACCGCACAACAACGACAGAAGATACCGGATGGGAGGTGCGGGGACCAAAACGGGGTCCTCCGACCCCCTCCCCACCCGGACGTACGCGAGCCCCGGACCACGTGGTTCCGGGGCTCGCGGGGGGTCCTGCGTCAGGCGGCGGCTCAGCCCCAGCGGGAGGCGTTGCGGCGCTCACCCTCCTGGTAGGCGTCAGCGGCCTGCTGCACGGCGACACCGACGGAGGAGAGGACCTGCGCCAGCTCGGCGGCGGCCGTGTCCCACTCCCGCTGGGCGTTGTTGTACGCCTCGGAGCTCTCGCCGTCGTAGCCGGCGAGCACGGCCTTGACGCGGCCCTCGAGGCCCTCCAGCTCGCCCGTGATCTTGTTGTAGGCGCTGTTGATCTGCGACGAAGCGCTCTGCAGCTCGCCGAACGTAACCTTGATCATTGTTTATCCCCTTGAGTACCGAAGAAGACTGATGGTGGAGAGGTGCTTACCGAGCCGGAACGCGGGAGCGATCAGCCGAGGCGGCCGGCGATGCCCGTCATGGCCGAGCCCTGCTCGTCTTCGCGGGTGTCCATGTCCTGCGCCGTGCCGGCCAGGCCCTCGCCGATGACCTCAAGGGCGTTCAGCAGCTTGGCCTGGTTCTCGCGGTAGCGCTCCATCAGCTTGCTGAACGCCACGGCCGCGGGGCCGTCCCAGGAACCGCGCAGCGTCTCGCAGGTCGACTGGACCGAGCGGAGGATGCCGTCGAACTCGTTCCGGGCGTTGTTGACGTCCTTGGAGAGAGTCGCGATCTCTTCCGTGGTCGCCTGAAAACCACCAGCCATTGCAGATCCCCTTAGTTTGGTGCGTAGGTCGTACTGCTTGGTTCGTACGCCTCTTCCGACGAGCACCCTGCCACGTCGGTTCCGTCCTGTCCCGAGTTGGTTCCAAGTAGTTGCTCAAGTAAACGCACCGCGGGAACCGGGCGGTTCAATAGAGGATTCGCGACTGCGAAAAGTCCTCGTCATCGTCGCTGACGCGAGGGAGCTGACCGCTCGGGCCGGCGACGGCCACGGACCCCAGCACGACACGTTCCGTCTCAACAGGGGCGGCGACGGACTCCGCGACGTCCGGAACCTGCTCGACCGGCAGCCCGCGGTCCCGCCGGAACTCCGCGGCCGACGTCCTGAGCTGCGCGGAGGTGGGCTGGGCGCCTGGTTGCGCCGCGCGAGCACGCGCCTGGTCGGCGAGGTCACAGGTGCGTTCCCGGAGCTTCGCGTTCCGTTCACCGATCTCGCCCGCGGCTCGGCGCGCGCGGGTGACGGCGGTTCCGACCTCGACGCGGAACCGGCTCAAAGCCTCGCTGGCGGACATCGGCGACTCCCTGGTGGTGCGTGTGCCTACGGCTTGATGACGAGCGAGCTGACGACCTGCTCACAGGCGGTCCCGACCAGGGCCCGCGCGGCGTCGGACGCCTGACAGCCCACGCTCACCTGGATCCCGCCCTGGAACTGGATGTACCAGTCGACCCCGGTCGAACCGACCACTTCGCGATAGTGAACAACAGACTTCCCCGCGAAAGTGCGGTTATCGGTGAAGTCGGCGACCTCGTCGCCATTGTCCTTGCGTTCCTGGTACGTGTTCCGCAGTTCCGTCAGCGCGCGGACGCGGTCTTTGTCGCTGTCGTAGGTGAGGGTTTGCTCCTGCACAGCAATTCGCGCTTCCGGCGATTTGCCTTCGGAATTCTCACCGCGGTCCACCGGTTGCAAAAGCACCTGGCGGTCGGCGGCCGCACCGCCCGTCTGCTCCCAGCCGTCCGGCCGGGCGAAGGAGTAGTCGTAGACGGCGATCTGGTTGCCGGACCGCGGCGTGAGCGCCTGCTCCTTCTCGCGGCCCAGCCACAGGTACCCGCCGACGCCCGCGGCCGCGAGCACGACGACGACGCCGATCGCGACGAACAGCGGAGTCCTGCTCTTCCTGGGCGGCGGCGGTGCGGGGAAGGGCGCGGGGAAGGGCGCGGCGGGGAACTGGGCGGCGGGCGGCGGCGTGATGCGGCGGGTGATCTTGCGGGTGGTGTCGTCGCCGACCCGGATGTTGTGGGTCACGTCACCCGGCCCGCCGGTGGGCGGAGGCTTCTGCTGCGTCATCCCGCCGGTTCGCTCCGGGTCGAGGCTGACCGCTCTGAGGGCGCCGCGGGCGACGACCGTCTCCGGCTGGTCGATGCTCGTCGGCACCACCCCGGTGTGCTCGTGGACCAGCCGCGCGACCAGCGGGATGCGGCTGGACCCGCCGACCAGGAACACGCCGGCGAGCTGCCCCGGCGCCAGACCGGCGTCGCGGACGGCCCCGCCGACCAGCGCCGCCGCCCTGCTGAGCTGCGCGGTGACCAGCTGCTCCAGGTCGGACCTGGTGACGTGCGCGTCGGGGAACGGCGGCGGCATCGGGACGTCGGTGTACGCGTGCCGCGACAGCGTCTCCTTGGCGCCCCGCACGTCCTGCCGCAGCACCCGCCGCTTGCGCCGGTCGGCCATCTCCCTGCCCTCGACGAGCTGCCGCCACGCCTCGGGGTCCTTGGCGGCGACCAGCCCGCCGACGTGGTCGAGCAGGGCCTGGTCGATGTCGGCGCCGCCGAAGCTCGGGTCGCCCTTGGTGGCGAGCACCCGGAAGCTCCTGCCGGTGCGCGCCACCACGCTCGCGTCGACGGTCCCGCCGCCCAGGTCGAGCACGGCGAGCGCGGCACCGTCCGGGACGGAGTGGCTCGCCGAGTGGAAGACGGCCGCCGCGACGGGTTCCGGCACCAGGACGACCTCCCGGCCGAGCCCTCGCGCGGCCTGGAGCAGGACGCGCGTGCGCACCGTGCCCCAGTCGGCCGGGTGCGTCAGCACGAGGAGGTCGACGGGCGCACCGCCGCCCACCCGCCGTGCCTCGTTGACGGCCCGGGTCAGCACCGCGCGCACGACGTCCACCACGGGCAGCACGGACGTGCCGAGCAGCAGCTCGCCCTCGTCCACACGTCTCTTCGGGTGCGGCTCGTACCGGGCGGGGTCGACCGCGGCCTGCCGCTCGGCCTCCTGGCCGACGAACACGGTGCCGTCGGCCGCGGCGAACACGGCGGACGGCACCAGCGGCTGGCCGTCGAACACGACGACCTGCGGCTCCCGGCCGCGCGCGGAGATCGCGACGCAGGTGCTCGACGTGCCGAAGTCGACCGCGACGTGCAGGCTCATGCACCTTCCCCTCTTTTCGCGCACATGCTTACCCGATGAGACCCGCCGAGACGACACGGATGGTCAACCTCGCCTCAGCCAGGGCCGGGTCCGCGCACCAGGGAGAGCTTCGTCTCGAGTCCCTCGACGCGCGGGATCCCGGTGGACCGCGCCACCTCCAGCGCCTCCTCCCAGGCCCGCACCGCCTCGTCGTGCCGCAGCATCTCCAGGCCCTCCTCCTGCCTGCCGACCTCGGCGAGGGCGAAGCCGACGAAGTCGTCGAGCCGTGCCTCCAGGTACTCGTCGCCGAGCCTGCGCATGGCCTCGCGCGCCCGCTCCCCCGCCTCGACCGCCTCCGGGTAGCGGCGGAGGTCGTTGAGCGACCCGACGATGTTGGCGGCGCAGATGGCCTCCATCGTGAGGTCGCCGATCTCGACGGCCAGGTCGAGCGTGCGGTGGTTGACCGCGAGGGACTCCTCCCTGCGGCCCAGTGCGAGCAGCGCGATGCTCATGTTGTTCAGGGCCGACACCTCGGCGAGCCGTTCCCCGGCCGCGCGCACCAGCGGCAGTCCGGCCTCGAACTCCCGCAACGCGTCCTCGTACCGTTCGACGTCGACGTACTGGGCCGCCAGCTTCACCCGGCTCAGGCCCTGCTCACGGGGAGCCCCGATCCCCTGCACCGCCTCGAACATCGCGACGAGGTCCTGGGAGCGGACCCGCTCGACGAGGGTGTGCGTGCGCAGGTGCGCGACGATCGCCTGCGCCGCACGCCCCCACCCGCGGCCGAGTGCGGCGTGCAGCACGGCACCGAGGTTGTCCCATTCGCCGCGGCACCAGGCGAGCGCCTCGAAGCGGTCGGTGAACTCCCGCGGCGTGACGCCGGTCGTCAGGTCCTCCGCGCGCAGCGTCTGCTTGCCGGGGAGCATCTCCGCGGCGTTCTGCAGGGAGTGGACGTACCACTCGGTCAGCCTCAGCGCCGCCGCCTCTTCGTCCCCGCACAGCTCCGCCGCGTACGCCCGCAACAGGTCGTGCAGGTCGTAGCGGCCGGGTGAGCGCGACTGGACGAGGTGGTCGGCGGCGAGCCGTTCGAGCAGCCGCCGTGCCCTCGCGACCGGCACACCGGCGAGCGCCGCCGCCGCGGGGACGTCGAAGTCGGCTCCGGGGTGGACGGACAGCAGCCGGAACATCCTGGCCTCGTCCTCGCCCAGCGCCCGGTACGACCACGAGAACACCGCCCGCACGTCGACGTCCTCGAAGTCGCTCAGCGCGTCGAGCCGTTCGCCGCGCAGCTCGCCGAGGAACTCGCTCAGCGGTACGTCCGGGAACCGGGCCACGCGTTCGGCGAAGACCCGCAACGCGAGCGGCAGGCCGGTGCACCGCGCGGCGATCTCCTCCGCCGTGCCTGGTTCGGCCGCGAGCCGCCCGGCGCCGAGGACTGCCGCGAGCAGGGCGCGCGACTCCTCGTCGTCCAGCTGGTGCAGCGCCGTCGTCGTGACGCCGTGCCTGGCGACCAGGGGGCGGAGCTGGTTGCGGCTCGTGATGACGACCCGCACACCGGGGGTGCCCGGCAGCAGCGGCAGCACCTGGTCGCTGGAGGCCGCGTTGTCCAGCACGAGCAGCATGCGCCGGTCGGCCAGCTCGCTGCGCAGCAAGGCGAACCGCGCGTCCTCGTCGGCCGGCACCTTCTTCACGCCGAGCCCCAGCAGCAACGTCTCGGCGGCCTGCGCCGCGCGGACCGGGCGTCCCTCGGGGTCGAAGCCCCTGAGGTCGAGGTGCAGGTCGCCGTCCGGGAACCCCGACCGCGCCTCGTGCGCCCAGCGCAGCACCAGCGCGGTCTTGCCGACGCCGCCGGTGCCGTGCACCAGCGTGATCCCGGCCGTCGCGGACAACGCGGCCAGCTCGGCGCTGCGTCCGACGAAGTTGCGCACGCCCGCGGGCAGCTGCCGGGGCACCACGCGCTGCCCGGCCGGCTCGACGTCGGAACGCAGGATGCGCTCGTGCAGCTCGCGCAGCGGTGGTCCGGGATCGACGCCGAGCTCGTCCGCGAGCAGGTCGCGGATCTCCTGATAGGCGGCGAGCGCCTCCACCTGCCGGTCGGAGCGGTAGAGCGCGAGCATCAGCTGCCGCCAGAACGTCTCGCGCAACGGGTGCGCGGCGACCAGCGAGCGCAGCTCGGGCACGAGCTGCGCGGCCAGTCCCCTGCCGAGGTCGGCGTCGACCCGCCTCTCCAGCACGGCCAGGCGTTCGTCGAGCAGCAGCGGCACGTCGTCGCGGTGCAGCCGGTCGGACTTCACGTTGCCCAGCACCGGTTCCCGCCACAGCGCCGACGCGGCGGTGTGGTCGCCGGCCCCCGCCAGCGCGCGGAACCGCAGCAGGTCCAGCTCGTCCTGACCGACCTCGACGAGGTAGCCGCCGCGGGAGGTGCGCACGCGGTTGGCCGGGCCCAGCGCGGTGCGCAGGCGGGCGACGACCATCTGCAGGGTCTTGTGACCGCGGTCCGCTGTCGGCGGCTCACCGTCCCACACCCGGTCGACCAGCTCGTCGACCGGCACGAACTGGTTGGGGCGCAACAACAACGTCGCCAGCAGCACGCGGCAGCGACCGGCCGGGACGGGCACCGGCTCCGCATCCACCAGCACCTCCAGCGGGCCGAGCACGCGGAACTCGACGGTCACGGTCATCTCTCCCCCTCACCGGTCCCGGACGGGCCGAGCGTCACGGGCACCGCCCCCTCGCGCACCACCAGGCCGGTGAACCGCCTGCGGCTGGTGACCACGGCCAGGCAGCCCCGCCCGGTGGGCAGCAGCGGACGCACCTGCTCCACGTCACGGGCGTCGTCGAGCACCACGAGCACGCGCCGGTCGGCGACGACGCCGCGGTAGAGCGCCGCCCGGTCGGCCAGGTCGCCGGGGATCCTCCCGCGCGAGATCCCGAGCGCGCCGAGAAACCCGGCCAGCACGTCAGCGGGGTCGGCTGTCTCTCCCGGCGGACCGGAGCCGCGCAGGTCCGCGTGCAGGTGGCCGTCGGGGAAGCGGTCGGCGACCAGGTGCGCCCAGGTCAGGGCCAGCGCCGTCTTGCCGACGCCCGCCGCGCCGTCGATCGCGATGATCACGACCGACGTCCCGGGAGTGGCCGCGGCGGTGAGCCTGGCCAGCTCGGCGGCCCGTCCCGTGAGGCGCTCCGGTGGCGCGGGCAGCAGGCGCGGCGCACCGGGCAGCGAGACCGGGGTGAGCAGCCGGTCGTGCAGGTCGCGCAACGACGGTCCCGGCTCGACGCCCAGGTCGTCGGCGAGGTGGGTGCGGATCTCCTCGTACGCGGCGAGCGCCTCCCGCGGCCTGCCCGCCTGGTGCAGCGCGTGCACGAACTGCGCCCAGAACCCCTCGCGCAGCGGGTGTTCCCGGGTCAGCTCCCGCAGCTCGTCCACCAGCTCCGCGCCGCGGCCACGCGCCAGGTCGGCCTCGATCCGCTTGCCGTGCACCACAAGCCGTTCCTCGACGAGCGGCGGCACGTCCTCGCGGTGCAGGTGCCGTGAGCCGACGTCGGAGACCGGCGCACCACGCCACTGCGCCAGTGCCGCCGCGAGCTCCCCCTCGGCGGCGAGCCGGCGGAACCGCGTCAGGTCCAGCCGCCCGGGGTCCACCTCCGCCAGGTAGCCGCCGGTCGCCGTGCGGACGCAGTTGGCCTCCCCCAACGCCATCCGCACCCGCCGCACGACCATCTGCAACGTCTTGTGGGCCCGGTCCAGGGTCGGCGGCTCACCGTCCCACAACCGGTCCACCAGCTCGTCCACCGAGACGAACCGGTTGGGGCGCAACAACAACGTGGCGAGCAACACCCGTCCCCTGCCCGCCGGCAACGGGATCGGCGTCGCGTCGCGCAGCACCTCCAACGGCCCGAGGACGCGGTACTCGACGTTCATGACCCCTGTTCCACCTCAGCCGGCCGTGCGGCGGTCTGCCCTCGGCCTCCACACCGAACAGACCACGCCGCAGCTTCGCCGAACGTTGCCACACCTCGCCGGTTTTCTCCCGGTGTGCGGTGGCCGGTGCACACAGGACACCGGCGAGCGGGTGTGAGCGAAGTGTGAGCGGTGTCGGGCAGAGTTCTCCTCAGCGGTGCTGGTGGCGAAGCTCCTGGGGGGCCACCAGCACCGCTCACCGGTTTCCGGGGAGTGCGGCGAGCTTGGCCCGCACCGCCTCGGCGTTCGGATGCCGGTGCTGCTCGTAGGTCTCCAACGCCTCCGTCCACCAACGCCTGGCCTCCGCGACGTCACCGAGGCCCTGGTGCACATCACCCCGCAGGTCCTGCACGGTGGCGGTGTCGATCCAGGAACCGGTCCCCCTGGCGAGCTGAAGCGCCTGACCCGCTTCAGCCAATGCGAGCTCGTACCGGCCGAGTCCGACATACGCCCGCACCTTCTCCGTCACCATCAAAGCGCGGCCGTTGGTGGTGCCGATCCCTTCCTGTGCGTCGAACTCGGCGGCGAGTTCAAGCGCCTCTTCGTACTCACCGGCATCGACAAGAACCGCCGCGAGCTGGTGCAACGCCATCCGCATCCGTTCCGGAGTGCGGTCGGCGGCGCCACGCTGCAGCTCGAGCGACTTTCTCGCCACCTCGATCGCTTCGTGGAACCGGCCCAGTTCCGTCAGAACCCACGCGACGCCGGCCTGAGCCCGCACCCGGCCCGCCACCAAGCCGATCTCGTCGTTGAGCCGGTCGGTGCGCTCGAACCACTCCAGGGCGATGTCGAAGCGCCTGAGCCGGGCATGACCGACGGCTGTGAGGAAGGTGAGCCAAATATGTTGGACCACGGCGCCGATGCGTGCGGCCGCAGCTGACGCACGGTCCACGTGGCCGACCCAGTCGTGCCACAGACCGAACTGCTCGACCATGTCCGCCGCGAACAGGGTCAGCTGCCAGGTGTGCCGGTCGTGCCCGTGATCGTCGGCGTACCCGGCCACCGCACGGAGCACCGCCTGCTCGGCACGGAGCCACTCCAGCGCGGCGGGCCGGTCGGCGAACGTCTCGGCGACCACGCCGGCGACCGGGACCGGAGGGTCATCCAGCTTGCGGTGGTCCTCGTTGTGGACGTGGTCGAAGTGGGTCAGCGTGTGGAGGTAGTGGTCGAGCATCCGCTGCACCGCCTCCCCGCGCGCCTCGGCGGGCTCGTCCGCCTCCGCCCGTTCGGCCGCGTAGATCCGCAGGAGGTCGTGGCACGCGTACCGGCCGGGAACGTGCTCACGCAGCAGGTTCGCCCCGACCAGCTCCCGCACCGCCGCGGCCGCGGGCTCGCCTGCGAAGCTCGTCGCGGCGGGAACGGTGATGTCCGGTCCGGGGTGCAGGCCGACCAGCCGGAACAGGCGTGCGGCGGCCGGGCTCAGCCGCTGGTACGACCACTGGAACACGGTGCGGACGCTGGTGGCGGCGTCCCCGGTGTCGAGCAGGTCGAGGCGCCGCCGTTCGTCCGCGAGCTCCGCGACGAGCGCCGCCAGCGGCAGGTCCGGCTCGACGGCGGCACGTGCCGCCACGATCGCGAGCGCCAGCGGCAGGCCCCCGCACCACGCGACGAGGTCGTCGGCCGCGTCGTCCACCCGTCCGTCGCCGAGTCGGCCGGCGAGCAGCGCGCGGCCCTCCTCCGCGGTGAGCGCGTCCAGCTCGACCCGGTGGGCACCGGGGATCTCCGCGAGCCGGTCGCGGCTCGTGATCAGCACCAACGACGGTGACCGTTCCGGCAGGAGGAGCCGGACGTGCCCAGCGTCGCGGACGTTGTCCAGCACCACCAGCATCCGGCGGCCTGCCACGAGCTCGCGGAACATCGCGCTCCGCGCGCCGGCCTCGACGGGCAGGCGGTCCGGCGGCACGTCGAGGCCGGTGAGGAACCGGGTGAGGACGTCGCTCGCCGTCATGGGTTCGCGGTGCCGGTCGAACCCGCGCATGTCGACGTGCAGCTGTCCGTCCGGGAAACGACCGGCGACGCTGTGGGCCCAGTGCAAGGCGAGCATCGTCTTGCCGACGCCCGCCGTGCCCGTGATCGTGGCGATGGTGCGGTCTTCGCCGCGCATCAGGGAGTCGAGCTCCCGGAGAGCGGTCTCACGTCCGACGAACCGCGGCATGGCCGTGGGCAGCAACCGCGGCACCGGACCGCGTCCCCGCACCTCCCCGGCGAGGACCCGCTGGTGCACCGCCCGCAGCCGCTCTCCCGGGCCGACGCCCAGCTCGCTCTTCAGCAGATCGCGGACCTGCCGGTACGCCGTCAGCGCCGCCGCCTGCTGCCCGGACTGGGCGAGGGCCAGCAGGAGGCTCGCCCACAACGGCTCCCGGTACGGGTACCTCGTCGTCAACGACCTGAGCTCCGCGACGAGGTCCGGTCCGGCGCCCGCGCCGAGATCGGCGTCGATCCGGCGTTGCAGCGCTTCCAGCCACTCCTCGGTGACCTGCTCGGCCTCGATGCCGAGCACCGCGCCGGTCTTCACGTCCGACAGGACAGGACCTCGCGACAACGCCACGGCGGCGGCGAAGTCCCCGGCACGGGTCAGCGCGCGGAACCTCAGCAGGTCGAGCTGGTCCGGGAGCACCGAGGCCCGGTAACCGCCGGGCGCCGTACGGACGCAGTCGGCCGCGCCGAGCGCGACCCGCAGCCGCCGCACCAGCGTCTGCAGCGACGACCTCGCCCTGTCCCGGTCCGGCGGCGTGCCGTCCCACACCCGTTCCACCAGCTCGGCGACCGGCACGACCTGGTTGGGGCGCAACAGCAACGCCGCCAGCAGCACTCGGCACCGCCCGGCCGGCACCGGCACTGCGACACCGTCCAGCAAGACCTCCAACGGCCCCAGGACGCGGTACTCGGCAGCCACGGTCCCCTCCTCTGCGACGACGTGACCGGAGCATGAGCCCGTCCGGGAACTCTAGGGGCGGCCTGTCCGGGACTCCCGCCGCGTGACCGAAGTGTGAGCGCCGCCGGGCAGAGTGGTGCTCAGCCGGAACGACGGCGGTGGCAACGGAAGTGGGGGGTGCCGCGGCCGTCGGCGTCCACTCCGGCCGGTCCTCCCCAGTGGACCGGTCAGAGCGGATCCGGTCATGGGGGAACCGGACAGTCCCCTGCTGTTCGGTTTCGGGCCCGCGGCACCCGCCGCGGGCCCGTTTTTCTGCCCGGAACCCGCCCGGAACGACTCGTGGGCGGCCCCACCGTCCGGCGGGACCGCCCACGAGGGCGTCGGAGAAGTGCTACTCCGAGGGGATCCAGGCGAACTGCATGCGCTGCTGACCGTACTTGCGGGTCACCAGCGTGCCCCGGCCGGGAGGCTGCGGCGACGGCTTGAGCGTGCCGACGATGTTGCCCTCCTCCTTCGAGCCGGACCCGACGAACAGCGGCGCCGAGATCTCCTTCAGCTTGCCGAGGACCGGGTCGTACAACGCGCGGGACGCGCCACCCATGCGGCGGGTCACGACGATGTGCAGACCGACGTCCTTCGCCTGCGGGATGAACTCCGCCAGCGGCTGCAGCGGGTTCACGGCGCCCTGCGGTGCCACCAGGTCGTAGTCGTCGACGACGATGAACACCTCGGGGCCGGTCCACCACGAACGGTTGCGCAGCTGTTCCTGCGTGACGTCCGGACCGGGCAGGCGCCTGCTCAGCGAGCCCCTGACCTCCGCGATGTTCTGCGTCAGCTGCGCCGACGACACGGCGTAGCTCAGCAGGTGGTCGGTGTCGATGAACCCGAGCAGCGTGCGGCGGTAGTCCGCGAGCAGGATCAGCGCCTCGGACGAGGTGTAGCTGGTCATGATGCCGCGGATGATCGTGCGCAGAAGGTTCGTCTTGCCGGACTCGCCGTCGGCCAGCGCGAAGAAGTGCGGGTCCGCGTCGAAGTCCATGTAGACCGGCGCGAGCTCGTCCTCGTTGACGCCGACCGGGACCAGGTGGCCGCGGTTCGGGTTGTGCTGCTGGACCTGTGCCATGAACTGCCCGTAGTCGAGCAGGTCCGGCAGCATCCTGACCTGCGGGGCGCGCGGGCCCTGCCAGGACTGGTTGAGCTTGTTGCTGAGGTCCTGCACGCCCGCCGAGATCGTCGTCGGGTCCTGCGAGGTGTCGATGCGCGGCAGACCGGTGAGGAAGTGCAGCTTGTCACCGGTGAGGCCGCGGCCGGGACGGCCGGGCGGGACGTTGACGGCGACCTTGCGGTCGATCTCGGACTCGCTCGGGTCACCGAGGCGCAGCTCGAACCGGGTGCCGAGCAGGTCCTTCATGGCGGGCCGGATCTCCGCCCACCGGTTGGCGGCGACGATCACGTGCACGCCGTAGGACAGACCCTGCGCCGCCAGCGCCTGGACCTGCGGCTCGACCATCTCGAACTCCTGGCGGAAGTTCATCCAGCCGTCGACGATCAGGAACGCGTCGCCGAAGTTGTCGTCGCGGATCTCACCGCGGCGCTTGCGGTTGCGGAACTCGGCCATCGAGTCGATGCGCTGGTCGCGCCACCGCAGCTCGCGCTCGGTGATGAGGGTCTGGAGCTCCGCCACCATGCGGCGGACCTTGTCGACGTCGAGACGGCCGGCGAAGCCACCGACGTGCGGCATGTCCTCCATCGACGCGAGCGTGCCACCACCGAGGTCGATGCAGTAGAACTGCGCCTCCTCCGGCGTGTGGGTCAGCGACATCGACGCGATCATCGTCCTGAGCAGCGTCGACTTGCCGGACTGCGGGCCACCGACGACCGCGCCGTGGCCGGCGGCACCGGAGAAGTCGGCCCACAGCAGGTCGCGGCGCTGCTCGAACGGCTTGTCGACGACGCCGACCGGGATCTGCAGCTTGCCGTTCGCCGGGTAGCCCGGCGACGTGAGACCGCGGTCCTGCGTCACGTCGAGCGGCGGCAGCATCGTGTCCATCGTCGGCGGCTCGTTCAGCGGCGGCAGCCACACCTCGTGCGCGGGCGGGCCCTGGCCGACGAGGCGGTCGACGATCAGCTCAAGCTGCGTCGGCTCGTTCGCGTCCTCCTTGACGGGCGCCGCCGCGACGGCGACCGGCTCGACAGGGCGCTCCGGCTCCTTCGGGATCTCGATGAAGTCCGGCACGAAGAACCGCGGGCGCTTGTCGCTGCGCACGGCCACCGACTCGCCGACGGACTGCATGCCCGACGGCCGGTAGGTGCCCGAGACGTAGAGCGCCTTGAACCTGGTCAGCGGCATGCCCTGGACGCTCAGGTAGCCCGAGCCCGGGATCGGCGGCAGCTCGTAGGCGTCCGGCACGCCGATGGCGGCGCGCGACTCGGCCGCGTTGAACGTCTTCAGACCGATCCGGTACGAGAGGAACGTGTCGAGACCGCGCAGCTTGCCCTCTTCGAGCCGCTGCGACGCGAGGAGCATGTGCATCTGCAGCGACCGGCCGACACGACCGATCTGGAGGAAGATGTCGATGAAGTCCGGCTTCGCCGTCAGCATCTCGGAGAACTCGTCGATGCAGATGAACAGCGCGGGCAGCGGGTCGAGCTGGGCGCCGTTCTCCCGCGCCTTCTCGTAGTCCCAGACGTTCTTGTAGTTGCCCTTCGCCAGGACCTCCTGGCGGCGCGACACCTCGCCGGCGATGGCGTCCTTCATGCGGTCGACCAGGGTGAGGTCGCCCGCCAGGTTGGTGATCGTCGCGGCGACGTGCGGGGCCTTGTCCAGGCCGAGGAACGTCGCACCACCCTTGAAGTCGACGAGGATCATGTTGAGCGCCGTCGACGAGTGCGAGGCCAGCAGGCCCAGCACCAGGGTGCGGAGGAACTCCGACTTGCCGGAACCGGTGGCGCCGATGCACAGGCCGTGCGGGCCCATGCCGTCCTCGGCGGCCTCCTTGATGTCGAGCTCGACCTGCTGGCCGTGCTCGCCGATGCCGAACGGGATGCGGTAGCGGTCTCGTTTGGGCCGTGGCCGCCACGCCTGCTGCACGTCGAACGTCATCGGGTCGCCGGGGATGCCCATGAACTCGAGCAGCGGCGGGTTGTTGTTCATCGCCAGCGGGTCCTCGCCGCTGTCGCCACCGGCCTCACCGGCGGCGCCCATGCGGTACGGGGACAGCCTGCGGGCGAGCGCCTCGGCCTCGACGACCGAGAGGCGGTCCGGCGTGCCGAACCACTCGACACCGCTCGCGGAGCGGGCGCCGAGCTGGTTGTTCTCGACGACGAGGCGCAGGCCGCGGCGCGCGGTCAGGTTGCCGAGGCACTCGGAGAGGTCGAGCAGCGTGACGCCGACGAGCCCCTCCTCGAGGATGATCATCTCCTCGCGGCTGATGTCGCCGTCGTCGATGACGATCACGATGTGCGGCTGGTCGGGCGGCGGCGGGGCGTTGCGGGTGAACCGCTGCCGGTCGCGCAGGTTCTCGTCCAGCATCGCCTCGATCTCGGCGAGCGAGTTCGCCATCATGCGGCGCTGGCCGATGCCGTCGATGTCGGTCGGGTGCTGCACGTGCGGCAGCCACTTCGCCCACTCCCACAGCTGCTTGGTGCGGCCGGCGCTGACGACCGCGATCAGCAGGTCGTCCGGGGAGTGGAAGGTGACGAGCTGGGCGAGCAGGGCCCGGGCGAGGTCGCGGCGGTCCTCGATCTCGCCGAGCAGGCCGACGGCGGCGAAGCCGCGCAGCGCGATCGAGATCGGCAGGTCGGGGACGAGCGAGTGGGCGCGCACGAACCGGCGCAGCGCCAGCGTCGCGATCGGCTCCAGCTCCTCGACGGGACCCGTCTGCGGCGGCACCAGGCGGGTCGCGAGCCGCTGCGAGCCGCGACCGGCCCTCAGATGGCAGAAGTCGGGGTCGTTCTGGCGGCGTTCCCACATGCGCCGGGTGGTCGCGAGGGACCACAGCATCTGCGGGTCGGGGTGGACCCACTCGCGCTCGGCGCGCTGCTCGTCGGCGGCTTCGCGGGCGCGGTCGCGCATCTGGCCGAGGTACCGCAGGTAGTCCTTGCGGTCCTCGTTCATCTCGGCTTTCTTCTGGCCCTTGCCGGACCCCATGCCGCTCGCCATCATGCCGATGGTCGAGATCATCATCATGCCCGGCATGATCATCGCCGCGGGCTGCCGCGGCGCGAACACGAACATCATGCCCATCATGCCGACGGACGCGATGATCATGACGACGGGCATCGCCTTCATCATGATGTTGCCGGGGATGATCCGGGGGACCTCGGGTGGCGGCTCGAGGTGGACCTCGCCGCCGGGAGGCCGGGGAGCAGCAAGGCGTGCCGTTCGCTTGAACTGCAGCGTGCTCAACTGACAGGCACCTCTTCGACATCTCGATACGCCACCGTTAGCAACCGACACTATTGCGCATCCGCGCGCGTCACGAAGGTGGGTCGGGAAAAAACCCAGTCGGCCGTGTTCTGCGAACCACGGGTGCAAGTGGCGCCGGTGCGGCCATACTAGGGCCGCCCGATGACCTCCCAGGTGGACCAATAGGGTCGGGCCAAGAGTTCGCAACGAATGATCTGACTTAGGGGGCCCTGGTGGCGACCGGTACGACGGTGTTCAGCCGTGTCACGGTGGTGGCACCTCGAACGCGTATCGACGTCGCGCTGCCTGCCGACGTGGCGGTGGCCGATCTCCTGCCGATGCTGCTGGACATGGCGAGAGAGGCCACTCCGGACGGTGGTGTCCGGCACGGCGGCTGGTGCCTCGCGAAGCTCGGCGACAGCCCGCTCGACCCGGCGCGCACGCTCGCCTCGCTCGGCGTCGTCGACGGCGAGCTGCTGCAGTTGCGGCGCCGCAACGAGAACCCGCCTCCGCCGCTGTACGACGACGTCGTCGACGCGATCGCGGAGTCCGATCCGGACTCGTTCCGGCCGTGGACCAAGGAGACCGCGCAGCGGTTCGGCCACATCGCGGGCGCGCTCTCGCTGATCGCCGCCGCGGTGGCGCTGTTCCTGTCCGGCCCCTTCACCGACGGTGCGGGCGGCAGCGGGCTGGCGGCGGCCATCACGGGCGGTGTCGGCGCGATCGCCGCGCTGGCCACGGGCGCGACCATCGCGCGGGCCTACTCCGCGACGTCGACCGGCGTGCTGATCGCCGCGTGCGGCTCGCTGCCGCTCGCGTTCGTCGCGGGCTACCACGCGGTGCCCGGCGTCGGCTTCACGCCGAAGATGCTGCTCGCCTCGGCCCTGCTGATGATCTTCGCGTGGGGCGGCATCCTGCTGATCGGCCAGGGCATCACGGTGTTCATCGCCGCCGCCACGGCCGGCACGTTCGTCTCGCTCGCGTTCCTCGTCGCGACGTTCGTCGAGCACCCGCTGCCCGGTGTCGCCGCGGCGACCGGCGCGGTGGCGCTCGGCGCGTTGTCGCTGCTGCCGAGGCTCACGCTGCAGCTGGCCAAGATCCCGCCGCCCGTCGTGCCGACGAACGCCGAGGACCTCAAGGAGGACACCGGCTTCCCGGAGTACGCGGTCATCGAGCGGCGCACCGCCGTCGCCCACGAGTACCTCACCGGCATGATCATCGGTACCGGCGCGGTCGCGGCGCTGGCCGCCATCGTCGCCGCGTCCGCCGACACGGTCTGGGGCCCGATCTACGGCGTCGTCGTCGCGATCGTGCTGATGATGCGCGGCCGGGCGTACGCCAACGGCGCGCAGGCCGTGGCCCTGCTGTCGACCGGCATGCTCGCGAGCGCGGGCATCCTGCTCGGCTGGCTGCTCATCTCGTCGGAGTTCGACCGCATCGCGTTCGTCTTCGGCGCGCTGCTGCTGCTCGGCGCCCTCGCGCTGGTGCTCGGCGTCGTGTTCCCCGGTCAGAAGTTCTCGCCACCGCTGCGCCGCACGGTCGACATCATCGAGGCGATCCTGATCGCGTCGGTCGTGCCGCTGGCGCTGGCGGTGATGGACATGTACTCGGTCTTCCGGGGCCTGATCTCGCTATGAGGACCGGCATCAGGCGCACCACGGCGGCGGCGACCGCCGGCTTGCTGCTGCTGACGGGAACGCTTCCCCAGGCCGCCGCCCAGCCGTCGTCGCCCTCGGCCCCGCCGCCCTCGACCGCGTCCTCCGAGCCGGCTCCACCTTCGGCCCCGGCCTCCGCCCGGCCGAACTCGGTGCCGCCGGACCTGCCGGAGGGCACGCAGCCCCCGGCGGACGAGGGCAAGCCGGACGTGGTCTACAAGCGCACCGACAAGGGCTGCGTCGAGTCCGACACGAAGAGCGAACTGATCGAGTACATGCCCTGGGGGCAGGTGTACCTGAACCTGGACCAGGCCCACAAGTTCGCCACCGGCAAGGGCGTCCGGATCGCGATCATCGACACCGGCGTCGACCCGAGGAACCCGCGCTTCACCGGCCGGGTCCAGGGCGCGGGTGAGTACGTGTTCGGCAACGACAACGGCACGGACGACTGCGACGGCCACGGCACCGAGGTCGCCGGTGTCGCCGCGGCGGCCAAGACCGAGGGCGACTTCGTCGGCGCCGCACCGGAGGCGACGATCCTCGCGATCCGCCAGACGAGCGACCGCTACGAGTTCCCCGGCGACGCCAACAACGAGAAGCGCGCCACGGCGGGCAAGGTCGCCACGCTCGCGCAGGCCATCGTCCGCGCCGCGAACGCCAACGCCGAGGTCATCAACATCTCGCTGACGAACTGCGGCACCCCCAAGGGGTTCAGCGCGGACGACCGCAAGCTCCAGGCGGCCATCCGGTACGCGGTGGACGTCAAGGACTCCGTGATCGTGACGGCGGCGGGCAACCTCAACGGCCAGGGCGCCGGCTGCCCGGTGCAGAACCACAACCTGGACATCAACAACGTCAACTCGATCTCGTCCCCGGCCTGGTTCGCGGACGACGTGCTGTCGGTGGCGTCGATCGGCCGCGACGGCGAGGTGTCGGACTTCAGCGTCTGGGGCCCGTGGGTGAGCATCGCCGCGCCGGGCGAGGAGATCATCTCCGTCGACCCCAAGGGCACCGGCCTGACGAACGCGAACGTGACCGCGAACGGCGTGCAGGACATCAAGGGCACGAGCTTCGCGGCGCCGTACGTCTCCGGCATCACCGCGCTGGTGCGGCAGCGGTTCCCCGATCTCACCGCGCGTCAGGTGATGGACCGTCTCAAGGCGACGGCCCTGCACCCCGGCGGTGTGTCCGGAAAGGACCACAAGATCGGCTACGGCATGGTCAACCCGGTCGCCGCGCTGACCGCGGTGCTGCCGGCCGAGTCGGCGGGGTTCCAGAAGGCCCAGCCGAAGGAGATCGCCACGTCCGTCACCCCGCCACCGGGACTCGACTGGCCGCCGATCATCGTGGCGCTGAGCGGCATCGGCACCGGTGGCGCGCTGCTGGCGCTGACGATGATCGTCCGCAACGCGCTCAACCGCAGGCGCGGCAGCACCGCCTAGCGCACTGACGAGAAGGGCCCGCCGGAACTGTTCCGGCGGGCCCTTCTCGTCCGGGCAGAACCGCTTCTGGGGAAGAACCGCTCAGTCCTCGTCGCCGATGGTCTTCGGCGCGGCCTTCTTGGGCTTGCCCAGCAGGTCCTCGATCGTGCCGCTCAGCCGCTGCTTCGGCTTGTGCTCCTTGTCGCCGCCGCCCTGCTGGCCGCCCATCATCCCGCCCATCATGCCCATGCCGCCCATGCCCATCCCCATGCCGCCGGAAGCGCCCCCAGGACGGCCTCCCACGGCCGCGGCGGCCGTGGCGGTGCCCGCACCCCCGGCAGGGGCGGGAGCCTGCTCAGCGACGCCTGTGGCGCCACCGAACTGCATCGGGGACGCGGGCGTCGCGGCGGCGGGGACACCGGCCGAGCCGACGCCGCTGCCGGCACTACTTCCGGCACCACTTCCGGCACCGCCGACACCACCGGCCGCACCGCCGCCACCGGCCGGCACGGCGGCTCCGGCGGAGGCCGTCGCGGACGCCGTGGCCGCCTCGGGCAGCGTCACGGCCTGCTTGGCCGGTGCCGTGTAGGTCCAGTCCTTCTCGGGGTACCGGTGCTCCATCCGCACGGCGTCGAAGCCCCTGGCCTCACCGGAAAGCCCGTCGCACAGCCGGAGGAACGCCTCCATCACCTGGCGCGCCGACTCGTGCAGCTCGCGCACCGGTTCCTTGACGTCCTCGATGTGCCGGACCGCGCGCTGGTCGCCCTCCAGGGGCAGCGACGCCGTGCCCGACACCGAGTCGGCGACGTCGGCGAGCACGTGCGCCATGTCCTGCACGATGTCGCGCACGCCCTCGGCGGTCTCCTCCAACGCGTCCGCCATGGCGTTCATCGCGTCGGACATGTCCCCGCCCGCGAGCCCGACCTGGCGCATGTGGTCGAGGAACGCGTCCGCGTCCGCGCCCTGCCACCGCGCGTCCACACCGCCCAGCGGCGCCGAGACGTGCTTGGTCACCGCGTCGGTCACCTCGGCGGCCTTGCGCCAGCGCACGGCCTCCTCGCGCAGGTCGTTCCAGTCGCCCACCAGCGGGTCGAAGTAGTCGTGCACGAGGTCCACGACGCCGAGCTTGCGGCTCACCCGCGAGAGGTAGTCGAGCTCGGGAGCCACCTCGGCCGCGATCTGCCTGCCGTCCTTGGCCACGGGTCCCTACCTCCGGTCGGCCTTCTCGATGAGCCGCAGGCTCTCGTCCTCCTGGTGCCCGTGCTCCTTCGCGACGGCGTGCAGGCCCTTGGCGGCCGCGTCCAGCGTGTCGCAGGCACGGGCGAGCTGGGAGTTGAGCAGCTCCGCGGCCCGCGCGTATGCCTGGACGGTGCCCGCGGTCCTGCCGATCTCACCGAACGACTGCGGGCGTAGCGGCGTGACCTTCATGGCGTCCCGCACGCGCCTCAGATCGTCCGTCGTGCCGTCGATCCGGTCGGCGTACTGCTCCAGCCACTCCGGGTCGACGGATATCCGACCGGCCACGGCGTTCCCCTAACGAGTCCGGGTGCATTCGTCCGATTGGACGGTGCCGCACCCGGACCGGTTCCGCTACTTCCGGACGACCGCCTGCGGGTCGGTGATCGTGCCCTTCGGCGTGGGGATCGCGTCGTAGCTGCGGTTCGCCTCGTTCTTGTTGAGCTGCGGGCCCATCGGCAGCAGGCTCAGGATCTGGTTCGGCGCAGGCGGGAAGGTGCCGTCGAGGCCCAGCGCCGACGCGGTGGCCTGGTCCGGGACGCCGTAGCGGACCCCGCGGCCGGTGACGACCTGCACCGGGCCGGTCCCGAAGTCGCCCTTGCCCTGGCTCGCCCGCACGACGCCGGCCTTGCCCGGCAGCATCAGGAACTCGTCGATGATCTCGCCCGCGGCACCCGCCGCGTTCAGCTGCACCGGCGCCATGTCGGCGGGACCGGGCAGCTTCGAGCCGATCGTCACCGACGTGTGCTCGGCCTTGGTCTGCTCGGTGAAGTTCTCGGCCTTCCAGCCGAGGCAGACGACGGTGTTGCCGGCGTTCGCCTCCAGCGTCCTCGGGATCTTCGCCGGGTAGGAGTCGAGCGTCAGCGGCTTCGACGGGTTCTTGTTGCCGGACACCGCGTTCGGCGAGAGCTTGATCGGCTCCTTGGCGTTGGAGTACGCGAACCGCAGCAGGTCGCCGACGGTCTGGTCGATGTCCTGGAAACCGTCCTTGAGCGCCACCATGAACTGCGCGGAGCCGGTCAGGTCCACCGAGACGACCTCACCGATGTTCACCCGCGTCTCGGTCACGTACGTCGCCCGCTCGCCCTGGTTCTCGACCTCCGGCGCGACCAGCGGCGCGACCTCGGGGATGGCGTTGAGCAGCGCGGTGCTGATCGCGCGCGGCTGCTTGCCGCGCAGCCCCAGCGCGTTGAGCACCTTGTCGTCGCGGAGGTCCACCTCGGCGCGGACCGTCGACGACGAGATGTCGCGCAGGTTGTTGGGCTTCTTGTAGATCAGGTACGCCTTCTTCGCGCCGGTGCGCTGCTGCACCAGCACGGCCTCGTCGCCGAGCTCCGGGTTGCCGCCGCTCACACCGGCGATCACGGAGGTCCTGATCTGGTTCTCCACCGCCTGGTTCTCGCGGAACTCGTCCAGGTCGAGCGTGTCGCAGACCGACCACTGCGCGTCGATGCGCATCTCGGGCTTCGGCAGCACGTCCGGCGCGTCGGGCAGACCCGTGAGCCTGCCGCGCGGCAGGTTCGCGAGCGCCGCCTCGTCGACGAGCTTCGGCTCACCACCCGCGGCGCCCTGCGAGACCCCCGCGGTGCCGCCGGGGGCGTCGCCGCCACCGGCCTGCTCGTCGGGGCTGTTGCGGGAGAACCAGAGCAGCCGGGCCGACGCCAGGTTCGTCATCGGGATCAGCCTCCGCGGGGAGGAGTCCACGACGTAGACCTGGCCGCTCTCCTTGCTGATGGCGATCTGCGTCTGGTCGTCGAGCTTCGGCGCCGGCTTGAAGAGACCGAACACCAGGAAGCCGAGCAGACCGACGATCCCGAGGACCACACCGACCGCTGTCGCCCGCGAGTGGTTGCGCATGGGGTCATGCAGCATCACCGCGTCTCTGCGGACCAGAGCGGACTGCATCCGCCGCAGGACGAATTGGTAGGCCTGGACCTGTGACTTGGTGGTGGGTGTTGATGCCATTCTCGGCTCGCTGCTCTCCCAGTCGCGGTACGGTTCGGCAGGATAGCCGGACGCAGGTTGCTTCGTGGGCCGGTTCGCCAAGCCCACCGACCGTCGAGGGGAAAGAGACAACAACGGATGTCCGTGACCACTCCACATCCGCCCCGCCCCAACCCAGGGACGGCTCGGCCGCAGGGTCCAGGTGGACCAGGGGGTCCTGGCCGGCAGCCACCCGCGCCTCCTCGTCCGGTCGGACGTGTCCGTCGCAGAACGGCCAACGTCAGTCTTGGCTCCTTGCCCGTCTCGAACGTAGTCACGATCGAGATCGGTCTCGCCATCGCACTCCTCGTGCTGGCGTTGATGGGCGTGAAGAACGACGCGGGCGCGTTGAACGTCGTCTCCGTCTCAATTGCGGGCGGTGTGCTCTTCATCGCACTGGTGCTCGCCTTCACGCGGTCGCGCGGCCGTTGGCTGACCCAGTGGATCGGCGTCCGGCTGCGCTACAACTTCCGCTCGCACACCCGCACCGCGAAGCGCGTGGAGCAGGAGTCCAAGCCCGGTGACGACGAGCTGCCGGTGCTCGGCCCCGAGGACCCGCGCGTCGCGCTGCTGCGCCTCGCGATCCCGGACCTGGTGATCGCCAAGGGCGTCGACCACGAACGCCGCCCGCTCGCACTGGCGTGGCACGACGGCGTGTGGACCGCGGTGCTGCTGGTCGACCCGACCCCGCCGCTGATCTCCGCCGTCGGCACGGCACCGCCGCTGCCCCTGGGAGCGCTCGCACCGTGCCTGGAGGACCGCGGCGTGGTGCTGGACGCGATCACCGTGATCTGGCACTGCTACCCCGGCAGCGCGGCACTTCCGCCGAACGCCCCGGCCGTCGGCTCGTACCAGGAGGTGCTCGGCCCGCTGCCCGCGGCGGCCAGGCGCACCACGTGGATCACCGTCCGGCTCGACCCGCGCCGCTGCGGCGAGGCGATCAGGGAGCGCGGCGGCGGCGTCGTCGGCGCCCACCGCGCGCTGATCGGCGCGCTGTCCCGCGTCCGCAACGCGCTGGAGTCCGCCGGCGTCACGATCCGCCCGCTCGACTCGGACGAGCTGCTGCGCGCCGCGATCTCGTCGGCCGAGCTCACCGCGGCCGTCGGCAACACGAAGCCCGTGTCGCTGCGCGAGAAGTGGTCGGGCGTCACCGCGGGCGGCGTCGGCCACGCGAGCTACGCGATCACCGGCTGGCCGTCCAAGGGCCTCAAGGGCAACCTGAACTCCCTCACCGGTGTGCGCGCTCTCTCGTCCACTCTGGCCTTGTCGATCTCACCGTCCCGCGAGGACGGCCAGGTCTCGCTGCGCGGCCTGGTGCGGGTCAGCGCCCGCACCCCGAGCGAGCTCGACCGCGCCGACGACCAGCTCTCGAAGCTGAGCGACAAGCTCGACATCACGCTGACCCCGTTGCGGGGCGCGCAGCTCGCGGGTCTCGCCGCGACGCTGCCGCTGGGAGGTGCGGCATGAGCTCGTCGACCCGCCTGCTCGACTCGCGCGGCCGCGGCACGGTGGCACCGGAGTTCCTGGTGTCGCCGAACATGCTCGACCTGGTCAGCCCCAGCAGCGACCGCGGTGGCATGCTGCTCGGCCAGGGCCCCAAGGGCGAACCGCTCAGCGTGTCCGTGCTGCGCCCGACCCCGACCCGCATGGTCGCCGTGGGCGGCCTGTACCTGGCCCGCCAGATCGCCGTGCGCGCCATGGCGACCGGCGCGTGGATCATCATCGCGACCGGCCGCCCCCAGGCGTGGCAGCAGGTCGTGCGCGCCGCGGGCCAGGGCCCGGACGGCCGTCCGTCCCAACTGGTGCAGCTGCGCCGGCTGTCCCCGGCGGACCTCCCGCGCCCGACCGAGGACATGCCGCTGCTGGTGATCCACGACGGCGGCCACGTCCCGCAGGAGCTGTTCCCGCCCCGCGCCCCGTGGCAGACCACGATGTACGTCCTGCCGTACCTGCACCCGCAGGCGTCCACGACGGCGAACAACGCGGACCTCGTGCTGCTCCAGCGCCTCCCGATGGGCCAGGCCCAGCTGGCAGGACAGATGTGGCGCCTGCGCCCGCAGATGTTCCAGCAGCTGACCCAGCTCAAGGACGACCAGGTCATCGCGATGGGCCAGGACATGTGGGCGCACCTGCGCCTCTACACCACCCCGGCCGAACAGCAGATCCTCGGAGCAGTCCGCCGAGGCGACTGAGTTATCTGCCGCTGTGTTCGACGGCCGCCGCTCCGCGGCGGCGGCTCGTTCGTCTTGAGTCGGTCGTCCGGGTGCCGCTTCGGGCCGAATCGCCTCCGGCGGTTGACCCGAAGGGGCACCCGGACGACCGACACGAACTCGCAACCCCGAGCCCGGCCACGCCCGATCCGCGCCTGTTCCGCGTCCAGGCCGCGCCGACAGAAGCCAGCCAGTGCTCGCCCGATCCGCGCCCCAGTCCGCGCCGAGAGAAGCCAGCCGGTCCTCGCACGATCCGCGCCCGGCAGACGCCCACCCGGTCCGCGCCCCTCAGAATCCTGGCCGTCCACATCGGCGCCCCCGCCCGGCGAAGCGCCGACACAGCCCGATGCCCGGTGTCCCACCCGGCGATGCCTCGTCCGGTCGTTGCCCGGATCGCTCCGCGCGGCCCCTCTCTCGCCCCCTCTCCCGGCCCCCTGCCGCCCCTCTCCCGGCCGCTCTGCCGTTCCTCTCTTCTCCCCTCTCCCGGCCCCTCCGCCGGGTCGTCTTGCGGCCTCCGATAGCTTCGCTATGACCGCTTCGTCGTTCGGGACGCAATTGTTCTGTCCATAGATCAGCGGAACCAACTAATTCACATTCCGGCCAAATCTGTTGATTCGCCATTCGAACGTAATTTCGTGGACCGTCTTGTGGACAATCAGTCCGCGCCACTAAGAAAACTCTCACCTGCACAACCCTGCTACGAGGGAGCTTGCTGCTATGGGAGAATCGTGGGCCAGACGAGCGGCTGGAATCGGGCTGGTGGCGGGCACTGCGCTCGTCCTGTCGTCCGTGACGGCCACCGCTGCGCCCGAGGGGGAGATTCGTAACCTCGGGGCGCCCGGCGCGGTCAAGGACAACTACATCGTCGTGCTGAAGGACATGAGCACGACGAGCGTGGAAGCCCTGAGCGCCAAGTACAACGCGACGGTCAAGCACACCTACAAGACCGCATTGCGCGGCTTCTCGGCGCAAATGTCCGAATCCCAGGCGAAGCGTCTGGCAGCCGACCCGGCCGTCTCCTACGTAGAGCAGGACGGCGAGGTCCACCTCAGCGACACCCAGACCCCGACCCCGTCCTGGGGCCTCGACCGCATCGACCAGCAGTCGCTCCCGCTGGACGACAGCTACACCTACCCGAACCGCGGCGCGGGCGTCACCGCCTACATCATCGACACGGGCATCCGCTTCAGCCACACCGACTTCGGCGGCCGCGCCGTGTCGGGACGCGACACCGTTGACAACGATGACGACTCGACCGACTGCCAGGGCCACGGCACCCACGTCGCGGGCACCGTCGGCGGCACGAAGTACGGCGTCGCCAAGGACGTGAAGCTGGTCGCCGTCCGAGTCCTGAACTGCTCCGGCTCCGGCACCTTCGCGGGCGTCATCGCGGGCATCGACTGGGTCACCGAGGACGTCACCGGCAACCCGGCCAAGAAGCCCGCCGTGGCCAACATGTCCCTGGGCGGCGGCGCCAACCAGACCGTCGACGACGCGGTGGCACGCTCCATCGCGGCAGGCGTCACCTACGGCCTCGCAGCGGGCAACGACTACGGCGCCAACGCCTGCAGCACCTCACCGGCCCGCACCCCCGAAGCCATCACGGTCGGCTCGACCGACATCACCGACTCCCGCTCGGACTTCTCGAACATCGGCAACTGCCTCGACATCTTCGCGCCGGGCCGCAACATCACCAGCGCCTGGCTGACCAACGACGAGGCCACCAACACCATCAGCGGCACCTCGATGGCCACCCCGCACGTGGTGGGCGCGGCGGCGGTCTACCTGTCCTCGTACCCCGACTCGACCCCGCAGCAGGTCCGGGACGCCCTGGTCGACAACGCGACCAGCGACGTGGTCGGCAACCCCGGCAACGGCTCCCCGAACAAGCTCCTGCACATCGTCGGCGGCGCCCCCGGCTTCCCGCCCGGCGAGTGCCCGACCGCGACCAACGACACCCGCACGGACATCCCGGACGCCTCGTCGGTCACGTCGAGCATCGAGATCACCGACTGCCTCGGCAAGGCCAGCACCACCACCGCGGTGAGCGTCGACATCAAGCACACCTTCCGCGGCGACCTGGAACTGGCCCTGATCACCCCCTCAGGCGCCGTGAAGCTTCTGAAGGTCAACAACGGCAGCGACAGCGGCAAGGACCTGAAGGCCACCTACAAGGTGAACGTGGCCGCGGAGGACGCCAAGGGCATCTGGCAGCTGCGAGTCCGTGACGTCTACCGCCAGGACACCGGCTACATCGACTCCTGGACCCTCGACCTCTGACCCGCACACCAGCCATCGCATGGAGAAGCCCCCGGCACCCGCCGGGGGCTTCTCCATGCGCCAACCATCAAGACAACGTGCGAACCCGCCGGGTGACCTCAGCCCGAGCCGCCAGCTCCCCGTCCCCGGGAAAGTCGACCCGAACCAACGACAACCCGTGAGCAGGAGCCACGGAAACCCCGCTGGCCCGCCCGGAGAGCGACAACAACGAAGCGGGCCACTCAACCCCCTTCCGCCCCTCCCCCACGGCCAGCAGAGCCCCGATCAGAGACCGAACCATGGAGTGGCAGAAGGCATCAGCGGAAACGAACGCGGTGACAACACCATCCTCACCACGCTCCAACGACAACCGCTGCAACTCCCGAATCGTCGTGGCCCCCTCACGCCGCTTGCAGAACGCACAAAAGTCGTGCTCCCCCAGCAACAACTCGGCAGCAGCGTTCATGGCATCGACGTCCAACGCCCGAGGCCAGGCCAACGTGTCCAACCGCCGCAACGGATGCGCCCCGAAAGGCGAATCGGTGACCCGGTACTCGTAATGCCGCCGCAACGCCGAGAACCGGGCGTCAAAAGCAGCCGGCACCACCCGAGCCGAGAACACCCGCACGTCAGCGGGCAAAGCCCGGGCCAACCGCCGAGGCAGTCCGGGAACGTCGACCGAGTCAGGCAGATCCACGTGGGCGACCTGTCCGGTGGCGTGCACCCCGGCGTCGGTACGGCCGGCCACGGTCAGGACGACGTCCTCCCGCAACACCATCGACATGGTGTCCTCGAGGACGCCGCACACGGTGCGACGGGAAGGCTGCCGTGCCCAGCCGGAGAACTCGGTCCCGTCATACCCCAGGTCGAGGCGCACACGAACGAGCCCGCCGCCCCCGGAACCGGGAACGACGGGCTCGTCAGCAGACGTACCGCTCAGGACTTGTCCTCGGCCTTGGCCTCGGCACCCTCGGCGGGCTCGTCGGAGGCGTCCTTGGTGGCGGACTCGGGCGCCTCGGCGTCCTGGTCCTTCACCTCGTCGGCCTTGACCTCGTCAGCCTTGGTCTCCTCGACCTCGGCGGCCGCGGCCGGCTTCTCGTCCTTGGCGAACTTGGTCTTGCGCGCAGCCTCGGCCTCCGTGGAGACGAGCTTCTGCTGCACCAGCTCGATGATGGCCATGGGGGCGTTGTCGCCCTTGCGCGCCAGCGTCTTGGTGATGCGGGTGTAGCCACCGGAGCGGTCGCTGAAGAACGGACCGATCTCGGCGATCAGCTTGTGCACGACGTCCTTGTCGCGGATCACCTTCATGATCTCGCGGCGGTTGTGCAGGTCGCCGGCCTTCGCCTTGCTGATGAGCTTCTCGGCGTACGGACGCAGCCGCTTCGCCTTCGCCTCAGTGGTCTTGATCCGGCCGTGCTCGAACAGCGCCGTCGCCAGGTTGGCGAGCAGCAGCCGCTCGTGTGCCGGAGACCCACCGAGCCGGGGGCCCTTGGTAGGGGTGGGCATCGCTTGCTCCTGTAGTAGCTAAAGAGATCCTCTGCTCTGAGAGCGTCAGAGCTGCTCGGTCTCCGCGTAGTCCTGGCCGTCGTCGTGCGGGTCCAGGCCGGTGGCGGCACCCCAGCCGGTGTCACCGGCGTGGTAGTCCGACGCGGCGGCGGACGGGTCGAACCCAGGAGGCGAGTCCTTCAGGGCGAGGCCGAGGCCGACGAGCTTCATCTTGACCTCGTCGATCGACTTCGCACCGAAGTTGCGGATGTCCAGCAGGTCCGCCTCGCTGCGCGACACGAGCTCGCCGACGGTGTGGATGCCTTCCCGCTTGAGGCAGTTGTAGGACCGGACGGTGAGGTCCAGGTCCTCGATCGGCATCGCGAACGCGGCGATGGTGTCGGCCTCGGCCGGCGACGGGCCGATCTCGATGCCCTCGGCGTCGATGTTCAGCTCGCGAGCGAGGCCGAACAGCTCCACCAGGGTCTTGCCCGCGGAAGCGACCGCGTCCCTCGGGGTGATCGAGGGCTTGGTCTCCACGTCGAGGATCAGCTTGTCGAAGTCCGTGCGCTGCTCGACACGAGTCGCCTCGACCTTGTACGTCACCTTGAGAACCGGCGAGTAGATCGAGTCGACGGGGATGCGGCCGATCTCGGCGCCCGCCTGCTTGTTCTGGACAGCGGGGACGTAGCCGCGACCGCGCTCGACGACGAGCTCGATCTCCAGCTTCCCCTTGCCGTTCAGGGTCGCGATGTGCAGGTCGGGGTTGTGCACGGTGACACCGGCCGGAGGCACGATGTCGCCCGCGGTCACCACACCGGGGCCCTGCTTGCGCAGGTACATGGTCACCGGCTCGTCCTCCTCGGACGAGACGACGAGCTCCTTGAGGTTCAGGATGACGTCGGTGACGTCCTCCTTCACCCCGGGAACCGTGGTGAACTCGTGCAGCACGCCGTCGATCCGGATGCTCGTGACTGCGGCACCGGGGATCGACGAGAGCAGCGTGCGGCGGATCGAGTTGCCGAGCGTGTAACCGAAGCCCGGCTCCAGCGGTTCGATGACGAACCGGGAACGGGTCTCGGAGACCGCTTCCTCGCCGAGCGAGGGGCGCTGGGAAATCAGCACTGGGTTCAACCTTTCTACAACGACGCCCGCTATTTGACGCCGTCACGACGCCGGTGCGGAGACCGGCAAACGCACTCGGCACACCCTTCGCGCCGATGCGGGACCCGGCCCAGGTCGCCGTCCACGGGGGACGGTGACCCGGAGAGGATCACTTCGAGTAGAGCTCGACGATGAGCTGCTCGGTGACAGGCGTGTCGATCTGCGCGCGCTCGGGCAGCTGGTGCACGAGGATGCGCAGGTTCGACGGAACGACCTGCAGCCAAGCGGGAATCGGGCGGTCACCGAAGGACGCGCGGGCGGCCTCGAAGGGCAGCGTCGGCATGGACTTCGGCTTCACGTCGATGATGTCGAACTTCGACACCTGGTAGCTCGGGATGTTCACCTTGTGGCCGTTGACCAGGAAGTGCCCGTGGCTGACCAGCTGGCGAGCCTGGCGACGCGTGCGGGCGAGGCCCGCGCGGTACACCACGTTGTCGAGGCGGGCCTCGAGGATCTGGAGCAGGTTCTCGCCGGTCTTGCCCGGACGGCGAACCGCTTCCTTGTAGTAGCGCACGAACTGCTTCTCGAGCACGCCGTAGGTGTAGCGAGCCTTCTGCTTCTCCTGGAGCTGCAGCAGGTACTCGGACTCCTTGACCCGGCCACGGCCGTGCTGGCCGGGCGGGTACGGACGGCGCTCGAACGCCTGGTCCCCACCAACGAGGTCGACCTTGAGGCGACGCGAGATGCGCGTCGCGGGTCCCGTATAACGAGCCATGAGTTCTTACTCCTCCCCGTTCCTCAGACCCGGCGCCGCTTGGGCGGGCGGCAGCCGTTGTGAGGCTGCGGGGTCACGTCCTGGATGGTGCCGACCTCGAGACCGGCGGCCTGCAGCGAACGGATCGCGGTCTCACGGCCGGAGCCGGGACCCTTCACGAACACGTCCACCTTGCGCATGCCGTGCTCGGCGGCCTTGCGGGCGGCGTTCTCGGCAGCCATCTGCGCCGCGAACGGCGTGGACTTGCGCGAGCCCTTGAAGCCCACGTGGCCGGCGGACGCCCAGCTGATCACGTTGCCCATCGGGTCCGTGATGGACACGATGGTGTTGTTGAACGTGCTCTTGATGTGCGCCTGGCCGTGCGAGACGTTCTTCTTCTCCTTGCGCCGGACCTTCTTGACCCCGGCGCCCGTGCGGGACTTGGGTGGCAAAACAAACTCCTAAGTTGAGGACAACAGACCCGAGGTCTTACTTCTTGCCGGCCTTCTTCTTGCCGGCCACGGTCTTCTTCGGACCCTTGCGGGTACGGGCGTTCGTCTTCGTGCGCTGACCGCGAACGGGCAGGCCGCGACGGTGCCGAAGACCCTCGTAGCAACCGATCTCCATCTTGCGACGGATGTCGGCCGCGACCTCACGGCGAAGGTCACCCTCGACCTTGTAGTTCGTCTCGATGTGGTCCCGCAGCTTGGCGAGGTCGTCGTCCGTCAGATCCTTCACCCGGAGGTCCGGGGAGATCTCCGTGGCGGCGAGCAGCTCCTTGGAGCGCGTACGACCGATGCCGAAGATGTAGGTGAGCGCGATCTCCATCCGCTTTTCGCGGGGGAGGTCGACGCCAGCGAGTCGTGCCATGTGGCGGTTAACTCCTGTCGATTACTTCCAGGTCTGCTCCTCGCCCGGTTCCGGTGACTGACTCGCTGTGTGTCGTGTCCGGCTGCTCTCACAGCCGGTGTCCCGGCCCCGGCCTGGAATCCGGGGGTTGTCCGCACGCGTCGAAGCCCTGCGTGCGGCAGGTGCGAGGAGTGTCTCGTTACTGCGTCATCGAGGATCTCGACGAGCGCGAGTGGAACTGCTCAGCCCTGGCGCTGCTTGTGGCGCAGGTTCTCGCAGATCACCATGACCCGCCCGTGACGGCGGATCACCTTGCACTTGTCGCAGATCTTCTTGACGCTCGGCTGGACCTTCACGCCTGAGATCTCCTGCTATTGGAGGTCACTTGTAGCGGTAGACGATGCGCCCGCGGGACAGGTCGTAGGGCGAGAGCTCCACGACAACCCGGTCCTCAGGGAGGATGCGGATGTAGTGCTGTCGCATCTTGCCGCTGATGTGTGCGAGCACCTTGTGACCGTTCTCCAACTCGACGCGGAACATCGCGTTGGGGAGCGGCTCGACTACGCGGCCCTCGACCTCAATGGCCCCGTCCTTCTTGCCCATGTCCTCCGCGTTTCGTGACGGTGATAGAAACAGTGGACGCGCGTCAGCCCGGTTCGATCTCACCTGCGAGGGCATGACTGAACCGGCGCGAGTGGTGCGCCACCTGACCAGTGTACGCAGGTCCCCCCGCCAACCCAAATCGGGGTCCTCCGCGAACCGCTCGGCCCCGCCCGCCTGATCAGGCGGACGGGGCCGGTGACGAACTGGAGGCTCAGCCCTCCTCGGGCGCGGTCAGCACCCAGGGTCCGTCCTCGGTGATGGCGACGCTGTGCTCCCAATGCGCGGCCCGCGTGCCGTCGAGCGTGGTGACGGTCCAGCCGTCCTCCAGCTCCTGGGAGTCGTCGGTGCCGAGCGTCAGCATCGGCTCGATCGCGATGGCCATGCCGACCTTGAGCTTCGGCCCCTTGCCGGGCTTGCCGTAGTTCGGCAGGAACGGGTCCATGTGCATCTTGGTGCCGATGCCGTGGCCGCCGTAGTCCGCGACGATGCCGTACTCGATGCCGTCGCGCTCGCCCGACTCGATGGCCGAGGACTCGATGGCGAACGAGATGTCCGTGAGCCGCCCGCCGGGGACCGCCGCCTCGATGCCCGCGAGCATCGACAGCCGGGTCGCCTCGGACAGCCTGTGGTCGGCGGGCGACAGCTCGCCGACACCGACCGTGACGGCCGAGTCGCCGTGCCAGCCGTCGAGGATCGCGCCGCAGTCGATGGAGATCAGGTCGCCTTCGGCCAGGACCTGGGTCCTGCTGGGGATGCCGTGGACGATCTGGTCGTTCACCGAGGCGCAGATGCTCGCCGGGAAGCCGTGGTAGCCCTTGAACGACGGGATGGCGCCGGCGTCGCGGATGGTCTGCTCGGCGATCTCGTCGAGCTCCCACGTGGACACGCCGGGCTTCACCGCGTCGACGACGTTGCGCAGTGCCTTCGCCACGACCAGGCCGGAGGCGCGCATGGCCTCCAGCTGGCCGCGGGTCTTGATCTCGATCATGCGTTCACTACCCGTGACGACGGAGCGGAGCCGGTCAAGCAGTCCACCGGTCACTTCTCGTCGCGCAGGGAGTGCAGCGCGGCGAGCGCCCGCTCGCTGATCTCGTCGATCTCGCCGACGGCGTCGATGGAGACGACCTTGTCGGCGTAGTAGTCGAGCAGCGGCGCGGTCTCGTTGCGGTACACCTGCTGGCGGTGCCGGATGACCTCTTCCTTGTCGTCCGTGCGACCGCGGGCGAGCAGCCGCTCCACCACGACGTCCTCGTCGACCCGGAACTCCAGCACCGCGTCGAGCTTGTGCCCGCCCACAGCGAGGAACTCACCCAGCTTGTCCGCCTGCGCGACGTTGCGCGGGAACCCGTCGAGCAGGAACCCGTTCGCGGCGTCGGGGTCGGCCAGACGCTTGCGGACCATCTCGTTCGTGATGGAGTCCGGCACGAGCGCGCCCTCGTCGAGGATGCTCTGCACCTCGAGGCCGAGCTCGGTCTGGTTGCTGATGTGTGACCGGAAGAGGTCGCCCGTCGAGATGTGCGGCACACCGAGCTTGCGGCTCAGCACTTCGGCCTGGGTGCCCTTGCCCGCACCCGGCGGGCCAACGAGAACGAGTCGCATCTAGCGGAGGAACCCTTCGTAATTGCGCTGCATGAGCTGGCTCTCGATCTGCTTCACGGTGTCGAGACCGACACCGACCATGATCAGAACCGCGGTGCCGCCGAACGGGAAGTTCTGGTTCTGGCCGTCACCGGTCAGGTCCAGGAACAGGTTCGGCAGGATCGCCACGATGCCGAGGTAGAGCGAACCGGGGAGCGTGATGCGACCCAGGACGAACTTGAGGTACTCGGCGGTCGGGCGACCAGGACGGATGCCGGGGATGAAGCCACCGAACTTCTTCATCTCGTCAGCGCGCTCGTCCGGGTTGAACGTGATGCCGACGTAGAAGTACGTGAAGAAGACGATCAGCAGGAAGTACGACGCGATGTGCACCCAGCTCGACTGCTTGACCAGGTAGGTCTGGACGAACGTCGAGAACCAGTTCGGCTCGGCCGAGGAGCCCTGGGTGAGCCGCACGATCAGGTCCGGCAGGTAGAGCAGCGACGAGGCGAAGATGACCGGGATGACGCCGGCCTGGTTCACCTTGAGGGGGAGGTACGTCGACGTGCCGCCGTACATGCGGCGGCCGATCATGCGCTTCGCGTACTGCACCGGGATGCGACGCTGGGCCTGCTCGACGTAGATGACGCTCGCGATGATGACCAGAGCGGCCACGCAGACGAGGACGAAGGTGACCGTGCTCTTGTCGAGGATGTTCTTGCCCTCGGCGGGGATGCGGGCGGCGATACCGGTGAAGATCAGCAACGACATGCCGTTGCCGATGCCCTTCTCGGTGATGAGCTCGCCCAGCCACATGATGACCGAGGTACCGGCGGTCATGGTGATGACCAGCACGATGAGGGTGAAGAGGCTGTCCTTGCCGGGGATGACGTCCTGGTCGCACTCACCGAACAGCTGCCCGCGCACCGCCAGCGCCACGAGACCGGTCGACTGCAGGATCGCGAGACCGATCGTCAGGTACCGCGTGTACTGCGTCAGCTTGCCCTGACCGGCCTGCCCTTCCTTCTTCAGCTGCTCGAACCGCGGGATCACCACGGTGAGGAGCTGGATGATGATGCTCGCGGTGATGTAGGGCATGATCCCCAGCGCGAACACCGACAGGTTGAGCAGAGCGCCACCGCTGAACAGGTTGATCAGCGAGTAGATGTTCTGGCCTTCGAGCTGTTCGGCACACGCCCGCACGTTCTTGAAGGACACGCCCGGCGCGGGCATGGTCGCACCAAGCCGGTACACAACGATGATCCCGAGCGTGAACAGGATCTTCTTGCGTAGATCCGGCGTCGCGAGAGCCGAGCGGAATGCGCCGAGCACGCGAACCTCCTGAGCGTTGCCGACCCCCAGGGACCGGCACATGCGGTAGTTGGCAGGCCGCAGCAGGCAGCCACGACCAAGCAACCCGGAGGACATCCGGGTTCAGCCCGCGACTCTAACAGTCCCCCACGACCTGGCCGTACCCAGTGGCCAATCACAGGTTGCAACTCGTTGATCTCCCACCGGCACACTAGCCCGTCCGGGGTAGAAACTCCGCGAATTCCATGCTACGAACAGGCATTTCTCACCCCCGCGAACGTTTGCGCACCCCCGGCTGTTCCCACTCGGGTACCAAATCTTTCAGCTGACCGCAGAACCCTCCTGGAACACGACTGGACGACCTCCGCGCACCCGGCAGAGCTCGTGCCGGCAGCCGTCGCACGGAAGCAACGACAACGGCCTGGCGGGATGCGCCCCGGGTCAGCCCCCTGGCACGGCCCAGACTCGGTCGGCCCGGCCCCGGGTCCACCCCTGGCCAGCACAGGCCCCCCACGACCCCCTCAGGTGCGACCCCGCCCCCACACCAAACGCCGAAGGGCCCCGAGGCACGAAGCCTCGGGGCCCTTCAAGCCAAGCAGCGCGGGTCACGCCACGGTGGAAGACCCACCGGCAGCGGCCAGCTTCTCCACAGCGGACTTGGAGAACTTGTTCGCGGTGACGTCGAGCTTGACGCTCACCTCACCGTCGCCCAGCACCTTGACGAGCGAGCCCTTGCGGACGAGCCCGGCCAGGACCAGCGCCGCGACGTCGACCGAACCGCCCTCGGGGAACGAGGCCGCGATGTCGGAGACGTTCACGACCTGGTACTCGGTGCGGAACGGGTTCTTGAAGCCCTTGAGCTTCGGGAGCCGCATGTGCAGCGGCATCTGGCCACCTTCGAAGCGCGGCGAGACGTTCTTGCGAGCGCCCGTGCCCTTCGTACCGCGGCCGGCCGTCTTGCCCTTGGAGCCCTCACCGCGGCCGACGCGGGTCTTGGCGGTCTTGGCTCCGGGGGCGGGACGCAGGTCGTGGATCTTGATGGTCACGACTGGACCTCCTCAACAACCACCAGGTGCCGCACGGTGTGGATCAGACCGAGCACCTGGGGGGTGTCCTCACGCACGACCGACTGGCGGATCTTGCGCAGCCCGAGGGTGCGCATCGACTCGCGGTGGTTGTGCTTGGTACCGATGGTGCTGCGCACCTGGGTGATCTTGAGCTGAGCCATGATCACACCCCCTGGCCCGCGCGAGCGCGGATCATGCCGGCGGGAGCGACGTCCTCGAGGGGCAGGCCACGACGGGCCGCGACCTCTTCGGGACGCTGCAGGCCCTTGAGGGCCGCCACGGTCGCGTGCACGATGTTGATCGCGTTGTCGGAGCCGAGCGACTTCGACAGCACGTCGTGCACGCCGGCGCACTCGAGGACGGCGCGGACAGCGCCACCCGCGATGACACCGGTACCGGCCGAGGCCGGACGCAGCAGGACCACACCAGCGGCCTTCTCACCCTGGACCGGGTGGGGGATGGTGCCGGCGATGCGAGGCACGCGGAAGAAGTTCTTCTTCGCCTCCTCGACACCCTTGGCGATGGCCGCGGGAACTTCCTTGGCCTTGCCGTAGCCGACGCCGACCATGCCGTCGCCGTCACCCACCACGACGAGCGCGGTGAAGCTGAAGCGACGACCACCCTTGACCACCTTGGAGACGCGGTTGATCGCAACCACGCGCTCGAGGTGGGGGGTCTTCTCCTGGGCCGCGCCGCCGCGGCCGCCGTCACGACGGTCGCGGCGCTCTCCGCGCTCGCCCCCGCCGCCTTCGCGACGCGTACGTCCTGGCATCAGGCGTCCCTCTCAATTCCGGTGTTGATCATTGTCAGAACTCCAGCCCCGCCTCGCGAGCGGCGTCAGCCAGAGCGGCGATGCGGCCGTGGTACGCGTTGCCGCCGCGGTCGAACACGACCGCCGTGACACCGGCGTCCTTGGCGCGGGCCGCGGCCAGCTGGCCGACCTTGGCCGCACGGGCCTTCTTGTCGCCGTCCATCGCACGGACGTCGGCTTCCATCGAGGAGGCGGACGCGACCGTGTGGCCCTTGAGGTCGTCGATGACCTGCACGGTGATGTGCTTCGACGACCGGTGCACGACCAGGCGGGGACGCTCGGCGGTGCCGCTGACCTTCTTGCGGAGGCGGAAGTGGCGACGGGTCTTGGCAACACGACGCCTGGTGGAGATGTCCTTGCCCACCGGCTTGCGCTTCGTAGCAGTCGACTCGCTCATGTCACTTACCCGTCTTTCCGACCTTGCGACGGATCTTCTCGCCCGAGTAGCGGACGCCCTTGCCCTTGTACGGGTCGGGCTTGCGCAGCTTGCGGATGTTGGCGGCGACCTCACCGACCAGCTGCTTGTCGATACCCGAGACGGAGAAGCGGGTCGGGGTCTCGACCGCGAAGGTGATGCCCTCGGGGGCCGCCACCTTGACGGGGTGCGAGTAACCGAGCGCGAACTCGAGCTCAGAGCCCTTGAGCGCGACGCGGTAACCGACGCCGTGGATCTCCATCTTCTTTTCGTAACCCTGGGTCACACCGACGACCATGTTGTGCACGAGCGTGCGCGACAGGCCGTGGAGCGCGCGGTTGCGGCGCTCGTCGTTCGGACGCTGGACCTCGAGAGTGCCGTCCTCAGCCTTCACCAGGCTGATCGGCTCAGCGATCGTCAGCGACAGGGTGCCCTTGGGGCCCTTCACGCTGACGTCCTGGCCGGCGATGTTCACGTCGACCCCGGAGGGGACAATGATCGGCTGCTTACCGATGCGCGACATGTCTACTCCCCCTTACCAAACGTAGGCGAGGACTTCTCCGCCCACGCCTGCCTTGTTGGCCTGACGGTCGGTCATGAGACCGCCAGAGGTCGAAATGATCGCCACACCCAGGCCACCGAGAACTCGGGGCAGGCCGGTGGACTTCGCGTACACGCGCAGGCCGGGCTTGGACACGCGGCGGAGGCCCGCGATGCTGCGCTCCCGGTTGGGGCCGTACTTCAGCTCGACGACGAGGTTCTTGGAGACCTCGCCCTCCTCGTCGCGGTACGAGGCGATGTAGCCCTCGCGCTTGAGGATCTCGGCGATGTTGGCCTTCAACTTCGAGTGCGGCATCACGACCTTGTCGTGGTAAGCCGAGTTCGCGTTGCGCAGACGAGTGAGCATGTCTGCGATCGGGTCGGTCATCGTCATGGTGACCTGGTCAACCTTTCTCGCTGCGGTTCACCGCTCGGGGTCCAGACCTGGCCCCGGTGAACGGGGCCAGGACGGTCGCGTGCGGGCCTACAGCGAAGTAATGGTGCTCTGAATTACCAGCTGGACTTGCTCACGCCAGGCAGCTCACCGCGGTGAGCCATCTCGCGCAGGCAGATCCGGCAGAGGCCGAACTTGCGGAACACCGCGTGGGGGCGGCCGCAACGCTGGCACCGGGTGTAGCCCCGGACCTTGAACTTCGGCTTCTTCGCGGCCTTGTTGATCAACGCCTTCTTGGCCATCGACTCAGTTCTCCTTGAACGGGAAGCCCAGGAGCTTCAGCAGCGCCCGGCCCTCCTCGTCGTTCGTGGCGGTGGTGACGACGGTGATGTCCATGCCGCGGGGACGGTCGATCGAGTCGGGGTCGATCTCGTGGAACATCGACTGCTCGTTCAGACCGAACGTGTAGTTGCCGTTGCCGTCGAACTGCTTGCCCGACAGACCGCGGAAGTCGCGGATGCGCGGGAGAGCGATCGTCAGCAGGCGGTCCAGGAACTCCCACATGCGGTCGCCGCGCAGCGTGACGCGCGCGCCGATCGGCATGCCCTCGCGCAGCTTGAACTGCGCGATGGACTTGCGGGCCCGACGAACCTCGGGACGCTGACCGGTGATGATCGACAGGTCCTTGACGGCGCCCTCGATCAGCTTGCCGTCACGGGCGGCGTCGCCGACACCCATGTTGACGACGACCTTCACGACACCCGGGATCTGCATCACGTTGGCGTAGTTGAACTGCTTCTGCAGCTCGCCGGTGATCTCCGAGCGGTAGCGCGTCTTGAGCCGCGGGATGATCTTCTCTGCGGTGGTCATGATCAGATGTCCTTCCCGTTACGACGGGAAATGCGGACCCGCTTGCCCTCGTCGTTCGTCCGGTAACCAACACGGGTCGGCTTGCCGTCCGCGTCGACCACCATCACGTTGGAGACGTTGATCGGGGCCTCCTGGGTCACGATGCCACCAGACTGCGCGCCCCGCTGGGTCTGCGTGATCTTGGTGTGCTTCTTGATCCGGTTGACGCCCTCGACCAGGACCTTGCCGGTCTCCGGGTAGGCCTGGATGACCTTGCCCTTCGCGCCCTTGTCCTTGCCGGCGATGACGACGACCGTGTCGCCCTTCTTCACCTTCATGGTCAGAGCACCTCCGGAGCCAGCGAGATGATCTTCATGAACTTCTTGTCGCGCAGCTCGCGGCCGACCGGGCCGAAGATGCGGGTGCCGCGGGGCTCGTTGTCGTTCTTGATGAGCACGGCGGCGTTCTCGTCGAAGCGGATGTACGAGCCATCCGGACGACGGCGCTCCTTGACGGTGCGAACGATGACCGCCTTGACGACGTCACCCTTCTTCACGCCGGCACCGGGGATCGCGTCCTTGACGGTCGCGACGATGATGTCGCCGATGCCCGCGTAGCGGCGGCCCGAACCGCCGAGAACACGGATGCAAAGGATTTCCTTCGCACCGGTGTTGTCGGCGACGCGAAGCCGCGACTCCTGCTGAATCACTTACTTGCTCCTGACCATTCCTGGCCCGCCGGATTTCCGACCCGACGGGCTCGGTCTGTCTAGAAAGGACTTACTTGGCCTTCTCGAGGATCTCGACGAGCCGCCAGCGCTTGGTCGCCGACAGGGGCCGGGTCTCCATGAGCAGGACGCGGTCGCCGATGCCCGCCGCGTTCTCCTCGTCGTGCACCTTCACCTTGGTGGTGGAGCGCATGATCTTGGAGTAACGCGGGTGCTTCTTGCGGTCCTCGAGCGCCACGACGATCGTCTTGTCCATCTTGTCGGACACGACGAGGCCCTCGCGGACCTTGCGGTCGTTGCGCTTCTCGGTCTGAACTTCGTTGCTGTCGGTCATGCCGCACCCTCACCAGTGGAATCCGGCGAAACGGAGAGCCCGAGCTCCCGCTCCCGCATCACGGTGTAGATCCGGGCGATGTCGTGCCGGACCGTGCGCAGCCGCCGGTTGTTGTCGAGCTGGCCCGTGGCCATCTGGAAGCGAAGGTTGAAGAGCTCTTCCTTCGACTCCTTCAGACGCAGCACGAGCTCTTCCTCGGTGAGCTCACGCAGCTCGGAAGCGGTGGTACCCGCTGCCATCAGAACTCACCACCCTCACGCGTAACGATGCGGCACTTCATCGGGAGCTTGTGGATCGCGCGGCGGAGCGCCTCGCGAGCGACCTGCTCGTTCGGGAAGGCCATCTCGAAGAGGACGCGACCCGGCTTGACGTTGGCCACCCACCACTCCGGCGAACCCTTACCGGAACCCATGCGGGTCTCGGCCGGCTTCTTCGTCAGCGGACGGTCCGGGAAGATGTTGATCCAGACCTTGCCGCCACGACGGATGTGACGCGTGATGGCGATACGAGCGGACTCGATCTGCCTGTTGGTGACGTAGGCCGGCTCGAGAGCCTGGATCCCGTACTCACCGAAGGTGACCTTCGTGCCGCCCTTGGCAGCACCCGACCGCTTCGGGTGGTGCTGCTTGCGGTGCTTGACCCTACGAGGGATGAGCATGGCTCAGCTCTCCGTCTTCTCTGCAGCAGCCGGGGCCTCGGCCGACGCGGTGGCGTCAGCTGCGGCACGACCGGCCTCGGTGCTCGTCGCGGTGGTGCCGCTGGCACCGGAGCGACGGGCCCGGTTCGGACGCTCTCCACGGTCGCGGCGCGGAGCGCGGTCGGCCTGAGCCGGGGCCGCGTCGAGCGCGCGCTTGGCCGAGATGCCACCGACGATGTCGCCCTTGTAGATCCACACCTTCACGCCGATGCGGCCGAACGTGGTGCGGGCCTCGAAGAAGCCGTAGTCGATGTTCGCGCGGAGCGTGTGCAGCGGCACGCGGCCGTCGCGGTAGTGCTCCGAGCGGGACATCTCGGCGCCGCCGAGGCGGCCACCGCACTGCACGCGGATGCCCTTGACCTGCGGCGAACGCATGGCCGACTGGATGGCCTTGCGCATCGCGCGCCGGAAGGCGACGCGGTTGGACAGCTGCTCGGCGACACCCTGTGCCACGAGCTGCGCGTCCGACTCGGGGCTCTTGACCTCGAGGATGTTCAGCTGGACCTGCTTCTTGGTGAGCTTCTCGAGCTCACCGCGGATGCGGTCCGCCTCGGCACCACGACGGCCGATGACGATGCCCGGCCGGGCGGTGTGGATGTCGACGCGCACCCGGTCACGGGTCCGCTCGATCTCCACCTTGGAGATGCCGGCACGCTCCATGCCCTTGCTGAGCAGGCGGCGGATCTTGACGTCCTCCGCCACGTACTCGGCGTACTGCTTGTCGGCGTACCAGCGGGACTTCCAGTCGGTGGTGATCCCCAGCCGGAAGCCGTGCGGGTTGATCTTCTGGCCCACTACCGCGTTCCCTTCACGCTGGACTTCTTGGGACGAGACTCCACCTCGATGGTGATGTGGCTCGTCCGCTTGCGAATCCGGTACGCGCGGCCCTGGGCACGCGGGCGGAAACGCTTGAGGGTCGGACCCTCGTCCACATAGGCCACCGACACCCAGAGGGTGGAGGGGTCCAGGGACAGGTTGTTCTCGGCGTTGGCCATGGCGCTGGCGAGCACCTTCGCGACCGGCTCAGAGGCTGCCTGGGGCGCGAACTGGAGCACGGCCAGGGCCTCGCTGGCGTTACGACCCTTGATGAGCTCGATGACGCGACGCACCTTCATGGGGGTGTCGCGAACGTAACGAGCCCGAGCCACGGCGCGCGGAAACTCCTGCGCCTCAGCGTCCTTACGGGCGTTCATCGCTGCTTTTCCCTTGCTCTTCTCAGTTCGGCGCCTAGCGGCGACGAGACTTCCGGTCGTCCTTGATGTGGCCCTTGAAGGTGCGGGTCGGGGCGAACTCGCCCAGCTTGTGCCCGACCATGGCCTCGGTCACGAACACCGGGACGTGCTTGCGGCCGTCGTGCACCGCGATGGTGTGACCCAGCATGTCCGGGATGATCGTGGACCGGCGGGACCACGTCTTGATGACGGTCTTCTTGCCCGACTCGTTGAGAACGTCCACCTTCTTGAGCAGGTGGTCGTCCACGAAGGGGCCCTTCTTAAGGCTGCGAGGCATCCTTCACTCCCTCCCTGCTCAGCGCTTCTTACCGGTGCGACGACGCCGGACGATGAGCTTGTCGCTTGGCTTGCGGCGGCGGGTACGGCCTTCGGGCTTACCAGCCGGGTTGACCGGGTGGCGACCACCGGAGGTCTTACCCTCACCACCACCGTGCGGGTGGTCGACGGGGTTCATGGCGACACCGCGGACGGTGGGCTTCTTGCCCTTCCACCGCATGCGGCCGGCCTTGCCCCAGTTGATGTTCTGGTGCTCCTTGTTGCCGACCTCGCCGAGCGTGGCGCGGCAGCGCACGTCCACGTTGCGGATCTCGCCCGAAGGCATCCGCAGCTGGGCGTACGGGCCGTCCTTCGCCACGAGCTGCACCGAGGCACCGGCGGAGCGGGCGATCTTCGCGCCGCCACCGGGGCGGAGCTCGATCGCGTGGATCACGGAACCGACCGGGATGTTGCGCAGCGGCAGGTTGTTGCCCGGCTTGATGTCGGCCTTGGGGCCGTTCTCAACCGTGTCGCCCTGCTTGAGCTTCTCCGGCGCGATGATGTAGCGCTTCTCGCCGTCCGCGTAGTGCAGGAGCGCGATGCGCGCGGTGCGGTTGGGGTCGTACTCGATGTGAGCGACCTTGGCCGGCACGCCGTCCTTGTCGTTGCGGCGGAAGTCGATCAGGCGGTAGGCCCGCTTGTGACCGCCACCCTTGTGCCGCGTGGTGATCTTGCCCGACGCGTTGCGGCCACCCAGCTTGTGCAGCGGGCGGATCAGCGACTTCTCCGGAGTCGACCGAGTGATCTCGGCGAAGTCGGAGACGCTCGCACCGCGACGACCGGGGGTCGTCGGCTTGTACTTGCGAATGCCCATCTCTACGCAGTCCTCGTCATCAGGCGGCAGGGCCGCCGAAGATCTCGATCGGCTTGCTGTCCGAAGACAGGGTCACGATCGCGCGCTTCGTGTCCTTGCGCTTGCCGAACCCGGTGCGGGTGCGCTTGCGCTTGCCCTGCCGGTTGATGGTGTTGACGCTGACGACCTTCACGCCGAAGACCTTCTCCACGGCGATCTTGATCTGCGTCTTGTTCGAGCCCGGCGCCACCAGGAAGGTGTACTTGTTCTCCTCGAGCAGTCCGTAGGACTTCTCGGAGATCACGGGCGCGAGCAGGACGTCCCTGTGGTCGGGGATCACTTCGAGGCCTCCTCGTCCACCGCGGTCGCCGTGGCCTCGGCCGAGCCAGCACCCAGCTGGGACTTGCCGGCCAGGAACACGTCGAGCGAGTCCTTGGTGAACACGACGTCGTCGTTGACGAGCACGTCGTAGGTGTTGAGCTGGTCGGGCGCGATCACGTGCACGTGCGGGAGGTTCCGCACGCTGACCCAGGCGACCTCGTCGGCGCGGGTGAGCACCACGAGAACGCGACGGGCCTGGGTGACCGACTCCAGGACCTTGCGCGCGGTCTTGGTCGACGGGGTGTCCCCGTCCACCAGGCCGGACACGACGTGCACCTGGTTGGCGCGGGCCCGGTCGGAGAGGGCACCGCGCAGCGCGGCGGCCTTCATCTTCTTGGGCGTCCGCTGCGAGTAGTCGCGCGGCTGCGGGCCGTGGACGGTGCCACCGCCTGCGAACTGCGGAGCGCGGGTCGAACCCTGGCGGGCGCGACCGGTGCCCTTCTGGCGGTACGGCTTCTTGCCACCACCGGACACCTCGCCGCGGGTCTTCGTGGCGTGCGTGCCCTGGCGCGCGGCGGCCTGCTGGGCCACGACGACCTGGTGCAGCAGCGCGACGTTCGCCTGCGCGTCGAAAACAGCCGAGGGGAGCTCGACCGTGCCGGCGGACTTGCCGTCCGGCGTACGGATCTCAACCGTCGACATCAGGCACCACCCTTCGCGGCCGTCTTGACGAACACCAGACCGCCCTTGGGACCGGGAACGGCGCCCTTGATGAGCAGCAGGCCGTTCTCCACGTCGATCTTGTGCACCTTCAGGTTCTGGGTCGTGACGCGCACGTGGCCCATGCGGCCGGCCATGCGCAGACCCTTGAAGACGCGACCCGGGGTGGCGCAGCCGCCGATGGAACCCGGCGAGCGGTGCTTGCGCTGGGTGCCGTGGCTGGAGCCGAGACCCCGGAAGTTGTGGCGCTTCATGACACCCGCGGTGCCCTTGCCCTTGCTGGTGCCGGTGATGTCGACAACAGCGCCGGCCTCGAACACCTCAGCGGTGATCTCCTGGCCGACCTCGTACTCGCTGGCGTCGACCGTGCGCAGCTCCACCAGGTGGCGACGGGGCGTGACCCCGGCCTTGGCGAAGTGGCCCGCGACGGGCTTGTTGACCTTGCGCGGGTCAATCGCGCCGGCCGCCAGCTGGATGGCGGTGTAGCCATCCTTCTCCTCGGTGCGAACCTGGGTGACGACATTCGGCTCAGCCCTGACGACGGTCACCGGGACGACCCGGTTGTTCTCGTCGAAGACCTGAGTCATGCCGAGCTTGGTGCCCAGGATGCCCTTGATCTGCCTGTCAGACATTGGTCCGTTACTCTCCGCGCCCAACGCTTACTGGATGTTGACGTCGACACTGGCCGGCAGGTCGATGCGCATGAGCGCGTCCACCGTCTTCGGCGTCGGGTCGAGGATGTCGATCAGCCGCTTGTGCGTGCGCATCTCGAAGTGCTCGCGCGAGTCCTTGTACTTGTGCGGCGAGCGGATGACGCAGTACACGTTCTTCTCGGTGGGCAGCGGCACTGGCCCGACAACCCGAGCGCCGGTGCGCGTCACGGTTTCCACGATCTTGCGCGCTGACGCGTCGATCGCTTCGTGGTCGTAGGCCTTGAGCCGGATGCGGATCTTTTGTCCCGCCATGATGGCTTGCCGTTCCTCTGCTTCTCGTACCGCTGCGGTGCGGTGCCTCGGATGAGGCCTGTTACAGCCTCTTGGCGCGCTCCGCCCCTGTTGAAGTGTCATGGTGCCCGGTCCACGCGGTCGGGCGTGTCGCGCCCGGTGCGCATACCGGTCCCACTCAAGGTCTCCCCGGTGGGATTGGGCCTACCACAGCCCATGCACCCTGATGCCCATCTCCGCAAGGAGGCGTTCACTAACAGGGCGCGGACGCTCGGTCGAAGGGATCGGACACGCACGGATGCGCCCCGGCCTTCGTCGAGCAACCCGTAAAGGATGCCACACGGGTGTGGGGCGATCCAAATCGGGGTGGGTGAGTAAGAGCCAGATCACGTCTCGATCAAGATTCGCGGCGGCGCCGCGAAAGCCCCGATCGCGTCGTGTGGCTCCCCACTCCCCTTGTGCCACAACGACAAAGGCCGGACCAACGAAGTCGTTGGTCCGGCCTCGCCGAACTGACTGCGGTTGCCCGCGGTCAGCGCCGGGTCACTTGATGATCTTGGTGACCGAGCCGGCGCCGACGGTGCGGCCACCCTCGCGGATCGCGAAGCGCAGACCCTCGTCCATGGCGATCGGCTGGATCAGCTTCACGCTCATGAAGGTGTTGTCGCCGGGCATGACCATCTCGGTGCCCTCGGCGAGCGTCACAACGCCGGTCACGTCCGTCGTCCGGAAGTAGAACTGCGGACGGTAGTTGTTGAAGAACGGCGTGTGGCGGCCACCCTCGTCCTTGGACAGGATGTAGACCTGCGCCTCGAACTCGGTGTGCGGGGTCGTGGTGCCCGGCTTGACGATGACCATGCCGCGCTCCACCTCCTCGCGCTTGATGCCGCGGAGCAGCAGGGCGGCGTTGTCGCCGGCCTGGCCCTCGTCGAGGAACTTCTTGAACATCTCGATCGAGGTGACCGTGGTCTTCTTCGAGGTCTCCTTGATGCCGACGATCTCGACCTCTTCGTTGACCTTGATGATGCCCCGCTCGATGCGGCCGGTGACGACCGTGCCACGACCGGTGATCGTGAAGACGTCCTCGACCGGCATCAGGAACGCCTTGTCGACCTCGCGCTCCGGCTCCGGGATCGCCGAGTCGACGGCGGCCATGAGCTCGAGAACGGACTTCGCCCAGGTCTCGTCGCCCTCCAGCGCCTTCAGCGCCGAAACGCGCACGACCGGCAGGTCGTCGCCCGGGAACTCGTACTCGGAGAGCAGCTCGCGGACCTCGAGCTCGACGAGCTCCAGGATCTCCTCGTCGTCGACCATGTCGGCCTTGTTCAGCGCGACGACGATGTAGGGGACGCCGACCTGGCGGGCCAGGAGGACGTGCTCCTTCGTCTGCGGCATCGGGCCGTCGGTCGCCGCGACCACCAGGATGGCGCCGTCCATCTGCGCCGCACCGGTGATCATGTTCTTGATGTAGTCGGCGTGACCGGGGCAGTCGACGTGCGCGTAGTGACGGTTCTCCGTCTGGTACTCGATGTGCGCGATCGAGATCGTGATGCCGCGCTGCTTCTCTTCCGGCGCCTTGTCGATCTGGTCGAACGCGAACGAAGCGTTGACATCGGGGTACGCGTCGTGCAGAACCTTGGAGATCGCCGCGGTCAGCGTGGTCTTGCCATGGTCGATGTGACCGATGGTGCCGATGTTGACGTGCGGCTTCGTCCGCTCGAACTTCGCCTTCGCCACTGGATTGTCCTCCTGGACTTCTTCTTTGCTGGTCCGGCGGGGGCACTGTATGTGGCCGCCCGCCGGACTTACACGTCAGGGTCGGATGGTGCGGACCCCAGGGAATTCACCCCGGAGAGCCCGCGGTGGAACTGCGGTGCTCCGGTGCGGGGTTATTCCCCAGTCGCCTTCGCGATGATCTCCTTCGAGACGTTCGCGGGAACCTCTGCGTAGGAGTCGAACACCATCGAGTAGTTGGCACGACCCTGGGTCTTGGACCGCAGGTCACCCACGTACCCGAACATTTCCGACAGCGGCACCAGTGCCTTCACGACACGGACGCCACTGCGCTCCTCCATGGCCTGGATCTGGCCACGGCGGGAGTTCAGGTCGCCGATCACGTCGCCCATGTACTCCTCGGGCGTCGTGACCTCGACCGCCATCAGCGGCTCGAGGATCGCGGGAGACGCCTGACGGGCGGCTTCCTTGAGAGCCATCGAACCGGCGATCTTGAACGCCATCTCCGACGAGTCGACCTCGTGGTAGGCGCCGTCGATCAGCGTCACCTTCACGCCGACCAGCGGGTAGCCCGCCAGCACGCCGTACTGCATCGCGTCCTGGGCACCCGCGTCGACCGACGGGATGTACTCACGCGGGATGCGACCACCGGTGACCGCGTTGACGAACTCGTAGAGCGCGCCGTCCTCGGTCTTCTCCAGCGGCTCGACGGTGATGAGCACCTTCGCGAACTGGCCGGAGCCACCGGTCTGCTTCTTGTGGGTGTAGGAGTACTTCTCCACCGCCTTGCGGATGGTCTCCCGGTACGCCACCTGAGGCTTGCCGATGTTGGCCTCGACCTTGAACTCGCGGCGCATGCGGTCCACCAGGATGTCCAGGTGGAGCTCGCCCATGCCGGCGATGATGGTCTGGCCGGTCTCCTGGTCGAGGTTGACCCGGAACGTCGGGTCCTCCTCCGCCAGCTTCTGGATCGCCGTGCCGAGCTTCTCCTGGTCCGCCTTCGTCTTGGGCTCGATGGCCACCTGGATGACGGGCTCGGGGAAGGTCATCGACTCCAGCACGATCGGGTGCGCCGGGTCGGCGAGGGTCTCACCGGTCGTGGTGTCCTTCAGACCGATCACGGCGTAGATGTGGCCCGCGATGGCCTCGGTGACCGGGTTCTCCTTGTTGGCGTGCATCTGGAAGATCTTCCCGATGCGCTCCTTGCGGTCCTTGGTCGCGTTGACGACCTGGGTGCCGGAGGCGACCTTGCCCGAGTAGACCCGGATGTAGGTCAGCTTGCCGAAGAACGGGTGCACGGCGATCTTGAACGCCAGCGCCGAGAAGGGCTCCTCGGTGGAGGCCTCGCGCTTCACGACGGTCTCGCCGTCCTGCAGCGTGCCCTCGACCGGCGGGAGGTCCAGCGGCGACGGCAGGTAGTCGATCACCGCGTCGAGCATGGGCTGGACGCCCTTGTTCTTGAACGCGGAACCGCAGAGCACCGGGTAGGCGGTGCCCTCGGAGACGATCTTGCGGAGGCCCGCCTTGATCTCCTCGACGGTCAGGTCGCCGTTCTCGAAGTACTTCTCGGTGAGCTCGTCGTCGGTCTCGGCGACGGCCTCGAGAAGCTGCTCGCGGAACTCCTGCGCGCGCTCGAGCAGATCCGCGGGGATCTCCTCGATCGCGTAGTCCTCGCCCTTCTGGACTTCGCCACGCCACGTGAGCGCACGCATCTCGACCAGGTCGACGACGCCGATGAAGTCGCTCTCGGCACCGATCGGGATCTGGATCGGGAGGGGCTTGGCGCCCAGGCGCTCGGAGATGGTGCGGATGGTGAAGTAGAAGTCCGCGCCGAGCTTGTCCATCTTGTTGACGAAGCAGATGCGCGGGACGTCGTACTTGGTCGCCTGCCGCCAGACCTGCTCGGACTGCGGCTCGACGCCCTCCTTGCCGTCGAAGACGGCAACGGCGCCGTCGAGGACGCGCAGGTTGCGCTCGACCTCGACGGTGAAGTCGACGTGGCCGGGCGTGTCGATCAGGTTGATCTGGTGGTTCTTCCAGTAGCAGGTCGTCGCGGCGGACGTGATGGTGATGCCGCGCTCCTGCTCCTGCTCCATCCAGTCCATCACGGCAGCGCCGTCGTGCACCTCGCCGATCTTGTAGCTGATCCCCGTGTAGAAGAGGATCCGCTCAGTCGTCGTGGTCTTGCCCGCGTCGATGTGGGCCATGATCCCGATGTTGCGGACCTTGGCAAGATCAGTGAGCACGTCCTGTGCCACGGGTCTTTCCCCTGTCTTGAGCTTGTCAGCTCACTAGGGCTGGGAGAGCCCGGCCTGTCGTGCAGACCGGGCGTCACATCACCAGCGGTAGTGGGCGAAGGCCTTGTTGGACTCGGCCATCTTGTGCGTGTCCTCACGGCGCTTGACGCTCGCACCGAGACCGTTGCTCGCATCGAGCAGCTCGTTCATCAGACGCTCGACCATGGTCTTCTCACGGCGCTGCCGGGAGAAGAGGATCAGCCAGCGCAGCGCCAGCGTGGTGGAGCGGCCGGGCTTGACCTCGACCGGGACCTGGTAGGTCGCGCCACCCACGCGGCGGCTCTTGACCTCGAGAGCCGGCTTGACGTTGTCGAGCGCGCGCTTCAGCGTGACGACCGGGTCGGTGCCGGTCTTCTCGCGAGCACCCTCGAGCGCTTCGTAGACGATCTTCTCGGCGACCGAGCGCTTGCCATCGACCAGCACCTTGTTGATGAGCTGGGTCACCAGCGGCGAGCTGTAGACCGGGTCGGAGATCAGCGGCCGCTTCGGGGCCGGTCCCTTGCGGGGCATCTCAGCTCTTCTCCTTCTTCGCGCCGTAACGGCTGCGAGCCTGCTTGCGGTTCTTCACACCCTGGGTGTCGAGAGAGCCACGGATGATCTTGTAACGAACACCCGGCAGGTCCTTCACACGACCGCCGCGCACGAGCACCATCGAGTGCTCCTGGAGGTTGTGGCCCTCACCGGGGATGTACGCCGTGACCTCGATACCGCTGGTCAGCTTCACGCGAGCGACCTTGCGCAGTGCGGAGTTCGGCTTCTTGGGGGTGGTGGTGTAAACGCGGGTGCACACACCGCGCCGCTGCGGCGAGCCCTTGAGGGCCGCCGTCTTCTGCTTCGCCACCTTGTCCTGGCGGCCCTTGCGGACCAGCTGCTGGATCGTTGGCATTCGCCGGCTGCTTCTTCCGTCTTGTGGGTGTTCCTTCGCAGGTCACCCTGGTGTTTCTTGATCCCTCTCTGCACCCGAGGTCGGGCGTGTCGCCCGCTCCCAGGGTCCGCGGGCAACAGTCCACACCGATACAACGGCTTCAACTGTCCCAGCGAGTGGAGGACACCACGGCCTCACGGGCACGCGGAGCGGCCCGACATGGGTCGGGCACGAGTAGCAAAGATACCCGCCCACGTCTACCCGGGTCAAAACGGGGGTGCCGCGACCCTGCCTGCAGTAGACATGGTCCTCCTGCTCAACGGTACGCGCGCGACGGAGGACCGACTGTGCAGCTCACCTTCCCGGTGGCGAACGCCACCGTCCTGCTCGCGCTGACGCTGACCCTTTCCGGCTGTTCCGGCTGGACCGAGCAGGCGGGTGTCGGCGAGTGCGCGAAGCAGTCCGACGTCACCGACACGACCGTCGCCATGGAAAAGGTCGACTGCTCGGCGGACGAGGCCGTCTACCTGGTGGCGTCACGCGAAAGGCGGACGTTCTGCCCCGAGGGCGACTACCTGGACGAGTCGTCGGGCCGCACGCGCAAGAGCGGCGACACGCGCTACTGCTACATCCTGAACGTCAACGAGGGCGACTGCCTGAAACCCACCAACCAGTACTTCGAACGGGTGGCGTGCACCGCCGGCACCCGCAAGGTCACCAAGATCGTCGACGGCACGTCCGACCGCGCCCTGTGCGGCGGCGACGACTCGAAGGTCTACTCCCGCCCGGTGAAGACCATCTGCATCTCGAGATGACCCGCCTGCTTCACTGTGCGCGTGGACGACCTGATCGCGGCGATGGCCTCGCTGACCGGCTCCTCCGCCGCTCCCGAGCTGCTCGGCGGCGACCGCGGCGACGTGGTCGTCGTGCGTGTCGGTGACGTCGTCGCGAAGGCGCACCCCGCGGACGCGGACGTCGAGGCGTTGCGCCGGCGCGTGGAGATCGCCGCGGCACACCCGGACCTCCTGCTGCCGCCGTTGAAGCCGCTGCAGTTCGTGGACGACCGTCCCGTGACGGTGTGGCCGTACGGGACGCCGGTGAGCCAGGACGACCCCGACGGCGCACCGTGGGAGGAGAGCGCGCGGCTCCTCGCGAAGCTGCACGCGTTGCCGGCACGGGGCCCCGCCGCCGGTACGCCGGAACGGATCGTGCGCGCCATCCACGCGCTGCCGCCGGACCTGCCGGACGCCGACGTCGTGCTGGCCGCCTACGCCGTCCTGCCACCGCTGACCGCGGGTGGCACCGCCCTCATCCACGGCGACTGGCACCTCGGCCAGCTCGTGCACAGGGGCGCGTGGCGGCTCATCGACGTGGACGACCTCGGCGTGGGCGACCCGGTGTGGGACCTGGCGCGTCCCGCGGCGTTGTTCGCCGCCGGAATCCTCCCGCCCGACCTCTGGGCGCGGTTTCTCGGCGCTTATCGCGAAACGGGCGGCATCGCCGTGACGACATCGGAATGGGACGTCCTCAACATTCCGGCCCAGGCGTACGTTGTCCAGATGGCAGCACGGGCACTAGTGACCGGTCTGCAGGCAGTGGAACCGCTGGTCGCGGCATGTCGTCGGATCGTCTCGGCGCACGGCGACGGCGAACGTGGCTAATATCGTTTTTGTCCGGTCCCACCCAGGAGGGCTCACCACGATGCAGTGTCCCAAGTGTCATGCGAACATGCGCACGTTCGACCGCATGGGCGTTCACATCGAGCAGTGTGACGGCTGCCGCGGGGTCTTCCTCGACTACGGCGAGCTCGAGTCCATCACGCGCCTCGAGGCCCAGATGCAGGCCCCGCCCCCCGCACCGGCCCCGCCGCCCGCCGCCTACCCGCAGCCGGCCCAGCCCGCCTGGGGCGCCCAGCCGCACTACGGCCACGGCGGCTACTACGGCCACCGCAAGCACCGCGGCCTCGGCGGCCTCTTCTTCTCCTCCTGACCACGTCGAACGGCCCCGGACCACCAGGTCCGGGGCCGTTGACGACTACCGAATTTCTACGCGATAATCGGTAGTCAACGGGAGGAGCAACCATGTCTGTCGCGACCGAGGCCGCCCAGATCCGGGATCTCTTCGAAACGATCGAGGAGATCGAGTCCGTGGCATCGTCCCTGGCGGAAGACGACGAACGCCGCCGCAAACTGGACGGGGTAGTCGCCCGCACCCTCCGCCAGGCTCCACCCGTCCGCCCAGTCGTGGCGGGCGAGCTCCTCGACCTCACCGAGAAGACGGTGAAAGCCTGGGCCCGCGAAGGCGTACTGGCCATCCACAGCCAGGAACCGAGAATGCTCCTCGACACCGTGCGCCTGCACGAGGTCCTCCACCTGGTGGCCGACCTCCGCCGCGCAGGCAAGACCCGCGGCCTCCTCGACGAGGTCCACCGCCGCCTGAGCGACCAGTCCCTCCTCGACCGAGCCGACCTGGCCACCTCCCTCGACGAGATGCGCAGCGGCAAGGGACGCGTGGTCCGCACAGCTTGATCCAGGTACTGGAAACCCACACAGCCCACGCCCAGGCAGCGGGCCTGCGAGGCCGCGCCCGTCTGGCCTACGACCGCTTCCTGGACGAACTGGCCCACTCGGGCTGCGCGGCCCTGGGCTACCGGGTGACAGGCCCGGAGCCCCTCCCCCGTCTCTGCGTGAAACACCTGCGAGGCCCAGACCGGGTAGTGGTCGCCTTCCCGTCAGAGGACGTCGTCTGGGTCCTCCTGGTAGGCCCGCACGACGACGACCCCGGCCTGGACCTCTACGAGGCCCTCTACGAGATGGCAGGCGTCCGCCCCCGCCTCTCCGAGAAACGCACCAAACCCCGCTGCTGCACGGACACCGAGGGCACCGTCCCCCCGCTGGTGGACGAACACCTGGTGGACGACCTGGTGATCCGAGCCAGAGCCCTGGCAAGAGCCCGCCGCCGCTGACCACCCAAGCCCCGGCCCGGCCTCCTTCCGACCATCACCGACAATTTTTCTTGTCAAGACAGCCGAACTTGTCCTACGCTCGTCACACCAGGAACGAGCGATCGGAGAAGCACGATGTCCTTCCAGGCGTACCTCGACGGCGCGGAGAAGAAGACCGGCAAGACCCCCGCCGAACTGCTGGCGGCAGCCACCACCCGAGGCTTCGACGCCACCACCAAGGCAGGCGAGTTCCTGGAATGGCTGAAGGCCGACTACGACCTGGGCAGAGGCCACGGCATGGCCCTGTACCACGTGCTCAAGAACGGCACGGAGATCAGCGACAAGCACGTGGGCAGCAAGGGCACCCACCGAGACGAGTCGACGCAACTGCGACTCGACGGCCTGGCCAACCGCTGACAGGCGTGCCGTCCACCCGCGGACGGCGCCAGCCCGGTTCTTAAAACGAAACGGCCCCCGGAAGCCGAAGCTCCCGGGGGCCGTTCCAGGTCAAGCTACAAAATCAGCGGTAATCCCGACCGAAGTCGTAGTCGTCCAGCGGCACAGCCGCACCAGTCCCAGTCCCGAAGACGTCAGGCGTGTAGTACCCGTCGTCGTACGAAGGAATCGCGTAAGCAGCAGCACGCGCCTCCTCAGTCGGCTGAACCTGGATGTTGCGGTACCGGTTGATCCCCGTACCAGCCGGGATCAACTTACCGATGATCACGTTCTCCTTCAGACCGATGAGCTTGTCCGAACGCCCGTTGATGGCGGCGTCGGTCAGCACGCGGGTCGTCTCCTGGAACGACGCCGCGGACAGCCACGAGTCGGTCGCGAGAGAAGCCTTCGTGATACCCATCAGCACCGGACGACCGGCGGCCGGCTCGCCACCCTCGGCGACGACAGCGCGGTTGCCGGACTCGAAGTCCGCCCGCTCGACCAGCGAGCCGGGCAGGAACTCCGTGGCACCGGAGTCGATGATCGTCACCCGGCGGAGCATCTGCCGGACGATGACCTCGATGTGCTTGTCGTGGATCGCCACACCCTGGGCGCGGTACACCTTCTGCACTTCCTGCACCAGGTGCAGCTGGGCCTCGCGCGGGCCCATGACGCGCAGGACCTCGTGCGGGTCCGGAGTACCTTCCAGCAGCTGCTGGCCGACGGACACGTGGTCGCCGTCCTTCAGCGGGCCGGTGGCCGTGTTGGCGAGACGCTGACGCTTGGACAGCTTCTCGAACACGATCTCCTCGGAGCCGTCGTCCGGGATCAGCGTGATCTTCCAGAAGCGGTCGCCGTCCTCGATGCGGACGCGGCCGTCCACGTCGGCGATCGGCGCCTTGCCCTTCGGGACACGGGCCTCGAAGAGCTCCTGGACACGGGGCAGACCGGTCGTGATGTCGTCACCGGCCACACCACCCTGGTGGAACGTGCGCATCGTCAGCTGCGTGCCGGGCTCACCGATCGACTGGGCGGCGACGATGCCGACGGCCTCGCCGACGTCGACCAGCTGGCCGGTGGCCATCGAGCGGCCGTAGCAGGACGCGCAGACACCGACAGCGGACTCGCAGGTCAGCACCGAGCGGACCTTGACGCGGATGATGCCCGCGTCGACCAGCGACTGCAGCGCCGGGTCGCCGAGGTCGTCACCGCGGCTCAGGACCAGGTTGCCCTGCGCGTCGTGGATGTCGTCCGCGACCGTGCGCGCGTAGACCGAGGTCTGCGCGAACTCGTGCAGGCCGACCTTGTCGCCCAGCTGCTCGCCGACGGTCATGTTCACGCCGCGCGTGGTGCCGCAGTCGACCTCGCGGATGATGACGTCCTGCGAGACGTCCACCAGACGACGGGTCAGGTAACCCGAGTCGGCGGTGCGCAGCGCGGTGTCGGCGAGACCCTTGCGGGCACCGTGCGTCGCGATGAAGTACTCCAGCACCGACAAGCCCTCGCGGAACGAGTTCTTGATCGGGCGCGGGATGTACTCACCCTTCGGGTTGGTCACGAGACCACGCATACCCGCGAGCGAACGGACCTGCGTCATGTTGCCGGCGGCGCCGGACTGCACGATGACGCGGATCGAGTTGTCCTCGGGGAAGTTGTCTTCCATGATCTCGTGGACCTGCTCGGTGGCCTTGGTCCACACCTTGACCAGCTCGGAGTTGCGCTCCTCGTGGGAGAGCTGACCGCGCTGGTAGCGCTTCTCGACGGCGTCCGCGAGGCGCTCGTGCTCCTCGAGGATGTCCTGCTTCGCCGCCGGGACGAGGACGTCCGAGATCGCGACCGTCACGCCGGAGCGGGTGGCCCAGTGGAAACCGGCGTCCTTCAGCTTGTCCAGCGTCCGGGCGACGGTGACCATCGGGTACCGCTCGGCCAGGTCGTTGATGATCACGGCCTGCCGCTTCTTGGGCATGACCTCGTTGATGAAGGCGTAGTCCTGCGGCAGGATCTCGTTGAACAGCACGCGACCCAGCGTGGTCTCCGCGAGCCACGGCTGACCGGGCTCCCAGCCCTCGGGCTCCTGGCCCTTGGGCGGGTTCTTGTCGGAGACGCGGATCTTCACCATCGCCTGCAGGCCCAGGACCTTGCGGTCGAACGCCATGAGCGCCTCGGCCGGCGACGAGTAGAAGTGGCCCTCGCCGATGTCGCCCTTCTTGTGGCGGGTCAGGTGGTACAGACCCGTCACCATGTCCAGTCGCGGCATGGCGAGCGGCTTGCCCGACGCCGGCGACAGGATGTTGTTGGACGACAGCATGAGGACGCGGGCCTCGGCCTGCGCCTCCGCCGACAGCGGCAGGTGGACCGCCATCTGGTCACCGTCGAAGTCGGCGTTGAACGCCTCACAGACGAGCGGGTGCAGCTGGATGGCCTTGCCCTCGACCAGCTGCGGCTCGAACGCCTGGATGCCGAGGCGGTGCAGCGTGGGTGCGCGGTTGAGCAGCACCGGGTGCTCGGTGATGACCTCTTCCAGCACGTCCCACACGGCCGGGCGCGCACGCTCGACCATCCGCTTGGCGGACTTGATGTTCTGCGCGTGGTTGAGGTCCACGAGCCGCTTCATCACGAACGGCTTGAACAGCTCCAGCGCCATCTGCTTGGGCAGGCCGCACTGGTGCAGCTTGAGCTGCGGGCCGACCACGATGACCGAACGGCCGGAGTAGTCGACGCGCTTGCCGAGCAGGTTCTGGCGGAACCGGCCCTGCTTGCCCTTCAGCAGGTCGGACAGCGACTTGAGCGGGCGGTTGCCGGGGCCCGTGACCGGGCGGCCGCGGCGGCCGTTGTCGAAGAGCGCGTCGACGGCCTCCTGCAGCATCCGCTTCTCGTTGTTGACGATGATCTCGGGCGCGCCGAGGTCGATCAGTCGCTTGAGGCGGTTGTTGCGGTTGATGACGCGGCGGTACAGGTCGTTCAGGTCGGACGTGGCGAAGCGGCCACCGTCGAGCTGCACCATCGGGCGCAGGTCCGGCGGGATGACCGGGACGCAGTCCAGCACCATGCCCTGCGGGTTGTTGCGGGTCGCCTGGAACGCGGCGACGACCTTCAACCTCTTGAGCGCGCGCAGCTTCTTCTGGCCCTTGCCGCTGCGGATCGTCTCGCGCAGGACCTCGGCCTCGGCGTCCACGTCGTAGTCACCCAGGAGCTTCTGGATGGCCTCGGCGCCCATGGCACCGGTGAAGTAGTCGCCGTAGCGGTCGTACAGCTCGCGGTAGAGCAGCTCGTCCGCGATCAGCTGGGCGCGCTCGAGCTTGGTGAAGGTGGACCAGATCTCGTCGAGCCGGTCCAGCTCGCGCTGGGCGCGGTCGCGGAGCTGGCGCATCTCGCGCTCGCCGCCCTCCTTGACCTTGCGGCGGACGTCGGACTTGGCGCCCTCCGCCTCCAGCTCGGCCAGGTCGGCTTCCAGCTTCTGCGCGCGGGCCTCGACGTCCGCGTCACGGCGGTTCTCGACGCGCTTGCGCTCGACCTGCATCTCGCTCTCGAGCGTCGGCAGGTCGTTGTGGCGCAGCTCGGTGTTCACGCCCACGATGACGTAGGCGGCGAAGTAGATGATCTTCTCGAGGTCCTTGGGGGCCAGGTCGAGCAGGTAGCCCAACCGGCTGGGGACGCCCTTGAAGTACCAGATGTGCGTGACCGGAGCGGCGAGCTCGATGTGGCCCATGCGCTCACGACGCACCTTCGCGCGGGTCACCTCGACGCCGCAGCGCTCACAGATGATGCCCTTGAAGCGCACGCGCTTGTACTTGCCGCAGTAGCACTCCCAGTCCCGGGTGGGACCGAAGATCTTCTCGCAGAACAAGCCGTCCTTCTCGGGCTTGAGCGTGCGGTAGTTGATGGTCTCGGGCTTCTTGACCTCGCCGAAAGACCACTGGCGGATGTCGTCCGCGGTCGCGAGACCGATGCGGAGCTCATCGAAGAAGTTGACGTCGAGCACGTCTACTCTCTTCCCCTTTTTAGATCGGTGGCAGCTAGGAGCTGGTCGGAGGGCCAGGGAGCGCTACGCGGGAGGCATGGCGCTCCCTGGCCGGCGAGGTGACTAGTTGACGACGTCGTCCACGGAGGGCGACTCGGACCTCGACAGGTTGATGCCGAGGTTCGCGGCCGCGCGCTCCAGGTCCTCGTCGTCGCCGTCGCGCATCTCGATCGCGGCACCGTCCGAAGACAGGACCTCGACGTTGAGGCACAGCGACTGCAGCTCCTTGAGCAGCACCTTGAAGGACTCCGGGATACCGGGTTCCGGGATGTTCTCGCCCTTGACGATGGCCTCGTAGACCTTCACGCGGCCGAGCACGTCGTCGGACTTGATGGTGAGCAGTTCCTGCAGGGTGTACGCGGCGCCGTACGCCTGCATCGCCCAGCACTCCATCTCACCGAAGCGCTGACCACCGAACTGCGCCTTACCACCCAGCGGCTGCTGCGTGATCATCGAGTACGGGCCGGTCGAACGCGCGTGGATCTTGTCGTCGACCAGGTGCAGCAGCTTCAGGATGTACATGTAGCCGACGGACACCGGGAACGGGTACGGCTCGCCGGAGCGGCCGTCGAAGAGCTGCGCCTTCCCGTTCTCCTTGACCATCCGCTCGCCGTCGCGGTTCGGGATCGTCGAGCCGAGCAGGCCCGTGATCTCCTCTTCCTTGGCGCCGTCGAACACGGGGGTCGCGGTCTTGGTGCCGGGCTCGACGTCGCGCAGCTCCTCGGACAGGTTCTTCGCCCAGTCCGGGTCGCCGTTGATGCTCCAGCCCTGCTTGGCGATCCACCCGAGGTGGGTCTCCAGCACCTGGCCGATGTTCATACGACGCGGCACACCGTGGGTGTTCAGGATGATGTCGACCGGCGTGCCGTCCTCGAGGAACGGCATGTCCTCGACGGGGAGGATCTTGCCGATGACGCCCTTGTTGCCGTGGCGGCCGGCGAGCTTGTCGCCGTCCTGGATCTTGCGCTTCTGGGCCACGTAGACGCGGACGAGCTCGTTGACGCCCGGAGGCAGCTCGTCGTCGTCCTCGCGGGAGAACACGCGGATGCCGATGACCTTGCCGTACTCGCCGTGCGGCACCTTCAGCGACGTGTCGCGGACCTCGCGCGCCTTCTCACCGAAGATCGCGCGGAGCAGGCGCTCCTCCGGCGTCAGCTCGGTCTCGCCCTTGGGCGTGACCTTGCCGACGAGGATGTCGCCCGGCTGGACCTCGGCACCGATGCGGATGATGCCGCGCTCGTCGAGGTCGGCCAGGACCTCCTCGGAGACGTTCGGGATGTCCCGGGTGATCTCCTCGGCGCCGAGCTTCGTGTCGCGGGCGTCGATCTCGTGCTCCTCGATGTGGATCGAGGTGAGAACGTCGTCCTGCACGAGGCGCTGCGACAGGATGATCGCGTCCTCGTAGTTGTGGCCCTCCCACGGCATGATCGCCACGAGCAGGTTCTTGCCGAGCGCCATCTCGGCGTTCTCGGTGCACGGGCCGTCCGCCAGGACCTGGCCGTGCTCGACCCGGTCGCCCTCGTTCACGATGGGCTTCTGGTTGATGCACGTGCCCTGGTTCGAGCGGCGGAACTTGTGCAGCGCGTAGGTGTTGCGCGAGCCGTCGTCCGCCATGACCGTGATGTAGTCGGCGGAGACCTCCTCGACGACACCGGTCTTCTTCGCGACGACGACGTCACCGGCGTCGACCGCGGCGCGCAGCTCCATGCCGGTGCCGACCAGCGGCGACTCGGAGCGGAGCAGCGGCACGGCCTGACGCTGCATGTTCGCGCCCATCAGGGCGCGGTTGGCGTCGTCGTGCTCGAGGAACGGGATCATGGCGGTCGCGGCCGACACCATCTGGCGCGGCGAGACGTCCATGTAGTCGACGTCCATCGGGTCGATGAACTCGACCTCGCCGCCCTTCTTGCGGACCAGGACGCGGTCGTCGGTGAAGTTGCCCTCTTCGTCGGTCGGCGAGTTGGCCTGCGCCTTGACGAAGCGGTCCTCCTCGTCCGCGGTCAGGTAGTCGATCTGGTCGGTGACCCGGCCCTCGACGACCTTGCGGTACGGCGTCTCGATGAAGCCGAACGGGTTGACCCGCGCGTAGGAGGACAGCGAGCCGATCAGGCCGATGTTCGGGCCTTCCGGCGTCTCGATCGGGCACATGCGGCCGTAGTGCGACGGGTGGACGTCGCGGACCTCCATGCCGGCCCGCTCACGGGACAGACCACCGGGACCCAGCGCCGACAGGCGGCGCTTGTGGGTCAGACCCGCGAGCGGGTTGGTCTGGTCCATGAACTGCGACAGCTGCGAGGTGCCGAAGAACTCCTTGATCGCCGCCACGACGGGACGGATGTTGATCAGGGTCTGCGGCGTGATGGCCTCGACGTCCTGCGTGGTCATGCGCTCGCGGACGACGCGCTCCATGCGGGACAGGCCGACGCGGATCTGGTTCTGGATCAGCTCGCCGACCGTGCGCAGGCGACGGTTGCCGAAGTGGTCGATGTCGTCGACCTCGACGGGGACGTCGGTGCCGTTGGCGCCGTCCATCTGCGTCTCACCGGCGTGCAGGCGGACCAGGTACTCGATCGTCGTGACGATGTCGTCCTCGGTCAGCACACCGGTGTTGATCTCGGTGTCCAGGCCCAGCTTCTTGTTGACCTTGTACCGGCCGACCTTGGCCAGGTCGTAGCGCTTGTCCTTGAAGAACAGGTTCTCCAGCAGGGCCTGCGCGGACTCCTTCGTGGGCGGCTCGCCCGGACGCAGCTTGCGGTAGATGTCGAGCAACGCCTCGTCGGTACCCGCGGTGTGGTCCTTCTCGAGCGTGGTCAGCAAGGTCTCGCTGAACGCGAACCGCTCGCGGATCTGCTCGGTGCTCCAGCCCAGAGCCTTCAACAGCACCGTCACCGGCTGGCGACGCTTCCGGTCGATGCGGACACCCACGGTGTCGCGCTTGTCGACGTCGAACTCCAGCCAGGCACCCCGGGACGGGATGATCTTGACGCTGAAGACGTCCTTGTCGGTCGTCTTGTCGACCGCGGTGTCGTAGTAGACACCCGGAGAGCGCACGAGCTGCGAGACAACCACGCGCTCGGTGCCGTTGATGATGAACGTGCCCTTGTCCGTCATCATCGGGAAGTCACCCATGAACACCGTCTGGCTCTTGATCTCGCCAGTGGTGTGGTTGGTGAACTCCGCCGTGACGAACAGAGGTGCCGCGTACGTCATGTCCTTGTCCTTGCACTCCTCGGTCGAGGCTTTCACCTCGTCGAAGCGCGGGTCGGAGAAGGACAGTGACATGGAGCCGGAGAAGTCCTCGATCGGCGAGATCTCGTTGAGAACCTCTTCGAGACCACTCGTCGGGGTCTCGTCACCGGCGTCGACCCGGCGCTGGAACCACGCCTCGTCGCCGGTGAGCCATTCGAAGGACTGGATCTGCAGGTCGAGCAGGTTGGGCGTCGAGAGCGGCTCGTGAATCTTTGCGAACGAGACGCGCTTCGGCGCTCCAGGGATCCCCGACGTGGAGTTGGTCGCAGCAGTGGCCTTGGTCGCGCGAGAGATCGCCAAGATGCGTCCTTCCAGGGACAGGTAGCTGGCTAGAGCGAACTAGCACGGCTGTCAAGGGTGCGGCGATGCCCGACTAATCCACGCTCTCGGCGAAGGGCAAGCGGAAAATGGGCAGCGCAAAGGGGCAGTCTAGCCACACGCACGGCGACTGTCGAGAGGCACCTGGAAGGACCCTCCTCTTGCTCACCGACAGAGTGACCCCGCATGAGCGTGCAGTCAAGATGTTGCGGGCCGATCCACCCTGTGGATGGAGCGCCGTTTACTTTCTGCCACTCAACTGACCTGCGCAAACACGAGTGCGGCCGATCCGGTGGGAAGTTGACCGTTTCAAGTGGTGCTGCAGACCGGTGCGAGAATCGCTGTGACCGAGATCACGCGTGTCGGGTCTGGCGGAGAGGGTCGTATCGGTGCTTCTGGGACTCCTGTGACGACCTCGGAGCGGAGTTGATCTTAGGGGACGGCGATCAGATACCCCGCACCGGCCCGGCTCAAACGACCCCCGGCCACCCTCGTCCGGCAGGGCTCACCGAAACCCCACGCACTTACCTCACGCGGGGCTCTTTCGTACTCGCCCACCGCACGCGGGGGCCCTACGAACCAACACACAGTACGAAAGGGCCCCGCGTGCGGTCAGCAGCCCTCGAGTTGGCGGTTCTGCTCGGCCGTCGCGCCGAACATCTCCATGTTGTCGATCTTCCAGCGCCCGCCGTCCGCCACCGCGCCCACCCGGAGCATGGCCGTGCCGCCGCCGGACTGGTTGTCCGTCGTGCGGGTGGTGACCTGGTCGGCGAAGACCAGCACGGTCGCGTGGCCGTCCCGCAGCGACGACACGGCCGACGACACCACGCGCACGGTCACGACCAGCTTCTGCTGCGGCGCGACCTCCTTCACCGGGCCGAACACCGCGTTGTACTGGCACAACGCCCTGCCGGTGAGCAGCTCGGCCGCGGCCCGCTCGGTCGCGGCCACGTCGGCGAAGTTGTAGGAGAACGCCCTCTCGACGGCCTCGCGGACCTGGCCGTTGACCTCGGAGGTGGTGCCGGTGTCGACCAGGGCCGCGTCGTAGTCCACCGCACGCGACTTGACCAGGAAGAACGTGCCCAGGGCTGCGAGCAGGACGGCGACGGCGACCAGGGCCGCGGGCAGGTGCCAGGTGATCGGGCGGCGCTTGGCGGGGTCCGGGGTGGACTCGGTGTCAAGTTCGGGGAGGGGGTCCGACCAGGCGGAAGCCGGGGAGTCGCCGGGTTCGGGCTGGCCGGCGGCCTCGGGCTGGTCAGCGGCCTGGTCGGCGGCCTCGGCCTCGACGCGGCCGGGGACGGCGGCCTGGTCTGACGTGACCTCGGGCGCCGCCGTGCTCTCGGGCACCGTGCTCTCGGGCGTGGGCTTCGGCTCGACGACCTCGGGCGTCACGGCCTCGGCAGGCGGGGCGGCCTCGGTCGGCTCGGCAGGCGCGGCGGGCCGGGTGGTCTGCTCCCCTGAGGTGCGGCGGTGCAGGCCGGCGACCTTCGGGCGGCCTCCTGCCGGGGGCGTCGGGACGGGGCGGCGGCGGGGTGGGGGCACGGGCTGTCCAATCAGACGCCCGCCCGCAGCGGACCCAGCTGGCTGAGCTTCCAGCCGTCGTCCGTGCGGGTGAGCTCGGTCAGGTACCGGTTGATCTTGGTGACCTTCTGGCCGTCCGCCGGGGTCACGGTGCTCTCGACGACGGCGATCATCGACGCGGTGCCGGTGCGGTCGTCGAGCTCGGTGATGGCGGAGTCGAGCACCTTCGACGTCGTGACCGACTTGGCGTCGACCAGCTGCTTGCGGCGCGAGTCCTTGTCCTTGTCGATCTCGGCGCGCAGCGGCCCGGTGGAGGAGCTCAGCCAGCGCTGCAGGTCCTCGTCGACCTTCTGGTAGTCGAGCGTGAGGAAGTTCGTGATGCCGACCTGGCCGGAGCGCAGGGCCTCGTCGCGGGTGGCGGCGTACTCCGCCTCCGCCGAGTGGGAGGCCGAGTACCAGGCCACGCCGGTGTAGGCGGCGTAGCCGAACGTCAGCACCGCGAGGACCGCGGCGACCACTGTGAAGGTCCGCATCACTTCTTCTCCTCGGGCAGGCCCAGCAGCTGGCCGAGCGACGTGAGCAACGGCAGCTCCGGCACCGTCGCCTGGCTACCGGTCGGCTCCTGGCCGGGCTGGGTCGTCGCGGTGCCGACCGGGGTGGTCGGCGTCCCGCCGTAGGGCGCGTTCTGCGAGCCACGCACCGATGTCGCCGAGCCGGGCGCCAGGGCGCAGTACGCCTGCGTGTTCAGCGGCGCGGCCGACGTGTCGTTGCCGTTGCGGACGGTCGTGCCCTCGTACCCGACGGTGCAGGGCATCGGGTCGAAGAGGTTGAGCGCCAGGCCGAAGTGCGCCGACCCGTCGCCCGGCGCCACGGTGAAACCGCCACCCACGGCGATGGGGTACGTCACGGCGATCTGTTCCAAACCGTCGCGCCTGGTCACGAGGATGTTCGAGGTGGTCAGCAGGTTCGCGAAGACCACCCCGAGGTTCGGCCCGCTCTCCCTCAGCAGGGCGGAGACCTGCTCGGAGGCGGGCGGCACCGCGACGATCAGCCGCCGCAGGTCGCCGTCGGAGGCTTTGAGCTGCTCGGCGAGCAGCCGCAGGTCGCCGCTGAACGACCGGATGGCGCCGCCCTGCGCGGCCTGCGTGGCCAGCACGACCCGGCCCTCCTCCAGCAGCCGGGTCGTCTGCGGCAGGTGCTCCCTGGCCGCCTGCGTGAACGCCGCGGTGTTGTCGATCAGCACCTGAAGGTCGCCGCCGGTGCCGTTGAAGGCGTCGTGCAGCTCGTCGACGACGGTCCGCAGCGAGTCCGTCGGCACCGAGGAGGCGAACGCGTCGAGGTTCGTCAGCAACCCGTCGACGGGCGGCGGGGTCTTGGTGGCCGACCGCGGGATGACCGACCCGGCCTCCAGGTACGGGCCGCCGTCGGAGGTCGGCCGCAGGTCGACGTACTGCTCGCCGACGGCCGACCGGTTGGCCACCACGGCCTCGGTCGCGGCGGGCACGCGCGGGGCGTCGGCGTCGAGCTCCAGGTCGGCCTCGACGCCGTCGGGGGTGAGCCGCAGCTGGCCGACCCGCCCGATCGTGACGCCGCGGTAGGTGACCTCGGCGTTGGTGAAGATGCCGCCGGAGTCGGCGAGCTGCATCGTGACGACCGTCGAGGCCGGCTTGAACAGGCCCACGTAGGTCGCGCTGACGTACGAGATGCCCAGCAGAGCGACCAGCACGAACGCGACGATCTTGACCTTGGTCCCGCGAGTGGTCACCTGCGGCCACCTCCCAGCAGCCCGCCGAGCAGGTCGCCCAGCCCGGACCCGGTGCCCTGTCCCGCGTTCGGCAGCGGGAGGTTCGGCAGCGGGATGTTCGGCAACGGCAACGGCGTGCTCGGCAGCAGCGAGTCGACCGGCGACTGCCGCGAGCGCCCGAGGTTCTCCAGGACCGAGCCCAGGTTCAGGTCGAGGTCGATGAACGCGTTGGTGTAGTCGCCCTTGATGCCGTCGAGCGCCTCGTCCGGGAACGGGTAGGTGAGCAGCAGCTCCAGCGACTTCGGCAGGTTCTGCCCCGACTCGGCGAGCTTCGTCAGCGTCGGCTGCAACGCCTTGAGGTCCGCCACGATGTCGTCACGGCTGCGGTTGACGGTGTCGGTCGCGACGTCGGAGAGCTTGGTCAGCGACTGCAGCAGCGTCACGAGCTGCGTGCGCTGCTCGGCGAGGACCTTCAGGCCGGGCTCCAGGTCGGTCAGCGCGACCGCGATCTTCTCCCGCTGGCCGGCGAGCGTCCCGGCGAGCCGGTTGATCGAGTCGAGGGCGCGGACGATCTCCGCCTTGTGCTTGTCCAGCTCGCCGACGAACGTGTCCAGGTTGCCGAGCAACGAGCGGATCTCCTGCTCGTTGCCCTCCATCGCGGCGTTGAGCTCCTTGGTGATGTTCTGCAGCTGCGCGACGCCACCGCCGTTGAGCAGCATCGACAGCGCGCCGAAGACCTCTTCGACCTCGGGGTTGCGGTTGGTGCGGTCGAGCGGGATCACGGCGTTGTCCGCGAGCGTGCCCGAAGGGTCGGAAGGCTTGCCGAGCTCCACGAACTTCTCGCCGAGCAGCGCGGACTGGCGCAGCTTCGCGAACGCGTTGGCCGGCAGCCGCACGTCGCCGTTGACCAGCAACGTCACCTCGGCGGTCCAGCCGTCCGTGGCGAGGTCGATCTTCTCGACCCTGCCCACCGGCACGTCGTTGACCTTCACGCCCGCCTGCGGCACGAGGTCCAGGACGTCGGCGAACCGCGCCTTCACCCGGTACGGGTGGTCGCCGACGTCGGCGCCGCCCGGCAGAGGCAGGTTGTAGACGCCGTCGAAGCCGCCGGACCCGCAGCCCGACGCGAGCAGGGCGGCTGTGAGGACCACCGCGAGCTTCCTCATCGGGGCACCCCCGCGAGCGGCAGGGGCAGCGGCAGCTTGCCCGCGTTGAGGTCGCTGAGCACCTCGGCCGGCGTCTTCAGCGGGAGGGCACCGGTGAGCAGCGGTTCGAGCTGCTTGCAGGTCTCCGCCAGCACCGGGGGCACGTTGTTCGGCGTCGCCTGCTGGACGAGCTTGCAGACCAGCACGATCGGCGGCTGGTTCAGCTCGTTGATGTTGGCGCGGGTGTCGAGCGTGCCGGACGCCGCGTTGTAGGAGTTCTGCAGGTTGCCCAGGGCCAGCGGCGCGACGTCGAGCGTCTCCGCCAGCGCCGCCCGCTGGTTCACCAGCACCTGCGTGATCGAGGCGAGCTTGTCCACGTTGGACTTGAGCACCTCGCGGTTGTCCTTCACGAAGCCCTGCACCTGGCCCAGCGCGGTCGCGAGCTCGGCCAGCGCGGCACCGAGGTCGCCGCGTTCGTCGGCGAGCAGCTTCGACACGTCCGCGAGCTGCTGGTTGAAGTCGCGCACCTGGCTGTCGTTCGCGGCCAGCATCGCGGTGAACTTCTGCAGGTTGTCGACGGTCGCGAAGAGGTCCTCCTTGGACCCCGACAACGTCCGGGTGGCCTGGCCGAGGTTCTTCAGCGTGTCGTTGAGGGCCTGGCCGTTGCCCTCCAGGTTCTTCGCCGCCGAGTTCAGCAGGTCGGCCAGCGCGCCGTCGGCGTTCGCGCCGTTCGGGCCCAGCGCGGTCGTGAGCTTGTCGAGCGACGAGTACAGCTCGTCCAGCTCGACCGGCGTCGCCGTCCGCTCGCGCGGGATCACGGCGTCGTCGCCGAGCGCCGGTCCGCCGGTGTAGGCGGGCGTGAGCTGCACGTACCGGTCGCTGACCACGCTCGGCGCGACCACGACGGCCTGCGCGTTCTCCGGCACCCGCACGTCGCGGTCGACGGTGAACACGACCTTCACGGTCTTGCCCTCCGGCGTGACCTCGTCGATCGTGCCGACCTTCACGCCCAGCACCCGGACGTCGCCGCCGGGGTAGACGCCGACGGCCGCGGCGAAGTGCGCCGTGACCTTCCGGCCGTTCATGGCGCCGAAGACCCACCAGAGCCCGGCGGCCACGACCAGGGCGAGCACGCACGCGACCGCGATGAACCGGCCGGTCCTGCTGTGAGCTGCTGTCGTCATCGCTGCACCCCCGGTGGCAGGCAGCCTTCCTCGTTGAACCCGACGACGCCGAGGTTCACCGAGGGCGGCAGCAGGCCGCAGATGTAGGTGTCGAACCAGCGCCCGTTGCCCAGGGTGTTCGCGAACACCCGGTAGAAGGGCGCCATCAGCGCGAGGCTGCGGTCGAGGTTGTCCTGGTTGCGCTGCAAAACCGTCGTCACCCGGTCGAGCTGCTCCAACGCGGGCTTGAGCTGGTTCTGGTTGTCCTGCACCAGACCGGTCAGCTCGCGGGACAGGTCGCGGGTGCCGGTGAGCAGCGCGCTGATCGCCTCGCGGCGCTTGCGCAGCTCCCCGAGCAGCAGGTTGCCGTCCCCGAGGAGCTTCTCGAACTCGGCGTTGCGGTCGGCGAGCGTCTTCGTCAGCTGCCGGATGTTGTCCAGGAGCTTCGCCAGCTGCTCGTCGCGCGAGGAGATCGTCTTCGACAACGCGGACAGGCCGTCCAGCGCGCCCCTGACGTGCTCCGGCGAGTTCTTGAAGGTGTCGGACAGCACCGTGAAGCTGTCCGCGAGCTGCTTGGTGTCGATCTGGCCGACGGTCGTCGCGAGCCCGTTGAACGCCTCGTTCACGTCGTACGGCGCGAGCGTGCGCTCCTTCGGGATCGGGTCGCCCGGCGACAGCGGCTGGCTGCCCTGCGGGTCGAGCGCCAGGAACTTCTGGCCCAGCAACGTCTTGATGCGGATCATCGCGGTCGACCGGTCGCCCACCCAGGCGTCCTTGACCTTGAACGTGACCCGCACGCGGTCGCCGTTCAGCTCGACCTTGGTGACCTTGCCGACCTTCACGCCGGCCACGCGGACCTCGTTGCCGGACACCAGCCCGGCGGCCTCGCTGAAGTCGGCGGCGTAGCTCGTGCCACCACCGACGATCGGCAGGTCGTCGGAGTAGAACGCGGCGAGCAGCAGCAGGGCGATCACCGTGAGGCTGACCGCGCCGGTCCTGATCGGGTTGGACGTCCTCATCGGCGGCACCTCTGCTGGGTCACCGGCAACGCCGTGATCGGGATGGGGTCGTTGATGACGGGCGGCACGGCGACCTGGCCGCTCGCCTCGCACAGGTAGAAGTTGAACCACGAGCCGTAGGTCGCGGTGCGGGTGATCGTCTCCAGCTTGTTCGGCAGGCCCTGCAACATCTTCTCGACGAGGACCTCGTTGTCGCCCAGCGTCTTCGAGACGATGCCGAGCTGCGCGATGTCGTTGCGCAACGGCTCGCGGCCCTGTTCCAGCAGCCCGGACGTGGCCTGTGTCAGGTCGCCGAGCGCGCTGATCGCGTCACCGATCGGCTGACGGTCTTGAGCGAGTCCGGACACGAGCGACTGCAACGTCACGACGAGGTTGTTGAGGTCCTGGTCGCGCGAGTTCACGGTGTCGAGCGCGGTGTTGAGGTTGTCGACGACCTCGCCGATCACCTTGTCCTTGCTCGCGAGAGTGCTGGTCAGCGAGGCCGTGTGCCGCAGAAGGCTGTCGATCGTGCCGCCTTCCCCTTGCAGCACCTGGATGATCTCGAACGACAGCTTGTTCACGTCCTCCGGCGACAGCGCCTGGAAGAGCGGCTTGAAGCCGTTGAACAACACCGTCAGGTCGAGCGCCGGCTTGGTGCGCTCCAGCGGGATGGTGCCGCCCTCCGGCAGCACCGCCTTCGTGTCACCGGTGCCCGCCTCCAGCGCGATGTACCGCTGCCCCACCAGGTTGCGGTACTTGATCGTCGCGGTGACCGACTCGGGCAGCCTGCGGTCGCCGTCGATCGAGAACTCGACCTCGGCGGTCTTGCGGTCGACGACCTCGATGCCGTCGACCTGCCCGACGCGGACACCGGCGATGCGGACGTCGTCGCCCTCGTTCAACGAGGTCACGTCGGTGAACCTGGCCTTGTAGCCGGTGGCGCCGCCCAGGCTCACGTTGGCGATCGTCACCGCGAGCAGGGTCGTCGCGAGGATCGTGACGAGCGCGAACGAGAGCAGCTTGAGCAGCGGGGCGAGCACGCCTTTCACCGGACCGTCACCTCCGTCCCGCGGACCAGCGGACCGAGCAGCAGGCTCGACCAGCCGGGCATCTCCCGCGGGTCGACGCCGACGCGCGGGCCGAAGAGCGCCGCGACGAGCCGGGCCTCCTCCGGCGAGTTGACGAGGTTGACCGCGTCCCGCGCCGACGACGGGATCGTGGCACCGGGCGGCAGGACGCCGTCGTTGCCGACGCGGGCGGGCGGCGGTGAGCTGGAGCCGTCCTGCACCGGGCCGTCCGGCGGGTACTGGGGGAACGGGTCGGGCCGCGGCACGAGGTCGTAGCAGCGCGGGCCGCGCTTGTCGGCGTACTCCGGCTCGTCCAGGTTCGGCTTGTACTTGCCGCGGTTCTGCGTGATCTCCAGCGTGATGTGCAGGCCGGGCTTGTCGGTGCCCGCGCCGAACGCCTTGCTGATGACCGGCTCGAACTCCGCGAGACCCTTGAGCAGGCAGGGGTACTCGGGCGCGTACTTCGCGAGCAGCTCCAGCGTCGGACGGCTGCTGTCGGCGAGCGAGATGATGTTGTTCTTGTTGACCGCGACGAAGCTGCCGAGGTCCTGCGACGTCGTCGTCAGCGACCCGTACAGCGCCAGCAGGTTGTCGCGCTGCTCCACCACGGTCTTGGTCGTCGTGGTCATGTCGTTGAGCGCTTGCAGCAGGTCCGGCGCGGCGTCCGCGTAGACGTTCGAGACGTCCGCGAGCCGGGAGATGTTCTCCTTCAACGCGGGCAGCTGCGGGTTCAGCTCACCGAGGTACGAGTCCAGCGAGACGAGGGTCTCGCCGAGCGGCTTGCCCCGCCCGTCGAGCGCCTGCGACAACGCGGTCAGCGTGGTGGCGAGCTTCTCCGGCTGGATCGCCTGCAACACCGGCATCAGGTTGTCCAGCACACGTTCCAGCTCGATCGCGCTGCTGGTGCGGTCCTGCTCGATGACCGCGCCGTCGCTGATCGCCTCCGCCTTGCGCTGCGGCAGCACCAGGTTCACGTAGCGCTCGCCGAACAGCGTCTTGGGCAGCAGGCGCGCGCTGACGTTGGCGGGGATCTGGCCCACCTTGTCCGGCAGCAGCGCGAGCTCCAGCTCGGCACCGTCACCGCTGGTCCGCACGGCCTTCACCGACCCGACGATCAGCCCGCGCACCTTGACGTCGCTCGCGGTCTGCAGCTGGTTGCCGATGTGGTCGGTCTTGAGCGTGACCTTCACGTACTCGCCGAAGGCGTCCCGGTAGATCGCCACCGTCAGCGACAGGAACAGGGCGATCGCGAGGAGGAAGGCGATGCCCAGCACGCGCGGTGCCCATGTCCTCGGCGTCATCCGGCGATCCTCACCGTCGTCGTCGCGCCCCAGATCGCGAGGCTGAGGAAGAAGTCGAGCAGCGCCGTCGTGACGATCGCCGTCCGCACCGCACGCCCGACCGCGATGCCGACACCGGCGGGACCGCCCGAGGCGCGGTAGCCGTAGTAGCAGTGCGTCATGATGATCACGACCGCGAAGACCAGCACCTTGCCGAACGACCAGAGCACGTCGACAGGGGGTAGGAACAGGTTGAAGTAGTGGTCGTACGTGCCCGCCGACTGCCCGTAGAACTCCACGGTGATGGTCCGCGCGGCCAGGTAGCTGGTCAGCAGGCCGATCACGTACAGCGGGATGATCGCGACGAACCCGGCGATGATCCGCGTGGTGACGAGGAACGGCAGGCTGGGGATGCCCATGACCTCCAGCGCGTCGATCTCCTCCGAGATCCGCATCGCGCCGAGCTGCGCGGTGAAGCCCGAGCCGACCGTGGCGCTCAGGGCGAGCCCCGCGACCAGCGGCGCGATCTCGCGGGTGTTGAAGTAGGCGGAGACGAAGCCGGCGAACGCGGACGTGCCGATCTGGTTCAGGGCCGTGAAGCCCTGCAGACCGACGACCGTGCCCGTGAACACCGACAGCCCGACCATCACGCCGATCGTGCCGCCGATGACCGCGAGCGCCCCGCTGCCGAAGCTGACCTCGGCCAGCAGCCGCAGCGTCTCCCTGGAGTACCGCCGCAGGGCGCGCGGGGTCCAGGCCAGCGCCTTGAGGTAGAACGCCAGCTGGTCACCGAAGCCGTCCAGCGCGGACAGCGCCTTGTTCGCCATCAGCTCCCCTTCGCGGGCACGACCTGCAGGTAGATCGTGGTCAGGACGAAGTTGACGAAGAACAGCAGCAGGAACGTGATGACGACGGCCTGGTTGACCGCGTCACCGACGCCCTTGGGCCCGCCCGCCGGGTTGAGGCCCCGGTAGGCGGCCACGATGCCCGCGATGAACCCGAAGATCAGCGCTTTGAGCTCGCTGATCCACAGGTCGGGCAGCTGTGCCAGCGCGCTGAAGCTCGCGAGGTAGGCGCCGGGCGTGCCGTCCTGCATGATCACGTTGAAGAAGTAGCCGCCGAGCACGCCGACGACGCTGACCATGCCGTTGAGCAGCACGGACACCAGCATCGCCGCCAGCACCCTCGGCACCACGAGGCGGTGGATCGGGCTGACCCCGAGCACCTCCATCGCGTCGATCTCCTCGCGGATCTTGCGCGACCCGAGGTCCGCGCAGATCGCGCTGCCGCCCGCGCCCGCGATGAGCAGCGCCGTCACGATCGGGCTGGCCTGCTGGATGATCGCGAGCACGCTCGCGGCGCCGGTGAACGACTGCGCGCCGATCTGGCGGGTCAGGCTGCCCAGCTGCAACGCGATGACCGCGCCGAACGGGATGCTGACCAGCGCCGTCGGCAGCACCGTCACGCTGACGATGAACCAGCTCTGCTGGATGAACTCGCGGAACTGGAACGGCCGCCGGAACGACGTCCGCACGACGTCGATGCCGAGCTGGCAGAGCTTCCCCGTCTCCCGCAGCGCACCGGCACCGGGGAATGTCGCGGGCGTGCTCACAGCACACCACCCCGCCGCGGCCAGGGGCTCGGCGCCGGAGCGGGCACCGGCACCCCGGCGTGCACGCCGTAGCGCACCTGCTCCTCGGGGGTGAGGCTCGCGATGATGCCCTGCTGGGCGTCGAGCGGCAGCTGGTGGATGATCGACATGACCCGGTCCTTGCGCCGCCGCACCGCGTCGCGGAACGGCAGCCCCGGCGTCGGCTCCAGCTGCGGCACGACCCCGCGCATGTCCTCGTCCGGCGACCCGTCCGAGTGGCCCGCGTCCGCGTGCGCCTGCTCGGCGGCCATCGTGGCCTGGTCCTTCTCCTCGGACATGCCGATCGGACCGAGCCGCCGGCCGTTGAGGAACTGCTCGACCACCGGTTCGTCGCTGGTCAGCAGCACCTCGCGCGGCCCGAACATGACGAGCTCGCGGCGGAACAGCATGCCGAGGTTGTCCGGCACGGTCCTGGCGATGTTGATGTTGTGCGTGACGATCAGGATGGTCGCGTCGATCTGGGCGTTCAGGTCGATCAGCAACTGGCTGAGGTAGGCCGTGCGCACCGGGTCGAGGCCCGAGTCCGGCTCGTCGCACAGGATGATCTCGGGATCGAGCACCAGCGCCCTGGCGAGACCCGCCCGCTTGCGCATGCCGCCGGAGATCTCGCCGGGGAGCTTCTTCTCCGCGCCGACGAGGCCGACCATCTCCATCTTCTCGAGGACGATCCGGCGGACCTCTGCCTCGGTCTTGCGGGTGTGCTCGCGCAGCGGGAAGGCGATGTTGTCGTAGAGGTTCATCGACCCGAACAGCGCGCCGTCCTGGAACAGGACGCCGAACATCTTCCTGATCTCGTACAGCTTGTGCTCGGAGCACCGCACGAGGTCCGTGCCGTTGATGACGATCCTGCCCTTTTCCGGCTTGAGCAGGCCCACCAGCGACTTCAGGAACACGCTCTTGCCGGTGCCCGAGGGCCCGAGCATCACGCTGACCTCACCCGGCGGGAGCGTGAGCGTGACGTCCTGCCAGATGGTCTGCTTGCCGAAGGACTTGGTCAGGCCCTCGACGACCACCTCGACACCCATCCACGCACCTCCGCACACGGCCAGGGGACGCCGTGGCGATCGGCGTCACACTGGGGAAACGAGTTTGTGCGCGGCAGGTTACTCACCAGTTGGGCTAACGCCGGTTGCGTTCGGATAACGAGGAACCGGGTGACCTCGCAAAACGGTCACCGGAGACGGGATCGCACGCCTGCGACCAACCGTTTTCGAGACTGATGTGACTCGTGGCACATCAGGCCCGGAAACGCAGAACGGGCGTGCACCCCCGTTGAGAGGTGCACGCCCGTTCAGGCACTGCGAGGCAGAGCGCCGGCCCCCGGAAGGGGCCTCAGATCACTTGAGCGAGATCTTGGCGCCGGCGGCCTCGAGCTTCTCCTTGGCGGCGTCGGCGACGTCCTTCGCCACGTTCTCGAGGAGCGGCTTCGGAGCGGACTCGACGAGCTCCTTGGCCTCCTTCAGGCCCAGGCCCGAGACGACCTCGCGGACGACCTTGATGACCTGGATCTTCTTCTCGCCGGCGCCCTCGAGGACGACGGTGAACTCGTCCTTCTCCTCCTCGGCGGGGGCGGCGGCGGCCGCACCCGGAGCGGCGGCAACGGCGACGGGCGCCGCGGCGGTGACCTCGAAGGTCTCCTCGAACTGCTTCACGAACTCGGACAGCTCCAGGAGGGTCATCTCCTTGAAAGCGTCGAGCAGCTCTTCGGTGCTGAGCTTCGCCATGATCGGCGGTCCTTTCTAATCTCCCGCGCGAAAGCGCCGGGCGTGTCTTCGGGTGATCAGCTTTCGGCGGGAGCGTCGGCCTCGGCGGCGGGAGCCGCGGCGGCCTTCTTCTCCTGCAGGGCAGCAGCCAGGCGAGCGACCTGGGAAGCCGGGGCGTTGAACAGACCCGCGGCCTTGGCCAGGTTGCCCTTCATCGCGCCCGCGAGCTTCGCGAGCAGCACCTCACGGCTCTCGAGGTCCGCGATAGCGGTGACCTCGTCGACCGAGAGCGGGCGGCCGTCCATGTAGCCGCCCTTGATGACCAGGGCCTTGTTGTCCTTCGCGAAGTCGCGGATCGCCTTGGCGGCCTCGACGGGCTCGCCCTCGACGAACGCGATGGCGGTCGGACCGGCCAGAAGGGCCTCGAGGCCCTCGATGCCGGCGTCCGCAGCGGCCAGCTTGACCAGCGTGTTCTTCGCGACGGTGTACTTGGTGCCCGCGCCGAGAGCGCGACGCAGCGTGGTGAGCTGCGCCATGGAGAGGCCACGGTACTCGGTGACGAGCGCTGCCGAGCTGCCGCGGAACTGGTCCGCGAGCTCAGCGACCGCCGTAACCTTGCTGGGCTTCGCCATGATCGCCTCCTCTCTGGGCTGGGTTAGACCACCAGCTGCGAGAAGGTCCCGAAACAACAGAAACGCCCACGCGCACAAGCAGCACGGGGCGTCACAAGAAGCTTTGCCTCGTCCTCCCTGCGCGGGCCGCCCGTGTTGCAACGGGGCCTTCGTTCTCCTCGCGGAGAAAACCAGCGGTCTTCGGTAGAACCATCGAAAACAGTAGCCGACTGTGTAGCGGCTCTCCAAATCGGCATGATGTGACGTGTGACCGACGAGCCCGGCAAGGACCTCGCGCCCCGCCAGCCCCCGCCGCAGCCGCCCGTGCCCCACCAGCCCCCGCTCCAGCCGCAGCCCCAGGCACAGGCACAACCCCAGGCGCAGCCGCCCGCGCCGCAGATCGACCCGGAGCAGCTGCGGCAGTTCCAGGAGTTCCAGCGGTTCCAGGAGTACCAGCGCTACCAGGAGGCCACGGGCCAGGCACCCCAGGCGTTCAAGCCGCACGGCAGGCGGTGGTGGCTGGTGGTGCTGGGCAGCCGCGTCTTCTGGCGCGCGCTGTTCTTCCTCCTCGTCGTGTTCTCCGCGATGTGGGCCTACGACAACTTCTTCGGCCGCGACGACCCCGGCGGCATCGCGCAGGACAGCGGCGGCGTCACCGGTCCCGCGCAGGGCCTCAGCGCGCCCGCCGGCCTGCAGGGCGCCGTCGGCATGTTCTACAAGCACGTCTCGTTCGCGGACACGACCCGCGCCTGCACGCTCATCTACCGCGACGACGCCAGGGAGCGGTTCGCCCAGGCCCACGGCGCGAGCGACTGCGGCGAGGCGGTCAGGAAGCTGAAGGACCAGGTCACCAACGTCGACCGGTACCAGCAGGTGATGTTCCCGCCGGACATGCTGAAGACGCCCACCTCGACCAGGGTCACCATCGACTCGTGCGAGCTCACCGTGGAGGGCGGGCCGCGGCTCGGGGTGTTCGTCGTCGAGAAGATCGGCTCCGGCTGGGTGATCACCGACTGGTCTCCCGGCTCCTGCGGCTAGCCGCGCGCGAGCCGTTGTGCCGCAACGGCTTCGAACGACTCGACGGCACGGGCGAGGCTGTCCGTGCCGTGCCCGGCGGCCACCTGGTGGTCCACCAGCGCCTTGAGCGAGCCGAGCGCCGCGAACGGCACGTCCTGCGCCTCGGTCGCCCGTCCCGCCGGACCTGGTCGAGGCGGGCGAACAACCTGCGCCACCACTTCCTCGAACTGGTCGGCACCACACCGGGCGACTACCGACGAAACAGGAGCTGACATGCGAAAAGGCCCCCGGCGAACCGGGGGCCTTTCACGTCGTGCTCAGAACCGGGAGGCTCAGGCCTCGTCCACCAGCATGTTGCGGGTGCGGTTCGGGTCGACCGGGATGCCGGGGCCCATCGTCGTGGAGACGGTGACCTTCTTGACGTACCGGCCCTTGGCCGCGGACGGCTTGGCGCGGAGCACCTCGTCCAGCGCGGCCGCGTAGTTCTCGACCAGCTTCTCCGGCTCGAACGACACCTTGCCGATGACGAAGTGCAGGTTGGCCTGCTTGTCGACGCGGAAGTTGATCTTTCCGCCCTTGATGTCGTTGACGGCCTTGGTGACCTCGGGGGTCACGGTGCCGGTCTTGGGGTTCGGCATCAGGCCACGGGGGCCGAGGATGCGGGCGATGCGGCCGACCTTCGCCATCTGGTCGGGGGTCGCGATCGCGGCGTCGAAGTCGAGCCAGCCACCCTGGATGCGCTCGATCAGGTCCTCGGAGCCGACGGCGTCCGCACCGGCGGCCTCGGCCTCGGCGGCCTTGTCACCGGTCGCGAAGACGATCACGCGGGCGGTCTTGCCCGTACCGTGCGGCAGGTTCACGGTGCCGCGGACCATCTGGTCGGCCTTGCGAGGGTCGACGCCGAGGCGAATCGCGACCTCGACGGTCGAGTCCAGCTTCACCTTGGACGTTTCCTTGGCGAGCTTGGCGGCCTCCAGCGGCGAGTACAGCCGCTCCCGGTCCACCAGCTCGGCTGCGGCCTTGTAGGCCTTGCTGCGCTTCATAGGTCTGTTCCTTACCGTGGATCAGTTCGTGGTGAATGAGCCGCGCCCGGCTCTCCCACGCTTTCTCGAAGAGGGTGTGGTCAGCCTTCGACCGTGATGCCCATGGAACGGGCGGTGCCGGCGATGATCTTCGCGGCCTGGTCGATGTCGTTCGCGTTCAGGTCGACCATCTTGGTCTGCGCGATCTGACGCACCTGCTCCATGGTCACCTTGGCGACCTTGACGCGGTGCGGCTCGCCGGAGCCCTTCTCGACACCCGCGGCGGCGAGGATGAGTCGCGCGGCCGGCGGGGTCTTCAGCTTGAAGTCGAACGAGCGGTCTTCGTACACGGAGATCTCGACCGGCACGACCTGACCGCGCTGCGACTCCGTCGCGGCGTTGTAGGCCTTGCAGAACTCCATGATGTTGACGCCGTGCTGACCCAGCGCGGGACCGACGGGCGGCGCCGGGTTGGCGGCACCAGCCTTGATCTGCAGCTTGATGATCGCTGACAGCTTCTTCTTCTTGGGTGGCATTGTCCGTACTTCCTGTTATTGCGGTGTCCGCGCGCGGCCCTGCCAGCCGCCGCGTGGCCGACCGGTCCCCTCGCCAGAGAGAACCGCTCAGATCTTGGAGACCTGGCTGAACGACAGCTCGACCGGCGTCTCCCGGCCGAAGATCGACACCAGGACCTTCAGCTTCTGGCCGTCCGCGTTGACCTCGCTGATCGTGGCGGGCAGCGTGGCGAACGGGCCGTCCATGACAGTGACCGACTCGCCGACCTCGAAGTCGACCTCGATGGTCGGCTTCGGCGCGGCCGTAGAAGCGGCCTTCTTGCCCTCGGCGGGCTTCTGCTCACCCTGCGGGAGCAGGAACTTCAGCACCTCGTCGATGGTGAGCGGCGAGGGCTTGGAGGTGGCTCCGACGAACCCGGTCACGCCCGGCGTGTTGCGGACGGCGCTCCAGGACGCGTCGGTGAGCTCCATGCGGACCAGGATGTAGCCGGGCAGCACCTTGCGCTGCACCAGCTTGCGCTGGCCGTTCTTGATCTCGGTGACCTCTTCGGTCGGCACCTCGACCTGGAAGATGTAGTCCTCCATGTCGAGCGTGTGGATACGAGTCTCGAGGTTCGCCTTGACCTTGTTCTCGTAGCCGGCGTAGGAGTGCACGACGTACCAGTCGCCGGGCGCGTGGCGCAGGGCCTGACGCAGCTCCTCGGCGGGGTCGGCGATCTCCTCGTCGATCGGGGTCTCGTCGAGGGCGAGGACGTCCACGTCCTCGTCGGCGGAGTCCGCGTCGTCGGAGTCGGCCTCGTCCTGCGAGTCACCGGCTTCGGAGTCCACAGCGTCCGACTCGACCGTCTCGTCAGCCTCGATGCCCTCGGACACCTCGTCGTCGATGAGGTCGGTCTTCTCCTGGGCGTCAACGCCGTTGTCGGAGCTCACTGTGGATCTCGCTTCCTGGTTGCAGCGGCAGCTGTCCGGCTCAGCCGAACAACTCGAAAACAGCCGCGCCGAAGCCGAGGTCGAGTCCCCACACCAGCGCAACCATGAAGACCACGAACACCAGCACGACGCCGGTGTAGGTGACGAGCTGCTTGCGCGTAGGCCAGATCACCTTGCGGAGTTCGCCGATGACCTCGCGGATGTAGCGGAAGCCGCGTCCGATCAACGAGGGACGCTTCTCCTGCCCTTCACGGGTCTTGGTCGGGCGACCCTTCTTCGCGCCTTCGTCCGAGGAGTCGGACTTCGCGACGCTCTTCTTCGACTCAGCGCTGCTGCCGTCCTTGCGGGCGGCCGGGCGAGAGGAGGCACGACGTTCACGCCGCGCCGCAGCAGTGGACGGCCGGACAGCGCCTTCGCGCTCCTCCGGCTGGTCCTGCTCGCGGCCCTCGCTCATGCCGTCCTCCACTCCACCCATGACGCTTCGACAGCAGGGGCGACAGGACTTGAACCTGCAACCTGCGGTTTTGGAGACCGCTGCTCTGCCAGTTGAGCTACACCCCTTCGAGATCCCGATCGGGATCCCCTGGCCAAGCAGGAAGTGTACGGGAGGCTGTCCCGTCCATTCCAACCAGACCGCTCTATCACCTGCCGAGCGGCCTGACGCACAGCCTACCCACACGCGGGCCGAGAACACGAATCAGGGTCGGCGTTCCGGACCGCCTCCGGCCCGCACGGTGGGCTTGAGCACCGAAAACACCACCGGACCGGGTGACCCGGTGGTGTTCTTGATCACAAGTTCACGCCACGCGCACGCGGGCGAACGCGCCCGTCAACACCGACTTGCCGTCAAAAGCCGCGTTGATGTTGACCTTCACAGTTCCGTCCTCGAAGTCCTTCGTGACCTTCGCGGTGACCTCGACCAGCGCGCCCTCGTCGTCGTTCGGCACCACGACGGGCCGGCCGAACCGGCAGCCGTACTCGACGATCGCGCCGGGGTCGCCGACCCACTCGGCGACGATCCGCGAGGCCACGGCCATCGTGAGCATGCCGTGCGCGATGACGTCCGGCAGGCCGACGTCCTTCGCGGTCTTCTCGTTCCAGTGGATGGGGTTGAAGTCCAGCGAGGCGCCCGCGTAGCGCACCAGGTCGGCCCGCGTGAGGCGGACGGACAGCGGCGGCAGCTCGGTCCCGATCTCCACGCTCACGCGTCCTCTCCCCTCACGACGAGCATCGACCTGGCGGTGGTGACGGGCTCGCCGTCGACGGTGCCGATCTCGGTCCGCACGGTGATCATGTCGTTGCCCATGCGGGACGTGATGGAGTCGATGTGCGCCACCGACACGAGCCGGTCGCCCGCGGTGATGGGCCGGTGGTGCGTGAAGTTCTGGTCGCCGTGCACGACGCGGCTGTAGTCGAGCTTCAGCTCCGGGTCGAACATGACCGTCTCGTTGGTCTTCATCGACACGACGATGGCGAACGTCGGCGGGGCGATGACGTCCCTGTGCCCCAACGCCTTCGCGGCGTCGGCGTCGCGATAGGCCGGGCTGGTCGCACCGATCGCGTCGGCGAACTCGCGGATCTTCTCGCGGCTCACGTCGTACGGCTGCGACGGCGGATAACTGCGTCCGGTGAAACTGGGGTCGAGAGGCACCGAGTGAGCCTATATGCGGCGAGGCCCGCCCCACGGTGTGGGACGGGCCTCGGCGAAAGCTTCCGCTACGCGCTCAGCGGGTTTCCTTGTGCGCGCGGTGCGTCTTGCAGTTCGGGCAGAACTTCTTGATCTCCAGGCGGTCCGGGTCGTTGCGCCGGTTCTTCCTGGTGATGTAGTTCCGGTGCTTGCACTCCTCGCACGCGAGGGTGATCTTCGGGCGTACGTCGGTTGCAGCCACGGTCCTTGCCTTCCTGAGAGCACGTGTACCCCGGAGCTCCAGTGCGGGCTTACCACCTGGCGGGGGCGGGCAACGAGGATGCTGCCCGGGGGTGTGGGGGCTTGGCCCCCAAAATCATGGCGGAGCGAGGATGGCTGGCGCTCTCCGCCAGCACACCTCGTCCACTCGCGTAGCGGTGGCCGGACTTGAACCGGCGACACAGCGATTATGAGCCGCTTGCTCTACCAACTGAGCTACACCGCTATACACAACACAAGCCGCGATGCTGACATCGCGGCCGAGTCGTGGAGCCCCTTTACGGAATCGAACCGTAGACCTTCTCCTTACCATGGAGACGCTCTGCCGACTGAGCTAAAGGGGCTTGCTCTTTCGTTCTTGCCGAGCGAGGAGAACTCTACAACATGCGTCCACCAAGAACGAAATCCGGGGGGCCTCTTAGTGCACCAGCGTGAGCACCGTCTCATCGCGGGCTCCCCTGACCTGCACCGTTCGTGCGCGCAGCCACGCCTCGAAGCGGTCCTCGGACAGCGGGCGGGAGATCAGGTAACCCTGGGCCACGTCGCAACCCATCCCGACGAGCTGGTCGCGCGCGGCGTCGTCCTCGACGCCCTCGGCCACCACGACGAGGCCGAGCGAGTGCCCCAGCTCCACGATCGACCGGACCACGGCCATGTCGCCGAGGTCCGTGCCCATGCCGAGCACGAACGACTTGTCGATCTTCACCTCGTCGACCGGCAGCTGGCGCAGGTACGCGAGTGACGAGTAGCCGGTGCCGAAGTCGTCGACGGCGAGCACGACTCCTATCGCGTGCAGGCGCCGCAGCACCGGCAGTGCGCGTTCGGGGTCGGCCATGACGCCGGACTCGGTCAGCTCGAAGGTCAGCAGCCCGGACGGCACGTCGTGGCGTTCGAGCGCCGCGGCCACGCGGTTCGGGAAGTCCTCGTCGCCGAGCGTCCGCACGGACAGGTTGACCGCGATGGACATCCGCAGGCCGCGGTCGAGCCAGCGCCGCACGCGTTCCAGCGCCCTGTCCATCACGAAGTCGGTCAGCACGTCGACGAGGCCGGTGGCCTCGACGGCCGGCACGAACTCGTCGGGGTCGACGCGGCCGAACTCCGGGTGCGTCCAGCGCACGAGCGCCTCCGCGCCCACGACCTGGCGGGACGGCAGGGCGACCTTCGGCTGGTAGTGCACCGAGATCTGGCCGGTCTCGACGGCCTGGCGGAACTGCGTGACGAGCTGGAAGCGCCGCAGGAACAGGTGGCCCATCGACGGCGCGTACGCCTTCACCGGGGTGCCCTCCGACGTCGCGCGCACGGCCACGTCGGCCCGTTGCAGCAGCACGTCGGGGTCCGGGTCCTCGGTCTCGGAGTCCGCCTTGGAGGCGTAGCCGACGACGGCGGACGCCTCGACCGTGAGCCGGTCGACCGGGTAGGGCACGGACAGCCCGGCGCGCAGGCGTTCCGCGATCTCGTGCGCGGCGACGGCACGCGAGTCGTCTAGGTAGGCGGCGAAGGCACCGCCTTCGAGCCGGGCCAGCGGCACGTCGGCGCCGAGGGCGTCGCGCAGCCTGCGTCCGGCGGCGACGACCATCCGGTTGCCCCACGCCTGGCCCAGCGCGTCGGACACGGTCGAGAGGATGTCGAGGTCTATCCGCAGCACCACGCCGCGCTGGGACTCGCGCACCGGCTCCGCGCACGCCTCGCGGAAGCCCGCGCGGTTGAGCAGGCCGGTCAGCGGGTCGTGGTAGGCGTCGTGGCGCAGCCTGGCGAGCAGGCGCCGGTTGTCGACGGCGGTGGCGAGGTGCGAGGCGAGCGTGCGGAGCAGCTGGATGTCGGCCCTGCCGAAGCCGCGCCAGCGGGAGAGCCGGTCGTGCGCCTCGACGGCGCCGAGCAGCTGGGTCGCGCCGCGCAACGGGACGACCAGCGCTTCCTGCGCGTCGCGGCGCAGCAGGGCCTCGCCGACGTCCTCGGTCGCGTCGGCGACGCGGTAGTAGCGGACGTGCGTGCCCGGCAGCTGCAGGATCGGGTCCTCGCGCACGGCACGGGGGTCCGTCGCGGTCATCTCGTCGGGCAGCGGCTCACCGGCGACGAGCGTGATCATGGCCTCCTGCGGGTCGGTGCGCAGGCGCAGCACGACCCGGTTGGCGTTGAGCTGCTCGCGGATGCGTTCCGCGATCTGCTGCCACTCGTCCTCCTCGACGCCCGTGGTGAGGTCGTCGTCGGGCTGGCGGGGGCCGGTGCCGTGCTGGCCCGACCGCGCGACGCGGAGGCTGACCTCGCTCAGCGCCTCCAGGTCGCGCTGCTCGCGCAGCAGCCCGGAGTAGGCGAGGTAGGTGGCGACGATGCCCGCGAGCACCAGGAGCACGAGGACGCCGCCCCACTCGGTGGTGGCGACGATCTGGTAGCCGACGAGGCCGATGGAGGTGTTGAGCAGCGCCACGACCAGCGTCTGCAGCACGAGGCGGGCGCTGTTGCCGACGCGCATCGACTTGCCCATGAGGCGCAGCGCGCAGAGGCCGAGGACGCTCGCGAGCAGCGGCACGGTGATCGTTCCGACGAACGCTCCTGCCCAGAACGGGCCGCCGGCACCGATCACCCGGTTCACGGTCTCCGCGGCGGCGAACGCCACCGAGATCTCCATGAACATCAGGCCCGCGTTGTAGACGGCCCTGTCGAGGATGCGCCTGCCGAGCAACGTGCCCACGCCCGCGACCACGTGCGCGGCGAGCACGATCTCGAACGGGGCGATGAGCAGGCCCAGCACCAGCGGGATCTCGGTGAAGGAGATGGTCCACGCGACGCCGCTGCGGACGTCGACGTTGATCGCGAGCTGCTCGGCCAGCAGGAACCCGACGACGAGCAGCGGGCCGACCCAGAGCAGGGACGCGGTCTCCCGCTCGGGGAGCCACGCCGCGACCAGGCCCGCGCAGACGACGCCCGCCACCAGGAGGGTGACGGCGAACGTGCTGAACGCGCGGTTGGTCGACTTGGCCGACCAGGCGGCCGAGTCCGACACGGGGGCCGACGCTCGGTCGGACATCCAGCCTCCTCGTCGGCCTGGGTGGGGGAACCTCTAGGCGTGACTGAGGGGTCCCGCCCTTGGCGATCAGGACCCCTCCAGGGGCACCAATGTACCCCTCTCGGGGGACAAAATGGCAGGTCGAGCACCCTTCGTGACGCTCTTTCGCCCAGACGTGGTCAGGTGTTGAGACGCCCGTGGAGCACCGTCACGGCCCGCCCCGAGAGCCGCACGCGATCTTGGGCGAGGGTCGCCCTGAGGAACCCCCCGCGGGGTGACGCCTGCTCCGCCAGCAGGTCAGCGCGCTGGAGCCGAGGCACCCAATAGGGCGCAAGCGTGCAGTGGGCCGAACCGGTGACGGGGTCCTCCCCGATGCCGGCGGCGGGGTAGAAGCACCGGCTCACGATGTCCGCCTCGCCGTCTCCGGCCGCCGTGATGACTACTCCGCGTGACGGGATTCGGGCCAGTGCGGAGAGGTCGGGACGTGCGGAACGGACCTCCTCCGCACTCGCCAGCTCGACCAGCAGGTCGGTCCGTCCGCGCGCCGTGGCCTTGATCGTCGCATGTGGCAGCGCTTCCGCTAGTCCGATTGGCGGGTCAGTCAACTCTGGAGGGTCCGCGGGGAGGTCCATGTGGACCCATCCATCGTCGTTCTTGCATGTGAGGACACCGCTACGCGTGGTGAACTCCCGCTCCCCGCCCAGCACGTGAGCGGTGGCGAGGGTGGCGTGACCGCACAGCTCGACCTCCCTCTCCGGGGTGAACCAGCGGAGGTGGTCGTCCGGCGTGACGAAGGCGGTGGCGGCGTGCTTCAGTTCTTCCGCGACCTGCTGCATCCAGTCGTCGCCGCGCGGCTCGGTCAGGAGCACGACGGCGGCGGAGTTGCCCGTGAAAGGCCGATCGGCGAACGCGTCCACGACGAAGATCTCCACAGGGCGACCCTTTCATGGTCGGATGCCTCGTGGACGAGATCTTTTCCAGCACCGAGACGGATCCGGACTCGATAGCCGCGACCTGGGGGCCGCTGCGCGCACACCGCCTGCTCTGGCGTCCCGGCTGCGACCTGGCCGCGGAGCTCGACACGTGGGAAGGGCTGCTGACCGGCGCCGGAGACCCGGACAGCGCGGCGCTCGTGACACTGCCGAGCGAGGAGAACGCCCTGCCGCTGGTGCACCGCGGCTTCGCCCCGCTCACCGTGATCGCCGAGCGCCGGGCCGGGACGTCGGCACCGCGACGGCCGGCGCGGGTGGACGTCCGGCCGGCGACGCACGACGACCTGGACGCGGCCGTCGAGCTGAACCTGCACACGGTCCGGTACGACGCCGCGTTCGGCATGGTCACCGAACGCCCGAACACCGCGGACCGCCTGCGGGCAGCGCTCACGGAGGTCCTCGACCGCGACCACGAGGCGATGTGGCTCGCAGTCGACGGCGGCACGCCCGTCGGAATGCTCTACGTCGACATGCCGCAGGACGCCGGATGGATGGAACGGTTCGCCTCCGCGAGGCCGTTCGCCTACCTCGGGCACCTCGGCGTGCGGCCGGACGCACGCGGCACGGGCGCGGGCAGTGCTCTCACAGCGCACGCGCACAACGTCCTGGACCGCGCGGGAGTGGCCGCGACGCTGCTCCACCACGCCCTGCCGAACCCGCGTTCGACGCCGTTCTGGTACTCGCACGGCTACCGCCCGAGGTGGACCGTGTGGGTCCGCCGCCCCGCGCTGCGCTCCCCGATCGGCGTGTCTGCGCTACCCGAACGGCCCAATGGGACATGATCTGCTTGTTAGCACAAGCGAAGAACACGGACGACCCCGTACTTGTGGAACGAATCCGGCCTCTAAATCGACAAAGGGAGAACGGATCCGGACACCACACCCTGGGGGGTCGAGATGGAGCTCAGCGGAAGAGCGAGGGCGATGCTGCGAGCCGTCGCCGCAGGACGTGCCGAGGTGACGGGCGGTGCCGAGCCCGAGCTGTACGTCGACGGGCTGCCGTGCTGCGACCAGATGGCGACGCACGACCTCGTCCACGCCGGCCTGCTGCGTCCCACCCGTCCGACGAGCTTTGGCCGCCGCGTCGACGCGGAGCTGACCGAGGACGGCCGCGCGGCACTCGCCGCCAGCTGACGGCGCGGCGCCCCGCTGATGATCGAACATTTGTTCGATCTGGGGTATGCTGCGCGCTGAGGCCGGCACGCAAGGGAGAGGAAGCTCTTGCGCGCCGGTCTCTTCGCGTCCGCGGTGGCCGCTACGCGCTGATCCCCTGCCCGAGCCCGCCGTCCACCGCCAGCTCCGCGCCCGTGGTGAAGGTGGCCTCGAAAGCCAGGAACAGCACGGCTTTCGCCACCTCGTCCATCGTGCCGTGGCGCCGGAGCGGGGTGATGCGGTCGCCCTCTTCCTTGAACTCCTCCAAGACCTCCCGCGGCACCCCCGTGACGCCCATCGACGGCGTGTCGATGAAGCCGGGGCTGACCACGTTCACCCGGACGTCCCGCGCCGCCAACTCGGCCGCGAACCCGCGCGCGAACGCCCTCACCGCGGCCTTGGCCCCCGCGTAGACGCTCATGCCGGGCGACCCGAGCACCGTGGCGACGCTCGTGGTGAAGACGATCGAGCCGCCCTCCCTCACCAACGGCGCCAGGTGCTGGGCGGTGAAGAACGCGCCCTTGGTGTTCACGTCGAACGTGCGGTCGTACTCGGCCGCGGTGGCCTGGTCGAAGGGCGTGAGCGTGGCGAACCCGACGTTGATGAACACCAGGTCGACTTCCCCGAGTTTGCTCGCGACCTCACCCTTCAACCGGACGACGTCGTCGAGGTCCGCCGCGTCGAACGCGACGGCGTGGGCGTCGAGGTCCCGCGCCTTCTCCGTCGTACGACCGGTCAGCAGCACCTCGACGCCTTCGGCGAGCAACGCCTCCACCGTCGCCCGGCCCATCCCGTGCGTGCCGCCGGTGACGACGGCCTTCTTCCCCCGATACCTCACTTGCGGATCACCTCGATGACGCTCGCGACGCTGTGCTGCCCGTGGCCTGCCTGCTGGGCCCGCAGGAACAGGCCGTGCAGCGCTTGGGGCAGTGCGGTGTCGAGCCCTTGCTCCCGGCTGGCCTCGGTGAGCATCCGCAGCCCGGCGACGTTGATGTCCACAGCGGACACGTCGGTCTCGTAGTCGTTGCGTCGCACCTCTTGGCCCATCTCCGGCAACATGGCCCCGACCTCGGCCAACCAGTCCCCGACCAGCGGCGTGAACCGCTCCGGCGACACCCCCGCGGCCTCCATCAACGCCGTGGCCTGCAGATACCCGCCGAACACCGACCACATGACGCCGAGCAGCGCGAGGTCGTACGTCGCGGCCAGCCCGGCTTCGGCCCCCACGTACACCGGCTCGCCGAACGCGCCCAGCACGTGGTGGTTCTCGCTGCCGTCGAACAACACCCGCGCCCCCGGCGTGCCGATCTGCTGCGGCACAGCCATGATCACGCCGTCGACGTACTCGACACCGTGCTCCCGCGCCCACCGCGCCGTCTCGCGCGCCTCCTGCGGCGTGCCGGACGTGAGGTTGACGAGAGTCCGGATCTCGTTGCCCAGCAACGGCCTCAGCACGTCGTAGTTCGTCAGGCAGGCGACAACGACCTCCGCCGCGAACGCTTCCTCAGGCGTACCAACCCTTTTCGCCCCCACAGGCGTCGCCTTGTCCGCAGACCTGTTCCACACCAGCACTTCATAGCCCTCACCGACGAGGGCGTTCGCGAGCGCACTGCCCATCCTGCCCAGGCCGAGCACGCTCACGGATTTCTTGGTCCCCATGCCCGCAATGCTCGTTCGGACGCTGACCAAGCGACAAGTACCTACTATTTTGTCAGGTACCCACTTTTTGGTAAGGATCCAGCATGAAGCCACGGCAGTACTCGTGCGGCCTCGACGCGGCGATCGACGTCATCGGCGGCCGCTGGAAAGCCCTCATCCTGTGGGCCCTGCACGCAGGCCCCCTGCGCACCGGGGCACTGCGCCGCTCGGTGGACGGCATCAGCGAGAAGATGCTGATCCAGGTGCTCCGCGAGATGGAAGCGGACGAGATCGTGCACCGCGAGGTGTTCCACGAGGTCCCGCCCCGCGTCGAGTACTCGCTGACCCCGCTGGGCGTCCGGCTGAACGAGGCCCTGGTCCCACTGGGCGACTGGGGCGAGGACAACATGCGCGCCATCGCCCGCCGCCGCGGCGTCGAACCCGCGCCTACGCATTGAGCAGCAGGCGTTCCGCCCACTTCGGCAGGACTCGACCGGCGGCGGCATCGCGCACCCGCGCCCTCAACGGGCCGGGCAACCGGGCGACGTCAAGCCGTTGCTTGATCCGGCTCTTGCCACACAACAGGATGCGCGCCGCACCGGCGTCGTGCCGTTCGTCGGCCCGAGGGTCCTGCAACGCCGCGATGATCTCCGTGATGGGCACCTCGCGGAGGATCTGCCCGGGAACGTCCTCGTACGGCGGGTACCTGTCCCAGCTGCCGATCCCGGCCGCGGCCCACGCCAGCACCTGGAGCACTCCCGCCACCGGCTCGACACCCCGCAAACGTTCGCGAGCCGCCACGAGGTGCCGCGAGTCGTCAGGCAACGCGAAATGACCGATCAGGTCGTCAGCCATGTCCCGCAGCGCCGGCGGCATCGCCTCGACCCACACCCGCTCGCTTTCGTACCGCCAGGACAGGCCGTGCTCCCCCAGCCAGCGGTCCAGCGCCGTTCCGTCCGCGAGCTCGGCGTGACCGCTGTACCCCTCCCAGTCGAGCGCGATGCCGTGGTGCAGAACAACGACCGTGAGCAGCTCAGCCTCGGCGTCGAAGAACTCGAACCGCACCTGGCCCCTGCACGCGCAGACGTGACCCGGCAGCGCCGAGACCTCCATCGCCGCGCGCAGACCGTCGAGAGCCTCAGGACGGTCCACCACTACCTGGCCGTACCCGTCGATCTCCTCGACCCGCACACTCGCGGCGTGCCGCAACACGTCGCCGAGAGCGGACTCCGTCACCGGTCGAAGTACACGATGGTGGCGTCGTCCGAAATCTTCTCCCGCGGCCAGTCGACGCCTTTGACGTCTTCCTTCTCGACCGCGCGCATCTTCCGGATGAGGTCGTCCGGCCCGTTCGCCGCCATCAGCTCAAGCGCCTGACCCCAGTCGAAAAGCCCGAACAGGTCCACTGCCCGCGCGGCCCCGTCCGACAGGATCGCGACCCTGCGGACCTCGGCCAGCGGCACCTCACCCGTGAGCGCGTGCCCCAGCGCCGCCGGATCCGCACCGGCCGTGTGCTTGGCCGGATCACTCACGACCTCCAGCCCGCGCTTGCCGTCGATCACGACCGTGGCGTCACCGAGCACCAGATACCGCAGGACGTCGCCTTGGAACTGGACGAGCCCGACCGTCGCACTGGGACTGTCCGGGTTCTCCAGGTCGCACCCACCGTGCAGCTGCCTGGTCTGCTCGATGGCCGCTGCCAGCGCCTCCGCCGGTCCGAGGTGCGCGGACCGCAGCAGTTCCGCGGCCAACTGGTCGGCGAACCAGCCGACACCGTGCTCGCAGCCGTTGTCCGGCTTCTCCGTGACTCCGTCGAGGACGGCCAGGAGGTTGGGGCCGACGAGGGCCCGGTCATCACTCGATGCGGTCGAGCGTCCCGCCTCGGTCGCCATCTGCGTGCGCACTGGGAACCCCTCTGCCATGCTTTGAGCTGGGGTTTTGGATCCTAGCAACCCGGCAGGGCCTGATCTTCCACTTCAACGAAGTACTTCACGTACTCATCCGTACTCGGTATCCGGTCGGCGACGGCTGTCGCAGTCAAGGAACCTCGCCGCAACCAGTCGACCTGAGGAGACATCATGGGCGCTGCCGTGCACTTCGAGAGCTACGGCGAGGGTCGCGCGAACTTGAAGACGCTGCTCGACGCAGCGGAGCAGGGACGACTCGCGACGCTGCAACGAGATCAGCGCACGGCGATGGTTGTCGACGGTGAGCGCATGCGTCACTTCCTGAACTCGGTGATTCCTTCGCGCGCTTCTGCCGTGCCGGAGAACGACGGCTGGTCCGTGTTCATCCCCGGACTTCCCGTGTCGGCCGACGGCAACAGCTTCGACGAGGCGATCGCGGAGATGATCAACACTCTGCGGGACTACGCCGAGGACTGGCAGGCACGCTTGCGCGACGCGTCCAACCACCGCGAGCACTGGGGTCTCGTGATGCTCATCGCGCTGAGCACCGATGAGCAGCTTCAGGCTTGGCTGGCGTCAGGCGGACCGACCGCCGCATAACTTCGGTACGTCCTCGGCACAGCCATTCGGAGAACGCCGGTATCGGCCGGACACAGCCCGACAGCACGACAAAGGCCCTGTGACCGGTTCTCTCTGGTCACAGGGCCTTCGGTCCTGCTGTGGCGGGTAGAGGATTCGAACCTCTGTAGCTTTCGCGACGGATTTACAGTCCGCTCCCATTGGCCGCTCGGGCAACCCGCCCCACACCGTCGTAACGGTGCGGGCAGAACAATACATAACCCCTTCGGGAGCCCTCAAATCGGGGTCCCCCAGTAGCATCGACACTGGCTCTGACCCCGAGATCGTTGAGGAGTGAAGTCGTGGCGGACCCGTCGTTCGACGTGGTGAGCAAGGTGGACCGGCAGGAGGTCGACAACGCGCTCAACCAGGCGGCCAAGGAGCTGAGCACTCGCTTCGACTTCCGGGGCACCAACACCACGGTGGCCTGGGCCGGCGAGGAGGCGATCACCTTCACCTCCGAGACCGAGGAGCGTTGCAAGGCTGCGATCGACGTCTTCCAGGAGAAGCTGGTCAAGCGCAACATCTCGATGAAGGCGTTCGAGGTGGGCGAGCCCGCTGTGTCCGGAAAGGTGTTCAAGGTCACGGGGAACCTCGTGCAGGGCATCTCCTCGGAGAAGGCCAAGGAGATCGCCAAGAAGATCAGGGACGAGGCGCCGAAGGGCGTTCAGGCCCAGATCCAGGGCGACCAGCTGCGGGTGTCCGGCAAGAAGAAGGACCACCTGCAGGACGTCATCGCCCTGCTCAAGAGCTCGGACTTCGGCATCGCCCTCCAGTTCACCAACTACCGGTGAAGGGCATCGTCCTCGCCGGTGGCAGCGGGACGCGCCTGCACCCGATCACGCAGGCCGTCTCCAAGCAGCTGCTGCCGGTGTACGACAAGCCGATGATCTACTACCCGCTGTCGGTGCTGATGCTGGCCGGCATCCGGGAGGTGCTGATCATCTCGACGCCGACGGACCTGCCGTTGTTCCGGCGGCTGCTCGGTGACGGTTCCCAGTGGGGCATGGCCTTCTCCTACGCGGAGCAGGCCGCCCCCAACGGGCTGGCCGAGGCGTTCGTCATCGGTGCGGACTTCGTCGGTGACGACTCCGTGGCGCTGGTGCTGGGCGACAACATCTTCTACGGCCGGGGCTTCTCGTCCACGCTGCAGCAGCACGCGTCCTCTTTGGACGGCTGCGTGCTGTTCGGGTACCAGGTGAAGGACCCCGAGCGGTACGGCGTGGGCGAGGTCGACGCGACCGGGAAGCTGCTGTCCATCGAGGAGAAGCCGAAGAAGCCGAAGTCGAACCGGGCGATCACCGGGCTCTACTTCTACGACAACGGTGTGGTGGACATCTCCCGCAACCTCAAGCCGTCGCCGCGCGGCGAGCTGGAGATCACCGACGTCAACCTCACGTACCTGCGCGAGGGGCGGGCTCAGCTCGTCGACCTGAGCCGCGGGTTCGCGTGGCTCGACACGGGGACGCACGACTCGTTGCTCGAAGCCGGGCAGTTCGTGCAGGTGCTGGAGCACCGGACCGGTGTGCGCATCGCGTGTCCCGAGGAGATCGCGTTGCGGATGGGCTTCATCTCCGCGCAGGAGTGCTACGCGCTCGGCGAGAAGCTCGGCAAGTCCGGGTACGGCGAGTACCTCATGGCGGTGGCTCAGTCGGGACGGTGACGCGCCCTGCGCGCCATCTCCTCCAGCCTGCGCACGCGGTCGGAGATCGGCGGGTGGGTCGAGAACCACCTCGCGAACTGCTCACCGGAGCGGAACGGGTTCGCGATCATCAGGTGGCTCTGCGACACCACCTCCGGCTCCGGCGCGAGCGGGGCCGTGCGCGCGCCGCGCTCGATCTTGCGCAGTGCGTTGGCCAGCGCGAGCGGGTCGCCGGTGAGCTCCGCGCCCGACTGGTCCGCCTGGAACTCGCGGGAGCGGCTCACGGCCAGGCGCACGACCGTGGCCGCTACCGGGCCGAGCAGTGCGATCAGCAGCAGGCCGAGCGGGCCCGGACCGTCGTCGTCACCGTCTCCCCCGCCGAAGATCCCGGCCAGCAGCGCCAGGTTCGCGAGCATCGTGATCACGCCCGCGAGCGCGCCGGCCACGCAGCTGATCAGGATGTCGCGGTTGTAGACGTGCGCGAGCTCGTGGCCGAGGACGGCGCGCAGCTCCCGTTCGTCGAGCAGGTCCAGGATGCCCGTGGTGCAGCACACGGCGGCGTTGCGCGGGTTGCGGCCCGTGGCGAACGCGTTCGGCGCGACCGTCGGGCTGAGGTAGAGCCGCGGCATGGGCTGGCGTGCCTTCTGCGACAGCTCCCGCACGATCGCGAACAGCACTGGTTGCTCCACCTGCGACACGGGTCTCGCCCTCATCGCACGCAGCGCGAGCTTGTCGCAGTTGAAGTACGCGTAGGCGTTCACGCCCAAGGCCAACACCAGGCCGATGACCAGTGCCGTGCGACCGAACAAGCTGCTGACCAGCACGATCAGCGCGCTCATCCCGCCGAGGAGCACGGCCGTCTTCAACCCGTTGAAGTGCTTGTGCACGGTTACGCCTCCGGGTCTCTCACGTCCTACCTCTGAACGAACCAGCCCTCCGTCCGGTTCCGGTGGACGTTTCCGGGGCGGCCTCCGCGTCCGGGTCGAGCGGAGGAGGCGGCGGGACCTTCTCGACCCACGTGGCGAGCACGTCCCGTTCGTGGACCAGCTCCGCGACGGCGCCGTCGCCCTCGATCGAGCCGGTGCCCGGATAGCCGAAGTCCGGTGCCCAGTGCAGGGCGTCGAACGGGCACACCTCGACGCAGATCCCGCAGTAGAGACACTGGCCGTAGTCGATCGCGAACCGGTCGAGCACGTTGCGGCTGCGCGGGCGCGCCGAGCCGGGCTGCTGCTCGACCTCGGTGTGGCTGGTGATGTGGATGCACCAGTCGGGGCACTCGCGCGCGCAGATCATGCAGACGGTGCAGTTGGCGTCCAGCAGCGCGATGACGCCCCTCGTGCGCGGTGGAAGGTTCGTCACGGCTTGCTCTCCTCTTCGCGGGCCTCTCCGGCGCCTCGCGCCGGGCCCTCGTCACGACGCGGGCCCCAGGACGGGTCGGGCACGCCGGGTGGTGCGGTGCGGCGGCGGCTCGGGGCGCTCGTGGTGTCCTCGCCCGGTTCCAGACGGCCCGGCCAGGGGCGGACGACCCGGGAGGCCAGCACGAAGTCCTTGCGCAGCGGGTGGCCCTGGAAGCTGTCCGGCAGCAGCAGGCGCTCCTGCCCGGCTCGGTCGCCGTCGCCATCCCCGTCCGCGACGGCGATCCCGAACATCTCCGCGGCCTCGCGCTCGTGCCAGCGCGCGCCCTTCCACAGGTGCGCGACGCTCGGCAGCGGGTCGTCCGCGCCCACCTCGGTGCGCAGCATGACGCCCTCGCGCGTGCGCGGGTCGATGACGTGCAGGAACACGGCGTGCCGCTGCCCCACGTCGCCCGGCCGGCCCGCGTCCTCGACGCCGAGCCAGTCGAACATGGTGTGGCCGGAGCCGTGCAGCTCCGTCGCCGTCGCGAGCCAGCCGGCGAGCTCCACGTGGTGGACGGTCTGGCCGAAGGCGGTCCTGGGGTTCGCCGTCATCACGAGTTCACCAGCCGATGCAACGCTTTGAGCCCTTCGAGCAGGGCCTCCGGCCGCGGCGGGCAGCCGGGGACGGCGACGTGGACCGGGAGGGCCTGGTCGATCCCCTTGGTGACGCTGTAGGAATCCCAGTACGGGCCGCCGGTGTTGCTGCAGGCCCCCACGGAGATCACGTAGCGAGGTTCGGGCATGGCCTCGTAACTGCGGAGGACAGCGGGCAACATGACGTCCGTGACGGTGCCGGAGACGATCAGGACGTGCGCCTCGCCCGCGCCGTCGACCGGCGTGACGCCGAGGCCGGGAAGGCGGTCGAGAGCTGCCATCACCTCGACCCCGCAGCAGGCGAGTCCCAGTTCGAGCACGGTGACCTGGTAGGTGGTGCCCCATTCCAGGCGAGCGGAAGCCGTCACAACTGGCGAGCGTAATACTTGGGGGCCCGCGGGCTCACGCCCGGCGGACCCCCACCCCCCAATGATTCCCCCCGGAATCGGCTCCCACGCGTGGTCGCCGCGGATAGTTTTGTACACCGCCCGATAAGTGTCCAGAGATTTGCCGACAGCATCTGCAGATAATTTCTCTGCGAAATGTGGTCAAGTTCAGTTCAACTGATCGGTAGAACACCAGAGAGGGTCCCGATGTCCGGCTCGTCCCAGCTGGTGCTGCCCAGCAGCACCGCTCTGCACCGCCTGCTGAACATGCCCGGCGCTCTCCTGGATACCACGATGGACCAGCTCAGGACACTGCTGACCGTTCACGAGACCCGTTCGGCCCTGCGCGCGGCCCGTGCGCTGGGACGGGAGCAGTCGAGCGTGCAGAAGCAGCTGGACACGTTGAACAGGAACTTCCGGCAGCTGTGCGGCGAACCGTTGGTGGTCAAGCAGGGACGCGGAAAAGACGTGCTGTTCACGCCCACTGGTGAGTCGCTCGTCGAATTGGCGAGGGAGACGCTCGCGGAGTGGCTCGACGGAATTCACGAGTGCCGCCGCAAGCTCGGCACGACCGTCACCGTCGGCACCACGCGATACATGCTCGACACGCTCGCGAAGGCGTGGCACCACGTCTCGGACGAGTTCCGCGAACGCGACGTCGACCTCAAGGTCGTGCACATCCGCACCAAGGACATCTGGGCGAAGCTGGAGACGCGGGAGGTCGACGTCGTCTGCGGCAGCGTCGTGACGCACGCGGGCGCGGGCTGGGAGCGCCCCGAGTTCGACGTGATCGAGTGGCGGCGCGGCGGGCTCGCGCTGCTGACGAACCTGCCCGAGACCGTCGTGGGCGACCGCGTGCGGGTGCCGCAGCTGCGCTCGGTGCCGTTGGTCATCCCCGGGGCCGGTCTGATCGCGGAGTTCCTGCGCGGCTGGTTCGGTCCCGACTACCGGCAGGGCATCGAGATCGCGGCCGAGATCGACGAGATCCAGTACGGCATCTCGCTGCTGCGCTCCAACCTCGTCCAGGGGGCCATGATCGTGACGTCCGGTCTGGGCGTGGTGGCGTCGAACAACGAGCTGCGGGAGGGAGGCGGCCTCCGGGTCGTCGAGCTCGCCGACGACTCGCTGGAGCGCCTCGTGGGCGTCTTCGCCAGGAGGGACGAGCTGGCGAAGCACCCGGCCGACCACCCGCTCAACCTGTTGTGGGCGGCCTTCCAAGCAGAAGCGCCCCGGCCGTAGCCGGGGCGCTCCCTGGTTCCCTTGGTCCTACTGCTGCGCGGGTGTCATGGCTTCGTGCTCGGGCCCGCGGGGTTCGGCCTTCGGGCGGCGATGCTGGGTCTGAGCCATCTTGGCCAGCCAGCTCGTCGCCTCCGAGCGGATCTTCGCCAGCTCGTCGTCGCGTGCCTTTTGCTCGTTCATCGGCCACTCCCTGCGTTCGGGAAATCGCTTCGATGGGAGCACTACCGGGCATGCGCCCGCTAGGGCCGCCCTTCTTGTGGGTGAACCTGGTTGACAGCATCGCTCGCACGCACGTCCCCCGCACCCCGACGCGCGGGACCACCACCGGGCTCAGTACCCGACGTACCCGCCGCCGTTGTTCAGGTTGACCAGGCCGGGGTGGTTGTGGAACCCGCCGTAGCGGGAGTAGGTGTAGCGAACGCCCGCGATGATGTTGTCGACCGGGGCGAAGATGTTGTCGTACCCCGGCAGCTTGTACGCGTTGAACGTCGGGTCGATGCACTGCATGAGGCCCTTGGAGGGCGTGCCGCGCATCGCGTTGGAGTCCCAGTTGTTGACGGCGTTCGGGTTGCCGTTCGACTCCTTGATGATGATCGTGTAGATCGCCTGGACGCTGCTGTTGTCGATGTTCGTGCCGTTGGCCTGCAGGACCGTGATGGCTTCCTTGATCCAGCCCTCGATCTCGCGCTGCTTGGCCGGCTTGCGCAGCTCGGCCTGGCGCTCGGCCTCGGCCTTGGCAGCCGCCTCGGCGGCCGCCGTGCGCTGGGCGTGCGCGTCCGCGGCCAGCTTCGTGGCCTGCTCGAACGTCTGCTGCGCGTACATCTGCTGGTGTTGCAGGAGCTTGCCGACCTGGCTGCCGGGGTTGACGTCGTGGATCGTCTGGATCGTCTTCACCTGCTGGTCGGGAAGAGCACCCAGCTCGGCGGCACCCGCGGCCAGCTCGGTGGCGCTGCCACTGGTCGCGGCGTTCGCGATGGCGGCGGTGCCCGCGGCGACACCCGCTGCGACGACGATGGCGCTCACGCGGTGGGCGAGCGGAACCTTGTCGTCCTCGGCGCGATGCGCGCCGACCTTCAGATCTGCGTTGGGCACGACCGTGTACACGGTGCGGCCGGCGGCCTTGCTGTGCCGGGCCAAGGGGGAGCCTCCTGCGTCGGGGAGCTTGGCCACCGGGCTCTCTCGGCGGGGGATTCCGAGCGGGACCGTGGATCCTTCGGGGGCGGTTCCTTGTCCTGCCGGTGACCAAACCGTTATCGGCGGGCGAGAACGTAACCTCGCGTCACGAGCGCAGGCAAGCTTCAGCGCCCGTTGGGTGACTCTCGTCACGTTTCCGAGGAGTCGATCAGCGGCTCACTTACGCAGAGTCAATGAGCCGGTCGCTCCTCGTTTCGATGCATGGGCATCTCCTGCTCGCTAGGTCCGTTCGGCGGTCACGCTTTCGAGTGGCAGTTCGACGGTCGGTCGTCGTTGTGGTGGGTGTTAACGCTGACCTGCGACGACTTGATCGCCGGACAGCGTCCTCCGGGGTCTGACCAGTTGTACGGAGGGAAGGCGGCCGCGGTTCACCCGATGTTGTGGGTGGCGCGCTGCTCCAATGCCTTCAGAACCCAGTCCGCACTGTCGTCCGGCCCGCTGTTGAAAGCGATCGCGGCCCGCGGCTGGTTCCAGTGGACGAGGTTGACCACCGTTTGGAAGAGCTCCAGCAGCTCAGCCGGCTTGCGGATGCCACCGCCCACGACGACGCAGTCGTACTGCCTGGCACGCAGCCGCTCGACGATCCGGGCCTGGGCGCGGCCGTCGAGCTCGGCGAAGTCGATGAGGAGGAGGTCCTCGGTGAGCCCCCGCTCCGCCATGGCCTTGCCGGACCTCTCGATGCCGGCCAGGACCGGCTCGGGGTCGAAGCCGGGGATGGTGCGCGGGTCGAAGCCGATGGCGAGCACGTCTGTCACTTGGGCGACGCTAGCGCCGTTTATGCGACGACAGTCTCTATACGCGTGGGTAGCGTCCCCTCGTACTAATGAGGGGACGCCGCGTGCACGAACCGGCTCTGACCTATCGCGAGGTCGTGCGCCTGCCACACGTCCGCCCGTTGCTCGGCGCCGCGCTGTGCTCCCGCCTCGCCGAGCAGATGCTTTACGGCGGAGTTCGGCTGCCGTCCACGCCTGACGCCAACGTCGTGATCGCTCCGCTCCTTGGGCTGCCGTCCTTGCCAGTGGGTGCGGAGGGGCGCTCCCAGCCGTGATGCCGCTGGGAGCGTTCTGCGTGGGCAAGGTCAGCCCCAGGGACACTCCGGCAGTCCTGCTCGTTAACCTGCTCACTAACCACTAACATGCAGGCTAGTGAGCAGGAAGGGCCGCATGCTGGACAACGAGCTCGCCGAAATCGTCGAGAACCTTCGTGCACTCGGAAGTGACGTCAACGACGTCGAGGTGAAGCGAGCTACCGCCAGCCTGCCCCGCACGGTGCGCGAGACGCTGTCGGCCTTCGCCAACACGGGTGGCGGAACCCTCATCCTCGGCTTGGAGGAAGCCAGCGGCTTCAGAGCGACGGGGGTCGGCAACCCCGTGAAAATGGCCGCCGACCTCGCATCGCTCTGTTCGACGGACATGCAGCCCGAGCTCCGGCCTCTCATCAAGATCCACGACTTCGAAGGTGTGAAGATCGTGGTGGCCGAGGTTCCCGCGGTGGATCCCTCGTTGCGGCCCTGTTTCTATCGCGGCGCCGGAATCTCACAAGGCAGCTTCGTGCGCGTCGGCGACGGCGATCGCAGGTTGAGCAGCTATGAGGTCCAACTCATGCTCGCGTCCCGCGGGCAACCCAAAGATGACGAACAACCAGTGCCCGGCGTCGGGGTGGATGCCCTTGACCCCGTGCTGACCGACGCCCTGATCACTCGTCTGAGGACCAACCGTCCACACGCGTTCAGGAGTCTCGACAAAGAAACCGTGCTCCGGCGAGCCAGGGTTCTGGCACCTGGCACCGACTTCGTTTCACTTGCCGGCCTGGTGGCGTTGGGCGAATACCCACAAGAGCACTTCCCACAACTGATGCTGACCTTCGTCCACTATCCCACCGTCAGGGGCGCCGACCTCGACACCGGGGAGCGTTTCCTGGACAACGTCCTGATCGAGGGACCGATTCCGATCATGGTCCGCGACGCACTCGCCGCCATTCGGCGAAACATGCGCCGACGATCTGTCGTGGTAGGTGCCGGGCGCGCTGACATGTGGGAGTATCCGGAACCCGCCCTGCGGGAAGCAGTGGTCAACGCGCTGGTGCACCGTGACCTCTCCAGTGCGTCACTGGGCACTCAGGTGCAGGTCGAGATGTACCCGGACAGGTTGGTCGTTCGCAACCCTGGCGGACTGCACGGTCCAGTCACCGTGGACAGCCTCGCAAGTGAGGGCATTTCCTCCGCCCGCAACGCAACATTGATGAAGATCCTCGATGAGGTACCTATCGCGGACAGCACACGCACGGTGTGCGAGAACCGCGGGTCAGGCATCCGAACGATGCTTGATTCCTTGCTCGCGGCGCGGATGAGTGCCCCGCAGTTCGATGACCGAATCGCGAGCTTCGCCGTCACATTTCCGAATCACACTCTCTTGAGCGACAGCGTCGTCAGCTGGATAGCCGGCCTCGGACAACACGGCCTGTCCGACAGCCAGTGTTTCGCTCTCGCCTCCCTCAAGAACGGCGACATCCTCGACAACCAGACCTATCGGGCCGCGACCGGGCTGGATTCCCGCGTGGCAACCGCAGAACTTCAGGATCTGGTGGCACGCGAGTTGGTCACACAGACCGGCAGCCGCCGATGGGCCCGGTACCAGCTGAGCGAGGCGTTGACAGCACCTCAGGAGGAGACGACCGCGCACCGCGTGCTTCGGGCTGATCGACGCGACGAGATCCTCGCCGCGATCGGCGATGAACTGTTGTCGCGAGCGGAGATCGCCGCCCATTTGGGGCTATCGGACAGCACAGTCCGCCGATGGCTCACCGTTCTGAAGAAGGAAGGCTCTGTCGTCACCTCCGGCGCTTCCGACGTCAGCAAGAACGTCAAGTACCGCCGGACCGACAAGAGCTACCTCACGTCCGATGAGCAACCAGGCTCCAACCTTGACTCATGACTACGAAGATGGCCCCGGTCATCGCCGACCAGGGCCATCGAGGAGCACTAACCTCTGAGTTCCATCGTGCGGCGTTTGGAGAGCGAATCACCGACGGCCCTACCTGCAGATACGTCGCAGCATGAGACCAACGTCCCGTAGCTGTCCCGCATCTTTAGGCCCACAGCTCGCCAGATCGAGAGACTCAAGCCCAAGGTCAGCTGTCGGCCACATCCGCAACATCCCTGAGATCATCGCGGCAGATTGATTTAGGGCGACGATGTCTTCCGGCGGTCAGTCCTCATTCTATTCAATATCCGCACGCAAGACTACTAAATCCATCTACGAAACGTAAGATAGTTAGCCTTTTTCGCTATTGCCTAACGCGCTCAGCAGCACCGCAACCTCTTCACCAGGGAATAGCTGCCCAAGTCCGGCCAATGCGCGAATGCGGTCCTTCATGGTCGAGTCAGATATTGTTTCAGCGATACCCAATGCACGCTGAAGACTATCGCTATTATCCAGGTTGGATGACGCCTTCTCAAACCACTCCCCGGCGCGCTTATCTGCCGAATCGGATCGTCGATAAAGAAGTGCACCTATCGAAGTCTCCAAGGCGCCAACGACCCCTGCAACGATAGCTACATCGAGCTTTGCAAATAGAGACAATGCAACGCCGGACAAGATAACAAGGACCCCGAGAATGCCAATGGATAAAGCTATCCAGTATGAGACCTTTGAACGAAATACGGCCTCATCTGCATATCTGGTGTATAAGTTGGTGTCTCGCGAGTTGGATTCGGCAGCCTTGGCCACGAGAAGCTTCGTCAACTGGTCGGGATCGAATCGAATAGAATCGTCATTCTCATCTACCCGAGACGAGTTCGCTGCAGCACCGGAGGACTCGGACCTTTGCTTTGCTTCGTCGAGAGCCTTCACTGCCTCAGCGAGTTGCTTATCGGCGGACTGGCGAAGTTCCTCGCCGATATTTTGCCTACGATCTCTAATGAATCTCGCCAATAGAGCAGCAAGCATTCCCGAAAGAATTGTCGGAAGTAGCGTTGTCCATGATAGTACCGCGAGGATCTCTGATAGTGGGCCGATCATTGATCCTCCTTGGGTAGACTCCGCAGGTGCGTCGACAAGGCAGCTGACGACCGTTCCCACCTGAGCAAGAGGTTGGTGTCCACACCACCACATCGTCGAACGACATGCATTCGTTCCATCCTCGTCGTGGCCGCACGGCAGCTCGCGCCGGGTTTCCGCCCAGGTCCGTAAGATCGACAAGATTTTCTGGGAGACCAAGCAGGGCTGAGGTCAAAGCCCTGAAAATGCCGCTGACCAGCGGAAATCTTGTTCGTCGGTCAGCGTCGTTTGTCGTCTTTGGGGTCCTGTCACGGCCCCAGGACGGCCCAAGTCGGTCCACTTTAGACGCCCTTCCGCAGGGTCGCCGGGACAATTCATGCACAAACGAAGGTTGACCTTCATTCGAACGCATGTGCGATGGTGTCCGGGTGTGGATGACGCGGCAGCAAGCAGCACACTTCGATGCTCAGGTGGATCTTCTGCGCAAGTTTGCCAACACCTCTACGCGTTTCAGCATCGGAGAGGTCGGCGGCCGGCCGGTACTCGTCGATGACAGCTTGCCGAACGGCGAATGCGCACGAGTCGACGGCCCGGCGACCCAGGACCTGATGCGGCATCTCCTCCACCTCAACCACTACGCGCTTCTGTCCCTGGTCGGCCCTTACGGCAACCCAAGACGCACTGAAGCGGCATTGATTCGTTGGCAAGCTTGTGGGCTGGTCGACGCCGCCAAGGCGTTGAGCTGTCCACAGGCGCGGCAGCCGAGCGCCCCGAGCCCTGATCAAGCCGCGATCCATGCGCTCGTTCCTCATGCCCCTCAGCTATTGCCGATAATCCAGCGTGGCTCGCACCCGTCAGTGAAGTCATCCACCCGCGAGCCGACAGCGGAGACAAGAGTCTGCTTCACCCATTCGAGTGAAGCAGTGGGCCGAGCACACACATCAGATAACGAAATACCTGCTGGCTCCGATCCAAGGGGAACCAGGCACTGATGCGCCAGGGCGAGAGGAGAGGCCGAAGCCATGCTCAATCGAAAAATCATCTTCCACCGGTGGGCTTCGGCAAACCCCCAGAAACTGTTCGATCCGAAACGAGCGATCAAGACCCTAGCGGCTGGAATCGGCCACAGCGATGAGTACGCGATCCTGGCGACAGGCGACGTAACCACCGCGGTTCTTCCGGTCTCGTATGACGATGACACCCCGAAGCCCGTAAGATTGCAGATGCTCGCGCTTCGAACAGCAAGCAAATTGCCAGCCAAATGGCGGCCAGACGCACCCCTTGAATCTATCCCTCTACTCGAGGGCGAATACTCCGCCGACGTAACACATCTTTGCATGTGGCAGGACGGTGTCGTAGCTCAAGAATTTCACCACAATGCGCCGAGAGTTGGTCGACTGTCGCACTTTCTGCGGAAGAAACTAGACGAGCAGATGCTCTTCAATCCGCTATATCAGCCTGACATGCTCACCAAGCTCGAAGGCCTCCGCGGACAGCTACGCTCTGTTCACCTAGCTTTCACCAAGCCTGACTACGCAACAGATCTATCAACCGGCGTCTTTGGCTCATTGCTGCCAGAGGTTTTCGGCAAGCGCGCACCTTCGGTAAATGTACAAATTGGGATGGGCAAGTACGGGCCTCGAAACAGGTTCCTTGACGAGGGAATTGAGCAAGCAGTTTTCGAGCTGGCAGAGAATGCACATGAGATCGTTGATCGCCTCGTCGTCAGCGGGATCAATCCAGACACCGGCAAGGCTGAGCACGTCAACCTGCTGAGCGAACGCCTACTCGTAGAGATTCAGCTGCCCGAGCATCCATCCACTAACTCGGTGCCTGATTCAGACGCAACGTTTGAAGCGCTGGAGAATGCTCGCCTGAAACTTGACGGCGAAGGCTTGATTGCTCGTGCTACCGAGGCCCAAGCGATGCGTAACGCGAAATGAAGCGACCGATGTCCATCCTGCGCTGGATAGACAGAAACCTTTGGTCCGTCCCCCTCTCAGCAACCTTCCTGAGTTTCGCCACAATGCTGATCTGGGAACTGATCGACAGCACCCCGACCCTACTGGCAGGCGCTAAGATGAGCGCAAGGCAGCAGGTTCATTCCTCACTTGCCAGCTCATCTGGATCGCTGCTGGGGTTCACTATTGCCGCCGTCACGATCCTGGCTGCTTTTATGCCTCGCAATGCCTCAGGCAAGGTTAACATCGCAACTGAAAAAAATCTCGCGAAGTCCAGGAACCTGATCATTGGAACACTGCTTACGACAGCAGCACTACTGATGATGGTTCTGGTCTTTTCGACAATTCTACTTGCATCAGACCAGGCAGACATAGCACCAACGGTGTTGATAATGATCAATCTAGCGTGCGCATTCGGTGCCGCGATAGGCCTTCTAACCGGCGGAGCCGGCCTTGCCCTGGCGGTCGTCGAAAGAAACCGTCTATAGCGATACCGATCCCAATAGTTTCGGTCGCGCGTAACCTCTCGGCCAGAGTTTCGCAAGATTGGCGTCGTTCTGGCCGAATTCAGCGAATGTCAGTCCCGCTCCTCAGCGGCAACACGGTTCCCAGATCCTTGCGGATTCCTGCGGGGGCCGCTGGTCGTGGCCTCGTCCGTCGCGGACAGCCCCGGTTGCCTCGCCGGCGCCGACGCGGGCCGCCAGGCCCGCTTGGAGGCGCCGAACAGAACTTCCGGGGCTGGGTTCCGCGACGGATGCAGGCACGAACGACCAGCGGCCCCCGCAGGGGCCGCCTTGATGAAGAAAAGAAACTCTGAACACGGCCGTGACGACTGATCCGCCCCTACGTCGCGTCAGTTGGCTGGTTGTAGACATCGTGCGTCTTCTGCGCGGCGTCGAGAGCGACATCGATCCGGTCTTGCCCGACCACGCGGAGAATCGCGTTCATGACATCGTCGACATCACCGCCTTTCTTCAGCTCAGAGTGAGCAGCAGCCCAGCCGAGCGAGGTTGCAGACGCAGTCTCATCGTTCAAACGGAAAGACCGCCACAGCTCGCGATAAGCTTGCCGTTCAGGCGAGTCATCCACCTTGGGATGAAGAGACCTCATACCGGTTTCTACCGTCCAGCGTTGGATCCAGAGTGATCGCTTCGCGCGCCGCCCGACAGGTTGCGCGGACGCTCTGACAACGACCCTCGGTCGCAGTGTGCGCGCCATCTGGATCGCTCGCCACACATCCAAATAGGCGGTGACCGAATCGCCCGGCTCCAGACGACAATGGTTCTCCCTAATCCCTTTAGAGAGAGATACCGGCACTCCGGCGACGGTCCACCGCCCAAACAGACGCCTTGGCCATCGCCCGATATCCAGAGACACATTTTCGACTGATATCGGCGCCCTACCAACGTTCGTGACGGTCACTTCGGCCAGCTCGATAGTCCACCTGCTGCTTGGAAAGAATCCCGCAGGAGTAGTTTTTGGCCATCCACGAGAAGGCCCACGAAAGATTGTGTCGTATTCGTCCACCAGGCATGGCCTTAGCGCAACGTTGAGTCGTGCACCGGAGAGACGGTACAACATAACCTGCCAAAACAGGCCACCAGCGGTTACAAACGCACTAGCCAGCGAAATCAGGATGGCGACGTCTGCACGGTCCATGCAGCCTCCACGAGTCCTCTAAACACGGCCCTTCCCATAGAAGCAAAGCACCTGATACGCCGCAGAGAGCAGTCGACTCGCCGTGCTTCGAGGTCGAGCGCACTTGGATCTACCTGGTCAACTGCCTCCTACGTCGAGTGCCTTCACCGCGCCGCTAGCGCTTGATCATCTGCACGAGTTCTGAAGTGTCCGTCAGATCCGGAAGCACCTCGCCAGCACCAGCAGCCCGTAGGTCTTCAACGCTGTTTCGTCCGCTAGCTACGGCGATGATCTTCACGCCTGCGGCCTGAGCAGCGGCCACATCCCGCGTGGTGTCACCAATGAGTACCGTTTCGCCTCGACCGAACTGCTTATCGAGTTGCAGGGCCGCGCGCTCCCTGGCGATCGCCACCAGCTCCGCCCGGTCCGCGTGGTCGTCGCCGTACGAACTCGTCTCCAGGTCGAGGAACTGTTCCAGTCCGAGCGCGACCAGCTTGATTCGCGCGACGGCACGGAGGTTGCCGGTCAGCACCCCTTGGTGGACGGTCGGTTCAGCCTCCAGTGCCTCCAGGGCTTCCCGCGCTCCCGGAAGCACTCGGGCTCGCGACGCGAACTCATCGCGGCCAGCCTCGTAGCTGTCGATGAGCGCGTTCACGAGCTTGCCGATCGCTTCATCGGTCGGCTCGACCCCGTGAAGCTTCAAGGTCTCGGCGATGATGTCCAGCTCGGTCCTGCCGCTCACGTCCGCAAGCTGCTGGAAAGGCCGGCCGATCGCCATCGGGACCGCTCGCTCGTACATCTCGCGCCCCATGCCGCGAGACTGAAGCAACGTGTGGTCGATGTCCCAGAGCACGAGCCGTCGGAGCTCGTTCCGCGCGATCATGTTTCGAGTCTGTCACTCGATCGGGGGCCTCGCGCCGGGGCGTAGCATCAGTGCAGGTCAACGCTTCGCAGGGGTGGGGATGGACGAACAGCTCGCAGCCACGATCGGCGACCGAGTGCGCGTGCGCTGTCTTGCGTCGCGTTTGCCGAAAACGGTGATTGCCGGGCTGGCGGGCATCACGCCCGACTACCTCTACCAGATCGAACGTGGCCTCAAGCTCCCCACGGTCACGGTGCTGAAGCAGCTGGCCGAGGTCCTGAACGTGTCGGCCGACGAATTGTTGAGCTCCACTTCGACGCGGAAGACGTCGACCAGACCGGAGCCAGCGGGCGACGCGCTGTATCGAGCGTTCACCAGGCCGACGGCATCCGATGCCATACCCGTCGATCTGAAAGCATTGCGCCGCAACGTTTTGGATGCCTGGCAGATCTGGCAGACGTCAGCCACGCGATACAGCCAGCTCGCCCCGGAACTTCCGGCACTCGTGATCGAGGCCGAGCAAGCCTTGCGTGACCGTGCGAACGATTCAGCGGCTGATCAGCGAGAGGTTCAGTGCTGCGCTGCTGACCTGTACGCGTTGCTGCGCAGCGTCGCCAAAAGGCTCGGCAGGGTGGACGTCTCACTACTCGCGGCCGACCGTGCGATCCGTGCAGGCGAGAACGCAGATGATCCGCTGCGGTTGGCGATGGCTCAATGGAACCTCGCTCAGGTCCTGCTCGCCGATGGCGAAGCTGAAGGTGCTGAGGACGTCGCTATGCAGGCCGCTGAGGCACTGGGAGCCTGGGCAGACAATGACCTCGACGCCATCGCGCTCCGCGGTGCACTCCTGCTCGTCGGCTCCATCGCGGCCGCACGTCGAGGAGATGTCTGGCGGGCACGGGAGCGCGTGCAGACGGTTGAGCCGCTGGCGAAGCAGACCGGCGAACGCAACACGTTGTGGACGGTCTTCGGCCCGACGAACGTCGCCATGCACGCGGTCAGCGTGGAAGTCGAAGCTGGTGCGGCTGTGGACGGGTTGCGGCTCGCCGAACGGATCGACCACGGCCGCTCCCCCTCAATCGAACGCCGTGTGGCGTTTCTCCTCGACCAAGCCAAGGGGCAGGTTCAGCGCCGCGACTACGGCAGCGCGTTGGTGATGCTGTCCGCCACTGAACGCGAAGCACCCGAGGATCTGAGACACCGGCCGGCCGCGCACCAACTGCTGGGAACGCTCGTGCAACGGGCTCGGCGTTCGGTCGCGACGGAAGCCGCGCGGCTGGCCACGCGCGTCGGTGCACCTCTCTGAGCAGCAGCGCTCCCGGTCGGGCCTAGCCGACAGCTCGGGTTACTGAACAGAAGTCGACCTAGCGTCGCTGCTGTCAGGTGATCTACAGCTGTCGCGTCGAGGAGTGCTCACCGTGTTGTCGCCCGAGGATGTCGACCTGGTCGCGGGACTTCGCAAGGTCTCGGAACTGATGCCCGGCATCGCGTTCGACATCGTCATGGAGACCCTGCCGGCCGAGACCGAGCGTGAGTTCGGCCGGATCCTCGTCGCGCTCGGCGAGACCCTGTCCGACCGTGCCGAGAGACGAGAGCCACCTGAGCGGGCGATAGACGGTCGCGGGACTGCCGACAGCTTGGGGCCGCAATGACGAAGAACTTCATGCCGTCAATGGCTGAACGGGCGATCGGCCGCGAACTGCGAAGGTGGCGGAACGACGCTGGCTTGAGTCTCTCTGTTGTCTGCCAGCGGGCAAGGTTCTCGGCTGCGACGCTCAGCCTGACCGAGAACGCCTTGAAGCCGTTCGACCCGCTGGACATCATGCTGCTCGGGCGCATCTACGAGCTTCCGAACCACGTGTGGAAGCAGATGATCAGGCATGCCGAGACTGTTGCGGGGGAACGCACTCAGAGTGCGAACGGACAGCACGGTTTGGTCGAGCTGAATGCGGCCCGGGACGTGGATGACGCATATCTGGAGGCCGTGGCGATCCGCGCCTTCGGTGCGGACCTGCTTCCACGCTTCCTCCAGACTCCTGAGTACAGGATCTCCGCCACCGCTCTGGGATGTCCCACCTATCCAGCCGATTACCCGGATCGCACGGCGGCATTACAGACGCGCTGGACGGATAGCCTGACCGCAGCTGATGGACACGGTCCGGTAGTGGAAATCCTGCTCAGCAAGCGGGCGCTTCGCCGGGTCGTCGGCAACCCGACGATCACAAACGCCGCTCTCCTCCAGCTGATACGGCTCTCCGAAAGCGGGACCTTCACGGTTCAGCTGACCGACAGCGAGCCTCTGCAGGAAAACTCGTACCTCCATCTCTCCTTCCCGCACCGACAACACAGCGACGCGGTGTACGTGGAGGGCAACGGCAACGCAAGGTACATCGAAGACCTGACCGTGTGTCAACTGGTCAACCAGAGCTTCAGAGCGCTGCAACAAGCCGCCCTCAGCCCGGCGCAGTCCACAGAGGTGATCGCCGAGACGGCCAGCACCATGACAGACAGAGGCAACTGAGCGCATGGATCGAGCACCACTCACGCCGCGTAGCTGCGAGCTCGGCGACGAACTTCGAACCCTGCGCGAGCGGTTCGCCAGAGGGGTCGAGTTCGCCAAGACGCTCGACTGGGACCCGAGCAAGGTGTCCAACATCGAACGCGGGAAGGTACATCCAACCGACGTCGACCTCGCCCAGTACCTGACGGCCTGCGGCAAAGATCGAAGCTGGATCACCGACTTCATCGGCCGCTACCGGCTGGCTTTTGAGCCGTACTTCGCACGAGAGCCAACGAACTCCACGACGATCGTCTTCGCTGAACGCACCACGACCGCCATCACCGGTTATGGCGGTCCGACGATCCCGGACCTGTTTCGAACTGACGCCTACACCGAGCATGTGCTTCAGCAGACCGAGGCAACCCCGGAGCAGATCCAGTCCGCGATTCGGTCCCAGCAGGAACGCCGCTGCATTCTGCGAGCGCCAAGGCGGCCGGCATGCGTGTTCTACGTGAACGAAACGACGGTCAGAGCGCAGCTCGGCGACGACCGCATACGGATGGATCAGCTGGAGCTGCTCAAGCGCATGTCGTGGGCGCTTCGCGTCGTACCCGCGGGCAAGGAGCTGTCTTCCTCATCCGGCTTCACACTCTACGAATACGAGAAGATGCCAGCTACAACCGTCGTGGATTGCGATGTTGCGAGAGTGTTCGTGCAGGACGATGCGGCCACGTCTCGATGCCGAAGGGTACTGGCGATCCTGGACGACACGGCCTTGAATCACTCCGAGTCGAGAGACCTCTTCAGCCAGTTGCTCACGGATGAGTACGTCACTGCTATCGCAGTCGCATCGGGCGAACGTCCAGACGCTTCGTCGCGCTGACCTGCACTCAAGCGGGCTCAGGTTCAGCTCTCGACCCCTTCGGGCACCTAAAGGTTGTCCCGTAATGATCAAGAGTGTTGGTGGGGCAAGGGGGACAGCGGTGTCGCTTGCGGGTGGTGTTGTTCAGGCGGTCATGGCCAGGTTGCGCATGTGGGCGACGCCTCGGGTGGCGTGCCAGACGCCGTCGCGTTTGCGGCGGCATCACGTGCGCGCCCCGGCACTGCTGGTCCACGCGCGAGTCGGTGTAGGCGCGGCAGTCGTTGCGGTTGCCGGGGGTGGGGTCGCCGATCGCGACGACCAGGCGGGTGTTGGCGTCGATGACGACCTGCATGTTCGCCGAGTACCGCCTGTGCGAAGGCGCTCGACGGACAGCGGACAGGCCAACGACAAGATCGACGGAACGTTGGATGGGTAAGAGGCAAAGTGTTCGTGCAGGTCAGAAGGCCCACAGTGATCATCGCCGGGGGCCTTCTCTGTCCCGTGACTGTCCCGTGGAGCGTGACAACACCCGTCGTTCGGTGCCGGTCAGTGACGGACGCCTCTTCCCTCCAGAAACAGATCAGCGCTGGCCAGAACCCGTTTCGAGGCTCCGACCAGCGCCGGTCTGAAGGACTGCGTGGGCGAGGTCTAGCCGCGCAGTTCCATCGTGCAGCACTTCGGGCCCCCGCCCGAAGCACGCAGCTCCGAGATGTCCACGAACACCGGCTCGAACCCGCGCAGCTCCACCTGAGAAGCCAGATGCGTGGCCTCAACCGGCAGAACAACGTGCTTCCCGTCGGAAACAGCGTTGAGCCCAAGACAAACAGCATCGTCGGAGTTGGCGATCACAGCGTCAGGGAACAACCGCCGCAACACCTGCTGAGACCCGGGAGAGAAAGCCTCCGGGTAGTAGGCGACCAAAGGCGAAGGCGACTGGTCGTCGAGCACGAACAGCGCCACGTCCAGGTGGTAGAAGCGCGGGTCGACGAGCTGCAGCGACACGACCGGGACGCCGAGAACCTCCTGCGCCTCGGCGTGGGCGTGGGGGTCGGTGCGGAAGCCGGTGCCCGCGAGCAGCAGCGAACCGGTCCAGGTGAAGTCGCCTTCCGCCTCGTTGATCGCGGTCGGCATCACGACGGACTGGTAGCCGGCGTTCAGGAACCAGCGGCGGAAGTGGTCTGCCTCCGCGGTTCGCTGGGGGGCTCGGAAGCGGGAGCCGAGGACCTTGCCGTCGATCACGGTGCCGCTGTTGGCGGAGAAGACCATGTCCGGCAGGCCGGGGACCGGGTCGATGACGTGGACCTCGTGGCCCAGGCGCTCGTAGGTCTCCTTCAGGGCCGTCCACTGCTCCACGGCCAGCGTCGTGCTGGTGGGGCGGGTCGGGTCCATCCACGGGTTGATGGCGTACTCCACCGTGAAGTACGTCGGCGGGCACATCAGGTACCGACGGGTGGTCGGGGTGCGCGTCGGCGCTAGGGGCGTGGCGATGTCGAGCGTGATCGGCTCGCCGGGCCCGGAGATGGAGACGGTCATGGATCGAAATGTAAAGGCGAGCCTGACCATCGAACAACGCCGCGACATTGCGTCATCTGGGGCAGAATGTTGCGTGTGGACAGCATCGACCAGCGAATCATTTCGTGCCTCATGGCCAACGCCCGCTCCAGCTACGCGGAGATCGGCAAGGAGGTGGGGCTGAGTGCTCCCGCGGTGAAGCGGCGGGTGGACAAACTGCTGGACAGCGGGGTGTTGCGGGGGTTCACGGCGGTGGTCGACCCGGAGGCGCTCGGGTGGGGTACCGAGGCGTTCGTGGAGGTGCACTGCAAGGGGAACGTGGCGCCGCACGACATCCAGCACCGGCTGGAACCGATGGCCGAGGTCAGTGCCGCCTACACGGTGTCGGGGGCGGCGGACGCGATCGTGCATCTGCGGGCCGCGGACATCCATCACCTGGAGACGGCGCTCGAGCGGTTGCGGGCCGTCGAGATCATCGACCGGACCGTGTCGACGGTGGTGCTGTCCCGGCTCCTGGACCGGCCGATCGCACCCTAGGGTGCGGGGCATGGCCGAGGTTCTGCTGGAAGTCCACGAGTCCGTCGCCGTGATCACGATCAACGATCCGGACCGGCGCAACGCACTGACGATCGACCTGTCCCAGGAGCTCGCCGACCGGGTGGCGCAGGCCGAGCAGGAGGCGAACGCGCTGGTCGTCACGGGGGCGCCGCCCGCGTTCTGCGCCGGCGCGGACCTCACGCAGCTCGGCAGCTCCAAGGACGAGGGTCTGAAGAAGATCTACAAGGGGTTCCTCGCCGTGGCGAACGCGTCGATCCCGACGATCGCCGCGGTCAACGGTGCGGCGGTCGGGGCCGGGCTCAACCTGGCGCTGGCGGCGGACGTGCGGATCGCGGGGCCGAAGGCTCGGTTCGACGCGCGGTTCCTGCAGCTCGGTATCCATCCCGGTGGGGGGATGACGTGGATGTTGCAGCGGATCGCGGGGCCGCAGACGGCTACGGCCATGACGTTGTTCGGGCAGATCCTCGACGCCGGGCAGGCGGTGGCGCACGGGCTCGCCTACGCGGCGGCGGAGGACCCGGTGGCGATGGCGAAGGAGCTGGCCAGGAGCTCTGCGGAGGCTCCGGGTGCACTCGTGCGGACCATCAAGAAGACGATGCGGGCGACCGATGTGATGCACGACCACGCGGAGGCCGTGGAGGCGGAGCTGCGGCCACAGGTCGCTTCGATCGACACTCCAGAGTTCGCTGCGAGGCTTGCCGCGATGAAGGCCCGGATCAGCGGACGGTGAGTGTTACCTTGGGTAACAGGTTTTGAGGTGACGCGTCCGCCTCCGGGTCTTGGCAGGTGGAGGCGCACTTCCCGGCAAGCTGAGAGTCGTGTGCGGCTGGTGGGACGGTTCGTCTCGCCCAGTGGTACACGGCCCGTCTCGCACACGGTCCCGGCGGCTACCCTCGCGGTGGGGCACAGCCACCTTGGAGAGAGGTATCGGCGTAGGAATGAGCACTGAGACCCGCAAGCTGGATCGCGTCGTGATCCGCTTCGCCGGCGACTCCGGTGACGGCATGCAGCTCACCGGAGACCGGTTCACTTCGGAAGCGGCCGCGTTCGGCAACGACCTCGCCACGCAGCCCAACTTCCCCGCCGAGATCCGCGCCCCTCAGGGCACCCTCCCCGGCGTGTCGTCGTTCCAGCTCCACTTCGCCGACTACGACATCCTGACGCCCGGCGACCGGCCGGACGTGCTCGTGGCGATGAACCCGGCCGCGCTGAAGGCGAACGTGGTCGACCTGCCCGACGGCGGCATCCTCATCGTCAACACCGACGAGTTCACCAAGCGGAACCTGACGAAGGTCGGGTACGACGCGAACCCGCTCGAGGACGAGTCCCTGGAGAGGTTCCAGGTGCACAAGGTCGCCATGGCGACGCTGACGATCGGCGCCCTGGAGAACACCGGGCTCGGCAAGAAGGACGCGGAGCGCGCGAAGAACATGTTCGCGCTCGGCCTGCTGTCGTGGATGTACCACCGTCCGACCGAGGGCACGGAACGGTTCCTGCGCGAGAAGTTCGCGAAGAAGCCGGACATCGCCGAGGCCAACGTCCTCGCGTTCCGCGCGGGCTGGAACTACGGCGAGACGACCGAGGCGTTCGCCGTCACCTACGAGGTGGCGCCCGCCAAGCTCAACGTCGGCACGTACCGGCAGATCACCGGCAACACGGCCACGGCGTACGGGATCGTCGCGGCGGCGCAGCGCTCGAAGCTGCCCGTCGTGCTCGGCACGTACCCGATCACGCCGGCGTCGGACATCCTGCACGAGCTGAGCAAGCACAAGAACTTCGACATCACCACGGTGCAGGCCGAGGACGAGATCGCGGGCATCGGCATCGCGCTCGGCGCGTCCTACGGCGGTGCGCTCGGCGTCACGTCGACGTCGGGTCCCGGCATCGCGCTCAAGTCCGAGACGATCGGGCTCGCGGTGATGACCGAGCTGCCGCTGCTGGTGATCGACGTGCAGCGCGGTGGCCCGTCCACCGGTCTGCCGACGAAGACCGAGCAGGCCGACCTGCTGCAGGCGATGTTCGGCCGCAACGGCGAGTCGCCGGTGCCGGTCGTGGCGCCGCGGTCGCCGTCGGACTGCTTCGACGCCGTGCTCGACGCGTGCCGGATCGCGCTGAAGTACCGCACGCCGGTGCTGTTCCTGTCCGACGGCGCGGTCGCGAACGGCTCCGAGCCGTGGCTGATCCCGGACGTCGACGCGCTGCCGGACCTGACCGTCGAGTTCGCGACGGACCCGGAGACGTTCCAGCCGTACGCGCGCGACCCGGAGACGCTGGCGCGTCCGTGGGCCGTGCCGGGCACTCCCGGTCTGCAGCACCGCATCGGCGGTCTGGAGAAGCAGGACGTCACGGGCAACATCTCGTACGACCCCGAGAACCACGACAAGATGGTGCGCCTGCGCCAGGCCAAGATCGACGGCATCGACGTGCCGGACGTCGAGGTCGAGGACCCGGACGGCAACGCCAGGGTGCTCGTCGTCGGCTGGGGCTCGTCGTACGGCCCGATCGGCGCGGCGGCACGGCGGGTCCGCAAGCTGGGCCTGCCGGTCGCGCACGCGCACCTGCGGCACCTCAACCCGTTCCCGAAGAACCTGGGCGAGGTGCTGAGCCGGTACGACAAGGTGATCGTGCCGGAAATGAACCTGGGCCAGCTGGCGTTGCTGTTGAGGGCGAAGTACCTGGTGGACGCCGTGTCCTACACGAAGGTGCAGGGCTTGCCCTTCAAGGCGGAGGAGCTGCAGGACGTGCTCGCTGACGTGATCAAGGGGGTGTCGGCGTGACCGCCATCGACCTCGGAATCCCCGGCCTGACGGGTGTTCCCACCACGGACGAGAAGCAGACGGCCAAGGACTACAAGTCGGACCAGGAGGTCCGCTGGTGTCCCGGCTGCGGCGACTACGTGGTGCTCAACGCCGTGCAGTCGTTCCTGCCGTCGCTGGGTCTCAAGCGCGAGAACATCGTGTTCGTGTCGGGCATCGGGTGCTCGTCCCGCTTCCCGTACTACATGAACACCTACGGCATGCACTCCATCCACGGGCGTGCGCCGGCCATCGCGACGGGGCTCGCCGTGTCGCGGCCGGACCTGAGCGTGTGGGTGGTCACCGGTGACGGCGACGCGCTGTCCATCGGCGGCAACCACCTGATCCACACGTTGCGGCGCAACGTGAACCTCAAGATCCTGCTGTTCAACAACAGGATCTACGGCCTCACCAAGGGCCAGTACTCGCCCACCTCCGAGGAGGGCAAGGTCACCAAGTCGACGCCGGCCGGGTCGCTCGACCACCCCTTCAACCCGGTGTCGCTGGCGCTGGGCGCGGAGGCGTCGTTCGTCGGCCGTGCGATCGACTCGGACCGGGCCGGGCTCACCTCGGTGCTGCGCCAGGCGGCCGAGCACCGCGGGTCGGCGCTCGTCGAGATCTACCAGAACTGCCCCATCTTCAACGACGGCGCGTTCGACGTGCTGAAGGACGCGGACGAGGCGCAGCGGCGGATCATCAACGTCGTCGACGGCGAGCCGATCCGGTTCGGCCGCGAGGGCGAGTACTGCGTGGTGCGCGAGGGCTTCGGGCTCGCGGTCGCGAAGTCCGCCGACGTGGACGCGAGCGAGATCGTGGTGCACGACGCGTCCGACCTGAACCTGTCGTTCGCGCTGTCGCGGCTGTCCACGCAGGACCTCACGCACACCGTCACGGGCGTGTTCCGGCGTGCGGACCGAGCGACGTACGACGACAGCGCACGGGCGCAGGTCAGCGAGGCGAAGGCCGCGAAGCCCGCGGACCTCGCGAAGCTGTTGCACGGCAAGGACACCTGGACCGTGGTCGGCTAGAACCCCGGACCTGAACGGAGAAGGCCCCCGCCGAGCTCGGCGGGGGCCTTCTCCGTGTTCCGGAACGCGGTCACGGCGCCGGGCGGAACCCGGCCTTCTCCGCGTCGGCCTCGGTGCGGAACCACACGTCGGCGCGGGTGTCGCCGAAGTGCGACGACCCCTCGGTGTAGTAACGGCGACCGGTCAGCGTCGCCTTCACCGCGAAGTCGGGCGCGGGTGCGTGGCCGTCCGACTTGGGCAGCACCGAGCCGGGACCGAACGGCGAGCGCGGGTTGAAGCCCTCCGGCTGCTGGAAGCGGGCCGACGAGCCCTGCGCGGGCGTGCTGCCGTTGGGGCGGCCGCCGGTGGACGGCGAGAAGCCGACCGGGCGCGGACGGGCGGGCAGCTTGGGCGCGGCCGGTGCCTCCGGCTTCGGGGACTCGAACGCCTGGAACGCCGGGAAGCTCTGCTGGCGCTGCTGGGTGGTGCGCCGGGCCTCGCGGATCGGCAGGCCCGCCTCGGTCACGCGCTGCGGCAGGTCGGTCTGCGCGACGGGCGCGGGTTCCGGCTCGGGCGGGGCGGCGAGCAAGGGCTCGTCGCTCGGCACGAACTTCGGCACGAACGGCTGCTCGTCGGTCGGCTCCGGGAGCTGGCGGGTCTGGCCGAGGGGCGGCAGCGGCTCGTCGGCGTCGAGCAGCGGCTCGAAGAGCGAGCGCGAACGGTCCGGCTTCGGCGCGGGCTCCGGCTCCTTGACCTCGGCGTTCTCGGTGCCGTGCGAGAACGCGGCACCGACGGCGCGCGGCGTGCGCTCCTGAGTCTCCTCGACCTCCGTGCGCGGCTCGAACGCCGAGAACGGAGCGGGCGGCGGCGTGCCGGGCGTGATGAACGGCTGGGTGTAGGCGTGCCGGGGCTCGAAGACCTCGGGCGCGGGCTCCGGTTCGACGAACTCCTGGAGCTCCGGCTCGCGGTGGGCGGGCGCGGACTCCTGCTCGGCGGCTGCGGACTCCTCGAACGGGGCCTCGTCGAAGCGGGACTCCTCGATCTCCCCCGCCTGGTGCTCCCCCGCCTGGCGTTCGTCGGCGTCCGGCTCGGTGAACGCCTGCTCCTGGGCGAGCGTCGACTCGCGGACGGCGTCCTCGGCGTCCTCGTCGGCGGGGACGACCTCGATCAGGCCGGTCTGCTCAGCGGGCTCCTCCGGCTCGGTGAAGCCGTCGAGCTGGCCGGAGATCTCGTCGCGCATCCCGGGGAACTCCCCGGTGAGGTCGTTGTCGGGCCAGGTGCCCCTGTCGGCCTCGAGGTACGTGGTCTGCTCGGACCGCGTGACCGCGGGCTCGTCCTCCTGCTCGGCGGCCTCGTCGAGGAACGTCTCCTGCTCCTCCTCTGCCCAGACCTCGCGCGGCTGGTAGACGAAGTCGTCGGCGGGCTCGTCGACCTCCGGCGGCGCCGTGGGCTTCGTCACCGGCTCGCCGACCTCGGCGACCGGCTCGACCGCCGGGACGTACGACGTCTGCTCGGCGGGCAGCTCCGGCTCGTCGTCGAAGTCCGCGGGCTGCAAGCCGGAGCGCGGCAGGACCGTCGTCATCTCCGCCGGGGTCTCGGCGGGGGTCTCGCCGCCGTCCGGCCCGAGGCGCTCGAACAGCGAGCGCGGGCGGTCGTCGTCGGCCTGGGCCTTCTGCTGCTCGGCGAGCTGCTCCTCGAACCGGCGCTGCGACTCCTCCGGGTCCAGGTACTGCCGGACCGGCGTCGACCGCTCCTCCTCGTAGTCCTCGTACTCCTCGACAGGAGCGGGAGCGGGCGCGGGAACGGGTTGCTCGGCCACGGGGACGGGAGGCGGCACCGGGACGGGCGCGGGCACCTTGACCGGCTCGCCGTAGTAGGCGGGCGGCTCCGCGTACGGCGCGGGCGCCGGGGCGGGTGCGGGAACGGGCGGGGGCGCCAGGACCTCGTCGGTCAGCGACCGCGGCGGTGAGTCCTCCCACTCGTCGATCTGGAAGTCGTCGTCGACACGATCCCGGGAGGCGGCCGGCGGTGCCGGCGTGCGCGCCTCACGAAGTTGATCTTCGAGGTCGGCTATGCGCCGGCGCGCGGGACGCACCAGCACCACCTGGGTGAGGACCACCCCCGCGACGAAGGCCAGCAGCGTCCACAGCCAGACCTGCCCGAAGATGTTCACGGGTAAGCCCCTTCTAACGACCACACTCCGACCCCACTCACCCGGAAGGGTGAGCACGGCCAAACTACAGTGCCTTCGATGATGCTCCGTCACTACGCCGGTCAGTGCAAACGACCAGTGGAAAGCCCAGCGTAGAGTGGGATTTTGTGCCCTCTCCGACAACCTCTGCCATCACTTCGCGAGAAGTTCACACCCAGGGGCGAGGGATCACCTACGGCGCATTCGCCTACGTCCTCTGGGGACTGTTCCCGGCGTACTGGCCACTCCTCGTACCCGCCCAGCCGATCGAGGTTCTCGCGCACCGGATCGTCTGGTCGTTCGTCACACTCGCCGTCGCCGTCCTGCTCCTGCGGCGCTGGCGTCCTCTGGTAGAGCTGTCTGGACAAGGCTGGCTCATCGTCACCGCGGCCGCCGTGCTGATCACGGTGAACTGGGGGACGTACATCTACGCGGTCAACAGCGGCCACGTCGTCGAGTCGGCCCTCGGGTACTTCATCACGCCGTTGATCAGCGTGGCACTAGGCATGATCTTCCTCAAGGAACGATTGCGTCTCGCTCAGTTCATCGCGATCGGCGTGCTCGTCGTCGCTGTGATCGTGCTCACCGTCGACTACGGCAGGCTTCCGGTGATCTCGCTCGTCCTGGCGTGCTCGTTCGGCGTCTACGGCCTGCTGAAGAAGAAGGTCCCGCTCGACGCCGTGTCCAGCCTCACCGCCGAAGGCGCCGTGATCACCCCGATCGCGCTCGTGTACCTGTTCACGCTCGGCAGCGCGAACACGTTCACGGGCGAGGGCACCGGCCACACGTTGTTGCTCATCAGCACCGGCATCGTCACGGTGATCCCGCTGCTGCTGTTCAGCGCGGGCGCGCGGCTGATCCCGTTGACCACCATGGGAATGCTGCAGTACCTCGCGCCGATCCTGCAGTTCGCCTGGGGCGTGTTCGTCGTGCACGAACCGATGCCGGCCAGCCGGTGGGCGGGGTTCGTCCTGGTGTGGCTGGCCCTGGCGGTCTTCACGTTCGACGCGCTGCGGAACCGGCGCAGGCAGGTGCCCGCGCCGGTCGTCTGAGGAGCGGAGCTACCGGGAGCGGGCCACGCAGTAGGTCGCCAGCTCTTCGAGGGCGTCACGCGCGGGGCACGGCGGCAGCTTGCCCAGCTCCGTGCGGGCGCGGTCCGCGTACTCGTCGAGGATCTCGCGCGCCCTGTCCATTCCGGACGACTTGCGCAGCAGCTCGAGCGCCTCGTCCACCAGGGCGTCGTCGGTGATCGGACCGGCCAGCAGCTCGGCGAGCCGCGTCTCGGCCGGGTCGGCCAGCGCGTAGAGCATCGGCAGCGTCTTCACGCCCTCGCGCAGGTCGGTGCCCGGGGTCTTGCCGGACTCGACCGACGGCGACGCGATGTCGATGACGTCGTCGGAGATCTGGAACGCCGCCCCGATCACCTCCGCGTACGCGCGCAGGGCGTCGACCTGCTCGTCCGTCGCGTCGGAGAACATGCCGCCGAACAGCGCCGCGGTGGCGATCAGCACACCGGTCTTCTCCGCGATCACCGTGAGGTAGTGGGAGATCGGGTCCTCGCCGGGCTTCGGCCCGACGGTCTCGCGCATCTGGCCCGTCACCAGGACGGAGAAGGTCTCGGCGATGATCCGCGCCGCGTCGGTCCCCAGGTCGGCGGTCAGCCGTGACGCGTGCGCGAACAGGAAGTCGCCGGTCAGGATCGCGATGCTGTTGTCCCACTTGGCGTTCGCGGAGGCCGCGCCGCGCCGCATGGTCGCCTCGTCCATGACGTCGTCGTGGTAGAGGGTGGCGAGGTGGGTGAGCTCCACCACAGTCGCCGCCTTGATGACCTTCTCGCGGTCCCACTCGGCGCCGAACTGCGACGCGAGCAGTGTGAAGAGCGGGCGGATCCGCTTCCCGCCCGCCTCCACAAGGTGAAGCGAGGTCTCCGTGACCGGGTGGAACTCGCTCTGCACGACGTCGTGCAGGTTGCGCTCCACCTCGGCCAGGCCGCCCTGGACTACCTCGGTGAGCACGGGGTCCACCAACGCGAACCCCGGTCCCTCATGCTCGCTACTGGTCACACCAGCAGCCTACGTACACCTAGCTGAGGAAGGTGCCGGTACCCGCCCATTCGAGCACCAACGTGGGCCACAGACCCAGCACCAGGGTCACGACGGCACCCAGCGTGATGGCGATCGTGGTGAACGCGCCGGGCACCGTGACGGTCGGGCCGTCCGCCGCCGGCTCGCTGAAGTACATCAGCACGATCACCCGCAGGTAGAAGAACGCCGCGACGGCCGAGGCCACCAGCGCGATCACCACGAGCGGCGTCAGACCGGCCTCGATCGCCGCGCTGAACACGACGAACTTGCCGATGAAGCCCGACGTCAGCGGGATGCCGGCGAGCGCGAGCAGCAGGAACGTGAAGGTGGCCGCCACGATCGGCGACCGCTTCGCGAGCCCTGCCCACTGCGACAGGTGCGTCGCCTCGCCGTCGGAGTTGCGGACCAGCGACACGATGCCGAACGTCGCGATCGTCGTGAAGCCGTACGCGAGCAGGTAGAACATCGTCGCGCTCACGCCCTCGCCGTCCGGCACGAGCGCGATCGAACCGATGAGCAGGAAGCCCGCGTGCGCCACCGACGAGTACGCGATCATGCGCTTCACGTCGGTCTGCGTGAGACCGAGCACAGCACCGATCACCATCGAGACGACGGCGACGCCGTAGAGCACGCCGCGCCACTCCCACTGGGTGTTCTCGAACGCCACGGTGAGCACGCGCAGGATGCCGCCGAACGCGGCGACCTTCGTGCACGCCGCCATGAACGCCGTCACGGGCGTGGGCGCGCCCTGGTAGACGTCCGGGGTCCAGGTGTGGAACGGGCCGACGGACGCCTTGAACAGCAGGCCCACCACCAGCAGGCCGAAGCCCGCGAACAGCAGCGTGTCGGAGCGGTCCGTGCCGGCCGCCGCGGTCGCGATGGCCGAGAGCTTCACCGAACCCGCGTAGCCGTACAGCAGGGCCACGCCGTAGAGGAAGAACGCGGACGCGAACGCGCCGAGCAGGAAGTACTTCACGGCCGCCTCCTGCGAGAGCAGGCGACGGCGGCGAGCCAGGCCGCACAGCAGGTACAGCGGCAGCGACAGGACTTCCAGCGCGATGAACATCGTCAGCAGGTCGTTCGAGGCGACGAACGTCATCATGCCGCCGAGAGCGAACAGCGTGAGCGGGAAGACCTCGGTCTGCATCCCGGTCTTCGTCGCCTGCGCCCGGTCCTGGACGGTGCCGGGACGGATCGCGGCCTGGGCGACGAACACACCGCCGGGCTCGACCGAGCGGTCGGCGATCAGCAGGATCGACCCGAACGCCAGCACCAGCAGCGTGCCCCACAGGAACAACGCCGGGGTGTCCACCGCGAGCATGCCCGCGAGCGTCGCCACCCCCTGCGCCGGGACGTCGTCGGCCGTGACATAGAGCACCAGCGCCGCCGTGGCGCCGAGCAGCGTCAGCAGCGACAGCAGGAGCTGCACCGCCCACCGCTGGTGCTTGGGCAGCAACGCCTCCAGCAGCACGCTGACGCAGGCTGCGCCGAGCACGATCAGCACCGGCGCGATGGCGCCGTAGTGGATCTCCGGCGCCTCGATCTGCTGCGCCTGAGCGACGAGAAGGTTCACGTCACTTGCCTTCCTGCACGGAGACCGGGTCGGTCACGCCGACCTCGGTCAGCGTCGCCCCGACAGTCGGGGTGATGACGTCGAGCACCGGCTGCGGGTAGAACCCGAGGGCCAGCACGATGACAACGAGCGGTGCGAGCACCGCGATCTCGCGCTTGTTCAGGTCGCCGATCGTGGTCTTGGTCTCCGGGTCGCCGACGGCTCCCGGACCCGCGGCCGCGCCCACGAGGGCGTCGCCGCGCAGCGGGCCGGTCATCATCCGCTGGTAGAGCCACAGCACGTAGAGCGCCGCGAGCACCATGCCGATCGTCGCGAGGATCGTGTAGACCGGCTGCGTCGGGAACGAGCCGATCAGCACCAGGAACTCGGAGACGAACGAGTTCGTGCCCGGCAGCGACAGCGTGGTCAGACCGGACAGCAGCAGCATGCCCGCGAGCAGCGGGGCCACCTTGGACATGCCGCCGTAGTCGGAGATCAGCGACGAGCCACCGCGCGCGATCACCATGCCGATCACCAGGATCAGCATGCCGGTCGAGATCGAGTGGTTGAGCATGTACGACACCGAGCCCACGCCCGCCTGCGACGTGAACGCGAAGATGCCGAGCGCGATGAAGCCGAAGTGGGCGATCGACACGTACGCCAGGAACCGCTTCATGTCCCGCTGGCCCGTGGCGAGCAGCGATCCATAGAGGACACCGGCCACCGCGAGCACGAGCACGTACGGCGCCAGGTTCTTCGACGCCTCCGGGAACATCGGCAGCAGGTAGCGCAGCATGCCGAACGTGCCGACCTTGTCGAGGATGCCGACGACGATCACCGTGACGCCGATGGGCGCCTCGGCGGCCGCGTCGGGCAGCCAGGTGTGGAACGGCACGAGCGGCGCCTTGATCGCGAACGCCAGGAAGAAGCCGAGAAACAGCCAGGTCTGCGTCGTCGAGTCGGCGTCGCTGACCACCTTCACGAGCGTCGCCCAGTCGAACGTGCCCTTGCCCAGCTCGTCCGACGCCATCGCGTAGGCGCCGATCGCGGAGGCCAGCATGATCAGGCCGCCGAGGAACGAGTACAGGAAGAACTTGACCGCCGCGTACTGCCTGCGCGCGCCGCCGTAGCCGCCGATCAGGAAGTACATCGGGATGAGCATGACCTCGAACAGCACGTAGAACAGGAAGACGTCGGTGGCGGCGAACACCGCGACCGTCACCGCCTCCTGCACCAGGATCAGCGCGAGGTACCCGCCCTGCGAACGGCCGGCGGGCAGCTTCTCCGTCCAGCCGGCACCGATCACCAGCGGGATCAGCAGCGCGATGACCGCGATCATCACCAGCGCGATGCCGTCGATGCCGAACGAGAGCCGGACGCCGAACGCCGGGATCCAGTCGACGCCGGTGGCGAGCTGGATGCGGTCGCCGTCCGGGTCGTAGGCCGTCCACAGCAGGACGGCGAGCACGAGCTCGACGAGCGAGAACGCCAGCGCCGCGAGCTTGGCCGTGCGGTCGTTCTTGCGCAGGAACGCCACCACCAGGGCGCCGGCCAGCGGCACCACCAGCAGTGCGATCAGAACCCAGGTCACGAGAACCTCACCACCAGGAGCGCCCCGAGCACGAAGATCGAGCCCAGCAGCATGGACAGTGCGTAGGAGCGGACGAACCCGGTCTGCAGCCTGCGCAACCGGCCGGAGCTACCACCGAGCAGCGCCGCGGTGCCGTTGACGACCCCGTCGACGCCCTTGAGGTCGAGGTACACCAGCGCGCGAGTGAGCCAGGTGCCCGGCCGCGCGAAGAGCGCCTCGTTGAGCGCGTTGCCGTAGAGGTCCGCACGGGCCGCGCGCACCGGGAACGACACGCGCTCCGGACGCTCGACCGGCTGGGGACGGCGACCGAAGAGCAGGAACGCGAGACCGGCGCCGACGAGCGAGAGCACGACGGTCAGGATGCCGACCACACCGTGCGACAGGACGCCGTGCGACTCCTGCAGCTCGCCGAGCGACGGCTCCAGCCAGCCGGCCAGGCGGCCGCCGGAGGAGAGGAACCAGCCGCCCGCGACGGAGCCGACCGCGAGGATGATCATCGGGATGGTCATCGTCAGCGGGGACTCGTGCGGGTGGTACTCCTTGCCGTTCTCCGCCTTGAGGTCCTTCCAGCGGGGCTTGCCCAGGAAGACCAGGATCAGCAGGCGCGTCATGTAGAACGCGGTCAGCAGGGCGCCGAGCAGCGCGACGCCGCCGAAGACGTACCCGCGCCAGCCCTCCGCGCCGAACGCCGCCGCGATGATGGCGTCCTTGGAGAAGTAGCCCGCGAACGGCGGGATGCCGATCAGGGCGAGGTAGCCGAGGGTCCACGTGACGAACGTGATCGGCAGGAACTTGTAGAGCCCGCCCATCCGGCGGATGTTGCCCTCGTCGTTCATGCCGTGCATGACCGAACCGGCGCCGAGGAAGAGCCCCGCCTTGAAGAAGCCGTGCGTCAGCAGGTGCATGATGCCGAGCGCGTAGCCGATCGGGCCGAGGCCCACGGCGAGGATCATGTAGCCGATCTGCGAGACCGTCGAGTACGCCAGGACCTTCTTGAAGTCGTCGTAGGCGCAGCCGATGATGCAGCCGATCAGCAGCGTGACGCCACCGATGATCATGACGACCAGACGGCCGTCCTCGCTCAGGTTGTAGAGCGGGTTGGAGCGGGCGATGAGGTACACGCCCGCGGTGACCATCGTCGCCGCGTGGATCAGGGCGGAGACCGGGGTCGGGCCCGCCATCGCGTCGGGGAGCCACGCCTGGAGCGGGAACTGGCCCGACTTGCCGCACGCGCCGAGGAGCAGCAGCAGCGTGATCGCGAGGACCTCGGCGGAGGAGAACTCGCTGACGCGGCCGAACACCTCGGTGTACTGCGTGGTCCCGAGCCGGTTGAACATCAGGAAGATCGCGATGGCGAGACCGAGGTCGCCGACGCGGTTCATCAGGAACGCCTTCTTGGCCGCGGAGGCGGCTTCCGGCTTGTACTGGTACCAGCCGATCAGCAGGTACGAGGCGAGACCGACGCCCTCCCAGCCGAAGTACAGGGTCACGAAACCGTTGCCCAGCACCAGCAGGAGCATCGCCGACACGAAGAGGTTGAGGTAGGCGAAGAACTTGCGCCTGCCCTCCTCGTGCGCCATGTAGCCGACCGAGTAGATGTGGATCAGCGAGCCCACACCGGTGATCAGCAGCACGAACGTCAGCGACAGCGGGTCGAGCCGCAGTCCGAACTCGACGGTCAGCGCGTTGACGTCGACCCAGTTCCACAGGTGCAGGTTCTGCACCCGCTCCTCGGGGTTCGACACGCCGAGCGTGGAGAAGAACAACGCGAGGGCGTAGCCGAACGACGCCAGCAGCACACCGCTGCCGAGCAGGTGGCCCCACTTGTCGGCGCGCTTGCCGACGACCAACAGCACCGCCGCGCCGAACGCGGGCAGCGCCAACAGCAGCCAGGCGAAGCTCGCGACCCCGCTGGCGACAACAGGTTCCGTCACCGGTGACCCCTCAGTACTTCAGCAGGTTCGAGTCGTCGACCGAGGCCGAGCGACGCGTGCGGAAGATGGACATGATGATCGCGAGGCCGACGACGACCTCCGCCGCGGCGACGACCATCACGAAGAACGCCATCACCTGGCCGTCGAGCGAGCCGTTGATCCGCGCGAACGTCACGAGGCTCAGGTTGACCGCGTTGAGCATCAGCTCGACGCACATGAACACCACGATGGCGTTGCGCCGCACCAGGACGCCGACGGCGCCGATGCTGAACAGCAGTGCCGACAGCAGCAGGTAGTACGTGGGAGTCACGACTCACTTCCCTTGAGCGCGCGCGAGTCCGGCTGGTCGCCGGTGCCCGCGACCTCGGCGACGTCGTCGGTCAGGACGGACCTGTCGGTCGCCTCGATGACGTCGAACAGCGACTCCTCCGCGACGCTGCCGTCGGGCAGCAGCGCGGGGGTGGCCACCGAGTTCGCGGTGGCGAAGACGCCGGGACCGGGGATGGACCCGACCCGCGTGCCGTCCTGGAAGCGCTCCTCGACCAGTTCCTTCTGCGTCTTCCGCGCGGGCTTCCCGTCGCGGCCCACGAACGCCAGGATCATCGCGCCGAGGGCGGCGGTGATCAGCAGCGCCGAGGTCAGCTCGAACGGGAACAGGTAGTCCGTGAAGATCTCCTGGCCGATGTTGCCGACGTTGCCGCCGTTGGTGGCGTTGGCCTCCGCGAGACCGGCGGGCTCGACCGAGGTGAGCGCGCGGGCCACGGAGCCGACCATCAGCACGGCGAACCCGATGCCGAGCAGCGCGGCCGCGAGCCGTTGCCCGCGGATCACCTCGACGACGGAGTCCGAGCTGTCCCTGCCGACCATCATCAGCACGAACAGGAACAGCATCATGATCGCGCCGGTGTAGACGATGATCTGCACGAAGCCGAGGAACGGCGCCTGCTGGACCATGTAGAGCACACCGAGGCTGAGCATCGTGACGACGAGCCACAGCGCGGAGTGCACGGCGTTGCGGGCGAACAGCATGCCGAGCGCTCCGGCCAGCGCGAGCGGGCCGAGGACCCAGAACGCGACGGCCTCGCCGGTGGTGACCTCGTCGACCACCCGCTGCACGGGCTCCGGCTGCTGCGCCAGCAGGTTCACGAGGAGGCTCACGCGCCGGCCTCCTTCGTCTCCGCCGCCTTCGCGAGCTGCGGGCCGTTCACGTAGTAGTCCTGCTCGTTGTCGCCGAGCCGCATCGGGTGCGGCGGCTGCTCCATGCCGGGCAGCAGCGGAGCGAGCAGGTCCTCCTTCGTGAAGATCAGGTCCTGGCGGTTGTCGTCGGCGAGCTCGTACTCGTTGGTCATCGTGAGCGACCGGGTCGGGCACGCCTCGATGCACAGGCCGCAGCCGATGCAGCGCAGGTAGTTGATCTGGTAGTCGGCGCCGTAGCGCTCACCGGGCGAGAAGCGCGCTTCCTCGGTGTTGTCGCCACCCTCGACGAAGATCGCGTCCGCGGGGCAGGCCCACGCGCACAGCTCGCAGCCGACGCACTTCTCCAGCCCGTCCGGATGCCTGTTCAGCTGGTGACGGCCGTGGAACCGCGGCGCGGTCACCTTCTTGACCTCGGGGTACTCCTCCGTCACCACCTTCTTGAACATGGTGCCGAAGGTGACTCCGAAGCCTTTCAGGGACTCGAACATCCCTACTCAGCCTCCTTACCGGTGGTGACTGCCTTCGCGGTGTCGTCAGCGGGGATGTTGGCGACCTTGACCTTGCGCTTGGGCGCTGCCTTGGGGACGGCGAGGTCCAGCGGCGGCACCGGGAAGCCGGAGCCGGCCAGCGGGACGCCCTTGGTGTCCGCGACCTTCTTGTCGGGCAGCAGGAACGACACCAGCAGCACCAGTCCGACGACCACACCGAGCGCGATGAGGCGCTGCGCGGTGGAGAGCTGCTGGATCGCGCCGGTGCGGATGACCGCGACGGCCATGATCCAGACGAGGCTGGTCGGGACGAGCACCTTCCAGCCGAGCTTCATGAACTGGTCGTAGCGCAGGCGGGGGAGCGTGCCGCGCAGCCAGATGAAGAGGAAGAGGAACGCCAGCGTCTTGAGGATGAACCAGAGCAGGCCCCACCAGCCGGTGTTCAGGAAGTCGCCGGTCCACGGGGCGTGGTAGCCGCCGAGGAAGAGCGTCGTCGCGAGCGCCGAGACGGTGACCATGTTGACGTACTCGGCGAGGAAGAACAGCGCGAACTTCAGCGAGCTGTACTCCGTGTGGAAACCACCGACCAGCTCCGACTCGGCCTCGGGGAGGTCGAACGGCGCGCGGTTGGTCTCGCCGACCATCGCCACCACGTAGATCGCGAAGCTCGGGAACAGCAGCAGGCCGAACCAGGCGGGGGCGAACCCGAGGATCGTGCTCGCCTGGGCCCCCACGATGTCACCGGTCGACATCGAGCCGGTGAACATGATGACCGCGACGATCGACAGGCCCATCGCGATCTCGTAGGAGATCACCTGCGCCGCCGAGCGCAGCGCCGCGAGCAGCGGGTACGGCGACCCGGACGACCAGCCGGCGAGGACGATGCCGTAGACGCCGATCGAGGAGCAGGCGAGCACCACGAGCACGCCGACCGGGAGGTCGACGAGCTGCAGCGCGGTCTCCTCGCCGAAGATGCTGACCTTGCCGGCGATCGGGATCACCGAGAACGCGAGGAACGCGGGGATGCAGGAGATCACCGGGGCGAGGAAGTACACCCACTTGTCCGCGAGGACCGGGCGGATGTCCTCCTTGAACGCGAGCTTCAGACCGTCCGCGAGCGACTGCAGCCAGCCGTTCGGGCCGACCCGGTTGGGGCCGGGACGGTGCTGCATGCGCGCGACGACCTTGCGCTCCCAGTTGATCATGAACAGGGTCATGACCACGAGGAACGCGAAGATCCCGACGACCTTGATCAGGACGAGCCAGATCGGGTCGTCCGCCAGGAGCTCGGCGGTGTCGCCGATCTCCGCCGCGAGGTACTTCGTCATGACTTCACCCCAGAGGTGGATCCGGCGCTGACGGAGACGACCGAGCCGTGGCCCGCGCCGAGCGTGGCGCGGACGGTCACGTCACCCGAGTTGGTGGGCAGCCAGATGACGCCCTCGGGCAGGTCGTCGGTCTCGACCGGGAGCGTGATCGCGCCGCGGTCGGTGGAGACCGTCACGTGGCCGCCGGTCGCGAGACCGAACTGCGCCGCGGTGGCCTCCGCGACCTTCGCGACGACCGGGCGGGCCGTTCCGGCCAGGTGCGGTTCGTCCACCTGCAGCGAGCCGTTGCCGAGCAGGCGGTGCCACGTGGCGAGCACGGCCTTGCCCGCCCCGGCGGGCGACTGCAGCGGCGCGGCGACGTTCAGCGAGGAACCGGTCGGCGCGCCGTCGCCCAGGCGGGCCAGGTCGGCGGCAGCGGCGGCGGGCGTCTGCGTGAACAGGTCCGCGTCCATCTCCACCGCGAGGGTGTCGAGCACGCGGCAGTCCGGCAGCGCGCCGGTGCCCTCCAGGGTCGTGCCGAACTCGCGGCGGCGACCCTCCCAGTTGAGGAAGCTGCCGGACTTCTCGACGGCCGGGGCGACCGGGAGCACGACGTCGGCCCGCGCGGTGACCGCGCTGTGCCGCTGCTCCAGGCTCACGACGAACGCCGCGTTCTCCAGCGCCTTCTCCGCGAGGACGGGGTCGGGCAGGTCGTACGGGTCGACGCCGCCGACCACCAGGCCGGCCAGCTCGCCGTTCGCGACGGCCTCCAGGATGCCGGTGGTGTCACGGCCGGGGGCCGCGGGCAGTGAGCCCTCCTCGACACCCCAGGCGCGCTCGACCTCGGCGCGCGCCGCCGCGTTCGCGACGTGCCGCCCGCCGGGCAGCAGGTTCGGCGTGGCGCCGACCGCGAGCGCACCGCGCTCACCGGCACGGCGCGGGATCCACGCGACCTTGGCGCCGGTGCGCTCGGCGAGCCGGGCGACCGCGGTGAACGTGCCGGGGATCTCGGCGGCGCGCTCGCCGACGAGGATCACCGCACCGGGCTTGGACAGCAGCTCGACGACGTCCGCGGCGTGGTCGGGCAGCGCGTTGATCGCGTTGGCCTCGGCGCCGGGGACGCAGGCGAGCAGCGTGCCGGACGTCTTCTCCACGGCCGGGGTCGTGTACTGGCCGAGGTGGAAGACCTTCGTCGTGCCCTTGCGCGCGGCCTTGCGCAGCCGCAGGAAGACGATCGGCGCCTCCTCCTCGGGCTCGAACGCGACCAGCAGCGCGGCCGGTGCTTTCTCGATGCCCTGGAACGTGACGCCGTTGTCCGGGTTGGTGAACACCGTGGTGCCGGACAGGAACTCCAGCTCCTCGGCGCTGTGCGGCCGGGCGCGGAAGTCGATGTCGTTGCTGCGCAACGCGATCCGGGCGAACTTCGAGTACGCGTAGGCGTCCTCGACGGTCAGCCGGCCACCGGGCAGCACACCCACACCGCCCTTGTCGCGCGCCTGCGCGAGACCGGCCGCCGCGACCTGCAACGCCTCGGTCCAGGACGACTCGCGCAGCTCACCGGTGTCCGCGTCGCGCACCAGCGGCCGCGTGATGCGGTCGGCCGAGGTGGCGTAGCGGAAGGCGAACCGGCCCTTGTCGCAGATCCACTCCTCGTTGACCTGCGGGTCGTCACCGGCGAGCTTGCGCTGCACCTTGCCGCGCCGCCAGTCGGTGCGCTCGGCGCAGCCCGACGAGCAGTGCTCGCACACGCTCGGCGTCGACACGAGGTCGAACGGACGGGCGCGGAACCGGTAGGCGGCGCTGGTGAGGGCGCCGACCGGGCAGATCTGGATGGTGTTGCCGGAGAAGTAGCTCTGGAACGGCTTCTCCTGCGCCACACCGATCTGCTGCTGCGCACCGCGCTCCAGCAGCTCGATGAACGGGTCGCCGGCGATCTGCGCGGAGAACCGCGTGCAGCGCTGGCAGAGCACGCACCGCTCGCGGTCGAGCAGCACCTGCGTGGAGATGTTGATCGGCTTCGGGAACGTCCGCTTGTGCTCGTGGAAGCGGGAGTCGCTGCGGCCGTGGGCGATCGCCTGGTTCTGCAACGGGCACTCACCGCCCTTGTCGCAGATCGGGCAGTCCAGCGGGTGGTTGATGAGCAGCAGCTCCATCACGCCCTGCTGCGCCTTGTCCGCGACCGGCGAGGTCAGCTGGGTCTTCACGACCATGCCGTCCGCGACCGTCATCGTGCAGGACGCCTGCGGCTTCGGCATCGGCCGGCCGCCCATCTCGACCTCGACGAGGCACTGGCGGCAGGCGCCCGCGGGCTCCAGCAGCGGGTGGTCGCAGAAGCGCGGGATGACCGTGCCGAGGCGCTCGGCCGTGCGGATCAGCAGCTCGCCCTTGGGCGCCACGACCTCGACGCCGTCGATGACGAGCTTGACGTGACCCTCGGGCACGACCAGCTCGGTGGACTTGTCAGGGGCGATGGTCATGCGTTCGCTCCAGCCAAAACCTTGGAGTTCTGGTCGCACAAGGCGAGGAACTCGTCCTTGAAGTACTTGATGCCGCTGGTGATCGGGCTGACGGCACCGTCACCGAGCGCGCAGAACGAGCGGCCGAGGATGTTGTCGCAGACGTCGAGCAACGTGTCGATGTCGCTCGCCGTGCCCTCGCCGCGCACCATCCGCTGCAGGATCTGCACCAGCCAGTACGTGCCCTCGCGGCACGGCGTGCACTTGCCGCACGACTCGTGCTTGTAGAACTCCGTCCACTTCATGACGGCCCACGGCACGGACACGGTCTCGTTGAAGATCTGGATCGCGGTCGTGCCCAGCATCGAGCCGGCCTCGGCGGCGCCCTCGAAGTCGAGCGGCACGTCCAGGTGCTCCGCCGTGAACAGCGGGGTGGACGAACCACCCGGCGTCCAGAACTTCAGCGGGATGCCGTCCTTCATGCCACCGGCCATGTCGAGCAGCTGGCGCAGCGTGGTGCCCATCGGCGCCTCGTACTGGCCGGGGTTCGTCACGTGGCCGGACAGCGAGTAGATCTTCGGGCCGGGCGACCGGTCGCGACCCATCTCGCGGAACCAGTCCGCGCCACCGTTGACGATGAAGGGAACCGACGCGATGGTCTCGACGTTGTTCACGACGGTGGGCGACGCGTACAGGCCCGAGGTCGCGGGGAACGGAGGCTTGAGCCGCGGCTGGCCGCGACGGCCCTCCAGCGAGTCGAGCAGCGCCGTCTCCTCGCCGCAGATGTACGCGCCGGCGCCGGCGTGGACGACGACGTCGAGGTCGAACCCGCTGCCGAGGATGTCCTTGCCCAGGTAGCCCTTGGCGTACGCCTCGCGCACCGCCGCGTTGAGGCGGCGGATGCAGTGCAGGACCTCGCCGCGGACGTAGATCGCCGCGAAGTTCGCGCGGATCGCGTACGACGTGATGATCACGCCCTCGATCAGCGAGTGCGGGTCCGCCATCATCAGCGGGATGTCCTTGCAGGTGCCGGGCTCGCCCTCGTCGGCGTTGATGACGAGGTAATGCGGCTTGCCGTCGCCCTGCGGGATGAAGCCCCACTTCATGCCGGTGGGGAAGCCCGCACCGCCGCGGCCGCGCAGGCCGGAGTCCTTGCACTGCTGGATGAGCTGGTCCGGGTGGACCTTCAGCGCCTTGGGCAGCGCGGTGTAGCCACCGGTGCGCTCGTAGGTCTCGATCGTCCAGGACCTGGGCTCGGTCCAGCGCTTGGTGAGAACGGGAGTCAGCGGGTCAACCATCGGTGTTCCCCTACTTCTTTTCCGGCAGTGCCGGGAACTCGACGGTGGACGGCACCTGCGGTGCGTCCCAGCCGCGTTCCTGGGCGATCTGGGCTCCGCGCAGGGTCTCCGGCGCCGCCGATGGGCCGTCGAGGTCCGCGTCGCGACCCTCGAAGAACCCGGCGAGCTGGAGCTCGGCCTGCTTGAAGTCGGTGAGCGGCGCGCCGCGCGTCGGGGCGGGCTTCTCCCCCGCCTGCAACGCCTTCACGAGTCCCAGCGCCTTGTCCGGCGTCTGGTTGTCGTAGAACTCGTAGTTCACCTGCAGCACGGGGCCGAGGTCGCACGCGGCGAGGCACTCGGCGTGCTCCAGCGTGATCGAGCCCGGTGTGCCCGGCTCGCCCGCGGTCTCCTCGTGGCCCACGCCGAGGTGGCTCTTGAGCGTCGAGTAGATCTCGTCGCCGCCCAGCGCCGCGCACAGCGTGTTGGTGCAGACGCTCACGAGGTGCTCGCCGCACGGGCGGCGCTTGTACATCGTGTAGAACGTCGCGACCGCGCTGACCTCGGCCTCGGTCAGGTCGAGCTGCCCGGCGCAGAACCGGATGCCGTCCTGGCTGACGTAGCCCTCGACGGACTGCACGAGGTGCAGCATCGGCAGCAGCGCGCTGCGGGACTGCGGGTAGCGGGCGATGATCGCCTGCGCCCTGTCCACCGCGGTCTGGTCGAAGACGGCGTTCAGCGGAGCGTTCTCTGGAGCCTGAGTCATCGGTCGCAACCACCCATCACCGGGTCGATCGAGGCGACGGCGGCGATCACGTCGGCGACCATTCCGCCCTCGCACATCGCGGGCATCGACTGGAGGTTCACGAAGCTGGGTTCGCGCAGGTGCACGCGCATCGGCCTGGTGCCGCCGTCGGAGACGACGTGGTAGCCCAGCTCGCCGCGCGGCGACTCGACCGGCACGTACACCTGGCCGGGCGGGACCTTGAAGCCCTCGGTCACCAGCTTGAAGTGGTGGATCAGGGACTCCATCGACTGGCCCATGATCTTGCGGACGTGCTCGAGCGAGTTGCCCATGCCGTCGCTGCCGATCGTGAGCTGCGCGGGCCACGCGATCTTCGCGTCGGACACCATCACCGGACCGGTCGGCAGGGTCTTCACGACCTGCTTGATGATCCGCAGCGACTGGTGCATCTCCTCCAGGCGCAGCAGGTACCGCGCGAAGCAGTCCGCCGCGTTCGAGGTCGGCACGTCGAACTCGTAGTTCTCGTAGCCGCTGTACGGCTCGATCTTGCGCAGGTCCCAGGCGAGGCCCGCGGAGCGCAGGATCGGGCCGGTGATGCCGAGCGCGAGGCACGCGTCGACGGGCAGGTAGCCCACCCCCGCGAGGCGGTTGCGCCAGATCGGCTGGCCGGTGAGCAGCTTGTCATAGTCCGGGAGCCGCTTCTCCATGACCTTGACGAACGACGTGATCTTCTCGACCGCGTCGTCCGGCAGGTCCTGCGCGAGACCGCCGGGGCGGATGAACGCGTGGTTCATCCGCAGGCCGGTGAGGTGCTCCAGCAGGTGCAGGGCCTCCTCGCGCTCGCGGAAGCCGGAGGTCATGCCGGTCAGCGCGCCCAGCTCCATGCCGCCGGTGGCGAGCGCGACGAGGTGCGAGCTGATCCGGTTGAGCTCCATCAGCAGCACGCGGATCGCCTGCGCCTTGTCCGGCACCGTGATGCCGAGCAGCTTCTCCACGGCCATGCAGTAGGCGGCCTCGTGGTGCAGCGGCGCCAGGTAGTCCGTGCGCGTCACGAAGGTGACGCCCTGGACCCAGTTGCGGTACTCGAGGTTCTTCTCGATGCCCGTGTGCAGGTAGCCGATGACGCTGCGGGCGTGCGTGACCGTCTCGCCCTCCAGCTCCAGGACCAGGCGGAGCACGCCGTGCGTCGACGGGTGCTGGGGGCCGAGGTTCATGACGATGCGCTCGTCGTGGACGGCGTCCGCGAGCACCTCGTCCCAGTCGCCGCCGGTCACCGTGTAGACGGTGCCCTCGGTGGTGCGCCGCGACTCGGCGATCTCCGCCTCGGTCTGGCCGCGGGAGGGGGTGTTCACGTCGTCCGTGCTGTCGCTGCCGGTGGCGCTGGTGTTCGTCCCGGTGGTGACGTCGGAAAGCCGCTCGGTCATGAGTAGGACCGCCTCTGGTCCGGCGGAGGAATCTCCGCGCCCTTGTACTCGACCGGAATGCCGCCCAGCGGGTAGTCCTTGCGCTGCGGGTGGCCGTCCCAGTCGTCCGGCATGAGGATGCGGGTCAGTCCGGGGTGACCGTCGTAGATGATCCCGAACATGTCCCAGTTCTCGCGCTCCTGCCAGTCCGCCGTCGGGTAGACCTCGACGAGGCTCGGCACGTGCGGGTGCTCGACGTCGACCGCGACCTCCAGCCGGATGCGGCGGCGGTACGTCATCGACGTGAGGTGGGTGACCGAGTGCAGGCGCTGCGGCACGTCGGCGCCGTAGTCCACACCGGACACCGAGCTGCACAGCTCGAAGCGCAGCGACGGGGTGTCGCGGCAGATGCGCGCCACCTCCAGCAGCGTCTCCGGCCGGAGGTAGAAGGTGATCTCACCGCGGTCGACCGTCACCTGCTGCACCGTGTCGGCGGGCAGGCCCTTCTCGCGGACCGCGGCGAGGATCTCGTCGGCGACCTCGTCGAACCAGCCGCCGAACGGGCGCTCGGACGGAGCGGCCACGTGGGCGGGCAGGCGCAGGCCGCCGAAGCCGGACGTGTCACCGGAGCCGGTGACGCCGAAGAGGCCCTGGCGCTCCTTGCCCGCGAAGATCGGCGCTTTGGCCTGAGCTCCGTTGGTCTTCTCGAGGCCCTCCCCCGCGCGGTCGGCGCTGGAGTGCTCTCCCCCTGGCTCGGTCACTTCTTCCTCGCAAAACGCTCGGAGGACGGGATGAGGTCGGTGCGGTGGCCCGAGTCGGCGAGCGCCTTGGCGCGCACGGCCCCCAGCGGCTCGTCCATGATCTTGGCGTGGATCTTGAGGATCGCGTCGATCAGCATCTCCGGCCGCGGCGGGCAGCCCGGCAGGTACATGTCGACCGGCACGACGTGGTCGACGCCCTGCACCACCGCGTAGTTGTTGAACATGCCGCCGCTGCTGGCGCACACGCCCATCGCCAGCACCCAGCGCGGCTCGGGCATCTGGTCGTAGATCTGCCGCAGCACCGGCGCCATCTTGTTGGTGACCCGGCCCGCGACGATCATCAGGTCCGCCTGGCGCGGTGACGCGCGGAAGACCTCCATGCCGAAGCGGGCGAGGTCGTAGCGCGGACCGCCCGTCGTCATCATCTCGATGGCGCAGCAGGCCAGGCCGAAGGTGGCAGGCCAGAGCGAGGACTTGCGGGTCCAGTTGACCAGTTTCTCGACGCTGACCAGCAGGATGCCGTTCGGGAGCTTCTCCTCGAGACCCATGTTCTTCCTCAGTTCCAGTCGAGGCCGCCGCGACGCCACACGTAGACGTACGCGAAGCCGACCGTGGCGACGAACAGGACGATCTCCACCAGCCCGAACAGACCGAGCTTGTCGGCGGCCACGGCGAACGGGTAGAGGAACACCATTTCGATGTCGAACAAGATGAAGAGCATCGCCGTCAGGTAGTAGGCGACGGGCATGCGCCCACCACCCACGACCGGCTGCGGGCTCGGCTCGATGCCGCACTCGTACGCGTCGAGCTTGGCCTTGTTGTAGCGGCGCGGTCCGATGTAGGGCGCCGCTGTCACCGAGAACAGTGCGAACGCCCCGGCTAGCGCGAACATCAATACGAGGGGGAGGTAAGGGTCAAGCACGCTCCGTCGTCCTTTCCTCGCGGTCGAGGCGCACCCTAAGGGGGCAGTTCTGCTGCACGTTTGTTAGGCGGACCTAACAAACGCTTGTGAAACAGTTCACAAGCTGGTTCACACTGTTGTGAAGTGATTCACAAGCTCGATGGCCAGTGTAGAACGCCTGTAAATGACCTGGGTCACAGGGTCTGACCTGGTCGTTTAACACCACGGACACAAACGAAACGGCACCGGCTCGTATTGAGCCGGTGCCGTCACTCGTTCGGAGCAATTTATGCGGTCGGAGCGAGTTTCGTCGCGGCCACGATCAGACGGTCCATCGAGTCGCCGTCCTTGGGGTCGTAGAGGCCCGCGAGCAGCTTGAGCACGAGTTTCATCAGCCGCTTTCGCGGCATTCCGTACTTCGTTGCGGCCCGCATGACCGCCGGGTTGCCGATGAGCTTCGAGAAGACGTTGCCGAGCCGGTAGTAGCTGCCGAGCGCCTGCTCGATCCGGACGGGGTAGCCGTGCAGCGCCCGTTCACGGTTGACGCCGGTCCGCGCGAGCGCCTGCACGATGCTCTCGGACGCGATCTTCGCCGACTCCATCGCGTAGCCGATGCCCTCGCCGTTGAACGGGTTGACCATGCCGCCGGCGTCGCCGACGAGCACCAGCCCCGCCCGGTAGTGCGGCTTGCGGTTCAGGCCCATCGGCAGCGCGGCACCGCCGATGCGGCTCGTCGCGTTCTCCTCGCGGAAGCCCCACTCCTCCGGCGTCCCGTCCAGCCAGCTGCGCAGCAGCGCCCGGTAGTCGGTGGTGCCGTACGCCTTCGACGTGCTGAGGATGCCCAGGCCGACGTTCACGCTGCCGTCGCCCATGCCGAAGATCCAGCCGTAACCGGGCAGCAGCTGCCCGTCCGGCGCCCACAGCTCCAGGTGCGACTCCAGGTAGTCGTCCTTCGTGCGCGGGCTCGCGTAGTAGCGGCGCACCGCCACGCCCATCGGCTTGTCGTCGTCCTTCTGCAGGCCGACGCTCAGGGCGAGCCTGGCGCTCACCCCGTCGCAGCCGACGACGATCGGCGCCCGGTAGCTGACCGGCTTCTTGTCCGGCCCCTGCTTGGCCTCCACCCCGACGACCCGGCCGTTCTCGATGATCGCCCTGGTGACGGTGGTGTTCTCGTGCATCCGCGCACCGGCCGCCTTCGCCGTGTTCGCGAGCATCTCGTCGAAGTCCATGCGCGGGCGGACCACGCCGTAGTTCGGGAACGTGGCCAGGTCAGGCCAGTCGAGCTCCATCGTGACGCCGCCGCCGACCACGCGCAGACCCTTGTTGTGGAGCCAGCCGTTGCTCTCGCGGGTGTCGACCCCGAGGTCGATCAGCTGCTTCACGCCCCGCGGGGTGAGCCCGTCGCCGCAGACCTTCTCCCTGGGAAACGAGCTCTTCTCCAGCAGCAGGACGTCGAGGCCAGCCCTGGCCAGGTAGGTCGCCGCGGTCGAGCCCGCCGGTCCCGCCCCCACCACGATGACGTCGGCGTCCTCGTTGATCCCGCGCCTGCTCATCCAGACTCCCTAACGTGTGCCGTGACTCCTCCGCGACTCTAACCGCCGCCTCCTGAGACCACCCCTCCCCGCCTCGCCCCCTTCTTTCCGCCACGCGGGGCCCCCACGTACTACGTGACAGTACGAAAGGCCCCCGCGTGCAATCGAAGATCGCGAGTTGTCCACATGTTGATCAAGGTTGGTTGAACTGTGGCGGCGTATGCCGATGATTGGTCGAATGGCGAAGAAGCGATCGGTTGACTACGCGGTGCTCGGTGACTGGTTCGAAGACACGGTCGCTACGCGCCGTGACCTGCTGGCCCTCGGACTGAGCGGCAACACGATGGCGCTGAAATGCCGTCCGGGAGGCGGGTGGACACGCCTGTTCCTCGGCGTCTACCTGCTCAGCGGCGGAGCGCCGAGCCGCAGGCAACTGGTTCGGGGTGCGTTGCTCAGGGCAGGGCCGCTCACCTTCCTGACCGGCCTCGAAGCGGCTCGCCTCCACGGTGTCCGGCGTCTTCCGGAGGATCAGCGAATCCACGTCCTGGTTCCCCACGGACGCGGGGTCACGAGCCAGGGACTCATGCTCGTCGAACGTACGAACCGGGCCTGGACGGGCAACATGATCAACGGTTTCCCAGTCGCCGCCCTCGACCGTGCGCTCATCGACGCCGCACGGCGCGAGTCTCGTCTCGACGTGGTTCGAGCGCTGATCGCGGATGCCGTGCAGAGGCAACTCTGCTCCCCCGACGACATCACGAGGGAGCTCCGGAACCTGCGACTGGGCGGCACCGCCCTGCCTCGGCAGGTGCTGGGGGAGATCCGCGACGGCGTCCGGTCGGCCGCCGAGGCGTGGGCGCACTCGTTGATCAAGGATTCCGGTCTGCCCGCACCCACCTGGAACGTTCAGATCAGGTCGGCTGCGGGAAGCCAGTTGGCCATCGTGGACGCCTGGTGGGAGGAAGTCGGGCTGGCGTGGCAGATCGACTCGATCGAGTTCCACCTTTCACCGGCGAGCTACTCGCACACGATGGCCCAGCATTCGGCGCTGCTCGCTCAAGGGGTGCTGACCGTGCACACGGTCCCCTCGCGCTTGAAGAAGGAGCCCGCGGGGGTGATGGCCGAACTGCAGGGTGCATACCGAGCGGCGGCGCAACGTCCTCGCCCGGACGTCCGCGCCATGCTGTGGCGCCCTGTTTAGGTCACGCGGGGTCCCTACGTACTACGTGACAGTACGTAGGGACCCCGCGTGCGGAAAATAGGGGCGGTCAGGCGTCGGTTTCCGCGGCGGGTGAGGGCTTCGGCTTGGTCGCGCGGTGCAGGGCCACCATGCCGCCGGTCAGGTTGAACCAGGCGACGTCCTCCCAGCCCGCCTTGGAGATCAGCTCGGCCAGCGCCCGCTGGTCCGGCCAGGTCCTCATCGACTCGGCCAGGTAGGAGTAGGCCGCCGGGTTCGACGACACGAACCGGGCGATGAGCGGCAGCAGCTTCAGCAGGTAGCGCATGTAGACGAAGCGGAACGGCTTCCACACCGGGGTGGAGACCTCGCAGATCACCATGCGGCCACCCGGCTTCACCACGCGCGCCATCTCGCGCAGGGCGACGACGGTGTCGTTGAAGTTGCGGATGCCGAAGGACACCGTGACGGCGTCGAACGAGTCGTCCTTGAACGGCAGGCGCAACGCGTCCGCGGCCACCTTCGGGACCGGGCGGTGCGCCCCGCCCGCGAGCATCCCGACCGAGAAGTCGGCGGCCACGCACCACGCGCCCGACTCGGCGTACTGCACGGTCGAGACGGCGGTGCCGGCGGCCAGGTCGAGGACCTTCTCACCGGGGCGGGCGTCGAGCACCCGCCTGCTCCACTCCCGCCAGCGGCGGTCGAAGCCCAGCGTCATCACCGAGTTCGTGCGGTCGTAGCCCTTGGCCACGCCGTCGAACATCTCGGCGACCTCGTGCGGGTCCTTGTCCAAGCCGGCTCGCGACATGTCTAGAGATTAAGACAGAGGCGCTGAGATCTTCTTCAGGGCACCTTCAGCACGGCGGGCGCGCGGTGTGTCGCACCCGGTCACCTCACGTCGTGGCCGGGTGATCGCCGGTTCGTCACCTCCGCTTCCACCTCCGGTCACACGACCCCGCGACACTCGACCGGCATGACCGTCTTGTCGTCCCGCCCCGCGCACCCCGGCCTGGTCTCCGTCGCGCTGGAGGTGGCGGGCCGCCTCGCGAACGACGCCTCGGACGTCATCACGGCCACAGCGGGCCGCGGCGGACACCCCGACCCCGGCGAGTCGCCGTTCGACTGGGTCACCGACACCGACCGCACCCTCGAACGCCACACGCGCCGCGTGCTGACCGCGGAGTTCCCGTCCATCCCGGTCTTCTGCGAAGGCTCCGACGCGCCCGGCGGCGACGCTGAGTTCCGCTGGGTCGTCGACCCGGTCGACGGCACCGCGAACCACACAGCGGGCATCCCGTGGTGTGCCTACAGCCTCGCCCTGGTGGACCGCTGGGGCCCGGTGGTGGGCGTGGTCGCCGACCCGTACCGCGCCCAGATCTACGCCGCCGCCCGAAACCGCGGAATGCGCGCGAACGGCACCCCCGTCCGCCTCACCGAACGCCAGGGGGACCCGTTGGTCGTGTGCACCGAGATGACCCGCACGGGCCCGTGGCCGGGCATGGGCCAGTTCATCTCCACAGCGGCGACAGCAGGCACGGGCGTACGCGTGCTCGGCTCGAAATGTCTGGCCGTCGCCCAAGTGGCCCTGGGCCACGCCTCCGCCGCCGTCCTGCACGGCTACCGCGAATGGGACGTCGCCGGCGCGGTGTCGTTGGCCGCGGAATCAGGCGCCGTGGTGCTCGACAGACACGGCGAGGACACCCACCTCCCGCTGGACGGCCTCCTCGTGGCCGCCCCCGGCGCGGCCGAGACCGTGCTGGGCTGGTGGCAGTCGGCGCTTCAGGCCGACAGCTGAGGCAGCTGCCGCTCGAGCATCTCCAGGTGCGTGCGCGCCTCGTCCAGATCCGGGTGGTCGAACATCTGCAACGCGACCCGCCCGACCTCGCCCTCGAACTGCCGGAAGTCCTGCACGGCCTTGAGCAGCCGCTGGTAGACGGGGTGCTGCCGGTCGACGGCCCCCAGCGCCCTGCCAAGCTGCGCGATGCCGCGCACGTCGTCGAGCTCCCGCACGAGCTGCTCGCTGATCCGCTGCAGCCACTCCTTGGCCGGGGAGTTCGGCACCGTCCGCACCGCGGCAGCGACCCTGCGCGTCGACCCCGCACACCGTTCAACCAGCTCAGCCCACATGTCGTAGGGCTGCGGCGGCGGAAGCTGCTGCCGCGGACGCGGGTGGGACGGGTGGGGTGGCCTCAGGTGGACGGGCTGCGGGTGCCTCGCCCGCTCGGCGGAAGCGCGGATGAAGCCGACCAGGGCACCGATGAACGTGCCCGGCACGCCGCCGAACACCCCGGCGACCACGAACGTGGCGATGATCGTGGCGTAGAGCGGGGACGGCCTGTCGCTCGAGAAGGCCAGTTCGATGACCGTGGTGAAGACGCCCATCAGCAGGGTGCCGATGGCGGCACCCCAGAGCGTTGAGCGGACGGCGACCCCCATGAGCCGATCGTCGCACGTTCGTCCGGGATTTGTGGGGCGATGCGGAATCACGGGCGGGCGTCGGCCCTGCTATAGTCCTTGTCGTCAGTTCCAATAGGAGCTGGAAGTGAACCCGGTTCACCGTCCGGACGGTCGGTTGCCGGGTTTCGCGTTTTCCGGGTCCTGGTCGAGTCGCACCACCGCGTCGAGCATCGGCTGAACGCGCTGGCGCCAGTCGCCGCCCGCACCGAAGCACCACGCGACCGCGTCACTGGCCCACAGCACCGGATCCTCGGCGGGACGCAGGTGCTCGTAGACGAACGGGTCGTCCACCTTCTCCAGCACGGCGGCGAGTGTCTGCCGGTCGCGCAGGTCCTGGTGCGCACAGCTCTCCACGGCGAGTCGCGTGACTCCGAGCTCCTGCAGCCAGGTGGCGGCGGCGGAAAGGCAGAGCCGACGGGCGCGGATGTCGTCGGAGTCCCGCACTGTCCACACCGCCGCCCGCAAACCCATCCGACGCATCCGGGCGACGAGTTCCCGGCGGCGGGAATCGCTCTCCTTCTTGAAGTGGACGCGTCGCTGCCCCGCCCGCACCAAGCGGCGCAGTGCCGAACGCACCCCGTCCAGCTCACGGGGCCGTACGACGACGGCTACGACGAGGTAGGTCGTGCCTCGGCGCGACTCGTCCAGAAATCCATGCCACATGGACCATATGGTCTCAAAGGAGTAACAGACTACTCCGTTCAGGCTTCGCTCAGGCGTCGAAGTCGACCGTCACGCGCTCGCTCGTCGGCAGCGCCTGGCACGTCAGCACGAACCCGGCCGCCACCTCCGTCTCGTCGAGGGCGTAGTTGCGGCGCATCTCCACGCTGCCGTCCGTCACGAGCGCCCGGCAGGTGCCGCACACCCCGCCCTTGCAGGCGAACGGCAGGTCGGCGCGCACGCGCTGGGCCGCGTCGAGGATCGGCTCGTCGGCGGGGAGGGGGAGGGTGGTCGACTTGCCGTCCAGCACGACCGTCACGGTGGCGGCGGCGTCGGCCACTGCCTCGGTGCGGCGGGGTGGGGGTGGTGGGGCGTCGACGTAGAAGAGCTCGTGATGGACGCGGTCGGTCGGCACACCGCGGTCGCGCAGGACGGCTGTGGCGTCCTGGACCATCTCGTACGGGCCGCAGAGCCACCACTCGTCGATGGCGTCGAACGGCACGACGGAGCCGAACAGGGCCGTGAGCTTCTCGGCGGTCAGGCGGCCGGTGAACAGCTCCACGTCGCGCGGTTCCCTGGACAGGACGTGGACCAGCTGGAACGTCGCCGGGTAGCGGTCCTTCAGGTCGGCCAGCTCGTCGGCGAACATCACGGTGCTGGTGCTGCGGTTGCCGTAGAGCAGCGTCACGCGGGCGCCGGTGGCGAGGACCGTCGCGGCGATCGACAGGGCCGGGGTGATGCCCGAGCCCGCGACGACCAGGCCGTGGTGCGTGCCGGTGCCGGTGGGCGTGAACTTGCCCAGGGGCGGCAGGACCTCCACGACGTCGCCGGGCGTGACCTTGTCGACCAGCCAGGTCGAGAACCGGCCTCCCTCGACGCGGCGGACGCCGATGCGCGGGGCGGCGCCCGTGGGGGCGCAGATCGAGTACGAGCGGCGTTCGTCGCCTTGGCGCAGCGTCAGGTACTGGCCCGCGGTGAACGCGAACTCGTCCTTCAGCTCGGACGGCACGTCGAACGTGACGGCCACGGCGTCGTCGCAGAGGCGGTCGACGTGGGCGACCGTCAGCTTGTGGAAGGCAGCGCGGCGGGCCACTCAGATCTCCTTGACGTGCTCGAACGGTTCGGAGCAGGCGTTGCAGCGGCGCAGCGCCTTGCAGGCGGTCGAGCCGAACCGGGAGATCTCCGCCGTGTTCGGCGAGCCGCAGCGCGGGCAGGCGACCTGGCGCGACGGCGGCACGAGGTTCAGCGGGACCGGGCCCGCCGCCCGCGGGCCGATCCGCGCGGGGGGCGCGATGCCCGCCTCCGCCAGTTTCGACCGGCCTTCGGAGCTGATCCAGTCGGTCGTCCAGGCCGGGGAGAGCGACAGGCGCACCTCGACCTCGGCGAAGCCCGCCGCGCGCAACGAGCGGCGCAGGTCGGCGCCCATCTCGTCGATCGCGGGACAGCCCGAGTAGGTCGGGGTGATGGTGACGACGACGCGACCGTCCTCTTCGGACACCTCGCGGAGCACGCCGAGGTCGGCCAGCGTGAGGACCGGGAGCTCCGGGTCCCGCACGGCCGACGCGACCTCCAGTGCCGTCGTCACCAGACCGCTCCCGGCATCGAGCGGTGCAGGTGCTGCATCTCGGCCAGCAGGTAGCCCATGACCTCGGTGTGCACGCCGTCGCGTCCGGCCATGCCCGCCACCCGCGCGGCCTTCGTGTCCGCGGGACGCGTGAGACCGGCGGCGTCGAGCACCGCGGCCAGCACACCGTCCACTTCGGACCGAAGTGACGCCGGGTCGACGGCAACGCCGGACAGGCGCGCCTCGACCTCGTGCGTCGCGAACAGCTCGTCCACGAACGGCCACACGCGTTCCAGCCCCGCCTGCATCCGGCGGTGCGACTCGTCGGTGCCGTCGCCGAGCCGGACGGTCCACTGGGCGGCGTGGTCGCGGTGGTAGGCCAGCTCTTTCAGGCCCTTCTCGGCGATCGCCGCGAGCACCGGGTCCGCGGAGCCGCGCAGGCGGGAGAACAACGCGAGCCGCCACGACGAGAACACCAGCAGGCGCGCGATGGTCGTGCCGAAGTCACCGCCGGGGCCGGGACCGCAGTCGATCTCGGCGAGGTGCACGTTGCGGAACTCGCGCTCGTCGCGCAGGTACGCCAGCTCGTCCTCGGTCTTGCCGAGCACCTCGCCGGCGCGGGTGAGCAGCATCCGGGCCTGGCCGAGGAGGTCGAGCGCGATGTTCGCGAGCGCGATGTCCTCCTCCAGCTCGGGGGCGCGCGAGCACCACTCCGCGATGCGCTGCGAGCAGATCAGCGCGTCGTCGCCGAGCATCAGGCAGTACGCCGCGAGCGCCTCGCGGTCGACGCCCGCCGGGAACTCGCGGTCCACGCCGGACAGGGCCTCGGAGAAGCCCGTCCCGAACGCCCAATGCGCGTCCTCGTGGCCGAGGAGCGACTCGTACGCGTTGTCGAAGCTCATAGGTGCGGCACGTCCTCGGGGATCGCGTAGAACGTCGGGTGCCGGTACACCTTGTCGCCGGACGGCGCGAAGAACGGGTCCTTCTCGTCGGGCGAGGAGGCCGTGATCGCGGTCGCGGGCACGACCCAGATGGACACGCCCTCGTTGCGGCGCGTGTAGACGTCGCGGGCGTTGCGCAGCGCCATCTCCGCGTCCGGCGCGTGCAGCGAACCGACGTGCACGTGGTTCAGGCCGCGCTTACCGCGCACGAACACTTCCCACAGCGGCCAAGACGTGCTCACGCGGCACCTTCCTTCGTGACGGCCTGCTTGGCGGCGTGCGCGACAGCGGCCTCACGGACCCACGCGCCGTCCTCGTGGGCCTTGCGGCGGTGGGCGACGCGCTGCGCGTTGCAGACGCCGCCGCCCTTGACGACCTGCCAGAACTCGTCCCAGTCGGGTGTGCCGAAGTCGTACTGCCCGCGCTCCTCGTTCCACTTGAGCTCCGGGTCGGGGAACGTCACGCCGAGCGCCTCGGCCTGCGGCACGCTCATGTTCACGAACTTCTGTCGCAGCTCGTCGTTGGTGTCGCGCTTGATCCGCCACGCCATCGACTGCGCGGTGTTCGGCGACTCGTCGTCCGGCGGGCCGAACATCATCAGCGCCGGCCACCACCAGCGGTTGACGGAGTCCTGCACCATGTCCCGCTGCTGCTGCGTGCCGCGCATCATCGTCATGAGCAGCTCGTAGCCCTGACGCTGGTGGAACGACTCCTCCTTGCAGATGCGGATCATGGCGCGCGCGTACGGCCCGTACGACGTGCGGCACAACGGCACCTGGTTGCAGATCGCGGCGCCGTCGACCAGCCAGCCGATGACGCCGACGTCGGCGAAGGTGAGCGTCGGGTAGTTGAAGATCGAGGAGTACTTCTGGCGGCCCTCGATGAGCTTGGTCGTCAGGTCCTCGCGGTCGGCGCCGAGCGTCTCCGTCGCCGAGTACAGGTACAGGCCGTGCCCGGCCTCGTCCTGCACCTTCGCCAGCAGGATCGCCTTGCGGCGCAGCGAGGGCGCGCGGCTGATCCAGTTGCCCTCCGGCTGCATGCCGATGATCTCGGAGTGCGCGTGCTGGGCGATCTGCCTGATCAGTGTCTTGCGGTAGCCGTCGGGCATCCAGTCGCGCGGCTCGATGCGCGCTTCCGCCTGCACGGTGCGCTCGAAGCGAAGCTCCAGGTCATCCGCCATGACCTCGATGTTACACCTGAGTGCCGAATCTGCGTAGAACTGTCACAACGGCGGCGATGACGATCCAGACGGACCCGAGGAAGGTTCCGACGGGCAACAAGCTGAGCACCGCCGTGCGTCCGGCGACGCGCACGAGTTCCGGGTTCGTCTGGTCGTACTCGACCCGGACGTTGTCGCCCTCCGACAGTCCCTCCGGGTACAGCACGCCCTGGGACGGGATGATCACGCGACCGTCCGGTGTGGCATACCGCACAATCGTCCGGTTGAAGGCGACCGAGTCGACCTGCGCGACGGCCTGCCCCAGGTGCTTCTCGATGGCCACGTCGTCCCGCCAGCACGCGATCGGCAACAGCACGCAGACAAGCGTGACCACGCCTCCGACGACGAGCAATGCGCGAGAGACCGCACGGCGGACGCGTACGCCGAGCGGCGGCTTGGTCACTGCGTCCTCCACCACAACTGAGAAGTCTAGAGCCGGGCGGATGCCGCGCTTTCAGGTTGAGGTCCATACAGTCGAAGAGTGACGTCTGCACCCACATCGCGAGCACGGCAGCGGATCCGCGTCCGGTCGAGGCGGGACGCCGCCGGTGACCTGCTCGGGCTGCTGCCAGAGCCGGAGCACGCGCTCGCCTGGGTGCGCGACGGGTCCGGCCTGGTCGGCTGGGGCGAGGCGGCCCGCCTCGAGGTCAGCGGCCCCGACCGCTTCGCGCAGGCGGACAAGTGGTGGCAGGAGTTCGTCGCGCAGCTCGACGTCGACGACGAGCTGGGCGTACCCGGCAGCGGCCCCGTGGCGTTCGTGTCGATGGCCTTCGCCGACTCCCCCGGCGACTCGGTGCTGATCGTGCCCGAGGTCGTCGTGGGCCGCCGCAATGGCGAACAGTGGATCACCACCATCGGCGCGGCGGACCCGTCACCGTTCATCGCGCCCCTGACCCGCCCCTCCACCGTCCACTACGCGAACGGCCAACTGCCGGTACCGCGCTACCGCGAAGCCGTCCGCTCGGCCGTGGCACGGATGCGGTCCGGCGAACTCGACAAGGTCGTCCTCGCCCACGACCTCGTGGCCCGCACCGACCGGCAGCTGGACCACCGGTTCGTGCTGCAGGGCCTGGCCCGGCGCTACCCGGAGTGCTGGTCCTACGCGGTGGACGGCCTGATCGGCGCCACACCGGAACTCCTGCTGCGCCGCACCGGTTCCGTCGTCGACTCACGCGTGCTGGCCGGCACCACCTGGCCGCACGACGGCGTTTCCGACGAAGAGCTCGCGGCCGCCTTGATGTCGTCCGAGAAGAACCTGGAAGAGCACGACTACGCGATCCGGTCTCTCGCGGACACGTTGCGCCCCTTCTGCACGACCATGTCGGTCGAGGGCCCGTCGGTCCTGCGGCTGCCCAACGTCTCGCACCTGTCGAGCGACGTGATCGGGACGCTGGAGTCCTCGGTGTCGTTGCTGCACCTCGGATCGGCGGTGCACCCGACAGCCGCCGTGGGCGGGACGCCCCGGCTGGACGCCACCCAGCTGATCTCGCAGCTGGAGGGGATGGACCGCGGGCGGTACGCCGGGCCGGTCGGGTGGATCGACGGCAACGGGGACGGGGAGCTGGGGATCGCGCTGCGGTGCGCGCAGATCTCGGGGTCCACGGCCCGGCTGTTCGCCGGGTGCGGGCTGGTGGCGGACTCGGACCCGGACATCGAGGTCGAGGAGGCGCACGCCAAGATGCGGCCCATGCGCGAGGCCCTCGAAGGGCTTTAGCCCGGCCTGGGTTCCGGTGTCCTGGACGGCGGGTGTCGCGGCGCCAGGCCGACGCGAGCCACCTCCAGAACGCCTTCATCCGAGAGGGCGGTCCTCGGGCGGGCGGCTGAGCAGCCCAGGGCACGCGCGTCAGCTCCGGTCAGATCAAGCGGCTGGTGTACCCGGCTGCGACAAGCCGCTGGAACGCATCGACCACGTTGGCGGGCATGTCCTGCTCGATGGCGAATCCTCGCCGGGCGTACTCGGTGATGCGCTGGGTGTCGCCGACCAACATGTTGATCACGCGGTCGACGTCACCGATGCCGGCGACGTACTCGTCGAGTGACAGCGGTTGGGACGAGCACATGACGTTGACCTCAGGCCATACCTTGCGGCAGGTCGCAAAGGCTCGTCGCTGCTGGTAGGGCCGGGAGATCAGCATGACCGACTCGGGTCGGACTCCCGCCTCGGCGAGAAGCCGACGACTGTTCGTGAGGTTCTGGCTGGTGTTGGTGGCCTGGGTCTCGATGCTGATCACCTCGGTGGGCACGCCGAGTGTGATGGCGTGTTCGCGGTAGTGCACGGCTTCACCGCGAGGGAATCGTTCGATCGTGGTGGGCGCATTGGCTCCGGTGAACACGATGCGCGGGAACATGTCCTGGTGGTAGAGCTCGGCGGTGTAAGTGGCGACACCGAGGTCGTGGCTGCCCAGGCCGATGCCGACGTCGCAGCGGCGAAGTTCGTGACCCATGTCGTGGTATCCCCACAAGGTCTCGACATCCGCGCGCAAGCCCTGCGGAAGCATGCTGGTCGCCATGTCGAGGCACCCTACGGCTGGCGAGGGTCGGTGCCGTGAAGCTCCGTCCGGCCTGACGGAACGCTGACGCAGGGGTCCCCCCGAGCTGGGAACCCCTGCGTCATAACGTACTCACGAGGTCTGACAGTCAGCCTGCGCTCACTTGCGGGCGTCCAGCAGCTCGTGCGTCAGCGCGATCTTCGCCCGGGACTTCGGCTCCGCCTGGGAAGCCAGCGAGAGGCTGGACCGCCCCGGTGCCGACGCCGGCTTGCCCTTGGTGAACAGCCACGTCTGGAACACCTCGTCCAGAGCCTGACCCGAGACGCGTTCGGCCAGGGCGAAGAACTCCTCGATCGTCGCGTCCGAGTACTTCTTCTCGTTCACCCAGGTGCGGAGGATCTCGAAGAACTTGTCGTCGCCCACGGCCACGCGCAGTGCGTGGACGGCCAGGGCGCCGCGGTCGTAGACGGCGCCGTGGAAGATGTTGTTCGCGCCGGGTTCGCCGGGCAGGACGTCCCAGAACGGGTCGCCTTCCGGGTAGAGGTCGTAGACGTAGTCGGCGTTCTCCTGGGCGGTGCCCTCGCCCACGTGTTCTGACCAGAGGAACTCCATGTAGGACGCGAAGCCCTCGTTCAGCCAGATGTCTCGCCAGTGGTGCACGGACACCGAGTCGCCGAACCACTGGTGGCCCAGTTCGTGGGCGACCACGTAGGTGTTGGCGCCGCGGCGGAAGAACGCTGTGTCGTAGGTCGGGCGGGTTTGGTTCTCCAGGGCGTAGCCGAGGTTGGGGGTGACTACGCCGCCCTGCGCCTCGAACGGGTACGGGCCGAGGTTCTCCGCCAGGAACTCGATGACCTCCGGGGTGCGCTCGATGCTGGCGCGGGCCGCGTCGGCGTTGTCGCCGAGGCGTTCGGAGTAGGCGTTCAGGACGGGCTGGCCGGACGGCGAGGTCGACTGGCGGATCTCGAACTGGCCGATCGTCAGGAACGTCAGGTACGTCGCCTGGGGCTTGGTGCTGCGCCAGTTCCAGCGGGTGTAGCCGTTGATCTGCTTGGTCAGGCCCGCGAAGGTGCCGTTCGAGATCGCCTCGACGCCGTCCGGGACGGCGACGTTCACGTCGAAGGTGGCCTTGTCGGTCGGGTGGTCGTTGGACGGGAACCACCAGGAGGCGATCTCCGGTTCGCCGATGGCGAGGGCGCCGTCGGTGGTCTTCGTCCACGCCCGGTAGCCGTTGCGGTCCGCCACGGCGGACGGGGTGTCGGCGTAGGTGACGACGATCGTGAGGTCCTGGCCCTTCCGGACGCCGCCGCGCGGGGTGAGGATCAGCTCGCCCTCGTCCGAGACGAACGGCGACGGCGCGTTGTTGACCCGCACCGACTTGACCTTCAGCAGGAAGTCCAGGTTGAACTGGGTGAGGTCCTGGGTGGCCTTCGCCAGGATCGTCGTGGTGCCCGACAGCTGGTCGCCGGCCGGGTTGTAGGTGAGCCTGATGTCGTAGTGGGAGACGTCGTACCCGCCGTTGCCGAAGTTCGGGAAGTACGGGTCGCCGGCGCCGGGTGCACCGGGGGACGCCGCCAGCGCCGTCCCCGCGAAGAGCGTCATCGCGGCCGCGGACGCCACCGCGGCCGTCGCCTTGGTTCTCATCGACATGCGGCGGACGCTAGCCAGGTGATCAAGAACCGCCTACCGACTTACGTATGTTTCCTAGCTGCTGAAAACGATTGACACAGTCGATTTGAGACGTTCGTGCAAAGAACGCAGATCAGTGCGTTTTGCCTGCACTTCGACCACTTGGAGGCCATTCGGCGACGCAAGCGCGCTACGGAACTCCTCCTCGTCGTCCACAATGGAGTGCGGAATGCGGTAACCCGCGCACAAAGCGGTCAGATCCGCTCCGTGCGGGGTGCCGAAAATGCGTTCGAAACTGCTGTCGTAGCGCGGGGCGCCCTGTTCCAGCAACGAGAAGATGCCGCCTCCGTCGTCGTTGAGCACGACGATCGTGAGGTCCGGCCGGTGGTCGGCGAGCAGGCCGTTGCTGTCGTGCAGAAACGTCAGGTCGCCCATCAACGCGTACGCGGGGCCGTCGTGGGTGGCGGCCAGGCCGATGGCCGTGGACACGTTCCCGTCGATGCCCGCCGCGCCGCGGTTGGCGTGCACGGTGACGTCCCGGCGGCGTTCGCCCGCGAAGTCGACGTCGCGGATCGGGTTGGACGAGCCGACGAACAGCAGCGCGCCGGGCGGCATCGCCCTGGTGAGGGCGCGGGCGACGTGCAGGCCGGTCGGCCACGGCTCGGTGTCGAGCAGCTCGTCGACGGCGGTGCTCACGTCCTTCACGACGGTCTGCCACGCCTGCGTCCACTCGCCGTCGAGCCGCGCCGGTTCGGGCAGCCAGGTGGACGCGCGGGTCGCGGTGAACTGGACGTCCGGCCAGAACGCCTGCTCCCCGACGGCGTGCACGACCGGCGCCGCGGCGAGCAGCGCCTGCTGGCCCCTGGAGAGCGTCACGCGGCCCACGACCAGCACGGCGTCCGGCCGCAGGTGTTCCGGCAGGCCCGCGTTGAGCAGCAGTGACCCGTGCCGCAGGCCGCCGGGCGCGGTCGGTTCCGCGAGCACCGGCCAGCCCAGCTCGGCCGCCCTCGCGAGCCGCTCGGGGCGGTCGTCGCCGAGCAGCACCAGGGTGCGGGCGGGCAGGTCAGACGGGCGCGTCTCGACGGTGGACGCGCGGTCGGTCGCGGTCCACGGTCCGCCGCGGTCCGACGACGGCCACTCCTCGTCCGGGGGCGTCAGCGGCGGCCGGAACGGCACGTTGACGTGCGACGGGCCGGGTGTCGCGACCGCGCGGCAGACCAGCGAGCGCGTGGTCGCCTCGTCGGCGCCCTCCGGCAGGTGCAGGGTGGGGACGCCGAGCACGTCGTACTGGTCGATCGTCTGGCTGGCGCCGGTGCGCTGGAGCTCGACGGGGCGGTCGGCGGTCAGCGCGATCAGCGGGACGCCGGTCAGCCGTGCCTCGACCACGGCGGGGTGCAGGTTCAGCACGGCGGTGCCGCTGGTGCAGGTGACGACGGCGGGCGTGCCGGTCTTGGCGAGGCCCAGCGCGAGGAAGCCGGCGCTGCGCTCGTCGATGCGCACGTGCAGCGTGAGCAGTCCCCGCTGCTCGGCTTGGTGCAGCGCGAACGACAGCGGGGCGTTGCGCGAGCCGGGGCTCAGCACGGCGTGGCGGACGCCGTTGCGCACCAGTTCGTCGACGATCAGCCGTGCTTGCGCGGTTGCCCCGTTCATCCCCCGATTGTCCCAGCCGTCCTCGGCGGGCCATCTTCAGGACAGTGCGCCTAGAGTCTCGGACCGTGGCAGATCAGCAGCTATTCGACCCGTCGCTGTGGAAGCCGATCGAGGGCTTCGACTTCACCGACATCACCTACCACCGCGCGCTCGACCAGGGCACGGTCCGCATCGCGTTCAACCGGCCCGAGGTCCGCAACGCGTTCCGGCCGCACACCGTGGACGAGCTGTACCGGGCGCTCGACCACGCGCGGATGTCGTCCGACGTCGGCTGCGTGCTGCTGACCGGCAACGGGCCGAGCCCCAAGGACGGCGGCTGGGCCTTCTGCAGCGGCGGTGACCAGCGCATCCGCGGGCGCAGCGGCTACCAGTACGCGTCCGGCGAGACGGCCGAGACGGTGGACCCGGCGCGGGCGGGACGGCTGCACATCCTGGAGTGCCAGCGGCTGATCCGGTTCATGCCGAAGGTCGTCATCGCGGTCGTGCCCGGCTGGGCCGCCGGTGGCGGGCACAGCCTGCACGTCGTGTGCGACCTCACGCTCGCCAGCGAGGAGCACGCGAAGTTCAAGCAGACCGACGCGGACGTCGGCTCGTTCGACGGCGGCTACGGGTCGGCCTACCTCGCCCGCCAGGTTGGGCAGAAGTTCGCCCGCGAGATCTTCTTCCTCGGCCGCACGTACTCGGCGCGGGAGATGCACGAGATGGGCGCGGTCAACGCCGTCGTGCCGCACGCCGAGCTGGAGACCACGGCGCTGCAGTGGGCGCGCGAGATCAACGGCAAGTCGCCGACCGCCCAGCGGATGCTGAAGTACGCGTTCAACCTGGTCGACGACGGCCTGGTGGGGCAGCAGCTCTTCGCGGGTGAGACGACGCGGCTCGCGTACATGACCGACGAGGCCGTCGAAGGCCGCGACGCGTTCCTGGAGAAGCGCGACCCCGACTGGTCGAACTACCCGTACTACTTCTGATGGGCTGACACCATGCTCGACGAACTGCGCGCGGCGCTCGGCGGCGGCGAACCACTGGTCGGCGGTCCCCTCGAGGGCTGGGAGAAACGGGCCGTGCTCGGCATCCCCACCTCGGGGTCGACCGGCGAGCCCAAGACGGTGCTGCTCGACGCCGCCGCGCTGACCTCGTCGGCGGAGGCCACCCACGAACGGCTGGGCGGGCCCGGCACGTGGCTGCTCGCGCTGCCGACGAACCACATCGCGGGCGTGCAGGTGCTCGTGCGGTCGATCGTCGCGGGCACCACCCCCGGTGAGCTGGACCTGTCGGGGGGCTTTCGCGCGATGGGGTTCGCGCAGGCCGCCCGGCCGGTGCTGGCCGAACCGGGCCGGCACTACACGGCGCTCGTCCCGACGCAGCTGTCCCGGCTCGTCGTGGGCGAGGGCCCCGGCCTGGAGGCGCTGCGGCAGTTCGACGCCGTCCTGATCGGCGGGGCCGCCACCCCGCCGAAGCTCTTGCAGCGGGCACGCGCGCTCGGCGTGCAGGTCGTCACCACCTACGGCATGAGCGAGACGTCCGGCGGCTGCGTGTACGACGGCGAGCCGTTGCGGGACGTGCGGCTGCGCACGGACGACGTGATCGAGATCAGCGGTCCCGTGCTGGCGCTGGGCTACCGCGGCGAGCAGGAGCCGTTCGGCGAGTGGTTCCGCACGGGTGACCTCGGGCGGCTGCGCGACGGGCGGCTGGAGGTGCTGGGCCGGGCGGACGACGTGATCGTCACGGGCGGCGAGAAGGTGCCGCCGGTGCTGGTCGAGCGGGCCCTGTCGACGGTCGAGGGCGTGCTGGAGGCGTGCGTCGTCGGGGTGCGGGACGACGAGTGGGGCCAGGTCGTCGCGGCGGCCGTCGTGACGCGCGGCGCGCAGCCGTCGCTCGACGAGCTGAAGGCCGCGGTGACCGGATCCGTGGGCAGGGCGGCGACGCCGAAGCTCGTGCGGTTCGTGTCCGAGCTGCCGTTGCGCGGGCCGGGCAAGGTGGACAGGTCAGCGGTCGCCGATTCCTTTAGGTGAACTTTTACCGCCGGGGACGACTCTCGCCGCGAAGCGCACGGAACCCTGACCGTGCGCGTTAGCGATGGGGGTTTCTCATGCGCTACCTGGTACCGCTGGTCGCCGGAGCCGCGTTGGTGGCCGGACTGGCGTCACCCGCCCAGGCCGAGGCCGCGTCGAACGAGTGGACCGCCGACGTCAGCGGCCGTTCGGTCACGTGGGGCGGCTCTCCCCGGACGGGCTTGATCCAGCTCGGCTCGCACAGACTGGCCACACCCGCCAACGCGGTCACGGCCGCGGTGACCGGCGACGGCGTCGTGGACGTGCGCGGGCTGCGGCCCGACGGCCAGTGGACGGAGTGGATGGAGGCACCCGCCACGCTGCCGGTGACCACGTCGACCGTCGAGACGCGCGTCGTGCTCAGCGGCGGCAAGGCGTCCCGCGTGAAGCTGACGGCGTCCGCCGTGCCCGCCGCCGCGGAGGACGTCTCCGCCGCCGCTGCCGGACGTTCCTACCGCGTCTACGCGACGCGGGAAGGTCTCGTCGGCGGCACCACGGCGAACGGGCACGTGATCCGGTCCCGCGACCACTTCGTGGCGCTGCCGTCGCGGCGTGGCCTCGCGAACAAGAACTCCGGCAACTACAGCGTGCAGGTGTGCGCGTCGAACGGCCGGTGCGAGTGGGCCCCGGTGTGGGACGTCGGCCCGTGGAACACCAAGGACGACTACTGGAACCCGTCCTCCACGCGGGAGATGTGGAAGGACCTCGCGCAGGGCAAGCCGGAGGCGCAGGCCGCCTACGAGAACGGCTACAACGGCGGCAAGGACCAGTTCGGCCGCAAGGTCGCGAACCCGGCGGGCATCGACCTCGCCGACGGCACGTTCTGGGACGGTCTCCAGCTCACGAACAACGCCTGGGTGACCGTCACGTACCTCTGGACGGGCTCCGGTCCGGTCGGGACGGTGCGCACGGGCGCGGCCAACGGCACGGTGAACGTCCGCAGCGGCGCCACCTCGACGTCCTCCCAGGTCGGTCTCGCCGCGAACTACGCCCAGGTCCGGGTGACCTGCCAGCTCACCGGCCAGTCGGTCACGGGCAGCCAGGGCACGTCGAACGTCTGGTACCGCATCGCGTCCGGCAAGCACATCGCCAAGGCGTACGTCGCGGGCGTCTCCGGAGCCACTACCTGCTGATCCACCCGTCGGCGGGTCCTCAGTGGTCATGGGTGAGGATGGGGGCATGGCCTCAGTCGTCCAGTGGATCCAGGGGACCCGCCCGCGCACCCTGCCGAACTCGATCGCGCCCGTGGTCGTGGGCGCTGCGGCGGCACACCACATCGACGAGCTCAAGCCCCTCTACGCGGTGCTCGCGCTGGTCGTCTCGGTCGCGTTCCAGATCGGCGTGAACTTCGCCAACGACTACTCCGACGGCATCCGCGGCACCGACGACAACCGGGTGGGACCGTTCCGCCTGACCGGGTCCGGCGCCGCCGAGGCGAAGCACGTGCGGCTGGCGGCGTTCGTCTCGCTCGGGGCCGGGGCGGTGGCCGGTGTCGCGCTGGTGGCGCTGTCCGGCTACTGGTGGCTGCTGGGGCTCGGGGCCGTGTGCATCGCGGGCGCGTGGTTCTACACGGGCGGCAAGCGCCCGTACGGCTACGCGGGCCTCGGCGAGATCGCGGTGTTCCTCTTCTTCGGACCGGCCGCGGTGCTCGGCACGCTGTACGTGCAGAGCGGTGAGGTCACCGGCATCGGCATCGGCGGGTCGATCGCGATGGGAGCGATCTCAGCCGCGGTGCTGGTGGCGAACAACCTGCGCGACATCCCGACCGACGCCGTGTCGGGCAAGCGGACCCTGGCCGTGGTGCTGGGCGACAAGGACACCCGCCGGCTGTACCTGGCGCTGGTGGTCGTGCCGTTCCTGATCGCGCTGGGCATGACCGTGCGGGTGCCCTACGCGTTGCTGGGCTTCCTCGCCGCGCCGATCCTGCTGCCCGCCGTGCGCCGCGTCGCCGCGGGACGGGGCGGCAAGGACCTGATCCCGGTGCTTCAGTTCACCGGGCTCGCGATGCTCGCCTGGGCCGTGCTGATCAGCGTCGCGCTCGTGCTGGACTGACGTGCCGGACTGACTGGCCGCTCACCACGCGTCCTCGGTGAACTGCACCGGCTCGTCGTCGTCCGTGCGAGCGGGCCTGCGGGGAGGACGCGGCGGGGCCGCCTCCCCCTTGATCAGCTCGTCGAGCCGGTCGCGGTCGGCCTCCAGCGCCTGACGCACCAGCGGGTCGTGGCTCGCCTCACCGGTGAGGACCTGCCGCCAGCTCAGGCCGGCGCCCCGCGCGATGCGGTCCGCGAGCTGCCGCATCGCGGGCGAGGCTTCGGCCGACCTCGCGAACTGCATCACCCTGCGGATGTCCTCCGTGGACGGTTCCCGGCCCCGCAGGCCCTGCTGCGCCGACCGCATGGCGCGGTCCACGTCCGCGACCGCGCCCGAGAGGAAGTCCTCCGCGGCGAGGACGTCCGGTGTTCGCCAAGCCGTCATCACCACTTGTCCTCCGTGAAGATGCCCGGGTCGAGCTGGTCGCCGTCGTCGTCGACGGGACCCCGGTGCGGCCGTTGGGCCTGCATGATCTCGTCGGCCGTCAGGCCCTCCTGAAGCAGCTGGAACGCCTGCTTCATCTTGGCGACGTTCTCCTGCTGCATGGCCTGCACGTCCGGGTCGCCCGCCACCTTGCCGGAGACGACGTCCTCCCAGGTGAACTCGCCCGCGTCCACCTTGCGCTTGAGCGCCTTGAGCTGCGCGGGCGCGTCCCGTTCCTGCGCGGCCCGTTCGACCTGCTGGGCGATGGCCTTGAAGTCGGCCGGCGGGATCGGCGGCAGCGGCGTCGCCTTCAGGCGGTTCGCGAGGTCCTGCGCCTCCTTGGCGCGCGCGTCCACCTGCGCCTCCGCCGCCCGCAGCTCCGCGGTCTTCCAGCCGTCGTCAGGGGTGGTCATGCGTTCTCCCTCCCGAAGAGGCCGCGCCGCACGGGCCGCGCGTCCGGGCGGATGTCGGTCACCTCGGCGCGGTGGGCGAACGTGCGCCACTGCCGGAAGTCCACCTCGGACAGACCGAGCTGCTCCGCCACCTCGTGGTTCTCGCCGAGGAAGTGCAGCACCGCCTGCTCGCCGAACACGCCGACGATCTCGAACTCCGCGCCGCGGTACGTGCAGAGCGTGCGGACCAGCTGGAGGTCCTCGACCACCGCGTCCGGCACCTCCAGGTACCGCATGCCGTCGTCGTCGACGAAGTCCGGCGGCGCGGGCTGGCCCGCGAGCGGGTGCAGCAGCACCGAACCGGCCGACGGACCGAAGTCGACGTCGAAGTCCTGGCCCCGGTAGCGCCCGATCAGTCCGCGGCGGACGGTCGGCCGCAGCGCGACCGGCGCCTGCCAGAACCTCCCCGGCCCGAAGCCGACGTCGCCCGTGGGAACCCAGCCCACCTGGCGGTGCAGGTACTTGCCGACGCTGCGCCCCCCGCCGTCCGGCTCGAACCGCCACAGCTCGGTGCCCGCGGGCAGCTCGGCGAGGTCCATGACGTACTCGGGGACCGGGGTCGCGCTCGGCGTGTAGCCGGTGCCCGTGAACGGCGCCGGGTAGACGCGGGTCGTGCCCATCTTCTGCGCGCCCTCGAGCGTGGGACCGCCGAAGCTCGTGTCGAACAGCTCGGTGGTGTGCGCGAGGAACCGCAGCAGGTACTGCGTGCCGCGCGGCCAGCCCGCGACCTTGTCGACGCCGAACGCCTCGGCGAACTGGTCGGAGGTGCCCTGCGGGAAGTCCTGCCCGCGCGTGACGAACCCGGCCGCCCGGTGCGGCTCGAACTTGCCCGGCACGACGACGTTGCCCAGGTAGAGCTGCGCGACGGCCGGGTGCACGATCTTCTGCAGGATCGTCTCCGGCCCGATGCCGGCCGCCTTGCGCACGGCCTGAGGGGTGCTCATCCCGGGTTCTTCTCCTTCCACCGCACCAGGAAGTCGGTGCGGTCGACCTGCACGTCCGCCAGCTCGCCGACGTCGATCGTCGCCGTGAAGCCGTTGTACTGGTCGCCGTCGAGACCGTTCTGCCGCGCCCAGACGTACTCGCCGCCCACGTACCCGGCCTCCGCCTTCCCGCCCTCGACCGAGACGACGTTGAACGGCTGCCCGCGCCAGGTGGCCGTCATCCGCTCCTCGTACCAGGCGTCGAGGTCCGCGACCGCCACCGTCTTCAGCTCGCGGCCGTTGTAGACCTCGAACCGCTCGTCGATGGCGTAGGTCACGCCGGGGATCTTGCGGATCCACACGTGGTGGGCGTCCTCCGCACCCGCGAAGAACACCTCACCCCGGTACTCGGCCAACTCCTGCGAGTACCGCGTCATCAGAGCCTCGTCCAGCCGAACTTGCGGTCGTACACGGCGTGCAGTTTCTCAGAGCCGTCGGCGTTCACCTGCCAGATCTCGGCACGATCCGGCAACGGCGTGCCACCGTCGACCCGCCACTCCGGGATGCCGCCCATCGTGTACCCGGTGCCCGTGAACGGGTCGTAGCCGTCGTGGACCTGCGTGCTGCCACCCGCCGCCGCCATCTGCTTCTGCGCCGCCTCGTAGTGCGCCTGCTCCTGCGGCGACTGGTAGTGCGTCTGCGGGTACGGCCCCGGCTGGCTGAAGTCCGGCACGTCCTTCTTCGGCCCGCCGAACGGCACGTTGTGGTTGCCCGCGTTCTGGTCCGTCAGCTCGTACCGCAGCTGCATCGCGCTCGGCGCGCCCTCCGGGATCGGCGTCCAGCCCTGGCCCTTGTCGTCGAGCGCCAGGCCGTCGCGCAGGCCCTGCGGCGTGTTGACGCCCACCACGTCCTGGCCGCGGGCGACCGAGCCGCCCATCTGGTTCTGCCAGGTCTCCTGCTTGCTGCCGGGCGCGTGCGGCTGCTCGGGCAGGTAGGTGTTCAGCGCCCCCTGGTTGAGCGCCTTCGTGACGATCTCGCCGTTGTCGACCCTGATCTGGTTGCGGACGTCGGCGACGTGCTGCGCCTCGTCCGCGCTCAGCTCCGTGGACAGCTTCGTGCTCAGCTCGACGTAGCGGTCGCGGTCGGCCTGGTCCGGCAGCATCTGCTCCAGCTGGTGCTGGTAGCCCTGGCCCTGCGCCGCCATCGCCGCGGCGTCGAAGTGGCCGCGGAGGTCGGGGGCCGGTGCCGGCGGCGGGGTGTTGCTGTCGCCGTTGCCGTTGTTGTTGTCGTGGGTGTTGTCGGTGCCGTTGTGGGCGGCGTTGTTGTCGTGGGCCGGAGTGTCGTGCCTCGGCTCGGGGGTGTGGTCGGGCGTGCGGTCCGGCTGGTCGTGCCGGACGTCGTCGGCGCCGCTGGTACCCGTGTCGTGCGGGCGGGTGTCCGGGGTGTCGTGCGGGCGGGTGTCCGGGGTGTCGTGGGGCCTGGTGTCCGCCGGGGTGGGCGCGGAGTCGTGCGGGCGCGAGGCGGGCTGCTCGTGCGACGTGCCGCCGCCTGCGGGCGAGTGGTCGCCGGTGGTCGGCGTGTGGCCGGGCGGCGAGGGCAGACCGCCGCCGGAGGACGGCGCGTGGTGCGTGCCCGGGGTCGAGTGGTCGCCCGTGGTCGGCGTGTGACCGGGAGGCGATGGCGTCGAGTGCGTGTCCGGTGTGGAGTGGCTGCCCGGGGTGGCGTGGCCGCCCTGCGTGGGGTGCGTGTCCGGTGTCGCGTGCGAGGTGGGGGTGCTCGGCGTCGGGCGCGGCCCGTCCGAGTCCGGGGTGGGACGGGTGGCCGGCCGGTCGGTGCCACCCTCCGAGCCGGAGGCCGGGCGCGTCGTGGGCCGGTCGTTGCCGCTGTCCGTGCCGGTCGTCGCGTGGCTCGGCGGGGTCGGGAGGCCGCCGGACGGCCGGGAGCCACCAGCCGTGCTTCCCGGCGTGGTCCCTGCCGCCGGGGTGGACGGGGAGCTCGTCGTCGGGAAGTGCGGCACGCCGCCCGCGCCCGGACGGGAGCCGGAGCCGCGGGCCTGGTCGCCGCCGCCCGCGCCGCCCGCCATCGGGGCGCCCATCGGCACGGCGCCGCCCATCGGCGTGTGCTGGGTCGACGACGGCGGGGCGATCGTGGGGGCCGCGCCCGCGGCGTGCGTCGTGTTGGGGCCAGGAGGAGCGGTCACGCCTCCCGCGGGAACGCCGCCGCCACCAGCGGGAGCGCCTCCGCCGGTGGGCGCGCTGCCGGTCACCGGCGGGGGTGCCGAGACGGCGGGGCCCGCCGCAGCGGCGGCGTGCGTGGCGGGGGCGTCGGTGGTGCCGGGGACGTCCGGGGGCGGGGCCACCGGGGCGCCACCCGGTGCGACGGCGGCTGCCGGTTTGGCGCCCTCCGGCTGACCGGGTGGGGCGGTGACCTCGCGGACGCGGTCGCCGATGTCCCTGCCGCGGTCGGCGATCTCGGTGGCCGACTCCTTGATGGACGTCGCGTCGTCGCGGAGGTCGTTGATCGCGTTGCGGACGTCGCGCCCCGCCTCGGCCACCTCCTGGGTGGCGTTCATGGCCTCGGCGAGCGAGTCGGCGTCCTTCAGCTTGCCGATGGCCGAGAAGACGCGGCCGACGGCGTCGAAGAGCGCCTTCACGTCGGCGATGAGCTTCTTGACCGTGTCGATGATGTCCATGACACGGCGGTAGATCTGGTAGGCGTTCCAGACCATCTCGGCGGCCTTGATCCAGCCGCCCACCGGGATCCAGACGGTGGCCGCCGCTTCCAGCAGCTTGTTGACCAGGTAGTCGAGCAGGCGCGCGGCCTGCTTGCCGAGGGCCTCCGCGCCGGACGCGACGGTGTCGAAGCCCTTCGCGATCAGCTGTGCGACGCCCATCTCCGCGAGGAGACCGGCCTTCCAGCCCAGCGCGATGTACGCCTCGTGCGCGCGTGCGGCGTCGCCGTCCCAGTGGTCGCGCACCTTGCCGACGGCGTCGGTGAGGTTGTACGAGACGTCGTTCATGGCGTTGCCGACCATGCGCCACGCGTCGCCGTCCGCGCGGATCTTCGACCAGTCGCCGGTGATCGGCGTGATGATCGTCGAGACGAGGCTCTCGCCCGTGACCGCCTCGAACACCCAGTCGACAGCCTGGACGCCCCAGCCCTGGTCCCGCAGCACCTCGTTGAGCGAGGCCGTGTCGACCTCGGGCTGCTTGAGCGAGGCCGCGACCGGGCGGGGGGCCTGGTAGGCCGCGGCGGTCACCTGAGGATCCCGTTGAAGATCGCCATCTGGGCCTTCTCGACGTCCTCGTAGTTCTGGGCCGTCGCCTCCACCGCCGACGCGGTGCCCTCGAGCTTCGACTTGCCGAAGTCGAGCGTCTCGTCGAAGAGCGCGCGCACGACGTCCACACCGGGCTGCAGCAGCGCGAGCAAGCCGGTGAAACCGGACTTGTCGCACGCCGTCGAGTGGACGTACGAGCGGATCGTCTCGAACTCTTGGGCCTCGGTGCGCAGGTACTCGGCGTACGCGCGCAGCTCGGCCGCGTCGGTGAACAGCGACGACACAGGTCCCCCCTGCGGACTCAGGTGCTCAGGTGACGCTGTGACGCAGCACGCTCGTCACCAGTTCCCCGAGCGGTGGAAGTTGTCGAGACGGTCCAGGTACGGGTCCAGCTCCATGCCCTGGGCCGCTACCCATGAGTCGTCGTAGTAGGTGTTCGCGTAACGCTCGCCGCCGTCGCAGAGCAGCGTGACCACGCTTCCTCGGGTGCGCGACTGCCTCATCTCGGCGATGATCTGGAACGCTCCCCACAGGTTCGTCCCCGTCGAGCCGCCCACCCGGCGGCCGAGCAGCTCCTCGACATACCGGATCGTCGCGACGGACGCCGCGTCCGGCACCTTGATCATCCGGTCGATCACCTCGCCGATGAACGACGGCTCCACCCGCGGCCGCCCGATCCCCTCGATGCCGGACCCGCGGTCCGCCACCAGGCTCCGGTCGTGGTCACGCCACGCGTCGAAGAAGACCGAGTGCTCCGGGTCGACGACGGCGAGCCGCGTGTTCCGCTTCTGGTAGTGGATGTACCGGCCGATCGTCGCGGACGTGCCGCCGGTGCCGGCGCCCACGACCACCCACTCCGGCTCCGGCGACGGCTCCAGCCGCATCTGCTCGAAGATCGACTCGGCGATGTTGTTGTTGCCCCGCCAGTCGGTGGCGCGCTCGGCGTGGGTGAACTGGTCCATGAAGTGCCCGCCGAGCTCGGCCGCGAGCCGGTGCGACTCCTCGTAGAGCGCCGACGGCTCGTCGATGAAGTGGCACCTCCCGCCCTGCCGCTCGATCAGCGCGATCTTCTCCTGCGACGTCGACCGCGGCATCACCGCGATGAACGGCAGCCCGAGCAGCCGCGCGAAGTACGCCTCGGACACCGCCGTCGACCCGGAGGACGCCTCGATCACGGTCGTGCCGCCGGTGACCCAGCCGTTGCAGATCGCGTAGAGGAACAACGACCGTGCCAGCCGGTGCTTCAACGACCCCGTGGGGTGCGTCGACTCGTCCTTCAGGTAGAGGTCGATGCCCCAGTCGAGAGGGAGGGGGTAGCGCAGCAGGTGGGTGTCGGCGCTGCGGTTCGCGTCCGCCTCGATGATCCCGACGGCCTCGCGCACCCAGTGCCTGGTCCTGCTGCAACACCGGTCAACGGATGTACTCACGCGGGCACGATAACCGCGCGCGGGCCTCAGCCCCGGACGACAGGACCTTCGTCACCACGCAGCTCGGACCGCAGCTTCTCCCGCTCCGCCCGGCGCCGCGCCTGGTGCTCGTCCAACCCGGCCGCGACCCGCAGCCGCAGCCCCTTGAACACGAACAGCGAGGCCGGCAACGCGACGACGACACCGACCGCGAGCGCGGGCAGCAGCGGAACGTTGAACAGCATGAGTGCGCCGGTCACCACCGCCACGAGACCGAGGCGGGCGAGAACGTAGAGCGTCACATCACGGGCAAGCACCCGTTCAGGTTACGTCGCCTTCCTCGTCGACGGTGTTCGGGCGCCCCTCGAACCGGGTGGAGAGCACCACGGTCGTGCGGGTGCGGGCCACCCCGGGGATGCGCCGCAGCCGCCCCAGCGACCGCTCCAGGTCGTCCACCGTCGCCACCCTGACCTTGACGACGAACGACTCGTCCCCGGCCACGCGATAACAGGACTCGACCTCGTGCAGCTCCCCCAGCGCCACCGCGACCTCGTTGTCGTCCGCGATGTCGGTGGGGTGGATCCCGATCAGCGCCGTGACGCCGAGCCCGACCGCGCTGGGGTCGACGACGGCGTGGTACCCGACGATCACACCGCTGGACTCGAGCTTGCCGACCCGCTCGTGCACCGCGGAGGCCGACAACCCGACCTGCCGCCCCAGGTCGGCGTACGTGGCACGTCCGTTGGCCCGCAGCGCGGCGATGATCTGGCGATCAAGAGCATCCACCCGCGAGAGGGTATCGGTCGGCGGGCCCGCGGACGGCGGCGAGGCTCGCCCACCGGGCGCGGCGGGGTGGGCGGCTGGGGCACCCCTCGCCGCCGCGGAGCGACGGCAGACAGACCCTGTCCGGTTCGCCCCCGTCGTCCCATTACTACCTCTTTACCAAAAAACAAGCGTTCGAGTACCCGACGGGTGAGATGCCACGATCGGGCCGGTACGTCTGATCTGAGGAGGACGCGTGACTGCAGCCACCGAGCGCCTGTTGACGCCTGGAGAGGTCGCCAACCTGTTCCGGGTCGACCCGAAGACCGTGACCCGCTGGGCCACCGCCGGGCGGATCGGCTCCATTCGCACGCCTGGAGGACACCGCAGGTTCCGTGAGACCGAGGTGAAGGCGCTGCTCTCGGAGCTCACGACCGAGGCGACTGAACCTGTCAGGCACTGAAGCCGTAGTTATCCCTGGGCCGCGGGTAATCTCGTGGCAAAGGGAGGTGGCGACACGATGATCTACCTGCTGGCGGTGATCGGTGCGCTCACCGTGGCTGTGCTCGTGTGGCGAGCGTTCGCCCCGCAGCACTCGGAGTACACCCCAGGCCGCAAGGTGATCGCACCCGACGACGACCCCGAGTTCCTGCGCAAGCTCGACGAGCAGCGCAAGCGCGAGGAGTAGCCGGAGAAGGGGCCCTGGCAGCAGGACCCCTTTCCGCAAACGTACTGGTCAGGCGTGGGGGAAGTCGTCCGCCACGACGGCGGCGAGCTCCAGCAGGGCCAGGCGCGTCTCCGGCGCGAGCCGGTCCAGGGCGATCTCGGCGCCTTCTTCGAGGTGCTCGTCGAAGGGCAGGCGCACCACGGCACGGCAGCGCTGCTGGAAGTGGGCGGCGAGCTTGTCGAGGTCGACCTTGCCCGACTTCGGGCGCACCGAGTTGATCACGCACACGGACTTCGCGACCAGGTCGCGGTAGCCGTGCGCCTCCAGCCAGTCGAGCGTGGCGGCCGAGGTCTGGGCTCCGTCGACCGAACCGGACGACACGAGCACCAGCGAGTCGGCCTCGTCGAGCACGCCCTTCATCGCGGAGTGCATGAGTCCGGTGCCGCAGTCGGTGAGCACGATGTTGTAGAAGTGCTCCAGCAACGCCACGGTGCGGCGGTAGTCCTCCTCGCTGAACGCCTCCGACACGGCCGGGTCCTGTTCGGACGCGAGCACTTCGAGGCGTGCGGGCGACTGCGAGGTGTAGGCGCGCACGTCGCTGTACTTCGTGATCCGCGAGGAGTCGCGCAGCAGGTGCCGCACGGTCGCCGTGGTCTCACGGGGGATCTTCAGCGCCAGCGTGCCGCGGTCGGGGTTCGCGTCGACGGCGATCACGCGGTCGCCGCGCAGCGACGAGAAGGTCGAGCCCAGGGTCGTGGTCGTCGTGGTCTTGCCGACGCCGCCCTTCAGCGACAGCATCGCGATCTTGTAGCAGCCGCGCAGCGGCTGGTTGATCCGCGCGATCAGCTCGCGGCGGCGTACGTCGGCCGGGCTCTCGCCCAGGTTGACGAGCCCGCCGGTGAGCGAGTGCACGGACTTGCGCCAGCCCGACGTCGGCGGCCGCTTCTCCTTCTTGATGAGCTGCTGCGACGAGACTTCCTGCGCCTGGGAGCGGTACTGCTGCTGGGGGAAGTTGTTCGGGAACTGCGAGCCGGCGAACTGGCCGAACTGGGCGGTGTTGTGCGGGCCGGACGGGCCGCCGCTCACCGAGTGGGCACCCGACTGGCCGCCGCCCACCTGGTAGGCGCCGGAGCTGTCGACCGGGTAGCCGCCGGACTGCGACCCCGGCACCGAGTACGGGCCGGAGGCGTTGCCGGGCACCGAGTAGGGGCCGGACGCGTTGCCGGGAACCGCGTACGGACCGGAGGCGTTGCCCGGCACCTGGTACGGGCCGGACTGGGTGCCGCCCACGGGGTACGGGCCGGACTGGGTGCCGCTGACCTGCTGCGGGCCGGACTGCTGGGGATCCGGGTAGGCCGCCGCCTGCGGGTCGACGTACTGCGGGCCGGAGCCCTGTTCCTCACCCGGTGGTTGCTGCCAGTTCACCGCTGTGGCCCTCCCTGAACACGACGGACCAGGACTACCCCGACCCCCGGAGTGCGACGGTACGCAACGACCAGCGGTTCCATCGACATGGGGGCCAAGTCGTTAGAGACCCGCGTACGAATGCAACCCGCTGGTGACCAAGTTGATGAAGAACAGGTTGAAGACGTTGACGGCGAAGCCCGCCACGTTGATCCAGGCGGCGTTGCGGCCGCGCCAGCCGGCGGTCGCCCGCGCGTGCAGGTACGCGGCGTAGATGACCCACGTGACGAAAGCGACCGTCTCCTTGGGGTCCCAGCCCCAGAACCGGCCCCACGCGGCCTCCGCCCAGATGGCGCCGCAGATGATGCCCGCGGTGAACAGCGGGAAGGCGAGCACGGTGGTGCGGTAGGACATGCGGTCGAGGACATCGGCCGACGGCAGCTTGGGGAAGCGCTCGGCGTTGCGGTCCTTGAGCAGGTACAGGATCGACGTCACGCCGGGGAGCAGCAGCACGCCGGACGAGATCGAGATCACCGAGACGTGGATGACGAGCCAGTACGACCGCAGCGCGGGCTGGACGGGCGCGGACTCGGCGTAGAGGACGGTGCCGCCGAGGAACAGCAGGACCAGGATCGGCGGGAGCACGAACACGCCGAGGCGGCGGATCGGGAACTTCACCATCAGCGCGATCCACGTCACCACGGCCGCGAGGCACAGCAGCGACATGTACTCGTACATGTTGCCCCAGGGCGCACGACCGGCGGACACGCCGCGCATCACGAGCGAGCCGAGGTGCAGCACCGCGCCGAGCACGGTGAGGGCGGCGCCCATCCGGCCGAAGCGCTCCGAGCGCGTCGGCGCCTGCTTCGGCTCGTCCACGAGGACGTTCGGCGCACCCGCTCCGACCAGCTCCTTCTTGCCGGGAGCGCGGCTGAACGCCTGCTCGACGGCGTAGAGCAGGATCGCGAAGAGGTAGACGCCCAGCGCGCTGCGGTACAGCCAGTCGCTGTAGGTCGCGAACGTCTCGTTGACCGGCATCAGGACCTCTCCTCGTTCAACACCGCGCGGGCCAGCCGCGTGAATTCCTCGCCGTATCCCGCCTGGTCAGTGCGGGCAAGACCACCGACCTCGACCAACGTACGCCCGTCGTCCCGAGGGGTCGCGCGCACCCACACCCTGCGGCGCTTCACCGACAGCGAGACGCCGAGGCCGAGGATGATCAGGACGGCGAACGCCAGCACGTACCCCTGCGTGGGGTCGTGCGACACCTGCAACGACACCCAGTCGTTCACCGAGTCGAAGCGCACCCTGGTGCCGTCGTCGAGGGTGATCTCCTCGCCGAGGGCCAGGTTCTGCCGCGCGACCTTCTGCAACCGGCCCTGGTCGACCATCTTCTTGTCGATGGAGAAGATCGACTGGCCGCGCCCGTCGTCCACGCCCAGGTCGCCGCGGTAGACGTCGACGGCGACCATCGGGTCGTTCAGGGCGGGGAACTTCGAGCTGAGGATCGTGCCGTGCAGCAACGGCGTCGGCGCGAGCAGCCCGGTCACGGCGATCTGGTTCTTGCGCCGCGTCTCGGAGTCCGTGATGCCCGGCGGGTCGAACTTGGTCGCGCCCTCGGAGGCGAGGGTGAGCTGGTCGCTGGGCAGCCACTGGATGCCCTGGGTGCGCTTCTCGCCGTTGGGGAACGTCACGGTGAACGTGGGCGTGTAGCCGTGGCCGAGCAGGTAGACGCGGTCGCCGCCGGTGCGCAGCGGGTGGTTGACCTGCAGGTCGTAGGGCCGCCACGTGTTCGTGGCGATGTCCTCGCCGGACTGGTAGCGGATGGCCGCCCGGTAGCCGACGGGCTGGCCGTTGTCGAGGTAGTCCGCGGAGAACTCGCCGATCTCGACGCAGAACGGGGTCAGCTCGGTGCCGTCGACGCGCAGGCCGGGGCGGAACGAGTCGTAGTTGAAGATGCCGCCGTTGCAGAACTGGCCGCCGCCGGCCTGGACGATGACCTGGCCCTCGTAGCTGTACATCTTGCCCAGCGCGAACGACACGAGCAGGCCCAGCAGGGCGAAGTGGAAGACCAGGTTGCCGGTCTCGCGCAGGTACCCGCGCTCGGCGCTGACGGTGCCGTCGCCGGTGTCGGTCCGCCAGCCGCGCAGCACCTTCCGCGCCCGCTCGACGGCCTCGTCCGGCGTCACGTCCAGCTCGGCCTGCGCGTGGTGCGGCATGCGCGACAGGTTGCGCGGCACCAGGACCGGCCTGGCGCGCATCTGCTTGAAGTACTCCCACGTGCGGGGCAGCAGGCACCCGACGAGGGACGTGAACAGCAGCAGGTAGATCGCGGCGAACCACGGCGTGGCGTAGACCTCGAAGAACCCGAGCTTGAGCAGCAGCTCGCCCCACCAGCCGTGCTCGGCGACGTACTCGTCGACCTTCGCCGCGTTCAGCGACAGCTGCGGCAGCAACGCGCCGGGCATGGCCGCGAGCGCGAGCAGGAACAGCAAGGTGAGCGCGGTCCTCATCGACGTGAGGCCGCGCCACGTGTTGCGCAGGAAGGCGATCACTAGAGCGGCAACTCCACGACGTCGACGAACGAGTAGCGCAGCCACCCGACGAACTCGCCCCACAGCCCGGTGACGAGCGCGATGCCCACCAGGATCAGCAGGACGCCACCGAAGATCTGCACCTGGCGCGCGTGCGTGCGCAGCCACTTCGTGACGCCCAGCGCCCACCGGGCCCCGAGCGCGAGCACGACGAACGGCAGCCCGAGCCCCAGGCAGTAGGCCAGCACCAGCACCGCGCCGCGAACGGTCGACGACCCGATCTCGGTGCTGCGCGCCACGGCGAGCACGCCCGCGAGCGTCGGCCCGAGGCACGGCGTCCACCCGAGCGCGAACACGGCGCCGAGCAGCGGCGCCCCAACCAGCCCCGCCCTCGGCCTGGTGTGGAACCGGACGTCCTTCTGCAGCGCCGGGACGAGTCCGATGAAGACCAGTCCCATGAGGATCGTGACGACGCCGCCGATGCGCTGGAACAGGTCGGCGTTGAGCAGCAACGCGTCCGTGGCGCCGAGGATCGTCATCGACGCGAGCACGAAGACGGCGGTGAACCCGGCGACGAACAGCAGCGAGGCGCCCGCGACGCGCAGCCGGCCCGCCTTCGCGGGCTCGTCGGCCTCCACCCGCGGGGCCTCGGCCCCGACCAGTCCGGCGAGGTAGGCGAGGTAACCCGGCACGAGCGGCACGACGCACGGTGAGGCGAACGAGATGAACCCGGCGAGCAGGGCGACCCCGGTGGCCAGCAGCAGCGGCCCGGAGATCGCCAGATCGGTGGGGTTCACACACCTCAGGGTAGGTAGTTGCCCAGATCACCCGACCACCGGTGTCCGGTTTTGCGCCTGCGCGTTCCCGGACGCGAAACCGACGTGAAGGTGACTGGGCACCCGAGATGCCACCCCTCCGAACGACTTGGACCGCACTGCGCTCCAATCAACAGCGAAAGTCGCGCTGTGTTGCAGCGTTTGTCCCGCCTAAAGTGCGACAAACGCTGCATCTCGCCGTAACATATGCTGCGTGGAGATGCTGAAGGCGATGAAGTTGATCAGCGGTTTCACCGCTGATCAATGGGGGATGGTCACTGCCCAGCAAGCGAAGTCCCTGGGAATCAGCCGCTCCACGCTCCACCGGCTCGAAACCGCCGGTCACCTCGACAGAGTCCGGCATGGTGTCTACGCCTCCACTGCCGCCGCCATCACCGCGTCGAGGGACCAGAAGGCCGCATGGCTCGCCCTCAACCCCTCGACACCGGCATGGGAACGACCACTGCTCGATCCTGACGGCGGCGTCTTGTCCCACCAGGCCGCCATCAACCTTCACGGCCTGGGTGAACTGCCCGCCGACCGCATGACCTTCACCACGCCCCGTCGGCGGACCAGTCGCGATCCCGACCTGTGGTTCAAACGCGCCCAACTCGCCGAGACCGACGTGACTCTCGTTGACGGGCTGCCGGCCACCACGGTCCTGCGCACCATCTGCGACCTGCTCGACCAGCACATCGACGGCAGCCACATCGCGACGATCATTCGCGAAGGCGTCATCACCAACCTCGTTCACCTCGACGACCTCACCGAGGCCATCGGCCCGTACGCGCTGCGCTACGGCGTCCGGCGCCCAGGGGACGGGCTGGCGCTGCTCGAACACCTGCTCGCTGAGATCGGCACGTCGGTCGAGGATCTGGTCACACGGCCCGCGCCTGTGTTCCCGCACGGCCATGCCGTCGCCACCGCACTCGCCGCGATGCTGAAAGACAGCCACGTGAGTTCCCATGACTTCCCGAGAGTCGCCAACGGACTTGCAGAAGCTGCTGCCCAGGCGTCTCATCTGCGTGCCACGCTGGCCGAATCAGCCGCGAGAGGCATGAACGCGTCGATGACTCACGCGATGTTGTCCGCGCTGCAGAAGCACAAAATCCCGACGATTCCACCGATTTCCAACGCGATACTTCAAATTCTTCGGAACTCCACGGTGCCCTACATCAACCAGACCGCACAGATCGCGGCCGGACTGGGCATACGTGCGCCGCACGAAGGCTCTTGAACTCGGCGACGAATTCATCACACCGCTTCTGCTCGCAACACCCCCTGCCGGTGGCTGGAACCCCGCCACACGCACCTGGTCCTGACCGAGGAAGTCAGGCACGGCCCATTCGACCTCGTCTGGTTCGACCTCCAGGCCCTACAGCCGCCGAACTGCCGCTTGTGGGTGACCACTGCGTTGCCTAGCGTCAACACATGCATCGTTCGCGGGTGATCCTCCCGGCGCTGACCCTCACCGCGTTGACCCTCTTCGCCCAGGTTCCCGCTGGTGGCGCCGCTCCCGCGATGGAGTGGCAGGAGGTCTTCCACGAGGACGGCACGATCACCCGGACGCTGACCCCGCAGGCGCCCGCCGAGGAGGCGCCGAGCTTCCGGGCGCTGTCGGTGGCCGAGGTCACCAGGGTCTTCGGCGACCGCGACCCGTCCGACGCGTTCGACCTCGTCTTCGTCGGCGACGGCTACACGGCCGACGACCTCGGGACCTACGCCGCGAACGTGCTGAGCAAGTGGGAGGAGCTGTCGGCCGTCGAGCCGTTCGCGTCCTACAAGCAGTACTTCAACGTCTGGCGGGTCGACGTCGTCTCGAACGAGTCCGGTGTGGACCACGACCCGGCGCGGGGGCTGCTGAAGGACACCGCGCTGGACATGGGTTTCTGGTGCCAGGGCAGGGACGCCACCACCGAGCGCCTGCTGTGCGTGAACGAGACGAAGGCGGCGTCGTTCGCGGCGCTGGCCCCGCAGGCCGACCAGGTGATCGCGCTCGGCAACACCGCGAAGTACGGCGGTGCGGGCGGTGCGGTCGCGACCGCGTCCGGGAGCAACGCCTCGTCCGGTCAGATCGCGATCCACGAGCTGGGCCACTCCATCGGCGGCCTGGCCGACGAGTACGACTACCCGTACGAGACCTACACCGGCGCCGAGCCGCGCGAGATCAACGTCACCGCGGACCCCACCGGTGCGAAGTGGAGCGCCTACCTCGGCCAGCCGTCACCGGACGGCGGCGTGGTCGCCCCGGTCGAGGGCGCCCGGTACTACAAGTACGGCCTGTACCGGCCGACCGAGGACTCGATCATGCGGACGCTCGGCAAGAAGTTCAACTCGATCGGCAGGGACGCGATGGTCACCGCGTTCAAGGCGAAGGTCCCGTCGCTGAACTTCGAGCTGGCACCGGGGGTCCCGATCATCAGGCCGGTCCCCCGGTAGGTCACTCCTTCGCGAGCTCGTCCAGCACGGGTTGCAGGTCGGACGCCAGCACCGGCACGAGGAACGCCGCCGCGACCTTGTGGTCCTTGTCCACGACGAACGTCGACGGCACGGCGTTGGCCGGGACGCCGCGGAAGACGTTGACGAAGCTGCGCGCCGAGGCGTCGTAGATGGACGGGTACGTCAGCGACCTGTCCTTCATGAAGTCCCGCGGGTGGTCCTTCGAGGTCTCCTTGACGTCCACCCCGAGGACCTGCGTGCCGGCGTCGTGGAGCTTCTGCATCTCCGGCGCCTCGGTGCGGCACGGACCGCACCAGGCGCCCCAGATGTTGATGACGACCGGCTTGCCGGCGAAGTCGACGAGCTTGACGGTCTTGCCGTCCTCCATCAGGGACTCGCCTTCGAGGCCCTTCAGCTCCTTGCGCTCGCCGGGGGCGTAGCGGATCTCGACCTGGCCGCCGGGCGCGACGAGGTAGAAGTCGCCCGCGCCGATCTGGGCCGCGTCCTTGCCGGTGGTGCACCCCGCGACGAGCAGGAGCAGGACGAGCAACCGCTTCATGCGCCGGTCACCCTGGGGTTCGTGACGCCGACGGGCTCGGAGTAGGAGATCCGGACCAGCTGCTCGCCGTCGAAGATCAGCGAGGTGAGCGAGGCCAGCGAGCACTCGCGGCGGCGCGGGTCGTGCCACATGCGCTTGCCTTCCAGGAACCGGCGGACCGTCCAGATCGGCAGCTGGTGCGACACGCAGACAGCCTCGTGCCCCTCGGCGGCGGCGCGGGCCTTCTGGACGGCGCCGAGCATCCGGTGGGCGATCTCGATGTACGGCTCGCCCCACGACGGCTTGAACGGGTTGGTGAGCTTCGACCAGTGCTGCGGGGACCGCAGGGCGCCGTCGCCGACCGCGACCTTCAGGCCCTCGAACTGGTTGTCCGCCTCGATCAGCCGCTCGTCGGTCGCCAGCTCCAGGCGGTGCGAGTCGGCGATGGGCGACGCGGTCTGCTGCGCGCGCTCCAGCGGGGACGCGACGACGTGCACGATGTCGTGGTCGGCGAGGTGCTCGGCGACGGTCAGCGCCTGCTTCTGGCCGCGTTCGGACAGCTTGAAGCCGGGGATGCGGCCGTAGAGGATGCCGGTCGGGTTGTGCACCTCGCCGTGGCGGAGCAGGTGGACGACGGTGCGGGTCACTGGCGGGCCTCCTTGGCGGCGCGAGCCGCGTGCGGCAGCGCGTCGGCGATCACGGCGAACTCCTCTTCACCCATGGCAGCGTTCACGAACCACGCTTCGAACGCCGACGGCGGGGCGTAGACACCTCGTTCGAGCAGCGCGTGGAAGAACGGCGGGAAGCGCCACGTCTCGCACGCCTGCGCACCCGCGTAGTCCTTCACCTCCGAAGAACCGAAGAACACGCTCACGAGGTTCCCGGCGAACTGAACGCGGTGCTCGACACCGGCCTCGGTCAGCGCCGCGGTGAACAGCGCGCCCAGCCGCGTGGCGTTGCGGTTGAGCGCCGTGTAGACGTCGTCGTCGGCCGCGCGCAGCGTCGCGAGACCGGCGGCGACGGCGACGGGGTTACCGGACAGCGTGCCCGCCTGGTAGACGGGGCCGGACGGCGCGAGCTTGGCCATCACGTCCGCACGGCCGCCGAACGCCGCCGCGGGCAGGCCGCCGGACATGACCTTGCCGAACGTGTACAGGTCGCCCTTGACGCGCTCCAGGCCGAACCAGCCGGCGCGCGAGACGCGGAAGCCGGTCATGACCTCGTCCATGATCAGCAGCGCGCCCTCGGCGTCGCAGAGGTCGCGCAGGCCCTGGTTGAAGTCGGGCAGCGGGGCGACGGCGCCCATGTTGCCCGCGGCGGCCTCGGTGATGACGCACGCGATCTCGCCGGGGTTCTCGGCGAACGCGGCGCGCACGGCCTCGATGTCGTTGTACGGCAGGACGAGCGTGTCCGCGGCCTGGGCGCCCGTGACGCCGGGCGAGGTCGGGAGGCCGAGCGTCGCGACACCGGAGCCCGCCTGGGCGAGCAGCGCGTCGACGTGGCCGTGGTAGCAGCCGGCGAACTTGATGACCTTGCGTCGTTCGGTGAAGCCGCGGGCGAGGCGGATGGCGCTCATGGTGGCCTCGGTGCCCGAGTTGACCAGGCGGACCTGACGGACGGGCTCGACGCGGTCGACGATCTCGGCCGCGAGGTCGACCTCCCCCTCGGTCGGCGTGCCGAACGACAGGCCGTGCACGGCCGCCTGCCGCACCGCCTCGACGACGGCGGGGTGGGCGTGCCCGAGGATCATGGGGCCCCACGAGGAGACCAGGTCGACGTACCGGTTGCCGTCCGCGTCCCACAGGTGGGGGCCCTCGCCGCGCACCATGAAGCGCGGGGTGCCGCCGACGGAGTGGAACGCCCGCACCGGAGAGTTGACCCCGCCGGGGGTCAGCGTCGACGCGCGCTCGAACAGGGCCTGGGATCGACTCGCAGTCACGTGCCCCAGTCTCACATGCCGGGCTGAGCGGCTGCCTCCGGCCGGGTGCGCAGGGCCAGCATGACCTGCCTCACGGCGTCGATGGCGAGCACCACGGCGAGCGTGAGCGACGCGGCGGCCGTGCCCAGCCAGTTGCCGTGCAGGCGGGTGGAGACGAGCGGTTCACGGCCCTCGGCCGGGTACTCCAGCGGCACGACGCCGCGGTTCCAGCACCACACCGCAGCGACGACGAGCAGCACGACGGCGACGGCCTCGCCCGCGGCGACGACCCACCGCTGGGGCTGGTGCAACCCCTGTCCGGCGGGTGCGGCCGGTGCGGGCTCCTCCACGACGGTCTCCGGCTCGGTCACGGCCTCTGTCACGTCGCTCACCCTCTCACGACCCGCCGCAGCGCCGCGAGCAAGGCTTCCGGATCACGCGCCCAGCCGAGCACCACCGTGCCGTCGAGCAGCCGCAGCGGCACGGCCGTCGTCCCCTTGGGGACCGACCAGCCGCCGCCGAGCACCCGCGCACCGGCCGGTGCCCCGACGTCGCGGAACCCGTCGATCATCGCGACCGGCACCTTCTCCCGCCCGAACTGCGCCTCCTCGGCCGTGAGCGCGACGGTGCCGGTCTTGGCCCTGCCGTACACCCACAGCACCGCTCCGAGGGTCAGCCCGAGCCCTGCGATCGTCCACAGCGCCACCGACGCCGGTCCGGTGAGGAGCTCGACGAGGTACCCGGCCACCGCGAACGCGGGGCCCCACAGCAGCGGCCACCAGCTGCCGCCCGGCTCCCGGTACAGCACTAGTGGACGAACCTGTTCGAGGGCGGCAGGAACTGCAGCACCACGGCGGCCACGGTCAGCCCGATGACGACGACGCCCATCGCCACGGCGGGCTGCCACACCTGCGCCGCGAGCGCGAAGGACAGGATCACGAACATCGACAGGGCGCCGAGCACGGCGAGGATCGTGAGCAGGATCCGCGCCCAGCTCTGCCCGTTGCGCAGGACGATCGCGAACGCGATGTACGGCGCGGCGGCGATCAGCATCCCGAACCCGGACATCATCGCCAGCGCCCGCACGCCGAACTCGCCTGCCGCCTGCCTCCGCTGCGAGACGACGTCCTCCTGGCCGATGAGGTACTCGGAGTTGGTGAGGAACAGCACCGGCAGCAGCGCCACCGACAGCACCGCGCCGGCGATCCAGATCCACGTCGCGGCGGTGACCGTGGGCGGCCGGTCGGGCGCCAGCTCCTGCGGCGCCACCGGCCGCAGCGGCGTCATGGCGAAGCTCGCCTGGCCGACCTGGTTCACCTGGTAGTGGCCGCCCGGCTGCGGCGGCGCCGGGTACGGCCCCGCCGGGTTCTGCCACTGCACGTCGTCCGGGGTGGACCAGGGGTCCCGCGGTTGGCTCACTGCTCACGCACCTCCTCCGTCCACTGTGCCGCAGCGCGCTGCCACGTGAACACGATCGCGACGCAGATGAGCAGAAGCGTGACCAGGTTCGCCGCGCTGACGCCGACGACGAGCAGCCACAGCATGTGCGCGACGGCGACGACCGACAGCGCCACCCGCGCCCAGTTCCTCCTCTTCAGGAACAGGCGGGTGAGCCAGCCGTACAGCGCCGCGAAGAGCACCCCGACGACGCTGAGCGCGAGGAGGAAGTCCGTCACGTCGCCGGAGGAGCGTCCGCTGAGCCGTTCGATCTCACCGCGCTGGAACCACAGGCCCGCCGTCGTGAACAGGACGAAGACGGCGGTCGCGAGCCACAGGCCGACCGCGACGCGGACCGGCCGGGGTGCGTCGTTCACAGCTTCTCGCGTTCGGCCAGGTACTCGCTCGACTGCCGGAAGAAGAACAGCACGACGCCCGCGACGGCGACCAGCACCGCCACGACACCGAGGGTGTTCGTGATCATCTGGAAGAACAGGCCGATCAGCAGCGTGATCAGCAGGCCGGTGCGGCTCTTGCGCAGCCCGCCGCGGACCTTGCCCGCGAACCACACGGCGAGCCCCGCCAGCACCACCGTCACGACCAGCGAGATGATCACCAGCCCGTTGACCGTCGAGGCGATCATGTCGCGGGTGATGTTCCGGTCGCTGTTGCCCTGCACGGCCGCGTCGACCAGCACCTGCTTGTTCAGCAGCACGTAGAACGCGGCCAGCACGCTGAGCGCCACACCGGTGACCACGAGCCAGTAGCCGGCGGTGATGGTGCCCGGAGTGCCCGGTTCCTTCGGAGACGTCACGCCCGAGAACCTAGGTGCGCGGGGTGGCGCTGTCCACCGCGACGCTCCTCCTGAAGTGCGCGGACACCCGCCACATCAGCACGACCGCCGACGCCTCCAGCACCGTCGTGACGAACGTGACGCCCAGGTCGGTGCCGGTCATCTCGACACCGACGGACTCCGCCGCGCCACTGGCCCACGCGACGAGCCGGAACAGTCCGTACGCGACGGACGCGGCGCCCAGCACCGTGAGCACGATCCGCGCCCAGTTCCGCCCGCGCGCCATGGCGTTCGCCAGCCGCGTGTAGGCGAGCAGGACCGCGGTGGCGATCAGCAGTCCGAAGAGGATGCCGCCGTTCACGCCCGCGTCGATCTGGTCCTGGCCGAGTTCCGGGTTCTGCCTGCGCGCCTCGGCCACGAGCATCTCGCGGTCGAAGAGCTGCGCGACGAACCGCACCATGCCGATGCAGGCGCTGGAGATCCACAACCAGCGCGCCACCTCGACCAGGCGGGGAGCTACCGGTCCAGCCACCGGGCGGCTTCCACTGCCCAGTACGTCAGCACGACGTCCGCACCGGCGCGGCGGATGGACGTGAGCGACTCCAGGATGGAGCGCTCGCGGTCGATCCAGCCGTTGCGGGCGGCGGCCTCGATCATCGCGTACTCGCCGGAGATCTGGTACGCGGCGACCGGCACGTCCGAGATCTCGGCGACCGAGCGCAGCACGTCCAGGTACAGCAGGGCGGGCTTGACCATGACCATGTCCGCGCCCTCTGCGAGGTCCAGCTGCACCTCGCGGACGGCCTCGCGGGCGTTCGCCGGGTCCTGCTGGTAGGTCTTGCGGTCACCGGCGAGCTGCGACTCCACGGCGTCGCGGAACGGCCCGTAGAACGCCGACGCGTACTTCGCCGAGTAGGCGAGGATGCCGGTGTCGCTGAGCCCCGCCTGGTCGAGCGCGTTGCGGATGAACGCGATCTGGCCGTCCATCATGCCGCTGGGACCGACGACGTGGGCACCGGCACGAGCCTGGGCCACGGCCATCTCGCCGTAGACCTCCAGCGTCGCGTCGTTGTCGACGGTGCCGTCCGCGGCGAGCACGCCGCAGTGGCCGTGGTCGGTGAACTCGTCGAGGCAGCAGTCCGACATCAGGACGGTGCTGTCGCCGAGCTCGGAGCGCAGGTCGCCCAGCGCGGCGTTGAGGATGCCGTCCGGGTCGGTGGCACCGGAGCCGACGGCGTCGCGCTCGGCGGGCACGCCGAACAGCATGATGCCGCCGACACCCGCCTGCACGGCCTCGACGGCGGCTTTGCGCAGCGAGTCGCGGGTGTGCTGGAAGACGCCCGGCATGCTGCCGATCTCGGCGGGCTCGGCCAGCCCTTCCTTGACGAACATGGGCAGGACGAGCTGCCTCGGGCGGACCTCGGTCTCGGAGACCAGGCGGCGCATGGCGGGCGTCGTGCGCAGACGACGCGGCCGGTGAAGTGGGTACATCTTTGACTCCCTAGCGGAAGAGAGTCGAAGGGGCCGCTCAAAGGAACTTGAGCGGCCCCGACGGCTTCGTTTTGACTAGCTCCTGCGCAGGCGCTTGGTCTTCCTGGGCGGGGGAAGGGCTCCCTCGGCGCGCAGGCGGGCGGCGTGGGCTGCCAGCGCGTCGACCAGCGCGGGCACGTTCGCCTCCTCCGGCTGCACGTCGACCCGGAGGCCGAACTCCCGCGCCGTCTCGGCGGTCTGCGGGCCGATGCACGCGACGAGCGTGCGGGCGTGCGGCTTGCCCGCGATGCCGACCAGGTTCCGCACGGTCGAGGACGAGGTGAAGCACACCGCGTCGAAACCGCCGGACTTGATCATCTCGCGGGTGTCGGCGGGCGGCGGGGCCGCACGCACGGTGCGGTACGCCGTCACGTCGTCGATCTCCCAGCCACGTTCGCGCAGGCCCGCGGCCAGCGTCTCGGTGGCGATGTCGGCCCGCGGCAGCAGCACGCGGTCGACCGGGTCCAGGATGTCGTCGTAGGGCGGGAAGTCGTTGAGGAGGCCCTCGGACGACTGCTCACCGGACGGCACGAGCTCGGGGATGATGCCGAACGAGCGCACCTTCGCCGCCGTGGCCTCGCCGACGCAGGCGATCTTCACGCCGGAGAACGCGCGAGCGTCCAGGCCGAACTCGCGGAACTTCTCCCACACGGCGCGCACGGCGTTGGTCGAGGTGAAGACGACCCACTGGTAGCGGCCGTCGACCAGGCCCTTGACCGAGCGCTCCATCTGCGCGGGGCTGCGCGGCGGCTCGACCGAGATGGTCGGCACCTCCACGGAGATCGCGCCGTGCGAGTGCAGGCGCTCGCTCATCGCGCCCGCCTGCTCCTTGGTGCGCGGGACCAGCACGCGCCAGCCGTACAGCGCCCGCGACTCCCACCAGGAGAGCTTCGAGCGGGCAGCGGCGGCGGCACCGACCGTGACGACGAGCGGGCCGTTCAGCTCACCGGCGTCGGCTGCCGCGGAAGCCAGCGTCGTGTCGATGGTGCGCTGCTGGAAGCCCGTGCCCTCGGCGGTCACGGCGACCGGCGTCTGCGGCGCCAGACCGTTCTCGACCAGGTTGGACGCGGCCTCGGCCAGGTGCGACCCGGTCGCGTGCAGCACCAGCGTGCCGGGCGAGGCGGCAAGCCCCGCCCAGTCGCTGACCGCGCGCACGTCGACCTCGGTGTGCACACCGCCGAGCGCCACGCCCGCGTAGGCGGGGACGGCGGTGCCGGCCGGTACGCCGGGGACGACGTCGAACGGGATCGCCGACTTCGCGACGGCCTGGGCCTCCTTGACGACCGCGTCGAGGGTCAGCGGGTCACCCGCGACGAGGCGGACGACGGTCGCGCCGTTGCGCGCCTCGTTCACCAGGTCCTTGGCCACGTCGGCGGACTCGCCGACAGCGGGGCGGACCTCGACTCCCTCGGCCACGGTCGCGAGGACGTCCGCGGGGACGTCCGGGTCGGTGACCACGAGTTCAGCCCTGGTGAGCAAGTCGTGGGCCCGGACCGTGAGCAGCCCGGTGTCGCCGGGGCCGGAGCCCACGAAGGCGATGCGTCCGGGGGTCTTGCGTGCGCGGGTCATCAGGGCACTCCCCATCGATTACGCCTCTGGACCGCTCAGCACGGCGGCCCCGAGGTCGAGCAACTCGGCGGCCAGCGCACGGCCGAGTCCCTCAGCTTCGGTCAAGTCACCGGTGGCGGACGCGCGGAGCAGGTCGTTCTCCGGCGTCGCTGCGACCCCGCGCAGGGAAAGCCGGTACACGACCTTCCCCTCGTCGTCGAGGTCCTCCACCACATCGGCCAGCGCGCCGACCGGCGCACTGCAACCCGCCTCGAGCGCGGCCAGCATGGCGCGCTCGGCGGTCACAGCGGCCCGGCTGGCCGAGTCGTCCAGAGTGGACTGGATCAGGTGCTCGGTGTCGACGTCGCCGACCCGGCACTCCACTGCCAACGCGCCCTGGGCGGGCGCGGGAAGCATCTGGATGGGCTCCAGCGTCTCGGTGATCTCGTCAGCGCGGCCGAGGCGCGAGATGCCGGCACGGGCCAGCACCACGGCGTCGAGCTCGCCACTGCGGACCCTGCCGATGCGGGAGTCCACGTTGCCGCGCAGCGGCACGATGTCCAGCCCGAGGCCGAGGGCCTCCAGCTGGGCGGCACGGCGGGGGGACCCGGTGCCGACCTTCGACCCCGGCAGCAGCTCGCCGAGCGTGAGGCCGTCGCGCGCCACCAGGGCGTCGCGCGGGTCCTCTCGCTGCGGCACCGCCGCGAGCACGAGACGGGGGTCCTGTGCGGTCGGGAGGTCCTTGTAGGAGTGGACGGCGACGTCGATCTCGCCCCTGGCGAGCGCGTCGCGCAGCGCCGACGTGAAGACGCCGATGCCGATCTGGGCGATCGGCGCGTCGGACAGGTCACCCGGCGTCTTGACGACGACGATCTCGACCTCTGCGCCGGCCGCCCTGAGGGCGTCGGCGACGGTTCCCGTCTGCGCCAGCGCCAGAGCGCTGCCTCGGGTCCCCATCCGTAGGGTGCGGGTCACCGCGTTTCACCATCCACTGAAGACTTGGTCTGGCTGACGGCCCCAGGCGTCTGGGGGTCGAGCCCGAACAGTTCGCGGAGAGCCTCCGCGTAGCCGGTCCCACCAGGCGAGGAGGCGAGCTCCTTCACCCGGACGGTCGGCGTGTGCAGGAGCTTGTCTACAACGCGGCGCACCGTCTTGGCCAATTCACCGCGTGTCGAGGCGTCCAGTTCGGGAAGTCGCGAATCAAGGCGGAGCAGCTCGGCGTCGACCACCTCGGCTGCCCGCTTGCGCAGGGCCGTGACGGTCGGCGTGACCTCGGCGGACCGCTGGGTCGCGAGGTACGCCTTGACCTCGTCGGCGACCAGCTGGGCGGCGAGCCGCGCGTCCTGGCCGGCGGGGGCGTCGGAGAGGCGCCGCTGCAACGTTTCCAGGTCCACCACACGAACGTTCGGCAGCTGCGCCGCGGCCGGGTCGACGTCCTTGGGCAGGCCGAGGTCGCAGACGACGAGCGGGCGCGAGCGCGGTCCGATCGCGTCCGCGTGCACGACCGTGTCGACCGAGCCGGTGCACGCGAAGACGACGTCCGCGAGGTCGATCTCGACGGCCAGCGCGGTCAGGTCGACGGCCGTCGCGGGGACGCCCTCCGCCTTCAGCGACGTGGCGAGACGCACACCGTTGGCCTGCGTCCGGTTGGCGATGACGACCTCGCCGATGCCCGCCCTGCGCAGGTGGGCGGCGGCCAGGCCGCCCATCGCACCGGCGCCGACGAGCAGCGCGCGCTTGCCGACGAGGGTGCCCAGCGCGGCCTCGGCGTCGCCGAGGGCCTCGGACACGACCGACGCGCCCGCGTGGTCGATGCCGGTCTCGCTGTGCACGCGCTTGCCGACGCGCAGCGCGTTCTGGGTGAGCTCGTGGGCGGTCTTGCCGACGGTGCCCGCCTCGTCCGCCACCGCGTACGCGGCGCGCAGCTGACCGAGGATCTGGGACTCGCCGACGACCATGGAGTCGAGGCCGGCCGCGACGGAGAACAGGTGCTCGACGGCGGCGGCCGCGTAGTGCACGTAGAAGTGCTCGTACAGCGACTGCGGGTCGACCTGCGCGTGCTGGGCCAGCACCTCGACGACCTCGGACATGCCGCCGTGGAACGACTCGACGACGGCGTAGACCTCGACCCTGTTGCAGGTGGAGAGGACCATCGCCTCGGAGACGCTGGGGGCGGCGAGCAGCTGGCCGAGGACCTTGGGCAGGTCGGGCTCGGCCACCGTGACGCGTTCGAGGACCGGTACGGGGGCGGTGCGGTGCGACAGACCGACTACGAGCACACTCATGCGGTCGCACCCACTGACACCACGTCTGCCGGAGCCGTCTGGCTCACGCTCACGGGCGAATCACCATCCCGTCCACACCGAGTCCGTTGCCGTCCGAGACGCTCGCAGCCTCGTCCGCACGCCGAGCGACGTGGAACGACAGGATCTGCATCTCGACCGCCAAGTCAACCTTGCGCACCTCGACGTTGTCTGGAACCTGAAGGACAACCGGTGCAAAGTTCAGAATGCACTGCACGCCCGCAGATACCAAACGGTCGCAAACCGACTGGGCGGCGGGCGGCGGCGTCGCGATGACACCGATCGACACCTCGCGCTCCAGGCAGACGGCGGTGATCTCGTCGATGTGGTTGACCGGAATGCCCCCAACAGGGATTCCGATGAGATCCGGGTCCACGTCGAAGAGCGCGGTGACCGGGAAGCCCCTGCCGGGGAAGCCGCCGTAGTTGGCGAGAGCGTGACCAAGGTTACCGATGCCGACGACGGCGACGGAGTGGTTGCGGGTGAGCCCGAGAATGCGCTCTATGTGGCTGACGAGCACCTCGACGTCGTAGCCGACGCCCCTCGTGCCGTACGAGCCGATGTAGCTCAGGTCCTTGCGCAGTTTCGCGGCGTTGACGCCCGCGGCCTGGCTCAGCTCCTCGCTGGAGACGGCCGTGACGCCCTGGTCGGCCATGCCGGACAGCACGCGCAGGTACACGGCGAGCCTCGCCACCGCGGCCTCCGGGATCGCCCGCGCTCGCTCCCTGTCGGCAGGCTCCAGAGGGGTGGCGGTCGTCTCACCTTCGCCCCGCTGTGATGCCACGCTCTCCGACCTCCGGGTGTGCTCCACCGCAGGGACCCCGCGGCGTTGGTGATACCCCACCGTACCGCTTGTGAACGCACGCACAAAGTCGATGATCGGCTTCGCGGGGTCTCGTCACTGGGCGTGACCAGCACTTCTGCCGTTCATGATCACTTTGGGGGCACCACTTCCGGGGGTGGGGCTACTCGACGGTGAAGGTGACGGAGTGCCAGCCCGTGGCACCGTCGGGGACCGGGTCGAGGCGGGCCTGGTCCTGGGTGAACCCCGACTTGTCGGTGGCGCGGCACTCGGCCGTGTGGCTGCCGGGACGGAGGTCCAGCTCGATCTTCCACATCCGCCACGCGCTGTCGTTGACGTCCGCGCCCAGCTCGGCGTCCTGCCACGGGCCGCCGTCGATCCTGACCTCGACCTTCAGCACGCCTCGCGGCTGCGCCCAGGCCGTGCCCGCGACGACGGTCCTCCCCGACGTCCTGGCCAGCCGTTTCGGGTGGTCGATGCGGGACGAGGTCTTGATCGGCGCCCTGGTCGCCCAGCCCCTGGGGATCCAGTAGCCCTGCTCCCGCTCGAACGTCGTGACGTTCAACTCGGTCACCCACTTGGTCGCGGAGACGTAGCCGTACAGGCCGGGGACGACGAGCCGCGCCGGGAAGCCGTGCTCGGCGGGGAGCGGCTCGCCGTTCATCGCGATGGCGATCAGGCCGTTCTCCAGGACGTGGTCGAGCGGGCTGCCCGCGGTGAACCCGTCGTCGCTCGTGCTGAGCAGCTGGTCCGCGCCCGGCTGCACCCCCGCTTCCCGGAGGACGTCACCGATCTTGACGCCGGTGAAGTTGGCGGTGCTGATGTACGGGCCGCCGATCTCGTTGGAAACGCAGGTGAGGGTGATGGTTTCTTCCGTCAGGTCCCTGCGGCGGATGTCCTCGAAGGACAGGGTGGTGGGGCGGTCGACCATGCCGTGGATTCGCAGCGACCAGTTCTCGGCGCGGATTCTCGGGACCGTCAGCGCCGTGTCGATTCGGTAGAAGTCGTTCGCGCTGGTGATGAAGGTCGGGGTGCCGTTGCCGGCGAAGTCCGCCATCGGGGGGATCGGCGGGGCTTTTGTTTTCGGCGTCAGGTCGCCTATTGCCGCTCTTGACGCTTCCACGTCGGTTTTCGCGCCCAGGAGCTGGCCTGCCGCTCCCGCGGTGATGGCCAGGCCCGCTGTGATGAGGAAGTCGCGTCGGCTGGTGGGTTCGCCGGCTTCCCGGTGCAGGTGGCGGAAGACGTAGAGACCTGCGGCGAGGCTCGCCATCGGCGCCAGCACGGACAGCTGGCCCACGTCCGGTCTGGTGACGACCGCCGCCAGGCCGGCCACGCCGAAGACCGCGATGATCGCCGTGCCGGGAGTGGGGGAGGTTCTGCTGGTCAGGCCCGCCGCTGCCGCCACCGCCGCCAGCACCAGCGCCATGCCCGTCAGGAGGGCCGGCTTGTCGTAGGTGCCGAAGGCGGAGATGGCGGCGTCCTTCAGCCAGGACGGGGTGAGGTCGACGGCCGCGTCGGCCACGGCCAGGTACGGGGAGGCCGGCAGGCCCACGAAGGCCGCTGTCAGGTGGCCCGCTGCCAGAGCTGCCAGCAGGGCGATCAGTCCGGTTGCGGCGGCCTTGGCGGGCTTCATGGGTCTATTCGACACCCTGAGGGGTACAGCCGGGCGGGGCTGTAAGAGGGCGGTAAGCAAAGTTTCAGGCGCGGGGCTCCGCCTCCGAACGCCGCGGGCGGGTGGACGGCATGCCGCGGCCGCGCGACCGGCGTCGTGCGCCCGGCTACCTGACCCGGCGGCGGTAGGCCATCGTTGCCGCTATCGCGCCTGCCAGGGCGCCTGCGCCCAGGACCGAGGGGACGCCTATCTTCGCTGCCTTGCGGCCTGTTCTGAAGTCGCGGATCTCCCAGTTCTTGCGTCGGGAGATCTCGCGGAGCTGGGAGTCCGGGTTCACGGCCACGGCTGTGCCCACCACGCTGAGCATGGGGACGTCGTTCGACGAGTCCGAGTAGGCGGTGCAGCGGCGGAGGTCCAGGCCCTCCTTCGCGGCCAGGGAGCGGACCGCCTGTGCCTTGGCCTTGCCGTGGAGGAGGTCGCCCACCAGGCGGCCGGTGTAGATGCCGTCCTCCGACTCGGAGACCGTGCCGAGGGCGCCGGTCAGGCCGAGGCGGCGGGCGATGATCTGGGCCAGTTCCACCGGGGTGGCGGTGACCAGCCAGACTCGCTGGCCCGCGTCCAGGTGCATCTGGGCGAGGGCCTGGGTGCCCTTCCAGATGCGGTCCGCCATCAGCTCGTCGTAGATCTCCTCGCCGAGGGAGACCAGTTCCGCGACGCTGCGGCCCGCCACGAAGGAGAGGGCCTGTTCGCGGGAGGCTTTGACGGACTCCGGGTCTTCCCGGCCGCCCACCCGGAACTTCATCTGCTGCCAGACGAAGCCCGCCAGGTCGGAGGTGGAGAAGTACTTGCGGGCGGCCAGGCCCCTGGCGAAGTGGAAGATCGACGCGCCCATCATCATCGTGTTGTCCACGTCGAAGAAGGCGGCCGCGGTCAGGTCCACGGGGACGGCCAGTGAGGTTTCGAGCTCTGGGGCCATCGCGGCGGCCTGGACCGCGGCTTCCGCCGATGCCTCGCCGGCCAGTTCGGCGAGCCGGTCGCTCTCCACGTCACGCTTGCCTGCCATGTCCCAAGCCTAGCGATCAGGTTCCGGCTGGACCTGGCGACTCAGCCGAAGCTGATGCCCGGGAGCAGCGGGAGGTCGATGCTCGGCAGCGGCAGCGGGAGCGGGATGGTGATCTCCGGTTTGGCCGGGGTCTGCTGGGGCTGGGTGCCCGGTGACGTGGGCGGGGTGGAGGTGCCGGGGAGGATCGACGGGAGCTGGGTGGCCGGAGACGGGGTCGCACCCGGTTCAGCCGGTTGGTCCTGCTCGGCCGGGGTGAGGGGCGCGGTCGTGGTGCCCGTCGGCGGGGGCTGGGTGGCCTGCGGGGCCGCTGTGCACTCGTCCTTGGCGGGGAGTGGGCCGAGCGGGTCGGACTCGCCGCTGGTCAGGGTCGTGCAGCCGATTCGGGCGGTCAGGTCGTGGGCTCGTTGGGCGATGCTCGCGAGCAGCCACATCGTCGTGTCCGCGTGCTTGCCCGCCTCGCCCGGCAGGCGGGGGCGGAGGGTGCCGAGCTTCTCGTACTGGCCGAGGGCCCAGTCGCGCAGTGACGGGAGGGCTCGCTCGTCGGACGTGGTGGCGTAGGTGGTGAGCTTGCGGGCGCCCTCGACGGCGTCGGCGTCCAGGTCGGACAGGGCCCTGAGCTGGGACTCGGCGTCGGAGGAGCGGTCGGCGAGCGTCTCCATCTCGGTGACGCGGGCGGCGGCGAACTCCAGGTGCTTGAGGGCGCGGGACTCCTCGTCGAAGGTCAGGCCCAGCGATGCGCCCTCGGTCGTGCGCTTGATGCCGTAGAGGGGGTCTCCCGGGAGCGCGTCACGGCTGAGCAGCACGCTCATGCCGCCCAGTGACATCAACAAGCAGAGGACCGCGGCCGCTGCGACTGCCACCCGTGCGCGCGCTCCCACCCGTCTTACCGACGAGAGCGCGAGGGGTTTCTCGGGTGGTGGCGCTGCCAGGATGCGCTGCTTCATGCGTTCACGCGTGTCGGCGTCCGGGCCGACGTCCATCCGGCGGAGGAGCTCGACGATCGCGAGGTCCTCTGCCAGGTCGTCGCCCACCGGTTGAGGGCGGCCTTCGACGGCACGGGCGAATCGCTCGTGCTCAGTGTGCCGCCACCGCGGTGTTCTTCCCTTGCCGTCCATCTCAGCCCGAGTAACGAAGTTGATCTGCTTGGGGTTACGCGCCTGCGGCGTCTTTCACCGCAACCACGACGGGAGGATCTGCGCGAGCCTGCGGACGGCCCGGTGTTGCAGCGCCTTCACGGCGCCCTCGTTGCGGTCCATCAGCTGCGCGACCTCGGACACCGACTTGCCCTCGATGAACCTCAGCACGATGCACTCGCGCTGGTCGTCGCCCAACTGGGAGACGCAGCGGAGCAGCTCCGCGTTGGTCGCCTCGGTCATGACCTCCTGTTCGGGGCCGCCCGCTTCCTCGCGGTTGTCCTGGAGCTCGGCGGTCGTGACCTCGAGCCGGTAGCGGCTCGACTTCACGTGGTCGAACACGATGTTGCGGGCGATCGTGACGAACCACGCGCCCACGTCACGCCCTTGGTAGCTCACCGAACCGATGCTGCGCAGAGCGCGTAAGAACGTCTCGCTCGTCACGTCCTCGGCGAACGCACGGTCCCCGCCCACCCGGAAGAGGACGTACCGGAAGACCATGTCGACGTACTTGTCGTAAAGCACGCCGAACGCCCCGGTGTCACCCTCTTGGGCGGCCTTGACGAGCTGCCACGGCTCGTCTGCGGCGTCGTCGTGCTGACCTCCCGTCATGGCTCGGGTGGTCCTGATCGTGTTCGGTCGTGCCCGCGCGGTCATCGGCTGGCGGCACCTCCACAGAGTCGCCGTGGCGGCAGCATACGTCTTGTTACTCCGTAGTAGGTAGCGGACCTGTCCTGTGCTGGAGACGCGCGAACCGCGCCTTCATGACGCTCGTCACGCGTGGAAGACTGCTCGGAGCGCCCGAGTTGTTCATGAGGAGGCCATGGTGACTTCCGCTCGCAATGTCTCAGATCTGGTCCGTGCTTCCGCACAGCGGGGACCGGGCCACGTCGCTCTGGTCGACGTGGCGAGCGGAAAGAGCCTCACGTGGGAAACCATCGACGGCGCGGTGGACTCTTTCGCCCGCCATTTGGCCGATTCAGGACTCGAATCGGGCGACCGGGTGGCGGTACGGCTGCCCACCGGGCCCGAGTTCGTGGTCTCGGTCTTCGGCGTCCTGCGCGCGGGCGGTGTCGTCGTGCCCGCCAGCCCCGGCACCCCGCCGCGCGAGCTCCAGCGCATCCTCGCCGACTCCGGCGCCCGGTTCCTGGTCGGCGACGGCGAGGGTTCGGACGCGCAGGTGATCGGCCTGCCGGACGTGACGGCCACCGCGGAGCCGTTCGAGGCCGTCGGCGGCGGTGAGGACGTCGCGGTGCTCGGCTACACCTCCGGCACGTCCGGCGTGCCGCGCGGGGCGATGCTGTCGCACCGGGCGCTGCTCGCGAACGTCTCCCAGTGCGCGTCGCTGCGGCCCGCGCCGGTGACGGCGGGCGACCGGGTGCTGCTCGCGCTGCCGTTGTTCCACGTCTACGGCCTGGGCCCCGGCCTGTTGCAGGTCGCGGGCGCGGGCGCCACGGCGGTGCTGCTGGAGCGGTTCGAGCCGGACGCCGCGCTGGAGGTCATCGAGCAGCACCGGGTCACGACGATGGTGGGCGTGCCGCCGATGTACCGGGCGCTGCTCGCGCACCCGGTCGAGGTGCTGCGCGAGAAGCTCTCCACGGTCCGCCTGTTCACCTCCGGCGCCGCCCCGCTGCCGCCCGGCGTCATCGCCCAGATGCGCGACGCGGTCGGCATCCCCGTCTTCGAGGGCTACGGCCTCACCGAGACCGGCCCCGTGCTGACGTCCACGCTGGTCGGCGGTGTGCCCAAGGCCGGGTCGGTGGGCCAGGCGCTGCCCGGCGTGGAGATCCGGCTGGTCGACACGGACGGCTCGGTGCTCGACATCGACGAGGACGAGCCGGGCACCGGTCTCGTCTCCGCGAAGGGCGACAACCTCTTCAGCGGCTACTGGCCCGACGGCGCGCACGGCCCGGACGCCTCCGGCTGGTTCCGCACCGGCGACGTGGGCTTCATCGACTCCGACGGCGACCTGCACCTGGTCGACCGCGCGGGCGACCTGATCATCGTCAACGGCTTCAACGTCTACCCGCACGAGGTCGAGCAGGTCCTCTGCGAGATGCCGGAGGTCCTGGAGGCCGCGGCCGTGGGCGTGCCGGACGAGCGGACCGGCGAGTCGGTCAAGGTCGTGCTGGTGCTGCGCGAGGGCGCCGAGCTGTCGAAGGACGACGTCGTGGCGCACTGCGCGGCCAGGCTGGCGAAGTTCAAGGTGCCGGCGACGGTCGACTTCGTCACCGCCCTGCCGCACTCGCCGACCGGCAAGCTGGCCCGCGCCATCCTGCGCAAGCCGTTGGGAGCCTGAACCGTGCACCACGTGACCGTGATCAGCCGCGTCGACTGCCACGCGTGCGAGGAGGCGAAGGCCGAGGTCGAGCGGATCTGCGGCGAGATGGGCGCGACCTGGTCCGTCGAGGACGTGGACGCCGACCCCGAGCTGCGGGCCGAGTACGGCGACCAGGTGCCGGTGTTCCTGGTCGACGGGGCCGAGCACGGCTACTGGAAGGTCGAGGAGGACCGGCTGCGGGCAGCCCTCTCGGCCTAGAGCAGGCCGAGGTCGCGCCAGCCCGCATCACCGGCGGGGGTCAGCGTCACGGCCCTGGTCGTGCCGATGCGCTTCACCCAGCCCCGGTCGAGGAACGTCCGGCAGAGGTGGGCTCCGGCGGCGCCCGCCAGGTGCGGGACGCGTTCGGTCCAGTCCAGGCACGCGCGGCTCAGCTGGCGTGAGGACGGCTCGAAGCCCAGCTCCTTCAGCCAGACGATCCCGGGTTCGGTGACGGCCAGGTCGGTCGTCACCACGCCCAGCTCCAGCAGGCCGGTCTTGAGCGTGATGCCGAGCCTGCCCGCGAGGTGGTCGTAGCAGGTCCGGCCGCGGGCCATGGCCTCCGAGGCCGACGCCGCCCGCAGTGTGCGCGGGGCGGGGGCCGGACCGGCGAAGGCCGTCATCGCCTCCAGCAGCTCGGCGACGTGCGGCCCGGCCAGCGCCACGTAGCGGTGCCGTCCCTGCCGGTGCTCGACAAGCAGGCCGCCCTCGACCAGCCGCGTCAGGTGCTCGCTGGCGGTCGAAGGGGCCACCCCGGCGTGGGTGGCCAGCTCGTGCGCCGTCCAGGCCCTGCCGTCGAGCAGGGCCCCGCAGAACGCCGCCCGCGTGCGGTCCGCCAGCAGCCTCGCCAGTGCCTCCATGACGGCCATTCTGCGGCCCGCACGCTTCGGTGCCGGCCGAAGTGTCCCGGGCCTAGCTTCGGCGGCATGACCGAAGAGCTGTTGAACCTGCCCGTGCCGTCCGTGCCCGCCGGAGATCGGGGCGTGGCGTGGCTGCGCGCGCACGTCGTCCGTTTCAGCAACGGCGCCGAGCACGCTCGCAGGCGTGCGCTCACCACCGAGCTCATCGAGAACGTCGAGGTCACGACGCTCGACGAGCTGGCCACCGCCCTCGGTCTGCCCGGCTCACTGCCGGACATCGCCCTGATCGCGCCCTGCTACCAGCCGCACGAGGCGGTCACGGCGGAGGCCGACGCGGCGGTCGAACAGCTCGCGAGCCGCCACGACGAGGAGACCGCGGCCCGGATCGGGCTGCTCGTGCAGGCATGGGCCGCCACGCACGCGTTCGCGGAGCACCTCCGCACCGGGAGCCCGGCCCCGCCCGTTCCGGTCACGCGCAGGGTCGCCGGGGACGACCTGGTCGAGGTCCCGCTGGACGCGCACCCGTTCGGCCACGGTCCGCACACCTGCCCGGGCCGCCGGATCGCCACCCGGCTCGCCAAGAACCTCGCCTTCCGGGCGATGCACCACCAGGACGAGCCGCTGGTCCTGCCCAACGCCTGGGACCTCGCCTCCGCCGCCGCCCTGCACGCGGCCGGGTTCCGCGCGATCGGCACGACGAGCCTGGGCGTCGCCGCCGCACACGGGTTGGAGGACGGCGCCGGGCTCGCCGGGGACCAGGCCGTGCGGCTCGCGCGGACGCTCGCGGACCTGCCGTGTCCCGTCACGGCCGACCTGGAGGCGGGGTTCGGGGCGGCACCGGAGGAGGTCGGCGAGCTGGTGGCCGGGCTCGGGGTCGCGGGCGTCAACCTGGAGGACGGCCGCCCGCACGGCCTCGCCGACCCGCGCGAGCAGGCCGCGTTGGTCACGGCCGTGAAGGAACGGGCGCCCGGCGTGTTCCTCAACGCGCGGATCGACACCTACTGGCTCGGCCTCTCGCACGACGAGACCGAGGAACGGGCGCGGCGGTACGTCGACGCGGGCGCGGACGGGATCTTCGTGGCCGGGCTGACCGAGCCGCGCGACATCGAGCGGCTCGCGGCGCTGGCGCCGTTGAACGTGCTCGCCCAGGCCCGCACGCCGAAGCAGCTCGGCGAACTGGGCGTGAAGCGCGTCAGCACCGGGTCGCTGCTGTTCAGGGCGGCTCTGCGGCACACCGTCACGACCGCGCTGCGGGTGCGCGACGGCGAACCCGCGGGCGACGCGTTCGGCTACGCCGAGGTGCAGGACCTGGTCAGCCGAGGAACACGTTCCGCCGCTGGGTGAGCAGCCGGTAGAGGGTCTGCTGGATCGTCTCGCGCACCTGGTCGGTGAGGTTGAAGACGAGCATCGGGTCGTCGGCCGCGTTCTCGCCGAACGTGTCCGTGCGGATCGGCTCGCCGAACTCGATGTACCACTTCGACGGCAGCGGGATCGCGCCCAGCGGCCCCAGCAGCGGGAAGAACGGCGTCACCGGGAAGTACGGGAAGCCGAACAGCCGCGCCAGCGCCTTGATGTCGCCGATCATCGGGTAGATCTCCTCGGCACCGACGATCGAGACCGGGATGATCGGCACACCGGTCTTGAGGGCCGCCGAGACGAACCCGCCGCGGCCGAAGCGCTGCAGCTTGTAGCGGTCCTTGAACGGCTTGCCGATGCCCTTGAAGCCCTCCGGCCACACGCCGACCAGCTCACCGGACGACAGCAGCCGCTCGGCGTCGGCGTTGCAGGCGAGCGTCTGGCCGCCCTTGCGGGCCAGCGAGCCGAGCAACGGCGTGCGGAACACCAGGTCGGCGCCCAGCCCGCGCAGAGGCCGGTGCGCCGGGTGCTCGGACGCGATGCCGTACGCCGTCATCAGCGCGTCGAGCGGCACCGTGCCGGAGTGGTTCGCGACGATCAGCGCGCCGCCCGCCATCGGGACGTTGTTCAGGCCGATCGTCTCGACCCGGAACCACTTCTCGTAGAGCGGCTTGAGCGGCGGGAGCAGCACGTTCTCGGTGAGGTCGCGGTCGAAGCCGAACTCGTCGACCTCGTAGTCGCCCGCGATGCGCCTGCGCGCGAACGCCAGCAGGTCGGTCAGCCTGCGTTCCCAGTCCGGCACCTCGGACTGCCGCTGCTCCGGCTCCGGGACCACCTCGACGTGGCGCGCTTTGCGCGCGGCGTCGCGTTCCGGGTCGTGCAGCGGGATAACGCGTGCACCTGCCACTGCGTTCATCTCCTCGAAGCGAGATCAGCGGAACCGGGCGGCTGCGTCGAGGATTCCCCGTTCGGCAGCGTCCACGGTCTCCGGGTCGATGAGCGGCTTCAGACCCCGGCCGCTCACGTAGTCGTCGAACGCCTGCTGGGTGGTCCACCGCGGCGTGAACCCGAACTCCTTCTTCAGCAGGGTGGTGTCGACCACGCGCCCCCAGTTGAGGAACCTCATCTGGTCGGGCGAGAAGTCGACGAGCCGGGCGCTCCGGAAGAAGCCGCCGACCGTGGGCACGGCCGCGCTGGGCACCGGCAGCGCCAGTCTGCCCGCCCGCCTGATCGCCTGCGACAGCAGCAGCACGCCGTCGCCGCCCACGTTGAACACACCGGGCAGGTCGTGCATCGTCGCGCGCTCCAGGACGGCGAGCGCGTCCTCGGAGTGCAGCAGCTGCACTCGCGCGTCGTAACCCAGCACCGTGGGCACGATCGGGAGGGCGAAGTAGCGGGTCAGCACCGTGTCGATGCGCGGCCCGATGAAGTTCGTGAAGCGCAGCGTCGTGACGTCGACGTCCGGCCTGCGGCGGCCGAACCCGCGCACGTAGCCCTCGACCTCGACGGCGTCCTTGGCGTACCCGGACGACGGCAGGTCCTTCGGCCCCATGTCCTCGGTGAACACCGCCGGGTCGCGGCTGCTCGTCCCGTAGACGGCGCTGGTGGACTTCACGACCAGCTTGCGCACCTTCGGCGACTTCTGGCACGCGGCCAGCAGCTGCATGGTGCCGATGACGTTCATCTCCTTCATCACCGTGCGGCCCGTCGGTCCCGGCGGGTTCGCGGTGACGGAGGCGTGGACGACCGTGTCCACGTTCGCGGTGGAGATGACCTTGCTGATCAGCGGGTTGCGGATGTCGGCCCGCACGAACTCCGCCCTGCCCATCCTGCGCAGCAGGTCGCGCGGCGGGGGCTCGGTGTCCACGCCGAGCACGCGCTCGACGTCCGGGTTCGCGGCGAAACGCGCGGCGAGGTGGCCGCCGAGGAAGCGGCTCACTCCGGTGACGAGGACGACCTTGGGGGTCATGCGGCTCCCAGCACGAGGGCGGTGCGACTGGTCGATGCTACAAGCCCGATCGCTCACCGGGCGGGGCCGGAACGCCGTCTTGACGCAGGTCACGCAGGCTTCACGCGCCAATCACCCGATCGGCGGCCCTCGTTCCCGGGTTTTCGCGCAAGCGTCCCGAAGGGTGAAATTCCACGGTCGCGGCCGGGGGAAACGCAACCGCCGCCGACCTCCACGAGGGAGACCGGCGGCGGCAGAGCGCACGCGGGCTTACTTGCCGCGCTTCCTGCGCTGGACCCTGGTCTTGCGCAGCAGCTTGCGGTGCTTCTTCTTCGACATGCGCTTGCGGCGCTTCTTGATGACCGAGCCCATGCGGGTTCCTTAGCTCTAGACGTTGCTTTTGACTGGCGCGCCCCAGCCTTGGCCGTGTCAAGCACGGCGCGCCGGTAAGCACGATCGGCCTACCAGTCTACCCGGCGGGGTTCACCGGCCTTCAGCCAGCGTCGAAGTAGGCGTTCTCGAGGTAGGCGTGGACCGCTTTCTCGGGCACCCTGAACGACTTGCCCACGCGTACCGCGGGCAGTTCTCCTGAGTGCACGAGCCGGTACACGGTCATCTTCGAGACCCGCATCATCGATGCCACCTCAGCCACGGTCAGGAACTGCACCTGAGCGAGACCTGTTCGTTCGTTCTCCTTCGCAGGCATACATCACCGCATCCTTCGACACGTGTCGTGCCGTCGGTCTTCCCCACCGACGGTTCGACACGCACGTGCTGCCTTTGAGAGTAGCGGGACTCTTGTGACTCCTGCGACGTCCAAGCAGTGCCGGTTTTCCGCACGCGGGGGCCCTTCGTACTACGAGACAGTACGAAGGGCCCCCGCGTGCGGTCAGTCCTCGTGCTGGCGGCCCAGTTCGACGGAGCGGTCGCGGGCCGACTCGATCGCCGCCAGCAGCGCGGCGCGCACGCCGTGCTTCTCCAGCTCGCGGATCGCCATGATCGTCGTGCCCGCCGGCGACGTGACGGCCTCACGCAGGATGACCGGGTGGTTCGAGCCCTCGTTCAGCATCGCCGCGGCGCCCACGGCGGACTGGATGATGAGCCGCGAGGCCAGGTCACGCGGGATGCCGAGCAGGATGCCCGCGTCGATCATCGCCTCGACCAGGAAGAAGAAGTACGCGGGTCCCGAACCGGACAGCGCCGTCACCGCGTCCTGCTGCGACTCCGGCACGACCGCGACCTTGCCGACCGCCGAGAGGATCTCCTCGACGAGCTTCAGGTGCTCCGGCGTCGCGTTGGACCCGCCGGACACGGCGCTCATCGCCTCGCCGACGACCATCGGGGTGTTCGGCATCACCCGCACCACCGGCGTGCCCTCGGGCAGCCTGCGCTCGAACAGCGCCGTCGGCAGCCCCGCGCACAGCGACACGATCAGCGTGCCCGGCCGCAGCACCGGCTTCAGCTCGACGAGCAGCGGCTCGATGTCCTGCGGCTTGACCGCGACGATCAGCACGTCGGCCCGCTCGGCCGCGCCGGGGACCGTCACGGCCTCGAACCCGTACTGCTCGGTGAGCGCACGGGCGCGCGACTCGTGCTTCTCGGTGAACATCAGATCGGTGGCCGCGCGGCCGCCCTGCGCAAGCCCGGACAGCAGCGCCTCACCGATCTTGCCCGCGCCGAGCACCGCGATCTTCGTCATCGGTCAAGTCTCACACAGCGGGGGTCAGCGCGAGCTGTCGTGCCTGGCACACCAGCCGCCCCGCCGAGTCGATGACCGTGGCGTCCTCGTCGAACCACTGCCCGTGCACGGCCCGGCACGTGACGTGGATGCGCAGCCAGCCCGGCGCCGGCCGCGCCCGCAGCAACGCCGTCAGCTGCACCGTCGGCGACCACCCGAACCGGCCCAGGTTGAACGTCACCGGCATCGACAGGTCACCCGCCAGCAACGCGAAGAACGGGTCGGGCTGCTCGTCGACCGGCCGCGCCCACAGCTTCAGCGTCAGCGGCCCGTCCGTGCGCCGGTCGAGGAACGACGCGCTCTCCCGGTCGACCCGCAGGTCGCACAGCGCGCCCACCTTGTAGGCACCCCCGGTCGGGAACGTCGCCATCTCCACCGCACCGGGCGTCGGCGCCGCCGGGACCGGCGGCAGGTTCACGTAGTCGGCCCGGAGGTCGGGCATCCGCCCCGTCGTCACCGACGCCTCCACGCACACCTGACCGCGCTGCTCCAGCGACACCGCGACCACCGTCGCGGTGCGGCCCGACTTGCGCACGTCCGTCCTGATCAGCACCGGACCGACCTCGGGAGCCCGCAGGAACTGCGCGGACACCGCGAGCGGGTCACCGCCCACGAGCTGCGCCGCGGCACGCGTCATCACGGCGAGCAGGAACCCGCCGTGGGGCTTGGGACCGACGGTCCACTCGGAGGGAAGCATGGCGGTGAAGGTTCCGTCACCGAGCGACCGCACCGAGCTCGACTTCGAGAAGGTCATGAGCGGCTGACCAGAGACCGCAGGAAGAAAGTCACGTTGGCAGGCCGTTCCGCGAGTCGCCGCATGAGATATCCGTACCACTGCTCGCCGTAGGGGACATAAACCCGGGCTCCGAGACGCCTCTGCTCGTCCGGCCGGACGCCGTAGAGCATCTGGTGCTCGAACTCGGTTTTGTCATACCAGCGTGCCCTCTCCCCGATGATGTCGATCAGGCGGGGGTCGTGCGTGGCGAACATCGGGTACCCCTCGCCCGCGAGGAGCACGTTCGCGCACCGCACGTAGTTCAGGTCGACCTCGTGCGGATCCTGGATCGCCACGTCCGGCGGCTCCGCGTACGCCCCCTTCACCAGCCGCACCCGGCTCCCCGCCTTCGCGAGCCGCTCGCAGTCCTCCAGCGTGCGGTGCAGGTACGACTGCAACACCGCCCCGACCCACGGCCAGGTTCTTCTGAGCTCGTCGAGGACTCGCAGGGTCGAGTCGGTGGTGGTGTGGTCTTCCATGTCGAGCGTGACCGTCGTGCCGCACTGCTCGGCTGCCGCGCAGATGCGGCTCGCGTTCGTCAGGGCGAGTGACTCGTCCAGGGCCTGGCCCACGGCCGACAGCTTGACGCTGACCTCTGCGTTCCGCGCCAGTTTCGCGGCGTGCAGGGCGTCGAGGAGTTCCAGGTACGCCTGGACTGTCTTTTCGGCTTGCGCCTTGTCCTCGGTGTCCTCGCCCAGGTAGTCGAGGGTGACCGGGAGGTTCAGGGTTCGGACGGCCTGCACGGCCGATTCGGTGGTCTCGCCCGCCACGAAGCGGGTTACGACGTCACGGGTGATCGGCGCGGTGGCGACGAGGTGACGGACCGTCTCGTTGCGAGACGCAGCCATGATCAACGCTCGCAGCGGGTTCACGAGGTGAACCCTAACTCGCCAGTCGACTTCGGCGCTCGTGGTCGGGGCGGGCGGGATGAGTCCGGGTCCCACGCCGAGCTGACCGAGCCCCGGCCGACCCCGTGCCCGCGCACCTCGCCGAGTGGTCAGGGGGTGAGGCCGTGCCTCGGGGTCGAGCCGCCCTCCGTGGGCCAGTCGAGATGCAGGCGGGCGAAGAGCAGGGCTTCGGCCAGCATTTCGCGGCGGGCCGCGGGGGAGGCTGCTCTGCGGGTGTTGACCTCCAGGACCACCTGACCGTCGAAGCCGCCTCTGGCGAGGAGCTCGCAGACTTCGGCGCAGGGCTGGGTGCCTCGGCCGGGGACCATGTGCTCGTCCTTCGGGGCTCCTGAGCCGTCTGCGAGGTGGAGGTGGCGGAGGCCGTCGCCCATGCGTTTGGCCAGTTCCACGGCGTCCATGTGGGCCGCGGCCGAATGGGAGAGGTCGAGGGTGTAGTTGCGGTGGCCCACGTCGGTGGGGTCGACGGAGGGCTTGAAGGCGTTCATCTCCACCGAGCGGCCTCTGCCCAGGGGGCGGCGGACCGGGAACATGTTCTCGACCGCGATGGCTACGCCGGACTCGTCCTCCAGGGAGGTGACCAGGTCGGCGAAGCCGTCGGCGTACTTGCGTTGCCAGCGGAACGGGGGGTGCAGGACGACCGTCGGGGCGTTGAGGTCCTGGGCTGCTTCGACTGCTCGGCGGAGGCGTTCGGACGGGTCGGGGGACCAGACCCGCTGGGAGATGAGCAGGCACGGGGCGTGCACGGCCAGGACCGGCATGCCCGATCGGGCCGACAGGCGTTCGACCGCCCGGATGTCCTGGGACACCGGGTCGGCCCACACCATCAGCTCCACGCCGTCGTAGCCCAGGTCGGAGGCGATGTCGAACGCCGCTCCGGCGGGCTGCGGGTAGACCGACGCCGTGGAGAGCCCGACCGGGATGCGGGCGGTCAACTCTTCACCAGCAGCATCGCCGCTGGTGAGACTGTCACGATGAGACCGACCAGCACGGCCAGCACGGTCGTCTGGAGGTCGTCCGCCCTGCGGATCTTGCGTACCAGCAACACCAGACCCACGGTAACCGCCAGGGCCACCACGAGCGCGGCGGCGGGGACGGCGCGCCAGAGGAAGTTGAACGCGAGCCACAGGCCCGCTCCTCCCAGGACGCCGACGGCGAGCTGGCCGATCATGATCAGCCATTCCTTGCCGGCCGAGCGCTGCGGGCCCTCGTCGAGGTCCTCGTCGGCCTCGGCGACGTCGTCCAGGCCCGCCGGGCCCTCGTCGAGCTCGTCCGCGTCGTCGTCCGCGAGGTAGTCGTCCTCGGCGCGGTAGGCGGCGTACTCCTGCGAGTCGTCGTCCACGTACGGGCCGGGGTGGGCCGCGGTCGACTCCATCGGCGGCATCGACAGGACGGTCTGGGCCGCGGGGTCGTCGTCGTCGCCGAACCAGGCGTCCGGCTGGTTGTTCGGCAGCGGCTCCGGCAGCTTCGGCGGGGCGGGCGGCACGATCAGCACGGACTCGGTCTCGAGTGCGGCGATCTTGTCGACCGGTGCCTTGGCCGGGATGCGCGGGAGCTGCTCGGTCATCGCCTCGCGCGGGGGTGCGCCGGGGCCGGGTGCCGGGGTGGGCAGCGGCATCGACGGCGGCACGGGCTTCGGCGGGCGCGTGATGTTCGTGCGCGACGACGTGCCCGCTTCGAGGCGGGAGGCCACGGCGTCCGGGCGTGGGAGGTCCGAGCGGGAGACGTCCGGCCTCGCGAGGTCGGGACGCGACAGGTCGGGGCGGGACAGGTCGGGGCGGGACAGGTCGGGGCGGGACAGGTCCGGCCTCGCGAGGTCCGGGCGCGAGAGGTCCTGCCTCGACGGCGCGTCCGGGCGGGGCAGGTCGGAGCGCGACGGCTGGTCGCGGACCTGGGGCACCTGCCTCGTCTGCTCCGCCGCGGCGGGCGGTGGCGGGGGCGGTGCCTGTCTGCGGGCCTTCGGCTGCGGCGCGGGCGGTGTCACCGGCGGTTTCGGCTGGTAGGCCGTGCGCTCGGCGGCGGGCGGTGGTGGTGGTGGTGGTGGTGCGGCCGGCGGCTCCGGGGCCGCCCTGCGACCGGTCGGGGCCACGTCGTCGTCCCGGATGGCCATGAGCCGCCCGCTGTCCGACAGGACCCGCTCGATGATCGTCTGCGGGGCGGTCTCCGGCTGCTGGACCTCGTCGGCCTCGTCGGCAGCGCGGCGGCGTCGCCGACGTGGCGCACTCTCTGCGCTGCCCCCGTACTGGGCGAGCAGCTCAGCGACGGTGCGCTGCGTCTGGTCCGATCCGCTCTCTCGACTCATCAACTCCACCGTGCCCCGTGCCGGCCAGTCCGTCCAGTATCGCCCTGGTCGGTGCCGTCAGTGTGGTCCAGCCGCCTGAGGATGACACCCTCCCGGAGCGCCCAGGGGCAAATCTCCAGCTGCGTGAGTGACAGGGCTCGCATCGTTGCCTCCGCGACCAGCGCGCCCGCGAGGAGCTGGTGCGCGCGCGAGGTGCTCACGCCTTCCAGCTCAGCGAGGTCGCCGGCCGACATCCGGGAGATGAACGCGATCAGCTGCCGCAGGCCCGAGTCGGTGAGCACCCGTCGTGCCCTGGGCCCGGCAGACGATGGCGCGGCCCCGGTGAGCCGCGCCAGCGTTCGGAAAGTTTTTGAGGTTGCAACCACCCGATCGGGTTCACCCGCGCGTTTCAGCTTGCGCGCCACGGGCGCGAGCTGGTCGGCGAGCCATTCGGTGGTCTCGCGGACCTCCGAGCGCCGCGGCGGGTCCTTCTTGAACCGGGTCCTGGTGAGCCGGCCCGCGCCGAGCGGCACGGAGAAGGCCAGATCGGGATCCTCGTCACGGCCCACGGCGAGCTCCAGGGAGCCGCCACCGATGTCGAGGGACAGCAGCTTGCCGGCGGACCAGCCGTACCAGCGGCGGACGGCGAGGAACGTGTACCTCGCCTCGTCCTCGCCGGTGAGGACCTCGAGGTCCACGGCGGTCTCGGTGCGCACCCGGTCGAGCACTTCGGCGGAGTTGACCGCCTCGCGCACGGCCGAGGTCGCGAACGCCATCAGGTCGTCGCAGCCGGAGGCCGTCGCCGCCGCCTTCGCGGCGGCCACGGCACGAACCAGCTGGTCAGCGCCCGACTTGGTGAGCCGACCCTCGTCGTCCAGCTGCTCGGCCAGACGCAGGATCGTCTTCTCGGACGTCATCGGGACGGGGTGGGCACCACGATGCGCGTCCACCACGAGAAGGTGGACGGTGTTGGAACCCACGTCGAGAACGCCCAGGCGCACGCGGGAAACGGTACCTGGTCGTGTCCGTCAGGACTCGAACTTGTAACCGAGACCCCTGACCGTCACGAGGTGGCGGGGTGCCGACGGGTCCGGCTCGATCTTGGACCGCAGCCGTTTGACGTGCACGTCCAGCGTTTTCGTGTCGCCGACGTAGTCCGCTCCCCAGACCCTGTCGATGAGCTGCCCCCTGGTGAGGACGCGGCCGACGTTGCGCAGCAGGTACTCGAGGAGGTCGAACTCCTTGAGCGGGAGGCTGATGTCCTCGCCGCCCGCCGTGACGACGTGGCGCTCCACGTCCATGCGCACCGGCCCGGCCTCCAGGACCTGCGGCTGCAGGTCCTCCGACTCGCCGCCGCGGCGCAGCACGGCCCGGATGCGGGCGATCAGCTCGCGGGCCGAGTAGGGCTTGGTGACGTAGTCGTCCGCCCCCAGCTCCAGCCCCACGACCTTGTCGATCTCGCTGTCCCGCGCGGTGACCATGATCACCGGGACGGCGGAGCGCAGCCGCAGCTGCTTGCACACGTCGGTGCCGCTCATGCCGGGCAGCATCAGGTCGAGCAGCACGATGTCCGCGCCGTTGCGGTCGAACTCCTCCAGCGCCTCCTGGCCGGTGGCCGCGAGCGCCGCGGTGAACCCCTCCTTGCGCAGCAGGAAGGCGAGCGGATCGGCGAAGGACTCCTCGTCCTCCACGATGAGCACCCTGGTCACAGCTCTCCTCCGGTGTCACCCGCGCCGGTCGGGACGAGGGGTGGGTTGGGGTCGGCCGCCACCGGCAGCCGCAGCGTGAAGGTCGAGCCCGTGCCTGGCAGGCTCCACAGCTTCACCTCACCGCCGTGGTTGGCGGCGACGTGCTTGACGATCGCGAGGCCGAGGCCGGTGCCGCCGGTGGCGCGCGACCGGGCCGCGTCGACGCGGTAGAAGCGTTCGAAGACGCGCTGCTGCTGGTCCTCGGCGATGCCGATGCCGCGGTCGGTCACGGCGATCTCGACGTGCCCGTCCACCAGCTTGCGGCTGACGCTGACCGGGCTGCCGGGCGGCGAGTAGGCGACGGCGTTGTCCAGCAGGTTCGTCAGCGCCGTGACCAGCAACGACCGGTCACCGGGCACGACGAGGCCGCTCGGTTCGTCGGTGGTGATCGTGATGTCGAGCGACTCGGCGGCGAGCTTGGACCGCGACAGCGCCTCCTCGACCACGACGTCGATCTCGGTGTCGGACAGCTCCGGCAGCTTCTCGGCGCCCTGCAGGCGGGAGAGCGCGATGAGCTCGGTGACGAGCGTGCCGAGGCGGGTCGCCTCCTGCATGATCTTCGCGCTGAACCGGCGGACCTCCTCCTGGTCGTCGCTCGCGTCCAGCACGGCCTCCGCGAGCAGCGCGAGGGCGCCGACCGGGGTCTTCAGCTCGTGGCTCACGTTGGCCACGAAGTCGCGGCGGGTCTTCTCCAGCCGCACCGCCTCGGACTCGTCGGTGGCGTCGACCAGGACGAACGTCTCGACGAGCCGCCGGACCTCCGCGGTGACCGCCTCCGGCTGTCTGCCGCCGCGCTGGCCGTCGAGCGCGGACAGGTCGACGTGGACGACCTCGTCGCTGTCGCGGACGGCCTCCGCGGCCTTGCGGGCGCGGTCGTCGACCCGGTTGTTGCGCACGACGCCGAGCTCCTCCGCCCGCGGGTTGTGCAGGACGACGTCGCCGAAGCGGTTCAGCACGACGATGCCGTCGTGGGAGTCCTGGACGATCCGCTGGATGAGGTCGCCGACCGTGAGGCCGTCGGGTCGGCGGGGGTGGCGTGGGGCGGTGTACCGCCCTACGAGGAAAGCGGCGATCACGCCGATGAGCCCGAGGCCGATCGACACGACGAGGTAACCCGGTGTGGTCACGAGGCGAATGGTAAGCAGCTCGGAGGTGTCCCGGCCTAGAGCTGGAGCGGGAACCGTGATACCCGCGACACCTCAGCGGAGGGTTGTTCCGTCGCTGGTCAGACGCCGTTCACCCATTCGTGATCCTTCTGGGAACGCGGGGGCCCCACGTTTCCCGGAAGGAAACGTGGGGCCCCCGCGTTCCGTGCTACCTGCCTTGGTTCGCCACGGCCGCGATGGCGTTCTCGGCGGCGGCCGGGTCGAGGTACTCGCCGCCCGGCTTGAGCGGCTTGAGCTCCTCGTCGAGGTCGTAGCGCAGCGGGATGCCGGTCGGGATGTTCAGCCCGGCGATGGCCTCGTCGGAGATGCCGTCGAGGTGCTTCACGAGCGCGCGCAGCGAGTTGCCGTGCGCGGCCACCAGCACGGTCTTGCCGGCCCGCAGGTCGGCCACGATCGACGACTCCCAGTACGGGATCATCCGCTTCACGACGTCGAGCAGGCACTCGGTGAGCGGCAGGTCGGGGCCGAGGTCCGCGTAGCGCGGGTCGGCGTCCTGGCTGAACTCGGAGCCGGGCTCGATGGGCGGCGGCGGGGTGTCGTAGGAGCGGCGCCAGAGCATGAACTGCTCCTCGCCGAACTCCTCCAGCGTCTGCTTCTTGTTCTTGCCCTGCAGGGCGCCGTAGTGGCGCTCGTTGAGGCGCCAGTCGCGGCGGACCGGGATCCAGTGCCGGTCGGCGGCGTCGAGCGCCAGGTTCGCGGTCATGATCGCCCGGCGCATGAGGCTGGTGTGCAGGACGTCCGGCAGCAGACCGGCCTCTTTGAGGAGCTTCCCGCCGCGCCGGGCCTCCTGCTCGCCCTTCGCCGACAGGGGAACGTCCACCCATCCGGTGAACAGGTTCTCCGCGTTCCACGTGCTCTCGCCGTGGCGGAGCAGCACCAAGGTTCCGACAGACATGGCGACCAGCCTGCCATGCCGCGCCCGTCCCCGTACCCCGGCAGTGCCGCAGACCATGCGCCCCGGTCCACGCCAGCGGGCCCCGCCGTTGCGGCAGACTTCGCGGGTTCGTCCCCTCACACGACCGGAGGAAGAGTGACCGACCAGCCGACGCCGGTGGCCGTCCAGACCGACCCGATCCTGCGGGCCATCGCGACGAGGGTGGTGAACGCGGACGACGACAACCACCTGCGGATCACGCTGATCCTCGGCGACGGCATGGTCAGCGGCGACCTGGTGTCGCCGTGGCGGTGGGCGCGCGAGGTGAGCGCCGACGTGCGGGAGAACGGGGAGGGCAGGGGCAAGGAGGAGTTCGCCGACCTCTTCCTGACCATCGCCGACAGCCCGGACCGGCCTCAGCAGGACGAGAAGTTCCTCACGAGCCTCTACCTGATCAACACCGAGTGCTGGACGCGCGGCCTGAAGGGCGAGGACGTCGGGCCGGTGGCGGTCAACCTCGCGCAGGTCTCCGGCTGGTTCCTCGGCAGCCGCTGACCCGGATCTCCGAGAACCCACCGTGCGGTGAGAACGGCGAACGCCCCCGGCGCCGTTGCCGGGGGCGTCCAGGACACGGGGATCAGGACTGCTCGCGGGCCCGCAGGTCCTTGCGGAGGATCTTGCCCGCCGCCGACTTCGGGACCGCCTCGATGAACTCGACGACGCGGACCTTCTTGTGCGGCGCCACGTTCGCCGCCACGAACGCCATCACGGCGTCGGCGTCGATCTCGGAGCCCGGCTGGCGCACCACGAACGCCTTCGGGACCTCCTCGCCGTCGGCGTCGCGCACGCCGATGACCGCCGCGTCGGCGATCTCGTCGTGGGTCAGCAGCACGGCCTCCAGCTCGGCCGGCGGGACCTGGTAGCCCTTGTACTTGATCAGCTCCTTGACCCGGTCGACGATCGAGACGACGCCCTTGTCGTCGATCACGGCCACGTCGCCGGTGTGCAGCCAGCCGTCGGAGTCGAGGGTGGCGGCGGTGGCCTCCGGGTTGTTCAGGTAGCCCTTCATGACGTTCGGGCCGCGGCACCACAGCTCGCCGCGGTCGCCGACGCCGACGTCCTGGCCGGTGGCCGGGTCGACCAGGCGGCACTCCAGGTTCGGGACGATCAGGCCGACGGTGCCCACGGAGATGTCCTCGCGGGCGACCGGGATGGCGTGGCTGACCGGCGACATCTCGGTCATGCCGTAGCCCTGCACGACGCGGCAGCCGATGCGCTTGTTCACCGCGGCGGCGAGGTCCTCGTCGAGCGGCGCGGCGCCGGAGAAGAGCGTCTTGAGCGGCGAGAGGTCGTAGTTGTCGACGATCGGGTGCTTGGCCAGCGCCACGGCGACCGGCGGCGCGATGTAGACGACGTCGGTCCTGTGCTCGGCGATGACCCGCAGGAACTCCGGCAGGTCGAACCTCGGCAGCGTCACGACGACGCCGCCGACGTACAGGCCGTTGTTCATCAGGACCTGCATGCCGTAGATGTGGAAGAACGGCAGCACGGCGAGGATGCGGGTGTTCTCACCGGTGTCGGTCAGGATCGGCTGGCACTGCAGGATGTTCGCCACCAGGTTGCGATGGGTCAGCATCACGCCCTTGGGCAGCGCGGTCGTGCCGGACGAGTACGGCAGCACCGCCACGTCCTCGGCCGGGTCGATCTCGACCTCGGGCACCGGGTGCTCGTTGGCGAGCAGCTCCGGCAGCGACGGGTAGCCCTCGGCGCCGTCGAGCACGACGACGTCGGTGACACCGGCCTTCTCGGCTCCGGGGGCGGCGTTGGGCAGCAGGACCGAGACCGTGAACAGCATCTTCGCGCCCGCGTCGCGCAGCTGGTGCGCGACCTCGTCGGGCGTGTAGAGGGCGTTGATCGTGGTCGCGGTCGCGCCCGCGCGCAGGATGCCGTGGAAGACGACGGCGTAGTACGGGGTGTTCGGGCTCAGGATGCCGACGACGTCGCCCTTGCCGATGCCGCGGGCGGCCAGCGCGGCGGCCATGCGGTCGATCGCACCGGCGAGCTGGCCGTAGGTGAGCGAGGCCCCGGACGTGCCGTCGATGAGCGCGACGCGGCCCGCGCGGTCGGCTATGTCCCCGAACAGCAGCTCGTGCAGCGTGACGTCGGGGATCTCGACGTCGGGATACGGACTCCGGAACACCATGCTGCGACCTCATTCACCGTTGAACACCCAGCCTGTGGGCTCATCGTGAGCCAGGCCACTGAACTGGTCAAGGTCATCTCGATCGCTACAGAGGCGTTACTTAGCGCGACTAAATACACTCGAATGGAGCAATACAAGCACTTGTGATCGCAAGGATGTATCTGGGAAGTTGATACCCGCCTCCGCGAGTCGGCTCCCACGCTTACCCGGCGAGCGAGAGGCGGTGCGCGGTTCGTCATCCCCCCGTCGGATCGCGCGGCCCGCTTGGGATCCGCAGGCTCCCCCCGTCCACGGATCCGTTGCAGCGGGGACCTTTGACGCGGGACGGCTCGATGCGACTCCCCCTCTCTCCCGAGCCGTTCCGCGCATCAACAAAGGCCCACCCTCAGTAGGAGTGGATCATCCCGCTTCGTTCATCCGGGTGACACGCCTGCGGCGTCGCAGCAGGTAGACCACCCCGGCCGCCGGCACGCCCAGCGCCACCAGGAACGGCAGCATCGCGCCCACGCCGATCAGGACGATGCGGGTGACCGCCACCAACGCGTCCCAGCCGCTCTCCAGAGCCCCGAGGAAGCCGACCTGCTCCTCCTCGGGCGGAGCGATCGGCGTGGTCGCCACGTCGACGTTGAGCGTCGCCATCGCGACCTGGTTCTGCAACGACGCGTTGCGCCGCTGCAACGACTCCAGCTCGGCCTGCCGCTTGGTCAGCTCGCTCTCGACCTCCGCGACCTCCGAGGTGGTCCCCGCCCGCTCGAACAGCGCCCGCAGCCGCTCCACGCTCGCCTTCTGCGTGGCGATGCGCGACTCGACGTCCACGAGCTGCTCGGTGACGTCCTCGCTGCGGACCTCGCTGCGGGTCACCTCGCCGATGCTCTCCAGGCCCCGCACGAGCTTGTCCAGCTCGCTCGACGGCACCCGCACGGTCACCGACCCGGACTTCTTCGTCGAGCTCTCCTGGCCCGCGAACCCGCCGGCGGACCTGGCCCTGTCCTTCACCTCGCCGATGGCCTTCAGCACGTCGTCCGCGCGCAGGTCGACGTCCGCCGTGCGCACCAGCTGACGTTCCTGCTGCTGCACGGACTGAACGGCTTCCGGCGCCTTCTCCTGCTGCGGCGCGACGTTCTTCGCCGCCTGGGGCTGGGCGGCGTCCCTGGCCCCCGCGCCCCCACCGCTGAACCCGCTTCCGCACCCGGCCGTAGCCAGGGCCAGCAACGCGACTCCCACCAACAGCACTGGTCTGCCCATGCCCGTCGGACGGAACGGAGCCGGCCGGTGGTTGCCGGGGAGGCCGAAACGAGTCGGCGGCTACTCCGAAACGAGATGTTGGAACGCCTGGAGGTTCGCGAGCGACTCGCCCCGCGACACCCGCCACGCCCACTCCCTGCGGATCGCGTCGGCAAACCCGATCTCCAGCAGCGGGTTGAAGTCGCCGTCCGCCGCCTCCAGCACCTGCCCGAGCACGCGGTCCAGCTCCTCGGGCGTCACGGCGTGCTTGCCGACCCGTCCGACCAGGTAGATGTCACCCTCGCCGTCGATCGTGTAGTGCACGCCGTAGAGCCGCGCGTTGCGCCGCAGCAGGAACCGGTACACGTCCTCGAACGACTGGTCGGGGCGCCTGCACACGAACGCCTCGACCAGCAGGGCGTGCGTCGTCTCGACGAGCCACACGTTGGTCTGCAGCTTCTTGGTGCCGGGGAGCGTCACGAAGAACTTCCCCGGCTCGCGCCGGTCGTACTTCAGCTCCCGTTCGTCGAGGAACTCCTTGATCACCGCGTCGACACTCAAGCGAAAACCTCCCGGCGGAACGCGTCTGCCGCCTCCTGGTACCCCGCCAGCAGCGAGTCAGTCGTGCGGTCCCAGGAGAAGCGTCGCGCATGGCCCACGGCGTTGCTCGCCAGGTGCTCCCGCCGCGGCAGCGCCAGGCCGGTGATCGCCGCCGCCCACGCGCCGGGTTCGTGGCCCTGCACGAGCACACCCGAGACGCCGTCGTCGACGGCCACCGGCAGACCGCCGACCGCCGCCGCGACGACCGGGGTCCCGCACGCTTGAGCTTCCAGGGCGACGAGGCCGAACGACTCGTTGTGGCTCGGCACCGCGACCAGGTCCGCCGCCCGGTACACCCGCGCGAGCGCGGGACCCGGCTGCGGCGGCAGGAACCGCACGACGTCGGTGATCTGCAGCTGGGCCGCCAGCTCCTCCAGCGCCTTCGGCCGTTCCGTGCCGCTGCCGGACGGGCCGCCGACGATCAGCACGACCAGCCGCGACCGCAGCCCCGGGTCGCGGACCAGCATCTCCGCGGCGGCGCGCAACAGCACGTCGGGGGCCTTCAGCGGCTGGATGCGGCCGACGAACGCGAGCACGACCGCGTCCGCGGGGATGCCGAGCGACTGCCGGGCCGCGCGCCGGTCGCCGGGTGTGAACCGGTCGAGGTCCACCCCCGGCGGCACGACGGCGACCTTGGACGGCTCGGCGTCGTAGAGCTTGACCAGCTCACCGGCCTCGATGTCGGTGTTCGCCACGAGCCGGTCCGACTCGGCGACCACCTGCTCCTCGCCGATGACCCGCATCCTGGGCTCCGGCGCGTCGCCCTCGGCCAGCGCCAGGTTCTTGACCTTGGCGAGCGTGTGGGCGGTGTGCACGAGCGGCACGCCCCAGCGTTCCCGCGCGATCCAGCCGACCTGGCCGGACAGCCAGTAGTGCGAGTGGATGGCGTCGTAGTAGCCGGGCTCGTGCCGGGCCTCCGCGCGCAGGACGCCCGCCGAGAACGCGCAGAGCTGGCTCGGCAGGTCCTCCTTGCCGAGCCCCTCGAACGGGCCGGCGGCGACGTTGCGGACGCGCACGCCGGGTGCCAGCTCGACCACCGGCGGCAGTTCGGACGAGGTCGCACGGGTGAAGATCTCCACCTCGACACCGCGTTGCGCCATCCTGGTGGCCGTCTGGACGATGTAGACGTTCATTCCGCCCGCGTCACCCGTGCCGGGCTGTTCGAGCGGCGAGGTGTGGACTGAGAGCACCGCGACGCGCTTCACCGGGCGACCCGCGCCAGGTCGTGGGCGAACTGCTCCGGCCGCTCCAGGAACGGCGCGTGCGCGGTGTCTGGGTAGAGGCTCAACTCGGCTCCGGGGATCAGGGCGGCGGAGTACTCGGCGGCGGCGGGGGCGACCACCCGGTCCTCCGCGCCGTGCACCACGAGGGTCGGCACATCGACGGCGGTCAACACGTCAGCGCTGCCCACATCCCTGCGGAACAGCTTTCCCCGCACCTTAGGACCGACCGAGACCGCCGCGGCTGTGAGTTCGCCGACCGTGCTCTCCGGCAGACCGGGCGCCATCGCCCGGCAGAACTCGGCGAGCACCTCGTCGTCGGTGATCGCGCCGGGCAGCGCGGCCCGCATGACCGGCCCGGTCTCGCCTCCACGGCGACCGCGACCGATCTCGGTGATGGCGCCCGCCAGCACCAGCGCGGTGACGTCCGCGGTGCCGTGGAAGCGCAGGTAGTCGGCGATCACGAGACCGCCGTAGGACCAGCCGACGACGGTCGCGGGCCCGGTGTGGCCGAGCACCGCGCGCAGGTCGGCTGCCCAGGCGGCCGAGTCGCGGTAGTCGCCGAAGTCGTCTGACTCGCCGTGTCCGCGCAGGTCGACGGCGTAGCAGCGGAAACCGGGGAGGTCGCCCCAGACGGCTCCCGTCTGGGCCCAGCCGTGGACCAGGACGACAGGCGGCGCGCCTTCCGGACCGGACTCGCGAACGGCCAGTCGTCCCCCGCCGGCCACCGTCACGTGTCTCAAGTGCACACACGTGCGAACGACAGGGCGGGGGGACTCATTCCCGCCGGTGCTACTTGATGGCGGACTTGCTCTTCCACTGCTCCCACGACAGCTGCCAGTCGTACCAGTCGAACTGGGCGGGCAGCGTGGTGATCGAGCCGGTCACCTCGACCGGGTCGCCGACCAGGGCCGAGTCGAAGTACGCCTTCGCGTCGGCCTCCAGCAGGTTCGCGCAGCCGTGCGAGGTGTTGTTGGTGCCGATGTTGGCCGCGTTGTCGTTGTTCTCGTGGATGAACTCGCCGTGGTTGGAGAACCGGACGGCCCACTTCTTCACGACGTTGGTGTAGCCGTAGCGCGGGTTGTCGAACGACCACGTGTCGTGCTTCGACATGACGACGAACGTGCCGTTCGGCGTGGTCAGCTCGGGGTCGGCGTCCTTGCCGAACGATGCCGGGTAGTCGGCGACCTGCGCTCCGTCGCGGAAGACCTTGAGCCGGTGGGTCGGGTTGTCGATCTTCACGACCTGGTTGCGGCCGATGGTGAACTCGCTCGTCACGTCGGCCTTGCCGAACGCGCCACCGCCGTAGTTGACGCCGTAGAGCCTGGCCTCGACCTTGACCTGCGTGTTGGCGGGCCAGTACTGCTCCGGCCGGTAGTGCACCTCCTGGGCGTTCAGCCAGGCCCAGGAGCCGGTGACGTTCGCCGAGTTGGTGACCTTGAGCGCCTTCTCGACCGTCGCCTTGTCCTCCACCGGCGCCTCGAACTTCACCATGATCGGCGCCGCGACCCCGACGGTCTGGTTGTCGCCCGGCCAGAGGGTGGCGCGGGTCTGCGCGCCGGGCGCGACGGTGGTGAACGAGCCCTTGAGGTCGACGGGCTTGCCGTCGGTGCCCACGACCTTGCCGGAGTAGCTGTATGTCTTGCCGTACCCGAGCGGCTCGGCGGTGGTCCAGCCGGTCTTGTCCTCGGTCAGGGTGCCGGCGACGTCCTTGCCCTCCGGCGACTTCAGCGCGACGGACTCGATCTTGCCGTCGACGACGGTGACCTGGACCGGGCTCGTGACCTGCACGTCCTTGGCGCCGTCGACCGGCTCCAGGGTGACCTTCGCGGACGGCAGGGTGCTGTCCGGCTTCGGCGTCCCCGTCTCCACACTCGAGCAGCCGGTCAGCAGCGTCAGCCCGGCGACCAGCGCAGCAAGTGTTCTCTTCACGGTTTCGACCTCCCAGAAAGCAGGACGTCCAGCACGACCGGGTGGTGCGGGTGACGTCGGTCACATGCGCGTCGTCCGCCTACGATCGGGGTCGTGAATCGACCTGTCGCAGTAGTGACCGGAGCAAGCGCGGGCATCGGCGAGGCCACCGCGCGGCGGTTGGCCGCCGAAGGGTTCCACGTCGTGCTCGGCGCACGTCGTCTGGACCTCCTCCACGTTATCGCGAAGGAGATCGACGGGACGGCCATCGAGTTGGACGTCACCGACGAGACCTCCGTCGCCGCCTTCGCCGACCGGGTACCCCAGGCGAACGTCCTCGTGAACAACGCCGGTGGCGCACGCGGGCTGTCGACCGTCGCCGAGGGCGATCCGGCGCAGTGGCGCTGGATGTGGGAGGCGAACGTCCTCGGCACCCTGCTGGTCACGAAGGCGTTCATCCCCAAGCTGATCGCGTCCGGTGACGGGCACATCGTGTCCGTGACGTCCGTCGCGGCACGTGACGCGTACGACAACGGATCCGGTTACACCAGCGCGAAACACGCGCAGTCGGCGCTGCACCGGACGTTGCGCGGCGAGCTGCTCGGCCAGCCGGTGCGGGTCACCGAGGTGTTGCCGGGCATGGTCGAGACCGACTTCTCCGCCAACAGGTTCGACGGCGACACCGAGCGCGCGGCCAAGGTCTACGAGGGCCTCACGCCGCTCACCGCCGACGACGTGGCGGACGTCATCGCGTTCGCCGTCACCCGGCCCTCGCACGTGAACCTCGACGAGATCGTGCTCAAGCCCCGCGCCCAGTCCTCCGCGACCAGGGTGCACCGGCAGTGAGCAGCTCCACGTCCAGCTGACGCAGCAGCGGCCGGACGGGGTTCGCGAACCCCGTCCGGCCGCTGCCCGCCACGTACAGGCCGACGACCCGGTTGTCCGCGTCCACCAGCACCGCGCCGCTGTCGCCGTGGTCGCCGAAGCGGTCCGCCGAGTGCACGCGGACCTGGTCGCGCACCGTGCGAACGCCGATCCCGCCGCCGAAGTCGAGCCGGATCGTCGCGTCCACCGAGGCGACCACGCCGTAGGTCAGCCGCGTGGTGCGGCCGCGTTTGCGGACGGTGGAACCGATCCTGGCCTCGGCGTCGCCGGTGACCGCGCCGATGTCGACGACCTCCGCCCGCACCGGCCTGCTGCCCGTCCACAGCCCCGCCGCGCACACCGAGCCCGCGAGCGCCGCGCGGTCCAGCACCGCCACCTCGTCGGCGCCCGGCACCCCGCCGTCCACTCTGGACGGATGCACGAACCCGTCGCCCACCGACCACGAGTCGTCGGCGCAACCGACGTGGAACGTGGTGAGCCCCAGCACCTTGCGGTGCTCGTCCCGGGTGACGGCGAACGCGCCGAGCGTGCCCGCGATCACGTACTCGCCCGCCTTCGGCACCTCCGGCGGCACCACCCGGAAGCTCCTGGCCGGCCCGATGCCGATGCCGCCGCGCAACACCTGGTGCCGTTCCGCCGCAACGGTTTCCGCCGGGCGCGTGACCATCGCCCGGTGCAGCACGATCGTCTCGGCGACGACGTCGGTGGGCACGCCCCGCACCTCGGGCGGGATCTGCCAGGGATGCCCGGGTCCCTTGGCGCGCACGTAGACGACGATCGCCGCACGGCCCGTGGGCAGGCCGCCGGTGACCTTCTCGCCGATGTCGACGCCGATGACTCCCGGCCGGGCGAGGAGCTCGTCCTCCACCCCGCGCTTGACGGGCCTGATGGCCGCTCGCACCGCGTCGTCGAGGTAGCTCATGGCGACCTCCGTTCCCTCTGACCTCCATGAAACACGCGCGGTAGCGGTTCGTCACATGGAGTCACCTGAACGGCCTCGGCACCGCCGGGCCACATCAGGTGTCAGAGCTGGACGCCCACGAACACGGGCTCCGGGTGCAGCTCCACGCCGAACGCCGCCCGCACGCCGTCGCGCACCTCGCGCGCCAGGTCGAGCAGGTCCTCGGTGGTGGCGCCACCGCGGTTGGTGAGGGCCAGGGTGTGCTTGCCGGACAACGAGACGCGGCCACCGGGTCCCTGATGTCCCTTGCGGAACCCCGCGCGTTCGATCAGCCACGCGGCGGAGAGCTTGCGCTGCCCTGGACCCGCCGGGTAGCTCGGCACGTCGACGTCGGAGCCCAGGCGTTCGGCGATGCGGATCAGCACGCCCGCGAACGTCGAGTCGTCGACGATCGGGTTGGTGAAGAACGAGCCCGCGCTCCACGTGTCGTGGTCGGCGGGGTCGAGCACCATGCCCTTGCCGCGGCGCAGCTCCAGCACGGCCTTGCGGGCCTCGTCCGCGGGAACGCGATCACCTTGCGCCACACCGAGAACGCGCGCCAGCTCGGCGTAGCGGATCGGCGCGGACATGCCGCCGGACGTCAGCGCGAACCGGGTGCGCAGCACGACGGCGTTGTCCGTGTTCTTCAACACGCTGGTGCGGTAGCCGAGGCCCAGCTTCGCGGCGGGCACCTGGTGCACCTTGCCGCTGCGGCGGTCCAGCAGGTCGACCGACTGCAGCACCTTGGAGATCTCGACGCCGTACGCGCCGACGTTCTGCACGGGCGTGGCGCCGTTCAGGCCGGGGATGCCGGACAGGCACTCCAGCCCGCCGAGGCCCTGCGCGACCGCCTCGGCGACGACCGCGTCCCACTCCTCGCCCGCCTCGACGGTGAACTGGACGATGCCGCCGCCCAGCGGGTCGAGCCGGAAGCCCTTGGTGGCGACGTGCACGACCGTGCCGTCGAAGCCCGAGTCGGAGATCACGAGGTTGGAGCCGCCGCCGAGCACGAGGACCTGCTCGGTCGCGGAGGCGTCGGCCGCGCGCACTGCTTCGACCAGCTCGGCGGCGGTCGTGGCGTGGACGAACCGCGCGGCCGGGCCACCGAGTCGGAGCGTGGTGCGCTCGGCCAGAGGTACGGACTGCGTGGTGGTCACGGACGTCAACGGTAGCCTCCGCGACATGGCACGCCGCATCGAGCACCACACCACGTCGGCCTTCCCGGCGGAGAAGGTCTTCGCCGCCCTGGTCGACGAGACCTACCTGCGGGACCGGCTGGCCGCCATCGGCGGCAAGGACGCCGAGCTCGTGACGTACACCAGCGTGGACGGCAAGACGTCGTACCAGCTCAAGCAGGGCGTCCCCGCCGAGCACCTGCCGTCGGTCGCGAAGTCGCTGCTGGGCGGCGACCTGGTGATCCAGCGCGTCGAGAACTGGGCCGCGGGCGCCGGCACCGCCGAGGTGACGATCGGCGGCGTCCCCGGCAGGCTGGACGGCGCGTTCACGATCACCGACGACGGGTCCGGCTCGAAGCTCACCCTCACGGGGGAGGTCAAGGTCGGCATCCCGCTCATGGGCGGCAAGCTGGAGAAGATGATCGCCGAGCAGGTCGCCGTGCTGCTCGACAAGGAGAGCGAGTTCACGTCGGAATGGCTCGCAAACCGCGGCTAGCGGCCGGCCGGGCCCGCGCGCTCGGCCTGCCGACGCGCGGCACCACGAACCCGAACCGCCTGCGCCGCGTCGACAGGTGGATGACCGGCACGCTGTCGTCGTTCCTGCGGGAGGCGGCCGACCCGCTGGTGGTCGACCTCGGGTACGGCGCCACGCCGGTCACGACCGTCGAGATGGCCGTGCGGCTGCGTGCCGTGCGCCCGGACGTGCGCGTCCTCGGGCTGGAGATCGACACCGACCGGGTGGAGGCGGGCAAGGCCGTCGCCGACCCGCCCTGGCTCGACTTCCGCCGCGGCGGCTTCGAGCTGGCCGGTGCCCGCCCGGTGCTGCTGCGCGCGTTCAACGTGCTGCGCCAGTACACCGAGGAGCAGGCGTTCGAGGCGTGGGACACCATGCTGTCGCGCATGGCCCCCGGTGGGCTGGTCGTCGAGGGCACCTGCGACGAGATCGGCCGCCGCTGCACGTGGGTGACGCTGTCGGCGGAGGGACCGCTGCGGTTCACGCTGGCGTGCAAGCCGTCCGGCATCGAGACGCCGTCCGACCTCGCCGAGCGGCTGCCGAAAGCGTTGATCCACAAGAACGTGCCGGGCGAACGCGTGCACGCGCTCCTGGCCGAGCTGGACGCCTGCTGGGCCACCGCCGCCCCGTTCGCCCCGTTCGGCCCGCGCGCCCGGTGGGTGGAGTCGGCGCGGCTGCTGGCGGAACGCGGCTGGCCCGTGCTCGACGACCGGCGCCGTTGGCGGCTCGGGGAAATCACGCTCGAATGGGCGGCCGTCGCGCCCTAGGGTGAGGTCCGTGGACTTCGTCGCGGAGATCGAGAAGCAGGCTTCGTCGTTGCGCACGGCCGCCCTCAAGGCGGGCCCGGACGCCGCCGTCCCGAGCTGTCCGGAGTGGACGGTGCTGGACCTGGTGCGGCACGTCGCCGAGGTGCACACGTGGGCGGGCCGGTGCGTTCTCACCGACCCCTCCGAGGACAGGCCGGAGTGGCCGGAGGCCCCGCGCGGCTGGGACGAGGTGTTCGCCTGGTGGGACGACGCCCTGGCGACCCTCGTGACGCGGCTCCGCGAGGCGCCCGCCGACCGTCCCGCGTGGACGTTCCACGGCCCGCAGCGCGCGGACTTCTGGCCGCGCAGGCAGGCGCACGAGACGTCCGTCCACCGCCTGGACGCCGAGCTCGCCACCGGCCACGACCTGCCGGCGCTCCTCTTCGACCCGGAGTTCGCCGCGGACGGCGTCGACGAGTGGCTCACCGTCATGATGCCCCGCCAGATCACCCGCGGCCGTGTCATCGAGGTGACCGGCAGGATCCTCGTGCACGCCGCCGACGCGGGCCGCACGTGGGAGGTCCACCTGACCGCGGGCGAGGCGCCGGTCGTCCACCGCGGCGTGCACGACTCCGCCGTCGACGCGGACGCCACCCTCGCGGGCACCGCCGACGCCGTCTACCGCCGCCTGTGGGGCCGCCCGGGTCACGCGATCGTGTCCGGCGAGGAGTCCCTGTTGGAGGCGCTGCCCAGGGCGTGAATACTCGTGCCGTGTCTTCGCCTGAACGCCGCTACGTGATCACCTTCGGCTGCCCGGACCGCACCGGCATCATCGCGAGGATCTCGTCGTTCCTCGCGGAGCACGGCGGCTGGATCGTCGAGGCCGCCTACCACACCGACCCGGAGACGGGCTGGTTCTTCACGCGCCAGGAGGTCCGCGCGGACTCCCTGCCGTTCGGCGTGGACGAGCTGCGCGCCCTGTTCGCCGAGGTCGCGACCGCCCTGAACGTGCAGTCGACGTGGACGGTGACCGACACGGGCGAGCGCAAGCGCGTCGTCATCCTCGTCTCCAAGGAAGGCCACTGCCTGTACGACCTGCTGGCCAGGGTCGCGACCGGCGAGCTCGACGTCGAGGTGTCCGCCGTGGTCGGCAACCACCCCGAGCTGGGCGACATCACCAGGGCCCACGGCATCCCGTTCCACCACGTGCCGTTCCCGCCCAACGACCCCGAGGGCAAGCAGGCGGCGTTCGCCCAGCTGCGGGCCCTGGTCGAGAAGCACGACCCGCACGCCGTCGTCCTGGCCCGCTTCATGCAGATCCTGCCGCCCGAGCTGTGCGCGGCCTGGGCCGGCCGGGCGATCAACATCCACCACAGCTTCCTGCCGTCGTTCATCGGCGCCCGCCCGTACCACCAGGCCCACCGCCGCGGCGTGAAGCTGGTCGGCGCGACGTGCCACTACGTGACGGCCGACCTGGACGCCGGGCCGATCATCGAGCAGGACGTGCTGCGCGTGCACCACGGCGACTCGGTGGCGGACATGGTGCGCAAGGGGCGCGACATCGAGAAGGTCGTGCTGGCGCGGGGCCTGCGGTGGCACCTGGAGGACCGGGTGCTGGTGCACGGCAACCAGACGGTGATCTTCTAGCGGCTCCCGCTCGCCCGCCTCCGAGCAGGCCCGTACCGGACGTCGGGGTGACGGGCGGACCGCGGTTCCCATCAGGGATTCGGATGCCGGCCCCGGCAGGTTCGGCCGGGGCCTAGTCTTGCCCGGTGCGGATCGAAATCACCGGCCTCGACCAGCTTCGAGAACAGCCTGACCTGCGCAACGCCGTCATCATCGGGCTCGACCTGACCCGCGAGGACGTGCGGGTGCCGATGGACGGGGCGCTGCTGCTCGGCTGCACGCTCGGCGAGAGCATGCAGCGGCGCGCGGAGGCGGCGGGAGCGTTGATCTTCCCGGTGATCCCGGACCTGCCCTACGACGTGTACCGGTCGTCGCTCTACACGCCCGCCGAGCTGTTCGAGGGCTTCGACGCGGCCGACCCGAAGTCGTACGCGGACACCCCGGACGCCCGGATCTACCGGCACAGCAAGCAGCAGGGCCACCACCCGGACCCGCTGCACGCGCTGGCCGAACGCCTGCACGACCACTCGATCACCGAGGCCCTCGACGACGTGCTGACCGGGTCCCCGGTCGCGGTCATGGGCGGTCACGCGCTGGCGCGGGACACGAACGGCTACCGCGACGCCGTCGAGCTCGGCGCGGCGCTGGGCAGGGCGGGCTTCACCGTGCTGACCGGCGGCGGCCCCGGCGCGATGGAGGCCGTGCCCCTGGGCGTGCGGCTCGGCGACGTGGACGCCGAGGTGCTGCGCGACGTCGCCAAGGTCCCGTCGTTCGGCGCCGACGACGAGTCGATCGGCCGCTGGCTCGCGGCGTTCCCCGAGCTGCCGGGCTCCGGCACGCCGCGCACGATCGGCATCCCGACCTGGTTCTACGGCCACGAGCCGCCCAACCCGGCCTGCGAGCTGCACGCGAAGTACTTCGCCAACTCGGTGCGCGAGGAGGGCCTGCTCACCGTCGCGACCGGTGGCATCGTCTACACGCCGGGCAAGGCGGGCACCGTCCAGGAGGTCTTCCAGGACTTCACCCAGAACTACTACGGCAGCGTCGGCCCGGCCGCGCCGATGGTGTTCCTCGGCAGGGCGTTCTGGACCGACGAGGTCCCGGCCGCGCCGCTGGTGCAGAAGCTGGCGGCGGGCCGGGAGGCCGAGCAGTGGATCCTCGTCACCGACGACGTGGACGAGGCGATCGAGCTGCTGGTGAAGTACCAGGGCCAGGGGTGATGCCCGGCGGCGTCACACCGGGCGGGCCAGGCCGTCAAGCACCTCGGCGCCGGGCAGGTTCATCAGCACCTCGCCGGGGATGAGGATCTTGCTGCCGCGGATGCCGCTGCCCACGACCAGCTCGGGCGCGGCGGCGACCTCGGGTGAGACGAGGATCGGCCAGTCCGCGGGCACGCCGACGGGCGTGATGCCGCCGTACTCCATGCCGGTCAGCGCCACGGCCTCGTCCATCGGCGCGAACGACGCCTTGCGCGCGTCCAGCCGCTTGCGGATGACACCGTTGACGTCGGCACGCATGGTCGCGAGCACCATGCAGGCCGCATAACGGACGACGTCGCCGCGCTTGCCGGCCACGACGACGCAGTTCGCGGACGCGGCCAGCGGGGAGCCGTAGTGCTCGCAGAACTCGGCGGTGTCCGCGAGGGAGGCGTCGATCTCGGCCACGGCGACGCGGTCCACGCCGTCGAGGGTCTTCAGCGCGGCCTCGACGGGTGCGGGCACGAGGTCGAGGCGGGAAAGCACCGGTACGGGTTGCAGCGACCCTGCGATGGTCCACATGCGACCCATCCTGCCAAACTCGGCTTGACGTTGACGCTGCGTCAACCCCTACCGTCGAACCAGCGCGAAGGGGGACCGAGATGGCCTGGTCGATCGCGCAGGTGGCCCGGATGTCGAAGGTGACGTCCAGGACCCTGCGGCACTACGACTCGATCGGCCTGCTGTCACCGGCGTGGGTCGGGGACAACGGGTACCGCTACTACGAGAAGGAGCAGGTCCACCGCCTGCAGCAGATCCTGCTGCTGCGCGACCTGGGCCTGGGCCTCGACGTGGTGGCCGAGGTGCTGAACGGCACGGACCAGCTGACGGTCCTGCGCAACCACCACCGGTGGTTGCAGGACGAGAAGCAGCGGCTGGACCGGCTCGCCGGCACCGTCGCGCGGACCATCCGCGAGCTGGAAGGAGGGGACGAGGTGAAGATGGAGGAGCTGTTCGACGGCTTCGACGCGAAGAAGCAGGAGCGGCACGAGGCCGAGCTGGTCGAACGCTTCGGCGAGGGCGTCAAGGAGCACATCGCCGAGAGCAAGGAGAAGGCGAAGGGCTGGACGCGCGCCGACGCGGACCGGTTCATGGGCGAGTGGAGGGAGATCGCCCACGAGTTCGGTGTCCTGTACAAGGCGGGCACGGCGATCGACGCTCCGGAGACGCAGGAGCTGGTCGACCGCCACCACCGCTGGATCCGCCTGAGCTGGACGCCCGACCGGGAGTCCTACTCGGGTCTCGCCGACCTCTACGCCGACTCGGACGAGTTCCGGGTCAACTTCGAGGTCGAGAACGGCAACATGGCCGAGTGGGTGCGTGACGCGATGAAGCACTACGCGGCCACGCGTCTGTAGAGAAGTGCCGGGAGCTGCAGATCCCGGTGCTCAGTCCAGCCCGAACGCCTTCAGCGCCTCGCGGTTGAACGCCGGCAGGTCGTCGGGGTTGCGCGAGGTCACGAGCGTCCACCCGTTCATGTCGCAGACCCGGACCTCCTGGTCGGCCCAGTCGCCGCCCGCGTTGCGGATGTCGGTCTGCAGGCTCGGGAACGAGGTCAGCATCTTGCCGCGCACGACGTCGGCCTCGACCAGCAGCCACGGTCCGTGGCAGATCGACGCGATCGGCTTGCCCGCCGCGACCAGGGCCTTCACCAGCGCGACGGCGTCGGCGTCCATGCGCAGGAAGTCGGCGTTGGCCACGCCGCCGGGGATGACGGCACCGTCGTAGTCGTCGGCGGAGGCGTCGGCGAACGTGCCGTCCACCGGGAACGAGTCGGCGGGCGTGAGGTGGTTGAAGCCCTTGACCTCGCCGAGCTTGGGCGCGAGCAGGCGGGGAACGCCACCGGCCTTCTCGACGTGCTGCCACGGGTCGGTGAGCTCGATCTGCTCGATGCCCTCCGTGTCGACCAGGAACGCGATCTTCTTCTGTTCAGCCATGCACTTCGGCTACCCGCCGAAGAACGAGATCAACCTGTGGCGGATCTCCGCGCGGTGGCTGACCATCGGCGCGGGCGAGTCGACGAGCCACAGCTCACCCGCGGGGAACGCGGCGGCGGTGGCCTTCGCCACGTCCTCGGGGTGCAGCGGGTCACCCACGGCCCCGATGACCAGCACCGGGACCCGCACGGCTGCCAGGAGTGCGGCGTCGGGAACGGCGACCTGGCCCGGCAGCTGCTCGGCGGCGGCTTCCAGGCGGGTCAGCGCGGCCCTGCGCTCGGCGACGTAGGCGGGCGGGCCGGTGGTCAGGTCGGAGAGCTGCCGCAACGTGAACGACGGTCGCGGCTGGTCCAGCACGGCGGGGAGCAGCAGCGCGACCCTGGTGAACCGGTCGGGTTCGGTGGAGAGCAACCGCACCAGCGCCCCGGCGCCGAGTGAGACGCCGACGGCCTGGTCAGCGGGAACTGTCGCGAGGTCGGCCGCGATGCGGCCGTAGTCCCAGTACCCGGGAGGGGCGTCGGGGGCGTCCCCGTGCGACGGCAGGGTCACCACGACGCGGGTTCCCGGCAGGCCGGAGGCGGGGATGCGCGCCTCACCGGCCGTGGCACCGAGCCCGTGCGCCACGAGCGTGACGGGCGAGCCGGAGCCGTAGGAGGTCGTGATCACCAACGGGGTCCGCGCTGGACCTCGATCAGCCTCGGCCGCACGTCCACCATGTAGACGAGCACGGCGACCAGCCCGGCCAGCCAGAAGATCGAGCCGACCCCTCCCGGCGAGAACAACAGCATCGCCGCCGTCCCGCCGCCGGTGATGCCGAGCCACGCGGGTTTGGTCATGCGCTCGATCGCGGTGTAGGCGTCCACCCGCTGGGTCAGCGCGTGGAAGAACGCGAACAGGCCCAGGATGCTGAACCCGAGGTCGAACACGAAGTACACGACGGTGTCGAGGTACCAGATGCTGAAGATCGGGATTTGGAACACGCACCCAGACTACGTGCCGATACGACGCGAGGGGAGCGGACCTCTCGGCCCGCTCCCCTCGCGAGGGAAAACCTCAGACCCGAATCACTTGGTGGTGTTCGGCGTGGTCTTCTTCGCAGCGGTGGTGGTGCTGCGCGTCGTGGTGGCCGGCTTGCGCGGCGCGGTGCGGTTCGCGGCCTTGCGGGTCGTGCTGCGCACCTCGTGCGCGGCCTCGCCACCGGCCTCGACGATCTCCTCCGCCAGCTTCTCCGCGCTGTCCTCGACCTGGGCGGCGACCTTCTCGCCGACCGAGCGGGTGCGGCGGGTGACCTTGCCGAGGACGTCGTCGGCGAGCACCTTGGCGTCGGCGGCGGCGGTCTCCGCGCGCTTCTGCGCGGCCTCGACGGCCTGCTCGACCTGCTCCACGGCCTGCTTGAGCTGCGGCTGGGTCTTGATCTGCTCCAGCGTCTGCTCGCCCTGCTCCGCGAGGTAGGTGTACAGGTTCACCGCGGAGGCCGTGTAGGCGTCGACGAGCTTCTTCAGCTCGGCCGGCTGCAGCTTCTCGCGCAGGCCCTCCAGCTCGGTGGGCAGGTCCTTGGCCTGGCTGCGGGCCTCCTCGGCGCGCTCCTTGGCCTTGTTCAGCGCCTCGACCACGGCCTTGGCGGCGAGGTCACCGGCGCCGAGGGCGGCGAGCAGCGCCTGACGCGCGGCGTGGGCGCCCTGCTCGGCGGCCTTGCGGACGTCGTCCTGGGTGAGCTTCGGCATGGAGATCACTCCTCCTGGTTCTTGGCGGCGTTCTCCCGCCTGAAAGATTCGTAGACGTCGAGCAGCACCTGCTTCTGCCGCTCGGTCAGATCGGTCGCGGCGACGATGGCGTCGGCCAGCGCACCGCCTTCGCGTTGCTGGAGGATCCCGGCTTCGACGTAGAGCGCCTCCGCCGAGATGCGCAGGCCCTTGGCGATCTGCTGGAGGATCTCCGCGCTGGGCTTGCGCAGTCCCCGCTCGATCTGGCTGAGGTAGGGGTTGGAGACACCCGCCTGCTTCGCCAACTCGCGCAACGAGATCTTCGCGGAGTTGCGCTGCTCGCGGATGTACTGACCGATGTTGCGCCCGAGGTCCGCGACCGCCTTGTCGATGGACTTGTCCACTTCACCGCTCCCGTCCCTCGTGCCACCAACCACGTTAGCGATGAGTGCTAGCAGTTGCAAGCACCCTGCTAGCAACTGCTGCGTGGGCTCCGCCACAGGGATACCGTGGAGGCGACCCGTGGAGATGACGTGGACGACGCCGAGGCGCTGCGCACCGAGCTCGCCGACCACCTGCGCGACACCGGCGCGCTGCGCGATCCCCGGTGGCACAAGGCTTTCCGGACCGTGCCACGACACGGCTTCCTGCCCCACTTCTACCGCCAGCTGCACGACGGCGACTGGGAACGGGTCACCGCGGAGCACCCGGACTGGCTGCGCCTGGTCTACGCCGACCGCGTTTGGGTTACCCAGTTCGACGGCGACGACACGGTGACCGGCGGCACACCCACCTGCTCGTCGAGCATGCCGACGATCATGGCGATCATGCTGGAGGCGCTCGACGTCCACAGCGGACAGCGGGTGCTGGAGATCGGCACCGGCACCGGGTACAACGCGGCACTGCTCTGCCACGTCGCGGGTGCCGCGAACGTGACGACGGTCGACGTCGACCCGGACATCTCCCGCCGGGCGCGCGAACGGCTGCGGCACAACGGTTTCGAGCCGTTCTGCGGCACGGGCGACGGCGCGCTCGGCCATCCGGCGCGCGCCCCGTACGACCGGGTGCTGGCGACGTGCTCCGTCGCGACGATCCCGCCCGCCTGGCTGGAGCAGTGCCGTCCCGGCGGCCTGGTCGTCACGACGCTGCACCGCCCGATCGGCGCGGGGCTCGTCGTGGTCACGTCGAACGGCGACGGCACCGGCGAGGGCCGCGTGCTGGCCGAGGACGGCCGGTTCATGCCGTTGCGCGCCCACGCGAGCCCGCCCGCCTCGGCGGGCGAAGGCCCGTTCGACCGCGGCCCCACGACGTTGCGGATGGCCACCGTCGTCAACCCGGCGAGCCCGTTCGAGTTCTTCGCGGGCACAGCGCTGCCCGGCGTCGTCGCCGGCCGCGACTGGCTCGCCCACCCGGACGGCTCCTGGGTGCGCCACCGCGGCGCGCACGTCGACCAGGGCGGGCCGCGGCGGCTGTGGGACGACGCGGAGCGGGCCCTCACCGAGTGGCGCGCGCTGGGCGAACCACGCCGACGGGAGTTCGGGATCTCCGTGCGCCCCGGCGGCCAGTTCCTGACGCTCGGCGAGCGGCGCTGGCCCCTGTGAGCGCCCGCGCGCAACTGTGATCGGCAACTGGAGGTCACGACACGGGTCGCCGAACCGGCCGGGGACTCGCGCGGTGCGCCATGATGCGAAGCATGTCCAGATTCCGTCAGCGGGCGTTGCTGACCGGCTGCGTGCTGACCGCGGTGCTCACGGCGGCCGGTCTCTTCGTGACCGGCGACGGCATCGACCCGGACCTGTGGCTGTTCGTGCTCGCCGTGGCGTTCCTGGGGTTCCTGGCGCTGCTCGACCCGTGGGTCCGGCGCCGGCACAACGCCGCGCTGAGCACGGACGAGCACCTCGACGTCGCCTGCCGCGCCCTCGCGGTCGGCCTTCAGGCGCAGTGGAACGAGGAGGTGCGCTCGCGCGGCCTCACCGAGCCCGACCTGCTCGACCTGCACTGGACGGCGACCGAGCAGGACCTGAGCGACGAACGGCCCGCACCACCCGGCCGCAGCGACGCCGTCGTCGGCGCGTTCGAACGGCAGGCCAACCGGCGGATGGTGTTCCTCGGCGGGGCGGGCACCGGCAAGACGACCGTCGCGATGCTGCTGACGTGCGGGCTGCTCGACCGGTACACCGGCGGCATGGTGCCGGTCCTGCTGCCGCTGTCGACGTGGGACCCGGCGGCCGAGGACATCCGCACGTGGCTCACCCGCAGGCTCTACGAGGACCACCCCGCGCTGCGCAACACCGAGCTGTACGGTAGCTACGCGGGTGACCTGCTGGTCGAGCAGCAGCTGGTCCTGCCGGTGCTGGACGGGTTCGACGACATCCCCGGCCACCAGCGCGCGGACGCGCTGGCCCGCATCACCAAGGCGTTCCCGGCGAACCGGCCGCTCGTGCTGACCAGCCGCACGGCCGAGTTCGCCCAGGCCGTGCGCGCGGCGGGCCCGGTGCCCGGTGCCGACGTGGTCGAACTGGCGCCGCTCGACCTCGACGAGGTCGCCGCCTACCTGCGCAACAGCGCGGACAGCTGGGGCGCGGCGCGGTGGGAGCCGGTGTTCATCCAGCTGCGCGAGGAACCGGACGGCAGGCTCGCGGAGGCGTTGTCCACGCCGCTCACGATGTGGCTGGCGAGCATGGTCTACGCCGGCGGCGAGGCGGAGCCGACCGAGCTGCTCGACCGCGGCCGGTTCCCCGGCGCGCGGGCGATCTCCGACCACCTCTGCGACGAGCTGGTCTCGCGGGCGTACGGCAACCGCGCGTTCGCGCACCACGCCAGGGCCTCGCAGGTGTGGCCGCGGGACAGGGCGCGCCGCTGGCTGGAGTTCCTCGCGCACGAGATGCGCGAACGCGGCCTGCGCGAGCTGGCCTGGTGGGAGCTGCGCCGGTCGGTGGGCACGACGTGGCTCGCGCTGCTCGGCGCGCTGGTGCTGGGCGCGATCGGCGGGTTCGGCGTCGCCTGGCTGATGGCCTACTCGATCACGCCGAAGCTCGCGCCGGTCACCGGCCTCGTCGCGGGAGCCGCCGTCGGCGCCGCCGCGCTGTCGGCGTCACGGGAGCGGGAGGTCAAGCCGCGCCTGGGGATCTGGCGCAGCCTGCTGCTCGTCCCCGGCGTGCTGGGGCTGGCCGCCGGGCTCGTCTTCGGCGCGCTGTACGGGCTGTCCGCCGGGCTCGTGGTCGGTCTCGGTCTCGCGGTGGCGGTCGCGCTGCGGTTCGCGCTGTCGAGCTCGGCCGAGCTGTCGCAAGCCTCCAGTCCACAGTGGACTATGTCGCGCGACCGAGTCGCGGTGTGGACCGGATCTCTCGTGCTGGCCGTGGTGTTCGGCTCGGCGGCGGCACTGGTGTTCGGTCCCGCCCAGACCGGGATGGTGGGGCTGGGCCTCGCGTCCGGGCTGATGCTCGGGTTCGCGCTCGCCGTGCTGCACCTGCGCTGGTGGTGGTTCACCGTCGCGCGGATCTGGCTGGCGCTGCGGGGGAAGCTGCCGTGGGAGCTGATGGTCTTCCTGGAGGACTCGCGCAAGCTCGGCGTGCTCTGCCGGGCGGGAGCCTGCTACCAGTTCCGGCACGGGCTGGTACAGGACCGCCTGGCAGAGCACGTCGCGGCTACTCGGTCCGAAGGCCCAGCGCTCCGGTCGCTCTTCTCAGCGAGGGCAACGTCGCAACGGTGACCAGCGCGACCATCCCCACCGACACGGCCGTGACGAGACCCGTCCCCGCCCAGTCGAAGACCACCTCGCCGTCGAGCACGCGCGCGACCAGCGCCCCCAGCACGACACCGGTGGCCACCGACACGACGGTGGAGAGCACCAGCGGGATGGCGTTCTGCCACACCAGGGACCACGCGAGCGTGCTGCGGGGGATGCCGCTCGCCGCCATGGCCGCGAGCGGACGCCGCCGTTCCCGCACCTGCTCCAGACCCACGACCAGCAACGAGGCCGCGGCGAGCAGCAAGGTCACCAGCGCGGCCCCGTACAGGGCGTTGCGGACGAGGGAGAAGGACTCCTCGACGCGGTCCGAGATGTCCTCGCCGCCGAAGTAGGTGTGCACGCGCCAGCCGTACGGCGCGATGGCGTTGCGCGCGTGCTCCACGACGTCCGGGACCGCCAGGTCCACCTCGGCCTGGACCTCCTTCAGCTCGCCGGTGAGGCCGATCCCGGCGACCGCGGCGGAGGTGATGTACAGGCCGGTGTCGTTGCCCGCCGCCTGCTTCACCTCGGGAGCGGTCCACGGGACGCGGGCCTTGCCCAGGGCGATCGTGTCGCCGGTCTGCACGGTGCCCCACTCGGCGGAGGCCGGTGGCACGACGAACACGTCACCGTCCGCGCAGCTCCCGATCCCGGTGCTCAGCCGGAGGGCGTCGCACGACCCGATCTTCACCGCGAAGTGCTGCCGTTCGGGCCCCACGGCGTAGGTGGACGTGAGCTCCTGCACGTCGACCACCCCCTTGACCCCGGCCAAGACGCCCGGCAGCTGCGGCAGGTCGGCGTTCCCGCTCACGTCGACGGTGAGGTGCTTGACGTCCGCGCTGGCCGCCCGGTCTCCCCGCACCTCCCTCTCCGCGGTCGCGAAGATCATCTGCAGCGTCACGACACCGGCGAGCACCACCGCCACGCCACCGACGACGCGCGCCGCCGTTCCCGCGTCGAGCTGCAACCGGCGCACGGCCAGCTGCAAGGCGGGGGTGGCGCCCCGCGTGCCGGACACGACCCGCTCGACCAGCCACGGCAACAACGCCGGGATGGCGAACAGCAGCAGCACCACACCGCCGACGACCACGGCGTCGTTCGGCTTCGACCCCGACCCGAACAGGCCGGCCTGGCTCGCCAGCAACGCCGCGCCGCCCAGCGCGGGCACGACCCGCCACCACAGCCTGCGCCGCACCGGCTTCTGCTCCCGCACGACGCCGAGCGGTTCGATGATCAACCGGCGCATGGCGAACACCGAGGTCAGCACGGCCAGCGCGGGCACGGCGACGACCACGACGAGCGTCAGCGGCAGCGTCGGCACGACGTCGGCCGGGAACAACGCCAGCTGCGAGATCGGGATGTCACCGACGAACGGCCGCACCGCGTGCAGCAGCCCGAACCCGATGACCAGCCCCACCACGGCACCGGCCAGCGCCTCCCCGGACGCGATCAGCCGCACCCTGGTCGCACCGGCGCCCACCAGCCGCAACGCCGCCAGCCTGCGGTCGCGCTGCGCGGCGGCGAGCCTGGCCGAGACGCTGACGAACACGAGCACCGGGAACAGCAGCACGACCGCGCTGACGATGCTGAGCAGCAGCATCACCTCGGGCAGCCCCTCGCCGTACTCGGCGTTGCCGAACCCGCTGACCCGGTTGTCCTCCGCGGGTTCGATCTTCCCGTCGCCCGCGAGGAACCTCAGCTGGGAGGGACTCTCCAGCCCCTCGTCCCCGATCGTGCCGACGACCTTCTGCGGGAACCGCGGCCTGAGCAGCTCGCCCTCCCGGCTCGCGAGCAGCTCCGCGAGCGCGGGCGACACGAGGATCTCGCCGTCGGCGGGGAGCCTCTCCACACCGGGCGGCTTGGGCGCGCCGGGAGCGAGCACCCGGACGTACATCCCGCGCACGTTGTCGTCGCGGAACGCCACCGACCCGTTCTCCACCAGCAGCGGGGCGTCCGCCGACTCGGTGGTGACGGGACCGGCCGCCTCCTCGCGCTGCTGGCGGTTGCCGAACGCGGTCGGGACCGACGCGGCGAGCAGCAGCACGGCCACGCACAGCCCGATCCCGACGCCCTGGAGCAGGAGCCTCACCCAGGACTTCCGGCTGCCCCCGACGGCCAGCCGGACCCCGAGGGCGAGGTCTGCGAACACCCGGTTCACCGTGCGAACTCCACGTCACGCGCCCGACCGTCGCGGACCACGACCTCGCGGTCGGAGTAGGCGGCGACCCGCGCCTCGTGCGTGACGAGCACGACCGCCGCGCCCGTGTCACGGGCCGCCGTCGTGAGCAGGTGCATGACGCGCTCGCCGTTCAGCGAGTCGAGCGCGCCGGTCGGTTCGTCGGCGAAGATCACCTTCGGGCCGGTGACCAGGGCGCGGGCGATGGCGACACGCTGCCCCTGACCGCCGGAGGTCTCACCGGGGCGCTGGTCGGCGACGGTGTCGACCTCCAGCTTGGCCAGCCAGTCCAGCGCGGCCCGTTCGGCCTGCTTGCGCTTCACACCGCTGAGCCGCAGGGGCAGCGCCACGTTCTCCACGCACGTCAGCTCCGGCACGAGCTGCCCGAACTGGAACACGAACCCGAACTCGGTGCGGCGCAGCTCGCTGCGGGCGCTGTCGCCCATGGCGGTCAGGTCCTGGTCCCGGTACATCACGGTGCCCTTGTCCGGCGGCATGATGCCGGCGAGGCAGTGCAGCAGCGTGGACTTGCCGGAGCCCGACGGCCCCATGATCGCCACGACCTCGCCCGCGCGGATCGTGATGTCCGCGCCGTCGAGCGCGCGGGTCTTGCCGAACGACTTGAACAGGCCCTCGGCCTTCACCAGGCTCATCGCGTGACCTCCGCGGCCAGCTGGTCGATGCGGGCGGCCGTGAGCTCCAGCCACCGCAGGTCGGCTTCCAGGTGGAACAGCGCGAAGTCGCAGATGAGCTGGTCGGCGAGGTCGCCGTCCGCCTTCCGCCTGGTCAGCTCGCGCATGGCGGTGAGGTGAGCCGACCGCTGCGCGTCCAGCACCTCGGTGGCGCCGCGGCCGGACAGCAGCGCCAGCACCACCTTCGAGTAGAGCGTGTTCTGCAGGTACGGCTCCGGCTTCTCCGGGGTGGAGAGCCAGCGTTCGACGTCGGTGACCCCGGCGTCGGTGATGGCGTACCGCTTGCGCTCGGGACCGTCACCCGCCTCCACGCCGGCGTCGGTCACGAGACCGTTCTTCAGCAGTCTCGACAGGGTCGAGTACACCTGCCCGTAGTGCAACGGCCGGTCCTGACCGAAGCGCTCGTCATAGGCGCGCTTCAGGTCGTACCCGTGCCTTGGACCGCCCTCGAGCAGGCCCAGCAGTGCGTGTCCGATCGACATGAGGAGCACTATACACACGGTGTATACACACGGTGTATTCCTCGATGCGCTGACGGGTGACCGCCGTGGCGCCTACAGTGGTGGGGTGACTGGTCTGACTGTCGGCTGGGATCACGACGTCGAGCTGCTGCTCGGCTTCCTGAACACTCGACACGTACTGGACAGTGAAGCCTCCTGGCGCGCGTGGGTGACCGAGCGCGGCCTCGGACGAAGCGGTGACATCGCGCAGGCACGCGCGGCCCGTGCGGCGCTGAGGTCGTCCATCGAGGGGTCGTCAGGCCCGCAGACGGCCGCGGGCGTGGTGCACATCGAGCTCACCGACGGCGTCCCGGTGCTGTCGAGCTCGGACGCGCTGGGCGCCGTGCTGGCCGCCTCCGCCCGCCTCGCGGTGCTGGGGTCCTGGGAACGCTTCAAGATCTGTCCGGCCGAGGACTGCGGGCGGGCCTTCTTCGACCGCTCCCGCAACCGCTCGCGCACCTGGTGCTCGATGCAGGTCTGCGGCAACCGCGAGAAGGCCCGCACGTTCCGAAAACGGACGCGCGCCCAGAACGCGCATCAGAACAGCGCGTTGGCCACGGTGTAGATCACCAGACCGGCGAGCGCACCGACCACCGTGCCGTTGATGCGGATGAACTGCAGGTCCCTGCCGACCTGCAGCTCGATCTTGCGCGAGGTCTCCTCCGCGTCCCAGCGCTCGACCGTGTCCGTGATCAGCGTGGTGATCTCCGCCCGGTAGTTGCTCACGACGTACCCGGCGGCCTGCTCCAGCCAGCCGTCGACCTTGGCGCGCAGCCGCGGGTCGTCGGTGAGGTTCGTGCCAAGTGTGACGAGCCCCTGCGTCACCCGCCGGCGCAGCTCGCTGGACGGGTCCTCGGCTGCCTCGATCAGCATCTTCTTGGCCGTGCCCCACGCGCTGCTGATCAGCTTCTGCACGTCCGGGTGGTTGATCACCTGGTGCTTGACCTGCTCGGCGCGCTGCATGGTCGCCGGGTCGCTCTGCATGTCCGCGGAGAACTCCAGCAGGAACTGGTCGACGGCGAGCCGCATCGGGTGGTTGACGTCCGTCTTCACCGCCCACGCGAAGTTGACCAGCTCCGTGTACACCTTGTCGCCCAGCATCGCGTCCACGAACTTGGGCGACCACGTCGGCGCGCGGTCCGAGACGATCAGGCTGACCTTGTCGTGGTTGTCCCGCACCCACTCGTAGGCCCGGTCGCACATCAGGTCGACCAGCTTGTGGTGCGCGCCGTCGGTCAGCACCTGCCCCAGCAGCTTGCCCAGCGGCGGTCCCCACGGCTGCTCCGTGACCCGCTTGACGACCGCCTGCTCCACCACCGCCTGGACCACGTCGTCCTTGAGCACCGTGATCGCACCCTTGAGCACGTTCGCCAGCTCGTTCGTGATCCGCTCGGCGTTCTCCGGCTGCTTGAGCCACGCCCCGGCCCGCTCGGCGATGCCCGCCCGCCGCAGCTTGTCCTGGACCACCTCGGGACTGAGGAAGTTGACGCCCACGAAGTCACCGAGCGTCTGCCCGAACATGTTCTTGCGCTCGGGGATGATCGCGGTGTGCGGGATCGGCAGCCCCAGCGGCCTGCGGAACAGGGCCGTGACGGCAAACCAGTCGGCGAGCGCGCCCACCATGCCCGCCTCCGCGGCGGCCCGGACGTAGCCGACCCAGGCGCCCTCGAAGAGGTGGGTGGCGAAGAAGATCACCGTCGCGCCGGCGAGGAAGCTCGTGGCGACGAGCTTCATCTTGCGCAGGTCGGTGCGCTTCTGCTGGTCAGCGGCGGTCAGTTGCTCCACAGGTCCATTGTCCGTGAAGATCCTGCGTTGTGCGGGTACCAGCGCTAGTTCCCCGGTTGCAGCCGTTCACGTCGACCATCTTCGCGGAGATGACGGCGCTGGCCGTGCAGCACGACGCCGTCAACCTCGGTCAGGGCTTCCCCGACACCGATGGTCCGGAGTCGATGCTCGCGGCCGCCCAGTCGGCCATCGCGTCGGGGGTGAACCAGTACCCGCCCGGCCCCGGCATGCCGGTGTTGCGCAGGGCCGTCGCCGCGCACCGGGCCCGGTACGGGCTCACCTACGACCCGGACACCGAGGTCCTCGTGACGGTCGGGGCGACGGAGGCGATCGCGGCCTCGTTGCTGGCGCTGGTCGAGGCCGGTGACGAGGTGATCCTCATCGAGCCGTACTACGACTCCTACGCCGCGTCGGTCGCGATGGCCGGTGCGACGCGGGTGACGGTGGGGCTGCGGGAGGACGAGTCGGGGCGGCTGGCGCTGGACGTCGACGCGCTGCGGGCGGCCGTGACGCCGCGGACCAAGGCGGTTCTCGTCAACACGCCGCACAACCCGACCGGCACCGTGTTCCGCTTGGAGGAGCTGCAAGCGATCGCGGCGCTGTGCGTCGAGCACGACCTGCTGGCGATCACCGACGAGGTGTACGAGCACCTGGTGTTCGACGGTCTCGTCCACATCCCGCTCGCCTCGCTGCCGGGGATGGCGCAGCGGACGCTGTCGATCTCGGGCGCGGGCAAGACGTTCAACTGCACCGGCTGGAAGATCGGCTGGGCGTGCGGGCCCGCCGAGCTGATCGGGGCCATCAGGGCGGCCAAGCAGTTCATGACGTTCGTGGGCGGGGCGCCGTTCCAGCCCGCGGTCGCGCACGCGCTGACGGCCGAGCTGGACTGGGTGACGTCGTTGCGGGACTCGCTGGCGTCGAAGCGCGCGCGTCTGGCCGAGGGGCTGCGTGCGGCCGGGTTCGAGGTGCGGTCGTCGGAGGGCACGTACTTCATCTGCGCCGATGTCCGGCCGTTGGGGTACAGCGACGGGCTGGCGCTGTGCCGGGACCTGCCCGCGAAGATCGGGGTCGCGGCGGTGCCGGTGCAGGTGTTCACCGACCACCCGGACGACTGGAAGCACCTCATCCGGTTCGCGTTCTGCAAGCAGGACGCGGTGATCGACGAGGCCGTGGAGCGTCTCCACAAGCTGTAGTTGTCCACAAGCCCTGGGTTGTCCACAGGTGTGGATGAGTTTCTCCACACCTGTGGACAATTCACTTTCGGGTGAGTTGGGGAGCCTCCAAGGTCAAGTTCGACTCCCACTGGCATGGAATCGAACACGGAGGTCCTCGTCGGCTGGCGGTCCGGCTCGTGCGGCTGGGACGCGCTCGTCGAACGCTACTCGCGCCTCGTCTGGTCGGTGCCCAGATCGTTCCGGCTGAGCCACGCCGACGCGGCTGACGTGTACCAGTGCACATGGCTCTGCCTGGCCGAACACCTCACCAGGCTGCGTCAGCCCGAGGCGTTGGGCGTCTGGCTGGTCCGTACCGCCACCCGGCAGTCGATCACCGTGCTGCGGACGCGCGGGCGAGAGGTGCCGTTCGACCTGTGGGAGCCGGAGTCGGTCCTCCCCGCACCCGACGAGGTGGCGGTCACGCACGACCGGCAGCGTCGGCTCTGGGGCGCGCTGATGACCTTGAGCGAGCGGTGTCAACAGCTCCTGCGGATAGCTGCCCACAGCCCGGAGCTGAGTTATGCACAGGTTGCCGACGCCCTGGGGATAAAGGTGGGGAGCGTTGGTTCCACGCGCAGCCGCTGCCTCGCCGAGCTGCGGCGGAAGCTGGAGGCGCTGCGGTGAGGGACCCGTTGCTCGACGAGCTGGCCGACCTGTTCCGCACCGACGCCCCGCCGCCGGTGTTCGTGCCGCGGCCCACCGGGCTCATCCCCATGGAGCCGGTCCAAGAACCTGTGCGCGGGCCGTCGCGGCAGCTCGTGTTCCACGCGGGCGGTGGCCGGCTGTACCTGCAGCTCGACCCCGGCCGCCTGACCGGGGTGCTGGACGAGGCGAGCGGGTCCGTCGAGGTCCGCACGCCGCACTCCGTCGAGGTGCTGCGACCGGACGCCGAAGGCTGGTTCCGCGCCGACGTTCCGGCAGGACCGGCGTGCGTGACCGTGCCCGGGCTGGGCCTGACCACCGGCTGGTTCGTCGCGTGAGCGCCACGGCCGATCCCCGGGCCACCATCGCGTCGACCGAGGTCAGGGGCACGAAGGCGCAACGCGCGGACGCCCTCCACGACCTCGGCGTCGCCCACGCCGAACTGGGCCACCTCGACGTCGCCGCCCGGTTCGCGCGGCGCGGGCTGCGGCTCACCGGCCAGGCGCGGTTCCACCTCACCCTCGCGTGGATCGAGCTGGACCGGGGGCGGCGCGAGCAGAGCCTGCGGCACCTCGACCTCGCCGCGCCACACCTGCGCGGGCCGGAGCTCGCGCGGGCGCGCTGCCTGCGCGGGCTGCACCTGTGCCAGTCGCCGCTGCTCGCGATCGCCGAGCTGACCGCCGTGATCAGGGACCTGAAGCGCTACGGCGACCAGCGCTGGCTGGCCAACGCGCTGGTCGGGCGCGGGATCGCGCGGTGCGCCGTGACCAGGCTCGACGCCGCCGAACGGGACTTCGCGGCGGCGCAGACCCTGTCGCAGGCCATCGGTGAGCACGGACGTGCGGCGATGTGCCTGCACAACAGGGGGTTCGTCGCGATGCTCGCGGGCGACCTGTCCCTGGCGCTGCGCCGGTACGAGGACGCGGCGAAGGCCGGGCTCGACTCGGCGAGCAAACCGGAGGCGCTCGTCGACCGGGCGGAGGCGTTGCTCGCGGCCGGGCTCACCGCGGAGGCGCGGCGGGTGCTGGCGCCCGCGGAGCAACTGCTGCGCCGCTGCAACCGGCACGTGCCCGGACTGGCGGCGTTGAACGCGCGGTGCGCGTTGCGCGACGGCGATCCGGGACCCGCGCTGCGGCTGGGCGGCGAGGACGTGGAGTTCATGCTGGCCGCCGGAAAGCTCGACGCCGTTGCGGCACACCGGTTCCGCGGTCCCGTGCGCACGCGGGCGCTCGGCTGGCTCGCGCAGGCGCGGCGGTCGGACCGGCGGGGTGCGCTGGCGGCGTGCCGCGCCGGACTCCGCCTGCTCGACGAGCACCACGGCGACTGGCCGCGCCGGGAGCTCACCGCGCACGCGCTGGGCCTGGCACGGACCGCGCGCGAGGTGCTGCACTGGTCGGAACAGCACCGGACGTCGACGCCCCTGCCACCCGACGATCCCGCGTTGGCACGAGCCCTCGCGGAACTGCGGCGAGCACGGGCGTTCGGCCTGCCCTTGGAAGCGCTGGAGCGCGACGTCCGCAGACTCACGCTCGCCCGGCACCGGACAACTCCGGAAACGCCGGTGCCGCCGGAACTTCCGCTCGTCAGCTTCATCGTCCACGAAGGACGGATGACGGCCGTGACGCTGGTCGGCGGACGCGCCCGGCTGCGCGTCGTTCCCGACCCGGCCGAGCTCGTCCGCACCGCGCGGCTGGCGTTGCGGGCCGGGCGACCCGTCACCACCGACCTCCTGCCGGAGGCGGACGAGGTCGTCGTGATCCCGGACGGCGTGCTGCACGCCATGCCGTGGGCGGCCTTCGGACGCGTCCACGTCCTGCCGTCACTGCGGCACTGGCGGCCGTCGAGCCGCGGCGGCAGGCGGGTGTGGGTCACGGGTCCGCGCCTGCGGCACGAGGAGGTGACCGCGCTGCGCCGCGAGCACGGCGGAGACGTCCTCGTTCCCACCGTGGAGTCGACCCTGCGCGGGCTCGAGGGCGCCGGGATCGCCCACATCGCCGCGCACGGGCACGTCCACCCCGGCAACCCGCTGTTCTCGCACCTCGAACTCCGGGACGGCCCGCTCTACGGCTACGACATCGCGCGGATCAAAAACCCGCCCGAGGTCGTCGTGCTGTCGGCGTGCGAGTCGGGGCTCGCCAGGGCGTTCCTCGACGCGGGCAGCCGGACCGTGATCGCGGGCGTCCTGCCGGTGCCGGACGCACTGGCCGGACCGGCGATGGCCGAGGTCCACCGGCTGCTGGACCACCCCGCCGAGGCCGCACGGGCCGTCGCCCACCTCGGCTTCAGCTGCTACGGCACCGGGACCAGGGTCGCGGCGTGCAGCGCGGCCGCGAACGACGTCCCGGTGCACAGCAGCTGGTCCGCCCCGACCGACGCCGGCACGTCGACCCCGTCGGCGACCACGTCCACCCACGGCCCGTGGTTCGAGAACGGCGCGGTGGCGCCCACGGCCGTCACGGCGGGAAGGGCGGCGGGCCACCACGGCCGGGACGAGGCACCGTTGCCCGCCGCCGCGACGACGTTGCCCCCGGCCGACGCGAGGACCGGCGGGCACCGGTCGTCGTAGGAGTAGGTGCCGGAGGAGACCAGCACGACCGGCAGGTCGCGGGTGGCGCGCAGGGCGGACGCCAGGGTCAGGTCGTCGCCGAAGCCGGACGGCGTCAGGACCGGGAACGGCCGGACCGTGGCGCCGTGGTGCCGGAGCACGCCCGCGACCAGCGAGCCGTGCGCGGCGTCGAGGCAGGTGTCCAGCAACGCGACGGTGCCCTCACCGAGCAGGTCCGGCAGCCGTTCGCCGACGACCGGGCGGGAGGTGCCGATCATGATCGGGCAGCTGAGGTGGACGTGGTTCGGCGTCGCGCCGACCTCCCTGGCGATGTCCACGACCCTTACCCGTTCGGGGGGTTTGAGGAACATCCGGATCGCACCTGCGACGACCTCCTCGTGCGAGTAGACGCCTCGCAAGCGTTTGCGCACAGTGGGTGCCTCCGCCGGGAGCACGATCAGCTCCCCCGAACGGAGCAGGCACTCGTTCGGTCCCGCGCGATCGTGCACGTGTACCGGGCCGAGCGCTCGGGCGGCGTGATCGGCCAGCTCAGAAAGGCTGTTGACCTGTTGGGGCGCGTCCACATCGGACACCATCCCGCGCCGCGACACGGTCCACAGCGGACCGGACCGCAAAGTCACTCGATCCGATGACGACACAGACGGTGTTCGCACCTGATCAGGGCGACACGGACAGCCGCACGAGACCGCCCTTCCGAGTGTTTCGCGCCGAGGTGGTTCGCAAAGCCACCAACCAGTGCTAGACATAGCTCGACGTCGACCTCCGACGACGCTGTGCGTTGGCGGTGACCTGAACGGTGGACGGGGGGTGATCCTGTGGCGCGCGGTGGAGCTCGTGCACTGTTGCTGCGGGTCGCTGCCCTCGGCGGGTTCACCGCCGCGGCCTGGCTGCTGACCGGGACCGGCGCGTCCGCGAGCCCCGGCGAGGTGCCACCGGCCGCCGAGGTGGTCGCCGGGAGCACCACCGCGCAGAGCCCCCAGGACACGCCCGCCGGGAACACCGCGGTGGCCGTCCCGGGCCTGTCCGCCCTGCCCTCCACCGCCGGGCCCTCGACCTCTGGGCCTTTCACCGCCGGGCCTTCCACTGCCGTGACCTCGAGTGCCGGGCCTTCGGCTGGCGGGACGACCACGGACAACGCGGCACCGGCGGAGACCACACCCCTCGCCGAGACCGGCAGCGCGGACACCGCCCCCGTCGGCACCGACGCGATCCAGATCCCCGTCCCGGACGTCCCCGCCGCGGCGCCGTCGCTCCTCGACGACCCCGCCGGCTGGGCCACCGCCCTCTCCGCCGACGTCGCCGCCCAGACCGCACCGGCGAGGCTCACCCCGCCCGTCGTGGTGGTCGTCCCGGCGGTCGTGCCGCCCGTGGTGGTGCCGCCGGCCGTCAGCCGTCCCGAAACCGGCCCGTACGACGAGGGTCCCGCCCTCGACTTCAGCGGTGGCACGCTGGGCAACTCGCGCTCCGGCAGCGTCTCCAACCAGGCGCCGCCCGAGGTGGTCCAGGCCAAGGCCCAGCTCCGCGCCGCCAGGAAGGCCGCGAAGCTCGCCCTCGCCCAGCCGCCGCCCCCTCCGCCTCCGCCCGCGCCGGCCGCCACGGCGGTCGAGCGGGTCGTCGCGCCGCCGTCCGTCACGTTCACTCCGCCGCCCGCACCCGTGCGGGCCGAGCCCGCGCCGGCGAGCGACCTCACCTGGTCCACCCCGCGGCCCGCTGCCCCGCTTCCCGTGCCGCAGCAGGCACCCGTCACCGCGACGGCTTCCGCGCCGTCCGGTCACACGGACAACTCCGGCGGCACGCGCGGCGTGCTCGCCGTCCTGACGTCGCAGAACTCGCTCTTCCCCGCCACCACGTGGTCGGTCGAGGAGCGGCGCGACGGCACTGTGCCGGGCAGCATTCCCGGTCTTCCCGCAACGTCACCCGACTGAGTTCGACAGGACAAGTCTGTCCTCTGCGCGATTCGTGACCGTCTCGTGCCGTCGCACCAGTAACTCCGCACCACATTTCCCGTTGTACGCAAGGAACCCCCAGTCTTCCCGACCTGCCAACCGCGCCCTGGCAGGTCGGGGCTGGTCCGAGTGCCGCGCTGCCCCCGCAGCCTCGGACCACACGGGAAACCTGCGGACGGGGGACGTCAATCCCTGGGACGTTCCCCGCCGCAGGGCTCTCGTTGGCAAGTTCGTCGGCCCGGTCTCCACCGCTGCGGGAGACCGGGCCGACGCATGTCAGGCGACCGGCGACGCCAGGTCGGCTTCGGCCGAAAACCCAGTACCCACAACGGATGCGGCGACCACGCCCAAACGGCCGATCGCCTCGCGGAGCACTTCGGGCGACTGCGTGTACGGCACTCGGAGCATCTGCTCGCACCCTCCGTGCACCGCGAACCGGGGTCCCGGCACGAGCCGCAGGCCGTGGTTCCGCGCGACGACGGCGATCCGCGTGCTGACCGGGGCGTCGAGGACGCACCACACGCCGAGACCGCCCGCCGGCACCGTGAAACTCCACTGTGGACAGTGCTCGCGCAGCGCCTCGACCGCCACGTCGCGGCGCATCCGCGCCTCCTCGCGCCGCTGCCGGAGCGCGCTTTCCGGCGACTCCAGCAGCGCGGCCAGCACGAGCTGCTCGAACACCGGCGTGCCCAGGTCGATGGCCGCCCGCGTGGTGAGCAACCGGTGCACGATCTCGGCCGACGCCCTGATCCAGCCGATCCGCAGGCCGCCCCAGTGCGACTTGCTCGCCGACCCGAGCGTCACCACCGAGTCGCCGCCGAACGCGGCCATCGGCAACGGTGGCGGCGAGTCGTCCAGGGACAGCTCGGCCAGGGTCTCGTCGACGACCAGCGGGGTGCGGGCCTTGCGCAGGACGGCGGCGAGCGCCTCCCGCGTCCCGGACGACATGAGCAGCCCCGTCGGGTTCTGGAAGTCCGGGATCAGGTAGGCCAGCCGGGGGCCCGCCTGCCGCAGCGCCGCCTCGAACCCGTCGACGTCCCAGCCGTCACCGAGCATCGGCACCGGGACGGGGACGCCGAACGACGCCCGCACCGCCTCCAGCGCGTTGGGGTAGCCCGGCTGCTCCACGAGCACCCGGTCGCCGGGGCCGACGAAGAGCCGCAGCACGAGCGCCCAGGCGTGCTGCGCACCCGAGGTCACCACGATCTGCTCCGGCGAGGTCGGCAGCCCGCGGGCCGTGTACCGGTCGGCGATCCGCTGCCGGAGCAGCGGCAGCCCCCGTTCGTCGTACCCGTGCGACGTGAGGTGCTCCGGCATCGCGGCCATCGCGACCTCCATCGCGTGCCGGACCGACGGCAGCGCGGCGGGCGCGGCGCGGGACAGGTCGATCAGCGTGTCGTCGGCGACGGTGATCCCCCCGCCCGCGCCGACTGGCCCGCTGACCCACGACCCGGCCCCGCGCCGCGACTCCACCACCCCCTCGGCCCGGAGCTGGTCGAGCGCGGCGGTGATGGTGGTGCGGCTCACAGGCAGCACCTCGGTGAGCTCGCGTTCGGACGGCAGCCGGGTGCCGACCGGCAGCCGCCCGTCCGCGACCAGCAGTTTCATCGCCGTCACGAGATCCGCCGAGCACTGCCGGGGCACCCCTCGGTGCCACGAGCCGAGCAGCTTCGCGAGCCGGGCACCGGAGATACGTCCACCTGGTGGGAGCATGAGGCCAATTATCCCGAAGTGGCTATGGATTACCAGGCCAATCGAAGCGCAGGATGGCCGCATGGCCACCTTGACCGCACTCGACCAGGTCTCCGTCCGCGTCGCCCCCGCCCGCCGCGTCCCCCAGCTCGTCGCGGGACTGTGGCTCTACGGCGCGAGCATGGCCATGCAGATCCGCGCGACCCTCGGCCTCAACCCGTGGGACGTGCTGCACGAGGGACTCGAAAAGCACACCGGGCTGAGCTTCGGCGTGATCACCGCGATCACCGGCGTCCTGGTGCTGCTGACGTGGATCCCGCTGAAGCAGAAGCCCGGCATCGGCACCGTGGGCAACGTCGTGCTCATCGCGGTCAGCGTCGACGTGACGCTCGCGCTGCTGCCCGCCCCCGAAGGGCTCCTCGCCAGGATCACCCTCATGACGCTGGGCATCGTGCTCAACGCCGTGGCGTTCGCCGCGTACGTCGGGTCACGCCTCGGAACGGGCCCGCGCGACGGCATGGTGACCGGGTTCTGCCGCCGCACCGGCGTGTCCCTGCGGCTCACGCGGACCGCGGTCGAGGTGGTCGTGCTGGGCACCGGCTGGCTGCTCGGCGGCACGATCGGCATCGGCACGGTCCTCTACGCGCTCGGCATCGGCCCGCTCTCGCAGCTGTTCCTGCCCGCGCTCACGTGGCGCGAGCGCTCGCGGCCCGTTTGCGAATCTCCTCGTACGTGACGCCGCGTTCGGTCAGCACCTCCGCCACGATCCCGCTGCCCTGCAACAGAGCCATCAGGATGTGCTCGGTGCCCAGGTAGTTGTGGCGGAGGTCCCGCGCCTCGCGCAACGACCTCTCCAGCGCCTTCTTGGAGGCCGGTTCCAGCGGCATCCCGAACCACCGCCGGCGCGGACCCGGCCGCAGCACACCGGCCCCGAGCGACTGCTCGACCGAGTCGATCACCTGGTCGACGTCGATCCCCAAGCCCCGCAACGCTTCCGCGTCGGCCTTGGTGAGCCCGCCCTTGCGCCGGTAGTCGCGGAACGCCGCGACCAGCTCGTCACGCGGCAGGTCGAACCCCGCGAGCACCGGCGCGTCGAGCAACGCCAGCAGCAGGTGCTCCACGCCGACCTCGGCGGCGTGCGTCTCCTCCGCCTCCCGCACCGCGGCCTTGACCGCCTCGCGGGCCTCTCTGGTGAACCGTTCCGCGATCATCCTCGCCCCCCGTGCTTCTTGTGCACCGCCTGGCGGGAGACGCCCAGCTCCGCCGCGATGTCCTGCCACGACCAGCCCTGGGCCCGCGCGCTGCGGACCTGGACCGCTTCCAGGTGTTCCAAAAGTCGCCTCAGGGCGCTGACGGCCCGCAACCCCACCTTCGGGTCCCGGTCCCCCGCCGCCGTGGCGAGATCCGTTGCCTCAGTCATGATGTCAACCTACGTTGACAACGCGAGTTCGTCAACCCAAGTTGACACGTACGGTGGCGAGGTGAAGATCGAGACCGCTGAGCGCCCTGCTCCGGGACGACTCTCCGAGGACCGCGTCCGGGTCACGGCCAACGCCGTCGTCGTCCTGGACGGCGTCACCTCCCGTCGCCCGCCCGAGCGCAACGGCGGCTGGTACGCGACCCAGCTCGCCGACGAGCTCGTCCGGCTGGTCGACTCAGGACCGCTGACGGTCGTTCTGGCGCAAGCCATCGAGAACTTGGCTGTGCGCCACGGACTTGTCCCGGGCGACTCCCCGTCCGCGACCGCGTCGATCGTGCGGTGGAACGACGAGCGCATCGAGGCGCTCGTGCTCTGCGACACCCCGGTGGTCGCGTTTGGACAGTCGACCCACGTGCTGGAGGACACCCGGCTCGCGGACCTGCGCGCGCAGCCGGACATCCTGGCGTGGAAGAACAAACCGGGCGGGTGGTGGGTCGCGGAGGCCGACCCCGAGGCCGGGCACCAGGCCGTGACGGCGAGCTGGTCCCGAGCCGAGGTGGACAAGGTCGTCGTCCTCACCGACGGTGTCTCGTGCGGCGTGCTGGAGTACGGGCTCTTCTCGTGGGAGGACCTGGCGGAGCTGCCGCTCGACGACGTGCTCGACCGCGTCCGGGAGGCCGAGCGCGCTGACGCGGACCACCGCCGGTGGCCCCGCCACAAGACCTACGACGACCAGGCGATCGTCCGGCTCACGACCTGACGGTCAGCGCCTCCGCGAACCCGTCCAGGTTGTCGTCCATCATCAGGTGCCCGGCGCGAGGCACGACCCGCACCGCACAACCGGTGGCGCGCAAGGCGTCCAGGTCCTCACCGGACAGCTCACCGGAGATGTACCGCTTCGGCACGGACAGCGCGGTGAGCTGCGCGCGGAAGGTGACCGGCCGTTCGGCCAGCAGCGACACCGCCGTGCGGTGCAGGCCGCGCGGTGACCAGCGGCGCAACGTGCGCGCGCCCATCGACGTGTCGCCCGGCTCGACCAGGTCCCGCACGCCGCCCGCGGCGAAGGCGTCCTCGTCGTAGCTCGCGATCCGGGCCGACATCGTGCCGACGCCGGGATCGAGGTTCGGCTCCGCCACCACCAGCTCGCCGACGAGGTCCGCGCGTTGCGTCGCCAGGCTGATCGCGATCGACCCGCCCAGTGAGTGCCCGACCAGCGTGACCCCGCGCAGCCCCAGGGCGTCGATCACCGCCGCCGCGACCGACGCGTGGTCTTCGATCGTGTGCGTGAACGCGTCGTCGTGGTCGCTCCAGCCGCTGCCGAGCAGGTCGACCACCACGTGCCGGCCCCGGCCCGCCACCGCGGGATGGCCGATCACCGGCGCGAACGTGACGGAGCTCGCCAGGCCGAGACCACCGAGGTAGACGAACGCGGGTGCGTCACGGGCGCCGACGTCGAGAAAAGCGACCTGCGCGCCGGACGGGGTGACGGTGAGCAGCTTCATCTCCGCGATTATCCGCGTGGCCGGCGCTGAAGCGAAAATCCGAAAGAGCCCGCAAATGCGGAAGACCCCCGGCGAACCGGGGGTCTTCCGCATGTCTTGCCAAGAAGGTATGGCCAGGGGCGGGGTCGAACCGCCGACCTACCGCTTTTCAGGCGGTCGCTCGTACCAACTGAGCTACCTGGCCATGAAACTGAATGAAGCGACCCAGACGGGACTCGAACCCGCGACCTTCGCCGTGACAGGGCGACGCGCTAACCAACTGCGCCACTGGGCCTTGCTGTGAACTTATCCTACCGTACTGCATCTACTGCTTTTTACTGCGTGCCCCCAACGGGATTCGAACCCGCGCGACCGCCTTGAAAGGGCGGGATCCTAGGCCGCTAGATGATGGGGACTAGCTGGTCTCTGGAAGCATCGTAAGCATATGCCATAGGTCCACGCACCTCCAAAACGGGGGGCCCACTTATGCGCTGACCTGCTCAAACCCGCCTCCCGGCACCATCGTCCCGATCAACAAACGCCTGTTCACGGCCCGGAGGCCCGTTCGGACGCACTTTGTGATCCAGACAACTTCCCGGCGGAGGTCGCGACGCCCGCCAGAACGTGGTCGAGCAGCTCGCGCATCCGCGCCGGCAAATCACCGCAGGACGTCGTCGCCGACGAGATCAGCCGGGCACCGATGGCGGCTCCGCACAACGTGCGCGCGACGGCCTCCGGGTCGACGCCGGTGCGCAGGTGCCCGCCTTCGGCCGCCTCGGCGAGGTAGGCGCCGATCAGCTTCTCCCACAGCACGTGCGCGCTCGGGACCCCCGGATAGCCGATCTCCCGTTCGGCGTTCAAGCGCACGCCCGCGCGCAGCACGACGTCGGCCGACATCCGTTCGGCGGACTCGGTGAACAGGCCGCGCAAGGTGGTCAACGGGTCGAGGCCGCGGCCGCGCCACGACTCGCGCACCTGCGACCACACCTCGTCCTGCCGCTCGACGAGCGCGTTCGCGACCGCTTCCTTGGAGGGGAAGTGGAAGTAGAAGGCGCCCTTGGTGAGCCCGGCGCGCGCGAGCACGGCCGTCAGCGACGTGCGGTCGTAGCCGAGACGGTCGAACTCCTCCGCTGCGGCGTGGAGGATCGCCTCCCGGGTCGCGTACGCCCGGTCCTGCTGGGGCATGGGTTCAGGTTAGCCGTTGCCGCGAAAGAGACCCGTGGGTATGTTTCGGGATGCGGCCCTGGTCCGGGAGACGCGCTCCGGGGGGTGCGCGTCTCGCGACAGGGCCGTTTCCGCGTTCGCGGCCGCCTCACCGCTGCACGGGAGGCGCACCGCCGTCCTCGCCCGGTGACAGGCCCAGCATGTCGAGCAGCATCCGGCAGTCCTCCGCGCCCAGGGCGCTTCGCGCGACGGAGAGCCGCGCCCGGTGGACCTGTTCGTCGGAGATCCGCGAGGGTTCTCCGCTGCGCTGGGCCGGCACACTCGGCCCGCCCTGCCGCGACATGCTCTCGTCCTGCGCGAACAGGAACTTCCGCACTTCCAGTGACCCGCTCATGGCACCCTCCCCGACTTGAGGTGTGGCGAGAGGCTAAGCGACCTGGGACAACAGCCGCAGCCCCCCGCAGAGTGATTCCACCGACACCCAGCGTTACTTTCCGTACTGGTGCGGCGCCTGCCTGGTGGAGAGCGAGCCAGGGGATGATGGACCCCATGACCGACCCCACGCCGGAGCCTTCCCCCGCAGCGGAGGGCCCAAACGCGTCCCAGTCACCCCCTGAGGTGGACCCCCAGGAGGTCTTCAAGGCGATCAGCGGAATCGACCTCGACACCATCGACAACGACATCGAGTCGGCATTCGGTTCCCGCATGGCCGAGCTCGACAAGATGCTCGCCGGACTGGACGACCTGGTCGACCAGATCGAGAAGAACATCCAGAAGCTCGACAACCAGGGCGAGGCCCAGACCGAGACCCCGGCGGACGAGCAGGCCGAGACTGCCGCGGACGAGCGGGAAACCGGCGGTCCTCAGTAGAACGTCGTACCCCAGGGGGGTATAGACTCGGAGCCCCGTAGAGAGGAAGGGCTCCGATGTCCGTCACCGCCACGTACACCGTCACCGGCATGACCTGCGGCCACTGCGTCAGCTCCGTCACGGAGGAGCTGACCGAGGTCCCCGGCGTCACGGGCGTCGACGTCGTCCTGGAGACCGGCGCGGTCACCGTGACGAGCGACCGCGAGCTCGACCGCTCCGAGGTCGTCGCCGCCGTGACCGAGGCCGGCTACCAGGTCGCCTGATGACCACGACCGAGCCCCGCCACGTCGAGCTGTCGATCAGCGGCATGACGTGCGCCTCCTGCGCGAGGCGCGTGGAACGCAAGCTGAACAAGCTCGACGGCGTCTCCGCCACCGTGAACTACGCGACGGAGAAGGCCAGCGTCCAGTTCCCCGGCAGCCTGCGCGTCGACGACCTGGTGTCGACGGTGCGCGCGGCCGGGTACGACGCCGAGGAACCGCGCCCCGAGACGCCGGACGAGTCCGGTGAGCTGGGGCTCAGGTTCGCGCTGGCCGCGGTGCTCGGTGTGCCGGTGATCGTCGTGTCGATGGTTCCGGCCCTGCAGTTCCCCGTCTGGCAGTGGACGGCGCTCGCCCTGGCGAGCGTCGTCGTGTGGGTGTGCGGCTGGCCGTTCCACCGCGCGGCCGCGGTGAACGCCCGGCACGGTGCCAGCACGATGGACACCCTCGTGTCGATGGGTGTCACTGTCTCCTACCTGTGGTCGCTCTACGCCCTGGTCTTCGGCGAGGCCGGGACCATCGGCATGCGGCACGAGTTCAGCTTCTTCCGCCCCGCGGCGATGTCGGCCTCCGGTGACATCTACCTCGAGGTCGCGGTCGGCGTGACCGTGTTCCTGCTGCTCGGCCGCTGGCTGGAGGCGAGGTCCAAGCGCAGCGCGGGCGCCGCGATGAGGTCGTTGTTCGCTCTCGGCGCCAAGGACGTGGCCGTGCTGCGCGACGGCGTGGAGTCCCGCGTCCCGATCGCACAGCTCCGTGTCGGCGAACGGTTCGTCGTCCGTCCAGGTGAACGGATCGCCACGGACGGTGCGGTCGTCGAGGGCAGCTCGGCCGTGGACAGCTCGATGGTCACCGGCGAGTCCGTGCCGGTCGAGGTCGGCGTGGGCGACGCGGTGGTCGGCGGCACCGTCAACGCGGGCGGCAGGCTCGTCGTCGAGGCGACCAGCGTCGGCGCGGACACCCAGCTCGCGCGGATGGCCAGGATGGTCGAGCAGGCCCAGGCCGGCAAGGCGCGAGTGCAACGACTGGCCGACCGCGTGTCCGCCGTGTTCGTCCCCGTCGTCGTGGTGATCGCGCTGCTGGCGTTCGGCGGCTGGCTGCTCGCGGGCCGCCCGCTCGAGTTCGCCGTGACGACGGCGGTGGCGGTCCTCGTCATCGCCTGCCCGTGCGCACTGGGCCTCGCGACCCCCACCGCCCTGCTCGTGGGCACCGGCCGAGGCGCCCAGCTGGGCATCCTGGTGAAGGGCCCCGAGGTCCTGGAGTCGACCCGCCGCGTGGACACCGTGGTGCTGGACAAGACCGGCACGGTCACCACCGGCCGCCTCACCCTGGTCGACGTGATCCCCACCGGCGAAGTCCCCCGCGCCGAAGTACTGCGTTTCGCCGCGGCCGTCGAAAACGCCTCGGAACACCCCGTCGCCACCGCGATCGTGCGCGAAGCCGACGAAGTGCTTCCCGTTTCTCAGTTCGTTTCCACCGATGGCATCGGTGTCAGCGGAGTGGTCGAAGGACGACGCGTCGCGGTGGGCCGGCTGCGCGAGGTTTCCGTTCCTGCGGAATTGGCCGAAAAACTGGCCGCCCACCCCAACCGGACCGCCGTCGCCGTTTCCTTCGATGACAAGGTTGTCGGCCTCATCGTCGTAGCGGACGTCGTCAAACCCACCTCCGCCCGAGCAGTGCGGGAACTACGCGCCCTCGGCCTGCACCCCGTGCTCCTGACCGGCGACACCAGGCAGGTGGCCGTCGACGTCGCCGCCGAAGTGGGCATCGACGAGGTCATCGCCGAAGTACTGCCAGGCCAGAAGGTCGCTGCCGTACAACGCCTCCAGGCCCGAGGCCGCGTCGTCGCCATGATCGGCGACGGCGTCAACGACGCACCGGCCCTGGCAGCCGCAGACCTCGGCCTGGCCGTCGGAACCGGTACCGACGCCGCCATCGAAGCAAGCGACCTCACCCTGGTCCGAGGCGACCTCCGCGCCGCGGCCGACGCCATCCGGTTGTCCCGCAAGACGTTGGGCATCATCAAGGGCAACCTTTTCTGGGCGTTCGCCTACAACGTCGCTGGACTTCCACTAGCGGCACTCGGACTGCTCAACCCCATGATCGCCGGCGCCGCGATGGCGTTCAGCAGCGTGTTCGTGGTCAGCAACAGCTTGCGACTGCGCGGATTCCGACCTTCTGCAGGATGAGAATCTTCGGCACGAACACTCCCCAACGGCAACGTGCGCGTGCAACAATCCAAAAGCTGACACACCCCCGGTCAGCGCCTGTGGAGATCCCCTCCGGCCCCCGCGTTCCTCCCCCTGGCGCGGGGGCCTCCTCCTTCTCCTGGAGGCTGCTCGGGCTTCGCCCTTCGCCGCCTTCAGGAGTTCGGAGCGTCTTCTGGGGGCCGAGCCCCCAGACCCCCAGCCGGCGGGGCTTCGCCCCCCGGACCCCCCGGTAGGTTGACCAGCCTGGTGTGGTGCGGCGGCAGTGGGGGCGTAGGTGTCCCGGGCCCGTCTCCGTGCGGGGGCTGCTCGCGCTCCGCGCCTGTCCGTGCGGGGGGCTGCTCGCGCTTCGCGCCTAGCCGTGCGGAGGTGCTTGCGTTTCGCGAAATTCCCCGCCACCAGTGCCCCCGATGCGAGAGACCCCTCGGCGCAAGCCCCCAGTCCCACACCTCCGCCCCCCGTCGCCAGGCACCCGCCGCCCAGCCGCCCCCTCCACTGGCTCTCCTTCGGCCGACCTCCCCCTGCCGACCTCCCCCTGCCGACCTCCCCCCTGCCGACCTCCCTCTGCCGTACCGCTCACCCGGTGCGCCACACGTCCGTCCTTGCGGGGCGCTGACCAGGCCACTCTGCGTGGGTGCCAGTGACACGTTGCGGTGAGGCGGGTCACAGGGGTTTGGGTTGCGTGACCGAGCCGTTATCGTGTTCCGGTGCCTATCGGATCCCTCGGCCGTTCCAAGTCCGGCCGCCACCGCCCCGCGGACGCACCGGAGCAGGAGTCGGTGCCCGACGAGGAGCTGACCTCCTACCTGGCCGCACTGGCCCCCGACTCGGACAACGAGACCACCGCGTCGGGCTTCGGCAGCTCGCAGGTGTACCAGCTGCGGCTGCAGCTCATGGCGAACGAGCAGCTCAAGGAGCTCGCCGCCGAACGGCAGACCTCACCGCAGGCCCTGGCCACGGAGTGGGTCATGCAGCGGCTGGAGTGGGAAGCGCGTCAGCGCGGCCACTAGCCGCCCTCAACGAGGAAGGACCCTCCGCCGAGCCCGGCGGAGGGTCCTTCTCACGTACGGCCCGTGTTGCGGCGAATCGATCAGATCGCGCGGACGTTCTGCGCCTGCGGACCCTTGGTGCCCTGGCCCACCTCGAACTCCACGCGCTGGTTCTCCTCCAGGGTCCGGAAACCCTGACCCTGGATCTCCGAGTAGTGGACGAAGACGTCTGCGCCGCCGTTGTCCTGGGCGATGAAGCCGAAGCCCTTCTCGGAGTTGAACCACTTGACAGTGCCCTGTGCCATGTACCTGCCTCCATCGCAGGAAAGCTTGGGGCTGCACCGTGCAACCCCGGCCGTCCCGGGGGCGTTCAGCTCGCTCGGTGAGAGCGCACAGCACGCCCGCGTGTCGTTCCGCGAGCGTGTGAAGCACGAACACAGAAACCACGGCCTGCGCGGGTCAGCCTAACGTGTGATTGGTCATAGCACTACGGTCATTACTGGCCGGTTGATTGCTTCAACAGGGCGAAAGCCGCTGGTCCGAGCGGGTGAGCGCAATTCGCTGCGCAACGTCCCCCGGGGTCCGTGCGTCCTCTCAGCAGCTACGAGGGGATCTTGGGGAGAGCACGTGTTCCGGCCACTGATTTTGGTTGCACTGCTGGGTTTGGGCGCCTGCGGCGGCGCACCCGGAGCACCGTCCGAGGTTGCTCCGGTCGTGCAGGAGGAGAAGGCGAAGGCGGCGGTCGCGGTGACGCCCGCGTCGGGTGAGGACGTCAGTCCGGCTGGACCATTCCAGGTCGGCGTGACTGGCGGCGAGCTGACGTCGGTCGCGCTCACGGGTGCCGACGGCCGGGTGGTCGAGGGGGAGCTGACCGGTGACAGGTGGGTCGCGACGGAGGACCTCGGGTACGACAAGTCGTACACGTGGTCCGGTTCTGCCAAGGGCCGGGACGGCGCGGACGTGCCGGTCACCGGGTCGTTCCGCACGGTCAAGCCGCAGCGGCTGACCAAGGCGTCGCTGAACGTCGGCGACCACCAGACGTACGGCATCGCGATGCCGGTCAAGGTGTCGTTCAGCGCGCCGGTGCAGGACAAGGCGGCGGTGCAGAAGGCCATGACCGTGACGACGTCGGTGCCGACCGAGGGGGCCTGGGCCTGGCTGTCGGACCGGGAGGCGCACTGGCGGCCGCGTGAGTACTTCAAGCCGAACACCGAGGTGAAGGTCGACATCGACGTGTACGGGGTGCCGTTCGGGGGCGGTGCCTATGGCGCCGAGGACGTGCACGCGCAGTTCAAGATCGCCGACCGGGCGTTGGTGGCGAAGGCGAACACGCAGACCCATCGGTTCGAGATCTACCGCGACGGCACGCTGCTGCACGACTTCCCGGCGTCGTACGGGATGGAGAGCGACAAGCGCGCCGAGACCCGCAACGGCATCCACGTGGTGCAGCAGAAGGAAGCCGCGCGGACGATGACCAACGCCGTCTTCGGCTACAAGGACATCCCCGTCACGTGGGCGGTGCTGATCTCGCAGAACGGCGAGTTCGTGCACGAGAACAACGGCACGATCCCGTCGCAGGGCAAGGAGAACGTCTCCCACGGCTGCGCGAACCTGTCCGGCGCCAACGCGAAGATCTTCTACGACCTCACGATGATCGGTGACCCGGTCGAGGTCGTCGGGTCGTCGGTCCCGATGCAGGCGTCGGACGGCGACTACTACGACTGGGTGTTCGACTGGGCCGAGTGGACGTCGAAGTCCGCGGTGGCGTCCTAGTCCTTCTCGGTGATGCGGGGTGGTTGCGGGATCTCGTAACCCGACGGGCCGACGTTGCGTTCGAGGGCCCGCTTCCACTCCCCGCTGGTGATCATCTTCGCGATGGCGTCGTTCACGGCGGCGCGCGACTTCTCGTCGCCCTTCGGCACGCCGATGCCGTACCGCTCGGTGGAGAACGTGTTGCCGACGAGCTTGAGCAGCTCGGGGTTCTCCGCGGCGAAGCCGGCCAGGATGACCTCGTCGGTCGTGACGGCGTCGACGTTGCCCGCCATCAGGGCGACCACGCAGTCGGAGTACTGGCCGTACTCGACGATCTGCACGTTCTGTGAGAAGTCCGTCGTCACCTTCTGGGCGGACGTGGACCCCTTGACCGAGCACAGCTTGCGGCCGTTCATGGTCTCCGGCCCCTGGATCTCGGTCTCGGTGTAGCGGACGAGCATGCCCTGACCGGTCTCGAAGTACGGGCCGGCGAACGACACCTTCTCCTTGCGGGCGTCGGTGATCGAGTAGGAGGCGACGATCAGGTCGGCCTCACCGGTCTCGAGCATCGACTCGCGGGCGGCGCCGCGGGCCTCCTTGAACGTGATGCCGCTTTCCTTCACGCCCAGCTCGTTCGCGACGTACTTGGCGACGTCCACGTCGAAGCCCACGAACTTGCCGTCGAGGCGCCTCTCGCTCAGACCCGGCTGGTCGTAGCGGATGCCGATGGTCAGCTTCCCGGAGCCAGCACGTCCGATGACTGTGCTGGAGTCTCCGCTTCCACAGGCGGTGGCGAGCACCGCAACGGCAATCAGGAGCGCGGCACGACGGATCACGACGAACCTTCCGAGCAGGGGTGTGGAGTCGTGGGCAATGCTACGTACCTGCGCCGATGATCAACTGTGACGTGTGACAACTACGGAAGTTTGCGCCTGCTCGGCGTCACATCCTTGCCGAGCCGCTCGATGGCGTGCCTCAGGTGCCCGGGAGGGGCCATCCTCCTGATCTTGCCCGGCACCAAAAGCCCAGCTCGGCGCATCATTTTGAGCCAGAGATCAGCATGTTCGTACGGTGCGCGACCGTGCAGCTCGACAGCCCAGTCAGGCAGCACGGAGTAGGCCAAGTGGCCTACCAGGACGCGGTAGACGGGGAGTCCGTGCCTGACGAATCCCCGGACGGGAGGGCCGTGCAGGAAGGTGTAGATCACATCGGAATCGGGCGTCCGGCGGAGCTTCGGGCGCATCCGATCGAAGTAGTCGGCCATCTCGCGACGCGATCCTGGTACTTCATCCGGGTGTAATCCGACCAAACTTGCTGCGAATCTCTGCTCGGCGTAGTAAAGGTCCTTCTGCCGGTCGGTCAGGCCGTAGCCCGCGCGGTCGAGGACCGTTTGGAAGCAGTAGACCTCCGAGCAATGCACCCACAGGAGCAGTTCGGGCTCGTCGATCCGGAACGTCCGGCCGTCCACGACGCCGCGCAGGCTCCGGTGCGTCGCCCGCACCCGTGCCGCCGCGGCGGCGATCTGCTCGTCGGTGCCGTAGACGCCGAGCCCGACGAAGTCGGCCGTCCGCTTCAGCCTGCCGAGCGGGTCCGCCTGGAAGTTCGAGTTCTGCACCACGCCGGCGACGGCCATCGGGTGCAGCGCCTGGAGGTAGAGGCTCGCTATCCCGGCGATCCACATCGTCGGGTCGGCGTGCATCTGCCAGCTCACGGAGTTCGGATCGGGCATGCGGACATCGTCGCGCCTCGCGAAGATGAAGACCATGGATCTCGACCAGGCACGGGACGTGCTCCGCAGCCAGCACCGCGCGGTGTTCTGCGCGATGAAGTCGGACGGGACCCCGGCCATGTCGCCGGTGCTCGTCGCCTTGGACGACAACGGTGACGTGCTCGTCTCCACGCGGGAGACGGCCTACAAGACGAAACAGGTGCGCCGCGACCCGAACGTCTGGCTGTGCGTGCTGCCGGACAGCTTCTTCGGCCGCTGGATCCAGCTCACCGGGACGGCGACGGTCGTGCCGCTGCCGGAGGCGATGGACCTGCTCGTCCGGTACTACCGGACGGTCTCCGGCGAGCACCCCGACTGGGACGACTACCGCGCCGCCATGGAACGCGAGCAGCGCGTCGTGCTGCGCATCGCACTGACCGGCGCGGGACCCGACAAGACCGGCTGACGCCAGGGCCGTAACGCGGTCAGCCGCCGGTGCGATTCCACGGGGACGGCGGCTACCGTGCGGAACCTGGGGAGCGGGAGCGATGACTGGTGTCAGACGCCGCGGCCATCTGGTGGTCGTGGCGGGGTTGACGGGCGCTGCCGTGGTCGCCGCCCTGTTCGCGGCCCCGCCGGAGAAGCCCGTGGACGTCCGGCTCGTCGCACCACCGCCCCCGTCGCCCGAGGTCGTCACCGCGACCGCCACGACCACCGTCCCCGCCGTCGGTGTCGTGAAGCCGAACACGCCCGCGCCGCCGCCGTCCCCGCTGACGACGGTGCAGACCGAGGCTCCCGTGCGGCAGCCCCCGCCCGCCCCGGAGCCGCCACCCCCGGCGCACCCGGACAAGCCGAAGCCGCCGACCGTGTTCGACCTGCTGCGCTGCGACGCGAAGCTCCTGCCCGGCGAGACGTTCGACCGCTGCCTGGACCGGCCGCTCGTGACCGGTGAGCTCTGCGACCTGCTGCCGCCCCCGTTCCGGCCCGGCGACCCGCGCGGGCCGAAGGACGACGACCCGCTCGGCCTGGGCTGCGACAGGGGCTGAGCGCCGCGCGAGAGGTTCTGTCCCGCCCTTCCCTCCCCGCCCTTCCCCTCCCACCCGCCCGCGTGTCATCCGCCAGGGTGTCGCCGCCTCCTCTACGTGACGCCGCTTTGGTACGCGGGGGCCCCGCGTACTGTCCACGGACACGCGGGGCCCCCGCGTACCCGGCGGGAAACACGAAAGTGCGTTGTTAGCGGGACGGGGTGTTACGGACAGCGCTCGCGGAAGCGCGTCAAACCGCGTTCTTGAGTTCGCGCAGCCGGGCCAGGTTCGACTCGGCGCGCGACCCGAGCAGCTGCGCCTCGCCCAGGTAGTGGTCGTCGATCAACGCCTCGACCTCGGCGTCGTTCATCGCCGGGACGATCCGCGCCGCCATCCGGTTCATGTTGCGGTAGCTGCCCTGCAACAGGAACGGCTCGCCGCCGGGGTCCGCCGCGGACGCGATGTACGCCTGGTTCACCCGCAGCACGACCTGCTGGACCCGTTGCAGCTTCCGCAGCACCGACAGCATCCGCTCCAGCTCGACGGTCTCGTGGTCGTGGCTGACGCTCTCGCCGTTCAGCAGGCGCACCAGCGGTTCCACGTCGACGCCGTTGAGCGTCGGGTTCGAGCCGGACGCGTTCTCCAGGTAGCTCAACGCGAACTGGGTCTCCCGGCCGGACAGCACGTCGCCGAGGTTCCACACGTCCGCGCGGTTGGCGAGCATGTCCGGCACCCGGAAGGCGCGGCCGGTCTCGGTGTACGGGTTGCCCGCCATCGACACCGCGAAGCGCTTGCCCCGCAGGTCGAACGTGCGTGCCTCACCGTCCCAGACGCCGTCGACCCGTCGTTGCGCGTCGCACAGCGAGATGAACTTCTGCAACAGCTCGGGTGACGTGTGCTGGATGTCGTCGATGTGCAGCAGGACGTTGCTGCCCAAGGCGAAGGCGAAGTTGATCCGCTCGACCTCCTGGCGGGCCGTGGCGTCCGGCGCGTCCTCGGGGTCGAGCGACGTGACGCCCGTGCCCAGCGCGGGGCCGTTGACCTTGACGAACACCATGCCGAGCCGGTTCGCGACGTACTCCACCAGCGTCGTCTTGCCGTAGCCGGGCGGGGAGATCAGCATCAGCAGGCCGGTGCCGTCGTTCAGCTGCTTGGAGAGGTTGTCGCCGATCAGCGGCAGGTACACCTCGTTCAGCAACCTGTTGCGCACGAACGAGTTCAGCACCGCGGGCCGGTAGTCGTCCAGGCGGAGCCGGCGGCGTTCCTCCGCCAGCAGCTCGTCGCGCTGCCGCTGGTAGGCGCGGAACGCGGGCACCTGCTCGGCGCGGAACGTCCTGAGCCTGGTCAGCGTCTCGTCCAGGCGGACCTCCATCGCCTGGTCGGCGATCCGCGGGTGCGTGCCGAGCAGGCCGGTGACGGTCTCGGACAGCGCGGCGCTGGAGTCGTACCGCGGCAGGTCGGTGAGCAGCACGGCGACGACCTCGGGGAACTCCGGGCAGTCCTCGTCGCCGAGGAACGCGCGCAGCCACGCCTCGATCAGGTCGCGGTCGTGCAGGTCCTCGTCGACGGCCGCGCGGAACCTGTCGATCACGGTGCGGGCGGCCTTGCTGGTGACGAACCCCCTGGGCTCGCAGGCCAGCTCCTCGAACAGGTACTCGGACGCCAGCTCGTCGAGCCCGAACTGCGCGCACAGCTCGGGAATCCCGTGCGTGCCACCGAAGATCGTGCGGGCGCGGGCGAGCGACTCGGCCTTGCGGGCCCACACCGCGCGCTGCTCCTCCGGCTGCCCCGCCCAGAAGACCTGGGCCGCGGCACGGGTGGCGGGCGGGTACCTCAGCAGCCCGGCACCGGCGTGAAGCCGTTGCAGGACAGCGAGGATCTTCTCGGCGTCGTGGTCGTGGACGCCCTTCTCGTAGCCCTCGTCGTAGCGTTCCGCGGCGGCGTTCACGACGTCCGTGCGGCCTTCGGCGAGCAGGCAGCCCGCCAGGTGCTCGGACCGGTAGACGTCCTGGGTCTCGGAGACCAGCAGCTGGTCCCAGAACGGCCTGGTGGCGGCGAAGGAGGCGTCGGTGACCTCACTGCGGTAGTCGGTGCCGGTGATCGCGTAGAACAGCCTGCCGTCGCGGGGGACCAGCGTGAGGTTCATCGGCTCGGTCGTCACCGGGAAGCGGTGCCGGCCGAGGACGATCGACGCGCCGTCGTACAGGTCGGCCCTGTCCCGTAGCGCCCGGCCGCCCTCCTGCCGGGCGTCGCGCAGACCGGCGTCGAGCTCGTCGGCCCGCACGTCGCCCAGTTCACGCAGCTGGTCGGCGACCGCGCGGACCTTGGCGACCATCGGGTCGCCCGCGAAGTAGGTGTTGATCTCGTCCGTCGACGTCAGCTTGCCGACGCGCCTGCGGACCGTGCCGAGCACCCGTTCCGCGGACTGCACGAGCCGGTCGGCCTTGCGCGCGCGGTCGTCGAGCAGGGTCTGCTTGCGCGCGGAGAACGCCTCGTAGACGTCCGTGCGCTTGGCGCCGATCTGGGTCAGGAAGTCGTCGAACTCGCCGAACCGCGACTCCAGGTTCTCCAGCTGCAGCAACAACCTGCCGAGCTGGTCGTCGCAGCGCTGCGGCGTGTCGGCGACCGACAGCGCGCCGGTGATGGCCTGGCCGAGCAACGCGAACTCCGCGGCGAACTCGGCCCTGCCCTCGGCGTTGGCGAGCCGTGCCCGCCGTCCGTCCACAGTGGCCCGTGCGCGGTTGACGGCGGCCAGCACCTCGCCGATGCTCGCGAGGATCTGCGTGCGTGTGGTGGTATCGGCGGCGTCGAGCGTGCTGACGACCTCGGTCAGCACCTCCAGCCCCGCCTGCTGCTGCGCGAGCCGTTCGCGCAACGGCGTCGCCTCGGCCGCCGTCCGCAGCTCGGCGTCGGCGATCTGCGCGATCTCCTCGTGGTATTGGTCGAAAGCGCCTTCACCGCTGAGGAACGCGACGGCCCTGCGTGCCGCCGCGCCGAGCTCCTCGACCAGTTCGGCCTCGCGGCGGTCGATCTCGTCGAGGTCGACGTACTTCAGGTCCTTCAGCGTGATCAGGCGCCCCTGGGCCGAGCGCAGGTCGGCCAGCAGCCGCACCCACTCGTCGGCGCTGCGGGGCGCGGCCGACCGCGAGAGCCGGACGAGGCTCGCGAGCTTCTCGGCGGCGGCGTGGAGCTGCTCGGCGGCGTGCTCGGTGAGCGTGCGGACGGCCTCGAACTCGTCGAGCACCTGCTCGGCGGTGGCGCGCACGGCCAGCACGTCCTGCTTGAGCCCCAGCTCGTCGAGCCAGTGGACGCCGTCGACCACCCTGGTGCACAGGGCGATCAGGCCCTCGAACACCGGCGCGCTCGGCGTCATCTCGGCGCTCATCCTGGTGATGGACAGGCAGTCCGAGATGCCGCGGACGAGCTCGGCGTTGCCGATGCGGGCGAGCGGTCCCGCCTGGTCGGGCAGCACCTCGTCCTGCACGAACGGCGTGCGCCAGACCTGCATCGGGTGCACGCGCACCGGTTCGGAGCCGGTCTCGCGGAAGATCACCAGCGTGCCGTCGGCGAAGAGCGAGTAGCCGTGGCACACCAGCGGGGTCGCGACCTCCTTGCGGATCACGTTGTAGGGCAGCAGAAGGCTGCGGCCCTCACGGCGCGCGTGGAAGACGTAGAGGACGTCCTCGCCGTTGGCGGACCGGACGACGCGCTCGAACTCCAGGTCGTCCACGTCGACGTCGAACGTCTTGTCCGCGCCGGTGACGAGGTAGTAGCCGCCGGGGAAGATGATCCCCTGGTCCTCCGGCAGCCGCTGGCACGCCTGGCCGATGCCGTCGAGCCGGGTGACGACCTTGGTGCGGGTGTTGAACACCAGGTGCCGCCGCACCGTCTCCTTGTACGGGAGGATGCGCAGCAGGATCAGCGGGCCGACGCGGGCGTACTGCACGTCGGCGTCCGCGAGGCTCTGCAACGGCTCGTCGACGGGCTCGGAGTAGATGCCCTCGCCGGTCTCCGTGTTGTTCTCGATCTTGACGGTCAGCGTGCCGCCGACCGTCTCGACGAAGACCTCGTTGTCGATCGCGATGTGCGGGTGCCTGCCCAGCACGTGCTGCTCGCGGGTCGTCTCGACCCACTCGAAGTCGTGCGAGGGCGGGAAGACGTGGTCGCGGTCGCCGCGGTTGTCGACGTAGGTGACCGTGCCGTCGACCGCGATGTCCCAGCGCAGCACGCGGATGTCCTCGATCCGCGCACCGGTCTGGAACACCGCGAGCAGCCGCTGCTCGACGACCCGCAGCTGCAACAGCCGGGTCTCCCGGTAGTACCGGTAGAGCTCGGCGAAGTCGTCGCGGAACCTCGGGTCGTTCAGGAACTCGGCCTCGGCCGCGCCGAAGTCCCTGCCGTGCACCGCGAAGACGTCGCTGACCGCAGTCTCGGGCTTGAGGCCCATGAAGACGTTGTAGCCGAACAACATCACGTCGCCGAGCGCCACGATGTCGCGCGGCACGCAGTTGTTCTCGGTGCGGATGCGCTCGGTGGCGACCAGTTCGAGAGCCGTGCTGCCGAACGTCTCGACGCGCTGGGCGTTCAGCGCCTCGGTGCCGCGGGCGAGCGCGGCGGCCTGGTCGGCCAGCCTCGCCCGCAGCACCTCGTACGTGCCGGCGTCCAGTCCGGCGGCGTCGGCCACCGTCATGCGGGCTGACCGTTGTTCTTGGCCATCTGGGTCAGGGCGATCGCCGCCGCGATGTTCTGCGCGTCACCGGTGGTGAACGAGCTGAGGATCTTGGTCAGGTCCTCGGGGAAGCTCGCCGACCCGTCCATCCACTTGGCGCCCAGCGCCTGCACGACGTCGGAGTTGCCGACGAAGCTGTCGACCTGCTTGCCCGCGGTGATCGAGCTCGCGATCCTGTCGAAGAACATCGTGTCGCCGCCGACGATGTCGATGTCGGCCTTCTCCAGACCGGCCGCGAGCACCATCGCCTGGGCCTCGGCGACCTGGCGCTGCACGTCGATGCCCTTGAGCCGGATCTCCTTCTCCGCCTCCAGCCGCAGGCGGTACTCCTCGTGCTCGCGGGTGGCGGTGTCGAGCGCGGCCATGGCCTCCGCCTTGTGCGACAGGCCCTCCGCCTCGCCCTTCAGGCGTTCCTTGATGCCCTCGGCGTCGGCGAGCGCCTTCTCGCGGTCCACCACGGCCTCGGCGCGGCCGACCTTCTCGATCGCCTCCGCGTCCCGTTCCTTGACCAGGACGCTCGCGAGACCGGCGGCGGCCGACTCGGCCTGGATGCCCTCGGCGAGCCGGATCTTGGCGCGGGCCTCCAGGTCGGCGGCCTGCTGGCGCGACTCGGCGAGCACGACGGCCTCGCGGGCCTTGTGCTGCGCGGCCTGCTCGGCGGCCTCCGCGGCCTTGATGTCCTTGACGAGCGACTCCTGCGCCTCGGCCTCGGCGCGGATCACGATCTGCTGGCGCTCGCGCTCGGCCTCCTCGACCGCGCGCAGCCGCTTGATGTTCTCCTCCTGCTCGGCCACGGTCTTCTCGACGGCGACCCGCTCGCGCACCAGGTCGGCGATGGCGCGGCGCTCGTGCTCGAGCTCCTTCTCCTTCTCGATGTCGCGCAGCGCGGTCTCGCGTTCACGGGCGATGACCTCCAGCATCCGGTCCTTCTCGATGCGCTCGGTCTCGACGGCGATCACGCGCTCGCGGTTCTTCTCCGCCACGGCGATCTCGCGGGCCTTGTTCTCGTTCTGGATGCCGATCTGCTCTTCGGTGCGGATGAACGCCGTGCTGGCCTTGAGGCGCTCCTCGGCCTGCACCCGCTGCGTCTCGGCCTCCTGCTGGGCGCGGGCGGTCTCGATCTCGCGCCGCTGCTTGATCTCCGCGTCCGCCTGGCGCCGTTCGAGCTCCAGGATCGCCTCACGCGCGCTGACGTTCTGGCGCGTGATCTCCTTCTCCTCGTGGCGGGTGAACTCGTTCGTCTTGACGTGCTCGATCGCGGTCAGCTCGGTGATCTTGCGGATGCCCTGCGCGTCGAGGATGTTCGCCGGGTCGAGCTGCGTGAGCGGCGTCTGCTCCAGGTAGTCGATGGCCGCGTCCTCGAGGCTGTAGCCGTTGAGGTCGGTGCCGATGACCTGCACGATGCGGTCGCGGAACTCGTCGCGGTGCGTGTAGAGGTCGACGAAGTCGAGCTGCTTGCCGACGGTCTTGAGCGCCTCGGAGAACTTGGCGTTGAACAGCTCCTGCAGCGTGGCCTCGTGGCTCGCGCGCTCGGTGCCGATCGCCTGCGCGACCTTGATGACGTCCTCGACGGTCTTGTTGACCCGCACGAAGAACGTGATGCGGATGTCGGCGCGGATGTTGTCCTTGCAGATCAGGCCCTCGTTGCCGGCCCTGCGGATCTCGATGGTCTTCACCGAGATGTCCATCGTCTCGCACCGGTGCAGCACCGGGAGGACGACCGTGCCCGTGAAGGTGACGTCGACCTTGCGCATCTTCGAGACGATGAGCGCCTTGCCCTGCTCGCACTTCTTGAACAACCTGCTCAGCGTGATCAACGCCAAGATCACAACAACGACGATCACGGCGATCAGCACGACCAGTCCCGTAGAGATCGCACCCATGTCAGCCCCCTGTGGTGAGGTCCACGACCCAGAAGAACTCGCCCTCGGCGTCGTAGTCGAAGATCAGCGCGGTCTGACCCGCTTTCAGTTCGGTGCTCGTCGCCGCGCGCACCTGCACGACCGCCGTCCCGCCGTCGTCGGCGGTGACCTCGGCCTGCCCGTAGGTCTCGGTGACCCGCGCCGTCCTGACGATCGCGGTGCGGCCCACGAAGTCGGTGCGGGAAGCGGGTTTCTCCGGCCTCGCCCAGTTCCTGACCGGGATCATGACGATCCTCGTCACCAGGCCGCCGACGAGCAGCGCCCCGATCAGGACGGCGTGGCGGAGGTTGCCCTCCGGCGTCAGCACGGTGCCCGCCAGCGCGGCGAACCAGGTCACCAGCACGAACACCGAGAGGGAGAGCGGAAGGACGGGGGCGTCGAAGTCGAGTCCCACCAACGCGACCGTGAGCCAGTACGCCAGCACGACGAGCACCAGCACGCTGAACACCACGGTCGGGAACGCCACCGCGGCGGCGAGGAACTCGGACATCATCGCCTCCCTTCGCACACTCTGATGCATTGGCGGCCTATTCCGTTGCACTTTCGGGAATGATCGATGCAAATCGATGGTTTGGGTGGTCATGGACATCGCTGTGCAGGGCTTGAACATCGGAGACGCGGCCTCGCCCGACGAGACGAAGCGGCTGGCCGCGCTGGCGGAAGCACTCGGCTATCACTCGTGGTGGGCGTCCGACCACGTGGTGTTGCCGTCACCGCGCGTCGACCCCTCACCGTCCGAACCGGACACTGTGATCGCGGACCCGTTGACCCATCTGGCGTTCGTCGCGGCGGTGACGAGCCGGCTACAGCTCGCGACCGGCATCGTGATCCTGCCCCAGCGCAACCCGCTCGTGCTGGCGAAGCAGGTGGCGTCGCTGGACCTGCTGAGCGGCGGCCGTTTCACGCTGGGCGTCGGCGCCGGGTATCTGGAGCAGGAGATGACGGCGGTCGGGGTGTCGTTCGACGACCGCGGCGCCCGCACCGACGAGTACCTGGACGCGATGGACCAGCTGTGGCACGCGCCGTCGCCGTCGTTCGACGGGAAGTTCGTGTCGTTCTCCGGCATCGACGCCCATCCCCGCCCGTCCAACGTGCGGGTGGTCGTCGGCGGGCACAGCCGCGCGGCGTTCCGGCGTGCGGTGACCCGTGCGCAGGGCTGGTTCGGCATCGGCACGCCCGCCGAGATCCGCGGCCACCTCGCCAAGTTCCCCGAACGCCCGGACGGCTTCCGGATCAGCGTGTCGGCGAACGCACCGCTCACACCCGCGCTCGTGCGCGAGTACGAGGACCTCGGCGTCGACGAGCTGGTGATCTACCCGCCGAGGCTCGGCGGGAGTGTCGAGGAGGTGCTGGAGCGCAACGCGGAGCTGGTTGGCTAGCCTCGGAGGCCGTGACCCCCGTCGTCGTGCTCGCCGGCTTCCTCGGTTCCGGCAAGACCACCCTGCTCAACCACCTGCTGCGCACGTCCGGCGGCACGCGGATCGGCGTCGTGGTGAACGACTTCGGCCGGATCAACATCGACGCGTTCGCGGTGTCGGCGCAGGTCGACTCGATGGTGTCGCTGTCCAACGGCTGCCTGTGCTGCGCCGTCGACGGCACCGAGCTGGACGAGATGCTGGCCAAGCTGGCGGGTGCCGACCTCGACGTGATCGTGATCGAGGCGTCCGGCCTCGCCGAGCCGTCGGCCCTCGTCCGGCTGGTGCTCCAGTCGCCGGGCGTCTCCTACGGCGGGCTGATCTACGTGGTCGACGCGGTGGAGCTCGACGCCGTGCCGCACCTCGAACGCGACCTCGCGCTGGCCGACCTGGTGGTGCTGAACAAGGTCGACCGGGTCTCCACTGTTCCATCGCTGCCCTGCGCGGCACCGGTGGTCCCGGTGTCGTTCGGCCGGATCGACCCGGCACTGCTGTTCGAGGTGCGGCCACCGGACACCGGACCGCGCCAGCTGTCGTTCGACGACCTGGAAGACCACTCGACGCACACCCACGCGTCCTACGACAGCGTGTCGTTCGAGTGCCCGGACCCGTTCCACCCCAAGCTATTCATGGACTTCCTGGCCGCGCGCCCTGAAGGACTGTTCCGTGCCAAGGGTTTCGTGCGCTTCCCGCTCGGCACGTTCATGCTCCAGACCGTCGGCGCGGCCGTCTCGTTCACCCCCGTCGACGACGACGCCCCGACTCAGCTGGTGCTGATCGGGGCGGGCATCGAGCCGGAGTCGCTGACCGACTGGCTGCTGGCGTGCGTGGCGGACGGACCGGTCACCGAGCAGGACATGCTCTGGGTGCTCCGGTACGCCCGCTAGCCGTCACTTCTTGCAGAGCGCGGTGTCCATCACACCGAGCAGCTGCTCGAACTTCTTGCCGGGATCGTCGCCGAACGTGCCGGGCAACGCGGTGATCGTGATCGCGGCGGACTTCCCGTTGTCGGTAGCCGCGCCGAACGACGCCCACCCGTGGATCGTGCCGGCGTGGCCCCAGGAGACCTTGCCGCAGCTGAGCTTCGTGCTCTCGATCCCGAGCCCGTAGGCGCTGCGCTCGTCGACCTGCACGGCCTTGCGCATCTCGTCGAGCTGCGCCTTCTTCACCAACCGCCCGTCCAGCAGCGCCTTGAAGAACTTCGCGACGTCGTGCGGCGTCGAGACCATCGCCCCGGAAGCCCACGCGGCGGACGTGTCGTACTCGGTCGCGTCGACCACCGGTGAGTTCGGGTCCAGCAGATCGGCCTTGACCGAGACCTTCGCGTGCCGGCCGCGGATCTTCTGCTCACCCTGCCCAGGCCAGTAGGTGTCCCTCAGCCCGGCCTGGTCGACGACCTTCTGGACAGCCTCACCGATCGGCCGCCCGGTGACCTTCTGGATCATCAGCCCGGCGACGACGTAGTTCGTGTTGCTGTACACGTGCTTCTCGCCGGGCTCCCCGACCCGTTCCTGAGCGAGGGCGACGTCCAGCAGGTCGTGCGGCGCGAAGAACCGGTTGCGCGTCTGCTCGATCTTGTTGACCCCGATCGCCAGCACGTAGTCCGACAACCCGCTGGTGTGCTGCAACACCTGACGCACCGTGATGCGCTCGTCCTGGATCTGCGGCACATACTTGTTGACCGGCCCGTCGAGCTCGATCTTCTTCTCCCCGACCAACTGCATCGCGCTGACAGCCACGAACGACTTCGTGATGCTGCCGATGCGCACCTGCCCGTTGTGCGGAGCGTTCCCCCTCGCCTGGTCACGCCCATCGGCGGTGAACTCGACGCCAGGCGTGTGGTCGCGGACGATCTGGTCGAGCTGCTGCGGCACCAGCAGCGACAGTGCGGTCAGAGCGGCAACGGCAATCACTTGGTACCTCCACAAAGGCCGGCGTCCACAGTGGCCAGCACCGCTTCGTGCGCCTTCCCGGCTTCCTCTTCGGTCTCGCTGAACGTGCCCGGCAACGCCGTGACGGCAACGGAGAACGCCCTGCCGTCCGCCGCGACCCCGCCGCGCGTCTCGAACCCGTGGATGTCACCACCGTGACCCCAGTACTCGCCACCACAGCTGAGCGGCGTGCGGACGATCCCGAGCCCGTACTCGGCCCCCTCCCACATCTCGCCCTTGGTGGGGACGGTCTTCTTCATCTCGTCCAGCTGAGGCTTCTTCACGACCTCCCCCTTCAACAACGCGCGGTAGAAGGTGTTGAGATCCTTGGTGCTGGACACCAGCTGCCCAGCCGCCCACCCCCACGACGGGTCCATCTCGGTGACGTCCACGACGCCGCCGGCGGTCAAGGCATACCCGCGCGGATGCTTGCCGCGGATCGTCTTGTCACCGACCCCGGGCCAGTAGGTGTCCTTGAGCCCGAGCTTCCGCACGATCCGCTGCTCGACCACCTCGGCCACCGGCCGCCCGGTGACCTTCTGCGTCAGCAGACCGAGCAGCACGTAGTTCGTGTTGCTGTACTTGAACTTCTCACCCGGCTCCCCGGTCACCGCGTGCGCGTTGCCGACGTCCAGCAACTCGCGCGGCTCGAAGTAGCGGTTCCGCAGCTCCTCGAAGTTCTCGAGCCCCAGGTGCTCGGTGTAGTTGGCGAGACCGCTGGTGTGGTTGAGCAGCTGCCGCACGGTGATCCGGTCGTCCTTGACCGCGCCGGGCAGGTAGTGGTTGATCGGCTTGTCGAGCTCGACCTTCCCCTCCCCGACCAGCTGCATGACGACCGCGGCAACGAACGCCTTCGTGTTGGACCCGGCCCGCACCCGCCCGTCCTTGGGCACCGGCGTCCGCTTGGTCCGGTCAGCCGTGCCCGCCGTGTAGGCGCTGGTCTGCCCGTTGCGGTTCGTGACGGTCGCGAGCGCCGCCGGGAACTCGTGCTGCTTGACCAGCCCGTCGACGTGGCTCTGGATCTTGTCGGGTGCCGCCGTCACGCCCGTCGCACCGGTGACCAGCGCGGTCGCTGCCAGCAGCCCTACCAGCGTTTTCCTCATCTTTTTGCCCCTCCCTCTTCGCTGGGGAAAGCTTCCCGTTTGCAGGGGGTGGGGCGCAGTCACGCGTGCTTCCGTTGTGCGGGTGGAGCAGGCTCTACCTCTCCGTCCACAGTGCGTGGGGCGGGCGGCGTGAGGTTGCCAACCCGGACGACATCGGCCGAGGGAGATCGGTAGGCTGTCGGCACGGGCTGCTAGCTCAATTGGCAGAGCAGGAGACTTTTAATCTTCGGGTTCAGGGTTCGAGTCCCTGGCGGCCCACCAAACCCCCAGGTCACAGGCCTGGGGGTTTCGCTTTGGAAGATCGCTGATACGCCTTTGATGCGCTTTACTCCCTGACTCTCAATCTGCGGCCTCTCCGGGTTCGTCCTGGTCAGCCCGGTCGAGCGCCCCTTCCAATGCGTCAGCCGCCTTCCGATCGACCGCCTTCCGGGCCAGGTACGTGTCCTGGGTCATGGACGGCCGGGCGTGCCCGAGCTGGTCCGCGACGACCCGCGCAGAGAGCCCCGCCTCATCGAGGATTGTGGCCGCCGTCTTGCGGAAGACGTGCGAGGTCACCCAGGCGAACTCGTCTCCTCCCCGAGCCTTCCGGATGTCCCTGCGGGTGTTGGACGGGTCCCGCAGGCCACCGAGGCTGTTCGGGAAGACCGGCCCGTTCGGGAACAGCGTGGCCTCACGTCGCCGCCGCAACATGTCGAGCGCCCACCTGGGCAGCGGGAGCGTCCGCTCTCCCGCCTCCGTCTTGGTCGACTTCCTGATCAGCCCGAGGCCAGCAGCCCGGATGACCGTGTAATTCACGTCAACCGTTCCGGCCTCGAAGTCGACGTCGTCCCAGTAGACGGCCAGCGCCTCACCGATCCGCACGCCGGTGGCCATCATGAAGCGCGACAGGTCAGGCAGGTCCTTCCGAACCGCCGCCGGGTCGGACTCCAGCATCTCCAGCCACAACAGACGCTCCTCCCGCGTGAGCGCCCTCGGGCTCTTCTTCCGACCGCTCTCCAGCGGGTCCGTGTCCCGGACAGGGTTCGTGTCTAGCGCCCGATCCCGCACAGCGATCCGCAGAGCACCCGAGATCACCGAGCGCGCCGTCTTGGCACTGTCGACCCCGACCGATCTCCACAGCGCGCCCAGAAACGCATCGATCCGGGCGACCGTCATCTCACGAATCCGCAGCTCACCGAGGCCCGGGAGGACATGCCGGCCGAGGATGCTCCGGTAGGTGTCGAGGCTGCTCGGCGACCGCTTGCCCATGTCCACGAGCTTTTGGAACTTCACCTGCCACGCTTCGAGCGCGTCCTTGAACCGGCTGTCTGGCGTCAACGAGTCTCCCGTCGGGCCTTTGCGCTCAGCGAGCGCCTTCTTGAGCCTCCGCTCAGCCTCAGGCTTGGTCTTCCCCCTCCGAAGTACCGGCCGTGTCTTACCGTCGAAATCTCGGTAGTTCGCGACGGCTACCCAGCCAGACTCCGTTTGACTGCAACGAATCTTGCCGTACGTGCCGAGGTCCAGAGGTGGACGCCCCATCAGGCTGCCTCCTCAAGCAGGTGCTCGAACCAGCTCCGCACCTCGGACGGCAGGTACCGCAGGTGCTTGCCGATGCGTCGAGCAGGCGGCCCGTAGTTCTTGGTCCTCCAACCGTAGAGCGTGTGGACCGGGACGTTCAGGTAGGCCGCAACGTCGCTGACTGTCCACAGTGGCTCGAACTGACGTGTCTCCATGATGTTCCCCCTTTGAGATCAAGCAGCGTGCAAAGTTGCCGAACTCCCCGGAGGTCCGGCAGATGCGAGCAGTGCGGCCGTGTATTCGGCCTTCCACCTCCGCCGCTCAGCGACGGCACTCAAGAGCAGATGGGCTCGAGGCGGCACGTTCGGGTCACCGGGTTCGACGTTGTTCCAGACGACCCGTTGGGGCTGGTCTTCGGGCTTGATCCCGACGTCGGCGAGCAGTTGCCGAACGAACGTCTTCCGGTCGTGCTTGTGGTCAGCGAGCGACTTCCCGGACCACTTCCGCGACACGAGCACCCGCCGCCCAGCCACCCCGAGCGTGGTCCGCTTATGTGCCTTCCCCTTGCACTTGCCAGGCACCGTGGACAGCCGAGCGCCGCGAGGCTGGACGCCGTAGAGCAGCCAGATCGGGCAGTTCGGCGAGCAGGGCGTGACCGCGAGCTCAGCGCACAGCCGTTCGGCGTGGTCCTCCTGCCGTGCGGTCTGCGCCTCGAAGCACTCATTGATGCTCTTGGTGAGGTACTTCGTCAGGTAGCCGATGTGCCGTCCGGCCTCTTCGGTGCCGCCGAGAATGCCCTTGGAGTGCACCTGCACCCCGAACCGTGCGACGTGGGCGGGCCGCTCCACCTGGTCGAGTGCGTCTTCCCAGGTAGGCAGGGCCTTTCGGGTCTGCGGATCAACGAAGCCCTTGGCCCGGACGTCCCACACCGGCAGGTTGTCGCCGCCGTACTTGATCTCGTCGTGCTCGGGCCACCAGACCTGGTGGTAGGTGGCTTCAGCTACCGCCCGCAGCTCTGCCCGCGAGATGGAACCCCGAACCGCCGCGTGCCAGTGCGGAGCCAACCGCCTCTGCGGCTCGACGGTCGAGAAGTACTGGACCTCCCAGCCGACACAGCGCCGAAGGTTCTGGACGAACCGATCGAGCAGGGCCGCGAAGTGCACCGCGTCCCGAGCCGCACGCCTGTAGTTGTAGGTCGCCGGGTCAACGGGCGCGCCGTCGCTGCGCACCTTGCCGTAGGTGTCGAGCGTCAGCGTGAGGAACGTCGAGGGCTGGTACTTGCCCCCGAACACCTTCCCGACCGTGCGCTTGCTGACCGGCCGCCGAGGCAGGTTGGGCGCGTCCTGCCGCCGCCTGGTGGACCGCTTACGAGCTGCCTTGAGCGGCACTTCCAGGGAGGGAAGTGAACCGCGGACTCCGAGTTGCCGAAGTTCGGCATCGACCTCCGCAACCTCCTCCCGGACCTCCTCCGCTCCGACCTCGTCACCCTCATCGAGGGCCAGACGGAAGGCCTTCACGAGATCAGCCCGGTAGGCGGTCAGTTCCCGCTGATCGTCGCTCGGAGCGTCTGGCGTGAAGTCTGGCTCTTCGGTGAGGTGCCATCCCTCGCGGCACTGCGCCATCCGCAGACGCCGGTTCTTCTCCGCGCAGGTGGGACACACACTCGCGACCGTCGCGCCGCACGGCACCGGGACGATGTCGACGCGTCCAGTGTCGAGGTCGATCCGTTCCTTGGCCAACGGCCGGACGCAGACGCCGTGCTCCTCAGCGACGGCACGAGCGATGTCGAGCGCGGCCGGCTGCTTCATCCGCTCCGAACGAGTCAGGTACTCGGTCACGCCGCCGCCCTCCCCTCACCGCTGGTCGGGAACTCGTGCACGGTGGCCGGGGCGAGGTAAACGCCCAGCTCAACGAGGTCCGCGTCCGTGACGTGGAAGGCCCGCGCACGCTCCGGTTCGCGCTGTCCGTCCTCCTTGAGCCAGGCGACACCAGGCGTGTTCTCGCTGATCTCGTGAGCAGCCGCCCCCCGTTGCCGAACGCCGTCACCAAGCACCATGTCGACCTGGACCGGCTCATCCAGCCGCAGCGCAACGCGCGTGGTGAACAGGTGCCGGAAGGAGACGACCTCCTTGCGCGGGTCCTGGACCAGGCCGACGACGGCGTAGCCCGGAGCACGTCCCTGCGAGGTGATCGTCTGCACGGCCCGCGTCGCACGTTCGCGGAGATTCCGGTCGGGCTGATAGGCGATCAGATCCGCCAGCTCATCCACGATCAGGACCGTGAACGGCTCACCCGTACCGCGTGCCCACAAGCGCCGGATGCCCCGGTATCGCGCCGCGCGTTCCTTAACCTCTGTGGCGATTTCTTCAAGCAGGGCAACAGCTTCCGGCCCGTTGTCGTAGATCACCTTCTCGAACGCGTCCGGACACTGCCCCAGCTCCATGCCGCCCTTGGGATCGATGCCGACGAGCCGCACCATGCCCGCCTTGATAGCCGGGGCAAGCTGCCAGACGATCGACCAGAGCACCGAGCCCTTGCCAGCGCCGGGCACCCCGACCACGAGCACCTGAGAGCCGAGCAGCTTCAGCCGCCAGGGCTTACCAGTCTCGGTACGACCAACGACAACGCGCTTGAGGTCGACGTCTCCGACAGCGGCGAGCTGCGGCACCGCGACCGGACGCGACAGCGGATCAGAGTGGATGAAGTCGAGCTCAAGCACGCTCGGCCACAGCACCCGCACACGGCAGGACCGCGCGTTGAAGGAGTGCGCCAGGTTGTCGCGCCGCGCTTCCCACTGCTCCGGAGACTGGGCCGGGATCATGCGAACCCGGACCTTGTCCCGCCAGCCCTCCGACCGGACGCGACGCAGCTTCGGCCGGTACTCCCTGCCTCGACTGTCCTTGGCCAGCTCAGCGAGCCGCATCACGGTGCGCCAGTGCGGCACGTAGACCGTGAGCCGCCGCCACTCGGTCAGGACGCGGTACCAGCCGTGCCGCAGGAACGAGCCGCGATCGAGGCCGTACCAGACCGTCAGAGCACACACGAGCGACAGCAGCGCCAAGACCAGCGGCGACAGCCCGAACTCGCGGTAACCGATGTAACTGCCGAGGCAGGCCGTGACCACGACCGGGTACCGGACCGTCACTACGACGAGCTTCACGGCCAGTCGGCCGGCGAGCCAGATCAGGGCGACCGGCGCAAGCAGAATCTTGATCCAGCCGGGCAGCCACACCCACCACGGGACCCGTGGACGCGCACCCTCGAACGGCGCGGGATCAACCCAACGGTTGCCCTTCATCGCGCACCGCCAGCGCACTTCAGGCACTGGAAGACGCTGCCAACACTCGGGATACGCCCAACAGGCTGGAACGCTCCCGAAGTGGCGGTGTGCTGCGCCCGACAGGTGAAGCATTCGAAGCCCCGAGCCTGCGCGGCCGTGAGTTCCATCGTCTCCAGCGAGCCGCCGTCAAGCATCACGGCGTAGGTGGAAACGGTCCGCCTGGTGGAGATCATTTGATCCCGGTCTAGCGCACGAATGCGCTCAGGCTCTACGCTCATCTTGTTCACTCCCGAGTTGGGTGGACAACGCAGGAGCGGCAAGGTTGGTAGCCGGTTTCCGCTCCTGCGTCTCACGTTCTCTTTGCACCGCAACAAGACGTGCGGCATCGCCGCATAACCCAGCAGAGTCACGCGCTATGTCCAATGAGGACTTCCGCTACTTCTTCGCCGTCTTCGTGACCTTGATCGCCTCCCCCTTCTCACGCTCACGGTTCGCCCAGTACATGGCCTCGTGGTGGTGGCTGCGATCGATCTCAGCGACGCGGGCGTAGACGGCGGCCGAGCGGAGGTAGTAGTCCCTCAGCACTTCGGGCGCGGACTTCGGATTGGGCAGGAGCTTGCTCAAGACGTCGTGCGCCTCGCTCAGCGTCCGAACCTGTTCCGCCAAGCCCCAGTGCATGGCGTTAACCGCGGACATCGGGAGCCTCCTCCGCGAGCGCGTGACGCCCCTCCTGGTTGCCGAGGTGGTCAGCCAGCTTGGCCGCCTCCCGCGACAACTCCTGGCAGAACCGCATCAGCACGTCCGACCCGCCGGGAAAGGGCGGGAGCTGGATCGCAATGTTGACCGGGTCGAGGTAGATGGCCAGCGCCGGGACCTCGGGCGTCATCCGGATCATGGCCGCGCCCGCGTCTCGACCGGGCGTACAGGTGGCGTTGAACCCCATCACTGACCACCCCGCGCCGCATCCAGGGCCGTCTGTCCCTCCGCGACCGCCTCCGCAAGCCGGGGTAGCGCTTCCGCGTCAACCACCAGGACGGCCGGAAACGCGTTGCCCAACCGGAACTCGACCCGTCCAGCGAAGACGAGCGGTTCCACCCGGATCGGCAGGTTCGCCGTCAGGTGCAGGCGCATCAAGTCGGCCACGGATCACGCCGCCTTGGGTGCGGGCTTGGACGCGACGGCCGCCTTCATGCCGGTGGCGCGCAGGCTGTAGCCCAGCTTCGCCCGGCAGCGGTGACGCTCACCGACGTGGCCCCCACGGCAGCCCTTGTCATCGATCCACGGCGTGACCGTCAACCCCTCGAACACGGCGGGACGGATGTCCGTACCGGGAATCGCCTCAGGCGGAACGGGCCGGTGAGACGCGGAAATCTTGACCGTGACCGCCGCGTCCGTCTTGCGCTCCGCCGCCTGGTCGATGACGAGGACGGACCACACGAGCTGCCCGTTGTCCTTGTCGACCTCCTGCTCGACGGGGAGCCCCTTGGCGCGGTCCTCCGCCGACTGGAACTTAAGCACCGGCTCGACGCCCATCACGAGCGCGCCCCTCGGGAACACGAAGTCGTGACCCGCCGGGAGCCTGCTCCCACCTGTGATCGCCATCGTCGTTCTCCTGTCGTTCGTGCCGGTCGGGGCTGGTCCCCGACGTTTCGACACCTACGACTTTCGACGAATCGGCAGGACGTCAACACCACACATCAGGACAACTACAGACGTCTCGGCTACATTGAAGTCGTCCCTAGTTGTACGGAGGATGGGCCATGCCGAACCAACGCTTGCGGGATGCGTTGCTGCGCAACACTTTGGGCTTTGATGAAGTCGCCAAGGCAACCGGCGTAGACCCGAAGACCGTCGAACGGTGGATCACGCAGGACCGGACGCCGTACCCACGCCACCGGCACGCCATAGCCGCGATGGTCCGCGAGACCGAGACCTACCTCTGGCCGGACGCGGTCGCGCCGGAGAAGAAGAAAGAGATCAACGAGTCCGAGGTCGTGCAGGTGTACGCGCACCGCCACGCCGTGCCGCAGGACATCTGGGGGCATCTGATCGAGCAGTCGAAGATCAGCATCTCGATCCTGGTCTACGCCGGCATGTTCCTGGTGGACAACCCAGCCCTGATCAAGACGCTTCGCCAGAAGGCCGAGAATGGCGTTCGGATCCGATTGCTGCTCGGAGACCCGGCAAGCCGAGAGGTCGCGCGCCGCAGCGAAGAAGAGGGCATCGGCAAGACCACGCTTGGCGCAAAGATCCGGAACGCCCTGGCCATATACAAGCCGCTGGCCGAGGTGCCCGGCGTGGAGATCCGACTTCACGGCACGACGCTCTACAACTCGATCTACCGCTTCGATGACGAGATGCTCGTGAACACGCACGTGCACGGCTTCATGGCAGCTCACGCGCCAGTCCTGCACCTACGGCGGTTGTCCGGGGGCGACCTGTTCGAGACGTACGCCGAGAGCTTCCAGGGCGTCTGGGATGGCGCGAAGCCGCCGAAGTGGTAGGCAGGTAGACATGGCTCGCACTGATCACTACAACGACCCGAACGCACCGAAGGCGACCAACATCGTCGTAGCGGTGACGGCGTTCGTGCAGGACGAGCAAGGCCGGCTACTGATGATCCGGCGGACCGACAACGACCTGTACTCGATCCCCGGCGGAGCGCAGGACGTCGGCGAGACCATCGGCCACACCGTCATCCGCGAGGTCAAGGAAGAGACCGGGGTCGACGTCGAACCCGTCGACATCATCGGCGTGTACTCCGACCCCGCCCACGTCATCGCCTACACCGATGGCGAGGTGCGGCAGCAGTTCTCCATCTGCTTCCGGGCGCGACTGATTGGCGGGGAGTTGCGGACGAGCAACGAGTCGAGCGAAGTTCACTGGGTGAGCCGCGGAGACCTCGACGCGCTTAACATCCACCCATCCATCAGGCTCCGAATCGAGCACGGATTCGAAGACCGCTCGACGCCCTACTTCGCGGTGTAGTCGACTCCCGCCGCGCGTAGCCGTGCCTCAGTGCGCTCAACAGCGCCGATCAACTCGGGCTCTGCTTGGCGAATGAAGAAAGTGACCAGATCTTCAGGTCCGTAGCGCTTCTCAATCTCTTCAATTCGATCACCCACATTCGTGATCTCACCACTCGGCGTCGTCGTCATATCAGCCCACCACAAAGCGTCCCGCAATGAAGTCCCTTCATCTTTCCACGCTGTCAATTCAGCCGACAACCCACGCAACTCGGCTTCCCTATATGCACAAGAGTGATGCGCGACGAGGGCACACAGACGATTGGGAAAGCCGATTTCGGCAAGGTATCGAGCACCATCAAGCGGATGAAAACCAGTCTTCCGAAGCGTCGAACTGTAGCCAATATCGTGAAGAATCGCCGCCGAGCGGAGCAGATCGGAGTCAGATTTGCTTAGAATCACCGACATTTGCGCCGACTGTCGAGCGACTCCCTGGACATGACTCCAGCGCATTGGCAGAGAGTCTGCCAAGCAGACACCTGCAACCTCGAACGCCCGGCTCCAGAGATCCATGCGGCAGATCCTATCGGTGACGTTGTAGGATAGCCAAGTGGGCCACAACGAGCCTACCTCGCCAGGAGGCTCGGATACTGCTGAATCATCAGATCGTCAACACGGAAGATAAACGAACGAGATACCTTTATGCCAGCCTGAGACGAGTCACGATCGACCATAATTCGACTTCCCTGAATCGCCACGTGCATCGTCCTTTCCAGCTTCTTGCGAAGGTCGATGGACTTTTCAAACTGCTTCGTCTGCATGCGCGTGAGCCGACTATTTCCGTGCACGATAGAGTTTCGCAGGTCTACACAACACGTGAAGTCCTGCACCTCTTTCTCGCCGAGAAGGCTAAGACCAAACCCTCTGCGTAGCCATTCAAACATCGCAGGCCAAGAGTTGAACATCCCTTCGCGAACCTCACCCAGAAGGGCCTCGTACATTTTCGATCTGTTGCCATCCTCGAGAGCAATTAGGGACGTCAACATTTCAGCGATGTAAGTTTCACCTAAGGTGGCAAGGTGGACTATCGTCCGCTCGGGAACCTCGTCCGCCAGTTGCAACCGTGCGATGTCCGTCAAGGTTCTATTTGCACTTAGCGAGGTATTACGAAGACTTAGTTCTTTTTTGCCCATTCTACGGCTTCCTTCATCAACGGGCCGTCACTCTGCACCGCCTTCAGCGCTCCCGCTGGGCAGCTCTTCACCTTCGATAAAGCCGCAGCCAAGAGCGGTCTAGTCATATCTGTAGCACGTTGATACAGCTCCACGATCTTGGTTGCACTCGCAGAGGTTCGACCTTCGTTGACAAGCGCCCATGCAGCTTCCGCACGCACCAATTCATGCCTGTCATCAATCTGCTCGTCAAGCCATTTCATCACCTCCAACTCATCGCCATCAAATGGCTCTGAGGCATGAATCCGGGCAGCATAGATTGCCCATAACTTTACCCAAGGATTCTGGCGCTTATTCAGGGCAATAGACTTAATAGTGAACCAGTAGTTCTCTGACACACGTGGGGCACTGAAAGCGCTAATATCAATTACGTCGGCGAACGGATTGGAGGAAACATGATTGACCCGTTCGCGTTCTAGCTCCATCCTGGCGGCAATGTACTTCACCACGGCTTCGACGCGCGCTTGGTTATCACTAGCAATCGCAGCAAGTTGTCCCGGAGTTACCGCCTCTTCCGCATGGCGCAATACCGCAAGGATCCTGGGTATAAGCCCCTGAAGTCTTTCAAGTAGGAACGGGTCGCCTTCTACCGGATCGGCGGCCTTGAACCAGTCCTGCAAAATCATATGATAAACGGCAAAGTCGAGTTCGATTTCTTCTTCATCATCATCTTCGTCGCTGTCGTATCCGCTCATCATAAACTCGCGCGCCTGCGCCATCGCTTCTTCTGCATCGGCGAAATATCTCGACAGAATGTCATCGTCGGTCTCGTGACGAGCCGCCAGTGTCTTTCGCGTGTAAATCTTGGTCTTCTCAGTGGAAAGAACAAGACCAATCCTTCTCGCGAGTTCAGAAGCTTGCTCGATTACGGCGCTCGCCTCCTCAAACGAGGAGGCGAGCACACGGAAGTCGTCCGCAAATCGCGAGACTGCGAACATGTTTCGGCTCAAACCCCTTGCGAGGATGTCAAGATATGTGTCAGCAAGAATGTCGCTCTCGTACCAAAGCTGAGGCAGACCAAGCTGCCTACCTTGCAACTCGGTAAGAAAGCTCGCCATTAGCTGCGGGGTCCCGGCATCCCCAGTTCGAACCACAAGCTCCTCTAATAGCAAGTTGTGATCCACATACTCGTAACAAGATGCGATATCGAACTCAACTACGTGTGAAGCTTTTGACTTCAAGCCGAACTCTTTATGCGCCGGCCATGCTCCATCACTTCGGCTTGGATCAGGCAGGTAGGGAATCATCTTGCCCGCCAACGCCTTATAGAGCGCGCGCGTACCAAGCGAGCTCACAGCGACTGGGCGGATACCAAACAACTTACGAGGATATCCAATCGTCTCGACTGGCAACGGATAGTTTCGCTCCAGCCGAGCGCGAAGTTGTTCCGCAACTAGACTTATCGCATCGCTAAGACATTCATCAGATGCCAGAGGAGGGAAGTGTTCAATCCCGTACTTGAGACTGTTCTGGACGGCTTCCGCGAGGTTCAGCTTCGCAAGCTCGGAGCGTGATACACGCATGACCGCCTCACAATCCTGGTGCCAGGTGGAGTGGCACCCTAACCTCTCGATGCCACAGGTTGCGAGGGGTTCACGTTGCCACTCGATAACATGGCGTACGAGCAATCACCTAGTTGTCCGATTGCGGAATTGCGCTCTACAGGATCAAGGCCGCCGCTGGCGGCACGCTCCGCGCGTACGGCGAACACCTTCCATCCCGGCACTCCCGGCATCCGCTTCGCTGCGCCGGTCGGCCGGGCGGCGCTGCGCGCCGTCCTCCGGCCTTGCCCAAGCGGACGAGCTGCCCCATACAGCCATGTCGGCCAGCAGCTCCCTACGAGCGCCGTCAGGGTCACCGCGGACTTGCCGGTCATGGCGCTCGACTGCCGCGACGGCTGCGCCGCCTTGCCAACGATCAGGCACCAGACGAAGCCGCGCGACCATCCAACGAGCACCAGGCCGAGCCACCCCAACGCCGCGAGCATGACAACGGCCGGCAGCGCCGCGTCAAGGCTGGGACGAGTACCTTGACCCAGCGCCACCGGCCGCATTCGAGGCTCAGTATCGGGATGATGGCAGGGGTGTGGACGGCCCAGAAGGACCAAGATCATGATGCGCTTTAGTCTCGTAAAACGTCGATAAACGTCGATAAGCGACTGTCCACAGTGCTCAGATCAAGAGCGCATCCACGCAGGTAGTGAGCACTGTCGAGGAAGATCGACGAACAACGCCAAGCGAAGGCTCTTACTCTTCGGGTTCAGGGTTCGAGTCCCTGGCGGCCCACCAAACCCCCAGGTCAGCAGCCTGGGGGTTTCGCTTTTCAAGATCGCCAACACGCCGTCGAGGCGCTTCGCTCGCTGAATCGCGACTCCGATTCCTCCTGCTTGGCCCTGCTCAGGCTCATCGAAGGCCCGTTCCAGTGCCTCCGTGCCTTCCGGGCGAGGTAGGTGTCCTGAGTCCGACGCCAGCCGCGTTGCGGGGCAGGGCAGGGCAGCGCATGACCGTGGGCAGATGAGGCGGGGGACCCGTCGGCCGCCTGCTCGAACTGCTCCTGCGTCCTACTGGCCGGAGTGGGCGTCGCGCGTCACCAGTTAGTACTCCGGGCCGGGGTGTCGAGCAGTGCGTGGGCGTGCCGCGCGGCGTCCGGGTTCAGGCGGTACTGGTAGGAGGTTCGCCCTGGTCGTGCCCTGTAGGACATGCGGCGGAGCAGGTAACCGGCGTCATACAGCTCCATCGTCGGCCGACGGGCACACTTTCGCAGGCGGATGAGTTTGGTGGTCAGGTCGTTCACCGTGAACCACGTATCGGGGTGTGCGCAGAGAACGGTGAGGACCTGTTGGTGTTGCGGGCTTCCGGGTAGTGGGGAGAGAGGCGGCGCAGGCTCGCACAGCGATCGGGCCGCCAGGAACTTGCTGACGGCGCCGTGAGCACCGTCCGCCAGGCGATAGCGCGCGATGGAGCACTCATTGGTCCTTGGGACGATGACGACGGCGCCGATGCGCTCAAGTGCTTTCAAGGCGTACCAGGTGGAAGCGTCCGTCCTGTTTGGACCTTCTTCCCTGATCTGGCTGGCGGACAGGGGTTTTGGGTCGTTGTCGAGCAAACGGCGCAGGATGTGGAGCTTGAACTCCAGTCCTCCTGGGCGCAGAGCGTCGAGTGCGCGGGGCAGGTGAGCCATCAGGTCCCTCCGATCCGGTGACGTCGTGGCCGCCAGCACAAGCGGTCTCGTGTGGTTGAGGTGGACGCTCCTGCGGCGAGGTGCACGTTGAGCAGGAGACGGCAGGGGGACGACACCCTCCGCCAGAGCGGGCCGCGCCGGCATTTGCGGCAGTGTCCGTGCTCGTCGGGCTGGTGTTCGTCGACCAGCACGCGCAACGCCGCCACCAACCTCGGCACCTCCTGTCTGGTCATGGACAACGCGGAGGTGCCGTCGCCGTCTACCGCGATTCGTGACACGAGGTCCAGATGGTCGAGAAGTCGTTGGCGCAGCTCGGAAAACAGGACCAGATTGCTCATGACGCACACCCTTCCGATGGCTGACCGGCTCGGCGGCAGAGACGGCTGATCGGCTCCGGTCGCTTCCGCGCGTCGTGTGCCGTGCCGTTCGAGACGGCACGGGCTACCTCCTGGCGGAACAGGAGCAGGCCGTGCTCTGCCGCGTTGGCGTCCTTGCAGTCGAGCGCCGAAGTGACCACCACGGCCGCTCTGGCCAGTACCGCGGCCTGCGTCGGAGTCAGGGGCACGACGACCAGCACGGTGTTCTCGCCGCGTGTCATGTGTCGGTTCCTTCCGGGCAGGCGCTGGGCCGACGGGCCTCCTGGGCGTGGCGCGCTGACCGATACGGACACGCCCGTCCGATGGTCTCCCTTGGAGGGGCCAAGAGGCCCGTCGACTAACGTTAAGATAAGGATTAATTAACCCAAGATCGATGCCCGGATCGAGTGAATGTGCCCTGACCTGCGGTGAAGCTAGGGTGATCGCGCATGTCGGAACCCGAGGAGGCGGCTGAGTGCCGAGCGACAAGACCTACCGAAAGTCCAAGCTGGGCCGCCTGCTTGATCAGCTTCGCAGGGACGCGGGAAGGGACTTGGAGTTCCTCGCACGTGAACTGCGGAAGACCGAGGCACATCTGTCCAAGTGCCTCAACGGTACGAATCTCCTCGGTTGGGCCGACCTCGGACTGTTCCTCGATCTCGTCGAAGCGGACGAGGACGGGCGCCGCAAGGCAACGGAGTTCTGGGAGGACGCCAAGCAGGACAGCACCCGCGTGCAGCATCCAGCCGCGTACAACCGGGTCGCTCGCTCATACGCCCGCGCAGAGGCTGACGCTGCTTGGATCAGGCAGGTCGAAGCAGCGCTGATTCCCGGGATGCTGCAAGTTCCGGAGTACACGCTTGCTCGCCGCGAGGCAGACCACCTGTTCCTGAACCCGAAGATTCCCGCGAGCCGTGTTGTCGCGGCAAGGCAGAGCCGTCAGATGCGACTGCACGGCGATGATCCTCTCCGCGCGCACTTCTTGATCGATGTCGCCGCTCTTCAACGCGCAGTCGGCGGACCGGCCGTGATGTACGCGCAGCTGCTCCACCTGCAGGCGGTGGCGGCTCTTCCGCACGTCACGATCCAGGTGATCGGTGAAGACGCTGGCGCCTACGCGATCTACGGCGTGACGATCCTCGGGTTCGACGATGAGGACTTCCCGGACGTCGTCTACCTGGAGACCAGGGCAGGCGGAAAGTGGGTGGAAGATGAGGTTGACGTAGACAAGTTCCGCAAGTCGTTCCACGAGATCGCGGACGAGCAAGCCTTCACGCCCGAAGAGACGCTCGAAGTCATCCGCGAGCTGGCAGAGAACTTCAAGAAGAGGATCCCAGCGAGATGAACTCCGACAAGACGTGGCGCAAGTCCAGCTACTCCGCACCTGACAACAACTGTGTCGAGCTGGCCGTTGGCCGGCACGAGACCGGCGTACGAGACAGCAAAGACCCGAACGGCGGCACCTTCGCCGTCGAGGCGTCGGCGTGGGCCGCGTTCCTCGCGGCCACGAAGTCCGGCGGCTTCCGGCGTTGACGCAGGGCTGAGCGGAGCCTGGAGATCCGACGCCGGGAGCGTCACTCAGGACCGGACGAAGGCTCTCCGGCTCCGCCACGACCTCGAGCTTGACCGGTCTCCGCCGTACGGCCGTTTGAGGCAAAGAATAGTCTTTGCAGGATGAGGGCGAAGACTGCTGCGGACATCGCCGCGGAGCTGGAAGCCGAACTGGAGCTGTACCCCGACGAGCGGGGAGAGATCCTCAGCGAGGCAGCCCACGCGTGGCGTGAGGCGGGTGACGATGGCCGCGCCATCGAACTGCTGAACCAAGCCGTTGCTCTGGGTGGCGAAGACGGCGGCTGTGCCAGGGTGGAACTGGCCGAGGTGCTGTTCGACCTTGATCAAGCCGAAGACGCCTTCGCGCAGCTGGATGAGCTGCGGCGCGAGCGACCGTCGTCCCCGGCTCCGTACCACCTGGCCGCGGAGCTGCTGGAAGAGCGTGGCGAGCTCCAGCAGGCGTTGACCTGGTTCAACATGGCCATCGCCCGGCTGACCGACGAGGAGATGGCTCAGAGGAACGGGGAGTTCGGCTTCCTCACCTATGCCGACAACATCGTGGTCGGCCGGCGACGCGTGCGTCACGCGCTGGGGGTCCCACCGGACGAGCTGGACGAGTCGGTCGGCGCTCCGGCCGCGCAGGCGGAGAACCTGGACCGCGCGCTCATCCCGCAGGCGCCGCCCCGTGAGGCGCGAGTGTTGTTCTGGCCTCGAGACGAGATTCCTCGCGCGCACGAGACCTGGCCGCAGTTGGTTCAGCACGCTGACGTGGACACCGTCGTCGCTGACCGTGAGGCCGCCAACCGGGAGCTGTCGGACGCAGGCACGACCCGGATCACGATGGTCCCGTTGTCGGTGGAGAAGCTCCTCGAGTTCTCCGCCAGGACCGGCGGTGACGCAGCGGACGAGACCACCCGCATGGCCTGCATGGAGGAGATCCTCGCGGGCGGCGGCGGAATCAGCTGGCCTCCGGTCCGCAACGCTCCCTGCTGGTGCGGCTCAGGAACCAAGTACAAGAAGTGCTGCGGGCGTCCGCGCACCAGCTGACGGCAACGCGCCCGGCCCGGTGGAGCCCGGCCGCCTGTCTCGCTGCTCCCGGAAGCCACGTCGATGCCAGTCGCGCGAGGCGGAAACCCGAAAACCGCATGCACGCACGGGTTTCCGGGAAGTAGTCTGCGCGGCACCGAAGGGGGTAGCAGCGTGACGAAGCTGAACCAGATCATCGCGGTGGAGAAGAGCGTCAAAGGGGGCACGCTCCGGGACCTCACCGATGCGCACCACGGGCTGCAGAAGCCCGCGCTGTTGGCCGGTATCTCGCGGACGTACCAGCCGAAGGACGAGGACGGCGAGGTGTTGCCGCCGGAGTCCACGCGTGTCCAGGTGAAGGCCGAGGACGTGCTGCGGAAGACCGCCACCGTGATGACCCGGCTCTTCGACGTCACGGCGACGAAGGACTGGGCCAACTGCGTCGCGAAGGCCGATGTCGTGGTCGACGGGCGGACGTTGCTGCGTGACGTGCCCGTGTCGTACCTGCTGTTCCTCGAGAAGCAGCTGACCGACCTGCACACCTTCGTGAAGAAGCTGCCCCTGCTGGACGCGGCCGAGGACTGGAGCTTCGACGAGTCCGCCGACTACTGGCGCACCGAGCAGGTTCGGACGATCCGCACCAAGAAGGTGCCGCGCAACCACGTCAAGGCCGAGGCCACGGAGAAGCACCCGGCGCAGGTCGAGGTGTACTACGAGGACATCCCGGTCGGGTACTGGAGCACGGTGAAGTTCTCCGGCGCGCTGCCTGCCCGGCGGGTCAACGAGTTGGTCGACCGGGTGGAGAAGCTGCAGCACGCGGTGAAGTTCGCCCGCGAGGAGGCCAACGGCCTGGAGGTCACCGACCAGCGTGTCGGTGAGGTCGTCTTCGACTACCTGTTCCGCTAACGTCACAGACTCCCCCGCTGGAGCGCGGGGGTGCGTTCCCTCGCAGGGAACGCGAAAGCTGAAACTGAACACGTCAGCCTGAACAACCCGGTCACAAGTGGGGGTTCGAATCCCTCCCCCGGCACCAGCACGCCGGGGTAGCCCAAGGGCAGAGGCAGCCGGGATCAAGCTCAGACTCTCGCTCCAGGTTCAGCATTTTCCGCCGAACGCCAGATCAACCGAGACCGGACAAGACTCGCCGAGGTGCAGGTTCGAATCCTGCTGGCCGCTCTGCCCGTGCGGCCGTAGCTCAACGGAAGAGCGCGGCGACCTAAGGACTGATCCGACTCTTAAACGTCGCTGGTGTGCGCAAATGGGCGGCCAACCGGGGCCCTGGACTGGACATGTCCGGGGCCCCACCCGCATTTCCGGCAGGAGAAGGTGCATGAGCGAGATCCCGGACGACCACCGCTCCGCCTGGACCGAGGCGGACCGCGAGCTCGCCGCGACGCTCTGGGGAAAGCTCACCGAGCCGGCCAAGGCGCTGTTCTCGATCCTGATCGACCACCCCGGCCAGAAGTTCACCGGCGACGAACTGGCCCATGAACTCGGCCTGGCCAACGGCAGGCAAAGCACGAAGAGCGTTCTCTCGCGGCCTGGAGCGCTGTGCACGGAGTTCGGGCGCATCCCGCTCTGGTCGTGGGACTACCCGGACGGCAAGAGGGCGCGGTACTGGACGACACCCGAGGTCGCCGGAATCTTCAGGCAGGCACGGGGGAACTGACCTACCCGCGGCGGAGCTGACAGCCGGAGAGGATCGGCCAGGTGAGCGCGGCCATCTCCGACGGCGTGTGGGCGCAGTCGCGTTGCAGCCAGTCGGCGGCCACTCCGACGAGCGCGCCTGCGACGAAGGCCGCATGCACGTTGTCGGGGTCGTCGGCGGTCGTGGTGGCCTTGCCGGTCGACGTCTTGAGCGCGGCGGCTGTGATGCGGCGCCGGATGTGGTCGATGACGCGGGCGCTGCCCTGAGGCCCCAGCAGGCTGCGGTACAGGCCGGCGTGTTCGGCGAGGGTGGCGAAGAAGGTCTGCAGCGACCCCACCGGGTCGCCGTTGTCCGGGCTGCTGCCGATGGCCGTCACCAGGTCGATCAGCTTGTCGAGCATGCCCGTGCAGGCGGCCTCGGCCAGTTCGTGCACGTCGCGGTAGTGGTCGTAGAAGGTCGAGCGGCTCACCTCCGCCTGCTCGGCCACGTCGGCGACGCTGATCTGCGCCAGGTCGCGGTCCTCGACGAGGTCGATCAGCGCGCACTGCAACGCCGCGTGGGTGCGCCGCACCCGGCGATCGCCCGCGGGAGCGCCGCTTTTCGTCGTGGCCATGTCGACCAGTCTAGCTTTCCTACATCTGTAGGCTAACCTACAGATGTAGGCAAACGTGACTGGAGGACGCAGATGACGAAGACGCTGGGCCTGATCGGGGCGGGCATGATCGGAACGACGCTGGCGCGCTTGGCCGTTGCCGCTGGGCTGGACGTCGTGGTGAGCAACTCGCGAGGCCCCGAGACCCTCGCGGACCTCGTTGCCGAACTCGGCGAACGCGCTCGCGCCGGCACGGCGGAGGACGCGGCGCGGGAGGGTGATCTCGTGGTGGTCGCCATCCCGCTCAAGCACTTCCCGTCGCTTCCGGTGGAGGCGTTGGCGGGCAAGACGGTGATCGACGCGATGAACTACTACCCGCAGCGCGACGGCAACATCGCGGAGCTCGACTCGAACGAGCTGACCTCGAGCGAGCTGGTGCAGCGGCACCTGGTCGGCTCCCACGTGGTCAAGGCGATCAACAGCATCGTCTACCTCAGCCTCGGCACCCGTGCGCGGCCGTCCGGGCATCCCGAGCGCAGCGCCTTGCCCGTCGCGGGCGACGACGACACCGCCAAGGCGGAGGTGGTCGCGCTGCTCGACGTCCTGGGCTATGACGCCGTGGACATCGGTTCCCTCGCGGACAGCTGGCGCAGCGAGCCCAACAACCCGGTCTACGTCCAGCCGTACCTGGTCCAGGGACGACCCGAGGACCTCACGCCGGAGGAGGCCCGTCACTGGTTCGTCGACAACCCCGGCGTCACGGTTCCCGCCGACCAGATCAGGAAGCTCGTCGACGCCGCGGTGCGCGGACCCGCCGGTGGCTACCTGCCGGGGCTGGAGCCGGCCTGAGCAGTGGTGGCGCCCCCTCCGGCTCGGTCACGGAGGGGGCTTTCCCTTGCTGCCACGCGTGAGCGCGACGATGCCAGGGCCGCTCGGAAGTTTCACCCCAGGGGCGACTACCTCGCGCCGTGGGCGGGTTCGAGCCTGATGCCGCTCACCTGTTCGCGGATCGCCACGTCGATGTCCGTGGCGCGAAGGCCGAACGTGCGCTGGGTCTCCGAAGAGTCCATGTGGAACGGTGCGTACCACTGGTAGTCCATCTCGGCCATCTCGCGGGCGATCGGGACGGCCACGCCCGCCGTGCGCATCACGAAGCGCGGCAACGCGACGAGCTTGATCACCGGGCGGCCGGCGGCGCGGGCGTAGCGCTTCACCAGTTCGCGGACGGTGATCGCGGGGGCGGACGGGACGTGCCAGGCGCGGCCCCAGGCGCGTTCGTCCGCGGCGAGGGTGACCAGGGTGGTGGCCATGTCGACGTTGTAGGTGAAGGTGTGCGGGGCGTCGAGGTCACCGGGGAAGTACGCCGTGGCGCCCTTCTTCAGCGGCGTTTCGAAGAGCTGCGAGTAGATGCTGAGGGAGTCCTTGCCGATGTAGTCGGCGCCGCGGGCTTCGAAGGTGCGGACGCCGGAGGCGAGGGTCTGTTCCCAGAGCTCCCTGCGCAGCACGCCTTTGCGGGTGGTGGCGGACATGGGGGTGTGCTCGTTCATGTGGCCGCCGGGCTGCGGGCCGTACGCGTAGAGGCTGCCGGTGATGGCCAGGACGGCGTCGTTGGCCTTGGCCGCCGCGATCACGGAGTTCTGCAACGGCGGTAGGAGGCGTGGCCACGACGTGTACGACGGTGGGTTGGCGCAGTGGTAGATCGCTTTGGCGCCGCGGGAGAGCTCGGTCAGGCGGACGGGGTCCGACGCGTCCGCGGCCACTCGTTCGATCAGGTCGTGCTTCGGGCCGGAACCGCTGCGCGTGACGACGAGGGAGGTCTCGCCCCGCTCGGCGAGGAGGCGGGCGACGTTCGAGCCGATGGAGCCCGCGCCGATGATGACGTGCTGAGCCATGACGTGTTTCCTTTTCCAGGCAAGGGAGTCCTGGGCGCGGGATGAGCCGCGCCCAGGACGCGGGGTCAGTTGAGGCCGGCGCCGTTGAAGGCGGGGATGTCGCCAAGCATCTCGAGGATCGCCGGGTTGTCCTCGTTGCGGCGGCGGTGCAGTTCCTGGACCTTCGCGCCGAACTCCGGGTCGTCGTCGTCCGTCACGTCGAAGATGTCCAGGCGCTCCGCGAGGCCGAGGCCGAGGCGATCGGTCTCGTAGGTGGTCGGATGCGTCAGGTACGCGTAGAGGGCGTCGAGGTCCTCCAGGACGAAGACCGCGCTGTACTCGAACTCGCCGCCGTGGTCGCGGCCGACGACGAACGACTTGACGGCGGGGTTCGACCTGCCCTGGTTGCGCCAGGACTCCAGCACTTCCTCGATCTGCTCCCGCGTCGCGCTCGCCTTCACGGTGGCCCGGTTGATGTGGAAGATCATGTCATCCCTCGTTTCTAACGTCGTTAGATTTTCTAACGCTGTTAGACTATGGCCGTGTGCCGATGCCGTCAAGTAGGCGGCTAGGGTCGGGAGAACTGCACCGGAACCGAGTGGTTGACATGGCGACGAGCACCAGGCGGGCCCGCGAACGAGCGAGCATCCGCGAACGCATCATCGAGGCCGCGCTGACGGTCCTCGAGTCGGAGGGAACGGCGGCGCTCACGGTGCGGCGCATCGCCACCGAGGTCGAGTACACCGCGCCGATCGTCTACCAGCACTTCGCGAACAAGGACGCGCTCGTGGTCGAGCTCGTCGCGCACGGGTACCGGCTCATGCTGGACTCGGCCCGGCACGCCGCCGAGGAGCCCGACATCGAGCTGCGGATGGTCAAGGTCGGGTCGGAGTGCGTGCGGTTCGCGGGCGAGCACCCGCACCTCTACCAGATCATGAACAGCCCCGCGGTGGACGCCGAGGAGCGCACGCGGGCGGCGCAGCCCGCCATCGACCTCCTCCGCGAGCTGATCGGCGTCTGGTCGCGCACGCACGACGTCGTGCTGGCCGACTTCGACGACGCCTGCGAGATCATCTGGGGAACCGTGTACGGGATCGCCTCGCTCGGGTTCCTCGGGACCATCGGCAACGAGCGCGCGCGGCACCTCGTCGAGCAGGCGCTCCGCACGGTGCTGGCGGGCTGGCGGACCGGCGCCTGACAGCGCGAGACCCCGGACCACAGCGGCCCGGGGTCTCGTCGGAGAAGGATCAGAAGTGCGCGGGCTCCGCCGAGCCCTCGGTCCGGTTGGGCAGCAGTGCCGCCACCACGATCGTCGCCGCGGCGAGGATCGTGGCCACCACGAAGGCAACCCTCATCCCGCTGAGCTGCGCCGCCGCCTTGTCCGCGCCCTCCGCGACCAGCTGGCCGGTGCGGGTGGACATCACCGTCACCACCAGCGCGGTGCCCAGGGCCGCCGCCACCTGCTGCAGCGTGCCGAGGATCGAGCTGCCGTGCGGGTACAGGTCCGCCGGCAGCGCGCCCATCCCGAGCGTGAAGAGCGGGGTGAACGTCGCGGCCAGGCTGATCATCAGCAGCGCGTGCAGGCCCAGGATCTGCCAGTACGGCATGGACGTCGAGATCTGGGTGAAGCCCGCGAGCGACGCCACGATGCCGACCGAGCCGGGGATCACCAGCGGGCGGCTGCCGACGCGGTCGTAGATCCTGCCGACGGACGGGCCGAGCAGGCCCATCGCCAGGCCGCCCGGCATCAGCAGCAGGCCGGTCTGCAACGGCGTCAGGTCCCGCAGGTTCTGCAGGTAGAGGGGCAGCAGGATCATCGAGCCCATCATCGCCAGGAACGCGATGCACAGCACCGCCAGCGACAGGGTGAACGTGCGGTGCTTGAGGGTCCGCAGGTCCATCAACGGCGCGTCGACGCGTTGCAGCTTGAGCTGGCGGACCACGAAGAGCGCGATGGTCAGCGCACCGGCGACGACGATGGCGGGGCCGAGCCGGACCTCGCCCTCGCCGAACAGGCTGAGGCCGTAGACGAGACCGCCGAAGCCCAGGGTCGCCATGGCCGCGCTCGCCCAGTCGATGGTGCTGACCTTCGGCTCACCGATGTTCTTGAGCTGACGCAGGCCGAAGTACGTCACGGCGCCCGCGATGGGCAGGACCGCGACGAACAGCAGGCGCCACGAGCCGAACTGCAGGATCAGGCCGGAGATGGCGGGGCCGAGGGCGGGGGCCACCGAGATCGCCAGCGTCACGTTGCCCATCACGCGGCCGCGGTCCTGCTTCGGGACGACGGTCATCAGCGTGGTCATCAGCAGCGGCATCATCACCGCGGTGCCGGCGGCCTGGACGATGCGGCCCACCAGCAGGACGGCGAACGTGGGCGCGACCGCGGACAGCGCGGTGCCCGCCAGGAACACGCCCATCGCGATCACGTAGCCCTGGCGGGTCGTGACGCGCTGCAGGAACCAGCCGGTGATCGGGATGACGGCCGCCATCGTCAGCATGAACGCCGTCGAGACCCACTGCGCCGCCTGCTCGGTGACCCTCATCGACTCCATCAGGCTGGGAATCGCGTTGATCATCAACGTCTCGTTGAGGATCACGACGAACGTGGCCAGCACCAGCAGGCGCACGACGAGCGGTGTTCGGCCCGCTTCGGCGGTCGGTCGTTCCTTGATCGCAGCAGGCATTGTCAGGCCCTCACTAGGTAGCTGGCGCGGTCGTCTCGCGGCAGGGGCAGCCGGCGTCGACGCTCTGGGTGACACCGGTGGAGACCGGCAGCTCTGACAGAACTCATCGGTGTACCCGAAGTGTTCCCCATCGCCCGGCGCTCCTCATCCGAATTCCGCCCTCGGCGGACTCCGTTCTCGCCCCTCCACAACCACGTCGAACAGCCGAGACGCCGATCGACATCCGCTTGAGGCCGAGTTGTGACGTCCCTCACCCGTTCTCGGACCACGGGCTGAGAACAGCTTCGGACCGAGGGCCGATCCGGACGGACGCGAACGGTGGAAGCGTTGCCGGACATGAGGTTTCCGAACGAGTGGGTGGGCGGCACGGCTCTCGTGGCCGGGCCGGTGCTGCTGCTGGCGGGCGTGCTGCTGAGGTCGCCGTTCCCCTTCTTCTTCCCTGACCAGCTGCGGGCGGTCGCCGAGCACCCGGCGTTGATGACGGCGTCCTACACGGCGTTCCTGGCGGGGAACGTCGTGCTGTGGGCGGCGGTGGCGCATCTCGCGCACCGGATCGGGGAGAGACGGCCGGGGTGGGCGGCGTGGGCGGGCGTACTCGTGACGGTCGGGCTGTTCGAGCGGACGTTCCACGCCGGGGTGGACCACGCGGCGTTCTCGGCGGTGGAGCACCTCGGTGCCGAGCGGGCCACCGAACTGGTCGCCGCCGGGTACGGCGAGCTGCACCTGTTCAGCTTCCTGTCGTTCACGATCATGGCCGGCTGGGTGGTGCTGGCGGTCGCGGCCCGTCTGGGCGGCGAGCTGGACGGGGTGCGCGCGGTGGCGCTGGCGAGCGCCGCGCTGATGCCGCTGGGGGTGCTGAAGGGAACCGAGCTGCTGTCGGTCGCCGGGGCGGCCGGGTTGTGCGTCGCGCTGGTGCCGCTCGGGGTCCGGGTGCTCGCCGGGCAGCCGCGACCCAGCGGGAAGACCGTGCTGGTGGCGTTACCCGTCGTCCTCGGAATCGGCGCCCTCGCCGTCGTGAGCTCGCTCGGATGAGGCGAACGGCCACGCGAACCAGATGCCCGTGAAGATCAAGAAGGCCAGGGAACCGACGGCGACGGACGCCCAGAGCCCGAGGATCACCTCGGCCATCAGCAGAACGGTGCCGGTCATCGCGAGGGCGAGGAAGACGAGGCCCGTCAGCGCGAACCTGTTGCCCCAGCGGACGACGTCCTCGCGGCGGCCCTGACGGAACAGGACGCGGTGCCACGCCGCGGGAGCGGTGAAGAACGCGACGGCCACAGCGGCGCACAGCACCGTGACCAGGTGCGTCACGCGGACGTAGTCGCCGGTCGAGGCGTACTTGTCGGTGAACGCGATGGAGAGGAGGAAACCAAACAGGATCTGCACACCGGCTTGGGCGACGCGCAACTCCTGCATCAGCTCGTTCATGTTGCGCGCGAGTCTGCGTTGGTGGGACTCCTCGGCTTCGCTCACCGGACTCACCTACCCGTCACCGCCCAATTGAAACACCGGCCCGCCGGTGTTCCACCCTTCCCCGGTTGATCAGGTCAGCGGTTGATCACGAAGAAGTCGGTGACGAACGCGACGGCCTCGCCCGCCGTGTTGCGGCCGACCCACGTGGGGTAGCGGCCGTCGCCCCAGCCGGTCGAGAACGCCACGACGTTCAGGCCGGACCGGGGGTCGGTGACGTTGGCGGGACCGCGGCCACCGCCCACGGCGCCGAGCGCGTCGATGAGGTCGCAGTTGCCCACCTCGTCGTCGCTCGCCAGCCGGTCGAGCGCCTCCGCGGCGGACAGGTCGAAGAACGCGCCGGTGCTCGACTTGACCTCGTAGCCGAACTCGGGCATCACGGGCAGCATCGGCACGTGCTCGCCGGGCACCACGGCGGGTCGCCAGGAGTAGGCGGGCTCGTCCCGCACCGTCACCTTGGCGGCGGCGACGCGGTAGCCCTGCCGCAGGTCGGGGAAGCCGTCGCCGTCGACCCACGAGACCATCGAGACGGTCACGGGGTACGAGCCGGGCGGGACCTCCTCGGTGAACGGCTCCGCGTCCTCCGGCCAGATGACGAACGGGTCCGCGGCGACGAGCCGTCCCGTCGGCAGGGCCAGCTCACCGGCCTGGTGCACCGCGACGACCTGCTGTTCACCGCCTCCGGTCGGCTTGCCCACCGGTCCGTCGACGAAGAACCGTTCGAACCCGGTCCTGATCAGTTCAACCGCCCCCACAGGTAGGCCACCTCCTGAGGGCATGTTGGCAGAAGCCCCCGACACCCGATCGGGGCACCACGGGTGTTCGCTGTCGGTTAACACGGCGAAACATGAGCGTCGACCGCTTGAAGCCGACGCGGGACAGCTCCCGCGCACCGGTTGACGAGGCGAAACAGCACTCGATCAAGCCAGTCGTCCAGCCTGGGGTTGACGCTTGCGTCCAGAGCGCACTGGACGCATCGCGCGGAGCGACCTGTTCAAGAAGATCGCAGCGGAAGCCAAGCACCAAGGTGCGGACTGGAAGCTGGTGCGCGAGGGCGCGAACCACACGGTGTTCGAACTCAGTGCGTGATGATCCCGGTTCCGCGCCACGACGAGGTCGGCGAGAGCCGAGGCGGCCGAGGAGAATCGGGCCGCCATCAGGGCTTTGCTCTCGCAAGGTCTCTCCCGGCGCGAGGCCGGCGATGTGCTGGGACTGTCCTTTCAACGGGTCAGCCAGCTCGTCAAGCCCTGATCCCGTTGCCGCGCCTCTTCTCGCGGTCCCCTTGGCCCCAAGGCTCAGTCAAGATCACGGCTGACCAGTGCCGTAACCTGGTGGGCGTGTCCGTTCCGTCCACCTTGAAGATCGGCCCGTTCGCCGTCGACCCGCCCGTCGTGCTCGCCCCGATGGCGGGCATCACGAACGTGGCGTTCCGGCAGCTGTGCCGTCAGTACGGGGCCGGGCTCTACGTCTGCGAGATGATCACCGCCAGGGCTCTCGTCGAGCGCGACGCGATGACCATGCACATGATCACGTTCGCGGAGGACGAATCGCCGCGTTCCATGCAGCTCTACGGCGTCGACCCGCGCAACGTCGGCGAGGCCACGAAGATGATCGTGGACGAGAACCTCGCCGACCACATGGACATGAACTTCGGCTGCCCGGTGCCCAAGGTGACGCGCAAGGGCGGTGGGGCGGCGCTGCCGTACAAGCGGGAGCTGTTCCGGCAGATCGTGCGGGCCGCGGTGCGCAACGCCGGGGACATGCCGGTCACCGTGAAGTTCCGCATCGGCATCGACGACGAGCACCTGACGTACCTCGACGCGGGCCGCATCGCGCAGGACGAGGGCGCCCAGGCCGTGGCGCTGCACGCGCGCACCGCGTCGCAGCGCTACTCCGGCAAGGCCGACTGGTCGGCCATCGCGCGGCTCAAGGAGGCCGTCACAGGCATCCCGGTGCTCGGCAACGGCGACATCTTCAGCGCCCAGGACGCGCTCGACATGGTCGCGGCGACCGGTTGCGACGGCGTGGTCGTCGGGCGCGGGTGCCTCGGCAGGCCGTGGCTGTTCCGGGACCTGCAGGCGGCGTTCCGGGGTGAGCCGATCCCGGAGGGGCCCAGCCTGGGCGAGGTCGCGGCGGTCCTGCGCACCCACGCCCGGCTGCTCGCCGCGCACTACGGCGAGGACAAGGGTCTGCGGGACCTGCGCAAGCACATGGCCTGGTACTGGCACGGCTTCCCGGTCGGCGGTGACACGCGGCGCGCGTTCGCGATGGTGTCGAGCCTGCAGCAGCTGGAGGACCTCATCGGGCAGCTCGACCCGGACGTGCCGTTCCCCGTGAACGCGGAGGGGCCGCGCGGCAGGCAGGGGTCCGCGGCGAAGGTCGTGCTGCCGGAGGGGTGGCTCGACGACCCCGAGGACGCGACGGTGCCCGCCGGTGCGGACGTGATGCACTCCGGTGGCTGACCGCATCGCGCTCCTCCTCGTCTCGCTCGTGCTCCTCGCGGGCTGCTCCGGTCCCGTCGCGGGCACGGCACGGCCCGCGACCCTCAGCGACGCCGACAAGGTCAGGTTCAAGGAGTTCTACGAGCGCCTGAACAAGGCGGGCGACGAAGGCGCGACCCAGCAGTCGAAGCTGCTGCGCGAGACCCAGCACCCGGACTTCCGGCAGAAGGTCTGCGACCTGCGGGGCGCCACCATCAAGGTGGAACCGACCTGGTCCACGCTTCGGGTCGACGCCGACTGGGCACCCCCCGGTGACAAGGCCCATCCGCGCGGTGACGTCTACGTCGTGGCGGTCACCATCACCCTTCGCCAGGGGGACGCGGTGATTGGCAGCCAGATCGGGTCGCTGCACGTCGTGCTCCTCGACGACGAGGTGTACGGGTTCGCGCCCTGTCTCGGTGGCTGAACGGATAGTCGATCTTCCAAGCTCACTGGATCGGAGCAGGGGACGGTCAACCGGACGGGGGAAATCTCACCCGCTCGTGTCCTTGTAGCTCAAGCACCGCCTCTTGGGAGACGACACCTGCCAAGTAAGGAGGTGACCGCGATGACCGCACTGCGACCCGAAACCGCCCAGCAGATGGCCCAGGAGACCGACGACGGCCTCGGCCGCCAGGGTCCCGGGCTCGTCGGGCTGCACGAGTCCATCGCGACGTTGCTCGCCTCCCGGGGCCAGTGGCGCCAGGCGTACGAGCACCTCCGCTCCGCCCTCGACCTCGTCCACGCCGACCAGGTCGAGCAGCCGCACGTGCCCGAACAGCTCCGGCGCGAGGTCGACCGGCTGCGGCGGGAGCACGCCGAGGCGCGCGAGCAGAGCCTGCGCGACAGCCTCACCGACTCCTACAACCGCCGCTACCTCGACGAACGGCTCATGGACCTGCTGACGGAGCACGGCGCGTGCCGGCACGGGCTCGCCATCGCGCTGATCGACCTCGACTGGTTCAAGCAGGTCAACGACACGTTCGGCCACCTGCTCGGCGACCGCGTGCTGCAGCGCGTCGTGGAGCTGCTGCAGCAGGAGCTGCCGGAGGACGCCTTCTGCGCCCGCTACGGCGGCGAGGAGTTCGTCCTGGTGCTGCCGAGAGTCGACGCCGTGACGGCCGTCGCGGTCGCCGAGGCGGCGCGGGAACGTGTCGAGCGTCACCCCTGGGACGAGATCGCCCCGGACCTCCGCGTGACGGTCAGCGCGGGCCTCGCGTACGAGCCGCCCGCGCACGAGGCGCCGGGGCGTCCGGCGGTCAGCGCCGAGCAGCAGCTGCTGCGCGCGGACAGCCTCCTGTACACGGCCAAGCAGTCAGGTCGCAACGCCGTGGCGTACCGTGCCGACGGACGGGTTCGCCTCGCCGGCAGGGCCGCGGGCAGGCGCGGCATCGCCGAATCGCGTGTTCTCGGTTACTACTGAGTGACATGGCTCACCCGTTCAGGGCAAGCAGACTGCGCGAATTCGCGTACTGATCCCAGCTGGATCACCCGGAGTGGTCGTCAGAAGTCGGCTGCATCCGTAGTATCGCGGGCGCAACTGACACGCCGGTGGTGCAACCCTTGTGTCCCGGTCGTCGTCACTTCGTAATGACGAACCACTTTTGCTTCTGACCCAGAAGGGAGATTGGGTGCCCGACGACCCCCGACGTGGCGGCCCCTCTTCCCGCGGTGATCAGGATCCCCAGCACGACCAGCCGACCGGCCGTAGACGTCGCTCGATGGAAGGCTCTGGGGGCCTGAGCGTCTCGGACCTCATCGAGCAGCACAGCAGGACGAACATCCCCCGGCCCGTCCCGCCTGTACCGCCCGACAACTCCACGACGACCGGCAGGCGCGCCCTGCCGGACCCACCCGCCACGGGCAGGCGCGCGCTGCCCGAACCACCGGCCCCGCAGGCCCCGCAGCCTCAGGCCCAGCCGCCTCAGGCACCGCGGCAGCAGCCGCCGTCCGCCCACCGGCCGGGTGAGCAGACCGGCCAGCGCCCGCGGCCGGACCAGGCCGCCCCGCAGCACTTCCCCGGTGAGCCGACCGGCAGGCGACGCGCGCCGGACGCTCCCGCCGTGCCGCCGAACGCCGTGCCGCCCAAGGCCGGGCCGCCGAACGGTGTGCCCCCGAAGGCCGCACCGCCGAAGGCCGCGCCTCCCACCGGCGCGCCCGCGAACACCGGGCGGCCCCCCGCCGAGCAGACCGGCCAGCGACCGCGGCCGGACGCCGGTGCGCGCCGAGCGGCTCCCGGCCCGCACAGCGGTGCCGTCCGGCCTCCCGAGGCGGACGCGACCGGTACCCGGCGCCGTCCCGCTCCCGGCGAGATGGGCCCCGGTGGCACGCCGCCGCGCAGGGTTCCCCCCGGCGACGCCCCCTCGGCCAACGCGATCCCGCGCCCGGTTCCGGGTGACGTGCCGTCGTCCGCGGGCATCCCGCGCCCGGACGCCGGCCAGAAGCGACCGCCGGCCCCCGGTGGCGACCCGCGGCGGATGCCGCCCGGCGACGTCCCGTCCGCGAACGGCATCCCGCGCCGTCCCGCGCCCGGCGGAGCACCCGAGGCCCCCGCGCGCAGGCCCGAGCCGAACGGCGCACCGCCGCGCAGGCTCGCCCCCGGCGACGCCCCCTCCGCCAACGCCATCCCGCGCCCGGTGCCCGGCGACACGCCGTCGTCCGCGGGCATCCCGCGTCCCGCCGCACCCGGCGCCGACGCGGGGCACACCGGCCTCAAGCGCCCGCCCGCACCGGACGGCCCCGCGCCGCGTCGCCTGCTGCCGGGCGAGGCGCCGTCGTCCAACGCCATCCCGCGCCCCCCGGTGCCCGGTGAGGGTGAGCCCACCGGCCGCCGTCCCGCGCCCCCGGCTCGGGCCGAGTCGAGCGGGCCCCGGCCGATGCCGCCGCGCGCGGAGTCGAGCGGTCCCCGCCCGGCGCCCGGCATCGCGAACCGGCTCGGCGCCGACGCTCCGGCGGAGGACCCCGGCCAGGAGGACACGCAGATCGCTGCCGCGGTCTCCGCTCCCCAGGTCGAGAAGCGGGAGGAGATGGACCCGCTCAGCCTCACCACCGAGATGGAACCCATCGGTGACGAGGTGAAGAAGCGGCGCGAGGTGGACCACACGCTCGCCCGGTTCTCCGCGGTCCACGACGAGCTGCTGGAGCAGGAGCGGCTGCGCAAGGAACGGCGCGCCAAGCTCATGCCGTGGGTCAAGGAAGAGGAGGACGAGGAGGCGACGCAGTACGCCGACCCCGTCGTCGTCGACTCCGGCGGCCCCCGCAGGCCGGGCATGCCCGGCCGCACGCCCAAGCAGCGCAGGCTGATGCGCGGCGCCAAGGTCTCGGCGGTCGCCGCCGCGGCCGTGGTGTTCGCGTCGACCGGCATCGGCTGGGCCGCGACGCTGTGGGCCGACTCCAAGTTCCAGAAGATCGAGGCGCTCGGCGGCAACTCCGAGGCCGTGCACCAGGCGGAGAAGCAGCTCGGCGACGAGAACTTCCTGCTGGTCGGCTCGGACACCAGGGCGGGCGCGAAGCCGAGTGACAACGTCGGCACCGCGGACCAGGAGGGGGGCGCGCGGTCGGACGTGATCATGCTCGCGCACATCCCCGCCGACCGGAAGCGCATGGTCGTCGTGTCGCTGCCGCGGGACGTGCGCGTCGACCGACCGGCGTGCCGGTCCTGGGACTCGGACACCGGGCAGTACGGCGAGGCGCTGGCCCCGGCGAAGGAGGTCATGGCGAACTCCGTCTACGCCGAGGGTGGTCCCGAGTGCGTCGCCAACATGATGACGCAGCTGTCCGGGCTCAAGATCAACCACTTCGTGAGCATCGACTTCGTCGGCTTCCGCGAGATGTCGACGGCGATCGGCGGCGTGGAGATCTGCACGCCCACGAAGATCGTCGACGACGAGCTCGGCGTCGTCATCGACAAGCCGGGCAGGCACGTGCTCAAGGGCGACCAGGCGTTGCAGTACGTGCGCGCCCGCAAGGTCGCCGGTGACAGCGGCACCGACTTCGACCGGATCAAGCGGCAGCAGACGTTCCTGTCGGCGATGCTGCGCCAGTCGCTGTCCAACGAGGTGCTGCTGAGCCCGTCGAAGCTCAACAACTTCATCAACGCGCTCACGAGCTCCACGGCCGGCGACAACATCGACGTCGCCTCGCTGCTGGAACTCGCGAACTCGCTGCAGAGCCTCGACGCGGGCCGCGTCACGTTCGTGACGATGCCGCACTGGACCGACGAGGGCCCGACGCTGTCGAACGACGACAACATCGAGCGCCTGAAGGACGACGGCGTCAAGGAGCTGTTCCAGACGATCATCGACGGCTTGCCGCTGCCGCAGGAGAAGCCGGCCGAGTCGAACACCGGGGAAGCCCCTCCGCAGCAACAGCCGGGAACCGTGATCGACCCCAAGGAGGTCACGATCCAGGTGTTCAACGGCGACCCGACGAACGGCGGCGCGGCCGACCGGACGTCGAACGCGTTGCAGCAGAAGGGCTTCAAGGTCGCGACGCGGGGCAACGCCCCGGAGAACGCGGCCAAGACCACCATCCGGTACTCGAAGGGCAACGAGAACAAGGCGGCCACGCTCAAGGCCGCGGTTCCGAGCGCCGAGCTGGTGGAGGCCCCGGAGATGGGCGGCGCGGTCGTGCTGACGCTGGGCGCGGACTTCGACGACAAGATCGTGGGGCCGCAGGAGGGCACCCAGCAGGGCAACGCGGGCAACCAGGGGGAGACCGCCCCCGACCTGTCCGTGGTGAACGCGGCTCAGGACCCCTGCGCGCCGAAGTGATTCGCCTGGGGTTCATCCGCGGTTCATCTCGGCATGTCGCTGAGGTCGTGGTCGGGACGTAGGCTGAGCGCCATGCGCGAGGCCTACCACGACCAGCTAGAAGAGCTCGCCGAACGACTGGCCGACATGACAGGCATGGTCGCCGAGGCGATGCGGAACGCGACCACCGCCCTGCTGGAGGCCGACCTCGGTCTCGCGGAACAGGTCATCAGCGGGGACCAGAAGGTCGACGACGTCCGCTCCAGCATCGAGGAGCAGTCGTACGCGCTGCTCGCGTTGCAGGCACCGGTCGCGACCGACCTGCGCACGGTGCTCGCGGTGATCCACGCCGCGGAGAGCGTCGAGCGCATGGGCGACCTCGCCCTGCACGTGGCCAAGGCCGCGCGCCGGCGTCACCCGGCGTCGGCGCTGCCAGAGGACGTCAAGCCGTACTTCACCGAGATGGGCACCATCGCGGTGAAGCTCGCGCAGGAGGCGGCCGAGATCATCCGGCACAAGGACGTCGACCGCGCGCGCAGCCTCGAAGAGGCGGACGACGCGATGGACGACATCCACCGCCACCTCTTCTCCGTGATCATGGACAAGGACTGGCAGCACGGTGTTCCCACCGCGGTGGACGTGACGCTGCTCGGCCGGTTCTACGAGCGCTACGGCGACCACGCCGTCTCGGTCGCCAAGCGCACGGTCTTCGTCGTCACCGGCCGGATGCCCGGCTACGGCGGCGACGAGAAGCTGTAGTCAGTCGCACGCGGGGCCCTTTCGTACTGTGTGACAGTACGAAAGGGCCCCGCGTGCGATGAGGAGTGCGCGGGGGGAGGGGGTCAGCGGAACTGGCCTTCGCGTTCCTGCGCCAGCTCCGGATCGGCGTACGCCTCGGAGAACTCGGCGAGCACGGTGGGCAGTTCGGCGTCCCACGCCGCCCGTGCCTCGTCGTGCGGCAGGTCCCTGGCGTCCGCGGTGAAGTAGGCCCACGCGCGGACGATGTCCGGCAGCAACGCGAGGTCCTCGTCCGAGACGTGCAGCTTCGCGGCGATGTGCAGGATCAGCACGGCGGTGAGCGAGGCCGGGCCGTAGACCACCGGGTCGCGGTTCTGCTCCACCGCGGCGGAGGCGACGATCCGCGCGAACGCCCGTGCGGCCTCGACGTCCGCGATCCCGTGGTCCGAGGCCAGGAACGCCTCGACGGCCTCGTCCGTCCTTTCCGGACCGATCGCGGGGATCTCGTACTCGGCAGGCACCAGCGAGCTGACGCGGGCGTCGGCCAGCGCGATCAGCTGGACGGGGTGCCGCACGTCCTCGGACCCGATCAGGCCCTCCTCGGCCTCCTCGTCGGGGCCGTCCTCCCAGAACTGCTCGACGTCCGGCCAGAGGCGGTCGTAGACGTCGGTCGCGCTCAGCGGCGTGATCTCGTCGCGGAACGCCTCGGGCGTGGAGGCGATCATGTCCTGCAACAGCGCCACGGTGCCCTCGTCGGGCGTGGAGAACAGCTCGATCGCGGTGGCGCCGAGCACCGGCTGGCGCATGAACAGCACGGTCTCGGCCGAGTCGGCGCGGTCCTGGGTGATCGCGACGACCTCGACGTCTCCCAGCAGGTTCGTGACGAGGTACGCGTCGCGGAACTCCAGCGCCGCACCGGGGACGTACCAGGACGGTTCCGCGACCCCGCGCGCCGCAACGGTTTCGGCGGCCGCGAAGGCGGCGGCCCTGTCGTCCGCGGAGCCCACACCGGACAGTGCGCGCAGCGCGGTGAGCGCAGCCGGGTCGTCCATCTCCTTCAGCGCCTCGACCAGGGGCGCGCTGCCGGAGCCCGCGAGCCAGAGCGTGGCGTAGAGCTCACTCGCCCAGGCGTCCGCGAGCAGCCACGACTCCGAACGCACGGCGGCCGCCGACTCGAGCAGCGCCCCGTACGGGGACTGCTGCTCCCGCCGGCGGCCGGGTGCCTTGCCTTGCTTCTTCTTGCGCGACTTGCTCTGCGGGCTCACGCTCCGGAATCTAGCGACTCCTCCGGCATTTAGCCGAACCGGCCCGAGATGTAGTCCTCGGTGGCCTTCTGGCCGGGGTTGGAGAAGATCTTCTCGGTGTCGTCGACCTCGATCAGCTGACCGGGCTGGCCCACGCCCAGCAGGTTGAAGAACGCGGTCTGGTCGGACACGCGCGCCGCCTGCTGCATGTTGTGGGTGACGATGACGATCGTGTAGTCCTTCTTCAGCTCCGTGATCAGGTCCTCGATCGCCAGCGTGGAGATCGGGTCCAGGGCGGAGCAGGGCTCGTCCATCAGCAGCACGTCGGGCTGCACGGCGATGGCGCGGGCGATGCACAGGCGCTGCTGCTGGCCGCCGGAGAGGCCGCCGCCGGGGCGGTCGAGGCGGTCCTTGACCTCGTTCCACAGGTTCGCGCCGCGCAACGAGCGCTCCGCGACCTCGTCGAGCTCCTTCTTGTTCTTCACGCCCGCGAGCTTCAGGCCCGCCACCACGTTGTCGCGGATGGACATCGTGGGGAACGGGTTGGGGCGCTGGAACACCATGCCGATCGTGCGGCGCACCTCGACCGGGTCCACAGTGGACGCGTAGATGTCCTCGCCGTCGAGCAGCACCTTGCCTTCGACGCGCGCGCCGGGGGCGACCTCGTGCATGCGGTTGAGCGACCGCAGCACGGTCGACTTGCCGCAGCCGGAGGGGCCGATGAACGCCGTGACGTTCCTCGGCGGCACCGCGAGCGAGACGTTCTCCACGGCGTGGAACTTGCCGTAGTAGAGGTTCAGGTCCTTGATGTCGAGTCGCTTGGCCATGTCCGCCCGCTCACTTCGTCTTCGGCGCCAGCACCCGCGAGATCACGGTGGCCAGCAGGTTGAACAGGGTGATGATGAGGACGAGGGTGATGGCCGCGCCCCACAGCCGCTCGAAGCCCGCCTCTGTCGGGTTGTTGCGCTCGTTCACCATCATCAGCGGCAGCGACGCCATCGGGCCGTCGAAGAGGTTGTAGTTGATGAACGGCGCGTAGGCGGCGAGCACCAGCACCGGCGCGGTCTCGCCCATGACGCGGGCCAGCGCCAGCATGATGCCGGTCAGGATGCCGGACAGCGCGGTGGGGATGACGATCTTGACGATCGTCTTCCACTTCGGGATGCCGAGCGCGTAGGAGGCTTCGCGCAGCTCGTCCGGGACGATCTTGAGCATCTCCTCGGTCGTGCGCACGACGACCGGCACCATCAGCAGCACGAGGGCGAGCGACACGGCGAACGCGCTGCGGCCGAAGCCCGCGTAGGTGATCCAGACCGTGTAGATGAACAGCGCGGCGACGATCGACGGCACACCGGTGAGGATGTCCACCATGAACGTCGTCGCCTTCGCGAGCCGCGTGCGACCGCCGTACTCGACGAGGTAGATGGCGATCATGATGCCGACCGGCACGGAGATGAGGGCGCAGACGAGGCCCTGCACCAGGGTGCCGTAGATCGCGTGGTACGCGCCGCCGCCCTGCTGGCGGGCGAGCAGGCCGGACAGCGACTTCTGCCACCAGTCACCGTCGAGGATGACCGGGAAACCGCGCTGCACCACCGTGTAGAGCACCCACACGAGCGGGATGACCGCGATCAGGAACGCCGTCCACACGAGCGCGGTCGCGACACCGTTCTTGATCCGGCGGGACAGGCTGACCGACTGGAACGTCGGCGGCGTCGCGAGGCGCGCGGGGTCCGCGAGGTTGGTGCTCACTCGTACTCCTTGTGGCCGGCGACGATCGAGCGCGCGATGGCGTTCACGACGAAGGTCAGCACGAACAGCACCAGACCGGCCGCGATGTAGGCGCCGGCCGAGCGCGGGTCGTTGAACTCCGGCGCGGCCAGGGCGATCTTCGAGGCGAACGTGGCGCCGCCGTCGAAGAGCGACCAGCCGAACGCCGAGGTCGCCGTGCTCAGGATGATCATGACCGCGATGGTCTCGCCGAGCGCGCGACCGAGGCCGAGCATCGACGCGCTGACGTACCCGGCCTTGCCGAACGGCAGGACGGTCGTGCGCACGACCTCCCACTTGGTCGCGCCGAGCGCGATGGCGCCCTCGACGTGCATCGTGGGCGTGCGTTCGAAGACCTCGCGGCTGACGGCGGTGATGATCGGCAGGATCATCACCGCGACGACGATGCCCGCGGTGAAGACGGTGCCGCCGAGCTGCACGTTCACGTTGCCCTTGGCGAAGAACGGGATCCAGCCGAGGTGCTCGATCAGCCACTCGGAGACCGGGTACAGCACCGGGCCGAGCACGAACAGTCCCCACAGGCCGAAGACGATCGACGGCACGGCGGCGAGCAGGTCGATGACGTAGGCGAACGGCCGGGCGAGCTGGCGCGGCGCGTACTGCGTGAGGAACAGGGCGATGCCGAGCGCGATCGGCATCGCGATCAGCAGCGCCAGCAGCGAGACGACGATCGTGACCAGCAGCAGGTCGAGGATGCCGAACCGCAGGTTCGCCGGGTCGGAGGTGTTCCACTCGCGACTGGTGAGGAAGTTGACCTGGTCCAGCCCGAGCGACGGGATCGCCTGGACGACGAGGAACAGGCCGATCGCGCCGATCAGCGCGACGATGAAGACACCGGACCCCGTCGCGAGACCGCGGAAGACGCGGTCACCGGGCCGTACGTGCGGTGCCTTCGGCGTTTGTGGCGCTTCCGGTGTCGGGGGAATCGGAGCCTCCGAGGCGTGGGGAGCAGCCGGGACGCCCCGCTCCGCTCCGGGCTCACCGGAGCGGGCGGGGCGCCTGGCCACGACAGGATCGTTCATCGCGTCTGCGTCAACCGAAGTTTCGCACCACCGTCAGGCGATCGCCTTCACGGCGGTGAGGAGCTTCTCCTGGAACGCCTTGGGCAGCGGCACGTAGCCCGCCTCGGCGAGCTGGGCCTGGCCGGTGGTCGCGGCCACCGTGAGGAACGCCTTGACGGCCTTCGCGGTGTCGGCGTCGTAGCCCTTCGAGCACACGATCTCGTAGGTCGCGAGCAGCAGCGGGTAGGCACCGGCGGCCTTCGAGCCGTAGATGGAGTCGAGGTCGAGGACCAGGTCGTTGCCCTCGCCCTTGACCTTCGCCTCGTCGATGGCCTTGCCGGCCGTCTCCGCGGTCAGCTCGACGGCGCCGGAACCGGAGTCGATCTTGGCCATCGAGAGCTTGTTGTCCTGCGCGAACGACCACTCGACGTAGGTGATGGCACCGTCGATGGAGCCGACGGCCTGCGCGACACCGGCGGACTTCTCCTTGCCCTCGCCGACACCGCCCTTGAACTGCTTGCCGTCACCCTTGGTCCAGCCGCCCGCGACCTTCAGGTACTTCTGGAAGTTGTCGGTCGTGCCCGACTCGTCGGAGCGGTAGATGACCGCGATCTCCTTGTCCGGCAGGGACGCGGAGCCGTTGAGGGCCTTGATGGCCGGGTCGTTCCACTTCTTGACCTCGCCGGAGAAGATCGCGGCGGTGGTCTTGGCGTCGAGCACGAGGTCCTCGACACCGGACAGCTTGTAGCCGACCGCGACGGGGCCGAAGACGAGCGGCAGGTTCCAGGCGGGGTTGTCCTGGCAGCGCTTCGCGGCGGCCTCGGTCTCCGCGCCCGCCTTGAGGGCGGAGTCGGAGCCGCCGAAGTCGACCTGGCCCGCGTTGAAGTTCTTCACGCCCGCGCCGGAGCCGGACGGGTTGTAGGCGAGGTCCACGCCGGGGCAGGCGGCCTGGTAAGCCTGCACGAACGCGTCGACCGCGTTCTTCTGCGCGGAGGAACCCTCGGCGTTGAGCTTCGTCTTGCCACCGCACTCGACACCGGACGCGGCGGGCGTGTTCGTGCCGCCCGTGGCACCGGAGTTGTCGTCGCTGCCACACGCGCTGAGCAGAAGCGCGCCGGCCGTGACGAGGCCGAGCACGGCGCCATGCCGCTGGATCTTCACCTTGGTCCTCCACCTTGCGGAAGCTTTAGCGGTTTCGCGACGGACGTCGCCGCTCGCTAGGGAAGGTAGGTAGCCAGGGTGGACAGACCACCTAGGACGGATGAACGGGAGGTGAACACCGCATGGGAAGTGACAGGCCCCACGGTCGGCGTGACCAGCGCGTACGCGACCCGTGACGGTGTGTGTCTAGCGGCTGTACTGGACGTCGGCGTCCCACAGCGTGAAGCCGAGCTTCGTGTACACGCGGACGGCCGCCGCGTTGTCCGACTCGACGTAGAGCATCACCTGTTCGACGCCCTGTTCCCGCAGGTGGTGCAGGCCGGCGAGGGTCAGCGCCTTGCCGAGACCGCCGCCCTGGCTGGCCGGGTCGACGCCCACCACGTACACCTCGCCCAGCGCGGGCGTGTGCACCTTCGTCCAGTGGAAGCCCAGGAGCTTGTCGTCGGCGTCGAACGCGAGGAGGAACCCCTGCGGGTCGAACCACTCCTCTTCTTCCTTCGCGCGCACGTCCTCGATGGACATCGAGCCCTGCTCGGGGTGCCAGTCGAAGGCGCGGTGGTTCACGTAGACGACCGCGGCCTCGTCCTTGCCGGGGACGAACGCCCGCAGCGTCACGCCTTCCGGCAGCACCGGCCGCGGCAGGTCGGCGTCGACGCGCAGGCGCATCCGCAGCAGTTCGCGGACCTTGCGGAAGCCCAGCTTGTCGGCGAGCTTCTCGGCGTCCGGGTGGCCGCCGTGCGCCCAGATCCGCAGGTCGTCCTGGGGGAGCGCCTGCACCAGCGCCTCGCCGACGCCCTGATGGCGGTACGTCGGGTGCACGGCCAGCTCGGCGACCTTGTTGCCACCCGAGTCGCCGAGGAGGTCGACGTGCGCGTACCCGGCGAGCTCGCCGTCCACCCGTGCGAAGAGGTGCCTGCTGCCGGTGGCGCCGGGCCGCATCCGCAGGCGCACGGCCTCGCCGACCGGTGCCACGCCGTCGAGGCCCTCGGCGGCGGCCAGCAGCTCACCGGCCTCGGCGGCCAGTTCGGTCGTCAGCTCGTCGTACCAGCTCAGTTGCGCCACAAAGGCGAACCTACCGCGCCATCAGACGCTCATCCAGGACTCGGACGGTGTCGTCGACCTCGGTGATCTCGGGACGACGCGTCGAGCCGGGACGCGGCGGGCGGACGAACTTGTAGCCGACGTTGCGCACGGTGCCGATCAGCGCCTCGTGCTCGGGGCCGAGCTTGGCGCGCAGCCGTCGCACGTGGACGTCGACGGTGCGGGTGCCGCCGAAGAAGTCGTAGCCCCAGACCTCCTGCAGCAGCTGGGCACGGGTGAAGACCCGGCCCGCGTGCTGCGCGAGGTACTTGAGCAGCTCGAACTCCTTGTAGGTGAGGTCGAGCGGGCGGCCGCGCAGGCGGGCGGTGTAGGTGGCCTCGTCGATCACCAGGTCGCCGAGCTGCAACGCGCCGTCACCACCCGGCTGGGTGGCGCCGCGGCGCGAGCGCACCAGGCGCAGGCGGGCGTCGACCTCGGCGGGGCCGGAGGCGGGGAGCAGGATCTCATCGACCGACCAGTCGGAGTTGACGGCGACCAGACCGCCCTCGGTGACGACGGCCACCACGGGCACGTCCACGCCGGACGAGTCGAGCAGGCGGCACAGCGAGCGGGCGCCGACCAGGTCCGTGCGGGCGTCGACCAGCACGATGTCGTGCGGGCCCGCCTCCAGCAGCGCGGAGACCTCCGGGCGGAGCGGACGCACGGCGTGCGGGAGCAGCGCCAGCGCGGGAAGCACCGCCTCGGGGTCGGGGTCTGTCGTCAGCAGAAGCACGTCGATGCTCATCGCGGCGCCCTCCAAATCGGCCGTGGACGGTCACCTGGACCAGACCAGCGGCGTACGGTGACCGGGCCCCGTTGCCTGCGGATGACGGAGACAATACCGGTGCAACCCGAGAAAGTCCCAGGTCAAGAAGCCGTGCTCACAGTTGTTTCCACAAGCGTCACGCCTGTTACATCCATGTCACATGACGGCGTACGTCTCCACGGCGTCCACCACCGGGCCGACAGCGACCTCGCATTCGTTGTGGGACACGGGATCACGAACAACGTGACCAAGCCCTACGTGGCCCGCGTGCTGGCCAGACTGGCCCGGCACGGCGGTGTCGTCGCGTTCGACTTCCGCGGCCACGGGAGGTCCGGCGGGCAGTGCACGGTCGGCGCGGACGAGATCCACGACATCGAGGCGGCGGTCCGCAAGGCCCACTCGCTCGGCTACCGCAGGGTCGCCACGATCGGGTTCTCGATGGGCGCGTCGATCGTCCTGCGGCACGCCGCGCTCGGCGAGACGAAGCCGGACGCCGTCATCTCGGTGAGCGGGCCCGCCAGGTGGTGGTCGCGCGAGACCGCTCCCATGCGGCGGGTGCACTGGCTGCTGGAGCAGCCCCACGGCAAGCTCGCCGCGCGGGCGATCGGGGTTCGGCTCGGCGACAGCTGGGTACAGGTGCCGGAAAGCCCGCTGGAGGTGGTGGGTCGCATCAAGCCCACCCCGCTGCTGATCGTGCACGGTGACCTGGACCACTATTTCCACGTGGAGCACGCCGAGTCGCTGCACCGCGCGTCCTCGGGACATGGCGAGCTGTGGATCGAGAAGGGCATGCGGCACGCCGAGTCGGCCTCGACCCCCGACCTGGTAGACCGGATGGCGGCGTGGACCGCCGCGAAGATCGAGCACCTGAGCCCGAAGGACGAGGGATGACTGCAGGGTTTTCCGGCCAGACCCCGGCACGCGCCCGGCCGAAGAAGAAGTCGAGGCGCGGCAAGTTCCTCGTCATCACGGTCATCGTGCTGGGCGTGCTGCTCGTCGCTGCCGACTTCGCGCTGGCGGCGGCGGGCGAGTACCAGATCGCGCAGCGGATGCGCGAGAAACTCCAGCTCGACGAGGACCCGTCGGTGCGGATCAACGGGTTCCCGTTCACGCTCCAGGCGCTGCGCGGCGACTACCAGCACGTGGAGATCCGCGCGTACGGCGTGCCGATCAAGGACGAGCAGCAGGGCGTCGACCTGCGCGACCTCGACGTCGAGGCCGACCTCCTGCACACCCGCGTCGAGCTGTCCGACCTGCTCGCGGGCAACGTCTCCAAGGCGACCATCGACACCGTCAAGGGCAGCGTCCGGATCAAGGCGATGGACCTGAACCGGCTCGCGAACCAGGTGACGCCGTTCGACAAGCTCTCGATCGAACCGGACAACCGGGTCACCACGACCCCGCCCGCCGACCCGCAGGCACCCAAGACGACCGCCGCGATCAAGCTCTCCGGTCAGACCAACGTGGCCGGCCGCAACGTCACGATCACCGCGTACGGCCAGATCGCCCTGGCCAGCGGTGCCATCCAGATCACCATCGACGACATCGAGCTGGACGACACGTCGCTCAAGCAGATCATCCCGCAGCTGCGCCAGGCGCTCGCGATCAAGATCGACCCCGGCACCCTCCCGTTCGGCGCGACGCCGACCGCCGTCGAGGTGGAGAGCGGCGCGTTCAAGCTGTCCGGCGAGATCACCGACGTGCCGCTGGAACAGCGATGACCGGAGTCTGGGCCCTGGTGGGCGCGCTGGCCGTGGCCGGCGCGCTCGCCGTGCTGCTCAAGGTCCGCGAGGGCCGCATCTCCCGGCGCACCACCCCGTCCGCCGACCTGCCCGCCCCCGTGCGTGAGCTGCTCACGCCGGGGGTCACGCTGGTCCAGCTCTCCACGACGTTCTGCGCGCCGTGCCGCCACGCGAAGGTGCTCCTGCGCGATCTCGCGGACCGCACCGAGGGCCTCACCCACGCCGAGCTCGACGTCACGAACCTCCCGGACGTGACGACAAGGCTCGGCATCATGCGCACCCCGACGACGCTCGCGCTGGCGTCCGACGGCACCGAGATCCTGCGCGTCGGCGGCGTCCCCAAGCGCGACTCGCTGCTGGACGCCCTGCGTCCTCACCTGCCATAAGTCGCTTGGGCCAGTCGGGTGAAACCGCGTTGTTCCACCAGATGGACATACCTCCCGGACCGAGGGATTGAGAGCTACCCTCGCTGGCATGACCATGCTGCTCACGAAGCGACGCGCGGTTGACCTGTGCCGCGTGCGCAGCAGCCTGTGTCGCACGACAGGCTGACTGGGCCACTTGACGCCCGTCAGCCTCCTCTGCCGGACTGAACGCACTCGTCCGCATGCCCGGAGGTCGTCGTGCCCCAAGACTTACCCGTTGACCCGCGTGGACCGCGCTTCTCCGCCTGGATGACCACGGTCATCCTGGCCGTCGTGCTGCTCACCGGCTGGTGGCGCCTGCTCGCCGCCCAGACGGTGCTCTTCGCGATGTGCGCGTTCATCTCCTTGAAGCTGAACCCGTGGGGTCACGTCTACCGCTTCGCGATCCAGCCCCGCCTCGCCCCGACCACCGAACGCGAGGAAGCCGCACCCCTGCGGTTCGCGCAGGGCGTCGGTTTCGTGTTCGCCCTCGTCGGCACCCTCGGCTACGCCACCGGCCTCACGACCCTCGGCCAGGTGGCGACCGGGTTGGCACTCGTCGCAGCGCTGCTCAACGCGGCGGTCGGCCTGTGCCTCGGGTGCGAGATGTACCTGCTGCTGCGCCGGTACGCACCCGCCAACGCACGTCCGCAATAGAAGCCACGCACTACCAACAGGAGCAATGTCCCATGAGCCGTGAGAACGTGCTGGTCTCGGCCGCCTGGTCCGAGGAGAACCTCCAGACGCCCGGTGTCGTCTTCGCGGAGGTCGACGAGGACACCACCGCGTACGACGGCGGTCACATCCCCGGCGCGGTGAAGATCGACTGGCGGAACGACCTCCAGGACCCGGTCCGCCGCGACTTCGTCGACCGCGAGGGCTTCGAGAAGCTGCTCTCGGCCAAGGGCATCTCCAACGACGACACCGTCGTCCTCTACGGCGGCAACAACAACTGGTTCGCCGCCTACGCCTACTGGTACTTCAAGCTCTACGGCCACCAGAACGTGAAGCTGCTCGACGGCGGCCGCAAGAAGTGGGAGCTCGACGGCCGCCCCCTGGACAAGGAGGAGGTCGTCCGCCCGGCCACCGACTACAAGGCCCAGGAGCAGGACCTCTCGATCCGCGCGTTCCGCGACGAGGTCGTCGAGGCCATCGGCAACAAGAACCTCGTCGACGTCCGCTCCCCCGACGAGTTCTCCGGCAAGCTCCTCGCCCCGGCCCACCTCCCGCAGGAGCAGGCCCAGCGCGGCGGCCACATCCCGTCCGCGGTGAACATCCCGTGGTCCAAGGCGGCCAACGAGGACGGCACCTTCAAGTCCGACGAGGAGCTCCGCGCCCTCTACGAAGAGGCGGGCTTCGACGGCAGCCGCAAGACCATCGCCTACTGCCGCATCGGCGAGCGCTCCTCCCACAGCTGGTTCGCCCTGCGCGAGCTGCTCGGCTACGAGGACGTCAAGAACTACGACGGCTCCTGGACCGAGTACGGCTCCCTCATCGGCGTGCCGATCGAGCTCGGTTCCGGCAAGGAGGCATGACCACCATGACCAACGGCTGCGGCGCCCCCACCCAGGGCGGCACGATCGAAGTCGCGAGCACCGAAACGGTCCTCGAAGGCAAGGTCCTCTCCGAAGGCACCCCGGTGGGCGGCGCGTTCGTCCGCCTCCTGGACTCGACCGGCGAGTTCACCGCCGAGGTCGTCTCCTCCCCGGAGGGCGACTTCCGCTTCTTCGCGGCCCCCGGCACCTGGACCGTGCGGGCCCTGCACCGCACCGGCAACGGCCAGGCGGCCGTGTCGGCGGAGGGCCCCGGCGTGCACGCGGTGGAGATCGCGGTCGCCTAGCCTCCAGCGCACCACCCGCGTCGGCCCCCGGCAGCACTCCTGCCGGGGGCCGACGCGCGTACCGGGCGGGGCCGGGCGGTGGGACGGTGATCGGGACACCCGGTGGTGGTGGCAGGAATCTCGTCCGGTGTTCTGCGGCGCAGCCAAGCCGCGATGCCGGACCACCCACGACGCAACGCACGGCCGCGGTGGCCCCTGGCGTGCCCTCTCCCCGCCCGCAGCGCCGGCCCGGTCCTCGATCAGCCCCGGAACCCGGCGAACCCCGGTGTCCTGCACCACCACAACACTGCACGTCACCGCCCGGGAGATATCCTGACCAACGTGGAACACTTCTTCACAGGACTCCTGGTACTAGTGACGATCGCCGTCATGTGGTTCTCCGGCTACGTCGTCTACCGCCTCTACTCAGACCAGCGATGACCGTCCCAGGAAGCGGCGACGAGGCCATCCGCCTGGCAGAAGAACGCGCGGCCGCCACCCGTGAGCGCAACCTCCCCCAGTTCACCGACATGCCCATCGCGGGCGACACGGCGAACCTGCGCGAGGGCGCGAACCTGCACGACGCTCTTCTGGGCGTCCTGCCGCTGGTGGGGGTGTGGCGCGGTGAGGGCGAGATCGTCTACCCGACGATCGACGGCCCGTTCCGCTTCGGCCAGCAGATCACGTTCGCCCACGACGGCCGGCCGTTCCTGGTCTACGAGGCCCGGTCGTGGCTGTTGAACGAGGCCGGCGAGGTGATCAGGCCCGCCGCGCGCGAGCAGGGGTTCTGGCGGCCTCAGGCGGACGACACCATCGAGCTGCTGCTCACCCACGCCACGGGGATCATCGAGCTGTTCTACGGCAAGGTGCGCACCCAGACGTCGTGGGAGTTCGAGACCGACGCGGTGGTCCGCACGGCCACGGCCAAGGACGTCAAGGCGGCGCAGCGGCTGTACGGCATCGTCAACAACGGCGACCTGGCGTACGTCGAGGAGCGCGCGATGGTCGGCCAGAGCATGCAGCCGCACGCGTCCGCGCAGCTCAAGCGCGTCGTGGGCTAGTTCCACCCGGCTTCACACCGCCTCGATCGTTCAACGATCCGGCAATCACATCGCTGGATCGTTGAACGACCGAGGCGTGTCGGATTGTTCAACAATCCCACGATCCCCCGTATCATGGGTCACATGTTCCTGCGGCGCTGCGGACCGGACGCCCTCCTCGTCGAGGTCGGCTCACTGACGGAGGTCGCGGCCGTGCGCGCCGCCCTCCAGGACCTCGACGGCATCGAGGAGCTCGTCCCCGCCGCGCGGACAGTCCTGGTCAAGGGCGCCCTGCACGACGTCAGGGACGCGCTGAAGACCGTCGACCTCACCCGCAAGCCGGAGAGCAGGTCGAGGGAGGTCACCATCCCCGTCGTCTACGACGGCCCCGATCTGGCCCTCGTCGCGGAAACAGCCGGCATCACCGAGGACGAGGTCGTGAAGCTGCACGCCGAGGCGACCTACGAGGTCGCGTTCTGCGGCTTCGCCCCCGGCTTCGGCTACCTCACCGGCCTGCCGCCGCAGCTGCACCAACCCAGGCTCGACTCCCCGCGCACGAAGGTCCCGCAGGGGTCGGTCGGCATCGCGGGCGAGTTCACCGCCGCCTACCCCAGGGCCACGCCGGGCGGCTGGCGGCTCCTCGGCCGCACCGAGATCACCCTGTTCGACCCCCGGGCCGGGCAGCCCGCGCTGCTCCAGCCCGGCGACCAGGTCAGGTTCGTGGTCGCATGAGCCGCAGCGTCACGATCCTGAGGACCGGTCCGCAGGCCCTGGTCCAGGACCTCGGCCGCCCCGGCAACGCGCACCTGGGCGTGCCGCCGTCCGGTGCCGTCGACCCGCACTCGCTGACCCTGGCCAACCGGCTCGTCGGCAACGCCGAGACCGCCGCCTGCCTGGAGCTCCTGCTCGGCGGCCTGACCCTCCGGGCGGACGCGAGCTGCACGGTCGCCGTCACCGGGCCGTCCACCGAGGTCCGGGTCAACGACCGGCTCGCCGACTCGCACCAGCCGGTCCACCTGAGCCGCGGCGACACCCTCGCGGTCGGCACACCGCGGACGGGACTGCGCACGTACGTGGCGATCTCCGGCGGCATCGACGTCCCCGCCGAGCTGGGCAGCCGCTCCACCGACCTGCTCTCCGGCATCGGCCCGGACCCCCTGAACGCCGATGACGTCCTGCCTCTCGGCACGCCCGGCCCGGCGGCGGGTGCCGACGTCGTGCCGCCGCACCACGCCCCGCACACGCTGGTCGTCCCGATCTTCCTCGGCCCGCGCGACGACTGGTTCGAGGACGCGGAGACCCAGCTGCGCCAGGGCACCTGGACGGTCTCGGACCGCAGCAACCGGGTCGGCACGCGGCTGAACGGGACCAGGCTGAGCCGCAGGGACGGGGAGATCCCGAGCGAGGGCATGGTCACCGGCGCGGTCCAGGTGCCGCCGGACGGGCAGCCGGTGGTGTTCCTCAACGACCACCCGACGACGGGCGGCTATCCCGTCATCGGTGTCGTGGACCGCGACCACCTCCGGTTCCTCGGTCAGGCACGGCCGGGCACCACCGTGCGCTTCCGGCCGTTGACGTGAGTGGTCCAGACCAAATACCGTAACTGTCAGGCCGCCGCGGACCTCTACCACCTGGAGCTCCGCATGCGCCGAATCCCTGCACTGCTGGCGGTTCTCGTCGCGACAGTCGCCTTGGCGGTCCCTGCCACCGCTGCCACGGGCATCACCGCGACGTTCTCCCGCACCGGCACGAGCGCCAAGTTCGTGGTCGCCAACGCGAGCACGGCCGCGCTCACCGGGTGGTCGCTCAAGTTCGACCTGCCCGCCGGTGTCACGGTCGGCAACGTCCAGAACGCGACGACCACCCAGAACGGCACCAGAGTCACGCTCACCCCTGCCCACTACATCGCGACCCTCCCCGCCGGGCGCGACACCGAGCCGTACAGCCCGGCGTTCACGCTGAGCGCCGCGGCCGACCCGACCTCCTGCACGGTCAACAACATGGCCTGCGACGGCACGGGCGACCCCGCGCCGAAGCCGACCGGTCTCACCGCCGACTACTCGGTCTCCGGCGGCACGGCGAAGTTCGTCGTCCGCAACCACACCACCACAGCCGTCACCGACTGGTCGATCAGCTTCACGCTGCCCAGCGGCGTCACCGTCGGCAACGCGCAGAACGGCACTGTCACCCAGAACGGCAACCAGGTCACGGTGACCCCGGCGCACTACAACAAGACGGTGGCCGCGGGCGGCAGCACCGAGCCATACAGTCCGGCGTTCTCCATCAGCTCCAACGCCGAACCGGTGACGTGCCGCATCAACAACGCCAACTGCGACGGCAGTGCGGACACGCCACCAAGCGCCCCAACGGATCTGGTGTCACCGACGAAGACCACGCGCACGGTCACGTTGCAGTGGAACGCATCCACGGCGGGCTCGCTCCCGATCGTCGGCTACGACGTCTACAACGGCTCGACGCTGGCAGGCAGCTCCACCACGACGTCCGCGATCATCACCGGACTGAGCCCGAACACCGCGTACTCGTTCACGGTGCGCGCCAAGGACTCCAAGGGCACGCAGAGCGCACCCAGCACGGCTGTAACCGTCACGACCAACAACCCCGCCGACGACACCACGCCACCGAGCACACCGACGAACCTGCGTGTCACAGCGAAGGACGCGGGCAGCATCTCGTTGGCGTGGAACGCTTCCACGGACAACCGGGGCGTCGCGAACTACGACGTCTACGTCGGTTCGGATGTGAAGCAGACGGTCTCCGGCACCACCGCGGTCGTGAGCGGCCTCTCGCCGTCGACCGGCTACACCTTCACGGTCAGGGCCAGGGACATCTACGACAACGTGTCCGGGGCGAGCAACGCACTCACCGAACGCACTGGTGACATCGTCGACGGCTACGCCCGTGTCGGGTACTTCGTGCAGTGGGGCATCTACGGGCGCCAGTACTTCGTGAAGGACATGGACGCGGCGAAGCTGACGCACGTCAACTATGCGTTCGGCAACATCGACCCGGTCAACCTGACGTGCCTGCACGGCGTCACGAAGGGCACCAGCCCTGACCCGCAGGACCCGAACCAGGGTGACGGCGCGGGGGACGCGGAGGCCGACTACAGCAGGCCGATGAGTGCGGCCCAGTCCGTCGACGGCGTGGCGGACAGCGGCTGGGAACCGTTGCGCGGCAACTACAACCAGCTGCGCAAGCTCAAGGCGAAGTTCCCGCATCTGAAGGTGCTGATCTCGCTCGGCGGCTGGACGTACTCGAAGTACTTCTCCGACGTCGCGGCGACCGACGCGGCACGCAAGAAGTTCGTGTCGTCGTGCATCGACGTCTACCTCAAGGGGAACCTGCCCGTCTACAACGGCGCGGGCGGCCCCGGCACGGCGGCGGGCATCTTCGACGGCTTCGACCTCGACTGGGAGTGGCCCGGCGCCGAGGGCCACGCGGGCAACCACTTCGGCCCGCAGGACAAGGTCAACAACACCCTGCTGATCGAGGAGTTCCGGCGGCAGATGGACGCGCTGGGCGCCACCACGGGCAAGCGCTACCAGCTCACCGCGTTCACCCCGGCCGACCCCGCGAAGATCGAGGCGGGCTGGGAGCTGGGACGGGTCGCGCGGTCGATGGACATCTTCAACGTCCAGGGCTACGACTTCCACGGCTCCGGCAGCGACAACTCGTGGGAGCCGAACCGGACCGGCCACCAGGGCAACCTGTACCCGGACCCGGACGACCCGTACACGACGAAGTTCAGCGTGGAGAGCACCGTGCAGGCGTACCTCGACGCCGGGGTGCCGTCACGCAAGATCACGCTCGGGCTCGCGTTCTACGGCCGCGGCTGGCAGAACGTCGTGAACGGCGGCAAGAACGGCGAGTGGCAGGCCGCGGGAGGCGCGGCACCGGGGCAGTTCCCGGAGGAGGCGGGCACGCGCGGGTACGCCAACCTCGTCGCGTCCGTGCCGAACTGCACGGTGTTCCACGACGAGGTGGCCGTCGCGACGTCCTGCTACACCGGCAACCAGTGGTGGACCTTCGACGACGCGTGGTCGATCGCGCGCAAGACCGCGTGGCTCAAGTCGAAGAACCTGCTGGGCGCGATGTTCTGGGAGATGTCCGGCGACCGCGGCCCGTTGCTGGCCGCGGTCGACGCGGGACTCCGGTAGCTCAGTACTCCGACTCGTACAGGCCCTGCAGCTCGGCCAGCAGGGCCGACGAGTCGGGCAGCTGCTTGCCGTCCAGCACGTTCACCCGCGTGATCTTGCGGACGCTGGACGCGAGGAACACGCCCTCGGCGTCGTAGAGCTCGCTGGTCTGGACCGGCTCGACGAGCACGGTCCAGCCGGCGCGCTCGGCGGCGCGGAACAGCGCGTACTGCGTGGTGCCCGGCAGGATGCCGAACTTCGACGGCGGCGTGACGAGGGTCTTGCCGCGCACCAGGATCACCGTCGACGTCGGGCCTTCGAGCACCGACCCGTCCGACGTCGTGAAGATGACCTCGGTGGCGCCGCGGCGCTCGGCCTCGCGCAGCGCGGCCATGTTGATGGCGTACGACAGCGACTTCGCGCCCAGCAGCAGCCACGGCGCGCGGTCGGCCAGGTCGGCGTCGATGCCGCGGTCGAGCGTCACCGCCGTCAGGCCCTCGGTGCGCTGCTTGAGCACCTTCGCGGCGATCTCCACGCCGAGCGCGAACCCGGTGGGCGTGCCGTCACCGCCCTCGACGCCGCGGGTGTAGACGAGCTTGAGGGCGAACTCGCTGCCACCGGTCCAGTTGCCGATGACGAGCTCGACCGCGCGCTCGAACTCCGCGCGCGACGGCGGCACCATGTCGAGCATGGCCGCCGACCGGTCGAGGCGGTCGAGGTGGGGCGTCAGCTCGCGGGGCTTCCCGTCGACCACGAGGATCGTCTCGAAGACGCCGTCGCCGCGCAGGAGCCCCAGGTCGTCGACCCGGATCTGCGGCGAGTCGGGGTCAGCGAGGGTTCCGTCGAGCAGTGCCAGCACGCGCATGCGCAGAGCTTACTGGCAGCAACTAACATGGCCGACGTGGGAACCGCAAGGGCACTGCGGAAAACGCTGCACGAGCGCGGGATGAGGATGACGCCGCAGCGTCAGCTCGTGCTGGACGCCGTGCGGGAGCTGGAGCACGCCACTCCCGAGCAGATCTGCGCGCGTGTCCAGGAGACGGCGCCGACGGTCAACATCACGACGATCTACCGCACGCTCGACCTGCTCGACCGGCTCGGGCTCGTCCGGCACACGCACCTGGGCCACGGCGCGCCGAGCTACTCGGTCGACGAGCACCAGCACGTGCACCTGGTCTGCCACGTCTGCGGGAGCGTCCGGGAGATCCCGTGTGAGCTGCTCGACCCGCTGGTCGGAACATTGCGGGAGCGCGACGGGTTCGAACTGGACGCGAGCCATCTCGCCCTGTCCGGCACGTGCCGCGACTGTCTGAAGCAGGAGCAGGAGTCCGAGTGAGCCTTCCAGGAGCCGTCCCCCCGCCCGACGAGTCGATCGACGCGGGCGTCGCCTGGCACTACGGCGACCCGTTCGCCGAGCAGCGCTCGGCCGCGCGGTCCGCCGTCGTGTTCGACCGCTCGAACCGCGGGGTCGTCGCGGTTCCCGGCGAGGACCGGCTCACCTGGTTGCACCAGCTCACGAGCCAGCACTTCGAGCAGCTGGGTGAGAACGCCGCCACCGAGGCGCTGATCCTCGACGCGCAGGGCCGGCTGGAGCACCACGCGGTGGTCGCGAACGTCGGCGGCACGGTGTTCCTGGACGTCGAGGAGGTCGACGGCCTGCTCGCGTACCTGAAGAAGATGGTCTTCTGGTCGAAGGTCGAGCCGCGCGACGCCACGGCCGAGTTCGCCCTGCTGACGGTCGCCGGGCCGGAGACGCCCGCGGTGCTGGACAGGGTCGGCGTGGCGGTGCCCGCGGACGCGGCGCCGCTGGGCGAGGGCTTCGTGCGCCGGGTGTCGTGGCCGGGCAGGGACGCGGTCGACCTGCTGGTCCCGCGGGCCGAGCTGGGCGACTGGTGGCAGCGGATCACCGACGCGGGCGCACGCCCGGCGGGCAGCCTCGCGTTCGAGGCGCTGCGGGTCGAGGCGCTGAGGCCGCGCCAGGGCGTGGACACCGACGAGCGCACGATCCCGCACGAGGTCAACCTGATCGACAGCGCGGTGCACCTGAACAAGGGCTGCTACCGCGGCCAGGAGACGGTCGCGAAGGTCCACAACGTGGGACGTCCCCCGCGCCGGATGCTCCTACTCCACCTGGATGGTTCTGCCGACGCGCTGCCGGAGCCCGGCGACCCGGTGGCGCTGGACGGCCGCGTGGTCGGCCGGGTGGGCAGCGTGGTGCAGCACCACGAGCTGGGACCGATCGCGTTGGCGCTGGTCAAGCGGTCCGTTCCGGTCGAGTCGACGCTGACGGCCGGTGCTCCCGAGCGAGAGGCCGCCGCCAGGATCGACCCCGACTCGGTGCCGCCGGACACCCCCGGCCTCGGCCGTGAGGCGGCCCGCAACCTGCGGGGCTGAGCCGCCGGGACCGCTACAGTCCCGACCATGTCCCAGGGCACGCTCATCACTGTCGCTCCCACCGGAGCCGAACACGCCAAGGCCGACGTCCCACAGCTTCCGGTGACCCTGGAAGAGCTGGTCGCGACGGCACAGAGCTGCGAGCAGGTCGGCGCGGCGATGATCCACGTCCACATCCGCGGCGAGGACACGAAGCCCACGCTCGACCTCGGCCGGCTGAAGGCCACCGTCGAGGCGCTGCGGTCGGAGACGAACCTGGTCGTGCAGCTGTCGACGGGCGGGTCGGTGCACGACCCGGAGGCCGACCGGCTGCGCGTGCTGGAGGCCATGCCGGACTCGGCGTCCTGCACGATGGGCACCGTCAACTTCGGTGACGACGTGTTCATGAACCGCTGGGAGTTCATCGTCGCCCTGCACAAGGACATGCGGGAACGCGGCATCGTGCCGGAGTACGAGATCTTCGACCTCGGTCAGCTGGCGTCGCTGAAGCGCCTGCTGGACCAGCACGGCCTTCCCGCGGGCGGGCACGTGCACGTCGACTTCGTCATGGGCGTGCCCGGCGGCATGCCCGGCGACGCCGCGACGCTGGTCGCCGCAGCCGCCGCTCTGCCGGACGGAGCATCGTTCTCCGCCACCGGGATCGGCAGGACCACGCTGCCGGTGATGTTCACCGCACTCGGTGCGGGTGGCCACCTGCGAGTGGGTATGGAAGACACCATCAGCTACTCACGGGGGGTGCCCGTGCGGGACAACGCACAGCTCGTGGCACGTGCCGCGGGCCTCGCGAAGATCGCCCAACGGCCCGCGCTGACCCCCGACGAGGCGAGGAAACTGCTCGGCGTGCACATTTGAGACAAGTTTGGTGCCTGGGATGTGTTGGCGGGTGAGGAGGATCTACCGCAGGATGGACACGTGATCGAGGTGCGTCCTGGCGGGCGCCGCCGAATCGACCGGGTGCTGGCCCCCGACTACACGGAGGGCGTCGAGCAGCGCCCGCTCGTGGAGGTGCGCGAGCTCCGCGACGAGGCAGCGCAGGAAGAGACCGACCTGTCCTACCTGCGGCGGTTGCTGCACGCGCGGATCGACATCGTGCGCGCGGAACAGGAGCGCCGCAGCACGGGCGGGTCGGCCGTGGTCGACCAGCTGGCCACGATCCTGTCGACGAACGCCGTCGGTCCGGCGACCGGTCTCGGCCGGTACCAGACCCACGAGCCGTCACGGGCCGACGCGCACCAGCGCCACGTGGAGGCGCTCATCTCCGACGTGGACCTGTCCGACGTGAGCTCACTGGCCGACGACCGCCTCGGCGAGGTGCTGGAGACGCTCGTCTCGGAGGAAGCCTCGGTGTCGGTGCGGCGCCGCGAGGTGCAGGTGGTCGTGGACCGGCTGAACGCCGAGATCGCGTCCCGCTACCAGCGCGGCAGCGCCTCGGTCGACGAGCTGCTGGCCGCCGAGCGCGGTCACCACCGCCGCAAGAGCTGACTCCCAGACTCTGGGAGTGTCGTTCCACTTTCTGAGCCGCCGACCTAGCGTGCCCTCATGGGGTACCGCTGGGTCGTGCTGGGCATCGGCGCGCTGGCGCAGGGCGTCAACGCGGCCGTCTTCCTCGGCCTGCCCGCGATCAGCCCGCAGTTGCGGGACCACTTCTCGCTGACGTTGCCCCAGGTCGGGCTGCTGCTGGGCGCGGTCAACCTGGGCACCATGATCGCCATCGTGCCGTGGGGCGTCTTCGCGGACCGGCGTGGCGAACGGGTCGCGATGACCATCGGCGGGGCGGGTGCCGCCGTCTGCCTGCTGTCCGCGGCGCTGGGCAACGCCTGGGTCGCCGGGCTCGCCCTGCTCGGCGCGGGCCTGTTCGGGGCCAGCGTCAACGCGGCCAGCGGCCGGGCGGTGATGTCGTGGTTCGCCAAGGAGTCGCGCGGCCTCGCGATGGGGGTCCGGCAGACGGCGACCCCGCTCGGTGCCGCCCTCACCGCGGCCGTGCTGCCCGGCATCGCGATCTCGGCCGGGGTGCCGACTGCGTTCGTCGTGCTGGCGAGCGTGACGGCGTTCGTGGCGTTCGCGGTGGCGCTGCTGGTCAGGGAACCACCCGGCGCCGTCCGGGGCGGGTCCGAGCACGGGCTGGTGCTGAAGGACCCGAGACTGCTGCGGCTCTCCCTCGCCAGCGGGCTGCTCGTCGTGCCCCAGTTCACCGCCACCGCCCTGATGGTGCCGCTGCTGCACGAGCACCGCGGCATGGGCGTCACGACGGCCGCGGTGGTCTTCGCCGTCGCCCAGGCGCTCGGCGGGGCCGGACGGCTCGCCGCCGGCGTGTGGTCGGACCGGGCGCGCAGCCGGATCGGGCCGCTGAAGGTCGTGTCGGTGCTCACCGCGGGCGGGTTCGTGCTGGTCGCGGTGCTCGACCAGGCGCCGCTGCCGGTGCTGGTGGCCGTGCTGGTGCCGACGGCGGTGCTCGCGCTGTGCTGGAACGGCCTGGCCGTCACCGAGGCGGGCGAGCTCGCGCCGGACGGCCGCAGCGCCACCGCGATCGCCATGCAGAACTCGGCGAACTACCTCAGCGCCGCGACCACGCCGTTCGTGGCGGCCTTCGTCGCCGTGCACGTGGGGTGGCCCGCGGCGATGCTGCTGGCGGCCGTCGCGGCCGCGGCCGCGCGGGTGCTGCTTCAGCCGTGGCGCTCCCTGCGGGCCAGCTCGCCCCAGAACTCGCGCAGCGTCTCGTAGCGCAGCGCGACCTCCTCGGCGTCACCGGACTCCAGCGCGTCGACGATCGCGTTGACGTCGGCCGCCGAGGTGTCCTCCAGCAGGTCCTTGTCCGGCATCAGCTGCACCAGGCCGCCGTAGTCGAGCTCGACGGCGGAGTGCGGGTGGAAGTGCTCCAGCCAGCGACCGGTGTCGGCGAGGATCGTGGCGGGCCCGTCCTCGCCCAGGGCGCCCTTCACGACCTTGAGCGCCCTCGCCACCCTGCGCCGGGCGTCCGCCATCGCCACGCGCCACGACACCTGGCGTTCCGGGTCGTCCTGGGCCTCGGCGAGCACCACACGGCGTTGGGCGGGGTCCACGATGGCGAACCACGGCAGCGGCACCGTCCACGTCGTGGAGATCACGTGGACCGCCCCGGCGGACAGCTCGGCCATCACGGCCGACGCACGGGCCCTGACCGTCTCCGGGGAGAGGCCGAGCGCGGCGTCCTGCAAGATCGGCGGGGAGGACGCCAGGAAGCCCACCAGGGCGGCCGCGGAACGGGCGCGGAGGTCGAGAGGGCAGACGAGCGGTCCTGGCCCGACACGGGCCGCCTCGGACGTCGGAACCTCGGCCGGGCTGATCGTCATCACGTCGAACGACTCGCCCGGGAGGAGCTTGCGGCCCAACTGTGATCGCAACCACAGCTCCCGTTCGCGCTCCCCTGCGGCCGACCGGGGGATTGGACCCTTTTCCAGGGCTTTTCCCACCTTGGCCGCTAGCGGTGCGTCCAACACCGATAACGGTTCGTACACCCTCAGGTAGGCGACGAACGGTCTTGGCACCTGTGCATCCTTCCACGGGAGGGCGGCCGTGAGATTTGGCGGTACGTGTCACCCCTACCGCGTCGCGAGGAACCCCATCGGCACGGTACGGTAGTTACCAGGAACTAGTTGTCGAGACGAGTGGGGCCGCCGTTCCCCCGGCCGCCCCCGTCCCTGTGCGAGGGGGTCGAGCCATGGGGCGCGGCCGAGCGAAGGCCAAGCAGACGAAGGTCGCCAGGGAGCTCAAGTACAGCTCTCATGAGACCGACTTCGCTGCGCTGCAGCGCGAGCTGTCTGGTGACGAAAGGTCGCCGAACGGGCGTGGTGGCGAAGAGAGCCACGACGACCCGTACGACGACTACGACGACTACCGTCGCTGAATCCAGCCCTCGGAGCTCAAGGGTTGGGCTGCCGGTCCTCCGGCGCCCAGCCCTTGAACTCTGAGGGCTGTTTCAGAACGCCCTGGCGTACTGCTTCGGCGCCCTGACCTCCACACCCAACTGCTGTGCCGCGTGCAGCGGCCAGTACGGGTCGCGGAGCAGTTCGCGTCCGAGCAGCACCAGGTCGGCGGACGAGTCCGTCAACACCTGTTCGGCCTGCTTCGGATCAGTGATCAGGCCGACCGCACCCGTGGGCACGTCTGCCTTGCGTCGCACCGCCTCGGCGAGCGGCACCTGGTAGCCGGGCCCGATCGGGATGTCCGCCTGCGCGGTGTTGCCACCGCTGGACACGTCGATCAGGTCCGCACCCGCGGCCTTGAGCGCCTGTGCCAGCACGACGCTGTCGTCGGCGGTCCACCCGCCCTCCACCCAGTCGGTGCCGCTGATGCGGACGAACACCGGCACGTCCGGGCCCACCGCCGCGCGCACCGCGGCCGTGACCTCGACGGAGGGGGCGATGCGTTCCTCCGTGCTGCCCTCGTTCGTGAGCGGTGAGTAGTACTCGTGGAGCAGGTAGCCGTGGGCGGCGTGGACCTCGAGCACCTCGAAGCCGGCCTCGACCGCCCTGAGCGCACCGTCGACGAACGCCTTCACGATCTCACTGTGGCTGGTCAGCTTCTCGGGCGTGTTAAGCCCGGGGAACGGCTCGGTCGTCGGCGCGACGGGCACCCAGTCGCCGACCGCCTTCCGTCCCGCGTGCGCGAGCTGGATGCCGGGCACCGAGCCCTGGCTCTTGATGAACGCGGTGATCGGCTTCCACGCCTCGACCTGCGCGTCGTTCCAGATGCCGACGTCCTGCGCCGAGATGCGCCCGCGCGCCTCGACGGCGGTGGCCTCCGCCATCACGAGCCCGGCACCGCCGGACGCGCGCGAGCCCAGGTGGACGAGGTGCCAGTCGGTGGGCACGCCGTCGTCGTTCGCCGAGTACTGGCACATCGGGCTGACCGCGATCCGGTTGGGCAGCGTCACCGAGCGCAGGGTCAGTGGCGAGAAGAGCAGGCTCACTAGAGCTCCCTTGAACGTTCGTGTTCCTAACCAACAGTTCAAGGGAGCCGCGCGGGCGTGTTGTTCCCGGGGTGGGGCTTGTCTCAGTCACTGGGCGGTGACGCAGGGACACGGCCTCAGCCCAGATAGCGGACCTGCCGGGCCTTGCCCTCCAGGACCTCGTCCCTGGCCGACGCGATCTCCTGCCGGTGCGACACCTCCGGCACGCCGACCTCCCACCACGCCCCGGCCTCCGTCCACGCCGACGGGTGCGTGCGGACCACGACCACGGCCGGGCGCCGCTCCGCCACCGCGGCCTCGCGGGCCTTGCGGTACGCGCCCTCCAGGTCGCCCAGCGAGTCGGCGGGGAAGACCGCGCAGCCCAGCGCCGCCGCGTGGGCCGCGAAGTCGGTGCGCGGGGGTTCGGCGTGGCTCGTCGCGCAGTCCGGGTAGAGGTTGTTGAAGCCCGCGCCGCCCTGGCCGGTCTGCAGGCGGTGGATCACGGCGTAGCCGTCGTTGTCGCAGACGACCGCGACGAAGCCGTGGCCCGCGAACGCGGCGGAGAAGAGCTCGGAGTTCAGCATCAGGTACGAGCCGTCGCCGAGCAGCGTCGTCACGACGCCCTCCCGGTGCGCGATGGCGGCGCCCCAGGCCCCGGCCAGCTCGTAGCCCATGCAGGAGAAGCCGTACTCGACGTCCATCGTGGACACGCCGGTGGCGCGCCAGCCGCCGATCAGCTCGCCGGGCAGGCCGCCGGACGCGGTCATGACGTAGTCGGCCGGACCGCTGACGTCGTTCACCACGCCCACGACCTGCGCGTACGTCGGGAGACCCGAGGAAGGCGCCCGCAACGACGTGATGTGCGCGTCCCACTTCGTGCGCTCGGTCTCGGCCCGTGCCGTCCACGAAGCCGGGGCCCGCCAGGCGCCCAGGACGTCGGTCAGCTCGCGCAGGCCCTCGTCGGCGTCGGCGACCAGGGCGGACGAGCCGTGCTTCACGGCGTCGAACCGGGCCGCGTTCAGCGACACCAGGCGCACGTCCGGGGAGAACACGGTCCAGGAGGCCGTGGTGAAGTCCTGCAGCCTCGTTCCCGCCGCGATCACCACGTCGGCCTCCGCCGCGAGGACGTTCGCCGAGGTGGAGCCGGTGATGCCCAGCGGGCCCGCGTGCAGCGGGTGCCCGTGCGGGACCAGCGTGCGGCCCGCGGTGGTCTCGACGACCGGGAGGCCGTGCTGCTCGGCGAAGCGCAGGGCCCGGCCGGCGGCACCGGAGTAGCGGACGCCGCCGCCCAGCACGAGCAGCGGGCGGGAGGCGGCGCGGATCGTCTCGGCGGCCTCGGCGAGCGCGCGCACGTCCGGGCGCGGGCGCAGCGGGCGGTGGACGACCTCGCGGAACAGCGACTCGGGGAAGTCGTACGACTCGGCCTGCACGTCCTGCGGCAGCGCCAGGGTGACGGGACCGCAGTCCGCCGGGTCGGTGAGCACCCGCGCGACCTGCGGGAGCGTCGAGAGCAGCTGCTCGGGGCGGGTCACGCGGTCGAAGTAGCGGCTGACCGCGCGGAACGCGTCGTTCACCGTCGCGGTCGGGTCGTGGAAGTGCTCGACCTGTTGCAGCACGGGGTCCGGCGCGCGGCCGGTGAACGTGTCGCCCGGCAGCAGGAGCAGCGGCAGGCGGTTCGCGTGGGCCACCCCGGCGGCGGTGACCATGTTCAGCGCGCCGGGGCCGATCGACGACGTGGCGACGCCGACCTGGCGGCGGTGCGTGGCCTTGCCGATGCCGACGGCGGCCAGCGCCATGCCCTGCTCGTTCTGGCCGCGCCACACCGGCAGGCGGTCGCGGACCTCCTCCAGGGCGTTGCCGAGACCGAGCACGTTGCCGTGCCCGAAGATCGCGAACACGCCGGGGAACAGCGGCGCGTGCGTGCCGTCGAAGAGCTCGGTGCGCTGGGCCAGGATCCAGCGGACCAGCGCCTGCGAGGTCGTGAGCTTCACTTGACCCGCCCCTCTGCCGTCGTGACGGGGCAGCGCGGGTCCAGCTCCTGCGCCGCCCAGCTGTCGCGGACCCAGGTGTGCGCCGGGTCGTCGCAGAACGCCATCGAACGCTCCGAGCCAGGACCGGCCAGAACGTTGAGGTAGTACATGGGATAGCCCGGCGCCGCGACGCACGGGCCGTGGTAGCCGCGGGGGATGAGGAACACGTCGCCGTCCCGCACGGTCACGTCCTCGTCGATCGTGCCGTCGTCGGTGTACGTGCGGTGGAACCCGAACCCGGTGCGCGACGGCGTCACCCCGTCGCGGCCGGCGATGCGGAAGTAGTAGATCTCCTCGTTCTCGACCTCGCACGGCTCGGACGCGTCGTGCTTGTGCGGCGGGTACGAGGACCAGTTGCCGTCCGGGGTGATCAGCTCGCACGCGTTGAGCTTGTCGGCGTGGTCCCAGACGCCCGGCACGCCGAAGTTCGTGACCTGCCTGGTCGCGTTGCCGGAGCCGCGCACCTCGACGGGAACTCCGTCGGCCGGTCCGTACTTGGGCGCCAGGCGTTTCGTGCAGCGCGCCATCGGCAACGCGATCTCGCATCCGTCCACAGAGGACAGCGTGACCACCGCGTCCCGTGGCACGTACGCGAAGTCCGTGACGCGGGTGAACACCGACTCGCGGCCTTGCAGCTCGAACCGCTCACCGTCGACCTCGACCACCAGCGAACCGGCGAGCGGCAGCACGAACGCCTCGAACTGGCCCGTCTCGACCGTGCGCGTGCCACCGGCCTCGATCTTCAGCACGCGCAGGCCCGTGTAGGTCCAGCGCGCGTCGCGCGGTGTCAGGAACACGACGTCGGAAGCGGTCGAAAGCGTCCCGTGTGGACGGTGCAGGGTCATTCCCGGATCCCCTTCGCGGCACGGAGGACTTCGGCTGCGGCGGCCACGGCGGCGGCGACGTCGCCGTCCGGCGGGTAGAGCAGGGCACGGCCGACGACCAGGCCGCGCACGGTCGGGTGGCGCAGGGACCTGCCCCACGACTCCAGGTCGTCCTGCGGCCGTTCCGACGGGACGCCGCCGAGCACCAAGGCGGGCAGCGCGGTCGTGTCCAGCACGACCTCGGGTTCGTCGGGGGCGGGCAGCTTCAGCCAGGTGTAGGCCGACGTCGACCCCAGGCCCGCCGCGACGGCCGACGCCCGTGACAGCGCCGCGGAGTCCTTCTGCAACATCAGCTTGCCGTCGTCGTCGCGCTGGTAGGGCAGCGGTTCCACCATCGCCATCAGGCCGTGCTCGGCCAGCTCCGTGACGGCTCGGGCGCAGCCCTCCAGCGTCGGGATCGTGCCGGGGTCCGAGTCGTCCAGGCGCAGCAGCATCTTGCCACCGTCGAGCCCGAACGTCGCGATGGACGCGGCGTCGTAGGCGGTGAACCTGTCGTCGATCTCCCAGTCCGCACCGGCCAGGCCGCCGCGGTTCATCGACCCGATGACCACGCGTTCGTTCAGGCCGTCGAGCAGCAGCAGGTCCTCGATCACGTCCGGCGTGCCCAGCACTCCGTCGACGTCGGGGTTCGCCAGCGCCGTCAGCAACCGGGACAGCAGCTGCCGCCGGTCGGCCATCGCCAGCGAGTCGCCGCCGACGCCGAGCGCACCGCGCGCCGGGTGGTCCGCCGCCACCAGGAACAGCGTGGACTTGCCGTTGAGCAACGAGTGGCGGCGTTTGCGCGACTGGTAGGCCCGTCTGATCGAGCCGGGGTCCTCCGCGCGCCGCCACAGCAGTTCCCGCCACTGCCCGTCAGTGATCACAGCACGTCCTCGATCTCGCTCAGGCTCGGCATCGCGTCCGCGCAGGCGAGCCGGGACGCCACGATCGCGCCCGCCGCGTTCGCGTACCGGGCGATCTTCACCGGGTCCCAGCCGGCCAGCAGGCCGTGCGCCACCGCCCCGCCGAACGCGTCACCCGCGCCCAGGCCGCAGACGACCTCGACGGGGTTCGGCTCGACGGTCCAGCGGTCTTCCGGCGTGGCCACGAGCACGCCGTCCGCGCCCTTCTTGACCAGTGCCAGCGAGATCCCGCGCGCCAGCAGCCGGTCGGCGGCCTCGTCCGGGTCGGACGTGCCGACCGCGATCTCGCACTCCGTCCGGTTGCCCACGGCGACCGTGACGTAGTCGAGCATCCAGCTGATCTCGGCACGCGCGGTCTTGACGTCCGGCCAGAACATGGGCCGGTAGTCGAGGTCCAGCACGGTGTGCCCGTCGCGGGCGCGGCTTCCCAGCATCATCCGCTGGGTGCCCCGCGCGGGCTCGGCGGACACCCCGGTTCCCGTCACCCACAGCAGGGGGACGTCCCGCACGAGCGACCACGGCACGTCGTCCTCGCCGAGCGTGAGGTCCGGCGCGACCGGCAGCCGGTAGAACAGCAGCGGCGGGTCGGCGGGCGGGTTCAGCTCGCAGAACACCACCGGCGTCAGCAGGTCCGGCGACGTGCCGACGTGCTCCGCCGACACCCCGAAGCCCTCCAGCGCCTCGCGGACGTACGTGCCGAACCCGTCCGGCCCGACCTTGGTGAGCACGCCCGTGCGGCGGCCGAGCCGGGCGGCGGCGACCGCGACGTTGGTCGCGGTGCCGCCGAGCGACTTGGCGAACGTGCCGACCTGGGAGAGCGGCACCCCGGACTGCTCCGGGTAGAGGTCGACACCGACCCGCCCGACGGTCAGCACCTCCAGCGCTGTCACGCCTCGACACCCCGCAGCTCGTGCTCCAGGGCCTCCAGCTCGGCACCGCCCGCCATCTGCCGGGTCAGCTCGCCGATGTCGATCTCGTCCTTCTCGTAGCTGCCCAGCGCACGGCCGCGCTTGAGCAGCAGGAACCGGTTGCCGACCGGGTAGGCGTGGTGCGGGTTGTGGGTGATCAGCACGACGCCGAGGCCGCGATCACGCGCCTGGGCCACGTACTTCAGCACCACACCGGCCTGCTTCACGCCGAGCGCCGCCGTCGGTTCGTCGAGGATCAGCACCTTGGCACCGAAGTGGACGGCGCGGGCGATGGCGACGCACTGCCGTTCGCCGCCGGACAGCGTGCCGACCGGCTGTTCCACGTCCCGCAGGTCGATGCCCATGTCGGACAACGCCTTCCGAGTGATCTCGCGGCCCTTCTTCCGATCCAGGAAGCCGAACCTTGTCGTCGGCTCGGAGCCGAGGAAGAAGTTGCGCCACACCGACATCAGCGGCACGACCGCGAGGTCCTGGTAGACCGTCGCGATGCCGCGGTCCAGGGCGTCGCGCGGAGAGGAGAACGTGACCTCCTCGCCGTCGACCCGGAACGTGCCCCTGTCGTGCTGGTGCACGCCCGCGAGGATCTTGATCAGCGTCGACTTGCCCGCGCCGTTGTCGCCGAGCACGCAGGTGACCTCACCCGCGTTGACCACGGTGGACACGTCGCTCAGCGCGATGACGCTGCCGTAGGTCTTGCCGATGTCCTCGACCTCGATGAGCGGGGTCATCGCTTCACCCTTTCCGCCCGGCGCCGCAGCATGTTGTTCACCAGCACGGCGGCCAGCAGCATCACGCCGAGGAACAGCTGGAACCAGTCGCTGTTCCAGCCCGCGTAGACGATGCCCTGCCGGGCCATGCCGAAGATGAGCGCGCCGATCGCCGCGCCGACTGCGGAGCCGAACCCGCCGGTGAGCAGGCAGCCGCCGATCACCGCCGCGATGATGTACTGGAACTCCAGGCCGATGCCCTGGTTCGCCTGCACGCTCGCGTACCGCAGGATGTTGATCGACCCGACCAGCCACGCGGCGAACGCGGTCGTCATGAACAGCAGGATCTTCGACCGCACGACCGGCACGCCGACCGCGCGCGAGCTCTGCGCCGCACCGCCGATCGCGAAGATCCAGTTGCCGAAGCGGGTGCGCAGCAGCACCGTCGAGGCCACCACGGTGAACAGCAGCCACCAGATGATCGACACGTAGAAGCTCGTGCCGCCGATCTGGAACGTCGAGGCGAACAGGAACCCGGCCGACTCGTACCCGTCGGCCGAGCGCATGCCCGACACCTGCACGCTGCCGGTGACCAGGCGCGTCACGCCGAGGTTGAGGCCCTGCAACGCGAGGAAGGTGCCGAGCGTGACGATGAAGCTCGGCAGGCCCGTGCGCATCACGAGCCAGCCGTTCCACGCCCCCACCGCCAGCGCGAAGACCAGCGACACCAGCAGCGCGAGCCAGACGTTGAGGCCCAGCCGCGTCGCGAGGAGGGCCGTGACGAGCGCGGTGGACGCCGTCATGACACCGGCGGACAGGTCGAACTCGCCGCCGATCATGAGCATCGCCACCGCGACCGCCATGATGCCGAGCATCGAGGCGTCGTCCAGCCACGTCGCCGCTCCGCCCGTGCTCAGGAACTGCTCGGTGGTCACCGAGAAGAACAGGAACACGAGCAGCGCGCCGAGCATGGCGCCGATCTCCGGCCGCTTGACCAGCTGGTCCATCGGCTTCGGCCTGCCCAGCCGTTCGTCGGCAGCCGGTGGAGCTGTGGCTGTCACGATCATCTCCCCGCTTTCCCCTACCTCTTGCCGTTCTTGGCGTACTCCGCGACCTTGTCCACGTTGGACTTGTCGACGAAGCCGGGACCGGTGAGGACGGGCTTGCCGCCACCGAGCGTGTTGGCGTTGTCGGTGAACAGCTTCAGCATCACGACCGGCAGGTAGCCCTGCTGGTACTGCTGCTGGTCGACGGCGAAGAGCACCTCGCCGGACTTGATCGCGTCGACCACGTCCGCGTTCAGGTCGAACGTCGCGACCTGCGCCTTGGAGCCCGCGCCCTTGACGGCGGCGGCCGCGTTGACGGCGACCTGCGGGTTCAGCGCCAGCACGCCGTCGACGGCGGTGTCGGACTGCAGCTTGGCCTTGATGCGGGCCTCGATGTCGGTCGGGTTCGAGATGTCGACCTGGAGGTTCTCGACGGCGGAGCCGAAGCCGGTGCGGGCACCGTCGCAGCGCTCGTTGAGACCGGAGTTGCCCGCCTCGTGGATCACGCAGAGCAGCTTGGTCTTGCCGGCGGCCTTGAGCTTCTTGCCGGCCTCCTCACCCGCGATCGACTCCTCCTGGCCGACGTGCGCCATCGCGCCGAACTCCGCGCTCTTCGCGCCGCCGGAGTTGATGCTGATGACCGGGATGCCCGCCTTCACGGCGTTCTCGACCGAGGTCTTGAGCGCCTCGGGGTTCGCCATCGACACCACGATGCCGCCGACCTTCTGCGACACGGCGTTGTCGATCAGCTTGGCCTGGGCGCCGGGGTCGCCGTCGGAGTTGTACGTGACGCCGACGCCGAGCTGCTTGCCCGCGTCCTCCGCGCCGACCTTCACCACGCTCCAGAACGCGTCGCCCGCCGTGCCGTGCGTGATCACGGCGACCTTCAGGTCTCCGCTCGCCGGTGCGCTGTCGGCGTTCGTGTTCTCCGAGCTCGTTCCCGTGGGACCGCTGCAGGCGGCGAGTAGAGCTGCACCCGCGAGCAGGGCGCCCGCACGGATGACCAAGCGAGACTTCATCGTCTCCAGTCCCTTCAGAGGATCTTTCCGAGGTGCGCGAGGCTGCGCGAGGTGTCCTTCAGTGGCTTGTCCACAGAACCCCCGTCCTTGAGCTGTGTGTCCTGCTCCAGGACGAACCATCCGGTGTAACCCGCATCCTGCACGAGCCGCACCAGTGCTTCCACGTCCACGTCGCCGTCCCCCAGCGGCACGTAGATGCCCTGCCCCACCGCGTCGGTGTACGAGAGCTCGCCGCCGCGCACCTTCGCCGCGATCTCGGCGCGCACGTCCTTGAGGTGCACGTGGCCGATGCGGTCCGGGTGGCGGCGCGCCAGCTCGACCGGGTCCGTGCCACCGATGAGCAGGTGACCGGTGTCCAGGCAGAGCTGGAGGTCGGAGTCCACGAGGAACCGTTCGACCTCGGCCTCCCGTTCGACGTGGGTGCCCACGTGCGGGTGCAGCACGGTCCGCAGTCCGTGCCTCGCGGCGATCTCGCGGATCTTCGCGCAGGTGGTGACGAGCGTGGTCCACTCGTCGTCCGTCAGCTGTGGCCTGTCGTCGTAGCCGTCGAGCCCGGTGGCGGCGGCGAGCACGAGCACCTCGGCGCCACCGGCCTTCAGGATCCCGGCCACGCGGTCGGCCTCGTCCAAGGTGGACTGGACGTCCGTGTGCAAGGTCACCGCGAGGAAGCCACCGACCAGCGTGAGGTCGTGGCCGCTCAGCAACGCCTTCAACGCACCGGGGTCGGCGGGCAGGTAGTCGGGCGGACCCAGTTCGGTGGCGGCCAGGCCGAGCTCGCGCATCTCGCTCAGCACCGTCTCCGGCGGCAGGACGTCACCCCAGCCGGGGACCTCGCACACACCCCACGAGATCGGAGCTCCCGCGATCTTCGCCATGCCTAGTTCCCCTCGATGTTCACCGGCTTGCCGCTGCGCCGCGACCTCTCGCACGCGACGGCCAGCCGGAGGCTGATCAAACTCTCTCGCGCCGGCGAGGGATTCGCGACCTCTCCCCTGATGACCTGCGTGAACAGGTTCATCTCGTTCACGTACGCGCGGTGGAAGCGCTCCGGGAAACCGGGGTAGGCGTCCTCGCCTGCCACGTGCCCGCCGGGTTCGAGCGAGGTGAGCGGCGTGCGCGGGTCGACACCGGCGGCCAGCGAGTCCTTGCTGCCCAGCACCTCGATGCGGTGGTCGTAGCCGACCGGGTCGTGCCGCCCGCCGGCCAGCGTGGCGTGCGCGCCGCCCGCGAACTTCAGCACCACCACGGCGTTGTCCACGTCGTCGGCGTCCGCGAACGCCTGGTGCACCAGCACGGACCCGCTCGCGTAGACCTCCACGACCGGTTCGCCGACGAGCCACGGCACGCAGTCGAGGTCGTGGATCAGCAGGTCGCGGAAGATGCCGCCGGAGCCGGGCAGGTAGGAGAAGTCCGGCGGGTTCGCGTCGTTGCCGATGGCCCTGACCAGGTAGATGTCGCCGACCTCGCCCGCGCGGATGCGGCGGTTCAGCTCGTGGATCGCCGGGTCGAACCGGCGCTGGAAGCCCACCAGCACCTCGACGCCGGACTTCTCGACGTCCGCGACCAGCGCCGCCATCTCGTCGACGTCGCTCGCGATCGGCTTCTCGCACAGCGTCGGCACACCCCGCCCGATCGCGGCGCGCAGCATCTGCGGGTGCGTATCCGTCGGGGTGGCGAGCAGCACGCCGTCGACGCTGCCCAGCAGCACGTCCAGGTCGTCCACCGCCTTGGTCCCGGGAAGCCCGGCCGACGCCTGCGCGGCACGACCGGGCACCGGGTCGAAGAGGAGGACCTCGTCGACGCGGTCGAGCCCGGCGAGGTTGGTCGCATGCATGGTGCCGATCCGGCCGACACCCGCTACTCCGATCCGCATCGCAGGTTTCCCCTGTTCGTGGCTGTGATGTGTTAGAGCGCTCTATTGGTTGGAGCGCTCTAACCCTGTAACTTGCGCCACACAGGTGTCAAGAGGGCAGGTGGGTTCGGAGATGGTCAGGCCGACGATGGAGGACGTCGCGCTGCGCGCGGGCGTGTCCCGCGCCCTCGTCTCACTGGTGATGCGCGGGTCACCCAAGGTGAGCGAGCAGCGACGCAGCGCCGTCCTGAAGGCCGCGGAGGAACTGGGCTACTCGCCGCACGCGATGGCGCGCTCCCTGGCCTCGCGCACGTCCACCGTGCTCGGCGTGATGGTGTCCGACCTGCACAACTCGTTCTTCGCGGAGGTCGTCGACGGCATCGACGAGGTCGCGCACCAGCAGGGGTTCGAGCTGATCATCAACACCGGTGGCCGCTCACCCGCACGCGAACGCCGTGCGCTGGAGTCCCTGCTGTCCTTCCGTCCCGCCGGGCTGATCCTGCTGTCGCCCGTCGTGCCCGCGACATCCATCGGCAAGGCCGCCGACCAGCTTCCCGTGGTCCTCGTGGCCCGATCGTCTCGTATATCCACTGTGGACACCGTGAACGACGACGGCGAGGTGGGCGCACGACTGGCCGTCGAGCACTTGGTCTCGTTGGGACACAGTCGAATCGCGCACCTCGACGGCGGCGAGGGCTCACAGGCCGGGCCACGCCGTCGCGGCTACGTCGCCGCCATGGAGTCGCACGGGCTGGCCCCGCAGGTCGTGACATCCGAGTACACCGACGTGGCCGGGGCGCGGGCGATCCGCCGGTTGCTCGCCGAGGACGATTTGCCCACAGCCATCTTCTCCTGCAACGACTTCAACGCCGTCGGCGCGATCTCGGCGTTGGAGGACGCCGGACTTCGTGTCCCCGAGGACATCTCCGTCGTCGGCTACGACAACACGTCGCTGGCCGCGCTGCGGCACGTCTCGCTGACCACCGTCGACCAGCCGCGCGCCGAGTTCGGACGACTGGCCGCTTCCGCTCTGCTGCACCGGGTTCGCGACGACCGCGCCGAGCCCGTCCGCCACCTGCTGACCCCGTCGCTCGTCGTCAGGACCACGACAGCACCACCTGGAGGCTTGCGTTGAGCACCATCCCGCACTGGATCGACGGCGCCCGGACCACCGGGGTGTCGTCCCGCACCGCCGACGTCTTCAACCCGGCCACCGGCACCGTCGCCGCACAGGTCGTGCTGGCCGAACAGGCCGACGTCGACCTGGCCGTCTCGTCGTCGCTGAAGGCGGCGCAGTCGTGGTCGGAGTCGTCGCTGGCCACGAGGTCGCGCATCCTGTTCGCCTACCGCCACCTGCTGCACGAGGCGCGCGACGAACTGGCCGCGATCATCACGTCCGAGCACGGCAAGGTGCTCTCCGACGCGGCCGGCGAAGTGCAACGCGGCCTGGAAGTGGTCGAGTTCGCCTGCGGCATCCCGCAACTGCTGAAGGGCGAGCACTCCGAACAGGTCTCGCGCGGCGTGGACGCGTACTCGGTGCGCCAGCCGCTGGGCGTGGTCGCGGGCATCACGCCGTTCAACTTCCCCGTGATGGTGCCGATGTGGATGTTCCCCATCGCCATCGCGTGCGGCAACACGTTCGTCCTGAAGCCCTCCGAACGCGACCCGTCGGCGTCCGTCCGGCTGGCCGAGCTGTTCCAGGAGGCCGGCCTGCCCGACGGCGTGCTGAACGTCCTGCAAGGCGACGCCTTCGCCGTGAACGCCCTGCTCGACCACCCGGACGTCGCCGCCGCGTCGTTCGTCGGCTCGACCCCGATCGCCAAGCACGTCTACTCACGCGGCACGGCGGCGGGCAAACGCGTGCAGGCCCTCGGCGGCGCCAAGAACCACATGGTCGTCCTCCCGGACGCCGACCTCGACGTGGCCGCCGACGCAGCTGTTTCGGCTGGTTACGGCTCCGCGGGCGAGCGCTGCATGGCGATCTCCGTCGTCGTGTCGGTGGGCGCGACCGGCGACGAGCTGGTCTCGAAGATCGCGTCCCGCACCCGCGACCTGCACTCCGCGGTGCTGCCGGGCACCGACCCGTCCGCACAGATGGGGCCGCTGGTGACCGGCGCGCACCGGGACCGGGTTTTGTCCTATGTGGACGCCGGTGAATCGGCGGGGGCGTCGTTGGTCGTCGACGGTCGTGGGTATGCGCCTGTCGGTGCGGAGGGCGGGTTCTGGCTCGCGCCCACGTTGTTCGACCACGTCACGCCCGACATGACGATCTACACCGACGAGATCTTCGGCCCGGTGCTGTGCGTCGTGCGCGCCGAGACGTTCGAGGAGGCCCTGGCACTGGTCAACGCCAACCCGTACGGCAACGGCACGGCGATCTACACCGGGGACGGGCTGGCGGCGCGCGAGTACCAGCGGCGGGTGCACGTCGGGATGGTCGGCATCAACGTGCCGATCCCCGTGCCGATGGCCTACTACTCGTTCGGCGGGTGGAAGGACTCGCTGTTCGGGGACACGCACGTGCACGGGGCCGAGGGGGTGCGGTTCTACACGCGGGCCAAGGCGATCACGGCCCGGTGGCCGCAGCAGCACGGCGTGAACCTCGGGTTCCCGACGCACGGCTGACAGTCCGTGGCGTCAGTCCCAAGAGCCCGACCGGCCGCGCTTGGTCTCCGCGCGGCGCTTCTTGCCCGCGATCCGGCGTTCCTTCGAGCCCCTGGTGGGCTTGGTCGGCTTGCGCATCGGAGGTGGCGGGGCGGCCGCCGCCCGCAGGACCGCGGCGAGGCGTTCCCGTGCGGCGGCGCGGTTCTGCAGCTGGGCGCGGTGCTCGGAGGCGGCGATCGTGAGGACGCCGTCGACGAGGCGGTTGCCCAGGCGGTCGAGCATCCTGGCCTTCAGGTGCTCGGGGATCGACGGCGAGGCGGCCACGTCGAACGAGAGCTCGACGCGGCTGTCCGCCGTGTTCACGCCCTGCCCTCCTGGGCCGCCTGACCTGGAGAAACGTTCGCGCAGCTCGGACGCCGGCAGCACCAGCGTCCTCGTCACGGTCACGTCGTCCATGCTGTCCAGGTTAGAAGGTGAGCCCGGAAGTGTCGCGATCTTTATCAGGGCGTCGACGAACTCCGCGAACTCGCGGTCCCGGTCCAACTGCCCCCCCTCGGTCGCCGCTGAGTACGCGGCGACCGGGCCGGGAGGCTGCCTCAGAAGCGCGGGTGGTCGCCGAGGAGGGCGGCGCCGCCCTCCTCGGACCTGGTGATCTCGCCCAGCACCCACGCGGGGACGTGGCGGGCGGTGAGGACGGCCAGCGCGCGGTCGACGTCCTCGGGTGCGACGACGGCGACCATGCCGACGCCCATGTTGAACGCCTTCTCCATCTCCTCGCGCTCCACGCGCCCGCGCTGGGCGATGAGCTGGAAGACCGGCGCGGGCGTCCACGTGCCGCGGTCGAGCTGGGCGTGCAGGCCGTCGGGGAGCACGCGGGCCAGGTTCGCGGCCAGGCCGCCACCGGTGACGTGCGAGAACCCGCGGACCTCCGTCTCGGCGATCAGCGCGAGGCAGTCCTTGGCGTAGATCTTGGTGGGCTCCAGCAGCTCCTCGCCGAGGGTGCGGCCGAACTCCTCGACGTGGCCCTCCAGCGGCATCCGCGCGATCTCCAGCAGCACGTGCCTGGCGAGCGAGTAGCCGTTGGAGTGCAGGCCGGACGAGCCCATCGCGATCACGACGTCGCCGTCGCGGACGCGGTCGGGGCCGAGCAGCTTCGACTGCTCGACCACGCCGACGCCGGTGCCGGAGATGTCGTAGTCGTCCTCGCCCATCAGGCCGGGGTGCTCGGCCGTCTCGCCGCCGAGCAGCGCGCAGCCCGCCTGGACGCAGCCCTCGGCGATGCCCTTGACCAGCGCCGCGATCTTGTCGGGGACGACCTTGCCGACGGCGATGTAGTCCTGCACGAACAACGGCTCCGCGCCGCAGACGACCAGGTCGTCCACGATCATGGCGACCAGGTCGACGCCGATGGTGTCGTGCTTGTCGAGCGCCTGGGCGATCGCGATCTTCGTGCCGACGCCGTCGGTCGAGGACGCGAGGACCGGCTCCTTCCAGCGGTCGAGCTTGAGCTGGAAGAGACCCGCGAAGCCGCCGATGCCGCCGAGCACCTCGGGGCGGTGCGCCTTCGCCGCCCACGGCTTCAGCTTCTCCACCGCCTCGTCACCTGCGGCGATACTGACTCCGGCGGAGGCGTAGGTGGCCTTGGCGCTGTCGGTCACGTCAACTTCTTCCACTTGGATCTGGGGGTGCTCAGGGACGTACCCGGGACTAGGGACGACGCAGGGCGTCCTCGGCACCATATCCGTTCGGCAGAACGGGAGCGGCCGAGCCCGAGACGCCCTTCAGGCCCTCCAGCAGGTGCTTGCCGATGAGCGCGTCCTGCGGCAGCTCGATGGGGTACTCGCCGTCGAAGCAGGCCGAGCACAGCCGCGTCTTGGGCTGCTCGGTCGCCGCGATGAGCTGCTCCAGCGACACGTAGCCCAGCGAGTCGGCGCCGACCGACCGGCGGATGCCGTCGTCGTCCAGGCCGTTGGCGATGAGCTCCGCCCGCGAGGCGAAGTCGATGCCGTAGAAGCACGGCCACTTCACGGGCGGCGACGCGATCCGCACGTGCACCTCGAGCGCACCGGCCTCGCGCAGCATGCGCACGAGTGCGCGCTGGGTGTTGCCGCGCACGATCGAGTCGTCCACGACGACCAGGCGCTTGCCGCGGATGACGTCGCGCAACGGGTTGAGCTTCAACCGGATGCCGAGCTGGCGGATGGTCTGCGACGGCTGGATGAACGTCCGGCCGACGTAGGCGTTCTTGACCAGGCCCGACCCGTACGGGATGCCGCTGGCCTGCGCGTAGCCGATGGCGGCGGGCGTGCCGGACTCCGGCACCGGGATCACCAGGTCGGCCTCGACCGGGTGCTCCTTGGCGAGCCGGCGGCCGATCTCGACGCGGGTGGCGTGCACGCCGCGGCCGGAGATCGTCGTGTCCGGACGGGCCAGGTAGACGTACTCGAAGACGCAGCCCTTGGGCTCGGGCGTCGCGAACCGGCTGGACCGCAGGCCGTCCTCGTCGATGGCGATCAGCTCGCCGGGCTCGACCTCGCGGACGAAGCTCGCGCCGACGATGTCGAGCGCGGCGGTCTCGCTGGCCACGACCCAGCCCCGTTCGAGCCGGCCGAGCACCAGCGGGCGCACGCCGTGCGGATCGCGGGCGGCGTAGAGGGTGCTCTCGTCGGAGAACGTGAGGCAGTAGGCGCCGCGGACGAGCGGGAGCAGCTCCAGCGCGGCCTGCTCGATGCCCTTGTCGGCCGCGGAGTGCGCGAGCAGGCCGCAGAGGATGTCCGAGTCCGTGGTGGCGCCGTTGCGCTCGACGATGCCGAGCTCCTTGGCCTTCTCCAGCAGCTCGGCGGTGTTCACCAGGTTGCCGTTGTGGCCGAGGCTCAGGCCGGAGCCCGCGGCGGTGGTGCGGAACGTGGGCTGCGCGTTCTCCCAGGTCGTGGACCCGGTCGTCGAGTAGCGGCAGTGCCCGACGGCCACGTGGCCCTTGAGCGACTGCAGGACCTGTTCGTCGAAGACCTGGCTGACGAGGCCGAGGTCCTTGAACACGACGACCTGCGAGCCGTCGCCGACGGAGATGCCCGCCGCCTCCTGACCGCGGTGCTGCAGTGCGTAGAGGCCGTAGTAGGTGAGCTTCGAGACGTCTTCACCGGGAGCCCAGACGCCGAAGACGCCGCACTCCTCACGGGGTTCCTGTTCGGGCTGGGAATGGTCGGCGACCACCGAGTTGGCTCCCTCACGAGTGGGGTTGCTGCACCCCGAGTGTAAGTGGAGCCCCCCGTGGTAGACCCCCATCGAACCCCTGGCAGGGTGACCAAACTCATGCCTTCGGCCGCAGGACGAAGGCATGAGGGCCACCAGGCCCGTCAGGCCCTGCGGCACCCGCTCAGCTCGGTCTTGATCTCGTTGGTCTGCACCGCGCCCGACGAGTGCTGCTTCGCGGTGCACGTGACGGTGTCGCCGGCCGCCACGTCACCGCCGCCGATGTCGGACAGCGCGACGGCCTGCGAGGCCAGCGAGTCCTTCGACAGCACGCCGCTCGGAGCGTCGCCGGAGAGCTTCAGCCTGACCCGCTTCTCCGGTTCGGAGCTGGGGGCCATCTTGTAGTCGTAGACCTCGACGACCTCGTAGGTGACCTGCTCCTGCCAGTCGGAGGCGCAGCCCGCCACCGCGAGGCAGGCCAGCAGGACGGCGGCGACCTTGCGCATCAGTGCCCCCGCCCGACCTGGAGGATGTCCAGCACCCGCTGGTCGCCGGACATCTCCTTGAGGTTCATCCGGTTCCACAGCCAGAAGTAGACGAGTTCGGCCTCCCCGGTGACCTGCGCGTCGCCCTCCTCGCCGGGGGCGGCGGCGCGGATCTCGGGGGCCTCGTCCGGCCGCAGCGAGATCAGCCACGACTCCGGCAGGTCGGTCGTGCGCACCACGGCGGTGCCGGGCGCGATGGTCGGGACGTCGCCTTCGAGCTTCGCGGCGACGATCGTGGTCAGCACCTCGTCGATGCCGTCGACGCAGAGGTCCGGGTCGGTGGCGGCGACCTGCCGGACGACGGTCTGCGCGTCGAACCGGCGCAGCACCGTCTCGTGGGCGATGCGGCGGTGCCAGACCCACGCGAGGTCGGGGGCGGCGGCGGAGAACGTCCAGGCCGGGCGGTTGCCGGGGACCGCGGTGAGGATCTCGGCGGCGGCGGTCAGCTGCAGGTCCAGGTACTCGAGCGGCGCCAGCCCCGCGGGCGGGGACGGCGGCTGGAGCTGGGTGCGGCTGCCGGTGCGCAGGTAGACGGTGGAGGTCTCCAGGAAGCGGGCGACGTGCACGACCAGGTCCTGCACGGTCCAGCCCGGCCTCGTGGGCACCTCGGCGGCCGGGTCGGCCTCCGCCACTGCCTTGCGGAACATCTCTGCCTGTTCGATGAACACAGCGGTCCACCGCTGAGCCGTCCACCCTGTCTGCACCATGCGCGTCATCGTGCCCCAAACGCGACCCGGCCGAGTGGGGAACCGGCCATGATGCTTCTGCGTCGCATGGATCAAAGACCAACCTTGGGGGTGGCGATGGCGATGTTCGGCGTTGAGCCCGAACAGCTGCGCAGCGCGTCGAAGGAGTTCGTCAACGGCTCCGACGCGGTGCGCGAGGCGGCGGAGATGATCTCGATGCTCAGGCTCGACGCCTCGGCGCTGGGCCAGGTCGACGCCGCGGCCGAGTTCGCGAACGCGCTCGCGAAGTTCGTCGGCACCCACTCCCAGGACCTCCAGCGCGGTTCCGCGTGGATCTCCGACGCCGCCGACGGGCTGGTGTCGAACGCCGAGACCTACCAGCGCACCGACGAGGAGCACGAGTCCGCGATGGTGAAGCTCATGCAGGGACTGGGGGACGGCAAGTGAGCTACACGGACCCGGAGAGCCTCTACCGCCCCCTCGCCTCGGGCGACCCCGGCCGGATCGCCGCCGCCGCGGACCCGATCACCGGTGCCATCAGCGCCGTGGGCCGTGCGGGCCAGTCGGTCATGAAGGGCGGCAGCACGGCGGTCGCGAACTGGACCGGCGACTCCGCGACGAAGTTCTCGGCGCGCGCCGAGCTGTCCGTCTCCGCCGCGAGGGCCGCCGGTGACCGCCTCGGTGCGGGCGTCGACATCGTGCAGGCCGCCTCGCGCGCGTACGGGCAGATGCGCGGCGCGGCCGACCAGGCGATCAGCGTGTGGCGCAGCCGCCCGCCGGGCCTGGACGAGGCGCAGACGCGCACGCTCGCCAACCAGGTCAACGACGCGCTGACCAGGGTCAAGTCCGGGTACGAGAACGTGCTGCGCACCTACGCGGGCGCGCTCGCCAAGATCCCGCCCGGCTTCGAGGAGTCCGCGCGGTCGGACGGCGGCTGGACCCGCGCGGTCCAGCGGGGCGCGACGGCGCTGCCCGCCGTGCCGCCGCCCGGCACCGACCCCAAGGCCGTCGCCGAGTGGTGGAACAAGCTCAGCCAGGCCGAGAAGGACGCTCTGCTCAAGACCAAGTTCCAGGAGCTGGGCCAGCTGCGCGGCCTGCCCGCGCCGGTGCTGGACCAGGCCAACCGCGAGCGGATCAAGCAGGACGCCGAACGCTTCACCCAGCAGAAGAACGAGCTGCAGCAACGGCTCGCCGACCGCGCGGCCGAACTGGGCGTGGACCCCGACTCGGCGGAAGGCCAGCGGGCGCTGCGCAACGACCCGCAGGGCGCCCGGCTGCTGGAGCAGTACGACGAGGCGTCCCGCCGCGCGAAGAACTCCACGGACGCGGCCGCCGCGCTCGTCGAGGCGGACGACAAGGCGCGCGAGATCGGCAAGCCCGCGTACGTGCTCGCCTGGAGCCCCGACGGCGCCGGTGCCAAGGAGGGCGCGATCGCCGTCGCGTTCGGCAACCCGGACACGGCCGACAACGTCGCGGTCTGCGTGCCGGGCACCACGTCCAAGCTCAGCAGCTTCGGCTTGGACCAGGCCGCGAACCTCAGCGCCGAGATGGGCGCGAACGGCGCGGCGATCCAGTGGCTCGGCTACGACGCGCCCGAGTTCCTGCCGGGGCAGGTGAACGACCCCGCGCAGGCCCGCGAGGGCGCCGCGATCCTCGCCCAGGACGTCGAGGGCTACCGGGTCGCGAACCCCAACGCGCACGTCACGGTCATCGGGCACAGCTACGGCAGCACGGTCGTCGGCTACTCGGCGATGGACAACGGCCTCAAGGCGGACGACATCGTGTTCGTCGGCTCGCCGGGCGTCGGGGCGTCGAACGTGGACCAGCTGTCCGCGGGTGCCGGGCACGTCTACGTCGGCGGCACCGAGCACGACCCGGTCATCCAGGCCACCAGTGGCGACTGGTTCACCAAGGACGGCTCGTCCACCGGCCCCTACGACTCCTCGTTCGGCGCCAAGACGTTCGGCACGTCCGGCGAGTCGTGGATCGGGCACGCGCACTCGTCGTACTACGACAAGGAGTCGGAGTCGCTCAGCAACCTCGCGAAGATCGCCAACGGCAACGGCGGCGACGTCACCGAGCAGCGCTGGCAGGACGCGCCCACGCCGCGTGAGGTGCCGGGGTCGAACCTGCCGGGCATCGGGCCCGTCATCGACTGGGGCGTCAACACCGGCAAGGAGGTCGTCGACATCGGCGAGGACCTCTGGCGCGGCGGCGGCCAGGTCGTGGAGGACGTGTCGCGGGGCAACTGGGGTGACGCGGCCGGGCACGCCTGGAACACGACGAAGGAGGTCGCGGGCGACGTCGGTGACGTCGTCGTCGACACCGTGGGCAACGTGGTCGAGCTCGGCCGGGACGTCGTCGAGGGCGTCGGCGGCGCGATCAAGAAGGTCGGCTCGTGGTTCTAGGAACGCGCTGAAAGCGCACGATGCCCCAGGCATGCTGACGACCCAGGCATGCTTCAGAAGCACTGTCCGTAACGCCCCCGCTCCGCCCGCAACTCTCTTCCGTGTTTCCTCTGCCGCACGCGGGGCCCCCGCGTTCGCGTGGTCAGTACGCGGGGCCCCCGCGTACTAAAGCCACGTCACGCTGGGGAGGCGGGAGCGCTGGACGGGTGACACGCGGGTGGGTGTGTGGCGGGGGGAGAGACAGAGCTCCTGGCGCAGCGCCTAGAAGCGCACGACCGGTAGCAGCGGTGAGAGGTCGGCCCTGGTCCCGGACGCGGTCACCCGCGCACCGGCCAGGGCGTCCTCCCAGCCCAGGTCGCCGGTCGCCAGCTCCAGCCACGTGCGGGCGTCGGTCTCCACCACGTTCGGCGGCGTGCCGCGGGTGTGGCGGGGGCCTTCGACGCACTGCACGGCGGCGAACGGCGGCACGCGCACCTCGACGCTGCGGCCGGGCGCGATCTGCTCCAGGGTGCGCAGGCTCAGCCGGACCGCGGCGGCCAGCACGGGACGTTCCGGCTGGTCCGCCTCACCGCGCAGCCACGGGAGAACGGCTTCGACGGCGGCGCGCATCTCGGCGGGGTCGACGGCTTTCGCTGGCACGCCGCCCACATTAGCCAAGGGGCAGCGGCCGTCCCCGCGCTGTTGGTATATCTGAGCTGTGATCAGGAACTTCGCCGTCGTCGGTCCCGGGCAGGCGACCAGGGAGCGGCTGACGGCGGCTTTGCAGGCAGCGCCGGACATGGCCGTCTACCGGATCGGCCGCGGCGCCGACCCGTTGCCCGTCTCCGCCACGTTCGACCCCGCCGACCAGTCGGGGTGCCGGACCCTGCTCGACTGGTTCGAGCGCGGTGCCCGCACCGGTGCGGTGCTGCTGGTCGACGACTGGTCGTTGTGCGCCCAGCAGGACCCGGGACTCGGCCGCACCGTCGAGTGGATCGCCGCGTTCGGACCGGCGCGAGGCGTGCAAACCGTTGTCACGGCGCGGAAGTGGACTGATCTCCCACCCCGGCTGCGCAAGCACCTGCACGGCGAACCGACGGACTTCCTCGCGCTGCACGGGATCGACGCCGACCTCGGCGACATGTGGCTGCGCGACGACCTGACGGCGACGATCGGCGTGGACGACCGCGGCTGGCCCGTCGACTTCAACCTGGGCATCGGCGGCGCCGTGCACCGGGGCACCCCCGAGCAGCTGCGGTGCGCGTTGCTGGGGTTCATGGCGACCCACTCGGCGGACCGCCTGCAGTACCTGCTGGTGGACGGCACCGGCAGCGGTGTCTTCGAGCCGTTGTCGTTCGCGTCGCAGGTCGCGCACATGATCACCCCGGCGGACCACACCTCGCTGCCGCGCCTGGCGGACGCGCTGGCCGGTGAGCTCGGCAGGCGCCAGGAGGCGCGGAAGACCGGCGAACCGGCCCCGGACCTGCTCGTCTGCGTCGACGGGCCCGAGGCGGTGTTCCACCGCGAGCCGGTGTTGCGCGAGGTGCTGCTCTCGGTCATGCGCGCCGGACGGACGCTGGGCCTGCACGTCCTGTACTCCGGTGGCGACCCGCGGACCCCGTACGAGCTGCCGGAGTGGCCGCTCGCCGTGCCGACGTTCGACCTGGACGAGATGCTCGACCTCCTGCCGCACGCGCCCGGTGCCGGGACGGCGCGCGAGATCCTGCTCCCGCCGCTCGGCCACGACGGCGAGCCGTTACCGCTCGACGTGCTCCCGCCCGGCGCGATCGGGGTGCTCGACAAGCCGTACGAGCACCGCCGGGACGTGCTGGTGCCGGAGTTCACCGCCGAGCTGCGGCACGGCGCGATCGTCGGCGCACCCGGCACCGGCAAGTCGACGGCGCTGCGGACGCTCGCGGCGGTGCTCGGCGACCTCGGCTCCTTCCAGCTGCTCGACGGTCCCGGCGAACCTCTCGACCCGCAACGGCACGTCGTCGTCACCGCACGCACGTGGGAGCAGGTGCCGCCGTTCATCAGGGACAGCCTGGCGCTGGGCGTCGAGCTGCGCCTGGACGACCCGGCGACCTCGCTGGTCAACCCGCGCAGCGCGGCGGCCGTGCCGCACCTGCCGGGCATCGGGCTTTCCGTGCGTGACAAGACCGCCGTCCAGATCGCCCTGCCGTGAGGACGTACCACCTGGGCCGCGACTCACCGCCCAGCCGCGTCTTCCTGCCGTGGTTCGAACGCGAGGCCGAACCCGGCGCGACGCTGCTGGTCGACTGGAAGCACTGCGCCGCAACCGATCCCGGTCTCGCCGAGGCGCTCAGGTGGATCCTCGCGACACGGCACGACGTCCGGGTGGTCATCACCGCCGGCACCCCGGACGAGGTGCCGGAACACCTGCGGCCGTGGGTGCGGACGAGCTTCCTCGCACTGCACGGCCTGAGCGGCTTCACCAAGGCCGAGGCGTGGCGGGGCGACTGGTCGAGCGTCCCGGTCGGGTACGACGGCGACCGGGTGGTGGTGGACCTCGTCCGCTTCGACGGGCAGTACCCGATCGGCGCGCACCTGCACACGACGAGCCGGGACACCCTGCGCAGCCTGGTGCTGGGCCTGATGACCACCCACTCGCCGAAGCTGTTCCAGGTGATGTTCGTCGACGCGCACGACACCGACGCGTTCGACGGACTGGAGCGGGCACCGCACGCCCACAGCCACTTCCTCGACGTGGCAACGGATCCCGCGCAGGTGACCGAGGCGTTGCTGGCGGAGTCGGAACGCCGCCTGGAGGTCGTCGGCAACACCTGGACGGTCTTCGCCCACCGCGGCCTCGACCAGGTGCTGCCGCAGCTGCTGGTGTGCGTCAGCGGTCTGCGGGACATCCTCGCGGCGCACCCGGACTTCGGCGCCACCCTCGAAGCCGTCGCGCGGGACACCGGCAAGTCCGGCGTGCAGCTGCTGCTCGACGGCCCGCACGAGTCGGCGCCGCACGAGGTGCCGGCCTGCATCGTGCCGGACGACCTCGACGAGCTGGCGAAGTCGTTGCCGCGCTTGATGCACGAGCCGGAACCGGTGCCCGGCTTCTTCGCGCTGCACGGCGTCCCCGGCGGCTTCGACCGGCAGCGGACGTGGCGCAAACGGCCGGTCCGCGAGCAGTTCCGGGCGGTCGTCGGCGTGGACGAGCACAGCCGGCCGGTCGAGCTGGACCTCAAGTCCGCCAGCCTGCAGGACGGGATGGGGCCGCACGGCGAGATCACCGGACCCACCGGCGCCCGTGCCGAGATGCTGCGCGCGGTGCTGCTCGGTCAGCTGCTGCGGCACTCCCCGGACGACCTCCAGGTCGTCCTGCTCGACTTCCACGGCTCGGGCGTGTTCGCCGGGCTCGACCGGGCGCCGCACGTGCACGGGCACTACCGCGGCATCCCTCCCGTGATCGCGGACCGGCTCGTCGAGGCGCTGAAGGGCGAGCACCAGCGGCGCACCGGCGTCCTCGCGGCGTCCGGGTACCGGACGACCTGGGACTACCGCTTCGCCCGCGACAACGGCGCCCCGCTCGACCCGCTGCCGGAGCTGCTCGTCTGCGTCGACAGCCCGCGGGACCTGCTGCGGGCCCACCCCGATCTGCTCGGCGTGCTGACGACGTTCGGGGAGCTGGGGCGCACGTGCGGCGAGCACCTCCTGCTGTCCGGCCCGGAACCGGCCGACGCGCTCGGCGGCTTCCTGCGCTTCCGCTTCGAGCACACCGGTTCGGGCTGGACCCGGCGGATCAGCAGGTCCGTCGAGAACGTCGCACTGCCACCGGACCTCGGCGAACGGACGAGGTCGCTCCCGCACGCCATGCAGAAGGTCGAGCCGCTGCACGACCCGCTCCTGCCGCCGCCGCTGCACGAGTGGTCCCGGCTCACGCTCGACGAGCTGGGCTCCACCTCGGCCGAGCACGGCTCCGTCCCGCTCGGCCTGCTCGACAACCCGTTCGAGCACACCGTCGAGGTGTTCCACGCGGGCTTCGGGCGGGGCGGGCACGGCGCGATCGTCGGCAAACCGGGGTCCGGCCGCACGACCGCGCTGCGGACGCTGACCGAGTCGATCACCAGGACGTTCGGCTCCACCGCCGGTTTCCACCTGGCCGACGGCCCGCTCCACGGCCGTCCCGACGCGCGGCACGTGGTCGTGACCGCCTCGACGTGGGCGGAGGTGCCGGGGTTCATCACCGACGACCTCGCGTGGGGCGTCGAGCTGAAGCTCGCGGACCCGGCCTGGTCGATCGTGGACGAACGCCGGCAGGCGAACCTCCCCGACCGGCCGGGCACGGGCCTGTGCGCGCGGGTGGGACGGCAGGTGCGGATCGCGACCTCCTGAGGTGGTCGCCGTGCCGTCACCCGGCGACGCCGGCCACCGGTTCCCTGCGCGGCCGGGTGCCCCAGCGCATCACGGGCTCCTCGACGAACCGCCAGCTCAGCCACGCCGCCGCGACGGTGAGCACGGCCCCGACCGGACCGGCGGCCCAGCCCAGCTCCGGCCGCAGCCACAGCGTGAGCGGGTAGTTCCACAGGTAGGCGCCGTAGGACAGGGTGCCCAGCACGACCAGCGGCTTGACCGGCGTCGCCACCTGCTCCCACCGCGACCAGACCAGCAGCAGCACGGCCGTGCAGCACGCGATCGCGGGACCCGCGACGAGGTACGTGAGCGGGTGGCCGCGCAGCGGGATGACCGACAGCGCGGTGAGCACGACCAGCGCGACGGGCACCGCCCAGCGCGGGGCGGAGGTCAGCTTGAGCCTGGTCGCGGCACCGATCACGAAGCACACGAACCACGACGTGGGCAGCGCGTAGGCGTTGTCGGCGTGCGGCCACAGCCAGATGAGCGTCGCCGTGCAGGCGCCCAGCGCGGCGAGCGCCGTGAGCACCAGGACGGCGCCGGTGCGGCCCCGCACCCACGCGAACGCGAGCAAAGCGGGCCACAGCAGGTAGAACTGCTCCTCGGTGGCGAGCGTCCAGCCGTGGAACGCCGCCGGGCTGACGCCGCCGATCGGCAGGTTGCCGGTGAATGTGAGCAGCACGACCACCGTCCTGAGCAGCTTGTCGCGCTCTCCCAACGGGTCGAACACCAGCGTGACGACCGCGAACACCGCCACGAGCGCGACCAGCGCCGGCAGCAGCCTGCGCGCCCGGCGCGTGTAGAACCGCTTGAAGTCGACGCGCCCCTTGGTCTGCAACTCCCGTTGCAGGACACCGGTGATGAGGTAGCCGCTCAGGGTGAAGAACACGACAACGCCGACGACACCCGCTCCGGGGAACACGTCGGGGAAGGCGTGGCGCAGCATCACGAGCAGGATCGCGATGCCGCGCAGGACGTCCAGTCCGGCGATCCGCTTCACCGCGTCGCTCCCCGCACGAGCTTGTCCAGCAGGTCCGCGTACGACAGCCCGGTGGCCGCGAACATCTTGGGCACCTGCGACTGCGCCGTCATCCCCGGCATGGTGTTGACCTCGTTGAGCACGAACCCGTCCTCGGTGAGGAAGAAGTCGACGCGCGCGAGACCGCGGCAGCCGAGCGCCTCGTAGACCTCGAGCGCCGCGTGTTCGAGCGCCTTGACCTCGGTGTCCGCGAGCGGTGCCGGGATCACGAACTCGGCGCTGCCGTCGTACTTGACCTCGGTGTCGAAGAGCCCGGCGACCCGGATCTCCAGCGGTGGCCCCGTCCTGCGGCCCTCGTCGGGGTCGTCGAGCACGGCGATGTCGATCTCCCTGCCCCGCAGGACCTCCTCGACCAGCACGCGGTCGTCGAGCTCCAGCGCCCTGCGCACGGCGGGTTCGAGGTCCTCCTCGCGTTCCACGAGCGCCACGCCGAAGCTGGACCCCGCCGCCACCGGCTTCACCACGACGGGACCGGTGTAGTCCACAGTGGACTTCGCGGTGACCAGCGCGGCCTTCGCGGTGGGAACCCCGACCGCCTCGGCGACGAGCTTGGTCGCCCACTTGTCCATCGCGAGCGCTCCCGCCCGCGGCGGGGAGCCGACGTACGCCACCCCGGCCAGCTCGCACAGCGCCGCCAGCGCGCCGTCCTCGCCCAGCGGCCCGTGCACCAGCGGCAACGCGACGTCGCAGGTCGCGAGCACGCCGAGCGCACCGGCGAGACTGCTCGACGCGGACGTGCCGAACGCCTGCCCGTCCGGACCTGACCACCGGCCGTCACGGCCGATGGTGAGCTTCACGGCCTCGTACCTCGCCGGGTCGAGCGCCTGCCGCACCGACGCGGCCGACGCCACCGAGACGTCGTGCTCGCAGTTCTGCCCGCCGCCGATCACGGCGACGCGGATGCTGCTCATCGAACGTTCCTCCGCACCCTCGGGCCGATGCCCGTCACGATCTCGTGCGGGATCGTCCCCGCCCATTCCGCCCAGTCCCGCACGGTCGGCTCGCCCTCGTCGCCGGGCCCGAACACGACCGCCTCGTCCCCCTGCGCCACCGCGTCGTCCCCGACGTCGACCACCACCTGGTCCATCGAGACCAGACCGGCGACCTTCCTGCGGCGACCGGCGAGCCACACCTCCGCCCGCCCCGACGCGGCGCGCGGCAGACCGTCCGCGTAGCCGACCGGCAGCAGCGCGAGCGTCGTCGCGCGGTCCGCCACGTACGTGTGGCCGTACCCGACCCCGGTCCCGGCGGCGACCCGCCGCACCTGCACCACCGGCGCCGTGTACCGCAGCGCGGAGTGCAGCCGGGTGGTGCCGGACGGGTCGATGCCGACCAGTCCCGCGCCGATCCGGACGACGTCCAGGTGGGCGCTCGGGTCGGTCAGCGCGGCGCTCGTGGCCGCGAGGTGCCGCACCGACGGCCGCAGCCCGGCCTGGCGCGCCATCTCGGCGCCGCGCAGCAGGGCCCGCCTGCCGGGTGCGTTCGCCCCCGGTGTGTCGGCGCACGGGAGATGTCCCATCACGCCGACGACCGAGACCTTCCCGGCGATCTCCGCCTTGCGGGCGGCCGACATCAGCGCCAGCCAGGTCTCCGGCGCGGCGCCGTCACGCGCGAGCCCGGTGTCGAGCTGCAGGTGCACCCGCACCGGGCCGTGCTCGACGGCCGCGAGGTGTTCGAGGCTCGGCACGCTCAGGTCGATGCCGTACCGGACGGCGGTGTGCACGTCCACGTCCACGGGGTTGAGCCAGCTGAGCACCGGAACGTCCACACCGGACTCGCGCACCAGCACGCCCTCGGCGAGCGAGGTGACGCCGATCCAGGTGGCGCCGTTCGCGACGGCCGTGCGGGCGACGTCGCCGAGACCGTGCCCGAAGCCGTCTGCCTTCACCACGGCCATCACCTCACCGCGGGCCAGCGACACGAACTTCCGCGTGTTGGCGCCCACCGCCGCCAGGTCGATCGAAAGCTCGGGTGCCGCCGAGGCGTGGCGCAGGCTCCTCACGGGCGTGCCCACGCAGGCACCTCCACTGGTCCGTAGACGGCGTGGTCCGCGCCGGTCAGCAGCGCCCAGTAGCGGTCGCCCCAGGACCAGTGCCACCACTCCGTGGGGTAGTTCACCAGCCCGGCGGACCCCAGCGCGGCGGCCAGCACCTCGCGGTTGCGCCTGGCCTCCTCGTCGACCTCGGCGGCGAAGAAGCACCTGCCACCGCTGTCCTCGGGGGTGTCGTCGATCTCGGTGCCCATCCACAGGTCCTCGCCGGACGGGCCCACCAGGGTCAGGTCGACGGCGGCGCCCGCGACGTGCGGCGCGACGGCCAGCGGGGCCACGAACCGGCTGGACAGCCGGCCGAGCTCGGCGGCGTCGGCGGCGGGGTGGAGCTCGCGCAGCTCGGCGGTGTACCGCTCGATGATCGCGTTCTGGTCGGCGATGCTGCGGTGTCCTTCCGCCACCCGGAGGTCCACACCGGACGGCAGCAGCGCGCGGGCGACGTCGAGGCGTCGCGAAAGCCCCTCCCTGACCAGCACGCCCGGCGCGAAGTCCAGTGGCACCAGGGGTTCTCCGTTGTCCAGCACCGGTACGGCGTGGACGACGGGATCGGCCAGCAGGATAGTCATGCGGCCAACCTAGGGAAATGTGTCCACGACGGACTCGTCCTCGAGGCCATGCGGGCGAGCCTAATGGCCGATTCCCGGTGGAGGTCATCATCCCATGGGCTTAGTCCACTCGGCGGTAGACCATCACCGCGTCCCGATCAGCAGCCGCCTGACCTGCGGTTCTGCCTGAGGCAACCGTCACGGCGGAGATGACGGCGACACTCAAATCGTCCCTTTTGGACACCGAAAGCGTCTTGTTTGGACAATTGAGACGTCTTGATTGGACGGTTTTCCTGAAATTCACAATCGACGGCGAAGCCTTTTCCTGGCGCCGCAGGGGTTTCCGGCGGCTGCCGGATCAGCCGCCCGCGGAACCGGCAGCCTCGTCGATCAGCCCGTCCACCTGGTGCAGCATCCGGCGGTTGTCGGTGGGGGTGAACGTGCTCCACGGCGGCTGGCCGTTCGACGCACGGCGCTGCTGCAGGTACCGGCCCTCTTCGGTGTCGAAGAACGCGACGACGCGCTCCGGCCGGCAGCGCTTGCCGTACTTGTCGCGGGCGGCGGCACCGAAGTTGCCGGTGTGCTGGATGCCGGTGAACATCTTCACCAGCGCCTTGGCGTCGTCCTCACGCAGGCCGACGCCGCGGAACTCGGCCTCCAGCGACTTCGGCGAGCCGTCGGTCCGGGAGATCGCCCTCTCGACGTCGGCGCTCGGCAGCGTCACCGACAGTCCGGTTCCGGCGGGGTGCGCGGGGAGCACGGACAGCACCGCGGAGGCGAGCCCGGAGCCCTCCCACGGCTGGAACGTCAGCTGGTCGTCCCGCATCGTCGCGAGCGCGACCCGGTCGCCGTTCGCCACGGCGAGGACGCGCAGGCTGTGCCCGAGCCAGAGGCGGCCGTCCGCCTCCCGCTCGGGTTTCACGAACATCCGCAGCAGCCCCTCCAGCTCACCGGAGAGGCCGCGCGAGTTGCCCAGCCCGCGGTGGTCCAGCTGCCGGTAGACGCGGTTCTCGAGCTGGAGGCGCTCGTCCCGCGTCTTACCGGGCGAAGGGACCTTGAGGACGAGCGGCATGGGACCGGCGTTCAGCCGCTCCCACACCACGTCGAACTCCTCGGCGGAGAGGGTGATCGGCTCTCTCTCCGCCGGACCGCCGAACAGGCTCATTCACGTGCTCACTCGGAGAAGCCGCCGATGACCGGCGGTGCCACCAGACGGTCGTCGCCGAACACGTCGGTGGTCTCGACCAGGTAGTCGGCCGCCTTGTGCTCGATGTCCTCCTCGCCCTGGCCACCGCGACCGTGGGCACCACCCGCGCCGACGCCCGCGGCGCCACCACGACCGGCGGCACCGGCCGCGCCACCACGACCCGCCGCGCCGCCCGCACCCGCGGGACCGCCGGCCGTGCCGCCGGGGCCGGAGCCCATGCCCGCACCCATGCCGCCGGGCTTCATCACGCCCTGCTGCGCGGACGAGCCGAGCGACCCGGACATCGGGCTGAACGCCTTGCCGCCACCGGCGCCGGGAAGACCACCGCGCAGGCCACCGCTCGTGCCCTTGCCGCCACCGGGCTGGCCGGTGTTCTGGCCGGGGTTCGGCCCACCCGGCTTGGTGCCGGGAACGCCGGTCGTGGGAGGCCGCGTGTACACGGGACCACCGGGCGGAACCGGGGTGGGAGTCGGGGTCGGGGCAGGCGTCGGCAGACCCGTCACCGGGGGAGGCGTGCTCACCGGCGGCGAGACCGGCGGCTGCGTCCAGGAGACGTGCGTGGTGTTGGTCGGCGTCGAGGTCGGCGGCGTCCACGTCGGCGAGACGGGGTTGCCGGTGCTCGGCGTCGGCGACGACGTCCACGACGGGGTGGTCGTCGTGCCGTTCGGCGTGTAGCCGGTCGGGGAGGTGAAGCCCACCCGCGTGCTGCCGTTGCCGGAGTCGCCCGGCGGCGGCGTGTCGATCACGACCTGCGGCGGGTTCGGGATCTCACCGAGCGTCGAGGAGTTCCAGCGGCTGTCGGCCTGGTAGTCCTCCATGACCTTGACGGCCTGGGCCGCCGCGTTGTCCGCCGCCGCCTCCTGCCGCTCGTGGTCGAGCTGCTGGCTCACGACGTGCGCCATGCCGACCGGGCCGGTCAGCGCGCCCGCCGCGATGTCGAGCAGGCCGGGCTTCTCGGTCGTGACGGGCACGACCTCGGGCATCTTCTTGCGCGCGTCGGCGATGAACTCGCCCTGCAGGCGCGCGGAGCTCTCCATCGTGGTCGCGCCGGTCTCGGCGAACCCGGCCCACTCGGCCAGCGGCGACAGCGCGGTCTGCGCCGTGTCGGAGGCGTCGGACTCCCAGTCCGCGCCCATCTTGGCGAGGCCCTCGTGCAGGTCGCCGTCGATCTGCGCGAGCGTCGCGGCGATCTGCTTCCAGCCCTGCTCCACCGGGATCGAGGCGGAGACGCCGGGACCGGAGTTGATCATCTTGTACAGCTCGGGGTGTCCGTACCCCTGGAAGCGGTGCTCGGTCATCGGTCAGGCCCCCTCTCTCAGTCCTGGTCCCGCAGGTGCTTGCCCCACATGGCCGCGTTGTCGCCCTCGATCAGGCGGTACTGCTCCTCGATCATCGTCAGCTGCTCGATCACGCCGACGAGCTGGGCGCGGTAGGTCTTGAGCGCGGTCAGCGCCTTGTCCGAGGTCTGCTCGTTGAACGCCTTCGCCGTCTCACCGCTGATCGGGTCGGCCGCCCAGGGGCGCGTCGGCAGGTCGTGGACAGCCGGCTTGATCTTGGCGTCGAACTCGTCGAGGGCACGCTGGAACGCGGCCCGCGCCTGCGGGATGGCGTGTGGCTCGACCTTCAGCTTGCGCTGCCCGAACTCCGGCGGCGCCGAACGGCCGCCTCCTCCGTCCGCGAGATGCACGGCACACCCTCCTCGGTACGGCCCCCCAGTTTTGGGCCGCGTGTGCTTTTGGAACGACTTTAGCTCTGATGCATGACGCGAGTGACCGGTTCCCGGTACAAGCGAGTAGTTCTGCTCATCCGTCAGCGAGTCGCGAGGACGGGCCCGACCGCGTTCGCGAGCCCGGTCGCCCGTTCGCAGGCCCCGTCCACAGTGGCTCCGTCCTCTCCGAACCCTCCGACAGCGTTCACCAGCAACAACTGCCCGTCATTGGCATCGACGTAAACATCGCAGGCCGGACCGGCGGCGGTGTCGCGCTTGTCGACGTACGCCGGGTAGCCCGCGACCCGCACCGCGGCGAGCTCCGCCTCACCGATCGTCTGCTTGAGCCGGTCGACACCGCCGTTGAGCAGTGTGTAGATCGACGAAGAGTACGCGGGATCTTCGTAGTTGTTGCTGCACGTCTTGCTTCCCTCGCCGTAGTCGGGCAGAGGGTCGCGCGGCGTCACCAGACGGACACCGAGCGCGGTCTTCACCTCGTCGGTGTAGAGCGAGCACGGGTCGAGCGCCGTGAGGTCGACCGACTTGGGCCTGTTCATGGCGCGGGAACCGGTCGAGGTCCCGGTCGACGGTCCGGCCGTCGGCGTGGGGCCACCCGACTCGGGCGTCCCCGGTTCCGTCGACGTGCACCCGGTCAGGACCGCTGCCAGCAGAAATGGGACGGCGAGACGACGCATGCGGGTCAACGTACCGAATGGACCCGCGGCCGTGGCCGGGGACGGTGTGGCCTGCGCCACTTCACCGTCCCCGTGCGGTCAGCTCCCGTAGCGGTTCACGACGACGTCGGGCCGTTCCACGGGACGGCCCGCGTCGAGCGACCACGCCAGCCGCACGTACTGCGCGTGCGTCCAGGCGAGCGGGGTGGCCGACGTCGTCCCCCTGCCGTTCCACACCTGCTCGGGCAGCATGAGGCCGCTGTTCGCGACGGCCGCGATCTGCCGCAGGCGCTGGGCGGCGGTCGCCTTGTCGCCGGCGAGCAGCTCGTACTCGCCGCGTTCGCCGCTCAGCAACGGCCACAGCCGCCCGTACGTGCGCGTCGGAACCGGGAAGTTGATGCCCCACGGACCGCCGTCCGCGGTCTCGCCGAAGCCGTCCTGGGTGAACCGGTGCCAGTAGCCCTGCTCCTTCAGCTGCCGGTCCACGACCTTCACGGTGTTGGTGACGACCGGGTCGTCCGCCCGCTTGAGCCCCAGCCTGACCAGTTCGAGGAAGCTGGGGTCGACGACGGCGCGCTGGTCGATGTCGGCGGGGTTGTTGTCGCCGAGGTTGTACTTCGTGGGGGCGTCGGGGTTTCCGTCCTTGGTGACGCGCAGGTAGTACGGCTTGGGCTCGTACGGGCCGGTCCGCGTCGCCGTCCACCCGTCGACCTTCCGCTGCCAGTCGTCGGCCACGGCCAGGTACCGGTCGCCGTTCTCCCCGTTGCGCCGCACCAGGTCCGCGAAGCAGACCAGCCCGGCGACGGCCGAGGCGATGGTGGCGGGCGAGTAGCCGTCCTGGTTCTCCCACCGCTCCTGCTCGCTGAACGGGGCGTTCGGGTAGCTCAGCAGGTAGTCCGCCGACAGCCGCAGTGCGTCCATTGTGGACTCATCGCGGCGGTCGAGATGCCACGCGAGCAGCAGCGGTGCGGCGACCTGGTCGAGCTGGACCTTCGTCCACACCGGGGTGCCGTCGACCCGCGTGTTCTGCGGCAGGTGGCCGTCGGGCTGCTGCTGTTCGCGCAGCATGAAGTCCAGGGAGCGCTCGGCGAACCCGCGGTCGCCCGCGGCGATCATGGCCGTGGACACGTGGTAGAGGTCGCGCGGCCAGACCAGCGCGTACGGGCCGAGCTCCGGCGCCAGCTCGCGGTCGGTGCCGAACGCCCACGGGAAGCTCGGCGAGGCGATCGACGCGCCGGGGTGCGTCTTGTCCTCCGTGGCGGCCAGCACCATCACCGACATGTCGTAAAGCCTGCGGTCAGCCGACTTCGGCCGCTCCAGCCCGTCCAGATAGGTGCGCCAGCCCTGCGCGTACTCCCGCGCCGCCGCGCCGAACCCCTTGCGCAGCGCGGCCTTCGCCACGCCCTCGCCGAAACCGACGACGAACGTGCCGTGCGCGTGCCGCACCGGCTCGGTCGGCAACGTGCTGACGACCTCGCCGGTGCCGCCGTTCAGCGGCACGTGGTCGATCGACAACCGGACGGGCCGCTGGGCGGTGACCTCCACCTCGGCCAGCACGGCCGCCCGCTGCGGGTCGGTGACGTAGGTGATCTCGCCGTGCCAGCCGTCGCCGCGCAGCCGTTGCCGGAACGTCAACGATTTCGTGTCAGCGGGTTCGGTGTGCGCCTGCCCCGGTTTCCCGTCGACCAGCAGCCGCGTCTCGCGGGTCGCGGGCGTGCTCAGGTCCGGGTGGAAGATCTCCGAAAGTCCCTGGTGGCCCAGGGTGAACCAGACGGGGCTGGCGGTGGACCTGGCCGTGCCGAACGCCTGTTTGTCCGCGGGCAGCGGCACCACCTCGGCCGCCGCGCGGGCGACCGGTGCGGACATGACGAGCAGGAGCACGACCAGGGCCAGTGGCTTCATGCCCTTTCGTGTTCCCCGCTCTAAAGATCACCACGCAACAGGCTGTCGATGTTCTCCGGCGGCCCCGGCCGGGCGAAGAACCAGCCCTGGCCCGTGTCGCAGCCCAGCCGCCGCAGCCGGGCGGCCTGCGCGGGCGTCTCGACGCCCTCGGCCGTGACGCCCAGCGAGAGCGCGTGCGCGAGCTGGACCAGCGTCGCGACGATCTGCGAGTCGACCGGGTCCTCCTCGTTCTCGGCTCGCAGACCCTCCATGAACGAGCCCGCGATCTTCAGCTCGTGCACCGGCAGGTGCTTGAGGTAGGCGAGGTTCGAGTAGCCGGTGCCGAAGTCGTCGATCGCGATGCGCACCCCCATGTCGCACAACGCCCGCAGCGCCTCCAGCGGCTCGTCCGCGGTGCCCATGATCGCCGACTCGGTCAGCTCCAGCTGCAGGTGGTGCGGCGGCAGCGCGCACTCGTCGAGGATGCGCTTGACGTCGCGGACCAGCTCGGGGTCGCGGGACTGCCGCACGGCGAGGTTCACCGACACGAACGGCGCCGCGTCGCCGAACTCCTCCAGCCAGCGCCGCGCCTCCTCGCACGCCTTGCGCAGCACCCAGCGCCCCAGCGAGACGATCAGGCCCGTCTCCTCGGCGAGCTCGATGAACCGGTCCGGTGCCAGCCGCCCGAACTCCGGGTGCTGCCAGCGCACCAGCGCCTCGACGCCCGCCACCCGCGAGTCCTGCAAGCGCACCAGCGGCTGGTACTCGACGTAGAACTCACCGCGTTCCAACGCACGCGGCATGGTGGCGGACAACGTGAAGCGGGCGACCTCCTTGGCGTTGCGCTCCGGGTCGTACATCGCCCAGCGCGCCTTGCCGTCCGCCTTCGCCCAGTACAGCGTGATGTCCGCGTCGCGCATCAGGTCCGCCGACGTGGTGCCGGACAGCTGCCGTTCGACGATGCCGATCGACGCCGACACCGACAGCTCGTGGCCCGCGATGCGGATCGGCGCCTCCAGCTCGGTCAGCACCCTGGCCGCCACGTCGACGATGTCCTGCTCACCGGACGAGCCCTCGACCAGGATCACGAACTCGTCGCCGCCCATGCGCGCGACCAGCTTGCCCTCGCCCGACACGGAGTGGTCGAGCCGGCGGCCCACCTCGACCAGCAGCTGGTCGCCCGTGTCGTGGCCGAGCGAGTCGTTGATGACCTTGAAGCCGTCCAGGTCGAGGTAGCAGAGCCCGGCCCGCAGGTGCTTGCCGCGGTTGTTGAACACGCGCCCGAGCCGTTCGAGGAACAGCGCCCGGTTCGGCAGCCCGGTCAGCGGGTCGTGCAACGCCTGGTAGCGCAGGCGGTTCTGCAGCAGGTGCCGGTCGGTGACGTCCTCGATCATCGCCACCTGGTACTGCGGGTCACCGTGGTCGTCGCGGACCAGCGACAGCGTGAGGTGCGTCCACACCTGCTCGCCGTCGGCCCGGTGGAAGCGCTTCTCCGCCCGGTAGTGGTCGCACTCGCCGGTGATGAGCTGGTCGTAGAGGCGCCACACGCTGCCCGCGTCCTCGGGGTGCATGAGGTCGCGCATGTTGTACTGCCGCATCTCCTCGACGGAGAACCCCAGCATGTCCTGCAACGCCTGGTTCGCGTCCAGGATCCGGCCGTCGACGTCGGCGATGCCGATGCCGATCGCGGCCTCGGTGAACATCGCCCTGAACCGCGCCTCCGACGCCCGCAGCATCGCCTCCGCCTGGTCGCGGGCGTCCAGCACGGCGGCCCTGATGGCCTCCTGCTCGGCGAGCGTGCGTTCCCGCAGCGCGCGGGCGTACCCGGCCGACAGCGAGCCCTGCAACGCGGCGAGCCGGCTTCGCAGCTTCTCGTCGTCGGGGAAACCCAGCTCCACCAGCAGGCCGTCGCCGAGCAGCTGGATGGTGCGGCCCAGCGTGTCGGTGCCGGTGAAGTGCGCGTCGACCAGCCGGGAGCCGATCTCGTAGCCGGGCGCGGTGCGGAACGGGGTGGCGAAGAGCGCCTCGACGAGCAGCTCGGTGAGGTCCTGCAGGTGCTGCGCGACCTCGGCCCGCGTCATCGGGACGTAGCTCGACCCGATGACCGCCGTCGCCCAGCTGCGCGCGAACGCCTCCGCACCGGCCAGCACGGCCGGATCCGGAGTCGGGCGGCCCTCACCCACCCGCCGGTCAACCCGTCCGGTCATCTGCTCGGCCCTGACACCACGAACGCGCAGCATACGGGCGGTTGCCCTCCGCAGTCATCTCCGGACCACCCGGCCCACCGCCGCGAAGCCGGGAAAGCGCCGATCCGGCTCCCCGACGTCCGCCGGGGACTCCGGGTGCCAGGCCGGTACCCGCACCACACCGGGCTCCACCAGCGCGAACCCGTCGAACAGGCGGGTGATCTCCTCCCGGTCGCGCAACGTCGACCGCGTGACCTGGCGGTCGTAGATCCGGCGCGCCTCGACGGAGGCCGCCGACTCCACGTCGGTCTCGTCGTAGCCCGCGTGGGACAGCGCGAGGTAGCTGCCGGGCGCCAGGTGGTCGCGATAGCGGCCGATGATGCCCCACGGGTCTTCCTCGTCCGACACGAAGTGCAGCAGCGCGATCATCAGCACGCCGACCGGCCGGGTGAAGTCGAGCCGCTCGGTCACCTCCGGTGAGCAGAGCACGCCCAGCGCGTCGCGCACGTCGGCCTGCAGCACGCTCACCCGGTCGTTGCCGCTGAGCAGCGACCGGCTGTGCGCGACGGCGACCGGGTCGATGTCGACGTAGACGACCCCGGCGTCCGGGTGGGCGGCCTGGGCGATCTCGTGCACGTTGCCGACGGTCGGGATGCCGGAGCCGAGGTCGAGGAACTGCCGCACGCCCCTGGCGAGCAGGAAGCGGACCGCCCGGCGGAGGAACGCGCGGTGGTTGAGCACCACGGTCCTGATCTCGGGCATCTTCTCGAGCATGCTCTGCGCGGTGGCCCTGTCCGCGGCGAAGTTGTGCGCCCCGCCCAGCCAGTAGTCGTACACGCGCGCGACGCTCGGCCGTTCCAGGTCGATGTCCCCCGGCGCCCAGTTCGGCCGCTCCACCCGCTCACCCCACTAGCGTTCGGATCCGTTCCGCCCCATGATGCACCCGCCCGTTGGCAGAATGCGGACCTCGTGAAGAAAAGTTTGCTGCTGTCCACGATCCTCGCCTCCATCGGCGCGTTTCTGCTGGTCGGCGGCGCATTGCTGCTGGTGGACCCGAACGCGCCGAAGCACGAGGCGATCAAGACCGGTGGTCTCGCCGGCGGCGCGATCGTCGCCCTGTACGCGTTGTGGCTCAACGACCGGCGCCGCAAGGTCGAGGAAGCGCGCCAGGACCTGGAGCGCCAGCGCATCGAGCACGACAGGTCCCGCGTGGCCGACGAACGGTTCGCGCGCGCCGTCGAGCTGCTCGGCCACGAGACCGCACAGGTGCGGGTGGGCGCGATGCACGCGCTGGCCGGCCTGGCGAAGTCCAGGGTCGAGTACACGCAGACCGTGCTCGACATCCTGTGCGCGTACCTGCGGCGGCCGTTCAAGAAACGGGCGGAGGACACCGACCGGGACGCGACCGAGATCGAGCTGGAGGTCCGGCTCACCTCGCAGCGGCTGATCGAGGACCTGCTGCCGCGGCTGGAGGAGAAGAACCCGCCGCTCTACGACCTCAACCTCACCAAGGCGCACCTGGAGTTCATGGACCTGTCGTACCGGCAGGTCGGTGACCTGTACCTGCGGGTCGCCACGTTCGAGGACTCGACCTCCTTCCACCACATGGTGGTCCACGGCCACTTCTACGTCACCGAGGCGACGGCGAACGGCCGTTTCCACATGCACCACACCGAGATCCGCGGCAAGGCGTGGTTCAGCCGGTTCACGTCGAACGGGCTGGCGGTGTTCACGGACACGAAGTTCGGCGGTGAGACCAAGTTCGCGGGCTCGCGGTGGGCCGACGTGAAGGCGGACGGCTGTACGTTCGCCGTGGAACCCGATCTTCCGGACGCGTGGAGGAACTGACGTGAAGTGGTTGCTCGCGGTCCTCTCCGCGGCCCTGGTCACCGCCGGCACCGCGGTGGCGCTGTGGATGGTCAAGGCGCCGCCGGTGGAGATCGTGAAGACCGCCGGGGTCGCGGGCGGTGCCGTCGTGGCGCTGTACGCGTTGTGGCTCAACGACCGCAAGCACCTCCTGGAGGCCGAGAAGGTCGCCGACGAACGGTTCGCGCGTTCGGTCGAGATGCTGGGCAACGAGGCCGACCAGGTGCGGGTGGGCGCGATGCACGCGCTGGTGTGGCTCGCGAACTCCGAGCGGCGCTACACGCAGACCGTGCTCGACGTCCTGTGCGCGTACCTGCGCCGCCCGTTCCACCACCCGTCGTGGGACGGCAACGCCGCCGACCCGGACACGGTGTTCACCGAGGTCTCACCGGAGATCCAGCGGGAGCAACAGGTCCGGCGCACCGCGCAGCGCCTGATCAGCGACCTGTTGTCGTGGGGCGACAAGAAGAAGGAGTACTACGACCTCGACCTGACCGGTGCCGCGCTGGAGTACCTGCGGCTGGAAGGCAGGCGGGTCAACAGGTTCATCGCGCGCAGGGCGCACTTCTACGGCATCACCGAGTTCCGGAGGCTGCACGTCCGCAGGACGACGTTGTTCTCCGGCGCGACCTTCCACGGCAGGCTGTCCCTGCCCGAGGCGCACTTCGAGGGCGGCATCGCGTTCACCGAGGTCACCTTCGAGCAGCGGGTCGACTTCCGCGGCGCGAAGGTCGGCACGTTCCTGGCCCTCACGGACCCGGCACCGCCCGAGCAGCGCGGTGAGCTGGAGGTGCTGGAGGGCACGGCGATGCGGACCCTGCACGAGGGCTGGGCGCTAGCCGGCAGCCCTCAGCCGTCCGGCCCGCGCCTGGAAAACCAGGTCGAGCAGGACGACGGCGGCCGCGCCGACGTCGTCGCCCGTGACGGCGACGGTCTCGGCGACGGGAACGTCCCCGCTCAGCCCGACGAAGTGCACGCGGTCGGTCTTGACGGTGAAGGACTGCGGGACGAGGGCGACCCCCAGCCCGAAGGCCACGAAGTCAAGAAGTGAGTGCACGTCGTTGACCTCGACGGCGACCCGGCGTTCGACACCGGCGGCGGCCAGAGCCCGGTCCGCCTCGTCGCGGGTGCCCCAGTCGGGGTTGAAGTCGACGAAAGGCTGACCGGCCAGCTCGGCCAGGCCGACGGACTCCCGCCGGGCGAACGGGCTCTCCGGCGCGCACGCGAGCACCAGGGGCTCACTGGCCAAAGTGGACACCCGCAGGTCGTCGGCGATCTTCGGCTGCCGCGTGACGAACGCGAGGTCGAGCCGGCCCGCGCGGACCTCCTCCACCAACTCGGCGTTGCCGGACTGCCGCATCCGCAGCTCCACGCCGGGGTGGATCTCGTGGAACCGCGCCAGCACCGCGGGCAGGTGCACGACGTGCAGGCACTGCAGGCTGCCCACCGACAACGTGCCGCGCCGCAGCCCCCGCACCGCGGCCACCGCGTCGCGCGCCGACTCGACGCTGCACAGCGCCTTGCGCGCCTCCGGCAGCAGCGCCTGCCCGGCCTGGGTCAGCTCGACCTGCCGGGTGGTGCGCAGGAACAACGGAGCGCCCAGCTCCACCTCCAGCGCGCGGATCGACGCCGACAGACCGGACTGGGCGATGCGCAAGCGTTTGGCAGCCCTGGTGAAGTGGCACTCCTCGGCAACCGCGAGGAAGTGCTCCAGCTGTCTGAGCTCCACGATTCATCACCCACGTTGCTGAATGGGATCACATCCTTGCGTTGGACAGCTTAATCGAAAGGGTCCAGAGTGGTGGTCATGCAGAAGCGTCGCATCGGGGAAACGGAAGTCAGCGCCATCGGCCTGGGCGGGATGCCGATGTCCATCCAGGGGAGGCCGGACCGCGCGCGGTCGATCGAGACCATCCACGCCGCGCTCGACGCGGGCGTGACGTTCATCGACACCGCCGACGCCTACTCGCTCGACGACAGCGACTTCGGGCACAACGAGGAGCTGATCGCCGAGGCGCTGAAGGGCCGTTCGGAAGAGGTGTTCGTGGCCACCAAGGGCGGCCACACCCGCGAGGCCGGTGGCGGCTGGGCCCGCGACGGCAGGCCCGAGTACCTGCGCCAGGCCGTCGACGGGTCGCTGCGCAGGCTCGGCGTCGAGCAGATCTTCCTGTACCAGTTCCACCGGCCGGACCCGAACGTGCCGATCACCGAGTCGGTCGGCGTCCTCGGCGAGCTGCTGGACAGCGGCAAGATCCGCTACGCGGGCGTCTCGAACTTCAACCCCGAGGAGATCGTCCAGGCCAACGAGGTCCTCGGCGGGCGGCTCTCGTCCGTGCAGAACCAGTTCTCGCCGTCGTTCCGGTCGAGCGAGCCGGAGCTGGAGCTGTGCGACAAGCTCGGCATCGCGTTCCTGCCGTGGAGCCCGTTCGGCGGCATCAGCAAGGCGGGGTCGCTGAGCGGCCCGTTCAAGGAGGTCGGCGACGCCCGCGGCGTGAGCGCCCACCAGGTCTGCCTCGCGTGGATGCTCGCCAAGTCCGAGGTCGTCATCCCCATTCCGGGTGCTTCCCGGCCGGCCAGCATCACCGACTCCGCCGCCGCCACCCACCTGGAGTTGACCGCCGAGGAGCTGTCCCGCCTGGACGGGTGACCCCGGTAGAAAATTCATCCGTTTGGTCGCACGATCTACTCCATGCGGACCTTGATCAGCATCGTCGCGATCGTCACCGGCCTGACGCCGGCCCCGGCCGTCGCGGAGCCCTCGCAGGAGGGCTCCGCGGACCACACCGCCGGCTCGCAGATCCTCAAGCACGAGGGCACAGACGCCCCGAGAACAGGCGAGTCACCGCCCACAGCCGGCAAGGTGCCCGGCATGGACGTCAGCAGCCACCAGGGTGACGTCGACTGGCGGGAGGCGTGGGAGGACGGGGCGCGGTTCGCCTACGTGAAGGCCACCGAGGGCACCCACTACCGGAACCCGAGGTTCACCCAGCAGTACGACGGCTCCTACCGGATCGGCATGATCCGCGGCGCCTACCACTTCGCCCTGCCCGACCGGTCGGGCGGAGCCGAGCAGGCGAGCTTCTTCGTCGGCAACGGCGGCGGCTGGTCACCCGACGGCAGGACGCTGCCGCCCGCGCTGGACCTGGAGTACAACCCGTACGGCGAGGTCTGCTACGGCATGGACCAGAAGACGATGACGGCGTGGGTGAAGTCGTTCAGCGACGAGGTCGTCGCGCGCACCGGCCGCCACCCGACGATCTACACGTCCACGACCTGGTGGAACAGGTGCGTCGGCGGCTCGGTGAAGTTCGGCGACGACCACCCGCTGTGGATCGCGCACTACAGCTCGAAGCTCGGCCCGCTGCCCGCCGGGTTCGACTTCCACACCATCTGGCAGTGGCAGGCCGAGGGCGTCTTCCCCGGCGACCAGAACCTCTTCAACGGCGCCCACCCCCAACTACAACGCCTGGCCGCCAGCTGACCCCGCCGCACGCGGGGGCCCTTCGTACTGTGTGACAGTACGAAGGGCCCCCGCGTGAGTTGAGAATCAGCCGATCGAGGGTCAGTCGAACAGGGCCGGGAGGGTGCCCTCCCACGCCTCGCGCAGCTCGTCTAGCGGCAGCTCGCCGAGGCCCTGGATCTCCAGGGCGTTCGACTCCGGGTCGACGACGCCGACCTTGCGCCACGGCAGGGCGCGCGCGGTGCACATGTCGGTGAAACGCTGCTCCTCGGTCCGCGGCACGGCGACCAGCACCCGGCCCGCGGACTCGCTGAACAGCTCGGTGAACAGGTCGCCCTCCAGGAAGACCCGCGCACCGGTCTCGCCGACCAGGCACGTCTCGACCAGCGCCTGGGCCAGACCGCCCTCGGCGAGGTCGTGCGCGGCGGAGACCATGCCGTCACGGGAACCCGCGACGAGGACCTCGCCGAGCAGCTTCTCCCGCTGCAGGTCGGCCTTCGGCGGCAGGCCGCCGAGGTGGCCGTGGACGACGTGCGCCCACTCCGACCCGCCGAACTCGTCCTTGGTCTCGCCGAGCAGCAGCAGCGTCTCGCCCGCCTCGGCCCCGATCCCGGTGGGGATGCGGCGCCGCACGTCGTCGATCACGCCGAGCACGCCCACGACCGGCGTCGGCAGGATCGCCGTGGAACCGGTCTGGTTGTAGAAGCTGACGTTGCCGCCGGTCACCGGGATGCCCAGCTCCGCGCAGCCGTCCGCGAGGCCCTTCACGGCCTGCTCGAACTGCCACATGACCGCCGGGTCCTCCGGCGAGCCGAAGTTGAGGCAGTTCGTGACGGCGACGGGCGTGGCACCGGTCGTGCTCACGTTCCGGTACGCCTCGGCCAGCGCCAGCTTCGCGCCCTCGTACGGGTCGAGCTTGGTGTAGCGGCCGTTGCAGTCGGTCGACAGGGCCACACCGCGGTGCGTCTCCTCGCCGATCCGGATCATGCCGCCGTCGCTGGGCTGCGCGAGGACCGTGCCGCCGCGGACGTAGCGGTCGTACTGCTGGGTGACCCACCGCTTGGAGGCCAGGTTGGGGCTGGCCGCCTGGGTCTTGATCAGCTCCAGCAGCTCGTCGTTCGCGGGCCGGGGCAGGCTGTCCGGCGTGTTCGCCTGCAGCTCGTCCTGGTCGGCGGGCCGCTGGATCGGCCGGTCGTACACCGGGCCCTCGTGGGCGACGGTGCGCGGCGGCACGTCCACGACGACCTCGTCGTGGTACGTGATGACCAGGCGGTCGCCTTCCGTCACCTCACCGATCTCGGTGGCGATGACGTCCCACTTGCGGCAGACCTCCATGAACGCGTCGACGTTGTGGGGCTCCACGACGGCGCACATGCGTTCCTGGGACTCGCTGGAGAGGATCTCCGCCGGGGTCATGCCGGTGGCACGCAGCGGAACCCGCTCCAGCCACACGTGCATGCCGCCGTCACCCGCGGACGCCAGCTCGCTCGTCGCGCAGGACAGGCCAGCGCCGCCGAGGTCCTGGATGCCGACGACGATGCCCTTCTCGAAGAGCTCCAGGGAGCACTCGATCAGCACCTTCTCCGTGAACGGGTCGCCGACCTGCACCGACGGCAGCTTCTTGCGCTTGCCCGCGGAGTCGTCGAACGTCTCGCTCGCCAGCACGCTGACGCCACCGATGCCGTCGAGGCCCGTGCGCGCGCCGTAGAGGATGACCTTGTTGCCGGCGCCCGACGCGTGCGCGAGGTGCAGGTCCTCGACCTTCATCGCACCGACGCACAGCGCGTTGACCAGCGGGTTGCCCTGGTACGACTCGTCGAAGACGACCTCGCCGCCGATGTTCGGCAGGCCCAGGCAGTTGCCGTAGCCGCCGACGCCCGCGACGATGCCCAGCACCACCCGCTTGGTGTCCTCGGCGTCCGGCTTGCCGAACCGCAGCGGGTCCATGACGGCCAGCGGCCGCGCACCCATCGCGAGGATGTCGCGCACGATGCCGCCGACACCCGTGGCCGCACCCTGGTAGGGCTCGACGTACGACGGGTGGTTGTGGCTCTCGACCTTGAACGTGACGGCCCAGCCGTCACCGATGTCGACGACGCCCGCGTTCTCGCCGATGCCCGCGAGCATCTTCGAGCGCATCTCGTCGGTCGTGGTCTCGCCGAAGTACTTGAGGTGCACCTTGGACGACTTGTAGGAGCAGTGCTCGCTCCACATGACCGAGTACATGGCGAGCTCGGCGTCCGTGGGCCTGCGGCCCAGGATCTCCTTGATGCGCGCGTACTCGTCGTCCTTCAGGCCCAGCTCCTTGTAGGGCTGCTCCTGGTCGGGCGTCGCCTCGGCGTTCTTGACGGTGTCGACGTTGCTCATGCCTTCACCACCGTGTCGAGCAGGGACAGGAACATGCCCAACCCGTCGTCCGTCGGGCCGGTGAGCGCGTCGATCGCGTGCTCGGGGTGCGGCATGAGACCGACGACGTTGCCCCTGGCGTTCGTGATGCCCGCGATGTTGTTGCGGCTGCCGTTGGGGTTCTCACCGACGTACCGGAAGACGATCCTGTTCTCGTCCTCCAGTTCCTTCAGCGTGTCCTCGTTCGCCTGGTAACCGCCCTCGCCGGACTTCAACGGCACGAGGATCTCGGCGCCCTGGTCGTACCGCGTGGTCCAGGCCGTCGAGTTGTTCTCGACCTTCAGCCACTGGTCGCGGCACACGAAGTGCAGCTTGTGGTTGCGCACGAGCGCACCGGGCAGCAGGTGGGCCTCGGCGAGGATCTGGAAGCCGTTGCAGATGCCCAGGACGGGCATCCCCTTGTTCGCGGCCTCGATCACCTCCTGCATGACCGGCGCGAACCGCGCGATGGCGCCGCACCGCAGGTAGTCGCCGTACGAGAAGCCACCGGGCACGATGACCGCGTCGACACCCTTGAGGTCGTGGTCGCCGTGCCACAGCGGCACGGCCTCCCCGTCGGCGTAGCGGACGGCGCGCTGCGCGTCCACGTCGTCGAGCGTGCCGGGGAAGGTGATGACACCGACCCTCATGCCTCGACCCTGCGCACGGTCCAGTCCTCGATCACGGGGTTCGCGAGGAAGGTCTCAGCGATCTTGGCGAGCGTGGCGTCGTCGACGTCGTCGGCGACCTCCAGCTCGAAGTGCTTGCCCTGGCGGACGGCGGTGATGCCGTCGAAACCGAGGCGCGGCAGCGCGTTCGCCACCGCCTGGCCTTGCGGGTCGAGAATTTCGGGCTTCGGCATGACGTCGACGACGACTCGGGCCACGACAGACTGCTCCCGGGTTTGAGGGGGCTGGCGGTACTCGCAGAGCCTACCTGACCTGGGTGTTCATCAACTCGACAGGTGTGCGGGGGCACATTCTCCAGGCACTCCACCATGGAGTGAACAAACTTGTCCTGGTCGCGGGATTTGCTAACCTCGAGCCAGCTTCGGCCCGTAAGCCGGAGAAGTGAGCACGGTGCCCGTCCGGACGGTCGGCCGCCGTGCTTCGCGCTATCTAGGGCTTTCTCGTGTCGATGATCTCGCCCACCAGCGGCTGGACCCGGCGCCGCCAGTCACCACCCGCGCCGTAGCACCAGGCCACGACATCAGCGATCCACAACAGCGGATCGTTCTGGCTGGGCACGTGCTCGTAGAACAGCCCCGTTCCCATGCCAACGGGCCGAGAGCCGTGCGGATGGTCAGCAGGTCATGATCATCCCGGACTTCTCGGCTGTCGAACACCAGGCGCGTGACACCGAGTTTCACCATGTCGCTCGTCAGCCTGGCAACGCACGTCCGGCGTGCCCGCTCTTCGCCTGTTCGACAACAAGCGAGGTAGACGTCGACGTGGACCACGGCTTGGAGCAGGGTGGACAGAATCTGCCTGCGACGCGCGGGAGTTTCCTTCTTGAAGTGCAGCCCACGCTGGTTCGGCATGCGCAACCCTGTGAGCAGCTTGCGCAGTTTGGTCAGCTGTCCGGGCGATACCACGGCCGCGGCCAGCAGGTACGTGTCGTTTCGTCGCGATTCGTCGACGAAGGCGTGCAGACTCACGGAACGTTCATCGGCCGGACCCGAACGGTCCTTCACCGAACTCATCACAACGAGGTGTTTCGCCGTCAGCAGACCGGGGTGGCACCGCGCCGCCCGCCGAAGGATGCTGGGGATCATGAAGATCCTGGTGCTCGGCGGAACCGTCTTCCTCAGCAAGGCCGTCACGGCGGAAGCAGTGCGCCGGGGCCACGACGTGGTGTGCGGCGCGCGTGGTGCCTCCGGCGGGGTGCCGGAGGGTGCCCGGCTCGTCTCGATCGACCGGAACAGGCCCGGTGCCTTCGACCAGCTCGCCGGGGAGCGGTTCGACGCCGTGGTCGACGTGGCGAAGTACTCGGTGAACTGGGTGCGGGACGCGTTGGAGGCGTTCGGGGGCACGACGCCGCACTGGACGTTCGTCTCCAGCATCTCGGTCTACGCGGACCACGCGACGGACGAGCTGCTGCCGCCGCTGGAGGACGACCCGGCCGCGGAGTTCACGGCGGAGCGGTACGGCAGCGTCAAGGTGGCCAGCGAGAACGCCGTGCGCGAGGTGGTGGCGGGGCGGGAGCTCGTCGTCAGGGCCGGGCTGATCACCGGGCCGGACGACCCGACCGACCGGTTCGGGTACTGGCCCGCCCGGCTCAGCAGGGGTGGGCGGGTCGTCGTGCCGGACAGCCCCGAGCTGGGGGTGCAGCACATCGACGTGCGGGACCTGGCGCGGTGGATCGTGTTCGCGGCCGAGGAGCGGGTCACCGGCACCTACGACGCGACCGGGCCGGTCACGCCGTTCCAGATGGCCATCGGGGAGATGGCGGGGGCGACGGCGGCGCCGGGGACGCAGCTGGTCCCCGTGAGCGAGGAGGTGTTGCGGGAGCTGGGGGTCAACCCGTGGGCGGGGCCGCGGTCGCTGCCGTTGTGGCTGCCCGCGGAGTGGGCGGGCATGGTCGGGCGCGACGTCAGCGCGGCGCTCGCCGCCGGGCTCAAGCCCCGGCCGCTCGCCGAGACCGCGCTCGCCGCGCTGGAACACGAACGCGGCCTCGGGCTGGACCGGCCCCGCAAGGCCGGGCTGACCAGCGAGGAGGAGCAGGAGATCCTCAAGGCGGTGAGCTGATCCGCGGTGATGAGGTTCGAGCCCTCACGGACTGAGAATTTCTCGTCAGTCCGGACGCCCGCGTTTGCGACCTTGACGCCCGAGCGGGTGTAGTGGTGGTGGTAGCAGGGACGTTGGAGGGTTCACCATGCGAGTTGTCCATTTCGGTCATGCCTGCGTGCTCCTCGACACGGGCGACGCGCGAATCCTGATCGACCCCGGCACGTTCTCCGCGGGGTTCGAGGAGCTGACGGACCTGGACGCGGTGCTGATCACGCACCAGCACTTCGACCACCTGGACACCGAACGGCTGCCCGCGCTGCTCGAGGCCAACCCGCAGGCCCAGTTCATCGTCGACGAGGGCACGGCGCCCACCGTCGAGAACGCCGCGGTGGCCCGCCCCGGTGACACCTTCAAGATCGGCGGCACGGGTGTGCGGGTCGTCGGCGGGCAGCACGCGATCATCCACGAGGACATCCCCGGCATCCCGAACGCCGGCTACGTGATCGGCGACGGCGCGTTCTACCACCCCGGCGACTCGCTGTTCGTGCCCGACGAGGACGTCGACGTGCTCGGCCTGCCCGCCGGTGCGCCGTGGCTGCGCACCGGGGAGGCCGTCGACTTCATGCGTGCCGTGAAGCCCCGCGTGGCCGTGCCGATCCACGAGAAGACGCTCTCGTCGCCGCAGATGGCCGTCCGGTTCTTCGACATGCTCAAGCCGGAGGGCACGGACGTCCGGCTGCTGACGCCCGGCGAGGAGACGGCGGTCTGACGCGGGCGCCGGCTCAGGAGAGCCAGTCGGCGAAGGACCGGCCCGTCAGCTTCTCGTACGCCTCGACGTACCGGGCGCGGGTGGCCTCGACGACGTCCGCGGGCAGCGGGGGCGGCGGGGTGTCGCTCTTGCGGTCCCAGCCCGACGCGGGTGACGTCAGCCAGTCGCGCACGTACTGCTTGTCGAACGACGGCTGCACGCGGCCGGGCTCGTAGCCCTCGGCCGGCCAGTAGCGCGACGAGTCCGGCGTGAAGACCTCGTCCGCGAGGACCAGCTCGCCGTCCGGGGAGAGCCCGAACTCGAACTTGGTGTCCGCCAGGATCAGGCCGCGGGTCAACGCGTACGCGCGGGCCTCGCTGTACAGCTCGATCGTGCGGTCGCGCAGCTTCGACGCCAGCTCCAGGCCGTGCTTCGCGGCCACGACGTCGAACGACACGTTCTCGTCGTGCGCGCCGATCTCGGCCTTCGACGCGGGCGTGAAGATCGGCGGGTCCAGTTCGGACGCTTCGACCAGGCCCGCGGGCAGCGCGATCCCGCAGACCGCACCGGTGGCCTTGTAGTCGGCCATGCCGGAGCCGGTGAGGTAGCCGCGGGCCACGCACTCGACATCGACCATGTTCAGCTTGCGCACCAGCAGCGCCCGGCCGCGGACCTCGGCGGGGATGCGCGGGTCGTCGCAGGAGACCAGGTGGTTCGGGGTGAGCCGCTCGAACCAGAACACGCTCATCGCGGTCAGCACACGCCCCTTGTCGGGGATCTCCGTGCTCAGGACGTGGTCGTAGGCCGAGATGCGGTCGGACGCGACGAACAGCAGCAGCTCGTCGTCCACGTCGTACAGATCGCGGACCTTGCCGCGGGCGACGTGCTGGTAGTCAGCGAGCGTGGGCACGCTGGTCAGCCTACGTGCCGATACACCCGTGACCGATGCACACCCCGCACTACTACAGATCGCGCGAGAACACGCCTAAGGTGCACCCGTGTTCACCCGGAAGTCGCTACTGATCCCGATGCTCGTCAGCGCGGGGTTGCTCGTCGTGCTGGGCGTCGTGGGGTGGAGCCTCAGCTCCGACCCGGTGTCCTCCGCGCCGCCGTCGGGCTCGCAGAACACGAGCGTCACCCAGTCGGTGAGCATCGTGCCGACCCCGGACCTCGCCGAGATCTCGGTCAAGACGTCGACCACGACCACGACGACGACCACCACGACGCGGGTGACGCAGCCGGACAACCCCCAGCCCGTGCAGAGCGCTCCGCCGGAGCAGCAGCCTCCGACGACGACGGAGCCCCCTCAGCGCGGACTCCTCGTCATCGAGAACGCGTCCTGCAACCCGGAGGGCGCGACCGGCATCGGGCTGCGGGACGAACAGCTGGTGTGCCGCAAGGACCCTCAGCGCGGCGACCGCCTGCGCTGGCAGAAGCCCTGACGGCACTCAGACCTCAGCCCACTCCAGCACGTCGATCTTGTCGCCCACGGCGATCGTGCCCGGGCTGACGACGGCCGCCTTCATCCCGAACGTCACGCCGCCGTCCGGGTCGCGCCGGTAGGTGGCGAGCGTCCTCGTCGGTTCCGGGCCGTCCCTCCGGCCGGTCTCCTGGTCCACCATCGGCACCACGCACCGCACGCAGTCCTTGGCGTAGCCCAGTTCCACGTCCCCGACGACCGCGCGCCGCACCCGGTCCTCGGTGTGCGGTTCCGGCCAGCCGGACACGACGACGTTGGGGCGGAAGCGGTTCATCGGCACCGGCGCTCCGCCGCGTTCCAGGATGCGCTCGTTCAACGCGTCCAAAGAGGACAGGGAGAGCACCAGCAGCGCGTGCGCGTCCGCGTACCCGACCAGGCCGCTCGTGTGCCCGCCGGACTCCCGGCGCACGTCGGGAGGCATCCGCACGAGACGCACGGACCTGCCCAGCGCGTCGGAGAAGTACGCGGCGGCGGCCTCGCCCTGGTCGATCCCGGTGCCCTGCCACTTGTGCACGACGACCGGGACCCGCGGCCCGTCGACGACGACCGGGAACGACTCCCCGCCGATCACCAGCGAGGAGTCCACGAGGGACGGACGCAGCGCGGCCAGCTCCGGAACCTTGCGCTGCGACAGGAACACGCCCTCGTCGTCGACGAGCATCATCATCCGGTCGCCCCGCAGCCCGGTGGGGCCGACGGGCGAGGACGTGACGGCGTACCCGGCGCACCCCTTGACGGGGTAGACGTGCAGGCCCGACACGATCACAGGATCGGCTCCGGTTCGTAGGCCGGGTACTTGTCCACCACCGCGGCGACCTGCTCCACCACGGACGCGACCTGCGCCGACGCCACGCCGGTGAACGACAGGCGGTCGGCCAGCAGCGCGTCCAGCGCGGCCCGGTCGAGCGGCAGGCGCTCGTCGGCGGCCAGGCGGTCCAGCAGGTCGTTCTGCGCGAGGCCCTGCTCGCGCATCGCGAGCGCGACGGCCACCGCGTTCTCCTTGATGGCCTCGTGCGCGGTCTCGCGGCCGACACCGGCGCGCACGGCCGCCATCAGGACCTTCGTCGTGCCGAGGAACGGCAGGTAGCGGTCCAGCTCACGGGCGACGACGGCCGGGTAGGCACCGAACTCGTCCAGCACCGTCAGGAACGTCTCCAGCAGGCCGTCGAACGCGAAGAACGCGTCGGGCAGCGCGACCCGGCGGACCACCGAGCACGACACGTCGCCCTCGTTCCACTGGTCGCCCGCCAGCTCGCCGACCATCGACAGGTAGCCGCGCAGGATCACCGCGAAGCCGTTGACGCGCTCGCACGACCGCGTGTTCATCTTGTGCGGCATGGCACTGGAGCCGACCTGGCCGGGCTTGAAGCCCTCTGTCACGAGCTCGTGGCCCGCCATCAGCCGGATGGTCTTGGCGACCGACGACGGCGCGGCGGCGAGCTGCACGAGCGTCGAGACGACGTCGAAGTCCAGCGAGCGCGGGTAGACCTGGCCCACCGAGGTGAGCACGCGCTCGAAGCCGAGGTGACCCGCGACCGTGCGCTCCAGCTCCGCGAGCTTCTCCTGCGAGCCGAGCAGGTCGAGCATGTCCTGGGCGGTGCCGACCGGGCCCTTGACGCCGCGCAGCGGGTAGCGGGCGATCAGCTCGTCGAGGCGGTGGAACGCCACCAGCAGCTCGTCCGCGCCGGTCGCGAACCGCTTGCCCAGCGTCGTCGCCTGCGCGGCCACGTTGTGCGAACGGCCGGCCATGACGAGGTCCGAGTGCTCGGCGGCGAGCCGCGCGAGACGGCCCAGCACGGCGGCGACCTTCGACCTGATCAGCTCCAGCGAGCGCAGCACCTGCAGCTGCTCGACGTTCTCGGTCAGGTCGCGCGAGGTCATGCCCTTGTGGACCTGCTCGTGGCCCGCGAGGGCGTTGAACTCCTCGATGCGCGCCTTCACGTCGTGGCGCGTCACCCGCTCGCGCGCGGCGATCGACTCCAGGTCGACCTGCTCCAGCACGCGTTCGTAGTCGGCGACCGCGGTCTCCGGCACGTCGATGCCGGCCGCGGCCTGGGCACGCAGCACGGCGAGCCACAGCTGGCGTTCCAGCACGATCTTGTGCTCGGCCGACCAGAGCGTCGCGAGGGACGTGGAGGCGTAGCGACCTGCGAGGACGTTGGCGATGCGCGGCTTGCTCACGGCGCCAGGCTAGTGCACGCGGACCTCACCGCCAGGGGATGGCGTTGTCGGTCACGAGCGTTGTGAGCACGCTTACCCGCAACGGCACCGTCTGCCGCAGCCCGGCACCCGTCGCCGGGTTGTAGCTGAAGGAGCCCATGCGCACGACGAGCCCGTCCTGGAACACCCGGACGGACTCCGCCCTGACGATGTCCGGACCGCCGTCGGTGAACTCGGCCTCGGTGACGACCGAGCCGTCCTTCTGCTGCAGGTCCCGGCAGGCCAGCGCGCCGAAGCAGAACCCGCTCTTGCCAAACCCGAGCTTGCCCACCTCGACCCGCAGCGCCGTCGGCCCGATCTGGTCGGTGAACAGGACGTGGCCCGAGATGTCCGGGTCACCCGGCGCTCTCGTGGTGGACGTCGGCCCGGAGTAGGGGTGGCCGGAGCGGGTGGTGGCGTAGACGTCCGCGAGCTCCGGCCTCATCGTCATCAGCCGCTCCGACAACAGGTCGCCGATGCGCTGGGCGCGCTTGTCGTCCGGCTCGCTCGGCCGGACCGAGGCCGACGGAGCCGGCCCCTCGGAGGCCAGCTGGTCCTCCCGGTCCCGCGGCAGCAGCCCCGGCAGGGCGAACGACGCCACGACGATCATCGCCGTCGCCACGCCCACCGCCACCAGCGCTCGACGACGACTTTTTTTCTGCTCGACCCGCCTGATCAGGGTGTCGGGGTCGAAGTCGAGGGGCGGCTCGTCCCAGACGGCCAGCAGCATCCCCTCGCGGATCTCCTGCTCACTCACGACGCGACCCTCCCCGAACTGTTGTCGAGCTTCTCCACGATGGTGCGCAGTGTCGCGAGACCGCGCGCCGTCTGGCTTTTGACCGTTCCCTCGGAGCACCCCATCGCCACCGCCACCTCGGCGACCGAGAGGTCCTCGAAATAACGCAGCACGAGCACCGCTCGTTGACGTGGAGGCACCTGGAGCAACGCGGTGTGCACGAGCTCACGCGCCCACAGCTTCGCGCTGGTGGTGTCCGGGTCCACGGTGAGGTCGGCGGCGTCCGGCAGCTCGCCGTCGCGCTGCTCGGCTCTGCGCCACGGCCTGCGCTTCTCGTCCAGCCAGGTGCGCAGCAGCACCTTGCGGGCGTACGCGATCAGGTTGTCGAGGTCCTTGATGCGCTTCCAGGCCATGTACATCTTCATGAGGCTCGACTGCATCAGGTCTTCTGCCGTGTGCCAGTCGCCACAGAACAGATAGGCGGTGCGTCGCAAAGACGCGGCATTGGCTGCCGCGAACTCGCGAAAGCCCTGCTCATCGGCCTTGCGCATGCGATCCCCTCTCGCGTCCTCACCCAGGAACACGCGCCGGGGGAACGCGGGGTTGCATCACCCGTCCCGCGAAAGAGCCGAACGGAGCATCCTCGCCGCCACACCCCTCGGATCGGACTTCAGCTCGATGAACGAGTTGACCACCGACCCGTCCACGAGCGCGATCAGCTCCTCGATCCGGCCGCGCGGCACGTCCCTGCCGGAGCGGGCGAAGATCTCCGCGATCAGCTCGTGCAGCTCCTTCGACATCACCCGCATCAACGGCCGCAGGTACGGGCGGCGGCCCGTCGCCACAAGACGCTCGTAGCGCAGCAGCATCGTCTCGGTGTCCGTGACGGCCTCGCCGACCAGCAGGTCCAGCACGAACTCGATCAGCACGTCGTCGTCGGTCAGCCGGCCCGCCGGCGTCGCGGCGAGACGTCTGCGGCAGCTCTCCAGCTCGGTGCGGCCGTGGAGCTCGACGGCGGCGGTGACGAGCTCGTCGAGCGAGTCGAAGTAGTAGGTGGTCGACGCGAGCGGCAGACCTGCGCGTTCGGCGACCGCGCGGTGCCTGACCGCGTCGAACCCGCCCTCCACGAGCAGTTCGGACGCCGCCTCGACGAGCGCCTGCCGCCTGCGCTCACCCTTCGGGGTAGCTGCCGTCATAGTCGAACCAGCGTACTGGGCGTCCGCTCAGAACCTCGGGGCCAGTGCGTCGGCCAACCGCCTGACCTGGCCCTGCAGCTCGCCGTCCCCCTGCGTGAACACGTAGAGGTCCTGCCCGGTGGCCGTCACGGCCTTCTCGGCGCCCGGCGGCGGCACGAACTCGTCCGGCGTGACGATCGCGGTGACGGTGAGGCCGTCAACGGGGAACATGGCCGACCGCGAGGCGGGCGAGCACGACACCGACGGCGGCGCCGCGAAGTCCGGTGAGACCGAAAGCTCGCCGGCGAGGGCGTCCGCGAGCTCCCGGTCCACCGCCGCGCAGCCCTGCACTGCGCGTGCACCGGTCGAGAAACCGGTGCTTCCCGGCTGCGCCACGTCCCCCTGCGTGGACGAGGCGTCGCCAGGGAAGTTCTTCTCGCCAGGAGGCTGGGCCTCCATCAGGGTCATCGGCGATTTTGCCGTGTCGTCCCTCTGTTGCACAGCACCCGCGCTGCTCGACGTGTTCGCGTCATGGCCGTACCAGGAGTTCGCCGCGAGGACGCCGCCGAAACCCAGGACGACGGCCAAAGTGGTGCCGGCCGCGATCGAGTTGCGTCGGCGCAGCGTGGCGCGCCGTGACGCCGTGCGGATGTCGGCCTCGTCGAAGGACGCCGGTGGCGCGTCGTGCGCCGCGTCGCGGAACAGGTTCGCGAGCTTCTGCTCGTCCATCTACGTCGTCCTCCTCTCGCTGCCGTTCTGGCCGGTCACGACGCCGGTCGCAGGTCGTCGATCGCGTCGCCCAGAGCTTCTCGCAACGCGGTCAGCCCGCGGGCGGTCTGACTCTTCACAGTTCCTTCCGAGCACTTCAGCACCTCGGCCGTGGCCGTGACGTCGAGGCCCTCCAGGAACCTCAGCACGAGCACCGCCCGTTGCCTCGGCGGGACTCTGCGCAGGCCCTTCAGCAACGCCTCGCGCGTCGCCACGGTGTCGCCGACCTCGTTGTCCGTCGTCGGTGACTCCGGCAGCTCGTCGGTGAACTTCTCGCGCCGCCACGGACGACGTGACTCGTCGATCACCGCGCGCACCACCGTGCGCCGCACATAGGCGTCGAGAGCCTGCTTGTCCCGGATCTTCCGCCACCTCCTGTGCACCGCCACGAACGCCGTCTGCGCGAAGTCGTCGGCGCGGTGCCAGTCGCCGCACAGCAGGTATGCCGTTCGGCGCACGGCCTCACGGCGAGCCACGAAGTACTCCGCGAACTCCTGCTCGTCGCGCTGATCCACGCGGACTGCTCTCCGCTCGTTCCTCGAGTTGCACTGCCTGGACGGAAACTGAGGCACCCACGGTTGCACGAACCTCCGTGGAGAGCTACATCACCCCCTCGGTCGTTCACCGGATGTGATGTGATCGGGCCCGTGACCCCCATTGACCTGCGCTCGGACACCGTCACCCGCCCCGACGAGGAGATGCGCCGCGCCATGGCCTCGGCCGAGGTGGGCGACGACGTCCTGGACCACGACCCGACGATGGCGGCCCTGGAGGAACGCGTCGCCGGGCTGCTCGGCGTCGAAGCCGCCCTGTGGGTGCCGTCCGGGTCGATGGGCAACCTGATCGCGCTGTTCCTGCACCTCGACCGCGGCGACCGGTTCCTCGCACCGCTCGGCGCGCACGTCCTGGACGCCGAGCTCGGCACCGCCGCGTGGCTGGCCGGCGGCATGCCGCACGCCCTGCCCGTCCTGACGGCTCCCGCCGTGCTCGCCGCGGCCGGCGGCGAGTCGCCCTACTACGGGCTGCGGACCACGTTGCTGTGCCTGGAGAACACGCACAACTCCTCCGGCGGCACCGTGACCTCGGCCGACGACCACGCGGCCCTGGTCGCCGCCGCCCGCTCCACCGGCCTGGCCGTCCACCTCGACGGAGCCCGCCTGTGGAACGCGTCGGTGGCCCTCGGCGTCCCGCCCGCCACCCTGGCCGCCGGCGTCGACACCGTGCAGGTGTGCCTGTCGAAAGGCCTCGGCGCCCCGGTCGGTTCCGTGGTGGCCGGGTCCGCGTCGTTCGTCACCGAGGCCCGGCGCGTGCGCAAGATGCTCGGCGGAGGGGTGCGCCAGGGCGGCGTGCTCGCCGCCGCGGGTCTAGTGGCGCTCGACCGGATCGACCGGCTGGCCGCAGATCATTCGAACGCCTATCAATTGGCTTCCGGGTTGCGGGCACTGGGCTGGGAGGTGGACGAGCCCGCCACGAACATCGTGCTGGCCACCGTGCCGGACCTGGAGAAGACGCTGTTGTCCTTGCGCGAAATCGGGGTTGCCGCCAGTCCGATGTCCGGCAAGGTGCGGTTCGTGACGCACGGCGACGTGGACTCGTCCGACGTCGCCGAGGTGCTGCGCCGCCTACGAGAGGACGTCTGAGATGCGCTGGATCGTGTTCGACTTCGGCGAGGTGATCAGCCAGCGGAACCCGGCGAGGCCCGCGATGGCGGCGAAGCTCGGCGTGACGCTGCAGGAGTTCGACGCCGTCTACTGGGACCGCGACGCCTACGACCGCGGCTGCACCGACACCGAGTACTGGACGGCCATCGGTGCGTCGCTGGACGTGGACGTCCCCGACGCCCTCGTCCGCGAACTGACCGCGATGGACAACGCGGGCTGGCTCGACGACCCGGTGCTGGAAACCGTGGCGCTGATCGAAGACCTGGACGCGGCCGGCGTGCCACTGGCCCTGCTCTCCAACGCACCGTCGACGTTCGCCAGGCTGGCCGAGAAGGTGTCGTGGGCACGCCACTTCCGGCACCTGGTGTTCTCCGGCGACCTCGGCTGCGCCAAACCCGACGCGGCGATCTGGAAACACGTCGAGTCCGTGCTCGAAGCCCCCGCCGCCGACCTCGTCTTCTACGACGACCGTCAGTCCAACGTGGACGGAGCACTCGCAGCGGGCTGGGACGCCCGCCTGTGGACCTCCGCCCGCACCGCCCGCGCCGAACTGCTCACCTCGTTCGACTTCTAAGCACGCTTCCAGAACTGCTGTCCGTAACGCCCCGTCCCGCTCGCAACTCTCTTTCGTGTTTCCTGCGTAGTACGCGGGGGCCCTACGTCCCATGTACGGAAACGTAGGGCCCCCGCGTTCCCAAGGCACGTCACGCAGAGCAGGCGGGGACCGCTGGCTGGGTGACACGCGGGCGAGTGTCTGGCGGAGTGCTTAGGCTTCGCCCGGCTGGCGGACCTGGTCAGTTCCCAGGTCCCGCCTTCAGGTCTTGTTCAGCGCTTGGCTTTGATCGCGCCGTACGCCGCGGTGACCGCGAGGAGCACCACCCCGATCACGGCGAGCCAGAACAGCCCCTTGACCACAGCCCCGACCACGGCCAGCACGACCCAGATCGCCACCAGCCACCCGATGATCGCCCACATGACAACCTCCCTCTCCCGTCCGTGAACGCTCCAGGCGCCGGTTTTGTTGCGCTTCCTACAGCCACGCCTTCAGCCGCCGCAGGGCTTCCTCGATGTCCTGGGTGGATCCGGCGAACGACATCCGCACGAAGTGATGCCCGTCCACGGGATCGAAGTCGATACCGGGCACGATCGCCACGCCGGTGTCGTCCAGCAGCTTCTTGCAGAACGCCATCGAATCGTCCGTGAGATGCCGAACGTCCGCGTACACGTAGAACGCCCCGTCCGCAGGCGCGAGCTTGTCGATGCCAAGGCTGGTCAACCCCTGGACCAGCAGATCCCGGTTCACCCGATACCGCTCCAGATGCCCGGCCGTCTCGGCATAAGCGTCCTCGTGAAACGCCTCCACCGCCGCGTACTGCGCCAACGCGGGCGGACACAACGTGAAGTTGCCGGTGAGACAGTCCACCGCCCGCCGCAACCGCTCGGGCAACAACATCCATCCCAACCGCCATCCGGTCATGGCGAACGCCTTCGAGAACGAGTTCACCACGATCGCGTCCCGCGACGTCTCCCACGCACACCGCAACGGCTCGCCGTAACTGATCCCGTGGTAGATCTCGTCACTGACCAGCTGAACCCCGTTGTCCTCACACCACCGCGCGATCGGCTCGACCGCCGCGACCGTCCCGGTCGGGTTGGCGGGGCTGGCGACGATCACACCCTTGAGCCCGGGATCGAGCATCTCCACCGTCGGCTGGAACCGCGTCTCCGGCCCGCACGGCAGCTCGACCACCTCACACCCCAACGCCTTCAGGATGTTCCGGTAAGCCGGATACCCGGGCCGCGCCAACGCGACCTTGTCGCCGGGGTCGAACGCCGCCAGGAACGCGAGCGTGAACGCCCCCGACGAACCCGTGGTGACCACCACGTCGTCGGGGGTGACCTCGAGGCCGTACTGGCGGTCGTAGTGGCCGGCGATGGCTTCCCGCAGCTCCGGAATGCCCAGCTGCTCGGTGTAGCCCAGCGGCTGGTCCGTGACCGCCTTGACCGCCGCGTCCCTGACCGGCTTGGGGGCGGGGCTCGACGGCTGACCGGCGGCCAGGGAGATCACGTCGCCGTGGGTCCGCTGCCGTCGGGCGGCGGCGGACAGCACGTCCATGACGTGGAAGGGTGGGACGTCGGCGCGGGCAGCCACGGTGAGCATGCCGCCCAGGCTAACCCGCTGGTGACGGGTGCCGGGCTGTTCGCACGGCCACAGTGGCAGGCCGGGGGTGGTGGGGCTGGCGGACTCACGTCGGCGGGGCCTGCTTCATCCGGCCCTCCGCTCCGATTCGCCCTTCGCCTTCGGCCGCACCCCCCGCGCTTCCGCATATGCGAGAGAAACTGCAACAGTGTTTCAGGACATTCCATACCCGTGCGGGTGTGGATAACCGAAACCCGGCCCATTTCCGTCATGACATACCTGACGAACGAGGGCCGGGATCCGGACAAGACTCACCCGATCGTGCGGCGATCAATACCCTTGGTAACCGCCGCCTTGGGCCATTGCCTTCAGGCCTGGGTGGCCTTCGAAGCCTCCGTAGCGCGAGAAGGTGTAGCGGACGCCGGCGATGATGTTGTCGACCGGGTTCCAGATGTCGTCGTGGCCCGGCAGCTTGTGGGCGTCGAAGGTCGAGTCGATGCACTGCATCAGGCCCTTGGACGGCGTGCCCTTCTGGGCGTTCGAGTCCCAGAGGTTGATGGCGTGCGGGTTGCCGCTCGACTCCTTTTCGATGATCTTCCAGATCTCGTCGATGTTCTCCTCGGTGACCGGGATGCCGTTGGCCTGGAGGATCTTGATGGCCTCGCGGATCCACTCCTCGACGTTGCCGGGCGGCGGGCTGCCCGACGGCGGGCCGCCGCTGGAACCCAGGCCACCCATGCCGCCACCGCCTCCGCCACCGCCGCCGGAAGCGCCACCGCCACCGCCACCACCGGAGCCGGAGCCGTGGTCGGCCGGGGTGGCGGGAGCGGGCTTGGGCTGGGTCTCCGCGGCGGACTGGTGGGTCGAGTCGTCCGGGGGTGGGGTCGGGGCCCAGTCGATCGGCTTGCCCGGTGCGGGGGTGAAGGGCTGGATGTTCGGGTCTTCCAGCGCCGAGAACTTCGGCGTCAGCGCGCCGGGGCGGGCCTTCAGGGTGCCGGCGGCGGCGTTCAGGGCCGACTCCGCTTGGGAGATCACGGGGGTCGCGTCGGCGACGGCTTCGGCGACGTAGCCGCGGATGACGCTGTCGACGTCTTCCGGTGGCTGGTTGTGGAGTTGTCGGCGGGCCTCGCGGGCGCGGCTCAGGAGGGTCTCGCAGATGCGGCTCATCGAGGACTTCGCCGTCTCCAGGGCGGTGGCGGCTGTTTCGAGATCGGTCGCGGCGGCGTTGAGCGCGTCGGACATGGAGGTGCCGCACTTGGTCAGGTCGCCCATGTAGGCGGCGAAGCCGTCCGCGGACCTGCCTTCCCAGGCGTCGTCGAGCTGGGCCGCGGACCGTTGGACCACCGCCGTCTGGTCGCCGCACTTGCCGGCTGCCTGCTTCCAGCGGGCGGCGATGTCGCGCACGGCTTGGGGTTGGGCGGTCTCGACCTTGTCGGCGAGGGCGGCCAGTTCCGCGCCGCCGGGGAGTGCCGAGACCTCGTCCATCGCGCTCACGTCACACCGTCCTGAAGGAGTTCTTGGCGGCTTCCTCGACGTCGTCGACGTTGGACTGGATCTTGTCCAGTGCGCTCTCGACCTTGCGCAGCACCTTTTCGGCCGCGTCGAACTCCTGAGCGCCCGCCTGGTCCATCGCGGCGACCGCGCCGGAGAGCGCACCGGAGGATCCCAGTTTTCCGAATATGTCCGGATTTCCGCATTGGGTAGAAAAACCGTCACCGATCGCGCCGAATTGTCCGGCTTGACTGCTCACGGTGGTGCGGCACTGTTCCATTGCCTCGGTGTTGAACTTGGCCCCCGCCACGCGCGCCTACCCCCTTTTGAAACCTCTCCCGACGACCATAGAACGAATCGCCGCGGGCGGGATGCCGATTCGCCCCATCGGGACGACTGTGCCCGCCTGCCGACATTCGACGGGCGGGCACGGCCGGGGGTTCCGCGATCAGACTTCTTGCAGCAGCTCCCAGATCGAGGAAGCGAGGCGGTGGTTGTCGACCGGGGTGATGGTGCACCACTTGCGGCCGTCGCTGCTGGGCTTGAGCTGACGCAGGTAGCGGCCGTTGTGCGTGTCGTGGAACGAGACCACGCGGCCGGCGCGCCGTCCGTTCCGCTGCGCGCCGAACTGGCCGCGGGTGGAGATGCCGTCGAGCATCCCGGCGAGCTCCTGAGCGTCACCGAGGCGCATTCCCTGACGTTCCAACGTGGTGATCATGCGCTGGGCGTCGAGCCCGACGTCCTTGGCCGCGGCCACCAGGTCGTCGTAGGGCAGGCTGATCGAGCGGCCGAACCCGGCGGGCATCTCGCCAGCGACCGACACCGCGGCCTCCGCGAGAGCCGTGCCGCGGGCTTCGATCAGCCACATCTCGTCGCGGTCCTGCACGGCGAGGATCGCCTCGTCGCCGATCGCGGCGGCAAGGCCGCTGATCTGCCGGTCGGCCCAGATCCACAGGTCGACCGCCACCTGGTGGTTCCCGAGCAGCGCGAACCCGTCGGCGAGCTCGGGGACGACCCGGCCGTTGCGGGCCAGGCCGCGCGACTCGAGCGACTCCCAGGCCCGCTTCACCACCTCGGCCTTCTCGGTGTGGGTGATGGACGGGATCCGCGTGTCCAGCGCGACGTGCGCGGCCGGGAGGCGTTGCGCCTCCCAGACCACGGCGAACTCCACTGTGGACAGAACCACAGAACTCGGTGCGCTCAACGGTTTCTACTTGTCCTTCGGGTCTTCGCCGATGACGGACTGGACCACCATGCGATCGTCGCCGAACATCTCGTCGGAGTCGACACCGTACTTGCGCACGTGCTCGCTGTCCTCGTCGCCTCCGCCCTTCGCCGCGCTGGCCGCGGGGGACATGAGCGAGCCACCACCACGACCGGCCGGGCCGCCCTTGGCACCGGCCGCCGCACCGGAACGGTTGGCGTCGGGCCCGACGCCACTCGCACCACCGGGCGTCACCGCGGCACCGGGCACGCGGCCGGAGGCACCCGCGCCACCGGCACCTGCGCCGCCCGCGCCACCGCCGGCCTTGCCGCCGATCGTGCTGGGCGCACCCTTCGGCCCGGTGGGCGCGATGGGGGTCTTGGGCGCCTGGCTGGGACCACGTCCACCACCGACGACCTGCGGCCCGCGAGCACCGGTCGTCGCACCGGCGAGACCGGTCGCCGCGGCGGTCGCGGCCGTGCCGACGATCGACGGGCCGACGAACGGCTTGGGCAGGCCGGGACCGGTCGCGATCGGACCGGGCGTGCCGGTGCCGGGGAGGATGCCGGTGGTGTTGCCGGGGAGGCCGGGAGCCGGAGCGAGCGGGACACCGCCGGGCGTGCCGGGGCTGCCGGGCGTGCCGGTGAACGCCGGTCCGCTGCCGGGGAAGCCGGGCGTGCCGACCTGGGGCTGCCCGACCGGCGTGCCGACGGACGGCGCGACGGCGCCGCTGGTGACGATGATGTCGGGGGCCTTGTCGGGGGCGCGGAAGCCGTCGAGAGAGCCCTGGCTGTTGGAGACGTAGCCGTTGAGGCTGTCGATGGCCTGCTGGCGGGCCTGGTTGGTCTGCTGGACCTCGGCGGCGTGGTCCGTCTCGATGCCGATCAGGCCGGCGACCTTGTCGCCGAAGTTGCGTTCGGTGTCGCCGCGCAGGTCCTGGGCAGGAGGGGTGCTGTAGCGGGCGGTGCTCGTGCTCTCGCCCTGCTGCGTCATCGCCTGGGAGTTCTGTTCCGACGCCTGGCTGCCGTCGTCGATGCCGACAGCGACCACTTCCGTCTTCTCCTGGCTCTTCTCGCCCGCGGCGCCGCCCCAGTCGATCTTGAGGTCCTTGAGCTGGGTCCGGATCGTGGAGTCGACGTGCTCCAGCGCGCTGGCGAGTTCACGCAACGCTGCGGACGCTTCGCCGAACCTGGATGCGATCGTGCTGCTCGAGAGCTTCTGGACCTCATTCGCGAGCTGCTGGTTGGACCAACCGTCGAAGTTCCAGTCAGTGAGCTGCCGATACGACGACATGGCTCCCCCTCACTTCAATGTCTTGAGCGTCGCGAGCGCGAATCCGGCGGCCTTCTCGGCCTTTCCGCACAAGGTGGCCTGATCTTTTTCCGTGGTGGTGGTCGGGATGTAGCTGACCATGAGCTGCTGACCCTCAGCCACGTCGACGGCCACGGAGCAGTCGAACCCGGACCCACCTTTGAGCTGGATCTCGACAGCACCGTAGTCAGCGACCTTGACAACCTTCGTCTCGACGTTTCCGTCGCCTTCGAGCCAGTAGGAAACGCCCTTGTGCGTGACAGCACCGACCGTGTAACCGAATCCACCGTTGCCGCGGTACTGGCACCCGGAAGATTCCTGTCCTTCGACCAGGTCCATCTTCTTGGGCTCGGCGACGCGCAGATCTATCTGGCTCATCTGATCAGCCGTCAGCAACTTGCAGGCGTCTGCCGCGTCGACCTTCAGGCTGGCCGGTCGCGCAGGCAGACCTCCGGTCGGATCCGTCGCTGTGGAATCCGCCGACGGAGCCGGTGTCGGCTTCCCGGTTTCTCCAGTGGTCGTACAGGCCGACACAGCAACCGCGATGATCATCGCGGTTGCCAGCTTTGAGAAGCGCATCTTCACTCTTTCGGCCTGAACGTCGTCTGGATCTCTTCGTCGGTGAAACCGTACTGCTCCGCAGAAGTCCTCAACTGGTCGGAAAGGCTCTTCAGGCTGTCGACGTACGCCTTGATCCGATTGGCATACGAATCGGAGTGGAAGACGAGCCTGTCGTTCCACGCCTCGACTACATCCCCCGTCACCTTGTCACCGACGAACTTGATGCGAAGTTTCTCCACCCGGTCGAGGTAGAGCTCGTCGAGCATGAGCCACTGGTCGTGGATGACCTTGCCCGCCTGCAGGACCGTGTCCTTCTCGACGTGGAACTTCTGGGTCGACGAAGCGGCAGCGATCTTGTCCATCACCGCCGAGGCGGCCGCGAAGGCGTTGACCGCGCCTGCCACCGCGCCGCCAGCCAGTCCCGCGGCGGCACCGAGAACGGCATCCGCCCCCGCGTTCTCCTGTGTCACGACGTCCTACCCCCGTACGGTCGGTAACGGTTCGGTCCCACTTCGCAGGTTACCAACGCCCGCGTGGTGCACACCTGTGGTTGGACGAACTCCACGTGCTAGTGGTTCCCGGCGGAGGCGACCGGACCGGGCACGGGATGTCGGGTGCGGGGGCTGGTGGGCCCATAGCGTTGGGGTCGTGCTGGAGCGACTCAACGAGGCAATGGCCCGCATCGAGGAGGACCTCGACGGTGAGGTCGACGTCAAGGTGCTCGCGCGGATCGCGGGGACCAGTGAGTACCACTTGCGCCGGTTGTTCAGTGCGTTGGCCGGGGTTCCGCTGAGTGAGTACGTGCGGCGCCGGCGGCTCACCAAGGCGGGCGCCGAGGTCCTCAGTGGACAGGACTCGTTGCTGGACATCGCTGTGCGGTGGGGTTACGGGTCGAACGAGGCGTTCGCCAGGGCGTTCAAGGCGATGCACGGGGTCGGGCCGCAGGAGGCCCGGGCCGGCCGGAAGCCGTTGCGGTCGCAGCAGGTTCTCACGTTCAAGCTGGTTGTCGAAGGGAGTGCGGGCATGGAGTACCGGATTGTGGAGAAGGACGAGCTCCGGGTCGTCGGGCGGGGGACTCGGGTGCCGTTGGTGCACGTCGGGCAGAACCCCGCGATCGTCGAGTTCGTGAAGGGGATCGGGAGGCCGACGCTGGAGCGGATGAAGGAGCTGAGCGACGGGGAGCCGGCCGGGTTGCTGGCGCTCACGTTCAACCAGGAGGGGGTCGAGGAGGGTGATCGGCTCGACTACTTCCAGGGGGTGGTGACGAGCCGGGACGCGCCGGAGGACATGGAGGTCATGACGGTGCCCAAGAACACGTGGGCGGTGTTCACGACCGAGGGTCCGTATCCGGAGACGATCCAGTACATGTGGCGGGACGTCTACACGCAGTGGTTCCCGTCGAACAGCTACCAGAGCGTCGAGGGGCCGTCGATGTTGCGGACGGAGATCGACGGGGACAACGCCAGGGCCGAGCTCTGGATCCCGGTGACCAGCTGATCACCAGGACAGCGCGAGGCGTTCGGTCAGGTCGCGCAGTTCGAGGACGGACAGCCACGACTCGGGGATGACGGCGACGCCGTCGCGGGCGCCGAGGATGTTGCCGCAGATCGACCCCGTGGAGTCGCTGTCGCCGGAGTGGTTCACGGCGCGGCGGACGGCGTCGGGGAAGCTGTCGCCCACCAGGGCGGCGTGCAGGCCGATGGCCAGGGCCTCTTCGCCGACCCAGCCGCCGCCCAGCTCGGACTCGACCTGTTCGGGGGTCAGGGGGCCGAGGCGCGTCGCCTTGTCCAGCAGGGTGGTCTGCTCCTCGTGGCCGTCCCAGCGGACGAGCTCCGCCCTGGCGACGGCCACGGCGGACGGGAGGTCGGCTCCGTCGAGGAGGGCTCGCACGATCGCCGCCAGTACGCCCGCGGACAGGTAGCCGCTGGGGTGGTGGTGCGTCATCTTCGCCGTGCCGACGGCCAGCTCGAAGACCTCGCGGAGGTCGGTCGACCACACCGCGACGGGGGCGGCGCGCATGACGCCGCCGCAGCCCTTCGAGTTGTTCTTCTCGTTGTGCTTCAACGCGGTCAGGCACGTGTGGCCCGGCGCGCGCCGTGAGTGCAGGCGCCGGTCCGACATGAGCCAGCCGTCGTCCTCGACCGGCGGGCCGCCTTGCGTGTGCAGCCAGCGCGCGTAGGCGGCCCGCACGGTCACGAGCGGGTCGAGGCCGCGTTCCCGCGCCAGGAGGAGGCCCTCCAGGGTGAAGAGGACCATCTGGGTGTCGTCGGTGATCTCCAGCACGGGGAGGTCGACGACACCCTCGGGGCCGTGCAGGCGGCGGATGTCGGCGATCGTCGAGAACTCGACCGGTGCGCCGAAGGCGTCACCGACGGCGCCGCCCAGCACGCTCCCGAGGAGGCTCACGGGATCGTGATCTTGCCGTCGACCGCCTTGAGGGCGATGTCGGAACGGTGGTGCGAGCCGGTCAGGTGGATGTCGGCCACCCGCTTGTAGGCACGCTCACGAGCCTTGGCCAGCGACTTGCCGGTGCCCACGACGGACAGCACGCGCCCGCCGGCCGACACGACGGCTCCGTCCTCACGGCGGCGCGTGCCGGCGTGCAGGACGCCTTCGGCGTCGGCGCCGGTGATGACGTCACCGGTGCGCGGGCGGTTCGGGTAGCCCTCGGCCGCGACGACGACGGTCACGGCGTAGCCCTTCTCCCACTCCAGCGCGGGCAGCGAGGACAGCGTCCCGGTCGCCGCGGCCTGGAACAGCGCGGAGATCGGCGACTTCAGCAGCGCCAGCACGGACTGGGTCTCCGGGTCGCCGAAGCGGCAGTTGAACTCGATGACCTGCACGCCGGTGGACGTGAGCGCCAGACCCGCGTACAGCAGGCCGACGAACGGGGTCTCACGGGCGCGCAGCTCGTCGACCACCGGCTGCACGCACCGCGTCACGATCTCCTCGACGAGGCCCTCGGGGGCCCACGGCAGTGGCGCGTAGGCGCCCATGCCGCCGGTGTTGGGGCCGGCGTCGCCGTCGGCCACCCGCTTGAAGTCCTGCGCCGGGATGAGCGGGACGACGGACGTGCCGTCGGTGACGCAGAACAGCGACACCTCCGGTCCGTCCAGGAAGGACTCCAGCAGCACGGGGTGGCCGCCGTCGAGCAGCGTCATCGCGTGGGCACGGGCCGCGGCCAGGTCGGACGTCACGACGACGCCCTTGCCGGCCGCGAGACCGTCGTCCTTCACGACCCAGGTCGGGCCGAACCGCGCGAGGGCGGCGTCCAGGCGGGCCGGGTTGTCGACGACCTCGCTGTGGGCCGTGGGCACCCCCGCCGCGTTCATGACGTCCTTGGCGAACGCCTTGGACCCCTCGATGCAGGCCGCGGCCTTGGACGGCCCGAAGCACGGGATGCCGAGGGCGCGGACGGCGTCGGCGGCCCCGACGACCAGCGGTTGTTCGGGGCCGATGACGACGAGGTCGGCCTTCCACTCCTTCGCGAGGGTGGCGACCGCCGAGGCATCTGCGACGTCTACACCGTAGATCTCGGCGTGTCCCGCGATCCCGGCGTTGCCCGGCGCGCACGCCAAGGCAGTCAGCTGCGGGTCGCGTGACAACGCGAGGACAAGGGCATGCTCACGGGCTCCAGACCCGATGACCAGGACGCGCACGATGACCCAGCGTAGTTCAGCCGAGCGCCTGCTTCGCCCCTGGGTGCAGCGGAACCGGCTCGGTGGCGGTGGCCTTGTCCTTCGCGATGTCCTTCACGGCCGGGTGCACCTTCTCCAGGTCGGTCTTCTTGTCGAAGATCAGCTTGGTGACGGCGCAGGCGTTGTTGGCCGCGAAGTCCTCGCGCACGAGCAGCAGGTTGGGCACCACGATGGTGGACACCTCGGCGACGCCGTAGGTGGAGGCGGGGATCGGCGCCGTGTCGTAGACGGGGCTGATCTTCTTCATCTCCGGCAGCAGCGGGGTGATGTCGATGAGCTTCACCCTGTCCTTCATGGACGTGGTGATGTCGGTGATCTGCGGGGTGGGCAGGCCGCCGGACCAGATGAGGCCGTCGATGCTGCCGTCCTTCATGCCGTCGGCGGTCTTGGTGAGGTCGAGGCGCTGCGCCTGGACGTCGCTGTCGATGTCGAGGCCGGCGGACTTGAGGAGCCTGCCCGCGATGACCTCGGTGCCCGACTTCGGCGAGCCGGTGGAGATCCGCTTGCCCTTCATGTCGGCGACGGAGTTGATCCCGGAGTCGGCCCTGACCAGCACCTGCGTGTAGTTCGGGTAGATGCGGGCGAGCGCGGCGACCTTCTCCTTCTTGTCGAACGCGCCGGTGCCGTTGACCGCGTCCGCGGCGGTGTCGGCCAGGGAGAACGCGATGTCGTAGGTGCCGCTGACGAGCTGCTGGATGTTCTGCACGGACGCGCCGGTCTCCGCCGACGACGCCTTGAGCTTCGAGTTGTCGCTGATCAGCTTGGCCAGGCCGCCGCCGACGACGAAGTAGACGCCGCCGGAGTTGCCGGTGGCGATCGTGATCCGGCCGTCGGACGCCTCGCACGACTCGGTGCCGCCGGACGCGTCGGGCGTGGTGGGCGTGCGTTTGCCGCCACATCCCGACACGACGAGCGCCAGTGCGACCGCACCGATCGCGTACTTACGCAGCTGCTGCATCACGAACCCTCCCACGGGTGACCAGGTGGACCGCCACGGCCACCACGAGGAACGCGGCCCCGATGGCGATCGTCAACGGCTGCAGGTAGAGCAGGAACACCGCGGCCGGCACGCAGAGCAGGCGCTCCGGCCAGCGCGCGGGGCCGAACAACCAGCCGCCCGTCAGCACGGCGAGGGCGGCGACTCCCAGCGCGGACGCTCCGAACGCCCACGCCGAGTCGAGCAACGACCCGCGCAACAGCAGCGCGGACCCGGCGTCCGTGAGGACGAACGCCAGCGGCACGAGGAACGCGGGCAGCGTGTACTTCCACGTCTGCCACATGGTCTTCATCACGTCGCCGCCGGTCAGGGCGGCGGCGGCCACGGCGGCGAGCGCCGTCGGCGGCGTCACCTCGGACAGCACCGCGTAGTAGAAGATGAACATCGCGGTCTCGGCGGGCTCGACGCCCAGCGTGATCAGCGCGGGGCCGATCACGACCCACGAGATGATGAACGACGCCGTCACCGGCACGGCCAGGCCGAGCACGGACACCGCGACGGCCGCGAACACCGCCGTCAGCAGCAACACCGCGGTCTCGGTCGGCGCGAGCGCGGACGCCAGGTCCACCAGCGAGCCCGCAAGCGCTTGCCCCAGGCCGGTCTTGGTGATCGTCGAGGTCACGACACCGGCGGCGGCGCACACCGCGATCACCGGGAACGCCGAGCGCACGCCGGTGGACAGGGCGTCGGCGATCATCTTCGGCCAGTCGCGGCGGTGGTTGAGCAGCGCGAACAGCGCGGCGACACCGGTCGCGTAGACGACGGCCTTGTAGACGGGGATGTCCAGCGCCAGGAACACGATGATGATCCCGAGCGACAGGAAGTGGTACCAGCCGAGCTTGAACACGTCCCAGAACCGCGGCACGTCGATGTCGACGGGCTTGGCGCCGAACCGGCGGGCGTCGGCCTCGACGGCGAGCGCGATGCCGAGGTAGTAGAGCAGCGTCGGGACGACCGCCCAGATCAGCACTTCGAGGTAGGAGACCTGGAGGTACTCGGCGATGATGAACGCCGCCGCGCCCAGGGTGGGCGGCGAGAGGATCGCGCCGATGCCGGACGCGGCGAGCAGGCCGCCCGCGTTCTCCTTGGGGTACCCGGCCTTCTGCAGCATCGGCCACGTCACGGCGCCCAGCGACACGGTCGTCGCCGTGCCGGAGCCGGAGACGGTGCCGAGCAGGAAGCCCGCGGTCGCCGCCGTGCGTCCGGGCGCGGTCCGCGACTTGCGGAACGCCGCGAAGCTGACGTCGACGAAGAACTTGCCCGCGCCGGAGGCGTTCAGCACCGCGCCGTAGATCGTGAACAGCACGATGTAGGTGGCGGCGACGTCGAGCGGCGTGCCGTAGAACCCGCTGGCGTCGTTGAAGAAACCGTTGATGATCTGCGAGAAGTCGACGCCGGAGTGCGCGATCGACCACGTCTGCGGCAGGAACCCGCCGTAGTAGGCGAAGCCGATGAACGCCACGCAGACGATCGGGAGCACCCAGCCCGTCGTGCGCCGGCATGCCTCCAGGATCAGCACGAGCAGCACCGTGCCCGCCGTGACGTCGAGTGGCGTGAGCTGGCCCTGCCGGTTCAGGAACTCGTCGAAGCCGCCGAACAGCGGGTAGGAGCCGACGGCGAACGCGGCGGCCGCCAGCAGCCAGTCCCACCAGGGCGGCTCGTGTCCCTTGCCGTAGGCGAGGAACACCAGCGGCAGGGTCACCGCCAGGAAGATGATCAGGTAGTACTGGCTTCCCTTGGCGAACGGGAAGAACACCTGCTTCAGCACGAGGAGCCCGATCAGCAGACCGGCGATCCACAGCGCCCGCTCCCACCGGGGTGAGAGCGAGCGCGACGGCATCTCCTCGTCGTGCTCCGCGACGATGCGGGCGAGGTCCGGGTTGGCCACGTTCGCACCGTACTGTGGGGGCGATCACAGCCCTAGCGGATCAATCCAAAGGGACTGCAAAGACTCTTCCCCGAGGTCAGGGCCCGGATGTGTCCACATGACACCGAATCGGGGCTCGGACGGCTCCGAGACCGCCCTGTTCGTTGAGCAACCGTTCAACTGCATTTCGTGTTGCGATGCTTGGGTGCGCTTCCAACCGAAACGGGAGGTCGAACGATGAAACGGAGTGGTCTCGCCGCCGTGGTCCTCGTGTTCGCGGGCGCGGTGGTGGCATCCCTGCCCTCCGCGTCGGCACACGACGAGAAGGGCCCGGTCGTGATCGGGCACCGCGGCGCGTCGGCATACCGGCCGGAGCACACGCTCGCGGCCTACGAGCTCGCGGCGCGCATGGGCGCCGACTTCATCGAGCCGGACCTCGTGCCGACCAAGGACGGCAAGCTCGTCGCCCGGCACGAGAACGAGATCGGCGGCACCACCGACGTCGGCGCGAAGCCGGAGTTCGCGGACCGCAGGAAGACGAAGACGATCGACGGCGCCCCTGTCACCGGCTGGTTCACCGAGGACTTCACGCTCGCCGAGCTGAAGACGTTGCGCGCCAAGGAACGCATCCCGGCGATCCGGCCGCGCAACACCCTCTACGACGGCCGCTTCGAGGTGCCGACCTTCCAGGAGGTCATCGACCTGTCGAAGCGGCTGTCCCGCGAGCTGCGCCGCGAGATCGGCATCTACCCGGAGACCAAGCACCCGACGTACTTCCAGTCGATCGGGCTGGCGCTGGAGCCGAAGCTCGTCGACGCGCTGAACCGCAACGGCCTCAACCGGCCGGGCGCGAAGGTGTACGTGCAGTCGTTCGAGGTCGCGAACCTCAAGCAGCTCGACCGGTCGCTGCGCGTGCCGATCGTGCAGCTGGTCAACGGTTCCGGTGCGCCGTACGACTTCGTGAAGGCGGGCGACAAGCGCACCTACGCGGACATGATCACGCCCGCCGGGCTGCGGGAGATCCGGAGCTACGCGGACGGCGTCGGGCTCACCAAGGACGTGATCATCCCCCGTGACGCCAACGGTTTCCTGCAAGCGCCGACTACCGTCGTCAAGGACGCGCACCGGGTCGGCCTGACCGTGCACGCCTGGACGTTCCGCAACGAGAACTCGTTCCTGCCCGCGGACTTCCGGTCCTCGGACGACCCGGCCGCGTACGGCCGGGCCTTCGAGGAGTACGACCTGTTCTTCGCACAGGGCATCGACGGCGTGTTCGCGGACAACCCCGACACCGCGGTGGAAGCCAAGAACAACCGTTAGCCAAGGTCAGGCGTTCGCCAGCGACAGCGTGCGGTCCCCGTCGAGCAGCCCGCGCTGCTTCAGCAGGGGCCGCACGCCCTCGCCGAACCAGTACGCCTCCTCCAGGTGCGGGTAGCCGGAGAGCACGAACTCGTCGATGCCCACCGAGTGGTACTCCTCGACCAGGTCCGCGACCTCGGAGTGCGAGCCGACCAGCGCCGTTCCCGCGCCGCCGCGGACGAGCCCGACGCCCGCCCACAGGTTCGGGTGGATCTCCAGCCCGCGCACGCCGCGGCTCAGGTCACCGCCGTGCAGCGCCACCATCCGTTGCTGTCCCACGGACTGCGACGCGCCCAGCTGGGCCTGCGCCTTCGCCACCGACTCCTGGTCGAGCGCGTCGAGCAGCTTCGCCGCCACGGCCCACGCCTCCGCCGAGGTGTCCCGGCTGATCGTGTGCAGCCGGACGCCGAACCGGATCGGCCGGTCCGTCAGCGCCCGCACCCGCGCGATCTTCTCCGCCACGTCGGCGGGCGGCTCTCCCCAGGTCAGGTAGACGTCCGCGCGGGCAGCCGCCACCGGCAGCGCCGCGTCGGACGAGCCGCCGAAGTAGATCGGCGGCACCGGGTCCGGCGGGGCCAGCAGCGTCGCGTCCCGCACCTGATAGTGCTTGCCGTTGAACGTGTACGGCTCGCCGGTCCAGATGCCGCGCACGACCTGGAGGAACTCGTCGGTGCGCGTGTAGCGCTGGTCGTGGTCGAGCCAGTCGCCGAACCGCCGCTGCTCCACGTTGTCGCCGCCGGTCACGACGTTGAGCAGCAGCCGGCCACGCGAGATCCGCTGGTACGTGGAGGCCATCTGGGCCGCGAGGGTCGGCGACAGCACGCCCGGCCGGAACGCCACGAGGAACTTCAGCGTCCTGGTCTGCGCGATCAGCGCGGCCGTGGTCAGCCACGCGTCCTCGCACCACGTGCCGGTCGGGGTGAGCACGCCGGTGAACCCGACCTGCTCTGCCGTGCGCGCGATCTGCGCCAGGTAGTCGATGTCCGGGTCACGCCGGGCCCCGGCGGCCGGTGCGCGGTTGGCGTGGAAGTGCTCCACGACCGTGCGGCCGTCGCCGGAGGTCGGCAGGAACCAGTGCAGCGTGATGCTCATGCCAGATCTCCCTGGAACCTCGTGTCGACGAACTTCGCGAAGTCGACCTTGCCCGGCAGCGTCTTGTCCTCGGTGAACGCGTCCGCCAGCTCCTGCTCGGACTTGATGAGCTCGTCGTCGATCTTCACCGGCAGGTCGCCGTTGCGGTTCACGGCGGTCAGCGCGACCTCGTACTTCAGCCCGGTCTCCGCCGCCCACGCCTTCGCCCACTCCTCGCGGTGCGTGTCGGCCCACTTCTGCGCCTTGTAGTAGCGGACCAGGTATTCCTTGATCGCCGCGACTTTCCCGTTGTCGTCCAACGCCTTGCGGCCCGCGACCTGGAACCCGTAGCCGTTGGCCTTGCCGCGGCCGTCGGTCAGCACGCGCGCCTTGGCCTCCTGCTGCGCCTGCGCGGTGTAGGGGTCCCAGACCGCCCACGCGTCGACCTTGCCCTGGGCGAACGCCCCGTAGGCGTCGGAGGGCTGGAGGAAGTTCAGCGTCACGTCCTTGGTCGTCAACCCGTTGGCGCGCAACGTGAGCAGCACCTGCCCATGCGCCGAGCTGCCCTTGGCGACGGCGATGTTCTTGCCCTTGAGGTCCGTGACGTTCTGGAGCGGCGAGTTCTCCGGAACGAGGATCGCGTCTGCCTCGACCTCGCCCTTGGACGCACCGACGGCGGCGATCTTGGCGTTCGCGGCGGCGGCGAAGATCGGCGGCGTGTTGCCGACGCCGCCGAGGTCGATCGCCCCGGCGGAGGCGGCTTCGAGCAGCGGCGGACCGGACGTGAACGTCGACCACTCGATCTCGTACGGGAAGTCGTTCAGCAGACCCGCGGCCGTGAGCAGCGCCTTCGCACCGCCCTTCTGGTCGCCGACCTTCAGCACGACCTGGTCGGCGGGCGTGTCCTGCGCGGCGGCCGAACATCCGGTGGTGAACAGGATCGCGGCGAGCAGGGCGAGCAGCTTCCGGTCATGCAGCCGTTTCAACGTCCACTCCCAGATCGGCGAGCACGCGGGTGCGTTGCTCCACAACGGAGGCCCGGCGGCGCGGGCGGGGCAGGTCGACGTGGTGGGTGGCGACGATCCGGCCCCCGTCGAGCACGAGGATGCGGTCGGCCAGCAGCAACGCCTCGTCGACGTCGTGCGTCACGAGCAGCACGGCGGGCCGGTGCCTGGCCCACAGGTCTTCCACCAGGTGGTGCATGGCGAGCCTGGTCAACGCGTCGAGCGCGCCGAACGGCTCGTCGAGCAGCAGCACGTCCGGTTCGCGCACCAGCGCCCGTGCGAGCGAGACGCGTTGCGCCTCACCGCCGGACAGCGTCAGCGGCCACGCGTCGGCGTGGCCGGCGAGCCGCACCTCCTCCAGCGCCTTCAGCGCGACCTCGCGGCCGTCCGGGCGGTGCAGGCCCAGCGCGATGTTGTGCCAGACCTTGCGCCACGGCAGCAGCCGCGGCTGCTGGAACGCGATCGACACCGTTCCGGACACCACCGCCTCACCGGTGACGTCGCGGTCCAGGCCCGCGAGGATGCGCAGCAGCGTCGACTTCCCGCAGCCGCTGCGGCCGAGCAGGGCGACGAACTCGCCCGGCGCGATCTCCAGGTCGATCTCGTCCAGCACCGTCCGCGCGCCGAACGCCTTGCGCAGTCCGCGCACGCTCACCGGGCCCGCCATCGCAGCACTCTCCTCTCCAGAAGGCGCACCAGGGCGTCGGTCGAGAGCCCGAGCAGCGCGTAGACCACCAGGCCGACGACCACGACGTCGGTGCGGAGGAACTCCCTGGCGTTGTTGATCAGGTAGCCCAGGCCGGAGTCGGCGTTGATCTGCTCGCCGACGATCAGCGACAGCCACGCGGTGCCGAGCGCGATCCGCAGGCCGACCAGGGTCTGCGGCACGGCGGAGGGCAGCACGACGTGCACGACGCGTTCGAACCGGCTGTAGCCGAGGGCGCGGGCGGCCTCGACGAGACCGGGGTCGGTCTGCCGGATGCCCGCGTGCAGGTTCAGGTAGAGCGGGAACGCGACACCGGCCGCGACCAGGGCGAGCTTCGGTTCCTCGCCGATGCCGAACCACAGGATGAACAGCGGGATGAGGCCGAGGTGCGGCAGCGTCCGCAGCATCTGCACCGGCGGGTCGAGCAGCGTCTCGCCCCACCGGGAAAGCCCGGAAACGAGTCCGAAGGCGACGCCGACGACGCCGCCGATGAGAAATCCGAAAAAGACGCGACCGAGCGAGACGAGGAATGCGTCGACCAATTGGCCGTCCGCGATCAGCTCACCGGCGGACTGTGCCACGGTGAGCGGCGAGGCCAGTTTCTCCGGCGGGAGAACACCCGTTGAGCTGGCCAGTTGCCACAGCAGCAGTAACGCGACCGGACTGATCCAGCGCGCCTGCAGCACGGGTTTTCGTGCAAGAGAAAGGGCCACGGCGCTGAATTACAGGCGAGCCGTGGCCCTTCGTCAACGACGCCCAAATCGTGAAAACGCGTCGTACTTCGAGATAATCGGGGTCAGCCGAGAACGTCGTGGCGGACGATCGTCTGGTCGCGGCCGGGGCCGACGCCGATCGCGGAGATCCGCGCGCCGCTGATGCTCTCCAGGTGCTCGACGTAGGAGCGGGCGTTCGCGGGCAGCTCCTCGAACGAGCGGCAGTGCGAGATGTCCTCGAACCAGCCCGGCAGCTCCTCGTACACCGGCACGGCGTGGTGCACGTCGGTCTGCGTCATCGGCATCTCGTCGACCCGGCGACCGTCCACTTCGTACCCGACGCAGACCGGCACCTTCTCCAGGCCCGACAGCACGTCCAGCTTGGTGAGGAAGTAGTCGGTGATGCCGTTGACGCGCGAGGCGTAACGGGCGATCACGGCGTCGAACCAGCCGGTGCGGCGCGAACGGCCCGTGGTGACACCGAACTCGCCGCCCTGCTTGCGCAGGAACTCGCCCATGTCGTCGTGCAGCTCCGTCGGGAACGGACCGGAGCCCACGCGGGTCGTGTACGCCTTCAGGATGCCGATCACCGTGGTGATCCGCGTCGGACCGACACCGGAGCCCACGGCCGCGCCACCGGACGTCGGGTTCGACGACGTGACGAACGGGTAGGTGCCGTGGTCGACGTCGAGCAGGGTGCCCTGCGAGCCCTCCAGCAGCACCGTCTCGCCGCGGTCGAGCGCCTGGTTGAGCAGCAGCCGGGTGTCCGCGATGCGGTGCACGAAGTGCTGGCCGCGCTCCAGGACCTGGTCCACGACCTGGTCGGGGTCGAGCGCCTTGCGGTTGTAGATCTTGACCAGCATCTGGTTCTTCAGGTCGAGAGCGGCCTCGACCTTCTGCCGCAGGATCTTCTCGTCCAGCAGGTCCTGCGCGCGGACGCCGACGCGGGCGAGCTTGTCCTGGTAGCACGGGCCGATGCCGCGGCCGGTCGTGCCGATCTTCGACTTGCCCAGGTAGCGCTCGGTCACCTTGTCGATGGCCACGTGGTACGGCATGATCAAGTGCGCGTCGGACGAGATCAGCAGGCTGCTGGTGTCGACGTTCTTCTCCTCGAGACCCGCGAGCTCCTCGAGCAGCACGCCGGGGTCGACCACGACACCGTTGCCGATGACGTTCTTCACACCGGGTGTGAGGATGCCGGACGGGATGAGGTGGAGGGCGAACTTCTGGCCGTCCGGGAGGACCACGGTGTGACCCGCGTTGTTGCCGCCCTGGTAGCGGACGATCCACTGGACACGCTCACCGAGGATGTCGGTGGCCTTGCCCTTGCCCTCATCGCCCCACTGGGCACCGATCAGCACGACGGCCGGCATGTGAAACTCCAAGCGCTTGGACTGGTTCGAGCGAACGCCGGTAAGCGAGGGTAGACCAGGAGATGACCGTGCACGGAATCGTGTTGGCCTGCGGAAACACGCAGTCGCCAATGATCACTCAACGTGACGACGTCCACGTCGTCCCGTCCCGCCCCGGCAAGGACCACGTCGACCCCCACCTGGACGCGGAACGCCTCGTCGTCGCGGGCACGGACGCGGACCTGGCGGCGGTCGTGGTTCGCTTGCTGCGCAAGGAGAAGCTCGGTTCGGTCACGCTCGGCTACGTGCCTTCCGGCGAGTCCGCGGTGGCAGCCCTGTGGGGGCTCCCGGCGAAGCCGGAACGGGCGTTGGACGTCGCCCTGAACGGTGACGTGGATCCCGTTCCGCTCGTGCGCGACGACGTCGGCGGAGTCCTCATGGGACTCGGCGTGCTTTCCCCCGTTCGAGGGGTCGGGTACAGCGACGCGGACAACGTGCTGCGCGGCCAGGCGTCCCGCGTCGAGTGCACGCCCGACACCGAGGGCGGGCTCGGGCTGGTCATCCGGATCGTGCACAAGCGCCTCTTCGGGACCAAGGTCGAGGAGAGCCGCCCGCGCGCGTTCCAGCTCGGCTGCCTGCCGACCACGGCGGTGCTGGACGGCCACAAGCACCCCCGTCCGGTGGACAAGTGGACCTGGTACCGGCACACCGAGGACCTGCGCCTCGTTCGAGGGATCTAGGAATGCATTCGTAGTTCGATCGAGTGTCACTCGAAGGCATTGCTTAATTCCAGAACGTGACCAAGGGTGGTCCCGATCACTTTCCAACCAGGAAGGTCGGGACGATGTCGACAGTTACCCGAGCCGTGGGTGCCCTGGCCGCCGCGGCGGCCCTCACCCTCGGTCTCGTCACCCCTGCACTCGCGACACCGCCGAACATCCCCAGCGCCGCCACCGCCAAGTCGGAGCTGGCGGCGCTCACCGTGCGCGCCGACGGCTCCATGTCGGGCTACTCGCGCGACAAGTTCCCCCACTGGATCACCCAGTCGGGGACCTGCAACACCCGGGAGGCCGTTCTCAAGCGCGACGGCACCAACGTGGTGACCAACTCGTCGTGCGCCGCCACCTCGGGCCGCTGGTTCTCCCCGTACGACGGCGCGACGTGGACCGCGGCCTCCGACGTGGACATCGACCACATCGTGCCTCTGGCGGCCGCCTGGAGGTCCGGAGCGTCGTCCTGGAGCACGGCGCAGCGCCAGTCGTTCGCCAACGACATGTCCGGGCCCCAGCTGATCGCGGTCACCGACAACGTGAACCAGTCGAAGGGCGACCAGACACCGGCGACGTGGAAGCCGCCGCTGACGTCCTACTGGTGCACCTACGCCAAGATGTGGGTACACACCAAGTACCGCTGGAGCCTCAGCGTGAACTCGGCGGAGAAGACCGAACTGGCGGGCATGCTCGGAAGGTGCTGATGGCGTCCCTCTCCTCGCTCTTCGTGGCGGGCCCCGGTGGCGTGATGACCGACGAGGTCGGCGTCGTCACCGGTGACCTCGAGCTGTGCACCGAGCTGTCCGACGACGGGAAGCTGAGCGCGGCGGTCCGCTACGAGGGTGCGGAGGAGTGGTACGCCGTCACGGGCGGTTCGTGCGTCCTGGCTGATCCTCGGGACCACGAGCAGGTGCACTCCCTGCTGCTGGGGATTCTGCACCGGCCGGACGGCTGAGCGGCGGCAACGCCTCCATGGCCTCGCTCCTGCTCACCCCGGTCGCCTGCAGCAGGTCCACGGCGACGCTGCGGATCTGCCCCAGCACGACCTGCGACGAGAGCCCGTCCCCCGCGAGACGCCGTGCGGTGAGCTGCCGCGCGGCGTCCCGCACGGCCTCCCGCGTCCCCGCGGGGTCCTTGCCCTTCTCCAGCTCGGCGCGCAACCGGTCCACGGCGTCCGCGTAGTTCCGCAGCACCTCCGGCACACCGTCCGGGATGCGCTCGTCCGCCTTGAGCGCCGCCATGATCCGGCGGGCCAGCACGCGCGTGTTGCGGATCGCGTAGTCCACCGGCACCGCCGCGGTGTGGTACCGGCCGAGCCGGTCCTTGGAACGCCACCTGATCGGCGCGATCCGCGCGATCTCGGTGCCGGTCTGCAACGCCGACCGGTAGTCGTCGATCGTCGTCTGGCTGGTGCGCAGCTCGGCCAGCACGCCGGCGGCCTTGACGCCGTCGCGCTCGTCGAGCGCCTCCGCCAGGTTGCGCAGCGTCGAGCTGAGCGTGTTCGTCAGCACCTTGAGCTGCCGCTGGGCCACCGTGATCGGGTTCGCCGGGAGCAGCGCCGCCACCGCCAGCCCGACCAGGCCGCCGGTCAGCGCGTCGATCATGCGGTCGAACCCGCCGCCCTCGCTGGGCGGCAGCAGGGTGGCGACGAGAACGGCGCTGCTGCCCGCCTGCAACGCGATGACCGAGCCGCCGTCGAGCAGCACCGCCGCCGACATCGCGAGCGCGACGACGAGCGCGATCTGCCACGGGCCGCTGCCGATCCAGCCGATCAGCGCGTCACCCACGCCGACGCCGACCGACACGCCGACGACGAGCTCACCGACGCGCCGCAGCCGCTGCCCCAGCGAGACGCCGAGGCAGACGACGGCGGCGATCGGTGCGAAGAACGGGCGCTGGTGTCCGATGACGACGCTCGCCACGAGCCACGCGAGGCCCGCCGACAGTGCACAGTGGACGATCGGCAGCGCGGCACCGCGCCACCGCGCCAGTCCGCGCCCGACGGCGTCCCGGACAGCACCCACGCGGGTCAGACCAGGCCGAGAGCGGCGGGCGCCTTCGGGTCGGAGTCGGCGAGGAAGGTGCTGCAGCGCTCCCACTCCTCGTCCTCACCGATCTCCCGCGCGGCACGGGCAAGAGCCGCCAGCGCGCGCAGGAAGCCCTGGTTCGGCCGGTGGTCCCACGGCACCGGGCCGAAGCCCTTCCAGCCGGAGCGGCGCAGCTGGTCGAGGCCGCGGTGGTAGCCGGTGCGCGCGTAGGCGTAGGCGGCGACGGGGTCGCCCGCGTGCAGCGCCCGTTCGGCCAGGAGAGCCCACGCCTCGGAGAAGTCGGGGTAGGCCCGCACGATCTTGCCGGGGTCGGTGCCGCCGTCCGCGGCGGCCTGCGCCTCGGGACGGTCGGGCAGGCGGGTCGGCTCGGGCCCGAGGAGGTTCTCAACCATGCGGCCATCGTGCCGCACGACGGCGGACTCAGGAGAGGACGACCCCCATGACCGTGGCCACAACGGCGAGCGACAAGGCGACGACGAGCACGGCCGCGACGAACTTCTTCCCCATGGCCGTGCATGTTCCCCGGCTGCGCCGTTCAGATCAACACGCTTCACCCGCCGGAGGACGCGGATTGGAAACATCAGGGTAAAGCCAGGGTCGTTTCACCTACCTGAACCGGAGGTGCGGGCTCATGATGTCCGAATGATTCAGGGGGTAATGGGGTTCCGGGACCGGTACTGGGAGCGAGGTGCCGCGGGCAGAGAGACACCGCCGGAGCTCGCACGGCAGCTGTACCGGTGGTGGCTCGCCGGCCTGCTCCTCAAGCTGATCGGGTCGTCCTGGGACGTCTCATGGCACTTCAAGTGGCTGCGCGACGACCTGGCGCCCCCGCACCTGATCAACACGGTCGGCACCGTGATCGTGGTCGCGCTGACGCTGTTCCACACGTTCACCGGCTACGGCGCCGACCGGCTCGCGTTGCGGCTGATGCAGACCGGGTGCGGGATCTTCCTGGTCGCCCTGCCGATCGACGTCATCAACCACCGCGTCAACGGCCTCGACATCACGTCGTGGAGCGGCTCGCACGCCCTGCTCTACCTGGGCACCGCGGTCATGCTGGCCGGTGCGATCCGCGGGTGGGCCGGGTACTTCCCCGAGGGCAACGGGCGGACGTTCGGACTCGTCGCGCTGTGGTTCTTCTTCCTGGAGAACGTCTGGTTCCCCAACCAGCACCAGGAGTACGGCGTGCGCGCGTTGCAGGCGTACGACGACGGCCAGGCCGAAGCCGAGCCGATCCTGCTGCAGTTCGCCGCCGACCAGCTCGGCCTGCCGGTGGGCCGTGAGGCGGTCGTGCACTTCGCGCTGCCGATCGCGGACTGGGTCTACCCGGTGTGGGGCCTCGTCGCGGCGGCGCTCGTGCTGGTGATCGCCCGGCGCATGATCGGACGGCGCTGGACGGCGACCGCCGTCGTCGGCGCCTACGTCGCGTACCGCTGCCTGATCTGGCCGCTGCTCGCGGGCATCGACTTCCCGAAGTCCGCCGTGCCGCTGTTCCTCGTGCTCGTGGGCCTCGCGATCGACGCGGTGCACGCGGTGGACCTGCCCACGCCGGCCACGGCCGCGCTCGGAGCCGTCGCCGTGACGACGGCCGGCTACGCGGGCATCCGGTTCCAGCAGGAGTACCTGTGGGGCCCGCCGATCTCGTTCTCCTCGGCGGCGGTCACGGCCGTGCTGCTGGCGCTGCTGTGGACGGCCGGGGACGCGGCCGTGCACCGGCGGGAGACGCGGACGCTCGCGCCGCTCAGCTGACCCCGCCCGCGTCCAGCCGCCGGGTGATCCGGCCGAGCAGGTCGGTCAGCGACTCGCCGACGTCCCGCCCGAACTCGGTCAGCCCGTAGGTGACCTTGGGCGGGTTCGCCGGTTCGACGGCGCGCCAGACGAGCCCGTCCTCGACGAGCCCGCGCAGGGTCTGGGAGAGCATCTTCTCGCTGATGCCGCGGATGCTCTCCCGCAGCTCGAAGAACCTCAGGTCGTTGGCCTGCAACGCGATCAGCACCCACACGCCCCACCGGCTGGTGACGTGGTCGACGACGTCACGCGCCGCGCACTCGGTGTGAAACACCTCATACCGCGCCGCGGGCTCGTCCCCGGTGGTCTGCAAGCCTCCTGCCACGTGCTGAGCTTACGTCGAGGTATGTCCTTACGGAAAGTAAGCCCGGTTCCTAGCGTCGTGCCCCACAACGACGAAGGAGCTGTCCATGATCGTGGTGACCGGGGCGACCGGGAACATCGGACGACCGCTGACCAGAGCGCTGGCCGAGGCGGGCGAGCAGGTGACGGCGGTGTCGCGGCACGCGGCCGAGGTGCCCGCGGGCGTCCGGCACGTGGTGGCCGACCTCGCCGACCCCACGAGCCTCGATCCCGCGCTGGCCGGGGCGAAGGCGTTGTTCCTGCTGCTGTCCGGCGACCTGCACGCGATCGGCGCGAACCCCGCCGACGTGCTCGGCCGGGCCGCGGCGAACGGGGTGCGGCGGGTCGTCCTGCTGTCCACGCTGGGAGTGGTGACCAGGCCGTTCGGCCGGACGCGGATCGCCATGCGCGCGCTGGAGGACGCGCTGCGCGAGTCCGGCCTCGACTGGTCGATCCTGCGGCCCGGCGGCTTCGCGTCCAACGCGCTGTGGTGGGCGGAGCAGGTCCGCACCCGGCGGCTCGTCGCGGCGCCGTTCGGTGACGTCGGCGTGCCGGTGGTCGACCCGGCCGACATCGCCGGCGTCGCCGCCGCGTGCCTGCTCGACGACCGGCACACCGGCGGCGTCTTCGAGCTGACCGGCCCGGAGGTGATCAGCCCGCGCGGCCAGGCGGCCGCCATCGCCGAGGCGATCGGCGCTCCCGTGCGGTTCCACGAGCTGACCCGCGACGAGGCCAAGGCCGGGATGACGACGATGATGCCGGGCGAGCTCGCCGACGACACCCTGGACATCCTCGGCTCGCCGACACCCGAGGAGGTGCGCGTCAGCCCCGACGTCCGGACGGTGCTGGGCCGAGCGCCCCGCACGTTCGCCGACTGGGCCGCCCGCCACGCCGCGGCGTTCCGCTGACACGCGGGGGCCCCGCGTTCCCCGGGAGGAAACGCGGGGCCCCCGCGTGGCGTCGGAAGTGCGCCGATCAGCCCGCGATCATGCGGCCCGACGACTTGAGGTGCTCGCACGCCTGCGCGATGCGGGCGGCCATCGCCTGCTCGGCCGCCTTGAGGTAGCTGCGCGGGTCGTAGGTCTTCTTGTTGCCGACCTCGCCGTCGATCTTCAGCACGCCGTCGTAGTTCGCGAACATGTGCGCCGCGATCGGACGGGTGAACGCGTACTGCGTGTCCGTGTCGATGTTCATCTTGATGACGCCGTACGACACGGCCTCGTGGATCTCCTCCAGCAGCGAGCCGGAGCCGCCGTGGAACACCAGGTCGAACGGCTTCGAGCCGGCCGCGAGACCCAGCTTCTCCGCCACGACGTCCTGGCCCTGCTTGAGGATCTCCGGACGCAGCTTCACGTTGCCCGGCTTGTAGACGCCGTGCACGTTGCCGAACGTCGCGGCGAGCAGGTAACGGCCCTTCTCACCGGCGCCGAGCGCGTCGACCGTCTTCAGGTAGTCCTCGGGCGTCGTGTAGAGCTTGTCGTTGATCTCGTTGTCGACGCCGTCCTCCTCGCCACCGACGACGCCGACCTCGATCTCGAGGACCAGCTTGGCCTTGGCGGAGAGGTCGAGCAGCTCGCTCGCGATCTGGAGGTTCTCCTCCAGCGGCACGGCGGAGCCGTCCCACATGTGCGACTGGAAGAGCGGGTTGCCGCCCTTGTCCACCCGCTCCTGGCTGATCGCGATCAGCGGGCGCACGTAGCCCTCGAGCTTGTCCTTCGGGCAGTGGTCGGTGTGCAGCGCGATGTTCACCGGGTACTTCGCGGCCACGACGTGCGCGAACTCGGCCAGCGCCACGGCACCGGTCACCATGTCCTTGACCTTCGTGCCGGAGGCGAACTCCGCGCCGCCGGTCGAGACCTGGATGATGCCGTCGCTCTCGGCCTCGGCGAAACCGCGGAGAGCCGCGTTCAGAGTCTCCGAAGACGTGACGTTGATGGCGGGGTAGGCGAACTCGTTCGCCTTGGCCCGGTCCAGCATCTCCGCGTAGACCTCGGGAGTGGCGATGGGCATCGGTGGTCCTCCTCAGGCGCCCTGACGGGTGTCGACCGCATCCTACGAGCCTGGCCGCAGACCCAACGCGGCGGCCAGTTCGGCATAGTGCCCGTTCAGGGACTGGACGGCGACGTGGTCGGCGCCGGCGTCCAGGTGGGCGCGCAGCTTCTCCGCCACCTGGCCGGGGTTACCGTGCGGTACGAGTGCATCGATCAAGTCGTCCGACCCCGCCGTGTCGGCCTCCGAGAACCCGAACCGCTGCCAGTTCCGCGTGTAGTTGGAGAGCCCGAAGTAGAACGCCAGCTTCTCGCGAGCGATCGCCCGCGCCTTCACCGGATCCTCCTCGACCACGACCGTGACCTCGGGCGCGAGCAGCTTGTCGCCCAGGATGGCGCGCGCCTGCTCGGTGTGCCGCACCGGCACGAGATACGGGTGGGCACCGGCCGTCCGCTCGGCCGCGAGCTCGAGAACACGAGGACCGAGCGCCGCCAGGACCTTCTTGTCCCGCGGGACGTCCAGCCGCTCCAAGTAGTCGGCGAGCCTGTCGTACGGCTTCTGGTAAGCCTGGTCGACCTGCGGGTGCCCGGCCCCGACCCCCAGCACCAGCCGGTCGCTGCCGATCCGGTGGAAGCTCGCGGCCACGTCCTCCGGCTCCGTCTGCCAGACGTTCACGATGCCGGTCGCGATCGTCATCCGCCGAGTCGCCCTGACCAGCTCCTCCGGCAACGCCAGATCCGCACCGGGCGAGCCGCCCACCCAGAACGTGCCGTACCCGAGCTCCTCGAGCCCGGCCACCTCCGCGCCCCGCCCGGCCCACTCCTGATGGCTGCCCCACACACCGAAAGTTCCGAAGTTCGTCACGCCCCGAGCCTGCGGGCATAGTGGGAGACATGGCAATCGCCCGGTGGAACGACAAGATCATCGCATCGAGCGACGACACGGTCGTCGTCGAAGGCAACCACTACTTCCCGCTCGACTCCGTGGACCCGGACGTGCTGAAGGCTTCGGCCCACACCTCCGTGTGCCCCTGGAAGGGGACCGCCAACTACTTCACGCTGGTGGTGGACGGGGCGGAGAACCCGGACGCGGCCTGGTACTACGCGGAGCCGAAGGAGGCCGCGGCGGAGATCCGGGGGCGGGTGGCTTTCTGGAGGGGCGTGGAGATCACGGGGTGAAGGTGGCGGCGCCGGTGGGCGGCGCTGCCGGGGGCGGTGGCAGATAGGTCGCGTGACTGGTGGGTCGCGCGGATGACGCGGCTGTCGGGTGACGCCTGCTTGCGCGCGTAGGAGATCCGTGCGCGCAGCGGCCGCCATCTCAAGCCGCCCCGCCACAAGCCCAGTCTCGCCCCGCGACCTCCCCGCCAAGGCCGTCCCTTCACGCGGCCACCCCCGTGCAAGGCCACCCCGCGAGCTGCCACCCCGCACGGACTACGTTGCGGTGAATGGCGATCCTGAGCACCACTGACCTGAACGTGTCCCGCCTCTGCCTGGGAGGCAACGTCTTCGGCTGGACCGCTGACGAGGAGCAGTCGTTCGCCGTGCTCGACGCGTACCTCGCGGCCGGGGGGAACTTCGTCGACACGGCTGACGTGTACTCGGCTTGGGCCGAGGGCAACGACGGTGGCGTGTCCGAGTCGATCATCGGCAGGTGGCTGGCCCGGCGCGGGGTGCGTGACCGGGTTGTCCTGGCCACCAAGGTCGGGATGCTGGCCGGGTTCGACGACCAGCGGCGCGAGACCGTTCTGGCCGGTGCCGAGCAGTCGTTGAAGCGGCTCGGTGTCGACCACATCGATCTCTACTACAACCACCGCGACGACCCCGGCACGCCGTTGGAGGAGACGCTGGCCGCCTACGACCAGCTGGTGCGGGAGGGGAAGGTGCGCTACATCGCCGCGTCCAACTTCTCGGCCGAGCGGTTGGCGGAGGCGTTGGCGATCCAGGAGCGGGAGGGGTTCGCGAAGTTCGTGGCGTTGCAGCCCGAGTACAACCTCGTGAGCCGTGACGCGTTCGAGGGGGAGTTGCAGCGGACGGTGGCCGAGCACGGGTTGGCGACCGTTCCGTACTGGTCGCTCGCCAAGGGGTTCCTGACCGGCAAGTACCGGCCCGGTGTCGAGGTCGAGAGCGTGCGGGCGGGGGCCGCGTCGAAGTACCTCGACGAGCGCGGGCTGAAGGTGCTGGCGGTGCTCGACGAGGTGGCGGCCGCGCATCGGACGACGGTGGCGGCGGTGGCGTTGGCGTGGCTGGCGCAGCAGCCGACGGTGGCGGCGCCGATCGCGTCGGCGCGGACGTTGGAGCAGCTCAGCGACTTGACGCCGGTGATCGAGCTGGAGCTGGCGCAGGACGAGGTGGATCGGCTGACCGCAATTTAACTTGCCAGTAGCTTACTGGGAGTAGGTTGCGTTACCGTGGCGGCATGGACGTCACGGGCAAGGTGGTACTGATCACCGGCGCGGCCAGGGGCATCGGCGCCGAGGTGGCGAGGCAGCTGGCCGCGCGCGGGGCTCGTCTCGCGCTCGTGGGGCTGGAGAAGGCCCAGCTCGAAGAGGTGGCGCGGGAGGTCGGTGGCAGGGCCTGGGAGGCCGACGTCACCGACTGGGACGCGCTCGACCGCGTCATGGGCGAGGCGGCCGAGCACTTCGGCGGCATCGACGTCGTGGTGGCGAACGCGGGGATCGCGGCCACCGGGTTCGTGCGGTCGATGGACCCGAAGGCGTTCGAACGGGTCATCGAGGTCAACCTGCTCGGCGTCTGGCGCACGGTTCGCACGGCGTTGCCGCACCTGATCAAGAGTCGCGGCTACTGCCTGGTGGTGTCGTCGCTGGCGGCGATCGTGCACATTCCCGGCAACGCCGCCTACTCGGCGGCCAAGGCGGGGTGCGAGGCGTTCGCGGACAGCGTCCGGGCCGAGGTGCGGCACCTGGGCGTGGACGTCGGCACCGCCTACTTCTCGTGGATCTCCACGGACATGGTCAACAGCGCCGACGAGCACCCCGTCTTCGGCAGGCTGCGCAAGGGCATGCCAGGGCTCGCCGGCAAGAAGTACCCGGTGCGCGACGTCGGCCGGGCCGTCGTCAAGGCGATCGGGAAGCGCGCGAAGGCGGTCCACGTGCCCGGCTGGGTCGGCGCGGTGAAGTACTTCCGCGCGTTCACGCCGATGGTCGTGGACCGCCAGTCGGCGGCGGACGTCGCCGAGGCCGACCGGCAGATGGCCGCGAACGACACGTCCGGCCTGGTCGGGCCGGGCGGTCGCGCGGCCGGTGAGGTCAGCTGAGCAGGGAGCCCAGCACGGTGTTCCACTCGCGGACCGTCCACTCCGCGACGTCCGCGGCGGTGTACGGGTCGGCGGCGATGAGCTCCTTCACGGCCGCCTCGTCCGCCGCCTCGTAGACGATCAACGCGCCGGTGTCGTCCGCGTACGGTCCGGAAAGGAGCACGGCGCCCTTCTCGGCGAGAGAGGCGACGTACTCGCGGTGTTCGGGGCGGACCGCGAGACGCTTCTCGCGGTCGGGGCCGTACACCAATTCGACAGCAAAACGGGCCATGCCTCCACCGTAGTGAAGCCGACCGGTACCGTCCTCCCTGTGGTTGGCGAAGAAACCCCGCGCACCGTGCAGGACACCCTGACCAACCTGCGAATCAAGGACGGCGTCGCAGGACCTCCCGCAGGGCCGCTCACACTCGAAGACCTGTACAAGCAGCACCGCATGCGTCTCATCAGGCTCGCGCTGCTGCTCGTGGACGAGCCCGCGACAGCGGAGGACGTGGTCCAGGAGGCGTTCACCGGCCTGCACCGCAACTGGAAGGGCCTGCGCGACGCCCAGGCGGCCGTCGGGTACCTCCGCACGGCCGTGGTCAACGGTTCGCGCAGCGTGCTGCGCCGGCGCAAGACGGCCCGCGACTACACGCCGCCGCACGTGGCGAACGCGCGCTCGGCCGAGTCGCTCGCGATGCTGACCGCGGAGCACCAGGCCGTGGTCAAGGCGTTGCAGCAGCTGCCGCCGCGGCAGCGCGAGGTGCTCGTGCTGCGCTACTACGGCGACCTGTCCGAGGCGGAGATCGCGGAGGCCACCGGCATCTCGAAGGGCACCGTGAAGTCGACGGCCTCGCGCGCCCTCGACGCCCTCCAGAAGATCATGGCCGGCTGACCGGATCAGTAAGCGAACTTCACTGTTTCTCCTGATGGGCTGGTCACGCACTCGGCGTGGTTCCAGCTCGCGGGAACGCGCGCCCAATCCGGTGCTTGGTATAGACCAATAGGGTCCTGATGCCGCAGGATCAGCCCGTGGCACGCAGACACGTGGTCGCCGTCGACATCGGTGGCACCGAAACCAAGGCGGCGCTCGTCACCGGCACCCCGGACGCGGTGGCGGCGCAGAAGCACGCGCGCAGGGCGACCCCCGGCGAGCTCGAGCCCCTGCTCGACGTCATCGCCGAGCTGGTCGGCGAGCTGAGCGCCGCCTCCGAGCACGAGATCGACGCCGTGGGGGTCGTGGCACCGGGCATCGTGGACGAGGCCGCCGGGGTCGGCGTGTACACGGCGAACCTGCCGTGGAGCGGGTTCCCGTTCGCCACCGTCCTCACCGGACGGCTCGGCGTGCCCACGGCGTTCGGCCACGACGTGCGCGCCGCCGGTCTGGCCGAGAGCCGGATGGGCGCCGCCAAGGGGCTGCGCAACGCGGTCGTCATGCCGATCGGCACGGGGATCGCCGGTGCGCTGCTGCTCGACGGGAAGATCTTCAGCGCAGGCGGCTTCGCGGGCGAGATCGGCCACGTGGACGTCGGCCACGGCGAGCCTTGCGCTTGTGGCCAGATCGGCTGCGTGGAGACAGTGGCGTCCTCCGCGGCGATCGCCCGCCGGTACACCGCACGTACCGGGACCCCCGTGCAGGGCGCGGCCGAGGTCGCCCGCCGGGTGCGGGACGGGGAGCAGGACGCCGTCGCCGTGTGGCACGAGGCCGTGGACGCGCTGGCCAGGGGGATCCTGGTGCTGGCGACGCTGCTCGGTCCCGAGGCCGTCGTGCTCGGCGGTGGGCTCGCACTGGCGGGAGACTTGCTGGTGGGGCCCCTGGAGGAACGGCTGGACGGGCTGATCGCCTTCCAGCGCCGACCGGAGCTGCGGCTCGCGGCGCTCGGCGACGAGGCGGGCTTCCTCGGCGCGGCGCTGCTGGCCATCGACACGCTGGAGGCGTGATGAGCACGTGGGGTGGACCCGTCGACGTGACCCTGACCGGTGGCCGGGTCGTCACGCCGGACCGGGTGCTCGAGAACGGGTGGGTGAGCGTCCGCGACGGCAGGATCGCCGCGGTGGGCGAGGGCGCCGCGCCCGACGGGCCGACGACGGACGTCGGCGGGGGCACGATCGTGCCGGGGTTCGTCGACATCCACTGCCACGGCGGTGGCGGTGACGCGTTCACCAGCAGCGACCCGGTGAAGATCCGCAAGGCCGCCGCGGCGCACCGCAGGCACGGCACGACGACGCTGCTGGCCTCGCTGGTGTCCCGCCCGGTCCCGGAGCTGGCCGACCAGGTGTCCGCGCTGGCCGAGCTGGTCCAGGAGGGCGTCGTCGCGGGCATCCACCTGGAGGGCCCGTTCCTGTCGGCCGCCCGCTGCGGCGCGCACGACCCGGCGATCCTGTGCCCGCCGGAGCAGCCCGCGGTGACGAAGCTGCTCGACGCGGGCAAGGGCACGGTCCGCATGATCACGATCGCGCCGGAGCTGGACGGCGCGGTCCGCGCCGTGCGGCAGCTCGTCGACAACGACGTCATCGCCGCGATCGGGCACACCGACGCGACGGAGGCGCAGGTCCGGCCCGCCGTCGACGCGGGTGCCTCGGTCGCGACGCACCTGTTCAACGGCATGCGCCCGCTGCACCACCGCGAACCGGGCCCGATCGGCGCGCTGCTGGACGACGACCGCGTCACGGTCGAGCTGATCTGCGACCTCGTGCACCTGCACCCGACGGCGGTGCGCCTCGCCGCCCGGCACGCGGGCTCGAAGCGCACGGTCCTGATCACCGACGCCATCGCGGCGGCCGGGGTCGGTGACGGCGTGTACGACGTAGGCGGCCTGGAGGTGCGCGTCGTCGACGGCGTTCCAACGTTGGCAGGAGGGGCCGCGCTGGCCGGCAGCACGCTGACGATGGACGCGGCGTTCCGCAACGCCGTCACGTCGTGCGGGCTGTCGCTCGTGGAGGCCGCCCACGCCGCGTCCACCCGCGGCGCGGAGCTGCTGGGGCTCGACACCGGCAAGCTGCAGGCGGGTTGTGCGGCCGACCTCGTCGTGCTGGATGCAGAATTGAAGCCGAGGGACGTGTTGGTCAGGGGCGAGTGGGTCAAGGACTGAGGCAGGGTGCATGGCTGACGATCCGGAGCGGTTGGTGACCGACGCCCTGAGAGCGCAGGCGACCAGTACAAATGCCGGATTTGCCGCACATGTCCCAGTCGCCGAGGAGCCTCCCGCACCCATGCCCGCCTGGTGGGTGCTGGGTCTCGCGCTGCTGTTGGGCCTGGCAGCGGGCACGGTGGCGGCAGTGATCACGCTCGGCTGACCTGTACCGTTGTGCGCGTGACTGTTGCATTGGGCCCTGACTGGCTGGACCCCACCGTTCTGCTGAACGGGCTCGGCCCGTACATGCTCATCGGGCTGTGCCTCATCATCTTCGCGGAGTGCGGGCTGCTCGTCGGTTTCTTCCTGCCGGGCGACTCCCTGCTGTTCACAGCGGGCCTCTTCGTCGCCGCCGGAACGATCGACACCCCGCTCTGGCTCGTCTGCGTCCTGCTGACGATCTGCGCGTTCGTCGGCAACGTCGCCGGCTACTACATCGGCGCGAAAGCCGGTCCGGCCCTGTTCAACAAGCCGGAGTCGAAGATCTTCAAGAAGGAGTACGTCGACAAGACGCAGGAGTTCTTCGACAAGTACGGCGCCCGCGCCATCGTGCTCGCCCGCTTCGTGCCGATCGTCCGCACGTTCATCACGGCGATGGCAGGCGTGGGCCGGATGGACCCGAAGAAGTACTTCACCTACTCCGCGATCGGCGGCGTGGCGTGGGCGGCGGGTCTGACGATCCTCGGCTACTTCCTCGGCCAGGTCACCTTCATCAAGGAGAACCTGGAAGTCACGCTGCTCGCCATCGTGTTCCTGTCGATCGTGCCGATCATCATCGAGGTGCTCAAGGCGCGCAAGGAGAAGAAGTCGCTGGTGCAGGAAGAGGCGGACGACATCACGCAGGTCATGGAGGCACAGCTCCAGGACGACGCGACGCAGGTCATCCCCCGCATCGAGCGCTGAGAACCCCGCGGAGCCCGCTCGTCCTCGCGACGGGCGGGCTTTTCGCTGGCTGCGGCGGCTCGTGGGCGTGTCTGCGGACAACTTTCCCGCCCGGCACGGACCTGTCACTCGTCGTCGACATGGTCGCGGGCGCGCTCTTCCACCGGGTGCTGTTCCGGCCGGAGGAGGACACGGCTCAGGACCTGGAGGACTACCTGCTCGCGGCGCTGCGCCAGGCCGGTCACCGCGACTGACTTGAGTCTGCCGCAACGTCAGGGTGTTGGTTGAGCGGCATGACCGACACCACCAGACGGGAAGTGCTGGGCTGGCTGGCCGGACTCGGCGCGGCGGGCCTGCTCGTGCCGGGCACCGCCGGTGCTTCCACGAACGTCACCGCCTTGCGCGGCGTCACCCTCGTCGACGCCACCGGCACCCGTCCGAACACCACGATCGTGCTGGCGGACAACAGGGTTCTCGCCGTCGGCTCCCGAGACCTGCCGCTGCCGCGCGGCTGCCGGACGCTGGACCTGGCGGGCAAGTTCGTCATCCCCGGCCTGTGGGACATGCACGTCCACGGCGCCTTCCTGGACCGGATCACGCTGCCGCTGTGCCTGGTCAACGGCGTCACGGGCCTGCGCGAGATGTGGGGCTCGCCGCCGATCTACGAGCTGCGCGACAAGATCGAGCGCGGCGAGGTGCTCGGGCCGCGGCTCGTCGTCGGCAGCTCGATCATCGACGGACCGCACTCCACGCTGCCCGGCGCGTTGATCGTGGCCACGCCGGACGAGGGACGCCAGGCCGTGCGGGAGGCGAAGACGCAGGGCGCGGACTTCGTGAAGGTCTACTCGTACCTGGACAGGCCGACGCTCACGGCGATCGCGGACGAGTGCGCACGGCAGGACATGACGTTCGCCGGGCACTGCTCGAACCACGTGCCGCTGGGCGACGCGAGCAACCTCGGACAGCGCACCTTCGAGCACATGTACGGCCTCCCGCTGGCGACGAGCACGCGGGAAACCGAGCTGCGCCAAGCCATCGCCGCTCTTCCGCTCGACCCGGCCGACTCGTTCGCGTGGTTCAAGCAGGTGCTGGACTTCGAACGCGAGGCAGCTCTGTCGCACAGCCGGAGCAAAGCCGTGCGGCTGGCGAACCTGCTGCGGCGCAACGGCTCCGCGCTCTGCCCGACGATGGTGGCGATGCGGGTGTACTCCAGCCCGGCGGACCGGTACGCGGACGACCCGCGGATGAGGTACACGCCGTCCTTCTACCCGGACCTCTGGCGCGACCAGCTCGTGCGGTGGGCACCCGTGACGCCGCAGGAGATCCGGCAGCAGGCCGAGTTCCTCAAGCGCCGCATGGAACAGGTGGCCGAGATGCACGCGCACGGTGTCGAGGTGCTGGTGGGCACGGACGCGGGCAACCCGTACTCGTTCGCCGGTTTCTCGGTCCACGACGAGCTGGAGCTGCTGGTCGAAGCCGGGCTGTCGCCGACGGACGCGTTGCGGGCAGGCACGCGCCACGCCGCGATCAAGCCCGGCGCGGAGGCGAACCTCGTGGTGCTCGACGGCAACCCGCTGACGAACATCCGCAACACGCAGCGGATCCACACCGTGCTGACGCGCGGCCGGGTCTTCGGGCCCGCCGACCGGCAGCGGATGCTCGCCGAGGTGGAAAAGGCAGCTCAGGAGCCGTTCCCCACCGTGGCGAAGGCTTGCTGCTAGAGGCTGAACATCGAGCCGGGGTTGAACAGGTTCTCCGGGTCCAGCGCGCGTTTGATCTCGCGGTGGACCCGGAGGCCCACCGGCCCGATCTCCTTCGCGAGCCACTCGCGCTTGATCTTGCCGACGCCGTGCTCGCCGGTCACGGTGCCGCCGAGCGACAGCCCCAGGGCCAGGATGGCGTCGAACGCCTTCTGGGCGCGGGCGAACTGGTCGGCGTCGGCCGGGTCGTAGACGATCGTCGGGTGCATGTTGCCGTCGCCCGCGTGGCCGACGACGGCGATCTTCAGGCCGACCTGCGCCGCGATGTCCTCGCAGCCCTGGATCAGCTCGGCGATGCGGGTGCGCGGCACGCACACGTCGTCGGTCAGCCAGGAGCCGTAGACCTCCAGCGCGGTCAGCACGGCGCGGCGGGCCGTCAGCAGCTCGCGGCCCTCGTTGACGTCGTGCGTCGCGTAGACGAGGTCCGCTCCCAGGCAGATCTCTTCGATCTTGCGCAGCTCGTCGCGGGCCTGCTCGCCGCCCGCGTCGGACTGGCAGATCAGCAGCGCCGCGCAGCCGGGGCCCGCGCCCAGCTCCGTCTTCAGGTACAGCTCCACGGCCTCGATGGATGTGCGGTCCATGATCTCCATCAGCGACGGGACCAGGCCCTCGCGGACGATCCTGCTCACCGCGGCACCCGCCTTGGCGGTGCTGTCGAACGCGGCGACCAGGGTGGCGGGCGCCTGGGGCAGCGGGCGCAGCGCCAGCGTGGCCTGCGTGATGACGCCGAGGGTTCCCTCGGAGCCGACGAAGAGCTTGGTGAGGTCGTAGCCCGCGACGCCCTTGACCGTGCGGCGGCCGGTGCGCAGCACCTCGCCGTCGGCCAGCACGACCTCCAGGCCCAGCACCGAGTCGGTCGTGACGCCGTACTTCACGCAGCACAGGCCGCCCGCGTTGGTGGAGAGGTTGCCGCCGATCGTGCACCAGTCGTAGCTGCTCGGGTCCGGCGGGTAGAACAGGCCGTCCTTCTCGACGGCGCCGCGCAGGTCGAGGTTCACCACGCCCGGCTCGACCACGGCGAGACGGTTGTCGGCGTCGATCTCGACGATCGCGTTCATCCTGGTCATGACCAGGACGACGCAGCCTTCGACCGCGTTCGCCGCCCCGGAGAGCCCGCTGCCCGCGCCGCGGGGGACGATGGGGACGCGGTGCCGGGCGCACGCCCGCACGACCGCCTGGACCTGCCCGGTGTCCAGCGGGAACACCACCGCCAACGGGCTGCCGTGCGGCGCCAGCGGCATCATGTCCCGCCGGTAGCTCGTGGTCACGTCGGTGTCGGTCACGACGCCTGCGTCACCCAGTGCGGTGCGGAGTTCAGCGAGCAACGTCTCCATACCGGCCACGCTAGACCGGAATGCCTGGTTCACTCGACGGTGAACCGGAAACGACGAGGAGTTCACCTGGTGACCGTCCGTGCTCAATCCGGATTCAACCGACCTGTCGAGACGATGACGCCACACCAACGGCGTAACAACACGTAGGCTGGTTCACCGTGGCGCATGCTTTCGCCTCCCTGGAGACCGCCGGACCGGTGGCCGTGTGGGTCATCGTGCTCGGCTTCATCTTCATCGAGTGCGCTTTCATCTTCGGGCTGTTCCTGCCCGGCGACTCGCTGCTGTTCGCGGCCGGCGTGGTGCTGGCGGCACACAGCAGCGAGCTGTCGGCCTGGGCGCTGTCGCTCGCCGCCCTGATCGTCGCCGTCGTCGGCAACCAGGTCGGCTACTACATCGGCAAGGCGACCGGCACCCGCGTGCTCGCCCGCAAGGGCGGCAAGGTCCTGAACAGGCACAACCTGAAAAAGGCCGGCGACTTCCTCGACCGGCGCGGGTTCTGGGCTGTCGTGCTCGCGCGCTGGATCCCGTGGATCCGCACGCTCGCGCCGATGATCGCCGGGGCCGCCCGCATGGACGTCCGCCGGTTCACGCTGGCCACCACCATCGGCGCCATCGCGTGGGTGCCGACGCTGGTGCTCGCCGGCTACTACGGCGCGGGCATCCTGGAGACGCTGCCGTGGCTCGAGACGGCCGCCATCGTCGTCAGCGTCGCCTTCTTCCTCGGCGGCACCGGCTGGGGCATCTGGCGCTACCGCCAGGAGATGGCCAAGCCGATCGACGAGTCCGGCGACCTCGACCCCTCCCAGCTAGAGCACCTCGGTGATCAGCAGGTCCGCTGAGCCCTTCGACGAGTTCACCATCAGCGCGTTGACGTGGTCGGTGCCGTGCAGGACCCGTTCCTGCGCCTCCGACAACGTGCGCCCGTAGCGCAGGTGCCGGTCGATGAGGCGCTGCACCCGCACGTCCTCGTCGATGAACAGGAACCACGCCTCGTCCAGGATGATCCGGACGCGCTTCCACTTGTCGTAGTTGAGCAGCAGGTAGTTGCCCTCGGTGACGACGAGCGGCACGTCCGGGTGCACCGGCACCGCGCAGGCCACCGGCTCCTCGATCTCGCGCCGGAACTGCGGCGCGTAGATCATGTCCGGCCCGCACGCCTTGATCCGCCCGAGCAGGTCGACGTAGCCGGGGATGTCGAACGTGTCGGGCGCGCCCTTGCGCTCGACGAGCCGCAGCCGTTCCAGCTCGCTCTGCGCGAGGTGGAACCCGTCCATCTCGACGAGCACCGCCTGGCCGTCGAGCGCCTCGACGAGCCGCCGCGCGAGCGTCGACTTGCCCGACCCCGGCGCACCGCCGATGCCGAGGATCTTCCGCTCACCCATGTCGGTGAGCGCTCGGGCCCGTTCTAGCAGCTCCTCGAACCTGACCTGCTGTCCTGCCACCGCGCCAGCCTCTCAACCCAGTCCCCGACCGCACCGACACGCACGGCGGCCGCCTCCGACGCGAAGCCGATGGCCGCCACCGGGTCCGTCCCCGTGGCCAGCGCGTACGCGTACGCGCCGTGCCAGACGTCACCGGCTCCGTTCGTGTCCCTCACCTGCACCGACGGCACGGGCACCGCTCCGGTCGAGCCGTCCAGCGACCAGGTCACCGGCGCCGCACCGTGCGTGCGGATCACCAGCGGCACCCCGTAGGAGTGGACCTCGGCGTCGGACCGCTCGAACCCCGAAGCGCAAGCGGCCACGTCGACCAGCGGCAACAGGTGATCGAGGACAGGTTTCCAGCTCCCGGCGTCGAGCACCACAGGCAATCCGGCGTCCTTGGCCATCCGGGCGGCCGGAATCGCCAGACCGTCGTGGTGGCCGTCCAGCAGGACGACGTCCGCGGCGGCCACCAGACCGGCCAGTGCGGGCGCCTCGACCGGCACCGACGCGTTGCGCGAGACGACCGTCCGTTCTCCGTCGGCGGCACGGACGACGACCATGCTCACCGGCGTCGTGCCCGCCACGGCCGTCACCCTGACCGGAGCCAGGGACGACCGCACGAACTCGCCGAGCGCGTCCGCGCCCAGAGCGGTGAGCAACGCCGCCTCGCCCCCCAGCGCCGCGACCGCGCGGGCCGCGTTCGCCGCCGGGCCACCGGGCGACAGCGCCGCGTCGAGCGAGCGGACCTTCTGCCCCGGTTCGGGGAAGACGTCCACCCGTTGGGTCACGTCGAGGGTTGTCAGCCCGACACACAGCACGGCTGCCATCTGGCCTTCCTCCAAACGGGTATGGTCCCAGGTCATGGTCACCATGCGGGATGTCGCGGCTCTCGCGGGGGTCTCCATCACCACGGTGTCACACGTGATCAACGAGACCAGGCCCGTCGCCCAGGACACGCGCGAACGCGTCCAGAAGGCGATCGACGAGACCGGGTACACGGGCGACGCCATCGCGCGCTCACTGGTCATGGGTGGCACGAAGTCGCTGGGGCTCGCGGTGTCGCTCGTGTCCCACCCGTACTTCGCCGAGCTGATCGCCGCCATCGAGTCGGAGGCGACGCGCAACGGCTACTCGCTCGTCCTGATCGACACGCGGGACACCCCGGAGTCCGAGCAGGCCGCGGTCAGGATGCTGCGGTCCAGGCGCGTCGACGGGCTGCTGCTGACGCCGTCGGCCGGCAGCGGGAACTCCGTGCTGCCCGAGCTCAAGCGGCTCGGCATCCCCACCGTGCTGGTGGACCGGCTGACCGTGGCCAAGGACATCGACCAGGTCGGCCCGGAGAACGTGCAGGCCACGTCGGGTCTCGTCCGGCACCTCGCGGACCTGGGGCACCGGCGGATCGGCATCGTCTGCGGCAAGGCGGGCGTGGCGACGACCGAGGAGCGCATCCTCGGCTACCGCCTCGGCCTCGGCCGCGCGGGCCTCAAGTGGGACGAGGCGCTGGTGTCGCAGAGCGGCTGGCTCGCGCCGCTGCTCGACCAGGAGGACCCGGCGACCGCCGTCGTGGCCGCCGACCACCTCGTGACCGTCGGCATGCTGCACGAGATGCGCGCCCGCGGCCTCAAGCTCGGCACCGACCTCGCCGTCGTCGCCTACGACGAGGTGGAGTGGGCGACGTTGATAGACCCGCCGCTCACGACGCTGGCCCAGCCCGTCGAGGAGATCGGCAGGACCGCGGTGAAGCTGCTGCTCTCCCGGATCGACGACCCGGAACGCCCACCGGAGACCATCCGGCTCGCGCCCTCGCTGATGCACAGGCAGTCCTGCGGATGCTGATCCCCGGCCTCGTCTCGGTGACGTTCCGCCAGCTCACGGTCTCCGAGATCGGCGAGCTGGCACTGGACTGCGGGCTGCAGGCCGTCGAGTGGGGCGCGGACGTCCACGTGCCGCCCGGCGACTTCACGGCGGCGCGCAAAGCCCTCGACACCGGCCTGAAGGTGGCCGCGTACGGGTCGTACTACCGCGCGGGCACCTCCGACCGGGCGGAGCTGGCGCCGGTGCTGGAGACCGCGGCCGAGCTCGACGCGCCGCTGGTGCGGGTGTGGGCGGGCACGTCCGGCTCAGCCGAGTGCGCGGACCGGGAGGCCGTGGTCGACGCGCTGCGGCACGCCGCGGAGCACGCGGAGGCGATGGGCACCAAGATCGCGCTGGAGTACCACCCGGACACGCTGACGGACACGCTGGAGTCGACGGTCCGGCTGCTGGAGGAGGTCGACGGGGTCGTCTCCTACTGGCAGCCGCTCGGCGGCCAGGACGTGTTCTCGGCCGTGCACCAGGTGCGCACGCTGGAGCCGGTGACGGCGCACGTCTTCTCGTGGGGACCTGGCGGGTTCCACGACCGCCTGCCCCTCTCCGAGCGCCGCGACCTGTGGCGCCCGGTGCTGGGAGAGCTGGCCAAGGACGGCGTCGACCGCAACGTGCTGCTGGAGTTCGTGCGCGACGACTCGCCGGAGCAGTTCCGCGAGGACGCCAGGACCCTGCTGAGCTACCTCAAGCCCTGACCTCCCTCGGACGCAGACTCAGGCGGTCGTCACGTTGAGGCCGCTACGTTCCAGCAGGGCAGCCGCCTCCAGGCACATCCAGCCGCCGAGCTGCACCGACAGGTCGCGCCCCTCCTCCTCCTTCGCCGGGAGGGACCACTCGGGGCCGAACAGCGGGCCGCTCACCGCCATCGTGCGGTTGAGCCACGCCGCCTCCGCGGACCTGACGACGAGCTCCCGCGCCAGCTCCGCGGTCGCCGCCCGGCCGGGGTCCAGCTCGGGGATCACCAGCGCGGCCTGCGCGAGGTAGCGGGCGAGGATGCCCCCGAACAGGCCGCCGTCGCCGCCGCCCTGGCCCCGGATGACGCCGTCGGTGGCGAGCCGCTCGTGCACCGCCCTGATGGTCCGCTCCGCCCGGTGGAGCCACTTGCCCTGCTGGCCGTGCCTGGCCAGCTCGACGCACGCGCCGATCAGCACGCCCTGGCAGTAGGTGTAGGTGTTCTTCTCCACCTCGCGGATCTCGCCGTTCGGGTGCACGTGCAGGCCGTCCCACGCGAGGCCGCTGTCCGGGTCGACGAGGTGCTCCTCGATCCAGTCCACGGTGGACCGTGCGCGGGCGAGGTCGGTGCGTTCGTTCTGGCGCGCCAGGAAGATCGCGGCGGGGCCGTTGGCGGGCACGTTCTTGAAGTCGTCGTCGCGCTTCCACCAGATGCCGCCGCCTGCGTGGTCGGTCCAGCCGTCGCGCAGCCGTTCGGCGATCGCCCGCAGGGCCTTGGGCTTCGCGACGCCGACCTCGTTCTGGACGCGTTGCAGGGCGAGGCCGAGCCAGGCGACGTCGTCGTAGAAGTCGTTGGTCCAGCCGACGAGGTTGCGCACCCGAATGCCCCGGACGACCTTGGCGATCGTGTTCCCGCGCAGCGCGCCCGGTTTGCGCAGGTAGCCGTCGACCATGCAGTCGAGCAGGTGCGCCTGCCACCAGTAGTTGAAGCTGCTGTGCAGCCTGTCCCGGACGAGCGGGGGCCACGCCCGCGCCCCGAGCAGCGTGCCGGGCAGACCCCAGACGCGCCGCAGGTGCCTGGAGTACACCGCGCGCTCCGCGACGCCCGCGCGGGCTGCCTGCAGTTTCGCGATCACCACTGGCTCATCGTGCGTGCTTGACCGGTCAAGAAGCTCGGTGAACCGCCCAGTGGTACAGGCCCATCGCCACAGAAGTTGTCAGGTTGTAACTGCTGACCCTGTCCCGCATGGGCAGCCGCACCACCCTCGTCGCCCTGCTCCGCACCTCCGCGGACAGCCCGTGCCGCTCCGACCCGAACGCCAGCACCGCGTCGTCGGGGATCGGGCCCTTCAACAGGTCGCCGTCGGCGTCGAACGCGATCAGCTCGCCCGCGAAGTCGAGCGTCTCCGCCTTCCCCACCGGCAACGCGAAGTGCAGGCCCGCCGATCCGCGCAGCACGTTCGGGTGCCACGGGTCCACGTCGCCGGTGGAGAGCACGCCGCCCGCGTCGAGACCGGCGGCCACCCTGATCGCCGCGCCGAAGTTGCCCAGGTTGCGCGGGTTGTCGAGCAGCACGACCGGGGCCGCGCGGTCGAACGGCAGCTCCGGCCGGTCCGCGAAGCCCGCGACACCGGTCGGGTGCGTGCGGCCGACGCGCAGCACGAACGCCGCCTGGTCGACCTCGGTGGCCTGCGCGAACGCGTCCACGAGATCCGGTGCGTGCGACTCGGCGAGCTTGACCGCGGCACCCAGGTCCGTGGTGAGCAGCGGGTGCACCTCCGCGCCGAAGCGCAGCGCGTGCTTAACCGTGTGAAAGCCTTCGAGCAGCACGCCCACCAGCGTAGAAGCCGGCCCACGACGCCAGGACCAGCGCCCCGAGCACCAACTGGACCAGCGTCGACGCGCTCTCCGGGTACCAGACGCCGTCGATGTAGTGGTCGATGAACCCGGTCTCCAGCACCGGCATCCCCGCCAGCTCGCGGAAGTAGTTCTCCCACACCGTCAACGGGCACACCGTCGGCGTCACGATGCTCAGGATCGCCCACGCGCCCAGCGCCAGGTGGGGGTAGATCACCCACCGCCAGCGCCACGCGAGGAACCCGCCCACGAACAAGAACGCCAGCACCGTGAAGTGCAACGCCACGACCGTTTCCGCTAAGAACCTGGCCATCAGCACCACCCCGCCCTCCAGACTAGGACGGGGTGGCTCGCAGCGCTCTCGACAAAACCTCAGGCGAGACCGAGATCGTTCAGGTCGAGCAGGTACCGGTACCGCAGACCCTCGGCCTCGATGGCCTCCTTGGCGCCCGTACCTCGGTCGACGACCGTGGCGACGCCGACGACGTCGGCCCCGTGCTCGCGCAGCGCTGTGACGGCCGTCAACACCGAACCGCCCGTGGTGGAGGTGTCCTCGACCGCGAGCACGCGCTGCCCGCGCACGTCGATGCCCTCGATCTGCCGCTGCATGCCGTGGGCCTTGCTGGCCTTCCGCACCACGAACGCGTCGAGCACGTCACCGTCGGCCGCCGCCGCGTGCATCATCGCGTACGCCACCGGGTCCGCTCCGAGCGTGAGACCGCCGACGGCGACGAAGTCCCAGTCACTGGTGAGCTGCCGCAGCAGCCTGCCGATCAACGGGGCCGCCGCGTGGTGCAGCGTCGCCCGCCGCAGATCGACGTAGTAGTCGGCTTCCTTGCCGCTCGACAGGGTCACCTTGCCGTGCACCACGGCCAGCTCGCTCACCAGACGAGCGAGTTCCGACTTGGCGTTCGCGTCCAAGACCACTTCAGTTCGCACGGGTCGTCAGCTTCGCACATCCGTGCACCGGACGCTCCGTACGCTGCATCACCGTGACGGCCCTGTCCGACCTGGAGGTGGTCGCACCGGGCGGTTCCGGTCAGGTGCGTCCGCGTCCGCCCGCGAACCGCGACGCCATCTTGCGCAGCAGCGACCTCGGGAGCAGTCCCGCGGCCGTCACGATCGCCTTGTACTGCGCCCCGGGGATCGACAGCGGCTTGCCGCGGCGCAGGTCGCGCAGGCCCTCGTGGACCAGCCGGTCGGCGTCGACGTAGAGCCAGCCCGGCGTCTGCGACATGTCGATGTTCGCGCGCCGGTGGAACTCGGTCCGCACGAAGCCGGGGCACAGCGCCATGACCCGGACACCGGTGCCCGCCGTCGCGAGCGCCATGCCCTCGGAGAACGTCGTCACCCACGCCTTGTCGGCGCTGTAGCTCGTGCCGCGGCCGGGCAGGAAGCTCGCGACGCTGGACACGTTGATCACGTCGCCCTTGCCGCGGGCCACCATCGGGGGAATCGCCGCCCGGCTCAGGCGCAGCACCGTGGCGACGTTGACGTCGAGCTGCTGCTGGAGCCGGTCGACGCCGGTGGTGAAGAACTCGCCGCTGCTGGCGAAGCCCGCGTTGTTGACGAGCAGGTCGACGGCGGAGGAGGCCAGCCGGTCCTCCACCTTCGCGCGCTCCTCGGCGACGCTCAGGTCGGCCGGCAGCACGTCGACGTGGACGCCGTGGCGCTCGTGCAGCTTCTGCGCGGACTCTTCGAGTGCGGACGCGTTGCGGGCGACCAGCACGAGGTCGTACCCCTCGGCCGCGAGCCTGCGGGCGAAAGCGGCCCCGATCCCGACCGTCGCCCCGGTCACCAGTGCGGTTGGCATGCCACGGCACGGTAGTCGGAAACGCGTCAGTTCCGAAGACCGGCGATGATCACAGTTCCCGGGCGGCCGGACGCGCTACTGCTGCTTGCGGCCGAACGACGGGCGGTAGACCTCGCCGCCCTCCTCGTCGTCCTCCGCCACCGGCTCCTCGGCGTCGGACGGGTCCGGGTCGAACGGGTCGATGACGTCCGCCAGCTCACCGACGTCGCGCAGCAGCCGTTCGAGGCGCGCGGGCGACGAGTTCGGCGGCGCGGCGGCCAGCACCCAGTCGTTCTCCATCCAGACGACCGTGACGTCGCCCCCGATCTCCTCGGCGGCGTCGATCAGGTCCGGGGTGATGATCTTGCGGGCGGCCGGGACGTCCGTGACGAACGCGTACCGCGAGCCGACCGGCCCGAGCAGGTCCGGCATCGGCATCTTCTCGTTGTCGCGCTGGAACGGCACCGTGGACAGCCACAGCTCGATCACCACCGACAACGCCCGCCTGCACCGCACGCCGACCAGCACCGAGTTGACCTTGCCGGCGGTCTCGTGGTCGAGCACGTAGACCTGGCGCCGCCCGTCCGCGGTGAACGTCGAGCCCGCGACGACGTCACGGGCGAGGCCCGTGCCGTAGTACGCGATGGCACCCGCCTCCCACCGGGTCGGCAGCACGTGGTCTGTCTCCTCGAACTGCCAGCCGCGCAGGGCAGCCCAACGGCGCCGTTCACGGTTTCGCGCGGTTCGCTGTGCCCGGTCGGTCGCGAGCAGGGCGAACCCCGCCACGCCCGCCACCGCGGCGACGGTGAACCAGACCCACGCCGGTATGCCCACAGCTGAAGCGTAGTGGGTCGAGCGCGTGGAACGAAGATCACTTCCACGCGGCGTGCCCGTACCGCCTATTCGGGGTGGTGGGAGCGCCGCACGGGTACGGCCTCCGGGAACGCCGAAGCGGCCCCGCCGGACCGGCGGGGCCGCTCGCGTTGTCGTCCGTCAGGTGGTGCGGCCGACGATCAGACCCGTCTGGTCGTCCAGCACGTCGACCTTCACCGTGTCGCCGTCGCGCACCTCGCCGGCCAGCAGCTCCTTCGCCAGCTGGTCGCCGATCGCCGACTGCACGAGCCGCCGCAGCGGCCGGGCGCCGTAGACCGGGTCGAAGCCGTTCAGGGCGAGCCAGTCGCGGGCCGCCGTCGTGACCTCCAGGGTCAGCCTGCGGGCGGCCAAGCGGTCGCCCAACCGTCCGATCTGGATGTCCACGATGGACGTCAGCTCCTCGGTGGCGAGCGCGTGGAACACCACGACGTCGTCCAGCCGGTTCAGGAACTCCGGCTTGAAGTGCCGCTGGACCACGGACATGACCGCGTCCTTGCGCTCCACGTCGGTGAGCGACGGGTTCACGATCGTCTGCGAGCCCAGGTTCGAGGTGAGCACCAGGATCGTGTTGCGGAAGTCGACGGTGCGGCCCTGGCCGTCGGTCAGCCTGCCGTCGTCGAGGACCTGCAGCAGCACGTCGAACACGTCCGGGTGCGCCTTCTCGACCTCGTCGAGCAGCACGACCGAGTACGGGCGGCGGCGGACCGACTCGGTCAGCTGGCCGCCCTGGTCGTAGCCGACGTAGCCGGGAGGCGCGCCGACGAGGCGGGCCACCGAGTGCTTCTCGGAGTACTCGCTCATGTCGATGCGGATCATCGCCCGTTCGTCGTCGAACAGGAACGCGGCCAGCGCCTTGGCCAGCTCGGTCTTGCCGACGCCGGTGGGGCCGAGGAACAGGAACGAGCCGGTCGGGCGGTCCGGGTCGGCCACGCCCGCGCGGGTCCTGCGCACGGCATCCGACACGACGCGCACCGCCTCGGCCTGGCCGACGACGCGGCGGGCGAGCTCGTCCTCCATGCGCAGCAGCTTGGCGGTCTCACCCTCCAGCAGGCGTCCGGCCGGGATGCCGGTCCACGCCGACACCACGTCCGCGACGTCGTCGGGGCCGACCTCCTCCTTGAGCATCGCCGCCTCGTGGGTCGACTCGGCGGCCGCGGCCAGCTCCTTCTCCAGCTGCGGGATGCGGCCGTAGCGCAGCTCGGCGGCACGGCCGAGGTCGCCGTCGCGCTCGGCGCGCTCCGACTCGCCGCGCAGCGACTCCAGCTGCTCCTTCAGGGTGCGGACCTTGTCGATCGAGCCCTTCTCGTTCTGCCAGCGGGCGGTCAGCCCGGACAGCTCCTCGCGCTTCTCGGCCAGCTCGGCGCGCAGCGCGGACAGCCGCTCCCTGGAGGCCGCGTCGGACTCCTTGGCGAGGGCCATCTCCTCGATCTCCAGCCGGCGGACGGCGCGTTCGACGGTGTCGATCTCGACGGGCCGGGAGTCGATCTCCATGCGCAGCCGGGACGCGGCCTCGTCGACCAGGTCGATCGCCTTGTCCGGCAGGAAGCGCGCGGTGATGTAGCGGTCGGACAGCGTCGCGGCGGCGACCAGGGCGGCGTCCATGATGCGCACGCCGTGGTGCACCTCGTAGCGCTCCTTGAGCCCGCGCAGGATGCCGACCGTGTCCTCCACGGACGGCTCGCCGACCAGCACCTGCTGGAAGCGGCGCTCCAGGGCGGCGTCCTTCTCGATGTGCTCGCGGTACTCGTCGAGCGTGGTGGCGCCGACCATGCGCAGCTCACCGCGGGCGAGCATCGGCTTGATCATGTTGCCGGCGTCCATCGCGGACTCGCCGGTCGCACCGGCGCCGACGATGGTGTGCAGCTCGTCGATGAACGTGATGACCTGGCCCGCCGAGTCGGTGATCTCCTTCAGCACGGCCTTGAGCCGCTCCTCGAACTCGCCGCGGTACTTGGCGCCCGCGACCATCGAGCCGAGGTCGAGGGACACGACCCGCTTGCCGCGCAGCGACTCGGGCACGTCACCGGCCACGACGCGCTGCGCGAGGCCCTCGACGATCGCGGTCTTGCCGACGCCGGGCTCACCGATCAGCACGGGGTTGTTCTTGGTGCGCCGCGACAGGACCTGCACGACCCGCCGGATCTCGGCGTCACGGCCGATCACGGGGTCGAGCTCGCCCTTGCGCGCACGTTCGGTCAGGTCGACGCCGTACTTCTCCAGCGCCTTGTAGGTGCCCTCGGGGTCGGGCGACGTCACGCGGGCCGACCCGCGGACCCTGCTGAACGCCTCCTTGAGCGCGTCCGGCGTCGCACCGTGCTTGCGCAGCAGGTCGGCGACCTGGCCACCGTGCTGCGCGAGCCCGACGAGCAGGTGCTCGGTGGACACGTACTCGTCGCCCATCTCGGTCGCGAGCTCCTGCGCCTTGCCGAGCACCCGCACGGCGTCGCGGGAGAGCTGCGGCGCGGAGACCGTCGAGCCGGAGGCGCTGGGCAACGACCGGGAGAGCTGCTCCAGCTCCTTGCGCACGAGCGTGGCGTCGGCGCCCACGGCCTCGAGCAACGGCGCGGTCAACCCGTCCGTCTGCGCCAGCAGCGCGCTGAGCAGGTGCACGGAACCCACGTCGGGGTTCCCGTTGAGCGTCGCGGCCTGGACCGCCGCGGAAACCGCCTGCTGCGTCTTCGTCGTCGGGTTGAAAGCGTCCATTCCTCCACCTCGTGGTCAGCATCGAGCCTGGACCATCATCCCGCACAACGTCAGAAAAGTTGAGTCTGTTCCGCTCAACTCCGAAGACGTGACGGACGTCGCGAAATCGACATGTCAGCGCGGCCGGTTTCAGCCAAGATCGGCCCCATGACGTCCATCATCCACAGCATCACCGTCGACGCGCGCGACGCGTACGCGATCGGCACGTGGTGGAGCCAGGTGCTCGGGCACCCGGTCCACCCCGACGACAACCCCGGCGACCCGGAGTGCCTGATCGAGCTGCCGAACGGCCCCCGCTGCCTGTTCATCAACGTCCCGGAGGGCAAGGAGCTGAAGAACCGCCTGCACCTGGACCTGCAGCCGGCGGAGGGCACCCGCGACGAGGAGGTGGAGCGCCTGGTGGGCCTCGGCGCGACGATCTTCGACGATCAGCGCAGGCCGGACGGAACGGGCTGGGTCACGATGCGCGACCCCGAGGGCAACGAGTTCTGCGTGGAACGCAGCGCGACCGAACGCGCCACGACCTCCTGACCGCCGTCACTCGAAAGCACCAACAGCTTGTCCACAGCAGGTCGCGAGTTGTCCACAACCCGCTGGTCAGTATCCACAGGTGAAGCAAGCTCAGTGGCGACCGACTGTTCACCAGAACCCGTTGGAGTGACATCCACGGACTCGCGCAGCGGCTGCTCCTTGATGAACAGCACGGCGACGACGGTGAACACCGCGAGCCCGGCGGCGATCAGGAACAGCTGCCCCATCGCGTCACCGTAGGAGTCCCGCACCACCGGGGACAGCGAGCCGCGGCCGAGCGTCTGGGTGCTCACCTGGGCCGCCAGCACCGCCCCGAGCACCGAGACGCCGGCCGTGCCGCCCAGCGACCGCAGGAACGTGGCGGTCGAGCTCGCGGCACCGAGGTCCGCCATGCCCACGCCGTTCTGCACGGCCAGCACCAGGTTCTGCATCGTGAGCCCCACGCCGACGCCGACCAGCGCCAGGTAGGCCCCCATCAGCACGAGGTTCGTGCGGTGGTCGATCGTGCCGAGCAGCGCCAGTCCCGCCACCAGCGAGAACGCGCCCCAGACCAGGTAGCTCTTCCACCGCCCGCTCCGCGAGATCAGCTGCCCGCTGATCGTCGAGGAGATGCTCAGCCCGAGCACCAGCGGCACCGTCAGCAGCCCGGCCTTGGTGGGCGAGAACCCGCGGGCGATCTGGAAGTACTGCCCCATGAACACCGAGGCCCCGAACATCGCCGTGCCCACGGCGACACCGCCGAACATCGCGAGCACCACGGTCCGGTTCCGGAACAGGTGCAGCGGGATGACCGGGGCGGACGCCCTCCGCTCGACGAAGTAGGCGGCCGCCAGCACCAGCAGGGCCCCGCCGGCGAACAACGCGCTCTCCCCGGACACCCAGGCGAAGTCCTTGCCCGCGAACGACACCCACATCAGCAGGAGGCTGACGCCACCGGTGATCAGCGTGGCCCCGAGGTAGTCGATCTTCACGTGCTGCCGCACGGTCGGCAGGTGCAGCGTCCGCCGCAGCACGACCAGCGCCACCAGCGCCAGCGGCACGCAGACGAAGAAGCACCAGCGCCAGCCGGGCCAGTCGACGAGGAACCCGCCGACCAGCGGCCCGCCGACCGTCCCGGCGGAGATGACCATGCCGGTGTAGCCGCTGTAGCGCCCGCGCTCCCGCGGGCTCAGCAGCGCCCCGACCACGACCTGCCCGAGCGCCTGCACGCCGCCCATGCCGAGGCCCTGCACGACCCGGAACCCGATCAGCTGCTCCATGTTCTGGCTGAACCCGGACAGGACCGAGCCGATCACGAACAGGACGATCGCGGTCTGGAGCAGCGTCTTCTTGTCGAACAGGTCGGCGAGCTTGCCCCACACCGGCGTGCTGGCGGTGGAGGCCAGCAGCATCGACGTGATCACCCACGTGTACTGGGTCTGCGTGCCGTTGAGCTCGGCCAGGATCGTCGGGAGGGCGTTCGAGACGATGGTGGAGCTGAGGATCGCGACGAGCAACGCCACCCAGATGCCGGACAGCGCTTCGAGGATCTCCCGATGCGACGAGGGCCGAGTCAAGCACACCTCCAGTAGTAGTTAGTTGACGCCAATCAACTATATCTGGAGATAGTTAGCTAGGCCAACTAATTGGGTGACTGCTTGATCACAGGCAGAACCGGGCACCTCAGGGTGCCGGGAGAGGCTGGAGCCCTGGTCCACCGGAGCCGGAGCCGACCGGCCCGTCCGCAGGGCCTTCGCGAGAAACCTCAGGAGTCCTCGCGACCGGCCTTGACCCCGAAGAAGTCCCCGCCCTTGCGGCGGGCGTCGTCCGTGCCCCAGTGCCGGACCCGGTCCACCGGCACCATCCGGGGGATGTGTTTCCGGCAGTGCACGTACGCCTCGCGGACGGTGACGACGACCCAGCGCTCGACCCGCCGGTCCACCTCCCCGTCCAGCAGGTCGGCGAACTCCTCCAGCTCGGCCATCCTGGCGGCGCCGTTCACGTGCAGCCCGATCAGCTCCTCGGCGAAGTCCACCATCAGCATCCCGACGTGCGGGTTCTCCATGATGTTGCCGAGTGACGCCATGACCCCGTTCCCCCGGTACTCGGGGTAGACGATGGTCCGGGGGTCGAGCACGCGCAGGAACCCGGCGGCTCCGCAGCGCAGTGACGCGTCGCACTCCCCGTCGGCGTCGGCGGTCGAGATGAACGCCATCTCCATGCGTTCGACGAACTCGACCATGGCCGGGTTGAGGTGGTCCAGGACCTGGTCCTCGTAGAAGCGCCTAGCGCGATCGGAGGTCTCCAGGGCACATTGGAGGAAGTGCTCCCCGCGGGAACCGGGGAGCTCGACGTGGGAGGGCGAGGTGGTTTCGGTCAGCTCTGGCAGGGACACGGCGCCCACCCAAGCACGCAAGCACGCAACCCGGTACGGACGGACCCCCATGTTCACACTGTCGCGGTACCTACCGGTTGCGTACCGTAACCATGCTTCGCTCGAAGGTGGCATCAAGGAGTCAAAGGGCTAGTTCAGGGGTTACTGTCCACCCTGTCGGGGGACGGATGCTTGACGAGGACGGCAGCGCCTTGCCGGCGCCAATGAGAACGTGGAGACTGCGCGCGGACCATGACTGCGAACGCTGTGCTGAGCCCCATCCCTACCCCGCCACACCGAGAGCCCCCGCCTGGCGTCACCGCGATGGTGCGGATGATCCGGGAGAGCTTCGCGGTGGTGGAGCCGCATTCCGAAGAAGTGGCGAAGTTCTTCTACGGGATGCTCTTCTCGCTCTCGCCCGCCACACGCGAGATGTTCCCCGCGAACATGGAGGTGCAACGCAGCCGCCTGCTGCGCGCCCTCGTGCACGTGGTGCAGATGGTCGACCGCCCGGACGACCTCATCCCGTTCCTCCGCCAGCTGGGCCGTGACCACCGGAAGTTCGGTGTCATCAACGTCCACTACGAGGCGGTCGGGACCGCACTGCTGTCCGCGGTGAAGAAGTTCGCCGGTGCCGCCTGGACCCCCAAGGTCGAGATGGCGTGGGCCGAGGCGTACACGCTGATGGCGCGTGCCATGCAGGAGGCCGCCGACGCCGACACCGGACCCGCCTACTGGCACGCGACGGTGCTGGAGCACCAGCGCGTCTCGTGGGACCTCGCGGTCGTGCGGCTGCAACCGGACCACCCGGTCAACTACAAGGCCGGTCAGTACGTCAGCGTGGAGACGCCGCAGCGCAAGCGCCTGTGGCGGTACTACTCGCCGGCGAACGCCCCCCGCGAGGACGGCGTCATCGAGTTCCACATCCGGTCCGTCGACGGCGGCTGGGTGTCACGCTCCGTGGTCGGCCACACCCAGGCCGGTGACACGTGGCGCATCGGACCGCCGATGGGCCGTCTCTCGGTCGACCGCACGTCCGGCTCGGACATCCTGATGGTCGCCGGCGGCACGGGCGTGGCGCCGATGCACGCGATCATCGACGAGCTGTCGCAGTTCGGCGAGAACCCGCGCGTGCACCTGTTCTACGGTGGCCGCACCCGCGAGGACCTCTACGACCTCGACAACCTGCAACGCATCGCGACCACGAACCCGTGGCTCACGGTCGTGCCGGTGCTGGAGTCCGATCCCGGGGTCCGCGGCGTCGAGCAGGGCAGCCTCGCCGACGTCGTCACGCGGTACGGCGCCTGGGAGGACCGCGACGTCCTGGTCTGCGGCAGCCCGGCGATGATCCGTTCCACGGTGTCCCGCATGCTGGTCGCGGGAACGCCGCTCGACCGGATCAAGTACGACCCGTTCACGCTGGACTAGACTCGGCACGTCCGCGACTGGCGTGCCGAGGGTGGAACTGACCACCGGGAAGCGACGGCCGAGCGCACCGAACGCCTGGGTGCCCGGCACGGAGTGATGCCGTGCTGCGCGAAGCCGATCCCGAGATCGCCGCCCTGATCCAGTCCGAGGAACACCGCCAGGCCCGCAAGCTGCGCATGATCGCGTCGGAGAACGACGTGTCCGCGGCCGTGCTGGAGGCGACCGGCTCGGTGCTGACGAACAAGTACTCCGAGGGGTACCCCGGCAAGCGGTACTACGAGGGCCAGCAGGTCGTCGACCAGGTCGAGCTGCTGGCGCAGGAACGCGCGAAGGCGCTCTTCGGCGTCGACCACGCCAACGTCCAGCCCTACTCGGGCTCCCCGGCGAACCTCGCCGTCTACCTGGCCTTCCTGCAGCCCGGCGACACCGTGATGGGCATGTCGCTGCCGATGGGCGGCCACCTCACCCACGGCTGGAGCGTCTCGGCGACCGGCAAGTGGTTCCGCAGCGTCCAGTACGAGGTCCGCAAGGACACCGGCCGCGTCGACCTCGACGAGGTCCGGTCGCTCGCGCTCGCCGAACGCCCGAAGGTGATCTTCTGCGGCGGCACCGCGATCCCGCGCACCATCGACTTCCCGGCGTTCGCCGAGATCGCGAAGGAGGCGGGCGCGCTGCTCGTCGCCGACATCGCGCACATCGCGGGCCTGGTCGCGGGCGGTGCGCACCCGTCGCCGGTCGGCCACGCGCCGGTGATCACGACGACCACGCACAAGACGCTCAGGGGTCCGCGCGGCGCGATGATCCTGACCGACGCCGACCACGCGAAGGCGATCGACCGCGCGGTGTTCCCCGGTCTGCAGGGCGGCCCGCACAACCACACGACCGCGGCCATCGCCGTCGCGCTCAAGGAGGCCGCGCAGCCGGAGTTCCGCGAGTACGCGCACATGATCGTGAAGAACGCGCAGGCGCTCGCCGAGGCGCTGCTGGCGCGCGGGTTCGACCTGGTCTCCGGCGGCACCGACAACCACCTGGTGCTGATCGACCTGACGTCGAAGCTGATCGGCGGCAAGCCGGCCGCGCGGGCACTCGACCGGGCGGGCATCGAGCTGAACTACAACGCGGTGCCGTTCGACACGCGCAAGCCGTTCGACCCGTCGGGCATCCGGCTCGGCACCCCCGGCATCACCACGCGCGGCCTCAAGCCGGAGCAGATGCCGCTGATCGCGGACTGGATGGACCGCGCGATCGCCGCGCACGACGACGAGCAGGCGCTCGACCGCATCGCCGCCGAGGTCGAGGAGCTGCTCGGCTCGCTCTGATCAGGCGGTGAGCTCGCGCGCTGTCGCGCGGACGTCACCGAGGACCCGGCGGGCGACCTCGACCAGGTCGCCGCCGGTCTCCAGCCAGGTCTCGTACGACCTGTCGAAGGCCAGCACGCCGAGCTGGGCGGCCACGGCCGCCTCCTGCTCCGCCACCCCGCGCCGCAGCATCGCGTCCGTCATCGCGACGGCGAACCCGGCCGACTTCAGCGCCGCACGCTCGCGCAGCTCGTCGTTGCCCGCGATCACCACGAGCCGCCGCGGCCCGATCGCGCGCTGCTCGTCGGTGAACGGCGCGGCCGCCGCCGCCAGTGCCGCCTCGACCAGCCCCAGCGGCCGGGTGTCCTCCGGCGCGGCGGCGATCGCCCCTGTCATCAGCTCGGCCAGGGCCTCCTGACCGCCGAACAGCACCTCGCGCTTGTCGCGGAAGTGCCGGAAGAACGTGCTCTTCGTGAGCCCCGCCCGTTCGGCGATCTGCACGACGGACGTGTTCTCGTACCCCTGCTCGCCGAACAGGTCGAGTGCGGCGCGCACCAACCGGTCCCGCGCGTCCGGCTCCCATCGGCCCATGCCCCCATCCTAGGCGATGCGACCAAGTCCCATCACTCTGCTACGGTTGACGGGACCAAGTCCCATCACTAGGAGGAGACGACATGAAGGTCTTCGTCACGGGCGCCAGCGGCCACGTCGGCTCGGCCCTGATCCCGGAGCTGCTGCGGGCGGGCCACGAGGTCACCGGCCTGGCCCGGTCGGACGCGTCCGCCGCCAAGCTCGACGCACGGGGCGTCACCGTGCTGCGCGGCACCCTCGACGACCTGGACGTGCTGCGCAAAGGCGCGGCCGAGGCGGACGCCGTCATCCACCTCGCGTTCAAGCACGACGAGATGAACGCGGGTGACTACGAAACCGCTGTGACCGCGGACATCGCGGTGGTGCGGGCGTTGCTCGACAAGCTGTCCGGCACCGGAAAGGCCCTGGTCGGCACCGGCGGGACGCTCGCGTACGCGAGCCTCGGCCGCACCGGCACCGAGGACGACCGGCCCTCCGACGACAGTCCGCGCGGCCTCACGCGCAACCTGATCGTCGACGCGCAGGACGTCCGAGGCTCGGTCGTCATGCTGCCGCCGACCGTCCACAGCGAACTGGACACCACCGGCTTCATCCCGACCCTCGTGCGCATCGCACGGGCAACCGGCGTGTCCGGCTACCCCGGCGACGGCACGAACCGCTGGTCAGCGGGCCACACGCGCGACGCCGCCCGGCTGTACCGGCTCGCGGCGGAGAAGGCACCGGCCGGCTCGGTGCTGCACGCCGTGGGCGACGAGGGCGTGCCGACGAAGGTCATCGCCGAGATCATCGGCCGGAAGCTGGGCGTGCCCGTCGAGAGCATCCCGACGGAGCGCGTCGCGGAGCACTTCGGCCCGCTCGCGTTCATGGTGACGCTCGACGCGCCGACCTCGTCCAAGCGCACTCAGGCGCTGCTCGGCTGGAAGCCGGAACAGCCCGGCCTGGTCGAGGACCTGGAGGCGGGCTTCTACTTCACGGAGAGGTGAACGTCCCGGCGGACTCGCCATCGCTCCGACGAACACAACGAACTCGCCGCCGCTGCGAAGCAGCGGCGGCGAGTTCGTTGACCGTCATTTGCGCGGTTTGGGTTTCCACACGACGAGGGCGGTCTCCTGCCGGATCGGGACCAGGTCCCGCCGGTAGGAGGCGTGCACGGCGGCGGCCGTCGAGTCGGCGGCGGCCAGGGCCTGCGCGAGCTCCTGCTGCAGCTCGGCCACCCGCATCTGCAGCGCGTCGACCTGGTTCTCCAGCTCGATGATCCGCTTGATGCCCGCGAGGTTCACGCCCTCGTCCTGCGACAGGCGCTGGACCTCGCGCAGCAGCACGATGTCGCGCATCGAGTAGCGGCGCCCGCCGCCGGGGGTGCGCCCCGGCGACACCAGGCCCATCCGGTCGTAGGACCGCAGGGTCTGCGCGTGCAGGCCGGAGAGCTGGGCAGCCACCGAGATCACGAAGAACGGCGTGTCCTCATCGGTCCCGGGAGGGAACGGAAAACCCACCGAACTCACCGCCCTTCAAGAAGTGCGTTCAGATCACCACGAGGATCGTGGTCCTTCGTCACGTCCGCGTACGCCTCGAGTGCCGTGCGGGCCTCGGACGAGAGGTTGTTCGGCACCGCGACCTCCAGGGTGATCAGGAGATCGCCGGACGTGCCGTCGCGCTTGGTGATCCCCTTGCCCCGTGCCCTCAGCACCCGCCCGGAGGCGGTGCCTGCCGGCACCTTCAAGGTCACCTTGCCGTCGAGCGTGGGCACCGTCAACGTCGTGCCGAGCGCGAGCTCGGGGAACGTCATCGGCGCCTTCAGCGTCAGGTCGTTGCCCTGGCGGCCGAACACGCTGTGCGGGTTGACGTGCACGCGCACGAACAGGTCGCCGCTCGGGCCGCCGTTGCGGCCCGGTTCGCCCTGGCCCGCGAGGCGGATCCGCTGGCCGTCGTCGACGCCGGACGGGATCCGGACGGTCAGGGTGCGGGTCCTCGTGCTCACGCCTTCGCCGGCGCACTCGGGGCACGGGTCGTCGATGATCCGGCCGGTGCCGCGGCAGTCGCGGCACGGCTCGCTGAACGCGAACGCGCCCTGCGAGCGGGTGACCAGGCCGGAACCCGAGCACGTCGCGCAGGTGTGCGGGGTGGTGCCCGGCTTGGCGCCGGAGCCGCCGCACGTCGTGCAGGCGGCGGGGGAGGACAGGCGCAGCGGCACCGTCGCTCCCTTCACCGCCTCGGTGAAGTCGATGCGGACGTCGGTCTCGACGTCCTCGCCGCGGCGGGGACGCGTCGGCGAGCCGGCCGCCCCCGAGCCGCGCCGGTTGAACAGGCCGCCGAGCAGGTCGCCCAGCCCGCCGCCACCGGTGCCCTGCGCCGCCCGCCCGAACAGGTCGTTGACGTCGAAGCCGCCGGAGCCGAAGCCGCCGGCGCCGGGGAAGCCACCGCCGCCCGCGAACAGGCGGCGGGCCTCGTCGTACTGCTTGCGCTTGGCCGGGTCCGACAGCACGCCGTACGCCTCGGAGACCGACTTGAAGCGGGCCTCGGCCTTGGCGTCACCGGGGTTCGCGTCGGGGTGCAGCTCGCGGGCGAGCTTGCGGTACGACTTCTTGATCTCGTCCGCCGAGGCGTCGGAGGAGACGCCCAGCTCGCGGTAGAAGTCCTTTTCGATCCAGTCCCTAGCACTCACCGGACGTCTCCTCCTTCCCCACGGTCATCTGGCCTAGCTCTCTTCAGCGGACTGTTCTGCACCGGCCGGCGCCGGCTCGTGGTCCGTCACCGCGACGAGCGCGGGCCGGACCAGCTTGTCGCCGAACGTGTAGCCGCGGCGCAGGACGGCGGTGACCGTCGGCCCGTCGACGTCCGGGGACGTGCTGTGCTGCACGGCCTCGTGCACCGCCGGGTCGAACGCCTCGCCCTCGTGCGCGAACGGCTCCAGGCCGGTCTTCTGCAACGTGGACACGAGCTTGTCCGCCACCGCCTTGAACGCGCCGGTGAGGTCGCCGTGGGTGGCGGCCCGCTCGAGGTCGTCGAGCACCGGGAGCAGTTCGGAGGCGACGGACGCCTTCGCGGTGGTGATCACCGACTCGCGGTCGCGTTCCACCCGCTTGCGGTAGTTCGCGTACTCGGCGGTGAGCCGCTGGAGGTCCGCCGTGCGCTCGTCGAGCTGCGTCTTCAGCTCGGCGGCCACGTCGTCCACGACCTCGGCGACCAGTGGTTCGTCGGAAACCGGAGCAGCGCCTTCCGGCCGGCCCTCCGCCGGGGCCTGGGCCCCGGCGTCCTGCCCGCCGTCTTCCGGGCTCTCCTCGGGGGCCGCGTGGGCCGGCTGCCGGACCTCGCCCGTCTCCTGGTCGGTCCGGTGCCGGTCGTCCGCGACGACCTGAGGCTGCTCCTCGTCAGGGGCGGCGTGCCTCGGTTCGGTCACTTCTTCTCGTCCTCGTCCACGATCTCGGCGTCGACGACGTCGTCGTCCTTCTTGGCGCCCGCGCCCGCACCCGCGGCACCCGGAGCGTCGGCACCGGGGGCCTCGGCGCCCGCGGCACCCGGCGCGTTGGCGTAGATCGCCTGGCCGATGGCCTGGGACTCGGTCGCGAGCTTCTCGACCGCCGTCTTGATGGCGTTGATGTCGGTGCCCTTGAGCGCCTCGTTGGCCTCGGCGATCGCGGCGGTGACCTTCTCCTTGACGTCGGCCGGGAGCTTGTCGTCGTTCTCCTTGACGACCTTCTCCGTCTGGTAGACCAGCGTCTCGGCCTGGTTGCGGACCTCGGCCTCCTCGCGGCGGCGCTTGTCCTCCTCCGCGTGGGCCTCGGCGTCCTTGACCATGCGGTCGATGTCGTCCTTCGGCAGCGCGGAGCCACCGGTGATCGTCATCGACTGCTCCTTGCCGGTGCCGAGGTCCTTCGCCGACACGTGGACGATGCCGTTCGCGTCGATGTCGAAGGTGACCTCGATCTGCGGCACGCCGCGCGGGGCGGGCGGCAGGCCGGTCAGCTCGAACATGCCGAGCTTCTTGTTGTGGGCCGCGATCTCGCGCTCGCCCTGGAAGACCTGGATCTGCACGGACGGCTGGTTGTCGTCGGCCGTCGTGAAGGTCTCGGAGCGCTTGGTCGGGATCGTGGTGTTGCGCTCGATGAGCTTGGTCATGATGCCGCCCTTGGTCTCGATGCCGAGGGACAGCGGGGTGACGTCGAGCAGCAGGACGTCCTTGACCTCACCGCGCAGGACACCGGCCTGCAGGGCGGCGCCGACGGCGACGACCTCGTCCGGGTTCACGCCCTTGTTGGGCTCGCGACCGCCGGTCAGCTCCTTGACGAGCTCCGCGACGGCGGGCATGCGGGTCGAGCCACCGACGAGCACGACGTGGTCGATGTCGCCGACGGAGATGCCGGCGTCCTTGATCACGTTGTTGAACGGCGCGCGGGTGCGCTCGAGCAGGTCGTTGGTGATCCGCTGGAACTCGGCGCGCGACAGCGTCTCGTCGAGGAACAGCGGGTTCTTGTCCGCGTCGACGGTGATGTACGGCAGGTTGATCGAGGCGTTGCTGGAGCTCGACAGCTCGATCTTGGCCTTCTCGGCGGCCTCGCGGATCCGCTGCAGGGCCATCTTGTCCTTGGTCAGGTCGATGCCGTTGGCCTGCTTGAACCGGTCGACCAGCCAGTCGACGACGCGCTGGTCCCAGTCGTCGCCACCGAGGTGGTTGTCACCGGAGGTCGCACGGACCTCGACCACGCCGTCGCCGAGCTCGAGCAGCGAGACGTCGAACGTGCCGCCACCGAGGTCGAAGACCAGGATGGTCTGCTCCTTCTCGCCCTTGTCGAGGCCGTAGGCCAGGGCGGCGGAGGTCGGCTCGTTGACGATGCGCAGGACGTTGAGGCCCGCGATCTGGCCGGCCTCCTTGGTGGCCTGGCGCTGCGCGTCCTCGAAGTACGCCGGGACGGTGATGACCGCGTCGGTGACCTCTTCGCCCAGGTACGCCTCGGCGTCGCGCTTGAGCTTCATCAGCACGCGCGCGCTGATCTCCTGCGAGGTGTACTGCTTGCCGTCGATCTCGTCGGTCTTCCAGGTGGTGCCGACGTGCCGCTTGACCGACCGGATGGTGCGGTCGACGTTGGTGACGGCCTGGTTCTTCGCGGGCTGACCCACGAGGACCTCGCCGTTCTTGGCGAACGCGACGATGGACGGGGTCGTCCTCGAGCCCTCCGAGTTGGCGATGACCGTCGGCTCACCGCCCTCGAGAACGGCGACGACGGAGTTGGTCGTCCCCAAGTCGATGCCGACTGCACGCGCCATTGGAGTTCCTTCCGCTAGTACTTGTTGAGCGTTGGTGGCTCAAGTTTGCCACCTGCTCAACCTTGAGCCTAGCCGACTCAAGCTTTCTGACTGTGCCAACGGCTGGGAAAGTCTCGTTGTTCCCTCAGAACGCGACGAGGACCACCCCTCGTGGAGTGGTCCTCGACACATCAGGTCCGGATGCTCAGATCGCGTACACCCGGACCTCCCCCGAGCCGGTGGTGAGGTTGAGCTCGAGCGCCGCGGCCGGGTCGGTCGGAACGTGGATCTCCCGATCACCGCTGCCGGACGTCCCGGTGATCTTGTACGGGCCTCCCGGCACCCGGACGGTGACGTCGCCGGAGCCGGCGTTGACGCGCACCGACCTCGGTTCGGCCAAGGTCAGCTCGACCCGTCCCGACGAGGCGTCGGCGACGACGTCGCCGCTCAGCGCGGTGCCCTCGACGCGCCCGGAACGGGTGAGCGCGAAGACCTTGCCCCCGACCGTGTTCAGCTCGATGCGGCCGGAGCCCAGGTCGGCGGTCAGCGTGCCCCCGATCCTGGTGGCCCTGAGGTCACCGGACCCGCTGTTCGCCTTGACGTCGCCCGCGATGTCGAGGAGGACGATCTCGCCGGAGCCCGTCTCGAAGTCCACGGAGGCCAGGCCCTCGATGGTCACGTCCCCCGATCCCACGTTGCCGACCACGGTGATGTCGGGCGAGGGCACGAACACCTCGTAGTTGGCGTCGCAGTCGTCCCCGCACGAGTCCAGCACCAGCGAGGTGCCCTCGACGCGGTGGGTGGGACCCGTGGGCTTCGTGTCCTTGGTGTACTCGGCCTTGCGGCGCAGCTTCGTCTCCGTCAACCCCTGCTGGTACCGGATCGTGACGTCCCCCGAGTCGCTGCGCGCACGCACGGACGTGAACTTCTCCCCGACCACGTACTCGTCGAAGGACTCGTGCTTCACGATGCGGATGCCACAGCCCGTCAGAGTCGTGAGAACCGTCCCCGCCACCAACGCCACCAGCACCGCCGTCCTCGTCATGGCCTCAAAACTAGAGGTGGCGGCACCTCAGGACACGGCAGTCAGCCCCCTGAGCCGGGGTGGGGTTGTCCCTACCTGCCTCAGACCAGGTCTTCGAGCACCGCGCGCAACGCGGGCGCCGTGCGGCCGGGGTCGTTGAGGAACCGGGTGGACGCGAGCACGTGCGCGGGGGCGATGCGCTCCCAGAGCAGGCCGTCGACCGGCACCTCGGCGATGTGCAGCTCGACGCTCTGCGCCCACCGGCCGATCCGCGACTCGATGCCGCGCAGCACGTCACCGATCGGCAGCGCGGCGGGGCTCTGCACCCGGTGCAGCTCGCCGATGCCGGGCTTCAGGGCCAGCACGGCGGCGTGGGAGGCGGGCCTGGTCAGCAACCCGGGGGCGTCCTCCGGCGTCGCGGCCTCGGTGCCGCGGGTGCACGCGTCGAGGGCGTCTGCCCACCAGCCGGGCCACTCGGCGGTGACGGCCGCGCGGTCGACACCCGCGGGCACCCGCACCGGCAGCGACGGCTCCAGGCCGGGCACGTGCGGTTCGACGTCGACGGACAGCGCGAGCGAGTCGCGCACGTAGAGCGCCGTGAGGAGCCCCAGGGACACCCCGTGACTGATGCCGGAGACCTCTCGCGCGAACCTCATGACCTCATTGTTCCCGCGGAGCGGCCGGGAATTCGTCGCGACCGCGGATCAAGAAGGACACGATTGGCTCCAGCTCGTCCCCGTTCGGAGCAACATCGGCTATCAGACCCTGGATCAGCAGCCCGTCGACCGCCGCGAGGAGCGCGCGGAACGCGACCGGGTCGGCGGGGCGCACCGTCTCCACCGCGAGGTCGAGCCACCGGCGCGCGGCGGCCCTCAGCTCCGGCCGCCTGCCCGCCAGCAGGTACAGCTCGTACTCGGCGAGCGTGCGGCCGCGGTTCTCGTCGACCGACCGCGCGATGACCTCGGCGATCTCCCGCGCGGTGCCGCCGCTCGCGACGATGCGCAGCATGTCGTCGCACACCGCCTCCGCCGTCCACAGCAGCGTGGCGATCAGCAGGTCGTCGAGGGTCGCGAAGTAGTAGGTCGGCGCCGTCGTCGGCACCCCCGCCTCGCGGGCGACGCTGCGGTGCGTGACGCCGGAGATGCCGTCGCGCTCGATCACGCGCAGGGTCGCCTCGACGATCGCCCTGCGCTTCTTCTCGCCCCGCGCCTTGCGGCCGTCGGCCTTCCGCGGCTGGGTCACTGCGGTCAGTGCGTCCTCCCGAGCTCGAGCGTCACCACCCCACCGATGATCAGGACCAGTCCGGCGACCATCGTGGGGTTGAGGGTCTCGCCGAGGAACTTCCAGCCGATGAGCGCCACGGCCGCGACACCGACGGCCGACCACACGGCGTAGGCGACACCCACGGGCATGCCCGACTTCAACGCGCGGGACAGTGCCGTGAAGGCGATGGCGTACCCGGCGACGACCACGACCGACGGCCACAGTCTGGTGAATCCTTCCGACAGTTTCAACGAGACCGTCGCGGCGATCTCCGCCACGATCGCCGCGGCGAGGTACAGGTACAGCACGGCGACCTCCGGCGGGTCAGGGCAAACTAGTTGAACGATTGTTCCACAAGTTTTCGGTCATCCGGCGGGAACTTGACCGTTCCGTGAGGAGACACCGGCCACGTCCAAGTGGTTACTCAGCGGTAACCTGGCCTAGACTCCCGCCATGACCCTCCAGCTGGTTCTCGGGCTCGTCGCCGTAGCGGTGAGCGTCGTCGCCTGGGGCGTGTTCGTCGCCGGCGTCTGGAAGATGATCAAGATCATCCGGCTGGGCCAGCCCGACGGGACCCGCACGGGGCCGTTCTGGCCGCGCCTGAAGACGATGGTCGTCGAGTTCGTGGCGCACACGAGAATGGCGAAGTTCCGTTCGGTGGCCCCGTGGCACTGGATGGTGATGTGGGGCTTCCTCATCGGCTCCGCGGTGCTGTTCGAAGCCTACGGCGAGGTGTTCGACCCGCACTTCCACTGGCCGGTCATCGGCACGTGGTCGCTGTGGCTGCTGCTCGTCGAGCTGCTGGGCCTCGGCACCGTCGTCGGCGGTGTGGCCCTCGCGGTCATCCGCCAGCGCAACCACCCGCGCCGCGCCGACCGGCTCTCCCGCTTCGCGGGCTCCAGCTTCCGCTCCGCGTACTTCGTCGAGGCCGTCGTGGTCATCGAGGGTCTCGGCATCCTGCTGGTGAAGGCGTTCAAGCAGTCGAGCGGCCTCGAGTCCGCGCCGCTGTGGACGTCGTTCGTGACGCAGCCGCTCGCGCAGATCCTGCCGTCCGCCCCGATCTGGGTGTCCGTGATGGCGCTGGTCAAGCTGCTGAGCGGCATGATCTGGCTGGTCGTCGTCGGCCGGAACCTCACCATGGGCATCGCCTGGCACCGGTTCTCGGCGTTCTTCAACATCTACTTCAAGCGCGAGGACGACGGCGGCGTCGCCCTCGGCGCCCTCAAGCCGATGATGTCCGGCGGCAAGGTGCTGGACCTGGAGGAGGCCGACCCCGACAAGGACGTGTTCGGCGTCGGCAAGGTCGAGGACTTCAGCTGGAAGGGCTGGCTCGACTTCTCCACCTGCACCGAGTGCGGCCGCTGCCAGTCGCAGTGCCCCGCCTGGAACACCGGCAAGCCGCTGTCGCCCAAGATGGTGATCACGCAGCTGCGCGACCACGCGTTCGCCAAGGCGCCGTACCTGCTGGCAGGCGGCTCGCGCGACATGGCCGGTGACGAGGTCGGCCTGGTCGAGGACAAGTACGAGGACTACAAGAAGCGCCTCGAGTCGATCGACGTGCTGGCGATGGCCGAGTCCGAGCGTCCGCTCGTCGGCGGCCCCGGAGACGACACAGCGCTGGGCGGCGTCATCGACCCCGAGGTGCTGTGGTCGTGCACGACCTGCGGCGCGTGCGTCGAGCAGTGCCCCGTCGACATCGAGCACGTCGACCACATCGTCGACATGCGCCGCTACCAGGTCCTGATCGAGTCGAACTTCCCGACCGAGCTCGGCGGCATGTTCAAGAACCTGGAGAACAAGGGCAACCCGTGGGGCCAGAACGCCAAGGACCGCCTGGCGTGGACCGAGGGCCTCGAGTTCGAGGTGCCGGTCTTCGACGGCGAGCTGGGCGACGCGGAGTACCTGTTCTGGGTCGGCTGCGCCGGAGCGTTCGAGGACCGCGCGAAGAAGACCACGCGCGCCGTCGCCGAGCTGCTGCACACCGCGGGCGTCAAGTACACGGTGCTCGGCCCGGAGGAGACCTGCAGCGGTGACCCGGCCCGCCGCGCCGGCAACGAGTTCCTGTTCCAGATGCTCGCGCAGCAGAACGTCGAGGTCCTCAACTCGGTGTTCGAGGACCGGCCCGCCGGCCAGCGCAAGATCGTCGTGACGTGTGCGCACTGCTTCAACACGCTGGCCAACGAGTACCCGTCGGTCGGCGGCACGTACGAGGTCGTGCACCACACGCAGCTGCTGAACAAGCTGGTGCGCGAACGCCGCCTGGTGCCGGTCGCGCCGGTCACCGAGGACGTCACCTACCACGACCCGTGCTACCTGGGCCGCCACAACAAGGTCTACGAGGCGCCGCGTGAGCTGATCGGCGCGTCCGGCGCGAAGCTGCGCGAGATGCCGCGGCACGAAGAGCGCTCGATGTGCTGTGGCGCCGGCGGTGCGCGCATGTGGATGGAGGAGCGGATCGGCAAGCGCATCAACCTCGACCGCGTGGACGAGGCGCTCGGCACCGCACCGTCGAAGATCGCGACCGGCTGCCCGTTCTGCCGCGTGATGCTCACCGACGGCGTGACCGCGCGCCAGTCCGACGGCCAGGCCGGTGCGCACGTCGAGGTCGTGGACGTGGCTCAGATGCTGCTGGAGTCGGTGCGCCGCGGCACGGAGAAGCAGGACACGCCGACCGACGAGGTCCCGACCGGCACACCGCTGCCCGACGAGGACAAGACGAAGGCGTAGTTCCCGCCGAACGCGAGAGGCCCTCGGTCCGATGTGGACCGAGGGCCTCTTCCGTGCGGCGGGAAGTCAGTCCTTGTCGGTGATCTTGTCGTAGACCACGTTCAGCGCCCAGCTCGCCAGGGCGACGATGATCGCGCCCCAGAACGCGGGCCAGAAGCCGTCGACCCGGAACGGCAGGTCGAACTGCTCGGCGATCCACCCGGTGAGCATGAACAGCAGCGCGTTCACGACGAGCCCGATCAGCCCCAGCGTCAGCAGGTAGAACAGGCAGCCGAAGAACTTCACGAGCGGCTTCACCACCGCGTTCACCAGACCGAAGATCACCGCGACGCCGATCAGCGTCAGGATCCGCGAGCCGGTGGTGCCCTCGCCCAGGTCGATGCCGGGGATGGCGGTCGAGACCCAGACCGCCACGGCAGTCAGCAGCACATGCACCAAGATGCCCATGCCGCGCAGACTAGCCGTGACGGGTCCTAAGTGGTCAGGATCGGCGACGGCGTGCCACGAAGAGCGCGCCCACACCCGCGGCCAGCAGCAGTGCGCCGAGGCCCAGGAAACCCAGCGGTGACGCACCGGTCGAGGCGAGGCCCGAACCGTTGCCCGCCTTGGCGACCGCCTGGTCCGTCGTGCTCGTGGGCGCCGCCGTCGTGGTCGTCGCCGTCGGCTCGGTGGTCGTGCCCGGCCCGGTCGTGGGCCGCGCGACCACCTTGATCGTCTTCACGGCCACGTTGTTCTGCTGGCCGACGTCCGGCAGGCGGCCGAAGTTGAAGCGCACCAGCGCGTGCACCTCGGTGTACTCGACGTCGGTCAGCTCGATCCGCAGCGCGACGTCGACCTGCTGGCCGGGGAGGATCTTGGCGTTGACGGTGAAGTCCTCGTCGGTGCCCGGCCGCAGCGTCACGTTCTCGCTGTGCGACAGCAGCTTCGCGGCGAACGACCCCAGGAAGAACGTCGGCGCGACCGGCACGTTGCCGTGGTTGGTCAGCGTCAGCTTCAGATCGAGCTGGTCGCCGATCGTGTACACGTCCCGGACCGGCGTGACGGCCGACTCCAGGCCGATGTCGGCCTTCGCCTCGAGGTAGCGCAGGTCGAGGCGGTCCGTGCGGTCCTCGTCCCAGATCTGCTGGAGCTTGTGCGACCCCGTCAGCCAGTCGATGTCGTGCGGCGTCCTCGGCGGGGCCAGAGCCAAGCCCTCCGCGGTGAGGTCCGGTGCGGTGATCGTGAAATCGCCGTCCGGCAGGTCGAACGAGTAGGTGCCGTCCGCGCCCGGCTGCGTCTCCAGCTCGATCGCACGACCGCTGCGCGACCGGCCGACGACCTTGATCCGGCCCTGGTGGGTCCGCTCGCCCGCCTGCTTCACGCCGTCGCCGTTCGCGTCGACGAACGAGCTGCCTGCGAGGATCTGGCCGATCAGGTTGAAGTCGGCGTCCGCCGTGCTCTCGGTGATCAAGCCGTACATCGGCCGGTTCGTGGCGTAGTCCTGGTTGATGTAAGTCACCGCGTACTCCGGCCCCTTCGGCACGACCACGCGGTAGCGGCCGCTCGCGTCCGTGCCGAAGTCGCCGATGATGCGGCCGGTGTCGTGTTCGGAGACCCGCACGGAGAGGCCGTCCGTCCAGACGACGTCCCCTTCGTCGAAGACGCGGTTGACGTTGCGGTCGAGGTAGACCAGGCCCCCGATGGTGATGGTCTCGTCCTGGGCGGCCGCCGGTGTGGCGGGCAGGACGAGGGCAGCCGTCAACGCGACGGCGAAGTGCTTCTTCACGGTGATCCCCCAAGATCGTCTGTGGAGGACATCTCCGCACCGGCGCCCGGTGTTGCGTGACACCGGACACGGAGACGCAGAACGGCCCGCGTCTCTCCCGGACGCGGGCCGTTCCGTCTTACCCCCTGGTGATCAGCGTCCCCCCGGATGCGGATCCCAGTCGTAAGACACCTCAGGAGCGGCGAATGTTGCCCCGCCCCGCGAATGTCACTCGAACGCAGTAACGGTCAGCCCTGCTGCCGACGCCGGGCACCGAAAAGAGCCAGGCCACCGAGGGCGAGCGCCCCCAGGCCGATCGCGCCCGCGGCGACGGGGTCCACGCCGGTGTTCGCCAGGCCGGCCGTCTTGGCGGGGGCCGCGACCGGAGCACCACCCTGCGGCTGCGTCTGCGGCTGCGTCTGGGCGGGCAGTGCGTTGATCGTGCGGGTCAGCACGTCGTTGGACGGGTCGGTGTCGGGGAGGAAGCCCTGCACCTGCCACTTGATCTCGCCGCCGGTGAACTCCTTCTCCACGACGACCCTGGCGCCGAGGAACTCGACGAGCCCCTGGTGCTTCTTGTCGCCGTGCACCGCGTGCACCTCCTGGCCGCGGATCACAGCCGTGTCGCCGAGACCACCGACCGCGGCCTCGATGCGCAGCCCCTCCGGCAGCGTCAGCACCCCACCGATGCTCTCCGGCACGTCGCCGTTGGGCGTGACCGAGCCGTAGACCTCGATGACGTCGCCCACCCGGAAGTCGTTCTCGTCGGTGGCGCCGCCGCCCGGCCGGTTGATCAGCACCTGCACCGCCTTCAGGTCGGCACGCGGCACCACGTAGCCGGAGTCGATGCCCGTGACCTGCTCACCCTTCCCGACCACGACCGGCTGCGACAACGCGCTGACCCAGTCGAACTTCGAGTCACCACCACCCTTGGTCAGCACCAGCCGGTCGGCTTGGAGGCGGGAGGAGAACAGCCGGTACTCGCCGGGCCCGAGACCGTCGAAGCAGTACCCGCCGTCCGCACCGGAGTGGGCCTGGCGATCGGTCCCGTGCAGGTAGACCAACCGGCCGGACACCGGCCCCTCACCCGCCTGCCGCTCGCCGTCGGAGTTCTCGTCCATCCAGGCGACGCCGCAGATCGAGCCGCCACGCAGGCCGAAGGAGATCGAGTGCCCGCTGTGGTCAGTGACGTCGACCCGCACCGAGGAGGGCGTGGTGCCGCCCAGCTTCGAGTCGACGTAGCTGACCTCGTACACGTCGGACTGCACGTACTTGACGAGCCAGTTCCCGGCCGCGTCGGTCGAGTACGGGTACGCCTTGCCGTCCGTCCCCTTCACGAGGACTGCGGCGTCCTTGATCCCGGGCTCGCCCTCCTGCCGCACACCGTCGCCGTTGAGGTCGTTGAACACGGTGCCGCCCATGAAGCTCGACGGACGGTCCTCGTTCTGCGCGAACGCGGTGCCCGGCAGCGCGAGCGGCACGGCGACCAGCGAGGTGACGATGCCGACGGCCGCGGCGCGGTGGACGATCCCCATTTTCCTGCCCCCAATTTTTTTGCGCAGCACAAATAGAGCCGCGAGCATTCCGGATTGATTTCCCGACCTGTTTCCCAGCCGCCCCCGGCAGCCAGTCGACAAGAAGTCGTCTGAGCACCCCTCCCGGTTGCCCCCGAGACAAAACCGTGATTTTCGCCGGTCAACGGCCCGCTTCCGACCTGTGAGCGGGCGCCACCGGGCCTACAGTGATCGTCATGAGCGAGCAGCCGCAGACTTCCGGGGAAAGCACTCTCACCGTCGTCCTGGCCCTGGTCGTCAACCTCGCCATCGCGATCACGAAAGCGATCGCGGGTGTTTTGACCGGTTCGGCGGCAATCCTCTCCGAAGCCGCGCACTCGGTGGCCGACACGTTCACCGAGGCCCTCCTGCTCACGGCCCTGCGCCGCTCCGACCGCCCGGCCGACCGCCGCCACCCGTTCGGCTACGGCAAGGAGCGCTACTTCTGGTCCCTGCTGGCCGCGGTCTCGATCTTCGCCTCGGGCGCGGTGTTCGCGTTCTACGAGGGCTTCCGCACCGTCTTCGGCGCCCCGGAAGAACAAACCCGCCCACTGGTGGGCTACATCGTGCTCGGCGTGGCGTTCGTGCTGGAGTCCGTGTCGTGGACCCAGGCGTTCCGCCAGGTCCGCTCCCAGTCGGCCGAGCACGGCCACAGCTTCTGGGACTTCCTGCGCACGTCCGACGACCCGACCGTCAAAACCGTCTTCCTGGAGGACTCCGCGGCCCTGATCGGCCTGCTGCTGGCCGTGTCCGGCCTCGGCCTGCACCAGCTCACCGGCTCGTCGGTGTGGGACGGCCTCGCGTCACTGGCCATCGGCGCACTCCTGGCAACCGTCGCGTACATCCTCGCCCGCACCAACCGCGGCCTGCTGATCGGCCGCCAGGCAGACCCCGTCGTCGTGAAGGCGATCTGGCGCCGCCTGGCCTCGGAACCCGAGGTCGACGCCGTGGTGGACGTGCTGACGATGCTCATCGGCACCGACCGCGTACTGCTGTGCGCCCGCCTCGACTTCGACGACGCCCTGACCGCGTCCGACCTGGAGAGGGCGTGCGTGCGCATCTCGGCGGAACTGCACACCGAGTTCCCGGACCTCGACGAGGTCTTCCTGGAACCCGTCCCCCGCACCGACCCCGAACTGCGGCGGCGCGTGCTGGAGCGTTACGGCTTCTAACGCTTCAGCGGCGCGTGTCGGTGCGGTGGAAGTTCAGGTACGCCCGGCTCGGCGTCGGCCCGCGCTGCCCCTGGTACCGGCTCCCGGCCTGCGCAGACCCGTACGGGTGCTCGGCCGGACTCGACAGCTTGAACAGGCACAACTGCCCGATCTTCATACCGGGATGCAGCGTGATCGGCAGGTTCGCGACGTTCGAGAGCTCCAGCGTGATGTGCCCTGAGAACCCGGGGTCGATGAACCCCGCGGTGGAGTGCGTGAGCAACCCGAGCCGCCCCAGACTGGACTTGCCTTCAAGCCGCCCGGCCAGGTCGTCCGGCAACGTCACCATCTCGTAGGTGGAGCCGAGCACGAACTCACCGGGGTGCAGCACGAACGGCTCGTCCGCCGGCACCTCGACCATGCTGGTGAGGTCGTCCTGCTGCTGAGCGGGGTCGATGTGCGTGTAGCGGGTGTTGTTGAAGACCCGGAAGAACCGGTCGAGCCGCACGTCGATGCTGCTCGGCTGGAGCATCTCGACGTCGAACGGGTCGAGCACGAGCCGGCCCGACTCGACCTCTTTGCGCAGATCCTGGTCACTCAGCAGCACCTGGACAGGCTAACCGAATCCGGACGCGGCGCCCTGGCCGGGACACGGGCGTTGAGGTGCTGGACGCGTGCGTTGCGACGCTGTGTATGATCGGCGGCGAGCTTGCTCCTGCGGGTGTAGTTCATTGGTAGAACGACAGCTTCCCAAGCTGTAGAGGCGGGTTCGATTCCCGTCACCCGCTCCACGACGAGGGCCCAGGTCACACGACCTGGGCCCTCGTCTTTTGCTGTCGTGGCGCGACGCAATCACCCGCCTGCGCTGACCCGACCGGTGACAGACTCGAAGCATGATCGCGCCGAACGAGCTGCGGCGGCTCGTGCTCTGGGACATCGACCACACGTTGCTCCAGTCCCGCGGCATGGGACGGGAGATGTACGAGCGAGCGATCCCCGCCGCGTTCGGCCAGCCTTTCCAGCGACTTGCCGACGTCAGCGGCCGGACCGAGCTGGACATCATCACGGAGACACTGAGATTGCACCGGATCGAGCCGACTGATGCTTCGGTGGGCCAGCTCGTGAGCGCCTTGGTCGACAGCTACGAGGTCGGCCGCGATGAGTTCGCGTCGCGAGCCCGAGTGTTGCCGGGAGCACGGGAAGCTCTGGCTGCCTTGGAAGCTGACCCGGTGGTTCATCAAGGGGTGCTGACCGGGAACCTTCGGGCTGTTGCCCGCATCAAGCTGGTCGCGCTCGGTCTGGCACGTTTTCTCGACCTGGTGACGAGTGCGTACGGCGACGACCACACCGACCGGGCCGAACTGGTCGCAATCGCCAGGGAGCGTGCGGCTCGGCAGCTTGGCACTGAGTTCTCCCCGCGAGACACGGTGCTCATCGGGGACACTCCGCAGGACGTGGCCGCCGGCCTGACCGCAGGTGCGCGTGTTATCGCTGTGGCGAGTGGGCGCAGCAGTGCCGAGGACCTTCAAGCCGCTGGCGCTGAAGTCGTGCTTGCGGATCTAACGAGCACTGCCGAACTCGTGCGGCTGGTCAACGCGTAGAGCTGCCGCGTTCGGAGTTTCTTTCCTTCATTCAAGGCGGCCCCACAGGGAACCGCAGATAGAAGATAGCCAGAAATCGGTCGACATGGCTCAGGGGTGCTCGTTGCGGGAAGGTTCCCCGCCCCTGTTCCCGGCAATCATTTAACTCGGTCCTGCGTCGAAATTTCTGGTTCTACTGCTGATAGATGGGTGTTCAGGAAAGTCCGACACTGCCAACGACAGACCGTCGTTCGTGCCCATCACAACTACGACCACGACAACCACGACGTCAACTAGTGTTCCGACTGGGAGAGACTGCGTCGGGTGGCTGTACCGGCGCCGACTGCGCTCTGACCTTTACATTGTCCAAGATCATCGATCGCGCAGGTCCCTATGCCGACGATCCACCGCCGAGCGGTTCAGTGCCAAAGCTCTTGTGGGTCGAGGTGCAGATAAGCAGCAGCTTCGACATCAGAACTGGCTGTCGAACAAGAAGTACGGCGGCCTAAGACTGGCCGATGAGGGTGTGTTGCGGTTTGGTCTCCCGCGAGCGAGCCTTCACGGAAATCAGGCGCCGTGGTCACAGTCTAGTGACCAAGGCGCCCGATTTCCGCGTTTGAGCTGGCCAGTGGCTTGCAATATGCGATCGCGGAGGAGCAAGTTCCGTACCGAGACCGCTCTGTCCGACGGGTCGGCGCGGCGAGTCTACGGATGCGGGCCAATCGTAACGATAGTGATCTGGTCAGCTTCAGGGCCGTAGATCCACCATATGCGCCAGGCCGACGGTGTGTTGTTCTCGACGTACGACTCCCACAGCTGAGCCTTCCCTGGACCCGGAACTGACTGGTACGTGTGGGAACGCAACCCAGGGTAGGTAGGACCAGGTTGTTCAAGAAGGGCCAAGGCTTTTTGCACCTTTTTCCACTTCTTGATGTACTGCCTGTCCTGCAGGTCCATCATGACCTTTTCAGCCTCGGCTGTGTACAGGAGTACGTACGGCGGAGCGCTCACTCGTCCTCGTCATCCGCGTCTGCGTTGATGTTGGCCGTGACCCAGTCGAGCCGCTTGATCTTCCCCTCAGCGGCGTCGGCCAAGCCGCGGAACAGCGAAGCGCGCAACTCGTCGTTCTCCCAAACCAGCAACTCCCGCTTCGGGATGCTGACCAGGGGGGTTAGCAAGATGGCGCCTTCGTCGTTGACGGAGACAGCGTAGCGGTCGTCCTTGTGTACTCCCGCCTTGCCGAATGCGATGCGTGAGCGTTCGTCTGCAGTAACTTCGGCGACGGGGCGGAATCCTTCGAGTGTCGTCATGATGGCCCCTTGATTGAATGCTTCTTGAGCGCGCACCACTGATTGCCAACGCAGCGGCGTTGCTCATGATGGCTAGGCGACGACGAACGGTCAGCTGTCCTCCGGTGCGGAGCTGACCTGTCGTGGTTGGCGGTGGGCGGCGGTCACCTAGGCATTGGTTCACGGCGGTACGTTGTCCAGATTAGGGGTAGATGGGTATGTGGGCAATCCCCCATCCTGTCTACCCCGCCACAACGCACTTGAAGCTCTGGTTGTTCCTGACATCGTCAAACGGATCTTCTTGATCTCGACACGAGGTGTCTGACCAGCGAAAACATGGACGAGTACGTCGGCGCGACCAGGTTGGCAGGCTGACCACAGATCTGGTGACCTCGCAGCTGAAGTCCTGGAAGCTGCTGAGAGCGACGGAGTAGAACAGCGGCACGTCTGGAAGCACGACGTGATCAGTTCGCGGGCCAGAGTCCTGCGCCGAAGCACGGCGTAGACGGAGTGGATGCATCACGTGCGAGGTCGAGCGCCTCCTCGTCAGCGCGCCGCAGTGGGTTCGAATCCCAGGGTTCATGCTCCGATTTGCGCTATCAAGGCTCAGGACGGTTCGCGAGGCGAGACTTGTCGTCCAGGTGACGTTCAGGACTTGCCCTCCGAATATCCCACAGGACAGCCATGGGACACGTTCGAGGCGTGAACCCTTCCCCTGGGGCAGAAGCTTGAACGCCCAGTGGCCAAACGCCGCCCGATGGAACTTCGAGTCCGATGGGTTGTAAGACCTGGTCAACAGGTATACGTCACGGTCATCCTTGACTCCGCCCGATCGCAGGGTGAGGCATACGCCTTGCGCGCTGAAACGGGTTTCCAAGCAGCAGAGGCGGGTTCGATTCCCGTCACCCGCTCCACGACGAGGGCCCAGGTCACACAACCTGAGCCCTCGTCTTTGCCGTCACCACGCGTGTCCGCTTGGAGTTCCTCCGACCGCACAACACCGCAACCACGCAGCTCGCGGACCAAGGCCGAAGCCAGCACCCACCGCACCGCAGGGTCGTCGTACGGCACGGTCACGATCCCAGCCGCAACCGGTGCCAGTGGACCTCGTCGATAAAGCACACCTCGGACACCAGCGATCGGAAACTCACGAGCGCGAATAGCGACAGCGCCGCGCCGCAGTGCGGGACAAAGACGGACGGACACCACGGCGCAGGGCAGGCAGATGGGCGGTTCCGGTCGAGCCCATGCCTTCCGGCCAGTGACGCCAGTCGTCGCGATGGTCTCGCAGCAGCCACAGAACACCCTCGTCATCGCGGTCTGCGGGACCGCCGCACACCTGGCACAACAACAGCTCCATAGCCTGCCGTTGCCACGCCGGATGGACTCGGCCGAACTCGGGGCGCCCTTCGCCTCTGCGGGTCGAGGTCTGGCGCCAGAGGACGCCGTGCGCATCCCGGTCGGTCACCACCTCATCGGCATAAGCCACACCTCGACCGGGGTGTTCCACCAGCCGGCACGGCAAGTCTTGTTCCGTGCTCCACGCGGTGATGAACGGCGCGACGACAGAGATCATGTTCCGGAACGCTAGGAACGGGCTGACCTGGTGTTGTGCCTGGGAGGCAAGGTCACCTGGTCGAGTTACACGACCAAGCCGGCGCGGTGCGCCATCCCTCGTAGTTCCCGGCCCGCGCTGTCCCGCTTCGCCTTCGTCAGCAGTTCCGCGAGGACCGAGCGCATGAACGGGTGCCGTTGCACGTGTGCCGGTGAGATCTGTTCAGCTCGGCGCAACGCCGCGACCGCTTCCTCGAACCTTCGCGGCAGATGTGCCAGTGCGCGGCCGTACTCACGCCAGTAGGTCGCGCGTCTGGTTGCCGACGGCAGGGTTTCCGGCGTCACGGTGGTTGCGATCCGGGCGGCTGTGGCGTGGTCGCCTGCTTCGAGTGCCACGGACATCCGCCAGACACCGACGTTGCCTGGGCCGAAGCCGAACCACAGGGTGTTTCCTTCGCCGGTGTGGCGGGCCAGATCGGCTGCGTGGTCGAGTGCCGCTTGCTGTTCGGCGCGGTTTCCGCTGGCAGCGGCGGTGAGCGAAGACGTCAGGGCGAGCATTCCGGTGACTTCCGCAGCTTCCTTCGTCTTCGTTCCCACGGCTGGGGCTGACAGCGCCTGGGACGCCAGGTCGAACGCGCCGACGGCCATGAGGCCGAAGGCCGTGCCGAACGCGCTCACCGCGTGGGAGAACGGATCGTCTGCCCGTGCAGCCGCCTGCTGCGCGAGGGTGACGGCTTGCCACGCGAGATCCGGGTTGGCGCCGATGTCCGTCAACCACGCCTGGGTGCCTTGGACGTGGACCAAGGCGAGCAGACGGGACACGTCGTGTCCGGCTTCCAGGGTTGCGTGCAGGTCCCGGATCAGGAGCGGTAGTTCGGCGCCGACCAATTCGAGCCTGCAGTCTCGTTGTGCGTCCAGCAACGCGGTCGCACGGCTCGACAGCATCTCGACGGGCACGATCTCGCCACGCGGGTCGTGCATGCCGGCTGCGGCGAGCGCCAGCCTGACCTCGTTCAGCGATCGGTCTTCTGCCAACCGGCCGGGTGACACCAGCCCTGCGCCGGAGATCTCGCTCGGGGCCACTTCCAGGGCGTTCGCGAGGTTCACGATCAACGAGCGGCGGTCCAACGCCCGTGCGCCGGACTCCAGGCGTGACAGGTAGGAGGTGGAGATGCCCGCGAGGCCGGCGACGACCGCGAGCGACTTCCCCCGCGCGTGCCGGATCTGGCGGAGGCGGCGGCCGATGTCGTTCGCGGAGGGTTCGTCGGTCACGGCCGCACCTCGTTCGCCTGGAGGTCTCGTTCCAGAGTAGCCGGACGAAGCGGGCCGTCACGCCGCGACGCGTTCGTCCACCACCGCCTTGAGCAGCGCCCTCTGTTGGTCTTCAGCTCGGCGACACTCGCATTCGCACTGCTCAGGCGTAAGCAGGGGATAGTGGTGACCAACGACGAACCGGAAGCGAGGTGACCGCGGTTACCGATCTCGCACACCCCATCGGCCCGACCACCGTCGACGAGTGGCGTTCTGCCGATCACCCCGACGACGGGTCCCAACTTGAGCTGATCTGGGGTTACTACCACGAGTCGCCGCCACCAGGCGGCCCACATCAGTACGCGCTGGGAGCTCTCTACCGCGCTCTGTGGCAAGCGGTGGAAGGCAACGACAGGCTGCATGCCGTCACGGGTGTGGGTATTGAGATCTCGACTGCTATCCGCACCGCGTTGATCCCTGACGTTGCTTTGCTCAACACGCTGCCCACGACAACGAGCTTCCCCGCGTCGGCATTGGTGCTCGCCGTTGAGATCTGGTCTCCAGGCAACAACGTGCATGAAAGAGAGACCAAGGTGGCCGGGTACGCCATCGCCGGTGTGCCTTACCTGTGGACCGTCGACATGCACGCAGGCCGTCGAGCCGCCACGTTGCGCGCCTTCGAACTGGTAGGCGGCACATACCGGGAACGAACGCCCATGCCGACCGGTGATGGTGCCGGCCGCGTTGTGGTCCAAGGGCCCGTCGAAGTCTCCGTCGACTTGGCCTCGCTGGTTCCCTGACGCCGTGGGCCCCGGCTGATGCTCAGCCGGGGCCCATACGTGTCACGCCGCGAGGCGTTCGTTCACCACCGTCTTCTCCTCGGCCTCCCGCAGCAGCAGGGCGGCGAGTTCGTCCACAGCGGACTCCGACTTGCGGTTGGTGGCCACCTGGTGTTCGCGGAGCTCCAGGTCGATCTCGGCCATGCGCTTGCGTTCGGCGATCTCGATCTCGCGGAGCTGGATGCGCCAGCTGCTCGACCTGCGGGCCTCTTCGACGCGCAGTTCCTCGTTCTCGCTCTTCACCGCGCTGGTGAGGTGGGTTTCGACGATGCGTTCGTAGGCGGTGACGCCGCCGAAGATCTTCACGAGCACGGGCAGGCAGTCGATGACGATCAGGAACAGGCGGACTGCCCACAGGGCGGCGAGGAGGAAGGCGTTGCCTGCCACCAGTTCGTCCAGTGCTTTGAAGCGTTCCAGCAGGCCGATGCCGTTGTAGGTGTCGTGCTTGGCTTGGACGCGGGTGCGGATCTCGGCGGCGATCGCCTTGTCGTGGTCCGCTTTCGCGGTGCCGGTGTTCTGCTCCAGGTCGGAGATGCGGGTGGTGAGGTCGTCGAGCTTCGCCTTGTTCGGGGCGATCGGGTGGGCGGCGGCGTAGTCGTCGGCCTGTTTGCGGAGTCTGAGGCACTCGGGGCCGGCGCCTGCCACGCCGGTGAGGCCGTCGCCGCCTACTCCTGCGCACTCGCGGCGGGCGAGGTCTTCCAGTTTTCCGTGTTCTTCGGTGTCGCGTCTGATGGTGGCTTCCAGGGCGGCGGCGTCCTCGCGGCGGTTGGCCAGTTCCTGTTCGAGGCTTGCCGGGGTGGTGCCGGTGCGGATCTTGTCGGCCTCGGTGCAGCCGGTCGTCGGGGCGGCGCCGCTGGTGGGGTTGCAGCCGGCCAGGCGCTTCTCGAACGCCTCGATCTCGGCTCGGCGGCCTTCCTGCACGTGCTGTTCGATGGCCTTGCCGAAGATGCCGAGGACCAGCGGCTCGGCGATGATCACGCCGAAGAAGCAGGCGAGCACGAGCCTCGGCACGAGCAGCCACGCCCTTCTCGTCCACTTCGAGCCGGTCGAGCTCGACACCAGCCAGCGGTCGAGGTTCAGCACGAACAGGCCCCACAGGAGCATCGGCAGCAGGAGGGCGATGCTCCAGCCGTCGAAGATCTGCGCCAGGGCCAGGCCGAACGAGGCGGTGGCGATCGTGGCGGTGCCGAGGACCGCTCCGCCCACGCCGGTGTAGCGGGCGCGTTCGTGCGGCACGGTGGCGAGGACCTTCTCGTCCACGCCCGCGAACGTGCGCAGCTTGCGACCGAGGTCCAGGTCGCGGGGGAGCGGCCGGAGCTTCGTCAGGTCAGGCAAGGTCGTCCTCATTCGGTGCGAATCCCGGCTTGTCGTCGTTCTGGCCCGCCGTGACCGCACGCCTGCGGCCCGCCGGTGCGATCTGGGGAGCCGGCTGCACGCCGAGCTTGGCCTGGGTGATCTTGTCGATCAGGTGGGCCGGGTCGTAGCCGATGTGGTTCAGCCCGTCCGCGTTTCCCAGCAGCGACAGCACCCGCAGGGCGTTCTGCACTTCCAGCTCCGTGTCGGCACGCTTCTGCGCGGCGATCTGCGCGGCGGTGATCTCGCCGCGGCTCAACGCCATGGCGTCCGCCATCTCCGGGCCCTGGCTGATCATGTCGCGCAGGAACTCGGCGGATCCCCTCTGCCCGCTGAGCTTCAGCGTCGTGTACTGCTGCTCCCACGCCTCCTCCTGCATCCTGCCGCCGTGCGTGCGCAGCTCGCCGGGCGTCAGAACCTCCACTGTGGACAGTTCTACGGCGAGGCCGGGAACCCTGGGCTGTTCCAGCCGGCAGTACGCGGTGACCCGCGCGTTCACCAGCTTGCGCACCTCGTTCAGCTCGTCGATGCGGTAGTCGCAGCCCAGTTCCACGAGTGGACGGTCGCGGCGCAGGTACTCGCGCAGCACGTGGGCGGCGTTCGTCAGGCGGCTGGCCACGACCACCTCGGCGTCGGTGACGGTGCAGCCGAACCGGACGTGCACCAGGAAGTCGTTGCCGGGGTTGGCGGACGGGATCGCCAGCTCGACGTCGACGAGCCTGGCGCGGACGTCGACGACGCTCACGGTGACCGCGTCGATCACCGCCTCCTCCGCGCCGGTGAGGTGGCGGCGCTCGCTGAACGCCTCGTAGCGGCCGCCGACCTCGAACACGAGCACCGTGCCGGGGTTCTGCGGCGGCAGCTCGGAGACGTCCCTGCGCTTGGTGAACACCCGCCGCTTCACCGCGGGCAGGGTCCGCTCCTCGCAGACCGGGTAGTTGTCGTTGTGCGTCATCGGTGGTGTTCTCCCCCTACCAGTCGGATCCGGTTGCGAAGGTGGCGAGCAGCGCGGAGACGATCTGCTCGGCGATGCCCGCGCCACCGGCGGGACCGCCGAGCTCCTGGCCGAGCGAACGGCGCAGGATCTCGGTCTCCGTGTCGGTCAGGCAGACGCGCACCACCTCGCCGAGCCGGACGATCACGGTCTTCGCGACCTCGTCCTCGCCGAGTGCGGTGAGCGTGCGGCGCAGCGCGTCGATCCCCCTCCCCCGATGGCGCGCGCTGCGCACTGTCTCCGCCCAGAGCTCCCCGACCACCCGCAGGTTCTGCGGCTGCTCGCGCAGCACACCGGCCATCGCGGTCTCGCCGGAGTCGGGACGGGTGGCGCCGAGCACCGCGACGACGGTGTCGAGCGCCGGCATCGGGCGGCCGTCGTCGACCGCCGTGTCCAGTCCGCGCTGGACGAACCGCAGCAGGCTGCCCGCGTCCGCGCCGTCGCCCGCGTTCGCGCAGAACAACGCCGCGATGGACTGCCGAGCCACCCTGCTCTCGATGCCGCCGCGGGACGCGAGGTGCCACAGCCACGTCAGCGCGGGCAGCTGGTAGCGGATGCCGAGCGCGCCGCCGAGGGCGTTGGCGGCGGTGGTGCGCCGTTTGATCCGGCTGTCGCGCACCCACCTCAGGACGAGGTCGAGCGCGACGGGTGCCAGCGAGTCGTCGATGCACATCCACGACAGCACGTACGCGGTGGCGACGCGTTCCGGGCCGGTGCCGTTGGACCACGGCATGAGGAACGACTCCTCGACCTCTCCCCACGAGTCGCGGCCGAGCAGCGCCAAGCCCAGTGCGAGCTGGAGGTGCACTTCGGACACCGGCGTCTTGACCACCTCGTGGGCCCACGTCCGCACGGGCGCCCACACCTCGATGCCGAACCGTTCGGCCAGTTCGGCGGCGACGTGCTCGCGGTGGTTCGGAAAGCGGAAGACGATCCGGCGTTCCCGGCCGGGGTCGCCGAACTCCGCCGACAGGTCGCGGGTGACGGTGAAGAGCGTCCCGTCGTTGGCCCAGTCGACCCGGCGCTGCGGCGGCGGGCTGTCGAGCGCGCGCATCTGCGGCCCGACCATCTCGTTCCCGCCGGACGCGCCGAGCTCGAGCAGCCGCTCCAGCAGCACCTCGAACTTCCGCACCGGCACGCCGTAGGCGAACAGCGCCGCGGCGGCCGAGAGCACCTCGCTCAACGTGCGCCGGTCCTCGTCGAACCAGTCCCGCACCATCTGGGCCGACGAGCTGGTCAGCTCGGCGAGAGCCGCGGCTCCGCCTTGCCGCGCGGCCGTTCCGGCCACCGCCACGACCGTGCGCGGAGGCTGGTCCGCGATGCGCTTGCGCACCAGGGCGAGGTCGGCGTCGCCGTCCGGGACGTCGCCGAAGTACCTGTCGAACAACAGCTCCGAGTCCGGCGGCTGCCAGTCGACGACGAACCGGCGCAGGTGCCTGCGCAACGCGCCCGGCGACCCGAGCGTGATCACCATGTACGAGCCGTTGCGCGCCAGTTCGGCCTGGACGCGCTCGATCTCGAACCGCTGCTGGACGGACGCGGCTCCGCTGTCCAGCCGGTCGGCCATCAGGTAGCCGCGGCCGGGTGCGATGCGCAGCTCCGCGAAGTCGCTGGACGGAGCGAGCGCCACGACGGGGCTCCCCTCCGGCAGCACCGAGCAGAGCCCGGCGATCGCCCCTGTCCGCTTGCCGATGCCGTCCACGCCCACCGCCACGGCGAGGTGCTCGGCCCGCAGCAGCCGTTCGAACTCGTCGAAGCAGCCGGGGCGGACGTAGTCCTGCCGGACGGCGTCGATCTCGGCCCTGCTGATCGGACCGGTCGCGCGCCGGGTGGAGGCCGAGACGGACACGCCGAACCTGGCGTTGGCCGCGTCGACCTCCGCGTAGAAGTTGTTGATGACCTGGTTGCCGCGCGACCGTTCGGCGGCGGACGCCTCGTCGAGGTCCTCGTCCTCCTGGTCGTCCACCAGCGGCTCGGCGACGTCCTCCTGCCGGTGGGCGTCGGGCGCCTCGCCGGGCGCCGCGGCCGGGACCTCGCCGGTCTCGTTGTCCGGGTCCACGCGGTCAGCCCTCCCTGAACCCGAACGTCGCGTGCTCCGCGTTGACGACGTCGTGGAACTCGATGTGCGCCACCCGGCCCGCGGGTGCGGGCTTCGCGGCACGCGGCTGTCCGAGGTCGAGCGCGTGCACGTCGGAACCGGGCACGCGCAGCCAGCCCTTGGCGGTGATCTCCTTGTTGGTCACGTCGATCTCGCGGAAGTCCTTGGGGGACAACGAGGTGTGGCCCTGCCGCACGACGTGGTCGAACACCTCGGGCGAGAGGACGACGGCGAGGTTCGAGTCCGGTGCGGCGGTCAGCGCCTGTTTCACCGCGGCACCGTTGACGAGCCGGCACACGTGCACGACGCCTTGGCCGCCGAACCCGAGGGCGGCGGGGTGGACGACGCCGTGGTGCAGCGCGACGCGCAGCCGCAGGCGCCTGCTCGGCGGGACACCGAGGTTGACGACGGACAGCTCCCGGTCGAGGGCGGCGATGAACGGGTCGACGACGGCGGGCTCGAACTCGGCGGACGGGATGACCGCGAGCTCCTCGTCGCCCTTGGGCTGGCGCTGCCAGGTGTCCCTGGCGAGCCCCGCCTGCTCCGCGGCCCTGCCCAGCACCTCGGACAGCTGTTCCTGGACGACGGCCTTCTCCGGGTCGCTGCGCCTTCCGTAGCCTTCCGCGTCCGCGGTCATGCAGAGGGCGCGGTTGAATGGATCAACCATTCCACTTCCTTTCAGGACGGAGCGTCGGCGCCGATGGCGCGCTCCGCCGGAACTTTCCACCGGAACAGACGAACGACATTCCCTACTGGAGGGGGTTGTCGGGAAAATTCTCCGCGCGCCGCTTCAGCTCGACGCTGTCGAGGAGCAGACAACCGCGGTACTTCCACTTGAGCAGACCACTGTTTTCGAGTTCACGCAGTTCCGATTCCGTGGCCGAGAGCGAGACCCCCGCCAACGACGCCAGCTCCCGCTGCGTGATCGGGACCGACAACGCCACGCCGGATTCCACCGGAGTTCCGTGCACGGTGAACAACTCGTCCACCACGCGCGCGATCTTGACCGGGACGCGCCGGGAGACCGCCGCGTCCAGCCTCCGTTCGTTGGCCGACCGCAACCGCGCGGACAGCATCCGGCCGAACTCGAGCGCCGCCGCCGGGTGCGCTCCGAGGAACCGCTCCCAGTCGGTCCACGCGATGGACCGGTAGCGGATCGGGACGCACGTCCGCACGCTCGCACTGCGGGGCCTGCGCTCCAGCGGCCCCATCTCCCCGACCAGGTCACCGGCGGTGCGCACGGCCAGCAGGGTTCTCTCCCCGCGTGGGAGGTCGACCTCGACCTTGACGTAGCCGGACAGCAGCAGGATCACGTCGGTGCCGTGCTCGCCCTGGCGCAGGATCGACTCGCCAGGACCTCTGAACCGTTCCGTTCCGAGCGCGAGCACGCTTTTCCGCGCCGCCGCGGACAACCTGCCGAGAAGAGTCCGCACCGGCCAGCCACTGCCGTCGTGAGTCAACCGACCTCCACGAACGCCGAGGAAGGAATCTGTCAGAAGAAGAGAGGAGTTCGCTTCTCGCCATCAGCCGAAGCGCGAGAACAATAGCGCGTCAATCAGCACCGCACGAACCGGGTGCACCCCGGCGTCCTATGCCAAGCGACATGTACATGAATCGTCCCTTCCGGACGAGAAACTGGACACCCCCGGAGTAGTACCGCGGCACGGGCCGGACGGTCTGCGGCAAATGTCGCAGAAAGCACCGCGAGCTCGCACACGATCAGCTGTTTCCGTTCAACCCGAAGATCATGAACAGTGGTCTCGGGAGAACGGGGACGACATGAGCGGACCGGAACTGGCCATCCGGCGGAGCAGAGCGTGGATCAGGAACGCGGACGGGAAGGCGGGGTTGTGCGCGACCGCCGTGGCGGGGCTGGCCGCCGCGGCCGCGAGCCAGCGACCGCTGCTCGGTCCGGTCGCCCGCGCGGCGGGGGTGTGGAACGTGGTGGCGCTCGTCGCGTTCGGGCTCTCCGCGGTGACGCTGGCGGCGTCGGCCGTCTTCCTGGTGCGGGCGCTGCTGCCGAGGCGACCCGCCCGGCTGCCGTCCGGCGACGAGGAGGGCTGGGCCTATGCCCACACCCTCGCCCGAGTGGCGCGCTCGAAGTACCGGGCGCTGAGACGCGCGCTGGTGCTGTGGATCGTGTCGGCCGGGTTCCTGGTCACGTGGATCGTGATCGCGTCATGACCCGGCGCTCTCGGCGGCCAGCAGGTCCCGCCGCAGCACGACGATCGTGCGCCGCGCGGTGCTGACCAGCCCGTCCTCCCGCATCCCCCGCAACGCGCGGACCACGGACTCCCTGGTAGCCCCGATCGCGTGCCCGAGCTCCTCCTGGGTCAGCAGCGAGCCGACGTCGTCGCCGTAGGTCGTGACGAGCTCCAGCAGCAGCCGGGCGAGCCGCTGCCGGGTCGGCAGGGTGCCCAGGTCGACGCGCTTGGTGTTGGCCTCCTCCACCCGCAGCACGAGCCGCCGCATCAGCTCCCTGCCCACCTCCGGCTCGTCCTCGGCGAGCCGCTCGAACCTCGCCGCGGGCACGACGAGGCCGACCACCTCGGTCACCGCCGTCACCATCGCGGTGCGCGGGCGTCCGGCCAGGACGCCGAAGTCACCGATCAGCTCGCCGGCCCCGCGCAGGGCGAGCAGGCTCTCCCTGCCGTTGGCGGACAGGTGGGCGACCCGGCAGATGCCCCGCTCGACGTACAGCACCGACACCGCGACCTCGTGCTGGCGGACGATCATGCCGCCACGCGGGAACGCCGTCCTGGTGCCGATCCTCGACAGCGCCGCGTGCAACTGGGTGCTCACCCGCCCAGTGTGCCGCCAGGCAGGGGAGAACGGCGGTCAGTCGACCGGGAGTCCCCACGGACGCCGGTCCAGTTCCACCCAGCCGCCGCCCTGCGCCAGCGCGGCCCGCACCCCGGCCACGTGGTCGGCGAACGACGCGAGGTCGCCGTGCAGCAGCTCGGCGCGTTCGTCGTCCAGCGGGTACGTGTCGTCGTGCCAGAGGTCGACCGGGAAGGAGGCCACGAAGACCATCGACTGCAACAGCTGCAGCAGGGCCACGGAGGGGCGGGTGGTCTCGGCGAGGTAGTCCGTCCTGATCGACTCGCACGCCGCGAGCAGCCCGCGGACCTGGTGGATGGCGCCGGCGGGCGTGCCGTCCCAGGACGGGCCCGGGAAGACGCGGTCGCTCAGCTCCAGCCAGAGCCGCCAGCCCGTGGCCAGCTCGGCATCGTCCGCGGGACACCACTTACCCATGCGTCCACTGTGCATGTCCGAGTTGCCGGAGTCTCGTGACGATGACGCACGACACGGCAACCATCAGGTCACAAGCGCGTCAGCGGCGGCGACCCGGTCCGGGTGCGCCGCCGCCGGAACCGGGCGGGTTACGCCTTCACCTTCTCCTGCTCCGGCTCGTCGGAACCGAGCGAGTCGAGCAGGACATCCCGTTCGCTGCTCGGCTCCTTCTTCAGGAAGCCGATGGCCAGGTAGAGGATGAGCGACAGCAGCAGCGGCCACGACACGAGCACGCCCTTGGTGACCCAGGCTGCCTTGTTCATCTGCTCGACGTAGAGGAACGCCCACAGGCCGAGACCGCCGACGACCGAGGCGATGGCGGCGGTGGAGCCGACCCGGCGGAACCACGGGAGCAGGCCGAGCATCAGCGGGATGGCGATCGGGCCCATCGTGGCGGCGACGAGGTCGACGACGACCTTCAGCACGAAGCCCTGTCCCCCGGAGGCGATGGCGATGACCATGCTCAGGCCGATGAACGAGAACGTCGTGACACGAGCCAGCAGGAGCTGGTTCTCCGCCGAGAACGTCCTGACCTTCTTCCACAGGTGCGGCAGCATGTCGCGGTTGACGACGGCCGCGATCACGTTGGCGTCGGAGGAGACCATCGCCATCGTGTGCGAGAAGAAGCCGGCCAGGACGAGGCCGACCATGCCCGCGGGCAGCATCTCCTTGCCCATCTCGATGTAGGCGTTCTCCGCCTGCGCGCCCTCCAGGCCCGGCACGATCAGCGGAGCGGCCCACATGGGCAGGAACAGCACGAGCGGCCACACGAGCCACAGCGCGGCCGACAGCAGCGCGGACCGCTTGGCCGCGAAACCGGACGGCGCGGCCATGTAGCGCTGTGCCAGGTTCCACATGCCGCCGTTGTACTCGAGCGTCTTGATCAGGAAGAGCGCCATCAGGAACGTCGAGGTGTACGGGCCGGCGAGCGGGTCGCTGTGGCTGTCCGGCAACCGGTCCCAGATCGTCGCGGGGAAGCCCCAGCCGAGGCGGCCCGCGACGGCGAAGAACATCGCGAAGCCCGCCGCCGCCTGGATGACGAACTGGCCGAAGTCGGTGAGGGCGTCGGCCCAGAGGCCGCCGAGGACGGAGTAGACCATCGTGACCAGGCCGATGAGCACGATGCCCCAGGTGATCGGCACACCGGCGAAGCCGCGCAGCAGGATCGCGACGGCCGCCCACTTGGCGGCGATGTCGACGACCTTGAGCAGCGCTCCCGCGTAGGCCATCACCTGCTGGGTGGGCACGTTGTAGCGCTGGGCCAGGTACTCGAGCGGGGAGGCGACGCCGTGCTTGGAGCGCAGCCGGTTCCAGCGCGGCGCGAACAGGAAGGCGCCGATGCCGACACCGATGCCGATGGTGAGCGCCCACCACACGTAGACCGTCAGGCCGAGCCGGTACGCCTCGGACGCGAAGGCGACGAACATGACGGCGCTGTAGCCCGACATGTGGTGCGAGATGCCGGACAGCCACCACGGCATCCTGCCGTCCGCGGTGAAGAAGTCGGCGATGTTGCGAATCCGCCCACGCGACCAGAGTCCGATCGCCACCATCACGAAGAAGTAGCCGACCACGACCAGCCAGTCGAGGGTGCCCATGTGACCTCCTGCGTGTGTGCACACACGTGTGCCAGCGAGAAGCACCAGGTCTGTGGGCGGCGGAACCTGGCACATCCGCATGGGATATGTGACGTAGGTCTTACGAGCCCGTTGCCGCGGGCGGAAGACGTTCGCGGCTCTTGCATCACATTCGTGACCCTTGTTCATCCACATGAACGGACTCACCGGCGTCACGCCCCCGCGGGAACGACGTCACTCGTCTGGAAGCACGAACGGAGGTGCTGATGCTCCCGCCAGGCCGGCCTGCTCCCGGCATCGCGCTCATCGACCCTGTCCCGCTGTACCGCGAGGGTCTGTGTGCGCTGGTCAGACGCGCACCAGGACTGCGGTGGCTGGGATCGGCGGGCGACCTGCACTCCGCCGTGCGCCTGCACGCGCGGCTGCGCCCCGACCTCCTGCTCGTCGACTCCCTGATCGACCCCGGCGGCCACCTCACGCGGCTGCTCGTCGACCGCGACCCGGCGCTGCTCGTCATCGGGCTCGTCCGCGACGCCCACGCGCACGGCAACTACCTGACCGTCGCGCGGGAGGCGGGCGTCAGCGGCGTCGTGCCGCGCAGCGCCCAGCCGGGCCAGGTCATGCGGGTGATCGCCGAGACGTGCCGGGCGCGCGGCTTCGCGCACCCCGACCTGCGGGCGAAGGAACGGCCCGTGCTGACGCGGCGCGAGTACGAGGTGCTCACGCTCATCGCGGAGGGGCTGGAGAACCAGCAGGTCGCGGCCGAGCTCGTGGTGTCCGTGGAGACCGTGCGCAGCCACGTGAAGGGCATCCTGCGCAAGCTCAGCGCCCGCGACCGGACGCACGCGGTGTCGCTGGCCTACCGGTCGGGGCTGCTGCTGAGCGGTCCGTCCGCGCTCGATTAGCCGGAGCACCTCCTCGCCGCCGGCATCGGGCGACGGATTTCTCAAGACGCTCCCCGAGCGCCCGGCAGGCGTCTGACCGGCCCTCATGTCCGATTCAGGCGGGGCGGAGGAGTGTTCCGTTCGCCACCAGCGGGTGGACGGCCTTGCCGGGGTTACTGTCGAGTAATACTCTGTTGTTACCGGTCAGTAGGCGTTCCGCCCCGACCCTGAGGAGTGAGCTGACGAGATGGGCCACTACAAGAGCAACGTCCGGGATCTCGAGTTCAACCTGTTCGAGGTCTTCAACGTGCAGGACCACCTCGGCAAGGGGCCGTTCGAGCAGGCCGACGAGGACACCGCTCGCGGCGTTCTGGCCGAGATGAAGGCCCTCGCGGAGGGTCCGCTCGCGGACTCCTTCGCCGATGCCGACCGCAACCCGCCGAAGTACGACCCGGCGACGTTCTCGGCCACCCTGCCCGAGTCGCTGAAGAAGTCGTACAAGGCGCTCTGGGACGGCGAGTGGTACCGCATGTTCCTGCCGGAGGAGCTGGGCGGCTTCGGCACGCCGCCTTCGGTCGCGTGGGCCGCGTCCGAGCTGATCCTCGGCGCGAACCCGCCGGTCTACATGTACCTCGCGGGCCCGAGCTTCGCGACGGTCGTCTACAACAACGGCACCGAGCGCGACAAGCACTGGGCGCAGCTGATGATCGACCGCGGCTGGGGCGCCACGATGGTGCTGACCGAGCCGGACGCCGGTTCGGACGTCGGCGCGGGCCGCACCAAGGCCATCAAGCAGGACGACGGTTCCTGGCACATCGAGGGCGTGAAGCGGTTCATCACGTCCGCCGACCAGGACCTGACCGAGAACATCATGCACCTGGTGCTGGCGCGTCCCGAGGGCGAAGGCATCGAGGCGAAGCCGGGCACCAAGGGCCTGTCGCTGTTCCTCGTGCCGAAGTTCCACTTCGACCCGCAGACCGGTGACCTGGGTGAGCGCAACGGCGCCTTCGTGACCAACGTCGAGCACAAGATGGGCATCAAGGCGTCCACCACGTGCGAGCTGACGTTCGGCCAGCACGGCACCCCGGCCAAGGGCTGGCTGCTGGGCGAGGTGCACGACGGCATCGCGCAGATGTTCGACGTCATCGAGTACGCCCGCATGATGGTCGGCACGAAGGCCATCGCGACGCTGTCGACCGGCTACCTGAACGCGCTGTCCTACGCCAAGGAGCGCGTCCAGTCCGCCGACCTCACGCGCATGACGGACAAGACCGCGCCGCGCGTCACCATCACCAACCACCCGGACGTGCGCCGCAGCCTGATGCTGCAGAAGGCGTACGCCGAGGGCCTGCGCGCCGTGTACCTGTACACCGCGACGTTCCAGGACAAGGTGAAGCTGGGCGAGGACGCTGAGCTCGCGACCAAGGTCAACGACCTGCTGCTGCCGATCGTCAAGGGCGTCGGCTCCGAGCGCGCGTACGAGCAGCTGGCGCAGTCGCTGCAGACGCTGGGCGGTTCGGGCTTCCTGCAGGAGTACCCGATCGAGCAGTACATCCGCGACTCGAAGATCGACTCCCTGTACGAGGGCACCACGGCCATCCAGTCGCTGGACTTCTTCTTCCGGAAGATCATCCGCGACAAGGGCCAGGCGCTCGCCTACATCAACGGCGAGATCCAGTCGTTCCTCGACAACGAGGGCGGCAACGGCCGGCTCAAGGAGGAGCGCGCGCTGCTCAAGCAGGCCCTCGAGGACCTGCAGGGCATGCTCGGCTCGCTCGTCGGCTTCCTGACCTCGTCGCAGGAGGACGTCCGCAACCTCTACAAGGTCGGCCAGAACTCGGTCAGCCTGCTGATGACCGCGGGTGACGTGCTCATCGGCTGGCTGCTGCTGCGCCAGGCCGAGGTCGCCCTGCAGAAGCTCGGCGGCGAGCCGTCGGCCAAGGACAAGGCGTTCTACGAGGGCAAGGTCGCGGTGGCGTCGTTCTTCGCGAAGAACGTGCTGCCGGAGCTGACCGCGCGCCGCAAGATCGCGGAGTCCACCGACAACTCGCTGATGGACGTCGACGAGAGCGCCTTCTGACGCTCTCCGGCAGACCACGGTCCCCGCACCTCGGGCAGAGGTGCGGGGACCGTTTTCATTGCCTCAGACCGAAAAGACGACCGGCCCGATGACGGCACCGGCGTTGAGCGCCGCCGTCGCGTAGGAACCGGCCATCGTGGGAGCGCCTCCCGCGTGGTGCAGGACGCGGGCGATCACCGTGCTGCCCACCGCGAACGACAGCGCGCCGAGCACGAAGACCAGCACCAGCAAGGCGACCGGGTTCGTGCCGAGCAGGTCGAGGCTCCACCAGCCGGCGAGCACGAGCGGCCCACCGGCCAGCACGACCGGCCGCGGCGCGAAGTCGGACAACCGCCCGCCCGCCTGGACGCCGAGGAACGACCCCACGCCGAACAGCACGAGCGCGACGGGCACCCACCACTCGCCCAGCCCCGCGACGTCCGTGACGACCGGGGCCAGGAACGTGAAGTGCCCGAACGTCACCGCGTTCACGAACACGGCGAGCACGATGACCGCCGCCAGCCGCGGCTTGCCCAGCTCGGCCAGCTCCGGCCGGAGCGCGGGGGTGGCGACCCGGTCCCGGCGGGCCGGAACCCCTTTCAGCACACCGAGTGCGGCCGGGACGCAGAGCACGGCCACGGCGAAGAACGTTGCGCGCCAACCGAACGCGGTGCCGAGCAAGGCTCCTCCCGGCACACCGGCGATCGTGGCCACCGTCGTGCCGGACAGCAGCACAGCGAGTGCCCGTCCACGCCGTTCCGGTGGCACAGAAGCAGAAGCCGTCGTCAGCGCCACGGCGAGAAACCCGGCGTTCGCGAGTGCGGCGACCGTCCTCGACGCCAGCAGCACGGCGAAGTTCGTGGTGACAGCGCCGACGACGTGCGCGGCCAGGAACACGACGACGAACAAGACGAGGCTGAGACGCGGCGACCAGGCACGCGTCACCACCGCCATCAGCGGCGCGCCGACGACCATGCCGACGGCGAACGCCGAGGTGAGCAGACCGGCGGTGCCCACGGGCACGCCGAGATCGGACGCGATGGCCGGCAGCAGACCGGCGAGCATGAACTCCGAGGTGCCCATGGCGAACACGCCCAGGGCAAGCAGGTACAGCGAAAGAGGCACAGAAAGACTCCGGAGGCGAAAGGTGTCAGGGGCTGACGGTCAAACCGCAGCCCCGAACCTGTTCGCCTCCGGACTCACCACACCGCCACGCTAGCGCAGAAGCGACGTGGCACGCACAGCGTTTTCCTGTCACTCCTTCAGGGCGCGGGCCGCCACGAAGCAGTAGACGCCGAACGCCGCGATGCCGACCGCCACGGCGGACAGCAGGAACATGCCGTAGGGCTGCTCCGCGAGCGTGTGCAGCGCCTTGTCCATGCCACCGGCCTGCTCCGGGTCGGCGTTGAGCGCCGCCAGCCCGACGAGGACGCCGATCACGCCGTACGCGACACCCTTGCCGATCCAGCCGACCCGGCCAACGGGCTCGACCCACGACGGCGCGCGGCTCATGTCGAGGTCCTTCTCGAAGGACTTCTTGACGCCCTTGTAGGCGATGACGCCCGCGATGACGAGCACGCCGATCGCGACGGCGCCGACGATCCACTGGCCGCCCGGCCACGCGAGCACCTGGGCCGTCAGCTCCTTCTGCTGCTGGTCGGACTCACTGCCGCTGCTACCGCTGGTGGCGTACTTGAACGCACCGAACGCGATACCGGACGCCGTCACGGCACGTGCGGCCGAGCCGACCCGCTTCGACAGGCGTTTCCGCTTCTCACCGATGTAGGTGTAGCCGACGAAGGCCAGGATCAGCTGCCACACGGCGAAGGCGACGAGCCCGATCGCCACGGTCCACAGCAGCCAGGCACCGCCGTCCGCCAGCTCGGTCAGCGCGCCCTTCGAGTCCGTCCGTTTGGCGTCACCGCCGAACGCGACCTGGAGCGCCAACCATGCGATGAGCACGTGGACAGCTCCGTACACGACCATCCCCACCCTGCCCAGCGTCTGGACGACGGGGTGTCTTCTCGCCTCATGCGCAACAGTGGCCACGAACGGGTGAATACCCGCGCGTGGCCACCGTGGAAACCAGGCACTCAGCCGCCGGGCGGCGGCTCACAGATGATCTTGAACTGCGGGTCGTACCTGACCGTGCGCGACTCGGAGCGCGTCTGGCCGGTACGGCGGTCCGTGATCGTGCGGGTGTCCGTCACGGAGAAGCCGGGTGCGCCGTTGCTCGGCGAGCAACCGGGCTTGTTGACCTTCTTCTCCTGCGGCTGGGTCGGGTTGAAGTCACCGCTCGTGGAGCCCGTGACGTCGTAGTTCTTGGTGCCCCAGAGCACGATCTTGAGGGAGGACGGCGTCCAGATCGTCTGGATGGCGACACCCGTGTCGTCCGGGTTCGTGAACGCGATGTCGATCAGGCTGTTGCCCGCGTTGTCCATGAACACGGTGGCCTCGCGGCCCTTCGGGTACCGCGTGATCCAGTAGCTGTGCTCCTTGTGGCCCGCATCCTTCATGCCCGCGTAGTAGTACGCGTTGTAGAGGGTGGTCGCGAACTGCGAGATGCCGCCGCCGACCGCGCGGCCGGGGATGCCGTTCTCGATGATGCCCGCCTCGACGTAGCCCTGCGCGAGACCGCGCGGACCCGTGTACTTGTTGAGGCTGAAGGTCTCCTTCGGCTTCACGATCGCGCCGTTGACCTTCTCCGCGACGACGCGGATGTTGACGCCCGAGTCCGCGGCGAAGCCACCGGTCTGGAACTCGCCGATGACCTCCTTGATGCCCATCGCGTTCGCCTGCTCGGTGGTGACCTTCGCGGGCGTGTGCTTGTACTCGAACTTGACCTCGCGGCCGTCGGACTTCTTCAGCGTGTCGAAGTACGGCTGGAGGTTCTTCTCCCAGTCGACGTCGAGGCCGTCGACCGACGGCTTGACCGCCGGCCTGCCGCCCTCGAACACGATCTCGGCGTCCTTGCCCTCCTTGATCGTGTCCTTGAGCTGCGGCGTCGTCACCTCGGCGAGCTTGTCCTTGTTCACCGAGACGTCCAGGGCGCCGCCCTCACCGGGCGCGAACGCCAGCGTGGCGCCGATCTGCTCGGGGGAGAGCGTCGCGTCCTTGCCCTCGCCCTTGATCACGACGGGACCGGAGACCGCGGTCTTCACGACCTCGTCGAGCGCCTTCTCGACGCCCTCCTTGGTGGTCTTGACCGGGGTGAAGTCCATCGGGATCTCGACCGGGTCACCGGACGCCCAGTTCGACACGACGACACCGACGGCGTCCTCGGTCTTGAGCTTCTGGCCCGCGTGCGGCTCGACGGCGACGGGGGTGGCGCCCTCGAACTTGATGCTGCCCTCGATCGGGTCGTGGTCGAGCTGGGGCCGCAGGGCCTCCAGCGCGCCGGAGACCTTCTCGTCGTCGGCCTTCGTCGCGACACCGACCTCACGGCTCGTGAAGAACGAGGTGACGCGGGTGATCGGGCTGAGCGGCTGGCTGCCCGCACGGTCGATCGTGCGGGTCCAGTCGAGCTCCAGGCCCGCCGCCTTCGGGTCGAGCTCCGCCTTGACGTCGCCCGCCTGCAGCGCCACCGGCTTGCTCAGCCGCGGGCCGATCTCGTCGCGCAGCTTCTTCTCGGCCTCGTCGTGGCCCATGCCGCCGACGTCGACGCCCGCCACCGTCACACCGCGCGGGACGTTGCCGCTCGACACCAGGATGTCGAGGCCGTAGAGCAGGCCGAACGCACCGACCACGGCCGCGGCCACGATCAGCGCCTTCTTCCTGGAGACCTTCGGCCCCGCCTCGTCCTGGCCGGGCTCGATCATCACGGGCCCGTAGACGCCGGAGTCCTCCGGCCGGGGCTGCGGGGGAGCGACCGGCCGCATGTACTCGGTGGCGTCCTCGCCGGCCGGGAAGCCGACGTTGGGCACCGCGGTCTGCACGGTCGGCTCGGCGGCGTCCGGCTCCTCGGACGGCCACGCGGCCGCGGCGGCGTCCGCCTGGACCGGGTTGATCTTGGCGGTCTGCTCGGAAGCCGTGCCGCCAGGACCCACCGGCGGCATCGATCTCGTCTTGTCAGCGTCGTACGGCACAGCTCTCCCCGTTGCCCTGTCTCTACTGAGGCGGCATGTGTGGTCGCAGCTATCAGGCGCGGATGACGACCCGGCCTCTCATAGGTACAGCCCAGTACCGTGCTCGGTGAGCTCGGTCGCGACCGCGTGCAGGTCGCGCTCTCGCATCACGAGGTACGTGGTGCCCTGCACCTCGATCTCGAGCTGGTCCTCCGGGTTGAACATCACCCGGTCGCCGACCTTGACGTGCCGCACGCTGGTACCGACTCCGAACACCTCGCCCCACGCCAACCGCTTCGCCATGGTGGCAGTCGCGGGGATCACGATGCCACCGCTGGACCGCCGCTCGCCGTCCTCCGGCGAGATGCGCACCATGACGCGGTCGAACAGCATCTGGATCTCGAGCTTGACATCAGGCACCAGCAGAGTCTACGTGCCGCTCGGAGCAGCCTCGTCCATACCGCCCATGAGCAGCGGAAGTCGAGAAGGTGCATCGGCAACCACTCGAACGGGTACGCCCCAGTCCTGCCTGGTCAGACGGCACACCGGGTGTTCGTCGGCAGGATCGTCACTGCAACTGGCGGCCTGCGCTACGACGTGCAGCACGCCGTTCGTGACAGAATCGTTGATCCGCAACGCCCGTACCAGTTCGGTCGTGACCCCCGCGCCCTCCAGGATCAGCTCGGGCGGCGAACTGGTGATCTCCAGCCGCGTGGACGGCCCGTACCGGTCGTCGAGCTTCGTGCCGGTCGGCGGCGTGAAGACCACCGCGAGCTCGAACTCCCCCGGCGCGATGTCCGTGGACGGCCGCTTGACCTGGTGCGCCTCGCCGTTGACCCGCGTGGCCGCCGCCGAGAAGCGTTCGAGCCGGTGGGCGGCCGAGGCGACCACGAGCAGCTCGTCCCCCACGACCAGCGCGTCCGACGGCTCCGCGACGTCCGTGGCGATCGTCGTCAGCGCGTTCGTCTCGGGGTCGTAGCGCCGGACCGCGTTGTTGTAGGTGTCGCTGATGGCCACCGAGTGGTCCGCGAGCACCGTGACGCCCAACGGGTGCTGCAACAGCGCCTCGTCCGCGTCACCGTCCTTGTGCCCGAACGCGAACAGCCCCTTGCCGACAACGGTCGTGACCTCGCCGTTCTCCAGGTAGCGCAACGCGCTGGTCTCGGAGTCGACCATCCACAACCGGTCACCGTCCGCCGCGAGCCCGGACGTCTGCGCGAAGAACGCCTCGGCCGCCGGCCCGTCGTTGATGCCCTCGACCGTCGTGCCCGCGAGCCGGCTGACGGTGTTCGAGACGGGGTCGAAGAAGCCCAGCGTGTGGTTGCCGGCCATCGCGATCGCGACCCCGCCGTTCCACCAGGCGACGTCCCACGGGCTGGTGAGGTCGATCTTGTCCGCGGGCCCGTCCGTCTCGCCGTCGCGCCACTGCTCACCCGTGCCGGCCAGCGTCGTGACCTCACCGGTGGCGAGGTCGATGCCCCGGAGGAGGTGGTTGACCGTGTCCGCGACGACCACGTCGTACCCGTGCGTGTTGGGAACGAGCGTGAGCCCGGCCGGCTCGGAGAAGGTGGGGTGAAGACCGTCCGCCCGGCCCCGCTCCCCGGTGCCGATGCGGCGGATCAACGTCTCACCGTCCGCCTCCAGCTCGACGATGCTGTGGTGAGCCGAGTCGCTGACCAGGATCGTGCCCGCCGGCGTCACGACCGCCTTCGCCGGGAACCGCAACGTGGTGCTCTCCGGAGCGGGCGCGACGTACGGCCCGGACCCCCGGTGCAACGTGCCCTTCTCCTCGTGCTCCGCGACCAGCTCGCCGATGACCGTCCTGAGCGCCTCCACGTGCCCCTCACCAGCGGCGACGTGCACGACGTACCCCTCGGGGTCGACCAGCACGAGCGTCGGCCACGCCTTGACGGCGTAGTTCTGCCACGTCGTCAGCTCGGGGTCGTCCAGCACCGGGTGGTGCACCTCGTAGCGCTCGACGGCGGCCTTGAGGGCGTCCGGGTCGGCCTCGTGCACGAACTTCGGCGAATGCACGCCGATCGTGACCAGGACGTCCTCGAACTCCTTCTCCAGCGGGCGCAGCTCGTCGAGGACGTGCAGGCAGTTGATGCAGCAGAACGTCCAGAAGTCGAGCAGCACGATCTTGCCGCGCAGGTCTCTCAGGGCGACCTGCTCGTCACCGGTGTTCAGCCAGCCGCGTCCTACCAGCTCAGGGGCGCGAACGCGGGCACGGCGCTTGGCAGTCGTCACGACGGTATCCAACACCGTGGAACGGGGCGTCCATTCCGGTGTCCATCATGTGGATGATCTTGCTTTCGTTTTGTTCGTTTCGGGCTACCCTTGAGCTATGACAGCGACCATGGGAGAGCGCACGCTGCTGCCACCCGCCCACCCGGAGAGCTTGTCCCCGTGGGTGAGAGCACTGGCTCGTCCCGGTGACGGGAACGCCGCCCTGCTCGCTCCGGACGGCACCCGGCTGGACCTGCCCGCTGAGGTGTTCGACGTGCTGCGCAGCGTGGTGGACGCCATGTCGCAGGGGCTGGCGATCACCGTGGCTCCCCAGCACACCGTGCTGACCACGAGCGAGGCAGCGCATCTGCTCGGCGTCTCGCGCCCGACCCTGGTGCGCCTGCTCGAGGCGAACGAGATCCCCTACGAGCAGCCGAACCGCCACCGCCGGGTTCGTCTCGCCGACCTCCTCGCGTACCGGGAACGGGCCCGCCGGGGACGTGCGGCCGGCTTGGACGAGATGGTCCGGGACGGCGAGGACGACGGGCTTTACGACCTGCCCGCGGACACGCCGTTCGAACGGCTGCCGCACGACGAGCACAGGTGATCTTTGTTCCCCGTTTTCCTGGACACCTGTGTCCTGCTCAAGCCGTATCTGTGCGACACGCTTCTCAGCATCGCCGAGTGCCAGACCTACCGGCCTCTTTGGTCGAAGCACGTGCTCGACGAACTCGACCGCAACCTGCGCAAGCGCGGTGCGACGGCGGAGCAGGCGGCTCACCGGATCGATCAGATGAGCCGCCACTTCCCCGATGCGCAGGTCGTGGGCTACGAGCACCTGATCGACTCGATGGAGAACCACCCGAAGGACCGGCACGTGCTGGCCGCGGCCGTCCGAGGCGGGGCCGAGGTGCTGGTCACCGAGAACCTAAAGGACTTCCCGGCCGCCGCACTCAAGCGGTACGACATCGTCGCCGTCCACCAAGACGACTTCCTGCAGGACCAGTTCGAGCTCTTCCCCAGCGCGGTCAACTCGGCGTTGCGTCGTCAGGTCTCCCGCTATCGACGTTCCCCGCGGTCGGTCGAAGACCTCCTCGACGTGCTGAGCACGGAAGGCCACGGCTGCGCCGGGTTCGCGGAAGCCTGTCGGCGCGAGCTCAGCCCGTGGAAGGACTGACCGGCAGCTTCAGGCCCGGCTTCTCGCCCTCGTCGAACAGCGGCAGCACGGCACCGACCACCTCCGACAGGTCCACCTCCCCGCCCAGGAACCGCGCCCTGCGGAACGACACCTCCCCGCCCGCGAAGTCCGCCCCCTCGAACCGCACCACCCCCGAGCGGAACTCCGCCCCGTCGAACGTCACCCGCGCGCCTTCGAAGGTCGCGCCGCCGAACCACACCTCGCCGCCGTCGACCACCATGCCGTCGAACGAGACCCAGCCGCCGGGGAACCGCGCCAGGCTGAGGTGGAACTTCCCGGACGGCACGTGGATGCCCGCGAAGTCGGCTGCCCTGAGCACCGCTCGCACGAGGTCGAAGTCGTGGCCCTGCCAGTTGACGGGTGCGCCGGGGCGCAGGTGCCGGGACAGGATTCTGGTGATCGACAGGCGCACCTCGGTCTCCGCGTCGTGGCTCCACGGCGAGTCGAGGTCCGGTTCGTGGGGGACGCGCAGGTACGAGCAGAGCACGTCGATGCAGACCTGGCGCTGGTCAGGCCACTCGTCGGCGAGGGAGGCGAGAGCGTAGACGCCCGCGAGGCGGACGGTCGGGGTGTCGTGGCCCATCTGGGTGCAGGCGGCGCCGAAGCGGTCGTTGAGCAGCTTGACGCGTTCGCGGGTTTCCGCGGACTCGGTGACGCGTTGCTTGCGGTAGGCGACGACCAGTGCGACGACGCCGCCCATGCCGGCGACGACGGTCAGGGCGACCTTGACGATGTCGAGCCTCGGCGTGGGGGCGGCGGGGAAGCCGAGCGCGGTCCACAGGAGCGCCGCCGCCGCGGCGAAGACCGCCAATCCTGTCGAAACCATTAGGAAAATGTGTCTTCTGATTGACCGGAGGCGCCCTGAATCCACATGCTGAACGTAGCCGTCCGCCTGAACTTTTGCGTCGTGTTCGGCGTAGAGGAGGCCGGGAGGTGCGAAGTGGTGGAATATCTGGTGATCGGTGCGGGCCCCGCGGGTCTGCAGATGGCGCGGTTCCTTCATCTGGCTGAGCGGGACTACGTGGTCCTGGAGAGGAGTCCGGGGCCTGCGAGCTTCTTCCGGACGTTCCCCCGGCACCGGGTCCTGTCGACGGACGACAACTGGCTGTTCGAGGGAGCACCGTTCTCCCGGTACAGCAAACGGTCCTTCCCCAACGCCGATGACCTGGTGCGATACCTGGAGGACTTCGCGCGGCCGCTGAACATCCGCTACGACACGGCGGTCACCGACGTGAGCCGGTACGGGGCCCGGCACGTGATCATCGCGACCGGGCAGCGGCCGCACCTGCCGAGTCTTCCGGGTATCGAGCACGCGGAGACGTATGCGACCGCGAGCACCGATCCGACGGAGTACTCGGGCAAACGCGTGCTAATCATCGGGCGGGGTCGCAGCGCATTTGAGACGGCGGACAACATCTCGGCCACCGCGCGGGTGACTCACACTGTGGGACGTTCGGTGCAACGGATCGTCAAGAACGGTGATGAATTCATCGCGACGATCGACGGCAGCGGCGAGCTGTGTTACGACGCGGTCATCGCGTGCACCGGTTTCCGCAGGGACACCTCGCTCGACCACCCGGACGCGCACGTGATCACCGGTGACTCCATCCGGGCGATCCGGCACTCGGCCAGGGCGTTGCACCGGACGCTGGAGGCGGAGAACCACGGCGTGCCGTGGCCGCATCGGCGGCTGCGCAACCGGCCGGACTCGCTGGCGACCACGATCTCGGTGCGGGCGAGGGAGATCCCGGACGGGCTGGCGGACGTCGTCGTGCCGCAGGGCCAGTACGCGTTGCTCTACGACGAGATGCCGATGACGCAGCGCAACGGGTTCGTCGTCACGAGCTCGCAGGTGCGGCACTACCGGTACAACGAGCTGATCGCGGTCGAACGACGGATGCACCGCAAGCCGCTGGAGAGGTTCTTCTCCGAGCAGCTCGCGGTGCCGTGCATCGCGTGAGGCCGGTCAGGCGGGGAGGGTGCGGGCCAGGAACTGGGCGGTGATGTCCCAGGCCCGGTCCGCTGCCGCGGCGTCGTACCAGGGGCCGAGGTGGTTGAGGAACGCGTGCCCGGCGGGTTCGAGGTGGATCTCGGCCCCGTCGTGTTCCTCGACCGCCTCCACGACGAGCCGGTGGCCGGTGATGTACTCGTCCTCGGTGCCGAAGTGGAACAGGATCGGGCACGACACCTCGCCCAGCGTGCCGATCTGCTCGGGTACGCCGGAGCCGTAGAACGAGACGGCGGTGTCGGGGTCCGACGCGACGGCCGCGTTGTAGGTGAGCGTGCCGCCGAGGCAGAAGCCGAGCACGCCCACACCACCGGTGACCTCGGGCAGCCCGCGCAGGTACGCGACCGAGGCGACGACGTCCCCCACGGCCTGGGGGAAGTCGAGGCCGCCCGCGACCTCCATCGCCCGCTGGATGCCCGCCGGGTCGTGCTCGCCGACCCAGCCCGGCTGGAAGCGGTGGAAGAGCTCGGGCACGGCGACGACGTAGCCGAGCGCGGCGAGCTTCTCGGCGATGCCCCGCAGGTAGCCGTCCAGTCCGAAGATCTCCTGGACGAGCACGATGCCGGGGCCGGAGCCGGACTCGGGCAGCCAGAGCGGCAGCGGCACGTCGTTCACTCGATGCGTCATGACGAACGATCTTGCCCGAGGGCGGCGTCAGCGACCTGCGATTTCGGCAGACGTGCCGGTGAGGCGTTCGGCCTCGGCCCACAGCCGGGCCGCCAGCGCCTTGTCGCGCGCGGCCTTCGGCATCTTGCCCAGCCGCGTCGGGCCGACGTAGCCCCAGCGCGGCCCGTAGAAGCCGCACGCGACAGCGTCGGGGTCGGCCGCCGCGTACAGCAGCGGTTCGGTGCCTTGGACCACGTCCTGCGACGGCAGGATCCGGTAGCTGAGCGACTCGATCAGACCGGGCTTGCCGCCGTTGAGGTGCGGGCCGGACCGGGTGAGGTTCGTGCGCGTGTAGCCGGGGTGCGCGGCCACGGACAGCAGCGGCCAGCCGTGTTCGGTCGCGAGTTCCGCGAGGTGCGTCGTCATCAGCAGGTCGGCGAGCTTCGACCGCGCGTAGGCGAGCGAAGGGCTGTACCCGCGGCGCCACTGGAGGTCGTCGAGGTCGATCCGGCCGCGGATCGCGATGCCGCTGCTCATGGCCACGACCCTGGACGCGGGTGACGCCAGCAGCAACGGCAGCAGCCGCACGGTCAGCGCGAACGGGCCGAGGTAGTTGGTGGCGAGCTGCAGCTCGAAGCCGTCGGCGGTCTCGGTCCGCGCGGGGACGTTCATCAGGCCGGCGTTGTTCACCAGCACGTCGAGCGGCTTGCCCTCTTCGAGCAGCTCGTCGGCGAACTCGCGCACCGAACCCTGGTCCGCCAGGTCGAGCCTGCGGACCTCGACGCGGGCGGTGGGGCGGGCGGCGAGGATCTCCTCTCTGGCCTGCTCGCCCTTGGCCGGGGTGCGCACGGCGAGGACGACCTCGGCCCCGGCACCGGCCAGTCGCCGGGCCGCCTCCTTGCCGGTGCCGCTGTTCGCACCGGTGATGACGACGCGCTTTCCGTGCTGGTCAGGTACCTGGTACATCGGACCCCTCGGTAAATACTGTCGGTCTCTTAAATCCAACATAACGGACCGTCAGTCTCTTAGTAAAGTACCGTCAGTCTGTAAGATGTCGGGGCATGACCTTCCAGCGGGCGCGCACCGAGGAGCAGCGCAACGAGCGGCGCAGGCAGATCCTCGACGCCGCGGCCGCGCTGCTCGCCGAGAAGCCGGTGGCCGACCTGACCCTCACGGGGCTGAGCCACCGGGTCGGGCTCGCGAAGGCCAACGTGCTGCGCTACTTCGAGTCGCGCGAGGCGGTGCTGCTCGCGCTGCTGGAGGCCGAGATCGCCGGCTGGCTCGCCGAGATGGACACCACGACCCCGCTGGAAGGCGGTTCCGCACGGGAGCGCGCGGACCGGTTCGCCGAGCTCGTCGCCACCTCGCTGGCCCGCCGCCCCGCGTTGTGCGACCTGATGAGCGCGCAGTCCTCCGTGCTGGAGCACAACATCTCCGCCGAGACCGCGATCCGGCACAAGTACGCCATCCGCGGCCACGTGGACGTGCTGATCGGGATCACCAGACGGCACGTGCCCGAGCTGAGCCCCGAGGACTCCGGGCACCTGCTGGAGCTGCTCATGCTGGTGTCGGTCGCCGCCTGGCCCGCCAGCCGTCCCCCGCAGGCCGTCCTCGACGCCTACACAGCGGACCCCGAACTGGGCGCGCTGCGCATCGACTACGCCGAGATGGTGCGCAGTGCCGTCGCGCTGACCGCCGCCGGTCTTCTCACCCGCGAGCGGGAGCCTCGATAATCGCCCGATGTTCAGGTTGATCGCGACCGACCTCGACGGCACCCTGTTGCAGCCGGGCGGCGTGCTGAGCGACCGCACCCGCGCGACGCTCGACGCCGTGGACGCGGACGTCGTGGTCGTCACCGCACGGCCGCCGCGGTTCGTGCAGGACCTGGCACTGAGCGGCACCGCGATCTGCTCCAACGGCGCGATGATCTACGACCTCACCGCCGGAGAGGTCACCCACGCCAGGACGCTCCCGCTCGACGTCGTGCGCAAGGTCTGCGAGGCGCTCGCGGAGGTGATCCCGAACGTCGGCATGGCGGTCGAGACGGGCCTGGAGGTGTTGTGCGAGCCCGCTTTCCGCGGTTTCGGGCCGAGCAACCCGCACCGGACGCTGGAGCTGCTCGACCACGTCCTCGACGAGGCCCACCAGGTCGTGCAGATGCTGGCGTGGGCACCGGACTCCGAGGCCGACCACATGATGGAGATCGCCAGGGAGGCCGTGGGCCAGCACGTGTCGGTCACGCACTCCGGCGGCCTCGGGCTGCTGGAGATCAGCCCGCCGGGGATCTCGAAGGCGGTGACGCTCGAATCCCTGTGCGCCGCAAGGGGAATCGCCAAGGAGGAGGTCGTCGCGTTCGGCGACATGCCGAACGACCTGTCGGTGCTCGGGTGGGCCGGCACGGCGTACGCGATGGGCAACGCGCACCCGCTGGTGAAGCAAGCCTGCGTCAACCACGCGCCGCCCAACACGGAGGACGGCGTGGCGCAGGTGCTGGAGAACCTCTTCCGGCTTTAACGGCGTGGCACGGAAGTCGGTCCTGCCACGTCCGCGCCCAGCGCCACGACCCGTTGCCGCAGAGCGCGATCGGCGGTCACCACCGTGACGGCCCTGCCCGCACCTTCGGCACGCACCACCTCGACGATCGTGTCGTCGCCTTCGCCCTGAGCGGAGACGACGCGGACGTCGTCCACGCTGGACACGGTGCGCGCCTTGCCTTCCACGACGAGGACGACCTCCTCGTCCCGGCCGCGCAACGCGTCGCGGAGCCGTTCGGCCGCGCCCGCGCGGTCGCGCCACCACCCGTCCGGCACCGAACCGACGACGTTGGCGGCATCGACCACGAGCAACGGCTTCACGTCCTCCAGCCTGCCTCAGCACCGGCGGACGCGCAGCGCGTCGAGAGGGTCGTGCTCACTCGGACCGGCTCGCGTAGTAGGCCGCGGCCATGTCCTCGTCGCCGTGCCCGTGGGTGACGGCGCGGTTCAGCCGGGCTGCCGCCGCCTGGGCCACGTCGAGCTGGACGCCCGCGCGCACGGCGGCCTCGTTGACGAGCAGGGCGTCCTTGAGCGCGTTGCGCACGGTGAAGGCGGGCTCGAACGACCGCTCGATGATCGCGTTGCCCTTCATCTGCAGGTACGGGGTGTCCATCGCGCCGCCGGAGACGGCCTCCAGGAACAGCTTCGGGTCGAGCCCCGACTCCTCCGCGAGCGAGACGGCCTCGCCGACGGCCGCGGTCAGCGCGAGCACCCAGCTGTTGGCGACGAGCTTCAGCTTCGTGGAGGCACCGGCCTCGCCGACCCACAGGGTGCGGGAGCCGATCGCGTCGAACACGGGCTGGACCCAGTCGCGCACCTCCTGCGCACCGGAGGCGAGCACGACGAGCGTGCCGTCGGCCGCGGGCTTCGTGCTGCCGAGGACCGGGGCGTCGACGAACTCCAGACCGAGGGACCTGGCGAGCGCGATGTGGTCCTCGGTGGCCGAGATGCCGACCGTGGACAGCTGGACCCACACCGCGTCGTGCGGCAGCGACTCGGCGGCGGCCTGGATCGTGGAGGTGACCGCGGCGCCGTCGTTCAGCACGGTCAGGACGATCTCGGCGCCCTCGACGGCGGCGGCCGGAGTGTCGGCGACGGTGGCGCCCTTCGCGGCGAGCGGCTCCGCCTTCTCGCGCGTGCGGTTCCAGACCCGGACGGCGTGTCCGGCGGCGGCGAGGTTGGCTGCGATGGGGGCACCCATGAGACCGGTGCCGAGCACGGCGATGTCCATGCTCCCCAGCAAACAAGAAACCTCGCGGTGCTGCCAGGTCGGGGGTCCGACAGCACCGCGAGGTCAACCGTGACATCGGCGGACCGACGTGCACCGTTACAAGAGCATCATACTGTGTCGCGTATCACGTTTGACAGAGCGAAGGCCCCTGGAGCGCGGGAGGTGCTCCAGGGGCCTTGCGTCGGGGAGGCACTCGCGCCCGGGGCGCGGGGCGAGTGCCGGGTTCGTGAAGTCAGCGCAGGTTGGTGGTGACCTGAGCCTGGGCGATTGCCATCAGCTCGTGGCGCATGGACGGGGTGGTCGCCATGTCGATCGCGCGAGCCACGGCCTTCCGGTTGCGCGCCTCGGCACGACGGGCGCGGAGCTTCGCTGCGAAGTTCATCTCTGCCTGCACTTCCCTCTCGGAGTCTCTTAGCGGTTGATGACTCAAGTATGCACCTTTGAGAGCTCAAATGCACGGGATTATCCGGTGAGGTGGGGCACATGCCGATGAATCGTCGGCGACAGTCCACGATGGCCGGACGATGACGGGGAGCCGCAGTCGGCACCGCATCCGCGTTTCCGGTGCCCGCCTCAGAGCCGCGGACGATCCTCGAAGAGGTTGCGGATCGAGCGGGTGGGCGGTTGGCTGGCGTCCGTGGCTGAAGTCGTGACCAAGGGGACCGGCGAGGTCGAGCGCACCGCCGACCGCGCGCAGCTGGACGTGACGTTCGAGGCGGTCGGAGCCGACCGCTCCGAGGCGGTGAGCACGCTCAACCAGCGCATCTCCGCCGTCGAACCGCTGCTGGAGACGTTCGAGGTGCGCTCGCGGCAGCTGTCCGCGCACGACAACTGGGACAACAACCAGCGCGTCGGCAGCCGCGCCCAGCAGCAGTACGTGATCTGGGTGTCCGACCTCGACCGCCTCGACGACCTGCTCGCGGGCCTGGTGCAGGCCGAGCCGTCGTGGATCAACGGTCCGTCGTGGGCGCTCGTCGACGACGGCGAGGCCGTCCGGGAGGCGCAGAAGGAAGCCGTGGCCGACGCGCTGCGGCGGGCAGAGGGCTACGCCACGGCACTCGGGCGGCGGCTCGGGCCGTTGCTGCGCATCGGCGACACCGAAGGCGGCGCCGGCTTCTCGCCCAAGATGATGCGCGGCGGGGCGTCGTTCGAGATGGCGGGCCCGGCCGGGATGGTGGACCAGCTGGCGCTCAAGGCGCAGCAGATCACGGTGACGGCGGTGTGCACGGCCGCGTGGTCGTTGCTCGACTGACGCGCTACCCGGCGTCCTTCAGCGACTCCATCGCCGACTGCACGGCCTGGGCGTCGCGGTCGTCCGGACGTGCCCGCAGCCAGCGCCGCAGCCAGTCGACCCGGCGCGAGGCCGCCGTGGCCAAGGTGAGCACGACGTACGCGCGGCGGTCCCACTGCTGTGCGGACGCCAGCGCGTCCGCCGCCGGGCGCCACTCGCCGCGCAGCGTCGCGACCAGCGCCCGCGCCAGTACCGGATCTTCCTCCGGGTCCACCTGCATCTACCGCCACCCCCGTGGTCCGCACCAATCGCGGTTCACGCAGTGTGCACGGCGCTCCGCCAGAAATCACGCATGACCGCCAACGGAGACGGGCTTGTCATCGGAGTGCGGGTCAGCAGCACCGTGACCAGGTCTTCTGTCCACGTGACGTGGAATGAGGTGCCGGAGCCGCCGACCCAGCCGTAGCGGCCGGGGACGTTCCAGGCGTCACGCTCCGTGATGTCGACGCTGCCGCCGAGACCCCAGCCCTGCCCCTCCAGGAAGATCTCGGCGGCGGCGCGCTCGGCCGCCGTGGTGGTGTCCGTCGCCAGCTCCGGCAGCAGGTCGCTCGCGAGCAGATGACGGCCGAACGCCAACAGGTCGTCGGCGGTGGAGCTGAGCCCGCCCCCGCCGGACGGCAGGGCCGGGCTGAGGAAGCTCGTGCCGGTCATGCCCAGCGGGCCGAAGAGGTGCTCGTCGAGATGACGGGGAAGTGAGCCCGTGACGCGGTCGAGCAGGACGCCGAGCACGTCGTAGGAGGTGTTGTAGGTCCAGCCGTCGCCGGGCTGGTGCAGCAGCGGCACGCCGGCCAGCCGCTCGAGCCACTCGCCGGGCGACGGCAGGTCCTCGTGGCCGTGCAGGTGGGCCTCGGCCAGCAGCTTCCGCGTGGCGGGCAACGAGAAGTCGGCCGTGAAGCCCCAGCCGCACCGGGACGTCAGCAGGTGCCGGACGGTGATCGGGGCCGTGGCGGGGACGACGTCGTCCAGCCCGGCGTCCGGCGTGCGGACGACCAGCGGGGCCGCCAGTTCGGGCAGCCAGGTCGCGATCGGGTCGTCGAACCCGATCGTGCCGTCTCTGACCAGCCGCAACGCCGCCGTGGCGACGACCGGCTTGGTCACCGAGGCGATCGGGAAGACCGACTGACGGGTCTCCTCGCCGACCGCCGCGAACTCCACGTCGTCGCCGCGGGCGACGAGCGCCACCGCGGCCGGCACGTCCTCGCGGTGGGACTCCAGCACTTCCGACAAGGTCATGGTCGCCATCCTTCGCCTGAACGGGTCTGGACGGGTGGACCTCACCCCGTCGGAGAACTCATCGCTCCAGGATCGCCGTGACGCCCTGACCCCCGGCGGCGCAGATCGACACGAACCCGCGCCCGCTGCCCTTGCGGTGCAGCAGCTTCGCCAGCGTCGCGACGATCCGCGCGCCGGTCGCCGCGAACGGGTGACCCGCCGCGAGCGAGGAGCCGTTGACGTTCAGCTTCGCCCTGTCGATCTCGCCGAGCTCCTTCTCCCACGCCTTCAGCGTCGCGAGCACCTGCGACGCGAACGCCTCGTGCACCTCGTAGAAGTCGAAGTCCTGAAGCTTCAGGCCCGCCTTGGCGAGCATCCGCGGCGCGGCGTGGACCGGTGCCATGAGCAGGCCCTCGCCGCCGTGCACGTAGTCGACGGCGGCGGTCTCGGCGAACGTCAGGTAGGCGAGCACCGGCAGGTTGCGGGCCTTCGCCCACTCCTCGGTCGCGAGCAGGACCGCGGACGCGCCGTCGGAGAGCGGCGTCGAGTTGCCCGCGGTCATCGTGTCGCCGAAGACGGGCTTGAGCTTCGCGAGCTTCTCGACGCTGCTGTCCGGGCGGAGGTTCTGGTCGCGGGTCAGGCCGAGGTACGGCGTGACGAGGTCGTCGAAGAAGCCCTCGTCGTAGGCGCGCGCGAGGTTGCGGTGGCTGCGCACGGTCAGCTCGTCCTGCTCCTCGCGGGTGATGCCGTACTCGGCGGCGGTGATGGCCGCGTGCTCGCCCATCGACATGCCGGTGCGCGGCTCGCCGTTGCGCGGCAGGTGCGGCACGACGTGGCTGGGCCGCAGCTTCGCCAGCAGGCTGATCTTGCGGGTGCGGTTGAACTCCAGCAGCAGCTTGCGGAAGTTCTCGTTCACGCCGATCGGCGCGTCGCTGGTGGTGTCGACGCCACCAGCGATGCCCGCCTCGATCTGGCCGAGCGCGATCTTGTTGGCGACGGCGACGACGGCCTGCAGGCCCGTGCCGCACGCCTGTTGCAGGTCGTACGCGGGCGTCTCGGGGCTGAGCCTGCTGCCGAGCACCGACTCGCGGACGAGGTTGAAGTCGCGCGAGTGCTTGAGGACGGCGCCGCCTGCCACCTCGCCGAGCCGTTCGCCCTGCAGGCCGAAGCGGCTCACCAGGCCGTCCAGCACCGCCGTGAACATGTCCTGGTTCGACGCGGTGGCGTACGGGCCGTTCGAGCGGGCGAACGGGATGCGGTTGCCGCCGATGATCGCTACTCGCATGGGCGCCATAGTACCTACTAGCGGGTAGACTTACTAGCGAGTAGGTTATGGCACGTGGACAGGTACCAGAAGTTCGCGACGTCAGGGCTCGGCCGTCGACTCGTGCGCAAGCTCGGCCTGCCGGACCCGTACCCGTTGCGCCGCGACGCCGCACTGGCCACGCCGGTGCTCGTCGGCGGCGCCACCCGGCTCCCGTTCCTCGAACAGCTCCTGACGGGGCCCGCTCCCTACGGCGCGCTGGTGTTCGACGCGTCCGGCATCGACTCGGTGAGCGACCTGCGGCAGCTGCACGACTTCTTCCACCCGGCGATCACGCAGCTCGGACCGTGCGGACGCGTCGTCGTGATCGGACGGTCGCCGGACTCCGTGGCGCAGCGGGCACTCGAAGGCTTCATGCGGTCCGTCGGCAAGGAACTGCGGCGCGGCGGCACGGCCAACCTCGTCTACGTCGCCGACGGAGCCGAGGACGGCGTGGAGTCGACGCTGCGGTTCCTGCTGTCCGGCCGCTCGGCGTACGTGTCAGGCCAGGTGATCCGGGTGTCCGGCACCGGTCCGGCCGGCACGCTGGAGGGCAAGGTCGCGCTGGTCACAGGCGCTTCCCGGGGCATCGGCGAGGCGATCGCGACGGTGCTGGCCCGCGACGGCGCGCACGTCGTCTGCCTGGACGTGCCCGCGGCGGGCGAGGACCTCTCGAAGGTCGCCAACGCCGTCGGCGGATCGGCGGTGCAGCTCGACATCACCGGCGACCCGGCTCGACTCACCTCCCACCTGCGGGAACGGCACGGCGGCGTGGACGTGGTCGTGCACAACGCGGGCATCACGCGGGACAAGACGCTGGCGCGCATGGACTCCGGCAAGTGGGACGCGGTGCTGGAGGTCAACCTGGCGTGCCAGGAGCGCGTCAACGCCGCTCTGCTCGACGGCGACGTGCTGCGGCCCGGCGGACGGATCGTCGGGGTGTCGTCGATCGCGGGCATCGCGGGCAACTACGGCCAGACCAACTACGCCACCTCGAAGGCGGGCGTGATCGGCATGGTGCGGACGCTGGCACCGGTGCTGGCGGAACGCGGCGGCACGATCAACGCCGTGGCGCCCGGTTTCATCGAGACGAAGATGACCGCGGCCGTGCCGTTCGTGACCCGTGAGGCCGGGCGGCGGATGAACAGCCTGTCGCAGGGCGGGTTGCCGTCCGACGTGGCGGAGACCGTGGCGTGGTTCGCGTCGCCGGGTTCCGGTGGCGTCAACGGCAACGTCGTGCGGGTGTGCGGCCAGATGATGCTGGGGGCGTGATGTTGCTACGTGCGGCTCTCACCGCGTTCCGGCGCGGCGGAACGCTTACCGCCCAACCGGTCTCGGACTGTCTGGCCGTCTCACTGGAACACCTCGCGGCGTACAACTCGGTGTGCGGCTTCGGTTTGCGCGACGCGCTGCCGTTGACGTACCCGCACGTGCTCGGCTTTCCGTTGCAGATGAAGCTGATGACGGGTGACGGCTTCCCGTTCCCGCTGCCCGGGCTCGTGCACCTCGCGAACCGGATCACGCAGTCGCGCCCGCTGACGCTGGACGAGCCGTTGGAGATCACGGTGTCCGCCCGCGACCTGCGACCGCACGCGCAGGGCACGCAGGTGGACGTCGTGACGTCGGTTTCCGGTGTCTGGGAAGGAGTTTCGACCTACCTGCACCGGACCGGCGGCTCGCCGGGCTCGGGGGAGCAGCCACAACGCCCGTCCGCGTCGGCGGTGTGGCGGGTGCCCGCGGACGTCGGACGGCGCTACGGCGCGGTGTCCGGCGACCGCAACCCGATCCACCTGCACCCGTTGAGCGCCAAGGCGTTCGGCTTCCCACGCGCCATCGCGCACGGGATGTGGACCAAGGCGCGCTGCCTCGCGGCGCTGGAAGGCAGGCTGCCCGGCGCGGTCAGCGCCGAGGTGCGGTTCAGGAAACCGCTGCTGGTCCCCGGCCGCGCCGAGTTCTCGGCGCGCGAGGTACCGGACGGCTGGAAGTTCGCCGTGTGGGGCAAGCGGCCCCACCTGCTGGGGACGGTCTCAGCGGCGTGACGGCGGGTGCCACACGTTGCCGGCGACGAGGTTGCTGAAGCCCATCCAGACGAGGTTCATGAGGCGGGCGGCGACGACCCCGGCGGGTTCCTCCGGGTGGTCGAGCCACCAGTCCGCGAGCGACTCGCCGGCCCCGACCAGCGCGGCGGCCAGCGACTCGGCCTCGAGCTTCGTCGCCGGCGCCTTCGTCGACTGCGTGAGCAGCGCCGCGACCAGCGTCAACGCGCGACCACGCATGTCCGCGAGCTCGGCCGCGAACGGCCCGCCCTGCGTGGACGCCTGCCGGTGCAGCACCTGCCAGCTCGACCGGTTCTCCCCGACGAACCCGAAGAACCCGCGCAGCCCGCTCCACAGCTGCACGTCCGGGTCCTGGTCCGGCTCGACGGCGTTCGCGATGGCCTCCATCATCCGCGTGGCCTCACGCCGGATGCACGTCGCGAACAGCTCTTCCTTCGACCCCAGGTACGCGTAGAGCATCGGCTTGGAGATGCCCGCGACCTCGGAGATCTCGTCCATCGACGCCGCGTGGAAGCCGAGCCGTGAGAACACGTCGATCGCGGCGTCCATGATCTGCCGCTCGCGTACGGCGCGTGGCAAGCGCTTGGCCCTGCCCTCTGTGCGCATCACTACCCCTCGGTTCGGATCAGCAAGATTATCCGATCACCTTGCCGCGCTATCTACTCACCAGTAGTCTTACTGGCGAGTAGGTACCAGGAGGTGTCCCACCATGACGCTCGACCTCACCACCGAGGCGATCGCCAAGCTCAGCCCGGCGGAGCTGATCGGCACGCTGGAACGCATCTCGCCGGACGACCCCGCGCTGAAGGGCGTCGACATCGACGTCATCGCCCGCGGCGTCGACCCGAAGAAACTGGGCAAGGACGACTTCGCGGCACTGCTGAGGGCGCTCGGCGCGCTGGCGGACGGCGGCGCGGACCTCGACCTGTCGAAGATGGACCCGTCGAACTTCGCCCGGATCATCTCGCGCGCCTCGAAGGACCAGATCGAGGCCGTCGTCTCCGACCCGGCACTGCGCACGCGCGTGCTGGACGAGGTGTTCCGCCGCATGGAGGCCCACTTCCGCTCGGACCGGGCCGGCGCCACCAAGGCGGTCGTGCACTTCCACGTCCTGGAAGACGTCTACGAGGCGATCATCGAGAACGCCGAGTGCACCATCAACAAGGGCGTCACGCGCGAGGCCCGCGCCGTCGTGACGCTGACCCCCGCCGACTTCCTCAAGCTCGCGACCGGCAACGCCTCCGCCCCCGTGCTGTTCATGACGGGCAAGCTCAAGGTGAAGGGCGACCTGGGGTTCGCGGCCGGGTTCATGAGCCTGTTCAACATCCCGAAAGCCTAGGAGAGAGTTCTGTGGGTGGCTTCTCGCTCGAGCTGAACGAAGACCAGACCGACCTGCGCGACTGGGTGCACGGCTTCGCCCGCGACGTGATCAGGCCCGCGGCCTCCGAGTGGGACGAGCGCGAGGAGACACCCTGGCCGGTCATCCAGGAGGCCGCGAAGATCGGCCTCTACGGCTTCGAGTCGCTCGCGACCTGGTTCGCCGACCCCATCGGCCTGTCGCTGCCCATCGCCACCGAGGAGCTCTTCTGGGGCGACGCGGGCATCGCCCTGGCCCTGATGGGCACCGGCCTCGCCGTGGCCGGCATCTTCGCCTCCGGCGAGCCCGAACAGCTCGCCGAGTGGGTGCCGGAGTGCTTCGGCGACGAGTCGGACCCGAAGCTGGCGGCGTTCTGCGCCTCCGAACCGCAGGCGGGCTCGGACGTGGCGGGCTACCGGACGCGGGCCCGCTACGACGAGGCCACCGACGAGTGGGTGATCAACGGCCAGAAGGCGTGGGCCACCAACGGCGGCATCGCGAACGTCCACGTCGTCACCGCCGTGGTGGACCCCGAGCTCGGCGCCCGCGGCCAGGCGGGCTTCATCGTCCCGCCAGGCACCCCCGGCCTCTCGTCCCCCGGCAAGATCAAGAAACACGGCATGCGCGCCTCGCACACGGCGGACGTCTTCTTCGACGACGTGCGCGTCCCCGGCCGCTGCATCCTGGGTGGCCGCGAACGCGTGGAAGCCCGCCTGGCCCGAGCCCGCGAGGGCAAGCGAGCAGGCGGCCAGGCCGCGATGGCCACGTTCGAGACCACCCGCCCGACCGTCGGCGCGATGGCCGTCGGCGTCGCACGAGCCGCGTACGAGTACGCCCTCGACTACGCCAAGGACCGCGAGGCGTTCGGCCGGAAGATCATCGAGAACCAGTCGATCGCGTTCGACCTGGCCAACATGAAGATGGAGATCGACGCGGCCCGCCTGCTCGTGTGGCGCGCGGCGTGGATGGGGCGCAACAACGTGCCGTTCACCGCCGGTGAGGGGTCGATGTCGAAGCTCAAGGCGTCCGAGGTGTCGGTGTGGGCGACGGAGCGGGCGATCCACGTGCTGGGTGGGGCCGGGTACACGCGGGAGCACCCGGTGGAGCGCATGCACCGGGACTCGAAGATCTTCACGATCTTCGAGGGGACGTCCGAGATTCAGCGGCTGGTCGTGTCGCGGGCGATCTCCGGGATGTACATCAAGTGAGCTGATCCCTTCTAGCCGTCCTCGGGCCGTTTCAGGGGACGGGGTCTGGCGAGGCTCAAGGCGCGCCGCCGATGGTGGCGCGTTGTACCCGACTCCCAGCCAGGCCGATCGCACGCAGGTATCTTCACCGGATGACGGACGTCCGCAACTTCCGGCGTGTCTGTTACGCAGCTGCCCGTCACACTGGCGGCAACGTGGTCGAGTTCCGCCTTGCCAGCAACGTGACACCCAACTTCCACCAGGGACTTATCGCCTACCGCGAGCGCACGGTCGCCGTCGCCTGTGCGCGCGACTCAGCGATGCTGGCCCTCGCAGAGCCCCGGACCATCGACTTTGTCGACGGCGTCGGGGAGTCGGGCCCGCTGGCGTTTGTCGACGCCCCTGAGCTGGTGGCCGCACTGGCCGCCCTGCTGCCGGGGTCTCAGGTGCTCACCCCGTCCGAGCTGAACGGCCCCTTCGACGCCACGGCCTGGCCCCACATCTCGTCGAACGACATCACGTACTGGCGACCCGGCACTCTCGGCGAAGCGCTCTTCAACTACTGGGACTGAGGACCGGACAGCTCCCCGCCAGGGACGAGCGAGATTTAGCGACTGGTCGTCTCGCGGGCGATCTCCGGGATGTACATCAAGTAGCCGTCTGACCACGGGCCGGGACCAAGATCCCGGCCCGACTGCTACTCAGGGTGCGTATTTCCGCGTTGTGCCCCGTGAACGTCCATAACGGACATATCCTGCGCGCCCATGAAGCACACGCCGGCGCAAGTGGCCGCCGTTGTGGTGGGCCTGATCGACGCGGCTGTCCTCGTCGCGGACATGCGGCTGGGTGCGACGCCGCTGCCCGTGTGGGGGAACTACGCGCTCATCACGACGACGATCGTGCTTGTCACGCTCATGGTCGTGCAGTTCCGCGATGCTCGGATGCGGTCCGAGCGCCTGAGGGATCTCTTCAAGGCCATGCGGAGATCGCTGTCCTTCATCGCGATCTGCCTGACGACGGTCGCGTTCTACGGTGGCTGGGCCATCGCGCTGGGCACGCTGCTGAGCGGTGCCACGGCGGTCAACCTCAAGCACGAGGACGGGCAGTACACGTCAACGCAGCGCAGTGCTGTTGTCGAGCTTTCCGCGGAGGAGTACGAGCGGGCCTTGGCGGCCAACCAGCGGGTGATCAGCGCGGTGAGTCTTGCTTGTGCCGGTGGCGTCTTCGCGCTCAGCGGGGTGATGCGGCGGAGCCGTGTCATCCGGTAGGCGGATGCCCGGTGGTAACGGACGGTTCCTCGGTCTCGATTGCACTGCAGTCGGAGCAGAGGAGTTTTCTTGGTCGCCAACTTCATCGGGGGCGCGCTGGTCGTGGCGGCCGTCGGAGGCATCGCCATGGTGGCGCTCGCGGACGAGCCGAGTCCGCCGGTCATCAGCGTGGAACGCGTGATCGACGGCGACACCATCGAGGTGCGCACGGACGGGCAGGTGGAGAAGATCCGGCTGCTCAACATCGACGCGCCGGAGACGGACGAGTGTCTCAGCGCCGAGGCGACGGAGCACCTGGCTCGGCTGCTTCCGGCCGGCACCACGGTCACGCTGGAGCACGACGTCGAGCGGACCGACCGGTACGGGCGGGTGCTCGCCGGGGTGGTGAAGGCGGACGGGACGCTGGTCAACGCGGAGGTCGCCAGGGCGGGTCTCGCCGCCGCGATCACCGTCGGGCGGAACGCCCGGTTCTACCCCGAGGTGAACGCGGCTTTGTCGGAAGCCGTCGCGGCTGAGCGCGGACTGCACTCCGGCGAGATCGACTGCACGTTGCCGGCGCAGGTCAAGGCCGTCACCACGGCCGCGGCGGCACCGGCTCCCGCGGCCACCGCTGCTCCGGCGGAGTGGACGCTGGCGGCCGACAAGGCGAAGAGCGCGTTGCTGCGGGCGGATGCGTTGGTAAGGCCGCGGGGGATCGTGTGGACGGTCCTTTCCGCTGCGCAGCAGTCGAAGCTCCGGGAGCTCGTCGCCTCCACTCGGTCCACTTTGGACCAGCGCGAGAAGGACTTCCGCAGTGGCGCGGCCGCTGCCGAGAAGCGTGAGGCAGAGGCGGCCGAGGAACGGCGTCGCGCCGAGGTGGCGGCCGAGGAACAACGGCAGCGGGCCGCGGCCGAGGAGCAACGGCGCCGGGACGCCGCCGCCCAAGCGCAGGCACAGGCACAGGTGCAGCAGCAGAGAACCCAGAGCGCGCCGCAGCAGCCCGCGGACCCGTATCCGGGCTACAACGGTCCTCGCTGCTACGCGCCGGGCGGCAAGACCTGGACGCCGTGCCCGCAGCGCTGACCGCGGTCAGGCCGGCAGGGTCAGGACCGCGCCCACGCGCCACAGCTCGCGGCGGTGCACGGCCAGGAGCACGGTGTCGTGACGGCGGCGGAAGCGCAGCACCACGAAGTTCGGGTGCGGCGGGTCTTGGTCGGCGATGTGCTCGACGCGGCCCTCGCTGTCGCTGAAGACGATGCGCTCGTCCCAGATGATCTTCGTGGGGCCGAAGAACAGCTCGCCCTCGTGCCACTCGCCGTCCAGGAACACGTCGCCGTCGCCGCGCGTGTGGTCGTCGCCGGTGGGGCCGAAAACCCCGGCGACCACTCCCCCGATGAGCTCGAACAGTGCGGACATAACGATCCCCCTTCGTCTCCCCTGGAACGAGCTGGGCGCCCAGCAGGTTCCAGTGGTGGTGCGGGGGATCAGCCGAAGGGCTGTCCCGCGGCGCGCAGCCAGGCGCGTTCGGCCGAGGTGTCCGGGGCCTGCGGCCAGCCGTTGATCTTCGCGAGCAGGACCCAGTACCGCTCGGCGCGCGGGTCGGCGAAGTCGGCGTAGGAGCGCAGCCGGTCGACGAGGTGTTCGTCGTTCGGCACGCCCAGTGCCTCCGCCCACTTGGCGTTCACGCGGTCCACGACCTCACGGGCCTGCGGCGACTCCGGCGTCACACCGGCGTCGATGGCTTCGCGGGCCTGGGCGATCGCGTAGGCGAACGCCTCCTGCTGTCCCTCGGCCGGCGGTCCCATGTCGGCACCGGACTGCCGCATCTCCTGGTGCTGGGCGGACATCCGCTTCACCGACGCGCGGAAGTCCGGGTCCTGCACGAGCTTCGCGAGCTCGACCCACGCCTCCAGCTGCTCGGTCGACGGGTCGTCCGGCAGCTCCACCCGCACCGAACGCATGTGCTGCTCGAACTGCGGGTCCAGCTCGTAGGGCCCGAACACCTCCTCGAAGAAGTCGTCGAGGATGCGCTGGCGCTCCTCGTCCGACATGCGTGCCAACTCGTTCATCAGTTCCATCTCCCCTCCTCTGGCGACGGCGCGCAGAACGGCGCGGCGCAGCCGCAACGTCCGCATCTGCGCGTCGATCGCTTCCGCGTGCGCACGCGCCACGTCGGTCACCGACACCTCCTGCGCGAGGACGCGTCCGGCCGTCGGCAGGTCCACGCCCAGGTCCCTGAGCGTGCGGACGAGCTTCAGCCTGGCCACGGCCTCGGCGTCGTAGGTGCGGTATCCGCCTGCGGTTCTGTCCGTGGGCGGGATGAGGCCCGAGTCGGAGTAGAACCGGATGGTGCGGACGGTGAGTCCGGTCATCCTGGCCAGCTCACCGATCTGGTAGCGCGTCACGGGACCACTGTGCAGTCTCCAGTCGCTGGAGGGTCAAACCGATTCACCGAACGGGTGGCTGAACAGCGAAAAGGCCCCCGCACCGGAGTGCGGGGGCCTCGTCACGGACCGGCTCAGTAGGTCATCGCGATGCCCGGCTCGGCCAGCAGCGCGCCGACGTCGGCCAGGAACTGCGAGCCCTGCTGGCCGTCGACCACGCGGTGGTCGAACGACAGGGCGAGCTGGCAGATCTTGCGGATCTTGATCTCGCCGTCGACCACCCACGGCATGTCGCGGATCGCGCCGAGCGCGAGGATCGCGGACTCGCCGGGGTTGAGGATCGGCGTGCCGGTGTCGACGCCGAAGACGCCGACGTTGGTGATCGTGATGGTGCCGTTCATCATGTCGGCCGGGGACGTCTTGCCCTCGCGCGCGACGGTGGCGAGCTCGTCCAGTGCCACCGCGAGCTCCTTCAGGGACATGCGGTCGGCGTCGCGGACCTTCGGGACCACCAGGCCGCGTGGCGTGGCCGCCGCGATGCCCAGGTGGACGTAGTCCTTGTAGACGATCTCGTTCGCCGCGGCGTCCCAGGTGGCGTTGACGTCCGGGGTGCGGCGCGCGGCGAGGATGACCGCCTTGGCGCAGAACGCCAGGGGCGTCAGCTTCACGCCGCGGAACTCCGGCGCGTTCTTCAGGCGCGCGCGCAGTTCCATCATCGGCGTCACGTCGACCGTGAGGAACTCGGTGACGTGCGGTGCGGTGAACGCGCTGTCCACCATCGCCTGCGCGGTCGCCTTGCGGACGCCCTTGATCGGCACGCGCCGTTCGCGCGAACCGTTGTCCACAGTGGACTGGACGGCGGGGGCGGGGGCCGCCACCGCGCTCTCGACGTCCTCGCGGGTGATCACGCCGTCGGGGCCGGAGCCCGTAAGCGCGCGCAGGTCGACGCCGAGGTCCTTGGCCAGCTTGCGGACCGGCGGCTTCGCCAGCGGCACGTAGCCACCGGGCGCGGCGGCGGGGGCCGGGGGCGCGACCGGAGCGGCCACGACCGGAGCGGGCGGAGCGACGGGAGCAGCGGGCGCGGCGGGTGCGGTGACCTTGGCCGCGGCCGGGGCGTCCTTGCGCGCACGGCGCTTGGCCGCGCCGGACTTCGGGCCGTAGCCGACGAGCGTCGCGATGCGTCCGCCCGGCATCTCCTCGCCGATCTTGCCGGACGACGCCCCGTTCGCCTCGGGTGCCGCGGCGGCGGGAGCAGCGGCCGCGGGGGCGGGGGCGGCGGAGCCGCCGGGGTCGGTGTCGATCGTGATGATCGGGACGCCGACCTCGACGGTCTGGCCGGGCTCGGCCAGCAGCTCCGTCACGACGCCCGCCCACGGGCAGGGCAGCTCGACGGCGGCCTTCGCCGTCTCGATCTCGACGATGATCTGGTTGACCGTGACCGTGTCGCCCGGCTTCACGTGCCAGGTGAGGATCTCGGCCTCGGTCAGCCCCTCTGCCGTGTCGGGCAGGGGGAATTGCTTGAACTGCGGCATTTCCGGTTGTCCCCTTACCAGGCGAGCGAGCGGTCGACGGCGTGCAGCACCCGGTCGAGGTCGGGGAGGAACTCCTCCTCGAGCTTCGAGGGCGGGTACGGGGTGTCGAAACCGGTCACCCGCAGCACCGGTGCCTGCAAGGAGTAGAAGCACTCCTGCTGGACCCTGGCTGCAATCTCGCTGGCGATCGAGGACTCGGACGGCGCCTCGGACACGACGACCAGGCGGCCGGTGCGGCGCACCGACTCGAAGACCGGGCCGAGGTCGAGCGGCGACAGCGAACGCAGGTCGATGACCTCCAGCGACGTGCCGTCCTCGGCGGCCGCGTTGGCGGCGTCGAGCGAGGTGCGGACCATCGGGCCGTAGGCCACCAGCGTCGCGTCCGTGCCGGGACGCAGCACGCGCGACTCGAACAGCGCGCCGGGCTTGGCCGTGGTGTCGACCTCGCCCTTCTCGTAGTAGCGGCGCTTGGGCTCGAAGAACAGCACCGGGTCGTCGCAGTCGATGGCCTGCTGGATCATCCAGTAGGCGTCGGCCGGGTTCGAGCACGAGACGACCTTGAGGCCGGCGGTGTGCGCGAAGTACGACTCGGGCGACTCCGAGTGGTGCTCGACGGCGCCGATGCCACCGCCGAACGGCACGCGGATCACGATCGGCATCTTGATCTTGCCCTGCGTGCGGTAGTGCAGCTTCGCGACCTGCGACACGATCTGGTCGAAGCCCGGGAAGATGAAGCCGTCGAACTGGATCTCGCACACCGGGCGGTAGCCGCGGATCGCGAGGCCCACGGCGGTGCCGATGATGCCCGACTCCGCGAGCGGCGTGTCCAGCACGCGCTGCTCACCGAAGTCCTTCTGGAGACCGTCGGTAATTCGGAAGACGCCACCGAGCTTGCCGATGTCCTCGCCCATCATGATGACCTTGGGGTTGGCCTCCATGGCCGCCCGCAGGCCCATGTTGAGCGCCTTCGAGATCGTGAGCGTCTGCACCGGGGTCGCCGGGGCGGCGGCGGTCGAACGATCCATCGTCGGAGCAGCCATCAGTGCTCACCTCCAGCGAAACCCGAGACGTAGTCGAGGAACTCATCGCGCTGCGCGTCGAGGTTGGGGTTCCCCTCCGCGTAGACGTTGCTGAAGATCCGTTCGGCGGGCGGGTCGGGCATGTTCGTGCAGAACTCCCGCAGCTCCTCGCCCAGCTCGTCGGCCTCCGCCTCGACACCGGCGAAGAACTCCTGGTCGGCCCACTGCTGGCGGACCAGGTAGACCTTCACGCGCTCGATCGGGTCCTTGAGCTTCCACATCTCGAGCTCGTCCGACAGCCGGTAGCGCGTCGGGTCGTCGGAGGTGGTGTGCGCGTCCATCCGGTAGGTGAACGCCTCGATCAGGATCGGGCCGTTGCCGTGACGGCACTCGTCCAGCGCCCACTTGGTGACGGCGAGCGTCGCGAGGACGTCGTTGCCGTCGACCCGGATGCCGGGGAAGCCGTAGCCGCGGGCGCGCTGGTACAGCGGCAGGCGCGACTGGCGCTCGGTGGGCTCGGAGATGGCCCACTGGTTGTTCTGGCAGAAGAAGACGAGCGGCGCGTCGTAGACCGCCGCCCACACGAAGCCCTCGTGCACGTCGCCCTGGCTGGTCGCGCCGTCGCCGAAGAAGCACATGGTGGCTTCTCCCTCGTCGTCGCCGACCTTGCCGTCGAACTTCTGGCCCATCGCGTACCCGGCCGCGTTGAGGACCTGGTTGCCGATGACGATCGTGTACGGGTGGAAGCGCTTCTCGACCGGGTCCCACGTGCCCTGGTCGGTGCCGCGGAAGATGCCGAGCAGCTCCGTCGGGTTGATCCCGCGCGTCCACGCGATGCCGTGCTCGCGGTAGCTCGGGAAGGCCATGTCGGTCGGGCGCATCGCGCGGCCGGCACCGATCTGCGCGGCCTCCTGGCCGAGCAGCGGCACCCAGATGCCGAGCTGGCCCTTGCGCTGCAGCGCGTTCGCCTCGCGGTCGACCCGGCGGATCAGGACCATGTCGCGGTACAGGCCGCGCAGCTCCTCCGCCGTGATGTCGATGTCGAAGTCGGGGTGCTGGACCCGCTCACCCTCGGGGGTGAGGAGCTGCACCAGGTCGGCGCCACCCTCGTCCGTCGCTCGCAAGCCTGCGATCACCTGTTCCGCTGTCGGTTTCGCGCCAGTGGCGGCCGGCGCTGCGTCCGGCTCAGGGTGCGTCCATTGCTCAGGGGACGACATGCGCCTTCTCCTCTGTCTACTCCGACCGCCTGATCGCTCGTGACGACCTCGTGCGGCGACGTCGGCGGTCGCCGCCAACCCTGTGGGGCCGGAGGCAGCCGTCGACGGTGACGGTGGCTTACGACCACATCCTGACACGGCCTCACCCGAGTTGGTGAGACCCGTCCCACTTCGTAACACATGAGTCAACGTTCTGATCAGCGACAACAGTCGGAGGTTCGACTTTTTGTCCTCCGACCAGAACGTCCGGTCACCGGACAACGTTGTCCCGGTTACCGATCGTTAACTTCCGGGGAGGTCTCAGTGGTAGAGGCTACGGACGCGAGCGGAGGCGGAGTCGTGACAGGATCGAGAGGTGGAACGATCAGTTGTGACCAGCACCGTCAGGACGCTCTGGGACGAGGAGATCGTCCCGAGCCTGTCTCAGCTCGTCGCCGTGCCGGCGATCTCGCCCGCGTTCGACCCAGCGTGGGAGGAACACGGCGAGCTGGCTGCGGCGATCGACCACGTGAAGGCGTGGATCGCCACCAGGAACCTGCCCGGCGCAGAGGTGGAGGTCGTCCAACTGGCGGGACGCACGCCACTCCTCGTGGTCGACGTGCCGGCGTCCGGCAACGCGAACGACGACACCGTGTTGCTCTACGGACACCTCGACAAGCAGCCCCCGGTGGGCGGCTGGGGCGAGGGGCTGGGCCCGTGGACCCCGGTTCTGCGTGACGGACGTCTCTACGGCCGCGGCGCCGCCGACGACGGTTATTCCGGTTATGCCGCAATCGCCGCGATCGAGGCCGTGCGCGCCGCGGGCGGTTCCCACGCGCGGTGCGTCGTGCTGCTGGAGACCGGCGAGGAGTCGGGCTCGCCCGACCTGCCCGCCTACCTCGCGCACCTCTCCGACCGCCTCGGACGCGTGTCGCTGGTCGTCTGCCTCGACTCGGGCGGCTCCGACTACGACCGCATGTGGCTGACGACCTCGCTGCGCGGGTTGGTGCAGGTCACGATGACCGTCCGAGTGCTGGAGGGCGGCATGCACTCCGGCATGGCGTCGGGCATCGTGCCGTCGTCGTTCCGGATCGCCCGCGTCCTGCTCGACCGGATCGAGGACGCCGCGACCGGCGAGGTCCTGGTGCCGGAGATGCACGTCGAGATCCCGGCTCACCGGCTGGCCGAGGTCCGCGAGGCCGTCGAGGCCGCGCCCGGCGCGCTGTGGGACCCGGTCCCGCGCGTCGGCGACCTGCGGGCGATGTCGGACGACGAGGTCGAGCTCGCGCTCAACTCCGGCTGGCGCCCGACCCTGTCCGTCACCGGCGCCGAGGGCCTGCCGCTCCCGGACGACGCGGGCAACGTGCTGCGCCCGTACACGACCCTCGTCCTGTCGTTCCGCCTGCCGCCGACGGCGTCCGCCTCGGCCGCCCTGGAGGCGGTCAAGGCGAAGCTGACGACGGACGTGCCGTACGGCGCGACGGTCGAGCTCTCCCGCGTCGAGTTCGCCGACGGCTGGAACGCTCCGGAGCTGGCACCGTGGCTGGCGGCGACGCTCGACGAGGCCGGCAAGGACGTCTTCGGCGCGCCGTGGCGGACCGTGTCGCTGGGCGGCTCGATCCCGTTCATGGGGCTGCTGCACGAGGCGTACCCGGACGCGCAGTTCCTGGTCACGGGGGCCGTGGGGCCGGACTCGAACTGCCACGTGCCGGACGAGTGGCTGCACCTGGCCCACGCGGCGCGGGTGACGGAGGCCGTGGCACTGGTGCTCGACTCGCACTCGAAGCAGTCCTGACGCTCCGTTACTCTCAACTACTCTCAATAACTACTGTCAACTCTCAAGTTGTCGGTTCAGAGTTGAGAGTGAAGCGCTTCGCCACACCGTCGGCGGAACGCTCTGCGGACCGGCGGCTCAGGCGTGGGCCGACCACGCCTTGAGTGAGGAAGGACTCAGACAGGACCCAGCCCCCACCGGCCGTCCGACCGGGTGTCCCACACTGGGGTGATGGTCGAACATGCGGAACGAGCGCGTCTCGCGGAGTCGGAGAGCCCGACCTCGCCGTGGCGGCTGTGGGGGCCGTACCTGTCGGGCCGCCAGTGGGGCACGGTCCGCGAGGACTACTCGCCCGAGGGTGACGCGTGGGCGTCGTTCCCGTTCGACCACGCCCGTGCGCGCGCCTACCGGTGGGGTGAGGACGGGATCGCCGGGATCTGCGACGTCCACGGCTTCCTCAACTTCGCCGTGGCGCTGTGGAACGGCAAGGACCCGATCCTCAAGGAGCGGTACTTCGGCCTCACCAACGACGAGGGCAACCACGGTGAGGACGTCAAGGAGCACTGGTGGGTGACCGACGGGACGCCCACCCACTCCTGGATGCAGGTGGTCTACCGGTACCCGCAGGCCGAGTTCCCGTACGCGCGGCTGCGGGAGATGGCGCGGCACGCCGGGCGGGAGAACCGCGAGCCCGAGCTGAGCGACACCGGGGTGCTGGAGGAGAACCGGTTCTTCGACGTGCGGGTCACTTACGCGAAAGCCGACACGGACGACATCTGCGTCGAGATCAGCGCGACCAACCACGGGCCGGAGGACGCGCCGCTGCACCTGCTGCCGCAGCTGTGGTTCCGCAACACGTGGGCGTGGGGCAGGGACCAGCGGCCGTGCCAGCTGGTGGCGAGCACGTCGACCGGCCGCAAGGTGACGGCCGACCACGGCAACCTCGGCCGGTACACGCTGCACCTGGACGACTCGCCGTCGATGCTGATGACGGACAACGAGACCAACGAGGTCGCGCTGTTCGGGGCCGGGCGGAACTCGTCGCCGTGGACCAAGGACGGCGTCGACGAGTACGTGGTGCGCGGCGACTCGTCGGCCTGTCAGGTGGTCGGGCCGGACGACGCGGGGGCGGCCGGGACCAAGTTCGCGGCCTGGTACTCGTTCGACCCGGTGGAGCCGGGCGAGACGGTGACCGTGCGGTTGCGGCTGGTCGGCGGGGACGGGCACGTCGACCCGTTCGGGCCGAGCTTCGACGAGACGATGGGCGCCCGGCTGGCCGAGGCCGACGAGTTCCACGACGACATCGCGCCGCAGGCGGGCCAGGAGGAGCGGCACGTGCTGCGGCGGGCTCTCGCGGGGCTCATGTGGACCAAGCAGCACTACCGGTTCCGCACGCGCGACTGGCTCGACGGCGACCCGACCAAGCCGGAGGCGCCGTCCAGCAGGCGGGCGCCAGAGGCGCGCAACGTGCACTGGCGGCACCTCGACGTGGCCGACGTGATCTCGATGCCGGACGAGTGGGAGTACCCGTGGTTCGCGGCGTGGGACCTGGCGTTCCACACGATCCCGTTCACGCTGGTCGACCCGGCGTTCGCCAAGGAGCAGCTGCTGCTGTTCTGCCGTGAGTGGATGATGCACCCGAACGGCCAGATCCCCGCCTACGAGTGGGAGTTCGGCGACGTCAACCCGCCCGTGCACGCGTGGGCCGCGCTGCAGGTCTACCGCGCGGACGGCAGCCGGGACCGGGCGTTCCTCGCGAAGATCTTCCACAAGCTGCTGCTCAACTTCTCCTGGTGGGTGAACCGCAAGGACGCGGGCGGCAGCTACCTGTTCGAGGGCGGGTTCCTCGGCATGGACAACATCGGGCCGGTCAACCGGTCCGAGCCGATGCTCGGCGAGTGGCGGCTGGAGCAGTCCGACGCGACCTCGTGGATGGCCGCGTACAGCCTGCACCTCATGCAGATCGCGCTGGAGCTGGCGCGCGACGACGAGTCGTACGAGGACGTGGCGACGAAGTTCGTCGAGCACTTCCTGTCGATCGCGGAGGCGTTCACGCACTTCGGGTCGCACGGCGGCGGGATCTGGCACGACGAGGACGGGTTCTGCTACGACCGCGTCTCGCGCCGCCACCCGGACGGGCGGGTCGAGTCGGAGCCGGTGCGCGTGCGGTCGATGGTGGGGCTGATCCCGCTGCTCGCGGGCGCCGTGCTGGAACCGTGGGTGCTGGAGGAGCTGCACGGGTTCACCAGCAGGCTCGACCACCTGCTCAAGCGGCGGCCGGAGCTGCGGCAGTTCATCACGTTCCACTACGAGCGCGGCGCGTTCGTGTCGCTGCTGGACGAGCACAAGCTCAAGCGGGTGCTGCACCGGATGCTCGACGAGCAGGAGTTCCTCTCGCCGCACGGCATCAGGTCGCTGAGCGCCGCCCACCGCGAGGGCCTGGAGGTCAAGGTCGCGGGCCAGGAGCACCGGATGGGCTACGAGCCCGGCGAGTCGCACACGCCGATGTTCGGCGGCAACTCGAACTGGCGCGGCCCCGTGTGGCTGCCGACGAACGCGCTGCTGGTCGAGGCGCTGCGCACGGTCTGCGCGTTCCACGACGGCATGGTCCAGGTGGAGATGCCGACGCACTCCGGCCGCTGGGTCACCGCGGGCCAGGTGGCGGACGAGCTGAGCGACCGGCTGGTGGGGCTGTTCCTGCCCGACAGCGACGGTCGGCGGCCCTCGGACGGAAAACGGGTGGAGGCGTCGGACTCACCTCTTTGGCGCAAGCACGTCACGTTCAGCGAGTACTTCGACGGCGACACGGGTGAGGGCCTCGGGGCGACGCACCAGACCGGCTGGACCGCCCTCGTCGCGGGTTTGCTGACGCGCCGAACCCGCTGAGCTGCACTGTCCTTGATCAAATCCTGATCAAGGACACGCGCGCGTATCGATATCATTCGTGTGCAATGCGTGAAGACCTTGCGTGATCTACGTCATGCTGCGCAACATCTTGCAGTCCAAGATGCGAGTTGACGCAAAATCATTGCAAGGCAATGGCCTGTAACACGCACGTGCTGTCCACCGCGTCACCCGAGTGGCAGGATCCCGTTCACTCGTCCGCGACAGTTACGAGGAGTGACGCAGTGGCTCGTCGAACCAGGCAGTTGATGGCCTTGGTCCCAGCTCTGGGACTGGCCGTGATGGCAGCTTCCGGCTGCGCGACTCCCGTGAACCAGCCCGCAGGCGACTCGGGGGTCTCACTGGTGCAGGCAGGCAAGCTCGTCACCTGCACGCACCTCTCCTACAAGCCCTTCCAGTACAGCGAGGGCGACAAGACGGTCGGCTTCGACGTCGACCTGGTCAACCTGGTCGCCAAGGAGCTGGGTGTCGAGCAGCAGATCTTCGACACGCCGTTCGAGACGATCACCTCGGGCACGTCGTTCAGCGCGAACCAGTGCGACCTGGCCGCCGCGGGCATGACGATCACCGAGGAGCGCAAGCAGGCGATCGACTTCTCCGACCCGTACTTCGACGCCTCGCAGGCGCTGCTGGTCAAGAAGGGGGCGGGCTACTCGGACCTCGCCTCCCTCAAGGGCAAGAAGCTCGGCGTCCAGCAGGACACCACGGGTGAGAAGTACGCGAACGACAACGCGGCCGCCAACGGCTACACCGTCGTCCAGTTCGAGGACCTCCCCCTGATGGAGACCGCCGTGCGCACCGGCGCGGTCGACGCGGCCATCAACGACAACGGCCCGCTGTTCGACTACGCCAAGGAGTTCCCGGACACCGAGGTCACCAAGGAGTTCGACACCGGTGAGCAGTACGGCATCGGTATCAAGAAGGGCAACACCGCTCTTCAGACCAAGGTCAACGAGGTCTTGAAGAAGGCCAAGGAAAGCGGCGAGTACGACAAGATCTACGAGAAGTGGTTCGGCAAGAAGCCGGAGAGCAAGTAACACCTTGCTGCCCGGGGCCGGTGCGGCTCGCGTCGCGCCGGCCCCGCCGCTTGTCCGAACCACATCCGTCTAGGAGCCTCCATGGCTGTCTCCAAGCGCAAGCGTGCGGAATACATCCGCTATGCGCAGTACGGCCTTCTGATCGTCATCGCCCTGCTGGTCGCCTTCCTGGCCGACTGGGGCCAGATCAGAGCGGCGTTCTTCAACGTGGACATCGCGAAGGCGATGTTCCCGAGCGTCATCACCGTGGCCTTGAAGAACACCATCCTCTACACCGCGCTCGGTTTCGCGTTCGGGCTCGCGCTGGGCCTCGTGCTCGCGCTGATGAAGCTGTCGTCGGTCGCGCCGTACCGCTGGATCGCGACCGTCTACATCGAGTTCTTCCGCGGCGTCCCCGCGCTGCTGGTGTTCATCGGCATCTACTACGGCGTGCCGATCGCGTTCCAGATGCAGTTCCCGGCACTGACCACGGTCATGCTGGCGCTCGGTGGCGTCGGCGCCGCCTACATGGCCGAGACGATCCGCGCCGGCATCCAGGCCGTGCCGAAGGGCCAGGTCGAGGCCGCCCGCTCGCTCGGCATGTCCAGCAGCCGCGCGATGATCACCATCGTGATCCCGCAGGCGTTCCGGATCATCCTGCCGCCGCTGACCAACGAGCTGATCCTGCTCACCAAGGACTCCTCGCTCATCTACATCCTCGGCCTCTTCCGCGAGCAGTACGAGCTCACGAAGTTCGGCCGCGAGACGCTGAGCCGCAGCCCTTCGCTGACGCCGATCCTCATCGCCGGTCTCTGCTACCTCATCATCACGCTCCCGCTCGGTTACCTGTCGCGCTGGCTCGAGCGCCGCGGCACCACGGGTAGCAGCAGGAAGAAGGTGTCCGCATGAGCGACGTCTGCGTCGAGATCACCGGGCTGAAGAAGGCGTTCGGCTCGCTCGAGGTCCTCAAGAACATCGACCTGACGGTCAACCGCGGCGACGTCGTCTGCATCATCGGCCCGTCCGGTTCCGGCAAGTCGACGCTGCTGCGCTGCGTGAACCTGCTGGAGGAGCCGAACGACGGCAAGATCGTCGTCAACGGCGTCGAGCTCACCGACCCCGACGTCGACATCGACTCCGCGCGCACGAAGATCGGCATGGTCTTCCAGGGCTTCAACCTGTTCTCGCACCTCAACGTCCTGGCGAACCTGACGGTGGCGCAGCGCAAGGTGCTCAAGCGCTCCGAGACGGAGTCGCGCGAGATCGCGCTGCACAACCTGGAGCGCGTCGGGCTGTCCGAGAAGGCCCACTCGATGCCCGCGCAGCTCTCCGGCGGTCAGCAGCAGCGCGTGGCGATCGCCCGCGCGCTGTCGATGAACCCCGAGGTCATGCTGTTCGACGAGCCGACCTCCGCGCTCGACCCGGAGCTGGTCGGCGACGTGCTGGGCGTCATGCGCCAGCTCGCCGACGAGGGCATGACGATGCTGGTCGTCACCCACGAGATGCAGTTCGCCCGCGAGGTCGCCGACAAGGTGATCTTCATGGACGGCGGCTACATCGTCGAGGAGGGACCGGCGGCCGAGGTGATCGGCAACCCGCAGGAGGAGCGCACCCAGCTGTTCCTGTCCAGAGTCCTCGACCCGACGCACCACGGCCCCGGCGACCCGGCGTAACCGGTGGCCAGGGGGAAGGTCGCCGCGGAGGAAGTGCTGCGGGGACTGCTGGGGGAGAACGACGGAGCGGGCGGCTGGCGGCTGCCCCGGCGCAAGCCGAGCACGCCGCCCGTCGTCCGCGTGGTCGACAGGGTCGTCACCGACGTGCTCGACCTGCGCGCCGTCGAGGTGCCGTACGTGCTGGAGTTCGAGCACTGCCAGTTCGAGGCGGCACCGGACCTGCGGCAGGCGAACCTCGCCGGCATCTCGTTCAGCGACTGCGACCTGCCCGGCCTGGAGGCGCGGAACCTGAGCAGCAGCAACGACGTGTCGTTGCTCGGCTGCCGCGTCGCGGGCCTCACGAACTTCACCGACGCCGAGATCGCGGGCTCGTTGTTGTTGCGCGACAGCCGGTTCAGCGTTCCCGGCGGCCTGTGCCTGCACGCCGACCGGCTGACCGTCGCGGGCGCGCTGCTCGGGTTCGGCCTGCGCACCGAGGGCGAGGTGCGGCTCGCGGGCGCGCGCATCGGCGGCAACGTCAACCTCGGCGAAGCGGTGCTGGACAACGCCGACGGCTTCACGTTGAACGGCAACGGGATGCAGGTCGGCGGCAACTTCATCGGCGCGTTCACCTCGCACGGCGTGGTGTTCCTCTCCAACGCCCGGATCAGCTCCCAGCTGTCGTTGCGCGGCTCGGTGCTCTCGCGCGGCTCCGAGTTCGAGGACACCAGCGACCCGCACGCCGACCCGTCCGCGACGCTCATCCTCGACCGCTCGGACATCTCCGGCGACCTGGAGCTCGACCGCGGCTTCTCCAGCGCGGGCACGGTCCGCGCCGTGAACGCGCGCATCGGCGGCACGTTGTCGCTGGCGGACGCCGTGCTGGACGCCGTCTCGCCGCCGTCCGTCGGCACCGACCCGACCGGGTCCGGCCGTGCGCTGCACATCGACGGCGCGGAGATCGGCGGTGACGTCGTCGGGCGCCACGTGCGGATCAAGGGCCAGCTGCGCATGGTCGACACGCACGTGCGCGGCAGCATCACCTTCGAACGGGCCGCTGTGGACAACCCCTCCGCCGACGCCGTGCTGGCCAACCGCTCGCAGGTCGGCAGCAACTTCGTGGTGCGCGAGTCGGACGTCTCCGGCGGGCTGGAGCTGCGCGGCATCACCGTCGGCGCCAACCTCGACCTGCGCGGCAGCCGCCTGGCGCAGCCCGGCAAGTACCGCCACCAGCCGCGCGAGAAGCCGTCGCTCGACATCGGCGGCGCGGTGATCGGCCGCGACCTCATCTGCGCACGAGGGGACAAGGAGTTCGTGGCGCACGGCGGTGTGCGCTGCCGCCGGGCGGTGATCGGGCGCATGGCGAACTTCAACGGCGCGGTGCTCGGCTACAAGCTCGACAGCCACGCGTTGAACGCGATGGGCATGCAGGTGCAGGAGCTGATGCTCAACGTCGTCTCGCCGCCCAAGGGCCTGGTGACGCTGCGGCAGGCGCGCTGCACGTCGTTGGACGACAACGAGAACTTCTGGAACGCCACGGGGTCCATCGACCTCGACGACTTCCGCTACGACTCGCTCGCCTACCCGATCGACCTGCGCGACGACGAGCAGATCGCCCAGCGGCTGCGCTGGCTGCGCAACGCCATGCGCCGCAACTACCACCCGCGGCCGTACGACCACTTCGCGGAGATGCTGACCGCGGCGGGCAACGAGGAGCACGCCTCGACCGTGCTGATCGAGAAGCAGCGCCTGCGGTACCGGGCGGTCGCCGAGGGCATGCGGTTCTTCGGTCCGCTGGTGCTGTTCTGGAGCTTCCTGCAGCGGTCGATGGTCGGCTACGGCTACCGCCCGGCGCGTGCACTGGGGTGGCTGATCGCGGCCTGGCTGCTCGGCAGCGTGTGGTTCCAGGTCGAGGGACCGCTGAAGGAGATCAACGAGGACGACCACCTGCCGTGGAACGCGTGGCTGTTCACGATCGACCTGGTGGTGCCGATCGTCGACTTCGGCAACAAGAACCGCTGGCAGACGCCGCACGCGTCGCAGTGGATCGCCTCGGGGCTGATCGTGACGGGCTGGACGCTGGCCACGACCGTCGCCGCCGGTCTGACCCGGATGCTGAAGAGGTAGAACGCCACCATCGTGGGATTTCGCCACTGGTCGAACAGTGGTGCGATGCTCGGGTGATCGCCGCCGAGTCGACCGAGCTCTTCGTCGGGCCTCGGACCGCCCCGTTGCAGGTGGTGCGGCTGATCGCGCCCACGTCGCGGGGAGAGGTGCACGCCCACGTGTCGGGGCCGGGCCTGCACTCGCCGCGGCACGGCGGTTCGCTGGTCCCCGGCCCGTTCGGCCACGAGGTGGCGGTCGACGTCTCCGAGCACTCGCCGGGTGACGTGGTGGCGGCACAGGCCGTCGTGCGGTCGGACGACGGTGAGGAGACGTGCGAGTTCTCGCTGGTGGTGGGCTCGCCGGGGTGGACGGTGCACCTCGTCGGGCACGTGGCGGGCGACGCGCCGTTCGCGGCCGTGCGGGCACACCTCGACCTGGCGCTGACCGACCCCGCCTACCGGTTCGCGATCACGTCGGCGGAGCTGCTCCAGCCGTACTGGGACACGTTCCCGCAGCACCGGTCGTCGCTGCTGCGGCTGATCGACGAGGGGCGGGCGGAGCTCGTCGGCACACAGTCCACTGTGGCCGGTGTGACGCCGCTGGTGCCGTCGCTGCCCGCCGGTCTGCTGCTGGAGGTGCCGTCGCTGGCCGAGGCCGAACGCGCGGTGTACTCGTCGTTCCTGTCGTCGCGCTCCTCGGCTCCCGCACCGCACGTGCTGCTGCCCGTCGGTGCCGCCCGTGCCGCGCCCAACCGGTGGGTGACGGCGATCCATCACGACTGGGCCACGCGTTACACGTGGCCGCAGGTCGTCTGCTCGGTGCCCCGCGCCTATTACGCGCGCAGTTCCGTTGCGGTGCCGGAGGCGCCCGTGGACGACTCGCCCGCCGCGGTGCTGGCGTCGCACGCGGCCCGGCTGACCGGCGCCGCCTTCCCCTCCGCCGCACTCACCCGCGCCGCTCGCGCGCATCCCCGGGAAGCCTTCGACCTGCGTTCCGAAGTCATCGCGCGGTCCCTGGCCGCCTTGACGTCCACTGTGGACTCTTCGGTGGTCGTCTGGAACCCGTCGCCCGAACCGTGCACCGACGTGGTGTCCGTGCACCTGCCCGTCGCGCGCAACGTGCACGCCTCGTTCGAAGGCGAGGCACTGCCGACGCTGGTCGACGGCGTGACCGTGACGTTCCTGGCCCGTCGCGTGCCCGCGTGCGGCTGGCGCACCTACGCGTTGGTGGAGGACAAGAAGGACCACGGCTGGAAACAGGGCCAGGGAACGGAAATCGCGTCCACGCACTTCGTCCTGTCGTACGACCCGATCGCCTCGCTCGTCGCCGTGGACGGTCCGGCGCTGGACGCGCCGCCGATCACCGGGCCGGTGACCGTCTGGTACAGCGAGGTCGGCGAGAAGATGGTCGGCTCCACGACGTTCACGCTGTGGCACGAGGTCAGCCACCTCGGCCCGTCGCGCTTGCTCGGCGTGCTCGGCTCCCGTTCGCCCGCGGAGGGGTCGCTGCCGGACGTGGCCACGCGGTTGTCGTCGGCCAAACCCCCGCTGGGCCCGGTCGCCCCTGCCGTGACGCCGGTGTTCGCGCGGTACTGGCTGCACGAGCCCGCGCCGTTGGGCGGTCTGCCGGCGAACGTGCTGCTGGAGGTGCTCGGTCCGACGCGGGTGCGGGTGGTCGTGGTGTCGGACGGCGAGGAGTTCTCGGGCGTCGTGCATCTGGCGTTGCCGCAGGGCTGGTCGGCGTCTCGGCGGGAGGTGCCGGTCGAGGTGCCCGCGGGTGGGTACGTGTCGGCCGACGTGCGCCTGACGCCGCCGCGGACGCCGGGCTGCTACCCGCTGCGGGCGACGCTGGAGCCGTTCGACGTGTACGACGTCGTGCTGCTGACCGTGCCGGAGTGGGACGCCGAGGACCCCGTCGAGGTGCTGTGGGTGGCGTCGTCGCCGGAGTCGGTGTCGGTGGAGGCGGGTTCGTCGGCCGTGCTGCGGGTCGTGATGGCGTCCGGCGCCCACGGCGACCTGCCGCTGGAGGCACGGGTGCTGTCACCGCGGCCGACGTGGGAGCTGGTCGGCCCGTTCTGCGTCGGCGCCTCGCTGCCCGCCCTGGGACGGACCTCGCTCGACTTCGCGGTCTCGGCCCCGGAGTGGGCCACGCCGGGTTCGTGGCCGGTGGTCGTGCGCGTGACAGCGGGCCCGCTCGTCCGGACCACCCCGCCGGTCAGGCTGCTGGTTACCATGCCTCCTCGTGACTGATCTGGTGCTGGCACTGGACTTCGGCGGCACCAAGATCGCCGCCGCCCTGGTGGACCCCGTCGGCACGGTGGTGCGCACGGCACGGGTGCCGACGCCCGCCGACCCGTGGGACGCCGTCGTGTCGCTGGTGTCGTCGGTCGTCGAGGACGTGCCCGTGGTCGGAGTGGGCATCGCCTCCGCCGGTCCCGTGGACACGGTGGCGGGCACCGTCTCGCCGATCAACGTGCCGTCGTGGCAGGCGTTCCCGCTGCGTGCGTCGATGGCCGCGCTGTTCCCCGGCGTGCCGGTGGAACTGGCGGGCGACGGCGTGTGCATGGCACTGGGCGAACACCGGCACGGCGCCGGACGCGGGAGCACGCACATGGTCGGCCTCGTGGTGTCGACCGGCGTCGGCGGCGGCCTGGTGCTCGACGGCCGCCCGTTCGGCGGTCGCACCGGCAACGCCGGCCACATCGGCCACGTCGTCGTCGAGGCCGACGGCGAGCCGTGCAGCTGCGGGGGCCGCGGGTGCGTGGAGACGGTCGCGGGCGGCCCGCGGATGGTGGCCTGGGCCCGGCAAGCCGGGTGGCGGGCACCGGACGACGCGGACGCGGCCCTGCTGGCCGCCGCCGCCCTGGCCGGGGAGGAGATCCCGCTGGAGGCGTTCGACCGGGCCGGTCAGGCCGTGGGGATGGCGATCGCCGGTGCCGCCGCCGTGTGCGACCTGGACGTGGCGGTCATCGGCGGCGGGGTGGCCCAGGCCGGGGAGCTGCTGTTCGAGCCGGTCCGGCGGGCGTTGAAGGCGCACGCCGGGTTGTCGTTCCTGGAGGGGATCGAGGTCCGGGCGGCGGAGCTGGGTGGGGCGGCCGGGCTGGTGGGGGCCGCTGCGCTGGTGCGGTGAGGCGTGCCGAGGTTCGGGCGGCTGGGCAGGACGGCCAGGTTGGGCGGCACGGTTGAGCGTGGCGACCAGGCTCGGTGAAGCGGGCAGGCCGGGCGGGTGGCCGGGCCCGGCGGCGTCGTGGTGCTGGTGCAGGGAGCGGTCAGACCGCTTGGCGGGTGTGCCGGAGCGGTGACTCCACGCGGGCCACTTCGACGCCTGCCGACTCCAGGGCCGTGCGGACGGCGCGGGCGATGTCGACGGCGTTCGGGGTGTCGCCGTGCACGCAGATCGAGTCGGCCGCTATGCGGACCGGGCGGCCGGTCGTGCTGCGGACCCAGCCCTCGGTGGCCAGCTGGACGCAGCGGGCGGCTATCTCGGCAGGGTCGCGGAGGACTGCTCCTGGTTCGGTGCGGGGGAGGAGGGTGGCGGCTGCCGTGTAGGCGCGGTCGGCGAACGCCTCGTGCCACACCCGCAGGCCCGCCACCTCCGCGCGTTTCAGCCAGACGGCTCCCGGTGGGCCCAGTACGGCCAGGGCCGGGTCGAAGAGGCGTACCGCGTCGACCACGGCGTCGGCCTGGGACTCGTGGCGGACCAGGGTGTTGTAGAGGGCGCCGTGTGGTTTGACGTACGAGATGCGGGTGCCGGCGGCTTTGGCGAACGCGGCCAGTGCGCCCAGCTGGGCCAGGACCTCGTTGGTGAGGGTGTCGGGGGCGACGTCGATGAACCTGCGGCCGAAGCCCGCCAGGTCGCGGTAGCCGACGTGGGCACCTACGGCCACACCCGACTCGGCGGCGCGGATGCACGTCTCGCGCATCGTGTCGGCGTCGCCCGCGTGGTAGCCGCACGCGATGTTCGCGCTGGTCACCACCGATAACAGCGCCTTGTCGTCGCCCAGCGTCCAGTGGCCGAAGCCCTCGCCGAGATCCGCGTTCAGGTCCATGGCCACCCCTCCTGCTCGCCGTTTGTGGGATTGTTGAACGATTCTACGATAGTGCAATCGAACGATCCTGCAAATAGACTGGGACGGTGAGTGAGACGTGGGTGTCGACGCTGGCCCAGGGCAAGGCCGACCTGGAGCGCGCGAGCACCGCGCAGAAGGTCGCCGACATGCTGCGGGAGCGGGTGCTCGACGGCGAGCTGGAGCCCGGCCTGCGGCTCAGCGAAGAGGCCATCGGCGGCGCGCTCGGCGTCAGCCGCAACACGCTCCGCGAGGCGTTCCGGCTCCTCAGCCGCGACCGGATCCTGGTGCACGAGCACAGCCGCGGCGTCTTCGTGCGCCGGCCGACGGGCGACGACGTGCGCGACCTCTACGCCGCGCGGCGCGTGATCGAGTGCGGGGCGCTGCGCCTGTGGAACGGCGTCACCGAGGCGCAGCGCGAGGCCGTGCGGGCGCCGGTGCGCAGGGCCGTAGCCCGCGCCGAGAAGGGCGACCTGAGCAAGACCGGCAGCGCGAACATCCAGTTCCACCGCGGCATCGTCGGACTCGCGGGCAGCACGCGGCTGAGCGACGAGTCCGACCGGCTGTTCGCCGAGCTGATGCTCGCGTTCCGCGTCGCGCAGGAGGTCGAGGCGTTCCACCAGACGTACCTGCCGTGGAACCGCAAGATCGTGGAGCTGCTCGGCGACGGAGCCGTGGACCAGGCCGTGCTCCAGCTCCACGAGTACTTCGACGCCGCCGAGCAGGACCTGGTCGGGCGACTTTCCTGACCTGTCAGGCTTTCAGCACCGGGTAGTCGAGGTAGCCGCGTTCGGTGCCGCCGTAGTACGTCGAGCTGTCGGCCTCGTTGTACGGGCCGCGCCGGGCGATCCGGTCGGCCAGGTCCGGGTTCGCGAGCCACGGCGCCCCCAGCGCCACCAGGTCCGCCCCGGCGGCCAGGCCGTCGGCGACGCGGTCGTGCGGGGTCTCGGGGCCGGTGCCGCGGTGCGGGTTGAGCACGAGCACGCCCGGCCACGCCTTGCGCACCAACGAGGTCAGGTCGCGCTGCCCCGGCGTCTCGGACACGTCCAGGAACGCGAGACCGTCGCCCGCCAGCTCGCCGAGCAGGGCTTCGTACAGCTCCGCGGAGTCGCCCTCGTCGATGCCGCCGACTGTGCCGGCCGGTGACACGCGCAACGAGGTGCGGTCCGCGCCGGCCGCCTCGGCGATCGCGCGGACGGCCTCGACGACGAACCGGATGCGGTTGCGCGTGCTGCCGCCCCACTCGTCGGTGCGCAGGTTCGTGTTCGGGCTGAGGAACTGCTGGGGCAGGTAGCCGTTGGCGCCGTGCAGCTGCACGCCGTCGAAGCCCGCCGAGATCGCCAGCTCGGCGGCCACCGCGAACTCCCGCAGCGTGGCCCTGATGTCGTCGGCGGTCATGGCGGACGGCATCCCGTGCTCCGCCAGACCCTGGGCGGTGAAGGTCCGACCGGGTGCGAGGAGTGCCGACGGCGCGTGGCCGGGCAGCCCGCCGCGCTCGCTCGGGTGGCCCAGGCGGCCCACGTGGAAGAGCTGGAGGTGGATGGTGCCGCCTGCCTCGTGCACCGCGTCGACCACCGGCCGCCAGCTCGCGGCCTGCTCGGCAGTGCCGATGCCGGGCGTCGTCGGGTACCCCTTCGCGCGCAGGCCGGTCTGGCTCGCCTCGGTGATGATCAGGCCCGCACCGGAACGCTGCCGGTAGTACTCGGCCATCGCGGCGGTGGCGAGACCGTCCTCGGTGGCACGGCTGCGGGTCATCGGGGCCATGACGAGCCGGTTGCGCACGGCCGTGGCGCCGACGCGGATCGGGGAGAAGGCGTTGATGTCGGTCATGGCAGCCAGCCTCTGGGGAAGCGCTTTCCTTGCCAACCGGCCGGTTATCTACTTACTGTTGGTTAGTGACCAGCTCCGTGTGCACCGACACGATCGACTCCGCGGGTTGCGAGGCGGCGGGCGACATCATGGCGTTCGTCTCGCGGCGGTGGACCGCGGCGATCATGCTGGCCGGCGCCAGGGGAGCGCGGCGGTTCGGCGAGTACCGGCGGGTGGTCGAGGGCATCTCCGACCGCATGTTGTCGGCCCGTCTGACCGAGCTCGAACAGCACGGGCTGGTGCGCCGCGAGGTCGTGCCCAGCATGCCCGTGCAGGTGCGCTACCACCTCTCCGAGCGCGGCCTTCGGCTGATCGGAGCAGTGCACGCCATCACGGCCCTGGCCCACGAACCCGCAACCATCCAAAGAGAACGTTAAGTCGACGACAACGATTCCGGACACGTGGCTGACGCCACACCTCCTCAGACCTAACATCCGCGCAACACCGCGTACACGGAGGGTCCACCAATGCCGTCGGATCACAAGACCGGCTTGCGCTGGAGCAACTGGAACCTGTTACTGCTGATTCCGCTGCTCATGCTCATCACGCCGTGGTTCAACCAGGACGAGCCCCGGATCTTCGGGCTTCCGTTCTTCTACTGGTACCAGTTCCTGTTCGTGCCGCTCGGCGTCGCGTGCGTCGGTCTCGTCTACGTCAAGACCAAGAACGAGCCCGTGGTCACCGGCAAGCCCGACAAGCTCGGCATCGACGACCTGGATGAGGGGGCCCGCTGATGCAGTGGACAGAGCTGATCGTCTTCAGCGCCCTCTTCCTGCTCGTGACGGTCATGGGGTTCCTGGCCGCGCGGTGGCAGAAGGGCGAGACGCTCGACCACCTCGACGAGTGGGGCCTCGGCGGCCGCAAGTTCGGCAGCTGGATCACGTGGTTCCTGGTCGGCGGTGACCTCTACACGGCGTACACGTTCGTCGCCGTCCCCGCGCTGATGTTCGGTGCGGGCGCGCTCGGCTTCTACGCGTTGCCGTACACGGTGATCCTCTACCCGATCGTCTTCCTGCCGCTGGTGCGGATGTGGTCGGTGAGCCGCGTGCACGGCTACGTCACGCCCGCCGACTTCGTGAAGGGCCGCTACGGCTCGCACTGGCTCGCGTTGCTCATCGCGATCACCGGCATCGTCGCGACCATGCCGTACATCGCGCTCCAGCTCGTCGGCCTCGAAGCGGTGCTGCGGTCGATGGGCCTCAACGGCGGCGGCATCCTCGGCCACCTCCCGCTGTTCATCGCGTTCGTGATCCTCGCGCTCTACACCTACCAGTCGGGGCTGCGGGCGCCAGCGCTGATCGCGTTCGTCAAGGACATCCTGATCTACCTGGTGATCCTCGTCGCGATCGTCTACCTGCCCGCGAAGTTCGGCGGCTGGGGCCAGATCTTCGACGACGCGCAGGCCAAGTTCGACGCCACGCCCAGCAAGGCCGACGGCATCCTGCTGACCGGCACGAACCAGCTGCAGTACGCGACGCTGGCACTGGGCAGCGCGCTCGCGCTGTTCCTGTACCCGCACTCGCTGACCGGCATCCTGGCGAGCCGCGGCCGCAACGTCATCAAGCGCAACATGGTCGCGCTCCCGGCGTACTCGCTGCTGCTGGGCCTGCTGGCGCTGCTCGGCTTCGTGGCGATCAGCGCAGGCACCAAGCCGATCGTCAACCAGGCGACCGGCCGTCCCGACACCAACACGATCGTCCCCGAGCTCTTCGGCGCGAACTTCCCGTCGTGGTTCGCGGGCATCGCGTTCGCGGCCATCGGCATCGGCGCGCTGGTGCCGGCGGCGATCATGTCGATCGCGGCGGCGAACCTGTGGACGCGCAACGTCTACAAGGAGTACGTGAAGAAGAACGCGACCCCGGCGGAGGAGGCCAAGCAGGCCAAGCTCGCGTCGCTGGTCGTGAAGTTCGGCGCCGTCGCGTTCATCGTGTTCGTCGACCCGCAGTTCTCGATCGACCTGCAGCTCATCGGCGGCGTCATGATCCTGCAGACGCTGCCGGCGGTCGCGATCGCGCTCTACACGCGCTGGTTCCACGTGTACGGCCTGATCGCGGGCTGGGTCGCGGGCATGGGCTACGGCATGTGGCTGCTCTACACGATCGGCAACCCCGCGATCGGCAAGGCGCACTTCGCCGGTTCCGCGCTGCCGCTGGGCAACATCTCGCTCTTCGGCTGGCACCCGTTCGGCTCGTCGCCAACGCAGATCTACGTCGGCATCATCGCGCTGATCGTGAACCTGCTGGTGGCGGTGGTGGTCACGCTGATCGCCAAGAAGGCGGGCACGTTCAACGGCACGGACCAGACGGACCCGAGCGACTACCACGTCGACGAGGACAACCCGCGGGTCAAGCCCGTGGCCGCCCACTGAGACGCGAAAGTCGGCACAATGGGCCACCCGCCGGTTACGGCGGGTGGCCCTTCTTCGTTGAGATGGAACCGTGAAAACCATCGCCGGACTGGTCGGCCTGACCGCAGTCGCTCTTGTCCTGAGTCCTTCCGTCGCGCAGGCGCAGACCGCGAACTGCTACGACACCTCGGTTCCGCTGACCGTCGAGGAGCAACGGCTCGACGACGCGTCAGTCGCCGGTGGCCCCGCCGTGGGTCCCGCCCTCGTGAAGCTCGCCGGGTTCGACGACCGCGTCGCGGACTTCACCGCCAAGCTCTGCCGCCAGCCGTCCCGCGCGCAGGCCCAGCAGTTCGTCGAGCGCGAGGGCAACGGGCTGTGGAAGGCCGCCGTCGCCCGTGCGCAGAGCACGACAACGTTGGCACACGACGCGTACGACGACCGTCCGCTCTACTGGGCGCGGTTGCAGCTCACCAGCGCGCTGCGGCAGTGGCAGCCGCGTTTCGCGTTGCCCGCGAACGACCGCGCGAAGCTCGTCCGCCAGTTCGACTGGGCCTCACGAGGTCTGAGCGACACGGCGTTCCCCGCGAAGCCGGGCGTGCGCAAGATCGCGGTGACGGGCTTCGACCCGTTCCAGCTCCAGGGCACCGCCGTGCGGCGCGCGAACCCGGCGGGGGCGGCGGCGTTGCAGCTCGACGGCCGGGAGATCACCACGCCGCAGGGCAAGGTCGTGCTGCAGGCCGCGGTCCTGCCGGTGCTGTGGGGCGCGTTCGACGAGGGGATCGTCGAGCAGTTCTACGGAACCGCGCTGCGGCAGCGGCCCGACGCGTTCGTGACGATCAGCCAGGGACGTCCCGGCCGGTTCGACGTCGAGCGGTGGGCGGCGCGCTGGCGCGGCGGCTTCGGCGACAACAACGACATCGGCGTGGTCGGCACCGTCCCGGACGCCGCCGGCTGGCCGCAGCCGTCCGACGAGTTCATCGAAACCACGCTGCCGCACCAGAAGATGGTCGACGCGGGCACCGGGCCGTTCCTGGTGAACTACAACCGCGAGTTCTGCGAGTGGGTCGTCGTCGGCCAGCAGGTCTCGTGCCGCACGGACGAACCGACGCCGGGCCGGGTCGCGGCGAGCGGCGGCGGCGGGGACTACCTCTCCAACGAGAGCATGTACCGGGCGAACCGGCTGCGGGTCGGTTCCGGTGCGACGGACGTCCTCGGCGGACACCTGCACACGCCGGTGCTCGGACTGCCCGCCGACCCGGCCGCGCTGACGGACGTGGCGTTCGAAAAGCAGCGTCGGGACATCGCCGATCAGGTGAAGGCCCTAGTCTCTGTGGTGTGAATCGTGTGCGGTTGGCGGTGGCTGTTGTCCTGAGCACGTTGACGCTGTCCTCGTGCGCGATCCACGTCGGCGGTCAGGCGGTCCCCGGACCGATGCCGTCCACGGCCTCCGCCGCCGCGCCCACGCTGCCGAAGCCCGGCCAGTGCATGAACGCCTACGAGCTGAAGGTGTTGCAGTGCACCGAGTCGCACGAGGCCGAGATCATGTCCGTCGGCGAGCTGACCGGTCTGCCGTCGACCTACCCGGACACGCAGGCGCTGCGCAAGGCCGCGCTTCCGCCGTGCCGCCAGGCGCTGACCGACTACCTGGGCAGTGCGGACGCGGACGCGACGCGCCTGCGCGTCTGGGCGTTCTGGCCGAACGAGCAGGGCTGGAAGGACGGCCAGCGCTGGCGCCTGTGCACCGTCGTGGAGATCAGCCCCGATGAGAAGCCGTTGGCGCGCAAGGGTTCGGTGAAGGACACCTTGAAGGGCAACGGTTTCCCGACGTTCCAGACCTGCACCCAGGGCTCCCCGTCCAAGGACCAGGAGGTCAAGGTCGTCGCGTGCAACACCGCGCACCTGGCCGAGGCCGTGCCGGGTGGTGTCGTGTCGCTCGGCAAGTCGAGCGACCCCGCTCCGTCGAAGGAGCAGATGAACTCGATCGCCAAGGACAAGTGCACCAAGGCCGTGCACGACTACCTGGGTTCGGACAAGCGCACCGACGTGTTCCCCGCCTGGCGCAACCCCGGTTCCCAGGCTTGGTCAGAGGGATGGACCAACGCCGTCTGCTACGCGGAGGCCACCAAGTCCTTCAACGGCACCCTCCTCGGCATCCGCGACAACCCGCTCCCGAACTGAGTTCGCCACCACGACCATCAGCACGGCGGCCAGGGCCAGTACCAGCATCGCTATCGCTGCGATTCCCACGGCACACCCTCCTCTCCGCCTCAGTTGACGATCTTTGTGATCGCCGTCACGTACCTAAGACGTTCCCGGGACGGGCTGCGTTCATTCCTGGACCAAGACCATTCGGGCGAATTGTGACGCAGGCCGCAGCCGTGTCCACAGCTGTCCACAACCTGTGCACAGAATTGTCCACACCTGTGGACAAATTCGTCTCATGTGGACTGTGAGCTGCGCGAACTCAGAGAAAAACGCTGCACAGGACCACGCCGCCCGCCCCGCCGACGGCCATTCCGAGGCCGAACACGAGCGCGTAGCGCCACCACGGCGTGCGGGCAGGCGGGCGGGACGGCACCGGGTAGTAGCGCACGATGCCCTTGGCCGGACCGACCTCGACGTCGCGCGGCGAACCGTCGTAGTGGAGGCCGCCGAGGAAGTCGTCTCCCTGCGTCACACGACTAGTACTACCTCATCCCAGTGACGCAATCACTCCCCGCAAGCCCCCCAAACGCACGCGGGGCCCCTTCGTACTGTCACACAGTACGAAGGGGCCCCGCGTGCGGTCAGGATCAGCCCAGGCGCTGCTTCAGGGCTTCCAGTTGGTCGCGGAGAGTGGTCGGGACCTTCTCGCCGATCTTGGCGAACCACTCCTCGACCAGCGGGATCTCGGCACGCCACTCGTCGGCGTCGAACGCCAGCGCGGCCTCGATGTCCTCGCGCGACGCGTCCAGGCCCTCCAGGTCGAGGTCGGCCGCGGTCGGGACGTAGCCGATCGGGGTCTCCTGGGCGGCGGCCTTGCCCTCGATGCGCTCGATGGCCCACTTCAGCACGCGCGCGTTCTCGCCGAACCCGGGCCACAGGAAGCGCTTGTCCTCACCGCGGCGGAACCAGTTGACGTAGAAGATCTTCGGCAGCTTGTCGGCGTCGGCGCGCTTGCCGAGGTCGACCCAGTGCTGGAAGTAGTCGCCCGCGTTGTAGCCGATGAACGGCAGCATCGCCATCGGGTCGCGGCGCACGACACCGGTCTTGCCGACCGCGGCGGCCGTGGTCTCCGACGACAGCGTGGCGCCCATGTAGGTGCCGTGCTGCCAGTCGCGCGACTCGGTGACCAGCGGGATCGTCGTGGCGCGGCGGCCACCGAAGAAGATCGCCGAGATCGGCACGCCCTTCGGGTCGTCCCACTCGGGCGCCTTGATGTCACACTGCTCGATCGGCGTGCAGTAACGGGAGTTCGGGTGCGAGCTGAGCTCCTCGCTGTCCGGCGTCCAGTCCTGGTGCTTCCACGAGGTGAGGTGGGCGGGGGGCTCGCCCATGCCCTCCCACCAGACGTCGCCGTCGTCGGTCAGCGCGACGTTCGTGAACAGCGAGTTGCCCTTGGCGATGGTGCGCATCGCGTTCGGGTTGGTGTGGTAGTCCGTGCCGGGCGCGACACCGAAGAAGCCGTTCTCCGGGTTCACCGCGTACAGGCGGCCGTCCTCACCGAAGCGCATCCACGCGATGTCGTCGCCGAGCGTCTCGACCTTCCAGCCGGGGATGGTCGGCTCCAGCATCGCGAGGTTCGTCTTGCCGCAGGCCGACGGGAACGCGGCGGCGACGTAGTACGCCTTGTTCTCCGGCGAGGTGAGCTTGAGGATCAGCATGTGCTCGGCGAGCCAGCCCTCGTCGCGCGCCATCACCGAGGCGATGCGCAGCGAGTAGCACTTCTTGCCGAGCAGGGCGTTGCCGCCGTAGCCGGAGCCGAAGCTCCAGATCTCGCGGGTCTCCGGGAAGTGCGAGATGTACTTGGTCTCGTTGCACGGCCACTGCACGTCCTGCTGGCCGTGCTCGAGCGGCGCGCCGAGCGAGTGCAGCGCCGGGACGAAGTCGGCGTCCTCACCGAACAGCGCGAGGGCCTTGGAGCCCATTCGCGTCATGATGTGCATGGAGACGACGACGTATTCCGAATCGGTGATCTCGACACCGAGCATCGGCTTTTCCGCGTCCAGCGGGCCCATGCAGAAAGGAATGACGTACATCGTGCGGCCGCGCATGCAGCCCCGGTACAGCTCGGTCATGATGGCCTTCATCTCGGAAGGGTCCATCCAGTTGTTCGTGGCGCCGGCGTCCTCTTCGCGCACCGAGCAGATGTAGGTCCGCTCCTCCACGCGCGCCACGTCGCTCGGGTCCGAGGCGGCCCAGAACGAGTTGGGCTTCTTCTTGAGCGGCACGAACGTGCCCGCGTCGACGAGCTTCTGCGTGAGACGGTCCCATTCGGCCTGAGAACCGTCAGCCCAAACAACCTCGTCCGGGCAGGTCAGCTCGGCGACTTCCTGAACCCATGCGAGCAAACGCGCGTGGTTGGTAGGTGCGTGTTCGAGACCGGGAATGGTCACTGCCGTCATCTCGTCTCGTCTCCTGACTGAACGCCTCGGCCGCCCGAGGACGTGGGGTCCGGTGCGGGACTGCGTCGTCCTCGGGAATAGCTCCACACGCCCGGTGGCGCCGGGCGTACGTGGAAGGGGATGGACCGAGGTTAGCCCGATGAATGGCGGGTAAAGCACCCCTGGCCTGTCGCTTGCCTCACAAAACCGATTCTGGAATCGATTCAGCACTCCAACGGAGTTATGGCGTGCACAAGAACGGAAAAACACAAGAGGCCCCGGTGCGGTTCTCACCACACCGGGGCCTGTGACCTGGGCTTCAGTTGTGACGTCAGTTCGGGCTGATCCACTGTCCCGTGGTGGAATCGATTCGGACGACCCCGTCGAACCGTTCTTGCTCGTACCAGTCGTCCGTCTCGTCCAGAATGCCGCTCTTGGAGTCGGTCACGTACCGGCCGTCGGACTCGATGTGCCCGTGCTCGACCTCGACCCACTCGTCGCCGCGCTGCTCGGACATCGTGACCTCGCCGGATCGGGTGATCTCGGTGGCCACGTCGGCGCGGCCGTCCCCGTCCTTGTCGGTGAACAGCCACGTGTCGCCGTCGTCGTCGCGGACCACGGCGGTGTCGGCCTTGCCGTCGCCGTCGGTGTCCTCGGTCGCCGGGCCGACCTTCCGCTCACCCTGGTCCGTGTCCACGACAATGGTCTGGGAATTCGAGGAATTCGTCTTGTGCGAGACGTCGCCGGGATCGATCGCGACCCATTCTCCGGAAATCTCCTCGAACCGCGCCTGGCTGAGCAGGTTGCCGTCCTTGTCGAACGTGCTCATCAGGTCGGCGTCGCCGTCGCCGTCCGTGTCGGTGAACGCGAGATGACCGCCGTCATCGGTCTCGACCACGGCGGAGTCGTTCACGCCGTCCCTGTCGAGGTCGAAGGTGACGTCGGCGGTGTACTCCTCGTCCTCGACGGTCACCTTCAGCTCGGCGTCGGCCGCACCGTTCTCGTCGATGTACACCGGGACACACCTCCTGCTGGCTCATGTTCCGGTATGACCCACGTTATGCCGGTTTGGTTCCCCGGCCAACCGTTTGACCCCGAGTCGCCTACGCGCGGTCCCGCACGGACCGGATGCGGCCCAGCAGTTCCTCCGCCTTGGACCGGCCCTGCTCCACCTCGGCCAGCTGCCGCGTCACGGACTGCAGCTCGCGGCCGCGTTCGCCCGCCTCCATCCGCAGCGCCCGGTCGACCTCGCGCAGCTCCGCCTCGATCGCCTCGATCCGCTTGGCCAGCGCCTCGTCCAGCGCCAGCGACAGCGCCTGCTCGGCCTCGATCAGCTGCTCGGCGGCCAGCTGGTCCACTGTGGACCGGGCGTCGGCGATGGCGTCGGAGAGCCACTGCTTGACGTGCTGCTTCTCGGCGGTGTGGGTGCGGGTGCGGGCCATCCACCAGCCCGCGCCCAGACCGAGGGCGATGGTCACCGGCAGGACGACGGGGTTCAGCGCCGCGATGCCCAGTCCCGCCAGCGGCATCACGGCCAGCTTGCCCGCGCCCAGGCCGCCGGAGACGCCCATGAACACCAGCAGCTTGTCCTCGGCGGTCGGCGGTCGCTTGTCCTTGGGGCGCACCACGACCGGCGGCTGCTCGCCGCGGGCGAACTGGCCGCGGATCAGCGTCAGCTCCTCCGCGCTGAACAGGGTGGCCAGCACGGCGTCGGTGACCTGCGACAGGCGGGCCGACAGCGCGGTGGAGATGCGGCCGGACACGACCTGCAACGCCGTGTCGACCTGCTGCGGCAGCGACGCGAGGGCGTTGCGGTCGGCGGTGTCGATGGCCTGGCGGTACCAGGTCTGCAGGTCGCGCATCTGCCGGGAGATCTCGTGCGAGTTCTCGACGCGGGCACGCTGGATCTCGCCGCGCAGCCGCACCTGCCAGCCGCGCGTGGACGAACGACGTTCGGTCTGCAGCTCCTCGCGGCGGGCGCGCAGGACCGCGGCCTCGTCCTCGCCCACCGACAGGGCGCGCTGCTCGTGCCGCAGCCGGATCTCCAGCTCGGCCAGCACGGTCGACAGCGCGCGCAACGCGTTCGCCTCGGCCAGCATCCCCGCACGGCCCGCGACCAGCTCCTGCAAGGCCGTCTGCAACGCGGAGACGCCGGACCGCTCGCGCAGCATCGCCGCCGCGTCCGGGTTCGGGGCCTGGCCCGCCATCTCGAACATGCGCGACGACACCGGGTGGAACGGCGCGTCGGCGAAGCGCGGGGCGTGCTCGGCCAGCAACGCCCGGTCGGCGTCGAGGACCTGGCGCCAGCCGCGGTACTGGTCGGTCTTGGTCAACGCGAAGACGACGGTCTCGACGCGGTCGCCGACGCGCTTGAGGAAGTCGAGCTCGCCGCGCGTGAACGGGGACGAGGCGTCGACGACGAACACCAGCGCGGTCGCCGACGTGACGGCCTCCAGCGCCAGCTCGCCGTGGACCGACTCCAGGCCGCCGACGCCGGGCGTGTCGACGACGGACATGCGTTCCAGCAACGGGATCGGCGCGTCGACCTCGACGTAGCGCGGCGGCAGCTCGCCCTCGGGCAGCTCGTGCGCGGCGGAGACCCAGTTGATCAGCGCGGGCAGTGGGAACGTCACCGGCGCGAGCACGCCGGGGTAGCAGGCGCGGGCGGCCCACGCCGGGCCGTGCCGGAAGACCAGGTACGTCGAGGTGGCCACGTCGGCGTCGACCGGCGACACCCCGGGCGTGGCGAGCAGGGCGTTGACGAGCGAGGACTTGCCGCGGTTCGTCTCGCCGACGACCACGACCGACGACACCTCGGGGGTCGAGCGGCGCGACACCCAGTCGGCCATCGCCGGGTCGAGCTCGCGCACGACGGCGGTGAGGCGTTCGCGCGTCTGCCGGACGGTCTGGGAGAGGCTGCTCATCGGGCGGTGTAGACCGTCACGATGGGCGCCCGCAGCACGCGGCCGCGGTCGCAGAAGCCCGGCACCTCGGTCTCGGCGACGAGGCCCTGCAACGACAGGTCGTCCGTCGGCACGGTGCCGCCCGCCTCGTGCCGCGACGGGTCGAACCGCTGGCCGTCGGCGCGGACGGCGACGACGCCGATGGACGAGAGCCCTTCCTCTATCCGCGCGACCACGCCGGCACTGGCGCGGTCCAGCGCGTACAGGCACAGCTGGACCAGCGCCCGGCGTTCCGCCAGAGCCTGGTCGAGCAGCTCGTCGGCAATGGTCTCCACACCGCTTTCCGACGCCTGGCCGGTCCGATCGGTTCCGTCCGCGCTCATCGGTGCCCCCCAGCACGTAGTTGCTGCCAGATCAGGAAGTACGCCCGGTGCACGACGTGCGCGACCCTGGCCTGCGCCGGCGTCGCGCCGAAGGAGGCGAACGACCGCCACCAGCCCGCGCGTTCCAGCGCGTGCGCGGCCAGCTCGGCCACGGGCCGCCCGGCCAGCCCCATCCGGCCCGCGGGGTCCGGGGTGCTGCCGAAGCGCAGCACCTCCTCCGTCAGGTCCGGTGCCAGCGCGACCGCGCCGGACGACACCAGCGTGAGCGCCTCCAGCAACCGCAGCTGGTGCGCCTCCGGCCGGGACAGCAACACCTCGATCGCGTCGTGGACGCGTTGCCGCTCACCGGGGTCACCGGACGCCAGGGACGTGACGGACGCCAGCGCGGCCGCCGCCTTGATGCCGTCGGCACGGGCCCGGAACACCGCGTCCAGCCGTCCGCGCACCGCGGCGAACCCCGAGGCGTCGAACAGCACGCGCCGCAACGCACCCGCCGTCAGCGCCGGTTCGGCGTCCAACGCCTCCAGGGCGCGGCCGATGCCGTAAAGGTCGAGCTTCTCCAGCAACCGCGACCGCACGCCCGCCGCCACGTCGCACTCCCACGACGTGAAGAGGTCGCCGGACATCAGCATCATCGTGCGGGTGTCCGCGTCGAGGGCCGCGAGCTGGCGCAGCGCCTCCGCGTCCGCCGACGTGAACTCACCGGTCTCCGCGGACTCGGCGAGCAGGCTGATCACCGGCAGCACGTCGGCGACCCGCGGCTTGAGCAGCTGGGCCTGCTTGCCGGCGAGGATCTCCGCCGCCCGCCACAGGTCGCCGTCCGCGCCCTCGACGGTCTCCGGCGCGACGGCGTCGACCTTGTTCAACGCGGCGATGGCGTTGACGGGCCCCGCTTCCCGTGACGCGGTGGCGGCGGTGAAGGCCGCGATGGCCGAGTGGTCGTCCGCCCGCACGCCCTGCGTCACGACGTAGAGAACAGCCTCGGCGCCCGCGACCGCGTTGCGGGACACGGGATCGAGCAGCTCCTCGGTGCGGGCGACCGACGCGGCGTCCAGCGAACCGAGGCCCGGGGTGTCGATGACCGTGAAGTCGCGCAGCACCGCGTTCGTCAGGTACGCCTCGATGTGCGAGACGCCCTCCACGCCCAGGGACGCGGGGATCATGCCGTCGGCGTCGAACGGCAGCACCTGCCGCCGTCCGTCGTGGAGCACGACTTCGATGCGGTCGACGGTCCCGTACTGGTAGCGCGTCACGAGCCGGGTGCACTCGCCGACGTCGGTCGGGGCGACGCGACGGCCGATCAACGCGTTGACGAGCGTCGACTTCCCGGACTTGATCCGGCCCGCCACCGCGACCTGCAACGGGGCGTGCAGGCGGCGCAGCACCTCGCGGAACCCGGCGGCGGTCTGCGGGGAGACCTGTCGTTGCAGCGCAACGCACAGGTTGGCCACCGCCGCGCACAGCGGACCGGCCAGTTGTCGTCCCTGCAACGCCGTCACGGGCACTGATCGTGCCACGGTTTGTGAGCGTGCGTGCTCGGGTACTCACCGTGCATGGGTGACAGCTACGTGACGTTCCTAGTGCTGGGGATCGTCCTGGTCGCGATCGACGGCCAGCTGATCTACCACAGCGGCAAGGGATACCTCAAGCGCGCCTCGTACGACGAGGAGCAGGTCGGCGGCATGATGAAGCTGACGGCCGTGCTGTTCCACCTCGTCGTGCTCGGGCTGCTGGCGCTCGTGTCGACGATCAACATCGAGACGGGCGACAGCGTGAAGAACGTGGTCGTGAAGCTGGGCATCGTGCTGCTGCTGCTGGCACTGGCTCACGGCGTGACGATGGCGATCCTGGCCAGGATCAGGGATCGCCAGCTCCAGCAGCAGCTCGCGGACCAGATGGCCGAGGAGCACCGCATCTACGAGGAACGCCACGCGCACGTCGGCGAACCGCGGCCCGCGCCCAAGATCGAGTCGCCCTACTCACCCAAGTAGTGGGCTCGCACGGCGTTCAGCGCCTCCCCCTCGCTGGCGCCGAGCGATCGAGCCACGGCGACGAACTCCGCCGCTGCGGCGGAGAGCGGGTCCGGTGCATGCGAAGGCAGGGCAGCCACCACGGTGCCCTGCCTTCGTCCTGTCGTGAGGACGCCCTCGACCTCCAGCTCCCGGTACGCCCGCGCGACGGTGCCCGCGGCGAGCCCGAGGTCGGCGGCGAGCTGCCGGATGGTCGGCAGCCGGGCACCGACCGGCAGCACCCCGCCGGAGATCAGCCGCACGAGCTGGTCCCTGACCTGGCGCCAGGGCGCGACACCGTTCTCGACGTCGACGACGATCCGGGGAGCGGTCACCACACGATCTTCTTGGACACCACGTTGGTGTTCGCCATCAGCACCCACGCCGCGACGCCGGCCAGCACGAACAGCCCGCCCACGAGCGCACCGGCGACGGCGGCGCCGAGCCCGGCCGACACGTGCACGCTGCGGGTGCGCAACACCCGGTCGACCTCCTCGTCCCCGTCCGAGGGCCGGTTGACCGCGGCCCACATGACCGCCGCCACCGCGGCGACCGACATGACGAGCACGGGCAGCCGCTCGATCCGGAAGTCGGCCAGGAGCAGCACCAGCGCCACGGCCAGCACGAACGCGTACCCGCCCAGCACGTACCGCGACCCGACGTCGAACAGCCCGCGCGGCGCGAGCGACGCCACCCGCTGCCGCCCTTCCCTCGGCAACGACATCGCCAGCAGCTCGGCGAGCAACGTGCCACCGAGCACCACCGCGACGAGCGACACGACACCCCGGCCGCTGCCGAACGGCACCAGCGTCAGCCCCGCGCAGAGCACCGGGTAGAGCACCCGCCGCCGCTTGAGGTACCGCACCGCGTCGTCGATCTGCTCGGCCGACGGGTCGTTCACCCGCCAGCTCTTCAGCAGCCGCTTCCCGGTCGAGCGCGTCGGCCACAGCACGACGAGCAGGACGAGTCCGACAACGGCCGCCTGGAACGCGTCGTACACCTCGCGCACCCCCTCCGGTTTTGTATCAAGACCTCGACACAATAACTCACACTGAAGTAGTAGACGAGGTCAGCCCGTGGCGCGACGCGCGGAAGTTCGGCCCGCACCTAACCTTGAGCGGTGCGGCGGTTCAGCCTGTGGATGAAGGCTCACCCGGCGTTCGGGGACTCCCTGATCGCCGGGTTCTTGTTGCTCTTCGACCTGGGCGTGGCCGCCACAGCGGTGGACCGCGGGGTGTCGTTCTCCGCGTTCCTCGCCGTGACCCTGCTGATGCTCGGCCCCCTGCCGTTCCGCAGGCACCACCCGCTGGGCGCGAGCTACCTGATCCTCGCGGGCGGCTTCCTGCAACTGTTCACCCACGGCGGCAGCAACGGCATCCCGGTCCGAGGCTCCGACTTCGCCCTGGCGGTGGCCCTCTACACGCTCGTCGCGTACGTGGGCCGCAAAGCGGGCCTGGTCTACGCGGCCTGGCTGCTCGCGGGCACGATGCTGTGGGCGATCTTCCAGATCGGCGAGATCCAGGCAGTCCTCCTGGTCTTCCTGGTCTTCGTCATCTTCGGCTTCAGCTGGGCGATGGGCGAGTTCATCGGCGCCCGCCGCGCCTACCAGCGAGAGCTCGAACAACGCCTGGTCCTCCTGGAAACCGAACGCGACCAGCAAGCCAAGATCGCCGTGGGCGAGGAACGCTCCCGAATAGCCAGAGAACTGCACGACGTCGTCGCCCACGCGGTGAGCGTGATGATCGTCCACGCCGACGGCGCCGCCTACGCCATCAGAACCCAGCCGGAGATGGCCGAGAACGCGGTCAGGACGATCGCCGAAACAGGCCGCCTGGCCCTCACCGAGATGCGCCGCCTCCTGGGCGTCCTCCGCAGCGAGGACGCCGAGACCCAGTGGGCCCCCCAGCCGGACGCACGAGGCGTGGTCGAACTGGCCGAGAACACCAGAGCGGCAGGCGTCCCGGTCCGCCTGGAGATAGCGGGCGACGTCGAGAACCTCCCGGCAGGCGTCGGCCTGAGCGTCTACCGCATAGTCCAGGAAGCGCTGACCAACACCATCAAACACGCGGGCACAGGCACCTCGGCCCTGGTCCGCATCGCCAGAACCCCGGAAGAGCTGCGCCTGGAAGTGGTCGACAACGGCTTCGGCACCCCCCACGACGTGGTCAAGGTCTCCGGCGGCAACGGCCTCATCGGCATGCGCGAACGAGCAGCCGTCCTGGGCGGCGACTTCGAAGCGGGCCCCAACCCGGGCGGCGGCTGGCGGGTCCGCGCGACATTCCCACTAGCCGCATAGGGTGATCGAGTGATTCGGGTGCTGCTGGTAGACGACCAGGAACTCATGCGCATGGGCTTCCGCATGGTGCTGGGCGCACAAGAGGACATCGACGTGATCGGCGAAGCAGGCGACGGCCTGGACGCAGTCCAGATGGCCGAAAAGCTCCGCCCCGACGTAGTCCTCATGGACGTCCGCATGCCAGTGCTGGACGGCGTGGAAGCAACAAAACGCATCGCCGCGGCAGACACGGCCAAGGTCCTGGTGATGACCACCTTCGACATGGACGAGTACGCCCTCTCCGCCCTCCGCAACGGAGCAAGCGGCTTCCTGCTGAAGGACACACCCCCGGCAGACCTGGTCTCGGCCCTCCGAGCAGTGGCCTCAGGCGACGCGGTGGTCTCCCCGTCGGTGACCAAACGCCTACTGGGCCGCTTCCTCGGCGACGGCGGCGGCGAGCTCCGCGACGCCACCGTCCTCGACGTCCTGACCGAACGCGAACGAGAGGTCCTGGTCCTCATCGCCAAGGGCCTGTCGAACACCGAGATCGCCAGGAAGCTCTTCCTGTCCGAAGCGACGGTGAAGACCCACGTGGGCAGAATCCTGGCCAAGCTGGAACTACGCGACCGCGTACAAGCAGTGGTCCTGGCCTACGAAACCGGCCTGGTACGCCCTGGCGACGCCTAAGCACTTCCAGAAGTGCTGTCCGTGACGACGCCCTTCTCTTTCGTGTTTCCCGGAGAACACGCGGGGACCCTACGTATCATGCACGAGTACGCGGGGTCCCCGCGTCCAAAGTCACGTCACGCAGAGGCGTCGGTGGCCGCTAGCCGGATGACACGCGGGCGGGGGAGCAGGAACGGCGGGACAGAACCTCTGGCGCGGCGCAACGGCGCTCAGCGGTACTCGACCGGATCAGCCGAGACAGCGACTCCGGCCTCCCGGGGCTTCACCACCTCCTCGTACCACCGCCCCCAGTCGGGCCGCGACCCGTCGAGATCGGTGAACCCGTACTCCCGCATCAACCGCCAAGACGACAGACACCGCCCGGCAAACCGCCGCCGCTCCGAATCCCCGGCCAGACAGGCGATTCCCCGCCCCAGATAATGCGGAGTCTCCGACAACGCGTAGTCGGGAACCTTCTCCACGGCATCCCGCCAGTTGGCCTCGGTGACCCCGAACCCCTCCAGCATCTGCTCAGACCTCAGAAACCCAGGCGTAGCGGACAAAGCCGTGACAGCGGGAAACTCCGCAAGATCCTTCGCCAGAACCTCCCCGAACCGCCGAACAGACGCTTTGACCGCGTCGTACGGCAGGTTGACGAAGTAAGCCTCCCCGTCCTCCCCGTCGGTGACCTCGACCACCAACGCGTCAGAAGACCGCAACACCAACGGCATCAACCGATGCAACGCGACCAGATGCGACTCCACCCCGTTCCGCCACATCCGCAACTGCCGCTCGAGATCGTGCTCCCAGAACTTCCCCCACTCGACGAGGTTCTCCCCACCCCAAGCGTTGTCGACGAGAACATCGATCCGATCACCGACAGCGGCAGCGAACGCGTCCACATCGGACGGAACAGTGAAGTCGCACCGGACAGCGACCCCCTTCCCGCCGGCGGCGGACACCAGTTCCGCCGTCTCCTCGATCGTCTCGTCCCGCCCGACATCGGACCGCGAGTTCCGGGTGGTGCGACCACCCACGAAAACAGTGGCCCCAGCCGCCCCCAGCTCGACGGCGATGGCCCGCCCGGCACCACGAGTGCCACCCGTGACCACAGCGACCTTCCCGCTCAGGTCAGGCGGCACGTACCCCTCACTTCTTGACGACACGACGAACTCCCCGCCCCTCTCCCCACGACAGAACAACCATCTCGTCCCCCTCGACCGTCAGCTGCACGACCTCGTTCACGTCGAACCGGAAGAGGTCGATCTCCTCGGGGGCCGGCTTCCACCCGGTCCGTTCGAACAGCTCGGCCAGGTACAGCTCCTTGTCCGCGCACAGCTCAGCGGTCCCGCTGATCTTCGCGTCGCCGTCCGACGTCATCGACGCGACGGTGCTCACGCAGTGCAGCGCGAACCGCGAATCCCGTTGCAGGTCACGGGACTTCAGCGAGCCGGGCATCATCCCCGCCCACAGCTCCCCGCGCGAGAAGTCGGGCTCCACCCCGCTGATCCGGGGCGCTCCGTCCTTCCGCAACGTCGCGATCATCGCGTGCCGATCAGCGGCGAACCGTCCCTCCACGAACGCCGCCATCTCCGGCTGCTCGGCGGCGAACTCACCCCACGTGGCCATCAGCGCATCCCCTTCAACACCATGTCGACGTCCTCGGCCGTCCGCGTCAGCAGGTCCCCCCGCGGCCGGACCGACCAGTCCATCGAGATCCCGTACACCAGCGCGGCCAGCACCCGCGCCGCACCGGCCGGCAGGCCCTCCCGCGCGCAGAGCGCCTCCAGCTCCTCCTCCAGCACCGCGTAGTGCCTGGCCAGCAGCGCGCGCAGCTCCGGGTCGATCAGGTCGACACCGAGCTGCGCCAGGTTGTTGGTGGCCACCACCGGGTCCGCCAGCCGGTCGAACCACGTCAGCAGCGCCTCGCGCACGGAACCGGCCGCGCGCGTCCTGCGGACGACCTCCTCGGTCCCCGCCCTGGTCAGCGCCTGGAGCAACCCGCTCTTGGACCCGAACCGCTTGGCCACCGCCCCCACCGAGACCCCGGCCTCCGCCGCCACGTCGGCGATGGTGAACTCCGGTCCGCGCCGGTCGATGACGGCCGCGACGGCGGCCAGGACGCGTTCGTCGGTGATGGTGCGAGGCCGTGCCACGGGGTTAGTGAACCACAATTCACTAATGCTCGCCTAGGGTGGTGCCAGTGAACTGGAGACCCCGCCTGGTGGCGCTGGACATCGACGGAACCCTGACCGGGGTCGGCTCGAACGACATCTCGCCCGCGGTGAAGGCGGCGATCACCCGCGTGACGGACCACGGCGTCAAGGTCGTGCTGTCCACCGGGCGGAGTTTGGTCGGCGTCACCCCGATCGCCGCCCAGCTGCCCGTCTCGTTCGCCCTCTGCTCGAACGGCGCCGTGTGGTGGGACCCGGCCACGCGGGAGATCCCGAAGCGCACGACGTTCGACCCCGGTCCGGCCGTCGAGAAGCTGCGGGCGCTGCTGCCCGGCAGCGTGTTCGCGGTCGAGCGGACCGGCGTCGGCAACCTCAGCCTCGGCCGCTTCCTGCCCGGCGACCTGTGGGGCGAGACGGTCGACGCGACGTTCGACGAGATCGCCGCCACCCCGACGCCGCGGCTCGTCCTGCGCTGGCTCGACCGCACCCCGGCCGAGCTGGCGTTCGCGGTGAAGGACCTGCACCTGCCGGGCGTCGAGTGGACGACCGACCACACCGAGGCGTGGCTGACCGTCGTCCCGGCGGACGTCACGAAGGGCTCCGCGCTGCACGACCTGAGCGGCGAGCTCGGCATCGACCCGCGGGACGCCCTCGCGATCGGCGACGGCTCCAACGACGTCGAGATGCTGAGGTGGGCGGGGCACGGCGTCGCGATGGGGCAGGCACCCGCGCACGTCCAGGCGGTCGCGGACGAGGTCTGCCCCACGGTCCTCGACGACGGCGCGGCACAGGTGCTCGACCGGTTCTTCCCGGCCTGAGCGGGGTCAGTCGGCCACGTTCTGCTTGGCGACGACCTTGTCGACCTTGACCCGGACGACCATCTCGCCGGGCACGCCGTTGCGTTCGGCGTACGCGTCGGCCTGGCCGGCGCCCATGTAACGGGCGGCGGTGCGCCCTGCCCAGTACTTCAGCTGCTCGGGGTCCTCGTCGACGATCGCGCGCCCGGTGACCGTCACGAAGTTGAACGGCGGCGTCTCGTCGTCGAAGCACAGCGCCACCCGCCCGTCGCGCAGGATCGACTTGCCCTTGATCGTGTCGCGCGCGGTGAGGAAGACGACGTCGGGGCCGTCGAGGTCCACCCAGACCGGCGCGACGTGCGGGGACCCGTCCTTGCGGGTGACCGCGAGCTTGCCGGTGCGGGCGGGCGTGGCCAGGACGAACTCGCGCCACCAGCCCTCGGGGGCATCGGTGTATCCCATGTGGCTCATTCAACTACGACCGAGGTAGCGGCACCCGGCGACGGAAGTTGACGCACGCGCAGACTCCAGGGCGATGTGGCGGTGGCCCCCGGCGTTGGAGAGTGTTCCCAACACCGAGAGGGGAACGAAGATGATCGAGGCAATCGGCCTCACCAAGAGATACGGCAGGACGGTCGCGGTCGACGACCTGTCGTTCACCGTCCAGCCAGGACAGGTGACCGGCTTCCTCGGTCCGAACGGGGCCGGCAAGTCGACCACGATGCGGATGATCCTGGGGCTGGACCGCCCGACGGCAGGCCGCGTGCTGATCGACGGGAAGCCCTACACCGACCTGAACCGTCCACTGCGGACGGTCGGCGCGCTGCTCGACGCGAAGTGGGTGCACCCCAACCGGTCCGCCCGCGCCCACCTGAGCTGGCTCGCGAAGTCCAACGGCCTGCCGAAGGAGCGCGTCGGGCAGGTGCTCGACGCCGTCGGCCTCACGCAGGTGGCGAACAAGAACGCCGGCGGGTTCTCGCTCGGCATGTCGCAGCGGCTGGGGATCGCCGCGGCACTGCTCGGCGACCCGAAGGTGCTGCTGTTCGACGAGCCGGTCAACGGCCTCGACCCGGAGGGCATCCTCTGGATCCGCACGTTCATGCAGAACCTCGCCGCGGAGGGCCGCACCGTCCTGGTGTCGAGCCACCTGCTGTCGGAGATGGCGCTGACCGCGAGCGAGCTGGTGGTGATCGGCAGGGGGAAGCTGATCACCCAGACGAGCACGCAGGAGTTCATCGACCGCTCGACGGGGAACACGGTCCTGGTGCGCAGTCCCCAGGCTTCGAAGCTGGGTCCGCTGCTCGTGGACAAGGGCTTCACGGTGCACGACGGCACGGACGGCGCGCTGTCCGTCTCGGGTGCCACCAGCGACCAGGTCGGTGACATCGCCGCCGCCAACGGTGTCGTGCTGCACGAGCTGAGCACCCAGCGCGCTTCGCTCGAAGAGGCGTTCATGCAGCTGACGGGCGATGCTGTCGAGTACCACGCAGAGATCGGGAAGTGAGTCTGATGACCCTGTTGGCAGTCGAGAGAATCAAGCTCTTCTCCACGCGTTCGCCCTACTGGTGCAGCGCTCTCGCCCTGGCACTCGGCGTCGGCATCACCGCGATCTTCGCGGCGGCGAGCGACGGACCGATCCCGCTCGGGCTCACCCAGATCGGCAGCGGCCAGCTCGCGATCGCCGTGGTGCTCGTGATGGCGGCGCTCGCCGTCACCACCGAGTACCGCTTCCAGACCATCCGCGCCACCTTCCTCGCGGTGCCGAACCGCACGTCGGCGCTCGTCGCGAAGACGGTCGTGGTCGCGTTCATCGCCGCACTGCTCGGCGAGATCGTCGCCTTCGGCTCGTGGGGTGTCGCCAAGCTCATCTCGCCGGAGTCCGACCTGGCGATCAACACCGCCGCCGAGTGGCGCCACGTGGCGGGCATCGGCCTGATCTACGCCTTCGGTGCGGTCATGGCCGTCGCCATCGGCATCCTGGTCCGCCAGAGCGCCGGTGCCATCGCGATCCTGCTGGTGTGGCAGATGCTCGCCGAGAACCTGATCGGCATCATCCCGAAGGCCGGCGTCAAGATCCAGGCGTGGCTGCCCTTCATGAACGCCAGCCACTTCCTGTCGATGGGCTCCGACAGCCCAGAGCAGGGCGGGCAGGGCGTCGACTTCAAGTTGAGCGAGTGGGGTTCGTTCGGCTACTTCGCCGGCATCGCCGTCGCGTTGCTGGTGGTCGCGCTGGTCGTCGCCAAGAGGCGGGACGCGTGACCGGGTAGGGGGAGCGGGACGTGGGTCGGCCGTCGGGGGACGACCCACGTCCCGATCAGTCGTTTCGAGCGAGCAACGGGAGAGGCCATGATCGAAGCAGTGGGGTTGCGCAAGCACTACGGCCGGACCAAGGCCGTCGACGACCTGTCGTTCACCGTCCGGCCCGGCCGCGTGACCGGGTTCCTCGGCCCGAACGGCGCGGGCAAGTCCACGACCATGCGGATGATCCTCGGCCTCGACACGCCCACCGGGGGTGACGTCAAGATCGACGGCAGGCACTACGCCGACTTCAAGGAGCCGCTGCGCAAGGTCGGCGCGCTGCTCGACGCGAAGTGGGTGCACCCCAACCGCTCCGCCCGCGCCCACCTGAAGTGGCTCGCGGTGTCCAACCGGATCCCGGTCAGCCGGGTGGACGAGGTGCTGGAGGTCGTCGGCCTGTCCGAGGTCGCCGGCAAGAACGCGGGCGGGTTCTCGCTCGGCATGGCGCAGCGGCTCGGCATCGCGGGCGCGTTGCTCGGCGACCCCGAGGTGCTGCTGTTCGACGAGCCGGTCAACGGCCTCGACCCCGAGGGCATCCTGTGGATCAGGCAGTTCCTGCACCGGCTCGCGGACGAGGGCCGCACGGTGTTCGTGTCGAGCCACCTGCTGTCGGAGATGGCGCAGACCGCGCAGGAGCTCGTCGTGATCGGCAAGGGGCAGCTGATCGCGCAGACCTCGACCGAGCAGTTCATCGCCGACGCCACCCAGGACCACGTCCGGGTGCGGTCACCGCAGGCGGTGCGGCTGCGCGAGCTGCTCGCCGCGTCCGCGACGGTCACCGAGGACCCGGCGGGCAACGCGCTGGTCGTGCAGGGGCTGCCCGCGGACAGGATCGGCGAGCTCGCGGCGGAGCACGGGATCGTCCTGCACGAGCTCAGCCCTCAGCGCGGGTCGCTGGAGGAGGCTTTCATGCAGCTCACCAGGGAGTCGGTGGAGTACCAGGCGCACTGACGGACCGGGGGCGCCGCGACCTGGCCGCGGGCACCGCGATCAGCAGTCCCGTCAGCACAGCGGTGCCACCGGGGACGGCGGCGACGAACGGGAGCCGGTCCGCGACGTCGGCGACCGGCTCCGCGGCGGGCTGGGCGGCCGGAGGCGGTGTCGTCGACGGCCTCGGCGCGGGCAGCAGCGGGTTGCGCTCCACGGGCGGGAGCCGTGTGCTCAGCGCGGCCACCGGGTCGACCACGCCGAACCCGGTCGCCTCGTCCCTGCCCGGTCCCGCGATGTCCGTCGCGGTGCTGACCAGCACGTTCACGACGTCCTTCGCCGCCATCCCCGGATGTCTCGCCCTGACCAGCGCGGCGACCCCGGCGACGATCGCCGACGCCGCGCTCGTGCCGTCCATCTCGGCGTACCCGCTCGCGTAGACGCTCATCGGCGCCGTGGTGACGATGCCGACCGCCGGTGCCGCGAGCGCGGTGTCCGGGCCGACGTTGGACGACCGCCACGGCCGCCCGTCGCGGTCCGTTCCCGCGACCGCGACCACCCCGCCGATGTTGGCGGGCGCGGAGACCACCCCGTCCTCGTTGCCGGTGGCGGCGACGAGGACGACGTCCTTGTCCATGGCGTAGTTCACGGCCTTGACCAGCGTCGGCGTCAGCGAGCTGGAGAAGCCGAGGGACAGGTTGACGACCTTGGCACCGTGGTCGGCCGCCCACCTGATGCTCTCGCCGACGGTGTCGAGCGCGAACCTGTCCTTCTCGTCGACGCTCGCGACCGGGAGGATCTTCGCGCCGGGAGCGATGCCGAGCGCACCGCCGCCGCGGCCGGTGGCGGCGATGATCCCGGCCATCCCCGTGCCGTGACCGTCGGTGTCGGTGGTGCCGTCCGTGCCCTTCGACCTGCCGAAACCCACTCCCGGCAGGACCTGTCCCACGAGGTCGGGGTGCCGTGCGTCGACGCCGGAGTCGATCACCGCGACGACCACGCCCTCGCCGCGGGTCAGGTCCTGCGCGGCGTGGACGTCCAGCGCGTCCAGGTGCCACTCCTGCTCCTCGACCGTCTGCGCGGCCAGCAGCAACGGCAGCACGACGGCGAGCGCGGGCAGCAACGGCACGTCGGCTACATCGCGTTTCCACCACATGGTGCAACGTGCTCGGGGTCACAACGTGAGTAAGGGCGCTGTTAACAATCAGTGAAGATGGACAATTCGGACAACCCTGGCGTTTGGCTTCCCGTTCAATGGGGTTATCCCCAGCCCGGAGGTGGCCTGTGGCGGTTCATGTCGAAGCAATGCTCAGCCTCGAGTGGTCGGAAGCGCTCGAGGTGCCCAACTCCCCCGGTCTCGCCGGAACGCCGGCCGAGACCCGCGGTTCGTGGGTGAACAAGGCGGACGAGGACCAGGTCCTCACGACCTACCGGTCGGTGAGAGCGGCGGGCAGCGCCCCGGCGCCGTGGTGGTTGCGTGCGCTCGACCGCGGGAAGCTCTCGTCCCGCGCCGAGGGGCACGCCGTCGAGGACGCGGTGACGGCACTGCTGTCCGTGCGTCCCGGATGGGTGTTCGTGCCCTGGGCGGACTTCGGTGAGGTCGGCTACTGGGAGTACGTCCCCTCCGAAAGCGGGGTCTACGGCCCGGCGACACCGACGACCGTGCAGTTCACCGACTCCCACCGCGGGTGGATCCACCTCGTTCCGGCGCACCACGGCCCCGGCCAGGCGCAGCCCATCGACTTCACCGTCGCTGACCTGCGCGCGCAGATCGAGGACATCGAATTGATCGCGTAGGCCGTGTCCTGCGGGCCTCTCGCCGAACGGGCCCGCAGGACACGACCTAGACTGTGCGGTCGTGACCCGGCCTGAGTTCCCCCGTTCCGTCGTCAGCTTCGTCCAGCGCGGCGAGCGCATGACCGTCGGGCAGGAACGCGCCTGGGAGACGTACTGGGAGAAGATGGGCAACGACGTGAAGTCGCTGCCGGAGGGCCCGGTCGACTTCGACTCGTGGTTCGGCCGCTCCGCCCCGGTGCTGCTGGAGATCGGTTCCGGCATGGGCGAGACCACCTCGCAGCTGGTCGCCGCCGCCCCCGAGCTCAACTACGTGGCCGTCGAGGTCTACAAGCCGGGGCTTGCCCAGCTGCTGCTGCGCGCCGAGCACCTCGGCGGGCTCGACAACCTGCGCGTGCTGCGCGGTGACGCCGTCGACCTGCTGACCGACCACATCGCGCCCGCGTCGCTGCACGGCGTGCGGATCTTCTTCCCGGACCCGTGGCCGAAGAAGAAGCACCACAAGCGCCGGCTCGTGCAGCCCGAGTTCGTGTCGCTGCTCGCCTCGCGCCTGGAGCCGGGCGGTGTGCTGCACCTCGCGACGGACTGGGAGCACTACGCGGACCAGATGCTGGAGGTCTGCTCCGGCGAGCGGCTGCTGACCAACGTCTTCGACGGCTGGGCGCCGCGACCGGACTGGCGGCCCGTCACGAAGTTCGAGCAGCGGGCCGTGAACGAGGGCCGCGTCTCGCACGACCTGATGTTCCGGCGCAACGACCTCACCTGATCGAGGTCTCAAGCCCGCGGTTTCACCACTACGCGTCTGAGTGTCACTCGGTGGGGTGGCCGGTGTTGATCACCCGAAATGCCCCGAGTGGCAGTGACGCGTGAGGCCGTTCCGGCCATAGGTTCTCGCTTCGTGACCCCCGACGTCCTCCCCGTCGCGGAGGAGTTCGTCCGCATGTTCCACGCGGCGCACTCCGACGCAGGCTCGCTGTCCGCCCGCATCGCCGCGGTGCGCGCCGAGATCGCCGAGACCGGAACCTACCGCCACACCACCGACGAGCTCGCCTACGGTGCGCGGATCGCGCTGCGCGACTCCGGCTGGTGCACCTCCGGCGTGCCGTGGCGCCGGCTGAAGGTCCGCGACCTGCGCGGCTACCGCAACGCCGCCGCCGTCGCCGGCGAGTGCGTCGAGCACCTGCGGCTCGCGACCAACGGCGGCCGGATCCGGCCGCTGGTCACGGTGTTCGCACCGGACGCGCCCGGCTCGCCCGGACCGGTGATCTGGAACGAGCAGCTCGTCCGGTACGCCGGGTACTCCGACGGGACGGGGGACCGGCGCTACGCCCAGTTCACCGAGACGATGCAGGGCATGGGGTGGCGGCCACCCGCTCGGCGGTCGCGGTTCGACCCGCTGCCGCTGGTGGTGGAGACGCAGCACGAGGGACCGCGGCTGTTCACTCTGCCGTCCGAGATCGTGCACGAGGTCCCGCTGGAGCACCCGGACCTGCCGTGGTTCGGCGAGCTCGGGCTGCGCTGGCACGCGGTCCCGGTCATCGCGAACATGCGGCTGTCGATCGGCGGCGTCCACTACCCGGCGGCGCCGTTCAACTCGTGGTTCGTCGGCGCCGAGATCGGCACCCGCTCACTGGCCGAGGAAGGCGCCTACGGCGTGGCCCGCGAGGTCGCCGAGGCGCTGGGCCTCGACACGTCGTCCGAACGCACGCTGTGGCGGGACTTCGCGACCGTTCACCTGAACGCGGCAGTGCTGCACTCGTTCGACAAAGCCGCTGTGACGATCACGGACCACCACGCGGAGGCCCTGCACCGGCTCGCCTGGCTGCGCTCGCGCCAACGCCCGTCCGCGGCACGTCCCGCGTTCCGGCTCGACACCGCCGCCGCGGCGCGCGCACGGACCGGTGCGCCCGCGCGCTTCACCACCGCGGTGGACGAGACACGTCCCCAGCCGACGAGCAGGCTGGCGGAGCTGCTCCGCCAGCAGAACTCGCTGGCCGGCGTCTGACTTCCCCATCACACGCCGGCACCGGGAACCCCCGGGTTCTCCGGCTAGTTCTGCGAGTCGATCATCACGCCCGTGAGGGCCATCAGAGCCAGGACCAACAGGCCGACGACTGCGGCCGCCCAAGTGAACACAACTGACAACACGGTGTCCTCCGTTCCCCGATCACTGCACTCCAGAGTCCGTCACCGCGTTGTCGACCGGCATCCGCCGTGAGGGTATTTCCGCAGGTCGTCCTCTCAGCCTTCTGGCTGATGCCGGGTTATCCCCGAGTCGGACGCGAGGTCACCCGTACGGCCCTACTGTGGTGCGGGTGGAGAGCACGGAACTGAGCTGGCGGTCGCTCGTCAAGCGCCAGTGGCCGCTGGCGTCCTCGCTCGCCGCCATCAGCCTCGCGGAGCTCGCGGCGCTGCAAAGCGTCTTCGGCCTGGTGCAGGTCCTCGGCGGACTGGTCGTCTGCACGGTCGCGGTGCTCGCGCCGTGGCGGCCGCTCGACGCGACGCTGCTCGTGCCGGCGGGCATGATCTGCACGGCCTTCTGCCTGCGGTTGACCGACACCTGGTTCCGCCCGTACTTCTTCGTCAGCGGTGTCAGCGTGTCGATGGTCGGCGCCTCGATGGCGACCATCGCGATCCTCGTGCGCGAGGTCTCCCGCCTGCGCGCGGTGGTCGGCACCGTCCTGATCGTCGCGGCGGTGGTCGGCGCCGAGTTCATCGGCTGGCCGGTGGTGGCGCCCGTCGAGTACCAGACGTGGCAGCCGGACCCGTGGGCGTCCGTGCTCGGCGGAAGCATCCTGCTCGTGCTCGCCGTCGGCACCGGCCTGTACTTCCGGGCACGCGACAGCGAACGCGCGTCTCAGCTGGCGGCGTCCGTCGCGGCGGCCCAGAACGCCGAACGGATGGCGTTGGCGCGGGAGCTCCACGACGTGGTGGCGCACTACGTGACCGCGATCGTCGTGCACGCGAACGCCGGTCAGGTCAACCGGGACGTCGACGTGCTGCCGCTGATCGCCGCGTCCGGCAACGAGGCGCTGACCGCGATGCGCCGCCTCGTCGGCAAGATGCGCGACGGCACCTCGGCCGCCGGTCCCGCCGCGTCCTCGTCGTTGCAGGACGACGTGCGGGCGCTGGCAGACGAGTCCGGCCTGCCGGTGCGGCTCTCGTTCGACCTGCGGGACGCGGTGCCGCAGGAGCTGGCCCGGTCGGTGCTGCGGCTCGTCCAGGAATCCCTGACGAACACCCGGAAACACGCTTCCGCTGTGTCCTCAGTGGACGTTTCGCTGTCGTCGGGTGACGGGATGCTGCACCTGCGCGTGGCCGACGACGGCGTGGCCTCCGGAGCACCGGTCGGCGGTTCGGGCGGGTACGGGATCGTGGGGATGCGCGAGCGCGTGGAGCTGCTCGGCGGGACGTTCTCGGCGGGCAGGCGCGAACCGGCCGGGTGGACGGTCCGCGCCGATCTGCCCGTGACGTGACTCAGCTGTCGTCGCGGATGACGTCGAACTCCTGCGTCATCTCGACATCGCTGGTCTGCTCGTCGTGCTGGGGGTCGATGTCGGCCACTGATGCCTCCGCGTGATCACGCCCGTACCGTGCCGCGTGATCATGCCAACTCAGCGGCGGGTCGGCGGCTTGGGGGTGGCGGGCTTCTGCGCGCGCCGGAAGGTCCCACTGGAGGTGCACGGCTTCTTCGACATGATCAAGAGACGTCCTCGTGGTGTCGACGGTTGCCCGGGAAGCGCAAAGGGCCCGCCGGGGTTGTGCGCGACGAGCCCTTTGATCAGGGAGGAAGTTCTAGGCCGGGGCGGACCCTGGGGGTCGGCCCGCGCCCGACGGGGACAGGATTCCCCCGCGCCCCGGATCCACACATCAATGTGACGGCCGTCACCTGGCAGGATTCTCCGCATGTCATTGCGCCTGCACGCCCCGGTGGTCCTGCCCTGCGACGCGTCCTGCACCGTCCTGCGCGACGCGGTCGTGGACGTCGTGGACGGCCGGATCACCCACGTAGGTGCCGCCGCCGAGGCACCCGCGTTCGACGGCGAGGTCCGCCGCCTGTCCGGCATCCTGCTCCCCGGCCTCGTGAACACCCACGCGCACAGCCCGATGACGGTGCTGCGCGGCCTGGGCTCCGACCTGCCGCTGCTGCGGTGGCTGCAGGAGCAGATGTGGCCCAACGAGGCGAAGATGACCGCCGCCGACATCGGCGCGGGCATGCTGCTCAGCGCCGTCGAGATGCTGCGGTACGGCGTGACGACGTCCGCCGAGATGTACTTCCACGGCAGGGAGCTGGTGTCGTCGGTGCTCGCCGCCGGTTCGCGCGTCGTCTTCGGCGGCGCGATCCTCGACGTGCCGGGCATGGACTGGAAGGCCATGACCGAAGACATCTCGTCGTGGATCGACTCCGACGGCCTCGTGTCCGGTCCCGGCGGCCGCGTCGAGCTCGCCTACGGCCCCCACTCCGCCTACACGCTCGCACCCGCCCAGCTGACCGAGATCGCCGCGGAGGCACGGTCCCGCGGCGCGCTGTTCATGGTGCACGTGGCCGAGTCGCCGTTCGAGGACGAGGCACAGCGCGCCGAGCACGGCTCGGTGCCCGCCCTGCTGAAGGCGTCCGACGTGCTGGGCGGCCGGGTGCTATCCGCGCACTCCGTCCACCTGTCCGACGACGACATCGCGCTGTACGCGGCGGCCGGCGTCGGCGTGGCGCACTGCCCCGGCTCCAACATGAAGCTCGCCTCGGGCATCGCCCGCGTCCCGGAGATGCTGGCGGCAGGCGTCGCGGTCGGCCTGGGCACCGACGGCCCGGCGTCCAACGACGACCTGGACCTGTTCGAGGAAGCCCGCCTGGCCGGGCTGCTGGCCCGCGTGTCGACGATGGACGCGACCGTGCTCACCGCGGCCGGGGTGCTGCTGATGGCCACCCGCGGCGGCGCCCGGGCGCTGGGCCGCACCGACATCGGCGCGCTGGAGACCGGCCGCTGGGCGGATGTCGTGCACGTCTCCGCCGACGACCCGTCGTTCGCCACCGGCCTCGACGCGCCCGACGAGCAGCTGCTCGCCAACCTCGTGTGGGGCTCGGGGTCGCGCGCGGTCATGGACGTGTGGGTGGCCGGCGACCACGTGGTGGCCGGTGGGGAGTCGACCAGGGTGGACCGGGCCGAGGCGCAGGCCGGGGTGGCCGAGGTCGCCCGGCGGCTGCGGTCGAGCTGACCCCGGCGGGACGGCTCAGCGGGTGCGCACGACCACCTCGGTGATGTGGGCGTCCGGCGTCGCCAGCACGGCCGACGCCACCGCCCGCCCCACCGAGGCCGGGTCGATGTACTTGGCCGGGTCGTAGTCGCCGCCCTCCTGGCGGCGCACGTCCTCCTGCATCGGGGTCGCGGTCCGGCCGGGGTACACCGACGTCACGCGCAACGACGGCTCGTCGCCGCGCAGGGCGTCCGCGTAGGCGCGCAGGGCGAACTTCGAGGCCGCGTAGACGCCCCAGCCCGGGTTGGCGTTGCGGCCGGCGCCCGAGTTGATCAGGACGACGTGGCCGCCCGCCTCTCGCAGCCGCGGGAGGAGCAGGTTGGTCAGTTCGGCCACGGCGAAGAGGTTGACGTCGAACGTGCGGCGCCAGTCGTCCCGGGACGCCTCCGCCAGCGGGCCGAGCAGGGCGATGCCCGCGCTGTGCACCAGCACGTCGAGGCGGGAGGCCGCTCCCAGGTCGGCCGAGGCCACGTCGGTCAGGTCGAAGGGCCACGCCGTGGCGCCGGGGAGCTCCGCTGCGAGCAGCGACAACGCCGTCTCGTCGCGTCCACCCAGCAGGAGGTCGTGGGTGGGGGCCAGACTGCGGGCGATGGCCGCGCCGATTCCGCTGGATGCCCCGGTGACGAGGGCGACCGGACGATCACTCATGGGGGGACCATAGTGCCCAGGAAGCTGATCCTGCCGTACCTGTGCGTGTTGTACTTCGTCAACTACCTGGACCGCGTCAACATCGGGTTCGCCGGACCCAACGGCATGTCGGAGGAGCTGCGGCTCTCGGCGACGGTGTTCGGGTTCGCGTCCGGCGTGTTCTTCATCGGCTACCTGCTGCTGGAGGTGCCCAGCAACCTCGCGCTGCACCGGTTCGGGGCGCGCCGGTGGATCGCGCGGATCATGGTCACCTGGGGGATCGTCGCCACCGCGATGGCGTTCGTGCCCAACGGGACCGTGCTGGTCGTGCTGCGGTTCCTGCTGGGGGTGGCGGAGGCCGGGTTCTTCCCTGGCATCATCCTGTACCTGACGTACTGGTACCCGCAGAAGGACCGGGCGCGGATCGTCGCGCTGTTCATGGTGGCGGTGCCGATCTCGACGGCGGTCGGGTCCACGTTCAGCGCGTTGCTGATCGAGTGGTTCGACTGGCGCACCATGTTCCTGATCGAGGGCGTTCCCGCGATCGCGCTGGCGTTCGTGACGTGGTTCTGGCTGCCGGACAAGCCCGCGGAGGCCGTCGAGCAGCCCGCCGAGGAGCACTGGCCGCTGCGGAAGGCGTTGACGCACCCGCGCGTCCTGGCGTTGAGCTTCGTGTACTTCGGGATCGTGTACGGGCTGTACACGCTGGGGTTCTTCCTGCCGACGATCATCAAGGGGCTCGCGCCCGAGGCCGGTGTCGTCGAGCGCGGGCTGATCAACGCGATCCCGTACGTCCTCGGTGCCGTGGCGATGGTCCTGTGGGCCCGGCACGGCGACCGCACGGGGGAGCGGAAGTGGCACGTCGCCGCGCCGATGCTGCTCGGCGGCGCGGCGATCCCGGTCGCGCTCTACCTCGAACACCCGGTCGCGGCGATGGTGGCCGTGTCGGTGTGCGCGATCGGCGTCTGCGCGGCGCTGCCCACGTTCTGGGCGCTGCCGACGAGCTTCCTGGGCGGCACGGCGGCAGCGGGCGGAATCGCGTTGATCAACTCGCTGGGCAACGTGAGCGGGTTCGCCGCTCCCTACGTCACCGGGTGGCTGCACGACCTGACCGGGACCCAGAGGACGGGCCTCTGGGTCGTCGGCGTCACGATGGTCAGCGCGGCCGTCGTCGCCCTGGTTCAGCGGGCTGGCGCGGCGAAGGTGTAGAGCGCTTCGTAGGGCGTGGACGTCTGCTCGCCCTCGGTCGTGCAGCCGCCCGCCGGGGCGAGGCCGCCCTTGGTAGCGAGGCGCTGCACGTAGCTGACGCCCGCGAACACGCCGGTGCCCCTGGTGGTCTTGGCCTGCAACAACAGCTCCGGAACGGCTCCCGTCACGTCGTTGCGCGCGCCGTCGACCGGGGCTGCCTCGACCGCGCTGCCGTCGACGGTGGAGACCCAGACCGGACCTCGCGAGTGCAGGCCGACCGACCGTCCCAGCCGGTCGGCCAGTGTCGCGGCCGGTTCCAAGCCCTTCCAGGCACCGGCGGTACAGGTGTAGGTCTGCACGCCCTTGGCGTGGAACCTGGCGACGACCCGGTGGCCCTGCGGCAGCTGGACCGCGGAGGCGACCCGTGCGTCCGGGCTGTCGAGCAGTGCGGGCGTGGGGGCGGCGGTGGAACCCGCCGCCCCTGCTCCGACGCCGATCAGTGCCGTCGCGACGAGCACGAGACCAGCACGCTTCATCATCACTCACTCCCAAGTGGATAGACAGTGCGACGTGTCCCGGCTGTCCGCGGTGCAGCCACCTGGTCATACGGGCTGGTCGTCGGGCTGGTTCAAACGAGCGCACCACGTGAGACGACGCGTACCGCCGGTGACTTCCCACGGCACGCGTCATCCACAGTGGACGATCCGGTCATCCCATCCCCAACCGGACGGGGTCAGTCGCAGATGCGGCGGCGGTCCTCGCGCCACGCGACGGCGACGGCGGGACGCGGCTGTGACGTGCCGCCGTCCGGCCAGTGCGACAACGGGTTGTTCGCCGACGCGCCGTCGATCTCGCCGGGGTGCTGCACCGACACCAGGACGAAGTCGTCGGTGATGACCGGGCCGCACGCCTCGGCGCCCCTCGGCACGGTGAGGAACTGCTTCACCTGGCCGCGCCGCCTGCCCTCGACCGGCACCGCGAAGACGCCGTCGTTGGACTTCAACGCGTTGCCGTCGGTCGAGATCCACAGGTTGCCCCGCGGGTCGAACGCGACGTTGTCCGGGCACGAGATGGGGCTGACCTGCGACTTGTCGTAGCCGCCGAAGTAGGTGTCCGGCGAGTTCGGATCGCCGCAGACCAGCAGCAGCTTCCACGAGAACGTGGTCGCCGTGTTGTCCGAACGGCGCTCTTCGAGCTCCAGCACGTGGCCGTGCTTGTTGTTCACGCGCGGCGCGACCTCGGTGGCGCCTTCCTTGCCGGGCTTCACGCCGCGGTCGGTGTTGTTGGTCAGCGCGGCGTAGACGCGGCGGTTCTTCAGCGAGGGCTCGACGTCCTCGGGACGGTCCATCTTCGTGGCACCCACCTGGTCGGCGGCGAGGCGCGTGAAGACGTAGACCTCCTCGGCGGTGAAGCCCGGCACGAACGACTTGTCGTTGTGCGCCAACGGGATCCACTTGCCGGAGCCGTCGAACTCGCCGTCGCCGGGCAGCTTTCCGGTGCCGTCGATCTCGCTGACCGGGCTGTCACCGGTGAACTGGGCGACGTAGAGCGTGCCGGAGTCGAGCAGGCGCTTGTTGTGCTCGCGGGCGCGCTTCGACTCGCCCTTCTGGTACTTGCCGTCGCTGACGAACTTGTACATGTAGTCGAAGCGTTCGTCGTCGCCCATGTACGCGACGACACGACCGTCCTTCGCGACGATGACGTTGGCGCCCTCGTGCTTGAAGCGGCCGAGCGCGGTGTGCTTGACCGGCGTCGACGTCGGGTCGAGCGGGTCGATCTCGACGATCCAGCCGAACCTGTTGGCCTCGTTGGGTTCCTGCGCGAGGTCGAAGCGCTTGTCGTAGTTCTCCCACTTGCGCAGCGACGCCTTGCCGGAGAAGCCGTAACGGCCGAGCTTGGCCTTCGTGCCGGCGTCGGTGACCAGGTCGGCGTTGGCGAAGTACTGGTTGAAGTTCTCCTCGCCGGACAGGATCGTGCCCCACGGCGTGACGCCACCCGCGCAGTTGTTCTGCGTGCCGAGGACCTTGCGGCCACTCGGGTCCGCGGAGGTCTTCAGGTACTTCGACCCGGCGGCCGGTCCGCGCACCTCGAACGGCGTGGTGAGCGTGATGCGGCGGTTGTACTTCTTCTTGTCCTTGGACACCACGAGCTTGCCGGTGCGGTGTTCGCGCTCGACCTGCACGACCGACAGGCCGTGCGCGGCCCACGCGATCTTCACCTGCTCCTCGGTCGGGGCGGCCGAGCTCCAGTTCTTGAACATGAACTCTTCGGTCGTGTACTCGTGGTTGCTCACCATGAGCCAGCGGTCCCAGCCCGGCAGCGGCACGAGACCGCAGAAGTCGTTGTTGTAGCCGAACTGCTTCGCCTGGGCGGCGGCGGTCTGGCGGTCGAAGTCGAACTCCGGCGCGTCGTGCGTGACGGCGTCGCCCCAGCGGATCACGACGTCGGTCTCGAACCCCTTCGGCACGACGACCTCGTCCAGCGTGTTGGGCCGCACCGGTTCGAAGTCGAGACCGTCACGACCGGGGCCGTTGCCGGGGCCTGCGTGGGGCGGGGGAGCGGCGGACGCCGAGCCGGAGAACGCGAGCGCGCCCGCACCGGCGGCGGCGACGACCGCACCGGCCTTGAGCATGCCGCGGCGGCTCACGACCTCCTGGACGACGTCGCCGAAGTAGGTGTTCCGCGCGGTGTTGGGGGCATCGTGCGAACAGGCGTTGCCACAGCGGAACTCGCACGTGACGGCCTGACGCCCGAGGGGGTGGTGCGTCGGGAGCAGGGGCAGCAGGCGGCGGCCCCGATCGGCGGGTGAGGACACGCTGGCCTCCGGGATCGGTCTCGGTTCGGGAACTGGCCGAACCTAAGAGGCCAACGCGTTGACCGGCCGTCCAGCAGGTGAACGGCCGGCGAACACGTCCTGCACCGCTGCTGTCAGCCGATCTCGCCGAGCTGGCGGTGTCCTTCCCGCCACACCGCCACCACCGACGGCCGCGGCTGCGAGTCGCCGCCGTCCGGCCAATGCGACGCCGGGTTGTCCGCGCTCGCGCCGTCGACCTCACCGGGATGCTGCACGCACACCGTGACGACACGCTCGCCGATCACCGGGCCGCACGTCTCCGCGCCGCGCGGCACCGTGAGGAACAGCTTGAGGTGACCGCGTTCCTTGCCCTCCAGCGGAACGCCGTACAGGCCGTCGTTCAGGCCGTCGAGCGCACCCGCGGAGTCGGTGGAGATCCACAGGTTGCCGTGCCGGTCGAAGGCGACGTTGTCGGGGCTGGAGATCGGGCTGACCTTCGACTTGTCGTAGCCGCCGAAGTAGGTGTTCGGGTCCTTCGGGTCACCGCACACCAGGAACAGGTTCCAGCCGAACGTCAGCGCCAGCGCGTCGCCGCGCCGTTCGACGATCTCCAGCACCTGGCCGTGCCGGTTCTGCACACGCGGGTTCGGCTCGGTGGCGCCTTCCTTGCCCTCGTTGCCGCGCTCGACGTTGTTGCTCAGGGCGCAGTAGACCGTGCCGGTGCGCGGGTGCGTCTCGATGTCCTCGGGACGGTCCATCTTCGTCGCGCCGACCTTGTCCGCCGCGATGCGCGTGAAGACGTACACCTCCTCAGCGGTCATGCCGGGGACGAAGGACCTCTTGCCCGAGGCCAGCGGAACCCACTCGCCGGTGCCGTCGAACTTGCCGTCGCCGGGCAGCTTGCCGGTGCCGTCGATCTCCTCGACGGGGCTGTCGCCCTTGAACCGGCCGACGTAGAGCGTGCCGTCGTCGAGCAGCGTCATGTTGTGGCGGCGCGCGGCCTTGCTGTTGCCGTGCTTGACCTTGCCCTTGGAGATGAACTTGTAGATGTACTCGAACCGCTCGTCGTCACCGGAGTACGCGACCACCCGGCCGTCGTCGGCGATGCGCACGTTCGCGGTCTCGTGCTTGAACCGGCCGAGGTGCGTGTGCTTGACGGGCGTGGAGTCCGGGTCGTGCGGGTCGATCTCGACGATCCAGCCGAACCTGTTGACCTCGTTGGGTTCCTGCGCGAGGTCCCAGCGCTTGTCGAAGCGCTCCCACTTGCGCGTCGTCTCGGTGCCCTTGACGCCGTAGCGGGTCAGGCGCGGGTCGTTGCGGCCGTCGGCGTTGGCGAAGTACTGGTTGAAGTTCTCCTCGCCGGACAGGATCGTGCCCCACGGCGTGACGCCGCCGGAGCAGTTGTTGATGGTGCCGAAGACCCTCTTGCCCGTCGGGTCGACCGACGTCTTGAGCAGGTCGCTGCCCGCGGCGGGGCCGCGCACCTCGAACGGCGTGTTCAGCGTGATGCGGCGGTTGTACTTGCTGAAGCGCGGCCGGTAGTGGCCGGAGAACATCGAGCGCTTGACCAGGAACACCGACAGGCCGTGCGCGGCCCACCCGATCTTGACCTGCTCCTCGGTCGGGTTCGCGGAGTCGTAGCTGCGGAACATGAACGACTCGGTGGTGTACTCGTGGTTGGTGACCATGATCCCGCTGAGACCGAGCGCGTCCAGCGGCAGGATCGCGGCGAAGTCGCAGTTGTAGCCGAACTGCTTCTCCTGGGCCGCGGCGGTCTGGTGGTCGAAGTCGAACTCCGGCACGCCGGGGAACAGCGGGTCGCCCCAGCGGATGACGACACCCTGCTGGTAGCCCTCCGGGACGACGACCGCGTCCTTCGTGTTGACCTCGACCGGGGTGAAGTCGAGCCCCCTGGGAGCGCGCTCGTGGGTCTCGGGCGCGGCGGCGGCGGTGACGGCGGTCCCGACCGGCAGGGCGGTCGCGGCGGCCACGACGGCACCGGCCTTGAGCGCGGTGCGCCGACTGACCAGGTCGCCGAAGTAGGGGTTGGAGGAGGTGTTGGGGACGTCGTGGAAACACGCGTCCCCGCAGCGGTACTCGCAGGTCACCGCTGCTCGGCCGATCCGGTGGTTGGCGAGCGGCAGGGGGATCATCGGTGGTGCGCCTCCTACGGTCGGTGCGTGGACCGCGACCGACCGTAGTTCACCATCCGTTAACCGACTAGTTGCTCGCCCGCGATAACAGCTTCACCAGGTACGACGTCGGTGTCCTTCCGGTTGAAGGCGAGGAGCACCGCGGCGACCACGCACAACGCCGCCGCCACGACGAACGGCTGGGCCAGGTGGCTCACGAACGTCGCCGCCAGCGCGCCACCGAGCCAGCGCAGGAAGTTGTACCCGGCACTGGCGACCGGCCGCGGCGCGTCGCTGACCGTCATCGCGGCCCCGGTGAACAACGTGTTGAGCAGACCGCTCACCAGACCGCTGACGATCACCGCCACCACCAGCAACGGCTTGCTGGGCACCGCCATCAACAGCATGAGCACCGCGAACGCGAGCACGGACCCGATGACGGCCGCCTTCTCGCCGACCCGTTCGGCCAGCCGCGGCGCGAAGAACACGCTGGACACCGCGACGCACACGCCCCAGCCGAAGAAGATCAGCCCGATCGCGACCGCACTCCATTCGAGTACGAACGGCGACCACGCCAGCACGGCGAAGAACGCGGCGGTGTAGAGCGCGGACCCGATCGCCGTCCGCAGCAGGGCGGGCTGCTTGAGCGCCCTGAGCGGGTCGAGCACACCGATCCTGGCCCGCTGCTCGTGCGAGTCCTTGGCCAGGAAGATCGAGCAGAGGACGAGCGCGACGGCCATCAGCACAGCCGTGCCGAGGAACGGCCCGCGCCACGAGACGCTGCCGAGCAGGGCACCGAGCAACGGCCCGACGCTGAGACCGAGACCGAGCGCGGCCTCGTAGAGCAGGATCGCCCCCTTCTGCCCGCCACTGGCAGCACCGACGATCACGCTGAGCGCCGTGGCGATGAAGAACGCGTTGCCGAGCCCCCACAAGGCCCGCAGACCGACGAGCTGCTCGATGCTCCCCGCCGCCGAGCACGCCAGCGTGGCGGCCACGATCAGCGCGAGACCACCCACGAGCGTCCGCTTGGCACCGAACCGCGCGGTCGCGGCGCCGGTGAACAGCATCGCGACGACCTGGACGCCGAGGTAGGAGGAGAACAGGAGGGTGACCTGCGACGGTGTCGCGTTCAGTCCCTCCGCGATGGACAGCAGGATCGGGTCCACGAGACCGATCCCCATGAACGCGATCACAGCCGCGAAAGCCGTGATCCAGACCTGTTTGGGCTGAGATCGGAAATTCACTTAGCCACCCTAACAGATTTACTTAGCATAGCGAAATGTTCTTGGTGTGGTTACGGTGGGCACGTGGAAGCGGTGATCTTCGACCTCGACGGCGTGCTGATCGACTCCGAGCAGGTGTGGGACGAGGTGCGCCAGTCGTTCGCCGCCGCTCATGGCGGTGTGTGGACCTCCACCGCCACGCGCGACATGCAGGGGATGTCCACGCCCGAGTGGGCGGCCTACCTGGTGTCGGACGTGGGGGTGCGGCTGCCCGCCGCCGAGGTGTCCGCGGGGGTGATCGCGGAGATGGAGAAGGCTTACGCCGAGCACCTGCCGGTGATCCCCGGTGCTGTCGACGCCGTTCGCGCCGTGGCTTCGCGGTTTCCGGTGGCGATCGCCTCCTCCGCGCCCGCCGTGCTGATCCGGGTGTTTCTCGAGGTGACCGGGCTGCCGGTGCCCGTGGCGGTGTCGTCGGAGGAGTGCGATGCCGGGAAGCCTTCGCCGGACGTGTACCTGCTGGCGGCTTCTCGGCTCGAGGTGGCTCCCGAGGACTGTTACGCGGTGGAGGACTCGACCAACGGGTTGAAGGCGGCCCTGGCGGCGGGGATGACCGTGCTGGCGGTGCCCAACCCGCACTTTCCGCCTGCTGGTGAGGTGCTGGAGCAGGTGCGGGTGCTGGGGTCGATCTCGGAACTGCCGGACGCGGTGGTCTAGCGGTGGACCGGCGCGAACAGGCGGCGCTCCTGCTCGCATTGCGCGACAGCGGGCGGAGCTGGACCGACGTCACGACTGCTGTGGAGGACGCGGGCTCGGCCGTGGCCATGCTGGACCTCTCGGGCCCTGAGCTCATCCGTCGGCTGGAGCTGGTCGAGCAGGAGATCGAGTCCTGGACGGACGAGGGCATCCGGCTCATCACCGTGCTCGACGAGCAGTACCCGGTCCAGCTGCTGATGGTGCATCAGCGGCCACCCTTCCTGACCTGGAGAGGGCCCCTCGAACTACTCGGCGGGACCGGCGTCGCGGTGGTCGGCGGCAGGTGCCCGAGCGCGCGAGGTGCGCAGACCACCCGCGAGATCGTGACGGCACTGGTGGGACACGGCGTCACCGTCTACAGCGGCCTCGCCACAGCGCGACTCGCGGCTGTGGAGGCGGGTGGTCGCGCGGTCTCGGTGGCGGGCGCGGGCTTGCGCCATTGTCCGGAAGAGGCCGGTCTTTCGCGGACGACCAGCGCGGTGCTGTCCCCGTTCTGGCCGGACGCGGACCCGTCGTCCTGCCAGGCTGCCGTGCGTGACGCGGTCATGAGCGGGTGCTGCGTCGCGACGGTCGTCGTGGAGGCCGATGAGCACACCCGGCGCCTGGTCCGGCTCGCGCTGGAGCACGGCAGGCACGTCTTCCTGGCGCCCGAGGTCGCGTCCGGCACGACGTGGGGCCGGGAGCCGAACACGACGGTGCTGGAAGCGCCAGGCCACCTGGTGCGCGTGCTGGACGAGCTGTGCGCCGAGACACCCGACCTGATCGACCTCTGACCTCTGCCAGCGGAGCTGGTGCTGAGCCCCACGAACGGGGGCACGGCTCTCCCGCCGGGACCGTGCGCTGCCTAGCGTGGCGGCATGACGCAACGAGTTGCCGTGGTCACCGGCACGGCGCAGGGCATGGGGCTGCGGATCGCCGAGGTGCTGCGCGAGGACGGGTTCGCCGTCGTCGGGTTCGACCTGCAGGAGAGCGAGGGCGGGATCGTCGGCAACGTGGCCGACGCCGCAGACGTGCAGCGGCTGGCCGACCACGTGGCGAGCACCCACGGCCGGGTGGACGTGCTGGTCAACAACGCGGGGATCGCCGGGATCGTGCCGTTCGAGGAGACGACGCTCGAGCAGTGGGAACGGATCATGGCGGTCAACCTGACCGGGCCGTTCCTGCTCACGCAGGCGTTGGGCAAGGTGATGCTCGCGCAGGGGTCGGGCAGTGTCGTGAACATCGCGAGTGTCGCCGGGTTGAGCGGGGTCGCGGACCGGGCCGCCTACAACACGACGAAGCACGGGCTGATCGGGTTGACGCGCACGCTCGCCGTCGAGTGGGGCGGGCGGGGGATCAGGGTCAACGCCGTGTGTCCCGGCTGGGTGAAGACCGAGATGGACGTCGAGTCACAGGCCGGCGGGTACTACGTCGACCAGGACATCACCGACCACGTGCCGATGGGGCGGTTCGCGGCGCCGGACGACATCGCTCAGGCCGTGCGGTTCCTGGCGAGTGACAACGCGCGGTACGTCAACGGGGTCGCGTTGCCGGTGGACGGCGGGTGGACCGCTGACGGCAGCTGGCAGTCGTTGCGGCTGTCGAAGCGATGAGAGGAGGGGCCGCCCGGAGGCGGCCCCTCCCTTCACGTCACTCCTCGCCGCGGATGAACGCCTCGACGGCCGCGTGGGCCTCGGCGTCCGAGTACTGCTCGGGCGGGGACTTCATGAAGTAGGACGACGCCGAGAGGACGGGGCCGCCGACGCCGCGGTCGAGGGCGATCTTCGCCGCGCGGACCGCGTCGATGATGATGCCCGCGGAGTTCGGGGAGTCCCACACCTCGAGCTTGTACTCGAGGTTCAGCGGGACGTCGCCGAACGCGCGGCCCTCCAGGCGGACGTACGCCCACTTGCGGTCGTCGAGCCACGCGACGTAGTCCGACGGGCCGATGTGCACGTTGTCCTTGCCGATGTCGCGGGACAGCTGCGACGTCACGGACTGCGTCTTGGAGACCTTCTTGGACTCCAGGCGCTCCAGCTCCTTCATGTTCAGGAAGTCCATGTTGCCGCCCACGTTGAGCTGCATGGTGCGGTCGAGCTGGACGCCGCGGTCCTCGAACAGCTTCGCCAGCACGCGGTGCGTGATGGTGGCGCCTACCTGGGACTTGATGTCGTCACCGACGATCGGGACGCCGGCGGCGCGGAACTTCTCCGCCCACTCCGGGTCCGACGCGATGAAGACCGGCAGGGCGTTGACGAACGCCACCTTGGCGTCGATCGCGCACTGGGCGTAGAAGCGGTCCGCCTCCTCCGAGCCGACGGGCAGGTACGAGACCAGCACGTCGACCTCGGCCTCGCGCAGCGCGGCGACGACGTCGACCGGCTCGGCGTCGGACTCCTCGATCGTCTCGCGGTAGAAGCGGCCGAGGCCGTCGAAGGTGTGGCCGCGCTGCACGGTCACACCCAGCGGCGGCACGTCCGCGATCTTGATCGTGTTGTTCTGGCTGGCCACGATGGCCTCGGCCAGGTCGACACCGACCTTCTTCGCGTCGACGTCGAACGCCGCGACGAACTCGACATCTCGCACGTGGTAGTCACCGAACTGCACGTGCATCAGGCCGGGCACGCGGGTGCTCGGGTCGGCGTCCCGGTAGTAGTGGACACCCTGCACCAGCGACGCCGCGCAGTTGCCAACCCCGACGATGGCCACTCGAACGGTGCGGCGGTTTTCGCCCATTGCCGAGTCCTCTCTCATCAACATTTTGGGTACTACTCGTCCTGTTCGGACTTCTCGTGCGCGATGAGCTCGTTGAGCCACCGCACCTCGCGTTCCGTGCTCTCCAGGCCCTGTCTGTGCAGCTCACGGGTGTACCGGTCGATCTGCTCACCCGTCTTGGCCAGCCGCTCGCGGAGCCCTTCCCTGCGTTCCTCGACCCACCGCCTGCGGCCTTCCAGGATGCGCATCCTGACGTCGGCCGGCGTGCGGGAGAAGAACGCCAGGTGGACCCCGAACGAGTCGTCGTCCCAGGTCTGCGGGCCCGCGTCGGAGAGCAGGTCGGCGAACCGCTCCTTGCCCTCCGGTGTGAGCCGGTAGACCTTGCGGGCCCGGCGTCCCCAGGAGAGAGCCGACTCCTCCGGCCCCTCCTCCACGATCAGGCCCGCCCGCTGGAGTCGCCGCAGTGTTGGGTACAGCGATCCGTAGGAGAACGCGCGAAAAGCTCCGAGCAGGTCATGCAAGCGCTTGCGCAGCTCGTAGCCGTGCATGGGCGCCTCGTGCAGCAGGCCGAGCAGCGCGAACTCGAACACGAGTCACCTCCCCGCACCTGCACCGATAGGTGCGGTGATTATATCGCCGCGATACATCGAAGACGCCTCCTCAGTGTGGGATGTGGCACACCGTCATATCGCGTCGGAAGTTGCTGCCCTGAACGGCCCATCATCGGAAAGCGGGCGGCACGTACTCTGGTGACGTGTTGACCCAACGACAGGTGGTGGACTACTCGCTGCAGCGCCGTGCGCTGCTGGCGGAGGTCTATGCCGGTCGCACGGGCACCATGGAGGTCTGCGACGCGTCGCCGTACCTGCTGCGAGCTGCGAAGTTCCACGGAACGGCGACCGAGGTGCCGTGCCCGGTGTGTCGCAAGGAGCCCCTGACGAACGTCTCGTGGGTCTACGGTGACGAGCTCAAGCACGCCGCCGGCTCCGCGCGCGCACCTGAGGAACTCGTGAAGATGGCGAACCTCTTCGACGAGTTCTCCGTGTACGTCGTGGAAGTCTGTCGGACGTGCAGTTGGAACCACCTGGTGCAGTCATACGTCCTGGGGAAGCGTGGGCTGGAAAAGCCGCGCAGGAGGACCGCAGTGGAATGACCGAACGGTTGACCCTGCTCCGAACGAAGTACGACCACCGAACCGCGTGCTGAGGCACGCCGGTCTGGGAGGCCATTTCAAGTGAACGACCAGCATGATGACCGGCAGCGCGGAGGCGAGCCGCAGTGGCCGACCGGGGATGACCCGGACGGCGGCGGCACGAGACGTGATGTCCCGAATCAGCCTCGACCGGGCACCCCGCCCGGTGGTTTCGCACGTCCTCCCCAGGGTGGCACGCCTCCCGGCGGTTTCCCACAGCAGCAGCCCCCACGCCGCCCGAACGGACCAGGCGGACCCCAGGGCGGCCAGGGACGACCGCAGGGACCCGGCGGCCCGGTAGGTGGCCCCGCAGGACCCGCAGGACCCGGTGGTCCCGGTGTTCCCGGCAACCGTCCGCCGACGCCTCCCGGTGGCGTGCCGATGCCCCCGCCTCCCGGCGCACGCCGCCCCGGTGGCCCGAACGGCCCCGGCGGCCCCGCGGGTGGACCCGCCGGTGGCCCCGGCCGTCCCGGTGTGCCCCCGCGCAGGCCGGCCGACGAGCGGACGACGCAGCTGCCGCCGGTGAACCGGCCGACGCAGCGCGAGCCCGAGCTCATCACGCACCGCGAGCCCGAGGACGAGTACCTGCTCGCCGGCGCTCCGGTCGACGACGATGACGAGTACTACTACGACGACGACGAGCCGGAGCTCACCGAGGAGGAGGAGCGCCGACTGCGCAAGAAGAAGATCTGGAAGCGCGTCCGGATCGGTGCCTTCGTCGCGATCGGCCTGATGCTCCTCGGCCCGGTGATCGCCATCGCCGTCGCGTACCCGATGGTCGACTGGCCGCGGCCGGAGGACATCGCGGCCGACCAGAACAAGACCATCACGCTGCAGTACGCCGACGGCAGCGAGATGACCAAGATCACCTCGCCCGGCGAGAACCGCACGATGCTGACGTACGAGGAGATCCCCGACAACGTCAAGAACGCGGTGCTCGCGGCCGAGGACGCGAACTTCTACGACAACCCCGGCTTCGACGTGAAGGCGATCGTCCGCGCCGTCTGGATCCAGGTGACGGGCGGCAGCTCCGGTGGTTCGGGTCTGACCCAGCAGTACATCAAGAAGGCCACCGGCCGCGAAGAGCAGACGTACACCCGCAAGTTCACGGAGCTCGTCAAGGCTTACAAGATGAGCAACGAGTCGGACCACAACACGATCCTCACCGCGTACCTGAACACGGTGTACTTCGGTCGTGGTGCGAACGGCTTCAAGGCCGCGTCCGAGGTGTACTACAAGAAGGAGATGAAGGACCTCACGCCGTCCGAGGCGGCGCTGATCGCGGGCATGATCCAGACGCCTTCGTGGTCGGAGGACCAGGAGTACTCGACCAAGCGCTGGAAGTTCGTGCTGGACCAGATGCGGCAGAAGAACTGGGTCACCCAGGAGTACGTCGACCAGCAGGAGTACCCGAAGCCCCTGCCGTTCTCCGAGACCCAGCCGAAGTCGCTGGACGGCCCGCGCGGCCTGATCGTCGACCAGGTCCAGCAGGCCCTCGAGGACGAGAAGACCGAGATCTCCTTCGAGCAGGCCCAGAAGACCGGCGTCACCATCACGACGACGATCGACCCGAAGGCGCAGACCGCGGCCGAGCAGGCCGTGGACGAGATCATGCTCGAAGGCGGCCAGCCGGAGGCGCTGAAGACGTCGCTGACGGCGATCGACCCGACCACGGGCGCGGTTCGCGCCTACTGGGGCGGGCGTGGTGGCCGCGGCTCGTTCGACTACGCCAAGGGCACGCTGCAGGAGCCCGGCTCGTCGTTCAAGCCGTTCGACCTCGTCGCGGCGTTGCAGGACGGCAAAGGCCTCGGCACCGTCTACGACGGCAGGTCGCCGCGCACGTTCCCCGGTGTCGCGACCCCGATCCGCAACTCCGGCAACGACAACTCGTGCGGCCAGGACTGCACGGTCCGCGAGGCGATGATCAAGTCGCTGAACACCGTGTTCTACGACATGGTCGTGAACGACGTCGGCGTCCCGAAGACGGTCGCGGCGGCGCACCAGGCGGGCATCCCCGAAGAGGTCAACATCGGCAACGGCCCGAAGAAGCTGCTGGTCGGTGAGGACGGCGGCACCCCGAACGGCGGTATCTCCCTCGGTGGTGACCAGGCGGTGGTCCGCCCGTTCGACATGGCCTCCGCCTACGCGACGTTCGCCGCCCGCGGCGTCTACCGCGCGCCGTTCTTCATCCTGAAGATCACCGGCCCGGACGGGACCGTGCTCTACCAGCACGCGGACAAGCCGATCTCGGCGTTCGACCCCGACCAGACGAAGAGCCAGGACATCGCCGACAACGTCACCGACGTGCTGAAGGAGATCCCGAAGTCCTCGAAGATCCCGTGCGCCGGTGGCCGCGACTGCGCCGGCAAGACCGGTACGCACGAGCTGTCGGAGAGCGCCGGTCAGGGTGCGGGCCTCAACTCGAAGGCGTGGATGGTCGGCTACACCCCGACCCTCTCCGCCGCCGTGTGGGTCGGCCGGGACGAGGGCAACCTGCCCATCCGGGACAAGGCGGGCGCGAACATCTTCGGTTCGAGCGTGCCGGGCCAGATCTGGCGCCTGTTCATGGACAAGGCGCACGCCGGCACCCCGAACGAGAAGTTCCCGAAGGCCAAGCCGCTCAACCAGTACAACCCGCCGCCCAAGACGCAGTCGGCGACCAGCACGCCGCAGAGCACGGAGCGGGAAGAGGACAAGCCGGACAAGCCCTCGTCGACCGAGCCGTCCAGGCCGACGTCGACCAAGCCGCCCGAGACCTGTGGCCTGTTCCCGCCCTGCGGCGGCCCGACCACGACGACGACCAAGCCGAAGCCGGGTGATCCGGATCCCGGGGTCGGCAACGGGGTCCGAGATCCTGGAAACACGTAGAACGAGACGAAGGCCCGGTGCGAGAGCACCGGGCCTTCGTCGTTTCCGGGACCGGTCCAGGGATGTTGACCACGGCGAAACGGGCAGGGCCGTACGATCCGCTCGTGCCCAGCAGCCCTGCCGAGCGTCCAGCCGAGGCCCCCGAACTCGCCGAGGACACCACCTCGCTCACCCCGGAAGAACGGGTCGCACCCACCTGGACCGAGCCGCTCGCCCGGTCGCTGAGCAGACCCTTCGGCGGTCCGCTCGGCAGGCACGCGCTGGTCGGCAGGAACTACTTCTGGACGGCGGCGCGGGTGATCCTGCTGCTCGCCGTGCTGACGCTGCTGGCGGGCTGGGTGCAGAAGTCGCCGTGCATCCAGCAGTACGTGGACGACAAGGGCCAGGTGCAGCTCGACTGGCGGGGCAGCCGCCAGTTCACCGCGCTCTGCTACTCCGACACGGTGCCGCTCTACACCGCGGAACGGCTCGACCAGCCCGGGTCCTTCCCGTACATCACGTCGTGGAAGGACGACGAGGGCAAGCCGACCGAGCACGTCCGGTACATGGAGTACCCGGTCGTCACCGGCCTGTTCATGTGGCTCAACGCGCGGGTGGCGCAGGGGCTCGTCGCGCTCGTCCCCGGCCTGCCGATGACGGTGATCGTGTTCTTCAACGTCACCGCGTTCTGGCTGGCCGTGGCGTGGCTGGTGACGGTGTTCTCGGTGGCGCAGATCGCCCGGCGCAGGATGTGGGACGCGGCCATCGTCGCCGTGTCACCGCTCGTCATCGTCCACGCGTTCACGAACTTCGACACGATCGCGACGGCGTTCGCCACAGCCGGTCTGCTGGCCTGGGCGCGGAAGAAACCCGCGCTCGCCGGTGTGCTGCTGGGGCTCGGCGGTGCGGCGAAGCTCTATCCGCTGTTCCTGCTGGGACCGCTGCTGTTGTTGTGCTGGCGCTCGGACCGGCTCAGAGCGGGGCTCGTCGCCACCGGGTCGGCCATCGCCGCGTGGGCACTGGTCAACGCGCCGATCGCGTTGAACCCCGCCTCGCGGACGGGCTGGCGGGAGTTCTTCCGCCTCAACACCGAACGCAACGCCGACCCGGACACGCTCTACAACGTGGTCCAGCAGTGGACCGGCTGGCAGGGCTTCGACCCCGGCCTCACGCACGGGCAGCCGCCGACGGTGCTCAACACCGTGAGCATGGTGCTGTTCCTCGTCTGCTGCGCGGGCATCGCGTACGTGGCCCTGTCGGCACCGACCCGGCCGCGGCTCGCGCAGCTCGGGTTCCTGGTCGTGGCGGCGTTCCTGCTGACGAACAAGGTGTGGAGCCCGCAGTACTCGCTGTGGCTGGTGCCGCTCGCGGTGCTCGCGTTGCCGCGCTGGAAGCTGCTGCTGGCGTGGATGGCCGTCGACGCGCTCGTGTGGGTGCCGCGGATGTACTTCTACCTCGGCACGGACAACAAGGGCCTGCCGATCGACTGGTTCCTCGGCGCGGTGCTGCTGCGGGACGCCGCGGTCGTCCTCCTGTGCGTGATCATCGTCAGGGAGATCTACCGGCCGGAACGCGACCTCGTGCGCCAGTCCGGCGAGGACCCGCTGGAGGGCGTGCTGGCCGGGGCTCCCGACCGGCGGCTCGTCACACCCGCACGAGGCGCGCCATCACACCGAATGCGTCCGCGTTCGGATGCAGATGATCACCTGAGTCGAACTCCGGACGCAGTCTGAGCAGGTCGGCGGGGTCGCGCAGGGCCGCGTCGAAGTCGATCGCGTCGGGGAAGGTGGCGCGGATCCAGGCGTTCAGCTCCTGGCGCTGCCGCTCCCTGGCCTCGCTCCAGTTCGGCCAGCCCCGCCACGGCGTGACGGTGCCGACCCGGAACCGCGCTCCCGCCTGCTCGCACCGCTGCCGGATGGAGCGGATGCCGGCGATGACGTCCGCCGCCGTGACGTCCCGCTGGACGTCGTTGATGCCGCCGAGCATCACGACCTCGCGCACCTCGCGGCTGAACAGGACGTCGCGGTGCAGCCGGGTGACCATCGGCGCGTCGCCGCCGACCACGCCGTTGCCGTTGATGCCCGCGTTCAGCACGGCGTGGTCACTGTCCACCAGCGCGGGCCAGGTGCCGGCCGCGTAGCCCTCGGTGATGGAGTCGCCGAGCATCACCGCGGCACCCGGTGCGGAGAAGCCCGCGACCTCGACGGCGGAGACGAGGCAGATGTACGCGCGGGCCGAGGTGATGGTGTTCCACGCGCGTGCCTGGCACGGGGTGCCGCCCGGGACGTGCGTGCTGATCTCCAGCGTCTTCGTGACGGGCAGCCGGACGGCGTCGCTGTAGACCTCGTCGCGCGCCCTGATCGTGACCGCGCGGGACCTGTTGAACGTCAGCTCGCGCGTCTGGCCGTCCGCCTGCACGGTGACCCGCTCGACGCGCACCGGCTCGATGCCCATCAGGTTCGACAGTCGCACCCGGACCGAGGAGCCACCGGCGGAGAGGTCGACGGTCGTGCGCACGACGTGGTCCGGCACTCCGGCGGGCAGGGTCGGCACGGCCTGCCACACGGGCAGCCAGCGGACGGCCTCCGACCGCGCCGGCACGCCGGAGGCGCCGCAGACCAGCACCAACACCAGCGCGAAGATCAGTTTCACGAGTCCAGTCTGCGGCGGTCAGCCCTTCGCTGCCACAGCCCCGCGGAGGAACTTCAGGTCGTCGCGGTCGTCCTCCGTGACGTCCCTGGCCTTCAGGAACACCACGAACAGGGCGACGAGCAGGGCCGCACGGCCCCAGACGCCGATCATCACGGCCTGCGCGGAGAAGCTGTCGTAGATCCCGGCGGGCTGGCCGAACTCGATCGCCCAGAACCAGCGGAAGATCCCGATGCCCATCGCCAGGTCGACGACGAAGTAGGCGAACGCCCACACCAGCCGCACCCGCAGCAGCACGAGGAACGGCACCAGCCACAGCGTGTACTGCGGCGAGTGGACCTTGTGCAGCAGCATGAAGCCGCACAGCATCGCGCCCGACACCGCGATCCACGGGTAGCTGCCCTCGCGCCGGAACCGCAGCCAGCCGTAGCCGGCGGCGACGGCGAACGACACCAGGACCATGACCGGGGAGAGCACGCCGACCAGCGACTGCATCGGGTCGTCGCCGATGAACGGCCGCAGGCCCCAGTACCAGATCGAGTTCGTGGTGATGTCGACCCGGCGGAGCTGCTGGAACTCGAACGACGCGAGCCAGCCCTCGTAGCCCGCGAACGCGAACGGCAGGTTGACCAGCACGACCGTGACGATCGAGGCGAGCCCGACCTTCACCGCGCCGGCCACGTCGGCCTTCTTGCCCGCGGGCAGCTCTTGGCCGCGCCAGCCGCCGGTGGCGACGAAGAGCATCAGCGGCAGCACGAACGCCGCCGGGTAGACCTTGAACGCGAACCCGAGCCCCAGCAGCACGGACGCGACCGTGGCTCTCTGGACCAGCGGCCGGTTCCAGCGGTGCACCACGTAGACCGCGGCCACCGAGCACAGCACGACCGGCAGGTCCCAGTTGTGGAAGGCGTACAGCACGAGCGGTGGCCCGATCGCCCACAGCAGCGCGCGCCAGCGGGCGAGCTTGCCCAGCAGCCAGCCCGTGAGCAGGCCGAACGGCGCCATCAGCAGCGCCGAGTACAGCAGGTACTCCGCGTCGTTCTGCGCGAAGATCGCACCGGCCCAGATCAGCAGGCCGGACAGGACCGGGTACTCGACCGAGCCGCCGACGAGGATGCCCTTGTCGTTGATGCCGCCGTCGACGTACGGGAAGACGTGCCGGTCGATGTCGCGGCCGATCCAGAGGTGCTGGATGTCGGAGTAGCAGACGTCCTGCTTGTTGCGCTCGTCGTAGTCGGGCTGCGTGCGGCCCCACTGGTCGAACGCGGGACCGGTGCAGCGGTCCTTGTTGACGAAGCCCAGCAGCAGCGTGAACCCGCACAGCAGGACGAGCACGACGGCGGCCGGTCTGCCGAAGCGGGTCGTGAAACGCCCGGCGTCGCCTCGCTCGGGCGTCACGCTCACCACCTCGTGCACGGTCGTCACCGTCCGGCGCGGTCGCGCAGGAAGGCGATGTCGTCGGCCTGGCCCTCGTCCGGCGTCTCCACCACGACGGGGCACCCCGCGCTCGCGGCCACGGCCGCCAGCTGGTCCGCGTCGATGGTGCCGGTGCTGATGTTGTCGTGCCGGTCGCGCGAGGAGCCGAACTCGTCGCGCGAGCTGTTGAGGTGCACGAGGTCGATCCGGCCGGTGATCGCCTTCACCCTGTCGACGATGCCGACGAGGTCCTCACCGGCGGCGAACGCGTGGCAGGTGTCGAGGCAGAACCCCGCGCCGAACTCGCCGACCGCGTCCCACAGCCGCTTGATGTTGTCGAACGAGCGCGCCATCGCGTTGTCGCCGCCCGCGGTGTTCTCGATCAGCACCGGCACGGCGAAGCCGCCCTCGGCGACCTGACGCTCGAAGAACTTGCGCCAGTTCGCGAAACCGTCGGCCGGGTCCTCGCCCTTCGTGACGTGGCCGCCGTGCACGACCAGGCCCCGCGCGCCCACGGTCGCGGCGGCCTCCGCGTGCTGGATGACGTTCTTCCGGCTGGGAATCCGGATCTTGTTGTTCAGCGACGCGACGTTGATCATGTACGGGGCGTGCACGAACACGTCGAGGCCGGAGGCGAGCAGCGCCTCCGTCTGCGGGTGGGGTTTCGGCTTCTTCCACCCCTGGGGATCCGACAGGAAGAACTGGACGACGTCGGCCCCGCGTTCGGCCGCGGCGCCGACCGGGTCGTCGTCGCGTACATGGGCCCCGATGCGCATGACCCGCAGGGTAGTCGGCGTCCGCAACGCCGACGCAGCCGCCGCCGATAGGAGTAACCGGGAAAAGTGGGGATGGTCTGCGTCACCACCAGGACCTACGGTCGTTACTTGAGAGTAGGAAAGGGGTTGGCATGCGACTGCCGAGCGTGACCGCAGTGACGCTTCTGACGCTGGCCGCCGCCGGCGTGGGAGCTGCCCCGGCCAAGGCCGCGGAACCGATCGTCATCGGCAGCTGTGCGACGTCCGTGCAGGGCGCGCCCGGCACCCCGATCTCGCTCAGTCCCGCCGCCGTCACGCAGCCGGTGACGGACCTGGTGCGCGCCGTGCCCCTGCTCGGGCCGCCGCTCGCCGACCCGTTCAAGCAGGCGTTCGCCAAAACCAAGCCCATCCCGATCGGCGCGGTGCAGGTCGGGACCACGACCATCACCGGCGGCACGATCGCGAACGCGGTGATGGCGGAGGTCGCCAAGATCCCGCTGCTCGGGCCGATCCTCGGCACGCTCGACCAGACCGTGCGCGCGACGCTGAGCGGCGGCTGCAAGGTGACCGTGACCGCCGTGAACCAGGTCGTGGCCCCGGTGCAGGACGGCAGCAAGGCCGTCGCCGACACCTCACAGGGGGTCGTCGAGGCGCTCGTCCCGGGCGTGCAGCAGCCGCCGGCCCAGCAGCCCCAGCCGCAGCCGCAGCAGCCCGGCACGAACCCCCAGCAGCCGGGGGTGAACCCCGGCGGCGTCAGCGGCGTCGGCGCGGGCGCGCCCGGCAACCGCGACTTCTCGCTCTACCCGGTCGGCGCGAACTTCGGCCGCGTGCCGCTGTTCACCTACGGCTCGCTGCCGTTCGCCACGCCCGGCCTGTACTCGCCCTCGCCCGGCGTCCGGTACGGCTCGCAGGTCCCGCGCGCGTCCACCGGCACCGGCATCGCGGACGACTCGGTGCAGGCGGCTGGCCGCGCGACGGCGCTGCCCCGGCTCGGCGGGCCCGGCGGCGTGGGCGTTCCGGTGCTGGCGGCGGTGCTGATGCTGGCCCTGGTGACGGGCGCGCTGGTGCGGACCTGGGTGCTGCGCCGCACCCCCGCGTAGTCGTTGGACTCGCCCTGTTAACCTTTGTCAGTTGCTGACGCGACGACCCTCCTGCCACGGAAAGCCCGTGGCCGTGAGTCCACAGGAGGTGAGTGGTCCTCATGCGTCATTACGAAGTGATGGTCATCCTCGACCCCAGCCTTGACGAGCGCACGATCGCGCCGTCCCTCGACACGTTCCTCAACGTCATCAAGACGTCGGGCGGCAACGTCGAGAAGGTCGAAGTGTGGGGCAAGCGCCGGCTGAGCTTCGAGATCAACAAGAACACCGAAGGCATCTACGCGGTGCTCGACCTGACCTCGACGCCGGACGCGGTGAAGGAACTGGACCGCCAGCTCGGTCTGCAGGAGACGGTGCTCAGGACGAAGGTCCTGCGCCGTGAGCCCGCCAAGTCAGCCGCCAAGTCGGCCTGACCTACCTCAAGTAGGGGAGCTCCCAAGACATGGCTGGTGAGACGACGATCACGGTGGTCGGGAACCTGACCGCCGACCCGGAACTCCGCTTCACCCAGAGCGGTGCCGCGGTGGCCTCCTTCACGGTGGCCTCCACGCCCCGCACCTTCGACCGCCAGTCCGGCGAGTGGAAGGACGGCGAAGCGCTGTTCCTGCGGTGCAACGTGTGGCGGCAGGTCGCCGAGAACGTGGCCGAGTCGCTCACCCGCGGTTCGCGAGTGATCGTCTCCGGACGGCTGCGCCAGCGTTCCTTCGAGACGAAGGAAGGCGAGAAGCGCACCGTCGTGGAGCTGGAGGTCGACGAGATCGGCCCCTCGCTGCGCTACGCGACCGCGAAGGTCAACAAGGTCAGCCGTGGAGACGGTGGTGGCGGCGGCTTCGGCGGCGGCGGCCAGCAGTCCCGCGGCGGTGGCGGCGGCGCGCCCGCGGACGACCCGTGGGGTTCCGCCCCGCCGGCCGGCTCGGGTGGCTTCGCCGACGAGCCCCCCTTCTAGACCGCTGCACCGGTCATCCAGAACCTGATCACTGCGTATTCCAGGAGTTAGAGACACATGGCCAAGCCGCCTGTGCGCAAGCCCAAGAAGAAGGTCTGCGCCTTCTGCAAGGACAAGAGCGCGTCCCTGATCGACTACAAGGACACGACGCTGCTCCGCAAGTTCATCTCCGACCGCGGCAAGATCCGTGCTCGCCGCGTCACGGGCAACTGCTCGCAGCACCAGCGCGACGTCGCTGTTGCCGTGAAGAACGCCCGTGAGATGGCCCTGCTGCCCTACACCTCGACCGCCCGCTAAGAGAAGGGAACATTCGCGATGAAGCTCATCCTCACCGCTGACGTTTCCGGCCTTGGCGCGCCCGGCGACATCGTCGAGGTCAAGGACGGCTACGGCCGCAACTACCTGCTCCCGCGCGGTCTCGCGATCGTCGCGACCCGCGGTGCGCAGAAGCAGATCCAGGTCATCACCCGCGCGCAGGACACCCGGCGCGTGCGCGACCTGGACCACGCCAAGGAGCTGAAGGCCGCTCTCGAGGGCCTCGGTGGCGTGACCCTGACCGCGAAGGCGGCCGCCGGCTCGAAGAAGCTCTTCGGCTCGGTCACCACCTCGGACGTGGCGGCCGCCGTCAAGTCCGCCGGTGGTCCGGTGCTGGACAAGCGCGCCATCGAGCTGCCGGGTCACATCAAGACCACCGGCAAGCACTCGGTGACGGTGCGCCTCCACCCCGAGGTCACCGTCTCCCTCCCGCTGGTCGTCAGCGCCGGAGAGTGAACGGCCGCCCCTGCCGGGGCGAGTGAGATCCGTGAAAGCGCCGCCCACCCGGACTGCTCCGGGCGGGTGGCGCTTTCGCTCGTCAGGACCAGTGCACAGTTGTCCACCGCCTGTGGATAAACCCGGAGCCCCGTCCTACCGCGACACGCCGAAGACGGTGTTTTCCGCGACACGCCGACGCTGTGGCCCACAACTTTTTCCACAAGTTGTACACAGGCTCTGAGCTGGCGTTATTTCTGTCACCCCAGCAGTTGTCAACAGGTTGTCCCCAGCTCCTCCATCCCTGTGGGCAACCATCCACAAGTTGTCCCCCAGTTGTCCACAGGACGATCCACACGCTGGTTTGCTTGCTCCGGACGGGTCCCTCTAGCGTCGCTGCCGGGGCGAGGTCATCGCACAGCGTGGCCGCCCGGAATTGTCGGTGCTCCGAGGTACAACTAGGGGACTGAGCACCGGTTCTCGACTTCTTCGCAGGGGTGATTCGGCAGTGGCGCTGGTGGACGACCGGGGAATGGCGGAGCCCGCTTTCGAGCGCCAGCCGCCCCAGGACCTGGCTGCCGAGCAGTCCGTCCTCGGCGGCATGCTGCTGTCCAAGGACGCCATCGCGGACGTCATCGAGGCCCTCGCGCCCAACGACTTCTACCGCCCTGCCCACCAGGCGATCTACGACTGCATCCTCGACCTGTACGGCCGTGGCGAGCCCGCCGACCCGATCACCGTCTCCGCCGAGCTCGAACGGCGCGGCGAGCTGCTGCGCGTGGGCGGCGCGCCGTACCTGCACACGCTGATCGCGACGGTGCCGACGGCCGCGAACGCCGGGTACTACGCGGAGATCGTGGCCGAGAAGGCCGTGCTGCGCCGCCTGGTCGAGGCGGGCACGCGCATCGTGCAGCTCGGGTACAACGGCGCGGAGGGTGCGGACGTCGACGAGGTGGTCGACCGCGCGCAGGCCGCGATCTACGAGGTCACCGACCGCCGCACCACCGAGGACTACGTGGCGCTGGAGGACCTGCTCCAGCCGACCATGGACGAGATCGACGCCATCGCGTCGCGCGGCGGCATTTCCCAGGGCATTCCGACGGGCTTCGCCGACCTCGACGAGCTGACGAACGGCCTGCACGGCGGCCAGATGATCATCGTCGCCGCCCGTCCCGGTGTCGGCAAGGCGCTCGCGCTCGACACCCCGCTGCCCACGCCCACCGGCTGGACCACGATGGGCGAGGTCGCCGTCGGCTCGTTCCTGATGGGCGCGGACGGCAGGCCCACGCGCGTGGTCGCGGCCACCGAGGTGATGACGGGCCGCCCGTGCTTCGAGGTGGAGTTCTCCGACGGCACGGTGGTCGTGGCCGACGCCGAGCACCAGTGGCTCACCGAGTCGTGCAGCGAGACCGGCGGCTTCTGGGCCATCCGCACGACGGCGCAGCTGTTCGAGCGCGTCGGCGTGTGCCGGATGTTCGTGCGGCTGTCGGCGGCGTGGGAGCTGCCCACCGCCGCGCTCCCGCTGTCGCCCCGCGCGCTCGGCCTGTTCCTGTCGGGCCTGGGCGACCTGGAGCTGACGGACGACGAGCTGCGCGCGGCCAAGGACCTGGGCCTGGCCGACGAGCCGCACATCCCGGTCGCGTACCTGCGCGCGTCACGCCGCCAGCGCGAGGAGCTGCTGGCCGCGTTGCGGATCGACGGCCGCTTCGCCCGCCTGCGCGCCGACGTCGACGAGCTGGTCGCGGGCCTCGGCCGGCACGACCAGGTGGAGATCACGGCGGTGCGCCCCGTCGCGTCCGTGCCGGTGCGGTGCGTGGAGGTCGACAACCACGACCACCTGTACCTCGCGGGCAAGACGATGATCCCGACCCACAACTCGACGCTGGGCCTCGACTTCGCCCGCTCGTGCTCGGTGAAGCACGGCATGACCAGCGCCATCTTCAGCCTGGAGATGAGCCGCACCGAGATCGTCATGCGCATGCTCTCCGCCGAGGCCCGCATCCGCCTCGGCGACATGCGAGGCGGCAAGATGACCGACGACGACTGGACGCGCCTGGCCCGTCGCATGAGCGAGATCAGCGAGGCGCCGCTGTTCGTCGACGACAGCCCGAACCTCACGATGATGGAGATCAGGGCCAAGGCCCGCCGCCTCAAGCAGCGGCACGACCTGAAGCTCGTCGTCGTCGACTACCTCCAGCTGATGAGCTCCGGCAAGAAGTCCGAGTCACGTCAGCAGGAGGTCTCGGAGTTCTCCCGGAACCTGAAGCTGATCGCGAAGGAGCTGGAGGTCCCGGTCATCGCGATCTCGCAGCTGAACCGCGGTCCCGAGCAGCGCACCGACAAGCGCCCGATGCTGTCCGACCTGCGTGAGTCCGGCTCGCTGGAGCAGGACGCCGACATGGTCATCCTGATCAACCGCCCGGACGCGTGGGAACGCGACGACCCGCGCGCCGGTGAGGCGGACCTGATCATCGCCAAGCACCGTGCCGGTCCCACGGCGACCATCACGGTGGCGCACCAGCTGCACTACTCGCGCTTCACGGACCTCGCTCAAGCCTGAGCCGGGGGTTGGTCGTCGGGCAGCGGGTCGCGGTGGTCCGTGCGCAGCCCGTCGATGACGAGGCGGAGCTGCGCGATGCCCTCCAGGTCCGGGTCCGCCCAGGTCAGGGCGAAGTTCCCCATGATCGCGTGGTGACGGGCGTAGCCGGTGAGGGCTTGGAGGTGGTCGATGACGGCTGGGCGGTCTTCGGGACGCACGGCGGCAGCCCGCGCCACCCGGTCTGGTTCCACAACCTGATGGCGAACCCGCACGTCACGGTCGAGGTTGTGGTGCCGGAGCGCGGTTGACCACGCCCCACAGCAGGTGTAACTAGTTACATGCAACTAGTTACACCAACGGGTGCGCAGGACTGCGGAGGTCAGGATGCGGGTCGTCGTGGTGGGTGCTGGTGTCTACGGAGCCGCTGTCGCAGCGGCACTGGCTCGTCAGGGCGCGACGGTGACGGTGGTCGACGCCGGTGCGCCGGGGGCGGGGACGTCCGGGGCGTCGTTCTCGTGGGTCAACTCGCGCGACAAACGGCCGTCGGTCTACCACGACCTCAACGTGGCGGGGATGGCCGCGCACCGGCGGCTGGCGGACGAGGTGCCGCTCAGCGGCTGGTACCACGGCGGAGGCGCCCTGACCTGGGGCGACGGCGTGTCCGAGAGGGTCGAGGCGCTGCGGGAGTCCGGGTACGCGGCCGAGCTGCTGACGCGGGCCGAGGCGGTGGAGCTCGAACCCGGCCTCGACCCGGACCGGCTCCCCGGCGACGGGATCGGGTTCTTCCCCGACGAGGGGTGGGTCGAGCCGGTGCGGCTGGTCGGGCACCTGCTCTCCCGCGACGTCGAGGTGGTGGCCGGTGACGCCGTGACGGGGCTGGAGGTCGGCGGCGACGCGGTGCGGGGTGTGCGGCTGGCGTCCGGGACGCACCTGTCGGCGGACGCGGTCGTGAACTGCGCCGGGCCGCGGGCCGGTGAGGTGGCGGCGATGGCCGGGCTCGCGTTGCCGATGCGGAACCTGCCGTGCGTGCTCGTCTACACCTCGCCGGTCGCCGTGCCGCTGGCACGGGTTGTGCACGCACCGGACGTGCACTTCCGGCCAGAGGGTGACGGGCGGGTGCTCCTGCACTCGGGCGAGATCGACCGGACCGAGCAGGTCGAGGGCCTGCTGCGGGACGCGGCGTCGTACTACCCCGGGATGCGGGCCGCGCGGGTCGAGAGCGTGCGCCGTGGTGAACGGCCGATTCCCGGTGACGGGTTGCCTGTGCTCGGACGGGTCACCGGCCTGCGCGGCTACTTCTTCGCCGTCTCGCACAGCGGCGTGACGTTGTGCCTGCACGCGGGCGAGCTCGTGGCGGACGAGGTGCTCGGGAAGGACCGTGACGACGCGCTGGCGGCGTTCCGGTTCGAGAGGTTCGAGCGATGACGACGGTCGTGCGGGGTGGCGACCTGGTCGACGGACGCGGGACCGAGCCGCGGCGCGGGGTCGACGTCGTCATCGAGGGTGACACGGTGCGGGAGGTCGTCGAGCCGGGCCACGGCGAGTACCCGTCGGCGCGGGTCGTCGAGGCGGCCGGGATGCTCGTGCTGCCCGGTCTGATCAACCACCACTCGCACGGCACGGCGTTCGGGCCGCTGTTCCCGAGCGGCCACGAGCCGCTGCCGTTCGCGCAGGTCAAGGCCAACCTGGACCGGCATCTGCTGGAGGGGACGACGACGCTGCTCTGCGTCGACGGGTTCATCACCGCGGAGGCGGCGGCCAGGACCGACGAGGCGCACCCGGTCAACGTCAAGGCCGCGTCCTGCAACACACCCGCGTGCCTGGAGGCCGCGACCATCACCGACGGAGGTGGGCTCGCCGACGAGCACCGCGCCTTCACCGCACGCCGGGCCGTGGCCGAAGGGGCTGTCGCACTCGGCGAGATCGGCTCGGGGCACACGCTCGGCGGTGGCGGGGCCAGCTACCTCTACATCCCGCGGGAGATCGCGCGGCGCACCGGCGTGACGGTGCCGGCGGTGCGGGCGAACGACCTGAAGGTCGCGGTGCTGGGCAGGCACATCAGCACGGCCGCGTTCGACCGCGACGCCGTGGAGGAGGCGCTGGCGGCGGCGGGCCTGACCGGGAAGCTGTCCGTCGAGGACGCCCGCGAGATCGTGTCGGGGGTCGTGCTGCCGGGGTTCGACATCGCGTTGCGCGGTCTGGCGGAAGCCGCCGACCTGGGCCGGGAGCTGGACGTGCCGGTGCTCGTGCACAACGCGGCCGCGTCGATGAGCCAGGTCGCGCGGCTCGCCGGACGGGACGTGCGGCTGGTCGCCGGGCACTCCAACCACCCGAGCTTCACGCCGCGCGAGGCCGTCGAGCACGCGGAACGGCTGAAGGAGCGGGGTGTGGTGGTCGACGTGTCCGTGCTGGACACGTTCGGCGGCGTCCGGCCGCACCTGAAGGACCTGCTGTTCGCGCTGTTCGAGGCGGGCCTGGTCGACACGATCTCGACCGACTACGCGGCCGGCCATCACGACCCGGTCCTGCTGGCGGTCGACCGCGCCACCCGTGCGGGCGTCGTCGGCCTGCCCGCTGCCGTGGCGATGGCCACGTCCGCCGTCGCCGACGCGTTCCCCGGTCTCGCCCCGCGACGTGGCCGGATCGAGCCGGGCGCGGTCGCCGACCTGGTGGTCACCTCCCCGGCGGCGCTGGAGAATGTCCGGACGGTCATGATCGGCGGCGAGGTCGTCGTCCGGGAAGGCAGGCTGGTCGCGGATGAAGCGAGTCACGATCGGTGACGTCGCGGCGCACGCGGGGGTGTCGACGGCGACGGTCTCCCGCGTGCTCAACGGCGGTCTCGTCGCGGAGTCGACGGCCGCGCGCGTGTGGGAGGCGGCCGAGACCCTCGGTTACAGCCCGAACGCGCTGACCAGGAGCATCTTCGCGGGCCGCGCCAGCACGATCGGCGTGGTCATCCGCGACCTGAGCAGCCCGTTCTACCTGGACCTGATCCGCGGGATCGACGAGGTCGCGACGGCCGCCGACAGCCCCGTGCTGCTCGCCAACACCAACCGCGGCGCCGACCGGGAGGCCGCGCAGGTGCGGGCGATGGACCAGCAGCGGGTGCGCGGCCTGGTCATCACGGCCGGTGAGACAACGGACGACCACGCACGCCGGATGGCGAAGAACGGCACGCCGTGCGTGGTCGTCGCACGTACGGCCGCAGGGCTGCACTCGGTGAGCCTGGACGACGTGGCGGCCGGGCGGCTGATGGCCGGGCACCTGGCCGGGTGCGGGCGTTCACGGGTCGGCGTCATCAGCGGACGCGACAGGTCCACGCAGGTCAAACGCGCGGAGGGCCTGCGGTCCCGGCTGGCGGAGCACGGCCTGCCACAGCCGGAAGAGGTCCAGGTCGGTGACGAGGCCGAGGTCGACGAGGCCGTGGCGGCACTGTTGGGACGTGCCGACGCCATCGTGTGCACGACCGGCCGTCTGACCGTGGCGGTGCACGCGGCGTTGACCGCGCGCGGGCTGCGGATGCCCGACGACATCGGGTTCCTGACGATGGACGACTTCCCGTGGGCGAGCGCGCTCGGGATCACCGTGGTGGCCCAGCCGTCGTACGAGATGGGACGCCGGGCGGCGGAGATCATCGTGGAGGAGCCGGGCTCACCGGTGGAGGTCGTCTTCGAGCCGACTCTCATCGCACGCGGGTCGTGCGGTCACGCGTCGGCGTGAGCCGCCAGCCGTGCCGCCAGCGCACGGATCAGGTCGCGCAGCTCCGCGGGCCGCTCGACGACGAACGGCCGGTCGAGCCGGGCCAGCAGCGGCGGGATCCAGTCGAGCCGCTCGGCCCGGATGCGGACCCGCGTCCACGGGACCTCCTCCTCCAGTGAGGCCACGGCCTGCGGGAACACGGCGCGGACCTCGTCGGGTGTCGCCTCGATCCGCACGGACACCTCGTGCCGGTGCGGTGCTTCGGCGATCGACGTCAGCACGTGCCGGCCCGCGTCGAAGCCGGACGGCACGTCGAACGTCCCCGGCCGCACCTCGGCGGCGCTGATCCGGTCCACGCGGAACGTGCGCACCTCGCCGCTCGTCGAGTCCGCGCCGGTCACGTACCAGCGGCCCGCGTGCGCCACCACGCCGTACGGGTGGACGACGCGGTCGCTCGCGCCGCCGTGCCGGGCCAGGTAGGCGAGCGCGACCGGGCTGCGGTCGCGGGCCGCCTCGGCGACGGTCAGCAGCACGTCGGCGTCCGCGGCGAGCGCCGGTTTCGCGGGGGCGGTGAAGTCGGTGACCTGCACCAACGCGTCGAGGCGCTGGCCGAGTGACGCGGGCAGGACCCGGCGGACCTTCGCGACAGCGCTCTCCACGGCGGCGACCGAGGTGGTGATGCTGCCGGACCGGCGACCCGTGACCAGGCCCAGCAGGACAGCGAGCGCCTCCTCGTCGCTGAGCATCAGCGGCGGCATCCGGTAGCCCGGCGCCAGGCGGTAGCCGCCGTAGCGGCCGCGCACCGAGCGGACCGGGACGTCCAGGTCGAGCAGGCGGTCCACGTAGCGGCGGACCGTGCGCTCGTCGACGTCCAAGCGTTCGGCCAGGTCGGCCACGGTTCTCGTGCCACCGCTCTGGAGGATTTCCAGCAAGGCCAGGACGCGGGCGATGGGGCGGGTCACAACGCAAATCCTTCTTATACCGGGCGGATCCTGTCCAGTATTGCTCCTAGCGTGTCCGTCGTACCCCGATGAAAGGACACGCAGTGCAGTTCGCTTCCATCCGCGTCATCACGAACGACGTCGCCCGGCTCGCCGGGTTCTACGAGCGCGTCACCGGCCTGCCCGTGGAGTGGCGGTCCGACCTGTTCGCCGAGGTCATCGCCCACCCGGTCAAGCTGGCCATCGGCAGCGCCGAGACGGTGGCGCTGTTCGGCGCCGGGTCGGCGGAGCCGGAGTCGAACCGGACGGTGATCATCGAGTTCCGCGTGGACGACGTCGACGCCGCGTTCGAGCGCCTGGGCGAGGCCGAGGTCGTGCAGAAGCCGACGACCATGCCGTGGGGCAACCGGTCGCTGCTGTTCCGCGACCCCGACGGCAACCTGGTCAACTTCTTCACGCCGCCCGCCTAACGGGGCCGGAGCCCGCGCAGGGCCGTGTCGACGAGGCCGTCGACGTACTCGTGGGTGAGCGGACCGGTCCGGTGCAGCCACCGCGCGAGGACGGGTGACCACAGCAGGTCGACGGCCGTGTCGAGGTCGGTGTCCTCGGCGAGCTGGCCTGCGCGGACGGCGGCGCGCAGGCGTTCCCTCTTCAGCTCCCGCATCGGGCCGTCCAGGCGGGCCGCGTACTCGGCGGCCAGTGCCGGGTCGTTGACGATCTCGACGTTCATCGCCCGCATGGCCAGGTCGGTGCTCGGGTCCGCGAGCTCGTCGACCGTGGCGCGCAGGACCAGTTTCAGGTCGGCGGCCAGGTCGCCGGTGTCGGGCAGCGCCGCGGCCTCTCCTTCGCCGGCGAAGGAGAGGAAGGCGTCGAAGAG
>NZ_FNCC01000036.1 GCF_900100955.1 Lentzea fradiae | reverse complement strand
CCGACGACGCGGACTTCACCAGGTAGCCGGAGGCTCCCGCCTTCACGGCCTGGAGGACGTCGTCGTGTTCGCCGGACGCGGACAGCACCAGGACGCGCGTGTCCGGCAGCTCGCTGGTGATCATCGCGGTGGCGTCGACACCGGACAGCTCGCCCAGGTTGAGGTCCATCAGGACGACATCGGGCCGCACCGCCTTCGCGATGCGCACCGCCGAAGGCGCGTCACCCGCGGTCGCCACGACCTCGAAACCGCGTTCCTGCAGGTCGCGGGCCACGCCCTCGCGCCACATCGGGTGGTCGTCCACGACCATCACCGAGACCGTCATCTCGCCGCACCCTTCCTGAACACCCTGACCTCCCACTCCGTGCCCTCCCCCGGGCCGGTCTGGAGCTCGAGCGTCCCACCGAGCGACTCCACCCGGCCTTTGATCGATTTCGCGATGCCCATCCTGCCTTCCGCGGCCGCCGACGCGATCCTGCCTTCCGGAATGCCGGGGCCGTCGTCGCGGACGCTCAACACGACCTCCTCCCCGAGGTCCTCCAGCAGCACCCACGCCCGTGCGTCCTGACCAGCGTGTTTGTCCACGTTGGACAGCGCTTCGCGCACCAGCGACGTCAGCTCGGCCGCCGCGGGTGCGGGCAGCATCACCTGCGTCGCGGGCGTCGACACCTGGACCCTCGGCGTCGCGAGCACCTGCAGCCCCGGCCTCATGTCGACCTCTCCGTCCACAGTGGAGTCGACCGGCGCGGCGGCGACCAGGTTCCGCAGGGCCACCTCCTGCTCGCCCGCCATCTTCGCCAGCTCGGCCGCCTCGCCGCCGACCTCCAGGCCGCGTTTGCGGACGCGCGCGAGCACCTGGAGCACGCTGTCGTGGATCGACCGGGCCAGCCGCTCGCGTTCCGCCGTCGCCGCCTCCGCCCGCAACGCCTGCGCGAGCAGCACCGCCGACCTCCGCGCTGTCGCCGAGGCCATGCCGACGACCATGCCCGCACCGGCCAGCAGCACGACGTCCCGCAGCAGGTCGAGACTCGGCACGCCCTTCGCGAGGTAGGTGAACAGGCCGACCGTGAGCCCACCCGCGAACCCCGCCGCCGGACCGCCGAGCGCCCCCAGCGCGACCGCAGGAACGCACGCCCAGATCGTCGTGATCAACGGAACGTTCAGCATCAGCAGCTGGTGGTCGGACATGATCAACGGCGACAGCGTCATGAGCCCGCACGTCAGCCCCAGGTCGACGAGCACCAACGGCCACCGCCTGCCCCACGTCGTGCTGTAGGCGCGGCTGGTGAACACCGACCACAGCGCCATCACCCCGAGCGCGGCCCACGCGAGCCACGGCCGGTCGAAACCGGCCTGGTTCGCGATGATGTTGGCCGCCGCGAAGAGGAATGTGACTATGCGTAGCGCGATCGTCCCGCGCCACAGGGGCGTGGCCGGGTCCTCGATCGCCTTCGTCACACGTTCGGCAGGCTCTTTGCGCACGCTGTGCTCCCTTCGGACCCCATCCTGCCGCGAGAACGTGTGCTGGCTAACCCCCAGGTGGCCGTCTTCTGCCGAACGGAGGAATGTGCGACGCTCTCCGGGTTCAGGTGGGGAGGGCATACTCGTGCGCGACTGGCCGATGTGGACACTCCGGCTACCCGCGCTCACCTACTGGCTGCTCGTCGACGTGGCCGCCCTGGCCACCGTCACCTGGGCGATCATCTCCTCCGAGACCCCGGCCCCGTCCGAGATCGGCAGGTTCGCCGCCATCGCGGGCACAGCGGGCGCGGTGATCATCGGCAGCTCCATCTACAGCCACCGCCTCGGCGAGACCGAACGCAACCCGTGGGCAGCACACCTCTCCTACCTGACCGCGGGCGTCCTGGCCCTGCCGCCGAACCTGCTGGTCCTCCTCCTCTTCGGCCCGGCCCTGCACTGCCTGCTCGCCCAGCGCCCCGAGACCTACCGCTGGCTCTTCACCCTGAGCGCCACCGCACTGGCCGTCTTCGGCACCCGCTACCTGCTCGGCTGGACAGACCCGAAGACCAGCCTCCTGATGATGGTCGTGGGCGCCGCCGTCCTCCTGTCCGTGCGAGCGGGCCTGATCGCGTTCGGCCTGAAGCTCCGCACCCCGTCCGCCACGTTCGAGGAGAACGTGGGCGAACCCATCGACGCCATCCTCGGCGTGGTGGCGGTCTCCATCGGCGGCCTGATGGGCTTCGTGGCCCTGACGAACGCGGTCCACGCCCTGATCGCCGGCCCGTCCCTGGCCCTGCTGGAACGAGCGGCCCAACTCCCCCAATGGCGCCGCTCAGCCCAGCGAGACGCGAAAACCGGCCTGGCCAACGCCGTCCACTGGGACAGCAAAGCCCGCTCCGAACTGGCGAAGGGCGCCCCCCGCATCCGCCCGATGGCCGTGATGCTCATGGACCTCGACCACTTCAAACGCGTCAACGACGAGGTGGGCCACCTGGCAGGCGACGCCGCTCTGGCCGCGATCTCCCTGCTGCTCCGCAGCACGCTCCGCCGCGACGACCTGGTGGGCCGCTTCGGCGGCGAGGAGTTCGTCGTCCTGCTCCCCGACGCCTCCCCGGAAGTGGCCGAGAACGTGGCGGAACGAGTCCGCCAAGCCGTAGCCGACCTGACGGTCCCCACGATGGCCACCGACGGAAAACCTCACGAGCTGCGCGGCCTGACCGTCTCCATAGGAGTGGCCACCACCACCCGCTTCGGCTACGAACTGCCAGACCTGCTGGTAGCAGCCGACGCGGCACTCCTGGCCGCCAAGGCGTACGGCCGCAACCTCGTCTCGATGGCCTGAGCACCGCACCGGTTCTGTCCCGCCTCACCCGTCAGGCACCCGTCAGACACCCGCCCGCGTGTCATCCGACCAGCGGACACCGCCGCCTCTCCGTGACATGGCTTTCGCACGCGGGGGCCCCGCGTACCGTCTGCGGGAACGCGGGGTCCCCGCGTTCCCGGCGGGAAACACGAAAGGGAGTCGCGAGTCGGCGGGGCGTTACGGACAGCAATGCTGGAAGTGCGCTTGGGGCGAGGATCGCCTCCGGCTAGAGCTCCTCCACCCGGTCGCTCTTGTCGTCCTTGGGAGCGGTGTCCTGAGGATTCAGCACGTCCACCTTCTCCGGCTTCTGCACGGCATCCGCGTCGGACAACAAAGACCGGATCCCGGAGTTGAGCACCGCGAGCAACGGCACGGCGAGCAGCGCGCCGGCGATCCCGCCGACCACCAACCCACCGGCGATGGCCAGCACCACGGCCAACGGGTGCAGCTTGACCGCACGCCCCAGCAAGATCGGCTGCAAAACGTGCGACTCCAGCTGCATGACCCCGATAAGCACAGCCAACACGACAAGAGCCGCGATAGGCCCGTTGGTCACCAAAGCGATCAACACGGCCACAGCACCCGTGAACACCGCGCCGATGATGGGGATGAAAGCGCCGAGGAACACGAGCGCGGACAGCGGCACCACGAGCGGCACACCGATGATCGCCAAGCCGATGCCGACACCGAGGGCGTCCACGACGGCGACCGCCGCCGTCGCGCGCACGTAGGACACGAGGGAGCTGAAGCCGCGGCGGCCGGCCACGTCGACGCGCTGGCGGACTTCGCGGGGGACGGCGCGGACCACGAAGCGCCAGATCCCGTCGCCGTCGTGCAGGAAGAAGATGAGGGTGAACAGGGCCAGCAGGAGGCCCGTCAGGGCCTCGCCCACGGTCGCGGCGGTGGTGAGCGCGCCGGACGTGATCTCGGCCTGGTTCTCCTTGATCGTTTTGACGAGGTCGTCGATGTAGTTCTGCAGCTGCTGGTCGGACAGGTGCGCGGGGCCGTCCTTCAGCCACGTCTGGATGGCGTCGAGCGACTTGCCGACCTGGGACTGAAGTTCCGGCAGGCCGCGGGAGAACTCGCTGATGACGAACGTCAGCACGCCGCCGAGGACGCCTATGCCGAGGATCATCATCACGGTCGTCGCGACGCCTCGCGGCACGCGCCACTCGACGAGCTTCGTCACGCCGGGTGAGAGCAGGGCCGCCAGCAGCAGTGCGATGGCGACCGGGATCACAATGGTGGCGAGGAAGCCCAGGACGTACGCGACCACGTACAACGCGGCCACCACGACGACGAACCGCCAGCTCAGCGCGGCACTCACCCGCAGCAGCAGTGGGACGCGGCTGCTGATCTCCGACTCCGGTGTGCTCACGGACCTCACGTTAACTGCTCAGCCCCTCGCCAAGGGGGAAGGTGATTGGGGATGATCCGGTTCGTCGGGGGGAGAACGACAGTGATCAAGCCGGAAGACTTGACCGAGGTGGAACGCCTGGTCGCCGGAGCCTATGCGGGTGGCACCGAGTTCGACCTGACCGGGCAGAGCGTGCGGGGCGAGGTCCTCACCGGGTTGCTGACCGGCCTGTACCGGGTGCCGCGCAAGGGATTGCCCGCCCTGCGACTTCGAAACGCCCGGATCACCGGCAGGTTCGAGCTGGAGGGCACCCGCGTCACGCGGGTCATCGACCTCACCCACTGCACGTTCGAGCAGCCCCTCGACCTCCGCATGGCGCGGCTCATCGGGCTGCGGCTGCGCGGCACCCGCGTTCCCGGTCTGCAGGGCCGCAACCTGCGCGTCTTCAGCGACCTCGTGCTGGAGGCCGGGTTCACCTCCACCGGTCCCGTCGACCTGACCGACGCCGCGGTCGACGGCACGCTCCGGCTCGCGGGCTCGGTCCTGCGGTCGGGCACCGACCACGCGCTCCTGGGCGCGCGGCTGAGGGTGAGCGGGTCGGTGCAGGCCATCGCGATGCGGGCGCACGGCGAGGTCCGGTTCCGCGGCGCGACGATCGGCGGCAGCGTCCACCTCGGGGGCGCGCGGCTCGTCAACACGGGGCGGGAAGCGCTGGAGGCGTCCGGCATCGTCGTCACCGGCAACGTCTACTGCAACGCCGAGGGCGGCCGGTTCACCGTGGACGGACGGGTGCTGCTCGACGGTGCGCGCGTCGGCGGCAACCTCGAGTTCACGGGGGCGCGCCTGCACTCCACCCACCGCGTCGACCAGGTGCTGATCATGCCGCAGGGCCTGCTGGACGAGGCGGCGACGCTCGTGGCCGACCGCATCCGGGTCGAGGGCAACGTCGAGCTGGACGACGGCTTCACGAGCACCGGCACGGTCCGGCTGCCGAACGCGACCATCGGCGGGTACCTGCGGATGTCCGGTGCGGTGATCGGGCCGCGCGACGTCGCGGAGGAGCTGGCCGGCGACATCACCAACCGCATCCCGGTCGCGCTGCACGCGGACGGCATGGAGGTCCGCGGCGACGTCGAGGCCCGCAGCGCGGTCAACGGCTCCGGCGGCCGGTCGCTGCCCCTGCAGACCTACGGCCAGATCAGGTTGTCCAACGCGCACATCCTGGGCAGCGCCAGCATGTCGGGCGTCTCGCTGCACGGGCCGGGCATCGACGTCCTGTTCGCCGACCGGCTGCGCGTCGGCGGCACGCTGTTCATGCGCGAGCTGAAGGCCAAGGGCTCGGTCCGGCTTCAGAACGCGAACATCGGTTCCACGCTCGACATGTCCGGCGCCGTGCTGACGGCACCGCGGATGCGCGCCAACGGCACGCAGAAGCCCTCGCTCGACGTCCGCGCCATCACGGTCGGCAAGGACCTGTTGTGCAGCCGCGGGTTCACGGCCGTCGGCGGCGTGCGGATCAGGCTGGGCGAGGTCGGCAAGATGGCGACGTTCAGCGACTCGCACCTCGGCTCGACGGCCGCGGACATCGCGTTGAACGCCTACGGCCTCACCGTGCACCAGTTCCGCCTGCACATCCCCGAGGGCCAGCAGCCCAAGGGCAAGGTGGTGCTGAGCAGGCTGAAGGCGGTCTCGGTGACCGACGGGCCGGGGCTGTGGGACGCGGAGGGCGGCGTCGAGGTCGACGACTTCGAGTTCGCGGGCATCACCGCCGACCCGGACGTGCCGGTCGAGACCCGGCTGCGCTGGCTGCTCAAGGTGCAGCCGGACTTCGCGCCGGGACCGTACGAGCAGCTCGCCGCCGTCTACCAGCAGGGCGGTGAGGAGGAGCTCGCGCAGAAGGTCCAGCTGGAGAAGCAGCGCCGCCGCTACTCCGAGCTCGGCAAGGCGGGCCGGGTGTGGGGCGCCGTGCAGCGGTGGACGGTCGGCTACGGCTACCGGCCGTGGCTCGCGATCTGCTGGCTCGGCGTGTTCTGGCTCTTCGGCGCGCTGTGGTTCAACTGGCACCCGATGGTCAAGCTCAACGACGACGAGGACCCGGTGTGGAACGCCTCGCTCCTCGCGCTCGACCTGCTGATCCCGATCATCGACTTCGGCCAGGACGGCAAGTGGCGGTTCACCGGTGCCTCGCAGTGGATCTCCGCGCTGCTCATCGCCGTCGGCTGGGTGCTCGCGTCGACCGCGGCGGCCGGTGCCGCGCGGGTCTTGAAGCGGGTGTGACGGTCACACGATGTAGCTAATCGGACGCTCTGGGCGTGCGTTCGGGCCGACGGGCCTGGCAAAGTCGCCGACGTCGACTTGATCAGTTGGTCGTCGACGAATCTCTTGAGCGCCACCGAGTAGCGAGGTTTCCCGCGTTGTCCTCTGCCGAACAGCGAGCGAAGACGGGAGCGAACGGCATCCGCCGGTTCGCCGCCCGCGCGCTGCTCGCCGTCGGTGGTGCGCTCGCGGGAACGGCCGTTGCCTGGGCGCTGACCACGTCCGCCGCGCAGGCCACCGAGCCGGTGCCCGCGGGCGACGGACAGCAGATCGACGTCGTCACCCAGCTCGTCGCGAAGACGGACGAGACGCTGCCGGTCGTCACCCCCGCCGCCGCGGCGGTGCACAAGATCGACGAGACGCTGCGCACCGAGCAGGAGAAGGCGCGTGCCGCCCTGCCGGAGACGCCGGTGTCCCAGGCGGTCGAGCAGATCGCCGGACGAATCCTGCCGCAGGTCACCAGGACCGGTCAGGCCCAGACGCCCGCCACCGGGCGGGCTGAGGACGTGACGTTCCCGGAGACCCCGGCCCCCGCCACCGAGAACGAGGCGACCGGCCTGCCGCCGGTCACCGAGGTGGTCTCGCACGTCGCCGGAACGTCCGGCGCCACGTGGACGGACCTGCTGGAGCAGCACGACGCCGTCGTGCCGTCCGAGCAGCAGCCGTCCCTGCCCGTCGCCCCGCTGCCGAAGCTGCCCGTCCCGGCCCCCGCGCCGGTGCAGTGCGCCTCGTGCACCGACGGCGCGGGTTCCGCGAAGGGCAGCACGGCCGCTGCCCTCGCCTCGTCCGGTCACGTCCTCGGCCACTCGGTGACGCGCGCCCTCGCGCCGTCCACCGACGAGGTGACCGTGACGCCGGGCAAGCAGCCCGGTATCAACCCCGACTGATTTCCGCGCGCGGTCCGCGACCAGCCGAACTCCCCGGCTGTTCCGGAACTCGACCGTCGCGCGTTTTTCCATGCGCTCCTTCCGGTCGACCACCGCGTGCGACTCCCCCGGTGATGACGCGCCCCTCCCCGTGCGCGTCCGGCCCACCCCGTGAACTCCCCTGACCGCAGGGGACTTTGGAAGGAGACTCAATGCAGACCTGGGCAAAGCGCGGATTCCAGACCGCGTTTGTCACTGGTGGTTTGCTGATGCTCGGTACGGGCATCGCTTCTGCCCAGGAGAACGTCGACCCCGACGCCGCTCCGTCGCCCATCGACGTCGGCGCCTCGATCCCGGTCAAGGCGGACCAGAACAGCGTGTCCGTCCCGGGCCGTGAGGTGAACGTTCCCAAGGTCGACCGGACGGTCAGCACGGACCGCGTCACCAGCGCGGTGCCGACCCGCGCGGCGGCGCCCGCCGCGAACCCGCTGATCCGTCAGACGAACCAGCAGCTGCAGGGCACCGCGTTCCAGCACACGTTCCGGGGCAACAGGATTCAGGGACACCTCGACGTGCCGGTCGACGTCTGCGGCAACGCGGTCGCGGCCGGGGGCAACTCCCAGGTGTCCGCCGACTGCACCCAGTACTTCCACCGCGACGGCACGATCGTCACCGACGGCAAGGGCCAGTCGCTGGCCGGCAACGTGGTCGCCGTCGACCACGTGCTCCCCGTCCAGGTGACCGGCAACGCGATCGCGGTCGGCGGCACGGCCATCGCGCGCACCGACGCCGAGCAGGTCTCGACGACCGGCGGCGACATCACCACCAGCGGTGAGAAGGGCGCCATCTCCGGCAACGTCCTCGCCGAGCGCGGCGCGACCCCGGTCCAGGCGACCGGCAACGGCATCGGTGTCGTCGGCATCGCCGACACCACCTCGACCGCGGACACGTTCGCCTCCTCCGAGGGCGTCGTGCGCACGAACGGCGACAACAGCACGATCTCCGGCAACGCCGTGCCGATCCCGCTGGCCCCGCTCGTCGAGCTCAACGGCAACGCGATCACCGCGATCGGCAACGCCACCACCGACGCCGTGCAGAGCGGTGCCGCCTACGCGGGCGGCAAGACGCACACCAGCGGCGACCCGGCCACCCTGGCCGGCAACGTCATCGCACCCGCCCTCGCGGGCCCCGCCACGGTCGACGACAACGCGGTCGCCGCGCTCGGCAACGCCCTGGCGATCAGCGACACCACCAACGAATCCGTCGCGGGCGGCGAGACCTTCACCAACGGCGACGGTTCCACGGCGTCCGGCAACGTCGCCGGTGTCCCGATCTCGCTCCCGGTCGCCGCGGGCGGCAACGGCGCGTCCGCCGTCGGCAACGCCCTGACCGACCACTCCAACGAGGCCAACTCGAAGGCCGGCGGCAACGTCTTCACCGTCGGCGACAACTCGGTGCTGTCGGGCAACATCGCCGACGTCCCGCCCGCCACCGCCATCGACGCGTGCGGCAACGGCGCGACCCTCGCCGGCCAGGCCGCGGGCACCTGCGAGAACCGCGTCCAGTCGACCACCGGCGGCTACCAGGGCACGCTCGGCAACGACTCGGTCGGCTCCGGCAACGTCGCGCAGACCCCGCTCGCCGTCCCGCTGGAGGCGTACGCGCTGGCCGCCGCCGTCCTGGGCCAGTCCACCGGGTCGGCCGACGAGGTCAAGGACGTCACGTCGAGCGGCGCGCCGAACACGACCGACGACCACGGCACGGTGTCCAGCAACATCATCACCACGCCGGCCGCCGCCGCTCCGCAGGTCTTCGCCGTCACGGCGGGCATCGTCGGCAACACCGCGTCGGACGCCTCGAACGACACGTCGGTCACGGCGGGCGGCTCGCCCAGCGCCACCGGCAAGAAGGGCTCGGTCGCCGGCAACATCGTCCAGGTCCCGACCTCGACCCCGGCGCAGGTCTTCGGCGACGGCATCACCCTGGTCGGCAACAACACCACCGTCGCCGACAACCTCACCGACATGAAGGCGGGCGGCAACGCCGTCACCACCGGCGAGCGGGGTTCCCTGGCCGGCAACGTGATCTCGGCCCCGGTCGCCACCGGCACCCAGGTGCTCGGCTGGTCGCTCGGCGCGGGCAGCAACGTCAACGCCATCGCCACCAACGACCTCGAGTCGGTCGCGGGCGGCAAGGTGCACAGCAACGGCGACCACGGTGCCGTCGCGGGCAACCTGCTCGGCGTGCAGCCCGCGGTGCTCCCGGCCGTTCCCGGCAACACGGTCTCCCTCGCGGGCAACACCGCGTCCGACGTCTTCAGCGACACCTTCGTCAAGTCGGGCGACGACAGCACCACCTCGGGCGAGGACGCCTCGGTGTCCGGCAACCTGCTGCACGCCCCGGTGAACGTGTTCGCCGGTGTGTACGCGAACGCGGTCGCGGTCGCGGGCAACGCCACGACCGTCACCGACAAGATCTCGCACACCGAGGCCGGTGGCGACATGGTCACCGAGGGCAGCGGCCCGCTGACCGCCCGCGAGATGACGGTGCCCGTCGAGACGACCTTCAAGCTCGCCCGCATCCCGATCGAGATCCTCGGCCAGGCCACCACGGCAGGGTTCGACCGGGACGTGCAGCTCACCGGCGAGGACGACGGCACCCGCCGCGCCACGCAGCTCAAGGGCATCCAGCTGCCCAAGGGCGTGGACGACCTGATGAAGGCCAACGAGGTGCCCGCGCTGAACGGCCTCCCGGTGGGTGGCCTGCTGACCGGCCTGCCGCTGAACCCGTTGGCGCTGGCCGGAAAGCTGCCCCTCCCCGGACTGCCCGGCGCGGGCAAGGAGCAGCGCACGACCCTGCCGCTGAACGGCGGCGCGGCCGGCATCACGCCGAACGTGGAGGGTCTGCCGGTCGCCGGGGTGCTGGAGGGCGTGAAGCGCCTGCTCCCGGCGAGCGTCAACGAGCAGGCCGTGCCCGCTCTCAGCCAGGCGGCCGTGCCGGCCGTGACCGAGAAGGCCGTGCCCGCTCTCACCCAGGTCGCGGTGCCGACTCTCGCCAACCAGGCGGTGCCGGCGCTCACCCAGCAGGTGCCCGTGGCGAAGCAGCGCGCTTCGCTGCCGCTGAACGGCGGCACGGCAGGCATCACGCCGAACGTGCAGGGTCTGCCGGTCGCGCAGGTGCTGGACACCGTGAAGCGCCTGATCCCCGCGGGTGTCACGCAGCGTTCGATGCCCGCGGTGCCGTCGGTGCCCGGTGTCCCGTCGCTGCCGTCCCTGCCCGGCGTCCCGTCGCTGCCGGTGACCGCTCCGGCCCTGCCGCTCCAGGTCCCCGGCCTGCCCACCGAGCGCTCGCTGCCGACTCTGCCGGTCGGCGGCCCCTCGGTGTCGGGTCTGAACCTGAACCCGACCGAGGGCCTGATCCCCGCGGGTGAGCGCTCACTGCCCGTCTCGAAGCTCCCGCTGGGTGCTCCGATGGCGGTCCTGACCGGTCCGGCTCGCCTGTTCGAGAAGGTGTCCGGCCAGCTGTAACACCCCCCCCCGCAGTACCGCAACACCCTCCTCCGGTGAGAAGCCGAGCCCCGGTGACACGACGGTGTCACCGGGGCTCGGTGCCGTTCAGGGGTCAGTGCTGTGCGGCGGTAGCGATGAGGTCGTCCGGCTCCGCGTTCCCGTCGCTTGTCACCCAGTGGACCCGTGGGCTGTCCCCGACCAGCTGCCTGACCAGCGACGCGATCGGCGAGCCGTCCCCGAAGTCGTGCTCGGCGACGACGGCCAGCACCTTCTCGTGGAAGCGGGCCACGGTGAAGTCCGGCCGCAGCCCCGAGCGCAACGACCGTGCGGCGTCCAGCACCGAGTCCGGCGCCGTGACCAGCACCAGCGTGACGAGCGTGCCGCGGGTGCGGGCGCGGATCAACGACTGCTCCAGGCGGTCGAGCAGCAGCGCGTGTCCGGGCAGGCCCGTGAGCGGGTCGTGCAGCACAGACCGTGTCTAGTGCAGTTCCGACGCGTTGACCAGCGTTGTCGCGCCGCAGAAGGTCAACCGTCCGCGTGAATGTCCTTGCTCAGCAACGTTCCATGTGGTCGGTACCCGGACCGCGAGTAGAACGCCGCGGCCCGGTCGTTCGTCGCGAAGACGTTCGCGTGCACCAGCGAGGCGCCGTGGGCGGCGGCGACGCGTTCGGCCTCCGCCACCAGGGCCGCGCCGATCCCGCGCCCCCGGTACCCGTCCAGCACGACGGTGTGGACGTCCGCCGCCCGGCGCGGCACCAGGATCTGGTGGTCGGGCGGGTTGCCGTGCAGCAGCACGACCTCGGCCATGCCCACCACCTCGCCGTCCACCTCGGCGACCGTGATCAGCGCGTGCCCGGCGAACGCCTCGAAGTGCCTGCGCACCGCCTCGGGGTCCGGCATGCGGAAGAGCCCGGGGTCGAGCTCGACGTGCCGGGCGGCGTTGGCGAGGCGCAGGCGGACGAGCGCGGACACGTCCCCGCGCCCCGCCCGCCTGATCAGTGGACCCTGCATCGGGTCATTCTCACGCCTGCGGAGCGGGAACGGCCTTCTCGGCGGCACGCGACGTCTCCTCCCAGGCCGCCCAGGTCTCCATGCGCCGCCGCGAGATGTCGAAGGCGACGTCGTAGACCATGCTCCCGAGCAGCAGCCGCGACGGCGGTTCGTCACTGGCGACCAGCTTCATCACGGCCTCGGCGGCGAGACGCGGTTCGCTGTCGACCGACCCCTCCGCCCACATCTTCTCCAGCTCCGCGCGCAACGGGTCGTAGACCGGGTTCTGGCTGGTCGCCCGGCTGCTCGTGTAGAGGTCGGTCCAGTAACCGCCCGGCTGCACGATGGTGACCTTGACGCCGAACGCAGCGGCTTCGGCGGCGAACGCCTCGCTCATGCCCTCCAGCGCGAACTTGCTGGCGCTGTAGAGGCCGGTGCTCGCGAACCCGCCGAGCGCGCCGATGCTGGAGATCTGCAGGACGTGCCCGCCCCCGGCGGCGCGCAGGTGCGGCAGCACTGCCTGGCTGACCCACAGCGCACCGAAGAAGTTGACCTCCATCTGCGCACGTGCCTCGGCTTCGGTGAACTCCTCCACCATCCCGCTGAACAGCACTCCGGCGTTGTTGACGACGACGTCGAGCCGCCCGAACCGGTCGACGGCCTGTCCGACGACGTCGAAGACGGCGGCCCGGTCGGTGACGTCCAGCGTCAGTGCGACGAGGCGGTCCGGGTGTGCGGCGACGAGGTCGTCGAGCGGCGTGACGTCCCGTGCGGCGCCGACGACCCGGTCTCCCGCGGCGAGCGCGGCTTCGGTGAACGCCCGGCCGAGACCGCGGCTGGCACCGGTGACGAACCAAACTCGGGGTGAGGCTTCCATCTGGCGACTCCCATTCGCGAGACGAGACGGTTCGTCTCGTCGATGGGCGTCAGCCTGCCACACGATTCCGGATCTGACAAGACGGACCGTCTCGTCTCGCGAGTTGGTAGGCTCCGGTCATGCCCGCGAAGGTGTCGCAGCCCCCGAACCCCGCCCGCCGCAGCGAGACGGCCCGGCGAGCCATCCTCTCCGCCGCCATCGGCCTGGTCGGCGAGGTCGGCTACGCGAAGTTCAGCATCGAGGCCGTGGCCCAGGCCGCCGGAGTCGGCAAGCAGACCATCTACCGGTGGTGGTCCTCGAAGGGCGCGCTGCTCTTCGACGCCTTCCTCTCCTTCGCCGGCGAAGGAGAGGCCGCGGCGCTGCCCGACACCGGCGACCTGGCCGCCGACCTGAAACTGGTCCTGCGCGCCACGGTCGACGAGCTCGCGGACCCGAGCACCGACCTGGCCATGCGGGCGATGAACGTCGAGATCGTCAACGACCCGGCACTGGCCGCCGAGTACGCGGCCCGCCTGGACGGCCCGATGCGGGAGCTGAAGAGGGAACGCCTGCGCGCCGCCGTCCGCGCAGGCCAGCTCGCCGAGGACACCGACCTCGACACGGCCGTCGACCTGCTGTGGTCACCCGTCCTCGCGCGGTGGCTGCACCGGACCGGTCCG
>NZ_FNCC01000001.1 GCF_900100955.1 Lentzea fradiae | reverse complement strand
TACGTGTTCTGCGATGACCACCTGACACCACCCGAACGCAGACGTCCCGGCCGGCGCAAGAAGCTCTCCGACGCGGAGTTGCTGTGCCTGGCCGTGGCCCAGGTACTGCTCGGCTTCCCGTCGCAGCACCACTGGCTGCGTTTCGCCTACGGCAGGCTCGGGCACCTGTTCCCGTACCTGCCGCACCAGCCCGGCTACCACAAACGCCTGACCGCGGCGACACCGCTGATCCTGCGCGCGATCCACATGATGGCCGCGGCGGTGCCGTCCCACGCAGACCAGCTCCGCCTCATCGACGCCACCCCGCTGCCCTGCGGCACCTCACGCGAGACGGTGAAACGCTCCGACCTGGCGGGCTGGGCCGGCTACGGCTACTGCGCCTCCCACTCCCGGTTCTACTGGGGCCTCAAGCTGTACCTGGTCACCACCCTGGAGGGCATGCCGGTCGTGTGGTGCCTGGCCGATCCCAAACTCGGTGAACGCGAGGTCGGCGCCGAGCTGCTGGCCCACGCCCGCGATCTGGCCGCCTTTCCCGCCGGGGTGGTGGTGATCGGCGACAAGGGCTTCGCCGGACGCGAGTTCGAACGCGACATGACCGAGCTGGGCATCACGTTCGTGCGCCCCGACCGCCGCGACGAGAAACGCCGCCACGGCAACCTGTCGATGATCCGGCAACGCATCGAATCGATCATCAACACCGCCAAACGACAACTCTCCCTCGAACAACACGGCGCACGCACCCCGCACGGCGTGCTCGCCCGCGTCGCCCAGCGCATGCTCGCCCTCGCCGCCGCGATCTGGCACAACTGGATCATCGACGCACCCGTCAAACGCTCACTGATCGCCTACGACCACTGAAGATCCAGGAATCAATCATCTAGTGGTGCGTCACGCGACGTGGGCGGCGTAATCCACGCTCAGCAGGACGCCTCGCGGCACCGCCCCCACGCCCCCGTACAACCAGTACGAAGACGTGGGGGCGGCACCACGATCCGCCCGTCTGAACGCGAATTCCACCGGCAACGTCGCGAGCCACACCACTAGACGTCCTGGAGAGCTAGACGTCCTGGAGAGCGGCGGTCACGGCATCGGCCATGTTCAGCGGCATGCGACGCCACAGATGCGCCAGCAGGCGCTCGTACGCCTGCCCTTCGGAGATCGGTTGCTGCCCCGCCGCGGTGAGCGCGGCGTTGACGAAGGTGTGGATGCCCTGCCGGTCTTTGGCGGAGGCGGGCAACGGGAAGGAGAACGGCCCGCCGCCCGCCTGCCGGCCGGCGCGGCGGACCGGGTCCATCGAACCGGCGTACCGGTAGGCGCCGCCGCTGTAGTTGGCGTCCCGGTCGAAGTTCACACCCGAGCTGATGACACCGACCGCACCGTCACCGGCCTCCCCGGTCACGTACTGGAGCGCGTCTGGCGAACCGGACACGACGTAGGTGTGGGTCCGGTCCGGTCCGCCCCCTGCTTCGGGGGCCAGTCCGATCCCCTCCGAGGCACCGGGGCGCAGGCCCTCCATCCTGATCGACTGGAGGTTGCCGTCGTCGGTGAAGTGCGCGTGGACGTTGATGCTGTCCGGCAGGGCCGGCACGTTCTCCAGGCGTCGCCGGAGCTGCGACGGCTTGCCCGACGCGAACTCGACCGCGGCGATCGGCTCTTCGTCGCCCGACGACTCCTGGGCCGGCGAGGCCGAGCGGGTGCTGCCCGTCTCCACCTCGCCCTGCGCCGGTGACGGCGTGCGCGACGGTTGCTCGGCCTGCTGCTGTTCCAGCAGCTCGATCTCGTGGTCCTCCCAGCCCATCCGGACCCGCAGGTTCGTGATGACCTGCCGCTTCTTGTCGACCTGGGACCGGTTCAGCGACAGCAGACCACGCGTGGACTGGTTCTGCTCCCAGGCGCTGAGCGCGGTCTCCAGGGCGGTGAGCACCTCACGGCGCCGGTCGAGGTTGCCGCTGTTCAGCGAGGCGTACTCCTGGACCAGGGCGACGATGGGCGGCCAGAAGGACTGCTCCTGGCCGGGGCCGGGCCGGCCCGCTTGCAGCTGCTCCACCGCCTTGATCGTCGGTTCCTCAGCCCAGGTCGCCGGCGATCGCTGCACGGCGGGCGCGCCGTCGTCGGAGTGCGCCGCGGCGTGCTCCTGGTGCTCGTGACCGGTGTGCCGGTGGCCGGCGGGTGGCGCGTAGCCCTGGAGCGCCAGGGTGGCGTTGGCGTCGGCCTCCTTCTCGTGCCGGTCCGACGGCGTGCTCACCTGCACGCCGTCACCACGATCGGTGCCTTCCACCGCACCCCGGCGCTGCTGACGCACGTGGTCCAGCTCGTGCAACCACGTGTGCATGTCGTCGCTGCCCGGCGGCATCACCACGTGCTCGCCCGACGTGTACGCCCGCGCCCCGAACTCCTTCGCCGACTGCACCGCCACCGTGTCCCGGTGCACCCTCACACCGGAGAAGTCGTCGCCGTAACTGGCTTCCGCCACCCGTTTCACCTCGGCGGGCAACGAGTCACCCCGGCTCGCCACCACCTCGTCCACACTCGACCGCTGGACCGCGGGCTCCTCGCCCGCCTCCTCGGCCCGACGGGCGAACTCCACGAACCGGCTGGTCGCCGCGTTGCCCACCAAACGCTGCAACTCCAGCACCTTGTTCGGTTCGCGCTCGTCGCGCGCCTCGGCCGGAGCAGGTCGGTGGCCGCGCCGCGGCGCTTCGCCATGCCGGTGATCAGGGGTGTGCATCGCTGGTCTCCTGTCGCGCGAGTGAGGGAAGAACTAGCTGTGTCGAAGTCCCGTTCGGTGGGAGTCGCGCCTGAGGTGGACTTCGACACAGGCCCGAGCTGCCACGCAGCCCCTTCTCCTCCGCGGCGTGGTCGTGATCGCGCTTCAACGCCTGCCTCCGGTGCAAGACCTGACCAACTCGACGATGACAGCCACTGCTCACACTCGCTCTCCAGTCGCACCGCCATCACCACAGGCCGTGCCCGCAGTACTCGGTCCGTTCACGACTGGTCTGAAGTGGACGGTCTTCGTCTCGTATCCCGTGTGCACGCGTTCGACCGTGGCCAGGAACTCGAAGAACTCGGCCAGATCCAGCACGGCCTCCTGGTCGGAACGAACTGCCTGCCCGCCAACGGGTCCGGTCCGGTGCGGGCCGGAGGCGGCACGGGCTTTGCCCTCTTGCCGGTCGTGGCGGCGGTTGCCTGCTGTTCGCGGCCGGGCGGTCACGGGCGTGCGAGCCAGGGCCCGAACTCGCTCTCCAGCACGAGCCTCCCGAGCTTGCGGTATTCCCGGTGCACCGCCGCCACGACGTCGGCCATGTCCACCGGGCGGTCGGCGGCCGCCGCCAGGTAGGCCGCGGTCACCGCACACGCGCGGATCGACCCGCCCGCGAGCTCGAAGCGCTCGGCGCAGAACGCCAGGTCCAGGTCGTCTGCCCGCGGCAGGGCCGGGCCGAGACAGCGGTCCCACAGCGCCAGGCGCTGCTCCGCGTCAGGCACCGGGAAGTCCGCGATGACGTCGATCCGCCGCGTGAACGCCTCGTCCACATTGGACCGGAGGTTGGTGGTGAGCACGGCGATGCCGTCGAAGGACTCCATGCGCTGCAACAGGTAGGCCGACTCTACGTTGGCGTACCGGTCGTGCGCGCTCTGCACCTCCGAGCGTTTGCCGAACACGGCGTCGGCTTCGTCGAACAGCAGGACCCCGTGCACGCCCGCTGCTTCGGTGAAGATCCGTTCCAGGTTCTTCTCCGTCTCGCCGACGTACTTGTCCACGACCGTCGACAGGTCCACCACGTACAGGTCCATGCCGATCTCGGCCGCCACGACCTCGGCGGACATCGTCTTGCCGGTGCCGGACTCGCCCGCGAACAACGCCACCACCCCGCGGCCCCTGCCGCCGCCGGGGCGCATCCGCCACTCCCCCAGCACGCGTTCGCGGTGCCGGGCGCGCACGACCAGCTCGGCGAGCTGCTGGCGGGTCTGCTCGGGCAGCACCACGTCGTCCCAGCCGACGGCGGGCACGATGCGCCTCGCCAGCCGGTCGAGGCCGGCGCCGTTCTGCGCCCGCACCCCGGCGCGCACGTGGTCCAGTCCGATCTGCTCGCCCTCCACGGTGGCCAGGTGGCCCGCCACCGCCACCGCCCGCTCGATCTCCTGCGAGCCGAGCCGGTAGCTCGCGAGGTCCGCCGCGAACGCGGGTTCGCCGCCGAGCGCTCGGCTCCACCACGCGGCTCGCGTGGCCGACGGCGGCGGGGCCACCGGTACCGACAGCACCGGCCGTGTGGTCCACCTCGGGTCCCAGTGCTGCCTGCTGTGCAGAACCACCGGCAGGTCACCGGCGAGCGCGACCAGCTCGCGCAGCAAACGCACCCGTTCCGGCGCCAGGGGTTCCAGCGGGCCGAGCACGACGCCCGCACCGCGCAACCGGGCCTCGCGGACCACCGCGGGGAGTTCGGGGTGTTCCCGGTCGGCCAGCGCCGCCACGTCGAGCACCACCGCCCCCAGGCCGGCGGCGGCCAGTGCCGCTACCGCCATCGGGCCCGCGTCCCCACCTGTGTCGCGCAGGTGCACCGGCGTGACCCCGGCGCGCAGTCCCGCGCCGAGGCGTTCCGGCAGTTCCGCCACCGGGGCGTCGTCACGAGCCACTACCCGTGCGAGTCCGGCCACCACCGGGTCGGGCGTGTCGTCCCCGAGCAGGTGGGCCACCACGCGGTCGGGCACGCGCAGCGGCCTGGACAGCGCGGGCGCCGCCGGGTCCTGCACCTCCACCAGTCCTCCGGCGACCAGGGGTGCGGTGGCGCCGAAGCGGAACCGCCCCGGGCCCGCGACCGGTTCCCCGCACAGCTGCAACGCCAGTCCCACCGTCGCCCGGCGGCGCGTGACGTCGTCGTTGAGGTAGCCGTAGAGCCGTTCGAAGCGCGCGTCGACGTCCGGTGCCAGCGCCACGAGCAGGAACTCCACGTCGACCGGTGCCAGGCCGAAGTCACGGGCGAGCACGGCGAGCCGCGAGGCCGGGAAGTCCGGTTCGGGGTCCGGTGACTGGAGCGGCGGTTGCCGCGGAGACTCCAGCACCCCCTGGACCATCTCGGGAGTGAGGTACAGGCCGCGGAGCGGGTCGTCCGGCGCGTGATCGGTGGCCTGACGCGCCGCCACCGCACGCCTCACCCGCGTCTCGACGGCGCTCAGCCGCGCCCACAGGTGCTCCAGGTCCGCGTCACGGGGTGAGGCCACCCGCACCGAGCCGGTCACCGGATCGCCCCGCCGCGCCGCCGCCGCGGACCCGGCACCGGCTTGGGCCTGGTGACCGCGAACCCGTCCCCGTCAGCGGTCGTCGGTCCCTCGTAGCGCAGGCGGCGCGAACGCTCTCCCGACTGCGCCGCCGTCTCCAGCACCACGCCCTCGGTGACCGGCGGCCCGGCCTTGGTCCACTCGCCTGCCAGCGGCGCGATGACCTTCAGGTCGATCGACGGTTTCAGCTCACCGCCCAGCGCCGACCACATCTCCGAGGTCGCCCGTCCGTCCGGCGGCTGGGCCGAGTTGAGGATGACCCCCAGGCCCAGCTCCGCCAGCGTTCCGGTCAGCCACTCGTCGGCCATCCGCTCGACGCGCACCAGGCACGCGAGCACCTCCGACAGCAGCCGGTGCTCGTCCTGCGGCCGGTTGGTCCACGCGGTGACCAGGTAGGCCAGCTCGAACCACCGCGCGGGGCCGCGCCAGCCGATCAGCACGCCCTCGTCGTCATAGCTCTCGACGCCACCGGCGTGACGGCGCATCACGTCCTCGCGGATGTCGTACAGGAACACGTTGACCGTCGGGGCGTTGCGCCGCGCGGCCCAGTCCTTGGTCGGCGCGTCGAACGACAGCTCGCCTCCGCCGCCGGGCACCCCCGCCGCGACCAGCATCCGCCGGATCGCCTCGTCCACCTCGTGGATCACGGACACCACCTCCTCGGGATCTCAGCCGGGATCACCTGCGCGCCACCATGTCCGGCGGCCCGATGGACCCCGCCACGACCAGGAACGGCGTGGTGACGGCGCGGAAGCCGGGACCTGTCGCGGTGATCGTGCGCGGCCCGGTCTGGTCCTTGGCCAGGATCAGCAGCTGCGCGGTGAACCGGCCGTCCTGGCGCGGCAACGCCGGTGCGGCGGCCGCGGTGATGCCGGGGGTCCAGCTCAGCCGGACCGGGGCGCCGGGCGGGAAGTCCTCGCCCCGCACGGAGGTGACGAACCCCGGCTTGCCGATCGGCGGCACGGCCACGATCCTCGGCTGGAGCACGGTCATCGGCGCGACCGCGGTGTTGTCGGCCGGGTCGGCGTCGGTGCCGGTGGTCCGCAGCACGCCGCGCACCTCGGTCCGCACCGCCGCGGTGGGCGCGAGCACCACCTGCACGACCTGGGTGCCGCCCGCCACGAGGTCGGGCAGCACGCAGCTCGTCGGCGCGCACCCCGGCGGCAGGGCGGCGACCGGCACCTGCGCCGGCAGCAGGAAGTCCAGCCGCAGCCCGGTCGCCAGCGAGCCGCCACCGTTGCGCACCGTGTAGGTCGCCACCGCCCGGCCGCCCACGTAGGACGGGTTGGGCTGCACCACAACGGTCAGCGCGGGACCGGCCGGGAGAATGGTCGGGGGTGGTGGCAGCGTGGTGGACGGCGGTGGTTCGCCGACGGTCAGCACGGTGTCGTCCGCGTTGTCCGAGGGCAGCACGTCGAGCACCGCGCCCGCCACCGACCAGTCGAGCCGGTGCGGCCCCGGCACCACACCCACCACGTCGGCCACCACCTCGACCGACGCGCCCGCGGCCACCACGCCGAGGTCACACCGCGGCTCCTCGGCCGCGCACGGTCCGGCCGAGGTGCGCAACCCGGCCAGCCGCAGCCCGGCGGGCACGGCCACGGTCAGCACGGTGCCCGGCGAGGCCGCCGGGCCGCGGTTGAGCACGGTCACCGGGACCGAGGCGGTCCGGTCCACGTCGACCGAGGCCGCCGGCGGCGCGTCCACCGCGAGGTCGACCGACTGCTGCCAGGTGGGTTCCTTCTGCCTGCCGGGCAGCCGGGTGGCGATCCGGTCCAGGGTCCCGGTGCCGGGGTCGAGCACGGCCAGCTCCTCCGGCGACCGGACGTCCCCGGCCCGCCGCGTGGTCAGCGCGATCCGGCCGTCCGGCGCGGGAGCGGCGTCACGCGGCTGGAACGGCCCGGCAGGGGCGGTCACCGGCGCGGCGCACGAACCGGTGCCGAGCAGCACCTCGCAGACCGGGCCGGTCAGCCCCACGCGCAGCAGGCCGTCGGCCTCGCGGTTGAACACCAGCTCGCGGCCGTCCGGGCTGAAGGCCGGGCTGTCGTCGGTCACCGCGCAGTCGCTGCCGCACACCAGCGCGCTCAGGTCCCGCTGCTGGTCGAGCGTCCCGGCGCGCGCGGTCCAGATGTGGTTGTCGCGGACCTCGCCGGTGGGTCCGTCGCTGATGATGCCGCGGGTGAACGCGAGCGTGGTCCCGTCGGGCGACCACGCGGGCTGGGTGTCCTCCTGGTCCGAGACCTCCGGCGGGGGCCGCAGCACCCCGGCCACCGCGCCCGTGGCGGCCTCGACGACCACGACCCGGCTCTGGGCGCCGTCCGGTCGCACCCCGCCGGGAGAGCGGCGCGCGAAGGCGATGAACCGGCCGTCGGGTGAGAAGCCCGCGTCGAACTCCCAGTCGGCGGGCTGCCGGTCGGCGACGGGCACCCGGCGCGGGTTGCCCCCGTCCGCGTCGACCAGCCACAGGCGCTGCACCCGCAGGCCGTCCTCGTCCTCGAACCGGCTCAGCAGGATCTGCCTCCCGTCCGGCGAGTACGACTGCCGGGTCGCCCACGGGTCGAACCCGGCCCTCGGCCGGAAAAGCAGGTTCGGGTCGTCGACCGCCCCGGGGTCCTCGCGCAGCACGGTCACGCCGAGGTCGCGCGGGTCTGAGCCGTCGGGGCGGATGTCCTGGAGCGTCGCGGTGAACCAGGTCGGGGCGCTGGTGCGGGAGACCAGCAGCCGCGGCTCGCCGCCGGCCTGCCAGCTCGGCGAGCTCAGGTGCCGGTCCTCGCCCAGCAGCAGGTCGGGCGGCGCGGTGAGCGGCAGGCCGGGAGTCGTGTCGGCGCGGTAGACCTTCACCGCGTTCGGGTCCGCCGTGCAGGTGCAGACCTGGTCCAGGCTCAGGAACAGCAGGCGCGAGCCGTCGGGGAGCCACGCGGGCCAGTGACCGCGCCACGCGGCCTGGTCGCCGCCCAGCAGCGGCGTGCCGGTGGTACCGCCGCTGAGCACCCGCACCCGCGGCACGCCGTCCGTCCACAGCGTGTAGGCGATGCGGCCGTCGACCGGGTTCCACGCGGGCTCGGTGGCGTCGCCGACCGGCTCGTCGGTGACCCTGGTGGCCGCTCCGCCCGTGACCGGCATCCGGTAGACCTCCCGGCCGCCGTCGCGGTCGCCGGAGAAGGCGATCTCCGTGCCGTCCGGGGAGAACGTGGGCCACGACTCGTCCGAGGCGGTGCCGGTCAGCTGACGGGGCTCGCCGCCGTCCACGCCGACCAGCCACAGGTCGCCGCGCGAGCCGAACACCACGGTCCGCAGGTCGGGTGACAGCTGCGGGTGCGCCGCGTCATGGCCCCTGGTCAGTGCGCGCACCCCGCCATCGGCGTCGCGCAGGTACACCTGGGGCCGGGCCTCGTCGCGCAGGCTGGTGAACACCACCAGGCCGCCGCGGGCGGACACGTGGTCGTCGTAGTGGGCGGGACCGTCACCCAGCAGGGGCGTGGTCGGGCTGAGCACGTCCGGCTGCGGGTCGGCCACGTAGCCGAGGCTGCGATGTTCGGTCCCCGCGAAGGCGATGCGGCCGGTCACCGGTTCTCCCGGCTGGGCGGCGGCCTCCACCGGGCCGGTGACGTCCCGCACCACCACGGTCACCCCGCACGCCGCCACGACCGCCGCGAGCACGGCGAGCGTGCGGGTACGCGCCCTTCTGGACAAGGTTCCACCTCCGGTCACGGGCCGATCGTCGCCGCATCCGGCGCACGCCGGGGAGGTCCGGCCGGGCAGGACGGGGGAAGACCCGGTGGGCTGTTCGGGCAACGGCGCTCAGATGAGGCCGTGGCGCATCACGTAGCCCACGGCGTGGGCCCGGTTGCGCAGCTGGAGGCGAGTGGTCACCTCGTGCAGCACGTTCTTCACGGTGCGCTCGGAGAACGACATCCGCACCGCGATCTCCGCGGTGTCACAGCCTTCCGAGATCAGGCGGAGCATGTCCGCCTCGCGAGTGGTCAAAGTGGACAGTGTCGGCCCGTTCGGGTCGAGCACGCTGCGCTGCAACCGGCCGACGTGGTCCATCAGGCGGCGCAGCAGATCACCCGGCAGCACCGCCTCGCCCTTGTGCAGTGCCACCGCTGTGGCCACCAGGCGGTCCTGGTCGGCCTCGGCGCGGCGCACCACCGCCGCCACCCCGCAGTCGATGGTGGTCTGCAACGCGTCCTGGTCGAAGCGCCCGACCACGACACCGGTGCGCGTGCCCGACGAACGCCGCAACCGCCGCAGCAGTGCCGCCGCCGGCTCGTCCACCACGTCCACCACGACCAGCGCCACCGCCGCGCGCTCGCGGTCGCCCTGGTCGAGCACCTCCACCTCCGGACGCGGGCGCAACTGGTGCGTGACGCCCGTGCGCAGGACCGGGTCTTCGGCGTACACCGCAACCGGGATCCTCGTCATGACAGCCTCCCCTGGCGAGAACCGGACCGCCTCGGTTCCTCGTAGGGCCATCCTGCGCATCCCGGCCGACCGTGGTCGGCCGCGGTGCCCGTCAGTGCACTTGTTTACCTCCCGTGTGCCCTTTCTTCCCTGCCTCAACGGGTTGCGCACTGCCTACGTTCGACTGGTGACCACAACGACCGAGTTCGGTCTCCCGACCGTGGTAGTCACGCCCGGTTCGGAGGCGAGCACAACGCTGACGGTGCGCAACGACAGCGACATAGTCGAGGCGTACGAGTTCGAGGTGGTGGGCGAGTGCGCACCGTGGACCTCAGTCCAACCGGCGCGGCTCTCGCTGTACCCCGGCACGGCCGAGCAGGTGACCGTGCTGCTGCGACCACCGCGGTCGCCGGAAGTGCGCGCGGGCGAGATACCGCTGGGCGTGCGCGTGCTGCCCGCGGAACGCCCGGAGTCGGTGTCGGTCTCCGAGACCACGGTCATCGTCGAGCCGTTCCTCCAGCAACACGCCGAACTGGTGCCCGAACGCCGTCGCGCTTGGCGCAGCGCGCGTTTCCACGTCGAGGTCCACAACGACGGCAACACACCGGTGACGGTGGCCCTGGTGGCGGCCGAGGCCGACGACCAGCTCCGCGTCACCGTGCCCGCGGAACCCGCGACCGTGGACCCCGGGGTACGGGTGGAACTGCCGGTGCGGGCGCGCGTCGGCAAGGTGCTGTGGTTCGGTTCTCCGCTGGCCTGGCCGGTGCGGCTGACCACGACCGCCTCCGCCGCGGTACCACTCACCTCCGGTGAGGCCACGCAGTCCGAGGAGCTGGAAGGCGAACTGCTCCAGCTTCCGGTGTTCGCCAAGTGGTTGCTGGCACTGCTCGCACTGCTGCTGGCCCTGCTGCTGGCGTGGTTGTTGCTGGTGCGGCCCGCGGTGCAGAGCGCCGCACGGGAGGCCACCGACGACCGTGCCGAGGAACTGGTGGAGGTCGGCAAGCAGCAGGCCGCCGCCGCCCAGAGCCAGGCGTCGCAGCAACAACAGCCGGGTGGCGAGCAGCCCTCGACCGGTCAGCAGCCGGGACAACCGGGGCAGCCCGACGCCAGGGGCGGCGAGCAGAGCTCCAGCACCATCGAGGTCCGCACCAACACCGGCGGCCAGGGCACCGGCAACTACGTCGTGCCCGCCGGGAAGGTCTTCCGCATCACCGATCTCGTGCTGGCCAACCACCAGGGCGACGAGGGCGTGCTGACCATCTCCTTCGGCGAACGCACGGTGACCACCATCGCGCTGGAGACCTTCCGCAACCAGGACTACCACTGGGTGACGCCGATCGACGTGCCGGAGAACACCGCGGTGAGCGCGACCGTCACCTGCGCCCGGCCGGGCACTCCCGCCAGCGGCCGGCAGGCGCCGAACTGCCTGCAGCTGCTCAACGTCAGCGGCGCGCTCGCGGACCTGCCGCGGGGATGACCGGGCCGCGAGCCCGGTTCCCGAAGACCGCGACCCACGAGGCGGTCAGCCGCGGCGGCGGTTCCACTCGTCCAGCAGCGCGTCGATCCAGGCGCCGAGCAGGTCGGCCACCTCGCGGTCGCCGCACAGCAACTGGTGGTGCCGCTCGGCCGACGCGGCCGCCAGTTCCACGCTCAGGTCGAGCTTGCCGAGGTCGAGTTCGACGACAGAGGGGCCGGGCACAGCCGTGCCCGGCCCTTCCTGTTCCGGCCGGCTCACCGCGGCTCCCCGGCGTTGCGCCCCGCGATCCGCATGGCCTCGATGTACTTGGGCAGCTCGACCAGCGCCCGTTCCCAGCTGTCGGCGTTGAGCTGCCCGGCGAACACCGCGTCGACCACGATCCGGTCGACGTCGGGCGCGACCTGGTCCCCCGCGGCGTCACGCAGCTTGCGCGACAGCTCCAGCTTGCGCAGCCGCGACCGCACCTCGTCCAGGGTGCGCTCCAGCTCGTCGATCACGCCCTGCGCCCTGGCGGGTTCCAGGACCAGCCACCCGCGCCGGGCGAGCTGGAGGAACAGGTCGCCCGCGAACCGCTCGGGCGGGACGGCACCGCCCCGGTCACCCGTCCCGCCATCGGACCGCACGTCCATCGCACCCTCCGTGCGGGAGCCGGTCACCACGTGGGTCCCGCCCCCAAGATCGGCCCTGTACCAGGGATGTCCTCCGACCCCATCACGCCGCCCGCGGGCAGGAGAAGGCCCGGCGACCCGGTCTGCCTGTCCTTGCCCCGTGTTCTGCCCTGACGACAGCGCGAACGACCATCCGCGCGCCGACGCGCAGTCGCTGCCTGGAAGCCGAAATCCCGCTCGAACCTCAGAAGAGCGGGCCGGGGAGGTCCACAGCGCACAGTAGTCCACTGTGGACTGACAGGTGCGCGCTCACGCGCGGTCGCCGTCCAGGGCGGGGACGCTCAACGCCAGCAGGGCCGTGTCGTCCTCGACGCCGTCACCCAGGTCTTCCAGCACCCGGATCACCGCCTCGACCACGCCCGGCGCGGTGGCCGGTGCCAAGCCGCCGAGCTCGTCCCGGAGGTCCTCCTCGCTGTACCAGCTGTCCGCGCCGGTCCGCGCCTCGGTCAGGCCGTCGGTGTAGAGCAGGACGGCGTCGCCCGGCCCCAGGCGGATCTCCGCCGTCACGAAGCGCGCCTCGGGCAGCGCACCGACGAGCTGCCCGCCTCGCAGGTGCAGCAACGACGACGTCCCGTCCGCCCTGAACACCAAGGCGGGCGTGTGACCGCCGCCCGCCAGCGTCAGCACGGCGCCGTCGCCGTCGGGGCGGACGCTGCCGCAGATGACCGTGCAGAACCGCGGGTACCTGCCCTCTGACGCCTGGTAGAGCACGGAGTTGAGGTGGGCGAGCACGCTCACGGGGTCCGGGTCGAAGACCGCGGCCCCGCGCAACGTGTACCGGATCAGTGACGTCACCACGGCCGCGTTCTCCCCCTTGCCGGACACGTCCCCGAGGAAGAAGCCCCAGGTGTCGCCGGGCAGCGGGAAGAGGTCGTAGAAGTCGCCACCGACCTGGTCACGCGAAGCCGGGTGGTAGTAGGCGGCGGCCTGCATGCCGGGCACCTCCGGCAGGACAGGGGGCAGGAGGGTCTGCTGCAACACCCTCGCGAGCCGCTGCGCCCGGTCCCGTTCGCGCTCCGCCTGTTCGCGTGCCCGGAGCAGCTCCTCCTCGTACGTGCGGCGGTCGCGCGCGGCGAACACCGTGGTCCGGATCAGCTGCGCCTTGCCACCGGCATCGGTCTTGACGGCCGACGTCAGCAGCACCGGCAACCGCGTGCCCTCGGCGGCCCTGAGCTCCAGCGCGACGCCACCGACCTCGCCCTGCATGTGCAGCAGCGGGGCGAAGTGCGTCTCGTAGTAGATCCGGCCGCCGACCGTGAGCAGGTCGGGGAAGCTCGTCCGGCCCACCACCGCGTCCCGCTCCAGGCCGAGCCAGCGCAGCAGCGTCGCGTTGATCTTCACGATGGTCCCGTCGAGCAACGTCGACACGTACCCGCACGGCGCGTTGTCGTAGAGGTCCTCGACGCTGTCCTCCAGCAGGGCCGACAGCTCCGGCTCGATGCCGCCGGACCCGCTCATCACCGGCCTCCCGCGAACTCCGCGATCGCCGCGGCGGTCGCCTCTGGCGCGCTGAGCTGCGGGCAGTGCCCGACGGCGTCCAGCGTCACGAGCTCACTGCCACGGACCTGGTCGTGGACGAACTGCCCGACCTCCCGCGGCGCGATGGCGTCCCGTGCGCACTGGACCACCAGGGTCGGCACGGTGACCTTCGCCAGGTCGCTCCTGTTGTCCGACAGGAACGTCACGCGGGCGAACACCCGCGCGATCTCCGGATCGGTCCGGCAGAAGCTGTTCGTCAGCTCCTGCCCGAGCTCAGGTCGGCCGGGGTTGTCCATGATCACCGGCGCCATCACCGCCGACCAGCCCAGGTAGTTCGCCTCCAGCGCGTCGAGCAGCTCGTCGATGTCCGCGCGGCTGAACCCGCCCCGGTAGTCGCCGTCGTCCACGTAGCGCGGTGACGGCGTCAGCAGCACCAGCTTCGCGAACCGCTCCGGCTCCCTGTTGGCCGCGAGGACCGCGATCATCGCGCTGACCGAGTGCCCGACCAGCACGACGTCGCGCAGGTCCAGCTCGCGGCAGATCGTCAGCACGTCGTCGGCGTACGCGTCGAGGCTGCTGTACCGCTCCGCCGTCCACGCCGCCACGTCCGACAGACCGGCCCCGACGTGGTCGAACAACACCACCCGGTAGGTCTCGGCCAGCAAGGGCACGACCAGTCTCCACAGGTTCTGGTCGCAGCCGAACCCGTGCGCCAGCAGAACGACCGGTCCCGCCTCGTTGCCGGTCACGACCACGTTGTTCCTGCTGACGACGTCCACCAGATGATCCTGCCACTCCTCCGGCAGCGAGTCAGGTCGCGGCGTGGCCGCCCAGGTTGGCGTAGGCCGTCCGGACGGACTGCTCGGCCCGCGGGTCGCGGAAGTCGAACGCGGAGCCGTCCGCGAACTCCACCCGCACGAACCACTCCGGCTCCACCGCCCTGCCCAACGGCACCGCCACGAACCGCCGGGCAGCGCCGACGGGCGCCTCCCACCACGTGACCAACGGCGCGACCTCGCGCTTCGGCTCACGTGAGCGCGTGAACAGACCGCCGCGCCCGGGTTCGAGCACCTCGCCTTCCACCACGAGCCCGAGGCGCTGGTCGCTGAGCAGCAGCCAGCACTCGTCCCGTCCGGCGGTGAACAGGTCGGCCCACCGCACGGCGATCTGGTCAGGGCTTTGGGCGTGCGCCCAGCCCCAGACGGCCGGGTCGTGCGCCCACTCGTCCATGCTGAACCGGCCGGTGCTCACCGCGGTGGTCGGCAGCGGCCACTCGGGCTCGGGGAGGCCGGCCTGCGGCACACCGCCGACGAGCGCGTGCGGTGCCTTGCCCGCCGAACCGACGTGTCCCTTGCGCTCCACCGCCCACACGATCTGCTCGCCGGGGCGGACCCAGTGCTTCTGGGCGATCTCCGCGAGCTTGAACCTGTCCCTGGGCACGGTCACCCCTGTCCGTTGGCCAAGACGAGCAACCGCCGCGCGTTCTCGGGGGACGACGTGAGCACGTCGACTCCGGAGCCGTCCACGAACGACACCCGCAGGGCGTGGACGTCGCGCGTCTGGTACTGCCTCGGCAGTTTTCGTTCAGCCGGAGCAACTCCGCCGATGTGCTCCCGCCCCACCTCGGCCACCGTCGTGACCTCGGCGGTCGCGATCGGCTGATGGGGCGGGTACGGGCTCTTCCCGCCGAAGATGTCGCGGGCGCTCTTCGCGAGGCCGCTCACGCGGCCGAGGAGGCTCTTCTCCGGTTCCGGCTCGGCGGGTTCCTCCACGAGCGCGACCCTGCCCAGCCGGTGCGGTGTGAGCACCAGCCAGGAGACGCCGGCCACCGGCTGGCACAGCCGGGTCGCGATCCCGTCGGCACGCGGCCCCCACGCCACGACGTGCGGCGTGTCCGCTCCTCCGTCCTCGGGGCCGCTGCCCGCGAGCGCGGCGTCCACCACGCCCGCGGCCACGTTGCCGAGGGCACCGGCAACCTTTCCCAGGCCACCCCGCTCGGGGCGGCCCCGCCAGTCCAGGCCCGCGAGGTCGAACCCGAGGCTGCCGGTGCCGGCGCACAGCAGGATGGGCTCGCCGGGCCGGCACCAGGACTGCCGGACCGCGAGAACGCCGTGGAGCTTCACCAGGTGAACCCGCGTTCCTGAGCGTCGCGGCGCTCCTCTTCCGACGGTGTGTTCTGCGCGGCGTCGTACGCCTCCTGGCTGCCGAACGTGATGGCGCCGTCGACCGCGGCGCTCGCACCGGCGTCGAACAGGGCGCCGGTGATCCTGGTCTGGCCGCCGAGCGCGCCGGTGAGCACGGTCTGCGCGATGTTGCCCGCGAGCGCGCCCTCCCCGGTCACCCCCTGCATGAACCTGTTCGCGGTGGTCGAGGCGAGCGTCGTGCCGTCGGCCCTGGTGACGATGTTGACGATCGGGTTCGAGCCGAGGTGGCGGCCGGCGAACTGCTGGGCCATGTTGCCGCCGCGCAGGCCGTTCATCCGGTTGATGACCTGGCGCAGCGGGCCGCGCAGGCGCACCAGCATCTCCTCGATCTTCTTGACCGCCTGGAACAGCTTCATCTGCAGCTTCGACACGCGCATCGAGATCCGCACACCGGTGCTGCCGACCTGCACGGTCGTCGTCGCGCCCGCCGCCGCGACGGAGCCGCCCGCCGTGATCCACGAGGCCGCCAGCGCCGCCAGCCACTGCACGATCAAGCCGATGATCAGCTCGGTGATGACGTCGATCACGAACTCGACGAACAGGTCGAAGAGCTCGGCGATCGTGTCGAGCGTCTGCTTCAGGCCGCGGATGTCCTCGGCGAGCGCCTCGACGCCGCCGGCGAACTCGGTGACCTGCTTGCGGAAGCCGTCACCCGCGTCGCCCCGCCACAGACCGGTGGTGGCCGCGGCGCGCTTCTTCTCCGACTCGGCGACCTCGTCGAGCCACCGCGCGACCTCCTCCCAGCCCTTGCCGGTGGCGCGCATCTGCTCGGGGTCGCCGACCGCCCACTCGGCCAGCTCGATCAACGGGCTCAGCACGATGGAGACCAGGAAGCCCAGGCCGTTGTCCAGCAACGCCTGTCCCGGGCTCGCCAGCGTCTGCAACAGCTCCAGGCGGCCGGAGATGGTGGCGGCGGTCATCTGCGGCGGCGAGGTGGCGTCGGCCAGGTCGGAGACCGCGCTGTAGGCGGAGCTGCCACGACCGGCCGCCTGCTCGAACCAGTTCTTCTGGCCGGCGTCGTTGAGGTCGGCGAACGTACCGGGACCGGTCATCAGGCACCGCTCCCCAGTCCCCGGCCGATCTGCCCGAACGCCTTCGAGATCCCGTCGTCCACCCCGCGGTAGACCTCGAAGCTCTCCTGCAGCTGCTCACCGGTCTGCTTCAGGAACTTCTGCGCATCGGTCGCGAGCTGCTGGCACTCCTGCAAGCTCTTGAGGTAGCCGCTGCTCAACCCGACCGCGTCACCGATCGGGCCGAAGCACTGGTCGTCGACCCTCGCCTGCTCGAGCAGCTTCGCCAGCGCGCCGAACTTCTCCGCGAGGCTGTCGCTCCCCTCGGCGAACGCCGTCAGCGCCTCCGGCTGGACCTGGAACTTCACCTGATCTCCCCCTACCTCAGGTACGTGCTCGGCGGTTCTTCGTCTTCGACCTCGTCGCGCACCGGGCGGTTCCGCGCGGTGGTCTGCGGTGCGGCCGGAGGACGAGCCGGCGCCAGGGGCGGCGGGGCGGAGTCCTGGGCGCCCGGCGGTGGCGGAGCCGAGGGCATGATCGGCTCCACGCCCGAGGCGGCCATGCCGTCCTTGAACTGCTGCAGCCGGTCGCCCAGGATCGGCGCCACCGCCTGTTCCAGCTGCTGGGCGGCGTTCTGGGTGGCCATCCGGATCGCGTCGAGGATCTCCTGCTGCAGCTGGACGTGCGACCGGTTCACGGCGTTCGGCGTCAGCCGCAGCCCCAGCACGGCGCCCGAGGACGCCGCGGTCACCGTGACCGCCCCGTCCGGGCTGCGCCCGACGCCGCGCAGGTCCTTCATGGCCTGCTGCAGCTCACCGGCCTTCTTCGCCTGCTCCTCGAACGAGCGCATGAGCGACTGCATCCGCTCCTGGCGGTCTGTCACGGCACTTCCCCCGCAGATCGTTCAACGACGTGACGAGGCTACAAGAGCCGCCGCCGGACGTGGGGCCGCTACCGGAAACTCGCGGTTCACCTGATCAGTCGGACACCGGCACGGAGTGATCCGCCAGCCAGTGCGCAGGCGTACCCATACAGGCCAAATCGGACAGTCCATTGTGGTGTCTTCCACTGCGCCGCGCACACGGTGACATGCTTTTTCCCCCTTACCGGGCGGCATTGTGCTCGATCGGGGCTTGAGTCAGCCGGATCGGCTTGGCGCACGCATCCTGAGGTACTGAACGAAGGACGCCCGGCCGGGCACGGCGCAGCGCCGGGTCCGGCGTGATCAGGAGAGGACGATTCGATGTCGCGTTTGTCCCGTCTGGCCGGTCTGACCGGCATGGTGCTCACCGCCACGGCCCTGTTCTCGTTCACGGGACCGCTCGCCCAGGCCGATCCCGGGATCTGCATCGACCACGTGATGGAGAACGGGTACAAAGCGACCGAAACCGTGCTCAAAGCGTGCAAGATCGCGAAAACGGGCGACAAGGCCGATGTCAGCACGTGCCAGCGGATGCTGCGCCGGGAGGGCGTGCGGCGCGAGGTGGCTTCGCACGCCTGCCGGATCGCCTCCCAGCCGGACAGGTCTTCCTGACCTGGCACCGGGTTCTTCTCCCGATCGGGTGGATCTTCAACCTGCCCGCCGGACTCGACTTGCTGGCGGGCGCGAGCAAATCGACCCTCGGTCACTACGAGATCACCCGTGCACACCCGGAGGAGACGAGATGGCATCGACGGCGGAGCACGACACGTCGGAGCGAGGGCGGCTGCGGGTGATCTTCCGCCTGCGCGTGCCGGACGCGGAGCGGGACCGCTTCCTCGACGCCTACCGGCGGATCAGGCACCAGGTGTCGCGAGTGGAGGGTTACCTCGGCGACCAGCTGTGCCAGTCGGAGGGCGACCCCGAGGACTGGGTGCTCACCAGCGAGTGGTCCAGCCCGGCGCACTTCCACGCCTGGGAGCGCGGCGCGGACCACCGGCGGCTCGCGGCCCCGCTGGTCGCGGCCACGACGGCGCGCGAGTCCCTGCGCTACCACGTCCGCCTGACCACCGCGCCGGGCACCGAAGCCGATCGAGAACTGCTGGAGGCCAAGTCGTGAACCGGTATGCGTTGACCTTCCCGGTGCGGCCCGAGTCGGAGGCGGCGGTGGCCGAGATCCTCTCCGGCTACGCCGGGCCCCCGCCCGGCCGCCCGCAGGCCGCCCGCCCGTTGCTGGACCGCACGTCGGTCTTCATGGCGGGACCGGTCGTGGTGCGGGTCGTGGACATCACCTGCCCGCCGCAGGAGGCGATCCGGCACCTGGCCGCGCAGCCCCAGATCCGGTCCGTGGAGGAACGGCTGCGCCCGCACCTGGTGCAGGACCGCGACCTGTCCGACGACGACAGCAGGCGGCGGTTCCTGGCCGGCTCGGTGATGCGGGTGGTCGCCTCCCGCAACGACCAGCCCGGCCACCCGCCCCGTGCGGCGGCGTTCTACCGGGCGTTGCCGGGCCAGGCCGCCGAGGTGGTGCGGCTGCTGGCCGCCGAGAGCCGGGACTCCGGTTGCGGCACAACGATTTTCCGACGAAGGGACATGATCGTGCACTTGGTGGAGTCCTTCGGCGACGAGCCCGCCGTACCGCTCGCGCAAACGCTGGCGCCGCTGGTGCACACGGCGCGCCCGATGTCGCTGGTGACCGACCGCGTGGTGGGGGCGGTGGTGGCATGACCGGCCAGCTGCACCACGTGATGAGCCCGGACGACGTCGCCCCCAACACCGGCCGCGGCGGCGACATCCGGGTCGTGCTCGGCCCGGCCACGGTCGGCGCCACCTCCGGGTTCATGGGAGTCGTGCTGATCGCGCCCGGCGACCGGGTGAACGAGCACTACCACCCGTACTCCGAGGAGTTCCTCTACGTCGTCGAGGGTTCGGTGGTGGTGGACCTCGACGACGTGCCGCACGAGGTGGGCACGGACCAGGCGGTCCTCGTGCCGATCGGGGTGCGGCACCGCGTGCGCAACACCGGGACGTCACCGGCGCGCGTGCTGTTCCAGCTGTGCCCGCTGGCCCCGCGGCCGGACCTGGGGCACGTGGACACGGAGCAGGTGTCGTGACGCGCCGGGTGGCGGTCACCGGCCTGGGAGTGGTGGCACCGGGCGGCATCGGGACGAAGACCTTCTGGGAGCTGATCACCTCCGGACGCACCACCACCCGGCCGATCACGCTCTTCGACCCGGAGGGGTTCCGGTCGAGGATCGCCGCGGAGTGCGACTTCGACCCGGTGCACGAGGGCCTGACCACCGCGGAGATCACCCGGATGGACCGCTACGTCCAGTTCGCCGCCGTCGCGGCCGACGAGGCGTGGCGGCAGGCGCAGGTGGCCGTCGCGGACCCGTGGCGGCTGGGGGTGTGCATGGGTTCCGCGGTCGGCGGCACGACGCTGCTGGAGCAGGACTACGTGGCCACCTCGCGCCGCGGGCGGCAGTGGCTGGTCGACGCGGACGCGGCCTCGCCGTTCCTGCACTGCGCCCTGTCCCCCGCCACGCTGGCCGCGGAGGTCGCCGACCGGGTCGGTGCCCGCGGGCCCGTGCGGACGGTGTCCACCGGCTGCACGGCCGGGCTGGACGCGGTGGGCCACGGCGCCCGCCTCATCGAGGACGGCAAGGCCGACGTGGTGGTGGCGGGGGCCTCGGAGTCGCCGATCTCACCGATCACGGTGGCCTGCTTCGACGCGATCCGCGCGACCTCGGCGCGCAACGACGATCCGGCGCACGCGGCTCGTCCGTTCGACCGCGACCGGGACGGCTTCGTGCTCGGCGAGGGCGCGGCCGTGCTGGTGCTGGAGGAGCTCGGCCACGCCCGTCGCCGGGGCGCGGAGGTGCTGGCGCGGGTCGAGGGCTTCGCCACCCGCAGCAACGCCCACCACATGACGGGTCTGACGACGGAGGGTGTCGAGATGGCCGAGGCCGCCGGGCGCGCGCTGGACCACGCCGGGGTGGCGCCGGACGAGGTCGGCTACATCAACGCGCACGGCTCGGGCACCCGGCAGAACGACCGCCACGAGACCGCCGCGTTCCACCGGCTCCTGGGCGAGCGCGCGCACCACGTGCCGGTCAGCTCGATCAAGTCGATGATCGGCCACTCGCTGGGCGCGATCGGTTCCATCGAGCTGGCCGCCTGCGCGCTGGCCCTCGTCCACGGCGTGGTCCCGCCGACCGCGAACCTGGACACACCGGACCCGGAGTGCGACCTGGACTACGTGCCGCACACCGCCAGGGAACGCCCGCTCGACGTGGTGCTGTCGGTCGGCAGCGGCTTCGGCGGGTTCCAGTCCGCGGTGGTGCTGACGAAGGCGGGACGGCCGTGAGTCCCGCGGCCGTCGTGACCGGTCTCGGCGTGGTCGCCCCGAGCGGTCTCGGGGTCGGCGAGTTCTGGCCCGCCGTGCGCGACGGGCACCTGGCGCTCGCGCCGATCGGGCGGATCGACCCCAACCCCTACCCCGTCACCGTGGCGGGCGAGGTGGCCGCGTTCGCACCGGACGGGTGGGTCGACCCGCGGATCACCGTGCAGACCGACCGGTTCACCCACTTCGCCCTCGCCGCCGCCGACCTGGCGCTGGAGGACGCCGCGCTGGAACCGGCCGCGGTCGGCCCGTTCGAGTTCGGGGTGATGACGGCCAGCTACAGCGGCGGCGTGGAGTTCGGCCAGCGCGAGATCGAACGGCTGTGGCGGAACGGACCCGAGCACGTCGGCCCCTACCAGTCGATCGCCTGGTTCTACGCCGCGTGCTCCGGCCAGGTCTCCATCGGCAACGGCTTGCGCGGCCCGTCCGGCGTGCTGGTCGCCGACGAGGCGGGTGGCCTGGACGCTCTCGCCGCCGCCGGGGGCGAGCTGCGCCGGGGTGCGCGGGCCATGCTGGTCGGCGGTGCGGAAGCCCCCTTCTGCCCGTACGCGATGTGCTGCCAGCTCGGGCTGGGACTGCTGAGCACGTCCCGCGACCCCGCCACGGCCTACCAGCCGTTCACCGGGCAGGCGGGCGGGTTCGCGCCGGCCGAGGGCGGCGCCATGCTCGTCGTGGAGGACGCCGACGCCGCGCGCAGCCGCGGCGCCGCAGTGAAGGCGGTGGTGGCGGGACACGGCGCCACCTACACGGGTCGGCGGCAGTTCGACCAGTCGGCGCAGGGACTGCTGCGCGCCGCGACGGACGCGTTGGCGGAGGCCGGTCTGACTCCGGACGGCGTGGACGCGGTGTTCCTCGACGCGATGGCCGACCCGAGCGCCGACGCCGCCGAAGCAGAGGCGGTGCGCCTGCTGCTGGGCGAGCGCGCGAGCCGAGTTCCGGTGACAGCACCGAAAGCGGGCTACGGACGCTGCTACGCCGCCGCGGCCGTGCTCGACGTCGCCGCCGCCGTGCTGGCCCTCGAACACGGTCTCGTGCCGCCCACCCCCGGCGTGCGCGACTGCCTGTTCGACCTCGACCTGGTCACCGGCGCCGCTCGCCCGGCGGACCTGCGCACCGTCCTGGTGCTCTCCCGCGGCGTGTACGGCGGGAACTCGGCGCTCGTGCTGCGCCACCCGGAATCACCGATCACCGGAGGTAACTGACTGTGGACACCCGACTCTCCCCCGACGACCTGGCGGCGCTGATCAGCCGGTGCACCGGGGTCCCCGTGACCGGCGAGCAGGTCACGGACCCCAGCCGCACCTTCGACGACCTCGGCGTGGACTCCCTCGGCGTGATGGGCGTGCTGTCCGAGCTGCAACGCAACCACGGCGTGCCCAAGGACGCCGACCTGCGCCCGCACCAGTCGCCGCGGGAGCTGCTGGCCCTGCTGCCCGGGAGGGTCTGAGATGAGCGGCCACACCGAGAACGAGATCGTCATCGACGCGCCGATGGAGCTGGTGTGGGAACGCACCAACGACGTCGAGCGCTGGCCGGAGCTGTTCAGCGAGTACGCCGCGGCCGAGGTGCTCGAACGCGACGGCGACCGCGTGCTGTTCCGCCTCACCATGCACCCGGACCCGGCGGGCAAGGTGTGGAGCTGGGTGTCGGAGCGCGTCGCGGACCCGGCCACCAGGACGGTCACCGCCCGGCGCGTCGAGACCGGGCCGTTCGAGCGGATGGACATCCGCTGGACCTACGAGCAGGTGGACACGGGCGTGCGCATGCGCTGGGTGCAGGACTTCGCGATGAAACCCGACGCCCCCGTGGACGACGCCGCCATGACCAAGCGCATCAACGACAACAGCCGCGTCCAGATGCAGCTGATCAAGCGGAAGGTCGAGGAGGTCGCGTGCACCGCACACTGATCGTCGCCCGCATCGTCCCCGAGGCCACCGACCAGGTCGCCGCCGTCTTCGCCGACTCCGACGACCACTCCGGCCTGCCCACCGCGCTGGGTGTGCGCGGGCGCAGCCTGTTCCGGTTCGGCGACCTCTACATGCACCTCGTGGAGAGCGAGCAGCCGTTGCCGGAGGCCGTTGCCGCGCACCGCGACGACCCCCGGTTCCGGCGGATCAGCCGCGACCTGAACCCGTTCATCTCCCCCTACAGCCCCGACTCGTGGCGCGAGCCGGGAGACGCGATGGCGCACGAGTTCTACCGTTGGGAGCGTCATGCCTGAAACCCCGGTGCTGATCGCGGGCGGCGGCGTCACCGGCCTGTCCACCGCCGTGTTCCTCTCCTGGTACGGCGTGCCGTCCCTGCTGGTGGAGCGCCACCCCGAACCGTCGGCCGACCCCAGGGCCCGCGCGCTCAACCCGCGCACGATGGAGCTGTACCGCGCCGTGGGCCTGGAACAGGCCATCAGGCAGGTGCGCTCACCGATCGCCGACCACACCGTCGTCGCCCACGCCGAGACCGTGGCGGGCCCGGAGCTGCTGAGGCTGCCCAACCGCCTCGACACCGGCACCGACCCGCTGAGCCCGTGCCAGTGGGCCGCGATCGACCAGAACCAGCTCGAACCACTGCTGCGCGCCCACGCGGTCCAGACCGGCGCGGACGTGCGCTACCACCACGAGGTCGTGGCAGTGGACAACAAACCCGACGGCGTTGTCGCGGTGGTGCGCGACCACCGCACCGGACAGGACGAGCGCGTCCGCGCCGACCACCTCATCGTGGCGGACGGCGCGCACAGCCCCGTCCGCCGCATGCTCGACGTGGGGCAGGACAGCTCGGACCTGCTGGCCCGCAAGGTCAACATCTACTTCGACGCCGACCTCCGCGACGTGTTGCACGATCGCAAGATCGTCGCGCTGACCGTGCGCAACCCCGCCGTGCACGGGTTCCTCACGTCCATCGACGGCGCGAAGCGGTGGCGGTTCGCCGTCTCCCTGCGACCGGGCGACGACGTCGCCGACTTCACCGAAGAGCGGTGCGTGCACCTGCTGCGCACGGCCATCGGCGTCGACGACCTGCCGGTCGTGATCGACCGCGTGTCCGAGACGCCGTGGGAGATCTCCGGCCAGGTCGCCCACCGCATGCACGTCGGCCGTGCGTTCATCGCGGGCGACGCCGCCCACGTCATGCCGCCCGTGGGCACCTTCGGCGTGGCGACCGCCGTCCAGGACGCCTTCAACCTGGCGTGGAAGATCGCCCTGCACCACCGCGGCGTGGCAGGACCGGACCTGCTGGCCACCTACGAGCCCGAACGCCTCCCCGTGGCCCGCCACACCACCACGCTGACCGTGGAACGGTACGGCTTGGTCAACGGCAAACCGGGCGACGCACGCGACAGCGCCGTCCGCCAGCGGGCCACGATGTTCGGCTACACCTACGCCGAAGGCGCCATCGTCGCGGACAGCACCCCCGCCCTCGTGGAAGACCCCGACCACCCCACCGCCGCACCCGGCTGCCGCGCACCCCACATCACCCTGGAGCACAACGGCACCGAAGTGTCCACTGTGGATTTCATGGGCCGCGGCCTGGTCCTCGTCACCGGTCCCGCTTGCCGGAACCTCTCGGACCCCCGGATCGAGCACCACCGCGTCGGCGACACCCTCCACGACCCCACCGGCGACTTCACCCGCCGCTACGGCATCACCGACGAGGGCGCCGTCCTGATCCGCCCGGACGGGTTCATCGCGTGGCGCAGCCCGGCCGCGCCCAGTCCCGACGTCCTGCGGACCGTGGTCGACCAAGTGCTGTTCCGATGAGCGAGCAGCTTCTCAGCGGTCACTGCGGCGGCTTTCCGGCGGTCACGATGACCCGGGACCGCATCGTGGACCGCTACGCGCTGACGTTCCCGGTGCGCACCGGATCGGAAGAGGTCGTGGCCGAGATCCTGTCCCGGTACGCGGTCCTCCCCGAGCACGGCGCGGAGTGGTCGCTGCTGGAACGCACGTCGGTGTTCATGGCAGGGCGTGTGGTGGTGCGCGTCGTGGACATCACCTGCCCTCCTTCGGAAGCCGTCCGGTACCTGGCGAGGCAACCCCACGTCCAGGCGCTGGAGCAACGGCTTCAGCCGTACCTGCTCGACGACCGCGATCCGACCGACGAGGCGAGCCTCCGCCGGTTCGTGGCGGCCACCGTGATGCGAGTGGCGTCCGGCAACGGCCGCACCGGGCGGTTGCCGCGCAGGGCCGTCCTGTACGAGTCACTTCCCGGGCACGCCGGGGAACTGGCCAGGCGGCTCGCCGGCATCACGGTCGCCTGCGGTGGAACCACCGTGTTCCGGCGCCGGGACCTGGTCGTGCACCTGATCGAGTCGGACGACGAGACACCGCCCGTGCCGCTGGTCGGCCTGGTCGCGCCGTTCGCCAGGGTGGCGCAGCCGATGACCCTGGTGACCGACCGTTCGGCGGGAGTGGTGGAGTGACCGGCCAGGAGCGCCCCCGAGACCTGCGCGAACCTGGCCGGGCCACGTCGCCGGACCGAGGGGCGAGTGGGCCGGTGATCGCCGCGCGCCGGCTGTCCTTTCAGGACAGCTCGAAGCGCAGGACCGAGTACGGCGCAGCCGGGGTGAGCGGCGTCAGGACGCGCGAGTTGAGGACGTAAAGTCCTTGCCGCCACAGGGTGTTCGACGTCGGCACGTCGAAGCGGGAGTCGGTCACCTCGCGCACCACGCGGCCGGTCGACAGGTCGGCGCTCATCTTGATGGCCGCGATGCGGTGCGGAATGCCCCGGGTGGTAGCTGTGGTGCGGTGGGCCCGTTCCCAGGCCGCACCGCGGGTCGAGTGCTCGCCGCCCGGCTCTGTCAGAGGCGTTCGAGGATGAGGGCCATGCCCTGTCCGCCTCCCACGCACATGGTGATCAGGCCGGTGGTCTTGTCGTGCCAGTCGAAGCTGTTGAGCATGGTGTTCTGGAGCCGGGCGCCGGTCATGCCGTACGGGTGGCCGACGGCGATCGCACCGCCGTTGACGTTCAGGCGGTCGATGTCGATGCCGAGGTCCTGGTACGACGGGACGACCTGGGCCGCGAACGCCTCGTTGATCTCGACCAGGTCGATGTCGCCGATGCTCATGCGGGCGTTGGCGAGCGCCCGCTTGGTCGCCTCGACCGGGCCGAGGCCCATGATCTCCGGGGAGAGCCCGGACACTCCCGTGGAGACGATGCGGGCCAGCGGGGTGATGCCGAGCTCGGCGGCTTTGGTGTCGGACATGACGATGACGGCGGCGGCGCCGTCGTTGAGGCCGCAGCAGTTGCCCGCGGTCACGACACCGTCCGGGCGGAAGACCGGCTTGAGCTGCTCGACGCCGTCGTAGGTGACGCCGGGACGAGGACCGTCGTCCTTGGCGACGACGGTGCCGCCGGGCGTCGTCACGGGGGTGATCTCGCGTTCCCAGAAGCCGTCGGCGATCGCCTGCTCGGCCAGGTTCTGCGACCGGACCGCGAACTCGTCGAGCTCCCGGCGGCTGAGTCCGCGCAGCCTGGCGACGTTCTCGGCGGTCTGTCCCATGGCGATGTAGATGTCGGGCAGCAGGCCGTCCTCGCGCGGGTCGCGCCAGTCGTGGCCGCCCTCGGCGATCTCGCCGCTGCGGGTCCCGGCTTCCTCGAAGACCGGGTTCAGCGTGCCGGGGGCGTGGTCGGAGGTGCCCTTCGCGAACCGGGACACGGTTTCGACGCCCGCGGAGATGAAGACGTCGCCCTCCCCCGCCTTGATCGCGTGGAAGGCCATCCGGGTGGTCTGCACCGACGAGGAGCAGTAGCGGGTGATGGTGGCGCCCGGGACGTCGTCGAGGCCGTTGAGCACGTTGACGACGCGGGCCATGTTGTTGCCCGCCTCGCCGCCCGGTAGCCCGCAGCCCAGGTAGTGGTCGTCGATCGTGTTCGGGTCCAGCTCGGGGATCTTGTCCAGCGCGGTCCTCACGGCGAACGCCGCCAGGTCGTCGGGACGGAACTCGGCCAGCGAGCCCTTGCCGGCCCGGCCGATCGGGGTGCGGGCGGCGCTGACGATGACTGCCTCGGGCATGTTCGGGACTCCTCTGTCGTGACCGGCGGGTCGTCCGGGGGAAGCGCCCTTCCAGTTCTACTACATCGTCAAATAGTTGACGAGTGCGACGACCGCCACTACCTTCGACCGGGTCGCCCCGAGCGCGACGACGACCGCACCGCTTCCGAGGAGGACCCATGAGCAGCACGTGGTGGCAGGCCATGTACGACGACATCGACAACAAGCGCTTCGAAAGCCTGGAAGCGCGCTTCACCGAGGACGTCGTCGTGACCCTGGCGGGCAATCCACCGGCGGTGGGCCGCGACGTGGCGATGGCCGAGCAGCGCGAGTTCATGGAGTCGTTCCGCTCGCTGCGCCATCAGTTCACCAACACCTGGGAGGTGGACGACACGGCGATCCTTGAGGGAGTCGTCACCTACGAGCGCCACGACGGCAAGACGGTCGAGATCCCGGGCGCCACGGTCGTGACCCGGTCCGGAGACCTCGTCGACACCGTGCGCATCTACCTGGACCTGGCCCCGCTGTACGCCTGAAGACGGTCCGGCCCCGCGGCGTGCCACCGAACCGATGCGCGCCTCCCTCCCACCCCGGTGACCACCACCTCGTTCTGAAACGGAGCACCACCATGACGACCGGCGTACGCAACGAGACCCTGCTCAGGGCGAACCTCATCGCGGGCGATCTCTCGGAGGCGGGGACGTTGGTCGACTCGATCAACCCCTCCACCGGTCAGGTGATCGGCCAGTTCGTCCAAGCCGGCCGCGCCGAGGTCGAACGCGCCATCGCCGCCGCACGCCACGCGTTCGACACCACCGACTGGTCCACGAACTCCCGCAAGAGAGCAGAGCTGCTGAGCCGGCTCGCCGACCAGCTCGCCCTCCGCGCCCCCGAGATCGGCGCGATGCTGTCTCGGGAGAACGGCAAGCTGGAGCGCGAGACGATGTGGGAGGCCGCCACCGCCGCGGAGTGGCTGCGCTACTCCGCCGGCACCGCGCTGACCGCGAGCCACGGCATCGCCGAGGAGGTGGAGCCGGGCGTGTTCTTCCGCTCGGCCCCGGCCGCCACCGGTGTCGCCGGGATCATCTCGCCCTGGAACTCGCCGGTGATCCTCACCGTCCGCGCCATCGGTCCCGCGCTGGCCGCCGGGTGCACCGTGGTGGTCAAGCTCCCCGGCCAGACGGGGCTGACCAACGCCATCTTCTCGGACATCGTGGCGGCGGCGGGCTTCCCCGAGGGCGTCATCAGCATCTTCTCGGAGTCCGCCAACGTCGGCGCGCCGCTGCTGGTCAGCTCGCCCCAGGTCGACGTCGTGAACTACACCGGCAGCACCACCGTCGGCCGCGTCATCGCCAGGGAGGCGAGCGCGACGCTCAAGCGGGTCGGTCTCGAGCTCGGCGGCAAGACCCCCCTGGTCGTCTTCGAGGACGCCGACCTCGGCATCGCGGTGCCGACCATCCTCGCGGCGCTCACCGTGATGAACGGCCAGTTCTGCGTGACGGGCTCGCGGGTCCTGGTGCACCGCTCGATCGCCGACCGTCTGCGCGAGGCCCTGGTCCCGGCCATCTCGTCGTTGGAGCCCGGACCGAGCGACGACCCCGCGAGCGACCTGGGACCGCTCATCGACGCCGCCAGTGCCGCGCGCGTCGACGCGCTGGTGGCCGAGGCCGAGTCCTACGGCACGGTGCTGGTCCGCGGTGGCCAGTTCGCCGACGAGCGCCGGCCGGGAGGCGCGTACTACCGGCCCAGCCTCGTCGAGGTGGAGCGCCTGGACGTGCCGCTGGTGCAGGAGGAGGTCTTCGGGCCGGTGCAGACCTTCGAGATCTTCGACGACGACGACGACGCGGTCCGGCGTGCCAACGCCACGCCGTACGGGCTGGGTGCGTCCGTCTTCACGCAGAGCTCCCTGCGGGCCCAGCGGGTCGCCCGGCGCATCGAGTCCGGCATGGTCTGGAGCAACTGCTGGGCGGTGCTGTCCGAGAAGTTCGAGCAGGGCGGGCTCAAGCAGAGCGGTTACGGCTACCTGTGCGGTCCCGAGGCCATCAAGGAGTTCCAGAGCCTGCGGGTCTTCGTCGAGTCGGTGCCTCCGCCCGCCTAGCCACCACCGGTCGCTGCGGCTTCGCCCGCTCGTGGGTGGCGCGCGCCCGGCGGCTTCGAGCCTCTGCACACCAGACAGGTCCTTGACGAGCGTGACGAACACGCATGGCGGAAGGCAGGTCCGATGTCCGTGGTGATCGGTGTCGACGTGGGCGGGACGTTCACGGACGCGGTGCTCATCGACGACGAAGGCGGGGTGGTCGCGGCGAAGATGCCGTCGACACCCCCGGACTACTCGACCGGTGTGCTCGACGTCCTGCGCGTGCTCGCCGGGGAGCGGGGCCAGCCGCTGGAGTCGATGCTGGCCGAGGTGCACCACCTCGCGCACGGCACGACGTCGTCGCTGAACGCGCTCGTCACCGGCAACGTCCCGAAGGTGGGCTACCTGACGACCGTCGGCCACCGCGACTCCATCTTCATCATGAACGTCGAGGGTCGCTATCTCGGCCGTTCGCCGGAGGAGCTGCAGGACGTACTGGGGCAGAGCAAGGCGCACGCGCTGCTGCCCAAGAAGCTGGCGCTGGAGGTGGTCGAGCGCATCGACCGTGACGGCAACGTCGTCGTCCCCCTGAACGAAGAGGCGGCCCGCGCGTCGATCCGCGCACTGGTCGACGCCGGTGTCCAGGCGATCGCGGTGTCCTTGCTGTGGTCGTTCCGCAACCCGGTGCACGAGGAGCGCGTCCGCGAGCTGGTGCACGAGATCGCACCCGGCCTGTTCGTGGCGCTCTCCAGCGAGGTCAGCCCGCGCATCCGGGAGTTCGCCAGGAGCGCGACCACGATCATGAGCGCGCAGATCGGTCCCGGCCTGCGCACCTACCTCGGGTCGCTGGAGACCACCTTGCGCGAGCACGGGCTGCGTGGGCCGTTGCTCGTCATGCAGAGCAACGGCGGCGCGGTCGCGGCGGCGGAGGCGCCCAGGACGGCCATCAGCACCGTCGGCTCCGTGCTGACCGGTGGCGTCGTCGGCGCCGTCGCCCTCGGCCGTCAGCTCGGCCACCGCAACGTGATCGCCACCGACGTGGGCGGCACGACGTTCCTCGTCGGCCTGATCGTCGACGGGGAACCCGTGCGGTCGAGCACCACCATCATCAACCACCACCCCGTCAACGTCCCCACGCTGGAGGTGCACGCCATCGGCTCCGGTGGCGGCGCCGTCGCCTGGCTGGACGCGGGCGGCAACCTCCAGGTCGGTCCGCACAGCGCGGGAGCCGTCCCCGGTCCCGCCTGCTACGAACAGGGTGGCGAGCACCCGACCAACACCGACGCCAACCTGGTCCTCGGCATTCTCAGCGACCGCGGCCTCATCGGTGGCCGCAAGCCGCTCTCGGTGGAGGCGGCCCGCCAGGCGATCAGGACCAAGATCGCCGAACCCCTGGGCCTGTCCGTGGAGGAGGCCGCTGCCGCGATCTACGCGGTCCAGAACTCCCAGACCGGTGACCTGCTGCGCAAGACCGTCGTGGAGACCGGGCACGACCCGCGCGACTTCGTGCTCTACGCCTTCGGCGGCGCGGGCCCCGCGCACGCCGCGATGTACGCCGCCGAGGTCGGGGTGGGCGAGGTGGTGATCCCGCTGGGCCAGGTCGCGTCCGCGTTCTCCGCGTACGGGCTGGCCACCTCCGACGTCGTCGTCGCCGCCGAGCTCTCCGACCCCGGCCCCGTGCCGCTCGACCCGGACCGGGCGACGGCCGGGTTCGAGCGTCTGGAAAGGACGGTCGTGCGGGCGCTGGAACGGCAGGGGCTGACGTACGCCTCGACGGTCGTGGAACGAGAGCTGGACCTGCGCTACACCGCGCAGCTGGCCGAGGTGACCACCCCGGTGCCCGGCGGCCCGCTCACGCGGGAGGCGCTCGACGAGGTCGTGACGGCGTTCGAGCAGCGCTACGCCGACCTGTACGGGCCGGGCTCCGGGTTCAGCGCGGCCGGTGTCCAGGCCATCACCTACCGGGTCCGCGCGACCGGCGTGCTGCCGTTCTCCTCAAAGCTGCCCGAGGTCGAGCCCGCCGAGTCGGGCGCGGTGCCCTCCGGTACCCGGCCGATCTGCCTGGACGGACGGCTCGGCTACGTCGACACCGCCGTCCACGACTACCGCGGCCTGAGGTCGGGCCACGTCATCGCGGGCCCTGCCGTCATCGAGCTGCCCACGACCACCGCCGTGATCCCCGCCGGCAGCACCGGCCGGATCGACGCCCTCGGCAACCTCGCGATCAACGCAGGCTAGGAGACCGCCATGGCGCTTCCCGTCCCCGGCTCGGAGATGTTCGAGAGCCGCCCGATCGACCCCGGCGAGCTGCGGCGCCGGTTACCGGCCTCGCTCGCGGTGCACGACGTGACGCAGGAGCAGATCGACGGCCTCGACCCGCTGACCTACGAGGTCGTCCGCCACCGGCTGTGGTCCGTCACCGACGAGATGGGTGAGGCCCTCAAACGCATGTCGGGCTCGCCGATCGTCATCGACGCCAACGACTTCGACTTCGCCATCAGCGACGAGCTGGGGCAGGAGGTGCAGGTCGGCCTCTACAACACGATGCTGGTGGGCGCGGTCGACCTGGCGATCTACTGGACGCTCCAGCACCGGGAGGTGCGCGAGGGCGACATGTTCCTCTGCAACGACCCGTGGGTCGGCGGCGGCCTGCACCAGAACGACGTGATCGTCTTCCAGCCGATCTTCCACGACGGGAAGCTCTTCGGCTGGACCAGTGCCATCTGCCACGAGCCCGACCTCGGCGGCATGGGCCTCGGTTCGTTCTCCGTGCACGCCCAGGACGTCTTCTCCGAGTCCGTGCCGACGCCTCCGGTGCGGGTCGTGCGCGACTTCGAGCTCCAGGAGGACATCGCCGACCTGTGGGTGCGCCGGTCCCGCCTGCCCATGCTGGTGGGCCTCGACCTGCGCGCGAAGATCGGCGCCAGCACGGTGGGCCGCGAACGGCTGCTGGCCGTCATCGAGCAGTACGGCGCCGACACCGTCAAGGCCGTGATGAAGCGGATGATGACCGACGCGGAGTCGCGCCTGCGCACGAAGCTCGCCGACCTGCCCGACGGCACCTGGAACGCGACCGGCTACCAGGACCAGTCCGGTGCCGGTGACCGCGGCCTGCACAAGATGGCCGTCGCCATGACGAAGTCCGGCGACCACCTCACCTTCGACTTCACCGGGACCGACCCGCAGACCGGCATCATCAACTGCACGTACGCCGGGATGCGCGGGGGCGTCATGCTGGCGCTGCTCCCGATCCTGGCCGCCGACATCCCCTGGTCGGCGGGCGGGCTCATGCGCTGCTTCGACCTCGTCTCCGAGCCGGGGACGCTGAACAACGCCACCTTCCCGGCGGCCGTGGCACGCGGCCCCATCGGACCGGCCTGGATGACGGGCACCCTGGTCGCCGAGTGCCTGGCCCAGATGCTCGACCGCTCCCTCACCCTGGGCGGCAACGTCCAGGCCGGCTGCTGCGGCACCCACGACGCGGCCCTCCTCTCGGGGCTCGACACCCGAGGGGAGCGGCCTGCCCCCTTCATCAACGTGCTGATGGAGGTCATGGCAGGCGGGTACGGCGGCAGGCCCGACGCGGACGGCATGGACACCGGCGGGCTGGCGTGCATCCCGATGGGCCGGATTCCGGACGTGGAGATGAGCGAGTTCCTCTACCCCGTCCTGGCGCTGTGGCGCCGCGAGGAGCCCGACACCGGAGGCCCGGGACGGCACCGCGGCGGCGTCAGCGGGTCGACCGCGATCGTCCCGCACGGGAGCGGGTCGCCGTTCGGTGTCACGCTGGCCGCCTCGGGCAAGGCGGTGTCGCAGAACAACGGCCTGGCGGGCGGCTATCCGGGCAACACGGCACGCGGGGTCATCGCCCGTGACGTGGACGTGGCACGCGCCTTCGCCGCCGGGACCGTGCCCGCCTCGCTCGCCGATCTCGGGCCGAACCTCGACCTCCAGCAGTGCTACGCGGACACCGGGATGGGCGTGAACGACGTCTTCGTCCTGCAGTGGCAGGGAGGCGGCGGGTACGGCGACCCTCTGACCCGTCCGGCCGACGCGGTGGCGCACGACGTCCATGAGGACAAGGTGACCCCGCACGGTGCCGCCGAGAACTACGGCGTCGTCGTCGACGCGTCCGGGACCGTCGACCTCACCCGCACCGAGGAGCTGCGCGTGCGCCTGCGCGAGGAGCGGCGGGAGCGCTCCACCGCGGTGCCGGACGCGCCGGTCCTCGACCTCACCGGGTCCCGCCGCCTCAACGACAACCTGGTCGAGGTCACCGTCGGCGGCGAGACGCAGGTGGCCTGCGCGCACTGCGGCCGGAGGCTGGCCGGTGCCGGCAGCGAGGCACTGGAGCTGGCCCGCTTCGAGGGACCGTCGAGCGCCGCCGGTCCGCAGGTCCTCTCGGACCCCGGCGACTACGTCGACGCCCCGGTGGTGTTCCGGCAGCTGTGCTGCCCCGGCTGCTGGACGGCTGTCTACAGCGGCATCGTTCCGGTGGGCCACCCCGACCACGCCGCCGACCTCGGGCACCTGCTGGGCCCCACCCGTGGGTCCGAGCACTCCCCCACGCGAAGGACCTCGGCATGACAGGACGATCGGCCGACCCGCGGGTGGTGCGGTACGACGAGAAAAGGGTGGAGCGGTACCTGCGGTCCGGCGCCTGGAGCGACGTGCCCACCGCCGAACGCTTCCACCAGGCCGCCGTCCGCCACGGTGACCGCACGGCGGTCGTGGACCAGCACGGGTCGATCACCTACGCGGAACTGGACCTCCGCACCGACCAGGTGGCCGCCGCGCTCGTCGAGGGCGGCCTGGCCCCCGGCGACCCCGTCCTGTTCCAGCTCGGCAACAGCATCGCCACCGTCGTCGCGTGGTACGCGGTGCTCAAGGCTGGGGCCGTGCCAGTGGCCACCCTCGCGGGCCACCGGAGTCACGAGATCGGCCACGTCGCGCGGCAGGTCGGCGCGGTGGGCCACCTGGTCGACGCCACGCCGGGAGCGAAGTTCGACCTGGTCGCGTTCGCGAGGGAACAGGCGGAGCTGACACCCTCGCTGCGGTACCTGTGGACGGTGCACGGAGCAGAACGGGACGCGACCCGGCGCCTGGAGGACCTCGGCACCGGCATCGACCCGGCGACGGCACGCCGGGTCGTCGAGGGCGTCCAAGCCGGACTCGACCCACGTGACATCGCCGTCTTCCAGCTTTCCGGCGGCACGACCGGTTCTCCGAAGATCATTCCGCGCCTGCACGGCGAGTACTGGAACAACGGGCTGGCGTGGGGACTCGCGCTCGGCAGGACCGAGTCGACGGTGGCGGCGCACGCCGCGCCGCTCCTCCACAACGCCGGTGTCTCGTGCGGCCTGCACGCCACCCACGCGCTGGGTGGCTGCCTGGTCCTGCCGCCACCGGTCAAGGACGTCGCGCTGGCGCTGATGGCGGCCCACCAGGTCGACGACACGCTCTTCGGCCACGGCATGTTCGGCTGGATTCTGTCCGAGGAGTACGAGGCCGCCGCCGCCCACCTGCGCACCGTCGTCCTCGCCGGTGCGAAGGTGCCCCCGGAGGTCTTCGCGCGCGTGGAGAGCTTCGGCGCGCGGGCCGCCCAGACGTTCGGCATGGGCGAGGGCCTGTTCACCCTGACGCCGCTGACCGCGCCACGGGAGCTTCGTGCCACCACGGTCGGGCCCCCGCTCACCGCCGACGACGAGTTCCGCGTCCTCGACCCCGGCAGCGAACGCGAGCTGCCCGACGGTGAGATCGGCGAGCTCGCGTGCCGCGGCTGGTACACCATCCCCGGCTACTTCGACGCCCCGGAACACAACTCCCGCGCGTTCACGTCCGACGGCTTCTACCGCACCGGTGACCTCGCAGCGGTGACGGTCACCGCGGACGGAAGCCGCTACCTGTCCATCGAGGGCCGCATCAAGGACATCGTCAACCGGGGCGGCGAGAAGATCAACGCCGAAGAGCTCGAACAGCTCCTGCACCGGCACGACGCCGTGCTGGAGGCCGCCGTGGTGGCGATGCCGGACCCCGTGCTCGGCGAACGGGTGTGCGCCTACGTCGTGACGACCGGAGCGCCCCTCGACGTGCCGGCGCTGCGGCGGCATCTGGAGTCGCTGGGGGTCGCGAAGTACAAGTGGCCGGAGCGGGTCGAGGTGGTCGGCGGCCTGCCGCGCACCCAGGTGGGCAAGGTCGACAAGCGGGCGCTGCGCGACGACATCGGCGCCAAGCTGTCTGCGGGCACGCTGTCGTCCCGCTGAAGAGCCTCCTGGGCAGGCGCGGAACGACCGCGCCTGCTCAGGAGGGGTCGATCTCGCCGAGGCGGTGTTCGAGCAGCGAGATGTCGTCCTTGAGCATCGCCAGGACCGCGTGGACGGAGGCCGGAGCCTCGTCACGGCCGCAGTGCAGCAGTACGGAGGCCACGGCGAGCTCGGCGAACTCGTCGGCGATGGCGGAGACGTCGTCGTCCGGCTGGCTCCACCAGGTCATCCAGTTGACCATCCCGATCAGGCCGAGGGTGGCCGTCCGGCTGTTCACCGGGCGGAAGAGCCCGGCGGAGATCCCGCGCTCGATGACCGCCTGGTAGGCGCGGAGCACCCGGCGGCGGCCGTCGGTGTAGAGCTCCGTGACGTCGTCCGGCAGCTCGGCCTCGGACCGCAGCAGCAGCCGGAACTGGTCGCGGTGCCGGGCCTGGAACGCCGTCGAGGTGCGCACGAGCGCACGCAGGTGCGCGTCCGGCGCGAGATCCGGGTGCTCGGCCGCCAGTGCCTCCAGCTGCTCGGCGACGTCCATGGTCGTCTCGCGCACCAGGCGGACGAGCAGCTCCTCCTTGCTGGAGAAGTAGTAGTACAGCGCGGGCCGGGTGAGGCCGGACGCCTCGGCGATGTCCTGCAGGCTGGTGCCTGCGAAGCCACGCTCGGCGAACAGCGCCGTCGCCCTGTCCAGGATCTGGCGCTCGACCAGCTCCTTGCGGGCCCCGCTCGAACGACGGCGTGGCGTCGCGGCGGCAGCGGACCCCTCGCCCGCCTTCTCCGCTCCCGTCCTCGTCGCGCCGGCCTTCTCCACAGTGGACTTCTCCTGGCCGGTCTTCTCCACGGCGGTCTTTTCCACAGTGGACTTTTCCACGGCGTTCTTCTTCGCGGTGGTCTTCTTCGCGGCGGCCGGTCGGCGTGTGCTCGCCCGCGAGTCCGGAGCCTCTCGGTCGGTCGTGGCCTTGGCCTTCGCGCGGGAACGCGGCGTCGGGGCTGACATCGGACGGATCTTACTCCGCGCCGCGCACGGCGGGAGCGGCTTCCGGAGGCCGCCTGCGCAGGTAGGCGTCGGTGGTGATCCGCAGCGCCTGCCGGTCGCCGACGAAGAGCCGCCCGTGCGTGGTGAGCAACGCCCGCGCCTCATCGGTCAGGCGCACGGCCGCGATCTCGATCTCCCCGCGCAACGTCGCACCCGCCCGCACCGCGTGCGTCAGCTGGACGTCGCGGATGGCCCGGCCCGCGATGACCGGCCACCGCCGGTAGGCGCCGAGGACCGCGAGCCGCTGGAAGACGCCGAGCGTGTGCACCCCGCTCGCGATGATCTCGCCGAACTCGCGTGTGGCGGCGTAGTCGTCGTCGAGGTGGATCGGCTGCGGGTCCCAGTCCGCGGCGAACCGCACGATCTCCTCCTTGGTGACGGTGTGGCCGCCCAGGTCGATGACGGTCCCGGCGACGAGGTCCTCCGGCCACACGACGCCGTCCGGTCCGGGTTCACGGTCAGGCATCGCGAACCTCCGCGTCACCGGCGGCGAGGGCGCGCAGCAGCACCTTGTCCACCTTGTAGGTCGCGGTCCGCGGCAGGGCGGGCAGCAGCTCCAGCCGCTCCGGCCACTTGTACTTCGCGACTCCGAGCCCTTCCAGGTGCTGCCGCACGTCGCCGAGCGAGGGCGCCGTGGAGCCCACGGCGACGACGTAGGCGCACGCCCGTTCGCCGAGCCGTTCGTCCGGCATGGCCACGACGGCCGCCTCGCGGATGGAGGGGTGCTGGAGGAGCAGCTTCTCGACCTCCTCGGTGCTGAACTTCTCGCCGCCGCGACTGACGACGTCCTTGACCCGCCCCTCGATCGAGAGGTGTCGCACGCCGTCTCGCTCGACCAGCCTGACCAGGTCGCCGGTCAGCAGCATCCCGTCCGCGGTGAACGCGGCCTTGTCGTGCGCCGGCGCGTCGAAGTAGCCCGCCAGGGTGCTGGGGCCGCGGTAGACGAGCACGCCCGTCTCCCCGGCGGGCAAGGGCTCATGTGTCACCGGGTCGACGACCGCCAGCTCGTCGTCCCCGTGGACCGGGCTGCCGACCGTCGCCGAACGGATCTCGGGCGGGGCGGCGCGGTACGTGGAGGTGTAGGGGCCTTCGGCCATGCCCCACGTCTGGCCCATCCAGATGCCCTGCGCCGTGCACGCGTCGAAGAGCGCCCCCGGCGGCTTCGAACCGGAGAAGATGATCACCTTCAGGCCGGCGGCCAGGTCGCCCCACGAGTCCTCGTCGAGCCATGAGGCCATGAAGCCGCCGATCATCATGTCGTTCACCCGGTGCTCGGCCAGCATCCGCACCGTCTCGGGTGCTTTCCCGAACGGCACGGCCACCACGCAGCCGCCGACGACGTGTGCGCCGAACAGGGCGTTGACGACACCGGCGTTGTGCAGGAGCGGCAGGACGTGCGCGATGCGGGAGTCCGGGGTTCGCCCCAATGCCCGCGAGTTGGCCACGGCGTTGTTCCAGTACTCGGCGTGGAGGCGCGGGATGAGCTTGGGCGTGCCCGTGGTGCCACCGGAGAGCTGGAAGACCGCCACGTCCTCGTGGTGGATCCGGTCTTGGACCGCGTCGACCTCGGCACGCGCGCGTTCGAGCGACACGTCCCCGCCCAGCTCCGAGACGCGTGTGAAGCCCTCGGGTGCGGGGCCGACCGTGAGCAGGCGCACCGGGAAGGGCTTGTCCGCGGCGTTGTCGCGGGCGAGCCGGACCAGGGCACCGTCCGAGACGGCGGAGTCGACGAGGTGCGCGACCGCGCCCACGGCGCTGCTGATCGGACCGATCTCGTTGGCGCGGTGGGCCGGGAGCGCGGCCACCGGCACCGCCCCGCACTTGAGCAGCGCGTAGAAGGCGAGGACCGACTCCGCCGAGTTGCCGGCCTGCACCACGACGGGGGCGCCGCGCGGGAGGCCGAGCGCGACCAGTCCCGCGGCCATCCGGTCGGTGCGTTCGTCGAGCTCGCGGTAGGTGAACGTCCCGTCCGGCCCGGCGACCGCGTCGCGTTCCGCGTGCAGGCCGCACACCTCGCGCAGGCGCTGGACGGTCGTCCTGTCCGACCACGACCCACTCGCCAGGTACCGCGCCGCTCGCTCGCGGTCGTGGATCGGGATGCGTGGGTCCAGCAGGTCTGGCACGGCTACCTCCACCTCGTTCGGACGTCCTGGAATTCTACCGTAACGACGATTATTTGACGAATGAGTTAGAGTCAACGTCGGATGATCGACACGAGCGTCAAACCGAGAGGAACGGCACCGGGATGAAGTCGCACAGGATCGGGCTGATCGTTCCGAGCTCCAACGTCACCGTCGAAACGGAGATGCCGGCCCTGCTCGGGGCCGCCGCGGACGCCGAGTTCACGTTCCACTCGTCCCGCATGCGGATGACCGCGGTGACCCCCGCGGGGCTGCGGGCCATGAACGTCCAGCGCGAACGCTGCGTCATCGAGATCGCCGACGCGTCGCCGGACGTCATCCTCTACGCGTGCCTGGTCGCCCTCATGGCCGGCGAGCCGGGAGAGCACCGGCGCGCGGAGGGCCTGATCGCCGAGCAGCTCGCCACCGGCGAGTCGGCGGCCAAGGTCCGGTCGAGCGCCGGCGCGCTGGTCGAGGCGCTACGGGCGCTCGGAGCTCGCCGGATCGCACTGGTGACGCCGTACCTGCGTCCGCTGGCCCAGAAGGTCGTCGACTACCTGACCGCCGAGGACTTCGAGGTCTCCGACTGGCGGGCGCTCGAGGTGGGCGACAACCACGCGGTCGGGTGCATCCCCGGTGACCGGGTCATGGAGTCCGCCCGTGACCTCGACCTGACGGGGGTGGACGCGGTCGTGCTGTCCGCCTGCGTGCAGATGCCCTCGCTCTCCCTCATCGCCCCGGCCGAGCAGGAGCTGGGAGTCCCCGTTCTCTCCGCCGCGACGGCAGGCGCCTTCAGCATCCTGCGCGGCCTCGGCCTCGGCACCGGGGTGCCCGGCGCCGGAAGCCTGCTGTCGGGGTCGTACCGCTGACCGTCGCACCGACGAAAGGAGCTCCACCATGTCCGCCACACCGCTGCCCCACCTCGCCAGAGGCGTGGACCACGCGGCCTTCCCGACCCTCGACCCGGCCGCAACCATCCGCTTCTACCGCGACGTGCTCGGCTTCCCGGTCGTCCACTCCATCTGCGCCGCCGGGTGGGGACCGGAGAAACACCCCGACTTCGTGCACTTCTTCTTCGACATCGGCAACAACGACCGGATCGCGTTCTTCCACTACTTCGGCTTCGAGCCGCCGATGGTCTCCGAGCGCGGCGACGCGTTCGCCCGCTTCAACGACGAGATGCCCGGCTTCTACATCACGTCCCGCCACCTGGCCATCCACGTGGAGTCCGAGGAGCACCTCACCGAGTACCAGCGCAGGCTCGACGAGAGCGACTGGCCGACGGAGATGCGCGTCCAGCACGAGACGATCGAGTCCATCTACACCCACGACCCGAACGGCTACATGCTGGAGATCACCCGCGCGCTGCGTCCGGTGACGCCGCAGGAGGACCAGGACGCCGCGATCTCCGTCCAGGCGCTCCTCGACATCGCCGACGCCGGCACCCTCACCCTCGACGCGCTGCTGCAGCGCAAGGCCGAGCTGATCCTCGCGCACGCCGAGGAGTGGGAGCAGCTGACGATCCCCGAGGAAGTCCGCTGATGCCGACCATCTACGTCCTGGACGTCCCGGAGAACACGACGATCGTCGAGGTCGCGTCCCGTCACAGCCACGTCGCCGTCCAGGCGGTCGGCCCGTACGTGGAGCTGTCCAGCAGCGAGCCGATCGTCATCGACCGCCGCGCCACCGGGTGCCGCCACGCGGTCTGGTACAGCTGCCTCGCGGGCCTGTCCGCGAGCCGCATCGTGCAGTGGGACAAGAACGCCCTGCGAATCGAGGCGGCATGAGCACCCCGGACGTGCGGACCACGACGCACGAGCTGAAGACGTCGGACGGCGCGCGGATCGCAGGAGTTCTGCACACCGTCGGCAACGGCCGCGGCGCCGTCGTCTCGATCATGCATCCACGACAGGACGTGACCCACCACCCGTTGATCCCCGCGTTGCTGGCGGCGGGCATCTCCGTGTGGACGCAGGGATCCCGCTCGGTGAACAACGACATCGCGCTGGTGCACGAGCAGACCCTGCTCGACGTCGCGGCCGGGCAGACCTTCGTCGCCAAGCGGGACTTCGGAACCACGATCACCCTCGGGCACTCAGGCGGCGCAACGCTGTACGCCTTCTACCAGGAACAGGCGCTGACCCCACCGGCGGAGCGGCACGCCGCGTCGCCCTCCGGCGTGCCCGTCGACCTGCCCGGCGCCACCATGCCGGTCCCCGACCTGACCATCTTCCTGGCCCCTCATCCCGGTCAGGGGGTGCTGCTGGAGCGTCTGATCGACCCGTCCGTCACCGACGAGAGCGACCCGCTGTCGGTCGACCCCGCCCTGGACCCGTTCGACCCCGCCAACGGGTTCCGGGAGCCACCGGAACAGGCGCGCTACTCCCCGGAGTTCGTCGAGCGCTATCGCGAAGGACAACAAGCGCGAGTCCGGCGCATCGACGCGGTGGCACTGGCCCACGTGGACGCCCAACAGGCGGCGGGGGACGACCAGGGGAGCCGGCGCGCCGCCGACACCGTCCCGGTCATCCCGGTCTACCGCACGGACGCCGACCTCCGCTCGGTCGACCTCTCGATCGACCCGAACGACCGGCTGTACGGCTCCCTGTTCGGCCGCCGCCCGCATCGCGGGAACTACCGGCTGCCGGGCTTCGCCAGGGTCGTCACGCCGGCGTCCTGGCTGTCGACCTGGTCGGCCAACCACTCGCGCGCGAACTTCGTGCGCAACGCCGCCGGGGTGGTGACGCCGACGCTGCTCATCGAGCTCACCGGCGACCAGGCGTGCTTCCCCGCCGACGCACGGGCGATGCACACGGCGTTGGCGGCAACCGACCGCACGCACGTGCGGGTGGCCGGGCAGCACTTCGGCCAGGCGATCGAGCCCGGCGCTCCGACGGGCATCGAGCTGGCGGCCGAGCAGATCCGCAAGTGGCTCGCGGACCGCGTCTGACGAGGTCCCGTCCACCGGTTCGAGAGCTTTCCGAGGAGACAGAAGGAGGGTGTGCGGACTGATCCGCACACCCTCCTCGTCACGGCGGTGCCGGTGGTCACCCGCGAGCGACCACCGGCTCCCGTCGTCAGCGGGACTTGTAGGACAGCAGGTAGCCCTCCGGCCAGCTGTGGAAGGTGTCGATCAGGTAGCGCGGCTCGCCACTGCAGTCAGGGGAGGTGTACCCGTCGACGCCCTTCGGGAACACGTTGTTCCAGTCGATCGTCCACGTCGCACGAGCCGGGATCGGGCGGCACACGTCGTCGGGCGCGGCCTGCCTGCCGACCACCTCGAGCGGGTTGGAGGCGTAGAAGACCAAGCCAGTGTCCGGGTTCTGGAACGGCTCGCCGGCCACTGCGGGCGACGCCGACAGGGCCGCGGCCATCGAGGTGGCGAGGACCGCGGTGAGACCGAGGGCGGCTCGTTTGGTGTTGAAGCGCATCGTTGTCCCTTCGAAAACGTCGGAAGATCACTTCCTCCGCCAGACTCCCGGAGACTGGTTGACGTGTCAATAAGAAATTTGACACTAGCGTCAAATGAGACGCTCACGAGCCGTCTACCTGGGACATCGTGCCGAACCCGGGGAACCACACCCGGTGGCGGTGATACGGTCCGCGTCATCCCGGACCACGAAGCAAGGGGCATGACGATGGAAGCCACCGGCGTGATCGCCACTGACGCCGGGATGTTCTGCCTGTGGTCCCCGGCATCGTTCGGCGACGTCGTCGACTACGACACGTGGGAGTCGGCGTTGCTGGAAGACGACGACATCAAGCGGCACATCACCGCCGGCGCGTTCGTCCCGGTGAACATCTACAGCGACGGAGCGTTCCGGGTGCTCGCCCGCGTGGGCTCGGCGTCGGCCACGGCCGGCCTGACAGAACGAGAACGCCGGTACCTCTTCGTGGCTTCGGAACCGTACCTGTTCGTCACCGCGGGCGGCGCGAAGATCAGCGGCATCGAGCACGTCGGAGCGGAGCCGGACGACGGTCTGGACGTCGCGCTGGCACCGGGGCGGTGGAGCGTGACCGTCGCGTTGATCGACTGGGATGCCGAACCCGGGCAGGAGGATGTCGGCGGGCGGCCGGCTCCGACTGCTCTGCCGGACTTCACGCTGCTGATCAACCCGGAGACGAGCACCGGCGGCTATCGCACCGAAGTCGACACGTTCGACCGGCGAGCGCTGTTCCCCGACGTCCGCTGACCCGCACCGGCCGGCGCGACCCGCGACCGGGAAGCCCGGCCACTCTTCGGCACCTCGCGGCGCGCCCGGTGGCGGTTCATACTGGATGTTTCCGGGCTGGCTCATCGAGGTTGGTGAAGCACATGCGGATTCCGGGACGACGCCCACGGCGAGGCGCGGAAGTGGCGGCTGTGCGGGACTCCACCGCCGCTCGGCTGTTCGCGTTGCGGTCGTTGCTGGAGGTGGCCGACCGCGCGGTCGAGCTCCAGCCCAGCGCCGAGCAGGTCATCGACGACTGCGCGCGGCCCGGCGAGGTACCGACGCAGGTGGCTCGCCGGGGCAGCAAGGTCGCGTCCGACTACAGCAGGCTGCACGGGTGGGCGCTGGACATCATCGGCGACGCCGACCGCGGGTCGCTGGAGTGCCGGGTGGCCCAGCTGCTGCACTACCACTCCGAGATGGTCGACACGTGCATCCGGCTCGCCTTCCCGAGGTTCCGGACCCCTCGGCTCGAACAGCGGCGGCTGGCGTTGCGCGGGCTCGGCGAGCCGGCGCGCACGCTGCGGGACGCACGGGCGGCGCTCGCCCTGTGGATCTCCGACCTCGAGCAGACCGACAGCGGGCCGCCACCCTGAACCCGGTCACCCAGCCCGGCGGGCGAGGACCTCGCGTTCCAGCCACTCCTCCACGTCTCGTTCGGTCGAGTCGCGCAACGACCGGGTGTCGACGTTGTCAGCGTGCAGTTCGTAGACCGGGATGCCCGCGGCACGTAGTGCGCGGTTGGTGAAGTAGCTGCCCCTCGCGTCGTCGGACACCAGGTGCACCACGCCGTCCACGCCGTGCAGCCTTGCTTCCTTGACGTACCACTCGCTCGACCACGGCGGGGTGTAGAGCTGGTCGTTGAAGGCCGCGAAACGGGCTGCGATCGTCCTCAGTGGATTGTCGCCGTAGCGCGGGTAGCCGTCGGCCGCGATGGCGAGGTACATCGACCACACGAAGACGGCTCCGTGGCGCTCCTCGAACCTGCGGTAGAAGTCCATGTCGTACCAGAGGCCGCGGCCGATCCACATGAGCCGGGCACGCTCGCCCTCGCACACCGCCGCACCCGAACGGACGCGTGCCTCGACCTCCTCGTAGAAGCGTTGCGCGGCGTCACGCGCCCATTCGGTGCCCCGGTGCCACTGGGGGATCATGACGCTCGGGATGCTGTCGGTGACGGCCAGCGGGCTCGGGGTGGTGCGGGCGATGAGGTCGCGGGTGCGCCTGTTCCACTCCGCCTGCTCGTTGACCAGGTCGAGGACCCGGCGCAACGCGCGTTCGCTGAACACCTGGCCGGTCGTCGTCTCCAGGAACCGGACCAGGTTGCACAGCTCGGCCTCCATGAGGTCGAGCCTCGCCTTGCCGACCGCCTTCTCCCAGTCGTGGGGCATCAGGTCCCACCAGTTGACCGGGACCGTGTTCTCGGCGGCGCTCTCCAGGGCGTAGTAGGTGATGCCGGGCTGGCTGCCCCAGACGTCGAAGATCTTGCGCCCGCCGTCCCCCACGGTCTCGGCGAGCACGATCGTGGGCCGCGGCAGGCCGCCCCACGGCGCCAGATGCGGATCGGGGTCGAACAGCGACGCGAGCGAGATCGAGCTGTACTGCTCGGTGTGGTCGGGATAACCCTGCTCTCGCAACAGGTCCAGGTGGTGCGGTGCGCGCTGCTTGGCGGCCACCACGGACGCCCACCACTGGTTGACCACGTACGGGATGCCCATCGCGCGGAAGATCTCCTGCGGGGCGTCGGCGTTCACCAGGGCCAGCGGGCCTCCCGCGGCGGCGGACTTCCGCAGGTCGCGGAACCACTCGCGCTGGTAGCGGGTCGCCTCGGTGGCCGAGGCGAGCAGTTTCTCAGCCAACGAACACCTCCGACAGGTCGATCAGGCCGTATTCCTGGCGGTCGAACAGCACGGCCGGAATCCCGTGCGGGCGCAGGGCTTCTCGTTGCGCCGGGAAGTCCCACGGCGGGGCGTCGTCGTTGCGCCGGACGTAGGACACGACCAGCTCGGCACCGCTTTCGGCCGCTGCCTGTGCCGTGTGGGCGGCGCGTGCCGCGATGGACGCGCGGGCGGCGGTGGGGCCGTTGTACTGGTAGCGCTCGACCAGCGCGGCGAGCGTGGGTTCGCCGACGAGCCGGGTGGCGAGGAGGTCTCCCCAGTCGTGGTCCTCACCGACCACGACGCTGCCCATCTCCTCCAGCAACCAGTACACGTTCGGATTGTCGTGCGAGCTACCCGTGAAGAAGACTCTCCGTCCTCGATGGACGTCCAAATCGGACTTGAGCAGCTCGCGCAGCAAGCGGTTGTGCTCCGCCACGGGGAGGACGGCGCCGAACGCGGCCAGCGCCTGCGCACCGGTCAGCCGGAGGTCGCGCCGCAGGGCGGAGACCGCGCGCCACAGGTCGCGGCGCGCGTCGTGCAGCATGATCGCCGAGGCGATCTTCGGCGCCGTGAGGCGGGTTCCCGTCCACCGCTCCAGCACCGCGACCAGTTCGGCGAAGCGGACCTGGTTGTACCGCGCGGTCGTCCAGTGCGGCAGGTGCAGCACGTCGACGAGGTGCGTCTCGGGCAGTCCCAGGCCCGGTTCGAGCCTGCGCAGCTCCCGCACCGCGTAGAACAGGCGCAGCGAGCCCTCGCAGTCCCGCGACACCAGCAGCCGGTCGAGCCGGCCGTACTCCCCGTTCAGCAACCGGGTCAGCACCGAGAGAGTCGCGGGGTCCACGCCGCGGCCCAGGTACTTCTCCCCCTCCGCGACGTCCAGGCCGGGCCTGCCCGCCAGCCGCACCGGGAGCGCGCCCGCGGCGGTCACGAGCTCGACCGGGACGTCCTGGCCGACGCAGCCGATCACCGGGCCGTCCACGTCGACCGGATATCGCCGTTCGTAGTGGTCGACGAGGCGGCGCAATGGAGATCTCATGGTCAGACGACCCCGTCCGCGCGCAGCGAGGCGAGCCGGTCGCCGCTGTACCCGAGGAGGTCCCCGTACACCGCGTCGTTGTGCTCGCCGAGTGCCGGCGCGGGCCGGTCGAACCCGACCTCGGCGCCGGAGAAGACGATCGGCACGCCGGTGCCGGAGATGTCCGCGGTGGCGCCGTGGGCGGGGTGCGTCAGCGCGACCACCTCGTGGCGGGCGCGGACCAGCGGGTCCCGCACGGCCTCGGCGGGTTCGCGCACCTCGGCCGCGGGCACGCCGTTGCCGACGAGCAGCGCCACCGCCTCGGCCCGCCGCCGACCGGCCGCCCACTCGCCGATGAGCTTGTGCAGCACGGCCGCGTTCGCGACCCGCGCGTCCCTGGTGGCGAAACGGGGGTCCGTCGCCAGCGCGGGCTCCCCCATCGCCCGGAACACGCCCTCGGCGAACCGGTCGGTCGGCCCGCACAGGGCGAGCCAGCCGTCCGCCGCCTCGAACAGCCCGAACGGCGCGAGCCTCGGCACGAACGACCCGGTGCGCTGCGCCAGGCCCACCGCCGCGTAGGCGTCGAACGGCTCACACGCGACCAAAGACGTCAGCGCGCCCAGCATCGAGACGTCCACGTGTTGTCCCGCACCCGTGCGGTCGGCCTGCACGAGGGCGGCCAGCGTGCCGATCACCGCGAACAGCGGCGCGACCAGGTCGCCGACCGGCAGGCCGTTGCGGACCGGGTCGTCGCCCTCCTCCCCGGCGGTGGCCATGATCCCGGACAGCGCCTGGACGATCGTGTCCATCGCCTTGGCGGGGCCGCCCTGCGCCCCGAACCCACTGATCGACGTGTAGACCAGCCGGGGGTTCACCGCCAGCATCGCCGCGGGACCGATGCCGAGCCGGTCCGTCACGCCCGCGCTGTAGTTCTCGACCAGCACGTCGGCGTGCCGCACCAGGTCGGCCAGGACGCCGCGCCCCTCCGGGTGCTTGAGGTCGAGCGTGACGCTCTCCTTGTTGCGGCCCCGCAACAGCATCGACACCGACATGTCGTCGGGGTGGACCCGCCTCAGCCCGAGGCCGTCCTTGCCGAGGTACGGGGAGTTGCCTCGCGACGAGTCGCCGCCGGTGCGCGGGTTCTCCACCTTGATCACCCGTGCGCCCAAGCCCCCGAGCACCAGGGTGGCGTACGGTCCGGCCAGCGCCGTCGTGAGGTCGACGACCGTCCGCCCGGCGAGCGGTTGCTCTGCCACCAGCACACCTCCTCGGTCACGACCGGCACATTCGGTGACGGTCGATGTCCCACCTATACACTTGACGATCGTGACGGCCTCGCCGCGATCCGCCGCCCCGCGCGGCCCGCGCTCCGACCTGCTGCCCCGGCAGCAGCACGGTGGCGCGCCGCAGCACCTGCTCATGACCCTCTACGCGGACTACTGGCTCTCCAGCGCGGGCTGGGCGTCGTCGGCCGCGCTGGTCCGCCTGCTGGCCGAGTTCGGCATCACCGGGACCAGCGGACGGGCCGCGCTGAGCCGGTTGTCCCGCCGCGGCATGATGAATGTGCACCGCAACGGCCGCCGCACCTTCTACGGCGTCGAGGGTGCCGCCGCGGCGACGCTCGCCGACTCGGTCCGCAAGGTCCTGTCGTTCGGCGTGACGACCGAGCTGTGGGACGGCACGTGGACGACCGTGGCGTTCTCCGTTCCCGAGGAGCAGCGCGAGGTCCGCCACCAGCTGCGCACGCGGCTGCGCTGGCTGGGGTTCGCGCCCCTCTTCGACGGATTCTGGATCTCGCCCACCGCCTCCGCGGGCGACGCCGTCCACGAGCTGGACGTCCTCGGCGTGACCAGCGCGGTGGTGCTGCGCACCGACGGTTCGGCCGGGGGACGTCCGCTGACCGAGGCGTGGGACCTGGACGAGGTGCGCGGTCTCTACGAGGAGTTCATCGCCGCCACGTCCCCGCTCGCGGAACGGGTCCGTGCGGGTGCGGTCACGTCCGCCGAGGCCCTCGTGGCCCGCACGCGGGTGATGGACGAGTGGCGCACGTTCCGCTGGAAGGACCCTGGTCTCCCGCCCGCGCTGCTGCCGCACGACTGGCCCCGCGACACCGCGCGCGCCCTGTTCGCCGAGGTCTACGACGGGCTCGGACCGCTGGCGGAGCACCGCGTCCGGCAGATCGTGCTCGAGTCGGACCCCGACGACGCCGACTTGGTGCGCCACCACACGACCGGCCGGATGCCCTGACGTCCGGCGCCGAGAGATCCGCCGCATGCGCGCCGCCCCCTGAACGTGGTCGCAACTTGCTAGACACCCAGCGCACCATTCGCGAGCCAAAGTGTCAACTATCTCGATTGGTCCCGTTCGGATTGTCTGCGGAGCCGTCGCTGACATCCACCACACAGCAACGAAAGCGTGAAACCACGGGCCGGTTTCTATGTCGATCGACAGGAAAAATGTAGGATGATTTTCGTGGCCGCCGCTCCCGAGGTTCCCGCGCTGCCGAGGTCGCAGTCCGGCGGCAGCCCTCAGCACCTGCTCCTCACCCTGCTCGGCGACTACTGGTACGGCCAGCCCGCGCCCCTGCCCTCCGCCGCGCTCGTGGCGTTGCTGGGCGAGTTCGGCATCACCGAGATCAGCGCGCGGGCGACGCTGAGCAGGCTCTCCCGCCGGGGACTGCTGACGCTGTCGCGGGTGGGCCGGAACACCTACTACGCGCTGAGCGGGCGTGCGGCGCGGGTCCTGGAGGACGGGCTGCGCCACATCGTGGCGTTCGGCGCGACGGAACAGCCGTGGTCGGGCAGCTGGACGGTCGCGGTGTTCTCGGTGCCGGAGGAGCAGCGGGACCTGCGCCACGCCCTGCGCACCCGGCTGAGCTGGCTCGGGTTCGCGTCCCTGTTCGACGGCGTGTGGGTCTGCCCGCACGAGCGGGTCGCCGAGATCACCGGGGTGCTGTCCGAGCTGGGCATCGACTCCGCCACGGTCCTGCGCGCGGAGGTGGCGGAGGGCAGCCCTCTCGGCGGCGACCCCCTCACCGCCTGGGACCTCGACGCCCTGCGCGCACGGTACGACGCGCTGATCGACGAGTACTCGCCCGTGCGGACGCGGCTGGCGGAGGGGTCGATCGGCACGGCCGAGGCTCTCGTGGTGCGCACCGCGCTCATGGACGCCTGGAACCGGTTCCCCGGCCTCGACCCCGGCCTGCCGTCCGTCCTGCTGCCGCAGCCGTGGCCGAGAGCACGGGCCAGGGAGCTGTTCACCGAGCTCTACGACGCCCTCGCACTGCTGGCCGAACAGCGCGTGAAGCAGGTGATCGGCCGTTACGACAGGGATGTGGCCGCTCTGGTGCGCGGACACGGCAGCGACTACGCGGGCTGAGCGCGGAGCCCGCGGCCCACGCGCGGCAGCACGACCTCGTCACCGTCCCAGTCGAACTCCGCCGTCAGGCCCGCCTTCTCCCCGATCCGCCGGACGTACTCGGCGACGGCCTCCCCGCCGTCCGATCGCGGCACCGGCACCGGCCTGCCCCGTTCGTCGATCCGGCAGGGCACGAACCCCGCCGAGGTGATGCCGGCGCGGTCGAAGCGGCAGACGGCGATGACCGTGTTCCTGCTCTCCGGGTGGAACGGGTAGAACGGCATGTCCGGGTCCGGCGCGAAACCGTAGAGCTCGACGCGTCTTCTGGCCCACTCGGCCCGTTCCGCGTTGTCGTTGCCCGTCGGCGTGAGCGCGCGGGTGACGGTCACGAAGTTGCCGAGACCGTGGAAGATCGGACGGCCTCGGTAGACCTCGACACCGCGCATGATGTGGGCGTGGTGGCCGAACACGGCGTGCGCCCCCGCGTCGATGGCGGCCCGCGCGACCGGTTGCTCGTACATGGCGAGAACGGCGGGCGTGTGTCCCACGCCCTTGTGCATGGACACGGTGACGACGTCCACTTCGGACGCCAGCGCCCGGATGTCGTCGGTCATGGCCGCCAAGCTCGCCGGTTCGGCGAACGTGTACACGCTCGGTGGCCCACCGGGCGTGGCGTGGTCCAGCTCGTAGTGCGTGAGCACCCGGACGTGGGCGCAGCCCGCCTTGCGAGAGGTGGCCCACGACTCGCGGGGGCCGACGAGGTTGTAGCTCAGCACCCCGATCCGCAGGCCCCCGCGCTCCACCACGGCCGGGCGCCGGGCAGCGCTCAGGTCCGGTCCCGCGCCCGCTGTCACGAGCCCGGCGGCACGCGCGTGGGCGATCGTGTCCGCCACGCCGACCTCGCCCGCGTCGTACACGTGGTTGCCCGCGAGGGTCACCACGTGGAAACCGGCGTCCGCCAGCGCCGCGAGCCCGGCCGGGTCGGCGGGCGGTGCGGGGACGTCCGTGCTGACCTGGACGTCGGCCGTGCTGTGCGGCACCTCGACGTGACCGATCACCAGGTCGCCTCGCGCCAGCGCGGAGCGGACCGGGGCGAGGAAGGACGCCGGGTCGGGTTCGTCGAGCACCAGGTCGCCGACCGACAGCACGGTCACCGCGTCAGACATGGGCGCTCCTGGTGTCACGCGTCTGGGCGTAGCGGGACAGGAACGCGCGCAACCGGTCCGACCGGCCGTCCGCGAGCACGTCGGCGACGGGTCCCTGTTCGACGATCCTGCCCTGGTCCATGAACACGAACCGGTCGGCGACCTCCATCGCGAAGGAGATCTCGTGCGTCACGATGACCATGGTCAGACCGGCGGCGGCCAGGTCCCTGACCACGGCCAGCACCTCGTCGACCAGCTCTGGGTCCAACGCGCTGGTCGGCTCGTCGAGCAGCATGACGCGCGGCCGGGTCGCCAGGGCCCTGGCGATCGCCACCCGTTGCTGCTGCCCTCCGGAGAGCTGCCGCGGATGAGCCTCCGCCTTGTCGGTCAGCCCGACCTTGCCGAGCAGCTCGGCGGTCCGTTCCCCGGCCTGCTCGCGGCTGCGGCCGTGCACCCGCACCTGCGCCTCGGTGATGTTGCGCGCCACCGTCCAGTGCGGGAAGAGCTGGAACTGCTGGAAGACCATGCCCATCCGGCGTCGCTGCTGCGCGACCCGCTTGGGCGGCAACGGCCGCAGCCGGTTCCCGGCGTGCTCGAAGCCGAGCAGCTCGCCGTCGAGGTACATGGCCCCGCTGTCGATCGGCTCCAGCTGGTGCACGCACCGCACGAGCGTGGACTTGCCGGAGCCCGACGGCCCGATGACGGCGACGACCTCCCCCTGCGCCACGTCGAGGCTGACCCCGTCGAGCGCCGCGTGCTCACCGAAGCTGCGCCGGATGTTCCGCACGCTCAGCACCGGGACGTCCGTCATGCGAGCCACTCCCCCCGTGACGACCGCTGGCCCCGGCCGAAGCGGCGTTCGAGGCGGGACTGCGCGAAGGACAACGCGGTGACCACGACCAGGTACCAGAAGCACGCCACGATCAGCATCGGGACGATCTGGTAGGTCTGGTTGTAGACCGTCTGCACCGCGTGCAGCAGGTCGGTCATGGCGATCACGCTCACCAGCGACGTCCCCTTGAGCAGCGAGATGAACTGGCTGCCGGTCGGCGGGATGATCACCCGCATGGCCTGGGGCAGCACCACGCGGAAGAACGTCTGGCCGCCGGTGAAGCCCATCGCCATCGCCGCGTCGCGCTGGCCGGGGTCGACCGAGAGGATGCCCGCGCGGACGATCTCCGCCATGTACGCGGCCTCGTGCAGCGTGAGCCCGATCAACGCGGCCGTCAGTGGCGTGATCAGGTCGTTGGTGGACCACGATCCGAGCGTCGGTCCGAACGGGACGCCGAACGACAGCCTGGGCAGCAGGTAGGCCAGGTTGAACCAGAACAGCAGCTGCACCAGCGGCGGGATGCCCCGGAACAGTCCGATGTAGAGGCCGCACGCCCACCGCACCGGACCGAAGTCCGCCAGCCTGCCGAGCGCGAGCAGCACGCCGAGCGCCGACCCGGCGAGCATGGCGAGCACCGTGAGGAGCACCGACATGCCCAGGCCCGCCAGCACGTTCGGGTCGAACAGGTACTCGGCGACCACCGGCCACTCGAACCGGTCGTTGTGCGTGACGAACCACGCGACCTGGAACGTCAGGACGGCGATGACCGCGCCGGACAGCCAGCGCCACGGCCTGAACCGGTGCCGCGCGGTGGCGACGTCGACGTCCGGCAGCTCCCCGGTCGCCGCAGCGGCGGTCGCCGTCACCGGCCGGCCGCCGTGTTGAGCTCCGGCTGGTCGACCTTGACGTCGTCGAGGCCGTACCGGGACATGATCTCCGCGTACTGGCCGTTGGCGAAGATCTCCTGGAACGCCTTGTGCACCACCGGTCCGAGACCGCTCGCCTTCGGCACCAGCAGGGCCAGCTTGTCGACGCCCGCGCCCTGCTCGTCGGTCTGCTTGACGTAGGTGAAGTCGTCCTTCGCCGTCTGCAACGCGTCGATCGCGGCGCTCTCGGTCATCCCGGCCGCGTCGGCACGGCCGGACTTCGCGGCCAGGATCGTGCCGTTGGTGTCGGCGAGGCCGATGAACTCCACGGCCGGTTTGCCGGCCTTCACGCACCAGTCGGTCAGCCGGACGACCTGGTCCTGGATGATGCTGCCCTGGATGGCGGCGACCCGTTTGCCGCACAGGTCGTCGCTGCTGCCGATGCCCTGACCGCCGGACTTCGGGACGAGGTAGGCGGTCCGCGTGACCATCCAGACGATGGCGTCGAACTGCTTCTCCCGCTCCGCGGTGTCCTTGACCGGGCCGTTGAACGCGTCGTAGCGGCCTGACAGCATGCCGGACAGCGCGGCGGGCAGACCGGGGACGATCGTGGTCTCCGTGCGCACGCCCAGCACCTTGCCGAGGGCCTCCTGGAGGTCGCGGTCGAGGCCGGTGACGGTGCGCCCGTCCGGACTGACGACCCGGTACGGCGGGTGGGAGTCGCCGGCGAAGCGGATCACGCCGGAGTCCTTGAACTGCTGGGGAAGCTCGTCGTGGTGACCGGTGCCCGAGCTTCCGGCGGAGCTGAGCGCACCGTCCGGCGACCCACCGCCACAACCGGGCGTGGCGAGGAGCACCACTGCCAGTACCGCGAGAAGAGATCTACGAGACTTGAGCATCGGTGCTCCGCCCTCAATAGAACCACACTTGTATTACGGCCGTGACGATTAGTGTCTTATGTTGGCCCCTGGTCGTGTCAAGGCCGACGACCGTATCGACATCCTCCGACGTGGGAGACCGGCACCCGCGAACGACCTGCCGTCTACACCGGACGACCGGGGGCTCCGGCCGTCACCACGCCTTCATGGACTCGACCAACCGGGTCAGCGCCTCGGCGAGGTGCCGCGTCGAGGCGGTGGCGTCGAGCACCGGCGGCTGGTCGAGGAGGCCGGTCTTCCCGTGGTCCTGCCGCTGCGCAGCGAGGAGTTCGGTCAGCGGCACCTCATCGTGACCGACCCGGCGGGCGTGCTCGTCGACGTGATCATCGAGATCGAGCCGTCGGCCGCCTACGCCGCCGGCTTCACCGGCTGACCGGAGCGGTCCCGTGCGGCTGACATGATCTTGGCCATGAACCCTCGTTCAGGGCGCACGGCGCTGCGACGCAAGCTCATGGAGCTGGCGCTCGGAGAGCTGGCGAGTGTCGTCGTGTTCTTCGTGGTGCTGTTCGCCGCCTTGGACGCACCCGCGACGCCTGCCAACGCGCTGGGATATGCGGCGACCGCCTTTCCCCTGATCGTCGGCGCCTCCTACTGGGCGCTGAAGTGGCGGCGGCTCGCCGTTCCCGGACCGGCGCTGCCGGGCGCGGCGATCTTCCGGGTCGCGCGGGTGCTGGGCGTGCTGCTCATCGCGGGCGGCCTGGTCGCGTCCGCCTGGCAGCTCGCCGTCGAGCCCGGTCTCGGGGTGTATCCCGGGCTGGTGCTCACGGTGTTCGGCGCCGTCGAGCACGTCAACTACTTCCACCGCCAGATCTCACCCGCCGGTCGGCCGTGGACGACGGTCCTGAAGCCGGGCAGCTGGCCGCGTTCCCACCTGGCTCGCGACCTCAGGCGTCGCTGAGCACCGGCTTGGCGGTGACCAGGTGGTTGAGCACCGCCGCGAACACCGCCAGCCCGCCGAACACGTACGCGAGCACGGCCGGCGCTCCCCCGCTCGCGAGCACCATGCCGCCCAGACCGGCGCCCAGCGACGAGCCGAGGTAGATCGCGGAGGCGTTGAGCGACACGGCGACCGGCCCCTCGGCGGGCCTCGCGGACATCACCCGGTGCTGCTGGGTGGCCGGGCAGCTCCACGCGCTCGCGCCCCACAGGAAGACCAGCAGGGCGGGTGGGCCGACGGGGAGCAGGGCCAGGCTCACGCCCATCACGGTGAGGAGCACGCCCATCAGCGTTCTCGTGTCCCGCCACCGGTCGATCACCGCGCCGGTCAGGAGGTTGCCGAGCAAGCCGCCGACGCCCCAGATCACCAGGTACACCACCACGTCGTCGCGACCCAGGATCGGGGCGATGTAGGTGTAGGTGCCGAGGCTGGTGAGCGTCGAGAACACGGTCACCAGCACGATCGACAGGACGTTGCGGTCGGCCAGCACGCCCAGGCGCGCCTTGAGCGACGGTGGTGCCGCGGGCGGGATGGCGGGCAGCACCACCGCCACCCCGCCGATCGCCACCAGCCCTAGTGCGGTGACGAGCCAGAAGGTGCCGCGCCAGCCGACGTGGTCGGCGAGCAGCAGGCCGAGCGGGACACCCGCGACCGTGCCGGAGCTCAGGCCGATGGTGATGAGCGCGAGGGCCCGGCCGCGGCGTTCTGGCGGCACGAGCGCGGCTGCGGTGGCGGCGGACATCGGCGAGTAGAGGCCCGCGCCGAAGCCCGCGATCACCCGTGACAGCAACAGGAACGTCAAGGTGCCCGCGACGGCGCTCAGCGCGTTGCCGAGGGTGAAGACGGCCAAGGCCGTGAGGAGCACCGCGCGCATCGGTTTGCCGGTCAGCAGTGTCGCGGCGATCGGTGACAGGAGCGCGTACGACAGCGTGAAGACGGTGACGAGCTGGCCCACCGCGGGCACCGGCTGGTTCAGGGAGGCGCTGAGCTGGGGCAGCACGCCGGCCACGACGTACGCGTCCAGTCCCAGCGCCACCATGCCGGGCAGGAGCGGAAGCACCCGCGGCATCAGACGCCTCGGACCGCGCCGCTGTCCGTCCAGCCGTCCACTCCCCAGTCCCCCAGCGCCGACGCGGTGTGCTGTCCCGCGTAGGGGGCGGGTGCCGGAGTCACGCGCTCCGAACGGGAGAAGCGCGGCGCGGGTGCGGGCTGGTGCTGACCACCGACGTCCACAAAGGACTCACGCGCCTGGAGGTGCGGGTGGCCCGCGACCTCGTCCGGTGCCAGGACCGGTGCCACGCAGGCGTCGGAGTCGGCGAAGACCTTCTCCCACTCGGTGCTGTCCCTGGACCGGAACGCCTCCCCGATCTTCTCGGTCAGCAGCGGCCAGCCGGACTCGTCGTACTGGCCGGGCAGGTCGAGATCGCCCAGGCCGAGCTTGTCCAGCAGCTCGCGGTAGAAGTGCGGCTCGACCGAGCCGACCGACAGGAAGCGGCCGTCCGCGCACTCGTAGGTCGTGTAGAACGGCGCGTCGACGACCGTGACGCGACCGGGCGTCTTGCGCCACTGGTCGACCAGCACCGACAGCAGCGCCGTGCCCTCGACCATCGCCGCGTCGACCACCTGGCCCTGACCGGACCTGGCCCGTTCCAGCAACGCCGCCTGGACGCCGATCACCAGCTGGAGCGCGCCACCCGCGAAGCTCGACAGGTAGTACGGCGGCGGCGTGGCGGGCGCCTGGCCGGGCACCGACAACGCGCCCGTGACGCCGAGGAACGTGATGTCGTGGCCCGCCCGCCTGGCCAGCGGGCCGTCCTGGCCCCAGCCGGTGACCCGGCCGTAGACGAGTCCTGGGTTGCGCTGCAGGCAGATCTCCGGGCCGATGCCGAGCTTCTCCGCGCTGCCCGGCCGTCCGCCCTCGATCAGCACGTCGGCCCGTGCCACCAGGTCCAGGACGACCGCGGGGCCGTCCGCGTGCTTCAGGTCCACGGCCACGGACCGGCGGCCACGGGCCAGCGGGTCCGGCAGCGGCTCCACCGGAGCGTCCGGCACCTGCGCCGCGCGGTCGATGCGCAGCACGTCGGCACCGAGGTCGGCGAGCACGGTCGCGGCGAACGCCGCGGCGACCGACCCGCCGATCTCCAGCACCCGCACGCCTTCCAACGGACCAGGCACGGCCCCTCCATCAGGTCGAGAACGTCAACGCCGCCCACCTTTCCCGCGCGGGCGCGCGATGTCCCTACGAGGTCCCGTAGTGACCTGCCGCCGAAACCGCTCCTAGCGTCGGCCCCAAACACGAACCTCTGAGGAGCTACGAGGATGTCTGTGGTCTACACGGCGGACGTGACGTCGAGCGGCGACGGCCGGAAGGGCACGGCGAGGTCCGCCGACGGCGTGCTCGACCTGGCACTGGCGAGCCCGAAGGAGGTGGGCGGCAGCGGTGCGGGCACGAACCCCGAGCAGCTCTTCGCCGCGGGCTGGGGCGCGTGCTTCCACTCGGCGCTGCGGCTGGTCGCCCGCAACGCCGGGGCCGACCTCACCGACAGCACCGTGACGGTCTCGGTGGACCTGGTGAAGGGCGACGACGGCTACCACCTCGGCGCGCGGATCGTCGCCGTGCTGCCCGGTCTCGGCCAGGAGCAGGCGGACGACCTGGTCGGCCAGGCGCACCAGCGGTGCCCCTACTCGAAGGCCACCCGCGGCAACATCGACGTCGAGGTCACCGCGAAGGTGTGAGCACGGAAGGGAAAAAGGGGGATGCCGGTCGGCATCCCCCTTTTCGCTTCCGTCAGGCCGAAGCCGCGGCCTTCGCCGCCAGCGGCAGCGCCGAGGCGATCCGGTCCAGCACGCTCTCGTCGTGCGCGGCCGACAGGAACCACGACTCCAGCGCCGACGGCGGCAGGTAGACGCCCTGGTTCAGCATCGCGTGGAAGAACGCGTTGTACCGGAACGTCTCACTGGCCTTCGCCGAGTCGAAGTCCGTGACGGGCTCCTCGGCGAAGAACACCGAGAACATGTTCCCGCTGTGCTGCACCTGGTGCGCCACGCCTTCGCGGGCCAGCGCGTCGGAGATCATGCCGCCGACGACCACCGCCGCGGCGTCGAGGTGCGTGTACACCTCGGGCGTGCAGTGCCGCAGGGTGGCCAGGCCCGCCGCCGTGGCGACGGGGTTCCCGGACAGCGTGCCCGCCTGGTACACCGGGCCGGCCGGGGCGAGGTGCGCCATCACGTCCGCGCGCCCGCCGAACGCCGCCGCCGGGAAGCCGCCGCCCATGACCTTGCCGAACGTGAAGAGGTCCGCGGCCACGCCCTCTCGCCCGTACCAGCCGGCGCGGGAGAGGCGGAACCCGGTCATGACCTCGTCCGAGATCAGCAGGGCGCCGTGCGCGGACGTCAGCTCGCGCAGCCCCGCGGTGAAGCCGGGTGCGGGCGGGATGACGCCCATGTTGCCCGGCGACGCCTCGGTGATCACGCACGCGATCGTGTCGGGGTTGGCCTCGAAGGCCGCCCGCACCGCGTCGAGGTCGTTGTACGGCAACACGATGGTGTCGCTCGCCTGCGCACCCGTGACACCCGGGGTGTCCGGCAGTGCGAACGTGGCGACACCGGAGCCCGCGGCGGCCAGCAGCGCGTCCACGTGACCGTGGTAGCAGCCCGCGAACTTGATGACCTTGGTGCGGCCGGTGAAGCCGCGCGCCAGCCGGATCGCGGACATCGTGGCTTCGGTGCCCGAGCTGACCAGCCGCACCGACTCGACCGGGTCCACGCGGGCCACGATCTCCTCCGCCAGCAGGACCTCGTTCAGCGTGGGCGTGCCGAACGACGTGCCCTGCCCGATCGCCTCGTACACGGCCTCCTGGACGGCGGGGTGCGCGTGCCCGAGGATCATCGGACCCCAGGAGCAGATGAGGTCGACGTACTCGCGGCCGTCGGCGTCGGTGATGTACGCGCCCTTGCCGCTCTTCATGAACCGCGGCGTGCCACCGACCGCGCGGAACGCCCGCACCGGCGAGTTCACGCCTCCGGGCACGATCTTCTGCGCCCGGTGGAACAGCGCGTCCGAGGCGGGAGCCTCCGCCGGTTCGCCGATGCGATCGGCATCCACAATGGACAGAGTCACCGTCACGCCTCCTTCGCGATCACGTGCGCGGCGTCGAGCACCTTCGTGCCCGACTCCAGGACCCGCACGGGGTTCAGGTCGAGCTCGAAACCGCCCTCCCAGTCCGAGACCAGTGCCGCGACGGTCTCCAGCGTGCGGACGAGCGACGGCACGTCCGCGGCGGCACGGCCCCGCGCACCGTCGAGCAGCGCCTTGCCGCGCAGCTCGCCGACCATCGCCTCGGCATCACCGGGGGCGAGCGGCAGCAGCCGCGAGGTCGCGTCGTCGAGCGCCTCGGTGAAGATGCCGCCGAGTCCGAGCGTCAGCACCGGACCGAGGTCGGACGTGCGCACACCGATGATCAGCTCGACGCCCTCGCCGACCAGTTCCTCGACCAGCACGGCACCGCCGAACGCGGACAGCTCGTCGAACGCGTCCGCGGCATCGGCCGAGGCCACGCCGACCTTCACCGCTCCGACGTCGGTCTTGTGCACGAGGCCCGGCACGACCGCCTTGAACACGGCCGTCCCGCCGACCTCGTCCGTCACGGCCTTGGCCTCGGAGGCCGACGCCACGACCCTCCCGACCGGAACGGCCAGACCGGCGTCCGCCAGCAACGCCTTGAGCTCCGGCTCGGTCAGCTCGGCGGCGGGAGTCGCGATTCCCAAGCCCGCCAGCGAGTCCGTCGCACGCGGCCGGCTCACCTGCCACAGGGCCGCCGCGGCACGGACGGCACGCGCGGGCGACGGGTAGTCCGGCAGGCCGGCCTCCCGCAGCGTCGCCCTGGCGTTCGGGGCGAGGAAGTCCGCTCCGGTGCGGGAGACCAGCACCGGCTTGCCGGACTTCTCCGCCACCTTCGCCAGCGCCCGCACGGCCTTGTCCACGTCGCCGTCGGTCATCACGCAGAAGCAGCCGATGATCATGTCGACGGTGTCGTCGGCCGCGATGACGTCCAGCGACCTGTCGAACAGCGACGGGTCGCTCAGGACGGCGGCGGTGATGTCGACCGGGTTGTCCGCCGAGCCGAAGCTCGGGATGATCTCCGCCAGCGCCGCCCGCGTCTCGTCCTTCAGCGGCGTGAGCTCGAGACCCTGCGCCACCACGTCGTCCGCGGCGAGGATGCCCGAACCGCCCGAGGTCGTCACGACCGCCACCCGCGGACCCTTCGGCCTGCGCGGCGAGGTGAACGCGTCACCGGCGTCGAGCAGCTCGTCGATGTCCCCGGCGCGCACGATGCCGAACTGGCGCAAAGCAGCGTCGAGCACCCTGTCGTCGGTGGCCAGCGCGCCGGTGTGCGAGGCCGCAGCACGGCCGCCCTCCTCGCTGCGGCCGGACTTCAGCAGCGCCACCGGCTTGCCCGAGCTCGCGAGCGACCGCAGGGCGTCGACGTCCGGCACGTTCTCCAGGTAGCCGAGCAACCCGGTGCAGGACGGCTCCTGGGCCAGCTCGGCGAGGACCTCCAGCGCGGACACGTCGGCGTCGTTGCCGGTGGTGATCACCCAGCCCGGCCGCATCCCGCGCTCGATGCCCAGCGACGCCGCGCCGAAGCCCAGCGCGCCGCTCTGGCTGACGATGCCGAGCCCGCCCGGCTCCAGCGACACCACGGCCTCCGCCGAGAACAGCGGGCTGAACGTGGCCATCACCTTGTTGCCGAAACCGACGGCGCCGATGCAGTTCGGGCCGACGAGGCGCAGCCCGCCCGCCCGTGCCCGCGCCACGGTCTCGGCCTGCAGCGCCGCGCCCTCGTCACCGGTCTCGGCGAACCCGGAGGACGCGATGATCGCGACCTTGATCCCGGCGGCCACGCAGTCGTCGACGGCGGCGGGCACGCGGTCCGCCGACACGACGATGAAGGCGAGGTCGATCGGGCCGGGCGCGTCGAGGACCGACGGGTACGCCTGGTAGCCGAGGATCGTGCCGCCCTTGGGGTTGATCGGCAGGATCCGGCCGGGATAGCCGTACCGCTGCAGGTACGCGACGGGCTTGCGGCCCAGCGCGCCCTCGCGTTCGGTCGCGCCGATGACGGCGACCGACTCGGCGTTCCACAACAGCGACAGCTCACTCATGCGACGACCTCATCCCGTTCGCCGGGGACGTCGAACAACTTCCCCAGCACTTCCACGTACCTGGAGCCGTCCGGGGCACCCGCCAGCTCCCGTGCCCGCACGGTCGGCCCGTGCAGCACCTTCTCCACGATCCGGTGCACCGACAGCGTGATCTCCGAGCGGTGCTGCTCGTCGAACGTCGGCACCTTCCGGAACAACCTGCCCAGCTCGGCCTCCGCCGTCGTCGACGCGACCGTCCGCAGCTTCACCAGCGCCGGCGCCACCTTCGCCGCCCGCTGCGCGGCGAGGAACGTCTCGACCTCGCCGTCGATCAGGGCCCGCACCGAGGCCACACTGGACAGTGCCGCCTCGTCGGGACCGGCGCCCGCCAGCGTTTCCAGGTCGACCAGCGACACGCCGTCGACCTTGGCCACGTCGCCCGCGATGTTGCGCGGCAGGGCGAGGTCGAGCAGGAACAACGGCGAACCGTCGCGGTGGCGCACGGCTTCCTCCGCGTCCGCGGCGGTGATCAACGCCCCGGTGCCGCTGATGCACGTCACGACGAGGTCCACGTCCGCGAGCAGCCTCGGCAGCTCGTCGAGCCCGAAACCGCTGCCGCCGGTGGTCTCCGCGAGCCGGGCGGCCTTCTCCGGCGTCCGGTTCGCCACGTCGATGCGGGCCAGCCCGCTGCCGCGCAACGCCGCCACGACCACGCCCGCCATCGCGCCCGCGCCGACGACCAGCGCCGAGCGGCCGGACATCGCGCCCACCACGTGCTCCAGGGCGGAGAGGCCGACCGTGGCGAGCGAGCGGCCCGCCCGGTTGATGTCGGTCTCGGTCCGCACCCGCTTGCCGAGGCGGATCGCGGACTGCACCAGCTGGTTGACCAGCGGCCCGGCCGTGCCGAGGCGGCGCGACCGGTCCAGCGCGTCCTTGACCTGGCCGAGGATCTGGTCCTCGCCGATGACGATCGACTCCAGGCCGCTCGACACCGAGTACAGGTGCCGCACCGCGTCCGTGCCCTCACGCTGGTACAGGAACCGCGACGCGTCCTCTTCGGACAGACCGAGCCGTTCGACCAGCCTGGCGCGCAACAGGGACGCGGCCTCGTCCGCCCGCTTCTCGACGTAGAACTCCATGCGGTTGCACGTCGACAGCGCGTAGACGGCCCCGAACTCCTCGGCGGAGTTGATCTCGCTGAGGACCTCGTCCAGCTCCTCGCCGGAGATGACCACGCGCTCCAGCACGTCCACCGGCGCCGACGAGTGGCTGATGCCCAGCAGGGTCAGCTTGACGTCTCCCACGGTCACCGCTCCAGACGTGTGGCGAACTCGGTCGCCCAGTAGCTGATGATGATCGACGCGCCGGCGCGCCGGATGGAGTGGAGGCTCTCCAGCACGACCAGATCCCGGTCCAGCCAGCCCTTGGCGGCGGCGGCCTCGATCATCGAGTACTCGCCGGAGACCTGGTACGCCGCGACCGGTACGTCCACGTGGTCGGCGACGAGCCGCACGATGTCCAGGTAGGCCCCCGCGGGCTTGACCATCACGAAGTCCGCGCCCTCGGCCAGGTCGAGGTCGACCTCGCGCAGCGACTCGCGGATGTTGCCCGGCACCTGCTGGTAGGCGCGGCGGTTGCCGGTCAGCGACGACTCGACGGCGTCGCGGAACGGGCCGTAGAACGCCGAGGCGTACTTGGCCGAGTAGCCCATGATCGGCACGTTCGGGAAGCCGGCCTCGTCGAGCTTCTCGCGGATCCTGCCGACCTGGCCGTCCATCATGGCGCTGGGCGCGATCACGTGCGCACCGGCCTGCGCCTGCACGACGGCCATGTCCGCGAGGCGCTCGATGCTGGCGTCGTTGTCCACGTCGCCGTCAGGGCCGAGCACGCCGGTGTGGCCGTGGTCGGTGTACTCGTCGAGGTTCACGTCGCCGATGACGACGGTCGAGTCACCGACCTCCTCCACGACGTCGCGCAGCGCCACCTGGAGGATGCCGTCCGGGTCGGTCGCCCCGAGGCCCAGCGGGTCCTTCTCCACCGGGATGCCGAACAGCAGCAGGCCGCCGACACCGGCGCTCACGGCCTCCGCGGCGGCCTTGCGCAGCGACTCGCGGGTGTGCTGGTACACGCCGGGCATGGAGCTGATCTCACGAGGCTGGTCGAGGCCCTCGCGCAGGAACAACGGCTGGACCAGGTTGCCAGGGTGCAGCCGCGTCTCGGTGGCGAGCCTGCGCAACGCGGGTGTGCGGCGGAGCCTGCGCGGGCGGGCGGCGGGGAACTGTGCCGAGGAGGAGGACATCAGACGGCCTTTCCGAGGAAGACGTTCTCGACGTGCTCGGTGAGCGCGCCGTCGGGGCGGCGGAACCAGTAGCCCGCCGTGGAACGCGTGACAACGCCGAGGTTCTTGAGGTGCACCGCGAGCTCCGCCTGCCGCACGAGCAGCCCGGCGGGGTCGATCACCGGGACGCCGTGCAGCTCCTTGGTGCCGAGGTGCCAGAAGATCTCCGCCGGGATGCCCTCGCCGGGGATCAGCACCTGGGCGCCCGCAGCGACGGCCTTCTTCGCGGCCACGTCGAACACCTCGATGAAGCGGTCGAAGTCGCCGTCGAGCGCTTGGCGCACGGCCTCGTGGCCGTCGTCGACCAGCTCGTAGGCCGCGAGCCTGCTGGTGAGGCCGTACCGCTCGATGTTCTCGGTGATGATCTCGCGCAACGCCGGCATGAAACCCAGCACGCCGAAGCGGTAGCCCAGCATGGCCGAGTAGAAGAAGCTCGTCTCGCCGTAGCCGAGCGTCGGGATCGACGTCTGGGCCCTGCCGTCGTGCAGGCCGGGGTCCTGGCCCGCGGCGATCACCCAGGCGTCGAAGCCCTGACGTTCGGCCTCGACCGCGCCACGGGCGAAGTACGCGTTGAAGTGGATCTGCAGTGCGCCGAACTTGACGAGGTCGAACGGGGTCTCGGTGTCGTAGGTGCCTTCCGGCAGCGTCTTGATGACGATCTCGGTGCCGGGCGACGTGACTTCGGCCAGGTGCTTGCGGTACCACTCGTCGAGCAGTGGCAGGCGGCCTTCGACGGTGTGCTTGTGGAACCAGATTCTCACGATGCGACGGACCCTTCGAGTGTGGGCGCCGGGTACCCGGGGGCCGTGTCGAGCATCGACGCTCGCACGAGGTACCGCGCCTCTTCGATCGGACTGCTCGCTGTGACAGCGATTTCCCGCACCGCGGCGTCGACTGAGCCCGCTTGTCCGTCCACCCCGGACACTCGTGCTTCGCTCGCCGGGATGACGTGGTCGACGACCACGTTCCGGCGGCGCCGCGCGGCTTCGTCGAGCAGTGCGCTTCCGTGGTCGCCGTTGACCACGTGGGACAGTGCCGTGGCGATGTCGACCGCGTCGTGGATGCCGCAGTTCATGTTCATGCCACCGGCGGTGGAGGTGAGGTGGGCCGCGTCGCCCGCGAACAGGACGCGTCCCGCCCGGTAGTCGTCGATCACGCGGCGCGAGGTGCGGTAGGTGTGCGCCTCACGCACCTCGACCCGGTCGGCCAACGTCGGCAAAGCCTTGTGCAGCAGCTCTTCCACCGCCACGTCCGCCGGGTCGGCGGTGTGCGGAAGGCGCAGGATGACCCGCCAGTGGTCGGGCAGGCCGAGGACGCTGCACGACTGCACGGGATCGCGGAAGTACGTCATCGGCGAAAGGCCCGGCAGCAACCGGTCCAGCTCGGTGGTCGTGATGACGCGCAGCGCGTAGGTCGGGTACTCCTTGCCGGGGAAGTCCAGGCCCAGCGCGGTGCGGACCGCGCTGTGCGCCCCGTCTGCCGCGATCACGTAGTCGGCGCGGAGCGTGCCGTTGCCGGTGACCAGCTCGACGCCGTCGTCGTCCTGGTGCACCGCGGTGACCGCCGTGTTCCAGCGGACCTCGGCCGTGAGTCGCTTGAGCAACAACGGGGTCAGCACCGTCTGCTCGGCGTGCAGGCGGAACGGGTGCGCCGTCCGGTCGGCGATGGCGTGGTAGCTCATCCGCGTCAGCAGCGCACCGGAACGGTCGCGCCATTGCAGGTCGTGGACCTTGCGGCCCTGTGCGATGAACTCGTCCGCGACGCCGAGCCCTGCCAGCAGGTCGAGCGTGGCCGGGTGGAACGTCGAGGCGCGCGAGGCCGTGCCGAGGGCAGGTCCCTGTTCCAGCAGCGTCACCGGAACTCCGTTGTGCGCCAGCACGAGCGCCGCGGTGAGTCCGACCGGGCCCGCTCCGACCACCGCGATCACGGCGCCAGCCGCCAGTTCACGACGGCGTCCGGCGCGAGCCTGCTCAGCGACCACCAGGCGGTGGCCAGGTTCGACGTGATGATCGTGCGCTCGACGCCCGCCTTGAGCTCTTCGAGCGCGGCGAGGGTGAACATGCCGGTGCCGGTCATCAGCAGCACCTCGTCCTTCGGGCGGTCGGCCGCGCGGACCTGCTCGACCAGCTCGTCGGTGGAGACGTCGTACGGCGAGAAACCCTTGCTGGACCGCACCTTCACGATGTCGCGGACCTTGATGCCCGCTGCTTCCCAGTACCCCTGCGAGAGGTCGGTGAGCCACTGCGCGTACGGCGACACGAGCGTGACCTCGGTGGCGTCGATGCTCGCCAAGGCCGCCAGCACGGTCCGCGTCACGGTCGTGACCTCGACGCCGAACCGCGCGCTCAGGTCGTCGCAGAACTCCTGTTCACGCGCCGGCCCTTGCAGGTAGTGCGAGCCGCTGCACTCGGCCACGACCGCCCGTGCGCCGAGGCGGCCGAACGAGGCGATCGCCGGTGCCAGCGCCTCGTTGTACCTGGCGATCCGCTCCCGCTGCTCGAACTCGGTGAACAACGGGAAACGCGTGGCGTGGACGTGCACGTGACCGGACAGCAGAGCGGAGATCTCCGGTTCGACCGCCGCATTTCCTGACGGCACCACGACACCCAGTCGTGGAGCGGTTGGGTTGACCATTCCCCCATGTCCTCCTCGCGTCCCGATGCGGCGCTGTTGGCGTTGCCGCAGACGTTATTGACGGGGCGGGAGAAGTTCACTACGGGAGTCCGCAGAATTGCCCGGTGAATAAAGGGCTTCGGGAAGCCGAAGCGATTCCCGTCACGAAAAAGGGCCTCCCGGGTCGCATTCCGGGAGGCCCTTCGCCGGGCGGGAGGGGTGTGGGGGTCAGCCCTTCGCCGCCGCGGGTGCCGGGGCGGGAGAGGATGCCTGCGCGGCGGCCTTGGGCTTGCGGCGCACGAGCACCACCCCGGCGACGGACGCGACCGCGCCGACGTACAGCGGCCAGCCGGCGGGCTCGCTGAGCACCAGCGCGCCGAGCGCGACCGAGACGATCGGGAACAGGTAGGTGACGGTCGACGCGACGGTCGGGCCGTCCTTGGTGATCAGCTGGAAGTTCAGGACGTAGGCGATACCCGTGCAGATCGGCCCGAGCACGACGATCGCGATCAGCGCGTCGGTCCGCAGGTGCACCGGCTGCAGGCCCGCGAACGGCATCGCGACCAGCAGCAACGCACTCGCGGCCGTGAGCTGGGACGCGGCCAGCGTGAGCGGCGGGATGCCGCGCCCCGCGAGGAACCTGCCCATGTAGGCGAAGCTCGCGCCGAGGCTGACCGTGCCGACGACGAACGCGACGACGCTGCTCGTGCTCCCCGTCGACGCCGCGTTCCACGGCGCCGCGATGATGATCGTGCCGATCATGCCGAGCAGCACACCGCCGATCTTGGTGGCGGTCAGCTTGCGGTCCTGGCCGAGCACGTAGGCGCCGACGATGGTCCACAGCGGCGTCGTCGAGTTGACCACGCCCGCGACGCTCGACGAGCCGTGCTGCTCACCCCAGGCGAAGAGCACCCAGGGAATGGCGTTGCCCAGCAGCGCGGCGACGGTGAGGTGGCCCCAGATGGCCTTTCCCTTGGGCAGCCTCCCGCCCCGGCTGTAGACGAACGGCAGCAGCACGACCGCCCCGAGCACCAGCCGGGCGAACACCATCTGCACCGGGGAGAAGGAGTATCCGGCGATTTTGATGAAGAGGAAGACCGAGCCCCAGATGAGGCCGAGCGCGATCAGCCTCACCAGGCTCATCCTGGACACGGCAGCAGACATCGAAAATCCCTGTTCCTCATGTGGGGAATCCAGACTGAAGTGGTTCTGGGACGAGCTTCACACGCGCCTGCGTGAAGTTCCAGCGAGAATTTTCGCTCTCGACCGTGCAGCAGAACTGAACGGTCAGCCGCGCTGGGCGGCCTTCACCTCGGCCGCCTCCGCCAAGGCGCCCAGCACCGCGGCCAGGTGCGGCGCCTCCTCACTTCCGCTGCGCACGGCCGCGAACACGTGCCGGGTGGGCTGCTCCGCGTCGAGCACCCTGATCACCACGTCGTCGCGCGGTCCCGCGTTGATGAGCCTCGGCACCAGCGCCAGGCCCAGTCCGAGCGCGACGGCGCCCAGGGTCGCCTCCCAGTCACCGATGTGGTGCACGATCTCGGGGGTGAAGCCGGCCGCGATGCACGCGGCGAACGAGATGTCGCGGCACGTCCCCGTGTTGGAGAAGATCCACGCCTCGTTCGCCAGGTCCGCCAGCCGCACGGCCGGTGCGTGCGCGAGCGGGTGGTGGACCGGCAACGCCACGTCGAAGCGTTCGGCCAGCAGCGCGACCCGGTGGAAGCGGCGGTCGGTGGCCGCGGGGCTGTCCTTGGACTCCAGGCTCAGCACCACGTCCACGTCGCCACGCACCAGCTGGTCGAACGAGTGCGGCGGGTCCGCCTCGACCAGCCGCACCGCGACACCGGGATGGCTGTCGCGCAGCTCGCGCACGGCGGGCAGCACCAGGCCGGACAGCGTGGCGGCGAACCCCGCGACACGCACCTCGGCCACCGAGCCTTCCGAGTAGGCGAGGAGATCGGCCTGCACGCGTTCCAGCTCGGCGAAGATGTCGTTGGCACGCCGCAACAGCACGCGGGCGGCCTCGGTGAGACGGACCCGGCGGCCGACCGGCTCGATCAGGCGGACGCCCGCTTCCTTCGACAGCGCCACGAGTTGCTGCGACACCGCGGACGGCGTGAGGTGCAGAGCCTGCGCGACGGCGGCGACGGTGCCGCGTTCGTCGAGCTCGCGCAGCATCCGCAGCTTGCGGACGTCCAGGTCCCCCATCACGCCCCCTCGGCGCACGGCGTGCACGTCCGGTTCACCGCAGCTCACCGGTCTTGAGGTCCACGATCTCGGAAGCGACCAGTTCGAGCAACCCCAGATAGTGCTCGGCGGGCTTGCGCACGGTCTCCCCCGGATACGTCGTGTCCAGCACCACGTGGGTGGCTCCCAGCCCGGCGAGCGCGGCCAGGTCCCCGCGGAGCTGGTCGAGCGTGCCCTCCCCCAGGATGCGGTCGCGATCGGGCAACGGCCGCGTGGTGGTCCTCAGCTTGATGCGCGGCACCAGGGCCGGCACCGGCCGTCCCTTCTGCTCGGCGACGCGGCGCAGCTGCGGCATCCCGATCTGCTCCAGGTAGCCCGGCGGCACCGACGTCGGGTGCCACGCGTCGCCGTGCAGCACCGCCCGTCGCACCGCACCCGTGCTGTGCCCACCGACCCAGATCGGGATGGACCGCGCGGGCCGCGGACCCGTCGCAACCGGTCCGAACCGGACAAAAGAGCCATCGAACTTCGCTATGTCGTTGTTCCACAACGCTTTCATGGCGCGCAGCGACTCGTCCGAGATCCGGCCGCGGGACCGGTAGTCGGCGCCGACCGCGGCGAACTCGCCCGGCGCCCAGCCCGCGGCCACGCCCAGCACCAGCCGTCCGCCGCTGAACTGGTCGATCGCCGCGGCCATCCTCGCCATCAGCAGTGGATGCCGGTACGGCAGCACGATCACGGTCGTGCCGAGCTCAATGCTGCTGGTCTGGCCCGCGAGCCACGACAGCGTGGCGAACGGGTCGTAGAACGGCGCGGGGAACAGGCGCTCGACGTCGGCGGTGAGCGCGACGTGGTCGGAGACCATCGCGAGGTGGTAGCCGAGCTGTTCGGCGTGCCGGACCCAGCGCAGGATCTCGGCGGGCTCCGCGCGGTCGCCGTAGTTGGGGATGTTGACGCCGAACCTCATCAGGTGCTCCCGGAGTCAGGCGGCCAGCGCGGAGGCGAGCTGCGCCCTGCGGTTGATGCCGAGCTTGCGGTAGATGCTGGTGATGTGCAGCTCGACCGCGCGGACCGAGACCCGGAACTGGTCGGCGATCTCGCGGTTGGTCTTGCCGCCCACGATCAGTGCGGCGATGCGCTGCTCGTGCGCGGTGAGAGCGGGACCGGCGGCCACCGCGGCGCGGGTGATGCGCGGGCCGCTCTCGATCCGGGCGACCAGTGAACCCGAGTTGTCACCGGAAACCATAGTGAATCCCAATTGTCGCGGCTCAGGATCGCGGTCGGAGGGCAACGTCAGTCCGCCGACGAGCACGTGCCACTCGCGGATCTTGACGCTGCGCACCAGTTTCACCCGCACGTAAGGATCTCCGTCGACCAAACGGCGCATCGCGGCCTCGTCCGCGGCCTCGCACAGCATCAGCCCGCCCGACTCGTCGGCGTACAGACCACCACCCAGCAGCACGCCGCGTGCGGCCAGGTCCTCCCAGTACCTGCGATGGGAGGGCCTGACCTCGGCTAACCGCTCGTCCGCTGTCTCGAACACCATCTCGACCACAAACCTGGCCATGTGGATCTCCCCCTGCCGGACCGTTGACCGCTGTAGTGAGTACGCCAGTACAAACTTGAACGCAAGACCGAATTTGAGTGTAGGGCGTCGTGTTCCACCCTGCGAGACCGTCATCACCGGGCTCTCCGTCGAACCGGCAATTGCGTAGTTTGGCTTCCAACGGATCACCGTACTGACTAAAGTTGGCTTCGGGTACATAGTTGTACTTGGAACCACTTTGAACCCACCGGGGGAACCGTGACACGCCGCCATGCCTCCAGCAGATCCGTCTCCCGCGGGGAGGTCGCCGTGGCGGGCATGTCCTGTCGCTTCCCCGGCGCCGGGTCCGTGGCCGCGTTCTGGGACCTGCTGACCCGCAACACCGACGCCATCAGCGAGATCCCGCGCGATCGATTCGACGTCGACGAGTGGTATTCGACGAAACCCTCACCCGGTAGGACGATCTCGCGGCACGGCGGGTTCCTCGCCGACGTCCGCGGCTTCGACGCGGAGTTCTTCGGCATCTCCCCGCGCGAGGCCCGCGCGATGGACCCGCAGCAGCGGCTGCTGCTGGAGGTGGCGTGGGAAGCCTTGGAGGACGCGGGGATCCGGCCGTCCGAGCTCGCCGGGCGGCGCGTCGGCGTGTTCGTCGGCCAGGCCACCGCGGAGTACGGCAAGGCGAGCCGCGACGCGGGCAACCACGACGTGCGGCACGCGGCGGGCGGGGAGCTCCGCGCCGTCACCTCCGGCCGGCTCTCCTACGCGCTGGACCTGCGCGGGCCGTCGATCGTCGTCGACACCGCGTGCTCGTCGTCGCTCGTCGCCGTGCACAACGCCCGGCAGTCACTGCTGACGGGCGAATGCGACGTCGCGATCGCCGCGGGAGTCAACGTGATCCTGCTGCCCGACGACGCGATCGCCTACTCGCAGGCGTCGATGCTCGCTCCCGACGGCCGCTGCAAGTTCGGCTCCGCGCGGGCGGACGGGTTCGTGCGCAGCGAAGGCATCGGCGCGGTGGTGCTGGAACGCCTGGACGACGCGGTCGAGCACGGCGACCGCGTGCACGCCGTCCTGCTCGGCAGCGCGGTGAGCAACGACGGGCGCGGCAGCGGTCTGCTGTTGCAGCCCGCCGTGCGCGGCCAGGCCGAGATGCTCGTGGCCGCCTACCGGGACGCGGGCCTCGATCCCTCCACTGTGGACTACATCGAGGCGCACGGCACCGGCACGAGCGTCGGCGACCGGGTCGAGCTGGCCGCCCTGCGCGAGGTCGCCGGCGAGGGACGTGCCACGCCGCTGCTGCTCGGCTCGGTGAAGAGCAACATCGGCCACACCGAGGCCGCCGCGGGCGTCGCCGGACTCATCAAAGCCGTGCTGATCGCCGAACACCGCACGGTTCCGGCTTCGCTGCACGGCCAGGTGCCCGCCGAGGGCCTGACGGACGGGCCGTTGCGGCTCGTCACCCGCAACCAGCCGCTGACCGCCGGACAACCGGTCATCGGCGTCAGCTCGTTCGGCATCTCCGGCACCAACGTGCACGTCGTGCTCACCTCGCCGCCAGATGCCGTTCCCACCGAGGACAACGGACGGCCGCGTGTGCTCACGCTGTCCGCCAAGTCGGCCGCCGCACTGCGGGAAGCCGCCACCGCGTACGTCAGTCGCCTGGACGATGCCGTTGCGGTGCATGACATCTGCTACACCGCCGCAGCGCGTCGCGACCACCACGAGCACCGGCTCGCCGTCACCGGCACGAACATCGCCGAGTTGCAGTCGGGTTTGCGGGCGTTCCTCGCAGGCGAGACCTCACCGGATCGTGCGTCCGAACGGCCGCAGGTCGTGTTCCAGTTCCCCGGCCAGGGCTCGCAGTGGCGCGGCATGGGCCGCGAGCTGTACGAGGTGTCACCGGCGTTCCGCGCCGCGCTGGACGAGTGCGACGCCGCGGTGCGCGACGAAGCCGGATGGTCCGTTGTGGACGTGCTGACCGGCGCTACGCCGTGGCCGGAGACCATCCAGGTGATCCAGCCGGTGCTCTGGGCGGTGCAGGTCGCGCTGGCCAGCCACTGGCAGTCGTGGGGCGTGCACCCCGACGTCGTGGTCGGGCACAGCATGGGTGAGGTCGCCGCCGCGCAGATCGCCGGTGCGTTGTCCGCCCGGGACGCGGCCGCGGTGATCTGCCGCCGCAGCGCGTTGATGCAGGAGACCGCGGGCAGCGGTGCGATGTTGTGGGCCGAGCTGTCCGCCGAGCACGCCGAGAAGCTCCTACAGCGGTATCGCGGTGAAGTGTGCGTGGCCGCCGACAACTCCCCCGGCACGTGCGTCCTGGCCGGTCCGGTGGAGCTGATGACGACCGTCGCGGAGGACCTCGGGTCACGCGGTATCGCGTACCGCCCGATCAAGGACGTCGACGTGGCGTCGCACTCGCCGTTGATGGACAAGGTCGCCGTGGCGTTGCGCGAACAGCTCGACGCGCTGCGTCCGCAGGAACCGCGGATCGACTTCCGTTCCACCGTCGATGACGGTCGGCGCGAGCTGGATGCCCGCTACTGGGCGGACAACGTCCGGCACACCGTGCGGTTCACCGACACCGTGCGCCGCGTTCTCACCGGCTCCCGTCCCACCGTGGTGCTGGAGATCAGCCCGCACCCGGTGCTGCTGGCCGCGGTCCGCGAGATCGGCGAGGCCGTCACCGTGCCGTCGTTGCGGCGCGGGGAACCCGAGCTGCGTACGATCACCGAAGCCCTCGGACACCTGCACGTCGCGGGTGTGCCGGTCGACTGGGAAAGCTGGTTCGGTGGCGGCCAGTGCGTACCCCTGCCGGCTTACCCGTGGCAGCACCAGGAGTACTGGTTCGAGTCGTTCACCGAGGACACCGAGCTCGTCCGCGCGGTCGACGCCGCTGCGCTCGGCATCGCGGAAGCGGTGAAAGGACTGCGTTTCCGCGGTCTCACGCCACTTCCGTGCGCGGCGCTGTTCGAGGCCGTGCTCTCGGTCGCCCGCGGCACGGGCTCGTCCACGGCGCACGCGCTGAAGAACGTCCGGTTCCACGAGCTGTGCGCCGTTGACCCGGAGTCGTTGCCCAGCTTGACGGTCACGCTGCGGCCGGAACGCGGCGGGACGCGGGCGTTCACCGTGCACACCGGCGAAGGCACGCTGCTGACGAGCGGTGAGCTCGAACGCGGCGGGTCGATCAGCACGGTCGAGCTGGACTGGGCGCTCGAACGCTGCCGGGAGTACGTGCGCGACAGCGACTTCCACGAGCTGGCCACCCGGCACGGTTACGAGATCGAGGGCCCGTTCCGCTCGTTGCGCCAGGCGTGGCGCGGCCAGGACATGGCCGTCGCGCGGTTCGGCGTGGCGGGACCCGCACCGGTCGTGGTGGAGACCGGGTTGCAGGCCCTGATGCTCGCGCTGGGCTCCTCGGCGATCCCGCTGGGCGTGGACCGCGTGCGGATCACCGGCCGCGCCACCGGCGAGTTCTGGGCCGTGGCACGGCGGCGGCGTGGCAAGCCTGTCGTCGACGTCCGTCTCTACGACGACCGGTACGACTGCTTCGCCGAGCTGACCGGCATCACCGTGCGGACCGACGCCTCGGCGCTCCTCGGTGGCATCACCGAGCTGCTCAACGGCGTCACGAACCTGCTCAGGTCCGCCAGGACGCCCGCACCACCGCCGTCCGTGCCGGCTCCCGCTCCGCGCGAGGAGCCCGTGGTCGCCGGCGAGCCCGTCCGCGAGGTGGTGCTGGGCCACGTCGCCGCCGTACTCGGCACGACGCCGGACCGCCTCGACACCCGGCGGGCGTTGCGCGACCTGGGACTCGACTCCCTGATGGCCGCGCAGCTCACCGCCCGGCTGAAGAAGTCCCTCGGCAGAACGGTTCCGGCGACCCAGCTGCTGGGGCCGGAGGACGTGGGCGCGCTCGCCGACGGCCTCACCTGACCAGCACGCCGTTCATCACCAGCCGCAGGGTCGTGACCAGCTCGGTCGCGAGCGTCGTCGGCTGCTTGCCGCGACCCACGTACCGGTAGAGCGTGCCCAGGTAGACGTCCCGCAGGATGTTGCCGACCAGTGTCGGGTCGACGTGGGCGGCGATCTCGCCGTCCTGCTTCCCGGCGGCGACGATCTCCGCGAACAACGACGTCGCGTACGGCTCCTCGAAGATGGGGTGGCCGCACTTCACCCACGCCGTGAGCATGACCTGCGTGGTGCGCCACTCCGACTTGTTGATCTTCGCCAGCGCCCGCATGCAGTTCTCCAGACACGTCAGCACGTCCAGGCCGCCACCCGCGATCGCCCCGAGCTCCGCCCGCAGCGTGTCCCGCCGCCGCGCGCCCCACGCCGCGATGACCTCCTCCTTCTTCTCGAAGTAGTTGAAGAAGGTGCCTCGTGCGACATCGGCCCGCTCGGTGATCTCCTCGATCGAGGTCTCCTCATAGCCCTGTCCGGTGAACAGGTCGATCGACGCCGAGTACAGCCGTTCGTACATGGCCCGCTTGTGCCGCTCGCGCCGCCCGACAGCCCGAACCGGCTCCGCGGGCTCGGCCGCGCGCCGCGTCCCCGCCATACGTGAACTCCCGTCTAAGTGTGTACCGGAGTACAGGCTAGCGGTGCAACGCGTCCGAAAATACCGTCCGAAGGTGCAGAATCCGGCATTTCACCAGTTTGTCCAGCCCGTGTCCTGTCACGCACCACGGGCAACGGTAGTCCGGCGCGGGAGCGGGATGTCCGTGGCCTCACACGGCACGGGGGCAGCGGCATCCGTTCGGCGTGGATGCGTCGCTGCCCCCGCGAGGGTTCCCGGTCGCCCGGCACAGGACGGACGGACGTGCGGCCTCAGGCCGGCGGAAGGGTGAAGATCAGACCTTGGCTCGTGGCCGAGCGGACGCCAATGGTGTCCCTGCTGACGACCTTCGCCCGGTGCTGCTTGTCAGGCGTCAGCCCGGTCAGCGTGACCTGCTTCTCGGTGACCAGACCGGCGTGCCCGCTGTCCAGGTACACGTCGTAGCCGTAGACCGGGAACCACCAGGAGTAGCCCTCCCAGGCCAGCGTCACGGACGTCGGGGTCGTCGAGACCACCCGCAGCCCGTCCGGGCGCGGCGGCCGCTCGAAGATGGCGCCCTGCGACGTCACGGTGCCCAGCAGGTCGGTCTGTGCCGGGTCGTGCGAGCAGGACGCGGTGACCGTGCCGAGCGAGGTGCCGTCGGCGCGCTTGGGGCGCAGCGTCAGCGCCAGGTCGTCCACGTGCAGGCTGTACTCACCCGGCGTGCTGAAGTACTGCACCGGGAACGCGCCCGCCGCCCGCACCGCGGTCCCCTGGGTGGTCGTCAGCCACGTGGGCGAGATGGTGAACGGAGCCTGGGTGGTCCGCGTCCCGTCCGGTCCGGTGATGTGCGCGTCGAGCACCGCGGTGCTGTCGGTGTCCAGGCGCACCCCGCCGGGGATCGTGAGGACCGGGCGCAGCTCGCGCAGGTCCAGGTCCACGTCGATGAAAGCGGGTTCGTGGCGGGCGACGGAGTTCGGGCCCGCGCCGTCGTCCGGCAGACCGCCGACCACCCACACGGTCAGCTGGACGGCCGGTCCGGCGGAGGTCGTGCAGGTGTAGTCCATCCGCACCGCCGTCGTCTGCGCCGACGCCGGGGTCGCGGCCCCCGCCAGCGCCCCGGCGGCCAGGAGAGCGGATGCCAGCGTCAGGGCGGCGATGCGGGGTGGTGTACCTATTCTTCGCAACTTCGTGTCCTCTCCGTGTTTGTTCGAACACGGAAAGTGTCCCGCACGTCAACATCGGCTCGTGTCGCCCATTCAGCGGCAGCACGGTTGATTTCTCGACGTACGAGCCCACCATACGAACGCACCGTCGCCCTCGGCCAGTGGAAACTCCGGACTGTCGAACGCATCGACACCGTCCTCAGTGGACCCGGATGGGAGCGTGCGGCGGCTTCCGCCGTCCGGCCGGGCGAGGCGTCGCAGCCGAACGGCGGACAGTCCCAGGGACGGGGTGGTTGCCCTCGAATGCGCTTTCCCCTTTCCCCACGGGCACTTCCGACCGGCTGCGGATGTGTCCGCCGCTGCCTCCCGGCACCGTCCCGTTCGCCCTATTTTCGGCTGCGGACGCCGGTATCGCGTCCGCAGGGCAGGTGACGGGGCACGACCCCGCCACCCGTGGGAGGCCGTCCGCCCCCGGAGTGAGCCGAGAGGAAACACGATGTCCCTTGACGACGCAGTGACCGTGGGCGCGATCATCGCGCCGGGAATCGCCGAGGAGGGCCGGGCGGAGAACTGGTTCCGGCTGATCAGCGAGTGCTACCACGACGCGGTCGACGACAACGGGGGGTCACCGCCGGACTGGAGCGGCTACTGGAGCTCGTTGTCGGGCAAGGCCACCGACCTCACCAGCGCCGAGCGCGACGCGTTCGAGGCGTACATGAGGTCGGTGATGACGCCCATGGAGGTCGTCGTCGACCTCGCGGGTGACTCCCGCGGCGCGGTGGTCTCGGCGGTGCTGACGAAGTACCGCGAGAACCAGCCGGTGGCCCAGGCGGCGGAGGAGCCGTTCGACGAGGCGATGTGGGGCGCCTACCTCACGAAGTGGGCGGGCGGCTGGGACGGCACCGAACCCACCTGGGCCGACTTCGCCCAGGGAATGCGCTACTGGGCAGGCGAAGAACCCGCGGGAGCCACCGAGCTCACCCGCCGCGTCGAAGAGCTCCTCTCCCACGCCGAAAGCCAGGACATCCCCGCCCGCACCGAATTTCTCGCCGCCTACGGCATCGTCACCGCCGCCGCGGAGGAGCCGTTCGACGAGTCCCTCTGGGGCGCCTACCTCACGAAGTGGGCGGGCGGCTGGGACGGCACCGAACCCACCTGGGCCGACTTCGCCCAGGGAATGCGCTACTGGGCAAGCGAAGAACCCGCGGGAGCCACCGAGCTCACCCGCCGCGTCGAAGAGCTCCTCTCCCACGCCGAAAGCCAGGACATCCCCGCCCGCACCGAGTTCCTCGCCGCCTACGGCATCGTCACCGCCGCCGGGGGCGGTGCGGACGACCACGCCCAGGTGATCCAGACGCTGACCGAAACCGGGGCGACCGAGACGATCGTCCAGACCCTGTTGGAGGAGACGATCGTGCCCGGTCTCGCCGAGGCCATCGCGGAGGTGCCCGGCGCGGCCGAGCTCACCGCCGAGGAGATCCAGCAGATCCTCGTGGAGGTTCTGGAAGAGCAGTTCACCGCCGACGACGCCTCGGCCTAGGGAGGAACCACCATGCCTGAGAACAAGGACAAGTCCGGCGCCAAGCAGTCGCTGCGCCAGAGCCTCGCCAGTTTCCTGCACCGCAACAGGGAGCAGATCGGCCAGGCCGTCGAGGCCCAGGCCGCGGTCGCGCTCGCGGAGGCAGGTGCCCCCCAGCCCGCGAACGTCCCCGGCCTGGTCAACCAGATGATGGCCGCCGTCGCGGTGAGCCCCCAGGTCGAGGGGCACGTCGCCAACGCCCTCGCCCAGGTCCCGTCCCAGGGCCCCGGCGGAGCGCGGGGAGGGTTGTCCGCCGCCATCAGAAAGGAACGCGAAGAGGTTCTGCAAGTCGTCAACATGAACCTCGCCGTGCTGGCCACGCAGAAGGAGCTGCTGTCCGCGCTGAGGACGGCCGTCGACAAGCTCCAGGACCACGAGCACATCACGTACTCCAAGGAACTGGTGTCGGCGAAGAAGGACGCGCTTTCGCTCTACGTCAAGAAGAGCAGTCTCGAAAGCCAGATCAAGAAGTACGAGGAGTGGACCACCAAGGTGTTGTCCACGCACGACGAGACGAAGCTGCGCGCCGTCCTCGACGAGCACAAGAGCGTCCAGGCCAAGTTCATGGACGAGGTCACCTCGACGTCGACGTCCGTCACCAAGATCGCGCACTCGGTCACGAGCTCCAGTGTGGACATCGCGATCAAGGCGATCAACGTCAACGCCGACCCGAACGTCCTGGAAAGGTTGCTGGGCATCGCGGACAGCCTCACCGAGCTGGCGCTGACCCTCGGCGGCGAGGTGCCGGAGCCGTACACCAAGATCGCCATCACGGCGGTCTCCGGGGTGAAGCCGTGGGCCGTCATGGCGGGCCGGTCGCTCTACCGCCGGGTGATGGTCGAGATGTTCAAGTCGGAGCACGGCAAGGCGGCGGTCTTCGCCAAGCTCCAGCCGCTGGACCTCGCCAAGAAGCTCGCGGGCGACCAGAAGGCGCTCGTGGCGGCGATCGTGAACACCGCCGGAATCGGGCTGGGCGAGGTGCCCGGCTGGAGCCTGCTGATCAAGCCGGGCATCCTCTCCGTCGTCGACGGCTTCTTCGACGCGAGGATCGAGCTGGCGAAGAAGTGGCTCGCCACCGAGGAGGCCAACAAGGCCGGTGACCTCCTGGACGCGCTCAACGCGGCCATGTACCCCGGCGGAAACGACGTCGACGGGTGGGTCGACCAGGTCGTCGCCAGGTTCACCTCCGGTCTGGGCAGCATCCAGGCCGAGCTGAGGAAGGTCCCCGCCAGGCTCGCCGCCATCCCCGAGCAGACCCTGGACGCGATCCAGGCGACGGTGCGGGACCCGCTGAGCATCGTCGAGGGAACGCTCGACTTCACCAACAAGGCGCTGAGCGTCACGGACTTCCTGACGCCCGTGATCACCGCGATCGTCCGGAAGATCTTCGTGATGCTCCCGCTGACGCCCGCCGCGGAGGTCTACTCCGGCGCCGACCTGGCGGCGGAGATCCAGGCCGTGTACCTCGCGGGCCACGACGCGACGCCGCTGGCGCCCGGTGGTGCCACCACCGCCGAGTACGAGGTCCCGACGCGGACCAAGGAGGGCCACTCGGTCATCTCGCTGCTCACCTCCGAGCCGGAGGAGGAGGCGGGCCGCCGGTTCCTGTGGGCCCGCGTCTACACCACCGGGCTCGACACGGGCAACCGGGAGGAGCTGGAGGGCCGGATCTTCCTGCCGGACTGGGAGTTCGAGGACACCACTCCCCCCGGCAACCTGGCGGGCCTGCCCACCCGCACCGACAAGGGCATCCCCATCCACCAGTTCAAGAACGTCGACGGCGGGATCGACAAGATGGAGGTCCGCGTCGACAACCTGTGGGGCAAGCTCACCGCGTACGGCGACGACGGCGACGAGCAGTACCGGTTCACGCCGGACAGGCCGGCGAGGATCGGGCCGGAGGACGGCCCCGCCTCGCAGAAGAAGTGGTCCGCCCGCACGGTCGACGCCGCCGGGTACACCGAGAACGGGACGCACGTGCCCGGCAAGTGGTACCACCCGTTCACCTCGACGTTCCTGTTCGTCGCCGACGGCGCGTCCGGTGACGAGCTGTGGGGCGAGTGGGTCTCGGCGACGAACCCGACGGCGGGCGGCCCGCGCGGCAACGGCGGCGAGTTCGGCCTCCGCGCCCACCTGGAGACCGCCGTCCCGGCCGGCAGCAAGCCCCCGCACTGGAGCCGCTACAACTGAAAGCACGCTTCGGAGATCTGCCGCACGATCGACGGGCTCGGCTGGAACTCCCCGGCCGAGCCCGTTCGCCCGGCCACGCGGCAGACGGGCAGCAGGCTGATCGAGGCACCGGGCACGGCCGTGGTGCGACGGAGGCCGCTGCGGGCCGGACTCACCGCCTGACGAGACCGGCCAGCCGGACACCGGCCCAGAGCAGCAGGGCGAGAACCGCGACGAGCAGGTACTCGATCACCGGGATGCGCGCGACCTCGTCGATCCTGCCGAACCCCCGCCACGAGTAGACCCCGAGCACCGCGACCACGACCACCCCGCCGATCCACCACCGTGCCGCCGTGCTCAGCCCGACGCCGTGCATCTGGGTGAGCACGAACACCGCCACGAAGCCGAACAGGAACATCGGCCAGGCGCCGCCGGGACCGGAGTTCATCACCGCGACCAGCGTGCCGTGCACGGCGACGAGCACTTCCAGCGTCAGCGTCCACCACCTGTTGGTGTGGGCCGCGGTGAACATCAGGCTGCTCTGCACCAGAAGCAGGAACATGTAGAAGAAGCCGATGAGGTGCCCGCTGGACGACTCCATCGGGTGGTACCAGAACGTGTAGATCGCCGCCCAGCTGAACAGGTAGCCGTGGTAGCGCCGGGCGAACCCGACGACCTCCGCCGAGATGGGCGCCCTCCAGGTGAGCAGCAGGCCGCGGCGGCGGTTCTCCATCAGCAGGACCACGACGAGCAGCAGCACCACCGAGCCCTGCGAGCTGAAGATGGACACGTCCTGCGCGAGACTGTCGTAGAACAACTGCGTCTGCAAGGCGTGCAGCGCGATGAAACCGGCGTTGAGCGCGAGCGCGGCGACGTTGAGGCGGTGCAGGCCGCTCGTGTACCGGCGCACGCGGGTCTGGGCGTGGTAGATCAGCCCCCACGACACCAGTTGGTGCGCCGCGTAGCCCAACCAGGCGGACGCCCTGGTCCAGAAGGTCGGATCGGACAGCTTCCAGTAGTACCAGGACGCGCCCTGGTCCGGCAGCAACGTGACCCCGTGCAGCCGTTGGCCGAGCAGCCACACCCCGGCGGTGAGCAGCGCGCTCGCCACCGCTCCCCAGAGCAGGACACGGCGAGTGGACGGCCGCACGTTGTTCAGCACGCTGAGCATTATGCGGATGTTCAGCGTGCTGAACAATTCCTTGCCGGTCCGCGCGAGCGTCGCTATGTTCAGCGGACTGAGCAAATCAGGAGGACCTGAGGTGGCCCGATACCTGTTGCGCGTCAACGGTGAACGACACGAGGTCGAGGTGGAGGGCGACACCCCGTTGCTCTGGGCCCTCCGCGAGGAGCTGGGCCTGACCGGGGTCAAGTACGGCTGCGGAGTCGGCCTGTGCGGCGCCTGCACGTCCCATGTGGACGGTCAAGCGGCCCGCGTGTGCTCCCGCACGGTCGAGGACTCCACCAAGGCGAAGATCACGACGATCGAGGGCCTGTCCCGCGACGGCGACCACCCCGTGCAGCGGGCGTGGCGCGAGCTCGACGTCGCGCAGTGCGGCTACTGCCAGCCGGGACAGGTGATGGCCGCGGCGGCGCTGCTCGCCCGCGACCCCGACCCGGACGACGCGGCGATCGAAGAAGCGTTGCGCGACAACGTGTGCCGCTGCGGCACCTACCCGCGCATCCGCGCCGCGGTCCGCAGGGCGAGCCGGATCATGCGGGAGGCGCGATGATCGACCGGCGGACCTTCCTGCGCGGCAGCGGTGTCGCCGCCCTGGTCGTGGCGGTTCCCGTGCCGGCACTGGCAGCCGCCGGTGGTCTCACCCCGAACGTCTTCGTGCGCCTGGACGCCGCCGGACGGATCACCGCGACGGTGCCGCGACCCGACACGGGCCAAGGCGTGCGCACCGTGATGGCACTCATGGTGGCGGAGGAGCTCGCCGTCGGCGCCGAGGACGTCGCGCTGGAGCAAGCCCCGGGAGACACGGAGAAGTACGGCCCGCAGACGGTGGCGAACTCGACCTCCGTGCGCCAGATGTCCGTCCCCATCCGCACGGCGGCGGCGACAGCACGGTGCCTCCTGGTCACCGCGGCGGCGCAACGCTGGCGGGTTGCGGCGGCCGAATGCGCCGCGCGCGACGGCGCGGTGCACCACCCCCGCCGAGGCAGGCTGCCCTACCGCGCGCTCGTCCCAGCGGCCGCCGCCCTCGACCCGGCCACCGTGCCCGTCGAGCTCACCCCGCCGCAGCGGTGGCGGTTGCTCGGCAAGACCCGTGACGGACGGGTGGACGCACGGGACGTCGTCACCGGCCGCACGCGCTACGGCATCGACGCCCGCCCACCCGGCGGACTGGTGGCGGTCGTCGCACGCCCGCCGTGGCTCGGAGCCGTGCCCGCGACCGTCGACGACGCCGCGACCCGCGCGCTGCCCGGTGTCGTCGACGTCGTGACCCTCAACGCCCCCGCCGACGGTCAGGGCGGTGTCGCCGTGATCGCCAGGAAGACCCACCAGGCGCTGCGCGGCCGTGACGCCCTGCGCGTCACGTGGCAGGGCGGGACCCCGGAGGCCGACAGCCGGGCGTGGCTGGCCGATCTGGAAGCCGCGCTGCCCGCGCAGGCTCCGGTCGCCGGTGTGCAACGGGTGTTCCGGATGCCGTTGCTCGCGCACGCGCCCATGGAACCGATGAACGCGACCGCACACGTCACCGCGGACGGCGTGCGCGTCTGGGCTCCGACTCAAGACCCCGGCGGGTTGCGGACCTTGCTCAGCCGTCAGCTCGGTCTGCCCGCGGCGTCGGTGCGGGTCGAGGTCACGGCCTCCGGAGGGTCGTTCGGCCGGCGCGTGGAGCCCGACCCGGTGCTGGAGGCGGTGGCCTGCTCTCGGCGCGCAGGGGCTCCGGTCTCCGTGCTGTGGACCCGTGTGGACGACATGCGCCACGACTCCTACCGCCCGATGTCGGTGCACCGCCTCACCGCGGAGGTCGACGGGGCGGGCCTGCCGGTCCGCCGCGCGCACGAGGTCGTCACCTGGCCGCTGACCGTGCTTCCCGCCTTCGGCAACCCCGCCCTCATCCGCGCCAGCGGCGACCACTTCCCCTACACCGTCCCGGGTGACGTCTCGGTCACCGTCCGCCCGGCCCCGCTGCGCACCGGGTTCTGGCGAGCCGTCTACGCGGGCCAGTTCCTCTACGCGGAGGAGTGCTTCCTGTCGGAGCTGGGAACCCGGTCGGCCATCGACCAGATCGCGCTGCGGCGCGGGCTGCTCCCGGCGGACTCGCGGTTGCACCGCGTGCTCGACGCCGTCGCCGACCGTTCGGAGTGGAGGAAACCGGCCAGGCGCGGAACCGCTCGCGGAGTCGCCTGTCACGAGGACTACGGCTCCGCCATCGCCGTGGTCGCGGTGGCCGAGCCGGGCTCGCGGCGGGTGCTGCGCGTGCACGCGGCGGTGGACGTCGGCGTGGCCCTGCACCCTTCGGGAGTGCGGGCGCAGGTCGAGGGGTGCGTGGTGGACGCGGTGTCCACAGTGCTCGGAGCGCAGATCACCGTGCGCGGAGGCAGCGTCGTGGAGTCGACGTTCGGCGACTACCGCTGGTCCCGGATCGGCCAGGCCCCGGAGATCGACGTCACCGTCGTGGCGTCGGACGCCCCGATCGGCGGCCTGGGCGAGCTCGCCTATCCCCCGGCCGCGGCGGCCGTGGCCGCCGCGCTGGCGGGCGGTGCACCCGTCACCGGTATGCCGTTCGGTGCCGAGGTGGGCTGACCGCACCTGTCCGGGTTGACGGGCCGGTCTGGGATGATGGGCCGGTCTGGGATGATGAGACAGTGGCCGACGAGGACGAACTGGCGGTGGCGAACCGCTCCGGCCAGGTGAGCGCGGACGTCGCCTCCTGGCCGACCGGCAGGCTGTTGTCGGTCGCGGCTCGCGTGGTGGAGAAGCGGTTCGAGGACTTCCTGGCGGGCTGCGGCCTGACCCACGCCGGCATGATCACGCTGCACCACCTCGCCGACGGCCCGCGTTCCCAGCGCGAGCTGGCCGTGCTGTGCCGGGTGACGGACCAGACGATGAGCCGCACCATCGAGCACCTCGAACGCGGCGGGCACGTCGCCCGCAGCCAGGACCGGCACGACCGCAGGCGGACATCGGTGAAGATCACCCCAGCCGGCCGCCGGGCCCTCGCGACGGTGCGCCGCGAGGAACGCGAGTCCGACGTCCTGCTGGGCGCGGTGGAGGACTACGACCACTTCCGTCGCCAGCTGATGGCCCTGATCGTGGCGGTCACCTCGGCACCGGACGACTGACCGGCACCGCGCTGGGGCCGGGCTCTCGCAGCCACCGGGCGCGGGTACGGCACGTCAGCCGGTCCACGCCCGGCCGCGTGAGTCGGTCACGGACACGTCCTGCGGAATCCCGAACGCGACGAGCGACCCGACGACGGCGGGCCGAACACCCGACAGTTCGATGTGGACACCGCCACCGAGGTTGCGGCGCAGCAGTTTGACGAGCATGACCAGCTGCACGACAGGAACGTCCGTGGCGCCGTCCAGGTCGACGACGAGCTTCCCGGGAGTGCGGGAGCCGCCGATCATCGCCGCCCGCACCCTGGCCACGATCACCGACAGGTACTTCCGCAGCTCCCGGACCTCCCGCGGAGCCAGGCGCAGTCGATAAACGCCCTGTGGTGAGGTCTGGACTTCGGCCGGCGACGTGGTCACTGGGATGATGCCTCCTCGGTTGCCGTGGCGGATCGGGCCGTGAGAAAACAGCGGATCCCGCTTCGGCCCATCGGTGAACGAGCGGGACGGCGAGCCCGGGACGTCGCGGCGCTGCTCTGACCTCAGGATGCCCGGGACGACGTCCTGCCGCTTGTCCGTTTCGCACAACGCGGAGCCCGCCGACTGCCGGTTCCCGACAGCGGCCCGGTTCAGCATCGCCGCGCGGCGCGGCAGCGGCCTGGTCGAAAGCCTGGGCTTGTGGCGCACGTGGCGCCCGACTGATCGCCGCAGCCAGGTCTGATTTTGGTCAACACTGAAACTACAGTGACACCATTCCAGACGCGGAGAAGGCCGCCGGCGAAGTTCTCTCCCGCGGCCCTCCCCGTGCCCGTCCTGGTCAGCGCCGCGACTCGGGCCACCACCGGTAGAGCACGGTCCCGGGCTCGTGGCGCCGCCGGGAGGTCACGAGCAGCGCCGCGCCACCGGCCAGCAGCAGGCCCACGCCGAGGGCGATCGGCAGCCAGATCGAGGCACCCGTCGAGGCGAGGCCGTCGCGCGAGGTTCCGGACGACCGCCCGGTGCCGGTGTTGCCCGGCGCGCCGATCGTCCCGTTGCCGACCCCTCCCGGCGGAGGAGCCTCACCCGGATCGGTCCCCGGCGGGGGCGGCGCCGGTGCCTGCCCGGCCTCCAGGGTCACGGTCGCGTCGTCGGCTCCCGTCAGGGGCTCGCCGGAGTCGCCGACCTCGGGCAGCGGAGCGGCCTCGAAGGACGCGGTGTTCGTCAGCTCGTCCCCCGTGTCCCCGTCGGGCAGGGTCACGGTGCAGCGGACGCCGTGCGCCGCTCCGGCCGGCAGACCGGAGCCGGTGAGGCCGAAGTCGCAGTCGGCCGCGTTGTCGTTGCGGACCCGCACCGTCATCGGGACGTCGCCGATGTTGCGCACGACGACCGAGAAGTCCACGCGCGCACCGCGCTTGGCCGTCTCCGGGGTCACGGAGGTGCTGATCGTCAGCGCCGGGTTGATCACGACCACCCGCAGGGGCGTCGTGCCGACCGTCATCGCCCTGCCCGTGGCGTCGGTGGCGCCCGCGAACGCCTGGTTGTCGAAGCTGCGGTCGGGTGTGGCGCGGCAGGACGCCTCGGCGGTGTCCCCGGGGTCGAGCGAGGGGACGACCTCGGGCAGGCAGTCGGCCGGCAGCGTCGGGCTGGCGATGCGCACGTCGGTCACCGGCCCGTCCTCGGCGGTGCCGGTGTGCTCGACGGTGAACGTGATCCCGACCTCCGCGCCGTTGCGCACGACGGGCCGGTCGCTCACCTGGGTCAGCGTGATCAGGGGCTCCAGCACGGTCAGCGGGACCGGTGGCGACTCCCCCGCCACCTCCTCGCCGCTCACGTCCGTGGCCAGCGCCTTCGCCACGACGTCCTGCGACCGCACGGCGTCGGCCACGCACCCGGCCTCGGCCGTCTCGCCCGGCAGGAGCTGCGCGATCGGCTCCGGCGAGCACAGGCCCTCCGCGGTGACGGCGACGTCGGTCAGCGCCTCCTCGTCGCCGGTGCCGGTGTTGGTCACGGAGAAGGTGAGCTCCACCTCCGTCCCGCGGTAGACCACGTCGTCCCGCAAGGAAACCGCCACCGCGACGGCCGGGGCGATCACGGAGACCGTGACGCGGTCCGAGGACACGGTGAGCCGCTGCCCGGACGCCGTCACGGCCGTCATCACGCCGCCGCTCTGGAAGGTGGCCTCGGGAGCGGTGGCGACGCAGGTGAACTCGGCCTCCGACCGTGCGGGCAGCACCGCCGCGGGAGCGGCGCACCCGGCGACGAGGTCGTCCTGGTAGACGACCTCGGTGAGGTCCTCGTCGCTGTTGTTGGCGAGGCGCACCGCGAACTCGACGGTCGCGCCCTGCCGCACCACGAACCGGTCGGGCAGTCGTTCCACCACGTACGCGGACGCGACCACGTCGGTCGTGACCTCGGCGCTCGCGGTGACCTTCCCGGACGTGCCGGTGAGGTAGGAGGCGGTCACCGTCGCCTTCGTGGTGAAGGCCGCCGAGCCGGGCGTGGTCCGCACGCACGTGGCCGCCACCGCCTGACCCGGCGCCAGAGCGGGGAACCGGCCGGGGGTGCACCTGGCCCCGCCGTCGAGGGTGAGCGCCACCTCCGTCAGCGGCAGCGACCCGTCGTTGGTGATCTCGGCGGTGAAGCTCACCAGCGAACCCTCCTTGACCGGCTCGGACGGGCCGGTCAGCGTGATCGACACGGACGGTTCGACGGCGGCGGACATCACGAGGCTGTGCACCACCACGAAGTCGCCGACCGAGTTCATGCCCACCTCGACGTCACCGGAGTCGCCGTCGGACAACGGCGGGGCGAACACCTTGGCGTCCACGCTGAGGTTGTTGACCGGACTCGGCCCCGGCCCGAGCGGGTCCTCCGCCCCGAGGGCGCACGACCGGAAGAAGTCCGCGGTGCCGTCGGAGGAACAGGGTTCGACCACCGCGGCGCCGTCGACCGTCAGGCTCTCGCCGCCCTGTCTCCAGTCGCCGTCGAACGCCGTCACGCCGATCGTGACGTCCGCACCCGCCTTGTTCCGCGTGACGCCCGGCAGCACCACGTCCGTGCCGGTGAGCCCTGGCACCAGGCCCGGCAGCAGGCCGTCGAGGATCGGCGGGACGCCCGGCAGCAGCGGCTCCAGCAACCCCGGCAGCAACGCCCCGCCTCGCGGCAGGTCCTCGCTGTAGATGTCGACGACCCTCGGGCGGGGGTGGGCGGGGGTCGGCCCGTCGTGGCCGAAGACGACCGTTAGCGACCACCCGCCCGCGCAACCGGGACCGGTGGGCACCCACACGTTGCCGACCGTGACGCTGACCGGCGTGCCGCCCGCCACCCCGCCGAAGAAGTCCGTGACGTCGGCCCAGTTCGTGTAGATCTGAGTCGGTTCGGTGAGGCCGTCGGTGGTGCGGAAGTGCGCGGGGTCGAGCGGTACCACCGCCGGCCTGCCCTGCCCGACTGCGAGGCGGACGGCCTGGTCGCGCGGCTCGGCGGCGGCCGGCTGTGGTGGACGCTCTCCTTGCAGGGCGAGGGGTTGCACGCAGTTCACGCCGGAGAAGCCGATGAACCGGCCGGTGTGGCCGCCCCAGTTGAGGCGCGCGTGCCGCACCTTCGCGCCCGCCGGGATGGTCACCGTCGCGCGGCTGGAGTTGAAGGTGTCCGCGACGCCGTCCACGTCCGCGTGGTGCAGGTAGTAGCCGCTGTTGTTGGCGCTGCCGTCCTCGAAGGCACCGCCGGAGCCCGCGTTCCCCGCGGTCGCGGCACGGCACTGCTCCGGGCTGTGGGAGCCCGGTTCCTCGCCCTCGACCGGGCAGCGGAGCACACTGTTGCCCGCGAGGACGAAGTCCCCGTACACGGCCTCCCGGTAGGACGGTTCCAGCCGTTCGGGCGGGGGTGGCGGCAGCAGGCCGGGTCTGGCCACGTTCTCGGTCAACGGCCCCGGCCGCACGGCGTCGCCGCCCGCTGCGAGCAGGGAGAGCACCACGACCAGCGTGATCGCGATCGCGGCCTGAAGTCGGGACACGGCAGGGCCTCCTGGGTCAGTGCTCGGTGATCGTGGTGCGTTCCCAGCGCCTGCGCGAGACAGGCGCGGAGTCCGGGGCGTCCTCGGCGGCCGGGCCCGGTGACAGGTCGTGCACCTCGAGTTCGAGGCTGCGGACCGGCGGTGCGGCCTGGCGCAGCCGCCGCGGCAGGGCCGGCGCGGTCACGGTGAGGACGAGAGCGGTCCGCATCGGCAGCCCGAGCGCACCCCACAGGTCGGCGTTGCCCGCGTTCGGCATCCAGCCGAGCCGCACCGGCAGCGCCGACTCCAGTGGCCGCAACGCACCCTGGAGGTGCTCGCCGGTGAGGCAGTCCTGCTCCGCGTGCGCCGCGATCACCGAACCCAGCAGGTCGAGCTCCTCCGTCGTGTCGGCCGCCCACGCGGTCACCAGGTACGACAGGTGGTAGCTGCGGGTGGGGGCGGACGAGCCGATGACCCTGCCGTTGCCGTCGCGCACCCGCACCGGGGCCGCGGGCAGCCCGTCGAGGTCCTCGGTGACGGCGAACAGGAACAGGTTGAGCAGGCCCGCCCGCCTCGGTCTGCGCTGGATGCCGTTCAGCAGCGCGGGAGGGTCGGAGCCGATCTCCGTTCCCGGCACCAGTTCGGCCGCGAGCCACTTGTGGATCGATGACGTCAGATCTGCCAGCACACGCGCCAGTGTCGGACGGGCACCCGGCGCGCGGGAGACGGCGGAAGACACCGGCGTGACCAGTTCTCGTTGCCCTCGAAGGCAATGCGCGATAGCCGTCGCGCTGCGCACGGACACCGTCTCGCGGACGCCTCGCGGTGACACCCTTCCCCGGAGTGGTTTCTCGGTCGAACGGGGAGAGTCGATGCCCAACTACCTGGCCCCAGGCGTCTACGTCGAAGAGGTGTCGTCGGGTTCGAAGCCCATCGAGGGCGTCGGAACCGCCGTGGCAGGCTTCGTCGGGTTCGCCGAGAAGGGCCCCTTGTCGGAACCGGTCCTGATCGCCAACTGGACCCACTACACGCGGGTGTTCGGCGGCTTCGTGGAGGGCGCGTACCTCCCGCACTCCGTCTACGGCTACTTCCTCAACGGGGGTGGCGCCGCCTACGTCATCCGGATCGCGAAGCCGGAACCGGACGGTCAGGCGGTCAAGGGAACGGCGGAGCGGATCGGCGTGCCGTCCGCCGCCGGCGACGACAAGCCCGCGTTCACCGTGCAGGCCCTCGACGCGGCCCAGGCGGGCGAGTACTCGGTGTCCATCGCCGAACCGGGCGAGCCGGGCGAGGACACCTTCCGGCTGGACGTGCTGCGCGCGGGCAAGGTGGTCGAGTCGTTCGACAACGTCACCGCCAAGCGCGGACCCCAGAACGTCGCCACGGTGGTGTCGAAGCAGTCCAAGCTCGTGAGCCTGGAGCAGCACAAGTCCGGCGCGCTCGCGTTGCCGCGCAAGGACTCCGTCGTCGCGCTCGGCGGCGCCGCGCCGGAACCCGTCGTGCTCAACGCGGCGACGTACGTCGGCGACCCGGTGGAGCGGACCGGCATCGGCGGCTTCGAGGCCATCGACGAGATCACGATGGTCCTGGTGCCCGACCTGATGTCCGCCCACCAGCAGGGCCTGATCGACGCCGACGGCGTGCGCGCCGTCCAGCAGGCGATGATCGCCCACTGCGAGCTGATGTCGGACCGCGTCGCGATCCTCGACCCGCCGCCGGGCCTCAACTCGCAGCAGATCCGGCACTGGCGCTCCGAGACCGCCGGGTACGACACCAAGTTCGGCACCCTGTACTGGCCGTGGATCACCACCCTCGACCCGAACACCGGCACGCCGGTCGCGGTGCCGCCGAGCGGGCACGTCGCGGGGATCTGGGGCCGCAACGACGAGACCAGGGGCGTGCACAAGGCGCCGGCCAACGAGGTCGTGCGCGGCGTCGTCTCCCTCCAGACCGCGATCAGCCGCGTCGAGCAGGAGCTGCTCAACCCGGTGGGGATCAACTGCATCAGGGCGTTCCCCGGCCAGGGCATCCGCCTCTGGGGAGCGAGGACCCTCTCGTCCGACCCCGAGTGGCGCTACATCAACGTCCGCAGGCTGTTCAACTTCATCGAGGAGTCGATCCTCAACGGCACGAACTGGGTGGTCTTCGAACCCAACGACGAGTACCTGTGGTCCTCGGTCCGCAGGGTCGTCGGCGCCTTCCTGCAACGGATCTGGCGCAACGGCGCGCTGATGGGCCGCACCGCCGCGGAAGCCTATTACGTCAAGTGCGACGAGGAGAACAACCCTCCCGAGTCCCGCGACGCCGGAAACCTGATCATCGAGATCGGCGTGGCACCGGTGAAACCCGCGGAGTTCGTCGTGTTCCGCATCGCGCAGATGCCGCACGGCCCCGCCCTCGACGAGTGACCACCCCACCTGACGCCCGTTTGGAGACCGTGCCATGAGCTTCCCCCGCGTTTCGACCGCCAGCACCAACACCAGCACGCTCGTCAGCGCCGCGCGCTTCGTCATCACCGCAGACCGGATGAGCGAGATCTCGTTCTCGGAGCTGTCCGGCATCACCTCGGAGGTCGAGGTGAGCGAGTACATGTCGAGCAACCGGCTCGGCGTCTCGCTGTCCAAGCAGTTCGGCCGCACCAAGCCCGCCACCGTCGTGCTCAAGCGCGGCGTCGACCAGGACATGGCGCTGTGGACGTGGCACCAGGAGGTCCTGGCGGGCCAGCCCACCGCGCGCAGGAGCTGCTCGCTGCTGCTGCTCGACATGGCGGGCGTGATCAAGCAGACCTACGACCTGCTCAACGCGTGGCCGTCCAAACTGGAGATCGCCGGCATGAAGGCGGGCGGCAGCGAGGCCGCCATCGCGACGGTCACGCTCACCTGCGAGCAGATCGACATCAAGCAATGACCGCCGCGGCCGTGCAACCGGGACTGCGCACCGAGTTCCCGTTCACGCTGCCGCGAGGCTACGTGGACGAGGACGGCCGCCTCCACCGGGAGGGCGCGCTCCGCCTCGCGACCGCGAAGGACGAGCTCACCGCGCAGGCGGAGCCGCTGGTGCGGCAGAACCCGTCCTACCTGACGATCTACCTGATCATGCGCACCCTGACGCGCCTCGGCACCCTGCCCGCGGTGGACAGGTTCGTCGTCGAGCACATGTTCGCCTCCGACCTCACCTTCCTGCAGGACCTCTACCGCCGGGTCAACCAGCTCGGCCACACGGAGGGCGAGGTGGCGTGTCCCGAGTGCGGCCACCAGTTCCTCGTGGACGTGGCCGGTGAGGTCGGCCCGTGAAGCCGATCACCGTCGAGGACCGGGACCGGCTGTGGGAGGAGATCGTCTACATCGCCTACTACCTGCACTGGTCCTTCGAGTCGATCCTCGAGCTCGACCACCGGACCAGGGCGAGGGTGATCCACGAGATCGGCGCGATCAACACCCGCGTCGACCAGCCGCCCCAGGAGTACTGACCGCACCGGAGAGGAGGATCGGATGTTCCGCTGGCCGTGGAAGAAACGTGCTGAGTCCACTGTGGACTTGGTCGTTCCCGGCGAGGTCGCCGAGCCGGCGGGCTTCGCCCCCGCCGAACGTCCCCGGCACCGCCCGTCCTGGCGGGACGTCCCCCGCATGTCCGGGGTCATCGGCGACGCACCCGTGACGCTGTCGGCCGAACCGCTGGGGGTGCTGGACCGGCTCTCGCCCCGGCGTGCGTCGGAACTGCTCTTCGGGCGGGGCGGACAGGCCGGGCGGGTGGCGGGGATCGTCACGGCGATTCCCGGGAGCGGTCCTCGGGTTTCCCGTGGGCGGGGGCGGCTCCGGTTCCGGCGGCTGGGCCGCGGGATGCGGGCGGGCGAAGGGCCTGGGCTGTGGGAGGACGCGGGCGAGGGCTACTGGGACGCGGACGACCTCGTCGATGACCAGGGTGTTGGTGAGTGGAGTGTCGACGGCCAGGGTGTCGATGACCAGAGTGTCGATGGCTGGGATGCCGATGACTGGGGTGTCGACGGCGAGAGTGTCGATGACCGGGGTGTCCACGGACGGGATGCTCACGGCTTTGCCGCTGACGAGCCGGTCGCAGGCAGGCCGGTTGTGGACGGACGAGCTGCGGACAGGTCGGTTGTGGACGAGTCGGTTGCGGACAGCTCGGTTGCGGACAGCTCGGTTGCGGACGGCGTGGCTGCGGGCGCTTCGGCTGCGGACGGCGCGGCCAAGGTCGGCTCGGCCAAGACCGGCTCGGCCAAGACCGGCTCGGCCAAGGTCAGCTCGGCCAACGCCCGCTCGACAGAGGTCGGCTCGGCGGAGGGCCTGGCTGAGGCTGGCTCGGCGGAGGTCCGCCCGGCCGAGGTCGGCTGGGGCGGCCCGGCCGGTGACTCGGGGTGGGTTCCGACGGGCGAGCTCGTCCCCGGCCGGGAGGCTCCGGGCGGTGTGGACGCCGAGAGGGTGCCGGTGGCCAAGCGGGGTGCCGGTGCCGCGCACCCGGTGACCTCCCAGGGCCTGGCGGAAGCCGTCTCGGCCGGTGGAGCCGTGAGGGCTCGGGACAGGGCGGCGGTTCCCGTGGTCGGTGCGGCGGACGCGGCTGGTGCCGTGGCGGCCGGTTCGGGAAAGGGCGGCATGGTCCATCCGAAGAAGGTGAGTTGGACCGGTCCTGTCGGCGAGGTCGACGGGGAGCGCGCTGTCGTGGCGGAGGTCGCGTCCGTGGAGGAACCCGCGGATGCCGTGGCCGGCACGGGCGCCTCGAAAGCGGTGCGCATCAGGGATGTGGTGACCACGGCGGTGGACGAACTGTCCTCGGCAAGCTCCGTCCAGGCCGGTGTCAGCACCGCGGGCCGCCCGAGTGCGCCGCCGGTGTCCTCCCCCGGCCCCGCAGTCGTCCCCGAACCCGCAGTCGTCCCCGAACCCTTCGCGACCAGCGGCACTCACGCGGCCGACGCGGAACGGCCCGGGCACGCGCCTCTCGTGCCGCGCCGTCCGCGTTCGCTCGCCACCAGGCAGGGGACGTTGCGAGCAGGTTCGCTGACCGAGTCGCCGCCGGACGCACTGGAGGCAGGCGTCGTCCCGGCGACTCCGTGGACGCCCTCCGAGTTCATGCACCGCGCGTACCAGAAGAAGGACCGCGTGCTGGACAACCTCTACCGCGAGACCAACGGCGAGTCGCGCCCGGCACCGGTCGTCCGCACAGTCGCGACCGACGACCGCGCGCCCCTGACCCACCCCGAACGATCCGCGGTCCAGGACCGTGGCACGCCGGTCCCCCAGGACACCAGCCCCGGTCCGGCCGCCGCACCTGTTCCGGAGAGGGCCGCCACCCACTCGGCACAGCCGAACCACCCAGTGCCATCCAGCCCGACACCGCCCAGCCCGACGCCCGCCAGCCCGGCAACGCCTGGCCCGACACAACCCAGCTCGGCACAGCCGAACCTGACATCAACCAACCCGGCACCACCCACTCTGGCGTCTGCCGCCCCGGCACCACCCTCCCTCGTGTCTGCCAGCCCCGCACCACTCACCTCGGCACCTCCTCTTCCGGAACAGGCCCGCCCAGCGCCAAGCACCTCGGCGCCAACCACCCCGGCACGACCGACTCCGGCGTCAACCACCCCCGTATCACTCACCCCGGCACCACCTCTTCCGGAACAGGCCCACCCGGCACAGGCTCGCCCAGCGCCAACCAACCCGGCACCACCCACCCCGGCGTCAGCCACCCTCGCACCGACACCACCTCTCCCGGCACAGGCCCATCCGACGCCTGCTCCGACCGGTCCGCTGGTCGGCAAGACGCCGGGCTACGGCGCGGACACGCGGAGCACGCCCGGCGACGCCATGCCATCCGTGCCGCAGGACGTCACGCGTCCGGTGCGCCGTGCGACGCTGGCCGAGGCGCGGCGTCGAGGGCTGGGTGGTCGCACCCCTTTTCCCAGCGCGGTTCCGGAGGCCGCGACACCACGGACTGATCCCGAAGCCCCGGTGGTGCCGCTGGTGCACGCCGAGGCCGAACCCGGCGTGGCTCCGGTTCCCGCCGCGACCACCATCCCGGCGTTGCCACTCGCCGAAGACGGCAAGGCCGGTGATCCCGAGCCACCCGCGGACACGCGAGACGTCACCCTCGGACTTGCGGATCGCATGACCCCCGCAATTCCTTCCCCCGAAGAGGAAACCCAGCCCAAACCGACGCGGTCAGCTCCGCTACCTCACCGCACCACGTCGAAAGAGCCGCAGATCCCCCAGTCTCAGAAGCCGACGCACACCCGTGCCACCCCAAAGACGCCGCCCACACAAGCAATCCACACACCAGCCACAGCACAGTTCGCTCCACTCCGCGGCACAACGCCGTCCCCGCTCTCCAACGACCGCACCGGCCCCGAGACCGAGGCAGTGCCGAGGTCGGTCTCGGGACCGGTGGCGCTCGCGCTGGGAGTGGAGGTGGACGACATCCCGGTGCTGCGCGGCGAGGAAACCTCCCGGACGGCGAGGGTGCTGGGTGTGCGGGGCTTCACCGAAGGTGGCGTCGTGCACGTGCCGCACGAACTGGGGGCGTTGGACAGCACGGAGGCGGCACCGTTGGTAGCGCACGAGCTCACCCACGCACTCCAGCAGCGCCGTTTCGGTGCCGCACTGCCGGATCGGCTGTCGGCACAAGGACAAGAGCTCGAAGAGGACGCCATACGGGTCGAGGACTGGGTTGCCGGCGGGGCGACCGGGCCGCCTCCAGCTCTGCTGCACCCCGTCACCTCCCCGCCGCCAGAACGGCCGCAGCCCACGGCCCGGTCCGGGGTGTTCGGTGCCGGGGAGTCGATGCCTGTGCTGGACGCGCGCGAGATGCTCAGGGTCTCGTGGCAGGAAGTCGGCGGCGAAATGCTCACCGCACAGGACTTCCAGGACGACAGGTCGAACTTCCAGTCGCTTCGCGCTGTGTACGAACAGATGTTGACGGACGCGCAGTACGACGTCCACGAGGACGCGGAAGAAGACGATGAAGATCCGCCAGAGCAAGGTTCCGGGAACACGAAGAAGAAGCCGGAACCGTCCGAAGCGGACGCGGAGGAACTGGCCGAGCGGCTCGCGGAGATCTTCGCGGAGGAGCCGCCGCGGCGGTGGTTCGACCTCGACGACGCCGACGAGTTCGAGGAGCTGTCGGCCCGGATCTACAGCCACCTGTCGGCCCGGCTGCGGTTCGACATGCTCGTCGAACGCGAACGGTCCGGCCGACTGATGGACTTCAGCTGAAAGTGAGGTGTCGCCTTGACGGACAGGATGTCACTGGCGCACGGCATGGCCCACCGGTTCGCGGTCACCGCGGGGGCGCACGACCTCGGGTCGTGGTCGAAGGTGGGTGGCCTGTCGGTGAAGTGGGACGTCGCCGAGTACCGGCGGGGCAGCTCCGACCAGGTGGTCCGGTTCGCGGCGATTCCGCGCTACGAGCAGGTCAAGCTCAGCCGGGCGGCGGACGCGGCCGGGACGGCGGCGGTGCAGACGTGGCTCGCCGACGTGCAGGCCCGCGGCGGGGTGCCGGAGGAGGGCGCCGTCGAGATGACGACGTCCGGCGGCGTGCCGGTCGCGGTGTGGCACCTGCGGGAGATGTTCCCGGTCGGCTGGCAGATCAGCGAGTTCGACGCGTCGTCGAGCAAGGTGGCGGTCGAGACTCTGACGATCGTCCACGGTGGATTTCTCGGTCCCGGTCAGAAGGCCACACGGTGAGGGCACGGAGCACGGCATGAGCGATCTCGGAGCGCGCCCGGTGATGGGCATGTCCATGCGGTTCAACGTGACGGTCGGCGGGGTGAGCCTGGGCGACTGGGCCTCCTGCGCGGGGCTGAAGGTCATGGCGAAGCTGCACAAGGCGCACGACCCCGGCCAGTACGGGTACCAGCGGATCATGTTCGCGGACGTGGACTACCAGGCGATCAAGCTCAAGCGCGCGATCGACTCGTCGTCGGCGCAGGTGCTGAGCTGGTTGCGCGGCAAGTGGTCTCCCTACGGGCAGCCGGGGGCGCTCCACCCGGCCGTCAGCGGGTTCCTCGGTGACGACGCGACGATCCAGCTGCTCGACTCCGAGTGGCGGGTGGTCACGTCCTGGGAGCTGCGCAACGTCTACCCGGTGTCGTGGACCGGTCCGGACCTCGACGCCGACAAGGCCGGGGTCGCGAAGGAGACGCTGGAGCTCGCACACGAGGGGTTCCTGTGATCGGGCTTCCTGGCAAGGTCGTCTCCGACGTCACGAACGTCCTCGGTCTGGTCACCGGCAACGCCAAGGCGACGCTCGTCGCCGAGTCCGGCGCCGGCTGGCCGGTGGTGTTCTCCGTCAACCCGTCCGAGGTGAGCCTCAAGAAGAAGAACAGCACCGAGGGCAACCGCGCGGTCGTCACCCACAGCTTCCAGGACGCCCTCAAGGGCACCAGCAACATCCGGCTGGAGCTCTCCGGCGCCCAGGTCCTCGGGGCGGTGACGACGCAGAAGGCGGTGGACCAGCTGATCGCCTGGGCGACGCCGGTGCGGATCAGCACCGCCGCCGCGCTCGAGCTCGGTTCCTACACCGCCGCCGAGAAGCTGGCCGGCGACATGGTCGCGCGGGCGGACCGGGCGAGGGGGCGGACGGCGGGGACCGGCGGGACGGCGGAGGTCGCGACCAAGAACCCCGTCAAGGAGATGGGGGCGGGCCCGGTCTTCTACCGGCTGCCGGTGCTGCTGTTCAGCTGGGGCATCGCCGGTCCGATGGGACGCAACGCCAAGGTGGCCCTGGAGAGCGTCAAGGTCAAGTACAAGCGCTTCGACGAGTTCGGGGTGCCGGTGTGGGCCTCGTTCGACCTGACCCTGGTCGAGTACACGGCTCCGAAGCCGTTCACCAACCCCACGTCGGGCGGTGTGCCGGGACGCACCCGGCACGTGGTCTGCCAGGGCGAGAACGTGGTGCAGATCGCCAACCGCGCCTACGGCAGCCCGCACGCCTGGCGCCGGATCGCCGAGGAGAACGGTCTGGACGACCCGTTGCGCGTGCGGCCCGGCCGGTCGCTGGCGCTGCCACCCGCGAACGAGAACCCGGAAGGACAGCGACGATGAGCGAGCCGGTGGAGACCGTCGCGAACGGTGAGGCGACGGGACGTCCGAGCGTGACGGTCGCCGGGTCACCGCTGCGCGACGAGGTGTCGGCCCGCCTGCTGCGCACCGTCGTGGACAACGACTCGCACCTGCCGGGCATGTTCGAGCTGACCTTCCTCGACCTCGACGGCTCCACGCTCCGCAAGGCGGGCCTCGCGATCGGCACAGCGGTCGAGATCGGCGGTGCCGGTCCGGCGGGTGAGTCCCTGGTGCTGCTGGCCGGGGAGGTCACGTCCGTGGAAGGGCTGCTGACCGGGATGACGATGCGCACCGTCGTGCGCGGCTACACCCGGGAACACCGGCTGCAGCGGGTGAAGCGCAGCCGCAGCTTCGTCAACGTCACCGACTCCGATGTCGCACAGCAGATCGCGACGCAGGCGGGGCTGGTGGTGGGGACGATCGTCCCGAGCACCGTCACGCACGCCTACCTCGCGCAGGTGAACCAGACGGACTGGGACTTCCTCGACGGCAGGGCGCGGGAGATCGGCTACGAGTTCGGCGTGACGGCGGAGGGGTTCCACTTCCGCCCCGTCACCGGCGGCACGGCGACCGCGCCGCGCCCGGTCGCGGTGTCCTACCCGGACAAGCTGATCAGCTTCCGGCCGCGGATCACGGCGGGCAACCTCACGCCGGACGTCGAGGTGCGCACGTGGGATCCGATGGCGCGCAAGGCCGCCGCCCAGGTCGTGACCAGTCCGGACGGCGGCGAGCACTCGCCGGGCGCGCTGGCGGGCAAGTTCAGCGGGGGCGGGCTCGGCGGGGCGGTGCGCGGCGCGGTGGGGGCGGCGCTGTCCGGCGACCTCTCCGGGGCGGCGAGCGGGCTCTCCGGGGCGCTGTCGTCGGCGGGAGGGATGCTCGGGTCGCCGGTGGGCGATCTCGGGCCCGCGCCGAGCCCCACCGCGAACGTCCGGGTGGGCAGCCCCTTCGCGTCGGTCACCACCATGCCGGTCACCGGACCGGTCGTCGCCGGCGCGTTCGGCACGGACGCCGCCAGCACGTTCGCCGAGGCGGAGGGCGAGGTGAAGGGCAACGCCGCCGTGCAGCCCGGCGCCTGGGTGGAGATCTCCGGTGTGCAGGAGGTGTTCTCCGGTGCGTGGCGGGTGTCGCGGGCCAGGCACGTGTTCGACGAGTCCGAGCACGGCTACCGCGTCGTCTTCTCCGCGCACGGCAGGCAGGACCGCTCGGTGGTGGGGCTCGCCTCGAAGGCGTCCGCCGGGGAACGGACGCTGCTCGGCAGCGTGGTGTGCGGGGTCGTCGCCGACTGCGCCGACCCGCTGGGCAAGGGCAGGGTGAAGGTCACGCTCCCCTGGCTCTCCCCCGAGTTCGAGACCGACTGGGCGCCCAACGTGCAGTTCACGTCCGGGCAGCGCACGGGCGCGAGCTTCCTGCCGGAGGTGGGCGACGAGGTGCTGGTGGCGTTCGAGTTCGGGGACGTGCGGCGCCCCTACGTCCTCGGCGGGATGATCAACGACCTGACCACGTGGAACGTCGCGGCGTCCGGGCCGGTGTTCGCGGGCGGGCCGTTCGCGGTGACGGCCGCCGCGGGCGTGCAGTCGGGCGACCTCAGCAGCTTCCTCGGTCCCGTGGGCGGCGGTCTCGGCGGCACCGGTTCGCCCATGCCGGGAATGCCGGACATGCAGGGCATGGGCGACCTCGCGAGCGCCGCGGGCCTGCCGGACATGCCGGACCTCTCCTCGGCGCAGGGCCTGCAGGGCATGGACCTCCCGTCCCAGGCCGGTTCCGTCGTCACCCCCGGCCTGGTGAGCGAGATCCACCACCGCGGTTTCGTGTCGAGCACCGGGAACTCCTTGCTGTTCTACGACATCCCCATGCCGCTCGGTGGCGGTGCGGGAGGGGCCGGCTCGCCCGCCGCCGGTGGGCTCGCCGGTGCGGGGCTCGACGCGGGCCTGAGCGCGGCCTCCTCCTCGGGCGGTCCGATGGGCGGCACGGCCGGGCTCGACGCGGCCGGGTCGCTCGCGGGCGGGCTCGGCGGGGCGGGCGGTGGCCAGGGCGGCGCGGCGGGACCCGGTGCGGGCGCGCTCGCGTCCGCGGCCAGGCTCGGCAGCCAGAACGGCGAGATCGGCCTGACCGTCGACCAGGTGAACGCGGGCGTGAGCCTGAACGCCTCGCTGGTGCCGGGGGTGTCGGTGTGCCCGATGCCGAGCGTGTCGATCACCGCCGAGAACGGCCTCGTCTACCTCGGCGCGGGGCAGAGCGGCGCGGCCGTGATCAACGCCGGCACCGCCATGGGCATCGTCGCCCAGGGCACCATCACGCTCACCGCCGAGAACGTGAACGTCGTCGGTCTGCTGACGGTCAACGGCGTCCCCATCCCGCTCTGACGGAGGTTCTGGTGATCGACGACGAGTTCGTCGGGCGGGGCTGGGCGTTCCCGCTCGACGTGACGGCCAACGGCACCATCGCCACCCTCGGTGGCGCGCGGAAGCTGGAGCAGGCGATGGCGCTCGTCCTGCGCACCTACCCGGGCGAACGGCCGTTCCGGCCCGCGTTCGGCTCCCGGTTGCGCGACTTCACCTTCGAGGGCGCGTCGGTGGACGTGCTCGCGGCGGTGGAACGGGAGGTGCGGACGTCGCTCGACCTCTGGGAACCCCGCGTCTCCGTCTCGGACGTGCTCGTGCGCGCCGACCCCGACCAGCCCAGCCTGCTCCTGATCGACATCACCTACGTGGTGAAGGGCGAGAACGACGAGCGCAACCTCGTCCACCCCTTCTACACGATTCCCGAGGAGGGCGACTACTGATGGTGCTTCCCGCGCCCACCCTGGACGACCGGCGGTTCCAGGAGCTCGTCGACGACGCCAAGCGCTTCGTGATGCGGCGGTGTCCCGAGTGGACGGACCACAACGTGTCCGATCCCGGCGTGACGCTGATCGAGGCGTTCGCGTTCATGACGGAGCAGCTGTGCTATCGGCTCAACCGGGTGCCGGACCGGCTGTACGTGAAGTTCCTCGAGCTGCTCGGCCTGCGGATGTTCCCGCCCACCCCGGCGGAGGTCCCCGTCACCTTCTGGCTGTCCACGCCCGCGCGCTCGCCGCTGGTGATCCGGCGCGGCACCACCGTGTCCACGACGCGCACCGAGAGCGAGGAGGCGATCGTCTTCTCCACCGCCGCCGACCTGGCCGTCACGCCGACCTCGATCACCGCCGTGCGGCGGGTGCGGCAGTCCGGTGTCGGCAGCGAGAACCAGACCACCGCCGTCGAGATCGGGCAGGAGTTCGAGGCGTTCAGCGACCCTCCGGAGCTGGGCGACACGCTCCTGATCGGCCTGCTCGACCCCGCGCCCGCCTGCGCGGTGCGGATCGACTTCGACGGCGCCGTCTCCGGTGTCGGCGTGAACCCGCTGCACCCGCCGATCGTCTGGGAGGCGTGGACGGGCGACGGCTGGGCCGAGTGCGAGCTGACCACCGACGAGACAGCGGGCCTGAACCGGCCGGGCCGGGTCGTGGTGCACCTGCCCGAGGGGCACGAGGCGAGCGTCATCGACGACCAGCGCGCGGGCTGGCTGCGGATCAAGGTGGTCGAGCCGCTGCCGGGCCAGCCCTCCTACAGCTCCACCCCCGTGGTCCGCTCGCTGCACGCCGGCACGGTCGGCGCGACGGCCCGCGCGGTGCACGGCGAGATCGTCGAGTTCGAGGAGCTGGGCGAGTCGGAAGGTGTTCCCGGACAACGGCTCTCGCTCGCCAAGGCCCCGGTCCTCGCGGGAGTCCACTCCGCCGTGGTGGAGGTGTCCGACGACGAGGGCTGGCAGGAGTGGACCGCGGTCGACGACTTCTCCGCCAGCGGCGCGGACGACCGCCACTTCGTGATCGACTGGGTCTCCGGCGAGATCTCGTTCGGTCCCGCGATCCGGCTCCAGGACGGTTCCCTGCGGCGCTGCGGTGCCGTGCCACCCCAGGGCGCCCGGATCAGGGCGCGCAGCTACTACCACGGCGGTGGCGGGCGGGGGAACGTCGCCCGGTTCGCGATCGACACGCTCAAGGCGTCGATCCCGTTCGTCTCCGGCGTGACCAACCTGCACCCGGCGTCGGGCGGGGTGGACGGGGAGACGCTCGCCGAGGCCAAGGCGCGCGGACCGATCATGCTGCGCACCCGCAGCCGGGCGGTCACCGCGGAGGACTACGAGGCGATCTCGCGGGAAGCCGCGCCGGAGGCGGCCAGGATCCACTGCGTCACCGCCGGGGAAGACGACGTCCCGCACGGGGCGGTGAAGGTGCTGGTGGTGCCGGCGGCGGCGCAGCGGTCCGGCGAACTGCTCTTCGCGGACCTGGTGCCCGGCCCGGCGACGCTGGAACGGATCGCGAACCGGCTCGACGAGGTGCGGCTCGTCGGCACGCGGGTGCTCGTGGAACCGCCGCGCTACCGCGGTGTCACCGTGGTCGCCCGGCTGGTGGCCCGGCCCCGCCTCGACACCGAGGAGGTCCGCGCCCGCGCGCTGGAGGCGCTGCACAGGTACCTCAACCCGCTCGTCGGCGGACCGGACGGCACCGGCTGGCCGTTCGGGCGGCGGGTGACCCACGGCGAGGTTTTCGCGACCCTGCAAGGGGTCCGCGGTGTCGACATCGTCGAGGACGTCCGCCTGTTCGGCGCGAACCCCGTGACGGGCGAACGTGGTGCGGAGACGATGCTGCTGCCGGTGGGACCGGGCGGGCTCGTGTTCTCCTACGACCACCAGGTGCGGGTGGAGGAGTCGAGATGACGCCGCCCGGCGCGGACCTGCTGCCCACCCCGTACCCGCTGATCGGTTTCCTGCCGGCGGTCTTCGCGGAGAGCGACTTCACCGTGCGCTGGACCACCGGGTTCGACGACGTGCTCGCGCCGCTGATCAGCACCATCGACTGCGTCGACGCCTACCTCGACCCGATGCTCGCCCCCGAGGAGTTCGTGCGCTGGCTGTCGAGCTGGTTCGGGGTGCTGCTGGACGAGAGCTGGCCCCTGACCGCGCAGCGGGCGGTGGTGGCGGAGGCAGTGGACCTGTTCCGGATGCGCGGCACGATGGCGGGCCTGCGCAGGCACCTGTCCGTCGTCGTCGACGGCGAGGTGGAGATCCACGAGAGCGGCGGCACGTCGTGGTCGGTGCGTCCGCGTCCCGAGCCGCCGACGGACGTGGAGCACTGGGTGCGCGTCGTGGTCCGGCCGCGTGATCCGCGCGTCCTCTCGGAAGAGGCCGTCGCAGCGGTGATCCGTGCGGCCAAACCCGTTCACGTCGCGCACACCCTGGAGGTGATCTCGTGATCGTCTGCAGGATGTGCGGGAACCACAACGACGACGCGCACGCGTTCTGCGGGGACTGCGGGCGTTTCCTGGAGTGGAACGGCGACAAGGTCGCGCCGCCGCCCGAGGTGGTCGTGGTGGTCGAGGAACCGCCTCCGCCCGTGGAGGAGAAGCTCACGTGGTGGCAGCGCGTGCGCCGCAAGGTGGCCGCCTGGCTGCCGGAACGGGTGCGGGTCGAGCCGCGCCGCAAGGCCGCGGCGGCCGTGGCCACCTGGACCTCGGAGGCCGAACCCCCGCCGCCGCCCGCTCCCGCGGCTCCCCCTCCGGGCGCGCCACCGCCCCCTCCCGGCCCGCCACCGCCACCCGGTGCCGCGAAACCCCCTGGCCCACCACCACCTCCCGGTGCGGCGAAGCCACCCGGTCCCCCACCGCCCCCTGGCGCGGCGAAGCCACCCGGCCCGCCACCACCCGGAGCGGCGAAACCCCCTGGCCCGCCGCCACCTCCCGGTGCCGCGAAGCCACCCGGTCCACCCGCTCCGCCTGGTGCGGCGAAACCGCCCGCTCCGCCCGGTGCCGCGAAACCACCGGCTCCACCAGTTCCCGGTGCTGCGAAACCGCCCGGCCCACCGCCGCCACCCGGTGCGGCGAAGCCACCGAGCCCACCACCGGGCACGTCTACACCGCCCGCACCTCCCGGTGCGGCCACACCCCCAGGAGCCGCGAAACCACCAGGATCCACCGCGCCAGCCCCGCCTCCCGGTGACGTCGAGGACCCTCCGGACCCCGACCTCGTCGCCGCGCTGGCGCAGCCGGTGACCGGGCGGGCGGAGGCACGGGACGAGACGCCGGAGCTGAAGCCCGCGCCCGCGATCCGCAAGACACGGGCCATCGTGCGCACGAAACCGAGCCGCCGGCTCGAACCCGACGACCTGGTGTGCGCGGCGTGCGGCGAGGGCAACGCCCCGAGCCGCAACTTCTGCAGCCGCTGCGGCGAGTCGCTCGCGGACGCGGGCGTCGTGAAGCTGGTGTGGTGGCGGCGGTTGTTCCGGCGCCGCACCAAGCGCTACCAGCTGGGCACCCGTCCCGGCGCCAAGGGCACCCGCAGCCACCGGACGTGGGTCGTGAAGATGACCTTCCGCCGCATCCGGGCGGTCCTGGTGCTCGTCGGTCTCCTGCTGACGCTCGTGTACGCGCTCTACCCGCCTTTCCGCGCAACGGTCATCGACAACACGCGGGCGCTGTACCGCAAGGTGGTCCCCACCCTGGACCCCGTGCGGCCGTCCACCGTGTCGTCGCTGACCGCCTTGCCGGAGCACGACCCGAAGCTGCTGGTCGACACCTACAACAACACCTACTGGATGACCGAGCTGGGAGGCGGCAAGCCGAAGATCACCGTGCGGTTCGACGAGAGCTACCTGCTGCGGGCGATCATCCTGCACTCCGGCGCCGCCGAGACGTTCAGCGAGGACGGCAGGCCGTCGATCCTGCGCCTGACGTACAACACGGGCAAGTCGGAGAACGTGCTGCCGGTCGACACCAGGGGCGCGCAGACGCTGGAGCTGAAGAACGCCACGCTTGTCACGTCGGTCACCATCGAGGTGGTCGACGTCTACAGCGGGACCGAGCGGCAGACCGTCGCCATCAGCGAGATGGAGTTCTTCGCGCTGAAGTGACGGTGCCGTCTCAGCACTCCGCGACCAGGTCCTGGTAGGCACGCCAGGCGCGGAGCGCGCCGTCGGGGTGTCCGGCCCGGCGGCGCGACTCCGAGAGCAGCGACCACAGCCGGTGGTCGAGCTGGTCCACCGCGAGAGCGCGCTCGCACAGGTCGATCGCCGCCGCGGCGTTGCCCCGGTCGAGCTCCAGGCGCGCCAGCGCGGCGGCGACGCCCGCCGTCTCCCCGCGCAGGGTCTCGCGCCGGGCGAGCACCCACTCGGCGTTGCCCTCCTCCGCGAGGTACTCGCCGCGGTGCAGGTCGAGCAGCGTCTCCGCGATCTGCCGGGCACGGGCCAGGTCGGTGTGCGGCGGCCTGCTCCTCCAGCGCCGCATGGCGTCGCCGAACTCGACCACGTCGACGACGGCCTCCCGCGGCAGCCTCAGCAGGTAGGAGCAGCCCTGCCGGGCGATCTCCGCGTCCGGCACCCGGTCCTTCAGGTGGGTGCGCAGGCTGGAGATGGCGACCTGGAGGCGTCGTTTGGCCGACTTCAGCGGCGTGTCCGGCCAGAGGACAGCCACCAGCCGTTCCTCGTGCAGCGGCTGCCCGGCGTGGGCGGCGAGGACGCGCAGCACCCGCCGGGCCTGGGCGCGCAGCCCGCCGAGGTCCACGGGAACGCCGCGGGCGGTCAGCTCGAACCCGCCGAAGCACCGGATGGCCACGGGACGGTCCGCCACCGGTGCCGCCGCGGGCACCGGCCGCAGATGTGCCGGGCTGTGCGGGGTCCTGAGCCGTTCGACGATCGACCGGCAGTTGTGCCGCGCCATCGCCTGGTCCCACGCCCAGCCGGGGGCGTTCCTGCGGAGGTCCGGCTCGTCCGCCTCGATCAGCTCGACGAGATCGCCCACCAGGGCGCGCAGCCACATCTCCAGCAACGGCGCGTCCATCCGCCGCAGCCGCACGAGTGCCGTCCGCACGATGCCCCTGTCGTGGGGGAGGTTCGCGCGGATCTCGCCGATGAGCAGCAGCCAGACCGCGAACGCCCAGCTCCACGTGTCGCCGGCTTCCTCGCACTCCGCGAGGACCGCCCGCGCGTCCGCGCAGGCCGCCGCGTCGAGCACGGCCGTGGCGGCGCGGGCGAACCGGGCGAGCCACAACCAGCCCTCGGCCTCCGCCTCAGCGGCGAGGGCGTGGAACTGGGCCACCGTTCCCTTGCCGTGCAACGCCGTCTCGATCGTCGTGACGAGGATGCGCGCGCCCAGCGAAGTGAAGGGGTCGCGCGCGCCCGCGAGCGGCCGGGCGAGCTCGACCGCCATCTCCGTGCGGCCGTCGACCATCGCCGCGACCGCCCTGGCGAGGGTCCACACCGGTGTCGCCGTGGGCACCGTGCGGCCCACCAGGGTCGACGGCCGGGTCCGCAGCGCGAGCACCAGGCTCGCCAGGACGTCCGTCGCGACCGGTGACGCCGGGGCGGTGACGGGGATGTCGCCCAGCCAGTGCGAGAGGTACGCCCGTTCCTCGTCGCACTCGCGGCGCAACGCCCCGTCCGGCAGGCGCGAGGCCGCCTCGGTGTAGAGCTCGTGCGCCTGCGCGAACCGGCCCGCCGCGCGGAGCCTGCGCGCCTCGGCGAGCGTGCCCCACGGGTCGCCGTGCCGGGGCGCCGGTACCCCGTACTCGTGGGCGATCCGTGCGGCGGTCACCCAGTCACCCGCGCGTGCGGAGCAGCGGTGGGCGTCGTCCCACCGGCCCGCCTCGCTCAGGACCACCGCGGCGGTGAGATACGCCTGGCTCGTCAGCCGGGTGCCGTACCGCTCGGCGAGGCGCCGCTCCAGCAGCTCCCGCAGGGAGGTGTGCAGGCGGTACGCGCCGTCGCCGAGCCGGAACACCATCGGCTCCCGCGCGGCCAGCTCGGCGAGCAGCTCCGCCGAGTCGTCCCTGCCCAGCAGGACGTCGCACATCGGCCCCTCCAGCACGCCGAGCGGGCTGACGTCGACCAGCAGGTCCCGCAGCCCGGCGGGCAGCGGGTCGACCACCTCGCGCGTCAGGAACTCCCGCAGGCGTTCGGAGCCGCCCACCGGGTCGGCGAACACCGCCTCGGCCTGGTCGGCGCCGAGCAGCGAGATGTCCATCCGCAGGAAGACCAGCGCGGCGGCGAGCCCGTCGACGCGATGGCACAACGACTCCGGGTCGGCGGGCACGCGCACCCCCGCCGACTCGAACAGCCGCACCACCTCGTCCGCGCCGAACCTGAGGTCGTCGAACCCCGTCCGGTGGACCGGTCCCGGCACGTCCGTCAGCCGCAGGTCGCGCACGTGCCGGGCGGTCACGACGAAGCGGACGTCCTCAGGTGCCTCGGTGACGAGGCGGTCGACGAGGTCGCGGTCGGCGGTGTGGGTCAGCGCGTGCACGCCGTCGAACACCACGGTCAGCGGTTCCTCGAACCGTTCCAGCGCCCTCAGGAGCGCGTCCGCGCCGGCGGCCTCTGTCCCGGCGAGGCGGCCGAGCACGCGGGCCAGCTCCCCCGGCTCCGTGGCCGGGCAGTCGACCGCCACGCGGGGCCGCTCCGCGTCCGCCAGCAGGTGCCGCACCAGCACGGACTTCCCGGCGCCCGCGGGTCCGGTGACGAGCCTCAGCCGTGCCGTCTCCGCGCTCCGCAACGTCCTCAGCGCCTCCCGCCGGGGAAGGGTGCCGCTGAGTCTCGATCTCGGGATCGGGCTGGCCAGGCTGACGTGTCTCGGGCGCATGGCTGAACGATCCCGCCGATCGCCCGCGACCTCACGCGGCAAAGTGCCCATACCGCTCCCACCGGACGGGGCAGGTCGCACATCGAGTCCACTCGGGCACACTTCGCTGCCCCGGGGTGAACGGCTCCGGTGTCCCGGTGTCAGGCCGTCGCGGCCCTGACCGCCGCACGGAGTTGCGTCACGCTGTCGGCATGGCAGTCAGCGCCACTCTCCGCACGCCCGAGGTCGTGGTGGCACCGGGCGGTGCCGGACGATGCCACGTGGTGGTGCGCAACAACTCGGCGGTCGTCGACCAGTTCGCCTTCTCGGTCAGGGGCACGGCGGCGGACTGGACGCAGGTCCGGCCGTCCGTGGTCAACCTGTTGCCGCAGCAGGAGGTCAGCGTCGAGCTGACGTTCCTGCCGCCCCGGTCGCACGAGGTCCGCTCCGGTGAGCACCCCTTCGCGCTCCAGGTCACGTCCCGCGAGGACCCCGGCGGCTCGATCGTCCAGGAAGGAACGGTCACCGTTGAGCCGTTCGTGGAGGTGGAGGCGGCCGTCGTGCCGGTCACGTCCACTGGGCGTAGGTCCGGCAAGCACACCGTGGCGCTGGACAACCTGGGCAATCACCCGTTCCGCGTAGAAGTGTCCTGTGTGGACGCAGACGCGCTGTTGTCCTTCCGGGTCTCCCCCTCCTACCCCGAGCTCGCGCCGGGGACGACGTCGTTCGCCCGCATCCGCGCACGGCCGCACAAGTACTTCTGGAAGGGCGAGGACAAACACCTGCCCTTCACCATCCGCGTGCTGGTCCCCGACTCGCCGCCGATCGAGATCGAGGCGGCCTACGACCAGCGCGCGCTGGTCCCCCAGCGGGTGTTCTGGCTGGTCTCCATCCTGTTCGGCCTGCTGATGGTGCTGGTGATCATCGTCACGATGATCCTGCGCCAGCGTCCCGCGACGATCGCGGGTCCCGCGCCGACCAGGACGACGACGGCGAGCTCCGCCCCCAGCTCCACCACGTCGTCCCCGGTCCCGTCCTCGACGGCGGCGGCCACGACCACCCGCGCGCCGGTCGTGCCCGCCGCGCCCGCGGTGACGAGCTCCGCGCCCGCACCGGTCACCTCCACGTTCGTGATCGACACCCAGGTGTTCCCCAACGTGGGCGGCGGGCCGCAGCGGTTCTCCTACGTCGTGCCGGACGGACCGCGGCGGCGGGTGATGTCGGTGAAGCTGCGCAACCCCCGCGCGGACACCGGTGTCCTGCGGATCATGCACGAGTCCGCGGTGATCGGCGTCGTCGACCTCGCCGTCGTCAACAGGGACGGCAACGCCCCCGCCGTGTTCGTTCCCGACGACCCTCCCCTCCTCGCGCCCGGCGACCGCGTCACCCTCGCCGTCTCCTGCACCAACCAGCGTGATCCCTGCACTCCGTCCGGGGAGTTCACGGTGGCGCTCGTCCGCTGAGACCGGCCGGCGACTCCGGTGTTGAGCCCGCGTTGAGCGCGCCCGCCACAGTGGTGACGCGGCAAGCGATCTCGTGGAGCCCAGGAGGAGACATGCGCCGGATTCCCGTTCACGTGACGTCCACCGACCCCATCCTGAAGACCGGGGTCACCGCCCAGCTGAGGTCACGTCAGGAGATCGAGCTGGTGGCGGGAGACGACCTCGGTCCGCAGGTGGTGTCCGTCGTGGTCAACGACATCGCCGACGACAACGTCCTGCGCCTCGTGCGCGAGGTGAGAGCGCGCTCGGGCGGCCAGGTGATCCTCGTGCTGTCCGTCATCGACGACGGCGCCCTGCTGTCCGCGATCGAGGCCGGTGCGCGCGGCGTCGTCGCGCGGGCGGAGGCGACTCCCGAACGGCTGGTGTCGGCGGTCACCCAGGCCACCGAGATGAGCGGCGTGCTCTCGCCGAAGCTCGTCGGCAGGCTGCTGGCCCAGGTGAGCAGGCTGCAGAACCAGGTGCTCGCGCCGAAGGGCCTGAAGTTCACCGGGTTGTCCGAACGGGAGGCGTCCGTGCTGCGGATGATCGCGCAGGGCATGGAGGTCAAGGAGATCGCGGCCCAACTCTCCTACTCCGAACGCACGATCAAGAACGCGCTGCACGACGTGGTCAACCGCTTCCAGCTCCGCAACCGCACCCACGCGGTCGCGTTCGCCTTGAAGGAAGGGCTGATCTGAGCGGTGACGCCGGGATCCGCCGTAACCGGACGACCGATTTGTCGTTTCCCCAGTGGAAGTAACGGCTTCCGAGCGCACCCGGTCACCAGGGTGGCCGGGTTGTCCTACGCTGCCGGGAGGCGACATGCCGTTGACGTTGCGAGACCTGCTCGCTTTCGGTTGTGGCGGCGACCACGTCGCGGTGACGGCGGAACGCTTGTCGGACCGTCCGATCGCCACGGCCGCCGCGGTGGCGGGCATCGAGGAGATCGGTGAGGTCGGACCGGGCACGCTCGTGTGCTCCGACGACCCGTCGCTGGCCGCCGACGAACCCGGTTTCGTCACGGCGCTGCGGCTCGCCGCCGAACGGCGGGCGGCCGGTCTGCTCGTGCCCGGCCGCCCGGAGTCGGTGCCTCCCGCCGTGCTCGCGCTGGCGAACCACCTGGACGTCGCGGTCGTGCTGACGGACGCCGGGGACAGTCCCGAGCGGATCGTCGCGATCATGAACCTCCTCCTGCCCGCCACCACCTCCGCCGACGCCGCGGTGATCGGCATGGTGACCCGCAGGCTGCACCAGAACCTCACCGACGCCGAGGGCATGATCCGCGTGCTGACGACGGTGCTGCGCCTGCCGGTCGGCGTGGTCGACACCCAGCTCCGCGTGGTGGCGGGAAACCTTCCCGCACAAGCGTTGCGCGACCTGCCCCGCGGCCTGCGCGGCAGGTCGGCGCGGCAGCAGGTGCACGCGGTCGACGAGGACTCCCTGCTGGTCGTCCAGCCGATCCGGCTCGCCCCCGCGAGCCCGGTGAACCTCAGGATCGCCGCCGTGGTCCCGGCGGTGCCCGCCCTCGCCAGGACGGTGAGCCAGGCTCTGGTCGTGGCGGCCTGGGCGTTCGTCGCCTACCTCGCGACGGTCTCGCTGACCCTGGAACGGGAAGGCGGCAAACGCGCCGCGCTGCTCACCAGGCTTCTCGACGAGGCGGAGGCACCGGCCGCGTACGTGCTGGAACGCGCCACCGCCGCCGGCTGGCGGCTCGACGGCGTGCACACCGGGGTGCACGTGCGCGCGGACGGGGGCGACGTGACGCCGTCGTTCCTCTCCTACCGGCTCGGCGAGGCGCTCGTGTCGATCGACCGGACGTCGACCCCGCTGCCGGACGGGGACGGGTGGTCGTTCTGGCTGACAGATCTCGACGACGAGCAGGAGGCCAGAACCCTGACGGCTCTGCGCACCGCGCTGCTGGAGGTGGAACGGTCCTGTGAGGGTGTGCGGATGCGCGCCGGGATCGGGGCTCCGGGCGAAGGCACAGCGGGAATCCGCGACTCCCTGGTCGACGCCCGGCTCGCCTGCGCCGTGGCCCGCACGCGGGAGGAACCCGGTGCGGTGGAACGGGTCGGCAGCTCCAGCGCCACCCGGTTGCTGATCCACCACTACGTCACCGACGCCCAGCTCGGCTTCGCGCGGCAGCTGCTCGGCCCTCTGCTCACCGCGGACCCGTCAGGACAGCTGCTGCGCACGCTGGCGTCCTATTTGGACAGGCAGTCGTCCGCGACCGGTACCGCGGTGGACCTGGGAATCCACCGCAACACCGTGCTGCAACGCCTGGACCGCATCCGTTCGCTGGTCCCGGTCGACCTGACCGACCCGGACGAGCGGCTCGGCCTGCACCTCGCCGTGCGCCTGTTGCTGAGGCAGTCCCACCCGGCACCGGCCGCCCTGCCTGGCACCGGGAGACCGTCAGCGGGGAGGCAGGCACTGCTCGCGGTCGGCCGGACCGGCGGGGAGCAGCGGAAGTCCCAGCAGCCCGCCCAGAAGCCCGGTCGCCTGCTCGGTCACGTGCACGACCACCCCGTTGACCACGCACACCGTCGTGCCCAGAGTGCCCTCGACCAGTTGCGCAAGCGCAGCGTCGGGTGACCGGACGGGCGTGGCCGGCCCCGGTGCGGGCACTTCCGCGGCAGGAGGCGGATCGGCGGGGAGCTGCGGCGCGGGAGGAAGCGTGACAGGAGGCGGGGGAACGGGGGTGGGCAAGGCGATGACGTCCGGCGCGGGCTTGACCGGCTCGGGCGCCGCGACGACCTCCTCCGCCGCCGCCGTCGTGTCCGGCATCGCCGAGACACCCTTGCGGTACAGCTCCATCCACTGCCGGACGGTGTTCAGGTAGTGCTCGGAATGGTTGTAGCTCAACACTCCTGACCGCAACCCGGCGGCGGTGGAGAGGTCCCTGCCGTTCGCGCAGAGATACCGTCCGGCCGCGACGGTGGCGTCATGGACGTTGTGCGGATCGCTTTTGCCGTCACCGTTTCCGTCGGACGCCCACCGGCGCCAAGTGCCGGGGATGAACTGCATGGGCCCCACAGCGCGGTCCCACGTCACGTCACCGTCGTACGCGCCGCCGTCCGTGTCGCGGATCGCCGCCAGCCCGGGACTGCCGTCGAGCCGCAGGCCGATGATCGGGCTCAGCGTCCTGCCCGTGGCGTCGACCCGGCCGCCGCGCGCGTGGTCGGACTCGACCTTCCCGATCGCGGCCAGCAGCGTGGCGGGAAGGCGGCACTCCGGCTGTGACTGAGCGAGCCGCAGCGCGGCTTTCTGGTAGGCGGTGTGGAGAGTGGCGGGAATTCCCGCCACCGGACCGTTGACGGCCGGTTCCACCCTGCCGACGGGAGCGATGCCGGCGGGAGCGACACCGGCGTCGGGCAGCCGCCGGACCTCACCCTGCTCCCCCGCCGGTGCGGGCAGGTCCAGCACGTCGGCCGGTTCCTCCCGCTCCACCGGCGGCTCGGTGCCGCCCTTCGAGGGCTGCGCGGGACCGAGCACGGCCGCGGTGACCGAGAGCGCCATCGCCACCGCCATCCAGGGCACGTGACGCGGCCGGCGTGCGATGTCATCGTTCATGACGGCGAGTAGAGCACCGGCGCACCACGGGGAAAACGGCATGGAGCCGATGGTGCACACCAGGGCAGCACATGCGGTCCCGGCCCTGACCTCACCTTTGCCCGTCGGTGAAAAACGGGGACTCCCGGCCGTTCGGGAGAGCCTCTCCGGCCGGAGTGTTCACCAGACCACGAACGTGCCGCCGCAATGACCGGTTCAGTGGAAATCGGGCGAGGTCCGGTTGCCGTTTCGCCATTGACGTTCACCTTGACGGTGCCGCGGTTTCCCCGATCAGGCGATCGGCGTTGTTCGCCTTGGCCGGCCGGGCTATAAATGGCGACGGAGCGGCTTGAGCCGGTCCGCGGAAAAGCCATGAACGGGCACCGCCCGGAATACGCCTTCGACCGCCTATCGTGGGGACAACTCGAATGACGACGTTCGGCGCGGTTCGCGTTCTGGTGGTCGGCGGCGGTCCGGCGGGGTCCACCGCCGCCACCTTGCTCGCCCGTGAAGGGCTCGACGTGACGCTGCTGGAGAAGGAGGTCTTCCCGCGCTATCACATCGGCGAGTCGCTCCTTCCCGCCCTGCTGCCCGTCCTGGACCTGATCGGCGCGCGCGAGAAGGTCGAGGCGTTCGGCTTCCAGTTCAAGGGCGGAGGCCATTTCTCGTGGGGCAACGAGGCGTGGGACCTCACCTTCGGCGACCTCCCCGGATGGGAGGCCGACTATTCGTACCAGGTCACCCGCGCCGATTTCGACCACCTCCTGCTGGAACACGCGAAGAGCCAGGGCGTGAAGGTCGTGGAGGGCGCGGAGGTGAAACGAATCGAGTTCGACGGCGACCGTCCGCGCGCGGCCGTGTGGCGTCCGGCCGACGGCAGTGCCGGCGAGCGGGAAATGGCGTTCGACCATCTCATCGACGCTTCGGGCCGGGCGGGCCTGATGGTGAACCGGCACCTGCGCTCACGTCGTTTCCACGAGACTTTCAAAAACGTCGCCGTCTGGGGCTACTGGTCCGGCGCGAAAGAGTTGCCGATCGGTCCCAAGGGCGCGATCGCGGTCTCTTCCGTCCCCCACGGGTGGCTGTGGGGAATTCCGCTGCACGACGACCGCCTCAGCGTCGGACTGGTGACGCACCAGACGGACTTCAAGGCCAAGCGCGACAGCGGGCTCGACGTCGAGCAGATCTACCGCATCGGTCTCGAGGAGTGCCCGCTGGTCGGCGATCTGCTGTCGTCGGCCGAGCGGGTCTCGCCGTTGCGCGTCGAACAGGACTACTCCTACACCGCCGACCGGTTCTGCGGTCCCGGCTACTACCTCTGCGGCGACTCCGCGTGCTTCCTCGACCCCCTGCTCTCCACCGGCGTGCACCTGGCGATGTACAGCGCGACGCTCGCAGCGGCCTGCCTGGCCAGCACCGTGCGGGGTGAGTTCAGCGAGCAGGTCGCGTCGGACCACTACGAGGAGACCTACCGCAACGCCTACCTCCGCTACCTGGTGGTCATCTCGAACCTGTACCAGCAGTACCGGGGCAAGGAGTCGTACTTCTGGGAGGCGCAGCGCCTCACCCGCCGGGACTGCACCGACGCGGACATGAAGCAGGCGTTCACCGAGATCGTCTCCGGGATCGAGGACCTGCGCGACGCCAGGATGACGCTGGAGGTCGCGCTGGAGGCGGTCACCAGGGCCCACTCGCACATGGTGTCGGTGCGGCGGAAGCGCCCGGCCGGCGGTCGGCCGGTCACCATGCAGGTCGGTCAGGACGAGCTGACGCAGGCCAGGTTCAAGCTGTTCAACTCCGGGAAGATGGGCTTCTTCACGCCGGAGGACGTGCGGTCCTCCGAGCTGTACGTGGTCACCGAGCCGCGGCTGGGGCTGGCCCGACAGGAACGCTGACCTGCCCTTCCGCTCACGAACAACGCGCCGAGTGTTAACGCTCACTTCGGCCGCGACCTGCACCGTTCGACTGTTTCGAAACATTCGACGTCGTTCGACGTGCGGTTTTACCCTTATCCGGCGCCCTCTTCGGCCGTTCGGCCCATTTCTCATGGTCAGTCGCGGTCACCTTCTTGTGAACGTAAACATCGAGCTGCAACACTCCTGCACGCCGCACTCGCAGTCGTAGGTCAAGCAGCTCACCACCCTCCGCACCGCGGGTGACGGAGACGCACCACCACAGCGATTCCGCGCGCACGAGGGCTCCGGTACCGCCGCACCGGAGCTCCCGCCGGCGCGCACCATCCATCACGCCCGCATTCCGGGCACGTCCGGTGAAAGTGTGGAAGATGAAGCTGACATCGAGGTCGGTCTCACTCGTCCCGATCATGGCAACAGCACTGGCGGCGGCCCTCGGCGCCGTGCTCGTCGTGTCCGCTCCGGCCAACGCGGCGACCACCCTCGGCGCTGCCGCCGCGCAGTCCGGCCGCTACTTCGGCACCGCGGTCGCGGCCGGCAGGCTCAGCGACCAGACGTACGTGAACATCCTCAACACCGAGTTCAACATGGTCACGGCCGAGAACGAGATGAAGTGGGACGCGACCGAGCCCAACCGCGGCCAGTTCAACTACTCCGGTGGTGACCGCATCCTCAACCAGGCCGTGGGCAACGGCAGCCGCGTGCGCGGGCACGCCCTGCTGTGGCACCAGCAGGAACCGGGCTGGGCGCGGAGCATGGAGGGATCCTCCCTGCGCCAGGCCATGATCAACCACGTCACCCAGGTCGCCACCCACTACCGGGGCAAGATCTACGCCTGGGACGTCGTCAACGAGGCGTTCGCCGACGGCGGCAGCGGTGGCCGGCGCGACTCCAACCTCCAGCGCACCGGCAACGACTGGATCGAGGCGGCGTTCCGCGCGGCCCGTGCGGCCGACCCCGCGGCGAAGCTCTGCTACAACGACTACAACACCGACGGCATCAACCCGAAGTCCACCGGCATCTACAACATGGTGCGCGACTTCAAGGCCCGCGGCGTGCCGATCGACTGCGTGGGCTTCCAGTCCCACCTCACCAACAACGCGCCGTCGGACTACCGGGCGAACCTCCAGCGCTTCGCCGACCTGGGCGTCGAGGTGCAGATCACCGAGCTCGACATCGCCGGGAGCAACCAGGCGAACGCCTACCGGGACGTGACGAACGCGTGCATGGCGATCCGGGCCTGCACCGGCATCACCGTCTGGGGCATCCGCGACACCGACTCGTGGCGCACCGGCGAGAACCCCTTGCTGTTCACCGGTTCCGGCGCCAAGAAGCCCGCGTACAACGCGGTGCTCGACGCGCTGAACGCCGGAGGCCCCGGTCCCACCACGACGACCACGACGACGTCGAACAACCCCGGCCCCGGTGGCTGCACCGCGTCGGTGTCGCTGAACCAGTGGAACGACGGGTTCGTGGCCTCGGTCAAGGTGACCGCGGGCTCCAGCGCCCTGCGCGGCTGGCGGGTCACGGCCACCCTCTCGAACGGCACGGTGACCTCCTCCTGGAGCTCGAACCGCAGCGGCAACAGCGGCGCCGTGACCTTCACGAACGTGGACTACAACGGCTCCGTGCCCGCGGGAGGGTCCACCGAGTTCGGCTTCCAGGGCACCGGCAGCGGAGCCGGTCTCAACCCCTCCTGCACCGCCACCTGACCGTTCCGCAGCCCACAACCGGAGGAGACTCCGCGGCCGGTGCCGCGGAGCCTCCCCGCCCTCGGGAGACGACGATGGCCACGAGAAGAAGGTTCTGGACGACCGCCGCCGCAGTGGTGGGCCTGGTCCTGACCGTGATCACCCCCGCGAAAGCGGACAACCCGATCGTGCAGCACATCTACACCGCCGACCCCGCGCCGTTGGTCCACAACGGACGCGTGTACCTCTACACAGGACACGACGAGGACGGCTCGACCTGGTTCACCATGAGGGAGTGGCGGGTCTGGTCCTCCGCCGACATGGTCAACTGGACCGACCACGGCTCGCCGATGAGCCTCGCCACCTTCAGCTGGGCCAAGCAGGACGCCTGGGCCGGACAGGCGGTCGAGCGCAACGGCAAGTTCTACTGGTACGTCCCCGTCGTCACGAAGGCGACCGGCCGCCCCGCCATCGGCGTCGGTGTCTCCGACAGCCCCACCGGCCCCTTCCGCGACGCGCTCGGCAGGCCGCTCGTCGAGAACGGCGAGATCGACCCGTCCGTCATGATCGACGACGACGGGCAGGCATACCTGTACTGGGGCAACCCGAACCTGTCCTACGTCCGCCTCAACGCCGACATGATCTCCTACTCCGGTGGCATCAACCGGATCCCGCTCACCACCGCGGGCTTCGGCACGCGCACCGGTGACCCGAACCGGCCGACCCTCTACGAGGAAGCCCCCTGGGTCTACAAGCGCAACGGCCTGTACTATAACGTCTTCGCCGCGAAGTGCTGCTCGGAGTTCATCGCCTACTCCACCGCGCCCGGCCCCACCGGCCCGTGGACCTACCGCGGCACCGTGATGCCCACGCAGGGGAACAGCTTCACCAACCACCCCGGCATCGTGGACTTCAAGGGCGGCTCGTACTTCTTCTACCACAACGGCGCCCTGCCCGGCGGTGGCGGATTCACGCGCTCCGTCGCCGTCGAGAAGTTCAGCTACAACGCCGACGGCACCATCCCGACCATGAACATGTCCACCACCGGACCTCCCCCCGCGGACACCCTCAACCCCTACGTCCGCCAGGAGGGCGAGACCATCGCGTGGGGCAGCGGCGTCGAGACCGAACCGTCGAGTGAGGGCGGCATGAACCTCAGCCACCTCAACAACGGCGACTACGTCAAGCTGAAGAACGTCGCCTTCGGCAACGGCGCCAGGACCTTCACCGCCCGCGTCGCGTCGACCGTCGCGGGAAGCTCCATCGAGGTCCGCTCCGGCGGCCCGACCGGTGCGCTCGCCGGGACCTGCTCGGTGCCGAACACCGGCAACTGGCAGACGTGGACCACCGTCTCCTGTGCGGTGAACGGGCTGACCGGGACGCGCGACCTCTACCTCAGGTTCACCGGCGGCGGCAGTTACCTGCTCAACGTGAACTGGTGGCAGTTCAGCGCCTGATCCTCCACGTTCGACAGAGCAGCTCGTCCGCGGACGCCGGGATCTGCACGACCGCGATCCCGGCGTCCGCGCGGGCTGCGTCGAACGACGTGGTGCACCGACCGCATGATCATCCCGGCCAGGTACGGCGGCGCATCCACACCGACGTCGTATCCCGCTGGGACGACATCATCGGCAGGCCGGTCACAGCTGGCCGTCTCGGGCGAACGAGTTCCTTTCAGTTCGCAACCTCAGGTCATCTCCATGTCCACTCGACCACGGACAGTGGGCCGCCACGATGGACTTGAACGGAACCGCGCCGGACTCCTGCGGTCTCATTTTCGCGCTCAGCGATTTTCGGCTCTTGGGTTCACGCAGAAGCCGTGCCTCACAGAAACGCTGCTGTCCGTGGACGCGCAGATCGCGGCGCTCGGACAGGCCCCTGCTCCCTACCTCGGCAAGAACCCGTGGCGGTTCTCCTGTTTGCGGGTAGGCTGGGTCGGGAATCCTCTGAACCGGCAGGGTGTCGCCCGCCGTTCCCCACCGATGACCCGGCGTCGGAGACCGGCGCCAGAGGTACGGGCATCGTGAGAGTCCCCCCAGAACGGTCGCGTTGACCCCAGCCGGACCCGACGCCCCCCAACGGGCCGGAATTCCGGTCATCCCGAGTTCCTCGCAGTGTCGGCGGATTCGCCCGCACCCACGTCCTCGAACGGTTCGAGGCCGACTCACCGCCGACATCGTGCTCTGCCCGGCGTTGTCACGGACTCGGCCACGGCCTCCCCAGCGGCTCCCGCAGCCGCCCGCCTTGTTGGAGCTGGTGCATGACCGCCACACGAGACAGTTCGACCGACCCGACGGCCGCTCCCCGCGGCAGTGACTTCGCCCAGCTCACCAGAGAGCTCAAGGCAGCCGGTCTGCTCGACCGCCGGCACGGCTACTACCTGGTGCGGATGAGCTTGAACGCACTGATGCTCGGCGCGATCGCGGTGACGTTCGTGGCACTCGGTGACTCCTGGTGGCAGCTCGTCACCGCGGCCGTCCTCGCCGTGGCTTCGACACAGCTCGCGTTCATCGGGCACGACGCCGGGCACCGCCAGATCTTCCGCAGCCACCGTCACAACGACGTCGTCGGCAGGCTGCACGGCAGCCTCACGGGCATCAGCTACCAGTGGTGGGTCGCCAAGCACAACCGGCACCACGCGAATCCCAACCACGAGGACCACGATCCCGACATCGAGATCCACGCGCTCGCGTTCAGCCGCGCACAGGCAGCGGACAAGCGCGGTGTGTACGCCTGGATCACCAAGCACCAGGCGTACCTGTTCTTCCCGCTGCTCACGGCAGAAGCGGTCGTGCTGCGCATCTCCGGCCTCGTCGCGCTGGCACGCAGGGAACTGCGCGCTCCGTGGCGGGAGATGGCCCTGCAGGTCGTTCCGCTGGTGGCCTACCTCGCCGCGGTGTTCGTCGTCCTGTCGCCGGTGAAGGCGATCGTGTTCGTCGTCGTGCACCAAAGCCTGATGGGCGTCTACCTGGGCTGTTCGTTCGCCCCGAACCACAAGGGAATGCCAATCATCGGCGACGGCGAGCGGCTGGACCACCTCCACAAGCAGGTGCTCACCTCGCGCAACGTCACCGGGGGCCGGTGGGTGGACGCGTTGCTCGGTGGCCTCAACCACCAGGTCGAGCACCACCTCTACCCGCACATGCCGCGTCCCAACCTGCGCCGCGCGCAGCCCGTCGTCGAGGACTTCTGCCTGCGGCACGGCATCCCCTACAGCAAGACCACTCTGAGGCACTCATACGGCGAGGTCCTGCGTCACCTGCACGACGCGGGAGCACCTTTGCGCACTTCCGCGAGGTAACCGCGGAGGACTGACCGGCCTTCTCCCGGTTCGGCACCGCCACGGGCGGGAACCTCCGCGACGTGGCGCTGACGCAGCACCGCACCGATGGCCACGAAGCCGGCGTCGGACACCGACATCGAGTTTCTCGACTGGAGCAGCAGTGGCCGCATCACCTCCGCACCGGACCGACGTACAGGCCAGGAGACGGAGTTCTTCGCGGGCCGCGCCACCGGCGACCGGTGCCGGAGAGGAACGGGCCGCGGTGCCTTCCGTGCTGCGGATCGTCGCCGAGGTCAGCTGGCGTTTTCTACTCGTGGTGGCCGCGCTCTACGTTGTGGGCGTCGTAGTGGGGCGGCTGACCGCCGTCGGTGCCGCTCGCGATCGCGTTGCTGCTCGCCGCCCTCCTCGCTCCCGCGGTGGGGTTCCTGATGGCGCGGAGAGTTCCACGGGGGCTCGCCGCGGCGCTGGTGCTGGTGGCCGGGTTGGCGGCGCTGGGCGGCATGGTGACGTTCGTCGTGATGACGTTCGTCAACGGTCTTCCCGACCTGACGGCACAGCTGGCCCGCAGCGTGGACGCCGCGTCCGGGTGGCCCGTGAGCGGTCCGCTGGGGCTGAGCGAGGACCAGCTCAGGGAGTTCAGCGACAGGCTCGTGAAGACTCTCCAGGACCACCAGTCCGGCATCACCTCGACGGCCTTCACGACCGCCGCGACGATCGGCGAGGTTCTCACCGAGCTGCTGCTGGTGCTCTTCACCCTCGCGTTCTTCCTCTACGACGGCCCGCGCATGTGGCACTTCCTCATCCGCGTCGTACCCGGCACGTCGCGCAGGCGGGTCGACGTGGCTGGCAGGCGCGGTCTCGCGGCATTGGTCAGTTACGTCCGCGCGACGGGCGCGGTCGCCGTGGTCGACGCGCTCGGCATCGGCATCGGCATCGGGCTGGCGGTGCTGCGCGTGCCGCTGGCCGCGCTGGTGTTCATCGGCGCGTTCATCCCGATCTTCGGCGCAGTGGTGGCGGGCGGTGTCGCCGTGCTCATCGCGCTCGTCGCGAACGGCCCCCCTCACCGCGCTCATCGTGCTCGCCGTGGTGATCGCGGTGAACCAGCTGGAGAGCCACGTCCTGCAACCACTGTTGCTCGGACGCGCGGTGAAGCTGCACCCGCTCGCCGTCGTCCTGGCCCTCGCCGCGGGACTGCTCGTCGCGGGACTCGCGGGCGCGTTGCTCGTGGTGCCGTTGCTCGCGGTGCTCAACTCGGTCACCCGTTCACTGCTCAGCGACGCGGACGAGCACGTGCTGCCCTCGGACGTGCGCACCAGCGAACCGGAGGAATCCGGTCCGGACGAACCCCGCCTCGACACGGATCGGGGAGGAACGCCGGCTGAACCCGGACCGGCGATCGTGCCGTGCGATCGTGACCACCGCACGGTCACCTGATGCGAGAAGATGGCCGGACGGACGTGCAACGACGCAACAACCAACGTGACCGTGCTCGGTCGTGCCACCGCCAAGGCGGAGTGACCGTCCACAGCGGAGGTTCCTGCTCCGTCACGAGGTAGCGGGCGGACACGTCCTGGAATCCCGGGGGGTGTGCGGCAGGTCTGCCACTGCCGGCACGACGCGGTGGACTCTCGCTCAGTCGACGCCGGGCGGTCCGGGCGACGTGGGCGCCGCCGCGTCGAGGTCCGCCATCCGCAAGCGGAACACCTGCAGGTCGAGGCCGAAGTACTTCCCGCTCTCGCCGACCCAGTGCATTCCGTTCTTCCGCACGGTGGACGAAGCGCGTGCGTTACCTGGACGGACGACGGCGAACACCTCGTCCATGTCGTGCCCGAACGCCCACCCGGCCAGCACGTGCATCGTCTCGGTGGCGTAGCCATAACCCCACGTGTCGGGCCGGAGCTGCCAGCCGACCTCCAAGTCCTCCTGACCGGGTGGCAGTGGCAGCAGGTGGGCGCCACCGACCAGCAAGCCGTCCGCGTCGCGCACGACGGCCCATCGGCCGGACGGTGCCGGGAGACGGGCGCTTTCGGCGATCCACTGCTGCAGCAGCAACTTCATCGCCCGTACGTCCGGCACCCGATCCATCTCGGGGCTGAGCCAGCGCGTGACCTCGGCACGGCCGTAGACCTCCAGTGCGGCCGGTGCGTCCTCGACGCGCCAGCCTCGCAGCGTCAACCTGCTGGTCGTCAGCTCGTTCGTCACCGCGGTCATTGGCAGATGCAGCCTCGTGCGAGGGCCGACGCGGTGGTCGCCGCGCAGTACCTCGCGCCGAGCCGGTCGTGCTCGTGCCGTGCGTGAGGACACACCGCGCAGCTCGCTTGGCTGTCGGAGTCGGTGACTCGTGGTTCTGGCATGCGGGTACTCCGATCGATCTGCGCCGGAATGGTGGGACGGGGCTGTCAGTTCTTGCGCCGGCCCGGAGATCCAAGCACGGGCGGGATGACAGCCGGATCGGTCGACAACGGCCGCCAGCTTCCGGCGAAGCAGGGGTTGTGCGTCAGTCTTTCGCCGCGTGACGAGGGAAAGGATCCCGTCGGGGGGAAACCGGTGAAGAAAGACGTAGTGGTGCAGAGCTGATCCGAGTTCATCTCGGCGCTCCCGCCTCCAGCCGAACACGGCCGGGCTTCCTGACGCGCCCAAGGCGGCAGCAGCTCGAACGCTGCTGCACGACGTACCCTCGGTGACCTCAGTCTACTCCTGTCCTGGCGCGTTCCGCTCAGCGCCAGGACGGAGCCAGGTCTTCCTCCGCCTGCACGACCATCGACTCCAGCACCGGGCCCCCGAAGGTGGTGACCATGGCGACGTCGGCGGCGTCCCGGCCCCGGCCGATGACCACGCGTCCCTTGCGTGGCTCGCTGTCGCGCGGGCCGAAGGTCCACCACCGGTCGCCCAGCCAGACCTCCATCCACGCCGCGAAGTCCATCGCCGCGCCGGCGGGAGCCACGTCCAGGTCCGGCAGGTAGCCGAAGACGTACCGGGCGGGGATGTTGAGAGCGCGGCAGAACGAGATCGCCAGGTGCGCGAAGTCGCGGCACACGCCGAGTCCCGCCGCGTCGACGTCGGCGGCGGTGGACAACGCGGTGGAGGTGCCGTAGCCGAACTCCAGGGACTCGTTGACCTGCCGGCAGGTCTCCCGCACCCTGGTGTAGCCGGGTGGCTGGGCGCCGAACCGCGACCACGCCTCGTCACCCAGCACGTCCGACACGCAGTACCGGCTGGGCAACGTGTACAGCAGCACGTCGTCCGGGAGTTCGTCCGGCGGGGTCTCGGGCGCGTTCTCGTCGACGTCCTCCGTCCTGTCCGGCACGTCCACCCACGCGCTGTAGCGCACTGTGGACAGACCGGCCGGCAGCAAGACCCGGGTGTTGTGGTTGCCCTACAGGTCGAGGTGGTGCCGCATCGGGACGTCCGGGTTCACGTCCAGGTGTTCATGGCTCAACCGGAGGTCCGAGTTCCACAGCGGTCGCACGAGGAACACCGCGGACGTCGGTACCTCGGCGCGATACGTGAACGCACAACCGACGCGGAGCAGTCGAGTGCCCCACGTCAGCTGTGCCGCGCCAAAGTCGTCGTGGCGTGAGTTCACCGCACCCGCTCGGGGATGTGGTCGAGCGCGCTCAGCACGCGCACGGCCAGATCTCCCGCGGCTTCGCCACTGAGTTCGGTGCGGTCGGCCAGCACGTCCCGCACGATCTTGAGCCTGCGCTCGTACGCGGATGTGTACTTCGTCGTGGTCATCGAGCTCCTCGCAAAGTCTGTTCGGGTATACAGGTGCTACCGGCCGCCATCGGGTCCACAGTGGACCCGCGTGCACCGGCGATGACGGCGAGCAGGACCTCGACGGTGTCGATGTTCTCGCGCTCAGCGGCGTGCATCATGGCTTCGTGGGCGGCGGTGGGTTCGGTGTCCGGCGGGACGAGGAGCAGTGTCAGGCGGCGCCGGTCTGCCGCGATGACGTCGACGGTGTGCGCGGGCCCGGACCGGAACCCGTTGAGGCGGGCCCTGCCCTCGCCGACGGCGATCTGGCGCGGCGCGGTGTCCCACTCCCCCAGGCTGTAGCTCACCCGGGAGATGTCGCCCAGCCGAACTGCCAGCACCGCGAGCAGCGCCGGCAGTTCGGCGGCGAGGTCCCGGGAACGTGGCCACCAGGCACCGTCGACATACCCCGCGGTGAGCGCCTTCGGCCGCAACCGCAATCGCAGCGAGTGCCGAGGCTGCTCGTCGGCCGTGACGGCCGGAGAGGAGTTGGAATGGTGAGGAGCCGACGTCATGCCGGGACTCCCGTCTCCGGCCCGAAACGGACCGGTTCAGGTTCGCCGAGTGCGACGCGAGCTTGACTGCCCACATGCGAGATGCTCTCGACCAGAATGACACTACACCATCTTCCGCCTGATTATCCGCATCAGGGAGTTTTTTCGATGATCCGCCATTTGCTGCGATCTCGAAAATGTGCGGCATCAGGACGTGTAGTGGTCCATGCACTCGGCGAGGTCCGACCATCCCATCGACGGAGGACGAACCACCGGCGACGGCTGCGCCTCGCACCGCGCCAGCGACTCGGCCACGAAGCTCACCACCCGTTCCGGCGCCTGCACGACATCCCCGGACAGCCGGCCGAGCGCGATCAGGGGCTCGCCCGGTTCGGTCTCGATCGACACAGCCCACCCCTGCGTGGCGCTCCACACGAGCATGACGTCCCGGCCGGGGAAAGCCGCCGCGCGGTCACCGAGAGCGATGTACGCGGTCGCGGTGTCGGTGACCTCGAAGCTGACACCCTCGACCGGCACACCGAGCACCCCGGCCACCTGCCGCACGTACCGGTCGAGGGCGGAGGTCAGCAGGTGCGTGCCCTCCGAGGTCTTCTCCGGCGCTGCCCGCCGACCGAGTGCACTCCGATCATCGGAGGGAGAGGTGGTCGTGGTCACGCGGACTCCGTCTTCTTCGGATCGCTGCGGAGCCACGGCGGGCGGGCTCACAGACCGCGGAGGTGACGAAGCGACAGGAACGAGCCGATCAACGACTTCGGACCCCCACTGTAGCGGAACCGCGGATTCCGGTTGATCTCCATAGCCCCCGCCGGCATCGTCCACCCACTCCTCAGGCCACCGCACCGACGACACCGTTGTCCGGATGACGTCGGTGAGCGGACGGCCCAGCGCCCCGAAAAGAGCGAAACCGGGCTCTGATCAGCCCTGCCCGAGCGCAGCGACGAAACGGCCGTGATGTTCCACGACGTTCCGCCAAAGACGGAAACCGAACCCCGCCACTGATCTTCGTCCCGAGACGGAAATAACCAGATTCCCTTGTAGCGATTCAGGTTTCGGCTGCTTTCATGTCGTCACACCTGCCAAAGCGCGTGTCGGTCAGGACCCGCACCGCGACGAACGTCGTGAATGCCTCGTCGTGGTGGATTCAGGTGTGGTCACCGAATCCCGCACGACGAGGCATTCACGTTCCCGGCGAGGTCGACTCGCGCGAGTCGCAGTCGCGATCGCTCAGACCGCCACCAGCGCTCGCCGCTGGAACACCACCAGCGCGACGCCGAGCACCACCACCGCCATGCCCGCCAGCACTCCCGCCTCGACCAGGACCGACCCCAGCCCCGTGGACGGACGGGACAGCGTGAGGAGCGCGTCCATCGCCCACGAGTGCGGGAACAGGTAGCCGATCGTGCTCAGCGTCTCCCCGGCCACCTCGCGCGGCCACAGGCAGCCGCCGAGCATGCCCAGCACGATGCCGACGGGAGGTCCGATGGCGGGGGCCTGCTGCGGGGAGCGGACCAAGGCGCCCACCAGCATCGCGGCGCCGGTGGCGATCAGGCAGAACAGGGCGACGACCACCCCGACGCCCAGCGGGTCGCCCCAGCGCACGTCGAACAGCACCCGGCTCGCCACGATGATCAGCAGGGACTGCGCCAGCGCCACGGCGAACCGGCTCAGCGCCTCGCCCAGCAGCACCTGGCCGCGCCGCACCGGTGCGGCCAGGGAGCGGCGGACCATGCCGATGCGGCGGCTTTCGACCAGTGCCGCGGCGACGGCCATCGAGTTGACGAACGTGAACAGCAGCAGGTTCGCGGGGGCGGTGTAGGCGAAGCCGGTCGGCCTGCTGGGCTCGTCGCCGCCGGAGGAGGCGACGGTGACGGCCACCGACTCCTCTTTCGCTTTGCTCACATAGCTGTCGGCCTGCTGCGGTGACGCGCCTGCCGCCCGTGCCGCGCGGGTCGCCTCCAGGACCGCCGCGACCCTGCCGACGGCCACGTCGACGGCGCTGCGGGCGGCCATGCCGCTGCCGCTGGTCTGGGTCATGACCAGTTCGAGGCTGGTGTCGCCCGGCGTGACGATCAGCCCCGCGGCCAGGTCGCCCTGGCGGACGTCGTCGCGGACCTCCTCCGCGGACTGCGCGCGGCGGACGTCCAAAGCCTTGTCGGACTCCAGCTCGGCGACGACGGCCGCGGACACCGGGTCGGAGGTGTCGGCGACGACGGCCACCGGCAGCTTCGCGTCGGCCGCGTCGCCGCCCAGGGCCATGCCGACGAACACGATCGTCACGAACGGCATGACGACGATGAAGAACATGCCGACCTTGTCGCGCAGCTGGCGCTTCAGGTTGGCGAGCACCAGCGCGGTGACGGGACGGGGCCTCATGCGAACCTGCCCTTGCGGAAGCCGAGCAACGCCAACGTGCCCGCGACGACGCCGATGCCGGTGACCACGGCGATCGGCACGAGCACGGCGGACGGGCCCGCACCGGTGCCCGCCAGTTCCGACAGGCCCGCCGACACCCACCCGTTGGGCGTGATCAGCGAGACGCTGCGCAGCCACTCCGGCAGGTTGTAGACGGGCACGATGCTGCCGCCCAGGAACGCGAACACGAACGCGACGCCGAGCGTGTAGCCGTCGGCCTGCGCGTCGGTCTTGGCGCGGCTGGCCACCAGCATCACGATCGCGGTCGCCGCGAACACGTGCGCCAGCAGCAGCAAGAACACGCCGAGCGGGTCGCCCCAGCTCGCGCCGAAGATCAGCACGGACGACAGCCAGGTCGCGCACATGCTCACCAGCGCCAGCCCGAACCCGACCGCGCTCTTGCCCATCAGCGCCGTCCACAGCGGCAGCGGCGCGGCGCGCATCCGGTCGAGCGTGCCGTTCTGCCGCTCCACGAGCAGGCTGCGGGCTGTGGTGCCGACGACGAAGAACGCGAACATCACCGCCATGCCCGCGCCGTAGTGGACGGCCAGGTCGACCTTGCCGCCCGAGACCGGGTCGCCGACCAGTGACAGCGCCGGTCCGGCCGCACCGTTCTCCTCGACGAACAGCTGCACCCGGTCCGCGGGCACGCCCGCCTCCAGCGAGGCGCGCACGGCCAGGGTTCTGGCCTCGACCAGTGCCGAGATCCGGTCGACCATGCTGCGCGCCACCACACCCGCCAGTGGCGACTCCGGCGACTCCAGGACGGACACCTGCCCGCCGCGGCCCGCGCCGACGCTCTCGCTGAACCCGGCGGGGAACACGAGGGCCGCGCCGGACTCGCCGCCGTCGACCGCGCCGCGCGCCGCGGCCTCGTCCGGGTACTGGCGGAAGGTCAGCACGCCCTTGAGCTCGTCGGTGTTGAGCGCTTCGCGCTGCACGCTGGCCGGGAACTCGCCGCCGTCGAGGTCGACCACGCCGATGGTCGCCTTGAACGGCGGGTCGTCGTCACCGCCCAGCGCCAGCCCGAACATGGTCGCGAGCAGGATCGGCGCGACGAGCGCGATCAGCGGCGCGGTGCCGTCCCGCAGCCGCGACCGCAGCTCGTGGCCGCCCACGACCAGCAGGGCGCTCAGAGTGCTCTTCCCCAAGGTCTTCGCCATCCCCTAGCTCGTCAGTCCCGCAGGGTGCTACCGGTGAGGTGGAGGAACGCCGCCTCCAGGTCGGGCTCGACGACCTCGACACCGGTCACCGCGCCCGTGTCGCCGACGGCGGACAGCAGCGCGGGCAGCAGGTGCCGCCCACCGGCGACGAGCAGCCGGATCGACGACGACCCGGTGACCACCGCCTCGGACACGCCTTCCACGGTGCGCAGCTTCTCGGCCGCCGCGGTGACGTCGCCGTCCAGCGTCAGCTCGACGCGGTCCGTGCCGCCCAGCTCGGCGACCAGCTCGCGCTTGCTCCCGTCGGCGACCACGCGGCCCTGGTCGATGATGCCGACGCGCGTGCACACCCGCTCCACCTCCTCCATGTAGTGGGAGGTGTAGAGCAGGCTCATGCCCTCGCCGACCAGCGCCTCGACGCGGTCCAGGATCGCGACGCGGCTCTGCGGGTCCACGCCGACCGTCGGCTCGTCGAGGATGAGCAGCCGGGGCCGGTGCAGCAGGGCCACGGCGATGTTGGTGCGCCGTTTCATGCCGCCGGAGTAGGTGCCCACCTTGTCGTCGCCGCGGCCGGACAGGCCGACCAGGTCGAGCACCTCGCCGATGCGCGAGGCCAGCTCGCGCCGCGGCAGGCCGTGCAGCCTGCCGAAGTAGCGCAGGTTCTCCCTGGCGGTCAGCTCCGGGTACAGCGCGATCTCCTGCGGCACGTACCCGATGAGCCGCTTGGCCGCCACCGGGTCCTCGTCGACGTCGATGCCGCCGACCCGCACCGAACCCTCGTCCGGGCGCAGCAGGCCGACGAGCATGGAGATGGTCGTGGTCTTGCCGGCCCCGTTGGGGCCGAGCAACCCGTACGCCTCCCCCTCGTCGATGTGGAAGCCGACCCGGTCCACCACGGTCTTGTCGCCGTAGCGCTTGACCAGGCGCTCGCACACCAGCGCAGGCGTCATGTCGTCCTCTCGATCAATATTCGCACCCGTCGATCCGCTCCGGCTGGGAGGCGCCCACCGCGTTGTTGCGGAAGCGCTGGTTGCCGGGGTCGGTGCCGAGCTGCACGTCGAACGGGCTGTTGCCGGTGATGGTGTTCCACTCGAAGGAGTTGTCGACCGAGTCGGAACCGCCCCAGTCCGCCGACGAGGCCAGCACCAGCGCGGCGCCCATGACCGACGGACCGGTGGGTTCGTTGCCGTGCACCCGGTTCCCGACGACGGCGACGCGCTGGACGCCGATGGCGGCGATGCCGACGCCGGACATCGGCGGTCCGGCGAAGCCCAGCACACCGGGCTCGTCGCCGCCGGACGCCAGGGTGTTGGCGGTGATGTCGTTGTCCGCGACGAGCACGTCGGTGACGCCGCCGGGCAGCTCACCTTCGTAGGTCTGGTGCAGCAGAAGCACTCCCGCCGCGTTGCCGTGGCAGCGGTTGCGCACCACCCGCGCGCGGCTGGAGTTGTCGATGAACACGCCGAACGCGTTGGCGGTGCTCTCGCTGTCGGCGATCAGCGCGTCGGCGGCCGAGCAGAACGCGAGCGCGATGCCGCCGTACTGGCTGCCTTCCGCGCGGCAGCGCAGGACTTCCACCACGGAGGACTCGCGCACGTACAGGCCCCACACCGCGTTGCCGACCGACTCGACGTCGACGAGCCGCAGATCGGTGGCGGTGTGCGCGTAGACGCCCGCACCGGAGAAACCCCGCACGGTCAAGCCTTCGACGGTCACACCGGACACGTCGTGGACGGTGATGCCGCTGATCACGTCGGCGGGCGCGTCGTGCAGCGCCGGCACCGCGCTGGGCGCGACGGGGCCGGGCACGATCACCGTGCGGCCGGCGCCCGCGCCGACGAGCGCGACGTCCGGGCGGCCGATCACCAGGTTGCCCTCGTACGTCCCTTCGGCGAGGCGCAGCACCGCGCCCGGCGCGCAGGCGTCGAGCGCTTCCTGGACGGAATCCCCTGGTTGAACGCGGACTTCGGTCGTGACCTCGGTCACGGACATCGCAGCGCTCCTCTCGGCATGGTGATCAGTATGGCAAGGGCGACGATCAGGTCACCGCGGAAACCCCAGCGGGCCAGGCCCACGACGGCCACGTCGTCACCGGGGTCCGCGGAACGTTCGGCGAGCCGCGCCAGTGCGGCCGAACCGCTGGCGCCGAAAACCGTGTAGGCACAACGCTCGGTCATGGCGACCCGGGTGGCCGCCTCGACCTCGGGCACGGCGGCGTCCAGCAGCGGTTCCGCCCACTCCGCGCCGTGCGGCGACGCCTCGCCGCACGCTTCGAAGTCGTGCCAGGAGAACCCGGGCGGCCTGCCGCCGACGGCCTTCACGAGGCACTCCTTCACCGCGACCGTGGCCGCGGTGGCGAGGCCGGGGTCGGCGTGCAGGTCCCGCTCACCGGGCGAGGTGACGTGCCGGGTGTAGGCGGGCCCGCTGTAGGACATGGCGCGGGTGACCCTGGCGACGTCGACCAGGTCCACCCCGAACAGCAGGGGCGGCGCGGTCACCCGGTGACCCTGTCGAGGAACCGCAGCAGCTCGGCGGTGTAGACCTCGCCTCGCTCGATCATCGGGATGTGCCCGCAGTCCTCGACGGTGACGAACTCGGTGTTCTGGTGCTGCGGCACCAGTTCCAGCCACGGCTCGATGGGCGTCATGCGGTCGTGGCGGCCCCAGACGTACAGCGACGGGCACGTGACCTTGTCCATCGCGGGGGCGACCTGGAAGGTCCTGGTGGCACGGATGCTGCGGGCCATCGCGACCATCGCGGAGCCCTGGCGCAGCAGCTGCGCGGTCGACTCCACCTGCTCGTCGGTGAACAGCGGCTCACCGTGGAAGAGGGCGGCCAGCATGCGGTCGCGGAACTGCTCGCCCTGCAACCGCACGTCGCCGCGCCGGTCCATGTTCAGGCCCACGTCGGGATCGGCGCTCAGGCCGGGGGCGCCGCTGACCGCGATCGCCCTCACCCGGTCGGGGAAGCGGCCCGCGAGGTCGATGGCGACCAGACCTCCCAGGGAGTTCGCGCAGACCACGACCTCCTCCGCACCGGCCGCGTCCACGGCCTCCATCAGAGCGTCGCCGAGGCGTTCGATGGAACCCGCGATCTTCGCGTCCACCCCGCAGATGGGCTCCTCGGTGCGCAGCACCGGCCACCCGGCGTCGGCGAGGGCGGCGAACGGGTGGTCCCAGATCCAGCCGCCCGCGAACAGGGCGGACATGAAGGCCACCAGCGGTCGCCCGCCCGCCGCGGGCCGGTGGTCGGCGGTGAAGACCGTCATCGGGCAGCTCCTGGCATCGTCGGAACGGAGAGTTCAGAACAGGGGGTCGGGGGTCGGGGTGGTGCCGCACGCGCAGGTCTTGCCCACGCCCGCGTCGACCATCTCCTCGCAGTCGGGGCAGCGCAGGTGGAAGCTCTCCCGCTCCAGCACCCACACGCTGGTGTACGCGCCGGTGCACAGGCCGCCGCGGAAGAACTTCCGCAGGGACCGCTGGTGCGGCCGGGCGTGCACGGCGCGGACCGACTCGGGGCGGTCGAAGGCGCTGATCGTGTACTTGCGCGAGCCGATCTCGAACGTGCCCACGCCGAGGAACCCCTTCGAGGCGCGCAGCGACTTGACCACCTCGGTGCTGAGCAGGTCGACCTCCGCGCCCTCCACGTCGTCGCGGAAGTCCAGGTAGGTGAACGTCAGCACGCGCGGGTAGTCGGTCCTGCCCGCCGAGGTGCGCGCGCTGATGCCGTACTCCTGCACCTCGTCGTGGCTCAGGAGGAACCTCGCCGTGTGGTCGAGCGACGAGGCCAGCGCGACCCGGTCGAAGTGGCGGCGCACGCGCACCCCACCGTCCACAACGGACAACACGTCCACGCCGTCGGCCCTCGCCACCCCGCCCGTGCCCGGAATCCCGAGGTAGGGGGCGCGATGCGTGCCCGTCAGGGTCCAGGTGAGCACAGCGGTGCCGTCCGCGCCCACGGCCGGCGCGAAGTCCAGCACCAGGTCCGGGAACCGGGTCAGCACGGCCTCGACGTGCGCGACGAGGTCCGCGCCCGCCACCGGCTCCGGGGTGTCCGGGTCGGCGAAGTCCGCCACCAAGTCCGCGATGGCGGTGGCGTCGCGCTCGCGCCAGGCCGCGGCCCACCGCGCGGCGGTCTCGATCAGGTCCATGCGGTCACCGCTTCCAGGTCGTGGTCCTCGGCCAGCCGGGCCGCGGTCAGCGCCACCGCGAACGCGAGGTCGGCGGTGTGGCTGACGGAGACCCGGACTCGGGTGCCCGGCTCCTCCCTGCCGTCCAGCGGGCCGGTCAGGCGCACCCCCGGCGGGTGGCCGTGCAGGCAGGCCGCCGTGCGGCCGCAGAGAGGCGCGGGCAGGGGCAGCACCTCCACCGCCCCCAGGTGCTCGGCGGTCACGGGCTCGTCCAGCAGGCGCAGCACGGCGTACTTGGCCGCGAGCCTGCCCGCCCAGTGCTGAAGGGTGCGGCCCGCGCCGGAACGCAGCCGTTCCTGGCGGGAGAACACGACCTCCAGCGGCATCGGCTCGACCAGCTGCCACGGCGCGGTCAGCTCGCCGAAGGCGACCGCGGCGCTGCCCCACCGGGTCATGCCGCGGGCTCCGGGCGGCGCAGCCTGCGCAGGGCGGCGGGGTCGGCCATGCTGAGGCAGCTCGTGCCGACGCCGCGGAACAGCCCGGCGAGCGTCTTGCTGTCACCGGCCTCGACCAGGGTCTCGGCCTCGGCGAGCACGCGCATCGTCGCCGTCCACCGCACCCGCTCCGTGAGCTGGGTGATCAGCGCGTCCACGATGGTCGGCAGGTCCGTGGTGGGCTCGGCGGTCACGTTGGGAACCACCGGGACGCGCGGCGAGCGCATCGGTGTCGCGCGCACCGCCTCGGCCCAGCCGTCGAGCGCGCCCGCCATCAGCGGCGAGTGGAACGCGTTGCTCACCTTGAGCGGCACCACCTTGCGGGCACCGGCGGCTCCGGCCAGCTCGACGAGCCGTGCGACGGCGGCGGTCGCGCCGGAGACCACGGTGTGGTCCGGCGCGTTCTCCAGGCCGACCACCAGCGGCTCACCCGGACGGGCCGCCTCGGCCGCCAGCTCCTCCACCCGCTGCGGCGGCAGCCCCAGCACGGCCGTCATGCCACCGGTGTCGGGCAGGCCCGCCATCAGCCGGGCGCGGACGGCGACCAGCCGCAACGCGGTGTCGGCGTCGAACACGCCCGCCGCGCACAGCGCGCTGATCTCACCGACGCTGTGCCCGGCGACGACGTCCGGTTCCACGCCGCGGTCCCGCAGGACCGCCAGCGCGGCGAGGTTGCACGCCGTCACGGCGGGCTGCGCGTGCAGAGTGTCGACGAGCTTGTCCAGCGGCCCGCGGGCGCACAGCTCCGACACCGGTTCGGGCAGCAGCTCGTCGGCGCGCGCGACCACCGCCGCGCCCACCGGGTCGCGGCGCAGCCAGCCGCCCATGCCGATCCGGACCGTTCCCTGGCCGGGGAACACGAAGCCGATCACCTGCGCACCTCCAGTCCTCGTCAGAGCCGGCGCCGCCGGGTCGGCACCGCCGCGGCCTTCTCGGTGCCCAGGAAGCCCAGCAGCAGCTTGGTGACGATCTCCGGCTGGTCCAGCGGGATCCAGTGGCTGGCGTCCTCGACGCGCTCGTAGCGCCACGAGCCCTTCACGAACTTCACCGAGCCCGTCATGCCCTCTTCGAGCAGCGCCTTGTCCCCGGTGGACCAGATGCCGAGGGTGGGCGCGAGCACGGGCGGGAAGTTGGCCTCCACGCGGAGCTCCGACTCGGGCGAGCGGTTGGCGCGGTACCAGTTCAGCGCCGCGGTGAGCGCGCCCGGCTTGGCCAGCTCGCGCGGGTAGCGCTGGTGGTCGCCCTCGCCGCCCATGATCTCCTTGAACAGCCGCCACCCGTTGCGCCGCAACAGCTGCTCGCTCACGCCGGGGAACTGGTAGAAGAGCATGTACCAGCTGGCCTTGCGCTGCTCGATCGACGGCGTGCTGAACACGCCGGGGTGACCGACGGACAGCACGGCGAGGTGGTCGACGCGGCGCGGCATCAGGAACGCGTACATCCACGCGATGGCGGCACCCCAGTCGTGGCCCACGATGTGCGCCTTGGGGATGCCGAGGTGCTGCGTCAGCGCCACGACGTCGTTGACGATCGTGCGCATGTCGTACGCCTCGACCTCCTGCGGCTTGCCGGACTCGCCGAAGCCGCGCAGGTCGGGCGCGATGACGCGGAAGCCCGCCTCCACCAAGGGGTCGATCTGGTGCCGCCACAGGTAGTGCGAGTCGGGGAAGCCGTGCAGCAGCACGACCGGGTCGCCCTCCCCCTTGTCCACGTAGGCGATGTCGATGCCGTTGACGTGTGCCGACCCGGTCAGCAGGGTGTCCTTGACGCTCATGCCCTCTCCCTGAACAGCCTCTCGGCGAAGAACTCGCTGAACCCGAAATCCGGTACGTCCTCCGGCGGGACCATGTTGAGCAGGCCGGTCACCGACGCGGCGAAGTTCTCGGCCATCAGCCCGCGCGCCCGGCGCCGCCGCTCGGCCGCGGCGGGCCCGTACTCGCAGTACAGCTTGGCGATGATGTCCGCGCCGAAGTGCAGCCGGTCCATCCGGAACTTCCGCTCGGCCAGGTAGCCCTCGAACGCGCCGGGCGACCAGTCGTCGCCACCGGTCAGCACCTCGCACACGGCGCGGGTGTCGCGCAGGCTGCACGACAGGCCGGTGCCGAGCACGGTGTCGGCGTTGCCCGCCTCGTCCCCGACGAGCACCACGCCGTCCATGACGATCGGCTGCTCGGGGAACATCGCCACCGACGGCCACAGCTTGAGCGGCCCGATCGGCTTCGCGGCGCTATAGACGGCCTTGCCGCGGTCGGGCAGGGACGCCAGCTCGAAGTCCGCGATGAACCGCTTCTCGCCCTCCGGGCCCTGGTACAGCTTCCGGTTGGCGGTCGGGAAGTTGATGTAGAGCCGGGCGTTGCCGTCGCCCTGCGGGAACACCATGAACATCTTCTCGTCCTCGGTGCCCATCGCCTGCACGTCCATCGGCCAGTCGTCCAGGCCGGTGACCCGCAGCCCGCCACCCCAGTGGTGCACCGAGGTCGCCATGGACACGCCGACCTGACGGCCGACCGTGCAGCCGCGGCCGGTGGCGCCGATGACGAGGCGCGGCCTGGCCAGGTGTTCCTGTCCGGCGTGGGTCCAGCGGACCTCCGGATGAGTTCCGGCGGTGACGTGGGCCCGTTGCGCGCCCATGACCACGGTCGCGCCGTTGTCCTCGGCCTGTTCGGCCATCAGCGCGCAGACCTCGTGGTGCGGGAACGACATGGGGCCGCCGACACCGGGCACGAACCGCGTCATGTCGACGGTCTCCGCCTCGGCCGGGTCGACCGTCTCGTCCCACTGCGTCCACTCGCGGATCTCCCAGGCGCCGCCGAGACCGAACGCCTCCTCGACGCCCAGCGTCTGCGCCTCGCGCAGGCCCCACGGCGCGATCCACTCGCCGCGCACGATGTCCTGGTAGGTCTCCTGCTTCTCCAGCAGGACCACGGACAGCCCGTTGAAGGCGAGGTTGGCCGCGGCGGACGCGCCCGCGATACCGCCGCCCACCACGACGACGTCGACTCCGGTGTGCTCGACGGTCATGCCTGCCACCTCTCCCAGGACGTGCGCTCCTTGGCCGGAACCCGTTTGGCCGGGCGGAAATCCGTGCCGATCGTGTAGGCGACCGGTACCAGGCAGACCTGGGTGACACCGGCGGGAATGCCGAGCAGCTCGCCCACCTGCCGCTCGAAGGGCAGGTGCATGCACGTGATCGTGCTGCCGAGCCCCCGGCTGCGCAGGGCCAGCTGGAACGACCAGACCGCGGGGAAGATCGAGCCGTAGAAGTTGCTGGCCCGCATCGCCCCGATCCGCACGCCCTCCTGCCAGGTGCCGAGGTTGCGGGTGCCGGTCGAGCCGAGCCACTCGGCGTCGATCGCGCTGATGTCCGGCGGCCGGCCGAGCACGCACGGGATCACCAGCGCGGGCACCTTGGCGATGGTCTCGGCCAGCGCGGCGGCGGAGGCGTTGTTCTTCCTGGCCTGCGGGCTGTTGCGGCGACGTCCCGACCGGGTCCACACCTCTTTCTGGTGGAACTGCCAGGAGATGTCGAACAGCCCGGCCAGCTGGTCCTTCACCGCCTGCTCGGTGATCACGACCCAGCGCCAGTTCTGCTGGTCGTTCGCGGTCGGCGCCTGGACGGCGATCTCCAGCGCCTCCTCGATGACCGCGCGCGGCACCGGCCGGTCGAGGTCGAGCCGGCGGCGCACCGACCGGGTGGTGGTGAGCAGCCGGTCGGTCTCCAGCACGTCGAAGGGCGGGCCGGTCATACCGCCCCCAGCAGGGTTCCTCCGCGCACCGAGCCGGGCGCGGCGCTGAGCACGAGGGCCTTGGCGGGCGTGGCCGGCAGCTCGGGCTTGGTGACGTAGGACTCGACCGTGCCCGCACGGGGGCTGTCCAGCCCGGTGATGGCCGGTGCGACGCCGTCGCGCAACGCCAGCGCGGCGAGCGCCAGGTTCAGCGCGCCGGTCGCCGCGCCCGCGTCACCGGTCAGGCCCGCGGTGGCGGTGAGCCGGGCGGACGGGACGGTGTCGAGCACCGCGCCCGCCTCCGCCTCGTCGGTCGCGCCGCCGGTGGCCGCACCGACCACCAGGTCCACGCCCTCGGTGGGCAGCCCGGCGAGGGCGCGCTCCACCAGGGACCGCTCGTCGTCCGCTCCCCCGCTCGCGTGGGCGCTGCCCAGCACTCGCGCGTACGGGGTCGCTCCCCTGGCGGCGGCGTGCGCGGCGGACTCGACGACCAGGGCCACCGAGGCGGACGCGGGCGCCTCACCCGAGTTGCGGTCGTAGGGGTCCACCCGCGTGCTGTCGGCGGAGCTCGGCGCCTCGTCGGCGGCGACCACGATCACCACGTCCGCCTTGCCGGACCGGATGGTCTCCACCGCGCAGTCCAGCGCGATGGACGCCGACGCGTTGCCGTTGCAGATGGTCGTGGTCGGGCCGCGCAGGCCCAGGGTCTGGCAGACCGCGCCGCCGGTGGCGTTGAGCACCACGTTGGAGAAGCTCAGCACGGCGGGCTTGTTCGGGTTCGCCAGCACGCTCTCGTCGAACCCGTCGGTGCTCTCCACCGAGCCGGCCGCGGTGGCGAAGATGACGCCCACGTTGTCCAGCGCGGCGCGGGGCAGCTTCAGCCCGGCGTCCTCCCAGGCCAGCCGGGAGGCGGCGATCGCCATGCGGGACAGGTTGTTCATGTGCCGCCACAACGAGCGCGGCGCGAACGTGCGGCCCTCCAGGGACGGTTCCGCGCCGACCGCGGTGCGGCCGTTGGCGACCGCCTCCGCGACCTCGGCGATGCCGGTGCCCAGGCCGGTGACCGGGCCGAGGCCGGTGACGACGACCTCGGCGGCGGGCAGCTCGTCGTACTCGCGCGGGCCGCCGGGGCGGCGCAGCACGAGCGAGGCGTTGTTGCCGCCGAACGCGTAGTTGTTGGACACCACCACGTCCATGGGCAGCGGACGCGCGACGTTCGGCACGAAGTCCAAAGTGGACGTCGCGATGGCCTCGTCGCTGAACCCGATGGTGGGCGGCGCGGTCGCGGTGCGCAGCGCCAGCACGCTGGCCACCGCCTCGACCGCGCCCGCCGCGCCCAGCGTGTGCCCGATGAAGCTCTTGATGCTGCTGGTCGGCACCTTCGACGCCCGCTCGCCGAACACGGCGCGCATGACCTTCTTCTCCATGGCGTCGTTGGCGGGCGTGCCGGTGCCGTGCCCGTTGACGTAGTCCACGGCGTCGGGTTCCAGACCGGCGTCGGCCAGCGCCCGGCGCATGGCCGTGGTGCCGCCGCGGCCGGTCGGGTCCGGCGCGGTGGCGTGGTAGGCGTCGGCGGACAGGCCGTAGCCCGCGACCTCCGCCAGCGGCTCCGCACCCCTGGCCAGCGCGTGGTCCAGCGCCTCCACGACCAGGAAGGCCGCGCCCTCACCCAGGTTCAGGCCGTCCGAGCGGCTGTAGGGGCCGCACGGGCGGGCGCTGAGGGCCTGCAGGCCCGCGAACCCCGCGTAGGTGCCGAACAGCAGCGGGTCGACGCCACCGGCGAGCACCACGTCCGCTTCCCCGGTGAGGATCTTGTCCTTGGCCAGGCCGACCGCGTTGCCGCCCGCCGCGCACGCGGTCGAGACCAGGATGCGCGGACCGGTCATGCCCAGCTTCCCGGCGACGACGTCACCGGTGGCGTGCATGGGCTGGTAGCCGCCGGACGCGGTCGGGGTGGCCTGGCACTTGCCGAGGACCAGCCCGAACCGCTCGCCCGGTACGTCCGTCAGCCCGGCGTGGGCGACCGCCTGCCGGGCGGCGACGAGGGCGAGCCGGGCCGTGCGGTCCAGCCCGGTGTCCTCGGCCGGCAGCTGCGCGTCGACCCACTCGTCGGGCACCTGGCCCGCGAACCTGGCCTCGAACGCGGCGAACCGTTCGTCCTCCACGGCGGTGATGCCGCCCGCGCCCGCGGTGAGCCGCGCCCAGAACTCCTCCGGGTCCCTGCCCACCGCGCAGATCACCCCGACACCGGTGATGACCACTGGCCGCAGCGCCATGCTTGCTCCTCCTCGCGAACCACGGGCGACGGCCCGGGTGACCAGATCAGATGATCGGGGTGCTCCAGCTCTTGGGCGTGACGTACGGGCTGGTCAGCGTGACGACCTCGGTGTCGCCGACGGTGACCGTGAGCCCGGCGGCGGCCAGGTCCGGCGGCAGCCGCAGCAGGCCGAGGGAGGACTTCAGCCCGATGCTGTGCACGGCGTGGACGACCTCGCCGATCTTCTCCCCGCCCACGGTGACCGGCGTGCCCGGCGCGGGCACCTCGGCGCCACCGGAGAAGCCGACGGTGCGGCGCTCGGCCGTGCCCTCGAAGGCGGCGACCACGGCGTCACGTCCGACGAACTCGTCCTTGGTGATGTCCACGAGCCAGCCCGCGCCCATCTCCAGCACGTCCACGCCCTCGCCCGCCTCGTGGCGCACGACCGGCTGCCGCACCTCCAGCATCGCCAGCTCGACGGCGTCCTGGCCGGCGGGCACGGCGTGCTCCAGCGCCTTGGTCCACAGCCGCTCGGCCGACTCGCGCGGCACCAGCACCTTGTACCCGTACTCGCCCGTCACACCGGTGCGTCCGAAGAGGACGTCCACGCCGTCCCACTGGCTGTCCACGATGGACTCGAACGGCAGCGAGGCCAGCTCACCGTCGATCAGCCGGCCGACCACGCCCCACGCGTACGGGCCCTCCAGGCCGAAGAGCGCGTACTCGGCGGTGCGGTCGGTGATCTCCACGCCGGGCTCGGCGTGCGCGCGCAGGTGCTCCAGCAGCCGGGTGCCCGCGCCGGTGGAGGACTCCAGCAGCAGGCTGTCCTCCCGGCCCCACACCACGACCTGGTCCACGACGGTGCCGTCCTCGGCGAGCACCAGGCTCGTCATGCAGCGCTCGGCGGTCAGGTACTCCACGTCGCGCGCCAGCACCTTCTGCGCGAAGTCGACGGCGGCGCCGCCGGACAGCTCGACGATCCGCTCGCCGGACAGGTCGAGCAGCGCGGCCCGCTCCCGGATCGCCTCGTACTCGGCGTCGAGCGTGCTGAACCGGAGCGCGACCTCGGCGTCCAGGACGGTGCCGTACACGGCGCCCTCGGGGTGCACGGCCTTCACCGGCGACGTCAGGGGTTCCATTGTCGTGTCAAACCTTTCCGGTAGGGCTGGTGGCTGCCGGGTCCGCGATGGTGATGGTGCCCTCGGCGGCGATCTGACCGTCGACCCTGGCGCTCACCTTGAACTCGCTGAAGCCCCGGCCTCCCGCCGTGCGGTCGGCGGTGAGGACGAGCTGGTCGCCCGGCACGATGGGACGGCGGAACCGCATGGACCGCACACCCGCCAGGTAGCCGATCGGACCCGCGCCGGCGAGGGCGAACACCACGCCGGCCAGCTGGGCCATCGCCTCGACGACGATCACGCCCGGAAGCACGGCCGTGCCAGGGAAGTGGCCCTGGAACCACATCTCCGTGGCCGCGACGTTCTTGATCCCGACCGCACCGGCACCGGGGGTGACCTTCTCGACCCGGTCGATCAGCAGGAAGGGCCACCGGTGCGGCAGCACCTCCCGGAGCTGGTCGTTGGTCAGCGACGTCACGGTCTGCACGGGCTCCCGGGTCGCCGTCATGCCGACCCGGTCTGCGCCTGCTCGGCCAGTGCCGGGTTCACGTGGTCGGCCAGGCGCGACACCGAGCCGAACACCGACATGTCGCTGTCGTAGAGGGCGACGCCGAACTCGGCCTCGATCGCCACGTACAGCTCCAGCACGTCGAGGCTGTCGAGCTCCAGGCCGCGGCCGAACAGCGGCTGGTCGTCGGTGATCCACGCGGGCTCGATCGGCAGGTCGAGCCGCGAGACGATCATCTTCTTGATCTGGGTGCACGTCTCGTGCCGGGCGGCCGCCGTGGCGCGCAGTTCGTCGAGGGTCACGCTTGTCCTTCCGTCCGCTGGGTTCTGCGGCTCGCTGTCCGGGGGATCAGCCGAGCCCGCCGCCGTTGACGACGAACGTCTCGCTGGTGATGTAGGACGCCTTGTCCGAAGCCAGGAACGTGACCAGGTTCGCGATCTCCTCCGGCCGGCCCATGCGGCCGAGCCGGATGCGCGAGGAGTAGCCGTCGCGCAGCTTCGCGGGGATGACCTTGGTCATGTCGGTCTCGACGAACCCCGGCGCCACCACGTTGACGCGCACGCCGTGCGGAGCGGCCTCGTAGGACAGCGCCTTGGTGAACGCGATGATCGCGCCCTTGGAGGCGACGTAGTTCGTCTGGCCGGGGAAACCGCCGTCCAGGCCGCTCGCGGAGCTGAGGGTCACGATCGCGCCGCGCCGCTGGTGCTGCATGATGCGCATCGCCTCGCGGCAGGCCAGGAACGTCCCGTGCACGTTGATGTCCATGGTCTCGCGGAACAGGGCGCTGCTCATCGCGACCAGGTGCCGGTCGCGCGTCACGCCCGCGCTGGTGACCAGCACGTCGAGCCTGCCGTGCTCGGAGCGCACGGAGCGGAACAGCTCGCGCACCGCGTCCTCGTCGGTCACGTCGGCCCGCACCGCGCTCGCGCTGCCGCCGTTCTGCTCGACCTGCGCGACCAGTTCCTTGGCGTGCTCCTCCGAGCGCGAGTAGTTGACCACGACGTGCACGCCGTGGGCCGCCAGGTCGAGCACCACGGCCCGCCCGATGCCGCGCGATCCGCCGGTGACCACGGCGACCGATCCTTCGGCGAACATGGCGCCTCCCCACGTTGTCCAAGGCTTGCCCGCTGTGCACGCCGTCGTTCGGCGCAAACGCTACTGACCAGCGACTTCAGTGCTATATCACTTCGATATCCGCCTTCTTGACGGTCTCGCGGCGGTGTCGCAGGCTCCTGCTCATGGCTGACTTCGAGGTCGACGTCCTGATCGTGGGTGGTGGCCCCGTCGGCCTCGCCGCGTCCATCGAGTGCTCCCGGCACGGCTTGACGTCGCTGCTGGTGGAGCGGCACCAGGGGACGTCGATCTTCCCCAAGGCGCGGCTGGTGTCCACGCGCACGATGGAGCTGGTGCGGGCGTGGGGACTGGCGGAGGAGGTCGAGCTGGCCGGCCTGCCGCGCGAGGACAGCCTGGCCGTCGGTGTCGGCTCCTCGCTGACCGCGGACGACTTCCACCGCGAGGTCGCGCCGCTCGCCGAGGACGCGCCGCAAAGTCCCACGTACACCTACATCTGCGCGCAGGACAAGTTCGAGGTGGTGCTGCGGGGTCTCGCCGAGCGCTCCCCCGGCTCGGACGTCAGGTTCGCCACCACCCTCACCTCCCTGGAGCAGGACGAGTCCGGTGTGGACGGTGTGATCGAGTCCGCGTCCGGACGCGCCACCGTTCGTGCCCGCTACGCCATCGCGGCCGACGGCGGGCGCAGCACCGTGCGCGACCGGCTCGGTATCGGCGTCGAGGGGCCGCCACCGCTGGGGCACATGATCAGCATCATGTTCGACGCGGACCTGGTGCCACTGCTGACGGACCGGATGTGCGCGCTGTACTTCATCCGCAGCGCGATCCCGTGCGCGGTGGAGGCGGTGGACAACCAGCGGCGCTGGATCATCCAGACCGGCTACGACCCCGCGGAGGGCGGCAGCGAGGCCGACTTCACGCCCGAGTTCTGCGTGCAGGTGGTGCGCGAGGCCGCCGGTGTGCCGGATCTGGACGTCGAGCTGGTCGGCGTGATGCCGTGGCTGCAACAGGCGGTGACCGCGACGCGCTTCCGCTCGGGCCGGGTGTTCCTGGCGGGCGACTCGGCGCACGTGTCGACGCCGCAGGGCGGGTTCGGGATGAACTGCGGCATCCAGGACGCGCACAACCTGGTGTGGAAGCTGGCGGCGGTGCTGTCGGGCACTGCGGGTGAAGCCCTGCTCGACACCTACGACGCCGAGCGCCACCCGATCGGCGAGCGCACCGTCGGCGAGAGCCTGGCGAACGCCTTCATCACGTTCCAGATGATGGAGGGCCAGCTGTCCATGAAGGAAGCCATCACGCAGCAGGCAGGCCGGCGCAGCTGCGAGGGCCTGGTCCTCGGCTTCCACTACGACTCCGCCGCTGTCGTGCCGGACGGCACCGAGGCACCCGCGGTCGAGGACCCCTACCGGACGTACGTCGCGACCGCGCGACCAGGTCACCGCGCGCCGCACGTGCCACTGACCAGGGGTGCGGAAAGTCTGTCCACATTGGACCTGTTCGGCGCGGGGCTCACGCTGCTCACCCCGGCGGGCAGCGGGTGGGCGCAGGCGGCGAAGGAGGTCGGCTCCCGGACCGGCGTGGCGATCACGGCGGCCGAGGTGTCGGCAGACGGCTCGACGGACCTGGTGTCACCGGACTGGGCCTCGGTCTACGGCGTGGGCGAGACGGGCGCGGTGCTGGTGCGGCCGGACGGTCACGTGGCCTGGCGCAGCACGGCTTCCGCGTCGGCGGACGCGCTGTCGGCGGCGGTCGACGCGGTGCTCGCGCGTGGTTGACCGGCCGGAGTGGTGCTGCCCGCCGCGCGGTTTGACGGGCAGCACCGGTCAGGCGGGCACCCCGGTCAGCCAGCGGCGGTCCTGGCGGTGCGGTGCCGTCCGGATGCCCGCGGCGGCGCGGCGCAGCGGCAGCGGGAAGCCGTCCGCCGAGCCGACGATCCGGCTCGCCTCACCGCGTTCCTCCGCCACCCAGTCGTTGCCCAGCAACATGGTCAGCAGCTGCCACGACTCGTCCGCCGTCAGCGGTTCCAGGAACGCCCGGTGCGCGCCCTGACGGGCGACCAGCTCGTCCATCGGCTGTCTGCTCGTGACGATGGCCCTGGTGTGCGCGCCGCTGGGCAGCAACGGCCGGACCTGCGCGTGGTCCACCGCACCGTCCAGCACCACCAGCACGCGCTTGTGCGACACCGTGCTGCGGTACAGCGCGACCTTCTCACCCGGATCGTCCGGAATGGACGTTACAGGCACGCCGAGTGCCCGCAGGAACCGGTCCAGCAGCACGGAATGCGGCACCGGGCGGCCGAAGTCGTCCAGCAGGTCGCAGTGCAGCTGCCCGTCCGGGAACCGGTCCAGGCGGTGGTGCGCCCAGCGCAACGCCAGCGCGGTCTTGCCCACCTCACCCGGCCCGGACAGCACGACCACACCGGGCACGTCGGGACCTGCCGCGAGGGCGGCGTCGAGCTCGGCCAGCTCGGCCGACCGGCCGGCGAACGGCAGGACCTGACGCGGCAGCTGGGACGGCGCCACCACCGGCACCTCGGCCCTGACCGGCGCGAGCAGTCCGGGCGCGTCCCGCAGCACCTGCTCGTGCAGCTCCCTCAGCTCCGGGCCGGGTTCCAGACCGATCTGCTCGATCAGCACCCGGCGGGCGTCCTGGTAGGTGCGCAGGGCGTCGGCCCGCCGTCCCGACCGGTACTGGGCCAGCATCAGCTGGGCCCGCGCCCGTTCGCGCAGCGGGTGTTCCGCCACCACCGCGGCCAGGTCCTTGCCGACCCGGTGGTGCAGCCCGAGCCGCAGCTCCAGCTCGGCGCACGCCTCCACCGCGTCCAGCCGCGCGGACTGCAACGACACCGCCTCCGCGCGCAGACCGGGCAGGTCCTCGAACGGCACACCGCGCCACAACCCCAGCGCCTCGCGGAACAGCGCCACGGCTCCCGCCACGTCACCACCCGCCGCGCACGACCGCGCCCGGCCGACGAGTCCGTTGAACCGCAACCAGTCCACGGCCTCTTCGTCGAGCCGCGCCACGTAGCCGGGGCTCGCGGTGTCGACGGCCCTGCCCGCCTCGCCGAGCGACCGCCGCAGCCGGGACACGCAGATCGCGATCTGACCGCGCGCGCTGGCCGGCGGGTCGCCGTGCCACACCGCCTCGATGAGCCGGTCCACGCTGACCACGCGGTTGGCGTCGAACAGCAGCCGTGCCAGCACCGCGCGCTCGCGGGGACCGCCCACGCGCTCTTCCACACCGCCGCGCAGGAACCGGATCGGGCCCAGCACGCCGAACTCTGCCGGGGCGGGGGTCAACGCGACCGCGCCAGGTGCTTCTCGACCTCGTCGGCGGCACGCGCCGCACCGCCCGCTTCCGCGACGGCCTTGCGCATGAGGTCGGACCGGGCCGTGATCTCCTGGTCGCCGAGCACCGACGTGACGGCGTCGACCAGCGTCGCGGGCGTCAGGTCGGCGGGGTCGAGCACGGTGCCCAGACCCAGCTCGCGCACCCGCCACCCGGTGGGCCGGTCGAGCGCGGAACCCGGCACGCACACCATCGGCGTGCCCGATCGCAGTGCCTCCATCACGGTGCCCATGCCCGCGTGGGTGACGCACAGCGAAGCGTGCTCCAGCACCGCCACGTGCGGCACGAAGTCGTGCACCTCGACGTTGGGCGGCAGCTCACCGAGCGACGCGCGGTCCACACCGCCGCCGGTGGTCATCACCGCGTGCCACGGCCGTCCGCGGAACGCTTCGACGCACGTGCGGAAGAAGCTCTCGTCCTCGTTGAACACCGCGCCGAGCGACACCAGCACCACGGGCAGGTCACCGGCGGGCGGCGTCCACTCCCCGAGGAAGCTGCGGTCGCCGACACACGGCCCGACGAACGCGAACCGCTCGTCGAAGGTCTCGCCCGCGTACTGGAACTCCCGCGGCACGGTGACCAGGCTCAGCGGCGGCACCTCGAACCACACCTCGTGCGGAGCGGCGGTCACCTCGTAGCGGGCGCACAGCGCGCCGATGCGCCCCATCGTGGCGCCGACCCACTCGGGCATCTCCTTCGGCCGTTCCGCGGCCGGTCGCTCGGCGGCGTCGGACTCGGGGTTGTACATGGCGTTGAGGAAGGAGAAGTGCTCGTTGGAGGCGAACACCGGGATCACCTGCGTGGCGGGGATGTCCCAGCGCCGGGCGAGCACCCGTGCCGCGTAGAGCACCGAGGTGTCGTAGACCAGGCAGTCCGGCCGGTCGTCGCCGAGCTCGGCCGTCGCGGTGGCGAGCATGGCCTCGCTCTCGTCGAGCAGCACGCCCATCAGGTAGCCGGGATCGTTGGCCACGAGGGCGAAGTCGGCGTCGCGGTACCGCGACGGGTAGGTCACGACCGCGGCGCCCGCCTCGGTGACGATCTCCGCCATGCTCGGAGCGGTCAGGTAGGTGACCCGGTGCCCGCGCGCGGCCAGCTCGGTGACCACCGCGAGGTTCGGGATGACGTGCCCGTGATCCGGGTGGCACATGAACAGGAAATGTCGCGACATTTGTCGTCCTCGCGCCGATTGTTGTGCTGGAATCCGGCGACCCTGCCGGGAGCGTGGTCACCGTAAAGCGCCCGGAAGTGGCCTGGACACCCCTATTACCCCTGTCCCCCACGGCGCGGCGGCGAGCGTCCGTTCACTCGTTCGCGCCCTACCCCGGCCGCCCTGACCTGCAGATTAGGGGTTACCCCCTAGCCGGGGGCCAGACCTAGGCTGGCCGGGAAGCCGACCACAGCGAAAGGGCTGCCGATGGCCACGCTCGTCTGGGACTACTCACGCGAATACGAATTGGAGCGCAAGGACATACTCGACGCGGTCGAGACCGTGTTCTCCTCCGGCCGACTCGTCCTCGGGCCGAGCGTGTCGTCCTTCGAGGCGGAGTTCGCGGCCTACCACGGCGTCGCCCACTGCGTCGGCGTGGACAACGGCACGAACGCCATCCGCCTGGCGTTGCAGGCACTCGGCATCGGCCGCGGCGACGAGGTGGTCACGGTGTCGAACACCGCCGCGCCGACCGTGCTGGCGATCGACGCCGTCGGCGCCACACCGGTGTTCGTCGACGTGGACCCGGAGACCTACCTGATGGACGTCGCCCAGGTGGCTTCGGTGATCACACCGCGCACCAAGGCTTTGCTCCCGGTGCACCTGTACGGCCAGTGCGTGGACATGAAACCGTTGCGGGAGCTGGCACAGCGGCACGGCCTGCTGGTGCTGGAGGACTGCGCCCAGGCGCACGGCGCGCGCCACCACGGCCGGGTGGCCGGGTCGATGGGCGACGCCGCCGCGTTCTCCTTCTACCCCACCAAGGTTCTCGGCGCGTACGGCGACGGTGGCGCGACGATCACGAACAACCCGGAGGTGGACGCGAACCTGCGCCGCCACCGGTACTACGGCATGGAGAAGACCTACTACGTCGTGGAGACGCCCGGCCACAACTGCCGGCTCGACGAGGTGCAGGCGGAGATCCTGCGCCGCAAGCTCGTCCGCCTGGACGACTACGTCGCGGCGAGGCAGGCGGTGGCCGCGCGGTACGTGGAAGCGTTGGCGGACACCGACCTGGTGCTGCCCACGACCGCGCCGGGCAACACGCACTCGTACTACGTCCACGTGGTGCGCCACCCGCGGCGTGACGACATCCTGGAACGCTTGAAGGCGCACGACATCCACCTGAACATCAGCTACCCGTGGCCGGTGCACACCATGACCGGTTTCGCGCACCTGGGCTACGCCGAGGGCAGCCTGCCGGTGACCGAACGGGTGGCCGGTGAGATCTTCTCGCTGCCGATGTACCCGTCGCTGCCCCAGGAGACGCAGGAACAGGTGGTCGACGCGCTCAAGCAGGTGCTGGCGACGCTCTGACCGGGCTGTGGCGGGCACGGTCGGAACGTCGCCCGCCTCACCCGCGCGGGATGAGGCTGCGCAGGCACAGGAGCAGGCTGCGGGCCTGGATGTTGACGTAGAAGCTGTGCCGCAGCAGCTCTTCGTACTGGTGCAGGGTCAGCCACCGGTACTCGGGGTCGTCCCGTGCGACCTCGGCGTCGGTCTCCACGACCAGGTACCGGTTGCGGGCGCCGAGGAACCGGCCGCCCTCCTCCGACAGCACGGCGTCGAAGCGGATCTTGGCCGACCCGAGCACCTCGTCGAGGAACCGGGGCCGCACCGGCAGGTGCTCGTGGGTCTCCGGCACGCACTGCACGGTGGGCGCCAGCTCGGTCACGTCGGTGTAGCCGGCCTCGGTGCGCGCGTGGGTGAGCACGTGCAGCACGCCGTCGATCTCCTTGACCAGGAACGCGATCACGCCCGTGCCGACGGGTTCGATCATCGGCTGGGACCAGCTGCCGACCTCACGTCCTCCTGCCCGCACGTCCACGCCCACGACGGTGAAGAACCCGCCACGGCGATGTGCGATGACACCGTTCTCGCGGGTCCAGTCCGGCAGCTCGGCCAGCGGTCCGAGAGTGACCCGGAGATCGGTGCGCGTGCGGACCTCGGTGATCCAGCTCAGCACCTCGCCGGTGGTGTGCACGCCGGGCGTGGCGGGGTCACCGGACCGGATCAGAGCTTCGCTGAACGAGTCGTTCGCCGCCCCGGCCAGTGCCGCGCCACCGCCGGGCAGGCAGGCCAGCACCGTGCGGGCGTCCATGTTCACCAGGTCCGGCACGGTCATCAGCTCGGCGATCTCGCCGAGCGTGAACCAGCGGAACCCCTCGCGCACCTCGACCTCGCCGTCGACCTCGACGACCATGTTGCGGTTGCGCTTGCGGTAGAACCACGCGCCCTGCTCGGACTGCCGGATGTCCACCAGGACGTGGTGGCCGGAGGTGTCGCGGAAGTGCTCCAGGTACGGGATGGGCTTGCCCTGGTGCACGCGGGTGTAGTTGCTGCGGGTGGCCTGCACGGTCGGCGAGAGCTGCAGTCCGTTGGCGTTGCCCGGTTCGTGCTTGGCCTGCATCAGGCAGTGCAGCACGCCGTCGAACTCCCGCACGAGGATGCCGAGGATGCCGATCTCCGGCTGGTTGATGATCGGCTGCGACCAGTGCGGCACGGACGCGCCCGGCAGGTCGACGGCGAGCGACTCGACGCTGAAGAACCGGCCGCTGTGGTGGCGCAGGGTGCCGGTGCCCGGTTCGGTGAGCCAGCCCGCGAGGCCGTCCAGCGGCGCGCGTTCGACGGTCATCCAGCTGTGTTCGGCGGTGCGGGCGAGCCAGGCGTGCACGGCGTCGGCGTCACGGGCGGCGAGCATCGACTCGGCCAGGCGCAGCTGGGTCGGGCGGCGGGTGGGCGCGGTCACCTGGTGTGCTCTCCTCTGCTCAGACGGCGTGGACCGGCAGCAGCCCGGTGTCCCGTGCGAGGGCCAGGCCGGGTGCGGCGCGGTCGCGTTCGGACAGCACGGCACCGGCCGGCACGGGCAGCGCGAGGTCCGGGTCCACGATGGACACCGCCAGCTCGTCCGCTGGGTCGTACGCGCGGGACAGCAGGTAGTGCACGGTCGAGTGGTCCTCGAGTGCGATGAAGGCGTGGCCCAGGCCGGGCGGGAGGTAGACGGCGTGGAAGCCGTCACCCGACAGCTCGACGGAGTCCCACTCGCCGAACGTCGGCGAGCCGACCCGCAGGTCCACCACGACGTCCAGCACCCGCCCGCGCGAACAGGTCACGTACTTGGCGCAACCCGGTGCGGTGCGGGCGTAGTGCACGCCGCGGGCGACCCCGCGGCGTGACACGCTGGCGCTGGCTTGGGCCACGGCGAACAGCGGCGCACCGACCGCTTCGGCGAACACCTCGTGCTGGAACGGGGAGACGAACAAGCCGCGGTCGTCCGGGAACACCTCTGGCTCGAACGTCCACGCCCCGCCGACAGAGAGTGCGCGGGCTTTCATCGGCGACCTCCGTCTCAGGACGTTGATCAGCGTGCAGCGGCCCGAACCGCGCGGTCAACCAGCTTAGGGGAACCCCTATCCGGGGTTAGGGGTACCCGGAGACACATCGTCCACTGAGGACTGGACGAGGCCGGCGACGGTCCTCGACACCGCCTCGGCCAGCGGGACCCGCGCCCGCCACCCGGTGGCCAGGGTGAGACCGGCCGGGTCCGCGACGAGGCTGCGGGAGTCCGACGCGGTGGCGTACGGCGGTGGCGGCACCGACAGCACCGGCACGGCCGGGCGGCCGGTGTGCTCCGCGACGGTGGCGGCGACGAGCTCGAACAGCGCGCGCACCGCGACCCCGGCGCCCGAGCCGACGAGCCACGCCCGTCCGGCCAAGCGGCCGGCGTGTACCACGGCCGCCGCGAACGCCTCGGCGACGTCCTCGACGAACACCAGGTCGCGTTCCACGTCCCCGGCTCCCCACACGGTCAGCGGCTCACCCGCGAGCGCACGCCGTGCCATCGCGGTCACCACGCCCCGGTCAGGAGAACCGGTGGAGGGACCGAACACCGTGGGCAGCCGCAAGGAGCAGCCGCCCGAGTCGAGCACGAGCCGTTCGGCGGCGCACTTCTGCCTGTCGTACTCCGACTCGGGGTGGTCGGTCTCGGTGCCGTCGATCCGCTCCGGCGCGCCCGGCCCCACCTGCGAGGTGGAGCCGGCGAACACCACGGTCCCCCGAGCCGCTTCGACCGCCTCGGCGACGATGCCCACGTTGACCCTGGCGGCGTCGGCCGCGCCGCCGTCGTCCACCCGCCAGGTGCCGCCGCCGGTGAACAACACCAACGGCAGCACCACGTCCGCGCCCGCGACCGCGGCGGCCACCGCGCCGGGCTCGGTGAGGTCGGCCGCGACCACCTCGGCCGGGAACGGCGGCACGCCGGGGTCGCGTGCCACCACCCGCACCCGCGCTCCTCGCGCGGCAAGCCGTGCGGACACAGCGGAACCCACGAACCCCGACCCGCCGAGCACCGCGACGAGCGCGCCGTCCAGCTCTCCCGGCACGCTCACACCACGTGGACGTCGGGGACGTACAGGATCCACTTGCCGCCCGCCTCGCGGAACGCCTCCTCCTTGGCCATGATCTCCGCGGCGTGGTTCCAGGCGAACAGCAGCGCGTAGCCGGGGTAGGGATCGGCGAACGCGGCGGGCGGGCGCACCGGGATGCCGGAGCCGGGCGCCAGCCGGTGCTGCTTGGCGGGCGTGGTGTCGCTGATGAACTCGACCAGGTCCGGTCCGATGCCGCAGAGGTTCGTGACGGTGGCGCTCTTGGCGGTCGCGCCGTAGCCGACCACCCGCTCCCCCTTGGCCTTCAGGTCGGTCAGCAGCGCCAGGAGGTCGGTGCGGATCTGGCGGACCTTGTCGCCGAAGGCGTCGAGGACGGCGCGGTCGTGCAGGCCGCGTGCCTTCTCCTCGGCGAGCAGGGCGGCGACGGCCGCGGAAGGCGTGCGCGCACCGGGCAGCGCCAGGGTGTAGCGGACCTCGCCGCCGTGCACCGGCAGGCGTTCGACGTCGACCAGCTCCAGCCCGTGCCCGCGGGCCATGGCGTCCACGGAAGTGGCGCTGAACAAGAAGAAGTGCTCGTCGTAGATCTGGTCGAACGACGTCTGCTCGACGATGTCGCCGAGGTAGGGGTCCTCGAACACGAACGCCCCGCCGGGCTTGAGCAGCGCCACGACACCGCGCAGGATCGAGTCCACGTAAGGGATGTGGCAGAACGTGTTCGCGGCGTACACGAGGTCGGCCGGGCCGTCCTGGTCGCGGATGGACAGCGCGGTGGACTCCTCGAAGAAGTCCTTGCGGACCCGCACGCCCGCCTCGGCGGCCAGGTCGGCGACCGCGCCGGACGGCTCCACGCCCAGGTGCCGCACGCCCGCGTCCGCGACGGTGCGCAGCATGGTGCCGTCGTTGCAGCCCAGCTCGACCACGAACGGGTCGTCGCCCGCCAGCTCGGTGCTCAGGAACCGCTCCGCCAGGGCGCGGAAGTGCTCGCGCATCACCGCGGACCCCTGCGACAGGTAGGGGTAGTCCTGGTGGAACATCTTCTCCCTGGGCACCTCCTCCATCAGCTGCACCATCGCGCAGCCGTCGCACGCGCCCACGGCGAGGCGGTAGCTGAACTCGGGGGAGGTGTCGTCGGGCAGCCGGAACGCGTCGGACAGCGGCTGGTCACCGAGGTCGAGGAACTCGGTCACCGTCCCGGCGCAGACGCGGCAGGTGGACTGGTCAGGCATTGGCGGGTTCCTTCTACTCGGGTGCTGAACGGGTCATCCCCGGGCCTCGAACGCCCGTGGGTCGGTGCCGGTCCGCTGGGACAGGCGGTGCGGCAGGTCCGCCCGGCTGCGCATGCCCAGCTTGCGGTAGACCCTGGTGAGGTGTTGCTCGACGGTGCTGACGGTGATGTAGAGGATGGCGCTGATCTCGCGGTTCGTGTGGCCCTTCGCGGCGAGCTCGGCCACCCGCAGCTCGGAGTCGCTCAGCACCGACCGCCCGTCACCGGAGTCGCCGTCCTCCCAGTCGACCTGGATGGGCACGGCTCCGGAGTACGACGCCTTGGTCTCGGCCACCGCGCTGCGGGACAGCTCGCGGGCCTCCGCGTGCTTGCCCAGGGCGTCGAGCGCCTCACCGAGGTCGGACAGGGCGCGGGCCAGCTCGACCCGGTCACCCGCTTGCCGCAGGTGCCGCACGGCCTCGCGCAGGAGCGCCGGCCGCTCGGCGGGCTCGCCCGCGGCCGCGAGGACCCGCAGCGCCGCGCCGCGGGTGCGGCGGTCACCGGCGGGCAGCCGCATCTGCTCGCCGATCAGCTCGCGGGCCGCCTCCGGCCGACCGAGGGTGAGGTTGGCCTGGGCGAGACCGCAGCGCCACGGCGCGAGCACCGGCAGGTCGACGCGCCACTCGCGCATCCGCGTGCCGCAGTTCTGGAAGTCGCTGATGGCGGCGAGCACCCGCCCGACGGCGAGGTTGCCGTTGCCGCGGGCGTAGAGGTAGCGCAGGCCGGCGGCGGTGGCGAACATGGCGTCGGGCACGCGGACCCGCATCGCGTCGGCGATCGCGCGGTGCCGGTCCAGCGCGGTGCTGGCCTCCAGCAGCACCGCCAGCGGGTAGCCGATGGCCAGGCCCCAGCCCTGGTGCGGCAGCAGGGCGAGCGCGGTCTCGGCGCGTGCGGCGGCGACCGCGACCTCCCCGCGCCGCAGGTCGACGTCGGCGCGGACGACCTCCAGGATCGCCTGCCAGGTCACCGCGCCGCCGCGGACGGCTTCGGCGGTGAGCCGGTCGCACCACCGCTCGGCCCGGTCGGGGTGGCCGGTGTGCACGAGGATCAGCAGCGCGGTGAGCACGACCTCCAGGGCCATGTCGCCGAGGCGGCAGCTCCGCAGGATGTGCTCGGCGCTGGCGATGGCGTCGGGGTGGAACTCCGCGGTCCAGAAGGTCCCGATGGCCTGTGCCGCGGCCACCCACGGGTCCGCGTCGGCCACCACGTCGGTGGCCACGGCGGTCGCCTGGTCCAGGCCGTGGAACCACTGGCAGACGATCCGCAGCTCGGCGGCGCTCTGCGCGTCCAGCATCCCGGGGTTCCGCTCCAGGACGGCGAGCGCCCGCACGGCCGTGGCCTCGTCGCCGATCCACAACGCGTGGTGCACGACCGTCACGGCGTCCCGGCCGCGCAGCTCTCCCGCCCACATCGCCTCGTGCAACGGTTTCATGTGGACGACAGCGGCGGCGGGGTTGACCCGCCACAGCGCCCGGACCAGGACGCTGGTGATGCCCAGCCGCTCGTCCGGCTCGACCACGGGCAGCGCGGGTTCCAGGTACCGCACGGCCGCGGCCACGTCGTCACCCATGAGCGCCTGCTCGGCGGCGACGCGCAGCACGGCGACCGGCCAGCCCGACGCGACCCGGTCTGCGGCCACGAGGTGGTCGGCCACCACCGCCGCCGCCGCGCCGCGCTGGTAGAGCAGCTCGGCGGCACGGGCGCGCAGCCGCACCCGTTCGGCACCCGGCGTGCTGTCGAGGACCGCCGCCCCCGCTCCGGGGTGCCGGAAGCACCCGTCCAACAGCAAACCGGCGGCGGTGAGCACGTCCACCGCCTGCTCGACCGCCTCGGGCGTGGTGCCTGCCAACCGGCCGAGCAGGACCGGGGTGCGCTCTTTGCCGAGCACGGCGATGGCACGGGCGACCTCCAGCAGCCCCGCCTCCCAGCGGTGCAGGCACTCCAGCACCGCGCGCTTGAACGCGGGCCCGACCTGGTCGGGCCCGATCTCGTGGCCGGCCTCGAAGTCCTCGACCAGGGCGCGGACCAGCATCGGGTTGCCACCGCTGAGGGCGTGCCAGGCAGGCGCGACCGCACCGGCATCGGGCACCCGGTCGCGCAGCAGCTCGGCGATCCCGCACACCGACAGGGGCGCGAGCCGGATGCGGTGGTGCGGCCGCCGGGTCAGCTCGGCGTGGAACTGCGGCAGCGTCGGCTGCGGCTGCTGCCACTCGGCGAGCACGACGACCACCCGTCCGGCTCTCATCCGCCGCCGCAGGTAGAGGATGAATTGCAACGACGAGCTGTCGGCGAATTGCACGTCGTCCACGCACACCACGACCGGGCGTTCCCGCGACATTTCGAGCAGTATTTGACACAATTCATGAACGGGCCGCACGTAAGAATGATGAATTCTCCGCACGTCCGCTCCCGAGTCCTGAACGGTCGCGGCGATCGGCGTGATGAGGTGGGAAACGCGGTCCGCTATTTCCGGCGGCAACCCGGCGCCGTGGAACAACTGGTCGATGACACCCGCCTGCAGGGGACGCTCCGCAGGCGCGCCGGTCGCGGTCAGCAGCAACGCCCCCGAGGCGGCGGCGTGCCGCTGGAACCGTTGCAGCAGTTCGGTCTTCCCACTGGCCAGACCGCCGCTGACCAGCGCGAGCCTGCCCGTCCCCGCCGAGCACTCGGCGAGCAGGCCGACCAGTTCAGAGAGCGCATCACCATGGTCCGTCGGCACCAACCGTTCAGTTCCCTCCAGCGCAGCCACCGATGGTCTTTCCGCTACAGCGCACCCACGAGGACGCTTTATAGCACGGCTTCCCGACTCGTCCAGAGCCTTTGACAACACCTCCGAGAACAACAGGCAAACGCGTTCCCGGCGCGCATCGGAACCATAGGAACCACGAATCCGAATTTGCTTGATTGCGTCTCAAATGGCGGCGAACGGCCCAACCGGTACGACCGAATCGCGGACTCCCGGACACCTGGCGCGCCGTTCCGTAGCACAGCCGGGACCGCGGAGGTCGCGTTGATCGAATCCGTGTCGCAACCGTAGCCACCCCCGGCGGCAACTACGGGACACCGAAGCGCCACCCCGCCGGCCCCACCCCGGCGACGCCCCGGAACGTCCGGGCCCCGACCAAGATCCACAACTGTTTTCCACAACGGCCGGCATGCCCCTTCCGGGCGATGCAGGACAAATGACATGGATAACCGATACAACGCGAGGCCGGTGAATCTTTCCCGGGAAACGGACATAACACCTATGACGTCGAGTCCGGCGTGGACGTTCCCACCGTCCATTTCCGCACGCTCCACGACGTGCTCCGTGATCGCGTGATCGCGCTGCGCCCACAGCGGTTTTCCGACAATCGTCGATCGCCCGGTCAGGTCAGCTCCCGCTGACGGCGAGCACGCGGTCGCCCTGGACGCCTCGGCGAACCACCGGGCAGCTCAGCCCGCACGCGGACGGCGTCATCGGGATCCGGGCTACCGTACGGGCGTGATCATCCCGGCCAGGTACAGCGACGGTGCTATCCACGTCCCAGGAGACGTCACCTTCCCCGTGACCGACACCGTGAAGGACCAAGCGGTCGCGCCGGACCTCACGAAAGCGGTCTACACGACGGACAACGAACTGGTGTGCGTCGACCCGGCCGGCGAGGTGTTGTGGCGGCACGCGTTGGGCGCGGTCCAGGAGGAGGTCCTCAGCGCCAGGGCCGGTTGCGCCTTCTCCCTCGACGGGACGACCGTGTGGCTCTTCCGGCCGGACGCGATGGGCCGGTGGAACGACAGCCAGGACACCTGGCACGTCCTGGACGCGGCCACCGGGGAGGTGCTCGCCAGCGCCGAACTGGGGACCGTCGGCCACGGCGGTGAGCACTACCTCCATCCCGGCGGCACCGACGTGCTGGTCGGCGTGGGCGAGGGACAGGACGGGTCGCTCGTGTTCCGCGGGAGGTTCGACGGCAGCGCTCTCGAAGTGGCGCCGTATCCGTGGAAGGACCGCGTGTTCGTGGCGTTCGCCGTGGACGGCCGGCAGTTCATGTCTGTCGACCACGGACGGGAGGACGTCGCGTTCCACACCTACCCGGATGGCGACGTGGTCCACCGGATCACCGTGGCAGACCTCGAGTACGACGAGGACGTGTCGTTCGAGTGGACGGGCGGGTACCTCGACGCCGACACCGCGTTCGTCGTCGCCGCCGGGGAGAAGGACGACGAGGAATGGGCCCGGCACCACTTGATCGACGTGCGGACGGGCGCGGAGCGGGGCACGTTCGACCCGCGCACCGACGATCCGTACGGCGTGATCGCGACCGGCGGCGGTGTGTGGCTGACGTTCGACGACGGCGTGTTCCGTCACCACCTCCCCTGACGCCGCCGGGGCCAGTACCACCGCAACGCGAGTTGCTCCGACTCGATCTTGACACGGTCTCGGTGCGGTGATCGTCTACCCACCAGACCGCTGCACGGCCTCACTCCCGGTTCGACGCCGTGAAGAAGTGCGCCAGTGACTACCGAACGGACGTGGTGACGACAGTGAGCGTGGATCCCGCGGGCACGCGAGAGACGGACCTCGTGGAGGCGTTGTTCGCGAACGAACCGGGGCTGCGTGCGCTCGTCCCCGATCCGGTGATCACGGAGGCGGTCCGGGAGCCGGGCCTCGCGCTGGGCACGACGGTCGAACGGCTGATGACCGGTTACGCCGACCGGCCCGCCGTGGCCGTGCGGGAGGTCGAGACGGTGACCGATCCGGCGACCGGGCGCCGGACTCGGCGGCTGTTGCCGGGTTTCGTCACGCGGAGCTACGGCGAGCTGTGGGCTGACGCGGGTGCGGTCGCGGCGGAGTGGGCGGCGCGGGGTGTTCGCGCCGGTGACTTCGTGGCGACGATCGGTTTCACGAGCAGCGAGTACCAGACGGTGGACCTGGCGGCGGTCAGGCTGGGTGCGGTGACGGTGCCGTTGCAGCCGAACGCGCCGGTGGCCCAGCTGCACGAGATCCTGGCCGAAAGCCGTCCCCTGATCCTCGCCACGAGCCTCGAGTACCTCCCCAAGGCGGCTGAGCTGCTTCGGAAGGCCGACGGGGCGCGGTTCGCGTTGGTCTTCGACGTGCGCGCCGACGTCAGTGACGAACAGGACGCCTGCGCCGAGTTCGAGGAAGCGCTGGCCGGGACCGGGATCGAGGTGACCACGTTCGCGCAGGTGCTCGACCAGGGCCGCACGCGTCCGGCTCCGCCGGTGCACGTGCCGGAGGCCGGCGAGGACCCGATGGCGACGTTGATCTACACCTCGGGCAGCACGGGCAGCCCCAAGGGAGCGATCTACACGCAGCAGGGGGTGCGCCGGCTGTGGCTCGGCGGCAAGCCCGGCGGGGCCGCGTTCCCGGTGCTGACGATGAGCTACATGCCGATGAGCCACGCGTTCGGCCGGACGATCATCAGTGGCACGTTCGGGCGCGGGGGAACTGTCCACTTCTCCGCCCGCAGCGACCTCTCCACGCTCTTCGAGGACATCAGTCTGGCCAGGCCGACGCAGCTCATGGCGGTGCCGCGGATCTTCGACATGCTCTTCCAGGAGTACCAGCGGTTGCTGGGGCTGCGGGCCGGCGAACCCGACCTGGACGCCGCGGTCAAGGAGGACCTGCGCACCCGCGTTCTCGGCGGGCGGATCGTGGAGGCGCTGGTCGGCAGCGCTCCGATCTCCGCGGAGATGAAGCGGTTCGCCGAGGAGTGCCTCGGCGGGCCCCTGACCGAGGGCTACGGTTCCACGGAGTTCGGGACGGTGCTGCGCAACGGCAAGCTGATGCGCCCACCGGTGATCGACTACCGGCTGGTCGACGTCCCCGAGCTCGGCTACTTCCACACGGACCGGCCTCACCCGCGCGGTGAGCTGCTGCTCAAGGCCGAGTCGATGTTCCCCGGCTACTACCTGCGGCCGGAGCTGACCGCGTCGGTCTTCGACGAGGACGGCTTCTACCGGACCGGCGACATCATGGCGCTGACCGGCCCTGACCAGTTCGCCTACGTCTCCCGCCGCAACAACGTGCAGAAGCTGTCGCAGGGCGAGTTCGTCGCACTGTCCAAGCTCGAAGCCGAGTACACCACCGATCCGCTGATCCGGCAGATCTACGTCTACGGCAGCAGTGAGCGGGCGCACCTGCTGGCGGTGATCGTGCCCTCCGAGGCCGCGCTGCGGGAAGCGGGTGACGCGGAGGCGCTGCGGCCGCGACTCGTCGAGGCGTTGCGGCGGACGGCGGCGCGGGCCGGGTTCGAGCCGTACGAGATCCCCCGCGGCTTCCTCATCGAGACCGAGCCGTTCAGCGCGGAGAACGGCCTGCTGTCGGACGTGCGCAAGCTGCTGCTGCCGCGGCTGCGCGAGCGCTACGGCGAGAGGCTGGAGGCGCTCTACGCGGAGCTGGCCCGCGGCGAGACCGACGAGCTGCGCGCGTTGCGGCAGGGCGGACCGGACCAGCCGGTCGAGGAGACGGTGGCGCGAGCGGCACGGGCGATGCTCGGTTGCAGCCCTTCGGAGCTGGAGAGCGAGGCGCGCTTCACCGAGCTGGGAGGCGACTCCCTGTCCGCGGTCTCGTTCGCCTCGCTGCTCAGCGAGATCTACCGGATCGAGGTTCCGGTGGGTGTGCTGCTCGGTCCGTCCAGCACCCTGCGGGCGATCGCGGCTTACGTTGCGGCGCAACGGGAATCCGGAGACGTCAGGCCCACGTTCGCATCGGTTCACGGCGTGGGGGCGACCGAGGTCAGGGCCGCCGACCTGACCCTGGACCGGTTCCTCGACCGGGAAGTGGTCGCGGCGGCCTCCACCCTGCCCCACCCGAGCGGGCCTCCCCGGGTGGTGCTGCTCACCGGCGCCACGGGATACCTGGGCCGGTTCCTGTGCCTCGACTGGCTCGAACGCCTCTCCCGCACCGGCGGGAAGCTCGTGTGCGTGGTGCGCGGTGCCGATGACAAGGCGGCCCGCGAGCGGCTCGACGCCACGTTCGACACGGGCGACGCCACCTTGCTCGCGCTCTACCACGACCTGGCCGAGGAGCACCTCGAAGTTCTGGCGGGCGACCTGGCGGAGCCGTCCCTCGGGCTCGACGAACGGACCTGGCAGCGGCTCGCCGCCGAGGTCGACGCCATCGTGCACCCCGGCGCGCTGGTGAACCACGTGCTGCCCTACGAACACCTCTTCGGGCCGAACGTGGTGGGGACCGCCGAACTGATCCGGCTCGCGATCACGGGACGGATCAAGCCGTTCACCAACATCTCGACCGTGGGCGTGGGCAGCCAGGTTCCTCCCGGCGAGTTCACGGAGACCGCCGACGTCCGCACGATGGGCGCCGTGCGTCACCGCAACGGCGACTACGCCAACGGGTACTCGCTGAGCAAGTGGGCCGGCGAGGTGCTGCTGCGGGAGGCGCACGAGCAGTGCGGCCTGCCGGTGACGGTGCTCCGCTCGGACATGATCCTCACCCACAGCCACTTCACCGGTCAGCTGAACGTGCCGGACATGTTCACCCGGCTGGTGCTCAGCCTGGTGACCACCGGCCTCGCCCCGAAGACGTTCTACCGCAGCGCGGACGGCACCCCGCCCAGGGCCCACTACGACGGCCTGCCCGTGGACTTCATCGCCGAGGCCGTGAACGTGCTGGGCACCCGCGAGGTCGAGGGCCACCGCACCTATCACGTGTTCAACCCGCACGACGACGGCATCTCCCTGGACACCTTCGTCGACTGGCTGGTCGAGGCGGGCCACCCCATCACGCGGATCGAGGACTACGACGAGTGGTTCCGCCGCTTCGAGTCCGCGCTGCGGGAGCTGCCGGAGTCGCTCCGCCAGCACTCGCTGCTGCCGCTCCTGCACTCCTACCGCACGCCGGCCGAGCCCGAGGGCGACGACGCGGCACGCCCCCGGCAGTTCCGGGAGGCCGTGCGGCAGGAGAAGCTGGGCGAGTCGGGAGAGATCCCCGGGATCACCCGGGAGCTGGTCCTCAAGTACGTGAGCGACCTGCGGCAGCTCAGGTTGTTGTAGCGCCCAGGGCGCGCAGGGCGGTGTCGGTGACGCGGTCGATGAAGTCGGGCTCGGTCGGCGCCTGCCGCACGACCATGCGCCAGTAGATGAGCGCGGCCACGATGTCCTGGGCCATCTCCACGTCCGTGTCCGTCGGCAGGTCTCCCCTGCTGATGGCTCCTGCCACAAGCGAGCGCAGGTGGGCGCGCCGCGGCGCCGCGATCGTCGTGGAGATGGCCTCGGCGAGGGCGGGTGTCCGCTGCGCCTCGGCGATCAGGTCGGGGATGATCTTGGAGTAGGGCTCCGCCGCGAGCCAGGCCGCCATCGACTCCGCGGCGGCGCGCAGGTCCCGGCGCAGGTCGCCGGTCTCGGCGACGTCGGACATGGGAACGCCGATGTCCGCGAGGACGGCGAGCACCATGTCCTGCTTGGTGGGCCAGCGGCGGTACAGGGCGTTCTTGCTCGTGGCCGCCCGCTTGGCGACCCCTTCCATCGACAGCCGGGCGTAGCCGCGTTCGACGAGCTCGGCGAGCACGGCCGAGACGATCGCGGCGGTGACTTCGGGCTGGAGAACGGCCGCTCCGTACAGCGCGCGTCGAGTCATGCGAGCAGCTTAGTCGTGCGTTGCGCACGTGAGGACGGAACGGTACCGTTGCGACGTGATTTCCACTCACCGGCGTGAGCCTGCGAGGCACGACGCCGGTTTCGCCGACGACGTCAAGGCGGCGGCCGCGGAGCAACTCGCCTTGCGCCGGGCGCTCGACCACGGGCCTGGGTCGTGGGCGCGTCCGGGCGACCCCGCATCCCACCGGAAAGGACTGAGATGACACCACAAGAGACTTCGGCCGAAAGTCCCGCGCACGCGGTCCTGCGGCGGTCGCTCTTCACCGAGGACGCCGTGATCGAGTTCCCGTACGCGCCGCCCGGCAGACCCAGCCGGCTGGACCGGAACCCGGCCCGGACCACGGCGGCGACCGGCCTCGCGGGTCAGGAGGACGCACGATGACCGAGATCAGGACGGTCCTCCTCACGGGAGGAACGGGGCAGACCGGTCGTGTCGTGACCGACGTCCTGTCCGGGCGCGGTGTGCGGGTGGTCGTCGCCAGCCGGAGCGTTCCGAAGGAAGAACTTCCCTCCGGGGCGCGGCACGTCCCGTTCGACTGGGCCGACCCCGGCACGTACGACGAGGCGCTGCGCGGTGTCGACAGCGTCTACCTCCTGCCGCCGCCGCTGGACGTCGATCCGGTGGGCGTCGTCGAGAAGTTCCTGGGCGCGGCCCTGGCGGCCGGGGTCAGGCGGGCGGTGCTGCTGAACTCCTGCTCCTTCCCCATGACGGCGCGTGGCCTGCACGCCGTACGTCTGACCGTCCAGCAGATGCCGGAGTGGTCGGTCCTGCTGGCTTCGGGCTTCATGCAGAACTTCCTGGGCGCGCACCCCACCGCCGTCGCCGTCCGCGAGCGCCACGAGATCGTCACCGCCGCGGGTGACGGCCGGATCGGCTGGGTGGACGCGGCGGACGTGGCGGCGGTCGCGGCCGAACTGCTGGTCCGCGACGGCCACGACAGCCGGGAACACGTGATCACCGGGCCGCAGGCGCTGTCCTACGACGACATCGCGGCCACCATCGCCGCCGAGTGGGGTCTTCCCGTCCGCTACCGGCCCGTCACCGCCACCGAACGCGCCGCGCAGCTCACCGGTGCCGGGTTCCCGCGCCCGTTCGTCGACGCGCTCGTCTGGTCGGACGTCCTCACCGCGAACGACGCCGAGGACCGCGTGACCAGGGAGGTCCCGCGGATCACCGGCAGGGACGCCACCTCGTTCACCGAGTTCGTCCGGCATCACCCGCCGGAGAGGTGAACCGTGCCCACCGCGAGCGACCTCCTCTCCCGTGCCGATCTGGACTTCCTGTCGCAGGAGGTGTCCAGCCCAGGCGATTGTCGGTCTTCCGGCTGTCCGCCACGCCGGACGTGGCGGACTCGAAGTCGTGCGGCGACAACGTGACCCGCATGGTCACGTGGGTGCGGTTCGCGGACCGTTCGACGGGCAGGCGGTTCGTCGTCGCGAACACCCACTTCGACCCGATCGAGCTCTGACGGCCGGTCGTCACCTGACGGCATGATGCGCTGACCCGATCGTGGTCAGAGGATCGTGTCCCCTCCCCCGGATGTTGTAGGCAGGTCGGGTACCCGCCCCGCCGGCCAGGAGGATCCAGTGCCCGTCACCGACCTGCTCAAGTCCAAGATCAACTTCGGTTTCGACCACCTCGACGTCGACGGCGACGGCCTGCTGACCGAACACGACCACGTGCTGATGGGCCGCCGTGCCGCCGCGACCCTGGGGCACGCCTCCGGGTCGCCCGAGGAGCGGCGCATCGTCGACGCGTACCTGGGCATCTGGCGGAACCTGCACGAGCCCCACATCCCCGGCGGCGGGAGCTCCATCAGCCGCGAGCAGTTCGTCGCCTCCACCGGCAGCCTCGCCGACGACCCCGAGGCCGCTCGCAGGACCGTGGGAGCGCTCGCGGAGACGTTCCTGACCATCGCCGACACCGACGAGGACGGCAAGGTCAGCCCCGCCGAGTTCTGGAAGTTCCACCAGGGCCACTTCCCCGGCCTCACCGAGCAGGAGTCGGCGACGGCGTTCAAGCACCTCGACCTCGACGGCGACGGCGTGCTGACCGCGGAGGAGTTCATCCAGGCGTGCGTGGACTTCTGGTCGAGCACGGACCCCGAAGCGCCGGGGAACTGGTGGACCGGCCACCACATCGCCTGACACCGGAAGCCCCGTGGCGCCTCAGAGCGCGAAGGGGCGGTAGGTCAGCGCCTCGTCGACGATCTCCTCCGCCGTCAGATCCTCCTTCCCCTCTTCCGGGTGGAAGATCAGATCGAGGACGTGCGGATTGCCCGTGGACCGGACCAGGGCGTCCTCCGCCGCCGCGTCCTCTCCCTCCGGGAAGCCCGGCCGCATCAGACGCTCGACCAAGGCGATCATCTGCTCCCGGTTGAGCTTCTCCACGCCGCACCCCCTTTCACGGTCGCGGTGGTCCCGCGCGTCACCACGCCGACGGCGGCGGTTCGGGCGGGATCATCGGGTTTTCGTCGGTGAGGGGGTTCACGGTGCCACAGAACGCTTTCAGCTCCTCGCCGGTCACGCACTGCGCCGGCACGGCGGCGGAGGCGACGCGGTGGGCGATGGTCTCGACGGGCAGTCCGGCGTGCGATGCCGCGAACACGATGTTGCCGTAGTGCAGCTCGCCCCCGAGCACGCCCGGATCGATGAGCATCACGACGTGCTCGAAGACGTCAGCGATCGTCGCCGCGACGCTGCGGGAGAACAGCAGACCCGGTCCGTCTGTGACGTTGAGCAGGTAGGTCCCACCGGTTCGCAGAACGCGGGCGACGTCACGGACGAACTCGGCGGTGGCGATGCCGCTGGGCATGCTGATCTGCTTGAACACGTCGGCGATCACCAGGTCGGCGGAGGCGTCGCCGCGGGTGGCGAGACCGGCCCGTCCGTCGGCGATCCGGACCTCCAGGCCCGGCACCCGGTCCAAGGCGAGCTGGGCGCGGACGAGGTCGATGAGCGGACCGTCGAGGTCGAACACGAGCTGGCGCGATCCGGGCCGGGTCGCGCCGACGAAACGCGGCAACGTGCACCCGGCACCCCCGAGGTGCACCACGTCCAACGGCCCACCGGCGAGCGCGTCGACGACGTCGCCCATGCGCCGCACGTAGTCGAACTCCAGATGGGCCGGGTCGTCGAGGTCCACATAGGACTGCGCGACGCCGCCCACGGTCAGCAGCCAGCCGCCGGAACGGTCGGCGTCGGCGAGCAGCTCCGCCACACCGAAGCCGACCGGGTACTCACCGGGCATCGGGCTCACCACGACAGAACTTCCGCTCACCTGCACATCACCGGCGAAATCGTACCCGCGGCGCGAACGAGACCAATATCTCGCGCGCCAAGCCGCGTCTGCCAGGCGCATCGTCTCGGCAGCGGTCGTGTGGGGGTTCTAGGGTGGACGGATGAAGGTTTTGTCCATCCAGTCGGTCGTCGCCCACGGCCACGTCGGCAACTCCGCCGCCGTGTTCCCGCTGCAGCGCCTCGGGGTCGAGGTCGTCCCGATCCCCACGGTGAACTTCTCCAACCACACCGGCTACGGCGCGTGGCGCGGCCCGCTCCTGCCGCCGTCGGACGTGGCCGAGATCCTGCTCGGCGTGGAGGAACGCGGGGTGTTCCCGCAGGTCGACGCCGTGTTGTCCGGGTACCAGGGCGGCACGGGCATCGCCGACGTGATCATCGACGCGGTGCGCAGGGTGAAGGCCGCGAACCCGGCCGCGCTCTACGCGTGCGACCCGGTGATGGGCAACGCCAAGTCCGGGTGCTTCGTGGCGCCCGAGATCCCCGTGCTGCTGCGCGACCGGGTCGTGCCGGTGGCCGACATCATCACCCCGAACCAGTTCGAGCTGGGCTTCCTCACCGGCACCGAGCCCGCCACCGTCGAGGAGACGCTCGCCTCCGCCGACCTGGCCCGCGCGATGGGACCGTCGACCGTGCTGGTCACGAGCGTCGAGCGGCCCGACCGGGAGGAGGGCACGATCGAGATGCTCGTCGTGGACACCTCCGGGGCGTGGCTCGTGAACACCCCGCACCTGCCGTTCAAGGCGAACGGGTCCGGCGACGTCACCGCCGCGCTGTTCACCGCGCACTACGTGCAGACGAAGGACGCGGCGCTGGCGCTGGAGCGCACCGCGTCGAGCGTCTTCGACCTGATCGACCTGACCTACCGCTCCGGTGAGCGCGAGCTGCGGCTGGTGCAGGCCCAGGAGCACTACGCGTCGCCGCGGATGCAGTTCAAGGCCGAGCAGGTCCGCTGAGGGTCTCGCACGCGGCCGGGCGACCCGGCCGCGTGAGCTGTCCGTTGTCATCCCCGAGAGGGACAAAGCCTGTCCGCCACGGTGTGATTTCCGGTGGCCGGATCCTGAATAGCTTCCTTCGGGTCATCGCACGTCAGTGCTGATCCGGAGGAGAACACGATGGCTGTCGAGAGCGGGCCCAGGTCGTATCGGACCCGGTTCGGAGTCCTGCTGGCGTTGTTCGTGGTGGTCGACGTGGGCTTCGCCTGGCTGAACGTGCGGGCCGCCGCGCACCCGGTCACCGGGCTGGTCGCCGGCGTCGCCACCGCAGCGTGCGCGTTGCTGGTGTACGCGCAGGTCGTCGGCCGGTTGGAACGACGCAAGACGTCGGAGATCGCGCTGCGGGACCTCGTGCCGCAGACGGCTCGGGGGGTCGCGCTCGGCGTCGCCCTCTTCTCCCTCGCGCTCCTGCTGATCTTCGTGTTCGGCGGCTACCAGGCCGAATGGGGCTCCGCGACCGGCGTGGTGGCCACGCTGGGGTTGATGACCGGCATCGCCACCTGCGAGGAACTGCTGTTCCGCGGGGTGCTGTTCCGCCTCGTCGAGGAACGGACCGGCACCGTGGCGGCGGTCGTCGTGTCGAGCGCGGTCTTCGGCGGGACGCACCTGGTCAACCCCTCGGCCACGGTGTGGGGTGCCGTCGCGCTCGCGATCGAGATGGGGGTGCTGACCGCCGCCTGCTTCGCGCTGACCCGCCGGCTGTGGCTGCCGATCGGCTTCCACCTCGGCTGGAACTTCGCGCAGTCCGGCATCTTCGGCACCACCGTGTCCGGCTCCGACGGCACGGCCGGAGGGCTGCTGCGCGGAACGACGTCGGGGCCGCTGCTTCTCAGCGGCGGCGAGTTCGGGCCGGAGGCCAGCGTCTTCGCCGTCGTCATCGGTGGCGCGGCGGGCTGCGCGATGCTCGTCGCGGCCCGCAACCGGGGCAGGTTCGTCCCGCGGCGCGCCGGTCAGACCTCGCCGTCCATCAGGCCGCTGCGGTAGGCCAGCACGACCGCCTGCACCCGGTCGCGCAGGTCGAGCTTGGCGAAGATGCGCGAGACGTACGTCTTCACGGTCTGCACGGTGATCGTCATCCGCTCGGCGATCTCGGCGTTGGCCAGGCCACCGGCCATCAGCCGCAGGACCTCCAGCTCACGCGGGGCCAGCACGTCGAGCGGGCGCGCGTCCCCCGTCTCCCCTGGCCGGATACGTCCGGCGAACCGGCCGATCAGCGTCTTCGTCACCGCCGGTGACAGCAGGGAGTCGCCGCGGGTGACGGTCCGGACGCCCTGGATCAGCTCGGCCAGCGGCGTGTCCTTCAGCAGGAACCCGCTGGCACCGGCGCGCAGGGCGCGGTAGACGTACTCGTCGATGTTGAAGGTCGTCACCACCAGCACCTTCGGCGGGTCCGGCACCCCCGGCCCCGCGACGCGCCGGGTGGCCTCGATGCCGTCCAGCAACGGCAGGTGGATGTCCATGACGACGACGTCCGGCCGGAGCCGGGTGACGGCCTCGACCGCGGCGGGCCCGTCGGCGGCCTCGCCGACCACCCGCATGTCCGGCTGGGAGCCGAACGCCGCGACGTACCCCGTCCGCACCAGTTCCTGGTCCTCGCAGACCACCACCCGGATCGTCATGCGGGAATCCTCGCGCACAGCCGGAAGCCGCCGTCGGGCAGGACTTCCGGGGTGACCGTGCCGCCGAGCGCGGCGACCCGTTCCCGCAGGCCGGAGAGCCCGCGGCCACCGGAGAGCCCTTCGACCGGCGTGCCCGCCACGTTGGTCACCTCGACCTCGACGGTGTCGCCGTCCCGCGCGATCCTGACCGCGGTGGGCTGTCCCGCCGCGTACTTGGCGGCGTTGGTCAGTCCTTCCTGGACGACGCGGTAGACGACCAGCTGGAGGGCCGGTGGCAACGTCCGCGGGTCGAGCTCCTCGGTGAGGGTCGCGGGCGGCGTGTTGTGCTCCACCAGTTCCCGGACGCTGCGCGGCTCCTCCAGCACCTCCAGCAGCGCGCGCAGGTCGGACAGTGCCCGACGCCCGGTGTCGCCGATGACCTGCAACGCCGGTGGTGCGTCGTCCCGCTGCGGAACGAGCTGCGCGACGTCGGCCTGCACCACCATCGCGGTCACGTGATGGGTCACCACATCGTGCAGCTCCCGGGCGATGCGGGTGCGTTCCTCCGCTGCCGCAGCGGCTTCCGCCAGATGGCGGCGCGTCACCTCGTCGGCCCGGTACCGCCGGACGTACGCCCCGATCACCCAGCACTGCGACACCAGCACCAGGAAGACCAGGAAGTCGGCCACGCCGTAAGGCGAACCGAGCCGGTGGACGAGCAGCGACACCACCACGTACGCGGTCACGGTGGTGATCGCCGTGACCGTCCGGAAGCGCCGCTGGTACGCCCCCGCCGTGTAGAGCGCGAGATACAGGGTCACGGTGCCGAACTGCGGTGGATACGCGAGAACTTGGTACAGGGCCCAGGAAACGCCGATGACGACAAGGGACGCCACCGGCCAGCGACGGCGCACGGCGATCGGGAGCGTCTGCGCCAGAACGAGAACCACCGAGAACGCGTCGGACGGCCGGGCGGGCAGATCACCGAACTGCGAGCTCATCGCGCCCATCCACGGCACGAACGCCAGTGCCGTGAACAGCCCCGCGACCAGAAGATCGCCAAGGAACCGGCGCGTGACCGTCAAGTCCGTGTCCCTCTCACGACCTACACGGAATGTCCTCCCGAGCACGAATCGCAGCACCCCCACCGACTCCTAGCGTTCCGCTCATGAGAAAAACCATCCTGGCCGGCTCGCTCGCGGTGGCCGCCGTCGCGGCCTGCGTCGCCTGCCTGCCGATGGCCGAGGCGGGCGCCGGCCCGGCCATCGCCTGGGGCGCGTGCCCGAGCCAATCCTCCCAGGAGACGTGCGGCACCGTGACGGTGCCTCTGGACCACCGGCACCCCCGAGGCCGGACGATCACCATCGCGGTGTCCAAGCTGGCCACCGCCAAACCCGGTCACCGTCGCGGTTTCCTGCTGCTGAACCCCGGCGGTCCCGCGTTGGGCGGCCTGACCATGCCCAGCCAGATGGCGGCACAGCTGCCGAAGGAGGTGCTGGACACCTACGACCTCATCGGCTTCGACCCCCGGGGCGTCGGGCACAGCACCCCGCAGAGCTGCGGGCTGTCGAGTGTGAACTACGCCGCCGCCTTCCCCTACCCCGGCGCCGACGGGTCGATCGAGCACAACGTCGGCGCCGCCCGCCGCACCGCCGCCGAGTGCGCGGCCGCCGGTCCTGACCTGCGGCACTTCACCACGGCGAACACCGCCCGCGACCTCGACCTGGTGCGGCAGGCGCTGGGCGCACCGAAGATCTCGTACTGGGGCCAGTCCTACGGCACGTACCTCGGCGCCGTCTACGCCTCGTTGTTCCCCCGGCACACCGACCGGATCGTCCTCGAAGGCAACGTGGACCCGAACCTCGTGTGGCAGGGCCAGCAGCAGGCGTGGAGCCAGGGCATGGCCGACCGGTTCCCGGACGCCGCGAAGGTCGCCGCCGAAGCCGGGCTCGGTCTCGGGCGGACGCCCGAGGAGGTCACCCGGACCTACCTCGCCCTGGCCGACCGGCTGGACCGGACTCCCGCCGCGGTCCCCGGCAGCCCGGTCCCTCTCGACGGTGTGGTGCTGCGCGGCGTCACCTACCAGTTGTTGATGCGCAACGACACCCTGCCGTTGCTCACCCGCTTCTGGAGGACGGCGGCCACTCTGTCCTCAGGCGGCGCACCGGCTGAGACGGACCTGGCCGTGCTCCGGCAGGTCTTCGCGGACAGCCGGGAAGAGCCGGGAGTGCCCGCTGACAACATGATCACGATGACGCTGGCGCTGATGTGCGGTGACGCCTCCTGGTCGCGTGACGTGGCCGGGTACGCCAGGGCCGCGCAGGCCGACCGCGGCCGGTTCCCGCTCACCGCCGGTATGCCGGCCAACATCTGGCCGTGCGCCTTCTGGCCCCAGCCGGCCGGGCCTCGCGTGAAGGTCACCTCCCAAGGCCCGCGCAACGCCCTGGTGCTGCAGAACCGCCGCGACCACGCCACCCCGTGGGAGACCGGACTCGGCATGCGCCGGGCACTCGGCGGCCGGGCGGTCTTCGTGGGCGCCGACAACGGCGGCCACTACGTCTACGGCACGGGAAACGCTTGTGCCGACCGGGCCACCGACGCGTTCCTCACCCGCGGCGCTCTGCCCGCGAAGGATTTGCGTTGCCGCTGAACACCCATCTCCACAACTCAAGGAGCGTTGACCCCATGAGGACTCTCGCGGCACTCGCCGCAACCGCCCTCGTCTTCATCCCGGCACTCGTCGTACCCGGTACGGCGACGGCAACACGCGGAATCGACTGGGGTGCGTGCACAGACCAGTCGTTCGTCGAGGCCGGGGCGGAGTGCGGTCATTTGTCCGTCCCCCTGGACCACGACGATCCCACCGGCAGGCAGGTGCAGATCGCCGTCAGCCGGGTGAAGCACAAGGTTCCCAGCTCGCAGTACCAGGGCGTGCTGGTCACCGTGTCCGGAGGCCCCGGCGGCAGCGGGCTGCCGTTCACCACTCTCGGCTCGCAAGTGCCCGGCCGTGCGGCCGAAGCCTACGACTGGGTCTCGTTCGACCCCCGTGGCGTCGGTGCCAGCAAGCCCGCGCTGTCGTGCGATCCGGGCTACATGACCCACAACCGGCCGCACTATGTTCCTCGGAACCAGGCCGACGAGGCGGCATGGCTCGCGCGAACCAGGAAGTACGCGAAGGACTGCGGTGCGAAGAACGACCCCGCGCTGCTGGCGAACATCAAGACCACCGACAACGCCCGTGACATCGATTTGATCCGAGCGGCCCTCGGCGTGCGGCAGGTCAGTCTTTACGCCGTCTCGTACGGCACCTATGTGGCGCAGGTGTACAGCGCCCTTTTCCCGTCCCGCGTCCGGCGGCTGGTGATGGACAGCAGCGTCGACCCGAGGGACGTCTTCTACCGGATCAACCTGAACCAGAACATCGCGATGAACCGCAACCTCAGGGCCTGGATGGACTGGGTCGCCCGGTACGACTCGGTCTACCACCTCGGCGCCACGCCCTCCTGGGTGCGGCAGACCTACGAGGCCCAGCTCAAAAAACTGGCCGCCGCCCCCGCCGGTGGGCTGGTCGGCCCGAGCGAGATGGCCGACGCCTTCATCCCCGCCGAGTACTCCCAGGCGAGCTGGACGACGGTGGCCGAGGCGTTCGCCAGTCTCGTCGCGGGCGACTGGAACCCGGTCAAGGAGCTGTTCGAGGCCGTCCAGGGACCGGGCAACGACAACGGGTACGCGGTGTACCTCGCGACCCAGTGCACCGACGTGCGGTGGCCGGCGAAGTGGGAGCAGTGGCGTGCCGACGCCTGGCGCACCTACCGGCAGGCACCGGACTTCACGTGGTTGAACACCTGGTACAACGCGCCCTGTCTCGACTGGCCGGTGCAGGCGGGCACGCCGGTGAACATCGACGGCACGGGTGTGCCGAGCGCGCTGCTGGTCGTCGAGACGGAGGACGGCGCGGAGCCGTTCCCCGGCAGCATCGAGGTCAGGAAGCGCTTTCCCGGCGCGTCCCTGGTCGCTCTGCCCGGCGGCACCAGTCACGCCACCACGTTGAGCGGCAACACCTGCGTGGACTCGAAGATCGCCGACTACCTCTTGTCGGGCGCGCTCCCGGCCCGGCTGCAAGGCGACCGTCCGGACACCACCTGTGCGCCGCCACCACTTCCGGTGCCCGCGGGCGCATGAGGTCACCCCGCCGCGTGAGCCACCGGCCGCGCGGCGGGGCCCAGCCAGTGGTACGCCTCCAGGGCCAGCCCGATGTGCACCGGGTCCGAGTCGAATCGAACGGCCGAGTTCACGGCGATCGTGCGCGAGTTCCTCGCCGACCAGAAGCTCAGTTCAAGCTTGACTTCATCTTTGAACAGTGCCTAGCATCGAGTTCACCACCCTCAGCCGCAGGAGTACCTGGTGAAGCTCGGCATCATGCTGCCCGTGTCCGGCGTTCACGCGTCGCCGGCGAACATCACGACCATCGCGCTGGCCGCCGAACGGCTCGGCTACGACTCGCTGTGGACCTACGAACGCCTGCTGCGCCCGATGGCGCCGTTGATGCCCGGCCCCGACGGCGAGCTGGAACGCATCCCGGACGTCTACCGCGTCACCTTCGAGCCGCTGCAGACCCTGAGCCACGTGGCCGCGCTCACCAGCCGCATCTCGTTGGGCACCAACATCGTCAACCCGCTGTTCCACCCACCGGTCGTGCTCGCGCGCAGGTACGCCACGCTCGACCAGTTCAGCGACGGCCGGGTCATCGCCGGGTTCGGACAGGGCTGGATAGCCCAGGAGTTCGCCGCTGCCGGCGTCCCGATGAAGCGCCGCGGCGCCGGTTTCGACGACGTCATCGCGGCGATCCGCGCCTGCTGGGGCCCCGACCCCGTCGAGCACGACGGCCGCTTCTACGCCATCGAAGCCTCCGAGGTGAACCCGAAGCCGGTCCGCGGCGACATCCCGATCGTCGTGGGCGCGAACAGCGACGGCGGCATCGACCGCGCGGCGCGGATCGCCGACGGCATCACGCCGATCGCCTGGACCCTGGACGGGACGGCCGCCTTCGCGACCCGCTTCCGCACGACCGCCGAGAAGTCGGGACGAAACCCGGCCGCGCTCACCGTGACAGCGCAGACCAACAACCCCATGCAGCCCAAGCCGATCAGCGGCGACCGCCCGTTCCTCGCCGGCTCCCCGCACCAGCTCGCCGAGGACATCGACCGGCTGCGGGAACAGCAGATCGACGGGGTCCTGTTCGCGTCCCCGCCGTCCGACGACATCGAGACGCAGATCGAGATGCTCGAAGAGCTGCGCACGCTCGTTCCCGCGACGACAGCGGCATAGGACTCGGAGTCATGGGAAAACTGGACGGCAAACTGGCAGTCATCACCGGCGGCTCGGCGGGACTCGGACTCGCCACCGCGCGGCGCTTCGTCAGCGAAGGGGCACAGGTGCTCCTCACCGCCCGGCGGGCCGCACCCCTGGACGCGGCCGTGAGCGAGCTGGGTCCAGCCGCCACCGGAGTGCTGGGCGACGTCACCGACACCGACGACCTGAACCGCCTGCGCGCCGCCGCCGAGTCTCACGGCCGGGGCGTGGACGTGCTGTTCGCCAACGCCGGCTCGGGCCGGTTCGCCCCGTTCCACACCACCACACCGGAGACCTTCGACGAAGACATCGCCAGCACGCTCCGCTCCACCTACTTCACCGTGCAGGTCTTGCTGCCCCTGCTGAACCCGGGCGCCTCGGTGATCCTGATGTCCTCCGCGGCCGGCTCGGCGGGCGCACCCGGCCTGTCGGTCTACGGCGCAGGCAAAGCCGGCATCCGGTCGCTCGCCCGAAACCTGGCCGTCGAACTGGGAGACCGGCAGATCCGCGTCAACGTCGTGAGCCCCGGCTACATCAACACCCATCCCGAAAACGCCGAAACCGTGGCCTACCAAGAAGAAAATGCCGCCGGCATTCCTCTGCGCCGAGTCGGACAACCCGACGAGGTCGCCACCGCGGTCCTCTTCCTCGCATCCGGCGACAGCAGTTACATCACAGGCAGCGAGCTGTTCATCGACGGTGGCCGCAACCAGGTCTGACACCCATCAACCGCGATGGCGGTCGGCGGGCGTGGTGTCCTTGAGCATCCTTGGTGATCCGAAAGTGCGTTATTGATCATTGGCTGCACGGTGGTCAAGGTAGGTATGCATCGCAAACCTACTGGCCTATCGACTACTTGAGGCACCCGTGAAGCTGGACACCTGCGCAACGCTCACCGTCGACATCGACGAGGGGGTGGCGCGGATATCGCTCGACAACCCTCCCGTGAACGTCCTCAGCGGCACCTTGATCCGTGAACTTCACGAGGTGCTCGGTGCGTTGCGCGAGGACGACTCGGTCCGCGTCATCGTGTTCTCCAGTGCCAGCCCGGAGTTCTTCCTGGCACATGTGGACATCCACATCCTCGGCGAGCTGGACGGGTTGCAGGACATCGCCGACCGCAACCCGGACGCCAACCTGTTCCAAGGGGTCGGCGAGCTGCTCCGCCACCAGCCGCAGGTCACGATCGTCAAGCTCGCCGGCAAGGCCCGTGCCGGCGGCGCCGAGTTCGTCGCGGCGGCCGACCTGACCTTCGCCGCGCGGGAGACGGCGGGCCTCGGCCAGACCGAGGTGCTGATGGGCATCGTCCCCGGCGGCGGCGGAACGCAGTACCTGCGCGACCGGGTCGGCCGTAACCGCGCCCTGGAACTGCTGCTGACCGCCGACCTCGTGGACGCGGACACAGCCGCCGCCTACGGCTGGATCAACCGCGCTGTCCCCGCCGCCGAACTGGACGCGTTCGTCGACCAGATCGCGAAGAAAATCGCCGCCCTGTCACCGGAACTCATCGCCGCGGCAAAGAGCCTGGTCCCGCCGACCGACCTGACGGATGGCCTGAAGGCGGAGCACAACGCGTGGGCCGAACTGGTGAGCGGCCCTCTGCCCCCGCAGCTCATGACACACGCCCTGGAACACGGCGTGCAGACACCAGAAGGCGAACGCGACCTGGAGTCCGTCATGCGCCGCATCATGGCCGCCCTCTAGCCACATCAACCACGTCGGAGAACACGAACGATGAAGGCAGCTTTCTTCACCACCAACGGCCCCGCGAAAACCGTGCTGCAGGTGCTCGACGTCGCCCGGCCAGAACCCGGCCCGGGCGAGGTGCGGGTCCGCGTAACCCTCTCCGCGATCAACCCCGGAGACATGTGGATGCGCGCGAACTCGTCCCCAGAGGACTTCGGCCCGGTAGGCGAACTCCGCGGCCGCATCCCCCACCAAGACGGCACGGGCGTGATCGACGCCGTCGGCGCAGGCGTGGACACCAACAGGATCGGCGAACGCGTCTGGATCTGGATGGCCGGCTCACCGTGGGGAACCGCCGCCGAGTGGACCGTGGTGCCGTCCGAACAGGCGGTCCGGTTGCCGGACGGAGCCTCCGACGAACTCGGTGCCGGCCTGGGCATCCCAGCCATGACAGCACATTGGTGCCTGCACGCCGACGGCTCACCGAAAGACAGCACGGTGCTGGTCGCAGCCGGAGCAGGCGCCGTAGGCCACTTCGCGATCGAACTGGGCAAAATCGCCGGTGCGCGAATCGTGACAACCGTCAGCAGCCCGGAAAAAGCCACTCTGGCCCGCGCCGCCGGCGCGGACCTCGTCGTGAACTACCGCGATGCCGACGCCGTGCAACAGATCCTCGACGGAACCGGACCCGTCAACCGGATCATCGAGGTCGCACTGACCGACAACCTCGAACTGGACCTGGCCGTCGCCGCTCCGGGCGCGACGATCGTGACCTACGCGGCACAGCCGGTGGACCCGACGCTGCCGGTGTTCCGGCTGATGTGGCCGAACCTCGTGCTGCGGTTCGCCTTGTTCCTCACCGAACCTCGGGACGCGCTGCTTCGGGCAGCTGCCGACATCACTTCGGCGTTGGAGCGTGGCCTGCTTTCGCCCCTTCCCGTGCATTCCTTCGGGCTGGACGACGTGGCGGCTGCACATGAAGCGGTGGAGAGCGGTGTCACCGGCAAGGTCGTACTGGACCTCCGCTGACTGCAGGGCCTTCTTCACAGATCAGCTTCGTCTCCGTGTCATGGCGCTCTAAATTCGATAAGACTCTCCGGATGCAGAGTTAGGCTCACCGCAGCCGCGACGAGCAGAACGCCACGATCGCGGCCTACATCCGCTGGCGCAACGCCCGAGTCGACCCAAGGCCGGCTTCGCCACCGACTCGCCTATCCACACGTGGACCCATTTCCCCGCCTGCAAACGGATAACGAGCGCCGCCGAAATCCACTCGGCGGCGCTCGTTTGCGATCACTGACATCGCTCAGCGTGGCAGCTGAGCCAGCATCTGCACGAGGCTGCCCGAGAACTCAGACACGTGAGGTTCGGCCGCATATCTCACGGTGCAGGCCGCAGCGACTAACTCCAGCGCCGAATAGTCACCACCCGCAAGCATTCTCCCACACATTCCCAGGGGGACCACAAAATCCGCCTGCGCACCGTCCGACAGCGAGTCGATCATGTCGCCTTCTCCTGCGAGAAACAGCTCCACAATCGAATTCAGCACTCCTGCAACCCTTGACACATCCACTCTATTGGCGAGCTCAATCATGTCTTCGTATTCAGCAAACCCGAGTCGGTTAATCCGGAGGTGCTCTCTGACCACATCAACCGCCTTCAAAGCTGATTTTTCGAGGCTGCAGGCTGGAATGACAGACCGACGTAAGTGTTGATCTCCAGTAAATACACGATGTCACATCCGGAAACACACTCATAGCAGCTTTGCCCAACATCATCTTGTCCTGCTTGACATCTACGGCTGCACCGTTTTGCCCCAGAGGCTCTCCGGGGTCGAGCTCGCTGTCGCGGCTTTACTGCTCAGCTTCGCAGCCCCACCAGATCCGAGCGCCGCAATAGAGGCTACCCGAGAGATAGCCAACCACCGGCAGCCCTCATGGGCTTCATCATTTGTCGACGAACCAGTTTCGGATGTCCTGGACGTCCATCAACCAGCGCACTCCCTCCGGCAGCAATCTCACGAATGCGCCAGCCAAGCCCCGAATCCGGGAACCGCAGTGTGTGATGCATTCGCACAGCTTCGGCAAGCGCGGCCTTGGCGTCACTGCCGACCATCGTGATCGCCACAGCACCGACACACGCGCGAACTGAACCGCGGCGTCGCCCACCACGGCGGCTTCACCCTGTCCAGCACGACCGTGCCCGCCAACGCGCTGGACACGGGGCAGGACGGCCCGTCCTCGACAACCGTGAGCGCGCGATGCGTCGTGGTGCCGGGAATGCCGAAACCCGCACATTCGTCTTCAGGCAGCCGGACGAGCTTCTCGACCCGCAGAACCGTGTACTACTGCGTGGTACCAGCCTTGGGCTTTACGCGACAGCGAGGATCGTCCAGACCCGATCCCCCCACCGCGAACTCCATGACGCCGGGCCCGATCGCGTCGATGATGCCGACACCATCCTGGTTGGGCATGACCTCTTGGACGCAACCGTCCGTATCGACTGGCATGCCCTCCCAACCCGGCAACGTGAGCGACAAGTCCACGACCACCTCCGCAGACACACCACGCCTCAATGGCACGCGGTTCCATCATCAAACACGCTCACCACATATCCGTCCACATAGGATTTGATGGCGCGGCGCACCCAGCAAGCTGACACCAACGATCCATGACAGCTTCCACGCAGCACATCCATCTTGTCATCGGCAACGCCCAGCCGCGCCTGACGACAATTCGTTGCGATGTCGAATATTACTCCATTGAGAGCAGCGATCCGGACGGATGCCCGCGCACCACGCGGCACTCGGACCGAAATTCCCCATCAAGTGGCATAAGCATAAGAGTGGACATCGGATCACCGCAACTCCATCTCCACTCGACATCCGCTCTGACCTGCATACATGCAACGAGAAGCGCCAGGCGGACGTGGCCGGTGCAACACCGAACTGGACACCGACAAGACCGAGAGGCTCACTTTTCTGACAAATGAATGACACCGCCGACAAGACCCAGGCAAGACCTGCAAGGATGCAGCCGCACCACTGAGCACTACACCGAGCCGCAAGCAGGCACGCATTGACAAGAGCCTGCATTGACCGTGTAACCATTCCACGCGAACGAACGATGGATCGATCGCACACGGCCGCTCGGCGATTCAAGAGGGAGACTCCGCTGTACCACTCGAACACACTTTCGACCCTCTCCCCCGTTTACCGGAAAGCTGGCAGGTCATCGTGCGCATGATCCCGGATTCGGTGCATCCCGGCGCCAGCCGCGCGGAGCAGGAGATCTTCTCCCAGCTCGCCGTTCTCGAGATGGACGGTTGGGAGTACGCCCTGCACAGCACCAACTTGCCCGAACACGACCGCAAGCGGGTCTGCGAGATCGACTTCCTGCTGCTGGGCACCCGCGGCTTCTTGGTGCTGGAGGTCAAGGGCGGCGACATCCTCCTGAAGAAGGACGTCTGGCACACGCGGGACCTCAAGGGCAAGCGGCACCGGCTCAAGGAGAGCCCGCTCGACCAGGCGCGGACCAGCATGTTCGCGCTCGCCAAGGTTCTTCGCCGCACGACCGACCCCGAACTGGTCGACCGCACGGTGTTCGGCTACGGGGTCGTCTTCCCGGAGAGCGAGTTCGACGCGGTCAGTGTCGAGTGGACGCCCGAGATGGTGATCAACTCGGTCCGTCTCGCCTCTGAGGGGTGGGGGGACTGCCTCGACCGGTTGGGGAAGTTCTGGGAGGGCAAGCCCGGGGGTTGGGGTTCGCTCTCGGCAGAGGACATCGAGCGCTACCTCAACGTCCTGCGTCCGGACTTCGACCGCGTGCTCTCCTTGCGCCGGCTCGACGACATGGTGGAGCAGGAGCTCGTTGCCCTCACCAAGAGCCAGTACAAGGCGCTCGACCAGCACAGCAGGAACCCGCGGCTGGTGTTCGAGGGCGGCGCCGGCACGGGCAAGACCATGCTGGCCGTCGAAATGTGCAGGCGCATCCGCGCCTCGGGCAGGCGCATCCTGCTGACCTGCCGCAGCCACGTACTGGCGGCCTTCATCCGGTCGCAGCAGGACCTCGAAGGCATCACGGTGGTTCCGTTCGACGAGGTGGCCGCCCTCGGCGCGAAGACCTTCGACGTGGTCGTGGTGGACGAGGCGCAAGACGTCATCAACGCGCACGACCTCGACGTGCTGGACGCCGTTCTGGCGGACGGTCTGGCCGATGGCCGCTGGGCGTTCTTCCTGGACTCCAACAACCAGCGAGGGCTGGTCGGCCGCTACGAGGACGAGGCGAAGGTCCGACTGGATTCGCACCGCCCGACCTTCGTCGACCTGATGGACAACTGCCGGAACACCATCGAGATCGTCCGCGCCACCCAGGAGCGGACGGGAGCGGACCTCGGGGTGACGACGGCCGGCCACGGCCGCGAGGTCGTGGTGGCCGAGGAAGACGGCGACGAGGTGGTGTCCGTGGTTTCGGCCGCTTTGGCAGAACTGGAGGAGCACGGCGTTCCGCTCGAACAGGTCGTGCTGCTGTCGCCGCGCGACCTGACCTCGTCGGTCTTCGGCAGGTTGCCCTCCGAATGGTTTGAGCGAGTCGACGTGCTGGACCTGATGCGGATGCGCCGGCCGGGCAGGGGACGCGTCGGGTTCGCGCGGATCGCCGACTTCAAAGGGCTGGAGAGCCGGTACGTCTTCCTCGAGGTGGACGACGCAGTGGATGAGCGAGCTGCGCGCGCACAGCTGTACGTGGGCATGACCCGGGCCAAGGCCGCGCTGTGGGTGATCAAGCCGAGCGGGACGGGGGACGACCGGTGACGGGGCGGTACGACACGGGTTTCTCCGACCGGGACCGGGTGCTTGCCTATCTCCACGACCAGCTGGTGGGCCCGGTGGACGGCGAGGACGAGATCCTGTACGAGAAGGAACCTCAGCACCGGTACCTCACCGCCGTGCTGTTCCCGCTGTCCCTCACCCCGCACGCCACCGGCGCGAACGGCCCCGCCGACGAGGCCGAGGAACTCGACGAGCAGGCGGGAGCCGTCCCGCAGGACGACGACGAGGACCCGATCACGCTGGCGGGACAGAGTCGGCCGAGCTCTGCCGGCGTCAGCTTCATGACCACGTCCCGGTCCGCGGTCACCGTGGAGGTCCGCGCGGCGCGGTACCGCGCTCTGGCGGAGGACGAGTGGCAGCGCGAACCGCTCGACCTCGTGACGAGTGAAGCACTGCTGTTCGAACCTCCGGCGTCCGGACCGACGCAGCGGAGAGCTCTCTGGGACGGGAAGGCGAGCGTCGAGGTCACCTGGCGGCCACACCCCGACGGCGTCATCGTCACCGTCGTTCTCGTCAACCGCGCGGTGCAGGAAGAGCGCCGGACCGTGAACCCGGAGGACTGCCTCTTCCAGGTCGGGCTGCGCTGTTCGGTCGCGGGGGCCACCATCATCGGCTATCCGGCGCAGCTTCGCGCCCACAGCGACGAGGAAGCCGAAGAGCTCGAGCTCCAGTACCGCGACGTACCGGTGTACGCCGTCGGTCACGGAACCGCGGCGGCGTGGGACACCACGGGCGACAACCCGGCCTGGGTCGGCACGTCGTTCCTCCCGGTGCACGTCGTGCCCGGCGTCACCTCCGAACTGCCCGGCGTGGCGGACGCCGTCCGCCTGAAGACCCTCGCCCGCATCGACATCGACCCGGACCCCGTGTTCGCCACTCTGACCCGGTTCGTCGACCGCTACACGGACTGGATCGAGAAGACGTGGGACTCGGCTGCGGACGGCCTCCTCCCGCGGCTTCGTCCCGCGGCAGACCGCTTACGGGACCGCGCGTCCCTGGCCAGAGACCGCATGCTCGCAGGTCTCGGCTTCCTGCGTGGCGACCGGATGGCGCTCAAGGCGTTCGCGCTGGCCAACGAGGTGATGGCCATGCAAATGGCGCACAGCGGGCCGGGCCTCGCCGGCTCGCCGCACGCCATCTCCGAAGCGCCGGACCCGGAGGTCGATCACCGTGCGCTCGACCTCGCGTGGCGTCCGTTCCAGCTCGGCTTCCTGCTGATGACCGTGAAAGGTGTGGTCGAGGAGGGTGAGGACCGGGACCTCGTCGACCTGATCTGGTTCCCCACCGGCGGTGGCAAGACCGAGGCGTACCTCGGACTCGCCGCGTTCACCATCCTCCACCGGCGGCTGACGCTGGGCGAAGCCGGCGCGGGCACGGCGGTCGTCACCAGGTACACCCTGCGGTTGCTCACCAGCCAGCAGTTCCAGCGCGCCGCGACCATGATCGCCGCCTGCGAACTGGTGCGCCGCGGTTCCGAGGAGGAGCTCGGCAGCCGTCCCATCTCGATCGGCCTGTGGGTCGGTGGGGAGAACAGCCCTAACAGCTATGCGGAAGCCCGGCGATGGCTCACCAAGGCGCGGGCCGGTATCGCGACCGACCAAGGGTTCCAGATCGAGTCCTGCCCGTGGTGCGGGACCCGCATCGTGCCCAGCGGCCCCGACGACGAGCAGCGCTGGGGCATCTCGGCGACCAACAGCTCCTTCCGCGTGCGCTGCATGAACGTCAAGTGCCCGTTCCACAACGAGCTTCCGATGTCCTCTGTGGACGAACACCTCTACGACAACCCGCCCACGATGCTGGTCGGAACCGTCGACAAGTTCGCCCGCACCGTGTGGAACGAGAAGGCGGGGGTGTTCTTCGGCACGGGTGACGACCCCGGGCCGTCACTGATCATCCAAGACGAGTTCCACCTCATCTCCGGTCCGCTCGGCACGATCGTGGGGCTCTACGAAGCGGCCTTCGACGTGCTGATGGAGCAGCTGGGGAACAAGCCCAAGATCGTCGCCGCCACCGCGACGATTCGGCGGGCGGACGAGCAGACCAAGGGCGTCTTCGGACGGCCCGTCGCGCTGTTCCCGCCTGCGGGCATCGACGCGAGCGACTCGTACTTCGTGCGCACCGACGACGAGCGGCCCGGCAGGGCCTATCTGGGCGTGATGCCGCAGGGGCATACGCCTCTCACCGCGCTGATCCACGTCGCGGCGGCGCAGTTGCAGGCTCCCCTCGAGGTCGAGCTGACGCCCGCGGTGCACGACTCCTACTCGACGCTCGTCGTGTACCACAACAGCCTCCGCGAACTGGGCAAGACAATCAACCTCGCGTCGGACGACATCCCGTCGAGGCTGAAGGTCATCGCACAGGCGGAGGACCACGTCCGGCAGCTCAACGACGACAACGTCGTCGAGCTGACCAGCAACGTGGGGTCCGCTCAGATCCCGCAGCGCCTGGACCGGCTCAAGAAGCCGCACGACGCCCCGGGCGGGGTCGCCTTCCTCGCGAGCACCAACATGATCTCCGTGGGTGTCGACGTCGGCAGGCTCGGCGTCATGACCGTCGTCGGTCAGCCGAAGACGACGGCCGAGTACATCCAGGCGACCAGCCGCGTCGGCCGCAACGCCGACCGCCCCGGTCTCGTGGTGACGGTGTACTCACCATCCAAACCACGCGACCGGTCGCACTACGAGTCGTTCGCCCCGTACCACTCGAGCCTGTACCGCTGGGTGGAGCCGAGCTCCGTGACGCCGTTCTCGGTACCGGCCCGGCTTCGCGCTCTGCACGCGGATCTGGTGGTGCTGGTGCGCCACGCGCTCGGTCTGTCGGGCGACGGGGACGCCGCGTTGTTCGACCGCGACGACGAGCGGTTCACCCGGCTCCTCCAAGCATTCCTCGATCGAGTGGAGCGGGCCGACGAAACCGAGCTCGAACGGGTCCAAGCCCATCTGGACGACCTCATCGAGACGTGGATGAAGCGGATCGTCGACGCGGAACCCGCAGGCGGACTGCGCTACAGCCAGGGCGGGCGCGAACGGCCCAAGCTGCTCAAGCGGTTCACCGACCGAGGTGACGGCTGGGCGACGCTCGACTCGATGCGCAGCGTCGACGTGGAGATTCAGGTTCAGGTGAGGGGGACGCGGAAATGACGACGGTGCGCAAGGTCAGACGTTCGCAGATCATCAGTCCGTTCGGTCCCGGCGCGATCATCGACCTCGTCGGCGAGTCGTTCGTGGTGGAGGATGCGGGCAGGTGGCGCGGCCCGCGCGTGCCCGTCGAGTTCCCCCGGCTGGCCTCCTACCTGGGGGTGGACTCGCTCGCGGCACCGTCTCCGTCCCCGCGCTGGCCCATCCCCTACTACCGGTTTCCCCAGTGGTTGTTCTGCACCGGCTGCCGGCGGATGAGCCGCTGGTCGTACACGAAAGAGGTGGCCAACACCGCGCCGTCCTGCGAGAACTGCCCTGGCCGCAAACAACTCGTCCCGATGCGCTTCGTGGCGGTGTGCGCCGGTGGACACCTGTCCGATGTGGACTGGATCGGGTGGGCGCACTCGTCGATCCGACGTGACCGCAACCAGAACCAGTGCCAGCGGCCGGTTCTGGAGTTCCTGAGCAAGGCCAAGGTCGGTGGTGGCCTGAACTCGCTCGTCGTGCGCTGTGCGACGTGCCGCGGGGAGAGGTCGCTGGACGGCCTGACGACGCGGATCGGTCTCGCTCAGATCGGCAGCAAGTGCACCGGCAGGCAACCGTGGCAGGACCAGCGGGACGCGGTGCCCTGCTCCGAGCAGGTGGTGGCGATGCAACGCGGCGCCTCGAGCGTGTACTTCCCCACTGTGGTGAGCGCGATCGACATCCCGCCCGACTCGGCGTGGAGCACCTTCAGCACTCCACTGGCCTCTCTCCGGAAGAGCGCCGAGTTCAAGTTCCTCCTGAGCGAGCCGAACCACGAGCTGGCCAAGGCGATGATCGGCATCGCCGCGGGCAAGCACGGTCTGTCTCCCACCGAGATCGAGGCCGCGCTGGCGCAGGAGCTCACGGACTCGCGCACCCCTACCGAGGGCGGGCCGGAGAACATCCGCCCGGACGAGTGGGCGGCGCTGATCAACCCGCAGGGGAACCACGACCCCAAGGACCGCTTCATCTCGCGCCGGGCGGATCACCCTTGGGGCGGCACGGGAGGCGGCGCCATCGGCTGGCAGGCCCTGATCCCGGACGTCGTGCTGGTCGACCGTCTCCGTGAGGTGCGCGTGCTGACCCACTTCGAACGCCACACCATGGGTCAGGTGGTGCCGTCGAACCTCAGCGCCGACGCGGACTTCCTGCCCGCCGTCGAAGTGTTCGGCGAGGGGTTCTTCCTCAGGTTCGATGAGGATGCCCTGTCCTCCTGGGAACGCTCCGGTCTTGTGGTCGAGCGGTGCCGAAAGTTGTTGGAGAGGCATCGCACCAAGGGCTTGAAGTGGCTCTCCGAGCCCACGCCGCGTTACGTGCTGCTGCACACCTTCGCCCACCTCCTCCTCCGCAACACCGCCTTCGAAGCGGGCTACTCCACTTCGGCGTTGCGCGAGCGTCTGTACGTGACGAACGGCAGAGGCCCCGCCATGGCCGGAGTGCTCATCTACACCGCGGCCGGTGACCACGAGGGCACCCTGGGCGGGCTGGTCAGGATGGGCGAGTTCCCGCGGCTGGGCAGGCTCCTCGACATGTCGGTCACCGCGGCCCTGTGGTGCTCGTTCGACCCCGTGTGCTCGGACCACCCGGGACAAGGCCCTGACGGCCTGTCGCTGGCCGCGTGCCACGCGTGCACGTTGACCCCGGAGACCAGCTGCGAGGCGACGAACAGGTTGCTGGACCGGCGCCTGCTGGTCGACCCGGAGTTCGGGTTCTTCAAGGACTTGGCGGCGGCCATCGGCGGTGTCCCGGGGACCGTGCTGTGAGCGTCGCGCTGCACACCCCCGTCCACGAGGCCTCCGGGTACGAGGTGGTGGTGGCCGTCCCTGGCGTGGACCAAGCGGCCGGAGCGGTCAAGGCCTACCGCCGTTTGCGCGGGCGGGGCAAGGAGCTCCACGTCATCACCAGGGCCAGTGTGCTGAAGAACCGGATCCGCACGCTGATGCCGTTCGAAAGCCGCGGCGACACGGTGATGACCTACCACGCGTACTTCGCCGACATGTGGCGTGCAGTGCTGCGGACCAAGGCACCGCAGTCCGACGACTACGACATCGACTTCTGGGAGTTCGAGCAACGCCTGCGGGCCCGTCACATCCGGCCGCTGAACCGACGGCACGTCGTCGTGGTCCACGGCCAGCAGCTTCCCGCCGACTTCTATCGGGTGTTACGGCTTCTGCACGTCGAGGCGACGGTGTTCGTCGATCCCGTTCAGATGGTCGACGACTCCGGTACGACGCTCGAGGACCTCGAAGCCCTCCTGGGCGTCGCACGCCCCACATCGGTCGACGTCGACGGCGGCATCCCGCGGGTGCACGAGCTCTTGGAGCACCTCAGTGGGAGACGTCCCCGCTCGGACATCGCGAGCCACGACGGTCCGCGGCCCATTCTCGTCGACCACGACGACGTCGACGAGGAGATCCGGTTCGTCGTGGAGCAGGCGGAGGCGCACCGCGACGAGCAGGTCGGCGTGCTGCTCCCGACCCGTGAACTGGTGCAGGTCTTCAAGGACGGCATCGGAGATCTCTTCGACGGCCGCACTCAGTGGTACCTGTCGGGCGCCAGAGTCCCGGAGCACGCGGCGATCACGACGTCCGACCCCGGCGTCAAAGTGCTGACGTGGGCCAGCGCTGTCGGGATGCGGTTCGACCACGTGGTGCTCGCGGGCCTGGACCAGGTGACCGACAGCTTCCGCCTCGAGACCGCGTTGCGGGTGCTCGGCCCGACGACCCGCTCGGGGTTGGTCCTCTCCTACTCCGGGGCGGGACGTCCCACGGCACTGGCGGATCTGCCGATGTCGTTGTTGGACGACCGCACCCGCAAGACGGACGGCGCCGGGTGGGTGGAGGTGGTTCCCACCCCTGTGTCCCCCGTTCCCGCCGCCACGCCCGAGCAGCAGCCACTTCCTCCCGCGCGCACGGCGATCAGCAGTGCCCGCGCGGTGCTCCAGGCACCGTTGCGGGACGAGATGCGCGCCAGACGCCTGCTGACGGCTGAGGAGGAAGTCGGGTTGGCGCAGTTGATGCGCCCCGATGGAGGCGATCTCGCGGAAGAGCTGCCGAAGGGTTTCCGCGCGGCGCTGCGCGGCGACGACGAGCGAGCGAAGGCGTTCGACGTCATGGTGTTGCACAACACCGGACTCGTGAGGTCTTGCATCCCGCGGTACGCAGGAGCCGGGCTCGACTACGACGACCTGTACCAGCACGGTGTGATCGGCCTGATCCGGGCGATCGAGAAGTGGGACGGTTCCCGCGGGCTGAAGTTCTCCACCTACGCGGTGAACTGGATCAACCAGGCCATGGGCCGCGCCGTTCCCGACGACGGCACGTTGATCCGGCTGCCGGTGCACAAGTACGAACAGGTCCGCAAGGTCCGCAGCGTGCGGGACAGGCTCAGGCTCGACCAGGACGAGGTCTCCGTCGCGGACATCGCCAGGGTCACGGGTTTCTCCCGGGAGAACGTGCTGGACTGCCTGCGCCTGGCCGGGGGCGTGCTCAGCCTGGACGCCCCGCTGAGCGCGGACGGTGACATCTCGCTGGCCGACCTCGTACCCATCCCGTTCGAGCACGACTCGAACCCTGACCACGTGGTGGACCGCGCGCTCGGCGCCGAGCTCGTGCGCGAAGCCGTGTCTCGCCTCAAGGAGCGCGAAGCCGAGGTCCTCCGGCTGCGGTTCGGCTTCGACACCGGCGAGGAGCGCACCCTGGAGAAGGTTGGTGAGCACTTCTCCTTCACCCGCGAGCGAGCCCGCCAGATCGAGGGCAAGGCCAAGAGCAACCTGATCGCGAAACTCGCGGAGGTGGGGCTCGTCGCCGGTGACGCGGACCCCGTTCCCGCTCCTCAGCCGAAGCGGCCTGCCCGCCGGTTGGCCGTGGTGCGCACACCGGTCCGCGAGAAGCGGCCGACCGGCACGGAGATCACCACGGGCACCGGACTCGTGAAACGGCTTGGTGCCACCGGCGAGGACAGTGCCATCGGGCACATGCTGACCGCCTTGGTCGACCGCGCATTGCAAGCCGGTGCTCGTCGTATCCGCGTCAGGAGCGCGGGCTACGGCACGAACTCCAGACTCGCGATCGTGCACGACGGCGCGACCTTCGCCGGGTACACGTTGCTCTCGACCCTCTACGAGGGGAAAGAGGTGTCGCGCGGATCGGTGGCGCTCGGTGTCGCCGCGTCCCTCTACGACGAGATCACCGCCTGGGAGTCCCACGAGTCCCCTGGCTGCCTGATGCTCACCTCTGCCGCCGGTACCGACACTTGGTGGTTGCACCACACCTCACGAAGGCTTCCCGCGGGGCTGGTGGCCGAGGAGGAGCCAGGTCGCTGGTCGGTGGTGCTCCTCCGCGCGCCACGTCCCCAGGTCGCGCGTGCGCGCTTCGAGACGATCCTCGACCGGTGCGTCCGCGAACTCGGTGTGGTGTTCGGCGAACTGCTGGAGCGCAAGATCGGCATCGAGGTCAACGGCAGCGCCGTGACCGCGAAGGACCCGTTCCTGTGGAGCAATCCCGCCGGACAGCACCTCGGGGAGGAGCGAGTGACCGCGGCCGGGTTCTCGGTGGTGGCCAGTCCGCGCGTGCTTCCCCACCCGGACCACCTGCGCGCCGGCGACACGGACGTCGTCGGCGACCCCGCCGACTGGCCTGCCACGCAGGGCTTCTACGTGCGGTGCGACGGCCGGTACCTCTCGTGCGGCGGCTGGCTCGGGCTCGACGGACTGGACATGGCGGAGACGACCGCGCTCGCCAGAGTCCACGTCGAGATTCCGAGCGGCCAGCGCTCCGCGTGGGGAGAAGACCACGCCGGGGCCGCGGTCGTGCCTCCGGAACCGCTGCGCCCGAGGCTGGCCGCTCTCGCACGCATAGCGCGCGGCAAGTCAGAGCTCGTGATCGAACAACACCGAACCGAGGGGACGACGTGACGGACGGCGAACTCGCCGCGTTCGCAGCGGAGCTGCGGAGCAGGGTCGAGGACCGGATCCAGGCTGAACCGGAGCTGATGGCCCGGGACGCCTTCGTGACCCTGGTGGGCGAGCACCTGATCGACGACGGGGCGCTGGACGACCTGGAGACCTGCTACCTGTTCGTGCCGTGGCAGAGCCGTCGCGTCGAGGTGGCTGGGTACGACATCACCAACGACGGCACGATTCTGCACCTCGTCACCGCCGACTACGGCTTGGACGCTGAGCCGCTGAAGCGCGAGCGGCTGACCCAGCTGGTGCGCCGAGTGGGCGCGTTCGCGGAGTTCTGCCGGAACGGCCTGCACGAGCAGCTGGAGCGGTCGAGCCCGGCCTACGACATGGTCGAGCGCATCCACGGCGCGTGGTCGCAGCTGCAGATGATCAAGATCTTCGTCTTCACCGACGGGAAGACCGGGTTGCGCCGCGCGGAGGAGGCCACCGTCGCCGGCCTCCCGACCCTGGTGAACGTGTGGGACGTCAACCGGCTCCAGAAGCTGATCAGCTCGGGCGCCCAGCAGGAGGACATCCTCATCGACGTCGCGACGATGGGCTACGAGGTGCGGTGCCTGGAGTCGGTGGTGCAGGCAGACGGGTACCGCTGCCTGATGGCGATGCTGCCGGGCAAGTTGCTCGCTGACCTGTACGACGAGCACCATAGCCGCCTGCTCCAGCGCAACGTGCGCGCCTACCTCCAGGCCAGGGGAAAGGTCAACAAGGGGATCGCCGAGACGATCAAGGAGCAGCCCGGACGGTTCCTGGCCTACAACAACGGTGTGTCCGCGACCGCTCGCGCGGCGGAGCTCGAACAGACCCCGAGCGGACCTGTGCTCCGGACGCTGACCGAGCTGCAGATCGTCAACGGCGGGCAGACCACGGCCTCGCTGCACCACGCCGCCCGCAAGGGGATCGACCTGTCAGAGGTCACCGTCCCCGCGAAGATCACTTTGATCCCGGACGACCGGCTGGACAGCATGGTTCCCGAGATCTCGCGCTACGCGAACTCCCAGAACGCGGTCACGCCCGCCGACTTCGAGGGCAACAGCCGGTTCCATGTGGGGCTGGAGCGGTGGTCCCGCACCATCTGGGTCACTCCGTCCGGTGTCGACGTCGAGCAGACCCGGTGGTACTACGAGCGCGTACGCGGGCAGTACGACGTCGAGAAGAACAAGTTCACGACCGCCGCCGCGCGGCGCAAGTTCGATCGTGAGAACCCCGTGCGGCAGCGGTTCGGAAAGACGGACGCGGCGAAGTACGAGTACGCATACGCGCTCCGGCCGGACGTCGTGTGCCAGGGCGCCGAGAAGTGCTTCCGGACGTGGACGTCCGAAGAGGGCTTGGCCGAACGCGAGGCCCCTGACGACGTGTACTTCCGCCATCTGGTCGCCAAGGGGATCGTGTTCCGCCAGGTGCGGACGATCATCCAGAAACAGAACTACGGCGGCTATCTCGGGCAGACGGCGGCGCACGCCGTCTCGCTGATCGTGCACACGCTCGGCGGGCTCGACCTGGACCGGCTCTGGAAGGAGCAGACGCTTCCCGGGCCGATCGCCGCCGCGGTCCCCGAGGTCGCGCTGGCGGTGCGCCGAGTGCTCACCTCGCCTCCCAGCGGCGGGAACGTCACCGAGTGGGCCAAGAAGAGCGCCTGCTGGGAGCGCGTCCGCGCGGTGGGCTGGGCTCCCCCGTCCGACGTCCTCGCGGGGTAGTCCTCTCGCCCTCGTCTCTCGTCTCTCGTCCGTACGTCGGGGCGGCCGAACAGACCGGCCCGGGAAGTGGCATGGCTGAAGTTGATCAGAACCAGATCGTCGGTGGTGAAGGTCCCGCGCGGGTCCCTGTTCGAAGGACAGGAGGCGATGTGGCGGTCTACGCGGTGAAACTCGAACGCAGTGACGTGCTCCAGCTGCCGGTGCACCCGGACGCCTGCACCGAGGAGACGTTCCAGCAGTGGTGCGCCGAGCGGGTGGCGGGGGGTGCGCGGCTCGCGGTCGACCTGTTCTCCGGGGGTGGCGGGCTGAGCCTGGGGCTCACCAACGCCGGATGGACCGTCGCGGCTTCGGTCGACCACAACAAGTTCGCGCTGCAGACCCACCGCGCGAACTTCCCCGGGCTCGCTTTGGACGTGGACCTGGGCGACCGGCAGAAGCGCGCCGCACTCATCAAAATGCTCAAGCTCGCCGACATCGACCTGATCGCCGGCGGCCCTCCCTGCCAGCCGTTCAGCCGGGCCGGACGCAGCAAGATCCGCAGCCTGGTCGACGCCGGCGTGCGCGACGAGTTCGACGAGCGGAAGGAACTGTGGCAGGCCTACGTCGACGTCGTGCTGAAGGTCAAGCCGCGTGCGGTCCTCATGGAGAACGTCCCCGACATGGCGCTGGGCGACGACTTCCACGTTGTGCGACGGATCGTGGACATGCTGGAACGCGCGGGTTACCGGACCAACCTCCGGCTGGTCGACGCCTGGCAGTACGGTGTCCCCCAGCACCGCAAGCGCCTGATCCTGCTGGCCCGGTCGGACAGCGCGGCCTTCCCTTGGCCGGAACCGGTGAAACCGGTGACCGTCCACGAGGCGATCGCGGACTTACCCGGGCTCGACTTGGGCACCGGCGGGCGTGACCTTCCCTACGCACCCGACGGCCAGGTCTCGGAATTCGCCGCGCGGATGCGGCGGCATGTCACCGACGGCAGGGTGTGGGACCACATGACCCGACCTGTCCGCGACGATGATCGCAAGATCTTCTCCTTGATGACGTCCAAGACCCTCTACGCGAACATCGATCCCGCCCTGCGCAGGTACAAGGCGGACACCTTCGACGACAAGTACAAGCGCCTCGACTGGAACGAGCTGAGCCGCTCGATCACGGCGCACATCGCCAAGGACGGCTACTGGTACATCCACCCGTCGGAGAACCGCACTCTCACCGTCCGCGAGGCCGCGCGCATCCAGACGTTCCCCGACGACTTCCGCTTCGCCGGTACACGCAGCCACGCGTTCCAGCAGATCGGCAACGCCGTGCCACCGATGCTCGGTGAAGCGGCTGCCACAGCGCTGCTTCCAGTACCAGACAGCGAAATACCCGCGCGGAACGAGTGGCGCGTGCTATCCAGGCAGCTGGCCTCGTGGGCAGAACGGCGTCGCGCCGGGACCTACTGGTCCGTGCTGCCAGGGGAACGTCTGACTCCACCTGTCGCCGCCGTGGTGGCAATGCTGGATCCGTCGCCCGCCGAGCTGGCCGCGTACAACGACGGTCTCGGCGAGGTCGCGACGAAGGGGCGAATCACCAAACGGGCGGTGGACCTCATCGAACGGGGCGCCACCACCCGTGCGTCCGCCGCCACGGTGACGCGGCTTCGGCAGTTGCAGGACGACCGGAAGATCTGGCTGCGGGCGGAGGACATTCCGGAAATATTGGATCTGCCTCCCGGGAAGACCGCTCTTCTGAAGCTCCTGGCAGGCGACGACGTCCTGCTGACCAGCCAGCCGGTCATCCGCGTGTCGTCCAGAGTGCTCAACACCGCCTCGGAACGGGCCAACAGCTTGACCGACGGCCGCGTCGACCTCTCCCGTCTGGTGGGTGGTGACGCCAAAGCACCGTTGCGCATGGCCGCGTTACGTCTGATCGGCCAGCTCCACTGCCACAAACAGGCACCCCTGTGCGAGCGCTGTCCCCTGGCTCGTGCCTGCGCGACCGCGCGGGACAACCAACCTTCGGACCGGCTCTTCTAGGTTGCGCGGGCACGTGACCCACTCCACGAGGTGGTCACGTGCCCACGCCCGCGCGTGCTCGACCACCTCGACAAGGCTCCGCCCCAACGGCATGAGTCCGTACTCGCCCCGCCACCTCGGCACCGAGAACGGGGCGGCGCCACACCAGCCCATCCGCTCCATCGCGGCCAGCGTCTCCTCGAGGATCTCGGCGCTGATCGGCCGGACGTTGCCGTGGAGAAGGGCTTCTCGCCTACGGTTCCGCGCTTGTCCCACGACCAGCACCACGTCGCCGTCCTGGGAGCGGGCTGCCGTGTCGGCAGTAGCGACACGGTCGTGTTGCTCGGCGACGGACACGATGTCACGGCCACGGTGCGGGATCCGGATCGCCACCCAGGACTTCCCGCTGTACGAGGTGATGAGGGCGATATCCGCGAACTCTCACACCTTGTCGACATCGTCCACGGCGTGGCCGCGAGCATCCAGCGCCACACCGATCACGAGATCAACACCGCCGACCGGACCAGGGTCCGAGGCCAGCGCCAAGCCCTGGACCGAGCCGTGGGCAGCCTCTTGGAGAACGCCGCCGAGTTCGACAGGTTCGGTGCAGCGCCGATCGAGGTGGGGAACCGAATCAAGGTCAGCACTTCGTAGTCTGAGTTCAGAGTGACTGTTGACGTACCGCCATGGACGAAACTTTCGATTCAGGCGAACAGGGAGTTTCTCGACCGGCATTGCCGGTCCTCCGGAAAGGGAATGGGCCGACATCGGGCGCTCCTTTTCTACAAGGCCACGCGAGACATTCGCTTATATTGACCAAGGAACGAGCACGACACCGAACCGCGCGTAGCGGTCCTCACAGAGCTGCCACTGGTCGTGCTCGTCCTTGGCTGACCGGAACGACGCGGCGATCAATGCCATCACCACGGGTGGCTCGCTCGTCAACGAGCTTTGGATCTCCTCGTTCAGCCGTCAAATCTTGTTGCAACCCAGGTGACATCACCCTGGACTGCGACGTCCTGACCGTGAAACCACCTCAGAAGCCGGGGAAGACGCGACGCAGCTCCTCGAGCGTCACGTTGCCCTCGACGCTGACACCGTTGTCGTGAGGCGCCTTGAGACGGCCGTTGATCAGGCGGACGAACGCTTCCCGGGGCCCGTTGAACGTCGCGGAAGGTGAGTCGAGGCTGTCCACGACGGTGACCGCGTCGCCGTCGACCACCAGACCGGCGCCGGGGATCGCGACGGACACGGGGGCCGCGAGCTCGGCCGGCTTCGCGAAGAAGCCCAGCATGAAGCTCAGGGGTCCGGCCAGGAGGTCGACGAGCACCTCGGCCGAGTCGGTGTCCACGCCGGCGTTCGGGTCGAAGGCCACGCGCACGTCCCACGAGTGGTTGGCCACCTCGTTGAGGCGCATGCCCAGGGCGGTCACCAGCGGGACCGGCTCCGGCAGGAAGCCGAGGTCCACGGTCAGCGACGAGCGCTGCTCGGGCGTGAGCGCCTCGACCAGGTCGAGCCAGCGGCTGTTGTGCTCCAGGAAGCCCTCGGCCTGTGCTCGCGGCGCGGACGCGTCCCAGCGGGCCCAGATCGTCTGGTTGTCCTCGGCCTCCACGGGTTCCCCCGCGGCGCGGGCGATCGGTGCGCGGCCGATCTCCGCGCCGCTGCCGAGGTGGGAGAGGACCTGGGCGACGGTCCACTCCGCGGCGCCGCTGGCGGAGGCCAGCTGGTCGTCGGTGAAGGTGCGGACGAGAGCAGCGAGCGCGTCGTGCTCGGCGCGGAGGACGGTGATCGTGCGGTCGACGAGTTGACTCATACCGCTCCCAACTCTCAGGGCCTCGCAGGTGTTCCACCGATCGAAGGCGATGTGGGCACGCTGTCGCGAAATTCATCCGTCGGTGTCCGTTCGTGTTGCTGTCAGCGCAGTTCCGAACGGCAAAGAGATGGCCCGCGGCAACCACGAGGTGCGAACATGCACGCTGCGCCGGACGAAAGGCGCCGGACTTGGGGGAACGAGTGAGAACGAAGGTCGCTGCCGTGCTCGCGGGACTCGCGTTCGTAGCCGCATGCGGGCCGGACGTGCCGGCGGGACTGGCCGACAAGGTGGAGTCGGCCTGTCCCGGGCTGCTGAAGGCGGAACCGCTGGCGGTCATCACGAAGGGTCTCACGGTCTCGCAGGTGGAGTCCGCGGGACCCGACGGCTGCCGGGTCTTCGTCTCCACCGGGCAGATGGTGCTCAGCCTGGGGCTCGTCGCCTACCCGAGCCAGGAGGAGTCGGAGCGCCTCACGCCGATGCTCTGCGCCAGCGGGACCCTGGATCCCGAGACCAGGTCCTGTGAGGCCGGTCAGCCCGATTCCAAGGAGCTGTCGGTCCACGCCGTCGCCGGGCGGTGGAACGTCCGGGTGCACGTGTACGAGGTGCCCGTCGACGACGAGATCAAGGCAGCGGTGCAGCGGATCATCGAGGACCTGCGGAGTTCCGACAAGGTCAAGAACGCCTGATCCTGTGCGGTCACTCGGTGATGCCGGCTTCGTAGGCGGTGATGGCCGCCTGCACGCGGTTCTGCACGTCGAGTCCGCGCAGGATCGCGGACAGGTGCGCCTTCACCGTGCCTTCCGCGAGGTGCAGGCGCGCCGCGATCTCCTGGTTCGACAGGCCCTGTCCGACGAGGGTCAGCACGTCCCGCTCGCGCGGGGTGAGTGCCTCCACCTTGCGTTTGGCGGCTGCCGGCCGGGTCAGGCCCGAACGGAGGCCGGTGAGGACGCGGCGGGCGACTCGGGGTGACAGGTAGGCGGCGCCTTCGGCCACTGCTCTTACCGCGATCAGCAGTTCTCGCGGGTCGGCTGCTTTGAGCAGGAAGCCGCTCGCGCCGTCTTCCAAAGCCCGTGCCACGTAGTCGTCCTCGTCGAACGTCGTCAGCATCACCACGGGGGCGACGTCGCGGAGCTCGCGGGCCGCTGCGAGGCCGTCGAGGTGGGGCATGCGGATGTCCATCAGCACCACGTCCGGCTGGTGTGCGTGCGTCAGTTCCACCGCGGCACGGCCGTCGCCTGCCTGCGCCACCACGACGATCTCGGGATCTGTCGCCAGCACGGCCGCGAGTCCTGCCCTGATCATGGCCTCGTCGTCGGCCAGCAGCACCCTGATCACGTCAGCGGCACCCGTGCGATCAGCGTGAACTGCCCGTCCTCCGCCGTGACCTCCAGCTCGCCGCCCAGCAGCCGCAGGCGCTCCTCCAGTCCCGCGAGGCCGCTGCCCCTGCCCACCTGACCCGTCAACGGATTCCGCACCTCCAGCGTCACCAGCCGCTCCGCGACCGTCATCGTCATCGTCACCGGCTCCCCCTGCGCGTGGCGGGCCGCGTTCGTCAGGGCCTCGCGGGCCACCCGGCGCAGGGCCTGGCCAGGCGCGTCGGGCAGGTCGGTGAGGCCGGTGAGCTTCACGGACATGCCCGCGTCACGGGCGTTCGCCACCAAAACCTCGACCGGTGGCACGTCGTCCCGTTCCCGCAGCACGGCGATCGACTGGCGCAGGCGGTCCGTCGCCTCCACCGCCGACGCCCGCACCGCGCCTGCCGCGCGGGCGTCCTCGGGGTTCAGCGCCGGTGACAGTTCGAGTGCGCCTGCTCGCAGGGCGATCAGCGCGAGGTCGTGGCCGAGCGAGTCGTGCAGCTCCGCCGCCAGCCTGCCCCGTTCCTGCAGCCGTGCTCGTTCGGCGACGTGTTCCTGCTCGCGTTCCAGTTGCCGCACACGTTCCTGTTCGGCCAGCACCAAGAGCGCCTGCTGCCGCCGGTAGCGGCCGGCGAGCCAGGGCAGCACGACCGTGATCGCCAGGACCAGCAAGACCGACGACACCTCGGTGAAGTCCAGGATCGCCACGGCCGCCGTGCCGGCGACCGTGACTCCGGTGAGGACCTGCCAGCCGAAGCGGGCGTCGACGTGTCTGCCGTGCAGGTACGCGAGCACCGCCAGCACCATCCAGCCGCACACCTGCCACACCGGCAGGCCGCCCTCCGTGTTCAGTCCGCCGACCAGCCCGAGGACGGCGAGGAGCCCGAGTCTCACCGGACCGACACTAGCCGCACGACGCGTGCCGTGATCACCGCGATCCCGGCCAGGGCGGCGACGGCGAGCGTGATCGTCAGCGGCAGCGCGAAGTACCAGAGCTGCGACCACAGCACCGTCCGGCCCGAGCTGATGAACGACACGGCCTGCGGGTACGACACGAACAGCAGTGCGGGCAGCGCCACGGCCACCAGGCGCGCGGCGGTGAGCCACGAGCGGCGTCCACGCCTGCGTTCTGCCCAGCGCCTTGCCCTCACCACGCCGAGCACGCCGAGCGCGACGGACAGCAGCCCGAAAGCGGCGAGCATCCAGTCCACGAGCTGGCGTGTGTTGTCGGGCTCCGCGGGTGCCTCACCGCGGCTCAACGCGATCAGCCCGGCCAGGATCGTGCTGGTGTCGTCGACGAGCGCGGCGCCGTTGGTCATCACGGCGTAGCCGTAGCCGGTCTCGGGGTCGATGGCCTGGATCGCGTTGTAGGTCCACAGGTTTCCGCTGTGCACGAGCAGGCCGTTGCCGTCGGGCTGCCAGCCCATGCCGTAGTCGTCCACGTCGGACGGTTCGTGCATGGTGGCGAGCGACTCGGCGGAGAACGGGCCGTGGCCGTTCTGCGCGACGAGCCAGCGGCCCATGTCGTGCGCGGTCGTGACCACCGTGCCCGATCCGCCGACCGCCGGGCCGTCGCCGAGCTCGGGGCGGTCGAACCAGACGCCGTAGAGCGAGTTGAACCCGTTCGGCGCGTCGCCGCCCGCCAGGCTGTCGTGCATGCCGAGCGGTTCGAACACGTGCCGGCGCAGGTAGTCCTCGTAGGACTCGCCGGAGAGCACCTCGACCAGTCGCGCGGCGACGTTGTAGTTGACGTTGCTGTAGGCGAACCGCGTGCCCGGCTCGGCGGCGTTGACGGGTGGCAGGAGCCCCACGTAGTCGGCGAGCGTCCGCGCCTCGGTCAGCTTCGCGATGTCGACGGAGTTGTCGGAGATGCCGGAGGTCTGGTTCAGCAGGTGGCGCACGGTGATGCGCGGCGGCAGTTGCGGGAGGTGGTCGTGCACCTCGTCGTCCAGCTCGACGCGCCCGTCCTCCACGAGCGTCATCACGGCGGCGGCGGTGAACGACTTGCTGACCGAGGCGACCCGCATCGGGGTGTTCTCGGTGACGGCGTTGCCGTGCGCGTCGTGGCCTGCGCCGGTGGCGTGCACGACCTTGTCGCCGTGGGTGACCACGACCGCGACGCCGGGCAGTCCCGTCGCGTCGAGGGCCCGGTCGAGGTAGGTGTCGATCGTCGCCGGAGCCGGGAAGAGGGCCAGCACCAAGCCGGCCGCGAGTGTCCTCATGGACCGCAACGCTAGGGATCAGCGGGGTGGCGCCGGATCCGCCGATCGACCACGGTCATCCCCGACGATGGTCAGGGGTGCCGCGCTCGCCGTCGACCCGGTCGGCGACCTGGCGGCCGATGTCGCGCAACGCCGTCACCTGAGCGGAGCTGAGCGTGTCGAAGACGTACCGCCGGACCGTCTCGACGTGGCCGGGAGCCGCCTGCTCGACCAGCGTCATGCCCTCGTCGGTCAGCGTGGCCTCGATGTAGCGGCCGTTCTCGGCGGACGGCGCCCGCGTGATCCAGCCACGGCTCTCCAGGCGCTTGGCCACATTGGACAGCCGCGTGCTGGAACAGTTCACGTGCTGCGCCAGCTCGCTCATCCGCAGACGACGGCCGGGCGACATCGACAACGCGCCCAGCACCAGGTACTCGAAGAACGAGATGCCGCTGTCACGCTGCAGCTGGGCGTCGATCTCACCCGGCAGCCTGATCATCAACCAGGCCAGCGACATCCAGGCGTCGTGCTCTTCCGGCGTCAGCCACCGCGGTTCGTCCCGGCCATCCACTCCCCGATCCTACGACGACCGGGGAGAACGCCCTGGCCGCGCCTCTCAGCCGCCGAAGCGGTCGTGCGCGTCGAACTCGCCGAAGTCGTCCTGCAGCCAGCCGAGGTCCCGCCACGTCCCCGAGCCGTCGAGCGGCCCGTCGTAGACGATCTCCAGGTAGCTGCCGCGCTGGTCGTCCAGCCGCAGCCGGCGGCCCCTGCTGTAGAGGAACAGCGTCGCGCTCACGTGGGGTTTTCCGTCGTAGTGCTCCATGCCGAGCACCGCCTCCCACCCCACCTGCAAGGGCCCGGACGGCTCCGGTCCGCGCACGAGGCAGGAGAACGCCTCCTCCATCTCGGTCGCGTTCACCACCGTCGCCCGGTCGCCGAGGTGGGCGGCGAGGCCGACGGTCAGGGCGTCGATCGCGGGCCTCCAGCGGCCCGCGGGGCTGTTCTCGACCGTCACGGCCAGTCGTTCCTCTCCCAGCGCTCCCGGTTGGGGTACACCACTTCGTTCACGCCGTTGCCCGTCCTGACCTCGACGAAGCTCGGGTTCCCCGCCCACTGCTCCGGGTCCACCGCTCTCGGGTTCGAGGTCCTCGTGTCGACCAGACCATAGGCGGTGATGACCGAGTTCTTGTTGCCCGCCTCGGTGATCACGACGGAGCCGTTGCTGTAGTAGACGTCGACCTCGCGCGTGTACGGCTGGCCGGTGTGGTGGTTGGTGCCCTGGTAGTGGCCGCTGAAGACGCGGTCGGGGTTGTTCAGCAGCTGCGCCTGCACCTGCGGGCTGACGCCGTGCTTCGACGCCGCGTGGCCGGGACGTCCACCGGGGTACGGGGGTGGTGCGCCGTGCAGCTCCCCCGGCGTGACCTGCCGCTGGAAGTTGTTGAACCGCTCGCACATCGTGAGACCGAGCGGGTCGATGAACCTCAGCGGGTTCGTGGTGTAGGCGTACGGGTTCGGGGACGGGCCCAGTCCCAGCGGGTCCGGGGTGAGGTACTGGCCGGTGTCCGGGTTGTAGTACCGGAACATGTTGTGGTGCAGGCCGGTTTCCTGGTCGTGGTACTGGCCGGGGAACCGCAGCGGGCACCACGCCTGGTGCTCGTCGGCCGGCACGCCGAACGCGGTGGTCGTGGACCGCCAGGCGACGCGGCCGCCGGGGTCGACGAGCTCGCGCACGCTGCCGAGGTGGTCGGTGACGACGTGGTGGAACCGGGGGCCGTCCTGCGCCGTCCGTTCGACCTGGACCACGGGCCGGGCCGTGGCGGGTTCGACGCTCCAGGTGGTGACGACGCCCGCGGCGTGCTGCTCGGCGAGCTGGACGCCGTCCCAGGTGAACTCGACGCGCAGGATCTCGGTGGTCCGGTCCGGCGCGTGGCGGACCTTCGCGCAGCGGCGGCCCAGCGGGTCGTAGTGGTAGCGCCACAGGTCGCCGTCCGGGGTGCCGACCTCGACCAGCTGGTCGTCGGCGTTCCACGTGTAGCGCCAGGTCCGGACCCGGCCGGAGAGGGTGCGGCGGCGCATCTCGACGACGCGGCCCTGCGCGTCGTGGGCGTAGGTGGTGCGGCCTGCGCTGCGGACGAGGCCCTGCTGGAACGTCCGAGGGCCCCTGGCGTCGTTGTCCGGCAGTCCGTCGGCGTGGGTCAGGTTGCCGGCCGGGTCGTAGCTGTAGCGCTCGGCGCCCGCCGGGCCGAGGACGGCGGTGAGCCGGCCGAGGACGTCGTGCTCGAACCTGCGCCCGCCGCGCTGCGCGTCGTCCTCGGCAGCGAGGGACCCGTTCTGCCGCCAGTGGAAACGCCGCTGCAGCGCCGCCGGTGCGTTCGGCACCAGCAGGTTCTGCTCGGCGAGCCGGCCCATCGGGTCCCAGCGCTGCGCCAGGGTCACGCCCGCGTCGAGCCTGCGGGCGGTCTCCCTGCCGAGCTGGTCGCGGTCGAACGCGACGGTGCGGCCCGCGGTGCGCAGGACGGCGAGCCGTCCCGCCGGGTCGTAGGACAGGTCCTCGACCGCGCCGGAGGGCGTGATCCGGCGGACCCGGCGACCGCCGGGGTCGTAGCCGAACCGCAGGGCGCGGCCGTTGAACGACTCGGCGAGGACGGTGCCCGCCGTGTCCCTGTCGACGGTCAGCGTGCCCGCCTGGTTGACCGCCGAGACGAGCAGGTCCTGCGGGTTGTAGGCGTAGGTGGTGTCGCCGTCGTCGGCGTGCCGCAGCACGACCTTGCCGAGCTGGTCGTACTGGAACGAGACGGTCTGGCCGGCACCGTTGGTGCGCGACGTCAGCTGCCCGGCGGCGTCGTAGGTGTAGCTGGTGGTGCGTCCGCTGAAGTCGCGTTCCGCGACCAGGTTCCCGGCCGGGTCGTAGGTGTAGGTCCAGGTGGCGCCGACGGCGTTCGTCACGGCGGTGACGCGCTGCTCGGTGTCGTAGGTGAAGGTGGTCGAGCGCACGCCGTCCGGCGTGATCACGGCGCGGGGCAGGCCGAAGTCGCCCACCTCGATCACGGTCCGGCCGCCGTCGGCGTCGGTCCGCGCGACCAGGTTGCCCTCGCCGTCGTAGCGCCACGTGCGGGTGGCGCCGTCCGGGTCGACGCGGGAGGCGAGCTGGCCTTCCACGGTCCAGCCGTAAACGGTCCTGGCGCCCAGCGGGTCGATCACCGAGGACGGCCGCCCGAACAGGTCGCGGACGTACTGGTGCGCGTTGCCCAGCGGGTCGACGACGACCATCGGCAGGCCCGCGCCGTTGGTGACGATCCGCGTCCGCGCCCCGGACGGGTCCGTGATCCCGACGAGGTGTCCCCGTCCGTCGTACTCGGCCCTGGTGACCGCGCCCGCCCGGTCGGTGATCACGACCAGGTTGCCGCGCTCGTCGTACTCGTAGGTGTTGGCGACGCCCGCCGCGTCGGCGACCCTGCTCGGCAGGCCGAGGGCGTTGTACTCGGCGCGCAGCACGGAACCGTCGGCGCGGACGACCTCGGTGCGCCGTCCCTCGGCGTCGTAGTGGCACCGGGTGGTGCGGCCGAGCGGGTCCTCGCTGGACAGCAGCCGGTCGTAGCGGTCCCAGTCGAACCGCGACGTCGCGCCGAGCGGGTCGACGGTCCGCACGATCTGGCCCAGGTGGTTGAAGTGGAACTCCGAGCGGTGGCCCAGGGAGTCCTCCACGACCGTGACCCGCTGGCCGTAGTGGAACGTGGCGTTGAGGATGCCCGCGGTGCCCTCGGTGCGGACGACCCGTCCCGCGGTGTCGAAGACGTAGCGGTAGCGCGTGTCGTTGCGGTCCCGCCAGGCGGTGATGCGGCCGTCCGCGTCGTAGGTGAACCGCTGCGGCAGGCCGGAGGCGTTGACCACCTCGCTGAGGTCGCCCGCCTCGTCGTAGCGGTAGCGCATCAGCACGACGTCGTCGCCGCCCGGTTCGGGGTTCAGCAGCCACAGCGCGATGATCCTGCTGCCGTTGTGCTCCACGGCGACGCGGTACCCACCGGAGTGCCGGATCTCCACCGGCAGACCGGCTTCGTCGGCCAGGAAGTCGACGCGGTTGCCGTTGCGGTCGGTGATGGCGCTCAACGGCAGCTGCCCGTGGTCACCCGCGAAGTGCAGCGTCTCCCCGGTGTCCTGGGTGATCGTCAGCGTGCCGTCGGGTCCGGTGTTCAGCGGCCACCGCGGTCCCTCCAGCGGCAGCACCGCAACGCCCGGCGACACCGGCGGGTAGACCAGGAGGACGCCGTCCGCCCCCGCGAAGCACACGCCGTCCCGGTCGACCTCCAGCCGCTGGTCCACGGTGGACGCCCACGACCGTCCGAACAGGCGGCCGGAGCGGTACGAGGAGATGTGCGTGCGGCGCAGGACGAGCGGGAGCACGCCCGGCAGCAGCACGTCGGTGTGGGTGACGAACATGTGCCCGCTCACCACGTCCACCGGGTCGCCGCAGCCGGTGCGCCGGTCGGCCTGCTGCGCGGTGGTGCGCGCGTCACCGGTCTGCTCCCGGATCGGTCCGGGCTTGCCGGTGGTGGTGCTCGACGGTGTGGTCGTGCCGGACGGTGTGGTGGTGCCCGGCGGGTTCGCCGGCGACGGTGCGGTCGTGTCCGGTGTGGACGATGGGGTCGTGGCCGAGCTGGGCGTTGTGGTGGAGCTGGGCGTGGTGGTGGAGCTGGGGTTCGTGGTCGAGCTCGGGCTCGTCGAGTCCGGCGTCGTGGTGGAGCTGGGCGTGGTCGTCGAGCTGGGCGTGGTGGTCGAGCTGGGCGTCGTGGCCGAGCTCGGGGTGGTCGCCGAACTCGGGGTGGTGCTGCCGTCCGACTTGCGCATCAGCTTGGCGAGCTTGGCGATGATCTCGTCGAGCTTGCTGATGACGGCGCGGATGCGCGGGGCGACGTTGCCGATCGTCCTGACCAGCTTGCGCACCAGGTCGGAGACCTTGCTGACCACCCTGGCGATGGCGGAGGTGGCCTGCGCGACGACGACCGGGGTCGCGAGGCCGAGCGTCGCCGCCAGCTCGAGCGCCCACGAGATCAGCTTGCCGACCAGTTCCCCGACCATGTCGCGGATGAACTCGCGGACGAACGACACGACCTCGCCCATGATCATCACACCGGCCGAGATCCCGTCCGCCAGCACGGCCGCCCCGGCGACCGCGTCCGCGGTCTCTGCGGCGTGACCGCGGTAGGCGTCGGCCGCGGCACCGGTCCAGCCCGCGGTGTCGGCCTTGGCGTTGTTGCCCAGCTCCGCGGCGACCGCGTTGACCTCCTTGGCCACGTTCGCCCAGGTCTCGGAGAACGACTGGATCACCGGCGGGTTGCCCGCGAACCAGTCCAGCGCGTCCTTCAGCGGCCGGACGTGCTCGATCAGCCAGGAGACGCCGTAGGAGGCGAGCGTGCCGAGCGGGTCGATCACCATCGACAGCACTTCGAGCCCGACGCCCGCCGCGGACAGCCCCGCCTCGACCCAGTCCCCGTTGCTCAGCCCGTGCGCGAGCCCCTGGGCGGACTCCGCGATGCCGATCCCGGTGACCGCGGTCGTGGTGTCCTGCGGCTGCGCGATGAGCGGGTTCCCCTCCGCCATCACATCGTCCTTTCGATGCCCGTCATCGACGCGGCCGTCGCGGCATCGGCGGACTCGTACTGCTCGGCGGTGTCACGGACCTTCACGGCGGTCTCGGAGACCGCCTCCGCGGCCTGCCGCAGGGCGCGCACGCCCAGTTCCTCGAAGGGCTGCAACATCATCGCGAACGACTGGCACACCACGCCGTAGGCGCTGTTGTCCATGGCCACCGCGTTGGCCGCGTCAGCAGCCGTCCGCAACCGGCCGGCCAGCGCCTCCACCTTGCCGGCGTGGGAGACGAGCTCCCCGCTCAGCACCTCGTACCCGCTCATCGGACACTCCCCCGTGCGTCATCTGAGGATCGACTCGCCACCGAAGTCCCCGTCGTCGCCGTCGTCCGGCCGCGGCGACCGGCGTGGCGGACGAGGCGGCGGCGGGGCCTGCCGCTCGTCCTCCTCGATGTCCCCGATCCGCCTCGTGGTTCCCGCCGGGGGCGGTTCCTCGTCGACCGGCGCGGGGAAGTTCGCCTCCGCTGTGGCGACGACGTGCCGGCCGGCCGGGTCGTCGCCCACGGTCTGCGCCACGATCTCGGCCAGCGCCCGCGGGTACTTCGACTGCGCCTTGCGCATCGCGGCCATGACGCTCGCGGCGATCTCGGCCGGGGACATGCTCTTGACCCGGTCGGTCATCGCGACGTCCGTCGGCAGGCCGTTGTTCCCCACGGTCACGCTCACCGCGCCGTCCGCCGCGGACGCGGTGATCCTGACCTCGGCCACGCGCTCGGCCATCGCCTGGAACCTCGCCGCCTTCTCGACGGCGTTCCGCTCCCAGTCGTCGATCATGTTCCGGGTGTCCGACAAAGGATCGCTCATAGCCCGCTCCGCACGCCCCCGTGGTGGAACCGCCCAGCTCCGCGACTGACCGCCCGACCGTACAAGGCGAGGACCGCACCCCGCAGGCGTTTCGAGACCCTCAGGCCGGTCCCGGCGTCATCCGGTCAGGGCCACGGGGGGAACGGGTGGGGAGAAGAGGCTGTCGAACACCTGGACCCGGTCGAAGGCCAGCGCGTGCTCGCGTGCCCGGTCCGCCATGAGCCGCCGCTCCCCCGCCGGCATGGCGAGCACCACGCGGTCGATCGCGGCGGCGATGTGGGTGGCGTTCCCGGCTTCCACGAGGATGGCCGTGTCCCCCACCGCCTCGCCGACGCCCCCGGTGGTGGTCGTGATCACCGGCCCGCCGCCCGCGAGCATCTTCTCGGTCAGCGCGATGCCGAAGGTCTCGACGAACTCCGGTTCGGGCTTGGTCGGCAGCGCGTAGACGGCACAGCCGTTCATCAGCAACGGCTTCTCCTCGTCCTCCACGTCGGTGAGGAAGAGGACCCGGTCGTCGTCGCGGGTGATCGCACGGAGGTGCTCCAGCTCGGGCCCGTTGCCCGCGATCACGAGCTTCACCCGTGACCGCGCCTGACACCGGGCGAACGCCTCCACGAGGTCGTAGATGCCCTTGGCCCGTGTCACCCGGGACAGGAACAGCACGTACCCGTCGCGTTCCAGGCCGCGTCGCGCCAGTGCGGCGTCCACGGCCGCCGGGTCGAGGTCGAGGTAGGCCGAGGTGTCGATCGGCGGGTAGCTGACCGAGATCCGGCGCACGCACTGGCGGGCGAACCGGGTGCCGCAGTGCGCGTCGACGGCCTCCGCGCAGGCGATGATCTCCTGCTTGGTGTACTCCGACACCGCGATCACCTGGTCGTTGGCGAGGAACCGGGTGAACAGGACCACCGCGGCACCGAACCGTCCGTCTCGCAGGCACGAGCGGATCACGTTGGTGACGTCCGAACCGACCGCCTTCGCGATGGTGTGGACGTCGGGCGCGTAGCCGGCCGCGCGTGCCGCGTCGACGGCGTCACGCACCACGGCATCGTGCGGCGCGAGGTACATCGACACGCACGTGGTCGGGACCGGTTCGGCGAGCAGCTCGACCAGGCGTCCGGTCAGCCCGGCCAGGTGACGGCCGTCGGGCACGCGGTAGTCGCCGACCGGCTCCGGCCGTTCCACGGTGATGCCCGCGCTGTAGGGCAGGATGCGGTCCAGCGGCTTGAGCGGCAGTCCCGCCGCCTGCAGCACGGGGATCGGCCACGTCAGCAGCCGGACGTCGTCGAAGCCGCGGGTGAGCGCGACCTCCGCCAGGTTGCGGGCTTCTCCCGAGTGACCGCAGATGACCGGGTCGGCCCTGACCACGATGACCAGACGGCGGTGTGGCCTGCTCATGGGCGAGCCCCCTTTCGGAACGGGTCGGACACCGACGGCGGAAGGATCTTCTGGCCCCAGTCCGAGGGACGCGGGCCGAGCTCGAGCAGCAGCTGCCCGCCCGCGTGGAGGTCGGTCGCGCGCAGGTGCGCCGCCTCCAGCGGTGTGCCGTTCAGCCGGGCCGACCGCACGTACTGCGGTGGCGGGTCCGCGTCCAGCCCGTCGGAGCTGATGGACGTCTCGCGGTGTCCCCGCGTCTCGATGACGAAGTCGCGGTCACCGAGGTGCAGCGTGGCGCGGCTGAAGGCGGGCGCGTTGACGAGGAACAGGTTCTGCCCGGCGACCGGGAAGAGACCGAGCGAGGCCCACACGTACCACGAGCTCAGCCCGCCCGAGTCGTCGTTGCCCGGCAGGCCGCCGCGGCCGGTGCCGAACTGCCACGTCAGCGCCGCGTGCACGACCTCGGCCGTGCGGTCGGGCCTGCCCGCGTAGTGGTAGGACCACGGCGCTTCCATGTCCGGCTCGTTGTTCAGCCCCTCGAACCGGTTCAGCAGGTAGCCGGCCGCCATCTCCGCGGCGCTCGGCCGCTTCCCCGGCTGCGTCACGGGTGGGGCGCCGTAGCCGAAGAACGCGTCGAGCGTGCCGACGAAAGCCTCGTTCCCGCCGACCATCGCGATCCGCGCGGCCATGTCGTGCAGCAGCCGGAACGAGTAGTTCCACTTGCCGCCCTCGTAGAACGACGAGTCGACGAGCAGACCGGTGTCCGGGTCGAACGCGTTGGACCACAGGTGGCTGCGCGCGTCGAGGTCGTCGGCGAGCTGGACGTCGTTCAGCGCCCTGGCCACACCGGCGGTGCAGTGACAGGCGTAAGCGAGGTCGAGGGTGTGCGAGATCGGGTGCACGACGCCGTGCTCGTAGAAGTCCTCGCCGTACATCCGGCGCAGGTCGTCGTACATGTGCACCAGCGCCCAGGCCCAGTCCAGGTCGCCGAGCCCGAGGGCGTGCACGTCGGCCAGCGCGGTGTGGACCAACGCGCTGGCCTGCCGGAAGAACCTGTCCGCGCCGCGGGCCATCCGGTAGCCGATCGGGAAGTTGCCCTCCTCCTCGCAGACCCGGATCAGCGACTCCAGCAGGTCGACCGCCCGGTCCGGGCAGAGCGCCATGAGCAGCGGCAGCTGGGTCTTGTAGATGTCCCACATCGTGCAGATGTCGAACACGAAAGGCCCGGAGGACGGCCAGAACGGGCTCTCGTCGTCGGCGAAGCACGGCTTGACCAGCGAGTGGTACAGGGCCGTCGCGAACACCTGCCGCCTGGCCGGTGACCCGCCCTCGACCTCCACCCGCCCCACGTGGTCGCGCCACCGGTCCCCGGTCCGCGCCCGCACCACGTCGAACGACTGCGCCTCGTCGCCGCATTCGCGGTAGAGGTTCTCCTTGGCCTGCTCACAACCGCGCAGTGAGAACCCGATCTGGATCTCGACGCTCTGCCCCGCCGTCGTGGGCCCCATGTAGAGCATCCCGAAGGGGCGCAACGTGGTCTGCCTGATGCGGTCGAAGTCGAGCCGCGTGCCGCCCTCGATCAACCGCCGGTCGTGCCACAGCATCTGCCGCCAGCCGGGGCTGTCGACCCTGATGTACACCGACAGCGGCACGCCTTCGACCACCACCGTGCCCTGGGCCCGGCCGTTGCCGAGACTTTCCACGTGCGCCCGCAACGGCACCGTGCGGCCGAGGTCGATGGCGAGCCCGCCGCACGACAGGTCTACGACGAGCCGGGCACTGCGGTGCTCGGGGAAGACGTACCGGTGGACGGCGACCTTGGCGCCGACGGTGACCTCACAACGGATGCCGGTGTCGAGGGTGGCCGCGTAGTAGCCCGCCTCCGCCGTCTCGTCGTGCAGCGGCCACGCCTGGCCCAGGACGTCCAGCGGCTGCACCATCGGGGTCACCCGCACGTAGTTGTAGTACTTGCGGATCGCACCCGTGCCGGACTGCTGGAAGTGCGTGAAACCGGACGCCTGCATCCGGTCGAACAACTCCTCGGGCTGCCCCTCGGTGTTCTTCATGTAGAGGCCGTACCCGGTCGGGTAGGCACCGGAGTAGGCGCAGGCGGACACCATGCCCAGCGGGGACGTCGCGCCGGGGTGCGTGTTGCCGACCTGCGCTTTCGGCCACCACCAGGTGGCCGCCAGCCCCTGCGCCGCTGGCAGTGAGGTGGCAGCCGTGCCGATGAATGGATCAATCTCGTCGAAGATGTCCAGACAGTAGGTCGCACCGCCGTCGCGTTGGTTTCCACGACATGAACAAGCGTGTCCGCATCACATCAGGAACCGCCGCGCTCGCTCCGGACGAAGACCGGTTTGACCGCCGGTGGGTCCAGCAGCACCTCGACGGCGTCGTCGTGGTCGAACGGACCGGCCAGGACCGGAGACGGGTCCAGCGTCCCGTTCCCGATGTGCCGCAGCACAGCGGAAACGTGCGGACCGGCGTGCGGTGGCCCCATGACGAGGTTGATGCCCGTCGCGTACAAGGAGAAGTACGGAAGCCGCGGTTCGCCGAAGTAGACGGACCGGACGACGCACGTGCCGCCCGGCCGGGTGGAGAGCACGGCGCACCGGAAGCCCGCGGTCGCGGCGGAGGCGTCCACGACGAGGTCGAACCGGCCGTCGAGCCGGTCGGGATAGGTGTCCGCGGCGACGACGTTCGCGCCCGCCGCAGCGGCCTTGGCCCGTCGCCCTTCGTCGACGTCGAGGTAGGTGACCTTCGGCGCGCCCAGCGCGATGGCGCTCAGCACCGCGAGCAGGCCGAGGCTTGCCGTTCCCCCGACCACGAGGACCTCGGCGTCCGGCTGGGCGGCGAGCGTCGGCCGGACGGCCTGGAAGGCGTCGGTGAGGTTGTCGGCGGCCGACGCGGCCAGGAACGGATCGACGCCTTCCGGTAGGGGCGTGAGGTTGTACCGGGCCCAGGGAACGCGGACCAGTTCGTCGAACAACCCGCCCCAGTGGCCCCCGATGCTCGTGCCGAAGGAGGCCAGAGGCGGCACCGACGCGCACGAGCCCGGCAGGTCGCGCCGGCAGTTCTCGCAGGTGCCACAACTGATGTGCCACGGCACGACCACCCGCTGACCCACCTGGAACGGCGAGTCGTCGCCGGGGTCGACGATGACGCCGACCGCCTCGTGGCCGAGGGCGAACGGCGTCTCGAACGGAGCGGGCGAGCTGACCAGCCTGCGGTCGAGGTCGCAGGCGGCGGACGCGATCGGCCGCACGAGGGCGTCCGTCGGGGCGGACAGCCGGGGCTCCGGCCGGTCCTGCCAGCCGAGGTCCCCCGGACCGTTGAGGATGAGGCTTCGCACGGTATCCCCCACTATTAGACGCTGCTCTCTAGAGAACGCACTCTAGAGAGCGGCTGCCGTATCTTTCAACCCATGCCGCGCCTCGTCCACGACACGTCAGCGATGCTCGACGCGGCGGTCCGGCTGCTCGCCGCCACCGGAAGCGCCGACGGGATCACCGTCGCGGGCGTGATCCGGGAGGCGGGCGTGTCCAGCGGCTCCGTCTACCACCGGTTCCCCACCCGAGCGGCACTGCTCGCCGCGGTCTGGAACCGGGCGGCCGAGAGCTTCCACGCCGAGCTGTACGACCTCTTCTCCGGCGAACCCGTGGCCGCCGCGGCCACCCTCGGCAGCCGGACGGTGTCCTGGTGCCGCGCCCAGCCGGAGAACGCACGGGTGCTGCTGGCCGGTCTCGGCTCCTTCGAACCCGCGTCCTGGCCCGAGGAGAGCCGAACCCGGCGAGAGGCCGAGCAGGCGCGCTGGGACGAGCACGTCCGCGGGCTGGTGACCGGCCTCAAGCGGGTGACCGGGCGCAGCACCGCCGAGATTCTTCTCGTCGCGGTCGACCTGCCCTATGCCGCGGTACGCCGGTATCTCAGTGCCGGACGGGAGATCCCGGCCAGTCTCGACGGCATCGTGGAACACCTGATCCGGTCGCAGCTCACGCCGTGAAGTGCTCACTTCGATCAACACTGAAGCCATGGCCAGACCCAGGCCGCCCATTAAACGAACACCCTGTCCGGTAAGCTGGGAGCCCGCACCGCAGGTCGACCGGAAGAGGGCGCGCACATGACCGAAGAGCTCGCGACCGGCAAGCGGGTCGACGCCAGGCGGAACCGCGCCAAGATCCTCGACGTCGCCCGCGAGGCGCTCGCGGAGACCGGTGACCTCCCGTCGATGGCGGAGATCTCCCGGCGCGCCGGGGTCGGCATGGCCACCCTCTACCGCAACTTCCCCGGCAGGCCGGAGCTGGTCGAGGAGCTGTACCGCTCGCAGGTCGACGACATCTGCGCCTCGGCGACGGCGGCCGGTGGCGACACGGCCGGTGAGGCGCTGTTCTCGTGGCTCGGACGCTTCCACGCCGCCGGGGCGCGCAAGGGGCCGCTCGCGATGTTGCTCCTGGAGGACTCCGGCGGCGACAGCGCCGTGCTCAACGAAAGCCGGGCACGTGTGGTCGCCGCGGCGCAGCCCCTCTTCGACGCCGCCGCGAAGAGCGGCCAGGTGCGGGACGACGTGTCCCTCGGCCAGGTTCTCGACGCCGTCGTCGCCCTGGAGCGGGTGCGGGAGGACCCGTCCTCCAAGACCTCGATGGTCCAGGTGCTGTTCGACGGTCTTCGCAGGTAGAGGCGGACATACGCGAGTCTTCTTGCAAACGGACAGCCTCTCCACTACTTTGTGGAGAGGCTGTCCGTTTGCTTCGGGCAGTGGCCACACCCCCGAGAACGAGAGAAGACGAGACATGAGTGTTCAGCCGCTGGACGCAGTCGCCACCACCCCGCCGATCGCCGAGGAGGCCCGTCGTGACGTGCCCGGGTTCGTGCTCTCCGGCGACCGGCGGATGTGGATCGGCGGCACGTGGGTGGCCGCGTCGTCCGGCCTGACCCTGTCCAACACCGACCCGGTCACCGAGGAGCCCCTCGCGACCGTTCCCCGCGGCGACGCCGCCGACGTCGACGCGGCGGTGCGGGCGGCGAAGAAGGCGTTCGCCGACCCGGCCTGGGCCGCGATGACGCCGGACCGCAGGGGCCGCGTCCTCCACCAGATCGCCGACGTCATCGAGCAGCACGCCGAGGAGCTCGCGACGATCGACTCGGTGAACATGGGCGCGCCGCGCATGATCACCCGGAACATGCTGGCCGAGGCGAGCGAGATCTTCCGCTACTACGCGGGCTGGCCCACCAAGCTCTTCGGCACGCAGGTCCCCACCCGCGACAACCGGCTCGCCTACACCCGCAGGGAGCCGCTGGGCGTCGTCGGGATCATCTGGGGCTGGAACGGCCCGATGGGCCAGCTGCCCGGCAAGCTCGCCCCGGCGCTCGCCGCGGGCAACACCGTCGTGCTCAAGCCGGCGGAGACGGCGTCGCTGAGCACGCTGCGCCTGGCCGAGCTGCTCTCCTACACCGACCTGCCGGAGGGTGTGGTCAACGTGGTGACCGGACGAGGTGACGAGGCGGGCCAGGCGCTGGTGGCGCACCCGGACGTCACCAAGATCGCGTTCACCGGTTCCACCGCCACCGGCAAGCACGTGCAGAGGACGGCCACCGAGACGCTCAAGCACGTGACCCTCGAACTGGGCGGCAAGTCGCCGTCGGTCGTGTTCGCCGACGCGAACCTCGAACAGGCCGCCCGCGGCGTCGCCGCCGGGTTCCTCGGCAACGCGGGGCAAGCCTGCGTGTCGACGACGCGCATCCTCGTGCAGGAGAGCGTCCGCGAGGAGTTCACCGCGCTGCTGAAGAAGGCGATGACCACCGTGTTCACCCCGGCGGACTCGCTGTCGTCCGGCACGGTCGTGGGCCCGCTGTCGACCAAGGCCCAGTTCGACCGGGTCAGCTCGTACCTGGAGCTCGCCGTCCGGGAGGGCGCGAACGTCGTCACCGGCGGTACCCGCTACGGCGACCACGGCTACTTCATCGCGCCGACGCTGCTCGACGACGTGCACCCGGACATGCGCGTCGTGCGGGAGGAGATCTTCGGGCCGGTCGGCGCGTTGATGACCTTCACCGACGTCGACGACGCGATCGCCAAGGCCAACGACACCGAGTACGGCCTGGCCGCCTCGATCTGGACGACCGACCTCAGCACCGCGCACCGCGTGGCGGCGGCGGTCCAGGCGGGCACGGTCTGGGTGAACACGTGGGGCGAGATGAGCACCGGCAGCCTCCCCTTCGGCGGCTACAAGCAGTCCGGTCTCGGCCGTGAAGGCGGTCTGGAGGTCCTCGACGCCTACACCCAGTCGAAGGCCGTCGTCGTCGCCCTGTAACGCGGAAACGCTTTCCCCTCCCCATTTTCTGGAACACCCACCAATTCACGGGTGTCTTCGGCATGCCCATCGCACGGCGGCGGACCCGGTGTCCGCCGCCGTCACGAAAGGACGAACGATGACCATCACGCGACCGGACCAGCGCTCCAGCACGCGGTTGGTCATCGCCCTCGGTGCGATGGTCGGCCTGGGGCCGCTCACGATCGACATGTACCTGCCGGCACTGCCCTCGATCGTCACGGACCTCGGCACCACGGCACCGTCGGTCCAGCTGACGCTGACCGGCAGCCTGCTGGGCCTCGGGCTCGGGCAGCTGCTCGTGGGCCCGTACTCCGACGCCGTCGGCAGGCGGCTGCCGCTGGTCCTGGGCACCCTCCTGCACGTGCTCACGTCCGTGCTGTGCGCGTTCACCAGCGACATCACGACGCTCACGGTTCTCCGTGTGCTGCAAGGCATCGGCGCCGCGGCGACGACGGTGGTGGCGATGGCGGTGGTTCGCGACCTGCACGACGGACGCAGGGCGGCGACGATGATCTCCCACCTGATGCTGGTGACGGGTGTCGCGCCCATCCTCGCCCCGTCGCTCGGCAGCGCGGTGCTGCTCGCCGGGTCCTGGCGCTGGGTGTTCGGCGCGTTGGCACTCATCGGAGCGGCACTGGTGGCGGTAGCGGTGTTCGCGGTGCCGGAGACGTTGCCTCCGCGGCGTCGCGCCGCCCACGCGCTTCGCCCTGCGCTGCAAGGGTTTCTGACCGTTCTGCGGGACCGTGAGTTCGTCGTGCTGACGCTGGTGTCCGGGCTCGCCTTCGGGTCGGTCTTCGCTTACATCTCCGGCGCGCCGTTCGTGCTGCAGCACCAGTACGGCCTGGACGAGAGCGAGTTCGGTCTGATGTTCGGCCTCGGTGCCGTCGCACTCGTCGGCGGTACGCAGCTCAATCCCCTGCTGCTGCGCCGTTTCACACCTCTCCAGGTCATGGTCGCCGCGACCGCCATCGCGACCACCACCGCCGGTGTGCTGGTCTTCGCCACGACGACATCGACGTCGTTGACCGGTTTCCTCGTCCCGCTGGCCATCGTGATCGGCAGCATCGCGCTCGTCACGCCGAACGCCACAGCGCTGGCGCTCTCGCAGCACGGCCAGGCCGCCGGCACCGCGGCATCGGTGCTCGGAGCGATCCGGTTCGGGCTGGGTTCCGCCATCGCCCCCGTGGTGGGTGTGCTCGGCAACGACAGCACCGCCACCGCGGTGGTCATGACCGGCAGTGCCGCGGCCGCCCTGCTGTTCACCCTGAGTCTCAGGCCGCGCCGGTCATCCGCCACGCGGCAGGAGGAGAACCAGCTGGCTCCGCTGCCGGCTCAGGCGCGCGGCTGAGCCTGGACGGCCACCAGCCGATGACGGCCTGCCACGGGTGGCTGTCCCCCGCACCACGGCCATCTCCGCTCAATTCGCCGCAATCATCGGCAACATCCACTTTTTCGTTCCACACCAAGAAGAATAGTTTCCGTCTCAAATGGAGGGCTACGCCGATCGGCCGTCACCGCACCACTATTCCGGACACATACTGGGAAAATGGAAGGTGAGACCACCGCCCCGCTCGACGTGCCGCTGCTGGACCGCATCCGCCGCGGGCTCATCGGCGACGACGAGGTGCTCGACGGCCCGTACGGGCGGCGGAAGATCGTCTACGCCGACTACACCGCGTCGGGCCGGGCGCTCGACTTCATCGAGGACTTCGTCCGTGCGCGGGTACTGCCCCGCTACGCCAACACCCACAGCGAAAGCTCGGGCACCGGCCGGTACACCACGCGGCTGCGGGAACAGTCCAGGCAGCTCATCCGCGACTCGGTCGGTGGCACCGAGGACGACCTCGTGATCTTCTGCGGCTCCGGCGCGACCGCCGCGGTGAGCAAGCTGATCGGAATTCTGGAGATCAGGGTTCCCGCGGGCCTGAACGACAAGCACTCGCTGGAAGATCGAATTCCGCGAGACGAACGACCGGTCGTGTTCGTCGGGCCCTACGAACACCATTCCAACGAATTGCCGTGGCGCGAGTCCGTCGCGGATGTCGTGGCCATCGGAGAGGACGACCGCGGGCAGATCGACATCACCGAGCTGCGCGGGCAGCTCGTCCGCCACGCCGGCCGCCCGCTGATCGGCAGCTTCTCCGCCGCGTCCAACGTCACCGGCGTCCTGACCGACACCGACAGCATCGCCGCGCTGCTGCACGAACACGGCGCACTGTCCTTTTGGGACTATGCTGCCGCCGGACCGCACGTACCGATCCGGGTGCAGGAGAGCGCGCCGGGACGCGGTGACCACAAGGACGCCGTTTTCCTGTCACCGCACAAGTTCGTCGGTGGCCCGCAGACGCCCGGCGTGCTGGTGGTGCGCCGCGAGCTGGTCACCAACAGCGTGCCCACGGCGCCGGGCGGTGGCACCGTGAGCTTCGTCCACCCGAAGGGCCACCGCTACCTCGACGACCCGGTGGCGCGGGAGGAAGGCGGCACTCCCGCGATCGTGGAGTCCATTCGCGCGGGTCTGGTGTTCGCGCTCAAGAACGCCGTCGGGACCGAGGTGATCCAGGAGCGCGAGGACCGGCTGTGGCAGCACGCGCTCGCCTCCTGGCAGGAGGAACCCGGCATCGAGATCCTCGGCGACCTTCGTGCCGCCCGGTTGTCGATCGTGTCGTTCCGCATCCGTCACGGGCGACGGTTCCTGCACCACGAGTTCGTCGTCGCCGTGCTCAACGACCTGTTCGGCATCCAGGCCCGCGGGGGATGTTCGTGCGCGGGCCCCTACGGACATCGCCTGCTCGACATCGGCCCCGAGCGGTCCGGCGCCTACGACCGCAACGCCGCCGCGGGCTGTCACGGCATCAAGCCGGGCTGGGTGCGGGTCAGCTTCAGCTACTTCATCTCCGACGCCGTCCGCGACTACCTGGTCGAGGCCGTGCGGCTGGTCGCCCGGCACGGCCACCGGCTGCTGACCGACTACACCTTCGACCCGCGAGCCGGACTGTGGCGGCACCGCGGCACAGCGTCCCTCCCCTCACTGCTGCCCGATCTGCGCTCCGCGGTGACCACCCCTGAGCCCGCGCCGTCCTCACACGACGACGACACGGTCCTCGCGGGCCAACTGGAGGACGCCCGGCGCCAGCTCACGGCTCACGTCGACGTGATCGCCGACGGGCCCACCGGACTTCCGCGGGATTTCGAGGAACTGCGCTGGTTCATTCTTCCCCCGGCCTGTTTGGAGCCCGCCGCCTGATCGTTCGGCCAGGTTCGCCGTCACCCCCGGGACCGGGTTCGCGATCGTGGTGGCGTCCACGGCGCGGTGAGGCGGCTCCAGTATCGTCGGACCCGATGATCACGCCTGATGCGACGCATCTCAGCGCCTCGTCGATCTCGTCTCCGAAGTGGGTCGGCCGGAAGGTGCGGCTGCGCTAGGCCGAGCCAGTCACCAGCCGGCACTCGCCGCTGGTGGGCGGTTACCAGCACTGAGCGGCGCACCGCGCGAGCACGACCGACGAAGACCTGCGACTCGTCATCGAAACCGTGCGCCGCAGGTTGCTCGTGGGCTCCCTGTCCACCGTGCGGACGAGCAAGAGCCCCGGCTGCCTCAGCGAGATCAGGGAAGCTCCCACCGGTTGGGGTTGTGGGAATCTTCCGTACTTTTGCGAACCATCAGAAGTGCGCCGTCCTGGATCACGACAGCCTACTACGCCAGCTGGAAGTTCATGCTTGCCCCGCACCACGTCGAATAGTTCGAACACCGCTCGTTTGGACAAGAAGTAAACCACGGCGAGCAGTGGGGTGACAGCGGCTATCACTTCCGCAACCGCCGGTGACCTTTTTCAGGCGGGGGCCCGGAGTGCGCTGAGCACCCCGGGCCCCGGCTCCTGCCGCGCGAAGCAGGTATCAGGCGCAACCGACCCGCGAAGGCGAGATCACCACGTCGTCGAACCACAGCGTGTCGTCACCGCTGCCGTAGCTCTCCCAGCCGAGCCGGAAGTCGGTCAGCGCGGGCCGCCATCCGCTCCGGCGCAGCCACTGCGAGTCGACGTCGGGCGTGGACACGCCGTCGGCCACCAAGCCCGGCACCTCGGTGCCGTTGACCCAGGTCCGCAGCTCCGAGCCGGTGACGCCGAACTCCACGCAGGTCCACTGGTTCAGCGCCAGCGGGGTGCTCTGGGCGACCCCGTTGGGGCTCTGCTCGGGCAGCGTGGCGTCGTCGGACTCGCGGTTCCACTGCAGGGCGCGGTTCTGGCCGCCCATCCGCAAGTCCTTGCCGTTGTCGGCGGAGTCCTTCATCGCCGCGAACGTCACGTGCGCTTCCGGCAGCGCGGTGGTGTGTCGCACGTAGAACCGCGCGTACGTGCCCGAGCCGTTCATTCCCTTGGTGGTTCCGAGGAACACGTGGTTGCAGTAGCCGGCGCGGCCATCGATCCGGATGGACTTGCTTCCGCTGTACGCCGTCGAACTGTCGACGGTCGCGGTGCCCGCCCCTTGGCAGTTCGGGAACGTCAACGACCAGTCCCCTGCCGGTGTCGTGCCCGTCTGGTTTTCGAAACCGTCGCAGAACGCGCCAGTCGGGCAGTTCGGCGGCGGCTGCTGTGACGTCGTCGTCGTTGTGGTCGTCGTGGTCGTCGTTGTGGTGGTGGTAGTCGACGTCGTCGGGTTGGTGTCGTTGCACCGCACACCGTTGAGGGCGAAGTCCACCGGTGCTTCGTTGGTGCCCTGGTAGGCGCCCTGGAATCCGAACTGGACGGACGCTCCGGTGGCCAGGTTGCCGTTGTACGACTGGTTCTTCGCGGTCACGACCTTGCCGGACTGCGTCACGTCGGCGCTCCAGCCGGACGTCACGCGCTGGTCACCGGGGAACGTCCAGGTCAGCGCCCAGCTGCTGACGGGGGCGCCGTTGTTGGTCAGCTTGACCTGCGCGACGAAGCCGTTGTTCCACTGGTCGACCTGGTAGCCGACCTCGCACACCGGCGCGTCGACCGCGTGCACGGACGCGGGGCTCGCGACGATCACGGCCGTCACCGCGGCAACTGCCGACATGGCCATGACCAAGACACCGCTCGTTCTCCGGCGCATCTGCTCTCCTGTCGTGATCAACATCGCATGGGGCTTCGGTCGTCGCGACGCTTTCGGCGGAGGCAGCTGGCGCAGACACAGGGTTCGCCTCTCTTGAACGCTAAAGCAAGGGTCCATCCGGGGGTCTCCGCGTGGTCACTCAACGTCAAATCGGTCAAACCGTCCGGACTCCGGCGAACGCGCGCCGAGCACGATCAGGCAAGAACTCGGGAGCATCCGTCATGCCCCTGTCCTTTCCCGCTGCTTCGATCACGGAAGTCGAAAGGGAGGGCGATGACCGACGCCACTCGGGGTGCGATTTCTTTACAAGTCAACGGGGCCGAGCATCGAATCGATGTCGACAACCGCAGGACGCTGCTCGACGCGCTGCGGGAGGACACGGGGCACACCGGGCCCAAGAAGGGATGTGACTTCGGTCAGTGCGGCGCCTGCACGATCCTGGTGGACGGAAGGCGTGTGGTGTCCTGCCTGACGCTCGCCGTCGCCGCGCAGGGTTCGGAGATCACGACAGTCGAGGGGCTCGCGGAAAAGGACGAACTGCGTCCGGTGCAGGAAGCGTTCGTGCGCCTCGACGGGCTGCAATGCGGGTTCTGCACGCCGGGGCAGTTGTGCTCGGCGGTGGGTGTGCTGGCTGAGCACGCGGCGGGGTGGCCGAGCGCCGTCACGGCTGACGTCTCCCCCGACTGTCCGCACCCGCCGCTTGACGCCGACGAGGTGCGCGAGCGGATGAGCGGGAACCTGTGCCGCTGCGGTGCTTACCCGTCGATCGTGCGTGCTGTTCTCGACGCCGCCGACGAACGTGCGGAGGTGGCGAGGTGAAGGAGTTCGCGTACAGCAGGGCGAACGGGGTTCGCGAGGCCCTGGTCATGGTGGCGGAGCAGGAGAACGGCCGATTTCTGGGCGGCGGCACGAATCTCGTCGATCTGATGAAACGCGGTGTGGAGGCACCGGACCTGTTGGTGGACGTGCGTTCTCTGCCGCTCGCGGGGGTGCGTGAAGACGACGACGGCGACGTGGTGATCGGGGCGACGACGACGAACAGCGACGCCGCCGCCCATCCGGAGGTGCGCCGCCGCTATCCGGCGCTGAGCCAGGCGGTGCTGGCCGGGGCTTCCGGGCAGTTGCGCAACGTGGCCACGGTGGCGGGGAACCTGTTGCAGCGCACCAGATGTGCCTTTTTCGCCGATCTTTCCACCGCGTGCAACAAGCGGGTGCCCGGCAGCGGCTGCGCCGCGCTCGCGGGCGTGCACCACAACCACGCGATTCTCGGCACCTCACCTTCCTGCGTCGCCACGAATCCGTCGGACATGGCGGTATCGCTCATGTTGTTCGACGCGGTCGTGCACTACGAGACGTTGGACGGTGAAGGTGAGATCCCGCTTTCGCGGTTCTACCGGCCTGTGGGCGACACGCCGCACGTCGAGACGGCGCTTCCAGCCGGTGCGCTGATCACTTCTGTGCGGCTTCCCCGTGCAACCGCGGGAGAACGGTCGCGATATCGCAAGGTGCGCGAACGTGCGTCCTACGCCTTCGCCACCGTGTCCGTCGCGGCGGATCTGGAAGTGCGGGCGGGCCGGGTGCACGAAGTGCGCATCGCACTGGGTGGCGTCGCCTCGCATCCCTGGCGGGCGCGGATCGCCGAGGAGGAACTTCGTGGCGGGCCCGCTGTCCCCGAACGGTTCCGTGCCGCCGCCGAGGCCGAGCTCGCCGCAGCGCGGGCGTTGCCGCACAACGGTTACAAGGTGACGCTGGCTCGCAACCTCATCCAGTCCGTGCTGACCGAGATCGCCGGCTGACCGGGGAGGACCGAGATGACCACGCACCCACAGGTGATCGACGGCCTGGGCGCCACCCCGTCGATCGGCTCGCCGAGGACCAGGGTCGAGGGCGAGGACAAGGTGAGCGGGAAAGCCCGCTACGCCGGGGACGTCCAGGTCGAGCGGCTCGCCCACGGCGCGGTCGTGACCGCGACGGTCGCACGGGGCCGCATCAGCGGGATCGACGACCGAGCCACCCTCGCGTCGCCCGGTGTGATCGGTGTGATCGACCACCGCAACGCCTTGCGTCTGAACAAGGAGACGGGCTCGCCGTTCTTCGGGCCGGACGGCCAGTTGCAGCTGTTGCAGGACGACCGGGTCAGCCACGGCGGCCAGCCCGTCGCGCTCGTGGTGGCGGAGACTCCCGAGCAGGCCCGCGCCGGGGCCGAACTGCTGCGGGTGTCCTGTGTGGAGGAGCCGCACGACATCGCGTTCGGACCGAACCACCAGGCCGTCCGACCTGCGCTGACGGCGTTCGGTCCGGACGCGGACAAGGGCGATCTGGAGGCGGAACTGGCTGCGTCGGCCGTGGTGGTGGACGAAAGGTACATGACGCCCGCACAGCACGCCTGTGCGATGGAGCCGCACACGGCAACGGTCTGGCAGGAAGGTGTTGTCCTGCGCGCGATCGACTCGAACCAGGCCCCGTACGGAGTCGCGGCCACGCTCGCGACGCTGTTCGGCAAGCCGCTGCCGGAGGTTCGCGTCCAGTGCGAGCAGGTGGGTGGGGGGTTCGGGTCGAAGACGGGAGTCGGGCCGCAGCTGATCCTGGCGACGATGGCGGCCGTGCTGCTGGATCGGCCGGTTCGCGTTGCCCTGACCAGGGAAGAGGTCTTCCTGACGACGTCAGCGCGCCCGCGCACCGACCAACGTGTGCGGCTGGGCGCCGACGCCGGCGGCAGGCTGCGTGCGATCGGCCACGAGGCCACGTTCGAGATCTCCGGCAAGGCCGAGTTCATCGAGAACTGCGTGGAGATCGCCAAGACCCTCTACGCCGCCGACGCGATCCGCACCAGGCTTTCGGTGGTGCCGCTCGACATCCTGCCGGTGGCCTCGGTGCGCGCGCCGGGCACCGCGCCGGGGTCCTTCGCGCTGGAGTCCGCGATGGACGAGCTGGCGGAGCGGCTGGAGATGGACCCGCTGGAGCTGCGGCGGCGCAACGAACCGGAGACCGGGCCGGTGTCCGGTCTGCCGTTCACCAGCCGCCGGTTCCAGCTCTGCCTGACCGAGGGCGCGCGGCGGTTCGGCTGGGCGGGCCGCGACCACCGGCCCCGCCGCACCAGGCAGGGCCGCCTGCTGGTCGGCACCGGCATGGCCGGCACGTCGTTCCTGACCACCGCGTTCCCGTCGTCCGCGACGATCACGGCCGAGCCGGACGGCACGTTCACCGTGGCCATCGCCGCGATCGACATCGGTACGGGCGCGCGAACGGCGTTGCGGGCCATCGCCGCGGACGCGCTGGGCGTCGGCTGGGACAGCGTCCACCTGAAGATCGGCGACAGCGCCATCGGCCCGGCCTGGCAGTCCGGCGGGTCGCTCGGCACGACGTCGTGGGGCTGGGCGATCGTCGCGGCCGCACGGGACCTGCTCGCGCGGCTCGAGTCCGGGCCCGCGTTGCCGGTGTCGGTCACCTCCGACACCACGGAGGAGATCATGTCGCGGCCACATCGCGAACGGCACTCCTACAGCGCCGTGTTCGCCGAGGTCACCGTCGACCCGGCCACCGGTGAGGTGCGGGTGCGCAGGCTGGTCGGCCGGTTCGCGGTGGGGCGCGTGGTGAACCCGCTGATGGTCCGCAGCCAGCTCACCGGCGGCATGGTGATGGGCCTGTCCATCGCGCTGCAGGAGGAGATCGTGCACGACGAGGCCAGCGGCAGGCACGTGAACGCCGACTTCGCCGACTACCACTTCGCGGCGAACGCGGACGTGCCGTTCATCGACGCCGACTTCGTCGACGACCACGAACCCGACGACCCGCTGGGGTTGAAGGGGCCGGGCGAGATCGGCACGGTGGCCGTCGCCGCGGCCATCGCGAACGCGGTCTGGCACGCCACCGGGAAACGCCAGCGGGAGCTGCCGATCCGGCTGGACCGCGTCATCGAGGACTGACCGCCGTGCCGCGTCGGGGCATCGTCCTCGGCGCGGCACACAGCGAGCTACACGCGCACCCTGAGCGCGATGCTGTCGATCGCGGCGTCGGCGATGCGGTTCAACGTCGCCGGGTCGACTCCCGCCTTGGCGAGCGCCTCGATGCCGCGATGCGTGGTGACGACCAGCCCGCCCAGCGCCTCGGCGTCGGCGGCCGGGTCCACGTGCCCGGCGCGCTGCGCCTGTTCGACGAGACGGCGGCAGCTGTCGAGCAGGATCTCGTACGTGGTGCGGGAGCGGGCGGCGATGGCCTCGTTCTCCCAGGCCAGCTCCGCCGTGGCCTTGGCGAGCAGGCAGCCGAGGCTTCCCCGGTGGCCGTCCGGCACCCGGAGCCACGCGTGGAGGCGGTTGAGCGCCTCGTCGTCCGGGCCTTCGACGCGGGCAGCGGCGTCCTGGCCCGCCGATGTGCAGTAGTCGTCGAAGATCCGCTGGAACAGGGCGTCCTTGTCGCCGAAGGCGCCGTAGAGGCTGCCCTTGCTGAGGCCCGTGGCGCGGGAGAGGTCGTCGACCGAGGTGCCGTGGAAGCCGGTTTCGTTGAACACCCGGCGCGCGGTCGCCAGCACCTCGCGCTCGTCGAACTTCCGTGGTCGGCCCATGCCCCAACGGTACGCCGCGGGACGTCCGTCCCGACAGTACTGGACGTTCGTTCCAGAACGCGCCTATATTGGACCGTATGTTCAAAACTCTTGCTCCACCCGATCCCACCGAGTTCGCCGGCAAGCGGGCGGTCGTGACGGGAGGCAGTCGTGGGATCGGCGCGGCCACCGCGCAGCGGCTGCTCGACGGTGGCGCGACCGTCGTGACCACGGCACGCAAGGCCACCGACGAGATGCCGAAGGCCGCCACGTTCATCGCAGGTGACCTCAGCACGCTCACGGGCGTGCGGGCGTTCGCCGAGGCGGCGCTCGGCGTGCTCGGTGGCGTCGACATCCTGGTCAACAACGCGGGTGCGGCCCGCGCTCACCTCGGCGGCACGTCGTCCATCCCCGACGAGGAGTGGCTCGACTCCGTCAACCTCAACTACCTCTCCGCCGTCCGGGTCACCAACGCGCTGCTCCCGGCTCTGCGTGAGGGCGGAGCGATCGTCAACATCTCCTCGGTCGCGGCGCGCCTCCCCACGCCGCAGCTGGCCCACTACAGCGCCGCCAAGGCCGCCCTCAACGCCTACGGCAAGGCGCTCGCCGCCGAGCTCGCCCCTGCCGGGATCCGCGTCACCACGATCCTGCCCGGCAACGTGGTCACCCCCGGCGGCGAAGCGATCCGCCAGGACCTGGCCGACGCGGTGGGGATCTCGCTCGACGACATCAGGTCCGGCATCCCGCTGGGACGTCCCGGCGACCCGCGCGACGTCGCCGAGACCGTCGCCTACCTGGCCTCCGACCGAGCGCAGTGGATCACCGGAGCGACGCTGGTCCTCGACGGCGGCGAAGTCCCCCTGATCTGAGCACTCCGCCAGAGGTTCTGTCCCCTTCTCCCGCCACACACCCGCCCGCGCGTCACCCACCCAGGCGGTCCCGCCTGCGCTGCGTGACGTGGCTTGGGAACGCGGGGGCCCTACGTTTCCGTACATGGGACGTAGGGCCCCCGCGTACTACACGGGAAACACGAAAGAGAGTCGCGAGCGGGGTGGGGCGTTACGGATAGGGGTGAACCCCGCTCGTGCGGCCGCCGGTCGTTCCGTTGTCGCGCCGCATGTCCAGCCGCGGACCGCCCGCGTAGGCCCGTAAGTGGTGCAGTACATCGGGTGGCAGACGCCCCAGTCGACCGGGTCGGCCGAGTACGGCGCCGGCTTCGGCAGGACTGAGGCGAGACGGTGGCCGGTTCCGCGTCGAACGTGCGGGGCCTCCGGCACCGCCGTGGTCTTGTTCTGCCTGAGTCACGACCGTTCCCGGACGACCACGCGGTTCTCGGTCGTGCTGACCGCGGGCAGGTACGCCGAGATCTCCCCAAGTCACCGGTCAACGCCCGATCCGCGAAAAAAGCCGACCTATCAGGTGACAGCTCCGATGACCGGTGGCAGGCGGAAGTCGCGCCGTGCTCCACTGGCTCGTCAGTTCGGATGCCCGGAACCCTCGGGAGAGTGCGGTCAGGATGCAGGCACAACCGCTTCCGGCGGAGCACGCCGACCTCTACGCCGGTTACGACGAAGGCGCGCTGCGGCTGGCCGAGTGGGCCCTCGGCAAGACCGGCGAGAGCGCACCGGCCACGATCGTCGACTTCTTCGAGTCGGTGTGGAGGAACCAGGCGGCTCCGGTGCGGCGCGTGCTGGAGCTGTGCTGCGGGTCGGGGCGGAACCTGCGTTTGCTGAGGGAGCGGGGCTACTCGGTCACCGGGGTCGACGGCTCGCCCTCGATGCTCGCGCACGCGCGGGCGGCCCTGGGTGACGAGGTGGAGCTCGTCCAGGGTGAGCTGCCGGAGTTGCCGGTGCGGCAGCGGGCCGACGCGGTGGTGTGTCCCGGCAGCGCGTTGAACCACTTGGCGGGACAGGACCTTCTCGGACGGGCGTTCGCCGCGGTGGCCAGGGTGCTGCCGCGCGGCCGCACGTTCACGTTCGACCTGATGTCGTGGCACATGCTCAAGGAAGCGTTCAGCGACAACGACCTCGCGGTCGACCTGGGTGACCTGGCCGCCATCTGGTGGTTCGACAGCGAGCCCGGCACCGACTACTGCGACTACCACTTCTCGCAGTTCACCCAGACCGGCGCCCTGGGACTGCACCGGGTGGACCGGACGACCCACCGGCTGCACGCGTTCAAGCGCGAGGTGGTCCGGCGCGCGGCCTTGGACGCAGGGTTCCGTCAGGCCGACGTCTACGACAACTACACGACCAGACCCGCCGCGGACGACACGCTGTACGAGACATGGGTGCTCGTCCGCTGACGAGGCGGGCCCCTTCCGGCGGACGAGGAAGGCACCATGACCGCGCAGTACTCGGAGACGAAGGTCGCGGTGTGCGGGGAACCGCTCGACGCCGTGGTGCGGCTGGTCGAGGCCGGGCTCCACGAGGAGTACGTCGTCTACGAGAACAACGGCGAGTTCTCCTATGCCGGTGGGGTTCTCGCGCAGGTGACGCTCGACCGCGACGGGGCCAGGTCCGGCGACACGGTGCCGGCCTGGAACGACGATCCGCTGAGCATCGTCAGGTCGTTGCTGTCGGAGCTGCGTGTGGACGGCTGGCGGGCCTACGGGTGGGCCGCCTTCGAGCTCTCCTACGCCAGGAGCGGTGAGCGGGATCTGCTTGGCAGCCAACGGCTTCTGCACCTCGTGGTGCCGCGCTGCGAAGTCCGTGTCTCCGACGGCGTGGCTCTGATCAGGTCAGTGGACCCGGTCGAGGCCGACGCGGTGGCTGAGGTGCTCACCGGCTTCCGCCCGCTCGTCACGCGGTCTCCCGAACCCGTGGACGTGCGGACGAGCGGCAGCCGCGCCTACCGCTCGGCGGTGGCGGACGCGGTCGGTGAGATCAAGGCGAAGCTGTTGCAGAAGGTCATCCTCTCCAGGGTGGTCGAGCTGTCCCAGGCCATCGACCTCCCCGCGACCTACGCGGCCGGACGGCGGGCGAACCTGCCGGAGCGGTCCTTCCTGTTGTGCCTCGACGGTGTCGAGGCGGCGGGCTTCAGTCCGGAGATCGTCGCGTCGGTGAGCAGCGACGGCGCGGTGGTGAGCCATCCGCTGGCCGGGACGAGGGCGCTCTGCGACGACGAAGCCCTGAACGAGCGCTATCGCGCGGACCTGCTCGCCGATGCCAAGGAGATCTACGAGCACGCGATCTCGGTGAAGGTCGGCAACGACGAGTTCCTGTCGTTCTGCGAACCGGGTTCCGTGCACGTGCGGGACCTGATGTCGGTGAAACGACGCGGCAGCGTGCAGCACCTCGCCTCCGAGGTGGCCGGGCGGCTCGCGGACGGGTGCGACGCCTGGGACGCGTTCGCGGCGATCTTCCCCGCGGTGACGGCGTCCGGGGTGCCGAAGGAGGCGGCCTACCAGGCGATCCGGCGCCACGAGACCGAACCGCGAGGGCTTTACGGCGGTGCGGTGCTGACGGTGGACCAGTCCGGCGCGCTCGACGCCGCGCTGGTGCTCAGGTCGGTGTACCGGCAGCACGGCCGCACCTGGCTGCGGGCGGGCGCGGGCATCGTCGCACAGTCCACACCGGACCGTGAGTTCGAGGAGACGTGCGAGAAGCTCGACAGCGTGGCGCGTTTCCTCGTCCCGGCCGGCCGCGGGGAGCACTGACGTCAGACCAGCAGCCGCGCCAGCGCCTTCTTGTCGGCCTTGCCGACGGGTGTGCTCGGCATCTCCTCCAGCAGCCGGACCTCGTCGACCGTCTTGTAGGCGGCCAGCCCGCGCGCGGCCAGGTGCGTCAGCAGGTCCTCCCGGGTGGGCGCGCCCGTCCCGGCCGGCACGATGAAGGCGACCGACCGTTCGCCGAGGTACGGGTGCGGGGCCGGGAGCAGCGCCGCCGCGCGGACCAGCGGGTGGGCCTCCAGGTGGCCTTCGACCTCGGGGGCCGCGAACTTCTCGCCGCCCCGGTTGATCTGCTCCTTCCGGCGGCCCACCACGACGAGGTGCCCTGACGGCAGCCGCCGGACCAGGTCTCCTGTGCGGTAGAAGCCGTCCGTGAACGCCGTGGCGTTGTGCTCGTCGGCACGGTAGTAGCCGCGCAGCGTGTACGGGCCCTTGGTCAGCAGTTCGCCCACGGCGCCGCCGGGCACCTCGGCGCCGTGCTCGTCGACGACGCGCACCTCGTCGGCCTCCGCGACCGGTCTGCCCTGCGTCGTCGCGATCACCTCGGGAGCCTCGTCCAGTCCGGTCGTGCACAGCAGGCCCTCGGCCATGCCGAACACCTGCTGGAGGGTGCCTCCGAACGTCGCGGCGACCTGGCGGGCGAGGTCGCCGGGCAGCCGCGCGCCGCCGATCTGGAGGACCCGCAGGCTCGACAGGTCCGCGTCGGTCGCCAGCGCCTCGTCCAGCCACAGCGGGGTGAGCAGCGGGTTGATCGCCGTGATCGTCACGCGCTCCCGCTCGAGGAGACCGAAGCAGTACGACGGGTCGGGGTTGTCCGCGAGCACGACGGTGCCGCCGACGCCGAGCACCCCGAGCAGACCGGGACAACCGAACGTGAAGTTGAACCCGATGGTCAGGACCGCCAGGTACACCGCGTCGTCGCCCAGGCGGCACGCCTCGGCCGCCAGCCTGGCGTTGCAGAGGTAGTCGTCGTGCGTGCGCGGGATCAGCTTGGGCGCTCCGGTGGTGCCGCCGGAGAGCAGGAGCAGGGCGACGTCCCCCGGCCGGGCGAGGTCCTCCACCGGCACCGGTGCCGGTGCCAGGAGGTCCTCGAAGGCGATGTGACCGCCGGGATCGCCGACGACGATGACGTGCCGCAACGACGGGACGTTCGCGCGCACGAGTGACGCCAGCTCCCGGTGGTCGAACCTCGAACGGACGTCCGGGACGACGTACGCGACGGCCTCGGTCAGCCGCGCGAGGTGAATCATCTCGGCGTGCCGGTGGCCGGGCTGGGTGTGCACCGGCACGGCACCGAGGTGCTGCAACGCGAACCACAGCACGACGAACTCGGCGCGGTTGGGCAGCTGCACGAGCACCTTGTCCCCCGCCCCGACCCCGAGCGCGCGCAGGCCACCGGCGACGCGCCGGGACTGCTCGAAGAGGTCGCGGTACGTCAGCCGGACCCGGTCGTCGACCAGGGCCGTCCGTTCGCCGGACAACCCGGTCACCCGCTCCAGGAACCGGGAGGACGTTTCGCCGCGCCAGTACCCGGCGGCGCGGTACCGGGCGGCGTCCTCCTCCGGCCACGGGACGAAGTCGGTGGTCACCGCCGCACCACCCGGACGGTCACGCCGTCGCGGGGCCGCATCCCGATCAGGCCGGTGGGTTTCGGGTCCACTTCGGACACCAGACGCAGGTCCGCCCGCTCGGCCACCCCGGTGAGCGCGGCCCGCACGATCGTGGTCGCCAGGACGGCGCCGACGCACCGGTGCGGTCCGCCGCCGAACGGCAGGTACTCGTGGGGAGGCCGGGCGCGGAAGCCCGGCCGGGTGCTGTCCCACCTGCCGGGGTCGAACCGCAGCGGGTCCTCCCACACACTCGCCAGCCGATGGGTGTGGAACGGACTGATGAGCAGCTTGGTCCCCACCGGGAACCGGTGACCCGCGAAGGAGAGCTCGGTCGCCACCGCCCGCGCGACCACCCCGGTCGCCGGGTACAGCCGCAGCGTCTCCCGCACGATTCTGTCCACGGAGGACCGATCGGCGGTGATGGACTCCCACACCGCGCGGTCGGACAGCGAGGCGTGCAGCGACCAGGCGAAGGTCGACGACGTCGTCTCCGCCGCCGCCTCCCAGAAGCTGACCAGCTGGTCGCACAGCTCGTCGTCGGTCAGCGGCGGAACGCCCTGCGCCGCGGCGGCCAGCAACGTGGACAGCACGTCCTCCCCCGCGGGTGTCCGCCCGGACCGCCGCCGGGCACTCTCCGCGGCCACCCAGCGCCGGACGGTCTCGCGGGCGGCGACGGCGCGCTTCCACGAGGGCAGGCCGAGCACCTGCACCCGGCGCCGCAACGGACCGGCGTCGACCGCCCGGTGGATGGTCTCCAGGTGGCCCCGCAGCCCGGCCGCACGAGTGAGGGAGTCAGGTCCGAACAGGATCTCGGTCAGGGCGTCACGCAGGGCGAACCGGAACTGCCGCTGGACCTCGACCACCTCACCCGCACGCCACGTGCCGACGACCCGGTCGACGTGCCGCCGCACCGTCCCGGCGTGACCGGCGGCCCGGTGCGCGGTGAACGCCGGGTGCACGAGCCTGCGGAGCCTCCGGTGCCGCTCGCCGTCGTTGACCAGCAACGCGTTGGCGCCCGCCAGCGGTGTGAGGCTGCCGAAGGCGCGCTGCCAGCTGAACGCCCCGGTGCGGGCCAGGACGAACGCGGTGCTCTCCTGGCCGAGCAGCAGGGCGAAGCGCACAGGACCGGCGCCGAGCCAGGAGACCGGGCCGTTCCGGTCGTGGAGGCGGTCCATCGCACCGTACGGGTCGACCGAGAACTCCTTCAGCTCCCTGACCGCGCCCAACGCCGTCCGGAGCGGTCCCGCGCTCACCGCGGCACCGCCTTGGACTCGGCGGCCACCAGCTCCGGCAGGTCGACGCGGTCCGGTGCGTCCGGGTGGATGAACCGCGGCTCGCCGAGCCGCCGGGTGACGTCCTGCCACATCCCCGCGACGGACAGCGCCCACTGACCGGCCACCGTCGAGCGGCGTTCGTCGGCGATGTCCGCGCGCAGCTCCTTCAGCGCCACCCGCACGGCGTCGGGCCACACCCGGTCGAACACGTCGCGGAACGTCGGGGCGGAGTCCGGTCCCAGCGGTTCGGTGGCCGGGACCTGGAGCCGTTCGGTGCCCGTTCCCTCCATGATCAGGCGGCCGGTCCCGTCGCGTTCGCTGTGCAGGCGCGGGCTCCACAGCACCGGCCCGTGAGTGTCCGCGAGCGAAAGCACGCCGGACTCGAAGACCAGCGAGATCCGGTGCAGCAGCAGCGCGTGGTTGTCCGGGTCGGCCGGGTGGACGTGGTTCTGCACCCGCAACGACACCGGCGTGCCGCCCACGACGCCGTGCAGGTGGGTGTACGGGCCTGGATGGCGGGCCAGGTCGTGCAGCTCCGCCGGGAACGGGGACGCGTCGGCGAACCGCCACGGCCGCAGTCCGCCGACCGCGCGGGCGATCACGTCGAGCAACGGGTGCAGGACCTGGACGCCCGCCATCGCGTCCACGAACAGGGGCGGCTGTTCACGTCGCATGGCCCGTGCCGCCCGCAGGAAGCGCCGGACGGCTTCGACGTGCGGGTAGAAGGCGTTCACCCGGTACCGGACCCCGTGCCGCCGTGCGACGTGCAGGCACTCGGCCAGCTCCATCGGGTGCAGCAGGTGCTCTTGCAGCACGTGGATTCGCTGGGACAGCAGGCTTTGCGCCAGTTCGGCCCCCGCTCCACCGGCCACTCCCGCGCGCACGACGACGCAGGCGATGTCGACGTCGTCCGGCACCTCTTTGGGGTCGTGGTAGCTGGGCACGCCGTAGGCGTCGGCGTAGTGCTGCGACCGCGGGCTGCCCTTGGACAGCACGCCCGCCAGCTCGACTGTCGGGTCCTCGTGCACCGCACGCAGGTAGACGCGGCCGAACGACGTGCCGCACACCACGACGCGGGGCCGGCGGGAGGTGGGGGTCGTCCCGGGAGTCGTCACAGCATCCCTTCCTCGATCGGTTTGGACCACCGGTCGTGGTCGTGCACGTCGAACGCGGACAGCACGCCCAGCTCCACCACCCCGCGCAGCGTCGCCTCGGCGTCGAGCACCTCGTCGGCGTGGTGCAGGCCGGGCGGCACCGAGCCGTCGAGCACCGCGCGGACCGTGAGCGCGGCGGTGGCGGCGCTCAACCGGAAGCTGCTCGTCGTGCGCAGCACGGCCGTCCGCGACCGTTGTCCACTGTGGAGGGTGAACGTCATGAGGTGGTACGGGTCCTGTCCCGCCCGGTCCAGCTCCCCGGCCTCGATCAGCTCGGCGGCCGCGGCGGCGAGCGCGGCCGGCTCGCGCGGCACCCGTCCCCGCAACCGGGACAGGGCGGGGCGCAGCCGGCTGCCGGTGAACACGGTGAACCAGTCGAGCGAGGCGAGCCCCGCCTGCCTGGCCAGGCGGGCGGCGTCGGCGGTGAGGAACGGGACCAGGGTGACCCGGCCGGGGAAGTACGGCAGCTCGACGTCCTCGGCGGTCACCAGCGCGCCGGAGACCACCCGGCCGTCCCGCCAGGCGGCGAGGGCCTCGCCGTACCAGTAGGCGCCCTGCCCCGCCTCCTCCACGCCGTCGACGGTCAGCACGAGGTCGCCCGCCGCAGCGGGGCTGAACCGCTCGACGCCCCCGGCGTGCACCACCAGGTCGGCGCCCGCGAGCCCGTCCGCGGCCAGGACGCGTGGGACCAGGTTGGCCAGTCCTGGCGTCATCCCCGCCGAGAGCACGGCCCTGGCCCGGCCGCGGACCGCGCCGGAGGCCGTCAGCAGGTGGTGCACCGGCCGGTCGCCGGAGATGTCGACGTAGTGGGCGCCCGCGGCGAGTGCGGCCCTGGCGACGCGGTCCAGCAGCGCGTACGACGGTCCCGCGCAGTTCAGCACCACCTCGGCTCCGGCGCAGAACCGCCGCAGGGGCACGGGATCTTCGGCGTCGACGTGGACGGCGCCGCCGGTGGTGTCCCGGTCACCGGCCACCACGTCGTCGATGCCGAGGTCGTGCAGGAGGCCGACCGCAGAACGGCCCACCGTCCCGGCGGCGCCGAGCACCGCCACCGGTCCGCTCACCCGCGCCCACCCGTCAGCAGGGCGCCGAGCCCGGCGGCGTGCGCGGCCGACACGCAGCCGAAGTGGTCGCCGGGGATGTCCCGCACGGTCAGCTCGCCGAGGCAGATCTCCCGCCAGAACTCGCCCACGTCGGTGCGCGTGCCGGGCAGCAGCGTCGACGAGTCGCTGTTGCGCAGCACCGTGATCGGGCCCAGGTACGGCTCCGGCTCGTGCCGTGACACGGCGGACATGCTCTGCCGGAACACCGCGTGGAGACGGGTGTAGTCGGCGAAGGAGCAGTCGCCGGGGTCGTAGGCACCGCCGGAACGGGAGGCGCGGTGCAGCGCCCGCAGTCGCTCCTGTCCCGGCAGCGCCCCGACTTCGCGGAAGCGGGCACCCAGGTCGGCGAAGCGGCCGGTCAGCCCGGCGAGCGCGCCGTCGGGGACCTGGCCGGGGGTCCGGTCCAGGATCGACCGGACCGCGGCGTTGAAGACGTCCGGGTCGGCGGGCCACCCGGCGGCGGCCAGGTCCGTGCCCGTCGCCAGCGCGAACACGTACTCGGCCATCAGCTCGTCGTGCACCGCGGGCGGCCGGTAGGAGCTGATGACGGTCAGCTCGTCCACCGTCGCCCCCGACTCGGTCAGGTCGCGGGCGATCTCGGTGGCCAGCAGGCCGCCCACGCAGTAGCCGACGAGCCGGAACCGGTCGCCGGCGCCGAGCAGCTCGCGCGCGTAGTCGGCCGCGAGCCGGGCCACGACCGTCTCCGGTGGCAGCGCGAGGTACCGGTCGTAGTCCTCGACCTGCACGCCGACCAGCTGCCCGGTCCCGGCCGCCCGCAGGTGTGCGAGCAGCGGCCGGTACGGCTGGAGAGTGCCCGAACCCGCGTGCACGAGGACCGTGGTGACGGCTCCGGCCGACCCGCCCAGCCGCATCAGGGAGGAACGCGCCGGCGTCCGCTCCGGTGCCGCCTCCCCCGACGACCGGATGAACGCCGCCAGCCCGCGCACAGTGGCGTCGCGCAGCATCTGCCGCAGCAGCTCCTGCCACTCCAGCGCGGCGGCCTCCGGTTCGCGCTCCCGCAGCCTGCCGACCATCCGCGACAGCAGCAACGAGTCGCCGCCCAGCGAGTAGAAGTCCTCGCCGCGGGAGACACGGTCGAGGCCGAGCATCTCGGCCCACAGCGCGGCGATCCGGCGTTCCAGGTCGTCGGCGGGCTCCTCGACCACTCGCCCGCCGCGGTGGTCGTCCTGCTGCCCGTCCGCCCACGCGGTCAGCACGGCCCGGTCTACCTTGCCGTTGGGGGTCCTCGGGACGGCGTCCAGCAGCTCCAGCCGCGCCGGCACCATGTGCGCGGGCAGCCGGCTCTCCAGATGGCGGCGCAGCTCGTCGCCGGTCACGCGGGCGCGGTCCGTGCCGAACCTGGCCAGGAACACGCCCTGCCCCGGCGCGGCCAGCGTGTGGCCGACCGGCGGGAGGCACAGCGACTCGTCCGCGCCCGCCTCGCCGAGCAGCGAGATCCACTGGCTCCTGGTGAGGAACGCCTGCCCGGTGCCGGCGCGCAGGTCGGTGAACTCGGCCAGCTCGCTGAAGAACTCGAACTCCATCGACACCAGCAACGGGTAGTTGTGCCGCCGCGTCGGTTCGAGGAAGACCAGCCACCCGCCCGGTGCCAGGACCTCGCGCAGCCTCGCCAGCACCTCACCGGCGTCGCGCGAGTTGTGCAGCACGTTCGCGCACAGCACCACGTCCGCGCTGTTGGGCGGGATGCCCTGCGCGCGGGCGTCGGCGTTGATGTCGAACCGGCCGCAGCGGACCCACGGGTGGTCCGCGAACTTCTCCCGCGCCTCGCCCAGGAAGAACTCGGAGATGTCGGTGAACAGGTAGTCCGGCTCGAACTCGGCCAGCGCCGGGATCAGGTCGGTGCTGGTGCCCGCCACCCCGCCGCCGACCTCCAGCAGCCGCATCCCCCCGCGCGGGTGAGCCGCCGCGACCGCCCGGATCGCCGAGATCATGATCTGGTGCATGCTGTGGCCGACCAGGTTCTCCCGGTAGACGGCGTGTGCCGCGCCGACCTCGCCGTGGGGGAACAGCAGCTCGCGCACGTCCAGCCGTCCGTCGAGCAGCTCGTCCAGGCGGCTGCTGCACGTCCGGATGTACTCCAGGGTCGAGGCGCCGTAGCCGACCCGCTCGTTCAGGTCCTCGATCCGCCGCCACAGCGCCCGGATGTCCTCCTCCGACGCGGCGACCAGGTCGCCGTAGGTGCCGGAGGCGGGGTCGAACCCGACCGCCCCGGCGTGCACCAGGGCGTCCATCCACCGGCGCGGCAACCGGTCCTGCCGTGCGGAGACGCCCGTCGCCGCGGCGATGGCGGCGAGGTCGCACCGGTCGGCGGCGGTGGCGAACAGGCCGTCGGCCCGCAGCCTGGCCGCGATCGAGAGGATCGCGACCTCGTCCACGGCACGCACGAGGGCGGCGAAGTCCTCGCCGCCGTGCTTCGCCTCCAGCTCCCCGGCCGTGGCCGTGGCGACGTCCGCCACGTGCACGAACGACGGTGCCGGTGGCACGGCGGCGGGGGCGGGTTCCGCGAAGCCGGCGAGCCTGCGGGCGTCCCGCTCCCCCGTGGCGACCACCACCGCGTCCGCGACGGCCGGGTGTGCCCGCAGCGCCGCCTCGACCTCGCCGAGCTCCACCCGGTGCCCGCGCACCTTCACCTGGCCGTCCTCCCGGCCGAGGAACTCGATGGCACCGTCCGGCAGGTACCGCCCGAGGTCGCCGGTGCGGTAGAGGCGTTCGCCGGTGCGCGGGTGGACGACGAACCGCTCGGCGGTGCGTCCGGGGTCGCCGAGGTAGCCCTCCGCCAGGCCCGCGCCACCGATGTGCAGCTCACCGGTCACGTGGTCGGGGCAGTCCTCCAGGACGTCGTTCAGGACGTGGAACGACTGGTTCTCCAACGGCGTGCCGTAGGGGATGCTCCGCCAGTGCGGCGGCACGTCGCCGATCGGGTGCCAGATGGACCAGATCGCGGCCTCCGTCGCACCGCCGAGGCTCACCAGCTCCAGGCTCGGGTGCTTCGCGCGCACGCGGCCGGGCAGGTCCACCGGGATCCAGTCGCCGGACAGCAAAGCCAGCCGCAGCCCGGAGATGTCCGCCTCCGGCTCCGAGTCGACGTACGCCTGGAGCATCCGCAACTGGGCGGGCACCGTGTTCCACAACGTCACGCCGTGCCGGGCGATCAGCTCCGCCCAGTGCGACGCGTCGGCCGCCCTGGCGGCGTCGGGGAGCACGAGCCCGCCACCGGCGCCGAGCACGCCGAAGACGTCCCACACGGACAGGTCGAACCCGAGGTTCGCGACCCCGAGCACCCGGTCGGCGGGTCCGAGGCCGAAACGGCGTTCCAGGTCGTCGAGGGTGTTCGCCGCCGCCCGGTGGCTCACCACCACGCCCTTCGGGTCGCCGGTCGATCCCGAGGTGTAGATGACGTACGCCGGGTCTGCCGGCGCCGCACGCCCGGCGGGCGCGACGTCCCCGGCGGGTTCCACGGCGAGATCGACGACGACCGGGTGCGCGGGAAGGTCCCTCGCCACCTCGTCCCCGGTCCGCACCACCGCGAACCGGACTCCCGCGTCGCGCAGGACCCGGTCCCTCCTGGCGACGGGCTGGCCCGCGTCGATCGGCAGGTACACCGCGCCCGCGGCGAGCACGCCCAGCACGGCCACGACCTGCTCGGCGCTCTTGTCCATCACGACCGCCACCCGTTCACCGGGCGCACAACCGTTCTCGCGCAACGCCGCCGCCAGGTCGGACGCACGGGCCGCGAGCTCGCCGAACGTCATCGCCGTGCCGCCGGACACCACCGCGACCGCGTCCGGGCGCGCGGCGGCCCGGGCGAACACCGGTTCGTGCAGCAACCGGGCGCGACGGTCGGCGGCGGTGTCGTTGACCGACTCACGGCGCCGCCGCTGATCCTCCGGCAGCCGCACCGGCTGGCGGGCGGTCCACGCGTCGTCGTCCGTCGCCAGCGCGTGGACCAGGTCGCGGAACGCCTCGAACGCGTCGGCGGCCACACCGTCGGCCAGCACGCCGCGCCGCACGTCCCACGCGAGCATGAGGCTGCCGTCGTACTCGGTGAGCTGGCAGTCGATCCACACCTGGGGCGTCTGCGTGAGGCCGCGGCGGATCCGCACCGGTGGCCGTGCCGGACGGCCGAGGCCCGCGGTGCTGGTGAACACGACGGGCATCAGCACCGGGCTGCCCGCGCGGCGCGTCAGCTCGGCCAGCACGTCCACTCCCGTGAACGACCGGTGGTCCAGGTCCTCGAACAACCGGGCCGCGACCGCCCTGACCCGGCCGGCGAACGCGGCGGCCTCGTCCAGGTCCACGGCGAGCAGGCCGACCGACGAGAAGTCGCCGACCAGGTCGTCCACCCGCTCGTGCACCGGCAGGCGACCGGCGACCGGGAGGGTGAGGGTGAACCGGCGGTGACGGCTCCACCGGCCGATGACCTCGGCGTAGGCGGCCAGCACCGTCGCGGACACCGTCACCCCGTGCGCACGCGCCCGGTCCCGCAGGCCGGTCAGCTCGACGTCGGTGAGCCAGTGGTGCACCCGGTCGAACCGCACCGGACCGGCCGGTGCGTCCTGTTCGGACAGTGGCAGCAGCGGAGCGGGCGGGAGGTCGTCGATCCTGTCCAGCCAGTACTTCCGGTCGCGCTGGTAGCGCGGCGTGTCGCGCAGCTTCCGCTCGGCCAGGACGTAGTCGCGGAAGGTGATCTCCGGCGGGGAGGGAAGCCCGGTGCCGCCGCTGACGAGCTCGCCCAGCTCACCGAGCAGTGCTTGCAGGCTCGACGCGTCCACCGTCAGCAGTTCCACCGCCAGGTGCACGATCGTCGCCTCGCGGGTCCGGGTGACGCGCACCGCGAACAGCGGCCACCGCCCGGTGTCGCCCAGCCGGCCCGTCAGCTCGTCGCGGCAGGCGTCCAGGTGCGCCTGAACCCGGTCGGGCGGGGCGTCGCGCAGGTCTGCGACCGGCACCCGGTACCGGTCGACCTCCGGCAGCACGCGCTGGTAGCCGTCCGCGTGGACGACGGCGCGCAGCATGTCGTGCCGGGCGACGAGCTCGTTCCAGGCGTCCTCGACCCGTCCGGGCTCGGCGCCGGGAAGCTCGACCTCCAGGTAGCTCGTGCAGGCCGCACCGCCGTACGGGTAGGCGGGGTGGCGGCCCAGGAGGTACGCGGACTGGACGGGGGTGAGCGGGAACGGGTCGTGGCGCCCGGCGGGGTCCGGTTCCGCCGGCGGCAGCTCCGACTCGCGTTCCAGCAGCCGCAGCACCTCGGTCTTGTTGGCGCGCAACGCGGTCCGCCGTTCGTCGGTCAGCACGCCGCGCGGTGCCCGGAAGCGCAGGTCGCCCTCGTCGGCCCACAGGCTGACGCCGAGGTGCCTCAGCTCCGTGAGCAGGTCGGTGATCGTCACAGACTGCCTTCCTCCTCGTCCTGACTGCCGATCGCGTGGCCGACGGCGGCGGCGAGATGCGCGACGGTCGGGTCGGCGAAGAAGTCGCGCAGCGACACGGTGACCCCGAACCTGCCGCGTACCAGCTGGACCAGCCTCGTCGCGCTGAGGGAGTCGCCGCCGAGGGCGAAGAAGTTGTCGTGCCCGGTCCCCGGCGCCCGGTCGAGCAGCTCGCCCCAGAGGTCCGCGAGCACGCGTTCCCTGCCGGACAACGACTCCCGCGCGACCGGCTCCCCGGCGGGCACCAGCCGCCCGGCCAGCGCGGTGCGGTCGACCTTGCCGTTGGCGGTCAGGGGGAACCCGTCCACCCGGACGACGCCGGGGATCGCGTGGCCGGGCAGGCGTTCGGCGAGGAACCCCGGCAGGTCGCCCAGCGGGGCGTCCTCCTCCGCCCGCACGAACGCCACGAGCCGCTTGCCGTCCCTGCCCGCCACTGCGGCGGCGACGGCGTGGCGGACACCGGGGAACGCCGACACGGCGGCCTCGACCTCGCCCATCTCCACCCGGTGGCCCCGGATCTTCACCTGGTCGTCGCGCCTGCCCAGGAACTCCAGCGTGCCGTCCGGCCAGTAGCGGCCCACGTCCCCGGTCCGGTACCAGGACGTGCCGTCGTGGTCGAGGAACCTGGCCGCGGTGAGCTCCGGGTCGCCGCGGTAGCCGCGGGCCACCCCGGTCCCGCCGATCCACAGCTCACCCGGCACCCAGTCCGGCCGGTCGCGGCCCTCCTCGTCGACCACCCGGAACCTCTGGTTGCGCAACGGGAAGCCGTACGGGACGGACGCCCAGCCCGGGTCGGCCACCCCGGCGTCGCAGGCGTTGGACCAGATCGACGCCTCGGTCGCCCCGCCGAGCGCGACCAGGGCGCACCGGGTCTGCCGCGCGAGCCGGGCAGGCAGGTCGAGTCCGACCCAGTCGCCCGACAGCAGGACCAGGCGCAGCGAGTCCGGCAGCCCCGCACCGGTCTCGGCCGCGGTCAGCAGCATGTCGAACACGGCGGGCACGGAGTTCCACACCGTCACCCGGTGCTCGCGGGCCAGCGCCAGCCAGCGTTGCGGGTCGCGGCGCTCGTCCTCCGCGACGAGGACGACCGTCCCGCCCGAGCCGAGCAGCCCGAACAGGTCGAACACGGACAGGTCGAAGTCGGCGGCGGACAGCGCCAGCACGCGGTCGTCCGGTCCGACGCCGTAGCGGTCGCACACGTCGGCGACGGTGTTCACCGCGCTGCGGTGCCGGATCTCGACACCCTTCGGTTCCCCGGTCGACCCCGAGGTGAACAGCACGTACGCCAGCCCGTCCGGAGCGCCACCGATCGCCTCCAGCGGCGCGAACCGTTCCGCGTCGCGAATGGACAACGACCGCACGCCGTCCCGCGGCGTCCCGTCGCCCAGCAGAAACGCGGCACCCGCCCGGTCGAGCATGCGGGCGGCGCGCACCGGCGGCTGGTCGGCGGAGACCGGTACGTAGGCCGCGCCCACGGCCAGCACGCCGAGCAGCGCGGCCACCTGGTCGCCGCCCTTGGGCAGAGTCACCGCGACCGGATCTCCCGGGCGGACACCGTGATCGGCGAGCATCCCCGCCACGTGCCGGGCCCGGTGCGCGAGCTCGCCGTACGTCAGGCGCCCGCCCCGGCTCTCCACCACGGCGACGCGGTCCGGGTGCGCCGCGGCCTGCTCGAAGAACGCGCCGTGCAGCAGTCCCCCGCCGAGGGTGCTCTCCGGTTCCGGGCCCGTCGTCGCGTTGACCTTCTCGCGCACCGACCGCTGGGCGGCTGGCAGCAGGTCGGGCGGCTCGGCGGTCCAGTCGCCCTCGGCGAGCCACGACACGAGGTCGCAGTAGGCGTCGAACATGGCGTCCACCACGCCCTCGGGAAACAGCTCGTCCACCGAGTCCCAGCTCAGCAGCAGGCCGTCCGGCAGCTCGATCACCTGGTGGTCGAGCCACACCTGCGGCGTCTGCGACCGAGTGCGGTCCGGCCAGCGCACCGCCGCGGCCAGCGCGTCGTCGACGCCCAGCATGCTGGTGAAGACGACCGGGACGGGCTCGGCCAGGCGGGCGTTCTCCCTGGCCAGCTCCCGCAGCACCCGAACACCGGACACCTGCTGGTGGCCGAGGTCGCGCCACACCTGCTCCTGGAGCCGCCGCACCCGGCCGAGCCAGCTCTCCCCCGGTTCCGGCCGGTCCGCGACGAGCAGCAGCGAGGTGAAGTCGCCGACGACGCGGCCGATGTCCGGGTGCACGTCCCGCCGGTCGAACAGGGTCATGTTCACCGTCAGGTCGCGGCTCGCGCTCCACGCGCCGAGAACGAGCGTGTAGCAGGAGAACAGCACGACGCTGGGCGTCACGTTGAACGCCTTCGCCCGCTCCGTGACGGCACGCCACCTCGCGGTGCCCAGGCCGCGTTCACGGCGTTCGAACCGGGGACGGACGATCTCGGCGGGCCTCGCCCGCAACGGCAGCTCCGGTCCCGGCGGCAAGCCCGTCATGCGTCCACGCCAGTACTCCAGCGCCTCGGCGAGCACCTCCGGTTCCGGGACGGTGCCCAGCACGTAGTCGCGGAAGGACACCCCGATGGGCGGGAGCGCCGCCTGCGGGTCGCGGTAGAGCGCGTCCCACTCGGCCAGCAGCGTGAGGATGCTCAGCCCGTCCACGGCGATGTTGTCGAACGCCACGCACAGCCGGGCCGTGCCGTTCGCACGGGTCATCACGCGGATGTCGAACAACGGCCAGCTCTCCACGTCGACAGCGCCGTGGCACATGAGCTCCCGCACCTGCTCCTGCACGTGCTCCGGTGACTCACCACCGTCGACGACCGTGATGGCGTAGTCCGGTACCTCGGGCAGGACGCGCTGCATCCCGTCCGGCGTCACGACCGCCCGCAGCATCTCGTGCCGGGCGACGAGCCGGTTCCACGCCCGTTCCAGCCGCGGCACGTCCAGTTCCGCGTGCTCGTACTCGACGTACAGCTGGGCGCCGATCCCACCGAGCCGGAAGTCCGGCGAGCGGCCCACCCAGTAGGCCGCCTGGACGTCGGTCAGCGGGAACGGGTCGTGGCGGTGCTCCTCGTCCGCGGCGAGCACCGCGGGAGCCGTCGCCGCACCGTGCGTGATCGTCGCCGCGAACTCGTGCAGCACCGGGTGGGTGAACAGGCGGGCCAGCTCCGCGCCCGCCAGGCCCTCGGCGCCGAGCCGGACCATCAGGCGAGTGGCCAGGATGCTGTCGCCGCCGAGCTCGAAGAAACCGTCGGAGCGCCGGACCTCCCGCACCCCGAGGACCTCGGCCCACACCCTCGCGACCGCCTCCTCGACCGCGGTGGCCGAGGGCCCCGGCCGGGCCACCTCCTGCCGGTCGGCCACCCTCGCTTCCAGGGCGGTGTTCCTCAGAGTGACGTCGTCCGGCGTGAGCGACAGCGGGAGCGGTGCGGACCAGTCGGCCTCGGCCAGGCTCTCGACCAGCCGCACGTAGCCGTCGAACATCGCGTCCACGACGCCGTCCGGGAACAGGTCCTCGACGGCGTCCCAGTCGACGGTGATCCCGCCGCCGGACCTCGCCACCTTGTTGTCCAGCCACACCTGGGGCGTCTGCGTGACGCCGTAGACCTGCTCCGCGAACGGGCCGGACAGCTCGGACGGGACGTCGACGCCGAGCACGCTGGTGAACACGACGGGGACCGACGCGGACGCCGTCCCGCGGCGCCGGGCCAGCTCGCGCAGCGCCCAGATGCCCGACGCCTCCCGGTGCGAGAGGCCGCGGCCCTGTTGTTCCTGCAACGCGCGGACGTTCTCGGCGAACGCCTCACCGTCGTCCCGGTGGTGGCTCACCAGCAGCAGCGACGCGAAGTCTCCGACGACGTGGTGCACGTCCGGGTGCACGTCGTTGCGGTCGAAGAGGGTCAGGGTGACCGTCAGGTCGCGCTGGTCGCTCCACGCGCCCAGAACCTCGGCGTAGCAGGCGAGCAGGACGGCGCTGGGTGTGAGGCCGTGCTCGCGGGCACGGGCCGTGATCGAGGCCCACGTGCGGGCGCCGATGTCGTGGTGCCGGCGGTGGAACGTCGGCCTGCCGGACGCGGCAGGGTCCCCGGCCAGGGGCAGCGCCGGTGGCGGCGGCAGCTCGCGGACGCGTCCGCGCCAGTACTCCCGCGCCTGCCCCAGCCGCTCCGGGTCCGGCCGGACCTGGAGCACGTAGTCGCGGTACGACAGGCCGAGCGGCGGCAGCACGGCGTCCGGGTCGGCGCTCAGCCTGGCCCATTCCGCCAGCAGCACCATGATGCTGCGGCCGTCCATCACGATGCTGTCCAAGCCGACGTGCAGCCGCGTGCACCGCCGCCCGCCGCTGACGTGGTGCACGGCGCGGATGTCGAACAGCGGCCACGTCGAGGTGTCGAAGAGCTGGTGGGACAACGAGGTGCGCAGCCGGTGCAGGGTGGCCTCCGGCCGGTGGCCCGCGTCGGTCGCGCGGATCCGGTAGCGCGGAACCTCGGGCAGGATGCGCTGGGTGCCGTCGGCGGCGATGACGGCGCGCAGCATCTCGTGCCGGGCGACGAGCCGGTTCCACGCCTCCTCGACCCGGGACAGGTCGACGTCGGCCCCTTCGAACTCGACGTAGAAGTGCGAGCCGACGCCGCCGAGCGGCAGGCTGCCGTCGCGCCCGATCCAGAACGCCCGTTGCACGTCGGTGAGCGGGAAGGGCTCGTACCGGTGCCCGGGGTCCGGTCGCACCACGGACTCGGGCCGCGCGTCGCCCGCGACGAGCCGGGCGGCGAAGTCGCGCAGGACCGGTGTGGTGAAGAGGTCCGCCAGCTCCGCGCCGCGCAGGCCGAGGCGGCCGAGGCCGCTCATCAGGCTCGTCGCCAGCAGGCTGTCCCCGCCCAGGGCGAAGAAGTCGTCGCCGGGCCCCACCTCCTCGACGTCGAGCAGGTCGCGCCACACCTCGGCGACCGCACGTTCGACCGGGCTGAGCGGCGCCGGGCTGACGGGACTTCCACGCCTGCCCGCCCCGGCTTGCAGCGCCCGGTGGACCGCCTTGCGGTCGATCTTGCCGTTCGGGGTGAGCGGGAGGGCCTCCACGACGCTGAGGTGTTCCGGCACGAGGTAGCCCGGCACGCGGCCGGCCAGCCACGTCCGCAGCGCCGCGGGCTCCAGCGACTCCGGGGCGACCACCGCGGCGGCCAGCTGCCGGGAGGCGGTCAGCACGACGGTCGCCACCGCCGCGTCCACCAGCGGGTGCCCGGTCAGCACGGCCTCGACCTCGCCCAGCTCGATCCGGTGGCCGCGGATCTTGACCTGGTGGTCGGTGCGGCCGAGGAACTCCACGGTGCCGTCGGGCAGGTAGCGGGTCAGGTCGCCGGTGCGGTACCAGCGCCGGCCGTCGTGCTCGACGAACTTCTCCGCCGTGCGCACGGGATCGCCGCGGTAGCCGTGCGCGAGTCCCGCGCCGCTCACCCACAGCTCTCCGGCGACCCAGTCGGGGCAGTCCCGGCCCCTGCTGTCCACGACCCGGCAGGTGACGTTGCGCAGGGGCGTGCCGTAGGGAACCGCCCGCCACCGCGGGTCGGCCTCGCCCACCTCGCACGCGGTGGCGTGGACGGCGGCCTCCGTCATCCCGCCCAGGCCCGCGAACCGGCAGCCGGGCACCAGCTCCCGCAGCCGGTGCGGCAGGTCCGGCGTGACGCGGTCGCCGCCGAGCATGACCAGCCGGAGCGAGTCGCCGAGACCGGGTCCGTCCGCCGCCACGAGCAGCATGTCCAGCAGCGCGGGCACGGCGCTGACCACCGTGACGCGCCAGTGGCGGATCAGCTCGGCCCACGCGGCGGCGTCGCGCCGCAGCCCCTCGTCCGGGACCACCACGCTGCCGCCGGACCCGAGGAACGCGAACAGGTCGTAGGCCGACAGGTCGAAGTCCAGTGCCGACAGGGCGATCGTGCGGTCCTCCTGCCCCACGCCGAACAGGTCGCCGACCGCGTCGACGGTGTTCGCCACCGCCCGGTGCGGCACCTCCACCCCCTTCGGCACCCCCGTCGAGCCGGACGTGAAGATCACGTACATCACGGCCTCCCGCTCGACCGCCACCGGCGCGGACAGCGGCGTGAACGCGGCGGAGTCGTCGAGCACCAACGCTTCCGGGCCGGCCGGGACCGCGGCCGTCTCCCGGTCGCAGAGCACGTACCGCACTCCCGCCGCGCGGTGGACCGCCGCACGCCGGGCAGGAGGAACGTCCACACCGGACGGAACGTAGGCCGCCCCCGCCGCCAGCACGCCGAGCACCGCCACCACCTGGTCCACGCCCTTGGGCACGGTGATGCCGACGCTGTCGCCCGCCCCCACCCCGCGCGCCCGCAGCAGTGCCGCCACGCGCAGCGCCCTGGTGGCCAGCTCCCCGTAGCTCAGCGAGCCGTCCTCACCCCACAGCAGCGCCGGACTATCCGGAGTGGACAGAGCGTGGGCGAAGAACCGTTCGTGCAGCGGGGCACCGGGCGGCGGGCCCGCCGTGTCGTTGACCTTCTCGCGTACTTCGCGCTGCCGCGGCGGCAACAGCGAAGGGACCGCTTCGTCCCACGGCGTGCCGCCGTCGAGCAGACCGCGAACCAGACCGGTGTAGGCGTCGAACATCGCGTCGAGGACCCCGGGCGGGAAGAGTCCCTCCCGTGCGTCCCAGTTCGCGAGGATTCCGCCGTCGAACTCCGTGACCTGGGCGTCCAGCCACACCTGCGGCGCCTGCGAACCGACCCAGCACGGCTCACCGAAGCACCGCCGCACCTCGCGGCCGAACAGCTCGCCGAGCCCCAGCGCGCTCGTGTGGACCACCGGGGCCAGCACGCGCTCGCCCCCGTTGAGCCTGCTCAGGTCGCGCAGCACCTCGACGCCCGTGTACTCGGCGTGGCCGAGCGTCTCCCGCAGCCGGGACTGGAGGTCGTGCGCCCGCTGCGCGAACGACAGCGGCGCGGACATGTCCACGTCCAGCAGGACGGAGCTGGAGAAGTCGCCGACGAGCCCGTCCACGTCCTCGTGCAGCGGCTCCCGGTAGAACACGGGCAGGTTCAGCAGGAACCTGTCCGTCGAGCTCCACGCCGCGATGGTCTCCGCGAACACCGCCGCGAGAACGGCGGCCGGTGTGAGGCTGTGCGCCGCGGCCCGTTCCCGCAGCCGCAGGACGTCGTCGCCGGAGAACCAGTGGTGCCGCCGGGTGAACCCACCCGTGTCCTCGGTGCCCACGGGGAGAGCGGGCGGGCCGGGCAGTCCGGGAAGGCGGTCAGCCCACCACGCCCGTGCCCGCTCCCTCGCGTCTCGGCGGGACGCGGCCCGTTCGGCGAGATAGCGCGGATAGCTGAAACGCAGTGGCGGCAACGGGTCGTCCGGCGTCCGGTACAGGTGGGCGAGGTCCGCGAGGACGGTGCGCAGGCTCAGCGCGTCCGCCGCGACCATCTCCAGGTTCAGGTGCAGCCGGCTGGCCCCGGAGGGCAGGGAGGACAGCTCGATCTCGAACACCTCGCCCGCCGCGAGGTCCCCTGCCCGATTCGCCAGCCGCTCGCGGATGCGCGCCAGCCGTGCCTGCACCTCGTCGTCCGGGAGGTCGCGCAGGTCGTGGACGGTGAGGCCGGACCCGCCGTTCTCCCCGATGCGCTGCGTGCCGTCCGGCCCGACCAGGACCCGCAACATGCCGTGCCTCTCGACGACCGCCCGCAGCGCCCTGCCGAGCCGCTCCGGGTCGACGCCCTCACCGGGGCGGGTCTCGAGCTCCGTGCAGAAGTGCGCGGCCACCCCGCCCAGCTCCTGACCGGGCGACCGCCCGAGCCAGAACGCGTGCTGCATCGTGGCGAGCGGGAACGGCGCCGACTCGTCCACCACGACCGGCGCGCTCTCCCGCGCCCGGTCCTCGCGCCGGTTGCGGAGGACGAGCTCCCACCAGGCCGCCGGGGTCGGGCGTGCCGCCAGCTCGCTGGACCCGACCCGCACGCCGTTGCGGCGCAGCAGGGCCGCCGTCCGCAGCACGAAGATCGAGTCGACGCCGAGGGCGACGAGGTCGGCGTCCTCGGTCACCTGGTCGTGACGCAGCCCGGTGGACCGGCAGATGTGCTCACGCACCTCGGCCTCGTCGCGCGGCCACTGCCCTCCGTCCCGCCGCGGGACGTCCGGCTGCGGGAAGGTGATCCTGTCGATCATCGTGTCGTCACTCCGGGGCGCCGCGTCAGGACAGGACAGGTGAGCTCCGCCGCGCCGGAAGACCCGGCAGGCGGAACTGCCTTCAGCAGGATGGAGTGCGGAACCGGTCCCGGCGCTGCCCCGTCCCGCCGACAACCCCATCGTGCGAGGCGATCACTACTCACCGGGGAACGGTGATCACTCTCGGCACTTCGATTCGGCGTCCGGAATCGCCGGGGAACACCCGGACGAGCGCTGTCGGCGACACGGGAAACACCGAGGCGTAAATGCGTCCGACATCGCGCCCCGCTCTGCACAGCCCGTGGCGAAGTACAGCTTTCCGGGCACCATTCCCTCCCCTGCGGAGTGACGAACGAGCCGGTCAGGCGCGGTGGACGGTATACACGACCGGAAGGTCACACGAGTTCCACCGCGACAATTCGACGCCAACCAGCAGCGCAAGGAGAAACGCGATGACTTCGGGCTTGCAGGAGCAAAAACGCGAACTGTTGTTCTCGAAGCTGGACAGGAACAACGACGGCGCGATCGACCAATCGGACATCTTCGCGCACATCGAGGGGTTCCTCAGGGATTTCAACGTCCCGATGGACTCGATCCAGGCCATGGACATCCGCAGGTCGGGCGCCGAGCTGTGGCAGCTGCTGAGCCACGCCGACAGCGACGGCGACCGCGTGATCACCAAGGAGGAGTACGCCGAGGCGATCGACGAGAGCGTGGTGGAACGGATCTACGTCTCGATGAACGCCTCCTTCTTCCGGATCATCGACGTGGACGGCGACGGCCTCGTCACCGAGCAGGAGCTCGCCAGGGCACTGCTGCGGGACGGGATCGACCCCGAGGGCGTGCGCGCCGCGTTCCAGCGGCTCGACACCGACGGCGACGGGCACATCACCAAGGCGGAGTGGGACCAGGCGACGAGGGAGATGCTGCTGAGCTCGGACCCGCGGTCAGCGGGAAGCATGCTGCTCGGTCTCTGACGGGACCCGCTGCGGCCGCTGTGCCCGGCGTCTTCCGAGGAGGCGTCGCCGATCCGGACACTCGGCGACGCCTCCTCGGCTCGTGGGTGCCGGGTCACCCCTCAGCCCGGCCTCAGCACGCCCATCGCGCTGTAGACGAGGTAGGCCAGGTAGAAGTGTCCGTAGCAGGCGATCGCCACGACGGCGGCGGGAACCACCGGTCCGAAGCCCGACAGGAAGCTCGACGACCCCTGGCGGCGGCGGGAGATCCACTCGGCCAGGTCGATGTAGGTGACGACCCCCGCGACCAGCGGCCCCGCGAAGGCGGCCACGAGCGCGACCAGCGAGGCGACGACCTTCGCGAGCACGACGCCTCCCGCCTCCCCTGAGCCGGGCGCCCCGAAGACGAGCCAGTCGGTGAAGAAGAACGAGTCGCTCATGAGCAGCACGGCCATCAGCACGACGAAGGCCGACAGGTAGCCGCCGGACGACTCCCGCTGCGCGCCGCCAGGGCTCTGGCGGTCGACGCCCCGATGTCCGTGGCCGTCGGCGACCGAGGTCTCCGCCGCCTGCGGGCGTTTCTCCCGGAAACGGGCCATCGCCCACTGCTCCACGAACAACGCGCCGACGTAGGCGATGAAGGCCAGCTGGGCCGGCGCTCCCTCTTTGAACTTCCAATAGAGGTACAGCACCAAGCCCGTGAGAAGAACGCGCACCGCGGCCCGACCCGTCGCCATAGTGCACGGTGAATCGCGTGGCCGGAGATACCCGTTACCGGGCTCGCGGCCCTTCGCACCGCCGTGCGGCGCTGTCGCCCGAAGCCCTGGTGGGGGAAGCTCGTCGGGACTTCGAGCTGATCTCGCGGTGCGAGCAGGAAGGACTTCCATGGGGATCTCACTCAGCGCGGCCGACGTTCTCCCCCTCGACGCGGCGGACGCCACTCTCGTCGGGAGGGTCTTCGACCCGGCGGTGGGCGGCCCGTCGGTCGTGACGATCCGCGGCGACGAGGTCGTGGACCTGTCGGCGGTGGCACCCACGGTGTCGTCGTTGCTGGAGCGGCCGGACGTGGTGGAGGTCGTCAGGGGTTCCCAGGGCGGCACGTCGTGGCCGCTCGCGGACGTCCTGGCCGCCACGGCGAACCCGTCCGGTGACGTTCCCCGGTTGCTCGCGCCGGTCGACCTTCAGGTGCTCAAGGCGGCCGGGGTGACCTTCGTGCGCAGCATGCTCGAACGGGTCATCGAGGAGCGGGCCGACGGTGACCCCGCCCGTGCCGAGGAGGTGCGGCGGAAGGTGGGCGCGATCGTCCAGGGCCACATCTCCCACCTCAAGCCGGGGTCGGCGGAGGCCGAGGAGGTGAAGCGGGTGCTCCAGGCCGAGGGCCTGTGGTCGCAGTACCTCGAGGTCGGCATCGGCCCCGACCCCGAGATCTTCACCAAGGCCCCGGTCCTGTCGGCCGTGGGACCGGGTGCCGACATCGGCGTGCTCGCCCGCTCGGCCTGGAACAACCCCGAACCCGAGCTCGTCCTCGTGGTGAGCTCGCGCGGGGTGCCGGTCGGCGCGACGCTCGGCAACGACGTCAACCTGCGCGACTTCGAGGGCCGGAGCGCGCTTCTGCTCACCGAGGCGAAGGACAACAACGCGTCCTGCGCCATCGGGCCGTTCCTGCGGCTGTTCGACGACGGGTTCACGCCGGCGGACGCCAAGGCCACCGAGATCGCCCTGGACATCACCGGGCCCGACGGGTTCGAGCTGCACGGCGTCAACCCGGTGTCCGAGATCAGCCGGGAGCTCGACGAGCTCGTGTCCCACGCCTACGGCGCCCACCACCGCTACCCGGACGGGTTCGTGCTGTTCACCGGCACGATGTTCGCGCCGACCGAGGACCGCGACCAGCCCGGTGAGGGGTTCACCCACAAGGTCGGCGACGTCGTCCGCATCTCCTCGCCCCGCCTGGGCGCGTTGACGAACGTCGTGAACACCGCCGAGGCCGCGGACGACTGGACGTTCGGCATCACCGCGCTGATGGAGAACCTCGCCGCCCGCGGCCTGCTGGGTTCCGTCACGACTTCCCGGACACCCACTCGCCCTTGTTCGTGATGTGGTCGCCGGTGGGTTCCAGCGACTCGCGGTCGAGGACGTCGAACCGCTTCTCGCTCGCGTCCCACTTCGCGAACAGCGGGAACACCGGCGAGGCGTGCTGCCGGTAGACCATGACGATCTCGTTCACCGGCTGGGTGGCTCCCGCGCCGAGGATGCGGCTGTGTTCGAGGGCATCGGTGCGCCGCACGGCGATGTGGGCGTCGTCGGCGCGCACCACCTCGCCGCCGGTGAGGTGCACCCGGCCGGTGACGCCGTAGCGGACCTTCTTGGGCTGGTCCGGGCCGTCGGTGTCGTCGACGTAGATGGTGTGCATGTCGCTGCCCTGCGCCAGGCGGATCCGGGTGAACGTGGAACGGATGGCGCGCAGGAAGTTGTCGTCGGGGTCCTTGAGCGAGGAGATGGCGTGGAAGATCTTCGCGTCGCGTTCGGTCGGCACGGGCATCAGGACGAGGACGGCGTCCTTGTAGAACTTCAGCTGTTTGTCGATGACGGGCTTGCGCGAGTCGAGCAGTGAGGCGCTGAGGTCGTAAAGACCCTCGGTGTCCTTCTTGCTGGCGCCGGTTTTCGGGTCCACGAAGTTCGCGGGATCGGTCCGCTTCAGGATTCCGCCTGCCGTGCGGTCGAGCAGGATGTCACGGCGCTTGGCGACGTTCTTGCGTTCGGCGCGGTTGACGATCGAGAACGTGCCGCCGCGGCCGGTGGCGCTGATCTGCCTGGCCGACATCCGGTTCGCGGTGTAGACGCCGTGCCAGGTCTCCTTGGCCTCGTCGGCTTTCACGCGCTCCCACCACTGCTTGATCTGCGGCAGCCGCTCCTTCCAGGTGTCGCCGGACCCGCCGAGCGCGTCGAGCCCTTCCGCCAGCACCCGTCTCTCCGTCGCGGCCTGGTCGTCCCAGCGCTGCTTGCGTCTGCGTTCCTGCTCCTCGACCCACACCGGGTCCTTGCGCTGCTCGATCTCCTTCGCCAGCGCGTCCAGGTCGCTCTGCGGCAGGAAGGGGTGCTTGACGTGCCCTTCCAGGATCGACAGCACCTCCTCCAAGGCGTCGAGCTCCAGTTCGCTCGTCGTCAGCACGTACTCGGGGACCATCTTGCCCGCGGCCCCGTCCCACACCTCGTCCCCCGTTTCGAGCAAGGTGCGCAGCCGCGCCACCTTGTCCGCCTCGTCGTCGTCAAAAGCCTTTTCCCAGCCACCGCGACCGATCTGCACCGTCAGCACGCTCCTGTTCTCCACGACCCCAGCACGAAAGAGGTCGATTTCCGGAACAAAGCGTTATCCCCGCGTCGCGTATTCCAGATAGGCGCACCACCGGAAAGCTATAGCAGCACGTCAGCCGACATAGTGCGACTCAATTGGTGAGCACTGCTCAAATCGAAGGAAGATCCGTCCCGCGTCACGGCTCGCTCTGCCGGAACGAGCGGCGGTACCGGTTCGGGCTGACGTGCAGCTCGCGGCCGAACCGGGCGCGCAGCGCGGTGGCCGAGCCGTGGCCGCTGCGTTCGGCGACGACCGGGACGGGCAGGTCCGTGGTCTCGAGCAGCTCGCGAGCGAGCTGGAGGCGCTGGCGGGACAGCCACTCCAGCGGGGTCGTGCCGGTCTGTTCGCGGAACCGGCGCGTCAGGGTGCGGACGCTGAGGTTGGCGTGCCGGGCGATGTCGGCGAGGCTGAGCGGCTCCGACGCCCGTTCGCGCATCCAGACCAGGGTGGTGGCGAGCGACCCGCCGCCGGTGGGCGCCGGGGGTGGCGGGATGAACTGGGCCTGGTCGCCGTCACGGGTGGGCGGCATGACGACGGCCCTGGCCACCGCCGCGGCCACGGCGGCGCCGAAGTCACGGCGCACGACGTGCAGGCACAGGTCCAGGCCCGCGGCGACCCCGGCGGAGGTGAGGACCTTGCCCTCGTCGACGTGGAGGGCTCCGGCGTCGACCTCGACGTCCGGGTGGCGCCGGGCGAGCTCGGCCGCGGCGGCCCAGTGGGTGGTGGCGCGGCGACCGGCGAGCAGACCGGCCTCGGCGAGGGCGAACGCACCCGTGCAGATCGAGATCGTGCGGACGCCACGCGCGGCGGCGCGCAGCAGGGAGACCACCTCCGGGGGCACCGGCCGGGTGACGGGCATCCCCGGCACGACGATGGTGCCCGCGTCCTCCGCCGCGTCGAGGCCGTGCGGGGCTTCGATCCGGTAGTAGCCGACGCCGCCCGCCGTGGCCGGGACCGACGGCGCCGTGCCGCAGACGCGCACCTGGTACGGGTAGTCGCCGCCGGGCAGCCGGGCGAGGCCGAAGACCTGGCACGGGATCGCCAGGTCGAAGCCCACGACGCCGTCGACGGCGAGCACGGCGACGACGTGCGGGTCAGCCGGCATCGGCGCCCGTCCTGGCCAGGCGGCGGGTGCGGCAGCTCCAGTGGCAGGCGTCCGGGCAGACGCACCGCGGCCGCAGCACGAACCTGGTGGCTCCGTCGTCGTGGTGCACGGTGGCGTCCACTCCGAACACCTCGCCGATGGCCTGCGGTGTCAGGACTTCCGCCGGACGCCCGTACCCGAACAGCTCGCCGTCCTTGAGAACGGCCACGGCGTCCGCGTACGTGGCGGCGAGGTCGAGGCTGTGCAGTGCCGCGACGACGGTGACGCCGAGGTCGCGGACGAGCTCCAGGAGGTCGAGCTGGTGCCGCAGGTCGAGGTGGTTCGTGGGCTCGTCGAGCACGAGCAGCCGGGGCTGCTGGGCGAGGGCGCGCGCGAGGAGGACCCGCTGCCGTTCCCCGCCCGACAGCTCCCCGACGCGGCGGCCGGTGAACGCGGTCAGCCCGGTCCGTTCGACGGCCTCGCCGATCGCGGCGTGGTCGGCACGGGTCAGCCGGTCGAAGAGGCCGAGATGCGGGGTGCGGCCCAGCGCGACGGTCTCGGCGACGGTGAGCTCGAAGCCGGAGTGCTGTTCCTGCGTCAGCACGCCGATGTCCCTGGCCGTCTCCGCCGCGGGCAGCGACCACAGGTCGCGGCCATCCGCGCGGACCGTGCCCGAGTCGGGCCGCCGGGCCCGGTAGACGGTGCGCAGCAGGGTGGACTTGCCGCTGCCGTTGGGACCGGCCAGCGCCACGAACTGTCCGGAGTGGACGGTCAGGCTGATCCGGTCCAGCACCGGGGTCCCACCCAGCGCGACGGAGACGGAGTCGAGGTCGAGTCTCACGCGTTCTCCCCGGTGGCCAGGCCGCGGGCGCGCATGACGAGCAGGAAGAACGGCACCCCGAGGAACGCGGTGAGGATGCCGATCGGCAGCTCGGCCGGCGCGATGAGCATCCGCGCCGCCACGTCGGCCCACAGCAGGAACAACGCGCCGAGCAGCGCGGTGACGGGCAGCATCCGCCGGTGGTCGGCGCCGACGAGCATGCGCGCCAGGTGCGGCACGATCAGGCCGACGAACCCGATGCCGCCCGACACGGCCACGACGGTGCCGGTCAGCAGGGTGGTGAGGACCAGCAGGTACCAGCGCAACCGGCTGGCGTTGAGGCCGAGTGCCGCGCCGGCCTCCTCACCGAGGACGAGCGCGTTCAGCCTTCGCGCCCGCACCAGCAGCAGCGCGCCGACGCCCACGACGACCGAGGCGGTGACCGGGAGCGTGGCCCACCGCGCGCCGGACAGGCCGCCGAGCATCCAGAAGATGATCTGCTGCTGGGCGGCGGAGGAGTCCGTGCGGGCGAGCATGAACGAGGTGACCCCGGCGAACAGGTGCCCGAACGCGACGCCGACGAGGATCAGCCGCATCGGCAGCAACCGGCCCCGGTGCCGTGCCATCACGAGCACCACCGCGATCGCGGCGGTGGCGCCCGCGAACGCCGCGAACGGCAGGGTCAGCGCGCCGAGCACCGAGGCACCGGTCGTCAGGACCAGGACCGCGCCCACGGACGCGCCGTGGGACAGGCCCAGCAGGTAGGGGTCGGCGACCGGGTTGCGCACGACGCCCTGCACCACGGCTCCCGCGAGGGCGAGACCGGCCCCCACGACGGCGCCGAGCAGCACGCGGGGGAACCGGATGCGCCACACGATCAGGTCGGCGGCGGCACCGGTGTCTCCCCCGCCGCGCAGGTGGTGCACCAGGATGCCCGCCACCTCTCCGGCGGGCACGCCGACCGGTCCCACACCGGTGGCCATCAGTGCCGACACGACGAGCGCGGCACCCAGCAGGACGAGCAGGACGGGGTGGGACAGGGCTCCGGTCCGCCACGCGCGTGCGGCGGGCGCCGGGGACGGTTTGCCGACGGTCGTGGTCATGTCAGCCGGCGTGCAGCGCGTTCGCGAGCTGTTCCAGCCCGTCGAGGTTGAGCGGGCTGGGGAACGACACCAGGTACTGCGAGGTCGAGACGACCTTGCTCTGCCTGCCCGCGGTGGTGCCGGCCAGCAACGGGTTCGTCCGCACCGCCGCCACCAGCTCCTGCCCCTTGAGCTTGGCGAACGTGTAGTCCGTGATGACCCAGACGACCTCCGGGTCGCGGCGCACGACCTCTTCCGGCGAGATCTCCGCGTGCATCGACGACACGTCGGAGAAGACGCTCTGCCCACCGGCCATGCTGATCAGGGCGTGCGCGATCGTGCCCGCGCCCGAGGTCCGCAACGGCTGCCCGGCCACCGGGTTGTCCTGAAGCACCAGCACCTTCGGCCTGTCCCCCGTCACCTTGGCCGCGACGGCCTGCGCGCGGCCCTCCAGCTCCGCGACGAGCTGTTCCGCACGGTCCCGCACCCCGAACACGGCGCCGAGCTTGCGCACGTACTCGTAGGTGGGCGAGAGATCCGTCAACGGGCCTTCGCTCGACCCCTTCAGGCAGGACGTGAGCCCCTTGGCCCCCATCGTGACGAGGTCGGCCTCCTTCGGGCTGCCGGGCGGGCCACCGAACGACTCGAAGCTCGTCAGCACGAGGTCGGGCTGCTGCGCGGCCACGACCTCGTTGACCGGCACCCGTTCCGCGAGGACCGGGATCCGCGCCAGCCGTTCCGCGTGCGGCGCGCTGTCGGCGCCGAACGGCGCGGGAAACCCGGTGCCCACGACCCTGTCCGCGACCCCGAGCCGCACGAGGGTCTGCGCCGCGTAGCCGTCGAGCGTCACCACCCGCTCCGGCACCTTGTCGAACGTGACGTCCTTCCCCGCGCAGTCCTTCACCGTGATCTGTCCACTCGCGACGGACGTGGGCGACGGATTGGCGGTGCCGCACGCCGTCAGCGGCAGCACCACGGCCAGAACCAGCACCGTTCGCTTCATCGCGCCGCCACTTCCCCGGCACGCAGCCACAGCGGTTCGCGCCTTTCGTACTCCAGGGCGCTTTGCACCCGTTCCGCCGCGTCGGGCCCGCGGAACCTCTCCACCAGCCACAGCGCCAGGTCCAGCCCGGACGTGACGCCACCGGCCGTCACCAGGTCACCGTCGTCGACCACCCGTGCGTCGACGTGCACCCCACCGGCTTCGACCAGGTCGCCGACCGCCCGGTGGTGCGTGGTGCACGGGCGTCCTGTCACCACCCCGGCCGCCGCCAGCAGCAACGCACCCGTGCACACCGATGCCAGCACGAGGTCCGGCCGGACGGCGTCGGCCAGCGCGGCCGGCACCCGTCCCTCGGCGATCTCGGCACGCACACCGGCGCCGTCCCCCTGCCCGTACCCGCCACCCGGCACGAGGAGCACGTCCGCGTCCCGCGGCGCCCACGGTTCCGGGTGCAGCGGCAACCCGCCCCTGGTGGTCGCGTGCGGCGGGTCACCGGGCGCGGTCAGCCGCACGCTCACCCCCAGCCCGGCCCGTCCGGCCATGCCCAGCACCGCGAACGGCCCGACGACGTCCAGGTCGTCCATGCCGTCGAAGACGACGATGTGGACCCGCAAGACCAGCCTCCCTCACGACCGGTGACCGTTGACGACCCCCATCGTCACCGTCCGCCACGACGCCGAGAAGTGGCCGCGAAGCCAACATCCGCCCGGATCCGGCCACGGCCACGGGCGCACTCCAGCTCGTCACGCACCAGTAGTCGGGGAAACAGCGCGATCGGTTCCCGGCTCATCGACGGAAGTCCAAGCGGGACGGTCGGCGGGAGAACCCGCGACTTCGCAAAACCGTCCGATGTGGACGCAGAAGGGTGCCGGGTGTGCCGAACCCGGCACACCCGGCACGAGAGCCGCCCGAGCCCGGTCACGGCTCCCGGACGGAGATGTCCGCGACGCCGTACCAGCACCAGCCCGCGCTCACCGAGTTCCACTGGTAGGGCGAGGACGCCACGAGGCCGCTGGTCGCCGTGGACCCACCGACGCACGTCACGACGATCCACCAGCCTGCCTCAGCGGGCCACAGGCCGTTGTAGCAGGACGCGGCACCGTGGGTGAAGCCCGCCGTCGTGCTGGTGCCCAGGGTGCAGTACAGGTTCCGCTTCGGCGTGGACAAGATCACCGATCCGGGTGGCGCCGCGGTGGCCGCCACCGCCGAGCCCGCCACGACGCCGAGCGCCAGCGCGCCCGCCACCGCGGCCTTTCCCGCCTTGCGCAGGAGATTTTTCATCGAGCCCCCTCGTTCGTTCCTCGGATGCGCGGCCCTTCGCCGCGCGTCGTCATCCTGTGGGCGTCCACCCGGCCACGACAGGTCCGCAAACGCGGGCTTCCCACCGGGCCAGTGCTCACTGCGGCAGTGGACCTGTGCAGGCCACCGGGTAGTGGATCTGCCGCCTCGCGAGGGCCCGCACGACATTGGGGCGATGCGTACATCCCGGACGTGGTGAGGACGACGGATGAGTGAGAACGAACTGCCGGCGCGGGACGACCAGGGCAAGACCGTCAGCCGCCGCCGGTTCCTGTATCTGACGGGTGCGGGTGGCCTGGTGCTGGCGGTCGCCAGGTCCGGGGGCACGGCGCCCGGTGACGCGACCGCCGGCTACGCGCTGACCGCCACCGCCACCCGGACGCTGCACCTGCGGCGCCGGGAGGACTCGCTCAACCTGCGGATCGACCTGTTCAACGCCGACGTGTCCGGCGCGCAGCTGCGCAAGGTCGGCTCGGGCGGCGCGTACCTGGTGGTGCACTTCCCGCCGCAGGCGGTGCTGGAGCGGACGCTGACGAACCGGCTCGGCCTGGGTGACCTGCCGTTGCCCACCAGGGTCTCGGGACCGAGCCGCCTCGCCTTCGACATCACCTCGGCGCTGCCGATGGCGCTGACGGTCGACGCGCTGCTGGCGTGGACGGCGTTCGTCCCCAGGCTGGCCCCGACCGCCACCACCACGCAGACCGCGTCCGCGCTGGTGGCGCCCATCGACACGGAGACCGCGCTGGAGCTGCCGTGGCGGATGCTGTTGTCGCCGGACGAGACCGAGGGCTGGAAGCACGCGACCACGCCGGTGACCCGCAACGACTGGACCGAGCTGTGGCACACCCGGCTCGGTGCCAGGAACGGGGCAGTGGTCGACGACGACCCGCGGGCCCGCGAGATGCGGGCGATCTGGCTCGCCGACCCGCAGATGGCGGCGTGGGTGCGTTCCCCGTCCTCCGTGCCCTCCTCCGAGGACATCACGCACGTGCTGACGCCGAAGCAGCGGTTCTCCATCGTCCGGTTGTCGGCCGACCCGGCGCTGCGCAACGGGGTCGACCCGTCGCTGCCCAAGCCGGTCGAGGTGTCCGGGCTGACGCTGAGCAGCCTCGGCGCGAGCTTCGAGGCCGAGGGCCGGTGGAACTACCGCCCCACCGCCGACCTGCAGCTCGTGGGCTGGCGGCACCGCGCCACCCTGGGCCGCGACCACGAGGTGCGCACCGAGGACGCGGGGTACCTGTGGCCCTACGGCCACCGCGCCTCCCTGATCCAGGTCGCCGAACGCCGGGTGGCCCGCCGACCGAACCCCGACGGCAGTCCCGGCCCGTGGTACGCCTACCTGCGCCAGACCCAGTACGTCGTGGTGCAGCAGCCCACGGTCACCTACTGGAACGACGAAGCGCTCGAGAAGGACGGCCGTGAGCTGCCGTTCGCCGCGATCCGCGTGCTCACCCGCAGGACGCCGGAGCTGGCCGCCTTCAAGGACTTCGCCGACCCGGCGAAACCCACCGGGACGTACGCCTCCTTCGTGCCGAAGGCCGCGACCGCGCCGACGACGCCGTTCCTGTTCCACCTGCGCGGCATCGACCACGAAGGCGGCGAGGTCGACTTCACCGCGCCGGTCGTGTTCGTGCCGGGCTCCACGACCACCTCCACCAGCCTGCTCAACGGCATCCGCAACGCCCACAACACCGGCACGTCCCCCGACGCCGTCGCCCTGCGCACCATCGACACGGCGGGCCGCAAGATCGCCCTGGCGCACCGCGGCACGCACCCGGCGGGCAGCACCACCGCCACCGTGGACCGGATCGTGCTGCACTCCCGCGTCCTGTCCTCGGCGACCGGCAGGGCCCCGTTCCAGCCGCGCATGGAACGGGCGGTGCTGCGGCTGCCCGAGGTCTCCGCGGTGACCGGCGCCGCGCTGCCCGCGACGGCGTTCGAGTTCGCCCAGCCCTACCTGGACAGCGGCATGGGAAGCGGAGCGAACGCCGGCGGCGTCTTCCTGGCGCTGCACTCGTCCGCGCCGCCGACGCCTCTCGCGGTCTCCCCCGCCACGACCGGCGGCCTGGCGACCCCCGCCGGTGACATCCAGTCGATCTCGGCCAAGTACGGGCCCGGCACCGCCTGGCCGATCGACGTGGCGAAGGACCAGTACGACCCGGCGCTGCTGTTCGGTGACGGCGGCAAGGCCAAGTTCCTCGGCGGTCTGCCGCTCAAGGACCTGCTGCCGTCGCCGGAGGGTTCACTGGCCAACTCGGACCTGGTGCCCAAGATGGGTCACCGCCGCGTGCCGGAGCTCGGGGTCGACGAGTGGTCGATGTACTGGATGCCGAAGGTGAAGGCGGCGCCGGGGTTCGAGCCGGGGCAGTCGACGCCGCACCCGCTGATCCTCAGCTCCGTCTACAGCACCCCCTACCGGGACGGCGCGGAGTCCGGTGTCCGTCTCAACGCCGAGCTGCGGGACTTCACGCTGTACCTGCTCGGCAAGCCGAACCACTGGGTCAGCCTGGAGTTCGACTACCTGCGCTACGCCTCGGCCAGCGGCGCGAAGACGCAGGTGGACTGCCACGTGCGGCGGGTGAACTTCCAGAAGAGCCTCCAGTGGGTGCAGGACATCGCCGAGAAGTTCTCGTTCCTGGGCGGCAAGCTGGAGATCACCGCGTCGACGGCGAGCGTCAAGGCGGGGCTGCGGTTCCAGCTGCCGGAGATCTCGCTGGGCCCGATGGCGATCACCGAGCTCGCGTTCCGCGCCGCCGTGGAGCTGCCGTTCGACGGCACGCCGGTGCGGCTCAGCTTCGGGCTCAACAGCCGCGAACGGCCGTTCCAGCTGCGCGTCTTCGGGTTCAACGGCGGCGGCCACGTGGACGTGGTGCTGGGCGCCGACGGGATGGAACGGCTGGAGATCGGCTTCGTCTTCGGGGCGGGGATGTCGCTGGACGTGGGCATCGGCTCCGGTGTCGTCGAGGTCGCAGGCGGCATCACCTACCTGCTGGAGAAGGTCAAGGTCACCGAGAACGGCGCGGAGGTGGTGCGCCAGCAGGTCGGCCTCGCCGCGTTCCTGCGGATCCGCGGGGCGTTGAAGATCTTCGGCATCTGCACCGTGTCGGTCGAGTTCTACATGGGCCTCACCTACCTGCAGAAGACCGACGGCAGCTCGGTGCTGTTCGGCGAGGCGTACGTGACGGTCTCCATCGAGTGCTTCTTCATCAGCGAGACGCACACCTTCCGCACCCAGCGCGAGTTCGCCAAGAGCCCGCCGCCCGCGGCGAAGCGCTCCGCCGCCGGGCAGCGCCGGGCACTGGCCGCCGCGCCCGCGATCCCCGCTCACCCGTTCGGCGCCGCCTTCACCCAGCAGGACTGGGCGGGCTACTGCGCCGCGTTCGCCCCCGTGGGAGCCTGATCATGACCAGTCAGACCATCACCTGGACCGTGCTGCCCAACGGGATCGCCGCGGGCCTGGACAAGGTCTTCTTCTCGGTGCACGTCGCACCGCGGCTGACCACCGCGCCGAACGCGTCCGGCACGCTGCGGGACTTCCCCGACTGGCAGGACTGGCCGGCCACGGTGTCCGCGGCGACGTTCGGGCTGGAGCTCACCGACCTCTCCGGCCAGGGCGGCAGCCCCCTGCGCGTCTCCGCCACCCGCGTGTCCAAGCCGGTCAGCGCCCGCTGGACGGCGTTGTTCGCCCTGTCGTCGCACGTCGCGGGGCACGCCCTGCCGAAGCTCGCCGAACGCCGGCTCCGGTCCTACCCCACCCGGCACGTGCGCGACTTCGTGCACGAGCGCTACGGCCGGTTCGGCGCGCGGTACGCCGAGGAGCACCCCACGCTCGACGCGCTGGCCGCTGCCGACGGGTTCGGCCCCGTCGGGTTCGAGTTCGACAGCGACAGGACCGGGCCGGGGCTGCTGCGCAAGCAACGGCTGCGCGAGGAGCTGGAGCAGCTGTTCGACCTCGGCCCCGGCGGGCCGCAGAAGCCGATCAGGTGGGCGGTGCCGTTCCGGCCGGGCGACGCCACGACCGCCGACGGCATCGCGTTGTCCTTCCTTCAGGCCGAGCGGTTCCACCGCAGGCGGGAGCAGCCACCCGCCGGGGACCCGCCGAAGCTCACCCAGCCGAAGCTCGACTTCCACCAGGTCGTCTCGATGACCCGCGAGTACGACCACCTCCAGCGGCTGCTCGGCCTGGTGCTCGACTTCGAGTCGGCCGACCCCGCGCTGCTGAGCCTGGTCCGCGGCAACGAGCGGGTGATGGCGGTCCGCGTGGTCACCGACCTGAAACCGGTGCTGGGCAAGGAAGCCGACGTGCACGTGCGGCCCACCATGCGGTGCAAGGTCGGCAAGGGCGTCCGGCACGTGTTCACCGCGGTCCCGCAGGACTCCGGCAGCGACCTGCGCGACGGGATGCTGCTCGTGGGCGACACCGACCGGTTCGCCGTGGTGCAGGTCGACCCGGACAGCGCGGCGCTCGCCGTGCGCCAGTTCGCCGACACCGTGACCCGCGCCCGCTACGAGCAGGGCGGGCAGGTGCTCAAGCGCAGCTCGGCCACCCCGGACCGGCAAGCCCTCCCCTCGCTGCACACGGCCGGGTTCTCGGTCGGCAGGCTGTCGCGGGCGGCCCGGCTGGCCGAGACGATCGACCGCAACCGCAAGAACAACGACGCCGCGTTCCGGCAGGACGGCTGGAAGATCACCGACGACATCGCGCTCAGCGCCGACGACGTGGTGCGGGGCTACCGGTGGGACGTGCGCGACGAGACGACCGGCAGGTGGTTCTCCCTGATGTGGCGTGACGGCGCCTACATGTTCGACCGCACCGGCGACGAGGTCGCCGTGCTGGAGGAGACGGCGGCGCAGACCGCCGCGACGACCTCCGGCGCCGAGGGCGACCAGGACCTGTACGTCCAGGAGTCGCTGATGCACTGGGCGGGCTGGAGCCTGGCCGTCGGCCGCCCCGGCAAGGGACTCGCCGGTGACAACGGGCTCGCGGACAACGACGGGTTGGTGGACAAGGACTTCCCGTTCCGCACGAAGTTCAGCGCCCGTGCGTTGCCGCGCCTTCGGTTCGGCAGGCGGTACCGGCTGCGGGCGCGCGCCGTGGACATCGCCGGCAACTCGGTGACCGCCGAGCAGGCCGACGCGATGACCGACTCGGCGCTGTCCACCGCGGCCGAGACGTTCCGGCGGTTCGAACCGGTGCCCGCCCCCGAGGTGCTGCTGCGCTCGGTGCCGGGCGAGGCCGAGTCGCTGGAGCTGATGGTGTTGCGCGGCAACACGGGCAGCGACACGAACGTCGGCACCGCCGACCGCCACGTGCTGCCGCCCCGCAGCACGGTCCAGGTCGCCGAACAGCACGGGATGCTCGACCGGGCCGTCGACGGCAGGCCGATGGACGCCGTCGCGTACGCCGACCTGGCCGCCCGCGACGCCGCCGTGCTGGAGCAGCACTCCTCGGCGCACACCCTGCCCGCACCGGCGGACGACCACTGGTACTACGACACCGACACGCTGCCCGTTCCCTACCTGCCGGAACCGCTGGCCCGGCGCGTCCTGGTGCGCGGGCTCCCCGGCAGCACCACGACGTTCACGATCGGCCAGCCCACGGGCACCGCCTGGCCCGACGTCAAGGGTTTCCGCCTGCGCCTGCAGCAGGGCACACCCGGCTGGTCGTGGAACGGGACGAGCCGCGTGCTGACCGTGCGGCTGATGCCGGGCGACAGCTACCAGCTCCAGCTCTCCACCCAGTTCGACAGCGGCGACCTCGACCTGATGGCGCTGTGGCCGTTGGTCGAGAAAGCCGCGACCGCCTGGAACGCCGCCCATCCGGCCGACCAGGTGAACGTCACCGCTCTGCGGGACTCGATCGTCGGTGGGCGGCACTGGATGTTCACGCCCGCCAGGACGCTCACCCTGACGCACGCCGTGCGCACACCGCTCGCCGTGCCGGACATCAGCTCGGTCACCGCCAGGAGACCGGCGGAGGGACAGCTCGGCTCCACCCACGCGGTGCTCGGGCCGTCCATGAGGATCAGCCGCAAGAGCAGCGGCGGCGTGGAGTTCGCCGGGCGCTGGCAGATGCCGGTGGACGACGGCGTGAACCCGGTGCAGGTGCAGGACTTCCGGGCAGCCCCGATCACCGTGACGGTCGACAGGACCCACGGGCCCGCACCGGACACGGAGACGCTGGAGTTCCAGGCACGCCACGAGTTCGGCGACACCAAGCACCGCCGCGTCCGGTACGAGGTGCGGGCGGTGACGCGCTTCAGCGAGTTCTTCCGGGAACACCGGGAAGTCGCGTTCAACGGCGTGAGCCACACCCTCGGCGTGCCGATCGACCCCGCCCACCTGGCCGTCGTCGACGAGGAGACCGGGCAGCAGTACCTGCCCGGCCCGGTGGGAAGCGACGCGGCCAAGGCACCCGGCGACTACGTGGTCACCAACGCGGCCAACGGCACGTTCAACCGCACGGACGGCGGCAGGCTCACCTCGCCGCGCACGCTTCAGGTGTCGTTCGTCCGCCCGGAGACCCGCAGCGCCCCCGCGGTCTTCGAGCAGAACATCCCCAGCACGGCCCGTCCCGCCGCACCCAAGATCCGTCAGATCGTGCCGATCTTCCGCTGGGAGAACCCGGCGCCCGGCCGGAGCGTGCGGCACGGCGGCGGGCTGCGGGTGTACCTGGAACGGCCGTGGTTCTCCAGCGGCGCCGGGGAGAAGCTCGCCGTCCTGATGTGGCCGGACGTGGTCACGGACGTGCCGGAGCACATGCAGGGCGTGGTGACGATGTGGGGCAACGACGGCACGATGCACTCGTCCGGCCTGCCCGACGACGTCACGCCGAGCTCCTTCCCGCAGGCCGCCGTCTACGGCTCCGGCTCGGGCATGACGGTGCCGGAGTTCCCGGACACGGGCCTGCGGTTCGCCGCCTACGACGTGGCCTACGACGAGGTGCGCGGCCTGTGGTACTGCGACATCCGCATCACGAGGTCGGGCGACGACCCGTTGCCGGGCTACTTCCCGTTCGTGCGCCTGGCACTGGCCCGCTACCAGCCCAACTCGCTGTACGGCTGCTACCTGTCCGCCGTGGCGACCGCGGACTTCACCCAGCTCGCCCCCGACCGTACGGTGGTCGTCACCGGCAGCGGCTCCACGCGAACCGTCCAGCTGGTCGGCCCCGGCCCGCTGCTCACCGACTCCGGCCGCCTGAACGAGGTCAGGGTGACGGTGGAGCGGCAGCTCGACGGCGTGACGGACCCGGTGCTGCGCTGGCAGCCGGCCGGTGGCGGCTTCGCCACCACGATCACCACCCCCACCAGCGAGAACGGCGTCCACACCTGGTCGGGCACCGTCTCGCTGCCCACCGGTGCGGGCGCGCTGCGGCTGGTCGTGGAGGAGTTCGAGGTGCACCGCGACGGCAACGGCGGCACCGCCGCCACCCGCCTCGTCCACACCGACACCGTCGCGCTGAGCTGAGGAGAGTGCCGTGCCACTGGGTACTACGGAGATCCTGCTGATCCTGCTGGTGGTGGTGCTGCTGTTCGGCGCCAGCCGACTGCCGAAGCTCGCCCGGTCCCTTTCGGACGCGCGGCGGGAGCTGCGCCGCGGGGACGAGCGGGACGGGGAGTGAAGGTGTCCGGGATCTGCGGTGGTTCGCCCCGCGGGTCGCGGACGCCTTCGGGTTCGGCCGAAGGACGAGACCTGTTCCCGCCGTCGCGGGTTGCCGGCAACGGCCGGAGCCGTCCCCTTCCGAGGAAGGGAACGGCTCCGGTTTTCGGTTTCCGGCTCAGTTCACGCGCTGCCGCCGCCCTCACCGTCCGAGCCGGTGCCGGGCTTGCCCGGCATGGCCGACGTGCTGCCCGAGTCCTGCGGGCCGACTGCCCCCTGAGCCGTACCGATCACGAGTGCGAGAGCGGCCACGACCGCCGCGACCGCAACCGCCGATTCACGAATCTTCACGAGAACTCTCCCCTGTTCGTCTTCCCTGTGTCACCGCGCAAGTCGCGCGGAGTCCTGAAGCGGCCGGTGAGGGCTAAAGCCCGCACGCCCGGCCGACAACGGTGTGGTCGCTGCGCAGCACGGCGGCCAGCTCGTGCAGTGTCGTGCGCAGCGCCCGGTCCGGCAGATGTCCGTACCCGAGCACCAGCGCGTTGTCCGCCGGGCGGCCGGGCAGGTGATAGGACGCGAGCGTGGGCACCACCACGCCGCGCAGGCTCAGTTCGGCGTGCACGTGCTCGGCACGGACGTCGTCGGGCAGGTGCACCACGACGGAGCCCGGCGTGCCCGGTGTGAGGCGCGCCAAGGGTTCGAGGGTGGTTCGCACCAGGGCGTCCTTGCACTCGAACAGGCGCGCCAGGCGGCGTAGGCGACGCGTCACGTGTCCCTCTGCCAGCAGGTGGGCCATCGCGGACTGGGCCACGGCGGACGGTTGGTCGTGTCCTCGGCACGCGTCCCTCGGGGCGTCGGCGAGCAAACCGCGGTGGACCAGCACGTAGCCGACGCGCAGCGACGGTGCGAAGACGGTGCGGAAGTCGCCCACCACCACGACCCGCGGGCCGGCCAGGTGCAGCAGCCTGGGCAGTGGGGCGGCGGAGGGCACGATGTGGTCCTGCGCCACCGCCACCAGGTGGCCGTTCTCGCGGCGGGCCCAGTCCGCGAGCTGCCGCCGTCGCAGCGCGGGCAGGACCGTGCCGCGGGGGGCCGGGCCGTCGGGTGAGACCACGACGGCCGTGCAGGACGGTGGCACCACGCCGGTCCACTGGCCGTCCCTGGTCGCGGGCAGCGCCACGGCGGTGGCCCCGGCGTTCCCGACGGCCCGGCTCAGCGCGGGCGGGGCCGGGTCCTGCACGGCGACGCGCCGTCCCCCGGCTCCCAGCAGGTCGAGCACGTGCTCGATCCCCCTGGACGCGCTGGTGGTGATCAGCACCTCGTGCTCCTGCGCCACCAGGCCGCGGGTGCGGCGCAGGTGCTCCCCGATCGCCCCGCGCAGCTCCGGCAGGCCACCGGCGGGCAGGTCGCACGCCGGCGGCGGCGGGAAGCTCGCGTGCCGCCACGCCGCCCGCCACGCGGCCAGCGGGAACCCGTCGCGGGTCGCCTGGCCGGGTGTGCAGTCGATCGGCTCACCGCGTGGTGCGGCCGCGGGCGGGGTCGCGGGACGTGCCGCCGTCCGGCCGGCCACGTAGGTGCCGGAACCCCGGCGGCTCTCCAGGTAGCCGCGGGAGTAGAGGATCTCGTAGGCGGCGAGTGCGACGCCGCGTGACACGTCCAGCCGCTCGGAGAGCGTTCGCGTGGACGGCAGCCGGTGGCCGCGTGCGAGCTGGCCCCGGTCGACCGCGGCCGCCAGCTGGTCGGCCAGCTGGTCCTGCAACGGGCGCCGGGCTTCCCGGTCCAGTCCGATCGGGACCGTCAAGCTCTCCGAGTCGCGCATCATTCCCCCTGTAGTGCGAACGCCGCCCCAGCCGCGTCCACACCGACCTCCCTGGCCTCGACGATCCGTTCGAAGGGCACCCCCGCCCTGTGGAAGGTCAGCTCCAGGCGGTCCGGCGTGCCACCGCTGAAGAGGCAGAAATAGGTGTCGTCGCCCGGGATGGCCAGGCAGCAGACGAACGCCGCGGTCCCCCGGTCCGCGGCCATCACGGACGACAGCGCCGCGGCGATCTCGTCCGCGGCGGCGCCGGGCAGGTAGCACTCCACCAGGAACAGCTGCCCCGCCGGCTGCGTCGTCATGGGTCCAAGCCTGCGGCCGGGGACCCCCCTGACGAATCGGGGAGGGACCCTACAGTTGCTCGCGCGGCTCCCTCAGGAACTCGAGCCTGCTCAGCTCGCGGCGGGACCGCACGCCCGTCTTGCGGTAGATCCTGCTCAGGTGCGCCTCGACCGTCTTCGTCGTCACGTACGCCGCCGCGGCCACCTCGCGGTTGCTCAGCCCTCCCGCCACCAGCCGGGCGACGTGCAGCTCGGTCACGGTGAGGCCGTGCTCGTCGTCGCGGCGCAACCCGAGCCTGCCCAGCTCGGTGTCGGCCTCCTCCACCCAGCGGGGCGCGCCCAGCCTGTCGAACTCCTGCCGGGCGGCCAGCAGCACCTCCCGCGCGGCCAGCTTCTCCTTGCACCGCCGCAGCACCCGGCCCCGCACCAGGCCGGTGCGGGCCTGGTCGAAGGGCATCGGCAGGTCCGGTGCGCGGTCCAGGGCCGCCTGCGCGCCCGCCAGGTCGCCGCGCGCCATCCGCACCAGCGCGGCCGACCGGGCGGCCACGGCGGTGATCCAGGGCCGCGGCGCGCGGTCGCGGCGCAGCTCCAGCTCCGCCAGCAGCTCCTCGGCCTCGGCGACCAGGCCCAGCTCGGTGGTCACCTCGATCAGGTCGCCGTAGAGGGAGCTGCCGGGGAAGTCGCCCATCCCCACCGCCGCGCAGACCTCCAGCGCGGCCGTCAGGTGCGTCCTGGCCGCCGCGGGCTCGCGCCGGGACAGCTCGGTGAAGCCCAGCACGCCCCTCAGGTGCACGGTGACCCACGAGTCGTCCAGGCCGGTGGCGATGCGCAGCCCCTCCACCGCCGTCTCCCAGGCCGCGTCGTGGTCGCCGCGGTGGGCTTCGACGAGGGCGCGGGTGTAGAGGGCGTAAGCGGTCCACGGCGGCTGCCCGGTCTGCTCGGCGGCGTCGACGGCTTCCGCGGCCTCCCGGGCGGCCAGGTCCCAGTCGCCGAGCCAGACGTCCAGCTCCGCCAGCTGGACCAGCTCGTGCACGGCGTTGGCCTCCTCGCCGCGGTCGAGCGCGGCGCGGTGCGAGCGCGTGAACTCCTGCCGCCCGCGCACCGGGTCGAGGTACTTGGCCATCACCCGCAGCAGGCTGCGGGTCGTCCGCGCGTCGCGGGACTGCCGGCTCGGCGAGACCAGTTCCCCGGCCCGCCGCAGGTCGTCGGCGTGCAGGCCGTCACCGGCGAGCATCCGGTAGTAGGCGCTGCTGACCAGGGTGCACGCCACCATGTCGTCGGGTGCCGTGCTCTCGTGACCGGTGATCTCGTCGAGCGCCTGGCGCGTGTTGCGGTAGCGCTCGGCCGTGTCGTTCTGGCAGAACAACGACCGGCGCAGGTAGATCGTGGCGCGCAGCACCGGGTCGGCACCGGCGCAGGCCAGCGCCTCGTCGCTGAGCGCGGTGGCCTCGACGGGGCCGCCCCCGAAGAACACGACGATCGCCAGCTCCAGCAACGCCTCCGCGCGTTCCGGCCCGGCGGGCACCCCGGCCACCGCCGTCTCGAACAGCTCCCTGGCCCGCCGCGCGTCCCCCGCCGAGAACAGGCACTGCGCGGCCGGGACGAGCAGCGCCGCCCTGCGCACCGGGTCGGTGACGTGGCCCGCCGCCAGCTCCCACATCCGGGCGGCGTTCTCCAGCGCACCGCGCTGCCGGGCGAGGTGCGCCGCCTCGTCCAGCGCCACGGCCACCTCGGGGGCCGGGCCGCCCGCGCCGAACGCCAGGTGCAGCGCGCGGGTCTCGGGATCGTCCAGCACGGCGGCCAGGCGCCGGTGCACCCGCAGGCGGCGCGTGCTCGGCGCGGCCGAGTAGACCGCGGAACGCAGCAACGGGTGGGTGAAGCGCACGGCTCCCGCCAGCACCTCCACCACGCCGTGGTCCTCCGCGTCGGCCAGCGCCTCGTGGACCTCCTCCGCGTCGCCCAGCACCGCGGCCAGCACGTCGACGGTGGGCTGCGCCAGCGCCGAGGCGTGGAGCAGGACGTCCCGGCTGCGCGGTGGAAGCGCGACCACCCGGTTCGCGAGCAGCTCGCTCAACGCGCGGGGGGCCGGCAGTGGCAGCCCCGGTGCGCCGCCGTCGCGGTCCAGCACCCCGGCGAGCTCCAGCGCGTAGAACGGGTTGCCACCGCAGGCCCGCTGCAACCGGACCAGCGCGGGACGCGGCAGCGGTGACCCGACCGCCGAGCGCACGAGCCGGTGCAGGGCGCCGATGCTCAGCCCGGTCAGGCGCAGGTGCACCAGGTGGTCCTGCCCGGACAGCCCCGGCGGCACGTGGCCGCCGGTCTCGTCGCGGACGGACATCACGACCGCCACCCGTTCGCCGGAAAGCCTGCGCGCCACGTACTCCAGCACCCGGCCGCTGGACTCGTCCAGCCACTGCGCGTCGTCCACGGCGAGCACGAGCGGCGCGTCCGCGGCCAGCGAGCGGACGACGTTGAGCGTCGCCAGGCACACCGCACGCGGGTCTCCGGCGCCGTCGTCGGCCTGGCGGCGCAGCAACGCCACCTCCAGCGCTGTGCGCTGCGGTCCCGGCAGGAGCGCGAAGGCGCGGTCGGGCACGCGGTCGAACAGGTCGACCAGGCCGCCGAAGGCCAGCTGCGCCTCCGACTCGACCGGGCGGCACGACAGGACCGTGAAGCCGCGCGCGGCGGCGTCGTCCAGCACCTGTTCCCACAGCACGCTCTTGCCGATGCCCGCCTCACCCGACAACAGCAACCGGGCCGTGCACTCCTGCGCCCGTGCGAGGACCTCAGCCGCCGCAACGAGTTCACGCTCACGCCCGATCAGTTGCGAACCGGCCACGTTCCCCCTTCCCCCGGCCCGAACGGTAATGCGCGACCACGCGCTCCGCGCGGGATTTCCACCATCGGCCCGGCAGTCCACGCCGCGGAGAATCCGCTGGTTTGCGGTACAACGAACAGGTGCACAACGAGGTGAGCGGAGACGTCCACGGCGCCGTGGTGCAGGTGCGGGACGTGTACCTGCACTCTCAGGAACCGCTCGCCCTCGACGGACTGCCACCTGTCGCCGCCGAGTTCACCGGCCGTTCCACGGACCTCGCCGCAGTCGGCACGGCGCTGGAAAGCCCGCAACCGGTCGCCGTGCTCACGGGGCTCGCCGGTGTCGGCAAGACGACGCTGGCGGTCAAGGCCGCCCACGACGCCATCAGACGGTTTCCCGGCGGTGTGCTGTTCGTCGACCTCCAGGGCTACGGCTCCCGCGTCGACGCGCAGGCCGCGCTGGCCACGTTCCTCGGCGCGCTGGGAGTGCCGCGGGTGCCGGACTCGCAGCAGGAACGGGAAGTCCTGTACCGGTCGCGGCTCGCGAAGCGCGAACCGATGCTGCTGGTGCTGGACAACGCGTCGTCGTCCGACCAGGTCCGGCCGCTGCTGCCCGCGGGAAACCGGCACCGCGTGCTCGTGACGAGCAGGCACACGCTCGCAGACCTGCAAGGCGCGCGGCGCGTGGAGATCGACGTGCTGCCCGCCGACGACGCGGTGGAGATGCTCGCGAACCTGTTGCGCGCCACCGATCCCGCCGACACCCGCGTCACCGACGCCCCGGAGCCCGCGCACGAGGTCGCCGAGCTGTGCGGACGGTTGCCGCTCGCGCTCGGCATCGTCGCCGCCCTGCTGTCCGACGATCCCGGGCTTCCGCTCACGGAGCTCGTCGTGCTGCTGCGGGAGGCACGACTGGCCGAGCTGAGCTACGACGACCTCGCCGTCCGTGCGGCGTTCGACCTCTCCCACGCCAGGCTCGCGGCCGGGGAACGGCGGCTGTTCCGGTTGCTGTCGCTCCACCCCGGCCCCCGCATCAGCGTCCAGGCCGCCACGGCACTGGCCGGACTGTCACCGCAGGAGACGCGGAAGCTGTTGCAAGACCTCCGGCGCGCGCACATGATCGAGAACGGCGGGGCGCCCGGCTGGTTCCGCTTCCACGACCTGCTGCGGCTGTACGCGTCGGAGCACTGCGAAGCCGAGGCGGAGGACGTGCGCGACGCCGCCCTCACCCGCTTGGTCGACCACTACGTCGCGGCGACGGAGCAAGCCTCGCGACAGCACCCCCGCGGCGAGGCGCGCAAGCGTGCCCACGACTGGTTGCGAACCGAACGCGCCGCCATCGTCGCCATCATCGCGCTCGCACACCGGACCGGCCGTCACGAGCAGGTGCTGCGCCTGACGTCGTCCCTGGACACGTTCCTGCACTTCTTCTTCAGCCGCAGCACGTCGGCGGAGGGGTTCGGCATCCACGAGATGGCCTTGGACGCCGCAGTGAGCCTGGGCGACCGGAAGGCCGAGGTCCAGGCTCTGCTCGGACTGGGCCGTCTGCACCGCGAGGTCGGCCACGACGAGGAGGCCCGCATCCGGTTGAAAGCGGCTGCCTCGCTCAGCCGCGAACTCGGCGACGACGAGAGCCTCGGCACGGCGTTGCACAACCTCGGGCTGCTTTCCTGGCGCCACAAGGACTTCGACACGGCGTGGCGGCTCTACGACGAGGCGCTGGCCCGGCACCGCGGCGCCGGATCCCGCACCGGCGAGGCCCAGGTCCTCTACAGCTTCGGTGTGCTCGCCGAAGCGGCGGGACAACAGGAAAGCGCTGCCGGGCACTTCTCGGGCTGCGTCGAGACCTCCGCGGCGATCGGCCGCCACGACCTGGTCGGACGCGCCCACAAGCACCTCGCGTTGATCGCGTACGACGGCGACCGGCAGGACGAGGTGCAGCACCACCTGCACGCCGCCGAGGCCGCCTTCCTCGAAGGCGGGCACGAACGGAAGGCGAAGCAGTTGTGGCGCCAGTTCCGGAGCGCCAGCCGCGGCAAGCGCTCGCGCGGTTGACGCGTTCTCCCCGGCAGAACAAATGCGGCCCGTGGTGCGACATGTGCGGGGTGCCGTGCGTTGTCTGTGGAGGAGGTGGTGGTCGAGTGGGACTTCCCGAGAACGAGATGCGCCAGTTGCAGGAGATCGAGGACCAGCTGGCAGAGGAGGACCCGGCGTTCGTCGCCCGGCTGACGCGCACGCCCCCGCCGCACCAGCGGTTGTCGCGCAAGGCCATGTCCGTGGTGCTGCTGCTGTCGGCCTACACGGTGGGGCTGTCGACGCTGGCGGGAGGTGCCTCGGTCGGGTCCGTCGTGCTCATCGTGCTGGGAGCCCTCATCACGGCGGCGTTCCCGGTGCTGGTGGCGTTCAGGGCGTGGCGCGACCTGCGCGGAAGACCGTGACGGGAGCCGTGGACGTGACGTGCGTCCGAGTGCCCGCCGCGCGGGTGGACGCCGACCGGACGGACGACGTCGCGACCGGCATCTACGTGGACGAACACGAGCGACCCGTGAAAGCGCTCACGACGCCATGGCCCGCGAGCGCCTGTGGTCCGTCACCCGGGCAGCCGCCGTGGGCCTGGTGAGGGCACCCGCTCGGCCGGGACCGGTCAGCAGGTGACGTTGACGGTCGCGTTCGCCGCGAACGACACGTGCACGTGGTCCATGTGGTTGGCCGTGGGGGTGCCCCGGTCCTCCATCGCCGACCAGCCGCTGCCGTCGTTGTAGCGCTGGAGCCAGATCACGTAGGTGACGCCGTACGCCTTGCGGTTGGCCAGCACGTGCTCGGCCAGTGCGTTGCCGGTGGCCGTGTCGACCATGAAGTCGAGCGCCAGGCCGGTCGGGTGGTCGCCCGAGCCGCCGCGGCCGGTCGCGCCGCCGATGTCGTCGACGCCGAACTTGCCGGCGAGGTGGTGGCCGACCTGCGCCACGTGCGGCTTCACGCCCGCCAGCGTGGTCGGGCAGGGCGGCGGGGGCGGAGGCGGTGGCGGCGTGGTGGTCTCGACGGTCGTCGTGGTCACCGGCGGTTCCGTCGTGGTCGTCGGAGTCTCCGAGGACGACGGCGCCGTGGTCGACGTCGTGACGGACGTCAGCTCCTGGCTGACCGAGGTCGACGGCGCGGTCAGAAGGGCGGCCGCTCCGGCCGGATCGACCTCCTGGTCGGTGGCGCGGACCACCCAGAAGGTCGCGACGACACCCGCGGTGAGGGTGGCGGCGACTGCGACGGGCAGCTTCCTGCTGGGGGTCTGGTTCGCTCTATGTCGGCCCGACATTCGGGAACACCTTGCGTTGGGGACGGGGCATGATCACACGGCGGGCCACATTACGAAACGAACACGAGGATGTCACAGACCAGTGTTCATGCTCACATCTCCCCTGGTGAACACGTCGCTACAGAAGGTGACAGATTCCTGTGTTTCACGACATAGAAGGGGTTGCGATACGCGTCGAGAAATTCTTCTGCCCATATCCATCCGCACTGAAATCATTTCCAGTGCGGATGGCGGCTGCACGAGCGGACGATTTTTCCGCGACCTGTCGGAAGCGAGCGGGAAATCGCCTGGTCAGGCGTCGTGGCCGAGTGCGTCGTAGATGGCCTTGACGTACGTGCCGCTCCGGTCGGAGCCGATGATGCCGGGAGCCATCCTGTTCATCACGTACGCGATGGTCAGGCGCCGCTCCAGGTCCGCGATGACCACCGACCCGCCCCAGCCACCCCAGAAGCAGACCTTCCCGGCGGGAACCCAGTCGAGGGTGCCGGGGAGGCCGTAGCCGACGCCCCAGCGCAGCGGGATGCCGAGACCGAGGTCGACGCCGTTCGCCTGCTCGTCGAAGATCAGGTCGATCGTGGCGGGACCGAGCAGGCGGACGCCGTCGACCTCACCACCGCGCGCGAGGACGGACAGCACGCGTGCGACGGAACGGGCGTTGCCGTGGCCGTTCGCCGCGCCGATGTCCGCACGGCGCCAGTCGGGGCTGTTGGCGTCCTCGGCCTTGATGACGGGGCCGGTCAGGCTCCTGACGACCACGCTGTCCGCGGGCAGCGCGGCGAAGTCGAACGGCACCGGGGGCGGCGGGACCACGTCCGCGATCCGGTCCCAGTCCCGCTCGGCGGCGCCGATCTGGAAGTCGGCGCCCAGCGGCCCGGCGATCTCCTCGGCGACGAACCGCTTGAGCGGCTTGCCGCTCACCCTGCGGACGACCTCGCCGACCAGGTGGCCGTAGTTCGACGCGTGGTAGCCGGAGGCGGTCCCCGGCGTCCACCACGGGGCCTGCGCGGCCAGCCTGGCGGTGGCCTCGTCCCAGTCGTAGAGGTCCCGCAGCAGGACGGGCTGGTCGAACCCGGCGACGCCGGAGGTGTGCGACAGCAGGTGGCGCACCTCGACGTCCTGCTTGCCCGCCGCGGCGAACTCCGGCCAGTACTTCGCGACCGGCGCGCGGAGGTCGAGCTCGCCGCGGTCGACGAGCATCAGCGCCGCCAGGCTGGTGACGGTCTTCGTCGTCGACCACACGTTGGTGATCGTGTGCTCGTCCCACGGGGTGGTGCGGGCCTGGTCGCGGAAGCCGCCCCAGAGGTCGACGACGACCTCGCCGTCGATGTCGAGGACCAGCGACGCGCCCAGTTCCTCGCCGGAGGCCACGTTCTGTTCGAGAGCGGACCGCACGGAGTCGAATCGGGCGTCGTTGCTGCCCCGGATCTCGGTCATGATCACCACACTAGGTCCGGATTCGCCGCAGGGGCCGGAAAAGTGCGAAGTGAGACGCACTTCGGGGCGCCCCGGTACGACGGAAACCCGGCGAGCCCCCGCTCCAGCCGTTCGGGTGGTGATCAACGCCTGGATGTCACCTGGTGGAGTGGAGGTTCGGGTGAACCCCCGCTTCGGGACGGGTCGTGCACCGCGGCGGCGACATCATGGCCGGATGTCTGACAAGATCGCGATCGTCGGTGTGGCCTGCCGCTTCCCCGGTGGCGTCGCCGACCTGGACGGCCTGTGGGCCCTGCTGTCCGACGGGCGCGAGGTGGTCGGCCCGCCGCCACCGGAGCGGTTCGACCTCGACCGGTTCCACGACACCAACCAGCTGCGCCCCGGCCGGTCCTACACGTTCGCCGGCGGCTACCTCGACGACGTCGCCGGGTTCGACGCGGACTTCTTCGGCATCAGCCCCCGCGAGGCGCTGAGCATCGACCCGCAGCAGAGGCTGCTGCTGGAGCTGGGGATCGAGGCGCTCGACGACGCCGGCATCGCCCCCGCGTCGCTGCGGGGCTCCGACAGCGCGGTGTTCGTCGGCGCGTCCGTCATGGACTACGCGGGCCAGCTGATGGCGGCGCCGGAGATGATCGGCCCGTACACCAACTCCGGCTCTGCGCTGTCCAACACGGCGAACCGGCTGTCCTACCAGCTCGACCTGCACGGCCCGAGCCTGAAGGTGGACACGGCGTGCGCCTCCGCGCTCAACGCCGTGCACCTGGCCTGCGAGCACCTGCGCAACGGCGGCAGCGGGGTCGCCTTCGCCGCCGGGGTGAACCTGCTGTTCAACCCCATGACGTTCATCGGGTTCGCCAAGGCGGGGTTCCTGTCGCCGACCGGGCGCTGCCGCCCGTTCTCGGCGGAGTCCGACGGGTACGTGCGCGCGGAGGGCGCCGGGGTGCTGGTGCTCAAGCGGCTGGCGGACGCGCAGGCCGACGGCGACCGGGTGCACGCGGTCGTCGAGGGCTCCGGCACCAACAGCGACGGACACACCGCGGGACTGGTGCTGCCCAGCGCGCAGGCCCAGGAAAGCCTGCTGCGCCAGGTGTACGAGCGGTTCGGCCTGGACCCGGACGAGCTCGTCTACCTGGAGGCGCACGGCACCGGGACGCCGATCGGCGACCCGGCGGAGTGCCGGGCCATCGGCACCGCGCTGGGGGTGCGGCGGTCGGGCGAGCCGCTGCCGATCGGGTCCGTCAAGGGCAACCTGGGGCACCTCGAACCTGCCTCCGGCATGGCGGGCCTGTGCAAGGCGCTGCTGGTGCTGCGGCACCGGCAGATCCCGCCGACGCCGCACGCGAGCCCGCGCAACGCGGACATCGACTTCGACGGACTGGGGCTGACCACCGTCGACCGGCTGCGGCCCGCCGGTGACGGCACCCTCGCCGGTGTCAGCTCCTTCGGGTTCGGCGGCACGAACGTGCACGTGGTCCTCGGAGCGCCACCGGAGACGCCACCGGTTCCGCGCAGGGGCGAGAAGGTGGTGCCGGTCGTGGTGTCCGGGCACACCGAGGCCGCCTTGGCCGCCGCCTTGTCCACAATGGACGAACGACTGGCGGACTGCCGCGACTTCCCGGACCTGGCCTACACGACCTGGCGGCGCGGCAAGCACGCCCTCCGGCGAGTGGTGCTGGCGAGCACGGCGGAGGAGGCACGCCGGCGGCTGGCCGAGCCGGGCGCTGCTCAGCGCGCGACCGAGCACGGCAAGGTGGCGTTCGCCTTCTCCGGGCACGGCGCGACCTGGCAGGGCATGGCGGCGGGGCTGCTCGGCGACCCCGTGTTCGCCGGGGTGGTCGCCGAGACCGACGCCCTGCTGGAACCGCTGGTGGGCTGGCGGGTCGCCGACGAGCTGCGGGCCGCCGAGTCGCGCCTGGGCGACACGAGGGTGGTGCAACCGGTCCTGTTCGCGGTGCAGATCGGCGTCGCCGCGGTGCTGGCGGCACAGGGCCTGCGGCCCCAGGCGGTGTACGGGCACAGCGTCGGTGAGATCGCCGCGGCGTTCGTCGCCGGGATCTACGACCTGCCGCAGGCCGTCGAGCTCGTGGTGGCCCGCAGCCGGGCGCAGGCGGAGACCGCGGGCACCGGCGGCATGGCCGCGGTCAACCTCTCGCAGGAGGAGACCGGGGAGCTGCTCGCGCGGTACGACGGGCGCGTCGAGATCGCCGGGGTCAACAGCCCCGCCGACGTCACGGTCGCCGGTCCGCGCGAGGACCTGCGCGACCTGGCCGACCGGCTCGGCGAGCGCGAGGTGTTCTGCCGCCCGCTCGACCTCGACTACCCGTTCCACAGCGCGGCGATGGACCCGTTGCGGACCGGCGTGCTGGAGGCGCTGGCCGACCTGGCGCCGAAACCGCCCACCACCGAGTTCGTCTCCACGGTCTCCGGCGGGCCGCTGCCGACCGGCCGGATGGACGCGCGGTACTGGTGGCGCAACATCCGCGAACCCGTCCTGTTCGCCCAAGCCACCGGGCACCTGCTGGCCGCGGGGTTCGACACGTTCGTCGAGATCGGCCCGCGCCCGGTGCTGCAGACCTACCTCAAGCGGTCGGCGGGGGACGGCGTCGTCGCCGTGCTGCCGACCCTGACGATGGCCGAGCCGGGACCGGTGGCCCTGCGGACGGCGGTCGAGGCGGCGCTGGCCGCCGGTGCGGACGTCCCGGAGGAGCACCACTTCCCGCGGCGGGGCAGGGTCGTGCCGCTCCCCCGCTACCCGTGGCAGCGCGAGCGGTTCTTCGTCGGCGACAAGTACAAGTGGAGCCGCTCCGGGAGCGCGCCCGACCACGTGCTGCTCGGCGACCGGGCGGCGGTGTCCGACCCGACCTGGCAGTCCACCGTGGACCCGGCGCGGCTGCCGTGGCTGCGGGGCCACCGGGCGGGCGGTGCCGCCATCATGCCCGCCGCCGGGTACCTGGAGATGGGCTGGGCGGCGGGACAGCTCGTGCTGGACGGACCGGCCGAGGTGTGCGAGCTGCACATCACCAGGCCGATGGTCGAACCGGACGACGACGTGGCGCTGCCGGCGCTGCAGGTGTCACTGTCCGAAGAGGACGGTGTGTTCCGGGTGGCCACCAGGAACAGCGACAACCGCCACTGGCAGACCCACGCGCGCGGCCGGGTGCGCCGCCGGGTGGACGCCGCACCGCCGCCGCTCGACCTGGCGGCGATGCGGGCCCGCTTCGCCGAACGCGGCAGGCACGTCGACAGGGCGGCGCACTACGCCGACGCCGAACGGCTCGGCCTGGGCTACGGCTCCGAGTTCCTGGTGCTCTCCCGGCTGTGGGTCGACGGCATGGAGGTGCTGGCCGACTACGACTGCTCGCACCTGGACCTGTCCGGGTTCCACGCGCACCCGGCCTGGACCGACGCGGCCCCGCAGGCCGCGGTGCAGCTCGGCAGGATGCTGCGCGGCGTGGTCACCGCGGACGACTCGTACCTGCCGGTGGCGGTCGGCTCCGCGCGGCTGTGGGGTGCCCCGGCGGTCACGGGCGCCGTGCACTTCCGCTGCCGGGCCATCTCCGGCACCTCCGCCACGGCCGACATCACGATGACCGACGAGTCGGGCGCGGTCCTGCTGGAGCTGCTCGACTGCCGGTTCCTGCGGGTGGACCTGCCGGGCAAGCGCGGGGTCCGCCGCCAGGCCACCGCGCTGCGCGCCGCTCCGCGCGGACCGGCGCCGGCCGCTGCGGTGAGCTGCCCGCTGCCGGTCACGGAGGAACGGCTCGACCCCGCTTACGAGGAGTTCCACCGCAGGCGGCTGGCGATGGTCACCTCGTTCACCCTGCGCGCGTTCCGGACGCTGCTCGACGGGGCCGAGGTCTTCTTCACCGACGACCTGCTCGCCGCCGGGGTGCGCCCCGGCCTCACCCGGCTGCTCGCCGCGCTGACCGGTCTCGCCGCCGACCAGGGGCGGCTGGAGTGGCTGGGCGAGTTCCAGGGCAGGACGCGGTGGCGGATGCTCCCCTGTCCCGAGCCGGAGTTCGAGCGGCTGGTCGCCGACTTCCCCGAGCACGCCCCCGAGCTCACCCTCACCGGCCGGGCCGGCCTGCACCTGGCCGAGCTGCTGCGGGGCGAGCGCGACGTCGTGGACCTGCTGCACCCCACCCACGGCAGCGACACCCTGGCCCACCACCAGGAGCTGTCACCGACGCTGCGCCCGTACCACCGGGCCGCGGCGGAGGTCGTGCGCGCGCTGGCCGAGGCGTGGCCGTCCGACCGGCCGTTGCGGGTGCTGGAGGTCGGGGGCGGGACGGGGGCGCTGACCGCCGCGCTGCTGCCTCTCCTGCCACCGGACCGCACGCACTACACGTTCACCGACGTCTCGCAGACCGCCGTCACCGCGGCCGCCGCCCGGTTCGGCCGCTACGACTTCGTCGAGTACCGGGAGCTGGACCTGAACCGGCCGGAGGTGGAGCCCGGCACGGCCGACCTGGTGGTGGCGGGCACCGCGCTGCACGCGGCCGGGGACGTACGGGCGGCGGTGGCCGCGCTGGCGGAGGCGCTGACCGACCACGGCCGGCTGCTGCTGGTGGAGGCGCACGACCCGCTCGCCCTGGCCCTGCCGTTCGGCCTGCTGCCCGGCTTCTGGCCGGCGACCGACCCCGGCCTGCGCCCGGACTCGCCGCTGCTGTCCCCGGCGCGGTGGCGGGAAGTGCTGGCGTCACAAGGGTTCGCGGCTTCCACGACGGTGCTGGACGACGGTCCGTACTCGGTGACCGTGGCCGAACGGGCTCCGCGTCCCACGGCGTTGCCCACTCCGCTGCCCGTTCCGCAGTGCGGGCGCGTGGTGGTCGTGCCGGAGGACGGCACCGAGGCCGAGCTGGCCGACGCGCTCGTCGCACGGCTGACCGAGTGCGGCGCGGACGCGGCCGGGTGGGCGTGCGAGGTCGCGGAGGCCGCAGGGTTCGACGGGACCACGACCGACGTGGTCGTGGTGCTCGCGGCGAACGACACGCGTCCCGCCTCCGCCGTCGAGGCCACCTCCCGCCGGTTCGACCTGGTCCGCGCGCTCGCGGTCAGCGCGGGTGCGCTGCCCGCCGCGGCGGACGCCCGGCTGTGGCTGGTCGGCAGGCCGTCCGGGGCGCACCCGGCGCCCGAGGCCGCGACCGACCCCGTCGACGCCGCCCTGTGGGGCGCCACGCGCACTCTCGCCGCCGAGCACAACACCCTGGGCGTCCGCCGGATCTCGCTGGACCGCGCCGCCCCGCTCGACGGCCTCGTCCGCGAGCTGCTGGACCCGTCCGCCGAGGACGAGGTGGTGCTCACCGCGCAGGGCCGGTTCGTGCCCCGGCTGCTGGACCTGCCCCCCGCCCCCGCCGGGGACCCGGCCACGCCGTACCGGCTCGTCGTGCGCGACCCCGGCCCCGCCTTCCGGCTGGCGTGGGTGTCCGCGGAGATGCCGGAACCCGGGCGGGAGGAGGTGCTCGTCGAGGTCCACACCGCCGGGCTGAACTACCGCGACGGGCTGATCGCGATCGGCATGCTGCCGGACTGGGTGATGGCGAACGGGATGGGCGGGACCCGGCTCGGCGGCGAGTGCACCGGGACGGTCGTCGCCACCGGTCCCGGCGTGACCAGGTTCCGGCCGGGCGACCAGGTGTGCGGGTTCATGGCGGGCGCGCTCGCCTCGCACGTCGTGTCGAACCAGAACCTGGTCGGGCCCGTGCCGCCGGGGTGCGACATGGTCTCCGGCAGCGGCGCCCCCACCGCGTTCCTCACCGCCCAGTACGGCCTGGGCCACCTCGCCCAGCTCCGCGCGGGCGAGGTCGTGCTGGTCCACGGGGCCGCGGGCGGTGTCGGGCTGGCCGCCATCCAGGTCGCCCGCCTGCGCGGCGCGACGGTGGTCGCCACCGCGGGCACCGAGGAGAAGCGGGACTTCCTGCGGCTGCTGGGCGTCGAGCACGTCTTCGACTCCCGCAGCCCGGCCTTCGCGCCGGACGTGCTGGCGGTCACCGGCGGGCAGGGCGTCGACGTGGTGCTCAACTCGCTGGGCGGCGAGTTCATCAGCCGCAGCCTGGAGCTGCTGCGGCTGGGCGGGCGGTTCGTCGAGCTCGGCAAACGCGACCTCTACGGCGACCGCAACGTCTCGCTCCGCCTGTTCCGGAACAACATCAGCTACTTCGCCGTGGACATCGACCAGCTGGGCAGGCACCGGCTCGACGCGCTCGCGCCCCAGCAGGACCGGATCCTCGACCAGGTCAGGTCCGGCGGCTGCTGGCCGGTGCCGTACCGGGTCTTCCCGAGCACGCGGGTGACCGACGCGTTCCGGTCCATCCAGCACTCCCGGCACATCGGCAAGCTGGTCATCTCCCTCGACCGGCGCCCGCCCGTCGAGGACTCCACGCCTCCCGCCGTCACCCTCGACCCGGCGGGCACCTACCTGGTCACCGGCGGCGCCGGTGGTTTCGGCGCGGAGACGACCCGCTGGCTGGCCAGTCGCGGGGCACGGCACGTCGCCCTGGTCAACCGGCGCGGCCTGGCCGTGCCCGGCGCCGAGGACCTCGTCACCGAGCTGACCGCGCGGGGCGTCACGGTGTCGGTGCACGCCGCCGACGTCACCGACGAGACCGCGATGCGCGAGCTGGTCGGGGCCATCGACGGCACCGGGGCACCGCTGCGCGGGGTGGTGCACGCGGCGATGGTGCTCGACGACGTGATGACCACCGACCTGACCACCGAGCGGTTCAAGGCTGTGCTCGCCCCGAAGATGGCGGGCGCTCTGGTGCTGGACCGGGTGACCGAGAGCCACGACCTCGACCTGTTCCTGATGTTCTCCTCGGCGGCGGCTGTGTTCGGCAACGCGGGGCAGGCCGCCTACTGCGCGGCGAACCTGTTCCTGGAGGCGCTGGCGAGGGCGCGGCGGGCCCGTGGGCTGACCGGGCAGACGATCGTCTGGGGCGCGCTGGACGAGGTGGGCTACGTGGCCCGCAACGAGGCCACCGCGAGGACCGTCACCAGGGCGGGCATGGGACTGCTGCCGCTGCACGAGGTCCGCAGGGCGCTGGACGAGCTGGTCGGCGAGCGCGCTGCGGCGGTCTCGCTGGTGTGGAGCCGCGACACGGAGCTGGTGCGCAGGCTCTACGCCCACCTGACGACGCCGCGCCTGGGTGAGCTCGCCGGCGGGGAGCAGACCGGGGACGACGAGTACGACGACCTGCTCGACCGGCTGCGGGAAGCCTCGCAGGAGGAGGCGGCCGTGCTGATCGCCGACGCCGTCGTGAGCACGCTCGCCCAGGTGCTCGGCGTCCACCCGGACCGCATCGACCGCAACCGGCCGCTGGACCAGCTCGGCGTGGACTCGCTGATGAGCGCCGAGCTGATCACCAAGATGCGGCGCCGGTTCAACAGGGACATCCCGCTGATGCGCGTGGTCGCGAGCAGCGGCATCGACGACCTGGCCAGGTCGCTGGCCACCTACTTCAAGACCGAGGAAAACCGATGACCCAGACCGCTGTCCGCCACTTCCCCCTCTACGTCGGGGGTGAGCGCATCGACACCGACGAGCGGGCCTACGGCATGAGCGTGCGCACCGTCCTGGACCCGGTGGGCGCCGAGACGGCGAGGCTGTCCCGTCTGCTGCGCGAGGGCAGTGAGGAGGAGCTGCACGCCCACCCGTACGTGCTGTGCTCGGTCGCGTTGGCCACCCCGGAGCTGGGGAATGCCGCTCTGCGGGCTGCGGCGGACGCGGTGCCGCTGTTGCAGGCCATGACACTGGAGGACCGGCTCGGCTGCTCCGAGGACCTGTACTCGGGGTTCCTGGCGCACCGCGAGGAGCTGGCCCGCATCCTGCGCATGGAGGGCTGCCCGCGGCGGCTGGCTGAGGCGCAGCTCGACGTGCTGGAGCACCTGTACCGGCCGGACGGCCTCGAGCACGCCCGGTCGCAGCTGCACCAGGAGATCACGACGGACCGGCACCGGATCGTGCTGCAACGCCAGCCCGACGGGGTCGTCTGCGTCGCCCCTGCCGCCAACACGCCGTTGCTCGGCCTGGCCGCCCTGCTCGTGGTGTCCACGGGCAACGCCGTGGTGATCCGCGTGCCGCGCAGCTGCGCCACCTCGCTGAGCTACGCGCTGCACGAGATCATCATCCCGGCGCTGGAGAAGCGGAACGCCCCGCCGGGAACGCTCAACGTGGTGTGCGCCGACTTCGAGGTCACGCTGCGGCAGTGGGTGGAAAGCCCGCTGGTCGACACCGTCTACTACTTCGGCTCCAGCGAGCACGGTCTCGCGTTGGAACGCCAGTGCGTCGAACGCGGCAAGAGGGCGATCCTGGAGCTGTCCGGCAACGACGGCGTGCTGGTGTGGCGGGACGCCGACCTCGGCTACGCCACCGCGGCGCTGACCGAGGCGTTCTACGCCTCCGGCCAGCTGTGCTTCAGCCCGAAGTACGTGGTCGCCCACCCCGCCATCGCCGACGAGCTGCTCGACCGGCTCGCGGTCGCGGCCTCCGAGCTGCGCCCCGGTGACCCCGAGCTGTCGGACACCGTGCTGAGCCCCGTGCTGCGCTCCACGGCGTTCAACCGCTGCCTGAAGGACTCGCTCGCCGCGGGCGCCACGAAGATCTGCGGTGGCCGCCAGGTGGACCTGCGCGGCGAACCCGACCCGCGGGGCCTGTTCATCGAACCGACCGTGCTGCGCGTCGACGGTTTCGAACGGGCCGCCGCCGTCCCCGCCGTGCGCGACGAGACGTTCTTCCCGCTGCTGTCGGTCGTGGTGCCCGAGGACTGCCCCGACCTGCTCGACCGCGGCATCGAGTTCCTCAACGGCAACGTCTACGGCCTGCGCAACTCGCTGTGGACCGAGGACCCCGAGGTGATCCGGCGGTTCACGGCGGAGGTGCGCAACGGCGGCACGCTCAAGGTCAACGACTCACACCTGGGCCACGCCCCGTTCCTGCCCGGCCTCGGCGGGACCGGGCACAGCGGCGGGACCCACGGCGAGGCCGCCTACCCGTTCCTGCGCGCCAGCCGCCTCCAGGTCGTCGCCATCGCGACCACGAGGACCGACCCGAGGGAGACGACGCTGGGCCCGCGCTGACCGTCAGACGCCCGGGAGGGTGGGCAACGGCCAGGCGTTGCCCTGGACCGCCGCGGCGAACACCACGTCGTCGGTGGTGAACAGGGCGACGCCGAACGCGTCGGTGAACGCCTCGACGCCCTCCCGGGTCGGCTTGGCCTGGATGCGGTTGCCCCGCACCACGACGGGCTGGCCCGGCGCCCCCGCCTGCAGGTCGACCCTCATCGTGGCCGGGTCCGCCGCGTACAGCGGCAGCTCGCCCACCCAGTCGTCGTCCACCTTCAGGAAGCCGAACACCACGCCTTCGGGCAGCAGGACCCGCATGCCCGCCATCTCCATGCGCGCCACCGAGTTCGACAGCACGATCCCGCCGAGCGCCCGCCCGCTGCCCTGCCCGGGCTGCCCGAGGGCGGTGACCGTGCCGGTGGCGTACTCCGGGGTGAGCTTGACGCCCTCCACCGTCGTGCCGTCGGCGCCGGTGATCGGCGTGGCCGGTGCGACCGCCTGAACCTGGATGCCGTTGTCCGCGAGCCTGGTGCGCGCGACGTCCGTCAGCCGCAGCTCCGCCAGCCCGTCCAGCGCGGTGAGCCTCTGGTCGCCGGGGGCGGCCGCGTGCGCGACCCCCGTGACGCCCAGCTGCGCGACGAGAGGCGCTGCCACCGCGCCGCTGACGAAGACACGTCGAGTGATGCCCATCGGCCGAGTATCGGGCACTTCCGCGGTTTGGTGCGGAAAAATGACACGATGGTGGATCACCGGTGGCGCCGCCGCGGGAAGTCCGGAATGGACCGGCGGTCAGCCAGACGCACGCCGCTCGGCGACGTGGGCCTGTTGTTCCACAGTGGACATGGTGTTCCACGAGGCCCGAGCGGAACGGCCTCGCTGCCCGGCCCCCGGATCGGTGCGATCCTGGGGTGGTGGCTGAGCAGGAGCACACGCCGGACGGGCACTTCGTCGTCATCGACGGCAGGCGGTGGCGGGCGACCGACCCCGAGATCCCGCCCGAGGCCGCGGCACGGCTGCGCCGCCTCCTGATGGCGGCGCGCAGGGACGTCGGGGCCGCCCTGCGCGCCCAGGACGCCGAGGCGGAGCGGGAAGCTCGCGCACGGGTGCACCTCGCGAAGACCGCCCTCGGGGAGCGGGGCACCCCGTGGTGGGAGCAGTCGGCGGGCGAACGGCGGCAGCGGTGGCAGGACGGCCTCGACGCGTTGAGCCAGTCAGGGGACTGAGCACTCCGCCGGAAGCGCTGTCCCTCTCCGCCACACACCCGCCCGCGTGTCACCCACCCAGGCGGTCCCGCCCACTCCGCGTGACGCGGCTTGGGAACGCGGGGGCCCTACGTTTCCGTACATGGTACGTAGGGGCCCCGCGTCCTACACGGGAAACACGAAAGAGAGTTGCGAACGGAGCGGGGTGTTACGGACAGCAGTTCTGGAAGCGTGCCTAGCAGTTCACGCCGACAGGGGGCGTCTCGGTCACGAGCGTGATCTTGGGCGGCGAGTAGCCGGGTGGCGCGTAGAAGGTGTGGCGTCCGACTGTCACCCAGTAGGCGAGGCGCCCCTGGCAGATGTCGAAGGCGGTGGACGGCATGGGGCCCGCGGAGTTGGGGGCGGCGGCGAGCGAGCCGATGGCCGTCTGGACGAAGCCGTAGCCCTCCAGGTAGCGCCACAGCTCCGCCTGGGCGCGGATCTCGGCGACGGGTGCCGTGCAGGAGCTGCGCGACTTGCCCGTGACGGCGCTCGGGGTGCCGGAGGAGTTGTGCGGGTTGTCCGAGGTGCCGGTGCAGGTGATCACGTCCTGCATGCCCAGGCCGGTGGACCTGGTGAAGACGACAGGGCCGTCTCCGGTGCCGGCACGGACCGGCTCCGCCTGTGCGGGCGCGGCGGGTAGCGCGACGGATGCCGCGGCGACCAGTGCCGTCGCCAGTGATGCCGCCAGTTTCCGGAACATCTGTGGAGCACCTCCAAAGTTGTCGAGGACCACTGCGGTCACGGTGCTCCCGCGGTCTGGACGCGGAGTGAACGGCCACTGAACTCGGGCGCGTGTCAACAGGTTGCGCCGACCGGGTCACGTCCTGCCGATACCGGCAGAGTCCACTGTGGATGGATTACTGCCGCCCGAAACCGCCGCACGCCGCGCGGAGTCCGCGCCCGTTACATCGGACGGCCCCATTTGACCGGCGTTCGGACCACGCCGTCTGTCGGGTCGGCGAGCCAGTCGGGTGACGGGTGGGCTGAATGCCGAATCCTTTGCGTTGCAAGCCATTCCACGCGCACCGGCAGTTTCGGTGAGGGCCCTACCTAACGGTCGGCACCTGGTTGACACTCGCAGTCCGACATAACGGAAGGAGGTGAGCAGGTGGCAACGGAAGATGAACCGCCGCACTTCCGGGTCCTGGGCACGTTCGAAGTCACAAGAGGCGCCCGGCGCTGCACACCGTCAGCGCCCAAGCAACGGGCGCTGCTGGCACTGCTCGCGTTGCACGCCAACGAGTTCGTTCCGACCAGTCGCATCGTGGACCAGCTCTGGTCCCGTGACGCTCCCCGGTCAGCGGTCGCGGCCCTGCACGGGTACGTCACGGCCGTGCGGCGGGTGCTCACGCCCGGCTGGGGCCGGTCACGGGCCTCGCACCCCGTGCTGAGCACGCGTCCCTCCGGCTACGTGCTCCGCCTGGAGCCGCACCAGCTCGACCTGACGCGGTTCCGGGAGCTGTCGAGGCAGGGCCAGGTGGCGATGGCCGCGGGTGACTGCCGGACCGCGAGGGAGAAGTTCACGACCGCCCTGTGCCTGTGGCGGGGGTCGCCGCTGGCGGACCTCAACGACACGGGGATGTTCGACCACGACGTCACCCGGCTGGAGAAGGAGTACCTGGAGCTGCTGCGCAACCGGTTCGACGTGATGCTGTGCGCCGGTGACGGGCACCTGGCCGTGTTCGACCTGGAAGAGCTATGCCAGACCTACCCGTGCTGGGAGAGGTTCCACGAGCAGCTGATGCTGGCGCTGTGCCAGGCGGAACGGCGCGCGGACGCCTTGACGGCCTACGCCAGGGCCTACCGGTTGCTGTCCAACCAGGCGGGCATCGAGCCGGGGCCGCGACTCAAGGCGCTGCACCAGCTGATCCTCAACGGCGAGGACCCGTTCGACCGGGCGCACCGGCACGAACGGGCGCTCTCCGGGCTACCGCCGGCGGGCACCGGTTCCCCGTAGCCGCCAGTCGAGCAGGCGGCGGTAGAAGACGAGCGGCTCGGCGTCCTCCACCTCGGTGCGCGTCACCTCACCGATCAGCACGGTGTGGTCGCCGTGCCCGAACAGCGCGGTGGTGGTGCACCGCAGGTAGATGGGCGCCGGGCACAACCGCGGCACGGAGCCGTCCCACTCCCAGGCCACGTCGGCGAACTTGTCGGCTCCTCTGCTCGCGAAGGTCCGCGCGGTGCGTTCCTGTGCGATGCCGAGCAGGTGCACGCCGAACTCCGTGCTGCGCCTCAACGGTTCGTGGCACCGTGACGCGTGGTCGACGACGACCAGCACGGACGGCGGGTTCACGCTGTAGGAGCAGATCGAGGAGACGAGCAGCCCGCACGGCGTGCCGTTGTCCTGCCGGGTGGTGACGACGGCGAGGCCGGAGACGAGCCTGCTCATGGCGTCGGTGAACGTGGCCACCGCAAGTCCGGCGGCCACGTCCTCCGTTGCGGTCACGGCGTCTCCCCTAGCTCACTGCCGCCGCGGCGCAGAGTTCCCTGCGCTGCCTCGCGTCCTCGTCGTCGCTCACCGCGAGGACCGCGTCGTAGTCGAGGATCGCCGCGGCCAGCTCACCGGACTCCTCGTAGGCGATCGCGCGGTTGTAGCGGACCTCCGGGTTGTCGTCGAGCGTGATCGCCCTGCTCAGGTAGTTGATCGCGGCGTTCAGCTCGCCGGAGGCCACCGCGATCGTGCCGCGGATCGCCCACGCCTCGGCCAACCCGTCGTTGCGCCGCACCGCTTCCTCCAGCGCCTCGGACGCCGCCGCGTACTCGTCCTTCTCGGCGAGCAGCTGGCCCTTGAGGCACAACAGGTGCGCGTTGTCCGGCGCGACCTCGAGCGCGGCGGAGACGTCGCGCCACGCGCCCTCGGCGTCGCCCTGGTCCAGCAGGTGGCCCGCGCGGTTGATCCTGGCGTCCACGTGCTTCGGGTCCAGCTCGATGACGTAGCCGAAGTCCGCCATCGCGCCCTCGACGTCGCCGAGCGCGAGCCGGGAGTCTCCGATGTTGTAGTACGCCTCGGGGAACGGCGGGGAGAGGCGCAGCGCCTCCTGGTACGCCTCGATCGCCTCCTCGACGCGGCCGAGCCGGCGCAGCACGTTGCCGACGTTGAAGTGGTGCTCGGGGAAGTTCGGGTCGCGTTCGAGGACGTAGCTGTAGTCGGCGAGCGCCTCGTCCAGGCGGCCCATCGCGCCGTAGACCTGCGCCCGGTTGTAGCGCAGCACCAGGCGGTGCAGCCGGTGCTCGTCCGCGTCGAGCTCGCGGTCGAGCCGCTCCATCCCCTCGTTCACCAGGGCGAGCGCCACCTCCGGCTTCCGTTCCCGCACCTCGACCAGCGCGAGGCCGTTGCGGGTGAAGACCGACTGGAACGCTTCCTTCTTCGGGTCGTCGAGCTGCGACGCGATGGCGATGGCGAGGTTCATCCACGCCCTCGCACGGACGTAGTCGCGTTCGGCCTCCGGGTAGTGCCGGGCGTGCAGCATGGCCGTCGAGTACGCGAGCTCCAGCTGGACGGCCGGGTCGGTCGAGGCCGAGCGCCCCTCCAGGTACAGCGCGTCGGCCTCGGCGGCACGGCCGACGGCGGCCAGCACGATGCCGGTCTGGAAGGTGAGGTGCCACCACAGGTCCGGGTCGGCCTCGCGGTCCGCCACCGCCCGGCCGCGCAGGCCGTGCTCCGCGGCGCCCTGGTAGAGCCCGACCTTGTGGCAGTGGTCCAGCGCGACCCGCAGCGCCTGCGCGCCCGCTCCCGCCGGGTCGCTGCCGTGCTCCAGGTGGTACGGGATGGCGCCGAGGCGCAACGAGAACCCGTCCTCGGCCGAGAGCAGCTCGGCCCTCGCGTCGTGCAGTGCCGCACGGGCCTCGGCGGGCAGGTCGAGGTAGGCGGCGAGCAGCCGCGGGTCGTCCGCCGTGCCGTCACTGTCCACATAGGTCTGGGCGGGGTTCTCCGGCAGCGGCTCGTCCTCGCCTGCCTGCGCCTCGACGACCTCGGCGCACGCGGCGATCGTCGCCGCCAGCGACACGTCGATCTCGCCACGCGGGTCCACGAGCGGCTCCCGGCTCGTGCCCACGACGACGCAGAGGCCGGGGAGGTCGCCGCGGCGCAGCAGCACGGCGATGAGCTCCTGGTCGGACGGGTCGGCCTCGTGGGCGTTCTCGAACACGAGCGTGCGCGGCCCACCGCCGAGGGCGGCCAGGTAGTCGCGCAGCAGCTCGGCCAGGCCGTTGGCGATGTTGCGGGTGTGCAGGCGGGAGTAGTAGCGGGTGCGCTCGTTGTCCTGCACCGCCCACTCCAGCGTGTGCCAGGCGCTCGGCACCCGGCCCGCCAGCTCCGGCGTGCTGGTCAGCAGCTCGATGTTGTGCCGCTCCCCCAGCTCGGGGCACCGCCGCAGCAGGTCGTCGGCGATCTGCCGGAGCAGCGTCCCGGCAGCCGTGTACGGTCCGCGCAGCCGCCGGTGGGCGTCGAGGACCGCCCAGACCGGCGGCAGGTCCAGTGCGGCGAGGGCGTGGGCCCGGTCGCGCCGCCGGTCGGCGCGGATCCAGTAGCGGCTGTCCATGGGGTGCGTCCTTTCAGTGAATGACGTGGTGCAGGCGACGGTCGCGGCGCGCCCGCACGCGTTCCCTGACCATCAGCCAGCCGAGCACGGCGCCTTGCGCGAGCGCGACACCGCCGAAGACGATCGAGTCGAGCAGCTGGGCCGTCGGCACGCCGTCACCCGTGAGCCGCCCGAGGACACCGGTGACGAACCGGTAGAGCACCGGGGCACCCGCGAGCGCGAACGTCGTGAGGCTCGCGGTGTACCCGACGACGACGAGCCACGAGTACCAGCGCGCCACCTGCCGGTCGACCGGGTGCAGCACCGACTCGTCCTCCTCCGGCTTGCCGGCCAGCCGCCGGAACCTGTTCTTCACGATCCGCATCGCGGCCCCGTGCAGGTCGACGCAGCCCAGCACCGTGCTGACGAGGACGTAGACGTCCGTGCGCAGGTAGAGGAAGAACTGCCAGATGACCCGCAGCAGCGCGGCGAACGCCACGGCCAGCAGGAACCTCCCGGCACCCGACAGCGAGCCGTCCGGGTGGCGCGTCAGGTCGGCGGCGACGGTGCACGCGGCGATGCCGAGGACGTCGGCCAGCAGCCCCGCGACGATCGGCAGGTACCGCTTCGCGCGTGGCACGGCCACGAGACCGTCGAGCGACGTCTCCAGGACGATGAAGTAGAGGCGTCTGCCGATCCGCAACCGCGACCGGACGCCGAGCCTTCGTCCCGCGAGCGCGTGGAACGACTCGTGCAGAAAAAGAAGGGGAATGGCGGCCAGGAACAGCCCGACCTGGATGACCATGTAGTAATCGGAGAAGAAAATGTTGTGGTAGGTCGGCCGCAAATCCGCGTTCGCCACCATCACGAACAACGCCCACCCCGCCAGAACGGCGTAGGCGGCCCACGCGAAGGGCGAGAACAACGCGGCGCCGAGCCGCCCGAACCGCACGGGAGCGGTGGTGGCGACGATCTCCTCCCCCGTCCTGCGCACCAGGTCGAGCTCGTCGAGGCCCGCGAGGACGTCCTCGATGTCGACCTCCTCGCCGTACTCGCGCTCGAACCACGCCGCGGCCTCGCGCGGGGTGTCGCCTTCGACCAGCCTGCGCACGAGCGCGGCGCCCTCACCGGGGAACATGCCGTACGAGTCGATGTCGGGACGGCCGATCGTCACCTCGTCGCCGTCCTCCAGGAACACCAGCGGGTGCAGCGGCACCGGCCGGTCGAGGTCGATCTCGGTCACGCCGTCTCCTCCCCTGGTGTCAGGTCGGACGCGCCGGGCGCGGTGGCCCGGCGCGTCCGCGTCGCGCCTTAGGCCGGCTTGACGTTGTACTGCGAGCAGGCGGCCGCCGTGAGGCGGACCGGACCCACCTTGCGAATCGTGATGCGCTTCATCTTCGCCTGGGGCTTCATGAGAGTTCCTCCCTCCGCTGTTCAACTGACATCGAGGAGTCTGCCCGCCCATTCCAAGAAATCTCCAACGGCGCTCCAAAATTCGATTGCTCCGAATGGTGCGCGAAAAAACCGATGGGCGGTATCGCCGGAAGGGGTCGCCCGAACGGGTCCCGGGCCGGGAGGTACTGTGCCGCCGCATGAGCTCACGCTTCCGGGAACTCGCGTACCACCGCACGCCGCTGGGCGAGCTCACCCTGCGCCGCCGGGTCGACCCCGGCACCGGCGAGGAGATCCACGAGGTCAAGCTCGGCGACGAGTTCCTGATGTCGAGCCTGTTCACCGTCGCCGAGGTGGAGCTGGCCCGCCTCGCGCTCGCCGGGCTGCCCGGCGCCTCGCTGGACGTGGCCGTGGGCGGCCTCGGCCTCGGCTACACCGCGCAGACCGTGCTGGAAGATCCGCGCGTCAGCTCGCTCGTGGTCGTCGACGCCCTCGGCGAGGTGATCGACTGGCACCGCCAGGGCCTGGTCCCCGGCGGGGAGGCGCTGGCGGCCGACCCGCGGTGCCGGCTCGTCCACGGCGACCTCTTCGCGATGCTGCGCTCCGGGCGGGGGTTCGACCCGGAGCTGCCCGGCAGGACGTTCGACGCGATCGTGGTGGACATCGACCACTCCCCGCGGCACCTGCTGCACCCGGACAACGCCGACTTCTACGCGCCCGAGGGCGTGCGGCGCCTCGCGGAGCTGCTCCGGCCGGACGGGATCTTCGCGCTGTGGTCGAACGACCCGCCGGAGACCGAGTACGCGGACACGCTCGCGACGGCCTTCACCGACGTGCGCGCCGAGGTCGTCCGCTTCCCCAACCGGTTGCAGGGCACCGACTCCACCAACACCGTCTACCTCGCCCGCCGCCCCTGACCCGGCTGTCCTCAGTGGACCGCCGCGGCTACCGCAGACCGGTTTCGCGGTCGACGGCCGCGCGGAGGGCCTCGGCCAGCCAGTGCAGCTCCTCGGTGGCCTCCGGCGCGGCGCGCCTGCCCTGCACACGACCGACGAGCGAGCGGTACCGCTCCGCCCCGGCCGCGATCCCGGCCTCCACCGACCGCAGCACCGCGCTGAGATCGGCATCCGGGAAGCAGGCCGCGACCAGCTCCGCCGCGGCGGGGTCGCCGGGCTCCGTGCCGCGGGACCTGGCCTCCGCGACGTCCTGCACGACCTGACGAGCCCACCAGATGTTCGCGCCGGGCGGCTTCGCCGTCTGACCGGACACGGGGAGGCTGAGCTCCAGGAAGGTCCTCATCCGGTCGCGGAAACCCGGGTCCCGCACGAGCTCCGCCAGCTCGACCCAGGCGTCGACCTGGTCGGGCGAGGGATCGTCGGGCAGGTCGACGGTGAGCTCGCGGACCCGGTCGCGCAGCCGGGGTTCGAGGTCGAGCCGGCCGAACACCTCCTCCTTGAACTCCTCGACGATCCGCAGCCGGTCGGCGGCGGACAGACGCGCAAGCCGGTTCATCAGTGCTGTCTCCTCGGTGGTGGAGCGGCGTTTCGCCACGGTCGACAGGACGGCCCTGCTCACCTTGAGGGAACGGATCTGCGCGTCGATCGCCGCCACGTGCGCGGAGGCGACCTCGGCGACGGTGACCTGGCGCTCCAGCACCCTGCGCACGTCGTCGAGCCCGAAACCCAGCTCCCGCAAGGTCCGGACCAGCTCGACGCGGGCGACGCACTCGGAGTCGTAGAGGCGGTAGCCGCTCGCCGTGCGGCCCGCAGGGGTGATGGCGCCCTCGTTCGACCAGAACCGCAGCGTGCGCGCCGACAGGCCCGTCCGGCGGGCCAGCTGGCCGATGGTGAGGAGTTCAGTGCTTTCGTCCACGGAGGAATCCTCGACCTTGCAGCCACTGGAAGGTCAACCGTTGCGGCGCGACCCTTCTAGCTGCCGGTGTTACTCGGTGCCCCCGGCAGGTCCTGGAGCGTCCGATAGGCGGGCGCACCCGGCTTGTACGCGACCAGCTCGCTGGGCAGCTCGTCGCGCACCAGCGCGGCCAGGAAGGCGGCCACCCCGACGTCGAACTCCTCCCAGTTGCCGTCCGCGCCGCGCACCACCACCGGCCAGGAGTCCGGGTCACCCTCGTCCGCCAGCCAGAACAGCTCACCGGCCATCCGGTGGCTGAACTCGGCCCACGGCAGCAGCCCTGGAAGTTCCGGGAAGACCGCGTACGGCAGGTCGTCGGCCCTGGTCCTCAGCTCCGACATGAACGCGCGGTGCTCGGCGAGCAGGTCGTTTTGGTGGCCTTTGGGCGTCGGAGGTCCGAGCAGCACCGTGCCGGCGTAGACACCGACGGGCACCGTGCTGAGCAGCTCCTTGTAGTCGCCCGGCAACGCCAGGCCGAGGAGCCTCTCCGCGACGTCCCAGTCCGGCAGCCACTTCGGTGTGCCGGACCACCCGAGCACCTCGGCCAGGTTCCCGCCGTCCCGCGCGGGCAGCGAGACCTTGCGCAGGGTCGGCGAGCTGACCTCGCAGAAGCCGAGCCACTCCGCCTCGTCGATCGGCCGGAACCCCGCGGCACCGCCATCGGGCTCGACCGGTCCGAGCACCCGGCTGTGCAGGCGGCCGGTCACGAAGCCGAGGAGGAACTCGGCCGCACCGCAGTCGAACTCCTCCACCACCGGCGCGTCGTCATCCCCCCAGATCCCGGCGCTGGAGACCGCGACGGTCCACTGCTCCGGGTCGGGCGACCGGCGCACCCAGAACAGCCCCTCGCGATCCCCGCGCGCCCACGGGACCATGCCCTCCGGCACGTCCTCCGGGTGCTCCCGCCGCCAGTCCTCGGTCTCCTGCGCCTCGACCTCGAACTGGTGCAGCAGGTCCGGCTCCCCGTCCACCCGGTACGGCGGCTGGACCATCACGCCGTTCAGGACACCCGCCGCGCAGAACGAGCCGGGCGGGAAGACCGCGTGCAGGTCGCGGTAGTCGGACGGCAGCTCGAATCCTAGCTTCGCGTGCACGACGTTCCAGTCCGTGTCCACGTAGGACCGTCCGGTCCACCCCGTCGCCTCCGCGAGCCGACGTACCGCCTCGTGCACCACTACCGCCTCCCGATGTCACCCGGCAGGCGGATGCTCTCGTCCTGACCGGGTCCGGAGTGTACGTCCGGACCCCGGTCGGCTTGTGGGCACATGCCTCACGTGACGGGCGGAAGCGCCAGATCCCCCTCCCGCTCGGCCGCGACCGTCCGGTTCGGACAGACCACCGTCCGTCAGCACGTCCCGAACCAGCCGGACGGACTTCAGCTCCCGGTGCACGGTCCGTGCGACCCCGGCGACCGGCGGTTCGACGGCGGCAGCGGCCGAGGTGCTCGCCGAGGCGGGTGAGCAGCCACCGGCCGCGTTCGTGCTGCGGTCGGCAGAGCAGGCGGACCTGCCGCACGCGAGCGCCGATCCCGCGCTCAACCGGACCGTGACGCTGCGGGTGGAACCGGCGTAGGGCGGGCTACCAGTTGGCGGGCGGGTCGCTGGCCGGGAACGAGCCATGACCCCAGACCTCGACCACGTCGTGCCTTGGCGAGGGGATCTCGGCGGTCACGTGAGCGGGTTCGTCCCACAGCAGCGCGACGCGCGCCCCGTCGTCGGCCACGACCGGCCCGTCACCGATGGGCGCGAGGTGTGGTCCTGCCTGGCTGGAGCTCATGTCGACCCTTCCTGTGAGACCGTCGTGCCCGAAGTCCGGAGCACCTGGTTCCAGGGTGCCGCGGCACGGGACCGGACCGGTTGTCCGTTCCCGACAACCGCGGGTCACCGGTTTTCGGTTTCGGACAACGAGCCGGGTCTACTCGGAGCGGCGCAGGCGTTGGAGGAGCTCCAAGGCGTCTTCGCACCACCCGATCCACGCCTGCTCGTTCGCCAGCCCGGACCGCAGGACGAGGTGGTGCAGCTCCCCCTCGGCGTCGAGCAGCCGGTCGGCGAAGTCGCGGCGCTCGATCTCGCGGTAGGTCTCCAGGGTCGCGGTGTGCGCCGCCAGGTGGCGCCTCACCGCGTCCTCGACGCCGCCGAGCTCACCGGTCGCCGCCGCGGCACGGATCCGGACCGCGAGCGAGGACCGTTCGGGGCGGGGCTCGTCGAGCTCGCCGATCCACCGCCGCAGGCTCGCGACGCCCTCCTCCGTGACGCCGACCACGCGCGGCTGGCCGCGTCCCGGCCTGGCGGGGTCGCCCTTCTCCTCGATGAGCCCGGCGTCCAGCAGGCTGCGCAGCTCGCGGTAGATCTGCTGGTGCGACGCGGGCCAGAAGTAGCCGAAGGAGCGGTCGAAGCGGCGCGTCAGCTCCAGCCCCGTGGCCTCTCGCTCCAGCAACGAGGTGATGATCGCGAACCGCAGTGACACCCGTTCATCCTAGGAGGTCGACCACGGCGGCGCGGCCGTTTGTGCAACTCGTTGCATAAACGGCCGCGGCTGGTTACTGTCCAGTAGGCACCCCTGCGGTGCGCACTCCCCGTGAAAGGACTCCCGATGGCACTGCCCCCAGCTCTCGCAGGCGACCTCCGCGTGCCGGTCGTGGCGTCGCCGCTGTTCCTCTGCTCAGGGCCCGAGCTCGTCGGGGCGCAGTGCCGGGCGGGCGTCATCGGGTCGTTCCCCGCGCTCAACGCGCGTCCGGCGTCGCTGCTGGCCGACTGGCTCCAGCAGATCGACGAGGAGAACGACAAGTACCGCGCCGAGCACCCCGACCGGTTCGTCGCGCCTTACGCCGTCAACCAGATCGTCCACCGCTCGAACGACCGGCTCGACCAGGACATGCAGGTCATCGTCGAGCACAAGGTGCCGATCGTGATCACGTCGCTGGGCGCGCGGCCCGAGATCAACGACGCGGTGCACTCGTACGGCGGCATCGTGCTGCACGACGTCATCACGAACGAGTTCGCCCGCAAGGCCGTCGACAAGGGCGCCGACGGCATCATCGCCGTCGCCGCCGGAGCGGGTGGCCACGCCGGCACGCAGTCGCCTTTCGCGCTGGTGCAGGAGATCCGGCAGTGGTTCGACGGACCGCTGCTGCTGTCCGGGGCGCTGGCGCACGGACGCGCGGTGCTCGCCGCGCAGGCGGCCGGTGCCGACCTCGCGTACGTCGGCTCGGCGTTCCTCGCCACCGAGGAGGCGCGCACGGCCGACGCGTACAAGCAGATGATCGTCGACAGCACCGCCCGCGACATCGTCTACAGCAACCTGTTCACCGGCGTCCACGGCAACTACCTCCGCGGCAGCATCGCCGCCGCGGGACTCGACCCCGACGCGTTGCCCGAGTCCGACCCGTCCGTCATGAACTTCGGCTCCGGCGGGAACACCGAAGCCAAGGCGTGGCGCGACATCTGGGGTTCCGGTCAGGGCATCGGCGCCATCCGGCGCCGTTCGACGGTGGCGGAGCTGGTCGAGCAGCTGGCCGCGCAGTACGAGGAGGCGCGGTCGTCGTTGCTCGCCTCCTGGCAGCCCGGCGCCTGACCCTCAGGCGGTGTGCTTGAACGTGAGCACGTCGACCGCGCGGATGTCCGGGGCCGTGGCGAGCAGGCCGGAGGCCACTTCGGACAGTGCGGCGGGGATCTTGCCGGTGAGGTGGGCCTGTCGTGCCTCCTCGTCGTCGAAGGCGTCGAAGATGCCGAACGTCGACTCGTCGACCTGGAAGCCGTACCAGACCTTGGTGCCCGGCTCGTCCTCGACGACGTCGCGGCCGGACTTGAGGAAGGCGGCCAGCTCCGCCTCCTTGCCCTTCTCCGCGGTCAGCAGGGCCAGCACACCGAGCTTCAGCGCCATGACGATCTCCTCTTTCGCTCGCCGCGGACCTGGTGTCCCGGCTCGCTGATCAAGTTAGGAGACCGGCAGGGCTGCGAGGAGTGGCGTAAACGACGTTCTGAGTATCGTTTGCGACATGCGCATCGCGGTAGCGGCCATCGACGGCACGTTCGACTCCGGGTTCGCGGCGATCATGGACGTGCTGGGCGCCGCGAACGCGCTCAGCGCGGGCGACGGGCAGCTCACCTCGGTGACGGTGGTCGGCGCGGGAACGGAGGTCCGCACGGGCAACGGACTCGTCCTGACCACCGTCCCGGTCACGGAGCTGGAGTCCGATGTGGACCTCGTCGTCCTGCCCGCGGTCGGGTTCCGGACACCGGAGCAGGTCGTGGCGGCGATGCGCGACCCCGCCCACGCCTGGGTCCTCGACCTGGCGACGTCCGCCGCCGCCACCGGAACCGCGTTGGCGGCGGCATGCAGCGGCGCGTTCTTCCTCGCCGAGGCAGGGGTGCTGGACGGCAGGCGGGCCACGACGAGCTGGTGGCTGGGCCCCGCCTTCCGGCAGCGCTACCCGTCCGTCGAGCTGGAGGACTCGCGGACGCTGGTCGACGAGGACCACCGCACCACCGCCGGAGCGGCCTTCGCGCACATCGACCTGGCGCTGTGGATCGTGCGGCAGCGCAGCCTCGACCTCGCCGACCTGGTCGCCCGCTACCTGCTGATCGGCGACCGGCCGTCGCAGGCCGCGTTCGCCCTCCCCACCCAGCTGGCGCGGGCGGACCCGCTGATGACCGCCTTCGAACGGTGGGCACGGGCGCACCTCGCCGACCCGCCGCCGCTCACCCATGCCGCCCGTGCCCTGGGCGTCAGCACACGCACCCTGCAACGCACCGCGCAGACGGTCCTGGGCAAGTCACCGCTCGACTTCATCCAGGACATCCGGCTCGACGAGGCGACGCACCTGTTGCGCACCACCACGCTCAGCGCGGACGCCATCGCTGGACGAGTCGGGTACCGCAACGCCGGCACGTTGCGGGAGCTGGTCCGGCGGCGGCGCGGCGTCACACTGGAGGCGTTGCGCAACGGATGACCGGTGATACCGCGAAGGAGGGCCGGGGCGTCCGCCCCGGCCCCCAATACGCCACGGCTCAGAACTCCTCGTCGAACGCCACCGTGCCGCTCACCGCGACCTGGTAGGCCGAGACCCGGCGCTCGAAGAAGTTCGACAGCTCCTGCACGTCCTGCAGCTCCATGAACGCGAACGGGTTCTTGGAGCCGTAGACCGGTTCGATGCCGAGCACCTGCAACCGCCGGTCGGCGACATGCTCCAAATAGGACCGCATGTCCGCCACCGACATCCCGGCGACCCCGCCACCGAGCAGGTCCTCCGCGAACTGCACTTCGGCGTCGACCGCCTCGCGCAGCATCTCCTTCACCTGGTCGTACAACGCGTCGTCGAACAGGTCGGGTTCCTCGCGGCGCACCGTGTCCACCACGTCGAAGGCGAACGCCATGTGCATCGACTCGTCGCGGAACACCCAGTTGGTGCCCGACGCGAGCCCGTTCAGCAACCCGCGCGAACGCAGGAAGTACACGTACGCGAAGGCGCCGTAGAAGAACAGGCCCTCGATGCACGCCGCGAAGCAGATCAGGTTGAGCAGGAACGACCGCCGGTCTTCACGGGTGCGCAACTCCGTGAGCGAGGAGATCGAGTCGATCCACTTGTAGCAGAACTCGGCCTTGGCGCGGATCGACGGGATCGTCTCGACGGCGGCGAACGCCTCCGCCCTGTCGTTCTCGTCGGGCAGGTAGGTGTCGAGCAGCGTCAGGTAGAACTGGACGTGCACGGCCTCCTCGAACAGCTGCCGTGACAGGTAGAGCCGCGCCTCGGGGGCGTTCACGTGCTCGTACAGGTTGAGCACCAGGTTGTTCGCGACGATCGTGTCCCCGGTCGCGAAGAACGCCACGAGCCGGTTGACGAGGTGCCGTTCGGCCTCCGAGAGCTTGCCGAGGTCGGCGAGGTCGGAGTGCAGGTCGACCTCCTCGACGGTCCAGGTGTTCTTGATCGCGTCGCGGAACCGGTCGTAGAACAACGGGTAGCGCATCGGCCGCAGCGTGAGGTCCATGCCGGGGTCGAGCAGGGCGTGGCGGCGGGTGGTGCTGTCCAAAGTGGTCACTGGCATGCCTCGCAGGACTCGGGGTTCTCCAGGGAGCAGGCGACGGCCTCGGTCGGCGCGACCGCGGGGACCGTGGCCTGCTGGATGCGCGTCGCCGGGCGGGAGCGCAGGTAGTACGTGGTCTTGAGCCCGGCTTTCCAGGCGTAGAGGTACATCGACGAGAGCTTCCCGATCGTCGGCGACGCGACGAACAGGTTCAGCGACTGGCTCTGGTCGACGTACGGGCCGCGAGCCGCCGCGAGGTCGATCAGCGCCTTCTGCGGAAGCTCCCAGGCGGTGCGGAACAACGCGCGCACGTCCTCGGGCAGCTCGGTGAGGCCCTGCGCGGAGCCGTCGTCCTGCTTGAGCCGGGCGCGGACCGCCTCCGTCCACAGGCCGCGGGACTTGAGCTCCCGCACCAGGTACGAGTTGACCTGCAAGAACTCGCCGGACAACGTCTCGCGCTTGAACGTGTTCGACACCTGCGGCTCGATGCACTCGAAGCAGCCCGCGATCGAGGCGATCGTCGCCGTCGGCGCGATGGCCACCAGCAGCGAGTTGCGCAGCCCGTGCAGGCTGACGCGTTCCCGCAGCGAGGCCCAGCGCTCGGTCTGCGTGGGCGTGACGCCCCACAGGTCCGGCTGGAGGTCCCCCTTGGCCGCACGGGTCTCCGCGAACGCCGGATGCGCGCCCGCCGCGGCGGCCAGCTCGGCCGACGACTCCAGCGCCGTCAGGTAGACCTCCTCGGCGATGCGCGTCGACAGCTCCCGCGCCTCCGGCGAGTCGAACGGCAGGCGCAGCCGGAAGAACACGTCCTGCAACCCCATGACGCCCAGGCCCACCGGACGCCACCGCGGGTTGGACCGCGCCGCCTGCTCGGTCGGGTAGTAGTTGATGTCGATCACGCGGTCGAGGAACACCACGGCCGTGCGGACGGTGGCGCGCAGGCGTTCCCAGTCCATTCCGCCACCGGAGACGTGCGCACCGAGGTTGACCGAGCCGAGGTTGCAGACCGCGGTCTCCTCGTCGCTGGTCACCTCGAGGATCTCCGTGCACAGGTTCGACAGGTGCACGACGTTCTCCGGCGACGCCGTCTGGTTGCACGTGCGGTTCGCCGTGTCCTTGAACGTCATCCACCCGTTGCCGGTCTGGGCGAGCGTGCGGACCATCCGCCCGTAGAGGTCACGGGCCTTCACCGTCCGGACGACCCGGCCCGCCTCCTCCGCGGCCCGGTAGACGCGGTCGAACTCGTCACCCCACAGGTCGGTCAGCTCCGGCACCTCGTCCGGGTCGATGAGCGACCACTCCCCGTCCGCCTCGACGCGGCGCATGAACTCGTCCGGGATCCAGTTGGCCAGGTTGAGGTTGTGCGTGCGGCGCGCGTCCTCCCCGGTGTTGTCGCGCAGCTCCAGGAACTCCTCGACGTCCGGGTGCCACGTCTCCAGGTACACGCACGCCGCACCCTTGCGCCGGCCGCCCTGGTTGACCGCGGAGACCGACGCGTCGAGCGTGCGCAACCACGGCACGATCCCGTTGGAATGGCCGTTCGTGCCGCGGATCAACGCACCGCGCGAACGAACCCGTGACCACTGCACGCCGATGCCGCCGGCGAACTTCGACAGCCGCGCGATCTGCCGGTACCGGTCGTAGATCGACTCCAGCTCGTCGCGCGGCGAGTCCAGCAGGTAGCACGACGACATCTGGGTGTGCACCGTGCCGGAGTTGAACAACGTCGGTGAGCTGGGCAGGTACGCCAGCGACGACATCAGCCGGTAGAAGCCGACGGCCTCGGCGGCGGTGCGGGACAGGCCGCACGCCACGCGCAGCAGCCAGTACTGCGGCCGTTCGATCACCGACCGCTTCACGGGGTGGCGCAACAGGTAGCGGTCGTAGACCGTGCGCAGGCCGAAGTACTCGAACCCGCGGTCCCCGTCCGCGTCGATCGCGTCGTCGAGCTCGCGGGCGTTGGCCGCGACGAACTCCGCCGTGACGTCGCCGATCAGGCCCTCGGCATGACCGAGCGCGATGCTCTGACTGAACGACAGCACGCCCTCACGGCGCACTTCCTTCTCGATGTACGCGGCGAGCAGACCCGCCGCGAGCTTGGAGTACTCGGGCTCCTCCGCGACGAGCGAGGCCGCCGTCCGGATCGACAGCCGGTCCAGCTCCTCGGTGGTGGCGCCGTCGTACAGGCCGCTGATCGTCTTGGTGGCGACCCGCAACGGGTCGACGTCGTGCAGACCGGACGTGCAGCGCTCCACGGCGCGCACGATCTTGTCCAGGTCGACCGGTTCCAGCGAACCGTCGCGTTTCTTGACGCGCATGGTGGTGGCGACTGTGCCGACCGCCGTCACAGCTCTCTCCTCGCGAGCTCGGGGCCACGAGAGCAGCGAGGAGCAGACGGGCGCGCGCGACCGCCACGTCCTCCCGCCCTCCCTCGGGGCCCTGGACGCCCCGCACACGTGCTCGCGTGCGGGGTGCTGGCAGGTCTTCGGACTCGTGGGCGTGCCTGCCGACAGGCTCCTACCGGCCGTCGCTTCCCGGACCTTCGGCGTCCAGTGCTCGATGACGGCTTTCGTTCCCACTCACCGCTGCGGGGCAGTCCCGGACTCACACCGGGTTCCCTCTTGCGACGACCGATCTGGAGGACCGGCCGAACCAGCTTCGCGGCACAATACATGGGCGGCCGGACTTGATCGACACCCACATCTTGTGGGCGTGTCGCCTGGTCGGAGCAACGTCCCCGATCTTGTCCTCACCCCGGCGGCCGCGCGGGACGCAAGGTGCGTTTTCAGCAAACACTGAAGTCATCAAGGCAGTCGCGGTCGATCACCTACTTGCCAATGATCTGCAATTGCGAAAGAGTTGCAACAGCCACCACGAAGTCGTTCTCGGAGAGCCCATGACCCAGTACGTGCTGCCGGACCTGCCCTACGACTACGCGGCGCTGGAGCCCGCGATCACCGGCGAGATCCTGGAGCTGCATCACAGCAAGCACCACGCGGCCTACGTCAAGGGCGCCAACGACATGCTCGAACGCCTCGCCGAGACCCGCGAGAAGGACGACTACTCCGGCATCGTCGGCCTGGAGAAGACGTTCGCCTTCAACCTGTCCGGACACGTCCTGCACACGATGTTCTGGGACAACCTCAGCCCCGACGGCGGCGACCGCCCCGACGGCGAGCTCGCGGCGGCCATCGACGAGCACTTCGGCTCGTTCGACGCCTTCTCCAAGCAGCTGAGCGCCGCGACGTCCCTCGTGCAGGGCTCCGGCTGGGGCGTGCTGGCCTGGGAGCCGCTGTCGCAGCGCCTGGTCGTGGAACAGGTCTACGACCACCACGGCAACGTCGGCATGAACACCACCCCCGTGCTCGTCTTCGACGCCTGGGAGCACGCGTACTACCTGCAGTACCGCAACGTGCGGCCCGACTACGTCCAGAAGCTGTGGTCCCTGGTGAACTGGGCCGACGTGACCCGCCGCTTCGACGCCGCCAGGGCCGGCGGCAGCGGGCTCCACGCACCGTCCAAGTAGGACACGCCCCGAATCCCGGCAGTGGGTGCTCCGACAAACCACCCGGCTGCCGTCACGGGTCCTCGTCTCCCGCGGGAGGCGAGGACCCGTCGCACAGGCGAACGCGGTGGACAGTCCGGACAGGACTGTCCACCGCGTTCCCTCCCCGACCGGATCAGGTCGTCGGCGCCGGATCCGCCGGCGGCTCCTCGCTCGTGACCGGCGGTTCCTGGGTGGTGGTGGGCACCGGGTCCTGGGTCGTCGGCACGGGGTCCTGCGTGGTCGTCGCCGGGTCGACCGGCGGCGGCTCCTGCGTCACGGACGGCGGCTCCTGAACAGGGGGCGTGTCCATCGGCGGCTCTTGGGTCGGATCTTGAGTGGGATCCTGGGCCGGGTCCTCGGTCGGATCTTGAGCCGGTTCCTCGCTCCGGTCCTGCGCGGTACCCGTGGTGTCGTGCCGGGCGGACACCTGCGACGTCGTGGTGGAGGTCCGCGAGGTCGTGGTCGCGCCGGGAGCCGCGGGCTCGTTGGACGTGAGGCCCTCGTCCGGGATGTTGGGCCCGCCCCTCGCCTTGCGATTGCCGGGCTGGGCCACGGGGTTCGGCCGGCCCTGCTGCGTCTGCGCCACGGGCGTGCTCTGCTTCTGCGTCTGCGGCTGGTCCCCCGGCGCCTGAGCGGCGGGGGCGGTCGACGGCGACGTGAGTCCGTTGGGGACGACCGCGACCGGGAGTCCGCCCGCGAGCACGATCCCGCCCGCCGCGAGCACCGCCGCACCGACGAGAACCCTGGGGCGCAGCAGCTTCCGGCGGCGCTCGGGTGGTGTCAGCACGAGCGGGATGTCGGCCACCTCCGGCCTGGGCGGCGGCTCCGCGGCGGCGGTCACCGGGACCGCGGCCTCCTCGACGGGCACGACGCTCCTGGCCGCGCCCAGCGCGACGGTGCTCTTGGGGTCGCAGTCGACGACGACCGCTCGGCCCAGCTGGTCCGACAGCAGCTGGCTCACCAGCGGTATCCGCGAGGAACCGCCGACCAGCAGGACCGCGTCGAGGTCCGCCTCGGCCAGCCCCGCCGACCGGACCGTGCCGCGCAGCAGCTCGACGGTCTCCTCCAGCGCCGGGCGGACCAGCGCCTCGAACTCGCCGCGGGTCATCCGCGCCCGCGCCTGCACGCCGGGCAGCAGCACGGGAATCGTGACCTCGGTGTCGGTGGACAGCGCCTCCTTCGCCTCGGTGCACTCCCGGCGCAACCGTGCCGCGGCGGACATCGCCACCTCGTCGTCGGGGGCGAGGTCGCCGAGCCCGTCGGCGAACATCGCCCGCACGTGCTCGAAGACCGCCTCGTCGAAGTCGACACCGCCCAGGCGTTCGGCGCCGGCGGGTTCGCCGAGCAGCTCGAACCGGCTGTCGTCCACCTTGCGCAGCACGGCGGCGTCGAACGTGCCGCCGCCCAGGTCGTAGACGGCCACGGTGCGGCCGGCCTCGACGCGTTCGGCGGCGCCGTACTCGAACGCGGCGGCGGCGGGTTCGGGCACCAGGACGGCGTCGCCCAGCCCCACGCCGGCCAGCGCCTCGGCGAACAGTCCTTTCTTGTGCTCGCCCCACCCGGCGGGGTGCGTGACGGCGAGCCTGTCGGGCGAGCCGCCCTCCCGTTCGGTGGCGCGGTCGACGACCCATCTGGCCAGCCGGGCCGCCAGCGCGTGGGCGGTGTGCGGCCGGCCGCCGACCAGCAGCGGCGTGCGGTCGCCGATGCGGCGCTTGAACTCCCTGGCGACCGCCTGCGGGTCGGTCAGCGCGCGCCGCTCGGCCGCCTCGCCCACCAGCACCGACCCGTCGGCGCCGAGGAACAGCACCGACCCCGTCGCGCTCCCCCTCGAACCGAGCGGCAGCACCTCGGCCTTCCCCCACTCCCCCGCGGCCTTCCGGCAGACCGCGGCCGCGGTGAAGGTCGTTCCCAGGTCGACACCAAGCACGTAGGACATCCGCGCGTCGCCTCCGATCAAGCACCGGGAAATCACGGAAAGTCATCGGCGGAGCCGTCACGTCGTGCGACGACATCGCCGTTGCCCCACCCACCACATCGACCGAAAGGGCGCGCTCATTAGCCTGTTCGTCCCCTAATTGCGCTCAGCGCGATCCCCTAACGGAGCAGCCGAAGCCCCCAACGGGTCATCACCGCGAACTGGGGCGTCATCCCGATGGCGCGGCCGGGCGCGCTACGTACCGTCATCAGCCTCCGAGCAGATGGGTGCCTCCGATGACCAACATGAGCCTTCTCCAGTTCATCCTCAGCCTGCTGAGCAACGAGGAAGCGCGCGCCGAGTTCCACGCCCAGCCGCAGCAGATGCTGCGGGACAACGGGTTCGAGGACCTCTGCGGCGACGACGTCCGCGACGCGAGACCGCTGATCGTGGACAACGTGCAGACCGCGCAGAGCAACTCGTTCGCCCGCGAGCTGAACGGCGGCGGCAACAGCATGCAGGTGCACCACACCCCGCCGCCCCCGCCGCCGCCCTCCCACGGCGGCGGCCACGGCGGAAGTGGCGGCCACGACCACGACGGCATGGACGGGGCCATCCGGGAGATCAACTACATCACGCAGCACTACTCGTGGAGCGACAGCCACAACACCGTGCTGGACAACTCGGTGAACCAGAACATCTGGGCGCAGGGCGACGTCCTGCAGTGGTTCGACAACGACCCGGTGATCGCGTCCGGCGAGGGCGCCGTGGCCGCCGGCGACGACATCGACGGCCCCGTGACCACGGGTGACCGCAACGTCGTCGGCCACGGCAACAACGTCAACCACGTGGGCTCCGCCTCGGCGACGACCGGTGGTGCCGTCGTGGTCGGCGACGGGACGGCCACCGGCAACTACGAGGCCAACGACTCCTCCACCGATGTCGACAACTTCGGCTCCGGCAACGTCGCGGTCGCGACCAACGGCAGCACGACCACGCAGGTCGACTCGCACGACACCGACAACAGCGACAACAGCACCAACGGGTCGTACAACACCAACGGGTCCTACAACCAGGACAACAGCACCAACGACTCGTACAACCAGGACAACAGCACGAACGACTCCTACAACCCGGACGTCGACATCGACGACTCGTTCACCAGCGAGGTCGAGACGGAGGTCGAGAACAACATCGACAACAGCGTCGACAACAGCGTCGAGGTCGATATCGAGGACTCGTTCACCGTCGAGGACTCGTTCACGAGCGAGGTCGAGACCACCACCAACACCGACGCGAGCATCAACGACTCGTTCAACCCCGACGCGAGCATCAACGACTCGTTCAACCCCGACGCGAGCATCAACGACTCGTTCAACCCCGACGCGAGCGTCAACGACTCCTTCAACCCGGACTCCAGCGTCGACGTCGAGGACTCCTTCACCATCGACGACTCGCTCAACACAAGCACGGACATCCTGTCCGACAACGAGCTCGACGTGGACGTGGTGGTCATCTGACGACTCGCCGGACCAGCCATCGTTCCGAGTGGCGGCGTCCTGGGAGATGTCGTCCCCTTGGGACCACGTGACGAGCCCGCGTCACCCCGGCTCCACCGAGGGGTGACGCGGACTCGCGTGTCCAGAAAGGAGACGTGGGTGAGCACACGCACGCCCATCGAGGTCGTCGACCTCGCGCTGAAGGCGGTGGACGCCTACCGGCGCGAGGACCTCGCGGCCCGGCTGGCGCTCACGAGGCACCGGTTGCTGGACCCGGCCGTGCGCGTCCTCGTCGTCGGTGAGTTCAAGCAGGGCAAGAGCCAGCTGGTCAACGCGATCGTGAACGCGCCGGTGTGCCCGGTGGACGACGACGTCGCGACCGCGGTGCCGGTGGCCGTGCGGTACGCGGACGAGCCCGGTGCCACGCTCGTGGGCGAGGACGGCTCCCGCACCGGGGTCGCGGTGGACCGGCTGGAGGACCACGTGTCCGAGGCCGGCAACCCGGGCAACCGGCGCGGGCTGCGGGAGGCGGAGGTGGGCCTGCCCAGGTCGGTGCTCGCCGGCGGGTTGTGCCTGGTGGACACTCCCGGCGTCGGCGGGCTGGGCTCGGTGCACGGCGCCGTCACGATGGCCGCGCTGCCCGCCGCGGACGCGGTGGTCGTGGTGTCCGACGCCGCGCAGGAGTACACGGCGACCGAGCTGGAGTTCCTCCGTCAGGCGGCGCGGGTGTGCCCGACGGTGGTGTGCGTGCTGACCAAGATCGACCTGTACCCGGACTGGCGGCGTGTCGCCGACCGCGACCGCGCCCACCTCGCCACCGCCGACGTCCCGGCCGAGCTGTTCCCGGTGTCGTCCACGCTGCGGCTGCACGCCGTCCGGACGACCGACCAGGCGCTCAACCAGGAGTCGGGGTTCCCCGAGCTGCTCACGCACCTGCGCGAACGCATCGTGGGCAGGGCCGCCGACCTGGCGCGGCGGTCCGTCGCGCACGACGTGCGGGCGGTGGTGCTGCAACTGACGACGTCGATGGAGGCGGAGCTGACGGCGTTGCGCGACCCGGAGGGCGCCACGGACCTGGTGGGCGGGTTGCAGGTCGCCAAGCAGCGCGCGGACGCGTTGCGGGAACGGTCCGCGCGCTGGCAGCAGACGCTCGGCGACGGCATCGCCGACCTCATCTCCGACGTCGAGTTCGACCTGCGCGACCGGATGCGGCAGATCACCAGGGAGGCGGAGGCCGAGCTGGACGGGATCGACCCGGCGCTGGTCGAGGAGCAGTTCGCCGGCTGGGTGCGGCAACGGGTGTCGGCCGCGGCGTCGGCGACGTTCGTCTGGACGCACCAGCGCGCCCGATGGCTTGCGGGGCAGGTCGGCGAGCACTTCGCCGACGAGGGCGGCGAGGTGCTGCCCGACCTGCACTCGCGCGACCCGGACAGCACGCTCGGCCGCGCGGTCCCGCTGGCGTTCGACGCGCCGGAGAGCTTCGGCTTCGGCAAGAAGCTGCTGGTGGGCGTCCGCGGCGGCTACGGCGGCACGCTGATGGTCGGCATGCTGAGCACGGTGGGCGGGCTGGCGCTGCTGAACCCGCTGTCCCTCGCGGCCGGTGTGCTGCTGGGCGGCAAGGTCGTGAAGGACGAACGGAAACGCATGCTGGAGAAGCGGCGCGCCGACGCCAAGGCCGCGGTGCGGCGGTCGCTGGACGACGTGGTCTTCCAGCTGGGCAAGGATTCCCGCGACCTGCTGCGCGAGTTGCAGCGCGACCTGCGCGACCACTTCACCACCCGTGCCGGTGAGCTGTCCCGGTCGCTCGGCGAGTCGATCAGGTCGGCGCAGAGCGCGGCCGAGGCGGGCAGGGAGGAACGCGACAAGCGGCTGCTGGACGTGCGGGCGGAGCTGAAGCGCGTCGCGCACCTCGCGGCCGCCGCGGACGCGCTGGCCGAGCCGGTCGGGTCCGCCTCGTGAGCAGCCTGACGGGAGAGGTGCGGTCGGTGCTGCGCGAGGCGATCGAGGCGCACCGGGACGACCAGGAGACCGCGGACCTGCTGCGCCGCCAGCTCGACCGGATGGACGAGCCGTTGCGCGTCGCGATCTCCGGCAAGGTCAAGGCGGGCAAGTCCACGCTGCTCAACGCGTTGGTGGGCGAGGAGATCGCGCCCACGGACTCCGGCGAGTGCACGCGGGTGGTGACCTGGTACCGGCACGGCCACAGCCCGCGCATCACCCTGCACCCGAAGGAAGGGCCGCCGCGGCAGCTGCCGGTGAGCCGTGACGGCGGCGCGCTGCGCATCGACCTCGGCGCGGCGCCCGAGTCCGTCGACCGGCTCACCGTCGACTGGCCGACGCAGGGCCTGCGCGACACGACGCTCATCGACACGCCCGGCATCGCGTCGGTCTCGGAGGAGATCGCCGCGTCCGCCGTCCGGTTCCTGGCGCCGGAGGACGCCCCCGGTGAGGCGGACGCCGTGATCTACCTGATGCGGCACCTGCACCGCGCGGACCTGAGGCTGCTGGAGTCCTTTCAGGACCGCGGGGCGGCGCGGGCGACCCCGGTCAACACGATCGCCGTGCTGTCGCGGGCGGACGAGATGGGTGTCGGCCGCATCGACTCGCTGATGTCGGCGCGGCAGATCGCCCAGCGCTACCGCGCCGACCCGCGGCTGCGCAAGCTGTGCCAGACCGTCGTCCCGGTGGCGGGACTGATCGCGCAGACGGCCCGCACGCTGCGGCAGGACGAGTTCACGGCGCTCGCCGCGCTGGCCGCCGCGCCCAGGAACGAGCTGGAGTCCGCGTTGCTGTCCGTGGACCGCTTCACGCGGGCGGGCGAGGGGCACGCGGCGCTGCTCTCCCGGTTCGGGCTCTTCGGCATCCGGCTCGCCACGGTGCTGATCCGGCAGGGTTTCGACGACCCGCCGCGGCTGTCGGCCGAGCTGGTGCGGCGCAGCGGCCTGGACGAGCTGCGGGAGACGCTCTCGGTGCTGTTCGCCGAACGGCGCGACCTGCTGAAGGCCCGGTCGGCGCTGCTGGCGCTCGACACCGTGCTGCGGGAGCGGAAGTGCCCGGAGTCGGCCCGGCTGCTGTCCACTGTGGAACGCCTGCTCGCGGACGCGCACGAGCTCGCGGAGCTGCGCACGATCGGCGTCCTCCGTTCCGGTGCGGTGCAGATGCCCGCGGAGGCGAAAGCGGAGGCGGAACGGCTGCTCGGTGGCGAGGGCGGTGCTCCGTGGTCCCGTCTGGCGCTGCGCCCGGACGCCGGTCGTGAGGCACAACGCCAGGCGGCGCTCGACACCCTGGCGCGCTGGCAGCGGTGGGCCGAGAGCCCGTTGTCCAGCAGGGCGTTCATCGACCTGGCGCGCGTGGTGGTGCGCACGTGCGAGGGAGTCGTGAACCGGCTCAGCGACGACTGAGCTGGTCGTCGTTCCGGGCGGCGAGGCAGACCTTCAGCTGTGCCAGCAGGTCCGCCCGGTTGCCCGCGCCGATCCGCCGCCGGATGCGGGCGACGTGGTGCTCCACGGTCTTGGCGGAGATGAAGAGCTTCTCGCCGATCTCCCGGTGCGTCATGCCCGCGAGCAGCAGCTCGGCCACCTCGACCTCGCGCCTGCTCAGGCCGGCGTCGGGCTTGCCGCCGGGCGCGGGTTCCTTCGTCCGTTCCCGCAACGACCGGGCGCACGTCAGCAGCGCGGTCATGGTGCGGCGGTCCGGGGTGCGGATGGCCGCCTCCCCCGCGAGCTGCGCGGCCTCCCAGACCAGCCCGGCGGCGTTCAGGCCGCGTGCGGCGTGCTCGACGGCACGCGGGTCGACGTCGCCGCCCAGCACCCGCAGCCAGCAGTGGGCCGCCTCGGCGAGGGTCTCGGCCAGCGGAATGCCGCAGCCGGCCGCCTTCCGCAACACCGACGCGTGGTGCGCCGCCCGTGCCGGTGAGTCGGCGGCGATGGCGGCCAGCGTGCCGTACCAGTGCAACGGCGCCGACCACAACGGCGGATGCCCGATGCGCTCCAGCAGTTCCTCCGCGCCCTCCAGGTGCGGCGCGGTCCACGTGTCGGCGTGCAGCCGGGCGGCGGCGACGGCGATCTCCCCGATCGGCAAAAGCACGTACAGGTCGACCGGGTACCGCATGACCGCGTCCCTGGCCCGCGGCCACGCCTCGGCCACCCCGGCGTGCGCGCCCAGCCTGCGGGCGATGCCGATCTCGATCGCCGCGGCGAACAGCTCGTCCCGCGGGTCGGCCAACGGCCCGGGTCCCACCTCCCGCAGCCCGGCCCCCGCCCGTTCGAACTCCCCGCGCACCATCGAGATCCAGCTGAGCAACAACACGTGCCGCTTCTGTTCACCGAGCCCGGCGTTCGCTCCGCTGAGCACGGCCGCGGCGATGTCCAGCTCCCCGAGGTGCACCGCGACCAGCGCCGCGAGCGCGGCGGGGGTGTCCGGCAGCAGCGCCGTGCGTCCCCCCTGCCCCAGCAACGCGGCGGCCCGCAACAACTCCGACAAAGCCGACACCGGCGACCCGGTCACCGAGTCCAGCACCCCGCGCGCCATCAGATCGCGCACCGCACCGTCGACAGTCGGGTGGTCCGCCACCGCCGCACCGGTCACCAGCTCGGCCTCGGCGAGCCTGCCCAGCCCGACCAGCAACGGCACAGCGCTCGCCGACGGCTCCGGCCACTGGTAGAGCGCGGCGCTCTCGGCGGCCATGCCCCGGTGGGCCAGCGCCGTGGCGCTCACCGCCGCGGCCAGCGCCCGCGTCGGCACGTCCGGGTGCTCCAACGCCGGTTCGGCGAGCGCCAGCGCGGCGTCGAGGTCCCCGGCCAGGACAGCCTCCTCGGCCCGCCGGGCGTCCAGCGTCACCGCGTCCGCCGGGCTGCCGGACGCGCCGTTCACCGGCAGCGTCACCACATTCGCCGAGCCCAGGCCGGACACGCCACCTGCCGGGCCCTGGCCCGCCACCGGCAACCGCACCACGTTCGCGGGATCATGGCCGGACACACCGTCCACCGGCAGCCCGACCGCATCCGCTGAGCCGTCGGCGCCGTTCACCGGCAGCCGCAGCACCCCCGCCAGGTCATGGCCCGGCACTCCCCCCGCCCGCACCGCGTCCCCCACCGGCCCGCGCCGCGCCGGCCGGGTGAGCGCCAGCCGGTCCTCGACGTCCCACCGCTGCGCCACCGGCAGCCGGTCCAGCACCGCCTCCCTGGCCAGTTCGACGAGCGTCCCGTCGGCGGTGAGCAGGCCGGTCGCCCGCGCGCACTCCACCGCGGCTTCCGGCGACGGCACACCCAGCACGGCGGTCAGCAGGCCGGGCGGGCAGCCGAGTGCCACCGCCGCCAGCACCCGCAGCGCCGGGGCGGGGACGCGGCCGGCCATGCGGTGGACCTCGTCCATCACGTCGGCGGGGACTCGGTCGCCGTCGCGCAACGCCTCGGCAACCGGGATGACCAGCGACGGGATGCCGCCGGTCCGCCGCCACACGTCGTCGACCAGGGCGTGTGGAGGGGAGGTCCGCACGTGCTCGGCTATGCGGTGGGCGGTCGCGGCGCGGCTGAGCGGTTCCAGGAGGACGGGGTGCTGGGTCAGCGGGAGCGAGTTCAGGCCCGCTACGACGGGCCACGGGCGGTGCGCGACGACGAGCGTGGTGTCGCGGTCGCCGGCCAGTCGTGCGAGCCGGGTCATCTCGGCTTCGCCGAGCTCGTGGGCGTCGTCGACGAAGACGGCGTCGTCGGTGATCGAGGAGAGCAGGGCGAGCAGCGTGCTCTTGCCGGTGCCGCCGGGGCCGGAGACGGTGACGACCCTGGCGGTCCGCCGGTCCGCGGCCAGCTCCTCGCACAGCGTTCTGGCGGCCTCGCTGTCCGCGAACAAACGACGGGCGGATTCCACGCTGGAAGCCACGACCGAATTGTTCATCCGCTTCTCCCCTGCGTGGCGGCGGCACCGGCACTGCACGTATCGCCACAGCGGGTCGCGGCGTTATGACCGGACGCGGAATAATACGGCGAGTAACCGCGTCTCACGCCTGATGGTCACGCGTTGTCGATATTTTTCGCGCCCCAGGACCCGGCCGCGACGAGTTTCCCGAATGGTCCAGTCAAATTCCGCGTCCCATTCCTGGAAACCCGAGATGATCAGGTGCGAACAATGATCTCGCGGACCGTTGTCGGGGCGGGAACGCCGTCCGGACCCTCGCCGTCGCAGACCCCCACCTGTGCGGCCGGTCGGACGGCCGTTCCCGCCACGGCCGGAGCCGCTCCTGTGCGGAGCTCCCCCTGCTACCTCCGGCCCGGCCACCGCCCCCCCGGCGGCCGGTTCGACCGTAACGAGGCTCCACCCGGCCGGGCGAGTCACGAACTGCACAGTGATCGGCCGCGGCGGTTTCCCGCTGACCAGTGAACGGGGTCAGAGCTCGCCGAGCGCCCGCAGCGCGAGCCACAGCTCGTGTCGCACGCTGGGCGAGTGCAGCAGGGACCGGCCGAGCGCGTGTTCGACCCTGGTCAGCCGCTTGCGGGCGGCGGGCGCGGAGATGCCGAGCGCCGACGCGGTGGTGCTCAGCCTGGTGTCGGCACGCAGCCAGGCCCGCACCGTCTCCGTTGCGGCCGGGAGCCCCGCCTCACGCACCGGACGCACCAGCGACCGCGCCCAGACGACGGCGGCCTCAGTCGCGAGCAGGTCGCCGAGCGCGCCCGGTTCGTCCACGTCCGGTGGTGCGGCCGGGTGCGGCCGGGCGACGTGCAGGCGCAGGGCGAGCCAGGCCGCCGACTGGTCGGCGACACGGGTGAGGTCCAGGCCGAGCAGGTCGTCGAGGACGCGCAGCCGTGCGGACAGCGTGTTGCGGTGGATCTTGAGGTGGCGGCTGGCACCGGTGTCGAAGGTGAGCCACGAGTTCAGCGTGGCCAGGAGCTCCTCGGCGCCGGGGTCGGCGCGCCGGGCGGGCACGTGCGTGAGGCACGGCGCCAGGAACCCGGCGGCCCAGGCGAAGCCGCGGTCGCCGAGGAACGGCGCCAGGTCGGTGTGCCGGTCGAACCGGGCGTACCGGCCGGGCACGCCGCGTGCCACCGCGAGGGCGTGGAACGCCTGCTCGTACCCGGCGGCGGTGTCGTGCAGCGGCACCTCCCGGCTCGCGCCGACCCGCGCCTCCGGCACGTGCCCGGCGACCAGCAGCTCCAGCTGCGGGCGGGCGCGGCCGGGCGGGTCGGGGGGCACGAGCGCGATGAGGTGTCCCGGCCGGACGGGACAGGGCACGATCCACGCGCGCCCGCGGGCGAAGCTGTCGACCTGACCGGCCACCTCGAGGCGCCGGCCCGCCGGGCACTCCACGACCAGCACGCGCGCCGCGTCGGGCAGCCGGGGCCCCAGGGTCGCGGCGATCCGCCGCGCGGCGGCCAAGCTGCCGATCATGAGCAGGTGGAGCACGGCCTCGCGGTTGCGCGCCTCCGCCGCCGCGACCCGGCGGCGGGTGCGGTCGGCCTCGGCCGCGCGCCAGGACAGGCCGAGGATGCGGGCGGCGTCGGTGAGCTGCACCCCGCCGCGCCGTTGCGCCCGGTGCGTCACGACCAGGTACGGCCCCGCTCCGGCGCCCAGCCGGACGACGTCGACCGCGCCGGACTCGCCTTCGACGACCGCGGAGGACGTGCCGTCACGGCGCATCTCCGCCACCGAGGCGGCGGCCCCGGCCAGCACGGGCGGATCGGGAGCGGGCCGTCTCGCGGGCGTCGCCAGGGTCCTGCCCTCGCCGTCGAGCAACGCCGCCGTGCCGCGGGTGCGGTCCGCGAGCCAGTCGAGCATCGCGCCCACCGCGTCCGGCTCCGCGGCCAACCGGGCCAGGGCCAGGACGTCCTCGGCCCGCTCGACGGACTCGGTCACCCGGCCTGTCAAAAGAAAACCTCCCCTTGGGACACGTGAGCTGCGATCGTCGGAAAGCCGTCGTCCCGCACCCTCTCACGCACGAGACGTGAGGGTGGGTACTGGCAGGTATCTGCCTGCGGCACGAACAACGCCCCAAGCTTCGGACATGACGACGAAGAGCGTTCCGATCACCGTTTTCGCCCGCACGACGACCAGCCCCGCGCACACCCACCGGGTGATCGTGCCGATCGACCTCTCCCTGGTGTTCCAGCGCTGGGGCCCGTTCCCGGGCGTCGCCGGGGTGCGCGAGCAGACCGGCGACTGGGACCGGCGGGGAGAGTCCCGCGAGACCTGGTTCACCGACGGTTCCCACGCCGCCGAACAGCTCACCGAGGTCGTGCCGGGGCACGGGTTCGCCTACGAGCTGAGCGGGTTCACCAACGTGCTGGCCAAGCTGGTCTCCGGCGTGCGCGGCGAGTGGTCGTTCCTGCCGGACGGCAGCGGCACGTCGATCCGGTGGACGTACGACTTCCGGCCGCTGCGGGGCCGCCGCTGGATCGTCGCCGGGCCGTTCAAGCCGCTGTGGACCCGCTACATGCGCGCGGCGCTGGCCCGCATGGTGACCGTGGTGCACGAGACGCACGAGATGCCCGGTGCGATCATGGAGGAGTGAGCGACCTGACCTTCGGCGCCCTGCTGCGCGGCTGGCGCGACCGGCTCGACCCGGCGGAGGCGGGCTACCCGCGGTCAGCCCGCAGGCGCGCACCGGGACTGCGCCGCGAGGAGCTCGCCGAGCTGGCGGGCCTGTCCGTCGAGTACGTGCTGCGCCTGGAGCAGGGCCGCGCCACGAACCCGTCGCCCCAGGTGGTCGCGGCCGTCGCCCGCGCACTGCGGCTCACCACCACCGAACGCGACCAGCTCTTCCGCGCGGCCGGCCTGCTCGCGCCCCGCGACCGCACCGTCGGCACCCGCGTGCCACCGAGCGTCCACCGGCTCGTGGACCGGCTCGGCGACCTCCCCATCGGCGTGTTCGCCGCCGACTGGAGCCTGCTGTGGTGGAACGACATGTGGACAGCGCTGCACGGCGACCCGTCCGTCCTGCCCCCCGCCGAACGCAACCTCGCGCGTGCTCTCTTCGGCACGGGCGAGGGCCGCTGGTCCCTGCGCCCGATCACGTCGGCGGCCGGGCCGTACGCGTTCGAGACCTCGATCGTCGCCGACCTGCGCGAGGCCCTGTCCCGCTACCCCGCCGACCCCGGCCTGCGCGCGCTCGTGGACGACCTGCGCGAGACGTCGCCGTTCTTCTGCGAGCTGTGGCCGGTGGCGGGGATCGAGCAGCTGGCCGGGGATCTGAAGACGATCGGCCACCCGGAGCTGGGCGACGTGACGCTGGACTGCGACGTGCTGACCGTGCCCGGCGCAGACCTGCGGATCGTCACGTACACGGCGGCGCCGGGGACCCGTGGCGCCGACCAGCTCGACGCGCTGCGCGGGTCCCTGGTGAGCGAGACCCGCTGACCGCTCACATCGTGATCACGACCTTCGCGCGGGCGTGGTCGGTCTCGACGTAGCGGAGGGCGTCACGCACCTCGTCGAGCCGGTAGGTGCGGTCGATGACCGGGGTGAGGTCGCCCGCCTCGGCGAGCTGCCGCAGTGCCGTGAGCGCCTCGCGATCCGGAGCGGTCGTGAGCACGACCAGTTGCTGCCGCACGAACGGCGCCACCAGCTTCGCCTTCATCATCAACCACATGGGGCCCGTGAGGCTGCCACCGTCGAACACTCCCCCGCCGGACAGCACGGCCGTTCCACCGGGGGTGAGCGCCCGGCGCAACCCGGTCAGCGAGTGGTTGCCCACCAGGTCGAAGACGAGGTCGTACCGGATGCCGCCACGGGTGAAGTCTTCCCGCGTGTAGTCGATGACGTGATCGGCACCGACGGACGCGACCAGCCCAGCGTTGCGGGCGCTGCACACGGCGGTCACGGTGGCGCCCAGGGCCTTCGCGATCTGCACCGCGAACGTTCCGACGCCGCCGGACGCCCCGTTGATCAGGACGTGCCGGCCCGGCCGGAGCTTTCCGGTGTCGCGCAAGCCTTTCAGCGCGGTCAACCCGGCCAGCGGTACCGCCGCCGCCTGCTCGAACGTCCAGGTGGCGGGCTTGGTCTCCACGAGGTCCTCGGGCACGGACACGTACTCGGCGAACGCCCCGTCCGCGGTGCCGAGGTCGCCGAACACCTCGTCGCCGGGGCGGAAGCGCCGCACGTCCCGTCCGACCGCCTCGACCGTGCCGGCGAAGTCGCGGCCGCGGACCTTCCTGCCGGGGCCGGTCACGCCGATCCCGGTGAGCCTTGCCAGGTAAGGATCTCCGCGCATCACGTGCCAGTCGTAGGCGTTGACCGAGGCGGCGCGCACGCGCACGAGCACCTCGGTGCCGGAGGCGGTGGGTGGCTCCACGTCGCGGAGCTCCAGCGAGTCCGGTGAGCCGTACCTGTCCTGCACGATCGCCTTCATCGGGCGTTCCCCTTCACGAGGGCCGGGCGGCGGACGACCCACTCCGCCATGGCGAGGTTGACGAGCCAGGAACCGAGCATCAGCACGGCTTTGGTGAGCTGGCCGAGCGGGCCGGAGGCGGCGATCCACGACCCGAGCGCGACGGCCTGCGTGCCCGCGCCGAGACCGATCGCGAAGGCGCGGACCATCCACGCGCGGTGCCCGGCGACGTCCCCGCGGCGGATGGCGGCGACGCCGAACACGATGAACACCGCCCAGGCGGTGCCGAACACCAGGCGGACTCCGGTGAGGAACGCGCCGACGTCGGCCGGTTTCGGGTAGAGGACCGTCATCCACAGGCCGGACAACGCCCCCAGGAGTCCACAAAGGACCAGAACGCGTCCTGCCGCGCGGTGCCACCCCGGTCTGCGGCGGCGGAAACCGGGTGCGAACTGGAAGGCCCCGAGGACGCTGTACACGCTCACGGTGACGGCGTGCAGCACCACGGGCAGCGGTGAGGCGAAGAACCGCGCGTTGTCCGGCGTGATGTCCGCGCCGCCGCCCAGTTCGGCCAGCCGGAGCGCGCCGCCGAGCACCGGGACGAGGCTGAACAGGATGATGGCGGCCGGGATGAGCCGGTCCCGTGTCGTCGTCGAGGTCATGCGCCAGATCGTGGCGCGGGAGGTGGTGTCAGCTCATCGGAAGAAGGGCCGCGATCATCCCGGCCGTTGGTCCGGCGCCGTCGTCGTACTTTCGGCTGACCGCTGCCGCACCCCGCCGCGCACGCGCTTGGTCTCGTAGGCCCAGATCGCGATCTCGACGCGGTTCCTGGCGCCGATCTTGGCCATCAGGCTGGTGATGTGGGACTTGACCGTGCTGAGCGTGATGTGCAGCTCCTTGGCCACCTCGCTGTTGGTGCACCCGCTCGCGACGGCGGCCAGGACCTGCTCCTCCCGTTCGGTCAGCGGGTCGACCGGCTGCGCGGCGGCACCGGCGGGCGCGGTGTCGGCGAACGCCTCGATCAGCCTGGCCGTGACGCTCGGGGCGATCAGCGCGTCACCGGCCGCCGCGGCGTGCACGGCCTGGGCGAGCAGGTCGGGACCGGCGTCCTTGAGCAGGAAGCCCTTGGCGCCCGCGCGCAGGGCGGCGTAGACGTACTCGTCGAGGTCGAACGTGGTGATCACGACGACGGCGGGACCACCGGGGCCGGCGAGCAGGCGGGTGGCCTCGATGCCGTCGAGGCCGGGCATCCGGACGTCGAACAGGCACACGTCCGGGCGCAGCCGCCTGGCCAGCTCCACGGCCTCCCGCCCGTCCCGCGCCTCGCCGACGACCTCGATGCCCGGCTGGGCGCCGAGGATCATCGCCAGTCCCGTCCTGACGATCTCCTGGTCGTCGGCGACGACGACGGTGACGCTCACCGGCCCGCTCCCGCCAGCGGCAGCACGGCCGTCACGGTCCAGCCCCGGCCGGGACCGGGCCCCGCCTCGCAGCTGCCCCCGAGCAGGTCGGCGCGCTCCCGCATGCCGATCAGCCCGTGTCCCCGGCCGGGCCCGCGGGTGCCGCCGGTGTCGCCGTCGTCGCTCACCCGCAGGTGCGCCGCCGTGTCGTCGACGGTCACCAGGACGTCGATGCGGGTGGCGTTCCTGGCGTGCCGCCGCGCGTTGGTGACCGACTCCTGGGCGAGGCGGTAGAGCGCTGTCCCCACCGATTTGGGGAGCTCGCCGACGTCTCCGTCCATCCGCACGTCCACCTCCGGTCCCGGTCGTCCCGGGCTCGCGAGCAGCGCGATGTCGGTGACGGACGGGCTGGGTGCCAGGTCCGCGGACTCGGTGCGGCGCAGGGCGCGCACCATCGTGCGCATCTCCGCGAGCGCCCGTGACGCCTCCGACTCGATCAGCCGGAGCGCCTCGGTGGCCGCCTCCGGCCGTGCCGCCGCCGTCGCGAGCCCCGCCTGGGCCCGGATCGCCATCGCCGACACGTGGTGCGCGACCGTGTCGTGCAGGTCGCGCGCGAGCCGTTCGCGTTCGAGCAGCTTGACCTGTTCGAACTCGCGTGCCCGCGCCTTCGCCCGGTACCGCACCGCCGCCCCGAGCGCACCCGACGCGCCCAGCACGGCGACCCCCGCCACCGCGTCACCCGCGCCGACGTGCCCCAGCACCGCCGACAGCCCGATCTTGGCGAGCATGACCGCCGCCCCGAGCACCGCCTCCCGGCCGCACCCCCAACGGAACAGGGCGTACGGGAACAGCACCATGAAGACGAGGACGTTCAGCTCCGGCTCGCGCCCCAGCACCACCTCGGCGACCCCGGCCACGCAGAACGCGGCGGCGACCGCGACCAGCGGCCTGTCCCTGCGCACCAGCAGCAACGGCAGCAGCACCACCGCCACGACCAGCCCGCCCGGCTCGGACCGGACCACCGCCTCGATCACGGCGAGCCCCAGGAGCACGGCGACGAGCACCCAGTCCCACCACAGCCGCGCGGCCGCGCGCACCGGACGGGGTTCGTCCCACACCGACCGCAGCAGCGCCACCACCGCCTCATCCTAAGCACGCTTCCGTCACTGCCGTCCGTAACGCCCCGCCCGGTTCGCGACTCTCTTTCGTGTTTCCCGTGTAGTACGCGGGGGCCCTACGTCCCATGTAGGGAAACGTAGGGCCCCCGCGTTCCCAAGCCGCGTCACGCGGAGTGGGCGGGACCGCCTGGGTGGGGGACGCGCGGGTGGGTGGCTGGCGGGAGAAGGAGGCAGAGCCTGCGGCGGAGTGCTCGGCCGGTGTCGGTGAGGCCGGGTCCAATGGGCCGTCAGGTGGCCGAGACCCGCCCGCTGACCACCTCGTACGGCAGCTCCACGCCGCGTTCCCGCGCCCACGCGAGCGCACCGGCCAGCGAGGACTCCCCGGTGAGCGTGGCCGCGGCGGGACTCGTCGAGCAGCGCCGCCACTGCGCGGCGTTCATCACCAGGTAGTCGACCTCCGGCAGATACTCGACGTCCACCTCCGCTTTGGACACGTCGAGCACGCGGAGGTTCGGCAGCGGCGGCAGGTCGACGAACGCGCCGTCGAGCACGAGAGCGGTGATCGTCTCGCACACCGGCAGCTCGATCTCGTACCCGCTCACCTCCAGCCGCCGCAACGGGAGGTGTGCCAGCGCGCCGAGGCGGACGGACCCGCCGCGCGTGATCCGCAGCTCCCGCAACGAGGACAGCCGGGCGAGCACCCCGAAGTCGAGGTCGCCCGGTTCGCGCAAGGTGAGCGACTGCACCGTCTCCGGCAGCGCCGCGATCCCTTCCAGCCCGCGGTCGGCCACGGTGAAGCTGTCCTTCAGCCCTCTCGTTCCAGGGTAGGAGTCCGGCAGCACCAGGCCCGCGACCGAGTCGGCCAGGTAGGTCAGCGGCCCCTCACCCGCGAGCTGGACCACCTGCCCGGCCCGTCCGCGCGGCCCCGGCGCGAGGTCGACGCACAGCGCGTCACCCCAGTCGTTGTAGCCGAACGGAACCCACCTCGGGTGGAACCGCACGGTCCGCACGGCGTCAGGCGGCCCCGCGTAGAGCACCGGGGTCTCCCAGTCGCGCGGGTCTTCCTCCTCCGTCGAGAGGCAGCTCTGCCACGTCAGGACGATGTCGTCGGGCGAGTACAGGGTGATGTCCTCGTCGATCCGCGCCCGGCCCGCGTGCAGGTCGTGCAGCTCCGGCGGCAGCGACACCCCGATCACGCTCTCCACCTCGGCGAGCGTCGACACCTCCCGCCGCTCGCGCCGCGGTGGCGGCTTCAGCAGGATCGTGTACGTCGGCGGGAGCAGGGACGCGACCTGGATGATGTCCCTGGTGGCGACGGCCTGGAAGGTGCCGTTCTCCTCGACCCGCATCTCGAACACGACAGGCCGGTCGAGACCGACCTCGCGCAGGCTCTCCAGCGGCGCGAACACGTCCTGTTCGGACGGTCCGGCCGTCAGCCGGTGGGTGCTTCCGCCGCCGCCGCAGGACGCGCGCAGCGTCAGGTGGCCGAAGCCGGGTTCGACCGCGGCGACGAGGTCGTGCGCGACAGCGGCCAGTTCCGCCTGCATGGTGTGCTCCTGAACTCGGTCGGGGGAGCACACCTTAAGCATCCACCGGCGAGTGCGGCCGGACGACGCGTCAGTGGCGCGCGAGTTCCGGCCGCTTCAGGTGGTGCCGCGCGACGGTGACGGTGGCGGCCAGGAAGACCACCTGCATCAGCGTGCGCGGCACGAGCTGGTCGTCCCACGGCACGTCCCCGGAGAGCGCCTTGTGCACGTTCGCCGGGAACATCGCGACGAGCATCGCGGTGAGCCCGGCCGCCGCCCAACCGGCCGTGCGCGACCACAGCAGTCCTGCGGCGCCGAGGAGCTCCAGCACGCCGGTCACCGTGACCAGCAGGCCGGGCGCGGGCAGCGCGGGCGGCACCATCGAGATCAGCTCCTCGCGCATCCCGATGAAGTGCGCGCCCCCGGTCAGCACGAACATGACCGTCAGCCCGCCGCGCAACGCGACCGGCAACGAACCAACCCGCCGCACCCCGAACGCGCCGATGAGCAGCAGCGCCGACGTGACGACGACCAAAGCGATGAACGGAGCCATGCCATTCCCCCACGGTTCTGAATCTTGTCACTGACAAGATTGACCTGGCCGCCCGATCTTGTCAACGGTAAGATCGGGCTCGTGCCCCCGTACCACCACGGCGACCTGCGCCGCGCCGTCCTCGCCGCCGCCGTCGACGCGATCACCGAGCACGGCCCCGCCGGGATCAGCCTCCGCGACCTGGCCCGCCGCGTCGGCGTCTCGCACGCCGGCCCCGTGCACCACTTCAAGGACAAGGCGGGCGTGCTCACCGCCCTCGCCGCCGAGGGGTTCGCGCTCCTGGCCGACACGCTCACCGACACCCGCGGCCGCACCGGTTCCTTCGCCGAGCTGGGCGTCTCCTACGTGCGGTTCGCCGTGGAGCACAAGGCGCACTTCGAGGTGATGTTCCGGCCGGACCTGCACCACCCCGACGACCCGGACCTGACCGCCGCACGGGAGCGGGCAGGCGCCGCGCTCGCCGGTGGTGTCGCGGACGTCGAGGGGGAACGGACCGGTCCGGACCGCCGGGTCGCGGGCGTCGCGGCGTGGTCGCTCGTGCACGGGTTCGCGACGTTGTGGAACACGGGGAACCTCGACCCCGGCCCGGACGGTGACCCGCTCGCGTTGGCGCGGAAGGTGACGCCGTTGCTGTTCGAGGAGTAGCGCGCAGCACCGGAGGCGCTGTCGCAGCAGGTCCTCACCCGTACGGCGGTGGCCGTCCGCACCTCACGTCGTCGTGGGGCCTGAGGGCCTGCGCCGGCCCCGGCGGCGTGCCACCGGGATCGGGCGCGGGTCGGCGCCCGCGACGACGGTGTTGGCGATGGTGCCGAGACCGTCGACGGTCATGGTCACGACGTCGCCGGGCACGAGCGGCGGCAGGTCCCGGCCGCGTCCCCACAGCTCGGCGAGGCAGCCGCCGTTGCCGCAGGTGCCCGAGCCGAGGACGTCACCGGGACGCACCTCGGTGCCACGGCTCGCATAGGCGACCAGGTCCTCGAACGGCCAACTCATGTTGGACAACAGGTCGCGGCCTATCTCCGTGCCGTTGACGGCGACGGTCATGCCGAGTGAGAGGAACCCGTCGGCGTCGCGGTGCGGCTCGACCTCGTCGGCGGTGACGAGGAACGGGCCGAGCGTCGTCGCGAAGTCCTTGCCCTTGCAGGGACCCAGCCGGACCGCCATCTCGCGGAACTGGAGGTCGCGGGCCGACCAGTCGTTGAGGATCGTGTACCCGGCGATGTGGTGGCGTGCCTCGCCGGGGGTGAGGTCGGAGCCCGCGACGCCGATGACGGCGGCTACCTCCAGCTCGAAGTCCAGCCGTTCGCACCCCGGCGGGACGGCGACGTCGTCGTGGGCGCCGACGAGGCCGTACGGGTTGGTGAAGTAGAACGTCGGCGCGGCGTACCAGGCGTCGTCCACCGCACCCGCGATGCCTTCGACGTGCTCCTCGAACGCCGCGAAGTCCCGCACGGTCGGGGCCTCGACCGGGGGCAGCAACCGCAGTCCCGCCAAGGAGATCGGGTCACCGGCCGCCGCCCCCGCGTCGAGGAGCGTGCCGGACCGCAGCAGCTCCAGGACGCTGGTCCCCTCCGGCAGGCGCAGCAGGGTGTCCCCGTCGACGACGCCGCAGCGGACCGCGCCGCCGGGCTCCTCGACGGTGGCGAACCGCATCAGACGGGCGGGGCCAGGAAGAGGCCCCGGTCCGGGTCGTTGAACGACTTCGCGGCCACGAACTCGTCCATGCGGTTGGCGGTGCCCCACTGGTCGGACACCGCGGGGTCGGTGATGTCGTGCAGCCCGGGGTGCCAGGTGTCCTCGTCGAGGCGTTCCAGCTCGGTCGTGTACTCGACCGTGTTGCCCTGCGGGTCGAGGAAGTAGGTGAACGTGTTGTTGCCCGCCTTGTGCCTGCCGGGGCCCCAGATCTTCTCGACGCCCGCGCGCAGCAGGCGGCCGGTGCCGCGCATGTACTCGTCGATGCCGCGCATCTCGAAGCTCGCGTGGTGCAGCGACGGGTGCGGGCAGCGGGCGACGGCGAAGCTGTGGTGCCAGTCGTTGCAGCGCAGGAACCACATCATGTTGCCCATGCGGGGGTGCGTGAGGATGTCGGAGAGCGCGAACCCGAGGTGGCGTTCGTAGAAGGCGACGGTGCCCTCCGGGTCGAACGAGTTGATCACGACGTGCGAGAGCCGGACGGGGATCGACTCGCCCTCCTCGACCTTGCGGTGCGCGCGCAGGGCGACGTCGGCGGACACCTCGACGGTGCGGCCCTCGTTGTCGAAGAAACGGAACCCGTAGCCACCGCCCGGTGTCACGACCGCGCCGGGCTCCGAGACGAGCTTGACCCCGTTGCGCGCCAGCGTTTGCGCCAGCTTGTCGACGTCGGCGGGCGTGGCCGCGCCGAACGCGATGAGGTCGATCCTCTTGTCGGTGGCCTGGCGCAGCCGCACGACGTACTGCTCCGGTGAGCCTTCCGCGGCGAGGAACGACAAACCGGTGTCCGTCGCGACCTCGGTGAGGCCCCACTGTCCTGTGTAGAACGACCGTTGCGAGGCCAGGTCCGGCACCGCGAGGTCGACGTGGCGCAGGTGGGTGATGAGCCGTTCGGTCATCACGACTCCTTCCCGGGGACGAGCCCCAGTTCCAGTGCGGTGCCGCCGGCGATCGCGGCGCGGTCGGCCGGGTCCAGGCCGGCGGCGTCGAGGCGGGCGACGGGGTCGGCGACGCCCATGTCGAAGGGGTGGTCGGAGCCGAGGAGGACGCGGTCGGCCCCGGCCGCGGCGACGAGCGCGCGCAGTGCGCCCGGCGTGTGGACGAGCGAGTCGAACCACAGCCTGCGCAGGTAGCTCGACGGCGGTTCCGCGCAGCCGCGCGCCTCCGGCCGCACCTGCCAGGCGTGGTCGGAACGCCCGAGGTAGGTGGGCAGGTAGCCACCGCCGTGCGCCGCCAGCACCCGCAGCCCGGGGTGGCGGTCCAGCACGCCGCCGAAGATCAGGTGCGAGAGCGCCACGGCGTTCTCCACGGGCTGCCCGACGGTGTTGGACAGGTAGAAGCGGTCGAGCCGGGCGTCGAGGGAGCAGCCGAACGGGTGCAGGAACACCAGTGCTCCCAGCTCGGCCGCCCGTGCCCAGAACGGGTCGAGCCGGTCGTCGGACAGTTCGACCCCCGGCGCGAACGACGAGATCTCCACGCCCTTGAGCCCGAGCCCCACCGCGTGGTCGAGCAGGTCCGCGCACAGGCCGGGATGTTGCAGCGGCACGAGACCGAGGCCCTGCAAGCGGTGGGGCGCCGACGCGACGAGCCCGGCGAGGCCGTCGTTCGCCGCACGGCACACCCGCGTCGCCAGGTCCGGATCGGCCCAGTAGTGGTAGTGCGACGGGGACGGCGACACGACCTGCACATCGACACCGGCGGCGTCCATGTCCGCGAGCCGTTGCTCGACCGAGGTGAGCGACGGCAGCGCGTCGCGGACCATCACTCCGGACACCCGCATGGACTCGGCGCCGTTCCGCACGACGTCGAGCGCCTGCTGCTCGGCGAGCCCCGGCCGTCCCGCGACCAGTTCCTCGACGGCCGGGACGAGGCAGTGGGCGTGCACGTCGACGACAGCGACGTTCTGCTGGTCTGTCACGGTGCCTCCGAGAGGATGCCGGTGATCCGGCCGATCAGGGCCTGGGTGTCGCCGCGCTCCCCCGCGAGGAGCCAGCGGCACAGCTGGACCGACCCCTCCACGACCGCGCGGACGCGGGGCAGGCGACGCGAGGAGAACTCGGCCCACAGGTCGTCGCCGAGAGAGTCGTGCGTGGTGAGCAGCTCGCTGAGGACCAAGGCGTCCTCCAGCGCCTGCGCCGCGCCCTGGGCGAGCGTGGGCGGGCAGCAGTGCACGGCGTCCCCGATCAGCACGACGCGGCCGCGGTGCCAGGGTCCGTCGAGCAGGTGCTCCTCGAACCAGGTGTAGTGGACGCGGGACGGGTCGGTGAGGTGCGCGCGGATGTCCTCCCAGGGACCGCCGTAGTTCTCCGCCAACGCGCGCATCGTCGCGAGGCGCTCGTCCGGGCTCAGCCCGGAGCGGTCCTGCGCGTCCTCGACCAGGTAGGCGTAGAGGGAGTCCTCGCCGGTCGGGCAGTAGCCCGCGATGTAGGCCGCGCCGCCGTAGGTGAGGTCGGTGCGGGTGACCGACTCGGGCCGCCGGGTGAAGGCCCGCCAGATGCCCATGCCGACCGGTTCGGTGGTGAGCTCGACCCCGGCGGCGGCGCGCGTCCACGACCGGACGCCGTCCGCGCCGATCACCAGGTCGTACCGCTTGCTCTCGCCGTCCGAAGTGGACAGATCGACGGTGTCGCCGTCCTGGGCCAGCGCCGTCGCCGCGACACCCGTCCTGACCCGCACCCCCAGCTCGGTGGCGCGGGCGGCGAGGAGCACCGCGAGGTCGGGCCGGTACATGCCGACGGTCGCCGGCAGGTCCGTCCCGCCCGTGCGGGTGTCCGGGATGACGGCCAGGACCGTGCCGTCGGGGGCGCGGAGACCGAGCGTGTCGAACCCGAAGCCGAGCCGCTGCACGCCGTCCCACACCCCGAGGCGGTGCAGCACGCGCAACGCGTTGCCCTGCAACGTGATCCCGGAGCCGATCGCGCCGAGGTCGGGCTTGGCGTCGACGAGGTCGACCTCCACCCCCGCCTCCGCGAGCAGGATCGCGGAGGCGAACCCCGCGACCCCGCCGCCGACGACACCCACCGACCGCACGGCGCTCATGCGTCCTCTCCCGTCTTCGGGGCCACCACTCGGGTGCGCTGCGTCCCGAGGCCGGTGACCGAACCGGTCATGACGTCACCGGCGCGCAGGAACCGGCCGTGCGCCATGCCGTTGCCCGCCGGGCTGCCGGTGAGCAGCAGGTCACCCGGTCGCAGCACGGCGGTCCTGGACGCCGCGGCCACCAGCGCGGCGACGTCGAAGATCATGTCCTTTGTGGACTCGTCCTGCATCACCTCGCCGTTGAGATCCAGCCGCACCCGCGGGTGCTCCGGCACGAACTCGGCGGGCACGAGGTACGGACCCAGCGGCGTGAAGCCCGGTGCGTTCTTGGCGCGGAACCAGTCGCTGCCGATCTCCGGCATGTCCCGCCGGAACACCAGGTCCCTGGTCGTGAGGTCGTTGGCGATCGTGTACCCGGCGACGTGCGCCAACGCGTCCGCACTGTCCACTTGGAACGCTTCGCGGCCGATGACGACGGCCAGCTCCAGCTCCCAGTCGTGCTGCTGCGAGTACGCGGGCAGCACGACGTCGTCGTACGGGCCGGTGACCGACGAGGTCAGGCCGATGAAGATGTACGGCTCCCCACCGGTGATCCGGCGGTCCATCAGGGCCCCGACCTCAGCCCGGACCTCGTCCTCCGGACGGTCCGGCGAGTGCTTGACGGCCAGGTCGATCACGTGCGTGCGGTAGTTGGCGCCGGCCTGGAGGATCTGGCCGGGAGCGAGCGGGGCGCGCAGGTCCTCGGTGTCCAGCGGTGTCTTCGCTTCCGCCGCGAGGTCGCGCAGGCGCGGCAGGACGGCGTCCCAGTCCCGCAGGAGGGCGTGCACCGAAGGGGCGGTGCCGGACAGGTCGTGCCAGCGCGGTGAGCCGTCGATGTCGACGACCAGGGCGGGCACCTCCGAGTCCTCGGCGGTGCCGCGCGCCGTCGAAACGGTGGCGAGAGCGAAAGGGGCGACCACGTGCGGTCCTTCCGTCGACGTTGACGCGGACCACCATCCCGCTACCAATGGTTATCAGGGAAGCCAAATGTCCTTATGGTCAATATCAGCGAAACTGATTACCCTGCCGGAGGTGAACCTGGCGAACCTCGACCTCAACCTGCTCGTCCCGCTGGACGTGCTGCTGGAGGAGCGGTCGGTCACCCGTGCGGCCGCACGGCTGGGGCTCTCCCAGCCCGCGCTGTCCGGAGCGCTCGCCCGGTTGCGCCGCCACTTCGACGACCCGCTCCTCACCCGTGCGGGCAACGTCTACGAGCTGACGCCGCTGGCCGTGCAGCTGCGCAGGCGGACGGGTCTCGCGCTGGCCGGGGTCGAGCGGGTGTTCGCCAGCGAGCCGGACTTCACGCCCGCGACCTCACGCCGCACGTTCACGGTCCTCGCCTCGGACTACCCGATGGCGGTGCTGGGCCCGCGCGTCACCGAGCTGATCGCCGAGCAGGCCCCGTCCGTGACGCTGCGGCTGGAGCACCACAGCCCGGCGGCGGTCGAGTCCGGGGCCGAGACGCTGCGCGGCGTCGACGGAATCCTTCTCCCCCACGGGGTTCTGTTCGACCTGCCGTCGGCCGACCTGTTCACCGACTCGTGGGTCGTCATCGCCGACCGCGACGCGGAGACCATCGGCGAGTCGTTGACGATGGACGACGCCAAGCGCCTGCCGTGGGTCTTCACCTACCACAGCGCTTCGGCGTTCACCGGTGCCGGCAGGCAGTTGCAGCTGCTCGGCGCCGCGCCGCGCGTCCAGTGCGTCGTGGAAAGCTTCCTCGCACTGCCCTATTACGTCATCGGCACCGACCGGATCGCGTTGGTGCAGGGCCACTTGGCGCGGCACCTGGCGAGGGACGAACGGCTGCGCGTGCTCGACTGCCCGTGGGACGTCGTGCCGCTCGTGGAAGCGATGTGGTGGCATCCCACGCACACCCACGACGCCGAACACGTGTGGCTGCGCGGTGTGTTCACCCGAGCGGGAGCCGACTTGCGGACCGGTTCCTGAACCACGCGGCGACGTGCGCCTATCGGCCGCACCGATGTCGATCATTACCGGTTGTGTCTTCCCCGGCGACGGCCGCTCCGCGAACCTGGCAGCGAGATTCGTCGTCCCGTCCCGGAGAAGTGACAGCTGATGACCGATGCCGCCACCGCGATCGCCGCGGCCGCCACCCGTTGCTCCAACGTCGGGCGGTGGGGTCCGGACGACGTTCTGGGCACCCTCAACCACATCCGGGACGCCGACCGGGTCGCCGCGGCACAGCTCGTGCGGACCGGCCGCGCGTTCTCCCTGTCACTGCCGTACTCCGCCGACGGACCGCAACGGGGCTGGCGCAACCGCAACAACCCGGTGCACAGCATGCTGGACACGGGACTGGACGCCGAGAACGGCACCCAGGGGTTCCCGCACGGCATCGGCGGGGCGGACGACTTCGTCGCCATGCCGCTCCAGTGCTCCACGCACTGGGACGGGCTCGGCCACATCTTCGACCACGGCCGCGCGTGGAACGGGCGCAGGGCAGGCGATGTCGTCACCAGCCGCGGTGACGGCGTGACCGGCATCGAGACCGTGCGAGGTCTCCTGTCCGGCCGGGGAGTCCTGCTGGACGTCGGTCGCGTCATCGGCGACGGGCAGCTGCCGGACGGGTTCGCCATCACCGAGCAGCACCTCACCGAGACCGCCGCCGCACACGGCGTGGAGGTGCGGCGCGGCGACCTGCTGTGCGTGCGCACCGGCCGTCTCACCCGCGCGCTGGACGAGGGTTGGGGCGAGTACGCGGGAGGCCCTGCCCCCGGCCTGTCCTTCTCGACGGCGGACTGGTTGCACCGCACCGAGATCGCCGGCCTCGCCACCGACACGTGGGGCTGCGAGGTGCGCCCCAACGAGTTCGACGACGCCTTCCAGCCGCTGCACCAGGTCGCGATCCCCCACATCGGGCTCTTCCTGGGCGAGATGTGGAACCTCGACGAGCTGGCAGAAGCCTGCGCAGAGGACGGTTCCCACGCGTTCTGGCTCACCGCCGCCCCGATCCCGGTCACCGGCGCCGTCGGCGCACCGGTGAACCCCGTCGCCGTGAAGTGAGCCGGGCGGTCCGGCCGGGGGACGTGTTCCACCGGCCGGGCACGCGACCGCGCTCAGCCCTGCTTCACCTCCGCGGCGTGCTCTTCCAGCCAGGTGCGGAAGTTCTTGAGCCGCGGGTTGATCTCCCGGACGGCGCCGAGGTCACGCGCACCGACGAAGTCACGCTCGCCCTCGGTGTAGAACTGGAACATGTTGCCCAGCTCGTCCCCCGCGGGCAGGCCCATCGCCCGGAAGTCGTCGTGGGGCACGGCGTAGTACGTCACCGGCTCACCCAGCACCTCGGCGAACGCGTCGGCGTACTGGGCGCCGGTGAGGTGCTCACCGGCGATGCTGACCACCTCACCGCGGTACTTCTCCCCGGCGAGGAACACGCCGTGCGCGGTGCGGCCGATGTCCTCCGCCGCGATGCCGGACAGCTTGGCCTCCCCCATCGGCAGCGCCAGCACCAGCTTCCCGTCCTCGCCGCGCTGCAGCTTCATCTGCGTGGCGAAGTTGTCCCAGTAGAAGGTGGTCCGCAGGAACGTGGTCGGCACCCCCGACGCGCGGAAGAACTCGTCCGCCTCCGCCTTGGCGTCGAAGTGCGGCACCGTGTACCGCTCCTGGAGCACCGGCACGCGACCCTGGAGGACCGGGCGGGTGTCGTCCAGCGTCGACCAGACCACGTGGGAGACCCCCGCCGCCTTGACGGCCCGCGCGGCGGCCGCGGCCTGCGCCAGTTCGACGTCGGCGGAGAAGGTCTCCCAGAAGTTCGTGACGATGAAGACGCCGTGGGCACCCTCGAACGCCGCCCGCAGCGACTCCTCGTCCGCCAGCGTGGCCTCGACGACCTCGGCACCGCGCTCGGCGAGCGCCGCCGCCTTCGACGACCCCGCGTCACGCGTGATGGCCCTGACCCGGAAGGGACCGTCGGCGTCGTCGAGGATGGCGTGGACCAGTCCCCCGCCCTGCGCACCCGTCGCACCCAGCACCGCGATGATCTTCTTGTCGCTCATCTTCGCTCCCCTTGTGTGTCCGCCACCCTTGCGGCAACTTACCTAGTTAGACAGGTAAGTTTCCGCGATCATTCCGCACGCCGTTGTGATCCGGGTCACCGATCCCGGGCGAGCCGGGCGCACGACCGGCGGGGAGCATGAACGCGTGCGACAAGAACGAGGCGTGCGCAAGACCCCCTCCGCCGCGGCGCGGGGCCCGGTCAGCCACCAGCTGTTCCGGGCGACGCGGATGCACCGGATGCTGGCGGGGCACCTGCTGCGCGACGTCGGCCTGCACCGCGGCCAGGAGCTCCTCCTCATGCACCTGTGGGACTCGGGCCCGGTGCGCCAGACCGAGCTGATCGAGGTGCTCGACTCCGACTCCCCCACCATGACCAGGATGGTGCAGCGCCTGGAGAAGGCCGGCCTCGTCGAACGCGTGCCCGACCCCACCGACGGCAGGGCGAGCCTCGTGGCCCCCACCGCGGCGAGCGAGGAGCTGCGGGCACGCATCGAGCAGATGTGGCACGACCTGGAGGTGGCGACCGTCGGCGAGATGACCGAGGCCGAGGTCGCCCCCTTGCTGGCGGGCCTGGCCAGGGTGGAGGCGAACCTCGCGGACGCGGTCGCCCGCCTCCGGCCCGCGCCCTGATCCTCGGTGGTCCACTCCACCTGGTGCAGGACCCTGGCGGTTCGGGACTTTGGCCCCTGGATCGGCTGCCCCGCGAGACGGAAGGTGGTGGCGACCAGCCGGCCCACGAGGAGGCATCCCGTGCACCAGAGCACCGCGGTCGCCGTCACCCGGTACTTCGACGAGGTCGTCGACCGGCTCGCGCAGCAGGGCCTGGACGTGGCCCAGGTGGTCCTGGAACTGTCCCCCACCCGGCCGAAGCGCGGGCAGGTGATCACCGGGCGCGGGCCCGTGCTGCGCTGGGACGAGGAGCTCGGGTGGAGCAACGGGGCCGAGTCGGCCGGTCCGGCCGCGCATCCGGCGGAGGTCGCGGGACTGCTCGACCGGATGTGACGGGTTCCGGCCGGTGGCCTGCGTGCTGTGGGCGGAGCCCGTCGCTGCCGGGGATCAGCAGCGACAGGCCCCGCTGTCGCTGACGGCCAGTCCGCAGCCGTCGCAGTACCTGATCTTCACCAGGGGCGGCTCCGGCGGCCGGGGCCGCGGCACGTACGGCCGGTACTGGGGGACGGTCCTCGGCTTGGCCTTCTTGGCGGCCTTGAGCGGTTTCTTGGCCGCCGGCTTGAGCGGCTTCTTGTCCGCGGACTTCGGCTGGCTCTTCGCCGTCGGCTTCGGCGGTTGCTCGTTCAGCACGCTCGCCACCTTCGCCCTGGTGATCCCGGCGTACCCCATGCCGGTCAGCGCGGCCGCGCAAGTCCTGTAGCTGGAGTGCGGGTTGCGCTTCATCCAGTTGTGGACGGCCTCCACCCAGCCTTCCTTCCGCTGGCGCGGGGCCTGCTGCCGCGGAATCCGCTGCCGCGAGGCTTGCTGTCGCGGGGCCTGCCGCCCGCGGGTGCCGAACAGGACCCATTCGCGTTGCGGGTTCTCACCGAACTCCACGCGGTCGCGCACGTCGTCGTTCTCCCAGTCGTACCGGGGATCGAGGTCGTGCAGATGCGCCACGTTGTCGAAGCGTTCGTTGATCCTCCGCACAGGGCATCCCCCTTGAAGTCGCACCAGCGAGCGTCTTGGCGGGTACATCGCACGGCACCCGCCCAGCGCTACACGACAAAAGGTGGAGCGCCCCGCCGCCGGGAACGCTCCACCCTGTGTCACTGCCGCTGGTTCGCCCGTGGATCGGGGCGGAACCCGGCGCCGGTCATTCCTTGCAGCGGCGCCCGTCGTTCACGCACTTCACGATCTTGGCCATCGTCTGGTCGGAGTTGACGTTGGCGAAGTCGTTGTGGTCGGAGAACGGGTTGTGGTTCTCCTCCGGGAAGGCGTCGAGCTGGTACTGGCCCTTCTGCTGGACGTCGCGGGAGATGTCGTACAGGATGCTGATCCGCAGCTGCGGGATCGCCTTGAAGCCCTGCGGGCAGGCACCGGACTGCGGGTCGGCGAACCGGACGTGGTCGCGGTGGTTCGCGCTGTCGGCGTTCTGACCGTCCCAGCAGCCCGCGAAGTCGTGGACTCGCATGACCTTGCTGCCCTGCGGGCAGATCACGTACTTGTCGGACAGCCTGTCCTCGAAGCCGCTGCAGGTCCACGTCGCACGGGCGTTCGCGGGACCGCGGCTGGTCGGCTTGGCGTCACCGGTGACCATCTTCAGGAACTTCGGCATCGCGGTGACCTTGCTGGTCGCGTTGCCGCGGTACTCGATCTTCACCTGCGCCGGGCGGACGATCTTGCCGACGTTGCCGACGAGCTCGAGGTTCTTGCCGGTGGGAGCGGCCAGGGGCGGAGCCTCGGGAGTGGTCGTGTTGCCACCGCCGTTGTTGTTGCCGCCGTTGTTGTTGCCGTTCCCGTTGTCGCCGTTGCCGTTGTCACCCTCCTCGGGGACCTCGGGCGCCTCGGGGTCCTCGTTCTCCTGGCCGCCGCCGTTGCCGAGGTTGCACTTGGCGAAGCGCTCGAGACCCTGCGGCCTCTCGGCGTTGCGGCCGATGGCGATCGCGATGCGGTCGAGGGTCGCGACTCGCTTGGAGAGCAGCGGTCCGAGGATCGCGTTGTCGATGAAGTTCGGGCCGCCCTGGCCCTTGGTGGTCACGATGCGCTGGTTGGCCTCGGCGATCTGCTTGTCCAGCAGCGCGAGCTCGCGGTCCACCTCGTCGAGCGCCTGGTCCGGCACGCCCGGCAGGGCGCTGCGCACCGACGGGCACTTGATGGTCGGCGTGGCCGCGTCCTGCGCCTCGGGCTGGCCGGCGAACTTGCGCGGCTTCGAGTGGTTGCTGTGCCCGCCACCGTGGTTGCCGTGGCCGAAGCGCACGTCGCACTCGGCGAGAGAGGTCAGGTTCACCTTGCGACCGTTGCGGCTGACCGCGGTCGCGATGCGGTCGAGCGTGGCGACTCGCTTGGCGCGCAACGGACCGAGGATCGTGTTGTTGACGAAGTTCGGGTCGCCGGGGTTCTGGTTGGCGGCCATCTTGCCGTTGGCTTCCTTGACCTGCTGGGAAAGCTGCTGCAGGTTGCGGTTCACCTCGTCACGGGCCCGCTGCGGCACAGCGGGAAGCCGCTTGCGGACGCTGGGACACGCCACCGAACCGGGGCCCGTCTCCTTGATCTTGTCCGGGCTGGAACCGACGTCCGCGGGGTTCGCGTTCGGGTTGATCCGCACCACCGGCCAGAAGTACGAAGAGCGGTCGCCGTTGCGGCAGGTCGTCTCCGAGTCCTCCAGACTCTCGTCGGTGGAGTCCGCCGCGATGGACAGGTTGCCCACGAAGTCGTGCACGTGCTGCGCACCGTGCTGCAAACCCGGCTGCGCCACCGGGTTGTCGGCACTGAACTTGCCGTTCTCGTTCGTGCCACAGTCCACGGTGAACACGCCGGACGCCCCGTTGGGGCCGGTCTTCGGCGTCACCACGTTCTTGCTCACCTGCTCAATGGGCACGAACGCGCTCACCGGCGCCGGATCGCCGTCATTGGCGGCGAGCGCCACCGCGGCGGTGCCCGCTGCGACCACGGCCACCGCCGACAACGAAGCAATCAGGCGAAACTTCCGTCTGTCGGTTACGCGGTGTGTCATCCGTCCTCCTCGCTCATGCCGTGCATGATCGGGAGTACGTACGTGGTCACACTTCGGCTCAAATGAGACCAACTCTTTTTCCGCGAACGATCTCCCCGAGGACTCTCAAGACGGGAGTCGCGCCTGGTCAGCGGCCCGATGACGGCGAAGTTTTTCTGCACGCCGATCGGTCGGCCAGGCGGGCGGTCGTGACGGGGACGCTCGGCGGCACCAACGGATCTGTGCATTCGTGCAACCAGTCGCCGGCGCGGCCACGACCGGCCACAGTGGACACTCTTCCGGGAACGCCGCGAGCCGGACGGCGAGGCCGTCCGGCTCGGCGGTCAGCTCCCCCGGACGACCTCGTGCGCGCTCAGCGCCGTGACCCGCTTGTCCAGGGTGGACTTCAGCGCGTCCGCCTCCGCGGCGACCTCGTCCTTGGCGCCCTGGTTGAGGCGGTAGGCACTGACGATGCGGTCGAGGGTCTCCACGGCCTTGCCGCCGTCGAGGGTGGCGGCGTAGACCGCGCGGTACTGCTCCTCGTAGACCTTCTTGAACGCTTCGGTGGCCAGGAAGCGTTCCTTGAGCTTGTTCCCTCCCATGCCCATCCGGACCGCGCCGTCGGGTGGCTGCTGCCCCGCCTGGGGCAGCTGGCCTGCCTGGGGCCGGCCTGCCGGAGGCTGCATTCCGCCGGGTGGCCGCTGGCCGTCCGGCGGCTGTACGCCGTTCGGTGGCTGCCCGGCCTGCGGCTGCCGACCGGCTTGCGGCTGTTGCCCGGCCTGCGGCTGCTGACCGGCCTGGCGGCGTCCGCCCATGCCCATGCCCGTGCTGTCGTGCGGCCCGGCGGTGGCGTCGCCGCTGAACGTGAGGTTCATGTCCCAGCTGACGACGGTGAACCTGCGCGTCCCCCGGTCGTACCAGAGGTAGTAGTTCTTGCCGGGCCCCGCCATGTCGTCGAAGTTCATCATCACGTTCTGCAGGGCGATGTACCGGGCGAACGCCTCCACGTCGAGGCGCTCGCCGAGTCCGGCGGCGAACTCCTCGTCCGAGGCGTTCTCCACCCACCTCACCAGGTTGATCACCGGCTGGAGGTCGCTGCCGCCGACGTCGTTGACCTGTTTGAAGTCGTCGCCGTAGGCGGTCTGGTCCTCGCCCTGGTAGGTGAACTGGCTGGTGGCCAGCGCCTTGTAGAGGACGCCGTCGCCCAGCTCCTCGGCGTAGCCCTCGTCCAGGTACTCGACGAGCAGCCGCGGCGCGGACGCCCTGCCGTTCACGGTGAAGCCCGAGTAGGTGTAGCGCTGTGACGGTTCGCCCGCCGCGTCGACGAGCGAGATGGCGAGCGCCTCGTTCAGCTGGGCCGCCGACTGCGAGGTGCCCGGCCGGACCGCGATCTGCGTGTGGTTCTGGTAGCGGCGGCCCTCGACGTACTCGTCGAAGCTCACCAGCCACGGCAGGTCCTCCGGCTCCTCCGCCTTCAGCTCGGCGCCGGGTCCCTGAAACCGCTGGCCCGGCTGGGCGCCCTCGGGGAGCTGCATCCCGGCAGGCGGCTCGGCGCCTTCGGGGAGCTGCATCCCGGCGGGCGGCTCGGCACCCTCCGGGAGCTGCATCCCGGCGGGCGGCTGGAACTGCGGGGCGTTGCCGCCGCCGCGCTCGCGCCGCTCGCCGTTCCAGGTCAGGCCGCTGAGGGTGGAGTTGCCCTTGAGCCGGATGCCGGCGTTCTCGATGCGGGTGCCGTCGATGACGACGGTCGCGGGCAGGTAGTCCTTCTCACCGGAGTCGAAGTACTCCTTCAGCATCTTCTGGTAGTTCGCGTCTGCGAACTCGATGCTGACGTCGTGCGCGACCGAGGTGTCGAAGAGGTCCTTGGTGCCCTCGATGTTCTGCGTGACGACCGCGGGCGCCCTGACCGCCGCCGACGTGGCGTACGGGCGGATCGTGCCGGTGCCGAAGCCCACGACCAGCACCAGCAGGAACGCGCACGTGCCCGCCAGGAGCTTCCAGTTGTGCCGCACGCGCACCGGGACGCGGTGCCGCAACAGCCTGCGCGGCCCGCCGGTGGACGAGACGCCGTCCATCAGAGGTCGGTCTGGTCGTAGCCGGTGAGGACGGTGACGCCCTGGCCGCGGTTGCGCTCCCGCAGCTCGGCCATCAGCGTGCCGGGCTCGCTGCCCTTCTTGATCCGCACCGTGTACATCAGCTCGGTGAGCGCGCCGCCGCGGATCGACTCCATGCTGACCAGCTGGAACTCGTCGGTGTGCCGGATCATCACGTCGTTGATCACGTTGCCGTAGTCGTCGTCGGCCGGCACCTGGACCTTCACGACCTGGCGGCTCACGTCGAGCTGGAACCAGTTGAAGCGGTACATCAGGAAGATGATCAGCGAGATGACCACGGCGGCGATCGCGGCCAGCGCGTAGAAGCGGGTGCCGACGGCCATGCCGACCGCCATCACCAGGAAGATGAACCCGACGTCGCGGGTCTCCTTGATGGCGTTGCGGAAGCGGATCACCGACAGCGCGCCGACGAGGGCGAACGCGCGGGCGATGTTGGAGCCGACCACGAGCATGATCACCGAGATCAGCATGCCCAGGATGATCAGCGTCTGGACGTAGGACTGGCTGTAGGAGACGTTGCGGTGCGTCGCCCGGTACACGTAGGCGATCATCACGCTGAGCAGGAACGACAGCGTGAGCGAGACCACGATGTCCATGACGCTGAACGTTCCGGTCAGGTCGTCGAAGCCGAGGTTCATCGGTGTGGTGCCTCCGTGGGGGTGCCGACGGCGAAGGGCTCGTCGACGGGGACGTGGAAGACGGAACGGGGAGCGCGGCCGAACGCCTCGACGCTCTGGCAGTACTTGGAGATCCGCACGACCTGGAGGTTGCGCGCGGCGGTCAGGTCGGTGAGCCAGTACGGCACGCGTTCGTCCGCCTTCACCTCCACGATCGACTTGCCGGGCGGCACGATGAAGCGGTTCTCGGCGTCCTCGGCGAAGCCGAAGTCGCGGTCGCGCCCGCGGACCCGCTGGTCGATCGTCACGCGCAGGCCGACCTCGGCACCGCGGCCCAGGTACGCCTGCCGCTGGTAGCCGGTCATCGCCGACGGGCGCAGGGCGAGCCGCCCGACCAGGTCGAGCACCTCGTCGACGAACGCGCGGTCGCGACCGGGCACCGACGCGGGGGCCTGGCCCGCGCACAGCCGCAGCGCCTGCCCGTACGGGAGCTGGACGCGGCGTTTCTGGGTGACGCGGTTGACCCGCTGCTTGATCTCGACGAAGACCGGGGTGTCGCCGGTGACGGCGAGCCGGTCGCCGTAGTGGCGGATCCGCAGCTTCCGGCGGAACTTCAGCCCCTCGATCTTCTCCCAGTAGAACCGCAGCTGCCGGGTGTCGTAGTAGGTGCTCCACACCCCGTAGCCGGTGGTGTCGCTGTGCGGGTCGCGGTCGAGGCGCGGCTCGATCGCCGCCAGCAGCTCGGGGACCTGCGTGACCGGCACCAGGTACTTGATCTCGTACCGGTTGAAGCTGCGGATCGTGCGGGGAGTGCGCAGGGCGTGGCCCGCGTCGCCGTCGTGCGCCGCCCCCGGCCCGCCCGCCTCACCCGTGTCCCCGTCCGGGGGTGGTGCTCCTGGCGCACGGGTGCGGGTTCGTGACCGGAAGAACATGGCCCTTCGTCCTCCTGACGCAATCGACAGCGGCAGCCGGGGGAACGCCAGGAGAGCGAAGGGGACCCGTTGCACGCCAAGCGTTCCGGCCTCGGCCCGGGAGTCTCTGCTCCGCGGTCGCCGCGAACACGACAGCCTTTCTAGTGCAGCTGCCTGTGAACGAGCTGTGCGTGCGCGGGCCTCGGCTGAGAACGAGCTGTGCGTGCCGGACCGTCAGGCCGGGCGGGGGTGTCAAGCGGCGGCGGACCGCCGCTGGGCCGCGAGCTCCAGCCCGTCGCTCCACGACCCGCCGCGGGTGATGAGCGCCCGGTACTTCATGACGTCCGCCCGCTTGTCCAGCGTCACGACGCCGGCCAGCCGATCCCCGTCCCGGTAGAGGGCGGCGAACGAGGGCTCGTCCCAGCCGCCGTCGACGATCTCCGGCTCGCCGTGCGGGACGCCCGCGAACTGGATGCGGCTGCCGTACCAGTCCGACCAGAAGTACGGGACGTGCCGGTACGGCGTCGCCGCCGCCGGGTCCAGCGCGTTGCGGACGGCGTGCGCACCCTGCTCGGCGGCACTGGTCCAGTGCTCCAGGCGCATGAGCCGGTCGAAGGCCGGGTTGTGCCAGCGCGCGACGTCGCCCGCCGCGTGGACGCCCGGCGCGGCGGCGAGCGTCGCGTCGCACACCACCCCGTTGTCGAGGGTGAGGCCGGACCCGGACAGCCACGCCGTGGCCGGCTCGGCACCGATGCCCACGACGACCAGGTCCGCGTCGAGCACCGTGCCGTCGGACAGCCGCACGCCGGTCACGTGGTCGTCGCCGAGCACCTCCTCCACCGACACGCCGCACCGCAGGTCCGTGCCGTTCCTGGCGTGCAGACCGGCGAGCGCGGCCCCCGCCGTCGTCCCCACCGCGCGGACCAGCGGCGTGGGCAGCGACTCCACGACCGTCACCGGCAACCCCCGGCTGCGCGCGGAGGACGCCACCTCCGACCCGATGAACCCGGCGCCGATGACCACCGTGCGGGCACCGGCGTCGAGCTTCCGCCTGATCGCGACCGCGTCGTCCAGGGTGCGCAGCGTGTGCACCCCGGCCAGCCCGTCCGCGCCCGGCAACGCCCTCGGCCGCACGCCCGTGGCGATCACCAGCGCGTCGAACGGGATCTCCCGGTCACCGACGGCCAGCACGCGGGCGCGCGGGTCCAGGCCCGTCGCCGGGGCACCCAGCACCAGGTCCACGTCCAGGTCGGAGGTCAGCCGGTCGGCTCCCGGCAGCTGCGGGACGCGCGGGCCGTCCGGTGCCTCCAGGTACGCCTTGGACAGCGGCGGCCGGTCGTAGGGCAGGTGCTCCTCGTCCCCCACCAGGGTCACCCGGCCGGGGAACTTCAGGGCCCTGGCCGCTCCCGCGGCTCGCAGACCGGCGAGCGACGCTCCGACCACGACGAGGTGTTGCACGGCGATCCTCCACCACTACGCCCCGGCGGCCGCCGGGAACTCCGACCGGCCCGGCCGGGCAGCACGGCACGAGCACGGTGCCCGCCGCGACCGAGGAGAAGTTGCTCCACGTCTCGCCCGTCGCGGGCGCGCGCCCGGCCGTTACCGGCGCTCTCGCCCAGCACGAACCCGGTTTCTCAACGAGCGAGAAGCCGCCTGGTCGAGGCGAGTCGCTACCGGTGTGGGGAATCCGCCGACCAGGACTCGACCGTCCACAGTGGCGTCATCAGAGACCGAGTCCGATGTGGACTTTCGCGTCCGGTGTCAGCCGGGCTGGCCGAACCATTCGGTCGCGGCCTTGGCGAACGCCGCGAGGTCGGGCTCGTGCCCGTCGGCCCAGACCACGACGCCGTCGGGACGGAGCAGCACGGCGCCGTGGCCGAGGTCGTCCACCGCCTTCCCGGAGGCGTAGCGCACCCGGTCCGCCCAGTCCCCCGCCGTGGAGCGCAGCCGCTGCGCGCCGGTGAAGTCGAGTGCGACGCCGCGGCCGTCCTGGAGCAGGTCCGCGAGGCGGGTGCCGTCCTCCAGGCGGAACTCCGGTGCGCTCCGGCCGACGAGGGGGTGGTCGCCGCCGAGGTCGTAGCGGACGGACATCCCGGACAGCCGCTGGTAGACGTACGTCGCCCCGTCCCCGGTCATGAGGAGGTCGCGGACGACCTCCTGCAGCGCGGAGGCGTACGGGCCGGGCCGCATGACGGCGACCTGGGCCCGCGTCCAGTCGAGCACCCGCTGCGCGACCGGGTGGCGTTCACGGGTGTAGGTGTCCAGGAGGGCCTCCGGCAGCCGGCCGCGCACGACGGCGCCGAGCTTCCAGCCCAGGTTCAGCGCGTCGCCGATGCCCAGGTTCAGTCCCTGACCGCCCAGCGGGGAGTGCACGTGGGCGGCGTCGCCCGCGAGCAGGACGCGGCCCCGCCGGTAGGTGGACGTCTGCATCGCCCGGTCGGTGAACGACGAGGCGAGGTGCACCTCGTCGATCGTCACGTCCGTCCCGGACGCCCGCCGCAGGACCGTCTGGAGGTGCTCACGGCTCGGCGTGCGGGAGCGGTCGAACGTCCCGTCGTCGAAGTCCTCGAAGGCGAGGTACCCGGGGACGGGCTCGTTGAGGTACAAGCCGCCGGACGTGAGGACAAAACCTTTTCGCAGCTTCTCGGCACCGCCGATCGTGGCGTGCACGACGTAGCCGGTGAACCACGGCTCGGTGCCGACGAAGTCGAAGCCCGCCAAGCTCCGCACCGTGCTGCGGCCACCGTCGCAGCCGACGAGCCAGCGCGCCGCGTACTCGTCCTCGCCGGATCTCGCGACCACGCCCTCCTCGTCCTGCTCGACGGCGGTGACCTGGACACCGCGCCTGATCTCCACGCCGAGCCGGACCGCCCGTTCCGCCAGCACCACCTCGACCGCCTCGAGACTCGTCAGCCTGCCGTCGAGCGCCGGGCTGGGCAGCCGGGGCGGCAGCGCGGCGAGGTCGACCCCGGCGGCGTCGGGCGTGATCCCGGCGAAGTGACCGGCCGCACGGACCGATCCGTCCACATCGGACGCCTCGCCCGCGCCCAGCTCGGTCAGCAGCGGCTGCAACAACCCTCTGCGGTGCAACGCCTCCGCCGACGCCGCCGACAGGTTGCGCATCCCGAGCGGGAACGCCTTCAACGGCGAGCGGGGCTCCCGCCCGCGTTCGAGCACCAGCACGGAACATCCCACCAGGCTCAGCTCACCGGCCAGGAACAGGCCGACCGGACCCGCCCCCACGATCACCACGTCATGCATGGGCAACTGCCCTCCGTTCGCAAGTGACGAGTCCCCCGACCCGTCTTCGACATGTCCGGCACCGTGTCGGTGTCAGACCTGGTTGCGGCCGCCGTCGACGAACAACTCGATGCCCGTGACGTAGCTGCTTTCGGAGGAAGCGAGGAACAGCGCGGCGGCGGCGACCTCCTCCGGCTGTCCCACGCGGCGCAACGGAATCGAGGCGGCGCCGTCCTCCTGGTAGGCCGTGGCGGCGGGGTCGTCCGGCTTGGTGAGGATGTAGCCGGGGCTGATCGCGTTCACGCGAACACCCCTGTCCCCCAGTTCCACGGCGAAGGTGCGGGCGAAGGACCGGACCGCCGCCTTCGCCGCCCCGTAGACGCTCAGGCCGTCCATCCCGGCGGTCCCGGCGATGGAGGACATCAGGATGAGCGAGGCGTTCGGGTTCAGCAGCGGCAGCAGGGTCTGCACGGTGAACAGGACTCCCCGCGCGTTGCCCGTCATGACGTCGTCGTACTGGTCGAGCGAGATCCCGCCCAGCGGGGCGAACTCGCCCCCGCCCGCGTTGGCGAACACCACGTCCAGGCCGCGGCCGTGCTCGGCGACGGCCGCGCGCAGGCGGTCCAGGTCCGCGGGGTCGGCGGCGTCGCCGGGCACCGCGGTGACGGCGGGGCCGAGCTCGGCGGACGCGGCGGCCAGCGCGTCCGGACGGCGCCCGGTGACGAACACCCGTGCGCCCTCGGCGACGAACCGCCGCGCGGTGGCCAGGCCGATCCCGGCCGATCCCCCGGTGACGACGGCGATCTTGCCCGCGAGCTGTCCCACGGCTCAGACCTCCGTTCGGAGAGGAGAACCGGTTGGGGCGCAAGGGTTTTCGTTCGCGCTTGCATTCCGGGTGAGGACTTCGGATGGGGTCATGACAACAGACTCGCGGGGTGCGCGAGTCTTGCCAACTCGCAAGTAAGGTACTTACTATTGGTAAGTGGCGAGTCCCCGTACGATGCCGACGATCAACGCGACCGACTGCGACACGACGAACAGCGCGCTCGCGTTCATGCACCAGCGCTGGATGCCCGCGGTCCTCGACGCGGCGTCCCGCGGCGCACGCCGGGCCATCGAGTACCGCCGCATGATCGACGGCATCTCGGACCGCATGCTGCACGTGCGGCTGAAGGAGCTGGAAGCGCACAAGCTGATCCGCCGCGAGGTGGTGCCGTCCATGCCGGTGCAGGTGTTCTACGACATCACCGACCGCGGCCGGTCCCTCGTCGAGGCCATGCGCGGGGTGACGCGCTGGGCGGAGCGCGCGGACGGCTGAGCCTCCTGCGGAGTGCTCGCCAGGCACTCCGCAGGAGGTGCCGTGTGCTCAGTCGCGCAGGAAGTCCACGACCGCGGTGCTGAACTCCGCGCTGTTGATCGCCGCGCCGTGGTCGCCCGGCACCAGGACGAGCCGTGCGCCGGGAATCGCGTCGGCGAGGACCTCCGGCCGCACGGCGAGCGGGTCTTCGTCGCCCGCGATGACGATCGCATCGGCCGTGATGCGGGCGAAGTCGACGCCGGCCGTGTGCAGCGCGAGTGCCTGAGCCGCCATCGACCGGAGGTCGGCGCCCGACTGCGTCGCCGACGCGCGCATGCCCGCCAGCTCGGGCGGCAGGGTGCTGGGGTCGTCGGCGAGCAACGCCTCGGCCAGCGCGTCGTTGCGCAGCACGCGCGTGTCGACGCCACCGACCTCGACGACGCCCGCGCCGACACCGCCGATGACGAGCCGGCGCACCCTCGGCTCGCCGGTCGCGGCCAGCAACGAGATGATCGCACCCATCGAGTAGCCGACCAGGTCGAACGCCGGTGCGTCCAGCAGGTCGACGACCGTCAGCAGGTCGCGGGCCATGCGCGTCTCGCCGTAGCGGCCGGGGTCCGGCGACTTCTGCGACAGGCCGTGCCCACGCGCGTCGATGCCGACGACCGTGCGTCCTGTCGCGGTCAACGCGGGCACGATGCCGCGACTGGCCCACTCCACGCGCGTGTCGACCGTGAAACCGTGCTGCAGCACGACGGGAACGGGATGCGCGGCTCCGTCGGGGTCCCAGCGGTGGTAAGCGATCTCCGTGCCGTCGTCGACGACGACCGTGGCGGTCCTGGGTTCGTTCGCGGGTGCGTTCACGGGTTCGAGGGTCGGCCACTCGGCGGCGGAGATCAACCGATCGGTCGAGGTACCGGTCCGGCGCCGAGGCCAGGGTGGCGGGCATGAAGATCACACGTTTGCTCGGCACGGCGCTGGCGGGGCTGGTGCTCGTCCCGCTCGCGCCGGGAGTCGCGGCCCACGCCGCACCGGAGGCTTCCGGGACGGGCGGGCTGGAGTGGCGGCTGTGCTCGGAGGTCGCGAACCGCTGGTCCCCCGACGACGCGGAAACCGAGTGCGCGATGGTCACCGTGCCCGTCGACTACGCGAACCCACGGGGCCGCACGATGGACATCGCGATCAACCGGCTGAAGGCGTCCGGCACGCGCCGCGGCGTCGTCCTGCTCAACCCCGGCGGTCCCGGCGGCTCCGGGATGGGCCTGCCGCGCTCCATCCGGCAGTCCCACGCGGCGGGCATCGGCGTGCACCACGACCTCATCGGGTTCGCGCCCCGCGGGGTCTCCTACAGCTCCGCCATGATGTGCGACTACGACTGGACCCAGCCGGAGCCCGGCCTGACGGAGAAGGAGAAGGCGCGCTTCGAGGCCGAACGTGACGGCCGCAGACTCCGCGACTGCGCCGCCAGGGACCCGGAGCTCGCCCGCAACCTCACCACGGCCGACGTCGCCCGCGACATGGACCGCATCCGCATCGCGCTGGGCGAGGAGAAGATCAGCTACTACGGCATCTCCTGGGGTTCCGCGCTCGGCGCCCACTACCGCACGATGTTCGACGCGCACGTCGACAAGATGCTGCTCGACTCGGTGATGGCGCCGGACTTCGACATGATCGAGATGGACCACGCCCAGGCGACGGCGCGCGAGAACACCTTCGCCGAGTTCGCCGCTTGGGTTGCCCGCCATGACGACCTCTACCACTTCGGTGCCACCCAGGGTGCGGTCAGCCGGGCGCTGCTCGGGCTGCGGGAGCGGGAGCTGGTCCGTCGTGACGTGTTCGACGGGATGATCACGTCCACCCGGCGTTACTGGCCGGAGATGGGCCGGAAGCTGGCCGAGCTTTCTCGGACCACTGGGCCGTCCGCCGCGCCTGAGGCTCGCCAGGGGGCGCTGGGGTGGGATGAGACGCAGACCGGGTTCAGCTCGTTCCAGCAGAGTGCGGTGTTCTGCAACGAGTCTGTCGGTACGCGGGACTTCGATGAGATCTGGGCTGCTCGGGAGCGGCGGGTCGCGGAGCTGCCCGTTTCCGGGGCCTACGGCTGGTATGACGTTGTGTGTGTCGGGTGGCCGTTTCCCGTCCAGCCTTGGCGGTTGACCGCTGGGTCCAGTCCGTTGCAGCTGGTGGGGCATTTGTACGAGCAGGTCACGCCTGTTCGGTGGGCCCGGGAGATGCAGCAGCGGATCGGTGGGGCTTTGCTGGTGGTGGAGGACGACGTGCACGGGTCGTTGAGCGATCTGCCGTGTGCGAGTGCGGCCGTGGAGTTCTTCGACACCGGGAAGGTGTCGAACGGGAGTTGTGCCGGGGCTCCCCTGCCTTCGGCGTAGGGAACTCCTGGGGTCGTGACTCGTCGTCGGGGCACGTGGCGACTGGCCTGGAGGTTCGGGGTCCCGGACGCCTGACTTGGCTGGTGCATAGTCAGGCGTTATCGTCCTGGCTATGCCATCACATAGTCAGGCCGTCATCGTCGACGCCGTTCGCACGCCGCTCGCCCAGGGGAAGCCGGGTGGTGCGTACTCGCGGGTGCATCCCGTCGACCTGCACAGCACGGTGCTCGCCGCCTTGGTCGAGCGCACCGGCATCGATCCCGCTGTCGTCGACGACGTCATCAGCGGCGCTGTCGGGCAGATCGGTGAGCAGTCGGGCAACACGGCACGGTGGGCCGCACTCGCTGCCGGGTTTCCGGAGTCGGTTCCCGGCGTCACCGTCGATCGGCAGTGCGGGTCCAGCCAGCAGGCGTTGCACTTCGCTGCCCAGGGGGTGATGGCGGGTGCTTACGACGTCGTCATCGCGTCCGGGGTCGAGTCGATGAGCCACGTTCCCATCACGTCGCAGGCCGCCGGTCGGGACTTCCTCGGGCCTCGGGTCGCCGCGCGTTATCCCGGCGGGCTGGTGCCGCAGGGCATCAGTGCCGAGTTGATCGCTCAGCGCTGGGGTCTCTCGCGGGCTCGGCTCGACGAGTTCTCGGCCGAGTCCCATCGGCGTGCTGCCTTGGCGTGGAAGAACGGGCTCTTCGACTCCCAGGTTGTCCGGGTCACCGATCTTGCTACCGATGAGACGATCCGGCCGGGCACCAGCGTCGAGGTCCTGTCCGGTCTGCGGCCCGCGTTCCGCGACGACTACTGGGTCGAGCGGTTTCCCGAGCTGGACTGGCGCATCACGGCCGGCAACAGTTCTCCCGTCAACGACGGTGCTGCCGCGGTGCTCGTGGCCAGTGAGGAGGCGGCGGCGCGGCTTGGCCTTGTGCCGCGTGCTCGAGTGCACTCGTTCGCTGTTGTGGGGGACGATCCGTTGTTGATGCTCACCGGCATCATTCCCGCGACGCGCAAGGTGCTCGCTCGTGCCGGGCTGTCCGTCCGGGACATCGACGTCTTCGAGGTGAACGAGGCGTTCGCGCCCGTGGTGCTGGCGTGGCAGGCGGAGATCGGCGCCGACCTCGCGAAGGTCAACCCGCATGGCGGGGCGATCGCCATCGGCCACCCGTTGGGCGGCTCCGGCGCTCGGTTGACCACCACCCTGTTGAACGCCCTTGAACAGACCGGTGGCCGTTATGGGCTTCAGGTGATGTGTGAGGCGGGTGGGCTGGCGAACGCCACCGTCATCGAGCGGGTCTGACGCGTCTACCGCTGGAGCCGGACGGCCAGTCCTTCCGGCTCCAGCGAGTCGCCGGCGGACGGTGCGACCACGACGCGGACCGGTTCGCCGGTTTCCGCGGACACGACGTGCAGGCGTGCGCCGCCGGGTTGCAGGTACGTGTCGCCCCACTGCATCAGGGCCACTATCACCGGGAGCAACGCGCGGCCCTTCTCCGTCAGGACGTACTCGTACCTCGTCCTGGCGCCGGGTTCGCGGTAAGGGCGTTTTTCCAGCAGGCCGGACTCGACGAGCTCGCGCAACCGCTTGGCCGCCACGGCCTCGGTGATGCCGACTCGGCGCACGAAGGTGTCGAACCGCGTTACGCCGTAGAAAGCCTCTCTCAGCAACAGCATCGCGGACTTGGTGCCGACGACGTCCAGCGCCTTCGCGAGCGAGCACCCGTCCGGCTTCCACTGGTCCAGCGCGGCCAGGGGGCCGTCCATCCGCATGGCCATGCCGCGAGACTACACCTGGCTTCCGCCGGGCAGACCCAGCGAGAACGAACACTCTTCTCCGCGGAGGATGAGAAGAGGAATTCTCATTCCTCGCGCATTCTTGACTGGTGTTTTCCGGGTTTTTTACACTGCCCGCAATTTTTCCGGGCCCGTTCTCCGGGCAACGCACAAGAGACAGCGTCCCGCACCGTTTCTCGGCGAAGGGTCCCGATGGGCAACGCGCTTTCCGGTCAGCCGAGTCGTCGGGAAAGGGTGCGGCTGGCCGTGGTCCTCGGCGCGATGGTCGCTCTCGGGCCGCTCACGATCGACATGTACCTGCCGGCGTTCCCCACGATCGTCACGGACCTCGGCACCACGGCGCCGCTGGTCCAGATGACGCTCACCGGCAGCCTGATCGGGCTCGGCCTGGGGCAGTTGCTGATCGGGCCTTACTCGGACTCCGTCGGCAGGCGGATTCCGCTGGTCCTCGGCACTTCGCTGCACGTGCTCACGTCCGTGCTGTGCGCGTTCGCCACGGACATCGTGGTGCTCAACGTCTTGCGCGTGGTGCAGGGCATCGGCGCGGCGGCGACGGCGGTGGTCGCCATGGCGATGGTTCGCGACCTCTACGAGGGACGCGCGGCGGCGACCATGATCTCCCACCTCATGCTCGTGACCGGTCTGGCGCCCATCCTCGCGCCGTCGCTCGGCAGCGCGGTGTTGCTGGCCGGGTCGTGGCGGTGGGTGTTCGGCACGCTCGCGGTGATCGGCGCCGTGCTGGTCGCCGTGGCGGCCTTCGCGACGCCGGAGACGTTGCCGCCGCAGCGGCGCAGGTCCCACTCGCTCCGCCCGGTGCTGCGCGGGTTCGGCACCGTGGTGCGGGACGCGGACTTCGTCCTGCTGACGTTGGTGGGCGGGCTCGCCTTCGGCGGGGCGCTGGCGTACGTCTCCGGGGCGTCGTTCGTGTTCCAGCAGCAGTACGGTCTGGACGAACGGGAGTTCGGCCTGGTGTTCGGGCTCGGCGCCGTCGCACTGGCCTGCGGCACGCAGCTGAACCCGTTGCTGCTGCGCCGTTTCACCCCGTTGCACGTCCTGTTCGGCGCCGTGGTCCTCGCGACCGCCGGTGCCGTCGCGCTGCTCGTCTCCACGGGGCTCCAACCGGACTCCCTCGCGCACTTCCTCGTCCCGCTCCTCGTCGCGATCACCGGCATCGCGCTCGCCATGCCGAACGCGGCGGCGCTGGCGTTGTCGCGGCACGGTTCCGCCGCCGGGACAGCGGCCTCGGTGCTCGGCGCGATCCGGTTCGGACTGGGGTCCGCCGTCGCTCCGCTGGTGGGCGTCCTCGGCAACGACAGCACCGCGACCGCGGTGGTCATGGCGGGCGGCGGCGCTGTCGCGCTGCTGCTGTCCGGACGGCTCGTCCTGCGGGAACGGCGGCGCGGCGCCGCCTGAGCACGCGCGGCTCAAGTTCGGGAACAAACCACGGTGCGGGTTCGTCTTTCAGGGCGAGTACTGGTTCCCGGCTGCCGGGCCTCGCGGCCCGGCGGCGGGTGACGTCCCGGCGCCGCCGGCGGGGACCGGTGGCGCCGTCGTACCGGAAGGAGCAGGGGAAAAGTGGAGTTGTTGCCGCTGCGGACCGACTTCGACGTGCGCTGGCGGGGCTACGACCACGACCAGGTCCGGCATTTCGTGCGCCAGGCGGAGGAAGAGCTGGCGGTGCTCGCCGCCGACCGGGACGCCGCCACCGCACGAGGCGACTCCCTGGCGCGACAGCTGGAAGCCGCCCGCATGGAGAACGCCGAGCTGCGGGCCCGGCTCGACCGGATCTGCCGCACGCCGGTCGATCCCGAGGCGCTCACCGAGCGGCTGCGACGCCAGGTGGAGCTGGCCCACGCCGAGGCCGAGGAGATCACGACCCGCGCCAGGGCCGTCGCCGAGCAGGACTGGGCGACCGCCCGCCGCGCCGCGGACCGGTTGCGCGAGCGCGCCGACCACCTCGTGACCGAGCTGGACCGCCGCCGCGCCGAGATGGAGACCGAGCACCGCGAGCTGATGACCCGCGCTCACGCCCGGGTCGACACGATCACCCGGCAGGCGGAGCTTCGTCGCCGCGAGCTCGACGACGAGGCCGCACGGCTCCGCGAGCAGGTCGAGTCCGACTTCAAGGAGGCGATGACCCAGCGCCGCAGAGAGGCCATGCAGGCGCTGGCGGAACGGCAGCGTGCCGCGGAGGCCCGCGCCGAGCAGACCGTGCGTGACGCCACCGAGCACGCCCGGCGGATCGTCACCGAGGCCGCGGAACGCGTGGAGGTCCTGCGGCGCGAACGAGACCGCGTCGCCGCGGAACTGCGTGCGGCACAAGGGTTGCTGTCCGGCATCGAGTCGTTGTTGAAGCCGCTGCCGGACGAGTCCGTCGTGACGCTGGACGTGATCGGGCAACCGGAGATGCCGTCACGGCAGGAGGTTCGCGTCTGAGACGGGCACACTTCGTAAGCTGGTGCCATGCCGGTGAACGAGCAGGTCCTGGCCGTGGCGGAACGGATGACCGGCCTGCCCTGGCCGCGCGACGACGAGCGGCTCGACTGGGAGGTCGACGGGTTCACCGGGTGGTCCGGCTTCCTCGCGCACGTGCTGCCTCTGACCGGCATGTCGCCCTTCGGCCGGCCCGCGGACCGGCGGTGGGGCGTCCGCGACCGAGCGCCCGCCGGTCTGGCGCGGGCGCTCGGCGCGGATGACGCGGCGTGGTGGCGCTACGGCGACCACGCCATTGTTCTCACCGGTGCCGCCGTGCACGTGGTGCCCCTGCCGTGGCTCACCGGTCCGGACCCCGGCGAGCACGCCCACCGGTCCCCGCTCATCGCTGCTTTCCTTTCCGGCGACGCCCGACGCGTCCTCGGTGCGGTGTGGACGGTGTTCAGGACTCGCGACCCCGAGGTCCTCACACCGCTGGTGAAGGCGTTGCCCGCCATCGAGAAGGCGACGGACCTCGACCTGGGAGGCGCGCTCGCGTCCAACAACGACAACCTGGACCACGTGCTCGGCCGGATCAGGCTCTTCCGCGAAGGCACCTGCCTGTGCACCGCGTACCTCTCACACCTGTTCTACGACCCGGAGAAGGAGGGCCGGCACGTCCTGGTCGTGGGGACGGTCCCCAACGACCGGCAGTGGGTGCCCGACCGCCTCTGCGAGTGCCGCGACTGCGGCCGGCGGTTCCAGGTCGAGCAGGGCGAACACCACTACACCTGGTGGAAGTGGACGGCTCTCACCACACCGTGACGTTGGAGTTGCCGCTGCTCTGGTAGCCCTCGGTCGCGAGGATCATGTAGTAGCGGAAGTCGCCGAGCCGCATGTTGGCCCTGCTCCACGCGTCGAAGTGGTTGCCGGTCGTGATGGAACCGCCGGTGCGCCGCTGCTGCCGGACGCTCCAGAACTGCGGGAACGTCTTGGTGCCCTCGACGGACGGCGCGTTGTACCGCATCGTCTGGTAGAGGTCGTAGGTGCCGCCGTCGGTGGTCACCGTGCCCCGGTACTCGCCGGTGGGCCGCCAGCTGCCCCAGTTGTCGACGATGTAGTACTCGACCAGCGGGTTCGACGTCCAGCCGTAGAGAGTCAGGTAGGAGTTGCCGGACGGGTTGAAGCTGCCGGAGTAGTTCACGGTGCGGCGGGAGCCGTTGCTCCAGCCCTTGCCGCCGACGAAGTTGCCGACGTTGCTCCAAGACATGCTGTAGTTGCCGCCGTTGCCGAACTCCATGCAGGCGCGGCCACCACCGTCGGTCCAGAACGAGTAGTAGTAGCCGCCGTGGTTGCCCGTCTGGCTCGAACAGGTGGCGGCGATTCCGACGTCCGCGCCGGCGACGGCGGGCGTCATGGACATGACCAGCGCGAGGCAGGCGGCGCCGATGCCGAAGCGGCCGCGCCTGCGGCTTCGTGGTCGGACAGTGGCCTCAACCATGTCAGTGCTCCTCGTCATCGAGTTTCTATGGTGCGGCGACGGTTCGACTCCAACCTTTCGAATCGAATTCGACCAACCGTTCTCGACGGCGGCCGGGCATCAATGGACGCTAGCAGTGACGCAACAGGCACGTAAGGTAGCGGAAACTTTTCGACATAGTTTCGAAAAAACGCCGTCATTCATCCACAACGGATTCCAGCGCGTCCGCCGCGAGGTCACCGGCGCGATTCGCCCAGCTGGTGCGCAATGCGCGGAACAGCTCGACCGCCCGCGTGCCCGGCCACCGTTCCGGCAGCAGCGCGGGTGGCAGCACCGGGTCGTGGCGGATCAGCAGCAGCCATTCCGCGCCCAGCAGGACCCGGCGGGACAGGACGTCGAGGTGCCCGGACGCGTCGTTCCCCCAGCGGGCCAGGAAGCCCTCGTAGCCCGCGGCGATCGACGGCAGGTCCCACGCCTCCGCCGCGACCCGTGCGGGGTCCGTCCACATGAACGCCTCCGCCCGGAACACCTCGGCGTGGTCGAGCAGGTCGAGCTCCGCGAGCGTGGCCGAGACGTCCGCCGCCTTCGTCGACACCCACAGGCCGCTGCGCAGCGGCCCGAACCCGAACCAGCCGAGCCGGGTGCGCAGGGCGTGCCGGTCGGCGCGGCGGCTCTCCGGCACCGAGAACGTGAGCAGCGTCCAGCGGCCGTCCCAGTCGCCGTCCACCACGTCGCCGTCGAGCCGGCGCTGCCCGTCGCGCAGCACGGCGGTGCCCTGCTCGGTCAGCCCGAGGAACGCCTGGCGGCCCCGGCGGCGCGTGTGCAGCAGGCCGCGGCGGCCCATCCGGTTCAGCGCGGTCCTGGTGGCGTGCTCGCCGATGCCGAGGCGCCCGAGCGCCGCCACGACGCCGCCCGTCGACACCGCGATCCCCCGGTCGAGCACGTGGTCGCCGAGCAGCACGAGCACGGCCGTCTCCGGCCGCACTGCGGCTCCCGCCACTGCGTCCGGTGGTGGCACCGCTGCCGTCATCCCGACCTCTCCCCCTCCTCGTTCGGCCGCCCGACCGGTTGTTTCGTCGAACGCCGCCGTCGAAGTTCGTCAGAAAATTGACGTCCGTCACCAATCTGCATACTTTCGGAGCCCTGGCAGATCCGGACCCCTGACCGGAGGTCGACGATGACCGCACGCAGAACCACGTTCCTGGCACTCCTGGGGAGTGCCCTGCTCACCGCGGCGGGCGCGGTGATCACACCGGCGGCCTCCGCCGCGTCGCTGACCGAGGTGACGAACTTCGGTGACAACCCCGGCGGCATGCGCATGCACGTCTACGTGCCGGACACGCGCCCCGCCAACCCCGCCGTCGTCGTCGCCATGCACGGCTGCGGCGGCAACGGTCCCGGGTTCCACTCCGGCAGCGAGTTCTCCTCGCTCGCCGACCGCTACGGGTACGTCGTGATCTACCCGAGCGCCCAGCAGGAAGCCGGGTTCGGCAAGTGCTTCGACACGTGGTCGGAGGCGTCGAAGAGGCGCGGCGGCGGCAGCGACCCGGTGTCGATCGTGTCGATGGTCAACTACGTGAAGCAGCGCTACAACACCGACCCGAACCGGGTGTTCGCCACCGGCTCGTCGTCGGGCGGCATGATGACCCAGCACATGCTCGCCGTCTACCCGGACGTCTTCAAGGCGGGCGCGTCGTTCATGGGCGTGCCGTTCAACTGCTTCGCCAACGCCGCCGACTACGCACCCGGCCGCAGCCAGTGCACCGGCGGCAGCATGAACCGCACCCCGCAGCAGTGGGGTGACGCCGTCCGGCAGGTCAACCCCGGCTTCAGCGGCACGCGCCCGAAGATCCAGCTGTGGCACGGCACCGCCGACAACCTGGTGCCGTACTCGCTGCTGCAGGAGTCGATGGAGCAGTGGACGAACGTCTTCGGCCTCAGCCAGACGCCGACGTCCACCGACAGCCCGCGGGCCGGCTGGAACCGCGGCAAGTACTCCGACAAGGTCGAGACCTACAGCATCCAGGGCGCGGGCCACAGCCTGCCGTCGGGCGGGATGGCCGCGGTGGCGCTGGACTTCTTCGGCATCACCGGCACGCCGGACCCCGACCCGGACCCCGATCCCGACCCGGAGCCGACGCCGGGCGCCTGCTCCGTCCGTGCCGTGGTCAACCCGTGGAACAACGGCCTGACCGAGAGCGTGACCATCACCAACACCGGCACCACGCCCGTCAACGGCTGGTCGCTCACCTTCACGCTGCCCTCCGGCCAGACCATCGGCTCCGGCTGGAACGCCACGTTCTCGCCGAGCTCCGGCCAGGTGACCGCGCGCAACGTCGGCCACAACGCCACGATCTCGCCCAGCAGGTCGGTCGAGTTCGGTTTCCAGGCCACGCACAACGGCAACACCGCGGCGGCCTCGGCGTTCGCCCTCAACGGGGCGACCTGCTCCACGGGCTGAGCGAGCACGCGTCCAGCCGGTAGGACCACGTCCACCGGCCGCCGGCACCACACCGGCGGCCGGTGGACGTGAGGCCGCGGATCGCCTGCCGCGCGTCACCGGTCCGAGTCGAGCTTCCGCTCCAGGTCCTCCAGACCGCCGCGGACGAGCCTCCCGTAGTCGTCGTCGGCCAGCACGCCGATCGTCTCCCGCGCCAGGTCGAGGTGCTCGCGGGCGCGGGCGAGGTCGCCGAGCTTGCGGTAGCACTCGCCGACGTTGAGGTGCAGCGACGGGTACAGGCCCGCCACCGGCAGCGTCACGCCCGCCCGTGCCGCGCTCTCCGCCGAGACCGAGTCGGCGGCGGCCAGCGCCCGCAGGTCCCAGACCAGCTCCTCGCGCACGTCGTCCTGCACGTCGGCCATCGAGTGGGCGAGCACGCACACGTGCAGCGGGTCGCCCTGCTCACCGCCGATGTCCTCCCAGATCCGCGCGAACTGCTCGCGGGCGGCCTCGCGCTGCCCCTGCTGGTGGTGCAGGGCAACGGCTTCACCGATGCGGGTCATCGGGTCCGTGGACATCTGAGGTTCCTCCGCTGGGGGTCGAGATCGGCGGACGGGGTGCCGGAAGCCGAACCTACTCCGGCCGGGAGACGTTGCTCACGATCACCTCGGACGGCACGGGCGACGCAGCGGCGCACGGGTAGGGTTCCCGCCCGTTGCGCCGCAGCAGCCGCAACCCCGTTCCTGCCCCGCGACGTACCGCTGCGCGGCGCCGCGCCATCTCCCGAGGTGCCGATTGTCCTCGTTCCGGGCCTCCCAGCGGCCTGCGCTGTCGCAGCGCGTTCGCACGACGTGGTTCTCGAACCCGCGCGCCGACCTGCTCTCCGGGCTCGTGGTCGCGCTCGCACTGATCCCGGAGGCGCTGTCGTTCTCCGTGATCGCGGGGGTCGACCCGAAGGTCGGGCTCTACGCGTCGTTCACCATCGCGATCATCATCGCGTTCGCGGGCGGCCGTCCCGCGATGATCTCGGCGGCGACCGGCGCGATGGCACTGGTGCTGGTGCAGCTGGTCCGCGACCACGGCATCGAGTTCATGTTCGCCGCGACGGTCCTCACCGGCGCGTTCCAGATCCTGTTCGGACTGGTGGGCGTGCACCGGCTGATGCGGTTCGTGCCGCGCACCGTGATGGTCGGCTTCGTCAACGCGCTGGCGATCCTGCTGTTCGCAGCGCAGATCCCGCACATCACCGGCGGCGGCTGGCCCGTCATCGCACTGGCCGTGCTCGGTCTCGCGATCATCTACCTGCTGCCCAGGCTCACCAAGGCCGTGCCCGCGCCGCTCGTCGCGATCGTCGTGGTCACGGCGCTGACGGTGTTCCTCCACATCGGCGTGCCGACCGTGGGCGACCAGGGCGAGCTGCCCACCGCGCTGCCCGGCTTCGGCCTGCCGCTGGTGCCGTTCACCCTGGACACGCTGGCGATCATCACGCCCTACGCGCTGACGCTGGCCGCCGTCGGCCTGATCGAGTCGCTGCTCACCGCACAGCTGCTCGACGACATCACCGACACCGGGTCCGACAAGGGCAGGGAGGTGCGCGGCCAGGGCATCGCCAACATCGCCACCGGCTTCTTCGGCGGCATGGCGGGCTGCGCGATGATCGGCCAGTCGATGATCAACGTGAAGTCCGGCGGGCGCACCCGCCTGTCCACGCTCGCGGCCGGGGTGTTCCTGCTCATCCTGGTGTTCGTGCTCGGGCCGGTCGTGTCGCTGATCCCGATGGCCGCGCTCGTCGCCGTCATGGTGTTCGTGTCCGTCAGCACGTTCGACTGGAGCAGCATCAAGCCCTCGACGCTGCGCCGCACCCCGAAGAGCGAGACCGCGGTGATGGTCGTGACCGTGGCGACCGTGGTGGCCACCCACAACCTCGCGCTCGGCGTGCTCGCGGGCGCGTTGCTCTCGGCGATCTTCTTCGCCCGCCGGGTCGCCCACCTCGTCGACGTCTCCAGCGCGCTCGGCCCAGATGGCGGAGTGCGCGTCTACACGGTCACCGGGGAGCTGTTCTTCGCCTCCACCAACGAGCTCGTGCGCGCGTTCGACCACACCGAGGACGTGGCGAAGGTCGTCATCGACCTCTCCGGCGCGCACGTCTGGGACAGCTCGGCCGTCGCGACGCTGGACGCGGTGACCGCGAAGTTCGCCGCGCGCGGTGTCGAGACGGAGATCGTCGGGCTGAACGCCGCCAGCGAACACCTGCACGCCAAGCTGTCCGGACAGCTCAGCGGCTCGCACTGAGCGGGTGGCTTGCGGATCGTCGGCCGGGTGATCCGTTCCACGCGGAGGCACGGCCGGCGGCTGCTAGAATGGCCTCGTCGAAATGTCATGAGGCTGCCCAGTTGGTACGCTTGGGCAAGATGAGTGTGTGCCACTCGCTACATGACACGGGTATTCCCCACGCCACGGCAGTTCTGTCAACCGTCTCGTTCAACGGTCGGGCAGGCTGACGAGCGCGTGCACCGAGCCCGGAAAGCCTTCCCGACGGGGAGGAATCCGATGACCGCCTCGGTAACCGCGTCGGCGCATACCGCGGCCACCGGTGGCCAGCACCGTGGACTCGCGCTCACCGTTCTGCTCATCCCGGCCGCGCTCACCCTGCTCAGCGTCACGAGCGTCAACGTCGCGCTGCCGTCGATCCGCGCGGCACTGGGGGCCAGCGCCGTCCAGCAGTCGCTCGTCCTCACGACCTACGCGCTCGCGTTCGCGATCGTGCTGCTCTTCGCGGGCCGGCTGGGCGACCAGTACGGCCACAAGAAGGTGTACCTGGCCGGAGTCGCGATCTTCACGCTCGCCAGCACGTGGTGCGGGCTCGCGGCCGACCCCGGTCAGCTGGTCGCCGCACGGGTTCTCGCCGGGATCGGCGGTGGTCTCGCGATGACCCCGGTGACGGCGCTGATCCAGTTGCTCTACAAAGGACCGGAGCGAGCCCGTCCGTTCGGGATCATGGGTGCCGTGTTCGGGGCTTCCAGTGCCGCCGGGCCGATCCTCGCCGGTCTGCTCCTGCACTCGGGCGGCGACTTCGGGTGGCGGCTGACGTTCCTCGTGAACGTGCCGTTCGGCCTGCTGGCCGGTCTGTTCGCGCTGAAGGCGCTGCCGTCGGCCGCACCCGCGGGTGTGCGGGGCAACGACCCCGTCGGCCTGCTGCTGTTCACCGCCGGTCTCATCGGGACGATCCTGCCGTTCTCGCTCGGCCAGGGCATCACCGCGCTGTCGCTCGCCGTCCTCGCCGCCGGTGTCGTTCTGTTCGTCCTCTTCGCACGGTGGGAGCTCCGCCGCGAGCAGCGGGGCGAGTTCGCCGTGGTGCCGTTGCGGCTGTTCCGGCAGCGCGCGCTGCCGATCGGCGTCGTCACCACGTTCCTCGGCTTCGCCGGGTTCACCGCGTCGTTCCTGATGCTCGCGCTCATGTGGCAGGACGCGCTCGGGCACGACGGCCTGTCCGCGGGCCTGCTGGTGCTGCCGTTCGCTCTCGGCAGCGTGGCGAGCGCGGTGTTCACGCAGCGCCTCACCCGCCGGTTCGGCACCAAGGTCGTCACCGCGGGCCTCACGCTGATCGCCGCCGGTCTCGCGGTCGTCGGCCTCCTCGTACTGGTGGTGGCCCCGGAGAACCAGACGATCCTCGTGATGCTGGTGCCCCTGCTGGTCACCGGCGCCGGGGTCGGCCTGTTCGTCGGCCCCAACACCAACGCGTCGTTCGCGCAGACGGAGGGACGGGACGCGGGCGTGGCGAGCGCCCTGGTCACCGCGGCGCAGCGGGCGGGAACCGCTGTCGGCATCGGCATCCTGTCGGCGATCTACGCCGCCGCGGACATCACCTCGCTGACGACGCAGGCGGTGGCGGCGTTCATGACGGCCGCGTTCGCCGGGCTGGCCGCGCTGGTCATGGTGGTCACCCGGCGCAGCAGCCTCGGCGCGTCCGGGCACCGGTGACGCCCTCCCAAAGTCCACATAGGACAGTTGTCGCCGGTCTGCCCGCGTACTGCGGGCAGACCGGCCCCAGGCTTGCCCCGGACACGGGGACGCCCACTTTCGGGTGATTGCACCGCGGCGGCGGGAATTCCGCTCCGGCCGGGTTATCCCCCGGTCAGCGAGACGGAACCCGTCACGACCGTGCGAGGTGCCCCGATGGACGACGACCGAGTCCGCGACCGGAGGTCCGCGCGCAGGCGCGGGCACCTGGCGGTGGCGGTGTGCCTGCTGGTGGCGAGCTGCACCGGGCCGTTCGAGCTCACCGCCGACGGAGCGGCCGGCGCGATGACGGCCGAGGTGGCCGCGCCTGCCGAGAAGACCTTCGTCCTGAACGCGGAACCCGGTGCGGCGTCGGCAGTCGCGATGAGCTCGGCGCTGTTCCGCAGCGCTCCTGTCGTGGTGGTGACGGACGGCGGTGCCGCCGCGAACGCGGGTGCCCTCGCCGAACGGCTGGGCGTTCCGGTCCTCCAGGTTCCCGCGCCCGGCGTGCGGGAAGAGGTGGAAAGGCTGTCGCCGCAAGCGGTTCTCGCCGTGGGCGCCGACGCACGCCGTGAGGTCGAGTCGTGGGGGACGGACGCCGAGGTCGTCGGAACCGACGGTGCCACGACGGACCTGCCCGCGGGGCTGCCGGACGTCGAACGGCCGCAGCCCGTGGGGGTGACGGTCCTGGCCGACAACAGCCGTGACGACGTCGCCGCGCTGGCCACGGCGAAGGCCGCGGGGGCACGGGTCGTCTTGTTGCGGGGCGCCGACCCCAGGCGCGACCAGGCCGCGATCGACGCGCTGCGCGCGGAGCCGTCCGCGTCGATGATGGCGCTGGGCGAGGACTTCGGCCCGGCGGACCGGTTGCGCGGACGGGTCGACACGGCGGTCCGCGGCGGGCAGCTGCCCGGCGGCGGCCAGCTCTTCTTCCCCGGCAGGATGCTCGTCGCCCTCTACGGCCACCCGGACGGGCCCGCGCTCGGCGCGCTCGGCGAGCAGGACCTCGACGGCACGATCGCCCGCGCCAAGCAGCTGGCCGGCCAGTACGAACCGCTGAGCGACGTGCCGGTCGTGCCGACGCTGGAGATCATCGTCACGGTCGCCCACGGCTCCCCCGGCCCCGACGGCGACTACTCGGGCGAGACCGAGGTCGAGAAGCTGCGGCCGTGGGTCGAGAAGGCCGGGCAGGAGGGCCTGTACGTGATCCTCGACCTGCAACCGGGCCGCGCGCGGCTGCTCGACCAGGCGAAGCGCTACCAGGAGCTGCTGGAGCAGCCGCACGTCGGCCTGGCCGTCGACCCCGAGTGGAAGCTCGGACCGGCCCAGGTGCCGTTGCAGCAGATCGGTGGCATCGACGCCGCCGAGGTGAACGAGGTCACGACGTGGCTCGCCGACCTGGCCGCCGAGCGGCTGCTGCCGCAGAAGCTGCTGGTCGTGCACCAGTTCCAGCTGACGATGATCCGTGACGAGCAGTCGCTCGACACCAGCCGCGACGAGGTGCAGCTGCTGATCCACATGGACGGGCAGGGCACGACCGGTCAGAAGGTGTCCACCTGGGACTCCGTGGTGGCGGCGCGGCCCGGTGACCTGCCGATGGGCTGGAAGAACTTCTACGACGAGGACAAGCCCATGCTCACCCCCGAGCAGACCATGACCTACAAGCCGACGCCGTCGATGGTCTCCTACCAGTGATCACTCCGCGTGACGGTCGCACCGTATACGATCAAAGGCGACAGTCACGTCGTGATCGCGAGGAGGCGCACCGGTGGAGGCCACGAGCGAGCTGCGGGAGAACGCGGTCGTCCTCCAGGTCACCGGTGAGCTCGACTCCTACACGGCGCCGCTGCTGCAGGAGCACCTCGGCAAGGCGTTCACCGAGGCCGCCGAGGGCGGGCTGGCCGTCGTCCTCGACCTGACCGGCATCTCGTTCCTCGCGTCGTCCGGCCTGTCCGTGCTGGTCGAGTACCACCTGCGAGGCGAGGACCAGGGCATCCCGCTGCGGGTGGTCACCCCGGCGGGCAGTGCGTTGCGCGCCCTGCGGGCCACCACGCTGAACGAGACGATCCAGATCTACGGCACGGTGCCGGAGGCGCTGGCGGGCCGCTGAACGCACGAACGGCGCCGGCCGGGGCCGACGCCGTTCCCGGGTCTCGTCACCCGCCCGCGACGGTCACTGGTGTGCCGGCGGGACGACCGCGACGGGGCCCTGGGCGTTGTAGATCAGCGACTGGCTGGTGGACCCGAGCAGCAGGCCGCGGAACCCGCCCCTGCCACGCGTGCCGACCACGACCAGCTGCGCCGAGGCGGACTGCTCGGTCAGCACGCGCACCGCGCCACCGCGGACCAGCTCCTGCCGCACGGTCACGCCGGGGTGGTTCTTCGCGCAGGCGCCGACCTCCTCCTCCAGCAGCTGCCGCTCCTCGGCCTCGATCTCCTCGACCGCGGCGGCGACCTGGACCGTCCGCTTCGTCGCGTCGACCAGCGAGTCCGACCAGGTGCGCACGGCGAGCAGGGGTGCCCCGCGCAGCTCGGCGACCTGGAACGCGAACTCCAGCGCCGCCTCGCTGGTCACGGAGCCGTCGACACCCACGACGACCGGGGCGTCCTGCGCCGGGGCCTGTCCCTCGCGCACCACGACGACCGGGCAGAGGGCGTGCGTGCTGACCGCCACCGCGATCGAGCCCACGAGCAGGCCGGTGAAGCCGCCCAGCCCGCGCGAGCCCAGCACCACGAGCTCCGCGGTGGCCGAACGCCCCACGAGCTGCTCGGCCGCGCCGCCCTCCACGAGCTCCGTCGTCACCTCGACGCCCGGCGCGGCCTCCCGCGCGACGGCGGCCGTGGCGTCGAGCCACTGGCGGCCCTGGTCGCGGACGGCGTTGCCGAACTCCGCGGTCGACCCGCCCCGCCGCGGCCCGCGGAAGGGGACGGGCGGGTAGCTGTGCAGGAGCACGAGACCGGTGCTGCGCCTGGCCGCCTCGGCGGCGGCCCAGCGGGTCGCGTCGAGCGCCGAGGTGGACCCGTCCACTCCCACGACGATCGGCTTGGCCACGGTCGGTTCCGTCATGCATCGCTCCTGTTCGGATCAGGTCAGGCCGAGGGTCCGGCGCGCCTGCGCCCAGTCTGCCAGGACCATCCGGGGCGGGCGTCGAGGGTGATCCCGGGCGGGACGGAGGAGGCCGAGCAGTCCCCGCCGACGACTCAGCGCGTCTGCTCGGGCTCCCCGTCTGGTGCGGTTCCCTCCGGTGCGGCCGCTTTCGGTGCGGCGCCGTGCCGCCGGGGCCTGCGGCGGTGCGCGGCCCTCGCGATCGCGTGGGCCGACACCGGCGAGGTCAGCGCGATGAAAACGATCGCGAGCACGGCGAACGTGATCGTCGCGGCGTTCTCGGTCGCGATCGAGGACGCCAGGACCGCCATCACCCCCGGCCCGGTGGCGAGCCCCTGGGCGTGCAGCTGGCCGAAGGTGCCCGGCTGCCGCAGGACGCCGATCAGGCTGATCGTGAGCAGCACCAGGCCGAGCAGCAACAACGCGCCCCCGGCCATGTCGAGCACGACGGAGATCATCCGAACGGACCTCCCTTGTCGAGGTACCGGGCGGTGGCCACGGTGGCGACGAACGACAGCAGGGCGAGGGCCACGGCGGCGTCGAGGTAGTACGGCTGGCCCCGCAGGTAGCTCAGCAGGGCCAGCAGGGCGATGACGATGACCGCGAGCAGGTCGAGCGCGACGATCCGCTGAAGCACGTCACGGGCGCGCACCAGCGCCAAGCCACCGGCGACCAGCAGCAACGTCGCCCACACCAGGGCCGGGATGATCACGAAGCCGGGCATGGCCGCTCAGGGGAAGACCCGGCGCTGGCGCCGCTCGTAGGAGTCGATCTGGTCGGCGATCACCGCGTCGGGATCCCGCGCGTCGAGCACGTGCAGCAACATCGTCCCCTTCCGCTCGTCGAGCTCCACGACCACGGTGTCCGGCACGAAGCCCACCCTGATGCCCCACGCCGCCGCGGCCCCCTGCCCGCTGGGCGGGATCGGCACCTCCACCAGGCCGCCGTGCGGCAGTCCCCCGCCCATCAGGCACCGCGTGGTGGCCCACGTGCCCTTCGCCAGGTCCACGAGAGTCCCTCCGATCAGCCCGGGAACGCCCGCCAGCCGCCGCCGCAGCGACCGCCCGCGGTCCGAGGTGGACGTGCGGATCCTGGCCGCCGTGGCCACGACGACCGTCGACAGCACGAGTCCGACGAGGACGTCCCCCGGACGCAGGCTCGTCAGCGCGAGGAGGTAGATCGTCGTGAGCACGACGACGCGGAGCACCTGCGCGAGCATTCCGATCTCCCTCATCCGTGTCTCATCATCCGTGCCTCATCATCCGGGCCCCTCGACGAGCAGGGCTTCGACCGCCCTGGCGCTGAGCGCGAGCAGCGGTTCCGGCCACAGGCCCGCGGCGAGGACCAGCACGGCCAGCACGGCCACCAGCAGCCGCTGCGCCACCGGGCTCGCCGCCCCCGCGGCCACCGGGCCCTCACGCCAGAAGGCGCGCTGGTAGACCTGGAACATGTAGACGAGCGACAGCACGCTGCCCACCACGAGCAGCACCACGAGCGCGACGCTGCCCGCCACGACGCCGGTGCGGAACAGTTCGAGCTTGCCGACGAACCCCGCCGTGGGCGGCACCCCCGCCACGCTGAGCGCGCCGATCGCGAACGCGGAGGCGATGAACAGCCCGCGGGTGCCGGAGGCGAGGAACAGCAACGCCTTGTTCAGCGAGTTGACGACGCTGTAGAGCACGGCGGCGGTCAGGCCGACCGGCCCGCCGACCCCCAGCGCCACCAGCACGTAGCCGACCTGGCCGATCGCCGAGTAGGCGAGCATCTCGGCGGTGTCACCGCGGCCGATCGCGAGCACGCCGCCGTAGACGATCGACACGGCGCCCAGGACGGCGAGCGCGACCCCGGTCTTCTCCAGCTGGCCGGGGAAGACCCCGGCGCCGAAGCGCAGCAGGCCGTACGCGCCGATGTTGGCGACGGCGCCGCTCAGGATGGCCGCGACGGCGGGGCGGGAGCCCGCGTAGACGGTGGGCAGCCAGAAGTGGAACGGGAACAGGCCCAGCTTCACGCTGAACGCGATGAAGAACCCGGCGGCGATGAGCAGCGAGGCGTTGGGGTTCACCGCGACCATCCGGTCGGCGATCTGGTCCATCGCGAGCGTGCCCGTCACCCGGTAGGCACCCGCCACTGACAACAGGAAGATGAACGAACCCAGCAGGTTGACCGCCGTGAAGACCAGCGCCGCCCGCAGCTGGCGCCGTTTGCCGCCGTAGGCGCTCAACGCGTACGAGGCCGTCATGGCCAGCTCGAAGAACACGTAGAACGTGAACACGTCGGCCGTGATGAACAGGCCGGTCAGCCCGGCGGCGAGCAGCACGACCAGACCGGGGAACGTCCGCGACCGCACCCGCCTGACCGCCTCGTGGGCGGCACCGGCCAGCAGCACCAGCACCGACAGCCAGGCGAACGCCACGCCCAGGGCGTCCGCGCGCAGCACGATCCCGACCCCGGCGGGCCAGCCACCGGTGACGAGCTGCTGGGTGCCGCCGCCCAGAACGTCGGCGGCGAGGACGCTCACCAGCACGAGGGTGGCGGTGAGCGACGCGACGGCGAGCCACGCGACGACGTGCCTGCGCCCGTCGAACGCGACGAGCAGGACGCCCGCCACCCACGGCACGAGAAGCGCGACCGACATCAGCATCAGCGGGACCTCCCCGCGTCCCGCGCCGTCTCCGGCTCCTCCTCGTCCTCGGGGGAGCCCTCGACCTCCTCGCGGTCGGCCTGCCGTTCCTGTTCGAGCTTCGCCTCGTGCTCGGACTCGGTCGCGGCGATCTCGTCCTGCTCGGCCGTCCGGAAGACCACGATGGCGCGGTGCACCAGGGCGAGCAGCATCGCGACCGTCGCCAGGCCGATGACGAGCGCCGTCAGCGCCAGCGCCTGCGGCAGCGGGTCGCTCACCTGGTCGCCCGGCCGCACGGCGATCGCCGCCTGGCCCCGCGTGAGGCTCGACGCGAGGAGCGTGACGACGGCGCACTGCGAGATCAGCATGATGCCCGCGACCATGCGGATCAGGTCGCGCTTGAGCAGCAGGTAGGCACCGGAGCCGAACAGGACGGCCGCGACGAGGGCGAACGCGAGGATCACCGCCTGGCCTCCCCTCGGGGCCGGGCGAGGTGGTGCAGCAGGATCGTGAGCACGCCGACGACGAGCAGGAACACCCCGATGTCGAACAGCAGCGGCGTGAACAGCTCCAGCACGCCGATCTTCACGACGTGCTCGCCGGGAGCGGGCCGGTGCGACACCGGCGGCTCACCCAGTGCGAGCGGGAAGAACCCGCTGGCGAGGGCGAGGAGCAGGCCGCCGACGGCGAGCTTCGGGGCGTGCCGCAGCAACGGCAGCGCGGCCTCCGCGGCCTCGCCGCCGAGTGCCACGTACACGAGCGCGATGGCGAGCGCGACGATCACGCCCGCGGCGAAGCCGTCGCCCACCTCGGCGTAGCCCTTGGCGATCAGCGCCGCCGCGACCATGAGGCTCGGTCCCGGCAGGCGCCGGGCGACCACCCTGACCATCGAGTCCGGGGTCTCGTCGCTCTCGCCGGGGCTCACCACAGCTTCCCCCTCCTGATCAGGGTGGCCGCCCCGGCCACCGCCGCGAGCAGCACGGTGATCTCCACCAGGGTGTCCAGGCCGCGGAAGTCGGCGACGATCACGGTGACGACATCGCCGCCGTGGGCCTCCGGCGTGAGGCGGATGTGCTCGTCGGACACGCTGCTCGGCGCGGGCTGGGACAGGAAGCCCCACACCGACACGAACACGGCGAGCCCGGCGACGGCGCCCGAGAGCGCGTCCTTGCGACGCCGTTTGCGCAGCGGGATGGCCGGGTCCGGCACCGGTTCGTCGTGCGGCATGCGTGACAGCGCCGCGACGAAGACGAGCGTGAGCATGGTTTCGACGACGACGGCGACCAGCGCGACGTCGGGTGCGCCGAGCAGGGCGTACTGGGCGGCGAGCGCGAACCCGACGACAGCGAGCGCGAGCGCCACGGCCATCCGGGACCGGGACCTGGCGATCACCACGGTCGTGACGACGACCAGGACGAGCAGCGGCAGGATCATCCAGTCCGCGCCCGCGACCGTGCCGACGACGTACGCGCCCGCCGTGGGCGTGGCCGCGAAGGCGAGGCCGATCAGCAGGCCCGCCGGCACGAGCACGGCGGCGATGCTGGTCCGCAGGTCACGGACCTCGCGGTCGTGCAGCACGGTCGACAGCCGGTCCAGCCCGTGCAGCACCACCTCGTAGGCCCGCTTCGGGCCCCACCGCTCCCCCGCGACCGCCACGGCGCGCGACACCCGGCCGGTGACCCTGGGCAGGAGCAGCACGAGCACGCCCAGCGCCCAGGCGGCGAGCGCCATCAGGTTCTCCGGGCGGGCGTCCAGGTGGTAGGCCGGGGACAGGTCGACCGGTCCGCCCGCCGACACCGCCGCCGCGTCCTCCGCCAGCCGCGTGAACGGCTCCGCCACCACACCGCCCGCCACCGCGACCGCGGCCATCACCACGACCGGTGCGACGAGCAGACCGGACCGGGTGCCCACCTCGCCGCGCGGCGGCCCGAGGAACAACGTCGTCCAGAACCGGCCGATGTAGGCGAACGTGAGCACCGCCGCGAGCACGGACAGCACCGCCGTCACCGGGCCGTGGGCCAGTGCCGCCTTGAAGAACAGCTCGTCCTTGAAGAAGCCGACGGTCAGCGGAAGCGCGGCCAGCGTCGCCGCGGCCACACCGGACGCGACGGCGAGGACGGGCATCCGCCTGCCGAGCCCGCCCAGCTCCGACAGGCGGTCCTGCCCCGTCGCGGAGGTGACCGCACCGGCCGTCATGAACAGCGCGCTCTTGGCGACACCGTGTGCCAGCACGTAGAACGCCGCGGCACCGGTGCCTTCCTTGCCGCCGATGCCGTACATCATCACGATGTAGCCGTACTGCGAGATCGTGGAGTACGCGAGCACCTGCTTGAGCCGGTCGCGCCGCAACGCCAGCACACCGCCGACGACCACGGACACCGCGCCGACGACCAGCATCCCGGTCAGCACGGCCTCGCTGCGGGCCAGCAGCGGGTGCACCCGGCCGATCACCAGCACACCGGCGGCGACCATCGCGGCGGAGTGCAGGTACGCCGACACGGGGGTGGGCGCCGCCATCGCCTTGGGCAGCCAGAAGTGCAGCGGCACCTGGGCGCTCTTGGCCAGCGCGGCCACCGCCAGCAGCGCGCCCGCGAGCGTCGTCGTCGCGGAGGAATCGGCGCGTGCCAACAGCTCCGGGATCGAGAACGTCCCGTGCACCGCGTAGAGGACCACCGCCGCGATGAGCATCGCGACCGCGGCGACGACGGTGACGAGCATCGCCATCAACGCCGACGTGCGCGCCTCGCGGTCCGAGCGGTCGAACCCGATGAGGAAGTACGAGCACACCGCCGTCAGGTCGAAGAAGACGAACACCAGCACGAGGTCCTGTGCCGTCGCGAGGCCCACCATCGACAACGCGAACAGCAGCATCCACGGCCAGAACCGCCAGCGTTCCAGCATCGGACGGCGCTGGTGCTCCAGGTGTTCGGTCAGGTAGCGGGTGCCGTAGGCGAAGACGAGCGCGCCGACACCGGTGGCGAGCAGGCCGTAGAGGGCGCTCAGCCCGTCGAAGGTGAAGCTCAGGCGCAGGTCCAGGCTCGGCGCCCACGGCACCGAGAACCCACCGCCGCCGGCCAGCCAGCCCAGCAGGCACAGCACGAACCCCGCGACGGCGGCGACGCAGGCCGTCCACCCCTGCCAGTCGACCGTCGTGCGGACCGCGCCCTCGGGCGCCGCCGCCCTGTTCCCGGTCACAGCAACTCCTCCCGCAGCGGCGGACTGATCACGACCGTACGTGATGGCCCGCGGGTTCGCATGACGCCGCGGGACGTGCCGGGGTGGCGTTCGGAGCAAGATCCTCCAGAGTTGCCCGGCGCTAACTCGTGTGCCACTGTCGAGCCATGGACGTCCCGGTACGCAGGCGTGACTTGCCCGGCCTGGGCAAGCAGTACGAGATCGACAGCGCCGGCGGCAGCCGGGTCGCGGTGGTCGTGCAGAACAACGGCGCGCGGCACCTCTACACGTTCGACGAGGGCGCCGAGACCGCCGCCACCGCCGTCCAGCTCGACGAGCAGCAGGCGCGCACCCTCGGCGCCGTCCTCGCGGGTGTCTACTTCGAACCGTCCGGCGGCAACCACGACGCCCCCGCCGTCTTCGGCGCCGTGGCGATCGACTGGCTCGTCGTCGAGGCGGGCACCCCGCCGATGACGGTGGGCGACCTGGGACTCGCCGACCACGCGTCCGGGATGGTGGTCGCGGTCGTGAGCGGCGACCACACCGTCATGAAGCCGGACGCCGGGGAGCAGGTGCGGGCCGGTGACCAGCTCCTGATCGTCGGCTACCGCGCCGACATCGCGGAGGTCCGCGCGAAGCTGCTGGGCGCCGTCGAGGGCTGAACCACCGCCACCGGGCAGCGGGAGCCGAGGAGCACCTCGCGGTCCCGCGTCCCCACGACCACGAGCCTGGCCTTCATCGAGGCGCTCACCAGCGCGCGCTCGGCGGAGCCGGGCTCCACGGCGGTGACCACGGTCAGGTCCGGGTGGGTCCCGGCGACCGCGTCACGGCCCTCCTCCGCGAGGTTCGAGGCGGCCCGCAGCACCTGGTCCGCCGCGCCCTCACCGGTGGCCGTGACGACCAGCAGGCGGCCGGAGGTCGCGGCGGCGTGGTCCGCGGCGAACCCGAGCGGCTCCGGTGACCCGTCGTGGGCGACGACCACCTCCCCGTCCGGCCTCTCCCGCCCGGACCGGACGACGACGACCGGGCAGCGGGTGCGGGCGGTGACCTCGCAGACCACCGACCTGCGCAGCGCCGTGCGGAGGCGTCCGTGCCCGCGGCTGCCGAGCACCAGCACCGACGCGGCCCCGGCGAGCTCGGCGAGCGTGCTCACCGGTGCGGTCGGCACCGTCATCCCGGACACCCGCAGGCCGGGCCGGACGGCCAGCGCCTCGGCCACGCCCCGCGCGGTCAGCTCCTCGTCGGCCTCCAGGCCGCGCGGCGACGGGTCGAGCAGCCCCCTGCCCGGCCCCAGGGTCATGCCGGGGTAGTCGGCGGCGTTCACCACCAGCAGCGGCACCCGCCGCCGGTCCGCCTCCCCCGCCGCCCACACCAGGGCGGCCCGGGAGTCCGGCCGGCCGTGGTAGCCCACGACGACCGGTCGTTCCTTCTCGTAGCGCGCTGTCAGCTCAGCGCTCACCGTGGTTCGACTCCTTCACTCGTCCGATGTGGATGGTTGGCCGTGCCCGGCGCCGGAGGCGGTGGCACCGGGCACGGCGGTGGACGGAGACCGCAGGCCGCCCGCAACGGTTGGCGCCACGTCGGTCCCGTCTGGTCCTCGGCTCGTCCGGTCCCGGCTCACGGCCGCGAACCGGCGAGCGCCTCCTCCTCGGTCCGCCAGTGCGCGCCGCACGACCGCGTCTGGGGAATGGCCTCCAGCAGGCGGACGGAGATCTCCGCGTGACAGGTGTGGCACCGGCCGTAGGAGCCGATGTCCATGCGCAGCAACGCGATCTCGATGTCCTCCAGCGCGATGGCCGCTCCTGCCGCCACCAGCTCCGCGACCTCCCGCCGCGCGGCGTCGCCCGGATCGGTCACGTCCAGCTCGGCGAGCTGGTCGAGCCGGAACGCGCGTTCTTCCTCCAGGCGCCGCCGCAGCACGGGCAGCAGGGTGGTCAGGTCGTCTCGGGGTGCGGCCGGCAGCACGAGCCCGGCGGTCATGGGCACTCCAGGGTCGAAGGGAACGGTCAGGCCCGCAGCGTCGCGGCCAGCGGGCCGCGGCCGGGCATCCGCAGGACCGGCAAGGTGATCACCGAGCCGCAGCCCGCCAGCACCGCGACCACGGCCTGGTCGACGAGCTCGTCCGCGGCACCGGCCTCGCTCAGGCGCACCACCACGGACATGCCCGCGTACCGGGCGGCCTCGGCCGAGACGAACAACGTGCCGACGCGTCCGTCCCGGGCCGCCGCGAGCACTTCCGCCGGTTCGGTGATGACCCGGCCGCCGCCCGCCTCGCACTCCGCGACCGCCGCGTGCTCGTCCGCCAGGAGCACCGGCTCCACGACCGTCCACGAACGACGGTGGACCTCGTCGAGGCTCACGTCGCCGGTGCCGTCGGGCAGAACCAGGTCCGGGTAGGTGTTCACCTCCCGGTAGAGGCGTTGCAGGTGACGGGCGCCGAGCACGACGAGGGGCATCTTCTCCTCCCCCGCCACCTCCCGCACCACCGCGTCAAGGCGGCGGAAGTGCAGGCGCAGCGACATCCCGTCGTCGAAGAGCAGGCTGCTGGCCAGGATCTCCTCCACCTCGAACCGCGTGCCGCGGAACAACCGCGTCTCGTCGCCGGTCAGCAGCAGCACCAGGTACGGCGCGGTCCCGTTCAGCAACGGCAGGAGCGGCCCGACGGCGAACCTGTCCCCGATCGTGGCCAGCTCCCGCAACGGCGCGGGCACCCAGAAGCACCGCGTCGACTCCGGGCTCGTGAACACCGCCAGGCCGTTGCCCGCGGTCTCCCACAGCCACAGGTCGTCGACCAGGTCCCACGCGCCACCGAGGACCGCCTCGGCCTCGGAGGCGCTGAACCCGTCCTGCCGCAGGGTGTTCCCCACCCGCCGCACCAGGCCGGTGAAGCGGATGCGGTCGTCCGGGAAGGACTGGCCGGCCCGCCGTCCGGGCAGGAACAACGACACCCTGCCCTCACCGCGGTCGGCGGCGAGGCGCAGGAGCCGGTCCGCCTGCAGACCCGGTGCGCCCTGAGCGCGGCCGTGCCCGCTGCCGGGCGCCGCGGCAACCTGAGCGGAACGCACTTCACCCTCCAACGTGCTCGGGAACCCGACTGACCTCCATCGTGCCCTCGCGCACCGGCCGGGTCAGCGGCTCCGCCCGGCCAACTGGGGTGGCGCCACGTTGCCGGTCACCGGCAATGTCGGCCTGGCGAGCCAGTGGGCTCCGGGCGCGGCCTGATCGGTTCGAGCGACGGGTGATGGAGGCCACGGGCAGTGTGGTGGAGGCCGCACGGGGACCGCCGGTCACCGGCAAGGTCGGTTGGCGGGCGCTCCGGCGTGGGGCGGCCCTCCACAAGCCGGCGCCAGCGGAGGGCTCAGCCCGACGTGGGGTCCAGCTCACGGTCCGGCCACCCCAGCAGCCGAGCTCCCAGCACGGTGGCGTGCAGGGTGAACCGGTGCGCGGGGTCGGCCGGGTCGTACCCGGTCAGCGCCCTGATCCGGCTGAGCCGGTAGGTGACAGCCCGCACGGACAGGTGCAGCCGCCGGGCTGCCTCGGTCGCCACGCCGCCGGTCGCGAAGTACGCCTCCAGGGTGGCCAGCAGCGGTTCCGCGCCGCCGCGGGCCCGCCGGAGCGGGCCGAGGACGGAGGTGACGAGGTCGGCGATGGCCGGCTGGTCGCGGACCAGCACGCGGTAGACGAGCAGCTGGTCGGCGCGGATCACCGGGGTGTCGAGGTTCAGCCGGGACGCCATCGTCAGCGCCTCGCGGGCCTCCTCGTAGGAGCGGGCGATGCCGTACGAGCCGGGGTAGGACCTGCCGACCGCCACCTGCCACGGCCTGCCGCCGGGCAGCCGTTCCAGCTCGGAGTGCATCAGCGCGCCCAGGTCGCTCACCGCGCGCGTCCTGCCCAGCGCCTCGGGTTCGCCGGGCGCGAGCACGACGACCAGGCCGTCCTTCGTCGCCACCAGCACGTCCCGGTCGCCGAGGCGGTCCAGCACGGTGCGTTCGAGCGAGCTGGTGGCCGCGTCCACGTCGGGGAGGCGCTGGTGCGGCGCGGCGAGCGCGACCTGGTGCGGGCGGGCCAGGTCGAGGCCGAACGGCTCCGCCCGTTCCACCATGCCGCCGACGTCGGCGTCACCGCGCAGGAGGTCGTCGACCAGCTCGCGCCGCAACGTCTCCTCGCGCCGGACCATCTGCCGCCGTGCGGTGTTGTAGCCGTCGGCCAGGTTCGCGACCGCGTCGGTGACCACGCGCAGCACCGTCTCGGCGGCGTCGCGCACCACCTCGCTGTCGTCGGAGCGGGCCACCGCCGGGAGCTCCCGCCACAGCCGCCAGGACGCGGACAGGTACAGCTGCACGGCGCTACCGGCGGACACCCCGAGCTCCGCGGCCCTGCGGCCCAGCTCCTCCACCGCTTCCAGCTCGGCGCGCTTGGGCCTGCGGCCGGTCGCGGCGGCGTCGGCGAGCAACGGCAGGTAGTCGCCGAGCAGCTCGACCGGCACGTCACCCGCCGCGGCGCTCGCGTCACGGGCCACGCCGGCGAGCCAGTCGTCGACGTCGGTCCGCCTTCCCCTGCGGCTCCTGCCGCGGGCCTGCCCGCTCATCCCCACCCCCGACGTGTGCCGGGTCCGACCCTACCCCCGTGTGATCGCACCGCAACCGTGCCATGTGGACACGTCGGCCCGAGGACAGAACGAGCGAACTTTTTCACGCCACAACGGCTTCACCCCGGCTAGGCTCGGAGGCAGATCCACAGCGCACTCTCCATCTGTTGCGGTAGCACGAAAACCGAGGGAGCACCCACGTGGTCGAGACGCACGACATCGCCCGCCCGCCCGCCGAGCTGAGCGCGGCACTGGCCGCCATCGGCAGTGCCACAGCGAGCGCCGAGCTGAGCAGGATGGGCATCCGCAGCGCGTTCATCCGCGGCCCCGTGACGGTGACTCCGGGCGTGCGCGTGGCCGGACCGGCGCTCACGCTGCAGTTCCTGCCGAAACGGGAGGACCTCTACCCCGTCGACGAGTACGAGGAACCGGAGAAGCAGCTGCACCGGCACGTCATGTACCACGCGCAGCCCGGCGACATGATCGTCGTCGACGCCCGCGGCGACATGGGCAGCGGCGTGTTCGGCGAGATGATGCTGACGTACTTCAAAGGCCGCGGTGGCGCCGGTGTCGTCGTCGACGGGTGCCTGCGCGACATCGGCGAGGCCAAGAAACTGGGGCTGGGCCTGTGGATCCGCGGTGCCACGCCGAACTACCACGCGCAGACCGACATCGTGCCCACCGCCGTCAACGTGCCGGTCGCCTGCGGTGGCACGATCGTCGAGCCGGGTGACATCGTCGTCGCGGACGACGACGGGGCGGTCGTGGTGCCGGTGAAGCTCGCGCCCGCGCTGGTGGCGGTCGCGCGGGAACACGCGGAGTGGGAGGAGTTCTCCCGGCTGCGCCTGTCCCAGGGCGGTGACCTGCGGCTGTACTACCCGCTCTCGGACGAGGCCCGGCCCGAGTACGAGCGCTGGCGCGCCGAGCAGGGCAAGGGCTGACGGTCCGCATCCTCAGCTCCACAACCGGTCGTGGCTCGACTCCCCGTCCCAGTGCGTCGTCTCGGCGAAGAACACCGGGTCGCGGGGGTCGAGGTGCCGGCGCAGCAGGTCCTCGTCCAGGTCGCCGAAGCCCAGCCCCGGCGTGTCCGGCACGGTGATGTGGCCGTCCTGGATGAGCGGCCGGGGCAGGTCGGTGACGAGGTCGCTCCAGAACTCCACCTCGGCCGCGTGGTGTTCCAGCGCCAGGAAGTTCTCCGTCGCGGCGGCCAGGTGCACCGACGCCATCGTCGCGATCGGCGACGCCGCCAGGTGCAGCGCCATCGGGATTCCGCGGTCCTGCGCGTAGTCGCCGATCCGCTTGGTCTCGGCGATCCCGCCCGACGTCGCCGGGTCCGGGTGCACGACGCGGATGGCCTCGGCGTCGAGCAGCGGCCGGAAGCCGTCGAGCAGGTAGATGTCCTCACCCGTGCAGGTGGGGACGGCGACGGCCTCGGTGAGCTGACGCCACTGGTCCGTGTACTGCCACGGGATCAGGTCCTCGATCCACGCCAGCGTGAACGGTTCCAGCGCGCGGCCGATCCGGATGCACGAGTCGAGCGCGATGTGCCCGAAGTGGTCGGCCGCCAGCGCGACGTCGTAGCCGACGACCGACCTGACGACGTCCACATAGGACGCCAGATGCTCGACCCCCTTGGCCGTCACCTGGATTCCGGTGAACGGGTGCATCGTCGTCCGGTTCTCGCGGGCGCCCGGCGGCGCGATCAACGCCCCCGGCACGTCCCACAGCAGGTCGATGCCCACGTCCATCTTGAGCATCGTGAACCCGCGCTGCTTGCGTTCCAGCAGCCGGGCGCCCATCGCGCGCGGGTCGGGCAACGTCGGCGTGTCCGCGTAGCAACGGACCCGGTCGCGGAACTTGCCGCCGATCAACGCGTACGCGGGCACCCCGTACGCCTTGCCGGCGAGGTCCACCAGCGCCATCTCGACGCCGGAGACCCCTCCGCCCTGCCGGCCGTGGTGCCCGAACTGCTTGATCTTGCGGAAGACCTTGTCGAGGTTGCACGGGTTCTCGCCGACCAGCCTGCTCTTCAGCACCAGCGCGTACGTCGCGCTGGCCTGGTCGCGCACCTCCCCGTACCCGACGAGACCCTGGTTGGTGTCGATGCGGATGATCGACGAGCGGAACGGCACGCCGGTCACGGTGGCCACCCGCAGATCGGTGATGCGGAGGTCGCTCGGCCGTGAGCCCGTGGCGACGTGTTCCTCCGTGACCGGCGCTGTCTCGCTCATCCCTTCACCGCCCCCGCCGTGAGCCCTTCGGTCAGGAACCGCTGCCCAAACGCGTACATCGCCACGACCGGGATGCTGATCAGCAGCGAGGCCGCCGCCAGCTGTCCCTGCGGCACGACGTCACCGAAGATCATCGACTGCATGCCGACCGGCAGCGTCTTGTAGTCGTCGTTGGTGATGAACACGAACGCGAACAGGAACTCGTTCCACGCGTTGGTGAGCGTGAACAGAGCGACCGCGAGCAGACCGGGTTTGGCCAGCGGCAGCACGACCCGCAGGAACGCCCCGAACCGCGTGCAGCCGTCGACCAGCGCCGCCTCTTCGAGGTCCGCGGGGATCGACCGGAAGTAGCCGACGAGCAGCCACGTCGCGAACGGCAGGGTGAACGTCGGGTACGCGAGCACCAGTGACCACAACGAGTCGTTGAGGCCGAGGCCGCTCATCATCTGGTACAGCGGGATGAACAGCAGCGCGCCCGGCATCACGTAGGTGAGCAGGATCGTCACCGTGAAGCTCTCCGAGCCCCGGAACTTCAGTCGCGCCAACGCGTACCCGGCCAGTGCCGCGCAGACCAGCGCGATCAGCGTGGACGCCAGCGACACCAGGACGGTGTTGAGGTACCAGGTGCCGAACGCCCTGCCGGTGAACAGGTTCGTGAACTGCTCGGTGCTCCACGGGGTGGGCCACAGGTCGTCGGTGCGCGCGACGATCTGGTTGTCGGACTTGAAGGCCGTGACCGTCATCCAGTAGAGCGGGGCGAGCACGAACCCCAGCAGGCCGATGAGCGCGATCCCGCTGCCGGTGCCGCTGACGACCCGCGCCGCCACCCGGTTGCCCCGCGCGGCGAGCACCGAGACGACCCGTCCGACGAGCGCGGCGAGCAGCACGAACACGCCCAGCACGGCCGCGGCCTTCCACACGATGTGCGGCGAGGCCCAGACGAGCACGAGCACCGAGACGGCGACGATCACCCACGGCATCGCGGCGCGCTGCGCCGGGGTGAGCCGCCTGCGGCCGAGGTCCTTCGCGTTCGGCATGTCGTTGCGCCGCATCATCCGCACGAGGATCACGACCAGGATCGCGACGACCGGCAGCATCACCAGCGTGACCGCGGCGCCCGCGCCGAGCTGGAGCTGTTGGATGGCCTTCGAGTAGGCGACCATCACGTACGGAGCTGTCGCGTCCCCCGGCCCGCCCTGGGTCAGCAGCCAGATCAGGTCGAAGTTGTTGAACGTCCAGATCGACGACAGCAGCACCGTCACGATCATGATGTTGCGCAGGCCGGGCAGCGTGATGTGCACAAAGCGCTGCCACGGCGTGGCGCCGTCCACGATCGCCGCCTCGTACAGGGCACTGTCGATGGCCTTCAGGCCGGCCAGGAACGTCACCGTGAAGAACGGGATGCCCTTCCAGACGTTGACCAGGATGACCGACGGCATCGCGAGCGCCGGGTCGGACAGCCACTCCGCGGGCCAGCGGTCGACGAGCCCGACCGCGGCGAGGGCGGGCCCGATGCCGGAGTCGGTGAGCAGCACGTTGACGCTGCCGAAGATCGGGTCGAACAGCGACCGCCAGGTGAAGGCCGTGACGACCGTCGGCACCACCCACGGCAGCAGGATCACGCCGGCGATGACCGCCCGGCCGCGGCGCATGTGGTGCAGCATCAGCGCCGCGATGAGGCCGAGGACCACCTTGAAGATCTCGGCGTACGCGGTGAAGACGAACGAGTTCAGCACACCCTTGTGGAACAGGGTGTCGCCGATGAGGGCCGTGTAGTTGTCCAGCCCGACGAAGACGGTCTCGGCACCGTGGCGTTCCGTGGTGCTGGTGAAGACCGAGCTGACGATCGGGAACAGGATCAGGCCCGCGACGAGCAGCAGCGTCGGCCCGATGAACACCGCCGCGAGTCGCCAGTCGCGTCCCAGCACCCGCTGGGACGGCGACAACGAGGAAGACGGACGCGGCGCCGGGGGAACCGGCGCCGGCCGCGTGCGCAGGACCGTCACTGCTTGTAGCCCTGCTGCTCGAAGACCTGGACCATCCTGGCGTGGGTCGCCGCGACGGCGTCGGCGGGCTTGGTGCCCTGGATGACCGACTGCATCATGTCCGTCAGCAGGTAGGCCGCTGTGGCCGCCTGCTCGCCGGGGCTCGGTGCCTGCGGGAACGAGTACCCGGTCTTCGTGCTGATCGGGAGCTGCACGCGGGTCTGCTCCCGCAGCGCGGCGAACGCCGGGTCACCGCTGGTGTAGTACGGGTCGGAGTCCCACACCTTCTCCCACGCGGGGTTGACCAGGCACGGCGCGCCCTTCGCGACGCCGAGCAGCGCGCTGCCGCCGACCATGAACTTCGCGACGACCTTGGCCAGGTCCGGGTTCTTGGCGCCCTTGAAGACGACGAACGAGTTGGACTGGCCGAACGCGATGGGCTTGTCGATCGCCGGGCCGGTGGCGCCGTTGAACGGGTGGGTGTTGGCGTACACCGGGTTGTTCTTGGTCTTCGAGTCGGCGTAGACGCTGTACTGGTTGAGCGTGAGCCCGAGGATCTGCGCCAGCCAGTTCTCGTTGTTGCTCGAGTCGGTCCAGCTGCCCACCCCCGGCGGGAGCATCGGCTGGTACTTCGGGTTGGTGTAGATGTCGCCGATGAACGTGACGGCCTCGACCGTCTCCGGCGAGTTGAACACCACCTTGGTGCCGGTGTTGTCCGCGAGCGCCCCGCCGTAGCAGTTGATGACGTTCGCGATGAAGCCGTTGGCGTCACCGGAGCGGTTCACCGTGAGGCCCCAGCCGAAGCGCCGCTTCGCCGGGTCGGAGACCTCCAAGGCGTTGTCGCGCAGCTCTTCCCACGAGTAGTAGGGCTTGATCGGCAGGCCCTTCTCCTCGTACCAGTCCTTGCGCAGGTACATGCCCGTGCCGATGAAGTGGTACGGGATGGCGAACCAGCGGCCGTCGAAGACGCAGTAGTTCTTCGCCTCCGCCGCGGGTTCCCCGTAGAGGCCGCGCATCGACTCGACGACGTCGGTCACGTCGGTGAGGTCGCCCAGGTTGTGCAGCTGGCCGACGAACCGCACGTCGCTCACGAACGCCAGGTCGCGGGTCGTGTTCGCCTCCACCTCGGCGTGCATCTTCGCGACCATGTCGCCCGCGTCCCCGGACACCAGGTCGTTGCTGATCGTCGTGCCGGTGGCCTGGGCGAACGCCTGCAAGGACTTGTCGAGCGCCTGGTTGGCGGTCTCCGAGTAGAGCTTCTGCGACAACATCCCCACGGAACCGCCGCGCAACGAGGCGGCTTCGTCCAGCAATGCCTGGGGCACTTGGACGTCGACCTGAGGTGTGGTGGGACCACCGCCCCCGCACCCGGCCAGGGTGAGCGCTCCCAGTGCGCTCACCCCGAAGAACGAGCGCCTCGATAAGCCACTTCTCTCTTCCATGACCACTCCTCTCGCGTCCGAGCGAGCGGACGCTTACCGACGGGGCGACGCTGCAACCGGCGGGACAGCGGGGTTTCGGGGCCCGCTGCCGGGTCGTTCATGCGGCGAAGAACGCCGAACTGCTGATGCGATGTGCTGACTTCAGGTCGAACAGAACGTCGAACGGGATGTCGAACGCCGGGCCGGACGGCGCCACGACGCCGCCCGTCCGGGGATGAGCACTGTGCCTGTGGCGCGCCCGCGCGCAGCCACCCGGCGCGGCTCCGCTTCGAGCCGGGTACCGGTCAGCGTCCGCCTGGCGGGCGGGTTCGCGGGTGCCGCCATTCCTCGTCCGTCCTCGTCATCGGTCCGGATCCGGGTGGTGCAGGTGTCCTAGCGCCGCCGTGCGGCACGCCTGGTCCGCTCTTCCTTCTCCGCGAGCAACGCGGAGTTGTTGGCCAGGTGTTTGCGCATCGCCGCACGGGCCCGGTCCGGGTCGCGCGCCACGAGCGCCTCGTAGATCGCTTTGTGGTCGGCGGTGGCCTTGCGCAGCGCGGCCGGCGCCTCGTTGGTGATGCGCCTGCTGGCGGTGCCGAGCCAGCGGGCGGAGTACATGATCCGGTCGAGTATGCGGTTGTCCGCCGCCCGGCAGATCTCCATGTGGAACTCGTGGTCGACCTCGAGGTAGGCGTTGGGATCCACCTCGAGTGCCGCCATGCGGCCGATCTCGTCCTCCAGCCGGGCCAGCGTCTCGTCGGAGACGCTGACGGCGGCCATCGCGGCGAGCTCGGGTTCGAGCAGCACGCGCATCTGGTGCAGCTCCTGCAGCAGCTCGCCGACGGTCTCCGGCGGCAGCCACTCGATCAGCAGAGGGCTCAGGTAGTCCCACTCCGCGCGGGGACGCACGACGACCCGGCGCCCCTGCGCCACGTCGACGATGTCCAACGAGGCGAGGATCTTGAGCGTCTCCCTGGCCACCACCCGGGAGACCCCGAACTCCCGGGTGATGTCGAGCTCGGAGGGGGCGCGACCGTCCGCGATCTCACCGCTGACGATGCGCCGGGTCAGGTGTGCCGCCACCTGAACCGGAAGAGTCCGGACCTTGACAGCGTCCGGAGACTCTTGTCCCCTTTGCATGTCATCAGCTTATAGGACAAGTTGGACCCGGCAACAGAGCAACAGTCCGTCTCAAATGCACGACCCAGCGGCGGGAGAGCAAATGCGGATTGTGAACGTCACGACGGCAGTGGTCGCCTACCACGGTGAGGCCACCCTCGTGCGCATCGACACCGACGAGGGCCTCAGCGGGTACGGTGAGGCCAACCCCGACGCCGGCGCGGGAGCCGTCGTCGGAATGATCAACTTTTTGACCCCCCTCCTGATCGGCGAGGACCCCCGCAACGTCGAGCGGTGCTGGGAGAAGCTGCGGCGCCAGCGCGTCTTCGCGGGCCCGCAGGCCGGGGTGTTCGTGATCGCCCTGTCCGGCATCGAGCTCGCGTTGTGGGACATCGCGGGCAAGGCTGCGGGACAACCCGTGCACCGGATGCTCGGCGGCAAGTTCCGCGACCGCATCCGGCTCTACGCCGACTGCGGCGACGGCGACGACCCGGCGGGCTCGGTCTCCGGCTGCGTCGACCGGGCGCAGCGGATGGTCTCCGAGGGCTTCACCGCGCTCAAGTTCGACATCGACAACCTCAGCCACCCCTCGAAGTTCGACGAGTACAACCACACCGTGAACGCGGCAGAGCTGCGGTCGATGGTCGAACGGGTGGCGGCCGTCCGGGAGGCCATCGGCCCTGACGTCGACCTGGCGATCGACCTGCACGCCCGTTACGACGTGCCGAGCGCCTGCCGGATCTCGTGGGAGCTCGAACCGTTCAACCTGATGTGGCTGGAGGAACCGATCCCGGCGGAGAACGTCGACGCGCTGGTGCGGGTGCGGGCGCAGACCCGCACCCCGATCTGCGCGGGCGAGAACCTCTACCTGAGATGGGGTTTCCGCGAGCTGCTCGAACGCGGCGCGGTCGACGTGATCGAGCCGGACGTGCCGAAGTGCGGCGGTCTCGCGGAGGCGAAGAAGATCGCGAACCTGGCGGAGCTGCACTACGTCCCGTTCGCGCCGCACCTGGTGTCGACGCCGCTGGGCACGATGGCGACGGCGCACCAGTGCGCGTCGATCCCCAACTTCTACGTCCAGGAGTGGCACGCGCTGGAGGAGCGGGAGGTCTGGGACAGCTACGTGCACGCGCCGGACGGGAGCGGGTCGATCGTGAAGGACGGCTACATCACGCTGCCCGACACACCGGGCATCGGCGTGGAGCTCGACCTCGACGGCGTCCGCAGGCACGCCGTCGCGGGGTACGGCGTGTTCGAGTGACGGGAAATCCCTGATACCCCACGGCTATCACAGATGATCCGATCGGTCTTGGACGGGATCGTCCGGGGCCGTGAACACTCTCACTGTCGGCACGACAGTTCTGTGCGCTAGGAGAACGCAGTGAGAGACAACGGATTCCGGTGGTGGCGGGCGGCCGCGGTCAGCGTCGCGCTGGCCGTCGCCGCCGGCCCGGCCGTGGCCCACGCCGGTCATCCGGCACCGCACAACGACGACCTGGACGTGCAGGTCTCGGTCGGGGTCGACGGCGTGGCGACGGCGAAGATCCACGCCGAGCGGTACACCCCGGCGGGCAGGCCGCGCGGGGTGCAGGTCATGGTGCCCGGCTCGACCTACGACCACCGCTACTTCGACCTCGGGATCGGCGCCGTCCCGTCCCAGGCGAGGCAGGCGGCAGAGCAGGGCTGGCTGGTGATCGCGGTCGACCGGGTCGGCACCGGCGAGTCGTCGAAGCCGCCCGCCGCGTCCGTCACGACGGCGGTGCAGGTGGCGTCGCTGGACAGCTTCGTCGACCGGATCGACGCGATGTACCGGAGTCTGCCGATCGTCCTGATCGGACACTCGTACGGCAGCGTGGTCGCCGAAGGCGTGGCGGCACGGTCGGACAAGGTCGACGCGCTGGTGGTCACGGGCTTCCTGTACCGGCGGACCGCACCGTCGTTCGAGGGTTTCCCCGAGCTGTTGCCGGCGGCCACCGACCCGGTGCTGCGGAAGAAGAAGCTGCCCGCGGACTACCTGACCTCCGAGCCGGGGTCGCGGAAGTTCTTCCACCACGTCCCGAACACGAGCCCGGCGGTGCTCGCCGCGGACGAGCGGTCGAAGTCGACCACGACGGCGGCGGAGATCCCCGGCTTCACCGAGGAGTTCCTGGGCGGTGCCTTCGCGAAGGCGGTCCGCGTGCCGGTGTTCGTCGTCGTGGGCGAGCACGACCACCTGTACCGGGGCAACGACCCGGCGGCGTTCGAACCCGACCAGCGCACCGCCTTCGCCGCCGCACCCGGCGTCCAGGTGGCTCTGGTCCGCGACGCCGGGCACGACCTGGCGCTGCACCGCAACGCGTCCTCCACCACCTCGCTGATCAACCGCTGGGCGACGCGGACCATCACTGAGCGGGTGCCGTCGTGACCGCTCAGCACCTGCCCTGAAGCACGAGCACGACTGGTGGCCGGGCTGTCGCCGGGACGCGACAGCCCGGCCGCGGTCACACCGGCTGCGCGGCCTTCATCACGCGGTCGCGCGAGGTCCGGACGTCGTCGCGCAGCGCGGTCAGGTCGACGTCGAGGACCGTGCCCGCCCACTTGCGGACGCGGCCTGCGACGAACACGGCGTGGACGTTGCGCGGGTCGGTGCCGAGCACGAGCGTGCCGATGGGGTCGTTGAGCGGCATGTTGTTCAGGTCCTCCGCTCCCACCAGCAGGAGGTCGGCCTGCTTGCCGGGGGTGAGCGACCCGGTGACGGCGCCGAGGCCGATGCCGGCGGCGCCCTGCAGGGTCGCGAAGTCCAGCACGTCGTGCACGCCGATCCGGCTGGGTGCCGCGGTGGTGCCGTAGACGGCGTTGACGGCCCGCATCCGCTGGATCGTGTGCAGGGCGCGCATCTGCGTGAACATGTCGCTGACCAGCGCCACCTCGACGTCGATGCTCAGCCCGGGCCGGATGCCGGCGGCGAGTGCCTCGTCGATGGCGGGGACCGCGGTCTCCAGGCCGATCTGGGCGTCGGAGGTGGGTGCGAGGGACACCGCGGCACCCGTGTCGGCCATCGCCAGCCACGCCTCGGCGGTGAGGCCCGTGCAGTGGATCAGGGAGACGTCCGGGCCGAGCAGGCCCTCGGCGGCCCAGCGCAGGATCGCCTCCGACGAGGAGGTGCCGAAGACGGCGTCGACGCTCACGCCGACGTCGAGATCGTCCGCCACCTCGGCGAGCCGCCTGCCGTAGGCGAGGTCGGGGCCCGCGACCTCATCGGTGGCCAGGGCGGCGAGCCGAACGCTGACCAGGCCGTTCGACGAGGCGTAGGTGCTCTTCAACCGCGCCACGTCGGCGGGCCACTGGCCGTCCCACTCGCCGAAGTGCGGTCGCATCGAGGCGTGCACACCGCGGATGCCGGTGTCGACGAGGGCTTGGACGGCGGCGTCGGAGTGGGCGGCCGAACGGGAGTTGTGCGAGAAGTCGAGCATCGTCGTGATGCCGCTGTCGAGGGCGGTCAGCGCGGCCAGCTTCGTGCCGACGTACATGTCCTCCGGCTGGTAGGCCGGTGCCAGGCCCGCCAGCGTGGACATGACGTACTCGCCGAGGTCGTTGACGTCGGGCATGACGCGCCGCAGCTGCGCCTCCCAGGCGTGCCGGTGGGTGTCGACGAAACCGGGTGCCACGATCGAGCCGGAGGCGTCGACGACGATCGCGTCCTCGACGTCCAGCTCTGGTGCGATGGCGGCGATCCGGTCGCCTTCGACCAGCAGGTCACCCTTCGGCAGCACTCCCAGCTCGGGGTCCATCGTGACGATCGTGGCGCCGGTGAACAGGACCCGGCGGTGCGGGTCGGCGGCGTGGTGGCGCAACGCGTCGAGTGTGGCGCCGGGGTCGTTCGCGGACATGGTCTTCCCTGCTTTCCGGCAGTGGGGTTGGTCAGTGGGTGAGATCGCGCCACTTGGCCACGCGGTCTGGCAGGTCCACAGTGGACGCGTTGGCGGAGAACGTGCCGCCGCCGCGGCGGTGGAACTCGCGCAGCGCGTCGAAGCTGTGGTCCCACGGGCCGATGAGCGCCGTGCGCGACCGGCATGGTGAAGCCGCTGGTCATCAGGTTGGCCCGGTGTCCGTCGCGGTCATGTCGTTCCTCCCGGTGCTCAGATGGCCTGCGCGGTGGGCAGGATGGTGATCTCGGTGAGGTTGACGTGCCGCGGCACGGCGGCGATGAACGCCACGGTCTCGGCGACGTCGGCGGACTGCAGCACGTCGATCCGGTCGATCAGGTCCGTCATCAGCGTGCTGGCGTCGGGGTCGGTGACGTGGTCGGGCAGCTCGGTGTCGACCATGCCGGGCTCGATCGTGGCGACCCGGACGTTCTTCTGCCCCAGCTCGACGCGCAGCAGCCGGGTGAGGTGGCTGATGTACGCCTTGGTGCCGGAGTAGACGGAGAACTTCTCCAGGATGCGGGTGGCCGCGATCGACGAGGTGGTGATGAGGTCGGCGGGCTTGCCCGCCTCGGCCGCGGCGGTGAGCTGCGGCACGAACGCGCCGATCACGTTCATGACGCCCGTGACGTTCAGGTCGATCTGACGCTGCCAGTCGTCCTGGCGCAGGTCGGTGATCGGCGAGATGAGCTGCACCCCGGCGTTGTTGAAGACGAGGTCGGCGGTGCCCAGCTCGGCCTCGACCCGTCGTGCGGCGGCGTGGACGTCCTCGCGGTCGGTCACGTCGACCGGGAGGGCGACGGCGGTACCGCCTGCGCCGGTGATGGTTTCGGCGAGCGCGTCGAGCTTCTCCTTGCGCCGCGCGAGGAGCGCGACGGAAGCGCCCAGCTCGGCGAGGCGGGTCGCGGTGGCCGCGCCGATGCCGCTGGAGGCACCGGACACGACCGCGACGCGGCCGGAGAGCGGGGTTTCGGTGAGCAGTGCGGCAGACATGGCGGTCTCCTCTTCCGGTCGGGCCGGGGTCAGACGCTGACTTCCTCGAACGCGGTGGCGGCGGACCTCTCCTGCCACGGCGCCAGGTCGCGCCGGATCTGCTCCTGCTTGACGCGCAGGCGTTCCAGCGTGTCCGGGCCCAGGTACAGGTGGGTGGGCAACTCGGCGCCGCTGGTGACCTCGTGGATCAGGGCGGCGCCCTTGACCGGGTCGCCCAGCTGGGTGTGGTTGGCCTCGCCCGCCCAGTCGAGCGTCACGTGCGCGGGCGTGCCGTCGTAGTCGGCGAGGCGCTCGGCGGCCACGGACAGCGAGCTGGCGTCCAGGAAGTCCGTGCGCAGCACACCGGGCTCCACGACCATCGACTGGATGCCGAACGGCGCGAGCTCCGCGGACAGCGCCTCGCTGATGCCCGCCACCGCGAACTTCGACGCGCTGTACATGCTGACGCCGGGCTCGCCCTCGAAACCGGACCGCGATCCGATGTGGACGATCTTGCCGGAACCCTGGCGGCGCATGACGGGCAGCACCGCACGGGTCATGTTGACCAGACCGAACACGTTCAGGTCGAACAACGAGCGCGCCTCGGCGTCGCTGATCTCCTCCAGCGCGCCGAGCAGGCCGCGACCCGCGTTGTTGACCAGCACGTCGATGCGGCCGAAGCGGTCGGTGGCCTCCCGCACGGCGCCGGGGATGGCGGCGGCGTCGGTCACGTCCAGCCGGACGACCAGCGCGGCGGACTTCAGGTCCTCCGGCACGCGGTCGGGGTTGCGCACCGCGACGACGACGTCGTCACCGTTGCGCAGTGCGGTGCGGGCGATCTCGGCGCCGAGGCCGCGGGAAGCTCCGGTGATGAACCAGGTGGTCATGCTCTCTCGTCCTTCCGGTCTCGTCCCTGTGCGGCGAGTCGGTCTCGCTGCGGACAAGTTCGAGTCTGTCCGGGTGGGACGAGCGGAAGAAGGCCGCGGACTTCCTGGGAGAAACGCACCCGGGCAAGGGGCTTTGAGGCGGCTGACCAGCGGGTACCTCACTCGGTTGACGGCGCGGAAATGCTTTCCGGACACACGAAAATGCCCGGCGTCCACAGGGACACCGGGCATTGCCGGAAGGTCACTGCGCGGGCACGGCTCCCGAGGAACGTTCCGCGCGCTCGCGCAGCTGGTCGAACGCCTCCGCGGTCGGCGAGGCCGGCTCGGCCTGGTACACGACGAGCTGCTGGTGCGGGGCGCCGTTGACGGAGAAGGCCGAGAACAGGATGTGCAGGTCGCCGACGTCCGGGTGCCTCAGGTGCTTGCCCTCCTGCGTCTTGGGCTTCACCTCGTGCGCGGCCCACCGACGCGCGAACTCGGGGCTGCCCGCGGACAGCTCCGCGACCACCTCGGTGATGCGCGCGTTGGCGGGGTCGTGGCCGTAGGCGGCACGGATCTCCGCCACGCACGAGTCGGCCGCGCGTTCCCACTCCTGGTAGAACTCGCGGCCCGCCGGGTCCAGGAACACCATGCGCGCCAGGTTGTCCCCGGCGGCGAAGCCGTCGTGCAGGGCGGTGGCCATCGCGTTGCAGGCGAGGATGTCGAGCGCGGGCCCGATGACGAACGCGGGCGAGCCGATCCAGGTGTCCATGAGCTGCCGCAGCTGAGGGCTGACCGGGATGCCGTCGGTGTTCGCCCACAGGTTCGCCTCGCGCGGGCGGACCAGCAGCCACAGGTGCTCGGTCGCGGCGTCGTCCAGGCGCAGTGCTCGCGCCACCGCGTCGACGACCTGGGGTGACGGGCTCGACTCGCGGCCCTGTTCCAGGCGCATGTAGTAGTCGCTGCTCACCCCGGCGAGGATCGCGACCTCCTCGCGCCGCAGGCCCTTGACGCGGCGACGCCCGTGCTCGGGAAGACCGACGTCCTGCGGCCTCAACGCCTCGCGCCGCGCCCGCAGGAACTCGCCCAAAGGTGTCGTGCTCATCGTCAAACCCCTGTCAGCGCAACGCTGGGTGTCCTGCACCCGGGTAACCACTCGCGGACTCTTCTAATCTCGATCTCATGGACGGAGAGCGGAACAAGGCGCTGGGCGAGTTCCTGCGCGCACGTCGTGCTCTCGTGCGGCCCGAGCAGGTGGGGCTGCCCGCGGGCGCCCACCGGCGGGTCCCGGGACTGCGCCGCGACGAGGTCGCGCTCCTCGCGGGCCTGAGCCCCGGCTACTACGCCCGGCTCGAACAGGGGCACCAGCGGCCGACGCACGAGACGGTCGAATGCCTGGGACGGGCGTTGCGCCTGGACGCGGGTAGTGCCGTCGAGCTGCACCGGCTGACGCGGTCGGCGTCCCCCCGGCGGTCGCGCGGTCACGGCGAACGCGTCGGCACCGACGTGGCGACCCTCCTCGCGGCCTGGACGACGGCCCCCGCCTACGTGCTCGGCCGGCACGGCGACGTCCTCGCCCGCAACCCCCTCGCGACGGCGCTGCACAGCCCGTTCACCCACACCGGCAACCTGCCGCGCATGGTCTTCCTCGACCCGGCGGCACGCCGTTTCTTCCGGGACTGGCCCGCCACCGCGCGTCACGCCGTGCACGTCCTGCGCCGCACCGCCGAGAACGGCACCGGTCATCGCGAGCTGCGCGACCTCGTCGGGGAGCTCACGCTCGCCGGCCCCGAGTTCGCCCGGCTGTGGGCCGAGGCCAGGAACACGCCCGTGCCGAGCGGCCGGTTCGTCCACCCGGACGTCGGCGAGCTGGACCTGCGCACGGAGGTCTTCGAGATCACCAGCGCGCCCGGCCAGCGACTCGTCGCCCACCCCGCCGAGCCCGGTTCCCGCGGCGAGGAGGCACTCACGCTGCTGAGCACACTCGTCGCCTGCTGAGCGCCTGAGATTCCGTCCCGCCGTTCCTTCCCACCCGCCCGCGCGTCATCCATACAGCGGTCCCGACTCCTCTCCGTGACGTTGCTTGGGTACGCGGGGGCCCTACGTACCCGCAGACAGTACGTAGGGCCCCCGCGTACCCGACGGGAAACACGAAAGGGAGTCAGGTGTGGGCGGGGCGTTACGGACAGCACTTCTGCAAGGGGGCGGACGGTGGCGGAACACCCCTGAGGGCGGAGGTGTTCCGGCGCCTCCTCACGCCGCGATCCGCATCCGGGCTAGCGGGACGTGGTGCTGGCCCGCGTGCATGTCGCGGTCGCGCAGCGAACCCTGGCTGATCGGCCGGGGGAACGAGATCTTCACGACGTTGAGCGACGGGATGCGGAAGAAGAGGATCTCGCTCTCGTCCACTTTGTACAGCTCGGCGATGACGCGTTCGTTGAGGAACGACTCGTCGGCCGCGATCCGGTAGCCGTCGGCGTCGCGCATGAACAGCTCCATCGTGACCCAGAACGGTCCCGCGTTCTTCGAGCGGACCTCCAGCGCGAGGTCGGCGAGGGTGGGAACGGGATCAGGCACGGGTCTCCCCCATCTCGGTGCGGAACAGGCTCGTCGGGTCGTCGCAGTCGACGACGTGGTGCAGCACGAACTCGTAGGCGGGGCCGCGTTCGACCTCGGCGGGCGAGGACGGGAAGGCGAGGCTCGGCAGGTACTCCATGCTCGGTGTCGGCAGGTGCAGCATCAACGGGTTCGCGACCTTCGCGACGGCGGTGGCCGTCGCCTGGTCCGGTGCGTTCACCAGCAGCATCACGCCGACCTCGCGCGGCGGGCCGCTTTCGGGCTCCAGGTCGCCGAGCACCGCGTTGTGGCCGTAGAGACGGAGGTCGTAGGCGTACTCGTGCTCCTCCAGCCCGAGCGTCTGCGCGACGCGCTGGCGCAGGATCTCGTGCATCAGGTTCGCCCAGGCGTCGATGTCGCGCAGGATCAGCGGGTCGCGGATCGCCGTGAACGACATGGTCTCGTAGCCGGTGATCCTGGCGCCCTCCAGCTTGATCGTGTACTGGTCGGCGACGTGGAACTTCGAGCCCTCGACGCGGACGATCCGGTCGTCGACGGCGGTGTAGACGGCGTCGCGGACGTCAAGCGTGCCATCGGGTTCCCGCATCTCGAACGGGTTCACGGTCTCGTACAGCATGTGCGCGGCGACGGTGATCGGCGTGCACGACACCTCGGGGTCGAGCGGCTCGATCGTGAAGCCGTCGTGGTCGATGGTGGCGAGCACGCCGCCGCTGCGCGGGTTCGTGGTGGCCTGGCCGCCGCATTCGACGATCTTGGCCGCGTGCCAGGACGGTCCGGCGGGCATGCCCATCATCAGCGGGTAGGCGGCGGCGAGCGCCGTGTCCGTGGCGCGGCCGGCGAACACCACCTGGGCACCGGCCCGCAGCGCCTCGACGATGGGTTCGTGTCCCATCACGCCGACGATGTGGGTGCAGCTCTCCAGCGTCTCCGCCGCGAGCTCACCCAGCGGCGGCAACGGGTGCACCCTGCCCTCGGAGAGGTGCTCCTTGAGGTCGGCGGCCTGCTGCTCGCTGTAGATCCGCGCGACCTTCAGGTCGAGCTTCTCCTCCGCCATCACCTCGGCGGCGATGCCCGCCACCCAGTCGACGCCGCTGTCCGTACCGCTCGTGCCGCACGAGCCGACGATCAGCGGGATGCCCGCGCCCGCCGCGGCCGTGAGCAGGCTGCGCAGGTCGCGCGCCACCGCCTTCGCCGTCGTCTTCGCCTTGCCGGACCCCAGGTAGTGCGGGCCGGAGTCCGTGGACCCGCCGTCGATGCTGATCACGTCGGCGCCCAGCGCGATGCCGCGTTCGACCGTCGCGTGGTCCCAGCCCTGGCCGAGCATGCCACCGGGCGTCAACACCCGGACCGATTCCTTCATCGCCTCTTGCTCCCTGACTTCGGAGGGGTGTTCACGACGTACCGCGCCCGGCCTTCGAGGGCTGCCACCAGTTCCTCCGCGCCCCGCAGACCGGCGGCCGCCCGTGCGTTCGCGGTCTGGCCCGCCAGGTGCGAGTAGACGACGATGTTGTCCACGTCCCGCAGCGGGCTCGTCAGCGGCAGCGGTTCCTCGCTCGCGACATCGAGCGCGGCGCCCGCGATCTGCCCGGACCACACCGCTTCCGCCAACGCGGTCTCGTCGACGATCGGGCCGCGGGCGGTGTTCACGAGGAACGCCGTCGGCTTCATCCGCCGGAACGCGGCCTCGTTCAACAGCCCTCCGGTCCGTTCCGTCAACGACGTGTGCACCGACACGTAGTCCGAGCTCGCGAGCAGCTCGTCAAGCTCCACAAAGGACACGTCACCGTCACGCTGGTCCTCCGGCACGTTCGTGGTGCAGAGCACCGTCATGCCGAAGGCACGCGCCAACGGGACCACAGCCCGTGCCGAAGCTCCGTACCCGATCAGGCCCAGAACGGAACCGCGCAGCTCGTAGCCGTCCTCACGCGGCCACTCGCCGCGTTCCACTCCCCTGGCCGACTGCACCAGCCGCCGGGCACCCGCGAGCAGCAGACCGAGCGTGTACTCGGCGACGGCGTTGGCGTTGATGCCAGGCAGGTTGCTGACGCTGATGCCGAGGCGGGCCGCGGCGGCGACGTCGATCGAGTCGTACCCGACGCCCGTGCGGACGACGACCCGCAGCTCCGGCGCCTGTTCCAGGACCTCCGCCGTCATCGGTTCGTTGGCGACCAGCGCGGCGTCGATGCCCTGAAGCCCCTTGACGAGCTCGTCGGGGTCGCGTTTGCCGGTCATCGGCAGGTGGACCGTCTCCAGCCCCGCCGCCCGCAGGTACCGGTCGACTTCGTCGCCGGGACCCAGGTAGTCCGTCGTGATCAGAACGCGAGGCACGTCTTCCCCCTTCTTGTGGTGCCGTCAGGAGTCCTCACAGCACGCTCCCGACAGGACACCTGCGCCGCAAAGCCGCAACCCTGGTGGTGGCCTCCTCGCATGCAACAGCAGAGTAGTTTTGCTATAGCAAGTTCGTCAAGGCGGAGGACGCGGTCGGCCCGGACTACGCGAACCACCGCTCGACAGACTGAGAACAGGACTCAGAAGAGATACGCCGAGAGCGCTCTCGCCAAGTACGGGACCAACCGGTCGGCCGGCATCGCCGCGAGCGCGCCGTCGCCGGTGACGTACCTGCTGAAGGTGATGCCGATCAGCAGCGAGCCGACCAGCTCGACCCGTTCCTCCACGTCCGGCCCGGTCAGGACCTCGCGGTAAGCGGCGAGACTCTCCTGCGCCATGGCGCGCAACAACGTGCGTGCGGTCTCCTGGTCGCCGGCGCTGCGCACGAGCGCGATGAACGGCTCCGCGCCGTCGGCTGACTCCATGCGCCCCACGAAGGCCGCCGCGATGCGTTCCGGCAACCCGTCCAGGCCGCCCTCGACACTGCCGGTCAGGTCGCGCGTCCCGGGAACCGCCGCGAGGAACAACTGCTCCTTCGACGCGAAGTGCAACATCACCAGCCCGTGCGTCACCCCCGCACGACGGGCGATGGCGCGGATCGTCGCCCCGGCGAACCCGTGTTCCGCGAACTCCTCGCGCGCGGCCGTGAGGATCGCGGCGCGCTTCGCCTCGGGGTCGCGCGTGCGGCGAGCTGCCTGTGACATGACTCTTACTGTACACGTGGTCAGTAAGAGGCGTACGTTTAATGAACACGTGGTCAGTAACCAGGAGAGAACATGAACCTCACGCCCCTGTCCCCCGCCGACTCGACCGTCGTGCTCGTCGACTACGCCGTCGGCTTCGCCACCCTGCTGCGCTCGCACGACCTGCGTCAGCACCTCGCCGCCGCGGCCGGGCTCGCCAGCACCGCCAAGCTCTACGGCGCCGGTCTCGTCGTGACCAACGGCGAGGCGTCCAAGCCCTCCGGCCCGCTCTACCCGGAGGTGCTCGCCGCCATCGGCGACGACCAGCCGGTCATCGAGCGCACGACGTCGTTCGACTCGTTCCTGGACCCGGACTTCCGCGCGGCCGTCGAGGCCACCGGCCGCAACCGGCTGCTGATCGCCGGCATCGCCACCGACGGCTGCGTGCTCCAGACCGCACTCGGCGCGGTGCGCGCGGGCTACGAGACGTACGTCGTGGTGGACGCGTCCGCCAGCACCAGCCGTGAAGCGCACGACGTGGCGGTGCAGCGCATGGTCCTGTCCGGCGTCGTGCCGGTGACCTGGTGGTCCGTGGCGGCCGAGTTCCAGCTGGACCCGCGCTTCGCCGACTCGCCCGTGCGCCAGCAGCTGATGGCGCAGTTCCACCCGGACATGACGATGGGTGGCCGCACGTTCTTCGCGGGCGTGGCCCAGGGCCGTCTCGCGACGGCGTGACGGCCCTGGCGGTCAGCGGGTGATCGCGGCGAGGAAGAGGTCGATCTGCCGTCCCGCCACCAGGGACCAGTCGTCCACCCCGGGAATCGGGACGGCCACCAGCGACCCGAAGATGATCACATCGTGCGCGGTCAGGTCCGCCCGCAGCGTCCCGTCCGCGACACCGCGCGAGACCATCTCCCCCACCCCGTCCCAGACCTTCCGTTCGAGAACCAGGTACTCGGCGTCGGTCGTCCGCGGAGCGCCGTGATAGGGCAGGAAGAGCTCGGAGCCGTGCGCGACCGTCCGCTCCAGGAACTCGCGCACGGCGTCCACACCGGACGGTTCACTCGCCAGAACCTCCTCCACCAGCACCAGAACCATGCTGATGGACCGCACCTGCAACGCGTCGAGCAAGGCGTTCCGGTCGCGGAAGTGCCGGTACAGCGTCCCCGGCCCCACACCGGCTTCCTGCGCGACGTCCGCCATCGGCGCCGTCACGTCGCGTTGCAGCGTGCGCAGGGCCGCCACGAGGATCTTCTCGCGGTTGGCGATGCCGTCCTTGCGCGGGGCCCTGCTCACCGTTCACCTGTCGTGGACGCCATCATGATCGGCATTCTAGGAACGCGAGCAGGCGCTCCGCCAACGCATCCGGCTGTTCTTCCGCCAGGAAGTGGCCACTGCCAGCGATGACCGCGCTCTCGACGTGTGGCGCCACGGGGCGCAGGCTCTCCGCGAGCCGCTCACCGACCGCCATCTCCCCGCCCACCGCCAACACCGGCATGGCGAGCCGGTTGCCCGCAGCGGCCCAGGCCGCGTTCACCCGGCCGTCGTCGAGGAGTGTGCGGTAGTGGCCGAAGCTGGACCGCAGGCGCCGTTTTCCGCGATACGCCTCCGCATAACGGCTGATTTCCTCTGCTGGCAGAGGTTTTCCGGCCAGCTGCGCGAACCAGAGCGCGAAGAACTCGTCCTCGTGGCCGTCGATCAGCAACTCGGGCACCTCCGGTGCCATGAAGAAGCCGAAGTGCCACCGGCCGCCACGGGCAACGTCCATCGCACCTTCAAGACCGAGGCCAGGCACGGCAAGTTCCAGCAACGCCAAGCCGAGGACCTCATCGGGGTGCAGCCGCGCCCACGAAAACGCGACCATACCGCCGATGTCGTGCCCCACAATGTGCGCGGCGGGCCCGAGACCGAGGGCACGCAACACTTTGCGGACGTCATCGACCTGCCGGTCCTTCTCGAAACCGCCGTCGCTCACCGCGGACCGCCCCACACCGCGCAGGTCGGGGACGACCACCGTGTACCCGGCCAGCGCGGGCAGGACAGGCAGCCAGCAGTCACCCGTCTGCGGCCAGCCGTGCAGCAAGACCAAGGGCTCGCCCCGGCCACCGTGCAGAACACTGATCTCCGTGCCGTTGACGGCGATCGCCGATCGCGTCAGCTCCATCAGCCGGCCTGCGGGATCAGGCTGCCGACGACCGGGAGCAGGCTCTGCCCGGCCGCGGAGCTCCAGTCACGGGCCAGCTCCGTCAACACCATGTTGGTGGACGCGATACCGGCGCCCGCGAGCCTCATGCGTTCGACAGCGATGTCGTCGGCCGCCTTGCTCATCGACCCGCCGGCATCCGCCACGACCTGCACGCGATACCCCACGCGCAACGCGCTCAACGTGGGGTAGACGGTGCAGACGTCGTTCGTCACCCCGGCGATCACCAGGTTCGGCCGCCCGGTGGCCGTCACCGCGGCGGCGAAGTCCGGGTCCTCCATCGCGTTCACCATGCCGGACCGCCGGACGCGCGCTTCGTGCGCATCCGGTGCGGCATCACGCAGTTCGGTGATCAGCGGCCCCTGCCGCTCCTCCTCCAGCGACGTGGTGAGCACCAGCGGCAGGCCCAGCGCGGTGGCGGCCGCGGCCAGCGCCACGGCGTTCGCCTTCACCTCGTCGACCGGCGCCGAGCGGATCCAGCTCATCGTGCCGACCTGGTGGTCGATCAGCAGCACCGCGGTGTCCTCGGGAGTGAACAGGTCGAGCGCCATCACGACTCCTTCCGGTAGCGGGTTACATACCGGAGAATATCGTCCGTTTAAGCACCCCGCACGTCGGCAACCCCACGGGAGAACCGAAGGAGGAACCCGGAATGACGACCCGCACCATCCCGGACGACGACCTCAGCCGGTCGCTGACGGTCGCCAGTCCCGACGACCCCGGCACCACCTACCTCTCCGTCGCCGGCAACACCTACGCGATGCTCGTCACCGGCGAGCAGACCGAGGGGCGCTACTGCCTGATCGACATGCACGTGCCCGACGGCGGCGGCCCTCCCCCGCACCGGCACGACTTCGAGGAGATGTTCACCGTCCTGGAGGGCGAGATCGAGTTCACCTTCCGCGACGAGAAGCACGTCGCGAAGGCAGGCACCACGGTCAACATCCCCGCCAACGCCCCGCACCGGTTCCGCAACGTCTCCGGCGCCCCCGCCCGCATGCTCTGCATGTGCACCCCCGCCGGGCAGGACGAGTTCTTCCGCCGCGTCGGGGACGAGGTGGACAGCCAGGACTCGCCTCCCCCGCGGCTTTCCGACGACGAGGTGGCGGAGCGGCGGGAACGGGCGTCCGCACTGGCTCCGGCCTACCGCACCGAGATGCTGTGACTCACGGGGCGCCGCGGTCGAGCACCGGCAGGACCAGCCGGAAGCAGGCCCCCTTCCCCAGCTCCGTCTCCAGCTCCACGTCACCGTCGTGCGCACGGCCGATGGCGCGGGCGATCGCCAGTCCCAGCCCCGCGTTGGTGCCGCCGGAGCGGTGGCGGGAGTGGTCGGCCCGGTAGAAGCGGTCGAACACGCGGGCCGCCTGGTGCGCGGCCAGGCCGGGACCGCGGTCGGCCACCTCCAGCACGGCCCTGCCGCCGGTGGTACCCACGCCGACGCGGACCGGGGTGCCCGGCGGGGTGTAGGTGGCGGCGTTGCCGATCAGGTTGGTGACGACCTGGCGCAGGGCGTCCTCGTCGGCGTGCACGGGGGCCGGGCCGGGTGGGCCGCTGCCGCCGGGGCCGGTCAGCTCCACCGGGCGGGACGGGTCCAGCGCCAGCAGGTCGTGCCGGGCGTCGTTGGCGAGGGTGCGCAGGTCCGTGGGCTCGCGGTCGAGCTGGGTGGCGGGGGCCTCGTCCAGCTTGGCGAGCAGCAGCAGGTCCTCGGTGAGGCCGGTGAGGCGGGTGGCCTCGCGACCGATGCGGAACATGGCCTCGTCCACGTCGGCCCGGTCGGGCATCGCGCCCATCCGGTACAGGTCGGTCGAGCCCTTGATACCGAACAACGGCGTGCGCAGCTCGTGGCTCACGTCGGAGAGGAACGTGCGCATGCGCGTCTCGGACGCGGTGCGGTCGGCGAACGCCTGTTCGAGCTGGCCGAGCATGGTGTTGAGCGACGCCGCCAGGCGTCCGACCTCGGTGGCCGGCGCGGCGAGGACGGGAACTCGGCTCGTCAGGTCGCCGTCGGCGATGGCAGCGGCGGTCTGTTCGATGCGGCGCAACGGGCGCAGGCCCCTGCCGAGGGCGAACCAGCCGGCCGCCGTCAGCAGCAGGAGCAGCACGGCACCGCTCACCAGCGACGCCGACCGCAGCCGGGCGGTGGTGGCGTCGGCCTCGGCCAGTGACGCCGCGACGACGACCGTCCCCTCCCAGCCGGTGGCGGACCGCGCTGTCGCGCGCCAGCGGCCAGAGCCGTCCGCGGCGGGCAGGACGGCGGAGGCGCCGCCGACGGGCACGGTGCGCAGGTCGGTGGCGGTGGGCAGGCCCGCGCCGTCCTGCCTGCCGGAGTGCAGGCCGCGCACCAGTTCGCCGTTCGTGTCCAGGTAGGCGAGGTACGGCGCGCCGATCACGCTCAGCGCCGGGTCCAGGAGGTCGAGCCGGGGCGCGGTGTCGCCGACGGCCAGCGGGCCGTTCGCGGGCATCCGGGAGAGGATCTCGCCGAGTGACCGCAGCTGCGCGTCGATCCTGCCGAGCTGGTAGCGCTCCAGCTGGTCGGACACGACCGCGCCGGCCAGGCCGAGCCCGGCGAGCAGCAGGGTCGCGGTGAGCAGCAACAGCCTGGTGCGCAACGACAACCGGCTCATCGGGCCGGGTCCCGCAGCACGTAGCCGACGCCGTGCACGGTGTGGATCAGCTTCGGTTCGCCCACGTCGAGCTTGCGCCGCAGGTAGGAGATGTAGGTGTCGACGATGCCTGCGTCGCCGCCGAAGTCGTAGCGCCACACCCGGTCGAGGATCTGCGCCTTCGACACCACCCTGCCCGCGTTCTCCATCAGGTAACGCAGCAGCCGGAACTCCGTGGGAGACAGGCGGACGGGCTCCCCGTCCCTGGTCACCCGGTGCCCCTGCGGGTCGAGCGAGAGCGCTCCCGCCGTCAGCACGTCGTCGTCGCGGTGGCCGGAGGTGCGGCGCAGGATCGCCCGGATCCGCGCGATCAGCTCCTCCAGGTCGAACGGCTTGGTCACGTAGTCGTCGGCGCCCAGCGACAGGCCGGTGACCTTGTCCGCCTTGCCGTCCCTGGCCGTGAGGAACAGGACGGGCACCGGCCCGCGGCGTCCCTCCGCCCGCTGCGCGCGCAACCGCCGCACCACCTCGAACCCGTCCACGTCCGGCAGCATCACGTCGAGCAGTACGAGGTCCGGAGGCTCCTCGACGGCCGCCGCGACCGCCTCGGCTCCGGTGGCGGCGGCCGTCACCCGGAACCCGGCGAAGCGCAGTGTCGCGGCCAGCAGCTCCCGCACCGTGTCCTCGTCGTCCACCACGAGCAGCGTCGTCATCGCACCCGGCTCTCCCACCCGACCGACGATACGGAACCCAGCCGCAACGCGGCCGTTCCAGCCACGAACCCCAGCACCCCACCCGCACCAGCAGGCCCCGCAAACGTCCACGCCCCGAGCACGCACGGCGCAGCCGGTCCGACAAACGTCCACAATGGACCAGCACACGACAAGCATTCACGCGGCACGTTCGTCACACGTCCCGCCGCTCGAAGACGACGAACGCGGCGACCAGCACGGCCGCGATCCCCAGGCACATCCCGCCCAGGTTCAGCCAGGGGTGCGGGTGGGCGGGGTCCGGCACCGTCGCGAAGATCGCGGCGCCGCCCTGCGACGGCCAGAAGTCCAGCAGGCCCTGGAACCACGCGGGGAACAGGCCCGCCATCCCCGGTACCAGGAACACGATGCCCACCAGCGTGGTGAGCGCACCGGCGGTCGCGCGCATCAGCGTTCCCAGCCCGATCGCGAGCAGGGCGATCGCCGCGAGGTAGAGCCCGCCGCCCATGACGGCGGAGAGCACGCCGGGGTCGCCCAGCCGCGCGGACGGCACGCCCTGACCGGCGATCAGCGCCTGGCCGACGAGGAAGCTCACGAACATCAGCACCTGGCCCGCCACCACGGCGACGACGGCCGCCACCACGACCTTGGCGGCGAGCAGCCGCGTCCGGTGCGGGGTCACCGCGAGCGAGCTCTGCACCAGCCCTGTCGCGAACTCCGAGGTGACGACCAGCGTGCCGAGCACGCCGAAGACGAGTTGCGCGACGATGTAGACGATCAGGCCGCGGGCGGTCGGGTCCCACGCCAGCCGTTCGGCTTCCGACAGGTCCCCGTACTGCCCTGCCACCTGTCCGGTCGCGAGCGACGTGATGCCCACGCCGGTCCCGAAGAGGCAGGCGAGGGTGTACCAGGTCGAGCGCAGGCTGCGCAGCTTGACCCACTCCGAGCGCACCGTGCGGGCGATCACGCGCTCACCCCCTGGAACTCGACGCTGTCCCCGGTCAGCTCCATGAAGGCGTCCTCCAGCGACGGCCGCTGCGGGGTGAGCTCGCTCAGCACCGCGCCGTGGCAGGCGGCGAGCCTGCCGATCTCCTCGGCCGTGAGGCCCGAGACCACCACCGCCGAGCCGGTGCCCTCCCGCACGACGGCTCCGGCCGCGGTCAGCCGGAGCGCGAACGCCGCGGGGTCCTCCGCCCGCACGAGCACCGCGCCCTCACCGCGGCCGTTCAGGAACTCGGTCACGCTCGTGTCGGCGATGAGCCTGCCCCTGCCGATCACCACCAGGTGGTCGGCCGTCTGCGCCATCTCGTTCATGAGGTGGCTGGAGACCAGCACGGCGCGTCCCTCCGCGGCCAGCGAGCGCATCAGGCCGCGGATCCAGCGGATGCCCTCGGGGTCGAGCCCGTTCACCGGCTCGTCGAACATCAGCACCCGCGGGTCGCCGAGCAGCGCGCCCGCGATGCCGAGCCGCTGCCGCATGCCGAGCGAGAACTCCCCGGCCCGCCTGCGCGCCACCGGTTCCAGGCCCGTCCTGGCGAGCACCTCGCCCACCCGGCGGCGGGGCAGCCCGGCACCGGCGGCGAGCGCCAGCAGGTGGTCGCACGCCCTGCGCCCGGGGTGCACGGCCCCGGCGTCGAGCAGCGCGCCCACCTCGGTCAGCGGCACCGGCAGGTCGCGGTAGCGGCGTCCGCCGATCGTGACGGACCCGCTGGTCGGCGCGGCCAGGCCGAGCACCATCTTCATCGTGGTGGACTTGCCCGCACCGTTCGGGCCGAGGAAGCCGGTCACCTGGCCCGCCTCGACGGTGAACGACAGGTCGTCCACCGCGGTGTCGTGGCCGTACCGCTTGGTGAGGCCCCGTACTTCGATCCTGGTCATGGTGCGGAGCGTGGACGACCGTTCCGACCGGTCCCTGGGAGTTCCTGGGAGATCTCCGGGAACCGGCCCCACCGGCCTCGGCCGCGGCCGTCCGGTTCACAGGAACTTCCCAGAACCTGGGACCACCCGGCCTGGTGTCATCAGGCCCGAGCGCGATCCTCGGTGGGGCCGAAGCGCGGCTGCACCACCGCGTTGACCGGCTGATCTCTTACGGCCGGACTGGGCGGCGGACGCCGAACGCGAGTTCGCCCCGCTGAAGGGTCCGCGGCTGAAGCGATGGCCGGTCGGCGCGGGCGCGGCGCAGTAAAGTCGCCTGATGACCGACGCACAAGGCGGCCCGTCCCTCCAGCCGACGCTGTCCGAGTGGCTCAAGGCCCGCGAGGAGACGGCACGTCATCTCGCGGAGGGTGCCACTCCACCCGTCGACGCGACCTGGGTGCAGCGGCTCGCCGACCTGCTCGCGACCGAACGCTCCTGGCAGGACCAGTACACCGACCTCGTCGCGCTCGGCAGCGAGGGCGGGCGCTTCCCCTCGTCGAACCGCTGACGTCCCGTTCGCACTCTCCCGGCCGCGAAGAGGTGTACCGTCGGGTGCAGGACGGCAGCGTCTCGCGCCTCCTGCCCTCGAACCGAAAGCACCCTGTGACCCTTCCTTCGGCGAACGACCTGTTCAGCCACCCAGAGACCCACACCACCAAGGCGACGGCCGGCGCGCCCGACCAGGACCAGCCGTCCTGGACGAACCTGTTCCAGGAGCCCGTGCCGGCTCAGCGCCCCCGCCCGGAGCGCTGAGCACCGGCCCGCGTCACGAAGCAGCGGTGTCCCTGAGCTTGCGCGCCATGCGCTCCTGCCTGGGCCACCGCACGTCGGTCGCCCAGCCGAACCGCTCGAAGAACCAGATCAGCCGCGCGGAGACGTCGATCTGACCCCGCCGGACACCGTGCCGCGCGCACGTCGGGTCCGCGTGGTGGGAGTTGTGCCACGACTCGCCCATCGACAGGATCGCCAGCGGCCAGAAGTTCGCCGACCTGTCCCGTGCCTCGAACGGGCGATCACCGACCATGTGACAGATCGAGTTGACCGACCACGTCACGTGGTGCAGCGCCGCGACCCGGACGAGGCCCGCCCAGAAGAACCCCGTCACCGCGCCCCACCAGCTCCAGCTGATCAGGCCGCCGAGGACCGCGGGAGCCACCAGGGTCGCCACCGTCAGCGCCGGGAACCAGCGGTGGACCCGCCGCACGTCCGGGTCGGCCAGCAGGTCGGGGGCGAAGCGGGCCGCGTTGGTCAGCTCGCGGCGGAACATCCAGCCCATGTGGGCGTGCCAGAACCCCTTGGCGAGCGCGCCGACGGACGTGCCGAACAGCCACGGCGAGTGCGGGTCGCCCTCCCGGTCGGCGTAGGCGTGGTGCCGGCGGTGGTCGGCCACCCAGCCGATGACCCTGCCCTGCATCGCCATGCTGCCCGCGACCGCGAGCGCGATCCGCAGGGGACGCTTCGCCTTGAACGCGCCGTGGGTGAAGTAGCGGTGGAAACCGACCGTCACCCCCAGACAGGTGAACGTGTAGAAGAACACCGCGAGCCAGACGTCCGTCCAGCCGAGCCCCCAGCCCCACGCCAGCGGGACCGCGGCGACGAGGGCCGTCCCGGGGATGATCGCGAACAGCTTCACCAGCAGCATCTCGAACGGGGTCTTCTCCCCCGCGAGCACCGGTTGTGGTCCGGCCGATGTGGTCACGTCGCGCACCTCCAGACGCCGACGGCATCTCCGCCGCCAGGCGCTGGGGCGATCGGTGCGTCAGTTCAAGCTCGTCGTATACCCGGTGCTCCCGTCGTGCAAACACCGCCGCCGGAACACTGTCACGGAGCACACCTCCGTGTGAACCCGGCTTCGTCTTCCCGGCCGAACCGGTGCCGCCGTGCGGTAGGGTCGGGGTCGTTGGGCTTCCAGCTGCCGGCATCCAGCCGCCGCGGACCCCGGCCAATCCGGTCCGGCGCTTTCCTCCCGGCCGGGGACAAGGAGCACCGGCTTGCCGCCGGATCGCCCGCACTTCCCCGCAGTCACCGACGAGATCCCTCCCCACCGGGGACCGGTGAGCTCATGAGGCCATCGGCACCACACGACCCGCCGCAGCGACCGGCACTCGGCTTCGCCGAGGCCCGCGTCGCCGCCGAGCAGGCGGAAGCCGTCCAGCAGCGCCAAGCCGCACGCAGGGTCGCGGAGCACTCGCGCGACGCGGGCGACTGCCTCGACCTGCTGTCGATGCTCGGCCTGTCGGGCCTCTCCCCGAGCGGTGGTCGCGCCGTCGCGACCGCGCCGCATCCCCTCACCTTCCCGGAAGCGCTCGACGTGTTCCGGTCGACCGAAGGAGCTCGTCGATGACCCAGGGCACCATCAAGTGGTTCAACGGCACCAAGGGGTTCGGTTTCATCGCCCCCGAGGGTGGCGGCGCCGACGTCTTCGTGCACCACACCGAGATCCGGGAGTACGCCCACCTCGGCCTCCCGGACGACCAGCCGGTGGAGTTCGAGCTCAGCCAGGGCCCCAAGGGCCCGCAGGCGACCTCCGTCCGCGTTCTCTGACGAGACGCTCCCGGCCTCCGGGAGCGCCGAGCGGGCCTGTCCGTCTCCTGTGGACGGACAGGCCACCGGCCGACCCAGCGGAGGACCTCCCTCGTGACCCTGCCAGACCAAGGCGACGCCGCGGCCGGTCCCGGTGCCGGGTGGAACACGCTCGAACTGGGCCTCGCGGCCGCCGACACCGCGGCGGTGCGCAGGTGGGCGGAAGCGGTCCTCACCGGTCTCGGCGAGGACGACCTCACCGACGCCCTGCTGGTGATCAGCGAGCTCGCGGCCAACGTCTTCGACCACGCCCTGCTCCCGGCGCGCCTGCGGCTGCGCCACAGCTGCGACCCGTGCGTGGTCAGCATCGCCGCCGAGGACGCGTCCCCCTCCCTCCCCAGCCTGGTGCCGCCCACGCACGACTCCGTGCGCAACCGCGGCATGGTGCTGGTGGACTGCCTGTGCGCGGACTGGGGCGTGGCCAGGCGGGTGACCGGCAAGACCGTGTGGGCCGTCCTCCCCTGCGCGGCCGCGTCGTGACGTTCGTTTGAACTTGATCTCCACGGGTAGCCCTGCCACGTGATCACCCGTCGCGTGTCCGGCGCCCGCCGACCCGGGAATCACCCCTCCGGGTGCCGATCTTCCCCCCTTCCCCGCGTGCTCACGGGACGACCGCACCCGGTCGTGCCAAGGTGGGTGCGGACGCGCCTGACGATCTCCCCCGGCGTCCGGTCCCGCGCGTCGAGGAGGGAAGAACCCCATGCGGATCAGCCGCAAGCCCACGGGCACCAAGTTCTTCGAGCTGTTCACCGAGATCGGCGCGAACATCGCCCGCAGCGTGGACCTGCTGGACGAGTTCGTGCAGGCACCCGCCGACCGGCGGCCGGAGCTGGCGGCGCGGATGCACGCGCTGGAGAACGCGGGCGACGACGCCACCCACGCCATCATCGAGCACCTCGACCGGTCGTTCGTCACGCCGTTCGACCGCGAGGACATCTACCGGCTGGCGGCCCGGCTGGACGACGTCGTCGACCACATCGACGCAGCGGTCGACCTCGCCACCCTCTACCGGGTGGGTGACCCACCGGCAGGCGTCCCGGCGCAGGTCGAGCTGCTGCGGCGGGCCGCGGCGCTCACCGCGGAGGCCATGCCCCGGCTCGCCGAGCCGCAGGAGCTGACCGCGTACTGGGTCGAGGTCAACGAGCTGGAGAACAAGGCCGACCAGGTGTACCGGCGGCTGCTGTCCGAGCTGTTCAACGGTGAGCGCGACGCCCTGGAGGTCATGAAGCTCAAGGACGTGGTGGACGAGCTGGAAGCCGCCGCGGACGCCTTCGAGCACGTCGCGGACGCCGTGCACTCGATCGCGGTCAAGGAAGCGTGATGCTGACCGCGGGCCTGGTGCTCGTGGTGGTGCTCGCGCTGGCGTTCGACTTCACCAACGGCTTCCACGACGCGGCCAACGCCATCGCCAGCGCGGTGTCCACGCGGGCGCTCACGCTGCGGGCCGCGCTGTCCCTCGCGGCGGTGATGAACCTGGTCGGCGCGCTGCTGGGCACGGGCGTCGCCGTCACCATCGCCTCGGGCATCATCGACACCCCGGTCGGTGACGACGCGCTGCACGTCGTCACGGCCGCGCTGGTCGGCGCCATCACCTGGAACCTCGTCACCTGGTACTTCGGCCTGCCGTCGTCGTCCTCGCACGCGCTGGTCGGCGGGCTGGTCGGGGCGGCGCTCGCGTCCGCCACCACCGTGCACTGGTCGGGCGTGGTGGCGAAGGTGATCATCCCGATGGTGGTGTCCCCCGTCGTCGGCCTGCTGCTCGGCTACCTGGTGATGACGCTGATCATGTGGGCGTTCCGCAGGGCCAACGCGCACCGCGCGGGCCGGCTGATGCGCCGCGCGCAGGTGTTCTCCGCGGCGAGCCTCGCCCTCGGCCACGGGCTTCAGGACGCCCAGAAGAGCATGGGCGTCATCGTGCTCGCGCTCGTCGTGACCAACAACCAGCAGGGCTACTCGGTCCCGTTCTGGGTGATCGTGGCCTGCGCGCTGGCCCTGTCCGCGGGCACCTACTCGGGCGGCCTGCGGATCATGCGCACGCTGGGCAGGCGGATCTTCCACCTCACCCCGCCGCACGGCTTCGCCGCCGAGCTGTCCGCCTCGTCGGTGCTCTACCTGACCGCGTTCGTCTTCCACGCGCCGATCTCCACCACGCACGTGATCACGTCGGCGGTCATGGGCGTCGGCGCGACGACCCGGCGCTCGGCCGTGCGCTGGTCCGTCGCCGCCGACATCGCCAAGGGCTGGGTGCTGACCCTGCCCGCCTCCGCCGCCGTCGCCGCGGCCGCGTACGGGGTGGTCGGCCTGCTGTGACCGTCAGGGCAGCGTTCCGTTGTGGCGCAGGTGGTTCCGCGCGAACTCGATGGCCTCGGGCGTGCTCGCGAACATCCGCACGTCGTGGATCTCCAGCTGCCGCCGGTGTTCTTCCCTCACACCGGAGAGCAAGACCGTGATCCCGCGGTGCTCCAACCGTTCGACGGCGTCGCGCAGCACCTGCGCACCCGTGCCGTCCATCGTGGACACGTGCGACAGCCGCAGGATCACCACCGAAACCTCGGCGATCTCGCTCAGCTCCAACAGGAACCGGTGCGCAGCGGCGAAGAACAGCGGCCCGTCCAGCCGGTAGGCGACGATGTGCTCGGCGAGGAGGTCGTGCTCCTCCGCGGTGTGGTCACCGGGTTCGAGCGGCTCCTCGTCGACCCGCACCGACCGTGCGACAGCTCGCAACGCCAGCGCCCCCGCCACCACCAGCCCGACGATCACCGCCGTGACCAGGTCGACCGCCAGCGTCGCGACGGCCGTGAGCACGAGCACCACCGCGTCGGACCGGTTGGCCCGCATCAGCACCCGCACCGACCCGACCTCGACCATCCGCACCGCCGTGGCGAGCAGCACACCGGCCAGCACGGCCAGCGGAATCCGCCCCACCACGGGCGCGGCCGCCAACATGATCACAGCCAGCGTCACCGCGTGAACCAACGCGGCCAGCCGCGACCCGGCCCCGGACCGCACGTTGACGGCCGTCCGGGCAATGGCCGCGGTGGCAGGCACACCACCGAACATCGGCGTGATGACGTTGGCGACCCCCTGCCCGAACAACTCTCGATCAGGGTTGTGCCGCTGGTTGACCGTCATGCCATCGGCGACGGTCGCCGACAACAGACTCTCCAACGCGGCCAGCGCCGCCACCGCCACCGCCGACGGCAACAACGACCACAACGCCCCCACGTCGAGAAACGCCAACGAAGGCGCCGGCAACAACGCGGGCAGCTCCCCGATCCGATCAACCGGAAGCGCCCACACCTCGGCCACCAGGGTTCCCACCACCACAGCGAGCAGCGAGAACGGAACCGCGGGCTTCCAGTGCGCCCCCAGCAGCATGATCACCACCACGCCACCCGCAAGCGCCACAGCAGGCAGCACAGGCCCGGCACCAAACGCCCGAACAGCGTTGACCACCACGTTGTGCCCGTCCGGGTTGGGCACCCCCAACGCGGCGGGCAACTGCTGCAACGCGATCACAGCGGCGATGCCGATGGTGAACCCCTCGACAACAGGCGCGGGCACATACCGCATGTACCGCCCGGCCTTGGCCACCGCCAAGCACAACAACAAGACCCCGGCCAGCAGCCCGACCGTCAGCACCCCACCGGGCCCGTACCGGGCGACGATCGGCACCAGCACAACGGTCATGGCCCCGGTAGGCCCGGACACCTGCAAACTGGACCCGCCGAACACAGCGGCCAACGCACCGGCCACGATCGCCGTGGCCAGCCCGGCCGCGGCTCCAAGCCCGGAAGCGACACCGAACCCCAAGGCGAGCGGCAACGCGACCACAGCGACGGTGATGCCGGCGACGACATCCCTCGGCGTCGCGGCCGACCAGTCCGCCCTCGCGGGCAGGAAGGCTCTCAAGCGGCACCACAACCTGTCGAATTGAAGAATTCTTCAATTCGACACTCTACAGCCTCAGCCTCCCCATCCACCCCCGGCGCTCCGGGACGCGCACCGCCGGGGTGTGCCGAGGCGACCTGGACGCGCACCGCTGGGGTGGGCGAAGCGAGCAGCAGCCCGAACACCCACGAAGAACGGCCTCATCCAACGCCGGCGTGCCGTCGACCCCCACCACGATCGGCTTGCCGCTCAAATCTCCCTCTCCTCACCAGAAAGCCCTCGCAAGAAACGTCACCTCGAGTGTTCGGCCTTCGCCTCGTGAACCACGACCACCGGACAACCGGCGTGATGCACGCAGTGCGAACTGACCGACCCCAAAATCGCCCCGAGAAGCCGCCCATGCCCGCGACTGCCGACAACCAGCAGCTCCGCATCACGCGAAGCCTTGGCAAGCACGTCACGGGCGTCACCTTCGACCAGGATCCGGCGGACCTCCACGCCCTCGATCCCCTCGACGGACCGCTCCAGCACCCGCTGCGCCGCTTCCCTCATCGCCTGCGGCGACACGTCGGCCAGCACCTCGGCGGGCAACGGCCCGATCATGACGCCGTAGTCCGCGTGCCAGGCCGTGACGGCCTCGACCGCACACCCGCGCCGTGCCGCGTCCTCGACGGCCCACCGCAGTGCGGCCAGGGAGGCAGGGGATCCGTCCACTCCGACCACCACGGGCCGGGACTCGTTCTCGCTCATGGCTTTCAGCCTCGCGGCCGGCGCCGCCGCGGGTGAGTGCCCGCGGTCCTCCATCGCCCGGGACCTTGGTCCCCGCCAGTCCCCGCCCGTTCCGCCGGTCCCGCCGGTCGCGGGGCCGTGGACCGACGCCGAGAACCCCCCGCGCTGCGAAGACGCGGGGGGAACCGGCCGCAAGTCCCTACTCGGGACGCACGATCGCCAGCGGGCACGGCGCGTTGTAGACGAGCGCCTGGCTGGTCGAGCCGAGCAGCATTCCGGTGAACCCGCCGTGCCCGCGGCTGCCCACCACGACGAGCTGCGCTTCCGCCCCGAGCCGCATCATCGCCCGCACCGGGCGGTCGCGGAGCACGAGCTGCTCCACCTCGACGTCGGGGTACTTGTCCTGCCACCCGGCGAGCCGTTGCGCGAGCAGCCTGCGTTCGTCGGCCTCGACCGCGGCCCAGTCCACGGCGAACGGCACGGCGGCGTAGGCGCTCTCGACCAGGAGATCCTGCCAGCACAGCACCGCGGTGAGGCGGGCGCCGCGCAGTGACGCCGTCTCGAAGGCGAACGCGAGCGCCGCCTCGCTCGTCGGGGACCCGTCGACGCCGACCACCACCGGGCCGCCGGGCACCTCCGTGCCGCGGACGACGACGACCGGGCTCTTGCCGTGCGCGGCGAGCGCCAGGGCGGTGGAGCCGACGATCATGCCGGTCACCGTGCCGAGTCCCTGGGAGCCGACCACGACGAGCCGGGCCGTCTTCGACTCCTCGACCAGCGCGGGGGTGGAGCCGCCGCAGACGATCTCCGTCACGACCTCGACGCCGGGGGCCGCCGCCCGTGCCGCGGCGGCGGCCTCCGCCAGCTTCTCGCGGCCGATGTTCTCCATCGCCTGACGGATCTCGTTGCCGGTGATGATGATCTGGGGATAGCCGCGCGTGGGCAGCACGTAGGAGTGCACCAGCCGCAACGGCACCCGGTGGCGGGCGCTCTCGCGCGCCGCCCAGGTGACGGCGGTCAGTGCCGAGGCGGAGCCGTCGACGCCGGCGACGATCGGGGCGGATGGGGCTTTCATCGGTGTCCTCCAGTCAGCACGCGGGCGGCTGCTCGGAACCACCGCCGCACCTGTCGCCTCCGACGTTAGGGAGCGCGGAGGTCCGGCGACGCTGTCCTTGGTCCCTGACCGGGCGGGCCCTTGGCACCGGGTGGGACGGCCTCGCGCACCGCATACTGGGACCGCGGCGCGGGAGCGGAGGACCTGCGATTCCACCTGACAGGGTCTTTGGTCCCTGTGTCGCGCGGGCCCCGGTGGGAGATCGTGATCGTGAGACGGTCGAGGAGAGGTGGTCGCAAGTGGTGTCGCGTGTCTTCCTGGTGGACGACCACGAGGTCGTCCGGGTCGGCATCAGGGAGCTGCTGAGCGCCTCCCCCGACCTGGAGGTCGTCGGCGAGGCGGGGTCGGTGGCCGAGGCGCTCACGATGGTCCCGGCGACGAACCCGGACGTGGCCGTGCTCGACGTGCGGCTGCCGGACGGCAACGGCATCGAGCTGTGCCGCGAGCTGCGGTCCCGCCTGCCGGAGCTGAAGGTGCTGATGCTGACGTCGTTCACCGACGACGAGGCGCTGTTCGACGCGATCATGGCCGGGGCGTCCGGGTTCGTGCTGAAGCGCATCCTGGGCACGGACCTCACGACGGCGGTCAAGACGGTGGCCGCCGGGCAGTCGCTGCTCGACGCGCGCTCCACCGCCGCGCTGCTCAACCGCATCCGCCGCGAACGCGAGCAGGGCGACCCCGTCCGCACGCTCACCGAGCAGGAGCGGACGGTGTTCGAGTACATCGGCGACGGCCTGACGAACCGGCAGATCGCCGAGAAGATGTTCCTCGCGGAGAAGACCGTGAAGAACTACGTCTCGCACCTGCTCGCGAAGCTCGGCCTGGAGCGCCGCACGCAGGCCGCCGTGCTGGCGTCGCAGCTGCGCAAGCCCAGCCACGACAACGAGACCGGCTGACCCAGCCCCGTCACCCGGTGCCCGGAGTGCTCAGTCCAGGGGAACCCGCCATGTCACCCGCGTGCCGCCACCCGGCTCCTCGGCGACGGTGAGCGTGCCGTGCAGCTGCTCCGCCCGTTGTTCGAGGTTGCGCAGACCGCTGCGGGCGACCTCGGCGGGCATGCCCACGCCGTTGTCGGCCATCGTGATGGCCAGCGCGTCGCCCGCCTCGACGGTCAGCGTCAGCTCCGTCGCGCGGGAGTGGCGCAGCGCGTTGCTGACCGTCTCGCGGACCACGGCCTCGGCGTGCTCGCCGATGTAGCCGGGCACCAGGCTGTCGATGGTGCCGGACATCCGCACCGCGGGCGTCAGCTCCGCGCCCTCGGTGGTCTCGGCGACGATGTTCAGCAGCCTGCGCCGCAGCCCGGTGTCACCGGAGTCCGCCTGCAGGTCGAAGATCGACGTGCGGATCTCCAGCACGGTCTGGTCGAGCTGGCCGACCGCCTTGGTCACCCTTCTGCGCACCTCCGGGTGCGTCACCCAGGTCAGCGCCCCCTGCAGGCTCATGCCGGTCGCGAAGAGCCGCTGGATCACGTGGTCGTGCAGGTCGCGGGCGATCCGGTCGCGGTCCTCCAGCACGTCGACCATGCGCCGGGCGTGCTGGTTCTCGGCGAACTCGATCGCCACGACGGCCTGGTCGGCGAACGACGCCAGCACCGGGATGAGGTCCGCCCCGAACGGGGCCACGTCCTTGTCCCGCACGGCCACCAGGACGCCGGTGACCGCCGTGCCCGCCCGCAGCGGCAGGACCACCGCGGCCCCCGCCCGGTCGGGCAGCCCGCCGAGCACGCCCTCCACGTCCTCCAGCATCTCCGGCGCACCCGTCTCCAGCACCTGCGCGAACACCGGCGCGTCGACCTCGAACGCCCCCACCGCGGTGTCGATGCCGGCCTCCGCGGCCCGGCGCAGGCCGTCGCCCTCGCGCAGCAGCACGGCCGCCCACGACGCCGACCCGAGCTCGACGGTGCGCTGGACGATCAGCCGCAGCGCGTCCTCGGCGGTCGCACCGGCGAGGAGCTGGGAGTTGATCTCCGCGGTCGCCTCCAGCCACCGCTCCCGCATCCGCGACCGTTCGAACAGCCGCGCGTTCTCCACCGCGACACCGGCGGCCGAGGCGAGCGCCTGCAACACCACCTCGTCGTCGGCGGTGAAGTCGCCGCCGCCCTTCTTCTCGGTCATGTAGAGGTTGCCGAAGACCTCGTCGCGCACCCGCACGGGCACACCGAGGAAGCTGTGCATCGGCGGATGGTTGGGCGGGAAGCCCACGGACGCCGCGTGCTCGGTCAGGTCGTGCAGGCGGATGGCCCTCGGGTCCTTGATCAGCAGCCCGAGCAGCCCCTTGCCCTCCGGCAGGTGCCCCATGTGCGCGCGGGTCTCGGGGTCGATGCCGACGTAGACGAACTGCGAGAGGTTGTGCCGCGACCCGAGCACGCCCAGCGCCCCGTACCGGGCGCCGACCAGCTCCACCGCGGCCTGCACGATGCGCTGCAACGTCGAGTCCAGCTCCAGCCCGGCGCCCACGGCCAGCACGGCGTCGAGCAGGCTCTGCATCTTGTCCCGGGTCGACCCGATCTCGGCGAGCCGGTCGCGCATCTCGTCGAGCAGCTCGTCCAGCCGCAACCCACCCAGCAGGCTCCGCACCCGGGATTCCTCAGGACCGCTCATGGATCAAGCCTTCCACGCGGTCCCGGCACGGCCAAGCGGTCCCGGCCAGGTCGGGACCTTCGACAGTGGGACGCCCCTCCACCGCCACGCACAGTGGAAGGGCACAGGACGTTCGACCAGGTAACACGATGGGGTGAAGGACATGGCACAGGTGGTGGCGGCTCTCGGACTGGGGCCCGAGGAGATCGAGACCGCGCTCGCGACCGCCGCGCTCGCGCCGTCGGTCCACAACACCCAGCCGTGGCGCTTCCGCGTCCGGCGTGACCGCATCGAGCTGCACCCCGACCCGAGCCGCAAGCTCAGCGCGACCGACCCCGAGGACCGCGAGCTGCGCCTGTCGTGCGGCGCCGCCCTGTTCAACCTGCGGCTCGCCCTGCAAAGCATGGGCGTGCGTCCGCTGGTGTCGATGCTGCCCGGCCAGGACGCCCCCGGCGCCCTCGCCGTCGTCCGCCGCGGCGGCACGCTCCAGATCGACGACGAACACCGCGCGCTCCTCGGCGCCGTCCCTCGCCGCCGCACGAACCGCAGGCCGTTCCTCGACAGGGCCGTCGACCCGCGCCAGCGCCACGCCCTGGTCCGCGCCGCCGAGCTGGAACGCTCGTGGCTGCACGTCATCTCGACCCCGCAGGAACGCGCGCAGCTCAAGCGGTTCGTCCAGGAGGCGCACCAGATCCAGCTGCACGACGCGGCCGTCCAGGCCGAGCTCGCCGCGTTCACCGGCCACCGCCCCGGCGCGACGGACGGCATCCCGCCCCAGTCGGCGGGCGTGCGCCCGGCGGCACAGGACGAGTGGGCGTTCCGCGACTTCCAGGGCCCGGAACGCCACCCCGGCAAGGACTACGAGTCGGACCCGCTGGTCGTCGTCCTCTGCTCGTTCTACGACGGCCCGCTCGGCGACCTCCAGGCAGGCCAGGCGATGCAGCGCGTCCTGCTCACCGCCACCACGCGCGGGCTGTCGGCGTCGTTCCTGTCGCAGCCGGTCGAGGTGCGGCGCGTGCGGGAGGACCTGCGGCGCTCGCTGGGAGGGATGCTCGTGCCGCAAACCGTGCTGCGGCTGGGATACAGCACCCCGGTGCCGCCCACACCCCGCCGCGAGGTGGGCCAGCTGCTCATCTCGGACGAGAAGGCGTCCTGCTGATCACGTTCCCTCCAATACCGTGGGGTGATGACTCCGACCCACGAGCCTCGCTCGTTCCAGCCGCTGCCAGGACGCACCACCAGCAGGATGGCCGACTACGAGGCGCTGCTGTGGGACCTGCTCGACCTGGTCGGCGCGGAACCTCCGCCGCGCGGGGAGCGGGACTGGGTCCACCGGGCACGGTGGACTGCCGGCAAGGCCGTCGGACGCCGTGCCGAGGAAGGAGACGGCGTGCAGGACGAGTGGTTCGACCCGCTGGTGCGTGCCATGATCCTCGAACCCGATCCCAGCTTCAGCCGGCAGCTCGTGGAACCCGCGCTCGCCGCGTTCGGCCGCGACCGCGTCCAGCTCGCCCTCCTGACCCACCTGGAGACCGGCGCCCCCGCCGACGCCGCGGGAGCCGCACGCGCCTGGTACTGGAGCAACCGCCAGTTCCGCAGCTCGCCGTTCCCGACCTCTCCCGACCTCTCCCGGCGGTACCACCACGCGGCCTTGCACCGCTTCGTCGCCGACGAGGACCTCGACGTCCGCCGCTGCATCCTGCCGCGCCTGCCCCTGCACCCCGGCTGGTATCCCGCCGAGCTGCACGACCTGGTGGCGGAGGCCGTCCGGATCGCCCGCACGTCCGACGACAGCTACCTGCGGCACCGAGTCGAGATCCAGGTCACCGGCTGACGACGCCCCCGAGCTACCGCGTGCCGAAGATCCGCGCGACGCCCTCGCGAACGGCCGTCCAGTCCGTCGCGGGCACGCGCCGCATGGCCGTGGCCAAGGATCGTGCCCGCAGCTGGTGCTCCTGGCGGAGCTGCTCCAGGTCGAGCTCGACGTCCGCGGCCACCCCACCGGCCTCGACCTCCGCGATGCGCCGGCCCATCGCGTCGATCAGCTCCCGGTCGAACTCCTCGACAGCGCGCAGGAACGCCTCGGTGGAGACGGTCGCCCGGCCTCGTCCGGGCTCCGCGCAGACCCAGGCGCCCGCACGCGAGTGGCGCCAGTCGACGGTGATCGTGTCCCGGTCACCGTCGACCGACCGCCACCACAGGACGCTGAGCACGCCGGGGAGGTAGCTGGTGTTCATCAAGTGGCCGCTGTACCAGTCGAGGGCCTCGTCCACCCCTTCGAGATCCCGCCCGTACCACGCTTTCTGATCACTGGTCATCCGGTCGGCGAGGTCGGCGGGCACCGGTTCCAGCAGAGCCGGGAAGAGCTCTTGGACGTCCTCCCACAACCGGACCACGTAGTAGTCGACCGGCGAATGCGCTTCGCCGTGGTGAAAGAGCTTGTGGCCGTCCACCTCGATCCGGTACCAGCCGTCCGTCAGGCCGAACCAGTGCAACCGGCCGTCCCAATGCGCCACCTCCGCCAACGGCCGTAGCCGGAAGTGGAACCGGATCTCCCCGGCCGCCTCCGACGTCCCCGTCATCGGTTCCACCGCACGTGCGTGACCGACTCCGGCGGCAGGGGCCACCGGGCGTCGAGCAGGCTGAGCCGGTCGCCGTACGGCATCCGGTCGGCCTCGTCGGCAGGCAGGCCGCGGACGAAGCACCGGTGCAGCACCAGCTCCCGGCGTTCGTCGAGCGGAGGGTCGCCGAGCCCGTCCGCCGGGGGCACGGGAGGGTCGTGGCCGATGTCGGCCTCGCCGTCCCAGTTCAGGTGCAGCCCGTCCGCGTCGGCGTAGAACCGGGGGAAGCTCGTCCGCCACTGCGAGTTCGAACCCCAGCCGTGCGACAGGTCGTCGGTCCGGCGGGTTCCGCGGCGGAAGGTGAAGTACAGCGTGGAGGTCGTGGCCGCGGTGGCGTCGACCAGGTGCCGCGGCGCGCGCACCCGCACACCCGCACGGTTGAACAGCAGGTCGCCGAACCAGAACCCGGGCCGCAGCACCTCCTCCACGGTCACGCTCGTCGCAGACGGGTCCTGCACGACGTCGACGATCTCGTGGTGGAACGGCGAAAACGCGTCAGCGTGCTCGAACGGCGTCAAGCCCACCGCCTCGAAGAACTCCGCGTGCACCGGGAAGTCCATTGAGGACATGTCGATCAGGAAGTCGCTGACCCGGCTGAGCGCGTACAGCTTCATGATCCGCCACAGTTGCTCGTCATCACCGGTGTACCCGCCGACGGGAACCAGCTCCCGCGTGCGCAGCGGGGCCAGCTCCGCCAAGTGGTCGACGACCGCCGGCACCCGACCGCCCAGGTACCGCCGCAGCCCTTCCACGTCCTCCGGCACATCTTCGTACAGCTGCCGGAAGTAGCCCCAGTCCAGTTTCACAGCGCGATCATGGCTCCGCCCCTCCCCCTCCGCCAACGACTTTCCGCGAAAACCGGGCAACCGGAGAGCTGGCCGCGCGTCTGGTTCTTCAAGGGCTTGGGGAAGCCCAAGGGGGAAAGGGGAAACTCATGCGCAAAATCGCGTTGGCGGTCGCCGCCGCACTGGCGGCCGTGCTCGTGGTGCCGATGAGCGCCGGTGCCGCGACCGCCTGTGCTCCGGTCGACTGGGGCTCGGGGCAGAAGACCGTCTACACCGGCGGCGGGGGCTACGTGACCGACATCCGCTCCGGGCAGCACGAGTGTTTCGACCGGCTGGTGATCGACACCCACCTGGCCGACGGCAGCTACTACGTGAGCTACACCGACGAGGTGACCCACGTCGGCTCGGGCGAGCCGGTTCCGCTGCGGGGCGGGGCGAAGCTGTTCGTGATGGCGTACTCGCCGTCCTACGACCAGGACTTCGTCCCGACCTACCAGCCCGCGAACCCGTCCGAGGTGGTGGACGTGACCGGCTACCAGACCTTCCGCCAGGTCGCCTGGGCCGGTTCCTGGGAAGGCACCACCGACCTCGGCCTGGGCGTCCGCGCCCGCCTGCCGTTCCGGGTCCTCACCCTGCCGGACCGCATCGTCGTGGACGTCGCCCACCGGTGGTGACCAGTGGCGGGACCGCCCCACGGCGGTCCCGCCCCGACCGGCTCACGACTCCGGCACGCGCACGCGCACGCGCACGCTGTCAGGATCCCGGTCAGCCCGCAGCCCTCGCCAAGCCGGATGCCGCAACCGCCCGTCGGGCGTCCACTGCCGGAACTCCACCTCACCCACCAGCCAGGGCGACACCCACAACGCGTCACGGGCGTGCTCCCGCGGCACCTCCACGTCGAACGGACTGCTCTCCCGCGCCAAGCGGGTCAGACTCCGCTGGAGGTCGGCGAGCGCCTCCCGGCTGAACCCCGTCCCGACGTGCCCGACGTAGACCAACCGCCCCTCGCCGTCGTAGGCCCCGAGCAACAACGACCCGATCCGCCCGGCCCGGTTGCCCTGCCCCACCCGCCACCCGCCGATCACCACCTCCTGGGTGCGACGGAACGGCGTCTTCACCCAGGAAGGTGACCGCCGCCCGGGCTCGTAGGCAGACTTGACCCGCTTCGACACGATCCCCTCGAACCCGTACTGACTCGCGACGTGCAACACATCCGCAGGCTCGGTGTCCATGAACGTAGGCGGCACCTGCACCGCATGGTTGCCGGGCAATGCCAACTCGGACAGCAGAGAACGCCGCACGTAGTACGGAGTGGACAGCAACGACCGGCCGTCAAGATGCAACAGGTCGAACACGAAGTAGGCGATGCGCGGCCGGTTCCGCCGCAACTCCCGCACGCCAGGCCCATGACCCTGTTGCAGCAACGAAAAATCCGGCCGCCCGTCAGCATCAAGGGCAACAATCTCACCATCAAGCACAGCCGTGCGATGGTGCAGCAACTCCGGCAAGATCCCCAACTCGGGAAAACGAACCAGGAAGTCGATCTCGTTGCGACTGAAGACCCGCACGTCACGCCCCTGACAATGCGCGACGCCCCGATAACCGTCCCACTTGAACTCAACGGCCCACCCGTCACTGCCGGGCGGTGCCCCCGGACTGGCGAGCATGGGCCGAACAACGCCCAGCGGCTCACCCGCGGGTACGGCGCTCCCCATCCCACCACCTCCTCTGCCCCGCCATCGTCAGCGAGAACGCCCCGTTTCGCAGCTCGGCGAACCCGGTCGACCTCGTTCCGTCCCGTGTGACCCCGCGCGGACGAGCGAGCTGGGCCAGCCGGGCAGCGCCCCGGGCGCTGCCGGTCACGCCCCCGGTCCGGCGATGCGAGGCGGGCCGTCGCGAAGCGCCGATGAACCCTCCCCCAGACGGCCATATTCCGCCCCCACCCGGGTACTCGCCTCCAACATCGAGGGAGATGCACCGTGTTGCGCATCCAGGTCGTCGGCACCACAGCGGCGCACACCGAGGTGACGTTGACGGGCCCGTTGGACAAGACCGGTTCGACAGCGCTGCTGGCGAAGCTGGACCGGCTGATCGACGAGGGGCGGCACCACGTCGTCATCGACGCCTCCGGTGTTACGTTCTGCGACTCCAGCGGGATCAGCGCCCTGCTCAGGAGCAGGGCCAGGGCTGTCGAGATGACCGGGTCGCTGCGGCTGGTGTCCCCCAGTCCCGCGCTGCGGCGGGCGCTGGACGTCGCCGGTCTCACCCGGATGCTGGAGCGTTGAGCGTGCTCGTTTACCGGCGAATCGGCCGGGTAGCCGGGCGAAATGGCTGAACAACTTCCGCTGAACGACTACGACCAGCTCTCGTTGGGCGACCTGAGGCACCGGATCCGGTCGCTCGACAAGCCCGAGCTCGAGAGCATCCGCGACCACGAACGCGAGCACGGCAACCGCGTCCCGGTGCTGCAGCTCATCGCGGCACGACTCGACGAGCTGGACCGCGGTGCCGAACCGGCGCCGGGCGACCAGCGCAACGCGCCGGAGGTCAGTGGTGCGGCGGGCGGCTCGCCCGTGTCACCCGAGCACTCGCCGACCGGCAACACGCCGCTGCGGCACGGCGTCTACGACCAGACCCCGGCACGCGGCCGCGACTGATCCGTTCGGAGGAACCACCCGATCCAGTGAGACTGGACCCAGCGGTGCGCGGGTATTCGCGCACCGCGGCATCCCCGCCGCCAGGCGTCGAAAGGGCATCATGAGCACGCTCAGGCACGCTCCGGTCGTCCCGCACCAGGCCAGGTCACCGGAGAACGGGTCTCCGCAGGTCAAGTCCTCGATGAACACGGCCCGGCCGCAAGCGAGGTCTCCGCAGGCGAACCGCCCCGCCGTCCGCTACGCGGTGGACCTGACCGGCGCGCTGGGGCTGGCGGCCGGTGCCGTCACAGGAGTGTTCACCCTGGCCTTCGGCGGAACGGTGATCCTGCTGGCGGGCCTGTGCCTGCACGCCTCATCCCGACGCCCGGGGTGACGTGGGCAGGTACCGAGGCGCCCGGCGAACCGGGGACGCGATCTCGAACGCACCCGCGAACCGCAGCACCGCGTCGTCCGCCCCGGCTCCCCCGATGATCGACACACCGAGCGGCAGCGCCCCGGCGAACCCGGCAGGAACGCTGATGTTCGGGTAACCGGCGATGGCGGCGGGCAGCGCCGTGCGCGGTCCGGCGGGGTCGGCGCCGCGGGCGGGCCAGGCGGGGCCGTTCGAGGGCGCCACGATCACGTCCACGCCGGACAGCAGCTCGTCGAGCGAGCGGCGGGCCAGTTCGGTGGCCGTGCGGCGCTGGTGGCGGTGCACCGGGTCGGTGACCAGCCGCGCCTTCTCCGCCTCGTGGAAGATCTCCTGCCCGAACGCGCTCAGCTCGACCGGGTCGGCCTCGTTGAACTCGATCAGCTCGCGCATCGTGCGCGGGACGCCGGTGCGGGTGCCGAGATAGCGCTCCAGGTCGTGGCGGAACTCGGCGAGCATCGCGGGGCGGTCGGCCGCCTGGACCAGGTCCTGGTGCCGCGGTTCGACGTCAACGACCGTCGAGCCGTTGCGACGCAGCAGGTCCACGACGGACTCGACGACCCGGTCCACCTCGGGGTCGAAACCGGTCCGGCGCCACACGCCGACGCGCGCACCGGCCAGCGTGCCCGGTTCGAAGGTGGCAGAAGAGCCCTCCATCGCCGCCATGAGGATGGCGGCGTCCACCACGTGCCGCGCCATCGGGCCGGCCGTGTCACGGCGGGCGGTGATGGGCACGATGCCCGCGGTGCTCACCCGGCCGGGGGTCGGCTTGAAGCCGACGACGCCCGCGTGCCCGGCGGGCGAGACGATGGAGCCGCTGGTCTCGGTGCCGACGGCGACCTGGGCGAGGGACGCCGCCACCGCGACGGCCGAGCCGGACGACGAGCCGCACGGGGTGCGGTCCAGCACGTGCGGGTTCACGGTCTGGCCACCGGCTCCGGACCAGCCGGACGTCGCCCACGGGGAGCGGAAGTTCCCCCACTCGGTCATGTTCGTCTTGCCGAGCACGACGGCACCGGCCGCACGCAGACGGGTCACGACCGCGGCGTCGGACCTGGGTGGCACCGCCAGGGCGCGTGACCCGGCGGTGGTGGCCAGGCCGGCGGTGTCGACGTTGTCCTTGAGCAGCACGGGGATGCCGTCCATCGGCCCCCGCGACCGGCCGTGCGCCCGGCGCAGGTCGCTCTCCTGCGCCTGGCGCAGTGCGGTCGGGTCGACGGCGAGCACGGACCGCAGCACCGGGTCGACCTCGGCGATGCGGCCGAGGTAGGCGCGGGTGAGGCCGGCCGAGGTCAGCTCACCGGCGGCCATCCGGCGCGTCAGCTGCGGGATGGTCGCCCGGTCGAGTGAGGCGGCCGAGAGGTCCATGCCTCCATTGCCGGGGTCCCGGGCGGCCCGCGTCAACCTGCGGACGGGCGACAGGGCGGTGCTCTTGCTCACACGCGAGCCCGGCCACAGCCGGAACATGATCACTCGCGATCGGGGGTACCTGGTGACCACCTGTCGGACGAACGCCCCGAGGAGTGGTGATGTGCGGAATCGCCGGTGAGGTGGTCACGGACGAGTCGGAGCGGCCGGATCTCGGCGCGGTCGAGCGGATGGTCCGGTCGATGTACTCGCGCGGGCCGGACGGGGCGGGCCACTGGTCGGAGGGACGGGTGGCGCTCGGCCACAGAAGACTGTCCATCATCGACCTGTCCAGCGGCGGCGCGCAGCCGATGGTCGACGACGAGCTGGGGCTCGCCGTGGCGTTCAACGGCTGCATCTACAACTACGAGGAGCTGCGCGAGGAGCTGTCCGGCCGGTACGAGTTCCGGTCCACGAGCGACACCGAGGTGATCCTCAAGGCGTACCACCACTGGGGTGACGCGTTCGTCGACCACCTGGTCGGCATGTTCGCCATCGCCCTGGCCGACCGCCGGCGCGACCGGGTGCTGCTGGTGCGGGACCGGCTCGGCATCAAGCCCCTCTACGTGGCCGACGTGCGGGGACGGACGCGGTTCGCCTCGACCCTGCCCGCGCTGCTCGCGGGCGGCGGGGTGGACACCGAGCTCGACCCCGTCGGCCTGCACCACTATCTGACCTGGCATTCGATCGTGCCGGCGCCGCGCACCGTCCTGCGTGGAGTGACCAAGCTGCCGCCCGCGACGGTCCGCGTCCTCGAACCGGGCAAGCCGCCCCGCGACCACGTCTACTGGCAGCCCTCCTACACGCGCCGCCCCGAGCACGCGGACTGGACGGCGAGCGACTGGCGGCACGCGGTGCGCGAGGCGTTGCGGGTCGCGGTGCGCCGCCGCACGGTGTCCGACGTGGAGGTCGGCGTACTGCTGTCCGGCGGTCTCGACTCCAGCCTGCTGGTGGCGCTGCTCGCGGAGGAGGGCGAGCGGCCCAGCACGTTCAGCATCGGGTTCACCAGCCGGGGCGACGTGGAGGGCGACGAGTTCGTCTACTCCGACGCCATCGCGCAGAAGTTCGGCACCGACCACCACCAGATCCGGATCGGCGACGAGGAGATCGCGGCGGCGGTCGGGGACGCGGTGGGGTCGATGAGCGAGCCGATGGGCAGCCACGACGTCACCGCGTTCCACCTGGTCTGCCGCGAGGTGTCGCAGCACGTCAAGGTCGTGCAGTGCGGTCAGGGCGCCGACGAGGTGTTCGCCGGGTACCGCTACCACCAGCCGGCGGCGGACGCGGCCAGGCGTGAGGCGGCGGCGGTGCTGCGGGAGGCGTTCCACGACGTCGACCACGACGACCTGGCGTCCGTCCTGGAGCCGCGGTGGCTCACGAACTACGACGTCAGCGGCGAGCTGGCCGCACGGCACCTGGGTGGTCCGGAAGCCGACACGGCGCTCGACGCCGTCCTGCGCACGGACACCCACCTGCTGATGCCGGACGACCCGGTGAAGCGCGTGGATAACATGGCGATGGCGTGGGGCGTCGAGGCGCGCGTGCCGTTCCTGGACCAGGACCTGGTGGAGCTGGTGGCGGCGTGCCCGCCGGAGCTCAAGGCCGACCAGGAGGGCAAGGGCCTGCTCAAGGACATCGGCCGGGAGATGCTGCCGCTGGAGGTGGTCGACCGGAAGAAGGGCTACTTCCCCGTGCCGGCGCTCACCAGGCTCGACGGCGAGGTGCTCGGCCTGCTCCGCGACGCCATGTCCTCCCCCGCCGCGCGCGGCCGCGGGCTGTTCCGTCGCGACTACGTGGACGCGCTGCTGGCCGACCCGAACGGCCACGCCACCAAGGCGGGCGGGAACGAGCTGTGGCACCTCGGCGTGCTGGAGATGTGGTTGCAGCAGCACGGCATCCGCTGAGATCGGTTGGCCGGGCTCCCACGGGGTACACGAGCGGCATGGCAACACACGACATGACCCCCGACGAGGACCAGGCGGCTTACGCGCCGCCGCAGGACACCGGTGCGCCCGACTCGGTCGAGACGGACCCGGCGGCGCTCAACAGCGCCGAGGACCTCGACGAGGACCGCATCAAGCTCGACCCGCTCGAAGCGGGCATGGACCCGCCGGAGCGGTGGAGCGGCGTGGACAAGTACGGCATGACGCCGTACGAGGAGGCGCACCCCCGGCCGCTGGACGACCGGCTCGCCGAGGAGCAGCCGGACGTGCCCGTCGCGTCCGACCCGATCGACGACGAGTCGCGCGAGGAGGCCGCCGGACGCGGGCAGCTCGCGGACGAGCCCGGCGGTTCGGTGGCGGGCACGGTCCGCACCCCGGACGAGCCGGTCTGACCGCCGGCCGGACCGGGCACCGGTGCCCTGTCAGGATCAGAGCAGGGCACCGGTGCCCGACGCGTCGAAGGTGTTCGGTGAGCAAGACCGGCACGAGGCCAGGCCGTCCACTGTGGATCTCAGCCCGCCGGACGGACCACACTCCCGGCAACCGCAAGCCTTCCTCGCCACCGCCCTGATCCCTCAGCCGAGTCCTGTCAGGACCGAGGATTCAGGCGTGCGGGTTCCGTTGCCCCTCCTCGATGATCCGGGCGACGCGCAGCAGTGCGGCCTCCGCGTCCGGCGGCGCGACCAGGGTCACCGGCAACGGGTTGCCGTCCGCGTCGCTGCCCGCGCGCACGGACACCGCCGGGAAACCGCTGACCCGCCACAGCGGCGCGAACGGCTCCGTGGCGCCGGTGCGCACCAGCACCCCGCCGGGCAGTGACATCGTCTCGGCGGGGCCGGTGTGGCCCGGCGTCACGAGCACGTCGACGCCCGCGAGCATCTGCTTGAGCATCACCTGCTCGGCCGCGCGCAGCTGCCGGCAGAGGCCCCGCAACGACCGCGGCACGTACCGGTCGAGCAGGTCGAGCGCTCGCCGTCCCGCGGTGAGGTGGGGCGCGAGCAGCAACCGTTGCCCGTTGGCCACGTGCGGGTCGTGGTCCACGACCTGGTTCACGTGCAAGGACAACAGTGCGGCGACGTCCTCGACGGCGCGGCGCATGGGTGGGCGGGTGCGAGTCGTCATCGCGACGCCGCGCACCGAGACGCCGATCCGTAATGGACGGTCCGCGCCCTCCGCCGCCCAGCCGAGCCCGCGCACGACGTGCGCCACGTCCTCCACGGACCTCGCCAGCACGCCGGGTCCGCCGGTGGTCTCGAAGCCCACGACCCCGGCACCGCCCGCCGGCACCTGCCCGGCTCCCGGCGCGCGGCGCGCGAGAACGGCCGCCACGACACCGGTCGCCACGGCCACCGCGCTGCCGGACACCTTCGGGTCCAGCGCGGTCGCCGGGACGGCCGATGCCGGGTTGCGGTGCCGTTCCGCGGCGGCGGTTCGTCCGATCACGACGGCCCCGGCGGCCTCCAGCGCGTCGGCGGCCGACCTGGGCAGCGAGTCCTCCACGGCCATCGGCAGGCCGAGCAGTGGACCTTTCTCACCTGATGACAACCGCCGATCGGCCTCTTCCGCCTTACGACGCGCAGTGACCAGATCGATATCCGAGAAAGCTTCGCGTCGGCCGCCGAGCAGCTCCTCAACGGTCGCCAGAAGGGCTGCGGCGGTGGTCGCACCGCTTTGGAGCAACTGGGCCTGAGCAGCTGCTCCGGGATAGCACACAGGGGTTTCGTCCACGTGTCTCTTCCTCCGGCACCGTCGCCGACGAGTAAGGAACTGGTTGGTCCGGCGGCCCTCCGTCAAGACGAGTGGACTGCGCCGAACGGCCGCGAAAGCGTCCGGTCAAGTGGCCGCTTTCCTCGTGCGGACCGATCAAGATGATTCGAGTCACGGTAGTTCTGGTTTTGCGCTGAGGTTACTGTCGGGTAGGTTTCACGCCACTGTGACGTCCCTCTCACCCCCAGAAGGAGGACGAGTGCGACGCGTTGCGAGCCTCGTGTTGGTAGGACTGGGCATCTTCTCCCTGGCGCTCGGAGCAGTCCTGCGCTTCTACGCGTACCCCGAGCTCGCCGTCGTGCCGCTCGACCAGAAGACGGAGTCCGTCGCCGAAGGCGACGCGAAGGTCTTCTACCCCAACGAACTCGTCGTGAGGGATACGCGGCTGACGGCGACCCGCAAGGTCGAGAGCAACCTGACCGCGGCGGAGGCGAAGGTCGACGGCGACGTGATGGTCTGGGACCAGGGTCTCGTCGTCACCGACAGCAAGAACCAGCTGGTCTCCGCGATGAAGCACCGGGTGTGCCTCGACCGCCGGACGAACATGGCCCTGCAGGAGTGCAGCCAGCAGTACGTGACCGACACCGAGGGTGACCCGACGCCGGCCGACAAGGCGGTGCACCAGGAGGGCCTGAACTACAAGTTCCCCTTCGACACCCAGCAGCAGGACTACGAGTACTTCGACGCCACGCTGCGCAAGGCTTCGACCGCGCGCTTCGAGGGCACCGAGGAGCTCAACGGCGTCGAGGTCTACAAGTTCGTCCAGAAGATCCCGTCGACGAAGTTCCGCGACCAGGAGGTGCCCGGTCAGCTGATCGGCAGCGACGAGGCGTCGGTCACCGCGGCACGCCACTACCAGAACACCCGCACGATGTGGGTGGAGCCGGTCAGCGGCATCATCGTCAAGGGCCAGGAGAAGCAGCGGCAGGTGCTCGTCGGGCCGGACGGAAAAGAAGGAACGGTGCTGCTCGACGCCACGCTGACCTTCAACGACAAAACGGTCGAAGAATCGACTCGCAATGCCGTCGAGGCCCGCGACAAATTGACGTTGATCAGCACCACCGGACCGGTCGTCCTGCTTTCCGTCGGGCTCGTCCTGCTGCTCGCCGGAATTGTTCTCGGGTTCCTCGGGCGACGGGCTAGGCACGCCGCCTGAGCACGACCACGAAGTTCCAGGAGGCGATCTCCCGGACCCCCGGCACGCGGACGATCCACTTCGCCCAGGCCGGGTGGTACCGGGGGAACGTCTCCACCACGTCGGCGCCGGTCTGGCGGTGAGCCCACCGCCGGACCTCACCGACGCCCACCGGGAACAGCGACGTGCCGAACGCGTTCTTCGGCGGCTTGCCGTTGCGGCGCTCGTACCGCCGTCGCGCGTAGTGACCGCCGAAGAAGTGCCACGGCGCCGTCTCGTGCCCGCCCCAGGGCGACCACCACGGCGTGTACGACATGAAGATCGTGCCTCCCGGCCTGGTCACCCGCACCATCTCGGCCAGCATCAGCCACGGGTCGTCCACGTGCTCCAGGACGTTCGAGGAGTAGCAGACGTCCACCGCGCCGTCACGGAACGGCAGCGCCGTCCCGCTCGCGCGGATCATGCCGGGGTCGGGCTCGCCGCGCGCGGACAGCTCGCCGACGTCCGGGTCCAGCCCCACGTACCGGGCGCCGGCGGCGCGGAACGCCTCGGCGAAGTACCCCGGCCCGCCGCCGACGTCGAGGACCACCCCGCCGTCCAGCGGGACGTACGACGACACCTGCGCCACCGAGTCCCGCGCGAGGACCGAGTAGAAGTGGTCGGGGTCGGACTGCTCTTTCAGAAATGCGCGGAAAAGTCGCACCGAGCGCGCGAGAGTCGCCCTGTGCGAACTTTCCCGGGCCGAAACTGAACCGATCTCGACCATTGCGCTCTCCCGCATTCCGTCTACGATGGCTACTTGACGGTAACCTAGCACCCGGGAGAGGCAGATGTCCCGTTCTGATTACCGGCCGAGCATTCTGCTGGTGAATTGGCGCGACACCAGGCACCCCGAGGGCGGAGGTTCCGAGCGGTACGTCGAGCGCATCGCGGAGGGACTCGCGCAGCTCGGCTACCGCGTCGCGATCCAGTGCGCGGGCCACGGCCGCGCCCCGTCCGGCGACTGGGTCGCGGGCGTCCACTTCCGGCGGCGCGGCAACAAGTTCACGGTCTACCTGCACGCGCTGCTGGCGATCCTGCGCTCCGACGCGGACGTCATCGTGGACGTGCAAAACGGGATGCCGTTCTTCAGCCGGCTCGTCGCGCGCTGTCCCGTGCTGGTGCTGGTGCACCACGTGCACCGCGAGCAGTGGCACAGCGCGCTCGGCCCGTTCCTCGGCCGGATCGGCTGGTGGGTCGAGTCGTGGCTCGCGCCCCGGCTGTACCGGAAGTGCCGCTACATCACCGTGTCCAACGTGACGCGCGACGAGCTGGCACACCTGGGCGTCGAGCTGCGCCGCACCGCGGTCGTGCCGAACGGCCTGGACGCGCCACCCGCCGTCACCACGCGGCGCACCGAGTCGCCCGTCCTCGTCGCGGTGTCGCGGCTGGTCCCGCACAAGCGGCTGGAGCACGCGATCGACCTGGTCGCCCAGCTCCGTCCGCAGTGGCCGGACCTGCGGCTGGAGCTCGTCGGCGAGGGACCGTGGAAGGAAGTCCTGCACCAGCACGCGATCGACCGCGGTGTGCAGGACAACGTCGTGATCCACGGCTGGGTCGACGAGCAGACCAAGCACGAGATCCTCGCCGGGGCCTGGGTGCACCTGTGCCCGTCGGTCAAGGAGGGCTGGGGCATCGTCATCATGGAGGCCGCCTCGCACGGCGTGCCGACGGTCGCCTACCGCTCGGCGGGCGGCGTGGCCGAGGCCATCGTGGACCACGAGACGGGCCTGCTGGCCGAGGACTTCGCCGATTTCGTGCGGCACACGGACACGCTGCTGCGCGACCGGCCCTTGCGCAAGGCGATGGGCGCCGCCGGACGGCAGCGCGCACAGCAGTTCAGCTGGGAAGAGAGCTTGGGCGCGTTCGAGAACGTGCTCAACGGCGCACTGCGCGCTACCGCTGGGCCTCGAGGCCGCTGAGGGCCGCCTCGCACACCAGGTCCAGCAACCCCGCGGCGGCGGCCGCGTCGAAGTCGCGGCGGCGCACGCGCACCGTGAGCGTGGTGGCTTCCCCTGCCGTCATCACGCCGAACGCGACGCCCGACCGGCCGCTCGCCGCGGGGTAGAAGCACAGGGCGTCCACGGGCGCCTTGACGACTCCCAGGTTCGACACGAGGAACGTGCTGCCGAGCCGGTCCGCCAGCAACCGCATCCCCCACCGCGCCAGCGGGTTGCGCTCACTGGGGAAGCCGGCCTCGGGGACGGACGCGGCCAGCAGCGCGCGGACGTCCTCCTCGCCGGAGCCGTCGGGCAGGCGCAGCCGGAGCAGGGCGCTGGCGAGCTCGGGACGCGGATCGGCGCCGCTGCGCCAGGACGCCCCGATCGCGGCGACCACGCGGTGGTGCCGCACTCCCTTGGCGGAGTTCCACTTCCGCGTCGCCTCCAGCGCCGCGGCGGTGATCCTGGCGCTGTCGAGCTTGACGGCGGGCACCGTGCGGGACACCAGGTGGTCGCCGGTTTCGTCGCCGCGCGACGAAGGCTGGATGCGCGTGGGCGGCGTCCACACCGCCTCGTGCACCCGGCCCAGCGCGCTGAGCAGGTACGGACGGTCGGGGCTGCGCGACGCCACGCCCGTCGCGGAACTGTGCACGGGCTCGCCGAGCGCTATGCCCAGCAACGCGAGCAGGCCGAGCCCGTCGACAGCGCCGTGGTGCGCAGCGATCAGCAGCGTGTCACCGGCGAGGGCGACCCGCACCAGCGGATCGCCCTCGTGGTAATGCTCGTCGGCGAACTCCGCGCGCGTCAGCTCCACATCGGACGGTCGCAGCACTGTCGCGGCCGGACCGAGGTTGGGGAACTCCGCGCTGGCACGGGACATCCGTGCGGCCACCGCCGCCGGGTCCGGCATCTCGCGCGGGCGCGCCTCCAGCAGGATGCTCCAGGACGCCGACTGGTCACCGGAGAACGCCACCGGCACGGGGTCAGCGCTTGCCGTAGTCGAGCACCTCGGGCTCGACGGCCTTGACGCCTTCCTCGATCCGCTGCTCGATCACCTTGTCGGGGTGGTTCTGCTCGACGACGAGCACGCCGACCCCTCCGGCGAGCGCAGCACCGGCGACGATCGCGACCAGCACCGAAACCAGTTCCACGTCTACTCCTCACGTCGGGCTGACGCGAATCTACCCACGGGTAACCATCTCCACAACAGGCTCGTACCGATCAGTAACCCAGTTGCGACCCATGCCAGCAGAACGGGCGCCGCCGCTGGACCGTTCGGCGCAACCTCCACCGCTCCGGGAACGCGGTAAAGGGCCAGGTCCGGCCCGTCGTGGACCAGCTCCGAACGGGCCAGCAGCTCCTCGTCCACGCGGCCGGGCGTCCCGCGTTCCACCAGCACCCAGCCGATGCCGCTCAGGTCGCCCGCGCGCAGCCGCGCCGCCCGCGGGTCCTCTCCCGCCACGACCCGGCCGCCGACCGACAGCGAGTCGTCGACGACGGTCGTCCCCGGCAGGTAGCGCGGCGCCGGGTCGAGCTGGGTGCGCCGGTCGTTCCAGTCGAACCGGCGGAACGCCGACAGCGGGTACACGGCCACGTCACCGGGCTGCCCGTCGAGCTTCTCCCGGACGGCGGCCCAGTCCGCCGGGTAGCGCACCGGTTCGAGGCGCCCGAACCCGCCCCAGGCGAGGTCCGGCAGCAGCCCCAGCAGCAGCACCGCCACGAGCAGCCGGGCGCGGAACCGCTCCACCGCGGCGGCGAGCCCGAGCGCGAACGGCAGCGCGAGCCACGCCACCCACTTCTGGCCGTCGCGCAGCAGCCCTGCGCCCGGCACGTGCTCGATCAACGCCTCCAGCACCGCCACCCCGCCGGGCAGCACGGCGACCAGCGCGAGCACCGCGCCCAGCACGCCGAGCCCCGCGAGCGGCCACACGGGCAGCCGGGGAGCCAGCCGCCGCAGCCCGAGGAACGCCAGCCCGAGCAGCAGCACGGTGAGCACGGGCAGCACCGGGTTGGCGCGGCTCGCGGGCACGACCTCGGCGTTCCAGATCCCGCCGAGACCCAGCACGCTCAGCACCGGCCCGCCCCAGTTCTCCCCGCGCGCGCTGAACGCCTCGACCCCCGCCGGGTCAGAGAACCCGTCGTGCAGCAGCGACGGCGCCCACCACGGCGAGTTCAGGACGACGGAGACGCCGAGGACCTGCCAGACCTTGCGGCGCCCGGCGGTGGCCAGCGCCGTGCCGAGCGCGAGGATGCCGCCCGGTGCCGAGAGCACGGCGGGCAGGCTCGCGAGCACGAGCCGGGTCCACGCCCGCGGCTCGCCGTCGCGCAGCCTCAGGCCGGCCATCGCCACCCACGGCAGCGCCGCGTAGCCCAGCAGGAGCGTCCAGTGGCCGATGAAGAGGCGTTCGGCGACGTAGGCGTTCCACGAGTAGGCCACGGCGGCGACGACCCGCACGCCGGTCCTCTCCGTCGGCACGAGCAGCCCCGCGCCGAGCGACCCGGCCACGACGATCGCGAGCAGCGCCGCCTTCTGCACCACCTGACCTGGGACGACCTGGGTGGCGAGCGCCACCACGGCGTCGACCGGCACCGCGCGCGGCAACGCGTCCCCGAGCCCGAACGCGGCCGCGTTCAGCGGTTGCTCCGGCGTGAACACCATGTCGTAGACGAGGACGTAGCCGGGCCACAGCACAGGGGCGAGCGCGAGCAGCGCCAGCGCCGTGCAGGTGGCGTAGAGCTTCAGTCCGTTCGGACGCACTTGCTCCCTCTTCGGTCGTGCCGGGGCTACAGTCGCCGAAGCTACCGGCCAGTAGTACTCACGGGTAGCCCCTGTCGCACACCCAGGCAGACCCGCACCGGAAGGATCCCGCGTGTCCGCTCCGGCACCGACCACCACCCGGCTCGACGCCCTGCTGATCACGGGCGCGCTGCTCGGCGCGAACGCGGCCAGCTACGTGCTGACCATCGCGGCGGCCCGTATCCTGGCCCCCGCGGTCTTCGGCGAGCTGAGCGCACTGCTCGCGCTCGTCGTCATCGGCGTGGTGCCCGCGATGAGCCTGCAGACCGTCGCGGCCCTGCGGGTGACGAGCCTCGGCCCGCGTCCGCTGTTCGGGCTGGGTCTCGCCGTGAGCGCGGGCATGACCGTGCTGACGCTGGCCGCCGTGCCGCTGCTCGCCCGGCTGCTGCACCTCGACGGCCCGTGGCCGGTCGTGTGGCTCGCGCTCTCGTTGGCGCCGCTCACGGTCCTCGGCGTCCTGCACGGGCTGTTGCAGGGCACGCACCGGTTCGGCTCCCTGGCGCTCCTCGTCTCGCTGGAAGGGCTGGGCAAGGTCGGCGGCGGCGTGCTGGGCCTGTGGATCTCGCCCACGTCCGCGTCGGTGCTGGCGGGCACCGCGGCCGGGTCGTTCCTGGTGGTGCTGACCGGGTGGCGGCTGTGCGGCCGTCCCCGCCCGGCACGGCCAGCGGGCGGACCGGACGTGCTGCACGCGTCGCAGGCCATGCTGGCGCTGGTGCTGCTGGTGAACCTCGACCTCGTGCTGGCCCGGCACCAGCTCGCCGACCAGGCGGGCGGCTACGCCGTCGGCGCGGTCGTCACGAAGATCGCCTACTGGCTGCCCCAGGCGATCGGCGTGCTCGTGCTGCCGCGCATGGCCGTCGCGGACGACCGGCGGCGCATGCTGCCGAGAGCGCTGGCGGTGTGCGCCGGCCTGGACGCGTTCGTCGTCGCCGGGTGCGCGCTGTTCGGGCCGCTGGGCGTGGCGCTGGTCGGCGGCGCGAACTACGAGGGCGACTCGATCCCGTTGTGGCAGTTCGCGCTCGTCGGGTCGTGCCTCGCGCTGGTGCAGCTGCTGCTGTTCTCCCGGATCGCGAGCGGCGACCGGCGCTCCACCCTCGCCGTGTGGATCGCCGTCGCCGCCGAGGTCGCGCTGATCACGTTGTGGCTGAACGACTCCGTGGGCCAGGTCGTCACGGGGGCGTTGCTCGCGACGGCCGGGCTGGTGGTCGCGGGCACCGTCATCGAGGCTCGCGGGAAGGTCAGGGCGTGACGGGCGCGACCGGCACCGTCCGTTCGGCCTCGTCCTCCTCTGGAGGCTCCTTCCCGGCCTGGTGACGCGGTGTGAACGGCCGGAACGCGGACGCGACCACCGCCGACAGCGCCACCATCAGCGCGGCCTGCGCCACCGGGGAGTAGGCCCACTCCTGACCGTGGCCGAGAATCCGGCCCAGCACGGCGGTCGCCGTTCCCAGCACGCCGCCCGTCCACGCGATCACCTTCGGTGCCGCCGCCCAGAACTCGCGCGCCAGCAGGCACGCGATCACGGCCACGATCGGCAGCATCCCGCCCAGCACGGCCAGCAGCACCAGCATCGCGGCCACCAGCCAGCGGCTCTCCGAAGGCGCGACGAACTCGATCCGCCGCCGCACCGGCAACGCCGCGAGCACCAGCACCGCCAGCGCGCCGAGCACACCGGCGAGCAGGCCCGTCCGGTACCGGCTGTCCGGGGTGAACGTCAGCGCCACCACGCCGCCGTCGCCCTCGGGCAGGACGTAGCCCTGCTGCCACCCGTCGACCCGGACGGTCTCCAGCACCTGCCCGTTCAGGGTGGCCTGCCAGCCGTCGTTGACGTTCTCCGGCACCACGAGCAGCGCCTGCGCGCCCGCGGCGACGGTGACCTCGCGTTCGGTGGCGTCCCAGGTCGTGACGGTGACGTCACGGTGCCGGGCGGCCGGTTTCGGCAGGTCGAGGTGCGTCACGGAGACGTCCTGCACGACGAACGAGTCCGACCTGGTCGTGGTCAGCACGTGGTCGCCCGCCTCCAGCTCCAGCGCCGTCGCCAGGTCGTCGTCGCACAGGGTCGCCTTGAGGGCGCGGCCCGCCACGAGGTCGCCCAGCTCGCCCGAGACCGAGCTGGTGATCTTCTTGCCGTCCACGTCGATGACCGGTCCCTGACCGCATGGCACGGTGAACGGGGTCGTCGCGGGCACCGGCTTCAGGACGCCGTCGAGCGCGGGCACGCGCAGCTCCCCGATCCCGGCGGGACCGGCGCCACCCGACTCCAGCACGACCAGCTCGAGCTTCTCCGTCTCCGCCGGCCGGATCGAGACGGCCCCGTCGGCACCGAGCCGGGCGATCTCGGTCCCGGCGTCCGTGCGGACCTCCAGCTCGACCGGCCGCCGGGTGCCGTCCGGCGTCTCGACGCGGAACTCCTCGATCGTGCGCTTGCCCTGCCAGGTCAGCGTGAGCGTCGGCCGCAGGTCGGTCACGTCCGGCACCCACGACGTGCCGGGGTCGCCGTCCACCGCGGACAGCGCGGTCGCCGCCACGTCGCCCGCGAGCGACGTCGAGCCGGCCACGGTGAAGCCGTCCGGCGTCACCGGGTTCCTGCCGCCCGACGCGGGCACGACCGTCGCGGCGACGGCGAACCTGCCCGCCTCGGAGGTCCGGAAGAGCCGGGTGAGGCCGTTGACCTCCTCGCCGAACCGGGACAGCGCCGAGTCGCACCGCACCACCCCGTCCGTCCGGTAGCAGGCGGGACGGGCCTGGCTGCCGCGGGTGAACGAGAAGCCGGGCGCCGCCGACTCGCGGTCGTCCGGCACGCGCAGCGCCCGCTGGGCCGTCATGCCCGGCACGGTCAGCTCCTTGACGCCCGCGTTGCCGTCCTGGCGGTCCGCGGCGAGCCGCACGATCGTGACGCGCACGGTGCTGGTGAGGCCGGGGCGGACCGGGTAGGTCCGCGGGCCGCCGCCCGGCTGCACGTCGTGCTCGATCGAACCGGTGTCCGTGGTGAGCCTGATCCGGGTGACCGGCCAGCCCACCCGCAGGTCCTCGACGAGGTCCAGCGTCACCTCGCCGACCGAGCGCGGGGTGTCGAGCTCGATCTCCAGCCACTGCCCGACCGGCCCAGTGAAGCTCGACGAGTGCCACGCGGTGCCGCCGTCGCCGTCGACCGCGGCGAACGGCGAGTTGGCGGGGTCGATCGCCCCCGCCGCGTCGGCGTAGGCGGTCGACGTGGACGCGCGGACGGCCCGGATGCCCCGGTACTCGGCCGCGGTCTGGTGCGTGACGTCCTGGAACGGCGACACGTCCAGCGCGACCCTGCCCTGCCGGGACGCCTCGTCCTCCGACATCGTCTGGCTGAGGTTGTCGGCGACCCTGCCGACGTTGCGCTCCTTGCGCCGCAGGCCGTCGGTGACGAGCAGCTCCCCGGTCCGCTCCCCGGCGTCCCCGGCGAGGACGGTGGGCTGGTCGGCCCGCACGAGTCCCTGCGCGAGCAGCGGCAGCAGCGACTCCGGCCCGCCGCTGACCGTCGGCACGTCCGCGACGTCGACCGCCGACACGACGGGCACGTCCCGTTTCACCTCGAAGACTTCCAGCGCCCGGCCGCCCGCGCCCGCGTCGACGGAGCTGACCAGCTTCTGGTCGCTCATCCGCACCTCGGGCCCGAACTCGGCGACCCGTTCGATGCCCGGTGAGCCCCGCAACGCCTGCCGCAGCACGGCCAGCGGCGGCGAGCTGGTCGCATCGCGCGCGATGTCGTTGCGCAGCAGCAGATAGCGGAAGCCGCCGCGGGCGAGGAAGTCCGCGAGACCCGCCGAGCCGCGTCCGTCGGCGAGGGCGTCGTAGACGGCGTCCATGAACCGCGTGTTGCCCTCGGAGCCGAGCGGGATCTGGTTGCGCACCGCCCACGGCGACTTGGCGAGCGACTGCATCGGCTCGTCCGCCGTCCGGCCCCAGGTGTACTGGCCGAACCCGGTCGCGGGCAGCAGCAGCGTCCTGGCCCGTCCGTCCTGCTCGGCGAGCCAGCCCGTGGCCTCGCGCCAGTACCCCGGCACGTCCGACCAGCCGAGGCCGGGACGCAGGGTGAGCAGCCACGCGGGCGCCGACACGACGACGATCAGCGCCAGCGCCACCCCGGCCCGCACGCGGCGCCGCCAGTGCTCGGGAGCGGCCCTCATGCCGGTGGGCCTGGTCAGGTGCAGGCCGTGGATGAACCCGAGGACCAGGCACAACCGCAGCACGGGTTCGAACTTGTGCACGTTGCGCAGCGGTGCGAGCGGCCCGTCGAGCAGGCCGCGGACGACCTCCGCGAGCGGCGAGTCGAGCGAGCCGACGTACCCGACGGTCAGCAGCGTCACCCCGGCGAGCGTGCCCAGCACCAGGAACCGGCGTTCCGGCAGGCCGAGCCTGGCCAGCCCGACGACGCCGATCAACGCGACCAGCGCCGTGCCGGCCATCAGCACGGGGTTGTCGACGAGCAGGAACCCGTTCGGCCACCACGGCTCGCCCTGCAGCACGTACGCGACCCACTGGTTCGTGCCGCGCAGCACCTGGAACAGCGACATCGGCGCGGTCGTGTTCGCCGCGGACTCGATGTAGTCGAGGAACGGCAGGCTGTACCGCCCGAGCAGCAGCAGCGGCACGATCCACCACAGCGCGACGGCGAGGACGCAGGCCGCCCACCACAGCACGAGCCGCACGTGCGCGGCGTTCCACCGGCGGGTCAGCAGCCAGATCCCCGGCAGGACCAGCGCCATCACGACCATCGCGCCGTTGATGCCGCCCATCCCGAGCACCGCGAGCGCGGACAGGGCGGCTGCCCGGCGCGGCGACCCGATCCGGTCGGCCCGCACCAGCGGCAGCAGCACCCACGGCAGCATCACCGCGGGCAGCATCTCCGCCGACAGCGGACCGATCTCGGTGAGCACGCGCGGGGCCAGCGCGTAGGCCAGCGCACCGGCGTACCGCGTCGGCTCGCGGCCGACACCGAACGCGCGGGCGAGCCGCAGCACGCCGTAGAAGGCGAGGCAGAGCAGCAGCGCGCACCACAGCCGCTGGGTGACCCACGCGGGAACGCCCAGGAGCTGGCCCGCCGCGAAGAACGGCCCCATCGGGAAGAAGTAGCCGTACGCCTGGTTCTGCAGCTCACCGGCCGTCGCCGCGGGGTTCCACAGGTGCAGCGCCCTGCCGAGGAAGCCGACCGGGTTCACGACCAGGTCGAGCTTGGTGTCGAAGGTGGCCTTGCCGGGCCGCTGGGCGAACGACAGCGCCGTGAGTGCGAGGAGCACCCACGTCGTCGGGTTCCGGTGCGCGATCTTCAGTCTCTCGATGGCGCGAGAAGTTACCACCGGGTAGTCCTCACTGGTAACCGTGTCCGAGCAGGAGTTCTACTGGGGACGGCAGGCGGGCGGCTGGCACAGCATGCTGCTCAGCGCCTGCGCGAAGATCTCGCCGATGCCCGCCGGGTCCGCGGTCGTGAACGCCCGGCCGCCCGTCGCGTCCGCGATCCTCGTCAGCTCGTCGACGTCGACGTCCGGCCCCATCCCGATCGCGATGACCGGCAGCGGCCTGCGCTTGTCCTGCAGCTTGGCCAGCTCGTCGAGCAGCTGGCGCTGGGTGATCGAGTCGGAGTCCTCGTTGCGGCCGTCGGTCATGATGATGACGATGTTGATCCGGCCGAGCTCCCAGCTCTTCCTGGCCTCCTGGTAGGCGGCCAGCGTGGTGTCGTAGAGGCCGGTCGCCCCGTTGGCGGTGGCGCGGGTCGCCCTGACCGCGGCGATGGCCTCGCCGTTGGCCAGGTGCTCGCGGACCGACGCGAACGGGATGATCTGCTTGTGGTCCTTGTCCCCGTCGAGCTTCGTGGAGAACTTCCACAGGCCGATCTGCGTGCCCGGCTTGAACAGCCCGAGCCCGCGCTCGGCGGCGGCGACCGCGAGCGCCATCCGGGTGGTGCCGGTCCTGGGCACGATCTGGTTCATCGAGCCGGACACGTCCAGCACACCCAGCACCCGCGCGGTCAGCGTCAGCCCGCTCCACACCCGCAGCGTCTCGTCCACGGAGCTCTGGTCCAGGCCGGGAGCGCCGTCGTCGGGCGCCCGCAGGCCGAACTTCTCCAGGTTCGCCCCCGACCGCAGGTGTGCCAGGAACTTCTCGGCACCCGCCCGCTGCGCCTCCCCCGCGTCGGGGAGCACCACGTACGGGAAGTCAAGCGGCGGCACGGGGCTCTCCGCGGCGACCGCCGTCAGCCGGGTCGCGCCGGGCGTGGAGTTGTGCCGTTCCAGCTCCTGCTCGGAGGTGGGGAACACGTCCAGCGGCCGGGTGAACAGGTCCTCGGCGCGTTCGGCGTAGTCGGCCGACACGGGCCGGATGGCCGCGACCGCCGCGGTCGCGGGGTCCTTCTCCCCCGACGCGAACCCGCGCAGCGCCAGCAGCGCCGACAGGCTGGCCGGGTCCTTCGCCGGGTCGGCGATCCCGGCGACCGCCGTGGCACCGGGCCCGATCAGCTCCCGCCAGCTCGCGCCCTTCGCCGGGTCCTTGACGGCCAGCACGACCGGCGACATCGCGACCGACGTGCCGGACTCCGGCACCCGCCACGCACCGGAGTCGCGCGCCTGCCGCAGCCACATCGTCGACTCGGGCACCCACACCGACGGCGACTCGCCGCGGTCCTCGACCAGGCGGCTCATGGTCTCGCGCGCGGCCTCCGCCTTCACCTCGACCCGGAAGCAGTCGTCCCCCGCCCCGAGCCCCTCCGCCGCGGCCCCGAGCGCGGGCGCGACCGCGGGCGCGGCGGTGACCAGGACCGTCGCCGGGTCGGTACACCGCACCGCGTTGAGCCGCTCGATGACCGCGTCCCCGCCGACCCAGGCCACGACGGACAGCACGAGCAACACCGAAAGCCCGGCGACGGGCGTCGTCACCCGCCGTGGTCGCACCATGGCCGACACCCTAGACAACCCGTCCCGGCACCACCAGAACTCCCCGGTTCCGGTTTGGCACGGCCCTCGTACGCGACGATGCCGCTGTCTCCCCGGACAGCGGCATCGCCTCTTCTTCGACTCCCCTTGTGGTCTGGTGGCCCCGCCGCCTCCCCGGCCGACGGCACCACCTCGAACTCCCCCGCACCCCCGCCTCCCCAGGCAGCGGCACCACCACGAACCCCCTGCGCTCCCCCTACTCGGCGTCGACCGTCGTGGCGGGCTGGGTGCCCGGCTTCCGGCGGTCCTCCACCGAGATCTGGTACTTGCCGACCAGCGCCGCACCGGCACCGATGGTCGTGACCACCGGAGCGGCGAGCGCCGCGACGACCCCGAGAGCCACCGGCACCTCGAGCAGGACGTCGTCGTGGGTGTCGCGGACGACCACCCGGCGGTTGACGCCTTCGCTGACCAGGCCGCGGACGGCGTCGACCACCGAGTCGACGGTGGTGCGGGCGGACTCCGGCGTGGACTCGCTCATGACTCTCCTCGTGCTGGTGTGGATCTCCCTTGACGCCTCCAAGCTTGCCCGTGGCGGGGCTCCGTGCCATCAGGGTTCATCCCTGACGTCCACCTGATTCGCATCTCAGGGACCGGAGGCGTGCGCCACTGCGCCGGGACCGGTCAGCGGCGGCGGTGCCTCGTGTGAGGGTGTCCCCGCCGGGGATACGCAGGAGCGGGTCTGGTTGCCGGGACGCGCTCCGGACGAGCATCGGGGACATGACGTACAGCGACACGATCGAGCTGGGCGAGGTGTCCGTCACCCGCGTGCACGAGTACTACGGTTCGGCGGACATGACGCCCGAGGTCTTCTTCCCCGAGTCCTCGCGGCAGGCGTGGGACGAACCGTCGCTCGCGCCGGAGTTCCTCGACCGCGCCACCCGCACCGTGCACACCGCGTTGCAGACCTGGGTTCTGCGCAGCGAAGGCAAGACCATCCTCGTCGACACGGGCGCCGGCAACCACAAGGAGCGCCCGTACGCGCCTCTCTGGGGCCACCGCAGCAGCGACTTCCTCACCAACCTGGAACAGGCCGGCGTCCGCCCCGAGGACGTGGACCTGGTCGTGAACACCCACCTGCACATCGACCACGTCGGCTGGAACACCTACCTGGACGACCGCGAGTGGGTGCCGACGTTCCCCAACGCCACCTACCTGATGCCCAAGGCCGACTTCGACTTCTGGAACCCCGGGAACAACCGGCCGACGGTGTTCGGCCGCGGCAACCAGAACGTCTTCGAGGACAGCGTCGTGCCCGTGCACCAGGCGGGACAGGCGGTGCTGTGGGAGCACAGCCACCAGATCGACGCGAACCTGCGGCTGGAACCGGCGCCCGGCCACACCCCCGGTTCCAGCCTCCTGACCCTGACCTCCGGCACCGACCGCGCGGTGTTCGTGGGCGACATGCTGCACAGCCCGGTGCAGCTGGCCGAGCCCCACGCCAACAGCTGCTTCTGCGAGGACCCCGCCCAGGCACGCGCCACCCGCCGCCGTGTCCTCGGCGAGGCCGCGGACACCCACGCGCTCGTGTTCCCCGCGCACTTCCCCGGCGGGGGCGCCGTGGAGGTCTCCCGCACGGCGGACGCGTTCGCCGTCAAGGACTGGGCGCCTTTCGCCCCGTACGGGAGGTGATCGGGATGGAGGTCAGCACCACCAAGGGACCGGTCCGAGGCGTGAGGAGCAACGGGGTAACCGCTTTCCTGAACATCCCGTACGCGGCCGCTCCGACGGGCGCTGGCCGGTTCGCCCCTCCCGTGGAGCACGAGCCGTGGCAGGACGTGCGGGACGCGACGGCGTTCGGCCCCACCGCTCCCCAGGCGGCGCGGGTGCTGGGCAGCATGGACATGCGCCCCTACTTCGGCGAGGGCTGGCACCGCGGCGAGGACTACCTCACGGTCAACGTCTGGACGCCCGACCCGGCCGCCACCGGCCTGCCGGTCCTGGTGTTCGTGCACGGCGGTGGTTTCGTCGCGGGTTCCGGCCGGTCCGAGCTGTACGACGGGTCGGCGTTCGCCCGGTCCGGGGTCGTCCTCGTCACCGTCAACTACCGGCTCGGCATCGCGGGGTTCCTCGACCTCCCGGACGCCCCCGCCAACCGCGGCCTGCTCGACGTCGTCGCCGCGCTGCGCTGGGTCAGCGAGAACATCGCCGCGTTCGGCGGCGACCCCGGCAACGTCACGCTGGCGGGCCAGTCCGCGGGGGCGACCGTCGTCGGCGGCGTCCTCGCCACACCGCGGGCCGGCGGCCTGTTCCGGCGGGCGATCGTCCAAAGTGGAAGCGGGCTGGGCGCCTTCTCCCCGGAGCAGGCGGCACGTGTCACGCGGGCGGCCACCGAGCTGCTCGGGGTGGAGGCGACCGCCGCGGCGTTCGCGGGGCTGTCCGACGAGGTCCTCGTCGACACGGCGGGGCGGCTCGCGGGCATCGGCCTGCGGACCGAGACGCACACCGACCCGCTCGTCGGGCTCAGCCCGTTCAGCCTGGTGCTCGGCACGCAACCGGCGGACGCCGTCGCGGCCGGGCGCGGCCTGGACGTGGACCTGCTCATCGGCGCGAACGCCGAGGAGGGCCACCTGTACCTGGTGCCGTTCGGGAAGTACGCCGGTTCGACGGCCGCGGACGTCGACGAGGTGGCCGCGCAGGCGCACCCCGACCCGGCCCGGCTCGTGAAGACCTACCGCGAGGCGAGGCCGGCGGCGGCGGACGCGGAGATCCGTTCGGCCGTCCTGGGCGACGCCCTGTTCGGTGCGGGCACGTGGGCGTTGACCGAGGCGCACGCCGAACGTTCGACCGGCCAGGCGTTCGCCTACGAGTTCGCGTGGCGGTCACCCGCGCTCGACGGTGAGCTGGGCGCCACGCACACGGTCGAGCTCCCGTTCGTGTTCGGGCGGACGGAGCTTCCGTCGCTGCGCGGTCCGAACCGGTTGCTGGGCACCGGAGAACCGCCGTCGTCACTCGCCGCGCTGGTGCACGACAGCTGGGTCCGCTTCGCCCGCACCGGCGACCCCGGCTGGACGCGGTACACGGCCGACCGGCGCACCACCATGCGGTTCGACGTGGACAGCGGACCGACCGAGGACCCGCGCGGGCAGGAGCGCCGGGCGTGGCGCTCACCGGAGGTTCCGCACCTCGCGGGACGCCAAGGCCCCGAGTGAGGACGCCGCCACCAGCACGGCGCACCCCACCAGCACCGGACCGGTGCCGAAGGCGGTGCTGAGCGGCGCCGCGACCAGCACGCCTGCCGGGGCGAGCACCATCGTTCCCAGCCAGTCGTAGGACGCGACCCTGGCGAGCACGTCCTGCGGCACCTGGCGTTGCAGGGTCGTGTGCCACAGCACCCCGAACACGTCGGTGGCGAGCCCCGCGCCGAACATCGCCGGGGCCACCAGCCACGGTGACGCGCCACCGGCCAGCAGCACCAGCGGCACGGCCAGGAGCGGCAACAGCAGCAGCCCGGCCCGCACCGGCCGGCCGGGCCGCAGCCGCGCGGAGACCGCGGCGCCGCACAGCATCCCGGCCGTGCTCGCCGCGGCGATCAGCGACCACGCCCGGACGCTGTCCCAGGTGTCCAGGGCGACCAGCGGTCCCAGGACGCCCATCGTCGCGGCGAGCACGCCCGAGGTGGCCGACAGCACGATCACCGTGCTCCACAACCACCTCCTGCCGGTGAGCTCCCGCCAGCCGAGCCGCAGGTCCGCGAGCACGGACCCGGACTCGGCGCGCACCCGTGCGGGCAGCCGCAGGAAGGACAGCAGCGCCGCGCCGACGGCGAAGGACGCGGCGTTCAACAGGACCGTCGCGGGCGACCCCAGCCACGTGACGACGAAGCCGCCCAGCGCGGTGCCGGCCAGGTCCGCGCCGCGCACGGCGGTCATCACCAGGCTGTTCGCCTGTTGCAGCCGGTCCGCGGGCACGAGTTCGGGCACCAGCCCGACGACGGCCGGTCCGGACACCGACTGCGCGGTCCCGGCGACGGCGGCGAACGCGGCCAGCACCGGGATCGAGGCGTGCCACCACAGTCCGGCGGCAAAGCCCGTGTGGGCCAGCGCGGACACGACGTCGGACAGCACGAGCAGCCGGAACCGGCTCACCCGGTCGGCCAGCACCCCGCCGAACACGACGAACAGGACTTGCGGCACCACAAGGCACGCCAGCACGACGGACAGGCCCTGCGCGGTCCCACCCGGCAGTTGCAGCACGCCGAACGTCACGGCGATCCGCCCGAACCCGTTGCCCGTGGCGGAGACGGCGGTCGCCGTCGTCAGCAGGGTGATCCCGTGGCCGGTGTGCGTGCGGGTGCTCACCTCAGCACCAGCGCGGCGTCCCACGGCAGGGACGCCGGTGACAGCACGGGGGCGAGGTGGTCGTGCAGCGCGAGGAACGTCCCGGCCGCGCCGTCGAGGAACCCCGGCCGGTCGGGCGGCACCGTGACGACCGTGTGGCCGTCGCGCTGGTCCAGCAGGTGGTCGTAGAGGGCGGGCAGCACGTCCGCATCGGCGCCGAGGACGAGCCTGGTGGCGTGCAGGACGCCCGCGGACCCGTGGCAGAGGGACGCGTCGCGCAGGCCCCACTGCTCCCGTGGCCGCCGGAACGCCGCCCTCAGCGTCGACCTCGCCTCGGCCTCCCACTCGGGTTCGTCCAGCGCGATCCCGGCGAGCTGCACGGCCCGCGCGACCCCCGGTGCTCCGTAGCACCAGGCGACCCGGCTCGGCGGCAGCGCGTCGGCGGTGCCCGCCACCTCGTCGTCCAGGGGCACCAGCGCGGGCCAGTACCGGCCGTGCTCGTCGGTGCCGCGGCGGGACAGCAGCCAGGTCGTGACGCGGTGGATCGCCTCGTCGTGCCCCTCGACCACGACCCCGTCCGCGTGGCACAGCGCCAGCAGGGCCAGCGGGCCGGAGATCCCGTGCGCCATCCCGAGGTTGAGGTGACCGTCCGGGTGCGCGACCGGGTTCGCGAGCAGCGACGGGTCCGGGGTCCACCAGCCCGGCACGCGGTGGCCGCGCACCCGCACCGGGTCGGTGAGCCGCACCAGGTACCTCAGCAGCCGCTCCAGCACGGGACGGGCGGGCGGCCCGGCGGCAAGCAGGTACCTGCCGATCCCGGTCAGCCCGGAGGTGACGTCGTAGCAAGCCATCCTGGCGCCGGGCTCGCGGGCGAGCAGGCGCGTCTCCTCGGCGCCGAGCACGTTCCCGGCCAAGCGCAGCACGTGCGGGTCGATCTTGGCGAGCACACCCCGGTAGTCGCCCTCCGCCCGCGCGGCGCTGCGGGCGGCGAACCCCAGCGACGGCAGGCCGTCGAACAGGTTCTCGACGGGTGGCCTTCGGGAGGTCGCGGCGGTGGCCAGGTGGTCGTGGGCGGCGGCGCGCAGCTCCGGCGTCCTGTCACCGGCCCGCGCGAACAGCACGGCCAAGCCGCAGTGCCCGTCCGCGAGCGACATCGGGTGGTGCGGCCAGTCACCGTTGCCCAGGTCCACCTCCTCAGGTCTGCTGAGCCTGCGGACGGCGTCCTCCAGCCACGCCAGGACGGTCACCGCGCGTGTCTCCTGCGGTCCACGTGTGCCTGCACCGCGCCACGCGCCATCGCGTACACCTCGGCCTCCGCCCGGAAGTCCGCACCGAGCCGGCGGTTGCAGTGCAGGTGCAGGAGAGCGCGGAGGATCTCGTCGGGCGACACCCATGCGTGGGACTCCGCGAGCGCACGGGCCTCTTTCCCGTACCGGGACAGCACTTCGCCCCACTCGCGGTCCGCCGCCACGGGCTCCAGGGTGATCGCCGCCAGCGCGTCACCGCGCCGGTGCGCGAACGCCTGGTGCGTCGCCTCGTTCTTGGGCATCGCGGACAGCAGCCACGACGGCCACTCGGCGCTGTGCTGGACGCCGTGGAAGCAGCGGACCAGCGCGGTCACGTCGGCGGCGACGGCGATGGAGTCCTGTGCGGCGCTCATCTTGCGCAGTGCCAGTCCGCTGTCCGCGGCGAAGAACCGTTCCGCCAAACCGAGGAGCGGCTCGCCGCCGTACCGTTCGACCTCGGGGCGGTAGGGGTGGACCGAGAAGCCGCCGGACAGCCTCGCGTCCACCAGCGCCGCCACCTGGTCGCGCACCTGCGGGAGCACGTCGCCGTGCAGCCGCAGGCGGATGTGCGGTGGTTCGTCCTGCGACTGGTAGCGCACGAAGAACCATCTGTCCACAACGGACTCCAGCGTGTCGAGCCACGGCCCCAGGTGGGACACCAGGACCTCGCGCTGCCGCCGCGCCGAGCACAGGACGTGCGCGGACACCCAGTCGCCACCGGGAAGGTGCGCCACGGGCTTGGTGCGCAACGGAGCTGACGGCCGTGCCGGACGGCTCTTGGGCTCGACCGCGACCAGTGGGACGACCAGCTCCGCCTCGTGGGCTCCGTCCGGTCCGCGCAGCCAGCCCTCGTCCAGCGCGGGTGCGCGGTCCTCGCACAAGACCACCGTGCCACCGGACTTGCGCAGCTCGTCGCGCAGCAGCGCGCGGTGCTCGGGTGACGTGAGGTCCAGGCACAGCTGCTGGTCGTGGTGCGTCACGCGGACCCGGTCCGGTACCCGCCACCTCCGCCTCCACGCGGCGAGCGCCTCGTCCGCGCCCACCTCCGCCTCGCCTGCCCGCCACCGGGCCGGCGAGAGCACCGTGCGCCCGTACCGGACCGCGGGCAGGAACGGGGCGTCCCGCAACCCGGCCCAGTCCCACGGTTTCAGGGTGCGCACGCCCATCAGCGACACGTCCCAGAGGAACCGGACGACCTCGGGTGCCGCCGCGCTGATGTCCAGCACGTGCAGCACGCGTGGAGCGATCTCACGGCCGAGCGACAGCGAGTGGAGCCGCAACCGCCGCTCGTCCGCTGTGACCACGATGTCGCCCGGCATGAGAGCACCCGGCAGTCCGGGCACTCCGACCGCCAGCGTGTGGCACAGCACCTGCGGTGCACGCGCCAGGTTGGCGTCACGTGGGTTCGTCGTGGCGTGCACGAGTTGCACCGGCAGCCGGTCGTCCGCCCCCACCGCCGCCAGTTCGGCGAGCAGGCCGCGCACCTCGGGGAGGTGGCCGAACCGGGCGAGCGACGCGCCGCCCTGCTGGGTTCCGGCCAGCGGGCTGACGACCAGCTCGAAGTCGCCGCGCTCCAGCGCTTCTGCGGAGGCGGCGTGCAGCGTGGTGAACAGCTCCACCGCGGCGGGCGGGCTGCCACCGGGTGGGCAGAGCCGGGCGATCAGGTCGTCGTCGAGCACCACCTCGGTGACTCCGTCGGCCAGCGCCTCCGCCAGCAGCCGGGTCAGCACGGCGTGCCGGGAGCCGTCCTGCTCCGCCTCCGAGGCCGACCACGGCTGCTCGTACCCGGCGGGCGGCCCGATGCCCGCGTCCGGGTCGAGCAGGTCGAGCACCGGCACCGGCTCGCCGATTCCGTATCTTTCCAAGAAGCGTGCGTGAAAATCGACGAGGTTGCGAGAACGCATGTTTTCGTGAGCGGAAAGACGCCACACGGCGTCGGCGGCGCGTTCTATTTCTCTGGCTACTCGATACGGCAGACGGACGCGTGCGTCCAATTCGAGATCGACCTGTACCGGATTGTCCGCACCGGCCGCTCTCCGCACAGCGGACAAATCGTCCGCGCCGTTCCCCACCGGACTGCGCCGGTAGACGTCGACGGTCTTGGCGACCAGTTCGGCACGTTCGCCGTGCGACGATTCCGCGGGCAGCAGGCGGACCAGGTCGTCGAACGACCTCCCCGGCCGCCGCAGCTCCGTCTGCAGGAACCCCAGCCGCACCAGCTGCCTCACCAGCGCGGCGAACCCGGACCGCCGCACGCCGGGGAACTCCTTCCCGACGACGCGGACGAGCTCGTGCACGGCGATCGGCCGGGTGGCGGCGATCTCGATCATGCGGGCGACCGCGGGCGTGCGGCGCACACCGGCCAGGCGTGTCCCGCGAGGCACGACGAGCCGTCCGCCGTGCCGCGTGCACAGGGTGTTCGCGGTGACCTCCAGCCCGGCGAGGACCCCCGGATCGGCCTCCAGCTCGGTCGCCCACTCGTGGAGCCAGCCGTGGTCGGGGTGGACGTGCCTGCGGTGGTGGGTACCCAGGCCGGCGTCCGCGGTGGCCGCGAACCGGCCGACCGCCACCCCCGCGAGCAGGCCGAACGGGGTCGGCCGCCCGGCCATGCGCAGCTCGTACCGCGCCAGCGCGCCCCGCAGCCGCCGTGCCGCCGCGTCCGGCGGCTCGTGGCCCGCGAGCAGCTTGCCCACCGCCTCGCTCAGCGCGGGACTGGCGACGGCGACGGCCTCCCGCACCATCGGCGCTTCCACGCGCTCGCGCACCCCGGCCTCGGACGGCCGCAGGCGCACCCTCGGCAGCACGGGCGCACGCAGGAGAAACCGGTCCGAAGCGACGAAGCGGGTGTCCATGTCACCGTCCCCCAGGCAGTCGTGGGGCGGGCCCCGCCGTGCGACGGGGCCCGCCGGTGATCAGCAGATCGCGCAGGTGGTGATCGTGCGGGGCGGCGCCGCCTGGGCGGGCGCCGGGACCGGCGTGTCCACCAGCTCCAGCTCCTCGACGTCGAGCTCGAACAGGTCCTGGATGTCCGCAGAAAGCATGTGATCTCCTCCTTGCGATCGACACAACAAATCCGGAAAGAGACATTCCGGAGCTGGCGCGGGTTTCGCGCCACCGAGAACTCTAGGGCCTTTCTCCAACCGGAAGACAACACTTCCGCCTGCCAATTGACACGCGAAACTCCTTCAATGAACCAGCGCGATCGGCGCACCCCGACGACGTTGACACACGTCGCGGACCCGACCGCGAACGATTGATCACGAGGCGCGGGCCAATGTCGAGGAGCTTGTTGTGACACGCATCACATTCGAAAGTCTTTTCGAAACCGTTCGAAAACGCGGAAGACCCTCCGGACAATCGCTTCGGACCCAGAAGGTTCACCGCCGCGATACTCCGCCGAAAAACGACGGGCTCCCCCGGTGAAGTGCGGATAGAGTCGCTCTGTGGATCTTGAGGACATCGCCGCACGACTCGGAGTGCCCGTCGAGGAAGCCGAGCACGTGCACCGGCTCGCCGGTGACGTGCCGCCGGTTCCCCCGCCGGACAAGGGGACCGCGCCCGCGCTGCTCGACCGGCTGGCGGTACCGCCGGACGACGCCGCCGAGATCCTCGCGAGCTGGCCGGACCAGGACTCCCCGCACTGGACGCCGGAGCTGCGGTGGCTGCGCGACCGGTCGACGGCCCTGGTGCGGGCCGACCTCGGCGGGGCCGGCTGGCTGGTGCCGGGACCGGAGCTGCCGCGCGACCGCGGCCCCGCCTGGCGGCACCTGTACGCCCACGTGTACCTGGCCTTGGTCGACGTCGTCCTGCTTTACCACCGCGACCACGGCGTCCCCGAGGCCGTGTCCTGGGCGACCCTCGCGGACCTGGGCCGCAACCTCGCGGTCGACCGGCGGATGCGGGGCGAAGGCTGGCCGGTCATGCGGAGCTGGCTCACGCTGCACGTGCGCGGCGGGCTCTACGAGCTCGGCCGGTTGCAGCACCAGCGCGCCGACGGTGAGATCGCCCTGCACATCCCCGACTCCGGGCCGCTCGCCCCGGAGGCCGTGACGGCGTCGCTCGACGAGGCCCGCGCGTTCTTCCCCCGGCACTTCCCCGACGAGCACCGCACCGTGTTCTCCTGCGGCTCGTGGCTGCTCGACCCGCGGCTGCGGGAGCACCTGCCCGCCGACTCGAACATCATCCGGTTCCAGGACAGGTTCGAGCTGGAGCCCTACGAGGCGCCGGAGGGCATCGACCCCGACGTCGAGGTGCTGCGGTTCGTCTTCCGCAGCCTGACCACCCCGCTGCACGAACTGCCCCGCCGCACGGCCTTGCAGCGCGCCGTCGTCGAGCACCTCGAGGCGGGCGGCCACTGGCAGTGGCGCCGCGGCACCATCCCGATGGCCTGACCAGCGGTCATGACAAAAACCTGACCAGTCCGCGACGTTGACGCCCGAAACGCGCGAACCCTAACCTCAGGGGTGAAAGCGCTCTCACCCACGCCCCGAGCCGCCCACCCAGCACCGGGAGGTTCTCATGCTGAGAGCTGCGTTTCTGGCGTCCACGCTGGTGTTCTCCGTTGTACCCGTGACGGCGCCGCCACCAGTCGACTCCGCTGTGGACTGCGACTACTACTGCGACGACCGGGACCCGTCCCTGCCGCTCAGCGCCCGGCGTTCACCCCACCGCCCCGGCACGAGCACTCCCCCGGCCCCGGCGGCCGTCGTCTGCAACAGGTACTGCGACGCGCGTGACCCGGCGCTCGCACCGTCGAACCGCCTCGCCCAGACCGTCGTGGTCGCCGGGCGGCAGGTCTCCCTGCGGTTCGACGACACCGACGCGATGGGGTGGGGCGCCATCGCCGGTGCGGTCCAGCCGGGTGACGAGGTGTGGCTGGACCGGTCGTTCGACGCCGGGGTCAGCTGGGGCGCGGGATCGCGGCTGGGCGACACAGCGGTCCCGCCGGGCTTCGGCGACTGGCGCACGATGATGTTCAACGTGGACGACTGGGCCGGTCTCGGCGTCGGGCTGCTGCGCGCGTGCGGGCGTCCCGCCGGGTCGTCCACGATCGCGTGCACCAGCTGGTACCGCACGACCTGGAACGCCTGGGACCGGCGCACGGCCGCGGCGACGGCGCTGATGCAGCGCTACAACCTGAGCACCGGCCTGTTCGACACGACCGGCTGGTGGAACTCGGCCAACGCGCTCAACGCCGTCATCGACAACATCCGGCTCACCGGCATGACCGGGTACCGCTACGCCATCGCCCGCACCTACGACCTCAACCGCTCGGCCTGGCAGGGCGACTTCATCAACGACTACAACGACGACGTCGCCTGGTGGGGCCTCACCTGGCTGGCCGCCTACGACCTGACCGGCGACAGCAGGTACCTCGCCACCGCGAAAGCGGGCGCCGACCACATCTTCCGGTTCTGGGACTCGGTGTGCGGCGGCGGGATCTGGTGGAGCTCCTCCAAGAACTACAAGAACGCCATCGCGAACTCGCTGTACGTCCAGCTGAACGCCGCGCTGCACAACAGGATCCTCGGCGACACCGTCTACCTGCAACGGGCGCTGGCAGGCTGGACCTGGTTCCTGAACAGCCGGATGATCAACAGCTCCGGTCTCGTCAACGACGGCCTGACCTCCACGTGCGCCAACAACAACCGCACGCCGTGGAGCTACAACCAGGGCGTGCCGCTCGCCGCGCTGGTGGAGCTGCACCGGGCCACCGGCGACCCGAGCCTGCTCACCAAGGCACGCGCGCTGGCGGACGCGTCGACCACCTCCGCGTTCCTCAACCCCGGCGGCATCCTGTTCGACGACGGCGGTGGCGGCGACGTCCCGTCCTTCAAGGGCATCTACGTCCGCGGCCTCGCCGCGTTGAACAGGGCGCTGCCGGACCGCCCGTACACCTCGTACCTGCGCCGCCAGGCCGACACCGCGCACGCGCGGGACCGGTCCAGCGCCGACTCGTACGACCAGCCCTGGGCCGGCCCGTTCCAGCGCAGCGACGCCGCGCGCCAGCACAGCGCGGTGGACCTGATGAACGCGGCGGGCTGAGTGGTCGCTTTCGGAGGTCCCGTCCCGCCGTCCCTCCCACCCGCCCGCGCGTCATCCATCCAGCGGTCCCAACTCCTCTCCGTGACGCGGCTTGGGAACGCGGGGGCCCTACGTACCCGCAGACAGTACGTAGGGCCCCCGCGTACCCGACGGGAAACACGAAAGGGAGTCGTGTGTGGGCGGGGTGTTACGGACGGCACTTGCGGAAGCGGGCTCAGAGGCGCGGCACGCTGGCGGTGGACAGCGCCGCCGCCAGCACCCCGGTCACGCCCAGCACCACGAAGACCGCCGGGTAGCCGCCCAGCCACGCCGCCAGCGCGCTGCCCGCCCACGGCGCGATGGCGGAGCTGAGCATGAGGGGCGCGGTCAGCAGGCCGTTGAGCCGTCCGTAGTGGACGGGTCCCCACCGGTCGGTGATGGCGGTGGCCTGCACCAGCGTGAAGATCCCGCGCGTGACGCCCGCGACGACCGACCCGGCGACCAGCAGCAGCGCCGGTCCCGGCACGAGCCCCAGCAGTGTCGTCGCCGCCGCGCCGACCAGCAGCACCAGCGACGTCCGCACCCGCACCGACGTGCGCGCGGCCAGCCGGGCGTACCCGAGCCTGCCGAGCACCTGGCCGACCCCGCCCAGGCCGAGCGCGACGGCGGCGGCCGAGGTCGTCATGCCTCGTCCGGTCAGCAGCGGCACGAGGTTCACGACGACGGCGTACACGCTGAACGCGGCCAGGCTCATCGCGACGACGAGCACGAGGAACGTCCTGCTGCGCGCCACCGAGGACGGCGCGCGAGCGGTCTCGTGCTCAGCCGCCGGCCACGGCAGCCGCAGGCCCCACAGGTGCAACGGAACCGTGGTGACGGCCAGGAACCCGGCGAGCAGCAGGTAGGTGACACGCCAGTCCAAGCGGCCGGTGAGCACGGCCGTCAACGGCGCGAAGACCGTGCTGGCCAGTCCGCCGACCAGGGTCAGCGCCGTCAGCGCCGTCACCCGCCGCGGCCCGAACCAGCGGGTCACGGCGGCGAAGGCGGGCGCGTAGAAGACACCGGCCATCGCGACCCCGGTGAGCACCCAGGCCGCGACGAACCACGCCAGCGACTCCGCGGTCGCGAGGGCCACCAGCGCGACCGCGGCGAGGGCCGACCCGGTCGTCATGATCACGCGCGGGCCGTGCCGGTCGAGCAGCCTGCCGACCGGGATGCCCACGAGACCGGCGACGACCTGGCTGGCCGAGAACCCGGCGGTGACCACCGCGTTCGACCACCCCGTGCTCGCCCCGATCGCCGGCAGCTGCACGGGGAAGGCGTAGTAGAGCACGCCCCAGCTGATGATCTCGGTGGTGCACAGGACGACCAGCACGCGGCGCAGCCCGGCGTCGAGGCCGGGCCGCGCCTCGGTGTCAGCGGTCACCGGTCACGAGGGTGATCGGCACGCTCGACGGTGCACCACAACAACCACCGCTGTCCTGGTCGCGCGGAGCGTCCGGCTCTTGTGGAGCGTCGAACGCCCCGGAACCCCCGCACACCCCCGTTTCCGGCAGCACCAGCTCGACGCGCCGCGCCGCCTCGTGGTCACCGGCGATCGCGGCCGCGACGGACCGGACCTGCTCGTACCCCGTCAGCGCCAGGAACGTCGGCGCACGTCCGTAGCTCTTCATGCCCACCAGGTAAACACCGGGCTCCGGGTGCCGCAGCTCGCTTTCACCATGTGGGTACACGGTGCCGCACGAATGGACGTTCGGGTCGACCAACGGCGCGAGCGCCGCCGGTGCCTGCAGCACCGGGTCGAGGTCGAGGCGGATCTCCGACAGCCACGACAGGTCGGGCCGGAACCCGGTCAGCGCCACCACCTCGTCCACTCCGGTCACGCGGTGGCCGCCGGACGACGTCAGCGTGAGCCTGCCGTCGTCACCGCGTTCCACCGCCGCGGTGCGGAACCCGGTGACCGTCTCGACGTGCCCTGCCTCCACGGCCTTGCGCGCCCGCAGGCCGAGTGCGCCGCGGGCGGGCAGCTGGTCCGCCTCGCCGCCGCCGAAGGCCGTGCCGGGCTCACCCCGGCGCAGCAGCCACACGACCTCCGTGCCGGGCTCCCGTTCCGCCAGGTCCGCCAGCGCGACCAACGCGGTGAGCGCGGAGTGGCCGCTGCCCGCGACCGCGATCCGCCTGCCCGCGTAGCGGGACGGGTCCGCGGCGACGTCCGGCACGCGGTAGGTGATCCGCTCGGCTGCCGCTTCCTCCCCCGCCGCCGGCAGGCCGTCGCCGCCCAGCGGGTTCGGTGAGCCGTAGGTGCCGGACGCGTCGACCACCGCGCGGGCGGTGATCCGTTCGTCTCCCACGTGCACGGTCAGCGGTTCGTCCGCACGTCCCGCGTCCACGACCCGGTCGCGGCCGCGGCGTGCCACGCCGGTCACCCGCGCGCCGAACCGCACCCGGTCGCCCAGGGCCTCGGCCAGCGGCGTGAGGTAGCGGTCCGCCCACTCCGCACCGGTCGGGTAGCCGTCGTCGTCCGGACGCACCCAGCCCGTGGCACCGAGCAGCCGCTCCGCCGCCGGGTCGACCAGCTCGCTCCAGCGGGAGAACAGCCAGACGTGGTGCCACCGCGCCACAGCGGCCCCCGCGCGGTCGCCCGCCTCCAGCACGAGCACCCGCTCGCCCCGTTCGGCCAGGTGTGCCGCCGCGGCCAGACCCGTGGGCCCCGCACCGACGACCACGACCGGAAATTCGTCCACCACGTACTCCTCGCTTCGAGCCGCATCGAACCAGCGAGGCGCACTGTATCGACGGCGATCGATGAATTCAACCATCGATCACCGTCGATGCTCAGTTCACGCCCACCGCGAACCGCTCCAGCAGGCCGGTGTACGGTTTCGGCGGCGGCGCGGCGAACTCACCAGCAGCGGAGGTGCGCAAACCCATGCGCACCAACGACTCCACTTGCAGCACCGCGGCTTGGACACCGTCCACGACGGGCACGCCGACCCGGCGTTCGATCTCCTCCCGCTGTTCGGTCATGCCCGCGCAGCCGAGCACGACCACGTCCGAGCGGTCCGCCCGCACCGCCGCGCGGCAGGCGGCGACCACGGTGTCCACCGCGGCCTCCACCTCCAGCACCGGCACGTCGCAGGCCGTCACCCCGCGGCAGAACCCGGCCAGCCCGTACCGCCGCGCGAGGTCCCAGGCCCGGCCCGTGGTGCGGTTCAGCGTCGTGACGACGCTGAACCCGCCGCCCAGGTAGGCCGCCGTGCGCATGGCCGCCTCGGCGATGCCCGCCACCGGGCCGTCGGCCAGCTCCCGCGCGGCGTCCAGGCCGGGGTCGCCGAAGCAGGCGATCACGTAGCCGTCCGCCCGGTCCGCCGCGATCTCGGCGAGCAGCCCCGGCACGCTGAGCGCCTCGTCGTAGTGGCTCTCGATCGACGCGGGCCCCATCGCCGGGCAGGTGGCCAGCACCTCGACGCCCGGCCCGGCGACCGCGCAGGCCGCGCGGCCGATCGCCGCGGTCATGGCCCTGCTGGTGTTGGGGTTGACGACCTTGATCTTCACCGGCGACCCCGCGACAGCAGGGTGAACAGGACGAAGCCGAGCGCCATGCCGATGAACCAGCTGTACGGCGCCGCGTCCGCCAGCGCGGGCACCAGCACGGGCACCATCGCCACCAGCGACGCGAGCGTGGTCGCGATGATCGCGCGCGGGTTGTAGCCCTTGTGGTACCAGTACTTCCCGGCCGGCGACATGGTGAACAGGTCGTCCACGTCGACCTGCTGGCGCGCCACCACGTAGTGCCCGGCGATCAGGACGCCGAACAGCGGGCCGATGAACGCGCCCAGCGTCTCCAGCGTGTAGTGGATGACCTCCGGGTTGTGGTAGAGGTTCCACGGCGTGATCAGCACCGAGCCGACCGCGGCGATCATGCCGCCCGCGCGCCAGCTGATGCGGCGCGGGCTCACGTTGGAGAAGTCGAACGCGGGCGAGATGAAGTTCGCGACGATGTTGATGCCGATCGTCGCGATGCTGAACGTCAACGCCCCCAGCACGATCGCGAACGTGCTGTCGATCCGCGCGACCGTCGCGACCGGGTCGGTGAGCAGCTCGCCGAACACCGGCACCGTCAACGACGCCGTCACGACGACGAGGACGGCGAACACGAGGAAGTTCACCGGCAGCCCGAGCAGGTTGCCCCGCTTGACCGCGGCGAACGACCGGCCGTAGCGGGAGAAGTCGCCGAAGTTCAGCATGGGCCCGGAGAAGTAGGAGACGACGAGCGCGATGGCGCCGAACATCACCGGCAGCGACGCCCAGCCGGTGTGCTCGACCTCGCCCAGGGTGAAGTCGATCGCGCCCCAGCCCGCGCGGGCGATGAGGTAGCCCGCGAGCAGGAACATCACCACGTACACGGCGGGGCCGCAGAAGTCGATGAACCGCCGGATCGTCTCCATGCCGGTCCAGAACACCGCCGCCTGCAACAGCCACAGCGCCGTGAACGACGCCCAGCCGAGAGCCGACAGCCCCAGGAACCCGTACTGCTGCACGCTCGCGTAGGGCAGCAGCGACGGGAAGAGCTTGAGCAGCACCACGTCCAGTGCCGCCGACGCCAGGTAGGTCTGGATGCCGTACCAGGCGACCGCGATCAGTCCGCGGATCACCGCCGGCACGTTGGCCCCGAGCACGCCGAACACGCTGCGGCAGATCACCGGGTACGGCACACCGGTCTGCTGGCTGGGCTTCGCGACCAGGTTGCAGAAGAAGTACACGATGCCGATCCCGGCGAGCAGCGCGACCAGCACCTGCCAGCCGCTCAGGCCGAGCAGGAACAGGCTGCCGGCGGTGACGTACCCGCCGACGCTGTGCACGTCCGACATCCAGAACGCGAAGATGTTGTAGGAGCCCCAGGTCTGCTTCTCCAACGGGGCCAGGTCGGCGTTCGTCAGTCTCGGGTCGTAGGCGAGCCCGCGTTCCGCGGTGGTTGCTGTCGCTGTCATCGCCGCACTCCTGCCTGGTGGGGGTGGCGCCACCGTAGGAAGGAGTTGTTTCCCGGCTGCTACGGGAGACGTATATCTTCCCGGGAGGCCGCGGAAGGCCCCGCAGCGAAGAGCCCGGTGTCCCTCGGCACCGCCGCGAGCGACGACCGCAGCCGCTCGTGGTGCACCCTGGCCGCCTCCACCAGCCCCGCCGCGTCCCGCCCGGTGAACGCCGCGAGCATGCCGCCGTGGTCGGCGTGCAGCGTGCGCCGTTCCTCCGCCGGCACGTGTGCCATGGGCTGCAACGGTTCGGTGAGGTTCCAGGCCGACTCGAACATGTCCAGCAGCCGTCTCATGCCACTCGGCCGCACCAGCGCGAGGTGGAACCGCCTGCTCTCCCGGTGGTAGGCCCGCACGTCCCCGGCCGCCAGCGCGTCGGCCAGCGCACCGTGCGCGTCGGCGGCCAGTTCGTCATCCGCCGCAGTGGCCCGCGACACCGCCGCCCCCAACGCCGCCGCCTCCAGCACACCTCGCACCACGTACAGCTCGTGCAGCTCCTCCGGCGTCAGCTTCGCCACCGTGTAGCCGAAGTTCGGCCGGTGCTCGACCAGGCCCTCGCCGATCAGCGTCTTGAGCGCCTCCCGCACCGGGATCCGGCTGACCCCGAACACCGCCGCCACCTCGTCGAGCGGGATGGCGCTGCCCGGCGGCACCCCGTCCAGCAGGCACCGCCGCAGCTCGGCCAGGATCGCCGCCTGCGCGGTACCGCCGCGGCCCGCCTCCAGCTTCGCCACGACGACCGACCGGCGCCTCGGGGAGCGGCTCATCGCGGGACCGGGGTGGGCATCGGGTCACGGTAGCGGCCGATGCGGGACGTGTCAGCACCTCGGGCGCCGGTCCGGTGTGGACGCGGGGAGGAACTCGCGAACCGAGGACTCGGAGGTCCAGGCACGACGCCCGCGGCTGCCCGACAATGGGGCGCATGGCCGGACTCAACCGCGAACTCGCCGACTTCCTGCGCCGCGCCCGTGCCCAGGTCGACCCGTCCCGTGCCGGGCTGCCCTCCGACGGGCGGGTCCGGCGGGTCAAGGGGTTGCGCCGCGAGGAGGTCGCGCTGCTGGCCGGGGTGTCGGCCGACTACTACGCGCGGCTCGAACAGGGCAGGCGGATCAACCCGTCGGAGGCGGTGGTCGAGGCCATCGGGCGTGCGCTGGAGCTGGACGACGCCGGACGCACCCACCTGCGGGACCTGATCGGGCTGCCCGCCAACCCGGCGCCGCGCCGGTCGCGGGCCGTGCAGCGGGTGCGGCCGGGGCTCCACCAGCTCATCGACGCGCTCGACGGGGAGCCGGCGCTGGTGCTGGGGCGCCGGACCGACGTGCTCGCGGCGAACCGGATGGCGAAGGCGTTGTTCGCGGACTTCGACGCGATGCCGCCGAAGGAGCGCAACTACGCGCGGTGGATCTTCCTCGACGAGAGCGCCCGCGCGTTGTTCATCGACTGGCGCGACCAGGCCCGTGCCGCGGTGGAGAGCCTGCGGTTCGAGGTCGGCAAGGACCCGGCCGACGCGGCCACCGGCACGCTCGTGGCCGAGCTGCGGGAACGCAGCAGCGACTTCGACCAGTGGTGGGAGCAGCACCGGGTGCACCAGCGGACGCACGGGTCGAAGCGGCTGCGGCACCCGCTGGTCGGCGAGCTGACCGTCGAGTACGAGTCGCTCGCGCTGCCCGGTGACCCGGACATGATGCTGTACGTCTACACGACGCCTCCCGGCTCGCCCTCACGCCAGGCGATGGACCTCCTGGCCAGCTGGACGGCGTCGGACTCGGGCGCCCGCACGCCTCGGACCGCACCCGAGTCCTGACGAGCCGGGAACCGCCGGGTCCTCCCGTCCGACCTGCACCTCGGCGACCAGTCGAGGAGGACGTGGTGGAACGCAGGACTTTTCTCCGGGCATCGGCACTGTCCCTGGGCATCTCGGGTGCGGCGGGCACCGCGGTGGCGTCGGCGGCGAACCCGCTGCGCATCCAGGTGCTGATGTTCGAGGGTGTGGAGGAGCTGGACTTCGGGGCACCGGTGGAGGTGCTGAGCATCGCCGGGGCACTGACCGGGGGCGCGATCCGCACTACCCAGGTCACCACGGGCAGGCCCGGGACGGTCACGTGCGTGCACGGGACGAAGGTGGTCGTCGGGCAGGGCTGGTCGCCGCGGGACGCGGACGTGCTGGTGGTGCCCGGCGGCGGCCGCTACTCCGACCCGAACGGGACGGGCGTGCGCCGGCTGATGGCCGACAAGGCGTTCCTGGACCGGCTGGCGGCGGTCGAGGCGCTGCCGGTGGGCATCTGCACCGGCACGATGGTGCTGGCCGCGGCCGGGATCACCCGCGGGCGCAACGCCACCACGCACCACCGCGCGAAGGCCGACCTCGCCGCGCGCGGGGCGAACGTGGTCGACGCGCGGGTGGTGGACGACGGCGACCTGATCACCGGCGGTGGCATCACCTCCGGCCTGGACGTCGCGCTGTGGCTCGTCGAACGGTTCCTCGGCGCGCGGACGGCGCACCAGGTGGAGACGCAGATGGAGTACGAACGACGCGGAACCGTCTGGCGCCCGTAGGTCTCAGGCACGGCCGCGGAACGTCGCACGGTAGGCGGTCGGCGAGACACCCAGCTCGGCCTGCAGGTGCAGGCGCATCGACCCGGCGGTGCCGAACCCGGCAGCGGCGGCGACCTCGTCGACGCTGAGGTCGGTGCGCTCCAGCAGGGCGCAGGCCCGTTCCACCCGCTGCCGGGTGAGCCACCGGCCGGGCGAGGTGCCGATCTCGTCGCGGAAGCGGCGTGTGAACGTCCGGGTGCTCGTGGCCTCCTGGGCCGCGAGCTCCCGCAGCGTCACGGGCCGGTGCAGGTTCGCGAGCGCCCACTCGCGGGCTCTGCCGGTCGAGGAGATCGCGGGCTCCGGCACGGGCCGGGTGACGTACTGCGCCTGCCCGCCGTCGCGGTGCGGCGGGACGACCGTGCCGCGGGCGACCTCGTTGGCGACGGCGGCGCCGTGGTCGGTGCGGATCATGTGCAGGCACAGGTCGATGCCCGCGGCGGCGCCCGCCGAGGTGAGCACGCCGTCGTCGTCGGTGTAGAGCACGTCGAGGTCGAAGGTGACGTCCGGGAACCGCGCGCGGACCTCCTCCGGTGAACGCCAGTGCGTCGCCACCCGCCTGCCCGCCAGCAGTCCCGCGGCGGCCAGCACGAACACGCCCGTGCAGATCGACGCGATCCGCGTGCCCGGCCGGATCCGCGTCAGCGCGGCGGTCAGCGCCGGGTCGACGCGCACGCCGCCGGGCGCGTGGTCGGTGTCGGCTCCCGGCACCACCACCGTGTCCGCCTCGGCGAGCGCTTCCGGGCCGTGCGCGACGGTGACCGCGAAGTCGGCGTCCGTGCGGACCTCACCCGGTGCGGTGGTGCAGGTCACGACCTCGTAGAGGGGCGCGCCCGCGGCCGATCGGGCCTGGCCGAAGAGCCGGTGCACGAGGCTCAGCTCGAACGGCAGCACGCCGTCGCGGACCAGCACGGCCACGCGGTGGCGGCCGTCCCGCGCGAAAACGGTCATGGCCCGATCCTCGCACATGTTGTCCATCGGGCCAGTCGTGGCGGCGGACGGGCGCGGCCACGATCGGTGCCATGAACGTTCTGTGGATCCAAGCCCACCCCGAACCCCGTTCCCTCAACGGTTTCCTCGCCGCCGAGGGACAGCGGGCGCTGCGCGAGGAGGGCCACGAGGTCGTGGTGTCGGACCTCTACGAGATGGGCTGGAACCCCGTCGTCGGCACCGGGGACTACGCGCACGACCCGGCCGGGCGCTTCCAGGTCGCCACCGCCGCGCGACGGGCGCACGCGAACGGCGAGGTGGCGCCGGACATCCGGGCGGAGCAGGAGAAGATCGACCGGGCGGACGTGCTCGTCGTCCAGTTCCCGCTGTGATGGTTCGGGATGCCCGCGATCCTCAAGGGCTGGTTCGACCGGGTGTGGCACCAGGGGTACGCCTACGGCCACCGGGGCCCCGATGGCGAGTGGCTCGGCTACGGCGACGGGTTCCTCTCCGGCACACGCGCGCTGGCGGTCGTGACGGCGGGCGGACCGGCGTGGACGTACGGGGAGCGCGGCATCCACGGCTCCGCCGACGCCCTGCTCTTCCCGTTGCAGCACGGGATCCTGTTCTACGGCGGCGCGGAGGTGCTGCCGCCGGTGCTGGTCACCGGAGCCGACCGCCACACACCGGAGGAAGGCGACCGGGCGGCCGCGCACCTGCGGGAACGGCTGCTCGCGATCCCGGCCACCGAGCCGATCGCGTACCGGCCGGGACGCGGCGGTGACTACGACGAGAACCTCGTGCTGCGGCCCGGGGTCGCGCCGGGGGTCACCGGTCTGGCCGTGCACGTGGCATGACCGACCGGCGCGGGAGAGCCGTGCTCCCCCGCGCCGGTCAGGTCAGATCCGGCCCGCCTTCACGTCGTCGAGCGTCACGCGCGACGACTCGTACCGGACGATCGCGGCCTTCGAGGGCTCCGGCGACAGCGGGTTCGGGACGATCTCGCTGCTGATCGGCAGGCCGGTCTCCGCGCTGACCGTCAGGACCGCGTGCCCGTCACCGCCGTGGATGGCGGGGGACCCGGTGAGGGTGAGGACCTGCCGTCCGCCGGCCTCGGCCTTCTCGACCTTCACGTCCCCGATCGTCGCGAGCAGCTTCAGCACACCGGCCCGGACGTCGGCGTTGGAGGCCCCGGAGAACAGCGCGGAGGTCGTGCTGGCCCACAGCTGGTTGTTGAGCAGGTCCTCGAACTCCTTGCCCGTCGGGCGCGGCTTGAAGGGGGGCACCTCCTTGCCGAGCCTGCGGAACTCCGCCGCCCGCCGCTCGTACGACTCCTGCCACGCCTTGTCCGCCTCCTCCGGGGTCGTCCCGAAGCCGAACGGGGCCCCGGTGGAGGCGAGCATGTCGTCCCTGGCCTTCTCCACGTCGCCGGTCGCGGCCAGGCGGGCGGCGTCCATCGCCTTCCGGTGGTGCTCCTGCGCCTGGTCGTCGTTCCTGCGGGCCCCCTCTGCGAGGGACTGCGGCGAGTCGCCGTAGAACATCTGGCCCTGGTCGGTGTAGACGGTGTAGTGGACCGACGGCGACCCGTCCGGCGCGGCCCATCGCTTGACGACCAGCGAGGAGTCGCCCGGCAGCTGACCGGCCGCCTGCACCGCCGAGGCCAGCTCCACGAGCGGCGACTCGACGACCTGGGGAGCCGCACCGGCCTCCGGTGCGGCGGAGTCCGCCGGGGTGGTGGCGGGGGCTCCACCGCCGGTCGTCCCGATCACCACCGCGGTCACGACCGCCGCCGCGCCGAGCGCCGCGACGCTCAGCCTGGGCCACGACCTCCGGCGCCGTGGCGGCGGGACGGTGGTCATCTGTTCTCCCATCGCCGAGTGCAGCGCGCCGCGCGCACGGTCATAGGCTTCGGAGCTCGGGGAATGCACGTCACGCAGCTTCTTCATCAGATCCATCTCATCCACGGGTCGTCTTCTCACGTTGTCGGGACCTGCAGCAGCACGGCCACCTCGGGGGCCTCTCGCAACGCTTTGCGCGCCTGGTGCAGCAGACGGCGTGCCGTGCCGGCCGGCAGGTCGAGCACCCGGCCCGCCTCCGCGACGGTCAGGTCCTCCCAGGCGACCAGGCCGAGCACCTCGCGTTCCTCCGGTCTCAGCCGTGCCAGCGCCGTGCGCAGCAGTGCCTGCGCGTCGACACGGGCGTCCACGGCGGGCCACGGGTCCCAGCCCGTCGCCGTCCCGCTCAGGTCCGCCGCCGGGTCCTCGGCCGGTTCCGACCGCCAGTGCCGCCGCAGCCTGTTCAGCGCGACGCCGTACAACCAGGGCCTGGCCTCCGGGTACGACCGGTCGTAGGTGGCCCGCGACTCGTACGCCGCCACCCACACCTCACCGAGGACGTCCTCGGCCGCCTGGCGCCCGATCCGGCGCGCGAGGTAGTTCCCGATCGCGGTCTCGTGGCGGCTGATCACTTCCACGAAGGCGTTTGTGTCTCCGCGCAGTGATCTGCCGATCAGTTCCGCGTCTGACGACATGAAGCTCCTCGGGTTCGCTCCGCCTTCCACCCCTCTCTTGCCAACGCGGGCCCGAACCGTTCAGGTTGCCCTGCGCCGCAGGTCAGAGGGGTCGGCGTCCGGCCGGGGCATCGTCCGTTCGTGACTGGACGGTTGCGGGGGCTCCAAAATGGGCACGTCATCCGCGTGACGACCGACCACGACGACTTGCTCCCCTTGCGTCTGGACCGCGAGACGCAGGAGCTGCTCGACCCGCACCACCACCGCGCGAGCGCACGCCTCGGCGACCGGTTCGTGGTCGACCCCGGCCAGGTGCTCGAGAACGTCGCGATGGCGATGGAACGCCTGGACCTCGACATCAGCACGCCCGTGAGCATCGAGGAGGACGTCGCGACCCTCGACGAGCTGGTCGCGATGGTGGAGCACTTCGACAGGGGCCCCGAGCTCGTCGCGCACGTGCTCAACACGGCCGCGCGGGTCATGAACGCCCGCTACCCCGCCGAGCTCGTCCGCCACCCGCTGCCGCCCGACTGCGACCTGCGCCGCCTGTTCCACGCCGACGTCGACGAACGCTGCCAGGACATCGCGAGGGCGGTGTTCAACCGGCGGCTCGCGGAGAACGCGGACGTGCGGGACACCGAGATCGCGGTGGACCTCGACGGACTCTCGTCGCAGCAGCGGATCGAGGTGTTCATGGCCGTGTTCTTCCTGTACGGGACGAAGATCGGGGCGCTGCAGAACCGGACCGGCCTGCGATGAGGTGCCTCGTCATGGGCGCGACCGGGCACCTGGGGTCGCACCTCGTGCCGGAGCTGCTCGCGCACGGCCACGAGGTGGCGGTGCTGGTGCGCGACCGCGCCCAGGCGACCCGGTTCCCCACCTCGGTGCTGGTGCACAGCGGTGACGCCACGGACCGGCGCGCGGTCGGGAAAGCCCTGGCGGGCACCGAGGTCGTGTACTTCCTCGTGCACTCGCTGGACCGGCCGGACTTCGCCGACGTCGACCGCGCGGCCGCCACCGTGCTGGCGGAGGCGGCGCAACGGGCGGAGGTGCGGCAGGTCGTCTACGTCGGCGGGCCGCGCCCCGACGGCCCCGGCCTGTCCCCGCACCTGCGCTCCCGCGCCGAGGTCGGTGACGTCGTGGCGGCGGGCCGGGTGCCCGCGCTCGTGCTGCGCACCCCGATGGTGATCGGCGCCGGGTCGGCGAGCTTCGAGCTGCTGCGCTCGTCCGCGCGGCTGTCGCCGTGGGTGCCGGTGCCGTCGTGGATGCACCACACCAGCAGGCCGGTCGGGGTCGCCGACGTCGTGCACTTCCTGGTGGCCTCCGCGCACCTGCCGGAACCGGTCGACGGCGCGTTCGACGTGCTCGGGCCGGAACGGCTGTCCTACCTGGACCTGGTGCAGCGGTGCGCGCGGGTGCTGCGGCTGCCCGTCCGCGTGCCGGTGCCGTCGCCGTTGTGGTCGCACAAGCTCGCCGCGCAGGTCGCCGGGCTGCTCACGCCGGTGTCCGCGACGGTCGCGGAACCGCTGCTGGTGTCGCTGGACCACGACCTCGGCTCCGGCGGAACCCCCGTCACCGAGGTGCTGCCCGCCCCGCCCGGTGGGCTGACGAGCGTCGACAACGCCATCCGCGCCGCCATCGACCCGCCGGACGAGGAGACCGGCGGCGAGGTGTTCACCGAGGAGCAGACCGTGCTGACCGACGCGTCGCCCGACGACGTGTGGCGCACGGTGAGCTCACTGGGCGGCGACGAGGGGTGGCACACCATCCCTCTCGTGTGGACGGTCCGGGGCGCCGTCGACCACCTGCTGGGCGGCATCGGGCTGTACCGGGGCCGGGCGCCGGAGGTCGGGGCGGGCGACGTCGTCGACTTCTGGACCGTTGTGGACCGCGACGACGAGGGGCGGCGACTGGTCCTGCGGGCGGACATGAAGATGCCCGGCCGCACGGTGCTCGACATGCGAGTGGACCGCGAGGGTGACCGCACCCGTTATCGGCAGAAGGTCACGTTCACCGCGGACGGTCTGCTCGGCCAGTTGTATTGGGCAGTTCAGAAACCATTGCACGACATCGTGTTCGCGACCATGGCACATGGGATCGTGCGGAGCGCGTCCAAGCGCTGAGGCATGATCTGCGCATGCGCAGCTCACTGTTCAACCACCAGGAACGCTCCGTCGAGCCGGGCAGCTTCCAGCTGCAGAACGAGCGGATGCTCAAAGTGGACCTCACCGGCAGCGGTGGGTTCTTCTTCGCCAAGCAGGGCTCGATGGTCGCCTACCAGGGCGAGGTCGACTTCGCCTACGAGGGCGCGGGCGGCATCGGCAAGCTGTTCAAGAAGGCGTTCACCGGCGAGGGCATGTCCCTCATGAAGGTCTCCGGCAGCGGCGACGTCTTCCTCGCCCAGGACGCGGACGAGGTCTTCGTCGTCCACCTGGAGAACGAGAGCGTCACGGTCAACGGCAAGAGCGTGCTCGCGTTCGAGAGCTCGCTCAAGTGGGACATCAACCGCACCGAGGGCGCGTCGATGATCAGCGGCGGCCTGTTCAACACCACCTTCACCGGTACCGGCGCCCTGGCGGTCACCGCCTACGGCACGCCGGTCGTGCTGAACGTGGACGTGCCGACGTTCGTCGACATGCAGTCGGCCGTCCTGTGGTCCACCTCGCTGCAGTCCTCGATCCGCAAGACGGCCAAGCTCGGCGCGGTCATCGGCCGCGGCTCCGGCGAGGCGTTCCAGCTCGCGCTGACCGGACAGGGCATCGTGGTCGTGCAGGCGTCGGAGGGCCACCCCGTCCCGACCACGGCGTGACGTGCGCGCGTGAGCTCGTCGGAACGGGGACCGATGAGTTCACGCGCCGGCGGTGGTCTGCCTGTCAGCCGGACCGGCAGGCCGGCCGAGACACGGGAGGAAACCCATGACCCAGCTGGTGAAGGTCCAGAACTTCGTCGTGTCCCAGGACGGGTTCGGCGCCGGTGAGGACCAGACCCTCGACCGGCCGTTCGGCCACGCCGACCCCGGCACCCTGTTCGCGTGGGCGGGAGCGACGGCGAGCTGGCCCAACCGCACCGAGCCCGGCGGCAGCCGCGGCCTCGACGACTACCTCACCCGCGACTTCGCCAACAACATCGGCGCGGAGATCATGGGCGCCCACAAGTTCAGCCCGCACCGCGGCCCGTGGCGCGACCACGACTGGCAGGGCTGGTGGGGCGACGAGCCGCCGTTCCACACCCCGGTCTTCGTGCTGACCCACCACGAGCGGCCGTCGTTCACGCTGTCCGACACGACGTTCCACTTCGTCGGCGGCGACCCGGCGGACGTGCTGCGGCTCGCGAAGGAGGCCGCCGGGGGCAAGGACGTCCGCATCGGCGGCGGCGCCACGACCATCAGGGCGTTCCTCGACGCCGACCTCGTCGACACGCTGCACGTCGCGGTCGCGCCGGTGTCCCTCGGTCACGGGGTGGCGCTGTGGAAGTCGCCGGACGAGCTGCTGGACCGCTTCCACCTCGACGTCGTGCCGAGCTCCAGCGGAGTGGTGCACCACCTGTTCTGGCGGAGGTGACGATCGCGGAACCCCCTGTGCCGGACGACCTCCTGTCGCTGTGGGAGCGGCACTGGGAGCGCTGTTTCCCGGTCCCGCACCTGCTGAAGCACGTCTACGCCGAGCGCTGGGTGCGGTTCCACAGCCTGCCGGGCTCCAAGCGCTACCCCACCGACGAGGCCGAGTACGACATCGTGCTCGGCCGCTACAACACCGTCCTGGACGAACTGTTCCGCGGGGAGGAAGTCCGGATCGTGACGACGAGCTGGTCGGGTGAGTCGCAGCCTCCACCGCTGAAGGCACAGCACGCGCACTGGCATCCCGGTGCGCGTCATTGGATGTCCATGCGCACCGACGAGAACGAAACGGACCCGGAGTTCATCACGTACGCCCACCTACACGTGAGCACCGCGCCCTGGCGGACCGGTCTCGTGGACGACCTGCTGCGCGCCGTGGCCGACGACCGCGCCTCCGAGGTGATGATCACCAGCCTGTCCTTCGACCGGATCCACCACCCCTACGACGGAGGCGCCGACGTCCTCCTGCCCACCAGCGCGGACCGCGACGTCCTGAAGAACCGCCACCCCGAGTGGCTCTCCTCCTCTCCGGGAGGGCTGTGAACCAGTCCTTTGTGGACGCGGAGGTCAGTCCTGCGGCCAGGTCCGCTCACCGCTCTTGGGCAGCGCTCCGCGTGCCGCGGCCTTCCGGCGGTGCAGCGTTCCCCACGCCCACCCGGCGACCAGCGCACAGGCCAGCCCTCCGGTGGTGTGGCCCAGCGCCAGAGAGGCGACGGCCAGCACACCGGACACGGCCAGCAGGGCCGTGAACCAGTGGTCGGCGACCTTCGGCGCGGGCCAGTCCGCGGTCTGCAGCTTCTCGACTAGGCGCGGGTCGTCCTCGGCCAGTCCCCGTTCGATCTCGCACAGCTTCTCGCGTTCACGGTCGCTGAGCACGATCACCCTCCCTTCCCCGGTCCCCGGCTCATCACGCACCTCCTGCGAGGCCGTAGGGCACCGCGTCGAGCAGGGTCACGCGGACCGTGGCGCGGCTGGGGGTGCGGTAGGAGCGCTGCTCGCCGCGGCGGGCACCGATCAGGGCCGCGCCCAGCGGGGACGTCGGCGAGTAGACCTCGATCGTGCCGTGCTCCGCGCCGCGGGCGCCGAGCAGGAACGTCTCGGTCTCACCGGTGTCGTCGAAGCGGACGGTGAGGACCATGCCGGGCTCGGCGACGCCGTCGTCCGGCGGGTCCTCGCCGACGACCGCGTTGGTGAGGAGGTCGTTGATCTGGCGGATGCGGGCCTCGCGCTCGCCGGGCGGCACGGCGCCCGCGTCGTCGGAGTCCTCCGGGCGGCCGCGCGACTGGGCCAGCAGGGCCGCCAGTTCGTTGCGGAGCCGGTGGTGCGCCTGCGGTGACAGCCACACGCGCGGGGTCGTGCTGGTCATGTTGCCTCCCAGGGCAGGAGTAGTTGCCGTCAGGACGGTCTGGGGGGGGAGGGAACCGCCCTGACGGCGGGGTGTCCATGCGGGCCGGAGTGTGCGCGCGACCCGTACGGACCGGAAATGTGGTCAGGTGTGGCGCTGCCCGCGGCGGAGCATCGCCTCGAAGTCGTGGGCGTAGCCGGAGGCCACGCTCAGCAGGATGTCGCGCTGCGCGCGGAGGAACTCGTTCTCCTTGCGCAGCCAGGCCAGTTCGGACCGTTCGTCACCGGTCAGCGCGTCGTCCAGCGGTTCGGCTTCCACGGGCGCTCACCTCAGCGGGTCGAACTCGCGCAGGGCACCGGGCTGCTTGCCGGTGGTGATCTGCTCGGCCAGCAGCCGTCCGGTCACCGGCCCCTGGGCGAGGCCCCACATGCCGTGCCCGCCCGCGACGTAGACGCCGGGCGTCCTGGTCGCGCCGATCAGCGCGCGGCCGTCCGGGGTGACCGGGCGCGGGCCCACCCAGACGTCGGTGCGCTCGTCCCACGCCACGCCGTCGAACAACGGCCGGACGGACTTGATGATCGCGTCCACCCGCGCCTCGTCCAGCGGCGCGTCCGGGTCGCGGAACTCCATCGTGCCCGCGACGCGCAGCTTGCCCTGGTACGGCGTGCACGCGACGCGCACCTCCGGCAGGTAGACCGGGCCGGGGACGGGCCGGTCTACGGGCACCGTGAACGAGTAGCCGCGACCGGCGCGGACCGGCGTGCGGACGCCCGTGCGGCCCGCGAGGCGCGGCAGCCAGGCGCCGGTGGCCAGCACCGCGACGTCCGCCTTGATCGCACTGCCCTCAGCGGTCCGCACCGAGACGCCACCGCGTTCGGCGACGACGTCCGCCACCTCGAACGACCTGATCGTGGCGCCGCGGACGACCACCGAGCGGCCCAGCGCCTGCACGAACCCGCCGGGGTCGACGAACCGCTGTCCGTCGATGCGCACGCCCGCCGTCAGCGCGGACGACGCGAGCGGCACGCCGAGCTCGACGGCGGAGAGCTCGGCGTGCTCGACCGGCTGCCCGGCCCGCGCGAGCCGTTCCAGCTCGCGCAGGAGACCCCGGGCCTGCTCCGCGGTCGTGAAGGCCGCGGTGATCGGGGCGTCGAACGTGGGCGCACCGACACCGTTGGCGGTGAGCACGTCGTACGCCTCGATGCTTTCCTCGTTCAGCGGGAGGTTCGCTTTCGCGGCCCGCGTCCACGACGACCACCGGCACTGGGCGGCGAACCGGGTGAGGAACGACCAGAGGCCGGGATCGGCGGTCAGCGGGATGTGCAGCGGCGCGGCCGGGTCGAACAGCGACCGCAGCCCGTAGCGCAGCACCGCGGGCTCGTTCAACGGGATCGCCAGTCCCGGCGCGATCCACCCGGCGTTGCCCCAGGACGCGCCGGCCGCGACACCCGTGCGGTCCACGACCGTCACGTCGACACCGCGTTCCTGGAGGAACCACGCCGTGGACAGCCCCACGACCCCCGCACCGACAACGACCGCTGAGCGCGGACCGCCGTCGAGGCGCTCGACGCCGCTCATCCCTGCCTCCTGTCATCGCTCGTGATGACTCCAGGATGGGGCGGACGTCACTCGAACCGGATGTCCGATTCCTACAATCGACGGGTCAGTGGTTGTCGGTTTCCGACACCGTGGCCGCGAGGTCGATCATCATCGCGACCCGTTTGGTGGGGTCGTCCAGGTCGATGCTCGTCACGTCGGTCATCTTCCGCAGCCGGTTGCGGACGGTGTTGCCGTGCACCCCGAGCCGCTCGCCCGCCGTCGTCAGGTCGCCCTGCGCCTCCAGCCACGCCCGCAGGGTCGCCACGTACTCGGTGCCGTGCTCGGCGTCGTACCGGCGCAGGTCCGCCACCGGGCCGCGGGCGGAGGCCCGGCCGACCCGTGCCGCCGTGCGCAGCCGTTGCAGCAGGATCGCGTCCCACGACTCGTCGTACGCGGGCGGTGCCGTGTCCTCGGTCCTCATCTCGTGCAGCGCCAGGCACTCGTCCGCCTCCTGCCGGGCCGCGGGCAGGTCGGCGGGCTCGGCGACGGCGCTGATGCCCGCGGACAGCACGAGGGTGTCGGGCAGCGCCGCCTCCAGCACCGCGAGCCAGTCGCGTGCCGCGGCCACCCGCTCCCCCGGCAGGATCGTGTAGATGCTGTTGCCGGACAACGCGCTGCGGCCCGGCCGCGACCAGCCGAACCCGGTGGTCGCCTGTTCGAACGCGAGCAGCACCGCGGCGTGCCGTTCGGCGCCGACGTGCGCGCGCACCGCCACGACCCGCGCGGGACCGGGTGGCAGCCCGAGCTGGCTGATCACGGTCGCGGCGTCCGCGGTGCCCTCCAGCAGCCGGATCACCCACTCCGACTCGACCTGGCGCTCCAGGTCGGCGCTCGCCCGCAGCCGCAGCAGGTGCAGCGCCACGGTCCGGGCGCCGTCGGTCAGCGCGGTGCGGCGGGCGCCCCGCAGCGGGGCGGAGCAGGCGACCCAGATCGTGCCGAGCAGCTCCTTGCCGACCCTGACCGCGACGACCTCCCGCCCGGTCAGCCCGCGGTCGGGCACGCCGCCGACGAAGAACGGCTCGTCGGACGCGGCCAGGTGCCGCCGCACGCCCGCCGCGTCGAACAGCTCCCGCACCCAGGCGGGCACCTGGCGGCCCATGATGGTCTCCAGCCTGGCCGCGTCCACCTCCTGCTGCGGACCGGAGTAGGCGAGCACGCGCGACAGGTGGTCCTCGATGGTCACGGCGCCCCCGGTCGCGGCGGCGAGACTGTCGGCCAGCGCGAACAGGTCGGTCGGCCCGCGCCCGGACTCGGTCTCCCTGCCCTCCAGCACGAGGCCGTAGACGACGCCGGCGAGCTGGCTCCACGACAACGCGGGATCAGCCAGCAGCACCGCGACCCCCTCGGCCTCGCCCACCGCGACGGCGTCCGGCAGCAGCTCCTCACCGCCGCGGACGACCACGGCGAACGCCCGTGCCGCCACCGCCGCCCGCACCGCGTCGACCACGGACCCCAGACCGACGGCGAGGTAGACGTCACCGGCCTCGGGCCGGTCGTCCGTCGCGTCGCGCAGCACGACGCCGCGCAGCTCGGCCGAGCGCGGCACGGGACAGCAGCACAGCCGCACCCCGTACCCGCCCAGCACGTTGACCAGACGGTCCAGCCTCACCATGACGAGCTCCTGCCCCACCGTTCGACGCCCTCGTAGGGTGCCTCACGGCGCGGCCGGGCATGCGGCGGGCGTCCCTCAGCCGAGGGAGACGAACACGCGGCCGCCCGCCCCGGCGTCGACCCGGTCGTGGGCGGCGGCGATCTCGGCGAGGCCGAACCGGGCGCCGACCCGCACGCTCAACGCACCCACAGCTGCGGCCGCGGTGAGGTCGCGTGCCGCCGCCCGTTTCGCGGCTGCCGGGAAGTCGTCGCTGCCGAACAGCCGCACCGTGACGTTCGCGAAGAGCAACGGCCAGAACGGCAGCTCCGTGCGGTCGGCTCGCGTGCCGTAGGCGGCGATGACACCGTCGTCGGCGATCACGGCGACGTCCAGATCAGCGTTGTCGGACAAGGAAACCTCGATGATCCGGTGCACGCCGCCCGGTGCCGCGGCCCGGAGCTGCCGTGGTGCGCCGGGGTCGTCGAGGGCGACGGCGTGCGAGACGACCGAGGGGTCCACGAGCTCGAGGTCCCGCGCCTTCGTGACCGTGCCGAGCACCGTCGCGCCACCCCATCGGGCGAGCTGGGCGGCGAACGAGCCGACGCCACCGAGAACGCCGTGCACGAGGACGATCCGCCCGTCCACGGGGCCATCGGCGAAGACCGTGCGGTGGGCGGTGATCCCGGGGATGCCGAGGCTCGCCGCCAACTCGTCGCCGACGTGGTCCGGCAGCGGCACGGCCAGGTGCTGCGGCACGACCGTGTACTGCGCGGCCGTGCCGGACGGCCGGTAGGACTGCGCGTTGTAGACCCACACGCGCTGCCCGACCCGGTCACGGCCGACGCCCTCGCCGACCGCGTCCACCACCCCGGCGGCGTCGCTGTGCGGGATCACCCGCGGGAACGGCATCCCGGACCCGAGCCAGCCGCGCCGCTTCTTCGTGTCGCCGGGGCTCACGCCGGACAGTCGCACCGCGACGCGCACCTCGCCGGGTCCGGGCTCCGGGTCGGGCAGCTCCCCCACCCGCAGGACGTCTCCGGCGGCACCCTGCCGGTCGTACCAGGACGCGAACATCGCGCTCCTCCCCTGAGCGGCCGTCCCCGGGCGAAATCCCCCGGGACAAATTGTTCAAGTTTGAACCTCGCGACCGGAGAGTAAGTGCATTTGGTTCAAGCGTCAAGTAAATTGGCCGGATGACCTCGGCCTCGAACGACCCGCGCTGGCTGACGGCGGAGCAACGCGTCGCCTGGCTCCACATGGTCCGCGTGCTGACCAGGCTGCCCGCGACGCTCGACGCCCAGCTCGAACGCGACGCCGGGTTGTCGTTCTTCGAGTACCACGTGCTGTCGATGCTGTCCGAGACGTCCGACCACACCCTGCGGCTGAGCAGGCTCGCCCAGCTCACCAGCTCGTCGCTGTCGCGCCTGTCGAACGTCGTGAAACGCTTGGAGGCACAGGGCCTTCTGCGCCGCGAGCCGGACCCGGACGACCGCCGCGCGAGCCGCGCGGTCCTCACCGGCCTGGGCCTGGCCGCCGTCGAGCAGGCCGCGCCCGGTCACGTCACCACGGTCCGCGACCTGGTCGTGGACGCGCTCGACGACGCGCAGCTGGACCACCTGCGCGTCGCCCACGAACGCATCCTGGAGCGGCTCGACCCGTCGTCGGCGACACGGCCGGACTGGTTCGACAACTGAGCCGCGCGGTCACCGCTCCGGCGGCGTCCTCCTGCCCGGCCACGGGATGAGCAGCAGGACACCGGCCCCGACGCACAGCAGGCCGATGGTCGTCCACAGCTGCTGGCCGGTCATGAAGCTGCCCTTGAGGTAGCCCAGCCCCTGCGCCGTCCAGATCCCGCCGACCAGGATCAGCACGACCGCGAGTCCTACCGCCAGTTTCCGGCTCATACCGGCCACCCTAGCGCCCCCAAGTCAGTCCACTGTGGACTACAAGCGGCCGGTGGGTCTGCGCCCCGCCGTCATGGCCTCCACCTGCTCCGCGGTGAACGGCGGCGTGAGCAGGTCCTCGCGCAGCGCGTGGCAGCGGAACATGTCGGCGATGTAGTGCAACCGGTCGGGCAGGTCGGCCCAGTCCCGCGCCGCCGTCCCGGCCAGGCTGTCCGGCGACGGGTCGACGAGCTCCAGCAGCGCCAGCAGCTCCGGCTCGGCCAGCTCCGCGAGCAGCGGCGGGAACGTCGCCGGCAGGTCCACGCTCAGGTCGAGCGTCTCGCCGCCGGGCAGCGACAACGTCATCAGGTGCTTCGTGACCGCGCGGCGGACCACGGCCCGCGCCTGCTCCGCGAGCTGCTCGGTGGCGGCGCGCACGGCGGTGCGCCTGCCGAGCACGGTCAGCAGCACCAGCCGCAGCCACCTCATCACCCGGTTGCCGGGCAGCACCAGCTCGAACAGCCGCCGTTCCAGCTCGCGGGGGTCGACGACGGGCGCTTGCAGCGCGGCCGCGATCTCCGGTTGCAGGCGCGTCTGCTCGTGCAGCCCCACCTCGATGTTGGCCAGCAGCAACAACTCCGCGCGCTGCTTCGGGTCGTCAGTGGTCATCGCGCGGTGGTAGCGGGTGAACGCCTTGCGGAGGTACCGCTGCCCCTCCGGCGGCTCGCCCGGCCGCAGCGCCGCGCAGAACTCCCGGATCTTCTCCTCGTCGTGCACCTGGTCCGGGCCGAACTCCGCGAGGAAGCGGGCGAACTCGCGGGCGATCTCCTCGAAGACCTTGAGGTTGCCGCGCGCCGCTGCCGCACTGACGTCGTCGAGTCGTGCGGTCGCCACCACGGCCTTGCGCACCGTCTCGTGCGCGTGGCCGAGAACTTCCCGCCGCACGGCGCGTTTCAGGCCGTGCACCACCAGGTCCACCCCGGCGGCCAGCTCCGGTGAGGACTTCAGCAGGCGTCCGGCCGTGTCCGCCAGGTCCTCCTGCCGGATCGTCCGCCCGACCTGCTTGGACGCCCACACGGCGAACGTGCACCAGTTCGCGGCACCGCCCGTGCGGGCGGCCAGCACGCGGGACAACCGGTGGTAGCACTGGGTGATCCGCAGGTTCCGGACGACCGGGTCGGCGTGTGCCGCGATCTCCTCGACCTCACCGACGACCGGCGGGGCCCCCTCGTCGATGTCGTGCGCGTCCACACCCGTCAGGCTCATAGAGCAGGACCTCCCTCTCCGCGACTCTCCTCCTGGATCGTCGGAAGAGCGGAAAACGTGACGCCCGTACGGCGCCCGGTCACATCGCGGTCAGGATCGAGTTGTTCCACCACAGGTCGAGCTTGTCGAGGGTGTCGACGTCGCCGCGCCTCTTCACCACGCCGGTGGTGAGCGTCTGCGAGTCGACCCACCACACCTCCGCGACACCTTCTGCGAGGAAGCACGTCGTGAACTCGCCCGGCAGCGGACCGTCCGTCGTGCGGTAGTAGAGCGCGTAGTGCACCGGGTCGGACTTCGGCCGGCAGCCTCCCCTGTCGTCCCTGCGCGGGATGCCCCTGGCGGTCACCAGCTCCTGGAAGTGGGCGTCCTGGGCGGCGCGGTCGGCGAAGAGCCGGAACTCGGCCTCTTCCGGCGGCGGGAAGCTGGACCGCGACCCGTCCGCGTCGCTGCACCGGACCGCGGCGACCGGACCCTTGTCGGGCGTGAAGGCCACGCACGAACCGTTGCCCTGGTAGACGGCGGGCAATGCGGACAGCAACGCGTTCTCCTGCTGCGACCGCGTGGTCGTAGTGGTGGTGGTCGTGGTGGTGGTAGTCGTGCTGCTCGTGGTCGTCGTGCTGGACGGTGTGGAGCTGGACGTGCCGGAGCCGCTGATCTTCGCGCCGTCCGGGAAGTACAGCAGCGCCGCGACGACTCCGGCGACGACCACGACGGCGGTGCCGATGAGAAGGGCCCGCTTGGCCGGGGTCATCTCCCCGGACGGGCGCAGCGCGAGCCGCGGGCCGGTCGTGACGGGTGGGAACTGGTGCGGTGCCGGTGTTCCGTGCGGCGGCGTCCCCTGGCGCGGGTACTGCTGGGGCACGTTCTGCTGGGGCACGTGCGGCGGGGGCCAGCTGGCGGGAGGGGTCGAGACCGGCGACTGCCCGGACGGCGGGGTGTTGGGCGGAATGTTCGGGGGCGGGGTGACGAGTGGCGGGGCGACGGGCGGGACCGGTCGCGCAGGACCGGTCAGCGCCCGGGCGGCCGCGCGGGCGAGGTCCCCGGCGGTGGCGTAGCGGTCGGCGGGCCGCTTGGCCATGCCCTTGGCGATGACGTCGTCCAGAGCGGACGGCACCGCGGAGTTCAGCGGGGACGCCTTGGGCGGGACCTCGTTCAGGTGCGCCCAGATCTGCGCCGCCGTGCCGTCCGCGGTGAACGGACGTCGTCCGGACACGCACGCGAACAGGACGCACGCCAAGGCGTACACATCGGCACGTCCGTCGACCGGTCCGCTCTCAAAGCGTTCCGGCGCCATGTAGTCGAGCGTGCCCACGACCGAACCGGACGCCGTCAGGCTCGTCGCGGCCGGTGAGGCGCTGCGGGCGATGCCGAAGTCCACCAGGTACACGAAGTCGCCGGACGTCACGAGGACGTTGGACGGTTTCACGTCGCGGTGCACAAGACCGTCGGCATGCGCGGCGTCCAACGCGCTCGCGACCTGTTCCACGATCCGCACGGCCCGCGCCGGTTCGAGAGGTCCCGCGGCGATCAGGTCCGACAGGTCGGAACCCTCCACCAGCCGCATGTCGAGGTAGAGCCGGTCGTCGATCTCGCCATAGGCGTGGATGGGGATGACGTGCGGCTCGCGCAGCCGTGCGACGATCTGCGCCTCACGGCGGAACCGGGCGCGGAACTCCTCGTCGTCGTGATAGCCGGGCGACAACCGCTTCAGCGCCACGACCCTGTCGTGCACCGTGTCGTAGGCCCGGTGGACCTCACCCATCCCGCCGCGACCGAGCAGGTGCTCGATCCGGTACGGCCCGAACGTCTCTTCCGTCATCGTCCTCGTGTCCCGAAGCGCCTTGTCCGTCCGAGTCGACGCGCGCCGACCTCCGCGGGTTCCGTCAGCCGCGCCAGAGCAGCCTACAAAGCGGGATGCGTCCTTCTCAGCCGTTCGGGCGTTGTGCCGGACGACTGAGCGGGCGAAGGGCGTGCCACGACGGCGATCAGGAAACGACGGACAGGCGGATCCGGCCGTTGGAGTTCAACGGCCGGATCCGCCTGACGGTCACTCGCCCCGCACGGGGCCTGGCCTCACTTCTTGGACAGCGGCAGCACCCGCACGAGGACGAGGACCGTGGCGGCGGCCACGACGGCGTGCATGTGCATCAGTGCGAACGAGTTCACGAAGGTGGCGCCGCCCGCGAGAATCCCCAGGTCGGGGATGAACGACACCAGGACGGACACCGGCACCACGACGCGCAGCACGCGCTTCGGGTCGGCGGTGTGCCGCCGGATCAGGTACCAGCCGATCGCGCCGACCACCACGCCGATCACCGAGGCGGGCCCGTACTCGACCACGGCCAGCCCCACGCGGTCGGTGCCCTCGGGGATGAACCTGATCGCGATCAGGGCGATCAGCGAGTTGGCCACGACCGAGATCACCACGGCCCCCAGGAGGCCGACGACGATCTCCGCGGCGCTGGGCGCGAGGACGGACGAACGAGCGGGGACACCGGTGTCGGCCATGGCCCTGTCCTTAAGATAGCTGAATGCAAGCGGTCACTTGCGAATTAAGGTAGCCAGACATTGCAGTGCGATGCAAGTGCTTACTTGCATCTACAGCGAACCGACAGCGAGGTGCGTGAGTGGCGAGCCGAGTGCCCGACCAGGTGGTGTTCGACGCGGTCCTGCAGGTGATCGCCGAACAGGGCTACGAGCGGTCCACCACCCGCTCGATAGCCGAGGCAGCCGGGATCAACGAGGCCACCCTGTTCCGCCGGTTCACCTCGAAGGAGAACCTGCTCCGCCAGGCCGTGCGCAGCAACTTCCTCGGCTTCGCCCTGGACCTGGACACACCGGGCGACGACGTGGCGGCCGATCTGCTCACGATCGTGAACTACTACGCACGCCTGTACGACACCCGCGGCGGCGTGGTGCTGACCCTGATGCGAGAGGCGAAGTTCAGCCCGGAGGTCGCCGCGGTCCTCACCGAACCCGAGTCGCTGCTGGGCCGGGTCGACGAGGTCATCCTGCACCACCAGCGCCGCGGCGCCCTCGTCGTCGAACCGCCACGGCACACGTTCTTCGCCCTGGTGGGACCGCTGATGATGCGCGCCTTCGCACGACGGGTCGACCGGCTGACCACGCAGACACCGGCCGACCCGGAGGCCGTCGTGCGGCGGTTCCTGAACGGGCACCGCCCGCAGCAGGCGCCATGAATCATCCCGGGTCTTTTTCGCGAATCCGAAGAACGAATTCTCCGTCCGACACCGCCGACGACGTTGCATCCCAGTGTCCATATCGAGCCGTGACTCCGCAAGATTCCGACATGACGACACTGGAGAACCGAGTTCAAGGATTGCAGACCCGACTTGCCGAACTGTCCGGCGAGCGAGACGCGATGCTGGAGCGCCTAGCTGACGAAGTCCCCGAACTGCGGAAGGACGTCCAAGAGATCCTGACAGTCGCGAAAGCCCCGCAAGCCGGTTGATGAGCTACCCCTGAACGCCATTGGCTCCTGACCGCTCCACGTTCAGCTCTTCCAGGGCAGGTCGGGATTCGGAGGTGGGTTCAGCGGCCCTGGCTTCTTGTCAGTCGGACTCTTCTCCGCTCCGCTCTTCCCCATGGCCTGAGGCCGTTCCGACCCCTGCTCTCCCTTTCGTGATCACCGGCCTGCCGGTCCCGCTACGGCGATCCAGCTCACCAACAGCGGCCTCCTTGCGATGTACAGGGCATCCTGTGCGATCCGCCCCTTTCTTCCAACCCCACGTGAGTTGGGTCCACACACACGTGCACTGCTCTGGGCGGGGACACGGGTAATCACGCCGAGGTTCGAGTACCAGCTCGACCCACTTGAACATGACCACCTCCCAAGCGAATTGCAAGACACAGGTCCCGCCTGGTTCACACGGACGAGAACTGCTCCTTATTTGTAGCGCCTTGCCGTCGCCTTTATGCTGTTCAACGGGTTTACAAACGTTGACAACACGATCGGGGAATAGGCGTGTCGGAGCTGAGCGACGCCCTCCGGGCAGCACGTGAGGCCGCCGAACTCAGCCTGTCCCGGATGTCCCAGCTCACCCACTACAGCAAGCCGTATCTGAGCCTGATCGAGAACGGAAAGCGCCGCCCGCTCCCCGAGGTCGTGACGGCCTACGAGCAAGCCCTGGGCGTGCCGATCGGCAGCAACCCGGTACGCCGTGCCCACGAGTGGCTCGTCTCGGATTCCCCTGCGGTCGCGCAACGTCGTTCCGGTCGCAGAGTCGGAGAGTCCCTGGCCGACGCACTTGACGCTCGCGTGGTCGAACTGAGGCACCTTGACGACGTGGTGGGCAGCACTGACCTGCTCCCCGCTGTCCGGCGGGAGCTCGCCGAGGCGATGGCATTGGTCCGTGACGGTTCTTTCACAGAGCCAGTCGGCAGAAGACTGCTCACCGCGACCGGCGAGCTCGCCCAGCTCGCCGGATGGGTCGCGTCGGACGCGGGCAAGTACGCGGACGCGCAACGGCTGTACCTGAGTGGCGTGGACGCGGCCAGGGAAGCGGCTGATGACGCCCTTGCCGCTCAGCTGTTCTCATCGCTGAGCTACCAGGTGGCGAACGTGGCCGACCCCCATGACGCACTGCTCCTGGCACGCTCGGCGGTCCGAGGTTCCCGCGGCGCCACACCTGTCGTTCGAGCACTGCTCCTGGAACGGGTGGCCTGGGCCGGCGCCAAGACGAAGGACCGAGATGTCACCGCCCGTGCGCTGGACGCGGTGGACGACGCCTACGAACAGCGCTCCTCCGGAACCGAAGAGCCGGAATGGGTCTACTGGCTCAACAGAGCCGAGATCGACGTCATGGCAGGCCGCTGCATGATCGAGCTCGGCGCGCCGGAGAAGGCGGAACCGTTGCTGTCCAAAGCGATTGCGGGTTACCCCGAGGACCACGCCCGAGAGGTCTCGCTCTACCTGTCGTGGCTGGCCGAGTCCTACGCACGCACGGGAGCCTTGGACGCCGCCAAGGCAGCGCTCGACCGCGCCAGGCAGTACGCGGCTCGCATGCCCTCGGCGCGCACAGGCCGTCGCCTCACGGCGGTGGAGAACCTGATGTAGCCATCAGACAGAGCGCCCGAAACGCCGGTGGGTCGTGGCGCGCCACGACCCACCGACCCCCCGGCGTTCTCAGATGCGCTGCTCGCCGGCCCCTTCACCCCTGATGGCGAGCCACTGGAGCTCCGCGGCGAGCACTCCCAGCTGGAACCTCGACTGCACGCCCAGCAACGACTGCAGGCGCGCGATGCGCCGGTTGAGGGTGCGCAGGCTGACGTCGAGCTCGCGGGCGATCGCCCGGTCGGTGGCACCGGTGCACATGAGCCGCAGCAGCTGCCGGGTGGCCGGCGTCGGCTCCTGCGCGCCCATCCGCACAACGGGGCGTGCGGTCGCCCCTGCTGTTACGCGGGTCACAGTCATGGGGTGACCGTAGGCGGTACTTATGGCAGGTGTCAATCAAAAGTCCGCACTTGGTTGCCAGATTCCACGTGCCTTAGGTACGACGGCCGTCATTACTCGCCCATCCGGGCACACCAAAAGGGCCTCCGCACCAGCGAAGGCCCCAGGAGGAGAAGCACTCAGGAGAAGAACGGCTCAGGTGGCGTGCGAGGGCAGCCGCACCTCGGCAGCGGTCACCTCGGCGGAGGCGGCCACCTCGCCCAGCCGGGCGTCGAGGACCTCCGGCGACAGCACGTGCCGCACCACCATCGCCGCCGCGCCCAGCGCACCGGCTGTCTCGCCCGCGCTCGACGCGACGATCCGCAGGTTCTCGGTGGCGAGCGGCAGCGAGCGGCGGTAGATCGACTCGCGGACGCCCGCCAGCAACATCTCGCCCGCCTCCGCGAGCAGGCCGCCGATGACCACGAGCGACGGGTTGAACATGCTCACGCACCCGGCGAGCACCTCGCCGATGTCGCGGCCCGCCTGCCGCACGACGCGGCCCGCCTCCAGGTTGCCCGCGCGGACCAGGTTCACGACGTCGGCCGTCGAGTGCGCGGGGTGGCCGAGTTCGCGCAGCCTCGCGGCCAAGGCGGGACCGGCGGCGACCGCCTCCAGGCACTCGGTGTTGCCGCACCGGCACAGCACCTCGCCGCCCTGCGGCACCCGAATGTGCCCGAGGTCGCCCGCCGCGCCCGCGGCGCCGCGGTGCAGGACGCCGTTGCTGATCAGGCCCGCGCCGATGCCGGTGGCGGCCTTCACGACGATCATGTGCGACACGTCCGGGTGCGAGGCGGTGTGCTCGCCCAGGGCCATCAGGTTGACCTCGTTGTCGACGAGCACCGGCACGCCGAACTCCGCGCCGATCGCGGCCGGCACGTCGAAGCCGTCCCAGCCCGGCATGATCGGCGGGTTGTTCGGCCTGCCGGTGGAGTGCTCGACCGGTCCCGGCAGGCCGATGCCCACGCCGACCACCTCGGCGGGGGGCACGGTCCGCAGCAGCTCGCGCCACGTCGCGACGAGCAGCGGCAGGATCACCCGCGGGCCGTCGGCCACGTCGAGGTCCACCTGTTCGACGGCGAGCAGCGTGCACGCGAGGTCGGAGACGGCGACGGTCGCGTGGGTGGCGCCCACCTCGGCCGCCAGCACGAGGTGCGCGCCGGGGTGGAACGCGAACCGTCCCGCCGGGCGCCCGCCCGTCGACTCCCCCGTGCCGCTGCCGGTCACCAGCCCGGCGGCCACGAGCAGGTCGAGCCGGGCGCGCACCGTCGACCGGGCGAGACCGGTCGCCGCCACGATCTCGGCCCTGGTGCGCGGGGCGCCGTCCATCAGCAGGCGCAGCACGGCGGCCGGCGAGCCCGTCTCGACACCCAAGGTGCTCTCCATCGATCAATTGTCCCATCGGGTGCGCCGGTGCCGCGGCGGTCGGCGGTGGCCGGCCGCCGGACGCCGGGTCACCCGCCGGAGCTGAACGCCGCGTCGAACGCCGCCGACGGCGGGTCGAAGGCGTTGCGGCGGATGAACTCGAGCGCCTCCGGTGCGCCCACCAGCCGGTCCATGCCCGCGTCCTCCCACTCGACGCTGATCGGCCCGGTGTAGCCGATGGTGTTGAGCATCCGGAACGACTGCTCCCACGGCACGTCGCCGCGCCCGGTGGAGACGAAGTCCCAGCCGCGCCGCGGGTCCGCCCACGGCAGGTGCGAGCCCATCCGGCCGTTGCGGCCGTTGCCGACCTGGCGGCGGGCGTCCTTGCAGTCGACGTGGTAGATCCGGTCGCGGAAGTCCCACAGGAACCCGACCGGGTCGAGGTCCTGCCAGACGAAGTGCGACGGGTCCCAGTTCAGGCCGAACGCGGGCCGGTGACCGATGGCCTCCAGCGCGCGCACGGTCGTCCAGTAGTCGTAGGCGATCTCGGACGGGTGGACCTCGTGCGCGAACCGGACGCCGACCTCGTCGAACACGTCCAGGATCGGGTTCCAGCGGTCGGCGAAGTCCTGGTAGCCCGCGTCGATCATCGACTGCGGCGCGGGCGGGAACATCGCGACGGTCTTCCAGATCGACGAGCCGGTGAAGCCGACGACGGTCTTGACGCCGAGCCGGGCGGCGGCCCGCGCGGTCATCTTCATCTCCTCGGCCGCCCGCTGGCGGACGCCCTCCGGGTCGCCGTCGCCCCAGTTGCGGGCGGACAGGATGCCCTGGTGCCGCTCGTCGATCGGGTCGTCGCACACGGCCTGGCCGGTGAGGTGGTTGGAGATCGTCCACACCTTCAGGTCGTGCTTGGCGAGGATCGCGAGCCGGTCCGCGACGTAGTCGTCGTCCTCCGCGGCCCGCCACGGGTCGAGGTGGTCGCCCCAGCAGGCGATCTCGAGGCCGTCGTAGCCCCAGCCGGAGGCGAGCCGGCAGACCTCCTCGAACGGCAGGTCGGCCCACTGGCCGGTGAACAACGTGATCGGGCGTGCCATTCTCGCTCTCCTCCTCAAACCTGGTGCCACGTGCCGGAGGCGGCGCTGTCCTCGACGGCGGCGAGGACGCGCTGCACCCGCAGCCCGTCGGCGAACGTCGGTGCCGGGTCGGTGCCCTCGGCGACGGCCCGCACGAAGTCGACCACCTGGTGGGTGAACGCGTGCTCGTAGCCGAGCCCGTGCCCGGCGGGCCACCAGGAGCCGACGTACGGGTGCTCCGGCTCCGTGACGACGATCCGGCGGAACCCGGCGACCGCCGAGTCCTCGGTGCCGTCGAAGAACTGGAGCACGTTCATGTCCTCGAAGTCGAACGCCAGGCTGCCCGCCGAGCCGTTCACCTCGATGCGCAGCGCGTTCTTGCGGCCGTTGGCGAACCGGGTGGCCTCGAACGAGCCGAGCGCGCCGCCCGCGAACCGCGCCAGGAACAGCGCGGCGTCGTCGACCGTGACCGGTCCCGTCTCGTCGGAGGCGGTGCCGGACAGGCCGGAGTGCTCGGTCGCCAGGGGACGCTCGGTCACGAACGTCTCCATCGTGCCGACGACCTCGCGGATCGTGTCGCCGAGGATGAACTGGGTGGCGTCCACGATGTGCGCGCCGATGTCACCGAGCGCGCCGGAACCGGCCTTGGCCTTGTCGAGGCGCCACGACAGCGGCGCGGCCGGGTCCACGATCCAGTCCTGCAGGTACTGGGCCCGCACGTGGTGGATCCGCCCGAGCCTGCCCCGCGCGACGAGGTCGCGGGCCAGGCCGAGGGCGGGGACCCGCCGGTAGCTGAACCCGACCATCGCGCGCACCCCGCGCGCCGCGGCCCGTTCTGCGGCCTCGGCCATCGCGACCGCCTCGGCGACCGTGTTGGCCATCGGCTTCTCGCACAGCACGTGCTTGCCCGCGTCGAGGGCGGCGATCGCGATCTCCGCGTGCGTGTCGCCCGGCGTGCAGATGTCCACGACGTGCACGTCGTCGCGTTCCAGCACGGACCTCCAGTCCGTCACGGCCTCCGCCCAGCCCAGCCGGTCGGCGGCGGCCGCTGCCCGGCCGGCGTCCCGGCCGGCCAGCACGGACATCACCGGCCGCAGCGGCAGGTCGAAGAAGCGCGGCGCGACCCGCCACGCCTGGGAGTGCGCCGCTCCCATGAAGGCGTGGCCGATCATCGCGATGCCGAGTTCAGTCACGAGCCGTTCTCCTAGGACTCGAAGGCGGTGGGCAGGTAGCGGTCGACGTTGTCCTTGGTGACGACCGGGGCGTACAGCTGGACCTGCCGCGGGACCTCCACCTCGACGAGGTCGCCGAGGCTCTTGTTCTGCACGGCGAGCCGGGCGAGCCGGATGCCGTCGGCACCCTGGGTGGACGGGTAGATGACGGTCGCCTTGTGCGGTCCGTTGTCGGCCTGGATCTCCCGCATCACGTTGGCCGAACCGGCACCGCCGACCATGAAGAACTCGCCGCGGCCGGAGTTCTTGACCGCCGCCGCGACGCCGACGCCCTGGTCGTCGTCGTGGTTCCAGATCGCGTCGATCTTCGGCGCTGCCTGGAGCAGGTTCGCGGCCGCCCGCTCCCCGCTCTCCACCGTGAACTCGGCGGCGACGCGGTTGGAGACCTTCAGCCCGCAGCCCGACAGTGCGTCCGCGAAGCCCTTGCTGCGGTCCTGCGTGAGCGGCAGCGAGTCGATGCCCGCGATCTCCGCGACCACCGCGTCCGACTTGCCGTTGAGCTTCTCGCAGACGTACGTGCCCGCGGAGACGCCCATGCCGTAGTTGTCGCCCAGCACCGTGGACCGCGCCGCGAACGGGCTGTCGAACTCGCGGTCGACGTTGATCACGGTGATGCCGGCCTTCATGGCCTTGAGCGCCACCGGGGTGAGCGCCGCGCCGTCGAACGGCAGCAGGACGATCGCGTCCACCTTGTCGTTGATGAACGTCTCGACCTGGCTGATCTGGAGGTTGACGTCGTTGGTGCCCTCGACGACGCGCAGCTCCACGTCGGAGTACTTGCCGGCCTCCGCCTTGGCGGCGTTGGTGATCGCGGCCATCCAGCCGTGGTCGGCGGCCGGGGCGGAGAAGCCGATGACGACCTTCTCGCCCGGCTCGTCGTTGGCGACCCGCACACCGCCGCCCTGGTTGCCGCCGCCGGTGTCCTGCGGGGTGTTGCCGGTGCACGCGGTGAGCGCGACGCCGAGGGTCAGCGCGGTGGCGAGAAGCGTGAGTCTCTTGTGCTGCATGGGTTCTGGTCTCCTCGGGTGGCAGCGGTGGGGAGGGGCGGCGTCAAGCGCCGCTGCGTCTGGCCAGGCGCTGCTGGAGGAGCACGGCGACCACGATGATCGCGCCCTTCGCGACGGCCTGGGCGGAGATGGAGAGGTTGTTGAGGGTGAAGACGTTCGACAGCGTGGTGAAGATCAGGACGCCGAAGACGGTGCCCGCGATGGTGCCGCGGCCGCCGGTGAGCAGCGTGCCGCCGATGACGACCGCGGCGATGGCGTCGAGCTCGTACAGACCGCCGTGCGTCGCACTGCCGGTGGTGGTGCGGGCGATGAGCATGACGGCGGCGAGGCCGCAGCACAGGCCGAGCAGCGAGTAGAGCATCACGGTGTGGCGGCGCACGTCGATGCCGGCCAGCCGGGCGGCCTCGGGGTTGCCCCCGACCGCGAACGTGCGGCGGCCGAACGTGGTGCGGTTGAGCAGCACCCAGCCTCCCGCCGCCACCACCGCGAAGATCACCACGAGCACCGGTACCCCCAGCACCGATGCGTCGAAGAACGCGGTGAAGCCCGGCACGTTCACGATCTGCGTCTTGCGGTTGGAGATGATCTCGGCAAGCCCGCGGGCCGCGGCCAGGCTCGCGAGCGTCGCGATGAACGCCACGACTTTCCCGTACGCGATGAGCACGCCGTTCACGAGCCCGCACGCGCCACCCACGAGCAACGCCGTGAGGACGATGACGATCCAGTGGATGTCGTTGGCGAGTCCTTGCGTGGCAAGCGTTGTCGCCCACACCGAGGACAGCGCGACGATCGCGCCGACGGACAGGTCGATGCCGCCGCCGGTGATCACGAACGTCATGCCGACGCTCACCACGCCGATCACGGCCGCGAGCCGCAGGATGGTGAGCAGGTTGTCGACGTCGGCGAACCTGTCCCCCGCCGTGACGACCCCGCCCAGGCACAGCAGGACGAGCGCGACGACCAGGCCCGTGTTGCGCCCGGCGGCGGAGCCGAGCAGCGCCGAGAGCCCGGACTCCTTGACGGCCGGTGCCTTCTCCTTCGCCACCGCGGCGGCGGTGTCCTCGCTCATGCGGCGTGTCCTTCCATGACCAGGTCGAGGACCCGGGACTCGTCGATCTCGTCGGCGGGGCCCTCGTGGACGACCCTGCCCTCGCGCACCACCAGCACCCGGTCGGCGAGACCGAGCACCTCCTCGACCTCGCTCGACACGATCACCACGGCCACGCCGGAGTCCGCCAGCTCGCGGACCAGCTCGTAGATCTCGCTGCGCGCGCCCACGTCCACACCGCGCGTCGGTTCGTCCAGCAGCAGCACCCGGCACTCGCGCAGCAGCCACCGCGCGAGCACGACCTTCTGCTGGTTGCCTCCTGACAGCCCGCGCACCACCCGTTCGACACCAGCCGGACGGACGTCCAGCGCCTCGGTGAGCCCTCTGGCCCTGTCGCGTTCGGCGCGGTCGTCCAGGAAGCCGAAGCTGGCGAACGCGGACAGCGAGGAGACGGTGATGTTGCGGTACACGGCCTGGTCGAGCAGCAGGCCCTGGCTCTTGCGCTCCTCGGGGCACAACCCCATGCCCGCGCGGACCGCCGCGCCGACACTGCCCCTGCGCAGCCTCCTGCCGTCCACCTCGACGGTCCCGCCCGCCGACTTCCGCGCGCCGTAGATCGTCTCCAGGATCTCCGACCGGCCGGACCCGACGAGCCCCGCCAGCCCGACGACCTCTCCCGCGTGGACGGTCAGGTCGACCTCGGCGAAGCGGTCGCCGTCGGTCAGGCCGCGCACGCACAGCACCTCCGGCGCGGCCGGGTCGACCGGTTTCCGTTGCGGGAACACGTTCTCCAGCACCCGGCCGGTCATCATCCCGATCAGCTCGGGCGTGCGGACCTCGCGGGCGTCGAGTCCCGTCGCGACGGTGCGGCCGTCCTTGAGGACCGTGACCCGGTCGCCGATCTCCCTGATCTCCGCCAGCCGGTGCGAGATGTAGACGACCGCCACCCCCTGGGCGGTCAGCTCCCTGATGATCCCGAACAGCACGCGCACCTCGTCCGGGTCCAGCACGGCCGAGGGCTCGTCCATGATCAGCAGCTGCCCGTCCAGCGACAGCGCCCGCGCCATGCTGACGATCTGCTGGTGCGCCACCGACAACCGGCCGACGTCGCGGTCCGGCGAGATGTCCGGGTGCCCCAGCCGGTCGAGGAGCGCACGCGTGCGGCGCCGCGCCTCCGACCGGTGCGTGAAGCCCGCGGTGGACAGCTCGTGGCCGAGGAACACGTTGTCCGCCACGGACAACCCCGCCACGAGGTCCAGCTCCTGGTAGATCGCGGCGACCCCGCTGCGCATCGCGGCGGTCGGGCCGCTGAACGACACGACCTCGCCCCGCCAGCGGATCTCGCCCTCGTCCGGGCGGTGCGCGCCGGACAGCACCTTGATCAGCGTCGACTTGCCCGCACCGTTCTGGCCGAGCAGGCAGTGCACCTCTCCCGCGCGGACGTCGAAGTCCACGCCGCCCAGCGCCGTCACACCGGGAAAGCGCTTCACCACCCCTCGCACCGACAGCAGTGCCGGGGCCGTCACGCGGCCTCTCCCGTCCACGGCCGAACGAGCGCGCGCGAGCTCACCATTGAGTCCTCCGGATCCCGGCAACCGTTGTGCCGGAAGGAAGTTGCGCTTGACACCACCGAAACTAGGAGCGCCGCGCGGACCGGTCAACAGTGCCGGGGTGGCACATATCGGCCAACTTCTCCCTTGACTCGACCCGGAGCACCGCACGTCACGCCACGACCGGGTGACCCCGCTCGCGCGGCACGGCGGTGTCCCCGACGATGCCACAATGCTGCTGTCGCGGTTCTTCCGCTGTGCCTCGGCACTCGTGCTTTGTGCCGCCACCACCGTCGTCACCGGCCCCGCCGCGCACGCCGGCCGGACCGGCCTGAGAGCCGCGGACCCGAGCGTGCTGCGCGTCGGCTCCACCTACGTGGCCGTGCAGTCGGCCGGAGACCGCATCGTCGCCCGCCAAGCCTCCACCCCCGACGACGTGGCCGCCGCGGCCGAGCAGGAGATCTGGCGTGCCACCGGCACCGTGACCGACGTGTGGGCGCCGGAGATCGTCCGCGACGGCGGCCGGTTCCACGTCTACTTCGCGGCCGGCAGCGGCAAAGCGCGGCGGATGTACGTCATCAGCTCCGCGCAGCCCGCGAGCGGCTACAGCGCCGCGAGGAAGCTCGACCTGCCCGACGACAGGTGGGCCATCGACGGCACCCTGTTCACGTTCGGAGGACAACGCTGGTTCGTCTGGTCGGGCTGGGCGGACGACACCGGCCACGAGCAGAACCTCTACATCGCGCGGATGAGCAGCCCGACCACGCCGACCGGCGCCCGGTACGTCATCTCCCAGCCGCGCGAGCCCTGGGAGCGGGTCGTCGGCAACCCGTTCGTCAACGAGTCGCCCGAGGCGATCAAGGACCCCAACGGGCAGCTGCACGTCGTCTACTCCGCCAACGGCAGCTGGAGCGAGCAGTACTGCCTCGCCGACCTCCGCCTGCGCCCCGGTGGCGACCCGACGCACGTGTGGGACTGGTACAAGTCCAACGGCTGCCTGTTCGGTTCGAACGCCGGGACGATGATGTCCGGCTGGCACCCCACGCTGCACGTGAACGGCCCGGGGCACCACACCTTCGCCCTGCTCGACGGCGACATCGCGACGAGCCCGCCCGCCGGGCCGCGGTTCCCCTTCCTCTACCACGCCGTGGCCAAGGGCACGCAGTACTCGTGGGCCGAGCGGTACTGGTACACGGGCACGTTCGCGTGGTGGGGCGACACCACCTACAGCCGGGCCAACTCCCCCGGCGCCCCCTCCGACACGGGCTGGGGCCTGAAGTTCTTCGAGTGAGTCACCCCTCGGCCGTGAAGACCATCGAGTGCCAGCCGGTCGCGCCGTCCGGCACCGGGGCGGCGCGGTCACCGGTCTGGGTGGTTCCGGCGCGGTCGGTGGCCCGGCACTCGACGGTGTGGCTGCCCGGCGGCAGGTCCAGCTCGATCCGCCACATCCGCCAGGTGTCGGCGTTGACCTGCGTGGCGAGCGTCGCCCGCTGCCACGGTCCGCCATCGACGCGGACCTCCACCCGGTCGATCCCGGTGTGCGGGGCCCAGGCGGTGCCCGCCGCGACGACCCTGCCCGCCGGCAGCCGTTCGAACGACCGCGGCCGGTCCACCCTGGACATCACCTTGACCGGCGCCCGCTTCGCCCAGCCGCGCCGCGCCCAGTACGGGTCGAACGCGGTGAACGTGGTCAGCTCCGCGTCCACCAGCCACTTGGTCGCCGAGACGTAGCCGTAGAGGCCCGGCACCACCAGACGAGCCGGGAAACCACGTTCGAGCGGCAGCGGCTCGCCGTTCATGCCGAGCGCCAGCAGCGCGTTCGACCCCGGCGCCATGATCGCGTCGACCGGTGTCCCGCACGTCCACCCGTCCGTGCTGCGGGTGGCGAGCTGGTCGGCGCCGGGCCGCACCCCCGCCTCCCGCAGCAGCTCCGGCAGCGAGACGCCCACGAAGTTCGCGGTGGACGCGTACCGGCCGCCGACCTCGTTGGACACGCACACCAGCGTGATCGTCTTCTCCACCAGCGGGCGCCGCAGCAGGTCGTCGTAGGTCAGCACGAGCTCCCGGTCCACCAGGCCGTGCACCCGCAGCCGCCAGTCCTCCGCCCGCACGCGCGGCACGCTCAGCGCGGTGTCGACCCGGTAGAACTCCGGGTTCGGCGTCAGGAACGACGGGGTGCCCTCCCGCGCGAAGTCCGCGCCGAACGGGATCTCCGGTGCCGGGTCGCGCGGCCGCAGCGTGATGCGCCGCCGGGACGCCTCCACGTCGACCCGCCCGGCGAGCAGCTGCCCGCCCGCCCCGGCCACCGCGGCACCCGCCGCGACGAGTCCCGCCGACACGAGGAACCTCCGCCGTCCCGGCACCTCCGCCGGACGCGCCCGGGACCACAGCCACCGGAACACCACGACCCCCACCACGAGGCTCGTGAGCGGCGGCAGCACCGACCACCCCGTCGTCACCGGCCTCGTCAGCACCGCGGCGAGGCCGAGCAGGCCGAGCACCGCCGCCACCACGACACCGGGTCCGGGACCGCGCCGGGACAGCAGCCCCGCCACCACGCCGAGCGCCGCCAGCACGACCGCCATGCCGCCGAGCAGGACGAGCTTGTCGTTCTCGCCGAACGCGCGGATCGCGAAGTCCTTGACCGGGTGGGGAGTCAGGTCGATCGCGGTGTTGCCGACGGCGAGGAACGGGGACGCCTGCGGGTCCACCAGCCCCGCGACGAGGTGGCCGGTGGCCACGGCAGCGGCCACCGGCACCAGACCGGCCAGGACGGAACGAGTCGCCTTCACACCGGGTGGTTCGGAGCCCCTCCCGCGGCGGATTGGCCCGTTCAGTCTCCGGACGGCCACTCCGGTGTCTGATGCCTGCCCGTGTAGGTCAGGGCGGTCTGGGACGCGCCCTGGGCCAGTGCGGCCTGCGCCAGCGGGTTCTGCGTGAGGGTGCTCTGGGCCGGCGAGCTCTGGGTGAGGGTGCTCTGGCCGAGGGCACCGTGCGCCAGGGAGGTCTGGCCCAAGGTGCTCTGGCCCAGGGCGGAGGGGGAGGAAGCGGCCTGGGCCAGTGCGGCCTGACAGGACGCCGCCTGCTCCTGCCACGGCTCCTGAGGCGCCGGGACGGTCACCTTCGGCGCCGGAGCGGCTGCGTGCGCTCCCGCGGCGTCTCTCGCGGAGGTACCCGCCACGTACTTGGCGTAGAGCTCGTCGAAGATCGGCGTCCTCATCATGCGAACCATCGTCGCCAGAAGAGATCACAGTTCCAGCCGAAACGCCCCTAAACCGCCGAATCAGGTGATCCCCGTGTCACCCGGAACCTTTACACGACAACAGAAAGTGTCGAGACACCACGAAGCGCCCCACCGGCGGGTGGGGCGCTTCGTCGTCGGCAACGCGGTCGTCCGACCGGGCCGGACCTCGTCACACCGTGCGGCCGCTACCGGCGTACCGGCCCCCGAAGAACCGGTAGGAGCCGGAACGCCCGGCGGGAGCACGTGGTGCGGGACGTGGCTCAGCGGTCCTCGTGGTCCTCGTCGCCTTCGTGGGCCTCGTGGCCGCCCTGGGCCTCGTGGCCGTCGTGGTGGCCGTCGTGGTCCGCGTGGTGGTGCTCGTGGTGGTCGACCTCGACGTCCTGGTTCAGGCACGTACCGCTGTCGTTGGCGGAGAGGACCGGAACCGCGAGGACGTTCACGTCGAGGTGGCAGAGGTTGATGTCGCTGAGCAGCTGGGAGTTCTCCATGTTCACCAGACCGACCTGGTGGTTGTGCTCGTACTTCGAGGCCAGGTCGGCGAGTTCGTCGACCGGGCCGCCCTGCGTCGCGAACGCGGGCGAGCCCACCATCAGGAAACCGGTGCCGACGGCAACCGCGGCGAGAGCCTTCTTCAGCATGACGTTGTTCTCCTCACGAACCAGTCTGGGGTCTGCACGAACGACGAGATCGGGAGCGAGGCCGAAGCCCCGCTCCCGCAGCGACATGACGGCGCGCCGCCGCGGCAGCGCGCCGCCATCACGTCACCTTTCGTCGAAGTTGGCGCAGAGGCCGCTGTCGTTGTCCGACAGCACCGGCACCGCGATGACGTTGACGTCGATGAAGCAGGCGTTGACGTCGCTGACGATGTCGGAGTCGTTGAGGTCGAGCACGCCGACCTGCTCCGAGATGTCCAGCTCAGGGGCATCGGCCAGCGCGGAGGTACCAAAACCGAGGAATGCGCCCGCGATAGCGACGGCCGCCCCTGCCTTCTTCAGCACAGAAATCTCCTTGTTCGAAATAGTTCCAGAACGGATTACGTCGGCGATTCGCACCAACCGCAAGTCCGAGGGGACCGTATCCAAATGACCGATCGAAACCAAATCCGCTACCACGCGATGGTGTGACCACCAGGGCTATGATCACTCTTTCGAGTGGTAATTGATTCGTGACGTTTGAGCCTTTCCAAGGCCATGAGCAGGAGAGATCACCGAATCCCCGGCCCGGCATCTTCCTTTGGGGTGAAGCACCACGCCCACGGCCGCACCTACACCGCCCACCACCTGCGACTACACTACAAAACCGCAGGTGGAGGACGTCACCCCGGAGCACCCGCGACTCCCGCCGCGGCGGCCTCCTCCCGGCACCCCGAACTTGTCCGCGCGCTCCGCGGGCAATACGGTCGGCCGACCACTCCCGGAATGGTCGAGTTGAGCCGGCAGCTCGCAATCGCGCCAGTGACCGAGGATGCGGCCCGCCAATGCGAATAGCGATCGTCTCGGTTCAGGCGTGCCCGCTCGCCGACGGAACCGGGCAAAGCTCCCACGTCGCCGAACTGTGCGCGGGATTGAGCGCGGCCGGTCACGAGGTGGTGGTGCACACCAGGCGCGACGCCCCGGAGCCCACTGCGGGCAAAGCGGGCTACACCGTCGAGCACGTCCGCGCGGGACCACCCCGCGTCCTCACCGAGGACGAGCTCGTCCCTCACCTCGGCGACTTCGCCGAACACCTCGCCACCCGGTGGCGGCAACGCCCTCCGGACGTCGTGCACGCACACCACTGGACGTCCGGCCTCGTGTCGGTGATCGCCGCGCACCTCCCGGAAGTACCGGTCGTCCACTCGTGCCACGGACTTCGGGAGTCCACAGTGGAACTGTGCCCCGACGCCGAGTCGCTGGTCGTGCGCAGGGCAGCCTTGCTCACCGCGACGAGCACCGCCGAGGCAGCGGAGCTCTGGCGCCTCGGCGTCCCCCGCGGCAGGGTCTCCGTCGTGCCGAGCGGGGTGGACGCCACGCTCTTCCACCCGGAGGGTCCCGTCGACCTCCACGACGGCCGCGTCCGGATCGCCCTGGCAGGCCCGCCGTCCGAGGACGCCACAGCCGCGACCGACACGCTCCTGTCCACTGTGGACAACATCGAGCTTGTGGCGGTCCACGAGGTACCGCGCCAGGACCGCCCGAAGGTGCTGAGGTCGGCGGACGTCGTGCTGTGCGCCCCCACCTCCGAGCGGTACGGCATCGTGGCGCTGGAGGCGATGGCGTGCGGCGTGCCCGTGGTGGCCACGGCGGTGGGAGCACTGGCCGACATCGTCCTGCCGGACGTGACAGGGGTGCTGGTGCGACCCGGCGACTCACGACACCTGGCCAGGACGCTGAGGGCGCTGCTCACCGACGAGACGCTGCGCGAGCGCTACGGCATCGCGGCCCGCGACCGGGTGCTGGGCCGCTACTCACGCGGACGACTGGCCCGGGAAGCGGTGGCGGTGTACGAGCGGGTGGCCAGGAGACTGCCCGCCGGACGATGACCGCCGGACGATGACCGCAGGGCGGACAGGGCCGCGGGGCGGACAGGGGCCGTATCCGGCGCGCAACGGACACCCGCTCCCGGCTCACCCCCGGCACCCACCCCGGGGGTCAGCCGGTGGGCACCCCGGGGTCGGGTGCCCCCTCGTCCCCGCTCAACGCCCGCCGCATCCGCGCGTACACCGGCTCCGCTCCGCGCTGCGTCGTGATCACCTCGGGTCCCGCCGCCCGGTGGTAGGCGCGGCCGGTCTCCAGCGCCACCCGGTCCCAGCCGTACCGGATGCGCACGCGGTCCTGCCCGGCGATGCCGAACTGCTGGCGCCGCACCTCGTCGCCGAGCAGGGCGCGCAGGGCGCGGGCGAGCAGGGTGGGGTTCTGCGGTGGGACGAGCAGGCCGGTCACCTGGTGCACGACCGACTCGGCGAGGCCGCCCGCGGCCGTGGCCACCACGGGCACGCCGCACGACATCGCCTCCAGCGCGACGACTCCGAACGAGGCGTGTCGCTGGGGGCACGCCACGACGTCCGCGGAGCGGAGCAGCGCGGGCATCTCGGAGTGCGGCACGTGGCCGAGGAAGCTGACCTCTCCACCGACGTCGTGGGCGGCGGCCAGTGCGCGCAGGCGGCGGTACTCCTCGTTCCTGTCCAGGAGGCGGCGGTCGGGGCCACCGGCGATGACCAGTTCGGTGGCGCTGACGGCGGTGAGCGCGACGATCAGGTCGTCGAGGCCGTCCTGCGGGGTGAGGTCGCCGGTGGCGACGACGCGCAGGCGTCCGGTGCGGGGTGTGGTGGGGCCGGTGGGGACGAACAGCCGCGTGTCGACGCCCCACGGCACGGTCGAGATCCTCGACCGGCGCACGCCGAGCCTCGCCAGTTCGGCTGCCTCCTGCCCGGACGTGGCGACCACTCCGGTCGCGCCGCGGCCGACCAGGCGTTCGATCTCGGCGGACTCGCCGCCCGTCAGGCCGTGGAAGCTCTGCACGATCGGGATCGCGGTGCCCCGTGCGCTCAGCACGGCGGCGAGGCCGGAGATCCAGTGGTGGGCGTGGACGACGTCGGGGGCGGCGGTGTCCCACCGGGACGACAGGCACTGCGCGAACTCGCCGATGTGGGGCACCACCTCCTCCTGCGGCGCCGGGCGGGCCGGGCCGGCCGGGAGGTGCACCACCTCGAAGCCGTCGTCCACCCGCACGTGCTCCGGCAGGCGGGGGTCGGTCCGGCGGGTGTAGATCGTCAGCTCGTGGCCGAGCCGGTGCAGCTCCCGCGACAGCGTCGCGACGTGCCGGCGGCGGCCGCGGGCGTCCGGGTCGTGCAGAGCGGTGGACGGGTTGTCCTGCAAGGAGATCATCGCGATCTTCACCTTGTCACCTCCGGGTGCGGCCACGGGTTCGCCTTGCACGTCTTGCCGTCCCTGGGCACCTTCGGGCCCTGCGGCGTGGCGGCGGTGATGTCGGCCAGCCGGTCGTTGGAGACGGAGAAGGTCTGCTGCATCATCACGGGGGCCTGCGCCCCGTCGGCGGGGCAGAACTCGTGGCGGTGGCCCAGGTGGTGGCCGATCTCGTGGTTCACGACGTAGCGCCGGTACGCCTCCAGGTCGCCGCCGAACGACTCGGCACCGCGGAACCACCTCGGTGTGCTCACGTAGACGATTCCTTTGACGTAGCAGGAGGTGTCGTACGGCAGCTCGAACCCGCACACGGCACGGGCGGTCTCGGTCGCGGTGAGCCGGATGCGGACGTCCGGCTCCTCCAGGTCGACGCGGCGGAACGCGACCCCGCCCCCGGCGGTCCACCCGCGCCGGTCCGCCAGCGCGGCGTCGACGGTCTCCGCGAAGACGCGGTCGGCGGCGGGCAGCACCGCGCCCTGCTCGACCTCGACGGCGTAGGTGTGCACGCGGCCGGTGCCGACCTGCTCCGTCGTGCCCGGCACGGTGCGCCACCAGCCCTCGCCCCACGCGCGCACCGGCGCACCGGGCGGCAGCTCCGGGCCGGGACCCGGCCGCCGCACGGCCTGCTGAGCGGACGACGGCGCCGCGGACGCGGGCGTGGACGCCGGGGCGGCCTCGGACGTGGAGGAGGGCGCCGGACCGGACGAGGGAGCCTGCGGCGTGGCCGGCGGCTTCACCGAGATGCTCGCCACGGCCGGTCCCGCGACGTCCTGCCCGGCGGGCTCGGGCGCCGGCCAGCTCTTGAGCAGCCCGATCGTCACCCCGGCGAGCATCGCTGCGAGGACGTACACGACGACTCTGCCGATGGTCATGATCTCACTCCCTGTCGGAGAAACGTCAGGAACAGCTGAACAGCACCGGGCAGGCCGCCAGGTGCAGCGCCGCTCTCGCCGCCGGCTGCAGGCCCTCCGCGGGGCCGCGTTCGCGGCCGGACACCACGAGCAGGTCGCTCGGGAACAGGCGGACCTCGTCCCGCACGGACCGCACCTGCCGCACCAGCTCGACGATCACCCCGGGACAGGCCGCGTGCAGCGCGTCGGCGACGGCGTCGGGCAGGTCGCACGACGCCCAGTACGGCCGGCTGAGCACCCGCAGCCTGGTCGCCTGCCGCGCCCGGCACAGCGACACCGCGCGGCGCAGGACTCCTTCTCCCCCAACGGGTTCGAGAATCGCGGTCACCACGCCGAAGCAGCAGGAGAGCGCCGCGCGCGAACCGCCGAGCACCACCACGTCGCTCAGGTCGCGGCACGCGAGCGGCGGCATGGCCAGCGCGGAGGCCCGTGAGACGACGACCATCGAACCCTCGCGCCGCACGTCGCCGCGGTGCGCGACGCGCACGGACAGCCCCGGGTGCTCGGACATCGCGGCGGTGAGCACGGCGTCGTCCTCCTCCGCGGAGAGCACGACCAGGCCGGTGCCGAGCGCCTCGGCGCACGCGGCCGCCCACCGGACCCCGTCGGCGCCGCACTCCTGCACGTCCACCAGGACGAAGGTGACCCCGGTGCCGACGGGTTCCGGCGCGAGGGCGGTCATCACGCCACGCTCTTCGCGCCGGACACCGGCTCCCCGTCGGAGACCGGTTCCTCGTCAGCGGCCGGCGCGATCTCGGCCCGCCGTTGCGCGGGCAGGTCCCGCGTCGTGGCGACCTCGGAGTACCACTGGTCCAGCAGCTGCTGGCGTTCGGCCAGCTCGGCGAGCAGGACGCGGGACCGTTCCAGCGCCTCGCCGACGATCTCCTGCGCGCGCCGGCTCGCCTCCGCGAGCCGGCGCTGCGTCTCCTGCTCCGCCTCGTCGAGCAGCCGTGCCTGCCGGGCGGCGGCCTCCTCTGCCCTGACCGTCGCCTCCTCGGCCCTGCTGGTCGCTTCCTCGGCACGGGCGCGCGCCTCGGCTTCGATGTCCTCCGCCTTGCGCTTCGCGAGGTGCATCAGATAGCGGATGCAGCCGGAGACGGCGTTGTCCTTGCTGTACCCGGCGTGGATCATGCGGTACTCGGCCAGCTCGGAACGGGCCTGCTCCAGGTGTGCGGCGAGGTCGTTCGCCGTGGCGATCGCGGCGTCCCGGTCGGCCGTCACCGACTCGAGGAGCTGTTCGAGCCGCGCGTACTCCTCGTCGACCTGGTTGCGGTCGTAGCCCATCCAGCGGGTCCTGAAAGCGGAGGGGCCCTCGTCCAGGAGTTCGTCGAAATCCATTGCCCCGTGTCCTTTCCTGACCGTGGCGGAGGTGTCGAACTGGCAATACCCCTCACACGAGCGGTCAGTCACCTTTGGGCAGGTATGCACTCTGTCTAGTGAATTCCTCACGGACCGTCATCAACCCGCGGACCTGCGCAGACGCGCACGGGCGCGCCGGACCAGGTCCGGCGCGCCCGTGTCAGTGGCTCTGAAGAGGCGTCAGCCCCGCTGGCTGCGCAAGTAGCTGACGTAGGTGTCCGCGGCGGTCCGCGCCCTGTCCCGCAACGCCTCCGGGTCCGTTGCCGCGGCGGCCTTCACCGCCTCGCAGCCGGACGCGACGACGTCCGGTCCCAGCTTGGACATGGCGAGGTCGGGCAGCTCGTCCAGCAGGCACCGGGTGGTGCGGCCGACGGCGGCGGGGCTGCAGTAGTCGTCCGGCGTGTAGCACTTCTCGACGGCGGCGTCGATCACGGGCTTGGCACGTTCGTAGACCTGTTCCAGCTGACCGAGCCCGGAGATCGCGTCCGGGATGATCACGTCCTTGAGCTCCTGGACGTCCTGGGGTTGCGTGCCCGGTCGCAGCTGCGCGGCGCAGACGCGGGAGACGAACTCGTCCCGCGTGATCGTCGCGAGCGTGCCCACGGTGTCGCTGAAGTTGCCGAGGCAGGCGATCGCATTGGCGGCCGTCGGGGCGAGCACGAGCGGAATCGCCGCGAACAACGCGGCCAGTGCGGTCGTCCTCTTTTTCATGTCGTCCTCCTGGAACCGGGAACAGTCGTCGACCGCCGCTTACCCGGTTGTCCCGGAATCGCACCGAACTCGACGCTTTTAATCACATCGGGTGATGGTGAACGCGTGTTCGACTTTCGCGTCCAGCAGCAGGGGCGTGGCATTCCTGACGCGGGCGAGCAACGTGTGGTCGCCCTCTTGCGGCTCGAAGCCCGCGAGGGTCAGCCTGTCCCACTCGCGGCGGGTGGCGATCACGGCGTCGTCGACGAGCACCTCGACGCGGTCGAGCACGCCGGGGTCCTCCGCGGTCACGCTGATGCCGGGAACGGCCTCGGCGGTGACGACCGCGCCGTCCTCGATGCCCTCGACGGTCAGGCCGGCGCGCTGGATGTGCACGACCGAGCCGATCACCACGGTCGCGGACACCGCGAACACCACGGCGAGGAAGACGAGCAGGACGAGCTCCGACCTGCGGGGCGAGGCGCGCACGGGGTCATCCCGATGCCAGGGCGGCCAGCCGGTCGGGGCCGCCGTTGAAGGCGTTCTGGTCGATCGGCGACGACGAGTACTGCCAGATCGTGTGGAACGGCCACTTGAACGGCATCGGGCCGACCGAGGCCGCGTACCGGGCGAGCCACAACGGGTTCGTGGAGCTGAAGTCACCGGTGCGGCCCGTGCACCTGTCCCACCACTGCGCGGACGTGTAGATCACCGGCCAGCGCCCGGTGAGCGCGTGGTAGGTGTCGCTGAAGCTGCGGATCCAGCCGACCATCGCGCTGTGACTCATGTTGTAGCAGGTCTCGCCGTACGGGTTGTACTCGATGTCGAGCGTGCCCGGCAGCGTGCGGCCGTCCTTCGACCAGCCGCCGCCGTTCGCGACGAAGAACCGCGCCTGCGTAGCGCCGTCGGACTTGTTCGGCAGGGCGAAGTGGTACGAGCCCCGCGTCATGCCGACGGACGCGGACCCGTTGTACTGCTGGGTGAAGTGCGGGTTCTTGTAGGTCGTGCCCTCGGTCGCCTTGACGTAGGCGAACCGCTTGCCCGACCGCCACCAGTGGCCCCAGTCGACGTTGCCCTGGTGGCTGCTCACGTCGATGCCGTCGACCCGGCCCGCTGCCAGTTCGGGTGGGCTCATCGGCATGTCGGCGGTACCCTCGTGCTTGGCGATCTGCGAGCCCGCCGCGTGGTCCTCCAAGCCCTCCTGGGCGTGGGCGGTGACCGGGCTCAGAATGCTCGCGGCCAACGCGATCGCAGCGGTGCGAATGGCGAGGTGGACAGCACGTGATCGCGACAGCATTGGAATTCCTCCCCGGTGCGTGAATGGTCCTGGTGGCCAGCTACCCGCAGCAGGATCGGAAAAACCGGACAGTCATTTCTTGACACGACGGGGTGACCGAACTCGGCTTCCTGCACACCGGGTGACGAATTCCGGCCGCCGGTTCATTCGTTCCGGGCGGCTGAAGTGTGTTTCGCAGGGTAACCGTCGGACGCCGCTTTATGAGAGGAGTCCGAACGTGGATCGCAAGAAGGTCTCGCGCAGTACCGCGAAACTCACCGGCTTCTGCCTGCTCGCGGGCCTTCTGGTCGCCGGGCTCCTCCTGCCCACCACCGTGACGCTGGGGGCGTTCTCCAACAAGCTGAGCGACCAGGTGAAGTCGACCCTGGCGCTGATGCTCGACACCGAGCCGCCGCTGATGACGACGGTGACGGACAAGGACGGCGCGCCGATCGCGCACCTCTACGACCAGTACCGGGTGCGGACACCACCGGACAAGATCTCGCAGAACATGAAGGACGCGCTGCTCGCGATCGAGGACCGGCGCTTCCACGAGCACTCCGGTGTCGACTGGATCGCGACGATGCGGGCGTTGGCGCGCAACAACTCCAGTGGAACCGTGCAGCAGGGCGCGTCCACCCTCACCCAGCAGTACGTGAAGAACTACCTCGTGCACGTGCTCGCCAGGACCGACAAGAACGCGCAGCGCGAGGCGCAGGAGCAGAGCATCACCCGCAAGCTGCGCGAGGCGCGCATCGCCGTGGGCCTGGAGACCGCGCTGACCAAGGACGAGATCCTCAGCCGGTACCTCGACCTCGTGCCGTTCGGCTCGACGATCTTCGGTGTCGCGGCGGCGGCGCAGGCGTACTTCGAGACGACACCGGACAAGCTGACCATCACCCAGTCCGCGACGCTCGCGGGCATGGTGAACAGCCCGACGGCGCTGGACCCGGAGGCGCGGCCGGACAAGGCGATCGAGCGCCGCAACCTCGTGATCGACGCGATGGTCGTGGACGGCAAGCTGACGCAGGCGGACGCGGACCGCTACAAGGCGGAGCCGCTGGGCCTGAGCGAGCCCGTCCGTCCACTGCAGACCGGATGCGTCGGCGCCGGCCCGTCCTACGGGTTCTTCTGCTCGTTCCTCGTGCAGTACCTGGAGGAGGCAGGGTTCAACCTGGAGGAGCTGAAGATCGGCGGCTACCGGATCGAGACGACGCTCGACCCGAAGATCACCGAGCAGGCGAAGCAGGCCGTCGAGGCGCAGGCGCCGAAGAACACCCCCGGTGTCGCGAACACGATGGCGGTCGTGCGGCCGGGCAAGGACAGGCACGAGGTCGTGGCGCTGGTCGCCAACCGCGACTACGGGCTGAAGAAGGAGGAGTTCCAGACGCAGTTCGACCTGCCGAGCGGCGTGGAGAACAAGTTCGGCACCGGGTCGGTCTACAAGGTCTTCACCGCGGCCGCCGCCCTGGAGAAGGGCATCGGCATCGACACCGTGATCCCCTCCCCCAACACCTACACCTCCAGGGTGTTCAAGGGCGGCGCCCCGTCCTGTCCCGCCACCGGGGAGCCCAACACCTACTGGTACTGCCTCTCGAACCACAACGACCGCTACCCGCCGCAGATGCCGCTGCGGCAGGCGCTCGCCACGTCGCCGAACACGGCCTTCGTGATGCTGGAGGAACGCGTGGGCCTCGACGCGGTGGTCGACATGGCGTCGCGGCTCGGCATGCGCAGGACGATGGCCACGAACATCGCGGGCACGAAGCCGGACCCGAAGGCGCAGAAGGAGCTCCGCGTCTCCCAGGCCGAGTACTACAAGTCTTACGGCAACGCCTCGTTCACGCTCGGACCGGCTCCGTCGAGCACCCTGGAGCTGGCCAATGTCGCGGCGACGATCATCAGCGGCGGCAAGTGGTGCGAGCCCACACCCGTGCGGCAGGTCCTCGACCGCGACGGCAAGCCCGTCGAGCTGAAGAAGCCGCCGTGCGAGCAGACTGTGTCCGAACCCCTCGCCAACGCGCTCGCCACCGGGCTGAGCGAGGACAGCAAGGGCCAGGGCACGGCGGCCCAGTCGGCGCAGAAGGCCGGGTGGAAGCGGCCGATGATGGGCAAGACCGGGACGACGGAGGAGTACAAGTCCGCCGCCTACCTCGGCGCGACGCCCGACTACGCCGCCGCGGTGCAGGTGTTCAACGACAGCACCACGCCGAAGGGGATCTGCATCGGCGCCGGCCCGCCCAGGCTGTGCGAGGAGGGCAACATCTACGGCGGCACGATTCCCGCGGCCACCTGGTTCGACGCGATGACGAAGGTCCACGCCGACCTGCCGGAGAAGCCGCTGCCGCCCGTCGAGGACCGCTTCCGGCACGGCGACGGGCAGCTCAAGGTGCCTGACGTCATCGGCACCGACCACACCAAGGCGTCGGCGACGCTGCGCGACGCGGGCTACGAGGTCACCACGGTGCGCGTCGACTCGATGAAGCCGGCCGGCTCGGTCATCGCCCAGACGCCTCAGGGCGTGGCCGTGAAGGGAACCCCGGTGACGATCTCGGTGAGCAACGGCCCACCCCCGGCCGCCGCACCCCGCCCCGTCGCTCCGGAACCCCCCGCACCATCCTCCTCGCCGCCGACCACCTGAGACGCTCCTCAGCGGACGTCCCCACAGGACGCGTGACGGAAACGTCGGCGACACAGGGCAACCTGACGCGACTCCAACCGCATTGATCGGGGTGAGGGCACCTCCCGGGTGCCACCGACCTTGCGGAGACTTCCGATGCGCAGAGGACAGCTGATCGCGGTGGCCGCCTTGGTGGTGGCCACCGCGATCGTCCTCGTGCCCCTGCTCACCCTCGCCGACGACGAGCGGCTCCCCGAGCAGCGGCCCACGGTCGTCAGGACCGACGACATGACATGGCGGAGCACGCCGTCGTCCTCGGTGGAGAGGTGACGGCGCTGGACTGGGACACCGAGTTCACCAGCCTCTACGACCGCTGCAACGACCAGATGCGCTTCACGGCGTTCCTGATGTGCGGCAACTGGCACGAGGCGGAGGACGTGCTGCAAGCAGCGTTCCTCAAGCTCTACCTGGCCGGCCCGAAACTGGCCAGCCACTCGTACATCGAGGGCTACCTGCAACAGATCGTCGTGCGAACCTTCCTCGCCGAACGCCGCAAAGTCCGCTGGCGCCGCGAAAAGCTCACCGACTCCCCACCGGAAAGCCTCGTCGACTCACCGGACACCGAGGACGGCATCGTGGTGTGGGAGGCCCTGTCGAAGATGCCCGCACGCCAACGCGCCGTCCTCGTGCTGCGCTACTGGAACGACATGAGCATCGACGACGTGGCCACCGCCCTCAACTGCTCGACGGGCACGGTCAAGTCGCAGACCAGCAAGGGCCTGCGAACGCTGCGGGAGAAGCTCGGACCGGGGTTCGGCCAGTCACGGCTGGAGGTGTGATGGAGCACGAGGACACCCTGCGCACAACCTTCACCGTGTTGCGACGCGGCGAGACGCCACCACCCGACGACAACTCGGCGGCCCGAGTGATCTCCCGAGGCCGGGCGGTGAGAGCGCGCCGCCGCAACGCCGCCGTGATCGGCAGTGCGCTCGCCGCGGCCGGTGTGGCGACGCTGGCGTTCGCGTTGCTGCCCAAGGGTCCTGCCGTCCCCGTCGAACCTGCCGCGCCGTCGAATTCGACAACGCACATGACGACGAGCGACGTGCCACTCACCACTCCGCAGACAACCACCACCCGGACCACGAACCGGGAGACGGCCGCGACCACGACAACCGGCACCCGCTGAGTGAGTCTGAGGTTCATCGCCGCTTCGCGGCGATCGCGATCGGGGCTTTACCGCACAGCAGCCGCGCGAGGGAGGACGGCTCCTTCGCATCGCCGGATCTGGGGTGTACCCGGCGGAGGCAGGGCTGGGCGTGCCCGGGCTTCCCGCCGTGGTCGTTCCGGGAACCGATCGGCACCTCCATCCGACTAGTCCACCAACACCCGCTCATCCCCCGACATCCCCGAGGTGCCCCCATGTCCGCTCCCCCGGCCGACCTGAAACCGGCGACCGAACCACCCCGCACCACTCCCCAGATCTCCGTCCTCCCCCTCTTGCGCAGACTGCACTTCTACGCCGGGATCTTCATCGGCCCGTTCCTCGTCATAGCCGCGACGACCGGCATGCTCTACGCCTTCGCCCCGCAGCTGGACAACTTCCTCTACAGCGACAAGCTGTGGGTGGAACCGGCAGGCTCCCCGCAGCCGGTCTCGGAGCAGGTGCGGGCCGCCCAGTCGGCGCGACCCGACGGCACGGTGACTGCGGTGCAGGTCTTCGAGGACCCCGAAGCCACCACCAGGATCGTCTTCACCGTCCCGGACCTGCCCGACGAGTACACGCAGACCGTCTACGTCAACCCGTACACCGCGCAGGTGCAGGGCGAGCTGACCACCTGGTCCGGGGCCACCCCGGCGGTCACGTGGCTCGACCAGCTGCACCGCGACCTCAACCTGGGTCCCGCGGGCACGGTCTACTCGGAGCTGGCGGCCAGCTGGCTCTGGGTCCTGGCGCTGGTCGGGCTGGTGTTGTGGATCGGCCGCCGGGGCAAGGGGCGGCGGGCGTTGCTCGTTCCCGAGCGCGGGGCCAAGGGGGTGCGGAAGACGCGGTCCTGGCACGGGAGTCTGGGAACGTGGGTGTTGGCCGGCGCCCTGTTCCTGTCGGCTACCGGCCTGACGTGGTCGACCTACGCCGGGGAGAACTTCAACGCTGCCCTGACCGCGTTGAACGCCAAGGCTCCTGTGCTCGACACGTCGTTGCCGGGCTCGGCTCCGGCCGGTTCCGGTGACGGTCGGCACTCCGAGCACAACGGCACTGCTGCCGCCGGTCCGGTGGACGCGGCCACGTTCGACCGGGTGCTGGCCACGGCCTCGGCGGCGGGGCTGGACGGGCCGGTGGAGGTCGCGCCCGGTGCTCCCGGGGCGGCCTGGTCCGTCACGCAGATCGACAACACGTGGCCGGTCCGGCAGGACAAGGCCGCGGTCGACCCGGCCACCGCGACCGTCACCGCTCGTGCGGACTTCGCCGACCGGCCGGTGCTCGCGCAACTGTCCACTTTGGGCATTCACGCGCACATGGGCGTGTTGTTCGGACTGGCCAACCAGATCGTGCTGCTGCTCGTCGCGGGGTCGATCCTGGCGCTGATCTTCTTCGGCTACCGCATGTGGTGGCAGCGCCGCCCGACCCGGGAAGACCGGCGCGCGCCGTTCGGGTCCGCGCCGAAGCGGGGTGCGTGGCAACAACTGCCGTTGTGGTTCGTCATCCCGGCGCCGCTGGTGCTCATCGCGATCGGGTGGGCCTTGCCGTTGCTCGGCATCAGTCTGGTGGCGTTCCTGGTCTTCGACGGGATCGTCGGCGCGGTCAGGGCTCGGCGCACCACCTGAGGCGGCTCAGCCGACGCCTTCCCGCGCCTGGCCGCCGACCAGGTCCTCCCTGGCGCGCGCGACGCGGGACCGGATCGTCCCGACGGGGCATCCGGCGACCTCGGCGGCTTCGGCGTAGGAGAGGCCGAGCACCTGGGTGAGCAGCAGGGCCTCGCGTCGTTCCGGCGCGAGGCCCGCGAGCAGGACGGTGAGCTCCACGACGTCCTCGAAGCCCGCCGACCGCGCGTGTTCGGCGTACCGGCCGGCGTCCGAGGCCACCTGGTAGTCGGCCGACCAGGCGATCGACGGGCGGGCGACGGACGCGCGGACGTGGTCGACGACCGTGCGGCGGGCGATGGAGAGCAGCCAGGTGCGCGCGGACGAGCGCGCCTCGAAGCCGGGCAGGCTGCGCAGCGCGCGCAGGTACACGTCCTGGGTGAGGTCGTCGGCGACGCCGATCCCGCCGAGGTGGGCGACGAGCCTCCAGACGTCGCGCTGCGTCGAGCGGATGAACCGCTCCAGCGCGACCCGGTCACCGGCACCCGCGGCGAGCGCCCACGCGGTGACCGCCTCGTCGTCACTCCTCGAAGTCGACACGACTCGTGAGAGTAACCCAACGCGTGTGGGGAACCGGTTACGCCTCATGGCCGACAATAGGTGCGTGGAGTGCGACACCTGCCGAGAAGCCCTGTCCGCGCGGCTCGACGGCGAACCGGAAGGCGTGCCCGCCGAGCAGGCCGACGAGCACCTGGCGGCGTGCGCGTCCTGCCGGGTGTGGGAGGAGAGCGCCGCGACCCTCACCCGCTCCCTGCGCGTCCGTCCCGCCACCGCGGTGCCCGACCTCACCGCCGCGATCATGGCGGAGGCCGGGGAGCTCGAACCGGCCAAGACGCGGGACTGGCTGCCGCGCATGCTGCTCGGCGGTGTCGCGGTCGCGCAGCTGACCCTCGGTCTCGCCCAGGTCATCGGCGGTGGGACGGGCGGCCACGGCGGGCACGCCACCGGCGTCGGCGGCAGCCACCTGTTCAACGAGAGCACGGCCTGGAACCTCGCGCTGGGGCTGGGCCTGCTGTGGACGGCGCTGCGCCCGGCCGCGACGTCGGGCACGCTGCCCGTCACGGCCGCGTTCGTCGCGGTGCTCGTTCCCTACTCGGCGAGCGACCTCCTCAGCGGCACGGCCACGGTCGGCCGCGTCCTGTCGCACTCGCTGCTGCTGGCGGGGCTCGCCCTGCTGGCCCTCGTGCACTTCGCCGGACGCGACCCCGGCGGGCGCACCCCGGCCGCGGGCGACGAGTCCGGCGAGACGAGCACGTCCGGTGACCTGTCCGGCCGCGCCGACCGGCCCCGCACCCGCCGCCGCGTCCGGCTGCGCCCGGTCACCCGCCACCGCGCCGCCTGACTTCGAGACGAGAGCTGAGCACCGCCGTGGTCGCGTTCCACGAGGCCGTCGGGGCCAGCCTGGGCGTGACCGCGGTCGACCAGCGGGCGCTCGCGTTCATCGGCGCCGGGTCGGTGTCCGCCGGTCAGCTGGCCAAGGAGCTGGGCTCACCCCCGGCGCGATCACCGGCGTCGTCGACCGGCTGGAACGGGCGGGGCTCGCCCGGCGCTCCCCCGACCCCGAGGACCGGCGCAGGCTGGTGATCACCGCGGTGCCCGGCGCGTTCGGGGACGCGTTCGGCGGGCTGGAGAAGGCGATGGCGGAGCTGGCCGCCCGCTACTCGGCCGAGGAGCAGGCCGTGATCGCCGACTGGGTGACGCGGACGGCGGAGGTGCTGCGCGAGCAGACGCGGCAGCTCACCGCACGCGGCCGCCGGTCCGGCTGACCCGCGCGGACGACTCGGCGGCTGCCTGCGCCAGCAGGGACAACGCGGCCTGCGACGGCGAGCCCTGTTCCGTCGTCGCGATCACGACGCACGTTCCCGTGCCGTTGGTCAGGGTCTGCTGCGTGACGGTCAGCGACCCGACGACGGGGTGCCGCATCCCGTAGACGGCCGTGGCGCAGGGCCGGACGCGGTGGTCGGCCCACATCGAGGCGAACTCCGCGCTGGTGGAGCTGAGCTCGCCGACCAGCTCGTACAGCGAGGCGTCGTCGGGGTGCTGCGCGGCGATCATGCGCAGGTTGCCCACCGCGGCCCTCGCCTTGACCGGCCAGTCCGGGTACAGGTCGCGCGAGTGCGGGTCGAGGAACACCAGGCGGGCCATGTTCGGGCGGCGCGCCGGGTCGTCCACGGCGCCGAAGTCCAGGTGACCGGCGAACAGCGCGTGCCCGAGCCGGTTCCACGCCAGCACGTCGGTGCGGCGGCCGAGCGCGAGCGCGGGCACGTCCTCCAGCGCGGCGAGCAGCTCTCCCGTCGCCTCGCCCACGCGTTCGGGAGCGGGCCTGCGCCTGCGGGCGGGACGCACGGGCCTGGCGAGGGTGTGCAGGTGGCGGCGTTCGTCGTCGTCCAGGCGCAACGCGGTGGCGAGCGCGTCCAGCACCTCCGCCGAGGCGCCGGTCGAGTGCCCCTGTTCGAGTCTCGTGTAGTAGGAGCTGCTCACACCGGCCAGCCGGGCGAGCTCGTCGCGGCGCAGCCCCGGCACGCGCCGCCGCTCGCCGTAGGTGGGCACGCCGACGTCCTCAGGACGCAGCTGCGCGCGCCGGGTCCTGAGGAACTCCCCGAGCCTCGCGATCTCATCCACGTCTCCGAGTATGACCCCGGTCCGCGCGCGGTGCGTGTCCCTGACAGGGATACCCGGAGCCGGGCGGGGAGCGGTTGCCCTGCTGGCAGACTGGGGTGATGGACCAGGACGTGACCTCCACGGTGGACGCCATCGGGCCCCGGCTGCGGAGCCTGCGCCGGCACCGCGGGCTCACGCTGGCCGAGCTGTCCGGGGCGGCCGGGATGTCCGTCAGCATGTTGTCGCGCCTGGAGAACGGGCAGCGCCGGCCGAGCCTGGAGGTGCTGCTGGTGCTCGCCCGCGAGCTGCGCGTGTCGCTGGACGACCTGGTCGCCGCGCCCGAGACCGGTGATCCCCGGCTGCGGCTGAAACCCGTGAGCCGCAACGGGATGACGCTGCTGCCGCTGGCCAGGAGGCCGGGGAACCTGCAGGCGTACAAGCTCGTCATCTCCCCTCGGCGCCGCCGGATGCCGGAGGTGGCGAGCCACGAGGGCTACGAGTGGCTCTACGTCCTGGACGGGCGGCTGCGGCTCGTCCTCGGCGGCGAGGACGTCGTGCTGAACCCCGGTGAGACGGCCGAGTTCGACACGAGGACGCCGCACTGGTTCGGCCCCGCCGACGACCACCCGGTCGAGGTGCTCAGCATCCTCGGCCACCAGGGCGAACGCGCCAAGGTGCGGGCCGCGGCGCGGGTGGCCGTCTGACCGGACCGGCGGCCGCGTTTTGCCCGCCGGTCAAACTTCCTCGGTGGTGTCCCGCCGTCCGGCCTAGCGTCGGGACGAGACGGTCACCACCGAGAAGGGCACGATGAACATCTTCCTCACCGGCGCTGCCGGATACATCGGCGGCGCCATCGGCGCACGGCTCACCGCGGAGGGCCACGCGGTGCGCGGCCTCGTCCGCAACCCCGATCACGCGCCGTTCCTGCGGGAGGCCGGGGTCGTGCCCGTCCAGGGCGACCTGGACGACGCCGGTCTGCTGGCCGCGGAGGCGGAACGCGCGGACGGCGTCGTCAACGCGGCGAACAGCGACCACCGCGGCGCCGCCGAGGCGTTGCTGCGCGGTCTGCGGGGAAGCGGCAAGCCGTTGGTGCACACCAGCGGCACCAGCCTCATCGGCGACGACGCCCGAGGGCTCGCGCTGTCCCCGCACGTCTTCGACGACGCGGACGAGGTGGTCGCGGACTCCCATCCCGTGCGGCAGGCCAGGTTCGCGCTCGACATGGACGTCGTCGCGGCGGACGGCGTGCGCGGTGTCGTGCTGTGCAACTCCCTGATCTACGGCACCGGACGGCAGCCCAACCCCGACACCGTGCTGCTGACGCCGCTGGTCGAGCAGGCGCGGGCGAGCGGGGTCGTCCGGGTGGTGGGCACCGGCGCCAACACCTGGTCCACCGTGCACCTCGACGACATGGCGGCGCTGTACTCGCTGGTTCTCACCGACCCCTCCGCCGCGGGGTTCTACTTCGTGGAGAACGGCGAGTCGTCGTTCGCGGAGATCGGCGCGGCCGTCGCCGACCGGCTCGGGCTCGGCCCGGTCCAGCCGTGGCCACTGGCCGACGCCGCCGCGGCCTGGGGCGAGGGCAAGGCCCGGTACGCGCTGGGCGCGAACAGCCGCGTCCGCGCCACCCGTGCCCGCGAGCTGGGGTGGAAGCCCTCTCACGGCTCGATGCCCGACTGGGTCCGGCAGGACCTGGTGGTGCGTTAGGCAGGGCTGCGTCAGGCCGAGCCGAACCGGAGGCCCAGCAGGACCGTGTCGTCGGTGTACACGACCACGTCGTGCATCTCCCGCACGATGGCGGACAGCGCCGTGTCCAGCGGGTCCTTCGCGTGCTTCCCGGCCGCGCTGACGAGCCGTTCCTCGCCCTCGTCCACGTCGCCGCGGCTCTCCACGAGCCCGTCGGTGTAGAGCAGCAGCTGGTCGCCGGGCCTCATCAGGGCGGTGCGGACCTCGGTGCTGCCGGGTGAGGGGAACCCCACGCCACGGCCGGGTGCGTGCAGGTAGACGGGTTCTCCGGCGGCGGGCACCAGCAGTGCGGGCGGGTGGCCGCCACCGGCGAGGCGCAGCTCACCGGTGCGCGGGTCGAGCCGGGCGAGCAGCACGGTCGCCATCGGGCCCTCGTCGATCTCGGCGGCCCGCCGCACCAGGTGTTCGAACGCGTGGCCCTCGCGGGTCAGCGTGCGGATGGTGTGCGTGACGTTGAGGGCGTTGCGGGTGCAGGTGACGCCGTGGCCCACGGCGTCGACGACGATGATCTGCAGGCTGCCGTCCGGGAGGACGAACCAGTCGTACAGGTCGCCGCCCGTGGGCGCGTCCCGGTCAGCGGGCTTGTAGTGCACGGCCAGCTCGACGCCCGCGACGACCGGAGGCGGCGGGCGCAGGGCGTCCTCCAGCTCGCGGAAGATCACCGCGTGGGCCCGGCGGAGCTGTTCGTCGCGCTGCTCCAGCTCGACGTACATCGCGAGCACGCCGGTGTTGGTCTCGGCCAGCTCCTCCTGCAGCTGCCGGCGCTCGCGCTCCAGCTCCTCGGTGCGCCCCAGGCTCGCCCGCAGCTCCAGCTCGGTGGCGCGCAGGTCGTCGTCAGCTGCCCTGTCGTCAGCTGCCCCGTCGTCGGCTGCTCCGTCGTCGCGCGACTGCCCGCCGCACGGGACGTGCCACACGGCGGCGGGTCCGTCCACGGGTTCGGGGAGCAACGGCAGGTTCAGCGGACGCGTGCGGTCGAGCGGTGCGCGCAACGGCACCGTGACCACCAGGGTCGCCGCGCCGTCCTGGTCCGTCCGCACCTCGGCGCGGGCGGTGGCGGGCTCGGCCGTGAGGTGGCCGCGCGCCAGCAGCGTCGCGCTGAGCACGAGACGGGCCCGGAGCTCGACGTCCACACCGTGCTCGTCGCAGAGGGACCGCAGCAGCGCCCGCAACGCCTCGACACCGCCGGTCGCGGCGGGCAGCCCTGTCGTCATGCCACCAGACCAAGGTCACAGAAAGGTGCGCACCGCAGCCTCATCCGTCCCCACCAAGCCCCCGCCGCCGTGCCGTCACCGTCCGGACCATTGTCGCATGACAAACGCCGGCGGCCGGGACGAGCCGCGTCACGTGACGCCGGCCACCGGCAGTCCACTTCGGACTCGCGCATCGTTCCGCCCCCGGTGGTGTCGATGATCGGCGGACTGGGCACCCTCCCCCCGACCCCACGAGCGAGGAGGCCGTGATGCAGGGCGATGTGGAGACCTACCACGAGAACGGGACGTGGAAGAACAAGGTGGAAGGCAACTCACAGGCATCCAGCACGCACGACACCAAGGCGGAGGCCGTCGCCAAGGGCCGCGAGATGGCCATCGAGCGCGGCGTCGAGCACATCATCCGCAACATGGACGGCACCATCGGCGAGAAGAACACCTACCCGCGCAGCAGCGACCCGCGCGACATCCCCGACTGACCGTCACGCCGGAAGCCCGAACCTCGCCCGCACCCCCGGCGAGTACAGGACGCTCATGGGCGGTCCTGTGACCGCGATCCCCGCCGACGCCACCAGGTTGTCGTCACCGTGGACGACCGTGGCGCGGTGGAGGTCCCACGGCGCGTGGTGGTTCGGCAGGTACGTGGTCCGGCCCAGCCAGGACGTGTGCAGTCCCCACCTGGCCGTGAGGAACTCGTCCACCGGGCTCGGCTCGATCCTCTCCCCCGGCCGCACCGTGAGCGTGCTCGTCGCGCCGGGACGACGCGGCCACCTGCGCCGGCAGGTGTAGGTGATCTCGCCGCCGTCCCGGCGCACCGCCATGTCCGACACCATGTACGGCAGTCCGAGCGTGAGCCGCGCACCGGCCACGAACGTCACGTCGCCCGCGTCCATCGACAGGAACACGACGCCACGCCGTCCCGCACCGTCGACCGTGTACAGCCGCACGTTCGTCTCCGGGAAGCTCCACCGGCCCGCCAGCGCCGGCCAGCCCAGCGGCGACAGCCGGAACGCGATGAGCCCCACGAACGTCCGTCCGTCCACCGTGTCCGGCCGGACACCCGCGGGCAGCAGATGTCCCACGGTGTCAGGGGACACCGCCCAATGGAGGAACGTGACGTCACCCCACCACTGCGTCAGCGCCGACCGGCCGATGGTCCTCGGCGAAGCGAAGGTCATGGTCCCGATTCAACCCGAGGGCGGCGGTTCCGGCGGCTATCCGGGTGGTTCCTCTTCGTCGCACTCGAAGTTCATTTAGTTGCTCATTGACAGACGCACCGGGGACTCGACAGTCTGCACGTCCCTGTGATCGAAAGGTAGCGCTGTCATGAGACTTCGCATCGTCTTATCCCTGCTCGGCCTGGTCGTCGGTCTCGGTGTCGCACCGGCCGCCGCACAGGCCGACCCGGTGGCGGCCGACGCGTGTTACACCTGGGGACGCACTCTTTCGCAAGGAGCGTCCGGTGAGGACGTCCGCCAGCTGCAGATCCGCGTGGCCGGCTACCCCGGCTACGGCGCCGTGCTCGGCATCGACGGCTCGTTCGGCCCCGCCACCAAGGCGGCCGTGACGCGGTTCCAGCAGGCGTACGGCCTCGGCGCGGACGGCATCGCCGGCCCCGCCACGTTCTCGAAGCTCTACGCGTTGCAGGACAACGACTGCACGCCGGTCAACTTCACCTACGCCGAGCTCAACCGGTGCAACTCCGACTGGTCGGGCGGCAACGTCTCGGCGGCGACCGCCCGCGCCAACGCGCTGGTGTCCATGTGGAAGCTGCAGGCCATGCGGCACGCGCTGGGCGACAGGCCCATCACCGTCAACGGCGGCTTCCGCAGCGTGACCTGCAACAGGAACGTCGGCGGCGTGGCCAACAGCCGCCACCTGTACGGCGACGCCGTCGACCTGGGCGCCGGCTCGATGGGCTTCTGCGCGCTGGCGAAGCAGGCCCGCAACCACGGCTTCGCCGAGATCCTCGGGCCGGGCTACACCGGGCACAACGACCACGTGCACGTCGCCCACCGCTCCGGCCGCTTCTGGTCGGCGCCCAACTGCGGCGTGTCCTGACCTGTCCGCCTGCCGCGCGACCTTCCCGGCTCGCGCGGCAGGCATTTAGGATGTTCACATCATCCGAGTGATGCGAACATCGTGGTTGGAGACATGGCGACCAGACACCTGTACGTGGTGCGCCACGGCGCGGCGAGCGCGTTCGGCGAGCTGACCGGCACCGGCAGCCGCCAGGCGCACCTGCTCGGCGAACGCCTGGCCCGGTCCCCGATCGACATCGTGTGGCACTCGCCCCTGCCCCGGGCCGCCGACACCGCCCTCGTCCTGGGCTCCCTGACCGGCGCCGAAGTCGCCGAGGCGGCGGAGCTGACCGACCACGTCCCGCACGTGCCGAAGAACGCGCCGCCCGCCTGGACGGGTTTCTTCGACGGCTTCGACGCGGCGGAGGCTGCGGAAGGCGCCCGCCTCGCGGCGGCACTGACCGCCCGGTTCGCCCGGCCCGCCGAGACCGAGACGCACGAGGTGCTGGTGACGCACGCCTACCAGGTCGCCTGGCTGGTGCGCGACGCCCTCGGCGCCCCCGCCGATCGGTGGCTGGCGATGAGCTGCGGCAACGCCTCCGTCACCGCGATCCAGCACCGTGACTCGACGCCGCCGTCGCTGCTGGCCTACAACGACATGGGGCACCTGCCGGAGGAGCTGCGGTGGACGGGGTTCGGGCCGGGGATGCGGCCTTGAGCGACCGGGCTCGCCGGTGAGGGCCGGACAGCTCGGGCGGCTTGGGCGTGGCGGGATCCGCGAGGGCTGACAGGCGGTGCGGATGGGACCGGCGGCGCGGCGGCCCGTTCCTCTCGCGCGGCCTCCGCCCGGCGCGTTCACCCGATCCCGAGCACGGCGCGGGCCGCTGCCAGCCGTTCCTCCTCCGGCCGGTCGCTCCGCTCCCCCGACACCTCGTCCGCCCAGCCGAGCAGCCGCTCCAGGCACCCGTCCGCCACCCCGGTCACCACCGCGGCACGTCCGAGCGCCACCTCGCCGCTCGTCCCGTCCACGGTGACCAGCTCCCCTGCCCGGATCTCGCGCCCGCCGACCGTCGCGGCACCGGCGCCCACGACCAGGTCCGCCACCCCGACGACGGCGGGTTTGGACATCGAGCGCGCCACCACCGCGGCGTGGCTGGCCGGGCCTCCCCTGGCGGTGAGGACGCCGGTGGCGGCGGCCAGGCCGCTGATGTCCTCGGGTGACGTCTCCGGGCGCACCAGCACCACCGGCCCGTCCGGAGCGAGCCGGACGGCTTCGCCTGCGGTCAGCGCCACACGGCCGGTGGCCACGCCGGGGCAGACGCCCAGGCCCCGTGCCACCACGTCCGCGCCCGGGGCGATGCGGGGTGTGCGGACGTGCCGGAGGTGGCTCGGGGCGACGCGGCGCAGGGCCTCGGCGCGGTCGATCAGGCCCTCGTCGACCAGGTCGGTGGCCAGCCGGACGGCGGCGGCGCCGGTGAAACGGCCAGGGCGCACCTGGAGCAGCCAGAGCGTTCCCGACTCGAAGGTGAACTCGACGTAGCAGGCGTCGCGGTGGTGCTGTTCGATCCGGTCGAACGCGTCCAGGAGTCCTTGCCAGACAACGGGTTCCTGCTGCACAGCGGACAGCGGCGAGGTGAGCTCGCGGCCGGAGACGACGTCGTCGCCCTGGTGTCCGAAGAGGACTTCGCCGAACGGTCTCTTCTCGCCGGTGCCGGGGTCGCGGCTGAACGCGACACCGGAGCCGCTGTGCTGGTCCCGGTCGCCGAACACCATGTCCTGCACGACCACCGCCGTGCCGAGGTCGTGCGGGATGCCGTGCACGGCACGATAAGTGCGGGCGCGTGGGGTGTTCCACGACGAGAAGACGGACTGCACGGCGGTTTCGAGCGCTTCGGGGGTGCGGTGCAGGTTGAGGATCGTGTTCATCATCCCCGGCATCGACACGGCCGCCCCGGAACGCACCGACACGACCGGCGCTGTCACCTGGGCCGCCAGTTCCTCGGCGAGCCCACGAGGGAGCCGGCCGTCGCGCAGGAACGCGCGGCAGGCCGCCGTGGTGACGACGAACCCTTGCGGGACGGGCAGTCCGAGGCGGTGCAGCAGCACCAGGCCGTGTGCTTTGCCGCCCACCACCTCGGGTGGTTCGTCGAGGTCGGCGTGCAGCCGCCTCACCCACGCCATCGCTGAATCCCCAGCGTCGCGAGCAGGTCCTCGTGCAGTTCCGCCCAGATGACGTGGTACGAAGCCAAGTCGTCGGCCAGGAACGCCAGTTCTCCCGTCTGCGCACGGGTGAGCGCTCCGGCCAGACGCGACTCGTAGCGGCCGAAGCGCGGCAGCACGGCGGCCAGTGCCTTGATCACGACGGACGCGCGTTCGTGGAAGTCGGCGAACAGGCCGAGCACGCGGTGGTCGTAGGCGGGGTCGGTGTGGTCGTTGGCGGTCGTGACGCCGTCGACGGACCGGACCTGCCAGGCCGTGCAGAGGTCGAGCAGTTCCGGGTTGAGCACCAGGAAGTCGTCGAACGGCCCGGTCAGCGCGTCCCGGCCGCCCGCGGTCTCCAGCTCGGCCGAGGTGTTGCCCGCGTCCGCCTCGCGACCGGCGTCGGTGAGCGCCCAGCCGCCGAAGCCGGTGTGGTGGGTGACAAACCCGGCCACCGCGAGGTCGATCAGCTCGGACTCCGCCGCGGCCTCGTCCAGTCCGGTGAACGCGGCGACGCGGGTGACTCCCGAGCTGCCGACGCACCGCAGGGCGTGCAGGACCTGGCTCACGGCTTCGCCTCCTGACGCAGCACCGCGACCGCGTGACCGGCACCGCGTCCACGAGCACGCGCGACGACGACGCCGTCACGCACGCGAACGGCCTCCTCGGTCTCGTCACCGGCGTCCGGAAGGCCGAGCGCCGACGCCACCGTCCGCTCGTCGTCCAGCACCAGCCGCAGGCCGCCCTCGGCGGGAAACACCCGGCGCAGGCACCCCACGAGGTCCGTCACCCGGAGCCGGACCAGCCGCCCGGTCTCCTCGGGATCGCTCGTCACGACCACCACCACGACCTGCTCTCCCGGCGACGCGGCCCGGATCGCCTCCTCGGCCGCGCCGAGCCGTCCCGCCCCGAGCACCACGACGACACCGTCCGCGAGGCCGACCTCGCCACCGAGCTGGTCGACCAGCCCTTCCGGGGCCGTCCAGGGGTCCTCGCACGGTCGGGCCGGGGTGACGTACGGCAGGTGCGGAGGCGCCCAGGTGTCCGCCAGGTCGATCCCGGCCAGGTGCCGGCACGCGTGCGCGACGTCGAACGGGTCACCGGCGCCGGGAGCGGTCTCCGCCCGGTGCACCGCGCCGTCCAGCAACGTCAGCACCAGCTCGGCGAGCCGCACCCGCCGGTCCCGGCCGCCGCGTTCCAGAGCGGCGGCCAGCAGCACCGCCTCCAGCCGGGCGACCTGGGCGAGCACGTGCCCGTCGTCGAGGACGCCGTCGAGCGACCGCAGCCGGAGCCGTCCGCCGCCGGACGACTCGCCGGTCAGCGGCAGGCGTTCGAGCCACACCCTGGCGAACACCCCCAGCGCGTCCGCCACCGACGCGGGCGGCGCCTCGGCCGCGGGTTCGGCGTCGCGGCCGACGAGGTCGATCAGGACCGCCAGGTACAGCGCCCGCTTGCCGGGGAAGTTCGAGTACACCGCGCCGCGGGTCAGCTCGGCCCGTTCCGCGATGCGGTCGACCTTCGCCTGCGCGTAGCCGTGCTCCGCGAACTCGTCCCTCGCCGCCGCCAGCACCGCCGCCCTGGTGCGCGCCTGTTGCTGCGCTCGGGTCAGCCGGACCATCGCCACCCCATTTCAGATGATGTGAACATCCAGATTACCTCATCCTCCGAACTCCGACGGCCTGGACAGGCTGTCACGCACGGTGTTTGGATCGAGGCACAACGCACTTACAACGTTGTAAGAGAGTCCACCCCGCAGATTGGACGAGACGTTGACCCACAGGACCGTCGCGGCCGTGCTGGCCGCCCTGCTGCTCGGCGGCGTGCCCGCGTCGGCGTCGCCGGAGCCACCCGACTTCACGACGGCGGAGGCCGGCAACCCGTTCGTCGACGGGTGGTACGCAGACCCGGACGTCGAGGTCTACGGCGACAGGTACTGGGTCTTCCCCACCTCGTCGCGCCCCTACGACGAGCAGACCTACCTCGACGCCTTCTCCTCCACCGACCTGGTCCACTGGACGAAGCACCCGAACGTCCTCACGACGGCGGACGTCTCGTGGGCACGCCGGGCCGTCTGGGCTCCCGCTCCCGTGCAGCGCAACGGCAAGTACTACCTCTACTTCGGCGCCAACGACATCCAGAGCGACTCCGAGCTCGGCGGCATCGGCGTCGCCGTGGCCGACCGGCCGGAAGGCCCCTACCGGGACGCGATCGGCAAGCCGCTGGTCGACCGGTTCGTCAACGGCGCGCAGCCCATCGACCAGGACGTCTTCATCGACACCGATGGCCAGGCGTACATGTACTACGGCGGCTGGGGCCACGCCAACGTCGTGAAGCTCAACGCGGACATGACGAGCCTCGGCCGGTTCGACGACGGCAGCACGTACAAGGAGATCACCCCGGCGAACTTCACCGAGGGGTCGCAGATGTTCAAACGGGACGGCAAGTACTACTTCATGTGGTCGGAGGACGGCTGGACCGGCCCGAACTACGCGGTCGCCTACGCGATCGCCGACTCCCCCACCGGGCCGTTCACCAAGATCGGCCGCGTGCTGGGCCAGGACGGCGCCGTGGCACGGGGTTCTGGCCACAACTCGGTCCTCAACGTCCCCGGAACGGACATCTGGTACATCGTCTACCACCGCCGCCCGCTGAGCCTGTCCGGCGCCAACGACCGGCAGATCGCCTACGACCGCATGACTTTCCACGCCGACGGCACGATCCAGCCGGTGACCATGCGGGTCAAGGACAACTTCGAGGACGGCAACGCGATCGGCTGGCGCACGCACGGCGGCACCTGGACGGCGCGGGACGGCCGATACGAGACGGGCTCGTCGTCGGGCGGCAAGTCGTTGCTGGACACCAACTTCGCGGACTTCACCCAGGACGTGGACGTCACGCCGAGGTCGTCGCGCGGTGACAGCGGGGTGGTGTTCCGCGTGACGCGGGCAGGCACCGGAACCGACGCCTACCGCGGCTACTACGCGGGCATCACCGGCAACGGGAGGGTGGTGCTCGGCAAGGCGGACAACAGCTGGACGCAGCTCGCGTCGGCACCGGTCGCGGTCCGGCCGAACGTGGCGCACCGCCTGCGGGTGGAGGCAGCGGGACCGTCGATCAAGGTGTACGTCGGCGACCTGACGGCACCGCGGATCTCGGTCACCGACACCAGCTTCTCCAGTGGTGCCAACGGAGTCCGCGTCTTCGGCACGGCGGCCGGGTTCGACGACTTCGTCGTCGCGCATCGCTGACAGAAATCCAGGTCTAGGCTCCCGTCCATGTTGGTCGGCCGTGACGGTGAACGGGACCAGGTCGAACGGTTGCTGGGGCAGGCGTCGTCCGGCCGCGGCGCGGCGCTGGTCGTGCGCGGCGAGGCGGGGGTGGGCAAGTCCGCGCTGCTCGACCACGCCGTCGCCGCGGCGGGTGACGCGCGGGTGCTGCGCGGAGTCGGCATCGAGTCCGAGGCGGAGCTGGCGTTCGGCGCGCTGCACCTGCTGCTGTACCCGTACCTCGACCGGCTCGACCGGTTGCCGGAGCCGCAGGCCGCGGCGTTGCGCAGCGCGTTCGGGCTGAGCGCGGAGACGGCGACGCCGTTCCTGGTCGGCGCGGCGACGTTGACGCTGCTCGCCGAGCTGGCCGCGGAGAAGCCGGTGGTGTGCGTGGTGGACGACGCGCAGTGGCTCGACCGCGGGTCGTCCGACGCGCTGTTGTTCGCCGCGCGCCGGTTCCGGGCGGACCCGGTCGTCGTGCTGTTCGGGGTCCGCGACACGGCCGTGCCGTTCCGCTCACCCGGCATCGACGAGCTGCGGCTCACCGCCCTGGAGCCGGACGCGGCGGCGGCTCTGCTCGACGCGCGCAGTCCCCGGCTGACCGCGCCGACGCGGGCGCGGGTGCTGGAGGAGGCGAACGGGAACCCGCTCGCGTTGCTCGAGCTGGGCGCGGCGCGGCTGGCGGCGCAACGCGAGGGCCGTGCGGAGCCCGCGCACCAGGTCGGGCCGTTGCCGGTCGCGCGCCGGGTGCAGGAGACGTTCCGCGAGCAGATCACCGGGCTGCCCGAGGCGACCCAGGCGGTGCTGCTGGTCGCGGCGGCCGACCGGTTCGCGGGGATGGACACGGTGCTGGCCGTCGCGCGGGCCGCCGGCGCGGACACGGCGGACCTGGCCGCGGCCGAACGCGCGGGGCTCGTCACCGTCACGGACGGGGAGCTGGCGTTCCGGCACCCGCTCGTGCGGGCGGCGGCCTACCAGTGCGCCACCCACCACCAGCGGGTCGCGGTGCACCGGGCGTTCGCGCAGGCGTTGCGGACGCCGGACGTCCGCGACCGGCGGGCCTGGCACCTCGCGGCCGGCACGACCGAGCCGGACGAGGAGGTGGCCGCCGAGCTGGAGGCCACGGCGCTGCGGGCCGAACGCCGGGGCGGTGCGATGGCGGTGTCGGCGGCCTACGACCGGGCCGGGCGGTTGAGCGTGGATCCCGCGCTGAAGGCGCGGCGGATCGCCAAGGCCGCCCTCGCCGCCTACGACGCGGGCAAACCCGACCGCGCGGCACGGCTGGCCGTCGAGGTCGGGTCGCTCACCACCGACCCGGCGATCGTCGCCGACATGACGTTGCTGCGCGGCCAGATCGAGTACGAGCGGACCTCGCCGGAGGCGGACGCCCTGCTCGCGCGCGAGGCGGCGACGCTGGTCCTGGACAGCGATCCCGAACGCGCCGTCGTCATGCTGACCGAGATGCTCTGCACGGGCAGGGACGCGGGTGCCGCGGCACTCGTCGCCGAGGGCGCACGAATGATGGCGGGGCTGCGGCTGCCGCCGGACTCCACGGCGCGCAAGGCCGCCGACGCGCTGATGAGCTGGGGAGACGTGCTGAGCGGGCGGCCGGAGCACGCGGCGGGGCCGCTGCGGGCCGTGCTCGGCCGCGCGCGGGAGCCGGGAGAGGAGCCCCTGCACCGGGTGGTGGCCGGGTTCAGCGGCCTGATGCTGGCCGACGACGACGCGACCAGCGCCGTGATGGAGCTGATGGCGTCGGACGCGCGTGCGGCCGGGGCGTTGATGTGGATTCCCTACGCGCAGGAGATCGTCGCGCTGGCCAGGGCGTTCAAGGGCGACCTCGTGACCGCGCAGACGTGCCTGGCCGAGGCGCTGGAGCTGTGCGCGGAGTTCGGGCTGGACGTGGAGGCGGCGGTGCTGCGGGCGACGTCCGTCTGGCTGGCCGCGGTCACCGGCGACGAGCCGCGGTGCCGCGCGCTGGCCGCCGAGGTGCTGCGGGTCCTCGAAGGACGGCACGCCGTCGGCACCGCGATGACGCACTGGGGGCTCGGCCTGCTCGACCTCGCCGCGGGCCGGTACGGCACGGCGTTCGACGCACTGCGGGCCGTGTGCACAGGACCGGCCAGGCACGACTTCCTCGTCCGCGCGGTCCCGGACCTGGTGGAGGCGGCGGTGCGCGACGGGCGTCCCGGCGACGTCACCGAGGAGCTCAAGGCGTTCGAGCGGTGGGCGGTGCACGTGGAGAGCCCGGTGAGCACGGCGCTCCTGCTGCGCTGCCGGGCTCTGCTGGACGACTCGGACGAGGACTACCGGGCGGCCCTGGAGCTGCCGGTCGGGCGGTTCGACGAGGCCAGGACGCGCCTGCTGTACGGGGAGTCGTTGCGGCGCAGACGCAGGCGCGGCGAGGCACGGGCCGAGCTGTCCGCCGCGCTGACCGGGTTCACGCGGCTGGGCGCCACGACGTGGGCGGCCCGCGCGACCGCCGAGCTGACCGCGCTCGGCGAACGTCCCGCGCTCGAACCAGTCGCCGAGGACGTGCTGAAGAACCTGACGCCGCAGGAGGTGCAGGTCGTCCGGCTCGCGGCGGCGGGGCTGAGCAACAAGGAGATCGGCGCGCAGCTGTTCCTGAGCCCGCGCACGATCGGGCACCACCTCTACCGCGCCTACCCCAAGCTGGGGGTCACCCGGCGGATCGAGCTGACGCGGCTCGGGCTGCGATGACTTACCCGCGGCCCGCCGCGCCGGTCGCACGCCAGTCACGCGACCGATGTGGACGGGGACGGCCCCGGCCTACCTTCTGCTCCGACGAGAGGAGCGGAAGATGTTGCTGGAGAACAAGACCGCGGTGATCTACGGGGGCGGCGGCTCGATCGGCGGTGCGATGGCGGACGCGTTCGCCGCCGAGGGCGCGCGGGTCTTCCTGGCCGGGCGGACGCCGGACAGGCTGGAGGCCGTCGCCGCCCGCATCCGGGACGCGGGCGGTCAGGTGGAGACGGCCGTCGTCGACGCCCTGGACGCCGCGGCCGTGAACGACCACGTCGACGCCGTCGTGGAGAAGACCGGCGGCGTCGACGTCTCGGTCAACGTGATCACGATGGAGGGCCTGTTCCAGCCGCTCGCCGACATCCCGGCGGACGCGTTCACCGCGGCCATCGGCAGGACGCTCACCACGCAGCTGGTCACGACGAAGGCCGCGGCCAGGCACATGGTGCAGCAGCAGTCCGGGGTGCTGCTGTTCTTCGGCGGCTCCGACCCCGCCAACGCCACCGCCGGGATGGGCAACGTGCAGGTCGGCTTCGACGCCGTCGAGTCGCTGCGCAGGCAGTGGGCGGTGGAGCTGGCGCCGTCGGGGGTGCGGACGGTGACGCTGCTGACCGGAGGGGTCGTCGACACGTTCCCGGACGTGCCGGAGATGGAGGGCGCCCGGCAGGGCATCATCGACGCGTCGCCGCTCAAGCGCGCGGCGACGCTGGCCGACGTGGGTGCCGTCGCGGCGTTCGTGGCGTCGGAGAAGGGCCGCAGCATCGCCTCGACCCAGGTGAACATCTCCTTCGGCGCGTGCCACGGCTGACCCGCCTCAGCGCTTGTCCCTGCCGAGGAACAGCGCCACGGCGAAGATCAGCGCGAGCACGCCGAAGAAGACGCTGACGGCGAGGGGCGCGCCGAGGACGGACGTGGTGCCGTTCACGGCGAGGCTGATGGCGAGGCCGGTCCACAGGAGCGGGCGGCGGGTCTGGACGGTGCCGGTGTTGTTGTTCGTCATGCCGAGAAATCTAGGGATCGCGGGCTCGCGATCCGATCCCCCGCGCTGCCGTTGTGGGGGTGGAGCCTGCTCCACCCCCGGCGGGGTCACTTGGCGAGCACGGTCAGCATCCTGGCCACCTCGTCGCGGACCGCGTCCCGGCCGGGGGCCAGGTAGCGGCGCGGGTCGGTGAGCTGCTCGCGTTCGCCGAGCACGGCGCGAACGGCCTGCGTCAGCACCTGGTTGAGGCGGGTGCCGATGTTGACCTTCACGATGCCGGCGCCGACCGCGCCGCGGAGCCCGTCGTCGGTCACGCCGGACGACCCGTGCAGCACCAGCGGGACGGGGACCGCCGCGGCCAGCTCGGCGATGAGCGCCTCGTCCAGCACGGCGCTGCGGTCCGTCATGGCGTGCGACGACCCCACGGCCACCGCGAGCGAGTCGACACCGGTCGCGGCGACGAACTCGGCCGCCTCGCGAGGGTCGGTGCGCACACCGGGGGCGTGCGCACCGTCCTTGCCGCCGACCTCGCCGAGCTCGGCCTCGACGAGACAACCGCCGGCGTGGCAGCGTTCGACGACGGCGCGGGTCCGTGCCACGTTGTCCGCGTAGTCCAGTGTGGACGCGTCGAACATGACGGACGTGATGCCGAGCCGCAGACCTTCGTCGACCAGCTCCTCGTCCTCGACGTGGTCGAGGTGGACGAGCACGGGCACGGCCGCGTCGGCGGCCATCTGCAGGCAGGCGCGGGCGAACGGCGCCAGCGACCCGTGGTAGCGCACGGCGTTCTGCGAGATCTGCAGGATCACCGGCAGCCCGCTGTGCTCGGCACCGGCGACGATCGCCTCCGCGTGCTCGATCATGATCGCGTTGAACGCGCCCACCGCGCGGCGTTCCGCCCGCAGCTCGCCGAGCAGGGTCGTCCACTCCGCGGTCATCGTGTCTCCTCTACGGTCGTCAGGGGGATCCAGCGGGCCCTGGCCCCGCGGTCGATCTCGCCGGCCACCGGCCGCAGCACGGCGCTGGCCGACGTGGCGACGACGTCCGCCAGCGCGGCGGGCCAGTCGACGTCGTGGCCGTCCCTGGCCAGGTGCAGTGCCAGTGCGGCGGCGGCCGCGTCACCGGCGCCCGCCGGGTTGCCGCTGACCACCTCGGGAGGACGGGCCCGCCAGGAGCCCCGTGCGGTCAGCGCGGTCGCGCCGCCGGGTCCGGCGGTCGCGACGACGGCCGCCGCTCCCCCGGGCACCAGGTCCTCCACCGGTCCCGCGGAGAGCAGCTCCGCCAGCTCGTCGGAGTTGGGCATCAGCACCGCGCCGCTGCGCGCGGCGGCGTGCAGCGCCGGGCCGGAGACGTCGGCGATGACCGGCACGCCCAGCCCGGCGCACAGCCGGGCGAGGCGTGCGGGCACCTCCGGGTCCAGGCCCGCCGGGACGCTGCCGGAGATCACGACGGCACCCGCCCCGGTCTCCAGCTCGTCCCGCAGCGCGGCCGTGACGAGCGCCTCGGCGCCCTCGACCGCGGGAGAACCGTTCTCCTGCAACATCGTCGTGCTGTCGTCGGCGACGACGGCGACGGTCCTGCGCACCGACGCGAGCGCCGGGACGAGCCGGTGCGGCAGCCCCAGCCGCTCCAGGCCGGTGCGGAACTCGTCGGGCTCCGCCGTGGCGGTCAGCGCGAGCACGAGGCTGTCCCCGCCCAGCGCGCCGACCACCGCGGCGACGTTCACGCCCTTGCCGCCGGCCCTCGACCGCACGACGGGCACCCGGACCGTCTCCCCCACGCGCAGGGCCCGCACGCGGTAGGTCACGTCGATGGCGGGGTTGAGCGTGACGGTGACGATCCGGCCGGTCACCTCGCCGCCCCCACCAGCTCCGCCTCGCCGCTCTTCTCGGCGCGGTAGACCATCAGCGTCGACCCGGCGAGCGCCAGCACGATGCCCGCGACCTGGAACACGCTCGGCCGAGCGCCGAACACCGCGAGCGACAGGACGATCGTCAGGACGGGCGCCAGCGCGTTCGTGACCGGGGCCACGATCGACGCCTTGCCACGGCTCATCGCCATGACGAGGAACAACGCGCCGACGGCGTTGAGCACCTGCGTGCCGGCGGTGAGAGCGGGCGCCTGCCACGGGAAGTCCAGCGGCAGCCCGCCCATCATCAGCAGCGCCACCGGGATCAGCACGAGGCCGCTGATGGTCATCCAGCCGAACGTCGACGCGTCGTCCACCCCGGCGAGTGCCGCCTTGCGCATGAAGAACGCCTGCACACCCCACGCGACGCAGATGAGCACCGCGAGCAGCAGGTACAGCCACCCGTTGCTTTCCGAGGTGTCGGTGGACACCGAGAAGAGCACGATGGCGGCGAGTGCGAGCACCACGCCCGCCCAGGACAGGGCGCCGAGCCGTTCGCGCAGCAGCCCGAACGCCATCAGCACGGTGATCGCCGGGGACAGCGCGACGATCGGGAAGATGACGTACGCCGGTCCGATGGTGAGCGCCTTGAACAGCAGCAGCTGGCCACCGGCGCCGGTGAGACCGATCGCCAGCCCGTAGCCCGCGGCCGTGCGGCTGCGGTCGAACTTCTTGCCCCGCAACGAGAACCACGCGGGGATGAGCATGGTCAGCGACCACACGACGTAGACCATCGGGTCGGGGTAGTCGTAGAGCGTGGTGGGCAGCGCGGAGAACGCTCCCCACACACCCAGAACAACACCAGCAGTCCCGCGTAGGGAATCCAGCTGTTGGTGCGGAAAGCGGACGCGGCGGGTCCGGTCATCATGGGCTCCTCAGGGCGAGAGCGCTGCGGCGGCGGCGGTGGAGATGTGTTCTGCCCGCAACGGGTGTCCGTGCAGGCGGGCCGCGTGGAGTGCGGCGCCGATGTGCGGTTCCAGCAGTGGTGCGCGGAGGCCGGCGCCGTCGGCGAGTGACTCGCGGAACGACGACAGCACGTGCTCCGAGGCGAACATGCCGCCCGAGTAGGACACCGGAACCTCTTGGGAGGCGGGGAAACCGAGGGCTTCCCTGCCCACGTTCACGAGCAGGGCGAGCTCACGGCCCGCACTGCGGAGGATGTCCGCGGCCACCGCGTCACCGGCGCCGGCGGCCACGTCGACCACCTTGCTCAGGCTCGCGATCCGGCCGCGGTCGCCGTGCCACCGGTTGACCACGACGTCGATGGCGTCGAGGTCGGTCGCCAGGCCGAGCGCCGAGCGCATCCCGTCGGCGAGCGGCCCGGCAGGCAGGCGTCCGTCGGCCATGCGGCTGAAGGCGTTGAGCCCCTGGACCGCGACCCAGTAGCCGGAGCCCTCGTCGCCGAACAGCTCGCTCCAGCCACCGCCGCGCCACTGCCTGCCGTCGTGCTCGCCGTAGGCGATGGAGCCGGTGCCCGCGACGACGTTGATGCCGTCGACCCCGCCGAGCGAGCCGGCCCAGCCGCAGATCATGTCGTTGCCGCAGCGGTAGTGGTCACCGCCGAGGATCTTCGCGGGCAACGCGTCCAGCACCGGGACGTCACCGCTGACCTCGCCGTAGGCGGGCAGTCCGATGAACGCGTAGGTGATGCCGGTGACCGGGATGCCCGCGGTGGCGCAGACCTCCGTGATCCCCTGGCGCAGCAGGGGTTCCACGATGCCGATCCCGTCCTGGAGGTGGTACACGCTCGCCGTGCGGGCCTCCGCGACCACCCGGCCGTCGAGATCGACCAGGCAGAACGCCGTCTTCGTGCCCCCGCCGTCGACACCGAGGAACACGGCTCACTCCCCGGTTTCCGGCAGGTCGTGGATGACCACGCCCTGCACCACGCGGTTGACCTCGCCGCCGGGGAACGGGTTGTCCGGCGTCAGGCCGAGTGCGAGCGAGCACGCGAGGGCGGTGGTCTGCGCCGTGATGACCGCGGCCAGCGCCCACACCGAGGGCGAGGTGAACGCGCCACCGACCGGCCAGACCTGAGCGCCGTCGAACTCCTCGGGGCTGGCGTCCCCCACCACGACAACGCGTTCCGCTCCGACGGACTGCACCAGCTCACGGGCGATGTCGACGTCGTATGACCGCGCGTACGGGTCGGGAGACAGGAAGACGAACGCGATCGTGCGGTCGTCGAGCACGGACTTCGGGCCGTGCCGGAACCCCAGCGACGACTCGGCGAGCGCGACGACCTCGCCGCGGGTCAGCTCCAGGCACTTCAGCGCGGCCTCCCGCGCGAGTCCGTGCAGCGGCCCCGACCCCAGGTAGACGAGCCGCTGCGGCTTGGCCTCCGCGATCCCCGACGCCCGTCCGGCCGCCTCGGCGAGCACGTCGGCGCCGCTGCGCGCCAGCGCCGCCACGTCCACGTCGAGCCCGAACACCAGCAGCGCCGCGAGCGCCATGCCGGTGAACGACGACGTCATCGCGAAACCGCGGTCGTTCGTCTCCTCCGGGAGCGCGACGACGACGGCCCCGTCCGCGCCGTCCCACCGCCGGGCGAGGTCCCCACCGGGGTTGCAGGTGATCACCACGTGCCGCAGGCCGGGGGTGAGCCGGTGCAGCAGCTCGGCCGCCGCGAGCGACTCGGGGCTGTTGCCGCTGCGCGCGAACGACACGAGCAGCACGGGCCCTCCGCCCGCGGCCGCGGTGTGCGGGTCGGCGACGATCTCCGTGGTGGCGATCGGCTCCACCGGCCTGCCGAGGTGCCGCGCCAGCGCCGGGGCGACGACCTCGCCGACGAACGCCGACGTGCCCGCACCGGTCAGCACGATCCTCGTGCCCTGGTCGGCGAGCGCCGCGCGCACCACCTCGCCGGCCGACTGCCGGACCCGGTCCACCGCGTCCGCCACCCGCGGCCAGACGACCGGCTGCTGCCAGATCTCCTCCGCGGTCGCGCTGCCGCCGAGCCCATGCTCACCCATGGTGTCGCCCTTCGATTACCGGGACAGTTCCCGGACGTGTCCGGGGCGCTTTCCCCGAATGCCGTTGATCGCTTCGAGCCGCCGGCCTCTCCGCCGCGGTTCGGCAAGTGCTGCATTCGTACGGCCGACCCTGCGCGAGTGGCAAGGTTCCACGGCGAAGTGAACATCTCAGATGAGCGTTTTGAGACGTTTCCGCAGGTCAGCCCCGAGTGTGATGCCGACGCTCCCTGTGCAATCGCTCACTGACCCGGAGTTGTCGTAGGCTCCGCCGCATGGCCGACGCGACCGATTCCGTGACCAGTCAGACCGATTCCGTGACCAGCCGGAACCGGTCCGGAAAAAAGCGCACCACGCGCAGCGAACGCATGTCGGAAATGCTGCGGGTGCTCCGGGAAACCGGCTCCCTGAAGGTCGCCGAGCTGGGCGAGCGGTTCGGCGTGTCGTCGGCGACGCTGCGCCGCGACCTGGCCGTGCTGGAGGAGCAGCGGCTGCTGACGAGGACGCACGGCGGCGCGAAACCGCAGGGCGCCGTCGACGAGGTGCCGGTGCGCTACCGCGACGGCCGGTCCCGCGAGGCGAAGCGCGCGATCGTGCGCCAGGCCGTCCGGATGCTGCCGTCGGGATCGCACGTCATCGCGCTCACCGGCGGGTCGACCACCAGCGAGCTGGCGAAGCAGCTGCCCAGCCGCGGTGACCTGACCGTCGTGACGAACGCGCTGAACATCGCGATGGAGCTGGCCCTGCACCCCCGCCACAAGCTCGTCGTCGTCGGCGGCGTCGCGAGACCGCAGTCGTACGAACTGGTCGGTCCGTGGGCGGAGCAGGTGCTGGCGTCGATCAGCATCGGCACCGCGTTCATCGGCGTGGACGGCATCGACGCCGTCGCGGGCATCACCACGCACGACGAGAACGAGGCGCGCACCAACCGCGCGATGCTCAGCCGCGCCAAGCGCGTCGTCGTCATGGCGGACGGCAGCAAGCTCGGCCAGGCCACGCTCGCCCGCATCGCCGACATCCAGGACGTGCACGAGGTCGTCACCGACCTGTCGGCCGATCCGGCCGCGGTGGCGGCGATCCGGGCGGCGGGCGTGCGCGTGACCGTCGTGGAGGTCAAGGCGGCCAAGTGACCGGTTCAAGCGAGCCTTCGCCTGGTTCAAAGGCTTTCGACGACTCCGCGCAGGACGGTCAGATCCCGGCCAGCACCTCGTCGTGCAACGACCGCACCAGGTTCAGCGCCTCCACAGGAGACCGCCCCACGAGCGACATCGCCTCGGCGACCCGCTCGGCATACCGCTCCGGCGCCGCACCGAACCCGTCAGCCAAGGCCACCGAGCCCTTCTCGTTGGTGAGGTACCGGCGTTCCGCGGCGAACACGACCTGCGTCAGGCACGAGACGGCACGGAAAACGCACCCCGTCACGTACGCGACGTCACCGCGTCCGGCCGCGGACTTCGCGGTGGACAACGAGAAACCGGCCTCCCAGCCGAACCTCTCGACCACCGCCGTCCTGAGCGGTTCCGGGTACGGGTCGACGAGCGTGCGGAGTTCGGCCAAGACGCCGTGCGGGTCGTGGAACGGGACGTTCTGGAACACCTCTCCCGCGTAGATCGCGGTGCTGAAACCGTGCGGATGCCCTGCCTGGTAATGGATGTCGACATGACCGGCGGCGCAGTCGCGCAGCACCCGGCGGGTCCGGCCGGTGTCGCGCAGCAGAACGTCCACTTTGGTCTCCGCCATGCGCAGCCACACACCGCCGTTGATCCACGGTCCCCACTCGCCGTAGCGGCCGAAGCCGTCCGGGGCGCGGCGGTCGTCCAGCTCGGTGACGGCGGCGAGCAGGACGTCGAAGTCCGGGCGGGTGGCGGGGTCGTAGTACAGGCCGACGTCGACGTCGGAGTCCGGCTTCGCCGTGCCACGGGCGTGAGATCCGCCCAACGCCAGGCCGAGAACGCCCGGCACGTCGGCCAGGCCGTCCCGGACGCGATCGAGGATTCGCCTCAGGTCCACGTGCACTCCCCCGGGATCAGTGGGCGCCCGGTCGAAGGACACCCAGCGCGGCACCCAGGTGGTCGCGGACGCGTCGTCGCTGTTCCTCGTGCCGGGGACCGGAGTGCCGGCGGGGCACACCCTCGACCAGCATGATCAGGTACAGGTAGGCGCGGTACAGCGCCAGCCGCAGCCGGGCGCTCCGGGTGAACGGCGCGGCGCCGTACCCGGCCAGGAAGTCGTGGTCCTGCTCGATGTCGCCGAACAGCGCGAGCGAGACGAGCTCCGCGAGCGGGTCGCCCCAGAACGCGCGCTCTCCGTCGACGAGTCCGGTCACCCGTCCGTCGTGGGCAAGGACGTTGCCGTCCCACAGGTCGAAGTGCACGAGCACCGGGCGGGTGACCTCGTCGAGCAGGTTCCCGTGCGACCGCACCAGGTCCGCGATGCGCGCGGCGGGTTCGGGAAGCACGACGCCGTACCGGGCGGCGTCGGCGAGCACGGCGTCCACCATGCCCGCGAACGCCTCCCGCCACGTCGGGGCGAGACCGAGCTGCGGGTAGCCGAAGCCGGTGCCGGTCACCTCGTGCAACCCGGCGACGACCCGGCCCAGATCCGCGCGCAGCAACGACTTCCGCCGCGCCGGCGGCGGGGAGGCCGCCAGGGTGTGCCCCGGGATCTCGGTCATCAGCAGGAGGTCCGACGCCACCAGGCCCCGGCTGAAGTCGGCGTGCACGACCTCGGGCACCGGTGCGTGCCCACGAACGGCGCGGTAGAAGGCCGTCTCGGTCCGCATCAGGTCGCGTTCGTAGGTGAGTCCCGGGGAGTCTGGGGGTGGCGCCACCTTCAGCACGTACCCGCCCCCGGTGGTGCCGATCCGGTAGGCGGCGTTGAAGGTTCCCCCGGTCAGCTCGGCCCAGCCGGTGACGGTGGCGGGGTCGACACCGGCGGCGGCCAGGACGCGGTTCAGGGTGCGCTCGTCCACGGCAGACCTACGAGCGCAGGTACGAGGCGCCGTTGAGGTCCACCACCGCGCCGGACGACCAGGCCGCGGCGGGCGAGGCCAGGTGCACGACGGCGGCCGCGACCTCCTCCGGTGTGCCGACCCTGCCGAACGGGCTCTGGTCGCGCACCGCGTCCCCCTCGGCTCCGCTCAGCTTCGCCGCCTGGCGTTCGGTCGCGATGAACCCCGGCGCGACCGACGTGACCGAGATCCGGTGCGGGGCCAGCGCGACAGCCGCCGACTGACCGAACGCGTGCAGCGCCGCCTTGGTCGCGCCGTAGGCCGGGAAGTCGGGTTCGCCGCGGAAGGCGCCCCGCGAGCCGACGTTGACGATGCTGCCGGGCGCGCCGCGTTCGACGAGGTGCCGTGCCACGGCCCAGGTGGTGTTGACCGCGCCGAGGAGGTTGACGTCCACCATCGTCCGCCAGGCCGAGGTCCACTCGTCCCACGACGCCTCACCGATCCGGTGCAGGTTGCCGGGCGCCGGCGCGACCGCGGCGTTGTTCACCAGCACGTCGACCTCGCCGAGCAGGGCCACCGCCTCGGCGACCACGGCACGGGCCGTCTCCTGGTCGGCGAGGTCGCCCGCGACCAGCGCGTGCCCGTCGCCCGCCAGGAGGGAGAGCGTCTCCTGCGCCTCGTCACGGCGGCTGCCGCAGTGGACGGCGACGCGGTGCCCCAGCGCGGCGAACGCCACGGCCGTCGCGCGGCCGATCCCCCGTGACGCTCCTGTTACGAGCACACCACCCGGCCGGCGATCCATCATGATCACAGCCTAGTCCCCCGGCGCGAACGGTCGAGTTCGGCGGCGCGGAGGGCCGAATCGCCACTTATCCGCAGGTCAACGCGCATTTCCGCGATCCCGTATTCGGCGGTCGGTGACGGTGTGTGTTCTGAATCAACTCAGGTGAGCTGTCCTCGTATTCGACGAGAAAGCTGAGGTCAGCATACCTTTTCGAAACTGTTTCGATAGTTTCCAGTGTTTTTCGAAACGTTCCTGAATAACGCATTCGAGCTACACAGGGGTTGATCGGGCATACCAGTTCGTTTAATACTCACACCGCTTCCAGTCGACCGGCGGGTGGCCACGGCGCAGGCCACGTGCCCCGAGTAGAAGACGATTGAACGTCCCTGCCAAACATTCCACCCGCTTTGCGCGGGTGCTCCCCAGAAAGCGCCGATAATGACGCTGACAGTGAAGTCAGTAGGACGAGTCACGCTCGTGTCCTCACTCGTGGCTGCCGCCGCGGGCATGGCGATCTTCGCGGCCGCGCCCGCCAGTGGCGCTGCCGACACCCTCGCCGCCGCGGCTCAGCAGAGCGGCCGTTACTTCGGTACCGCCGTCGCGGCGAACAAGCTCGGCGACGGCACCTACGTGAACATCTTGAACCGCGAGTTCGACATGGTCACGGCCGAGAACGAGATGAAGATGGACGCGCTCGAGCCGAACCAGAACCAGTTCAGCTACGGCACCGCGGACCGGATCGTGAACCAGGCCATCGGCCAGGGCAAGCGGGTCCGCGGCCACGCGCTGGCGTGGCACATGCAGCAGCCCGGCTGGATGCAGAACATGGGCGGCACCCAGCTGCGCAACGCCATGCTGAACCACATCACCCAGGTCGCCACGTACTACCGCGGCAAGATCTACGCCTGGGACGTGGTGAACGAGGCGTTCGCCGACGGCAACAGCGGCGGACGTCGTGACTCGAACCTGCAGCGCACGGGCAACGACTGGATCGAGGCCGCGTTCCGCGCGGCGCGGTCGGCCGACCCGAACGCGAAGCTCTGCTACAACGACTACAACACCGACAACTGGTCGCACGCCAAGACGCAGGGCGTCTACAACATGGTGCGCGACTTCAAGTCCCGGGGTGTCCCGATCGACTGCGTCGGCTTCCAGGCGCACTTCAACAGCGGCAACCCCGTGCCCTCGAACTACCACACGACGCTGCAGAACTTCGCCGACCTCGGCGTGGACGTGCAGATCACCGAGCTCGACATCGAGGGCTCCGGTAGCTCGCAGGCGCAGCAGTTCCAGGGCGTCACGCAGGCTTGCCTCGCCGTCGCCCGCTGCACCGGCATCACCGTGTGGGGCATCCGCGACAGCGACTCGTGGCGCGCCTCCGGCACCCCGCTGCTGTTCGACGGCAGCGGCAACAAGAAGCAGGCGTACAACTCGGTGCTCAGCGCGCTGAACAGCGGCACGGGCACGACGTCGCCCAGCACGCCCACCTCGCCCACGACTCCGTCCAACCCCGGCGGCGGGGGCTGCACGGCGACGTACTCCGAGGGCGAGAAGTGGAACGACCGCTTCAACGGCAACGTCACGGTCTCGGGCTCGAACAACTGGATCGTGACGGTGACGGTCAGCTCGCCACAGCGGATCATCGCCACCTGGAACACCAGCGCGAGCTGGGACTCCGCCAACGTGATGACGGCGCGGCCGAACGGCAACGGCAACTCGTTCGGCTTCACGATCATGCACGGCGGCAACTGGAACTGGCCCAGCATCTCCTGCAGGACAGCCTGATCCAGCTCGGGTGGGGCCTCTGAGCAGGAGGCCCCACCCTTCCACTCCACAGTGGACGAAGGCCCGGTCACCTCACCCCGTGACTGGGCCTTTCGGCTGTCCCCGGTTCGGTCGTTCGACCGAACTTCGCGCCGCGGCCCATCCCCGCGCACCGCCCGCGGCGTCCAGTGATCAGAGGGCCGCACCGAAGCGGCTCACGGACACTGGGGAACGACTTGCGCGTACTGATGATCGGAGCCGCGGCCCTGCTGGCCGCGGTCCTGGCACCGGCGGCGGCCCACGCGGCACCGCCAGCCAACGACGACTTCTCCGGCGCCACGCCGGTCACCGCACTGCCCTTCACGTCCACCGTGGACACGAAGGAGGGCACGGCCGCGGCCGACGACCCGCAGCTCTGCTGGTGGAGCACCAGCAGCGTCTGGTACCGCTACACCGCGCCCGCCGACGGTTTCGTGGCGTTCGCGACGGACCGGGAGGAGGACCGCAAGCCCGCCGTCTCCGTGTACACCGGTGACCGCGGCGCGCTGAGCTGGGCCGGGGCCTGCCAGTACCCGCACGGCGGCGGTTCGGACACGTTCGCGGTGAAGGCGGGCACGACCTACCACCTGCTGGTGCAGGACACCCGGTACGCGGGCCCGGTCACGCTCAGCCTCACGCCGGTGCCGAGGGCGGCCAACGACGACCTCGCGGCGGCGGCGGACGTGCCGCTCGACACCGACGTCGCGGGCGACACCGGTCCCGCCACGGTGGAGCAGGACGAGGTCGAGGCGAGCTGCGACACCGGTTCCGACCGGTCACTGTGGTACCGCTACACCACCGGCCGGGAACGGGTCGTCGCCGCGGAGGTGACCCAGAGGAGCAGCGCCGCCTCGGTCGCGGTCTTCCGCAAGAGCGATCTCACCGAGGTGGAGTGCCGGCAGACGAGCCACGCCCCGGCGATCTTCACGGCCACCCCTGGCGAGACCTACTACGTGCGGATCGCGAACAGCGACTACGACGCGGCGGCGCTGACGTTGCGGCTGTCGGACGCGCCGGGGATCGCACCGGCCCTGCGGTACTTCTCCCCCGCGCGGCCGGGCGTCTTCGACGAGATCGTGTTCGAGATCGACCCCGGTGACCCGGCGGGCCGCTGGCTCGCGGGTGGCGAGGTCCGCTTCGGTGACGGCGCCGCCGCCGCGATCCCGGCCGTTCCCGGCACGGCGACCGTCTCGCACCGCTACGCGGCGGACGGCGAGTACGACCTGACCGTCAGCGGGTACACGGCGGACGGCCGTTCCGGCTCCACCACGCGGAAGTTCAAGGTGGAGACGCACGACGTGACCGTGGCGGACCTCGTCGCGCCCGCCACCGCGACGGCCGGCTCGACCGGTGACGTCACGGTGTCGGTGTCCACCACGCGGTACGACGAGGACATCGTCGTCGAGCTGCTGCGGCGCCTGCCCACGGGCTACTGGACCGTCGTCGGCACGGCGGACGGGCACGTGGCGAAGAACGGCACGACGGTCGTGCCGTTCACCTACACCTACACCGGTGAGGACGCGGCCATCGGCAAGGCGACGCTGAAGGCACGGGTGCGTCTCGCCTCCGGCGACGACAACAACCCGGCCGACAACGAGCGCGTGGCCGAGACGACCGTGACCGCCACCCGGTAGCGGGACCGGTCCGGGCGGCGCTCAGGAGCGGCGCCGCCCGGACCACCGGAAGCTCAGTGCCTGCCCCAGTTCGGCACGTTGTGGCCGTTGAGGTCGACCTCGAACTGGTCGTACTTCTCCATCAGCGTCAGCAGCTCGTCCTCGGTGGGCTTGTTGCCGTCCGCGTACAGCTCCGCGAGGCCGCGGAAGTACTCCTCGCGGTTGAGCGCCGGGGTGAAGATGATGAGCATCTTCGCCTGGTCCGCGTACGGGTTGTGGAACCCGTGCGAGACACCCATCGGCACGTTGACGTACGTGCCGGGCGGCGCGGCGAACGACTTGCCGTCGAGGTGCAGCTCCACCACGCCGCCCAGGACGTAGAACGCCTCCAGCTGCTCGTTGTGGACGTGCGGCGAGGCGCCGGGGGCACCGGGGTCCATCCGGTGCTCGTACAGACCGAGCCTGCCGTCCGTCTCGCTGCCCCGCGCCTTGAACGTGGTGTGCGTGGTGGTGCCGATCTGCACCGACTCGCCTTCACCGGGAAGCAGGATGTTGGGCACTTGCGTCATGTCCGGTCACTCCTCGTCGATGGCCGCGGTCGTCTCGCCGCTGTCGGTCGTGTCTTCCTGGTTGAACCACGAGAGGTACCGCTCACCCGTGTCCGGGAAGACGGTCACCAAGTTCTTGCCGGCGAGCTCCGGCCGCGCGGAGAGCACCCGGCAGGCGTGGGCCGCCGCGCCGGACGAGACGCCGACCAGCAGCCCCGCCGTGCGCGCCAGCTCCCGCGCGGTGCGGTAGGCGTCCTCGTCGGACACCGCGAGCACCTCGTCGATGAGGCCGACGTCCGTGGTGGGCGCGACGAAGCCGCCGTTCAGGCCGGGGATGCGGTGCAGGCCGCCCCAGCCCTGGCTCAGCACGGGCGAGCCCTCCGGCTCGACCGCGACCACGCGGACGGCGGGGTTGCGCTCCTTGAGGTACTTCGCGGTGCCGCTGAGCGTGCCGCCGGTGCCGACGCCGCAGACGAAGACGTCCACGTCGCCGTCGAAGTCGTTCCAGATCTCCGGTCCGGTGGTGGCGTAGTGCGCCGCCACGTTGTCGGGGTTCTCGTGCTGGCAGGCGAACCACGACCCCGGCCGGTCGCGGTGGATCTCCTCGGCCTTGGCGATCGCGGCGACGTACCCCTCCTGGTGGGGCGTCATCACGATCTCCGCGCCGAACGCCTTCAGCAGCTGGACGCGTTCACTGGTGGCGCTGTCCGGCAGGACGATCACGCACCGGTAGCCGCGCGCGGCGGCGATGGCCGCCATCGAGATGCCGGTGTTGCCCGACGTCGCCTCGACGATCGTGCCGGAGCCCCTGGTGAGCTGCCCGCGCCGTTCCGCGCCGTCGATCATGTACAGCGCGGCGCGGTCCTTCACGCTCGACAGCGGGTTCGCCATCTCCAGCTTGGCGTGCAGGTGCGCGGTGGTGACGCCGAGGTCGAGCCGGACGGTGGGGGTGCCGCCGACCAGGTCCACGAGCGACTGAGCGGGTGGTCGTCGGGTGAGGGGCTGACTGACTCGGGTCTCCACGAGCCCTCCGATCTGCTTCGGTGGTCACCAGCTGGGGAACACGGCCGCGCCCTTGTGCTTCTGGCCGGCGACGACGACGGACTGGCGGGGCCTGGCCGCCTTCGCCACACCGCGGGTCGACCTGACGTTCGGGATGGAGAACGGAGCGAGGACCCGCGAGTCCGCCGGCACGTCGCGGATGACGAGCGCCTGCGCGCCCACCACGGAGTCGTGGCCGACGGTGATCGGCCCGAGCAGCGTCGCGTTCGCGCCGACGACGACCCGGTCGCCGAGCTTCGGGTGGCGGCGCGAGCCCTCCGGCCGCTGGTTGTCGTGCCACCACCCGACCGCGCCGAGCGTGACCTGGTGGAAGATCGTCACGTCGTCGCCGATCACCGCCGTCTCGCCGACCACGACACCGGCGCCGTGGTCGATGAAGAACCCGCGGCCGATCGTCGCGCCGGGGTGGATCTCGATGCCGCCGGTCAGCAGCCTCGCGAGCACCATGACCAGGCGGGCGCCGCGGCGGTGACCCCGCAGGTGCAGCAGGTGCGACACGCGATGGCCCCACGTAGCGATGACCGTCGGGTGCAGCAGTGCCTCGCTGCGCGACAGGATCGACGGGTCGCGGTCCATCACCATGTCGAGGTCCGCGGCGAGCCTTCGCAGCAGCGCCCGCGGGGTCACCGGAGGGCTCCGGCCTTCTCGCGGTCCGCCCGCAGCTGGCCCAGCCGGTTCTCCGCGTAGGCCACGCCCACCAGCACCACCAGGCCACCGGCCAGGAGGTTCCAGGTGACGGGCTCACCGAGGAACGTCACGCCGATCAGCACCGCGAACACCGGCACCACGTAGTTCACCGCCGAGGCCGTCGTCGCGCCGACGTCGCCGATGAGGCGGAAGTACAGCACGTAGGCCAGTCCGGTGCTGAGCACGCCGAGCAGCACGATGCTGAGCGTCACCGGCGTGGTGAGGTCCGGCACGCGCCAGTCGAGGAACGGCGTCACCAGCGCCTGCAGCACCGCCGCCGCGACGAGCTGCGACGCGGCCAGCGCCAGCGGCGCCAGCCCGAGCGGGGACAGGTGCTTGCGGACGTACACGAAGCCGATCGCGTAGCTCACGGCCGCGCCGAAGCAGGCCATCCGCCCGCTGAGCGAGCCGAGCGACTCGTGCCACGGCCCGATCAGCAGCACCACGCCGACGAAGCCGAGCGCGAGCCCGACCGCCTTGCGCGAGGTGGCCCGCTCGGTCGGCAGCGCGGCCGTGGCCAGCGCCAGGGTGAGCAGCGGGGTGGCCCCGATGAGGACGCCCGCGATGCCCGCGCCGGTCGTCTTCTCGCCGTAGGACAGCAGGAGGAACGGGATGACGTTGCCGAACAGCCCGGCGGCCGCGATGTGGCCCCACACCACGGCCGACCGCGGCAGCGTCACCTTGCGGACGGCCACGATCGAGAGCAGGACCGCCGCTCCGAGCACGAGTCTGGCGAGCACGAGCTGGCCCGGTGTCAGACCTTCGAGTGAGACCTTGATGAAGGTGAAGCTGCTTCCCCACAGCAGCGCCAGCAGCAGGAAGCGCGCGACGGATGCCTTGTCCATTGCTTCTCGATTCGGGTCATCTGTCAGTTAGTCCCAAAACTTCACCATGAGTAACTAGGGTCGTGGTCGAGTCACGGCCTCAACGCAGGTGGAAGCGCGTTCGGGCGCGATCGGAGCATGGCCAAACGGACGGCGTCGTTCGTCGCTGTGAGTGAACGTCTTCAGGAGACGACGGCGTCGAGCCCGCTCGCCTGCGTGCGCCAGTCCACCTGGTTCGGCGCGCCACCGGCCCAGCGCTGCCCGATCCGGTTCAGCGCGTCCCGCCCCGCCGTCCACACCGAGTCGGACTGGCGGCGCGCGTACTGCTGGTAGGCGCCGGCCCCGGTGGCCCGCGCGAGGTCGTTCAGGTAGCGCATGAAGACGCCCTTGAACTGCTTCTGGTTGTCGTCGCAGGACGCGGACAGGTCGCACGACTCGGTGAGCACGCCGTCGCGCGTCAAGACCGGGCTCGTGATCGCGGCGTCCGCGAGCCGTCGCGCGGCGTCGAGGTACCGGCTGTCCCGCGTCGCCCGCCACACCTCGGTGAACCCGCCGATGGCGAGGCCCTGGTTGTAGGACCAGACCGTGCCGCCGTTGTTGCGGCAGGAGCCGTTCAGCCCGTCGTTGACCAGGTTCGCCGAGTTGACCATGCCGCTGGCCAGGTACCAGTCAGCGGCGGTCCGGGCGCGCCGCAGCCACAGGGTGTCGCCGGGCGTCCGGCGGTGGATCGACGCGGTCAGCCTGACGTACTGGCCGTTCGTCACGGCGTTCTTGTACGTGCGCTCGCGGTCCCACCAAACACCACCGCCGCACGTGCGGGTGTCCCAGTACTGGTGCACGTACGACGCGATGGTGGTCGCCATCGCCAGGTAGCGCCGGTCGCCCGTGCGGTCGTACGCGGCCACCCACGCCAGCCCCCACCAGGCGCTGTCGTCGATCGAACGGCTGATGAAGTTCCCCTCGACCGGGTCGGTGCCGCGCTCTCCCGCCGCGAACGTGCCGCGGTTGACGTCGAACGTCCGCGCGACCACCCAGTCGTACTCCCGGATTCCCGAGTCCAGCAGCGCCGTGAGCGTCGTCGCCGAGTTCCACCAGCTCGTCGGCCACCAGGCGGCAGACGGGTCGTAGTCGTACATCAACGCGTCCGCCGCCGCCCGCACCCGGCCCGGCACCGGCCGCGCCCACGCCGTGCAGCTGCCTTCCTGGTGCGCCGCCTCCCGCCCGCACGCGCGCACGGCACCACCGAAGTGCCGGCCACGCGGGTCGCGGGTGGCGAACAACGTGGTGCCCGTGCCCGTCGCACCGGCAGGCGTCGACGTCCGCCCCAGCGACGACCCGCCCGGCCAGCTCGCCCCGCCGTCCCAGGACCGGTCGAGCCAGACCTCGTCACCGGGCCCGCCCGCCTCGACCGTGCCCCACGCCATGCCGTTCAGGTCGGTGTGCAGCCGGATGGTGCGACCGGACAACGTCGCCGGCGGAACGGGTTGCGCGTCACCGTTGGCCTGCGTGGCACCCGCCCCGTCGCACAGGACGTCGCACACCGCGGGGTAGATCCAGTCCGTGCACGTCACCGCCGCCGCGTCCCCGCACGCGCGGATCAGGCCGCGCCGGTGGTGGACCGGGTCGGTGACGTTGTACATCAGCGTGCGGGTACCGGTCCACGAGGCCGGGACGCTCGCCCGGTCCAGCAACCCCTCCCAGCTCGCACCGCCGTCCCACGACCGGTCCAGCCACACCGAGTCGCCCGTGACGCCGTTGTCGATGCTGCCCCACGCCATCCCGTCGCGGTCGGAGACGTGCAGGACCAGGCGGCGGCCGTTGACCTGCCGTTCCGGCACGGGGAACGTCTCCTGGGCCGCCCGGGACGGGTCGCGGGTGTCGCAGTGCAGGACGCAGACGAGCTCGGTGGCGGCGAGAGGTGGAGTGGTGGGCTGCGGCGTGCCGGGCGGGGCGGCTAGAGGTGGTGCGGTGGGCTGCGGTGAGTCGGGCTGGGCGGCTGGTAGTGCGGTGCTGCTCGGCGGGCCGGAAGGCGGCGCGGCGCCAAGCGGTGCGGCCTCCGTCTCCGCCGCCCCACCCCACGCGTCCCCGGCCGCTACGCCGTCCGGCGCACCGCCGGCCGAAACCGTCTCAACAGGCGGCGTCCACGAAGGGCTGCTGCCGGGTGCGAGCGCGAGCGCCACCAGAAGGGCCACGAGAAGGTTCAGCACGCCGACCACCCCCGCGTTCGTGGGAACGCTCTCATGGTCGTGACCCGGGCAGCTCCAGGTCAACGGGCTGGCGCGTTCATGTCCCGGACAGAAATTCCCGCGTCCCTACCCGGATCTCACACGGCCTCGTGGTCTACTTCCGCCGTCGCGGCGGGCCGGTGACACGCCCCCTCGACAGGCCAGTTGAGACGCTCGGCCCAAGTCGCCGAGAATTTTTCGTTATCGCCGTGAAGCCCGGACATCTCCTGTTCAGAGAGAGTCCTGGACCGGCAAGTGAGGTGAGCATGACGGCAGCGCGGGAGCCCGGCGTCGCGACGGTGGAAGCCGCACGCGACGGCGACCAGCGTGCGCTGGACGACCTGGTGAGCGGGTACCTGCCGCTCGTCTACAACATCGTGGGGCACGCGCTCGGCGGTCACGAGGACACCGACGACGTCGTCCAGGAGACGATGCTGCGCGCGGTGCACGGGCTGTCGTCGCTGCGCGACCCCGCGGGGTTCCGGTCGTGGCTCGTCGTCATCGCGATGAACCAGATCCGGCTGCGGCACCGCGAACGCGAGCGGGTGCCGGTCACCGGTCCGATGGTCGAGGACATCGCCGACCCCGGCGCGGACTTCGTCGACCTCACCATCATGCGGCTGCAGCTGTCCGGGCAGCGACGCGAGGTCGTGGCGGCGACGCGGTGGCTCAGCGCGGACGAGCGCGAGCTGCTGTCGCTGTGGTGGCTGGAGGCGGCCGGGCGGCTCACCCGCGCTGAGGTCGCCAACGCGCTCGACCTGACGCCGCAGCACACCGCTGTGCGGGTGCAACGGGTCAAGGCGCAGCTCGACTCCGCGCGGATCGTCGTGCGCACGCTCGAACGCACGCCCCGCTGCCCCGACCTGGCCGAGGTCGTGGCCGACTGGGACGGTGACCCGAGTCCGTTGTGGCGCAAGCGGATCGCCCGGCACGCCCGGGACTGCGCGCGCTGCGAGCGCTGCGGCACCGACCTCGCGGCGGTCGAGGGCCTCATCGCCCGGCTGCCGCTGGTGCCGCTGCCCGCGGCGTTCGCGTTCGACCCGTCCGCCCCGGCCGGGGCGCACGCCGTCCTCTCGCACGCCGCCGGAGACCCGGTCACCACCGGCAAGATCGGGCTGCTGCTCAAGGGCGCGTTCGTCAAACCCGTCGCCGCCGCGGCGGCCGCGGTGGTGGCCGCGGGCATCGTCGTCGCCGTGGTGCCGTCCCGCGAGGAGCAGCCGGTCGCGAACACGATCGCGGTCGCGACCGGACGCACGCCGCCGGTCACCACCGTCGCGTCCTCGTCCGTGCCGGTCACGACCACCACCACGGTCCCGTCGTCGACGTCCGTCGCGGCGCCGCCTCCTCCTCCGCCAGTCACGCCGGTGACGGTCGCGGCCAAGAAGGGCGTCAGCACCTGGAACTTCGACGGCGTCGGCAAAGCGCTCACCGACGTCCGCGCGGGCTGGTACTACAACTGGGCCGTGCACCCCGACGGTGTCGCCACGCCGCCGAACGTCGAGTTCGTGCCGATGATCTGGGGCACGAAGTTCACCGACGACGCCACGATCGCCCGCGCGAAGGCCAACGGCAAGGTGCTGCTCGGGTTCAACGAGCCCGACTTCCCCGACCAGGCCGACATGTCGCCGGAGCAGGCGCTCGACCTCTGGCCGAAGCTCGCCGCCACCGGGCTGCGGCTCGGCAGCCCGGCCGTCGCGCACAGCGGCGACAAGCCGGGCGGCTGGCTCGACCGGTTCATGTCCGGTGCGGCGCAACGAGGTCTGCGCGTCGACTTCATCGCGGTGCACTGGTACGGCTCCGACTTCGGCGACGCCGCCGTCGGACACCTGAGGAACTACCTGGAAGCCGTGCACAAGCGGTACGGCAAACCGTTGTGGCTCACCGAGTACGCCCTCATCGACTTCTCCGGCGGGTCACCCCGCTACCCGTCTCCCGAGCAGCAGGCGGCCTTCGCCCGCGGCTCCGCCGCCATGATGGAGAGCCTCCCCTACGTCGAGCGCTACGCGTGGTTCGCGCTGCCCGCCGACAAACCGGGCACCGGTCTCTACGCCCCCGGCGGCACCCCCAACCAGGCCGGCCTGGCCTACCGCGACGCGGGCTGATCCCGCGCCGCCCTTGAACCGCCACCGTCCCTGTTCAAGTTCTCCCTGCTCGAAAGGATCATTCGATGGCCCACGCCCCGATTCCGTCCCGGATGCGGAGGCGCGTGTTGATCGCCGCCCTCGCCGTGGCGGGTGTTGCGGCGTCCGCGGTGACCGCGAACGCGATGTTCTTCACTCCCCCCAAGAACCCGCCCGCGGCGACCTCGTCGACCACGCCCCCTGCCTCCACGCCGGAACAGCAGCACCAGCAGCAGGCCGCTCCTCCCGCCACCGCTCCGGCGGAGGGCACGTCCGGCGCGACGACCGCCCAGGACGCACCCAAGGCCGCTCTCAACCTGCCCGCGCAGGAGCCGATCCCGGCGAACGCCGTGCGCGTCGCCGAGTTCGTCGCGGAGTGCCCGTTCACGCACCGGCTGCCGGACGACCCGATCGTCCTGCCGAACCTGCCCGGCGCATCGCACATGCACAGCTTCTTCGGCAACGTCTCCACGAACGCCCACACCACCGTCGAGGACCTCGACAAGGCCGAGACCTCGTGCAACCCCAAGAAGGACCTCTCGTCCTACTGGGTGCCCACGCTGCTCGTCGACGGCCAACCGGTCGAGCCGACCGGCACGACGTTCTACTACCTCGGTGAAGGCGTGCGTGACGACGTGACCGCGCGCATCCAGCCGCTCCCGCACGGGCTGCGGATCGTCGCGGGCAACGCCAAGGCCACCGCGCCCGACGGCAGCACCCAGTCCCGCTGGTCCTGCCTGCACGCCGGGCACGTCGAGCCGTCCAAGGACTTCGTGAACTGCCCGGAGGGCTCGATGCTCGAGTCCTACCTGGACTTCCCGCAGTGCTGGAACGGCAAGGACCTCGACTCGGCCGACCACAAGAGCCACATGGCCTACCCGGTCGCGAACGAGTGCCCGTCGACGCACCCGGTGCCCGTGCCGAAGCTGCGCCAGGTGCTGCGCTACCCGGTGACGGGTGACCCGGCGCGGATCAAGCTCGCGTCCGGCCCCGGCTTCACGATGCACGGCGACTTCTTCAACGCCTGGCCCGAGGAGGACATGGCGCTGCGGGTGCGCGACTGCATCAACCGGATCGTCAAGTGCGGACCCGACGGCCGTCCGTAGTGCGGGCACTGGTCGTCGCCGCCGTCCTGGCGGCGGCGGGGTGTGGCGCAGCGGCCCCTGCACCCGTTGCGCCACACCCTGTTTCTCCCGCACCTGAGCTGTCGGCCACCGACCTGGCGTTCCTGGACCTGGTGATCCCCCAGAACGAGACGGCGCTCGCCGCGCTCGCCCTGGTGAGACCCGGTTCCGCGCTGCGCCCGCTGGCCGACCAGGTCGCCCCCGCCTACCGGGCCGAGCTGGCGCGGGTCAGGGAGGTGCTCACGCGGGCGGGCAGGCCGGAGTCGGACCAGCACGACGGTCATGACATGCCCGGCATGGTCACAGCGGCCGAGCTGGCCGCCGCCGAGCACGCGCCCGACCCCGACGACCACCTGAAGTCGTTGCTGCGCAACCAGTTCGAGGAAGCACGCACCGTCGCCCGCTCCGCGCTCTCGGCCGGGACGAACGCGACGGTGGTCGAGCTGGGCGGCTGTATCGACAAGACGCGAGAGACCTACCTCGCCACCCTGAACGCTCTGTAGCGCGCACCGGTCACGAGGGCGACAGGACCTGACCGGAAGACGACGGTCCCCGTGCGGTGTTCCCCCGTACGGGGACCGTTTTCAGCTCGCCGGGACGCGGGCCGCCAGTGCCGTCGCCTCCGCGGTGCGGCCCTGCTCCCGGTACAGCGCCAACGCCCGTTCCCACTGTTCCCGCGCCAGTTCAACCTCCCCGGCCGCCGCGTGGACGTCGCCGAGGTGCTCCAGCACCGTCGCCTGCTCGACCGAGTTGTCGAGCTCGCGGTACACCTCCAGGGCATCGCGGTAGTGCGTGACGGCGTCGGAGTGCCTTCCGTCGTGGTGGGCGATGTGCGCGAGACTGTCCAAAGTGGCCGCGGACCCCTCCGCGTGGCCGAGCTTCCCGTTGAGCAGCATGGCCTCCTCGCAGAACGCGCGGGCCTCGGCGTACCGGCCCAGGCACGCGTACCGCCAGCCCACCTCGTTCAGCGACTCGGCCTCCCGGACCTCCGACCCGGCCGCGCGGAACTGCTCGAGGCCGCGCAGCGAGTGCTCCAGGGCCTTCTCCCGGTCGCCCTCGAACTCCGCCGCCCACGCCATCGCCCGGTGCGCGCCGCCGTGCGCCTCGTGGTTCGTCATGCCCTCGAAGAGCGCGAGGCCGCGGTCGAAGTGCTCGTGCCCCAGCGCCGACTGGCCGAGCTCGACGTAGTCGGCGCCGAGGCACACGTGCGCGGTGGCCTGGTTCAGCTCGTCGCCGAGCGCCTCCGCGGCGCGCAGCGCCACCAGCCACGCCTCGACGTCGTCGTGGGTGCGGCCACGGCGGAGGTGGTAGTTGTTCAGCGCGCGGCCGATCATCCACGCGACGCCGAACCGCCCGCCGGCCAGTGCCCGGCGTTGTTCGGTGAGCAGGCAGGCGTGCTCGGCGTCGAACCAGGCCATCGCCGCGGCGTTGCCGGTGAACGTCAGGACGTGGCCGCTTTCGTGCTCCGGCAACGACTTGTGCGGTTCCAGCGTGAGCGCGGCGGCACGGGCGGTGGCGGCGTAGAAGTCGGCCAGCCGCGACCCGGCGTCGGCGGGCAGGTCCGCCGCGTAGAGCCCGACCAGGTCGTGCATCCGGTAGCGGCCTGGCACGTGCTGCTGCACGAGGTGCGCGTTCTCCAGCTCCCTCAACACCATCCGCGCTCGCGCAACCGGCAGGTCCAGCAGCGCCGCCGCGGCCGTGAGGCTCAGGTCCGCCGAGCCCACGGTCCCGAGCAACGCGAACGCACGGGCCGCAGGCTCCGACAGCGCCGCCACTGACCAGGAGAACACCGCACGCAGGTTCGTGCCGATCTCCCCCGCGTCCAGCGCGTCGAGCGGCTGCTCGGCCAGCTCCTCCGCGAACACCGCGAGCGGCAGGTCCGGGTCCATCGCCGCACGCGCGGCCACGATCGACAACGCCAGCGGCAGACCACCGCACCACGTCACCAGGTCCGCGACGACGCCCGGTTCGGCGGCGACGCGGGCGGCGCCGAGCCGCACCGCCAGGAACTCGTGCGCGTCGGCCTGGCCGAGGACGTCGAGCGACACCGACCGGGCACCGTGCGCGGCGACGAGACCCGCGAGCTTCACCCTGCTCGTCACCAGCACCGTGGCGTCCTGGCCCGGCAGCAGCGGCACGACCTGGTCGGTGGAGCGGGCGTTGTCCAGCAGCACCAGCATCCGCCTGCCCGCGACCAGGCCGCGGTAGCGCGCGGCCCGCGCGTCCAGCCCGGACGGGATCGTCTCCTCCCCCAGCGCCTCCAGGAACTCGCGCAGCACGGCCTCGGGCGGCGTGGGTTCGGCGGCGGGGTCGAAGCCGCGCAGGTTCACGTAGAGCTGGCCGTCCGGGAACTCGGCGAGGTGCCGGTGAGCCCAGTGCACCGCGAGCGCCGTCTTGCCGATGCCGCCGCTGCCGCCGATCGCGGTGGTGCCGGGCGACCTCAGCGCCGCCAGCTCCTCCGCGCGGCCGGTGAACCACGGGTGCGGCGCGGGCAGCTGCCGCGGTGTCACCGCCGAACCACCGGCCAGGACGCGCTGGTACGTCTCCCGCAACGGCTTGCTCGGGTCCACGCCGAGCTCGTCGGCCAGCCGCCGCCGCACGGTGTCGTAGTGCAGCAACGCCTCCGCGTCGTTGCCCGACCGGTGCAGCGCGAGCATCAGTTGCGCGGCAAGGCGTTCGTCGTGCGGTCGTTCCTCGGCCGACTGCCGCAGCGCCGGCAGCAGCGCCGCGTGCCGCCCCGCCGCCAGAGCCACGTCGTTGCGGTCCAGCTCGGCGGCCGTGCGTTCGGCGTGCAGGCTCTCCCGCAACGCGGCGAACCACTCCGACTCCAGCCCTTCGACGGCGTGCCCGCGCCACAACGCGAGCGCCTCGTCCAGCTCGCCCCGCCGCACCAGTGCGCGGAACCGGAACAGGTCGACCTGGTCGGGAGAGACCGTCAGCCGGTACCCGGCGGGTGAGCGCTCGATCGCCGGCCCGAGCAGCCTGCGCAGCTTCGACACGTACCCGTAGAGCGTCTCGCGGGCGCGCAGCGGCGCCCGATCGCCCCAGACGCGGTCGAGCAGGCGCTCCACCGGAACCGGCCTGCCCTGCTCCACCAGCAGCGCCACCAGCACCGACCGTTGCCGGACGTGGCCGGCGTCGACCAGCGCACCCCCGTCGCGCACCTCGACGGCGCCGAGCAGCCCGAACTCCACTCATCACCTCTCAGCAGCGGATTCAAGGTTCATCCTAGGTACACCCGGCACCGTCGTCACCGGACGGGAAGGCCCCGGTCACCAACGACCCGGCAGCCCAAGCCACGGGGTCTTCCCGCCGTCCCACCACCCCCGCGACCTGCGCAAAGATCACCCGAGCGGCCCAGGGCGGACGCGTTGCTCCACATGCGACCCTGAGGTGGTGAGCACCACCCGGATCGGGTCGTTCAACGTGCAGAACATGTTCGAGCGCCCCAAGGTGATGGGCCGCACCGCCACCCGGCACGCGGCCCCGGTGCTCGCCGCCCACGCCCGGTTCAACGAGCTGGTCGCCGCCGACACCTACACGCCCGAGGTGAAGGAGGAGCTCAAGGAGCTCCTGACCACCCTGGAGCTGCTGCGGTCCGACCGGAGCAGGTACGCGGTGCTGCGCCGCATCCGGGGCCGCTTCCTGGCAAGGCACCGCACCGGCGAGACGTCGGTCGTGGCGAGCGGCAGGGAGTCGTGGGTCGGCTGGGTGGAGCTCACCACCGAACCCATCAGCGAGCTGGCGACCCGCCACACCGCCCAGGTGATGCGCGACGTCGGCGCGCACGTCCTCGGCGTCGTCGAGGCGGAGTCCCGTGAGCTGCTGCACCTGTTCTCCGCCAGCATGCTCAAGAACGTCGGCTGGACCCCGTACGAGGAGGTCCACCTGATCGACGGCAACGACGAGCGCGGCATCAACGTCGGCCTGCTCACCCGCGACGCCCACCAGGTCATCACCATCCGCACGCACGTGTATGCGCGGGACTCCTCCGGTGTGGTCTTCTCCCGCGACTGCGCCGAGTACCACGTGCGCACCCCGGCGGGCCCGGAGGTGGTCGTGCTGGTGAACCACCTGAAGTCCAAGGGCTACGGCGCCCCCGGCGACCCGATCGGCGCCCGCCGCCGCTTCCGCCAGGCCGTCCGCATCGCCCGCATCGTGAACCGCCTGCGCGACGAGGGCCACGAGCACGTCGCCGTCGTCGGCGACCTCAACGACACGGCGGACAGCGAGGCGTTGCGCCCGCTGTTCGAGCGCACCGGCCTGCGCGACATCAGCGAGCACGAGAACTTCGACTGGGACCACCGCCTCGGCACGTACCGCGGCGTGAACGAGCAGGGCAAGATCGACTACGTGCTGCTCACCCCGCCGCTGTTCGCGAAGGCCGTCGGCGGCGGGGTGTTCCGCAAGGGCGTCTGGCGCGGCCCGCGGACCAGGAACCGCTGGGACGTCTACGAGACGATGACCAGCGAGGTGCACGCGGCCAGCGACCACGCCGCGATCTACGCCGACATCGACTGGACGCGGTGAGCGGGCCTGCGACCATTCTCACGTACGCCGGGTGACCTGCGCACTCGTAGGTTGGCGCTCATCATGAGCGCTTCCACCAGCACCGCACCGCACTGGCGCCGCAACCTCGCCGTCTGCGCGGCGGGGTCGTTCACGACCATCGTCGGGATGACGCTGATCCTCCCGATCCTGCCGTTGTACGTCCGCGACCTCGGCGTCACCGATCCGGCGGCGGTCACCACGTGGTCGGGCATCGCCTACGCGGCCACGTTCCTCACGGCCGCGCTGACCGCTCCGCTGTGGGGCCGACTCGGGGACCGGTACGGGCGCAAGCCCATGCTGATCCGCGCGAGCCTCGGCATGGCGGTCGCGATGTCGCTGACCGGGCTCGCCCAGGACGTGGGGCAGCTCGTCGCGCTGCGCCTGCTCACGGGACTGCTCGGCGGCTACGCCTCGGGGTCGACGATCCTCGTCGCCGCGCAGACCCCGGAAGACCGGTCGGCCTGGGCGCTGGGGGTGCTGTCGTCGGCGATCATGGCGGGCAACGTCGCCGGGCCGCTCCTGGGCGGCACGATCGCCCAGACGGCCGGTGTCGACGTCGCCTTCCTCGCCACCGGCGTGCTGATCTTCTGCGCGTTCCTCGGCACCGCGTTCCTGTTGAAGGAGACCCGGTCCGCGCCCCGCGGCTCCGCGTCGGTGAGGACCGGGGGCTGGGCAGGGGTCACCAGGAAACCGCTCGTGCTGGCCCTGCTGGGACTGTCGGCACTGCTGGTGTTCGCGGCGATCTCGGTCGAGCCGATCATCACCGTCCACGTCGAGCACCTCACCGGCGGCACCGGCCACGTCGCCCTGCTCGCCGCGGTGACGTTCTCGCTCACCGCGGCCGGGACGATCCTGTCCGGACCGTGGCTGGGCAGGATCGCCGACCGGGCGGGACACCTCAGGGTGCTGGCCGGCAGCCTCGCCGCCGCGACGGTGCTCCTCGCGTTGCAGGCGGTGGCACCGGAGATCATCTCGTTCGCCGCGCTCCGGTTCGCGACCGGCCTCGCCCTCGGCGGGGTCACGCCGACCGTGGTCGCCACGATCCGCCGGCTCCTCCCGGACGACACCGTCGGCCTCGTGCTCGGCTACAACGTCTCCGCCGGGTACGTGGGCCAGGTCGCCGGTCCCGTCCTGGCCGGGGTCGTCGGGGGCGTCGCGGGAACGGGAGCGGTCTTCGCCACCACCGCCGCCGTCACCGCGGCGGGGCTGGTCGCCGCCTTGGTCATCCGCGCACGACTGCACCCCGAGGCGAGTCGCGCCACCTAGGACTCACCGGCACATGGGTCCCTGTCCGCACTCCGGCACCCGCATCGACCTGTCAGGCTGACAGCGGCGGGAAGAACGACCACTTGCCGGCCCCTCGGGTCCTGACCTCGACCGGGCGCGCCTAGACCAGTTCGACCGTCACCTGGATGACGTCGCCGGGAGCCACGTCGTTCTTCTTGCGCACGGCCGCTTTCACCGGCAGCACGTAGCACCCGGACCGCTTGTCCGGGAACACCGAGGTGGACCACGTGCTGGCCCCGACCCCGGCGCGCACCTTCACCGACCCGAAGCCCGCGCCGGGTGCGGCCACGTCGCGGATCTGGTCCGAGACGTCCTCCGGCAGCGTCACGAAGGTCCACGTGTCCATGCGGCGGGCGTCCCACAGCCACAGTTCCGCGTCGAAGACGAACATCCGCGCATTCTCCCTCAGAGCGGGGCGCTGACGGCGAAGTCCTCGTCGAACCGGGCCGCCAGGTCCTCGCCCATCCCGTGCGGCGCCCACGTCCGGACGAGCCACAGGAAAGCGTCCAGGTCCCGCCGCACCCCCCGCAGGTGGCCTGGCAGGTCGGCCAGCGGGATCTCGCACGAGGGCGGTTCCTGGGCGTCCTCGTCCTGCCACAGCCGCACCACGTCCGCGGTGAGCTCGACGCCCGGCGCGGGCGAGTGGCCGAGCCACGGCACCTCGCCGTCGAGGAACAGCGCCCAGTCGCGCCAGCTCTCCAGACCGGCGCAGCAGCCGGGCACGATCCGCACGCCGGTCGTGGTGTCGAGGACGGACAGGCCGCCGGCCATGACGATCATCTCTTCGGCCAGCAGCGCGCGGAGCTGTTCCGGACCGGGTTCGGCGTCGACGCCCACGACGTAGCCGGCGATCGCGGCCAGTGCGGTGCCGACGTCGTCCTGGGTCATCCGCCCCGACAGCTCCACGTAACCGCCGGGCACCTCGACCACGGCGCGCATCTCGATCACCCGCCCATTGTGATGGCCCCCGGTTACCGCTGGTTGTCATTCGTTCCCCCGTTGGAGTGACGAACGCCACCGACCGATTCGGTCGGTTTACCTACCGAACCGGTCGGTAAACGTCGTAAAGTCGAGCGCATGTCACGACAGCTCCGAGCCGGCGTCGACGAGAAGATCCTCGACGCCGCCGCCGCGCTCTTCGCGCGGCACGGGTTCGAGCAGACGTCGTTGAAGTCGCTCGCCGACGCCGTCGGCCTGTCCAAAGCCGGTCTGCTGCACCACTTCCCCAGCAAGGACGCCCTCTTCGAGGCGGCCTGGGAGCAGAGCCGCGTCATCTGCCGGCACGTGCTCGACCTGGTGCGGGACCTGCCCACCGGGCCGGTGCGGGAACGGCGGGCGATCGAGCTGCTCACCGACTACGCGCTGGACCGGCCCGGCATGGTCTCCCTGCTGTTCCGCTTCATGACGGCCCCCGACGAGGCCAAGCGACCGGCGCGGGACCCGCTGCAGGCCCAGGACGAACTGCTGCTCAACGAGATCTTCGTGCTCGACCCCGACAACGACCTGCCACGCGCGATCCGCGTCGTCGGCGCGCTCAGCGCCGTCGCCGTGCTCACCCTCCTGGCGAACCAGGAGGGCGGCGACAAGGCGACGTGGCGCCCCTTGATCCTCGCTACCTGCTACGACGCACTCGGGCACCGGGAGAACTGACCACCATGGCGAAACTGCTCTACCGACTCGGGAAGGGTGCCCACCGGCACCGCTTCCTGGTCGTCCTCATCTGGCTGCTCGTGCTGGTCGGCTCCGGCATCGGCGCGTTCACGCTGGGTGGCGAGACGTCGAGCTCGATGTCCATCCCCGGCCAGGAGTCGACGACCGCCCTGGAGCGCATCCAGGAGAAGTTCGGCACCGGCGAGTCCGCCGCGGCCCGCGTCGTCCTGCAGGCGCCGGACGGCGAGAAGCTGCCGCAGCACGTGCAGACGATCACCGACCTGGTGACCGACGCGTCCGCGTTGCAGGGCGTGAAGTCGGCGACGAACCCGCTCGACCCGGCGGCCCCGAGCGTCAACCAGGACGTCAACGTCGGCTACAGCACCGTCACCTACGACGCGAAGCCCGGTGAGGTCACCGACGACCAGCGCGCCGAGCTGCTCAAGGCCGTCGACAAGGCGCGCGCAGCGGGCCTGACCGTCGAGGTCTCCGGCACCGCGATGCAGGAGATCCCGCACGTCGGCGGCCCGACCGAGGCCATCGGTGTCGTGCTGGCGCTGGTCGTGCTCGCCCTGACCTACGGCTCGCTGGTGACGGCGGGCATGAACCTGCTGAGCGCCGGCATCGGCGTCGGCATCGGCGTGCTGGGCATCACCATCGCGACCGGGTTCATGGACCTGCAGTCGACGACCCCGATCCTCGCCTCGATGCTGGGTCTCGCGGTCGGCATCGACTACGCGCTCTTCATCATCAACCGCTACCGCCAGGAGCTGCGCCACGGCTCGGACGTCGGCCACGCCGTCGGCACCGCGGTCGGCACGGCCGGCTCCGCCGTCGTGACGGCCGGTCTGACCGTCGTCATCGCGCTGGTGGGCCTCGCGATCGCGGACATCCCGTTCCTCACGCAGATGGGTGTCTCGGCCGCCGCCACGATCATCGTCGCGGTGCTGATCGCCATCACGCTGGTGCCCGCCGTCCTGGCCATGCTCGGCCGCCGCGTGCTGACCCGCAAGGAACGCGCCGCCGAGGCCGTCGAGCCGAAGGACCGCGGCGTCATCCGCGGCTGGGGCAACGCGATCACCCGTCACCGCCTCGTCGCCCTGCTGCTGTCGGTCGTGGCGCTCGGCATCGTGTCGATCCCCGTGGCGTCCATGGACACCACGCTGATCCAGCGGCCGCCGGCCGGTTCCACCCAGGAACGCGCCGACCAGATCCTCGCGAAGGGCTTCGGCGAGGGCTTCAACGGCCCGATCGTCGTCCTCGTCGAGGGTGACGACGCCGCCGCGGCGGCCACCAAGGCCGCCGAGCCGATCGCGAAGCTGTCCGACGTCGCCCTCGTGACGCCGGCCCAGCCGAGCCAGGACGGCCAGTCCGCCATGCTCACCGTCATCCCGAAGTCCGGCCCGGACAGCGCGGAGACCGAGCAGCTCGTCGCCGACCTGCGCGCCGAGCTGGCGGGTCTGGACGGTGCCAAGGCGTCCGTCACCGGTGCCACCGCCGTGAGCGTCGACGTGGCCACCTCGCTCGACCGCGCGCTGCCGATCTACCTCGCGGTGGTCGTCGGGCTCGCCCTGGTGCTGCTGGTCCTGGTGTTCCGCTCGCTGCTCGTGCCGCTCGTGGGCGTGCTGGGCTTCCTGCTCACCATCGGCTCGTCGCTCGGCGCCACCGTCGCGGTGTTCCAGTGGGGCTGGATCGCCGACGCGGTCAACCTCGACGGCACCGGCCCGCTGATCAGCCTCACCCCGATCCTGGTGATCGGCATCCTGTTCGGCCTGGCGATGGACTACCAGATCTTCCTGGTGTCCCGCATGCACGAGGCGCACCACCGCGGCGCCAAGCCGATCGAGGCCATCACCACTGGCTTCCGCCAGGCGGCCCCGGTCGTCGTGGCCGCGGCGCTGATCATGTTCTCGGTCTTCGCGGGCTTCGTCCCCGCGGGCGAGCCGACCGTGAAGTCGATCGCGTTCGCCCTGGCCGTCGGCATCTTCGTGGACGCGTTCGTCGTCCGCATGGTGCTGGTGCCCGCCGCGCTGGCCCTGATCGGCGAGCGCGCCTGGTGGCTGCCGAAGTGGCTGCGCTGGCTGCCGGAGCTCGACGTCGAGGGCACCGCGCTCGACGGCCTGTCCGAGAAGAAGGACGAGAAGGAGCCGGTCGCCGTCGGCTGACCCGCACCACGTGAAGAAGGTCCGGCCCCCACTCGCTCGCGCGGGTGGGGGCCGGACCTGTCAGGCCACGTGACCTGCCGGTGCGGGGCCGGCGGCGAGCTGCCGCCGCACCCAGCGGGCGACCGTCGCGGGCGGTGGTTCCACCACACCGCCCAGGTGCGCCACGACCTTCAGCTCGGATCCGCCCGGCTCCTCCACGGCGATCGCCCAGCCGTGGCTCCGCGTCCACAGCAGAGCGACGTGCAGTCCGGGATGGGCGGGAAGCTCGCCGTCGACCGCGATGTACACGCGCACCGGCTTGTCCCGGTCCACGCAGGACGACTCGCCGCTGAGACCGAGCTCCCTGGTGACCCGCAACGCGTAATCCAGCACCAACGCCATCACGACGACCGCCTTCCGCCCACCGGGGGTAGCCGCGCCGACTGTTTGACGCACGACGCGGTTACCCCGGCAGGGGGAACGCAAACTCGTCACAGGAGCCGAGAGCACCGACAACGCGGTGCTCGGCCAGAACCCGGTCTCCACCACCGGTCAGATGTGCGGGCCGATCTACGTCATTCGCGGCTGCCGCCGGACCCTCCGAGGTGGTTATCGTCGGCGGGGACCGCGAGGAGGCGCAGTGGGACTTCGCAGCGAGCAGTGGTACGCCGGTGACGACCGCAACTCCTACATCCACCGGGCCTGGATGCGCCGCGGTGGCCCGGACGACGCCTTCCGGCGGCCGCAGATCGCCATCGCGAACTCCGCGAGCGACCTCACCCCGTGCAACGCGCACCTGAACGAGGTCGCCGCCTCCGTCGCCAACGGCATCCGCGAAGCGGGCGGCATCCCGTTGAACCTGCCGGTGGTGTCACTGGGCGAGACGAACGTCCGCCCCACCGCGATGCTGTGGCGCAACATGGCCGCGATGGCCACCGAGGAGATGCTGCGCGCCAACCCCGTCGACGGCGTGGTGCTGCTCGGAGGGTGCGACAAGACGATCCCCGCGCTGCTGATGGCCGCGGCGTCCGTCGACGTCCCCGCCGTCGTCGTGCCCGGCGGGCCGATGCTCACCGGCACGTTCCGCGGGGTGCCGCTGGGCTGCGGCACGGACGTGTGGCGGCTGTCCGAGGAGGTGCGCGCCGGAACGCTGTCGCGCGAGCAGTTCCTGCGGTCGGAGTCGGCGATGATCCGCAGCCGCGGCCACTGCAACACGATGGGCACCGCGTCCACGATGGCACTGGTGGCGGAGGCGCTCGGCACGGTCGTGCCCGGCGTGGCCGGCACCCCTGCGCCGGACACCAGGCTGCTGGAGGCGTCGCACGGCACCGGCCGCCTCGTCGTCGAGCTGGTCGAGAAGGACAGGCGTCCCAGCACGTTCCTCACGAAGGCGAACTTCCACAACGCGATCGTCGCCCTGGCCGCGATCGGCGGCTCGACCAACGCGGTGGTGCACCTGCTCGCCATCGCCGGACGGCTCGGTGTCGACCTCTCCCTCGACGACTTCGACCGCATCGGCTCCGGCGTCCCGCTGCTGGTCGACCTCCAGCCCGCGGGCCGGTTCCTGATGGAGGACTTCCACCGCGCGGGCGGCCTGCTCGCCGTCCTGCGGGAGGTGCGCGACCTGCTCGACCCCTCGGCCCTGACGGTCACCGGCACCCCGCTGGTCGACCACCTCGGTGACGCGCCGATCTGGGACCCCGAGGTGATCAGGGACAGGCGGCAGCCGATCATCGCCGAGGGCGGGATCGCGGTGCTGCGCGGCAACCTCGCCCCGTCCGGCGCGCTGGTCAAACCGGCCGCCGCGTCCCCGCACCTGTTGCGGCACCGGGGAAAGGCCGTGGTGTTCGACAGCATCGAGGACTTCCACGCGCGCGTCGACGACCCGGACCTCGACGTGGACGCGGACTCCGTGCTGGTGCTGCGCGGCTGTGGACCGCGCGGCTACCCGGGCATGCCGGAGGTGTCGAACATGCCGCTGCCCAGGAAGCTGCTGGAGCAGGGTGTGCGCGACATGGTCCGGATCTGCGACGGGCGCATGAGCGGCACCGCGTACGGCACCGTCGTCCTGCACGTGGCGCCGGAGGCCGCGGCGGGCGGGCCGCTCGGCCTGGTCCGCACCGGTGACGTCATCGTGCTCGACGTCGCGAACCGCCGGATCGACGTGGAGGACCCGGACTTCCTCACCCGCACCCCGAGCGAGGCGATGGCGGCGGCGTTCGCGGCACCGCGCCGCGGCTGGGAGCGGCTCTACATCGACCACGTGCTGGGCGCCGACACCGGAGCCGACCTCGACTTCCTGGTCGGCTCCAGCGGCAGCGAGGTCACCCGCGAGTCGCACTGACCGGTGATCCGGTGGTGCGACGGCACTTCAGCGAGCCCGCACCTGCCCTGAGGACGTCCGGCCAGGCTCAGGAGTGAGAGTGCTCGTGCTCCTCCAGGTGCCCCGCGTCGTGCACGTGGGCGTGTGAGTGCTCTTCCCCGCCGTGGACGTGGGTGTGCGAGTGCTCGACGTGGTCGTGCTCGTGCGCGCCGTGGGGATGCGTGTGGGTCTTGTCGCCGTGGCTGTGCTCGTGCGAGTGCACTCCGTTGGTCATGGTTCTGATGCTGACACGAGTGTCACACGACCGCAGTCGTGCAAGGTCTTGCTTGTTGCAACTGACTTGCTGTTAGCTACGGCTGGCGACAAGATCGTCCGTGAACACGGGCCTTGCTGGGGAGGAACCTGGATGCGGCGCGCTTTACTGCTGGCCGTCGTCCTGCTGGCCGGGTGCTCGTCACCCGACGGCGAGACGACCGGTCCGGCGACGTCGATCGTCATCGGCGCGGGCAGCGAGCCCGAGAACCTCAACCCGATCCTCGGCTACGCGCCGGACGGCGCGGCGAAGATCTTCGACGGCCTCGTCACGAGGGACGCGTCGCTGGCGCTGAAGCCCGCGCTGGCCTCGGAGCTGCCGACGGCGTCCGAGGACGGCCTGACGTGGACCGCGAAGCTGCGCACGGACATCACGTTCTCCGACGGCACACCGCTGACGGCGCAGGACGTCGTCTTCACCTACAAGTCGGTGCTGGACCCGAAGGTGAACTCCACGATCGCGTCGCGGTTCGACGCGATGAGCGACGTCGTGGCCGTCGACCAGCAGACCGTCGAGTTCCGGCTCTCCCACCCGTACGCGCCGTTCGCGCAGCAACTCGCGCTCGGCATCGTGCCCGCCGCGAAGTTCTCCGGCGTGGACGTCAACGCCGCCCCGTTCAACACCGCCCCGGTCGGCACCGGCCCGTACACCGTCGCCGAGTGGCGCAAGGGTGACCGGATGGTGTTGCGCGCCAACGAGAACTACTGGGGCGGCGCACCCGCGATCAAGTCCGTGACCGTGGTCTTCGTGCCCGACGACAACGCCCGCGCGACACGCATGGCCGCCGGAGAGTTCGACGGCACGGTGCTGCCGCCCAAGCTCGCGGGGACCTACCGCGACCGGGCCGGGTACAAGATCGTGCAGAGCCCGTCCGCCGACTACCGCGGCATCGGCATCCCGTCCGAGCTGCCGCTGACCTCCAGCCCCGAGGTGCGGCGCGCGATCAACCTGGGCATCAACCGCCAGGCGATGATCGACGCCGTGCTGGTGGGCTCCGGCACGCCCGCGTCCACGCCGATCTCGCCGCACCTGAAGGACTGGTACAGCGAGGACTCCGCGTTCCCCTACGACGTCGCCGAGGCCGAACGGCTGCTCGACGCGGCAGGCTGGCGCAAGGGCGCGGACGGCAAGCGCGCGAAGGACGGCCAACCGGCCAGGCTGCCCGTGCTCTACCCGGCACCGGACGTGCTGCGCAAGGAGCTCGCGCTCGCCGCGGCATCCGACATCGCGAAGCTCGGCATCGACGCCCCCGTGGAGGCGACGACGTTCGACGTCATGCTCCAGCGCCGCGGCGAGGCCGCGTCGGTCTGGGGCGGCGGCGACCCGTACGACCCGGACACCGCCGCGTACACGTTGCTGCACAGCAGGTACGCGGGCCAGGACGGCTACGTGAACATGTCGCTGTACCGGAACTCCACTGTGGACACCGCGCTCGACACCGCGCGCCGCAGCCTCGACCCCGCGGTCCGCAAGCAGGCGTACGACGACTTCCAGCGCGCCTACGCGGCCGACCCCGGCTGGGCCTTCCTGGTGTTCCTCGACCACACCTACGTCCTGCGCGACCGGTGGAACGGGCAGGAGACCCAGGTCGAGCCGCACGACCACGGCCTCGCGCACGCCGTGTGGTGGAACCTCGAACGCTGGACGCCGAAGTCGTGACCAGGTCGATCGCCCGGATGGCGCTGCGGCGCCTCGCCTTCGCCGTCCCCGTCCTGCTCGTGGTCAGCTTCGCGTTGTTCGTACTGGCCAAGGCGTCCCCGTTCGACCCCGTCGAGCGCTACTTCGGCGTCCGGATCATCGGCGCCTCGCCGGAACGCGTGGCCCAGCTGCGCGAGAACTGGGGCGTCGACGAACCCGTCGTCGCGCAGTACTGGGCGTGGCTGCGGCACGCGGTCACGGGCGACCTCGGCGACTCGCTGTCGTTGCAGCAACCGGTGTCGGAGGTGATCGGCGACCGTCTCGGGTGGACGGTGCTGCTCGTGTCGGTCGGCTTCACGCTGGCGCTGCTGCTCGGGTTGCTGCTCGGCACCCTCGCCGCGTGGCGGCAGGGCTCGTGGCTCGACCGGCTCGTCACCGGCGGCTGCTACACCCTGGAGGCCGCACCGGTGTTCTGGGTCGGGCTGGCCGTGCTGTACGTGTTCGCGCTGCAGCTGCGGTGGCTGCCCGGCGGCGGCGTGACGACCGGGTCCGACCCGGTGTCCGTCGGCGGGGTGGCCGTGCACATGGTGCTGCCGGTGACGGTGCTGGCGATCTCGCAGGCGCCGTGGTTCGTGCTGTTCGTCCGGCAGAACCTGCTGGAGTCGTTCACGCAGGACCACGTGGTCGGCGCGCGGGCCCGCGGGCTGCCCGACCACCTGGTGGTGTCCGGCCACGCCCTGCGCACGTCGCTGCTGCCGTTCCTCACGCTGCTGGGCGCCAGGCTGCCGGAGCTGATCACGGGCGCGTTGCTGGTGGAGACCGTGTTCTCGTGGCCCGGCATCGCGCGGGCGACGGTCGAGGCGGCGTTGAACGTCGACTTCGCGCTGCTCGGCGCTCTCACCGTGATGGCGACGGGCGTGGTGCTGTTCGGCAACCTGCTCGCCGACGTCCTGTACGCACTGGCCGACCCGAGGGTGGCGCTCGATGGCTGACCTGACCTGGCGTCCCGCGCCGCGCAGCCGCCTCACCGCGGCGAGCCCGCCCCGCGCGCCGAAGTGGCGGCTGCTGCCGTCGGCGACCGTGCTCGCGGTCGTCGCGCTGGTCGTGGTGGTCGTCCCGCTGGTCGTCGAGCTCAACGAGCAGTACGTCGACCTCACGCTCGCCAACCGGCCGCCGAGCGCGGCCCACCTGTTCGGCACCGACGAGCTCGGCCGCGACGTGCTGCTGCGCTGCGTCTACGCCCTGCGCGTGTCGCTGACGGTGGGCCTGGTCGCGGCGGTGATCTCCGCGGTCGTCGGCACGGCGGTCGGCGCGCTGGCGGGAGCGATCGGCGGCTGGTTCGACCGGCTGCTGATGCGGCTGGTCGACACCATCGCGTCGGTCCCCCACCTGCTGCTGGGCATCGTGATCGTCGCGGTGCTGCGGCCGAGCCTCACCGCCGTGGTCGTCTCGATCGCGCTGACCCACTGGCTCACGGCCGCGCGCATCGTGCGCTCGGAGGTGCTGTCGCTGCGCTCCCGGCCGTTCATCGACGCGGCGATCGTCGGCGGGGCGAGCAGGACGCAGGTCCTGACCCGGCACCTGCTGCCCAACGTCGCCCCGCAGGTGCTGCTCGCGACGACGCTGATGGTCCCGCACGCCGTGTGGCACGAGACGGCGCTGTCGTTCCTCGGCCTCGGCCTGCCGCCGCACGCGGCCAGCGTCGGCAACATGATCAACGACGCCCAGCGGTCGCTGCTGACCGGCGGCTGGTGGATGTCGCTCGCCCCCGGCCTGCTGCTCGTCGTCACGACGCTGGCGATCTCCGGCGTCAGCGGCGTGTGGCGGGACCGGCTCAACCCCAAGCGACGCACGGAGCTGACGTGGTGAACCTGGAGATCGACCGCGTCTCGGTGCGGTTCGCGCTCGGCGGCGCGACCGTCGAGGCGGTCAACGACGTGTCGTTGCGCATCCGGCCCGGCGAGTGCGTGGCGCTCGTCGGCGAGAGCGGCTGCGGCAAGACGGTGCTGGCGAGCGCCCTGCTCGGGTTCCTGCCCGGCAACGCCGAGACCACCGGCAGCGCCCGGCTGGGCGAGCTCGACCTGCTGGCGGCCACCGACCAGGAGCTCGCCAGGACGGTCCGCGGCCGGCAGATCGGCCTGGTCCCGCAGAGCCCGGCGAGCCACCTGACGCCCGTGCGCACCGCGCGGTCCCAGCTGGAGGAGGCCGCCCGCGTGCTGGGCGGTGACGCGGAGAGCGCGGCGCGACGGGCCGGTCTGCTGCCCGAGCACCTCGACCGCTACCCGCACGAGCTGTCCGGCGGCATGGCGCAACGCGTCGCGAACGCGCTGGCGCTGGTCGGCGACCCGTGGCTGCTCATCGCCGACGAACCGACCACCGGCCTCGACCGCGACCTGGTGGACGGGCTGCTCGACGAGTTCCGCAGGCTCGCCGACGACGGCCACGCCGTCCTGCTGATCACCCACGACCTCGCGGCGGCCCACCGGATCGCCGACCGGATCGCGGTGATGTACGCGGGCCGGATCGTCGAGGTCGGCCCCGCCCACGAGGTGCTCGACGCAGCGAGGCACCCCTACGCGCGCGGCCTCGCCAACGCGCTGCCGGAACGGGACTTCCTCCCGATCCCCGGCCAGCCTCCCCTGCTCACCGACCTGCCGGACGGCTGCGCGTTCGCCCCGCGCTGCGCCCAGGCCACCGCACTCTGCGAGGAACGCCCCGTGCTCACCGACGACCCGCACGCCGTCGCGTGCCACGTCCCGTGCTGACCGGCACCGGCATCACCGCCGGGTATCGCGAGCCGGTGGTCACCGGCGTCAGCCTGACCGTCCGGCCGGGACAGACGGTCGGCCTGGCCGGTCCGAGCGGCTCCGGCAAGTCCACCGTGGCGCGCGTGCTCGCGTTGCTGCACAAGCCGTTCGCCGGCACCGTCGAGATCGACGGCGAGGAGGTGACCGGGTTCCGGTTCAAGGCGGCTCAGCGCACCAGGATCGGCGTGCTGTTCCAGCAGCCGAGGCTCTCGGTGGACCCGCGCTTCACCCTCCGGCGGGCCATCGCGGAACCGGCGGGCGACCGCGTCGAGGAGCTGGCCGACCTGGTCATGCTCACCGGCGACCTGCTCGACCGCCGCCCGCACGAGGTGAGCGACGGCCAGCTGCAACGCGCGTGCCTCGCCCGCGCGCTCGCCCTGAACCCGCGCTACCTGATCTGCGACGAGATGACCACGATGCTGGACGCCTCCACGACGGCGGCGCTCGTCGGCGTGATCCGCGCCTACCAGGAGCGGACGAACGCGGGCGTGCTGGCCATCTCGCACGACTCCCGCCTGCTGGCCAGGTGGGCGGACGAGACTGTCACGCTTTCAGCACCGCCTCCACGATGACGTTGTCCCGGTAGCTGCCCGCCAGCCGGTCGAACTCACCGCCGCAGGTCACCAGCCGCAGCTCCGACAACGGCGTCGGCGCGTACACCGAGGCGGTCGGGAACGCGGTCTTCTCCGTCGTGTAGCTGCTGCTCACGACGAACGTCAGCGTGCTGCCGTCCTCCCGTTCGACCAGCACCTCCGCGCCCGGCCGGAGCTCGGGCAGCCGGAAGAACACGCCGGGCCCGGTCTTCGAGTCGACGTGCCCCGCGATCACGGCCGGTCCGGCGTCACCGGGGGTGATGCCCTTGGCGTACCAGCCGGCCTCGTCGGTGCGCGAGGGCGGCTCCAGCGCCCCGGCGGAGTCGACGTCCAGCGCTTCGAGCGAGGTCTCGACGCCGATCGACGGGATGCGCACCGTCACCGGTTCGGGCGCCTCGTCCGCGCCGGGCCCCTTCACGACGTAGATCAGCGTCACGAGGACCGCGGAGCCCATCACGAGCTTGCCCTTGCCCATGCCGGCCCCGTCAGCCGAACCGGAAGAGCCTGCCGCGCACCGAGAACATCGCGACACCCACGATGAGCGCGATGACCAGCGCGGTGAGCCAGTCCCAGCCGCCCGCCATGCCGCCGAACCCCGTCTCCTGCCCGCCGCCGGGCACGACCTCCGCGGCCTTGGCGTCGGTGCGCAGCTCGATGCGCCGGGCGCTGACCAGCAACGAGTAGACAGCCCCCGCCTCGACGGGCGCCTCCAGCGTGGTCGGCTCCTTGCCGCGCTGCAGCACCTCCAGCGCGGCCGTGCCGGGCGCCAGGTCGACGTAGCCGGTCGCGGAGTGCGCCTGCACGGCGCGGTGCACGGCCGTGCCGCCGCGCACGAGGTCCGTCTCGGCGTCACCGCCGTTGACCACCCGCAGCCGCGCCTGCCCGCCGGGCGGCAGGCTGACGTCGTCCTCCAGCACCTTCATGGTGCTCGCGACGTCGAGGACCGTGTACGCCCGTCCCGGGCTCGCGATCACGAGCACGGACCGCAGCACCGGGTCGCCGGGATCGGACCCGGCCGCGCGGAACTCGACGTTGTGCTCCCCCGGCTCGACGCGCCGGTACTCCTGGAGGTCGGCGTAGTCGAGGGTGCCGGCGGCGACGCCGTCGAAGCTAGCCTCGACCCTGGCCTGGTCGGTGGAGAAGTGGCCGATCCGCACGTACGTGCCGGAGGCGGCGTGCGCGGGCGCGGCGGAGAGCAGCAACATCAGCACGACAGCGAGCACTCGCACGCGGACCCTCCTCTCAGCGGACGTCCACCACGATAACTTGCCTGATCAGCGTCCGGTGAGCGTCGGCCGCCCACCGAGGTGCGAGACGGTGTCCCCGGACGCCTCGACGGCGCGGCGAGCTGCCTCCTCCGGACTCCCGCCACTCGCCAGGGTGAACGTCAGCGCGGCCACGAACGCGTCACCGCCCCCGGTCGTGTCCACCACCTCGACGTCGCCGAGAGGCAACACGAGCTGCCCGGACTCCCAGACGAACACGTTGCCGACGTCGTCCACGGCGAACGCCACGAGGTCAGGGCCCTTCGCCAGCACCTCGCGGGCGGCCTCGACGGCGTCGTCGGCGCTCTTGATCGACCGCCCGGACAGCAGCTCGGCCTCCTGGTGGTCCGCCCGCACCACACCGGCGCACGCCAGCAGCTCGTCGCGCAGCCGTTCCGGTGACCCGTCCAGCACCACCAGGCCCCGCGCCGCACGGGCGGCCTTCAACGCCACCTCCGGCGGTTGCTGCAGCTGCAACACCACCGCGCTCGCTCGTTCGATCACGTCGATCGGCAGGTCGTCCTCCCGCAGCCGCACGGCGTCGGGAAGGTGCTCCAGGTACCGCCAGCCGTCGGCGACGACGCTCGTGATCAGACCGGTCTCGGTGTCCGCCCTGCGCACCACGGCTCTGGTCGCGATCCCGTCCGCCGCGGCCCGCGCGACCAGCCGGGAGCCGACGTCGTCGTCCCCCACCACACCGACCAGCGCGACCGGCGCTCCCAGCTGGGCCAGGCCGACCGCGATGTTCGCGCCCTTGCCGCCGAGCATCTCGCGGCGTTCCCGCACGGGCGTCGTGCCACCGGGGCCGGGCACCTCGTCGACGACGAGGACCAGGTCACGGGCCAGCTGTCCCACCACGACGATCTCGTCCACGCCGCTGGGCTACCCAGTCGCCGGTCCGCCCAGTCGCGGACCGATCAACTCCGCTGGTACCGGTCGGTCACGTCGAGGCCGCCGGGCAGCACGGCGAAGAGGTCGACGGGCGTGCGGTGCGAGACCAGCTCGGCGCGGTGCAGGCGCCGGAGCCGGTCCCCGGCGACGGCGACCTGCTCCCGCGGCGCCGAGAGCACCAGGACGGGCACCGCGCCCTGCGCGACGTGCCCGCCGACGCGGTCCGCGTTGCCCCGCCCGAACTTGAGCACCTTCCCGTACCGCACCAGGTACAGCAGCGTCTCCTCACCGCGCGAGTGCCGCAGCCGCCGGACCTCACCCGTTTCGTCGTCGCGGCCCCACGTGCCGTGCGACTTCGTCAGCCACCGGAAGTTCTTCCACGGCAACCCCTGCACGTCGGTGGCGAGCACGGTCCAGCCCGGCCGGGCGTACTTCGCGAGGCGGATCTTCACCGTCGTGGCGGCAATCAGCTCCGAGCACTCGCGCCAGGTCCCGTCGAGCTCCAGCCGCCGCGCCACCCCCTCCATCGCGGGGTCGGGCACCGACCTGTCGTCCAGGCACACCAGGCACCGCGTTCGCCGGCCGACTCCGCACGACCGGGTGACACCGCACCAGCCGCACCGCAGGATCCGCACGGCCGCACCGCCCGGCTGGTCGTGCAGGACCTTCATCTGGTCCTCGACCAGGCGCACGCACGGTGTGCACAGGCCGCACCACGCGACGTCGGTGATGTCCTTGCGCGGCAACCGGCTCAAGCAGTTGATGCACTGCCTCACTTCGGCCTCCCCGGAAGGGGAGACTATTCCAACGCCCTCCTCAGGCGCGAGGACACGAGCGCGTGCCGGGGGTCCGACTCGGGGAGCAGCAGCCGCAGCCGTTCGAGCACCTCGGCGTCCTCGGCGCTGTCCGCGAAGGCCAGCAGCGCGTCAACGTCGCCCCGCTCCAGCACCCCCTTGCGCACCGCCGCCGCGAGGTCCACCCGCTCTTCCCGGACCACCGGCGCGTCCGACCGGGCGAGCAGCTCCCCGCCGTAGTGCCGGGTGGCCTTCCCGGCGTCACCGGACCGCAACGCGGTCCGCACGTCCAGGAAGTCGCCGCGCACCTCGGCGTCGAGCCGGTACGGCCTGGTCAGCAGGACACCGCCGAGCTGCGCCCTCAGCCGGTGCAGCTCGGCGCGGACCGTCGTCGGGTTGCCGCGCTCGCCGTAGAGCAGCAGCGCGAGCTGCTCGGCCGTCAGTCCTTTCGGGTGCAGTGCGAGCGCCGTCAGCACCTCGGCGTTGCGCAGCGTGAGCGCCAGTGTCCGGCCGCCCAGGTCGGCGTACAGCCCGCCGAGGAAGTTCAGCGTGAGCACGGGCCTGCGCGGCGCGCACTGCCGGAGGTGGTGCTGCGCGAGCTGGGCGGCGGCCGACACGAGCTGCGGCACGGCCGGGTGCATGGTCGTCAGCGGCCCGCTGACGTCGACCACCCCGAGCACCACGCCCGTGCGGGGGTCGGTGATCGGGCTCGCCGCGCACGTCCAGCCGTGGTAGGTGCGCACCAGGTGCTCGCGGGAGTGCACGGTGAGGGGCCTGCCGGTGACGAGCGCGGTGCCCATCGCGTTCGTGCCGATGACGTCCTCGCTCCACCTCGCCCCCTCGGTGAGGTGAACGCGTTCAGCCTTGTGGCGGACCTGGTTGTCGCCCTCGCACCACAGGACGTGACCAGCGGTGTCGGTGACGATCATGATCGTGTCGTCCATCGACAGCGTGTGCCGCAGCACCGGCACCGCCTCGGCCAGCGGGTGCGTGCCGCGCAGGTCGGCGACCTCGTCCGGGGCGTAGACGACCGGCGCCTCGTGGCGGTCGGGGTCCACGCCCGTGGCCAGGGAACGCCGCCACGACTCGGCGATCACCGGCCGGGCTGCCTCGTCGGGCTCCGTCACCTGTTCAGGATGACGGTCCTTCTGGCGGCCCGCGTTACTCCATTCGGATGCAACGTGGGTGAAACGTTGCACTACTTAGCGTCGTCCCCGGTTCGCAACGATGCGCACAGGAGGCGAAATGGCCCAGTACGCGGCTCCGGGACAGCCGGACAGCGTGGTCACCTACCGTGACCGCTACGACCACTTCATCGGCGGCGAGTACGTGCCGCCCGCCCAGGGCGGGTATTTCGCCAACCCGACCCCCGTCACCGGCGAGGACTTCACCGAGATCGCCCGCGGCACCGCGGAGGACGTCGACCGGGCGCTGGACGCGGCCCACGGCGCCTCCCGCGCGTGGGGCAGGACCTCGGTCGCCGAGCGCGCCAACGTCCTGAACCGGATCGCCGACCGGATGGAGGCGAACCTCGAGAAGCTGGCCGTCGCGGAGACGTGGGACAACGGCAAGGCCGTCCGCGAGACGCTCGCCGCGGACCTGCCGCTCGCGATCGACCACTTCCGCTACTTCGCGGGCGCGATCCGCGCCCAGGAGGGCGGCATCTCGCAGATCGACGAGGACCTCGTCGCCTACCACTTCCACGAGCCGCTCGGCGTCGTCGGCCAGATCATCCCGTGGAACTTCCCGATCCTGATGGCCGTCTGGAAGCTCGCTCCCGCCCTCGCCGCGGGCAACGCGGTCGTGCTGAAGCCCGCCGAGCAGACCCCCGCCTCGATCCACGTGCTGATGGAGCTGATCGCCGACCTGCTGCCACCCGGCGTCGTGAACGTGGTGAACGGCTTCGGCGTCGAGGCCGGCAAGCCGCTCGCGTCGTCGCGCCGCATCTCCAAGATCGCGTTCACCGGCGAGACGACCACCGGCCGGCTGATCATGCAGTACGCGAGCGAGAACATCATCCCGGTCACGCTGGAGCTCGGCGGCAAGTCGCCGAACGTGTTCTTCGCCGACGTCGCCGCCCAGCGCGACGCCTTCTACGACAAGGCCCTCGAAGGCTTCACGATGTTCGCGCTGAACCAGGGCGAGGTCTGCACCTGCCCGTCCCGCGCGCTCATCCAGGACGACATCTACGACCAGTTCCTCGGCGACGCCGTCGAACGCACGAAGGCGGTCAGGCAGGGCAACCCGCTCGACACCGAGACGATGATCGGCGCGCAGGCGTCCAACGACCAGCTCGAGAAGATCCTCTCGTACATCGACATCGGCAAGCAGGAAGGCGCCAAGGTCCTCACCGGCGGCGGGCGCGCGGACCTCGGCGGCGAGTTGTCCGGCGGCTACTACGTGACGCCGACGGTGTTCGAGGGCGACAACAAGATGCGGATCTTCCAGGAGGAGATCTTCGGCCCGGTCGTCGCCGTCACCCGGTTCGCCGACTACGACGACGCCATGAAGACCGCCAACGACACCCTCTACGGCCTCGGCGCCGGCGTGTGGTCGCGCGACGGCGGCGTCGCCTACCGCGCGGGCCGCGACATCCAGGCGGGCCGCGTGTGGGTGAACAACTACCACGCCTACCCGGCGCACGCGGCGTTCGGCGGCTACAAGCAGTCCGGCATCGGCCGCGAGAACCACCGCATGATGCTCGACCACTACCAGCAGACGAAGAACCTCCTCGTCAGCTACTCCCAGAACGCGCAGGGCTTCTTCTGATGACGAGAGTCGCGCTGACCCCGGAGGCGGCGGACGTGCTCCGCCGCCTCCGCGCCGACCACGGCGACCTGATGTTCCACCAGTCCGGCGGCTGCTGCGACGGTTCCGCCCCGATGTGCTACCGGTTCGGCGAGTTCCGCACGGGCTCGTCGGACGTCCACCTCGGCGACCTCGAGGTCGACTCGTTCAAGGTCCCCATCTGGATGTCCCTGGCGCAGTTCGAGCTCTGGAGCCACACCCACCTGACGATCGACGTGGTGCCCGGCCGTGGGAGCGGTTTCTCCCTGGAGGCACCGCTGGGAGTGCGCTTCCTGGTCCGGTCGCGGCTGCTCTCCGCGATGGAGCTTTGACGCGGCACTACCATGCGCGCATGACCGTCCAATGCGGATGCTGCGGAGCCGAGATCACGTCGACGGACCGCATCGACTACCGGTTGAACCGTCCGGAGCAACTGGTCGGCGTCCCCGGCGACCGGCTGGCCGCACCGACAGGCGGACTGCTCGTCGGACCGGACGGTGACACCTACATCCGTTGCCTGCTCCCCGTTGCGCTGACCGGCGGAACGGAGCTGGTGTTCGGTGCCTGGATGCGGATCAGCAAGGTCGACGCGATGTACGCCCACGCCGTGTGGGACAACGACACCGAGTACGCGAACCTGCGCCTGTCCGGCAAGTTCGCGAACGTCATCAAACCGTGGGACGTCCTCGGCGTGCACGCCGAGGCGGCCGTCCTCAACGCCGACGAGCTGCCGTACTACACCTCGCACCCGTTGCTGGAACGCGAATGGGACCGCGACGAGGTGCTCAGCCGCATCCGCCACCCGCTGCCCGTGCCCATCCGCGAGAAGTTCGGCGAGGTGTGGACGATCGAGCGCACCGAGGGCATGCGGTGCACGATCGACGGCCGCACCGTCCGCTTCTCCAGCCCCGGCCGCTCGGTGAGCATCGACGTCTACGCAGACCTCACCGGCGGCAGCCCGAGCGACTTCCTCGGCGCGGTCCTGGACGGCTACCCGGCGACCGCGGAGCACTCCGTCGAGCACGACGGCGAGGAGCTGCGGCACGCGTTCTGGCTCAGCGAGGTCATCGACGGCCAAGAGGAACAGGTGTTCCACGCCCACGTCGTCCGGCGCGGCACCATGCTGTCAGTGCGCTGCATCCACCGCTACCCGGCGGACCGGACCTGGGCGCAGCACGTGCTGAACAGCGTCCGCTACGTCGGCTGACGGCCCGCGAAGGCCGTCAGGAGGCTTCGCCGAACGTCAGGTGCATGTCGTCCAGTGCGACGCTGAGCAGTGGCGTGCGTCCGGTCAGGTAGCCGAGCGGGCCGCCTGCCGGGACCAGCCAGGCGCTCCTCACCAGGCGGACGCGGCCGGACACGGCGGCCTTCGCGCGCACGTCCCTGCCGTCGAGGCGCTGGGCGGTGGGGCCCGCGACCTTCCAGCGGCCGGGCAGCGGCACGCCGCCACCGGCCGAGACCGCCGCGATCGACGAGCCCTGCCCGAACCGGGCGAGCTGCTTCGGAATGCCCCACAGCTCGCGCCCGCCGGTGCGGGACACCTCGCTGTCGACCCAGATCTGCGGGATGGACACGGCGAGCGAGCCGCGGTCCCACACCGGCGTCCCCACGAGCAGCTCGTCGTAGGAGAGCACGCCGCCCGGTTCGTACGTCACGAACGCCACGGCCACGAAGACGTTGCCCGCCACGGCGAGCAGCCTCGCTCCGGAGGGCAGGTGGTCACCGGGGACCTGGTCGCGTGGGACTCGGAACACCGAGATCACGGCCGAGCCCCGCAGGTGCCACGGTTCGGGTGGGTACCGCACGCCACGACCGTACCGCGAGCATGATCGGTCCACCCATCGCACACGACGGCAACGTCAGGGAAATCCCAAGTTTGCCCGCGTGAGCTGGACCACTCCCCCGCGCGGAACCACGATTCCCGCCATGAACGTCCTGCTGGCCTTCGCGCTCACCGCCAGTCTCACGTCACCGGTGCACCTGCCGCCGACAGCGCCGTGCCCGGCGGAGGTCCCCGCCGGCACCACGTGTTACGAGGGCCGGGACGTCAACGGCGCGTACTACACGGTCGCCGTGCCGAAGAAGTGGAACAAGACGCTCGTCGTGCACTCGCACGGCGGCCCCGACCTCGGTGACCCCACGCCCGAACGCACCCGCGACGACCTGAACCGCTGGTCCGTCGTGGTCGAGGAAGGCTACGCGTGGGCCGGCACGTCCTACCGGCGCGGCGGCTACGGCACGCGGATGGCCGCCGAGGACACCGACAACCTGCGCCGCCTCGTCAGCAAGATGCTCCGGCCGCACAAGGTCTACCTGCACGGCCAGTCGTGGGGCGGCAACGTCGCGGCCAAGACGATCGAGCTCTACCGCGGCTACGACGCCGCCCTGCTCACCAGCGGCGTCCTGGCCGGCGGCTCGCGCGGCTACGACTACCGCGTCGACCTGCGCGCGGTCTACCAGTACTACTGCGGCAACCACCCGCGCCCGTCCGAGGTGCAGTACCCGCTGTGGCAGGGCCTGCGCGCCGACTCCACCATGACGACGGCGGGCCTGCGCGGCCGCGTCGAGGAATGCCTTGGCACAGCGGGCAACCGCACGCCCGAACAACAGCGGAAGCTCGACGGCGTCCTCGCCGTCACGAAGATCCCGGAGGAGACGCTGAACTCGCACCTGAACTTCGCGACGTTCACCTTCCGCGACATCGTGCACCACCGCCTGGACGGCCGGAACCCGTTCAGCAACACCGGCGTCGTCTACCGCGGCTCGCACGACGACGAGGCGCTGAACGCGGGCGTCGAGCGCTTCGCGGCCGATCCCGCCGCCCGAGCCGACCTGGCGCACGACAGCGACCTGACCGGCAAGATCGACATCCCGGTGCTGTCCGTGCACGCGATCGGCGACCCGACAGCGTTCGTGGAGCACGAGTCCGCCTACCGCGACACGGTGCGGAAGGCAGGCCGCTGGTACAACCTCGTGCAGACCTTCACGACCGAGAAGACGCACAGCGCGCTGAGCGACTCCGAGTACGCGGCGGCGCTGCGGTCGTTGGAAGCGTGGGAGAAGCGGGGCCTGCGCGCCACCCCGCACCTGGTCGCGGCGGCCTGCCCCGCGCTCGACCGCGAGTACGGCACCGGCTGCTACTTCGACCCGCGATACCGCCCGGCGTCCTACGAGTCCCGCGTGGCCCCGCGGGCTTGACCTCCAGTGCGCTGGAGCTACGACGATCGGGACATGACCGAGATCGAGAAGCTCGTGGCCACCGTCGAGCACTCCCAGCGCAACGAGCTCCCGGAGGAGTTCATCGGCCTCTTCCGGGAGGACGCGATCTGGACCACCGCCCACGGCAAGCGCCTCACCGGCCGCGACGAGATCGCCGCCTTCACCCGTCAGCGGCTGCCGGGCTCGACGAAGGAGGGCACCGCGACCTACGAGGTGGAGAACGTCCTGTTCATCCGCCCCGACGTGGCGGCAGTGAAGATCCGGCAGCGCCCGGTCCGGCCGGACGGGACGCCGTCGGAGCAGAACGAGGGTTCGCCGCTCTACGTCCTGTCCAAAGAGGACGGTACGTGGAAGATCGCCGCCGGCCAGAACACCATCGTGCTCTGAGCCACTCGGCAAGGGCTCGCCGTCGCCGGCACCAGGTGTCGCCGAGGTGATTCGACACGGACGAGGCGGATCGGGTGCCGGGCGCGCGGCCGACGCGGAGCGGCGGGTGCCGGGGGTGCAGAGCGGCGGGCGCGGGGTCCGGAGCGGCGGGCGCGAGCGCTGTGAGGCTCGCCAGCACCAGAGCACGGGAGGCGTGGCCCTGGCAGGAAGCACGGCGCGTGGGGTGCCGGGCGCAAGAATGCCAGGGCAGGCGAGTACCTGGCGCGGGCGCGGTTCAGGTGGCGCGGCCACGTGACGTTGGTGTCGCGCGAGGAGGCCGCGTCTTTTGCTTGACAGGAAACAACTTCGCCGTCGTCTCCTGTTAGGCGGGCCTTTACCCGAGTTCGATAGGTCTTGTCCCCATGACCACGTTACGGAGACGCACCTTCATCGTGGGCGGCCTCGCGGGAGCGAGCGCCGGGATCCTCGTGCCGTCCTCGGCAGGCGCGATCGCCTACCCCTTCACCCTGGGCGTCGCGTCCGGCGAGCCGGCGGCGGACGGGTTCGTGATCTGGACCCGCCTCGCGCCCAGCCCTCTCAACGCCGACGGTCTCGGCGGCATGCCGAACACCGCCACGGCCGTCGACTGGCAGGTCGCCACCGATGAGCGCTTCACCGCTGTCGTCCGCTCCGGCACGGTCACCACGCAGCAGGCGAGCGCTCACTCCGTGCACGTCACCCTCACCGGGCTGGAACCGGGCCGCGAGTACTGGTACCGGTTCCGCACCGGCGGCCATATCTCCCCTGTCGGCCGCGCGCTCACCGCGCCGGCCGTGGGGACGCAGCCCGCGCTGACCATGCTCTTCACCTCGTGCTCGCACTGGGAGGAGGGGTACTTCACCGCCTACCGCCGGATGGCGGAGGAGCACCCCGACCTGGTCCTGCACCTCGGCGACTACATCTACGAGGGCGGTGCCACCACCACGAAGGTCCGCAGGTTCGCGCCCACGTCCGAGATCAGCACGCTCGCGAACTACCGGGTCCGGCACGCTCAGTACAAGACCGACCCGGACCTGCAGGCCGCGCACGCCACAGCACCGTGGCTGGTGGTGTGGGACGACCACGAGGTAGAGAACAACTACGCGAACCTCGTCCGCAACGACAGCAGCCCCGCCGGGGACTTCAAAGCCCGGCGCGCAGCCGCCTACAAGGCGTACTACGAGCACATGCCCCTGCGCAGCGCGCAAGCTCCGAGCGGCGAGAACATGCTGCTGCACCGCAGGGTCCGCTGGGGCAGCCTCGCCACGTTCCACATGCTCGACACCCGCCAGTACCGCGACGACCAGGCGTGCGGTGACGGCACCAAGGTGTGTCCCGACGCCGACGCGGCGAACCGCACGCTCACCGGCACCTCCCAGGAGAGCTGGCTGATCGACGGGCTGCGCCAGAAGCTCGGCACGTGGGACTTCCTGGGGCAGCAGGTGTTCTTCGCGCAACGGCTCGCCGCCGCGGACGGCTCGAAGAGCATGGACGCCTGGGACGGCTACACGGCCAACCGCACCCGCATCCAGAACGCGTGGGACGCCAGCGGCAACAAGGGCACGGTCGTGCTGACCGGCGACGTGCACCGCAGCTGGGCCGCGAACCTCATGCAGGACTACGGAACCCAGAACCGGGTCATCGGCACCGAGCTCGTCACCACGTCCGTCACGTCCGGCAGTGACGGCAACGCCGCCGACAACGGCCTCAAGCCGACGCTGAACCCGCACGTGAAGTTCTTCAAGAACCTGCGCGGGTACGTGAAGACGCGGACCAGCTCCACCGAGATGCGGGTCGAGTTCCGCGCCGTCGACAAGGTCACGGTGCGCGACTACCCGGTGAAGACCGTCGGCAGCTTCGTCGTCGAAGCCACGAACCCCGGATTGCAGGCGCCGTGAAGACACTGCTGATCGCGAGCCTCCTGCTGGCACCCGCACCCCTGACGTGGTCCACGGTCAACAGCGCGGCGACCGGCGACCAGGACAACGCGGCCGTCTCGGCCACCCGCAACGGCTACACGGCCGTCGTGTGGGAGGACGACCGCGACTCCACCGACCCGGCCGACCCGGTGCACTCCGACATCTGGATCCGCCTGTACAAGGAGGGGACCTCGGTCTACGAGAAGAAGCTCAGCACCGGCGGCACCGGCAACTGGCGGCACTGGCAGCCGGACGTGGCCCTGCACGAGGACGGCAGCGCCGTCGTCGTCTGGTCGGAGGACCCCGACGGCAACGGCTACTACAACATCGCGGTCCGCGCGGTGAGCGCGTCCGGCACCGTCTCCGGAACCGGCAGGGCCAACGCGGACGCCGCCGGCCAGCAGCACTTCCCCAGCGTGGCGGCGGACCCGGACAGCGGCGGCTTCGCGGTGGTGTGGGAGGACCAGCAGGGCACCGCCGCGCCGACCGTGCGGGTGGGCATGTTCGCGTCGATCTCGTCGAAGTCGTACGAGGCCCAGGTCAACAACTCCGGCGGGGCCCACGCCAAGCCAAGGGTCGCGATGGGCGCCGCCGGCAACGCGGTGGTCGTGTGGGAGGCGGACGCGAACGTGGCCCGCAAGATCGTCACGCCCGCCGGCGGCGTGAAGCTCGCGCAGACCACCACGGCACCGGGCAAGCGCCCCGCCGTCGCGGCCAACTTCAACGGCGACTTCGCCATCGCGTGGGAGCAGTCCGGCGTCCGCACCCAGTCGTTCACCGCGGCCGGTGCGGCGCGCGGTGCCGTCGCCGTGACCACCGGCGCCGACCCGCAGATCGGCATCGACGACCAACTGGGCGTCGCGGTGACCACGGTGGAGGCGCAGGACGTGTACACGCAGGTCTACAACCCCGACGGCACCACCACCGGCAGACCGGAACGGCAGCTGACGGTCTCGACCGCCACGGGCAGGCAGGACGAGCCCGCCGTGGGCGTCGACCCGTGGGGCCGCGTCACCGTCGTCTACACCGACGACAACGACGGCAACGAGTTCGACCAGATCTACCTGGGCACCGGCCTGAGCACCCAGATCTGGTGAGAAGGGACGCGGGGTGTGGTCACGCGGCCACACCCCGGCAGTCGCACGACGCGAAGACCACCCACGCTGCGGCACGGGCACCGGTCCGGCTCCGGCACCTATGCTCGCGGCCATGCGGTTGAGCATCGGACAGGTCGCCGAACAGACCGGGCTGAGCGTGCACGCGCTGCGGTTCTACGAGAAGGAAGGCATCCTCGCCCACCAGGTCCTGCGGGGGCCGGGTGGGCGCCGCGTCTACACCCAGCGGGACGTCGACTGGCTGCGCATGTGCATCATGCTGCGCACGTCCGGAATGCCGGTGCCGGAGATCCGCCGGTACACCGAGCTGGTCCGTCAGGGCGACGGCAACGAGCCGCAGCGGCTGGCCGTCCTCAAGGAGCACCAGGAGCGCGTCCGGTTGCAGATGGAGCACCTGCGGGAGTGCCTGGACCTCATCACCCACAAGGTCGGCGTCTACGAGGACTACGTCAAATCGATCGCCGTGAAGACGGCCGCGCAATAGCCTCGGACCCATGCCTGTCGTGCTCTCGCTGAACATCGCCCAGAAGACGAAGCCGGTCGACTACGCCAGGGAGGGCGCCACCGGCATCGACAAGCGCCCGGTCGATGGACCGCTCGAGATCAGCGCTCCCGGCCCGTGGGGGAGCTCCGGCGGCGGGGTGAGCGGGGACGCGATCGCGGACCAGGCCCACCACGGCGGCGACTACCAGGCCGTGTACGCCTACGCGCGGGAAGACCTCGACTGGTGGCAGACCGAGCTCGGCGTCGACCTGCGCAACGGCCAGTTCGGCGAGAACCTCACCACCGAGGGCATCGACCAGACGCACGCCTTGGTCGGCGAGCGGTGGCGGGTCGGTACGGCGCTGCTGGAGATCACCGCGGCGCGCATCCCGTGCCGGACGTTCGCCGGCTTCCTCGGCCGACGCGGCTGGGTCAAGCGGTTCACGCAGGTCGCACGGCCCGGCGCCTACTTGCGGGTGCTCGAAGCGGGCCGCGTCGCGCCGGGCGACGAGATCACCGTCGTGCACCGGCCGGACCACGACGTCACGGTCGAGCTGTTCTTCCGCGCCATGCTCACCGCACCCGAGCTGCTGCCCCGGCTCCTCGATGCGGGCGACTCGGTGCCGCCCTATGTCGTCGCGCACGTGCGCGAGCGCATGGCAGCAGGAACCCAGCGATGAACGCCGTGTGCGGGTGACGTCGTGACCCAGGCGGCCGGGTGCGTTCCGCTGCCGACGGTCCTGCCGTGCACCTAGGATTCCTGCCTCACAACTGTTTGGGGGACTGCTCGTGAAGACCGTCGAACTTCCGGACGGCACCGTGGTGACGGGACGCGGGCTGCGGGACGGCACGCTCGTCGAACCGCAACCGCAGTACGGCGTGTACCTGCAGCCGCGGCCGGTCGACGTGCCGTGGCCGCACGACTGGATCGACTGGCCGGACTTCCGGCTGCCGCGCGACCACGACGAGGCCGTGCGGCTGATCCGCGCGCTGCACGCCCGTGCCCTGGCGGGCGAACGCGTCGAAGTGGCGTGCAGCGGCGGCATCGGCCGCACCGGCACCGTGATCTCGTGCCTGGCGGTGCTCTCCGGCGTCCCCGCGCGGGAAGCCGTGGCGTGGACCCGCGCGAACTACCACAAGCGTGCCGTCGAGACGCCGTGGCAGAAGCGCTGGGTGCGGAACTTCCCGGTCTGAGGTTCCAGCCGGGAACACTCCGCCCGGCCGTGACACGGGACTTTCGGCGTCTCGATCCGCGGACCGGGCTCTGTCAGCATGACCGCCATGTACTCCGACCGCGCCCTGGTCATCGGCGCCGGCTTCGCGGGACTGCTGGCGGCCAGGGCGCTGTCCGAGTCGTACGGCGACGTCGTGCTGGTGGAACGGGACCGGCTCACCCCGGACACCGGGCACCGCCCCGGCGTGCCCCAGGCGCACCACCCGCACGTGCTGCTGGCGCGCGGGGCCGAGGTCCTGGACGAGCTGTTCCCCCGGTTCCGCGCCGACCTCGAGGACGCGGGCGCGGTCCGCGCGGACGTCGGCAGCGACCACCTGGTCCGCTTCCCGTCCGGCTGGGCGCCGCGCGACCACCTCGGGCTGAGCGTGCTGTCGGCGACGCGGGTGACGATCGAGCAGGTCGTCAGGAAGCGGGTGTTGAAGCTCCCGAACGTCTCCCTGGTGGACGGCGTGACCGTCCAGGGCCTGCTCACCGACCGCGGGCTCGTCACCGGTGTGCACGGCACGCGCGACGGGCGTCCGTTCACCGACTACGCGGACCTGGTGGTCGACGCGTCCGGGCAGGCGGGCAAGCTCGTGTCGTGGCTCGCCGAGCACGGTGTGCACTGCCCGGCGCCGCTGATCGTCACCGGCCACGCCGCCTGCGCCTCGCGGCTCTACCACGTGACGAGCGACCTCGGGCTCGACTGGAGAACGGCCCGCGAGTTCACGCGGGCGCCCTCACCGCGGCGCGGCGCCGCTGTGTCCGAAGTGGACGGCTACCGGTGGTTCGTCACGCTGGTGGGCACGGACGGCGACACCACCCCGGCCGACGAGGACGGGTTCGCCGAGCACGCCGCGGCCCTGGAGTGCCACGACATCGCGGAGATCGTGAAGACCGCCGTTCCCGCGTCGCCCGTCCACCGCTCGGGCGCCCTGCGCAGCCGCTGGAACAGGTTCCACCAGGTGCCGCGATGGCCGCGGGGCCTGCTCGCGGTCGGCGACTCGGTGATCTCGCTCAACCCCGTGCACGGCCACGGGATGACGCTGGCCGCCCTGCACGCCGCCGACCTGCGGCACCTGCTCCAGAGCCACGACCTGGCGAAGGAACCGCTCGTCTTCCAGCGTGCGGTGGCCAGGTCGGCGCGGCTGCCGTGGTCGGCCGTGACGACTGCCGACCGCGCCTGGAGCAACCGGAAGACGACAACGCGCACACGGGCGCGGCGGTGGTACGCGCAACGCCTCGCCGACGCCGTCCCCGGCAACGCACGGGTCTACCGCGCGTACGTCCGCGTCGCGCAACTGGCCGACCACCCGTCAGCGCTGCTCGCGCCGAGGGTGTTGTGGCATGTGCTCAGCGGATCGCGCCCTCGGGCCACAGCACGGTGACCGGCACGCCCCGCGACCGCGCGTAGGCGACGACGTCGGCCGTCCCGCCTTCACCGCGTCCGGGTTGTCCGTCCCACACGGCGAGCAACGAGTCGGACTCGTCGACCATCCGCTTGCCCGCCTCCATGTACGCGTGCGGGTCCGGCACGACGTACGGCAGCTGCACGACCTTGCCCGCGCGGGACAGCAGCCGGTCGTAGAGGGGCCGGTAGTCCTCGGGCAGCGTCTCGCGGTAGCTCGTGGCGGGCAGCACGGCGACCAGCGAACCGCCCGCGTCGAGCACCGCCTGCGCGAACACCGCGTCCGCCCCGTCCGCCAGGCACGACACGCCGACGACGTCACCGCTGGTGGCGACGGCGTCCCGGATCAGCCTGTCGACCCTGGCCTCCAGCTCGGAGGAGAGGCCGCGATGTCCGGTGATGGCGAGCTGCACCTGTGCAGGATAGGCGGCCGCGACGGGGATCAGTGGTGTTTCCCGCCCACGACCGACAGGTAGTGCGTGTTCGTCATGACGCCGAGGACGTTGCCGAACGGGTCGACCACCGACGCCGTCACGAAGCCCTCGCCGCGCACCCGCGGTTCGTCGTGCACCCGAGCGCCCAGCTCGGCGAGCCTCGCCAGCGTCGCGTCCAGGTCGTCGACCGCCCAGTAGACGATCTGCCCCGCCGGTCCCGCCGACGGCGTCACCTCGTACGCGCGGTCCACGATCCCGAGCTCCGCCTGGTAGTCGCCGATGCGGAACTCCACGTAGGCCGGCCGCCCGTCGGGGCCGCTCCGCTCGAAGTACGCGTCCACGCCGAGGAACGACGCATACCAGGCACGGGCCTCCGCCACGTCGTCGGCGAAGTAGGACACGGTCGACATTCCTCGCAGCACGGCTGCCTCCAAAATTTTCGGTCGGTGTGTTTCGAGCTTCCGCCGTAAAGTGCTCATCCAGTGAGCACTTTCACCGGAAATCTGGAGACATGCGCGCGGACCGGCTCGTCGCCACGTTGTTGTTGATGCAGGCCCGCGGCCGGATCACCGCCGCCGAACTGGCCGAGGAGCTGGAGGTCTCGCGCGCGACCGCACGCCGTGACCTGGAGGCGTTGTCCGCGGCGGGCGTGCCGGTCTACCCCCAGCCCGGCCGGGGCGGCGGCTGGTCGCTCGTCGGTGGCGCCCGCACCGATCTCAGCGGCCTCACCTCGGCGGAGGCCCAGGCGCTGTTCCTCGTCGCGGGCCCGGCCGCGTCCGTGGCACCGGAGGTGAAGTCGGCACTGAGAAAGCTCGTGCGCGCGTTGCCGCAGACCTTCCGCTCCGACGCCGAAGCGGCCGCCCAAGCGACGATCGTCGACACGGCCGGATGGGGCGAGGACGTCAAGGAACGCCCCGGCCTGGTCGCCACGCTGCAGACCGCGATCGTGCAACAGGTCCAGGTGCGCCTGAGCTACCGGAAACGGGGCGAGAAACCGGAAGGACGCGTCGTCGACCCGTGGGGGCTCGTCGACAAGGACGGCACCTGGTACTTCATCGCCGGCACCGCGGCGGGTCAGCGCACTTTCCGGCTCGATCGCATTCTCGGCGCCACTCTCACCGGTGTCCCCTCCGACCGGCCGCCGGACTTCGAGCTGGCGGGCGCGTGGGACGAGATCGTCACCGCCGTCGAAGAACGCCGTGCGACGGCTTCGGCGACGATCCTCGTGCCCACGCGGTTCCTCGACGTCTTCCGCCATCAGCACGGCCGTCACTGCACGGTCGTGGAAGAGGTCGGCGACCGGACGAGGGTCGAGCTGACCGCGCCGCGCGCGTTCGACATCGCCCGCAACGTCGCCGGATGGGGCGGTCTCGTCACGGTCGAGTCGCCCGAGGTGGCCGAACACCTCGCGCGCATCGGCGAGGAGCTCGTCAGCCGATACCGGCGTGCTTCTCCAGCCGGTCCAGCCGAGCCATGATCATCTTCACCACCTCGGCCGGGTCCGGTCCCGCGGCCTTCTGCTTCTGCGCGTGGATGATCCCGGCCAGCGCGGTCTGCACGGCCCGCCGCGTGCCCTTGATGTCCGCACCGAGCGAGCGCAGCAGCTCGCCGCCCTCGCCGTCCGGTTCGGCCACCAAGCCGAGCAGCAGGTGTTCGCAGCCGACGTAGTTGTGCCCCAAGGCGATCGCCTCCACGACCGCCAGCTCCAGCGCGTTCACCGCGTCCGGGGCGAAGCCGGACCCCTTGCGTTCCGGCGTGTCGAGACGCAACGACCGCGGGTCGATGTCGATGGCGCGCAACACGTCGAGCGCGAGGTTGCCGCCTTCCTCGACGAGTGCGCGCACCAGACCGGCCGTGGTGACCACCGAGGAACCGCCCGCGAGCCGGAGCACCGTGCGTAAGCGCTCGGTCAGCTGGGAACCCCTTTCCCCGTCGAGGTCGGCGACGGTGAGGCCGCGGACCGACGCCAGTCGTTTGACGGAAACCTCCAGTGCCCGCTGGCAGATCGCCGAGACAGGAAGGTTGAGCTCCTTGACCGAGTCGGCCAGGTCGTCCGGCAGGTACACGTTGACTTTTGGCATAACCCCATGCGTACCCCCAGGTGGGGTTATGGTCAACGTCGGCGGCGGCAACCGTCACACTTGTGAGTGATCAGAGGGGACGGGAGCACACGCGTGGAGGAGAGCAGCAGGCTCATCGGGAGCCGCTACAGTTTGAGGAAGAAGGTGGGCCAGGGCGCCATGGGCGTCGTCTGGCAAGCCTACGACGAGCAGCTCCAACGCGTTGTCGCCGCCAAGGCGCTGCTCGCGCTGGACGGCCTCGACGACGCCAGGGTCGCGCGCGCCAAGGCGAGGGCGATGCGCGAGGCCCGGCTCTCCGCCCGGCTGGAGCACCCGAACGCCATCCGCGTGTACGACGTCGTGGAGGAGGACGGTCAGCCCTGGCTGATCATGGAGTACTTACCGTCCCGCAGCCTCGCCGCCGTCATCGCCGAGCAGGGCACGCTGCCGCCGCGCGAGGTCGCGCGGATCGGGTGCTACACCGCCGCCGCGCTGGCCGCCGCGCACCGCCACGGCATCCAGCACCGCGACGTGAAGCCCGGCAACGTGCTGATCGGCGACCAGGAAGTGAAGATCACCGACTTCGGCATCTCGCGCGCCACCGGTGAGGACGCGACCGCCACCGCGACCGGCACCGTGGGCACCCCCGCGTTCTTCTCCCCCGAGGTCGCCCGCGGCGAGGACGCCGGTCTCCCCTCCGACGTCTTCTCGCTGGGCGCCACGCTGTACAACGCCGTCGAGGGCGAACCGCCGTTCGGCACCTCCGAGAACACCATCGCGATGCTGCACCGCGTCGCCAGCGGCTCGATCATGCCGCCGGCCAACGCAGGTCCGCTGCTCGCGCCCGTGCTGTTCCGCCTGCTGGCCAACGAACCCGACCGCCGTCCCACCATGGAGGAGGCCGTCCACCTGCTGGCGGCGGTGGTGAACGAGTCGCCGCAGGGATCGGAGGCGACGGTCGTCATCCCCTCGACCGTCGAGCTGCCCGTCGAGGCCCAGCCGGAGGAGAAGTCCAAGAAGGGCGCGGGTACCGCAGCCGCCGGACTGGTCGCGGGTGCCGCGGCCGCCGAGGCCGCCGGGCTCACCGCCCCGCCCGCGGCCGCCAAGGAGCCGGAACCCGCCGCCGAAGAGCCCGTCGCCGAGCCCGTCGCGGAAGAACCCGAGCCCGCCGCCGAGGAACCCCAGCCCGCCCCCGTCGAGGAGAAGGCCGCGGCGGAGTCCTCGGAGGACAAGACCGTCGCCGCCACGACCCCCGCGGTCGCCGCCGCGACGCCGGTTCTCCCCGCCCCGGAACCGGCACGGCCCGCACCGGTCACTCCCCCGCCGCCGGCCCCCGCCGCGCAGGAGGAGGAGCGCCGCCGGTCCCCGCTCGTGCCGGTCGCGATCGTCCTGCTGGTGCTCGCGGTGGGCTTCGGCGCGTTCTTCCTGTGGCCCAAGGGCGACAGCTCCCAGGCGAACAACCCGCCTGCGGCCGGTGACTCCGGCACGAACACGCCGGCCCCGGACCAGGGACAGCAGGACCCGCAGTCCCAGTTGCAGACCACGACGACGACCGAGACCCAGTCGACGCCGCCCGCCGAGTCCACAGCGGAGACCCCGCCCGCCACGGACCCCGGCCAGGGGCAGAACCCGCCGCCGCCCGCGGGACCGAAGAACGCGCAGGAGGCGATCACCGCCTACTACGCGCTGATCCCCGGCGACCTGCAGACCAGCTACTCGCTGCTCACGGACAGGTTCAAGTCCGTCCGCTCCCCGAGCTTCCAGAACTACCAGTCATGGTGGTCCCAGTTCAGCGGGGTGCAGCTGTCGGACTTCGCGCCGCAGGGCGACAACGTGGTGACCGTGTCGGTGACGTACCTGCAGGGCGGGGGCGTCCACTCGACCGAGCGGCACACGTACACGTTCGTCCAGCAGAACGGCAAGTGGATGATCGACAACCAGGCATGATCACCCCATGACCCGACGCGCACTCGTCACCGGAGCCTCCCGCGGCATCGGCGCCGCCATCGCCCACGCCCTCGCGGCGGACGGACACCGGATCGCGGTCCACTACCGCTCCGACCCCGCCGCCGCACAGGCCGTGGCCGACGCACTTCCCGGCGACGGGCACGTCACCGTGCAGGGCGATCTCGGCGCGGACCAGGCGGAGCAGGTCGTCGCCGCGACCGTCGAGCGGCTCGGCGGTCTCGACGTCCTGGTCAACAACGCGGGCATCTACTTCCACCACCCGATCACCACGACGAGCTTCGACGAGTGGCAGCGGGCGTGGCGCCGCACGGTCGAGCTCAACCTGTACGGCCCGGCAGACCTCACGTGGCACGCCGTCCAGCACATGACCGACGGCGCGCGCATCGTCAACGTCGGCTCGCGCGGCGCGTACCGCGGCGAGCCCGACGCCCCCGCGTACGGCGCGGCGAAGGCGGGCCTGCACGCGCTGACCCAGTCACTCGCCCAGTCCCTGGCACCGCGTGGCATCGCGGTCGCGGGGGTCGCGCCCGGCTTCGTGCGCACCGAACTGGTGGCCGACCTGCTCGACAGCGAGGCGGGCGAGCAGATCCGCGCGCAGAGCCCGTTCGGCCGCGTCGCCGAACCCGAGGAGGTCGCCGCGGCCGTCGCCTTCCTCGCGAGCCCGGCGGCGACCTGGGCCAGCGGCACGATCATGGATGTGAACGGGGCCTCCTACCTGCGGTGACGCGGAACCGGTCGAACCGGAACCAGTTCCGGTTCGACCGCGATCTCCCGACAACCGGTCTAGACCACTACCGTCGCGCTGGGCGCTCGACGACAGTGGAAGAGGCAACCTCGCAATGCGTTCACTCCGCTCCCGCCTCGGTGCCGCCGGCCTCGCGCTGGCCGCGGCCGCGGCGACGATCACCGTCATGGCGCCTGCCGCGCAGGCCGCCTATCCGGCAGGGTTCAAGAGCGTCGGCTACATGCCGTCGTGGTCCGGCAACGTCAGCTCGATCCAGTACACGAAGCTGACGCACATCAACTACTCGTTCGTCCTGCCGAACTCCAACGGCACGCTCCAGGGCGTTCCCGACCCCGGCAAGCTCCAGCAGCTCGTCAGCCTCGGCCACCAGAACGGCGTGAAGGTGTCGATCGCGGTCGGCGGCTGGAACGACGGCAACGACGACAACTTCGAGATCCTCGCCGCCAGCTCCAGTGGACGCACGACGTTCGTCAACGCGCTGGTGAACCTCGTCAACCAGTACAACCTGGACGGCGTCGACATCGACTGGGAGTACCCGGATCCCGGCGCGGAAGGCGACAACTACACGTTGCTCATGCGGCAGCTCGGCGAGCAGCTGCACAGCCGCGGCAAGCTGCTCACCGCCGCGGTGGTCAGCGAGGGCGGCATCGCGAACGGCGTGCAGCCCGCGGTGTTCGGCGTCGTCGACTGGCTGAACATCATGGCCTACGACGGCGGCAGCCCGCACGCCAACTACGACTGGTCGGTCAACGCGGTCAACTTCTGGAAGAACCGCGGCCTGCCCGCGAGCAAGGCGGTGCTGGGCGTGCCGTTCTACAGCCGCCCGGCCTACATCTCCTACCGCGACCTCGTGGCGCAGGACCCGGCCAACGCCAACCGCGACTGCTACAACGGCAACTGCTACAACGGCCTGCCGACCATCCGCCGCAAGACGCAGTGGGCGCTGTCCAACGCGGGCGGGATCATGAACTGGGAGCTGTCGCAGGACACGACCGGCAGCACCAGCCTGCTCAACGCGATCTGGGAGACCGCGAGCGGCGGCACCACTCCCCCGCCGCCCGCCGGTTCGATCACCGGCTTCGGCGGCAAGTGCGTCGACGTCGCGGCGGCGAGCTCCGCCAACGGCACGGCCGTCCAGCTCTACACGTGCAACGGCACCAACGCCCAGAAGTGGTCCCGCACCGGCAACACCCTCCGGGCGCTGGGCAAGTGCCTCGACGCGTCCGGCACCGGCAACGGCGCAGTGACGCAGCTGTGGGACTGCACGGGCGCGGCCAACCAGCAGTGGACCGCCGAGTCGAACGGTCAGCTGCGCAACGCGGCGTCAGGGAGGTGTCTCGACGCCACCGGCAACTCCTCGGCCGACGGCACCCGGCTCCAGCTCTGGGACTGCGCCGGAACCGCCAACCAGCGCTGGACGTTCGCGTAGGAACTTCAGCCCGATGACGCAGGCGATGATCCCGGTGAGGAACACGATCTTCCACACCGAGACCTGCTCCGCACCGGTGATCATCGCCCACGCCACCGTCAGCGCCGCGCCGATGCCGACCCACACGGCGTACGCGGTCCCGACGGAGATCTGCTTCATCGCGTAGGACAACCCCACCATGCTGAGCGTGGCGGCGATGCCGAAGACCACATAGGACTGCTCGGACAACGCCGTCGCCCACACCGCCTCGAGCACGGCACTCGCCACCAGCACGGCCCAGTGCATCAGCTCACCACCTTCAGGCCCGCGACGCAGCCGATCAGCACGACGAGCAGCGCCGCCTTGGCCACGTCGAGCTTCTCCTGCCCGCGGACGACGGCCACGAGCACCGTGAGCACGGCCCCGATGCCGACCCACACCGCGTAGGCGGTGCCGACCGGAATCCCGCGCATCGCCCAGGCCAGCCCGACGACGCTCAACGTCGTCGACACGGCGAACACCACCACCGGCCACGGCCGGCGGAACCCGTTCGACGCGGCCAGCGCCGTGGCCCACACCGCCTCCAGCACCCCGGAGGCCACCAGTACGACCCAGTACATTGGTACGACCGTACCAGAACAGGCGACTAGGCTGACGCGCTGTGGCTCCGAGCCTGGAGAACCTGCTGGTGGTGGGCGTCGCGTCGAGCGCCCTGTTCGACCTGACCGCCTCCGACGCGGTCTTCACCACCGAGGGCGAACTGGCCTACCGCGCCTACCAGGAGGCCCACCTCGACGAGCCGTTCGCACCCGGCGTCGCGTTCCCGTTCATCCGCCGCCTGCTGGGCCTCAACGAACTGGGACCGCTGGTCGAGGTGATCGTCCTGTCCCGCAACTCCCCCGGCACCGGTCTGCGCATACTGCGTTCGGCGGCACACCACGGCCTGACGATGACGCGCGCGATCTTCACCGAGGGCCGCGCGCCGCACGAGTACATGCCCGCGCTGAACATGTCGCTGTTCCTGTCCGCCAACGAGAACGACGTGCGCCGCGCGACCGCGGCCGGCATGCCCGCCGGTCAGGTGCTGAAGTCGTCGTTCCTGGACGACGACGATCCGGCGCTGCGCATCGCGTTCGACTTCGACGGCGTACTGGCCGACGACGCGTCCGAGCGGATCTACCAGGCAGGCGGCCTCGACCGGTTCCAGGAGCACGAGGCGTTGAACGTCGTGACACCGCTGGACCCGGGACCGCTGCGCAACTTCCTCGCCGCGATCAACCGCATCCAGCGACAGGCAGAAGACCGCATCCGCGTCTCGGTCGTCACGGCCCGCTCCGCACCGTCCCACGAACGAGCCGTCAACAGCCTCAAGGCGTGGGGACTGACGGTGAACGACGCGTTCTTCCTGGGAGGGCTCAAGAAAGGCCCGATCCTCGACGTGCTGAAGCCCCACATCTTCTTCGACGACCAACGCGGGCATCTCGTGGAAACCGTGCCGTGCGTGCACATTCCCTTCGGCGTGACGAATGAGTAGCTGTACTCATGACAGCTGACGGTGTGATCGACGACTCTCTTCACCATGACCACCACGCCCGCGAACACACCGACGTCCGGCGCCTTCTACATGCAGGCCGTCCTGTCCTTCGGTCTCTCGATGAGCGCCGTCGCCATCGGAGTTGTGTTCCTGCCTGTCGACGGGTGGGTGCGGGCGTTCCTCGGGATCGCGATGCTCTACACCGTGACTTCGGCTTTCACGCTGGCGAAGGTGATCCGGGACCGGCAGGAGGACAGCTACATCACTCGGCGGGTGGATCGGGCTCGGTTGGAGAAGCTGCTGGCGGAGCACGACCCGTTCAAGCTGGATGCTGCCTGACGAGCGGTGAGAGAGCCGCCTGACAGTGCGGAACGCCCCAGCTCATGAACGAGCGCCGAGCCGTTCCCGAAAAGTGGCGCATCACCGCTATGAACGACGCCTTCTTCCTGGGAGGCATCGCAAGGCGCGAGGTGTCAGCACCTGGTGAGTTCGGTCCCGTGCGTGCACGTCCCGTTCGGCGTCCGGAACGTGCGCGCACGGACGAGAAGAGCCCGGCCACCGAGTGACCGGGCTCCTCCACGACGGACCTACTTCGCCAGGCCGTCCTCGATCGCCTTGATGATCGCCGGCCGCAGCTCGGCGGCGGAGATGATCGCGTCGACCGAACCGACCTCGACCGCGCGCTGCACGCTGTGGACGCGGTCGAACTCCGCGGCCATCTCGTTCAGCTTCTCCGTGCGCACCGACTGGCGGGTCGCCGTCAGTTCGGCGGTCAGTGCCGCGCGTTCGGCGCCGGATGCCTCGGCCACGGCGGACTCCAGCTTCTTCACGCGCGGGTCGTTGGCCGTGCGGCCGTCCACCTCGCGGGCGAAGACGACGGCCGCGGCGGGGGCGCCGCCGATGACCGACGCGAAGGAGCCCTCGACCGCGAGCACGGTCATGGACGGGTTGAGCGCCTTCGAGAACACCACGAACGCGCCGCCGTGGTACCGCGAGATCACGGTGAACACGATGGGGCCGCGGAAGTTCACGATCGCACGGCCGATCTCGGCGCCGTACTCGAGCTGCAGCTCGCGCATCGACTCCGGTGAGCCGTCGAAGCCGGACAGGTTCGCGAGCACCACGAGCGGGCGGTTGCCCGAGGCGGCGTTGATCGCGCGGGCTGCCTTCTTCGACGACTTCGGGAACAGGGTTCCCGCCGTGTAGGTGTCCGGGCCGTCGGTGGGCGGGAAGCCGGTGCGGGACACGCCTCGCGACTCGATGCCCAGCAGCGTCACGGGGATGCCGCCGAGGTGCACGTCCTGGACGACCGCGGTGTCCGCCTCGGCCATGCCCGCCCAGCGTTCCAGCACCTCGTGGTCCTGGTCGGACAGCGCGCGCATGACCGTGCGGATGTCGAACGGCTTCTTGCGGTCCGGGTTCGCCTCCACCGAGAAGATCTCGCCGACCGTCGTGAACGGGCTGTCGCCGACCACGTGCGGGTAGGACGAGACGTCGCGGTCGGCCGGGTCCGAGGACGGCACGCGGCGCGGGCCGGGCTCGCCGGGGGCGATGTAGCTGTGCTCGTAGTGGGCCAGCAGGACGTCGAACGCCGCCCGCAGGTTCGGGGCCCAGTACTGCGCCTGGCCGTTGGGGCCCATGACGCGGTCGTAGCCGCCAATGCCGTAGTTGTCCTCCGCCGAGACACCGCCGGAGAAGTCGAGCGCCTGCTTGCCCGTCAGCACCATCGCCGAGTCGGGCGTCATGACCAGGATGCCCTTGGTGTGCATGAGCATCGTGGCCTCGGCGTTCCAGTACGGCTGGGCGCCGACGTTGATGCCGTTGACCACGACGTTGATCTCGCCGCCGGCCTGGGTGAACTCGACGATGCGCTTCAGCGCGGCCGCGACCCAGTCCATGTTCTCGACGCCGGAGCTCATCGAGATCTTCGCGCCGGACGACAGCGAGAACCACTCCAGCGGCACCGACAGCTCGGTCGCGAGGTCGAGGGCGTGGATCACCCGCGAGCACTCGGGCTCGGCCAGCGCGCCCAGCGACTTGGTCGGGTCGCCGAGCAGGACGACGCGCTTCATGCCCTCGGGGTAGGCCGGGGTCGGCGTGGTCACCACACCGACGACGATGCCCGCCTTGTTGCCGCCGCGCGGCCGGTCGACCGGCACCAGGGCGCCGTCGACGAGGTCGTGCTCCACGAACGACCCGCCGTCGCCGATCAGCATGTCGACGAGCTCGTACGGGTAGATCGTGCCGCGCGACTGGGCCCGCAGCACGTTCTGGCGGTAGTCGTCGAGCGGCTGGATCGGCTCGGACGGCGGCTGCACGAACGAGAACGACACGCTCGCGCCCGCGTCCTGGGCGATCCGGACGCCGATGTCGGTGAGCTCACCGGACACCGGGTCCTTGCGCCTGGCCAGGAACAGGACCTCCTCCAGGTCCAGGCCGACGGTGGTGGGCAGCACGCGCTGGCCGACCGCGTCGAGGTCCTTCGAGGACAGGTCGGTGGGCGGCCACGCGTAGAGCACGACGCGGTTGGTCGCGAGGCGGGTGCGGCCACCGGTCTGCGCGCGGGCCCGGCGGATGCCGTCCAGGCACGCCGCGAGCACGTCCTCGGCGGCGGGCAGGGCGACGATCCGGCCGTCGTCGTCGCGCAACGGGGTCAGGTCGCGGACCTGGCCCAGCGCCACCAGGCGCTCGTCGGACTTGTTCGACTTCGCCACCGCGCGGAACAGGTAGACGTCCTCGTCCACCGAGGTGAGCCGGGTGAGGTCGAACTCGCGCAGCCGTTCCAGCTGCATGCGTTCGGCGATGCGCGGGTGGAGCCCGCGCACCAGCCTCTCCTCGGCGAACCCGTTCGACGACGGGCGGAAGGTGAAGTGGTGGTGCATGGACTCGCCGCGGCGGCCCGCCACCGTGGTGGTGATGCGGGTGATCGTCGGCGGCAGCTGGTGCGCGGCCAGCGCGGCGCCCAGCCCGGCGGCCATCTCGTCCTGGTCGGACGGTCCGTCGGTCCACTTGACGTAGATGTCGGCGACCACGGCGCCGCCGTCGCCGTGCCGGAGAACCTCGCCGATGGCGTCGCTCAGCGACGGGAACTCCACCGCCGTCGACACGAGCCGGGTCTGCTCCGGCTCGTTCTCCGCGAGGAAGAACGCACCGCTCACGCGCGGGTTCGCCAGCGCCTTCTTGGTGTAGTAGCGGCGGCCCAGCACCTCCAGCAGCGGGGTGTTGTCCGCGCCGGGCTTGCCGATGCGCTGCCCGAGCAGGCGCACCAGCGGCTCGGCGGACGCCACCATCGCCACGATCCGCTGCTCGCGGTCGGGCGCCTGCGGGTGCGCGTCGAGGTGGATCAGGTGCTTGCGGACCTCGCTGTGCACGCGGGCACGGTTGCGGCGCACCAGCGGCTGGGCGAACCAGGTGAACACGACGCTGCGGGCGAGGTCGGCCACCGCCGGGTAGCGGACCTGCGTCGCGGCGACGATGTGCTCCAGCACCAGGCCGACCTGGACGCGCTCGGACTCGACCGGCGGCGCCTCCTCCACCCACTGGCGCAGCAGGGCGGTCGCGACGGCCGCGTCGAAGACCCCGCGGCGCTGCGCCACGAAGATGCGGAAGACGGCCTGCTCCAGCTCCGGCGTGCGGTCGAGCTCGGTGATGCCGTAGTGGCCGATCACGGTCGACAGCCGCTCGCGGAAGCTCTCCGGCAGGGCGGCGCGGTCCGCGTCGAGCGTCTTCAGGTAGGTGTGGAAGTGCTCGCGCGGAGAGTGGATGTGGTTCTCCGGCTTGGTCTCCTCACCGGCGGGCCGGTTGCGGGAGAGGTCGCACAGGTCGGCGAAGATCGCCAGCAGCTGCGCCTCCTGCACCAGCGGCCGCTCGTGCAGGTCCTTGCGCGCGCTGAGGTACTCGGCCAGCACGCGGTCGGTCTCCGCGGCGGTCGTGTCGAAGCCCAGCAGCAACGCCCTCAGGTCGTCCTGGCCGCGGGCGACGCGCTCCTCCGGCCTGACGTCCGTGCGCGGCGCGGGCAGCTCCAGCTCGACCGACGGCTCGGACTTCGCCTCCTCGGCTGCGCCGTCCGCGTCCTCGACCTCCTCCAGCTTGAGCAACGCGCCACCGGCGGGCACCTGCGTGCCGACGACGACGTTCAGCTCCTTGAGGCGGGCGCGGAACGGCGCGCGCAGCACCGTCTCCATCTTCATGGCCTCGAGCACGAGCACCGGGGCACCGGCCTCGACCTCGGCGCCGACCTCCAGCGGGGTCGCGACGACCAGCGCGGGCATCGGCGAGCGCAGCACGCCGCCCTCGTCGCGGGTGACGCGGTGCGTGACACCGTCGACCTCGACCTGGTGGACCGGGCCGTGCGTGCCGGTGACGACGCGGAACCGGGAGCCGTTGACGGTGATCTGGCCGATCTGGTGGTCGAACCGCTCGACGTCGACGTCACCGGTCAGCACCTGCGCGGAGTCCGCCGCGGACACGCCGACGCGGTACTTGGTGGCACCGGTGCGCGCGACCTGCACGACGTAGGGCTGGCCGCGCAGCACGAACTCCAGCTTGCTCGCGCCCTCGTGGTTGGTGCGCGGCTGGCCGCCGCGCGCGGTGGCGAGCAGCTGCGTGAGGTTGATCCGCTCCTCGGCCTCGTAGACCTCGATGCCGGCCGCGGCCAGCGCGATGGCGGAGTGCCGGTGCGAGACCAGGCCGCCCTCGGCGCGGACGCGGTCGATCCACGACGTGTCGGCGGAGCCGTCGATCACGGCGGGCTCGTCGAGCAGGTCGAGCACGAAGCTCTTGTTGGTCGTGCCGCCCTCGATGATGACGGTGGTCTCGGCCATCGCGCGGCGCAGCTTGCCCAGCGCCTCGTCGCGGTCGCGGCCGTACGCGATGATCTTGGCGATCATCGAGTCGAAGTCGGCGGGGATCTGCGAGCCCTCGGCGACACCGGTGTCGACGCGGATGCCGGGGCCCGCCGGCAGCTCCAGCCGGACGATCGTGCCGGGGCACGGCGCGAAGTCGCGGTCCGGGTCCTCCGCGTTCAGGCGGGCCTCGACGGCGTGGCCGAGCTCTGCGGGCTTCTCGCCCTCGAGCCTGCCGCCGCCCGCGACGTGCAGCTGGGCCTTGACCAGGTCGAAGCCCGTGGTGATCTCGGTGATCGGGTGCTCGACCTGCAGGCGGGTGTTGACCTCGAGGAACGCGAAGAGCTTCTCCCCGGGGTGGTAGAGGAACTCGACGGTGCACGCGCCGCGGTAGCCCACCGCGTTCGCGAGCCGCTCCGCCGACGCCTTCAGGTCCTCGACCTGCTCGGGCGCCAGCACGCAGGAGGCCGACTCCTCGATGATCTTCTGGTTGCGCCGCTGCACCGAGCAGTCGCGGACGCCGAGCGCCCACGCCGTGCCCTGGCCGTCGGCGATGACCTGCACCTCGACGTGCCGGGCGCCGGTGACGAGGCGCTCCAGGAACATCACGCCGGAGCCGAACGCACGTTCCGCCTCCATGCTGGTGCGGTCGAAGTTCTCGGTCAGCTCCTCCGGGGAGGTGATCTTGCGGATGCCGCGGCCACCACCGCCGGCGGTCGCCTTGAGCATCAGCGGGTAGGTGACCTGCTCGGCCACCTCCAGCGCGTGCTCCAGGCTCTTCACCGCGCCCCTCGACCACGGCGCGACCGGGACCCCGACCTCCTCGGCGATCAGCTTCGAGCCGATCTTGTCGCCGAGCTTGCGCATGGCCTCGGCGGACGGGCCGACGAACGTGACGCCGACCTTCTCGCACAGCTCGGCGAACTCCGGGATCTCGGCGACGAAGCCCCAGCCGACCCAGGCGGCGTCGGCCTCCGTCTCGACCAGTGCCGTCTCCAGCACCTTCAGGTCGAGGTACGGACGATCGGCCGCCAAGCCGAGGTTGTAGGCGAGGTCGGCCTCCCTGACGAAGGGTGCCGACTTGTCGACATCGGTGTACAGGGCAACGGTCTCAATTCGTTCCCCCGACTCGGCGGCGAGCTCACGGACGGCGTGGATCAGCCGCATTGCGGCTTCCCCGCGGTTGACGATCGCTACACGACTGAACAACGACTTGACTCCTCGCGGACATACGACCTCAGCGGCAGTCGCCGCCCAATCGGTGTACACACTCTCGTCTACTACCCGGTAGGAAAATCGCTGGAGCGGAGCGAGTTGAGCAGCGTGCTTTGTATGAAACCAACAAGGCACCAGGTCCTCGGCACAGCTTCACTTGAGCCCGTGGCCCAACTCACCCACCGGGCGCTCCCTCGTGCCCGCGTCGAGCAAGACGCGAGGATCACGCCTGCGGGATCCGGATCACATCCCCCGGTCTGACCACGTTCGGGTCGGTGATGACGTGCGGGTTCGCTCTCACGAGCCGCGTGTAGAGGTTGCCCGCGCCGTAGAACTGGGTGGCGACTCCCCACAAAGTGTCGCCCGGTTTGATCTGGTACTCCTGGTAGACGCGGTAGCCCGGCACGATCCGAGGACCGTAGACGACCGGCACGATGACCTTGTCGAGCTCCTCGCCGTCCTTGGGCGAGCGCCAGAACACCTCGACGAAGAGCCGGTCGAGCGCGAACGCCGCGCCGGAGACGTCGACCTCCACCTGGAACTGCCCGTGCCCGCCTGCCCCGTCGCCGGCCGTGAACCCGCCGACGACCTCGTCGTGCCCCTCGTGCACCCGGTAGCTGAACGCGGCCTCGAACGCGCCGCCGGCCGTGCCGGCGATCAGGACGGTGCTGCCCACGAGCCCGAGCGGCTTCGGCTGCTGCACTTCGATCGACATGAGATCCCCTTTCCTCTACAGCCAAGTCGCCGGGAGGAAGGAGGTCGTTGCACGGTTCACCCGGGTGGGTCACCGGTGGTGGAGGACGGAGTCGAACCGCCTTCGCGCGAGGGCTCCCGTTTTACAGACGGGCGGGGCTCCACAGCCCCCTCTCCACCTCGGCGCAAGTCATTTTCAGGCTTCTGACCTGCGCTGACGGCTCCATCCTGACAGCAGGACCCACGCGCGGGCGATCGATTTTCCGTGCACGTTCATCCCGCGCACGGCCGGGTATCCGTCGATCATGCGACCTGTACAGACAGCGGCGGCGGTGGCCGGCGTGGCGTTCCTGCTCGCCGGAGTGCTCGGCTTCATCCCCGGCATCACCACGCACTACGACGAGATGACCTTCGCGGGACACTCCGGCGCACTGCTGCTGGGGATCTTCGCGGTCTCGATCCTGCACAACCTCGTGCACCTGCTGTTCGGTGTGCTGGGCCTGTTCGCGGCGAAGAAGAGCCCGCCGCTCTCCCGCGCGTTCCTCGTGGTCGGCGGCGGCGTCTACGTGGTCCTGTGGGTCTACGGCTCCGCGATCGGCGAGCACACCGGCGCGAACTTCCTGCCGATCAACACCGCGGACAACTGGCTGCACCTCGGGCTCGGCGCCGGGATGATCCTGCTCGGCGTGGCCACCACCGCGGTCGAACGCAAGCGCAGCGACTCCCCCGTGAACTGAGGACCGTCAGTTGAGCGTGGCGATCGAGAAGTTCAGCGCACCCGCGAAGCTCACCCACGCCAGATAGGGCACCAGCAGCAGCGCCGCGACCCGGCTGTGCCGCCAGAACACCACGACCAGGGCCACGACGGTCAGCCACAGCAGCACGATCTCGGCGAACGCGGGCCAGAACCAGCCGAGCCCGAAGAACAACGGCGTCCAGAACGCGTTGAGCACCAGGTTCGCGCCGTACAGCGTCAGCTCGCGGCGCCGGGCATTACCGCGCCACGCAAGCCAGCCGGACAGCGCGATCAGCCCGTAGAGCACCGTCCACACCGGGCCGAACAGCCAGGAGGGCGGTGCCCAGGACGGCTGCCGCAGGCCGCTGTACTCGTCACCCGCGGAGATCGAGAACAGCGAGCCGAACACGGCCACGACGACGACCGCCGCGAGGAAGACGAGCAGCACCCGGACGGGGTGCCTGCGCTGCAGGGACAAGCTGGTCATCGAGGACTCCAGACTGGCAAGGCGCGGACGATGGCGAGCACCGACGAGCGGCTGGGTGCCGCCCGCCCGGCGTCGTCGAGCAACGACAGTTCGTCGTCGAGCACCGCCCGGCGGATCTTGTCGAACTCGCCGGGCAGCTCCCGCAGGAGTACCCCGACCAGGCGGTCCCGCAACGCCCTCCCCGCGGCATCGTCGGAGGGCAGCACCCTCCAGTGCGACCGCAGCACGCGCTCGGCCACGTCCTCACCCGCGGCCGCCCACAGCAGGCGGATCATGCGGTCGGCGAGGCTCATGCCCCCAAGTCTAGATTCGACTCAGAATCGTTTCAACCGCACCGCGCAGCGTGTCGACCACCGCCACCCCCGGCGGCAGCTCCACACCGGCCCATCCCGAGCCCGCGACCAGCACCGGAACGTCGCCCAGGTCCGAGAGAGGCACCTGGTCGGCGTACACCCGGTCGTGCGCCCAGATCACCACGACCGCGGGCCGCACCAGCCGCACGGCACTGACCAGCGCGTCGGCGGGCACGCGGGCGCCCAGGTTGCGGGCCACGCAGTCCTTCTCGGCCAGCGCCGCCGCCAGCACGTCCAGCGGCAGGCTGTGCTGCTCGTCCGGCGCGCACGCCAGCAGCACCGACGGCGTGCCGACGACCACCCCGGACGCCCGCATCGCGTCGGTGATGCTCCCGCTCGCGACGTGCTCGATCTCCACGCCGGCCGCGGTCGACGCGACCCGTTCGCCGATCTCCACCAGGAACGGGACCAGCACCGCGTCCCACGTGTGCACGACGCCGTGGCGCGCGATCAGGTCGGCGGCCACCCGCCGCATGCCCGCCGCGTCCATCCGGTCCGCGGCGGACACGAAGTCGAGCCCCTCGGGCGCGACCAGGGTCGCCGCGGCCGACGCGGGCGCCACACCGGAGCCGGTCAGCTCCACCATGCGCCGCAGCCGCGCCAGGTCGTCGTCGTTGTAGCGGCGGTGCTTGCCCTCCTGGCGCGTGCTGGGACCGAGCCCGTACCGGCGGTCCCACGTGCGCAGGGTCGTCGGCGCGATGCCGAGCATCCGCGCCACCGCTCCAGCACTCCACTCCACCGCGTCACCTCCGCTGCATCGATTTCGAATCGTAATGCGCGGACGCCGGAGCAGCCCGCGTCGGGCCGGTCCGGCGTTGCCGTGGCGCTTTACTTCTTCTTGCCGCCGAAGAGCTCCTTGAGCTGCGTGCCGCGGCGGCGCAGGCCCCACTTCGTCACGCGGACCAGGGCCTCGCGGACGATGTTGCCGCTCATCTTCGACTCGCCGAACTCGCGCTCCTGGAACGTGATCGGCACCTCGCGGACGCGGAAGCCGAGCTCGATCGTGCGCCAGAGCAGGTCGATCTGGAAGCAGTACCCGGCGGAGGCCACCGACGCGAGGTTGAGCTTGCGCAGCGTGTCCGCGCGGAACGCCCGGTAGCCGCCGGTCATGTCGCGGACGTTCGCGCCCAGCGCCAGCCGGGAGTACAGCGAGCCGCCCAGCGACAGCACCTTGCGCTGCGCAGGCCAGTTCACGACCTCGCCGCCGGGCACCCAGCGCGAGCCGATCACGAGGTCGGCCTGCGGCAGCGCGTCCAGCAGCCGGTGCAGCTGCTCGGGGGCGTGCGACCCGTCGGCGTCCATCTCGCAGATGACGCCGTAGCCGCGGTCGAGCGCCCACTGGAAGCCCGCGACGTACGCGGCGCCCAGACCGGCCTTCTCGGTGCGGTGCATCACGTGGATCCGGTCGTCGGCGGCCGCCATCTCGTCGGCGAGCTGGCCGGTGCCATCGGGGCTGCCGTCGTCGACCACCAGCACGTGCACCTCGGGCACCGCCGTGTGCAGCCTCTTGACGATCTTTCCGATGTTGTCCCGCTCGTTGTAGGTCGGGATCACCACCAGCACCTGCCCGAGTTCCTGGTCAGGCTGCTGCGCCATTCGAGTCCTTCCGTCGTCGGGTGAAGCCCAGCGCCAACGCCACAAGGCCCGTAGCGGGCATCACCCACTCGGGCCAGGCTCCTAGCCAAGTCGCCAGAGTAGTCTGCGTCCCCCGCGGCGGCGTCGCCACCAGGGCACCTGTGGCGAAGAGCCCAGCCTTCCGAGTGACGGAACCTCCACCTCCGACCTTGGCGCGCCGCCTGCCCGAGGAGCTGTCGCCCGCACCGGCACCTGACGAAAATGTCAGGGCGCGACGGCATCTCCCGGACTCGGGAACACCGTGGAACGCGCAGCGCCCGGCGCACGTCCCACTCCCCGCCCGGCATTCGGCAGGCAGCGGTGGACCGAGCGGACGAAACCGTGCCGCCGGCCCCACCCGGACCGCCTGACGAGCACCGGGCGTGTTCCCGCTTTCGGTAAGGTTCACCACAAATCAGGAGGTGACGGCGGATGCCCCGTCCAAGCGTGGAAGCCGAACGCAAGGCCCAGATCCTCGCGTCCACGTGCAAGGTCATCGCGGCCGAGGGCTTCCGGCACCTGCGCGTCTCCGACGTCGCCAAGGACGCCGGCGTCTCCGGCGGCACGGTGCACTACTACTTCGAGACCAAGCGCGAACTGACGGACGCCGCCTTCGAGCACTGCTTCGAGCAGTCGGTGACCCGCCGCCGCTGGATCCTCGAGTCCGACGAGCCACCTCTCTCCCGGCTGCGCATGGTGGTGGAGTCCTACCTGCCGGAAGGCGCGGAGACCGTCGAGGCGTGGAAGGTCTGGGCCGAGCTGTGGGTGGAGGCCATCCGCAGCCCCGAGCTGCAGGACCTCAACGAGCGCTTCTACGGCGAGTGGCGCGACATCGTGGCGAGCATCTTCCGCGACGGCCAGGCGTCCGGCGAGATCCTCGCGCCCGGCGATCCGGTCGAGCTGGCGAACATGCTGGTCAGCATGCTCGACGGCCTGGCGCTGCAGGTCCTGGCGGGCTCGCGGGCGATGACGGTCGACGTGATGCGCGCGACCTGCCTGCGGTTCGTCGACCAGCTGTCGTCCGCCGCGGTGGGATGACGCCTCCGGGTTCAACCAGGGTTCGTCCCCGATGCGGCAAGCGGTGATTTTTGGGCACCCTGGAGTCATGACCACGACAGTTGCTTTGAGCAGGCCCAGGACCAACCGGAGGATCGCGGGTGTGTGCGCGGGGCTGGCCCAGCGCTGGGGGATGAAGGCGGGCACCGTGCGCCTTCTGTTCCTGCTGTCCTGCCTTCTGCCCGGACCGCAGTTCGTCGTCTACCTCGTGCTCTGGGTGATCATGCCCGACCGCGGCTACTGACCGCCCGCGGCTCCGCCCACGTGCGCCACGGCGTGCGTGGGCGGTGGCGTGTCATCGGCTCCGGTCGACGGGGATCTCCGCCAGCTCCTCCGTGAGGCTCGTGAACGACTCCGGCTCCACCTGGAACAACCCGTCGAACGGCTGCATCATCCCCAGGCACAGCACGCACACCAGCGCCAGCACGGCCGTGGTGAGGCACAGCTGCACGACGTGCCGCGCACGCGCCGTGAACCCGATCAGGAACGGGTACACCACCATCGCCACGGACCCGGCGATGGTGCCGACCAGCATCATCATGCCCGTGGCGTCGAGCCCGCCCGCCGAGTCGAGCCGCTCGCGCCGCAGGTCGGTGATCTCCCGCAACCGCTCCACCGCGCGTTCGCGCGCGCTCTTCACGACGTCCGGCGTGGCGGGCAGGCTCACGACCTCCGCGTGCAGCGAGTGCAGCGCCGCGGTCGTGGCCGGGTCGGCCTCGCCGACGGCCAGCTGCGGCCATTCCTTCTCCGCCACCAGCCTCGGGTACTCGGTGAGCAGCCCGCGGATCACGTCGCGCTGCGGCTGCGGCAGGACCGGGGTCTGCCAGTAGATGTCGGCGATGGCGGCGGCCTCCCGTGCGGCGTTGTCCTCGGCGGCGCCGTTCTCCTCCCACACGATCACCACGTAGAACGCCAGCGCGACGATGAACAGCCCGCTGATCACCGCACCGAGGAACCCGCGCGAGTCCGCGTCCCGGTCGTCGGCCTGCTCGTGGGACCGTGCCCGCCCCCGCCCGAACAGGACGCAGGCGACGGCGGCGACGACCACCGACACGAGTACGACGAGCAGAGCTGTCCACATGACTCCCATCTCCCCACAGCCGGACGCCGTTGACCACCAACTTCACGCTTCCCGGCACACTTCCCCGCCCGACGAGACCAACCTCGTCCGAACCCGTGCACAGCCGGTCCACATCGGACCCCGCGCGGAACACCCGTTACCCGAACAGGAGAACCGCGGCGCCACCGTCCTCGACGGAGAGTGAGGACGCCCTGGTCAGCGCGCGCTGACAAGCCGGACCACGCGTGCCAACCTGGGCTGACCCGACCGGAAGGCCCTGCATGCGCGTCCCGATCCTCCTCGCCGTGGCGCTGCTGGTCGCCCTCCTCTCACCAGGGCCGCCGGTCGGCGCGGCCGAGGTGTGGCGCACGCAGTTCGACGAGGCGGTGTACGGGGACGTCGCGATCATCGGCGAGTCGGTCGTGACGTGCCCGACGCGGGAGCAGGCCGGGCCGCTGCCCCGGTATCCGCCGCAGTCCTGTGTGGACGCGCTGCACCAGCAGGGGCGTGGGCCGTCGGCGCAGAACAACGCGCACCGCATGTCGTGGACCGACACCGACGGCGACTCGCGGACGTTCAACTCCTCCAGCGCCCAGCTCGCCCTCCCGCCGGGTGCCTCCGTCGCCTACGCCAAGCTCGGCTGGGCGGGCAACACCGCGTGCGACCGCGCCACCCCGCCGCCGGGCGGCCCGCGCGACCCGGTGCTGTTCAACGGCACCGCGATCAGCCCCGGCTCGTTCCGCGCCGACGCGCCGGGCGAGATCAGCGGCACCGACAACGCCTTCTACAGCGCCGAGGCCGACGTAACCCGGTACGTCACCGGCGGGACGGTGACGGTCGGCAACGTCTGGACGCCCCAGGGCTTCGACTGCTTCGGCGGCTGGTCGCTGACCGTCGTCTGGAAGTTCCCGGCCGCCACGGCGGCGGCGCCGGCCAAACGGCACGTCACGGTGCACGGCGGTCACGTCCGCCTCCCCACGAGGGTGCCGGTCCTGCGCACGCCGATCGCGCCGACGCATCCGGCGGGCGGCAGCGTCCGGCTCAGCTTCACCGCCTACGAGGGCGATTGGGCGGGCGAAGGCGACCAGTTGCTGGTCAACGGCACCTCGGTCGGCGGCCGCAACGTGTTCGCGTCGTCGGCCCAGGGTTCCGCGCACCCCAACAACATGAGCGTCGACGCCCGCACGCTGACGGTGCCCGACGGCGTCCTGCAGCCCGGTTCCAAGAGCGCCGAGCTGACGTTCCAGCGCGACGAGGACGCGTTCCTGGTGCAGAGCATCGCCTGGTCGTTCCCGCTGCCCGAGCTCGTCCTCGCGGTGTCGCCGGAACACGCGGAGGCGCACCCCGGCGGCACGGTCACGCAGACGGCGACGGTCACGAACGCCGGTGACGCCCCGGCGGCGGAGGTGACCGTGTGCGGCCAGCAGATCGGTGCGCTCGCGCCACACGCCACGGCCACCCGCACGTGCTCGTCGACAGCGGCCCAGGACGACTACCAGGCCACCGTCACGGCCGGTGGCGTGAGCCTCGCCGGCGACCAGCTCACCGCCGGTGCGGCGTCCACCGTCGACGTGCTGCACCCGGCGCTGCGGGCCACCGCGCCGGCCGAACCGGTGACGGCGTTGCCGGGCCAGGCCGTCACGTTCACCACGACCGTCACGAACACCGGGGACACGCCGCTGCACGGCCTCACCGCCCGCGCCGCTTCGGGGTGCGAGCCCATGCAGGACCGGCTCGACCCCGGCGCCGGCGCCACCGTCGACTGCACGGCGCCCGCCGGGGAGGAGAGCGGCGCGCTGACCGCCACCGTCACGGCGTCGGACAAGCTCGGCGGCACGGTCGAGGCGACGGCGTCCGTGCAGGTGAAGGTGATCTACCCGCGGCTGACCATCACCGCGGTGTGGTCGACGGACCGTGCTCCCGAGGGCGAGGTCGTGACGGTGACGATCACGGTCGGCAACCCGTCCCCGCACACGATCGAGAACGTCCGCGTCGAGGGCGAGCCCGCCGCGTGCCGCCGGGTGTTCCCGGTGCTGCGGCCGTTCGAGCGGATCACCTACACCTGCCAGGTCACGGTTCCGGTGAACGCCCGGCTGACGGTGTCCGGGCGGGGAGTGGGCCAGGCGGTCACCGAGAGCGCCGTCGTGCGGATCGAGTCGGTGACGGCCGAGCCGCTGCCCGTGCAGCCACCGCCGGTCACACCGCCGCCGCCGTCCTCACCGGCGCCGGACGAACCGGACCCTCCCGCACCGGCCGAGCCGCAGCCACCGCGCCCGGTCTCGGAGGTGCGGCAGCTGTCGAAACCCGCGGTGGGCGGCGCCGCGGCGGTGATCAGCATCGTCGGGATGGCGGTCGTGGCGAGTGCTCTGGCGGGGTTGGGCCGGCGCTGATCCATGTCGTTCCGAGCCCGGATGCGGTAGAAGGGATCCATGGAGATCACCGCGTCCCGGGGGTGGTAGCACCGCGTGCTGCTGAAGACGTTGCAGGAGTACGCGGCGCGCGCCCAGCCGGCCGCCCACGTCGAGGAAGCGGGCGGCTGGTGGTTGCGCCACTCCCCCGGCGACGCCTGGTGGGTGGGATCGGTGCTGCCGCACGACCGCGAGGACCGCGTGGACCTCGCGGAGGAGTTCTGCACCTCACGCGGGTCCGAGGTGCGGTTCCAGATCACGCCGGGCGTGTGCGCGGACGACCTGGACGAGCGGCTCGGCGACCGGGGTTACGCGCGCAGCCACGACATGTCGTTGCAGATCGCGTCGACCGCCGACGTGCTGAGGCAGTCCCACGCGGACGCGGGCGAGGTCAGCTCCCGGCCCACCGACGAGTGGCTGACCGCGTGGCACGCCGTGACGAACCGCGACGTGAGCGCCGAACGCGACCTGCTCAGCCGCATCGAGCACCCCGGCGCGTACGCGTACGCCGAGGTCGACGGCGACATCGTGGCCGTGGGCAGGGCCGTCGACGAGGACGGGTGGGCCGGGGTGTTCGGGATGGCGACGCTGCCGCACGCCCGCGGGCAGGGTGCGGCGCGGTCGGTGCTCGCGGCGCTCGCGAGCTGGGCCGCGTCCCGCGAGGCGAACCACATGTACCTGCAGATGGTGCGGACGAACCAGGGGGCGTTCCGCCTGTACGAGCGGACGGGGTTCCGCGAGGTGAGCGCCTACCACTACCGGATCCGCGCGTAACCGGTCAGGAATCGAGAAGGCACGGCCAGGTCGTCCGGGCTAGGTTCTGCGCCATGACCAGGACAGCACCAGCTCGGCACGACGCCGACACCCACGATCTGATCCGCGTTCAGGGCGCGCGGGTGAACAACCTGCGCGACGTCGACGTCGAGATCCCCAAGCGACGGCTGACCGTGTTCACGGGTGTCTCGGGCTCGGGCAAGAGCTCGCTGGTGTTCGGCACCATCGCCGCGGAGTCGCAGCGGCTGATCAACGAGACGTACTCGGCGTTCATCCAGGGCTTCATGCCCACGCTGCCGCGGCCGGAGGTGTACCTGCTGGAGGGCATCACCACGGCGATCCTCGTCGACCAGCAGCGGATGGGCGCCGACCCGCGTTCGACGGTCGGCACCGCGACCGACGTGCACGCGATGCTGCGCATCCTGTACAGCCGCCTGGGCGCGCCGCACGTCGGCGGCCCGCAGGCGTTCTCGTTCAACGTCGCCTCCATCTCCGGCGCGGGCGCCGTGACGATCGAGAAGGCGGGTCAGAAGGTCAAGGAGCGCCGCGAGTTCTCCATCACCGGCGGCATGTGCCCGCGCTGCGAGGGCCGCGGCCAGGTCTCCGACATCGACCTGACCGAGGTCTACGACGAGTCGAAGTCGATCCTCGAGGGCGCGATCAAGGTGCCCGGCTACAACGTCGACAACCAGTGGACCGTGCAGACGTTCACGCAGTCCGGCTTCATCGACCCGGCGAAGCCGATCCGCGAGTACACGAAGAAGGAGCTGCACGACTTCCTCTACCGGGACCCGGTCAAGATCAAGGTCAACGGCATCAACCTGACCTACGAGGGCCTGATCCCGAAGCTGCAGAAGTCGATGCTCTCGAAGGACCGGGAGGCGCTGCAACCGCACATCCGCGCGTTCGTCGACCGCGCGGCGACGTTCGGCACGTGCCCCGGCTGCGAAGGCACCCGTCTCACCGAGGCCGCGCGGTCGTCGAAGATCAAGGGCAAGTCGATCGCCGACCTGTGCGACATGCAGATCACCGACCTGGCCGAGTGGATCCGCGGCGTCGAGGACAAGGGCGTGGCGCCGCTCATCGAGAAGCTCGCGCACACGCTCGACTCGTTCGTGGAGATCGGCCTCGGCTACCTGTCGCTCAACCGCCCGGCGGGCACGCTGTCCGGCGGTGAGGCGCAGCGGGTGAAGATGATCCGGCACCTCGGCTCGGCGCTGACCGACGTGACGTACGTGTTCGACGAGCCGACGATCGGCCTGCACCCGCACGACATCGAGCGGATGAACAACCTGCTGCTCCGCCTGCGGGACAAGGGCAACACCGTCCTGGTCGTCGAGCACAAGCCCGAGACCATCGCGATCGCCGACCACATCGTCGACCTCGGTCCCGGCGCCGGTCGCAACGGCGGCACGATCTGCTTCGAGGGCACGCTGGAGGGGTTGCGCGAGAGCGGCACCGTGACGGGCAGGCACCTGGACGACCGGGCGTCGCTGAAGCCGTCGGTCCGCGAGCGCACGGGTGTGCTGGAGATCCGCGGCGCGTCCGCCAACAACCTGCGCGACGTGGACGTCGACGTCCCGCTCGGCGTGCTGACCGTGGTCACCGGCGTGGCGGGATCCGGCAAGTCGTCGCTGATCCACCAGTCGATGCCGCGCGACGCGGGCGCGATCGTCGTGGACCAGACCCCGATCAAGGGCTCGCGGCGGTCCAACCCGGCCACCTACACCGGTCTGCTGGAGCCGATCCGCAAGGCGTTCGCCAAGGCCAACGGCGTGAAGCCCGCCCTGTTCAGCGCGAACTCCGAGGGCGCGTGCCCCAACTGCAACGGCGCGGGCGTCGTGTTCACCGACCTCGGCATCATGGCGACCATCGAGACGCCGTGCGACGTCTGCGAGGGCAAGCGGTTCGACCAGGCCGTGCTGGAGTTCAAGCTGGGCGGCAAGGACATCTCCGAGGTGCTGGCCATGCCGGTGTCCGAAGCCGTCGAGTTCTTCGGCTCCGGTGACGCCCGCACGCCCGCCGCGCACGCCATCCTGGACCGCCTGAACGACGTCGGCCTGGGCTACCTGTCGCTCGGCCAGCCGCTGACGACCCTGTCCGGCGGTGAGCGGCAGCGCCTGAAGCTCGCCACGCACATGGCCGACAAGGGCGGCGTCTACGTCCTCGACGAGCCGACCACGGGCCTGCACCTCGCCGACGTCGAGCAACTGCTCGGCCTGCTGGACCGGCTCGTCGACTCGGGCAAGTCGGTGATCGTGATCGAGCACCACCAGGCCGTGATGGCACACGCCGACTGGATCATCGACCTGGGTCCCGGCGCCGGTCACGACGGCGGCAAGGTCGTGTTCGAGGGCACCCCGGCCGAGCTGGTGGCTGGCCGCTCCACGCTGACCGGCGAGCACCTGGCCGACTACGTGGGCGCTCCGGCGCGGCGCAAGAAGCGTTAGTCCTCGGCGGCCTTCTTCACGGAGGCCGCCTCGGTCTCGACGTACCGCCTGGTCAGCGCTCTGGTCATCAGCCAGCCGAGCGGCGCCACCGGTCCGGAGAGCTTCAGGGTGAGCGTGAGCCGGGCCCCGGCGGGGTCCGGCTCCACGACGTGCCCGGCCGTGATCAACAGGCCAGGCGACCTCGAGACCCAGGTGAACGACGTCCCGCCGGTCAGCTCGGTGACCGTCCAGATCGCCTCGGACAGCTTCGGCTGCTTCAGCCGCGTCCGCGACCCGACGGCCAGCGGTCCCGGCTCCAGCCGTTCCACCTCGTCCACCGTGGGGATGCGTTCCGGCCACCGTTCGACGTCGGTGACGACCGCCCAGACCCGTTCGGGCTGGGCCGCGATCGTGACGGAGTGCTGTAGACCGGGCATGGGCCCGAGTCTAGAACCGCTTGTCGATCTCCTCGACCGCGTCGGCGGCGATCTCCCTGGCCGCGGCGCGGGGCGAGGGCCGCGCGATGACCTGTCCGACGAGCCGCCGCATGTTCGTGTCGATCTTGCCGAACGCCGAGGCCGCAGTCGGTTCGACGTCGCCGAACAGGGTCCACCACCACCAGGAGTTCGTGGCGGAGTTCGCGATGACGTCCGGGATGACGAGTGCGTCGATCACGGCTTCCGCGTCCTCGGTCATCGGCATGTTCGCCGCCTCGACGACCAGCGACGCCTGCACCCGGTGCGCGTTGCCGGCGTGGATCGCGTAGCTGGTGGCGGCGGGAACCAGCACGTCCGCCTCGACGTCGAGCCACCGCTCCCCGTCCAGCCGCACGTCGTTCTCCGTCAGCTTGGTGCGGTCGATGCCGCCGCTGGGATCTCTTGACAGCAGAAGGGTTTCGACGTCCAGTCCGCGGGGGTTGGCGATGACGCCGTGCACGTCCGCCAGTCCGACCACCTTGACGCCGTTGCGCTGGAGATAGCGTGCGGTCGCGCCTCCCATCGAACCGAAACCCTGCACGAAAGCGGTGGGGTTCTTCAGGTTCAGGTGCTCGACACCGATCAGCGCCGCCTGCGCGACACCGTAGCCGCCGACCAGCTCGTCCAGCCCGACACCGTCCACAGTGACCCGGAAGGCGTCCGCAAGTCGTTGGCGCGCCGTCTTTTCGTCGTCCAGCAACGGATACACGGCCTGGATCGACGACTGCAACCCGATCCGCTCGATGGCCGCGTCGATCGTGGACTGCCGCAACCCCAGGTCCTCCCCCATGGTCCAGAACCGTTCGATGTAGGGCGACATCGCGTACAGGTAGTTCGTGAGAACCTCGTCGGCTCTCGGATCGGAAGGGTCGAAGTCGATGCCTCCCTTGGCACCGCCGAGCGGCACGTACCGCGCGCCGGGCTCGTAGTTCAGCGCTTCCTTGGCCGTCATCCCCCGTGCCAGCCCGCGCACCTCGTCGAGCGTGCAGCCGGCCCGCATCCGCAGTCCGCCGCTGCTGACCCCGCGCACCAGCCGGTCGATGACCAGGTGCCCGCGCGCCCGCGTCGCCGGGTCCGTCCACGTGACTTCGAGAAAGCTCACCGCCCAACCCTACGGGTCGGTCAGCGCGCCATCTGCACGAGGAACTCGGCGTTCGTCTTCGTCTTGCGCAACCCTTCCAGCAGCACGTCGATCTCGCGGTCGGCCATCGCCCGCCGCACCGCGTCCGTGATGGCCAGCTCCTGCGGCGAGACCAGCAGCTCGGCCTTGCGGGTGCTGGACTGGTGCAGGTCGACGGCGGGGTAGATCCGCTTCTGCGCGGCCTTCCGGTCGAGCTTCAGCTCGGCGTTGCCGGTGCTCTTGAGCTCTTCGAAGATCACCGTGTCGGCCGTGGACCCGGTCTCGACGAGCGCGGTCGCGAAGATCGTGAGGCTGCCGCCCTCCTCGATGTTCCTGGCGGCGCCGAGGAACTTCTTCGGCGGTGTCAACGCCCCCGCGTCGACACCACCGCTGAGGATGCGCCCGCCGTTGGGCGCGGCCAGGTTGTAGGCCCTGCCGAGCCGCGTGAGCGAGTCGAGCAGCACCACGACGTCCCGCCCGTCCTCGACCAGCCGCTTGGCCCGCTCCACCGCGAGCTCGGCGGCGGCGATGTGGTGCTTCGGGTGCTCGTCGAACGTGGAGGCGAACATCTCGCCCGGAATGGTGGCGCGCATGTCCGTCACCTCCTCCGGCCGTTCCCCGACCAGTGCGACGATGAGGTGCGCGTCGGGGTGGTTCTTGGCGATCGCCTGAGCGATCTGTTGCAGCACAACGGTCTTACCGGCTTTGGGCGGCGCCACGACCAACGCCCGCTGCCCCTTGCCGACCGGCATGACCAGGTCGATCGTGCGGCTGGTGAGCTCGTGGGGGTCGTGCTCCAGCCGCAGCCTTTCGTTGGGGTAGAGCGGCGTGAGGTCCTCGAACCTCGGCCTGCGGTGCGGCTTGAGCCCGTTGACGGTGTCGACGCTGACGAGCTTGCCGTCGTGCGCCTCACCGCTGATCCGGTCGCCGCGCCGCAGGTCGTGCTGACGCACCAGCCCTTGCGGCACCACCGTCCCGTCCGGGAGGAATGCCTTGTTGTTGCGTATGTCGAGTAGACCGACGTTCACGGGTCTGTCCTTTCAGGAGGGTAGCTCGAAGGTGCGCTTCATCGACTCCGCACATCGTGTGCGGAGGAGAGCGCTCGTCGATGCCCCCTGTTCGGAGAGGGCGTCGGATGCGATCCACCAGCGTCAGAAACTGGGGTTCGTCGCCGCGGAGTGTGATCTTCCAGCGGCTGGCCGGAACTTACGTGCGCCTGGCGCACTGCCGGTATGAACGGACTGTAGCAGACAACGCCCGATGCGCGCCGGTTATTCCGCGCACTCCTCTTGCAGTGGCCTGTCGGGGATGACGAGCGCGTCGACCGCCACCACCCCGTCCGGCCCGACCCGTACCGGGTTCAGCTCGATCTCGGCGAGGTCCGGCCGTGCCGAGATCATCTCGGAGATCCGGGCGATGACCTCGGCCAACGCCTCGACGTCCGGCGCGGGCGCCCCACGCCACCCCTTGAGCAACGGCGCGCAGACGAGCCGGTCGAGCATTTCACGGGCTGTGGCGGGAGTGACCGGGGCCAGTTCGATCGCGGTGTCGTTGAACAGCTCCGCGTGCAGGCCCCCCGCCCCGACGAGGACGACCGGACCGAACGAGTGGTCCTGCCTGGCACCGATGATCAGTTCGACGGCGTTCTCGCGGGTGTCCATCTCTTCGAGAACGTAGGTGCCGGGACCGAGCCTGGCGTGCATCTCCTCGAACGCCGCGGCGGGGTCGGTGACGTTGGTTTTCACGCCGTCGTGTTCGCTCTTGTGGGCGAGCCAGTCGGCTTTGAGCGCGTAGGGGCCCCTGAGGGGCGTGGCTCTTGTCTCGGCGACGCTGGTCACGGCGTGGGCTCGGGGGAAGCGGACGAAGTCCAGCAGGGTTCTGGCGGTCAGGTAGCCCGGTCTGCACGATGGGGGCGCGTTTGTTCGCGCGACCTGTCTTTCGCCGGCGGTCGAGGTCTCGCGGGCGGCCAAGCTCGCGCAGGGGTCCCCTCCAGGGGGTCCCCCTGCTTTCATTCTTTCAGCCGGCACCGACATTCCCGGCCTGCTCGCCGCGCGAGTGGACCGTTCGTCCAGCGAAGCGAGCCGTGTCGCGTCACCGAGCGCAGCCATGGCCCGCTCGATCGTGTGCTGCACCGGCACCCCGCCCGCCCGCAGCGCCCGCACCGCCGCCGAGTCGGGACGCATGCTGTGCACCACCACGGTGACGCCGCTTTCCGCTGCCGCACGGCAGATCCGCTCGGCGACGGCCACCTCGGCGGACTCCAGCGAAGGGGTGTCCTCCCCGTAGCTACCGAAGTACCCGGACAACACGACCGTGTCGACTTCTCCCCCGCGTGCCAGCACTTCGACGGCGCGGGCGTAGTTCGCCAGGTCCCGTTCGCCTGCCCCGGCCAGGTCGATCGGGTTCCGGCGGGACGCACCCTCGGGCAGGCCGTCCACGGACGTCAGCGTAGGCACGGACAGACCGGCGGCGACGGCGAGATCGGCCGCGATCGCGCCCTGACCGCCGGAGTCCGAGATCACCCCGATCCGGCGCCCGCGCGGTATTCCGCCCGACAGAACGGCCGCCAGGTCGACCAGTGCCGCCGGGGTCGCGACTCGGATCGCGCCCGCACGACGGCAAGCCGCGTCGACGACGTCCAAAGATGACGTCAGTGCGCCCGTGTGTGTCAGAGCTGCTTCCTGGGCCGCCGCCGAAGAGCCGACCGTCAGCAGTACCACCGGTTTTCCGGCTGCGCGCAGCTCCGCCATCGCCGGCACGATGCCGGGTCCGAAGCTCTCCAGGTAAAGGCCGACGACGGTCGTCATGTCGTGGGAAACCAGGTCCAGCAACGCTTCCGTCGCCGTCACGTCCGCCTGGTTGCCGACCGAGACGAACCGCGAGACGCCGAGTCCGGACGTCGCTGCGAGTCCGCCGATCTCCAGCCCTACCTGGCCGCTCTGCGACACGATCCCGAGCGAGCCCGACTGGAACCGGCCCCACGCGAGGTGCAGCGACGTCGCGGCGTCGTACACGCCCAGGCAGTTGGGTCCGAGGATGCGGGCGCCCGCGGCACGGATGCGGCGGACGACCGCCTCGTCGATTCCGGACGTGATGCCGACGAACCCGCGCACCCCCACCGCGAGCGCCTCGTCCACGACGGCCGGCACGTGGGCCGCGGGCACGGCGAGCACCACCAGTTCGGGGGCTTCTGTCAGTTCCGACAACGATCGGACCGTGGGTTCGGACAGCACCGGGCCGCCGCCGCGGTTCACGAGGTGCACGGCGCGGCGGTCACGTCCTACCAGCGCTCCGCGGGCGAGCCAGTGGCCCCATTTGGCGGGATCGTCGCTGGCGCCGACGACGGCGACGGACGCGGGATCGGAGAAGATCATCTCGCACCGAGTCCCCGGGAGATGATGAGGCGCTGGATGTCCGAGGTGCCTTCCTCGATCTCTTCGAGCTTCGCGTCGCGCATCCAGCGTTCGACGGGGTACTCGCGCGAGTAGCCGTAGCCGCCCAACGTCTGCACGGCCGCGTGCGTGCACCACATCGCGTTCTCGGACCCGACGAGCTTCGCCATCGCGGACTCCTGCGCGACCTCGAAACCGTCGTCGTACAGAGCCGCCGCGCGCACGGTGAGCAGGTGCGCGGTGTCGACGCGGGTGGCCATGTCGGCCAGCCGGAACGCCACGGCCTGGTGCTGGATGATCGGCACGCCGAACTGGGTCCTGGTGCGCGCGTAGTCGTTGGCGAAGTCCAGCGCCGCGCGGGCGAGTCCGGTCGTGGCGGCGCCGATGAGGATGCGCGAGGCGTCGAACGTGCGCATCAGCCCGACGAACCCCTGCCCCTCCTCGCCGAGCCGGTTCTCCGCGGGCACGCGCACGTCGTCGAGGAACACCTCGGCGTTCACGATCGCGCGTTGTCCCATTTTGCGGAACGGCGGCCCGACTTCGAGGCCCTGCGTGTCCCTCGGCACGACGAACGCGGTGACGCCCTTGGCGCGCTTCGACGGGTCGACGGTCGCGAAGATGACGAAGTGCTCGGCGTAGGGGGCGTTGGAGATCCAGGTCTTCTGTCCGTTGAGGACGTAGTGGTCGCCGTCGCGCCTGGCGAACGTCTGGATGCCGGCCGCGTCGGAGCCGTTGCCGGGTTCGGTGACCGCGACGGCGGTGAGCGGCGGCGTGTCGGTCCCCAACGGCCGGAGGAAGCGTTCCTGCTGCTCGACGGTGCCGAGGTGCTCGACCGGGGCGCTGAAGAAGCCGTTGGAGGTGATCAGGTTGCCGATGCCGATGTCGCCGTGGCACAGCTCCTGCTGGACGAGCACCTGGGTGAGCAGGTCGGTGACGCCACCGCCGCCGAACCGCTCGGGGATCATGAAGCTCGTCAGCCCGAGCTTCGCCGCCTTCTCCCACAGGTCGAGCGGCGACTCGACGTCGGCCTCGTCCACGGCTCGCGCGCGCGGGCGGATCTCGCAGGCGGCGAACTCACGGGCGAGCTCGACGAACTGGTGCTGGTCGGCTGTGAGCCGCAGGCCGTCGCGGACGGTCCGCCCCATCTCCCACTCCCAATTTGACTGACGAGTCAGTTATTCGCGGTCCACGGGGCAGCCTAGCGGCGTTTCAGCAGGTTGGAAGGTCGCGAACGGGTGATGGATCGGCGTGTGACGACCCTTTCGTGGAGCGGTCTACGCGGAGTTGTCCACTGATCGCCGAACGGTGGGTTGACAGCCGCTTTCGGCGGCTCGGGGTGGGCACGAACGCGGTGACGCCGCGTGGAAGGAGCCGAGGGTTCCGCTGCCCACGCACCCGCGGGCAGCGGTTGGACAACGTCGTCAGCGGTTCAGAGCAGCGCGGACGATGTCCAGCGCCTCGGCGGAGCTGAGGCCCAGCTCGGCGGACATCGCCGCGTACTGGGCGGCGGCGGCGCGGACGCGTTCGCGGTTGCTGTCACCGTTCGCGCTGACCACGGTTCCGGCGCGGCCCCGCGTCTCGACCAGGCCCGCCTCCTCCAGCTCGCGGTAGGCGCGCGCGACCGTGTTGACGGCCAGGCCCAGGTCCTTCGCCAGGGCACGCACCGTAGGCAGCTTGGCCCCCACCGGCAGCTCTCGGTTCGAGATGGCGTGTGCGTAGTGCACGCGCACCTGCTCGTACGGGGGAAGGTCCCCTTGGTGGTCGATCTTCACTGCGGCCATCCTCCCGGCATGTCACTACCTCTGTATTGACCAACGGAGGAGTGCCCGGGAGGTTGCGGTCGAATCAGCGGAGATTGGTCTGGTCCTCGTTCACCCGTGCGTGGTGCGCACGTCGCTCGAAATGAGACACCTACGAAGTGCAGGCCGATCTGCCGGGCCAAGAGCCGGCGAAGGTGGCCTCGGTTCCGACAGGGGGCGGGACGTAACCGCAGGTCAGGTGCATCGTCGGCAGACCTGCGCCACTGGCGGGCCTGGTTTCGGAGACGCGGTCCCGGAGGGTGGGGATCGCGGCACTGTCCACGACGGACGGCGGATCGGCGCGGGCCGGGTAAGCGGAGGCCGCGAACAGCTCCACGGCGGTGAAGGCGGCGAGTGCGCCGCGGCGCAACCGGTGCCTGCTCCCCAACGGCATCGTCCTGCCCCCTCCCCGCAGTCAGGGGTTCGGAGCAGGACGTCCGCCGGTTCGACCTCGATCTCGGGTTTATTCGGCGGCTTTCGGCGCCACGACGGTGCCGCGCGCCCGCGTCACGACGATCGGCTCTGGCAGCACGCCCGCCGCCGACGGGCCGCGTTCCGGTGCGGAACGGCAGACCACGCGCGCCTCGAACTCGATCTCGCGAGAGCGCTTTCCGATCCGGACCAGTGTCGCGGTGGCCTCGACGACGTCACCGGTCTGGATCGGCGCGGCGAACTCGACGGAGCTGTAGCCCGCGAAGAGGCCCTCGTCGGCGTCGGTGTGGATGAGCAGCTCCGTGGCGACGTCGCCGAACATGCCGAGCCCGTACGCGCCGTCGACGAGGCTGCCCCCGTAGTGCGCGTGGGAGTGCGGCACGTAACGGCGGTGCGTCACCTGAAAGCCTTCGACCAAAGCCCCGCTCACGCGGCGACCCCCTTCTTCTCCTTGATCGCGTGCACCAGGTAGCTCGCGACCTCACCCGGCGTGGTACCCCGGGAGAAAACTCGGTCAACCCCCAGCTCGCCCGCCATCAGCGGGTCGAAGCGCGGGCCTCCGGCGACGAGCAGGGGCCGCCTGTCCCCCATCGCCTCGCGGAACGCCGCGGACATCTCCTGCGTGTTCAGGATGTGCGCGTCGCGCTGCGTCACGACCTGGGAGACCAGCACGGCGTCGGCTTTCTCCGCACGGGCGCTGCGGACCAGCTCCGGGACGCTCACCTGCGCGCCGAGGTTCACGACCTTCAGCTCGCGGTAGTACTCCAGGCCCTTCTCACCGGCGAAGCCCTTGATGTTGAGGATCGCGTCGATGCCGACGGTGTGCGCGTCGGTGCCGATGCAGCCGCCGACCACGACGAGCTTGCGCCGCAACAGCTTCTTCAGCGTCGTGTTGACCTCGGCGGGCGAGAGCAGCGGGTACTCGCGTTCGACGACCTTGACCTCGTCGAGGTCGACGAGGTGCTTCACCGAGCCGTAGACGACGAAGAACGTGAAGTTGTCGCCGATCGGGTTCGAGTGGACCACCATCGCGGGGTCCAGGCCCATCTTGTTCGCGAGCTGCTGCGCCGCGCCGTCTGCCTTGGGACCGAACGGGATCGGCAGCGTGAACGACGTCTGGACCATGCCGTCGCCGGTGGTGTCGCCGTACGGCCGCACGTACCTGCTCGTCGTGACGTCCTCGCTCACTGAGCTGCCTCCAGCATCTCGCTCGCCGGGTTGAAGTACTCGGGCGCCTTCTCGACCACGCCGTCCGCGCCCTTGCCCTTGTCCGCCGGGCGCTTCATCAGGCCGAACGTGCCGTCCGCGATCGCGTTCAGCAGACCGTCGTCGACGATGCGGGCGAGCAGGTCGACGGCCTCGCCGAGCACCTGGTGGGCCCGCTTGACGATGAGCCCGTCCGGCGCGGGGCGGAAGTCCTCCGCGAGGCTGCCCGCCGCGTTCAGGACGTACCGGACGTTGCGCAGCGCCAGGTCCCGGTCGGAGAGGAACGGCGTCACGACGGCCTCGGTCATCATGCCGACGAGCAGGATCGACTGTCCGGTCAGGACGCCCGCGAGGTTGAAGAACCCGTCGAGCAGGTAGCCGTTGAACACGTCGCCGGTCATGTGCTTGGTGGGCGGCATCCACTTGAGCGGCGCGTCCGGGAACAGCTCGCGGGCGAGCAGCGCGTGGGCGAGCTCCAGCCGGAACGAGTCGGGCACCTCCGGGTTGATCTCGAACGCGTGCCCGAGGCCCAGCAGGTGGTCGGGCAGTCCCGCCTCGTGGGCGAAGTGCTCGTTGAGCAGCTGCGAGACGGTGACGGTGTGCGCGGCCTCGACGGCGTCCGCGGTGGTGAGGTAGTTGTCCTCGCCGGTGTTGATGATGATGCCGGCACGGGCGTGGACCTGGCGGGAGAAGCGCTGGTCGACGAACGTGCGGATCGGGTTGATGTCGCGGAACAGGATGCCGTACATCGAGTCGTTCAACATCATGTCCAGACGCTGGAGACCGGCCAGGACGGCGATCTCGGGCATGCACAGGCCGGACGCGTAGTTGGTCAGCCGCACGTACCGGCCGACCTCCTTGGACACGTCGTCGAGCGCCGCCCGCATGATCCGGAAGTTCTCCTGCGTGGCGTAGGTGCCCGCGAACCCGTGGTGCGTGGCGCCTTCCGGGACGTAGTCGAGCAGCGACTGCCCGGTCGACCGGATGACGGCGATGATGTCCGCGCCCGCACGAGCCGCGTTCTGCGCCTGCACGACGTCCTCGTCGATGTCGCCGGTCGCGACGATCAGGTAGATCCACGGTCGTTGCGCGGGGTCGCCCCACTTGGCGACGAGCTTGTCGCGCTGCGCCCGGTTGCGGTCGACCGTCCTGATGCCCTTGGCCACCGCGGACGTGGCGGCCTTCCGCGCGGCCGTCAGGTCCTTGCCGGTGGGGATCGTGAACTGGACCTGGCCGGCGGCGGTGGCCTCGGCGAGCTCGGTGAGGGTGCCGAGGTCGTGCTGCCGCAGCGCGTGGAACGCGGGAAGCGCCACGCCGTGCTCCAGCCCGCACTGCTCGCGCACGGTGTCGATCACGCGGTTGACCCACGGCACGTCACCGGCGCGGTGGGTGGAGTCCGCGCCGGTGATGCCGGCCAGCCGGAGGGTGGCGCGCTCGACGGCGACGGTGGTGTGCGCCTTCGCGAGCGACACCACCGGCTCGGCCGCCCGCGCCGCGAGCTCACGCGCGGTGGCGACCACCTTGGGGTCGAGGTCGAGCAACGCCATCAAGTCACTTCCTCTCGTAGATCGTCCGGCCGTTCAGCACGGTCCGCACGCACACGGGCGCGGGACCGGTCAGGTCGGGCAGGCCGGGTACGCCCGAGCGCGGGTCGGTGGACCAGCGCTGCACGCGGGCGTCGGACCCGGCGACGACCAGGTCACCGGTCTCCCACACCGCGTACGTCGCGGGGGCGCCGGGCTGGAGCGTGCCGGTCAGGCCGTCGTCCACGCCCGCCGCACGCCAGCCGCCACGCGTGTGCGCGGTGAACGCGGCGCGTGGGGAGACGCCGAAGCCCTCGGTCCGGTGGTGCACCGCCGCGCGCACGGCGGCCCACGGGTCGATGGCGGTCACGGGGGTGTCGGAGCCGAACGCGAGGACTACGCCTGCTGCCGCGAGGCGGGAAAAGGGGTTCAGCCCCACACCGCGCTCGGTTCCGAGCCGCTGGGCGTACATGCCGGTCGGCCCGCCCCACTCGGCGTCGAACAACGGCTGGACCGAGGCGATGACACCCCACCCGGCGAGTTGGGCGGCCTGCTCCGCTGTCACCATCTCGACGTGTTCGAGGCGGTGGCGCGCCGACGCGAGTGCCGGGGTGCCGAGGGTTTTCTCGGCGATCGTGAAGCCCTCGACCACGGTGGCCATGCCCGCGTCGCCGATGACGTGGAAGCCGGCCTGGAGGCCCTGCTCGGTGCACTTCACCAGGTGGTCGGCGATCTGCTGGGCGGTCAGGTAGAGCGCGCCGGAGGTCGGGGCGTCGGCGTAGGGCTCGACCAAGGCGGCCGTGCGCGAGCCGAGCGCGCCGTCCACGAAGTGGTCGCCTGCCAGGCCACGCACGGGGACGTCCGGCAGGTCGTGGGAACCCCAGTAGGCGACGACCTCGGGGCCTTCGTCCACGGCGAGGAGGTCGCGCAGGTCGTCCTCGCCGGAGATGTCCGGGCCCGCGCACTCATGCACGGACGCGATGCCCTGCGACGCGGCGTGGCGGAGGAACGCGCGTTGCGCGGCTTCGCGCTGTTCCGGCGTGATGGCTGCTTTGGCCGTGCCACGCACGTGGTGGTGGGCGGCACGCGCGAGAGGGCCGTCCTCCGTGTAGCCGTCTGCGGCACGGACCTCGTCCGTCACCAGGTCCGAGGAGACGACGGCGGAATGCACGTCGATGCGCGACAGGTAGACCGTCTTGCCCGCGGCGGCCTCGTCGATCTCCGCGCGCGTCGGCGGGCGGTTCTCCGGCCAGCGCGTCTCGTCCCAGCCGTGGCCCCAGACCAGCAGGCCCTCGGCGTCCCGCACCTGCTGGAGCAGTTCGGCGACGCTGGCGGTGCGGGTCAGGTCGAGGCCGGTCAGGAGCAGGCCGGCGGACGTGGCGTGCACGTGCGCGTCGACGAACGCGGGCGCGACGAAGGCGCCGTTCAGCTCGATGACCTCGGCGTCGGGGTGCAGCGCACGGCCGACCGAGTCCTGTCCGATCCACACGACGACGCCGTCCGTCACGGCCATCGCCGTCGCATCCGGTGCGTAGATGCGTCCGCCGACCAAAAGTTGCGTACTCACGTCACGCAGTCTGCCGTTGCTCGAACAGGGCCCGCACACCCGGCTGGTTCCTGACCAGGTCGAGCGCGAAGGCGGCGTGACCAGGCACATACCCGTTGCCGACGAGCATCTCGACGTCGGCGGCCAGACCCTCCGCTCCCAGAGCGGCGGCGCTGAACGAGGTCGCCATCGAGAAGAAGATCACGGTGCCGCCGTCGGCGGTCGCGAGGATGGCGCCGTGCTCGCACCCCGGCACGTCCACACACACGACCGTGACGTCGACCTGCTTGCCCACCGCTTCGGCGACGGCGACGGGGTTCCGTGCGTCCGCGATGACGACCTCGTCCGCCAAGCCCGACTCACGGACCTGCGCCGCCTCACGTTCGGTCGGCACCAACGCCACGAGGCGCGACGCTCCGGCCTGACGGGCGGCCGCAAGAGAGAGGGAACCCGACTTACCGCCACCGCCGAGCACCAGCACCGACCCACCGGGGTGCTTGCGCACCACACGGTCCGTCAGTGCCGGTGCGCCACACACGTCGAGCACGGACAACGCCAGCTCGCTGGGCATGTCGTCCGGCAGCACGGCCGCGATGGACCGGCCGAACAGCACGGCGGTCCCCCGGCACGGCACCTGCTCGTCCTCGCCGTCCCACTCCTCCAGGCCGTCGGTGATCCGCAACGGCGTGAGGGTGAGGCTGACCAGCGTCGCGACCCTGTCCCCCACCCGCAGCCCAAGCGGCGACTCGGGCCCCACCTCCAGCACGGTGCCGAGCAGCATGCCGCCCGACCCGGTGACCGGGTTCTGCATCTTGCCGCGCTCGGCGACGATGCCGAGCACCGCCTGCCGGACCGCGGCGCCGCTGCCGTGCTGCTCACGGAGCTGGCGGAACGACGCCGCGTCCAGGTTCAGGCGCTCGACCGCGACGACGACCTCGTCAGCGGCCGGGACCGGGCTCGCGTCCAGCCGCCACGCCTGCTGCGGCAGGACACCGGCGGGTTCGAGGACGCGGTGCAGTCCGTACGCGCTCACCTGAAAATCCTTCGGTCGACGACGCTATCTCGAAGGATATCTTCACGTGAAGGACGGACTTACCGCAAGCATCACTCGGCAATCAGTCGGAGCCAGCGGCAGTCGTAAGGCGCGAGGTCGAACTCGGCCGGGCTCTTCTCCCCGCTCAGCACGTTGACGAGGGTGCCCTCGACGGGGACGCGCACCTGAACCTCGCGGTCGGCGAAGTTGTGCAGGGCGATCACCGTCCTGCCGTCGCAGTCGGCGCGGTGGGCGAACACGCAGGGGTCGCCGGCGTCGAGCACCTCGACCGTGCCCCAGGCCAGCTCGGGGCACTCCCGGTAGCACTCGACCAGCCGTCGCATGAACGACAGCAGCGAGTCCGGCGCGTGCCGCTGCCGTCCCGCGGCCTCCCAGTCCATCGGCACCCGCACCGCCATCCGGCCTTCCAGCGCCAGGTCCTCGACCAGGCCGATCTCCTCGCCGTAGAAGAGCACCGGCGTGCCCGGCAGCGTGAAGAGCAGGCTGTACACCATGCGGATGCGCCGGTAGTCGTCCTGGAGCATCGACGGCAGGCGGCGGCGCAGGCCCCGGCCGTAGAGCTGCATGTCCGGGTCGGGGCCGAAGGCGTCGAAGACCTCCTGGCGTTCGTCGAGGGGCAGCTTGTCCAGCGTCAGCTCGTCGTGGTTGCGGACGAACGTCGCCCAGTGCCCGTCGCGGGGCGGCGCCGGGCGCTCTTGCAGCGCCTTCGCCAGCGGCCCGCTCGTCTGCCGTGCCAGCGCCAGGTACATCGCCTGCATGCCGACGAAGTCGAAGCACATGGTCAGCTCGTCGCCGACGCCTTGGCCGTAGAAGGGCATCATGTCCTTGTAGGGCAGGTTCACCTCGCCGAGCAGCACGGCCTCACCGTTGCGGCGCTTGAGGAACGCGCGCAGATCGGCGAGGTAGTCGTGCGGGTCGGGCAGGTCGATCGCGTCGGTGCGGTCCTGGTGCTCCAGCAGGAACGGGACGGCGTCCACGCGGAAACCGCTGAGGCCCAGCTCCATCCAGAAGCCCATGATCCGCGCGATCTCGTCGCGGACGGCGGGGTTGGCGACGTTCAGGTCCGGCTGGTGCTTGTAGAAGCGGTGCAGGTAGTACTTGCCGACCTCCTCCGAGTACTCCCAGAGGCTGTCCTCCTTGTCCGGGAACGTGACGCCCTGCGGCCCGTCCTCCTGGGGCTTGTCGGCCCAGACGTACCAGTCGCGTTTCTCGGGATCGTGGAACCACGGGTGCTGGTCGGACGTGTGGTTGACGACGAGGTCGGCGATGACGCGCATGCCGCGGTCCCGTGCGGCGCGCACGAACTCCACGAAGTCGCCGAGCGAACCAAGGCGCGGGTCGACCGAGTAGAAGTCGGTGATGTCGTAGCCGTCGTCGAGATCGGGGGTCGGGTAGAACGGCATCAACCACACACACGTGACGCCAAGGGCGTGTAAGTGGTCGATGTGTTCGGTCGCGCCTCTGAAGCCGTCGTCGGTGAAGGTCTCGATGTCGAGGCAGTAGATGACGGCGTTCTTCCACCAGACGTCGGAGGAACGGATCACGCTGTCACCTCCGGCAGCACGTGCTCACCGAACGCGTCGATGAACGGGTCCAGGTCCTGGCCGACGTGATGCAGGTAGATCTCCTCGAACCCGATCTCCTCGTACGAGCTCAGCTGCTCCGCGTGCCACTTCAGGTCCGAGGAGACGTTCACGACCTCGGCCACCTGCTCGGGCGTGACGCGTTCGGACACGACGTCGAAGTGCTCCGCCATCTCCAGGTCCCAGCACACGGGTGGCTGGAAGACGTTGCTGCGCCACTGCTCGTGCGCCGTCGCCATCGCCGCGTCCTCGTCGGGGTCCCAGCTCAGGTGCACCTGGAGGTGCAGCTTGCCCTTGCCGCCGGCGTCGCGGTAGGCGTCGGCGACCGCGCGCAGCCGCTCGGGAGCGGCGTTGACGGTGATCAGGCCGTCGGCCCAGGAGGCGCACCAGCGCGCCGTCTCCGGGCTCACCGCGGCGCCGACCAGCAGCGGCATCTCGTCCGGCAGCGTCCACAGCCGGGCGCGGTCGACGGTGACCAGGCCGTCGTGGCTGACCTCCTCCCCGGCCAGCAGCGCGCGGATCACGTCCACGCACTCGCGCAGCCGGGCGGTGCGGACGTCCTTGCGCGGCCAGACGTCGCCGGTGATGTGCTCGTTGCTGGCCTCACCGGTGCCCAGCGCGGCCCAGAACCGGCCGGGGTACATGGCGGCGAGCGTGCCGATCGCCTGGGCGGTGATCGCCGGGTGGTAGCGCTGCCCCGGTGCCGTGACCACGCCGAACGGCAGGTCGGTCGCCTGTAGCGCGGACCCGAGCCACGACCAGGCGTACCCCGACTGGCCCTGACGCGCGCTCCACGGCGAGAAGTGGTCGGAGCACATCGCCGCGGCGAACCCCGCTTCCTCGGCCCTGCGCACAGCGGCGAGGAGGCCGGCGGGGTGTATCTGCTCGTGTGAGGCGTGGATGCCGTAGACCGTCATGCGCCTTCTAGTACCCAGTCGGGCAGTCCGAGAAAGCTTTGAACCTTCCGGGCGCGGCGCGCGTGTCTATGGGAGCACCCTCACTGCGGAGGAGGAACGACGATGTTCAACGAGACACGGGTCGGCACCATGACCGTCGTCGAGTTCGTCCGGCCGGACGGCTCGATAGAGCCGATGAACGTCGACCTCCAGTACCGCTCGGACGACCCGCACGCCGTCACGATGCGCTTCCACGCACGGGACCGGGAGTCGACCTGGCTCGTCGGCCGAGAGCTGCTGTCCGACGGGCTGCTGTCCCCCGCCGGGATCGGCGACGTGCGGCTGCGGCCGGGCAAGGGCGACGTGCTCGTGCTGGAGCTGTTCACCGAGGACTCGCACGCGGTGTTCCACCTGTCGGCCGACGAGCTGGGCCGGTTCCTCGACTCGACCTACTCGGCGGTGCCCGCCGGGCGCGAGGTCGTCGACTTCGAGCTGCTGCTCAAGGACCTGCTCGCCTGACCCACCCTCACAGGCGCAGGCCCAGCAGCAGCCCGTCGGCGGAGTCGATCACCCGGAAGCCCAGGTGCTCCCAGAAGCCGATCGCGTGCGTGTTCTGGCGCCGCACGTGCACGTGGACGCCCTTCTCCAGGCGGTCGAGCACCGTGCGGACGAGCGAACCGCCCAGCCCCTTGCCCCTGGCGCGTGCCAGCAGGTTCACGTGCAGGTGCGCCGGGTAGTCGCGGACCATCATCGGGTCGACGCGCGGCGGGTGGTGGATCTGCCACACGACCCGGTTCGACTCCGGCGTCAACGGGTACCGGAGCCGCAGGTCAGGCCACCAGTCGCGCTCGCAGCGGTCTTCGAACGCCTCGCTGTCCGACGCCGCGGCGACGTACCCGCAGACGCCGTCGTCGTCCTCGGCCACCAGCACCAGGTCGGGTTCGAACGCCGCGTACGGGCCGACGTGGACGTGCCCCAGCAGCCTGGGGTCGTCGAACAGGTGCCGCACGCCCTGACCGCCGTTGCCGGTGTCGAGGCAGATGTCGTGGAGCGCGTCCAGGTCCGAGGGCCGGTACGCGCGGATCACGTCAGTTCGCGGCGATCGATGACGACCACCGGCTCGTCGACGTCGACCACCTCACCCTCGACGACCTGACCGGCGCCGAAGCGCCGCTCGTGCTGGTGCCGCAGCGCCGTGGCCTCGGCCTTGCGCGCGATCCGCCTGCTCACGAGCCTGCGCGTCGGCGGGAACAGCAGGAACAGCGCCACCACGTCGCTGATGAAGCCCGGCACCGTGATCAGCAGGCCCGCGGCCGCGATCAGCACGCCGTCTGCCATCTCCTGGTGCGGCTCGCGGCGCTGGAACACCGACTCGCGGAACGCCGCCATCGTCTGCGCGCCCTGCCTGCGCACCAGCGACAACCCGACCAGGGTGCCGAGCAGGAGCAGCGCGATCGTCCAGAGCCCGCCGATGGCGTTCCCGACAGTGATCATGACCGCGACCTCGGCGAAGAAGCCGAGCAGCAGCAGAGCGAAGACAGGCATACCGGTTGAACGCACAGAAGTCCCCAAATGCTCCCGACCAGGGCTTGAGCTGAAATATTTACGGCAGTCGAACCGTGTGACAGGATATCTTCACGCGACCTCGACTTTGAGGAGTACGGATGACCGCGCTGCACGACGCCCCCACGGCGCTGGAGCGGCTGGACCGCCAGCCGTACACGTACGTCCGGCGTGAGCTGGTCGAACCCGACTGGCGGCGCTTCCCCGGATGGGCCCACGTGACCGACGCGCAGTGGCGTGACGCCCAGTGGCAGCGGGTGAACTGCGTCAAGAACGTCAAGCAGCTCCGCAAGGTGGCGGGCGACCTGCTGACCGAGAAGTTCTACGACGACCTGGCCGCGGACCAGGAGAACTTCGCGACGATGTCGATGCTGCTCCCGCCGCAGATGCTCAACACGATGGCGGTCGACGCGCCGCTGTCCCCCGCGGAGTTCACCGACGCCTTCCTCGCCGACCCGGTGCGCCGCTACATGCTGCCGGTCCGCTCCGACCGCGACCCGCGCTGGCCGTCCCACCCGCACTCGCAGCGCGACTCGCTGCACGAGGCGGAGATGTGGGTCGTCGAGGGCCTCACGCACCGCTACCCCACCAAGGTCCTCGCCGAGATGGTGTCGACCTGCCCGCAGTACTGCGGCCACTGCACCCGCATGGACCTGGTCGGCAACTCCACGCCGCTGATCGACAAGCACAAGCTGTCGCTCAAGCCGGTCGACCGCCAGGACCAGATGATCGAGTACCTGAAGAAGACCCCCGGCGTGCGCGACGTGGTCGTCTCCGGCGGCGACGTGGCGAACGTGCCGTGGCCGCAGCTCGAGTCGTTCCTGATGCGGGTGCTCGACATCGACACGGTCCGCGACGTGCGCCTGGCCACCAAGGCGCTGGCGGGCCTCCCCCAGCACTGGCTCCAGCCGCGCGTGGTCGAGGGCCTCGAACGAGTCGCCCGCACCGCCTCGCGCCGCGGCGTGAACCTGGCGATCCACACCCACGTCAACCACGCGCAGTCCGTGACACCACTGGTCGCCGAGGCCGCGCGCACGGCACTGGAGGTCGGCGTCCGCGACGTGCGCAACCAGGGCGTGCTGATGAAGGGCGTCAACGCGACGCCGGACGACCTGCTGGACCTTTGCTTCGCCCTGCAAGGGGAAGCGAACATCCTGCCGTACTACTTCTACATGTGCGACATGATCCCCAACGCCGAGCACTGGCGGGTGTCGGTGTGGGAGGCGCAGGAGCTCCAGCACGCGATCATGGGCTACCTGCCCGGCTACGCGACGCCGCGGATCGTGTGCGACGTGCCGTACGTCGGAAAGCGGTGGGTGCACCAGCTCGAGGAATACGACCGCGAGCTGGGGATCTCGTACTGGACGAAGAACTACCGGACCGGGATCGAACTGGAGGACCCGGAGGCGTTGAACCGCCGCTACCCCTACTACGACCCGATCTCCACCCTCGGCGAGACCGGCCAGAAGTGGTGGGCCGGCCAGAGCTGACGGCCACAATGGGGCCATTTTCGGGACATCTCCCGAAGACGGCCCCATCGGCATGTTTTGACTGGTCAGACCCCATAGCGTCTCGTTTCGTCTCGACGCCCAACGGCCCCACCATGACCCGGTAAGTCCACAAAGGACGCTCATTTCATCCTGCCCGCCGCTCGCCTTGCCGTGCGGCTGCCGGTGTTGGCGACCAGCAGGTGGTAGGGGCCGTCGAGGCTGAGCGTCGACGGCTGGTCGAGCCCGTCGGCGAGCACGCTGACCTCGCGGGTCTTCCGGTCGATCGCGATGACCTTGCCGTTGCCCTGCCAGCTGTTGAAGTCGCAGGCGTAGATGAACCCGCCGTCGGGTGACACGACGATGCCGACCATGTTCGCGACCGGGCCGCGCATGCCGCTCATCGACACGTACACGTGCCTGCGGTCGGGTGACACCACGGTGGACCAGACGTGCGCCTTGCACCAGCTCGACAGGTCGAGGTACGGGCGGGCGACGCCGCCTCATCGGGTCGTGATGCGGCGCTCGGCGCCGCACGAGCATCTGCCCAACTCGCTATAGCTAATAGCAGTGAGATCAGCTCAGGCCGAGCATGAGGGTGCAGCGGCGCACCGCGTCCGGCTTGCCCTTTATGCGGACGTCACCGGTGGCGATCGCCTCGAACGGGGACAGCATGTGCGCGCCGATCCGGATGAACGTGTCGGCGTCGCACTCGATGGTCAGGTCGGCTTCCTTGACGTGGCCAAGACCGAAGGTGATCGCGCCGTCGCTGACCTCGATGGTGAACGTCTGGTCGCCGACCTGGAACTCGTACACCTCGTCGACGTCGGGGATCGCGTCCTCCACGATCATCGACTGGACGGCGAGGAAACCCCATTCCGCCCTGATCGCGCCCTTGCGGTCGTCCTCGGAGAGGAAGCCGAGGCCCCAGTGCGCGAGCGCGAGCACCGCGCCACGCAGCTGCTCGCCGACCTCGGTCAGGTGGTACTGCCGCGCCCGGCCGTCACCCTCGACCGAGGTCTGCTCCACCACGCCGCACTCGAGGAGCATGCGCAGCCGTTCGGACAGCAGGTTCGGTCCGATGCCCGGTAGGTTCTCGCTCAGTTCGTTGAACCTCGCGGGCCGGATGAGCAGCTCACGCACGATCAAGAGCGTCCACCGCTCGCCGATGACGTTCAACCCGGCGGCCAGTCCGCAGAACTGACCGTAGTCGCGCTTGCCGCCTGCCACTTCCACCTGCCTTCACTCTCGGTGTACATAGTAACAACGAGTCGTCGGCAGGACCTGTTCCGTTCGGTCGGGGTCCACAACGGACAACCGCGGCCGGGCTTTCCAAGCCGCACAGGCCGTCCGCGCGGGCTACCAGGAGATCATCGGATACCGGATGATCCCGGTTCTGCCGCGCACGCGCAGATCCCAGTACACCAGTGTGAAGCTGCTCGCGACGAGCAACCCGGCACCGGTCACCAGCGCGATCCGTTCGGGTCGTGCGGCGAACCACCGCCGCACCCGACAGCCGGTGGCGTGCATCAGCACCAGGAACACCAGGACCATGATCACGATGTTGCCGAGCGACTGCAGCACGAACGCCGCGACGGCGTACCCGACGTCGTTGCTGGCCGCGGTGTCGCGGAAAATCACCCGGAACAACGAGTACGGCCTGCCGAGCAGCAGTCCGCCGATCAGCGCGCCCATCAGCACCAGCGGCAGCCGCGGGTGCCGGGCCATCGGGTTGCGCAGCAGCGTCGCACCAGATGCCTCGGAGCGTCGAGCATGATCCATTGTCAGTATATGTGCTTAAGTTACGCTGGATCGCCGGAGACTGGTGCCCGGCCTGCTTGGTGATCGACGCGACTGGTCGCCACGTGATCATCCCCTACAAAGGCTGCCAAACCCGAGTCGCACGTCCTGCGGCAGGCGATCACGGGTTACCTGCCCTGCTACGAGACCCCGGTGACGCTGCAACATCCCGCCGCCCGGCAGGGGCGGCGGGATGGAGTCGGTGCTTCAGGTCTGAAGTGGACGGTCATCCGCCGGAGGCCGCGACCACCACTCGCACCCGTCGTGGCGCACACACCGCGGCAGCACGCACATGCCCTCGATCTGCCAGCCCTCCGCGATCAAGCCGTCCAGGCAGCGGTGGTGGGCTTCGGCAGCCGCCCGGCAGCACTCCGGCAGGTCGTCACCGCGCTCAGGCATGTTCCGCGACTGGAACTCGCGTGACCCGCCTCGCCACTCCGTGCAGCAGTGCCGCGGCGACGCCACCGACCAGCGGCCCGACGAGGTACACGAGCAGCTGGGACCAGGCGGCGGTGCCGCCGGTCAGCGACAGCAGCACGTCGGGCCCGACCGTCCTGGCCAGGTTCACCGAGGCTCCGCTGAGCGGGCCGAACACCATGATCTGCGTCGCCAGCGCGAGCCCGATTCCCAAGCCGTGCAGGCCTTTTGGTGCGTCCGGTGCGACCGCGAACGCGAACACGGCGGTGACGAGGATGAACGCGCCGGTCGACTCCGCGATCAGCGCCTGCACCGGCGAGACACCGGAACCGTACGTCGTGGCACCCAAGCCGGCCGTCACCGCGGTGGAGCGGTAGACGGCGAAGACCACCGCGGCGCCGAGCACGCCACCGGCGAGCTGCGCCGCCACGTAGGCGGGCACCTCCCGCCAGGCGAACCGTCCGCGCACGGCCAGGGCGACCGTGACGGTCGGGTTGAAGTGACCTCCTGAGACCGCACCGAAGGCGTAGATCGCCACGGCGAGCGCGAGTCCGTGTGCCAGTGCGACGACCAGCAGACCTGCCGGTCCGGCCGCGACCGCCGCGCCGATGCCGAACAGGCACAGCACGGCGGTGCCGGCCAGTTCCGCGAGCAGACGGCGGGCCAACGGGATGTCCATGAGGTGAACCCCTTTCCTCGGGCGGCGGCGACACGACCGTATGGCCACATACGGTCGTCGGACGCGTCCCGTAAGGGGGCGGTAATGGACCCGCGGCAACCAGGGCACCCGGATGGCCCAACGGTGTGGAATGGCTGTGCCGTCAGCGGTCGGGGGCGGCTGGTCCGCGCGTCAGCTGAGCACGATGCGCACCGGGCTCAGCAAGGCGTCCGGGATGTTCAGCAGGTCCACCGCCTGCGTCCCCGCCTCGTAGCCGAGACGCCGGTACGCCTCGAACTGCTCGTCGGTGAACATCTGCTTGCTGGTCGAGTGGTTGGGGAACCGGCCTTCGCGCGCCTTGAACGCGTGCAGGTCCCAGCTGCCGGACCGGGTGAGCACCGCCTTGCCGTAGATCAGCTTGGCCTCGCCGCCCTGGTCCGGATACCTCACCTGGCCTCGCACGGCCATCAGCTCGCTCATGCCGTCCTCCCCCGGCATCGTCGGGCGCGGGTCGAGCTCGACGTCCGCGCCGAGCTCGCTGCGCGCCAGCGCGATGGCACGGCCGATGTCCAGGCCGGCTCCGGTGGGGTCGCTGCTCGCGTCGAAGCACAGGACGTGCGTGCAGCGCCTGCGCAGCAGCTCCACCAGACCCGTGTTCTCCCAGTGGCCGCCGTCGGTCAGGTAGATGAAGCGGTGGGTGGACTTGGTGGCGCCCAGCGCTTCGCGCAGCACGTAGAGGGCTCCCGGCTCGTGCCAGCCGTCCAGGACGGACGCCCACAGGCGGGCCAGCCGGCCTCGGGGCGGCTCCGGCTTGCGCTCCCAGCGCGGGTGCAGGGGATTCTTGATCCAGACGCCGAGGCGCACGTTCGTCAGTGCCATCAGGAAGCGCAGCGGCGGGTAGGTGAACCTGCCCATCAGCGGCGACAGGGCGGCGCCGGACACGGCCATGATCGACGGCAGGGTGAGCTGCGTGCCCGGCAGGCCGGTCTGCTCCTCGTACCAGTCGGTGCCGCGACGGCCGAACAGGCCGCCACCGCTCTGGTCGTGCTCGAAGGTGAACGACTCCGCGAACCTGCCGACCGGCACCTCGTCGCTCGTGAGGTTGACCGCGCAGCACACGATCAGCTTGGGCATCTTGCGCCCGCTCGCGCGGAGCTTGGACCCGATCTTGGAGAAGTAGAGGCGTTCGTCGTACCCGATGGGCTCGCACACGACGTCGCCGTCCTCGTTCAGCTTGCGCCGCAGGGCGAACACGCTGTTGAGCCGTTCTCGGTAGAACAGGTGCATCGAGTAGCGGCGGTTGTGCACCTTGATCGACATCAGGACGACCACGGCGGTCGCGGCGAGCACGCCGAGCAGGTCGCCGGTCCCGCGGACGCCGAGCCGTGCGGCGAACTCCAGCGACGACAGGAGGGGTACGAGCAGCAGGCCGGCGCTGCCGAGCCCGGACAGCACCAGCATCAGGCGCAGGGCGCGGAACCGGCGGCTCAGCGCGAGCGCGGCGATGGCCAGCACCAGCGACAGCACCAGCCACACCGCGGCCATCACGACGCGGCCCTGCGTGGTGTCGAACGCCTCCGGCGGCTCGTGGAAGAGCCAGGAGATCATCGCGGTGGAGACCTTGCCGTACAGCGACGCCAGCGGTGGCAGCACCAGCAGCACCGCGATCACGCCCACCAGCAGCACCAGGTTCGCGGCGACGCCCTCGGACCGCGTCTCCCCGTAGTTGCGGGGAGACCGGCGGATGTCGATGAACCTGCGGTACGCCACCAGCAGCACGGCGACGACCGCCAGTGCGGCCGCGCCGATCAGCAGCACCTTCAGCGGGAGCGCCGCGGGCAGGTCGAGACCGTTGAGCCGCAGGCGTTCCAGTGGCTGGCCGAGCCAGTTCAGCGCCCATCCCGCGAGCTTTCCGCCGATGAACGCGCACAGCACGAACGGCAGGTAGTTCAGGATGAACCCGTAGACCATGCTCAGCCCGAGCCACAACCTGCCGACCCGGCCGGGTGCCAGGTAGTTCGTGTGCTGGCGCAGGTGGCGTTCTTCGACGGAACCGCTGCCCCAGTGGGGTTTCCCGTTGTCGGTGCCGGGATTGCTGTAGGCGCCGGTGATCGTCAGCGCGCTCGCGACGTAGTTGCCGCCCGACACGCCGGTCAGGTAGTCGGCGCGCTCCAGGACGTGCCGGTGCTGCAACGCCTGCATCGCACCGAGGTTGAACGCGGCGGAGCGGATTCCCCCGCCGGACAACGCGATCCCGATCCGTATCCCCTCCGGCGGGTCCTCGACGTACTCGGCCCCCACGTTCGGCAGGCTGCGTCCTCCGTAGCCCAGCGCCATGTCAGCCTCGCACCGCCGCGGCGGTGTACCCGAGGGACACCCGGTAGTCCTCGTCCGCCGGGTCGCAGCCGTGCGGGTAGGTGGCTTTCGCGTTCTTCCTGCGCAGCTTCGGCAACGACCGCTCGTGCAGGTAGCGGGTGAACAGGGGGTGGAAGCACAGGTAGTCGGTGTCCTCCTCGCCGGTGAGGCTGGAGTCGAACGTGTACTGGAAGTGCGCCTTGTTGTAGCGCGCCGTCTCGTCGAACCGCACTCCCAGTGCTCCCAGCGTGAACAGCATCGGCAGGAACTCACCGAACTCCATCCCGGTGGCCTTGCGGATGCCCTCGCGGTTGAACACGCGGTGCAGCTCCCTGGCGGCGAAGCAGATCTCCAGCCGGTCCGACAGCCGGACCAGCGCCTCGCGCGCCAGCGGGTACGACGCCTGGTGGGCGGCGAAGATCCCGTTGACCACCATGCGTTCCGCGCGCCGGGTTCCGCCGCGGATCGCCTCCTCGGTGACGGCCCACGGCACCGAGCCGTTCACCGGTGCGGTGAACACGCTGTTCAGGATCTCGATCAGGTGGCGCGGCAGCAGCTGGGTGTGCCGGAGCAGGTAGGCGAGCGGGTCCTCCTCCGCGCCGAGCCCGCTGGTCATGCGGTGCGGCAGCGCGGCTCTGAGCAGGCGCGGCTCCTCCCTGCCCGCCGCTTTCGCCAGCAGCACCTCGTACTCGTCGGGGTGGTGCGTGCGCAGGTAGAGGCCCAGGCGGTTGTCCGCGAGCCGGAGCAGCTCCTTCGCCGTCCAGTAGATCGTGAGGTAGCTGCCCCGGAAGTCCTTCTCCGGCGCGGTCGAGATCTCGTGGATCTGGTCGAAGAGCTCGCTGGGCAGGCAGATCTGCACGCCGAACGCGTCGTTGCCGAGGATCACCCTGCCCACGCACCGGAACATGCCCGACAGCACGTCCCGCAGCTCGGGCAGCCGTGCGTGCAGGTCCTCCAGGTTGTCCATCACGATCACCAGCGGCTGTTGCCGCTTCCGCAGGATGACCCGCATCGCCCGGCGCGCCTGGTCGAACGTGACGCCACCGTGCGAGACGTCGCCGATGATCTCGTTCAGCCCGATCAGCTCCCGGTTGCCGATGCGGCGCTGCAGCTCGGCGAGGAACCGCTCGGTGATCTTGGTCGCGTCGGTGTGCTCGGGGTGGTCGAGGTGGTCCCAGACGTCCTGCAGCTCGTTCACCGGGTCGTCGCTCTGCGCGGTGTCGTGCACGTGGAACAGGGCGACCTGCTCGAACACCGCCTCCCAGATGTCGGCGGCCTGGTCGACGAAGAGCGGCCCGCGCACCTCCGTCCAGCAGCGGATCACGCTCGCCATCCACTGGTAGACGGTGGCGGTGCGCAACGCTCGCACGCTGTTGTTCATCGCGGAGCCGAAGAGGAACGCGGTCTTGCCCGCGCCCTTGCGGCCGATGATGTAGGTCGGGCGGCTCGCGCTGATGGTCTGCGCGTAGATCAGGTTGGAACGGTCGAGCAACTCGTCCACACCCGCGAGGCCGGCTTCGAAGACGCTCTCGCTGTCCGCGGGCCCGAACGGTTCCCGGGTGGTGAGGATTCGGTTCAGTGCGTTCACGGTGCCTCCCCGTACCCGACACAAGTGCACGCAGCCGGCGCACAGATGCGGAATCGCTATGGCACCACCCGAACGTGTGAACAATTCCAGGCGGGTCAGGGGGTGCGGGCAGGCTCCAGGTCGAAGTTCGCCGTGCTGTGCCGCCAGGCGAGTGCCACCGGCACCAGCAGCACCACGTAGGCCACGACCGGGACCGCGATCCACCCGGACATGTGCCGTGCCGCCTTGACGAGCATCAGGACGACGTACCCGAGGTAGGTGGCCGCGACTCCGCCATAGGCGATGAGTATCGCCGCGCGCTGGCTCGGATGGGCGGTGTGCAGGTTGCCCGCTCGTTCACTCGCGGTCACGCCGATCTCACGGCGGTCCGGCGGCGAGCCCTCCGGCACCCGGTCGAGAAGCACCCGTTCGAGAGTGAGGATCGACCGGGCCCGGACAGCGGCGAGGTTCAGCAGCACCGCGTGGAAGGCGGCGACGCAGACGAGCGGGAAGGGGAGCAGGCAGATCGTCCAGCCGAGGAGGTCCAGCTTGTCGTAGAAGGCGATCGTGCCGACGAGGTAGGTGACGGCGGCGCCCATCGTGGCGAGGCTGACGGTCAGCGTCGTCGAACGGTCGGTGCGATCGGACTGGTAGATCGCGGTCAGCACACCCAGGTCGTCGGACACAACGCCTCCCCCGAAACGGTCTTGTCCGGGAGTCTCCCGTTTTCGCGCGCTTCCGGCAGCGGCTCCGCGAAACGTCGCGTCCGCGGTAGGCCGACCTGATGAAGCTCGTGCCGAGGCGGGGAAACCCCGCCCGCTCCCGTGCCACCATGGCCCGCTGGGACTTCTCCCGAGGGAAGCGGGTGCGTGATGGAACGACGCCTGCCGGTCGCGACGCACTGGGGCAGTTTCGTCGCCGTGGTCGACTCCGATCGGCTGGTGCGGATCGAGCCTGCGCCCGGCGACCCCGCGCCTTCGCCCATCGGGCCCGGGATGGTGACGGCGGCCGAGGACAGCGCTCGCATCCTGCGTCCCGCGGTGCGCAAGGGGTGGCTGGACGGCAGGCCCCCGGCCAGGGGTGCGGACAGCTTCGTCGAGGTGAGCTGGGACGAAGCGATCACGTTGGTCAGCGACGAGCTGCGGCGGGTTCGGTCGCGGCACGGGGACAGCGCGGTGTTCGGCGGGTCCTACGGGTGGGCGAGCGCGGGCAGGTTCCACCACGCACAGGGGCAGCTCCACCGGTTCCTGGCGCTGGGAGGGGGCTACACCGACTCCCGCAACACCTACAGCACCGCGGCGCTGGAGGTGATCCTCCCCCACGTGATCGGCGGTCATCCGTGGAGCTACCAGAGCCGGATGCCGATGTGGGACGAGATCGCCGAGCACTGCGAGCTGGTGGTGGCGTTCGGCGGGCTGGCCCTCAAGAACAGCCAGATCAACCCCGGCGGCCTCGCCCGGCACCAGACCCGGGACCTGCAACGCCGGTGCCGTGAGGCCGGGGTGCGGTTCGTGAGCGTCAGTCCGATCCGCGGTGACGCCGCCGGGTTCCTCGACGCCGAGTGGCTGCCGATCGTCCCCAACACCGACACCGCCGCGATGCTCGGCATCGCGCACACGATGCTGGTCAACGGGTGGCACGACGAGGACTTCCTGCGCCGCTGCTGCACCGGGTTCGACCGCTTCGCCTCCTACCTGCTCGGCGAGCTCGACGGTGTGCCGAAGGACGCCGCCTGGGCGGCGGGGATCACGGGCATCGGCCGCGAGGTGCTCGTTGACCTCGCTCGGCGGCTCACCTCCCGGCGTTCCGTCGTCATGGTCAACTACGCGGTGCAGCGGGCGGACCACGGCGAACAACCCATCTGGATGTCCGTGGTGCTGGCCGCCATGTCGGGGTCGATGGGACTTCCGGGATGCGGCTGGGGCGCCGGCTACGCGACGATGGACGCGACGGGTGTCGCACCCGCCCGCGCTTTCGTGGCGACGATCCCCGAGGTGCCCAACCCCGTTCCCGGCTTCATCCCCGTCGCGCGGATCGCCGACGCGCTGCTGAACCCCGGTGAGGTCATCGACTACGACGGCATGCGCCTCACCCTGCCCGACCTCCGGCTCGTCTACTGGTGTGGCGGGAACCCGTTCCACCACCACCAGGACCTGCACCGGCTGACCCGCGCCTGGCAGAGGCCCGACACGGTGGTGGTGCACGAGGCGTGGTGGAACACCACGGCCAAGTTCGCGGACATCGTCCTGCCCGTCGCGACGAGCCTGGAGCGCGACGACTTCGCCGCCGGGTTCTCGGACCCGCACGTCGTCGCCATGCCGAAGGTCCGCGAACCGGCGGGCGAGTCGCGGACCGATCATCGGATCTTCGCCGCGCTGGCGTCCCGGCTCGGGTTCGAGAAGGAGTTCACGGAGGGGCGTTCCGAGACCGAGTGGGTGCGGCACCTGTACGAGGTGACCAGGGCCGAGCTCGGCGATGAGGCGGTCCTGCCTGACTTCGACGAGTTCTGGCGGCGCTCCGCGGTGGAGCTGCCCGCGCCGGCCGGGCCGTTCCCCGGCAGCTTCGAGGCCCTCCGCGCCGATCCGGAGGGCTTCCCGCTGGCGACGCCGTCCGGCCGGATCGAGATCTTCTCCGAGGAGATCGACTCGTTCGGCTACGACGACTGCGCCGGGCACCCGACGTGGTACGAACCGACGGAGTGGCTGCGGGCCGGTCTGGCGGAGCGGTTCCCGTTGCACCTGATCTCGAACCAGCCCGCGTCACGCCTGCACAGCCAGTACGACAACGGCGGCAACAGCCTCGGCTCGAAGATCCACGGCCGCGAACCCGTGACGATCAACCGTTCCGACGCCGCGGCGCGCGGCATCGAGAGCGGCATGGTCGTGCGCGTCCACAACGACCGGGGCAGCTGCCTCGCGGGCGCGATCGTGTCCGACGACCTGATGCCGGGCGTCGTGCAGCTGTCCACGGGAGCGTGGTGGGACCCGGTCCAGCCGGGCGAGACCGGGACGCTGGACCGCCACGGCAACCCGAACGTCCTCACAGCGGACCGGCCGTGCTCGCGGCTGTCCCAGGGCCCGAGCGCCCACAGCGTGCTCGTCGACGTCGAACGCCACGACGGCCCCCTGCCCGACGTGCTGGCCTTCACCCCGCCCGGCCTCGCGCGGCCGGACGATCACTCGAACGAATGATCCGTGCTCCCGGCCGAGGTACACCGCTGGACACCCCATGACGGCGTACCTACTTTCCGTGCCATGACCGCAGTCCAGGATCTCAAGTACCGCCAGTGGTTCCGGGGCGCGGACGTCGACGGCGACGGCGTGATCACCGTGCAGGACGTCCGGCTGATGGGCGAGCGCTTCACGACGGCCCGCGGTGCCGCGTCGGCGTCGGAGACCGCCCACCGGCTGACGGAGGGGCTGGCGGCGTTCTGGGCCAACGTGATCGCCCCGATGGACGTGGACGGCGACGGCAAGGTCGACCTGCGGGAGATGACCGAGGGCTTCCACCGCGCGCTGGCCGACCCGTCCCTCTACTCGCAGCAGGTCGGGCCGGTCGCCGACTGCTACTTCGACCTGATCGACCTCGACGGCGACGACCGGATCGACCGGGAGGAGTTCCGCGAGATCTTCGGTCTGGCGGGCAACGTGTCGCCGGAGGACTGCTCCGCCGTCTTCGACGCCCTCGACCTCGACGGCTCCGGCGGGCTGGACCGCGCCGAGTTCCACCAGGCGCTCCTGGAGTTCTTCTACGGCGACGACCCGGACGCTCCCGCCACCCACCTGTTCGGCAGGATCGCCGAGGTCGGCCAGCCCGTCTGAGCGCCGGGTCGCGGGCGTTCTGCTCGGCCTGAGGCAGCTGCACGACGACGTCCTCGACGCGAAGGGCCTGACCACCTCGGGTTCACCGAGCGTGAGCCCGAGGTGGTCAGGCTGCTCGACCGCGCGCACGCCGTCGCCTACGCGATGAGGCACGGCATCATCTGATGGACGGGCGAGCCGGTCATCCCCACCGCTGCTTGCGGGACCCGCCGTCGCAGGCGATGAGCCGCAGGCCCACCTCGTCGTCGTGCAGGCACTCGTCGTCGTCCGCCCTGCGCACCTCGGCGGCGGCGTCAGACACCGTGACCATCCACTGCTGAGACGCCGTCTCGGCGCATTCCGCGCTCCGCAGTCCGGTGGCCCCCCGGTCGAGGCAGGCGCCGGTGGCGTGGTTGCTGATCCGGTAGGTGCCCTCGCCGAAGGGCCGCACCGTCCAGCGCTGGTAGCTCATGCCGTTGCAGGGGAACGTGCGCAGCCCACCCTCCATGCTGTGGTCCAGGCAGGCGCCGGTCGCCCTGCTGACGAAGATGCGCCCGGACGTCGTGATGGGCAGCGGACCGGCCGGATCGCTCTCACCGGACGTCGGCGCGGGGATCACCGCCAGGGTGACCAGGCTGCCGAGGACCGCGCCCACACCCCCGCCGGTGGCGGCCCACCGCCACTCCGTCCTGCTCGCCTTCCTGGACGGCGCGACGTCCGGTTTCTCCTGCACCGCACGCGACTGAATCGCATTGGCGGCCTCCCAACGCGCCCGGTATTCGACGGGGTCCGCTTTCAACGCCACGCACAACGCGCGAACGACATCCCAAGGTGGCACCGAGTGTCCGCGCAAATAGCGCGACAGCGACGAATCGCTGACGTGGATCTCGGGTTCCAGCGACCGCAGCGGACGACCGGAATTGCGCTGCAGGGTGCTGAGCGCGTCGGCCAGGGTGCGCACCGGATCGGGTTCGTTCGACCGGCCAGGCGCCATCAGGACCTCGTTCACGTTCATGCCGGCGGTGTGCTCCGACCGGCGGGTGCCGTCCCGGGACGGACATGTCCCAGCAGGTCAGGAAGCTAGCGGTCCCAAATGAGCTGAAGCAACCGGGACACGCTTGCCGAGCGGAACCGATCGGGCACACCCTGTGCCGGCAGGGTTCGGAGGGGGATCGAGGGCCGCGGCCGGTCACTGGGGGGTGCCGGCCGCGGCCCTCTTCCACGACGTCGCCGGAGGAAATGAGCCGATGCAGTCCGTTTCGCGTCAGGAGGCGTGGGAGGAATGGAACAAGGTCCCGCAATCAACGGACTGTCTCGCCGCCGCGCTCGGGCCGGAACGAATCGCGGTCCGGCGTTTGCTTTTAGCCGCGGGGGCGGCGTCCGCGTAGGCGTCCATGCGGTCGGCGAAGACGGCGGCGACGAGGTCCTGGCGGCTCGGGAACCGGTGGGACAGGGTGCCCTTGCCGACCCCCGCCTCGCGGGCGACGGCCGCCATCGAGACGCCGAGCGAGGAGTTCTCCGGCGTCGTCGTCAACGCCGTCCTGTTCGCCCTGGCCGTCTTCGCGGCTTGGGGCCGCTTCGGTCCGCACAGCTTCTGACCGGCTCGTCGCCGACCGGCCGCGCGGTGGTTCCCGCCGGAAGCTCGAGGTCCTGCCTCAGGCCCGCGCCGGAGTCACGGCGTCCAGCGGGTGATCTCCAGCGCCACGCCGACGCGCAGCACGTTGTCCGCCAACGGGATCGGGAGCAGTTCGTCGGCGCGTGCCAGCCTGCGGACGACCGTGTTGCGGTGGGTGAAAAGGCGGGCGGCGGCCCTGGAGGCGTTGCATTCCTCCGCGAGGTAGGCACGGACGGCGTCGAGGACGTCCGCAGGTGCGTGTTCGAGGTCGCCGAGGGTGCGTTTCACGAACCGTTCGGCCCGCTCCGGTTCGCGGGTGACGAGGGAGACCAGCTCGATCTCGTCGTGGGTGGCGATCTGCCGGGACGCGGAGAGGCGGGCCAGCATCCGTTGCGTGGTCAGCGCTTCCCAGTGGCTGCGGCGGAACCCGTCCAGGCCGGACGCGGGTGTGCCGAGCGCGATCCGGACGGACGGGGCGACGGTGACCCGGCTGGTGTCCGGCATCGCGGGCAGCCACAGCCAGCGGGTGGCCGAGTCCGCGACGACCGTCAACGGGCGGGACTCCCCCGCCAGCGCCTCGGCTGCCCGGTCCAGGTCGTCGGGGCCGGACGTCCGGTCGTCGCTCCACACGATCGCGGCGACGTGCTCGCCGGACAGCCGGTACCCGAGGCGGGCCTCCGCTCGGCGCCGCGGGAGACGTGAGCCGTCCAGGAGCAGGGTGACGACCTCGCGGCGTTCGGCCTGGGTGCCGCTGGTCAGGTTCGCGCGTTCCCTGTGCACCTGCGCGAAGACGGCCTCGACCGTGTCGTCGATGAACGCCCCGATCGACCGGTGCGCGAAGTCGAGCAGCTCCCGCAGCTCGCCGGGGTCCGACGTCAGCGAGAACGCGATGGTGGACCACCGCCGCAGCACGACGGCCTGGCCGACGCGGTAGGCGTCCAGCGACGACTCGGTCAGGCCCCGCCGGACCAGGTCGCGGACCGCCCTCACCGGGTCGTCGGCCACGTCGGCGGGCACCCGCGCTCCCGGGTCGCGGACGTTGGCGGACGCCCACTGCACGACGTTGGACCGGATGGTGCGCCTGGCCGAGGCCGCCAGCACCGGGTCGACCGCGACCGCGGCCATGTTCGGTCCCCGCAGGGCCGCCTCGCCCAGCTCGGCCAGCCAGTCGTCCAGCTCGGCGAGCGCGATCTCCGCCCCGGTGCGGATCAGGGCGCGGATCGGGGCGGGCGGCAACGTCCAGGACATGGGCCGACCCTATCCACGAGCGCACAAAGTGCACCAGTTTCCGTGGATTCTGGTGCAGTTTGACATTGCCGGAGGACTTCGCTGATCAACACGATGGAGTCGTAGCGTCTGCTCACCCGCCAGGAGTCCTCCCCCATGACCGCAGTTCCAGTGAAGGCCGTGCCCGCCAAGGGCTTCCTGCGCACCCAGCCGCGTCTCGCGGACATGCGCGGAGCCCGTCAGGTCTGGGAGCTGGCCGTGGGCCCGGTCCTGGGAGGCGCGCTCGTCGGGCTCGCCGCCGGCATCAGCCTCACGGCGTACGTCCTCGCCACGGCCGTGTCCATGATCGGCGGCCTGCCCGCGGGAGCCCAGCACCGCACGCTGCCCGGAGCCGTCGCGCGCGGAGCCATCACCGGCACCGTGTGGGCCTCGTCCGTGATCGCCGCGCACCTCATCGCGCACCCCACCGCGAGCACTCCCCTGCCCGACCCCATCGCGTGGTTCCTCGCGCTGGGCACGGTTCCCGCGTCCGCCACCGCGGCCGTCGTGTGGTTCTTCGCCTCCCGCGGCCGTGCTCCCGTCACCAGCAAGGCAGTCCGCACCGTGAACGAACACGTGTCGCCGGAAGAGTCCGCGGTCGAGTCCGTGTCGGGCCCGCACCGGAGGTTCGACATCGTCCTGCACGGCGCGACCGGGTTCGTCGGCCGTCTCACCGCGAAGCACCTGGCGGCAGCCGCACCGGACGCCAAGATCGCGCTCGCGGGGCGTGACGCGCGCAAGCTCATGGCGCTGCGGAAGGACCTCGGTGTGCAGTGGCCGGTGATCGCGCTGGACATCCGCGACGACGAGGGTGCGAAGGAGCTCGCGGCGTCCACCCGCGCGGTCGCGTCGACCATCGGGCGCCACGGCTTCCCCCTCGCCGCGGCCTGCGCCCGCCAGGGCACCTCCTACGCCGACCTGAGCGGCGAGGTGCCGTTCGTCCGCCGCAGCATCACCGAACTGCACGACCTCGCCGTGCGGTCGGGTGCCCGGATCGTCCACGCGTGCGGGTTCGAGGCGATCCCGTCGGACCTCGGCACGTTCCTGCTCGCCGACCGGGCCCGCGCCGACGGCGAAGGCGGCCTGACGGAGACCGTCAGCATCCTCGATGAGTTCAAAGGTGGCTTCAGCGCGGGCAACTTCGACTCCAACCAGGCGCTGAGCGCCGCCCTCAAAGCCGATCCCGCCCTGCGGGCCGCGATCGCCGACCCGTTCGCCCTCGCCGTTCCCACCGGGTCCACAGTGGACTCCGATCCGGTGTCCGCGTTCCGCGACCCCCTGACCGGCCGGTGGCTCGCCCCGGCGATGGGAGGCCCGTTCAACAGCAGGTTCGTCCGCCGCAGCGCCTCGCTCACCGAAGGCGGGTACGGTCCCGGCTTCCGCTACCGCGAGGGCATGGGCGTCGGAACGTCGCCGTTGGCGCGCCTGCAGGCCGTGGGGCTCACGTTCGGGTTGTCGTTCATGAAGTTCGTGCTCACGTCCCGCCTCACCCGGCCGATCATGACCCGGCTGCTGCCGCCGGGGTCCGGTCCGTCGGAGAAGACGCAGGAGAACGGCCTCTTCCGGGTGGCGATCCACACCCGCACCACGACCGGGGCGCGGTACGTGGCGACCGTGGGAGCCTCGGTCGACCCGGGGTACCGCGCCACGTCGATCATGCTCGGGCAGAGCGTGCTCTCGCTGGCGACCGATCCGCTGACGTCGGACGGCGGCGTGCTGACACCATCCGTCGCCATGGACCACCACCTCGCCGACCGGCTGTCCGCGCAGGGGTTCGAGATCTCGGTGCGGCGCCTGCCCTAGCCGAACCGCTTTCCCAAGCCGCCAGAGTTGCTGTCCCCTTTCCCGCCCCACACCCGCCCGCGCGTCACCCACCCAGGCGGTCCCGCCTGCGCTGCGTGACGTGGCTTGGGAACGCGGGGGCCCTACGTTTCCCTACATGGGACGTAGGGCCCCCGCGTACTACACGGGAAACACGAAAGAGAGTCGCGAGCGGGAGGGGTGTTACGGACAGCAGTGCTGGAAGCGTGCTTAGCCGAACGCCACCAGGATCAGCGCCGTGATGACGATGCCGACGAGGTGGTAAGAGCCCGAGATCAGGCTGTAGAACAACGGCCGCGGCATGTTCGGGTTGATCGCGATGATCACCGTGTTCGCCGCCAGGAAGCCGATCCCGATGACCAACGCGAACACGAGGGCGTCGCCGACGGCGTTGATGTCCAGTGCCCGCATCAGTGCGGCGGTCGTGGTCACGACGAACAGCGTCGCGACGGCCGGGCCGCCGAAGAACAGCGCGGGCTGCTCCGGCTTCGGCGTGCTCTCCCGGCCGAGCGAGGCGGCGTAGTGCTTGGCGAACAGTCCCGCGAACCAGAGGCCGCCGAGCACGGTGTACGCGACGACGGAGAGCAGCACGGCGATCCAGTTGACGGACGCCAGTGCGGTGAAGACAGTCATGGTCACTTTCCTTTGAAGAAGAGCCGGTGCCGTGCAGGCGGCCACTGTGGCGGCAGAAGAGGACAGCTTCGGTCCGCTACTTCTTCGGGGGAGGGTGACCTGGTTCACCGTCCGGAAAGGACCTGTCCGGTCACCACTCGACGGCGAGGGCGAGGGGTCCGAAGACGGCGCTCTTCGGGCGGTACTGGATCTCGTGGGCCGGTTGCGCGAGGGCCAGGGCCGGGAAACGGTCGAACAGGGCCGGGAAGGCGATCTGCATCTCCAGCCGTGCCAGGGGTGCGCCGAGGCAGTGGTGGATGCCGTGGCCGAACGCCAGGTGCGGCTTGCGTTCGCGGGTCATGTCCAGCACGTCGGGGTCGCCGAAGTGCCGGGGGTCGCGGTTGGCCGCGGTCAGCGACACGACGACCAGGTCTCCCTTGTGGACGGTCGTGCCGGCGATCTCGGTGTCACGGGCGGCCGTCCGGACGAGGCTGGTGGAGACGACGGAGAGCCAGCGCAGGAGCTCCTCGACCGCGGCGGCCGGGTCCTGGCGGAGCAGGGTGAGCTGGTCGGGGTGGGTCAGGAGCCCCACCGTGCCGAGGCTCAGCATGTTCGCGGTCGTCTCGTGGCCCGCCACCAGGAGCAGCAGCGCCATTCCCGTCAGTTCCGCGTCGCTCAGCTCGTCGCCGTGGACGGTCACCAGCATGCCGAGGACGTCGTCGCCCGGCTTGGCGCGGGTGCGCACGACCAGGCCGCCCAGGTACTGGTACAGCTCCAGGGTGGCCCTGTCCTGCTCCTCCTTGCCGAGGTCGCCGTTGAGCATCCGGGCACTGCGGTCCTGGAACTCCTCGCGCTCCTCCCAGGGAACGCCGAGCAGCTCGCAGATCACCAGTGACGGCACGGGCAGCGCGAAGTCGGCGACCAGGTCCGCCGGCGGGCCGGTGCGCGCCATCGCGTCGAGGTGCGCGTCGACGATCTCGGCGACGCGGGGACGCAGGTCCTGGACGCGGCGGTGCGTGAACACGCCGCCCAGCATGCGCCGCAGCCTGGTGTGCTTCGGCGGGTCGTAGGACAGGAAGCTGCCCGCCATCACCTCTTCCTGGCCGTTCGCCCCCGGGAACTTCGGTGCCGCCTCCTCGTTGCCGAACAGGTCGGCGTTGGACAGCACGGTCTTCACGTCCTCGTACCTGGACACCAGCCAGGCGGCCGGGTTCGCCGTCCCGCCGAGCGGTGTCACGCGGGTCTGCTCGCGGGCGGCGGTCAACGCGGCGGAGGGGCCGAAGCCGTCGCGTTCGGTGGGCAGTGCGGCGAACAGGTCTCGGACTTCCATCGACACTCTGCGGTCTCCTTCGAACTCGCTCGGTCCCGAGCGGGTGGCGTGGTGCGGGGAGTGAGGGGCCGGCCGGACCCACCACCCACCGTACCGACTTACTGACCGGATTGGCCACTTGGTCAGACAGCCGGATGAGACTCGTCCTCGGCTGCCGGTCCCGCCGGTGAGCCGGGGCGTTCACGCCAGCACGGCGACCGCGACGGCAACACCGGCGTAGCCGAGGTTCAGCAGCACCTTGACGGTCGCGGCCACCTGCGCGCGGAGCCGCCGCGGCCGCTCGCGAAGGGCTCGGGCGAGCGAGTCCAGGTGCGCCACCATGAAGACGAGGATCAGCCCCGCCGCACCCCAGCCCGCCGCCGCACGGGTTGCCGGGAGCAGGAGCAGCAGGCCGTCGACGAGCAGGGCCGCTCCTCCGAGGGCGACCGGCAGCTCAGGGCGGGGCACCCACGCCGGTACCATCGCCCTGACGAATCTCGGTGCGACGAAGTGCACGGCACTGTGGACGATGAGGAAGATGGCAAGCGCAACGGCGATCGCGTTCATGCCGTGAGGGTGTCGCCCGCGGCGTCGTGGACGCTTGAACGAAACGATCGGCGCCTGCGTTTCGCGGCCGGCGAGTCGGTCGCGGTGCTCCACGAGTCCGGCCCGTTCCGCGTCACGCCGCATCGGCAACCCGCGTGGAAGATCGTCCTGCCGCTCGGTGGAACCGTCGCGATCCGCTTTGGCGACGGCCGCGGCCTGGAGAGCGACGGCGGCGTCATCGTGCCGCCCCAGGTCTCGCACACGTGCGAGGTGTCGTCCGAGTACGTCGCGTTGACGGTGGATTCCTGGGCTCTCGCAGCGGGTTCCACGCCGTCCCGCATCGAAGCGGACGCGGCCCGGCGGATGCGATCGGCTGCCCTGCCGAGAAGCGACGACGAGGTGGACGTCGAGGCGGTCCGCGCCGAGCTGTACCGCGTCGCGCCCAGGAGCACTGTCAAGGACGAGCGCGTTGTACGGGCGTTGCGGGCGATAGCCGCGGATCATGATGCTTCGATCGCCTCCATCGCACAGGACCTGACCCTGTCCGCGCCGCGGCTGCGCGCACTCGTCCGCGGCCAGGTTCCTGTTCCCCTGGCCCGGCTCCGGCTGTGGGCCAGGCTGAACGCCGCCGTGGCCGGTCTGCCCGCGAGCTCGGTCGCCGCCGTGGCCGCGGCGACGGGTTTCGCCGACCAGGCCCACCTCACCCGGACGGCGCGGGGCCTGATCGGCCGCACGTTCTCGGAGTTCGGGCCACCGTCCGCCCCGCCACGCCCGGCACGGCGGCGAGCGAGTTGAGACCCGCTCGCCGGGACGGGCAGACTGGGCACGCTCAGCACCGGACCGGATCGGGAGTCGCCACGCCATGCCCTCACCAGCGCGTCACGACGAGCAGAAGGCCGCACGCATCCTGTCCGCCGCCCAGGAGCTGATCCTGAAGCGGGGCTACAAGGGCGTCACGATCTCCGACATCGCGGAACGGGCGCACATCGGCAAGGGCACGGTCTACCTGTACTGGCAGACCAAAGAGGACATCTTCGTCGAGCTGCTGGCGAACGAGATCCTGACCGTCATCGAGGTCTACCTCGCCGAAGCGAGGCGGCAGCCGGAACTCACGCTGCCGCACCGGTTCTGCGCGCACATCGTCCGTGCCGCACTGGACCGGCCCCTCGCCCGCGCGCTGCAGACGCACGACGCCGAGCTGCTCGGCATCATCATCGACCACCCGCGCAGCCAGGACCTCCTGCACCGGCACGGGGCCTCCGCGCTGATCACCGGACTGCTCCCGATCTGGCGCGAGCACGGCGTGATCCGCGCGGACTGGCAGCTCGACGACCAGGCGTACGCGTTGCAGGTCCTCACGGTCGGGCACCTGCAGATGCAGACCCACCCCGAGATCGACAGGCTGGAGACGGCGACGTCACCCGACGAGGTGCTGTCCGCCGCGACGGAGGCCCTGCTCGGCGTCACGGACGTCAAACCCGGTGGGCTGCAAGCACTGTCGAGCGACGTGCTGGCCTTTCTCGGCGACTCGGCGAAGTCCGTGCGGGAGTTCCTGCTGCCGTCGGACCGGTAGCCGCGGGGTCACTTCTCCGCGAGGAGGTGGTACGCGGCTTCGAGATCCGCGTTGCGCAGCCGGAAGTTCTTCTGGTCCGCGCCGAGCAGGCGTTGCGCCACCGAGGCCACCGGTGAGCCCACGACGCGCATCAACGCCTTCCTGCCGAAGTACTCGCGACGGTTGGCGGGCGTGAACAGGATTCGCCCGCGGTTCGCGAACTCCGCGAAGTAGCTGACGAACGGGCGCACGGTCCGTTCCCACTGGCCCAACGCCAGTTCGAGGTCCTCGGGGTGGCGGGAGAGCATGGTCCCGAGCAGCTCCGCGCCGGCGATGCCGTTCGACGCGCCCATTCCGGAGTACAGGGTGGTGCACCACGCCGCGTCGCCGACCAGGACGACCCGGCCCCGGTGCCACGAGTCGAGGTGCACCTGCTCGACGGAGTCGAACAGGTACTCGTCCGCCGTCTCCAGTGCGCGGACCGCGTGTTCCATGACCGCTCCCAGCGGTTCCGGTCCATAGGCCGCGCGGATGCGCTGCGCCGGCGGTGCCGTGAACTCGGCGTCGACGTCGTCCGTGCGGTAGGAGAAGAGCACCGAGCTGGGCTTGCCGGCGAACGGGAACACCCAGAAGGAGCGGCCGGGTTCGGCCAGCGTCACCGCCTCCCCCTCGGCGACCCCCGGCAGGTCGCCGGGCAGGTGGAAGGCCGCGATCATGTAGTCGAGGCGCTTCAGGTAGTCGCCGTCCGGCCCGAAGACGAGCTTGCGGACGGTGGAGCGCAGGCCGTCCGCGCCGACGACCAGGTCGAACCGCTCGACGCTCTCGGAGCCGTCCGCCGTGTCGCGCAAGGTGACCTCGGCACCGTCGTCGTCCTGGCGGATGGCGACGGGGGTGGTCGAGAAGCGGACCTCGATGTCGTCCGCGAGAGCGGAGAAGAGCACCTCCTCCGCGTCGCCGCGCAGCATGAGGGCCGGGCTGCCCGGCTGGTCCGCGAACCCGGGGCTGGGCCGCTTGACGCCGTTGCGGTCGATCTCGAAGCTCGCGGCGTTCGCGGGGGAACGGTCCTCCAGCCCGCCCGTCACCCCCAGCCGCCCGGCGGCGTTGCGGCCGACGCCGAACAGGCCGATGAAGTAGCCGCCACGTCTGCGACCTGGTGCTTTCTCGACGATGAGCGGCGTCCAACCGGCTTGGCGCAGTGCGACGGCCGCGGACATGCCCGCGATTCCCAGGCCCACGACCAGCGCTCGGCGGTCGTTTCGAAGGTGTGTCATGATCTCACTGTAGAACCAACTGACCAGATTGGCCACTTGGTCAGTCAACGGTCCGCCCGCGGTCGCCGAGCCGGTGGGTCAGGTGGCCGGCGTCAGCCTGGGCGTCCAGGAGGCGGGCGGGAGTGGCGCGGCACCGGGGGTGGCCCGGAACCCCTCGATGGCCAGTGCCGCGAACCGACGCGACGCCTGCACGGCCTGGTCCGCCTCGGCGGCCCGGATGCCGCTGTTGGCCATGATGACCAGGACCAGGTCCTGCGGGACGAAGTCGGGACGGAGCTTCCCGCACTCCTTCGCCCGGCGGGCCAGCTCACCGGCCTTCGCCATCAGCTCCGCGCGGGTGTTCTCGAGCGTCAGCACCTTGGGGTAGGCCGACAGGAACGCGGCGGTGAAGCCGCGGTCGCGGACGTGCAGCTCGAACAGCCGGACGATCACGGAGCAGAAGCCCCGCCAGGGATCGGGATCGGCGAGCGCCTCGTCGAGAACGGTGCCGCAGTGCCACATCTGCTCGGCGAACGCCTCGGCGACGAGCGCCTCCTTGGTCGGGAACCGCCGGTAGAGCGTCGCCGGGCCCACTCCGGCGTGCCGGGCGATCCGCTGCGTCGACACGTCCAGTCCTTCGGCCGAGAACAGCTCCCGCGCCGCCTCCAGGATGCGGTCCCGGTTGTCGCGGGCGTCCGACCGCAGGGAGTGAGGCAAACCGTCGGCCATGCTCTCACTTTAGCCATTCCGCCGGGTGCGCATCGCTACCTTCCGCTGGCACCACGAGAATCCAGCTCAGCGGAGAAACCACAATGGACTTGTTGTTCGTCGTTCTGTCGATCTTCTTCGGCGTCTTGATGTTCGTGGCGGGGACGCTGCGGATCGGCGGAATCGCCGTGTTCCGCTCCAACGCGGAGACGCTGCGCCTGTCATACACGTGGTTCCGCGTCATGGGCGCGTTCGAGATCGTCGCCGCGGCGGCCTTGGCGGCAGGGCTGAAGTTCGGGCCGGTCGCGGTCGCCGGAGCGGTCATGGTCGTGCTGGAGTCGGTCATGTCGCTGCTGCTGCACACCCGGATCCGCGAGCCGCTCGGCAAGCTCGTCCGGTACGTGCCGATGATCCTCGTGTCCTCGGTCCTGCTGGTCCTGGCCATCGCGGTCTGAGCGCCGGACCGGAACTCACCCCTGGCCGCACCGGTACGGGCCGGGGTTGCCGATGCCCGCCAGCACCGCGAGCGCCACGCGCTCGGAGAGGTCCGGCCCCGAGGGCGCGTGGCGGAACAGCGCGCGGAACACGACCGGCGCGACGAAGAGGTCCAGGACGAGGTCGACGTCGTCGAACTTGATCTCGCCGCGCTGCTCCGCGTTCCGCAGGGCGATGACACAGGATGCGCGGCGCGGTTCCCACACCGTGTCGAGGAAGTCCTGCCGCAGCACCGGGTCGTCGACCAGGTCGGCCAGCAGGCCGGGGACGACCCGGTACATCGCCGGGTCCTCCATGCCGATCCGCAGCGCCTCCAGCTGGCCGATGAGGTCGCAGTGCAGGCACCCGGTGTCCAGCTCGACGAGGCCGACCTGGTCGCGGGCCATCGCGGCGAGCACCAGCTGCTGGCGGGTCTGCCAGCGGCGGCGGACCGCCGGTTTGGTGGTGCCCGCCCGCGTGGCGATGGCCTCCATGGTCAGCCCGGCGTAGCCGACCTCGCGCATCAGGGCCGAGACGGCGGTGAGCACCGAGTCGTCGATGCGCTCGTCCCGCTGGCGTGGCATGGCTCCCTCCCTGGCGTCACCTTAGCCGCACGTCAGCACCACCTTGCCGAACGGCGTCCCGGCCTCCAGCGCCACGAGCGCTTTCTCGGCCTCGGCCAGGGGCAGGCGTTCGTCCACAACGGGTTCGAGCGCGCCCTTCGCCCACAGCGTCGTGATCTCCCGCCACGACGCGCGAAGCTCGTCCTGCGTGACGGAGCTCAGGCTGAACGCCATCAGCGTCGGCGACCGGAAGAAGGCCGCCAGCAGGGCGTGGAAGAAGGCGTCCGGCGGGGTCCCGGCGGCGGCACCGCACGCCACGTAGTGGCCGTTGGCGTCGAGCAGCTCCAGGAACGACGGCATGTCCGGGCCCGCCACCGGGTCGACCACCACGTCGTAGGGCCCGCCGGAGACGGTGGCCGTGGTGCGGTCGACGACGGTCGTCGCGCCCAACGCCCGCAGGCGGTCGGCTCTCTCCGCCGACGAGGTGACCGCGGTGACCTCGGCACCCCTGGCCGCCGCGACCTGGGTCGCGAGGAGGCCGACGCCGCCGCTCGCGCCGCGGACCAGGACCCTGGTGCCGTTCCGCACGCCCGCCCGGCTCAGCGAGACCTCGGCGACCAGCGCGTTCACGCCCAGTGCGACGGCGCTCGCCGCGTCGGTGTCCTCCGGCAGCGGCAGGACCCGGCCGGCGTCGACGGCCACCAGCTCCGCGTAGCCGCCGAGGGACGGCTGGGCCAGCACCCGCTGCCCGACCAGGTCAGCCGGGACGTCCGCACCTGCCGCACGCACGCGGCCGACGACCTCCACGCCCGGCACCATGCCCGCGGCGGAACCCGCGTACTGGCCGCGCCGGAGCATCACGTCCACGAACCCCGCGCCCGCCACCTCGGTCTCGACGAGGACCTGTCCCGGCCCCGGTTCCGGGTCCGGGACCTCGTTGACCTCGACCTCTCCCGACGACTGCACGACGAGTGCCTGCACGAACGACCACCTCCGATTACGTTTCGTTCCGGATCAGAACGTAATCGGATGTGGTCTCCATCGTCAAGCGGTCTTCGAGAGGGGCTACTCCGCGAGGGCGGCGATCATGGCCTCGGCCATCGGGGCGCTGGAGGCGGGGTTCTGGCCGGTGAACAGGTTGCCGTCGCGGACGGTGTACGCCTGGTAGGCCGGTCCGCCCGAGTGCAGCGCGCCCTTCTCCCGCAGCGTGCCGGCGAGCAGCCACGGAGCGTTGTCGGCGGTGCCGAACAGCTGCTCCTCCTCGTCGGTGAAGGCGGCCATCTTCCTGCCCTCGAACACCCACCTGCCGCTCGTGTCCACAGCGGACAGCAGGGCGGCCGGTCCGTGGCACACCGCGCCGATGACCTTGCCCTGCGCGTCGGCCTCGACGAGCAGGCGGCCGAGGTCGGCGTCCTGGTGGAGGTCGACCACCGGGCCGTGGCCGCCGGGCAGGACGATCGCGGCGTAGTCGCCGAGGTCGACGTCCTCCAGCTTGAACAGCGGACCGAACTCCCGCAGCGCGCGCTCGGCGTGCTCGACGTGGTGCGCGGCGTCCGGGCCCGCGATCTCCGGGTCGGCGCTGTGCCGGTCGAGCGGCTGCAACACCCCGCCGGGCGAGGCGAAGTCGACGGTGAACCCCGCCTCGGCGAACTTCTCGTGCGGTGCGGCGACCTCCTCGGCCCAGTAGCCGGTCGGGTACTTCGACCCGTCCGTGCGCTCCCAGGTGTCGGCCGCGGACATGACGATCAGGATCTTCTTGCTCACGACGGTTCCCCGTTTCTGGTGGAAGGTCAGGCGGACGCGAAGTCGGTGACGCCGGCGGTCCCGGCGGCGGCGTCGAGGTTCTCCCGCAACGCCTGGACCTTGGCGGTGGCGTAGGCGTGCGAGTCGGAACCGAGGATCTGGCGCAACGGGCCCTCGCCGCTCACGACCCGCTCGATCATGACCCGCGCGCCCTTCACCGGGTCGCCGAGCTGGCTGCCCTGGAGCTTGAGGTGGTTCTCGACCATCTCGCGGATCGCCGGGTAGGCGTCCGTGGTGTCCCGCGGCAGCGCGAGCGAGTCGGTCGTCAGGAAGTCCGTGCGGAAGTAGCCCGGCTCGACGATCGTGACCTTGACGCCGAACTCGGCGACCTCACCGGCGAGCGCCTCGGTCAGGCCCTCCAGCGCGTACTTGCCCGCGCAGTACAGGCCCCAGCCGGGGACCGACGTCAGGCCCAGCACGGACGACACGTTGACGACGTGGCCCGCGCGCTGCTCGCGCAGGATCGGCAGCGTGGCGCGCAGGACGTTCCACACCCCGGCGACCTGCACGTCCAGCATGTCGCGGACGTCGTCGGCGCTGGTCTCCTCGACCGCGGCCAGGAAGCCGTAGCCGGCGTTGTTCACGACGACGTCGAGGCCGCCGAAGCGCTCGGTGGTCTGCCGGACGGCCTCGGCGACGGCCGTCTCGTCCCGCAGGTCGACGGTCAGCGGCAGCAGGCGCTCCGTGCCGGTGCTCTCCCCCAGCGCGGACAGCAGGCGGTCCGCGGAGCGGGTGGTGGCCGCGACGTTGTCCCCGCGGTCCAGCAGCTGCCTGACCAGCTCGAGTCCGAGGCCGCGCGAGGTACCCGTGACGAACCAGGTGGCGGGGCGGTCCGCTGGGAAGGTCATCGTCTTCCTTCTCTCCGTTGTGGTCCGGGCTCTTGGTCCCGTTTCCGGTATGACTCAATGCTGGAGGACCGGAAGGGCGTTTCGGGGGTCATCACGGGCCCTGCGCGGCCTCGGACTCGGCAACCTGGGACTCCCCGTCCCACCCGGAGCCCCAAGTCCACAGTGGACGCATCAGCGGCAGTTTCCGCCCGCGCCCGGTACGTCCGGTCACCACGGCACCGCGCCAGTCGTTACTCTGTGTCGGGAACCGTGGACGGAAGGGCAGGTCATGGCGTTCGAGCGGAAGTACAGCGACGAGGTGCGCGACGCCGCTGTCCGCCGTGCCGTGGAGCGCCGCCAGGCCGAGCCCGGCAACCGGTCGATCCTGCGCGAGGTGGCCGAGGAGTTCGGCGTCGGCGAGCAGTCCCTGCGGATCTGGGTGAAGCGGCTCGACGACGGCATGTTCAGCACCGGCGGCGCCGCGCAGCTGCGGCAGGCTCCCCGCGAGCGGCTGCTGACCCGCATCGCGGAGCTGGAGTCGGAGCTGGAGTCGTCGCAGCAGCTCATCGAGACGCTGCGGGAGGAGATCGAGGTGCTGAAGAAGGCGTCCGCGATCTTCGCGGCGGAGCTCGCCAAGCGCTGACCGTCCACATCGCGGTACACCGCGTGAATCGCCCTCCGTCTGGCGCACACTGGGAGCGTCTCGAGGCAGGAGGGCAGATGAGCGGGTACGACTACATCAGCGCCATCACGGGCTGCACGACCGACGTCGGCGGCCGGTTCGCCGTGCGCGGGCCCGCCTTCGAGCTGCTGGCGGACGGCTCGGTCGCCTCGGGTGGTCCCGGACGGGCTCCCGGCCCGCTGGACCTGCTGGTGTCCGCGCTCGTCGTCAACCTCCTCAACGTGCTGCGCACCGGCGGCGAGCCGGGCGTGGACAACCCGGACTCCCGCGCCGTGCACGTGCGGGCGCGGACGTCGCGGTACACGCCCGGCCGGCTCAAGGTCGGCAGGGTGCGGGTGGAGGTCATGGTCGACGGGCTGACCGAGCAGGAGGTCGAGGAGCTGCTGGAGCAGTACCGCGGCGGGTGCCGGGTGCTGCCCGCGGTGTCGACCGTCCTCGACGTGGAGATCCACCCGGTCGTGCCCGCCGCCGTTTGAGCCTCAGACGGCCAGCAGTGCCTGCGTGTAGTCGTCGTGCGGGGTGAGGATCACGTCGGACGTGGTGCCGTGCTCGACGATGCGCCCGGCGCGCATGACCGCCACCCGCTGGGCGACGTCCGAGACCACCGCGAGGTCGTGGGTGATCAGGAAGTACGTCAGGTCCAGCTCGCGTTGCAGCTCGGTGAGCAGCTCCAGCACCCTCGCCTGGACCGTCGCGTCGAGGGCGGACACCGGTTCGTCCAGCACCAGCAGCTCCGGGCGCAACGCCAGGGCGCGGGCGATGGCCACCCGTTGGCGCTGGCCGCCGGACAGTTCGGTGGGCCTGCGGTCGCGGTAGGAACGCGGCAGCCGCACCAGGTCGAGCAGCTCGTCCACGCGGGCCAGACGTTCCGCGCGGCTGCCGATCCGGTACGCGTCCAGGGGCTCGCTGATGATGCCGCGCAGGGAAAGCCTGGGGTTCAACGACTCGAACGGGCTCTGGTAGACCACCTGCATCCGCCGGCGCAGGTCCCGCAGCTCGCCGCGGCGCAGGTCCGGCACCGAGCGGCCGAGCACCCGCACGCTTCCGGCGTCCGGGCGTTCGAGGCCGAGGACGAGCCTGCTGGTGGTGGTCTTCCCCGAGCCGGACTCGCCGACGAGCGCGAACGTCGAGCCGCGCGGCACGGTGAGCGAGACGCCGTCGACGGCCAGCGTGCCGCGCCGCGCCGTCCCGAACCGCTTGGACACGGCCTCCAGCTCCACGACCGGCTGCCCGGTCTCGCGCACCGGCTGGACGGCGCGGCGCAGGTGGGCCTCGGCGATGCTGAGGACGCGGCCCTGGGCCACGCGCGCGGAGCTGGCCAGCAGGGCCCGGGTGTAGGGGTGCTCGGGGTGGGCGAACACCTGCTCGACGGGCCCCGTCTCGACGACGACGCCGCGTTCCATCACGACCACGTGCTGGGCGTTGCGGCTCGCCACCGCGAGGTCGTGGGTGATCAGCACGACCGTGGTGTCGTGGCGGACGCGTGCGGCGTGGATCGCCGTCAGGACCTCCTTGCCCACCAGCACGTCCAGCGCACTGGTCGGTTCGTCGGCGATGACCAGGCGGGGGCGCTGGGAGAACGCGATGGTGACCAGCACGCGTTGCCGCATCCCGCCGGACAGCTCGTGCGGGTAGCGGGCGAGCAACGCGGCCGGGTCGGCGAACCCGACGTCGAGCAGGTCCTGGTGGATCCGCTCCTCGACGGCCTGCGGCGACAGCGGCGACCTCGCGAGGCTGAACGCCTCCTTGAGCTGCGCGCCGACGGTCTTGGTCGGGTTGAGCGACGCGACCGGGTCCTGCGGCACGAACCCGATGTGCCTGCCGCGCAACGCCCGGAACTCCCGGTCGCCGCGCAGGAGCACGTCCTCGCCGCCGAGCTCGATCCGGCCGGACCTGATGTGCCCGTTGTGCGGCAACAACCTCACGACGGCGTGCGCGAGGGTGCTCTTGCCGGAGCCGGACTCGCCGATGACCGCGGTCACCTGTCCGGCCGGGACGTCCAGCGAGACCGACTCCAGTGCGGTGTCCTCGACGTCGTCGTGCGCGCGGCGGTAGGCGACGGTGAGGCCGGTGATCCAGACGAGCGGGGTCATCGGTTGTCCTTCTGCGACAGGTAGGCGATACGGCTGAACAGCACGACCACGGCGGTCAGCGCGAGGCCGGGGACGACGGCGACCCACCACGCGTGCGCCAGGTACTTCTGGCCTCCCGCGATCAGGACGCCCCACTCCGCGGACGGCGGTGCCTCGCCGAACCCGAGGTAGCTCAACGAGCCGATGGCGAGCATCGCGAGCCCGAAGTGCAGTGCCGTGTAGGACAGCACCGGGTGGTGGATGCTCGGCACGACGTGCCGGAAGACCACGCGCAACGGGCCGGCACCGCACGTGCGCGCGGCCTCGACGTACGTCAGGGTGCCCGCCTGGATCACGCAGCCCCGGATGAGCCGGGCGAACCCGGTGGCCTCACCGATGCCGATGGCCACCGCCGCCACGAACGCGCCGCGGCCGTACGTCGTGATGACGGCGAGGGCCAGCAGCACACCGGGGATGGCCATGACGGCCTCGGTGAGGATGCCGAGCGCGCGGTCGAGCAGGCCGCCGGGACGCAGGCCGGACAGCACGCCGATCACCGCTCCCCCGGCCAGTGCGACGACCACCGCGAGCACCGCCGAGAACAGCGAGACGCGCAGACCGTGCACGACCCGGGAGTACAGGTCGCGGCCGATCTCGTCGGTGCCGAACGGGAAGTCGCCGTTCGGCGCGGTGAACGGCAGGCCGTCCAGCTCGTACGGGTCGTGCCACGTCACCAGTCCGGGGAAGACGGCGACCACGACCAGGACCACCACCAGTGCCAGCAGGACGTGCAGCTCGCGCACACGCCCGCGCCTGCGCCGGACCGGGGTGGGCGGTGGCGCGGGTTCGACGACGGCCCTCGTGATCGTGTCGGTCACGCGTCCGCCTCCTTCCGGGTGGCGCTCGCCGGGTGGCGGCGCAGACGGGGGTCGAGCAGCACGTAACCGATGTCGACCAGGACGTTGATCGCGACGTACACGGCGGCGAGCACGACGACGATGCCCAGCACCACGGTCAGGTCGACCGCCTTGACCGAGTCGACCATCAGCCTGCCGAGGCCGACCCGGGAGAACACCATCTCGATCACGACGGCGCCGCCGAGCAGCTGCCCGACCCGCAGGCCGAACACCGCGAGGAACGGGAACGAGGCGTTGCGCAGGCAGTGCCGGTAGAGCGTGTGGAACCGGCCCGCGCCCTTGGCGGGCGCCGTGACCGCCGCGTAGGTGGTGCCCAGCTCGGTGCGCAGGCTGGAGATCAGCACCTGGGCGAACTGAGCCGCGCCGAGCAACGACAGCACGGTGACCGGCAGCACCAGCGACGCGGCGCCCCTGCTGCCGCTCGACGGGAACCAGCCGAGCGTGATGGAGAATAGGTAGACGAACAGGATGCCGACCCAGAACACCGGCAGGCTCACGTACGCGGACGGCACCATCGAGGCGAACGACCGGACCGCCTTCGACCTCGGGTTGACCGCGAGCACGGCGAGCAGGAAACCCAGCGGCACCGAGAAGGCGAGCGACACCGCGCCGAGCGTGACGGTGTTCGGCAGCACCTCCCCGAGCAGCGTGGTGACGGGCTGCTCGGTGATCAGCGACCGGCCGAGGTCGCCGCGCAGCAGGCCGGTGACGCCGTGGAGGTACTGCGACCACAGGCTGTCGGCGAGGCCCACCTCCGACCGCAGCGCGTCGAGGTCCAGCTGGGCGAGGTCGTTGGACCCGATCGCGTCGGTCGTGCCGATCCGCGCCAGCACGGCGTCGCCGGGCAGCACGAACAGCAGGAAGAACGTGGCGGAGTAGGCCGCGAACACCACCGCGACGGCATGAGCGAGCTTGGTCGCGACGTCACGGGCCAGCCGGGCGGGAAGGCTTGCGGAAGAAGGGGAACCGGTCATCGGGAGCTCCGAACTCGTCGGGGACCGCGAGGACCGGTCCCGTCCTGGCCTACTGCTGGTCGACCCACGCGTCGCCGAGCCACGGGACGTGCGTGGCCTCGAACAGCGGGAGGTGGGTGCTGTTGCGGTACGCCAGCGGCTGGATGAAGTCGTAGAGCGGGAGGTAGTACGCCTCGGTCAGCACGATCTCCGACGCCTTGGCCGCGAGCGCCTTGCGGGCCTCGAAGTCGGGCTGCGCCAGGATCTCGTCGAAGATCCTGTCCAGCTCGGGGTCCTTGCCGCCGTAGGTGGACCGCAGCACGTCGGCGTCGGGACGGGTGCCGGAGCCCCACGTGAAGGAGTAGTTGCCGGACAGCACGCGCTGGTTCAGCTCGGCCTGGGTGAGGCTGCCGAACTTCAGCTCGACGCCGATGTCCTTCCACTGCGACTGCACGACGGCGATGTTCGGCTCGTGCGAGATCGTGGACGGGCTGTAGACGAGCGTGAACGAGAGCTTGTCGCCGTTCTTCTCCCGCACGCCGTTCGCGCCCGGCTTCCACCCGGCCTCGTCGAGCAGCTTCTTCGCCTCGGCCACGTCGGTCCTGATCTTGTCGGACTGGTCCGGTGCGTACGGGTTGCTTGCCGTGTAAGCGCTCTTGGGCGCGACGTCGATGGCGGAGGCCCGCTTGAGCACGGCGTCGCGGTCGATCGCGAGCGACAACGCGCGGCGCACCTTCACGTCGTCGAGGCCGGGCACCTTCAGGTTGGCCGCGAACCCGAGCGCGGAGCCGGGCAGCGGGTCGCGCCGGATGGTGATCTCGGAGCTGCTCGCGAACTCGGTCTTGTCAGCGGGTTCGGTGTTGTGCAACAGGTCCAGGCCACCGGCGCGCAGCTCGGCCGCGGCGATGCTGTTGTCCTGGATGTTGCGCACCTCGATCTTGTCGAGATGCGCGGGACCTTGGTTCTTCGCCGGGGCGGGCGGCCACCTGTAGTCCTCGCGCCGGGTGAGGGTGTAGCCCTCCTCGCCGCGGCTCTCCGCCGCGACGAACGCGCCGGAACCGATGATGCCCAAGCCTTCCTGGCGCTTCTCGAACGGCAGCGCGGAGGTCGCCGGGGCGACGATGCCGAGCACGGAGCTGGAAGACGCTTGCAGGAACGAGGAGTTCGGCTTGGAGAAGTCGAAGACGACCGTGTACGGGCTCGGGGTGGTGATCTCCTTGAGCGCGCCGATCCACTGGTTCGCCACGGCGTACTTGGCGCCGTTGTCGCGCAGTGCCTGGTAGCTCGCCTTCACCGCCGCCGCGTCGAGCTTCTCGCCGTTGGAGAACGTCACGTCCTCGCGCAGCGTGAAGGTGTACCGCGTCGCGTTGTCGTTGACCTCCCACTTCGTGGCGAGCCACGGGGCGAACGAGCCGTCCTGGTTGTTGAACACCAAGGAGTCCACGAGTGCGCGCAGCGGGACGGTGAGGCCGTAGCCGGTGGCCGCGGCGGGGTCGATCGACTTGCCGCCACCGGCCGCGCGGTAGTGCAGGACACCTCCCTTCACGGGAGTGGCGTCCGGGCCGGAACCCGCACCGCCGTCGGCGCTCGCGGCACAGCCGGCCAGCGCCAGACCCGCGGACACCAGGAGGATCACCGCGGCGGGCAGGCGTCTGGTGGGTCGGACGCGTCCGGACGCGTCGGTCAGGTGGCGCTCCATGTCGGCGACTCGCTCTCGTCTCTCTAGCCCCTTGCGCGCCGTCCAGTGACAGCACTTGCGCTAGACCGTAAGGCCAATAGGGGTCGTAGTAGATGGCGTCTCGCTATGTGAAACTTCTACCGCGCGGCCCGTATTGAACCTACGGTTGAGCCACGTTCGTCGTAGAACTTCTAGTATGCGCTCACCAAGGGGCCCGAATGTCCAAGATCAAGATCGAGGCGACCAGCGCCATCTTCTACCTCCCCTACTACGTGGCGGAGGAAGAGGGCTACTTCACCGACGAGGGGCTCGACGTCGAGCTCATCCGCTCGCGTCCGGCGGACGAGGCGGGCCTGCGCTTCATCGAGGACCCGCGCAAGGTGTCGTCCTTCAGCAGCTTCAAGCTCTTCGAGGCGGGCGCGTCGCAGCTCTACAACGCGTGCGAGTGGGGCCAGCTGCGCCGCTCGCAGGACAGCCAGGTCAACGGCAAGGTCGTGGCGCGCCGCGCCGCGGTCGCCAGCCAGGCGATCATCGTCCGTCCCGACTCCCCCTACAACGTCCCCGGCGACCTGGCCGGCGTGCGGGTCGGCGTCAACTTCCACCACGGCTCGCACTACCTCGTGCTGCAGCTGCTGGAGGGCTTCCTCCGCCGCGACGACATCAACCTGGTGGGCATCAAGGGCAAGGAGCGCTTCGAGGCCCTGCGCGACGGCGACATCGACGCCGTCGCGGTGATGGAGCCGTGGATCACCGTCGCCGAGAAGCAGGGCTACAAGGTCCTCGCCGAGGGCCACTACTTCGGCGCGGAGATCGCCAACGACGACCTGGACGCCGAGACGTTCAGCAAGATCAACCGTGCCGTCACGCGCGGTGTCGACAAGATCCACGAGGACGTCCGCCCGTACCTCAAGTACTTCATCCAGCAGGCGGCGCCCGTCGCGGAGCTGGACCCGGAGGACTTCAACCTCGGCCGGCTGCGCTACATCCACCCCGGCCCGTACCCGGAGGACCACTTCAACCGGACGCTGGACTGGGTCGCGAGCTGGGGTCTCATCGACTCGGACAACGACTTCGGCAAGCTCGTCGACACGACGAAGATCCTCCAGGAGGCGTGAGGACACCACACCCGGACGGCGGCGCGGCACCGGTCGCGCCGCCGTCCGCGTGAGCTCACCATGACGACCACCTCCGCGCCCGCCACCGTGAACCGCGGGGCCGCACTGCTGTTGTGCGGCACCACAGCGGGTTTCCTCCTGCTGGACATCCACAAGGTGTCCATCGCGATCCCGTCGATCGAGCGCGCCCTGCACCCCGGTCCCACCGGGATCCAGCTGATCCAGGCCGCCTACGTCTTCTGCTTCGCCGTCACGCTGGTGCCCGCGGGCCGCATCGGCGACGCCGGGCGGCGGCTCACCCTCACGTACGCGGGCATGTGGCTGTACCTGGCCGCGAGCGTGTTGTGCGCCATCGCCCCGACCGCGGAGTTCGTCGTCGTCGGACGCGCGCTTCTCGGTGTCGCCGCGGGAATGTTGATGCCGCAGATGATGGGCATCGTGCAACAGCTCTTCCCGCCGGGAGAACGCGGGAAGGCGTTCGGCACCTACGGCATGTGCGTCAGCCTCGCGACCGCGCTCGGCCCGAGCGTCGGCGGACTGCTCGTCACCACACCGGTTCTGGGCTGGCGCGGGGTGTTCGTGATGAACCTGCCGGTGGCGGTGGCGATCCTCGTCGCCGCGCACGTCCTGCTGCCCGCGGTCGGCCGCGACCAGGGCGAGCCGCGCAGACCCGACATCGACGTGCTGGGCCTGGTGTTCGGCGGGCTCGCGCTGATCGGGTTGCTGACGCCGTTCATCTTCACCACCGGACGGCCGGGCGACGCCGGACTGCGCTGGTTCGCCCTCGTCCCGGCGGTGCTGCTCGCCGGTCTGTTCGTCGCGCGCAGCCGGAGCCGGGTCGCGACGGGGCGGTCCGCCGTGATCGACCCGAACCTGTTGCGCATCCCGTCCTTCCGCAACGGCGTGCTCGTCTCGCTCACGTGGTTCGCCGCCGGGCCGGGCATCGCGCTCGCGCTGACCCTGTACCTCCAGGAGGCCCGCGGGCTCACCCCGTTCCTCGCGGGGCTGGTGCTGCTGCCGTCCTCCGCCACGTCCGTGCTCGGCGCGTGGCTGGGCGGCCGGTACGTGGTGCGGCTGGGCAGGGTGCTGACCGGGACCGGGATGCTGCTCGTGCTCACGAGCACGGCGGGCACGGTCGCGGTGCTGCACGCGGACCTGGGCACAGCGGCCATCCTGCTCGCCATTCCACTGCTGCAACTGGTCCAGGGCCTCGGCGGCGGGCTCGTGGTGTCCCCCAACCACTCCATGACGCTCATGGACGTGCCGAGCGACCAGGGCAGCGCGGCCAGCTCCATCGGCCAGCTCGGGCAACGCATCAGCAACAGCGTCGGTGTGGCGACGGCGTCGATGGCCTACTACTCCACGGTGTACGGGGCCGGTTTCACCCTGACCGACGCACCCGCGGCGCTGCACCTCGACGCGCTCGACCTGGCCACCACGGGAGCCTGCGTGTTCCTGTGCGCCGCCATCGCCGTGGTGGTGGTCGACCTGCGCCGCCGCCTCCGGTCAGCGCGATGATCGGAGCCTGTGCAGCTCCGCGAGGACCCGCAGGCGTTCGGCGTGCACGGAACCCGGTTCGGCGGTGTAGACCATCAGCACCGGACCGGGACTGCCGGGAAGCGGGTAGATCGCCCAGTCGAGGGTGATCTCCCCGACCTCGGGGCGGCGGAACACCTTGGTGCCGCGCACGGGCGCGTGCACGTCGTACTTCTCCCAGAGCCGCCGGAACTCCGCGCTGCGGATGCTCAGCTCACCGACGATCGCGGTGCCGCGCGGGTGTGACGGGTCGGCGGCGATGGTGGCCCGCAACATCCCGATGTACTGCGTGGCGAACCCCTCCCAGTGCACGCACCGGGAACGCGCGCCGGGGTCCGTGAACAGCAAGACCAACAGGTTCCGCTGTGCCGGTGGGACGTTCTCCGCGCTGCCCAGCAGGGCTTCCGCGTGGTCGTTCCACGCCAGCACGTCGAGGTGGCGGCTCAGCACGAACGCCGGGGTGGACATCGTCCGCAGCAGGTGCCGGGTGCTCGCGGGCACCTGCTCGTCGGCGGGCGGCCGGGGCGCTCCGCGGCGGACCGCGTCGGCGAGCGCGAACAGGTGGCGGCGCTCCTGGTCGTCGAGGTTCAGCGCCGACGCGAGCGCGCCGAGCAGGTCGTCCGAGGGCCGCACCTCCCTGCCCTGCTCCATGCGCTGGTAGTAGTCGGTGCTCAGCCCGGCCAGCAGGGCCAGCTCCTCACGGCGCAGACCGGGCACCTTGCGCCGGCCGCCGGGTTCCAGTCCCACGTCCTGGGGGCGCAGCCGGCTGCGCCGGGCGCGCAGGAAGATGCCGAGTTCCCGTGCGTGCAGGTGTTTGGCGGCCATGCGCCCAGTCTCGCAGCGCCGCTTCCGCGCAGGGTAGGACTGGAGTTCCCAGGGAAAGCGGTACGACCGAGCCGCGCGAGAACCTTCCTACGTTCGGGGTGACCGATCCACCCAGGACGAAGGAGCGCGATGCTCACCCGCTTGCGGAAGTCCGCCCGGCCCGCGGCCGCGGTGGCGTTCGCCGTCGCGGCACTCGTGACGACGGTTCCGGCCGCCACCGCCACCCCCTCACCGCCCTCGGTCGTGCTTCCCGACGACGACCCGTTCTACGACGTTCCGTCGCATGTGGACGCCAAACGCGACGGCACCGTGCTGCGCTGGCGGCGTCTACCCGCGCACGAGCTGGCGATCCCCGCACCCGCACAGGTGTGGCAGCTGCTCTACAAGACCCGCGACAACGCCGGGAAGGCCACCGCCACCGTCGGCACGCTGCTGGTGCCCACGGCACGCTGGACCGGTCCCGGTGAACGGCCGCTGCTGTCGTACCAGACGCCCGAGGACGGCCTCGCGACCTTCTGCGCCCCGTCGTACCTGCTGCGCGCGGGCTCGAAGACCGACGACCCTGCCTCCGAGGGTCAGGCCCGGTTCGACCGGGGGCAGGTCGCGGACGCGGTCGGACGCGGCTGGGCGGTGATGGTGCCGGACTACGAGGGTCCCCGCTCGCAGTTCCTCGGCGCGGACGCCGCCGCTCACGGCGTGCTCGACGGCATCCGCGCGGCACGGTCGTTCGCCCCGGCCCGTGTGCACCGCGACGCCCCCGTGGGGATGTGGGGCTACTCGGGCGGCGGTCTCGCCACGGCCTCCGCGGCGCAGAAGCAGTCCCTCTTCGCCCCCGAGCTGGACATCAGCGCCGTGGTCCTGGGCGGTGTGGCCGCCGACCTGAACGCGGCCCTCGCGAGCGTCAGCGGACAGGCGTTCTCCGGCTGGATCCCGTTCGCGGTCGCGGCGGTGCGCAACGCCGTCCCCCGAGCCGGCGCCGACCGGTACGTCAACGAGCACGGGCGCGCCCTCGCCGACAGGTACGCGCACGGCTGCGCCGGTGCCCCCATCCTCGGCGGACCGCACTTCGCGGCGGTCGGGGAGTTCGAGGCGTGGCCGGGCTCGCTCACCTCGGGCCCGTTCCGCGACCTGCTGCACCGGCTCAGCCCGGTCGGCTTCGGCGGCACACCGGCCGCGCCCGTGCTGATGTACCACGGCACGGAGGACGAGCTGCTGCCCGTGTCGGCGGCACGGGAACTGGCGGCGCAGTACCGCGCACGCGGTGCCGACGTCGTGCTGACCGAGCACGCGGGACAGGGCCACAGTTCCGCCCAGACCGTCGGGGTCGCGGACGCGGTCGCCTTCCTCACACACCGGTTCGCGCACTGAGCCGCACAGGTACGTCCACGGGTATGTTTCCGGCATGCAGGTCGAGATCTGGGCCGACGTCGTCTGCCCGTGGTGCTACATCGGGAAAGCGCGCTTCGACAAGGCGCTGGCGGGCTTCGAGCACCGCGACGAGGTCGAGGTGGTGCACCGCTCGTTCGAGCTCGACCCGGGACGTGCCGCGGACGACGTCGTGCCGGTGACGGAGATGCTGACCGCGAAGTTCGGGCCGCAGGCGGCCGGGATGGACGCCGGGGTCGCCGAGCTCGCCGAGGCGGAAGGTCTCGGGTACCGGCGGGACCGCGTCGTCGGCAACACCTTCGACGTGCACCGCCTGCTGCACCTGGCCGGTGAGCACGGCCTGCGCGACGAGCTGACCACGGCCGCCTTCCACGCCAACTTCGCCGAGGCCCGGTCGTTGTTCACGACGGGCGACCTCGTCGACCTGGCCGTGAAGGGCGGGCTGGACGGCGAGGAGGCACGGGCCGCGCTCGCCGACCCGCACAGGTTCGCGGAGGACGTTCGCGCGGACCAGCGGCTGGCCCGCGAGATCGGGATCAGCGGCGTCCCGTTCTTCCTGCTCGGACGTACCCACGCCGTCTCCGGCGCGCAGTCGGTGGAACTGCTGACCAGCGCGCTGCGGCAGGCGTGGGACGCTCAGCCGAAGTCCACGTAAGAACCGTTCAGCTGGACGGGCGCGACGCAGACGTACACGGCGCGCCCGTCGTAGCGGGGCAGTCCGGCCATCTCGGCGCACGCCCGGCGGCGGCTCGACACGACCCGTGCCCGGCCGTAGACCGTCACCGAGTGGCACGAACGCCCACCGGCCGAGAGGTCGTCGGCCTGGAACGCGACGAACTCCGCGCCCGCCGGCACCACCTTCGCCGCCGTGTCCCCGTCCAGGGACGCCATGATCACCTTGTTGCGCATCACGAACGGCACGAGCGGCGCCACCGGCAGGCCGCCGGAGGTGTGCAGCAACCGGCCGATGCCGACGCGGCCCAGCACGTCCCAGCACTCGCCGTTGGTCAGTTCACGCGCGGACGTCACGCACGGTCCTCCGGCTGAGACGCCCGTAGGCCGATCCGGTTCGCGGAGTTCAGGCTTCCGGGGTACGGCGAGGTCCACGCCGGTTCGGCATCCTCAGAACCGTGGAACGACTGGCGAGGCACCGGCTGGCGCGCACGACGAGGGTCGACGAGGCCGAGGACGCGGTCAGCCGCGTCTTCCTCCCCCACCGGATCACACCGGACTCGGGAAAACCGCTCGACATGCGGCTGAACGCCGTGCGGCTGGGCTCGGTCACGGCCGGATACCTCGCCTACGGACAGACCGTCGACATGCTGACGCACGACCTGACCGCCTACCACTTCGACCTCCTGGTGACGGGACGGTCGCGGTCGATGTTCGGCCGCCGGGTCGTGGACGCCGAGGCCGGGGAGATGGTGCCGTACCTGCCGGGTGAGCCCGCCTCGATCGTCTGGGACGCCGGGTGCGCGCAGGTGTGCCTCATGGTGGACCGGCAGCCCCTGGAACGGCGGCTCTCGGCGCTGCTCGGGCGCCAGGTGGACCGGATCAGGTTCGAGACGGTGCCGCAGCGCGGCCTGCTGAGCGTTCTCGCGCCGTTCCTGCAGGAGTTCGAGGGGCCGGGACTGCTGCGCCGCCACCCGCTCGCGGCGAGCACGCTGGAGCAGCTGCTGCTGGACGGCCTGCTGCTCAGCCTCCGCCACGACCTGCGCGACGAGGTGCAGCGGCAGCACCACATCCCGCCGGGACCGGTGCGCAGGGCCGTCGAGCTGCTGGAGGAACGGCCGGACGAACCGTGGACGACCACGAGTCTCGCCGCGGCGGTCTCGGTGTCGGTCAGGGCGCTGCAGGCCGGGTTCCGGCGGCACGCGGGTGTCGCTCCGGCGACGTACCTGCGCAACGTCCGGCTGGACCGGGTGCACGACGTGCTCTCGGCGGGTGCTCCCGGCCAGACCGTGACCGACGCCGCGCTGTCGTGGGGGTTCGTCCACCTGGGACGGTTCGCGGGCGCGTACCGGGAGCGGTTCGGCGAGCCGCCCTCGCGGACCCTCTGGCGCAGCAGGGGTCATCGGCCGGTCCCGTGCGCCGGCAGCTGACCGCGGTACCCACACCCGTCAAGATCCACGACCTCAGTGAACCCGCGGGGACGCGCCCGGCACTATCCGCCTGACGACTCGCACTATCCACTCCGGTGTGGAGGGCCGGGCGGGGTGACGGCGGCGATGACGCCACCCCGTCCGGCCTGTCTGTCGTCCGGTCAGGCCGTCACGCCGACCGGCCGGGACTGGTACTGCCCCGCCGGCTCACCCACGATCTTGCCGTCCTGCAGGACGCGCGTGCCGCGCAGGAACGTGTCGGTGACCTTGACGGTCAGCTCCTGTCCCTCGAACGGCGTGTACTCCTGGCTCGACTCGGAGTCCTCCGCGCGCACCACCCAGGTGTGGTCCGGGTCCACCAGCGCGATGTCGGCGTCGAAGCCGACCTCCAGGTTGCCCTTGTTGCGCAGGCCGTAGCGGCGGGCGGGGGCGTTCGTCACCAGCTCGGCGAGCCTGCCCAGCGGCACGCCCCGGCGGCGGCCCTCGCTCACCAGGCCGGCGAGCAGGTACTCGGTGCCGCCGAAGCCGGACTTGGCGGCGAACACGTCGTCGCGCTTGTCGCCCTCGCCGAACTTGCGCTCGTCCTTGCAGCACGCGTGGTCGCTCACGACCCAGTCGACGGTGCCGTCCGCGACGCTCTCCCACAGCGCGTCCACGTCGGCGCGCTCGCGCAGCGGCGGGTTGACCTTGCCGCCGATGCCGCTCGCGGTCGTGTAGTCCGCGAGCAGGTGGCCGATCGTGACCTCGCGGCGGAAGTCGATGTGCGGGAACGCCTCCGACATCCTCATCGCGGCGTCGAGCGCCTTGCGGGAGGTCAGGTGCAGCAGGTTGATGTTGGCCAGGCCGGTCTCGTGCGCCAGGTAGGACGCGATCGTGATCGCGAGGCCCTCCGAGTGCGGCGGACGCGAGGCGGAGTACGCCTCCAGGCCGGTGAGCTTGCCCTCCTTCTCGACGCGCTCGGTGTAGGCCGTCATGATCTCGGCCGTCTCGCAGTGCAGCGACAGCGAGATCTCCGAGGCGAGCTCCGGGAACTTCTTGCGGGCCGCCTCGATGCCGCGCATGACGAACTCGAAGTGCGCGTAGTCGTACCGCTCGCCCTCGGGGATCATCAGGAAGTCGCTCTGGTCGCTCGACTTCCCGTGCAGGCCGTGCGAGCCGTAGAACATGAACACCTTGAACGACGGCACGCCGAACTTGCTGATCAGGTCCGGGATCTCGTCGATGTGCTCGCTCATCATCGGCGCGAGGTGGAAGCCGTAGTCGACCCACGCGCGGCCGGAGACGGTCTCCAGGACCTCCGGGAAGAACGAGTCGTAGCGCCCACCCCGGTTGAGGTAGTACTGGCCGGTGCGCATGTAGTTGAGCGCCGTCGTGACGCCGCCCTGGGCGCAGGCGCGGCTCTCGGACTCCGCGTCGACGCCGAGCTCGTGGTAGATGCCCCAGTGCTGGTGGGCGTCCACGACACCGGGGAACGCGAGCTTGCCGCCACCGTCGACCACCTCGGTGGCCTCGGCGGTCGCGAGCTCCGGCCCGATCGCCGCGACCTTGCCGTCCTTCACGGCGATCGCGGTGCGGACCGGGTCGTCGGTGCCGGGCAGCACCAGGTCGATGTTGTGCAGAACCAGGTCGTAGCCGGTCATCTCGTCTCCTCGGTGCTCTCGTTCGTGCGGGGCGCGGTCAGTCGCAGCAGGTCGTCGACCTCGGTCGTGGTGCCGAGGCCCGCGACCGCCTCGACCACGTCCCGTGCGGCGGCCTCGCCCAGGACCGGCCCCGCGAGGTCGGTGAACTTGCGGGCGATCTCGTCGTCGGTCAGCGGGTTGTCGACGCCGCCGCGGTTGACCAGCGCCTTGGCGGTCCACTGGCGACCGTCCGCGGACGTCGCCCTGACCACGGCGGGGAACTGGTGGGGGAAGATCGCCGTGCACTCGTCGTCGGCGACGACGGTGGTGCGGCGCATCAGCTCCTGGCGGGCGGGGTCGGTGAGGTGCTCCGGCGCGTAGTCGCCGAGCGCCGCGCCCAGGCCGCCGCCCCCGAACAGCCCGACCACCGCGGCGTACGGGCCGCTGAACTGGGCCTCGTACGGGGTGCTGGGCGTCCGCTTCTTCTCGATCGGGTCACCCACGGTCCGCACGACCGGCGCGGGCACGCCGATCTCCAGCGACGCCACGTCCTGCGGCGCGAGGCCCTGCCGGCGCAGCTCGGCCGCCGCGTCGACGATGGTGTGCGTGAAGTGGTTGGCCGGGTAGGGCTTGAAGAAGATGCGCGGCACCTCCCAGTCGGTGCCCAGCCCGTCCGTGATGGCCTCCGGCCGGTACTCGCCGTGCAGGAACGCCTGGAAGAAGCCGAACCTGCCCTCGAACACCGTCGGCGGGCCGGTGAAGCCGTGGCGCACCAGCCGGGCGGCGGACACACCGGCCTGCGCGGCCCAGCCGCAGTGCAGGCGCTTGACGGTGCCGCCGGTGCGGTTGGCCTCGATGATGCCGGACGACAGCGACGCCACGATGCCGATCGCGTGCGCCACCTCCTGCTCGTCCGCGCCACCCAGCAACGCCGCCGCGACGGCGCTGCCGACCGCGCCGCAGATCGACGTGGCGTGCTGGCCGTGCTCGAAGAACACGGAGTTGCCGCTCTCGGGGTCGTAGCCCGCCATGCCGACGCGGACGCAGACCTCCAGCCCGGCGGCGATCGCCGCGAGCAGCAGGTCTCCGCTCGCGCCGTTGTCCTGCGCGGCGGCGAGCGCGGCCGGGACGATGCTCGCGCTGGGGTGCAGCACGGACGGCAGGTGCGTGTCGTCGTAGTCGAGCGAGTGCGCCAGCACGCCGTTCGCGAAAGCGGCCTGCGCGGCCGGAACCGGTGTGGTGTCACCGATGACGTGCGCCCGTCCCGCACTGCCCTGCTCGGCCACGAAGGCGAGCGCGGCGGTGCTGGTGTCGAGGGCGCGGCCACCGAGGCACAGTCCCAGCACGTCGAGGACGCGGTGCCGCACGCTGGCGCGCACGTCCTCGGGCAGCTCCCCCGCCGCGGTCTTGACCGCGAACCGGGCGACGGTCTGGCTCAGCGTCAGTTCGGTCACGGGGTCACCTCCGGCACCACCGCGAGCGGGCGGACGGGCGAACCCGTGGCGCCGACGAGCTTCAGCGGCGACAGGACGAACAGGAACTGGTGCGCCCCGGCGGAGGCCAGCTCCTCCAGGTCCATCGTCTCGATGATGTGGATGCCGGTCTCCACCAGCAGCACGCGGTGCGCGGGCAGCAGGCTGTGGCCCGCGCCGGGGGCGAGGCGTTCGAACGCGATGGTGTCCGCGCCCGCCGCGTGCACGCCGTGCCCGGCCAGCCAGTAGGCACCGGCCTCGCCGACACCGGGAACACCGCTGTCGTGGCCCGTGTAGACCTCGTTGCCCTTGTCGAAGTTCTTTCCCCAGCCGCTGCGGATCAGCACCACGTCGCCCTGGCGCACCTCGACGCCCTGCGACTCCGCGGTGCGGGACAGGTCGTCCGGCGTGATCTCGTAGCCGGGCTCGCACTCCTCCAGCCCGAGAGCGCGCGGCACGTCCAGCAGGACGCCGCGGTGGAACATCGGCTTGATGGTCTCCGCGCCGAGCGAGCTCATCGTGCCGCCGCGCTGCGCGTCGGCAGCCGAGACGCCGCCGAGCATCAGTCCGTTGTGCGACACGTGGGAGAACGCGTCGATGTGCGTGCCGACGTGCGTCCCCAGGGAGATGTGGTCGGCCGCGGCGGAACCGCCGTCGGCTCTCACCATGTCGCCGTGTCTGCGCGGAAGCGTGTGCCAGTAGGGAGGGTGGTTCGGCGACTGCGGCATGCCGCGGTACAACGGCCGGCCGAGGTCGAAGACCCTGACCCCCGAACCCAGCGCCGAGTCGAGCCACGTCGCCGTGCTCACCCTGGTCGCCTCGTTGACAGTCATGCGATCACACCCCGCTCGCGCATCCGTTCGATCTCCGCCGCCTCGTACCCGAGCTCCTTGAGCACGGGGTCGGTGTCCGCACCGAGGTCGCCGCCCGTTCGCCTGATCCGTCCAGGAGTCCTGGACATTCCCCACATCACGTTGTGCATCAGCACGTCGCCGAGCTTCTCGTCGGCGACCTTGCGCAACATCTGCGTCGCCTGGACGTGCTCGTCGGCGACGATGTCCGCGGCGTCGTAGATCGGCGCGATGGCCGCGCCCGCCGCGGTGAACTCCTCGATCACCTCGGCACGGGTGCGCTGCCCGATCCACGAGCCCACGTAGTCGTCGAGCAGGTCCGCGTGCTTCGCGCGCTCACCACCGGTCGCGAACCACGGTTCGTCGATCACCTCGGGGTGGCCGACGAGCCGCATCACTCGTTCGGCGATGCTCTGCGCGCTGGTCGAGATCGCCACCCAGGAGCCGTCACTGGTGCGGTAGGTGTTGCGCGGCGCGTTGTTCACCGAGCGGTTGCCGTGCCGCTGGCCGACGACGCCGAGCTGGTCGTACACCGTGGGTCCCGGTCCGACGGCCGTCATGAGCGGCGTCAGCAGGTTCATGTCGACGACCTGGCCGACGCCGGGGGTCTTCGTGTCCCGCTCCCACAGCGCCATCATGGTCGCGCCGACGGCGGCGATGCCGCACATCGAGTCGGCGAGGCCGAACGCGGGCAGCGTGGGCGGCCCGGACGGCTCACCGGTGAGGTGGGCGAAGCCGCTCATCGCCTCGGCGAGCGTGCCGAAGCCGGCGCGCGAGGCGTACGGCCCGGTCTGCCCGAACCCGGTGACGCGCACCACGATCAGGCCGGGGTTGCGCTTCCACAGGTCTTCGGGCCCGAGGCCCCAGCGTTCCATCGTGCCCGGCCGGAAGTTCTCCACCAGCACGTCGGCGGTCTCGGCCAGCCGCAGCAGCAGCTCCGCGCCCTCGGCCTGCGAGAGGTCGGCGGCGACGAGCCGCTTGTTGCGGGAGATCTCCTTCCACCACAACGGCTCCCCGTCCTTGGACGGGCCGTGGCCGCGCATCCCGTCGCCGCGGCGCGGGTGCTCGATCTTGACCACCTCGGCGCCGTAGTCCCCCAGCACCTGACAACACAGCGGACCGGCCAGGATCGTGGAGGCGTCCACGACCCTCACCCCGGTCAGCGGGCCATCGCTGAGAGCGGATGACGTCTCGCTCATGGCATGGCTCCCCTCGGTTCGATGACCTCGCGCAGGACCCGGCAGAACGTGTCCGGGTCCTGTTCGGCGAGGAAGTCGGTGGCACCGGGCACTTCGAGCGCCCTGCGGTGCCTGATCAGCTCGACTGCTCGCGGATGCATGTGCCTGATCCGGTCCTCGCTGCCCGCGAGCAGCAGCGCGACCTCTCCCGCGGCCTGCACCGAGTCGCGCAGGTCGTGCCGCCAGATCGCGCGGTACGAGGAGGCGAAGTCCGGTCCCGCGTGCAGGTAGTCGCGCACCAGCTCGGTGACGAGCTCCGGCGGTGCCCACGGGTACTCGCCCCGCACGCGGTCCCAGATCCAGCTCAGGTGGGACCCGTCCGGCACCGCCTTCCACGGCGGGGCGAACGACGCCAGCCGGTCGGCGCGTTCGGCCTCCGTGTAGACGGGAACCCCGTGCAGGATCACGCCTTCCGCGACACCGGGCCGCCGTGCCGCCGCGTGCAGCGCGAACGCCGCACCCGTCGCGCGGCCGAACAGCCACGGCTTGCGGGCCCCGATGGCGTCGGCGACGGCCCACGCCACGTCGGCGTAGTCGTCGATCGTCCAGCCCTGCGGCGGGGCGTCGGACTCGCCGTAGCCCGGCGTGTCCACCGCGATGGGCACGCAGAACTCGGAGAGGCCGTCGAGGACCTCGCGGTACCGGCGGGCCGACAACGGGCTCTGGTGCAGCATCACCAGTGCGGGCAGCCCCGTCGCGAGCTGGGTGGCCAGTGGTGCCCTGCGCGAGGTGAGGACGTGGACCGATCCCCAGGACGTGCGGACGTACCCACCACTCACAACGGCCCGCCCAGCTCCGCCGGCTCCCTGGCCTCCGTCAGCAGGCACGCCACGTCGTGGCGCTCGTCCACCGGCAGCAGGCTCACCGGCCAGGACGAGCACTCGGGGACCTCGATCGGGCACCGTCCACTGAGGACGCACTTGGTGGGCGCCTTCGACGGGTTCGGGATCTCGCCGCGCAGCGGCACGTGCTCCCGCTTCTGCCCGACGACCGTGCTGAGCGTCGCCGACAGCAGCGCCTTGGTGTACGGGTGCCGCGGGTTGGTCAGCACCTCCTGCGTCGGGCCCTGCTCCACGACCTTGCCGAGGTACATCACGGCGACGCGGTCGCTGATCAGCCCGACGGTCGCCAGGTCGTGGGAGATGAAGACGTACGAGATGTCCCGCTCCCGCTGGAGGTCCCGCAGCAGATCGAGCACGCGGGCCCGCACCGACACGTCCAGCGACGACGTCGGCTCGTCGAGCACCACCAGCTCGGGCTCGGTGATGATCGCCCGCGCGATGCCGATGCGCTGCTGCTGGCCACCGGAGAGGTTGCGGGGCAACCGGTCCGCGTGCTCGGCGGTGAGGCCGACGCGCTCCAGGATCTCCACCACCTTCTCCATCCGCTGGGCGCGGGAGAGCTCGGGGCGGTGGATGAGCAGCGGCTCGGCGATGATGTTGCCGACCTTGATGCGCGGGTTCAGCGACTCGTACGGCTCCTGGAACACGACCTGCAGCCGCGACCGCATGGCCCGCATGTCCTTCTTGGACAACGCTCCCAGGTTCGTGCCGTCGAAGACGACCTCGCCGGAGGTGGGGGTGATGAGGCCGAGCGCGATGCGGCCGAGCGTCGACTTGCCCGACCCGCTCTCGCCGATGACCGCGACGGTCTCGCCCTTCTCCACCGACAACGACACCCCGTTGACGGCGTAGACCTCCTTGCCACCACGCCGGAACACCTGGTTCACGTCGTGCAGTTCCATGATGCTCATGGGCGGTTCACACCTCCTGGCCGGACAGGCTCGGCACGGCCTGCGCCCACGGGGCGGGCGGCACCGCGGCGAGCAGCTGCCTGGTGTAGTCGTGCGAGGGGTTGGTGAACACGTCGGCGACGAGCCCGGTCTCGACGACCTTGCCGGACTTCATGACCACCACCCGGTGGCAGTACTGGGCGACGACACCGAGGTCGTGCGTGACGAGCAGCAACGACCGCCCGCCCTGCTTCACCTGCGTGTCGATCAGGTCCAGGATCTGCCGCTGCACGGTCACGTCGAGCGCCGTGGTGGGCTCGTCCGCGATCACCAGCGACGGGTCGTGCAGCATCGCGAGCGCGATGACGACGCGCTGCGCCATGCCGCCGGACAGCTCGTGCGCGAAGCCGCGCAGCACCCGCTCCGGTCCCCGCACCTGCACCGACTCCAGCCGCTCGATCGCGAGGTCGCGCAGGTCGGTGCGGCTGATCTTGCGGTGCGCCCGCATGACGTTGCGGAACTGCTTCTCGATGGACAGCACCGGGTTCAGCGAGCCGAACGGGTTCTGCGCGACGAAGCCGATGCGCGCTCCCCTGATCTCCCGCAAGCGGTTGCGGTGCAGCTTGACCAGGTCGGTGCCCTCGAACTCGGCGCTGCCGCCCACGACCTTGCCGTAGGAGGGCAGCAGCCCGAGGACCGACCGGATGGTCACGGACTTGCCGGAACCGGTCTCGCCGACGATGCCGACGGCCTCTCCCGCGGGCACCTCGAACGTCACGTCGTCGATCGCCCTGACCACGCCCGCGCGGCCGCGGAACTGGGAGGTGAGTCCTGTCACGCGGAGCATCAGCTTCCCTCCACCTGTCGCTGGATGCCGTTGGCCAGCATGTTGAGGCTGGCGATGGCGATGAAGATCGCCACACCGGGCCAGATCGCGATCCACCACTGACCAGTGGAGATCGCCTGGGCGCCCACCTGCACCATCGAGCCCCACGTCGGGGTGGGCGGCGAGACGCCGATGCCGAGGAAGTTCAGCGCCGCGATCACGATCACGGCGTTGGCCGTGGTGAGCGAGCACTGGACCAGGCAGACGTCCACGACGTTCGGCATGATGTGGCGGAACACCACGCGCCTCGGCCGTGCACCTGTCGCGATGGCGGCCTCGATGAACCGGCCGTCGCGGATCGACAGCGCCTCACCGCGGATCAGCCGGATGAACCGGGGACCGTTGATGATGACGATGGCGTACAGGATGTTCTGGATGTCGTTGCCGGTCAGCGACACGATCGTCACCGACAGCACGATCAGCGGGAACGACTGGAAGGCGTCGAGGGCGCGCATGAAGCCCTCGCTCCACTTGCTCTTCACGCTCAGCGGAAGACCGATCAGCAGACCGATCACGAGCGAGGCGAGCGTTCCCATCAGCGCGAGCGGCAGGTCGCTGCGGCCGGCCGCGATCACGCGGGAGAAGACGTCGAACCCGTTGGCGTCCGTGCCGAAGATGTACTCCCCGGACGGAGCCTTGAGCACGGCGGTGGGGTCGGGGGTCATCGGGTCGTACGGCAGCGGCGCCAGGAACGACGCCAGCAGCATCAGTGCCAGCATGCCGCCGCCGACCACGATGCCGGGGCTGGCCCGGACGTAGTTCACGGTCTTGGTGAACACCTGGGACAGCGCGGACGGCTGCGCGAAGGTCGTGTCACTCATAGCTCACCCTCGGGTCAAGGAAGAGGACCACGAGGTCCAACAGCAGGAACAGGGTCAGCGTGAGAAGACCGGCCGTGACCACGAAGCCCTGGATGATGGGCACGTCGACCTTCAGCACGCCGTCCAGCGCCCACTGGCCCATGCCGCGCCAGTTGAAGACGCGCTCGACGATCGCGGCGCCACCGAGCAGCGAGCCGAAGAGGATCGCGATGTAGGTGATGACCGTGGTGCGGGACGCGGCGAACGCGTAGTAGACGACGGTGCGTTCCCGCAGACCGCAGGCACGGGCGAACTCGACCTGCGGCGTGGTGAGCGCGGTGCCCATGCTGCCGCGGGCCGTCTTCGCGAAGTACGAGGCGTAGACGAGACCCAGCGACATCACCGGGAGCGCCGCGTGGCTCACGGCCTCGCCGAGCCTGTCCCAGTTGCCGGTGAACAGGCTGTTGAAGATCAGGAACGGCGTGCCGTCCGCGGAGCCCGACGTGATCGGCAGCCGGCCGATGGGCGCGGGCGCCCAGCCGAGCAGGAAGAAGAAGACGTAGATGCCGACCAGGGCGAGGAAGAAGTCCGGCACGGACTGCAGCACCGAGGTGATGCCGCTCATCAGGCGGTCGGGCATGCGGCGCGCGAAGTAGGCGCCGATGACGCCGATCGTCATGCCGAGCGTGATCGCGAAGATCAGCGCGAAGAACACCAGCTCGATCGTGTTGGGGAGGAACTTCCCGAGCTCGTGCAGGATCGGCTCGTTGGTGAAGAACGACGTGCCGAGGTCACCCTGCAGCAGGTTGGCCCAGAACGAGAAGTACCGCTCCATCAACGGCTTGTCGAGCCCCAGCTGGCTGTTGACGTGCGCGATCTGCTCCTTGGTGGCGAAGTCGCCGAGGATCGTGATCGCGGGGTCTCCCGGGATGAGGAACACCAGGAAGAACGACACGCTGCCGAGGATGAACAGGGAGATCGGCACGATGGCGACGCGCTTGAGCACGTAGCGCAGGACGGGGCGTCGCCGCTTCTCCTTGACCGCGACCTGCGCGGCTTCTGCCGTTGTCACAGCACACTCACCCCTCCGTCGACGCACACGGTGTGACCGGTGACCATGGCCGCGTCCGGGGAGGCGAGCCAGCGCACGGCGGCCGCGACCTCCTCCGGCAGCACCACGCGTCCCAGCGGGATCGACGCGAGCTTCGCGGTCATGTACTTCTCGTTGTCCAGGACGTCCGCCGTCATCGCGCTCGGCACGATGGTCGGCGCCACGGCGTTCACGCGGATGCGCGCGCCCGCCCACTCCAGCGACAGGATCTTGGTCAGCTGGATGACCGCGGCCTTGGTGACGCCGTACATCGCCGAGCCGGCGATGGCGACCAGGCCACCGGTCGAGGCCATGTTGACGACGTTGCCACCGGCCTTGGCGAGCGCGGGGTACGCGGCCTGGCACATGCGGAACGTGCCGTTGAGGTTGATCTCGACGACGTCGTGCCACACCTCTTCCGGCATGGTCTCGGTCGCGCCCCTGGCGTTGATGCCCGCGTTGTTCACCAGCAGGTCCACGGTTCCGGCCTGCTCCACGGCGGCGGCGACGGCCGCGCGGCAGGAGTCGCCGGAGCGCAGGTCGAGCTCGACGGCGTGCTTGGCGCTCGCCGGTGCCGCGCCACCGAGGTCCGCCGCGACGACGACGTAGCCGTGGGCGGCCAGGTCGTCGCACAGCGCGGTGCCGATGCCGCCGGCCGCACCGGTGACGAGGGCGACGGGCTGTCGTTGCAGCTCGGTCATCACTCGCCCCCTTCCGCGAGCTCGCCGTGCCATTCGGCGCGGGCGCTGTCGGGCAGTGGCAGGCCGCTCAGCCGCACGGACGGGCTCAGCGGCTCGTCGATGCCCGCGAGCCGCAGCAGCGCCCACAGCGTGGCGAGGTTGCTGCTCACCGCGGGCTTGCCGGTCTCGCGCTCGATGGCGACGAGCGACTCGAGCGTGCGCCAGTTGGTGCAGCTGATCGCCACGGCGTCCGCGTCGGAGACGTCGAGGTCCGTGGCCGCGACGAAGCTCGCCGCGGGTTCCAGCCTGCCCTTGTCCAGGTTGGACAGGATCTCCAGGTCGTTGCGGGCCGTGACGGAGAAGCCCGCCTGGCCCAGGTACGTGACGGCACCTTCGGCGACCGGCCGGACGTACGGCGTCGCCAGCGCGACCTTCTTCACGTCCAACGTGGACAGTGCGGTGACGAGCGCGCTGCTCGTCGTCACGATGGGCACGCCGTAGGTGCGGGTCAGCCGGTCGCACGTCGCCTGGTCGGAGTCGCGGCCGCCGAGGAAGCTGCCGGACGTGCAGGCGTAGGCGATGGCGGACACGCCCGCGGACGCCAGTTCGGCCACCGCGCGGTCGAGCTGGCTGTGCATCGCCAGCAGGCTCGCGACCTTCTCCTCCTCCGTGGCGACCTCCGCCACCGCGACGCGGGTGGAGAACACCGCCACGTCGGGCGGCAGGAACGCCGCGAACTCGGGTTCGACCGTCGTGTTCGTGGAGGGCACCACTACACCGACACGTGCTCTGCGCCCGTACATCACTTGCCGCCGTTCACGAGCGGCACGCGGAACCCGGGACGGAGCTCGGAGAGCAGGTCGACCGTCTCGTAAGCGAGGTCGATGCTCTCGCCGGTGTTCTGGTCGCGCAGGGTGCCGGTCCACCTGGTGCCGTACTTGATGGTGCAGTCGATGCTCGTGTACGTGCCGCAGTAGACGAGGTACGACGAGGGCAGCGACTCCACCCGTTCGGCGAGGATGCCGAGGATCTTGTCCGGGTCGAGGAAGACCGACGCCGCGCAGCTCTGGTACAGCTCACCGTCCACGGTGGACTCCAGGACCAGGTCCTCCCACCGCGGCGCGATCTCGCTCCACCGCCACACGCGGCGGCCGAGCACGCTCGGGCAGTACTGCTTGGCCCAGATGATGCTGTGCTTCTCCAGGGCGCGGTCGGTGTGGTCGGACCCGACGCCGAGGAAGACCTCGCCCTCGTGGACGACGATCACCAGCTCGACCTCGCCCGAGGTCGTCTCACTGTGCACGCCGATCCACTCGTCGGTGGTCACGGAGTTCACCGACATCGGGTAGATGCGGGGAGCAGGGACGTCGAACGCGATCCGCACACCCACGTCGGCGACCTCGCGCTGGTGCGCGACCGCCGCGTTCGGGTCGACCGTGGCCGAACCCAGGTTGTAGAGGCGTTGCGGAGTCGTGATCAGCCTCTGCGGCCCCGCGCCCGCACTGAAGACATCGAGCGTGAAGGTGGTCACCCGCTGTTCCTCGTTTCGCAGTAGTACCAAGAAGAAGTGCCGTCCCGCGCGGTGCCGCGCGGGACGGCGTGACATCAGCTTCCGTCGAACAGACGGTCGAGCACCTCGGTGGCCGCCTCGATGGTCGGCATGCCGGCGGGCAGGCCGGACAGGGCGATGGCCTCCAGGACCTCACGACGGCTCGCGCCGTTCTTGAGGGCGCGCTTGCCGAAGTGGACGATCCCGTCCGGGTCGCCCTTCGCGGCGGTCGCGACGCCGACCAGCACGAGGTAGCGCGTCTTGAGGTCGAGCGCTCGCGGCTCGTCGGCGAACAGCAGCTCCGCCGTCAGCGCGTCGTAGCGGGCGAGGATCTCCGGAGCGACCTCGTCCAGCAGCTCGTGCACCGGGAGCACGTAGCCGCGCCGGGCCCTGGCGGCGGCGAGCGCCTCCGACTCGACCCTCGGGTTCTCCGTGGTGGTCATTCTCAGACTTCCCTTCCGGCGAGTTCGCCTTCCCAGATCGCGTTGAACACCCGGCGGGGCGACACGCTGTCGCCGATCGCGCGAACGGGCACAACGCCTTGCAGTGCGTGGAACAGGGCGTCCTCCGCCTTGTTCCCCGTGCTGAGCACCACCGCGTCCACGTCGCTGTGCACAGTGGACTCACCGGTCCAGACGTCGGCGAGCGTCACCGAGTCCTCGACCACCGACACCAGCTCGTGGTCGGTGATGAACCGGACTCCCTTGCCGCGGATGCGGCGGTACGTGGCCTGGAGGTCGCGGCTGGCCTCCAGGTCCGGGGAGACCTGCGGCAGCCGCGTCACGATCGTGACGTTGTGCCGGCGGTCGGCGAGGTGCTCGGCCACGACGACCGGCTGCCTCGCACCCGTGTCGTCGAAGACGAAGACGTTCGGGCCGACCTCGGCCTTGCCCGCCAGCACCTCGTTGATCGAGTAGACGTTCCACTGGTCGACGCCCGGCACGATGGTGCCGTCGCCCCACGACGCGGGGCGCAGCGAGCTCCAGCCGTGCTTGAGCGGGGTGGAACCGGTGGCGATGATGACCTCGTCGAAGCCGCTGAGGTCGTCGGCCTCCGCCCGGTGCCCGAGCTTCACCTCGACCTGGGTCAGGCCGATCTGCGAGATCAGCCAGTCGGTGATGCCCTGCCACTCGGCGTAGCTCGCCGACTGCGCCATCAGCGCGACCTGGCCGCCCAGCTCGCTGTTCTGCTCGAACAGCGTGACGGAGTGGCCACGCTGGGAGGCGGTCAGCGCGGCCCGCAGACCACCGGGGCCGCCACCGACGACGGCGACCCGCTTGCTCTGCGGCGCCTGCTTCAGCGTGCCGATGCCGAGCACCGTCTCCCGTGCGACAGCGGGGTTGTGGATGCACGCCAGCGGCGAGTTGACGATCGACGCGAGGCACCAGTTGGCGCCGACGCACGGCCGGATCTGCGTCGCGTCACCGCGCTGGGCCTTGTTCGGCCACTCGGGGTCGGCGATCAGGGTCCTGGTCATGCCGATCATGTCGGCGTCGCCCCTGGTGAGCACCGCTTCCGCGAGCTCGGGGGTGTTCAGCCGCCCGACGGCGACGACCGGGATGTGGTCCGGCAGCGCGCGCTTGATGTTGGCGGTGTCCTGCAGCTGGAAACCGGCCGGCTGGGGCGTCGCGCCGTAGATGTTCATGCGCTCGATGTACGTGCCCGCCGTGACGGACACGTAGTCGATCTTGCCGGTGGCCACGAGCGCCTGGGCGATCTCGGTCCAGTCGGCGTTGGTCAGACCGCCCGGGACGCCACCGTCGGTCCCGTTGATGCGGACACCGACGATGCGGTCGGGGCCCACCTCCTCACGGGTCTTGTCGATGATGTCCAGGACGATCTTGAGCCGCTTCTCGAAGCTGCCGCCGTAGGCGTCGGTGCGGTGGTTGGTCGCCGGTGAGAGGAACTGGCCGAGCAGGTAACCGTGCGCCAGGCCGTGGACCTCGACGCCGTCGAGGCCGCCCTCGTAGGCGTACTTCGCCGCGAGCCGGTAGCCCTCGACCAGTTCGCCGATCTCGGGCTCGGTGAGCACGTGCGGCATCTCGCGGTAGACCGTGCAGGGCACCGAGGACGGCGCCCAGACCGGCAACCTGTTGGTCGTGCCGTTGGTCTCCCGGCCGCGGTGCCACGGCTGCGCGAGGAGCAGGCAGCCGTGCTCGTGCACCGCTTCGGCCAGCTTGCGGTAGTTCTTCACCACCGCTTCCTGGAAAGCGAAGATCTTGCCCTTGTACGGCTGTGTGGTGGGGTGGACCGCCATCGCTTCCATGGTGATGACGCCGACTCCACCGCGAGCACGCTCCGCGTAGTAGTGCACGTGCTCGTCGCTGAAGTTGTGGTCCTTCACCAGCTGGGTGCTGTGCGCTGTCATCCAGACGCGGTTCTTGGCCGTCTTCGGGCCGATCCGCATCGGGCTGAACAGGTTCGGGTAGTCAGTCATATCAACCCTGCTTGAGCGTGTAAACGAACATCTCGCCGTTCGGGGCGTGCTGGTAGTTCGTCAGTCCCTTGCGGACGGCGTGGACGAACTGGCGGTCGACGAGGTAGATGAAGCCGGGGTGGTCGGCGAGCAGCTCGCCTGCCTTCTTCACGAGCGTGTCGCGCTCGCTGCCGGGGCTCGTCGTCCCGACCTTGGTGATGACCTCGTCGAGCTCGGCGTTGACGTAGCCGAAGGTGTTGAGCTTGCTCTTCGAGGAGTTGTAGAGGAACAGCGAGTAGTACGGGTCGGCCACGGCCGGGGGCTCCAGGTACAGCAGCGCCTGGAAGTTGCCGTCGTGGAAGACCGTGTTGATCTCGGTGGCGCTGGCCAGCGTCTGGATCTTCACGTTGATGCCGACCTTGCCCAGCTGGTTCTGCAGCAGGATGGCGATCTGCTCGGCCTCGGGGCCGGGACGCGCCGGGCTGATGTGCAGCGTGATGTCCAGAGAGGACACTCCGGCGGCGGCCAGGAGCTTCTTCGCCTCGTCCGCGTTGTACTCGTACTTGGCGGCGTTCGGCAGGTCGAGACCGTAGGCGTTGCTGACCGTGGCCTCGGACGGCTGGTTGAAGCCGCGGTAGACGGCGTCCACGATGGACTTCCGGTCGATCGCGAGCGAGATCGCCTTGCGGACGTCGTCCTTGCCCAGCACCGGGTCCTTGGCGTTGAGCACCAGCGGGATGCGGTCGGCCGACGAGCAGGTCTGCACGTCGATCTCCGGGTTGTCGCGCAGCTGCGCGTACTGCTCGTACTGCAGGCCCGCGGCGTAGGAGGCGTTGCCGGTGGACAGCAGCTGGGCGCGGCTCGCGGCGTCGGAGACACCGATGAAGACGACCTTCTCGACGTCACCGCGCTCGCCCGTGTAGTTCGGGTTCTTGCTGAGCGTGAGGCGGTCACCCGAGACGAAGTCCTCGGCTTGGTGCGTCCACGGACCGAAGGTCGAGGCGTTCTTCGAGACGTACGCCTTGCCCCACGGGTCTTCCGCGGTGACGTGCTTCTTGATCTCGGTGCTGTCCAGGATGCGGAACTGGGCCCACGTCGTGATCGCGATGTCCATCGCGGACGGGTTGTCCATCAGGATCTCGAAGTTGCGGTCGTCCACGACCTTGATCGGGTCCGCGGCCCAGTCGGCCACGTCCTGCATCAGGGTGTTGGGCGTACCCACCTTCAGCTGGATCAGCCGGTCGATCGTCCACTTGACGTCGTTCGACGTGAGCGTGTTGCCGGCGGCGCTCTTCGCCTCGCGCAGCTTCACCTTGACGGTCTTGCCGTCCTCGCTGCGCTCGAAGGACTCGGCCAGGTCGCCCTTGAGCTGGTTGACGTTGGCCAGGGTGGTGCAGCCCTGCTGGTCCAGGTCCTCGGTGCCCCAGCGGAAGAGCGAGCTGCCGAGCTCGAAACCGATGTTGCGGGAGGGGTCGCCCTGGTAGTCGGCGGGGTCGAGGCTCGTGGGCAGGCCGGTCATCGCGTAGGTGAACGTCGCGCCCGCCTTGGGGGCGTTGTCGTCCTGCGCCGCACCGCCGCCGCCACACGCGGAGACCGTGAGCGCCACGGCGGCCACGAGGGCCACGGGGCGCACAGCCTTCCGTCTGGCAGAGCCGGTCCGAACCGCTCGGGCAAGTGATCTCCGCGTCATCAAACCTCACCTTGTTCCGGTCATCGGGAACGAGCTACGCTGCTGTCCCACTCTCAAGAACGGCATCACTCACTGTCAAGACCTGCCAGGCAACAAGTTCAGTTTTCGACAACTTGTCCACCTGGGACTTGATCACGCTTCCGTTGATCCAGAACGATTCCGAAGGGGCGAGGAATGACGGATCTTCCGCGTCTGCACGAGACAGTCCACTGCGGACGTCTCACGCTGCGTAACCGTCTGGTCATGCCAGCGCACACGACCAACTTCGCGGCGAACGGCGTGTTCTCGGCCCGGCACCTCGCGTACCACCGGGCCCGCGCCGCGGGCGGAGTCGGGCTGATCATCACCGAGGGCATGCGCGTGCACCCCACGAGCCTCGGCCGCACGAACACGGTCTCGGCCTTCGACGACGGCGTGATCCCCTCGTTGTCCGCCCTGGTGGAGGTCGTGCACGGGGAGGGCGCGAAGCTCGCCGCGCAGCTCCTGCACGTCGGCAGGCAGTCGGGCGGGCACAACATGCTGACCCCGGCGTGGGCGGCCTCGCCCATCCCGTGGTCCTCCACCGCCGCCGTGCCGCACGAGATGACCGCCGAGGAGATCGCCGAGCTGGTCGGCGCGTTCGGCGCCGCCGCGCGCAGGGCCGCCACCGCCGGTGTCGACGCCGTCGAGGTCCACCTCGGACACGGCCACCTGCTCCAGCAGTTCCTCTCCCCCGCGACGAACCGGCGCACCGACGGGTACGGCGGCAGCCTCACGAACCGGTTGCGGATCACGCACGAGGTGCTCGCCTCCGTCGCGGCGGCGCTGCCCGCCGAGATGCCGGTGATCCTGCGGATCAGCGCGGACGAGTTCATCGAGGGCGGCCTCGGCGTCGAGGAGATGCTCTCCGCCGTCGGCCTGCTCGTCGAGGACCACCGGATCGACGTGCTGCACGTCAGCCACTCCGCCTACATCGGCAGCGCGAGCATCGCCACGCAGATGGCCGACATGAGCTTCCCGCCGCTGGCCTTCCGGCACCTCCCGCGCGCGTTCAAGAAGGAGTTCCCGCAGCTCAGCGTGGTCGCGGTGGGCCGGGTCGACAACCTCGCGAACGCCGAGAGCCTGGTGGTCGACGGCGACGCGGACCTGGTCGCGCTGGCCCGTCCGCACATCGCCAACCCGAACATCTCCTCGCTCCCGCTGGTGTCCGGCTCGGCGCCGGCCCGTGAGTGCATCGCGTGCAACCAGGGCTGCGCGGGCCGGCTCGAGGCAGGGCTGCCGATCAGCTGCGTGGTCAACCCCGAGGCGGGCATGGAACGGGAGTGGGCCGCGCTGCGCGACGCCGCCCGCCTGGGCACCCGCAGCCGGGTGCTCGTGATCGGCGGTGGCCCCGCCGGGTTGGAGGCCGCGACCGCCGCCGCGTCCGTGGGACACGAGGTGACGCTCGCCGAGGCGGAGGACGCGCTCGGGGGCGCACTCCGGCTCGCCGCCGGGCTGCCGATGCGCGGCGAGTTCGGCCGGTTCATCACCGAGGCGGAGGCCGTGGCCCGGCACGCGGGCGTGGACATCAGGCTCGGGCTGCGCGCGGACGACGAGCTGCTCGCCGAGGGCTGGGACCACGTCGTGGTCGCGACCGGGGGCGTCGAGGTGCCCGACACCCGGTTCCCGGTGCTGCCTCTGCACACGGCCGTGACCGATCCGGAGAGCACCGGCGGGCACGTCGTCCTGCTCGACGAGGACGGCACCACGACCGCGCTCGCCACGGCGGACCTGCTGCTGTCGCGCGGGTGCCGGGTCACGCTCCTCACCGACCGCCCGGTGCTGTCCTGGCGGGTGCCCGTCTACTCCCGGCCGGCCCTGCTGGAGAAGCTGACCGGCCGGGGTTTCAGCGCCGTGCTGATGCGCACCCCGGTGCGTCTGGAGGACGGCGTGCTGACTTACGCCGACCCGCTGTCCGGCGAGCAGGGCGAGCTGCACAATGTCTCGTCAATGATCACCATCCGTCAGAGGTCCGCGGGCTCCGCGCCGTCCCTGCCGGGCCACCTCGCCGCCTCCGTGGTGGGCGACGCGTACGCGCCGCGCACCGCACTGGAAGCCGCGTTCGAGGGCAGGCTCGCCGGGCTCGCGGTGTCGGGCACGCCGGACGTCCGCACCGCGGCGGCCGCGCTGCGCGGCCGGCTCTGACTCGAACCGGGAGGACGACGATGCAGGCAGTCGAGCGGGTCTCAGCAGTGCTGCTCAGCTTCACCGAGTCCGGCCGCGATCTCGGTGTCACCGAGATCGCGGAAGCGGTCGGCCTTCCGAAGAGCGCGGTGCACCGCATCCTCGAAGCGCTCGCGAAATCGGGGTTACTGGCCAAGGACCACGACAGGAGCAAGTACAGCCTCGGCCCCCGGCTGCTGGAGCTGAGCCTCGTCTCGCTGGGCTCGATGGACATCCGCACGCTGTCGCAGCCGATCATGGAGGACCTCCGCGACGAGCTCGGCGAGACGGTCACCCTGAGCTTCGTCGTGGGCAAGCAGCGCATGTACGTCGCGCAGGTGGAGAGCAAGCAGGACGTCCGGATGACCATCGAGGTCGGCAGGCGGGCACCGCTCTACGCGGGCGCGTCGGGCAGGGCGATCCTGATGACGTTCTCCGAGGCCGACCTCAGCGAGTACCTGTCCGGGGTGGAGCTCGCCCCGCTGACCGCCAGGACGGTGCGGGACAAGACGACCCTGCGCGCGATGCTGGCCGTCGACCAGCGCCGCGGGTACTCGGTCAGCCAGGGCGAACGCGACCCGTACGCCGCCGCGGTCGCCGCGCCGATCGTGGCCAGGGGCTCGCGCGCCATCGGCTGCTTCAGCGTCTGCGGCCCGCACGACCGGCTGAAGGACGCCGTCCCCGAGAAGTTCGGCCCGGTGATCGCCGAGGCCGCCGTGAAGATGTCCGCTGTGCTCAAGGGCAGCGGCTGAGCCGAACCCGGGCCGAGGCCCGGAAAGTGGGAGGGCGCCATGCCGAACGGGTCTGCGCTGCCGGGCCGGAGCTACCTCTACGTCCCCGGCCACCGGGACAGCCGCCACGAGCGCGCGGTGCACAGCGGTGCCGACGACGTGATCGTCGACCTGGAGGACGCGGTCCCCGCCGACGCCAAAAAGGAGGCCCGCACGGCCTGCGCGCGGCTGCTCGAACGGCCGCCGGCCGGCGCCAGGGTGTGGGCGCGGGTGAACTCGCACCCCGCGCACCTGGCGGCGGACCTGGCCGCCGTGGTGTCGCCGTCGCTCACCGGCGTGTGGGTGCCCAAGGCGGAGCCCGCGCTGCTCGCCGAGGTCGACGAACGGCTCACCGCCCTCGAACGGGAGGCGGGTGTGCCCGCCGGGGCGACCGCCGTGGTCGCGTTGCTGGAGACCGCCGAGGGTGTGCTTCGGGTGGAGCAGGTCTGCCGGTCGCCCCGCGTCGTGCGGCTCGGCATCGGCGAGGCCGACCTCGCGGGTGAGCTGCGGCTGCGCCCGGACGAGCAGTCGAACCAGCTGCACGGCGTGCGGCTCGCGGTCGTGCTGGCCAGCGCCGCCGCCGGTCTCGCACCGCCGGTCGGGCCGGTCGAGATCTCCGTGCACGACGAGGAACGGCTGCACGCCACCACGACCTTGCTGCTGCGCCAGGGCTTCCGGGCCCGCACCGCGTTGCACCCGCGGCAGGTGCCGGTGATCAACGCCGTCTTCACCCCGACGCCGCAGGAGGTCGAGGAGGCCACCGAGCTGCTCGCCGTGCTCGCCGAGGCGCAGCGCCAGGGTCAGGCGACGGCGGTGGACCCGTCCGGGCGCCTGGTCGACCCGGCCGTCGTGCGCAGCGCTCAGGAGGTGCTCGACCGGGCACGGTGACGTGTCCGCCACGGTTCGGCCGTCCGAGCACCCTGGACTCCCGGGACCGGGACCGGGAGTCCACCAAGGGTCAGTCGAGGTCGGCGACCCGTGCGTCGAGGTCGTGCACGAACCGGGTGAGCAGGCGGCCGAACGTCGCCTTGTCCTCCTCCGACCAGTCGGCGACGGCGCCCCCGAGCCAGCCGAGCACCGCTTCCAGGTAGCGGTTCGCCGCCGCGGCACCCCCGTCCGTCAGCTCGACGAGGCGCGCGCGCTGGTCGTCCGGGTCGACGACGCGACGCACGAGGTCCAGGCGTTCGAGGTCGTGCAGGTGCCGGGTCACGTGCGGGCCCACGACCTGCATCCGCGCGGCGATCTCCCCCACCCGCAACGGCCGCCCGGACATCCGCAGCGTGATGAGCACGCTCAGCCCCGGCCGCTCCAGCGGGACGCCGACCTGCGCCATCGCGCGTTCGACCAGCTGGCTGCGGTTGAGCACGGTGCCCAGTCGCATCAGTTGCGGCAGCACCGCCGCGGGGTCCAGCGCCTCGCTCATCTCACACCTTACTTACCTAACTTAGGTATATGCTCGTGCCATCCGCACACACGCTAGCGATCACCACGTGCGAAAAAAGGATACCTAAGTTAGTTATCAGGAAGGATCGTCATGACCAGCGTCCTCATCTCCGGCGCCAGCATCGCCGGACCCGCACTCGCCCACTGGCTGCGGCGCTCCGGGTTCGACGTCACGATCGTCGAGAAGTCGCACACGCTGCGCGGCGGCGGCTACCCCATCGACATCCGCGGCACGGCGGTCGGCGTCGTCGAGCGGATGGGCCTGCTCCCCCGGCTGAGGGAAGCCCACGTGGACACCCAGCGGATCACGATGCTCGACGCGGACGGCAGCGTCGTCACGTCCATGAGCGCCGTCGCACTCACGGGAAGCCGTGACGAGGACATCGAGATCCCACGCGGAGAGCTCACCACGATGCTCTACGACACCGTGCGCGACGACGTGGAGTTCCTCTTCGACAACAGCATCGTCGCCTTGAACGACCACGCGGACGGCGTGGACGTCACGTTCCGAAGCGGACTCGAACGCACCTACGACCTCGTCATCGGCGCCGACGGACTGCACTCCGGCGTGCGCGCACTGGTCTTCGGGCCGGAAGAACAGTTCCACCACTACCTGGGCTACTGCTTCGCGGGCTTCACCATGCCGAACCGGCTGGGCCTCGCACACGAGGGCGTGATGTGGAACCAGCCAGGCAGGGCAGCCGCGCTGTACGCGGCGGGCACGGGCGGCACCGTGCACGGCTTCCTCAACTTCGCCCTCCCCGAAGCACCGTTCGGCGCGTTCAAGGACCCGGCGGCGCAACGCGACCTGGTGGCGTCCGTCTTCGCCGGCGACGGCTGGGAGGTGCCGCACATGGTCGAGACGATGCGCACGGCCGACGACCTGTTCTTCGACACGGTGAGCCAGATCCACCTGCCCCGCTGGTCCTCCGGCCGCGTGGCGCTGGTCGGCGACGCCGCGTACGCGCCGTCGTTCCTGACCGGGCAGGGGTCGAGCCTCGCCCTGGTGGGCGCCTACGTGCTGGCAGGCCACCTCGCCACCGCCCACGACCACACCGCGGCCTTCGACGCCTACGAACGCCAGACCCGCCCGTTCGTGGAGGCGAACCAGGGCATCGTGGGCAAGAGCAGGTCGGAAATGCTCCCCGGCACCGCCGAGGCACTGGCCGCACGCAACGCCGCTCTGCGCACCCGCGCGACGATGCCCGCCGAACAGCCCCGCCCGGAACACTCGGCAATGGAGCTCCCCGAGTTCATCCCTTCCTCATGACCGGAGCTTGCCGGGCGGCGCGGTGCAGTAGACCCGCGGCGTACCCCAGGCGTTGTCGGCGTCATGGCTACCGCGAACGTCCACCAGCCGCAACCGGTCAACCGTGGACACGTCGACCTCGAGGTGCTGCGGCGCGTCACCGCTGGTCGCCTCCCGTGAGGTGATCACCTCACCATCGGCCTCCACGACGAACTCCCCGGTACCCCCGGTCAACGACGAGGCAGCGTCCTTGCCCACCCACACCGACAGCCGAGTGCACCGGCTGTCGGTGGTCCACGTGCTCGCGTTGGTCTGCTGAGCCATCGACGAGACGAGGTAACCGCGAATGCTGTTCTCGAACGGCTGCCCACCCACCCCGATCACGATCGACGCCACGAGCTCCTGCCCCTGCCCGATCTCCAACGGCTCGTGCAGCGACAGGTCGTACCACCCCTCACCGGACCGCAACGGCCCCGTGGTCACCGCCGCGGGCTGGACCGTCGAGGTGGGAACAGACGTCTCCAACGCAGGACTGCCCACCGCGGCGTCCTTGTACTTCACCACCCCGACGAACACCCCGGCCGCGACGGCACCCGTTCCCAGCACCGCGAAGATCCACTTGACCGGCCTGTTCCCACCGCTTCCGCCGCGACGGGACGACGTGACAGGCTTGGTCCGCGTCACATTCCCCATCGCCACAGATTTTCGGAATTCCACGCCCAACGGAACCCCCGGATGTTCACAGGGCCAAACGACCGCCCGGAACGCTCCGTTCCCGCAGGTCAGCGCCTCCTCACCCGCCTGGAGGAGGATGAGCCGACGGCGATCCGCCAGACCCGGCCGGCGCCGGAAGCGCCCCCGAGCCACCTTCTGCCGGGGCCGGTCCTGGCCCCGGAGGACCATCCGGCGGCGGCCGGATGGTCCTCCGGGGGTTCCCTCCGTCAGCTGCCGGTCAGCGAGATCGCCAGGTCGGCGATCGGCAACGGGAACCTGCCGACACTCGTGACCTCGCCGCTCAACAGGTTGACGCTGTAAAGCGCAGCACCGGCACCAGAGGTCGAAAGAGCCGCGAACCCCGAGTTGGACACCGCCTTGCCGTTGCTCAACTGGCTGTAGATGTCGAACCCCGCGTTCGGCTGAGCGTCGACGGTGAGCTTGCCGGTGGCGCTCAACAGCCCGTTGTTGGCGGGCACCTGAAGCAGCACCTCGTCGGAGGCGGTGCCGATGTCGAACAACGTGGTCGCGGTGTCCGGGTTCAGGTCGTTGTTGGTGTACGCGGCGGCCGTGACGCCCCGCGTCGGGCCGAGTGCGGGCGGGGTGGACAGGACCGCGTCCTCGGTCGTCGTGTGGTCGGCGAGGTTGTGCCGCAGGTTCTGACCGGTGTCGCTGATGACCCGCAGGCGGTCGGCGGCCGGGTTGAAGTCGACGCCGAAGTTGGTGCCGTACAACGGGACCGACAGCTGCGAGACCTTCGTGACCACCGGGTCCTGGCTGGGTGAGGCCGGCAGCTTGACCGTGTAGACGCCCCCCTTGTCCCCCAGCAGGTACATCAGCCCGTCCTGCGGCCGGATGTCGATGCCGGCCGCGACGGCGTCGCCCGAGAAGCCCTGGATCTGGCGCACCCAGTCAAGGACCGTCGGCCGGTCCGTCGTGAACGTCACCATCAGCGTGCCGTCCGCCGTGATGCCGTACGCCCGCAGGCCGGACGGCTGTGCCGCACTGCTCCCACCGCCGCCCACGATCGCGGCGGACACCGACACCACCACGGCCGCCGCAGCGACGCCCCTCTTCGCCCGTGCCCTCATGTTCCCCACTTCTCCCCGCTCGGAAAACCTTGTGGCACAAGCTATTGGGCACGACTGGACGGCGACTGGACGGCCGTGGTGAGCCCTCGTCAGCTGCCGGTGAGGCTGATGGCCAGGTCGGTGATCGGGATCGGGAAGCGGCCGATGGCGGTCGCCTCGCCGGTCAGCAGGTTGACGCTGTAGAGGGAGGAGCCGCTGCCCGGTCCGACGAGGGTGGCGAAGCCCGCGGAGGAGACGGCCTTGCCGTTGCTCAGGGTGCTGTAGATGTCGAAGCCCGCGTTCGCGGCGGCGTCGACGGTGAGGCTGCCGGTCGGCGCGAGGGTGCCGTTGTTGGCGGGTGACTGGATGAGGACCTGGTCGGTGAGCGTGCCGATGTCGAACAACGTCGTCGCGGTGTCCGGGTTCAGGTCGTTGTTGGTGTACGCGGCGGCCGTCACGCCCTTCGTCGTGCCCGCCGGCGGCGTCGTCAGGATCGTGTCGTTGACCGTGGAGTGGGTGTTGAGGTCGTGGCGGAGGTTCTGGCCGTTGTCGCTGATCACCCGCAGGCGGTCGGCCGCGGGGTTGAAGTCGACGCCGAAGTTCGTGCCGGACAACGGGTACGTCAGCTGCGAGACCTTCGTGACGACCGGGTCCCAGTTCGACGAGCTCGGCAGCTTCACCGTGTAGATCCCGCCCTTGTCGCCCACCAGGTAGAGCAGGCCGTCCTGCGGCCGGATGTCCGTGCCGACCGCGGTCACGTCGCCGGAGAACCCCTGGATCTGCCGCACCCAGTCCAGCACCGTCGGCCGGTCCGTGGTGAACGTCGCCATCAGCGTGCCGTCCGCCGAGATGCCGTACGCCCGCAGGCCGGTGGGCTGGGCCGTGCTGCTCCCACTTCCGGTCGCGACCCCGGTGAGCACCACCGCCGCCACCGCTGCCGCCGCGGCGCCTCGTTTCAGCTGTGCCTTCATCGTTCCACTCTCCCCTGTTGGAAACGTTGCGGCACAAGCTATGCAGCGCGACTGGACGTCGGTTGGACGTCCGTTGGATTGCTGCGCGAGGACCTTGCGGAGGCCGAGATCACCCGACAGATTGGGGGAACGGCAAGTCCGAGGGGGCGAAGACCATGTGGTTCAACAACAAAGCGGCGGCGGTGCTCGGCGGTGCGGCGATGATCACCGGCCTGCTGGTGGCACCGGCCGCGGCGGACGCGGCCACGTGCGAGACGTCCGTGGCGGTGCGGCTCGCCAGTCCCGGCAAGTGGTCGTACTCCTACCACGTCACGTGGTGCGTCGTGGACGGGGTGATCGACCCGGTCAGCATCACACCGCACCTCGCGCACGCGGCGGACGGCACCACGTGCGCCTGGGCGGCCAGCGCCGAGGAGGCGCACCTGCGGGTGAACGACGGCCGCGGCGCCTGGCAGGCGTTCAACATGGGCGAGTTCCGGTGCAGGACCGGTGACGGCACCGACGGGAGCATCAACCCGTGGGGTGTCATCGAGATCCTGCCCGACGGGACGAGCAGCGTCGTGCGCAAGGGGGTCGGCGACCTGGTCATCGACTAGTCAGTGCCGCGAGCGCGCTCTCCGCCCGCCGGTGCAGGGCGCGGTAGCCCGCGCGCTCGGCGAGGGCGAGCGCCTGCCGCGCCGGTGCGGCGTCACGGGTGACCGTCGCGAGGCCGATCAGCACCTCGATCTCCGGATACCGGTCGCCGGTGCTGCGGACGAGGTCGAGCGCCTGGCGGTACCGGCGCCCGGCCTCCGCCGGGCGGCCGAGCCCGAGCTCGACGGCGGCGAGCGCGGCGAGCGCCTCCACCTCGGTGCGCGGGTCGCCGGTCTCCTGGGCGAGGGCGAGACCGGCGCGGGCGTGCCCGAGCGCCTCCTCGTCCCTGCCGAGGTCGAGGAACGCCGCGGCCAGTCTGCTGCGCGCCAGCGCCTCGCCGCTGCGGTTGCCCGCCTCGTGGTGCAGCGCGATGGCGCGGGTCAGCACCTCGGCCGCCTCCTCCGGCAGGCCGCGGGCGCGCTGGGTCTGCCCGAGGTTGCCGAGGTTGAGCGCCTCGCCGTAGAGCGACCCGATCTCCCGGTAGCGCCGCAACGCCCTGGCGTAGTGCTCGGCCGACTCGGGCAGGTCGCCCATCTCCCAGTGCACCAGGCCGAGGTTGCCGAGGGCGACGGCCTCCCCGGCGGGCTGCCCGACGGCGCGGCTCAGCGCGAGGCAGCGGCGGAACCGGACGGCGGCGGCGCGCAGGCGTCCCGACTGCCAGTAGACGCCACCGAGGTTGCCGAGCACCGCGGCCTGCGCCTCGACCCAGCCCGCCTCGCGCGCCGCCAGCCGGGCGTGGGTGTAGTGCCGGACGGCCTCGCCGTAACGGCCCTGCCGGTAGAAGAGGTCGGCGAGGCTCAGCCGGGCGGCCGCGCGTTCCCTCGGCGCGTCGGACATGGGCAGCGCGGCCTCCGCCACGGCGAGCCACTCGACCTGGCGCGTGCACATCCAGAAGTAGCCGCGCAGCGAGTCGGCGATCAGCCACGCCGCCGGCCGCGGTCCGGCCCTGACGGCGGCGACGAGGTTCGCCAGCTCCGCGTCGAGCCAGGCCGACGCCTCCCCCGCGCCGGTCATGCCGGACGGCGTCGCGGCGGTCGGCGGGGGGACGGGCAGGCGCAGCATGTGCGGGTAGAGCAACCGGGCGGCGGCGTCCACCGCGCCCAGGTACCAGTCGTGCAACCGGTGCAGCGCCGCGTCCCTGTCCCCGGCGGTCTCCTCGCGCCCGGCCCGTTCGGCGGCGTAGCGGCGCAGCAGGTCGTGGAAGCCGTGCCGGCCGGGACCCCTGGGCTCGACGAGGTGCGCCGCGGCGAGCCGGTCCATCAGCCGTGCCGCCGTCTCCCGGTCGGTGCCCGCGAGCGCCGCGACGGCCTCGGTGCCGACGTCGGTCCCCGGCACCAGGCTCAGCAGGCGGAACAACCGCCGCGCCGGTTCCGGGAGCGCGGCGTAGGAGAGGTCGAACGCGGTGCGCACCGCCGCGTTCTCGTCACCCTGCACGGTGAGCGCGGTCAGCACGTTGCTGTCCCGCAGGTCGGCGACGTGGTCGTCGAGGCCGCGGTGCGGGTGGTCGGCGAGGTTCGCGGCCGCGATGCGCAGGGCCAGCGGCAGGTAGGCGCACAGCTTCGCCAGCTCTGCGGCGGCCACCGGTTCGGCCCTGACCCGTTCCCGGCCGAGAACGTGCGCGAGCAGCTCCAGCGCGTCCTCGGGACTGAGCACGCCGAGCGTGACCTGGCGCGCGCCGTGCAGGGCGACGAGCCCGGTCATCCGGTCGCGGCCGGTGACGAGGACGCACGCGGGACCGGCGGGCAGCAGCGGCCGCACCTGGTCGGGCCCGGCGGCGTTGTCGAGCAGCACGAGCATCCTGCGGTCCGTGGTCAGCGTCCGGTACATCGCCGCGGCCGTCTCGACGTCGACGGGGACGCGTTCGGCGGGCACCTCCAGCGCCGTCAGGAACTGGGCGAGCACCTCGATCGGCGGTGCCGCCCCGCCGGGCGAGTGCCCGCGCAGGTTCGCGTAGAGCTGGCCGTCGGGGAACCGGTCGCGCACCCGGTGCGCCCAGTGCACGGCGAGCGCCGTCTTGCCGACCCCGGCGCTGCCGGAGATCGCGGTGATCGACAGCGCGACGGACCCCGGCCCGGGGGCGAGGGCGTCCAGCGTGGCCAGCTGGGCGCCGCGGCCGGTGAACCCGGACGGCTGGGCGGGCAGCTGGCGCGGCACGCGCAGGGCGGGACGCGACCGTCCGTCCACCGGGTCGTCCGCGGTGTCGTGCAGCAGCGCGGTGTGGGCGGCGCGCAGCTCGGGGCCGGGGTCGACGCCCAGCTCCTCGACGAGCCGGTCGCGCACCTCGTGGTAGGTCCGGAACGCCTTCGCCCTGCGCCCGACAGCTTGGTAGGCGCGGATCAAACGGGCCTGCGCCGCCTCGTCCAGCGGCTGGGCCGCCGCGGCCTCCGCGATGTCGGGCAGCACGTCCGCCGCCGCCCCGATCTCGATCATCGCGTCCGCGTACCTGGCCTGCACCTCGCGGTGCTTCGCGACGAGCGCGACGACCTTCGGGTGCGCGGCGAGCACGGGCACGTCGGCGAGCGGCCTGCCGCGCCACAGCTCCAGCGCCGCCGCCAGCCGCGCCACGACCGCGGTCCGGTCGCCGTCACTGCCGGTGTCGCCGTGGTTCGCCTCGGCGACCAGACGGCGGAACGCGAGCAGGTCGACCTCGACCGCGTCCGCGTTCACCGCGTAGCCGCCGTTGGTGTAGGGCAGGACCGAGCTGCTGGTGCGCGAGGTGCGGCCGGGTTCGAGCACCCGGCGCAGGTGTTTGACGTGCGTCTGCAGCACGTTCATCGCGCTGCGCGGCGGCCGTTCTCCCCAGAGCGCGTCGACCAGGTCCGCGACGGTCACCGACTCGCCCTCGGCGAGCACGAGCAGCCCGAGCACCGCCCGCCGGCCGGGAGGACCGAGCGGAAGCTCCGTCCCGGCGTGCCAGGCCCGCGTCGATCCCAGCACCTGGACCCGCACCGCGTTCGTCGCCACTGGTTCGAAACTAATTCACCCGCACCCACCCGACTAGGACTGTTCCGGGCACACCCGCACGGTCTGTTCGGGCGAACCTGCGTCGCCCGCCGCGGCGTCCGGCGGATCTTCCCCCCGCCTGGTTTGGCGCGGAAGCGGGCTGGGCACAAATCCGCTCAGGCGCGGGAGACTAGCTCGGAGCGGTGGGACATGGTGGCGTCGTACTGGGAGACCGCTCGGACGGGCTTCCTGGCGTTCGTGGGAGTCGGGCTGCTGGTGCTCGTTCCCCTGGGGTTGCTGCACTACTGGCGGTTCGGGCGGGTCGAGCCACGCCGGGCGCTGGTGCTGTACGGCCTGCTGGCCTACGGCCTCGTCGCGCTGGCGTTGATCTTCCTGCCGTTCCCGTCCGACGTCTCGAAGCTGTGCACGGGCGACCAGATGCTGTCGACGGTGCCGTTCCAGTGGGTCACGGACATGCGCAACAACATGGCGGCCTACGGGCGGTCCGGCGTCGGCGCGATGGTGCGGTCGTCGGCCTTCCTGCAGCAGCTGTTCAACGTGGCGCTGTTCGTCCCGCTGGGCGTGGTGCTGCGCAAGGCGTACGGCAGGGGCCCGTTCGCCGTCGTCGCCATCGGCTTCGCGATCTCGCTGGCGGTGGAGGTCGTCCAGTACACCGGGAACCTCGGCTTCTACCCCTGCCCGTACCGGATCGCCGACGTGGACGACCTGATCTCCAACACCGGCGGCGCGCTGCTGGGCTGGATGATCGCGCCCGTCGCGCTCGTGGTGCCGACGGTGCCGGACCCGGCCTCCTCCGCGGCGCCGCTCGGCACGGTCACCGTGCCGCGCCGGCTGGTCGGTCTCGTCGCCGACGCGATGGTGGTGCTCGTGATCGCAAAGCTCGTGCTGCCACCGGATCCGCGCTGGGCACTCGGCGTGCTCGTGCTGTTGCGCGTGGTGCTGCCCGCGGTCGCGGGCGGGATGACGGTCGGAGGGTGGCTCGCGGGCTACCGGATCCGCGCGGTGGACGGCTCCCGGGCGAACCCGCTTCGTCTCGCGGTGCGCGAAATCCTGGGCGTTACAGGATTGCTCACCTATGCGACTGTCTTATCGCCGCTGATCGACATGGTGCGCCTCGACCTGGTCGTCATGGCGTCGATCACACTGTGGACGTTCGTGCTCCCGGTTTTCCTTCGAGATCAACGGGGTTGGCACGAACGCGCCGCCGGAACCCGCGCTGTTCTTCTTGAGCGAGACAGATCACGACTGTCCAAACAGGTCTTGCGTACATAGTTTCGGAATGTTTCCATCCGGGCATGGACATGGACATGGGAACGGCTTCGCCGATCACCGCATACGTCATCGCGTGTCTCGGCTCCGCTCTCGGTCTTCTGTCCAGTGAGCGCGCACGCAACGCGACCGGTGGAACACGCAAGTGGTGGCTCGTCGTCGCCGCCCTCTCGATCGGCGGGCTCGGCATCTGGGGCATGCACTTCACCGCGATGCTCGGCACGTGGATGGGCGCGACGGTCGCCTACGACATCCCGATCACGTTGCTGAGCATGCTCGTCGCCGTCGTGGTGGTCGGCATCGGCCTGTTCCTCGTCCTGCGCCTCGACAACAACGAGCACGACCTCTGGTGGCCGCTGCTCGTGGGCGGTCTCGTCACCGGCCTCGGCGTCGCCGCGATGCACTACACCGGCATGGCCGGGATCGTGATCGGCGCGACGGTCTCCTACGACTTCCTGTTCGTCGCGCTGTCGCTCGTCATCGCCGTCGTCGCCGCCACGGCCGCGCTGTGGTTCACCCGGACCGTCAAGGGCCCGCTCGCGGTCGCCGGCGCCTCCCTGGTGATGGGCGTCGCGGTGACCGGCATGCACTACACCGGCATGTTCGCCATGGACGTCACCCTCGACCCGGCCGCACCGGTCGTCACGGACAACTCGCAGGACCTGATCACGTCGCTGATCGTCGCGGGCGCCGGGTTCAGCGTGATCATCATCTTCCTGCTCGCCCTCACCACCTCGGACGAGGAGCAGCGCGAGGACGCCGAGCTGCTCGACCGCGTCATGCGGCGGACCGGGCAGGTCTGACCACCCGGGAGTCCGCCCACAGCACGGGAAGCGCGACGAGCAGCAGGGTCAGCAGCGCGAGCGCCGGGTAGGCCCAGCCGAGCGCGGACAGCCAGCCCGGCCGGCTGATCGTCCAGATCGTCGGCTGCCGGTCGAGCTGGAACGCGATCACGTCCAGGAACATCACCGGGCACCACAGCGCGAGCAGCGTCACGCGGACCCACGACGCGATCCGCCGGTGGGCCAGCCAGATCAGCAACGGGGCGACCCACACCCAGTGGTGGTCCCACGAGATCGGCGACAGCAGCAGACCGAGGAACTGCACGGTCACCACGCCGATCAGCGCGTCACCCGCGCGCACGGCCGCGCGCAGGGCGAGAAGCGCCACGACGACGGCCGGTACCGCGACGAGCACCCACGGCCACGACAGCCCCACGTCGTGGCCGAGCGAGCGGGACAACGCTCCGCGCAGCGACTGGTTGTGCGCGGTGGCGACCGGTCCGACCCGACCGGCGTCGCCGAAGAGCCCGAACCAGTACCGTCCCGCCTGACCGAGGTCGACCAGCGCGCCCAGCAGCGCGCTGGCCGCGAACACGGCCAGCGACCACGCCGCGGCGGCCCACCGGCGGGTCGCGAGGAAGTACAGCCCCGAGATCGCGGGAACGAGCTTCACCCCCGAGGCGAGCCCGATCCCGGCGCCCGCGACGCGGTCGTCGCGCGCCATCAGCGAGGCCAGCACGACGGCGGCCAGCACCAGGTTGATCTGCCCGAACTCGATGGTGTGGAAGACCGGCATCATCCACAGCAGCACGGCGGTCCACAGCAGGGCCCTCCGCCGCCACAGCCGGGGCTCCGTCCGCCACCCCTCCCCCGCGACCGCGCGCACCGCCGTGCGCACCAGCCAGTACAGGCACAGCACCGACAGCACGCGGAAGCCCCACTGGGCGGCACCCCAGAAGAGCCACGTCATCGGCAGGAACACCAGCGCCCCGAACGGCGGGTAGGTGAACGGGAGCGGGAAGTCCGGCGGGGAGTACGGCGAGACGACGTCGTACAGGTCGCCGTCGAGCACGTGCGGCGCGAGCGTCCAGTACACCCGCAGGTCGATCGAGGTGTTGCCGAAGCCGGAGTTCACCACCCACGTGCGCAGCAGCAGGGAGATCATCAACAGCCAGGGCGCGACGGCGAGCAACGGCCGTTCGAGCTTCCCCAAGACGTGCAACGTGGTCTGCCTTCTAACCGGGGTGCACCGCGACGCGGTCGCGCAGGAGCTTCGGAACCACCGCGAGGGTGAGCAGCGCGAGCGCCGGGTAAACCCAGCCGAGCGCGGCGAGCGGCCACGGCCGGGGGATCTCCCAGATCGACGGCTGCGAATCGATCAGGACGGTGATGAGGTCCGAGCCGGTCGCGACCACCCACACGACGGCGAGCACCGCGTCGCGGCGGTCGTGCACCAGCCACAGCACCAGGGGGACGACCCACAACCAGTGGTGGCTCCACGAGATCGGTGAGACCAGCAGCCCGAACAGCTGCACGACGACCACGGCCGCGAGCGTGTCCGCCGCACGGACCGCGGCGCGCAGGGCCAGCGCCGTGAGCACGACGGACACCGCGACCGCGAGCAGCCACGGCCACGACATCTCCACGTCGTGGCCGAGGGAGCGGGACAACGCGCCGCGCAGCGACTGGTTGATCACCGAGCCCACCGGCCCGACCCGGCCGGCCGCGCCGAGCAGCTCGAACCAGTAGCGCCACGAGTCGGCGGGAGAGGCGAGGAACCCGAGGGCGACCGTGAGCGCGAAGCCCGCGACCGACCACGCCGCCGCGGCGAACCTGCGGGTCGCGAGGAAGTACAGCGCGGAGATCGCGGGCGTGAGCTTCAGCCCCGCGCCCAGTCCCACGCCGAGGCCCGCCACGGACTGGCGGGCCGCGACCATCGCCGCGAACACCCCGGCGACCAGGACGAGGTTGATCTGCCCGAAGTCGAGGGTCTTGCGCACGGGCTCTGCCCACAGCGCGAGCGCCGTCCACAGCAGGGCCCGCCGCGACCACGTCCCGTCGAACGACTCCCCCCGCCTGGCCGCCACCAGTGCGAGCGCGGTGCGCACCAGCCACCACAGGCAGACCAGGGACAGCACCTGCCACACGATCTTCGCGGCGACCCACGGCAGCGCCGACAGCGGCAGGAACACCGCCGCCGCGAACGGCGGGTAGGTGAACGGCAGGGGGAAGTCGGCCGTGAACGGCATCGAGATCGAGTACAGCTCGCCGGTCAGCAGGTTCGGCGCGAGGCTCCAGTAGACCTTCAGGTCGATCATCTGCCAGCCGGCCGGGTCGCCGAGCGTCCAGGCGTACGCGCCGACGGACAGCACCAGCAGCAACGGCGCGAACCTCAGCGCCCGCTGCTCGATCACGTCTTTCCTCCCGCGGGCGAGGGAGCACCGGCAAGATCCAACCTACAGGTGGTGCCCCTCGCCCTCCGCGCGGGTCAGGCGTCGCCGCCCCACGGCACGAGCACCGCACGGGCCAGCGTGTTCCCGAGGATCGCGAACGACAGCATCGCCGGCGTGGACTCCGCGTTCACCCCGGACGGCACGACGGACTCGACGTCGAGCGCATGCACGGCGATCACGTACCGGTGCTTCGTCCCGGCGGGCGGCGCGGCACCCAGGTAGCCCTGCACGCGGGCGTCGTTGGCGACGTGGAAGGCCGGTGCGGGCGGGGTCGCGCCGGACGCGAGCCCGGTGACGGAGGCGGGCACGTCGGCGAGGACCCAGTGCCAGAAGCCGGACGGCGTGGGCGCGTCCGGGTCGAACATGGTGACGACGAAGCTCTTCGTCTCCTCGGGGAAGCCGGACCACGACAGCTGCGGAGACACGTCGGCGGCTCCCGGACGGCCGCTCATGGCCGCGTACTGGGCGGGCGGCAGCGGGCTGTCCGCGGTGACGTCCGCGCTGGTCAGCTCGAAGCTCGGCACCGGGGGCAGCGACGCGAAGGGATCGTGCACAACTCACTCCAACTTTTGATGCTCATGAGGACTTTTAAAAGTTAGCAGCGTTGTCAACTGTCGTATGATCAGCTCGTGTCGCACCCGAGCTCCCCGGCCACCCGCAGCGCAGGCGTGCAGGCGCTCATCCGCTCCGACATCCTCGGCGGCCGCCTGCGGCCGGGTGAGCGGCTGAAGTTCCCGCAGCTGTCCGAGCGCTACGGCGTGAGCACGGGCGCGGTCCGCGAGGCCCTGCTCCGCCTGTCGGCGCTGCGCCTCGTCACATCGGAACCACACCTGGGCTTCCAGGTGCGCACGATCTCCCAAGAGGGCCTCGCGCTCGTCTGCGACGCGCGTGCCGAGCTGGAGTCGCTGGCGCTGCGGCGGGCGGTCGCCGAAGGCGGCCTGGGCTGGCAGTCCCGGCTGATCGCCGCGCACCACACGTTCCGGCACACCCCGTACGACCCGGAGAGCCAGGACTGGCTGGACGCGCACACCGAACTGCACCACGTGCTGCTCTCCGGGTGCGCCAACCCGCTGCTGCGCGAGGCCGCCGAGGCGCTGCGGGACGAGGCGGAGCTGTACCGGCGCTGGGCCCGTCCCGCCCCCGGCGACACGGACCTGCCGGACCGGGAAGAGCTGGCGCGAGCGCACCAGGACCTGGTGACGGCCGCCGTCGAGGGCGACGCCGACGGCGCGGAGGCGAGGCTGCGCGAGATGATCGCCCTGACCGCCCGCCTCCAGGTGCGTCTCGACTGATCTCATCCTCTGGTCTGATTCGCGCCCGGCTGTGCAACGCCGTTCCGCCACGGCACGTCACCCGGACATGAGCTGGAAAGCACTGAGCACGACCGGTGTGCTGATCGGCGCGGTCCTCGTCACCGCGTCCCCCGCCCAGGCGGCGGGCCAGGTCGTCACGCGGGTCGCCGAGTCCGACCGGACCGCCGCCCTCGCCTACTGGACCCCGGAACGGATGCGGGCGACCGGCGAGGACGCCCTGCCGCCCGCCGAGCAGATCGCCCGCCCCTACCCGGGACCGCCGCCCGCCGGCGTCGGGCGGCTGTTCGCGACCACGTCGCAGGGCATCGACCTCACGTGTTCGGCCACGGTCGTCCCGAGCGCCACGAAGGACGTGGTGTTCACGGCCGGGCACTGCCTGCACGGCGGCTGGGACCGGCGGGACAACCCCATCAAGATCGTGAACGTGGTCTTCGCCCCCGGCTACGACCACGGGGCGAGCGAGGTGTTCGCGGCCCGCGCGTTCGCCTGGTCCGACACCTACAGCGGCCCGAGCAGCGGCGCCGACGACGACGCGGTCGTGGCGCTCGACCCGGTCGGCGGCCGCCACGTCGAGGACGTCGCCGGCGCGCAGGACATCTCGTTCGACGAGATGGCCTCACCGGCCGATGCGACGCTCCTGGGCTACCCGGTGTCCCAGCTGGACAACGGCGAGTCGCTGCTCGCGTGCGACCGCCCGGCGTCGTTGCGGGCGAACAGCGTGTACTCGGTGTGGCAGACGGACTGCGACCTCGCACCGGGGTCGAGCGGTGGCCCGTGGCTGCGCGGGTTCGACCCGGCCACCGGCAAGGGCACGATCTTCGGCGTCACGAGCCGCGGCACGATGAACTCCGACCTGGTGACGACCGGGATGGACGCGTCGGTGCTCACCTCCGCCGTGCGGGAGCTGTACGAGAGCGCCGGTCGCCTCTGACCTCTCCGGCTTCCGCACCGGGCCCGGTCCGCCTCCCGCGGGCCGGGCCCGTTCCACGTCCACCCGGTCCGCGCCGCGCGTTCCCGGTCCCCGTGCCGGAACACCATCGGGTCCGAAATGAATTCGTCCACTTCCCGTCCAGTCCTTTTCGGACGGTCACCGGCGCCTCTCGCCCCAGGACGTTCGATTCACGCGGACGGGCTGTCCGAATTCCGGACGGATGCACCCGGTCGGCGGCAACAGCCGTCGCACCAGGGCCATCAGGCCCGTATCGATCACGTCCGGTCAGCCCACCGCATCTTTTTATTGCATCAGGTTCGGATGCGTGGATTGTTCGGGTCGACTAGTCTCGATAGGGTCCGCGTATCACTCCGGGCATGACGTTAGGCGGCATTCTTTGATCGGGCAGCGTGATCGAACGCCGTCGGACGCAGATCTCATCGACGCCGTTCGCGACGGCAAGATCGAGGCATACGGCACGCTGTACGAGCGCCACGTCCGATCCGCGAACCTGCTGGCGATGCAGCTGGCTTCGTCCTCGTCGGACGCCGACGACCTGGTGTCCGACGCGTTCGCCAAGGTCCTCGCCGCGCTGAAGTCCGGCGGTGGGCCGGGAAGCGCTTTCCGGCCCTACCTGCTGACGGCGGTGCGGCACGCGGCGTACGACAAGACCCGCAAGGAGAAGCGGCTCGAGCTCGCCGGGGACGTCGAGGAGGTGCCCGGCGCCACCAAGGCGACCAGCGTGCCGTTCCGCGATAAGGCCGTGGAGGACCTCGACCAGACGCTCGCGGCCAGCGCGTTCGCCTCGCTGCCCGAGCGGTGGCAGACGGTCCTGTGGCACACCGCGATCGAGGGCCAGTCGCCCGGCGAGATCGCGCCGCTGCTCGGCCTGACGCCCAACGGGGTGTCGGCGATGGCGTTCCGCGCCCGCGAGGGCCTGCGCAAGGCGTTCCTTCAGGCGCACGTGGCCCAGGAACCCTCGGAACGCTGCCGTCCCACCGTGACCAAGCTCGGCGCCTGGACTCGCGGCGGGCTCAAGGGGCGCGAGGCCGTCCAGCTCGACGCGCACATGGACGAGTGCGCCGAGTGCCGCAAGCTGGCCGGTGAGCTCGCCGACGTCAACGGCGCGCTGCGCGGACTCGTCGCGCCCATCGTGCTCGGCACGGGCACCGCCGGCTACCTGGCGACGGCCGCCACCGCGACCAAGGGCGCGGCCATCACCCTCAGCGCGGGCTCCTGGCTCGGTGTCGCGGCCTCCGCCGCGGCCGTCGTGGTCGTCGCCGCCTCGGGCGTCGTCACCTCCAACGACTCCAGCGCCACCACCCCCGAGGCCGCTGCCCCCGCCGCCACATCGAGCACCGCGGCAGGCACGTCGCAGCAGGTCAACCAGCCGGGCACCACCCGGGACGCGGGCAGCGCCCCCACGGCCCCGGCGTCCGGTCCGGACTCGCAGCAGGTCCAGACCGACGTCGGCGGGGGCACCGGCACGGTGGTGGTCACGACGACGGCGGCGCCGACGGAGTTCGTGCCCGCCTCCAGCTCCCAGCTGTCCGGCAGCGCGCCGGACGGCGTCGCGATGACCACCGAGGGCCCGCCCAACGAGATGGACATCAGGATCACGAACACCGGCTCGTCCCCCACGACGGTGCCGGCGCTGACCCTCACCATGCCGGACAAGATCAAGACGGTCGGCCCCGGCAAGCCGGCGGCGGGGATGATCGGATGCCCGGCCGGCAAGGGCACGGTGACGTGCGAGGGCGGCCAGACCCTCGCCCCCGGCGAGACGATCGTCTACCGCGCGCGGCTGCAGGCGGGCCCCAAGGCCGGGGACGGCGTGATCTCCGGCGTCGCGGGACCGCTGCGGCTCAGCATCCCCGTCACGATCTCGTAGTCCACTTCGGACGGGCTGCCGCCGCCGGACCGGCGCGCCGCCTGTGCGGGATTTGTGCGAGCGATCTCCCAGACTCGTGGCACACCGCCGCGACGAGGGGGAACCGAGGTGCCGATTCACAGATCATGGACGGGCCAGGCGGCTTAGGATGACCGCATGACCGAGACGGCGAAAAGACGTCCCGGCCCGCGGATCGAAGAGGTCGCGCGGGTCGCCGGCGTGTCCAAGTCGACCGTCTCGCGCGTGATCAACGACGAGCAGTACGTCAGCGCCAGGGCCCGGGAGGCCGTGCACGCCGCCATCGCGCAGCTGGGCTACTCGCCCAACCAGGCGGCGCGGGCGCTCGCCGGTCACCGGGCCAACGCGATCGCGCTCGTCGTCTCGGAACCGAGCGGCCGCGTGCTGGGCGACCCGTTCTTCGCCGGTGTCCTGCGGGGAGTGCACTCGGAGCTCGCCGGACGGCACGTGCAGCTGCTGCTCATGATGAGCCAGCCCACCGACACCGAGGACCTCGTCTCGTACCTGAGCAGCGGCCACGTCGACGGCGCGCTGCTGGTGAGCCTGCACGGCGAGGACCCGCTGGTGCCCATGCTGGCCGAGATCGGCCTGCCCGTGGTGTCCGGTGGCAGGCCGCTGGGCAGGACCGTGCCGTTCGTCGACGCGGACAACTTCAGCGGCGCCCTCGAAGCCGCCCGGCACCTGGTCTCGCTGGGGCGCAAGCGCATCGCGACGGTGGCGGGCCCCAAGGACATGGCCGTGGGCGCGGACCGGCTGAGCGGGTTCAAGCGCGGGCTGAGCGAGGCCAAGATGGCGAACGACCTGGTGGTCCACGGCGACTTCACGCCCGAGGGCGGCGCACGGGCCATGGAACGCCTGTTGCAGAAGGAACCGCACCTCGACGCGGTGTTCGTCGCCGCGGACATCATGGCCCTCGGCGCCATGCAGGTGCTCCACGCGCAGGGCAGGCGCATTCCGCAGGACGTCGCCGTGGTCGGCTTCGACGACTCGGTGTTCGCCGCGACCGCGACACCCCCGCTCACGACGATCCGCCAGGACGTCGAGGAGCTCGGCCGCACCATGACGTGGCGGCTGCTGGCGGAGCTCGCGGGGGAGGCGGGGCTGCCCCCGTCGCTGCTGCTGCCGACCTCCCTCATCAAACGCGCGAGCGCCTGAGTACATCGGCGTTTCCCGGCTCCGCGTAACAGGTTCACGCGGATTTTCACCCGATCAGCACAACCTGGTCGCACTCCCGGTAACACCGATGGCGGTCTCTCGATGGGAAGCGTACGTATCCCATCCCGAGGGAGCTGCGACAGTGATCGAGAACTCGGCTGCCGGCCTGGTGATGGTGCCCGGCGAGGTGCCGGTGACCGTGACGGGCGAGGAGCGCCACCAGCTGGCGCTCGCGAGGTACGCGGTCCCCGGCGGCGTGACGCGGCAGGTCGCCGTGCACCTGACCTGGTGCTCGATCAGCGCGGGCAGGTACCGCGGCCACCGCGGGATCGAGGTGCGGCTCGACGGGCAGCGCGTCGGCGAGCTGACCTTCCTGATGTCCCAACGGTATGCGCCGCTGCTGATGCAGGTCGAGTCCGGCGGCGGCCACACCGGCTGCGCGGCGCTGCTGCGGCGTGGCCAGAACGGCCTGATGCAGGTCGTGCTGCGGTTGCCCCGCGAGGTTCCCCGCGGCGCGGTGGTCCCCCTGCCGAGCTCTCCCTCGTGGGTGGCACCGGTGGTGATCGGCGCGGCGAGCGTGTTCGCGTTCTTCGTGGCGGTTTCCGTCGTCGGCGCCGCGTTGGACGGTGGGACGCCTGACGTCGACAAGGCCGCGGCGCTCACCACGTCGGCCACCACCACGTCGGCCACCACCACGACGACGTCCGCCGCTCCGCCGAGCACGACGACGTCGACAACGACCACCACCACGACGACCACGACAACGACGACCACCGTTGCCCCACCCGTCGTCCCGCAGCCGAAGCCGCAACCCCAGCCCAACCCCCAGCCGCAACCCCAGCCGCAGCCGCAACCTCAGCCCCAGCCGGAACCGGCGCCCCAGCCCGCGTGCGACCCCAACTACTCCGGCTGCGTGCCGATCGCGTCCGACGTGGACTGCGCGGGTGGCAGCGGGAACGGACCCGCCTACGTGGCGGGCCCGATCAGGGTCGTCGGCACCGACATCTACGGCCTGGACCACGACAAGGACGGCATCGCCTGCGAGTAGCAGCGGTCAGCCGCGCTCGTACGGCGTCTTCTCCCCCGCCTCGACGCCGAACGGCAGGTGGTTGCCCGCGGGCGGCAGCGGGCAGGTGGCGAAGTCGGTGAAGGCGCACGGCAGGTTGGTCGCCCGGTTGAAGTCGAGCACCACCCTGCCGCCGTCCACGGCCGCCGCCAGCGACCGGTTCGCCGCGTAGGTGGTGACGCCGCTGGTCGCGTCGGTGAAAAGGATGTTCAGGCCGCCGTTGCGCCCGTTGAACGCCGTGAGCACGTGCTCGGCGCCGTCATGGCTGAACCGCACACGGCCCGGTGCCTCGTAGACGTGGCTGAGCCCCTCCACGACCGCACCGACCGTCGTGGGCACGGGCTCGTCGAACGGCTCGTACACGCCTTCCAGCACCCACTTCTCCTGCGGTTCGTACGCGGGCACGCCGCGGAAGTTCCTCAGCACCTCGGCTTTCGGGTCGTGCACGCGGATCAGGTAACCGCCGCGCCGGGCAACCTCGACCTCGACGTCACCCAGGGCGACACGTTCGCCGGGACCGCTCTGCACGAGTTCGAACCTCCGCGGTTCCTCCCCGTCCGGCTGCCAGTACGCCGCGTCGTCGTCCTGCCACCACACGCCGGGAAGGCCGTCGTAGGCCCGTGGGGTGGTCTCCAGCCAGTCGAGCGACACCAGTGCCAGCCAGCCGTACGGGTCGGCCAGCGTGGTCTCGCGCTCCGTCTTCCAGCTCTGCCAGTCCTCCGCGAATGCGCTCATGCTCCTGCCAACGACGTGGCCGGGGTGCGGCTTCCCGGTTCCACGGACTGGGAAACGAGAGCATCACCGAGTTCGGAGCGCACATACAGGACGCTGCGGCCGTGGCGTTGCGAGACCAGCAGACCGGCCGCGCTCAACGCCCTGAGGTGCTGGTTCACCGCCGACGTCGTGACGCCGGCCAGCCGGGCCAGATCGGTCGACGACCGCGGCTCGGCCAGTCCCGCCAGCAGTTCCGCCCGCACCCGGCCGAGCACTCCCGCCAGCGCGGCGGGGCCACGGGTGCGTCCCCGCTCCCACACCGTGCCGGCGCCGCGAGCCGCGTAGATGAGCATCGGGGGCGCGGCCCGGTTCACGGGAACGGCGGTGCGGCGGATGAACACGCTGGGCACCAGGTTGAGCCCGTGTCCTCCGGCCTCGGTCCGCCACGACTCGACGCCCGCGATCCGCACCCGCACGACGGGGCTGGCGAACGTGATCCGCCCGGAGATGCCGGACAGCACCGCCGCGAGGCCGTGCCGGGAGGTCTCACGGCCCCGGTGGGCGATGTCTGCCTCCAGCACCGCGCGCATCCGGTCCCAGTGCGGGGCGAGCGCGACGTGCCAGTACGTCCGCAGCGCGTCGAGCACCCGGCCGCGGTCGCGCAGAACGGCGGGCACGCCCCCGAGAACGGCGCGGAAGTCGTGTCGCATCGCACGGGTCGAGACCTCGTCGAGCGCGGCCAGCTCGTCCTCGATGCGGGTGAACGGCGTGCGCGGGCGTGGGCTGAGGAAGTCCGGCGTCCAGCCGCGGTCGTCGGACAGCGCGAGCAGGACCTCGGTGTCGACCTCGCGGACCCGGCGCAGCCACGGCAGGTGCAGCGGGTACTTGGCCGGGTCCTTCAGCACGCGGAGGCTGAGCGTGAGCTCGTTCAGCGGCGAGACGGCGAACCTCACGCCGGCCAGGTCGCTCTCTCCGAGCACGAACTCGACCATGTAGCAGAACGCTACATCAGTTCCGGTCGCTCCGGACTGCCGCGAGGCTGCCTTCCATGTGGACGGACATGTGCTTGGCGTTGCGGATCGCCCGCGAGGCGGCGGAAGTGGCGGACCGAGCGTTCGCGGAAGGCGTCGCCGAGGTGCGGCACAAGGCCGACGGCAGCGAGGTGACGGCGGCCGATCTCGCGGTGGAGGACCTGGTCCGCCAGCGGCTGGCCGAACTGCTGCCGGACGACGGCGTGCACGGTGAGGAACGGCCCGAGCGGCGGGGAACCTCCGGCAGGCGGTGGCTGGTCGACCCGATCAGCGGCACCGCCGACTTCGTCCACGGGCGGCCGTCGTACTCGGTGGACCTCGCCCTGGAAGGGGCGCTGGCGGTCTCGGTGATGCCGTCGCTGGGCATCACGATCGCGGCGGGACGTGGGATGGGCTGTCGCGTCTTCCGCGGCAGGCACGAAGAGGTCGCTCGGGTGTCCACACAGGACTCACTCGACCACGCCCGCGTGTGCTTGCACGGCAAGAGGAAGCCCGTGCTCGGCCGTGGTGTGGTGGTGGACGGTTCGCTTTCGGTCCTGCGCCTGGTCACCGGTGGGGTCGACGCCGTGATCGCGGCCGGCGCGGGTCTGGACGAGTTCGACCTGGCGTGCCTGCCGGTGCTCGTCGAGGAGGCGGGCGGCCGGGTGACGGCGGCCGGGGACGACGTCGTGCTGGCGTCCAACGGACCGCTGCACGACGCCCTCCTCGGCCTGGTCGCGCGTCCTGGTGTCGAACCAGGCACCCCGGGCTCATGAGGCCCCGGTGATCGCCGGATCCCGCGCGATGGGGTGACCGACCGGACTCGCACCGGCTTCGACCAGGGTCACGGCCTGGCGCCTCGACTGCTTCGGCTTCGGTCACAGCTGCCCGTCGAGGACTCGAACCTCGATCTCCGCGTCCAGAGCGCGGCGTCACTGCCGATTGGACCAACGGGCATCAAAAAAGCCGCCTCGTCGCGACGGCGACGGGACGGCTCCCCGGGACACGAGGGTCAGCTCGTGCCGAGGAGCACCGGGTCGTGCTGATGTTGGTGCATCACTTCTCCGGCTCCTCTCCGTTCGGTGACACCACTCTGACGGATGACGTGACACGAGGGCAAACGTTTATCCAGCTCTGCAAAAGTTTGCAGTTTTTGGCCGGTTCTTCAACCAAATCTCAAGCCGACTTGCGGAAAACTTTTGCAACGTCTTTCCTGGACCGCTGACACACCCCATCGGAAGGCATGGACATGTCCCAGGACTGGTGGCGACACGCCGTCATCTACCAGGTCTACGTGCGCAGCTTCGCCGACTCGGACGGCGACGGCGTCGGTGACCTGCCCGGCATCCGCTCACGCCTGCCCTACCTGCGCGACCTGGGCGTCGACGCGGTCTGGATCACGCCGTTCTACGCCTCGCCGATGGCGGACGGCGGCTACGACGTGGCGGACTACCGCGCCGTGGACCCGCAGTTCGGCGGCCTGGACGACGTGCGCGCGTTGGTCGACGACGCACACACGCTCGGCATCCGCGTGATCGTCGACATCGTGCCGAACCACACCTCGGACCAGCACGCGTGGTTCCAGGAGGCGCTGGCCGGCCGCAACCGCGAGCGCTACATCTTCCGCGAAGGCGTCGGCGACCAGCCGCCCAACGACTGGGAGTCGGTCTTCGGCGGTCCGGCGTGGACGCGCGTCGCCGACGGGTCCTGGTACCTGCACCTGTTCGCACCGGAGCAGCCGGACCTCAACTGGGAGCTGCCGGAGGTGCGGGCGGAGTTCCGCGACGTGCTGCGGTTCTGGCTCGACCTCGGCGTCGACGGCTTCCGGGTGGACGTCGCGCACGGCATGGTCAAGGCGGAGGGGCTGCCCGACATCGGGCACCCGGACCAGCTCAAGCTGCTGGGCACCGACCCGCTGCCGTTCTTCGACCAGGACGGCGTGCACGAGATCCACCGCGAATGGCGCGCCGTCGTCGACTCCTACCCCGGTGAGCGCGTGCTGGTCGCCGAGGCGTGGACGCCGTCCGCCGAGCGGACCGCGATGTACCTGCGCGCGGACGAGATGCACCAGGCGTTCAACTTCCACTACCTGACCGCTGAATGGGACCGCGACGCGCTGCGCTCGGTCATCGACTCGTCGCTCGCCGCCGTCGCACCCGTCAACGCGCCGACCACGTGGGTGCTGTCCAACCACGACGTGCAACGGCACGTGACGCGCTACGGCGGCGGTGAGACCGGCGTCCGCCGTGCGCGCGCCGCGTTGGCGTTGATGCTGGCGCTGCCCGGTTCCGTGTACCTGTACCAGGGCGAGGAGCTCGGCCTGCCGGAGGTGCTCGACCTGCCCGACGAGGTCCTCCAGGACCCGATGTGGGAACGCTCCGGCCACACCGAACGGGGCCGCGACGGCTGCCGCGTGCCGCTGCCGTGGACGTCCTCCGGCCCGTCGCTCGGTTTCGGCACCGGCGGCTCGTGGCTGCCGCAGCCCGCCGACTGGGCGAAGCTCAGCGTCGAGGCGCAGGAGGACGACCAGGACTCGATGCTGTCCTTCTACCGCACCGCTCTGCGCGTCCGGCGGGAGAACCCGGCCACGACCGTGGGTCTCGACTGGATCGACGGCCCGGACGGCGTCCTGTGGTTCGAACGGGACGGCATCGCGTGCGCGGTGAACCTGTCGGGCTCGGTCGTCGAGCTGCCCGATCCCGGTTCGGTGCTGCTCGCCTCGTCGTACTACGGCGTGCGCGACGGCCAGGTGCTCCTCCCGCCGGACACCGCCCTGTGGTGGAAGCTCTGACCTGCGGTTCTTCTTGATCGAACAAAACTGTCAGACCCCCTGGGTACGGTCCGTGGACATCAGCTTCCGGATCGTCCCCAGGGGGTTTCGCAGTGCGCAGGTGGGAGCTCGTCTCCGATGGCTCGGCCAAGTTCTGGGAGATCGCCGCGGACGGTGCCGCCGTCACCGTCCGGTTCGGACGCATCGGCACGTCCGGCCAGAGCAAGACCAAGGAGCTCGCCTCGGCGGCGGCCGCCGCGGCGCACGTCGCGAAGCTGGTGGCGGAGAAGGAGAAGAAGGGCTACCTCGCCGTCCCGGGTTCGCCGGAGGCCGAACCCGTCGCCACGCCGGCTCCCGAGCCCGCCACCGCTGCCGCGGCGGATGCGGTGGACTCGGCACCCGCCCCTGCGTCCCACCTCTCCCCTCCCGACGAGGACACCTGGGTGATGCCCCGGGAGTGGCTCGACCGGGCGATGCGCCACCGGGACGCCCGCCCCCTCCCGGGTTTCGCCGTCGACCCGGCCCTCGTCCGGGAGTTCCGCGACCGCGTCGCCGCCTCAGGTGAGAAGATCGCCGAGGCGCTGGAGCACCCGTCGTCGGACGGCGACCTGGTGCGTGCGCTGCGCGGCCACCTCGCCGGCACGCCCGATCCGCTGGGTGCCGCCGCGCTCGCCGAGGTGGCCGGTCCGCAGGTGTCGCCGGTGCACTCCTGGATCGACGAGTTCGGGCTGCCGTTCGCCGCGGTGGCCGCCGTGCACCACGCGGTGGTCGACGTGGTCTTCGACCGCCGGGACAGGGAGACCGCGGAGTGGGTCGGCGTCTCGCTGCGCCGGGGATCGCGGCGGCACCACGGCGACGACACGTACCGGGCCGCTGCGATGGTCGAGGTCCGCACCGCGCTGGCGGTGGCCGACCAGGCGACGTACGCCGCGGCGGAGGCGGCGCTGGAGCCGCTCGGCGGTGACGCGTTCACCCTCGCGGCGAGGGCTTTTCTGGTGCCGACCCGGCACGACTGGTTCGAGGAGGCGAACGCCGCCGAGCACGCGCCGTTCTGGATGGTGCTGTGCGCGGCGAGCACGCTCGACCAGCTGGCTCGCCTGCGGGTCGGGCCGTTCATCTGGTCGCCGGTCGGCACGTACACGGCGCTGCACCTGCACGGTCCCGCGCTCGCCCCGCTGCTCGACGCCAACCTCCGGTCGCGGGTCGAGATGGGCGCGGACGCCCGCAAGCTCGCCCTGACCGTGCTGGCGGCACTGCCGAGCGACGAGGCGTTCCTGATGCTGCTGGACCGGGTGCGGGAACGGTACGTGCGGCCGGCGTTGCGCTCCGCGCTGACGGCGTTCCCCGCACGGGCGGCGCGGTTGCTGGCCACCCGCGCCGAAACCGACGTGGAGGCGCGCAACCTGCTCCGCCAGCACCTGATGTCCCATCCGCGCCTGGAGCTGCCCGCCGGGCTGACGTGGCCGGAGGTAGTGCCGGACGCACCCGCCGCCTCGCTGCCGCGGGTGCTGGCCGCGCCGCCGTGGGAGCACCGGCGTCCCCAGCCCGAGCCGGTGGTGCTGAAGGACGTTCCGGTTCCCGCCGCCCGTCTCGACTGGCTGCCCGGCGAGCGGGAGGAGTGGTCGGCGCTGTCGGGGTGGGCCGTCAGGTCCGGGTCCATCGGCGACCTGGACTGGCTGGCCTCCCGGCACGACCACCCCTCCTGGCTCTTCGAGTCGGCGCCGGAGGACGCGGTCCGCCCGCTGCTCGCGGACTGGGTCCCGCCGGACGCGTGGGGCGGTGAGGAATGGGGCCGCCGCATCGTGGCCAGGTTCGGCGTGGACGCCCTGCCGCCGATGGTGCGGCTGGCGGCGAGCAGCCCGCAGCTGTGCGGTGTCGTGCTGCTGCCGTTCGCCGCCGCCGAGGTCGCCGGGCTGATGGCGGACTGGTTCGTGCGCCTCAAGTCCGCCCGTGCGTTCGCCGTCTCCTGGCTCGCCCGGCACCGCGAGACCGCGGCCCGGCTGCTGCTGCCCGCCGCACTCGGTGTCGCGGGTCCTGCGCGCCGCAACGCCGAGCTCGCCCTCCTGCACCTGCACTTCGAGGTCGGCGTGGACGTCGTGGCGGTCGCCGCCGCGGTCTCCCCCGAGGTGGAGGCGGCTGTTCGCACGCTGATCGAGGTCGACCCGCTCGACGTGCTGCCCGCCAAGCTCCCGGTGATCGGCGACTGGGCCGACCCGCGGCTGCTCCCCCCGGTGCTGGTGGCCGACCGCTCCGCCGCGTTGTCCTTCCAGGCGGCGAGAAACCTCCTGATGACGGCCGCACTGTCCAAACCGGACAGCGTGTACCCCGGACTGCCCCAGGCCGTCGAGGCGTGCGACCGCGCGTCGCTGGCGGAGTTCGCCTGGGCCGTCCTCGGCAGCTGGCAGGACGTGGAGGCACCGGCGAAGGACAGCTGGGTGCTGTCCGCGCTCGGCTGGTTCGGCGACGACGAGACGGTGCGCCGCCTCGCCCCGCTGATCCGCGTCTGGCCCGGCGAGAGCCAGCACGCCCGCGCCGTCGCCGGGCTCGACGTCCTCGCCACCATCGGCACCGAGACCGCCCTGACCCACCTCAACACCATCGCGGAACGCGTGAAGTTCAAGGGACTCCAGGCGAAGGCCCAGGAGAAGGTTACGCAGATCGCCGCCGAACTGGGCCTGAGCCGCGACCAGCTCGCGGACCGCCTCGTGCCCCGCCTCGGCCTCGACGACGCGGCGACGTCCGTGATCGACTACGGTCCCCGCCGGTTCACCGTCGGCTTCGACGAACAGCTCAAGCCGTACGTGCTCGACCAGGACGGCAAGCTCCGCAAGGACCTCCCGAAGCCGGGGGCCAAGGACGACCAGGAGCTCGCCGCCGCCGAGCACAAGCGCTTCGCCGCCCTGAAGAAGGACGTCCGGGGCGTCGCGTCCGACCAGATCCACCGCCTCGAACGCGCGATGATCGACCAGCGCACGTGGACCGCCGAGGAGTTCCACACCGTCCTCGCCGGCCACCCGCTGCTGTGGCACATCGTGCGCCGCCTGGTCTGGGTCACCGACGACGGCGAGTCCTTCCGCCTCGCGGAGGACCGCACCCTCGCCGACGCCGCCGACGACGAGTACGCCCTCCCGCCGGGCGCGACCGTCCGCGTCGCCCACCCGGTCACCATCTCGGACACGCTGAAGACGTGGGGCGACGTCTTCGCCGACTACGAGATCCTCCAGCCCTTCCCCCAGTTGGGCCGTCCCACGTACGCCTTCACGCCCGGCGAGGACGTGGTGCCGCAGCTGCGGAAGTACGTCCAGCGGCCGATGCCGGTGGGCAGGCTGCTGGGCCTCACCAAGCGGGGCTGGGAACGCTGCACGCCGCAGGACAACGGCGTCGAGCCGTGGATGACCCGCCCGCTGCCGTCCGGCGGCGCGCTGGTGGCCTGTGTGGACCCCGGCATCGTGGTGGGCGTGGTCGACATGCATCCCACGATGACCTTCGAGTCCCTCTGGTACTCCGCAACGGGAAACGGCGACTGGTCCGCCCCTTCCGGTGGCGGCCCCGCCACTTTCGACATCGACCCGGTCACCGCCTCGGAGCTCCTCTCCGAACTCGAGTCATTGCACGCATGACCCGGGGAACGCCCGGCCGTCCGCCGACGTCGGACCGGCGAGGGCGTGGTCCCCGACGGACACAGTCGCCAAACGAACGCAGGGAGTGATCAGTGCGCAGGTGGGAGCTCGTCTCCGGGAACTCGGCGAAGTTCTGGGAGATCGACAGGGACGGCTCGGACGTCACCGTCCGCTTCGGACGGCTGGACACGAACGGCCAGACCCAGACCAAGACGCTCGCCTCCGCCGAGGCGGCCGAGGCCCACGTGGCGAAGCTGGTGGCGGAGAAGGAGAAGAAGGGCTACCTCCCGGTGACCACCACGGCACCGCCCGTCACCGCGCCCGCGTCCCGGCCCGCCGGATCGAACCCCGCGGGCACCACCGCACCCGCACCCGCGGCCGCAGCCCAGCCGACCGGCGGCACCGTCGCCCAGACCGCCGCGACCACCTCCCCCGCGTCGGCCGCCACCAAGCCGCTCCCCGCCGACGAGGACACCTGGGTCCTCCCGAAGGCGTTCCAGCGCGACGTGGTGCGCCGCCGCGGCTTCGAACCGGCGCCCGTCTTCACCGTCGACACGGAGCTCGCCGAGACGTCCAGACGCCGGATCGGCAAGCAGACGGCCACCACGATCGAACGGGTCCTCTCCGAGCCCGCGTCCCACCCCGAGCTGGTCGCGGCCGCCCGCACGCACCTCGCCGGCCGGCCCGACCCGGTCGGTGCGGCGGCACTCGCGGCGATCACCCGGTGCGGGCTGGAGTCCCTGCACGCCTGGATCGCCGACCACGGCCTGGCGTTCGCGACGGAGGCGACCGTCGCGTTCATGCAGCTGCTCTCCGCCCCGGAGTACCGGGCGCACGCCCAGACCAACGAGAACCTGAGGACGCGCAGCAACTACTTCCACATCAACATCGACAAGGGCGAGGGCAAGATGCTGGTGACCCTGCGCTCCGCGCTCGCGGTCGCCGGCGACACCGAGCTGCGGGCCGTGGAGGCGGCCATGGAGAAGCCGGTCGTGCTGGCCGGCGAGACGGAGTCCACCGCGAAGCACGTGCGGACGTTCCTGCTCCCCGGCAACTCCGCCTGGCTCGCGCAGGCGTGCCAGGCGCGGAACTCCTACACCAGCTGGTGGCTGCTCCCCTGCAGCGCCACCACGGCCGAGGACTTCCGGACCCACCAGCTGTCCGTCACCGGTTCCTCGTTCATCCTGAACTCCGCCGTGTCCGTGCTGGGGACGGCGATCGCGCCGCTGCTGGCCGAGGTGCTCGACTCCTCGCTGCTCGCGGACCGGCGCAAGCAGGCGCTGAAGGTGCTGGCGGCGCTGCCCACCGACGAGGCGTTCACGATCCTGCTCGACCGGGTCGACGGCAAGTACGTGCGCCCGGCGCTGCTCTCGGCGATGGCGGCGTTCCCGCGGCGGGCGGCGCGGCTGCTCGGCGCACGGTCGTCGGACCCCGAGTTCCGCCAGCTCCTGAGCGTGCACCTGAAGACGTACCCGGAGCTGGAGACGCCGGAGGGCTTCGTGGACGTCGAGTCCGCCCTGGTTCCCGAGGCGCCGCCGGAGGCGCTGCCGCCGGTGCTCGCGTCGCCGCCGTGGCTGCGGCGCAAGTCCGCCGCGAAGCCGGTGGTCCTGGAGGGCCTCCCGGTGCCGCCGCCGTCGCTGGTCTGGGCGCCGGGTGAGCGCGAGAAGTGGCTCGAGCTGACGCCGCGGTACGTCCGCGACCACATGGCCTGGCAGCAGCTGCTCAAGGAGTTCAAGGCGAAGCGGATCGCCTCCTACCTCGTGCGGGACCTGGTCGCGCTCGCTCCCGAGGAGGAGCTGCTGCCCCTGTTCCCCGACTGGCAGCCCAAGCTCGGGTACAACTCCGAGAGCGTCGGCAAGCTGCTGGCCGCGCGGTTCGGGTTCGCCGCGATGGCGCCGCTGGTGCGGATCGTCGAGTCCAGCTCGGCCGACGCCCTGGTCGTGCTGCCGTTCGCCACGCCGGAGGTGGCGGCGCTGATGGCGGACTGGCTGGTGCGGCTCAAGCAGGTGCGCAAGATCGCGCTGGAGTGGCTGTCCCGCCACCGCGACACGGCCGCGCGGCTGCTCATCCCGCAGGCGCTGGGCAAGCCCGGTGCCGCGCGCCGCAACGCCGAGGCGGCCCTGCGTCAGCTGCACGGCATGGGCGTCGACGTCGTCGCGCTCGCTCCCACGCCGGAGGCGGCCGCGGCGCTGGAGGCGTTCCTCGCGATCGACCCCGTGGACATCCTGCCCGCGAGGGTGCCGGTGCTCGGCGAGTGGGCCGACACCCGGCTGCTGCCCCAGGTCCTGCTCGCGGACCGCCGGCAGGCGCTGTCCACGGAGGCGGCCAGGAACCTGCTGATGACGGCGGCGCTGTCCAAGCCGGACGAGGCGTACGCCGGTCTGCCGATCGCCGTCGAGGCGTGCGACCGCACGTCGCTCGCCGAGTTCGCCTGGGCGCTCTTCCGGCGCTGGCAGGAGATGGGCGCGCCGTCGAAGGAGAGCTGGGCGTTCACCGCGCTCGGCTGGTTCGGCGACGACGACACGGTGCGCCGCCTCGCGCCGCTGATCCGCGCGTGGCCGGGCGAGAGCCAGCACACCCGCGCCGTCGCCGGCCTGGACGTCCTCGCCACCATCGGCACCGAGGTCGCGCTGGCGCACCTGAACGGCATCGCGGAGAAGGTGAAGTTCAAGGGGCTCAAGGCGAAGGCCCAGGAAAAGGTCTCGCAGATCGCCGCCGAGCTCGGCCTGAGCCGCGACCAGCTCGCGGACCGCCTGGTGCCGCGCTTCGGCCTCGACGAGGAGGCGTCGCTGGTGGTCGACTACGGCGCCCGCCGGTTCACCGTCGGCTTCGACGAGCAGCTCAAGCCCTTCGTGCTCGACGAGGACGGCAAGCGCCGCAAGGACCTGCCCAAGCCGGGCGCCAAGGACGACCAGGACAAGGCTCCGTTGGAGCACAAGAGGTTCGCGGCGCTGAAGAAGGACGTCCGCACCATCGCGTCCGACCAGATCCTCCGGCTCGAACGGGCGATGGTCAACCAGCGCACGTGGACCGCCGAGGAGTTCCACACCGTCCTCGCCGGCCACCCGCTGCTGTGGCACATCGTCCGCCGCCTCGTCTGGGTCACCTCCGACGGCCAGTCGTTCCGCCTCGCCGAAGACCGCACCCTCGCCGACGCCCACGACGACGAGTACACCCTCCCGGCGGACGCGACCGTCCGCGTCGCCCACCCGGCCGACCTGGCCGGGGCCCTCGAAGCCTGGGGCGAGGTGTTCGCGGACTACGAGATCCTCCAGCCGTTCCCCCAGCTCGGCCGCCCGCTGCACGTGCTCGCGGCCGGGGACGTGCTGCCCCAGCTGAAGAAGTACTGCGACGTCGCGTACCCGGTCGGCAGGATCCTCGGCCTCACCAAGAAGGGCTGGGTCAGGGGCGAGCCGCAGGACGCGGGCGTCGAGTGCTGGATCACCCGCCCGCTGCCCTCGGGAGGTGCCCTCGTCGCCGCGCTGGACCCCGGCATCGCGGTGGGAGCCGTCGACTTCTTCCCCGACGTGAAGTTCACGGAGGTGTGGTACTCGCCCACCGGCGAGGGCTACTGGTCGTCCGAGCGCAGCGGGTCGGCCGCGTTCGAGCCCGACCCGATCACGCTGTCGGAGCTCCTGACCGAGCTGGAGTCCCTGAGCGCCTGAGCGCGTTCGGCAAACCCCGGAGGTGGCAGCGGTGCACAGGTGGGGACTCGTCGCGGACGGATTTCGCGACGAGTCTTTCGCCCCGGCATCGTGGCCGGCGACGTGAACGTCCAGCCGGAGATCGCGATCAGCGAGATCTGGTTCTCCCCCACCGGTTCCGGCCGCCACTCCGCACCCGCAGACGCCCCCGGCCCGCAGGGCCTCGACCCGATCACCACCTCAGAGATCCTCTCCGAACTGGAGTCCCTGTCGTCATGACCAGCACCCAGACGATGCAACGCCCGCCCGCCGAGGTCCGCTTCGCCGACGAGCTCGCCCGGCTCCGCGACACCGACACGGCGCCGAAACCGCCGGGGTGGGCGTTGAGCCTCGACGCCGCCCGGCGGTTCGTCGTCGGCGATGAAAGCCGCGGCATCACGAAGAAGTTTGTCGGCGATCCGTCCCTTGTGGACAGAGCGCTGGTGACGCTCGCGACCAGCCGGGGACTGATGCTCGTCGGCGAGCCGGGCACGGCCAAGTCGCTGCTGTCGGAGCTGATCGCGGCGGCGGTGTGCGGCGAGTCGACGCTCACGATCCAGGGCGGCGCGGCGACGACCGAGGACCAGATCAAGTACTCCTGGAACTACGCGCTGCTGGTGGCCGAGGGGCCGTCGCCGCGCTCGCTCGTGCCCGCGCCGATGCTGCGCGGCATGGCCGAGGGCAAGATCGTGCGGTTCGAGGAGATCACCCGCTGCCCGCTGGAGGTGCAGGACTGCATGCTGTCCATGCTGTCCGACCGGGTGATGGCGGTCGGTGAGCTGTCCGGCCCCGACGGCATGGTGTTCGCGCAGGACGGGTTCAACGTGATCGCCACCGCGAACACGCGGGACCGGGGCGTCAACGAGATGAGCGCGGCGCTGAAGCGGCGGTTCAACTTCGAGACGGTGTTCCCGATCGCGGACTTCGACACCGAGCTCGCCCTGGTCGAGCAGGAGGCGGCGAAGCTGCTGGAACGGTCCGGGGTGGAGCTCGCCCCGAAGCGGGACGTGCTGGAGGTGCTCGTCAGGACGTTCCGCGACCTGCGCGAGGGCACCGACCGGCTCACCACGGTCATGAGCACGGCCGAGGCGGTGTCGGTGGCGCACGCGGTGGGGCTGCGGGGCTGGTTCCTGCGCGGGGAGGCGGGCACGGCGGCGGACGTCGTCGAGTGCCTGGCGGGCACCGCGGCGAAGGACAACGCGGAGGACCTGGCGAGGCTGCGGCGGTATCTGGAACAACACGCGGCGCGGCGCAGGGGCGCGCAGTGGCAGGCGCTGCACCAGGCCCGTCACCTGCTCCCCGGCTGATGGGGGCCGTGTTCGTCGGCGTCCGGCACCACAGTCCCGCCTGTGCCCGGCTGGTCGCCGCCGCCATCGAGGAGCACCGGCCCGCGTACGTGCTCGTCGAGGGTCCCGCCGACTTCAACGAGCGCATCGACGAGCTGCTGCTCGGGCACGAGCTGCCGGTCGCGTTGTTCAGCTACTCCGACTCGCACGCGTCGTGGTCGCCGTTCTGCGACTACTCGCCGGAGTGGGTGGCGATCACCGAGGGCAGGCGGGCGGGCGCGGAGGTCAGGTTCATCGACCTGCCCGCGTGGCACGAGGCTTTCCGCGACGTGAGCAACCGCTACGCCGACGCGGAGCTGCGGTACGCCGAGGTCGTCGAGCGGCTGTGCCGGGAGTTCGCGGTCGACAACGTGGACGTGCTGTGGGACCACCTCTTCGAGTCCGAGGAGGCGCCCGTGGGCCTGGCCGAGTACTTCGACCTGCTGCGCGGCACCGCCACGGCCGACGCCGGCGACTCGGCGCGCGAGGCGTACATGGCCCGGTGGGTGCGGGCGGCACTGCGCAAGGCGGGCGACCGGCCGGTCGTGGTGGTCACCGGAGGCTTCCACACACCCGCGATCCGGGCCCTGCTCGCCACCGAACCGGCAGCCGAGGCCAGGGCAGAACCGGCAGCCGGAGCCGGGCGGACGGGGCCGGAGAACGAGCCCGGGCGAGCGGTGCCGGAAGACGAGGCCGAGCGAACGGCGGCGGAGGACCGAGCCGGGCGGGCAGCCGGGGCCGAGCGGCCGGAGCCGGCAGACCGGGCCGGGCAAGCAGAGCCGGCAACCGGGACCGGGCGGACGGGGCCGGAGAACGAGCCCGGGCGAGCGGTGCCGGAAGACGAGGCCGGGTGGCCGGAGGTGCCGGAACGGGAGCGGGGCGCGAGCTACCTCGTGCCGTACTCCCACGCCCGGCTCGACTCCTTCACCGGCTACCAGTCCGGCATGCCCTCCCCCGGCTACTACCAGCAGGTGTGGGAGACCGGGCCGCGGCAGGCGGCGGACTGGCTGGTCGAGTCGGTCGCGACGCGGCTGCGCGCCCGGCAGCAGCCGGTGTCCACGGCGGACCTGATCGCCGCGCACACCCAGGCCGGTGCGCTCGCCCGGCTGCGCGGTCACGCACATCCCGCGCGCACGGACGTGCTGGACGGGCTGACCAGCGCGTTGATCTCCGAGGACCTCTCGCAGCCGCCGCCGTGGACGCGGCGCGGCACGGCGCAGCCCGGCGCGCACCCGGCGCTGCTCGAGATGATCGCCGCCTTGCGCGGCGACAAGGCCGGGCGCCTGCACCCGGACACGCCCGCCCCTCCGCTGGTCAAGGCCGTGCACGAGCTGTTGCGCAGGCACGGGCTCGACGGCGAGGGCAAGGTCGCGCTCGACCTGACGGACGCGGCCGGGCTGGAGCGCAGCAGGGTCCTGCACCGGTTGCGGGTGCTGCGGATTCCCGGTTTCGAACGGCTGAGCGGCCCCGCGGAGGGCGCGGCGCCGCAGCTGGACGAGCAGTGGCAGCTGCGGTCGGCGGAGACACGGCTCGCGGCGTTGATCGAGGCCGCCGAGAACGGCGCCACCCTGGAGGAGGCGGCCGGCGCGGTGCTCGAACGGCGGGCACGGGACGCGGCCCTGCAGGACCTCGCCGCGGTGTTGTTCGACGCGGTGCTGTGCGGCATCACCGCCTTGTCCGGCGAGGTCCAGCGGACGCTTGGCGAGGGCGTCCGGCAGACGGGCGACCTGGCGGCGCTCGGGCGGGTGCTCAGCGGCGTGCTCGGGCTGTGGCGGCACGACCGGCTGTTCGGCACCCGGCGGGACCCGTTGCTGAGCGAGGTGATCGACGCGGGCACGACCAGGGTGCTGTGGCTGGTCGAGGGCCTGCACGGCGGCCCGGCGCCCGCCGACCCGCACCGGCTCAGGGCGATGGCGGCGACGAGGGACGCCGTACTGCACGCGCGTCCTGCGTTGTCGCTGGACCCCGCGGACGTCGCCGGGGTGGCGCTGCGGGTGAGCGCGGACGCCCAGGCGCCACCGGACCTGCGGGGCGCGGCGCTGGGGCTCGCCTGGACGCTCGGCACGCAGCCGGACGTGGGCAGGGTCCGCGGTGTCGAGGCGCTCGGCGACTGGCTCGCCGGGTTGTTCGCGGTGGCGCGCGAGGAGGTGCTGGCGAGCCCCGAGCTGGTGGGGGTGCTGGACGAGCTGGTCGGCGCGATGACACAGGACGAGTTCCTCGTGGCGCTGCCCGCGTTGCGGCTCGCGTTCAGCTACTTCCCGCCCAGGGAACGGGAGACCATCGCGGCCACTGTCCTGCGCCACCGCGGCGAGGAGGGCAGCGGCAGGGGGATCACGAGACTCTCCGCCGACCCGGTGGTCGTGGCGGAGGCGATGGCGGTGGAACAGCGCGTCGACGCGCTGCTGGTGAAGGGCGGGCTGGCATGACGGACATGGAGCGCTGGCGGCTCATCCTCGGCGAACCCGCCACCGGCCGCACGGGCGGGCTCGGGGGCGACGCGGCACGTCAGGACGCCGCGCTGGAGTGGTTGTACGGGCGCGACCCCGAGCTGTCCGGGCGCGGCGTGCGCAGGACCGCCGGGGGCGGCGACTCGGTGGTGCAGACCGTCGACTGGCTGGACGAGGTCCACCGCCTCTTCCCGAAGGAGACGATCGAGCGGCTGGAACGCGACGCGGTGGAGCGGTACGAGATCACCGAGGTCGTCACCAACCCCGATGTGCTGCAACGGATCGAGGCCAACCCGGCGCTGCTGCGCGCGGTGCTGCGGACCAAGCACCTGATGAACCCCGACGTCCTCGCGATGGCGCGCAAGATCGTCGAGGCGGTGGTGAGGGAGCTGGTGGAGAAGCTCAAGACCGAGGTGCGCACCGCCTTCAGCGGCACGCGGTCCCGGCGTCCGAGCATCCACAAGAACTCGCGCAACTTCGACTTCCGCGGCACGATCAAGGCGAACCTGCGGCGCTACCAGCCCGAGGAGCGCAGGCTCGCGATCGAGCACCCGAAGTTCGTCTCGCGCACCCGGCGGCACGTCGAGCAGTGGCAGGTGGTCCTGCTGGTGGACCAGTCGGGCTCGATGGCGAGCTCGGTGATCCACTCGGCGGTCACGGCGGCCTGCCTGTGGGGGCTGCCGGGGCTGCGGACGCACCTCGTCGCGTTCGACACCGAGGTGGTCGACCTGACCTCGGACGTGACGGACCCGGTGGAGCTGCTGATGAAGGTGCGGCTCGGCGGCGGTACGGACATCGCGAGGGCGGTGGCGTACGGGGCCTCCCTGATCGACAGCCCGCGCCGGTCGGTCGTCGCGGTCATCAGCGACTTCTACGAGGGCGGCAACGACTTCGACCTGGTGAGGACGGTGAAAGGGCTGTGCGAACAGGGCACGCACGTCCTGTGCCTCGCCGCACTGGACGAGGAGGCGAACCCGGACTACGACCGCGAGCTGGCTCAACGCCTCGCGAACGTGGGCGCCCACGTCGGTGCCATGACCCCCGGCCAGCTCGCGGAGTTCGTCGCGGAGAAGCTCAAGTGACCAGAACCGATCTCATGGCGCTCACCCCGGACGCGCTCGCGGCGCTCGCCAACCGCGGTCTGGTGAAACGTGCCGTCAAAGAACTCGACGCGGGCACGGTGCCCGCGCTCGAGACCGACGCCGCCGGTGCCGTCCAAGGCAAGTTCCCGGACGGCACGACCACGACGCTGCCGCCCGGCACCGCGCTCGACGCGGCGAAGTGCAGCTGCGGCGCGACCGGCGTGTGCCGCCACCGCATCGCCGTCGTCCTCGCCTACCAACGCACTCAGGAGGCGGCGGCACCGGCGGAGCTGTGGTCGCCGGGCACGGTGACGGACGAAGACCTGGCGGCGTTGATGGGCGAGCGGACGCTGCGCCGCGCCCGCAGGGTGTTGCAGGCGGGCTACCGCGCGAAGGTCCGGCGGCCGAACGGGGAGGACCAGACAGCCCAGGCGGAGCTGCCGACCTGCACGGTCACGTTCCTCGTCCCCGGCGACCTGACGTACGTCCACACGGACGCGGTCGGCAAGGATGAGGCGACGGCGCTGGCGGTGTGGGCGTTCCGCGAGGCCGACGCGCAGGGCAGCGACACCGTCGACGTCGGCGGATCCGTCTCCACCGCCGTGGACCTGGCCGCCGTCGGCGACCTGCTCGACCAGCTGCTGCTCGACGGCGCCGCGCACGCGAGCGAGGTCCTGGACGTCGCGTGGCAGCGCCTGCACCGCGACCTCATCGCCCAGCGCCTGCACTGGCCCGCCGCGGTGATCACCGACCTGCTGGGCCAGCTGTCCGCGTACCGCGACCGCGGCGCGGGCTACGAGGCGGAGCGGTTCGCCGAGCTGCTGACCGAGCTGCACGCGCGGATCACCGCGACAGGCCCGCGCGCCGAGGTCCTCGGCCCGGACGAGCCGGCGGAGACCCCGCTGCGGCGAGTCAGGCTGACAGCACTCGGCGCGCGGCTGCGGACGACGACCACGGCGGACGTCTACTACGCGTCCGGCGACGTGGTGCTGGTGCAGCGAGACACCGCCCTGCGCACCGTCCAGCGCCTCGCCGCGGCGAACGTCGTCTCGGAGTCGGCCACCCGCAGCGCGAGCCGAGTGGTCGCGCTGAAGACCAGCAGGGTCGCGAAGACGTCGGTCACCCCGGTCGGCACGGCGTGGGACCACCTCCCGCAGACGCTGGTGGTCGACGACTACGACGCCACGGCCGCCCAGCTGGCCGAACTCCCGCCACGGCAGGTCCGTGCACGCGTCGAGGCGGAACTGGTCCGGGCGGTCCGGGTCACCGAGGTGTCCGCGCTCGCGTACGACCCAGCGGCCCAACGCCTCACCGCCACCCTCCACGGCCCCACCGGTGGCACAGCCGTCCTGGAAGCGGACCACCGCTCCGCGGCACCGCACTCCCTGGACGCGCTGGCAGCGGCGTTGCGCGCCGAACCGGCGGTGGTCACCGGCTCGGTGCGCCGCCGCCGCGGCACCCTGGTCGTCGACCCGATCGCCGTCCGCACCGCGTCGGGCGTGGTGGTGCTCGACCTGGCGGAGGTGAAACCGGAGCGGCTACCGCACGGCGTCACGACGACCGACCCGCTGAGCGCGGCCGTCGACAGCGCGCTGACCGTCCTGTCCGAGGCCGCGCACCGAGGTCTTGACCACCTGACGGACAGCCTGCTCGCCAGGGTGCGAGAGGTCGGCGCGCACCTGCACCGCCTCGGCCTGCGCACGGCGGCGACCCGCCTCACGGCGTTCGCCGAGGCCCCGGCCACGCCCACCTGGCTGGACGCGCACCTGAGGCTGCTCGTCACGGCCGACGCCCGCTGACAACACCGAGAACGTCGGGTCGACCCGCTGCGCCAGCACGTACGACTCGGCGGCCTCCGCCACCCGCCCCAGCCGCTCGAACACGAACCCCCGGAGGTAAGCCGCCCGCGCCACACCCCACCCACCCAGCGCCACACCACACCCGTAGGCCCGCTCCGCCTCGTCAAGCCGGCCGCACGCGACCAACGCGTCCCCGCGCAACGCCCACGTCCGGTCGTCGCCGGGACTGAGCCGCACCAGGTCCTCGGCGTACTCGGCGGCGCGCTGGACCAGCCCGGCCGCGAGGTGGCTGCGGACCAGGAAGCAGTGCAGGACGTACGCCTCGTCCGCCCAGGCGAGCCGGTCGAGAACGGCCGGGTCCGGGGCGGCGCCCGGACGCGAGGTCGTGGCCGAGGGCGGGCCGGACATCGGCGGAGCCGGGACGATCACGGCCGTTTGCGCGGCGGATGCGGACGGGCACGAGGCAGGCGTGGCCAAGAGCGCGGCGACCACCGCCCCGCCCTGGTCGGCAACCGCCCCACCCGGCTGAGCCACCACCTCACCCACCACAGCCGCCGTCCCACCCACCACAGCCGCTCCGCTCGCCACCGCCGCCGTCCCACCAATCCCGCCCGACGCACCCGCCCAGCCCTTCCCGGAGACAACCCCCTCCACCGCCGCCCACCCACCGGCCGGCGCCGCCGCCACCAGGCAGTCCATCGCCCGGCCGAGCAGCTGGTGCGTCTCCCCGATGTCGTGCCGCACGAACGCCACGGCGGCCATCGCGCGGTGGAGCCGCACGCGGTTCAGCGGGTCCTGCGGCAGTTCGGAGGCGGCTTTGACGGCGAGGGCGGCGGCAGCGCGCAGGGACGGTGAGTCGGCGCCGCGGGCAGCGTGGCGGAACAGCACGTGCAGTGCCAGGTCGCGGCGGGTGGTGGCGGGCAGGGAGGAGCGGGCGGCGCGTAGTGCCAGTGCCTCGGCGGTGGAGGCCGGGAGGTGGTGGCGGAGGACGGCGAGTTGTTCCAGGGCCAGTCGGGCGAGAGGACGTTGGCGCGGCCGTCGATCGCCCTGAGGGCGGTCGTGTTGAGGCCGGTCACGGACGCGGCTTGTTGTGGGTAGCCCAGGCGCAGCAGCAGGTCGCAGGCGGTTCGGCGGTCGGCAGGGTGCAGGGCGGTGAGGGTGCGGTCGTGGACGCGCCGCCAGAGTTCGGAGGTGAAGTCCGCGGGGAACGTCGTCATGTCGGTGCCGTGGTCGAGGTGGCCTTGGCTCGCGGCTGTCAGCAGGCGCAGCTGGAACGTCGGCGGTGGCTCGAAGCGTGGTGTGGGAGTGCCGGTCACGAACGACTGGGCCAGCGCGTACGTGATGCGGGCGTGCAGCGCGGAGGTGTCAGCGGGGGCGGTCAGGCCCGCGTAGACGCCGCAGGCGACAGGGACGCCGGCGGTGCGCAGGGCGCGCAGGCGTGCGGCCAGTGCGCGAGGGCTCGGGTCGGTGCGGTACCGCGGTAGCGCGGTCATGCGGGCCTCCTCAGTTCAGCAGTTCCCAGCCGCGTCTGGTCAGGCGGTGGCGGACCGACCTGCCGTTGCGGTGGGTGGAGACGAAGCCCGCGGTGCGCAGGGCCGTCGCGTGCTGTGACGCCGTCGGCAGGCTGATGCCGACGTGCCGGGCCAGTTCGGTGGTGGTGCGTTCGGACGTCAGCGCCCGCAGCACGAGGGTTCTGGTGCGGCCGAGGGCCAGTTCGAGGCTGCCGCCGCTCGGCTGCGGTGCCGTCACGGGGTAGAAGAGCAGCGGCTGCGGTTCGGCGAACATCGACACGGCGGGTCTGGTCAGGCCGTTCAGGACGGGGACGACGAGCATGCCCGTGCCGCGCAGCGAGATCTCCGCCTCCCAGGCCAGTTCGACGTGCAGTGCGGGCGGGGTCCACGAGATCGACGGGTGCAGGTGGCCCAGCAGGTCGCCGAGGCCGCGGCTCACGGCCTGGGCCGAGCGCAGCCGCACCTCCGCGTCGAACGCCTGCCGTGTGCGCGCCCAGTTCGGGGCGAGCAGCTCGCGGAACGCCGTCGTCAGCGCTGAGCGCAGCTCTTGGCGCGAGGCCGGGGTGCCCGCCGCGTACGACCGCAGCCACGGCGACGTCGTGCCCAGCATGCTCACGATCTGGTCGCGGACCCGTGTCGCGGGTACGTCGAGCACCTCGCGCACGGCCTCGTCGAAGTCGGGGCGCGCGGAGTCGAAGAAGTCGGGGACGAACCTGCCCGGCCTGACCAGTTCGGCGAGCGGGCGGATGCGCGGCAGCAGGAGGCGGTCCCAGTCGCCCCGGTGCATCGCGAAGACGAGCTCGTACATCGGCAGCGGTGCCGGCGCGAACCGGGTTCGCGCGAGGTCTTCCAGCTCGAACAGAATAGTGAGACCGCGGCCTCTGGACGCGGATTCGGACAGCACGATCGGCATTGCTTCCCCCCGGAGTGCAACCACTTCCGAAGGTACGCAGATTTCGTTGTCCGATGTCGGAAACGCTCGGGTTGACAACGATCGGTGGACGATTCCAGGCGTGTGGGCTGCGCAAACGTCACACCATCGGATGAACGGGAAATGCGATCATCACGCTCCGGAACCGGCGTGCGGAATCGATTACCGGAGCTTCACCGCGGGTGCCGGCCGGTAACGGTGGCGGTGCTTCGCCGATTCCGGAACCTCACTTCGCGGAATCGGCCTCGGCGAGCCGCGCGTGCAGGCGGTCCCTGATCTCGTCCGGGGTGTACGCGGCCCGGCGGCGCTGGTTGCGGGCGACGGCCACGCCGCTCGCCGCGACACCCGCGAAAGCGGCGATGCCGAGCAGCTTCCAGAGCTTCATGTGCCTAGGGTAGTCGGCTATGCCGACAACTCTGGACCAAGCCGTCGAGATGACGCGCACCGGCGACGTGTGGGTGTTCCGCGGGCGCAGCCCGGCGGACCGGGCGATCCAGGCCATGACGAACAGCCCGGTCAACCACGTCGGCATGGCGATCGTCATCGACGACCTGCCGCCGTTGATGTGGCACGCGGAGCTGGGCAAGTCGTTGCGGGACATGTGGAGCGGCACGCATCAGCGCGGCGCTCAGCTGCACGACCTGCGGGACGCCGTGGTGACGTGGCACGACAAGTACGGGCAACGGGCGTGGCTGCGGCAGCTCGACCACGAGGTGACGCGCGAGATGGAGGACGCGGCGCTGAAGACGGTGGCACGGCTCGATGGCACGCCGTTCCCGTCGACGGCGAAGCTGGCCTCGCGGTGGCTGCGCGGGCGCGTTCCGGTGGGCCCGAAGGCCGAAGCCTCGCTGGAGAGCGCGTTCTGCGCGGAGATCGTGGCCGTGACGTACGAGGAGATGGGGCTGCTGCCGCGGCGCAGGCCCAACTGGTACGACCCCGGCCGGTTCTGGAGCGGCGACGACCTCGACCTGCTCGGCGGCGCGAAGCTCGGCAAGGAGATCGAGATCGTCGTGCTCTGACGCTGTCCGCAAGAGGACTGATGAAAATCAGCCCCTTGACCGGGCGTGATCGCCCCCAACACGATGGGAGCGGTCTCACCCCGGGAGCTGACAACGATGTCACGACTGCTCGTACTGGTGCTCGCCCTGCTGTTGCCCGCCGTCCCCGCGGTCGCCGCACCCGTCGGCTGGACCGTCGCCGGACCGGGTCAGGTCAGCGCGGACATCGCCTTGACCGGCGGAAAGCTGACGCTGGCCGTGCGCCGTCAAGGCAGAACGGTCCTGCACCCCGCCGCGGTCGGGCTCACCACGGCCACCGCCGACCTCACGACGGACCTGGTGTTCACCGGACGCCGTGACCGCGTTGTCCAGGAGCGGTACTCGATGCCGCACGGCAAGCGGATGCAGCGCGCGACCCGCATGACGGAGACGCGGCTGGGCTTCCGCAACGCCCACGGCAGCTTCGACCTCGTCGTGCGGGCGGCACCGGACGGCGTCGCCTACCGCTACGTGCTGCCCGGCCCGGACAGCGTCACGGCGGAGGCGTCGAGCTTCCGCCTCCCGGCCGACGCGAAGGCGTGGCTGCTCCCCTACAACGCCTGGTACGAGGCCAACCGCGTGCGCACGACGGCGGGAGCGGCGAGCGGCGAGTTCGGTTACCCGTCGCTCTTCCAGTCGGGGCCGGACTTCGCGCTGCTCACCGAGTCCGATGTGGACGGACGGTACACGGGGAGCAGGCTGCGGGCCGCCGGTGGCGGGTTCCAGGTCGTCCTGGCCGACGAACGGGTCGAGTCGGCGGGCACCACGCCGTGGCGCACGGCGATCGTCGGCGACCTGGCCACCGTCAGCACCTCGACGCTGGTCGACGACCTCGCGACGCCGTCGAAGCTCGGGGACGCGTCGTGGGTGGTGCCGGGCAAGGTCGCGTGGTCGTGGCTGAGCGAGCACTCCAGCCCCGGCGACTTCGAGCGGCAGAAGCGGTACGTGGACTTCGCCGCCCGCAACGGCTGGCCGTACACGCTGGTCGACGAGGGCTGGAGCGCCGCGTGGGTGCCGGAGCTGATCCGCTACGCCCGTGCGCGGGGCGTGGAGGTCCTGCTGTGGATCAGGTGGAGCGACCTCGACACCGAGCAGGAACGCGACGCGCTGCTGCCGAAGGTGAAGCAGTGGGGCGCGAAGGGCGTGAAGCTCGACTTCATGGAGTCCGACTCGCAGGAGCGCTACCGCTGGTACGACGCGGTGCTGCGGAAGACGGCCGACCTGCGGCTGATGGTCAACTTCCACGGCTCGACCATCCCGCACGGTCTCGCCAGGACCTGGCCGCACGTGCTCACGATGGAGGCCGTGCGCGGCGCCGAGAACTTCCCGCCCGCCGCCGACAACCCGGTGCAGTTCTTCACCCGCAACGTCGTCGGCTCGATGGACTACACGCCGGTGTCGCTGGAGGTCGGCACGAAGGAGGCGTCGGTCGCGCACGAGGTCGCGCTGCCGGTCGTCTACGATTCGGGCTGGACGCACTTCGCGGACAAACCCGAGGCGTACGGACGGCATCCGCAGGCGTTGCGTTACCTCGACCAGGTGCCGACGGTCTGGGACGAGACCCGGCTGCTCGACGGTGACCCTGACTCCCACGCGGTGGTCGCCCGCCGTGCCGGCGAGAGGTGGTTCATCGGCGGCATCACGGGTCCGGAACGCACGCTGACGGCGCCGCTCGGGTTCCTGGGCGGCGGGCAGTGGCTGGTCGAGACGGTCCGCGACCCCGAGACGCGCGCCGACGTCGTCCGCGACCGGCAGGTGCTGGGTCGCACCGACGCGCTCTCCGTCCCGGCCAGGCGCAACGGCGGGTTCGCCGCCGTCGTCTGCCGCTACCGGCCGGGTCTTCAGACGTGCGACGAGCCGATCCGACAGGTCCCTGCGACGACGTTGACGGTCACGCCGGACACTCCCGCCGACACCCCGCCGGGGTCACGGCTGGAGGTCACCGGCACGTTCACCAACGGCGACCAGGAGATCCGCGACGTCACGCTGCGGGCCGTCGCCCCGGAGGGCTGGAGCGTGAGCGGACCCGTGGTCACCCGCCGCGAGCTCGCGCCGGGTGAGTCGGTCAGCGGTGCCTGGCACCTGACGGCGGGTAGCGGCATCGGGCCGGTGGACGTGCCGGTCGTCGCGACCTTCGGCGACGGGGTGCACGTCGAGCAGGCGGCGAAGGCGTTCGTGCCGCCACCGGTACCCGCCGATGGCGCGTGGGTGAGCGATCTGCCGTTCATGAGCGAGTCCAACGGCTGGGGGCCGGTCGAACGCGACCGCTCCAACGGCGAGAACTCCGGTGGTGACGGCAAAACGTTGACCATCGGCGGTGTCACGTACGCCAAGGGGCTCGGCGTGCACGCGCCGTCCGAGGTGTCGGTCTACCTCGGACGCGGCTGCGACCACCTCACCGCGCAGGTCGGCCTCGACGACGAGACCGAGCAGCCGGGTTCCGTTGTGTTCCAGGTGTTCGGCGACGACAAGCTGCTCTTCGACAGCGGGGTGATCAGCGGAAAGGGCGCCGCACGACCGATCGACGTGGACGTCACCAGCGTCCGGATGCTCAGCCTGCGCGTCACCGACGGAGGCGACGGCAAGAACTTCGACCACGCCGACTGGGTGGAGGCCGCGCTCGCGTGCTGATCAACAGGAGGACCTTCCTCGCCGCCACCGGTCTGCTCACCCTGACACCGGCCGTCGCCTCCGCAGCGCCGGCCAGGGACGTCTACCACGAGGCCCTGCTCCGGCACACGCGGTGGGCGCAGACGCAGTACGACGCGGCGGCCGGGTGGTACCGGCGCACCGACTTCGGGTTCGCGGTCGTGCTCGGCAACGCCGTCCTGCTCACCAGGGGCGCCTACGACGCGGCGCTCGCCGGTGTCGAGCAGGACGTGCTGCGTCAGCACACACTCGCCACGATCAAGCACTTCGCGGCGAGCAACGTCCTCGCGGGCGGCGGCGAGTGGGGCAAGACGTTGTTCTGGGACACCACGTTCCAGTCCTACTTCGTGCTGGCCGCCCGCCTGCTCTGGTCCGACCTCGACGCGGCGACCCGCGCGGACGTCGAGGCGATCACCCGCGGCCAGGCCGAGTACACGGCGTCGCTCGGCACGTCCGACGACCCGCGCTCGGGCGGCTGGACGCCTCGCGGTCTCACCGGTGGCTACCGCGGCGACACGAAGCTGGAGGAGATGGGCGTCTACGCCCAGGCACTGGCGCCCGGGATCGCCTGGCACGGCGACGGGCCGGGCTGGCGGGAGGCGTTCGGCCGGTGGAGCCGCAACGAGGCGGGGCTGCCCGCGGCCGACCTCGCCACGACGGCCGTCGTGGACGGGGTGCCGGTGTCGGCCAACACCGCGGCGAACCTGCACGACACGTTCATCGTCGAGAACCACGGCTCGTTCGGCCCGCACTACCAGGAGGAGCTGTGGCGCACCTCCGGCCGCAACGCCGTGCACTTCCTGCTCGCGGGCAGGCCGCTGCCCGAGGTGCTGACCCGCCAGCCGAACGGGGAGCTGTTGTGGCGCACCATCCTCGCCACGATGAGCGACGCCGGTGAGCCGCTCATGCCGATGGTCGCCGACCGCGAGCACCTGTACGGCCGGGACGTGCTGCCGCTCGCGTTCCGCTCCACCGTGCTGCGCGACCCGATGGCCGCCCGCGCCGAGGCCGCGCTCGCGTCCCGGCTGCTCGCCTACCAGGCGCACCCGCCCGTGCACCGGCTGGCGAAGTTCTCCGGGGAGGCCAAGTACGAGCCGGAGGCACGGGCAGAGCTCGCGATCAGCTACCTGCTGCACGAGCTGCGCCCGGGGGCGGAACCGGTGCCGGAGGAGGAGTTCTTCGCTCGTGCGGCGATCACGATCGACCACGGCGCGGACCCCGGCCTGCTGACCCACCAGTCCGCGGCGGCGTGGGCGGGGACGGTGACCAAGCCGGGTTTCACCAAGCTCGCGTGGCAGCCGCACCACGACGACTGGTTGTTCAAGATCAGCGGCCCGGCGCCGTCGCTGCTGCCGTCCGCGACGGTGACCGGACGCAACGCCGTGGCGTACCAAGGGGTTCGCGACGGGTTCGACGCGACGGCGTGCCTGCTGCGGTTCGCGGACGGTTTCGCCGGCACGGCCACGCTGCCCACGGGCACGGTCGTGTGCGCGCTCCCCCGGCCAGGACGCGTGGACGTGCACAACCTCGCGATGGCCGGGATGCCCGGTCTCACCGGTTCCCGCACCTACACCGGAGCGTCTGGTCGCGTCACGGTCCGGGCCAGAGAAGGGTTCCGGGTCGACGAGCTGACGTTCCCGGCGACGACGGCGCGTCACGTCCGCATGCTCGGCGTCACGCCGCATCCCACCTACGGCTACTCGATCTTCGACTTCGAGGTCGATGCCGCGCAAGGCCACCCCACGGCGTCGTCGTTCGACCCCGGCTTCGAACCGGAGAAGGCGACCGACGGCAACCCCTCCACTCGCTGGGCGGTCGCCCGCTCCGAACGCGGACGGACCGACAGCTGGCTGTCCGTGGACCTCGGCACCGAGACGACCGTGCGGAGCGTGCGGCTGCGCTGGGAGACAGCGGCTGCCGTCGCCTACCGCGTCGAGACGTCCCTGGACGGCACGGAATGGACGACGGTCGCCGAGTACCCGAGGCCCGACCTCAGCACCCCCGGATGGCTGGACGTGGACGGACGGGCGGGGTTCGTCGCGCGTTCGGACGAGCCGATCACCGTGCACGGGGACACGATCACGCTCCCCGCCGGGGTGATCGAGGGCCATGTCCGCGCCGACCTGCGGAAGATTGCGGCGAACCCGGTACCGCGGACCCCCGACAGCGTGCGGGCGAGCACCGCGGACGGTTTCCTGACACTTTTCAACCTCTCGGACGCCGACGTCAGCGGCACGGTCCACCTGCACGGCACCCGCCTGTACCGCGGCACGCAGGTCACCACGGACACCGGCATCGCCTACACGCTCTCGCTACCCGCCGCGACGGCACGGGTGGAGGCGCCGTGGTTCACCACCCAGGGCCTCCCGCCGGGCGTCACGGCGGTCGTGCACGACGCCCGGCGCGTCACGTTCCGCGGCGGTCCCGCCCGGTTCACGCTGACCCACCGCGACGGCTTCTCGCTGCGGGTCGTGCTCCGGAAGGGCAGCCGGACGGTGACCGTGCCCGGCGCGAAGGCGTTCCCGTTCGACGACCTCGCGCTGGGCCGCGTGACCTTCCCGCACTCGGTGCTGCCGCCCGGCATGAGCGACCCGGCCGCCGCGGTCGACGGGTCGGAGCGGACCGCGTGGACGCCGGGCAGGGACGGACGCATGGTCGTCGACCTCGGCGCGCCGCACGTGATCGGTTCCGTCCGTCTGAAGTGGACCGAAGGCGTGCCGCCGCCGCACACCGTCACGTTCAGCGTCGACGGCAGGACTTACGGTGCCGCAACGACCGCGAGATATGTGGCAGTGTCGACGCACTGGCGTCCGGGACACGCCTCGCTGCGGAATCTCGGTTTAGCTCCCGGCTGACCGGCAAACCTCAGGCATGTTCGACGGATTGCGTTCTGTGGCGCGGGAAAGCGCGTTCAGGGCGTTGTGGGACGTACCGCGGTTGCTGCGCCACCCGGTGTGGCACAACGCCGATCCCGACGAGGGAGGCGGCCTCGGTGTCGTCCTCGTGCCCGGATTCGGCGCGGGAGGGTTCAGCCTCTGGCCCGCGGGCTGGTGGCTGCGCGCCCGCGGTTACCGGCCGGTGGGCTCGGGGGTCGGGCTGACCGTCGGCTGCACCGCGCAGCTGTTGTCCACGCTCCTGCGCAGCACCGAGGAGCACGCCGAGCGCACCGGCCGCCCCGTGGTGCTGCTCGGCCAGAGCCGCGGCGGCGGCCTCGCGCGCATGGTCGCCGCCCGGCGGCCCGACCTGGTGCACGGGCTCGTCATGCTGGGCAGCCCGATCCTGGACCCGCTCGGCGCGCATCCCAACGTCATGCGCATAGTGCGGTTCCTGACCAGGCTCGCCGCCGCGGGCGTCCCCGGCCTGCTCGACGACGACTGCCTGCGCGGACCGTGCTTCGACGAGCACATCCAGCACCTCGCGGAACCGTTGCGGGTCCCGGCGGTCTCGATCTTCTCGCGGTCCGACGGCGTCGTGCCGTGGGAGCTGTGCCAGGACCCGTGCGCGGACTGCGTCGAGGTGCACAGCACGCACACCGGCATGGGCTTCGACCCGCACGTCTACGAGCTGCTCGGCCCCCTGCTCGCCGGGTGGGCGAGCGGCACGATGCGCGCGTCCAGCAGCTCACCGCCGGACACCTCCAGCAGCCCGACGGTGGCGTGCGGCTGACGGCGCTTGTCCGTGGGTGAGCCGGGGTTGAACACGCGCAACCCGTCGCGTTCCTCGTCCCAGGGGATGTGCGAGTGCCCGAACACGACGAGGCGCGCCGCCGGGAAGCGGCGGCGCATCCTGGCCCACCGCCCGGTCTTCTGGCCGCTGTCGTGGATCATCGCGACCGGCAGGCCGTCGATCTCGAACTCGGCGGTCTCGCGTGCGCCCCACGCGGCGACGTCCGGCCCGTCGTTGTTGCCGCTCACGGCGATGACCGGCGCGTACCGGGCCAGCTCGTCCAGCACCGGCGCGACGCAGACGTCACCGGCGTGCAGGATCAGGTCGGCCGGCCGCAGGTGTTCGGCCACGGCCGGTGGGCACCGCTTCCAGAACCGCGGCGCGTGGGTGTCGGACAGCACGACGACTCTCACGATCGGGGACCGTAACCCGCCGGGTGGTTCGGCGCGGCACGGAGCGGGTACGTCCACCTCATGGCACGGGCTATCTGGAGCGGGTCGATCAGTTTCGGCCTGGTGACGATCCCGGTGGAGCTGTACAGCGCCACCACGGACCACACGGTGCACTTCAACCAGTTCCAGCGCGGCACGTCGGACCGCATCCGGTACAAGCGCGTCAACGAGCGGACCGGGCGTGAGGTGCCCTACGACAAGATCGTGAAAGGGCACGAGGTCGAGAGCGGCGAGTACGTCGTCGTGGAGCCCGAGGAGCTGGACGAGATCGCGCCCGGCCGTTCGCGCACGCTCGACATCGAGGCGTTCGTCGACCTCGACGAGATCGACCCCGTGTACTTCCAGAAGACCTACTGGCTGGGACCGGCGAAGGCCGAGTTCTCCCGGCCGTACCTGCTGCTCGCGCAGGCGATGAAGAAGACGAACCGCGCGGGCATCGCGATGTTCGTCATGCGCGGCAAGCAGTACCTCACGGCGTTGAAGGAGGACAACGGCATCCTGGCCGTCCACACGCTGTTCTTCGCCGACGAGATCCGCAAGCCCGAGGACGTCCTCGACGTGACGCCGGAGGGACGTGCGCCGCGCGGCAAGGAGCTCGACATGGCGATGTCGCTGGTCGAGTCGATGGCCGACGACTGGCGCCCGAAGGACTACCGCGACACCTACACCGAGCGCGTCAACAAGCTGATCGAGGACAAGCAGAAGGGCCGCGAGATCGTGGTGGAGGAGGAGCCGTCCGCCGCCACGGACGTCGTGGACCTCATGGAGGCGTTGCAGCGCAGCGTCGAGGCGAGCAAGAAGAAGCGCGGCGGCGGCAAGAAGAAGGCCGGCTAGATCAGCTCACCACGACGGCGGTCGCGTTGTCCGTTCCGCCCGCGTACAGGGCCGCTCGCACCAGCCGCTCGGCCGAAGCCTGACCGGACAGGATCGCCTCGATCCCGTTGTGCCCCAACGGCCCGTACACGCCGTCGGACACGAGGACGAGCCGGGCGGCCCTGGTCGCGGCACGGCCGATGTTCTCGGCGGTCGCGTTGCGGACCGTGTTCGTGACGACGTGGTCCATGCGCGGCTCCGCCACGATTCCACGCTCGCGGAAGTACTCGCCGACCGTGTGGTCGGTGGTGAGCTGCACGAACTCCTCGCCGTCCGTGGCGTACGCGCGCGCGTCGCCCGCCCACGCCACGTCGAAGCCGCCGTCCGGACGCGCGGTGGCCACGACGATGACCGCGTCACCGGAGTGGACCTGGAGAGCGGCGCGGGCGGCCAGCACCGCGGTGACCGGGTCGGTGAGCAGGGCTGCGGCCTGGGCGGCGGCGTGCGCCGCTTCGGCGGCGGCCGGTGAGTCGCCCACGCCGTCGGCGACGACGAACGTGCGGCGGCCGTTGGCGTACGCGTCGGCGTTGTACGTGCGCGGGCCCCGCTCCGACGCGTAGGTGGCGGTGAGCGCGGTGCCCAGCGGCATGGTGCGATCGATCAGCATGGCGGACCTCCTGACCTCCACTGAGCCGGGCGTACCTGGGAGTGTGCTGTCAGGAACCTGAGAAGAGCTCTAGAGTTTCGCCGCCCGGCGGAACCGGTCCGCCGCACGGACGAGCGCGGTGGCCAGTTCCGGTGGCGAGACGACCTCGAACTCCGCGGTGGTGCCCGCGAGCATGAACACCACGGCGTCCATGGTCTCGCCACCGACACGAACATGACACGATTCGGCGTCGAGCGCCACGACCTCGCCGTAGCTGTGCCACTCCGTCGCCTCGGAAGCGGGCACGGCGAGTCGCACAACGGCCTGCACCGGCCACCGATCGGCTACTCGTGCCGCCACGAACGCCCCAGGGTCCCCACCAGGGATCTCACGCGGCGTGAACCGGGCCCCGAACGGGGTGCGCACGGTCATACGATCGAGTCGAAAGGTGCGCCAGTCATCCCTTCGCACGTCCCACGCGACCAGGTACCAGCGCCGGCCCCACGTCACCAACCGGTGCGGTTCGGCCTCCCGCTCGGACTCCTCCCCCGCGTGGCTGACGTACGAGAACCGCAGCCGCTGCCGGTCACGGCACGCCGTTCCGACCGTGGTCAGCACGGCGGCGTCCACCACGGGCGCCGTGCCGGTGTGCGGCACCGTCGAGACGTCCAACGCCGCCACGCGGTGCCTCAACGCCGACGGCAACACCTGCTCGACCTTCAGCAACGCGCGCACGGCCGTCTCCCCGATGTTCTCGATGCCGCTGACCGTGCGCAGCCCGACCGCCACCGCGACGGCCTCGTCGTCGTCCAGCAGCAACGGCGGCAGCTGTGCGCCCGGACCCAGCCGGTAGCCACCTCCGGACGTCCCCATCGAGGCGTGAACGGGGTATTCGAGCGTGCGCAGCTTCTCGATATCACGGCGAACCGTGCGCGTGGTGACGCCCAACCGCTCCGCCAGCTCCACACCGGACCACTCCCGCCGCGACTGGAGCAGGCCGAGCAACTTCAACAACCGACTCGACGACACTGTAGGACCATATCTGTCCTACAGTCTTCATAGCGTCGCCCGCATGAAGCCGTTCGACATCTCCATTCCCCAGCACGAGCTCGACGACCTGCACCGCCGCCTCGACCAGACCCGCTGGCCCGACTCGCCGCGCGGCGCGGGCTGGGCCCAGGGCACGCCCTCCGACCACCTCCGCGGCCTCGTGCGGCGGTGGCGCGACTTCGACTGGCGCGAGCAGGAACGGCGGCTCAACAAGATCCCGCAGTTCATCACCGAGATCGACGGGACCAGGGTGCACTTCCTGCACGTGCGGAGCCCGAAGCCGGACGCGGAGCCGTTGCTGCTCACGCACGGCTGGCCGTCGACCTGCTTCGCGTTCCAGGACGTGCTCGAACCGCTGAGCCGCGACTTCCACCTGGTGGTGCCGTCGGTGCCCGGTTTCGGGTTCTCCGGCCCCACCCCGGAGCTCGGCTGGACCATCCCGCGCGTCGCCGACGTGTTCGCGGAGCTCATGCGGCGCCTGGGCTACGACCGCTACGTGGCGCACGGGTACGACTTCGGCGCCAAGCTCACCCGGCAGCTCGGGATGCGCGACGAGGTCCGCGCGATCCACGTCAACCAGATCTTCTCCGCGACCGTCACGGCGGAGACCGCCGACATGGAGGTCGAGGCCGAACGCCGCTGCGTGGAGAAGGCGTACAAGTACGAGTTCGAGCAGTTCGGGTACGTGTCGATGCAAAGCACCCGCCCGCAGTCGGTCGCCTACGCGCTCACCGACTCACCGGTGGCACAGCTGGAGTGGATCGAATGGGCGTTCCACACGTGGAGCGACCCCGGGATCGGGGTACCCGTCGATGCGCTGCTGACCACCGCGTCGATCTTCTGGTTCACCAGGACCGCGGGCTCGTCGGCGCGGTACTACCAGGAGGGGGACGAGACGTGGGGAGAGCTGGAACCGGACTCGGACACGCCGACGTCGGTGGCCGTGTACCCGCACGACGTGGGGGTACCGATCCGGCGCATGGCCGAGCGCAACCACGACATCGTGCGGTGGACCGAGATGCCGCGCGGTGGCCACTTCGCTCCGATGGAGGTGCCGGAGCTGGTGGTGGCCGAACTGCGGGAGTCGTTCGGCGTGTGAGCGCCCGTCCCGACCGGATACGGTGATCATCGTGCGGTTCACGGTGTTCGGCGGTGTCTCGGCGCGGACGGACGACGGCGTGACCGAGTTCGGCGCGACGCGGCTGGGCGCCCTGCTGGGGGTCCTGCTCGTGGACGCCGGTCGCGTGGTGAGCGCCGACGAGCTGGTCGAGCGCGTCCTGGGCGACACGCCACCGCCCCGCGCCCGCGCGATGACCCAGACGTGGCTGACCAGGCTGCGGCAGACGCTGCCCGGCCTGGTCGGACGCGACACCGGCGGGTACGTGGTGCGGGTCGACCCGCTGGAGGTCGACCTGCACCTGTTCCGGCACCTGGTGCGCACCGGCAGGACGGCGGCGGCGCTGGCCCTCGCCGGCGACGACCTGCTGGCCGGGCTGAACACGCCGTGGGCGGTGCGGCAACGCGCGGAGTTCGCGCAGGAGCTGCTCACCGCGCGGCTCGACCACCTCGACGCGCGCCTCGACGAGGGCGTGCACGCCGAGCTGGTGCCGGAGCTGCGCGCGCTCGCCGACCGGCGTCCGCTGGACGAACGCGTGGCCGCCCAGCTCATCAGGGCGCTGCACGGCTGCGGCCGCACGACCGAGGCGGTCGAGCACTTCCTGCGGGTGCGGGGCAGGCTGGCCGACGAGCTGGGCGCCGAACCGTCGCGGGCGCTGTCCTCGCTGTACCGGCGGCTGCGGCCGACGTCGGCGCCGCGGCAGCTGCCGGCCCCGCCCAAGCCGTTCACCGGCAGGGCGGTCGAGCTGGCGGCGCTCGACCAGGCGCCGCGCGGCGTCGTCGTGATCACCGGCACCGGTGGGGTCGGCAAGACCTCGCTGGCCGTGCACTGGGCGCACCAGGCCGCGGAACGGTTCCCGGACGGCCAGCTCTACGTGAACCTGCACGGGTTCGGCCCGAGCGGCGCGGCGGTCAGCCCCGGTGAGGCGTTGCTGCGGTTCCTGTCCGCGCTCGACGTGCCGCGGGCGAAGGTGCCGCACGACCTGGCGGGCCAGTCGGAGCTGCTGCGCGACGCGCTGGCGGACAAGCGGGTGCTGATGGTGCTCGACAACGCCACGGACACCGACCAGATCGAGCCGCTGCTGCCGCACACGCCGCACACGCACGTCGTGATCACCAGCCGCACCGCGCTGAAGCCTCCGGACGCGCACTCGTTGCCGCTGGGCCTGTTGCCGCCCGACGAGGCCCGCGCGCTGCTGGCGTCGCGGATCGGCCACGACCGCGCGCGGGCCGAGCCCGAGGCGGTCGACGAGGTGGTGCGCCGCTGCGCGCGGCTCCCGCTGGCGCTCGCGGTGGCCGGGGCGCGGGCGGCGACGCAGCCGGAGTTCCCGCTGGCGGCGCTGGCGGACGAGCTCGCCGACCTCGACGCGTTCGCCGACGACGATGACGTCACGGCGGACCTGCGGTCGGTGTTCTCCCACTCCTGCAAGGCGTTGAGCCCGGCCGCGCTGCGGTTGTTCGGTCTGCTCGGCCTGACACCGGGCTCGGACATCGGCCTGGCGGGCGCCGCCTCGCTCGCCGGGCTGGACCTGGCCGAGACGGAGGCGCTGCTGGCGGAGCTCGCCAGGGCGAACCTGCTCGACGAGCCGGAGCCCGGCCGGTTCACCTGCCACGACCTGCTGCGCGGCTACGCGGCCGAGCTGGCGCCCGCGGACGAACGGGACGAGGCACTGCACCGGTTGCTCGACCACCTCGCGCTGACGGGCGTGGCGGCGGGCGTGGCGTTCACCCCGACCCGGCATCGCCCGCGCACACCGGACCCGGCTCCGGGCGTGGTGGTCACGTCGTTCGGCACGCACGAGGAAGCACTGGCGTGGCTGACGGCCGAGCACCCGGCGCTGATGTCCGCGCTGCCGCACGCCACCCCGGTGCAGACGTGGCTGATCGGCTGGGCGCTCGCCGACGTCCTCGACCGCCGGGCCCACTACGCGGACCTGCTGACCGCGCAACAGCTCGCGGTCGCCGCGGCCGGGCAGCTCGGCGACGCGGCCGAGCTGGGGCGTGCCCTGATCAACCTGGGCCGCGCGTTCGACCGGGTGGGACGGCGGGAGGACGCCCAGGCCGCGCTGGAACGCGCTTTCGAAGCCTATGAAGGAAATCCGGCGGGACAGGCGGGGGTGCTGCTCAACATCGCGATGCTGTGCCCGGACGACCGGATCGGCGAGGCGGTGGAGCACACGCGGCGCGGCCTCGCGCTGTTCGAGGAGTGCGGCGACCGCTACGGCCAGGCGAACGCGCTGACCGGGCTCGCCTGGAGCCACGTCAGGCTCGGCGAGTACGCGAAGGCGATCGAGTACGCCGAGCGCGTGATGCCGATGTGGCGGGCGCTGGGCCACGTCATGGGCGAGGGCGAGACGTGGGACAACCTCGGCTCCGCCCACCTCGGCCTGGGCAGGCCCGCCGAGGCCGTCGAGGCGTTCACCCGGTCCGTCGAGCACTTCCGGGCTGGCGGAGACCGGGCCCTCGAAGCCGCCGCCCGCGAACGGCTCGGCGACGCCCACGCGGCGGCGGGAGACGGCGAAGCCGCCCGCAGGGCCTGGCTCCTGGCGGTCGAGGTGCGCACCGAGGCCGGTCTGCCGACCGGCCCGGTGCGCCGCAAGCTACAGACCGAAGGCCAGTAGCACGTGCCCGTGCGGGCTCTCGTACTCCGGGTAGTAGCCCGAGTTCACGAACACCATCCCGTTCGCCACCACGGCCCCGGTGCCCGGCCCCGACATGGTGCCGCCACGCCCGGTCAGCCCGTTCACGCCCCGGACGTCCTGGATCGTGTCGTGCGACCAGATGATCCGGCCGTTCCTCGCGTCGTACGCGCGGAACTTGCCGTCGGCCGCGCCGAGCCACACCACACCCGGTGAGCTCGACACCGGGAGCCCGTGCGCCCGCTCGCAGACGGGCTGACCGGCCGCGCCGCCCGTGGAGCAGCCGTCCTCGGGCGCCGGGGTCTGCCACAGCACCTCGCCGGTGGCGGGGTCCAGCGCGAACAACGTGCCGGGGCCCGCGTAGTAGGTGGCGATGTAGAGCCGCTTGCCGTCGTAGCTCGATCCCCACTGGATGCCGGAGATGCCGCCGCTGGGCAGCGGCACGCCGAGCTGGCGCCGCCACACGACCTGGCCCGTCGCGGCGTCGAACACGTGGTACACACCGGACTTCTGCCCCACGCCGACGAGCCGCCTGCCGCCGGCGGTGAACAGGTTCGGCGTGGCGCCGATGTCGTAGTCGAGGTTGGTCCCGTCCTTCAGCCCGGGGCAGTAGCCCTCGGCGTCCGGGGTGTTGCAGGCGTCGCGCCACGTGTCGGCGTCGGTGACCTGGTGGGTCCACCGCACGGCGCCGGTGCGGGCGTCGAGCGCGAGCAGCGAGTCGAACTCGCCGCCCTTGCCCGTGTAGTTCTGGCCCGTGCCGACGTAGAGGGTGCCCGTCCTCCTGTCGATCACCGGTGAGCTCCACACCCCGGCGCCGGACGGCTCGAACCGCTTGGCGCCGTTGGGCCACGTCCCGACCTCGACCGGCTCCGGCACCGTGTGGTGGCGCCACACCAGCGCGCCGTTGTCGACGTCGTAGGCGTCGACGTGGCCGCGGAACGTGCAGCAGTCGTGCGAGATCGGCAGCGTGTTCTCAGCGCTGGACACGCCCACGTACACGAGTCCGTTGTGGACGATCGGCGAGCTGGTCGTGGTGGAGGCGATGCCGTCGTCGAGCCGCACCTGCCACCTCAGCCGCCCGGTGCGCTGGTCGAGCGCGTAGAACCGGCTCACGCTGTCGCCGAAGAACACCTTGCCACCGGAGACGACCGGGCTGTCGGAGACGGACACGTGCCGCTCGGCGGGCGGGAGCGTGAACTCCCACCCGGCTCCGCCGCGGCGCGCGTCACGGGCCCGGAACTTCCCGTCGGGGCCCCCGAAGTAGACGGTGTCCCCCACGACCGCCGGCTGGCTGCGGACACCGTTGACCTCGCCCCTGGGATAGGTGAACGCCCACTTGAGCTTCAGCTTGCCCGCGTTGCCGCGGTCGATGCGCCACTCGGCGGCGTTGTGCCGCGATCCGTCGAGGTCCTTCTGCCACCCGTTCCAGTCGCCGTTCGCGCGGGCCGTCACCGGTCCCGCTGTCAGCACTGTCAGCGCCGCGGTCAGCAGCGCCGTCGTTTTCAGCATGAGTAGCCCCCTTCCACCGGCGATTCTGGTAGCGGAGGCACCCCCGGCTCTTCCCCTCAACGTCTCGACAAAGTCAGCCGATCGGTTGATGCGGCTCGGGTGACCGGACCTCCGCGAGGGTCACGTGGCCCGCGAACCCGCCGAACCGCTGTGCCAGCGGGCCTTCGCCCCTGGCGAGCGCGCGCCACAGGTCGCGGTGCGCGTCCGCGACCAGCCGGTCGCTCGGCAGCACCACCACGTACCCCTGCCGCGCCAGCTCCTCCGCGTACGCGTCGTTGCCGCGGAAGCTGAACACGACCTGCCGCACGCCGACGAGCGTGCGCGGCGAGTGGACCACCGCGGCCAGGTCACCGGTCTCGTACGCCATCCTCGTCACAGCGGGCCGGTAGCCGGTGTGCGGCGGCGTGGTGGCCGCGGTGAGCGGTGAGGTCAGCAGCATCGAGAACAGGGCGACCGCAAGGATTCCCCCGACTCCTGTGGAGCGGATTGCCATGCCTCGATCTCATCGAGTCCATGTGCTCTGAACGTCCGCACTGTGTCACGGTTGTGTCACAGCCGCCTCGACACCGTCGAGGAGCACGCGCAGCCCGACGCGGAAGTTCTCCATCGCGTCGTTCTCCAGGTACGGCAGCTCGGGGTCGGCGGGTTCCCGGTCGTGCTCCAGCACGTGCAGCATGGGGTACTTCTTCTCCAGGTCCGGTTCGAGCTCCACGAGCACGGCGGACCGCGCGTACCACCACTCCTCGTCGGCCTCCCCGGTCGCACCGCTCGCGGCCCGCGCCTCGGCGACGGTCTGGGCGGCTCCGCGCACGAAGTAGTGCAGGGCGCCCGCGATGCCGCGCAGCCTGCGTCCGGGCAGGCCGGTCGACACCAGGATCGCCGCGAGGGCCTCGGTGGTGGCGAACTCGTGCGGGCCGAGCACCGGTCGCGCCTGGGACACCTGCAACACCCACGGGTGCCGGACGTAGCACTCCCACGTGTCGTGTGCCCACCGCGTGACGGCCGCACGCCAGCCCTCGTCCAGGGAGTAGGAGCCGGGCAGCCCGGCCAGCGCGCGGTCGTACATGAGATCGACCAGCTCGTTCTTGCCCGGCACGTACGTGTAGAGGGCCATGGCGGTGCGGCCGAGCCGTTCGCCGACCGCCCGCATCGAGAACGCGAGGCCCTGCTCGTCGGCGACCGCGATGGCCGCGTCGACGATCGCGTCCACGCTCAGCGCCGGTTTCGACCCCGGCCGCCTGGTCTCGGCCGCGCCGCGCCAGAGCAGCTCGATGGACCGGCGCGGATCGCCCTGACCAGCGTAGACGACCACGGTTGCGACTCCTTACGACGTAAAGTAATCTCGGCGCCTCACACTTTACGCCATAAAGAATCATTGGGGGAACCAGCGGTGAACGCTGTCGCGGACAGCCACGACGTGATCCAGGTCCGCGGGGCGAGGGAGAACAACCTCGCGGACGTGTCGCTCGACGTGCCCAAACGCCGCCTGACCGTCTTCACCGGCGTGTCCGGCTCCGGCAAGTCCTCGCTCGTCTTCGGCACGATCGCGGCCGAGTCACAGCGCATGATCAACGAGACCTACACCGCGTTCCTGCAGTCCTTCATGCCGTCCATCGGCAGGCCGGACGTGGACGCCCTGCACAACCTGAGCGCGGCGATCATCGTCGACCAGGAGCGGATGGGCGCGAACTCCCGCTCCACCGTCGGCACCGCGACCGACGCCCACACGATGCTGCGGATCGTGTTCAGCCGCCTCGGCGAACCGCACGCCGGCACGTCCGGCGCGTTCAGCTTCAACCTGCCGGAGGGCATGTGCCCGGTGTGCGAGGGGCTCGGCAAGGTCACCACGATCGACGTGGACGCGATCGTGGACCGGTCGAAGTCGTTGAACGACGGCGCGATCGACGCCCCCAACTACGGCGTCGGCACCTGGTACTGGCAGGTTCTCGCCCACTCCGGCCTCTACCCCGCCGACCGGCCGATCGCCGAGTTCACCGAGCAGCAGCTGCACGACTTCCTGCACAAGCCGACGACGAAGCTGAACATCGGCGGCACCAACGTCACCTACGACGGCCTGATCCCGAAGCTGCAACGCACCGTCCTGTCCAAGGACCGCGAGTCGATGCAGCCGCACATCAGGGCGTTCGTCGACCGCGCCGTCACCTTCACGGCGTGCGGGAGCTGCCGGGGCACGAGGCTCAACGAGGCCGCGCTCGCGTCGAAGATCCGCGGCCTGAACATCGCCGACTGCTGCGCCCTGCAGATCAGCGACCTCGCGAAGTTCGTGCACGAGATCGACGACCCGTCGGTGGCACCGCTGCTGACGACGTTGCGCGACACGCTGGACTCGCTGGTCGAGATCGGCCTCGGCTACCTGTCGCTCGACCGGGAGTCCGGCACGCTGTCCGGCGGCGAGTCGCAACGGGTGAAGATGGTGCGGCACCTGGGTTCCTCGCTCACCGACATCACCTACGTGTTCGACGAGCCGACCGTCGGCCTGCACCCGCACGACATCCAGCGGATGAACAACCTGCTGCTGCGCCTGCGGGACAAGGGCAACACGGTCCTCGTCGTGGAGCACAAGCCCGAGACCATCGCCATCGCCGACCACGTCGTGGACCTCGGTCCTGGCGCGGGCGTCAACGGCGGCCAAGTCTGCTACGCCGGTGACGTGGCGGGGCTGCGCGCGTCCGGCACGCTGACCGGCCGCCACCTCGACCACCGCGCGAAGCTGCGCACGGAGTTCCGCTCCCCCAAGGGGTTCCTGCCGATCACCGGCGCACGGACGAACAACCTCAAGGACGTCTCGGTCGACCTCCCGCTCGGCGTGCTCACCGTCGTCACCGGCGTCGCGGGCTCCGGCAAGTCGTCGCTGATCCACGGGTCCCTGCGCGGCAAGCCGGGCGTCGTCACCGTCGACCAGTCCCCGATCCGCGGCTCGCGCCGGTCCAACCCCGCCACCTACACCGGCCTGCTCGACTCGGTCAGGACCGCGTTCGCCAAGGCCAATGGCGTCAAAGCCGCGCTGTTCAGCGCGAACTCCGAGGGTGCCTGCGAGAACTGCAAAGGCATCGGCCTCGTCTACACCGACCTCGCCATGATGGCCGGCGTCGCGACCGTGTGCGAGAAGTGCGAAGGCAAGCGGTTCACCCCCGAGGTGCTGCGCTACACGTTGCGGGGCAAGAACATCAGCGAGGTGCTGGCCATGTCCGTGGCCGACGCCCGCGAGTTCTTCCCGTCCGGCCAGGCGCACGCCGTGCTGAGCCGCCTGCACGACGTCGGCCTGTCCTACCTCTCGCTCGGCCAGCCGCTCACCACCCTGTCCGGCGGCGAGCGCCAGCGGCTCAAGCTCGCGATCCACATGGCCGAGAAGGCGTCGACGTACGTGCTGGACGAACCGACGTCCGGCCTGCACCTCGCGGACGTCGACCAGCTGCTCGGCCTGCTCGACCAGCTGATCGACGCGGGCAACACGGTGATCGTGATCGAGCACCACCAGGCCGTGATGGCGCACGCGGACTGGGTCGTCGACCTGGGCCCCGGCGCGGGCCACGACGGCGGCCGGGTCGTGTTCACCGGCACCCCCGCCGACCTCGTGTCCACTTCGGACACCCTCACCGCCCGGCACCTGAAGGAGTACCTGTCGTGACCACGCTGACGGTGACCTCGGTCGAGCCGCTGACCCCGCGGATGACCAGGGTCCGCTTCACCGGCGACGGGCTGGCGGACCTCGGCACGTGGCCCGACCAGCAGCTGAAGCTGCTGTTCCCGAAACCGGGTCACACCGCGCACGTGTCGGACTCCCCGGACGTCGGCGTCTGGTACCAGGCTTACCTGGCGTTGCCGGAAGCCGAACGGCCGTGGATGCGCAGCTTCACGGTGCGGTCGCTGGCCGGCGGCGTGCTGACCGTCGACTTCGTGCTGCACGGCGACAGCGGACCGGCGGCGAGGTGGGCGGCCCGGGCTCAGCCCGGCGACGTCATCGGCCGGTTCGGCCCGTCCCGCGACTACGCCCGCCCGGTGGGGACGGCCGATCTTCTGGTGTTCGCGGGCGACGAGACGGCGTTGCCCGCGATCGCCTCACTGCTCGAGACGCTGCCGCCGACGCAACGGTTCCAGGCCGTGGTCGAGGTCGCGGACCCGGCGGAGGAACAGGACGTCCCGGGCGTGCGGTGGGTGCACCGCAGTGCCGGGGAGGACCTCGTCTCGGCGGTGCCGGCGCTGGAGGTCCCGGAGTCGGTGTGGGTGTGGCTCGGCGGTGAAGCCTCCGCGGTGCGCGCGTTGCGGCGGCACTTCGTCGCTCTCGGCGTGGCCAAGAAGGACATCGAGTTCGCCGGTTACTGGCGCCGGAAGCTGACGCAGGACGACGCGCCCACAGCCGACGACCTGGCCGAGGCCCAAGAGCGTCTCGCGATGCTCACCGAGTGATTTTCTTCGGTCAACACTGAAGCAACAACGCTGAACGACACCCGGCCCGGTTACCGTGGTGGTCATGAGGACCAACTGGGCGGGCAACGTCACGTTCACCTCGGCCGAAGCGGTCACCCCCGCTTCGGCCGACGACCTGCGCGCACTCGTCCGCGGCTCGTCGGCCGTCCACGTGGTCGGCTCCGGCCACTCGTTCAGCCCGATCGCCGACACCGCGGGTACGCAGGTGTCGCTGTCGGCCATGCCCGCGACGTTCGAGGTGTCCGGCTCGACGGCCAAGGTCAGCGCCGGGATGACCCTCGCCGAGCTGTCGGTGCGTCTGGAGACCGAGGGCCTGGCCCTGCACACGCTGCCGTCACTGCCGCACATCACCGTCGCGGGCGCCGTCGCCACCGCCACCCACGGTTCCGGCTCCCACTCGCTCGCGGGCGCCGTCCGTGCGATGGAGGTGATGCGCGGCGACGGCTCGGTGGTCGAACTGACCCACCCCGGCGCCGTCGTGTCCCTCGGCGGCCTCGGCGTCGTCACGACCGTGACGCTCGACGTCGTGCCGTCGTTCGAGGTGGCGCAGACCATCTACGAGGAAGTCGCCTGGACGACGCTGCTGGTCCAGCTCGACCAGATCTTCGCGGGCGCGTACAGCGTGAGCGCGTTCGTCGACTGGCAGGGCGGCGCGACGCTGTTCGTGAAGCACCGCGTGGGCGACCCGCCGTACGCCTTCCCCGGCCGCCCCGCCACCACCCCCGTCCACCCGGTGCCCGGCCAGCCCGCCCTGCACTGCACCGTCCAGGGCGGCGAGCCCGGCCCGTGGCACGAGCGCCTCCCCCACTTCCGCGCCGAGTTCACCCCGTCCGTCGGCGACGAGCTGCAGACCGAGTACTTCGTCCCCCGCAGCCGCGCCGTGACGGCGCTGCGCGCACTGGCCGAGATGTCGACCGTGATCTCCCCGCTCGTGCAGACCTGCGAGATCCGCACCGTGTCCGACGAGGCCGCGTGGCTCAGCCCCGCCCACGACCGCGACAGCCTCGCCATCCACTTCACCTGGGTGCCGAACACCCCGGCCGTGCTGGCCGTGCTGCCGCGCCTGGAGGAGGCGATCGCGCCACGCCCGCACTGGGGCAAGCTCTTCACCGTGCCGCCCGCCCTGCTCGCGGCCCGCTACCCGCACTGGGACGCGTTCCGCGCCCTGCTGAACGAGCACGACCCGAAGGGCGTGTTCCGCAACGAGTTCCTGACCCGCTACTTCGGACCGGCCACCTCGGCCTGACCGCGGGGCGCGTCGAGCACCGCCACGGCCCGTGCGTGGACGCCGGCGAACGGGCCCTTGACGCCGAGCGCCAGCCAGGAGTGCTGCGCGGCGAGGAAGGCCCCGAACTCGGCGGCGACGAGCACCCTGGGCTCGGGGTCGTCCACCGCGCGCGGACGCCCTTCCGCACGCGCGCGCTCGAACAGCACCGCGACGATCGCGTCCTGCATCTTCTGCAGCTTCTCCAGGTACGCGGCGTACAGCAGCGGTGTCTCGAAGACCAGCCGCAAGGCCGAGGCGATCACGTCGCGGTGGCCGGGCGGGTCGGAGATCTTCACCAGGAAGGCGAGGACGGACCGCAGCGACGCCAGATCGTCCTCCCCCGCCGGTCGCGCCGACAACTCGGCGAGCAGGTCGGCCAGGACGGCGTCGTACCCGCCGAGGACGATCTCCTCCTTGGTCGCGAAGTAGCGGAAGACGCTGCGCTGCGACATCCCGACCACGGCCGCGATGTCGTCGATGGTCGTGGCCTCGAACCCGCGCTCGACGAACAGCCGTTTCGCGACGGCCGCGATCTCCGCCTTCACCGCGCGGCGCGTGCGCTCCCGGAGCCCCGGTTCCTTCTCGGCCATGATCGCGCCATCTTAACTGGCACCGTCGAACGTGACAGTCACTGTCACTTTGTGCATAGACTGTCGACATGCGCAGAACCATCGTCATCACCGGGGCCAGTGACGGCATCGGGGCCGCGGCCGCCCGGCGGCTTCACCGGGACGGCCACCGGGTGGTGGTCGTCGGGCGTGACGCCCGCAAGACCGAGGCCGTCGCCCGCGAGCTCGGCACGGACCACCACGTCGCCGACTACACACGTCTCGACGACGTGCGGAGGCTCGCCGCCGAGCTGGACTCGGCCCACGAGCGGATCGACGTGCTCGCGAACAACGCGGGCGGCGTCTTCGGCGACCCGGCCAGGACCGCGGACGGGTTCGAACGGACGTTCCAGGTCAACCACCTGGCACCGTTCCTGCTCACGCGGCTGCTGCTGGACAAGCTGCTCGCCTCGCGGGCGAGCGTCATCCAGACCACGACCCTGCACGGGGGCATGGTCCGCACGCTCGACCTCGACGACCTCAACCACGACCGCGGCCTCAACGCCGTGCGCGCCTACAACGCGGCCAAGCTCGAAAACGTGCTGTTCACCAAGGAACTGCACCGGCGCTACCACGACCAGGGCCTGTCGGCGGCCGCGTTCTACCCCGGCAACGTGGCGACGAACTTCGGCTCGGAGACCACCAGCCGGCTGATGCGGTTCCTGGCCACCAACCCCCTCTCCCGCGCCGTCCTGCTGACGACCCCGGACAACGGCGCCCGCGAGCTGGTGCGGCTCGCCACCGGCGCCCCTGGCGTGGACTGGCGCTCGGGCGAGTACTACGCGGGTGGCGCGCCGGGCAAGCGGCTCAACAAGCTCGCGCTCGACGCGGGTCTGGCCAGAGGGCTGTGGGACCGCTCGGAAGCCCTGCTCGACGGAACCGGCACCGTCACGAGGTGACCTGCTCCGGCCCCTTCCGGCGCAACGCCTCCAGCTCGGCGTCGGAGAGCCCGTACGTCGTCACCACGGTCAGCGTCGGGCTGGTGATCACCAGCCCGGGCCCGAGCTCCTCGACCACGACCCCGCGCTGGTTCTCCGACTCGAAGAACGGCGTTCCCGCCAGACCGAGCGAGACCTCGGACGGCCAGAACAGCGTCCGGCGCTGCTGTCCGGGGTGGTGCTCGTGCGCGAACTTGAGCTGGTGCAGGAAGGTGATCCAGCCCTCGGTGATCTCGTCGTAGTAGTCGTCCCACTCGGGCGAGGCGCCCTTGGGCGCACGGGTCAGCACCACGCGCGTGCCTTCGGGGACGGGGGTCAGCGTGAACGTGTCGTGGCCCTGGACGACCAGGGTGGCGCCGTTCTCCGTGGCGTTGTCGAAGTAGATCTCGTCGATCTCGGCGTCGAGCTCCGGGGTGTCCCAGCCGTGCCAGTGGCGCAGCTTCTCCTTGTCCCGAAAGGACTGCCAGACCTCGTCGACCGGCGCGGCCACGGTGATCTCGATCCGGACGCCGTCATCGCTCATCGGAGACTCCCGGGTGACCCAGGGCGACCACCCGGTACGGGCGGCCTTCGTCGGTGTCGTACTTCAGGGCCACCTGCCGCACCGCTTCGGCCAGGTCGCTGGTGAACTCGTGGACGTCGCCGGGGGTGCCGAAGCGGACCGTCGTCTCCACGGTGAACGTGAGCAAACGCTTTCCCGCGTCGGCCGCGGCGCCGGACATGCGGTCCACCTCGCGGGCCGCGCCGGAGGCGACGGACACCAGGTGCGTGGCGGCGAACTGGTCCTGCACGTCCGCGGCGATCTCGCGGCCGGGGCGGGCGCGCAGCACGCGTTCGACACAGCCGCGGCGTTGCCGTTCCTCCACGAGCTCGACGAGGCCCGCCTGTTCCAGGGCTCTGACGTGGTAGTTCACCCGTTGGCGCGGTAAGTCCAGTGCCGCCGCGAGCTGGGTCGCCGAGGCGGGCGACTTCAGCAGCTCCAGCAGCGAGCGGCGCAGCGGGGACAGTTCCACGCCCCGCACGGTTCCATTCGACAAACTGATCGGTCAATACCGGAACGCGACCGGAAACAGGTAACTTCGTTGACGGTTGTGTCCGGGCGCACCCACCCTGAAGGCCGTGAGAATCCCCCTGCTGGTGGCAGCGTTGGCGGCAGCAGCGGTCGTTCCCGTGTGGACGGTCGCGGCGCAGGCCGACGTGGTGCCCGGAACCGCTTATCAGGTGACGAACGTCGGTAGCGGAAAGTGTGTGGAGTCGCTGGGAACGGCCAACGGCGCACAGCTCCGCCAACAAGGCTGCTCCGGGCAGACGTGGAAGTTCACGCCCACGAGCGACGGCTACTACACGGTCGGCGAAGGCGCCGTCTGGGACGTCTCGAACGTCTCCACCGCGGACAACGCGGCGATCCACATGTGGCAGAACTTCTCGGCGAACAACCAGCAGTGGCGCGCCGAACAGGTGGGCACCGACACCTACCGGTTCGTGAGCAGGCACAGCGGCAAGTGCCTGGACGTGCCCGCCGCGACGAACAACGACGTGCAGCTGGTCCAGTACACCTGCAACGGGACCAACGCGCAGCTCTTCCGGCTCGGCACGGCGACGCACAATCCCGGCGAGCCCGACTTCGGCCCGAACGTGCTGGTCTTCGACCCGTCGATGCCCGCGTCGACCATCCAGGCCCGGCTGAACGACGTCTTCCGGCAGCAGGAGGAGGGTCAGTACGACGCGCGCCGGTACGCGGTGCTGTTCAAGCCCGGCAACTACGACGTCGACGTCAACATCGGTTTCTTCACGCAGGTGCTCGGACTGGGCCTGCTGCCGGACGGTGTCACGATCAACGGCCAGGTGCACGTCGAGGCCGACTGGTTCGAGGGCAACGCGACGCACAACTTCTGGCGCGGCGCGGAGAACCTCGCGATCCGGCCGCCGGGCGGCACCAACACCTGGGCGGTCTCGCAGGCGTCCGCGATGCGCCGCACCAAGACCTACGGCAACATGCGGCTCGACGACGGCGGCTGGTCCAGCGGAGGGTTCCTCGCGGACTCCGTGGTGACCGGGCAGGTGCGGTCGGGTTCGCAGCAGCAGTGGCTGTCGCGCAACACCGAGTGGGGTTCGTGGACCGGCGAGAACTGGAACATGGTGTTCGTCGGTGCGCGCAACGCACCGCAGACGTCGTTCCCCGAGCCGCCCTACACCACCGTGTCGCAGACGCCCCTGATCCGGGAGAAGCCGTTCCTGAACGTCGACAGCGGCGGCAGCTACAACGTGTTCGTCCCCGCGCTGCGGTCCGGCTCGAGCGGCACCACGTGGGCGAGCGGAAACCAGCAGGGCACGAACATCCCGTTGTCGCGGTTCTACATCGCCAAGCCCGGCACCAGCGCGGCGACGATCAACCAGCAGCTCGCGGCCGGCAAGCACCTGCTGCTCACGCCGGGCGTCCACCAGGTCAGCGAGCCGATCAGGGTCACCCGTCCGGACACCGTCGTGCTGGGTCTCGGTCTCGCGACCGTCATGCCCACCAACGGGAACATGGCGCTGGACGTGGCCGACGTGGACGGCGTGAAGATCGCCGGGCTGCTGATCGACGCGGCTCCGGCCAACTCTCCCCTGCTGGCGCAGATCGGGGCCCCCGGCAGCAACGCGAACCACTCGGCCAACCCCACGTCGTTGCACGACGTGTACGTGCGGATCGGCGGTTCGGCCGTCGGGCGGGCCACCACCTCGTTGGTCGTCAACAGTCACAACGTGATCGGCGACCACCTGTGGTTGTGGCGCGGTGACCACTCCTACGGCGTCGGCTGGGACCTCAACACCGCGGACACCGGTCTGGTCGTCAACGGCGACAACGTCACCATGTACGGGCTCTTCGTCGAGCACTACCAGAAGTACCAGACCGTCTGGAACGGCCAGGGCGGCCGGACGTACTTCTACCAGAACGAGATGCCCTACGAAGCGCCCAACCAGGCCGCGTGGATGAACGGCTCGACCCGCGGGTACGCCGCGTACAAGGTCGCGAACCACGTCACGACGCACGAGGCGTGGGGCCTGGGCAGCTACATCTACATGCGCTACAACGCCTCGGTGACGGCGGACCGCGCCTTCGAGGTGCCGGACACGCCCGGCGTGAAGTTCCACAGCATGGTCACGGTGTCGTTGGGCGGCAACGGAACCATCCAGCGGGTCATCAACAACGCGGGCGGCACGGCCACGGCCGGGTCGACGGAGGCGTACCTCGCCCACTACCCCGGCCCGTGACAGGCCGGGTCTCCGTGCTCCCCTCCCGGGAGCACGGAGACCCGGGGCTTCAGACCAGCCGCTTCGGCCGGTTGATCTTCATCTCGTCCATGTCGGTGACCTTCGCCTTGAGGCCCCGGAAGTCGACGCCCAGCTCGTCGAGCGCCGCGGTCGCCCGCCGCAGACCGGCCTCGTCCGGCTTCTCCGCGGCCGTCAGGACCACGCGGTAGCTGAAGAAGTCGAGCTTCTCGTCGTAGGTCAGGGCGCCCTCCTCGGAGAACCCGCCCTCCCGCAGGAAGTCGAAGCCCTTCAGCCGGTCCCGCAGCGCGGCGCGCTGGTCGTCGGTGAGGTCGGCGAAGCGGCCGCGGACGAGTACTCGGTAGGTGTGTTCAGCCACGAGCGGACATGGTCCCCGATCACCCGCCGATCTGGCGAACGATTTCCCCGGTGCGGAAGAATCGCCGCCCATGAAGGCACAAGAGCTGGTCACGCGCATCCGGACGGAGCTGCACCCCGGTGAGCACGACAACCTCGTGGTCAGGCTGATCGAGACGGGTGAGGCCCCGCGGGCGGTGATCGCCACCTTCGCGGCCGAGGAGAACCACATCGTGTCGTCGGACTGGCGGACGTTCCTCGCGCTCGCGGCCAAGGCCGAGGAGCCGAACGCGCGGGCGTTCTTCACGCTGCTGGCGGGCGGTGAGGAGCTGGTGCTGCCGATGCTGCAGCCGCTGGCGGAGGCCGCGGGAATGTCCGCCAAGGACTTCCACGGCTACGAGCCGTTCCCCGGCTGCCAGGGCTACCCCGCCTACCAGGCGTGGATGGCGATGAACGGCGAGCCGACCGACGTGATCCTGGCGATCCTCGCGAACTTCACCGCGTGGGGCGGCTACTGCGCGCGCATGGCCAAGGGGCTGCGCGAGCACTACGGGTTCGGCGACGAGGCGTGCGCGTTCGTCGACTTCTTCGCCACTCCCGCGCCGCAGCTGGAGGAACGGGCGCTCGCCGCCGTGCAGGCCGCGCTGGACAGCGGCTGGCAGCCGAAGCACGCGTGGCGCTACGGCCGCCTGTTGCAGGCTTACGAGCTGCAGTTCTGGTCCACGCTGGCCTGACCTGGTGGGGGCGGGGTGTCCCGCCCCCACACCGGTCATCGGGGCAGATACGCCCGGTGGGACTTCGAGAACTCGTAGTTGTTGTACTTGTCCCAGTTGATCGACCACGTCATGAGCCCGCGCAGGTTCGGGTAGACGCCCTTCGGCTTGTAACTGCCGCACCGCGTGCCCTTGGTGAGGCAGTCCAGCGCCGTGTGGACGTCCGCGACGGACGTGAAGCCGTTGCCCGCGTACATCGCGGCGGGCAGGCCGATCGCGACCTGTTCCTGCTTCAACGGCGCGAAGACCTTCGACGTGTCGCCGCGCACCGGGAACCCGGCCAGCAGCATGTCGGTCATCGCCACGTGGAAGTCCGCGCCGCCCATGTTGTGGTACTGGTTGTCCAGCCCCATCACGGGCCCGGAGTTGTAGTCCTGCACGTGCAGCAACGTCAGGTCGTTGCGCATAGCCTCGATCACCGGCAGGTACGCGCCCGTGCGCGAGTCACCGCCGCCCGCGCCGCCGTAGAACTGGTAGCCGACCTGCACGAAGAACGTCTCCGGCGCCATCGTGAGCACGAAGTTCGCGCCGTAGCGCGACTTCAGCGAGCGCAGCGCGGAGATCAGGTTCACGACCACGGGCGTGGTCGGGTTGCGGAAGTCGGTGTCGCCGGCGTTCAGCGACAGCGAGTGGCCCTCGAAGTCGACGTCGAGCCCGTTCAGGCCGTACTTGTCGATGATCGCCGAGACCGAGCGCACGAACGCGTCCCGCGCGGCCGTCGTCTCCAGCCGCACCTGCCCGTTCTGGCCGCCGATCGAGATCAGGACCTTCTTGCCCTTCTGCTGCTGCGCGCGGATGCCGGCGATGAAGTCGGCCTCGGACTCGACGTTCGGGCACTCCGCGACCGGGCACTGGCTGAACCGCAGCTCACCGCTCGTGGCGCTGGTCGGCTCGGCGAACGAGAGGTTGATGACGTCCCACTCGTCCGGCACGTCGCGCATCCGGATGTAGCCGGAGCCGTTGGCGAAGCTCGCGTGCAGGTAGCCGACGAGCACCTTGCGCGGCAACGAACCCGGCGGCGTCGTGGTCGTGGTCGTCGTCGTTGTGGTCGTGGTGGTGGTGCTGCTGGTCGTGCTCGTGGTGGTGGTAGTGGTCGGTGACGTGCCGCCACCGGTGCAGGCAGCGCCGTTGATCTTGCAGTTCGCCGGGTCGGCGGTGCCGGAGGCGTTGAAGCCGAACGACACGCTGGCACCGGGCGCGATCGAGCCGTTGTACTCGCGGTTGGCGAACGTGTTGTGGTTGCCGCTCTTGGTGAGCAGCGAGTCCCAGTAGGCGCCGACGGACGTCGAGGCGGGGTAGTCGAACTCCAGCTTCCACGAGCTGAGCGCCGCGCTGGTGTCGTTCTTGATCGTGACCGTCGCGGTGTAGCCGGTGTCCCAGGACTGCTTGGTGAACGTCGCCGTGACACCGGCGGCGCTGGCAGGGGCGAGGCTCACGACCACGGTGCCGAGCACCAGTGCGGCCACCGCGGATATTCGAGCGAACAACAGCATGGCTGCTCCATCCCACGCTTGGCGGCCGGCAGGGGGTCCAGCACGAATTGGACTAGACCATCACTCCTGAGTCAAGGGCTCTAGACTGACCGGCCGTGCCCCACGCTCGTGCCGCCGACGGAACCAGGCTCTTCTACTCGGTCGAGGGGTCGGGTCCTCCGCTGCTGCTGATCGCGGGCCAGTCCAACTCCTCCCGCTGGTGGTCCCAGGTCCTGCCGGGCTTCGCGCGCTCGTTCACGACGATCACCACCGACCACCGCGGCACCGGCGCCAGCGACAAGCCGGACGCCCCGTACAGCACCCGGATGTTCGCCGACGACTGCGTCGCGATCCTCGACGACGCCGGGGTCGACCGGGCGCACGTCTACGGCACGTCGATGGGTGGCCGGATCGCGCAGTGGATCGCGGCCTCGCACCCCGGCCGGGTGGACCGGCTCGTGCTCGGCTGCACCTCCCCCGGCGGCCCGTACGGGTTCGAGCGCAGCGCCGAGGTGCGCAAGTCGCTCGCGCAGACCGACCCGATGAAGGCCCGCCGGGCGCTCGAAGCGCTGATGTACACGCCGTCGTACCGCGGCCCGTACAACACGATCGGCGACCCCGCGATGCCGCCTCACGCGCGCAAGCGCCACCTGTTCGCGAGCGCCGAGCACGACGCGTGGGACGTGCTGCCGTCGATCACCGCACAGACGCTGGTCGTGCACGGCACGGACGACATCTTCAACCCCACGGCCAACGCCCCGCTGATCACCGAACGCATCCCCGGCGCGCGCATGCACCTGATCGAAGGCGCCCGGCACGCCTACTTCGAGGAGTTCGCCGACGAGGCCACGCCGCTCGTGGCCGACTTCCTGGAGAGCTGACCCCGGAACGGCGTCCCGCTCAGCTCGTGACCCAGCGCAGGCTGCGCATCAGCGCGTGACCGGCGAACCGCACGCCGGTGGCCTCCGAGATCGGCAGGTACGGCAGCCGCAGCGGGGCCCGCGCCCACACCGGCAGCGTTGCGACGGCCGTGGCGCTCAGAACCGCGTACGGCCCGCGCGCCAGCAGCGGCAGCGGCGCCTTGAGCAGGAGGAACCGGGCGGCCTCCCGGGCCTCGGGCGTGCCGCGGAGCTCGGATCGGTAGGACCGCAGGCGCGCTTCCAGCTCCGCGGTCGTGCGCGGCGGGTCCGGGATGCCCATGACGTCGGCGATCACCGCCATGTCGGCCACATAGCCGTCGTAGTCGTCGAGGGGTTTCTCGCCATAACGCTGGTGGCAGCGCATGAAGCTGTCGACTTCGGCCACGTGCACCCATGCGAGCAAGTGCGGGTCGTCGGCGCGATAGGGGCGACCGTCCGATGCTGTGCCGCGGATGCGTTCATGGACGCGCGCCAGTCGTTCGATCGTCCGGTGCGCGTGTTCAGCCGTGCCGTAGGTGGTGGTGCCGATGAACAGGCTCGTGCGCTGCAACCGTCCCCACGGGTCCGTGCGGTAGTCGGAGTGCTGGGCGACCGCCGCCATCGCGAGCGGGTGCAACGACTGCAAGAGCAACGCCCGCAGTCCGCCGATGAACATGGCGTGGTCGGCGTGGACGTGCCGGATCGGTCTGTCGTCGGCGAACATGCGCGGGCCGGACGTCTCGTGGATCCGCCGCGCATGCCTCGCGCGGTCCGGGCCCGCGACCCGTTCGAAGAGACTTTCGCTCAGCTGCCTGCGCAGTGTCTCCAGCATCTCTCCATCATGCGCTATCCGGTCACAGGTCCCAGCGAATCCTGTCCGGCAGGAGCACCCACCGGTCCGGCCCGGTGAACGCCCGGGGGTTCTCGGGCCGCAGACCCGTGTACGCGCAGCAGTAGGCGATGGGCTCGTGGACGTAGAGGTGAGCGAGGAACACCCCGGCCGTGCCGTCGTCCTCCACAGAGCGTCCGCCGGGGAGCAGGTCCCGGTCCACGGCAGCGCCGTCGCGGTCGATGCTGCCCTGGTTGCCGCTCTTGGGGTTCGCGTACATGGAGTAGGTGACGGTGCCCGCCGACAGCGGGCGCGTGACCACCGGCAACGACGCCGCGTAGGACCAGGGCTGCACCACGACGCACCCGCCCGGCACGTCCGTGACGCCGACGACCACCTCCGTGTCGTCCGCGAACGGCTCCTCCCACCAGTCCAGCTGGGCGGGAACCTCGCCGGGCGGCAGCACCTCGGCCTCCAGCCGCCGCACGGCCTCGTCCGCGTCGATCCCGGCGACGCAGGCGATGCTGTACCCGTCGAACTCCGGCACCCCGGCGAGCGCGGCGACGAGCCGGTCCCGTTCGGCGATCGCGGCCCGTTCCTGCTGGGTGAGGACCTCGGTGGTGGGGAGGGGGTGGTCCGTGGCGAGGCTGAGGCGGGCGGGCGACCAGCCGGACATCATCGGACGCGCCGGGTCGGCGCCCGCGGCCAGCAACAACGCCGCACTCACGTGGTTGCGCGCGTTGACCGCCTGCCACAACGCCGTGCGCCCCTCGAAGAAGACGTCGATGTCCTCGGTCTCCGAGATCAGGGCCGCGACCTCGTCCGCCGTGCCGAACGCCGCCGCCAGGTGCAGCTCGTGGAACCCCCGCATGGGACCGACACCCTAGCGGGCCCCGGCTCCCCGCTGTACGGGTGAACGCCTTCTCTCCGCACTGGAACGCTGCTCCCCGAACCGCCGAACGTGGTAACACACGTTTGGTCTCTCACGATCAGCTGATGCGCGACGAGGAGAACGGAAGCGGATGGACGACTCGCACCTGCCCGGCATCTACCACGATGCGGAGAAGGCGTCCGCGCACGGCCAGAGCGTCACCCTGAGACTCAGCCGCGTGCGGCTGTTCGGAGCGGTGCTCGCCGCGATCGGCGGCGCGTTCAAGTGGAAGATCGGCGGCGGCGTCGACGTCTGGGCGTGGGTGGCGCTCGCGGGGTTCCTCGTCGCGCTGTTCAGCGAGTTCCTGCTGTGGGCGATGCACCCGGAGCTCAGGTGGAACGCGGGCAGGGCGGTCGCGGAGCGCGTCAAGTCCCTGGCGTGGCGCTACGCCGTGGGCGGCGACCCGTTCCCCACCGACTCTCCGCGCGCACGCAGGGAGCTGGAGGAGAAGATCGACGAGATCGTCGCGGAGCACACCGCCAAGCTGCTGCTCACCAGCACCAACCCGGCCGGTGAGCAGGCCATGGACGCGTTGCGCGCCAAGCCGTTCGCCGAACGCAGGGACGCCTACCGCGAGACCCGCGTGCTCGGCCAGCTGACCTGGTACAGCGAGCGGGCCAAGCGCAACGAGAGGCGCACGACGCTGTGGCGGTTCCTGTTGTTCGGCGGGGAGTTTGTGGCGATCGTGCTCGCGATCCTGCGCATCGCCGGAGTCTGGGACGTCGACCTGTCCGGCGTGATGGCGGCGGCGGTCGCGGGCGGCGCGGCGTGGATCGGCCTGCGGCAGTACGAGAACCTGGGCCTCTCCTACCTGGCCGCCGCCGGCGACCTCGCCCGCATCCACCGCCAGCTCGCCTTCGCCGAGGAGAGCGACTGGGCCACCACCGTCGCCGAGGCGGAGGCCGTGATCAGCAAGGAACACGCCGCCTGGCTCGCCTCGCGCCCGAGCACGACCTGACCCGCAGGAGACCGACTGTGAAGCCACTGACGCTGTTCGTCGCGATGCCGGGCTCCCGCGCGTCGCTCGGCGCGCACGCGACGTGGACCGACCCCGACGACATCAGGAAGTACTTCTACGAACCGCTGGCCACCAGGCTCAGCAGCAGGCTCGGCCGCGAGGTCGAGCTGGTGATCGAGAAGGACCGCGACGCCGCCGGCCCGATCCACGACACGATGTTCGAAGCCGCGATGACCGCCGAGGTCTACCTGGCCGACCTGACCGGCGCGAACCCCAACGTCTACCTGGAGCTGGGCGTGCGCTGGGCACTGCGGGACAACGTCACGGTGCCCGTCTGCCAGGACGTGAGCCAGGACGTGAAGTTCAACGTCCTGGCAGGCAGGACCATCCCGTACGGCCAACGCCCCGCCGAGCTGGAAGCCGCCCTCGACAAGATCATCAGGGTGATCGCGAACGGCCTGGACAGCGGCCACGTCGACAGCCTGGTGCGCAAGGGCGTGCACATGGTCACCCTCCCCCGCCAAGAGCTCGACGACCTCCGGCGAGAGGTCGCCCGCCTCCAGGAAGCACGCGGCGACGACCTGTTCACGGCGGCCATGAAAACCCACGCCCACCAGCAACGAACGGACCTGCTGCGCCAAGTGATCGACGTGAACCCCGGCCGGGCCGACGCCTACGGCGAACTGGGCAAGGCCCTGAGCGCAGCCGGCCAGGAGGCCGAGGCGATCACCCTTCTCGACACGGCGACCCGGATCGACCCGGACCGCCCGGAATGGTGGCGAGAACTGGGCATCGCCCAAAGCCACAGCGGCGACCTGGACGCAGCCGCCCGTTCCCTGCAAAAGGCAGTGGACCTGGACAGCACCAACGCAGGCACCTACGCGAGCCTGGGCGGCGTCTACCGCCGCAAAGCCCGCACCACCGACCACCAACTGGAAAACCTGCGCCAAGCCAGAGACGCCTACCAAGGCGCCAGCAGAATCGACAAGAACGACCTCTACCCCCTGGCGAACCTCCGCAGGCTGGACGTCCTGCTGGCCGACACCCGGCAGTCCCGCGAGACAGCCCTGGCCGAGTTCCGCAAACTCCGCCAGCTCGCCGAATACGTCATCGCGACCGAACCGACCCCGTGGCGCAGACTCGACCACGCCGAAACCCTCGCCTTCGACGGCGACCCCGACGCCGCGGTGGCCGCGGTCCGCCAGGGCCTGAGCGAGTTCGAACCAGAACACCGCAGACGCTCGGCACGCACCGCGATGGAACCGCTCCGCGACATGCTGGCCACCGGCTGGCTACCGGACGACGTGGTGAAGGGCCTCCAGGCCCTACTCACCGAATACGAGGCCGCTTCCTGACCTCCCGCCTTCCGCACGGACGGCGAACACGCCCTCACCTCACCCGAGCGCCTCCACCACCTTCGACACCATCTCCCTCTCAGCCGCAGCCACGTCCCCGTCCGCCCCGGCCACCGACCGGCACATCTCCACCACAGCACTCCGGAACACGGCGACCTCCCCGGGCTCCCGAGCCCCGACAATCCCCACCGAGGACCGTAAAGCCGCCAACACCCCGGCCTCCACATCGGCAGCCGACCCAGCAGGAAGAACAGGCGGCGCAGCACCGATGACAGCGCGCAAGTCCTCGGGAAGAAGGCTCATCGCCCTCACCCCCGCATGGCTCTCCGCGTCGAGAGCGCCGGGGTCCGCCGTGGACACGAGCACCATGGCACCGAAAACGGCTGTGCGGAGGGTCTGTCCCTCCGCCTCCGTGTACGCAGTCATGGCCGCCAGCCTATGCAACGATCAGCGGCTATGAGTGCGGGTCAGGTGCTCGGCGCCAACATCAGGGCGTTCCGGGAGCAGCGCGGGTTGTCCCTGTCGGAGCTCGCGCGGCGGTCGTCCATCGCCAAGGGCACGCTGTCCCAGCTGGAGAGCGGGTCGGGCAATCCGACGATCGAGACGGTGTTCAGTTTGTCGAACGCTTTGGACGTGCCGGTGTCGGAGCTGGTGACGGAGCGGACGCCTCCGGACGTGGTGCTGGTGCGGTCGGCGGACGTGGAGGTGCTCAGCAGCAACGCGGTCGACCTGCGGCTGATGCGGCGGATGGACGTCGGGGACACGGTGCTGGAGATCTACGACCAGCGCGTGCGACCCGGCGCGACGCAGACCAGCGAAGGTCATCCCGGCAAGGAGCACGTGCTGGTCACGAGCGGGGCGCTGCGCGTGGGGCCGCCGGAGAAGCCCTACGAGCTGGGGCCCGGCGACTACGTGTGCTTCCCCGGCTCGCTGCCGCACCTCTACGAGACGGTCGGCGGCGAGGTCAGATCGGTACTGGTGCTGGAGTACCCGAAGCACTAACGTTCATTCTATTGAACGGAGGTGGCCGATGAACCCGGATGTCGTGGTGGTGGGCGCGGGCATCATCGGTGCCGCCTGCGCGCAGGCGCTGCGGGCCCGCGGGCTCGACGTGCTGGTGCTCGACCGCCACGGGCCCGCGTCCGGCACGAGCGCGTCCGGTGAGGGCAACGTGCTGGTCAGCGACAAGGGGCCGGGGCCGGAGCTCGACCTCGCCAGGGCGAGCCGGGAGCTGTGGCCTCAGCTGGCGGGCGACGCCGAGTGGGAGGAGAAGGGCGGCCTGGTGGTCGCCACGACCGGCGACGCCGCCGAGCCGCTCACGGCCTTCGCGGACGGCCAGCGGGCCGCCGGGGTCGACGCCCGCGCGATCACGGTGGACGAGGCGCTGAGCCTCGAACCGCACCTGAACCCGGACATCACGGCGGCCGTCCACTACCCGCAGGACGCGCAGCTCAACCCGGTCAAGGCCACCAGGAACCTGTTGCGCGGCATCCCCGTCCGCCGAGCGGAGGTGTCCACAACGGACGGACGCAGCGTCACGACGGACGACGGTGTGGTCAGCTGCGGCGCCGTCGTCAACGCAACCGGTCCGTGGGCGGGCAGGTTCGGTGTCAACGTGCTGCCGCGGCGCGGCGTCGTGCTGGTCACGACCCCGATCCCCGGTGCGATCCGGCACAAGGTCTACGACGCGGACTACGTCGGCGCTGTGGCGAGCGGTGACGCGGACCTGCAGACGTCCGGTGTCGTCGAGTCCACGAAGGCCGGCACGGTCCTGATCGGGTCGAGCCGCCAGCGCAAGGGGTTCGACGAGAAGATCGAGAGCAAGGTGCTGAAAGCGTTGGCGCGCAGGGCGATCGCGCTGTTCCCGATGCTCGCCGGGGTGCCGGTGATGCGCGCGTACGGCGGCTTCCGGCCCTACGCGCCGGACCACCTGCCGATCATCGGCGAGGACCCGCGCACGCCCGGTCTGTGGCACGCCACCGGGCACGAGGGCGCGGGCGTCGGCCTGGCCCCGGCGACCGGGCTGCTGCTGGCCCAGCTGCTCACGGGCGAGACCCCGCTCGTCGACCCCCACCCGTTCCGCGTCGACCGCCAGGAGGTGCCGGTGTGAAGGTGACGTTCAACGGTCTGCCACGCGAGGTCAGCCACGTCGCGGAACTGCTGCCCGGCAGGTTCTTCTGCGGCATCGGCGTGTGCTTCGGCTGCGTCGCGGAGATCAACGGTGTGCCCGAGGTCCGCGCGTGCCGCCACCCGCTGCGCGACGGCGACCGGATCAGGACGACGTCATGAGAGTCGTGGTGGTGGGAGCCGGACCGGCGGGCATGGCGGCGGCGCGGACAGCGGCCGACGCGGGCGCCGAGGTCACGGTGGTCGACTCGGAACCCGAGGCCGGCGGCCAGTACCTGCGTGGACGGGCGCGGTTGCGCCACCCCGGCGTGACGCACCTGAAGAACACCGAGGCGTGGCTCGTCGAGGACCGGACGCTGCACCTGCGCGGGCCGCGGCAACTGCCGTTCGACGCGTTGGTCATCGCGACGGGCGCGTACGACCGGCCGCTCCCCTTTCCCGGCTGGGACGGCCCCGGCGTGATCACGGCCGGTGCCGCCCAGACGCTCGCGAAGCAGGGTGTCGTCCTCGGCCGACGCGTGATCGTCAGCGGCACCGGTCCGTTCCTGCTGCCCGTCGCCGCGGCGCTGCAAGACCTCGGTGCCACGCTCGTCGGCGTCTACGAGGCGAACTCCCCGGCGGGATGGCTCCGCGAGGGCAAGGCGGTCGCCGCCAACCGGCACAAGATCACGGAGCTGGCGCGCTACCGCAAGGTGGTGCGGCACCTGCGAACCCGTACGGCCGTCATCGCCAAGCACGGCGACCGCGTCACCGTCGCGAAGCTCGACGACCAGTGGCGCCCGGTCGGCCACCGCACCGAGCACGCCGACCTGGTCTGCACAGGCCACGGCTTCCTGCCGCGCACCGACCTGGTCCCCGAAGCCGAGCGCACCCACGACTTCCTGAACGTCGACGCGCGCCAGCGGACCTCGGTCCCCGGCGTCTACGCGGCCGGTGAGGTGACGGGCATCGGTGGCGCGGACCTCGCCGAGGCGGAGGGTGTCGTCGCCGGAGCCGCGGCGGCCGGACGGGAACCGCCGCGCGCCGCCCTGGAAGCGGTGCGGAGGGGCCGGTTGTTCGCCGAGGCGCTCGGCCGGGTGCACGCCGTGCGGCCGGGCTGGCGGACGTGGCTCACCCGGGAGACGACAGTGTGCCGCTGCGAGCAGGTCCAGCTCGCGGACCTCGGCGACGCCACCACGATGCGCGAGCTCAAGCTCACCAGCCGGGTCGCGATGGGGCGGTGCCAGGGGCGGATCTGCGCCCGCAACGCCGCCGAGCTGACCGGTGTCCCGTTCGACGGCCAGCGCCGCGTGGTCGCGGTGCCGATCCCCCTTGGCGAACTCGCCGACCTCACGGAGGAAACGTCATGACCGAACGCCTCGACGGCGTCATCGTCGCCACCGCGCTCCCCTACGCCGAGGACCCCCAGGCTCCGGCGGGGTTGCGCCCCGACCTGGACAAGCTCGCCGAGCACTGCCGGTGGGTGGTCGAGAGCGGCTGCCGCGGCGTGGGCCCGAACGGGTCGCTGGGCGAGTACTCGTCGCTGACCGACGCGGAACGCCGTGAGGTGGCCAAGACCGCCATCGCCGCCGTGAAGGGCAAGGGCATCGCGGTGATCGGCGTGCACGGCGCCGGCGCGCACCAGGCCCGGCACTGGGCGGAGCTGGCGGCCGAGGACGGCGCGGACGGCGTGCTGTGCCTGCCGCCCACGATGTACCGGGCGAACCGCGGCGAGGTGGTGCACCACTTCCGGGAGGTCGCGAAGGCCGGGCTGCCGGTCATGGTCTACAACAACCCGATCGACACCAAGGTCGACCTGACGCCGGACCTGCTCGCCGAGATCGGCCAGATCGAGAACGTGGTGGCGGTGAAGGAGTTCTCCGGCGACGTGCGGCGGGTCCTGGAGATCCGCGCGGCCGCCCCGCACCTCACCGTCGTGGCGGGCGCGGACGACGTGGTGCTGGAGAGCCTGCTGATGGGCGCCACCGGCTGGTTCGCGGGCTACCCCAACGTCTTCCCCGCCGAGTGCACCGAGCTGTTCGACCTCGCGCTCGCCGGCGAGGTCACCGAGGCCCGCGCGATGTACGAGAAGCTCGTGCCGGCGTTCCGCTGGGACTCGCGCACCGAGTTCGTGCAGGCCATCAAGCTCTCGATGGACCTCGTCGGCCGCTACGGCGGTCCGTGCCGCCCGCCTCGCGGCCCGTTGTCGCAGGAGCAGGCCGACCAGGTCACCGCGGACATGAAGCTGGCCACGTCATGAGGTTCGCCCGCTACTACAGCGCCGTCGACTCGCACACCGAGGGAATGCCGACACGGGTCGTCACCGGCGGCGTCGGTGTCATCCCCGGCGCCACGATGGCGGAGAAGCGCCTGAACTTCATCGAGCACCACGACGACATCCGCCGGTTCCTGATGAACGAACCGCGCGGGCACGCGGCGATGAGCGGCGCGATTCTCCAGCCGTCCACCCGTCCGGACGCCGACTGGGGCGTGCTCTACATCGAGGTGTCCGGCTGCCTGCCGATGTGCGGCCACGGCACGATCGGCGTCGCGACCGTGCTGGTGGAGACCGGCATGGTCGAGGTGACCGAACCCGTCACGACCGTGCGGCTCGACACCCCGGCCGGGCTGGTCCTCGCCGACTACGACACGCGCACCAAGCTCGTGACGATCCGCAACGTCCCGTCGTACGCGCACCGGCTGGACGCCGTCGTCGACGTGCCGGGGCTGGGCGAGGTGCGCTACGACATGGCCTACGGCGGCAACTTCTACGCGATCCTGCCCCTGGAACAGCTCGGCATCCCGTTCGACCGGGCGGAGAAGGACCGCGTCCTGGCCGCCGGACTGTCCATCATGGACCGGATCAACGCGGCCGACCGGCCGGTGCACCCGGTCGACCCGGCGATCAGCGGCTGCAAGCACGTCCAGTTCACCGCTCCCGGGCTGGACGGCGCGCACTCGCGCAACGCGATGGCGATCCACCCCGGCTGGTTCGACCGCTCCCCCTGCGGCACCGGCACCTCCGCGCGGATGGCGCAGCTGCACGCCCGCGGCGAGCTGGAGATCGGCGCGGACTTCGTGAACGAGTCGTTCATCGGCACCCGGTTCGTCGGGCGGCTGCTGGAGGAGGTGCCGCTGCGCGACCGCACGGCGGTCGTGCCGACGGTGTCCGGACGGGCGTGGGTCACCGGGATGGGCCAGTACCTGCTGGACCCGACGGACCCGTTCCCCGAGGGCTTCGTGTTGTAGCCGTGCGCCCCGGATCCGGGCTGTGGCGCGGGTTCCTGTTCGGCGGCGTGCGTACTGTTACCTCCGAAAGCCTCCCCAAACGGCGGATCGCCGGTTAGCGTGCGCAGGTGCAGTTGCCGTGGAGAGCCGCGCCCAGGGCTGCGTTGTCGAGTCCGCTCACGCTGGTGGTGAGCATCGCGACGACGCTGCTGCTGGGCTTCGTCGTGGCCGCAGCCGTGATGCACTCGTCCTCCTCGGGCGGTGCCGCGCTCGCCTACCAGCAGAGCCGGATGTGCTCGCAGTCCGTGCACCCGTCGCTCGACGGCGAGGGCCTGCCGCTGGCCGACGCCGTCCCGATGGCGGCACACGGTGACCTCGGAGCCGTGTACACGCGGATCGGGCGGCCCGACTTCAACGGTCTCGCCACCTACGGGCGGTTCGGCTACCGGCCGGAGGCGCGGGCGCACTTGACGGTGCTGGAGGGCGGCGGCTCCGGGTTGTGGGTGCCGCAGACCATCGCCACCGCGGCCCGCGTGAAGGTGGGCGACCGGCTCACCGGGTCGCCGCTGACCGTGAGCGCGATCTACGCCGACCTGGCGCACCCGGTCGAGGACTGGTGGTGCTCCGAGGTCAAGACCGTCGTGCCGAACGCGCTGGGCGGCGACGGCGAGAGCACCTCGGTGATCTGGGTGGGACAGCCGTCCGACCTCGCGGCGCTGCCGCCGGAGTTCGCCGGGGGCGCCTCGGTCTCGCTGCGCTTCCCCACCGACGCCCCGGCGACGGTCGCCGACGCGGAAACCCTGCGGGACAAGGGCAACGCGCTGGTCGAGTCGCTCGGCCTGCCGCTGACGCGCACGGACCTGGTGTCCGGCGCCATCTCCGCGGCCCATGCCGCCGAACGCAACGTCGCGTCCGCGCTGCTGCCGCTGGTGCTCATCAGCGTGCTGGTCGGCCTCGCGGGCGTCGGCACGGTGACCGTGCAGTGGGCGCAACGGCGGCACTCCGAGCTGCGGCTGTTGTGGGTGCGCGGCGCGGGTCCGCTCGCACTCGGTTTCCGCGGGGTGCTGGAGCTGGGGCTTCCGCTGGTCGTCGGCGGTCTGCTCGGCCTGGTGGCGGCGCGGCTGCTGCTGCCCCTGTACGCGCCGGGTGTCGCGCTGGCACCGGGAACGCTCTGGAGCGCGCTGGGTTTCGTGCTCGCGGTGGTGCTGGCGTCGTTGGCGGTGACGGTGTTCGTCGCCGCGTGGCGCACGCACCGGACGTTCCAGCGGCGGGCGCGGTCGTGGCGGCTCGCGGTGGTGCCGTGGGAGCTGGTCGTCGCCGGGCTCGCGGTGCTGGCGTGGTTCCGCCTGTCCCGCAACGGGCTGGGCACCACGCTCAAGGGTACCGAGCTGCCGCGCATCGACGTGGCGGCGCTGACGTTCCCGTTGCTCGTGGTCCTCGCGACCGCACTGCTCGCCACACGGCTGCTGCGCTGGGCGCTGGCGTTGTCGCACCGCGTGCAGTGGTGGCGGGTCCCGGCCGCCCAGCTCGCGCTGCGCAGGCTCGCCGCGGCCGTCGGACCCGTGACCGGCGTGGTGCTGGTCGGGGTGCTGGCGGTCGGCACGATCGCCGTCGGCAGCTCGGTGGCGGGTGCGCAGCGGTCGGCGCTCGACTCGAAGTCCGGTGTGTTCGTCGGCGCCAACAGCACCGTGCAGGTGTCGCAGGACATCGCGCTCGGCAAGGTCGAGCTGCCGTCGTCGTTGCAGGGCACCACGACGCTCGTGGGCGTGAGCACCGGCGCGCTGGTCGTCGACCCCGCCACGTTCACCGACGCGGCCGTGCTGGACGACGCCGCCGAGGTGCGGACGCTGGTCTCCGGCCTGCGCCGCAGCGGTGACGTGGCCCCCGCGCTGCGCATCGGCCGCGCGGCGGACCAGGAGATCCAGATCACCGGCCTGCCGCTGCTGAAGCCGGTGGCGTCGCTGGCGACGTTCCCGAAGCTCGGCACGCGCGGCTACGTGCTGTCCCGCGAGTCGGTGACCGCCCCCGAGCACGTCGGGTCGTGGCACCTGTGGTCGTCGCTGCCGCTGTCGGCGCTCACCTCGACGTTGCAGGAAGCCGGTATCCACTACACGAACGTCGCGGATCGCGCCCGTGTGCTCGACGGCCTGCCGTTCCTGACCGTGGAGTGGACGTTCGGCTTCGTGACCGCGATCGGCGTGGTGCTGGCCGTCGTCGCCGCCGTGGCGCTGCTGCTCGCCATCGAGGTGCGGCGCCGGCAGAACGCCGTCTCCGGGGCGCTGTCGACCAGGATGGGCATGCGCCCGGCCGTGCTGTGGTCCAGCCACCTGATGGAGATCGGCGCGCTCGCGTCGGTCGCGCTGCTGGTGGGCGCGCTGGCCTCGTTCGCGAGCGCCGGAGCGGCCGTGCCCCGCCTGGACCCCGCGCCGTGGCTGAACCCGGCGCCGTCGTTGCCGAACCTGACGCCGCTCGTCGGCACGATGGTGCTCGGCGGCCTGCTCGTCGTCGTGGTGGCGGCGTGGCTTGCGTTGCGCGGTGCCCGCACCGCGCGGATGGGAGAGCTGCTCAGGTGATCCGCGCTAGTGGCGTAGGGGTGTCCTACGGTTCCGTGCGCGCCGTCGCGGACGTGTCGCTGTCGATCGCGCCCGGTCTCACCGTGCTGTCCGGACCGTCCGGCTCCGGCAAGTCGACCCTGCTGCGCGTGCTGTCGCTGGTCGAACGCCCGTCCACCGGCGAGGTGTTCGTGCGCGACGTCGCCACGTCCGGGCTGTCCTGGCCGGACCTGCGGGCGTTGCGGCGCAAGGAGATCGCGGTGGTGTTCCAGAACCCGGCCGACAACCTCATCGCGCACCTGACCGTCGGGGAGAACCTGCGGGCGGCGGGTGCCTCCGACCACTCCATCCTGGACAGCCTGGGGCTGGGCGGCTCCGCGACCTGGCGGATCGGCGCCCTGTCCGGCGGGCAGCAGCAGCGGCTCGCGTTCGGGTGCGCGCTGGCCCGCGGGGCGTCGGTCGTGGTGGCCGACGAGCCGACCTCGCAGCTGGACGTGCGGTCGGCCGACCTGGTGCTGGAGACGTTGTCGTCGTTGCCCGTTCCCGCTGTCGTGGCCTCCCACGACCCGCGGCTGGTGGAGTTGGCGGACGTGTGCGTTCCCTTGGTGGCGTCATGATCGAGGCGTGCGGGGTGCACCGGACGTTCGGCGGGGTCTCGGTGCTGCGAGGGGTCGACCTGGCGGTGCGCGCCGGGGAGCTCGTGACGCTGAGCGGGCCGTCCGGGTCGGGGAAGACGGCGCTGCTGTCGTTGCTGTGCGGCTTCGACCTGCCCGACCGGGGCTCGGTGCTGCCGGGACCCGCGTCGTGGTCGGCGTGCGCGGTGCTGCCGCAGTCGCTGGGGCTCGCGTCCGAGCTGACCCTGGAGGAGAACGTCGCCCTGCCCCTGCGGCTCGCCGGGCGGGAGGTCGCCGGGGTCACCGAGCTGCTCGCCGAGCTGGGCATCGGGCACCTGGCGGCGCGGTTCCCCGCGCAGGTCTCGTTCGGGCAGCAGCAGCGGGCGGCACTGGCCAGGGCCGTCATCGCCCGGCCGGCCGCCCTGCTCGCCGACGAACCGACCGCGCACCTCGACGCCGTCAGCGCCGTGGCCGCCGTCGGCCTGCTGCGCCGGGCGGCCGACGAGGGCGCGGCCGTGCTGATCGCGACCCACCACGACGCCGTGCACGAGGCGGCCGACCGGGTGCTGGTGCTGGCGGACGGGCAGGTCAGCTGACCCGCCCGTCGCTCACACGGCGGGCGGGCGGTCCTCGTAGGGCGTGGACAGCACGACCGTCGTCCGCGTCGACACGTTCGCCGACTCGCGGATCTTCTGCAGCAGCTCCTCCAGCGCCACCGGCGACGCCACCCGCACGCGCAGGACGTACGAGGCGTCACCCGCCACCGAGTAGCAGGCTTCGATCTCCTGCAGGTGTTCGAGCCGCTTCGGGTAGTCGTCGGGCTCGGAGGGGTTGATCGGGAAGAGCGAGATGAACGCGGACATCGGCAGGCCGATCTCGGCGCCGTCCAGGCGCGCGGCGTAGCCCTTCACGATGCCGCGCTGCTCCAGCCGCTTCACGCGCTGGTGCACCGCCGAGACGGACAGGCCCACGCGCTCGGCCAGGTCGGTGAAGCTGCACCGCCCGTCCGAGGCGAGCTCCTTCAGTATCGCTCTGTCGATCTGTTCGAGGGTCAAAGCACCACCAGCTCGTGAGGTCGGTTGTTGAAGGACTCCACGCCGTCGGCGGTGGCCACGACGATGTCCTCGATGCGCGCGCCCCAGCGGCCGGGCAGGTAGATGCCGGGTTCGACGCTGAAGGACATGCCGGGTTCGAGCGGAAGCGCGTTGCCGCTCACGATGTAGGGCTCCTCGTGCACGTCCAGGCCGATGCCGTGGCCGGTGCGGTGCACGAAGAACTCGCCGAAGCCCGCGTCGGCGATCACGGTGCGGGCGGCCGCGTCGACCTCTTCACAGGTCACGCCGGGCTTCACCGCGTCGACGGCCGCCTGCTGCGCCGCCTGCAGGACCGCATAGGTGTCCCACACGTCGTCGTGGGCGGGCTCCCCCATCACGTACGTGCGGGTGGAGTCGGAGTTGTAGCCCTCGGCGACCGGGCCGCCGATGTCGATGACGACGACCTCGCCCGCCCCGACCACGCGGTCGGAGTCGCGGTGGTGCGGCGACGCGCCGTTCGGGCCGGAGCCGACGATCACGAAGTCGGCGACCGTGTGGCCTTCCTCGACGATGGCGGCGGCGATGTCGCGCGCCACCTCGCGCTCGGTGCGGCCGACGCGCAGGAACTCGCCCATGCGCGCGTGCACCCGGTCGATCGCGGCACCGGCCTTGCGTAGCGCGGCGATCTCCGCGGCGTCCTTGCGCATCCGCAGCTCGCGCAGGATCGGCCCGGCCAGCGACTGCGGCCCGCCGATCGCGTCACCCAGCTTGAGGGTGTGCAGGGCGGGCATCATGTCCGCCACGGCCACGCGCGAGCCCTTCAACGCGGCCTTGACCAGCGCGTACGGGTCCTCGCCGTCGACCCACGTGACGACCTCGACGCCGAGCTCGTCGGTCGGGATGCCCGCGTAGCCCGGCTGCTCCAGCTTCGGCACGACGAGCCGCGGCGTGCCGTCCACGGGCAGCGCGAGGCAGGTGAGGCGCTCGAACGAGTCGCCACCGGCACCGATCAGGTACCGCAGGTCCGAGCCGGGCGAGATGAGGAGGGCGTCGACGCCCGCCTGCCCGGCCGCCTGGGCGGCGCGGTCAAGCCGCGCACGCAGCGCGGACACGTCGATGGGCCCGGTGATCGTTGCCATGGCGGAAAGCCTAGTGCGTTGACCGCGCTGCTCGCCGGGCGCGTTCGGCTCCCGGCACGACTCGTGGGCCCGCGAAGGAAAGCGGCCCCGCCATCTGACCGTTCGCGATCAAAATGGTTCACGGAGACGCGCTGTACATCAAAGGAGAATGCACATGTCCTCACCCACCGCTCCGCGTTCTGTGGTCGAGAACTATTACGCGCTCATCGACTCGGGCCGCCTCGGCGAAGCAGTCGCGATGATGACCGACGACGTGAAGCTCACCTTCGCCAACAGCGAGCCCGTGTTAGGCAGAGAAGCCGCGCAGGCATCGCTGCGAGCGGTTCTCGACCGTTGCGACGAGATCCTCCACACCGTCGTGACCTGGTTCGAACGCCCCGCGGCTGACGGCGGCACAGAGGTGATGGCCGAGATCCGCATCAAGTACAGCCTGAAGAACGGCCGCCAACTCGATCTCCCCGGCTGCGTCTTCGCGACGATCGACGCCGCCGGCGCGTTCACCGAGCAGCGGCTCTACGGCGACCTCACGCCGGTGTTCGCGGAGTAGCCGCCGCTCCCGTTCTCGCCCGCACAATCCGGTTCGGACGAAGACCTCGGGTCGAACCGGGTGGTGGACAAGCGGCTACCAGGGCAATCCGGAAATTGTCGGACCTTGCTAGTAGCTTGTTCACCCGTGAGCTCTCCCCTGGTGCTGCTGGACTCCGCGAGCCTCTACTTCCGGTCGTACTACGCGCTGCCGGACTCGATGACCGCGCCCGACGGCACGCCGGTCAACGCCGTGCGCGGGTTCGTCGACACGATCGCGCGCGTCATCACCGACCGCGGCGCGGGCCGGCTCGTCGCCTGCCTCGACGCCGACTGGCGCCCCGAGTTCCGGGTGAAGGCGCTGCCGTCGTACAAGGCGCACCGCGTCGCCGAGGACGCCGCCGACGGCTCCGAGGAGGTCCCGGACACCCTCACGCCGCAGATCCCGATCATCCTGGACGTCCTCGACGCGGCGGGCATCTGCACCGGCGAGGCGACGGGCTACGAGGCCGACGACGTGATCGGCGCGCTGGCCCACCACGAGAAGAAGTCACCCGTCGAGGTGGTCACGGGCGACCGCGACATGTTCCAGGTCGTGCGGTCCGAACCGACGCCCGTGCACGTCCTGTACGTGGGCCGCGGCTGGAACAAGGTCGAGGTCCTGGGCCCGGAGGAGCTGGCGGCCAAGTACTCGCTGCCCGTCGAGAACGCCGGCTCCGCCTACGCGGACATGGCCGTGCTGCGCGGCGACCCGTCCGACGGCCTGCCGGGCGTGGCGGGCATCGGCGAGAAGACGGCCGCTAAGCTCATCACCGAGTTCGGCTCGCTCGACGCGGTGCTCGCCGCCGTCAAGGACCCGATGGACCGCAAGCTCACCACCAAGGCCCGCAACTCGCTCATCGCGGCCGAGGAGTACCTGGCCGCCGCGCCCACGGTGGTGCGCACGGCCCTGGACGCCCCGGTCGTGAAGGACCGCGACGACGAGGTGCCGCGCGTGCCCGCCGACCCGGAGCGGCTGCGCGAGCTGACGCAGCGGTGGGGCCTGGGCAGCTCGGTGCCGCGGCTGGTCAACGCGATGGAGCGCAGGGCCTGACGGCCGTGGGCTCGCGCGGCCTCCGCTCGGCGGTGGTCCGCCGCACCACGCCGGCGCACCTCGTGGCGGTCGCGTGCTTCCTGCTCGCCGTCGTCCCCACCGGCTTCCACCGTCCGGACGGCTGGCACGCGGTGAACCTGGTGTGCGGGGTCGTGACGGCCGTCGTGGTGCTGGTGTCGGCGCGGAACCTGCTCGGCTCGTGGTTCCTCTGCGTGGTGCTGCTGCTCGTCCTGCCCGGCTTCTACGGCACGCGCACCGGCCCCGAGCTGGAGTGGGGCTGGCCGTGGACACTCGGTCTGACAGCGGCGGCCGGCTACCTCCTCTACCAAGTCGCGTTGCGCCTGCGCACCGTCGTGGTGGTGACGGCCGCGGCGGCCACGTGGGTGGCGACGTGGCCGCGGCTGGACGACTGGGGTGACGCGCCGCTGCCCGGCCTGCTCGTTGCCGGAGCGGTCCTGCTGGGCACCACCGTGCGGCAGCGCCGCGAGGCCCAGCGGCGGCACCGGGACGAGCAGATCCGCCTGGTCGCGGCGGACGAGCGCACGCGCATCGCACGGGAGCTGCACGACGTCGTGAGTCACCACCTGTCCGCGCTCGTCCTGCGGGCCGACGCCGTCTCGTACCGGCTGCCGGGCCTGGCGCCCGAGGTGCTGGACGAGGTGGAGGTGCTGCGGCGGATGGCCCGCGACGGGCTCACCGAGATGCGGCGGCTGCTCGTCGTGCTGCGCGACGGCGACGGGGACGGGACCGCGCCGCAGCCCGGCCTGTCCGGGGTGGAGGATCTGGTGGCCCGGTTCCGCGAGACCGGCGCGGACGTGGCGCTGCGGCTCGGCGCGGGCCCGGTGCCCGCCGGGGTGGGGCTCTCGGCGTACCGGATCGTCCAGGAGGCGCTGAGCAACAGCGGCAGGCACGCGCCCGGCGGCGCGGTCTCCGTGTCGGTCACCGAGGACGACGGCGTGCTGGAGGTCGAGGTGCGCAACGCCGCGGCGACCCGGCCCGCGCTCGACAACGACCCTGACCGGCCCCGGCACGGCCTGGTCGGCATGGCGGAACGGGTGCGCGTGCTGGGCGGCGAGCTCACCGCGGAGCCGACGCCCGAGGGCGGGTTCGCGGTGGTCGCGCGCCTGCCGCTGAACGGAGGGGACACGGCGTGACGATCAGGGTGCTGGTGGTCGACGACCAGGCGATGATCCGGGAGAGCTTCCGTGTCGCCCTGGACAGCCAGTCCGACGTGGACGTCGTCGGCGAGGCGGGCACCGGGGCCGAGGCGGTGGCGCTGACCCGCGACCTCGCGCCGGACGTGGTGCTGATGGACGTGCGGATGCCCGTGATGGACGGCCTGGAGGCGACGCGGCTGATCACCGGCTCCGGCGAGGCGCCGCCGAAGGTGCTGGTGCTGACGACGTTCGACCTCGACGAGCACGTCTACGGGGCGCTGCGCGCGGGCGCCAGCGGGTTCATGCTCAAGGACTCGCCGCTGTCCGACCTGATCAACGCCGTGCGGGTGGTGGCCTCCGGGCACGCCCTGTTCGCCCCGTCGATCACGCGGCGGCTGGTCGCGGCCTACGCCGACCGCGCGCCGGGCAAGCCGGACGGCACCGCGTTGCGCCACCTCACCCCGCGCGAGGCGGAGGTGCTGCGGCTGGTCGCCCGCGGCCTGTCCAACGCGGAGATCGCGGAGGCGCTGACCATCGCCGAGCAGACCGCCAAGAGCCACGTGAGCCGCGTGCTGACCAAGCTCGGCCTCCGCGACCGCGCTCAAGCCGTGGTGCTCGCCTACGAGTGCGGCCTGGTCGTGCCGGCCGAGTAGTACCGGGGTACGGGTCCGCGGCGACCGGTACCGGCGGGGCACGTCAGGACACCACACCGGCGGGACGCTTTCGCGGGCCGCGGTTCCTAGCGTCGAGCGGATGATCAAACCGCTGCTGACCGCCGCTCCCGTCGTCCTCGCGGTCGTCTGCTGGCTCGCGGACCGGCCCCTCGGGGTGGACAGCGCCGTCTACCGCGCGGGTGCGCTGGCGGTGCTGCGCGGGCAGTCGCTCTACGAGCCGCTGGCGGCGATCCCGGACTGGTCCCCCGCCCTGCCGTTCACCTACCCGCCGATCGCGGCCGTGCTGTTCCTGCCGCTCGCCCTCGTGCCCGCGCAACTCGCGTGGGGCGTGCTGGCGGCCGGGACGGTGCTGGCGCTGCGGACGTCCGTGCGGCTCGCCGGCGGGCCGTGGTGGGCGCTGCCCCTGCTGCTGTGCCTGGAACCGGTGTGGCGGACGATCGGGCTGGGTCAGGTCAACGCGGTGCTGATGGCGCTGGTGCTGCTCGACGTGCTGGCGTTGCGCGGGACGCGGTTCGGCGGGGTGCTGATCGGCGTCGCGGCGGCGGTGAAGCTGACGCCGCTGGTGTTCGTGGCGCACCTGTTGCTGACCGGACGGCCGAGGGACGCGGTGCGGGCGCTGGCCGTGTTCACCGGGCTGGGCGTCGCGGGGCTGGTGCTGCTGCCCGGTGACGCGGTGCGGTACTGGACGTCCACGATGCTGGGGGCGAACAAGGCGAGCGGCAACGCGTGGTGGGGCAACCAGTCGTTGAGCGGCCTGGTCCACCGCGTCACGGACGGCTCCCCCGTCGTGCTCGCGCTGCTGGCCCTGGCGTGCCTCGGCGTGGCGGCCTGGCTGGTCCGCGACCTGCACCGGCGTGGCGACGCCGTCGGGGCGGTGCTGGTGACGGCGTTCGCGGGACTGCTCGTCAGCCCGATCTCGTGGACGCACCACTGGGTGTGGGTGGTGCCGCTGTGCGCGGTGCTGCTCGCCCGGCGGCGGTTCGGGTCCGCGGCGGCCGTGATGACGCTGTCCGCGGGATGGACGTTCGCGCTCGTGCCGCGCGGCGAAGGCGAGGAGCAGCTGTGGACGCCGCTGGAGTCGTTGGCGGGCAACGCTTACGTGCTCGCCACCGGCGCCGCGTTCGGACTGCTGCTCCTCACCCGGCGGGTGGGGGCCTCCCGACAGGGAAGCCCCGTCCCGTCCTAGAAGAACGTGCCGCAGATCGGCTTCTCCGGCACGGCGAACAGCGCGTCGGCGTCGGCCAGGCGGGTGCCCGTGATCCGCTTGGTCGCCGCGAGCTGCGAGAACGTGACGTCACCGAAGTAGACGGCGGCGAGCAGGTCCACCGGGATCGTGAGGTCCGGCTGCTCCTCGACGCGTTCCGCTCCCTCCGGTGAGATCCGGTAGCAACCGGAGTTCGCGGGCAGCAACGCGTCCTGGACCTCGATCACCACGGCCTCGGCGGCGCCGTACGTGCGTGCGGACAGCATCCGCGGCACGTCGACCAGGCGCAGCCAGATCTCGTCGAAGACGTCCTTCGTGTACACGACACGCGGATCTTCGAACAGCCAGCTGACCGGAGAGTCGAGCGCGACGTGGTTCTCGACGTGGTTGACCAGGTCCAGGCGCGTCAGGTAGATCCACAGGTCGCGCCACGCGTCGTCGTTCGCCCACTCGAAGTCCTCGACGGACAGCCGGTGCTTGAACTCCTTCTCCTCCTTGACCTTGTAGGTCACGAAACCGTCGTCGTCACCATCGGGTCCACTGTGGACGACAGTGACGGAGTTCTCGGCCTCGGTCTTGCGGTCGCGCTGCCGCGCCCACCAGCCAGGCCAGCGCGAGATCTGCCCCGGCCGGCGCAGGCCGATCGCCTCGTGCAACTCGGGCAGCAGCTTGTCGGCCGTGTCCTGGTCGAGCATCCGCACGCGACCGGTCATGTCGCCGCGGATCACGGCACGGCGCGTGTCGACCTCGACGATGCGCACGCGTCCCGCCAGGCCGTAGCCGAACCGTCCGTAGATACGACCCTCGGACGCACGCAGCGTCGCCACCGGGTCGGGCAGTGAGGAAAGTTGTGCGCGCATCAGGGCGGTGAGAACGCCACGGCGCGTGTAGTCGGCACGAACACCCACGCGCGAGACAGCGGCGTGCGGCACGCGAGCGCCACCGGGAACCACGAGCGAGGAGCCGTAGGACTGGGTGGTGCCCACCATCTCGTCGCCGTCGAACGCGGCCAGGACGCGGTCGGGTTCATAGGACGGCAGGGTGACGGCCCATTGCTCGTCCGAGGGCGGACCCCAGTGCATGGCCCGGCGGAAGAGCGTGATGTGGGCGCGGTACTGCGCTTCGTCGGTGAGAAGGCGGATTTCGGTCACGCCCGCGATCGTGTCCCAGCACGACCGCGGGCGCACCCCGGTTTCGGTGTGACGTCGCTCAGCCCGTGGGCTGGCCGACCTCGTACTCGCCGTCCTCGGTCTTGACGACGATCTTGACCTTCTTGTCCTTGCCGCCGACCTGGACCTTGCACTCGAACGAGGTGTTGGGCTTGACCTCGTTCTCACCGCTGCAGGTCGCGCTGCCGACGTCGGAGATCTTGTACTCGTCCTTCAGGATCTGGACGATGCCGTTCTGCACGGCCGTGTTGTCGAAGATCTTCTTCTTGAAGAACGCCGGCGACACGAACCCGGTGAACAGGACACCACCGACGAGCAGCACGACGACCACCGCGGCGACCCAGATGGCCGCGCTGGACTTCTTCTGCTGCGGCGGCGGGCCGTAGCCCGGCTGCTGGCCGTACGGGTTGTGCTGCTGGCCCGGCGGCATGCCGTACTGCTGCTGGGGCTGGCCGTACGGGTCCTGCGCGGGCGTGCCGTAGGGGTTCGACTGCGGCTGCTGGCCCGGCACGCCGTACTGCTGCGTCTGCTGCTGCGACGGATCGAAACCGGGATACGGCTGCTGCCCCTGCTGGGGCTGGCCGTAGGGGTTCTGAGCCGGGAAGCCGCCGGACGGGGTCCCGGGAGGGAAACCGCCACCATAGGGCTGCTGCGGCTGTTGCGGCTGCTGGCCCCAGGGCTGCTGCGGATCGTTCCCTCCGGACGGTCCGTACGGGCTGCTCATCTGTCGACCTCCGTGTGTACGACGTTGCGGCGAAATCCAATCACACCGCTGACGTCAGCTTTCACTCCGACTCGCAAAACCTGCGTCAGACGATGCCTCATCGCGGGACGTTGCGGGGCCCGCTCCGGGTCACATCATCGCCACGACTCCCCGCCGGAGGGCGTCGACCGCCTTCGCCGCCGCCGAACCGACGCCGTCGCCTCGGCCGACCACGTCGCGGATCTGGTCCAAAAGGTCGATCACCTGCCGGCACCAGCGCACGAAGTCACCCGCGCCGAGCTCGTTGCCGCCCGCCTCGGCGGCGCTCAGCACCTTCTCCAGCGACTCGCCGCGCGCCCACCGGTACACCGGCCACGCGAACCCGGCGTCGGGCTGGCGGGTGATCCGCTCCAGCCGGTGGCGGCGCTCGTCGTCCTCGATCTCCGCCCACAGCCGCACGGTCTTGAGCATCGCGTCGGCCACCGGCCCCTGCGGCAGCCGCGCCTCGACAGTGCCGTCCCTGCGCGCCTCGTAGACCAGCGACGACACGACGGCCGCCAGCTCCTCCGGCTTGAGGCCCTTCCACACGCCGTGCCGCAGGCACTCGGCCGCCAGCAGGTCCGACTCGCTGTAGAGCCTGGTCAGACGCTTGCCGTCGGGCGTCACCTCGTCCGCCTCCGACAGGTAGCCGCGCTCGCGCAGCAGCCCCCGGATGCGGTCGAACTGGCGCGCGAGCGAGTGCGTCGTGGCCGCGACCTTGCGCTCCAGCTGCTCGGTCTCGGCGAGCAGCCGGTGGTAGCGCTCGCCCCAGCGCGCGTGGTCCTCGCGCTGGTCACAGCCGTGGCACGGGTGCGAGCGCAGCGCACGGCGCAGCGTCGCGAGCTCCGGGTCGTCGTCCGCCGTCGTCTGCTTGCGCCCCCGCGACGGCACGGTGATGCCGGTGTTGCGGATCGTGGACGCGAGGTCGCGCCGCGACTTGGGCGACCGCACGTCGACCTGCCGCGGCAGCCGGACCCGGCCGAGCACCTCGACCGGCGCCGGGAAGTCCGCCGACGTGAGCCGGCCCGACCAGCGGTCCTCGGTGACGACCAGCGGCCGCGCCTCGCCCAGCGGCTCCAGGCCGGGGTCGATGACGACGGCGAGCCCGCTGCGCCGCCCGGACGGCACCGCGATCACGTCGCCCTTGCGCAGCTTCTCCAGCGACTTGGCCGTCTCGATCCGCCGCGCGTTGGTGTTCTGCTTGGCGAGCTGCTTCTCCCGGTCCGCGATCCGCCGCCGCAGCGACGCGTACTCGCTGAAGTCGCCCAGGTGGCACGTCATCGACTCGCTGTAGCCCGCCAGCGCGTCCTTGTTGCGCTCGATGCGCCGCGCCAGCCCGACCACCGACCGGTCCGCCTGGAACTGCGCGAACGACTGCTCCAGGATCTCGCGCGCCGCCGACGCCCCGAGCTGGTGCACCAGGTTGACGGCCATGTTGTAGCCGGGCCGGAACGACGACCGCAGCGGGTACGTGCGCGTGCTCGCGAGCCCGCCGACCGCCTTCGGGTCGATCCCGGGCTGCCAGACGACGACCGCGTGCCCCTCCACGTCGATCCCGCGACGCCCGGCACGCCCCGTGAGCTGCGTGTACTCCCCCGGCGTGAGGTCGACGTGCGCCTCGCCGTTGTACTTGACGAGCTTCTCCAGCACGACCGTGCGCGCCGGCATGTTGATGCCCAGCGCCAGCGTCTCGGTCGCGAACACGACCTTGACCAGCCCCCGGACGAACAGCTCCTCGACCGTCTCCTTGAACGCGGGCAGCAACCCGGCGTGGTGCGACGCGATGCCCCGCTCCAGCGCCTCCCGCCACTCCCAGAACCCGAGGACCATCAGATCGGCCTCGGGAAGGTCCCGCGTCTTCTCGTCGATGATCCGCCGGACCTGCTCGGTCTCCTCCGGCGAGTTGAGCCGCAGCCCGGCCCGCGCCGTCTGCGCGACCGCCGCGTCACACCCGGCACGGCTGAACACGAACACGATCGCGGGCAGCAGGTTCGCGTTGTCCAGCCGCTGGATCATGTCGATCCGCGACGGCGGCTTGAACCCGCTGTTGCGCGGAGCCCGCCCGCTGTTGCCGCCACGCCGCCCGCGGCTGAACGGCACGTGGTACCGCGTCAGCTCCTCGGTCTTGCGCAACACCTGCGCGTTGATCCGGGCGTGCGTCTCGTCCCCTTCGAACAGGTCGAGCATCTGGTTGCCGACCATCATGTGCTGCCACAACGGCACAGGCCGGTGCTCGTCCACGACCACGGTCGTGTCGCCGCGCACCTCCACCAGCCACTCGCCGAACTCCTCGGCGTTGCTGACCGTCGCCGACAACCCGACCACTTGGACGTGCTCGGGCAGGTGCAGGATGACCTCCTCCCACACCGGCCCGCGGAACCGGTCGGCGAGGTAGTGCACCTCGTCCATCACCACGTACGCGAGTCCGTCCAGAGTGGACGAACCCGAGTACAGCATGTTCCGCAGCACCTCGGTCGTCATCACCACGACCGGCGCGTTCCCGTTGACACTCGTGTCCCCGGTGAGCAACCCGATGCTCTCCGCCCCGTACCGAGCGGTGAGGTCGGCGAACTTCTGGTTGCTCAGCGCCTTGATCGGCGTCGTGTAGAAGCACTTCCGGCCCTCCGTGAGGGCGAGGTGCACGGCGAACTCACCCACCACCGTCTTACCGGCACCGGTGGGCGCGCAGACGAGCACTCCGTGACCGTCCTCCAGGGCCTCGCAAGCCTGGCGCTGGAACGGGTCCAGCTCGAACGAGATGACGGAGCCGAAGTCGGTCAGCTTGGGCCGCTGGGCGTTGCGCCTGGAGTGGGCATAAGCCTCGGCCGGGGACCGCGAAGCATGTGACACCCCTCCAGGCTGTCACATCCCCCTGACAATCGCCGCCGAGATAGATTAACTTCAGTTTACACTGAAGCTATAGAGCACGATGGGGGCGGCTGGCTGGGGGCGCGCCCGGCGGCAGACCGCCCCCAGCCCCGGGTCGGTGTCACCCGAACCGGGCCAGGGGCGGCAGCACCACCTCAGAGCGTGTTCACCTGGGCGTCAGAACGTCCGCTGCACCCGATCCGCCACCAGCTTCACGAACCGGGACGGGTCCCCGAGCTCCCCGCCCTCGGCCAGCAGCGCCAGCCCGTGCACCAGCTCGACGGCGTCGGTCAGCGACTCCCGCTCCCCGCCCTCGAACGCGGTCCGCAGCCCCTCCACCAGCGGGTGCGAGGGGTTGAGCTCCAGGATGCGCTTGATCTTGGGCAGCTCCTGCCCCATCGCCTTGTACATCTTTTCCAGCGTGGGGGTGATGTCGTAGGAGTCGCCGACGACGCAGGCGGGCGAGGTGGTCAGCCGGGAGGACAGCCGGACCTCCTTGACCTCGGCCTCCAGCACGCCCTTCATCCACTCCAGCAGCGCGGCGAACTCCTCGGCCTTGGCCGCGGCGGCGGACTTCTCCTCCTCGGTCTCGAGGTCCACCTGGCCCTTGGCCACCGACTGGAACGACTTGCCGTCGAACGCGGGCACCGAGTCGACCCACATCTCGTCGATCGTGTCGGTGAGGATCAGGACCTCGTAGCCCTTGGCGCGCAGCGCCTCCAGGTGCGGCGAGTTCTCCACGGCCACCCGGGAGTCGCCGGTCATGTAGTAGATGTGCTCCTGGCCCTCCTTCATCCGGGAGACGTACGCGGCCAGCGTCGTCAGCTCGGAGTCGGAGTGGGTCGAGGCGAAGGAGCAGACCTCCAGGATCGCGTCGCGGTTGTCGTGGTCGGAGAGCAGGCCCTCCTTGAGCGCCGCGCCGACCTCGCCCCAGAGCTTCCGGTAGTCGTCGGGGCGCGACGACTGGAGCGACTTGATCGACGACAGGACCTTCTTGACCAGGCGGCGGCGCATCAGCTGGATCTGGCGGTCCTGCTGGAGGATCTCGCGCGAGACGTTCAGCGAGAGGTCGGCCGCGTCGACGACGCCCTTCACGAAGCGCAGGTACTCCGGCATCAGCTCGGCGCAGTCGTCCATGATGAAGACGCGCTTCACGTAGAGCTGCACGCCGCGCTTGCCGTCGCGCATGAACAGGTCGAGCGGGGCCTGCGCGGGCAGGAACAGCAGGGCCTGGTACTCGAACGTGCCCTCCGCCTGCATGCGGATGGTCTCGAGCGGCGCGTTCCAGTCGTGGCTGATGTGCCGGTAGAACTCGGCGTACTCCTCCTCCGTCACCTCGGAGGCGGGGCGGGCCCACAGGGCCTTGCGGGAGTTGATGTCCTCGCCGCCCAGGCGCACCGGCCAGGTGATGAAGTCCGAGTAGCGCTTGACGATCTCGCGGATCTTCGCCGGCTCGGTGTAGTCGGGCAGCTTGTCCTCGTCGTCGGACGGCTTCAGGTGCAGGGTGACCGAGGTGCCCTGCGGCGCGTCGTCGACGTCGTCGATCGTGTAGGTGGCCTCGCCGGTCGACTCCCAGCGGACGCCCTTCTCGGCGTGCGGGTGCTTGGTCACGAGGGTGACCTTGTCGGCGACCATGAACGAGGAGTAGAAGCCGATGCCGAACTGGCCGATCAGGTCGGACGAGCCGGAGGCGGACTGCTGTTCCTTGAGCTGCTTGAGGAACTCCGCGGTGCCGGACTTGGCGATCGTGCCGATGAGCCGCACGACGTCCTCGCGGGTCATGCCGATGCCGTTGTCGCGCACGGTCAGCGTGCGCTCGGACGGGTCGGACTCGACGACGATGTGCAGGTCGTCGGTGTCGACCTGCATGTCCTTGTCCCGGAACGACTCCAGGCGCAGCTTGTCCAGCGCGTCGGAGGCGTTCGACACCAGCTCGCGCAGGAACGTGTCCTTGTTCGAGTAGATCGAGTGGATCATCAGCTGCAGCAGCTGACGCGCCTCGGACTGGAACTCGAGCGTTTCCATGCATCCCCACTGAAGAACAGAAGCGGAACGAACAACCTACAAATTTAGCGACCCACGACGGTGAGTGCGCCGGGGACCGTGCGAACGGAGACGGGCAGCGCCTCCTGACGTTCACCGTCGGCGTAGGCGACCCAGCCGTTACCGCCCGACAGCGAGACCTCGCGCGCCCGGAACGTCCGCACGGCCGGGTGCTCGGTGTGCCTGCCGCTGCGCAGCGTCGGCAGCATCCTGGCCAGGGCCGTGCGGCTGCCGCCCTCCACGACCGTCACGTCGAACAGGCCGTCGGAGGCGTCGGCGCCGGGGCACACCGGGATGCCGCCGCCGTAGTTCGGCGTGTTGCCGACCGCCACCAGGGTGGCGTCCAGCGAGAACGTGCCGGTCTCCGTCGTGACCAGCAGCGGCGCCGAGCGCAGCGACATCAGCTCGGCCACCACGGCGAGGTCGTAGCGGCGCGGTCCGGCGGGCCAGCGCAGGGCGTTCGCCCGCTCGTTGACCGCGGAGTCGAACCCGGCGCACAGCACCGTCGCGAACCACCGGCCCGTCGACAGCCGCCCCAGGTCGAACTGCTTGCGGGTGCCGTGGACGACGTCCTCGACACTCCGGGAGCCCGCGGCGGCCGCGAAGTCGTTGCCGGTGCCGGCGGGGACGACGCCGAGCGCCGTCGTCGTGCCCGCGCACGCCTGGATCGCCAGGTGGGCCGCTCCGTCACCGCCCAGCACGACGAGCAGGTCCGCGCCGTCCTCGACGGCTTGGTGGGCCATCGCGAGCGTGCCGGCGGCGTCGTGGGCGACGAGCTGCGTCAGCGAGGTGACGTGCGGGCGCAGCGCGGCGGCGGTCGACCCGGCCATGCGGGCCGCCCGCCCCTTGCCCGACGCCGGGCAGACCAGCAGGGCCGCCCGCGTCACGTGGCGTCGTCGTAGTTCACGCGCTTCGCCGGTTCCGAAGCGACGGCCTTCTCGCCGGGCATGTTGCCGTCGGCGTCGGAGGCGACGTAGTCGAACGGGGCCGCCTCGTTGTCGTCGAGCGCGTCCCAGCCCTCCGCGGCGCGCAGCTTCGCCTTGCGCTTGTCGTTGACCCGCGCGACCTGGATGGCCATCTCGAACAGCAGCACCAGCGCGATGGCCAGCACCACCATCGAGATCGGGTCCGTGCCGGGGGTGGCGATCGCGGCGAACACGAACAGGCCCATCACCAGGCCCCGGCGCCACTTCGCCAGCCGCGCGTAGGACACCACGCCCGCGCGGTTGAGCATCACCACGACGAGGGGGAGCAGGAAGCTCACCCCGAAGATGAACAGCATCGTGATGACGAAGCTGATGTACTCGCTGCCGGTGAGCGCCGTCGTCCAGTTGCCGCTGCCGAAGCCCAGCAGGACCTTGAGGCCCTCGGGCACCACCAGGTAGGCGAGCACCGCGCCGGCCACGAACAGCAACCCGCCGATGCCGACGAAGATCCGCGCGAACTTGCGCTCCTTCGCGTACAGGCCGGGGGTGATGAACGCCCAGATCTGGTACAGCCACAGCGGGCTGAGCAGGACGGCTCCCGCCGCCGTGCCGACCTGCAGCTGCACCAGGAAGATCTCGAACGGCTTGGTCTGCAGCAGCGCGCAGCGGCCGTCCTTGGTGATGTCGGCGCGGTACGGCGCCAGGTCGGGCTGGCAGTACGGGCCCGTGAGGATGTCGCCCAGCGACGGGATCGGGCCGATGCGCACCTGGAACCAGACGAAACCGAGGATCGCACCGACGACGATGACCAGCATCGCCAGGCCGAGCCGGTACCTCAGCTCGTACAGGTGCTCTTTGAGCGACATCGTGCCGTCGGGGTTGCCCCGACGACGCCTGCCGCGTTCCCGGCGCTCAGCGAACCACCGGAACGGACTTGCCACCTCGCCGACCGTCCTTACGAGTCAGGGACCGGGAGGTCAGTTGTTGGCGGCCTTGTTCTGCGCGGTCTGCTCGATCGGAGGCGCGACCTGCGGCTGCTGCGGCTGCGGCACCTGCGGCTGGGCCGGCGGGAGCTGCTGGACCGGCTGCTGCGCGGGCTGCTGCGGCTGCACGGGCTGGTCGTCCGCCGGGTCCTGGTCGCGCAGGCCCTTGGTCTCCGCCTTGAAGATCTTCGCCGACCGGCCGAGCGAGCGAGCCATGTCCGGGAGCTTCTTCGCACCGAAGAGCAGGATGATCACCACGGCGATGATGATCAGCTCGGTGGGTCCGAGGTTAGGCATTGCTCGTCCTCCTGTCTGCCCCGCGACGTCGATCGTACGCGGGGTTCGCCCTGGTCTGGACGCCGTTCTGACTCCGCCTGCCGGCGAACGCCACCTTCAGCGCGGCCCTGCGCGCCTTCAGCAGGCCGACCCGGTCGCCGAGCCTGTCCCCCACCAGGGTGCGGGCGCGGGAGAATCGGCGCAAGGATCGGATGACTCGGACCGCGATCACGATCACCACGACGAGTCCGAGCGCGATCAACGCCAAGGTCGGTGTAGACGGCACGGTCCCCACCGTATACGGCTCAGGTGGACAGCAGGTGATCTGCCCGCCGCAATGCCTCCTCCGCCTGGCGGCGCACCTCCGCTGCCAGCTCGGACGGCTGTTCGACGTGCACGTCCCCGCCGAGCCCGAGGAGCAGCCGCACCATCCACGACGGGTCGTCGTAGCGCATGAGGACACGCGTGCGGCCGTCCGAGAGCTCCGCGGCGTGGTCGACCGGATAGTACTCGGCCACCCAGTGCGCGTCCGGTTCGAGCAGCAGGACGGCGATCTTCTGGCTGTCCCTCGGCTGGAACAAGCCCTCCGATGTATCGGTGTGCTGGGCGTGCGGCGGTGGCGCGGACGGCTCGTCCAGCACGTCCACCTGGTCTATCCGGTCCAGCCGGAACAACCGCACGCCGAGCGCCGAGCGGCACCACGCTTCGAGATAGCCGCGGCCTTCGAGCAGCAGCAGCCGCATCGGGTCGACCACGCGGTCGCTGATCGCGTCGTGTGACTGCGAGTAGTAACGGATGCGCACAGCGCGTTCACGCTTCACGGCGTCCTGCACGGCGGCGCGGATCTCGGCCGTCTCCTCGCGTTCGAACGCGCCGAGCCCGACGACCATGCCCGCGGGCTGCGCCTTGCCGACCGCGGCCTCGATCTTCGCGAGCGCCCGCTGCACGGCGTCGGTGTCGACGACGCCGGGGGTGTCGGCCAGCGCCCTGAGCGCGACCAGCAGCGACGCCGCCTCGGCCGCGGTGAGCCGCAGCGGCCGGTTCATGCCCGCGTCGAACGAGACGGTGATCGTCTCGCCCTCGAAGGACAGGTCGATGAGGTCGCCGGGCCCGTAGCCGGGCAGGCCGCACATCCACAGCAGCTCGAGGTCCTTGCGCAGCTGCTTGGGCGTGATGCCGAAGTCGGCCGCCGCCTCCTTGACGGTGATGGCCGGCCGGTTGAGCAGGTACGGCACGAGGGCGAGCAGCCGCGGCAGCCGTTCGTTCGACGCGGTCACCGCGCTCCTTCCAGTGCGCCCTGCAGGCGGTCCCGCACGGACTTGGCGAGGACCTCGGGTTCGAGCACCACGACGTCGGGCCCGAACCCGGCGAGCCACTTGGCCGCCGAGTCGGGGAACTTCAGGTCGATCTCGACGACGTCGCCGCCGTCGCGCTCCTCGACGATCTTGGCGTGCCGGCGGACGCCCTGCGCACGGCCCTTGGCGACCCAGATGCGCGCGGGCGCGGTCTGGTGCGGGTCGGCCTGCGTGCGCTCGATGAGGCTCATCAGGTCCGTGCCCTCAGGCACCTTCACGACACCGGGCTTGCCGACGGGCTTCACGGCGCCCACGACGCGGGAGAGCCGGAAGCAGCGCGTGTCCTGACGGTCGCGGTCCCAGCCCACCAGGTACCAGCGGCCGCGCCACGCGACCACGCCCCACGGTTCGACCGTGCGGTCCTTGTGGCCTCCCGGTGGCGGTTTGCGGTAGCCGAACGTGACGACCTGGCCCGCCTGCACGGCCTGCAGCAGCGGCGGGAACGCGGGCTCGTTCGCCCGCACCTTGGGCTCGACGGCGGCCGGCGCGTCCTGGTCGACGTCCACCCCGGCGGCCCGCAGCTTGATCAACGCCCCGTGCACGGCGCCCGTGAGCTGCGGAGAGTCCCACAGCCGGGCGGCCAGCGCCACGGCGGCGGCCTCGTCCGGTTCGAGGTCGATGTCGCCGAGCTCGTAGTCGCGGCGGGCGATCCGGTAGCCGTCCTCCGCGCCCTCGGCGTTCGACTGCCTGCCGGTCTCCAGCGGCACGCCGAGGTCGCGCAGCTCGGACTTGTCGCGTTCGAACATGCGGAAGAACGCCTCGTCCGTCGGAGCTTCGTGATAGCCCGGGACGATGGCGCGGATGCGCTCCGCTGTCAGGTACTGACGGGTCGACAGCAGGCACAGCACCAGGTTGACAAGTCGTTCGGCGCGTGCGATGGCCACGGACAACCCTAACCCGTGCGCGCGCCGGAACCCTCACCAACACCTGTCCTGAACGGTCCGTTCAGAACAACGTCCTCAGTTCGCGCACCAGCTCGACGGGTGCCTCCTCGGCCATGTGGTGCCCGCAGTCGAGGGGACGTACCCGCACGTCGTCGGCCCACTCCGCCCAGATCGCGGGCAGGTCGCCGTGCAGGTCGGCCAGGTCGTCCTTGGCCGCCCACAGCGCCAGCACCGGACAGGTGATCTTCCGGCCCCGCGCGTGGTCCTCGTCGTCGTGGACGCGGTCGACCTCCAGGCCCGCCCGGTAGTCGCCGCACATGGCGCGCACGGTCGCCGGGTCGTGGATGGCGCGCTGGTAGTCGGCCCAGTTCTCGACGCCCATCGCGAGCGGCGTGTCCCGGTAGCGCCTGCCGTACCACTGCTCGGGGTTCTGGCTGATCATCGGCGCGGCGATGTCCTGCTGGGCGAGGAAGAACCAGTGGAACCACGCCTGCGCGAACCGCGCGTCGCATCGCCGCAGGTGGGCGCCGATGGGCAGGCCGTCGAGCACGGCGAGGTGCGTGACGGCGCCCGGGTGGTCGAGCGCGAGCCGGATCGCGGCCGCGGCACCCCGGTCGTGGCCGACGACGGCGAACCGGTCGTGCCCGAGCTCGCGCATCAGGTTCACGAAGTCACGTGCCATCGCGCGCTTCGAGTAGTCACCGGGTTTGGTGGACTCGCCGTAGCCGCGCATGTCCGGGCACACGACCGTGTGGTCGTCGGCGAGCAACGGCGCGACCCGGTGCCACGTCGTGTGCGTCCGGGGGTGGCCGTGCAGGAGGAGGACCGGCGGCCCTGCTCCACCGGTCCTCACCCGCAACACGGCCTCGCCGACATCGACGCGACGTAACGAGAATCCCTCGAACACCCTGCTGATCTACCCGTCCGGGCCGGACGGGAAACGACCCGGCGCCGCGGTCAGGTCCTGCCGACCCTGCCCTTCTCCCCCGCGGCCCAGCACGCCGTGCCCGCGCAGTCCACGGTGTCGAAGCTGCCGGTGTCCGCGATTTCCCAGGTCCGGCCGTCCCTGCTGGTGTCGGTGCCGGACGGGCCGACCGCCACCAGCGAGTGACCGCGGTAGGCGATGCCGGACCGGTAGCCGACCGGTGCCGACGTCCCGGCCTTCCAGCCGCGGGCGTCGTGCGTGGCGAACGCGGGCGTCGGGTCGGTCGGCTTCAGGTAGTCACCGCCGATCGCGACCCCGTGCCAGGGCGTCTTGAACGCCACCGCGAACACCCCGGCCGCCTCGCCGGACGGCAGCGGCACCTCCGAGGCCCGCCACGACCGGCCGCCGTCGCGCGACTCCAGCACCCGTGCCTTCGCGCCGCCGCCGGTCGCGATCCACGCGTGGTTGCCGCTCGTCGTCACGCACTGCCCGGAGGCCGCGAACGCGAATTCGCCGGGCAGCGCGTCCGGCATGCCCTTCGGGTCGTCCACGTGCCACGACCGGCCGCCGTCCCACGTCCGCAGCACGCGGAACTTGCCGTCGACCGGGTCGCTCAGCGCGAGACCGCGGAACGGGTCGAAGAACGCCACGCAGTCGTAGAACGCCCTCGGGTCGTCGTTGCGGAACGTCTCACGCCACGTCTTGCCGCCGTCGGACGTGCGGTAGATGCGCGACGACTCGCCCTCGCCGATCGACAACGCCACGGCGTTCCGCGCGTCGAACGCCTCGATGTCGCGGAACTCCAGCCCTTCGGTGCCGGGCGGCCCGACGGAGTCCCACGACCGGCCGCCGTCCGTCGTGCGCAGCACGGTGCCCTTGGAGCCGCTGACCCACGCGACCTTCCCCGACACGGCGGACAACCCGCGCAGCCGCGCGTCCGTGCCGGTGGGCTTGAGCTCCCAGTAGGTGTCCGAGGCTGCGGCGACCCCGGGAAGAACCAGAAAGGCGGCGAGCGTCGCCGCGATGATCCTCATGCGGGTCACTCTGGTGGAGCAGCCGATCCACCCACCAGCCCCGATCGGCTGCTCCCCGGAACCGCACGCGGGGCCCTTTCGTACTGTGTGACAGTACGAAAGGGCCCCGCGTGCGACGCGAAAGCTCGCTAGAGCGACGCGATGAGGCGCTCCACGCGCTCGTCCACCGCGCGGAACGGGTCCTTGCACAGCACGGTGCGCTGCGCCTGGTCGTTCAGCTTCAGGTGCACCCAGTCGACGGTGAAGTCACGACCGGCGGCCTGCGCGGCGGCGATGAAGTCGCCGCGCAGCTTGGCGCGCGTGGTCTGCGGCGGGGTGTCCTTGGCGGCCTCGATCTCGCCGTCGTCGGTCACCCGCTCGACCTGGCCCTTGCGCTGCAGCAGGTCGAACACGCCCCGGCCGCGGCGGATGTCGTGGTAGGCGAGGTCGAGCTGGGCGATGCGCGGGTTCGACAGGTCCATGTCGTGCTTGGACATGTACCGCTCCATCAGGCGGTGCTTGATGGCCCAGTCGATCTCGCGGTCGATCTTGGTGAGGTCCTGCGACTCGACGGCGTCGAGCGTGCGGCCCCACAGCTCCAGGACGCGGTCGGCCATCGGGTCCGGCGAGCGCTTCGCGCAGTGCTCGACGGCCTTCTCGAAGTACTCGCGCTGGATGTCGAGCGCCGACGCCTCCTTGCCGCCCGCCAGCCGGACCGTGCGGCGGCCGGTGAGGTCGTGGGAGATCTCGCGGATCGCGCGGATCGGGTTGTCCAGCGAGAAGTCGCGGAACTGGACGCCCTGCTCGATCATCTCCAGCACCAGGTTCGCGCTGCCCACCTTGAGCAGCGTCGTCACCTCGGACATGTTCGAGTCGCCGACGATGACGTGCAGGCGCCGGTAGCGCTCGGCGTCGGCGTGCGGCTCGTCGCGGGTGTTGATGATCGGGCGGGACCTCGTCGTCGCGGACGAGACGCCCTCCCAGATGTGCTCGGCGCGCTGCGAGAGGCAGTACACGGCACCGCGCGGCGTCTGCAGCACCTTGCCCGCGCCGCAGATCAGCTGGCGGGTGACCAGGAACGGCAGCAGCACGTCCGCGATCCGCGAGAACTCGCCGGCCCGTGCGACCAGGTAGTTCTCGTGGCAGCCGTAGGAGTTGCCCGCCGAGTCGGTGTTGTTCTTGAACAGGAAGATGTCGCCGCCGATGCCCTCGTCGGCCAGTCTGCGCTCGGCGTCGACGAGCAGGTCCTCGAGGATCCGCTCCCCCGCCTTGTCGTGGGTGACGAGCTGAGCCAGGTCGTCGCACTCGGCTGTGGCGTACTCCGGGTGGGAGCCGACGTCCAGGTAGAGCCGGGAGCCGTTGCGCAGGAAGACGTTCGAGGAACGCCCCCAGGAGACGACCCGGCGGAACAGGTACCGCGCGACCTCGTCCGGGGAGAGACGCCGCTGCCCGTGGAAGGTGCAGGTCACCCCGAACTCTGTCTCAATGCCGAAGATCCGCCGCTGCATACCCCAACAGTAGGCGACTCCCAGGCGGAGCAGGGTGATCCGTTCGGGCGGCGCGCCGGTTGCGGTTTAGTGTCAGCGGGGTGTGGAAACGAGTCAGCGTGCTCGACAAGATGCTCATGAGGGCTTCGGCCGACCTGCCTGCGAGCAGGCTCGACAACGGTTTGAAGCGGCTTTCGAAAGCCGCGAACCACAGCCTGCTGTGGTTCGTCGTGGCGGCGGTCCTGGCCACCGGGAAAGGGCCGTTCCGGCGCGGCGCGTTGCGGGGTCTCGCGGCCATCGCCGGGGCCTCTGCCAGCGCGAACCTGGTCGGGAAGTCGCTGTTCCCGCGCCGCCGTCCCGCCGCGGACCTGATTCCGCCGGAACGGCGCCTGTCGAAACGGCCGACCTCGTCGTCCTTTCCTTCCGGGCACTCCGCGTCGGCCGCCGCGTTCGCGACCGCGGTGGCGCTGGAATCGCCGCGGGCGGGTGCCGTGGTGGCACCGCTCGCCGCCGCCGTCGCCTATTCACGTGTTCACACGGGCGTTCATTGGCCTACGGACGTCGTGGCGGGTGCGGCGGTGGGCGTGGGCGCCGCGTATCTCACCCGCCGCTGGTGGCCGCTCGGCGTCAACGAGCCGGCCTCGGCCTACGAGCACGCCGACCTCACGGCGCTGCAGGACGGTGACGGCCTGGTCGTCGTCGTGAACCCGAGCTCGGGGATCGGGCCCGACCCGACCCCGCGGATCGTCGAGGAGTGGCCGAAGGCGCAGGTCGTCACGGTCGAGGACCTCGGCGACCTGCCGGAGGCGAAGGCGCTGGGCGTGGCGGGCGGCGACGGCACGGTGGCCGCGGTGGCGGCCGTCGCTGCCGAGCGAGACCTGCCGCTGGTGCTCGTCCCGTCCGGCACGCTGAACCACTTCGCCCGCGACGTGGGCATCACCGGCCTGCACGACACGGCGCAGGCCGTGGCGGACGGCGTGGGCGTGCGGGTGGACCTCGCGCAGGTCAACGGCCAGTGGTTCGTCAACACGGCGTCGCTCGGCGGCTACCCGGACATGGTCCGCATCCGCGAGAAGCTGCAGCAGCGCTGGGGCAAGTGGCCGGCGGCGGCGATGGCGCTGTTCCGCGTGCTGCAGCGCGCGAGGCCGCTGGAGATGACGATCGACGGCGACCGGCACCTGGTGTGGCTGCTGTTCGTCGGCAACGGCCCGTACCGGCCGAAGGGCTTCGCTCCGACGATGCGCCCGCGCCTGGACGACGGCCTGCTGGACGTGCGGTACGTGCGGGCGGACCGGCGGTTCTCGCGGACCAGGTTCTTCCTGGGCGCGCTGCTCGGGGCCCTGGAGCACTCGCGCACGTACCGGCACCTGGAGGTGGCGTCGCTGAACGTGGAGGTGCACGGGCCGCCGATCTCGATCGCCACCGACGGCGAGGTGCGTGACAAGGCCACCCACTTCCGGTTCCGGTCGCGGGCGGCGGCGCTGGGCATCTACCGGCCGTAGCGGCGTCCCTCAGCGGTACGGGTCGGTGATCTCGCCGAGCCGTTCCAGCGCCTCGCGCAGCTGGGCCATGCGCCGCTTGCCGAGGTGCCGTTCCCATTCGGCCTCGATCGCGGCCAGCTCGGCGTTCGCGACGGGCACGGCCGCGAGCGCCTTGTCCGTGACCTTCACGAGCCTGGCCCTGCCGTCGGCGGGGTCGGGCACCCGTTCCACGTAGCCCGCCTTCTCCAGCTGGTCGACCAGGAACCCGGCGGTCTGCTTGGTGACCTGCGCGGACTCGGCGAGCACCGTCAGCCGCGTGCCTTCGGGACCGACGCGCATGAGCACCCGCTGCTGGGCCTGCGTGAGGTCGAAGCCCGCCGCGTTGACCGCCGCCAGGACGCGGTTCTCCACCTCGCGGTTCGGGATGAAGAGCAACAGGCCGATATTCACGCGCACCCCTTGTACTGGTCAGATTCTCTGACTAAAGTAGTCAGCCTCTCGAACTAAAACAAGGGAGGCCCGTCATGGACGACACCACGATGTGGCAGCGGATCGACTCCGAGCGGGCGGCCACGGCGAACCTGCTCACCAGCCTCACCGACGCACAGTGGGCCCACCCGTCGCTGTGCGAGGGCTGGACCGTCCGCGAGGTCGCCGCCCACCTGACGCTCGGCCCGCGAATGGGCCTCGGCGGCACGCTCGCCGCGTTCGTGAAGGCACGCGGCAGCTTCAACCGCATGGTCGACCAGACCGCACGGGCCGAGGCCCGCAGACCCGTGCCCGAGATCGTCGCCGAGCTGCGCGGCACCGTCGGCCGCCACCGGCTCGCACCCGGTCAGACCCTCAAGAACGCCCTGCTCGACGTCCTGGTCCACGCGCAGGACATCGCTTTGCCGCTCGGCGTCGAGCACCCCATGCCGGTCGACGCCGCCATGGTCGTGGCGGACGACCTGTGGCGGATCGGCTTCCCGTTCCACGCACGCCGCCGGCTCGCGGGCCATCGCCTCGTGGCGACGGACGCCGGCTGGTCGACCGGCGAAGGCGCCGAGATCAGTGGCCCGATCGAGGCGCTGGTGATGCTGATGGCCGGGCGCACCGCGACGATCCCGCGGCTCACCGGCATCACGGCCTGACGTCCAGGACCATTTTGCGGCACACGTGGACGCGCTCGAACCGCCGCCGCATCTCGGCCTCCCGCCCGGCCTCGACCCGCAGGACGGCGCTGACCGGCTCCACCCCGTACCTGGCGCTCAGCACCATGCCCATCTCGGCCGCGGACGCCTGCACGCGCAGGTGACGTTCCGCCTCGACGAACCCACGCCGGTCGAACCATGTCAACGCGGAGTCGTCCCGCACCCACGCTTCGAGCGTGCGCACACCACACCGCCTGAGCCGCCGAACCGCCTGCGCCAGCAAAGCCGACGCAAGGCCACGCCGCCGATGTTCCGGAAGCACAGCCAGTGACTCGACAACGGCCTCGGCGCCGGGCACCGCCACGTCGAGCACCCCGGTGACCTCGCCGTTCTCCACGACGACCAGTTCCAGGTCCGCACGGCGCCGGACCTGCCACACGTCGTCGTGGTGGCTCGTGTCCAGCAACCCGAGCACGCGGCAGCGCAGCCACGACGTCTCGTCGGCCGTCTCGTAGTCACGGACGCCCACTCGCGGCACTTCGGGTCCGCGTGGCGCTCCCAGCAGGCTCACCCGCCCCGTTCGCCCCCGCGCGGTGTCGACCACGTGCTTTCCCCCAAACCGCGTCTCCAGCCCCATCAGGGTTCCGGATGGCCCGCCCGCTCGCACGCGCGTTTCGGCGTCACCGTTTGCCAGGAACATACTCGGTATGCATACTCGGTAGGCATGTCGGTCAAGCACGGTCTGCTCGCGCTGCTCGAACGCGGACCCATGTACGGCTACCAGCTGCGTGCGGCGTTCGACTCCGCCACGGGCGGCACGTGGCCGCTGAACATCGGGCAGGTCTACACGACCCTGTCCCGCCTGGAGCGCGACGACCTGGTCGCCGCCCTCCCCGAGAACGACGGCCAGCGGCCGTACAAGATCACCGCGCACGGCCGCGCCGAGCTGAAGAGGTGGTTCGCCACGCCGGTGCTGCACGTCGACCGCCCCCGCGACGAGGTGGCGATCAAGCTGGCCCTAGCGCTCACCACACCGGGCGTCGACATCACCGCGGTCGTGACGACCCAGCGCACGGCCACCACGCAGACGCTGCAGGAGTACACGCGGCTCAAGACCGAACCCGGAGACCTGCCGTGGCGGCTGGTGCTCGACGCGATGATCTTCCAGGCCGAGGCGGAGCTGCGCTGGCTCGACCACTGCGAGGCAAGCCTCGTCCGCCACGAACCAGCGCCCGTGGCGGACCCTGCCGACATCGAGGTGCCGCGGTGACCGTCCTCGAGCCGCGCGACGTGCGCAAGCTCCTGTCCCTGAGCCAGGTAGGCGTAATCGCAGGCAGCGGCGGCCTGCTGGACACAACAGCAGCAGCGATCTTCACAAGACCCGCCCTGCCAGTGAACCGCCGAACGTGAACAGGCGTGCCATCAACACAAACCCGTGGCGCGGTGGAGGCCCCGGATCAGATCGCCGGGGTCTGGGGGCAGAGCCCCCAGAAACCACCGCCCTACTTGGACTCGTCGTCCGAAGCAGGCAACTCGACATCCTTGACGTCCTTGTCATCACCGGAAGCCCCGGCAGCGGACGGCATCAACGAATCCAGCGCGGCACCGGCGATCCGGCGGAACGCCCGCCGAGGCCGAGCCCGCTCCAGCACCGCCACCTCCAGCTTGGAAGCGGGCAACAGCTCGGAAGAAGAGCTCCCAGTGGACGGAGACCCGGCCGACAAGGCCTTCACCGCGATGGAAACAGCCTCAGCCAACGACAACCCGTCGGCGAAGGCGTCCTTCAGAGCCGTGTTGGCGGCGTCCACGGTGCCACCCATCACGATGAACTGGGGCTCGTCCACGATGGACCCGTCATAGGTCAGCCGGTACAGCGTGTCGGCCTCGGCGACGTCCCCTACCTCGGCCACGCAGATCTCCACCTCGAACGGCTTGATCTGCTCGGTGAAGTAGGTGCCCAGCGTCGTCGCGTAGACGTTGGCCAGGGAACGGGAGGTGACGTCCCGCGGGTCGTTCTGGTATCCGCGCACGTCGGCGAACCGGATGCCCGCCTGGCGCAGGTTCTCGAACTCGCTGTACCGCCCCACGGCGGCGAAGCCGATGCGGTCGTAGATCTCCGAGACCTTGTGCAGCGTGCTCGAGGGGTTCTCCGCGACGAACAGAATGCCGTCCGCGTACTTCAGCACGATGACGCTGCGACCCCTGGCGATGCCCTTGCGGGCGTACTCCGAGCGGTCGCGCATCACCTGCTCTGCCGATGCGTACAGCGGCATCGTCATGGGTGGTGCTCCTGACGTCGAACCGGTGGGGGACTCAGCCCGCGGGGCGGGACCTGCGGCCTTCGACGACCGCGTCGGCGATCGTCTGGACCTGGGACTCCGGCAGCTCCACGGCGCCGTCGGCGCCGTTGATCGTGACCACGATCGGGTAAAGGCGGCGGACCGGGTCCGGGCCGCCCGTCGCCGAGTCGTCGTCCGCGGCGTCGTAGAGCGCCTCGACGACCGAGCGGACGGCCCCGTCGACGTCGGCGTCCGGGTCGTAGAGCTTCTTGAGCGCCGACTTCGCGAACAGCGAGCCGGAGCCGACGGCCTGGTAGCCCTGCGACTCCTCGTACTTGCCGCCGGTGACGTCGTAGGACACGATGCGGCCCGCGCGCTCCGGGTCGGCCGCGGCGGTGTCGTACCCGGCGAACAGGGGCACCACGGCGAGGCCGGCCATGGCCGCGTCGAGGTTGCCCCTGATCATCGCCGAGAGGCGGTTCGCCTTGCCGTCGAACGACAGCGGCACGCCCTCGATCTTCTCGTAGTGCCGCAGCTCGACGGCGTACAGGCGCACGATCTCGATCGCGATGCCCGCGGTCCCCGCGATGCCGACGGCCGAGTGGTCGTCGGTCACGAAGACCTTCTTCATGTCGCGCTGGGCGATGACGTTGCCCATGGTCGCGCGCCGGTCACCGGCGATCACCACGCCGCCCTTGTAGGTGGCGGCGACGATCGTCGTCCCGTGCGGGGCCTGGACGGCCCCGTCGGGGAGCTTCCTGCCGCTGGGCAGCATCTCGGGTGCCTGTGCGCGCAGGAAGTCCGTGAACGATGACGAGCCCGGCGTGAGGTACGCCGCCGGCAGCGCCGCGGCCGGGTAACGCCCGGTCGAGCTGTTGTCCATGTGTTGGTTGTTCTCCCGTCCCCGAGGTGGTCGGCAGGCCCGCCGAGGGCCTACTGACCACCCTTCTGCACGTATGCGCGGACGAAGTCCTCCGCGTTCTCCTCGAGCACGTCGTCGATCTCGTCGAGGATCGCGTCCACGTCCTCACCGAGCTTCTCGCGGCGTTCCTGACCGGCTCCGGCAGCGCCCTCGGCACCGTCGTCGCCGTCGCCACCGCCCTGGCGCTGCTGCTGTTCCTGGGACATCTCGGCCTCCCACTGACTCGCCTGACAAGAACACTACCCAGCGGCACCGACAAAAATAGTGAGCCACTCGGGTAGACGATCACCCACGAGTGAGCGCGTCCACCAGCTGCTCGGCGGTGTCCGAAGCCTCCAGCAGCGCTCCGACGTGCGCTTTCGTCCCGCGCAGCGGTTCGAGCGTCGGAATCCGCACGAGTGACTCACGACCGAGGTCGAAGATCACCGAGTCCCACGACGCGGCCGCGACGGAGCTCGGGTACCGCTCGAGGCACCGGCCGCGGAAGTACGCCCGCGTGTCCTCCGGCGGCGTGGTGATGGCCTCGCGGACCTCCTCCTCGCTGACCAGGCGCTTCATCGAGCCGCGCGCGACCAGGCGGTTGTAGAGGCCCTTGTCCAGGCGGACGTCGGAGTACTGCAGGTCGACCAGGTTGAGCCGGGCGGAGCCCCAGGCGAGGCCGTCGCGCTGCCGGTAGCCCTCGAGCAGCCGCAGCTTGGCGACCCAGTCGAGGCGGTCCGCGCACAGCGCCGGGTCCTGGGCCAGGTCGTTGAGCACCTCGCCCCACACGCGCAGCACCTCGCGGTCGCCGACGCCCTCCTTCTCGACGAAGGCGGTGGCCCGCTCGTGGTAGGCGAACTGCAGGTCGAGGCCGGTGAACTTGCGGCCGCCGGTCAGCTCGACCTTGGTCTTGAGCGTCGGGTCGTGGCTGATGTGGTGCACCGCGCGCACCGGGTCGACCAGGCGCAGGTCGTCGAACCGCTGGCCGGCCTCGATCATGTCCAGGACCAGCGACGTCGTGCCGACCTTGAGGTACGTGGAGTACTCGGCCAGGTTCGCGTCGCCGATGATGACGTGCAGGCGGCGGTACTTGTCCGCGTCGGCGTGCGGCTCGTCGCGGGTGTTGATGATGCCGCGCTTGAGCGTCGTCTCCAGGCCGACCTCGACCTCGATGTAGTCGGAGCGCTGCGAGAGCTGGTAGCCGGGCTCCTCGCCGGACGGGCCGATGCCGACCCGGCCGGAGCCGGTGACGACCTGGCGCGACACGAAGAACGGCGTGAGGCCCGCGATGACGGCCGTGAACGGCGTCGACCGCTGCATCAGGTAGTTCTCGTGCGTGCCGTACGACGCGCCCTTGCCGTCGACGTTGTTCTTGTAGAGCTGCAGCCGCGGCTGGCCGGGCACGGTGGCGGCCTTGAGCGCGGCCTCCTCCATGATCCGCTCCCCCGCCTTGTCCCAGATCACGGCGTCGCGCGCGTTGGTGACCTCGGGGGCGGAGTACTCCGGGTGGGCGTGGTCGACGTAGAGCCGCGCTCCGTTGGTAAGGATGACGTTGGCCGCGCCGAGGTCCTCCACGTCGGAGTCCGCGGGGTGGCCGCCGGGGCTGCCCAGGTCGAACCCGCGCGCGTCGCGCAGCGGTGACTCCACCTCGTAGTCCCACCGGGCACGCCTGGCGCGCGGTATGTCCGCCGCCGCCGCGTACGCGAGCACCACCTGTGTCGAAGTGAGCACCGGGTTCGCGGTCGCGTCGCCCGGCACCGCGATGCCGTACTCGACCTCGGTTCCCATGATCCGCCGCATACGCCACACCCTACGACCTAGACCCGACAATGTGGTGAGCGCGGCTCGAACGTCGCACGTGCGAGCCGTCCCCTGGCGGGCTACCCGCGCGGGGACGGCTCGTCACGGCTCAGCCGGAGGCCAGTCCCGCGGCGGGCCTGATCCGGGCGGCGCCGCGGGAGGGCCCGAACGCGGCCACCACGGCCAGCGCCACGACCCCCACGGCCCCGATGACCAGCGGCAACGCCACCCCGGCGCCCGGCAGGACGAACGGGATGCCGGTGACGAAGACGGCCAGTGCCGCGTACCCGTAGCCGAGCACGCCGCCACCGATCACCCCGACGAGGGCGAGCATGACCGCCTCGGCGATGACGCCGCCCTGCAGACCGCCTTGAGTGACGCCCAGGGCGCGCCTGAGCGCGAGCTCCTTGCGCCTTTCCTGCACGGAGATGGTCAGCGCGGTGCCGATGCCGGTCACGGCGACCGCCACGGACAGGCCGAGCAGGACCATCATCAGCACGGTGCCGAGGTGCATGATCCGCTCCGCCTCGGCGCGCTCGTCGGCGTCGGTCTCCACGACGACCGTCGGGTTGGCGGGCAGGGCGGCCTGCAGGCGCGTCCGGAACGTGGCCGGGTCGGTGCCCTGGTCGAGCGCGACCAGCATCTTCACCGCCGGTCCCGAGGTGACGCCGCCGAGGACCGGCTGGAAGCCGGTGAGGGTGCCGGGCACGGTCCCGACGATCTCGTACCGCTTGCCGCCGCTGTCGACGAACTTCTCGTCCGAGAGGTGGTCGGGGACGATCGCGGTGCCCTCGGCGAACCGTTCGGCGCCCGCCACGTTCTGCGCCTTGAGCCAGTTCTTGAAGTCCTCGGGTTCGGCGCCGGCGGCGTGCTCCGCCTCGTGCAGCAGGACGCTGGCGGCCACGCCGTCCTGGGCGGGGATCGGCGGCAGCGGCCGGTCGCCCGCGTCCACGACGGTGGCGTCCGGGCGTTCCTCGTTGGCGAGCGTGGTGGTCATCTCCTGGGCGGTGCCCAGCAGGACCAGGAAGAACGTCACCATCGAGCTGGCCAGCAGCAGCGGCAGCGCGACCGACGCCGACCGCTGCGGCATCCTGCGCACCTCGGCTCCCGCGAGCTTCCACTGGGTGCCGCCGATCTTGCCGAACAGCCGCGCGATGAACGGGACTGTGACCGGGCCGAGGATCCAGAACAGGCCCGTCACCGCGGCGATCGCGGAGAACGTGATGGCGAGCGGTCCGGCCGCGGACCTCCTGGCCGCCATCGCGAGGAGCACGAGCAGCACGGCGCCACCGGTGAACAGCAGGCCGAACACGAGCCGGAGGCGGCGCACGGACCGGGTCGGCATCTCGCTGTCCGCGTCGCGCAGCGCGGCGAGCGGCGACACGCGGGCGGCGTTGAGGGCGGGCCGGACGGCGGCGACGACCGACAGCACGGCGGAGACGCAGACGCCCAGGACCACGTAGCCGAGCGACGGCAGCAGGTCGGGGCTCAGCTCGACCGCGCCGAACAGGGCGGAGATGCCGGTGACGTCGAACGTCCTGGCGAGCAGCCACGCCATCGGCCCGCCGAGCAGCGCGCCGCCGATGCCCGCGACGGCACCGGTCACCAAAGCTTCGAGCAGACTCCTGCGCACCAGCGGCCCGCGCTGGGCGCCGATGCACCGCAACAACGCCGTCTGGCGCTGACGCTGGGCATAGACGGCGCGGAACGTCGCGGCGGCGACGAACACCGCGGTCGCGAGCGCGAGCACGCTGAACGGCAGCAGGAAGAACTTCAGGTCGTTGCCGACCTTGCCGGCGTCGGGATCGGGGTCCCACGCGCCGTAGGCGTCACCCGCGGCGGCCTGGACCTCGGCGCGGGTGCCGCCGAGCACCCAGACCTTGTCGGTGACGGGCTCGGGGTCGATCTTGCGCACGAGGTCCGGGCCCGCGACGAGCACCGGGTAGGAGTCGATCCCGCCCTTCTTCAGGACACCGCTGACGGTGACCTCGAACGGCTCGCCGTCCGCGGCGGCGAGCGAGACCCGGTCACCGGGCTTCAGGCCGCGGTCGTACGCGGTGAGCTTGTCCACGGCGATCTCGCCGCCGGCTGCGGGCTGCCTGCCCGACTCCAGCGGCCAGTGCGCCAGATCCGGCTGCTGGACGTGCACGTCGGCCCGCTTCTGCCCGGCCCTGCCGGTGCTGTCGAGCAGGTCCGCCTGCGCCGTCTGCACGGGCACCGCACGGCCGACTGCGGAGAGCCGGGTGAGCAGGGCGTCGTCGAGCCGCGGGCGGGCGGCCCGCACGGCGGGGTCGTCGCTGTAGGGCTGCGGCTTGACCTGCACGACGTGTCCGACCGAGGACGGTGTGAGCGGCGCGCCCTCGTCGACCGAGCGGGTGAGCGCGTCGCTCAGCACCAGCGCGGCCAGCAGGCAGGCCACGCCGACGACGAGCGCGACGCCGGGCAGCAGCGCGCGGCCGGGCCGGGCGCGGAACTCGGCGACGCCGAGCCGCAGGGAAGTGGACACGAATCCTCCTCGGTGACGTCTGACGGTCACGAAGGTAGGAAGGACGGTGATCAGCGGGCGTCGGACTGCGGTAGCAAGCCGGCGTACGACCACAGGAGGACCCCGGGATGATCAACCTCTACGACGAGGACGCGAACGTGATCGGCGAGGTCACGCGCGAGCGGATGCGCGCGGAGAACCTCTGGCACGGCTGCGCGACGATCGTCGTGCTGTCGCTCGACGGCAGGAGGGTCTACGTCCACCGCCGCACGGACACCAAGGACGTCTTCCCCGGCCTCTACGACTGCACCGCGGGCGGCGTGATCGACGCCGGGGAGACCCCGGACGAGGCGGCGGCCCGCGAGCTCCGCGAGGAGCTGGGCGTCGAGGTGCCGTTGAAGGAGCTGTTCACGACCCGGTACGTCAACGACCTCACCCGCTACCACGCATGGGTCTACGAGGCGCGCACCGACGGCCCGTTCACCCACCAGCCGGAGGAGGTCGCCTGGGGCGGCTGGATGGACGTGGACGAGCTGCGGGACAGGATCGGCGACCCGGACTGGCCGCTGGTGCCGGACGGCCGCGAGATCGGCCAGGAGTGGCTGCGCGACCACGCCCCACGCCCGTCCTGACCGGTGCACGCGGGGACCTCCACGCGAACGGGAGGTCCCCGCGGACGGTCAGCCGAGCGCCGGCGGGCCGAGCACGACCGGGTAGGTCCTCGGCGCGTGGACGTGCACGCTGCGCCGGAACGACAGCTCCTCCTCGGGGACGGCCGCCCGGATGTCCGGGAACCGCTCGAACAGCGCGGTCAGCGCCACGTCGGCCTCCAGCCGCACCAGGGCGGCGCCCAGGCAGCGGTGGATGCCGTGCCCGAACGCGATGTGCCCGGAGGCGTCCCGGCCGGGGTCGAGGCGGGCCGGGTCGGCGAACCGGCGCGGGTCGCGGTTGGCCGCCCCGGTCGAGAGCGTCACCGACGCGCCGCGCGGGATGCGGACCCCGCTGATCTCCAGGTCCTCCGTGGCGAACCGCAGCGACGCGTTCAGCGCGGGCGAGACCCACCGCAGCAGCTCCTCGACCAGGTCCGCCGCGGAGCCGTTCTTCAGCAGCGTCAACGCCTCCGGGTCCGCCAGCAGGACCCGCACGCTGTTGGTGATGAACACCGCCGTGGTCTCGTGGCCCGCCATCAGCAGGAGCATCGCCATCGCGACGATCTCCAGGTCCGACAGCGTCTCCCCGCTCTCCGACGCCGCGATCAGCCCCGAGAGCAGCGCGTCGTCGGGTTTCTCCCGGCGCAGCGCCACCAGCCCGCCCAGGTAGTCGGCGAGGCGTTGGGAGGCGTGGATCATCTCCTCCTCCGGGCACTCGTCGATCAGCACCGTGGACCAGTGCGCGAAGTCCTCGCGGTCCAGCTCCGGCACGCCGATCAGCTCGCAGATCGCCTCCATCGGCAGCGAGATCGCGTACCCGGCGACGAGGTCGACCGGCCGGTCCACGGGCAGCGCGGACAGCAGGTCCTTCGCCACGGACTCCAGCCTCGGGCGCAGCACCGCGACGCGGCGGGCCGTGAACGCCTGGGTGACCAGCCTGCGCAGCCGGGTGTGGTCCGGCGGGTCGAGCGAGGTCAGCATGTGCGACATCGGCGCGGGCAGGCCCGGCGGCGCGGACGCGCGTTCCTCCTCCGGCAACGTGTTGCGGTAGTCCTTGACCAGCCGCGGGTCGGCGAGACCCGCGCGCACGTCGTCGTACCGGGTGACCAGCCACGTCGGGCCGATCTCGAACGGCGTCTCCCGCACCGGCGTGTTCTCCCGCGCCAGCTCCAGCGCGGCGTGGGGGTTGCGCCAGTACAGGTCCATGAATGCGGTGTCGTCCACGGCGCTCAGTCCTTGACCGCGGTGGCGCTCATGCCGGTGACCTGGTGGTGCGGCCAGCGCGGCCCGTCGCCCTTGGGCTCGTCGCCGAGCACGGTGACCCGGTAGCCGACGCGGCGGGCCGTGTAGTCGTTGACGGCGTAGTGCTGGGTGGCGCGGTTGTCCCAGACCGCGACGGCGCCCTCGTTCCACCGGAACCGGCACACGCGCTGCGGGCTCTCGGACACGTTGAACAGGTGCCCGAGCAACGCGGCGCTTTCTTCCGAGGCCAGCTGCGGAATTCGTTTGGTGAACATCCGGTTGACGTACAACGAACGCCGCCCGGTTTCCGGGTGCACGCGCACGACCGGATGTTCGGCCTCGCTGCGGAAATCACCGAATTCGAGGACGTGCACCGCCGTGAGGCCGTCCACGAGCTCCCGGATGGGCTCGGACAACGCTTCGTAGGCGAGGTACTGGTTGCTCCACATCGTGTCACCGCCGACTTCGGGAGAAGTCACGATCTGCAGGATCGAGGCGATGGGCGGCGACTGGGCGTAGGTGACGTCGGTGTGCCACACGTCGGCCTTCGCGCCCTGGTCCGAGTCGAGCACCACGATCTCGTCGTGCTCGGGGAGCTTCGGCAGGAGCCGGTGCACCTCGAGAGGGCCGAACCGGCTGCCGAACGCCTTGTGGTCGGCGGGCGAGAGGCCGGCGGCGTCGCGGAAGAACAGCACGAGGTGTTCGAGCAGCAACTGGTGGATCTGTTCGAAGAGCGCGTCGTCGACCTCGGCGAGCGTGACGCCGCGGATCTCGGCCCCGAGCGCACCGGTCAGAGGTCGCACGTCGAGTTCAGCCATTGTTTTTCACCCATTCCTGATAACCACTCCGCGAGCCGCGGAATGGAGAGGAGAACGCGATCCGACTATTGCCCGGAACTGCTTTCCATGCCATCTTCGAAGAACGAAGTGCTCCCCTGCGGGCCATTTCCGAAAGGACGACCGTGACCAGTGACACCACCGCTCTCGCCGCCCTCGTCGACCTCGCCACCCCCTTCGCCGTCCGCACCGCGGTCGCGCTGAAGCTCCCCGAGCTCGTGCGCGACGGGCACACCACGACCGAGGAGCTGGCGCGGGCCAGCGGCGCCGACCAGGACGCGCTGGGCCGCCTGCTGCGGCACCTGGTCGGCGTCGGGCTGTTCAGCGAGAGCGAGGGCGTGCACGGGCTCACCGGCGTGTCGCGGGCGCTGCTCGACGAGAGCAACGCGCTGCTGCGGCAGTGGCTCGACGCCGACGGCCCCGGCCTGAAGATGGACCTCGCCTACGCCGGCATGCCGCACTCCGTGCGCACCGGCCGGTCGGGCTACGGCACCGTGCACGGCAAGGACTTCTGGTCCGACTACCGCGAGGACGAGGCGCTGCGGGTGTTCTTCGGGGCGACGATGGCCGGGTTCGCCTGGCAGACCGGCCCCGAGGTCGCGCGCGGCCACGACTGGAGCGCCGTGTCGAGCGTGATCGACGTCGGCGGCGGCACCGGGGCGCTGCTGGAGGCGGTGCTGTCCGCCCACCCGCACCTGGCCGGTGCCGTGCTGGACCTGCCGGAGGTCCGGCCGGAGGCCGAGGAGCTCCTCGCCCCGCTCGGCGACAGGGCGAAGTTCGTCGGCGGCAGCTTCTTCGACCCGTTGCCTCCCGGCTACGACGTCTTCGTCGTCTCCCGCGTGCTGACGGACTGGGGCGACGCGGACGCCACCCGCATCCTCCGCCGGTGCGCGGAGGCCGTGCCCGCGGAGGGCCGTGTCCTCGTCGTGGAGGTGATGGCCGGTGAGGAGCACGCGAAGAACAACTCGTCGTTCGACCTCCAGTCGCTCACCCTGCTCGGTGGCAGGGAACGCCGTGCGGAGGACTTCGACAAGCTCGCCGCCGACGCCGGGCTGACCAGGCTCGGACGCACCGAGGGCGCGCACGGCCTGGTGGTGCTGGAGTACACCCGCGCGTGACCCCGCCGTCCCGGCTCCCTCCGCGGGGAGCCGGGACCCGGTGGCGCTCATCGGGTCCACGCCGGGAGCCGGTCCGCCCGCGGGTCGGGCAGCAGCTTCGCCTGGTGCAGCCGGTCGACCAGCGACAGCTTCCGCACGCCGAGGCCGGACATCGTGTGCATGACCTCGTGCCGGATGCGGGCGTTGCCACCGGTTCCGGCGAGCGCGCGCTTGCCCACCCACGAGCCGGTCGTGATCATCCGCGCCGCGTTGTGGCTCGTCCGTCCGATGTGGACGAGGTTGGCGCGGCGGGTCTCGTCGTAGCGGCGCAACGCGTGGTCCACGACGGTGGGCGCGAGCGTTCCGCCCTGCCGCAGCACCGTCGCCAGCTCGTGCGCGTCCGCGATGGCGCTGTTCATGCCCTGGGCCGCCATCGGGTGCACGCTGTGGCCGCTCTCGCCGACGAGCGCGAACCCCGGTGCGACGAGGGTGTCCGCCATCGACCGCGAGACCGGCAGCACCTGCCTGCGGTCCAGCGCCGCGAGGAACGGCTCGGCGATCGGTTCGAGCCCCGGACATCCGGCCAGCACGCCGCCTGCCCAGCGGCGCAGGCCGTCCTGGCCGATGCCGCGCAGCTCGTCCGGCGCGACCTGCACGTAGAGCCGGACCCTCTTGCCTGGCAACGGATAGTGCAACCGCAGCCCTCCGGCGACGTAGGCGGAGAAGTCCTGCTCCACCTCGTCCACGTCGTGCAGCTCGAACGCGGCGAGCCGGTGCGGGTAGTCCTCACGCCGTGTCGTCAGCCCTACGGCGGCACGGAGCCGTGACGACATCCCGTCCGCCGCGACGACGAGCGACGCCGGAACGTCCCCGTCGTCGCACCGCACCCCGACCACGCGGCCGTCGGCGAGCAACGGCTCGTGGACCCGTACGCCCCGCCGAACCTCGACGCTGTCCGGCAACGACTCGGCGAGCTTGTCGAGGATGACCTGGTAGTCGTGCGCCAGCAGCCACGGTCGTTCCGCGGGCAGCTTGTCGTAGTCGAGCAACATCCGCGGCCGTCCGTCCGACGAACGCACGACGAGCCGTGACAACCGCACCCCGCCCGCCTGCTCCAGCCGGTCGATCACACCCCAGCGGTGCAGGATCGCGATCGACCCCGGTTGCAGCACCTCCCCTTTCGCCACGGGGGCGGGTACGGGCGTCTTCTCCAGGACGAGGACCTTCCTGCCGAGCCGGCCGAGCGCCACGGCAGCCGCCAGTCCCGCGACGCCCGCCCCGCAGACCACGACGTCGGGGGCGTTCACCGGCCCACCGCCAGCCGCCGGCCCAGTGCCCGCAACGCCATCCCCTGCGTGAACCCGGGGTTGGCGTACCGGCTGACCCGCCGCACGTACTCGTGCACCGGTTCCGGCGTCCACCCGCCGCCGGGCGTGCGGGCGTCGAGCAGCCAGCGCGTGCCCTGCTCGACGGCGTCCGAGACGCCCTCCGCCGCGATCAGCGAGGAGACGGCCCAGCCGGTCTCCTCGACCGTCCCGGCGGCACCGTGCCCGTCGCCCCACGACCCGTCCGCGTTGCGCGCCTGGAGCAGCCACGCCCGAGCCCGGCGCGCGGGCTCCTCGTCGGCGACACCGCACCGGGCGAAGGTCTCCAGCACCGCCGCGGTGCCCATCGTGTGCTCGCGGTACCAGACCGACTCGTAGCCGCCGTCCGGCAGCTGTGCCGAGGCAAGCCACTTCAGCGCCCGCCGGATCCGCTTGTCGTCGGCCCGAACCCCGGCGTCGAGCAGCGCGTCGACGGCTTGAGCGGTCGTCATCGGGCACGGACCGCTGTTGGCGACCTTGGTGTCGCGCACGCACAAACCCCACGAACCGCGGCTGTCCTGACGATCGGTCAGCCAGTTCGCGCCGATGCGCACGGCGTCGGCCTGCTCGCGTCCCGGCAGCTTCGCGAGCACGGAGACGATCTCGCCGGTCTCCAGCACCGCGGGCCAGCCGTGCTCACCCGACCAGCCCCAGAACCCCGGCGGGCAGCCGAAGGCGAGGAACGGCCGGTGCTGCTGCAGCCGCACGAACAGGTTCCGCGAGGCCGTCAGCCTCGGGTCGTCGCCTCGGCCCGCCTCGATCAGGCCGCGCACCGCGTACATCGTCCAGGCGCCGTCGAGCGGGGTCGACGACCACGAGCCGTCGGGGTGCATGGTGCGGCGGAACCACCCGACGGCGGCCTCCACCATGTCCTGCCCCAGCCCGGCACGCGCCAGCCCGGCGCAGACGAGACCGGTCACCCACGCGTCCTCCGACCAGGAGCCCTGCGAGCCCTCGTGCTCGAACGCCTGCCGGATCACCAGCAGCGCCCGGGGTTCGGCCCAGCGCGCCAGCCCGCGCTGCAGCCGGGTGAGCGGCCGGTGGCGGGTCTGCGCGAGCCCCAGCGCCGACGCCATCGGCAGCCGCAGGTCGAACAGGCGCCGGTACAGCCCCGGCAGCAGCGCGAGCTCCAGCGGGAACCGGCGCATCTTCTCGGGTGCGAGCCAGCCGGCGAAGCCGTAGAACTGGCGGCACCACAGGACGACCTCGGGGTGCGGGATCGCTTCCAGGCCGCCGTAGCCGTCCATCCAGCGCCGCCCCGCCGACACGTCCTCCGCGCTGCCTTCCGGGTCGGCGATGTGCAACGCCGCCGCCGCGACCGCCGTCGGTCCCGGCTCACTCGCGAGGCCGGGGACCATCGCCCAGCCGCCGTCGTCGTTGCGGGTGGACCGCAGCCGCGCCACGCCCGCCGTGATCAGGTCGGCGGCGCCGCCCGGATCGGCGAAGTGCAGCGCGGCGACCGCCCCCGCCGTCGCGAGCGTCGACCGCAGGACGGTCGACCCGTAGTCGAAGACGCCGTCCGGGCGCTGCGCCTCGAACAGCGCCCCTGCGCCTTCCTCCACGGCTGTCTTCAGCTCCTGGACCGTGCCGGTGTGCACCGATGTCATGCCCTCTCCCCCTGCTTGGTCGACTCGTCGGGAAACTCGTGCCGCGACCGCATCCGGTTCTGCAACACCAGCGAGAACGCGAGCACCGGCGCCAGCACGAGCAGCGCGGTACCGGCGCCCGCCACGCCCGCCACCACCGCGGCGGTGAGCACCAGCCGTTCCGCGACGAACAGCTCGTGCGAACGCAACGCCCGTCTCGCGGTCAGCCCCTCCGGGCGGACCACCCGCAACGCGGCCACGCCCATCACCAGTGCGACGGCCACCAGCAGGAGCTGGTCCCCCGGCCGGTGCGCGACGAGGGCGCCCGCGCCGACCAGCGCCGTGCCCGCGAGCCACAGCGCCGACGCGAGCCGGACCGCGACGGCGACGCCGTGCCGCACCGGCACGGACCGGCAGCCGCCCGCCCGGTCGCCGTCGACGTCGCGGACCGTGCCGATCAGGTTGGACGCGGTGTCGTGCAACAGGAACCCGAGCGCCACCGGCAGCAACGCGAGCGGCGGCCACGGCGCCGCCGCCATCGCGCCGACCACCAGCGCGAGCGCCGACAGCACGCCCCGGCACAGGTTCCCGCTGAGCCCCCGCCGTTTGAAGACGGCGCTGTAGGCCACGACCCCGGTCATCGCCAGCACGAACACCGGCACCGTGTGCCAGTTCTGCCACACCGCGACGAGCAGGGACGCCAGGGCGCAGGCGATCCCGGCCACGAGCGCGAGGCGCGGCGAGAGCCTGCCGGACGGGATGGGGCGCTGCGGTTTCGCGATCGCGTCGAGGTGCCGGTCGACGTGGTCGCCGAGGTAGTGCCCGGAGATCCAGCCCAGCACCGGCGCCGCCACCGCGACGGCGATCTGCCCCGGCCGGTCGCCACCCGCCACGAGCACCCCGGCGAGGCCCAGCATCGCCGGGTAGCAGGTGGTGTAGGGCCGCCAGGTCTGCCAATGCGCCAGCGCCACCCGCCCGAGGTGGACCGGCGCACGCAGCTCAGCAGTCACGGTCGGCGGCGATCTCGGCGATGGCCGCGAGCCGGTTCGCCGCGGCGGCGCCCGGCAGCTCGCCCAGCCGTGCCACGGCGAGCCGGACGCGGTCGTGAGCACCGCGGCGGGCGATCATGAGCGCACCGCTGCCGGCGACGGCGAACCTCAGCAGCTCCAGGGTCTCCGCCGGATCGAGCGCGCCCGACAGCGCGGTCTCGACGGCCTGGCGGTGCTCGGCCGTGCCCGTGCGGTGCGCGAGCAGCACGGGCCAGGTCGGCCTGAGGTTCGCGGCGTCGCTGACGTCCGGCTTGCCCGAGCGGGAAGCCAGGTACGGCAGGAGGTCGTCGAACATCTGGAACGCGACGCCGGTGTGGTGGCCGTACTCGCCGAGCAGCTCGGCCTGCTCGGCCGAACCACCGCCGAGCAGCGCGCCCGCCCGGCAGGCCGCGCGGAACAGCGCGCCCGTCTTGTTCTCGGCGACGCCGAAGTACTCCTCCAGCGCGCTGCCGCTCCTGCCCGCCGCCGGCGGGGTCATCAGCGACTCCAGCACCTGGCCGCGGCACAGGTCGACACCGGCGCGGGCGAACTCGCTCACGACCGCGAGCACGACCCGAGGAGGTGCCGAGGACTCGGAGACGGCGGCGAACAGGTCGAACAGCAGGGCGTCCCCGGCGACGATGGCCTCCGCGACGCCGTAGTGCGCCTGGACCGACGGACGGCCCCTGCGCTCGTCGTCGCCGTCGATGATGTCGTCGTGCACCAGCGACGCCACGTGCAGGTGCTCGACCGCCACCGCGGCGGGCAGCGCGACGTCGGCCGACCCGCCCACCGCCTCCGCCGCGGCCATGAGCATCAAGGGGCGCAACAGCTTCCCCGGCGCCGCCACCGCGTAGCGGGCCATCTCGCAGAGCCGGTCACCCGACGCGGCGTGCCGGCGCACGAGGGCGGCCTTGATCGCCTCCGACCGGTCGTCGGCGGGCAGGGTCGTGCTGATCGTTCCGGTCATCCCACGGCCTCCCCGACGAGCAGACTCCCGGCCGTCTCCCCGGCGTGCTCCGCCGCGAACCCGGCGGCCGCGGCGAGCACGGCGTCGTTGGCCTCGGGCAGGCCGGTGCTCACCCGCACGCCTCCCGCGACCTCGCGGACGCCCACGCCGTGCGCGGCCAGCCGCGCGATGAACTCCTCGTTGCGCGGCCCGAGCCGCACCCACAGGTAGTTGCCGCCGCTGGGCGGGACGTCGAAGCCCAGCTCCAGCAGCCCGGAGCGGACCCGGTCCCGTTCCGCCGCGACCTCACGGCACTGCGCACGCATCCGCTCGTCCGCGTCGAGCGCGGCGACAGCGGCTGTCTGCGCGATGGTCGGCACGCGGTAGAACGGCGCCATCCTCCGCAGCGGCCCGACCACCTCCTCGCTTCCGACGAGATAGCCGACGCGCAGGCCGATCAGCCCGTGCGACTTCGAGAACGTGCGCACCACGGCCACGCGCGGGTCGTCTGACAACGTTGTCGCGTCGGCGATGGCCACGGGGTCCGCGAACTCGCGGTAAGCCTCGTCGACCAGGACGAGCACGTGCTCCGGCAGTGCGGCGAGAAGCGACCTCAACTCGGGTTCGCCGAGCACCTCGCCGGTCGGGTTGTTCGGGTTGCACACCAGCACAACGCGGGTGTCGGCGGTCACGGCCGCGGCGAGGGCGCCGAGGTCCTGCCGCCCGTCCGGGTGACCGGGGGCGGCCACCGGCTCGGCGCCGGCGTTGCGGATCAGCAGGGGGTAGAGGTCGAAGGACGGCCAGGCGTGCACGACGGTCGTGCCCGGCCCGCTGTGCACGGTGAGGAACTGCTGGAGCAGGGCGCCGGACCCGGCACCCGCCACGACCCTGCCCGGGGCCGTGCCCACGTGCGCGGCGAGTCGCCGCTCGAGTCCCGCGGCGAGCGCGTCGCCGGTCAGGTTGACGTCGGAGAGGGAACCCGCCAGTGCGTCGCGCACTCCGGGCAACATCGGCTGATGATTCTCATTCAAACCTAAATGGTGAATGATCGGAGTCAATTTCCAAACCTCCCCAAAGAGGGCTTGGCTCCGAACCTACAATCGCATTATCCGCACGTCAAGGCTGATTCTTGAGCACCGTCTCGTTTTACCTCCGCGCAACTTCCGGCCATTCCACCCACCTAAAGTTCGGAACGCCGAACTGTCAAGACCGGCAATTCACAGTTCACAAACGCCATTTCTCATTTGGAATGTCAGAGCATTCTTAAATGTGCTGATCAGCGGTGTTCGAACGTTTCGAAACAGCTGGACACGCTCCGTGATGCGCATGTTGCGGTGCGCGAACAGTCAACCTATCGAGACATCAAAAAGACAACCCGATTGCAGGATTGAGCCGCAGAACGGCCCACGAGGCCGTAAAGACCGGATTCCGGAACCGATCAGCGAGGTGCGCGAACCGCTCAGTTCCAGGAGAGCCCGGAGCGGGTTTCCCAGTACCGGACGGCTGGCTCCGAGAGATCGGGGAGGTCCACGTCGAGGCCGGCGGCATTCGCGTTGGACCGGAGCTGCCCCGGGCTCGCCGCGCCCGACAGGACGACGTCGGCCCACGGCTGCCGCAGGATCGCCGCCAGGGCGACCGCGTCCGGACCGACCCCCAGTTCCGCCGCTTTCTCGGCGACCTCGCGCGGCGGCTGGACGACGAGCCGTCCGTTGGCCACGCCCTCCTTGACGATCACCCTCAGGCCGGCGTCGTGCGCCTCCCGCAGCGCGTCGCCCGCCGAGGTCTCCAGGAGGTTCCAGGTGGACTGCACGGACTGGAAGATCCCGAGGTCCAGCGCCTTGCGGATGGTGTCGGCCTGCTTCGGTCCCGACGTCGAGAAGCCGAGCGGGACACCGGTCGCGACCATCGCGTCCCGCAGCGCCGCGTCCTCGAACAGCGGGCTGTCCGGCGTCAGCGAGTGCACCTGGTAGAGGTCGACCCGGGGCAGCAACGCGCGGGTCTCCTGCCACTGCCGGGTGAACCGGTCGAGCGAGTGCTCCTTGACCTCGTGCACCTCGGCGTCGGGCCGCCAGTCGGCGGTGTAGGCGTAGCCCCACTTGCTGGAGACGGTCACGTCGTCGTGGCCGGGCAGCCACGACGCCAGGAAGTCCTCCGACAGCCCGTACGACCGGGCCGCGTCGACCCACCGGATACCCAGTTCGTACGCCGTGTCGAGGACACGGTGGCACTGCGCGCGCATGGACTCGACGTCGCGCACGGCGGGCAGTGCGTCCTCACGGCCGAGGTTGATGTAGGCGGGACGGCCGAGGGAGGCGAGACCGAGCGCGAGTTGTGCCATGCCCGCAACGGTAAACGGCGGCCCCCCAGGACCGCCGTCCACCTGGCCCCGTGGCGGGGCCGGCCCGCGGGATCAGAAGTCGTCGGCGGTGCGGATGTGGTTGCGCACCCACTTGCCGGCTTCCTTCAGCGGCCCCTCCCCGGCGAAGCTGCCGCCGGAGCAGGTGCCGGTGTTGAACACCGCGCCCGTGCGGTGGTCGTCGGAGAAGTTCCAGTTCGTCCAGGAGATCTTGGCCTCCTTCATGAACGCGATGAACTTGTTCGCCATGGTGAAGTCGTTGGGACCGTCACCGGACGCCTCCTGCGACCCGAACTCGGTCACGAAGACCGGCACCTGGCTCGACACCGTGCGCAACGCGTTGAGGTACGAGTCGCGGTGGTCCTTCGCGTAGAAGTGGAACGTGTACATCAGGTTCGAGGCGTTGACCTTGTTGCGGCTGACCTCGCTGACGTCCCGGCCGTCGGACAGGCCGAACGTGGACCAGCCGTGCGTGCCGACGAGCACGAGGCTGTCCGGGTCCTCGGCGCGGATCGTCGGGATGACCGCCTCCGCGTAGGACTTCACCCGCGACCACGAGACACCGTTCGGCTCGTTCGCGATGTCGTAGATGATGTTCGTCTTGTCCTTGTGCCGCTGGGCGATCTCCTTGAAGAACGTCTTGGCGCGCTCGGTGTTGTGGTTCGGGTCGCCCGGCGAGAGCTGGTGCCAGTCGACCAGCGCGTACAGACCCCGCTTCGTGGCCTCCTCGATGTAGCCGTGCACCAGGTCGGTGAACTTGCGCGGGTTGGACTCGTACCCGCCCTCCTGGACGTACATCGAGATGCGGAGGATGTCCGCCTTCCAGTCGTTGGCGAGCGCGTCGAGCGACGCGGACTTGACGCACTGGGAGTACCACTGGATGCCGTGCGTGCTCATGCCGCGCAGCTGGATCTGCTTGCCGTTCTTGTTGCACAGCTTCACGCCGCACACCCGGAGCTGGCCGTTGACCGCCGCGGGCGACCCCGCGGGCAGCGCGGCGGCGGAGACGTCACCCGCGGGCGCGGCGGCGACCGAACTGCCCGCCATCACACCGGTCAACGGGAGCACGACCGCCGCGGCGAACGCCACCACAGACCTCTGCCAAGCCATAGAGCGTCTCCTCTCGGACTGTCTGGAATCCGACGGCGGCGGATTAGTTAGGTAAGTTTCCTTACCGTTAATGGTCCAGACGACCATAAGGCGACGCTCTCGACCGAGTCAAGCGTCTCGTCGCAGCAGAGTCACCGCCCCCGCACCGATCGTCACGACCGCGTAGGCGAGCAGGACGGCTGTCGCGGCCACGGGGCCGAGCGGCGCGTCCTCCGCCACGCCGGACACCTGCCACACCAGGTACGGCACCATCACCGCGGAGGTGTCGGTGTCCCAGGGCTGCGGGAGCATCGGCGTGATCGCCGGGATTCCCCACAGCAGCACGCCGACGACCACCACGGCCACCACCGTGGACCGCACCGCCAGTCCGAGGCCGAGACCCGCCAGTCCGGTGACGAGGATCGACAGCACCGCCGCGCTCGCCCACGGTAACGCGTCGCCGAGGCTCTCCCACGGCGCGATCGGCGGTGGCCGGTCTCCCACGACGACCCAGCTCGTGCCGGTGCTCACCGCGAGCGTCACGGTCCCGAGCACGGCGGTAACGGCGGCGACGAGCACGGTCTTGGCCAGCAGCAGCCGGGTCCTGTCCGGCACGGCCGTCAGCGCGGTGAGCCGCGGGTCGGACGTCGCCACCAGAGCCCCGAGCGCCGCCGCGAGGAACTGCACGACCGGCGTGATCACCACGCTGGAGTCCGCCGAGGCGAACCTCGCCTGCTCCGCGGCGGGCGACGTGTCGTAGTCCTGGACGATCAGGACCGAGAGCGCCGCGCCGGCCACGACCATCAGGCCGGTCGTGGCGAGGATGCCGTAGGGGGCGCGGACGGTGCGGAGCTTGAGCCACTCCGCGGCGAGCGCGTTCCTCACAGTCCCCTCCCCGTGGTCAGGTCGAGGTAGGCGTCCTCCAGAGAACCCTTCTCCGTCAGCGCGCCGATGGAGGTCTCCTTCACCAGCCGTCCTCTCGCGACGATCACGACGTGGTCCGCCGTCAGCGCCATCTCGCTCATCAGGTGGCTGGAGACGAAGACGGTGCGGCCCTCGTCCGCGAGACCCCGCAGGAGGTCCCTGATCCACCGCACGCCCTCGGGGTCCAGGCCGTTGACCGGCTCGTCGAACATCAGCACCTGCGGGTCGCCGAGCAACGCGGCCGCGACGCCGAGCCGTTGCCTCATCCCGAGCGACAACGCGCGGATCCGCTTGTCCCGCGCGCCTCCCAGCCCGACCTGCTCGACCAGCTCCACCGCGCGGCGCCGGTCGATCCCGTTGCTCGCCGCGATCCAGCGCAGGTGGTCGAGCGCCCGGCGGCCGAGGTGCACCGCCGACGGGTCGAGCAGCGCGCCGACGTGCCGCAGCGGGTGCGTCAGCTCGCGGTAGCGCCGGCCGCCGACGAGCGCCTCGCCCGCACTGGGCCGGTCCAGACCGAGGACCATGCGCATCGTCGTGGACTTCCCGGCCCCGTTCGGGCCGAGGAAGCCCGTCACCCGTCCGGAGTGGACGGTGAAGGACAGGTCGTCGACGGCTGTGGTGCCGCCGTACCTCTTCGTCAGGTTCCGCACCTCGATCATGCGGACCAGCGTCGGCCTTCCCGTGCCCTGGCGGATCGGCCCTGGCTCCGATCTCCGGAATCGGACCGTGGTCCGAGGCGCCGCCCGTCGCCGCTCGTTACCGTCGGCTTGTGCTCACGAGACTGCACCTCTACCTGGTCGACTTCACCGCCATGCTGGTGATCGGCGCGCTCGTCGGCTACGCGATGGTGGAGAACCAGGACAAGCCGTGGTGGCTCGTCGGCCCGGCCGCCGAGCTCATCGCGCTGCCGGTGGCCCTGCGCCGGTTCCGGCCTATGACGGCTCTCGTGGTCACCACGGTCACCACGGCCGCGGCCGTGGTCGGCGAGGTGCTGCCGGCCGAAGCACTCGGCGCGCCGCTCGCGGCGGTCTGCTTCACGCTCTACACCGTCGCCGTCGAGCGCCCGAAGTCCTGGTCGCTCGCCGGGTTCGCGGGCGCCACCGCCGTGGTCTCCGCGGTCTCCGGTGGCGACCAGGAGAACGGGCTCGTCGTCCTCGTCGTCATCGTCGTCCTCGGTGCCGTGTGGGCCATCGGCTACACCACGCAGCTCCGGCGGTCGTTCCTGGAACGGGAGACGGCCCAGCGTTCCGAGCAGGCCCTGGCCGACGAACGCCTGCGCATCGCCCGCGAACTGCACGACGTGGTGGCGCACAACCTCTCCCTCATCGCGGTGCAGGCGGCCAACGCCGCACACGTGCGCTCACCCGGCCACGCCTACCAGGCGCTGGACGTGATCTCCGAGACCAGCAGAGCGGCGTTGACCGAGATGCGCGGCTTACTCGGCGTGCTGCGCTCGGACGCCGACCTCACGCCGTCCCCCGGCCTCGACGGCCTGCCCGGCCTGGCCGACCGGGCGTCCCTGGCCGGCGTGCGGGTGTCGCTGGACGTGCGCGGCGAACCCACCGTGCCGGACGGGATCGGGCTGTCGGTGTACCGGATCGTGCAGGAGGCGCTGACCAACGTCGTGAAGCACGCGGCGCCCGCGTCCTGCACGGTGGCGGTGGACGTGCGGCCGGAAGCGGTCCGCGTCGAGGTGACGGACGACGGCCCCGGAGTGAAAGATCTCGGCGTGAATGATCTCGGCACGGGACACGGCTTGGCCGGCATGAGAGAACGCGTGGCCGTCTACGGCGGCACGTTCAGCGCCGGACCCGGTCCGGACGGCGGCTTCCGCGTCGTGGCGGAGCTGCCACAGCGATGACGAGCGTGCTGATCGCCGACGACCAGGCGTTGCTGCGCGCCAGCTTCCGCCTCCTCGTCGACAACGAACCGGACCTCACCGTCGTGGGAGAAGCCGGCACGGGCACCGAAGCCGTGACGGCCGCAGCGGTCCTGCGGCCGGACGTGGTGCTGATGGACATCCGCATGCCGGAGATGGACGGCATAGAGGCCACGCGCCGCCTGGACGGCCCGCGCGTCCTCGTGCTGACGACGTTCGACCTGGACGACTACGTCTTCGGCGCGTTGCGGGCGGGCGCCTCGGGTTTCCTGCTGAAGGACACCCCACCGGCCGAACTGCTGGCCGCGATCCGCGTCGTGGCCTCCGGCGAGTCACTGCTGTCACCCTCGATCACCCGCCGCCTGATCTCCGAGTTCGTGCGCCGCCCCGCGGCACCGTCCGCGCACGGCCTGGAACGGCTGACAGAGCGCGAGAAGGAGGTCCTGCTGCTGGTCGCACGCGGCCTGTCCAACGCAGAAATCCAGGCCGCCCTGCACGTCAGCCCTGGCACGGTGAAGACGCACATCGGCAACCTGCTGGCCAAGCTGCACGCCCGCGACCGCGCCCAGCTCGTGATCGCCGCCTACGAGGCCGGCCTGGTCTGACCCAGGTCGACGCTGAGGCCGTGGACGGTGGCCAGCTCATGGAGGCGGCAGGGATCGAGCCGCGGGCACCAGACGGTCCTGGGAGCGGTGGCAGGTGGCGAGGCCGACGCCGAACCGTGGGCTGATGGCCCACCTCAGGGCAGCGGAGCCAGCCGGAGGCGAGCCAGGCGGAGACGACCGGCAAGCGGTCGGCTGGCTCGGCCTCGGCGAGAGCCCGATCGCCCCGACGCGGACAAGCACCCGGCCGGCAAGCCAACACCCGAGTTCGTGCCGGTCGGGCAGCTCGGCCGGATGGCCGCTGACGTGCCGGTCAGGCGTGGACACATCAGCCCGGAAACGCCGGACCGCCCCGGCCGCTGAGCGCGACCGGGGCGGTTCGGGGTCGATCCGTCCTACAGGTAGGTGCCGGTGTTCGTGGCCGTGTCGATCGCGCGGCCGGTGTCCTGGTTCTTCCCGGTGACGAGCGTGCGGATGTAGACGATCCGCTCGCCCTTCTTGCCCGAGATGCGTGCCCAGTCGTCCGGGTTCGTCGTGTTCGGCAGGTCCTCGTTCTCGGCGAACTCGTCGAGGATGGCCGCCTGCAGGTGCCGGACGGAGAGTCCGGGCTGCTTGGTGTCGAGCAGCGACTTGATCGCCGCCTTCTTGGCCCTGTCGACGATGTTCTGGATCATGGCTCCGGAGTTGAAGTCCCGGAAGTACAGGACCTCCTTGTCACCGTTGGCGTAGGTGACCTCCAGGAACCGGTTGTCCTCGGACTCCTCGTACATGCGCTCCACGGTGTGCTGCACCATGCCCTCGATGCACGCCTTCGGGTCTCCGCCGAACTCGGCGAGGTCGTCGGCGTGCAGCGGGAGGTTGGGCGTCAGGTACTTGTTGAAGATGTCCTTCGCGCCCTCGGCGTCCGGCCGCTCGATCTTGATCTTCACGTCGAGGCGGCCGGGGCGGAGGATCGCCGGGTCGATCATGTCCTCGCGGTTGGAGGCGCCGATGACGATGACGTTCTCCAGGCCCTCGACGCCGTCGATCTCGGCGAGGAGCTGGGGCACGATCGTCGTCTCGACGTCGGACGAGACACCGGAGCCGCGGGTGCGGAAGATCGAGTCCATCTCGTCGAAGAACACGATCACCGGGGTGCCGTCGGACGCCTTCTCACGAGCTCGCTGGAAGATCAGGCGGATGTGCCGCTCCGTCTCACCGACGAACTTGTTGAGCAGCTCGGGGCCCTTGATGTTGAGGAAGTACGACTTGGCCTGCTTGTCGGTCTCGCCGCGGATCTCCCGCACCTTCTTGGCCAGCGAGTTCGCCACCGCCTTGGCGATGAGCGTCTTGCCGCAGCCGGGAGGGCCGTAGAGCAGCACGCCCTTGGGCGGGCGCAGCTCGTACTCGCGGAACAGGTCGGCGTGCAGGAACGGCAGCTCCACGGCGTCGCGGATCTGCTCGATCTGCCGGGACAGACCACCGATGTCGCTGTAGTCGATGTCCGGGACCTCCTCGAGCACGAGGTCCTCGACCTCGGCCTTGGGGACCCGCTCGTAGGCGAAGCCCGCCTTCGAGTCGACCAGCAGCGAGTCGCCGGGCTTGAGCGGCGAGTCGAGCAGCGGCTGGGCGAGCCACACCACCCTCTCCTCGTCCGCGTGGCCGACGACCAGCGCGCGGGCGATCTGGTCCTCCCCGTCCTCGGAGAGCACCTCCCGCAGCGCGCAGACCTCACCGGACCGCTCGAACCCACCGGCCTCGACGACGGTCAGCGCCTCGTTGAGGCGGACGGACTGGCCGAACGACAGCTTCTCCGGCTCGACCGCGGGGGACACGGCGACGCGCATCCTGCGGCCGGACGTGAAGACGTCGACCGTCCCGTCGTCGAACCTCGCCATGAAGACGCCGTACCCGCTGGGAGGCTGCGCCAGCCGGTCGACCTCCTCACGCAGCGCGAGCAGCTGGCTACGTGCTTCGCGGAGGGTGTCTATGAGCTTCGTGTTTCGCTCGGTCAGCTGGCTGACGCGCTCAGTCGCCTCAGCCAGACGCTGCTCGAGCAACCGCGTGTGACGCGGCGACTCGGTCAGCTTGCGACGCAACGACGCGATCTCGTCCTCGAGGAACCTGATCTGCGCTGTCAGCTCAGCAGAATTGTTGCCCTGGTTCAGCTCGCCACCCTCATCGGGTTGGCTGCCGGGATGACCGTGCTGCATGTCGGCACCCTCCTCCCGTGTTCGTACCGATTACGGTACCGGCGATCACCGACAAAATGCGGTACTCACAACATCATCTTCCCTCGTGTGACGCAACGGCAATGCCTCTGTCGGTGGTCGGCTGCTCCATCTCGGTGTCAGGGGAAACCGCCCACCCGCTACCGTGCGTCTCAGCCGTCACCACCGGCGTTTCGCGCCGCGACACGCCGCTCACCTGCGAGAAACCCGGGAAGAGGGGTCATGGGAGCACCCGGCCCGCCACCCGGTCCGCACCGTCCGCGACCGCACCCGGCGGCCGGTGGACACGCGTGGTGCGGCTCGCGGGCCGCCGACGAGCGGAGATCTTCCGCCGTCCCACCAGGTGGACCACCGGTTGATCCGTTCGGTGGTCACGCACCGCAACCCACTCCCGTCCGAGCTCGGCTGGGCCCCGTTCGAGCGGGCCTCCCGCAGGACCGGCGGCCGTACGGCCAACCGGGTGGTCCCGCCGACGCTTCCGGCGCACCACCCCGACAGCGCAGTGCATCGCACTCGAGTCCCGGTGGAGTTGCCACAATCGTTATCAGACATCGCCTTCGCGCGGCTGGAACACGGGTGCACCCCTGTGCACCTCCGCTCGCGCGTGTCGGCTCGTCCGTTCGGCCACGCGCCGGACGGGGAAGTACCACAATGTCCGCAGGAAGATCACCTCATCCACATCGGGGGAGTTTCGAATGACCTACCCGCCGCAGCAGCCCGGCCCCTACGGGCAGCAGCCGCCGCCCGGCGGGCCGTACGGGCAGCAGCCGCCGCAGCAGCCGGGTTACGGCCAGCAGCCGCCACCCGGCTACGGCCAGCAGCCCCCGCCCGGTTACGGCCAGCAGCCCGGCCAGTACGGCCAGCCGCAGCAGGACCCGTTCGGCCAGCAGGGACCGCAGAGCGGCGGTTTCCCGCAGCAGGGTCCGTACGGCCAGCCCCAGCCCGGCCAGCCCCAGCCGGGCCAGTACGGCCAGCAGCCCTACGGCCAGCCCGGCCCCGGCGGGTTCGGCGGTCCCCCGCCCAAGAAGAGCAACACCGGCCTGGTCATCGGCGTCGTGCTCGGCGTGCTGGTGCTGGTCGGCGGCGGCATCACGGCCGCCGTCCTGTTCTCGGGCGACGACTCGAGCAACTCCAGCAGCCCGTTGTCGGTCGGCGGCGGAGGTGACGACGCGGCGGACGTGAAGAAGGTCGCCGAGGAGTACTACGCCGCGAGCTCCGCCAAGAACGAGAGCAAGGCCAAGTCGATGGCCTGTTCCGAGGCGCTCAAGGAGGCCGAGGAGGCGGAGAAGAAGCTCACGCCGGAGCAGCGCAAGCTGGCCGAGGAGCTCAAGAAGATGCCTTCGCCCAAGGTCGAGGTGAAGGACGTGAAGGTGTCCGGTGACACCGCGGACGTCAGCGTCTCCACCACCGTGACGGTCGGCACCGAGTCCCGCGCGATCGACACGACGGTGAAGTTCAAGAAGGAGTCCGGCGACTGGAAGTTCTGCACGCTCGCCAAGGACATCAAGCTGCCGGACCTGCAGGTTCCGACGACCAGGTGACCGCTGTCCGCGAAGGCCCCTCCTGGTTCGGCGGGGCCTTCGCGAAGCGGGGCACCTCCGTCACGCCGCCGCGACCGAAAGGACTCCGATGACGCACCCGACCGAGAACCCGGCCGAACCGGCTCGGAAGCGCAGGACCGGCCTGGTCGCCGGCATCGCGGCGGGCGTGGCGGTGGTCGCCGGTGGCGTCGCGGTCGCGTTCCTGCTGACCGGCACGGCCTCCGGTGACGACCAGGCCGAGGCGACGCGGGTGGCCGAGGGGTTCGCGGCGGTGCAGCAGAAGCAGCTGCGGACCGGCCAGAACCAGTTCCAGGATGCCCAGCGGTACATGTGCGAGTCGATGCGGGAGAGCCAGGGACGCCACGCCGAGGACAACCCGACCGTGACTTCGTCCGCCGACGGCACCGTCACGGCGTCGGACGTGCAGGTCTCCGGCGACACCGGCACGTTCAAGACGAACCGTTCGGCGGTGCCGAACGCCAACGGGACCCTGATCAGCGGGAGCATCGCCTACCAGCTGACCAAGGAGAACGGCGCCTGGAAGGTGTGCGGCATCGCCCGCCTGTCCCGTTGACGGGGCCCCGCGCACGAGCGGGACCCCGGTCGACCGTCAGCCCTTGCTGGGACGGCGCTGCGGCTTCGGCGCCGTCACGCCCTCCGCGAGCCTGCGGGTGGTCAGCAGGAACGCGGTGTGCGCGATCATCCGGTGCTCCGGCCGCACCGCGAGACCGACGACGTGCCACGGGCGGACGAGCGTCTCCCACGCGTGGGGCTCGGTCCAGCACGTCATCTCCCGCAGCGCCTCCGTGACCGTGGAGAGCTGGGTGGTGGTGGCGACGTACACGACCAGGACACCGCCGGGGATGAGGTTCTTCGCGACCGTGGGCAGGACCTCCCACGGCGAGAGCATGTCGAGGATGACCCGGTCGACCTCGCCCTCGTGGTTCTTCACGTCGTCGACGGTGATCGACCAGTTGCCGGGCCGCTCGCCGAAGAACGTCTCCACGTTGCGGATCGCGTGGACAGCGTGGTCGTCGCGCACCTCGTAGGACTGGACGCTGCCCTTCTCCCCCACCGCGCGCAGCAGCGAGCACGACAGCGCGCCGGAACCGGCTCCCGCCTCCAGCACGCGCGCACCGGGGAAGATGTCGCCGTACATGACGATCTGCGCGGCGTCCTTGGGGTAGATCACCTGCGCGCCGCGCGGCATCGACAGCACGTAGTCCGGCAGCAGCGGGCGCAGGGCCAGGAAGTTCGTGCCGCCGACCGACGCCACGACCGAGCCCTCCGGCTGGCCGATGAGCGAGTCGTGCGGGATGGCGCCGCGGTGGGTGTGGTACTCCTTGCCGGGCTCGAGGACGACCGTGTAGTGCCGGCCCTTGGGGTCGGTCAGCTGAACCCGGTCACCCGGCTGGAACGGTCCACTTGCGCTAATCACCGCGCAATGGTGTCAAACGCCCTTCTCGATGGCCGCACGCAGGTCCTCCCTGCGCAGCACGCCCGCCGGGCGCCCCTCCAGGTCCACCACCAGGAACTGCCAGGCGGCGGTGCCCTGCACCCGTTCGACGATCTCCTCACCGGGCTCGTCGGTGAGCAGCACGGTCTCCGGCCGGATCGGCTCGGCGGCCTGCTCCGCCGGGGCGAACGGGCTCGTGGCGGCCAGCTTCTCGGCCGCGGCGGTGTCGAGCAGCCCCGCCGCGACGCCGTCCGCCCTGACCAGCACCACGCCCCGGCCGGCGGACGTGCTCAGCGCGTCCCTGACGGGACTTTCGGCCGGGAGCTGGAGCACTGGGCGGATCAGGTCGTTCAGCGAGACGCCCACGGGCAAGGTGCGCCGCCGTTCGCTCGCCAGCTCGCTTCTCGCTCCAGCGACGACGACCCACGCCGTGAGCACGCACACACCGAACCGCAGCCAACGGTCTTCCGTGCCGTCCACGAGGCCGTAGAGCGACCACACGACCAGTGCGAAGGCGACGACGAAACCACCGGCCACGGCGACACGCGTGCCCGTCGCCCGTTGTCCTGTCGCGGCCCACACGCCCGCGCGGACGATCCGCCCGCCGTCGAGCGGCAGTCCCGGCAGGAGGTTGAAGATCGCGACGACCAGGTTCGCCCCGGCCACCTGCATGACCAGCAGCCACAGCACGCCACCGGGGTTCATCGCGAACCCGCCGATGCCGAAGACCACCGCCAGCCCCACCGACACGGCCGGACCGGCGGCCGCCACCAGGCCCTCGTGGCCGGGTTTGCCGGGGGTGCGCATGATCTCGGACAGACCGCCCAGCAGGTACAGGCGCAGCCTCCTGACCGGCAGGCCGAGCCGCAGCGCCGCGACGCAGTGGCCGAGCTCGTGGGCCAGCACGCTCAGACCGAGAAAGACGGCGAACAGGGCCGCGACCGCGAGCCCGACGCCCGCCGGGGTGCCGGGGGCCAGGTCGTCGACGAGCGGCGCGTAGAAGGCCACCACGATCGCCGAGCCGACCCACCACGACGGTGCGAGCAGCACGGGGATGCCCGCCACCCGGAACAGCAGCAGGCCGCTCTCTCGTTCGCTGATCCGCGCGGCCATGCGGAGCACTGTAGAGCCGGTGGTGTGATCTCGCGGTTCGGTGCCCCGCTGTGTCCCACGTCCCGTGACCGGCGGCCGCGCACGGAATTGTCAGACCCCTGTCCTAGGGTCGGACCATGAGCACCACGTTGCGCAGGCCCGCGCTGTCGCCGTCCAGGGCGGGGGACTTCAAGCAGTGCCCGCTGCTCTACCGCTTCCGCGCGGTTGACAGGCTGCCGGAGCGGCCGACGAAGGCGCAGGTGCGCGGCACGGTGGTGCACGCGGTGCTGGAGGACCTGTTCGCGCTGCCCGCCGCCGAACGCGTGCCGGAGCGCGCCCGCGCGATGATCACCCCCGCCTGGGAGCGCGTGAAGGCCGAGCGCCCGGAGTTCGCCTCGCTGTTCGAGGTCCCCGGCGGCGAGGAGGAGGCGGAGTGGCTCGCCTCCGCGACGAAGCTGCTCGACGGCTACTTCGGCCTGGAGGACCCGCGCCGCCTCGAACCGGAGTCGCGTGAGCTGCTGGTGGAGTCCGAGCTGCCGTCCGGCGTGCTGCTGCGCGGCTACATCGACCGCGTCGACGTGGCCCCGACGGGCGAGATCCGTGTGGTGGACTACAAGACCGGCGCCGCGCCCCGCGAGATCGGCGAGGCGAAGGCGTTGTTCCAGATGAAGTTCTACGCCCTCGTCCTGTGGAAGCTGCGCGGCGTCGTCCCCCGCCAGCTGCGCCTGATGTACCTGGCCGACCGCCAGGCGCTGGCCTACACGCCGGACGAGTCGGAGCTGGCCCGCTTCGAGCGCACCCTGGACGCCATCTGGCAGGCCATCATGCGCGCCGCGCCGACCGGCGACTTCCGCCCCAACCCCAGCCGCCTGTGCGACTACTGCGACCACAAGGCGTTCTGCCCGGCGTTCGACGGCACCCCGCCCCCGTACCCCGGCTGGCCGGAGCCCGACGACACCGAGCCGCTCAAGGACCGCGACTGATGACGGCGTTCTACCTGCCTCTGTCGGAGAGCTCGTTCCGTTCGACAGAGCACACCGTCGGCCCGTGGGGTCCCGGCAGCCAGCACCTCGGCCCGCCCTCCGCGCTGCTGGTCCGCTCCCTGCTGGCCCTGCGCCCGACGCTGTCCAGGGTGACGTTCGAGGTGCTGGGCCCTGTCCCGGTCGCCGACCTGGCGGTGTCCACCTCGGTCGAACGCCCCGGCCGCTCGGTCGAGCTCCTCTCGGCCTCCCTGTCGCACGAGGGCCGCGTGGCGCTGACGGCGCGGGCGTGGCACGTCGTCGGCTCCGACACCACCGCCGTCGCCGGTGGCAGCGGCACGCCGATGGCTCCGCCGGAGTCCGCCGTGCCGATGGAGGTCCCGGACCACTGGGGCGGCGGTTACCTGGCCGCGGTCGAGTGGCTTTCCCTGTCGGGCGGCATCTTCACGCCCGGTGACGCCAAGGTGTGGGCACGCCCGCGCGTCGCCGTGGTGGAGGGTTCCACGCCGTCGCCGCTGGAGACGCTGTTCGCGGTGGTCGACTCGGCCAGCGGCGTCTCGTCCCGTGTGGACATTCGCAAGTGGTACGCCATCAACACGGATCTGACGGTGCACCTGCACCGCCAGCCGGTCGGCGAGTGGATAGGGCTGGACGCGAGCACGACCATCGGGCCGGACGGGGTGGGACTGGCGACGAGCGTGGTGCACGACGTGGAGGGGCCGGTCGGCACGACGGCGCAGGCGCTGTTCGTGCGGGAACGCTGACACAGCGAGCCGCGCGGCGGCCGGAAGGCGTAGCGTCGACGGAACCGTGAAGAGGTTCGCGAACCGGCAGGAGGCGGGCCGTGCCCTGGCGGCACGACTCGCGGACCGGTCGTGGCACGACCCGCTCGTGCTCGGCCTGGCCCGTGGTGGCGTGCCGGTGGCGAAGGAGGTCGCGGCGGTCCTGCACGCCGAGCTGGACGTGGTGGTGGCCCGCAAGATCGGCGTCCCCGGCCATCCCGAGTACGGCGTGGGAGCCGTCACGGCGGACGGGAACCCCATCTACGACCAGCACACGCTCCGGTCGCTGAACCTCACCGAGGACCAGCTCGCCCACGTCTGCGACCAGGAGCGCGCGGAAGCGGAACGACGCACCGCCCTCTACCGCGACGACAAACCACTCACGATCACCGGCCGGGACGTCATCCTGGTCGACGACGGCCTGGCCACCGGCGTCACGGCGAAAGCCGCGCTGCGCTGGATCAGCGGCCACGGCCCCGGGAGCACGACCCTCGCGGTCCCGGTGTCCGCGAGGGCTTCACTGGACGGGACACCGGTCGTCGCCGTCCTGCTGCCGAAGGACTTCCGCGCCGTGAGCCGCTGGTACGACAGCTTCGGTCAGACGACCGACGCCGAGGTGCTCAGCGCGCTGGAGTAGTGCTCGACCACCGGGAACGGCGAGTAGAACGGATGCAGCAGCTCCGACCACCGCGCGTACGACGGGCCCTGGCGGAAGCCGGCGGTGTGCGCCTCCAGCGTCTCCCACCGCACGAGCAGCAGGTAGCGCGACGGCTTCTCCAGGCACCGCAGCAGGTCCAGGCCGAGGAAGCCCGGCGAGGCGCTGATCAACGACCGCGCCTCGCCGAACGCCCGCTCGAAGTCGGGCTCGCGTCCCGGCACCACGTCCAGGACGGCCTGTTCCAGAATCCCCGGCGAGGACGTCACAGGCGGCAGAACCGGATGTCCGACGCCAGCACTGCCTTCGCGCCGATCGCGGCCAGCTCGTCCATCACCTGGTTCGCCTCCTTGCGCGACACCATCGCGCGCACGGCCACCCAGAGGTCGTCGGCCAGCGGGGCGACGGTCGGCGACTCCAGGCCGGGGGTCAGGCTGACGGCCTTGTCCAGGATGGCGCGCGGGCAGTCGTAGTCGAGCATCAGGTACTGCTGGGCGAACACGACGCCCTGCAGCCGGGCCGTCAGCTGCTTCTTCGCCGCCGTGACCTCGGAGCCGGCCCGGTGCACGAGCACGGCCTCCGACTCGCAGATCGGCTCGCCGAACGGCACCAGGTCGTGCTGGCGCAGCGTGCGGCCGGAGCCCACGACGTCGGCGATCAGGTCGGCGACGCCGAGCTGGATCGAGATCTCCACGGCGCCGTCGAGGCGGATCACCTGGGCGTTGATGCCGCGGGCGCGCAGGTCGCGGCCCACGAGCCTCGGGTAGGCCGTGGCGAGGCGCTTGCCCTCCAGGTCGGCGACCGTCCAGTCGGTGCCGCGGGGGCCCGCGTAGCGGAAGGTCGACGCGCCGAAGCCCAGGGCGAGCAGCTCCTCGACGGACGAGCCGTTGTCGTCGGCTCCCGAGTCGGCGGCCAGGTCACGGCCGGTGATGCCGAGGTCGAGGTCGCCGGACGCCACGTAGATGGCGATGTCCTTGGGACGCAGGAAGAAGAACTCGACGTCGTTGTTGGGGTCGAGCACGGTCAGGTCGCGGGACTCGTTCCGCTGCCGGTACCCGGCCTCGGTGAGCATGGCGGAGGCGCGTTCGGCGAGCGCGCCCTTGTTCGGGACTGCTACGCGCAGCATGGCGAAGTCTTCTTTCAGAGGTACTTGTAGACGTCTTCGAGGGTGAGGCCGCGGCCCAGCATGAGCACCTGGAGGCGGTACAGGAGCTGCGAAATCTCCTCCGCGAGCTTCTCGTCGGACTCGTACTCGGCGGCGATCCAGACCTCGCCGGCCTCCTCCAGGACCTTCTTGCCCTGCGCATGGACGCCGGCCTCGAGCGCTGCGACGGTGCCGGATCCCTCCGGCTTGGTGGCGGCTCGTTCGGTCAGCTCGGCGAACAGGGAGTCGAAGGTCTTCACAGCTCGACATCCTCCCATCTCCGGCACGCCGGTCCACACCGCGGTCAGGTCCGTCCCACGCCCTGGACGTGATTTGTCCTGCATGGACACCCGCGGGCACCCGGTAGCGTGAACTTCCGTGTCCGAGTTCGCCGAGGTCCTCGAAGCGCTGCGCCGGGTGCGCGGGATCAACTCCTTCTTCGCCCTGGACGTGGGCCGTCCCGACGAGTCGTGGCTGCCGGGCACGGCGCTGCTCGACGGCCCCGCGCTCAAGACCACGATCGACACCATCGCGACCCGTTACCGGGCCGACGAGCCCCGCGTGGCGGCGAGCCTGTTCTTCCTCGGTTACACGGCGCGGTTGCTCAGCCCGCTCACGGCGGCGGACCTGCCGGTGGACGTGCGGCCGGAGAACCTCTGGTGGCGCCACGACCCGGTGAACGGCCTGAGCGTCCGGATCGACCAGCCGCGGCTGGGCCCTCCGGCGGCGGAGGCGCTCGCGCCGGTGGTGGAGGCGGTCCAGGGCGTCGCGCCGGTGGCGAGCGGGCTGCTGTGGGGCAACGCGATGTCGAACATCGCGGGCGCGCTGAAGATGATCGTGCGCGCGGGCCTGCTCACGGCGGAGGAGGCGGAGCTGCGCGGGGCCAGGCTGATGAGCGCGCCGCCGTTCGAGCTGGCCGGGGAGTTCTTCTCCCTCCCCGGCGAGATCGCGTTCCGGCGCCGGAGCTGCTGCCTGTACTACCGCGTCGCCGCAGGTGGGAAGTGCGGCGACTGTCCGCTCGTGAAGTGACCGGCACGACAACACTTCTGGCCGGTTGTGCTCACCGCCGCGGCGCGCTTACGGTGCGAGCGCCGCAGTGACGGGAAGCCGGTGTGAGTCCGGCGCGGTCCTCGCCACTGTGACCGGGAAGCGATCCCCGCCGAGCACGTCACTGGTCCTCTTCCGGACTGGGAAGACGCGGGGGCAGCGATGATCCGGGAGTCAGGAGACCGGCTGCGGCGCCGCAAGGAGTGTTGACCTTCCACGAGGTATGGAGGAGCCCGTCATGACGAGCCCCGCAGCAAGTCTGTCCCCGGTCAGCGTGCCCAGGTGGGCTTTCGCCGCCTCACTGCTCGGTCTGATCGTCACCTACCTGGTCCTGCAGGAGAACGGACTGGCGCTCGGCGCGGGTTCGGAGCTGCTGCACGAGTTCTTCCACGACGGGCGGCACGCGCTCGGCGTCCCCTGCCACTGACCGGCTCCGGCGATCAAGCAGATGGTCACGACCTACCGCTCCCTCGCGCTGCGGGGGCTGGCGGCGGGCGGCATCGCGGGTGCCGCCTCCGCGCTCGTACAACTCCTGGTCACCGAGGTCTCCATCCGCGCCGCACTGGCGGTCGAGGAAGCGAGGGAATCCGACGGTCACGCGCACTCGCACGGCGAGGAAGAGCTGGTCAGCCGGGGTACACAGGTCATCGGCGGCATGCTCGGCGTGGTGGTCGTCGGTGTCGCGGTGGGCCTGGTGTTCGCCACGGCCTACGCCCTGTCGAAGCGCTGGTTCACCGATCGGACGCCGTTCAGCCGCAGCCTCGCGCTCGGCGCCGCGGTGTTCGGGGCGGTGGCGCTGCTGCCGTGGCTCAAGTATCCGGGCAACCCACCGGCGGTGGGCGACCCGGAGACGGTGAACCAGCGGACCGCGCTCTACCTGGGCGTGGTGGTGGCGGGCCTGGTGATCGTGTGGGGCGCGAGCCTGCTGGCCGAGCGACTGCGCGCGCTGTCGCAGCCGGTGCGGGTCACGGCGGTGCTCCTCGCGGTGGCCGCGGCCGTCACGGTGGTGCTGCTCGCGTTCCCCGCGCAGCCGGACACGATCCCGGCGGACATGCCGGTGGACGTGCTGTGGCGGTTCCGCCTCAGCTCGCTCGCCCAGCTGGCCACGCTCCACATCGGACTCGGCGTGGTGTTCGGCCTGCTGGTGGACCCGGCCACGCGCAGGAGCAAGGCAGCGACCGTGACGGCTTAGAGAGCCCGCAGCACGTCGAGGTCGACGCCGGTGAGGGAGTCGCGGAAGACGCGCCGCTCCCCCGCCGGCACCTCGACGTCGCACGGGACGACGAGCACGGTGCAGCCCGCGGCCACGGCGGCCGCGACACCGGTCGGCGAGTCCTCGATCGCGACGCACCGGGCGGGGTCGGCGCCCAGCAGCCGCGCCGCCTTCAGGTACGGCTCGGGCAACGGCTTGTTCAGGCCGTCCACCTCGTCGCCGCACACCGTCACGTCGAACAGGTCACGGCCGATCGTGTCCAGCGCGACCTCGGTCAGCTTCCGCTCGGTGGACGTCACCAGCGCCATCGGCACGCCCGACGCGCGGACGGCGCGCAGAGCCTCCCGGGCACCGGGACGCCACGGCAGTCCGGCGCGGAAGACCTCCTCGGTGCGGCGCAGGATCCACGCGGCCCCGTCGGTCATGTCGTCCTCGGTCGGCTCGATGCCGACGTCGCCGAACAGCAGGCGCATCGTCGTCGGCACGTTGCTGCCGACCATGCGTTCGCGGGTCTCCTTCGACAGCACGCCGCCGAGCTTCTCCGCGTACTCGTAGAGCGGGATGTCCCACAGCTTCTCGGAGTCGAGCAGCGTGCCGTCCATGTCCCACAGCACGGCCTGCAAGTCAGACATTGAAGTACTTCGCCTCCGGGTGGTGCGCCACGAAGGCGTCGGTGGACTGTTCCGGGTGCAGCTGGAGCTCCTCGGACAGCGAGACGCCGATGCGTGCCGGGTCGAGCAGCTCGACGACCACACGAGCTCCTCGCGGATCCTCCGGTGCCAGTGCTCGGCCAGCGCCTCGGTGAGCCGGCCCCCAGTCCGTGGACTTCCAGGTACTCACGATACGCGTTCTTGCCGAACAGCTCGCCCGCGTAGTCCGCGATCCGCTGCCCCATCGTCACGAGGCGGAAGGCGATGACGTCGACCTCGCCGGAGTCCTCTGGACGCCGGAAGTCGGCCAGGCAGAGGCGCCGATTCCTTTTCTGGCGCGGAAAACGGAACCGGAAGCGTTCCGGCGAGTCCGGCGACGGCTCCTCGAGGACGATCAGGTTGTCGCCTTCGGACACACAAGGGAAGTAGCCGTAGATGACGGCGGCGTGGGCAAGAACACCGTCCGTCGCAAGGCGTTCCATCCAGTGGCGCAGCCGCGGACGGCCCTCGGTCTCCACCAGCTCCTCGTACGTCGGGCCGCCGCCGCGCGACCCCTTGAGGCCCCACTGGCCCATGCCGATGTCCTGCTTGAACGGGATAGCTTGGTACAAAGAGGACACACCGGGCTCGGGGCGTGGCCTGCGGGGTGCCCGGCCGAGGTCGCGGACCGGCTCGGCGACCTGGCGCAGGTGCTCGGCGGTCGTGCCGCGGCAGCCGCCGACGAGCCGCGTGCCGAACTCCCTCCCGGACCCGGCCAGCGCCTGCGCCAGCTCCTCCGGGACAGCGGGTAGAGAGCGCCGTCCGGACAGCCGCCCTCGAGATAGCCGCGGTGCACGGACCTGACGACGTCCGGCCTCGTCATGTTCAGGATCTCGTTGCACCCCTCGAGACCGGAGAAGTCGGCGAAGGAGAGTCTGCGGCCTGGAGCATCGTGCCCATCGCGCCGTCGGCGACGACGACCCTGTTCACCAGCGCGTCCGGAACGGCGACTCTCCGCGATCGCGCATGGGCCAAGCCTACGATGACTTGCGCGGGGGAGGCCGTAGTCTGGCGCGGTGAACGATCCGTCCCAGGAATCCCCGACCCCCTCGGCCCCGCGTCAGCCGCTCACGAGCCCGATCATGGTCTGCGCCTTCGAAGGCTGGAACGACGCGGGCGACGCCGCGAGCACCGCGATCGAGCACCTCCAGCTCACCTGGGACGCCACCCCGCTCGCCGAGATCGACCCGGACGACTACTACGACTTCCAGGTGACCCGCCCGACCGTGCGCATGGTCGACGGCGTCACGAGAAGGGTCGACTGGCCGACGACGCGGCTGTCGGTGTGCAGGCCCCCCGGCTCCTCCGCGGACGTCATCCTCGTGCACGGCATCGAGCCGAACATGAGGTGGCGCAAGTTCGCGTCCGAGCTGCTGGGCCACGTCGACGCGCTCGGGGTGACGACCGTCGTGACGCTGGGCGCGCTGCTCATGGACACGCCCCACACCCGTCCCGTGCCGGTCACCGGCACCGCCTACGACCCGGACGCCGCCGCGAAGTTCGGCCTGGAGCACTCGAAGTACGAGGGCCCCACCGGCATCGTCGGCGTGTTCCAGGACGCGTGCGTGCAGGCGGGCGTGCCGGCGATCTCGTTCTGGGCCGCCGTGCCGCACTACGTCTCGCAGCCGCCCTCCCCCAAGGCCACGCTGGCCCTGCTGCACCGGGTGGAGGAGGTCCTCGACATCGAGGTCCCGCTCGGCGCGCTGCCGGAGCAGGCCGAGGAGTGGGAGCGCACGGTCAGCGAGATGGCCGACGAGGACGAGGACGTGCGCAACTACGTGCGCGCGCTGGAGGAACGCGGTGACGCGGCCATCCAGATCACCGAGTCCTCCGGCGACGACATCGCCGCGGAGTTCGAGCGCTACCTGCGCCGCCGCGGGCGCGGTCCCGGCTGGCCGTCGCCGGGTCCCCGCCAGTAAAAGTTAGCTCAGGCAACCATCTCCGCCGCTCCCCGACTAGGGTGGGCGGCGGAGGTGTCCGTGGACCGCTTGGCACGCGCCGGTCTGTACGCCGGCGCCCTGATCGGGCCGTTCGGCGGCGCCGTCACGACGTCGATCCTGCCGGAGATCGGCGGGAGCTTCGGCCGGTCACCGGGGGAGGCGGCGGCGACGCTGACCTACTACCTGGTGCCGTTCGCCGTGCTGATGCTGGTGTCCGGGACGTTCGCGCAGCGCTGGGGTCCACAGCGGACGGTCCGGCTCGCCTACGTCGGCTACGCCGTGGCGTCCCTGCTGGCCGCGTCGGCGTGGACGTTCGAGGTGCTGCTGGCGTCACGGGCGTTGCAGGGCGCCGCGAACTCGTTCACGACGCCGGTGCTGCTCGCGGTGATCGCCGCCTCGACGCCGAAGGAGAAGCTCGGGCGGGCGCTCGGGCTGTTCGGGTCGATGCAGGCGGCGGGGCAGACGACCGCCCCGCTGGCCGGCGGGCTGACGGCGGAGGCCGACTGGCGGCTCGCGTTCGTGGTGATCGCGGTGGTGGCGGCGGGTCTCGCGGTGCTCGGGGTGCCGGACACCGGGGTCGAGCCGCAGCGGGACGCGAGCCTGCGCAGCGCGTTCGTGGCGAGCACCGTCCGGCCCGCGGTCATCGCGTTCGTCGGCTGGGGCTGCCTGGGCGGTCTCGCGTTCCTGGTGGCGTTCCGCCTCGACGACGCGTTCGGGCTCGGCGCCGGGCAGCGCGGGCTGCTGCTGACCAGCTTCGGTCTCGTCGGGTTCCTGACGGCGCGGTACGTCGGCCGGGCGGTCGACCGGTTCGGCGCGGCCACCACCGTCGTCGTCGGCTCGGCGGTCGGCGGTGGCCTGCTCGCCGCGGTGGGGCTGACGCCGTTCGTCTTCACGGCCGCGCTCGCGTGGGCGCTGGCCGGTGCGGCGGCGCAGGGCATCCTGGTGAGCGTCAACGCGCTGGTGCTGCAGAGCGGGAGCGCCAACCGGGGCGGCAGCGTCAGCGTCGTGCAGTCGCTGCGGTTCGTCGGCGCCGCCACGGCGCCGCTGGCGTTCGTGCCGCTCTACCAGGCCCATCCGGCGCTGGCGTTCCTCGTTCCCGCGTCGCTGCTGGTCGTGCTGCCGCTGCTCGTCACGTGGTCAGGTCGCGTCGCCGAAAGGCGGCGAGACCGGCAGCCAGGAGCACCAGGGCTACAGCGGTGAGCCACGCGGCCGGGCCGAGGGTGACGTCCGGGTACCTCGGCACGTGGCTGAACGGCGACAGGTCGAGCACCCACCGGCCGAGGTCCAGCGCCGGGCCGAGCAGCGTGATGACGAGCGACCCCGCCACGACCGCCCAGCTCGCGCCGGTGAACCGCGGGACCAGCCCGAACAGCGCCAGCGCCACGCCCGCGACCACCCACGCGGCCGGGAGCTGGACCAGCACCGCCCCGAGCAGCCGCGGCACGGCGCCGGGGTCGCCGGTCCGCAGGCCGTGCACCAGGCCGAGCCCGAGTCCCGCGCACGCCAGCACGACGGCGCCGCCCGCCAGGGCGAACACCGCGTGCGACGCGACCCAGCCGGTCCGCGAGACCGGAGTGGCGAGCAGCGGCTCCGCGCGCAGCGAGGTCTCCTCCGACCGCAGCCGCAGCACGGCTTGGACGAGGTAGATCGACGAGACCAGGCCCAGCAGCTGGGTGACGGTCGCGAAGAACGCGTCGACCATCGCGTCCGCGCCGCCGATCCGCTGCACGATCCGGGCGAGCGCCGGGTTCTCCTCCACCATCTGCCCGACGGCCCCCGCCACGCTGCCGTAGATCGCGCCGGCCGCGAACAGGGCGAGCGACCAGCCGGCCAGCGAGCCCCTCTGCAACCGCCAGGCCAGACCGGACGGGCCGCCGATGGTGCCGCGCGCCGGCCCCGGCCGCGCCGCGAACAGCCCGCGCCCCACGTCCCGCCGCGTCACGACGAACGCCGAGACGCCGACCAGCACGGCGAACGTCACGAGCGGCAGGACGAGCACCCCGTACCGGTCGTCGCCGAACGCCCGCACGTGCTCGGTCCAGCCGATCGGCGACAGCCAGGTGAGCCACGCCGGTCCCGCCTCCCCCGCCGCGTCGCCCGCCGCGCGGAGCAGGTAGGTGACCCCGAGAACCGCACCAGCGATCGCGTTGGACACCCGCGAGTTCTCCGGCAGCTGCGCGGTGAACGCGCTGACCCCGGTGAACACCAAGCCCACCGAGGCGGTCGCGAGGCCGAACGCGAACGATCCGGACGCGTCGAGCCCCAACGCGATCAGTGCCACCGCTTGCAGCACTCCGGCCAGCAGGCTCGCGCCGCCCGCGACGACCACCGCGGCGGCGAGGGGCGCGTGCCTGCCGACGACCGTGGCGCCGACCAGCTCCGTGCGGCCGGCTTCCTCCTCGGCCCGCGTGTGCCGCGTGACGACCAGCAGCGCCATGATCGCGATGAAGAGGCCGCCGAACACGCCCCAGCGCCACACGACCAGGCCGCCCAGCGACGTGTCGTGCAGCGGGCCGAGCATCGCGAGGAACGCGGAGTTGGCGTTCGCGGTGACGCTGAGCTGCACACGTGACTCGGGCGTCGCGTACAGCTCGTCCAGCGCGGTCGCCGTGGAGTAGGTGAGGGCGACGAGGAAGAAGACCCACACAGGCAGCAGGACGCGGTCGCGGCGCAACGCCAGCCGCACGAGGTGCAGGGTGCCGATCATCGCGCGTCCTGGTAGTGCCGCAGGAACAGCTCCTCCAGCGTCGGCGGCTGCGAGGTCAGCGTGCGCACGCCCGCCGCCACCAGCCGTGCGAGCACGGGGCCGATCCGGTCGGAGTCGACCTCGAACCGGACGCGGTGGCCCTCCGCGACCAGGTCGTGCACCCCGTCGAGCGACGCGAGCCCGTCCGGCGGGGAGACCAGCTCGGCGGAGATCGACGTGCGGGTGAGGTGCCGCAGGTCGGCGAGCGTGCCGGTCTCGACGACGCGGCCCGCGCGGATGATCGACACGCGGTCGCAGAGCGCCTCGACCTCGGCGAGGATGTGGCTCGACAGCAGCACGGTGCGGCCGCGGTCGCGCTCCTCGCGGACGCACGCCTGGAACACCGCCTCCATCAGCGGGTCCAGACCGGAGGTGGGCTCGTCGAGGACGAGCAGCTCCACGTCGCTCGCCAGCGCCGCGACCAGCGCGACCTTCTGCCGGTTGCCCTTGGAGTAGGTGCGGCCCTTCTTGCGCGGGTCGAGCTCGAAGCGCTCCAGCAGCTCCTCGCGGCGGGCCCGGTCGAGACCACCGCGCAGGCGGCCGAGCAGGTCGATGACCTCGCCACCGGTGAGGTTCGGCCACAGGCTCACGTCGCCGGGCACGTAGGCGAGGCGGCGGTGCAGGGTCGCGGTGTCCTTCCACGGGTCGCCGCCGAGCAGCCGCGCGGTGCCGGAGTCGGCGCGCAGCAGGCCGAGCAGGACCCGGATCGCCGTCGACTTCCCGGCGCCGTTGGGCCCGAGGAAGCCGTGCACCTCGCCGGTCCGGACGTCCAGGTCCAGGCCGTCCAGTGCGCGCGTGGAGCCGAACGTCTTGACCAGCCCCGACACGGAGATCGCCGAAGTCATGGCGGAACACTACGCTCGTTTCACAACTTCGTGAAGAACATGAATTTTGCTCGATCGACTGACGAAAGGGATGATGCGGGCGTGACGAGTGCTACGGAGCGTGATGCCGAAGCGGTCAGCCAGTTCGTCGAGCGGTTCGGCGGAATCCTGGCGGACGCGGGCGTCCCCCGCATGCCGGCGCGCATCCTCGTCGCACTGCTGACCACGGACGCCGGGAAGCTCACCGCGGCCGAGATCGCCGAGAGGCTGCAGATCAGCCCCGCCGCGGTGTCCGGGGCGATGCGCTACCTCTCCACCCTGCAGATCGTGAGCCGCGAACGCGAGCCGGGTTCGCGCCGCGACGTGTTCCGGATGCGCGACAACGCCTGGTACCAGTCGACGATCCGCCGCGACCAGATGCTGGTGGTGATCGACGAGGTCCTCACCGAGGGCATCGAGACGCTCGGGCCGGACTCCGAGGCGGGCAAGAGGCTCGACGAGACCCGTGAGTTCTTCCGGTTCATGCACCACGAGATCCTCGCCATGATCGACCGGTGGCGCGTCCACCGCGAGAAGTGGCTGGCCGAGCGCGACGCCTGACGGGTCGTGGTGACTGTTCTCACCTGGTCCTGCCTGGCGCCGGACGTGGTTCTGTTGCCACAATTTCGCGGTTACCGCGACGGCGGACGAGGAAGCCGGTGTGAGTCCGGCGCGGTCCCGCCACTGTGACCGGGGAGCGAGTCCCGTCACGGCCACTGCCCCGCGAGGGGTGGGAAGGCCGGGAGGAGCCTTGATCCGGAAGCCAGGAGACTCACGCCGTCGCCTCCTCACCTACTGGGGCGGATCTCCCCGAGAGAGGGCGGCTTCATCATGCGCCTGGCACTGTCCGTGCTGCTCCTGCTCACCTTCGTCGCCGGGTGCGGCTCCCCCGCGGCCACGCCGCCGGCCGCCGCGGACTGCCTGACGCAGTTCGACCCCGAGCGCGACTACTTCCCGGTGAAGTCCACGGTCGAGCACGCGAAGAACTTCTCGTTGCGCTACGAGAAGTCCTACCAGGTGCTGACGGTCGAGCAGCCCTACCCGAACGCCAAGCCGGAGACCTACGTCCTGCTGCGCTGCGGTGCTCCCCGCCCGGACATCGAGGACGCCACGGTCGTCGAGACCCCGATCCGCAGCCTGTACTCGGCGTCGACCACGCACCTGCCGCTGCTCGACGACCTCGGCCAGATCGGCGTGCTCACCGGTGTCGCCAGCTCCTCGCTGGTCATGAACGAGCAGGCACGGGCGCGCATCGACGCCGGTCAGGTGACCGAGTACGCGCCGAACTTCACCGTCGACACCGAGAAGGTCGTCGTGGGCAAGCCCGACCTGCTGATGACCAGCGGGTACGAGGAGCCGCAGTACGCGGCTCTGCGCGCCGCGGGCATCCCGGTCGTCGCGAACGCGGAGTGGCTGGAGACGACGCCGCTGGGCCGCGCCGAATGGCTGAAGGTGATGGCGGCGCTGACCGGCCAGGAGCAGAAGGCCGGCGAGATCTTCGACCGCATCGAGCAGGACTACCGGTCCGTCGCCGAGAAGGCCGCGGGCGTGCAGGCGAAGACCGAGGTGGTGGCCGGGTCGTTGCTGCAGGGCACCTGGAACATGCCCGGCGGCGGCACGTACGGCGGCACGCTGCTGCGCGACGCGGGCGCGACCTACCCGTGGGCGGACCCGTCCAGCAAGAACACCCTCCAGCTGTCGTTCGAGGAGGTCTACACCAAGGCGGGCACGGCCACCGTCTGGCTGACCGACTCGCCGTGGCAGACCCTCGAGGACGCCCGCGCGGCCGACCCCCGGCACGCGCAGCTCGCCGCGTTCGGCACCGGCCGGGTGTGGACCTACCACAAGCTCGTCAGCGCCACCGGCGGCAACGACTACTGGGAACGCGGCGTCACCCGGCCCGACCTGGTGCTGTCGGACCTGGTCGCGATCCTGCACCCCGACCTGATGCCCGGCTACGAGACGACGTTCTACCGTCAGGTCGGACGGTGACCACGACGCGCCGTGCCCTCGTACTCGGCGCGCTGACGGCCGCCACGGCGGTGGCGTTCGCGGTGGCCGTCACCGTCGGCACCGTCGCCGTGCCGTTGCGGGAGACCGTGCTGGTGCTGCTCGGGCTCGAACCGGACGACCCGCGCTGGTCCGTCGTGGTGGAGACGGTCCGGCTGCCGCGTGCGATGACGGCGGCGCTGGCGGGCGCCGCGCTCGGGGTCGCGGGGCTGCAGATGCAGACGCTGTTCCGCAACCCGCTCGCCGACCCGTTCTCGCTCGGCGTCAGCTCCGGGGCGAGCCTCGGCGTGTCGCTCGCGATGGTCGGCACCGGCGGGTTCGCCGCCGGGCTCGCCGCGGGCGGCAGGCTCGGCGTGGTGGCCTCGGCGGCGGTCGGCGGCGCGGTCGTGCTGTCCGGGGTGCTCGCGCTCGCCCGCGTGGTCCGCACTCCGGTGACGCTGCTGGTCATCGGCGTGATGGTCGGCTCGGCCACCACCGCGCTGGTCAGCCTCCTGCTCACCTGGACCGACCCGCAGCGGGCGCAGCAGTACATCTCCTGGGGGCTCGGCAGCTTCTCCTCCACCACCCTCGCCGACCTGCCGGTGTTCGGCGGCGTCACGGCGGCGGGGCTCGCGGTCGCCATGCTGTCGGCGAAGCCGCTCAACGCGTTGCTGCTGGGCGAGAGCTACGCCAAGACGATGGGCCTCGACGTCCGGCGCGCCCGGTTCGTCACGCTGTTCTCCTCGTCGCTGCTCGCGGGCGCGGTCACCGCGTTCTGCGGGCCGATCGGGTTCCTCGGCATCGCGGTGCCGCACCTCGCCCGCCGCCTGCTCGGCACGTCCGACCACCGCGTCCTGCTGCCGGGCACGCTGCTCGCCGGTGCGCTGGCCGCCCTGCTGTGCTCGGTCGCCTCGCAGACGCCCGGCGGCGTCGTGCCGGTCAACGTGATCACGTCGCTGGTCGGCGCGCCCGTCGTGATCGCGATCCTGCTCCGCGCCCGCTCGCTGCAGGGGGTCGGCTGATGAGCCTGCGACTGCGGGGGCTCGCGGTCGGGTACCGCGGGAAGCCCGTGCTGACCGGCCTCGACGCGGAGGCACGGCGCGGCGAGCTGACCGTGCTGCTCGGCCCGAACGGCACCGGCAAGTCGACGTTGCTGCGGACCCTCGCCGGGCTGCAGCCCGCGCTGGGCGGCACCGTGCACCTCGACGGCACGGACCTCACCGGTCTGCCGCACGCCGAACGCGCCCGGCGCATGGCGGTCGTGCTGACCGACCGCGTCTCCCCCGGACAGCTGACCGTGCGCGAGCTCGTCGGCTTCGGCCGGCACCCGCACACCGGCTTCTCCGGCGCTCTCGGCGGTCACGACCACGAGGTCGTGGCGTGGGCCATCGACGCCGTCGCCGCGACCCACCTGGCGGAGCGCGACGTCAGCGAGCTCTCCGACGGCGAGCTGCAGCGGGTGCTGACGGCCCGTGCGCTCGCCCAGGAGCCGGGGCTGCTGCTGCTCGACGAGCCCAGCGCGTTCCTCGACGCGCCGTCCCGCGTCGCGCTCACCGGGCTGCTGCGCAGGCTCGCGTCCGAACGCGACCTCGCCGTCGTCGTCTCCACCCACGAGCTGGAGCTGGCGCTGCGGGTGGCGGACGCGGTGTGGCTGCTCGACCGCGACGGCGTCCTGCACACCGGCCCACCGGAACAGCTGGCGCTCGACGGCCTGATCTCGGCCACCTTCGACACCGACGAACTGCGGTTCGACCGCGACGCGGGCACGTTCGTGCTGCGCTCGGAGGCGACCAGGACGTGCCGCGTGCTCGGTCCCGACGCGGCGGTGCTGCGGCGGGCGCTCACCAGGGCCGGCTGGGCGGCGGCGCAGGACGGCGCCGCGGACGCCGAGATCCGCCAGACCGGCGACGGCTACCTCGGCCTCGCCGACGGGACGACCACCGCCCTGCCGGACGTCTCGGCCGTGATCTCGTGGGTGCGAACCCGCCCGGAGCCCGCGGTGCGGCGCGCCGACCCGGCCGCCGTCGCGGGTGTCACCGACTCCGGCGAGGGCCGCCCGCTCCGTTCCCTCTACGCCGACCACGAGGCGATCGCCGAGGCGGTGCGCCTCACAGGCCAGCGGCACGGTCTCACCGCCGAGCGGGCCGCGTTGCGGTGGCAGACCTCGCTCGTCACGCGGCTGTGGTCCATCGCGGTCGCCGCGGACGGCGTCGTCCCGGACCTCGACCTGCTGCACTACCGGCTGGACGACGACGCCGAGGTCCGGCTGTCCCTGCCGGAACCGGGCGGATGGACGGCGCAGGACGTCACGCCGCTGCTCACCCGTCTCGTCGCCGTCGAGCACCTCCGGCCGCTGCACGCGGCGCTGTGCGAGGTCGTGCCCGTCGCCGAGGAGTTGTTGTGGGACAACGTTCCCGCCGATCTCACGGACCGGCTGGACGTCCCAGGGCCCGAAAGAGGTGACCGTGTCGGCGTTCATGTCCCCTGAGGTGCACCGGCTGGACCGGCCCGTCCTGGTGTGGCGGCTGCCCGCGGGGTCGCGCGCCGTGTCGACCGCGGTGGCGGGCGGCGGCATCGGCCCGTGCGAGTGGGTGTTCAACGCCGAGGTGCACCACGACTACCACCGCGACCCGGTCGAGCACCTGGCGGAGCTCGTCGGCGTGCTCGGCCTGTCCGGTCGTGGCGCGGGGATGCTCACGGCCGCCGACGTCCGGCGCTGGCGCACGGCGTCCGACGAGGGAGTGGGCTGCACGACGACGGTCGGCCTGTCCCACCCGGTGTTCGCCGCGGCTCCCGACGAGGCGGCGAGCCTGGTCGGCACGATCAACACGTTCTGCTGGGTGCCGGTCCCGCTGGAGGACGCCGCGCTGGTCAACATGGTCGTGACGGCGACGGAGGCCAAGGCGCAGGCACTGGCCGAGTGCGGCGTCGCCGGTACCGGCACGGCGAGCGACGCGGTGGTGGTCGCCTGTCCCGGCGGACCCGGAGAGCAGTTCGGCGGTCCCCGGTCGCGGTGGGGTGCGCGGCTCGCCCGCGCGGTGCACGCGGCCACGGCCGACGGCACGCGCGACTGGCTGGCCCGCGACCGGTGACCCCGCGGGCCCGGCGCGTGCCGGACCCGCGGGGAAGGGGTGTCAGCCCGTGACGAGCGTCAGGCCGTACGCCGAGAGGATCTCGTTGACCGGCTGGAAGTAGGTCGTGCCGCCGCTGGTGCAGTCACCGGAGCCACCCGAGGTGACGCCCTGCGCCTGCGTGCCGCTGACCCACGAGCCACCCGAGTCACCGGGCTCCGCGCACACGTCCGTGCGCGTCAGACCGCTGACCGAGCCCTCCTGGTAGTTCACCGTCTGGCTCTTCGCCTGGACCTCGCCGCAGTGCCAGCCCGTGGTCGAGCCGGAACGGCAGATCGACGCGCCGACCGCGGCCTCCGTGCTGCCGGACACCACGACGTCGCTGCCGCCGTAGTGGTTCACCGTCGGCGTGGGCGTCCACGACGAGTTGGCCTTGACCCACCCGTAGTCGTTGCCCGGGAAGGACGACGACTGGAACGACCCCAGCGCGGTGCGGTCGGCGCCGGTGACGCTGTCACCGGACGTGCCGCAGTGTCCGGCGGTCACGAACCCGCCCTCCACCGCGAAGCCGACGGAGCACCGGCCGGCGCTGTTGATGTAGTAGGCGTCGCCGCCGCGGATGTCCTTGAACAACTGCGGCGCCTCGTCGGTCTCGACGACCTTCGCGACCCCTCCGGCCTTCTCGACCAGCGGCTTGGCCGCGTCGGCCTGACCGCGCTTGACGGTGATCGTCACCGCGTTCGCCCTCGTGTCGACGAACCAGCCGGTGACCTCGGCGGGGGCCTGCGACGCGTCCAGCCTCTCCTTGGCCGCGTCGAGGTCGCTCGCCTTGTGGGCCACCGTGCGGGGCTCCGCGCCCAGCTGGCGGAGCCGTTCGGTCTTGGCGGCGTCGGTCACGCCGACGACGAGCTTGCCGAGCGACGCGTCGAACCACGCGCCGCCGTAGCTCTCGCCGGCGAAGCCCTCCGCCACTCGCTGCAGGGCCGTGGCCGCGCTCTCCAGACGCAGCCTCTCCGCCGCCTGCCCGGCGTCCAGTCCGAGGTCGCGCTGCATCGCGGCGAGCAGGTCGGCGGACGGTTGCGGCGCGGCGACGGCGACAGGGGAAGCCGTCGTCGCGAGAGCACCCGTCAGCACGGCGACCGCCGCGACAGCCATGCGCTTCATAGGCAGTTCTCCTTGGTCTTCGGTTGTGTGCAGGGCCGGTGTAACGCCGGACCGGGCAACCGCGATGAGGAGATCAGCTGTGCTGCAACACAGCTCGCACGACACCGGATGACAGGCGTCCCCAGGCGGTCGAACTGCCCGATCAGTTCGTTCCTCCGTCTGGGCGACGCTATGTCGTGCTGCCTACCGGTCGGTAGGGCCGATCGAGGGGTGGACCTCCCCGCGTCCGGGTTGATATAGGGAATCGAAATGCGTCCGCCCGGTCTATTTCCGTGACTGAGAGCGACGGACGGCTCTTCCACAAAATGTCAAATCTGTCAACAGTTCGCATCCGACGGCGGATCCTCCGGCCCGCGATTCGGGTTTAGCGTGCAGATCACCCTGTTCCCTGCACGAGGGAGAACCCTGCAATGCGAAGAGTCTTGGGTACGGGACTCACCGCCGCCGCGGCCGTGTGTCTGGCCGTCGCCGTGGTTCCCGCCGCGTCCGCTCAAGAAAACGTGGGGACGATTCTCGGCGCCGACCGCGCCAAGGTCGTGAAGGACTCCTACATCGTCTCGCTCAAGGCCGGTGCGGCGTCGAGGGCCGCCGCTCCGGAGCTCGCGGGCAAGTACGGAGGCCAGGTCGGCAAGGTCTGGCAGCACGCGCTCAACGGCTTCTCGGTGAAGATGACCGCCAAGCAGGCGGCCAGGCTCGCCGCGGACCCGAAGGTCGCGTTCGTCGAGCAGGACGCCGAGGTCAGCCTCCTCGACGTCCAGCAGAACCCGCCGTCGTGGGGCTTGGACCGCGTTGACCAGCGCGACCTGCCGCTGAGCAACAGCTACCAGTACGACACCACGGCCTCCAACGTGACGGCGTACATCGTCGACACCGGTGTCCGCACCACGCACCAGACGTTCGGCGGCCGCGCCACCTGGGGCACCAACACCTCCGGTGACGGCAACAACAGCGACTGCAACGGCCACGGCACGCACGTCGCCGGCACCGTCGCGGGCGCCGAGTACGGCATCGCCAAGGCCGCCAAGATCGTCGCCGTCAAGGTCCTGAACTGCTCGGGCTCCGGCACCATCCAGGGCGTCGTCGACGGCGTCAACTGGGTGACCGCGAACGCGGTGAAGCCCGCCGTGGCCAACATGTCCCTGGGCGGTGGAGCCGCTGCCGCCCTCGACACCGCGGTCCGCAACTCCATCGCGTCCGGCGTGACCTACGCGCTCGCGTCCGGCAACTCGAACACCGACGCGTGCTCGTCGTCGCCGGCCCGCGTCGCCGAGGCGATCACGGTCAACGCGTCGACCAACACCGACGCGCGTGCCTCGTTCTCCAACTACGGCTCCTGCACGGACATCTTCGCGCCGGGCCAGAACATCGTGTCGGCGTGGAACACCAGTGACACCGCCACGAACAACATCTCCGGCACCTCGATGGCGTCCCCGCACGTCGCGGGCGCGGCGGCCCTGTGGCTCGCCACGCACCCGACCGACTCCCCCGACGCCGTCTGGGCGGGCCTGAACGCGGCCTCCACCCCCAACAAGATCACGAGCCCCGGCGCCAGCACCCCGAACAAGCTGCTCTACACCCTGTTCGGCGGCGGGCAGCAGCCCGGCAACCCGGCGGTGACGAACCCCGGCACGCAGACCTCCACGGTCGGCACCGCGGTGTCGCTGCAGCTGTCGGCGAGCGGCGGCACGGCGCCGTACACCTGGTCGGTCACCGGCCTCCCGGCCGGTCTGTCGGCGTCCTCCACCGGCGCCATCTCGGGCACCCCGACCACGGCGGGCACCTCCTCCGTGACGGCGACCGTGACCGACGCGGCCGGCAAGACGGCGTCCGCGACCTTCTCCTGGGTCGTGAACGCGGTCGGCAGCGGCTGTGCGGCCAAGACCAACTCCACGCCGGTCACGATCCCGGACTACGGGACCGCGACCAGCACGATCGCCATCTCCGGCTGCTCGGGCAACGCCTCGGCCAGCTCGACGGTGGCCGTCTCGATCACGCACACCTACAAGGGTGACCTCGTGGTCGACCTGATCGCGCCCGACGGCACGGTCTACAACCTGCACAACCGCACCGGCGGCTCGACCGACAACATCAACGAGACCTACACCCGCGACCTCTCGGGTGAGGCGGCCAACGGCACCTGGACGCTGCGCGTCCGCGACGCCGCGCTCTTCGACACCGGCCGGCTGAACAGCTGGACGCTCGACCTCTGATCGACGTCCCGCTGGTCTCGTCCGGCTGAACGAACCGCCTCCGGTGCTTCCGCCCCGGAGGCGGTTCCACGTCCGGGTCCGTTGTGGACGACGACCACAACCTGTTCTCGGTCGTGCACCACCTGATCCGCACCGCGTGCGGAGCGAGCGACGCGGTCGCCAGGAGAAGACCAAGCAGGTCCACCAGAGCGCCTCGGCCTGGGTGTCCAGCAGCGTGCGGCACGCCCTGGGGACTGTCTTCGAACCGAGAGCCGCCACCGGCTGGGACGTCCAGCCGATCAGACGCGAGCGAAGCGAGCCGCTTCCGCACCGCGACAGAGTCGGCACAATTCCCAGCGGTGCTCACGAAACAATTCCGGCACGAGAGGAATCGTGCACACCGCAGATGCGGGGTGCCCGATTCCGGACACCCCGTCAATGCGCTGACAGCTCCCACAAGCGGCAGCAAGGGGTCTGCCGAACCGAACTCGTCTGGACCGCAGAGAGACTCGGCTCCTAGAAGGCGAGCCCCATAGTGCCCGGACGTGGCGCATGTTTTAAGCAGCTAAGATGGCCAATCGCTCGACAGATCAAGGCCACCTCGTTAGCGTTCCTGACCTGCACAGTTACCCGGCTTGCCACCGCTGCGCAAACACCATGGGCACACAGCAGAAGACAGCATCACGCTCATGGGCTCCGAGCTGAACTCCACGCGTTCTTCAGCGCCGAGCCCGAATGCCTTGACCCGAACTCCTCGCGACCGCTATCAAACCGCAAGCAGAACGCGTGATCCACGGGAGACGGCAGCTCCCGACGCACGTTCCGCATCTTTTCGGACCGCAACCAGAGAGCTGAGCCGGTGAATCCGATCATTCTCGCGGCACATGCGCCGTTCCACTCCGCGCTGTCCCGTCTTCGAACCACGACCGCCTGTTCCACGACGGCAGAGGGCAAGGGACGCGAGGCGGAGTTGCGGCTCCTGCTCGCGTTCGTGCTCCTCGGCGCCGTCGTGGCGGTCGCCACCACGCTCCTCCCGCCAGAAGCACTCCGGCCGCGGAAGGGCGAGATGGGTTAAGCGATCATGGGCAAGAAGCGGCTCAAGCCGATCGCCGGCACCGACAGCCCCGCCGCGGTCGTGGCGACCTACCTGCGCGGGATCTACACGACCGCCACCGAGCTCTCCCTGGTCCAGCTCGCGTCCCGCACCGGTTACTCCCAGGCCGCCCTGTCCGAGGCGCTGAGCGGACGGAGCATCCCCACGCTCGAGCTGATCACGAAGTTCGTGCGGGAGTGCGGCCGCACCGACGCCGTGGTGGAAGCGGAGCACGTCTGGCGACGGGAGACGGCACGCAGCAGGGGGTCAACCCGCTCTCCTCACCCCGATCTGGTGGAGACGTGGGATGACCTGCACCGCGAGCTCGTCCTGCTGACGCACCAGGCAGGGCTCTTCACTCCGAAGGCGTTGTGCGACGCGGCCCGCGCGGCGGGTCACCCGATCAAGCCCACCTCGGCGCACCGCTGGCTGACCGTTCCCAGGCCGATGCGCTCGGACAGCCTGCACACGATCCTGAACGCCTGCCAGGTGTCCATGGGGATGCGTGAACCTTGGGTGAGGGCGTTCGACCGCGCGGCCGGGTCGGCGCAGGCGACTCCCCGGCTGCCCGGCAGGCAGCCGACCGGGCCCCCGGTCGCCACCACCGGCCCCGGTGCGCTGTTCCACGAGCTTCGGCGCCTGAGCCGCGGTCGCGGCCTGCACGCGCCGCACGTGGACCGGCACGTCGGCCCCACGCTGCTCCAGCTCTGCGACCTCACGGCGATGGACGGTCCCGAGACGGTCAGGCGGAAGGTCGGCGACTGGGTGCACGCCACGACCCGGCACCTGCCCCACCACCTCAGGCTCGCTGTCACGACACCGCTCGGGCTCAACCCGGACGCGCAGTTCCGGTTCCTGCAGCAACGGATCGACTGGCTGGCGTCCGAACAGGAGCGCAGCCCCGGCACCTGCCGTCGACGGATCGACGAGGCCATGAGGAGACTGGTCGAGACCGCGTTTACGCCCGAGACGGGACCCGGCATGGCCCCGGTCTCACGCGAACACACGTGGCACGTGCGGGAGTTCGAGGCGATTCTCAGCCTCACCACCGAGACACCTCAGTGCACCGAGAGCCGCACCATCGTGGCGCACCGCGACGGTCTCGACCGGATCACGTGGTCATTGACCTTGGCGCGCAACGAGGACGACTCCCCGCCGAAGCTCGACGTGTCCGTGGTGCACGGTGCCCAGCTGCTGTCGATGGAATGGCCGTCCACGCGCCGCGTCCTGCTGCACCTCGGACTCCCGAAGAGGCTGCGGGCCGGCGAGTCGCACGAGTTCGTGCTCAGGGTCAGCCTGCCGCCCGGCCGGCCGATGAGTCCCCGGTACGTGTTCTGGCCGGAGCGGCGGTGCGAACGGTTCCGCCTCGTGACGAGGTTCGGAAAGACCTTCCCGGCCGCTGTGTGGCGGGTCGACCACGTGTTCCACCGGGACGCCGACGAGATCGAGACGGGACGCGACCACGTGGAGGTGAACGACGTGGGCGAGGTCCACGTCCTGTTCTCCGACCTGCAGGCAGGTCACGGGTACGGCATCCGCTGGGAACACCGCCCCGGCGTGTGAGGCGCCGGCGTGGCGCCTCACACGCGGTTGCTCAGAGGTCCACGCCCAGGAGCGCGTCCACCGCGGTGCGGATCTGCGCGGGCCCGTGCCGGTCCGGCCCGCCGTGCGTCAGCGCCTCGTCCACCCACGCGTCGATGGCGGCCAGAGCGCGCGGCGTGTCGAGGTCGTTGCCGAGGTGGTCGCGCAGCCGTGTGACGGCGTCCACTGCGGACGGACCGGTGTCGAGGTCTGCCGCGCGGCGCCACCGGTCGAGCCGGACCAGCGCCTCGTCCAGCAGGGACTGCGTCCACGGCCGGTCGGCGCGGTAGTGGCCCGCCAGCAGGGCGAGGCGGATGGCGTTCGGGTCGACCTTCTCGGCGCGCAGCTTCGAGACGAAGACGAGGTTGCCGCGCGACTTCGACATCTTCTCGCCGTCGAGGCCGATCATGCCCGCGTGCACGTAGTGGCGGGCGAAGGGGTGCTCGCCGGTCTGGGCCTCGGCGTGCGCGGCCGAGTACTCGTGGTGCGGGTAGATCAGGTCGGAGCCGCCGCCCTGCACGTCGATGCCCATGCCGAGGCGGTTGTGGGCGATGGCGCTGCACTCGATGTGCCAGCCGGGACGGCCTTCGCCCAGCTCGGAGGGCCAGGAGGGCTCGCCGGGGCGCTTCATGCGCCACAGCAGCGCGTCGAGCGGGTGGCGCTTGCCGGGGCGGTCCGGGTCGCCGCCGCGCTCGGCGAACAGCTCGCGCATCTTCTCCTCGGAGTAGTTCGACTCGTAGCCGAACCGGCCCGTGGCGTTGTGGTGGAAGTACACGTCCGGGTACTCGTCGTCGTCGACGCGGTAGGCGTGGCCGTCGGCGACGAGCTTCGCGACGACCTCGACGATCTCCGGGATGGCCTCGACGATGCCCACGTAGTCCTGGGGCGGCAGGACCCGCAGGGCCTCCATGTCCTCGCGGAACAGGGCGGTCTCGCGCATGGCGAGCACCACCCAGTCGTCCTTGTCCCGCTCGGCGCGCTCCAGCAGCGGGTCGTCCACGTCGGTGACGTTCTGGACGTAGTGGACGTTGTGGCCGTTGTCGAGCCACACGCGGTGCACGAGGTCGAAGGTCAGGTAGGTGGCGGCGTGGCCGAGGTGAGTCGCGTCGTACGGCGTGATGCCGCAGACGTACAACCTGGCGGTGTCTCCTGGGGCCGTCGGGCGCACCTCACCCGTCGCAGTGTCGAACAGCCGCAGCGGCCGGGGGTCCCCCGGGACCCGCGGCACAGGAATCGATGACCAGGTCTGCATGCTTCCGACACTAACGCGTGCCGCCGGATGGAGTGCCACTTCCGGCTGTTGGGACGACCACGCGAGACGGGGCAGGACAGAAAGATCGGACATCCGTTGACGACGTTGTCAGGACACCCCTAGCTTCCGAAAGCATGCTTCGTGTCGTCGTGGCCACGGTGGTAGCGCTCTCACTCTCCCCCTCGACCGCCTCCGCCGAGCCGCTGGACGCGCTGGCGTACCTGGAGAACCCGCGCATGACGGGCGAGAACCAGGAGCCTCCCCACCCGGACCTGAAACCCGAGCGGCGGCTGAGCCTGAACGGCGACTGGCGCATCCGGATGTTCGACAAGCCGGAGGACGTCCGCGACACCTCGGACGGGTGGCGCACGGTCCGGGTCCCCCACACGTGGCAGACCGACTTCCTCGACCACCCGATGTTCCGCAACATCCCGACCGAGATGTACCCGGACAACCCTCCGGCGATCCCCCGCGACGTCAACCCCACCGGCGTCTACGAGAAGACGTTCGACGTGCCCGCGGGCTGGGAGCGCACGCTGCTCCGCTTCGAGGGCGTGACCAGCGGTTATCTCGTCTGGGTCAACGGCGCGTACGTCGGCTACGACCAGGGCGGCTACACGCCGGCCGAGTTCGACGTCACGAGCAGGCTCAAGCCCGGCCGCAACACGCTCAGGGTGCAGGTCCACCGCTGGTCGGCGGCCTCACACCTGGAGGACTTCGACCAGTGGCGGTTCTCCGGCATCTTCCGCGAGGTCTGGCTCTACTCGACGCCGAGGACGTACCTCCAGGACGTCACGATCAAGACCGACCTGGACGCCGAGTACCGCGACGCCACCCTCACCGCGGACGTGAAGATCGGCGGGCCTCAGGACGGCCACACCGTCCGGACCAGGCTCTTCGACCCGAAGGGCCGTGAGGTGCCGGTGCGCGACGGCACGGTCACGAACCCGCTCAAGTGGACCGACGAGACCCCGAACGTCTACGAGCTGCGGATCGAGCTGCTCAAGAACGGCCGGGTGGTCCAGACGGGCCGCCAGCCCGTCGGGTTCCGCGAGATCGAGATCGCCGACCGGCAGCTCAAGATCAACGGCAAGCGCGTGGTGTTCCGCGGCACGAACCGGGCCGAGACGTCCGTGCGCGGCAGCCGCCACGTCACCCGCGCCGAGCAGGAAAAAGACGTCGAGCTGATGAAGCGGTTCAACATCAACGCCGTCCGCACGTCGCACTACCCGAGCGACCCGTACTTCTACGAGCTCGCCGACCGCAACGGCCTGATGATCGCCGACGAGGTCGACGTCGAGACCCACCACCACGACGCGTGCCCGGACAACTGCCTGGCCGAGCGCCCGGAGTGGCAGGACGCGTTCCAGGACCGGTTCGTGGGGATGATGCAGCGCGACAAGAACCACCCGAGCGTGGTCATGTGGGACACCGGCAACGAGGCCGGGCTCGGCAAGGCCCACCACACGATGGCCGAGTACGCGCGGGCGAACGACACCCGCCCGCTCTACCACCAGCCGAACGCGCCGGACGGTGACGCGCCGTTCGCGGACGTGGCCGGGCCGCGCTACCCCTCCCCCGCGAGCCTCGAAGCCAAGGCGAAAACCACCACCAAGCCGATCATCATGGGTGAGTACGCCCACGCGATGGGCAACAGCCTCGGCAACTTCCAGGAGTTCTGGGACGTCGTGCGGGCCTACCCGCAGGTGCAGGGCGGGTTCATCTGGGACTGGGCCGAGCAGAACATCGCCCTGCCGCTGTACACGACCCCCGACGACGCGAACGGCATCCTCGCGTACCTGTCCGGCAAACCGTCCCAGGTGGACGGACCGCACGGCAAGGCGTTGCGGCTGAGCGGCCTCGACGACTTCGTGGAGGTCTACCGCGACCGCAGGTTCGACGAGGTGAGCACCGGCCTCACGCTCGACGCGTGGGTCAGGCCCGGCGCGTGGACCGGTGACTTCACCATCATCGCCAAGGGCGACCACCAGTACGCGCTGAAGATGTCCAACGCCAGCACGCTGGAGTTCTTCATCCACAGCGGCACCTGGCGCACCGTCCGCGCGACGGTTCCGGCGGACTTCCGGGACACCTGGCACCGCGTCACCGGCACGTTCGACGGCACGAGGCTCCGTCTTCTGATCGACGGGAAGGAGGCCGCCACCACCGAGTTCACCGGCACGATCGACTGGTCGCACTGGCCGGTCAACATCGGGCGCAACCCCGAGACGATGCAGGAGAACGTCGGCACGCGGATGGCGAACGGCGCGGTCGACCAGGTCCGGATCTACCACCGCGCGCTCACCGAGGCCGAGCTGGCGCGGGACCCGAAGAAGACCGCCGTGCTGGCCCTCGACTTCGAAGAGCTGGAGGACAAGGGCAGGCACCAGTCCTACGGCGCGGGCACCGGCGGTGTCGACGGCGTCGTCTGGGCCGACCGCAGGCCGCAGCCCGAGACCACCGAGCTGATGGCGGTCCACTCCCCCATCCGCTTCTCGTTCCAGGACAACAAGCTCACGGTCGTCAGCGAGCGCCAGTTCACCGGCACCGACGACCTGGAGCTGCGCTGGGAGGTGCAGGACAACGGCCGCACGGTCGCCCAGCACCGCGGCAGGCTCCAGCCGGGCACGATCACGCTGCCGGGCTTCGGTGCGGCGACCGAGCGCTGGCTGACCGTCCGCGCGACCGACCGCACGGGCGCCGTCGTCGGCATCGCCCAGTTCCCGCTGGGCGGCACGCAGGTCACCGGCCTGCACACGCCCGGCTCCCCCGGCAAGCTGACCACCACCGAGAACGACCGCGAGGTCGTCGTCTCCGGCAAGGACTTCCGGTACGTCGTCAGCAAGTCGTCCGGCACGCTGACGTCGATGCGGGTGCGCGGCACCGAGCTGCTCGAGGCCGGTCCCGAGCTGGACGCGTGGCGGGCGCCGCTGTCGAACGAGTACATGGCCGAGGACAGCTCCTGGTACCGCAACGGCCTCGACCGCCTCAAGACGACCCCGTCGAACGTGACGGTCGCGAAGTCGGGCGCCGACACGGTCATCACCGCCCGGTCGACCGCCCAGGCCGTGCGGGACGCGTCGTTCGGCCAGACCTTCACCTACCGGGTCACCGGGGACGGCGAGATCCACGTGGGGCACCGGGTCGAGGCGAAGGACCGGATGCGCGACCTGAGCTATCTGCCCGGCATCGGCTTCACGCTGAAGGTCCCCGACACGTACCGGAAGTTCACCTGGTACGGCCGCGGGCCCGGAGAGAACTACGACGACCGCAAGGCAGGCGATCCGGTCGGCGTCTACCAGTCCACTGTGGACGAGCAGTTCCAGGACTACTACAAGCCGCAGGACTTCGGCAACCACGCGGACACGCGGTGGGCGACGCTGTCGGACGGCCGCGCGGGCCTGCTCGTCGCGGGCGACCTGGACGTGCGCGTGTCCCGTTACGACGACCTCGACCGGGCCGCGTACCCGTTCGCGCTCAAGAAGAACGACGGCTGGACGACCCTGCACGCGGCGCACCGCGTGACGGGCGTCAGCGAGACGTTCCACGAGCCGTTGCCGCAGTACCAGGTGGAGGCGGGTGCCGAGTACGCCTACTCGGTGCTGCTGCGTCCGCTGACGCCCGCGGAGGCCGCGACGGGCAAGCTGGGCCGCCACGTGGACTGCGCGCCCGCGGCCGAGCTGAGGGCCGCCGACACGGCGCTGGAGCCCGGTGAGCAGGTCGAGGCCGAGCTCGTCGTCACCCGGTCCTGCCCCGGTGCCACCACGGCCCGGCTGACCGCGCCGGACGGCTGGTCGGTGTCCCCCTCCACCGCCGACCTCTCGGGTGGCTCCGCGAAGGTGACGATCGCGCGGGAAGGCGGCACGACCGGGACTCGCGCGGTGTTCGCCGAGATCACGTCCGGCAAGGGCGTCTCGACCCTCGCGAAGGACTTCACCGCGACCCCGCGTGCGCCTCGGGGTGAGGCGGCGGTGTCCTCGCTGGAGTTCCTCGGCGAGCGCAACGGGTGGGGCCCGGTCGAACGCGACACCAGCAACGGCGAGGAGCAGAAGGGCGACGGCAACCCGATGAGCATCCGCGGCGCGAAGTTCGACCGCGGCCTCGGCGTGCACGCCGACTCGGAGCTCCAGGTCTACGCGGGCGGGAACTGCACCCGGCTGACCGCCACGATCGGCGTCGACGACGAGACGAACGGTTCGGGCAGCGTCCGGTTCGAGGTGCTCGCCGACGGCCGTCAGGTCTACCAAAGCCCAGTGCTGACAGGGCAGAGCGCGGCCGTGCCGATCACCGTCGACACGTCCGGAGCGACGGTCGTGACGTTCCGGGTGACCGACGCGGGAGACGGCAACCCGCACGACCACGCCGACTGGGCGAACCCGGTGCTCCGCTGCGCGTAGTCCGGCGGACTCCGCGGTCTGGTTCACCCATGTGAGTTACCTGCGGTAACACCCCCGGACGCCCTGCGACGTGCAGGCAGGGGGTTGGTGGCACATGCGGGAAAGGGTCAGGGGCAGGTTCGTCGGCATCGGCGTCGGCTCGTACGAGCTGATGCAGCCGTTGCAGCACGCCGTGAGCGACGTGCGGGAGCTGCACGCCCTGCTGCGGGGCTACGACGGGCAGCCCCTCGCCGACCCGACCGAGGCCGAGGTCCGCACCCACATGAGGGAGCTGTGCCGGCAGCCGCAGGAGGGCGGCGCGCTGGTGGCGCTGTGGAGCGGCCACGCCGTCCTGACCGCGAAGAACCTCCGGCTGCTGGCCAGGGACAACACCGGTGAGCACGACGGCATCGCGCTGACCGACTTCGCGCTGTGGTGCGCCGCGTCGGGCGCGCACCAGGTGCTCATCGTCGTCGACGCCTGCTACTCCGGCGCGCAGCTCGACGAGGCCGTGGGGACGGTCGCCACGATCCAGGAGCAGCTGCTGGCGGGCCAGGTGCACTGGACCGGCGTGCTGGTGTCGTGTTCGAGCTTCGAGACGGCCCGCGACGGGCTGTTCGGCGGCAAGCTGCGCAAGCTGCTGCGTGTCGGCCCCACAGCCGATGAGGACGCATGGCGGTGGAGCGACCGCACGGCGTTGGTCGACGGCGGCGCGGTGGGCACGGCGCTGCTGAACGCGTGGGACAGCGATGTCCAACGGCCGCGCTTCATGCAGTACGGGTCGGCGCAGCCGATGCTGCCCAACCCGATGTTCGCCGCGAACACGGTCGTGAAGCACCTCCTGCTGGCCGCTCGCGGGGGTGACTCGGCGGACAACAGGTCGTGGTTCACCGGCCGCACCGACCAGGTCGACCGCGTGGTGGGCTGGGTGCGGTCCGGTGTGCCGGGGCTGCGGGTGGTGACCGGGTCGCCCGGCACCGGCAAGTCCGCGGTGCTCGGCAGGGTCGTGAGCCTGTCCAACCCGGCGGAACGGGACCTGCTGCTGACCACCGGGCCGTCGTTCCGGCACGCCGATCCCGGCCCCGGCTCGGTCGACGCGGCCGTGCACGCCCGCGCGATGGACGCCGACCGGGTCGCCGACCTGCTCAGCCGCCAGCTCGTCGCGGCGGGGCTGGTGCCCGCGCCGGAGGGACCTCGGCGCGGTGCGGCCGAGCTCGTGGGCGTGGTGAGCGCGCTGACCGCACCACCCGTGCTGGTCGTGGACGGCCTCGACGAGGCGCGCGGTGAGTCGTTCTCCATCGCGACCTCGCTGCTGACGAAGCTCGCGAACCACGCGGTCGTGGTCGTCTCGACCCGTCAGGCGCACCGGGTCGCGGGCGGGGCGCCGCTGCTCACCGAGCTGTCGCCGGTCGAGGTGCTGGACCTCGACGACGCCGACGACGAGGCGGACGTCCGCGAGTACGTGGTGGCACGGCTGGGCTCCCGAGTCCCCCAGTCCACTGTGGATGAACTGGCGAAGCTGCCGTTCCTGACCGCGTGGATGATCACCGACCAGGTGCTGGCGGACGGCGGAGCCGACCTCAAGCTGTCGCTGGACGCGGCGTTCGAACGTGAGCTGGCGAAGGTGCCGTCGGCGCGTGCGTTGCTCACGGCGCTGACGTGGAGCTACGGCGCCGGTTTCCCCGAGGAGGAGTGGCGCGCCGTCGCGGAGGCGTTGTCCGGCGAGAAGTTCAGCCGCGAGGACGTCACGGCCGTGCTCACCGAACTGGGCAGGCACATCGTCCAGGACGGCGAGGAGGGCACGGCGGTCTTCAAGCTCACGCACCAGACGTTCGCGGACCACCTGCGGCCCCCGTTCTCACCGAGCCGCGACGAGGTGTTCGCGCCGGGCGCCGAGAAGGTGGCGTGCGCGCTGATCGAGCTGTACCGGCAGCGGTTGCGGGCGGGCGTGCCGCCGGACGTGCCCGGCTACCTGTGGAAGTACGCGTGGCGGCACTGCGGCCACGCGGGCACGCGGGCGTTGGACGGGTTGCGGGCGCTCGCGGTGACGTACCGGCTTTTGCTGCCGGACATCGCTCTCGCGGCGACGACGGCGGCGAACGAGCTGATGCACTGGGGGCGCGCCGACGAGGCCATCGCGCCGCTCGAAGAGGCCGCCGAGCACTTCCGCACGCTCGTGCCGGAGCTGCGGATGTACCTGGCGGACCTGGCTTTCGTGCTGAACAAGCTCGGCACGCGGTTCCGTGAGGCCGGACGGCTGCAACAGGCCGTGGCGCCCGCGGAGGAAGCCGTGGTCCGGTACCGCGAACTGGTCGCGTCGACACCGACGACAGCGGAAAGCCTGACGCACAAACGACTCGCGCAACGGATCGCGAAGACGACCCCGCACGGCAGCGAGAACCCGACGTACGTGGCGCACCTCAGTGGCGCGTTGGTCGACCTGAGCGACACCTACGCGATGCTGGGGCGTCGGAGCGAATCGCTGTCCACGGCTCGTGACGCCGTGAAAGTCGTGGACTCCGACGCACCCCTCGCACGCGCGATGACGTGTCTTGCCACCCGTTGTGGCGAGACCGGCCGCCGTTACGAAGCCATGCAACGGTCGAAGCAGGCCGTGGAGCTGTACTACGCCTTGGCGCAGACCAACCCCGTGCACCTCGCGGACCTCGTCACGGCCCTGGTCGAGCTCAGCCGCGACCACCTGGCGCTCGGCAGGCTGTCCGACGCCGACCGCGTCACGCGGCAGGCCGCCGAGATCAGCGGCGCGCTCGGCCGGCACGCCGCGTTCCGCCCGCAGCTCGCCGACGCGGCGCTCAGCCTGAGCGTCGCCCACAGCCTGGTCGGCCGCACCGGCGACGCGCTGGCCACCGCCCGGCAGGCCGCCGACCTCGCCGCCGGCCTGCGCGTGCACGCCCAGGCGCTGCACAACCTGATGCGCCGCCAGCGGGACGCCGGCAAGCCGCGCGAGGCGCTCGCGACCGGCCTGCGCACCGTGGAGGTGTGCCTGCTGCCGGAGAACGCCGACCGGCTCTCGACGCTCGCCGCCGCGTTGTTCACGCTCGACACCCTCTGCGCGGCGATCGGTCAGCCCGAGATCGTGGACGAGACCTGGGACCGGGTCACCGCGCGGTTCACCGGCCCGCACCTCGCCACGCTGCTGATGCTGCGCGCTGCCGCCACCAGAGCGGGCGACCCGGCTGCCGCCGGGTGGCTGTGCCAGGCGCTGACCCACGTCGGCCAGTCGCGGCAGACGATCCACGACGTCCACGACATCGCCCGGCGCCACTACGACTCCGGCCCGTGGCCGTGGGACTCGCTGCCGGACTGGCTGACGGTCGACCGGTCGCTGCTGAGGACCGCACGCGCGTGGGTGTTCGCGCGCTCCTACGCCGAGGAGCGCGCCGTCCTGCTCGACCACCCCGAGCTGTTGTCGGCCGACGCCGACGTCGCGGTCACGGAGGCGTTGTACGGCACGAGCCTGATCGAGGCGCAGGTCATGCAGTCGCGCCGGACGACGGCACGCAGGCAGGGCGTCGTGCTCGCCTACCGGCCGTGGCTGCTCGCCAGCCTCGCGGACGAGTTCGTCGACGCCACGCCCGCACGTCGCCGCACACTGCTCGCCACGCGCCGTGAGGAGCTGCTGGACAAGGAAGTCCTCAAGAACGTGCGGGACAACCGGCCCGTGCACGCGTTGCTGCTGCTCGCGAGCGAGGACACCGGTGTGGTCGACCTCGTGCTGGAGGCGCTGGAAGACCCCGCGCGCGTCACCGAAGTCCTGCGCGGCCTGGCGAGTTCGGCCTCACCACAGGCGCTGACGCAGGCCGTGACGGCGTTGGAGCCGCATGCGCTGGCGGCGTTGTACAAGGCGGTCGCGCTCGCACGGGCCGGTGACACGCACTTGGCGTTGCCACCGCACGACCAGCGTCTGGCGTGGATCCACGAGCTGACCTACCTCGTGCCCGAGAACCTCCACCTGCTCACCGTCATCCGCAAGCTCGCCGAGGAGTCCTGATGAGCGATCTCGTCGTTGTCCTGCCCGGCATCCTCGGCAGCACTTTGCGTGACGAGGACGGCATGGTCTGGGAGGTGTCCGGCAGAGCCGCGGTGCGCGCGGTGCTGACGCTCGGCCGCAGCCTGCACCGGCTGAAGCTCCCGGCGGGCATCGGCGACGAGCACCCCGGTGACGGCATCGAGCCCGTGGCGCTCATGGCCGACCTGCACGTCATCCCCGGCATCTGGACGCCGTTGAAGGGCTACGACCGCCTGACCCGCAGGATGAACACCCTCGGCCACACCGTCGAGAAGGGCAACCTGCTGCTGTTCGCCTACGACTGGCGGCTGTCGAACCGCTACAACGGCGCGCTGCTCGCCAGGAAGGTGGACGAGGCACTGGACCGGATCGGCCCGGACGCCACGGTCAGCTTCGTCTGCCACTCGATGGGCGGGCTCGTCGCGCGGTGGTGCGTCGAGCAGTGCGGGCTGGCCGAGCGCACCGACAAGCTGATCACGATGGGCACGCCGTTCCGCGGCGCGGCGGCGGCACTGGAACAGCTGGTCAACGGCGTGCGCAAGGGCCTCGGGCCGCTCGCGGTCGATCTCACGGAGTTCGCCAGGTCGATGCCGTCGCTGCACCAGCTGCTGCCCGAGTACGCCTGCATCGAGTCGCCGAGCGGCCTGCGCAAGACCACCGAGGTCACGCTGCCCGAGCTCGACACGAAGATGGTCGAGGACGCGATGGCGTTCCACGGCGCGTTGACCGACTCGTTCGCCGACCGCACGTACGCGATCCTCGGCGGCAAGCAGCCCACGGCCACGACGGCGAGCATCGCCGACGGTAAGGTGACCTGCTACCGGACGTACGAGGGTGAGGAGCTGTACGGCGACGCGACCGTGCCGATGGTGGGGGCGGCACGGCGTGGGCTCGCGCTGTCGTCGAACACGCTGCACCGGGTGGTCGAGCAGCACACGTCCCTGCAGGACAACGCGGCGGTGCTCGACGCCGTGGAGTCGTTCCTGACCGCGAAGCCGATCGTGCCGCGCGCCGTGACGGTGACCGAACCGCAGGTCAGCGTGCCCGACCTGGTGCTGACCGGCGAGCAGCTGGAGGTCACCGTCGAACTGCGGGACACCGCGCCCCGTGCGCTCAAGGTCGCGCTGCTCGACGAGAACGGCAAGCAGGTCGAGTCGCGGAGTCCGGCGATCTCCGAAAAGATGACGGCGAGATTCGCCGACGTGCCGCCCGGTGCCTACTTCGTGCAGGTCAGCGGCATCTCGGTGGGTGCTCCGGTCGTCCCGGTGACCTCGGCGGTGCTCGTCATGGATTGCCCCGCGGTCTGACCGGGAGGACGATTTCCCCCTGGCACGGAGGAGGCGCGATGACCACGATCAAGCCCACGCCGGTGGTGCCCCACGCCGGGGCCGCTCGCACACGCCCGAAGGGCTCGTACTTCCTCTCGCTCTTCCGCACGACCGATCCCAAGCAGATCGGCGTCATGTACCTGACCACGTCGTTCGCGTTCTTCATGATCGGCGGCCTGATGGCGCTGCTGATGCGCGCCGAGCTGGCGCGGCCGGGCCTGCAGTTCCTGTCGAACGAGCAGTACAACCAGCTGTTCACCATGCACGGCACGATCATGCTGCTGCTGTACGCGACGCCGATCCTGTTCGGCTTCGCGAACTTCGTCCTGCCGTTGCAGATCGGCTCACCCGACGTGGCGTTCCCGCGCCTGAACGCCTTCTCGTACTGGCTGTACCTGTTCGGTGGCATCGTCGCCACGGCGGGCTTCGTGACGCCCGGCGGCGCGGCGGACTTCGGCTGGTTCGCCTACACGCCGCTGTCGTCGGCCCTGCACTCGCCGGGCGTCGGCGCGGACCTGTGGATCATGGGCCTCGCGGTGTCCGGTCTCGGCACGATCCTCGGCGCGGTCAACATGATCACCACCGTGGCGTGCCTGCGCGCACCCGGCATGACGATGTTCCGGATGCCGATCTTCACCTGGAACATCCTGGTGACGTCCGTGCTGATCCTCCTCGCGTTCCCGATCCTCACCGCGGCGCTGATGGGACTGGCGGCGGACCGGCACTTCGGCGCGCACGTGTTCGACCCCGCCAACGGCGGCGTGATCCTGTGGCAGCACCTGTTCTGGTTCTTCGGCCATCCCGAGGTCTACATCGTTGCGCTGCCGTTCTTCGGCATCGTGACCGAGATCCTGCCGGTGTTCAGCCGCAAGCCGTTGTTCGGCTACAAGGGCCTGGTGTTCGCCACGCTGGCGATCGCGATGCTGTCCGTGGCGGTGTGGGCGCACCACATGTACGCGACCGGCGCCGTGCTGCTGCCGTTCTTCGCGCTCATGACGTTCCTGATCGCCGTGCCGACGGGCATCAAGTTCTTCAACTGGGCCGGCACGATGTGGCGCGGCCAGCTCACGTTCGAGTCGCCGATGCTGTTCTCCATCGGCTTCCTCGTGACCTTCCTCCTCGGCGGCCTGACGGGTGTCCTGCTCGCGTCCCCCGCCATCGACTTCCACGTGTCCGACACGTACTTCGTGGTGGCGCACTTCCACTACGTGCTGTTCGGCACCATCGTGTTCGCCACGTACGCGGGCATCTACTTCTGGTTCCCGAAGATCACCGGGCGGATGCTCAGCGAGCCGCTCGGCAAGCTGCACTTCTGGACGACGTTCTTCGGGTTCCACGGCACGTTCCTCGTGCAGCACTGGCTGGGCAACGAGGGCATGCCCCGCCGGTACGCCGACTACCTGCCCACCGACGGGTTCACGTTCCTCAACACGTTCTCCACCATCAGCTCGTTCCTGCTGGGCGCGTCCGTGCTGCCGTTCGCGTGGAACGTCTTCCGCTCCTACCGCTTCGGCGACCCTGCCCCGCAGGACGACCCGTGGGGCTTCGGCAACTCCCTGGAGTGGGCGACGACCTCACCCCCGCCGAGGCACAACTTCACGGAGCTGCCGCGCATCCGCTCGGAACGGCCCGCGTTCGAGCTGCACTACCCGCACATGGTCGAGCGGATGCGCGAGGAGGCGCACTTCTCGCTGACAAATCCCGGCAAGCACCGGGTGGGCAAGGACGAGGCCACCGAGAAGGCGCTCGCGTCGACCGAACGCGACGAGTGACTCAGCGCCGTCCCGGCAGCAGCCCGCCCTCGACGACGGCCTTGCCCAGCGGCGAGGCCAGCGCGACGAACCGCTCCTTCTCCTCGTCGGACAGCACGTCGTAGGCGGGCGCGGCCATCCGGTCGGTGTCGTCCTCGATGCCCTCCCGCAGCTCGCGGCCCCGGTCCGTCAGCAGGTCGTCCTCGCCGACCAGGCCGCGTGAGCGCAGGTCCTCGACCGTGGCCGCCCACTGCTCCTCCGACCACGCGCGCGTCTTGCGCAGCACGCTCGCCGGGTAGGTGCCCGTGGCGACGTGCAGCACCAGCGCCTCGATCCCGCTGATGTTGTGCCGGAGCAACGCAGCGAGGTGGCCGTCGCCGCGGAACTCGCGCAGCAACGTCTGCGCGTGGAACAGCTGCAGCAGCGTGTCGTCCGGCCACGGCAGGCTCGCGTGCGCGGCGAACAACGGCCGCCCGTGCGGCATGTCCTTGGCCCGCTCGGCGGCGCGCTTCGCGAGCCCGGTGATCTCGTCGAGGTCGCCGGGCAGCACCTTGCGCAGCGCCTCGTCCGCCGCCTCCCAGCGCAACCGGAGGACCTGTTCCGGGGTGACCTTCTCCCACGCCTGCGGGATGCACGCCCGCACGAGCGCGGGGTTGAAGTTGTAGAACGTCGCGACCACGACCTCGGACCCGACCGGCCCCATCGCCGCCGCCCGCGACGCGAAGTACCCGGACGGGCGGTCGAGCCCGGCGCTCGCGTACCTGGTGTCCGCCTCGGGAGCGAAGTAGATCATCCCGTGCACGGGTTCGAGAGAGCGGAAGAGAGTCCTGATCATGACCCCAACCTAGCCCCGCGCACCGCCGGGTGGCCGAAAATTGTCAGACCCGTCTGCCACGCTTCGCCCGTGGACAAGAACGACTTCTGGAACCTCATCGCCGACGCCAGATCGCGCGTCGACCCGGCCGACAGCCGGGCCGTGGTGGCCGCCGCCACCGACCTGCTCGCCATTCGGCCCCCGGCCGAGATCGTCGCCGCCCAGCAGGTCCTGTGGGACCTCATGGCCGAGTCGTACCGCAACCCGCTGTGGGCGGCGGCGTACCTGATCAACGGCGGCTGCTCGGACGACGGGTTCGACTACTTCCGCGGCTGGCTGCTGACGCAGGGCCGCGAGACCTTCGAGGCGGCCGTGGCCGACCCGGACACCCTGGCGGGCCTGCCGGTCGTCGTGGCCGCCGCCGAGACCGAGGCCGAACTGGAGCGCGAGGGCGCCCTGTCGATCGTGTGGGACGCCCACCTCAAGGCGACCGGCATGCGGCTGCCCGAGGACGCGTTCACCATCCGCTACCCCGCCCTGGACCCGGAGTGGGACGCCGTCTTCGACGACAGCGCCGAGATGGCAGCACGCCTGCCCCGCCTGGCCGCGCTGTACGAGCTCTGACGCGCAGGGGGAGCAGACCATGGACACGACGCCTTCTGGGACCTGATCGCCGCCGCGAGGAAGCGTGCCGACCCGTCCGGTGAGGGTCTGGGTGGACGCAGGCGAGGGCGGGATGGCCGCAGGCGAAAGCCAGGCACGTCCCCGGTGCTGCCGTTGCCCGGCCTCACCGGTATCGCAGGTGATCGCTCACCACGGCGACTCCCGGCCTCACCGACGGCGGCGCCGGGAGGTCAGGTAGTCGCTCACCACGGCGGCCCCCAGCCCCTCCTCGTCCGGCGACACCACCCGGCCACCACCGCGCCGGGCCACGATGTCGACGAACGCGGCCAGTCGCGGGTCGTCGCCCAGCTTGAACACCGAGATCGTCGCCCCGAGCCGCGCCAGGGCGTCGACCTCGTTGAGCGTCTTGGTGAGCGTCCTGGGCAGCGGCGGGTAGTTGAACTCGGCGTCGCCGTCGGGCTCCAGGTGCGCGGTCGGTTCGCCGTCCGTCACCACGAGCACCACCGGCTGGGCGTCGGGGTGACGGCGCACGTGGCGGCCGGCGAGCAGCAGGGCGTGGTGCAGGTTCGTGCCCTGTTCCCACACGCCTTCCAGCGCGGTGAGCTGGCCGATGTCGACCGCCTCGGCGTAGCGGCCGAACGTCACCAGCTGAAGGGCGTCCGTGCGGAAACGGGTGCGCACGAGGTGGTGCAGTGCGAGCGCGGTGCGTTTCATCGGCACCCAGCGGCCGTCCTGCACCATCGACCACGAGGTGTCGACGCACAGCGCGACGGCGGCCCGGGTGCGGTGCTCGGTCTCCGCGACCTCCAGGTCCACCACGTCGAGTGACATCGTGCCCGAGCGCAGCACCGAGTTGCGCAGGGTGCGCGGCACGTCCCACGGTTCGGTGTCGCCGAACTGCCACGGCCTGGTCGAGCCCATCAGCTCGCCCGCGGCACCCGCCGAGCTGGTCTCGCGCGACCCCTGCGACGAGCGCAGCTGGTCGACGACGCCGCGCAGGGCCGTCTCCCCCAGGCGGCGCAGGGCCTTCGGGGTCAGGCGCAACGACCCGTCGGGCGCGCGTTCGACGATGTTCTGCTGCCGCAGCGCCTTCTCCAGGTCGGCCAGCCGGCGCGCGTCGACCGAGGCTTCTCCGCCCAGCTGGCGTTCCAGCGCCTCCAGGTCGATGTCCTCCAGGCGGGCGCCGGGGTAGGACTGGGACAGCTGTTCGGCCAGGGCGTCGAGCTCGGCCAGGTCGGCCATCGCCTGCGCGCCCTCGCCCAGGCCCAGCGGGTCCTGGCCGCGAAACCGCGCCGACGACGTCCAGTCCTCACCGGGACGCAGCCGTTGCAGCAGCGAGTCCAGCGTGGACAGCTGGGAGCCGATGCCGCCGAAAGCCTGCTGCGACAACGCGGACAGCTCGGCGCGCTGGGCCTCGGTCATCGAGTTCATCATGCGCTGGGCGGCCGCCGAACGGGCTGCCAGGGCGTCGATGAGCTCGTCGACGTCGCGGGGGTTCTCCGGGAAGAAGTCGCCGTGCTTGCGCATGAAGTCGTCGAACCGGCGCGGCGTGTCCGGAGAGCCCGCGGCGTGCGACTCCAGCAGCTCGTTGAGGTCGCGCAACATCCGCTGGATGCGCTTGACGTCCTCGGAGCCCACGTTGGACAGCGCCTGCTTCATGCCCTGGAAGCGCTGGTCGAGCAGCTCGCGGCCGAGCAGGTCGCGGATCTGCTCGAACGCCTCACGGGCCTCCTGCGAGCGCCAGTCGTAGTTCGCCAGCTCCTGCACGGCCGCCGCGGTTCCCGGCGGGAGGGCGTCGAGCTGGGCCTCGCGGAAGCGCGCGTCGTCGGACGGGTCGGGGAACAACGCCCTGCGCTCGGCCTCGACCGCCCGGTCGAGCAGCTGCCGCACCTCGGTGAGCGTGCCGTCGAGCCGGTGCCTGCGCTGGATCGCGGACCGGCGCTGCCACAGCCGCGACGTCAGGTCGTCGAGGCCGCGGGTGCCGTCGACGCCGCGCCGCAGCAGCTCGCGCAGCGCGGAGGACGGGGACGCGCCCTCCATGATCTCGCGGCCGAGCTCGTCGACCGCCGCGCGCAGGTCGACCGGCGGCGCCAGCGGGTCGGCACCGCCGCCCCAGCGCCCGTAGCGATATCTCATCCGTACACCGATCGGTCGTCGTCGGAGGAGTTGTCCTTCGACAGGTGGCGAGTCAGGTACAGCGACTCCAGTGCCAGCTCCACGGCGGAGGCGATGCGGCCGACGGGGTCCTTCGGGCCCGCGCCCAGCCGTTCCGCGACCTCGTGCAGGATCGGCAGCTCCGGCAACGCGGCCAGCAGGTCGCCCGCGTGCACGCGGTCACCGGTCGCGACCGGGTGGCCGTCGGAGACGACCTCGGCGAGCGTGCGCAGGTTCAGCCCGGCGAGGCGGGCCCGCGCCGTGTCCGCGATCGAGCGGCGCAGCAGGTGGACGAGGACCTCCTCCTCGCGGCCCTCCTCGCCCGCCTCGAACTCGAGCTTGCCGCGCAGCACGTCCGGCACCGACTCCAGGTCGACCGGGCGCGCGATGGCCGGGGTCTCGCCGATCAGCGCGGACCTGCGCAGCGCCGACGCCGCGACGGTCTCCGCCGCCGCGATCGCGAACCGCGCCGAGACGCCGGACCGCTGGTCGATCGACGACGACTCGCGCAGGTGCCGGACGAACCGGGCGATGATCTCCAGCAGGTGGTCGCCGACCTCGGCGACGAGCTCCGCCTCCTGGCGGACCATGTCGACCTCGGCCTCGACCTCCAGCGGGTAGTGCGTGCGCACCTCGGCGCCGAAGCGGTCCTTGAGCGGCGTGATGATGCGGCCGCGGTTGGTGTAGTCCTCGGGGTTCGCGGTGGCGACGAGCAGCACGTCCAGCGGCAGCCGCAGCGTGTAGCCGCGGACCTGGATGTCGCGTTCCTCCATGACGTTGAGCAGCGCGACCTGGATGCGTTCCGCCAGGTCGGGCAGCTCGTTGATGGCGATGATGCCGCGGTGGGCGCGCGGGAGCAGGCCGTAGTGGATGGTCTCGGGGTCACCGAGCGAGCGGCCCTGCGCGACCTTCACCGGGTCGACGTCGCCGACCAGGTCGCCGACGGACGTGTCGGGCGTCGCGAGCTTCTCCGCGTACCGCTCGTCGCGGTGCCGCCACACCACCGGCAGGTCGTCGCCGAGCTCGGCCGCCCGCCGCCGCGACTCCGGCGTGATCGGGTCGAGCGGGTGTTCCCCCAGCTCGGAGCCCTCGATGACGGGCGTCCACTCGTCGAGCAGCGAGACGAGCGTGCGCAGCAGCCGGGTCTTGCCCTGTCCGCGCTCGCCGAGCAGGACGATGTCGTGCCCGGCCAGCAGCGCGCGCTCCAGCTGGGGCAGCACCGTGCGGTCGAAACCGACGATGCCCGGCCACGGGTTTCGTCCTTCTCGCAGTGCCGCGAGGAGGTTTTCCCTGATCTCGGTCTTGACGCCGCGCGGCAGGTGCCCGGCGGCGCGCAGTTCGCCCGCCGTGCGGGCCAGGTTCTGGGTCACGCAGACGACGCTACGCACCGAAACCCGGACCGTCGACGTGGAGCAGCTCCAGCCCACTTTCGTCATCCGCCGGAAACGCGCGGTCACCGTGCAGCAGAATGCAGGGCGCTATGAGCAACAGTGTCGACTTCAACTGGGCCCCTTCCCCCGCGGACTGGCGGGCCAGCCTGCGCACGATGGTGCCGATGGTCAGGTGGGCGCCGTGGTTCGCCCTCGCGTTCGCCGTGATCTCGGTGGTGCTGCTGACCGCCTTCGACGACATGCTGTTCGTCGCGCTGTTCGGCCTGGGGTGCGCGCTGGTCATCGCGCTGATGGAGCCGGTGGCGGTGTGGTGGCGCTTCTCGTCGGACGAGATGATCAGCCGGACCGTCGTGGGCAGCGCGGACGACCAGTCGTTCCGGATGGCCGTCGGCAGCTCCGTCCGCGAGGAGATCGGCTGGGAGGAGCTGCCCGGCTGGACCGAGACGCGGCAGGGCTTCGTGCTGCAGACCCTGGACGAGGGCGTGGCGTCGCTGTCCGTGCCGCACCGGGCGTTCGCGTCCGATGAGGACGTGACGTCGTTCCGCGGCTTGCTGGAGAAGCACATCGGCCCCGCGGCCCAGTAGTTCTCGTCCGGACGTCTCGGATCGGGCACACCGGTTGGGGCCATCGGGGTGCCTCCACGTAATCTCTTCGGGTGTCCTGTGCGAGTGCCACGCTGGTCGTGTGGACGTCGGGATGGCTGCACGGCCTTGCCGCGGCCGACGACGTCCTCGACGCCCTGCACACGTGGGCCGAGCAGCACGAGGTGGTGGCCGACGACGACGGCACCGCCACGGCGCTCGACCTCCCCGGTCCCGACGAGGCCCCGGTGGGCCCCGCCCTGCTGCTGGCCGCCCTGCGACGTGCGGGCGCGACCTCGGCACGGCTGGTGCTGCCCGTGGCGGGAGACGTGCGCGGCCTGGGCGGCAAGGGCACGCTCGCGACGTGCGCGCTGCGCGCAGGCGAGGCGCTCGTGATCCCGTCCGTCCACGTGGGCCTGGTGCCGAAGATCGTGGCGGACGGCGTGATGCGGTGGACGGTCTTCGACCTGCCGTCGTCCACGGGCCTGGAGCACATCCCGATCGGCGAGGCGGAGCACAGCCTGGGCTCCGCCCTGCGCGAGGCGACGGCGGCGCTGGCCGCGCTCGACGTGGCCAAGCACCGCCCGAACGTGCGCAAGGAGATCACCGACCTGGCCGCCGCGAACTCGGCGCTGCCCTGGCCGGACGCGATGCCGCCCCGCTCCCTGCGGGTGCTGCAGCGCGCCGCGGAGGTGGACGCGATCCTGTCCGTGGCGAGGTCCGACTCCCCCGGCGGCGCCGTGTCGGCGTCGGCGATGACGGCGCGCACCGACGCGTTGCGCCCGGTGACGGAGGCGGTGCGCCGGGCCCGGTGCGCCGCGGTGGACGAGGCCGTGCGCGTACTGGCGGACAGCGGCGCGGGCCGCCACTGACCCGTCGGCGCGCCGGGTGCGCGCAGGGAGCGGGCACGACCGTCGCTGACGCACCGAGGCGGCCCCGCTGATCACCCGCGCCGCACCGGACCGCTCCCCACCAGCCGCGACGGGCGCGGACCCGATGACTCGCTGACCCGAACGAGTGGTTCTCCCCCGGCGACGCCCCGAGACCCCGCAACTGCCCCGGAACTGTCGGTGCCGCGTCATAGGGTGCCGGGTGGGGAGGAACGCGGGATGGAGGACGTCGACCAGCGCCGGTCGAGCACGACACCCCGGTACGCGGGGGCCCTCATGCTGGCCGCCGTCGCCGGGCACCTGCTGTCCCAGGCCGCGGTCGGAGCGCTCGCCACGTGGCAGTCGTGGGTGCTCTACGGCCTCGGCACGGCACTGCTGGTGGTGTCGGCGTCCGCGATCGACAGGCTGAACCGGGTGGCCAAGCGCATCCGGTTGCGCTGGGTCGTGTTCACGGCCGTGCTGCTGGTCTCGGCCGGGCTCGTCGCGCTCGCGGCCCCGCCGGTGGTCGCGTACGGGCGGGTGCTGCTGCTCGGGTGCCCGCAGCCCACGGAGGTCCGCGTGCTCACCTCGGTGGACGCGGAACCCGTGGTCAGCGAGGTGGCGCGGAAGTTCGAGCAGCACACGTCCGCGCGCAACCACGGGTGCCGCACCGCGCGGCTCTACGTGTTCTCGGCGCCGGGCAACCAGGGCGCGAACGCGCTGCGGGCGTCGTGGTCCTCGCAGGACCTGCGGGAGATCGGGCCGCACCCGGACGTGTGGCTGCCCGACTCGACGACGGAGACGAACGAGGTGGCGCGCCGCACGGGCGGCATCGGGTCGGCGGTGCGGATCAGGCCGGGCGAGTCGGTGGCGTTCTCGCCCGTCGTGCTCGGGGTGCCCCCGGCCATCGCGCGGGACGTGGTGTCGGGCACGCCGGAGACGTGGGGTGAGCTGTTCACCAAGGTCGGCGGCACCGGCATCCCGATCGTCCGGCCGAACCCGCTGATGGCGATCGACGGCAAGCTCGCGACGGAGGCGCTGTACGAGTCGCTCACCCCGGCCGTCGTGGAACGGCGGGTCCAGGAGGCCGTCCGGCCGCCGGCGGGCGCCGCGGTGATCACGACCGAGCAGGTGCTGTTGCGGCGCAACAGGGGCTGCGCCGAGAAGCCCTGCCTCACCGCGCTGTACCCGTCGGACACCTACCGCGCCGACTACCCGCTGAACCTCGTCGAGTGGGACGCGCCGGACGTGTCGAACCTGGCCGCGCGCGAGCCCGCGAGGCGGTTCCAGGAGTGGCTCGGCACGCAGGAGGGCATGTCGGCGCTCAACGCCGCCGGGTTGCGGCCCGCCCGGCAGGCGGCGGGCTCCGCGTTCCGCGAGGAGCTCGGCGTGCGGGCCGGTCTGGTGCTGGACCGCGCGGAGGCGGCGCCGGACGACGACGCGCACACCGCGTTCCAGAAGAGCTACGAGCAGGCCAAGCGCGACGGCCGGGTCTGGCTCACCCTCGACGCCTCCGGCTCGATGGCCGAACAGACGGTCAGCGGGGAGACGAGGTTCGCCGTCGCGACCGAGGGCGTCCGCAAAGCCCTCACGCAGATGGGCGAGAAGGACACGTACGGCCTGTCGGTGTTCAACAACGACGAGGTCCGCCGGCTCGTCCCGCTGGGCAGGCGTGACAAGGAGGCCACGACCGCCGCGTTGAACGCTGTCCGGCCGACCGGTGGCACGCCGTTGCACCAGGCGATCCTCGACGGGCTGGACCGGGTCGGCGCCGACGACGCGGACCACGTCGGCGCGGTGATAGCGCTGACCGACGGCGAGGACACGACGAGCGCGCAGACCCGCCAGGACGTCGTGAACACCGTGGCGCAGAAGGGAATCCGGGTGTTCATCATCGCCGTGGGCGACGCGAGCTGCTCGGCGCACGCGTTGACGGAGATCACCGACGCGTCCGGCGGCGAGTGCCGCGACTCGACGACGAACACGCTCGGCGACGATCTCGTGGCGTTGTTCCGCAGGGTGTGGGGAGGTGCCGGATGAGGTGGCTGAGACGGTTCTGGGAGGCGCGGCCGAGGCTCGGCCCGCCCGGCGTGGTGTGGGCGAACCGGTCGTGGCTCGCGATGGGCGTGGCGATCGGAGTCGTGCTCACGATCCTGTTCACCAGCGGGGTGCAGCCGCTGTTCCGCGAGCCGACCGAGTGGGAGAAGGGCAAGCTCGTCGTGCTCAGCGGCCTCGACCTGAGCGAGAACGGCCAGCGGCAGGCCCTGATCAACCAGTGGAACGCCGAGCACCCCGAGCAGCCGGCGGAGATCGTGGAGCTGCCGCTGGAGGCGGACGGGCAGCGCAGCGAGATGGTGGCGCGGGCCAGGGAGAAGGCGGACAACGTGGACGTCTTCAACCTCGACGTCACGTGGACCGCCGAGTTCGCGCAGTCGGGCTACCTGCGTCCGCTGTCCGGTGTGGACACGAGCGGGTTCCTGCGGCGCCCGCTGGAGAGCTGCCGCTACCAGGGCGTGCTGTGGGCGCTGCCGTTCAACACCGACGCGGGACTTCTCTTCTACCGCAAGGACCTCGTGCCCGAGGAGCCGCTCGGCCTCGACGACATCGCCACCACCTCGCTGCGCGCGCTGCGCAGCGACCGGGACGCCCGCCTCACCGCCGGCTTCGGCGGCCAGTTCGACGACTACGAGGGCCTGACGGTGAACGCGCTGGAGCTGATCTGGGCGGAGAAGGGCGACGTCGTCGACGAGACGGGCAAGGTCGTGATCGACTCCGAGCGCACCCGACGCGCCCTGCGCTGGCTCGCCGACGGCCTCAAGGGCGGCGAACCCGTGGTGCTGCCGGAGTCCCGCGACCAGAACGAGCTGCTGACCACGCAGGCGTTCCGCGACGGCAAGATCGTGTTCATGCGCAACTGGCCGGTCGCGCACCGGGCGCTGGAGGGCAACCGCGGCGAGTCGGCGGGCCGTCCCGGCATCGAGTTCGAGGTGATGCGGCTGACCGGCCCGAGCGTGCTCGGCGGCCAGAACCTCGCCATCTCCTCGAAGTCGAAGAAACCCCGTGCGGCCCAGGCGCTCATCGAGTTCCTGACGGGCCCGCGTAGCCAGCAGCTGCTGTTCGAACGCGGCGGTCTGGCCGCCACCCGCGGGATCGTCTACCAGGACAGCATCGTCACCAGGAAGCACCTCTACGCGGGCACCCTGCTGAAAGCCATCGAGGACGCCCGGCTGCGCCCGGTCACGCCGTACTACTCGCGGTTCAGCGACGAGTTCCGCAACGTGATCCGCTACGCGCTGGACCACGACGGCGCGTTGCCCGCCGACGCCGTGGAGGCGCTGACGGGCGCGCTACAAGGTCGCTGAAGCAAGGCTCAGCCGCGTGCGGGCCTCTTCGCGGGCTCGCAGCACAACGGCGCACACGGCGCGCCGTTCACCGTGCACCCGGCCGCCACGAACTCGGACAGCTTCCGCACCGGAGCGCCGGACGTGTGCTCCGCCACCAGCTCCACCACGAGCTCGGCGAAGCGCGGGTCGGCGTTCGGCGTCGCGGAGCGGGCGAACTCCATGCCCAGCTCGGCGGCGCGGTCGCGGGCCTCGGTGTCGAGGTCCCACACGACCTCCAGGTGGTCGGACACGAACCCGATCGGGCACACCACGACACCGGTGACGCCCTTGGCGTGCAACGCGTCGATGTGGTCGACGATGTCCGGTTCCAGCCACGGGACCTGCGGCGGGCCCGACCGCGACTGCCACACCACGTCGTACTCGGTGACGCCCAGCTCGGCGGCGACCAGGCGGGACGCCTCCGCGACCTGGCGCGAGTAGCGGAAGCCGCCCTCCTCGGGCGGTCCGGCGGCCTTGTCCGCCGACACCGGCACCGAGTGCGCGGTGAAGACGAGCCGGTACGGGCCGGTCAGCGTCTCCGCCGCGGCGCGGACGCCGTCGGCGAACGCCGAGATGAACAGCGGGTGGTCGAAGAAGTGGCGCAGCTTCACCAGTTCGGGACCGTCGGGCACGGCCCGCAGCGCGCGCAGGATGTCCTCGTCGTACTGGCGGCACGCCGAGTAGCCGCCGTAGGCGCTCGTCGGGAACACCAGTGCGCGGCGGACCCCGTCGGCCTTCATCCGCTCGACGGTCTCCTCGACCATCGGGTGCCAGTTGCGGTTGCCGAAGTAGACCGGCAGCTCGAACCCGGTGGCGCGGACGGCCTCGATGGCCTCGCGGTTCAGGCGGTTGATCGGGGACACGCCACCGAAGTGCTGGTAGTGGGCCTCGACCTCGTCCAGCCGCTCCGGCGGCACGCCCCGTCCGCGGACCACGTTCTCCAGGAAGGGGCGGACGTCCTCAGGACCTTCCGGGCCGCCGAACGACAGCCAGAGCAGCGCATCGAAACTCACCGCTCCATCCAATCAGACGTCCCCGCACCCCACACGGCGAACCCGCGTGACCTCAGATACCGAGGAAGTGCACACCGCCGTCGACGAACACCATCGACCCGGTGGTGGCCGGGAACCAGTCGGACAGCAGGCCGCACACCGACTTCGCGACCGGCGTCGGGTCCTCGACGTCCCACGACAGTGGGGCCTTGTCGGCCCACACCTCCTCGAGCGCCGCGAAGCCGGGGATGGACTTCGCGGCCATGGTGCGCACCGGGCCCGCGGAGATCAGGTTGACGCGGATGCCCTCGGGGCCGAGGTCGCGCGCCATGTAGCGGTTGATCGACTCGAACGCCGCCTTCGCCGCGCCCATCCAGTTGTAGGCGGGCCACACCTGGCGGGCGTCGAAGTCGAGACCGACGACGGACGAGCCGGGCGACAGCAGCGGACGCGCGGCCTGCACCAGCGCCTTGTAGGAGTAGGCCGACACGTGCATCGCGACGGAGACGTCCTCCCACGGCGCGTCCATGAACGGCGCGCCGAGGCAGCTCTGCGGGGCGAACCCGATGGCGTGCACGACGCCGTCGAGGCCGTCGACGTGCTCGCGGACGCGGTCGGCGAGCGTGTCCAGGTGCTCCTGGTTCTGCACGTCGAGCTCGACCACGGGCGCGGGCTTGGGCAGGCGCTTGGCGATGCGCTGCACGAGGCTCATCCGGCCGAACCCGGTCAGCACGACCTCGGCGCCCTGCTCCTGGGCGACGCGTGCGACGTGGAAGGCGATCGACGCGTCGGTGATCACACCCGTGATCAGCAGGCGCTTGCCTTCGAGCAGTCCGGTCACTTGATCCAACCCTTTCCCGAAAAGAAGAACGGAGACGAAAGCTCAGTGGCCCATGCCGAGGCCGCCGTCGACGGGCAGCACCGCGCCGTTGACGTAGCCGGACTCGTTCGCCGCGAGGAACGTGACGGCGCGGGCGATCTCGTCCGCCGAGCCGTAGCGGCCGGCGGGGATTTGCTTCAGCGCGGCCTCGCGGACGGCCTCCGGCAGCTCGGCGGTCATGTCGGTGGTGATGAAGCCGGGCGCGACGACGTTCGCGGTGATGTTGCGCGAACCCAGCTCCAGGGCGATGGAGCGCGCCATGCCGACCATGCCCGCCTTGGACGCGGCGTAGTTGACCTGGCCGGGGCCACCGGTGAGGCCGACGACCGACGAGATGAAGACGATGCGGCCGAACTTCTTGCGCAGCATGCCGCGGGAGGCGCGCTGCGCGAACCGGAACGCGCCGGTCAGGTTCGCGTCGAGGACGTCGGTGAACTGCTTCTCGCTCATCCGCAGCAGCAGCGTGTCCTGCGTGATGCCCGCGTTGCAGACGAGCACCTCGACGGGGCCGTGCGCGGCCTCGACCTCGGTGAACGCGGCGTCGACCGCCGCCGCGTCCGTCACGTCGCACTTGACGCCGAGCAGACCTTCGGGAGCGCCGGACCCGCGGTGGGTCACCGCGACCTTGTCGCCCTGTTCGGCGAACGCCCGCGCGATGGCGAGGCCGATGCCGCGGTTGCCTCCGGTGACCAGAACGGACCGACTCACTAGCTCTCCCGAGAATCGCTGCTGGTTGACCGGGTGAGGCTATCTGCTACCGGCAGGTAGTCCGGCATCGCGCAAGCCACGTCACATCCGACCAGGCATGATCGGGTGAATGCGGGCCTTTCTCGATCGACTTCGCCGCGACGTGGACGGTGACGTCCTGGACGACCCGGCCAGCCGGGCCCTGTACGCGGCGGACGCCTCGAACTACCGGCACGTGCCGCGCGTGGTCGTCCGTCCACGCACGACGGACGCCGTCGCCGCGGCCGTCGGGATCGCCGCGGAGCACCGGGTGCCGATCACCAGCCGGGGCGCGGGGACGTCCGTCGCGGGCAACGCGTGCGGCACCGGGCTGGTGCTCGACTTCAGCCGCTACCTGACGGCGTTCGAGGTCTCCGGCGACCGCGCGTTCGCGCAGCCGGGCGCGGTGCTCGACCGGATCAACTCCGCGGCGGGTGACCACGTGTTCGGGCCGGACCCGTCCACGCACTCGCGCTGCACGATCGGCGGGATGATCGGCAACAACGCGTGCGGCGCGCACTCGATCAGGTGGGGCAAGACCAGCGAGAACGTGGCGAACCTGCGGGTGCTCACGGTGGACGGACGCACGTTCGACACCACCTCACCCCCGCCGCTCGCGTTGCCGGGGCACGACCCGGCGTGGTTCCCCTCGCTGAGCCGCCGGGTGAGCGGGTACGCGCTGGACGCCCCGACGCTCACTCAGCAACTGGTCGGCACAGAGGGCACGTGCGTCGTCGTGCTGGGCGCGGAGCTGAAGCTCGTGCGCAGGCCGGAGCGCCGCGTCCTGGTCGTGCTCGGCTTCCCGGACACCTACGAGGCCGCCGACCAGGTGACGCAGATCGAGGACGCGCTGGCGGTCGAGGGCCTGAACGAGAGCCTGGTGCGCGCGGTGCGCTCGCGGCCGGAGCTGCCGGACGGCCGCAGCTGGCTGTTCGTCGAGGTCGAGGACCGTCCTGAACGGATCGCACGGCTCAGCAAGCACTCGATGGTGGTGCACGACGCCGCGCACCAGCGGGCGTTGTGGCGCATCCGCGAGGACGGCGCGGGCCTGGCCACCCGGATGGCCGACGGCAGCGAAGCCTGGTCGGGCTGGGAGGACGCGGCCGTGCCGCCGCAACGCCTCGGCGCCTACCTGCGCGAGTTCGACGAGCTGCTGACCGGGCACGGCCGGCGCGGCGTCACCTACGGCCACTACGGCGAGGGCTGCCTGCACGTCCGCATCGACTTCGACCTGGCCGGCGGCTACCGCGAGTTCCTCCAGGACGCGGCCGACCTGGTCGTGCGGCACGGCGGCAGCCTGTCCGGCGAGCACGGCGACGGCCAGGCGCGCTCGGAGCTGCTCGGCCGGATGTACCCGCCCGCCGCGATCAAGGCGTTCCAGCAGTTCAAGCACGCGTTCGACCCGAGCAACCTGCTCAACCCCGGCCGGATCGTCGAGCCGCTGAAGCTGGACGACGACCTGCGGATCCTCGTCGCTCCCCCGACGATCCCGGCCCGCGCGGAGTTCGCGAGCGACACGCGGCGGTGCGTCGGCGTCGGCAAGTGCCTGAACACCAAGGGCGGCGTGATGTGCCCGAGCTACCGCGTCACCAAGGAGGAGAAGCACTCGACGCGCGGCCGGGCGCACCTGTTGTTCGAGATGCTCGCCGGTGACGTGATCAAGGACGGCTGGCGGTCTGCCGAGGTGGCCGAGGCGCTCGACCTCTGCCTGGGCTGCAAGGGGTGCAAGCGGGACTGTCCCGTCGACGTGGACATGGCGAGCTACAAGGCGGAGTTCCTGCACGAGCACTACAAGGGCAGGGTCCGGCCGCGCTCCCACTACGCGATGGGCTGGCTGCCGACGTGGCTGCGCTACCGGCTGGTCAACCGCCTCACGGCGCGGTTCGGCCGGTTCGCCGGGCTCACCCCGCAACGCGAGCTGCCCCGGCCCGTCACCCCCCTGACCCGGCGCTTCCGCCCGCTCGGCGAGGGCGAGCCGGTGCTGCTGTTCCCCGACACGTTCACGAACTTCTTCGAGCCGGGCATCGGCCTCGACGCCGCCACCGTGCTGGCACACCTGGGAAACCGCGTCGAGCTGCCGTCCGCGAACGTCTGCTGTGGACTGACGTGGCACTCGACCGGCCAGCTCGGCAAGGCCCGCGAGGTCGTCGAGCGGACCGCACGGGCGCTGCACCCGTGGACGAGCCGCGGTGTCCCGGTGATCGGCCTGGAACCGAGCTGCACGGCGTTCCTGCGCGCCGAGGCCCCGAAGCTGTCCGGCGACCCGGCCGTGCACGCGCTCGCCGAGGCCACCCGCACGTTCGCCGAGCACGTCGCGCCCCGGTTGCCGGACGGGGAGGGCGAGCGGGACGCGGTCGTGCAGACCCACTGCCACCAGTACGCGGAGCTGGGCTTCGGCCCCGACCGCGCCGCGATGGTCAAGGCGGGCCTGAAGCCGAAGGTCGTGGAGGGCTGCTGCGGTCTCGCCGGCAACTTCGGGTTCGAGCGGGGTCACTACGACGTGTCGATCGCGTGTGCCGAACAGGACCTGCTCCCGTCGTTGCGGGCCGACGAGGACGCGCTGGTGGTCGCGGACGGCTTCAGCTGCCGCACGCAGATCCGGCACACCACCGAGCGCGAACCGGTGCACCTGGCGAGCGTTCTCGCGGACCGGCTCGGCCTGCGGTGACTCAGCTCCGCTCGACCAGCCGGGCCAGGCGTTCGAGCGAGGCGGTCATGGCGTCGCGTGCCACGGGACGGCCGAGCCCGACGACCACCCGCAACGGCTCCTCGGTCAGGTCCCAGCTCTCCCGCACCAGGGTCGTGCCGCCGTCCGGTTCGAGCTCGTACCGCCAGATCCGGCCGCCGAACGCGGACCGCCACCTCGCGGAGCTCTTGTGCGGCCTCGACTGCCAGGCGAACCGCCGCCCCGGCTCCGCCTCGACGACGGTGCTGGTCATGACGTACTGGCCGCGCAGGTCCATGTTCATGCTGAAGTGGTCGCCCACCACCAGTGGCCGGGCCGGTGAGCTGGCCTCGGCGACGCCGCGCAGCGCGTCCGACCCGTCGAAGTCGCGGTGCCGGTCCGGGTCGGCGACCACGGCGTAGATCTCGTCCGCGGGCGCGGCGATACGGCGTTCGACGGACAACACCCAGCGGCTCATGGCGATGATTCAGGCACCGGGGAGCCACCGGGGTCAACCGGCCCGTCTCAGCCGGAGCCGGGCGGGTGTGATTAACCGCTGCCTAACCGGGTGCGTCCACCGTCGTGGTCATGCAGAAAAGGATTGGCGCCGCCGTGCTGGCGGCGGCAGCGGTCGCGATGACCTTCACGGGGTCCGCGCAGGCCGAGACGAACCCGGCGTGCCCGTCCGGGGTGACGCAGATCGGCTCGACCGCGTACCTCAAGAGCGGCGGCACCACCATCGCCTCGGTCAAGCAGTTCAAGGGGTGCGGCAAGAACTGGGGCTACGTCTACGTGTGGGACTCGTGGCGCAGCAGCCACCGCGAGTACCGGATCTACGCCGGGGTCCAGGTGCGGGGCGCCGAGTTCCCGAGCGGGTACAACAGCGCGACGAACAAGCAAGAGGTGTGGTCCTACGGCACGGACACGCTGACCAAGTGCACCAAGGGGTACGGCTCCATCGTGGCCGCGTCCTACAGCGATGGTGCCACGACCGGGGAACGGTGCTGACATGCGGAAGTTGAGCGCGGCCGTCGTGGCCGCCGCGGCCATCGCCCTGACGTTCACCCCCGCCGCGCAGGCCGAGGTGAACCCGAAGTGCTCCAGCGGTGTCACGCAGATCGGCACGACCAAGTACCTGAAGAGCGGCAGCGAGACCGTCGCGTCGGTCAAGCAGTTCAAGGGGTGCGGCAAGAACTGGGGCTACACGTACGTCTGGGCGTCGTGGAAGGCCAAGCACCCGAACTTCATCGCGACCGCCGCCATCACCAGGGGCGACGGCGAGATCGACGGCAACAGCGGCGGGCGCGGCCAGCAGGAGGTGTGGTCGCGGGGCGCGAACACGCTGCAGTTCTGCACGATGGCCTACGGCACCGTGTCCGGCGGGTACGCGGGCTTCACCTCGGAGCGCTGCTGACCGGGGACCGGGAGGCGGAGAGCGGCCGCCGCATGGCCGCTCTCCGCGGGCTCGTGCCGGGGTCCGGTGTGGCCGGTGTCTCACCTCGTTCGGTGCCCAGCCCCTGACCGTCCGTCATCGCAGGAAGGATCTCCGCACGGCCGCACCTGCCACAACCTGGGCGTTCGCTTCTTTACAGTCGCTTAGGCGCGTCGACACGCTCCGGAAACGACCATCTGGGGCGATACTTCTCCGATGCGGGTGCTGTTGGTCGAAGACGACGACGGTGTCGCCGACGCCCTGGTGGAGGCACTGCGGGCGAACGGCCACCGGCCTGCCCGCGTGCGCCGCGGGGCCGACGCGCTGATGGCCCACCGCGACGCGGACGTGGTGCTGCTCGACCTCGGCCTGCCCGACCAGGACGGCCTGGAGGTGCTGCGCAAGCTCCGCAAGATCGACCCGGTGCCGGTGCTGGTGCTGACGGCGCGCGGCGACGAGCGCACGGTGGTGCGCGGGCTGCGGCTGGGGGCGGACGACTACCTGGTCAAGCCCGTGCGGCTGGCGGAGCTGCTGGCGCGCATCGACGCGGTGGCCCGGCGCAGCGCCGCGCGGTCGCAGGAGGCGGACGACCTGGTGCGGGTGTCCGACGTGGAGATCGACCTGCAGGGCAGGCAGGTCGTCGTGGGCGGGCGGGAGATCGCCTTGACCACCAAGGAGTTCGACGTGCTGGCGGTGCTGGCGCGGCGGCCCGGGACGGCGGTGAGCCGCCAGCAGCTGATGGACGAGGTGTGGGGCAACGCGTTCGTCGCGGTGTCGCGGACGCTCGACGTGCACCTGACGCAGCTGCGCGCGAAGCTCGACCGGCCGGGTCTGCTGCACACGATCCGCGGTTTCGGCTACCGGCTCGGTGAGTAGATGCGGCAACGGCTTCTGTTGGTGCTGCTGTTGTTCTCGCTCTCGGCGGTCACCGCGTTCGCCTTCCCGCTGCTGATGAGCACGGCGACCGAGCGCACCCAGAAGTTCGTGATCAGCCGCACGGCCGACCTCGACCGGTTCGCCACGCTGCCCGCCGACGTCGTGGTGTCCGAGGCGGAGCGGTACGCCGAGGTCTACGGCGAGGGGGTCGTGGTCGTCGACGCGTCCGGCCGTCCGGTCGTCGAGTCGGGCATGACGGTCGCGGACGTCTCCGCGCAGATCGAGGCCGCCCTGCGCAACCAGCCCGCCGCGCCCGTGCCGACCGTGCTGCCCTGGACCGGCGGGGACGTCCTGTTCGCCCGTCCCGTCGGCACCGGGACGAAGGTGGCGGGTGCGGTCGTGCTGCGGGCCTCGACCGAGGTCGCGGCGCTGGACGTGGCCCGGCGGTGGGCGTTGGTGCTGGCCGGGGCGTTGCTCGCGGCGTGCGCGTGCGTCCTGCTGGCGCTCGTCGTGTCACGGTGGTTGCTGCGGCCGTTGAAGGAGCTGGACCGCGGGGTGCGGGCGGTCGCGGAGGGGCAGCGGCGCACGCACGTCGCCGACACCGCGGGACCGGCCGAGCTGCGGGCGTTGTCGGAGTCGTTCAACCGCATGTCCGACGCCGTCGCCGAGGCCGCCGACCAGCAACGGCGGTTGATCGCCGACGCCTCGCACCAGCTGCGCAACCCGATGGCCGCCCTGCGGTTGCGGGTGGACATGATGCCGCACAACGGTTCCGTGCTCACCGAGGTCGAACGCCTGGAGTCGTTGCTGGACGGGCTGCTGGCACTGGCGTCGGCGGAGAGCACCGCCACCGAGCTCGCCGCGGGCGGTGTCGAAACCGAGCTCGCCGACCCGCGGGTGGTGGCGCACGACCGGGCCGACGCGTGGCGGGCCGCGGCGCAGGCGGAAGGCGTCACGATCACCGTCGAGGACCGGGCGCCCGGACTGGTGCGGTGCTCGGCGTCGGACCTCGCGCAGGTGCTGGACGTCCTGCTGGACAACGCCATCAAGTACGGCGGGCGGGAGGTGGCCGTGGTGTGCGACCGGTCGACGCTCACGGTGCGGGACAACGGCCCCGGTCTGTCCGAAGAGGACATCGAACGCGCCACGGAACGGTTCTGGCGCGGTGACGACTCGCACCGCGGCACGGGTCTCGGCCTCGCCATCGCGGAACGGATCGTCACGACGCACGGCGGGACGCTGACCCTGCACACCGACGACGGCCTGGTGGCGACCGTCGAGCTGCCGAAGGAGCCACTCCTGTGAGCGTGACGCGACGGACGTTCCTCGCCGGCACCCTGGCCCTGACGGCGTGCGGGGTCAGCGAGCCCAGCGGCACCCTGCGGATCGCGGGTGGCGAGCCGGGCGGGTTCTACAACGACTTCGCGACCCTGATCTCCCGCCTGTCCCCCGGCTCGCTGACGATCACGCCGGTCCAGACCGGCGGCAGCGCCGACAACCTGCGGCACCTGCGCGAGGGCACGGCGGACCTCGGGTTGACGTTGAGCGACAGCGCGCACCTGGAACCCGGCCTGGTCGCGCTCGGCCGCGTCTACGAGAACTACCTGCAGCTGGTCGTGCTGCGGAACGCACCGTACTGGTCGGTCGCGGACCTGGCGGGCAAGCCGGTGTCGCTCGGTGCGGCCGGGTCGGGGGCGGCGTTGCAGGGCTCCCGGCTCGCGATGGGCGTGCGGGAGGAGCACTACCCGTTGCGCAACGCCGTGGAGGCCCTCAAGACGGGTGAGATCGCCGCGCTGCTGTGGTCGGGCGGCGTCCCCACCCCCGAGCTCGACAAGGCCAGCGGGATCAGGCTGCTGCCGCTGGACGGGTTCCTGCCGAAGCTGCGCCAGGAGTTCGGCAAGGTGTACGAACGCGTCGAGATCCGCGCGGGCGTGTACGGCTCGCCCGCCGACATCCCGACGATCGGCACGCCGAACCTGATGGTGTGCCGGCCGGAGCTGGGCGGCGAGTACGCGAGCGCCGTCGTGCGGCTGCTGGTCGGCAGGGCCGCGGAGCTGGTGCCGCAGCAGGCGCTCGGCACCCAGTACCTCGACGTGCGCAGCCTGATCGACACGGGCAAGGTGCCGCTGCACCCCGGCGCGGCGGCGGAGTACCGGAGGCTCCACGGCTGACCCTGGACATGAGAAAGCCCTGGTGCTCCAAGAACACCAGGGCTTCGAACCGTGTCTACGGGAGCCGCTGGCCGAGCAGCAACGCGGCCGCGGCTGCGATCATCGTCGTGATCGTGCCGAGCAGCAGCCACGGCTTCGACGCGTCCGCCTGCTTCTTCTCGTAGCCGATCTGCTCGCCGAGCGTGTCGTAGACCCGGCGCAGCTCCTCGGCGGAGGCCGCCTTGAAGAACTCACCGCCGGAGATCTTCGCGATCTCCTTCATCGAGTCGTCGTCGACCGGGACGGACTGCTGGCGGCCCTCGATGTCGACGACGCCGTCCTCGGTGCCGAACGAGATCGTGGAGATCGGGGTGCCCGCCTTCTTGGCGTCCTCGGCCGCGTCGAACGCCTTGCGGGTGCCGACGGTCTCCTTGCCGTCCGTCATCAGCACGATGCGGGCGGGCGGCGGGCCCTCGGCGCCGCCGACGACCTTGCCGAACGAGTCGATCGACGCCATCGCGGCCACCAGCGCGTCTCCGGTCGCGGTCGACTGGGCGAGCTTGAGGCCCTCGATCGACTGGCTCACGGCCGCGCGGTCGGTCGTCGGGGCGACCAGCACGGTTGCGGAGCCGGCGAACGAGATCAGGCCCAGGTTGATGCCGGGGGTGAGGCCCTCGGCGAACGACTTGGCTGCCACCTGCGCCGCCTCCAGCCGGGACGGCTTGACGTCGGTCGCCTTCATCGACAGCGACACGTCGACGACGAGCATCACGGTGGCGCGGTTGCGCGGCACGCGCTGCTCGGAGGTCGGGCCCGCGAGCGCGACGGTCAGCAACGCGAGCGCCACCAGCAGGAACGCCGCCGGGACGTGCCGCGACCAGCGTTCCCGCTTGGGCGCGACCCTCTCCAGCAGCTCCAGGTTCGTGAAGCGCAGCACCCGCTTGCGCCGCACGCGTTGCGCCACCACGTACCCGGCGCCGAGCAAGGCGACGAGCACCAGCAGCAGGAACCACCACGGCGCGACGAAGTTCGAGAAGCTCATGCGACACCCCCGGACCAGCGGCGCTTGCGCGCCACCACGAAACGCACCGTGTCCGCGATCCAGTCGGAGTCGGTCCGCAGCACCAGGTGCCCGGCTCCCGCGCGACGCAGCCCGGCGGCGACCTCCGCGCGGTGTTCCGCCGCCGCGGCGTTGAACTCCTTGCGCAGCAACGCGGACGCCGTCACCTCGCGCTGCCGCCCGCTCTCCGGGTCGGCCAGCACGACGGTGCCGACCTCGGGCAGGTCGACGTCGCGCGGGTCCACGATCTCGACGGCCACGATGTCGTGCCGCGCCGACAACGCCTTGAGCGGGCGCTGCCACTCCATGCCGCCGAGGAAGTCGGAGATCACCACGATCAGGCCGCGCCGGCGCGGTGGCCTGCGCAGCGTCTCCAGCAACGCGGCCAGGTCGCCGCGCGTGCCCTCGGGGGCCCGGTCGGTCTCGGCGATCTTGCGGATCATGCCCCGCGCGTGCGCGAGACCGCCGCGGGCCGGGATGCGGACGCTCTGGGCTCCGGTCGACAGCGCGGCGCCGATCCGGTTGCCGCCGCCGCGCGTCAGGTGCGCGACCGCGGCCGTGGCCGCGATGGCGAGGTCGCGCTTCTCGCAGGCCGCGGTGCCGAAGTCGAGCGACGGCGACAGGTCGATGGCGACCCACGTCTCCAGCTCGCGGTCCGCGACCGTCTCGCGGATGTGCGGGACCGTCGTGCGCGCCGTGACCGCCCAGTCCATCCGGCGCACGTCGTCACCGGGCTGGTAGGTGCGCGCCTCGCCCGGTTCGGTGCCCGGCCCCGGCACGAGACCGAGGTGGTTGCCCTGAAGCAGGCCGTCCAGGCGGCGCCGGACGTCGAGCTCCAGCATGCGCAGCGCGGCCTCCATGCGGACCCCGCGCAGCACGGGCGGCGCCCAGGAGGGCCGCTCCTCGGTCTTGTCGCGGCTCACTGCCTACCAGCCGGGACCGGCGGCTGCTGCGGACGGGCCGACACCTGCGGCAACGGCACGATCTGCAGCACGCGCGTGATGATGTGGTCGAGCGGGACGCCGTCGGCGAGCGCGTCGTAGGAGAGCACGAGGCGGTGGCGCAGCACGTCCGGGACGACGTCCACGACGTCCTGCGGCAGCACGTAGTCGCGCCCGCGGACCAGCGCGAGGCCGCGCGCGGCGGAGATGATGCCGAGCGACGCACGCGGTGAGGCGCCGTACGCGACCCAGCCTGCGACGTCGTTCAGGCCGTGCTCGGCGGGCGCGCGGGTCGCGATCACGAGGCGCACCACGTAGTCGACGAGCGCGTGGTGGACGAAGACGCGCGACGCCACGCCCTGCAGGCGCACCAGCTCCTCCGGCGAGAGGACCTGGTTCGGCGTGGGCGCCTCGACGCCCATGCGGTAGACGATCTCGCGCTCCTCCTCCGCGGTCGGGTACTCGACCTGGATCTTGAAGAGGAACCTGTCGCGCTGCGCCTCCGGCAGCGGGTAGACGCCCTCGTTCTCGATCGGGTTCTGCGTCGCGAGGACGAGGAACGGGTTCGGCATCGGGAACGTCCTGCCGCCGATCGACACGTGCCGCTCGGCCATGACCTCGAGCATCGCGGACTGCACCTTGGCGGGCGCGCGGTTGATCTCGTCGGCGAGCACGAAGTTCGCGACGACGGGACCCAGCTCGACGTCGAACGTCTCGGTGGACTGCCGGTAGATGCGGGTGCCGAGGATGTCGGCGGGCACCAGGTCGGGCGTGAACTGCACGCGCGAGAACGACCCGCCGACCACGCGGGCGAACGTCTCGACGGCGAGCGTCTTCGCGACGCCCGGCACACCTTCGAGCAGCAGATGGCCCTTGGCCAGCAGACCCACGAGCATCCGCTCGACGAGCCGGTCCTGGCCGACGATCACCCGCTTCACCTCGAACACGGTGCGTTCGAGCAGCTGGGCGTCACGAGCCGGGGTGGCGGGCGCCGATGCGTTCGGCGTTGCCTCGGCGGCGGGCTCGGTCACGTGCGGGCCTCCATGCGGAACAGGGTTTACCGATCGTGGAACAGTCTTACGCCCCGCCTGTTCAACCGCTGTGAAGGGTGTCCAGGTCGGCGGGGGTGTCGACGTCGCGCGCCTCACCCGGCAGGGCGGGCACCTCGACCGGGTGGAGCCGGGAGAGGGTGCGGCGCACGGGCAGGTCGCGGGGGTCGTCCGGGAGGCATTCGCGCAGGTCAGCGGCAAGCCAGAAGCCGATCAGCCACTGCGTGCGGTCGTCGCGCAGCACGGCGTTGGAGCCCGCCGCGCGCAGCCGCGCGATGGTGTCCTTGGTGAGTCCCGGCTGGTCGACGGCGAGGACGGCCACCCATTCGGTGCCGATCTCGGCGAGTCCCGCCGCGACACCCGCGAGCGGGCCGCCACCGGGTGGGTCCTCGCGCGCCCAGACGACGCCGGGCACGTCCTTCTTCGGTCCCACAACGACTTTCCGCTCGGCATCGTCCACAACCGACAGGACGTGGTCGAGCAGCGTCGCCTCCCGGTAGGACAGTGCCGCCTTGTCGGCGCCGCCGAGCCGTTCGCCGGTGCCGCCGGTGAGGATGATCGCCGAGTACGTCACGAGCGCCTCGCGATGTGGGCCGCGACGCCGTCGAGGAAGAGCCGCAGGCCGAACTCGAAGTCCTCGGTGGTCTCGGCGGCGTCGAAGAGCTCGTCCGCGTCGAACACCCCGGCGGCGACGACCTTGGCGAGCGCCGGCATCCGCCGCGGGTCGACGACCTCGCGCAACCGTTGCCCGTACTGGCCGCTGAACCGGGCCGGGTCGTCCTCGAAGCCCTGCCTCAGGCCGACGCCGAGCCACGCCTCGCCGTGCACGAACGTCATGAGGCCCATCACCACGCCGACCTTCTCGCCCTCGCTGAGCGGCGTGTCCTCGAGTGCGCGCAGAGCGCTGTCGAACCAGGCGAGGCTCTTGGGGCCGCTCGGCGGACCGCTGGGCGGGATCTGCAGGAACCACGGACGCCGGCGGACGCCCGCGAGCACGCCCTTCGCCCAGAACCCGAGCTTGACGCTCCAGTCGCCGTCGGGGAGCGGGGGCGGTTCGTCGAACGCGGCGTCGGCCATCAGCGCGAGCAGCTCGTCCTTGCTCTTCACGTGCCGGTAGAGGGCCATCGTGGAGTTGCCCAGCTCCTGCGCGACGCGCGCCATCGACACGGCGGCGAGTCCTTCGGCGTCGGCGACCGCGACGGCGGCCCGCGTGATGTCGGCGGCGTCGATGGCCGGCTTGCGCCCCCTCTTCATGCCCCTAGTCAAACAGATGCGTATGGCATACGCTCATTCGCATATTGCGTATTGGATACGCATAAAGGGGGTTGCGATGATCGTCGAGACAGAAGGTCTGACGAAGAACTACGGGACGCGGACCGTCCTGAGGGGCCTGGACCTGGCGGTGGCGGAGGGGTCGGTGCTCGCGCTGCTCGGCCCGAACGGGGCGGGCAAGACGACGACGATCCGCGTTCTGAGCACGCTGACCAGGCCCGACGGCGGAACGGCCCGCGTGTGCGGGTTCGACGTGGTGCGCTCGGCCGCCGACGTGCGCGGGGTGATCAGCCTGACCGGCCAGTACGCGGCCGTCGACGAGGAGCAGACCGGCAGGGAGAACCTGGTCATGATCGCGCGTTTGCGCTCCCTCCCCAGGCAGGCGGCCCGCAAGCGGGCAGCGGAGCTCCTGGATCGGTTCGACCTGGCCGACGCCGCCGACCGGCGGGTCCGCACGTACTCGGGAGGCATGCGGCGGCGCCTGGACCTCGCGATGAGCCTGGTGGCGACGCCGCGCCTGCTGTTCCTCGACGAACCCACCACGGGCCTCGACCCGGTGAGTCGCACGACCATGTGGGACGCGATCGGCGACCTCGTGCGCGACGGCGTGACGATCTTCCTCACCACCCAGTACCTGGAGGAGGCCGACCGCCTGGCCGACCGGATCGTGGTGCTGCACAACGGGAACGTCGCAGCGGACGGCACCGCTGACGCGTTGAAGAGCTCGGTCGGCGGAACCCGGCTGGACCTCACGTTCGCCTCCGCCGAGGACGCGCTGCGGGCCCGTTCCGCGATCGGCGGGACGGTGGACGGACCGGTGCTGGGGGTGCCGTCCGACGGCAGCGCCCGGCACCTGCACCGGGTGCTGGACGCCCTGGCCGCGGCCGGTGTGCCCGCCGTGACGGTGTCCTCGCACCGCCCCACGCTGGACGACGTCTTCACCTCGCTGACGGCGGTGGCCGCATGACCGCGACGCTCACCCTCGTCGGCCGCAGCATCCGGCTGAGCCGCCGCAACCTCGACCTCATGATCATGGCGATCCTGCTGCCGGTGCTCATGATGGCGCTGTTCGTGTACGTGTTCGGCGGCGCGATGCGGCACGTCGAGTCCTACGTGGACTACGTGGTGCCCGGAATCCTGGTGCTGTGCACCGGGTACGGCGCCACGTCCACCGCGATGTCGGTGGCCGACGACATGAAGAAGGGCGTGGTCGACCGGTTCCGCTCGATGCCGATCAGCGGCTTCGCCGTGCTCACCGGCCACGTCACCGCGTCCGTCGCCCGCAACGCCGTGGCCACGTCCGCCGTCGTGCTCGTCGCGCTGCTGATGGGGTTCCGGCCGGAGGGCTCGCCGCTCGCGTGGCTGCTCGCGCTGGGCCTGCTGCTGCTCTACGTGGTCGCGCTGTCGTGGCTCGCGGCGGCGTTCGGCGTGGTCGCCCGGTCCGTCGAGTCGGCGAGCCTGCTCGGGTTCTTCATGCTCTTCCTGCCCTACCTGAGCAGCGCGTTCGTCCCCGTCGAGACGATGCCCGCGGTGCTGCGGGTGGTCAGCGAGCACCAGCCGATCACCCCGGTGATCGAGTCCGTGCGCGCGTTGCTGCTGGCGGCTCCCGTCACGTCGGGCTGGCTCGCGCTCGCGTGGTCGGGCGGCCTGCTGGTGGCCTCGTTCGGCTGGGCCACGTGGCTCTTCCGGCGGATCAGCTCCCGCTGAGGTGCAGCGCGTCGAGGCGGGTGAGCTCCTCCGCGCTCAGCTCCAGCTCCCCCGCCGCGACGTTCTGCCGCAGGTGGGCCGGGTCGCCCGTGCCGGGGATGACCAGCACGTGCGGCCCTCTCGCGAGCGTCCACGCGAGCCGGACCTGGGCAGGCGAGGCACCGTGCGCACGGGCGATCCCGGTGACCTCGTCGTCCTCGGCGGACGTCCCGGCCTCCTGGTTGGCGCCCGCGAGCGCGAAGAACGGCACGTACGCGATGCCGCGCTCCCCGCACACGCCGACGAAGTCGTCCTGCTCGGGGTGGTGGCCGAGCCCGTAGGCGTTCTGCACGCACACCACGGGCGCGACCCGCAGTGCCTGGTCGAGGTGGTGCGGCCGCACGTTCGACAGCCCGAGGTGCCGGACCAGCCCGTCCCGCCGCAGCTGCGCGAGCGCCTGGAAGTGCGCCGTGACGTCGTCGAGCCCGCTCACCCGCAGGTTGACGACGTCGAGGTGGTCGCGGCCGAGCTGGCGCAGGTTCTCCTCGACCTGCCCGCGCAGCTGCTCGGGCCGCGCGAACGGCAGCCACTCCCCCTGCGGCGTCCGCCCCGGCCCGACCTTGGTCACGATCACCAGGTCCTCCGGGTACGGCGCCAGCGCGCTGTTGATCAGCTCGTTGGCCGACCGGGTCGCGGAGAAGTAGAACGCGGCCGTGTCGACGTGGTTCACCCCCAGCTCCACCGCCGTCCGCAGCACCTCGACCGCCTGCGCCCGGTCCCGCGGCCGGGCGCGGGGGTCGAACGCGGTCCCCTCCTGCGGCAGGCGCATCGCGCCGAGACCGATCCGGTTCACGGTGAGGTCACCCAGCGCAAGCGTCACCCCCACCACTGTGCCAGCCTTGGCCGGTGGGACTGTTCACGCTCGCCGAAGCCAGGACCGAGCTGGCACGGCTGCTGCCGACGCTGGACGAGATCGTGCGCCTGCGCGCCGACGCCGCCGAGCTCGCCGCCGGCGGCTCACCGCTGGGCGGCCTGCCCGAGTTCAAGGCGGCGCAGGCACGCCTGGACGACCTGATGGAGTCCGTCCAGCTCACCGGCGCCGAACTGAAGGGCTTCGCGCCGCTGCTCGTCGACTTCCCGTCCGAACTGGACGGCGTGCCGGTGCTGCTGTGCTGGCTGGAGGGCGACCGCGAGCTGCTCTGGTACCACCGGGCGGACCTCGGCTTCGCCGGGCGCCGCCCGCTCTAGGCAGGCGCCAGGAACCCCGCCACCAGCAGCATCGCGATCAACCCGGCGAGGAGCCCCAGTGCCGCCAGGTACTGCTTGGCGGAGGTCCTGCCCGGCATGCGGTGCAGGATGACACCGGCGGCCAGGGCCACCGCCCCCGCGATGGGCGCCAACGCCCGCCAAGCCTTGTCCCAGGTGAACGGCAGGTAGTCGTCCGCGCCGTAAAGGGAGAGGATGAGCGCGGGCAGACCGAGCCCGGCCGCAGCCGCCGCGAGCATGTTGAACCTCTGCTGCGCCTCCCCTTCCTGGGCGACCACCAAGTCGGGGTCTGCGGGGTCGCCCGCCAGGATGCGCAGGCCGGTGATCTTCGCACGCGTGACCGGATCGGTCCGCTCCCCGTCCTGCCCGTGCCTGTCACCGCCCCGCGCGACCGGCGAGGCTGGACCCATGAAGCGAGCATTGATCGTCATCGACGTGCAGGAGTCGTTCCGCCAGCGCCCCAACTGGGCCGAGGTGTCGAACCCGGACGTCGTCGGCCAGGTGAACCGGCTGGTCGACATGAGCCGTGACGCGGGTGACCTCGTCGTGTGGGTGCTGCACTCCGAGCCCGGCAGCGGTGACGTGTTCGACCCCGCCCTGGGCCACGTGCGGCTGATCGACGGCCTGAAACCCCTCGACCACGAGCAGGTGCTGACCAAGACCTCGCACAACGCGTTCACCACCACGAACCTGCAGCAGACGCTGACGCAGCACGGCGTCCGGGAGCTGCTCATCAGCGGCATCCGCACCGAGCAGTGCTGCGAGACGACGACACGTGTGGGGTCCGACCTCGGGTTCGACATGACGTTCGTGACCGACGCGACCGCCACCACGCCGCTGCCGCACTGGCGGACCGGGAAGGTGCTGGGCGTCGAGCAGATCATCGAGCGGACCGAGTACGTGCTGGCGGGCCGGTTCGCGCGGATCTCGGATGTCGCTACGCTGACCGGATCGTGACCAGAGTCGTCTTCCTGCTCATACCGGGAGTGCACCTGCTCGACCTCGCGGGGCCGGCGCAGGTGTTCTCCAGTGCTGCCGATCTCGTGGACGGCTACGAGTTGTCGTACGTGGGCGACATGGAGACCGTGCTCAGCCATCAGGGCGTGCCGCTGGGCGCGTCCCGTGAGCTGCCGTCTCTCGACGTGCAAGACCTTGTGTTCGTGCCGGGCTGGCGGTCGCCGCGCATCGTCGGCACCGGACACCTCAGCGACCGTGCCTTGGAGTGGTTGCGCACCCACCACGCCAACGGTGGCACGGTCGCGAGTGTGTGTGCCGGTGCAGATGCGTTGGGACGCGCTGGTTTGCTCGACGGCCGCCGTTGCACCACACACCACGAACTACAGGAAGAGCTCGAACGCCGTTATCCGGCCGCAAAGGTCGTAAGGGACGTTCTGTACGTGGAGGACGGCAGGATCGTCACGTCCGCGGGCATCGCGAGCGGCATCGACCTCGCGCTGCACCTCGTCGCCATGCGCCACGGACCTGTTGTGGCAGCGGCGATCGCACGCACGATGGTCGTCTACGCGCGCAGGAACGGCGACGACCAGCAGGCGAGCGTCCTGCTGCGACACCGCTCCCACGTCAACGAGACCGTGCACCGCGTCCAAGACGTGATCGAGGCACGGCTCGCGGAGCGGCTTTCGTTGGCAGACCTGGCAATGCACGCCGGATGCAGCGAGCGGACCGTGACGCGCCTGTTCACCCGCGCGACCGGGATGACGCCGTTGAAGTACCAGCAGGCCCTTCGCGTCGAACGCGCCGAGCACCTGATCGGTCAGGGCGCGACGATGGAAACCGCGGCCCGCAGCGTGGGTTTCGAAGATGCCCGGATGTTGCGGCGGCTGAGGAATAGGCTGACGGCGTGACGACACTCACGAACCGACCCAACACCGCCCTGCTCGTCATCGACGTGCAGAACGGCGTCGTGAACCACGCCCACAACCGGGACGCGGTGGTGGCCAACGTCGCCACCCTCGTCGACAAGGCCCGTGCGGCCGGCGTCGACGTCGTGTGGGTGCAGCACAGCAACGCCCAGCACATGCCCAAGGAGTCCGACGGCTGGCAGTTCGTCCCGGAGCTGAAGGTCGCGGAGGGCGAAGCGGTGGTGCACAAGACCTACGCCGACTCGTTCGAGGACACCGACCTCGAAGAGGTGCTGGCGGGCAAGGGAGTCGGCAGCCTCGTGGTGTCCGGCGCGCAGACCGACGAGTGCATCCGCTCGACGCTGCACGGCGCGATCACCCGCGGCTACGACGCCCTGCTGGTGAGCGACGCCCACACCACCGAGGACCTCTCGGAGTACGGCGCGCCCACCCCGGACAAGGTCGTCGCCCACACGAACCTCTACTGGGAGAACCACACGGCGCCGGGCCGCACCGCCGGTGTCGTGACGACCGAGGACGCGTTCAAGCCCGCGTGAGCAGGTGCCGGCTCGGGCTGCAGTCGATCTTCCAGTCCTCGTGCACGCCGCACAGGCCACAGCCTCGCGGCCCGGCCGTCACCCACCGCACCTCGCCGTCCGGGAGGCACGACAACCCGAGTGCGGCGGCGAGCGGCTGACCGTGACGACCGACGTCACCTCCGGGTCGAGCAGGCACTCGCGCGCCGCGCCTGGTGAGTCAGAGCAGCCGGGTCACGTACGGCATGATGCCGCCGTACCGCACCGGGGAGATCCGCACGACCGCACCGGAGTGCGGCGCCTCCACCATCATCCCGCCGCCCAGGTACAGGGCCACGTGCGTGCCGCCGCCGGGGCCCCAGAAGATCATGTCGCCGGGTGCCATCTGCGCCAGCGGCACCTTGCGGCCCGCGTTGTACTGGTAGCCGCTGTAGTGCGGCAGGTAGATGCCGACACCGGCGAAGGCGTACATCATCAGTCCGGAGCAGTCGAACCCGATCTTGCGGTAGTCGCCGTAGGAGTCGGCCACGCCGCCGTCGCGCACGCCGTACGTCGGGCCGTAGTAGTTGCCGCCGCCCCACGCGTAGATGACGCCGCGTTGGGACAACGCGCGGTTGATGACCGTCTGCACGCGGTTGCCCGAGGGTGCGGGCGCGGCGGCCACGGGAACGCGTTGCGCCGGAGCCTGTGGTGGAGCCTGGACCGCCGCCGCTGCGGCAGCCGCGGCACGGCGTGCGTTCTCCGCCTCTTCCGCCTGCTTCGCCGCGAGCCACTGGTCGTACTGCCGTCGTTGCGCCTCCAGGCCGCTGGCCTGGCCCTGCGCGGCGACGAGTTCGCGTTCGACGGCCTCCTTGTCGGCCTGCAGCTCGCTGGTCGCGGCGGCCTGGGCCGTGTGCGCCTGCTCGGCCACCTGCTGGGCCTGGTCGGCGGTCTTCTTCGCCTCGTCGGCGGCGGCCTGCTTGTCCTCCGCCTTCTTCAGCGCGGCGCGGGCGGCGGCGTCGAGGTTGGCGGCGGTGCCCTGGTCGCGGGTCACCTGCTCGAGGCGGTTCAGGCTCGACGCCGACACCGCCTCCAGCAGCTGGGCGCGGGCGAGCAGGTCCTCCGGCGACTTCGCGCCGAGGAACGCGGAGAACGAGCCGACGGTGCTGCCCTGCGCGTAGGAGGCCGCCGCGAACTCGTCGAGCTCGCGGCGGCTCCTCTCGACGGTCTCGGCCGCCGCGTCGGCCTGCACGCGGGCGGCGGACGCCTCGCGCCGGGCGGTCTCGGCCTCGGAGATCGCGGTCTCCAGGTCGACCCGGGCCTTGTTGGCCAGCTCGCGCTTGTAGGAGACGTCGTCGAGCAGCTCCTGCAGACGGGACTCGGCCTGCGTGAGGCGTCCGGTCAGCTCACCGACACGGGCAGCCTTCGCGTCCGCCTCCGCCCGGGACGCGGAGATCTCCGTGTCGCTCGGGTTCGGAGGAGGCGGCGGCGCGGCGTGGGCGGCCCCTGTGAGGACCACGGTCAGCAACGCCACCGCGGCGGGGAGTCGCGTCAACACTGAGCATCACCTCCGACCGAATTAGACCAATCAGACGCACCTGGCGCATTGTGAACTAACGCACCGTCAACCACACGTGTCACAGTGGAACACGGTCGGTGGTCCTCTTAGGACGATCGGAGTCGCGCGTGTCGCCGGATGGATGAACGCCGGCCGAACCGGCGTCGCGCCCACACGGACGCTCGGTGGGCTAGGAAGCGAACTCCGAGGACGGCTCCGTCGCGTAGTTCTTCCAGATGGGCGTCATGGTCTCGCGCGTCATCGGCTGACCGGACTCGACCATCGCCTTCAGATCGCGGAAGTACTGCACGTAGAGGTCCGGCGTGAACGTGGTCAGCATCACCGCGCGCTCATTCCCAGGGTTTGCGAAAGTGTGCGGCGCTCCGGGTGGCACGAGCACCCACGTGCCGGCCTCGGCGTCGTACTCGTCCTGCCCCACCGTGAACCGCACGGTCCCCGTCAGCACGTAGAAGCCCTCGTCGTGCTGCGCGTGGCGGTGCTGCGGCGGGCCGGGGGTGTGCGGCGGGATCACGACCTCGGCGATGCCGAGGCGGTGCTCGGTGTTGCCGCCGTCCTCGAGGATCCGGATCGACGACGGACCGTTGGTGATCAGCTCACCCTCACCGGACCTGATGATCGACACAGCGACCATGGCGAAGCCTCCTTGCGCTCGAAGTGATTTCAGCTTGTGCAATCACCGTAGCACCAGTGACTGCACAGTGTGCAATCGCTAGGCTTCGGCCATGCCGCGCTGGAAACCCGATGCCGTCGACCGACTGCAGGACGCCGCCCTGGAGCTCTTCGCCGAGCAGGGGTTCGAGCGCACGACCGTCGCGGAGATCGCGAAGCGGGCCGAGCTCACCCAGCGGTCGTTCTTCAACCACTTCGCGGACAAGCGCGAGGTGCTGTTCGGGATGAGCGCGAAGCTCCAGGAGGAGGTCGTCCGCGAGGTCGAGGAGGCCGACGACGCCGGTCCGCCGCTGGACACCGTCGTGCGCGCGTTCGGCGTGGTCGCCGACAAGCTGCTGGAGCAGCGCCGTGACGTGGTCGCGCGCCGCTACGCGGTCATCGCCGCCAACCCGGAGCTGCTGGAGCGCGAGCTGGGCAAGAACGCCGCGCTCACCGACGCGATCGCGGACGCGCTGCGGCGGCGGGGCTGCGAGCCCGGGGCGGCGTTCCTCGCCGCCGGTGCCGCCATGCTCGCGCAGCAGGCGGCGTTCCGGACGTGGACGCGGCCGGGCGAGACCCGCACCCTGCGGGACCTCCTCCCGGCCGCGGCGGAGGACCTGCGCACGACCGTCGGCGCTAGTTGACCCCGCGGCCCCTGCCGGTCCAGTACGGCTGGCGGAGCTTGAACTTCTGGATCTTGCCGGTCGCCGTGCGCGGGATCGCGTCGCGGAACTCGATCGACGTCGGCGCCTTGTAGCCGGCGAGCCGCTCCTTGCAGTGCTTGATCAGCTCGGCCTCCGTCACCTCGGCGGAGCGCACGACCAGCGCCTTGATCGTCTCGCCCCACTTCTCGTCCGGCACGCCGATCACCGCGACCTCGGCGACCGCGGGGTGCGAGAACAGGCAGTCCTCGACCTCGATGGACGAGACGTTCTCGCCGCCGGTGATGATCACGTCCTTCTTGCGGTCGGAGATCGTCAGGTAGCCCTGCTCGTCGAAGTGGCCGCCGTCGCCGGTGTGGAACCAGCCGTCCTCCAGCGCGGCGGCGGTGGCCTCCGGGTTCTCCCAGTAGCCCTCCATCACCACGTTCGACCTGGCCAGCACCTCGCCGGTCTCGGAGATCCGCAGCTTGGCCCCCAGCGCGGGCGCGCCCGCCCGAGCCTGCAGGCGTGCCTTCTCCTCACCGGTGGGACCCGGCTGCGCCCGGTTGAAGGTGAGCAGCGGCGCCGTCTCGGTCAGGCCGTAGATCTGCTGGAACTCCCACCCGAGCTCCTCGGTGACGCGCTGGATCGTGCGCGAGGGCGGCGGAGCGCCCGCGCAGATGATCCGCACGGTGTCCCGGCCGGGGATCTCGCCGTCCCAGTCCTGGGCGGCGTCCAGCACCGCGTTCCACACGGCGGGAGCGCCGCACATGAGCGTGACGCCGTGGTCGCGCACGCGGCGGAGAATCTCGGCGCCGTCGACCTTGCGCAGCACGATCTGCGGCACGCCCAGACCGGAGAGCCCGTACGGCATTCCCCAGCCGTTGCAGTGGAACATCGGCAGCACGTGCATGTACACGTCGCCTTCCCAGGCGCGGGCGTGCATGGCGAACGTGACCGCGTTGATCCAGATGTTGCGGTGCGTCATCTGCACGCCCTTGGGCCGCGCGGTGGTGCCCGACGTGTAGTTGACGGTCGCGGTCGCGTCCTCCGACGGCTCACTCCACGGCCGTGGCTCCACGTCGAACCGGAGCAGCGACTCCGACTCCTCGCCGAGCGTGAAGCGGTGCTTCGCCGTCACGTCGTCCAGCGACAGCTCGGGGTCGACGAACAACGCCGACGCACCGCAGTGCTCGACGATGTACTTCACCTCGTCGGGGCGCAGCCGGAAGTTGACCGGCACGCAGATCCGGCCGCTGCCCGGCACGGCGTGCAGCAGCTCGAGCAGCCGCGCCGAGTTGTGGCTGACGACGGCGACGCGCTCGCCCTCGCCGATGCCCAGGGCGTCGAGCCCCGCCTGCCACGCGCGCACCCGCCTGGCGAGGCTCGCGTAGGTCGTCGTCCCGACCGGTCCGGCCGGCTGGTCCGGCTCGTCGATGACCGCCGTCGCCGTCGAGAACGCGAACGACGCCCGGTCCAGGAAGTCCGTGGTGATAAGCGGTACGCGCATGTGACGACACTACGACCAGGTGCTCGGATCGCCCCACGACGAGAACCGTCCTCCCCCGGATGGGGGAACGGAGCTGAGGTCGGGCAGCACCTCGCCCACCGGTTCGTGCAGCACGACGGCGGCCAGCGAGTCGTACGGCGTCGGCTCGGCGTTGCAGATGATCACCTGCGCGCCCGCGCGGACGGCCAGCGGCACGAGTCCCGCCGCGGGCTGCACGGACAGCGACGTCCCCGCCACGAGCAGCACGTCGCAGTCGAGCACGGCGATGCGGGCGCGGCGCAGCACCTCGCCGTCGAGCTCCTGCCCGAACGAGACGGTGGCGGACTTGAGGATGCCCCCGCACCGCAGGCACGGCGGCTCGGGATCGCCGTCCGCGACGCGCTTCAACGCCTCGCGCATCGGGCCCGTCGCACCGCAGTCCAGGCACACCGTCGCGTGCAGGGTGCCGTGCAGCTCCAGCACGCGGTGCGGGTCGGAACCGGCCCGCTGGTGCAGCCCGTCGATGTTCTGCGTGAGGACGGTGCGCAGCCGCCCGGACCGTTCGAGCTCCACGAGCGCCTTGTGCGCGGCGTTCGGCTTGGCCGTCCACACCGGACTGCCGAGCCGGGTGCGCCACGCGAGCCTGCGCACCTCCGGGTCGGCGAGGTACGCCTCCAGCGAGGCGTCCCGCCCGGCGTCGGCGTCGCGCGCCCACAGCCCGCCGGGGCCGCGGAAGTCGGGGATGCCGGAGTCGGTGGAGACCCCCGCGCCCGTCAGCACGGTGATCCGGTGGGCTGAGGCGACCAGCTCTCGTGCCGCCGTGCACGCCTGGGAGACCACCAGGTCACACTAGTCCGGTGCGCAGCGCAGTGGGAGCCGCCGTCGCGGCAGTGGGCTTGGTCACGTCGATCGCCGGGACTTTCCTGCCCTGGCTGAAGTCCGGATCGACCACGAGGGACAGTTACGAGGTGCTTTCGCTCCGTAGTCTCGCCGGGATGGACGGGGTGGCGGGCACCGCGGTGACGGGGGTCTGGGTAGGTCTCACGCCGCTCGCCATGATCACGGTCGCGCTCTTCGTGTTCCGATTTAGTCGGTTTGCCGCGTGCACCGCCCTTCTCTTTGGCACGATCAGTGGAACCGTGGCGCTGCTAGCCACAGTCCAAGGAGATAGCAAGGGTTCATTGGTCGGAATCAGCACCGCTGGTCCGGTCACGACACTTGCCGGTGCCGTACTGACGATCGTGGGGGCGATCACGGTGCTCACCTCTTTCAGGCGCAGCGCAGTGAGGACTCCAGGAGGGAACCCGTGAGCTACCCAGGTGGCGGCGGCAGCCAGTGGCAGCCGCAGAACAACCCGTACGGGCAGCAGCCCCAGCAAGGCGGCTACCCGCAGCAGCCAGGTGGCCACCCGCAGCAGGGCGGCTACCCGCAGACCGGGCCCCAGGGGTTCCCGCAGCAGGGCGTCCCGCAGACCGGGCCGCAGGGATTCCCCCAGCAGGGTTTCCCGCAGCAGGGATTTCCCCAGCAGGGCTTCGAGCAGCAGCCCTACGGCTACGCGCCGATGGGCGGCGAGCCGCCGAAGAAGAAGCGCACCGGCCTGGTCGTCACGGCCGTCGTCGCGGTGCTGCTGCTCATCGGCGGTGGCGTCACGTTCTTCGCGCTGCAGAAGTCCGACCCCGCGGCCAACGCGGGCCAGGACACCCCCGAGGTCGCGGCGAAGAACCTGATCGAGCAGCTCGGCAGTGGTGACGTGGTCGGCATCATGGCTTCGCTGGCGCCCGCGGAGGCGGCGCTGTCGAAGGACTACATGGAGTCGATGACGAACGAGATGAAGCGTCTCGAGATCCTCAAGCCCGAGGCGGACCCGAACAAGGTCACGGGCGTCGAGTTCAAGAGCGAGGGCATCAAGTTCGACGAGGCCAAGGCCGAGAAGATCAACGACCACCTCACCATCAACAAGCTGGTCGAGGGCAAGATCACGATCACGTCGGACGCGTCGAAGATCCCGCTCACCGACAAGCTCGTGGACGCGATCGGCGACGACCTGAACCTGACGTCGTCGAAGTCGGAGACCCTCGACATCACCGCCGAGGTGCAGAAGCGCGGCACCCCGATCGGCATCGCGTCGATCAAGGTGGGCGACAAGTGGTACCCCAGCGCCTTCTACACGATCGCCAACGCGGTCCTGGAGGAGGAGAAGCTCAAGTGGCCGCAGTCCGGTTTCGCACCGGAGGGCGCGAGCTCGCCGGAGGACGCCGCGAAGAGCCTGGTCAACGCCGCGCTCGACGCCGACCTGAAGAAGGTCATCGCGCTGCTGCCGCCGGACGAGGCCGGTGTGCTGCAGGACCTCGGCCCGCTGCTGCTCGAGCAGGCAGGCCGGATGGACAAGACCGGCGCCAAGCTGGACGCGCTGGAGACCGACGTCAAGGACGTCGCGGGCGGCAAGCAGGTCACGGTCAAGAAGGTGTCGGTGACCGCCGAGGGCGAGACCCTCACGATCAGCCGTGACGGCGACTGCTACTCGGTCGAGGTGCCCCGCCAGGGCACGCAGAAGCTGTGCGCCGACGAGATCACCGAGCTGGTGCAGCAGCAGGGCGGCAAGAACATGCCCGCCGAGGCCGCCGAGATCATCGGCCGCGTGGCCGGGTCGGTCATGAAGACCGGCGTCGGCGTCGTCGCGACCGAGGTCGACGGCAAGTGGTACGTGAGCCCGATCCGCTCGTACTACGAGCTGGCGCTGACGCTGTTCCGCGGCTTCGAGCCCAAGGACGTCGACGCGCTGATCGAGCTGATCAAGAAGTAGGACCGCACCTCGGGGCCCTGTCATCCGCGACAGCGTGATGACAGGGCCCTGACAGTTCCCGGGGCGAGCCTTCGGTCATGGACACTCAGGTTCTGATCATCGGCGCCGGCCCGACCGGCCTCACCCTCGCGCTCGACCTGCACCGCCGCGGCGTCCCGTTCCGGATCGTCGACGCCGCGCCCGCGCCGTTCACCGGGTCGCGGGGCAAGGGCCTGCAGCCGCGCAGCTTGGAGGTCTTCCACGACCTGGGCGTGGCCGACTCCGTTGTGGAAGCCGGCACGTTCGACATGATGCTCCGCGCCTACAAGGGCCGTGAGGTCTTGCGCGAGTGGAACCCGCACGAAGGCCGCGTGCCCACCGAAGACCGCCCCTACGCGCACACGTTGATGATCCCGCAGTCCAGCATCGAGCGGATTCTGCGCGACGCGCTCCCGCGCGGGGTCGAGTACGCGATGCCGCTGACCTCGTTCACCCAGGACGACTCCGGTGTCACCGCCGTGGTCGGCGGGCAGACCGTGCGGGCCAAGTACCTGGTCGGCTGCGACGGCGGGAAGTCGTTCGTCCGCAAGCACCTCGGCGTCTCGTTCCTCGGCGAGACCCACGACGACGTCCAGATGCTCGTCGGCGACGTCCGGCTCTCCGGGCTCGACCGCGACCACTGGCACATGTTCGGCCGCGACCGCCAGGACTTCGTCGCGCTGTGCCCGCTGCCCGGCACCGACCTCTTCCAGTTCCAGGCGTCCGGTGGCGGCGAGCCGTCGCCGGAGCTGTACCAGCGGATCATCCGCGAGCGCACCGGGCTCGACGACGTCGTCCTGCACGAGGTGACGTGGATGTCCCTGTACCGGCTGAACATCCGCATGATCGACAGGTTCCGCGTGGGCGGCGTGTTCCTCGCGGGCGACGCCGCGCACGTGCACTCCCCGGCGGGCGCGCAGGGCATGAACACGGGCATCCAGGACGCCTACAACCTCGGCTGGAAGCTCGGCATGGAGACGCTGCTCGACACCTACGAGACCGAGCGCAAACCGGTGGCGGAGTGGCTGCTCGGCATCTCCACGAAGATCATGTCGTCGAGCGATCCGTTCGCGCGGCGCGACGAGGAGACGATGCAGCTGCTGCTGTCGTACCGCACCACGGAAGGCGAGGGCCTGCAGGCCGGTGACCGCATGCCCGACGGACGCACCGACGCGGGCCGGATCTTCGACCTCCTGCGCGGCCCCGACTTCGTGACGCTCGACCTGCCGGACGGCCCGATCCTGGTCCGCCCGGACGGCTACGTCGCCGCCATCGGCCGGTCAGCGATCGACGCCTACTTCGGCGCGAACCCGGTCACGCAGCTCCACCACCGCCGGGTTGCTGCTCGCCGCGCCGCGTAGCCGTTCCGCCTCGTCCAGGGCCTCCCCCGCGCCACGGGGGTCGCCCTGGGCGAGCAGCCAGTCCGCGTAGTGCTCCAGCACCATCGCGCGGGCGGGCCCGTCGCTGTTGCCCTCGACTGCGGCGAACGCCCTGGCGTGCTCCTCCCCCGCCTCGGCGAGCCGGCCGAGCCGCGTCAGCGCCAGCCCGAGTCCGGCGTGGACGGACGCCTGGAACTGGCTGACGGGCAGCTCCGCCGTCACACCGAGCGCCGCGCGGTAGTGCTCGACGGCCTTCTCGTAGTCCCCGCTGAAGTACGCGACCTCGCCACGCCCCTGGACCACCCGTCCCGCGTCGAGATCGCGGAGCACCCCCTCCGACCGGTCCAGGTCCTCACGGGCCCCCGCGAAGTCACCGAGCCGGGTCTTGATGCGCGCCGTCTGCACCAGCACCGACATCGGCACCAGCACCTGGTCGGGGTCACCGAGCTCCTCCGCGACCAGCCTGGCCTCGGACACCGCCTCGAACGCCTCCGCGAACGCACCCCGGTTGACCAAGACCATCACCAGGCACGACAACCCGAACACCACGGCCCACCGGTCCCCGACCCCGCGGAACACCTCCACCGCCCGCCGGTACTCCGCCTCGGCCACGAGCGCCGCACCCTCGCTGAACTCCCCCGCGACCAGCCCCCGCACCAACGCCGCGAACCCCAGCGCCCACTCGTCGGACGACAGCTCCAGCTCCCGGGCAAGCCTCTCGAACCGCGCCCCGAGCTCCTCCTCACCCCACGCCCTGCCGTTGGTCAACAGCAACGCGCACAACACCATCGGAACGTCCCCGTCCCACAACCGCTCCGCGGCGACCAACGCCTCCGGCGTCCCCCGCGCGACAACAACCTCCGACAGCGGATCGTCCGGCGTGAGCGCCGCCCACCGCCGAATCTCCTCGAACCGCTTGGTCATCACCAGCCAATGCCACGTCCGCGCAGCCATCAACCGCCGCGCGATCCCCGCGTCATGCCGCACCGCCCACGCCTGCGCCGCGTCGAGGTTCCCGCGCTCCACGTCGAAAAACCTGAGCGCCTCCACCTGCCGCGGCCCCCGCAACAACGGCTCGTACCGCTCCGCCAGCGCCGTGTAGCAGGCGGCGTGCTTCGCGGGATCGGCCTCACCCTGCTCGGCCGCGTACTCGCGCACGGTCTCCAGCAGCCGGTAGCGCTCACCCGTGCGCACCACGAGGGACTTCTCGACGAGCGCGCCCAGCAGGTCCTCGGTGTCCCAGAGATCCTGATCTTGTCGGACCCCCTGAGTACGTTGAAACGCAGGGGTTCCCGATTCGGGGGTACCCCTGCGCGAGCCTGCCCTGGTGGGTTGCGGGGCGGTGGACGGCTGCGGAGCGGGGTGGGAGGTGCGATGCTCGGCCTCGGGGGGTGAGAGGGCTGGGCGCCGCTCCTCGGCGGAGTGGTGAGGTGCTGGCGCACCAGGCACCTGCGCACCGGACAGCTCCGTCCCGGCCACTTCCGAGCCGGGCAACTCCGTCTCCGGCAGCACTGTTCCCGGCAGCACTGTTCCGGACGCCGCCTCGGACACCGCCAAGCCCACCACCGCCGAGTCGTGTCCAATCCCGCCGCGATGAGCCGAGGGCGAGCCCTGCGACGCGTCGAACAGTTGCGGCGGCAGGCCGCCGGAACCCACCTCGCCGCCGAACCGAACCTCCCCACCAGGCACCGCGGGCCCGCCAGAACCGTCCCGGCACACCTCGTGCACAGCCGAAGCCGTCGCCCCACCCACGAACACCGCCAGCCGCGCCAGCAACAGCCGTTCGGCGTCGTCCAGCAGCTCCCAGCTCCAGTCGATGACCGCGCGCAAGGTCCGGTGCCGCGCCGGACCGGTCCGCGCTCCCCTGTCCAGCAGGCGAAGCCGGCTGTCCACACGCGACTCCAGCTGCGGGAGCGACAGCGACCGGGCCCGTGCCGCCGCGAGCTCCAGCGCCAGCGGGATCCCGTCCAGGGCGGCGCAGACGCGCCGGACCGCCCCGGTGTCCAGAGCGGCGCCGACCCTGGCCGTGAACAGCCGCACGGCGTGGTCGAGGTCCAGCGGCGCCACCGGGTGCACGACCTCGCCGGGGATGCCGAGCGGTTCGCGTGAGGTCGCCAGCACTCGTGCGTCCGGGGCCTCGGCCAGGAGCCGGACGCACAGGGCCGCGGCGGCGTCCACGACGTGCTCGCAGTTGTCCAGCACGACGAGGGACGCCCCGAGGCGCGCGAACACCGGCATGGCCAGCGGGTTCGGGCCCAGGGCCGCGTCCAGGGCGGCCAGGGGTTCCGCCGACGAGTCGAGCTCGACGAGCCACGCCTGCGGGCAGGTGGCGGCGTGCGTCAGCGCCAGGCGGGTCTTGCCCACGCCGCCGAAGCCGGTGAGCGTCACCAACCTGTTGTCCCGCAACAGCGTCGCCAGGGCGGCCAGGTCGTCGTCACGTCCGACGAACGAGCCCACCGCGGTCGGCAGGTTGCCTCGCGGGCCGCGTTCGCGCAGCACCGTGAGGTGGGCAGCCGCCAGCGCCTCGCCGGGGTCCACCCCCAGCGAGTCGGCCAGGTCCGACCGGACGCGCTCGAACAGCGCCAACGCGTCCGACCGCCTCCCGGCGGCGTGCAGCGCCAGCATCAGCCGCGCCTGGACGTCCTCGCGCAGCGGGTGGGCGGCGGCGAGCGCCTCCAGGCCGGCCAGGTCGTCGCGGAGCAGCGCAAGGCGCACGGCCTCGTCCACGGCGAACGGTGCCTCCTCGAAGGCCGCACCGCGCCACAACGCCGCGTCACGTGTGCGCGTGAACTCCTCGACGTCCGTCAACGCCTCCAGCCGGTAGCCGGACGCGTGCGACGACACCGAGGCGGCACCCAGCGTCCGCCGCAGCCGCGACACGAGCGACTGCAGCGCGGCGACGCCGTCCACCGGTGGCTCGTCCGGCCACAGGTCCGCGACGAGCCGGTCGGCGGCCACCACGCGGCCCGGCTCCATCGCGAGCCGGATCAGCAACCACCGCAACCGTTTGCCGCGCACCTCGACGGGAGCGCCGTCCACCACGACCTGGAGCGGTCCGAGCACGTTGACCCGCATCACGTCCGCCGCACACCCACGGCGACGGCGGCCGACACCAACGCGACCCCGAACACTCCGGCCCACAGCACGGAGAGCGATATTCGGTTGTGCCCCAACGCGTCCAGCACCCAGCCGAGCGGGGTCGCCCGCCCCAGCGGGTACGTCAGCACCACGACGGCGAACACCGCGAGCACGGTGCGTCCGATCGAGTCGAACACCGGACGCGAGAACATCAGGCCAACACCAGAACCAAGCAGCGCACAGACAGTATGCGCCCCGAGTCCGACAAAAAACTCACCCGCCGTGTACGGGTGGGGGTTCGTCACGACCGGCCACACCGCCGCCAGCAGCGCCAGCACGAGCGACGCCGACACCGCCACCAGCGCCGCGGCGGTCAGCACACGGGGCCAACCTCCTGCGGACACCACGGTGATCTCTCGCCGCACGGCGTCCTCGGACGTCGCCACCACGACGGCCAGCCACGCCGTCACCGGGTACAACAGCGCGGCCGAACCCGAGTACGCCTCCAACGGCTGCCCGGCGTCGGAAGAGAAGAGCATCCCCATCACGCCGAGAAACACCAGCAACGGCGCGAGAAACCGCTGCCCGCGGAACACGTCGGCGGCGAGGTACCGCATCAAGGCGATCACCGCACGCTCCGCACCGAGCACCCGAGCCGCAACGCCTCGGCCAGCACGTAGTCGCTGCGGTCCGGCGCCACCACCACCCGCACCGAACTGCCGCGCGACGACACCGAACGCACGCCCTCCAACGCCTCCAACGCGTCCAGCCCCACCACTCGGCTCAGTTCGATCGTCACGTGCCCGCCGGAGAGGTCCACGCGCGTCGCCGAGTCCAGATGTCCCTCGTGGTCGGACACCAGCGCCGTCCGCCCCTCCAGCAACGACACCAGCTCGGCCGCCGCGGCGGGGTCGAGACCGGTCCACGGCTCGTCGAGCACCAGCAGGTCCGACGCGAGGAACGCCTGCGCCAGCGCGACCTTCTGCGCGTTGCCCTTGGACAGCTCGGACATCGGCGCCGTCAACGAGCCGACGAACCCCAGCCGCTCCAGCACGTCGACGCCCTCGGCGCGCCGGACCCGGCCCAGGTGCGCGAGGTACGACGAAGCGGACATCCGCACGTCCGACGGGAACCGCTCGGGCACGTAACCGACGGACGCGGGCCGCACCACACGTCCGGTCGTCGGCTTCAGGACTCCCGCGGCGATCTTGAGCAGCGTGGACTTGCCGGTGCCGTTCGCGCCGGTCAGCACGGTCAGGCCGGAGACTTCCAAAGTGAGGTCGCGCAGCACCCAGGGACCACGCCCGTAGCGCTTCGAAACCTGATCGAGGAGCACCACGCCAAGATAGCCACCTATGACGCAGCTCCCGCTCGCTTTGGGATGCATCTGGTTCGGCATGGTCCTGGCGATCTCGATGGAGGCGCCGCTCAAGTTCCGCGCACCCGGCGTCACGCTGCCGCTCGGTCGCGTGTGCATGTGGCCTACCTCGTGAATGCACGAAGCTGCCAATCGCCTTCGGAATCGTTCTCATGATCGCCTGAGAAACTCTGCGTCACGACCCATCCATTCACGATTAATACAGCCGTGTCGCGTTTCACACGATCGAGTGAAGGGTGGCGACAAACCGTCACCCGCGCCACAAAGATGAGTGCACTTCATCCCCGTCGGACGGAATGCGGGTGACACCCCTGAGAAGCGGTACGCAATTCTCCTTCGACGTGCTCGCGGGAGCGTTGACCGGACGCGAAGCGGCGAACGCCAGCGGCACTTTCCACTTCTCCGGGAATCCGGGCGGCGAAATCCACCTCCGCGACGGCGGCGTCGTCTGCGCACAGAGCGCGGGTTCCCCCGGACCGGACGCGCTGCTGTTGCGCACCGGACGGATCAGCGAGTCCGAATGGGCCGCGGCGCTCGCCACGGGCACGCGCGGCGGCATCGGCGCGACCGAGCTGCACGTGGTCGCGATGATGGCCGCGCACGACGCCGCGTTCACGATCGCGGCGGGCGACGTCGACGACTGCGCGTTCATCCCGGAGGCACCCGGCGTCGCCTTCGCCATGAGCGTCCCAATCGACCCGGTCCAGCTGCTGCGGGAGACGTCACGGCGCATCACGTCGCTGCTCGCGATGGAGCACCCGCTCCGCCCCCACCGCGACCGGTTGACCTCGACCCGGGGCTCCCGGCTGCGGGTTCTCAGCCCTCTGCGCGCCGAGATCCTCTCGCACGCCACGGGTGGCCCCACCGCGCGGGACATCGCCTTCGCGTCGGGACGCGGCGTCTACCCGGTGACGGTCGAGGCGTCCCGGATGGCGGCAGACGGCCTGCTGACCGTCGTTACCGACACCTCGCCACCGTCGCCCGAACTCGGCGTCGATATTCCTCTGCCCCGGTCATTGCGAAGCCGGCCACGACTCGATCCGGACGAGGAGAAACCGTAAACGCCGCCGAACTCCACGGCCTGCGTGAACGAGCAATGAATCCGGGAACGAACCAGCGAGTTCGCGAACAAGACCCGAATTCGACGCGACCAAGAACCACGACCCACCGCCGAAAAACTCCATTCCGACCGCCGCACGAGAAGAAGTGTGAAATGACGATGCACAAGATGTCCGACATACCCATGTCCGACCAGATGGCCTCATTGGTCAGGCACCTGCGACAAGAGGTGCCGGGCTGCCTCGCCACCGGGGTCGTCGACATGGCGACCGGGATGCTGCTGTCGTTCGAGACGACCGACAGCCACCCGTCCGAGGTCCTCGACCTGCTGGCCGGTGCGACCCTCGACCTCTTCCAGGGCCGCACCGTGACCATGATCGAGGACATCTTCAAGGAGCGGCGCGGCATCTCGAGCTCCGAGCACTACTTCCAGGAGGTGCTGGTCAACAGCAGCAACCTGACGCACCTGTTCATCCGCAGCAACCACGACGAGGACGTCGTCGCCGTCGTCGTGTGCCCGAAGTCGGTCAACATCGGGATGCTCTTCGCCTCGGCCCGCCGGGTGGTCAGGGAACACGGCGGCGCGTAGCCACGCCGCCCCGCACGGGTGGCCCGGCACCTCCCCCGCCCCCGCCGGGCCACCCCCGCGGATGATCACCGTGACTTAGGGCAACCTGGGTTGAAGGCGATTACAGGACAAGCGTACTGTTTGGGGTCGAGGGGCAGTGGTCGACCTGGTGAGGAAGACTCTCCCCGTACCCCGAACTGACCACTGCGCTGTCACCAGATGGAGTTGCTCGTGACTCAGCCAGCCAAGCCCGCGCCTGCCGGCGCTGGAGGCACTAGCCTGGACAGCTTCGGCGCCCGCGGCACGCTCAACGTCGGCGACGCCTCGTACGAGGTGTTCCGGCTGAGCGCCGTGGAGGGCGCGGAGCGTCTCCCGTTCAGCCTGAAGATCCTGCTGGAGAACCTGCTGCGGACCGAGGACGGCGCGAACATCACCGCCGACCACGTGCGCGCGCTCGCCGGCTGGGACCCGGCCGCCGAGCCCAGCACCGAGATCCAGTTCACGCCGGCCCGCGTCGTGATGCAGGACTTCACCGGTGTGCCCTGCGTCGTCGACCTGGCGACCATGCGCGAGGCCGTCACCCAGCTCGGCGGCGACGCCGAGAAGGTGAACCCGCTCGCGCCCGCCGAGCTCGTGATCGACCACTCGGTCATCGCCGACATCTTCGGCCGCCCGGACGCGTTCGAGCTGAACGTCGACCTGGAGTACGAGCGCAACAGGGAGCGCTACCAGTTCCTGCGCTGGGGCCAGACCGCGTTCGACGAGTTCAAGGTCGTCCCGCCCGGCACCGGCATCGTCCACCAGGTCAACATCGAGCACCTGGCCCGCGTCGTCATGGTCCGCAACGGCCAGGCGTACCCGGACACCCTCGTCGGCACCGACTCGCACACCACGATGGTCAACGGCATCGGCGTGCTGGGCTGGGGCGTCGGCGGCATCGAGGCCGAGGCCGCGATGCTCGGCCAGCCGGTCTCCATGCTGATCCCGCGCGTCGTGGGCTTCAAGCTCTCCGGTGAGCTGCCCCCCGGCGCCACCGCGACCGACCTCGTGCTCACGATCACCGAGATGCTGCGCAAGCAGGGCGTCGTCGGCAAGTTCGTCGAGTTCTACGGCGAGGGCGTCGGCGCCGTGCCGCTCGCGAACCGCGCCACCATCGGCAACATGTCGCCGGAGTTCGGCTCCACGGTCGGCATCTTCCCGATCGACGGCGAGACCATCGACTACCTGCGCCTGACCGGCCGCTCCGAGGAGCAGATCGCGCTCGTCGAGGCGTACGCGAAGGAACAGGGCCTCTGGCACGACCCGTCCCGCGAGGCCGTCTACTCCGAGACGCTGGAGCTGGACCTCGCGACGGTCGTCCCGTCGATCGCCGGCCCGAAGCGCCCGCAGGACCGCATCGAGCTGACGAACGCCAAGGCGTCGTTCCGCACCGCGCTGAAGGACTACGTCGCGCACGTCGAGGACGAGAAGTCCGACGTCGACGAGGCCATCGACGAGACGTTCCCCGCCTCCGACCCGATCGCCGTGCACGAGGGCGAGAACGGCAAGGGCACCCCGCGCCTGCAGACCGCGGCCGAGGGCGCGGGCGGCCGTCCGTCCAACCCGGTCAAGGTGACGGTCGACGGCAACGAGTTCGAGCTGGACCACGGCGCCGTCGCGATCGCCGCGATCACGTCGTGCACCAACACCTCGAACCCGTCGGTCATGCTCGGCGCGGCCCTGCTCGCCAAGAAGGCCGTCGAGCGCGGCCTCGAGCGCAAGCCGTGGGTCAAGACGACCCTGGCGCCCGGCTCGAAGGTCGTCATGGACTACTACGAGCGCGCCGGCCTCATGCCGTACCTGGAGAAGCTCGGCTTCCACCTGGTCGGCTACGGCTGCACCACGTGCATCGGCAACTCGGGCCCGCTGCAGGAGGAGATCTCCGCGGGCGTGCAGGAAGGCGACCTCGCGGTCGTCTCGGTGCTGTCCGGCAACCGCAACTTCGAGGGCCGGATCAACCCGGACATCAAGATGAACTACCTCGCGTCGCCGCCGCTCGTCGTGGCGTACGCGCTGGCCGGTTCGATGGACAAGGACATCACCACCGAGCCGCTCGGCACCGACTCCGAGGGCAAGCCGGTCTACCTGAGCGAGATCTGGCCGTCGCCGCAGGAGATCGCCGAGGTCATCTCGGCCTCGATCTCCCCGGAGGGCTTCACCAAGGGCTACACGGACGTCTTCGCGGGCGACCAGCGCTGGCAGTCCCTGCCCACCCCGACCGGTAACACGTTCGAGTGGGACTCCGAGTCCACCTACGTGCGCAAGCCCCCGTACTTCGAGGGCATGGAGATGGAGCCGAAGCCGGTCACCGAGATCTCGGGTGCCCGCGTCCTCGCGCTGCTGGGCGACTCGGTCACGACCGACCACATCTCCCCCGCCGGTTCGATCAAGGCCGACTCGCCCGCGGGCAAGTACCTGACCGAGCACGGCGTCGAGCGCAAGGACTTCAACTCCTACGGCTCGCGCCGCGGCAACCACGAGGTGATGATCCGCGGCACGTTCGCGAACATCCGCCTGCGCAACCTGCTCCTCGACGACGTGCAGGGTGGCTTCACCCGCAACTTCCTCGAGGCCGACGCCCCGCAGACCACGATCTACGACGCGTCGGTGGCCTACGCAGAGGCGGGCGTCCCGCTGGTCGTCCTCGCGGGCAAGGAGTACGGCTCCGGCTCGTCGCGCGACTGGGCGGCCAAGGGCACCTCGCTGCTCGGCGTCCGCGCCGTCATCGCCGAGTCGTTCGAGCGCATCCACCGCTCGAACCTGATCGGCATGGGCGTGCTGCCGCTGCAGTTCCCGCAGGGCGAGAACGCGGCGTCGCTGGGCCTCGACGGCACCGAGACGTTCGACTTCACCGGCATCACGGAGCTGAACAACGGCACGACGCCGTCGACGGTGCACGTGGTGGCCGCGAAGGCGGACGGTTCGAAGGTCGAGTTCGACGCGGTCGTCCGCATCGACACGCCCGGTGAGGCCGACTACTACCGCAACGGCGGCATCATGCAGTACGTGCTGCGCAAGATGGTCCGCAGCTAGTCCGCTGATCATCCGAAGGCCCGTCCGGAAACATTCCGGGCGGGCCTTTCGTCACGATCGGATAAATCCGGCTAACACTTTTCGCTACTGCACACGAGTGAACGTGTGCGCCATTCTTCGCAATGGGACTTAGCCTTTTCTGACCCATCCCGAATGGGCCACAGGGAGGTATTCAAGTGGAAGCGAGAAGACTCAGACGAAGAGCCTGCGTCACTGTCACAGCGCTGGTGGCGGCCTTGGCCGTGCCGTGGTCGGGCCAGGCGAACGCGGCCGAGGACGGCACCGTGGCCGGCGACAAGACGCTGGGAGCCACGGACATCCAGTGCGGCGGCACCGTCCCCGTCACGGTCACGCTGAACGCGGAAACGGGCATTGCGGGCAACCCGGCGGACATCGAGCTGGTGCTCGACCGCTCCGGCAGCATGCAGGGTGCGCCGATCGCCGATCTGAAAACCGCGGCGAAATCTTTCGTCGACATCATCGACCAGGCGACGGACGGATCTCTCGACGGCGTGATCGCGAACGGCTCGCGCGTGGGCGTGACCAGTTTCGCGGCGTCCGCCTCCGCCGACGTCGGCCTCACCGGCGACGCCGCCGCCGTGAAGTCCGCCATCGACTCGCTGTCGGCCGACGGCAACACCAACCACTCCGCGGCCATCACGACGGCCCAGGGCCAGCTCGCCGGCTCGGTGCCGGGCAACGCCAAGAAGATGGTCATCATGACCGACGGCGAGACGACGACCGGAGGCGACGCCAGCGGCGCCGCGGCCGCCGCCAGAGGCGCCGGAACCGAGATCTTCGCGATCGGCCTGCGCGTGACCGCCTTCGAGAACGAGATCAAGGACTGGACGACCGATCCCGACGACGAGCACTACTTCTTCGCACCCAACTCCAGCCAGCTGCAGCAGATCTTCGGGACCATCGGAGCCGCGATCGTCGTCCCCGCCGCCACCGGCGTCCAGGTCGTCGACACCGTCGGACCGCAGTTCTCCGTGAGCGGCGCAGCCGTGTCCAAAGGCAACGTCACGCAGAGCGGCAACCAGCTCACCTGGACGATCGACGAGCTGCGCACGGAGAGCGTCACGCTGACGTTCACCGCCACCCACCTGCCTGCCGCCGGTGGTGGCGCGCTCGCCGTGAACCCCGGCGTGGCGTACAGCGACGCCGAGGCTCACACCGTCACGTTCCCCAACCCGAGCGTGAACGTGCACGGGTGTGCGGCCCGGATCGACGTCGAGCCCGAGCACGCGGTGAACGAGCTCGGCACGCCCGGCCAGACCCACACCGTCACCGCGAAGGTCACCGACGACTTCGGCGACCCGGTGTCCGGCGTCGACGTCTCCTTCGCCGTGCCGTCCGGCCCCAACACGGGCGCGGCGGGCAGCGGGACGACAGCGGCCGACGGCCTGACCGGCTTCACCTATCCCGGGACCCAGGGCCTCGCCGGACTGGGCACGGACACGATCAGCGGCTGCTTCACCCACGCCGACGGCACCCCGAGGTGCGATGACGTCACGAAGGACTGGGTCGACACGACCCCACCGGTCGTGACCTGCACGCCGACGAACAACCCCAGCGGGGGCAACGTGCCACCGGCGTCCAACGAGGACGGGTTCTACCTGCTGAGCGCGACCGACGCCGTGGACCCGAACCCGCAGGTCTACGTCCGCGACACGAACAGCGCCGCGGTGTTCGGCGGCTTCCCCGGCGGCACCAAGATCAAGCTGGTGCAGGCGCCGGGAGCGACGCCGTCGCAGAAGGCGGGCGCCGGGAACGTCGACTGGAAGATCACGCTCAAGGGCGACGCCTTGGTGAGCGCGAAGGACGCTTCCGGCAACGAGTCGCAGCCCGTGCGCTGCGCCGTCCCGCCACCGCCGAAGTGACCTGACGACGTGGACCGCTCACCCCGGTGAGCGGTCCATTCGCCACCGTGATGTCGAAACCCGAACCACCGGTAACAGCCGCCCGGCCGCCCGCGATGCCAAGTCACCCTGATCACCGCGGGAGACCCTGATGAGTTTGACCGTCCTCGGCGACCTGAACTGGTTCGCCGTTGTCGTGGCGACGATCGCCTACTTCGCGCTGGGAGTGGTCTGGTACGCGGAGTACGCCTTCGGCCGTGCCTGGCAACGAGCGTCCGGATGGGACCTCAGCCCGCCGGAGAAGGTCGGCGTGACCACGGTCCTGGTCCCGCTGGGCACGTGCTTCGTCCTCACGCTCGTCACGGCCATGCTCGGCGCCGCCTCGGGCACCGACAACATCATGGAGGGCATCCTGCTCGGTCTCGTCATCGGCGTCGGGATCGCGTTGCCGGTCCGGTTCGTGACGGGTGCCCACGACATGACGAAGCCCGCTCCGATGACCTTCGCGGCCATCGGGGCGGGCTATCACGTCGTCGGGCTTTCGCTCGCGGGAGCGATCCTCGGCCTTTGGCGCTAGTGGTGCGTCACGCAACGTCGGCGGCGTAATCCACGCTCAGCAGGACGCCTCGCGGCACCGCCCCCACGCCCCCGTACAACCAGTACGAAGACGTGGGGGCGGCACCACGATCCGCCCGTCTGACCGCGAATTCCACCGGCAACGTCGCGAGCCACACCACTAGCCGCGCGCCGCCTTGTGCAGTTCGCGCAACGCGCGCACGGACGACACGGCGTACTCGCGGTCCACGGCCTGCACGGCCATGATCGAGATGTACTCGTCGTCCGGCAGCTCCAGCCGGGCCCACGCGGCGCCGTCGGGGAAGCTCACCGACAGCACGTCGTTCCAGTCGTAGTGGTACGACGTCACGACGTTGCGCACGTCGATGCCCGAGGCGTCGGCCGTGGCGCGCGGACGCGTCAGCAGCAGCGCACCGCCCGCCAGCAGGAAGCCCAGCACGATCATGGCGATCTGGTCCGACGTCCGGAAGATCACGCCGGTCGGAGTGTCCCCGAGCAGCAGCCCCACCACCGTGAACACCGCGACCAGGCCCACCGCGCACGCCCACGCGACGCGGCGGATCTTCTTGGGCCGGAGCACCACTTTCGTCATTCGAAACCTCGCTCGGTCCACGGCTGACGCAGGCCGCGCAGCACCAGGGCGGTGTCGATCGCGGCGACCGTCGCCTCGTACCCCTTGTCCTCCACCGAGTCCGGCAGGCCGGCGCGGGCCAGTGCCTGCTCCTCGGTGTTCGTCGTCAGCACGCCGTTGCCGACGGGCGTCGACTCGTCGAGAGCGACGCGGGTGAGCCCGTCCGTGACCGAGTCGCAGACGTACTCGAAGTGCGGGGTGCCACCGCGGATGACCACGCCCAGCGCGACCACGGCGTCGTGGTGGCGGGCCAGCTCCTGCACCACCACGGGCAGCTCGATGGCCCCCGCGACGCGCACGACCGTCGGGTCGTCGCAGCCCGCGTCCCGAGCGGCCTGCAGGGCGCGCTCCACGAGCTGGTCGGTGATCTTGGTGTGCCAGCGCGTCGCCGCGATCGCGACGCTCACGCCCTTGCCGTCGAGCTTCGTCTGCTCAGGACGGCCCTCGCCGCTCATTCCTGGTCCTCCGTAGCGGAAACAACGGCCTCGTACTGCTCCAGCTGAGTCAGTTCGTGGCCCATCCGGTCGCGCTTGGTGCGCAGGTACCGCAGGTTCTCCGGGTTCGGGGAGATCGGCAGCGGCACCCGGTCGAGCACCCGCAGACCGTATCCGGCCTCCAGCCCGACGCGCTTGGCCGGGTTGTTCGTCAGCAGCCGCATGGACTTGATGCCGAGCTCGACGAGGATCTGCGCGCCCGTGCCGTAGTCGCGCGCGTCGGCGGGCAGGCCCTGCACGAGGTTCGCGTCCACGGTGTCGGCACCCTGGTCCTGCAGCTGGTACGCCTGCAGCTTGTGCATCAGGCCGATGCCGCGGCCCTCGTGGCCGCGCATGTACAGCACGACGCCGCGCCCCTGTGCCGCCACGGCCTCCAGCGCCGCGTCCAGCTGCGGGCCGCAGTCGCAGCGCAGCGAGCCGAAGACGTCGCCGGTGAGGCACTCGGAGTGCACGCGGACCAGCACGTCCTCGCCGTCGCCCAGGTCGCCGTACACCAGGGCGACGTGCTCGATGCCATCCAGCAGGCTGTCGTAGCCGACCGCGGTGAACACGCCGTGCGCGGTGGGGATGCGCGCCTCAGCGACCCGTTCGACCTGGGTCTCCTTGCGGCGGCGGTACGCGATGAGGTCGGCGATCGTGATCAGCGCCAGGTCGTGGTCGGCCGCGAACACCTCCAGCTCGTCGCGGCGGGCCATGTCACCCTCGTCCTTCTGCGACACGATCTCGCAGAGCACGCCCGCCGGCGACAGCCCGGCGAGCCGCGCCAGGTCGACGGCGGCCTCGGTGTGGCCGGGACGGCGCAGCACGCCACCCGCCTTCGCCCGCAGCGGCACGACGTGGCCGGGACGGTTGAAGTCCGTCGCCTTCGACGTCGGGTCGGCGAGCAGCCGGATCGTGCGGGCGCGGTCGGCCGCCGAGATGCCCGTGCTCACGCCCTCACGCGCGTCGACGGTGACCGTGTAGGCCGTGCCCCGCGCGTCCTGGTTCGTGTGGAACATCGGCGGCAGGTCGAGGCGCTCGCAGTCGGACTCCGTCAGCGGGACGCAGATGTACCCGGACGTGTAGCGCACCATGAACGCGATCAGCTCCGGCGTCGCCTTCTCGGCGGCGAAGATCAGGTCGCCCTCGTTCTCCCGGTCCTCGTCGTCCACGACGACCACGGGACGACCGGCGGCGATGTCCGCGATCGCCCGCTCGATCTCAGCGAAGTCGGTGCTCACTGGGCCTCCTCGCCCGCGATGGCCCGCAGGTGCGGGACCGCCAGTCGTTCGACGTACTTCGCCAGCACGTCGACCTCCAGGTTCACCAGGGAACCGGGCGTGCGGTGCCCGAGCGTGGTGAGTTCGAGGGTGGTCGGGATCAGGCTCACGGTGAACTGGTCCTCGGAGACGGTCACGACCGTCAGCGAGACGCCGTCGACCGTGATGGAGCCCTTCTCGACCACGTACCGCGCCAGCGCCGGGGGAAGTCCGATGTGGACCACCTCCCAGTGCTCGGCCTTCTCCCGCGCGAGGATCGTGCCCGTGCCGTCGACGTGGCCCTGCACGATGTGGCCACCGAGGCGCTGGCCGACCGCGGCCGCGCGCTCCAGGTTGACCCTGTCCCCCTCGGCGAGCTTCGCGAGGCTGCTGCGCACGAGGGTCTCGCGCATCACGTCCGCGGTGAAGGTGTCGTTCTCGACCTCCACGACGGTGAGGCAGACGCCGTTCACCGCGATGGAGTCGCCGTGCTTCGCGTCGCTGGTCACGATCGGGCCCGCGATGCGGACCCGTGCCGCGTCGGGCAGGTCCTCCGTCGCGACGACGTGGCCGAGTTCCTCGACGATCCCGGTGAACACCGCTCCTCCTAAGTTCGCGGGACAGCGCTGACCCGCAGGTCCGGCCCGCTCATGGTGACGTCTTCGACGGTCAGCCGGACAGCGTCCGTGATGGTTGACACGCCCGCTCCGAGCACCGCCGCGGGACCGTCCCCGAGCAGTGCCGGCGCGATGTAGGCGAGCACGCGGTCAACCCGCCCGGCCCGCAGGAAGGCCCCTGCCAGCGTCGGGCCGCCCTCCAGCAGCACCTCGACCACACCCCGTTCGGCCAGCGCGGCCAGGACCTCGTCCGGGTCGTGCGTGCGCAGGTGCAGCGCCGTGTGCTCGAGCTTGGCCCCGCGCGGCAGGTCACTCATCCCCACGACGACAGGCAACGGCTGGCGGGCCAGCGGCATTCCGCCGGCGTCGCGCGCCGTCAGCGCGGGGTCGTCCGCCTTGACCGTACCGCTGCCCACGATGATGGCGTCGAGCTTCGCGCGCAGTTCGTGGACTTCTCTGCGAGAGGTCTCCGAACTGATCCACTGGCTCGTGCCGTCGCTCGCCGCGACCCGTCCGTCGAGCGACGCCGCGTACTTCCACGTGACGTGAGGACGGCCCGTGCGCGCGTAGTGCAGCCACGCACGGAGGGGTCCCCTGCTGACTTCCTGTTCCAGTACGCCGCTCTCGACCGTGATGCCCGCGTCGGTGAGGACCTTGGCGCCACCCGCCGCCCTGGGGTTCGGGTCGCTCACGGCGTGGACGACGTGCTTGATGCCGGCCTCTTTGAGAGCTTCCGTGCACGGCGGCGTGCGGCCGTAGTGCGCACACGGTTCGAGGGTGACCACGGCCGTGCCGCCCCGTGCTTTCGTGCCGGCCTCGTGGAGCGCCATGACCTCGGCGTGCGCCCCGCCGATCGGACGCGTGGCACCGAAGCCGACCGCTTTGCCGCCTTCGTCCAGGATCACGCATCCGACCGGCGGGTTGGGGCTCGTGGCGCCCCGCACCCGTTCGCTCTCCGCGATGGCGAGCGCCATCGCGTCCTCGGGGGTCACGTGGTCCTGGCTCCCTGGGCCCTGGCCGCCTGCGCGCGGAGGGCCTCGACGGCCTTGGCGGGCTCGGCGGCGTCGTACACGGCCGACCCGGCCACGAAGCAGTCCACCCCGGCCTCGGCGGCCTGCTCGACCGTGTCGGCGTTGATGCCGCCGTCGATCTCCACGACCAGCTTGAGGTGCCCGGTGTCGACGAGGTGACGCGCCTGCCGGACCTTGTCCAGCACCTCGGCCATGAAGCTCTGCCCGCCGAAACCGGGCTCGACGGACATGACGAGCAGCGTGTCGTAGTGCTTCAGCACCTCGACGTACGGCTCCAGCGGCGTGCCCGGCTTGATGCTCAGCCCGGCCTTGGCCCCCGCGGCCCTGAGGTCCTTGGCGATCGCGACCGGGTCGTTCGCGGCCTCGACGTGCACCGTGACGTTGTACGCGCCCGCCTCGGCGTACCCGACGGCCCAGCGGTCCGGGTCCTCGATCATGAGGTGGCAGTCGATCGGGATGTCCGTGACCTTCAGCAGCGACTTCACCACCGGCAGCCCGAGCGTCAGGTTCGGCACGAAGTGGTTGTCCATGACGTCGACGTGGATCCAGTCCGACGTGGGCACCGCCGCGAGCTCGTCGGCGAGCCGCGCGAAGTCGGCGGACAGGATGCTGGGGGCGATCATCGGCGTGTGGACCACAAGGGTGAAGTCTAGGTGTCGAGCAGGTCGAGCAGCCTGCCGGGAGCCACGTCGGTGACCACCACGACACCCGCTCCGGTGAGCGTCGTGACGTGCGTCTCCCACATCGGGTGGCGACGCTGGCCGGCGCTGCCCTGCGCCATGACGATGATCTTGCAGCTCGCCACGCCGACGGCCTCGTTCAACGCCGTCAACGCCTGGTTGTCCCCGATGCCCAGCGCCAGCTTCGCCACCGAGTTGAAGGTGGCCGGCGCGAACACGAACGCGTCCGGCATCGGGTGGGGCTTCGGCTGGCCCGGCAACCGCGGCTCCCACCTGACCGGGAGGTCCGTGAGGGCTTGGAGCTTCTCCAACTCGCCGGCCTCCTCGAACCACGGCACCACCGCCGGAGTCAGCGTGATGGCCAGCCGCCAGCCCCGTGCCACCGCGGGCTCGGCCAGTTCGGTGCGGAACCAGGACTCGACCCCACCACCCGCGGAGGCGACCAGGCCGAGCAATCCACGCGTCGTCACCGCTGCGATGGTAGGGGTCGGATCTTGGCCGACGGCGTGGTGCCCGCTGCCCGACCACCTCAAGGCTGGGGACGTCGTGCCTCGCCCGCCGCTTCTTCAGACTGGTGGCGTCCTGTCGCCGCTTCTGCCCCGCGGCTACGCAATTCCCGTTTTTGCGCCCTGCAACGCCCTCTCGTCTCGGCTGACCGACTCGCTCGGCAGGCCCTTGTCCGTCTCAGCCGGCCCTTGTCACCCCAGCCAAGCGCTGGTCGTCTCGCCAGGCTCCGCCCCTCGACCGAGTCCTCCGACACAGCCCGCGTCCCGCAGCTGCTTCCCACCGGCCCGCGCCCACCAGCCCGTGCTCCCGAGCCCGCATCCCGCTCTCCACGTCCCGAGCCCCGAGCCCCGAGCCCCGAGCC
>NZ_FNCC01000021.1 GCF_900100955.1 Lentzea fradiae | reverse complement strand
CTACGTATTACCGCGGCTGCTGGCACGTAGTTAGCCGGTGCTTCTTCTGCAGGTACCGTCACTTGCGCTTCGTCCCTGCTGAAAGAGGTTTACAACCCGAAGGCCGTCATCCCTCACGCGGCGTCGCTGCATCAGGCTTTCGCCCATTGTGCAATATTCCCCACTGCTGCCTCCCGTAGGAGTCTGGGCCGTGTCTCAGTCCCAGTGTGGCCGGTCACCCTCTCAGGCCGGCTACCCGTCGTCGCCTTGGTAGGCCATTACCCCACCAACAAGCTGATAGGCCGCGGGTCCATCCCATACCGCCGGAACTTTCCACACCAGACCATGCGATCCAGTGTCATATCCGGTATTAGACCTCGTTTCCAAGGCTTATCCCAGAGTACAGGGCAGGTTACCCACGTGTTACTCACCCGTTCGCCGCTCGTGTACCCCGAAGGGCCTTACCGCTCGACTTGCATGTGTTAAGCACGCCGCCAGCGTTCGTCCTGAGCCAGGATCAAACTCTCCAATAAGGACTGTGTTTGATCGCTCCAGACGGAATATGTCTGGCAATCTGGTATTACTACTCAAAGGAATACTCCTGACGAGGAGTATTCATATTACTGGCTGTGTTTCGGCACGCTGTTGAGTTCTCAAAGAACACGCGCTCACCGGGTCCGTTCTCCGTTTCCGGAGAGTTTCTCTCGGGGCTTGTGTTGAAAGCTTAGCTCGTTCGTTTTTCGCTTGTCAAATCAGCCGGTCTTGTTGAACACTGTGGCTTCTTCGAGGCGCTGCAAACTCGCTTCGCATTCAGTTTTTGCTTGGTTCAGAAGTTATCTGAGTGGCTTTCCCTGTGTCAAATCGGGGTCTTTGTCGGATCCCGGACAGCGCGGTAGGCCGTTCATTTAATTCTGGGGGTTTGACGCCGTGAGACTCTACCCGGCCCGATCCGCGGTGTCAACCGCTCGTTCCGGGGGTCTCGCTTGCGACCCGGAGAAAGTTACCCACCGGGACGATCAGTGTCAAATCGCCTGGTCAGCGGGCTGCTTGAGCGGTACGGCGGGCGCGGGAGCCGCCGGCTTCGCCCCCACGGGACGCGGCCGCAGCCACAACGAGACCGACCGGAGCCCCTCCATCGCCTTCACGATCTGGTCGGGAGCGGCCACCTGGCGGGTCGCGAGCGGCACCAGGTCGTAGCCCCAGATGCCGAACTCCTTCAGCACCGTCACCGGATCGTCACCGAAGTCGGCCGTCGCGGTCGCCGAGAACTCGAGGAACACGTGCGGCCGGTCGCGGCGCAGCAGCCGGACCAGGCCGGCGAGCGCGCGATGGCCGCGGCCGGGGGTGTCGACCCGCACGACCGACAGCTTCATGCCCTGCACCAGCGCGATGTCGTCGAGCTCCTTGTCCAGGCGCACCGACCGGACGCGCGGCACGTCCTCGCCGGCGTCCTCGGCCAGCGGTGACACGGAGACGCCGCCGGTCAGCGTCGGCGACGCCGCCAGCTCGCCGGGGCTCTCCCACGCCGCGCCCTCGACCACGGTGAGCCGGTCGGCGACCGCGGCGGGCAGGTTCGCGGCGACGTTGTGCCGGAGCAGGGCCGCGGCGGAGGCGTCGGGCTCGACGGCGACGACCGCGCCCATCAGTCCCATCCGCGACAGGACCCGCAGCGAGTGGTAGCCGACGTACGCGCCGACGTCGAGGAAGATCCCGTCGGGTTCCAGGACGGAGTCCATCAGGTCCGCGAGTTCCGGTTCCCACACGCCGTTGGACGACAGCAGCGGGAGCATGAACGCGTCGTCGGACGGGAGCCGCATCATGCCCGCGTCGCACAGCACCAGCGACGACCGCACCGCGGGCGCGTCACCTGCCGCTTCGTGCTGGCGGACCACGACCCGGCGCAACGCGTCCGCGCTCTGCTGCGCGTGGTTGGCCGTGCGGACCGCGGCCTCCAGGCGCTGGTCGCGTTCGCGGAACACTTCGACGACCTTGGACTCCAGCGTGTCGATCCGGTCGAGCGTCCGGTCCAGCGCCACGGTGAGCTTGTCGATCCGCTCGGCCAGCACCTCGGTGGACTTCGCGCGCTTGGCGGCCTCGGCGACCACGGCGTCCTCGATGTCGCGCATCCGGCGGCCTTGACCGGCCATGTCCGCGCGCACGCGCACGACCCCGTCGTCGACGCCGACCAGCTGGTCGCCGAAGTGCGACTGCCGTTCGGCGACCTGCTCGACCTCGGCGCGCAGCAGCTCCAGCTCACCGATGCCGACGCCGTCTTTCAGCGCGTCCTGCCGGTTGACCAGCTCGGACACCGTGCGCTCGACCCCGTCGACCAGGGTGTGGAGCACTTGGCGCATGTGGTTGTCGTAGTGGTCCAACGCGCGCAGGACGACCTTGCGCAGCGCGGGTGCCATCGGTGTCCGATGTGGTCCGTCGACCGTGGGCTGGCGCAGCAACGCGTGCTTAGCGGATTGCAGCGCGAGCATCGGGTCGACTTCGGCCTTCGGCTTGGGCCGACGCGCGCGCCATCCGCGATAAGCGTGCTCGACGCGTTCGCGAAGAACCTCGCTGACGCGTGAAACGGAGCGCACGGACAACACGTGCTCACGTCCGGCCATGCCGAGCGCGGCGGCCGTGGGCAGGTCGTCGGCCAGTGAACGCAACAACCGCGAGGCGGCCTGCACGTCGGGTTCGGCGCCTTGGTGGCACGGCACGAGCACCGCCGTCTTGCCGAACAGCTCGGCGACGGCTCCGTGGTCGGACGCCACGATCGGCACGCCCTGCACGGCCAGTTCGGCCAGGCGCAGCGCGATCCGGTCGTCCGCGCCACCGCGGTGCAACGACAGCACGGCGTCGGCCGACAGCAGGACCTTCGGGTCCGCGACCAGGGAGATGCGCTGGTCGGAGGCGGTGGCGAGGCGCAGCCGCTCGGCGGCCTCGGGGTGGTCGAGCGCTCCGGACACGGCGATGCGCAGCTCGACGTCGGACCTGTCGGGGAAGGCGGTGAGGAACGCGGACACGGCACCCAGCACGTTGCCGGGCCTATCCAGCTCGTGGTCCGCTATCGCCGCGAACACCACCACGTCACCGGACGTGTGCTCACGAGCGCCGGGGTCGTGCACGGGTACGGGCACCACACGCACGATCGGTCCGCCGATGCGTTCGGCGGCGGCACGGGACAGGTCGGACGACAACCACAGCTCGTTCACGCCCGTGCGGTCGTCCGCGGCCGTGGCGTCCAACGCGACTTCGACGACGAAACGGTCCGGAGGCACCTCGTCGTCAGGAGAGGTGCGCACGACGACGGGGTAGCTCGCGGACGTCGACACCGGCAGTCCGGACGCACGCGCGGCGGCGAGCACCGCTTCCGTCAGCGGGCCCGAGCCCACGACGGAGACACCGAGCTGGTCGAGCAACGCCGGTCCTTCGATCCGCGGCTGCGGCACGGCGGGCACCGGCAGCCGGCCGGACGCCACCCCCACACCGGCGCACCACTCGCGCCACGCCTCGGCGTCCGCGCCGAACGGGGCGGGGAACTGGCGGCGCAGCGACTCGTCGGCCCGCCAGACGGCGTCGGACCAGCGGGTGCCGCCGTGCTCGGTGCGCTCGCACGCCCAGACCAGGAACCCGCCGCCGCCGTCCTCGCCGAACGCGGGCGGCGGCGTGGGGTCGGCCGCGCGGTAGTCGGCGCGCAGCTCGGACGGGATGTCCGTGCCGTCGATCAGGGCTCCGAACCGGTACGGCACGGGTGCCACGGTCCAGCCGGACTTCACCAGCTCGCCGCGGTAGGCGGTGCAGAGCTCGGCGACCTCGGGGTGCTCGGAGAGCAGCACACGGGGACGGTCGGCGAAGTCGGCGGACAGCAGCCACGGCCGCCGCGGGTCGAACCCGCGGAAGTGCACGGTCAGCAGGTCCTGGCCGACCACGGCCAGGGAGCCGGACTCGGTGCGGTGCAGCGGCCGGTCCGCGACGTTCCACACGGACACGCCGACCCGTGCGTCGCGCACGACGTGGTGGGGGACGATCGCGGGCATGTCCAGCGAGTCGAGGTAGGGCTCCGCGCCCTTGCCGACGGCGATGAAGCCTGGGTCGAACGCGCCGAGCTCGTGCAGCTCGGCAGGGCCTGGCCGCAGGCCGTCCGCCGGCAACGGGCGCAGCGTGCGCGGCAGCAACGCCACCGGCGCGTCGCGCAACGCCTCCAGCACGAGCTTCGTCAGCGACCCGAACACCTGCACCCACGGGTCGAGGTACAGCACCGGCATGCCCTGCGGCAGCAGCGCCTCCAGCAGCTTCGGCAGCATCGCGGCCTTCAGCCCGGACGCGTCCAGCGAGGTCGCGAGCACGTGCAGCTCGTCCTCGGGCACGCCGATGTCCGCCGGTGTCATCAGGCCGGGTCCCGAGTGCTCCGGCTGCGCGTCGACGACGAGCGCGACGAACCGCCCCTCGGGGTGTTCCGCGAGGAACGAGCTGGACAGCACCTTCACCGCGGGCAGTTCCGCCGCCGTGGCGACCGTGCAGGCGCAGATCGTCGGCTGGAACCGGGGTACTTCTGTCACGGAGAGCAACGTATCGGCCTCACAGGACGGGAAGAAGAGTCCGCAACTCGTACGGGGTGACGCTACGACGGTACGCGTCCCATTCCGTCCGCTTGTTGCGCAGGAAGAAGTCGTAGACGTGCTCGCCCAGCGCTTCGGGGAGCAGCTCCGAGTTCTCCATCTCGGTCAGCGCCTCGCCGAGGTTCTGCGGCAGGTTCGCGTAGCCCGCGGCGCGGCGTTCCCGGTCCGTGAGCGACCACACGTCGTCCTCGGCGGGCGGCGGCAGCTCGTAGCCCTTCTCGATGCCCTTGAGGCCGGCGGCAAGGACCACCGAGTAGGCGAGGTACGGGTTGCACGCGGAGTCGAGCGACCGGACCTCGACGCGGCGCGACGACGACTTGCCCGGCGAGTACATCGGCACCCTGACCAGCGCGGACCGGTTCGCGTGGCCCCAGCACACCGCCGTGGGGGCCTCGCCGCCGACGATCAGCCGCTTGTAGGAGTTGACCCACTGGTTCGTCACGCCGGAGATCTCGCGCGCGTGCTTGAGGATGCCCGCGACGAACTGCTTGCCGATCTCGGAGAGCTGGAACGGGTCCTCTTCGTCGTAGAACGCGTTGCGGTCGCCCTCGAACAGCGAGAAGTGCGTGTGCATGCCGGAGCCCGGCTGGTCGGAGAACGGCTTGGGCATGAACGAGGCGCGCACGCCCTGCGTGATCGCGACCTCCTTCACCAGGTACCGGAACGTCATGACGTTGTCGGCCATCGTCAGGGCGTCGGCGTAGCGCAGGTCGATCTCCTGCTGGCCGGGCGCGCCCTCGTGGTGGCTGAACTCGACGGAGATGCCCATCGCCTCCAGCGCCTCGATGGCGTGGCGGCGGAAGTGCGTGGCCGTCTCGTGCGAGGTCTGGTCGAAGAACCCGCCGTTGTCCGCGGGCTCGGGCTCGACGCCGTCGTCACGCAGGCTCTTGAGCAGGAAGAACTCGATCTCGGGGTGCACGTAGCAGGTGAACCCGGCCTCGCTGGCCCGCGACAGGGTGCGCCGCAGCACGTGCCGCGGGTCGGCCCAGGACGGCGAGCCGTCGGGCATGGTGATGTCGCAGAACATGCGCGCCGAGTAGTTCGAGCCCTCCGGTGTCTGCCACGGCAGCACCTGGAAGGTCGCGGGGTCGGGCTTCGCGACCATGTCCGACTCGTAGACGCGGGCGAAGCCCTCGATCGCCGAGCCGTCGAAGCCGATGCCTTCGCTGAAGGCGCCCTCGAGCTCCGCGGGCGCGACCGCCACGGACTTCAAGAAGCCCAGGACGTCCGTGAACCAGAGCCGGACGAACCGGATGTCGCGTTCCTCTAGCGTGCGGAGCACGAACTCCTGCTGGCGGTCCATATGCGGCAGCTTAAGGGCTCGGGACTCACTACGATCAACGCATGTCCGCCCGTTGGTTGTTGGTTTGCGCACTCGCCCTGCTCACGAGCTGCACTTCCGGGGGAGATCTCCCCGATGGTGCGACTTTGCTCTCGCAGTCGGCCGAGACGATGCGCGGGGTCAAGACGGTCCACTTCACCATCAAGGTGGACGGCGAGCTGCCCGACGTGCCGGTGAAGGACGCCGACGGCGACCTCACCTCCGCGGGCGAGTCCAAGGGCACGGCGAAGGTGACGTTCGGCGGGCAGCTGCTGGCCGTGGAGTACGTGCTGACCGGCGGGAACCTGCACTTCAAGGGCCCCACGGGCGGCTACACCAAGCTGCCGGCGGCGTTCGCGGGCCAGGTGTACGACCCGTCCGCGATCCTCGACCCCGACCGGGGCGTGGCGAAGGTCCTGGCCAGCGCGAAGGACGCGAAGACGAAGTCGTCCGGTGACGTGTCGGTGGTCGAGGCGACGGTGCCGAAGGACGTCGCGGCCGGGCTGGTGCCGGGCATCTCCGAGGACGTGAAGTCGACCTTCTCGCTGGGCGGCGACCAGAAGCTCAAGAGCGCGCTGTTCGAGCTGCCCGGCGGCCAGAAGGTCGACATCGGCCTGAGCGACTTCGACAAGTCCGTCACGGTCACGGCGCCCGAGTAGATGCCGAACCGGACAAAGAGGACGGTCGCACTCGCCGCGTCGGGTGCGGCCGTTCTGTTGGGTGCCCTCGACGCGTACGTCGTCGTCGGTGTCCTCACGGACATGGTGCGCGATCTCGGCATCGCCGTGAACGAGCTGGAGCAGGCGACGCCGATCGTCACCGGCTACCTGCTCGGGTACGTGGCCGGGATGCCGCTGCTCGGGCAGCTGTCGGACCGGCTGGGGCGGCGGTTCGTGCTGCAGGTGTCGCTGCTCGGGTTCCTGGTGGGCTCGGTGGTCACGGCGCTGGCCGGGGACGTGCCGCTGCTCGTCGCCGGCCGCGTGGTGCAGGGCCTGGCCGGGGGCGCGCTGTTGCCGGTGACGATGGCGCTGGTCGCGGACCTGTGGGAGGAGCACCGGCGGTCGTCGGCGCTCGGCACGGTCGGCGCGGCCCAGGAGCTGGGGTCCGTGCTCGGCACCCTCTACGGGATCGGTGTCGCGACGCTGTTCAACGCCATGCCGTTGTTCGAAGCGTGGGAGCCGCAGAGCTGGCGGTGGGTGTTCTGGGTGAACGTGCCGCTGGCGGTCATCGCGATGGTGGTCGTGCAACGGACCGTGCCGAACACACGGCGCGAGGTCCGCATCGACGTCGTGGGCGGTGTGCTGCTCGCGCTTGCGTTGTCGTTGCTGGTGGTCGCGCTCTACAACCCGACGCCCGCGGAATCCGTGCTGCCGTCGTGGGGCTGGCCGGTGCTCATCGCGGCGTTCGTGGTTCTCGCCGGGTTCTTCCTGTGGGAACGTCGTGCCGCCGTGAAGCTCATCGATCCCGACGGCGTGCAGTGGCGTCCGTTCTGGGTGGTGCTCGGCGTCTCTCTCGCGGCCGGCGCGGCGCTCATGGTGACGTTGGTCGACGTCGAACTGTTCGCGCAGACCGTGCTGCGTCAGGACTCGGCCGCCGCGGCGACGCTGCTGACCCGGTTTCTCGTGGCGTTGCCCGTCGGCGCAGTTTTGGGCGGGTTCCTCGCTTCGCGGTTCGGTGACCGCTGGGTCTCGTTCGCCGGTCTCGCGATCGCGTCGGTGTCGTACGTGTTCATCGCGCAGTGGCCGGCGGACGTCGGCGGCTGGGTGCTCACCCGCGACCTGGCGATCGCCGGGTTCGGCCTCGGCCTGGTGATCGCGCCGCTGTCCGGCGCGGTGCTGCGTGTGGTGCCCGCCGTGCGGCACGGCGTCGCGTCGGCGTTCGTCGTCGTCGCGCGCATGACGGGCATGCTCGTCGGCGTGGCGGCGTTGTCCGCGTGGGGACTGCACCGCTTCCGCGAGCTGACGGCAGACCTGGACACGCCGCTGCCGTTCGGCGTCGAACCCGCCGAGTTCCAGCGGCGGATGGCCGACTACCAGCGCGGGCTCACCGAGGCGCTGCTCACCGAGTACCACGAGATCTTCCTGATCACGTCGGTGATCTGCGCGCTCGGAGCGCTGGGGTCGATCCTCCTGCCCTCGACGGGCTCACGCGGTCAGCAGACCACGTCCGTCTCGGGCAGCCGCAGGTCCGCCAGGTAGTTCGTCGCCACGCCGTCCACGCAGCCGATGCCCGCGAGGAACGCCGTGTGCTGGTTGCCGTTGTACGTCAGCAGCCGGGCCCCGAGCGACTGCGCGAGGTCCACACCGGACTGGTAGGGCGTGGCCGGGTCACCGGTCGTCGAGACCACCAGCACCTGCGGCAGGCCCTTCACCACCGGCTTGCGCGGTTCGGACGTGTGCGGGGCGGGCCAGAACGCGCACGGGCCGAGCGCCGTCTCGTCGGACGGGACCGTGTCGTTGCCCAGCAGCTCCAACAGCCTCCGACGGTTGGACTCCAGGGTGGCGCGGTCCTTGACCGGTGGTTCGTCGACGCAGCGGATGGCCACGAACGCGTCCTGGATGCGGCTATACGTGCCGTCCTGGGCGCGGCCGAGGTACTGGTCGGCGAGCTGCAGCAACGTGGTGCCCTTGTTCTGCCGCAGCTCCTGAAGGCCCTTCAGCGCGGTCTCCCACAGCCGGTCCGAGTACATCGCCTGGATGATGGCGGTGTTCGCGTCCGAATGGGACAGCTTGCGGTCGCCCACCTGCAACGGGGTCTTCTTCAGCGGCTCGATCATCTGCCGGAACTTCGACTCGGCGGTGCCGGTGTCCGTGCCGATGGGGCAGTCGCGTTGGGCGCACCAGCTCGCGAAGCGCTGGAACGACTCCTCGAAGCCCTGTGCCTGCCGCGCCGACGCCGCCACCTTGTCGCCGTTGAGCTCCACCGCGCCGTCCAGCACCATCGCGCGCACGTTGCGGGGGAACATCTCGGCGTACAACGCGCCCAGCCGCGTGCCGTAGGAGTAGCCCAGGTAGCTCAGCTTCTTGTCGCCCAGCACGGCGCGCAGCACGTCGACGTCCCGCGCTACGTCCCGCGTGCCGACGTTGCGCAGCAGGTCGATGCCACTGCGCTGGGCGCACTTCTCGACGAAGAACTTGTTCTCCGCCTCGACCGCGTCCGCCGTCTCGCCCTTGGGACGAAGCCGTTGCGCGTCGCGTTCGGCGTCGGTCAGGCACAGCACGCGGGGCTGGCTCGCGCCGACGCCGCGCGGGTCGAAGCCCACCACGTCGAACCGCTTGCCGACCGGGTTGCCCGCCTGCATGTTCGCGACGTGCGCCATGCCCGAACCGCCGGGACCGCCGGGGTTCACCACGAGCGAGCCCACCTTGCGGCCCGGTTCGGTGGCGGGCCTGCGCAGCAGAGCGACCGTGACCGTGCCGACGTCCGGCTGCGCGTAGTCGAGCGGAACCTGCAGACGCGCGCACTGGATGCCCTCGCGCTCGAACAGGGTCTTGCTCTTCGCGTCGGTCGCGTAGGGCTGGCACGCACCCCACGACAACGCCTGCGCGTAGAAGCGTTCGAGTCCTTTGCGCGCGGCGACGGGTGAGCCGTCGATGCGGGCGAACGACGTGGACGTGCCGAGCACGATGATCAAGGCGAACAGGGCCGCGGTGACTCGGGATCGCCTCTTCGTCATTAGGCGCACCGGGTTCCGTCAGCGGGCAGCGTCTGGTCGATCAGGTACTTCACGCCGGCGTCGTCCACGCACTTCTCGCCCTGGAGGAAGACCGTGTGCTGTACGCCCTCGAACGTGAGCAGCCGCGAGTTGAGCGCCTTGGCCAGGTTCACGCCCGCCTCGTACGGCGTGGCCGGGTCGCCGGTCGTGGAGATGACCAGCAGCGGCGGGATGCCCTCCGCCTTGGGCGGCGCGGTGTCGGCGGTGACGGGGACCGGCCAGAACGCGCACGAGTCGAGCGCGGCGCCGGGCGGGTTGCCGTCGTCGAGGAACGGCGCGGCGGCCTTGTACGCCCGCGCGGTCTCCAGCAGCTTGTCCTTGTCCGTGAGCCGCTGGTCGTCGACGCAGTGCACGGCGTTGAACGCGTCCGTGATGGTCGAGTACTGGCCCTGCTCGTCGCGGTCGTAGTAGGCGTCGGCCAGCGCGAGCAGGACGCGGCCCTTGCCGTTGCGCAGCTCGGTGAGGCCGTTGAGCAGCACCGGCCAGAGCTGCTCCGAGTACAGCGCCTGGATCGTCGCGGTGATGGCGTCGTTGTAACTGAGCTTGCGGTCGCCGACGGCGACCGGGGCCTGGATCAGCGGCGTCGTGAGCTGCCGGAAGCTCGTGCTCGCGTCGTCGCCGGTCAGCGGGCAGTCGCCCTTCTCGCGGCACCACTTCACGAACTCGTCGAACGCCTGCTGGAAGCCGGCGGCCTGGGCGACCAGCGACGCGAGCGGGTCCTGAGCCGGGTCGACGGCACCGTCGAGGACGAGTGCGCGCACGTTCTGGGGGAAGGTCTCGGCGTACTCGGTGCCTATGCGGGTGCCGTACGAGTAGCCGACATAGCTCAGCTTCGCGTCGCCGAGCGCAGAGCGGAGGACATCCATGTCCTTAACTACGTCTCGCGTGCCCAAGTTGGCGAGCATTGCCTCGCCGAATTTTGTCCCGGCCGCACACTTCTCGGCATACGCCTTGTTCTCTTGCTCCGTTTGGGCGATTCCGGCCGGGCTGGTGTCCAGATCGAGGTCCAGCCGCTCCTCGTCGCGCTCCGGTCCGGTGAGGCAGCGGACCGCCGGTTCGCTCGCGCCGATGCCCCTCGGGTCGAACCCGATCAGGTCGAACCGTTTCGCGAGCTCGGTCTTGCGGTAGTCGTTGAGCATGCCCGCGGCGGCCGCCATGCCGGACGCGCCGGGACCGCCCGGGTTGATCAGCAGCGAGCCGATCTTGTCGCCGGTGGCCTTGTAGCGGAGCACGCCGATCGTGATGGTGTCGCCGTCGGGCTTGGAGTAGTCGAGGGGGACCTCGGCGCGGGCGCACTCGACGTCGCGCTTGCTGCCGTACGCCTGGCGGCTCGACCCGGTCGTGGCGAACGGCGCGCAGTCCTGCCAGGCGAGCTGCTGGCCGTAGAACTCCTCCAGTCCGGCGGGGACGGTCCCGGCGGGACCGGCCTTCTCGAGGGACACGCCCGGCCTGGCCCCTCCCTCGACGATCGACGTGCAGGACGCGAGCAGCGGAATGACGAGCAACACGCTCAGGAGACGGACCACAGTCCGATGGTATGGGAGATGATGAGGGCATGCCGCAGCTTCGGATCGCGCTCGCCCAGGTCAACGCCACTGTCGGTGATCTCGCGGGCAACGCTTCGCTGGTCGTGGACTGGACGCGCAAAGCCCGTGAAGGCGGCGCGCACCTCGTCGTGTTCCCGGAGATGGTGCTGACCGGCTACCCGGTCGAGGACCTCGCGATCCGGACATCGTTCGCCCGCGCTTCCGTCGAGGCGCTGGAAGCGCTGGCGAAGTCGCTGGACGACGCGGGCCTCGGCGAGGTCGCGGCGGTCGTCGGCTACCTGGAGCACGACTCGGCCGGACCGCGCAACGCGGCGGCCGTGCTCGCCGGCGGACAGGTCGTGGCCCGCCAGTTCAAGCACCACCTGCCCAACTACGGCGTGTTCGACGAGCGCCGCTACTTCAAGCCCGGCTCGTCGCTCGACGTCGTGCGCGTCAACGGCGTCGAGGTCGGCTTCGTGATCTGCGAGGACCTGTGGCAGGACGGCGGCCCGATCACCGCCCTCGGTGACGCCGGGGTCGACCTGGTGGTCTCGCCGAACGCCTCGCCGTACGAGCGCAAGAAGGACGACCAGCGGCTGCCGCTGGTGGCCCGCCGCGCCGCCGAGGCCCGTGCCCCGCTCGCCTACTGCAACCTGGTCGGCGGCCAGGACGAGCTGGTGTTCGACGGCGACTCGCTGGTCGTGGACGCCGACGGGCGGCTGATCGGCCGCTCGCCGCAGTTCGTCGAGCACCTGATGCTCGTGGACTTCGACCTGCCCGGCGGCGGCGACTACCGGCAGGGCCAGGTCGGCGAGTTCGACGTGCGTCGCGTGACCGTGTCGGAGGCGGGGCCGTCCTACGAGCCGCTGCCCGCACCACGCGTGTTCGAGGCGCTGTCCGACGAGGCCGAGATGTGGCACGCGCTCGTGACGGGTCTGCGCGACTACGTCCACAAGAACGGTTTCCAGTCCGTTGTGCTCGGTCTGTCCGGCGGCATCGACTCGGCAGTGGTGGCCGCACTGGCCGTGGACGCTCTCGGCGCCGACAAGGTCTACGGCGTGTCCATGCCGTCGTCGTACTCGTCGGAGCACTCGCGTTCGGACGCGTCCGACATGGCCGTCCGCACCGGCCTGAACTTCACCACCGAGCCGATCGGCGAGATGGTGTCGGTGTACGTGGAGCAGCTCAAGCTCACCGGTCTGGCCGAGGAGAACATCCAGGCCCGCTGCCGCGGCATGCTGCTGATGGCGCTGTCGAACCAGCACGGGCACCTGGTGCTCGCGACCGGCAACAAGTCCGAGCTGGCCGTCGGCTACTCGACGATCTACGGCGACGCGGTCGGCGGCTTCGCCCCGATCAAGGACGTGCTGAAGACCGTCGTGTGGGACCTCGCCCGGTGGCGCAACGCCGAGGCCGAGAAGCGCGGCGAGACCCCGCCCATCCCGGAGAACTCGATCTCCAAGCCCCCGTCGGCCGAGCTGCGCCCCGGCCAGGTCGACACCGACTCGCTGCCGGACTACCAGCTGCTCGACGACCTGCTGGACGACTACGTCGAGGGCGACCGCGGCTACGACGACCTGCTGGCGGCCGGGTTCGAGCCCGAGCTCGTCGACCGCGTGCTGCGGATGGTCGACAAGGCCGAGTACAAGCGCCGCCAGTACCCGCCGGGCACGAAGATCTCCAACAAGGCGTTCGGCCGCGACCGGCGCCTGCCGATCACCAACGGGTGGCGCGAGGGCTGACCTCCCCACCCGCAGGAGTGGAGTCTGCTCCACCGCGCCGCGACACGCCGCCCGGCTACGTTTCTCCTCATGAAACGGATCTGGGCGGCGTTCGTCTATCTCGCGTCGGGCCTGCTGACGGCCATCGCGGCGTGGCTGGCGATCGGCGTGCTGGTGCTGTCCGTCGTCATCCTGCCGCTGCTGCCGTTCACCGCGTCGTACGTGCGCTGGATCGTCGACTTCGACCGGCGGCGGCTCCTCCGCTACGCCGGTGTGAAGCGCTCCTCGCCCGCCCCGCTCGACGGCCCGTGGCTGCACCGCGCGCAACGCGTGCTGGCCGACCCCGAACACCGCCGCGAGCTGGTCTACCTGGGCAAACACGCCTTCGTCGGCACGGCGCTCGGGTCGGCGGCGATCGGGCTGCCCGGCTCCCTGGTCCAGCAGCCGTTCGTGCTGCTGGGCTGGTGGGCGGTGCCCGGCGGGGTGGAGAACTCGTTCGGCCTGCGCGTCGACTCGTGGCCGACGGCCCTGCTCTGCGTGCCGCTCGCGATCGTGCTCGCGCTGGTCATCAGGCAGTTCCCGCGCCTGGCCGACTTCGACGCCCGGTGGACGGCCAAGCTGCTGTCGCCGCCCAAGGCGTCGCTGGAGAAGCGGCTGGCCGAGGTCGTCGCGACCCGTGCCGCGGCGTTGCAGGCGCACGGGGCCGAGTTGCGCCGCATCGAACGCAACCTGCACGACGGCACGCAGAACAAGCTGGTCGGCGTCGTCATGATGCTCGGCATCGCCGAACGCACGCTCAAGCAAAACCCCGACAACGCGGTGCAGGCGTTGCTACGCGCGCAGGACGCTGCCGGTGACGCGTTGGAGGAGCTGCGCAACGTCGTCCGCAGCATCCACCCGCCCGTGCTCGACGACCTGGGCCTGGACGGCGCGATCCAGGCACTCGCAGCCCGCAGCCCGGTGCCGTGCGTGCTCTCCGCCGAGCACCTAGGACGCCTGCCCGCCGCCGTGGAGGCCGCCGCGTACTTCGCGGTCGCCGAAGCCCTCACGAACGTGGCGAAGCACAGCGGCGCCAAGCACGCGTGGGTCAGCCTCGGCGTGGACGACGACAAACTGGTCGTCGTGGTCCACGACGACGGCAAAGGCGGCGCCGACGAAAAGCGGGGAACGGGCCTGGACGGCATCCGCGGCCGCGTCCAAGCTCTCGACGGCACCGCGGACCTGAGCAGCCCCGAGGGCGGCCCCACCGTGCTCACCGTCGTACTACCGATGGGACAGTGACCCCATGCGCATCGTGATCGCCGAAGACGACGCCCTGCTCCGCGAGGGCCTGACGTTGTTGCTGCGCAACGAAGGCATCGAGGTCGCAGCGGCCACCGACAACCCCGACGACTTCCTCACCGCCGTGGCCGAACACGAGCCGGACATCGCCGTGGTCGACGTGCGCATGCCCCCCACGTTCACCGACGAGGGCCTGAAGGCCGCCGTAGAAGCCCGCCGCCGCCACCCGAAGCTCGCCGTGCTCGTGCTGAGCGCGTGGGTCGAGCAGAGCTACGCCCACGAACTGCTCGCCGGCACCAGCGGCGGCGTCGGCTACCTGCTCAAGGAACGCGTCGGCAAGGTCGCGGACTTCCTCGACTCGCTGCACCGCGTGGCGAACGGCGGCACGGCACTCGACCCGGAGGTCGTGTCGCAGCTGCTGGTGCGGCGCAAGACCGACGACGCCCTGAGCGTGCTGTCCCCCCGGGAACGCGAGGTGCTCGGGCTGATGGCGGAGGGGCTGTCCAACGCCGCCATCGGGGAACGGCTCGTGGTCAGCGCCGGGGCCGTGCACAAGCACATCGGGAACGTGTTCCTGAAGCTCGGGCTGAACAGCGAGGACGGGTCCGGGGACCGGCGGGTGCAGGCGGTGCTGGCCTACCTGGACCGGTAGGTCTGCGGCTTCAGGGCAGCAGTCCGGTGCTTCTCGCGAAGGCGGCGAACCCCGGACCGGTGCAGGGCAACCGCACTCCCTGCCGCTCAGCAGATCACCGAGCACGTCGAGTCGTTCGATCAGAGCGAAGTGCGCCAGGCACGTGGTGTCGAAGACCAGCGGCTTGGTCAGCGTCATGGCGCTACTTCATCGTCAGGCGCGACGGGCAGATCGGCTTCCGCGACCTGACCGTGCATCAGCTCCACCACGCGAGACGACGTCAGCAGATCGCGCTTCCACGCCTCCATCACGGCCGTGGCATAGCCGCGGGGCACCCGGACGGCGTTGAGATCGGGTTGTGGTGCCCAACCGACCGCGTCCATCAGCTCGGCCCTGGTCGGTGTCCGCTTCTTCCAGGCGTGCGCCTCGGCCGCGTCCACGACCTCGGCAAGCCGAGCCTGACGTGTCGCCAAGGACCACGACGTGCGGTAGCGCGCCGCCAGCTCGACGAGGTCCTGCCGGCTCCGCGCCTTCGAGACCGCCTCGCGGGGGAGCAACAACTCCGCCGCGAACGCGTCGATCACCGCTTCCCGGTCGCGAAGTGACGTGTGGACTCCGAGGTCGCTGGAGTACGCGTCGCCGAGCACCATGTGCCCGAGCTCGTGCGCCGCCGTCGCCCGTCGGCGACCTGGATCCGCGGACCTGCTGACCACCGCGACGGCGAGGTCGTCACCGACCACCATGGACGCGCCGTCTCCCGGAAGATCGGCGACGAGCACGTACTGCCCGTTCCGTTCGCACAGGTCCATCAACGACTGGACCGGTTCGAGTGCGAGACCGGCGTCGCGTCTGATCTGCAACGCCACACGCCTCGCATCGTCATCGGTAGCGACGCCGTCCTTGCGACGGGGCGTCCGGGGCGACAGCGTTCCGAGATCGACGAGCTGGCGAACGTCTCGCGCCCAGGCTTCCAGGCACGCGTCCAGCCGGTGAACCTGCCGACCGGCGTCGGTGGCGGTGTCTTCGCTGAACTCTGCACGCCTCGACAACACCGCCGAAGCGGTGTGGAGGAAGTAGTCCAGCGGAACGTCGAGGGCGGTCGCGAGCCTGGTCAGCTCCAACGCGTCGACTCTGCGCGTGCCGGCCTCGATCTTGGCGATCATGGTGCGGTCGAGCGACAGCGCGGCGCCCAGTTCGGCCTGCGAGAGACCGGCACCGATCCGGGCGTCACGCACCCGCTCACCCACCTGGCTCCACTCGCGCACCTCGCCCATCGTGCGATTTTCGCACATCCGGTGGCCCAGGTCACGGCAACCGGCCTGCGCTCTCCGATCACTGTGTGCGAACAGCGCAAAGGGCCGCCGGAATCGGTGCAGTGACGCACATCCGTTGTGAGGGAGACCGCATCCGGTGCCGGTTGCCTCCCAACGGTGTCACTCTGGAGCCCGGCAACCGTGCACCAAGCGCCCGGGGACCCGTGCACACGGGCCTCGAGGAAAGGAACGGTCGACGATGACCACTGCCGAAGTTTCCGCGCCCTACGGCTCCGGAGCGGGTCAGAAGCCCCCGGCCAAGCGCGTCCGCGTTCACCACCTCCGCGAGATGAAGGAACGTGGCGAAGCGTGGCCCATGCTCACCTCGTACGACATGTACACGGCCGAGATCTTCGACGAGGCGGGCATCCCCGTGCTCCTCGTCGGTGACTCCGCGTCGAACAACGTCTACGGCCACGAGACCTCGCTGCCCGTCACCGTCGACGAGCTCGTCCCCCTCGTCCGCGCCGTCACGCGCTCGACGCGGCGCGCGCTCGTGGTCGCCGACCTGCCGTTCGGCTCCTACCAGGTGTCGGTGGAGCAGGCCGTCGCGACGGCCGTGCGGTTCATGAAGGAAGGCCAGGCGCATGCGGTCAAGCTGGAGGGCGGCGCCTACTTCGCGCCGCACATCCGCGCGATCACGGCCGCGGGCATCCCCGTCATGGCGCACATCGGCTTCACGCCGCAGTCCGAGCACCAGCTCGGCGGCTACCGCGTGCAGGGCCGGCACGACAACCACGACGTGGTCGTGCAGGACGCCCTCGCGGTGCAGGAGGCGGGCGCGTTCGCGGTCGTGCTGGAGATGGTGACCGCCGAGGTCGCGAAGCAGATCACGCACGACCTGGTCATCCCGACCGTCGGCATCGGCGCCGGTCCGGACACCGACGCCCAGGTGCTCGTGTGGCAGGACATGATGGGCCTGCGCCGCGGCAAGGGCCCGCGCTTCGTCAAGCGCTACGCCAACCTCGCCGAGGTCATGCTCGGCGCGGCCACCGAGTTCGCCAACGAGGTGCGCGGCCAGCAGTTCCCCGGCCCGGAGCACACCTTCCACTGAGCAGGAACCCCGCGAGGCCCCGTGCACCGGCCGGTGCACGGGGCCTTTCCGCTATTCCGGAACGCTCTGCGGGGCGCGGCGCAGCACGTCGTCGAGCGCGTCACGCACCTCGTCCGGCGTCATGCCCGGCGGCATCTGCGCCGCGACCGCCGCGGCGAACGCCTCGGCGTCGTCGCCCGCGGGCAGGGACCGCACGGTCGCGAGGACCTGCGCCTCCCTGTCGCTCACGCGGCCGGTCATCGCGTCCACTTTGGCCTCCAGGCGGCGCAGGTCCTGGCCCATCCAGAAGAACACCTGCTCAGCCGGGTACCACTTGCCGTCCTGCCCGAGGATGTTCACGGGGAGTTCCTCCTTGTTCTGCGCGTGCTCGAGAATGCGGCCGACGTTCAGGCCGCCGGGGTCCCAGTGGTCGTCACCGGGGACGTGCTGGTGGCCGAGGAACCCGGAGAACGAGTCGAGCTCGGCCTGGGTGAGCCGCAGCGGGCTCGACGGCGTCGCCAGCGGGTACGGCATCTCGCCGTCACGGCGGAAGCCCTTCCACACCACGACGTACGGCACTCCGCCGTACTCGTGCAGCGGCCGCGCGAGCTCCTCGCCGAGCCATCTCAGCACCTCGTCCGGCCACAGGTGCGTCTGCGCCGCGAACCCGACGATCTCGACCTGGAAGCAACGCGAGTCGTCGGCGTCGGCGTTCCACAGCGCGTAGCCACCCCGGTTGAGCGGGATGTGCTGGATCTTGCGTCTGCGGACCGGGTCCACGATCAGCTGCGGCGGGAAGGATCTGTACGCCTGCACAGCGCCTTCCACCGTGCTGCCCTCCGTGGTGTGCAGCAACGCCTTGGGGTCGTCGAACTCGTCGTAGGGCACGCCGGGCACGCCGGGCAGTTCCCAGCGCTCGTATCCCGGCAGCCACAAGTCGGGCATGAATGCCTCCGATGGGGAGTGGGGTGCTGCTGTTCGCGGGGATGCGCGAACTCACGGGCGGGGCGTGTGCAGGGCAGCCGTCATCACCACAGCCAGCGTCACCACTGGGACTTTCCGATGATGGAAGGACGGTCGCGGCAGCCTCAGGGATGACTCGCACACCTGCACGGCCGGGCGAGAAAGCCAGCCTCGACCAGCACCGCGCCGTCGTCCAGCCAGGCGGGCCCGGCGGTCCGCGACCGCGCTCGCACCGCCCCCGCACGACGCTCCGCAGGCGCGACCTGTTCCGCGGCCGAGGCTACACCGGATGCGTCCACCCGGCCGGTTGCGAGCCTGTGAGCTGTGTTGATGCGTATCAACAGGCGGATGGCCGACGATGGCCCCATGTACCCGGAGATCGAGCCCCGCACGTCAGGTCACCTGGACACCGGTGACGGCAACCTCGTGTACTGGGAGGAGTGCGGAAACCCGGCGGGCAAGCCCGTCGTGTTCCTGCACGGAGGCCCCGGCGGCGGGTGTTCCCCGGCGCACCGCCGCCTGTTCGACCCGGACGCCTACCGGATCATCCTGTTCGACCAGCGCGGCTGCGGCCGTTCCCTCCCGCACGCCTCCACCACGACCGACCTGTCGCTGAACACCACCTGGCACCTCGTCGCCGACATGGAACGCCTGCGCGAGGCGCTCGACGTCGAGCGCTGGCAGGTCTTCGGCGGCTCCTGGGGCTCGACCCTGGCGCTCGCCTACGCGGAAACCCACCCGGACCGCGTCACGGAACTGGTGCTGCGCGGCATCTTCACGCTCCGGGCGTCCGAACTGGACTGGTACTACCGAGGCGGCGCGGCCAACGTCTTCCCCGACCTGTGGGAGAAGTTCCAGCGCCCCATCGAGAACCTGGACGGCGACCCCGTCGAGCTGTTCGCGCGGCTCCTGGCCGACCCGGACCCCGACGTCCACGGCCCGGCGGCGGTGGCGTGGAGCACCTGGGAAGGCGCCACCGTCACGCTCCACCCCCGCCCGGAACTGGTGGCGGAGTTCGCCGTGCCCGAGTACGCGCTGGCGTTCGCGAGGATCGAGAACCACTACTTCGTCAACAAGGGCTGGCTCGACGAGGGCCAGCTGATCAGGGACGCCACCCGCCTGGCGGACATCCCCGGCGTCATCGTGCAGGGCCGCTACGACATGGCCACCCCCGCCGTCACGGCCTGGGACCTCCACCGCGCGTGGCCGGGCTCGGACCTGGTGCTGGTCCCCGACGCGGGCCACGCCTACGACGAACCGGGCATCCTCGCCGCCCTGCTGGAGGCGACGGACCGCTTCCGCGGCTAACCCAGCCCCAGTGCCTTCCCGAGACTGTCCCGCGCCTCCACCAGCGACGGCCCGTACCAGGTCAGGTGCCGCCCGTTGACCAGCGCGTAGGGCAGTCCGGGAAAGCTCTCCGGCCCGTCCTCGTGGGTGAACAGGTACGGCTCGTCCGGCAGCACCACGAGATCGGGCCGCCGTTCGTTCAGCTCCTGCAACGAAGGCCGCGGATACCGCTCGTCATCGGACGCGTAGACGTTCTCAACCCCGAGACGCCGCAACACATCCGTGGCGAACGTGTCCCGCCCGACCACCACCCACGGCCGCCGCCACACCGGCACCACAGCGGAAAGCCGGCGCGGCTCGACGTCACGCCACAACTCCTCGGCCCGCACAAGCCACTCCGGCTCGACGCCCCAGGCCAGCCCGAACAACCGCCGCAACGACTTCAACGCCATCGGCACCGTCGCGGGCGCCTCGGTCACCCACACCCGAATACCGTTGGCCCGCAACCGGTCGACGTCCTCGGCCCGGTTCTCCTCGGAGTTGGCCACGACGAGATCCGGCCCCAGCGCGAGCACCGCGTCCACGTCCGGGTACTTCGACCCACCAACGCGAGCAACGTCCAAAGAGGACGGATGCGTGCAGTAGTCAGTGGCCCCGGCCAACACTCCGGGCACACTGACCGCGACGGCCTCGGTGATCGACGGCACCAGACTCACCACCCGCCGGGGCCGGTCCAGCGCCACCGGCTCACCGAGGTCGTCGACGGGAAGCATCAGACACCCGTGATCTTGAGCCCGGCGTGCGTCTTGTACCGGCGGTTCACCGCGATCAGGTTGGCCGTGAACGCCTCGACCTGATGAGCGTTCCGCAACCGCCCGCCGTAAACCCCCCGGAACCCGGGCACCAGCTCCGCCAGCGCCCGGACGGTGTCCGTGGCCTCGCGATCGTCACCCAGCACCAGCACGTCCATGTCCACTTCGGGCACACTCAGATCGGCCAGCAACACCGCCGACACGTGGTGGAACGCAGCCGTGACCCGCGACTCCGGCAACAACAGCTCGGCCTGCTGAGCAGCACTGCCCTCGGTGACGGGCAACGCGAACGGCCCCTGCTTGTCGAACCCGAGCGGGTTGACGCAGTCGATGACGATCTTCCCGGCCAACTGGTCCCGCAACGAGCCGAGCAGATCCCCGTGCCCGTCCCAAGGCACGGCGACGAGCACGATGTCGGAGTCGGCGGCGCAGTCGGAGTTGTCCGCACCCCGGACATCACCACCGGCGACCTCGACGATCTCCTTGGCCGCCAGCTCAGCACGCTCAGCACTGCGAGAGCCGATGATCACCTTGAGTCCCGCCTTGGCCCACCGGATGGCGAGCCCCTTGCCCTGGGCTCCAGTGCCACCCAGGACGCCGACGGTGAGGTCACGAATCTCTGTCACCCCTGCATCTTCACACGAGCAGCGACCCCCCGGTGGCCCAAAGTGACCCGGCGCTCGCCAGCCGGCCACGAGCCCGGGCAAGCCGAGGCCCAACGGCCCGAGACGAGGAGCGAAGCTCAGCGGGGGCAGAGCCCCCTGGGTGAAGCGCTCAACGCCCGGTGGCCACCCGCCCGGTAGCTGATCGCTTGGCGACCGCCCACCCGGCGCCTGATCACGCGACGACCGATCACAAGGCGGCCGATCACACGACGGCCGATCGCAAGGCGGCTGCCACCAACGCGCACCGCCGCCCCACGCCCGCAGGCTGACGCAGGCGTCCCCCCAACCTCAGGACCCCCTGCAACCCAACGTACCCACCAGGTCCGACAAGATCATCCGCCAGGCAAAAGACCTGATGGGAGTCACCAACACCCGCTCAAACAGCGGCGAACCGAACCCGCCGCTCCCCGGCGTCAGCCTCCACCAACCGAACCCGAACCGCCTCCCCCTCAGGCAACCGCTCCCCGGAACACTTCGCGAGCACCGGAGGAGCAGCGACGAAAACCTCGCCCTCCCGCTCCCCGGCCCGCAGGACGACGGCGGAGAACTCCTCCCCCACCCGAGCCCCCAGAACCCAAGCCTCGACCAGGTCCAGCGAGGCCCGGTCCACCTTCGAAGCAAGAGAGTCGGAAGCCCCCATCAAGGACGGCAACAACGGCAACGCCTCGGCAAGCCACCCCGCCAAAGGCTCCCCGGCAGAAACAGCCAGGCAAACCTCGGTGGCAAACCGATCCACCAACCGCCGCAACGGCGCGGTCACGTGCGTGTAAGGCGCAGCCAGCCCGGCATGACCAACCACCTCGGGCACAGTCCCGTCGAACGCCGTGTACCCGGCCCCGCGCAACAACCGAGTCGCATCGGTGAACAACGCCAGCGCCTCGGGAGACGACCCGTCCAACCCGGCCAGGAACGCTCCGGGCGACACGTCCGCGGCCCAAGGAACCCCCAGCGCCGCGGCGGACTTCCGCAGCTCCCCCACGGCCTTCGCGTCGGGGTCGGGCAGGGTCCGCAGGATCCCCACCCGAGCCTCGATCATCATCGAGGCCGCGGCCATGCCGGTCATCAACGAGATCTCGGCGTTCCAGGAGTCCACCTCCGACCGGGGCCGGATGACGAGCTTCCACCCGGCCCCGTCGAGCTCGATCTCCTGCTCGGGCAGCTGCAGCTCGATCGCCCCGCGCCGAAGCGCCAGCTCCCGCCGCAACGGCCCGAACACGCCCAGCGCCTCGACCGACGGATGCGGCTGCCCGGCGTCGAACGACTCCTGCACGGTCGCGTAGTCGAACTGCGCGACGGACCGCACCAACGCCCGCCGCACCTCGACGGACGTGGGCACCCCATCGGCACCGCAGGTGAACGTCCACAGCACGGCCGGACGCACCACCCCCGGCAGCAGCGATGCCGCCCCCTCCGACAGCACGGTCGGGTGGAGCGGCACGTTGCCGTCGGGCAGGTAGATCGTCTGGCCGCGTCGGCGGACCTCGGTGTCCAAGGCGCCGCCGGGCGTGACGAACGACCCCAGGTCCGCGATCGCGTAGTGGACGACGAAGCCGTCCCCGTCGCGCAGGACGCACAGGGCCTGGTCGAGGTCCTTGGCTCCCGGCGGGTCGATCGTCACCAGCGGCAACGACGTGAAGTCCGGGCGGTCTCCCGGGGAACGGGAGACCGCCGCCTCCGCCTCGGCGAGCACATCGGCCGGAAACGCCTCCGGCAGCCCGAACTCGCTGCGGAGCCCGTCGAACGCAAGGTCAGCACGCCCTGTGCGGATCACGAAAGCCACCCGCACACCCTAAGCGCCGACCACCCCGGACGTCGGACGGCGACGTGTCAGTCGTCGCCGCGGTGCTTGCGGTCCGCCTCGTCGGCGGCACGGGTCCGCTCCCGCGCGATCTCCAGCGCGCGGGCCGCGGCGGCCTCGTCCGGGTAGGGGCCCATGCGGTCCGCTCCCTTGCAGCCCTTGCCGTGCTCCACGGTCTGGTGGGTCAGGCAGTAGAACCATCCACTCGAGTCACTCATACGCGTTCGCCTCCCAATGGCGCCGGGAATCCCCTCGGCGGCGTCGACTGGTTGGCGTTGGCGTACTCCGACGGGATCGGGTCCAAACACGACACCAGCACCGTGCGGTCCTCGGCGTTCTCGATCCTGCGACCGGAGCGGTCGCGGTAGACGAGCGAGCCGTCGGAGTCGATCTCCATGATCGCGCCCACCTCGGCCAGCTGTTCCTCGTCGAGGTCGGCCAGCTTCTCGTAGCGCGAGGGCACCACGCGGTAGACGGGCCACTTGAGGTGGCCGTACGTGCGGTGGAACTCCGCCATGAGGTGGATCAGGTGCTGCTGCCAGGGCAGCGGCATCGACTCGGCCAAGGCCCGCGGGATCACCACGTAGTCGGGTGTCACGCCGGGGGCACCGGCCGCCATGTAGTCCCGCACCGGCGTGCTCGACGCGGGCGGTCCGGAGGGCCTCGGGATGGGGTCGTGGTTGAACATGCAGCGCCTCCCCGCGATCTACACGCCCGGCCGGACGGCCAGCGGCATCAGCTCGTAGTAGTCCCAGTTCATCTTGCTGATCTTCACCACGTCACCCGTCTGCGGCGCGTGGATGTACTCGTCACCGCCGAGGTACATGGCCACGTGGTGCACCGTGCGCGGGTTCGACGTGTCGGTCGCCCAGAAGACCAGGTCACCCGCTTGGGCCTCGCGCACCGGGAGGTGCGCGCCGCCCTGCTCGTACTGGTCGTTCGCCACCCGCGGGATCTTCACGCCGGCCTCGGCGAACGCCTTCACGAGGATGCCGGAGCAGTCCCACGCGTCCGGGCCGTTGCCGCCCCACAGGTACGGCTCGCCCAGCTGCTGCTTGGTGAACTCGATCGCGATCCCGGCCGCGTTGGAGGCCAGCAGGAACTCGCCCGCGCCCTCGCCGCAGCCCGCCGGGTCGCTGATCTGCCCGAGCTCGCCCAGCAGGAAGGCCGCCATCGCCTCCCAGTTGTGGTAGCGGTCGGGGAACGCCGAGCGCTCGACCGCCTGCGCCGAGTCGCCGGGGCGCTTCTCCTCCCAGCCCGGCACCTTCAGCAGCACGTCGTAGAACTTGTTGATCGCGTACGTCGGGTCGATGACCTGCTCTTCCGTGCCCCAGCCCATCGACGGCCGCATCTGGAAGATGCCGAGCGAGTCGCGGTCGCCGTAGTCGAGCGGGCGCAGGCCGGACTCGGTCATGCCCGCCTGGATCGCGATCTGCCAGGCGAGCGGCGGCAGGTCGCGCTCCTGGCCGATGGAGATGATGCGCGCGACGATGTTGCGCTGCTCGTCGTTGAGACGCGAGGCGTCGTAGCGGCCCTTGTCGCCGCCGCCCGCGTCCCACGGGCCGATGGCCGCGTTGCAGCTCATCCTGGCGAACCCGGCGGTGACCGCCGGGTTCGTGGAGTTGCTGACGACCTGCGTGACACCAGACGTGGCCACCGCGATCACGATGATCGCGAAGAGGGCACCCACCACCAACATCACGCGCATGGGTTCAGTCCGCCTTCGTGTAGCTGTTCACGCGCCACTTGCCGTCCGGCGCCCTCACGGTCGTGATCCGGACCTTGCCGAGGTCGGTCGGGACCTCGAAGTCGATGGAGGAGGTCGTCGAGCTGACGGCCTTCACCCGGTCGGTGAGCTCCTTCGGGACGTTCCGCGGGTCGATCGTGGCCATCTGCGCGAGGAACTCGGGGGTCGTGTACTCGTCGAGCTGCTTGAGCCACTTGTCGACGTCGTTGTTCGGGGGCGGCTTGATCCAGTTCTCCGCCCACAGCTCGGCGACCAGCTGCGCGTCGGCGGCAGGCGGCGCCGCCTTCGCGGAGTTGGACGGCGCGGGCTCCTTGGTCGGCAGCGAGGCGCCGCTGGCCGGGAGCTGGCCGACCTGGGTGCCCGGCGCCGACGTGGACGGCGGTGCCGCCACCTGCTGACCGGCGGGCCCGCGGTCGAGCAGGCGCGGGATGAGCACGCCGAGCGCGACGACCACCACGACGAACATGATGATCGCCGCGGCCAGGTGCCGCGGGGAGCGCAGCGGCCAGCCCCACAACCTGCGGTAGACCGCGGCACGGCCGCGGTTGGTACGGATCGGCATCTACGCTCCTTCCTCCTCGGTGCACACGATCAGCTGTTGTCCCTGACCTCGAAGCCCCGGGACGGCCGGTAGATCACGTGCACCGGGCGTCCCGCCACCACTTCCGTCTCCGCCCGGCGCGGTTCCTGCACCGGTACGTAGCCGTTCGTCCCGTTCGACCGCGACGGCACGAGCACCGCGTCGTCGACCCGGTCCCACTGCCGGTCGGTGACCGTGGGGCTGTCCACGACGCGCGACCGGGCGGCCGGCAGCGCGGTGGCGGGCCCCGAGCCCGCGGGCAGTGCCCCCGACCGGACGGCCGAGGAGTCCCTGCCTCCGGTGAGCTGGCTCGCCTGCGCGTCGCGGTCGAGGCGCTGGGCCGTCGCGACGACCGGGCTGGACGCCTCCGGGCGCACCCGGTTGCGGCCGCGCTGCGGCACGTCCTCGCCTGCCTCGTTCTCCCGCACGGACTCCCAGAACTCGTCCTGCGGCGTCGGACCGGCCTGCTTGCGGCGGCCCATCATCTTCGACCAGACGCCGCCGCTCATCGGCAGGACGTTGCTCGCGGAGCCGACCGACATCTCGACCATCTGCCACATGCGGCGCAACGGTTTGCCGATGACGAAGCAGACGAGCGTCAGCATCAGGCCGAGCAGTGTCCTCGTCAGCAACGACAGCCCGGTCGCGTTGAAGATCGCCTGTAGCAGCAGCGCGTGGACACCCGCGAGGACCGCGAGGACCAGCACGTTGAACACCGTCACGGCGGCCGCGCGGGCGACCTTGCGCAGCAGGTCGTGGTGGATCAGCGCGACCAGGCCGATGAGCGGGCCGGCGAGCGTGAGGATGCGCAGCAGCAGCTGGGCCAGCAGCACCGCGGCCTTCGCGAACAGCTGGAACAGCGAGAACGCGATGGCCTGCAACAGGGACAGGAACCCGGCGCCGGTGCGGCTGCCGTCGGCGCCGTCGAAGTAGCCCCTCGCCGTGCCGAGCTGTCCTTCGAGGGCCTTCCACTCGTTCTTCTTGGCGTCGAGGGCGGCCTGGTCGCCGTCCTTGCCCTCGGCGATCTCGGCCGTGGTCCACGCCTGGGCCTTGAGGATGCGCGGGCCGTACTCGGCGGCCTGCGGTGCCTCGGGTGTGCCGAACGCGCCGCGCAGCCAGCTCTGGTAGACGACGGCGTCGTGCAGCTTCGTCGGCAGGACGTGGAGCGTGCCTTGTTCTTCTGGTGCCTCGATGAACCCCGCTTGGATCTCGGAGGTCTTGGAGACCAGCGTGTTGTCGAGGAGGTTGTAGAACTGCGGCAGCGCGAGCGTCGACGTCGCGAGCCACATCGCCGCCAGCGCCCAGAGCCCGCGTTTGGAGATCGTGGCGAAGTCGCCGGTCCAGATCTGCCGGAACATCAGGATCGCGAGCAGCAACGCCACCAGGCCGAACCAGCGCAGGTAGACGTTGTCGTAGACCTTCTGGACGCCGTTCTTCACCGCGTCGTCGAGCGGCACGAGCAGGCCGCGGCCCATCACGGTGTAGTGCAACGCGTTCGTGGCACCGACGATGTTCTTGCCGATGCTGAAGAGCTGGTTGCCCGCCACCGTGTCGAGCGTGGCGCTGGCGTCCGGCACGACGTTGCACTTCGTCGAGTAGTTGTGCCAGACCATGCCCGCGTACCCGTACTCGAGGTAGGGCGAGCCGGGCAGGCCGTTGCCGACGGGCGGGTCGAGCGCGCCGACCATGCCGGCGCCGGGCCGTTCGGGGTTCGGCGGCTCGCAGGACTGGGCGTGCGCCACCGGCGCACCCATGACCACCTGGAGCGCCAGCAGGGCGGCGACGACGCCGACCCTCTTGGCGCGCACCGACACGCGCAGCGCGAACCGCCGCCTCGCCCAGAGCAAGGCGGCGATCGCCAGCACGATGGTCAGCGCCGTCATGCGCCGCCGCCCCGGTGGCGGGTGTTTCCGTCACCGTGACTGACCAGATCGTTCTGGCCGAGCTGCGCCTGGTCCTCCGTGAGTCCGAGCTCCATGTCCGCCGCCAGTTCGTCGTCGATCTCGTCGGGCACGTAGGCGGGCGGCTGAGGCGCCGCGTGGTCGTCCTCCGCCCGCACGAGATCGCCACCGGAGTCGCGCTTGGCGTCCGGCGTCGTGTCGAGGGCGGTGCGCAGGTGCTCGAGGTGCGGGCCGCTGAAGTCGATGCGGATCCGTTCCACCCCACCGGCACCGTCGCCGAAGATGAACTGGCGGGGCGCGCGGTCGCGTTCGGTCGCGGTGCGCTCCCCGCCGGGACGGCGGCCGAGCGACGCGACGACCTGCTCGTACCCGGCGCCGACCGGCACCTTGAGCAGCCGCAGCGCGTCCGCCTGCGCCTGGTCGTCGTCGAGGCGGCCGACGAAGACCGAGTCGAGCAGCGCCACGAAGCCCTGGATCTTCAGGAAGTCCGCGGGGATCTGCGACGACAGCAGCACGCGGACGTTCCACTTGCGGGAGTCGCGGGCGAAGCGGTTCATCAGCACGCGGCCGGTCGGGACCTCGGACAGGAAGAACGCCTCGTCGATCCAGACGCCCTTGCGCTGGTCCTTCGGCTTCTCGTAGATCGAGCGCTGGGTGAGCCAGGCGGCGAGGTTCAGCATCTCGACGCCGAGCGACTCCGCGTCCGTCCAGTGCTCGCGGCCGACGCCGTCCTTCGGCAGGTTCAGGCCCGCCATCGTGAGGACGGTGAGGCGGTCGTCGCGCACCTCGTTGTACGGGTCGTGGTTTTCCTCAGGGATGAGCAGCGACATGCGCTCGCGCATCTCGTCGAGGAAGTCCGCGACGACGACGGCGTGCTCGTGGTGCTCGGACGCGTCGCGGCGCAGCGCCTCGAAGACGAGACCGGGGTGGGCGTCGAAGCGGCCACCGACCGTGCGGACCGCGCGCAGCAGCACGATGCGCGTCTGGGGCAGGCGCGCGACCTCGAACGGCAGCAGGCCGGTGAGGACGTCCAGCACGAGCCGGCGGCGGGTGGCGGCCGCGAGGGCCTTCTCCCGGCGCCAGGCCCGTTCGGGGTCGTCCTCGTCGAGGAAGTGCTCGATCATCGGCTCGGCGACCACCCGGTACGGGTTGAGGATGCCGGGCTGGGCGTTGAGCAGGTTGATCGGCCGCGCGTACGGCCGCAGCTCCGGCAGCTCGCACAGCGCCGACAGCGGGCCGGACGGGTCGAGCAGCGTCCAGTGGGCACCGGCGCGCAGGGTCTTGTAGACCATGCCGCCGCCGAGGAACGACTTGCCGGCGCCGAGGCCCGCGACCATCGCCGTCAGGCCGGAGGCGTCGCGCAGCTCCTGCGCCATCCACGGGTCCCACGCGACCGGGCGGCGGGTGGCCGTGACGGTCTCGCCCAGCAGGATGCCGCGGCGGTCACCGACCTCGGCCGTGGCCGTCGGCACCGCCGACGCGGCCCACAGCACGCTGCCGCGGCGCAGGTACGCGCCGCTCGCGAGCGGTTCGCCGGGGATGAACTCGCGGGCGATCGCGTACTGCGCCTCGGGGTGCTCGATCGCGATCTTCGGCTTGTACAGCTCCAGCAGCTGCTGGGCCAGGCGCAGGGCCTCGCGCTCGGTGGGGCCGCTGACGGCCAGGCGCCACCACGACCGCACCCTGGTGCCCAGCGCGGTGAAGCCCGACGTCATCTCGTCGTCGATCTCCAGCACGCGACCGGCCTGGCGGGCGAGCGACTGCGGGGGCTCCAGCTCGTGCTCGTCGGTGTAGTGGCGGACCTGCGAGCGGACCTTGCTCATCTGCCGCGACAGCTCGCCGGACACTTCTTCCGGCTTGCGCACGTAGATGCGCGCCGACCACTCGACGGCGGCCGGGAGCCGGTCGGAACGCTGCACCCACGGGTCGTCGACCTCGGGGATCTGCAGGCCGTGCATCAGCCCGACTGTGAGCACGGCGACGTGCCGCCGGATGCCCGCGTTCGAGCCGGTGCGGCCGCGCACGGTCACCGTCGGCGAGTAGGGCTCCTGGTGGAAGTCGGCCGCGTCGGTGAACGACGCCAGGTCCTCCGGCTCCCACGCGGCACCGGGCACCGCGGGCAGGTTGCGCGGCGCGGGCAGGCCCAGCGAGCACGACCGGTGCATCAGCCAGGACATCTCCTCGGCCGTCACCGGGCGGCCTTCGAGCCCGGCGGAGCCGATCACCTGGTCGAGGTGCTCCACCTCGGAGTCGAGCGCCACCAGCTCGGCGTCGACGGCGTCCGGGAAGACCTTGCGCAGCACGGGCGCCGCGCGTTCGACGGCGCGGTCCATCATGTTGCGGGTCTGCACCTGGACACCCAGGTAGACCTCTTTCTCCGCCATCGAGCGGCCCATCAGCTGCTGCTGCTCGCCGACCATGTAGTCGTCGAACGACAACGTGCCGGGGGTGTCCGGCAGGCGCTTGACGGCGTTGTGCACGTGCGCCTCGGCCCACATGCGGATCGGGTACGGCCGCGTGGTGACGCGCAGGTGCATCCAGCGGCCCTGCAGCTCGGCGTACTGGCCCGCGATGGCGGCGATCAGGTCCTGGCGCTGCGAGTCGCTGCGGAACGACCAGCGCTGCGGCGCGAGCCGGTACCAGGCGTAGACCTCCTGGCCGGTGCGCAGCAGGTGACCGTCGATGCTGCGGGCCGCGATCGACGGGGTGTAGCTCGGCACGGCCTGCTCACCGGGCAGGCGGCGCCCGCGTTTGGAGTAGGCGGCCCGTTCGCGCTCTCGCGGGTCCGCGGCGGCGTGCTGGGCGATGTGCTGGGCGGAGCGACGATCACGGTCTCGCCGGCGTCCGAACACCGCGAACCTCCTTCTTACGGCTGGCTGACGTCCGGCGGGGCTGCGCCTGCTGTCTCGCCCGTTGTTTCCTGCTCAACTTGGGACGAGGCCGCTGCGGACTGACCCGGATCCGGGCGGCGCTGGCCGCTCCACCGGTGCTGGCCGTGCGCTCTCGAGGTGCGGTGAGCTCGTGCACCCACATCGACATGACCGCGGTGAGGGGCCTCTCGTGGCTGATCCGCGCGGTGATGAAGCGGGTGAGGAGGATCGTCGCGACCAGGGCCCAGGCGGTCGAGAAGAACCCGAACCCGATGCCCATCTGCCGCTCGATCGTGAGTACGACGAGGAAGACGACGATCCCGACGCCCCACGCGACGTAGCGCGCGCGCCAGGGGAAGGTCGCTTTGGGCGGGCCGAGCCAGACGGCGTCGACCCGGTAGACCTCGTCGTCAGTGCGGACCCGCACGTGTCAGCCTCCGACGAAGAGGCCGGCGAGCCACTTGCCGATGTTCGACCCGGCGTCCGTGGTGACGGCGAGACCGATGATGGCCAGCGCGACGATGACGCCGCCGAGACGGCGCATGACGCCCGCGTTGTCACCCTTGCCGCCACCGAGCCAGAGGAGCAGGAGCGCGACGGTCAGGAGGAGCAGCGGAACGATGTTGTCCAGGATCCAGTCGCGGACATTGCTTGTGCCCGGTACCTGCGGCTGCTGCTGAGCGAGTGTCACCAGGTCCATGGCGGTCATTTCGTACTCCAGAGTGCGCGGGGGCTAGCGCTACGAGTAGAACACGAGTTCGTCACGTCGTGTGGGGCAGTTGTCGCGGGCTGTGGATCATCTGGCCGTTCCCCCTGCGGAGAATTACGTCTAATCTGGCCGACACATCATCACCGAGGAGACGTCAGTGGGGAACACCCGGATCAAGATTCTCCCCGTCGCCGAGAAGGTTCACCCGACTGCGAAGGCGCTGGTGACCCACAGTGCGTGCACCCTGGACACGCGCACGTGTCCACCCAGGTGAACGTGCTGGTGAGCCGGTTCGCGACCCCGGCGGGTGTGCGGCCCGGAGCCACGACTCCGAGGAGATTGGCCCATGCTCGAACCTGACCTCGTGCCGGACGGAAGTGTGGACGGAATCACAGCCTCCTCTGGTGCTCCAGGCGTGGACGAGCCTACCGGGCAGAGCACGCAATCCCGGCGCCGGGTCCAGCGGACCGTCAACTTCGACAGGGCCGTGCTCGAGCGGGCCCGTGCGGCGGCGACCTACCTCGCCTCCTGCGAGCCGCAGGCGGAGGTCCGCTCGCTGGCCGACATCGTCAACCCGGCCGTGCTCGCCTACGTGACCGAGCTGGAGGAGCAGTACAACGCCGGGGAGCCGTTCCGCCCGGTCCTGCGCATGCCGTCCGGCCGCCCGGCCAAGCGCTGACCCCCGTCTCCGGGAACGCGGGGGCCCTACGTTCCCCGGTGGGAAACGTAGGGCCCCCGCGTTACCTGTCAGGACGAGCCGGAGATCCTCCAGTAGCCGCCGAACGAGGTGTAGTCGGGGCCGACCGAGCCCTTGCCCCAGAAGTAGTCGTTGAAGTTGCCCAGCGCGCCGGACGTGGTGACGGGGCCCATCGTCGCCCACCGGACCGAGGCGGGCTGGGTGTCGATGCTGGCCTGCGCCCACGCGTCGCGGACCTTCATCGGCTGGTTCCACCACAGGAACGGCGAACGCCACATGTAGTGGCCGAACTTGCCGCCGTGGTTGGCGGAGTTGTAGCTGATCGTGGTGAAGCTGTTGATCTGGTGCAGGCCCCGGAACGCCTGGCCCCAGCGCTGCGCCCAGCTCTGGCCGCCGGTCGTGTTCTCCAGGATCAGGCAGGTGAACAGGCTCATCCACTCGACGTCGTTGTTGCCCCAGCGCGCCTCGGTGTTGGCGAGCTTGGTGTCGTTGTGGCTGGAGCAGCCGGTGAAGTAGAAGCCGGTGCCGGAACCGTGGCCCTGCCAGTAGGTCAGGTCGACGTCGTCGGCCCAGTAGGTGTCCTGGCCGCCGGGGAAGACCGGGTCCTTGAAGTCGCTCTCCCACGCGTTGTGGTCGAGCCAGCTGAAGTGCCGCGGGATGCCGTGCGTGGCCGCCTCGGAGTTGAACGTGCCGATGTTCGCGGCGGTGTTGGGCAGGCCGGAGCAGTTGCCGGTGCCCTCACTGCCGACCTGCGTGCCGGCCGCCTGCGCCTGGAACTGGGGCGCCGCATCGGGACGCGGTCCCTGGACGGGACCCGGCTGCGGCAGCTCCGCTCCCACGGCGGCGGGCAGCGTGATCGCCTGCGGCGCGCCACCGTCGTCGGTGCGGCCCGTGCAGCGGAACGACGGTTCGAGCTTGTCGGCCTTGTCCTCCAGCGCCGGGGCCACGTAGACGTAGTCCGCCGCGGCCTTCACGCCCGCGCCCAGGTACTTCTGGCACAGCTTGGTGCCGTAGGCGAGGTCGTTGACCTTGACCGAGCCGATCTTGTCGTAGGTGCTCGCGGCGTGGCTGACCGCCGTCACGCCCTCCGCGTCGAACGAGACGCGGATGTTCGCGCCCTCACCCTCCAACGGGATGCCGTCCAGCTGGAACGTGTACGACACGCTGGTGTCGAGGTTCGCCGTGACCGACGTGCGTCCGTTGGCGTCGGCCAGCTCGAACGTCGTGTACTGCGCCGTGGGCGAAGCGTTGGCGGGCAACACCCCGGCGGCCCGCAGCCCCTCCTCGGCGCGCTTCGCGGCCTCGTCGGCGGGGATCGTCCTGATGCGCTTCACCGCGTCGAGGTCGATCCCGGTCTGCCTGGTCTCGTTGCCGTCCTCGTCGCGTTCGCCCTGTCCTTTGTCGACGGTCGGCAGGTACTGGTACCGCTGCTCGTCGGCGAAGGACACCACCCCGGCGTCGGACCGCTGGACGTCCTTGAGGCCGAAGACCCGTTGCAGCCGCTGGGCCTGCTCCGGGTCGAGCCCCGAGCTCCGCACCCCGTAGACGGGCAGCTCGGTGTCGTCGGCGGTCGCGACCCCGGCGGCTCCCGCGGTGACGAGGCCGGACAGGGCCAGCACGATCGTCAGCTTGCGTTGCATGTCTCATCCCTCCCTCGGAGACGGCCGGCTGCAGGGGCCGACCGTCTGACAGGAGGATTCGAGGCGAGGTGTCGTGATACCGGGAGTGGTCAGCCGCCCGTGCCGCTCCACTCGAACAGCCCAAATTCTGTAACACCCCCGGCGAAGGGCCAGACCTAGAGGCGGACAGCTGGGTACTTGATGCCCGCACCCGTGTTCAGCACGACCACCTCGTCGTCCGGCGCGAGCCACCCCGTCCCGCGCAGCGCCCGCACGGCGCTGATCGTCGCGGCACCCTCCGGGCACAGGAACACGCCTTCGAGCCGGGCGCACTCCTCGCGGTCCAGGGCGATCTGCTCGTCCGTGACGGCGACCGCGGTGCCGCCGGTCTCCGCGATCGCGCGCAGGATCATGAAGTCCCCCAACGGTTTCGGCACGTTGATGCCGAACGCGCCGGTGTAGGCGTCCGCCCAGAACTCCGACTCCGCCGCGTTCTGCTCGAAAGCCCGGACGATCGGCGCGCACCCGGTGGACTGCACCGCGACCAGCCGCGGCAGCTTCCCGTCGATCCAGCCGAGCTCGCGCATCTCGTGCAGCGCCTTGTGGATGCCGATGAGCCCGACCCCGCCGCCGGTCGGGTAGACGATCACGTCCGGCACGCGCCAGCCGAGCTGCTCGGCGATCTCGTAACCCATCGTCTTCTTGCCTTCGATCCGATACGGCTCGCGCAACGTCGAGGCGTCGAAGAGGCCGACGTCCGCGAGCGCCTTCCCGGCGTCGGCGATGGTGCCCGGCACGACCCGCAGCTCCGCGCCACTGGCCAGGACCTCCTCTCGGGTGATCAGCGGCGCGTCCTCCGGCATGGCGATCACGCTGCGCAACCCGGCCCGCACCGCGTACAGGGCCCAGGCGGCACCCGCGTTGCCGTTCGTCGGCATCTTGATGCCCTCGACCCCCAGCTCCCTGGCCCGCGCCACCCCGACCGCCGCACCACGCGCCTTGAACGACCCCGTCGGGACGAGCGACTCGTCCTTCATGAGCACCCGCGCGTCGAGTGCCCGGCTGAGCGCCGGGAGTGCGATGAGCGGCGTCATGCCCTCGCCGAGGCTGAACGCCGGGTCCGGCTCGCGCACCGGCAGGACGTCGCGGTAGCGCCACAGGCTGTTCTCGGCCGTGGGCCTGCCCACCTTCGTCAGGTCGTAGCGGGCCAGCAGCGGCGACGAGCACTCGTGGCAGAGGTTCTGGACGGCGTCGGCATCGTGTTCGCGGCCGCAACGGGCGCATTCCAGGTGAGAGAGCACGTCACCATGCATACAGGCGGATGAGCCGGCATGTAAGCCGGATCCTGTTCGCGGGAACTCCTCCCGCGCGGCGACCATCCATCTGGGCCTGCCGTCGCCGACAGGCTCTAGCGGCCTACCCGTGAGCATCGGACGGGCCGCCCTCGAACGCTCACGCAGGCACCTCGCGGTGCCCTCTTGGCCTTGCTCCGGGTGGGGTTTACCTAGCCGCCCCAGTCACCTGGGGCGCTGGTGGTCTCTTACACCACCGTTTCACCCTTACCTCGGCTCGCGCCGAGGCGGTCTGTTCTCTGTGGCACTGTCCCGAGGGTCACCCCTGGTTGCCGTTAGCAACCACCCTGCCCTGTGGAGTCCGGACTTTCCTCGGCGGTGTGACCCGCCGCGGCCGCCCTGCCGACTCATCCGCGCCCCCAGGATATCCCAGCGTCTGGACGCTGTTGTCCACCGGTGCGGACGTTGGTTGACTCTTCAGTCATGACACGACGTCGCCACGTCGACTACGGCCGCGTGGCAGCCAGCCTGTGTTGCCCCCGCTGAGCGCCCGCCACCCATAGCGACCTCAGGGAGCAGCCCCGTGTCCGACCTGCTGATCATCTCCGGAGCCCCGTCCCCGTCCGCGCCCACCGGCCTCGTCGTGGCCCACCTGACGGAGGTCCTCAGGACCGCCGGCCACCACGTGACGCTGCTCGACGTGCGCGCCCTGCCGACGTTGTCCCTGCTCACCGAGGACCTCCGCGACCCGGAGATCGCCCAGGCCGTGAGCAGCGTCCTGTCCGCCGACGGCGTCGTCGTCGCCTCCCCCGTCTACCGCGCGGCCTACAGCGGCCTGGTGAAGGCCCTGCTCGACCTCCTGCCGAAGAAGGCCCTGCGCGGCCGCGCCGTCCTCCCCCTCGCGACCGGCGGCAGCCAGGGCTTCCTCGTCGCGATGGACTACGCCCTGCACCCCCTGCTCGCCGCGAAGGGCGCGGACCACGTCGTCCGCGGCGAGTTCGTGCTGGACCAGGACATCGACACCCCGCAAGCACGAGCACTGCTCGACGCCGCCGCCGAACGCCTGCTGCTGGCCCTGACCCCGCGCCTGCGGAAGGTCAGCTGAGGTGTGACGTGTCGTTGACGAGCTTCACCGACGCGTGCCCGTCGGGGTAGAACTCGGCGACCGACACCCCCGTCAGGTCGAGGTGCATCCGGAACAGGAACTGCGGCCCCACGTCCAACGCCTGCCGCAACAGCGTCTTGATCGGCGTGACATGACTGACCAGCACCAACGTCTTGCCGCCGTACCGGGCGATGATGTCGGTCCGCGCCTTCCGCACCCGAGCGTGCACCTCGTCGAAGCTCTCCCCACCCGGCGGCCGCACACTCGTGTCACCAAGCCACCGCCGGTGCACCTCCGGGTCCCGCTCCGCCGCCTCGGCGAACGTCAGCCCCTCCCACGTCCCGAAGTCGGTCTCGATCAACCCCTGGTGCGTGACCACGTCGAGGCCGAGCTTGTCGGCCAGCTTCCGCGCCGTCTGCGCCGCCCGCTGGAGAGGCGACGAGATCACCGCGTCGATGCCGTCCATCTTGGACAGCCGCGCCGCGGCCCGTTCAGCCTGCTCCAGCCCCAGCTCCGTCAACGGGTGGTCACCCCGGCCCGAGTACCGGCGTTCGACCGACAGGGCGGTCTGCCCGTGCCGCAACAGGACCAGCCGCGTCGGCTCCCCCGTCGCCCCGCTCCAGTGCGGCTGCTTGTCCCCCTCGGCCCGGCTCGGCTCGGTCTCCCCGGCCTGCTTCGGCTCGTCCCCGTCCATGGCTTCGTTGGCCAGCCGGTCGGCCTGCCGGTTCCGCTCCCGCGGAATCCACTCGAAGCTGACCTTCGCGAACGACCGCACCAACCCCTGCGCCTCTTTCGCGAGAGGCTGCATCGAGGGGTGCTTGATCTTCCACCGCCCGGCCATCTGCTCGACGACGAGCTTGGAGTCCATCCGCACGTCGACGGTCTCCGCCCCCAGCTCCCGCGCGGCCCGCAGCCCCGCGATGAGCCCCTGGTACTCGGCGACGTTGTTGGTGGCGACCCCGATCGCCCCCTTGCGCTCGGCCAGCGTCTCGCCACTGAGCTTGTCCCGGACGACCGCGCCGTATCCGGCAGGCCCGGGGTTGCCCCGCGACCCGCCGTCGGCCTCGACGATGACCTTCACCGGGCGATCGTAACCCCGCGTTCGGGGCCCTCCCGGGGGCCTGTATGCTGTTCCCCGTAAGTCTGGGTGGCGGAATGGCAGACGCGCTAGCTTGAGGTGCTAGTCCCCGCAAGGGGGTGGGGGTTCAAGTCCCCCCTCGGACACCAGCGTTATTCACCCCCACGGGGTTGATGGAAACATCAGCTTCGTGGGGGTTTTGCTTGTACCGGACTTGCAGGTCTATCGCTTCGTACAGCTCTTCCAGTCTCGTCGGCGCACTGCCTCTCAGCGCGGCGCTGACGTCCCCAATCGAGTCGATCGCCGCATAGATCTCTGCGACGTCCACCTCCACCGGTGCTGGGACGTTGTCGAGGGCCGCTCGTGACGCGAGCCTCTCGGCCTGTGCCTCGTTGATCGCCTCGACCAGCGCCGCAGGGTCCACGCCGGCCATGATGGCGTTCTGGAACCTGGTCAGCTTTGCTTCCGCCTCAGCGAGCCGCTTCTTCGCCGCATCACGACCGATCTGGATCACCGGCTCCTGCGAATCCATCAACGCAGCGACGGTCCGATCCCGGTTCTTCCGATCGAAGACGTGCCCCAGCCAGCCGTTAACGGCGTCCTGAAGGGCGTCCTCTCTCAAATAGACCGCGCCAGGATGCGAATCGAGCACAGGAGATCCCGGAGCCAATGTCCGCGCCGGACACCGGTAATACATCGCCTTCTTGCGTGGGCTGCCCTCCATCTTCCGCCCGCAGATGTCGCACCGGATACGACCGCGGAACAGGTAGCGGTGTTTCAGCGCACGCCCGGACCGCTCCGTCTTGCGCGCGCTCCGCAAGCTTCCCTTCGACTTCCGCAGTAGCTGAGCGGCCGTGAAGTCCTCGATCTCCACGATCTTCGGATGCGCCGGATTACGCGACCGGACCACCCTGTCTGGACTGGCCTTGCGGAACCTCACGACGTGACCAGCAGAGACGTCGTCGGGATCGAGCAGCGTCTCGTACTTCGTGGAGCGTCCGAAGAAGGCATAACCGGTGTAGCGAGGGTTCTCCACGATCGCCCGCACCGTGCTGCCCTGCCAGCCGTCTCCGGGCCGATGCTTGTTCTGATCCGGCCGTCGCGCGGACGGACACGGAATCCGGTCGCGGTTGAGTCCGTTGGCAATCGCCCGGTCGCCCATGCCGCTCAAGTACTCGGCAAAGATGCGCTGGACGACCCATGCGGACTCGTCGTCGATCGCAAGCACGCGCAGCCGGTAGCCCTCCGCCGACTTGCGCGGGTTCGGGTGCGGCCCGCCGTCCACCGTGACGTACCCGTACGGCGCTCGTCCGCCCTGGTGACGACCCTCGTTGAGCACCTGCGTGTCCATCGCGGCCCGAACACGAGCCTGCACGTGCTGACGCTCGGACTCGCTCATGCCCCCGAGCACGCTCATCAGCATCTTGTGCGACGGATTACGCGGGTCGTACTTCCCACCCAACTCCGGCACCCAAAGGTCAACGCCGTACGCCTCGAACCGCGGAGCAATCAACGAGAACTGGTTGCCGAACCAACACCTCGTCCCTTCCCCCACGACAACGGCATTCCAACCGCGATGCGGGTTCTTCAACGCTGCCAGTAGCCGTGACGCCTCGTCCCGCCGCTCCCAGGGCACAGACCGCGACTTCCCGACGTCGAAGAACTCCTCCACGATCCGACCACCCAGCGGCCCGACGAACTTCTCCGCGTTGCCGAACTGCCAGCCGCGGGACGTCTCCGGGTCCTGATTGTCCTCCGTCGAGCACCTGCCGTAGCCCGCTACCGGCCCGATGCCGTCTTCCACGACCTCGCTGACCTCGATACCCCACAGGTCATCGAGCGTCGCCCACGGGTCCCGGCTGATTTCAACAGTCATCACACCTCCCTCCCGGAGACCCCGTCCAGGGCCTCCACCTCGCTCAACTCGAACAGGATGTCTAGCAGTATGCGGCTTACTCGCCTGGTGAGAACAGGTAGCTCCGCCGGAAGGTTGACCTTTAGCTCTCCGCAGTCCGGATCTTCACCGGTCATAGCTGGTCCACGTCGGGTATGTGCGACGAGCCGATTTCAACAATCGCAGCCCGGATGTCCGCGGTCAGATAGCCCCGGACCCGCCGCGTGCCCTCGTCTTCCTGGACGTACTGCCGCGTGGGCCTGCACCCGAGATCGCCCATGTCCTTCCCGAACGTCGTCGGCTCGACGTTCAGCGCATCCACCAGCTCGGCCGTGGGCACGAACTCCCGCTCGTCCAGTCCGTCACCGAGGTAGTCCACGACCGCGGCCAACGGCTCCGGTAGCTCGATCTCGTCCCGGCTCGGCCCGTCGATCTCCCGCACGACCTCCGCGCGGTGGAGCAGCGGCGTGTCCTGACCAGCGGCTTGCCCGGTCAGCGTGCCTTCAGCCTCGCGGAGCGCCCGGCCGCGTTCGCAGATCGCCCGCCAGTCCTCGTTGGGCATGTAGAACGTCCGCACGGTCAGTGCGAGCACATCGGCCCCGGCCTGTGTCTCTCCGTCCGGCCGCAGGATGCCGACGCCCTTGTGCGATGGGAGCAACCGGCTGCTGTCGTACCCGCGGGTGTTCATCTGTTCCCCGAGCACGATGTTGCTGTCCCGCCAATCCATGACCCGCAGCGCGAACCGCGACCCGAGCACAGCCCGCAACTTCGACGGAATCGTGTTGCTGTCCGGCCGCTGCGTAGCGAGCACCAGCACCAGGCCAGCCGCGGGCGCCTTCTTCGCGAGCCACGTCAGCAGCTCGCCAATCTGCTCTCCTGCGGTGAGCTTCTTCCCTTGCACCACAACAGGAGTGCGATCCTCTAGTGCAATGTGTACCTCGTCGACGATCAGCGCCGTGATCGGCATGTCCAGCGACGGATCACGGGACATCGCCGGAGTCACCTTCGACTCGGGACACGTGACGTCGTCCAGGTCCTGCATCCGCCGATACCGCCGCTGAACGTCCGCGACCAGCTCAACGAGCCAGTCCAGGAACGCCAAGACGTGCTCGCTGTCGTCGCCGGCCATGAACCGGTGTGCGACCTGCTCCGCGGCCTGCCAGTCCTTCCCGTTCTTGAAGTCGGCGACGTACAGCCGCGCGTGTGGATCGAGGATGAGCCCCGCTGCAGCCAACCGCTCGGCCATCGTCTTGCCCTGCCGCGGAATCGCACCAATCAGCACTGACGTCCACACCAACGGCAGGTCTATCCGCCGTCCGCGAGCGTCCGTGCCAAAGGGCACCGGTCGCCACGCGTCCCAACGTTCGACCGTGAGCAAGGGCGTGCGGATCGGTGGTGAGGCGTACGGGTCCTCATCGGCCACCCACATCGCCACACGACCGGCGTGACCACCGTTGCCGCGCACGCGCTCGACACTGAGCTGGATCTCGTCCACTGCGAGCGCCGACGCCAGGTCCTCCCGGTGCTTCACGACGTCGGCCGCCTTGCGGGTGGCAGGCAGGTCCACGGTGATCGCCCAACCAGCGCCCTGCCGAGACGCACGCTCGACCAGGCGCAACGTCTCGTCCTTCCCGATCAGCTTGGCGTCCCGGAACGCGTCGACCAGCACCTGAGAGTCCATCGTCCAAGTCAGCGTGCGCGGTCCGGCGAGCACTGCCTTTCGTCCTGGTGAGCCGTCCTTCGCCCGTCCGACGATGGCCAGCACGGCCGCGCTGACGCCTCCAACGCTCCACAACACGAGGTCGCCGTAGAGCACCCACGCCACCGTGATCACCGCACCGCCCGCGAGCAACACCGTGCCGGTGACCTTCCATCGGAACAGCGTCAGCGCGCGGATCTCAACAAACTTGTCCGCCAGCTTCTCCGACTGCTCGGCAGCGTCGCGGTAGTCCCGGACCCGAACCCAGTTGCGCCAGCCGCGCGCCGCAACCACCAGGCCACGACCAACGGCACTCGCACACCGAAGAGGAGCGCGAAGCACCCAGGCGAGCGCATCCCTCGCGGCGAGCTTCAACGCCTCCCGAGACTTGAGCGCCGCAGGCACCACCCGCGAGTAGCGCCAGGTCGTCTCGATCCGCCGCACGAGCGCCGCACGCTCGTCGACCAGCTCCCCTTCGAAAACCTGCTCGGCAGGCACCAGCTCCCCGCTCATGGCTGGTCCCCGTTCAGCTCCGCAGCCAGCTTCGAAGACAGCCCGCGCGAGCACCCCGTGACCTCACGAACCCACGCCGGCGAAACCTTGGCGCTCGACTTCCGAGCCTTGCGAGCCACCGCCAGGTACTCCGCGAACGACGTCCGCGGAGCGGGTGCCACGTCCTCCACTGTGGCACCCGCAGCGGTCCCGAGCTTGTCCCGCAGCTCCGTCACCGCCTCCGCGGCGACGAACACGACGAGCGGCGGCACCGAGTGCAACACCACGAGTGCCGCAGACCCGGCCACGAACGCACTCCACGTGTTCATGACGTACGTGGCCCCGAGCGTGAACCACTTCGCGGCCCGCACCCATCCCCCGAGCCGCACTCCGTGCCGAGCAGTCACCTGCTCGGCACGGAGGATCGCCAGCAGCACCAGCGACACCATCGGGTCCAACAACCAGGCCGCAAACCAAGCCAACGACCACACCGCGGCACCGGCCGCCGCGAACTGCTGAACATTGGTCATTGTGAACGCGAGCCCGAGCAAGATCCCGGTCCAGCACAACCGGTCCACCTGCACAGCAACCCGCTCGATCGGCTCGCTCACTTCCGATCACCACCACGGCCGCGAGGCTCGTACGTGGTCACCGTGAGCGCCTTCGTGAGCGTGTAGGACGCGAGCAACGCCGGTACTCCGAGCACCGCGAACAACAACCAGCCGTTCCCGCCGTGCGTCACGACCACCCACTGAACGATCACGATCAGCACGGCGTTCACGACCACGCGGCCACCGAGCGACATCAGCCGAACGCTCGTCCGCGCCGCGTTCGCCGCAGCCTTCGCCCGACGAGAGCCAGCCCGCCAGACCAACACCAGAACCAAGAGGACACCGACTGCGGCCAGCATCTGAGTAGGCGTGACGCTGATGGCGTTCATGAACGCGGCCCCCTCTCGGCCCGTTCACCGCGCTGGAGCCAGTGCCGATGCACCTCGCGCCGCTCGTCCTCCGGCAGCGCTCCCCACACCCCGACCGTCTCAGCGCCGGCCGTGCGCAACTCCAACTCCAAGCACTCGTCCCGAACGGGGCACCCCGAGCACTGCCGCTCGGCCAACTCCTGATCGGTCAGTTCCTCGTCCGCCCACGGCGGCTCGCCCGTGAACGCCCACATGCACAGCCCGTCGTGCTCAACGACGTCGGTCAACTCATCGGTCGGCACCCATCGCAGGTGGTCCAGCGACCAGGCGACGCCGACCAGCCGCAGATCAGTCACGAGGCACCCCCGGCTCCGAGAGCAGTCGCCGCAGCGAGCTGTTCGGGATGACGAGACGTCCGTACTGGCGCTCGGCGGTCAGGAGCCCGAGCCGGATCGCCCGGAAGACGACGCCCTGGCTGACACCGAGCACCCAAGCGGTCTCGCGGATGGTGTGAACAGAAGACACAGAAGTACGCATAGGAATAGGCCCTTCAATGAACGAGCTGACGATTTCAGCTCTAAATGATTGATTTCAGCGCACATGAAGGCGCGTTTGATCGCACACAGCGCGGAATGCGCCGTGTCACGTCACCGAAGAACGAAAAGCGGCTAATCTCAGCGCTGAGGCGGAGCGCGGAGGAATACGTGTCGGAGGATTGGGCGGCAGTCGCCAGAGCGATCAACGAGCGCGTGCACGAGCTCGGCTGGCGTCAACGCGAGCTCGCGGAGCGTTCGAACGTCTCGCAGGCGATCGTCCGCGAGATCCAGCACCACACAGTGGAGCGCCGGCGGGGGCCGCGGACGCTGGAGTCCTTGTCTACAGCCATGGGTTGGCACCCGCAGCACCTCGACGCCGTGCTGCACGGCCGTCGCCCGCCCGAGCGAGACGAGCCGATCACCGACCCCGGCGACTCGCTTTGGTCGCGTTTGGACAGTGTCGAACAGCGCCTGATCGACATCACGGAGCGCCTGGACGATCTGAAGTCGGACCTCGCGTCGGTAGCGAAGCAAGTTCGAGAGAACCGGTAGTGCGGTGCGTTTCTGCTGGTTGAGCGGCTTGATTTCCATGCACCAATTCCAGCGCGCAGCGCCGTGTAAACCCATGCATGAGCGATGCATGTTCAATGCAAGTTCTGCGCTCCGGGGGTAGCGCAACCATGAGCATCGACTGGACCGGCGAAACGGCAAGTGCCCTGCAGAGCGCAATGCGTCTGACTCACGAAGCGTTCGCCGAGCGCCTGGGTATCGGCGTTCGTACGGTCGCCTCGTGGCACCAGAAGCCGGACACGAAGCCTCGCGGGGATATGAAGGGCATCCTCGACACCGCGCTGGAGCAGGCTCCCGACGACGTCAAGGCCCGCTTCACCAAGCTGATCAGCGGCGGCCCACTCGACCTCCCGGCAGGCGCGGCCGAAGACGCCGAACGACGGCTCACCGCAGACCCCACGATCGTCGCGGCTCTGAACTGGCTCGACGCCCACACCGGCTGGGACCCCGGCACCGCTCGCCGCGAGGTCGCCGCGCGTCTCGTCGCCCTCGACATCCGCGACCTGCACGACCGCGGCGTGCGGCGCAGCAGCGTGAACCAGCGCGACACGGTCCGCGCACTCGCGGACTACTACGGCACCACAACCACCGGCCACGGCCGCTACACCGCGGCGTTCGGCCCGGACACGACCGCCTCCACAACGGTGCTGACTCACCCGGACTGGCTCGATCTCGACTGCCCGCTGTTCCCCAAGCACGACAAGCTGAAGCTCGCCGGAGTGACCCCAGGCGACAACATCACCATTGACGAGGCGGGCGCAGACCGCGCAGCACAACGGCTGGCCGAAGCCCTGGCTCTGGGCAACCGCATGGTGAACATGCCGCTGTTCCGGCTGCTCGACGTGGACATGCAGAAGCACCAGCTCGCGGGCGCCGTGGGCGTGACCGACTTCGTTGGCTACGTGGTGACGATGGACCTGCTCGAAGGTGAGCTGATCGACGCGCTCACCACCGACAAGCCGGCGGATGCCAGCTCACTCCCGATGCGCAACGCGTACCTGCCCGACCTCTCAGCCGTGCTGAACGTCGGCAACCGGCTCTGCGCAGGTGGAGCCCTCGCACTCACCGCCATCGCCCGCCCAGCGGACGCATTCCGCGGTGAGCCGGACTACCTGCTGCTGATTCAGGAACGCTCAGGTCACGTGATCAACGCCGCGCGCCGTTTGGCGGTCATTCCGAAGGGCTTCCACCAGCCGCTCACCGACTTCCGCGCCGACACACAGGTAGGCGCGACCCTCCGCCGCGAGATCGAAGAAGAGCTGTTCGGACGCGACGACATCGACAACACGATGAGCGAACAGCGCCACGCAGACCCGATGCACCCAAGTCGGCTGTCCGAGCCGATGCGCTGGCTGCTGGCCGAACCCGGCCGTCTCCGCATGGAGTGCACAGGCTTCGGACTCAACCTCGTAAGCGGCAACTTCGAGTTCGCCAGCCTGATCGTCATCGAGGACGAGGAGTTCTGGAACCGCTTTGGCGGCGAGGTTCAAGCGAACTGGGAAGCGTCGCGCCTGCACCAGTACTCCAGCCGTGACGCGGAGCTGCTGGAGGAACTCATCCACGATGTAGCTTGGAGCAACGAAGGGCTGTTCGCCCTTCTACAGGGCCTACGACGCCTCCGCGAGATCGGTGGCGACCGCGTGGACCTGCCCTGGATCGAATGGGAGATCGAGTGACCGCCAACTGGCAAGCCGGAAACGCCGCAGACGACACGACGGAGACCCGCGGCTGGCTAGTCGGACACTTCATCGACCCATCGGTCGGCGTCCGCTCCCAGAAGGACGTCGAAGTGAAGTGGGGACTCCACCCGGCCGGCGACAAGCGTCCGGAGTGGACCGCTGACGACCAGCGCACGACGCTGGTTCTGTTGGTAGAAGGCAACTTCCGCGTGGACACCACAGACGGCAGCAAGACCATGAGCCGCCAGGGCGACTACATCATGTGGGGTCCGGGCGTCGACCACTCGTGGGAAGCCCTCGCGGACTCCGTCGTCATGACCGTCCGCTGGCCGTCACAGACCTGACCGCTCGAAGCTCGGCAGGCCCACCCGCGAGCCGCCGATCTCACGCAGTCGCCGGAGCCCTTGGAGCAATGCGAACAACCCCTCGTTGCTCCAAGCCTCCTGTTGCACCAGGTCCGTGATGAGTTCGCCGTCCAGGCTTGAGTACAACGTCAACCCGGACGCCTCCCAGTTCGCCTCGAGCTGCCCGCCGAACTGCGGCCAGAACTCCTCGTCCTCGATCACCACGAGCGTGGCGAACTCGTAGTTGCCGCTCACGAGGTTCAGCCCGAACCCGGTGCACTCCATCCGCATCCGGTCCGGCTCATCCTCCAGCCACCTCATCGGCGCTGACCAGCGACCAGGATGCATCGGCGCCGCCGCCCGCGCTGCACCTGCAGTCGTGTCCACGTCGCCTCGTCCGAACAACTCTTCCTCCAGCTCCCGCCGTAGAGTGGCACCGACCCGGGCATCAGCGCGAGGATCGGTGAGCGGCTGGTGAAAGCCCTTCGGGATGACAGCCAGCCTCCCAGCGGCGTTCACCACCTGGTCTGACCGCGTCTGCACGATCAACGCGTAGTCAGCAGCGCCACGGAACGGGTCCGCTGGCCGCGCAATCGCCACCAGCGACAGAACCCCACCCGCACAGACCCGTCCGGCGACATCGAGCACAGCTTCCATGTCCGGCAAGTACCTGTCTCGCAACGGGTGCAGCGCACCAGAACCGCTCGTCACCGAATCCGCCAACTCCGCTTCGAGCAGGTCCATCGTCAGCGCGTACTCCACAAAACTCCCCACGTCGACAGTCCCGCCGATGCCCTCGGCGCTGACGTCGATCTCCGCCAGTCGGTACAGCGGCAGGTTCGCGAACCGCACGCCAAGTGCCGCAGACGTCACGAGCCGCTGGGCAGCCGCCTCCGCGCAATCGGCGTCCAACACGCATGCCGCTCCGGCTCGTTGCACGAGCGTCAGCCGCTCGTTGTCCGCGTCGAGCGGTAGCCCAAGGTCACTCCATTCCGGCCGTGTGAACACGCTCGTCCGAACATCCAAGCCCGGACCACGGACGCCGAACGTGTCACCAGTTCGGTAGTACCGCCTCACCGCGTCCGCGACCTGACGTCGGCCGATCCGGCTCCGCTGCGCACGTTGGCCCTGGAGCGCACCGATGTCGGCGAGCTTCAACCCGGCACCGACCTTCGCGACGGCCGACCCCTTGGCCCAACCAGCCGCATCATCCAGCCACTCGAACGCACCCATCACGCCTTGATGAATCGACGCGCCAACGTCACTGGCCGCAGGACCGCGCTCCATCGGCGGAGACAACAACTCCTCGACCGGCGACCCGAGCATGCTCTCCAGCAACCGCGCGGTACTGGCCTTCACCTGACCAAGAGACTCGCCAGCCGACCGACGCCCAGCGACAAGCCGCTGAAGGTGCCGAAGCCCGAGCGTTCCAGGCTCCCGATGCTCTCGCGCATACAGCTCCGCTTCCTGGACAAACTCCTCCAGCGTCTGCCGACGTTCCCATATCCGCTGCTCAAGCACGGTGCGAAACGTCCGCATCGCCCCTCCTAGCTCGCCAGGTCGCAGCAGGTCGTCCCAGGTCACCCACAGGCCGTACCGCTGATCGAGCGCTGATGAAATCTTGATTTCAGTCTGACATGCCTGCTCCGCAGCCGTCAGACCGTCCGGTGACGTGAGGACTCCGCGTCCGCCTCAAACACGTCACCGGACACCCAACGCACGCGCCGCAGGAAAGGAGCCGCCATGACCGCGCTCACGGTCGCGCTCGGCCTCGTGGCAGGGGCGACATGGACGTGGGTCATCGGCGACCACTTCGACTGGTGGCAGCGAGCAGCCGCGCGCCGTCGGCACCTAAGACATCACCAATAGGCGGGGGTGCTCGGATGAACGACCTCCCAGCCGAGGCGTATGGCGAAGCGTGGTTGTCCCTCACCAACGAGCAGCGCACAGAGCTGCTGTCACAGCGACGCGACAACCAGCTCAACGAGAAGGCACTCGACGAAGCGCCCATCAACCACGGCGAGGACGAACAGCCCAACTGGGCCGAGACCAAGTAGCAGCCGACCTTCTCATCACGTTCTTCGCACCAGAGCAGGGAATCAGAACATGCCGAAGAGGTACTCCACCGCGCGCGGGCGTGAGTTCGGCGAGAGGTTGCGAGCGGCCATCGCGCAAGCGGGCATGACCTCCCGACAGCTCGCCGACCTGCTGGGCCGGCATGAGGCCAAGGTCTCGGACATGGTGAACGGCAAGGGAGGGTTCACCTTGCTGGAGCTCGCGGTGGTGCTCGGCATCTGCCGAGTCCCCGAGCCCGAGCGCGAGTTCCTGCTCAGCCTCTCCCCCGCTACCGAGCTGAACGGCTGGTGGCAGCCGTACGGCAAGTGCGCACCGGTCCAATCACACACCGCCCGCACCAACCTTGCCGCGGCGAAGACCCTGATCAGCTGGCACCCTCACGCGGTCCCGGATCTCCTCCGGACAGCTGACTACGCGCGTGCGGTGTTGGCCGCTTCAGCGACCGTGCCGACGACCGAGTTGGACGAGCGGGTGCGTGCGTTGCATGAGATGCAGGAGCTGCTCCGCAACGGTCTCGACTGCACGTTCTACGCCCACGAGTTCGCCCTTGAACTCCAGGTCGGTGGGCGTAATAAGCACATCGCCCAGCTCCAACACCTCATGCGCATGGCGAACTGGAAGAAGATCAGGATCTTGATCGTGCCCGCGGCAGCCGGTGCGCATGCAGGTATGGCTGGACCGTTCACGCAGCTCACGTTCCCGAAGTACCAGCCGCTGATCTGGACCACGACCGAGAACTCCAGCCTCTTCGTCGAAGAGGAACACGCGGTCGAAGGCTATGCGGCGGTCGTCCAAGCACTCGACGAGATCAGCCTCGACGAGGACCAGTCGCAGAAGTGGATCTCCCGCCGATGCGTGCGCCTCCAGGAGTCCGACGGAGCCGAGGACGAGATCCGCGAAGACGAGGACGAGCCCTTTCCGCCGCTGTAGGCGACCAGCGCTTCGCCACCGAGATGAGAGCGAGCAGAGTGATCGTGAGGCGTCGATCTCCTCATGCCTAAGGACTTCCGAGCTACTGCCCTCGAACGCGCCGTCGGACGGAAGCTGGCCATGTGGCGAGACGAGCGCGACCTCAGCCTCGTCGAAGCAGGCGAACTCGTCGGTTTCAGCAGCGCCAAGCTGTCCATGATGGAGAACGCGATACAGCCCTCCGCGGCCGTCGACATCATGGCGCTGGGCTATGTCTACAAGGTGCCCACACCTGAGTGGCAGTTCGTTATGTCGCAGGCACAGCACGCCGCGGATCTAAGAGCGCTCCGGCAGCCTCAAGCAGCCATCTTCGACCCGGCTGAGGACTTCCCGCGTCTGATCGCCGATGCGACACGGCTGCGGACATTCGCCACAGACACGGTACCGACCATCTTCCAGCTCGCCGACTACACCACGGCAACGACGCAGAGAGACGAGCCTGCCAAAGCCGCACAGCTCTCGCGCGTCAGGGAGTCATGGGCAACCCGTTCAAGCGGCGACGACCCCCTTGTCGTCGAGGCAGTGTTCCTGGAAGCAGTGCTGCGCCAGGCAGTAGGCGGCAGACGCGTGATGAAGGCACAACTGCTTCATCTCATGGAGGTGAGCGAGCTGCCAGAGGTGAGCCTTCGGGTGGTGCCGTACTCGGCTGGGGCCCATCCCGCGTTGAGTTGCCCCTTCACGTGGCTGAGCTTTCCGCATCTACAGCACAACGACGTGGTGTACACGGAAACATTCCTACGTTCCGAGTACGTCGAAAACCACGCCCTAATCGAGCAGGTTGCGGAACGATTCGCGGCACTACGGACGTTAGCGCTCGACGAAGGCAACTCGCTGGAACTAGTCGCCAAGACCGCCGCAGAAATCTAGTCGTGCCCGCTCAAGATTGCCCACGCTCCCTGACAGAAGTGGCACTTCGAAGCCCTATCCGACCGCCCTTTGCTTGACCCGTTGCCACCACCCACGAGGTGATGATCCCAACCCGCCAGCCCCAAGTCTGCTCTGACCAGTTTGCCGAACCAAATCGGCTCAATACTTCACGCTGATCGTTCTTGCTAAGCGCACCGGCAGATGCCGCATCAATAAGAGCGGCAACATTCTGCTTCGATAGACACAGAACCGCAATATCGCGGTCAGTGATCTCCGCACCGTTCGCCACGAGTGCCCGCCCTTGCGCCGTCAGGCGCACAACATCACCGTCGTCCTCCACGAGGCTTAGTGCTCGCGCATCTCTTACAACTGCAGCCGCATATTTTGACCCGAAATTTGATCGCACCTCGGAGCGATTCATTGTGCCATTCCGCAAGAACTCGACAAGCTCCCTAACTTTCGGCGGCCTTGTTGATGGAACGAAAGTTCCAGGAGTAAAGTTTCCAAGGTTGAACTCCCGCCGCAGCAGCATCTCGTCCGACGCGGACTCACGCTGCCTAATTAGGTCACCTTCAACATCAATAATCCCGGCATAACGGAGCCAGTTCACTAGAATACTAGAGTATTGAGCCCATGTAGTGCTGTTAACTCTGATGTGAGGAAGCTCCCGCTGCAATAGCGTAGTGACAGCGCCGAGATCTACCTTTTCCTCGCTCGCAACGAGATCCAGAACCCGCGAAACCAGTGCATTAGCACGGAGTGCCTTTCGCAGGAAGTCTCCAATCTGCTCTGAATCGATCGCAGCTGTAGCCTCAGCCGAAAGCGCTACCCTGCCAGGCTGCGGATCAATAAACCCCAATAGCCGAAGCTCCCGAAGTTTGTTATACACAGCGGTTGGGTTGCCTCCGATACGTTTAGCAAAAGTGGCCGCATCGAGAGGTCCTTCATCGGAGATAGTCGTCAATAGCCCGAGCGCCGCGCCAGGGGTAACCCTGAACACGTAGCGGGCCTGGAAAGGTATCCGGTTGGTCAGCAGGTACGACTTGAAGACATCGTTATATGTATCGTAAACGTCTCCCGCAAGTCGCAGAAGCTTCCGTCCCAAGAAATCGTTTAGCTTGTCGGTCAATCGCTGAAAGCTGACCTCACCCTCCAGACGCCTGCTGAGTTCAGCCGCAGTATTTGGCAGGTTCGCGGCAAAGACTCTGAGCAGGGCTTTGTCAGCCTCGTCCAACCCCGCAAGATCCTCATCGAAAAGATCCTCGGCGCGCAATCCTCCCCGCGCCAGCTGACTGACGTCCGTACCGGACTTGGCCATTCCAAGTATGTGTGCGCAGACTCGTTTCAGAAGCCATGGAAACCCAGCGGAAAAGGTGAGGATAGCCTCGGTCAATTGAGGTGACAATTTGGTCTCAAGCTCAGTTGAGAGCCGACTCAAAAGAGCCTTCTCCTCATCGACCGAAAAGTCATCCAACTCGATCGAGTAGCTAAGCTCATTAAGACGGGCAAGGTCAATGGCAGCGCCCTCATCGTATGTAGCAGCCAGGTCGTTCTTACGCGCCATGATCCACACGATTGGGAGCGTGCGCTCTGTGGTTTCCACTACCAAGTCTAGAACACCCTGGAACACACTCGGACGGGAGAGCAACGCCTCAAATTGGTCAATCTGGATCGTCGCAACCTCGTTGCGCCCCTTAATTAGAGAGCCCACTTCGCCGAGCTTTCCCGATATATCCTCCTGTCTAACCGGAGGATTTAGGCTCGACTCACAGGCATCGTTTAGGCTTTTCACCAGACTGGATACGACAAGCCTAAGATCCGAAGGCGTGAGCAGATTTCGCCCGTCAACTGTCACCGAAGCAATTGCACCTTTGGAAGCCGCCACCTTCAGTAGGAGCGAACTCTTTCCAACGCCAGATCGACTCAAGACCTGAATCGTCCGAGCAGTGATGCCCTCCTCGCGTACCCTATTAAGGTAGCCGACTATCTCGTCAAGCGGATCGGTCCGACCAATGAAGCATTCCGGAGGGCTAGGGAACTTATAGTCGAACCAGCCGGCACCGGCAAGCACACTCGGCAAACTGGCACGCTCAACCGTCTCACCCGTAGACTCACCCACTCGAAAGTAGACAAGATTCTGAAGGTCGGATACTTGGAGCCTCAACCGCGCGACATCTGACTCGCTCAGATCAGTTCTCTCGCCGGCAGTGCTGTACGCGAGGAAGTTGGTGGGCGCCGAGGCGGCGCTTGGCCCACAAGATGCAACTATGACATCGCCGTGCTCTCCAATTACATACCACGAGTCGAGCGGCTCTAGGCGCGTGTCTAGGCGCACTTTGGCACGAATGGCGCTTTCAGATGCGCAAGCCCCGTTCTTGAAAAGAAAATCTATTATCTCTTGACCGACCAACGTTCTAATGGTCATCTTGGTCGCCGTCAGGATTTCTGGGGTAAGCGACCGCAGATAGTCGGCGCCATCTGGCGTGAACGGTGATGTCGAGATGAATAGCCCATCTACCCCACCCCTAGTGACAGCGAGGGGAATCAGTTTTCCAACGAAAGCACTGACTTCTTTGCCAGAGATTGAGGACTCGTGAGCCTTCGCCTCACCGTCTAGCTGGCGCAGGGTCATCTTTGCAACCGCCTCGATATCATATTCGAGACTCGCCCGCTTCGCCCGCAGTACAACCTGCTCGTACCCGCACAGATCAACAAGCCTCTCAGTGAAGCGCTCAAAAAGACGCCCTTTGCGATAACTTGTCAGCTCATCGTTATCACAGTCAAAGAAGGCTATCTGCACGGCGACCTAACCCCATTTCATAAACTGCTTAACTAGATCAAAGCGTTTTGGCGCCAAGACGTAGCCTGCACCGCCACCCTCTTCGATCGATCACGTTTCCATTCATCACCCGATTGGCGGCTTGCTTCCATCGGATAGCGGATATATATCAGCCTCCGTCCTCTGCTTGGCCGGTACGCCATCTGTCGTTCTGCCTCCTACTTCGCCACAGCACCGGTCCATCGTTACGGCCACGTGCACCGATCACGCCGACAATTGGTCCGCCAGCACTAACGGCCAGGGAGCAAGATCCCCGCGGCCAGAGTGTCGGATCTCAAGAGGGACGTACGTCCGTATTGAACCTGCTGCTGGACAGCATGCGACTGGCAAGTAGCAGGATGCTGTCCTGTCCCATGACCCATGAGCTTGAGGCGTTCGACGCTCGTCAGCCGGTGCGGGATGGGACGGGCTGCGCTCAGGTGTCCTATGTCCTCGCAAGAGGTGTCTCCGCTTATGGGAACCTGTAGAACTCAGCCATGAGGCCCGTCCTGCGGGACCACCGCGGGACGGGCCTCATGGCTGAAGCTGGCAGGTGGGCTACTCAGGGCCCGAAAGGGCTACGTGGGTGAATAGTGTGCGACTTCGTCCTCGGACATCGGAGTTGATCAAGCTGATGAGGATCCTAATCCTCATCAGCTTTTTCGTTCATGGCCTCAACCGCTGAGCGCGTGGACCCACTATCGAGCACACCTCTCGACGCAATGCCGGTTCCACGTCATTTCGGTCAGCGTCAGCTCGCTATCTGAGCCCGCTGAAGAGCAACCACAAACCAGCCATGGATCAGGTTGAATGCCGACTCCCGGACGGCCGGCTCACTGGGCGCGCATGCACAGGATTCTTCGGCCGTCCCGCCAGAGCTTGAACTGTGGTGATCTGGTAGCTCTAGATCGTGTACGTCTTCGGGGGAACGGTCAGCGGTGCACATACCGCCATGCAGGAGTCACTCGATGGCTTCATCGAAGGTTGTGTCGCGGAGTTCGAGCATACAAGAGCCGAGGAGCTCAGCGAGTCGGAGAAGGCGAGTTGGCGCAACAGCTGGCCCGAGCTGCTCGGCGCGCTGACGCGGGCTGGGCTCGGCAACTTGCGCCTGTTCCTCGAGTACGAGCTGCCAAGGACCGGTCAACGCGTGGACGCGCTGCTGCTGGGCGCGCGCGAGGACGGCGGGCTTGCCGCGATCGTCGTCGAACTGAAGCAGTGGGACAGCTGTGAATGGGCCGACGCGCTGCTGGTCGCCGTCAGGGGACGTGAGTACACGCACCCGTGCCGCCAGGCTGCCGGGTACGTCGCCTACTTCGCTGACTGGCTGGACCATCGGGCGCTCGGTCTCGAGTTCCGTGCCGTCGCCCTGTTGCACAACGCACCACCCGCGACCGTCGAACAACTCCGCGACGCGGTACGTACGAGCGAGGGCAGCCGCGATGTGGAGTTGCTCGGCCGAGCCGACGTCGAGGAGACCGCCAGCCCCGCGACGTTGGCCAAGGCGCTCCTGTCGAACGACCTGGCCGCACCGAGCGACGAGGCGGTCGCGCGGTTTCTGGCGGCGCCGCATTCGCCCTCGGGACGCGTGTTCGACCGGCTGGCGGCGGTTCTGGCAGGCCAGCCGTCCTTCACTCTCATCGGGGCCCAGCAGGACGCACAACTGCACGTGCTCGGCAGGATCAGCAAGGCTGTGCGCGACCGACGCAAGTCATCGCATCTCATCGTGGTCCGGGGAGGGCCGGGCACGGGCAAGACAGTCATCGCCGCACGGCTGCTCGCCGATATCCCGAGAATGTTCCGCGAGGTCGAAGCCCGCTACCTCACCCCGTCGGGAACCCTGCGGTGGCAACTGGAACGGGCAGCCGCCGACCCCGCAGCCAAGGGCCTGTTCGGCAACCTGCAGACCTACCTGGGCAAGCAGCGGCCCACGGTAAGGGAAGTTCTGCTCGTCGACGAGGCACAGCGCATGAAGCGCGGAAACCGGTGTGTCGAAGGGCTGCTGGACCGCACCTCGGTGGTCGTGTTGTTCCTCGACGAACGGCAGATCGTCAACCCCGGCGAGGGCTTCACCGTCGAAGAACTGAAGCAGCAGGCTCACCACCTGGGCGCGCGGTTCACCTCGTTCGACCTGACCAGCCAGTTCCGGTGCGGCGGCTCGCAGCCCTACCTCCGCTGGCTCGAAGGGCTGCTGTTCGACCAGACGCATCCCCAGTCGCACGGCACCGACTACGACCTCGGCATCGCGGCCGACCCAGGCGAGCTGGCGCGCTGGGCCGACGAGCACGTCCGCAGCGGCCACAGCGCGCGGATCACCGCAGGCTTCTGCTGGCCATGGACGAAGAAGCCACGCGGCCACTCACTGATTCCAGACGTGTCGATCAGCTGGACTGATCCGGCCGGCGCGCGGCGCAGCTGGGTCCGGCCGTGGAACGCGTTCGACACGCACCGCGACGGCGCGATGGTTCTCGCGCCGCGCAAGGAGTACTGGGCCACGGATGCCGGCGGCGAGAACCAGGTCGGCTGCATCTACACCTGTCTGGGACTCGAGTACGACTACGCCGGCGTGATCATGGGACCGGACCTCGTTCGCCGTGGCGACCGCTGGGTGGCTCGCCCCGAGTACAGCCACGACCCGGCGATGAAGGACGTGAGCCCTGACGAGTATCTCCGGCTCGCGGCGAACACCTACTGGGTCCTGGCCAGCCGCGGAGCCAGAGGGTGTCGCCTGTACTCCACCGACAACGACACCCAGGCCTACCTGCGCGCAGTGCTCGGCCGGTGACGCGCGCCGAAAATTGTCGGTGCCCATCCCTATCCTCGTGATCATGACCAACGCCCAGCTCGTCCTGCAGCCCCGCGGCGGCTCGCGGCACAACGGGCCGCAGAACTTCGAGCGGTCCGTCCGCCGCGGGGTCCGGATCTCCGACATCGCGTCCGAGCTCGGCGACGACCTCCCCGCATTGAGTCGGCTGTTCCCGAACGGGACAGTCAGGCTGTGGGGCTCAACCCCAACCGCTTCGACCGGCAACGCCAAGGCCGTCGCACTGCGGAACCGGCGAGCCGGCGACCGGATCCTCTTCTACGCCGACATGGGTTTCTTCGCCGAAGCCACCATCCTGCACGTGTTCCGCAACGCGGACGTCGCGAGGGCCGTATGGGGCGCGGACGAGGAAGGCGCGACCTGGGAGCACATCGTCGCGCTCGGCGACGTCCACGAGTACGAGACGGCGATCCCGGCCGGCCGCGTGCTGACACCGCTGGGCCTGTCCGCGCCGCTGCGCAGCATCACGCTGATTCCCGCGGACCGCCACGCACGCCTCGGTGACCTCCACGCCGAACAGGCCTCGCCGCGGTACTGGCTCCTGCAGTGCAACCCGACCGTGTGGGACGTCTGGGCCTGGTGGCAGGACAACACGATGGAACTCGACCGGTGGACGGTCGCCATTCACCACCAGGACCTGCGGCCCGGCGACCGCTTCGCGTTCTGGATCTCCGGCACGGCCGCCGGCGTCTACGGACTGGGAGAGATCACCTCGCCGGTCCACCGCACGACCGACTTCGACTCCTACTGGAAGGAGCAACCGCCGTCGGAGGCGGACGTTGTCGACCTGCGCTTCGACCGCTACCTGTTCGACGCACCGATCACCAAGCAGCGCCTCCAGTCCAACCCGGACTTCGCGCGGGCGAGGATCCTGCGGATGCCCGGCGGCGCCAACCCGTTCCCGCTCACTCCGGCCGAATGGCACGTGCTCGAAGCGAGCGCGGCCCGCGGCCGGACGAACCGCCCACGCCACTCCGAGACCGTACTGACCTCCCGGCCGGTCGGTGACGTTCCCGAGGACACGACGTCGAGCAACAACGGCGGACCGCGCACCGTCACCTACCCCGAGGCGAGGCTGATCAAGCAGTACAGCGAGTTCCTGGGACGGGAGTTGCGCTGTCTCGTGGGCAGGCTGCCCACGGGTGAGGAACTCGTCTGCGACGTCTTCGACGACCGGCAGACGATGATCATCGAGGCCAAGGCGTCCACCAGCAGGCAGGACGTCCGCATGGCCATCGGCCAACTCCTCGACTACCAGCACCACCTGCGACCTGACGCGCGCCTCGCGGTTCTCCTTCCCGCCCAGCCGGCGCCGAGCCTGATCGACCTGCTGAAGGCCACGGGGATGGAACTGATCTATTGCGAGGACGGGACCTTCCACTCGACGCGAGCCACCGCAGACCGCTCAAGGAGCTCCAGTTGAACGATGACGCCTACCGCGAGCGCTCAAGACCGTTGCTGAGTCCAGGCCAGGTGCACTCGAGGGACGAGGTGCTGGCGCGCGATTCAGCCATCCCAGCCAGGCCTGGGGTCTACGCGTGGTACTTCGACGAACTGCCACCGGGTGTCCCCGCTCAGGGCTGCATTGCTGGAGCGTTCGGCACGCTGCTCTACGTCGGAATTGCACCGAAGCTCCCGCCGTTGAACGGCCGGCCTCCGAGCAGGCAGCACCTCCGGCAACGCGTCAGGTACCACTTCCGGGGCAACGCGTACGGCTCCACGCTCCGCTTGACCTTGGGCTGCCATCTGGCCGGGCAGCTGGGGATCGAACTCCGCCGCGTCGGCAGCCGCGGCGATCGGCTGACGTTCACCCAGCCAGGCGAAGCTCTCCTGTCGGAGTGGATGGCGGCCCACGCACGCGTGGCGTACGTGGTCGACGACGAACCGTGGAAGCTAGAAGACGAGCTCATCAGCAGAGAGGTGCTGCCTCTCAACATCGCCAACAACCCACACAGCGCCTACTACACCTCGCTCAGGGCCCTTCGTGCGGAACACAAGCGCCGCGCACGCGACCTACCGATTGTCTAGTCATTCAGCCTCCCCGTTGCTCGACCTATCGCGGGTGGACCGACGTCGCCACGGAGGTTGGGACACACAGGAGGATCGGGAGCGGCGCAGCTCCGACAACACACGCCGCTGATCACCAATTCCACGCGCACCCTGGTAGAGATCGATTACCGAGACCTGTCCGCCGCGTTGGCCTAGGAGTTCACTTGCCTGGCATAACCGGGCCAGGTACGTCTGCGGGAGGAACGCGTAGATCTCGGCCTGCTCCGTCCGTGTCACGTCCATCAGCTGCTCTGCGACCACCGTCGCCCCGACTGCGTCATGGCTTCTCATAGACAGGTCGTACGGGGCGACGAGCGCATCCAGATCCAGCAAGCCATGCTTGGCTGACAAGATCATCACAGTGACGTGGTGCCCAGCGGCAGCAGCAAGATCAGCCTCCCCGTCCGCCACAGCAAGACAAAATCGGAACATTGAGCCGGTGTAGAGCTCACGAGCATGCGCCGGATGTGGCAGCTTCGCAGCTCCACATGGGACAACAAAAACAATTCTCGCCATCGACCCGCCGATCTCGGGTTCCTCGACTGTCAGGACCTATCCAGAGTCGCTCGAACACAGTCTCCACAAGTGAGGTCAGTCGGCGGGATACCGGTCGGGACCCGCCGATTCAGGGAGTGGTCACCACACGCGACGGCCGACGACGATCGCGCTGGGCGGCGTGCGGTCGAGCCCGAGCCTAGGAGTGCTCCACGGGTTCCAATGATCGGGAGCGATCACGTCGAGAGCTGAACCGCTCGCGTGATCACGCTTGCTGAGACTGACCAGCTCGGCCGATCCCCCTTGATCTTGTCGACTCGGCACGGCGACCCCGCCGACAAGATTGGGCGAAGTGCTCGGACTAGTGCACCGCGTGGTCGAGCACCGACCGCCACTGTGACGGCGTCCCCAGCAAATTCGCGGCGTTCGACAACCATCATCGACGCTCCAGACGGTTCGTCAAGCATCACCGGCGGTCCGCTGTCAGCGCCCTGGCGACCCCGGCCCGTTGTCGCTGATTCTGGAAAGCAGTTCCAGGTAGCGGTGCCCGAACATCACCAGGCCGAGCCGGACCGTGCGCAGCAACTCGTCATTGAACATGTCCTGGACGCACTCCAGGTCAAGCAGGCAGACGACAGCCAGGCTTCGGTGCCCTCAATTTCAGTTGGATCCGAGCCATAGCAGGAGGACGATGATGTGCTGGCGCTCCGAGAGGAGCTACGAAACCATGGAACGGAGGCAAGCGCGCGGTGACTGAGGTCCACGATGAACGGCCCGACGGGCAGGTCGCTACTCCCGAAACACTGAAGTTGCGTAGAGCAACCCGCGCCTTGCGTTTGCACCTTGACGAGCTGCCCATCGACTACCACCTGGACATATCGGGAGATCGCTTCCTAGCTGGGCTCGCCTTCATGTCCGCTCGTCAACGCTATGCCTGCGCCGACTCGATGATTGGAGCCGGCTTCGGCGGCTCGGTGATCGGCGCGATCGCACGTAGCTTGTTCGTTGACGGGCTCCAATGGCTGTGGATCGGCGAACTGCCCGAGCGTCGTCGCGCCCTACTAGGAGACCTGCTTGAGGAACGCAATGGTCTGTGCATCCTACTTGAGGACACTGGCGCCAGCTGTGCAAATCTGGCGCGCTGGCTCATGCCCCTGCCGGATGTTGCCGACTTGACGGGAGAGTCGTTGAGCTGGTTGGACGCTCCAGCGATGCCTGTCGAGCAAGAATTGATCGACGAATTCTTGGCCCGCCGGACGGAAAACGTTTCAGTGATCGGCGATACAGGCGAACATGAAGAACTACTCCGCCGGACGCGGACCCTCCTGGACATGTCTGGACTGCTTGGTGCGGTGATGGTCCTGGCCCACGCTGGCCATGGCAACTACCTCGGGCTGTCGAGCAGTGTCACCGAGCACGGCGCAGCGGGGCACGATCTGCGCGCCGACCACGAGGCGCTATTCATGCAGGTGGCCGCAGCCGGCGCGACCGCCGCATTGCTTGGCAATGCAGCAGCTGTCCCGGAACTCTGGCCTTCAGACGTGCCGCGTCAGCCGTTTCTAGCGCGTGCTGTCGAGCTCACTGCAGACGTTGCGTCAGCTGCTGTGCCGATTCACAGACTGGACACAGCACGTCGACCCTTGCCGCAAGGAAAAAAGAAGAACTCTCCCCAACGTCGAACTGCCCTGCTGCGACCGAGCGCTGTTCTCGGCACCGACGATCTGATGCCTGACATCTTGTCGATCGATCGTGTAGCAAAGGCAGCAGAGGGCTACCACCGATTGACTCGCTCTCTGATGATCAGGCCTTGGGACTATGGAGAGCCGACTCTCCACGCCATGCTGGCTTACGGCGGCGGACACTCCAACCTTGCGGCAGTCATGAACACCTACGATCAGCCTGGGGCAGGGGTAATCGCAGTCTTCGCCGCCCGAATGCTACTGGAAGAGGCGGCACGCATGGTGTGGCGATACTCAACTGGGGCTATCCAAGAAGAATTCGAAGAGCGCGCAAAACAGTACTTCGACGAGTTCCGCGCGCGCCAAAAAAAGACAATCGATACACTAAGAGGGAGTGGCGTCCCCAAAGCTGATGCGCAGCGCATCTTCGCACGTCCCAGCAATATTCGCATTGACACCCCAATTGACGAGATCGCGAAGAACAGGAAGCCAATTCCCAAGATCGGCGAAATGCTGAAAGCATTGGGCACAAACTTTCCGGAGCCGGGATGGCTGGAAGTCGCATACTCGCTGCTCAGCCAAATAACGCACAGTACACCTATCGGTCAGCTGCACACGGTGCGCTTCCGTAACGGAATTTGGCACGGAAACGAGCTTAGTCCCGAGATGCTCGCCCTGACCCTAGACGTGGCCTGCATCGGCAGCGCACACATCATTGGCATGGGCGCCAGGCTGCTGAGCAACGACGCAGTAGATGCCGCCGACTATCACCGTCGTCTCCTGCGTCAAGCCATCACCGTAGTGCACTCGCGAGCACGGATGGTCCACGGGCTCGACTAGTTTCCACGCGCCTAGGAACTGGCATCTACAGATCTTGACCATCCCCTACTCGTGAAACACGGTCGGATCAGGTGCATTGCGCGAAGCTCAGCAGGTCCACGAAGAAGGTCTGCAGCATTTCGGGTGCCTCTGGCTGCCCCAGCTCGAACCCGCCGAATCGGTAGACCTCGTACCCGCGCAGCCGAAGCTTCCGGTCCTCAGCAACCATCAGCGAGTAGAGCCGCGGCGAGGCGGTGTCGCCCTCCGCGTAGTGCTGCTTGCCGTCGACTTCGATCACTACTCGGCCGCCGTTGGGAAGCAGCAGCAGGAAGTCCATCCGCTCCCTGGCGAGCACGCCGGGCCGGCCACCCCGTTGTTTCCACGTCGAAGGGTCGTAGTGCAGGTAGACCTGCGGCAGAAGTGCCGGTACATCAGCCCCCCGCTCAGACTTGTAGAGATCTCGGTAGGTCTGGAACAGGGTGTACTCGACAGGGTTGTCCTTGACCGACGCCGCGAGCCGGTTGTAAAGACTTCTCGCGACATCCTGTTGCGAGGAGTCGCCGAGGCTGTTCGTGGCACGCCACCAGTCACACAGCTGGCCCCAGGTCAATCCCGAGGAACCCAAGGGCCGGTTGTAGAACAGGCAATGCTCGGCGTTTCTGGTGACCTCGATGATGTTGTCGATCGCGTCCCGCAACACGATGTCCGGCTTCGGCCCGGTGGACGCGAAGATCAGGTTGCGGATTTGACCATCCGTTGCGCGCAGGCCCTTTTGCCCGCGCTGCTTGTCGTCCAGGTCGTCGAGCCGTTCGAAGATCGGGTTGAACAGTTCGTTCAGGTAGCCGCGGCGGGCTCCCCAGCCACCGGAGCCACTCATCCCCTGAGCACTCCAGAAGCCATGAAATCCTTTGAAATCCCGGAAAGGCGGGTTGAACGGCACCCCGAGGCGCTTGAGGACCGTCCGCAGCGTCCTCAGAACCGCTGAGATTTCGTCGTCGCTGAGCGTCTGGCTGCTGTCCGTGCCGTACGACTCCAGCTCACCGTGTGCGAGGCGGCCCAAGTCCATCGCCGCGTCGATGTCGCTCGGCTCTGCCTGCGATGCGCCTCGAACAAGTTCCAGCCGACCGATGTGCAGGACATCCCTGAACCTGTCGGGTGACCACGGATCGCCGTTCAAGGGCCACGCCGGATCTTCCTCCGACACGACGAACCAGCTCGACCTCACGCGGCCCAGTTTAGGCCGACCCTGGAACGACAGGAGCCCGACCAAACGAGCCCGCGAGCGTGCGCCACGCTGGCAAGCTAAGGGAGTGCCGACCACATCGCCCGACGACGAATCAGCTCAGACGAACAACACGATCTCCGGCTCGGTGTTTGGCTCTGCGGTACAGATCGGGCAGGTGCAGGGCGACTTCCATGTGCATCATCATCCAAGCAGTCACCAACGCACGACTAGCGAGTCGTCGCGATGGAAGCCTGACCCGCTCTTCGTGGGACGAAAGCAGGTTCTGAAGCACCTGCGGAGCTTGCTGAGGCTGGGAGAAGCAGGCGACACCGCGCCTGTTGTGCTTCACGGCATGACCGGCAGCGGCAAAACGAGCGTTGCCACTCAGCTAGGCGCTGAAGTTCCTGACTCGGTCACTTCCGTCTTCGTCGACGCGTCGAGCCGAACGTCCCTGCTGGAAGAGCTTCGTCGCCTGGCCGGCGCCTCGCAGCAAGGTGCGTTGATGGACGACAGTGTGATGTCAGCCGCGGGGCCGGTCACTCCAGAGCTTCCTGTGTCATCGGACATCTTGTTGATCTTCGACGGCGTTTCGAGCACCGACACGCTGCGGGGAATCGTGCCGAGAAGCGTCGGATGCAGGATTCTGATCACCAGCACGGTGCGATACCTCGACCACGGCTACACGCACGTCGAACTGGACGACTGGACAGCCGACGAAAGCAGTGAATACCTGGCGATGGTATTGCCGGACAGCCCGGACGGCGACCGCGCGCTTCTCGCTGCAGCGCTTCACCACCATCCGCTCGCACTTACGCAGGCAGCGCACCACTGCAGAGTGCTAGCCCAATCCGTCGGTCCGTTCCTCGCACGTCTCGCGAAGGAACCAACAGGCGCGCTTGGGCTAGGTGAGGCCAGCGGACACCGCCGCACCACGATTCGCTCCATCGAGATGAACATCGAATTGGCAACGACGACCGAGCCTGCCGCAGGAGATATTCTGACACTCCTCGCGCATCTCGGTGCCGAACCCTTGCTGGCCTCGTTCTTGGAACGCGAGTTCCCGCTGACCTACGTGCGAACATACGGCGCGAGACGAGCACGATGGCACAAGCGACTGAAGAAGTTCCTTGGAGAACATCGGCTGGCCACCTGGTCCAAAGCGAGAGCGATGAACAACGCTCTCATACGAGACCGTGCCTTCGCGGCACTGCTGCAGCTATCACTGATCAAAGCCACTGGTGACGGATATCTGATCCACCCACTGGTGGCAATGGTGGCCCGCGCACGCGCTGGCAACCCGCTGCCATGGCTGCAGATTGGTTTTGGCCTGTTCGCTGAGCGCATCGGAGACGTTCACACTGAAGTCCACGACCACAGGGATGCTGATCTTTGCCTCGGCCATTTGATCGAACTCACCTCGACGGCGATTCGCCACGGTTACCACGGCACCGCCGTGATCGAGTCTTGCGTCCATCTCGCACGGAGGCTCGCGGTCCTCGGTGGAACAGAGGAATCCAGGACCGCCGCCCAGTTCGCCCGGCATGTTCTGGCGATCTTCGCAGGCCCCAATCCTCCGCGGACTACCGTCGGGGTTCCCCAAGTGCGTGCGCGACTCGCACTGGCCCTCATCTCGTTCCGGAACGGCGACGCGTCGGAAGCCCTCGCCTGGTGCAGTGAGTGCCTCGCGATCAGCGCCAAAGCCGGTGACATCTTCCACTACGTCACCTCGATTCGTTTCCTGGGTGAGATCGCGTCCGTGGTGGGCGAGCACGACCTGTCGAGGCATGTGCTCGACATCGTTAACCGTGAACGCCGCCGCCCACACCGGATCGATATCCGAGTCAGCCTCGCCAACACTTGCACGCGGATCTTCCTGTCAATCAATGAGATCGCCGAGGCGCAAGCGTGCAGTGATTGGGTTCTCGATCAGCTGACCTCCTACCGACTTCCAGCGGCAGTCCATCAATCCGCGCTCCAGATGGCTGCTCTTCTCGCAAGGACGGTCGACGATTCCGAGGCGTGGCTGCGCCACGAGGTCGCCCTACTCGACATTCGCAGGGCAGAGCAGTCGAACGGCAGACGGCCAGACCGGTGGTTCGTAGAGTCTCTGCACTCCACCGCCGACGCGGCGATCCGGGCGAACAGGCTTCAGCTTGCGCAAGAGCTCCTTGACGAGGCAGTGGAGACGGCTGAAAGCACCTTCGGAGCGGGAAGCGAGAACTACGCGAACGTCCTCGCAGTCAGAGGGCGTTTGCGCCTTCACCAACAGCGCTACCCCGCTGCACTGCGCGATCTCACCTACTGCGCCGACTTCTTCCGCGCGCAGCCACCACCGGCCAACCACATGATCTCGGCCGTTCTCATTCATCTGGCGCTCGTGCTTTCCGCGACCGGAGCGCGGGCCCGCGCCATCGCCGCTGCCACCGAGGCATACGAGTTCGATCTCGCTCACTTCGGTCCGGATCACCCAGAGACTCTGATGGACCTCGACGTACTCAACCGCGTCAAGGCGCCCCGTCACGGCTGACATGCGACCGGTCACCGACCATTACGGGCGGTTCCAGCGCTGGCACAGCGGACCACAACCCATCTGAGCAGCCCGACAATCTTGTCGATCGCCCACAAGCGACCGACGCTCCGTCCCGTGATCAGCGGTTCTGTCTTGCCTGACTGACGACCGCCGCATCCGGCAACGAGGGCAAGTACAGAGTCAGCTGTCCCCTCAGCTCCACCCTCAACTGCCAGCCTTGGGAGCGTGACTCTCGCGCCAGGGACACATGTGGATCAGGCTGTCCCCCGTCCCTATTGTGCAGATACTTGCTGGTAGCTGCCAGCAAACACAGCATGAGGCCCGTCCCGCGTGACCACTGTGGGACGAGCCTCATGTGCCGAACGGGCCAGGTGGCCTACACAGGGCCACGAAGAGCTACATGGCTGAATAGTGTGCGACTTCGTCCTCGGACATCGGAGTTGATCAAGCGGATGAGGATTCTTCAATCCTCATCCGCTTTTTCGTTCATGGCGTCAACCGCTGGGCGCGCGGACCCGCTATCGAGCACACCTCTCGACGCAATGCAGGTTCCACATCATTTCGGGCAGCGTCAGGCCGCTATCTGGGCCCGCGAAGAGCAACTACAAATCAGCCATGGAACAGGTCGAATGCCGACTCCTGGACGGCCGGCTCACTGGGCGCGCATGCACAGGATTCCTTCAGAGGCCGCAGACGCCGGCCAGCCCGAGCCGCACCGCGCGGCGGCCGACACTACCGGTGTAGGACCCGAGTCGCTGCGCTACAACCTCACGCCGGCATCCGGCGACCTCGACGAGCTAATGCTCGACGACCGGGACCTGTACGAGCAGGGAAGTCCACTAACGGGTTAATGGCACGCGGCATAGGCGTGTAGGCGGCAACCGCTTGTCTACGCTTCTCGTACGCATCCCTAGGACTACATCAACGTCGAGCTGGGCTCGTTCGCGGTCCGCTAGCTCGGACAGCACGGCTCCGGATCCTGACAGAGAGCGGCGATGGCGAGACCTCGTGGCAAGAAAGGCTACACCGGCGCCTCGATGGGCGGATCGATCGTGCGGATCCCGCGCACCGGCCCGTTGCAGCGCAACAACAAGTCGTGCCCGGTGTGCTACTCAGTCGCCCATCAGCCGTGCCGTCAGGTGGTCTCCAAGCCTCGGGCGGCGGTGCTGAAGCTGGGCAGGCCGATCCCGACGATGCACCGTGCCCGCTCAGGCAAACCCGCGTCGGACACGCCTCAGCAGCCCGGGCCACGCCGAACTCCCGCACGCAGGCGCTCGCAGGAACCGGTACCGATCGAGCGCCTGCACCCAGACCGGGCAGAGTTCGTGCCGAAGAACCTCCGCGACGGCGGACCGCTGACAAAGGCGTGGAGCCGCAACAACTCCGACGCCCTTCCGCGAGCTACGAAGCCGTGACCAATCCGTACTCCGGCACAACGGCTACAGGTCGACGTACTCGCCGCGATCGAGCATCCACGACTGCACTTGTGCTCGTCGTAGCGCTGACGTGCGGCTTCGGTCCGTGAGGTCGGCGGCCAGCCTGCCTCACCGGTGCGAGGCTACTGCTCCGACTCGTCGACGCCGCCGTGCGCCGCGGCGTGGTCGACGAGTTCGGCAACCTGGTCAAGGAGGGCGTCGAGTTCCTCAGCATCCGGCAGTGTCCCTCCATCGCTGTACCGAGCAGCGGGTCGCAGGCTTTCCAGCCGCTTCATCGCCGGGTACCAGTCAGGCGACCCGTTGCCGTCCCGCCGCGTGTACCAGTTCAACCACGTCAGGCGGGCTCCGTGTGAGGCCCGCTTCTGGATCGGTACGACGTGCAACAGGTGCATCGCCTTCACCGCGAGCTCGGCGGCCGCGAACGCCGCCTCCACGGCGGGGCCTGGTCGGCTCGCAGCGACGGACTCACGCGCGGCGGCCACGAAGTCCCGTGCAAGAAGCACGTGATCACGCACCCGTGGCTTGTCCCGGCGCAGGTCGAACGTCACGATGTGCCCGTGGCCCGGCACGGCGGCGAAAGCCATCCAGCCCGCCGCCGGGTCGATATCGAAGGGCCGCAGGTCGCTGATCTCTTCGATGTCCTCCGCGAGCACCTCCTCGCCAGCGGCGATGTCGCGGCGCATCTTGACCTTCGCGGTCACGGTCGCCCGTTCGTTCAGCAATACCTCGACCTCGCCGCCGGGAGGCATCACGATCAGCGCCTGTCGGACCTGGTCGGTACCGATTCCCGACTCACCGGAGTTGAGGTACGGCGTGATCCACAGGTCAAACATCTGCTGAACAAGCGAGCCAGCAAAGGAATCCGGCGTCTCCACGGCCTCGTCCACATCACTCACACCGTTGAGGCTAGGCGCGCGGCACCTCGTCGAGCATGCGCTTTATCCCGACGCCGACGTTGTAGCAGGCCAGCACCAGGTCAACCTGACATCGGGGAATCCAGGCGCACGTCACCTGCATCTCGGTCGGGACCAAGCCAGCGCCACACAGGCTGTCGCAGGCGGCGACCGGCCGGTCAACGCCAACCGTGGGACTGGCCTTGGCCGACCAACACCGACCGCGTCCACTGCACGGCGCGGGCGTCCTCGCGAGTCAGAGGGCGCTCGAATGGCGGATGGGTCTTGCTGCGCTCGGCAAGGCACCACCGGAGTTCAACTCGCTCGCTGTCCTTGAAGCCGGCACTGATGCGGCCGATGTAGGTCAAGCCGTTGTCGGTGTACGCGCCTAACAGCAGGCCAACGAACGCGGTGCATCCCGCCGCGAATCACGACCGCGGCCGAGGACTCGTTGCGGCGCCTGGACGCCGACCACATCGATCCCTACCAGATGTACTGCTGCGACCCGTCAGTCGACCTCGACGAACCGCTGGGCGCGCTCACCGACCTCGTCCTCACGGAGAACACTCTTTGCCGGCCAACCTGACGCAAGGCCCTGACGACTAAGAACTAAGACGATCGACAAGACGCCCCCGGCGCAAGCAATACACTTAGCGCTTGATGCGGATCTATGTTCAACCAAGCATCGATACGTGCGCGCATCTCATCAAGTATTACGCATCGGATAGCTGAGCCCACGGCAAGGATTTAGGCAGCGATCGCATGAAATCGTCATGCCCCACGCGAAACCCTCTCCCAGACTCGCATAGAGTTCAGATCTAGTTAGTGTGTACGAGTGAATCCTGGCATCAGGCTGATTCGGCCGCTCCACCAAGGAAACTTCGAGCAGTTCAGCTTCGGTTATCACCCGACAACATCGTTCTCCGTCGTAGACGCGACCTGAGATGTGTTCGCATTCCTCAGGATCCTTACCACAAACCGAACAGTGACTTTGCTTGATCACAAAGCCGGCACTCATTCCCACACGAGAGTGCGCCAGCGCTACCGGACACGCTTGGTGATATGCATCGTCCCTAAAGTCAAAACAACACCCAGCGGAAAACTCTCGACGAGCAAGCTCACCGCTCTTATCAAGAAACTGATGCGCCAGATCAAACCCATCAGAATCCCAACCTTCGAGCCAATTCATAGCGCTACTGAGAGCGACAATGGCCCGCCTGATATCTTTGTTTGCCGAATCCCCGCTGTCACCTGTCAGCGCCCGCCACAGCGCAATTCCGTAAAGTCTTCTACCTTCACTGAGAAGCTGCTGCCCAGTGTCAGACATCTTCTTGCCTGCCGAACTTGTCAATTGCTTCCAAGACGAGAGCGCCGGGCCCGCTGGCATTAAACTTTCGCTGCGATCCGTCCGGAGTGCTCTCTTCGAACTCGACGTGCAGAACCGATTTTTCTGCACGAGAACGCCCGCCAAAATAGTTTACAATCATCGTTGCGACGATGTTCGCCGGAACGTTCACCCCAACGTCGGTAACGAACGCAAGAACTGGAATCCATACCTCTGCACTATTTAAACTTAGAATCTTCCTCTGATCGCGATCGTGCTCGTATGATACTTCGACGCCTTCTTGACGGAGTAGCTTTGCAACGTCGGTTACGCTATCCGGATAAATAGGTTCACCCTGCCCGCGCCCTTGATGACTCGCAGGAATACCTGCCCGAATAACGACCGCCACCCTACGCGCCCCCTGGTCGGTTTTAAACACAGCTTGAGCATCCACGCTACCGCTCACCTTCTTTTTCGTCAGAGCCCTCATTCGCGGACTCGACATTAGTGATGTAGTCACATTCAAGCAGCGAGGATGGCACCAACTTCAACAGAGGAAGAACCTCTCTATGGACCCTAAAACCTGCAGCCCACCCAATCTCTGGTGAATCCTCGTTGTAAACCGCCCATAGCACGTCAACCGCGTCTACTTCGGCCATGTCCATACTCTTGACAAACTGAGAGAGCCGGTTTATGGGACGCGTAAATCCTCGCAAGCTTCTTTCTGGTGAGTAGCCTGCAATTTCATATACTTGCTCGCGAGACACGAACCCTGACTGCTTCACTGCAACCCGTAGTACGTCAGCCTGCACCATTGCCTCGCTGTTCAGCCTGACCAGGAGGAGTCCTAGACCTTCTACCGTCCATCCGCCACCAGGGGGTATCTCGCTGGCGCGAGATACAGCGATGTCGACCGATTCAACGTCGCGCACTACCTCGTCGCTTGTGCTTACCGAAAAGAAGTCCTGCCCGTACTGTAGAAGTTGAGCTGGCCGAAGCATCAAAAAACGCTGACCCGTCCTTCGGTACATCTCTTGCACGAGCTCGATACGCGGCCCTCTCCGCTCACCTCCTTCCATTCTCCACCAATCCTCTTTCGTGTCCGCAGTGATCAGAACAACGCTCTTCTGACGATTCTCCCCTTCAAGAAGTATCTGCTCCCATACAAGATAGTCACCTGCCGCGCGATCTCCTTCCTTCTTCTTATCCTTGTATCCCGGTGGCTCTTCAGCCGCAACTCGGCGAAGGCCCTCCGTGACCGCCTTCTTGTAAAGCGACTCCTCCATCGCTGGTCCAACCCGCCCCTTAAGGATCGGCTCCAGCGACTTCAACACCATGTCGTCGGACGTGTCTCGACTGAAATCTGCCGTTACCATGACGGAATGGGCCTGCATTTCCTCAGCGACCTGAGCAAACCCGTCCTCAATGTGGCCGACAAGTTTCTTTGCAACTTCCATAGGCAGCGAAACACGATTAGACCAGGCCTGGAGCGCATTGACGGCCTTACGACTATGTTCTTCGAGTTCGTCAATCGTCTTTTCGGAATCCCCAGGATCCCTCATGACAGATTCCCTATTTCGCCAGAACTCGACTAGAACCTGATGCGGAACCCACAACTGGGCGGACACCTTCTCAAGAACACTCACGAGATTCGCCCTCGAATCCGCGGTATACCTGTATAGGTTTAGCAAGACATTGGCATCTGGTACGATTAGACCTTCGGCGAGTACGCGTGCGATCTCATCGCGCCCCACAGTCCGATATCCTTCAAATCCCTCGAAGAGACCTCGATCGACCTGCGTACCATCGTCTGCCATGGCTCCGTGATCGAGCTTGGGTGCTGAGACGTTACAGAAGTGCGATGTGGACCCGAGTGGACCCGAGTGCTGAGAGGCACCTCCTGACAGCAGAGCCGTCCCGTGAGGTCTCGCCTGCCAACCCTCTCACAGACGCCGACAGGTCATCGGGACGGCTCATCTGCACGACGTCCCGACGTCCCGACGCACGTCTTCGCAGCTCAAGCATTCAGCAGCAGCATGCGAGGCCCGTCCCGCATGGCCATCGCAGGACGGGCCCCGTGGGCAACCGGGGTCAGGTGAGCCTACCTAGGACCAGGAAGCGCTACGTGGGTGAATAGTGTGCGACTTCGTCCTCGGACACTTCTACCCCCACGGGGTTGATGGAGACATCAGCAACGTGGGGGTTTTGCTTATGCGGGGCCAGCCGTGGTGTCCACCCGGTTGACCAAGGTAAGCACTGCCGCTCCCACGTACACCGCGCAAGCAGTGATCATCGCCATGGAGAAGCCCTCCGTCAGCGAAGCGGCCACGGCCGCGAACCCGCCGAACACGGCAACCCCGAGCGCACTGCCGATCTGACGCATCGTCGTCAGCACAGCGGTGGCCGCGCCCGCCAAAGCCGCAGGCGCGAGACGAAGTGTCATCACCGTCGCGGCGGCAAGCCCCACATCGACGCCGAACCCGACCACGAAGAGGGCGATGGCCAGTTCCGGGAGCGCTGACGGGGTGCCGGAGAGGTGCAGATAGCCGGCCGCCCCGCACAGCAGTCCGACGATCATCGGCAGGAGCGGGCCCGTGCGAGCCGTGAACCAGCCGGCGAAGAGCGAGCCGGAGATCGAGCCGGCCGCGACGACGGCGATCATCAGGCCGGTGAGGACCGGGGAGAGGTGCAGCACCTGCTGCAGGTACAGCGTGACGAGGAAGAACATGCCGTAGAGGCCGAAGTTGAGCGCGGCACCGGTCAGGGCCGTTCCGATCAGGCCGCGGTCGCGCACGAGAACGGTGGCGAGCAGCGGTTCGGGATGCCGTCGTTCGACGCGCAGGAAGGCCAGGAGCAGGGCGAGGCCGCCACCGGTCAGGGCCGCTCCCGACACGAGCTCGTTGTGTCCCAGCTCGATCACACCCGCGACGAGCGCGCCCAGACCCGCGAACGACGTGAGCTGGCCGACGACGTCGTAGCCGGCGCTCGGTGTCGTTTCGGTCTCCCGCAGGCTGCGGAAGCTCAGCACCGCGGTGAGCGCGCCGAGCGGGACGTTGATCCAGAAAAGCGTCTGCCACCCGGCACTGGTGACCAGCACTCCGCCCAGCAGCGGACCGAGCGCCGCGGCGACGCCTCCCAGGCCGCCCCAGATGCCGATCGCGCGAGCGCGTTGCGCCGGTTCGGGAAAAGTCGAGCGCAGCAACGCGAGCGAAGCGGGCATCATCCCCGCGGCACCGATGCCCTGCACGCCCCTGGCCGTGATCAGCAGCCAGTTGTCCGTCACCACCGCGCACATCGCCGAGCTGATCGCGAACACGACGATGCTCACGACGTAGACGCGGAGAGCCCCCAGCCTGTCCGTCAGGGCCCCGCCGCCGAGCAGGAACGCGGCGAACACGAGCGTGTAGGAGTCGACGATCCACTGCAGTTCGCCGGGGCTGCTGCCAAGGTCGGTCTGCATCGTGGGCAGCGCCACGGTGACCGCCGTGGAATCCAGCAGCACCAGGCAGAACCCCATGCAGAGCACCAGCAGGGCGAACCGGCGCCTGACCGCCCGATGCCGCGGCCGCGCACCGAACCGGCGCTTCCCCAGCCCGTCCCCGCCCAGCAACGCCTCGGCACGGCGCGTGGGCAGGGCGGCTTCGCCGTAGCTGACCAGGGTGGTGGCCACCACGTCTTCGAAGAGTTCGCCCCGGATCGGGAGGATTCTGGTGGCCGACTCGTTCTCGATCTCCGTGTTCACGTGCGTCGCCTCATCACAGAAATCCCATTCCGTCCTCCCGGACGCGAGCATGGCGACCGAACGACTCAGACCGAAGAGAGCCGCTCACACCGATGGAACATTTTCGAACGCGTTCCGCGCTAATTTTCAGCGCGCGGCAGGCGACGCCTTTGCACGGCCTGACGTCGAGAGTCTCTTGGCCCTGCGGGATCTTGGCGCGCTTCACGTTTTACAGTCCTGTCGGCGGCACGATCAAGAGTCCGATGGACAAACTCTTTTGCCCGACATTGTCTCAAATGGCAGGCCGGAGGAAGGTTTATCGCAAAACCAATTGAGACCTCGCAGATCGCCGCAGGGGTTTCGGTGGAATGGGGAGTTGTGCGATTCGGGGGCGCCGGGCGGAACGGACGTGATCAGTCCCACGCCGATCGCACTGCCCTGTCTCTACTGGTTCGGGCGACATCGAACGCGGAGCCGGGTCCGTAACTGGATCGCGGCAGGCGTCGATGTCCAAGGCATGCACGCAACTGGCGACGACGGCGTCGTGCTCAACGCGGAGTTCGAGATCGAAGCCGAGGGTGGCCTCTTCGCGTTGGTCATGAAGAGCGCGGGTGGCAAGGTCACCAACAGCCCGCACGCCCGCAACCACCAGTACAACCTCGTTCTGACGCTGCTGCTCCGCCGACTGGGAGCCCTGGACGCGGTGCTGGAGGACGGGGTCGTCGACTCGGCCGTCGCCAGGAAGCTGCCCGAGGCCGAGCGCAGGATCGTCCAGACTCCTGTTGCGCTGGCGACCGTGCCCAGCTTCGGGGACCTGCGGGCGAAGCTCGGCAGCGCGCAGGCCAAGATCGGCAGGAACGCGTCCGGCAACGCCACCAAGCAGATCCGGCTCAGGTTGCGCGTCCCCGGTTACACCGCCGACGACGCCGACCGGCTGGCCGCCGACCTGGCTCGACCGGCAGACCGCGGCGCGGTGCCGGACGCGGTGACTCTGCTGCGGTCGCTCATCGGGGACCCCATCAAGACGGCGAAAGGCAGCGTCAACACCATCATCGAGGTCAACCACAAGCAGGTTCTGGTGAGCACCGACCGCTCCCCCGAAGGACAGTGGGTCGACGTCAGGGATGTCGAGAACGGCGTCGAGAAGCTCTACGCCCGGCGCTCCGTCCCCATCAACGTCGAAGAGCTCGGCCATCGTTCGGCGTTCGTCGGGGCGGTGTTGCGGACCATCCCCGGAACGGTCACGTCTCTCCGGCCCGCGACGGTCTCACTGCAGGACGTGGAGTTTCCGCCGCACGTCCGCGAGTTCCCCGAGTCCGACGGCATCGCGTTGGTCAAGATCCGCAAGGAGCAGGCCGAGCTGCGGAGGTTGTTGCTGCGCGGGCGGACCAGCGCGCCGTGCGACCTGTGCGGGCACGACTTTCCGGGGAACTTCCTCGTCGCGGCGCACATCAAGAAGCGGTCGCTGTGCAGCGAGGCCGAGCGCAACGACCTGACGAACGTGGCGATGCTGGCCTGCACGTTCGGTTGCGACAGCCTGTTCGAGACCGGGTATGTCACCGTGGACGGCACGGGACATGTCCGTTCACGGTTCGAGGAAGAGCTTCGCGGGCGGCTGCGTGATCACTTGAGCGACCTGGACGGACGTCGGTGCGGGGCGCACGACGGCCAGTCGGAGCCGTACTTCGAGTGGCACCGCGCGAACGTCTATCTCGGGTAGCCGGCTCGGGGGTCGAGGGACTGCGCGACGAGTGCGGTGATGCCGCCGAGTTGTTCCACCTGCTGCTCGGTGAGCCGGCTGAACAGGTGCTCGCGCAGCGCCGCGTAGTAGCTGGGCGCCGCCTCGCGGTACTTCTCCAGGCCCGCCGGGGTCAGTGAGGCGATCGTGTAGCGGGTGTCGGACGGGTCGGACTCGCGTACGAACCAGCCGTGCTTCTCCAGGCGGGAGGCAATGCGCGACAGGTGTGACGGCGTGACGCGGGACAGTTCGGCCAGTGAGCTCATGGTGTGGGTGCGGTCTGTGTGGTGCGACAGGCACCAGAGGATCAGGAACTCGTAGTGGCTCAGGCCGTGCTGCTTGAGCCGTCCCTCCAGCGCCGCGGGAAGCCAGAGCAGGACGGACAGCACCGACTCCCACGTCTGCGCCTCGGCCTGGTCGAGCTCTCCGTCCACGGACGCGAAGGTACCACCCGAACACTTTCCACGGAAAGTGACTCAGGAGACACTTGCTGCGGAAAGTAATCCACTCTAAGTTACTTTCCACAGAAACTATCTACCTGAGGAGCTTCCATGCGTGCAGCGCGCTACCACGACTACGGCACGGCGGAGGTGCTCGTGGTCGAGGACGTCCCGGAACCGCACGCGGGTCCGGACGAGATCCGGGTGCAGGTCAGGGCGGCCAGCGTCAACCCGGTCGACTGGAAGCTGCGCTCGGGGGTTGCCCGTGCGTCGTTCCCCGTCGAGTTCCCGGCGATCCCTGGACGGGACGCGGCAGGGGTGGTGGATGAGGTCGGGGAGAACGTCACGGGGGTCACTGTCGGTGATCGGCTCTTCGGGCTTGGCGGGCTGTTCGGGGCGTCCGCTGAGTACGCGGTCCTCGCGGCTTGGGCGGTGGTGCCCGACGCGTGGAGCTTGGAGCAGGCCGCTGGCGCTGGACTGGCTGTCGACACGGCCGTGCGGGCGCTTGATGCGCTTGGGGAGTTGGCTGGACGCACGCTGCTCGTTGAAGGTGCGGCTGGTGGCGTGGGTAGTGCGGCGGTGTGTCTGGCTGTTGCGCGTGGTGCCACGGTGATCGGCACGGCGAGTACGGGCAAGCACGACTACCTGCGCGGGTTGGGGGCGTTGCCGACCACCTATGGCGACGGGCTGGGTGAGCGGGTTCGTCAGCTCGCGCCCGCTGGTGTGGACGCGGTGCTCGACACGGCTGCGTCCGGGTCGCTTGCCGATCTTGTCGCGATTGCCGGTGGTGCGGACCGCGTTGTCACGGTTGCCGATGCGGAACGGGCCGCCGCGCTCGGTGTTCGCCACTACTACGCCGAGACCAGCTCGGCCGCGCTTGCCGAAGGTGCCGCGCTCGGGGCGCGGGGTGGGTACACGCCGCACATCGCCGCGACGTACCCGTTGGAGAAGATCGCGGAGGCGCACCGGGAGTCCGAGCTGGGCCGGACGCAGGGCAAGATCGTCGTCACGATCTGACGGAAGGACGGGTGTGGCGCCGGAACTCGTGGAGATCGCCGCCGCGTCGATGCCGCGGCGCGTGGAGGTGTTGCGGCAGCTGGCCTCCGCCGGTCTGCCGTTCCGGGTGCCGGAGCCGCTCACGCCGGTGACCTCGTTCGGCGACCGGGCCCGGGGGCCGTCGTGGTGCGGCCCCGACACCCCCAGCCCCATCCGGAACCGGCCACCCGACAACGTGCCCTGGCTGGAGGCCGTCAGATGACGGGGGAGCTGGACCTCAGGACCGAGACAGACCTCGGCGTGTGGTTCCAGCACACCCGGTATCGCCTGGTGGGAGGACTGTCCACGCCGAGACCTCTTCTGGGATCTCGATCCCGGCGGTGGCGATGCCCAGCTGAGTGGGACTCTCCCCCGACCACCGGGCGGTCGCCGCTCCGGCGTCGCACCTGAACGCGACGATCTGCCGCGAGGGGTCCAGGACCTGCCGCACGTCCACTCTCACGACGACCCCGCAAGCAACGCCGGAGGAGTCCTGTGTGGACGCCGGAACGGGTTCAGCTCTGCTCGCTCACGCGGACCAGGATCGCGCCGCACTCGTCGCAGCGCACGACCTCGTCGGGCGCCGCCTCCTTCAGCTTCGACACCGCGCCGCGGTCGAGCTCGATGCGGCAGGCGCCGCAGCTGCGGGACTGGAAGACGGCCGCGCCGATGCCGCGCTGCTCGCGCTGGCGGTCGTAGAGCTTCAGCAGGTCGTCCGGGAAGCCCTTCGCCATCACCGAGCGGTCGGCGGCGCGGCGGGTCTCGGTGGTCTCGAGGTCGGCCAGCGCGGTGTCACGGCGGGCGGCGGCCTCCTCCAGGGCGGCGCGGGCCTTGTCGAGCTCGACGCGGGCGAAGGAGACGTCCGCCTCGACGGCTTCGCGGCGTTCCATGAGCTCCAGCAGGTCGTCCTCCAGGATGCCCTGGCGGCGCTGGATGGTGGCCAGCTCGTGCTCCAGGTCGGTGAGCTGCTTGGCGCCGACGGAGCCGGACTGCATCAGCTTGCGGTCGCGGTCGCCGCGGGCGCGAACCTGGTCGATCTCGGTTTCCTGGCGCTTCACGTCGCGGTCGAGGTCGCCGAGGGTCGTCTCGACGGCGACCAGCGCGTCCTGCTTCGCGCGGACGAGCTGCTCCGCCTCGGCGATCTCGGCGATCTCCGGCAGCGTGCGGCGCCGGTGCGTGACACGCGCCAGTTCGGCGTCGACCGCGGCCAGGTCGAGCAGCCTGCGCTGCACTGCGGGGTCGGCTTTCACGCATGTCCTCCTGCTGCTGGGCTCGTCGCGCCTACGGTCCACGGGTCGGTCCGGCGAGTGGAGACGAGTACGTCGACCCTACCGCCGAACGCGGTGCGCAGGATTTCCGCCGCCTGCTCGCACCACGGCCACTCACTGGCCCAGTGCGCCACGTCGACCAACGCCGGGCCGCCGGACTCGATGTGCTCGCTCGCCGGGTGGTGGCGCAGGTCGGCCGTCACGTAGACGTCGACGCCGGCGCGCGTGACCGCGCCCAGGAAGCTGTCGCCCGCTCCCCCGCACACCGCGACGCGCTTGACCAGGCGTTCCGGGTCGCCTGCCGCGCGGACGCCCTGCACGGTGGCGGGCAGGGCGGCGGCGACGCGCTGGGCGAAGACCCGCAGCGGTTCGGCTTCGGGAAGTTCGCCGACGCGGCCGAGGCCGGTGTCCGCGGACGGCTCCGCCGGGTCGAGCGGGCCGGTGACGGTGAGGCCGATCGCACGGGCCAGTGCGTCGGAGACGCCGGGCAGGGCCGAGTCGGCGTTGGTGTGGGCGCAGTACAGGGCGGAGCGGTTGCGGATGAGCTTGTGGACCAGCGCGCCCTTGGGGTCGTCGGCGGGGACTCCGTTGACGCCGCGCAGCAGCAGCGGGTGATGGGCGAGCAGGAGCTGGGCGCCGGACTCGACGGCTTCGTCCACTGTGGACGACGTCGGGTCGACGCACACCAGCACGCGCGTGACCTCCTCCTCGGGGTCACCGCACACCAGGCCGACCGCGTCCCAGCTCTCGGCGGTCTTCGGCGGGTACGCGTCCTCCAGGACCGCGACCACGTCGGCGAGCTTCACGCCAGTTCCTCCATCACTACCCGCAGCGCGTCCACGAACAGGGCGAACTCCTCCGGCGGACGGATCGCCACGCGCAGGTACGTGTCGTCGAGCCCGGGGAAGGTGTCGCACCGGCGCGCCGCGATCCCCTTGTCCCGCAACGCTTCCCTCGTGCCGCGCGGAACCCGGACCAGCAGGTACGGCCCCTTCGGCGGCACGACGACGAGATCTCCCAGTGCCGCCACGGCGAACGCGGCGTGCTCGGCGCCTTCCAGCGCGAACCGCGCGGAGTCGGCCAGGGCCTCCGGCTCGCAGCACGCGGTGATGGCCTCCAGCGTGAGGCTGCCCACCGGCCAATGAGGACGGCCGTGCGCCAGCCGCGCGAGGGTCTCGGGGTCGCCGAGGAGGTAGCCGGCGCGCAGACCGGCGAGGCCCCACGTCTTGGTGAGGCTGCGCAGCACGAGCACGTCCGGGTCGTGCGCGAGGGACTCGGGCTCGCCGGGGACGGCGTCCATGAACGCCTCGTCGACGACGAGCCTGCCGGGCAGCGCCTTGAGCGCGGCGGCCTCGTGCAGCACGGACGTCGGGTTCGTGGGGTTGCCGATGACGACCAGGTCGGCGTCGTGCTGCACGTCGCGCAACCGGAAGTCGCTGGAGAGCAGCACGTGCTCGACCGGGATTCCGGCGTCGCGGAACGCCACCTCCGGCTCGGTGAAGCCGGGGTGGACGATCGCGGCACAGCGGGGCGCGAGCTTCGGCAGCAGCGCGAAGCCCTCGGCGGCGCCGTTGAGCAGCAGGACCTCGTCCGGCGAGCGCCCGTGCCGGCGTGCGACGGCCGCACGGGCCCGCTCCTCCGCCTGTCCCGAGGGGTAGCGGCCGAGCCCGTCGAGCGCCGCGGCCAGCCGGTCACGCAGCCAAGCGGGCGGGTGCGGCACCCGCACGTTGACGGCGAAGTCGGCGAGGCCGGGTGCGGCGTCGACGTCACCGTGGTGGCGCAGATCTGGGCTGGTCATCGCCCGAGATACTAGTTCGTCCTCCCGGGGCGACCAGCTCAGCACCACGTCACTGCATGTAGCGGCGGAGCTCGGTGAGGTGGCTGATCAGCTCGTCCAGCTGGAACGCGTCGAGCTGCGCGGACTCACCGGGCGGGGTCCGGAAGCAGATCCGCCCCTTCTCGTTGAGGTACACCTCGAACGCACGACGGCGCCCAAGGGCGTCGGTGCACCCGATGATCTCCCGCTGCGGGGGCACGTCGGTACCAGTCTGCATGGGGCGGCCTCCAGGTCGTTTGTCCGTACATCTTGCGACAGCGGTTGATCGTTACCGTGCGGCGGCACCGCCTAGGCTGGGGTGTCATGCACGTCTCGTTCGTCTGCACCGGCAACATCTGCCGGTCCCCCGTCGCGGCATTGGTGTTCCGGGAGTGGCTGTCGCGGGAAGGATTGTCGTCCCGGGTCGAGGTGTCCAGTGCCGGAACGGGTGGCTGGCACGCCGGCGACCCCGCTGATCCGCGCGCGCTGAAGTCGTTGGCGGACAACGGGTATCCGACCGACCACGTTGCGGCACAGGTCTCCGAGCGGCATTTGGGCGCAGATCTGCTGGTAGCGCTCGATTCAGGGCACGCGCGGGCGTTGCGGAGGATGATCGGTCCCGACCGGGTGAGACTGCTCCGTTCGTTCGACCCGGATGCCGACGGAACGGATGTACCGGACCCCTATTACGGGGGTACCGAGGGCTTCACCGAGGTCTTGACCATGGTCGAAGCGGCGATGCCGGGACTGGTCGCGTGGGTCCGCGAGCGGCTTTGAGGACGAAAGTCCAGTCGCCGTCCGCCACCGCCGCGGAGGCCGCCGGGTTGCGCTGGATCGCCGTCGAGGGCGGCCCGCCGGTGCCGCGCGTGCACAGCGCGGACGGCGGCCGGCTGGTGATCGACGAGGTCCCGGCCGGCTCGCCGGATCTTCAGGCGGCCGTGACCTTCGGCCGCCGCCTGGCCGCACTGCACCTGGCGGGCGCCGAGGCGTTCGGCGCACCTCCGCCGGGCGGTCCCCGTGAGGCGACGATCGGTGCCGCCCCGATGCTCAACGAGCCGGCGCCCGAGTGGCCGTCGTGGTTCGCGTCACAGCGCATCGAGCCCTACGCGCGCCAGGCGGGCATCGACGTCTCCGAGGTGTGCGCGCGGATCGGCGAGCTGGCCGGACCCGCGGAGCCTCCCGCACGGCTGCACGGCGACCTGTGGAGCGGCAACGTGCTGTGGGGCGCGGACGGCCAGGTGTGGCTGATCGACCCGGCCGCGCACGGCGGGCACCGCGAGTCCGACCTCGCGATGCTCCGGCTCTTCGGCTGCCCGTTCCTCGACCACGTGCTGGGCGCTTACCGGGAGGTCGCGCCGCTGGCCGACGGGTGGGAGCGGCGGGTGCGGCTGCACCAGCTGTTCCCGCTGCTCGTGCACGCCGTGTTGTTCGGGGGTGGGTACCGGTTGGAGGCTCAGGCCGCTGCCAGGGAGGCGCTGCGGGGTTCATGACCCGGTTCCAGCTCACCCGATAGCGCGTTGCGTTTGTTTCGAATGCTGCGGATAATTCGGATAGCGGAAGGGAGGGCAGCTCGATGGGATCGGCAGCACTGCAAGCCGTTCAACCTGACGATGACGACGTCGTCACAGCGCGCGCTGCGATGACGCGGGTCAAGACGTACCTGCAAAGTCATCACGACGACGAGGGCGATGTCCGCGTTCGCGTCGAGGAGAACGACGACGTGCTGGTGCTCCCGCGCGCGGCGGTCGAACTCTTCGCCCAGATCCTCGCGTACATGGCTGCCGGGCATGGTGTGTCGGTGGTGCCCGCAGACGCCGAGCTGACCACGCAGCAGGCCGCGGACATGTTGAACGTGTCACGTCCCTACCTGATCGGTCTGCTGGAAGCAGGCGAGATCGAGTACCGCAAGGTGGGTAAGCACCGTCGCATCAAGGCGGTGTCGCTGGTGGAGTACATGCGCACAGACGACCAACGGCGGCGGCGTGCTGCCGACGAACTGTCGGCGCTCACGCAGGACTGACCTGAGTCCGAATTTCAGAGCGCGACACGACGAAGGGCACATCGCGGTCGACCCGTCCGTGAGCGGGACCGGCACCGAAACCCGTCGACCGAGCCGGGACCACTCGCGAACGCCGCGGCGTGACCCAGTGCCGCGAGGCGCGGCTCACGCATCTACCGTGGTGACGTGCGGTTCAAGTTCCTCCTCAAGCCGGGTTGGCTGGCGCTGACCCTGGCCGTCTGGGTCTTCGCCGGGGTCTGCGTCTACCTGCTGTCCCCGTGGCAGTTCGGCCGCAACGACGAGCGCCAGGCGCAGAACTCCGCCATCACCGAGTCGCTGAAGAGCGACCCCGCCGCGTACGGCGGCCAGCACGCCGAGTGGCAGAAGGTCGAGCTCAAGGGCCGCTACCTGCCCGAACTGGAGGCGTTGGCGCGGCTGCGGACCGTGCAGGGCGAGGCCGCGTTCGAGGTCATCACGCCGTTCGAGACGTCGACCGGGCAGCGGGTGCTCGTGGACCGCGGGTACGTGCGGCCGGTCAACGGGATCAAGCCGCCGGACTTCGCGGCGCCCCCCACCGGTGAGGTCACCGTCATCGGGCTGGCCAGGGGGAACGAGTCCAACGCCACCCCCGCGTTCGACCAGGACGGGCGCAGGCAGATCTACTCGATCAACAACGACGCGGTCGGGCCGGGTATTCAGCCGGGGTACTTCCAGCTGATCGAGGACCAGCCGGGGGCGCTCGACGTACTGCCGCTGCCGCGTCTTGAGTCGGGGCCGTACTTCTCCTACGCGTTGCAGTGGATCGCGTTCGGCGTGATGGCCGTGGGCGGGTGGTTGTACTTCACGATCCGTGAGGCGCGGCCGGGTGGCGTGCTGCACGAGAGCGGCACGAAGAAGCGCAAGAAGTCGATCGCCGAGCTACTTGCGGAGGACGGCGATGAAGGCGCTGACGAGGCCCGCGCCGAAGCCGACGACGCGGGACAGCTCCACGGCTCGCGTCACGTGACCTGAGTCCGGGTTGCGGCCGTGGCCCATGACGGGGCGTTCTTCCACGCCGTGGGCGTAGACGGTGCGGCCGCCGAGGCGGATCTCCAGTGCGCCGGCGAACGCGGCTTCGACCTGGCCCGCGTTGGGTGACGGGTGGGCCGCGGCGTCACGGCGCCACGTCTCCAGGGCCTGGGTGGCCGAGCCGCCGACGACGGGGGCTCCGCCGACGGTGAGCAGGGCGGCGAGGCGGGCCGGGAGCAGGTTCAGCAGGTCGTCGAGGCGGGCGGAGGCCCAGCCGAACTTCAGGTGCCGGGGCGACTTGTGGCCGACCATCGCGTCGAGGGTGTTGGCGGCGCGGTAGCCGAGCAGGCCGGGCACGCCGGCGACGGCGCCCCAGAACAGCGGGGCCACGACGGCGTCGGAGGTGTTCTCGGCCACGGACTCGACGGTGGCCCGCGCGAGGCCGAGGGTGTCCAGGCGGGAGGCGTCCCGGCCGCACAGGGACGGCAGGCGGGTGCGGGCGGCCTCGATGTCGCCCTCCGCCAGCTCGCGGCCCATCGACGTGCCCTCGGACGCCAGCGAGTTGCCGCCCAGGACGGTCCAGGTCGCGGCGGCGGTGGTGAGGGTCTCCAGCAGCCAGTGACGCTTGGCGAAGCGTTCGGCGGCGACGCCCGCGGCCACGGTGCCGCCGACCAGCACGGCCGTGTAGACGGTGCCGGCGGCCTTCGAGTCGGCGTGCAGGCGCTTCTCCAGGGCCGCCGCGGTGCTGCCGAATGCCGCTACCGGGTGAAACCGGCGTGGATCACCGAAGACCGCGTCCGCTGCCACGCCCAGCAACAACCCCAACGCGCGCCCAGCACCCACGACACCCTCCCCAGCTCGTCCACGGCACGGTAGCGCCGCGACTGTCGGGGGTGCGCATTAGGGTGGCCGGTCGTGGAGCACAAGCGGCTGAAGTTGTACGCCTATCTGGACGCGCGCGATCACCAGCGCACGTACCTGGCGATCATGCGGCTGTTCACCTCCACGCTGCTCGCCGACCTGTCCGCGGGCGAGGTCGCCGGGGCGCTGGCCGGGCAGGAGCGCGAGGGCCGCGTCGAGCAGGGCGAGTCGCGCATCGAGAACGTCATCAACCGCCTCAAGCAGCTGGTCGAGTGGGGCAACCTGGTCCAGGGCCGGCGCGAGGTGGTGGCGGCGAGCATCGCCGAGTTCCAGCACGGCAGCGTGCGCTACCAGGTGTCGAAGCTCGCGGTCCGGGTGCAGCGCGACGTGGACGAGCTGCTGCGGGTGCCGGAGGGCGCCCGCGAGGTGTCCCGCGAGCTGCTGCCCGCGATCGAACGGGGCCTGAACGAGCTGGGCGGGTCGCTCAGCGTGGCGCTGCTGAACGAGGGCGACAAGACCAGGGAGCTGCTGGCCGAACGCGTCACGACGCTGTTCCTCCAGCACGCCGAGCTGGCGGCGACGGTCCGCGACTTCTACGCCTACCTCGGCCAGGTCGTCACGCGGAACCACCTCGCGCCGGACGAGATCGCGGGTTTCCGGAACCTGCTGGTCGAGTACATCCAGCGGGTGGTCGAGGACGTTCTCAAGTACACGCCGCCGATCGCGGCGGCGCTGGCCGGGCTCGCGAAGGCGCGCGGCGAGCTGCTGCGGCTGCTGGGCACCGATCTCGGGCACAACGTCGAACGGGCACGGGGCCGCACGCCGGAGGACTGGCAGGAGCTGACGGACTGGTTCGTGGACCGTCCGGGCCGCCCGAGCCAGGTCACGGCGTTGCGCGAGGCGACGGCCCGTGCGATCGGCAGCCTGCTCGCCAGCGTGAAGCGGGCGACGTCCGGCGGCGGGTTGCTGCCGGGCCGCCGCGCCGAGCTGCTCAAGCTCGCGGGCTGGTTCGACAACGCGACGCGCGCGGAGGCGCACGAGATCTACGCGTCGGCGTTCGGGCTGTACTCCGCCCGCCACCTCTCCCCCGCGCCGGAGCACGACTCGGACAACGAGCGCACGCCGTGGCGCGACGGACCGGTCTGCGACGTCACGGTGTCGGTGCGCACGAGGGGCGACCGTGGGGCGCGGGGCAGGCCGTCGCGCATCCTCGACGACCCGATGATGGAGCAGTCTCTGCTCGCGGAGGCCCGTGAGGCGGACGAGATCCGCGCGCGGCACGTCGCGGAGCTGACGAAGGCCGCCGGGAACCTGGAGAACACGACGCTGACGCACGGCGCGCTGGAGGTCTTCTGCGAGCTGCTGACGCTCGCGATGGCGCAGCGCGACTCGCCGCGGGACAGCGGGTCGGCCAGCGACCCGGTGCGCGGGCTCCGGCTGGAGGTCGCCCACGGCACCACGACTAAGATCAAGTCCGCCGCCGGGACGCTCACGCTGCACGACGCGACGGTGGCCCTCAAGCGATGAACCACCTCGACAACCTCTCCGAGATCGACGCCGCCAACGTGGTGCGGTGCGCGCGCACGTTGCTGCGCAGGCCGATGCTGCGCGCCGACGGCCCGGACGGCGAGCTGCTCAGCCTCGTCTACCGGCACCGGGCGACATTGCAGGACATGTTCGCGGGCCTGCTCGGCTACCGGCTGGTGGTCGAGCGCCGGTTCGCGCGCCTGTACAAGTCCGGTCCCGGCCACGACGACACCCGCGGCGTGCTCACGCTGTCCCCGCGCGCCTACGCCTACCTCGCGCTCACGCTCGCGGTACTCACCGGCACCGGCCGCCAGACGCTGCTGAGCAGGCTGGTCGCCGACATCCGGTCCGCGGCGGCGGAGGCGGGCATCGACGCGCCGGACGACGTGGTCGAGCGCCGGGCCCTCACCGCGGCGCTGCGTCACCTCGTCTCCCTGGGCGTGCTTCAGGAGACCGAAGGTTCGGTGGCGCAGGACGTGGTGCCGCAGGAAGCGCTGATCACGATCGACACCGACCTGCTGGGCCAGCTCGTCACCGGTCCGCTCGGCGAGGCGCGCAGCCCCGCCCACCTGGTCGAGCTGGCGGCACGGCCCGGTCCGCGCGGCATCGAGCACGCCGTGCGGCGCAAGCTGGTCGAGACGCCGCTGGTGCTCTACGCGGACCTGCCGGACGAGCAGGCGGACTGGTTGCGGCGCAACCAGCGCAAGGAGACGGCGTTGCTGGAGCAGGCGTTCGGCCTGCACACCGAGTGCCGCGTCGAGGGCGTGCTGGCCGCGGACCCCGAGGACTTCCTGACGGACCTGTCGTTCCCGGGCGTCTCGACGGTCGCGCGGATCGCGTTGCTGGCACTGCCCGAGCTGGTCGGCAGCGACGACGAGAACCCGCCCGCCCGGCACGTCGTCACGGTCGAACGGCTGCGCGAGGTCTGCGCCAGGCTGGTCGAGGACTACCCCGCCGCGTGGTCGAAGCAGTTCACCGACGACCTCGGCCGATTGGTCGCCGAGGTGACGGAACTGTTGCGCCGCATGGGTCTGGCGCGGCCGGAGGACGACGGCACGTGGTCCGTCAGCGCCGCCGCGCACCGCTGGCTGCCGTCCCCGGACGGCGACCCGGAACGAGAACAGCAACCGGAACCCGTCGTGGTGCCCGAGCTGCCGAGCTGGTCCCTGTTCGACGAGGAGAACGTGTCATGAGCAGGTGGCGGCTGCACCGCGGCGGCGTTGTCAACATCTGGCAGTACACCGAGCAGACGTTCGACTTCTCCGGTGGCCGCGCGATCTTCCAGGGCACCAACGGCTCCGGCAAGTCCCGCACGCTGGAGCTGCTGCTGCCGCTGTGCCTGGACGGCGACCTGCGCCAGCTGGGCTCGAAGGGCTTCGACACGGTCAGCCTGCGGCGGCTGATGCTGGACGACTACGACGGCGGCCCGAACCGCATCGGCTACGCGTGGGTCGAGCTGATCCGCGAGGCCGCCGACCACTCCGGCAACGAGTACCTGACGTGCGGAATCGGTGTGAAGGCGTCGAAGACCTCGCAGGCGATCACGGACTCGTGGCGGTTCGTCACGCCGTTGCGCGTCGGCACGGAGCTGCAGCTCGCGGGCCCGGAACGAGTGCCGCACGGCCCGGCGCAGCTGCGGGACCTGATCGGCGCGGACTGCATGTTCGAGGAACCGGCGTTCCGGGCGAAGGTCGCCGAGACGGTCTACGGCGTCCCGGCCGCGCGTTACGGCGACCTGCTGCACCTGCAACGGACGCTGCGCAACCCGGACGTCGGCCTGAAGGTGCTGGAGGGGCAGCTAGAACAGATCCTGTCCGACGCCCTGCCGCCGCTGGACCAGGCGATGGTCGAGCAGCTGGCGACGTCGTTCGACGACCTGGAGTCGATCCGCGAGAACATCGTGCGACTGTCCTCTGCGGACACCGCGCTGACGACGTTCCTCAAGACCTACCGCGACTACGCGTTCGGCGGGCTGCGCAGCGCGGCCGACCGGCTGGAGTCGGCCGAGAAGTCGGTGGCGAAGCTGCGCCGCGAGCAGGCGAAGCTCACCCGGGAGCTGGACCTCACGCGGGTGGAGCGGGCGGCGGCCGAGCAGGCGCTGACCGACATGGAGACCGGTGAGCAGCAGGCGGAGGAGACGATCGCCGCGCTGAAGGAGCTGCCCGCGTTCCGCGATCTCCAGGACCTGAAGACGCGCGAGAACCTGGTGGCGCAGATGCGTTCCTCGGCTGTCGCGGCGCTGGAGACGGCGCACCGGCAGCGCGCGCAGGAGGACGCGGCGGTCGACAACGTGCTGCGGCTGTTGCGGCGCCTCGCGGAGGACCTCCAGGCAGCCGACGCGCTGAGCGAACCGTTGCGCGAGAACCTGCGCCTGGCGGGCATGGACGCCGACCTCGCGCCGGAGGTGCCGCAGGTCCCGCCCGCCGAGGCCACGGTCACCACGGACGCCGTGCGCGCCAAGCCGGATCCGGAGGCGGGGCCGCTGCCGATCGAACGCCGCGTGCCTCCCGCCGCGGCGACCGAGGACGTGCTGGCCGTGCTGACGTCCGTCGTCGACCAGACCGCGGGCATCGCTTCCCTTGCACGCCAACGAGGTGCGCTCGCCCTGGCGCTGCACGAGCAGGCGCTGGCGCTCGACGGGCAGCAGCGCGAGGTGGAGTCGTTGCGGCAGAAGGCCCGTGACGCCCAGCTCACCGCGACCGAGTCCACGTCGTTGCGCAACCAGGAGGCCCAGGAGCTGGCCGAGGTCGTGCAGGCGTGGCTGGAGCAGGTCGAGGCGTGGACGTCGAGCGGCCCGCTGCTCGACGAACGCCCGTCCGGTGCGCTGGACCTGCCGCGGACCGCGGACCCGGCGGCGGCGAAGAAGCTCGGGGCGACGGCACGGGAGTGGGTCGGCCCGCTGGTGCAGGCGGCCCGCGACGCCGCGCACGCGTTCGCGCAGCAGCGCACCGAGCTGCGCGCCCGCCTCGACACGCTGGACGAGGAGCTGGTCGGGCTGCGGTCGGGCGCCGAACGGGTGCCGGTGCCGGGCCAGTACACGGCGGCGGACCGCGACCCGTCCGTCGGCGCGCCGTTCTACCGGCTGGTGGACTTCGCGCCGTCGCTGACCGACGACGAACGGGCGGGCCTGGAGGCGGCGCTGCAGGCGAGCGGTCTGCTGGACGCGTGGGTGGCGCCCGCGCAGGCGGACCTGGAGGACGTGCTGGCCGTGCCGAGGCCCGCCGTCGAGGGGCGCTCGCTGGCCGAGTTCCTGGTGCCGGCCGTGGAGGGCTCGCCGGTGCCGGAGTCGTTCGTCGCGGACCTGCTGAGGGCCGTGTCGCTGGACGACATGACGACGACCGGCGACTGGCGCACCGGCGTGCTGACCGGCCGCTGGACCAAGCCGGAGGCCGAGTTCATCGGTGCCGGTGCGCGGGAAGCGGCCCGTGGCCGCCGGATCGCGGCCCTGGAGGAAGAGCTCGCGGAGCTGCGCGATCGGCTCGGCACCGCCGAGGACGAGCTGGCCCGCGCCCACGAGCACGTCGCCACCTGGGAGGCGCACGTCGCCGCGTTCCCCGGCGACGGCGAGCTGATCGCGAAGCACAGCCGTCTGCAGGCCGCCGAGGAGTCCGCGGCACGGGCTCAGCAACGCACGTTCGAGCTGCGCGAGGCCCTGGAGAACGCGAACGCGCGGCTCGAAGCCGCACGCAGCGAGCTGACCAGGCAGGCCGGTGACGCCGGGTTGCCCGCGGACACCGAGGCGCTCCGGCAGGCCCGTGCCGCCGCCGGGGAGGCCCAGCGGACGGCCGACCTGCTCGGCGACGCCGTGCGCAGGCGGTGCCAGGGCACGATCTCCGACCTCACCGACGCCTCGCACCGCTACCACGAGGCCGTCGCGGACCGGCAGACCGCCGAGGCCGACGCCGACAGCCGGTGCGTCGACCACGCGGCCCAGGCAGGCACGCTCGCCGAGCTGACGGACGCGGTCGGCGGTGAGGCCAGGGAGATCAGCGAGCAGCTCACGTCGCTGGAGAAGTCGCGCAAGAGGATGCGCGAGGACCTCAAGGGCGTGCGGGAGAGCATCACGACCGCACGCGAGCAGGCGGCGAAGCTGGAAGCGTTGCTGGAGAACAACTCCACTCAGGTCGGTGAGGCCGAGGAGGCGCTGGCGCGCGCGTCCGCGAACTTCCAGGCGACCGTGCGCGCCCCCGGTCTGCTGGCGGCGGCGTTCCCGGAGCCGCCGGAGGAGGCGCTGGTGCGCCAGGCGATCGCCGAGGCGGGCGACCGGCGCGGCGGCACCGAGGCGACCGTGATCGCCAAGTTGCAGGCGTTGCAGACGTCGCTGGCGGGCAGCCACGACATCGTCGCGGAGCAGCACGCGGGCCTGCTGACCGTGACGGTGACCGGCGAGGAGGGCGCGAAGCCCGTCGCCGTCGCCGCCCGCCAGGTCACGACGAAGCTCGCCGAGCAGCGCGGGTTCCTCGACGAGCAGTACCAGGGCATCTTCGCCGACTACCTGATCCGCGACCTCGCCGAGTGGCTGCGCGGCCAGATCACCGTCGCCGAGGACCTGACCAAGCGGATGAACGAGGTGCTCTCGCAGGCCAGGTCCAGCCAGGGCGTGCACGTGAAGCTGGCCTGGAAGTCGTCCGGCGCCCTGGACGACGAGACACGCCAGGCGCTCGCGCTGGTGCGCCTGCCGTTCGGCGAACGCACGCCCGAGCAGGACGCCACGCTGCGCCGCGTCTTCACCGAACGCATCGAGAACGAGCGCGACACGCACTCCGGCGGCTACGCCGAGATCCTGTCGCGCGCCCTCGACTACCGCACGTGGCACCAGTTCACGGTCACGGTCGCCGACACCGGCCCCGACGGCAACCCGCGCGAGCGGCGGCTGCGCCAGCTGTCGTCCGGCGAGACCCGACTGATCTCGTACGTGACGCTGTTCGCGGCGGCGGCGAGCTTCTACGACGCGGTGAGCGACGAGTTCGACCCGCTGCGCCTGGTGCTGCTCGACGAGGCGTTCGAGCGCCTGGACGACCCGACGATCGCGCGAATGCTGGGCCTGCTGGTCGACCTCGACATGGACTGGGTGATCACCTGGCCGAGCGGGTGGGGCGTGTCGGACAAGATCCCGCGCATGCACATCTACGACGTGCTGCGGCCGAAGAACGGGCGGGGTGTGGCGTGCACGCAGACGACGTGGGACGGCGCGGCGCTGGACCGGGTCGACCCGTGAACCTCGACCGCCCCGAGCTGGCCGAGTTCTGGCGCCTCGCCCGCGAGACGGTGGAGGGCGGTGGCCGCTCCGCGTTCAGCTTCCGCGTCGAGGACGAGCAGACCGCCGTGGCGCTGGCCGAGCTGCTGCGCAAGCCGGTCACCCACCCGGCCCGCAGGCAGATCTCGCTGGCACGGCTGGACGAGCACGTCCGCGCGCACGGCAGCACGTTGCCCGAGGTGCTGGAAGCCGTGCACGGCAGGCCCGTCGCCCTGACGACCACGCAGGAGGCGTCGACGGCCGACGCGGTGCTGAGGTTCGCGTTGCGCGAGCACGGGTTGCTGCACGCGCCGTGGGCCGCGGAGTGGATCGAGCACGTGCGGCGGTACGGCAAGATCCCGCAGCCCGCGCTGCCGATGATCGCGAACCAGGCCGCGGCGGTCCTGGCGCGGCTCTCACCGGAGCCGAGGCGGTGGACGACGCGGTTCGCGTTGGCGGGCAACGGCCTCGACGACGGACGGCCGCTGACCAGGATCGTGCAGAAGGCGTTGCAGCTCGCCGGCACCGACTGGGAGCGTTCGGGCGTGCTGCCCGACGCGTACGGCAACCCGGTGCTGACGTCGGACGGCTACCTGACGCTCGACGACTCGTGGGCGCCGCAGGAGATCACCGTCGTGCGCAGTCCCCGGCTGCTGGAGTCGGGCATGCCCGGGCCGGTGATGGTGCTCCCGGACGGCCTGACGCCTCAGGCGAAGCACCACCTCGACGGCAAGACGGTGCGGTGCCACCACGACTTCACGCCCGACGGCATCCGCGTCGCCAACGAGGTCCTCGCCTGGACCGGCGGCACGGCGTGGCGGATGTCGGCGGACGACTACCGCGAGGCCGTGGCGACGTCACTCGCCCGCGGGGTCGAGCTGCCGACCCTGCGGACGCGCCCGCCGGAGGCGAGCTGGGACCCGGACCTGGCCGGGGTCATGGCCACGACCGGGCTCGTCGTCACCGAGGAGCACGTGCTGCCGTCCCTGCTCTGACGGACGACGCTCAGCCGCCCTGGCCCGCTCCCGACCAGCTCTGCAACATCCGGAACGCGATCGAGGCGCCCCCGGCGAGCCCGAGACCCGGCACGCTGCCCGGCTCCTCGATCGCCTTGCGCACGTCGGCGCGCTGCACCCACTTCGCCTCGGCGATCTCGCCCTCCGCGAGCCGCAGCGGCTCCGCTGGGTCGGCCACCGCCTCGAACCCGATCATCAACGACCGCGGGAACGGCCACGGCTGCGACCCGAGGTAGCGGATGTCGCGGACGACGACTCCGACCTCCTCCAGGACCTCCCGCGCCACGCACGCCTCCAGCGACTCGCCAGCCTCGACGAACCCGGCGAGCACCGAGTACCTGCCCTCCGGCCACTCCGGGCCGCGGGCGAGCAGCACCTGGTCGGCGCCGTCGTGCACCAGGCAGATCACCGCCGCGTCGGTGCGCGGGTACTCCTCACGGCCGCAGCCGGAGCACACCGACGCCCAGCCGGACTTCTCCAGCACCGTGCGGGCACCGCACTTCGCGCAGTACTTGCCGAGCCGGTGCCACTGGAACAGCGCGGCGGCGGCCGTGAACAGCCCCGCCCACCTGTCGTCCAGCGTGGCACCGGCCTGCCGCAGGTCGAGCCACTGCGGTTCGGTCGTCAGCTCGGGCGGGCCCCACGCGCGACCGGCGGGCGGCGCCTCCCCCTCCTCGGCGGGCATGAGCACGGCGAAGTACGCGACGCCGTCCTCCTCGCCGAGCAGGACGGCGTTCACCGGCGGCTGGTCGCCGAACTCCGCGGCGGGACGGTCGACCACCCGCGTGCCGTGGTCGGCGACCAGGGTGCGGCCGCGCGTGTCCACGACGAGCATCCGCGCCTTGGGCCAGAGCGCGGCGAGCTTCTCGTCGTCGCCGCGCAACGGCTCGCCGCGGTCCACCGTCGTCCGCGACAGCGCGGGCAGTCCGAGCAGGTCGAAGCTCACTGGAACGAGACTCCGCCCAACGCGGCCAGCTTCGGCTTGAGCTGCTCAGCGTCACCGACGAGCACACCGGTGAAGTTGCCCGGCGCGAAGAACTCCAGCGCCGCCGCGGCGACCTGCTCCGGCGTCACGGTCTGCAGCCGCTGCGGGTGCTCCACCAGGTAGTCGATGCCGAGGCCGAGCGCGACGAGGTTCACGAGGAACGACGCCAGGCCCGACTGCGACGACGTCGAGGTGAGCAGCGTGCCCACGGCGTAGCTGCGCGCGACGTCCACTTCGGACTGCGACGGCGGGACCATGCCCATCCGCGCCAGCTCGTAGCGGGTCTCCAGCAGTGCCGCCGCCGTCACGTCCGACGCCGTGTCCGCGTCGATCAGCAGCGTGGCGCCGTGGATCGTGAACTCGGGGTGCGAGCGGGCGCTGTAGGTGTAGCCCTTGTCCTCGCGGATGTTCTCGACGAGCCGCGACGAGAAGAACCCGCCGTAGACCAGGTTCGCGAGCTGCAGCGCCGGGTAGCGCTCGTCGGTGCGCGGGATGACCTGCGCGGCGAGGCGGATCTGCGACTGCACGGCACCGACGCGGTGCACCAGCCGCACGTCGCCGCCCTTGACCGGGGGCAGCGGCGGCAGCTGCACGGCCTCGCCCTCGCCCTGCCACGCCGCGAGCGCCTCGCCGACCTGCGCGACGGCCTCGGCCGGCTCGACGTCGCCGACGAGCACGAGCACGGAGCCGCGCGGCAGCAACGCCTTGGCGTGCAACGCCACGACGTCCTCGCGGGAGACGGCGGCGACCTCGTCGGCCTCCGGCATCTCCTTGGCGTACGGGTGGTCGCCGTACAGCAGCTTCTGCAGGGCCTCGCGGGCGATGACGCTGGGCTGCGAGCGGGCGAGCGTGATGCGCTCGACCAGCCTGCCGCGTTCGCGCTCGACCTCCTCGGCCGGGTAGGAGGCGGAGGTCAGCACGTCGCGCAGCACGTCGAGCACTGTGCCGAGGCCGGTGGCCAGCGCGTTACCGGTGAAGCTCAGCCGCTCCGGGTCGACGACGGCGTCGAGCTCGCCGCCGACCAGCGCCAGCTCGGTGTCGATCTGCACGCGCGTCCGCGACTCGGTGCCGGTCAGCACGGTGTTCGCGAGGATCTCCGCCGCGGCCGCGTGCAGCGACCCGGTGGTGGACCCGGCCGGGTCGGCGAACGGGACGCGCAGCCGCACCTCGACCATCGGCACGGTCGACCGGCGCACCGCGATGACCCGCAGGCCGTTCGGCAGCACGGTGTCCACAGAGGACAGCTCGGCGGGTGCCCGCTGCGATCCCAGCTCCGGCAGCGGACGCGGGCCGGTGGTGGTGCGACCGATCTCCTCGGCGGTGCGGTGGGTCTTGGCCGAGGCGGTGGTCACTGGGCTCCTCCGGTGGGCTTGACGAGAAGAAGGGCGCGGGAGTCGGGGCGCAGCGCCTTGGCCGCGGCCGACACCTCGTCGACGGACACCGACGCGATCCGCTCCGGCAGTTCGTAGATCAGCTCGGCGCGGCCGAACAGCAGCTCCGCCGAGCCGAGGCCCAGCGTGCGGTTCGTGAGCCGGTCGTGCTCCTTGTGCATGGTCGACGCCCAGCGGGCGGTGACCTTCGCGAGCTCCTCGGCCGACGGCGGCTCCTGCGCGAGCTTCTGCAGTTCCTCGTCGATGGCCGTGATGACCTGGTCGGGCGTGACCTCGGTCGAGTGAATCGCGGTGATGCTGAACGTGTCGGGGTCGCGCGCCTCGAGCGGGCCGAACAGGCCGCAGCCCGCGTTCAGGTCGATCACGATGCCCTCGCGGTGCACGAGCCGCTGCTGCAGGCGCGAGCCGTCGCCGTCGGTCAGCACGCCCGCGAGCACCAGGTAGGCGAGGTAGCCGTCGACGTCGGTGACCGGGTCCGGCACGCGGTAGCCGATCGCGATCGCGGGCAGCGGGGCCAGCGGGTCGCCGTGCTCCTGGCGGACCTCACCCTGCGGCGCGGGCTCGGCGAACGACGGGCGCTCCGGCTTCGGCCGGGCGGGCACGTCGCCGAAGTGCTTCTCCACCAACGCCTTGGTGCGCTCGACGTCGAGGTCGCCCGCGACGGTGAGCACCGCGTTGGACGGCGAGTAGTACGTGTCGAAGAACTCCGCGCAGTCGTCGACCGTGGCGCTCTCCAGGTCGACGAAGTCGCCGTAGCCGTTGTGCGCGTTGGCGAACGTCTTGAACAGCACCGGCGGCAGCAGGATCCAGGGGAACCCGCCGTACGGGCGGTTCAGCACGTTGAGCCGGATCTCCTCCTTCACCACGTCGATCTGGTTGCGGAGGTTCTCCTCGGTGAGCTTCGGCGCGCGCATCCGGTCGGCCTCGAGGAACAGCGCCCGCTCCAGCGCCGCGCTCGGCAGCACCTGGTAGTAGTCGGTGTAGTCGGGGTGCGTCGACCCGTTGAACGTGCCGCCCGACGACTGCACGTGCCGGAAGTGGGCCAGCTTCTCCAGGCTCTCGCTGCCCTGGAACATCAGGTGCTCGAAGAGGTGCGCGAACCCGGTGCGCCCCTCCGGCTCGGAACGGAAGCCGACGTCGTAGTGCACGCTGACGCCGACGACCGGTGCGCTGGCGTCGGGGGCGAGCACCACCCGCAGGCCGTTGGGCAGCGTGAACCTGTGCAGTTCGGGTGAGGCCATGGGAGCAAGCCTACGGGTTCGGGGCCCGGAGCGACCGGAGGTGGCCCGCCTGGGCGAGCACGCCGTCGAGCGCCCCGAGGAAGGCCGGGAAGCTGCGCCGGAAGTCCGTGCCGTGCTCGGAGTTGCCGTACCAGTACAGGTCCTGCCTGCCGAACGCGGCGAGCCAGCGCTCGGTCTCCCCGAGCACCACCGCGTACGGCAGCGACCGGGAGAACACCAGCTCGCGGTCGCTCTCGGGAACGTCGTCGGGTGTCACCCCGTGGAGGTACCCGCGCAGGCCGCGGACGTGCACCAGCAGCTCGCTGCCGCGCTTGGTGCGGGCGGGCATCGACCGCGCGCCGAACGCGAGCGCCACCCCGGCGACCGCGACCGCGAGGCCGAACAGCGCGCTGCCGACCGTCAGGGCCAGCACGACCGTCGCCACCAGGCCGAGCACGGCGACCCCGATGCCCACCCACCAGAACAGGCTGCGCTCGGCGTCGGGCCTGCGCACGAACCAGCGCTTCTCCACGACGTCGGCGTACAGCTCGTCGCGCACCCGCGCGAGGTCCACCTGCCGTCCGCGCAGCTCGGACACCGTCACGGCGTCCACGCCCTGCGGCAGCACCGCCTCGTAGACGGCCCGCTCGTACCCGGACAGCGAGGCGTCGGCGGGGTTGCGGCGGACGATCTGCCAGTCGTGGGTGTCCAGCTCCCTGATCCACAGGTAGTTGCGAACGGCGAGGTCGATGATGGTGGCGGTGACGTCGACGACGTCCACGTGCTCGTCGACGACGGTGCCGACCTGGCCGGGCAGCACGCCGTCCGGGGAGGCGAACGCGACCCGGCCGGAGGGGTCGCGGACCAGCACGGAGACCGCGCCGACCTCGCTCGCGAGCGCCGCCGCGTCCCGGCCGCGCAGGTACCAGAGCAGGACGACGCCGCCGAGCAGCAGCACCAGCAGGCCGCCCAGCGCGACGGCGCTGACCGGGGTCAGGGCGAACGCGGCGGCGAGACCGGACTGCTCGACCACGACGGCGTTCGGCGGCACGACGCCCGCGGACAGTCCGATCGCGACGTCGACCCGTTCCCCGGCGGCGAGCTTGATCTCCTGCGCCCGCACGCCCTTGCCGTCCGCGAGGTCCGCGCTCGTGCACGGCTGGGACGAGCCGATCGGGCCCGCGAGGCAGTTGACCGACGTCGGGGAGTCCGGTGCGGAGAACGAGACGGCGACCTTGTCGAGCTCGGTGTCCCAGCCGCCCGCGACCTGCCAGCGGACCTCCAGCACGTCGCCGACCGGGGCGACCGCGCCGACGACGGTGTAGGTCAGGGTGGCGTCGCCGCCGTCGAAGGTGGCGGTGAACTCGTCGCCGCTGACGTTCGCGGAGCCCTTGCCGTCCACCTTCGCGTCGGTGACCTGGTACTGGCGCTCCAGGTCGTTGCCGACGGCCAGTCGCAAGGGGACTGTCCGCTTCACCGTCGTGCCGTCGGGCACGTGGACGGTCTCGGTGACGGTGAGCCGGGCGTCGCGCTCCAGCTTCATCCGCACCTCGGTGCTGACGGTGCCGGGAAGCGGCTGCGCGAACGCGCCGGGAACCGTCGCGGACGTCAGTGCGGCGGCTACGAGGACCGCCGCTCCCCAGTTCTTCGACACGGCTGCGGACAATAGCGGAGTCCTCATATGCTCCGGCGAAGATTCGAACAGACGCCATCTGGGGGATTCCCGGCGATGACACAACCACCGCCACCGGGCGGCTGGCCTCCGCCACGCCCGGTGGGGCCGCCGCCTGTGCCCGCACCACCGCCGTACGGCCCGCCGATGCCGCCGCGGCCCGTCCAGGGACCACCGCCGGGCGCGTACCGCCCGATGGGCCCACCCCCGTACGGCCCGCCGCCCGGCCACGCCCCGCTGCCGCCACCCCGTCCCGTGATGCCGCCGCCGCGTCCCGTGATGCCGCCGCCGCAGCCGATGTGGGGCCACCCGCAGCAGCCCTACGGGTACGCGCCGCAGCCGTACCCGATGATGCCGCCGCGCCGCAGGAGCAACGGCCCGATCCTCGCGCTCGTGCTCGGCGGGGTGGTCATCCTCGGTCTCGGCGCGGTCGGTGTCTTCGCCGCGACGCTGAACACCAAGGTGAAGGACACGGGCTACTCCGCCTACACGACCCACAGCCCCACCTACTCGTGGCCGACGATGACCACGACCACCGCCACGACGACGACTACCACCACCACGCGCCCGTCGTCGTCGCGCACGCAGTCGACCCCCGTGGGACCCAAGGCCGTCTACAAGCTCGCCGACCACCCGATCTTCGCGACAAACGTCGGCGCGAACGACTTCGCGTCCTGCCCGCTGCCGACGATGGAGTACAGCCCCGCGGGTGAGCAGCGGTTTCTCGCGGCGGCGCTGCCGTGCATCGAGAAGGCGTGGCAGCCGGCGCTGAAGACCGCGAACCTGCCGTACCAGCCGGTCGAGCTGCAGGTGTTCACCGGCAGCACGCAGACCCCGTGCGGCACGCGGCAGGCGAACGCGACGGCGATGTTCTGCCGCGGCGTCATCTACTGGCCGGGCTCGTTCTACGCGAACGAGCAGAACGGCACCCGCCACCCCGGTGTCTACCTGGGCCAGCTCGGCCACGAGTACGGCCACCACATCCAGTGGCTGACCGGCATGATGCGCGCCGCCGACCAGGCCCAGTACGACGCGGGCGGGTTCGACACCGCCAAGGGCCTGGAGCTCAACCGCAGGCTGGAGCTCCAGGCCACCTGCCTGGGCGGCATGACACTCGCGCCGTTCTCGCACAACAACGTCATCCCGATGGACGTCGTGAACACCGGGTTGCGTGACGCAAGTCAGCGCGGCGACTACAACCGGACACCGGACCACGGCAGTGCGCCGAACAACGAGCGCTGGGTCATGCACGGTCACCGGCAGAACAACATCAAAGCCTGCAACACCTGGTCGGCGAGTCCCGCTGACGTCTCGTGAACCTGACCCCCGGCCCGCACGTCCTAGTTGCGAGGACAGAGCGCGTTAGCCCGGTCGGGGGACACACGATCTCGGTCCGCATATGCTCGTACCCGACCCAGGCTCACCTATGGGGGGATCGCAGGCGATGACGCAACCACCGCCGCCGGGCAGCTGGCCACCGCCACGCCCGGTCGGCCCCCCGCCGATGCCCGCACCGCTCGGCCAGCGCCCGCCCCAGGGCCCGCCACCCCAGGGTCCCCCGCCCCAAGCCCGTCCTCCGCAGGGCCCGCCCCCGCAGCAGTACGGCCAGTACGGCCCGCCACCTGGCCAGGTCATGCCGCCACCCCAGCCGTACTGGGGCCCCCAGCCGAACGGCTACGGCCCGTACGGCCAGTACCCGCCGATGCCACCGCGCCGCCGCAACGGCCCGATCATCGCCCTGGTCCTCGGCGGAGTCGTCCTCCTCGGCTTAGGCGCAGTCGGCGTCTTCGCCGCCACGCTGAACCGCAAGGTCGAGGACGCGGGCTACTCGGCCTACACGACCCACAGCCCGACGTTCACCCCGTCCACGACGGCGGAAGACCCGGCGACGACGAGCGCGGCCCCGTCCCGCACGCCGACGACCCGCACACCGACCTCGCAGCCGGCACAGGTGGGCCCGAAGGCCGTCTACGCGCTGGCCGACCACCCGTTCCTGAAGCCGAACATCGGCGCGAACACGATCAGCGGCTGCCCCCTGCCCGGCATGGACTACTCCCCGGCGGGCCAGGACAGCTTCCTGCGCGCGGCGCTGCCGTGCATCGAGAACATGTGGAAGCCCGCCCTCCAGGCGGCGAACCTGCCGTACCAGCCGGTGGAGCTGCACATCGTCACCGAGACGCTGCAGTACCCGTGCGGCACCGTCCGCCCCGACCAGACAGCCCGCTACTGCCAGGGCGGCATCTACTGGACGGCGAACGCCTACGCCGCCGAACGCAACCCGAACAACCCGAACCACCCCGGCAAGTACCTGGGCCAGCTCGCCCACGAGTACGGCCACCACATCCAGTGGCTCACCGGCATGCTGAAGGCGTCGGACCGCGCGCAGTACGACGCGGGAGGGTGGGATACTCCGAAGGGCCTCGACCTGAACCGCCGGATGGAGCTGCAAGCCACCTGCTTCGGAGGGATGACACTGGCCCCGCTGTCACACGGCGCGGTGCCGATGGACGTCATCCGGGTGGGTCTGTCCGACGCGGGCAACCGGGGCGACTACGACATCTACCCGACGAAGGACCACGGAACACCGCAGAACAACGCGGCCTGGGTGGACCGCGGCTACCGGTCCAACAAGGCGTCGGACTGCAACACCTGGGCAGCCGACCCGGGATCGGTCTCCTAGAAAGGGGCGAACGTGACCCAACCAGCCAAGAACAACCCGGTGGTCCTCGGGGCAGTCTTCGTGCTGGTCGTCGCCTTCGTCCTCGGAATCGGTCAACTGAGCCGCCCCAGACTCGTCACGGGTCACGCCCTGGCGGGCTCCCGCCCCGCGGCCCCACCGGCCTCGGCCGACCCGTCCACCCCGATCCGCCCCCGAGCGGTCTACCGCCTGGCGGACCACCCGGTCCTGCTGGCCCCCGCCTCCCTGGCCGAGGTCACCTGCGCCCTCCCGGCCTTCGGCCTGAGCGACACCCAGCTGGCCGCCTACTACCAGGCGGGCACCGACTGCCTGGACACGGCCTGGGGTCCCCTCCTGACAGCGGCGAACCTCCCGTTCGACAAGCCCACCCTGGACGCCTCGGCGGAACTGCGGGACGGCCCCTGCGGTGCGGCCCCCGAGTCAGACCACGCGGTCGCCTACTACTGCGGCCGCAACCGCACCATCTACATGCCCACCTCCCGCCTCCGCGAGAACGGCGGAGGCGACGCACCGGCCACCCACCTGGCAACGCTGGCCCACGAGTACGGCCACCACGTCCAGGCCCTGACGGGTCTGCTGCGAGCAGCCGACCTGAAGATCACCGCAGCAGGCGAACGCACCCCGGCGGGCCTGGAGATGTCCCGCCGGATCGAGCTCCAGGCGAACTGCTTCGCGGGCATGTTCCTCGCCAGCGCCTCGGGCCGAGGTTCCATTACGGCCAAACTGGCCAGGCAGGCCCAGGAAGACTTCCGCTACGCCATCGAGGAAAAGCCCGAGAACAACGCCCACGGCTCAGCGGCGAACCAGGCCCAGTGGGCGGAGGCGGGCTTCAAGACGAACAAGACGTCAGCCTGCAACACCTTCGCGGCAGAACCCCCGGCAGTCGCATAACGCCACTAGATGATTGATTCCGTTTGGCTCTTGAGCTGAAGGCGGTCCTGAGACGCAGGAGGAGGGTGTCAAGATCAGGTTTGTGACGACCGATCTGGACACCCTCCTGACTGCACTTTACGTGTTCTGCGATGACCACCTGACACCACCCGAACGCAGACGTCCCGGCCGGCGCAAGAAGCTCTCCGACGCGGAGTTGCTGTGCCTGGCCGTGGCCCAGGTACTGCTCGGCTTCCCGTCGCAGCACCACTGGCTGCGTTTCGCCTACGGCAGGCTCGGGCACCTGTTCCCGTACCTGCCGCACCAGCCCGGCTACCACAAACGCCTGACCGCGGCGACACCGCTGATCCTGCGCGCGATC
>NZ_FNCC01000004.1 GCF_900100955.1 Lentzea fradiae | reverse complement strand
ACTCCGACCAGGGCTTTCAGTACCAGCACGCCTCCTGGCGCACCCTGCTCGACGACGCGGGCCTGACCCAGTCGATGTCACGGCGGGCCAACTGCCTGGACAACTCGATGGCCGAGAACTTCTTCGGCCACCTGAAGGCAGAACTGTTCCACCACAACAGGTTCGACACCGTCGAGGAGTTCACCGCGGCACTGGACGACTACATCAGCTGGTACAACACCACCCGCATCTCCACCACGCTCGAGGGCCTGAGCCCGGTCGAATACCGAGCCCAGGCCCTCGCGGCCTAACCTTCAGTTAGCCAGTCCAACTTTCGGGGCCCAGTTCACTTCGTGGGACGGCCCTGCTGCGCCGGATGACGAATGTCATCACTGCTTCGGCGAGTCGGGGTAAGACCGAAGTCGTAGGCGGTCGCCACCCAAAGGGCGATGCCCGCGCCCCTCCCGAGACGATGAGCTGGACCCGCCGGTCGACCCGGCCGGCGGGAGGGGGAACCACCGGATGAACCGCAAGAGAACCGCGGCGACGCTGGTCGTCACCGCGACAGCGCTCCTGCTCGCACCACCGGCCCACGCGGCGCCAGGCCGGGCCATCGCCTGGGAGAAGTGCTTCGACACGCTGCCACCCGGTGCGCCGCCGGGCGCGGAACGCCTGGAGTGCGGCAGTTTCACCGCGCCGATGGACTGGAACAACCCGCGCAACGGCAAGACGATCACGATCGCCGTCAGCCGGCTCACGCCGAAGAACGGCAAGGCGAAGACCACCGTCTTCACCAACCCCGGCGGTCCCGGCGGCGCCGGCCGCTCGCTGCCGCTCGTGTACGTCGACCGGCCGAAGCTGAGCGAGAACGCCGAGATCATCGGCATCGACGTGCGCGGCACCGGCGGCAGCGACAACGTGACGTGCGGCGAGTTCTTCGCGCTGGGCACGACCGATCCGCGCGACCGGAGCAAGGCCAACCTCGACCGGATCTACGGCGACATGGAGCAGCAGGCGAGGACCTGCCAGTCCGCGTCCGGCGAGCTCGGCCGGTACGTCACCACCGACCAGACGGTGAAGGACCTGGACCTCCTCCGGCAGCTGCTGGGCAAGAAGAAGGTCAGCTGGCTCGGCTACTCCGGTGGCAGCTGGATGGGCGCGTACTACGCCACGTACTTCCCGAAGACGCTCGACCGGATCGTGCTCGACTCCAACGCCGACTTCACCGGGCCGTGGCAGAACGTGTTCGACGACTGGGGCATGGGCTTCGAGCGCCGCTTCCGCGTCGACTTCCTGCCGTGGGTGGCGAAGTACGACGACCTGTACCACCTCGGCAAGACCGGCGAGGAGGTGCGCCAGTCCTACGAACGCACGCGCGCCAAGCTGAACGCCGAGCCCGTCACGCGGCCGGAGGGCGTCTACAACGGGGTGGTCCTGGACTTCCTGCTGCGCGCGTCGCTCTACGACAAGTCGTCGTTCGACGCGACCGCCACGCTGTTCGCCGAACTGGCCGGTGTGTCGCCACAGCGGCTGACCGCGCAGGCGACGAGCTACCCGGACGCCTCCACGGGCACGCTCTACTCGATCCTCTGCAACGACACCCCGTTCCAGGGCGACCGGAAGTACCTGGAGCGCGACGCGGTTCGCGACGGTGCGAAGTGGCCTCTGTTCGGCTACTACCAGCTCCAGGGTCCCTGCGCGTTCTGGGACCGCCCGGACGTGCGGCTGAAGAAGCCGACCGGGCACGGTGTCGCGCCGACGCTGATGGTGCAGTCCGTGCGCGACCCGGCGACGCCGATCGAGGGCGCGAAGAAAGCGCACCGCGACTTCAACAACTCCGTGCTGCTCACCGTTGAGGACGAGGGTGACCACGGGATCTACGGGTTCGGCAACGAGTGCGTGAACACGGTCGTCGAGCGCTATCTCGTCGACGGTGTCGCGCCGCGGAAAGACTTGTCGTGTCCGGGGGTTCCGTTGCCCACACCCGGCGAGACCGTGCACAACCCGTTGACCCGGGCACGGCAGCTCGCCACGCAGCTCGGCTGGTAAGAGGGGGAAAACACATGCACCGCAGGAAAATCGCGGCGGCGCTGACCGCCGTGACGGCGGCATCGCTGCTGATGGCACCACAAGCGCAGGCGGCGGCCGGTTTCGCGACGCAGGACATCCAGTGGCAGAAGTGCTTCGACACGGTGCCGCCGGGGTTCCCTCCTGGCGCGGAACGCCTGGAGTGCGGCAGCTTCACCACGCCGATGGACTGGAACAACCCGCGCAACGGCAAGACCATCACAATCGCCGTCAGCCGCACCAAGCCGGCGGACGGCAAGGCGAAGACGGCGATCTTCACCAACCCCGGCGGTCCCGGCGGTGAGGGGCGCACCCTGCCGCTGCTCTACCTGAGCCGGCCCAAGCTCAGCGAGAACGCCGAAATCTACGGCATCGACGTGCGCGGCACGGGTGCCAGTGGCAACGTCACCTGCGGCGGGTACGACACGCTCGGCTCCACGGACCCGCGCGACCGCAGCAAGGCGAACCTCGACCTGCTCTACGCGGGCATGGAGCTGCAGGCGAAGTTCTGCCAGACCAAGTCCGGTGAGCTCGGCCGGTACATCACGACCGACCAGACGGTGAAGGACCTGGACCTGCTGCGGCAGGTGCTGGGGCGCAAGAAGGTCGACTGGCTCGGCTACTCCGGCGGCAGCTGGATGGGCGCCTACTACGCCACCTACTTCCCGAAGACGCTCGACAAGATCGTGCTCGACTCGAACACCGACTTCACGGCGCCGTGGCAGGACGTGTTCGGCGACTTCGGCATGGGCTTCGAACGGCGCTTCCGTGTCGACTTCCTGCCGTGGGTGGCGAAGTACGACGACCTCTACCACCTCGGCAAGACCGGCGAAGAGGTGCGCCAGTCGTACGAACGCACGCGGGCCAAGCTCGCAGAACAGCCCGTGACCCTGCCGGAGGGCACGTACTACCCGGTCAGCCTCGACGCGGTGCTGTTCCAGAACATCTACAGCAAGTACTCGTTCGAGGCCGCCGCGAGCAAGCTGGCCCAGCTGGCCGGTTCAACGCCCGCGCTGATGACGGCGCAGGCGAGCTTCCCGGACGCGCCGCTGGCCACGCAGCTGTCGATCCTGTGCAACGACACGAAGTTCCGCGGTGACCGCAAGTACCTCGAACGGGACGCGGCGGCCGACGGCGCCAAGTGGCCGCTGCTGGGCTACTACCAGATCATGGGCCCCTGCGCGTACTGGGACCGCCCGAACGTCAACCTCAAGCGCCCCAACGGACACGGCGTCACGCCGACGTTGATGGTGCAGTCCGAACGGGACGCCCCGACGCCGATCGAGGGCGCGCGCAAGGCGCACGCCGGGTTCGCCGGCTCCCGGATGCTGACCGTGAAGGACGAGGGTGACCACGGCATCTACGGGTTCGACAACGAGTGCGTCAACGACGTGGTCGAGCGCTACCTCATCGACCGCGTGACGCCGCCGCGCGACCTGTCCTGCCCCGGTGTGCCGCTGCCCGAACCGGGTCAGGGCCAGGCCGGTCCGCTGGAGCAGGCGCGCAGGCTGGCGGTTCAGCTCGGCTGGTGACACCCGGCGGGAGCTGCGCCGACGGAATCCGCGATAGCGGGGAACGACCGGCGCAGCTCCTCCGCCACCTCGACAGCGACCGGTTGAGCCGTGCCGTCCCGCACGACGTCGAGGACGTGCACGCGGTGCCAGCGGGGTCCCATCGACCACTGCGCGTACCGCGTGCCGTCCTCGCCGCCCCACGTCCGCAGCACCCGTTGCAGCACGGGGTCGAGGACGGCCCAGTAGCGGTACCGCCCGTCCGCGGGCTCACGGCTGTTCCGCGTCACGACGGCTTCCAGCTCTCGCGCGCGGGTCTCGTCGATCTCGACCCGCCGATCTCCTTCGAACACGCACGGCCCGACCACGCGCCAGCCTTCGCTGACGAACGTCCGCTCCGCCAGCACGCCGTTCGCGTCGTTCCACAGGTGCGCGAGGCGCAGCGGTTCCCCGTTCTCGTCCAGGAAGGCGAAGAACCGGTGCTCGGTCCGCACCGGCCGTGGCGTCCAGGACGTCAGCAGGTGGTTGAGCAGCGTGCCCTCGACCGGTTCGCCGAGCGCCCACTGACGCCCGGCGGGAACCCAGTCGCGGTCCTCGGTGAAGCGCTCGAAGCCCTTCCCTCGCTGGCGCAGCAGCAGGAACGGGTCGCGGACGTGCGGGTGGAAGTGGTTCACCACGGCGAAATGGCGGTGCGTCACGCGGCTCCCCTCGGCTGTCCGTCCACACCAGACGATAGTGGCACGGGACAGCGGAGCCGCGACTCGATCAGTAGGCGCCGGGGTGGGCGCGCCTGCGCCGCGCCGCGTAGACACCCGCCTCGGTGCGGCGGTCGAAGCCGAGCTTGTGCAGCAGGGACGACACGTAGTTCTTGACCGTCTTCTCCGCCAGGAACAGGCGGTTCGCGATCTGCCGGTTGGTCATGCCCTCGGCGATGAGGTCGAGGATCCTGCGCTCCTGCGGGCTGAGCGTCGAGTAGCGCGGGTCCTCCTCGGGCCCGCCCCGCAGCCGTTGCAGCACGGTCGCCGTGACGCCCGCGTGCAGCAGCGACCCGCCGGAGGCGAGCGTGCGGACCGCGGCCACGAGGTCGTTGCCGGAGACCTCCTTCAGCATGTACCCGGCCGCGCCCGCCATGATCGCGCCGAACAGCGCCTCGTCGTCCGAATAGGACGTGAGCATCAGGCACGCGGGCGGCGGCTGCACGAGGCTGCGGATCTCCCGGCACACCGTGACGCCGTCGCCGTCGGGCAGCCGCACGTCGATGATCGCCACGTCCGGCTTGACCCGCGGCGCCTGCCGCACCGCCGAGCCGGCGCCGTCCGCCTGCCCGACCACCTCGATGTCGTCCGCCTGCGCCAGCAGCTGCACGAGCCCGCGCCGCACGATCTCGTGGTCGTCCACCAAGAGCACCGCTATCGCCATGTCGCCTCCTGCAGGACCAGCGGAACGAACCAGGTGATGCTCACCCCCGCGCCGGGGATGGAGTCCACCGCGCAGTCGCCGTGGTGGCGCCGGGCGCGGGCCGCCATGTTGGCGAGCCCTCCCGCGTGGTGGGGCACCCCGCCGGAGTCGTCGGCCAGCGGCAGGCCCCGCCCGTCGTCTTTGACCGTGAGCTCCAGCCGTGTCATCGTGCGGTTGACGCCCACGGTTACGGCGACGTGCTTCGCCCGAGCGTGTCGCACGACGTTCGCGAGCGCTTCGCGGAGCGTGGCGAGCAAGTCCGGCCTCAGCTGGTCCGGCACCACGGAGTCGAGGGGCCCCTCCAGTGCCACGTCCGGTTCGAAGCCGAGCAACCGTGCGGACTCGTGCACGGCGTTGAGCACCTGGCCGCGCAGGCTCGCGCTGCCGGACGGCGGCTCCTGCAACGAGAAGATGGTGCGGCGGATCTCGCGGATCGTGTGGTCGACCTCCTCCACGAACCCGCCGAGCCGTTCGGCGAGCTGGGGCCGCGCGCTCATCCCGGTCAGCCCCTGCAATCCGAGCCCGAGCCCGAACAGCCGCTGGATGACGAGGTCGTGCAGGTCGCGCGCGATGCGGTCGCGGTCCTCCAGCACCGCGAGCCGCTCCGTGTCGCCCTGCGCCCTCGTGTACTCGAGCACCAGCGCGGCCTGCGAGGCGAACGCCTCGATGAGGTCCGGGTCGTCGAAGCTGGGCGCGTCGACCGGCCTGGCGACGATCAGCACGCCGATGCGCCGGTCGCCCACCGACAGCGGCACGACGGCGCATGGGCCGGGCACCGTGGGAATCCTGCCCTCGTCGTGGCACTCGGACTCGCCCGACTCGTAGACGCGGTAGCTGACCGCGCCCTCCTTCGGCACCCGCAGGCCCTCGGCGTCGTACGAGCCGCCGTCGGTCACCTCGATCACCAGGTCGCCGTTGTGGTCGGGCAGCACCAGCGCGCCGAAGTCGGCGTCGGCGGTCCTGCGGGCGGTCTGCGCCACCAGGTAGAGCGCGTCCCTGCCGGTCGTGCCGGTCAGGAGGTCGGTCGTGACGGCGGCGGCGGCCCGCAGCCACGCCTCGCGCCGCCGGGTCTGCTCGTAGCGGTCGAGGTGACCGATGGCCGATCCCGCCGCGGTGGCGATGGCCGTGACGATGTGGCGGTCGCGTGCGGTGAACTCGTCCTTGCCGGACAGGAAGAGGTTGCCGAAGGTCTCGCCGTGCACGACGACCGGAGCGCCCAGGAAGTCCGCTACGCCGATCGAGCGAGGATCACCGGCGGTGACGTGCGTCCTGCCGTCCTCGGCGATGAACTCGGTCAGCTCCTTGCAGCCGTTGATCACCGCGAGTGCGCCGTAGTGGGCCTCGACCAGGTCGCAGGCCGACTCGACGACGTGCCGCAGGAGGCGGGGCAGGGTGTCGAACTCGGCGAACGACAGCACCACGTCCAGCACCCGCTGTTCCGTGCTCCCGCTGCCGCCCACGGCTTCACCCCCTCAGGGGGATAGATGTGACACCGCACGAACGACTGAGGGTAACTCCCCTCAGTAGTCACAGGGGAGGGCCGGAACTGCGAACGGTGAGAACGAGAACTACTCAGAGTAGAACCCGAACACGTCCGGCCGAACGCGGTCAGCGCAGGCCGACGGTGAAGCCCTCGTCGATCACGCCCCGGTAGAGCGAGGGGGCGAACGTCCGCAGCCCGTGGTCGATCGGCTGGATGAACCCCGCCGAGTCGCCGAGCGGCAGCCGGTAGCCGTTCACCACGCGGTGGAGCTCCCACAGCGGTTCCATCTCCGGGTGCGCCGCGCGGAACCGCTGGGGGTCGCGCGGGTGCAGGTCGACGCGGACCATCGTGCGCCGGGCCACCGCGTTGACCGGGTTCACGACGCGCTCCCTGGTCCGCGAGATGGAGACGGCGCCCAGGTCCTGCCAGGCGACGGCCCACGGAGCACCCTCCGGGTCGTCCAGGCGGATGCCCTGCTGCTCGACGACCAGCTTGCGCGGGCGGGAGATCGTCTTCCACCTCACCGCGGCCAGCACGCCGATGCCGGTGAAGGCGACGCCGATCACCGCGGCGATGGCGCCACCGGCCGGTTCACCGTTCGTGAAGGCCGAGACGGCGCCGACCAGGGCCAGCACGCCCAGCACGACCGTGACCGAACCGCCCAGCAGCACCTTGCGGGTGGTGCTCTTGCCGAGGTCGACGACGACGGGTGGAGGTGCGCCCCAAGCGGTCATTCCCCCAAGCTACCGCTGATCAGCTTCTCCGCGGCCGTGAACGGGTCCAGCTCGCCCTCGACCACCCGCGCGGCCAGCTCGTCCGCCGCGGGGAAGCGGGTCCTGACGCGTTCGACGGCGATGGCCTCGATCTCGGCGGCGGCGCGGCGCAGCCGCCGTCCGGCCAGCTCACCGTGCTCGGTCATCCACGCCCGGTGCTCGTCGATCGCGGCGACCACGCGGTCCAGGCCCTCCGCGCGGGCGGCGACGGTCTTCACCACGGGTGCCCGCCACGACGGGCCGGAGCGGTCGCGGCGTCCCAGGGAGATCATGTACTTGAGGTCGCGGGCCGTCTGGTCGGCGCCGTCGCGGTCGGCCTTGTTGACCACGAAGACGTCGGCGATCTCCAGGATGCCCGCCTTGGCCGCCTGGATGCCGTCGCCCATGCCCGGCGCGAGCAGGACCAGCGTGGTGTCGGCCAGCGCGACGACCTCGACCTCGGACTGCCCCACGCCGACCGTCTCGACCAGCACGACGTCGAAGCCGACGGCGTCGAGCACGCGCAACGCCTGCGGGGTGGCCCAGGACAGTCCGCCCAGGTGGCCGCGGGTGGCCATCGACCTGATGAACACACCGGGGTCCGTCGCGTGGTCGCCCATGCGCACGCGGTCGCCCAGCAGCGCGCCGCCGGAGAACGGGCTCGACGGGTCGACGGCGATCACCGCGACCCGCTTGCCCTCGGCGCGGTAGGCGCGCACGAGGGCGTTCGTGGACGTCGACTTGCCCACGCCAGGAGCGCCGGTGATACCGACGACCAGGGCGTTGCCGGTGTGCGGCGCCAGTGCGGCGGCGACCTCCGGAAGGGCGGTGCTCCCCCGTTCCACCAGGGAGATCAGCCTGGCGACCGCGCGCGGTTCGCCGTCACGCGCGCGGTCGACCAGTCCTGCTACGTCAACGGCTTCGGCCACAGCCGGACGGCTATGCCTTGGCCGGCACTCGGATGATCAGAGCGTCGCCCTGACCACCGCCGCCGCACAGCGCCGCCGCACCCACGCCGCCGCCGCGCCGCTGGAGCTCCAGGGCGAGGTGCAGGGCGATGCGGGCGCCGGACATGCCGATCGGGTGGCCGAGCGCGATGGCGCCGCCGTTGACGTTGACCTTGTCCTCGGAGATCCCGAGCTCACGGGTCGAGACGATGCCGACCGCGGCGAACGCCTCGTTGATCTCGACCAGGTCGAGGTCGGCGGGCGTGATGCCCTCCTTGGCGCACGCGGCCTTGATGGCGTTGGACGGCTGCTCGTGCAGCGAGGCGTCGGGACCCGCGACGACGCCGTGGGCGCCGATCTCCGCGAGCCACTCCAGGCCCAGCTCCTCCGCCTTGGCCTTGCTCATCACCACGACCGCGGCGGCGCCGTCGGAGATCTGCGAGGCCGAGCCCGCGGTGATGGTGCCGTCCGCGGCGAACGCGGGACGCAGCTTCGCGAGCGACTCCGCGGTCGTGTCGCCGCGGACGCCCTCGTCCGTGCTGAACAGGACCGGGTCGCCCTTGCGCTGCGGGATGGAGACCGGCGCGATCTCGGCGTCGAACACGCCGTTCTCGGCGGCCTTCGCGGCGAGCTGGTGCGACCGCGCGGAGAACGCGTCCTGCTCCTCGCGGGTGACCTTGTGGCGGCCGTTGTGCTTCTCGGTCGACACGCCCATCGCGACCTGGTCGAACGCGCAGAACAGGCCGTCGTGCGCCATGTGGTCCTGCATCGTCACGTCGCCGTACTTGAACCCGCCGCGCGACTTCGGCAGCAGGTGCGGCGCCTGGGTCATCGACTCCTGGCCACCGGCCACGACGATGTCGAACTCGCCCGCCCGGATGAGCTGGTCGGCCAGCGCGATCGCGTCGATGCCGGAGAGGCAGACCTTGTTGATGGTCAGCGCCGGCACGGTCATCGGGATGCCCGCGGCCACGGCGGCCTGGCGGGCGGGGATCTGGCCGGCGCCCGCGGTGAGCACCTGACCCATGATCACGTACTGGACCTGCTCGGGGGCGACGCCCGCGCGCTCCAGTGCCGCCTTGATCGCGACACCACCCAGCTGGGCGCCCGAGAAGTCCTTGAGCGATCCCAGCAGGCGGCCCATCGGGGTGCGCGCCCCGGCGACGATCACGGAACCGGACACAACTGCCTCCATTGGAAGAGCGAACGGTCGTTAACAAGGCACCATACCGGCGGCTACCGCCGGGTAATCGTGTGAGACCTCGCACAGGGGCACCTGCACCGATCACGTGGATACCCTCGCCGCCATGAACGCAGAACTCGCTCGGTTCGTGACCGCGGTCGACCACGTGGGCATCGCGGTGCCCGACCTGGACGTGGCCGTCGCGTTCTACCGCGACAACTTCGGCATGGAGGTCTCCCACGAGGAGGTCAACGAGGAGCAGGGCGTGCGCGAGGCGATGCTGCACGCGCCCGGCGACCACGACGGCACCGCGATCCAGCTGCTCGCGCCGCTGACCGAGGACTCCACGATCGCCAAGTTCATCGGCCGCTCCGGCCCCGGCCTGCAGCAGCTCGCCTACCGCGTGTCCGATGTGGACCTCGCGGCCGACGCGCTGCGGGCGAAGGGCCTGCGCCTGCTCTACCCCGAGGCCAAGCGCGGCACGTCGAACAGCCGCGTCAACTTCGTGCACCCCAAGGACGCGGGCGGCGTGCTGATCGAGCTCGTAGAGCCGGCCACCACCCCTCACTGACCGCCCCACCACCCGTCCGGGTCCACCACGCGGGGCCCTTTCGTACTGCGTGACAGTACGAAAGGGCCCCGCGTGCGTTTCGCGGCAGATGAGAACCACACGTCCGGGTGAAGCCGGGTGAGTGGCGGACACCTCCGATGACCGTCCGGTCAGGCGATGCTCCGCCGGTTTCCGAGTGGAATGTCTCACACGAAGGATTCTGGATCGTTTACTGATGAGTAACCTCCGGCAACCTGCGACTATCCCTCACTAGGGAAGGAATGCCGCTGTGCAGAAGATCCTTGACGCGATCCTGGCCGACGAGCTGGACGCCGTCGGTTCGTTGGACGTTCCGGAGAGCTATCGGGGCGTGACCGTGCACGCGGACGAGACGGAGATGTTCTCGGGCGTTGAGACGAGGGACAAGGACCCCCGCAAGTCGTTGCACCTCGACGAGGTCGCGACGCCCGAGCTCGGGCCGGGTGAGGCGCTGGTCGCCGTCATGGCCTCCGCGATCAACTACAACACCGTGTGGACCTCGATCTTCGAGCCGGTCTCCACGTTCGGGTTCCTCAAGAAGCTGGGCGGCCGCCACGACCTGCCGTACCACGTCGTGGGATCGGACCTGGCCGGCGTCGTCGTGCGCGTCGGGCCCGGCGTCACGGCGTGGAAGCCGGGCGACCGCGTCGTCGCGCACTGCCTCGACGTGCCGCTGGAGGCGCCCGACGGCCACAACGACACGATGCTCGACCCCCAGCAGCGGATCTGGGGCTTCGAGACGAACTTCGGCGGCCTCGCCGACCTCGCGCTGGTGAAGTCGAACCAGCTGATGCCGATGCCGAAGCACCTCACGTGGGAGGAGGCGGCGTCGCCGGGCCTGGTGAACTCCACCGCCTACCGGCAGCTCGTGTCGACCAACGGCGCCAACATGAAGCAGGGCGACGTCGTGCTCATCTGGGGCGCGTCCGGCGGACTGGGCTCCTACGCCACGCAGTTCGCGTTGAACGGCGGAGCCACCCCCGTTTGTGTGGTCTCCTCGCCGGAAAAGGCGGAGATCGTCCGTTCGATGGGCGCCGAACTGGTCATCGACCGGTCCGCGGAGGGCTACAAGTTCTGGAAGAACGAGCACGAGCAGGACCCGCGTGAGTGGAAGCGGTTCGGCGCGAAGATCCGCGAGCTGACCGGCGGCGAGGACCCGGACATCGTGTTCGAGCACCCCGGCCGTGAGACGTTCGGCGCGTCGGTGTTCGTGGCGCGCAAGGGCGGCAAGATCGTCACGTGCGCGTCGACCTCCGGGTACATGCACCAGTACGACAACCGGTACCTCTGGATGAACCTCAAGCACATCCTGTCGTCCCACTTCGCGAACTACCGCGAGGCGTGGGAGGCGAACCGGTTGATCGCCAAGGGAAAGATTCACCCGACAGTGTCCAAGGTGTACTCACTGGACGAAACGGGCCAGGCCGCGCACGACGTCCACCGCAACGCGCACCAGGGCAAGGTCGGCGTGCTCTGTCTTGCCCCCGAAGAGGGTCTGGGTGTGCTCGATCACGAACTGCGCGCGAAGCACCTCACAGCTATCAATCGATTCCGGGGTGTGTGACCTTCTGACGTGACCCGAACGGGTAGCGTGAGGGGCATGGGCCTCGCCGACGACCGTGACCTCGTCCCACTGGGATCCGGCTTCGACATCGTCAAGCGCGGGTACGACCGCGCCCAGGTCGAGGATCATCTCGAACGCCTCGACTCGGACCTGCGGCTCCTCGCCGCGGACCGCGATGCCGCCGTGTCCCAGACGTCCGATCTGGCGCGCCAGCTGGAAGCCGCGCGCTCGGAGATGTCCGAGCTGCGCAACCAGGTCGAGCGCCTGTCACTGCCGCCGACGACGCTGGAGGGGCTCTCCGAGCGCCTCCAGCGCATGCTGCGGCTGGCCCAGGACGAGGCCAACGAGATCAAGGCCCGTGCCGAGGCGGAGGCGGGGCACATCCGCGCCAAGGCGGAGTCCGACGCGGGTGTGCTGCGCCAGCGCTACGAGAAGCTGATCGCCGAGCTCGACGAGCGCCGCGCCGCGATGGAGGCCGAGCACAAGGGCGTCCTGGAGACGGCGCGCACCGAGGCCGAGAAGATCGTCTCCGAGGCGGAGGGCGCCGCCCGCAAGATCGCCGAGGAGTCCGAGCAGCGCCGGGTGACCGTCGAGGAGGACTTCGAGATCGCCATGGCCGCCCGCCGCTCCGAGGCGATGGCGACGCTGGCCACGCAGGAGGCCACCTCCAAGGCGGAGGCGGACCGCCGCGTCCGCGAGGCGGCGGAGGAGGCCGCACGCGTCCGCGCCGCGATCGCCCAGGAGCAGACGACGTCGAAGGCCGAGGCCGAACGCCGCGTCCGCGAGGCGACGGAAGAGGCCAACCGCCGCCGCCACGACTCCGTGACCGAGGCCACGGCCCGCGTCCAGGAGGCCACCGACGAGGCGAACCGCCGCGTCCGCGAGGCCACCGAGGAGGCCAACCGCCGCACCGCCGCCGCCACGCAGCGCGTCGAACAGCTCCGCACCCTGCGCAACCGCCTCTCGCACCAGCTCCACAACGTGCGGGCGGCGCTGCAGGACGTCGTGCCGCTGCTCGACCCGTTGGAGGAGGAGAAGGCGCAGGCCGCGTCCTCCGGGAACGGCGCTCCGGCCGTTCCCGCCCAGCAGTCACCTGGCCAGGGCGCCCAGCCGCAGCAGGCCCAGCCGCAGACCGGACAGCCCCAGGGCGCCCCGGCACAGCAGGCCCAGCCCCAGCAGGCCCCCTCGCAGCAGGCACCGTCGCAGCAGGCCAAGCCGCAGCAGGGGCAGGCTGGTCCGGCCCAGGCCGCTCCCGCGAAGCCCGCCCAGCCGCAATCCGCCCAGCCGCAGTCCGGCCAGGGACAGCCCGGCCAGCAGAACAAGCCCCAACAGAACAAGCCTCAGCAATCGCAGCCGCAGCAGCCCCAGCAGGCGAAGCAGGCCCCGCCGAAGCCGGTCGCGGCGCAGCCCAAGCCCGCCCAGGCTCCCCCGGCAGCCCCCGCGAAGCCCTCCGGCTCCCCGGTCGACGGCCCCACCGCCAAGATCACGCGGCCCCAGCCGGCGAAGAAGTGACCTCGTAGATCGCGGGCATCGGCATCGTGCGGCAGAAGTCCCAGTCCGCGCGGTGCCCTGCCGCGATCAGCGCCCGCGACGCGAACGTCCCGTGCGAGCCGACCAGCACTGTCTCGTCCGGGTGGACAGTCGCCACGCGCGCGAGTGCCCTCCCTGCCCGCCTGGTCAGGCCGTCGAGGCTCTCGCCCTCGCCGTGGGCGGACTCGGGGTGTTCCCAGCTGCGCCGGTACAGCTCCTCCCAGTCGGCGCTCGGTAGCAGCCCCGACTCCCATTCGCGCAGCTCGGGCCACGCGATCACCTCCAGCCCGAGCGCGAGCGCCGCCGGCGTGACCGTCTGCACCGCCCTGCGCTGCGGGCTCGACAACACCGCCGTCGGCCGGTACGCGACGAGGCGCGGCACCAGCAGCTCCGCGTCCGCGAGTCCCCGCGCGGTCAGCGGTCGTTCGTCGTCGTCGGGCTCTCCGTGCTTCGGCCACACGGACTGCGCGTGGCGCACCAATACGATTCGCGTCGACACGTGACTCATCTTGGGGGAACGGGATGTTCGGAAAAGCGCTGGGCATCGACGGTGCCGAGCTCAGGCCGCTGGAGCCGTGGCGGGCCGAGGAGTTCTTCGCCCACATGGAGCGCGGCCGTGACTTCATCGGGCAGCACATCGGGTTCGCCGACGCCGCCAAGGACCTCCCAAGCGCACGCGACCTGCTCCAGAGCTACGCGGAGAAGGCCGCCGCCGACACCGGCCGGATCTTCGGGATCTGGCTGGACGACGTGCTGGTCGGCGGCGTGCTGGTGCGGGTCATGGACGTCCGGCAGGCACGTGCGGAGGTCGGCTGCTGGCTCGAACCGGCCGCGGTCGGCAAGGGGCTCGTCACGCGGGCCGCGACGCTGCTCGTCGACCACCTGATTCGCGGACGCGGCGTGCATCGGGTTGAGTGGCTGGTGTCGTCGGCGAACGCGCCCAGCATCGCGGTCGCGCGCCGGCTCGGCATGACCAGGGACGGGGTGTTGCGCTCGTACTCCACCCACCGCGGGGTCCGGCAGGACGTCGAGGTGTGGTCGGTACTGGCGCCGGAGTGGGAGAGTCGATGACTGACCTGGTGCTGCTGCACGCCTTTCCGCTCGACGCGCGGATGTGGGACGTGCCGGGTGCGCTCACGCCGTCGCTGCGCGGTCAGGGCGAACCCGGCCTGGACGCGCTCGCGTCCCAGGTGCTCGCGGTGCTCGACGAACGCGGCCTCGACAAGGTGCTGCTCGGCGGGTGCTCGATGGGCGGCTATGTGGCGATGGCGCTGCTTCGGCAGGCACCGGAACGCGTGCGGGGCCTGGTCTTCGTCGACACCAAGCACACCGCGGACACGCCGGAGGCCGCCGCGAACCGGCACGCGATGGCCGACCGCGTCGAACGCGAGGGCGTCGGCGAGTGGCTGGTCGAGGCGATGGTGCCGAACCTGCTCGGCCCGAACGCCTCCGGCACGGCACGCGCGCTGGTGCGCACGATGATCTTGGAGCAGCGGCCCGAGGACGTGGCGTGGTGGCAGCGCGCGATGGCCGGGCGGCCCGACTCGACGGACGTCCTGGAGTCGCTGGACGTCCCGTCACTGGTGCTCGTCGGCGAGCACGACAAGCTCACGCCTCCCGACGTGGCCGCGAAGCTCGCGGTGACGCTGCGGCGTTCCACGAGCGAACGCATCGAGGACTGCGGCCACCTGCCGCCCGTCGAACGTCCCGACGAGTTCCGCGCCCGCTTGGAGCGCTGGCGCGCGCAGGTCGGGCTCTAGACGCGTTCGGACCGGATCACCAGCGACGCGTGGTCGGCCTGCGCCGGCCGCGCGAGTCCCAGCAGCCCTGGTGCCAGTGGCGGCGTTCCTCGACCGAGCCCGTCTCCTCGGCCGGCCACGCGACGACGTGCGGCACACCGGGGCGGATCTCGTGGTCGCAGCCGGGACAGCGGTAGGTCTTCTGCGCCTGCGCCCCCGAGATGTTGCGGACCAGCCAGTCACCGTCGGGACCGGACTCGGCGCGCGCCCAGCCGACGCCGCCGCCGAGCGGTCGCCGGTCTTCTGGCCGGGGGCTGTTACGACGAGGCACTGCCACACGGTAACCGCTCGTAGAATCAGGCCGTGCCGACCTACGAGTTCCGTTGCCGAACCTGCGACGACACCTTCGAGCTGCAGCGCCCCATGAGCGAGGCGTCCTCCCCCGCGAGCTGCCCCGACGGCCACGCCGACACGGTGAAACTGCTGTCCATGGCCGGTATCGGCGGGACGCAGAAGCAGCCGGCCGGTGGTGGCGGCGGCGGTTGCTGCGGTGGTGGCTGCTGCGGCTAGTTCCGCCTCGCCCGCCCGGTCCGCGGTCCGGTCAGGACGTCTCGCGGTCGATCAGCACCTCGGCCACCTTGCGGCCCTGGTCGCAGACCCCGCCGAACTTGCCGGACGAGTCGATGACGATGATCCCGAGCCCGCCGCCCTCGTAGGGCACGGCGAGCACGCACGACGGTTCGACGTCGGGGTCGTCGGAGCGGTCGAGGTACGTGACCTTGCGCTCCTTCACGTCCCACTCGCCGGTGGTGCGCTCGATGGTGATCGCGCGGCCCTCGCGGAACCGCAGCGAGACGCCCACCTCGACGTCGTCGACCTTCGTCGTCCACCGGCACGACTGGTCGAACGTGGAGTCGTAGTTGATCTGGCTGGGCGGCGTGTCCGCCTTCGCGCCGGGGTAGGGCAGGTCGGTCCACTTGAGCTTCGCGCAGACGCCCTGCGCCTCACCGTCGATCGGCGCCGTGTCGAGGTCCTCGTCCGGGTCTGCGGACTCGCTCGGTTCCGCCGACTCCTTCTGCTCCTGGTCGAACGGCGAAGCGGCGTCCAGCGGCGACTGCGCGACCGCGGTGCCACCGACAGTCGTGCGAGCACAACCCGTCACGAGCACGAGGACAGCTAACAGGAGCACCAGTCGCCGCATGGCTTCCACCATGCCAGACACGACATGGTGCTCCTGTGAGCGGCTCATGAGTAGTCGCGGAACCCCTTGCCGGTCTTGCGACCGAGGCGCCCGGCCGTGACCAGGTGCTCCAGCAGCGGCGCCGGCGCGAACCCGGGCTCGCGGAACTCGTTGTAGAGCGTGCGCTGGATCGCGAGCGACACGTCCAGCCCCACCACGTCGAGCAGCGCGAACGGCCCCATCGGCAGCCCGCAGCCGACCTTCATCGCGTTGTCGATGTCGTCGGCCTCCGCGTAGTGGGCCTCCAGCATCTTCACCGCGTCGTTCAGGTACGGGAACAGCAGCGCGTTGACGATGAAACCGGCCCTGTCACCGCAGTGCACCGGGTGCTTGCCGAGGTCGAGGCAGATCTTGCGGGCCGTCGCGACGACGTCGGCCCCGGTAGCGATCGTGTCGACGACCTCCACCAGCTTCATGACCTGGGCGGGGTTGAAGAAGTGCAGCCCGACGACGTCGGCGGGCCTGCGCGTGGCCGCCGCGACCTCGATGACGGGCAGCGAGGACGTCGTCGTCGCGAGCACCGCGCCGGGCTTGCACACCTCGTCGAGCGCCGCGAAGACCTCCTTCTTGATCCCGATCTCCTCGGCGACGGCCTCGACCACCAGGTCGCAGTCCGCGAGCTCGACGAACTCGACAGCGGGCGTGATCCTGCCGAGCGCGGAGTCCCGGTCCGCCTCGGCGAGCCGCCCCTTCGACACGGCGCGGTCGAGCGACTTGCGCACCGCCCCGATCGCCCTCTCGGCTTTCTCCAGGCTGCGCGCCCGCAGCACGACGTCGTAGCCGCGCTTCGCGAAGACCTCCGCGATCCCGGTGGCCATCGTGCCCGTCCCGATGACACCGACCCGCTGCACCTCACGGGCCTGCGTGCCGCTGTCCACTTCGGACGGCGTCTGCGCGTCCGCGACGACGACCGGCGAGTCGGGCCCGTCGTAGGTGTAGAAGCCGCGCCCGGTCTTCCGGCCCAGCAACCCGGCCGTGATCATCTGCTTGAGCAGCGGCGCCGGAGCGTGCAGGCGGTTGCGCGACTGGTGGTACATCGTGTCGAGGATCTCGTAGGCGGTGTCGAGACCGATGAGGTCCAGCAACGCCAAGGGCCCCATCGGATACCCGCACCCGTACCGCATGGCCGCGTCCAGGTCCTCACGCGTCGCGTACCGCGACTCCAGCATCTTGACCGCGTGGTTGAGGTACGGGAACAGCAACGCGTTGGCGATGAACCCGGCCCGGTCCCCGATCACGACCGGCGACTTGCCCAGCCGCTCCACGAACGCCACCACGTCGGTGATCACGTCCGGCTCCGTGACGACCGTCCGCACCACCTCGACCAGCTTCAACACCTGCGTGGGGTTGAAGAAGTGCAGCCCGACGACCTTGCCGGGCCTGCCCGTGTGCACACCGATCTCGGTGATCGACAGCGACGACGTGTTCGACGCGATGACGACCTCGGGAGCGAGAATCCCGTCCAGCTCCTTGAAGATCTTCGCCTTCAGCTCGACGTTCTCCGGCACGGCCTCGACCACCAGGTCACACCCTGCGAGGCTGCTGAGCTCAAGGCTGGTCGAGACCCGCCCGTGGATCACGGCCTTCTCGTCCGCCGTGATCTTCTCGCGCTTCACGGCCCGCTCGGTGGAGTGCTCCAGGTGCCCGAGCCCGCGCTCGAGCCCGGCCGCGTCGACGTCCACCACCCTGACCTCGAGCCCGGTGCGCGCGAGTACCTCGACGATGCCCGCGCCCATGGTTCCGAAGCCGACGACTCCGACGGTGTTGATTTCGCGCGCCACTGCAGACCTCCCTGCGGGGTAAAGCGTGGGCTACCAAGGAGTAACTTGCGGGCGACTATGCCACTCCTCGCGCGCCGCCATGCCGTGAGCTTCGCCATCGGGATCGAAACAGTTATCGGTCTAGGAGAGGGGTGATTCTCAGCGTAGGGCCTGATCAGGCCATGTGGGGGAACGGCGTCTTGCGCCGTCCGGGGATGATGTGGTGGGGCCTGGGATGGTGGAGGCGGCGGGTTTGGAGGGGGTGCGGCGAGCTGACCGAGTTGGCTGCTCGGGGGCGTGAGCGGACACCAGACGTGCCGAGCCCCGAGCGAAGCGGCGTGGTGCACGACCCGACGCAGGGCTGAGCTCCCGGCCTGCCCGACATGGTTGCTGTGTGGATCGCGGTGTCGATGGGCGTGGATCACGCCACCGGCGTCGCGCAACGCACCACCGGACAGTCGGACTAGGCGACAGTGCCGACGAAGCCGGCCATGGCCCGCAGGTCGCTCTTGATCGACCTGCGTTCCCGCTTGAGCATGCCTTGCAGCATCACGTGGACCCTGCGGGTGAACAGAAGCTGTTCGGGGGCCGCGGCTTTGGCCGCTGTCAGCGCGTCCAGCGCTTCCCGGTCCTGCCGCTTCAGGTAGTGGGCCCACGCGACGGTGATCAGGTGGGACGTCCGCCGTTCGGCAAGCACGCGGGGAAGCTTGTCGTGCGGCACGAAGGAAGCCAGTTCGATCGCCTTGGCCGGATCGCTGAGCTCAAGGGACAACCACGCCCGGTGGATCGCCACATTCGTCGGTCCGAACGCGAACCAGTAGTCGTTGCGGTCGCCGATCACTTCGGCAGCACGGGATGCCTCAGCGAGGTAGTCACGAACGCCCTTGTGGTCGCCCAGCGTGGCGGCTCCGACGGCGCCCTTGAGCATGAGGGAGCCGTACACGCTGTACGCCTCCGGGTGGTCCAGCCGATGCCTGAGAGCATCCGCGGCCGCCACCGGAACATCAGTGGACTCCGTGAGTCTTCCCGCGTGACGGAGGACCACGGCCAGACGCCACGCTCCTCCGGCGATCAACAAGGGGTCGCCGGTCTGCTCGGCCGCGTGCATCGACCTTTCCGCGGCGACCCAAGGAAGATGAGACTCTCCCAGACGATCGAGCATGCCTGACGTCACCCGGTACACCAGCGCCTGAAGCCCGAACGCTTGCCGGCGTTCATCATCGGTCTCGGCGTTCCGCACCAGGTGCCAAGCGTCGCTGATCATGTCCGGGACGAGCGGAGCCATGTCCGACCAGCGTTCGGTTTGAGAGCACACGAAAGCACGTTCAACGGTCCGCCTGAGGTGTTCCGGGGACACAGGCCGGTTCGGCAGGTTCAGCAATCCCGCGATGCCGTCGTGGCGCAGCATCGACGCCTGGATCTCCGGCACGACCTCGGGCGCACTGCCCAGGCTTCTCGTCGCCCTCGCCGTCGTGCGGAACGGGCCGGGAAGCAACTCGGAGGGGGCGATCTTCAATGCCTCGGCCACCGCGACGATCGTGGACAGCTTGTCTACATCACGCTTGCCATTCTCGATCTGGCGCAGCCACTCGATCGACTTTCCGCCCACCAGGCCGCACAGAACCTCCTGTGTCATGCCTCGGCGCTTCCGGTGATGGGCGATCCGCCGGCCAACGGACCCTTCATCGCTCAAGCGCATAAGCGCAGGATACCCACCTGATCGGATGACCAAATGCGTTTTGGGGTCGCAGCCGGGTGATGTTCGTGAGTTCTCCCCGGACGGTCCGGACAAGACCGCTGATTGGGAGGTGGTCATGTTCGAGTGGATCGGACTGGTACCCGAGCCTCGGCGTGATTACCCCTGCCCACGCCCTGAGCGGTGCACGTGTGTGTGGACCCAGCTCACCTGGGGCTGGAAAAAGGGAGCAGACCGCCAAGGTTGCCCCGTGCACAAGAGGGAGGCCCACATGCGAGAGCTTGATTACCGCGGCGAAACCAGCAGGCCGACGACCACCAGAGGAAGAGGAGGCGCCGGAACCGGGCCGACTTCCGGCCACGGGAAGAGCGGAGCCGAGAAGAACCCCACCGGCAAGAACCCAGGACCGCCGAGCCTGCCGCCGAACCCGACCCACCCCGCGACAAATGAACAGGGAACGGCCACCAAGCCGCGGTGTCCAGCGAGCTTGCGTTGTACGTGGAGGGTGGGGCGCGGAAGCTCTCAGCTACCCGCCGGCACAGCCACGAGGCCCCGCACGCCCTGGCGGGTCTTATTCGTCATACCGTTTTCGATGGCTTCGAAACCGATCGGGAGGAACAGAACCGGACTAGCGGGCTATCCCTCTTTCGAGGCCCTCAGGAGCGCAAGGACCTCCCTGACGTCTTTGCGCAACTCCGCTACCTCACCGGCGAGCTGATCCAGTTTCGCATCGCGCTCGCCGGACAGCTCAGCAAGCCGAGTCTGCAGTCCCCTGACGCGGTTCTCCAGTGTCGTCATGACAGCATGATACCGAGCACCACGTTTCAGCACAGGTGCCGATATCTGCAGAATCCTCTCCCTTCAGGAGAGGATTCTCCCAGCCGATATCATTCCGCAGGGCGTCAAATTCCCGGGAGACTCGTCACGACCTTGCGCACCTTTCTTGGAGTCGCCTCAGTCGTCGAACCCCCTCTCGGCCAGCTCCTCGATGCGGCGCACCGCCTCGGCGGCGTCCTTGCCCGTGGCCACCACCGTGACGGTGGCTCCGCCGGGGGCGCCCAGGCCCATCAGGGCCAGGACGCTGGCCGCGTTCGCCTCCTCGTCGGCGTGGCGGATCAGGACGTCGGCGTCCAGCTCGGCGACTGTCCTGGTCAGCAGGGCCGCTGGGCGGGCGTGCAGGCCCACCTCGTTGGTCAGCCGGATCTCCGCCGTCACCGCGTCCGGCACCACGTGCAGGACCGGCTTCTGGGAAGTGGGGGACGTGGTGGTGGAGGAGGACGACGTCGTGGAGGTGGCGGCTACCGGGGTTTCGCCGGAGGCGCCTTCCGCTGCCGATGCCACGTCGGGGAGTGAGGCGCCGCCCTGGGCTTTCACGGCGGCGGCCACGGCTCCTTCGACCAGGGGTGCGTCCACCACCTCGTAGCGGGACGGGTCTTCGGCCGACTCCACGGCCATCTCCGCCGTCATCTTGGCGCTGCCGAGGTCGTAGAGGAGCACCACGCCTTGGCCGGTGTCGGCGTCGGCCAGTGCCTCGACCACGGCACCGTAGTCGGTGCCCAGGCCGCCTTCCTCCGTGCCGCCGACGGCCACCACCGCCACGTCGGGGGCCATCTGGGCGGCCAGCTCCGCCACGCCGTTCGCCAGCATCTCGCTGTGGGAGACGACCACGAGGCCGACCCTGCCGGTGGCGGTCATGCCTTTGCCGCCGCGTCCGCGAGGGCCCTGAGCAGCAGAGCCGTCGAGCGGGAGCCGGGGTCCAGGTGGCCCGCGCTGCGTTCGCCCAGGTAGGAGGCCCTGCCCTTGCGCGCCACCAGCGGGATGGTGGACTCGGCGCCTTCGGCTGCGGCGTCGGCCGCTGCTGCCAGGGCTTCGGCGGCTGACCCTGTGGACGAGGCCGCCGCCGCGACGGCCGGGGTGAGGGCGTCGACCATCGTCTTGTCGCCCACCTCGGCCTTGCCGCGGGCCACCACTCCGTCGAGCGCTGCCCGCAGTGCCCGTGCCACAGCGTCGCCGTCGAGCTCCGCCAGGTCGGCCACCGCTGTCGACGCGCGCAGGAACGCCGTGCCGTACAGCGGGCCCGCGGCGCCGCCGACCGTCGAGATCAGCGTGGTGGCCACCAGCTTCAGGGCCTTGGCCGGTGTCTCCGGTTCTTCTGCGTCCAGTTTGGACACCACGGCGGCGAAGCCGCGGCGCATGTTCTCGCCGTGGTCGGCGTCGCCGATCGCCTGGTCCAGGCGCACCAGCTCGTCGCGGTGCTCCTGCACCACGGCGGCGGCCGCCCGCAGTGCCGTCACGACGTCCGCGGTCGTGCACCCCACGTCAGACTCCCCACCGCAGTGCGGGCGTGTGCACCGGCGCGTCCCACAGCTCGAGCATCTCGTCGTCCACCTTCAGCAGCGTGAGACTCATGCCCTGCATCTCCAAGCTCGTGATGTACGGGCCGACGAGCCTTCGTTCCACCGTGATCCCCCGATCCGCGAGCAGTTGTTCGGCGATGCCGTGTGCCAAGTACAGCTCGATCAACGGAGTTCCGCCCATCGAGTTGGTGAACAGCAGCACCCGGTCGCCGGAGGCGAACGGCAGGTCCTCCAGGATCGGGTCGAGCAACGCCGCCACCATCTCCGAGGCGGGGCCGACCGGCACGCGCTGCCGCCCCGGCTCGCCGTGGATGCCGATGCCGATCTCCATCTCGTCGTCGGCCAGCTCGAAGCTCGGCGACCCGACGTGCGGCACCGTGCACGAGCTCAGGGCGAGGCCCATCGACCGCACCGACGAGATCACCCGCTTGGCCAGCTCCTCGCACGCCGCCAGGTCGTCGCCCCGTTCGGCCGCGGCACCGACGATCTTCTCCAGCAGCACGGTGCCGCCCACGCCGCGACGGCCCGCCGTGTACAGGGAGTCCTTCACCGCCACGTCGTCGTCGATCACGACGCTGCGCACCTCGGTCTCGGCCAGCTCGCCTGCCATCTCGAAGTTCAGCACGTCGCCGGTGTAGTTCTTCACGATCAGCAACGCGCCCGCGCCGCCGTCGGTCTTCGTGACGGCGTCGAGCACCTGGTCCGACGTGGGCGAGGTAAACACCGCGCCGGGACAGGCCGCGTCGAGCATGCCGCGCCCGACGAACCCGCCGTGCAACGGCTCGTGGCCCGCTCCGCCGCCCGAGATGACGACCACCTTGCCCCGCACGGGCGCGTCGGCGCGCACGACGACCGCCGGGTCCTCGTACACCGTCAGCAGGTCGGGATGGGCTGCCCGCATGCCCCGCAGCGCGTCGCGCACCACGGTTTCCGGATCGTTGATGATCTTCTTCATCGTGCGGCCCTTTCGATCGGCGGTGACCGTGTTCCTTCTTACTCCGGAGGTCTGACACTCGGAACCGGCGCGCCCGCCCGTTACCGTTAGCCTGCCCTAACAAATGCAGGTCAGCATCACTGCGAGTAGCGGAGGAACCACAATCGTGTCCAGGACAGCAGCGCTGCTCGTGGCGGTCGCACTGACCCTCGCCGGGTGCGGCGAGAGCACCCAGGAAAAGCCCTCCGTGGCCCAGGGAGAAGCGGACTTCGGCAAGGCGACCGACCTGAGCAACGGGTTCGGCACGCAGGCGAAGCCGGGTGAGTTCCCCCGCACGGTCAAGCACGCGATGGGTGAGACCGTGATCGAGAAGAAACCCGAACGGGTGGTCGTCCTCGACACGGGTGAGCTCGACAACGTCGTGGCGCTCGGCATCAAGCCGGTCGGCATCGCCTACACCGACGGCTCCCCCACGATGCCGTCCTACGTCGGCGACAAGGCCGGCACGCCGGAGAACGTCGGCACGATCAACAACGTCAACCTCGAAGCGATCACCAAGCTGAACCCGGACCTGATCCTGGGTTCGCAGCTGCGCGCGGAGGCCCTCTACCCGAAGCTCTCGGCGATCGCCCCCACGGTGTTCAGCGTGCGCCCCGGCTACGTGTGGAAGGAGAACTTCGTCCTCAACGCCGCCGCGCTCGACCGCCAGGCCGACGCCGCGAAGATGCTCGAGGACTACACGAAGAAGGCCACCGAGACCGGCGACGCCATCGAGGCCAAGCTGGGCGTGCGCCCGACCGTCACGGCGCTGCGCTTCCTGCCCGGCCGGATCCGCCTGTACGCCAAGAAGTCCTTCATCGGCACGATCCTGATCGACGCCAAGATCCCGCAGCCGGCGGCGTCGCAGGTGGACGACCTGGCCGCCGAGATCAGCACCGAGGAGATCGGCAAGGCCGACGGCGACTTCGTCGTCTACTCCTCCTACGGCGACCCGGCGAAGACCGCGCAGGACTCCGTGCTCGGCGGTCCGCTGTGGAACGGCCTGAACGCCGTCAAGGCCGGCAAGGCGAAGCCCGTCTCGGACGAGACGTACTTCCTGGGCCTCGGCGTGCTCGCCGCGGACGTGGTCCTGGACGACCTGAAGAAGCAGTTCGGCGCCTGACGAGGAACACCCGCGCGGGTGCTCCTCGGTCACGTCAGCGCCCGAAGAGCACCCGCGCGAGCCGCATCATCTGCCTGCCCGCCATGGACGAGCGGTCGTACGTCGCCATGTTGATCACCGACGCGAACTTCCGCTTCGTCACGGCCCTGGCGAAGGAGAACTCGCGCAGCCCGTCGTCGCCGTGGATGCGCCCGAACCCGGAGTCGCCCACGCCGCCGAACGGCAGGCCGGGAACGGCCGCGTAGGTCAGCACCGAGTTGATCGACACCATGCCGACCCGCAGCTCCTTCGCGAGCTCCTCGCCGCGCGACTTCGAGAACACCGCGGCGCCCAGCCCGTACTTCGACCGGTTCGCGAGCCGCACGCCCTCCAGCGCGTTCGGCACGCGGTTGATCACGACGGTCGGCCCGAAGGTCTCCTCGGTGACCGCGAGCGAGTCCTCCGGCACGTCCGCGAGCACGACCGGCTCGACGTACGGCGGCCTGATCGAGTCGGGCCCGCCCACCAGCGCCTTGCCGCCGCGGTCGAGCGCGTCCCGCACGTGCTCGCGGATGATCTCGACCTGCGACGGCATGGTGATCGGTCCGAGGTGCGCGTTCGGCTCCCCTCCGGGCTTGAGCTTCTTGGCGCGCTTCACGACGATCTCGATGAACTCGTCGGCGACGTCCTCGGCCACGTAGACCCGCTCGACGCCCGCGCAGGTCTGGCCGGCGTTCGACACCGCGCCCCAGATCGCGGCCTCGGCGGCGGCGGTCAGGTCGGCGTCCGAGTCGACGATCAGGGCGTCCTTGCCGCCGCACTCGACCAGCACGGGCGTGAGCGTGGCGGCGGCCGCGGCCATGACCTTCTTGCCGGTGCGGGTCGAGCCGGTGAACGCGATCTTGTCGACCCCGGCAGCGCACAGCGCCGCGCCCGTCTCGCCGAAGCCCGTGACCACCTGGAACACCGGGTACTCCGGCACCGCCTCGGCGAACGTCGACGCCAGGAACGTGCCGACGCCGGGCGTGAACTCCGACGGCTTGAACACCACGGCGTTGCCCGCGGCCAGCGCGTACGAGATCGACCCCATCGGCGTGTGCGCGGGGTAGTTCCACGGCCCGATGACGCCGACGACGCCCAGCGGCAGGTACTCGACCGACGCGCTGTGGTTGACCATCAGCATTCCCGAGGAGACCCGGCGCTTGCCGAGCACCCGCCCCGCGTGCCGGGCCGCCCAGTGCAGGTGGTCGAGCACCAGCGTGATCTCGACCCTGGAGTCGTCGGCGGGCTTGCCCGTCTCGGAGCTGATCAGCGAGATGAACTCGTCGGCGCGCTGCGACAGGATGCGGCGCCACGCGTCGAGCTTGGTCTTGCGGCCCTCGAAGCCGAGCCCCGCCCACCACGTGGCGGCCTCGCGGGCCGACGCGACGGCGTCCTCGACCTCGGCCGCGGTGTGGATCGGGTGGTGCGCGACGACCTCACCCGTGCGCGGGTCCAGTGATGCGAACCGCCGCTGCTCGCCATCGGCCGACAGCGCGCTGTCCGAAGCGGTCTGCGTCATGGGGACCTCCCGGTACTCGCCAGTAACCCGACCCTAACGGGTAGCTGTGCAACTTTCAGCCCTCTGGCTCCGCGCGGTGGCGCGGAGCCGCCCGCTCACGCGGAGGGCAGCTTGGGCAGCACGGCCTTGGCGAACGCCTGCGTGGCCTCGCAGCGGTCGAACTCCTTCGACTTCGAGCCGCCCACGATGAACTCCACGATCTCACCGGCGTCGCTGGTGTCCTTGGTGCGCACGATGACCAGCTCGCAGCTCGGGTACGAGGTGTCCTTGAACGCCTGGTAGCCCTTCAGCCCGTCCCCGAGGTCGACCTCGACGGACTTGCTGTCGAACTTGCCGTCCTTCGGGATGCGCACGGTCTTGATGTCGAGCTGCATCTGGGCGCTCTGGCCCGTCCACGAGCACTGGTGCAGGCCGAACGGCAGGGCGCGCGGCGAGGCGCCGAGCACGGGCGAGAGCATCGCCTTGTCCACGATCTCGCACGGGTCGACCTCGACCGGCGAGCCCTTGCCGGGGCTGTACTTGGCCGGGTTGCCGCGCAGCTTGCGGATCGCGCCCTCCAGCACCTTGCGGCCGGGCTCGCACGGCTCCGCCGCCTCGCTGCCCGACCCGGTCGTGATCTGCACCCGCACGGCCATGCCGGGGCTCTCCTGCGTCACGGCGGTGATGAAGCAGGACGAGCTGAGCTTCTGCTCGCCGCTCTTGAGGCCCGCGATCGTCTTCGTCGCGTTCTTCAGGTCCGTCGACGTCAGCGAGTAACCGATGTCGATCGTGACGCTGAGCGTCTTGCCCGCCTTGTCCTTCATGTAGTTGGAGCAGCGCGTGTAGTTGCTGCTCGAGTACCGCGACGGCGTGCCGACCGTCTCCAGCAGGTCCTTCTCGATCACCGCGCACGGGTCGACCAGTCGCAGCCGTTCCGCGGCGAACGCGGGGTCGACGGGCTTGCCCGGCTGCGCCGACGGCCTGGTCGTCGCCGACGGGTCGGCCGGGTCCCGCTCGGCCCCCGCCTGCACGGTGCGGCGGGGCGAGTTGGTCTTGGCGAGACCGGGCCCGGTGGCGCAGCCGGCCATCAGCAACGCAGCGGCGGCGACCACGGCGGTGGCACGAAAACGAGGCACGACGTGCACGGTAGCGACCTTTCCGCGCGTTCGTGGCCGGTACCCCGACTTGCCCCGTGGCCTAAGTCACGCTCAGCTACGGGAACGATTCAGAAGATCGACGCGCTGTACCTGATGAAGACCCCGAAGAGAAGGAGAGACGTGCGAAACCGCATTCGCCGCGCATTCAGCTGGCTCGACGCGTGGACGATCGAGGCGTTCAACCCCGTCTACCCCGGCGGCCGCTCGGAGTCGTAGCGGTCACAGCTCCTTGAGGGGCTGCTTGTCGGTGTCCGCGAACTGGGGCCGCACCAGCGCCCAGGCGGCGAACGCCACGGCCAGCACGGCCATCGCGACACCGGCCCACAGGTTGATGTTGACCCCTTCCGCCTTCCTCAGGTCGTCCTCGCTCGTGAACCCGAGGCCCACGACGACCAGTACGACGCCGTACAGGCCGAAGAGGAACGCGATGATCAGTCGCAGGTCGAACAACCTCATGACGGCCTCCCTCAGGCGAAGACGAAGTAGAGAACAGCGGTCAGGGCGATCACGCCACCACCGAGCAGAGCGGGCGAGCGGTACCAGCCGGCGTCCTCACCGGTGGTGGCGTGCGCCCTGTCCTCCTTCGGCGTCAGGCTGTAGACCAGCCCGACCAGCTCGCTGTCGGGCTTCGGCCTGGTGACCGCGGTGACCGCGACGCTCACCAGGATGTCCACCACGAACGCGAGACCGGCGCCGAGGAAGCTCGCGCCCTGACCGGGCAGCTCGAGCAGCTCGATGCCGAACGACGGCTCCGAGACCGCGTAGATGAAGATCGCGGTGAACGTGCCCGCGAGCAGACCGACCCAGCCCGCCGTCGGCGTCATCCGCTTCCAGAACATGCCCAGGATGAACGTCGCGAACAGCGGCGCGTTGAAGAACGAGAACAGCGCCTGGATGTAGTCCATGATGTTGGACCCGCCCAGCGCCGCGGCGATGAACGCCGTGCCGATCGCGAGCACGCACGCGCCGACCGTCGCCCACCGCCCGACGCGCAGGTAGTACTCGTCCGGCCGGTCCTTCTTCACGTAGTCCTGCCACAGGTCGTACGTGAACACGGTGTTGAACGAGCTGACGTTCGCCGCGACACCGGCCATGAAGCTCGCGAGCAGACCGGTGATGGCGATGCCGAGGATGCCGTTGGGCAGCAGGTCGCGCATGAGCAGCGGCAGCACGTCGTTGTAGGCCACACCGGTGTCCGTGTCACCGGCCTTGAGCCGGGTCATCTCCGGCACGATCAACGCGGCGATGATGCCCGGGATGATGATGATCGCCGGGATGAGCGCCTTCGGGTACGCGCCGATGATCGGCGTGCGCTTGGCCGCCGACATCGACTTCGCGCTCATCGCGCGCTGCACCTCGGCGAAGTTCGTCGTCCAGTAGCCGAACGACAGGACGAACCCAAGACCGAACACGAGTCCGATGACACTCCACACCGGGCTGTTGATGCCGGTCAGCTCCGTCGCGGGCCACGCGCTCAGCTGCTCGGAGTCGGTGACCTTCTCGACGATGCCCTGCCAGCCGCCGACCTTGATGAGGCCGACGATCGTGAGCGGCGCCAGCGCGGCCACGATGACGAAGAACTGCAGCACCTCGTTGTAGATCGCGGCGCTCAGACCACCGAGCGTCGTGTACGCGAGCACCACCAGCGCCGCGACGCAGATGGACACCGGCAGCGGCCAGCCGAGCAGCGCGTCGATGATCACCGCCAGCGCGAACAGGTTGATGCCCGCGATCAGCACCTGCGCGACGGCGAAGCTGACGGCGTTGACCAGGTGGGCGGGTTTGCCGAACCGGCGGCGCATGAACTCGGGGACACTGCGCACTTTCGAGCCGTAATAGAACGGCATCATCACCAGACCGAGGAACACCATCGCCGGGATGGCGCCGATCCAGTAGTAGTGCACCGTCGCCATGCCGTACTGCGCGCCGTTGGCCGTCATGCCCATCAGCTCGAGCGCGCCCAGGTTCGCCGAGATGAACGCGAGACCCGTGACCCACGCCGGCAGGGACCGCCCGGACAGCAGGAAGTCGAGGCTGGAGGAGACGGACCGCCGCGCCATGACGCCGATGCCGAGCACCACCACGAAGTAGATGACCAGCAACGCGTAGTCGAGCGGCCCCGCGTCGAGCCGCAGGTCCGCTTCGGCCAGCACCGACACCGACACTGCCCACCTCCAAGACTTCCAACAAAGTCGAACAACACCGACCAGGAGAGGACAGTACTCCAGGTGCGCGAGGTCTTACCCCGTGTGCGTGATCACGAAACCACGGCATGCGACGGGTCGCTCGTTGAAGCCGGGAGGAGAGAAAACCAGCGCGTGCGTGAGCCCGCGGCGCCTAGGCTCAGGGCATGACGGAAGCGCGCGACGAAGCCGCGTTCGCCCTGCTCGAATCGCTGCCGGACGAGACTCTGGACCGACTCATGGACCTGGTCGTCGCGGGCAAGCCGGTGCAGGCGGTCAAGCTCGCCCGGGAGACCGCCGGCCCCGGCCACTCGCTCCAGGCGGCGATCGAGGCCGTCGGCCTGATGGTCAGCCGGTGACTCAGAAGAGGCGGAACTCGTCCGGCTCGATCCCGCGCAACGCGTCGTAGTCCAGCACCACGCAGCGGATGCCGCGGTCCTCGGCCAGCGTCCGCGCCTGCGGCTTGATCTGCTGCGCGGCGAACACGCCTGCCACCGGCGCCAGCAGCGGGTCGCGGTTCAGCAGCTCCAGGTACCGCGTGAGCTGCTCGACGCCGTCGATCTCGCCGCGGCGCTTGATCTCGACCGCCACCGAGCCGCCCTTGGCGTCGCGGCACATCAGGTCGACCGGGCCGATCGGCGTCGGGAACTCGCGGCGCACCAGCGTCCAGCCCTCGCCCAGGGTCGTGACGTGCTCGGCGAGCAGCTTCTGCAGGTCGGCCTCGACGCCGTCCTTGCGCAGGCCGGGCTCGGGGCCCAGCTCGTGCTTCGAGTCGTGCAGCACCTCGTCGAGGGTGATGATCAGCTTCTCCCCCGCCTTGTTCTGCACGGTCCAGATGTCCGGGTCCTCGATCAGCCAGCAGGGCGGGCTCATCCAGTTCAGCGGCTTGTAGGCGCGGTCGTCGGAGTGGATCGACACCGAACCGTCGGCCTTGATGAGCAGCAGGCGCTGGGCCATGGGCAGATGGGCGGTGAGTCGGCCTACGTAGTCGACCTGGCAGCGAGCGATGACGAGACGCACCGCGACAGGCTACGGGGTGTGTCCACGATCCGGCCGTTAGGTACGGTCCGTGCCGTGGAAAGCCTCGGCACCCGTCTGGTGTACGCAAACCCGTGGATGACCATCAGGGAAGATCCGATCCGCCGCGCGGACGGCACTGAGGGCATCTACGGCGTGGTCGACAAGCCCGACTACGCGCTGGTCATCCCGCTCGACGGCGAGCGCATCCGTCTCGTCGAGCAGTTCCGCTACCCGCTCGGCCTGCGCCGCTGGGAGTTCCCGCAGGGCACCGCGCCGGACCGCGCCGACGCCGACCCGCTGGAGCTGGCCAGGCGCGAGCTGCGCGAGGAGACCGGGCTGCGCGCGGGCAAGCTCGTCGAGCTGGGCCTCCTCGACGTCGCGCCCGGCATGTCGTCGCAGCGCGGGCGCGTCTTCCTCGCCACCGAGCTGACCGAGGGCTTCCACGAGCGGGAGCTCGAGGAGCAGGACATGCGCTCGGCCTGGTTCCCTCGCGCCGACTTCGAGCTGATGATCTCCAAGGGCGAGATCACCGACGCCCAGTCCATCGCCGCCTACACGCTCCTGCTGCTGCACGAGCACTCCCAGCCCTGACGAGCTAAGGGCTCTGGAAGGCCGCCCGGTAGCTCTGCGGCGAGGTCCCGGCGATCCGCTTGAACCTGTCGCGGAACGCCGTGGCCGACCCGAACCCGACCCTGCTCGCGATCAGCTCGACCGGGTCCCTCGTCGTCTCCAGCAGGTGCTGCGCCTGGCGGATCCTCGCCCGGTGCAGCCACTGCAGCGGCGTGGTCCCGGTCTGGTCGCGGAAGCGCCGGTTCAGCGTCCGCGTGCTCATGCCCGCCTGCCGCGCGAGGTCCTCCAGCGTCAGCTCGCGCGCGGCGTTGCTCTCCATCCACTTCAGCAACGGCTCCAGCTCGGCGCCCTGAGGCGTGGCGGGCGGCGTCACGATGAACTGCGCCTGCCCGCCCTCGCGTTCCAGCGGCATGACGGCGAACCTGGCCGCGTCGGCCGCCACCGCCGAGCCGTGGTCGCGCCGGATCATGTGCAGGCACAGGTCCAGCCCCGCCGCGGCGCCGGCGGACGTGAGGAACTGCCCGTTGTCGACGTAGAGCACGTCCGGGTCGACCTCCAGGGCCGGGTACCGGGCGGCCAGCTTCTCGGCGCCCAGCCAGTGCGTCGTCACGCGGAGGCCGTCGAGCAGCCCCGTCGCCGCGAAGACGAACGCGCCCGTGCAGATCGACGCGATCCGGGTGCCGCGCGCCGCTGCCTTCCTCAGCGCCTCGACGACCGGCTTGGGCACGACCATGTCCGGGTCGTGGCCCGGCAGCATGATCGTGTCCACTTCGGACAGGATTTCCAGACCGTGCGGGACTTTCACCTCGAAACAGCCCGCGTCGGCGGTCCTCTTCGGACCGCAGACCCGCACCCGGTACCGGTCGACCCAGTTGAACGCGTCGACCGGCGTCGCGAAGTCGAACGGGACCACGCTGTCCATCGCCACCACCGCCACCTCGTGCACGACCCCGACTGTAGCTGGCGAGAATCCGTTGGAACATGGCATTCCAGCCAGTTCTGCCCACGTCTCCGCGCTCCTACGGTGTGATCACCGAACGCGAGGAGTGCTGAAGTGAAAGCTCAGGTAGTGCTGTTCGACGGCTTCGACGCGCTGGACGCGATCGGCCCCTACGAGACGCTGGTCGCGGGCGGGGTCGAAGCCGAGCTGGTGACGGCGGAGGGACCGCGCGAGGTCCCCGCGGGGCTGGACATGCTGTCCCTGCGCGCCACCGGGAAGCTCGACCCGCAGGCGGGGGGCGTGATTGTCGTCCCCGGCGCGGCCGCCTTCACCGAGGACGAGGTGATCCCCCTGCTCGCCGCCGGCGCGTCCACGGTCGGGCCGGTGCTGAAGGAGACGAACGCGGTCATCGCGACCGTGTGCGGCGGATCGGTGCTGCTGGCCATCGCCGGGCTCATCAAGGGCCGCAACGCGACCACCACCTTCGTCGGGCTGCACGTGCTGGAGTCCATGGGGGTGAACGCCCACCGCGTCCGCATCGTCGACGACGGCGACCTGGTGACCGCCGCCGGCATCAGCTCCGGCGTCGACCTCGGCCTGTACCTGCTCGAACGCGAGGTCGGCGTCCAGCAGGCCCTGACCGTCGAGGAGCTGTTCGGCCACGAGCGCCGCGGCACCGTGTGGAGGGCGGCGTGAGCAAGCTGTTCCTCTCGCTGCACGTCCTGGCCGCGATCATCGCGATCGGCCCGGTCACGGTCGCGGCGAGCATGTTCCCGAAGGCCGTGCGCGCCGCGGACGGGAACCCGGCGCTGCTGCACCGGATCTGCCGCGTCTACGCGCTCATCGGCATCTCGGTGCCGGTGTTCGGGTTCGCGACGGCCGGCGTGATGGGCGTGACCGGCCACCCGTGGGTGGTCGTGTCGATCGCGCTCACGACGGCCGCCGCGTTCGTGCTGGTCCTCAAGGTCATCCCCGGTCAGGAGAAGGCGTTGAGGACCAGGGACGTGAAGCGGCTCGCCCTGTACACGGGCGTGTTCAACCTGCTGTGGGCGACCGTGACCGTGCTGATGATCCTGCGGCCCGGCTCGACCACCGGCGCCTAACGGTCCTGGGTCACCGGCCGGACCACGATCTCGTTGACGTCGACCTCCGCCGGCTGCGCGACCGCGTACGCGATGGCCTCACCGATGGCGGACGCCGGAAGCGCCTTCCTGACGAACTCCTCCATCACCGAGGCCGCGAAGTCGTCGGTGATGCCGTCCGTCAGCTCGGACGCCGTGGCGCCGGGCGAGACCACGGTGACGCGCACGTCCTGGCGTTCCTGGCGCAGTCCCTCGGACAACGCCCACACCGCGTACTTCGTTGCGCAGTACACGGCGGCGGTCGGCATGACCATGTGCGCGCCGACCGAGGCGACGTTCACGACGTGCCCGCCGCCGGTGAACCGGGGCAGCACGGCGGCGATGCCGTTCAGCACGCCCTTGAGGTTGACGTCCACCATGCGGTCCCACTCGTCGACCTTGAGGGAACCCATGAGGGACAACGGCATCACGCCCGCGTTGTTCACCAGCACGTCGACCCTGCCGTACCGCTCGACGGCCGCGTCCACGAACGACCGGAAGGACTCGCGCGAGGTCACGTCCAACGGCGCGTGAGCGGCACCGATCTCGGCCGCCAGCGCCGCCAGCCTGTCCTCGCGACGTGCCCCGAGGAACACCCGGTGCCCGGCGGCGGCCAGGACGCGGGCCGTCGCCTCGCCGATCCCGCTGGAAGCTCCACTGATCACCACGACTTTGCTCATGACACAAAGATCAGCGCGCGCCACCGGACCGGCCAGGACGCCTTCGCCCGAGGCGCGTGCTGCCCAGGTGCGCCACACCCAGGCAGCACGCGGGCACCGCCGATACCCTCGGGAACCATGCTCGGCGAGTTCCTCAAAGCCCACCGCGCCCGCGTCGACCCCGAGTCCACCGGCCTGCCGAGCCACACCCAGCGCAAGGTCAAGGGCCTGCGGCGGGAGGAGGTGGCGGTACTGGCCGGCGTGAGCGCCGACTACTACGCCCGCCTCGAACAGGGCCGCGAGACCAACCCGTCCGCACAGGTCCTCGACGCGCTCAGCCGCGCGTTGCGCCTCGACACCGACGCCCGAACGCACCTGCACCGCCTCGCCGGAGTCGCCGCCGACGAGGGCCACACGACCGACAACGTGAGCCCCGAACTGCGCAGGCTGCTCGACGGCTGGCACGACGTGCCGGCGTTCGTGATGAACGGCGTGCTCGACGTGCTGGCGATGAACCCACTGGCCGAAGCCCTCTACGAGCCGTTCTCCCCCGCCGACAACGCCGCCAGGATGACGTTCCTCGACCCGGCGGCGAGGAGCTTCTACCCGCGCTGGAACTGGGTCGCGCAAAGCACCGTCGCACACCTGCGGCAGACCGCCGACCCGAGATCGCCCCGCCTGCGGCTGATGGTTGCGGAACTGAGCAGGAGCAGCGAGTTCCGCGCTTTGTGGGAACACCACGAGGTGCGCGGGAAGACCCAGGACGCCAAGGAGTTCGTGCATCCGGCGGTCGGCCCGCTGAGGCTGAGCTACCACGCGTTCGACGTGCGGGACGCCCGTGGGCAGACGTTGGTCGTCTACCAGGCCGAGCCGGGCCCGAACGCGGACGCGTTGAAGCTGCTGGCGACCAGTCGGGCGACGCGGGAAGCCGATGCGCGGGAGAAGGTGCCCGTGCCCCTGTGGATGCCTGCGGCGACGTGACCTAGTCGGGCCAGACAGGCGAGCGCTTCTCCAGGAACGACGCCCGTCCCTCCTTGGCCGACGGCGACTGCGACGTCTCCGCCATGACGGCCAGCGCGATCTCGTAGGCGTCCGCCTCCGGCCGGTCGAGCTGCGCGTAGATCGTGCGCTTGCCGACGGCCTTGGACGCCCGGCTGCCGCGCGTCGCCCGTGCCAGCAGGTCGTCGACGGCGGTGTCCAGCTCGGCGGCGGGCACCGCGCGGTTGATCAGGCCCCAGTCCACGGCCGTCGCCGCGTCGATGACGTCGCCGGTCAGCACCAGCTCCATCAGCCGCTTGCGGCCGATCGACCTCGCGACCGGCACCGCGGGCGTGTGGCAGAACCACCCGGCTTTGCCGCCCGGCAACGAGAACCCTGCCGTGTCCGCGGCCACGGCGAGGTCGCAGGACGCCACCAGCTGGCAGCCTGCGGCGGTCGCCAGGCCCTGCACTCGTGCGATGACGACCTGCGGCACGGCCTGGATGGTCTTCATCAGCACCGTGCACAGCTCCAGCAGCAGCCGCACGCCCTCTTCGTCACGTGCGTGCACGTCCGCGAAGTCGTGTCCTGCCGAGAAAACCGGGCCTTCGGCGCCCAGCACGATCCCGGCCGCGTCGGACGCACCGGCTTCGCGGAACGCCTCCAGCAGCTCTGTCAGGTGCTCGGCGGACAACGCGTTGCGCCGGGCGACCCGGTTCATCGTGATGCGGACAACCGACCCGTCCCGGGCAACGTCGACCATTCAGCGAATCTAAGGCCCTAGGCCGGAGAACGCACCTCTCGGATCACGGTGACGATCTCGTCCATGATCTCGGTCAGCTCGTAGTCCTTCGGCGTGAAGACCCGCGCCACGCCTCGTTCGCGCAGCTTGGCGGCGTCGTCCGGCGGGATGATGCCGCCCACGATCACGGGGATGTCCCCGGCGCCTGCCTCCCGCAGACCGTCGACCACCGCGGGCACGACCTCGAGGTGCGAGCCGGACAGGATCGAGAGGCCGACGACGTGCACGTCCTCCTGCACGGCGGCGGCCACGATCTGCGCCGGGGTCAGGCGGATGCCCTGGTAGACGACCTCGAAGCCGACGTCGCGGGCCCGCACGGCGACCTGTTCGGCGCCGTTGGAGTGCCCGTCGAGGCCCGGCTTGCCGACCAGCATCCGCAGCCGCTCGCCGATCTCCTCGCCCGTCGCGCGCACCCGGTCCCTGACCCGTGCGATCTCCGACCCGGCCTCACCGGAAGCCGAGGCGCCGGAGACACCGGTCGGTGCGCGGTACTCGCCGAACGTGTCCCGCAGCGCCTGCGACCACTCGCCCGTCGTCACACCGGCGCGCGCACACGCCAGCGTCACCTCGACGAGGTTCTGATCGGTCTTGGCGGCTTCGCGCAACGCGTCCAGCGACGCCTCGACGGCCGCGTTGTCGCGGTTCGCGCGCCACTGCTGGATCGCCTCGACGGCGTGCAGCTCGACGATCGGGTCGATGGTCTCGATCGCGTTGGCGCCCTCGGCCTGCAACGGCGACGGCTCGGTCGTGTCGAACTTGTTGACGCCGACCACGATCTCCTCGCCCGACTCGACGCGACGGCGCCGGTCCGCGAGCGACGAGACGAGCTGCGACTTCATGTAGCCGGACTCGACGGCCGCGACGGCACCGCCCATCGACTGCACGCGGTCGATCTCCTCGCGCGCACCGGCGAGGATCTCGTTCACCTTGGCCTCGATGACGGGCGAGCCGTCGAAGATGTCCTCGTACTCCAGCAGGTCCGTCTCGTACGCGAGCACCTGCTGCATGCGCAGCGCCCACTGCTGGTCCCACGGACGCGGCAGGCCCAGCGCCTCGTTCCACGCGGGCAGCTGGATGGCGCGGGCACGGGCGTTGCGGGACAACGACACCGCGAGCATCTCCAGCACGATGCGCTGGACGTTGTTCTCCGGCTGCGCCTCGGTCAGCCCCAGCGAGTTGACCTGCACGCCGTAGCGGAAACGGCGGTGCTTCGGGTTCTCGACGCCGTAACGCTCCCGCGTGATCTCGTCCCAGATCTGGGCGAACGCACGCATCTTGCACATCTCTTCGACGAACCGCACACCGGCGTTCACGAAGAAGGAGATGCGGGCGACGACGTCACCGAACTTCTCCTGCGGCACCTGCCCGGAGTCGCGCACCGAGTCGAGGACCGCGATCGCCGTGCACATCGCGTACGCGACCTCCTGCGCCGGTGTCGCGCCGACCTCCTGGAGGTGGTAGCTGCAGATGTTGATCGGGTTCCACTTCGGCACGTTCGACACGGTCCACGCGACCATGTCGGTGATCAGCCGCAGCGACGGTCCCGGCGGGAACACGTACGTCCCGCGCGACAGGTACTCCTTGATGATGTCGTTCTGCGTCGTGCCGGCCAGTGCCGCCGGGTCCGCGCCCTGCTCCTCGGCCACGGTGACGTAGAGGGCGAGCAGCCACATGGCCGTCGCGTTGATCGTCATCGACGTGTTGGCGCCCGCGAGCGGGATCTGGTCGAACAGCTGCCGCATGTCGCCGATGTGGCTGATCGGCACGCCGACCTTGCCGACCTCGCCCTTGGCGAGCTCGTCGTCGGGGTCGTAGCCGGTCTGCGTCGGCAGGTCGAACGCGACGGAGAGACCCGTCTGCCCCTTGGCGAGGTTGCGGCGGTACAGCGCGTTGGACGCCGCTGCCGAGGAGTGGCCCGCGTACGTGCGCATCACCCAGGGGCGGTCGCGTTCACGGTCAGCCGGATACGGCACAGCAACCTCCCACAACGTCGTTGTCCGGAGCGTACTGGCCAGTAACTGTTGGCGCGCGTGCGATTGCTCACTGAATCGAGTCCACTGAGCGCATGATGGAGAGGTGACGGGCCTTTACCAGATCGTCGTGGTCTTCGCCGTTCTCGGCTTGCTGGCACTGGTGCTGAGGTACTTCGCGGGCGACGACCGGCGGCCGGTGCCCGACCTGGACGGCACCGACTTCGGGTTGCTGAGCGAGGTGGCGCTCGTGCCCACCGAGGAGGCGGCGAAGGTCCTCGTGCGCAAGCTGAAGGCCAACGGCGTGCGGGCCACGCGCTCGCGCCACGCGCCCTACCGGGTGATGGTCTTCCCGCAGGACGTCGCGAACGCGCGGCTCGTGCTCAGGAGCTGACCCGCTCCACGTCGGCGCCCAGCTTGCGGAGGTTCTCCACGAAACCGGGGTAGCCGCGCTCGATGTGGAAGATCTCGTAGACCTCGGTGGCCCCGTCCGCGCACAGCCCGGCGAGCACCAGCCCGGCCCCCGCCCGGATGTCGCTCGCCCACACCGGCGCGCTGGACAGCTTCTCGACACCGCGGATCACGGCGTGATGGCCGTCCGTGCGCGCGTCGGCACCCAGCCGGATCATCTCGTCGATGAACCGGAACCGGGCCTCGAACAGGTTCTCGGTGATCATCGAGGTGCCCTCGGCGACCGCGGACAGCGCGATCGCGAACGGCTGGTTGTCCGTGGCGAAGCCGGGGTAGGGCAGCGTCACGAAGTCGACGGCCTTCGGCCTGTCCTCCATGACGACCCGGAAGCCCTCGTCCTCGCCCTCGTAGACGGTCACCTCGGCGCCCGCCATCCGCAGCTTCTCCAGCACCAGGTCGAGGTGGTGCGGGTTCACCCCGCGCACCCGCACGTCACCGCGCGTCATGGCGGCGGCGAACCCCCACGTGGCACCGACGATCCGGTCGCCGATGACGCGGTGCTCGGTCGGCTTGAGCTCCTTGACGCCGTGCACCGTCAACGTGGACGTGCCGGCCCCTTCGACCTTCGCGCCCATCTGGGTCAGCATCAGGCAGAGGTCGACGATCTCCGGCTCGCGAGCCGCGTTGTCGATGACCGTCGTGCCGTTCGCCAGCACCGCCGCCATCAGGATGTTCTCGGTGGCGCCCATGCTCGGGAAGTCGAGCCAGATCTGCGCGCCGTGCAGCCCCTCGGCCTCGGCGACGATGCACCCGTGCTCGATCGACGTGGTGGCACCGAGCTTCTCCAGCCCGCTCTGGTGCATGTCGAGCGGCCGCGACCCGATCGCGTCCCCACCCGGCAACGCCACGACGGCCCGCTTGCACCGCCCGACGAGCGGTCCGAGCACGCAGATGCTGGCCCGCAGCTTGCCCATCGCCTCGGAGTCGGCCTGGTAGCTCAGCTCGGCGGGCGTGGTGATCCTCGCCACGTCCCCTTCGAGCTCGACCTGGCACCCGAGACTGCGCAGCGCGTCGGCCATCAACGGCACGTCGAGGATGTCCGGGCAGTTGGTGATGGTCGTGGTGCCCTCAGCGAGCAGGGCGGCCGCCATCAGCTTGAGAACGCTGTTCTTGGCCCCGACGACGTCGACTTCGCCGACCAGCCGTGCGCCACCGTGTACCCGGAAATGCTCGCTCACGCGGCAATCCTACGGACGGTCATAGAGTGCCACTCATGGCGGTACATCTCACGAAGATCTACACACGCGTAGGCGACGACGGCACGACCGGTCTGGGCGATTTCTCCCGCGTCCCGAAGACGGACCCCCGGATCGAGGCGTACGCGGACGTCGACGAGACCAACGCGTCCCTGGGCGTGGCACTGGCCCTGGGCCAGCTGGCCCCGGACGTCCACGAAGTGGTCCGCAAGGTCCAGAACGACCTCTTCGACGTCGGAGCAGACCTCTGCACCCCGATCGTCCCCGACCCGGAGTACCCGCCCCTGCGCATCACCCAGGCATACGTGGACCGCCTGGAGGGCTACTGCGACGAGTTCAACGAACGCCTGGGCAAACTGGACTCCTTCATCCTGAACGGCGGCACCCCGGGAGCGGCCCTCCTGCACCAGGCCCGCACCGTCGCCCGCCGGGCGGAACGACGCACCTGGGCGCTCATCGACGCCGACGCCGAGCACACCAACGTCCTGACCGCGAAGTACCTGAACCGCCTGTCGGACCTGCTCTTCATCCTCGCCAGGGTGGCGAACCCGGACGGCGACGTGCTCTGGCAGCCGGGCGAGAACGCCTGACGCACACGGCACCCGGTGACCACGAAGGGCGCCTCCCACGCGGGAGGCGCCCTTCGGTGCAGCTCAAGAGGCCCAGGGAATCGAGCGTCCCGGCGGAGACGCCTCCAGCCAGGACAGGAACCCGGTCAAAGCATCCGGCCCCATCGCGATCTCCACCTCGCCGGAACCGGACCGGCACCGCAGCACCGTGGCCCCGACGGGCATCGCGTACGCCTCGGGCCCCGTCGGTTCCCGCCGGGCGTCGATCTCCAGCCCGTCCCGCGAGATCAGCTGGTCGGGCCGGGACCCGAGCGACAGGACGCGGAACCAGGCGAACGAGTCGCCCCGGTAGTGCCCTACACCCAGATGCCAGCCGCGACCGCGGTCGTCGAACTGGCTGCGGAGCGCCACGTGCACTCCGCCTTCACGCAGCAGCCGGACGCGGCGCCAGGCGAAGTAGCAGATGATGACCGCCACTCCGAGAAGGACCAGTCCGGCAATCTCGGTGATCCCCACGGCTGGGCCCTCGCGCCCTGTCTCAGGCCGACTGTTCCACGGCCCGCACGCGCGCTGCCGCCCGTGCGCGCTCGGCGTCGTCCGCGTCCTGCAGCGCCGACCGCGCCGCGTTCACGTCGATCTCGTCCGCGAGGTCGGCGTCCTCGGCGAGAATCGACACGCCCGAGCCGGTCACGGACAGGAAGCCACCGTGCACGGCGGCGGTGACAAGGCCACCGTCGGTCGTGCGGATGCGCACCACGCCACCCTCGACCAGCTGGCCCAGCACGGGCTCGTGACCGGGCAGGATGCCGATCTCGCCCTCGGTCGTCTGCGCCGAAACGGAGGTGGCCGTACCGGACCACAAACGGCGTTCAACGGCGACCAGTTCAACGGTCATCTCGGCCACGCGTATCTCCCTCGTCGTCTGGAGTCGGGTTGAGTCTAAACGGTCGCCTGACAACCTCGCCGCCCCGCCCGGTGTCAGTACCTTCGACAACCGCCGGAGGGGGACATGCAGGACTTCGAGGACTTCGTGGCGTTGCGCTCACAAAGCTTGCTGCGCACCGCCTACCTGCTGTGCGGCGGAGACAGAGGCGCTGCCGAGGACATCCTGCAGGACGTTCTCATGGGCATGTACGGCAAGTGGCGCCGGATCAAGACCTCACCCGAGGCTTATGCGCGCGCATCGATCGCGAACGCGGCGGCGAACAGGTGGCGGCGGCGGGCCCGCAAGCCGGAGGCGCCGTTCGAGCACGCGGAGACGCCGGTCACAGCGGGACATGAGCAACGGGTCGTGAACTCGGAGACGGTCGTGCGAGCACTGGCGCAGTTGCCGAAGAAGATGCGTGCCGTTCTGGTGCTGCGGTTCTTCGACGACCTCAGCGAAGCCGACACGGCTCGCGCTCTCGGCTGTGGTGTCGGCACGGTGAAGAGCCAGACCTCGCGCGGGCTCGCGCGGATGCGGGAGCTCATGGGTGAGCAGGTGTTGACGTGGAGCTGAAGCAGGCGATGGAGGCGGCGACGGCGGACCTCGACGTGCGGCCGGGATTCGTGGGGGACGTCATGGCAGGGGCACGGCGCAGGCAGACGCGCAAGCTGGTCGCGGTGACGGCGGCGGTGGCGTTGCTCGCGGGGGTGGTGACCGGGGTGGTGCTCACGCGGTCGTCCACGCTGCCGCCCGACTCGGGCGACCACCGGCTGACCGCGGCACCGGCCGGTGACCTCGCCGGGGACGCGGACTTCGTCTCGCGGGCGCTGGCGACGTGGAACAACGGCCCCGAGCAGTCGTGGCGGCAGGCCGGGCAGGTGAAGGACCTCTCCGCCGAGGCGAACGTCTTCTGGGCCGGCACCACGCCGGAGGGCCCGGCGGCGCTGGTCGCCCAGGCCGTGCGGCTGGACGGCCAGTCGGAGTCCCGCACCGTCGTCGGGCTCGTGTCCGGGGGCAACGTGGTGGACCGGGAGATCGACTTCGGCCGCGAGTCCGGGCTGTTCCAGCTCGGCAAGGAGCGGTCCACCCACATCGTGCAGACGCTGGGCAGCAGGGTGTTCTGGTCGGTCAACCCGGTCAGGGGCGGCGACGGCCGCCTGACGCGCGCCTGGCAGGAGGCCACGGGGCCCGGCGGGGTCGCGGTGGTGAGCGCGAAGCAGTCCGACCGGCCGGTGTTCGTCCGCGGCGACACGGCCCCGGCGCCGGACGACTTCACGCGCGAGCCGCTGACCGCGAGGGAGGACAAGCGTCCCGACAACGCGTTCTACCCTCACCCCGGCCTCGGCTGGAAGGGCCGGCTGCTCGCGGCGGACCTGCCGGAGGGCGCACCTTTGACGCCACCGGCCCGTGCGCTGTCGCCGGACCAGGAGCTGCGTGAGAAGGCGTTCCTCGACTACGCGGTCGGGTGGAACGACATCGGCGCGTGGATGGCGCACGCGTGGCTGCCGGACGGAAGGCATGCCGAGGTGATCGAGTCGCTCGGTGAGCTGTACGGCCTGATCCACCGGCCGGACGGCGAGTTCAGCGCCGCTGTGCTCGGCGGGCCGGTCTCTGCGGTGGAGCCCATGCTCGTGCCGCTGCCGGACGGCCAGGGCACGTTCGTCATCCGGTACGGCACGCGCATCGGCCCGGACGAGCGCCCCGACGCCTGGCTCGCACCCGCGGGCACGACGGAGGTGACTGTCTGGGAGGGCGACACCCCCAAGGTCGTGCCCCTTCCCTAGTCACCGTGCCAGGAACGCCAGAGCGTCGCGTAGGTGCCGTTCCTGGCCACCAGGTCGTCGTGGGATCCCAGTTCCACGACGCGGCCCGCGTCGACGACCGCGATCCGGTCGGCATCACGCGCGGTCTGCAGCCGGTGCGCGATCGCGATCACCGTGCGACTCCCCCGCACGGCCGCGATCGCGCGCTCGGCGTGCCTCGCTGTGGCCGGGTCGAGTGACGACGTCGCCTCGTCCAGCACCAGCGTGTGCGGGTCGGCGACCTCGACCCTGGCGAGCGCGAGCTGTTGCGCCTGCGCGGGATCGAGCTCCAGTCCGCCCGCGCCGAGCGGCGTGTCGAGCCCGTCCGGCAGGTCGTCGAACCACCGCGCGTCCACGGTCCGCAACGCCTCCACGAGCCGGTCGTCCGAGGCGTCCGGCACGGCGAGCGCCAGGTTCTCCCGCAGAGTCCCGATGAACACGTGGTGCTCCTGCGTCACGAGCACGATCGGCTGCTCACCCGCCGCCGCGAGGTCGGCCACCGGCACGCCGCCGACGCGCACCGACCCCTCCGACGGCCGGTCCACCCCGGCGATCAACCGGCCCAGGGTCGACTTCCCGGCACCGGACACACCGACGACCGCGAGCCGTTCGCCGGGCCGCACCACGAGGTCGACGCCGTGCAACACCTCGTGTCCGTCCACATAGGAGTAACGGACGCCGCGCACCTCCACGAGGTCGCTCTCCGGTTCACCGACCGCGGGCGCGCTTTCGGCGTTCGCCCCGATCCCCTCGACCCGTGCGAAGGACGCCGCGCCGCGCTGGAGGAACTCGACCCACATCATGATGCGTTCCAACGGTTCCACGAGCCGCCACACGTAGAGGCTGCCGGTGACGACGACCTCGATCTCGACGGCGTCCCCCGCGTAGAACAGGCCACCGGCGAGCAGCACCAGCGCGGTCGGGACCATGCTGACGAAGTTGATGACCGGAAACAGCACGTTGCGCAGCCGCAACGTCCGCAGCCGGGCGTCGTAGTGGGACGCGATCGAGGCGTGCGCCTTCCCCACCAACCGGTCGCGCAGCCCGTAGGTCTGGATCGTCCTGCTGCCCTCGCCGACGGCCGCGGAGATCTCCGCCACGTCACCCGCCGCCTGGCTCTCCGCGAGGTAGGCGGGACGCGCCCGCTTGAGGTACCAGTGCAGCACCCACGCGACGAACGGCATCCCGGCGAGCGCGGCCAGGCCCAGCACCGGGTCCAGCACGAACGTCGCCACGAGCACGACCAGCAGGTTCACCGTCCCGGTGAACACCTCCGGCACGCCGTCCCGCAGCGCCTGCCCGACGACACCGACGTCGCTGGTCACGCGGGTGAGCAGGTCGCCGGTGCTCAGCCGGTCCACGACCCGCGCGGGCAGCGCGAGCGAGCGCGTCACCGCCTCCTCGCGCAACGAGGCCAGGAACCGCTCACCGAGCCGGAACGTCTGCAACCCGCTGTAGCGCACCAGGAACAGGTGCACGACCGCGGAGGCGAGCACCCCGAGCGCGATCATGTCCACAGTGGACAGCGTCAGCGTGCCGTCCTCGACGCCGCCGACGATCTTGCCGACCAGGTACGGCGCCACCAGCCCGGTCAACGCCGCCAGCGACGTCAGCACCAGGACCACGGCGAGCGCCCGCCGTTCGCCGCGCAGCAGCCGCACGGCCGCCCGCCGCACCTCGTGCCGCTCCGCGATGGGCAGCCGCGTCATCGGGTTCCCTCCAGGCACAGCGCTTCGTCGGCCTGTCCCGCCCACAGCGGCGACGACGAGACGACCACCGTGGTCCGCCCGCGCCTGGCCTCCTTGACGCGCTCGGCCACCGCGGCCTCGGTCACCGCGTCCAGTGCCGACGTCGGTTCCACGAGCACCAGCACCTCCGGGTCGCTCAGCAACGCCCGCACGAGCCGCAGCCTCTGGCGCTGCCCGCCGGACACGTTGCGCCCCTGCGACTCCAGGTGCGAGTCGAGCCCGTCCGGCATCGCCTCCACGACGTCACCCGCCGCCGCGGCCCAGATCGCCCGCCGCACCGAGGCGTCGTCGTGCTCCCCCACCGACACCGCCTCCCGCACCGGTCCGGGGAACAGGTAGTCGTCGTTGTCCGCCACGACGACCTGTCCAGGCAACCGTTCCACGGCCTCCCGAGCCGCCGCCGCGTCCGAGGAGACCAGCACCGTCAACGCACCGGGCTTCACCTCCAAGGGCTCACCGTCGCCGGAACGCTCCTCCGGCCGCAGGCTCAGAAGATCCACGACCCGGCGCGCCGACACCAGCGCCCGCGGGATCGCGTCCGCACCCTCCACGAAGAAGCTCACCGGCACGATCAGCGTCCCGACGTACAGGTAGACCGCGACCATCTCCGCGACCGTGATGGCGCCGCTCACGGCCATCCGCGCCACGATCCACGTGACGACACCGAGGAACAGCGTCGGCAGCCCCCACAGCACCTGCACCCAGCTCAGCCAGACCGACACCCGGTACCCGTCGCGCAGCACGTCCCGCGACTTGGCCCGGAAACGCTCCTCGAACGCCGGCTTGCCGCCGATCCCGGACAGCACCTTCAGCCCGGCCACGATGTCCCCGGCCCGCGAGCTCAGCTCGCCCTGGCTCTGCCGGTACCCGGCCTCCACCACGTGCAGCCGCCGCAGGACGGGCGTGGTGACCACCGCCAGCACCGGCACGCCCAGCAGCACCACCACCGCGACCACCGGTGAGATCCGCACCAGCAGCACCGCCGTGACCGCGTACGCGACCACCGCCCCCACACCGGGCCCCGTGCTGGTGAGCGCGTGCGCGATCCGCGTCGTGTCGCCGTTCTGCAGGTACGTCAGGTCGCCAGCGGACAGCTTGCGCCGCACCACCCCGCCGAGCCTGGTGACGTGCTCCACGACCAGTTGGGCCGTGCGCAGCGCGGCATCCGTGCGCACCAGCGTCATCGTGCGGTGCCGGGCCACCCCGATCAACGCCAGCAGCGCCACCACGACGGTGAGCGCCGCGCACCACCACACCAGCGCCGTGCGGTCACCGCCGCGCAGACCGTCCTCAATGGCCCTGGAGATGAGGTAGGGCGGCAGGACCAGCCCGCACATCCACAACGACCCCCACCACGCTCCGGCGAGCACCCTGCGGCGTTGCGCGAGCACCAGCCACCACAGGTACCGCCAGGGCGATCGAACGTCCGGTGTGCCCGGATCGTCGTACGGTGCGTGTCGGCCCATGCCCCGACCCTGCCACCACCCGCCGCGCGGCACGACCGATTTCGCTCAAGGCCCGGAACGCCGGTAGGGCCGTCCCTCCACAAAGGAGGAACGGCCCTACCGGCATCGCGACAACGCGAAGCTAGTCAGAGGAGACCAGCAAGGTGCGCAACCGCTGGTCGATGCTGTTCGTGATCGCCGCCCGCAGCTTGGGATCCGGCATGAGCGTGTCCGCGAGCTCCGGCCACCGCGTGCGCACCAGATCCGTGGTCTCAGCGGCGTGTTCGACCAGGTCCGCACCCGACACACCAATGCGGTGTTCCAGCAGCTTGAAAGTGCCGAGCGACGCTCGTTCGAACCGCCTCGAACCACCGAACTTCAGTCCGAGATCCTCGCGCTCCATGTACGGAGCGGTGGACACCAGGTCGTACGCGGGGGCAAGCGTGGGCACGCGGGGATCGCGGTAGATCAACGACCAGTTCTTCAGATGGGCATCGCCGTTCGAAATCAGGATGTTGAAGGCAAGCCGTCTTGCGAACTCCTGCAACGCGGCAAGGTCATGACGCCGGTAGATCAACGCGGCAACCGTCTCGAAGTTGCCCTGGTACTTGGCGGGCGGGTAGAAGTTCCTCACCTGCGCCAGATCCTCGATGTGGACCAAGCGCCGATTCTCGTCACGATCGAACCGTCTCACGGCGTAGGCCCACGACTCTCCGTTGGGCCACAGGCGATCAGGTAGTCCGTCGATCTGTTCCCGGTGCACCAACCGCACGTCGGGCACCTCAACGCCACAAGCCGCCGCCAGGGTCATCATCGCGTACTCGTTGTGCGGTACGTGGGGGAACTCGCTGTCCGGCAGCTTGACGATCCAGTCACCGCCCTCGCCGTACGCAGGCAAGGTGAGCCGCTCACCGGTCGCCACCATCGAGAACTTCATGGTCACGCCCGCGAGTGAGAACTTGAGCCGGCGGTAGTCGTTCTCGGACCGCGCGGTCAGCCGGGGAGCGGGAGCGGTGTCCCAATCGAGATCCGGTGCCTCTTCGCCGGGCGGGAACAACCCGCACAGCTCCGGGTAGGTCATACCCGACCTCCGCGAGCAGTTCCATCTCTCGGTCAGGTGACACGTGCCGTGCCGTGGCGATCCAACGACGCTGCACGCCTTCGTGAAGCAGGTTGGAGAACCACGGAGGCAGCCGCAACGCCGCGGCATGAACGGCAGAGAGGTCCTGCTCGAACACCAACCCGAGGACAGGACGCTCAGGATCGTCCACGTACGCGTCAGCCAGGACGAACCGGGTGTGATCACCACGCTGGTGAAGAGTGCCCACGCGCCGGCCGTGCAGACGCACTTCGAAACGGGACTCAGAAAGAACCATCTTCGTCCTCGTCCTGCCCCTCGTCGATCACGAGGTCCTCCAGCGGCGGAGTGTTCTCGAAATCCCATTCGCACATTCGCTGGAGGAACTGCTCCAACTGCTTCTCGAGAAGACTCCTCCTGCTCGCGATGAACTCTTCCACACGGCCGTTGGCCAGAAGCTCCGACATCGGCGGCGTGATCGCATGGGTGTTCAAGACAGTCGCCCATGCCTCATCGCCCATGTTCAACGGCCTGCTCATCAGTTCGGTGTCGATCCCCTCTTTGGGGAGCCCTTCGTCGGGAGCGAGGATGCGGTTCGCAGCCGAACTGCGCAGAGTTTCCCGCACGATGCGACGATCGAACACCGTATGCACCGCGTTCGCCGCGGTGCTGCTGTCCTGGAGCGCCGCTGACAACTCTGCCTGTTCGTACTGCTCCCCCGTGAGAAGTGATCTCGGCCCAGCGTTCCACCACGCGGCGAGCACAATCTTGCCCTCGCCCACGTTCGTCCAGAACTTGCCCAGATCAGGCAGCGGGTACCTGTTGCCGGGAACCGTCGCCAACAGATCCTGAACCGTGCCGGACAGGTCCCCCGGCCGCACCCGGTTGGTGAGCTGCCGGGTCGTGCCGGTGGTGCTGCCTTTGAACAGGCTGGGGCCTGCCAGGGCTGTGCGCCAGTACCAGCGACGCAACAGCTGGAGGTTACGAGGATCAGGGTCCGGGTGGTGCGCGAACACTCTGGTCAGCACGATGAGCAGGAACTTGTACGCGACCATCGTGATGTGCGGAACGCCGGCCACCTCCTGGAGGAACCGCACGGCGCGCACCAGAGCCGCTTCTCCTTCTTGGAAGAAGGTGTCCTTCTCCTCGAGAGGAAAGTCCACCTGTCCCTTCCGATCAGGTGAGAACTCAAGCCTGATCTCTCGTTCGACGTCCGGACCTCGCCTGGCGAGCAGTGCCCTCAGCACCGTGTTCTCGTCGATCTTCCCGAAGTTCAGATCGGCGGCGACCCGATCCGCGATGAGGGAGAAGTCGAAGTTGTCATCGCTTGCCGTTCCGCTCTTCGAGTTCAGCGCGGAGAAAACCTCGGCCTTCGTCAGCCGCTTGCCGTAGTTGTTCATCCGGTCGAAGATGTCCTGCAGAACGTGCTCGTCGTGGTGGCTGACGACATACGCCGGAACCTGGTACTGCCGCAGGATCTTCGCGATCTCGGTCGCCTGATCGAGGCGATCGCCGATCGCGGGGTTGTCCGCGAACCACCGCAACAACTCCTGCAGGTCGAACAGGACCGGCAGCGGAACGACCCACGGCTTGGCGGTCGCCCCCCTGACAGTCGAGCCCTTCGTGGTGAACGCCTGCTCGTGCAGGTCGTAGAACAGCGAAAACGGCGCGCGCCGAGAGCCTTCGCGGTGCAAGGCGTTGGCGAGACTGACAAGCCGCTGCTGACCATCGACCACGAAATGCGCCCGGCTGGTTTCGGCAGCGCTCACACGTAGATTGCCGAGGACAAGTTCGTCCGCTGGAGCGGGCTTCTGCCACAGCAACAAGCTGCCGATCGGATAGCGCTTGACGATACTGTCGAAGAGACGCGTCACATCCTGCTGGCCCCAGCGGAAGTCACGCTGGAAGTACGGAACACGAATACGTCCGTCCCACGTCCACTTGACGAGGCTCTCCACGTCGAACGAAGTCGCGGTCTGCTCGCTGCCGAGTCCACCTAGCACCGTTTCCTCCCAAGTTCACGTCAAGGATTGCAGGTGGCGCTGACAAACGCGCGCAATAAACGCAGCAGGGCCGGAACCCTTCCGGGTTCCGGCCCTGCTGACAGGAAGAGAGCTGGCTCAGTTGCCGGCCAGCTTCTTGGCGTTGGCCTCGACGTCGTCCAACCCGCCGCAGGAGAAGAACGCCTGCTCCGGGTAGTGGTCGAACTCGCCCTTGCAGACGCGGTCGAACGCCTCGACGGTGTCCTTGATCGGCACGAACGAACCCGGCTGACCGGTGAACTTCTCCGCGACGAAGAAGTTCTGGCCGAGGAAGCGCTCGAGACGACGCGCGCGACCGACGAGGACCTTGTCCTCCTCGGAGAGCTCGTCCATACCGAGGATGGCGATGATGTCCTGCAGCTCCTTGTACTTCTGCAGGATTCGCTTCACCTCCTGGGCGACCCGGTAGTGCTCCTCGCCGACGATCGACGGCTCGAGGATTCGAGACGACGACGACAGCGGGTCGACGGCCGGGTAGATGCCCTTCTGGGAGATCGGACGGGAAAGCTCCGTCGTCGCGTCCAGGTGGGCGAAGGTGGTCGCCGGGGCGGGGTCGGTGTAGTCGTCCGCGGGCACGTAGATGGCCTGCAGCGAGGTGATCGACTTACCCCGGGTCGAGGTGATGCGCTCCTGGAGCTCACCCATCTCGTCCGCCAGCGTCGGCTGGTAACCCACGGCGGAAGGCATGCGGCCCAGCAGGGTCGACACCTCGGAACCGGCCTGGGTGAAGCGGAAGATGTTGTCGATGAAGAGCAGCACGTCCTGGTTCTGCACGTCGCGGAAGTACTCCGCCATCGTGAGAGCGGACAGGGCGACGCGCATACGCGTGCCCGGCGGCTCGTCCATCTGACCGAACACCAGGGCGGTGTCCTGGATGACACCCATCTCGTCCATCTCGAGGAGGAGGTCGGTGCCCTCACGGGTGCGCTCACCGACGCCGGCGAAGACCGACGTGCCGGAGAACTCACGCGCGATACGCGTGATCATCTCCTGGATCAGCACGGTCTTGCCGACACCCGCGCCGCCGAACAGGCCGATCTTGCCGCCCTTGACGTACGGGGTGAGCAGGTCGATGACCTTGATGCCCGTTTCCAGGATCTCGGTCTTGCCCTCGAGCTGGTCGAACGACGGAGCCTTGCGGTGGATGCCCCACTGCTCGCCGTCGCGGCCGAGGCCCGGCTGGTCGAGGCAGTCGCCGAGGGCGTTGAAGACGTGGCCCTTGACGATGTCGCCGACGGGGACCGAGATGGCGCGGCCGGTGTCGGTGACGGTGGCACCGCGGACGAGACCGTCCGTCGGCTGCATCGAGATGGTGCGGACGAGGTTGTCGCCGAGGTGCTGCGCGACCTCGAGGGTCAGCGTCTTGGCGACGGCCTCGAACGTGATCTCCACGTTCAGGGCGTTGAACAGCTCCGGCACGGCGTCGCGCGGGAACTCCACGTCGACGACCGCACCGATCACCCGGACCACACGGCCGGTGCGGGTGGTGGTGGCAGTAGCACTCATGTCACTCATCACTTCCTGCGCCACCGGTAAGCGCGGCAGCGCCACCGACGATCTCGCTGATCTCCTGGGTGATCTGGGCCTGACGGGCCGAGTTCGCCGCCCGGCTGAGGTTCCGGACCAGCTCCGTCGCGTTGTCCGTCGCGGCCTTCATGGCCGTGCGACGAGCCGCCGACTCCGAAGCCGCCGCCTCCAGCATGGCCGAGAACAGGCGCGTCTTCACGTACTTCGGCAGCATCGCGCCGAGCAGCGCCTCGGCGCTGGGCTCGAAGTCGTACACCGCGCGCGGACCCTTGGGGGTCTCGCCGGTGTACTCGACCTCCATCGGAGCGATCCGGCGGGCGGTCGGCGTCTGGCTCAGCATGGACTTGAACTCGGTGTACACGATGTGGATCTCGTCCACGCCCTGCGCACCGTTCTCCGTGCCCTCCAGGAACGCCTTCACCAGCGCGTCACCGGCCTCGACCGCGTTGACGTAGTGCGGGGTCTGCGAGAACCCGCTCCACGCCCCCGTGACCTCGCGGCGGCGGAACTGGTAGTAGCCCTGTCCCTTGCGGCCGGTCACGTACAGCACCGGCTCCTTGCCCTCGGACCGGAGCAGCTGCAGCAGCTGCTCCGCGGCCTTGAGGACGTTCGCGTTGTAGCCACCGCACATGCCCTTGTCGCTGGTGACGACCAGGACCGCGGCGCGCTTGGGGTTCGGCCGCTCGGTCAGCAGCGGGTGGTCGAGGTTGGCCGAGGCTTCGGCCAACGCGGACAGGACGTTCGTGATCTCGTCCGCGTACGGCCGGGAAGCCGCGACCCTGGTCTGCGCCTTGGCGAGGCGAGACGTCGCGATGAGCTCGTACGCCTTCGTGATCTTCTTGGTCGAGTTGACCGTTCGGATCCGTTGGCGGAGCTCCCGAATCTGTGCTCCCATGGCTCAGATCACTTCTCGGTGGGCTCGGGCTTGTGGACCTTCACCGACTCCTGGCCGACCTTGTCGGCGTCCATCGCCTTCTCCGGAGCCTCGTTCACGACCGTCGAGCCGTCCGAAGCGGTGAACTGCTTCTTGAACTCGGCGATCGCGTCGGCCACCCGGCTCTGCGAGTCGTCGGAGAAGACCTTGGTCTCGACGATGCCGTTGAGCACGTCCGCGTGGTTGCGGCGCAGCGAGTCCTTGAACTCGGCGACGAACCGGCGGATGTCGCCGACGGCGACGTCGTCCAGGTAGCCCTTGGTCGCGGCGAAGATCTCGACGACCTGCTCCTCGACGGGGACCGGCGAGTACTGGCCCTGCTTGAGCAGCTCGACCAGACGGGCACCGCGGTCCAGCTGGGCGCGCGAGGCGGCGTCGAGGTCGGACGCGAACGCGGAGAACGCCTCCAGCTCGCGGAACTGCGACAGGTCGAGGCGCAGCGAGCCCGCGACCGACTTCATCGCCTTGATCTGCGCGGCACCACCGACGCGGGAGACGGAGATACCCACGTTGACGGCCGGGCGGACACCGGCGTTGAACAGGTCGGACTCGAGGAAGCACTGACCGTCGGTGATCGAGATGACGTTGGTCGGGATGTACGCCGACACGTCGTTCGCCTTGGTCTCGATGATCGGCAGACCCGTCATCGAACCGCCGCCGAGCTCGTCCGACAGCTTCGCGCAACGCTCGAGGAGACGCGAGTGCAAGTAGAAGACGTCGCCGGGGTACGCCTCGCGGCCCGGCGGGCGGCGCAGCAGCAGCGAGATCGCGCGGTACGCCTCGGCCTGCTTGGTCAGGTCGTCGAAGATGATGAGGACGTGCTTGCCCTGGTACATCCAGTGCTGGCCGATGGCGGAGCCGGTGTACGGCGCCAGCCACTTGAAGCCGGCGGAGTCCGAGGCCGGGGCGGCGACGATCGTCGTGTACTCGAGCGCGCCCGCCTCCTCCAGCGCGGTCTTGACGCCCGCGATGGTGGAGCCCTTCTGGCCGATGGCGACGTAGACGCAGCGGACCTGCTGCTTGGGGTCGCCCGACTCCCACGCCTTCTTCTGGTTGATGATCGTGTCGATGCAGACCGCGGTCTTGCCGGTCTTGCGGTCACCGATGATCAGCTGGCGCTGGCCGCGGCCGATCGGCGTCATGGCGTCGATGGCCTTGATGCCGGTCTGCATCGGCTCGGACACCGGCTGGCGCTGCAGCACGGTCGCGGCCTGCAGCTCGAGGGCGCGGTTGTCGTCGGCGACGATGTCGCCCAGGCCGTCGATCGGCTGGCCCAGCGGGTTGACGACACGGCCGAGGAAGCCGTCGCCGACCGGCACGGAGAGGACCTTGCCCGTGCGGCGGACCTCCTGGCCTTCTTCGATCTTGTCGAAGTCACCGAGGATGACCGCACCGATCTCGCGGACCTCGAGGTTCAGGGCGACGCCGAGGACGCCACCGGGGAACTCGAGCAGCTCGTTGGTCATCGTGCCCGGAAGGCCCTCGACGATGGCGATGCCGTCGTAGGTCTCGGAGACGGTACCGACCTCTTCCCGGCTGACCTCCGGGGAGTAGCTCGAGACGTACTTCTCGATCGCACTGCGGATCTCGTCCGACGAGATCGTCAGCTCCGCCATGTCGTTCCTGCTCTCACTTCAACGTTTCTGGGAAATGGCTCGGGGGCTAGCTGGCGAGATTGCGGCGCAGTGCCGCCAACCGGCCGGCGATGCTTCCGTCGATGATCTCGTCGCCGATCTTGATCGAGAGGCCGCCACCCAGCGAGGGGTCGACCTCCACGTGCAGCGCGATCGGGCGCGAGTAGATCGTGGTCAGCGTCGCGGTCAAGCGGTCGATCTGCTCGGCGGTCAGCTCCACCGCGGACTTCACGTGCGCGACGGACCGCTGACGGCGCTTGGCCGCCAGGTCGGCGAGCTCGGAGAGCCCGTCCGCCACGCGCATCCCGCGGGGGTTGCGGACCAGCTGGTCGACGAGCGTCTTGGTGACCGGGCTGACCTTCCCCTGGATGAGGGAGTCGACCAGTGCGACCTTGCCCGCGGTGTCGCCGGCGGGGTCCGCCAGCAACAGCTCGAGCTCGTTCGACCCGGCGACGATGCGGCCGAGCCGGAACAGCTCGTCCTCGGTCGAGTCGAGCTGACCGGCGCGCTCGGCGCGCACCAGCAGAGCGGTGCGGGCGAGCGACTCGACACCGTCGACGAGCTCGCGCGGGCTGGACCAGCGCGCGGTCACGACGGCGACGAGGACCTGCAGGGTCGCGTCGCCCACCTTGCCCGCGAACAGGCCGCGGACCAGCTGCTCACGACCGCCCGCCTCGGAGGAGGCGTCGGCGAGCGCGCCGCGCAGCGAGCGCTGCGCGACCAGCAGGTCGAGCACGGAGAAGAGCTCCTCGCCGAGCTTGGCGAGGTCGTCCGTCGACGTGGTGGCGTCGGCCAGCTCCAGCAGCCGCAGTTCCGCGGCTGCCAGAGCTTCACGACTTGCGGCATGCAACGTCATCGGCTGCCTCTACTTGCCCGCGGGCGCCGCGACGGCGTCCAGCTCGTTGAGGAAGCGGTCGACGGTGCCGCGGCGGCGGGACTCGTCCTCCAGGGACTCGCCCACGACCTTGCTCGCCAGCTCGACGGCGGTGCGGCCGAGGTCGGCGCGCAGCTCGGCGACGATCTGGGCGCGCTGAGCGTCGAGCTGGTGCTGGCCCTGCGCGATGATGCGCGCGGACTCGGCCTGCGCCTGCTCGCGCATCTCCTCGACGATCTGCAGGCCCTCGGCCCGCGCGTCGTCGCGGATGCGGGCGGCCTCGGCGCGAGCCTCGGCCAGCTGCTCCTTGTACTGCTCGAGAGTGCGCTGAGCATCGGCCTGAGCCTGCTCCGCCTTCTCGATGCCACCCTCGATCTTGGCCGTCCGCTCCGCGTACAGCGCCTCGAAGCGCGGTGACACGAACTTCTTGATGACGAAGAAGAGGAGCAGGAACGCGACGAGACCGAGGATGATCTCCGAGGTGTGCGGAATGACAGGGTTGACCTCGTCCCCCGCAGCCAGGATCAGGGTGTCGTACACGACGTCTCCTAACGCGTTGAAGGGTTAGGTCAGGCCGCGGTCGCGATGAAGTACACGACGAAGCCGATCAGCGCGAGGACCTCGACGATGGCGAAGGTGGTCCAGGCGAGGCCGAGCAGCACGCCGCGGGCCTCGGGCTGGCGGGCGGTGCCGCTGATGACCGAGGAGAAGATCAGACCCACGCCGATGCCGGGGCCGATGGCGGCGAGGCCGTAGCCGATGGCCGCGAGGCCCGGGTTGATGTTGGCGGCGTCCTGGGCGATCTGGAGAGCGCTCACTGTTGCTGTTCCCTTTCCAACTCGGTCCGCGAGTCTTCGCGGATCGGAGGCTTTGTGCTGTTACTCAGTGCTCTTCTGCCAGCGCCATGCCGATGTAGCTGGCAGACAGCAGCGCGAAGATGTACGCCTGCAGGCACATGATCAGTGCCTCCAGGAAGGTCAGCGCGATGGCGAAGGCGAAGGACACCGGCGCCACGATGACGGTCAGCCCGCCGTTGAGCAGCAGGAACTCACCGGCCAGGGTGAACACCAGCAGCAGGAGGTGACCCGCGAACATGGCCGCGAAGACTCGGATCGCCAGCGTGAGCGGGTTCAGGATGAACTTCTGGAAGAACTCGATCGGGATCAGCAGCGGGAGCACGAACCAGGGCGCGCCCGGCGGAACCGTCTGGTGCTTCAGGTAGCCCACGAAGCCGTGCCGCTTGAACCCGACGAAGTGGTAGACCGGGTAAACGACGAGCAACGAGACGGCGAGCGGGAAGCCGATGTGCGACATCGTCGGGAACTGGATGATCGGGATGAGCCCGAACAGGTTGTTCACGAGGATGAAGGTGAAGATGGTGAGGATCAGCGGGATGAAGGGCTTGAAGTCCTTCGCGCCGATCTGCTCACGCGCGATGTTGTTGCGCCCGAAGTCGTAAAGCGACTCGGCGGCGAACTGGAACTTCCCGGGAACGACCTTGAGGTTGCGGGTCGCCGCGATGAAGAAGGCGCCGATGATCAAGATCGACAGCACCAGGAGAACCATCGGCTTCGTGACCGAGCCGAAGATCGGCGGGAGGAAGAAGTCCTTCACACCCGGAGCTACGAACTCACTCCCCGAAGCCAGCAACTTGGTCACTGTGTTCCTTCCGGTTCTCCCGGCCGGCGTTCACTCCGCCGGGGGAATCGTCACGATCTGGACTTAACGTACCTTACGGTCCGCAAGCGACTGCCAGAGGCACCCCTGCCTTCGGGTGTCCCTGGCCTGCGCGGACCATATCAGCAGGTCTAGGCGCCTTCTGAGGCGGGGACGACCATCTGGCTGCGACTGCGCTTCGAGGCCCTGGCCTCCAGGAACGACGTGACGAGAACAGTCGCCACCAGCGTGATTCCGAGCGCCTTGGGTTCGAGCCAGTCCTGGTTGCGCAGCAGGATCACCGCTGCCAGCAGGACGATCAGCTTGCCCATGAATCCGCCGAGTGCGGCGACCATCACGAACATCGGGTCGAGCGCCGCCGTCTTGCGCATCAACAACAGCGTGGCGAGGCTCGAGCCGATGGCGATCGCACCACCGATCAACGACCCGGCGAGACCCTCGGTCCCCCAGATCACCGTTGACACGACCACGCCGAGGACAAAGGTGCCGAGCGCGGCCCACGCGGCCTCGCGGAACATTTCCCCGGCGAGTCGCTGGACGGTCAGCTCGTGCGTGACGGCCTTGTCCGCGTCGCTCATGACTCGGAGTTTAGGGGCCGACTTCGGGGTTCTCGCAGGCAGCCCCGGTTAACGGCGGTTAAAGCGACCTGGAACACACCGCGCCGGTCATTCCGGTGTCACCGGGTCACGGCTTGCGCGCTTCGCGCAACCGCGGGATGACCGAGACCACGAACGTCACGACCAGACCGATGACGAAACAGGTCGCCACGATGACCGGGTCGAACAACGTCAGCGCCACCGCGCCGAACGCCAGCACGCCCGCCCACAGGTAGATGAGCAGCACGGCGCGGCGCTGCGAGTGGCCGATCTCCAGCAGCCGGTGGTGCAGGTGCATCTTGTCCGGCGAGAACGGGCTCTCGCCGCGCCGGGTGCGCCGGATGATGGCCATCAGCAGGTCGAGCAGCGGCACGAACAGCACGGCGGCGACGACGATCAGCGGCGAGAGCAGACCGAGCAGGTCCGCGGCGCTGCCGGTGGCCTGGTTGATCTTGCCGGAGGCGCTGGTCGTGGCGGCGGCGAGCATGAGGCCGATGAGCATGGACCCCGAGTCGCCCATGAAGATGCGCGCGGGGTTGAAGTTGTGCGGCAGGAACCCCAGGCAGGCGCCCGCGAGCGCGGCGGCGATCAGCGCGGGCGGGTACGCCTCGACCGCGCCCTGCCGCTCGACCAGCAGCCCGATCGAGAACGCGCAGGTGGCGGCGGCGGCGATGAGCCCGATGCCGGCGGCCAGGCCGTCGAGGCCGTCGACGAAGTTCATCGCGTTGATCATGGTGACCGCGAGCAGCACGGTCAGCAGCGCGCCCTGGTTCTGGTCGAGCGAGATGGTCGCGCCGCCGTCCCACGGCACCCACGCGATCATCCACTGGAGGCCGAACAGCACGAGGATGCCCGCCGCGGTGACCTGTCCCGCGAGCTTGGTGAGCGAGTCGAGCTCGAACCTGTCGTCGATCGCGCCCACGAGCACGATGACACCGCCGGCGACGATCACGCCGTACGGGTCGTTGGAGAAGTCGAACGCCGCCCGCAGCACCGGCAGCTGGTGCGCCACGAACATGCCGCACAGCACGCCGCCGTAGATGGCGACGCCGCCCATGCGGGGCATGGGCTGCACGTGCACGTCGCGCTGCCGCGGGTAGGCCACCGCACCGAGCCGGAACGCCATCGCGCGCACCAGCCCGACGAGCAGGAACGTGACGACGGCGGCGATCAGCGCGACGAGCAGGTACTCGCGCACGGGAAGGACGAACGAGGATGCGGGCCCCACGGGCCTACCAATCATTCGGGGGTTGGATCATTTCGGGGTCGGTCGGGGTGCTCGCCACGGTACTCGCGGCGTCATGATCAATTCTGGCAGCCGCGCCTCAGCGCGCGACGTCCACCTCGACACCGAGCACCTCGTTGACCTCGGCTCCGCTGACCGCGCCCTCGCGCAGGATCACCGCGTCGGGGCCGGTGAGGTCGACGATGGTCGAGGGGATGTTCTCCCCGCTGAGCCCTCCGTCGAGGTACACCGGCACGGCGTCGCCGAGCTGGTCGAGCGCCTCCCGCGCGCTGGCGGCGGGCGGGTGCCCCGTCTTGTTCGCGCTGGACACGGCCATCGGGCCGACGTCGCGCAGCAGCTCGAGCGCGACCGGGTGCAGCGGCATGCGCAGCATGACCGTGCCGCGGGTCTGCCCGAGGTCCCACGCGAGGCTGGGCGCGTGCGGCAGCACGATGCTCAGCCCGCCGGGCCAGAACGCCTCGATGAGCGCCCGCGCCTGGCGGGGGACGCTCAGGACCAGCCCGTCGATGGTGGTCCAGGAGCCGACCAGCACCGGCACCGGCATGTCGGGCCCGCGGCCCTTGGCGGCGAGAAGACTCCGGACGGCTTCGGCGTCGAACGCGTCGCAGCCGAGCCCGTAGACGGTGTCGGTCGGCAGGACGACGAGGCGCCCGCTGCGCACCGCGCCGGCTGCCGCGGCGAGTCCCGCCGCGCGGTTGTCCGGTTCGCTGCAGTCGTAGACCGTGCTCACCTCGCTGAGCCTAGCCAGCCGTCCCCGGCGGGTGGCGCAAGGCCCGCGATGTGCCCTCCGAACGGGTCCGCTCCCCGGACCGGCCGCACACGCGGTCACGCGCGAGGCGACGGTTCCTCCGGGCGCGTGACCGCGTGCCCTCCCCGCAGCAGAACTTACGTCCGTTCGGCCCTGAAAACCTTCTGACGTCGCGTTATTGACCAGGTTTTGGCAACTCCGGCCACGTCTGGACGACCCGCGTGCCGCTGCGCAGCGCGACGAGCCCTTCCCGGAACACCGCCATCGTGCGGCGGGCGGGCACGTCGGAGACCTCCAGGCGGTGGGTGCTCGCCAGCAACGCCTCCACTCCGGGGAGCACGTCGTCGAGCTCCGGCGGGAACGCCCACGACGCACCGGTCACGCGCAGGACCCGGTCCACCTCGAAGGCGCGGCGTTCGAACGCGCGACCGGCGTCCCGCAGCCGGGTGGCCGCCGCGAGCAGACCGGACCAGTCGCCGAGCCGGGTCCGGAACTCCGCGACGACGGCGCCCGCGACCTCGGCCATGCGGGAGACGTCCGCCGAGAACCGGTCCAGCTCACCGGCGGCGTCGGCGGGGGCGGCGGGGGTGCCGGCCGCCAGCGCCTGCTCGGCCGCCTCGACGGCGTCGACCACCTCGGACGCCAGCGCCACCATCGTGCGTCGCCACGCCGGTGAGCCCGGACCCTCCAGCCACGCTTCGCGGACGCTGCGGTGCTGGCGTTCGCGCACGATCCGGACGGCCAGGTCCTCGTTGTCCTCGGTGAGGAAGTCCTCGCCCAGCAGCACGACCGGCAGGAGCAGGCCGCGCACGCCGTCGACGACGGCCTGGTTGTGGAACAGGAACAGCTCTTCGCGGCAGTACGGGCGGTCGAAGTAGCGGCGGGTCAGCACGGGGACGAACGCGGTGGCGCCGCGCACCGCCGCGCGCAGGACCGGCTGCACGAGGTCGCCCCAGCCGATCTGGTCGCGGTCGAGGAACACCTCCAGCGCCCGGCCGCGGTCGGCGTGGGCGTAGTGCCGCAGCGACTCGGCGAACGGGCCGACGAAGTCCATCACCACGTCGTCCTGCCGCGCGTAGCTGAGGAAGAGGCGGATCGGCGGAGCGTCCGGGAAGGGCGTCATCTGCCCTCGTTCGGCGCATTGACAATTCGCTGTTCCGGCATTCGCACCCCATTCCGAGCTGGCACCGTTATTGTGCCACCGATAGGGTGAAATATGCGTTGTCCGCTGTCTCAGCACGTCCGTGACCAGCACAGACACCCGTCGCTTAATTCAATGACAGAAAGTGGACAGGACAATGTCAACTCCGCCGGAAGCGACAGGAAAGGCAGTTCCGAAGTTACGCGACGACACAACGCGCTTCCTCTGCGGAGCCGCTCACCGCGACGAGGAGTTCGCGGACTCGGCCATTCGCGAGTACCTCGTGGAGGCGACCCGGTCGATTCCCCGCTCGCCGGGCGTCAACGCCGGCGCGGTGCTGCGGGAGGCGGTGGCGGCGCGCACGCGGCGCAAGGTGCGCGACTCGCTGGCGCTGGTGCTGGCGGTGGTGGCGCTCTTCGCCGGAAGCGGAACGTTCCTCGGGGCGTGGTTCCTGGTCGCGGTGGGCGCGGCGCTCGCCACCTCGGCGCGGCCGGCGTTCGAGCGCAAGCCGCGGCAGGCCCTGCCGCCGCACATGCGCGGACCGCTCGCGCTCGGCACGATCGCCAGCGTCATCGCGCTGTTCTTCGTGCTCTACAAGTTCACGGAAGATCTCGCCGCCGCCGACAGGTACAGCAGCTACTACTGGGAGGAGTACGAGCCGGAGAGCTACGACGCCGGGCTCGCGATCACGATCGTCGCGGTGATCCTGCTCTTCGCGGTGCTGCTGGCCGACCGGGTCGTCGTCTGGCTGCTGGTCACGAAGAGCTTCCGCCGCACGCACTTCCGCACGAGCGCGGGCGAGGAGGGGCTCTGGCGCAACGAGTGGAAACTGCGGCGGCTCGGGCACTCGAGCTACGTCGAAGCGCTCGCGCTGTACCCGGTCGACGAGGACGAGGAACCTGACGACCCGGACGCGGCCCAGGTGGTCGTCTACCACGGCTACCGGCCGTTCGTCGGGTCCGGGACGATGTTCGAGCCGTGGTCGATGGCGCTGCCGCTGAAGCCCGCCCGAGGCGCGAAGACCGACGTGCCGCTGCCCGGGTTCACCCTGGTCGAGCTGTACGAGCACCTCACCGCGGAGCTGCTGAAGACGGGCAGGTCGCCCTCGCTCTCGCCCGGCCACCGGCTGCGGGAGCTCAGGACGAGCGACAAGGTCGTCGTCTCCTCGGTCGAGCTGGTCGACCACATCGACGACGAGGCGGCGCGGATCGTCCTGCCGGACAGGGACCACTCGCCGCGCACGACCGTCGACAGGTCCGTCGTGGACGGTCTGGTGTCCCGGCCGATGGAGTGGATGCGCCACTATCGCGCGTTCCAGGTCGAGACGTGGGACCGCGACGTCGTCGTGTCGGCCTACCTGACGTTCGGGCTCGACGACGAGATGCTCTACGCCGAGTGGACTCCGTGCATCCTGCACCCGATCGTGGAACGCCACCGCGAGATCGACGTGCTGCCGGAGCAGTCGGGCCGACCACTGCTGGAGGCCGCCGCCGACCTGGTGAGGTTCCCGGCGACGCTCGCGAAGCGGTTCGCGACGGCGGTCAGCTGGATGACGCCCATCCACCAGGCGGAGGGCACGTTCGTCGCCGAGCGCTACGGCGCCAAGACCAGCCTGCGCGAGCTCGCCAGCAGGAAGGAGGTCGACAACTACTTCCAGCTCACCGACGTCGAGCGCTACATCAAGGTGCTGGAGTCGCGGCTGCTGCGGACGCTGGGCGAGTTCCTGGAGAGCAGGGGCATCTCGGTCACCGAGTTCATGGAACAGGCCATGCAGGTGACGAACAACAACGTGCACATCACCGGCCCGGTGATCTCCAGCAACATCGCCACGGCCGGCAAGGCGCGCACCGGTGACACGTCCATCCGCAAGGCCAAGGAACGCTCATGAACGAACGGAACTTCGAGATCCGCGGACCGGTGATCGGCAGCAACGTGGGCACCAGCGGCTCCGCCAGGACCGGCAACGTCCACATCGGACGCATCCAGGACGTCAGCGCCGTCCTGCGGCTGCTCGACGAGCTGCGCGCCGAGCTGCGCGCGACCCTGGCGCCGACGGCGACCATCGAGGCGGTCGACGACCTGCGGGCGGAGGCGCGCAAGCCCAGGCCGAGCAGGGACGTCGCGCACCACCTGATGGAGGAGCTGGCCGACCGCGGCGTCGGCGAGCAGATGAAGGACCTGGCGAGGGCCTTCGACGCGCTCTTCTGAGCGCTGTGCCAGAGGTGCCGTTCCGCCTTTGCCCATCACACCCCCGTGTGTCATCCGCCCAGCGGTCCCCGCCTCCCCCGCGTGACGTGGCTTTAGTACGCGGGGACCCCGCGTACGCCGAGACAGTACGAAAGGGCCCCGCGTGCGGCAAGGGAAACGCGAAAGAGAGTTGCGAGCGGGGCAGAGGGGTTACGGACGGCATTGCCGGAAGGTTACGGACGGCATTGCCGGAGGCAGGCTCAGAGACCGGCTTTGCGGGCGGTCGCGAACCGCGGCCGTCCGGCCAGGTCGGCGTGGTCGGCCACGTCCGTGAGCACCCGGCGTGCCGACAGCAGCGCCGGCACCGACTCGCCGTGCGTGTCGTCGTGCTCGATCGCCACGGCACCGCCGGGACGCAGCCACCGGGCGGCGGCCGACACGACGTGCCGGATCACGTCCAGGCCGTCCGCGCCGGAGAACACCGCGTGGTGCGGGTCGTGCTCGCCCACCTCGGGCTGCACCGGGGTTCCCTCCGGCACGTAGGGCGGGTTGCACACCACCAGGTCGACCTGACCGTCCAGATCGGACAGCAGGGACGGGTCGGTGGCGTCACCGGAGTGCAGGCGGATCGGGGTGTCCCCCGCCGCGATGCGGGCGTCGGCGTTGCGGCGGGTCCACGCCAGCGCCTGCGGGTCGATCTCCACGGCGTGCACGACGGCGTCCGGCCGGGACGCCGCGATGGCCAGCGCCAGGGCGCCCGTGCCCGTGCACAGGTCGACGACCACGGGTGCCGTAACGCCCGCCACCGCCTTCAGGCCCCACTCCAGCAGCAGCTCGGTCTCCGGCCGCGGCACGAAGACCCCCGGCCCGACCTCGACGTCCACGGGCCCCATCGGAGCCCAGCCGAGGATGTGCTGCAACGGGATGCGCGAGGCGCGCACCCGCACGAGCTTGTGCAGCTGGTCGATCACCGGCGGGTCGACCAGCGGAATGAGCGGCAGCCGCCCCCGTTCCACGCCGAGCACGTGGGCGGCCAGGTACTCCGCGTCGACGCGCGGGCTGTCCACCCCCGCGTCCGCGAGGATCCTGGCCGCCTCGGAGACGGCGAGGCGGAGCGGCTGCCGGTTCATCATCGGTCGGGACCTCAGAAGTTGATCATGTGCCCGGCCAGGCCGTGCACCGCTTCCTTGACTGCCTCGCTGAGCGTCGGGTGCGCGTGGACGTTGCGCGCGACCTCGTGGACGGTGAGGTCCCACTGCTGCGCCAGCGTGAGCTCCGGCAGCAGCTCGGTCGCCTCGGGGCCGATGATGTGGCCGCCGAGCAGCTCGCCGTGCTTGCCGTCGCTGATCAGCTTCACGAAGCCGCCCGGCTCGGCGAGACCGTGGGCCTTGCCGTTCGCGGTGAACGGGAACTTCGCGACCTGGACGTCGAAGCCCTTCTCGCGGGCCTGCTCCTCGGTGTAGCCGAACGACGCGATCTGCGGCTGGCAGAACGTGGCGCGCGGGATCATCACGTAGTCGAGCTCCATCGTCTCGGCACCCGCGATGGTCTCGGCGGCGATGACGCCCATCGACTCGGCGGTGTGCGCGAGCATCAGCTTCGCGGTGACGTCGCCGATGGCGAAGATGTGCGGCACCGAGGTGCGACCGCGGCCGTCGATGTCGATCGCGCCGCGCTCGGTCAGCTTCACGCCGGTGTTCTCCAGGCCGTAGCCCTCGACGCGCGGCACGAAACCGATGGCCTGCATGACCTTGTCGGCTTCCAGGACCTCCTCCGCGCCGTTCTTCGACACGGTGACGCGGACCTTCTCGCCCGACTCGTCGATCGACTCGACGCGCGTGCCGACGCGGACGTCCACGCCCATCTTCTTGTAGCGCTTGAGCAGCTCGGCGGAGACCTCGGCGTCCTCGAGCGGCACCATCCGGTCGAGGAACTCGACGATGGTGACCTTCACGCCGTAGTTGTGCATGACGTAGGCGAACTCGACGCCGATGGCGCCCGCGCCGGCGATGATGATCGACCCGGGCAGGTCCTCGGTCATGATCTGCTCTTCGTAGGTCACGACGCGGTCGGACTTCCGCGTGTTCGGCAGCAGCCTGGTCGTGGCGCCCACGGCGATGATGGCGTGGCCGAAGGTGATCGTGTCGTCCCCGACGGTCAGGGTGTGGTCGTCGGTGAAGCTGGCCCACCCGTTGTACTCGGTGATGCCGTTCTTCTTCATCAGGAAGTGCACGCCCTTGACGCGCCCGTCCGCGACCTTGCGGCTGCGCTGCCACGCGGCGCCGTAGTCGAAGCTGACCGTGCCGTCGACCTTGATGCCGAACGTCTTCTGCTCGTGCGTGAAGAGGTGCGCCAGCTCCGCGTTGCGCAGAAGTGCCTTCGACGGGATGCAGCCGACGTTCAGGCAGACGCCGCCCCAGTACTTCTCCTCGACGATGGCGGTCTTCAGCCCGAGCTGAGCCGCACGGATCGCGGCGACGTACCCGCCGGGACCCGCACCCACGACGACGACATCAAAGTGTGCGCTCATGAGCACACCCTAGGTCCCGAGCTGCTCCCGCAAGAACTCAACCGTCCGTTTCCAGGCGTCCACCCTGGCGTGCGCGGTGGCGCGCGGAACACCACCACCCGAGAAGGTGACACCGGGCCCCGGGTAGGTGACGTCGGTGACCGGCCGGTGGGGCGGGCCCGCGATCAGGTGTCCTGCCTCGGGATACACGACGTGCTCGTGCGGGAAGGGGTGGTCGTGGTCCTTCAAGCGCCGCAGCGCGACCTCGCTCAGCTCCACGCAGGGCCACGAGTCGTCGTGCCCGGACGAGATGAGCAACACACCGCCGGAGATCCGTTCGACGGGGATCTCGGCCTCCTCCGGGACGCCGTCCTCCAGGTCGAACGCGAGCCGCAGCGGCACCGGTTCGCCGTCGACCATCTTGGCCCGCAGCTCCTCGCCCACGTAGTACGGCAGGTACGGCAGCGGCTCGCCCTTGCGCGTCCACGAGGCGGCTTCGTACGAGAGCTTCTGCAGCAGGTTCGCGCCGGGCCCGATCGCCTGCGTCACCACGCCACTGCCCACCACGCTGACGACCGCCTTCACCTGCGGGAACGTCGAGCCGACCAGCAGCGCCAGCTCACCGCCGCGCGACCCGCCCACGACACCGATGCCGCTCGCCCGCTCGGACAGGTACTCGATCGCGTCGCCGAAGTACTCCAGCGGGATGTCGACGAGGTGGTCCGGCAGGCCCTCGACGCCGAAGTAGCCCAGCGCCAGCGTGACGAACCCGTGCGCGGCCAGCAACGCCGCGTCCGTCTCCTGGAGACCGCCCTCGGAGCCGCCCAGCACGATCACGCCCGGCAGGTCGCCACCGTCGTCCTCAGGGGCGAAGAGGGTGCCCACGAGACCGTTCTCCCGGACCTCCTGCCGTTCCACGCCCTCGGGAACGGCGAGCCGCTCCAGCACGCGGTCGCCGACGCCCTCGACGGACAGCACGACCGGGCCCGCCTTGCCGCCGGTGCGTTCCAGCGTCCAGAACAGGCCCATCGGGTCCACACCGGAGTAGGCGCCCTCGGCGGGGGCGTGCCGGGTCAGGTCGACCAGACCGCGGTCGTCGGCCTCGAAGACGGCACGGGAGGCGCGGTCACCGGTGGACAGCGCGACGGTGATCGACTGGCCGGGTTTCAGCCCCGCCACCCTGATCTCGACCGGTGCGTCCAGAGGCGCGCTGAGCGGTTCCACCAGGATCTCGGCCACCACGCGCCCCTCTCACGTCGGTCTACCCGCCTGCGAGCCGTTCCGCCCGGTCAGCGGCGGCGAGAGCCTCCACCACCGCGTCCAGGTCGCCGTCGAGCACCTGGTCCAGGTTATGCGCTTTGTACCCAACCCGGTGGTCGGAGATGCGTGATTCGGGGAAGTTGTACGTCCGCACGCGCTCGCTGCGGTCGACCGTGCGGATCTGGGTGCGGCGGGCGTCGGACTGCTCCTGCGCCTTCTGCTCCTCGGCCAGCGCGGCGAGCCGCGACTGCAGCACCTGCATGGCGCGGGCCTTGTTCTGCAGCTGGCTGCGCTCGTTCTGGCAGGAGACGACGATGCCGGTCGGCAGGTGCGTGATGCGCACCGCGGAGTCGGTGGTGTTGACCGACTGGCCGCCCTTGCCGCTGGACCGGTAGACGTCGACGCGCAGGTCCTTCTCGTCGATCTCGACCTCGGCGGTCTCCTCGGTCTCCGGGAAGACCAGCACGCCGGCGGCGGAGGTGTGGATGCGGCCCTGCGACTCGGTGACGGGCACGCGCTGCACCCGGTGCACGCCGCCCTCCCACTTCAACCGGCTCCACACGCCGTCGGGCGTGGGGCTCTTGGTCTTGATGGACACCGTGACGTCCTTGAAGCCGCCCAGGTCGGAGTCGGTGCCGTCGAGCATCTCGACCTTCCAGCCCTGGCGCTCGGCGTACCGCGTGTACATGCGCAGCAGGTCACCCGCGAACAGCGCGGACTCCTCGCCGCCCTCACCGGACTTGATCTCCAGCAGCACGTCGTCGGAGTCGTGCGGGTCGCGCGGCAGCAGCAGCTCGCTGAGCTTCTCCTCCAGCTTCGGCAGCTGGTCCTGCAGCTGGTCCACCTCGTCCTGGAACGTCCTGTCCTCGGCGGCGAGCTCCTTCGCCGCCTCCAGGTCGTCGCGCAGCTGCTCGATCTCCCGCGCCGTCCGCACGATCGGGCCGAGCTGCGCGTAGCGCTTGCCGAGCTTGCGCGCCCCCGCCTGGTCGGCGTGCACGCCGGGATCGGCGAGCTTCTTCTCGAGCTCGTCGTACTCGGCGAGCAGGCTGGGAAGCGACTGCGACACGGTCTTCGGCTCCTCTGAGATGGGCTGTGCGGACGACAACGGCGCCTGACCCCGGCAGTTCTGCCGGGATCAGGCGCCGTGGAAGCAGCTACTTGTTGCGCTTGCCGTACCGCGCCTCGAAGCGCGCGACGCGACCGCCGGTGTCCAGGATGCGCTGCTTGCCCGTGTAGAACGGGTGGCAGTTGGAGCACATCTCGACGCGGACCTCGGCCGCCGAGGTGGTGCTGCGGGTGGTGAAGCTGTTGCCACAGCTGCACGTCACCTCGGTGGTGGTGTACTCCGGGTGAATTCCAGTCTTCAAGATCTTGTCCCTTTCAAGGATGGCCGCCGGGTCCCAGTTGGTGAACGGGTGAACCGGAGCCGGACTCGACCGTTTAGTTTGCCAGACCGTTCAACACGTGCAAAAACGCGGTTGTTCCCCGGACGTCCCGACGCCCGTCGCCGTGCGGTAGGTCACAGCCGTTCACCGTCCCCTGTAGGCCGTTCAGCGCAAGGTGCGGCCGTCGGCCGGATACCGCCCCAAGAAATTGGTTCGGGTCCATCAGACTGTTCGCCGTGTTCTGCGCCGCCGAACGCCCGATGAACCTCGCGTTGTGGCTCTCGGTCCCGTTCCTGTTCACCGCCGCCGTGTTCGGCCTGATGGGGTCGGCCGGGCTGGTCACGGCTTCCTGGAGCACCGTGGGGCTGTCCCCGGTGGTGTCCGGGGCCGGGATCGCGGTGGCCATCGGCGTCTCGGGCGAGGTCCGGTGGACGCGGCCCTGGCAGCGGGTCTGGCTGCGGTGGCCGTACCTGGTGGCACTGCTGACTTCCGGGGTGATCGTCGGGGCGGTGGAGGTGCCCGCGCTCGTGACGACCGTCGTGGGGCTCCCGGTGCTGCTGGGGCTGGTGTTCCTGTGCCTTGTGGAGTCCGACGAGAACTGGTCCGCGTCCGACTCCCGCTGACCGCCGCCCGGCATTCGAGTGAACGGCACGAAAAAGCCCCCGCCGACCTGCGGCGGGGGCAATTTCACGTGAAACGCGCTCAGTCCTGCTCTGCGCCCGGCGTGGTCTTCGCGACCTGCATCAGGAACTCGATGTTGGTGCGGGACTTGCGCAGGCGGTCGAGCAGCAGGTCGATGGCCTGCTGACCGTCGAGGGCGTGCAGGACGCGGCGCAGCTTGTGCGTCACGGCCATCTCGTCCGGCGACAGCAGCAACTCTTCCTTGCGCGTGCCCGACGAGTCGACGTCCACGGCCGGGAAGGTCCGCTTGTCGGCGATCTTGCGGTCGAGCTTGAGCTCGGCGTTGCCGGTGCCCTTGAACTCCTCGAAGATCACCGAGTCACCCGCGGAGCCAGTCTCGACCAGCGCCGTCGCGATGACGGTCAGCGAACCGCCGCCCTCGATGTTGCGCGCGGCACCCAGGAAGCGCTTCGGCGGGTACAGCGCCGTCGAGTCGACACCACCGGACAGGATGCGGCCCGACGCCGGTGCCGCCAGGTTGTACGCACGACCCAGACGCGTGATCGAGTCGAGCAGCACGACCACGTCGTGACCCATCTCGACCAGGCGCTTCGCCCGCTCGATGGCGAGCTCGGAGATGGTCGTGTGGTCCGACGGCGGCCGGTCGAAGGTCGAGGCGATGACCTCGCCCTTCACCGAGCGCTGCATGTCGGTGACCTCTTCCGGGCGCTCGTCCACGAGCACGACCATCAGGTGGCACTCGGGGTTGTTCTTCGTGATCGCGTTGGCGATCGACTGCAGCACCGAGGTCTTGCCCGCCTTCGGCGGCGACACGATCAGGGCGCGCTGGCCCTTGCCGATCGGCATCACCAGGTCGATGACGCGGGTGGTGAGGATGTGCGGCTCGGTCTCCAGGCGCAGGCGCTCGTTCGGGTAGAGCGGCGTCAGCTTCGTGAAGTCCGGGCGGTTGCGCGCCTCGTCCGGGTCCAGGCCGTTGATCTTGTCGACGCGGACCAGCGGGTTGAACTTCTGGCGCTGCTGCTCGCCCTCGCGCGGCTGGCGGACGGCGCCCGTGATGGCGTCACCGCGGCGCAGGCCGTACTTGCGGACCAGCGACAGCGACACGTAGACGTCGTTCGAGCCGGCCAGGTAGCCCGACGTGCGGACGAACGCGTAGTTCTCCAGCACGTCGAGGATGCCCGCCACCGGGAGCAGGACGTCGTCGTCGCGCACCTCGGTCTCGCGGTCGGGACGCTCGCCGCCCTCACCGCGGCCACCACGGCGGCGGCGGTCGCGGAAGCGGCCACGACGGCCGTCACCGTCGTCGTCCTGCTGGTTACCGCCCTGGCGGTCGCCGCGGTCGCGGTTGCGGTCACGGCCGCCCCGCTCCCCGCGGTCGGAACGCTCGCCGCGGTCACCGCGGTCGGAACGCTCACCCCGGTCGGACCGCTCGGAGCGCTCGCCCCGGTCGGACCGCTCGGAACGCTCCGGACGGTCGGAACGCTCGGCGCGGTCGGACCGCTCGGAGCGTTCCTGCCGCTCGGAGCGTTCCTGCCGCTCGGAACGCTGCTCGGGCTGCTGGCCCTCGCCCGCCTCCGCGTTGCCGCCACCACGGCCGGAACGACGGCGCCGGTTGCCCCGGCGGCCGCCCTCCTCACCGGAGGTGCCGGTCTCGGCGGGGGCAGCGGCGGCGGGCTTCTCGGCCACGTCGAGCTGCTGCTGAACAGGCTTCTCGGCGGGCTGCTCGACCGTCTTGGCGACCGCGGGCTGCTCGGCGGGGGCCTCGGCCTTCGCGGCGGCCTTGGGGGCCTTCGCGGGCTTCTCCGCTTTCGCGGGGGCGCCGGAGCCCTGCTTCTCCTTGATGGCCGCGATGAGGTCGCCCTTGCGCAGACCTGCGGTTCCGGTGATGCCCAGTTGGCCGGCGAGCTCGCGGAGCTCAGCGAGGACCATGCCGGACAGACCCGCGCGCCTGCGCGGCGTCGTGCCGTTCGAAGGGGTGGACAGAGCGGTCTCCTCGGCTCCAGAACCTGACGCAGCTGCGACTTCGCTGCTCAGCAAATCGGTGTTGCTCACACATGTCCTTCCTGACCAGGCCCCGCCTCCTACGCGGCCCAGCGGACCCGCCTTCCCACGTCAACTGGGGAACGACGGTCAGTCCGATGAAGACGGAAGCACACACCGCTTCCGGCAAGCACGGGACTTTTCTCAGGTCACACGGCGATCGGGTGCCTCTTTTGCGTCCGCCCCGCCCGCACGGCACAGAGCCGGAACACAAAAGGATTGCGACCCGGAACGAGTGTCCGGGCGCGACACCGGCGCCCGTGCGCGCGGTGACTGATCGCCCCCGAGGGTAGACGTCGCTTGTCCACCATGCAACAACCGGGGTCGGGCGTGTCAGTCCAATGGACGAACGCGCACGCCGGACCGGTCGACGTCGAGTCTCCGCACGTCGAAGCCGTGCACGTCGACCTCGGGCGGGAGGCCCCCGAACGCGATCACGGTGGGTCCCGCTCCGGACACGCAGGCGGGAACTCCGAGCTTGCGGAGATCGTTGATCACTCGGACGGTGTCGGGCCACGCGGGCTCGCGGTAGTTCTGGTGGAGGCGATCCTCAGTAGCCGCAAGGAGAACGGAAGGATCGGACGTCAGCGCGTGCACGGCGAGGGCGGCCCGGCCGGCGGCGTGCGCCGCGTCGGCGTGCGGCACCTCGGCCGGAAGCAGGCCGCGCGTCGTCTTGGTGGACGACTCCTGCGCGGGGATCAGCACGACCGGACGCACGCGTGCGTCCGCGTCCATCCGGACACTGCGATAACGCTCACCTTCCGACCACGCGACGACGACACCCCCGAACAGGGAGGCGGCGACGTTGTCCGCGTGACCTTCGAACTCGGCCGCGATCTGCAACGCGTCCGCGTCCAGCTCGCGACCCGTCAGGGTGAATCCCGCTGCGACACCCGCCACGATCGCGGCGGCCGACGAGCCCAGTCCCCGTGCGTGCGGAATGGTGTTGCGGCAGCGCAGCGCGAGGCCGCCGGTGTACCCGGCGGCCCGCACGGCCCGCACGACGAGGTGGCTCTCGTCGAGCGGGACCTCACCCGAACCGGCGCCGTCGACGACGACCGAGAGGCCGTCCGCGGTGGCGACCTCCACGTCGTCGTACATGCCGAGCGCCATGCCCAGCGCGTCGAACCCCGAACCGAGGTTCGCGGTCGACGCGGGGACGGAGACGAGGAACCTCACGCCAGCTCCAGCGCGTGCGCGACGGCACCGGGGTCGACCGGGACCGGCTCGACCTCGGTCGTGCCGAGCAGCGCCGTGTCCGGGTCCTTCAGGCCGTGGCCGGTGACGGTGCACACGACAGTGGAGCCCTTCGGCAGCCTGCCGTCCTCGGCGGCCATCAGCAGACCGGCGATGGACGCGGCGGACGCGGGCTCGACGAAGATGCCCTCCGACGACGCCAGCAGCCGGTAGGCGGCCAGGATCTGCTCGTCGGTCACGGCGTCGATGAGACCGCCGGACTCGTCGCGCGCGTTGACCGCGCCCGTCCACGACGCCGGCGAGCCGATGCGGATCGCGGTGGCGATGGTCTCCGGGTTCGGCACCGGCTGCCCGCTGACCAGCGGCGCGGCCCCCGCGGCCTGGAAGCCGAACATCCGGGGCAGGCCCTGGTCGTAGGACGTGTAGCCCTTCCAGTACGCGGTGATGTTGCCCGCGTTGCCGACCGGCAGGCAGTGCACGTCCGGCGCGCGGCCGAGCACGTCGCAGACCTCCCACGCGGCGGTCTGCTGGCCGACGAGCCGCACCGGGTTGACCGAGTTCACGAGCGTGACCGGGTACTCGGCGGCGGTCTTGGAGGCGAGCTCCAGGCAGTCGTCGAAGTTGCCGTCGATCTGCAGGATCTTCGCGCCGTGCATGACGGCCTGCGCGAGCTTGCCCATCGCGATCTTGCCGCTGGGCACCAGCACGGCCGCCGTCAGGCCCGCCTTGGCCGCGTAGGCCGCGGCGGAGGCCGACGTGTTGCCGGTGGAGGCGCAGATCACGGCCTTGAGGCCGGAGGCGAGCGCGTACGTCATGGCCACGGTCATGCCGCGGTCCTTGAACGAGCCGGTCGGGTTCGCGCCCTCGACCTTCACGTGCACGTCGCACCCGGTCGCCTCGGACAGGCGCTTGGCGTGCACCAGCGGCGTGCCGCCCTCGTGCAGCGTCACGACCTCCGCGCCCGCCGGGATCTCGATGCGGTCCCGGTAAGCGTTGATGAGCCCGGGCCAGCCGGCTCTCGCAGCGGCGTTCATTCCTCGCCCTCCACCCTCATCACGCTCACGACCTCCCGCACCACGGGCAGGCCGCCGATCTTGTCCACAGTGGACCGCAGTGCGGCGTCGGTCGCCGCGTGCGTCACGATCACCAGGCTCGCGTCCTCGGTGCGGCCTTCCTGGCGCACCGCGGCGATGCTGACGTCGTGTTCGGCGAACACGGCTGCGACCTGCGACAGGACACCCGCCTTGTCCGCCACGTCGAGGCTGATGTGGTACCTCGTGGGCGTGTTCCCCATGGGCTGCACGGGAAGCGCCGCGTAGGCCGACTCGCGCGGACCGCGTCCGCTCGCGACCTTGTTGCGCGCCACGGCGACCAGGTCGCCGAGCACAGCGCTCGCCGTCGGGGCGCCACCGGCGCCCTGCCCGTAGAACATCATCTCCCCCGCCGCGTCTGCCTCGACGAACACCGCGTTGAACGCACCGTTGACGCTCGCCAGCGGGTGCGTCCTGGGGATCATGGCCGGGTGGACTCGAACGGCGACTGACTCTTGGCCGGACGGGCTCGTGACGCGCTCGCAGATCGCGAGCAGCTTCACCGTGCGCCCGAGGCCCTTGGCCGCGGCGACGTCGGCGGCGGACACCGCGCGGATGCCCTCGCGGTGCACGTCCGAGGCCGTCACGCGGGTGTGGAACGCCAGCGACGCGAGGATCGCGGCCTTCGACGCCGCGTCGAACCCGTCGACGTCGGCGGTCGGGTCGGCCTCCGCGTACCCGAGGCGCGACGCCTCCTCCAGCGTCTCGGCGTAGCCGGCGCCGGTGGCGTCCATCGCGGACAGCACGAAGTTCGTCGTGCCGTTCACGATGCCCATGACGCGCGTGATGCGGTCGCCCGCGAGGGACTCCCGCAGCGGGCGCAGCAACGGGATCGCGCCGGCGACGGCGGCCTCGAAGTAGAGGTCCGCGCCGGACGCGTCGGCCGCCTCGAACAGGTCGGAACCGTGCTCGGCGAGCAGCGCCTTGTTGGCCGTCACGACGGACTTGCCGTTGCGCAGGGCCTCCAGCAGCAGGCCGCGCGTCGGGTCGATGCCGCCGATGACCTCGACGACGACGTCCACGTCGTCCGACTTCACCAGTGCCGAGGCGTCCGTGGTCAGCAGGTGCTCCGGCACCTCGCGGTGCTTGTTCGGCCTGCGCACGGCGATGCCCGCGAGCTCAACCGGCGCGCCGATGCGCTGGGTGAGGTCCTCGGCCTGGTCCGTCAGCAGCCGGACTACCTCCGTTCCCACCGTGCCGCACCCGAGCAGGGCGACACGGATGGGCTTCCCGGGGCCCGTCTCTTTGACTGACACTGCCTATACCTCCAGACGGAACAGGTCGTCCTCGGTCTCGCGGCGCAGCAGGAGCCGCGCCTCACCGTCGGTCACCGCGGCGAGCGCGGGCCTCGGAAGTCGGTTGTACCCGCTCGCCATCGAGTAGCAGTAGGCCCCGGTCGCAGCGACCGCCACCAGGTCGCCCGGCGCGAGGTCGTCGGGCAGCCAGCAGTCGCGCACCACGATGTCGCCGGACTCGCAGTGCTTGCCGACCACGCGGCACAGCACAGCCCGCGACTCGGGCTCCGCGGCCCGTGAGACGAGCTTGCAGTCGTAGACCGCGTCGTAGAGCGCCGTGCGGATGTTGTCGCTCATGCCGCCGTCGACGCTGACGTACCGGCGCCGCGCGCCGCCGTCGAGCTCGATGTCCTTGATGGTGCCGACCTCGTACACGGTGACCGTGCCGGGGCCGACGATCGCGCGGCCGGGCTCGACCGCGATGCGGGGCATGCCCAGCCCGTTGTGCTCGCACTCCTTCTGCACGATGTTGTGCAGCTGCCGCGCCAGCTCGGCGGGCGGGGGCGGGTCGTCGTCCGGCGTGTACGCGATGCCGAGACCGCCGCCGAGGTCGACGGTGGTGAGCGAGTCGATGCCGCCGTGCTCGGAGCGGATGTCCGCGAGCAGGCCGATGACCCTGCGGGCCGCGACCTCGAAGCCGGAGGCGTCGAAGATCTGCGAGCCGATGTGGCTGTGCAGACCGGCCAGTTCGAGGCCGCTCGCCTTGAGCACGCGGCGCACGGCCTCGGCCGCGTCACCGGAGGACAGCGAGAAGCCGAACTTCTGGTCCTCGTGCGCGGTCGCGATGAACTCGTGCGTGTGCGCCTCGACGCCGACCGTGACGCGGATCAGGACCGGCTGCACGACACCGCGGTCGCGCGCGATCTGGTCGAGGCGCGCGATCTCCAGGAACGAGTCGACGACGATCCCGCCGACGCCCGCCTCGACGGCGGCGGTCAGCTCGGCCACGCTCTTGTTGTTGCCGTGCAACGCGATCCGCTCGGCGGGGAAGTCGGCGCGCAGCGCGACGGCCAGCTCGCCGCCGCTGCAGACGTCGATCGAGAGGCCCTCTTCGGCCACCCACTTCGCGATCTGCACGCTCAGGAACGCCTTCGACGCGTAGTGCACGAGCGCCGGGTCGCCGAACGCCTCCGCGTGCTCGCGGCAACGTGCGCGGAAGTCCTGCTCGTCCATGACGAACAACGGGGTGCCGTACTGCTCGGCGAGCGCGCGAACGTCCACACCGGCCAGTTCGACGGCACCGGACTCGGCGCGCCGGGCGTTGCGGGGCCACACGTGCGGGTCGAGGTGGTCGAGCTGGTCGGCGGTGGAGGGGCGGTCACCGGCGGTGTTGCCGGGGACCACGACGTCGGCGTGCCGGGGTCCGGCCGGGTGCGCGCGCATCACATGCGCTCCGGGGCGCTCACGCCGAGCAGGCCGAGACCTGCGGCGAAGACACGCCTCGTGGCGTTCACGAGCTGAAGCCTGACCTGGTGCAACGGAGTCGTCTCCTCATCGCCGCGCGGGAGGACGCGGCAGTCCTGCTGGAAGCGGTGGTACGTGCCCGCGAGCTCCTCGAGGAAGCGGGCGACGCGGTGAGGTTCACGCAGCTCGGCGGCGGTGGCCACCACTCGCGGGAACTCGCCGATGGTGCGGATGAGGTCGCCCTCGCGCTCGTGGGTGAGCAGCGCGAAGTCCTCACCGGGGGTGATGCCGAGGTCTGCGGCGTTGCGCTGGATCGACGCAGTGCGCGCGTGCGCGTACTGGACGTAGTAGACCGGGTTCTCGTTGTTGTGCTTGCGCAGCAGGTCGAGGTCGATGTCCAGGGACGAGTCGACCGACGACCGGGCCATCGCGTAGCGCGCCGCGTCCACGCCGACGGCGTCGACCAGGTCCTCCATCGTGATGACGGTGCCCGCGCGCTTGCTCATGCGCACCGGCTGGCCCTCGCTCACGAGGTTGACGAGCTGGCCGATGAGCACCTCGACGCACGCCGGGTCGTCGCCCAGGGCGGCGGCAGCGGCCTTCAGCCGCGCCACGTAGCCGTGGTGGTCGGCCCCGAGCATGTAGATGCACAGGTCGAAGCCGCGGCCGCGCTTGTCGACGAGGTAGGCGATGTCGCCCGCGATGTAGGCCGGGTCACCGTCGCTCTTGATGACGACGCGGTCCTTGTCGTCGCCGAAGTCGGTGGACCGCAGCCACCAGGCGCCGTCCTTCTCGTACAGCGAGCCGTTGGCCTTGAGCTTCGCGACGGCCTCGTCCACCCGGCCGCCGGTGTGCAGCGAGTCCTCGTGGAAGTAGACGTCGAAGTCGGTGCCGAAGTCGTGCAGGGTGCGCTTGATCTCGTCGAACATCAGCCCGACGCCGACCCTGCGGACGGTCTCGGGGTCGGAGAGCGCGCCCGGTTCGCGGCGCAGCACCTCCGCCGCGATGTCGCTCACGTAGGTGCCCGAGTAGCCGTCCTCGGGGGCGGGCTCGCCCTTCGCGGCGGCGATCAGCGACCGGACGAACCTGTCGATCTGAGCGCCGGCGTCGTTGAAGTAGTACTCGCGGGTGACCTCGGCGCCGCGGGCCGCCAGGACCCGGCCGAGCGCGTCGCCCACGGCCGCCCAGCGCGCGCCGCCCAGGTGGATGGGGCCGGTCGGGTTCGCCGAGACGAACTCCAGGTTGATCCTCTGCCCGGCCAGCTCGGTGCCGGTGCCGTAGCCGTCGGCGAGCGCCGCGCGGACGATCGCTCCCCGCGCCTCGGTGGCGATCGTGAGGTTGAGGAAGCCCGGCCCCGCCACCTCGGCCTTCGCGATGGCGTCCTGGGCCTGCAGGGCCTCGGCGAGCCAGGTGGCGAACTCGCGGGGCTGCGCGCCGGCCTTCTTCGCGAGCTGCAGGGCCACGTTCGTGGCGTAGTCGCCGTGCCCGGGGTTTCTCGGGCGCTCCACCGTCACCCGCTCGGGGGTGAGCGAGGTGTCCAGACGCCGGTCGGCCAGCAGCCGGGCAACCGTGGTCCGAACCAGGTCGGCGAGCGCTTCAGGGGTCACGACCACTGAGTCTAGAGAAGCGTTGTCGCAGGTCTCGACCGGGTTACCGGGTCTCGGAGGGTGAGACGGCAAGTGTTAACGCGCACGTGGTATCGCCCTGTGCTGACAGCGACCAGACATGGTGTCCCTACACTGACGCCGGTTGACCCGGGACGACATCTGAGGCGGACATGGTAAGCGGCAAGAAGACTAAGGCGACGCGCAACAGCGTGGCCGCGGCCCGTTCCTCGGTGGTGGGCAGCAAGCCCAAGCCGTGGGGCACGATCATCGCGGTGATCGCCGTGCTGGGCCTCGCGGGCGGTGTTTTCGGATACGCGTTCACGCAGATCCAGGAGAACAACGCCAAGGAGGCCGCGCTGGCCAAGTGGAAGCCCTCCGACGAGAACAAGGACCCGTCGCTGGCGCTCGCGGGCATCGTCACCAAGACCTACGAGGGTTCCCGCCACGTCGAGCCGAACCAGCGCGTCGCCTACGACCAGACGCCCGCGTTCGGCGGCCCGCACGACGCCCAGTGGGCCGACTGCACGGGTGTCGTCTACGACCAGGCCGTCCGCACGGAGAACATGGTCCACGGCCTGGAGCACGGCGCCGTCTGGATCGCGTACAACCCCGACCAGGTCAAGGACGACGCCCTGGCCAAGCTCAAGAGCAGGGTCGAGGGCATCCCGTACATGATGCTGTCGCCGTTCCCCGGTCTCGACAAGCCGGTCTCGCTGCAGTCCTGGGGCCACCAGCTGAAGCTGGACAACGCCGACGACGAGCGCATCGACCAGTTCATCTCGTCGCTGCTGCGCAACCCGAACACCTACCCCGAGGTCGGCGCGACGTGTGAGAACACGGCGTTCCTGTCGAACCCGGCCCCGTTCGTGGCCGAGGCGCCGGGCCCCGACGCCGTCCCGATGGACGGTGGCAAGCAGGAGTCCGTGACCGAGGAGCAGGCGCCGCAACAGCCGGACATGAGCACGCCGCCCGCGTCCGAGTCGGTCTCGACGCCCCCGTCGAGCTGATGGCCTCTCCCACCGGCGAGACGACCGGGCGGCCCTCCGGAGCCGCCCGCGTCCTCGTCATCGGCGCCGCCGTGCTGGCCGTCCTGCTCCTCGGCGCCGCGGTGGGCCTGCTCGTAAAGCTCCCCGGCTCCACCTCGATGTCCGCGGTACCGCCCTCCGGTTCCGTGGACGTCGGGTTCTGCCAGGACATGTCCCAGCACCACCTGCAGGGCGTCCAGATGGCCAACATCGCGCGGGACCGCTCCACCGATCCGGAGGTCCGCCAGCTCGCGTTCGACATCGCCTCCACCCAGCTGGAGCAGATCGGCCGCATGAAGGGCTGGCTGATGATGTGGAACGAGCACGAGCAGAACCTCTCCGGCGTCTACATGTCGTGGATGAACGATTCGGGCGTGCACGGGCACGGCGCCACGACCCCGGAGGCAGGCAAGCCCCTGATGCCCGGCATGGCGGTCACCGACGAGCTCACCAAGCTCCGCACGATGCCGCCCGGCCGCGACCTCGACGTGTACTTCCTGCAGCTCATGCTGCGCCACCACGTGGGCGGGGCCCCGATGGCCGAGTACGCCTCGACGCGGGCGAGCCAGCCGTTCATCCGGACGCTCGCCGAGAACATGCTGAAGTCCCAGAGCTCGGAGACCGAGCTGATGAAGGACTACCTGGCGAAGCGCGGAGCCGCCCCGCTGCCGTAGCCGGTGCCGTCCTGGCGCGAGGGCCGTTCCCAGCGGGGGCGGCCCTTTCGGCCACCCGTGCCCGTGAGCGGTGGACAACCGCCTACCCCTGAGTAACGTGGGTCACACCCCTACTCGGAGGTAACCATGTCCGTCGACGAGCGCGCGGCCCGGCAGGTCGCCGAACAAGCACGGGAGACCCGCTGGCAACGGCCGAGCTTCGGCAAGGAGCTCTTCCTCGGCCACTTCCGCCTGGACCTCGTCCACCCGCACCCCACCGGCAGCGCCGAGGACCGCGACCGGGGCGAGGCGTTCCTCGCGAAGCTGCGCGAGTTCGCCGAGACCAGGATCGACAACGCCGTCATCGAACGCGACGCGCGCATCCCCGACGACGTCCTCACGGGACTGAAGGACCTCGGCGCGTTCGGCATGAAGATCAAGCCCGAGTACGGCGGCATCGGCCTCACCCAGGTCTACTACAACAAGGCGCTGATGCTCCTCGGCAGCGCGAGCCCGGCGGTCGGCGCCATGCTCTCCGCGCACCAGTCCATCGGCGTGCCGCAGCCGGTCGCGATGTTCGGCAGCGACGAGCAGAAGCGGGAGTTCCTCCCCCGCTGCGCCGCGGGCGAGATCACCGCGTTCCTGCTGACCGAGCCGGACGTGGGCTCCGACCCGGCGCGGCTCGGCACCACCGCCACCCCCGACGGCGACGACTACGTCCTCGACGGCGTGAAGCTGTGGACCACCAACGGCGTCGTGGCGGACCTGCTCGTCGTGATGGCCCAGGTGCCCGGCCGCGGCATCACGGCGTTCGTCGTGGAGGCGGACGCGGAGGGCATCACGGTCGAGAACCGCAACGCGTTCATGGGCCTGCGCGGCCTGGAGAACGGCGTCACGCGGTTCCACCGGGTCAGGGTCCCGAAGAAGAACGTGATCGGCAAGGAGGGCGCCGGTCTCAAGATCGCGCTGGCCACCCTGAACACCGGCAGGCTGAGCCTGCCCGCCCTCTGCGCGGGCAGCGCCAAGTGGTGCCTCAAGATCGCCCGCGAGTGGAGCGGCGAACGCGTCCAGTGGGGGCTGCCGGTGGGCAGGCACGAGGCCGTCGCGGGCAAGGTCGCCTTCATCGCGGCGACCGCCTACGCGCTGGAGGCCGTGCTGGACCTGAGCTCGGAGCTGGCCGACGCGGGCAGCCACGACATCCGCATCGAGGCCGCGCTCGCGAAGCTCTGGGCGAGCGAGAAAGCCTGGCTGGTGGCCGACGAGCTGGTGCAGATCCGCGGCGGGCGCGGCTACGAGACCGCCGAGAGCCAGGCGGCGCGCGGCGAACGCGGCATCGCGGCCGAGCAGGTGCTGCGCGACCTGCGGATCAACCGCATCTTCGAGGGCTCCACCGAGATCATGCACCTGCTGATCGCGCGCGAGGCCGTCGACGCGCACCTCAGCGTGGCGGGCGACATCATCGACCCCGATGCCGACCGGCAGGCCAAGGTGAAGGCCGCGGCGCGGGCAGGCGGGTTCTACGCGAAGTGGTTCCCCACGCTCGTCGTCGGCAAGGGCCAGAGCCCGGCCGGGTACGCGGAGTTCGGGCCGCTCGCCAAGCACCTGCGGTTCGTCGAGCGGTCCGCGCGCAAGCTCGCGCGGCAGACGTTCTACGCGATGTCGCGGTGGCAGGGGAAGATGGAGCGCAAGCAGCGGTTCCTCAGCCGGATCGTCGACATCGGCGCCGAGCTGTTCGCGATCAGCGCCACGTGCGTCCGGGCGGCCCAGGACGACAACCCCGGCTCCCGGCTGCTGGCCGGCGCGTTCGCCGAGCAGGCGCGGGTGCGGGTCGACGAGCTCTTCGAGAAGCTGTGGACGAACACCGACGACAGCGACCTGGCGCTGGCCGGGCAGGTCCTCGCCGGACGCTTCACGTGGCTGGAGGAGGGCGTCGTCGACACGTCCATCCCCGGGAGGTGGATCGCGGACTCGGCTCACCGCGCGTCGACGGCGGAGAACGTCCACCGCCGGACACCGCGTTAGCGGCGTGCGTGGCCCCCGTTGCTGCACTGGGCAGGCTGATGGTGGTGCGGGCGCGGCACCTGCCCAGTGCATCGGCCGGTAGGGGGCTACGTCCCCCGCATCCCCCTACCGACTCCCTGCAACGGAAGGACACACCCTCCAGGAGGAGGTGTCGTAACGCTAAGCCACAAAACACCGTTAACTGTTACGACATACGAGTGAACTACCAGGTAGGGGTCATCTGACTACTCTCAGAGAGTAACTTAGAGCACTGTGTCGCAGGCCACTCCGAGGCCCGGAAGTGGCCGACCGGCGCGCCAACTGTCCACTGTAGACGTCCTAAGTGGACTCTCGGGCGCGCCTTCCCGGCCGCCGGCCACCCGGCCCGGCAAGTTCGGCCGGCACCGCACCGGCGTACGTCGCGGCCGGCTCGCAGCCGTTCACCTGGCGATTCTCTCGATCTTGGTCTGGTCCACTACGGGCAACTGTGGAAAAGGACAGGTTGGCAGACAATTCGCGGCCCCTCTCTTGACAACGATGTCACGTGTCGAAACGCTCCGAGCACGAAGGGTGAGGCTCGGCGGCGGAAGGGTTGCAATGAGGCAACTGGTGAAGAGACGAACCAGGGCTCTGTTGAGCGTTGCGATCACTGCGACACTGGTGGGCGGCGTCACCAACGGCCACGCGGCCGCCGCACCAGAGGAGCAAGGCGTGGGCTTTTCGACGTCCTTTGAGGACGGACAGGCACTGCCCTCGTGGGCGAACACGGTCGAGACCGACGCCTCGGGCAACCCGAAGACGTCGGGTGTGCTCGGCTCGGACGGGTCGGGGATCCCCGGCAACGTCGCCGACCAGGTCCTGGAGGTCAAGGCCAGCGGCGAGTTCCCCGAGGCGAACGAGGTCAAGGAGAACCTCGTCGACGGCAGCGTCACGACCAAGTGGCTGGTCTTCACCAACCAGGCGTGGGCGTCGTTCCGCTTCGGCGCGGAGCAGACGATCAGGAAGTACGCCTTGACGTCCGCCAACGACGAACCCACGCGCAACCCGCGTGACTGGACGCTGCAAGGGTCCACCAACGGCACCGACTGGACCGTGGTCGACACCCGCACCGGCTTCTCGTTCACCGACGAGCCGTTCCAGACCAGGGTGTTCGACATCGCGAACCCCGGCGCGTACACGCACTACAAGCTCGACATCACGCGCAACAACGGCGCGTCCGGCGTCATCCAGCTCGCCGAGGTCCAGCTCTCCGACGGCAGCGACACCCCGCCGCCGCCCACTATGCGCAGCGTCGTCGGCAACGGCCCCACGGGCGGCTACACGGCCAAGTCCCGCGTGGGCTGGACCGGCGTGCGGGCGTTCCGCTACCAGGGCAGGCACACCGCCGAAGGCCGCGCCTACAGCTACAACAAGGTCTTCGAGGTCGACGTCCCGGTCAAGCGCTCGACCGAGCTGTCGTACATGATCTTCCCGAACTGGGTCGACGACAACTTCGGCTACCCGAGCACGTACGTGTCGGTCGACCTCGCGTTCTCCGACGGCACCTACCTGAGCGACCTCAAGGCCGTCGACCAGCACGGCGCGGTGCTGTCGCCGCAGGGCCAGGGCGCTGGCAAGTTCCTGTACGCGGGCCAGTGGAACAAGGTGGCGTCCACGATCGGCGCCGTCGCGGCCGGCAAGACGATCAAGCGGATCCTCGTCGCCTACGACGGGCCGAAGGGCCCGACGGAGTTCGGCGGCTGGCTCGACGACCTCAAGATCACCGACGCGCCGGTGAAGAAGCAGTACGCCAAGCCCTCGGACTACGTGCTGACCACCCGCGGCACGAACTCGAACGGCTCGTTCTCGCGCGGCAACAACTTCCCGGCCACCGCGGTGCCGCACGGCTTCAACTTCTGGAGCCCGATGACGAACGCGGGCACGAACCGGTGGCTGTACGCCTACCAGCAGTACAACAACGACCAGAACCTGCCGTCGTTGCAGGCGTTCACGGCCTCCCACGAGCCGAGCCCGTGGATGACCGACCGGCAGACGTTCCAGGTGATGCCCTCCGACAAGGCGCCCACCCAGGACCGCGCGCTGCGCGGGCTCACGTTCCGCCACGACAACGAGGTCGCGAAGGCGCACTACTACGGCGTGACGTTCGAGAACGGCATGAAGACCGAGATCGCGCCGACGGACCACGCGGCGATGTTCCGGTTCACGTTCAACGACGAGGGCCAGAAGAACGTCGTCTTCGACAACATCGAGAACGACGGCGGCCTCACGCTCGACCCGGCGAACGGTGTCGTCACCGGCTACTCCGACTTCAACCTCATGGCGGGCGCGACCCGCATGTTCGTCTACGGCAAGGTCGACAAGCCCGTCACGGCGAGCGGCAAGCTCACCGGCGCCGGGCGGGACAACGTCGGCGGCTACTTCTCGTTCGCGGACAAGACGGTGCAGCTGCGCATCGCCACCTCGCTGATCTCCGTCGACCAGGCGAAGTCGAACCTGGAGCAGGAGATCAGGGACTCGGACACGTTCGAGGCCGTGCGCGACCGCGCGCAGGCGGCGTGGGACGACGTCCTCGGCATCGTCACCGTCGAGGGTGCGACCGAGGACCAGCTGATCACGCTGTACTCCAACATGTACCGGCTCTACCTCTACCCGAACTCGGGCTTCGAGAAGGTCGGCGACAAGTACCAGTACGCGTCCCCGGTGTCGCCCGCGACCGGTCAGAACACGCCGACGCGGACCGGTGCGAAGATCGTGGACGGCAAGATCTACGTCAACAACGGGTTCTGGGACACCTACCGCACGACCTGGCCCGCCTACAGCTTCTTCACCCCGTCCAAGGCGGGTGAGCTGGCCGACGGCTTCGTCGAGCAGTACCGCGACGGCGGCTGGGTCTCGCGCTGGTCCTCCCCCGGCTACGCGGACCTGATGACCGGCACGAGCTCCGACGTCGCGTTCGCCGACGCCTACCTCAAGGGCGTCACGAACTTCGACATCAAGAGCGCCTACGACGCCGCGGTCAAGAACGCCTCCGTGCTGCCGCCGAACAGGGCGGTCGGCCGCAAGGGCATGGACCGGTCGATCTTCCTCGGCTGGACCGGCAGCGACCAGCTCGACGAGGCGTGGTCGTGGGCCATCGAGGGCTACCTCAACGACTTCGGCATCGCGTCGATGGCGAAGGCGCTGCACGAGAGGACGGGCGAGAAGCGGTACGCCGAGGAGTACGAGTACTTCCTCAACCGCGCCCAGAACTACGTGCTGACCTTCGACGAGCGGATCGGCTTCTTCCAGGGCCGCAAGGTCGACGGCTCGTGGCGCGTCCAGGACCCGGCGAAGTACGAGCCGCGCGACTGGCGCCACGACTACACCGAGACGAACGGCTGGAACATGGCGTTCACGGTGCCGCACGACGGGCAGGGTCTCGCGAACCTGTACGGCGGGCGGGACAAGCTGGCGCAGAAGCTCGACACGTTCTTCTCGACGCCGGAGACCGCGAAGTTCCCCGGCGGCTACGGCGGCGTGATCCACGAGATGGTCGAGGCGCGGGACGTGCGGATGGGCCAGTACGGCCACTCCAACCAGCCGTCGCACCACATCCCCTACATGTACAACTACGCGGGCCAGCCCGCGAAGACGGCGGAGAAGGTGCGCGAGGTCCTGTCCCGGCTCTACGTCGGCTCGCAGGAGGGCCAGGGCTACGCGGGCGACGAGGACAACGGCGAGATGTCGGCGTGGTACCTGTTCTCGGCGCTCGGCTTCTACCCGCTGCAGATGGGCAAGCCCGCCTACGCGATCGGCTCGCCGCTGTTCACCAAGGCGACCGTCAAGCTGGAGAACGGCAAGAAGCTCGTCATCAACGCGCCCAAGAACAGCACGAAGAACATCTACGTGCAGGGCGTGAAGGTCAACGGCAAGCCGTGGAACAAGACGTCGCTGCCGCACGACGTGCTCGCCGCCGGCGGCACGATCGACTTCGACATGGGCCCGAAGCCGTCGAAGTGGGGCACGGGCAAGGACGACGTGCCGGAGTCGATCACCAAGGGTGACGCCGTTCCGACGCCGTTGCGCGACGTCGCCACGGGCGTCTCGACGGCGGCGCTGGTGGACAACAACTCCACCACCGCGGCGACGGTCCGCACGTTCGACTTCACGGCGGCCGACGCCAAGGAGAAGGCGGAGTTCTACACGCTGACCAACGCGAAGACCGGCACCTCGCCGTCGTCGTGGGAGCTGAAGGGCTCCTACGACGGCAAGACGTGGGCGACCGTCGACAAGCGTTCCGGCGAGAAGTTCCAGTGGCAGCAGTACACCCGGTCGTTCAAGATCGCCTCGCCGGGCCGCTACAGCTTCTACCGGCTGGAGTTCTCCGAGGACGTCGCGCTGGCGGAGTTCGAGCTGCTGTCGAAGCCGCTGACCGCGCCCACCACCACGGTGACCGGTGCGGTGGACGGCCCGATGCAGGTCAAGGGCGTGACGTACGTGGACGGGGCGACGATCAGCGGTCCGGTGACCGTCGCCCGCGGCGCCACGCTCTACGTCTTCGGCGGTGAGATCCGGGGCCCGGTGACGGCGTCGGACGCGGCCTCGGTCGTGTTCGTCGGCACCCGCGTGAACGGCCCCGTGTCGGTCAACGGTTCCGTCACGGAGGTCGCGCTCGAGAACACGTCGGTCGGCGGCCCGGTGTCGCTGACGTCGAACAAGACGCGGTCGGTGGTGGCCTTCTCGTCGGTCGGCGGACCGTTGTCGTGCACCGGCAACGACCCGGCGCCGGTCGGCAACGGCTTCCCGAACGACGTGAAGGGTCCGAAGGCAGGACAGTGCGCTGGGCTGTAATGCCCAACTGAGGTGGAAAGCCGCGTTCCGTCACGGAACGCGGCTTTTCTCATTCACCTGAAAGGATCTATCCGAATCGGACATACTCCGATGGGATCTTGGCGTTCGTTGTGCGGTGTCGGGGAGGCAGCTGTGGTTCCGTTCGAACGAGGCCGTGTCCGGGTACCGGTCCCCCGGCCCCGCACGGAGACAATTCCGTCACGGACAGGGGCCCCGTCCACGAAGGACGGCCTGCGGGACCTCCCGGCGTCACCAGGAAAGCTCCCGGCACCTCTGCGCTGACGAGCCGCCCTCGACCTGCAACGTGGCGTGCTCGATGTGGTACTTGGTCGCGAGCAGCGACTGAGCGGCCTTGAGCACGCTCTCGTGGTCGGCGTCGGCGGTGGTCGTGAGGTGCGCGGACGCCACCTCCATGCCGCTGGTGAGCGTCCACACGTGCAGGTCGTGGGCCTCGGTGACACCGGGGAGCCGCGCGAGGCTCTTCTGCATCTCCGTGACGTCCAGCCGCTCGGGGGCGTGCTGGAACAGGATGTGCAGGGCGTTCTTCGCGAGGCTGTACGTCCGCGGCAGCACCCAGACGCCGATCAGCACACCCATGATCGGGTCCGCGTACTTCCACCCGGTCGTGATGGTGACGACGGCGGAGACGAGCACGCCCACCGAGCCGACGAGGTCGGCCAGCACCTCCAGGTAGGCGCCGCGGACGTTGATGCTCTCCTTGGCGCCGTCGCGCAGCACGGCGAAGCTGACCAGGTTGGCCCCGAGCCCGAGCGCCGCCGCGATCAGCACGGGCCACCCCGGCACGCTCGGCGGGTCCTGGAAGCGCCCGACGGCCTCGTAGACCACGTACCCGGCCACGCCGAACAGCAGCACGGCGTTGGCGAGCGCGGCGAGGACCTCCGCCCGGTAGAAGCCGAACGTGCGGTTGCGCCCGGCCTTGGCCCGTCTGGCGACCATGATCGCCGCCAGCGCCATGCCGACGCCGAGCACGTCGGTGAGCATGTGGGCGGCGTCCGAGATCAGCGCGAGCGACGAGGTGGCGAACCCGACGACGAACTCGACCACCATGAAGACGGCGCCGATGCCGAACGCGACCCACAACTTGCCGGCGTGCCGCCCGCTCGCCGACGCCGACCCGTGACCGTGGCCATGACCCATGCCCGGAACATATAGCGACATGCGCATGAATGCAATTCGGCACGCGCGGAAGCCGCCCGGCCTCTGGGAGACCGGGCGGCTCTGCTGACGCTCACCGGTGGGAAGCCTTGGCCACCACCCGCTGGACGGCGTCCACGGCCACCCGCGGCGCGTCGACGTGGACGTAGTGGCCCGCGTCCTTCGCGGTCCGGATCGAGGAGTTCCAGGACAGCTTGAGCCACGAGCGCTGACCGGCCGCCCACGCCTTCTCCAGGGCGGGGCCGTACTGCGGGAGCGCCTCGAGGTAGCGCTGACCGTGCTCGACGACCTCGACGGGGATGCTGCCCGCCGAGCGCACCGGCCCGTCCTCGACCACGAGCCGCTCGGGGCTCTGCCCGGCGAAGACGGCGAGCGACTGCGCCCGGACGTCCGCAGCGGGACCGGTGGCGTGCGCCGGGATGGAGCGCTTGAGGTCGGCGACCATCGTGGGCGACGTGGCGTCCAGCAGCACGACGCCCTTGACGGTGTCCCGGTGCTCCGGGGCGTACCGGGCGGCGATCAGCCCGCCGAGCGAGTGCCCGACGAGCACGACCGGCCGCCCGCCCGCCGTCTTCTTGATGACCTTCGTCAGCACCGCGCCGGTGCTCTTCATGCTCTGCGGCCCGTTCGGCTGGTCGCTGCGACCCTCACCGAGCCGGTCGTAGGAGCAGACCCGGTCAGACCGGCTCAGCGTCTCCTGGAACCCGGCCATCGCGTCCAGGCCGTCCCCGAGACCGGCCATGAGGACCACGACCGGCCTGTCCCGCTTCTGCACGCCCGAGCACGACACGTGGACCGACTTGCCCCCGCCGACCTCGACGGACCGCACGTCCGGCTTGGACGGACCGGCGACCGCGACCCCGGCGGTGGCCGCGGCGGCGACCAGGGCGAGCGCGGCGGACGTCTTGAAGTGGCGGAACATCGGATCTCCCGGACGAGTCGGTGTCGTTTCTGACACCGCAAACGCTATGGATTTCCGCCGCCCGGAACGTCACCGCGCAGTGGACACTTCCCGGTAGCTCTCCCGGGGGACAAGGTCAGACGTCCAGCGTCCAGCTGTCGATCCGGCCGACCGACCAGAGCACCAGGTCCCGGATCCGCAGGGTCCAGGTGCCCTCGACCCGCTCGGCGGAGAGGTTGACGGTGTAGGTGGTGTGGATGCCCCACGCGAGGCCCGTCCGGTTCTGCAGCGTGTAGACGGTGCCGGCGGGACTGATGAGCTCGACCACCCAGTCGGACGCGAACCCGTTCTCGATGTGCACCTCGACCGTGGCCGCCCCACCGGCGACGCCCGTGCAGCCGGTGAGCGCCAGCGGGCTGGAGGCGGTCGCGTCGTCCCCGATCGGGTAGTCGGCCGAGTTGGTCGCCGCGGCGCAGGGGTTCTGCAACGGGTTGACCGCGGGACCCGTGTGCACCAACAGGTTCGGCGTGTCGACACCGATGCCGGTGATCTTGTTCGGCGTGGCCTCCGCCTTGAGCCGCGCCTTCACGACCGCGGGCGACGCACCGGGGTTCCGCGCCAGGAACAACGCCGCCGCACCGGCCACGTGCGGAGCGGCCATCGACGTGCCGTTGATCGTGTTGGTCGCTGTGTCACTCGTGTGCCACGCGGACGTGATGGCCTGACCGGGCGCGAAGATGTCGGTGCAGGGCCCGGAGTTCGAGAACGCGGCTCGCGCGTCCGAGTCCGTGGAGGCGTTGACGGTGATCGCCGCGGCAAGCTTGGCAGGCGTGACGAAACAGGCGTTCGCGTTGGAGTTGCCCGCCGCCACGACGTAGGCGACGCCGTCGGCCACCGAGTTCTGCAGCGCCCTCTCCAACGCCACGTCCGACCCCGAGGCGCTCAAGCTCATGTTGGCCACGGCGGGCCCGGAGGTGTGGTGCTGCGTCACCCAGTCGATCCCCGCGGTGACCCCGGCGAACGAGCCGGTGCCGGAGCAGTCGAGCACCTTGACCGCGACGAGGTTGACGTTCTTGGCCACCCCGTGAGCCGCACCACCGAGAGTCCCGGCGACGTGCGTGCCGTGTCCGTTGCAGTCGGTGTCGACACCGTCCCCGGTGGTGTTGATCCCCCACGTGACACGCCCACCGAAGTCACTGTGCGTGGCGCGGATACCGGTGTCGATCACATATGCGGTGACCGCCCCCGCCCCTTCCACGTACGAGTAGTTCCGGTCGAGCGGAAGCGCACGCTGGTCGACGCGGTCCAACCCCCACGACGGCGGATCGGCCTGGTCGGCGGCCAGCCGGACCGTCCGGTCCTGCACCACGTGGCTGACGGCGGGATCGGCGGCCAGCCGCTTCGCCGCCTGCCTGCTCATCGTCCCGGAAAAGCCGCGTAACGCCGCGGTGTACGTGTGGCCGACCCCGCTGCCGTACCGCCCGGCGAGGCTTTTGACCTGGTCCGCGACGCTCTGAGCCGACAGGGGCGCGTCCTTGAGCACGACGATGTAGCTGCCCGCGATCGCCCCCGGCGCTCCTTCGGCCAGGATCTGACCTTCCGCGGCCCGGGCTGCCGGCGCGAACCCGGCCGTCACCACCGCGGCGACGACGGCGAGCGTCTTGACACGTCTCTTCGAAGCGGTCTTCGGCATCTGATCTCCTCGGGGAGCCGGGGTGGTTTCACTTTCAACCTTCTCCGGAGATCATGTGCGCGCAAGGGAACCAGCCAAGAGAGACGGGCCGTTCGTCGCAGGCGCGGCGGGCGCCGCCGGGCGATCAAGAGGGGGTGGTCGAAACCGGGTTCCGGCGTGCGCTAAGCTTCTCGACGTAGCTACGGCCCCCGTAGCTCAGGGGATAGAGCACCGCCCTCCGGAGGCGGGTGCGCAGGTTCGAATCCTGCCGGGGGCACCACAGTGATTAAGCATTTCCGCAGGTCAGCCCCGTTCCCCTAATGAGGCTGACCTCGCGAGAAAACACAAAACCGCAGGTCAGCCCTGTTCCCCTTGGTCTCCTCCGGGGGCTCTACTCACTGAAACAACAGTGTCTACCGGGGCTGCTGATCAACAGAGCGCGCTACAGCCTCGAGGTCAGCCATCAGCAACGCGAGCACGCGCTCCTCGTGCACCGCAATGCGCGTGAGGTCGTGAACGTCCCGCAGTCCTCCGACAGCAGCCGCAAGATCGACGGGCGCATCGCAATGACCGCTCAAACCGCACTCCTCGGCATACGTTCTCGCATCGAAACGCCAAGATCTCGACCTGGGTGCCACGGAAAGCACCTGGTCGGCAATGGTGAACCCGGCCGGGTCGAAGTCTGCCCGCGCGTGGATCGTGCAGTCGGCGGTAGCGAGTCCGGCGAGGAGATCAAGGGCAGCACCGGAGGCGATCCCATCGGTGCACACCAGTGGTGGGCAATGCGCGCCAAGAGCGTCGGCGGCAGCTTCAGCGATCGTGGGGTTCTCGCACACGAAGACATCGCTCGCGGATGTGGTCCAGGTGCCCGTGAGCGAACGGAGCGTCAGCCAGACGGGCTCGCCCGGAGCGGCGGCGCAGAGCCGTGCAGCCGGAGATTCACCGGTCAGCGGGAGGTTCAGCACCAGCACGCGAGAGGACACTCCATCGCACATCACCCCCGCGGCGGCCCATGCCGCGCGCCAGGCTCGGCCCGCGCGTTGCGGTCGGGGCAAGTCGTGCAGGAGCGCGAGGAGACGGGCCACTCCACGACCCAGTTGTCGATCGGCATCGAGCGCGTGGGCATCGTGCAGAGTGCCTGCGGCAAGTTGAGCGAGCCTTGTCCCTCCGCCTGTGCACCGCAGTTCAACCAGGACGGTCGCCGTTTGTTCGGCGAGGGTCTGGAGCTCACCCGAGCCTGGCCGAGGTAGTCCTGCGTCGAGCAACCACCTTCCCGCCACGTCTGCGGCTACGCCCGCCTTGGTCAGGTGCGCGGCCGCGCGGTCGCGCTCAGCGGTTGCCTCGGCTTGGGCTCGGCTACGATGTGCCTTGTCTGGTTCGATCTGTTCTCCGTGCAGTGCCTCAACGAGTCCGAGCACGGTCAGGTGGTGTTCGGCCAGCTTCGCAGCGAGGTCTTGGAGACGAACGGGTTTACCGGACAGTTCCCACCGCGTACCGAGCATCAGCGCAACCTCCCGCCGCTGCTCCGCGCTCAGCGCAACACCGGTGAGAGTTCCCGTTTCGGTGCGGTGTCCGCGCCTGGCCCGGTTGTGGACGGTGGCGAGCACGGCCGCAGGACCTGACAGACGTGCCCAGTTCTTGATGCCAGACGGGATCGTGGTCATCACTCGGCATCCACCTCGGCGAACAGGCCGTCGGCCGTCATCAGCGCTTCGTCCGCCGCGCGTACATTCGAAAGTGGTAGTGCGACCGCGGTCAACTCGCCACCGCACCACAGGTACGGAACGGCATCGACTCCGGGCAGCCCCTTGTGCCTGGCAAGGTCGTACACGGCGACCGCCGGGACTGTCGGGTACTTGCACCACTCGTCGTGGGCGGTCAGCATCACGTCCAGGTCGAAGCTCACGGTCAGGCCCATGAACGAAGCCTTGATCTCGTCGTCCACTCCGGTCATCGCCTCGTCCAGCCACACGCAACGGGGGGCGCGCCCACTGGCGGCGTTGTAGGCAACCACCGCGGCGGCGAACAGCGGCTGGGACAGCAGCACGACCTTCTCGCCGCCGGACTTGGCACCGTGTTTCGCTGCGTCGAACGGCACCCAGCGGCTGGTGGAACCGGGACGGTACTGCAGCGAGATCTTCAGCCAGCCGCGGTAGTCCAGCGCGGTCGACAGTTGCTCCCGCCAGTCAGCAGAACCCCCGGCAGCCGCGTCCGCCCTGGCAGTGTCGATCTTGCGTGCGAGGAAGGCGCGCACCGTTTCCTGGCGCGCGGGTGAGAGTTGCTGGTAGCCCTGGGTCAGCGCGTCCACCACGGTGCCCGCGTCGGGGTCGTTGGGGTCGGGTTCCCACTTCAGCTGCACGGCGTTGCCGTGCCGCGTCGGGTGGCTGGCCAACTGCTTGTTGATGTCGGTGAACGTCCGGGCGGTGTAGTCGAGCCGGTCCTTGAGGTGCTCGATGAACGTGGAACCGAGCAGGGTGGTCAGCACTCGTTGCTGCTCGGAGTCGAACGCGTTCTCCTGCGCACGTACCTGGTCGGCGAGCAGGTTTGCGGCGATCGGGGGCGCCTGCCAGCCGGCGGAGCTGTCGGCCAGGACGACCACACGTTGGATCGCACCGCCCTGTTCCGGCTCCCGCACGCGGGCGTCGCGATCGGGCAACAGGTCTTGTCGCAGTGCTTCGAGCTTGCTGTAGCAGAGCCTCCAGGCTCGGTCCTCGTCGCCTGGGTCCGGTAGTTCCCGGCGTGCGGCGCGTGTCGACTCGCGCGCGGATTCCACGCTTCGGCGTTCCGGTTCTTCCAGTCCGAGGGGCTGTGCGAGGCCGGCGTCGTAGACCTCCCACCACACAGAGAGCACAGAGTCGCGCCTGCTTTCCGCGCTCTGGCGACGTTCCTCGTGCCGGGCAAGGGTTTCTTCGGCACGGGTGACCGCGACCAGCGCGCCAGTGAGCCTCTGCCCGAGTCCGTCGAGTTCATGACCGACCTGCTTCACCAGACGGTCAAGTTCGGCTCGGCGGTCCAACTGCGCGTGGATGTCGCTGGTGAGTGCCTCTTCCGCGGTGCGCAGGCGGACCTCCGCCTTGCGCTTTCGTCCACGCAGTTCTTGCAGTTCGGCATTGACGTCGGCGAGCCTGCGTTGAGCGCCGGCCAGGTCGGTTCGCAGACGTGTGAGGGTCGCTGTGTGCAGGTCGAGCAGTTCCTTGCGGCGGGCCAGATCGCCCACGGCCTGGTGGTAGTCCCGCAACGCCGAGTCGAGGCGTTCCAGATCGTCCAGCGGGAAGGCGTGTTCGCCCGCATACGCGGAAAAGTCCGCCCAGGCGGTGTCCTGGGCGGATTCGTTCTCCCGGTGGATGTTCCTGGCCGAGATCACCTTGCGTTCGCTGTCGGCCGCCTGACGTTCCCTCTCCCGCAAGATGGTGACGGCGTCGGTGACCACCCGCTCGCCCGGAATCCTCCCGAGCTCCTCGGCGAGGCGGCGCAGATCGTCGTCGAGTTCTCCGATCCTGGCTTCGATCTCGCTCCTCGACTCTTCAAGTGCTGCCAGTCGGGTCCGCAACCGGATGATCTCGCGCTGCCTTGCGGCCTCGCGGGCGGTGGCTCCCAAGTACGAGGCGGGTCTGGCCACCTCTACGCGTCCGGTCAGGGCGGCACACCGCCAGGTTCCGTCCGCCGCCAACCAGGTGCCGGCCTCATCTCCGCCAGGGCGAGAGCCGTACCAGCCGATCGAGGTGAGCACGGTGTGGATGGCGATCTGAGTGACACCACCGACCGGAGTGGGCTCCAGAACCTGCGTCAGGTTCCTGTCAGCCAGAGGTCCACCCGCGCGCACTACCGTGTCCGCCTGTTCTTCTCCTTCCAGGGTGATCAGCTCACCGTCGGCGCTCAGCCAGGCATCGAGTACGCCAGCGGCGGCCAGGGTCGCCTCCAGCAAGTCGACTTCGTCTGTCGCCAACTCGGCGACGGGCTGCACGCACCGCCAGAACGGCGCACCTAGCCCGCTGTCGGGCTGTGGCCGATCGCGACGGTGCCACGAGTCCGGAGAGGTCGGTGGGCGCTCGGTCCGGTCGAGCACTCCGGCCAGTTCCGCTGTGACCTGCTCTCGTTCCACACCGAGAGCACCGTGCTCGTGGACGAGTGCCGCGCGCCGCGATCTCAGCGCGTCGCGAACCTCCTCGACGTGCCGGGTGACCGCCGCTGCCGGGGAGGCACCGCGCTGTGCTGCGGGGGCGCCCGACGGGTCCACAGCGGTCAGCTCGGCCACCAAATCGCACCAGGACTCGACCGTTCGCTCGTCGGCCTTGGCGAGTACGACGCTCGTGCTCCATTCCCGGAGCTGCCTGCACAAGGTGTCCACTGCGGTCTCGACGCCATCACGTGCCACCTCGCGCTGCTCGGCGGCGTCGGTCAGGTCCGACTCACGGTCGGCGAGCAGATCGGCCGAACGCGCCGCGTTCGACTCGGCCCGCTCGAACTCCGCCCGTAGCCGCTGCAACCGCGTGAAGCGCTCTTGGCGGACCGAGAGATCTGCGCGCAACGCGGCCACATCGCGAATGGGCAGATGTCGACCAACCGACTGGTGCAGTCCGGCGGGACGTCCGGCTGCCTCGACGCGTTCGGACGCCTGAACCACATCGGCTTCGGCCAGCTCGATGACGGAGGCGGCTTCTGCCTCCGACTCGGCGACTCGCGCCACATCCTCAGCCGCACCTGCGTGGCGCTGTTCGACTCCCCCGAGTTGCTCTGCCAGTCCCCCTAGTTGGTTACGAAGTCCGTCGACACGGCTCGCGGCGCTCACCGCATCCTGGAAAGCCTGGCTGTCCAGCAACTCGCGTAGCTCCGTGCTGAGGTCGCTTTGGTGCGTTCGTGCCTGGCGGATGTCCTTGTCCAGCTCGTCGGCTTCAACACGGGCCGTGGTCAGCGCGGTTTCCGCAGCGCGGCGGTCCTTGGTGGTGCGGTCCAGCTCGGTGGTTGCCGCGGTCAACGCGTCGGCGCGATGGCGCACAACGGTGCGCGCCCAGGGGGTCCAGCCGGTGCGCACGAACCCGGCCAGCCGCACTGCCGCACAGCGGGTTTGCTCCACCGCCGTGCGCAGCTTCTCCAGGTTGTCCCAGCCGTCGGCGAGTTGGGTGACCTCCGCGGTCGCGAGCGGTGGCAGAGCCGCGCGCAGCGTCTCCGCCAGACTGGAGGGGTTGAGCCGTTCGCCGAGCTTGGGCTTGCGCAGCTGCTTGAGGAGCTCGGTCAGGTTGTCGTAGGCGTCGGAGCCCAATCCGAACAGTTCGGAGGCCACCACGGTTCGGTATCGCGCCGCGCCATCGGGCACCGTGACACCGGAGATCTTCTTGAGTTCCTTCTGGTCGAGCGGCCGATCGGCCGTGGACAGTTTCAGATCGCGGCCCGGACGCAGATGCGTGATCAGGTGCCACGTGGTCACCGGGGAGGTGCCGCTGCCACGACGGGCGCTCACACCGAGCCCGCACACGAAGAACCGCGGCGTGCCGTCATCTTCGAGCCTGCCGAACTCGGCCCAGGCGTATCCAAGACCGGCGTCCGAAGGAGCACGAGGGTCGTCGTCATCCCCCGTGGGCAGCAGGTTGAAACGCATCGTGCGGTGCTGGGATCCGAACGGATCGAGCACCGAGGCACCAATCTCCCCGCGCATCAACATCAAGGTCGTCAGTTCGAGCACCTTCGTCTTGCCCGCACCGTTGCCGCCGCGCAGCACCAAGCGACCGTCGGCGAACCAGAACTCCGCCCGGTCGTACTCCCACAGGTTGACGATGCCCACTCGCAGGGGCTGCCAGCGGTGCAGAGCCGGCTCCGGGAGACCACCCGTCATCGCCGCCGCCAGCCACTGCTCGCGGTCAGGTCCTGGTCGGCTCAACCCTCGCCCTCCTCGTCGAGCCTTGCGTTGACGGCCACCACCCGCGGGTCGCGGTAGCGGGCCGCAGCAGCGGTCAATCGCCAACTGTCCGGTGCGCCGGTCGGGCGCAACAGGTCCAGCGCTCCCAGCAGATCCCGTGCCGTGTTTTCCACGGCGTTGCCCACGCGTAAGTCGTTGGTCATCGCCTTGAAGTGCCGCTCCCGAACCGCGGTAGCCGCTGAACTCAGTTCCACGGCTGTGATGACCGAACCCGCACCGTGCGCGCGCACCAACTCGTCGAGGACCATCAAGGCGGCGAAGTCGGCGGCACGCAGCCTTGGGAACGGCAGGTCTGTGTCCGTCTCATCGGCAGCGATGAGCGCCAGCCCTTCCGCGCGTTGCTCGACCACCCAACCAGTCATCTCCACGCACCAGTTGAGAACGCGGTGCCGTTGACCGGTCAGGTAGAACCGTTCTGCGTCGGTGAGGTCCTCGTGCAGGACCACGGGCAGTTCGACCAGCTTGCGCATCAAGCCGATCCGCGCTGCTGCTTCGTGGGGCGCTCCTTCATCGTGGCCTCCGGTGAGCGCGGCGCGCAACGAAGCAGGGTCGACCAGACGCAGCAGCAACTCGCGGCGGACTTCATAGGCGCCGCCGATCGCGTCACGGCGGCGCGCCCAACCCTCGCGCTGATCCTCGTCGTCGCGACCGGTCGGCCGCAGCGCACCCACGGACACCAGCAGGTGGACGGCTTTGACGAACAGCATGCGCTCAGCGAACCGGTCGGGGTCGTAGTGAGCAAGCTCGACGTCCTCGTGCGTGGAGAGCGCCCGGACCCGGTCCGACAGGTCCTGGGTGGTGGTGATGTCCTCGGCGTCCTCAGCCGCGGCTGCGGCCAGGATCGTCAGGACGACCACTCTCCGAGCCGGCGGCATGAAACGTCGGGGCGCGACGACGACACCGTCGAGAGGAAGCCGGAACAACCTGGCGGCGGAGCCGGTCACCACCAGTCGGTAGCCGAGCCGTTGGGCGAACCACTCGCCCAACGTAGCCCGGTGTACCCGCACGAGCGGCCACAACTCGGGGTGGGTGTGCCGGTCGAGTACCGGCGAGCGGAGCAGGGCGGTGAACGCCCGTTGTCGATCCGCAGCCTCGCGGTTCACGCGGGTTCCATTTCGAAATACCAGTTCAAGGTCGTCATGCTGCCTTTGTCGGCGCGCAGGCTGGTGGTGTCGTGCGCCTGTGGTGGTCGACGCAGCGTGATCCGCCAGCGACCGTCCCCCGTCACAGCGCTCTCCGACCGTGTCCGCCGCACGACTCCGACGAACTCCAACAGCAGGTCCATTTCGGCATCGGTGATCTCTCCCCAGTCGACCAGGTGCGTTCCGGAACGCAGACGCAGCGCCGCCTCCGCACCGTTGCGGGCGGCTTGGGCTGCCAACCTGGCCCGTCGAGCGGCACTCTTGCCGGTCGAGTAGTCCGGGATCTTGGTTCGCCTGCCGACCGCCGCTCGAGCGCCTTGTTCGCGGAAGCGAGCTGTGACCGGCGCGGGCGGCGCGGTGGTCCAGCTCAAGTCGCTGTCGTCGGCAGAGTCCGGCGCCAGCATCAGGTGGCGTGTGGAGAACGCTCCGACCGCGGTGTCCCAGATCCGCCAGGCGGTTTCGTCGTCGGGGGCACGCTCGACCGCAACGGCCAAGGCGAGAAGTTCGGCTCGGCGAGTTACCGCGCCGCCGGTGTCCAGTAGGAGGTTCATGTTGCGCGCCCAGGGAGCGACCAGGTCACGCAGCTGACGACGCAGCCTTCTGGCCTGGCTGTCAACACCGCCGAACCAGGAACCGAGGGCGTCCCAGGTGTGCGCCCAGCGGCGTGCCTGGGACGCCACCACCTCGTCGTCGGCATCGGTGTCCAACGCGGCGCGAACACAGGCCCGCCACACGTCAGGGGTCAGCAGCGGGTCCAGCTCGACGACCAACTCCGCGATCCGCGGTGTGTGAACGTCGACCTGCTCTCCCCACATGCCGATGTAGGAACGCAATGTCTGCCACAACAGGTCCTGCTTGGCTGGGTCTGGGCCACCTGACAGGGCGTGTGCCAGGGTGCGCTGCCACCCGCGAGCGGCGGTGGCCATCGCCTGGTGCATGGCGCCGACCTGCTGGAACTCCGTAGCTGCGTTGGTGTACACCGCATTGCGAACAGACTCCGCGAAGGCGATCAGTCGTTCGTGGATGGCGCGCGGGGCCAGTGTCAGATCACCCGCGGCCTCCTCGGTGTCGTCGACCGATGACCAGAAGACGTGCAGACCCGCTGCTCTCGGGGTGAGCTGGTACCGGTCACGCCGGCGCAGGAAGTCTTCCCCCGAACGAGCCGGTTCCTGCCAACGGGTCAACACCTGCCACTGCACCAGCCGCTCCAACCGTGCGTCGAGGTGCAGGACCTCGGGTGCGAGCAGACGGTCGATCACGTCGATCGGCACCTGTCCGGCGAGACGAGCACGAATCCCGGTGGCGACCTCGTCGTAGGACAACCCGGTCAGGCTGGTGTCCTGTTCGGCCAGCAGGACCTCGACGATCACTCGATACTGTGCCGCGAACCGCGAGGTCAGGTAGGCCGGTACGAGTTCCTGTCCCGGCAGGAGCGCTGACCACGGATCGGCGGGTGACTCCATCTCCGGCGCCTCGTCGTGGTCGATCACGTGCCCAGAGTACGAACGCGAGATGCAGCGCTGCGAACAACAGCGACACATCACCCGTTGTGATGAATCTTCACCGTTCGGGTCCTGTCCCGGCTAATCAGGGCAACCGAGCCCAGTCGAGTTCCTGGCGTAGGGCCCACTTCGTGCGGTGCATGTCGCGGACCGCAGCCATGTGATCGTAGAAGTCGTCGTCTCGGTCGCAGCGGGCGAATAGCGCCTTGACCTCGACCAGCAGGCGAACGGCCGCCTTGTAGGAGTCACGGTTGCGCACTTCGATCGCTCTGTCGGCAGCGCGGAGCAGGATCGGAATCGCGTCGGCCGGGTGGCTCGCGGCACGGACACGCGCGAGACGAAGCCACAGAGCTTCCGAGCAGCCTCCGTCGACCGCTGCTTGCCAGGCGGCCTCGTGCTCGTCGTCGGCCAGCAGGATCTCCACCAACGTCGAGCGACCCGGTGACCAGGATCCCTTGATCGGCGGCAAGTCGGCGAGGAAGGCCAGCGCGCGTTCCCGCCAAAGCGGAAATTCGGCGGCGGTGGCCTCGCGGAGCGCGCGGAACGTTTCCAGACTCGGCCGGTCGGTGAAGTTGGACCAGAGCATCTCGCCTGCCTGGTCGAGCCGACCCGCGCGCACGTGGATCTCGGCAGCCAGATCGCGCAGGCGGAAGTCAGGTTCGAAGTCGACCAGGCCGCGTTCCAGCCAGGTCAGCGCCTCGTCGTCACGGTCGTCGGCGCACAGCCGCTCGGCGATGCGGAGCATGTCGTAGGCGCTCGACAAGTCCCGTGCCAGCACCTCGATCAGCCCATCCGCCCCTCCTGACGACTCGGCCAGGTTCTCCATGAGATGGGTGATGACGAAGCGGCGGGCGCTGTAGTCGTTCGGCTTCTTCGGCGGCAGTTTCTGCCAGGCATGCTCGACGAGTTCCCGGTACCGTGCCAAGCCCGCTGAGCCGAGCACTTCCTCGTAGGCGGGCAGCACGTCGAGAAACACCTCGTAGTCGGTGCTCAGCGCCCGCGTGACCAGACGTTCAGCCAGCTCCACCTGGTCAGGTGAGCCCGCCTCACACGCCGCAAGGTGGATCTCTTCCACGCGGGCGATCGCCTCGGACAGCCCGCCGTCGGAGTCGTCCACCCGCTCGGCCGAGGACTCGAGCAGTTCCAGCGCATATTCGGCGAGGATGATCGCGGCATCGGCGAACCCGGCGCCGATCAGCCGTTCGACTTCGTCCAGAGCCTCACCGACGTGCAGGAAATAGCCGTACGCCCCGCCGTAATCGACGAAATCAGGGATGTCGATAGCGCGTTCCAGACGGTCTCTGATCTCCCGGTCGTCGAACGCGTTCTTCTGCCCGGCCGCGGCAGCGAGCCGGGCACGCAGCACGCGATCCGATTTCGCGGCCGTCATCAGCTGCTCGATCAGCCACTCTTGATCACAACCGCGCAGGAACAACCGCAACCGCTTGTCCGACAACGGTCTTGCACGCGGTTCCCCCACCTCACCGCCTTGCTCCAGCCATGCCAGCGAAGTGGCGACGCAATGCTTGCAGAACACGCCGTCAGCTCCGTATGGGCAGGAGCAACGCCCGTGCAAGCCCTTCGGCGTAACGTCGAGCCGCACGCGATAAGTCCGGGTGCCGTCCACCGTTGCGGTCACGGTCGACCCGTCCACCGTGACGCGCCGAACTTGACCGGCCGCGAAGTACCGCTCGCCTCGCTCGAACGACCTCTCGTCAGCCAGCTTTCGCACCGTGCTCCTGCTCACCGCCACGGCTGGTCATTCTGCCAGGCACGCAAAAAGCAGTTCCCACTCCAACCACACCTCCGCCGAGCAACATCAGCGACACGCCACCCGTTTGGTGAATCTCTGCCACCGGACGCCGCTGGAGGTGGATTTGGCGGTGAGATGGTCCCCCGCCCGAAAGGCACCGCCCCGATGACCTCGCTCTCCCCCTCGCACCTGGACGTGATCGAACAACGGTTCCTCACGATGACCGCCGGCCCGCAGCCGCTGACCCTCGACTGCGCGGCACTCGGATGCGGCCTGCCCGACGAGGAGCTGCCTCTGGACCGTGTGCGCGTACTGCTCCTCAAACGACAGACGAGCTGGGTGAGCAAGGACGCCGTGTGGAAGGAACTCGTCCGAAGGGCACACGCGGCACCCGAACCGTGGACCACCATCGCCGCCGCGATGATGATGCCCGGCCTCAAGCACATCGCGGGAAAGCTGGGCACCCGCTTCTGCGGTGACCGCAACGACCTGGACTCCGAAATCCTCGAAGGCTTCCTCCAAGCACTCGACGTCGCCGACGCACGGTCACCGAAGATCTTCGGGCAGCTCTACTGGGCAGCCTTCCGACGTGGTCACGAAGCTTGCAACAGCGAAAAGCGGCGAGCGATGTCCCGATCGGAACTCACTGACACCGCACTCGATGTCCGTACAGCCGACGGACACCCGGACCTCGTCCTCGCAGGGGCCATGCTGTCCGGTGTCATCACACCCCACGAAGCCGACCTCGTCTCCGACGTGCTCATCGACCACGGAGACCGGTCAACTGCGGCCAAGCGACGCGGTTTGAGCCGCCATCAGGTTGCGGCGCAGCTGAACACCGCCTCCCGCCATCTCGCTGACTACCTTCTCGGCGGTCCTCTTCGTCCGGCCGTATGACGACACTCAGCAGGCCGAGACGTCGACTGGATCGACGCCGAGCCGAGAAGCGCGGCCGCAGCGGACTGCAAAGCGATCTGTCGCCTATGCCCTGTCCGCCTCACCTGTGCAATCACGGCCCTTACGAGGGACGAGAGCTACGGCGTGTGGGGCGGCATGGACCAGGGCGACCGCGTAGCGCTGAGACATGCTGATGCTCGGATCAGCAGCATGAACACAACTTCCGACTCCAGGCAGCGGGTCCGCCGCCAGCAGCAACACGAAGCCGTGAACGTCGTCTTCGAGATCAACCTCGTTGACGGCGCCGAAGCTGAGCGCCTCGGACTGCAACAGGCGACGGTCATCCGCGACGTCGTGCTGTGGCACCACCGAAACAGCAGCGCATCACCACACGCGAGCGCTACCTGACCACTACAACGTGAAACTGGCCTGCACGACCAAGCATCCAACCTGAACCTGCTGGTCAGCCCCGTTCCCATCCTTTGGTGCTCCTGCCGGGGGCACCAAAGACGAAGGCGATTCGTGTTCGCGGACAGCGCGAACCGGGTCGCCTTCGGGCGTTTTCCGGGGCCGAGCCCCCAGACCCCAGCCGGCGGCACGCCCCGGACCCCCGCGGGGCTCAGACGCCCCCTCTCCGGAGCTGGCAGGATGTGGTGCAGGAGAGGCGTGCTCGACGGAAGCGCGTTTCCTTTGCCTGCCCGAGGATTGGACGCAATTGGGACGCTCATCGGTGTTCACCTTCCACTACATCGCCATCGACACGGAGGCCGGTGTCACGCCGGAGGAGTTCGAGACGTTCGTGCGTGCCGAAGGTGTTCATCTGCCCCTGTACCCGGGGTGGCGGTGGACTCTGCTGCGCGGGTTGCGCGGGGAACGGACCGGGCAGTACCTGATGTTGTTCGAGATCGAGAGCGCTGAGCAGCGCGACCGTTACGTCACGGCGCGGGGTGAGCAGACCGAGCTGGCCCGGCAGTTCTGGGCACAACATCCCGAAGCGGAGGACGTGCTGGCACGATGGCGGCGGCTGGGTACGTTCGCTGAGCTGCCCACGTTGTTCACCGACTACCGGCTGCTGGCCGACAACCCCCGCAGCACGGTCACGCCCGGACCTCGGTACCGCGACCGTCCCGGGGAGGAGCCCGTGGCCAGGGTCATCGGGATCCACAACCTGGCGTTGCGTTCCGGGGTGACCGAGGAGATGTTCGACCGCTTCATCGCCGAGAACCACCACCGGATCGACGACTACCCGGACTGGCGCTTCCACGTGCTCAAGGGTGAGCGGGGCAACCGTCTCGACCAGTACGTGATGATGATGGAGATCGCGAGCCTCGAAGCGCTGGACGTCTTCTACCCCGAGCCCGACATCGCCACCGGCGAGGCCGCGGAGTTCGCGGCGGCCCACCGCGACACCAAGCAGATGTACGAAGAGTGGAAGCAGCTGGCCTCGTTCTCGGGCTCGCCGCAGATCTACACGGACTACCTCGCCGTCGCGGAGAACCCGGCCTGACCCTGCGCGACCACGTCACCTCTCCGGCAACGGCCGCGTTCACCGCTCGTGGCCGTTGGCGGGGATTTCGGGGGTCAACCAGCACACGATGGTGTGACCGGGCCGAGGGTGTATTGGCAGTCAGCGCTGGTTCTGCTTGTATCGAACCGGGTTGGGTTTCGGCGATTCTCGCCCCCGGCCCGCGAACGCGGTGCGCGATGGCGTAAGCCATGCCGGGTGGTGCGTGTGCCCGGCCGTACGGCACCGATCTTGTCGGTCAGGTCGTCCTACTCACCTGGCGTTGGGCAGCAAAGACCGCGGCGGTCACGGACATCCCGTCGAGCCGCGCAAACGCCCCGATGACGAAGCGTCGTCCCATTCCGCTGTGTGGCGCCCGGCCGTAGCCGGGCAGCAGCGTTCTCCCAGTTCGACGACGTGAGCCCATCGGCAGCCCGCACTGGCATTCGAGTTCTTCACATGTCGTCCATCTGACCGCGGATCACCTCATCCGCGGCGAGGAGCAGTCATGAACGAAATCAGCAAGACCCAGCTGGACCTGGAAAAACTGGAAATCTCGCTGTGGCAGGCGCCGTCCCCCTCGCCGGACTCCGAGACGTTGTCCGCGCTTTCGCTGTTCGACGCCGGTGACAACAGCCTCGGGGTCGGCAACAAGTCCGTGGAGGACGACAGCCCACTGCCGGACCTGGGACCGTTGGCGAAGTTCAGAACCTGGGAGTCCGTCGGCAGCACCATCGTCCACAAAGCCGTCACCACCAGCAACTTCAACCCCGGCAGCGAGAAGTTCGACCCGGTCGCCTGGGAGAACTTCCTCAGGAAGTTCTCCACGATCCCGTTCTTCCTGACGTACACGTCCGACTACCGCGAGGCGGCCATCAGCAAGACCTCGCTGGAGCAGGCCGTCAACGCGGTGTCGGACCTGATCGAGAACATCGTGACGAAGGTGAACTTCGAGGGAATCGTGAAGAGCATCAAGAAGGTCGGCGAGCTGGCGGTCGAGAACAAGGGCGAGAAGCAGTCGAACTCCAACCAGCAGATCGGCGTCCTGTCACGCCACGACAGACACCTGTACCTCGGAACCGTCCGGACGTCGGTGGCAATGGAGTACAAGTCGGGCAAGGGGTACGAGCAGCTGAACCAGCAGCTCAACGTCTACCGCGGCTACGGCGTGCTCGACTTCGACAAGTGCAAGCGCAACGCCGAGACACTGCTCAAGTGGGACACCCAGGACGTGGAGGAGTGGGAGCAGGACACGGCAAGCTACCCGGTGCCGCCGAACGAAAGTCCCGCCTGGAACAACTGACCCGTCCACGGCCGTTCTGACTCCCGGTGCGGGCCCCCGCCGTGTCACGCGGGGCCCACACCCGGAGCCCTTCACCCTGGGCAGGTCCCATGTCCTCCAAGGAAACGCCGCCTCCCGCGGGTGCGACGGTCTCGACCTTCGCCGAAGTCCTCGCGGAGAACCTCGGCCACACGGACGACGGCTACACCTTCATCCAGGCGGACGGGCACGAGCACTTCGTGAGTTGGTCGGAGCTGTCGCGGGAGGCTTTGCGCCGCGGGCACCGGCTGCTTCGAAGCGGTCTGCGCAAAGGGGACCGCATCGCGCTCGTCGTCCCCGAGCAACGGGAGTTCGTCCTCACGTTCCTGGGCGCGGTTTCCGTTGGTGTGATCCCGGTTCCGATGTATCCACCGCTGGGCTTGACCAGGTTCGAGACGTACTGCGAGGACGCCGCCCACATCGTCCGTATGTCGGGAGCCCGCGCGCTTTTGGTGCCGCGGGACCTGGTCGAGGCGCTGCTGCAAGCGGTCGACGGTGTGCAAGTCGTTGTCACGGAAGAGTTCTTCGCCGAGCCGCTGGTGGGGAGCGCGCCCCAGCCGGAGGCGATTCGCCCGGAGGACGTCATGTTCCTCCAGTTCACGTCGGGGAGCACGGCGGCGCCCAAGGGGGTGCGGGTCACGCACGCCAACGTGCTCGCCAACTGCGCGGCCATCATCGGGGCCCTCGATCTCCGGCCCGGCCGAGACCGGGGCGTGAGCTGGTTGCCCCTGCACCACGACATGGGGCTGGTCGGGTTCGTGCTGGCGCCGCTGGTCGCGCGGTGTCCGGTGAGCTTCCTGCCGACGCTGCGCTTCGCGTTCTCACCGGGGCTCTGGCTGGAAACGGTGAGCCGGCACCGCGCGACCGTCACGTTCGCGCCCAACTTCGGTCTGGCGCTGGCCGTCAAGCACACGACGGTGGAGCATCTGGACCTGTCCTGCCTCCGGGTCGTGGGCTGCGGCGCCGAACCCAACCATCCCGGGACGTTGCGTTCGTTCGCGGCGCACTTCGCCTCGGCGGGGCTGCGGCCGGGCGTGGTGGTGCCGTGCTACGGCATGGCGGAGGCGACGCTCGCGATCTCGTTCGGCGAGATCGGGGTTCCTGTCGTCCCGGACGTCGTCCAGAAGGAGCCTTACCTCGCGGGCGGTCTCGCGCGGCCCGCCGAGGCCGGCGAGGCTCAAGTGGCGTTCGTGCCGTGCGGGCGGCCGATCGCGGGTCACCGGGTCCTCGTCGTGGACGACGAGGGGATCCCGCTCCCCGAGCGGCACGTCGGCGAGGTGGTCTTCCAGGGCCCGAGCGTCGCCGCGGGCTACCACGGTGACGCGGAGGCGACCCGACGCGGTTTCACGGCCCAGGGCCTGCGGACCGGGGACTGCGGCTACCTGGCGGACGGCGTCCTGCACGTGACGAGCCGCAAGAAGGACCTGCTGATCGTCAACGGGCGCAACCACGACCCGCAGACGGTGGAGTGGGCCGCGGCCGAGGTGCCCGGCCTGCGCAAGGGCAACGTCGTGGCCTTCACCCGGCCCGGCCCGGCCACGGAGGAGGTGGTGATCGTCGCCGAGCTGCGCGGGGGCGACGCCGCCGCGGTGGCGCGGCAGGTCCGCGGCCACGTCCAGACCACGCTGTCCCTGGCCGTGGCGGAGGTCCTCCTGCTGACGCCGGGAGGACTGCCCAAGACCTCCAGCGGCAAGGTGAGACGGAGCCGGACGCGGCAGCAGTACCTCGACGGTGCTCTCCGCTGTTGAGCGACCCCCAGAACCGACCAAACCCTTCCACTACAACGAGGAGATGCCCGTGAACGCCCGTCTCACCTCCGAAGAACGACAGTGGCTGCACTCCCTGATCCGCGAGAAGCTGGAGCTCGGCCGCGAGGAGTGGATCGAGGACACCACCGATGTGAGGGAGCTGCCCGGCATCGACTCCATGAAGATCCTCCGCCTGGTCGCCGGGATCGAGCTGGGCTTCCACGTCGACCTCGGGTTCGAGGCCATCCCCGAGGTGCAGACCGTGCAGGACATCGAGCGGTTGATCTGCCAGGCGCGCGAGCGGTATGCCGTGAACGCCCCGAGCGACTGAGCGACGGCAGGTCGGTCGCGGACCGGCAGGCGCAGGGACATCCGGACGCCGCGCCCGAGAGGTTCGGCGAGTCGGCCAGGTCGCCCTCGACCGGCTGGGCCGGCTGCTGGAGCGGTTCGGCGGGCTGCCGCGTCGGCTGGGCCCGGCTGCCGCGGACCTCCGTCCCCGCGGTCGCGAAAGCGATGCCGGGACCGGCGATGACGGTCAGGCCGATGGTCACCACGGCGACGAGCCGTGCTCGCGCAGATCACTCTCTTGGAGAGGCTTGGGTGATCGCGCTCACACAGCGCTTACTTCGCCGCCGAGTCGTCCGGGAGCTGGAGATAGGGACCGAGGAGGCGGCGCAGCATGGCCAGCGCCGCGTCGAGGCGGCGCTTGACGGTGCGCTTGTTGGGCGACCACAGGTCGCGGCTCGCGCGGACCACCATCGAACCGATGATGTCCGCCATCACCTCGGGCTGGGCTTCGCCGTGCGCGCGCAAAGCGGCGAGGAGCGGTTTCTGCAGCGAGTCGTGGAACTCCTCCATCGGCGCTGCCAGGACGGCCGGGTCCACCACGCTCGTGAGGGCGCGGGCTACGGCCTGTTCGGAACCCGCGAACAGCTCGACGTTCGCGGTCACGTAGGCCCAGACGCGCTCACCGGGCGTCGGGGCGGCTTCGACGGCCTCGACGATCCTGTCCGCCCAGGCGGGCAGGACGTCGGCGACCACTCCGGCCAGGAGATCACCGCGCGACGAGAAGTACTCGTAGACGCTGGACCTGGCCAGGCCCGCACGTGCCCCCACGGCCGCGAGCGAGGGCGCCTCGCCGTTCTCGGCGAGCAGCGCCCGCGCCGCGTCCAGGATCGCCTGGCGTTGCCGGGCGCGGTGCTCGGCGACGGTCGGGGCCTGGATGCGGGGCACGTGCGAACCTCTGTCAGCGGGCGGAAACGGTCTGCGGGACGTACTCGCTCAAGATACCGTCGACCATCGACAGCACCCTGTCGCAGTGGTGCAGCACGTCGTGGTCGTGCGTCACCATCACGGTCGCGACACCGTGCTCGTGGGCTTCGCGGGCGAGCAGGCCGACGATCTCCTGGCTGCGCTGGCGGTCCAGGGCGGCGGTGGGCTCGTCGACGAGCAGCAGGTCCGGCCGCGTGACGAGCGCCCGCGCGATGCCGACGCGCTGGCGTTCACCACCCGAGAGCTGGTGCGGGCGGCGGTCGGCGCGGTGGTCCATGCCGACCTCCTTCAGCAGCGTGGCCGGGTCGCGCGGCTCGACCTTCTTGCCGAACGTGATCGGCAGCCGGAGCTGGTCCAGCGCCGTCAGCGCGGGCACCAGGTTGCCGGACTGGAAGACGAAGCCGATGTGGTCGCGGCGCAGGCGGGTGAGCTCCTTGGGCTTCATCCCGGTCAGCTCGACACCGCCAACCTGCACCTTCCCGCTGGTGGGCGGCACCAGGGCGCCCGCCACCGCGAGGAGGCTCGACTTGCCGGACCCGGACGGGCCGACGATGGCGACGAACTCGCCGGGCTCGACCACGAGGCTCACGTTGTCGAGGGCCGTGACCATCTCCTCGCCGTCACCGTGCTCGAGCGTGACGGAGTCGAGGACGAGGCCAGGGACGTCCTTGGCGCTCATCGGGAACCTCCCAGTGCGGTCAGCGGGTCGACGCGGGTGATGCGCAGCACGGCCACGCCGGCACCGATCACGCCGAGCACGATGAGCCCGGCGGTCGCGGCGCCGATCGAGCCGAAGTCGAGCTGGAACGGCATCGGCGCCCCGGAGATCGCGGCGCCCATGGCGACGCCGAGCCCGACGCCGACCGCCGACGCGGCGACCAGCAGGATCAGCGACTGCGCGAGCGAGTCGCGCAGCAGCCTGCCGGTGCTGGACCCCATCGCGCGCAGCACCGCGATCTCGTGCTTGCGCTGGATGGTGACGACGGTGAAGAACGCGCCCACCACCAGTGCCGAGATGGCGTAGAGGAAGACCTGGATCAGGTCCAGCGTCGAGGTCTCCGCGGAGTAGCCCGGCGACGCGCCGAAGGACTCCTCCAGCGTCAGCGACTTGGTCTCCAGCGCCTCGTCACCGGCCGCGAGGTCGATGCCGTCGCCCTTCAGGGCGATCGCGGTGACCTGGTCGTAGACGTGCGCGGGCACCTCTTCGCCCTGGCGGACGCCTGCCCGGATCTCCTGCCACGTCCGCAGGTCGAGGTAGCCGACGTCGACGTGCCCGAAGGTGTGCTGGCCGTCGAGGAAACCGGTGACCTTCAACGGCGTCTCGAGCTGGTCGACGACGACGGTGTCCCCGATCCGGACACCGGCCTCCTCGGCCGTCTGTCCCAGCAGGACGGTGCCGCGGTCGCTCAGCTTCTCACCGTTGGTCGCCTGCGGGGCGACGAAGCTGCCCGGTTCCACCCCGAACAGCGCGAGGTCGATGTCGACCCCCGAGTCGGTCTTGGCGTTCACCAGCGTGTTGCCGAAGGGGGCGGCGTCCTCGACGCCGGAACGTCCCCGCCAGGTCTCGGCGACGCTCACGTCCACCGTCGACCGGGAGAAGGCGCCGTCCGTGGAGGTGCCCTTCTGGAAGGAGAACGCCGACACCGGCAGCTTCTTCAAGCCGGAGACGCCGTCGTTCACGAGACCGACCGACAGGCCCGACAGCAGCACCATGAGGATCGCGATGAGCGCGACCACGGAGCCCATGAGGGCGAACCGGCCACGAGCGAAGACGAGTTCACGCAGGGCGAGGAACACAGCGCCCCCTTTTAACCGACATCATGTCGACAACCATACCGACACGATGTCGGCAAGTTTCGGGCGTGTGAGAAACTACGCTAATCGGACATCGCAAGGCGACACCCGGTGGGGTCACAGACGGGGCTACGAGGTGCTCGCCGCGATGTCCTGCACGGCCTGGCAGGCGCTCGGCACCGGGTCCAGCTCGTTCACGTGCCCGGCCACCCGGCGGAGCAGGCCCTTGAACGCCGCCCGGTCCTCCTCGGACAGCCCGGACAGCACGTGCGCCTCGGCGTGCGCGAGCCGGAGGTCCAGTTCGCGCAACCGGTCGCGGCCGGTGTCGGTGGCCACCACGAGGCGGGTCCGGCGGTCGGTGGGCGCGGGTTTGCGGACGACGAGTGACGCCGCTTCCAGGTCGTCCAGCAGGTAGGTCATCACCGTGCGGTCGACGCCGAGCTGCCGGCAGAGCGCGGACTGGCTCTCCGGCCGGTCGCGGACGGACGCGCTCAGGACCTGGTAGCCGCGGTGGCCTCCTGGGAGGTCGCCGACCGCCGCATTGGTCGCCTTGACGAAGGCGCGGAAGACGACGCCCAAGGTCCAGCCGAAGTCGTCCGAGAGAGCGGTCACCCGGCCAATGATAGCCACGACAGAACGTCTGCACAGCAGAACATCTGCGTGGCATACTTTCGGCATGACAGACTACGGTCACCCGCTGGAGTTCGGCGTGTTCCTCCCGCCCACGGCGGCGCGGTTCGCCGACACGCTCCGCTTGGCGAAGGCCGCTGACGTGCTCGGACTGGAGCTGGTCAGCATCCAGGACCACCCGTACAACGCCACGCACCTCGACACGTGGACCTCGCTGGCGGTCATCGCCGCGAGCACGACGAATGTGCGGGTGTTCCCCAACGTCGCCAACCTGCCGCTGCGGCCACCGGCCGTGCTGGCGCGCGCGGTGGCGAGCCTGGACGTCGTCACCGGCGGGCGGGTCGAGCTGGGGCTCGGCGCCGGGGCGTTCTGGGACGCCATCGCGGCGATGGGCGGGCCGCGGCGGACGCCCGGCGAGTCGGTGAGGGCGCTGGAGGAGGCGATCACCGTCATCAGGGCGTTGTGGACGCCGGGGCGGGGTGCGCGAGTCCAGGGGGAGCACTACTCGCTCGACGGGGCGCGGCCGGGGCCGTTCCCGGTGCACGACGTCGGGATCTGGCTCGGCGCCTACAAGAAGCGGATGCTGCAACTCACCGGGCGCGCCGCCGACGGGTGGCTGCCGTCGAGCGCGTACGCGCCGCCGGAGCAGCTGGCGTCGATGAACGCGGTCATCGACGACGCGGCGCACGAGGCCGGACGATCACCCCAGGACGTCAGGCGCCTCTACAACATCTCGCCCGGCTTCACGGCCGAACAGCTCGCCGGGCTGGCGCTCGACCACGGCGTCAGCGGGTTCATCCTCGTGGTCGAGAACGACGACGAGCTGCGGACGTTCGCGGAGGACGTGGCACCGGCCGTCCGGGAGATCGTGGCGAAGGAGCGCACCGCCCTCCCAAAAGCGCTGGGCGTGACGCCCACGCCTGACGACGGGAAGCGGCTTTCGCCGACGAGTCCGTGGGACGAGTCGAAGCGTCCGCGCGGTCCGAAGCCCGAACCGGATGCCGTGTACACCAACGCGGGGCGGACGCACAGCCGTCAGCTCGTCGGCGTGCACAACCACCTGCGGGAGGAGCTCACGAAGATCCGCGCGCTGGTGCGCAAGGTCGCCGACGGTGTGCTGGGCGTGGGCGACGCGCGGGACGAGATCAACGCGATGACCATGCGGCAGAACAACTGGACGATGGGCGCGTACTGCGAGTCGTACTGCCGGCTGGTGACCATCCACCACACGCTGGAGGACCGCAGCCTCTACCCGCAGCTGCGGGCGGGGGACGCCCGGCTGGGGCCCGTGCTCGACCGGCTGACCGAGGAGCACCACGTCATCCACGAGGTGCTCGAACGGCTGGACGCCGCCCTGGTCAGCACGGTCGCCGAGCCCCAGCGGATCACGGAGGTGTCGGACGCGGTCGACCTGCTCACGGACACGTTGCTGTCGCATCTGTCCTATGAGGAGCGTGAGCTGGTCGAGCCGATCGCACGCATCCCGTACCACTACTGAGCGCGTGCTCCGGGCCGGAGAGGCCCGGAGCCACCGGCGTCAGCGGCTGGTCACCGTGCAGCTGGCGGTCGCGGACCTCCCGGGGTTGCTCTCGGAGACGGCCGTCAGCGTCACCTTCCCCATGACCGGGCCGCCGGTGCGCCGGGCGTGCACCGGAACGTCGACCGTGTCACCGAACTCGGCCGTGGCCAACGCGTTCGGCAACGAGACGGTCCAGCCGTCGGCCGCCTTCGCCGACACCCGGTAGACGTCGCCGCCGAGGTACTGGTCGACGGGCTCCGGGTGCTGCGCGGTGGGCGGCGCGGCGCGGCCGGTGTTGGTCAGCCGGAAGCGGCACGTCGCCACCCCCGAGGAAGCGGCACGAGCGGCGGCCGGCGTGACCCGCACGCCGCGCTGCTGCGGTCCGGCGCCGTCCAGGGACCGCACCGCGACCGTGTAGGACAGGACGCCCCGCGCGTCGCGCTGCACGTCCAGCACGTAGAAGTGCAGCCGGTTGGCCTGGTCGACGAACTCGAACTCGCTGCCCGAGTTCGTGCCCGCGTGGAAGAGGGCGTCCGACAGCTGGCGGTAGTCGCCGATCGTGATCGGCACCTTCGTGCCGTCGGGCAGGACGTGGTCGGTCATGCCGATGTCCTGCGGGTTGGCGTCGATCACCCACGTGAACGGTGCGGCGTCGGCGTTCTTGGTCTTGGCCAGCAGCACGCCCGAGTCCGGGGTGAACGAGTCGGAACCCATGCGGTCGACGACTTCGAGCGTGTAGTTGTTGTAACCGCCGCCGTCGCAGAACGGGTCGGTGTTCACGTTGCAGGACGGCGTCTTGTCGCCGGTGCCCAGCGCGAGGTTGATGCCCGTCAGCCCCGCCGGGCCGGGGTCGACCTCGCGGGCGGTGATCTTCGCGATGACCGTCCCGGAGCCGGCCAGCGCCTCGCGGGACAGCCGCAGCACGTTGCGCTCGTCGATGATGCCGAGCTTGATGCGGTTGCGGAACGTCTGCTGGGCGCCCATCGACCCGCCGCCGGTGGCCGGGATCGTCCACCGCGAGTGCGGGCCGCCGGGACCGTTGAACGAGCCGCGCGACAGCATGTCCCACGGGCCGCTGTAGTCACGGCGCGGCGGGTTGCCGTACGGGTTGTTGTAGTTGTCACCGATGCCGAGGAGGTGGCTCAGCTCGTGCGCGTAGACGCCCTGGCCGGAGCTCTCGGCCTGGGTGGACGAGCCGCCGCCCGCGTTCGGCCAGATCGCCGACCCCGCCGCCCACGAGGTCCAGTCGACGTACCGGGTGCGCGACCAGTTCGGCAGCGCCGGGTCCGGTGGGCCGAAGTCGTCGGTCACGTCCTCCTTGGTGCGGAACTTCATCATCCCGAACTCCTGCCAGGTGCCGGACTCGTCCTGGCCCGCCGACAGGTAGTAGATGAAGTCGTAGCCCGCAGGCACCTCCGCGCCGACGTCGGCCACCCACGCGGCACGGCCGTCCGTGCGGATGTTGCGGTTGCAGTTGTCCCCGGCCGGGCAGCCGGTGCCGCCCTGGAACTCCATCGCGTACTCGTGGTCCTTGCCCGGCATCGTGTACGGGCCGAACGCCTTCAGCTCGACGCCGTAGCGCCCGCCGGAGGTCTCCATCCAGTACTCGTGCACGGTGTGGCCGCGGTTGAGCACGTTGGGCTTGTTCAGGAAGTCCTCGTAGAACTGCCCGACCCGGTCGCGCGGGACGTTGCTCGCCTCGGTGCTCGGGTTGCCGAACACCGTGGAGTTGGCGGCCTGCGTGACGACGAACGGCTGGTTCGGGTAGTCCAGCAGGACGAGCGCGCCCTTGAAGTTGCGCACCGACCCCCGGACCGACGGGTCGGCCCAGTTGGTGCCGGGGATCTTCGTGTAGTCCCGCTCCCACGTCATGTGGTCGGGGTTGACCCAGTTCTGCGGGTCGATCGGGCCAGGGAACCCGTCCTGCGCGAGCACACGGGCGGAGTCGCGGGACTGCTGCCACGGCTGCTGCTGGGGCCAGTGGTTGTACTGCCAGTGGTTCGGCGGCTGCTCGGGAGTGGGGGCGGCGGCGGAGTTGCCGGCGGTGACCATCGCGACCGAGAGGAACGCGGTGATCAGCAGGGCAGGGCGCCGGTGTCTGCGGTCCATGCCACCACCGTGGTGCACGGCGGTCCCGGTCAGCCACCGTCGATCGTCGGGGACCGTTCCCGGTCGTCACCGGGAACGGATCACCCGGACACCTCAGGGCGGCCCGGCGCGCTCTCCCCCTGGCGGGTCCGCACCGGTCGCGTTCTCCTGACCGGCACGGACCTCCTCGTCGGCGAGCAGCCGACGCACCTGTTCCTCGCTCGCACCGAACATGAAGCACATGCCTCCGACGCTAGGTGCGGCCGCCGGACCGAGCTTCTCGATTCCTGCCCATCACGCGTGCGACGACTCCGAGCGCCACGAGCAGCACCCCCAGCAACGCCAGGCCGGGCGCGGACGGACCCGTCCTCGCGAGCGCCGGCTTCGCCTTCTGCTGCTCCGGACCGGGACCTCCCGGATCGGACGCGGCGGGTTCGAGCGAGATCCCCAGCCACGCCTCGCGGTCCGCCACGACCGTGACCTCGCGCTCGATCGGACTCGGGTACGTCCACGCGCCTTCGACGTGCGCACGGTGCGAACCGGCGGGCACGCGGTCGAACCTCAGCATCCCCGTCGCGTCGGACACCGCCTCGCCCGTCACCGCGTCCGTGTGCCGGTCGCGCAACACGACCCGGACGTTCGCGACACCCTCGTCCTCGTCACCGACGTAGTTCCGGTTCCGGTCGTGCCACAGCCGCCCCGCCACGGACCCGAACCCGCCGGGGACAGCCGCCCGGGCAGTCGCCTCGACGTATCCCTTCCCGTTCAGCACCTGCGGCCCGAACCGGCACACCGCGAGAACTTCCCCCGCCGCAACGGCTTCCTGCGGCACGACGTCGGTGACGTGGAACGTCCTGCTCTCCCCCACCGGCACACCCACACCCGCGCCGTTCGGTGCCAGCTCGCCCCAGTTCGCTTGCACACCAAGGTAGTTCTTGCGGCCGTAGTCGAGACACGTCGCCTGCACGCCCTCGATCGGGCGCGTGCCGTCGTTGGTCAGCGTGACCGTCATCGTGACGGCCTGCTGGGGCTGGTAGCTCTCCTGGTCGAGGACCAGCGTCGCCCCGAGCGAGTCCGCGGCCGGACGTTCGGCCCGCACGGCGAGGTCGGCACCTTGCGGCGTGATGAGCACGTTCTCGTTGGGCGCCACCCAGCCATCGGGGTGCGTGTAGCCGACGAGCCAGCGACCGCCGGGCGTCTTCTCGAACAGGAACCGCCCGTCGGCGCCGGTGGTGCGCTGCGCGGTCATTCCGCGACCGCCCCAGATCTGGACGAGCGTCCCTGCGAGCGCTTCACCCGCGTCCATCCGGCCGTTGTGGTTGCTGTCGCCGTAGACGACACCACCCAGGTCGCCCTCGGTCGGCGTGACGGTGGCGAGCGCGCTGAACCGGTCCTCGGCGTTGTCCTGCCTGCCGATGTAGTCGAACCAGCCGTCGGCGATACCGGCCGTCTGGTTGCTCCCGTTGTAACGGTCTGCGACTCCGCCGGAGAACTCGAAGACCTGCGTCTCCCCCGGGCCGATCCGCACGCCGTTGCCGCCGTCTTTCAGCTCGCCCCAGTCCCACCTTTCGTAGCCGGGAACTCCTTGTGGGAAGGGGAAACGGACGCGTTCGGCGGCCTGACCGCCGACGTTGGTGATGGTGAACTTCATGCGCATGTCCTCGTGGAGGAGGTAGTGCGACTTGTCCAGTTCCACGGTGGTGCGGAGGGCCGCGGGCTCTTGGGCCTGGGCGGCCGGAGCGGCCCCTAAAGCGAGCAGCGCGGCCGTGATCACGGCGCCTGATTCGATCATCGCGCGTCTGAGAGGTCTGTCGGCCACTGTTCCCCCAATGGTCAGTCTTCCGATGAACCTCCAACGTCACTGCTGCCAGGATTGTTGAGCACCGCGGTTGGCGTTCCGGGAGGTGGCAAGCCTGCCTCCCGGAACACCAAGGTGAATCAAGTTCAGGATTATCCGCGGCCAGCCGGTCTTCGAGCAGACTGCCGCCTGCTCTTCTGTCCGGTCATCGCCCTTCTACGTGACGTGATGACGACTGCTCCATCCCGTCGCAACCGAAGAAGCCTCGGTGGTCTGAACCATTACGGGCTCAGCCGGAACCGCGCTCACGCCCAGCAGGAAAACCAAAACCGCTGCGAAGCGAGTGATCTTGTGCTCCTTGATGAATGTTCTACTACCTGGAGGTGGGCCAAGATGTTGCCCGGGGGTGTGGAATGGATACAGGCCCACGGGGCGTCACGTCAACTCTGGCAGCTCACTCGATTGAGTGATCCAGAAGAGTGGATCTTTGGCCTGAAGAACACTACATCAACGTCAATCGACGACCTTCACGGTTCGGGATGAAAAACGGGTGACCCCGATCGAGGCTCAGGCAGGTCAATTTCAGAACGAAGACGTTCCAGTTCCGCCGCGACTCGGCTCGCCCGCTCCGCATCCTGCTCGACGAGCAGCGGCCAGGCCCGCTCCAACGCCTCCACCGCCGCCTCTCGCCGACCGGCGCGCCCGAGGATCCGAGCGAGCACGCACAGAGCAGTGGCCTCGCTGAGTGACGCACCGACATGTCCGCAGAACCGGACGGCCTGACGGGCGTACTGGGTCGCCTCCCAGACGTTGCCCGCCTCCTCCTCTATTTGACACAGGAGCGTCAGTACCTCACCCACGGCGCCGATGGCGCGTTGCCCGGCGTACTTCCACAGGCTGTTCTGAGCAAAGGCACGCGCCTCGCCGACACGTTCCCGCGAGAAGCTGAGCGAACCGAGCAACTGCAGAACGGTGGCTTCCGCCCATTCATCTTCCTGGGCGCGAGCCAGCATCAACGCTTGGTGGTAGTAGGAGGCGGCCCGCTCGTACTCGAAAGCCTTCTGATATGCCTCTCCGGCACGAAAGAGGAAGAAGGTCTCCAGACCGCGTTCGTCGATCTCTCTGATCAAGGACAACGCCCGCTCGTGGGAGTCTATCCCCATCTGGATGTTTCCGGTGGCCACCAGTATTCGTGCACCAGTGTGCAGGCAGCTCGCGATACCGGATCTCTGGTCACCGCCTGCCTGCAGGTAGGCGATATGCGCGGAATGGACGTAGTGCTCGGCCTGCCGGTACTCCTGCCGCACCAGGTGGCTGTGCCCGATCTGCTGCATCAGATCAGCCGCGGCCTCGGTGGAGGATTCGCCCAGTGCCTTCGTGGCCGCGAGCCCGAGGCGCAGCGCGGAAAGCATCTCGGCGGTCATCCCGCGGCGCGGCCAGATTTCCATCAGCGGGGGAATCTGAACCGCGTAGGAGTAAGCACCGGTCTCGACCGAAAGACGAACCACCGCCAGCACCGTCTGCACCTCGGCCATGCACCAACGTTCCGCTTCGGAGGCGTCTTTGAACTCCAGCGCTCCGAATTCCGAACCAGTAGAAGAAGTGAGCACCCGGACCATTCCCGGGAACAACGTCATGTCGGCGTTCTCCGCCGTGCGCAGGTAGAAGTCGAACATGCGGCGCTCGATCAGCATCCGCTCCTGCGGATCGTCGAGCAGGCCGCTGGAGAACTCCCGCAACAGGTCGTGTAGCTTGAACCTGTCCAGGTCGTTCGCCTGCTCGACGAGGGTCGCCTCCACAAGGGTGTCGAACGCCGCGTGCACTCTCCTGGTCGGCAACGCCACCATCGCGGCGGCGGTGCTCACGCTGATGTCCGGCCCCGGATGGACACCGATCGTGCGGAAGAGCAAGCGTGCGTCAGGTTCCAAGGCACGCAACGACTGCATGAACACCGCACGCGGGCCGTGCATCGTTCCGATGTCGAGAACGCCGCGCTCGCGGAAGTGGTCGACGAACGCGCTCAGCCGCACGTTCGGACGTGTCGCGATGTGGTTGGCAAGAACTTTCAGCGCGATCGGCAAACCGCTGCACACCCTGGTCAGCTCGGCGAGCGCCTCGGTGTTTTCGGCGCGCTCGCCGATGCGGTCGAGGAGCAGGCGCGCGGCCGCGTTCTCACCGAGCGGGTCGATCGAGATCCGGTGGGGGGCCAGGCGGGCGGCCAAGCCGGACAGGCGTGAACGACTGGTCACGATGACGAGGCAGGACGAGAACAGCGGAAGGAGCTGGCGGATCTGCTCCGTGTCGTACGCGTTGTCCAGCAGCACGAGCAACCGGCGTCCGGACACCAGCGACTGGAGCCTGGCCATGCGGTGATCGGGGTTCGTGATCTGGTCCGGCCGCACGCCGAGCGCGAGCAGGAACCGGTCGACGACCGTGGCGGCGTCCAAGACCGCGCCATCGGAGAACCCCTGCAAGTCGGCGAAGAGGACTCCACCTGGGAACCTCGTCCGCCGGGTGTGCGCCCAGTGCACGGCGAACGCGGTCTTGCCGACCCCGCCTTGGCCGCTGACGAGGACGAGACCCGCTTCGGACGCCACGTGGTCCAAGGCCGCGAACTTGTCCTCGTGACCGACGAACAACGGGACGTCGAGCGGTAGTTGTTGCGGCGTCAGGACCTCGGGAGCCCGGGCCGCCGGTTTCACGGACTCGGTCCGGCCCTTCTGCAGCCCGTCGTGGAACTTGCGAAGGGAGTCGGCAGCGGCGTCGTTCGGCTCGGCCCGGAGGGCCTTGTGCACGGTCAGGTAGAGCCGACTGGCCTCCTCGGTCCTCATCAGCCGGTACAGCGCGTGCAGCCTCCGTTTCAGCAACCCGTGGTGAATTCGGTAGTCGAGCTCCAGGTCGTCGAGCTCGTCGATCACCTGCTGGTGCTCGCCGAGCGCCAGCAGTTCTTGGCACAAGAGGTCGTACGCGGGCATCAACCGGTTCATCAGGACGTTGCGGCGCCAGGTCTCGGCACGGTCGGACCGCAGGTCTTGCAGAGGGACCTGGTGGCGCCAGATCGCGAATGCGGACCGAATCTCGCTCAGAGCTTGCCGATGATCTCCGAGCGCGGAGAGTTCACGCGCCCGGTCGACCTGGTCGAGGAACCGGAAGTAGTCCACAGCCTTTCGGCCGACGTCGATCCGATAAGCACCGTTACGAGTCGACAATTCCACCCGGTTCGGCAAAGATTCGAGTTTCGCGCGCAGCCGCGAGGAATAGAGGTACAGCGCCTGCTTCGGATTCCGCGGCAGTTCGCTCCGGTCCGGCCAGATCCAGTCGATCAGCTCCGCTGCAGGCACGAAGGTTCCCGGCCGCGTCAGCAGGACGGCGAGCAGGGCTCGCTCCCTCGGCCGGCCCCATTGCGTGTCGACGCGGTCGCCGACTCGAATTCCGGTTGGGCCCAAAATTGTGAATCGCGCGTCCACGAGCGCCACCCCTCATCCCCGCCAAAGAGTGTCCTCCCCGTTCAACACCAACGCAACGGACTCGTTCGGCCGAAGATGACAGATCGCTGACAGTCCATTGACATGAACGCGTGAATGGACACGGAAGTGGTCCGGGAACCTTGATCAGGACTGCCGTGAAGTGCGCGAACAGTTTTTGACAGCTCGATGAACACTCCGGGCGCGACGGTCTTCCCATCACTTCGACCGATGGAGGACTGGATGAACTGGTTCACCACCCCGCTCGGAGCAGGGGGTGCGCACCGGGCGACCGTGCCGGGATGCCGCAGGGTGTTGGTGGTCGTGCCCAGCGTCGTGGCGGGCACGCGGTTGCTCGACCTGTTGCCGTTGCTGGACGGCGACTTCCGCGTGCAGACCTACTTCACACAGCCCGAGCCGGACGAGAGCACAGCGCGGTTCATCCGCGCCGTCGGCGGGCTCGTCGTTCCGTGGGAGATGGCGTTGCAGCACGAGTTCGACCTCGTGCTCGCGGCCAGCTACCGCTTCGTCGAGAAGGCTCCTGGGCCGGTGCTGGTGTTGCCGCACGGTGCCGGCGCGGTGAAGTCCCGGCAGCGGGTGAGGGCGGCCGGATCGGGGGCGCGGCCGGTGCACGGGCTCGATCGGCAGATGCTCGTGCGTGACGGGAGAGTGCCCGCGTCGGCGATCGTCCTTTCGCACGACGACGAACTGCGGTTGCTCGCGCGGTCTTGTCCCGAGGCGTTGCCGGCCGCGGTCGTCGCCGGTGACATCTGCCTCGACCGCATGCGGGCCAGTCTGCCGTTCCGCGAGCAGTACCGGCGGGCGCTGGGTGTCGGCCCTGGCGACACACTCGTCACGATCAGTTCCACGTGGACCGCGGAGTCGGCCTTCTTCCGGTGTCCCGAGCTGTACCGGGAACTGCCCACCACCGCTAGGGTTGCCGCGGTGCTGCATCCGAACATCTGGGCGGTGCACGGCGAGTGGCAGGTGCGGTCGTGGCTCGCGAACTGTGACGTCATCGTCATTCCACCCGAAGAAGGTTGGCGTGCAACGGTTGTCGCGAGCGACGTGGTCGTCGGCGATTTCGGTTCGACGACGGCGTACGCCGCGGCCGTCGGTGCCCGCATGTTGCTCGCCACCTGTCCTGACGTGCGCCGCGGCAGCCTGGCTGACAAGTTGCGGGAGGCCGTCCCCCGGTACGCCGGTGATCTGACGGACGCCGTGCGGGTTCCGGGTTTCGCAGAACTGGTGAGTTCGCGGCTCGACCAGTCCGGTGCGATCCTGCGCGCGACCATGTACCGGCTGCTCGGCATTCCCGAGCCTGCACACGCCGTGCCCGTCTCACCGGTGCCCCATGCGCGTTGACGAGGGCGTGGTGCGGAGAGACGGAGTGCTGTTCGTCCGGTGTGACCGGGCGCCGGTCAGCTGGTGGTCGCTGGCGGACGTGCTGCTCGTGGCGCCTGAACGGTCAGCTGTCACCGCGTTCGCCGCCGCCGCGGTGGTGCTGCGGCGGTATGTCGGGTGCTCGCTCGTCGTCGTCCCCATCCAGTGCGGCGAGCCGGTCTCGGAGACGGCCGGCGCTCGGGTCGAAGGATTCGCCGTAGCAGGACAAGGCAGAGCGGTAGTGGTCACGAGCCTGGACGAGGTCGCGCTGCCGTTCGGCGATCTCGCCCAGCAGCTCGAACACGTCGGCGACGTGCGGCGGTGACCCGGCGTCGCGAAGATCGGTGAGAACGTCGTGGGCGAGCCGGGAAGCCTCACCGAAACTCGAGGTGTGGAGGAGCGCACGAGCCTGGAACATCCGTGCGCGTGCCTTGTCGACGACGTTGTCCAGCAACGCCTCGGATTCCCGCAGCTCGATGATCGCCTCTTCGGGACGACCCATCTCGATGAGGACCTCACCGACACGACGGCGAGCGAGGCCGATCCCCCTGACTCGCTCGTGGCGGGTCTCGACGTCGACTCCCTCGCGGAAGTACCGCAGCGCGACGTCGAGCTCGCCTTTCAGACGGTAGGTGTAGCCGAGCTGCACGAGGGCGGTCGCGCGGCTGCCCAGGTCGTGCTCGCCCGCCAGCTCCAGAACCGCACGGATCTGCTCGGCGGCGTCGTCGAGGCGGCCGAGGTTGCGCAACGCCACCGCGAGCTGGTTGCGCAGCCGGGCCTCGGCGACCGGTTCCCCGCACTCCTGCGCCGCGAGGACACCGCGCTCGTGGGTGAACAGCCAGTCCGAGTAGTGGTGCCGCCGCTGGAACAGCGCGTACATCCCCTCCGCCAGCTGCCAGACGAGGTCCGGCCAGCCGTGGACGGCGGCGGCGCGCAACGCCTGCACCAGGTTGTCGCGCTCGTGGTCGAGCCAGTCGAGCGCCGCTGCCCTCGACTCGAACGCGTCCGGGTCTGCCGACTTGAAACGAAGGCCGACGCGGGGGCGGCCGGGAATCGCGGCCGAGTCCGCGACGACGGCGCGATCCAGGTAGAACTCCACCACCCGGTGGATCGCCTCCTCACGCTCGGCGTCGTCCTTCTCGCGCGCGTGCAGTCTCAGCAGGTCGTGGAACCTGAAGCGATCGTCGCCCACCTCGTCGAGGAGGTTCTTCTCGACGAGGTCGTCGAGATCGTCCTCGACCTCGCCGACGTCGTCCGCGACCATCGCCGCCGCGGCCCCCACCCCGAAACTCGGTCCCGGATGCCACGAACTCAAGCGGTAGAGCCGCGCCTGGCGTGGCGGCAGGTCCACATAGGAGAGGTCGAGGACGGCGCTGACCGAGGTCGAGTCGTCGAGGTCGAGTCGTCGAGGTCGAGACTCGCCAGGCGGCTCGTCTCGGTCCTCAGCTCGTCGACCTCCTTGGCCAGCGTGCGCCTGGGCCTCCTGGACAGCCGCGCACCGATCACCCCCAGCGCGATCGGCAGCCCTCCGCACAACCGGGCCAGCTCACGCGCGGCGTCGGCCTCCTCCGCGAGCCGGGGCTCGCCGACCACCTGTTCCAGCAGCTCGACCGAGTCACCCACGTCCATCGGGTCGACCTCGACGAACCGCGCGCCGTCCACGCCGAGCGGGCTGAGGCGCCACCGGCTCGTCACGACGACGGCGCAGCACGGCGACGCGGGCAGCAAAGGCCGGACCTGAGCGGCACTGGCGGCGTTGTCCAGCAGGATCGAGAACGCCCTGTCGGCGGTCAGGGATCTGAAGAGGGCTTGGCGCTGCGCGAGGCTCGGCGGCGGCACTTCCACCCCCAGCGCCCCCAGGAACCATTCGAGCACCTCGTCCGGCTGGGCCGGAGTGTCCGCGTGCGCGCCGAGATCGACGTAGAGCTGGCCGTCGGGGAACCTGTCGCGCGCGCCGTGCAGCCACCTGAGCGCCAGGGAGGTCTTGCCGACACCACCCGGTCCGCTGATCACGACCAGCAGCTGCCGTTCCTCGTCCGCGTGCCACCTGTCGAGCTCGGTCAGCTCCTCGGATCGGCTGACGAACAGCCGTGGCGCGGGCGGCAACTGTTGCGGCACAACATTTCCAGGTGGCGAGGAATGAATGTGCAACGTTCCGATCGACCCGGCCTGCACGACGTTCCCCCGTGCGGTCCCGGACACGGTGTTCTCCACTCCCGCCACCCGCATCACCCCCCGACCAAGGTACGACTTGGAGTTCGTCCACAGCACCCGGCCGATCCACGTTCGCCAGATGGTGGGATCGATCGGCAGACGCGGACGGACTAGCGCGGCACGCCGTGGTGGCGGGTCGTCCACGCCGCCACGGCGGGCAGCACGTCGCTGATCCACTCGCGGGCGGCGGCCGTCAGCTCGTAGCGTGTCGCGCGGCGGATCACGAAACCGTTGTCCTGCAACCGTTCGAGGGTGAGGATCACGCGCGGGCCCAGTGAGCCGACCAGCTCCTCCATCGACTTCGGCGCCTCCGAGAGCGCGACCAGCACCTGGGGCAGCTGGTCGCTGCTCATCAGGGCCTGCAACGCGACCAGGTGCTGGAGGGCCGCGGTGTCGCACTTGCGGTCCATCATGACGGCGCGCGGGTCGTGCACCTGGACTCGGGCCCGGCCGTTGCGCTTCGCCCGCTGGAGGGCCGCGTCCGTGTCGCGGACCAGGTCGATGAGGGTGTCCTCGGGGCCGGGGACGTGGGAGGCGACGCCGATGGACGCGGTCTGGTCGTACAGCGTCACGTGGTGACCGTCGTTCGTCGTCACCTCGGAGCGCAGGGCCCGGATGCCGCGCAGCACGCTCTCCGCGACGCAGGCGGCGTCGGTGGCGGACGTGCCCGGCAGGAGCACCAGGAACTCGTCGCCGCCGTAGCGGCACACCAGGTCCGTGGGGCGGGTGCTCGCGGCCAAAACGGTGGCCACGTCGCTCAGCACGACGTCGCCCGCGGGGTGGCCGTACTCGTCGTTGATCTTCTTGAAGCGGTCCAGGTCGATCATGAGCAGGGCGACCTGTTCCCAGCGGTGCTGGGCGCGGCGGTAGACGGCGGGGGCCTGGTCGTCCCAGCCCCAGCGGCCCAGCAGGCCGGTCAGCTTGTCGGTGGACCAGGCGCCGACGGGTTGCGCGCACGCGCCGCAGCGCGCCGGCGTGCTCTCGTCGTACAGGCGCAGGGGACCTGTTCCTGTCCGCGCAGTCGCCATGAGTCCCCCCACGCTTCGGCTTCGGACCGGCCCGATCTGCCACCTTCAACTGAAGTGACGTCGTTCGGATCAAACGCGACACACCAGTGCAAGCGGCGGAGTGTGATCATAGGGACACGCAGTGATGGATTCAACCCCTGTGATGCCATATGCTCACCGGGTTCCACAGCAGTGGAAAGATCGCTGGCCTGGAGACGCTCCAGCGGAGGTGTGGCGTGAGGCCGTTCGCCGAGGTCCTCAACGAGCTGTGCAACAACCCGCCCGACGGCCGTGGCAAGGTCACCAACGTGGGGCTCTCCGCCGCGGTCAGGACACGGGGCGGCGACATCGGCCACGGCTACATCTCCCAGCTGCGGCTCGGCGTCAAGGACAACCCCACCTGCCAGGCGATCGTCGACCTCGCCGGCGCGCTCGGCGTGCACCCGGCCGTCTTCGTCGGCGGCCGCCGCGAGCTGCACCCCGGGGAACGGCCCGGCTGGCGCGCCGGTGCGGTGGCGACGCTCTTCGAGGCCGTGCACCCGCCGGACCGCGGGCCGTGGTCGCCGGAGGAGGTCGCGGCGTCGATCAGCTCCTCAGGGCAGTTCGGCAGCATCTCCGCGAGCTACATCCGCGAGCTGCTCAGCTCGGCGAGCGGCAACCCGCGCCTCAAGCACATCCTGGGCCTGGCCGACCACTTCGGCGCCGACCCCGCGTACTTCTTCGACGACGACCTCGCGGCGCGGGTCGACTCGGAGCTCACCGACTTCCTGGCGCTGCGCGAGCTCGGCGTCGTCGAGTTCGTCACCCGCCTGGCGGAACGCACCGGCGACCTGTCCCCTCAGGCCAGAGCCGCCGCGGTGGAAGGGTTCCGGCAGGCCCTCGAGGGCGGTGAGGGCTGGTCGTTCCCGTTGAACAGCCGTCGCGCGTTCCCGGACCACACCTGATGACGACATCGGCGTGAAGATCTCTGCCTGGACCGCTGCTGACGACATCGAGAGGAGGCGACGGGTGAACCGCAGGAAACTGCGCAAGCTGGTCGACGAGGTCGCCCGAGACCTCGACCTGCCGCCCGACGCCACGCACCGGGACGCGAGCCGCCGGGTCTGCGAGCTGATGAGCGAGCGCCTGGGACGTCCCGTCGACGTGCGGTTCGCCGCCATCAGCAACGCGGTGTGCCTGAGCGGCGCGACCGCGTTGCTCGAGAACGGCACGTACCTGGTGATCTGCGCGGACTCGCAGTCGTGGTACCACCGGCTGCACGTGCTGCTGCACGAGTTCGCGCACGTGCTGCTCCAGCACCAGCCGGTCGCGCTGGGGCGCAGCGAGGGCCTGCGCAAGCTCGCGCCGCACCTGCTGCCACGGATGGCGCAGATCATCGCCGGGCGCACGACGCTCACCGAGGACGAGGAGCGCGAGGCGGAGAACCTCGCCGACCACCTCCTGGAGCGCCTGACCGAACACCGGGTCTGGTCCGACACGGCCGCGACCGCGGAACCCGCGCACGTGCGGCGGGTCGCGGAGCTGCTCGAAGGGCGATCACGCTGGGTGCGTCGTGACGATCTTTAACCTGATCTACCTCTCGTGCGGTTCCGTCGGTCTGCTCGTCCTCGCGTACAAGATCCGCTCACTGCGGTCGAGCTGGGGCAGCCCCAGGGTGATCGCCCTGATCTCCACGGTGTTCTTCGGCGCGATGTCGCCGCTCCTCGCGGCACCCGCGAACATCACCTGGGTCAACCGGACCACCGGCGTGCCGAACTTCGCGGCACTGCTCGTCTACAGCATGGTGGTCTGCTTCGCGGGAGCGTCGGTCGCGCTGGTGCTGTACTGGCGCTACCCGGCCGCCGAGGCATGGCGGCGGGTCCGGCTCATCGTCTTCGGCTACGCCGCGGTCGTCGCCACGATGGTCGTGCTGTTCTTCAGCTCCGACATCACCGAGGAACGTCAGGTCGACTTCGACACCTACTACGCCTCGCAGCCGACGATCGGGGTCCTGCTCTTCATCTACTTCGCCGCCACCGCCGCCGGCTGCGGCGGGCAGTCCTACCACTGCTGGCAGGGTGCGCGGGACGGGGCGATCTCCGCACGTCCGTGGCTCGCCCGCGGCCTGCTCTGGTACTGCGCCACCGGCCTCTTCCCGGTGTCGTTCGCCGTCATCAAGCTGTTCGTGCTGGTGCTGAACTGGACGGGTGAGCACCGGTTCGACGTGTTGAGCACGGCCGCACCTCTGCTGGCGTCGCTGGGCATGATCCCGTTGGTCGTCGCGATGGCGTTGCCGGCTTTCGGACCTCGCCGTCCGTCGCCCTCGTTGTGGCTGCGGCGCTGGCGCACGTACTTCGCGCTGCGGCCGTTGCACCGCGCGCTCGTGCACGTGAACCCCGCGATCGTCCTCGTGGCGCCGGGGAAGTTCCTGGACCCGCACCACCGCGTGCGGCGGCAGATCATCGAGCTCAACGACTGGCGCTGGGCGCTCACCCCGTACTTCGACCTGGCCGTCGGCGAGGCCGCGACCTCGCTGGCCCGGCAGGCCGCGCTCCCCCAGGACGAGGTCGCCGCCGTCGTGGAGGCCGCCCAGCTGCGCGCGGCGGGCACGTCCGGCCGGTCGAAGCCCGCGCAGCGCCGCCCGGCCGCGGAGATCGTCGACGGCACCGACCTCAACACCGAGCACGACAGGTGGGTGCGCATCTCGCGGGCCTACCAGCACTCGCCGATCGTCGAAGCCGCCGTGGCCGACGCGGCGCGCGTGCGAGCAGCAAGGGGATCTGACTAGATGGCACCCACTCACGCCGTTGTGCTCGGCGGCGGTCTCGCGGGCGTGCTCGCGGCGTCCGTCCTCGCCCGCCACTTCGACGAGGTCACCGTGGTGGAGCGGGACAAGCTGCCGGACGGGCCGCAACCGCGGTCCGGCGTGCCCCAGGCCCGGCACGCCCACCTGCTGATGTCCGGTGGCGCGCGGGCGATCGAGTCGATCCTGCCCGGCACGCTCGACGCGCTCTTCGCCGCCGGGGCCCACCGCATCGGCGTGCCGAACGACCTGGTGTCGCTGAGCGCCCAGGGGTGGGTGCCGCGGTTCCCCGAGATGCAGTTCATCGTCACGTGCAGCCGCACGCTGCTCGACTGGGTCGTGCGCCGCGAAGCCCTGCGCGACGACAAGATCTCCGTGCTCACCGGCACCGAGCCCGTGGCGCTGCTCGGCGACCGGACCGCGGTGACCGGGGTGGTCGCCGAGGACCGCATCTCCCGCGACCGGACCGAGCTGGAGGCGGACCTGGTCCTGGACGCGACCGGCCGCGCCTCGCGCCTGCCCGCGTGGCTGGAGGAGCTCGGCCTGCCGCCCGTGCCCACCGAGTCGGTCGACTCCGGACTCGCCTACGCCACCAGGATCTTCCGCGCTCCCCCGTCTGCCGCCACCGGCTTCCCGCTCGTCAACGTGCAGGCCAACCCGCGCGACCCGAACCCCGGCTGCACCGCGACACTGGTGCCGATCGAGGACGGCCGCTGGCTCGTCACCCTGTCCGGGACGCGCGGCGGCGAGCCCACGACCGACGAGTCCGAGTTCGTGCCGTTCGCCCGGTCGGTGCGCAACCCGGTCGTGGGCGACCTGATCGAGTCGGCGGAGCCGATGACCCCGGTGTACGGGTCGCACGGCACCGCGAACAGGCGGAACTACTTCGAGCGCCTGAAGACCTGGCCCGCCGGGCTGCTGGCGCTGGGCGACTCGGTCGCGACCTACAACCCCGTGTACGGGCACGGCATGTCGGTCGTGGCGCAGAGCGCGCAGACCCTCCACGCCGGGCTCACCGCGGGACACGACACCGCGCGCATCCAGCGCGGCATCGGCAAGGTCGTCGACGGCGCCTGGGCCATGGCCACCAACCAGGACATCCTCTACCCCGGCGCGGTCGGGAAACCGCTTCCGCTGGCCGGGCGGGTCTTGCAGCGGTACGTGGACCGGCTGGTGCGCACGGCGACTTGCGAAGCCGCTGTCACGCGGGCGTTCCTGGACGCCTTCACGCTGTCCGCGCCCATGACGAAGCTGATGAGCCCGCGGATGATGTGGGCGACGCTGCGAGGGCCCCGGCAGGCGGTCTCGGGCGAGCCCACGCTGACCGCCGACGAACGGGAGCGCGTCACCGCTTCCGAGTGAGGTCCGGGCGGGGTGGTGCCTTGTCCGGGCGGTGGCCTTGTCCGGGCGGTGGCCCTGCCTGCGTTGCGGGGCGGCGGCGTTGCGGGGCGGCGTGACGGCGGGGCGTGGCAGCGAACTATCGCTGGTTGCCGGGCGGTGAAGCGGCTGATCGCTGTCTTCCGGGACGTCTCGGTCAGCGCTGTGAGGCCCTGCGGACCGACGGGCACGTCATCGGCGTGGGGTGAACTCCAGGCTCTGCACGTACCTCATCGCCTCCTCGAACGCCGGGTCCCGCATCCGGGCGGCCAGCTCGTCCCCGGTCGGCTCGGCGACGCGTTGGTGCAGCCACCACAGGTTGCCGAACGGGTCGGCGAAGCGGCTCACCCGGTCGCCCCAGAACATCTCGGTCGGCACGGTCAGGGTTGTCGCGCCGTGGTGCACGGCCCTGGCCAGGGTGGCCGCGTCGTCTTCGACGTACAGGCGCAGGAAGGCCGGGGTGGGTGGCCAGGCCGGGACGTCGAAGAGCATCACCACCGAGTCGCCGATGCGGACCTCGGCGTGGCCGATGTTCGGCGGGTCGCCGACCCGGCCCAGCTCGGTCGCGTCGAAGACGGCGGTGATGAAGCCGATCAGCTCGTGCGTGTGGCCTTGAGTGATCAGCCACGGCGTCACGGTGTGGTAGCCGGTGGGCACGACGTTCATCGGTCTCCTCCTGGTCGTGGTGAGGCGACCGTAGGGCCGAAATAGGACCGGTGCGGTCCTCGTTCTGGCCTACGTTGTGCTCGTGAGTGATGCCGCCCGGCTTTTGCGCCTGTTGTCGTTGCTGCAGATGCCGCGTGAGTGGCCCGGCAGCGAACTCGCGAGGCGCCTGGAGGTCACCTCGCGCACGGTGCGCCGTGACGTCGACCGGTTGCGCGGGCTCGGTTATCCCGTCGAGGCCACGCAGGGCGTGCTCGGTGGGTACCGGCTCGTCGCGGGCACGGCCATGCCGCCGTTGTTGCTCGACGACGAGGAGGCCGTGGCGATCGCTGTCGGGTTGCGCACCGCCGCACGGCAGCCGGTCGCGGGCATCGCCGAGGCTTCCGCGCGGGCGTTGGCGAAGCTCCGGCAGGTGTTGCCGGCTCGGCTGGCCCGGCGGGTCGCCTCGCTGACGGCGGCCACCAGTTCCAGCGCGGCGCCGGGGGCCTCGCTCGTCGACCCCGGCCAGCTCGCCGTGGTCGCGGGTGCGGTGGAGGCGCGGTCGCGGGTGCGGTTCGGCTACGTCGCGCAGGAGAACGTGGTCTCGCGGCGGCACGTGGAGCCTGTTCGGTTGGTAGCGCTGGACCGGCGCTGGTACCTCCTCGCGTTCGACGTGGAGCGGGACGACTGGCGGACCTTCCGGCTGGACCGGATCTCGGCGGCGATGGTCACCGGGGTGCGGTTCGCACCCCGGCAACCTCCTGGCGGGGACGCCGTCGGCTACCTGACGCGGACCATGTACGCGACGGCGCCGACCTACCGGGCCGAGGCCACCCTGCGGCTACCCGTGGAGCTGGCACGGGCGCGGCTCGGCGACTTCGCCGGTGAGCTGACCGCTCTCGACGACGGCTCGTGCTCGTGGCACAGCGACGACGACACGGTGGAGTACCTCGCTTTCCGGCTCACGGCACTGGGCTGCGAGTTCACCGTGCACGGGCCCGCGGAACTGGTGACGCACCTGCGCGGGCTCGTGGAACGGGTCGGCCGTTCGGTGGCTCACCCTCCCGGCGCTCTCGCCCGCACGCCCAGCACCGGCTGACCGCCCGGCAGCCCCGCGTACTCGGCGTCCCAGGGCCACCTGCCCGCCGCGTCGGCGTGCACGAGCTGCAACGCCTCGATGCCCTCGCCGAACAGCCGCACGGACACCAGCAGGTGGGCCCACGGCCGCGCCACCCGCACCACCTCCAGCTCCGGCCCGCCGGGCAGCGAGAACTGCCTGCCCGGCGTCGGGACGCACGTGTGGGTGAAGTGTTCGGCGACGTCGTCGAGCAGGCGGCCCGCCGCCAGGACCGGCAGGCCGGTGGTGACGAGCTCCGGCAGGCCCAGCAGCGTCAGGCCGACGGTGTAGGCCCACGGCGGGTGCGCCCGGTTCCTGTCCAGCACCTGCACGGCCCAGCCGCGCGCGTCGATGCAGCGGCGCAGCGTGGCCAGGTGCTCGGCCATCCGGTCGGCGGGGTGGTCGGCTCGGTGATCACAGTCGCGGCACATGGCGGTCTCCTCGGATCGGTGGTGGTTCCAGTGTGGCGAGGAGGACCGACAAGATCGTTTGGGCAGTTCATGGACAGAAAGTTGACAAACGATCTGTGGGCCGTCTGGATCGTTACCCTGCGACGCACGGAGGATCGTCCATGCGCCGAAGAGGGCTTCACATCGCGATAGCCGACGCTGTACGCGGGTTCACCACGACCGCCGTGGCGGTCCGGGACCGCTGATGGACATGGAACCCGGTTCGCCCCTGGCCAACGCGGTCAAGGCCGCTCGTTCCGCGGCGCTGCGCGGCAACGTGCTGGGGGTGGACCTCGCCTACGCGAGGGCCGCCGAGATCAGCCCGGTCGTCACCTACGACCACTGCTCCACGTTGCTGCACCTGGGTGCCATCGGCAGGGCCGCTCAGCGGTGCGACGAGTACCTCTCCCAGTTCGACGACACGGCGTTGCGCGTGCTGCGGGCCCAGATCCGCAGCAGCGCGACGAACCACGACGGCGCGACGCGGGAAGTTCGCGAACTGCGGCGGCGCAAGCTCTCCGAGCTGGAACAGGCGAAGCTCGCGCGGGTGGCCGCACTGGCCGCCGCCGACCGTTACGACTTCCCCACCGCCGAGAGCGAGCTGGACGCCGCCGAACGGCACTTCCGCCGCGCGGGCCGCAGCGAGTTCCTCGAAGACGTCGGCAGGGACCGGTTGCTGCTCGACGTCCGCAGGACGACGCACGTGCCGCGGCTGGCGTTCCCCGGCTTCCTCACCCCGGCCGAGTTCCTGCGGCGGTCGGCGGCACTGCGGCGGGACGTGCGGTACGAGGAGGCGCTGGCGCTGATGACCAGGGCCGTCACCAGCTACCAGGTCGAGCCTTCGCTGCGGTTCGCCGTGCTGTACGAGCTGACGGTGCTGCTCGTCCTGACGCGCCAGGCGGGTGCGGCGCGCAAGCTCTTCCCGCTGCTGGTGTCCGCGGCGGGACCCGAGGTGATCTCGAAGCTCCCCGACGCCACCAGGACGCCGCGCGTCGAACGCCGGCTCGACCACGTCCGGCGCTTGGTGGTGGACGGCGAGCTGCTGAAGGCCAAGGGGATGCTGGGCGAGGGCAACTCCGCCCTGTGGCACCTCACGGCCGCGGAGATCGCCCACGCGGAGGACCGGTTCATCGAGGCCGCCTGCCACTTCCGCGAAGCGGCGGACCGGTCGACGCACTCCGAGCTGAAAGCGTTGGCACTGCGCAAACTCGGTGACGCGTGCGCGGACGCCGGGCAGGAGGACGAGGCGGCACGGCACTGGCGCGAGTCGCGGCACGTCGAACAGACCGCGGTCAACTGGCAGAACCGCCCCAACGCCAAGCTCAGGATGTTGCGCGCCACCCCGGACGAGAACGACGGCAGGGTGCTCGCCGCGGTCCGCCGCGTGCACCGCGAGGGCGAGAAAGCGTTGCCAGGGCTGGTGGTCGCGGTCGAGGCGGCGTTGAACTCCTCCGGCCTGTGCGAACCCAGCGACCTGCCCCGCTACACCGACCTGCGCGCGGCCCGGCGCTGGCTCGCCAGGACGACCAGGCGGCTGCCGCGCGACCAGGTCGTGTGGATGATGCACGCGACGCCGGACCAGCTGCACCACGTGCTCGTCGGCCGGGACGTCGTGCACCTGACGACCGACGTCCACATCAGCGACCTCACCGAGACCGTGCGCAGGCTCAAGGCGTGGAAACCCCGGCAGGAACCGACTGTCCTGGGCGCGTTGCTGCTGGAGCTGCGGGCGTTGATCGGGCTGGACGCCGTCGTCGAGGCGTTGCCGCCCACCGTCACCAGGATCGCCGTGGCGGCGGGAGGTCTGCTGGCCGACGTCCCGCTCGCCGGTCTCCCGGTGCCGGGAGACGACCGGTTCCTGGGCCTGGGCCACGCGCTGTCGGCCCTGCCGTGCCTGTCCGCCCTGCCACTGCTGCGCGGTCGCGCCGGTGCGCAACGAGGCGACGAGACCGCCGTGTTCAGCGCCGACCCGTCGTTCCGCCCGAGGTCGGGCGTGCGGTTCCGGGAACTGTCGGACCTCGGGTTCGCGCTGGAGGACCGCCGTTTCCGCCGCGTCCGCATCGACGCGCACGGCACGTCCCACCGGCTGAGCCCCGACCGGTCGTGGTTGAGCTTCGGTGACGAACGGGTATCCGCCGAAGCATTGGGAAGCATGGACTTCAGCAGCTGTGGCACGGTCGTCTTCGGCGCGTGCGGGCCTGCGTTCGTGCGCGCGGCCCTCGCGGCCGGTGCCGGGGCCGTGGTCGCGGCGCGCTGGGCGACGGCGGACGGTCCGGCGCGCAGGGTGCTCGACGCGTTCGACCGGAACCTCGCGACGCTGCCGCGTGACCAGGCGTTGCAGCACGCGTTGAGGGAGATCGGCGACCGGCACCCCGCGGAGTGGGCGTGCTGGTCGCTGCACGGTGACGCGGGAGTCCAGACCGCGGCGGGCCCGCTGCGGAGACGACTGAGGAAGAACGGAGAACCGGTGCCGCTCGAGACCCGTCCCAAGGTGTTCCTGTCGTTCGCCGAGGAGGACCGGGCGCACGCCGAGCGGCTGCGCGCGGACCTGGAGGAGCGCAACGTCGAGACCTACCTGGACGAGACGGGGACAGCACCGGGCGGCACCGTGGGCGGCGAGCTCGCCACATCCGACTACCAGGTCCTGCTGTGGTCGGCGAACACCGCGCGGCACGAGTGGGCCACCGACGAGTGGACTTCCGCGGTCGCCTCGGAGGTGACGCGGCGGCGGGCCTTCCTGTTCCTCGTGCGGCTCGACGAGGAACCGTTGCCGCCGTTGGCCCCCCGCAAGCACATCGACCTCGTCGACGCGGCCGACCGCCTGGTGGCGACGTGGCGCACGGACCGCAAGTCGGAGCTGCCCGTGTTCCCGCAGCCGGTGCCGCCGGCGCCGGACGGGCCGACCACCGCGATCTCCGTGCGCAGCCACGACCTCGGCGTCACGCACGTCGTGATGGTCCCGCTGCACGTGACCGGCGCCGAGCTCTACCAGGCCGTGTTCGACGGGCTGCGGCTGCCGACCGAGCAGGCCACCTTCGACGGCGCGACCGGGATGCGGTTCTCCTACGAGCTGTTCCAGCAGAACACGTCCATCCCGACTGATCAGTCCATTGTGGAGCTTGCGTCGGACGTCGTCGACATCGCCGTGCGGGTCGAGCCGCTCGGCACCGGCTCGTCCCCGCGGGCGCAACGCGCGGACGAGGGATTCGACGTCGACCAGCAGCGGATGTTGCTCGTCGCCGCGTTCCGCCACCTCTTACCCTGACCGGGTGCCCCCGCTGGTGAGGCAGATCTCCGCGCATTTCGCAGGCCGTGGTCGCGGTTTTCACCCATTCCGGGCCGATACACACGTACGTGTGAACGGGTAGGTTCTCCGCATGGCCGAGCCTTTCGCGTGGGTGCCCGCCGGGATCAACACGGACGTGCCGAGCGCGGCACGCGTCTACGACTTCCTGCTCGGGGGTGGCCACAACTTCGCGTCGGACCGCGTCGTCGGCGACAAGGTGCTGCAGATCCTGCGCGACGGACGCGCCATCGCGGCGTCGAACCGCTCGTTCATGCGCCGCGCCGTCCTGCTGATGCTGGAGCAGGGCATCACGCAGTTCCTCGACCTCGGTTCGGGCATCCCGACGGTCGGCAACGTGCACGAGATCGTGCAGCAGGAGAACCCGGACGCGCGCGTGGTGTACGTCGACTACGACGAGGTCGCGGTCTCGCACAGCCAGCTCATCCTGGAGGGCAACGACAGGGCGGGCGTCGTGCAGGCCGACATGTGCCGCCCCGACGACGTGCTGTCCGACCCGGTCGTGAAGGACCTGATCGACCTCTCGCGACCGGTCGGCCTGCTCATGGTCGCCGTGCTGCACTTCGTCTCGGACGAGAAGGGCCCGGCCGAGGTCGTCGCCCGCTACCGCGACATCATGCCGCCCGGCAGCCTGATCGCGCTCTCACACCTCACCGCAGACTTCAAGCCCGCCGAGATGGGCGGCGTCGTCGAGGCCATGCGGCACAGCCGCGACCCGATGTACTTCCGCCCGTTAGCCGAGTTCCAGGCGATGTTCGAGGGCATGGAGGTGCTCGATCCGGGCATCGTCACCGCACCGCGGTGGCACCCGGAGCTCGGCCCGGCGGGAGAAGGCGGCCCCGAGGACGTCTACGTGGGCGTCGCCCGCAAGCTCTGACTCCGCCGATGTGAAGAATGGCGCGCGTGGAGCCCCTCGACACCGCACCCGCCGTGCGGGCGCGGATGAGCAAGCAGAAGACCCGCGACACGCGGATCGAGGTCGAGCTGCGCCGAGCCTTGTTCGCGGCCGGCCTGCGCTACCGGGTCCACCGCCGTCCCGTGCAGGGCGTGCGACGAGAGGCTGACATCGTCTTCACCGCGGCGAAGGTCGCTGTCTTCGTCGACGGCTGCTTCTGGCACGGCTGCCCGGAGCACGCGACGTGGCCGAAGAACAACGCGGAGTTCTGGCGCACGAAGATCGAGACCAACCGGCGGCGTGACCGGGACACGGACGCCAAGCTGGCCGAGGCCGGGTGGCTGGCGGTCCGGGTGTGGGAACACGAGACGGCGTCAGCCGCGGCCACCCGCGTGCACGAGGCCGTGCGCGGCAGGCGGCCGGGCTGACCAGCCACATCGATTCCCTCCGGCTAGCGGAACGTCCACGTCTGGGCCGGGGTGCCGTTGCACGTCCAGATCTGCAGCCGCGTGCCGGGAGTCGTCGACGCCTCGGGGTTGTCCAGGCACAGTCCCGACTGCGGGTTCTGGACCGACCCGTCCGCACGGACGCGCCACTGCTGCGCGCCGGTGCCGTTGCACTGCCACAGCTGCACGCGGGTGCCGGGGGTGGTGCCGCTGCGGTCCACGTCGAGGCACTTGCCGGCGATGGCGATGGTGCCGTCGGGGACGACGCGCCAGCGTTGGGCGTAGGAGTTGTTGCACGTCCAGATCTGCACCGGGTTGCCGTCGGCGGTGGCGCCCTTGTCGTTGTCCAGGCAGAGGTTCGCGGACAGCTCGACTCGGCCCGCGCCGGACGGGAGGCGTTCGGACGGGAGGGTGGGGGTGTTGCGGTGGTAGAAGTCGACGGCCAGGTAGTTGGGGGTCTTGCGGGCGGCGGGTTCGCAGAAGCGGCGGGCTCGGTCGGCGGCCTTGGAGTTGTCGGTGGCGACGGTGTTCTCGATCGGGACGTCGCGGAAGTGGTTCATGACGAACAGCGGGCGGAAGTTGTTCTCGGTGGCGGTGAGCGGTTTGTCGCCCCAGCGGGAGTAGCAGGACCAGTCGGACGCGCCGAGGCCGGAGCCCATCGACCAGTAGTTCTCGACGGTCCAGTCCTTCTGGTACAGCACGCCGGTGTCCTCGCGGCCGTCCCTGGCGTGGTCGGTGAAGATCAGCAGGCGTTTGCCGGAGGCCCTCAGCTGCGACAGGGTCGGCCAGCCGTTCTCGCGGACGCCCTCGGCGCGGAACAGGAGGTCGTTCAGGCCCTGGACGCGGGCAAGCTCGGCGCGCAGGACGTCGGCGGAGACGTAGTCCTCCAGGAAGACCGTGACGATCTCGGTGGGGCGTGACCGCAGGAAGTCGACGATGCGCTGGAGGTCGACGTTGAGGGCGACCGGTCGGCTGACGAGGGTGCAGCTGTTGTGGCAGAGGATGGCGCCGTCGGGGGTCTGGTGGATGTCGAGCATGAAGCCGCGGACGCCGTCGTTGAGCTGCTGGACGATGCCGCGCGACTGGTTCGGGGCGATGTTGGCGAACGAGAAGCCGCCGTCGACGCCGTTGGCGTAGGCGTTGTGGGTGGTCAGGAACGTCATCTCGTCCAGGCGCGGGTCCGCGGGGCGGGGCACCCTGACCGGGTTCACCGGGGTGAGGTACCACGTGTCGGCGCCGGTGCCGACGCGGATGCCGTCGGTGCCGGAGGCGACCAGCCAGCGGTCGGCGCCGGGGTCCTTGAAGCGGTACCTGTCCTGGTCGTCGAGGGTGGCGACCCAGCGGGCGGCGTCGCTGGAGCAGCTGGTCATCTGGACGGCGTCGCCCGCGCGGCCGAGGCACTGGCCGCCTTCGGACAGGGTGGTGCCGTTCCAGGTGAACTGCTGGCGGTCCTCGTTGCCCCTCGGGCGGTGCTGGACGACGGACGAGCCGGAGACCGCGGCGTTCTGGCCGGTCACGGCGCTTTGCAGGTAGTAGTCGCCGGTGGGTGCGGCTGTCGCGTCGACGGGGACGAGCAGCAGCGGCACCAGCGCGAGTGCAGGGATGATGCGCATGACGTGAAGACTCACGCACCCGGATGAACATGAAAAGGCTTCACGTCGAAATTCGCCCCAAAGCGAGGCCGGTGTGGCCCGGACCACAGAACCCGTTGCAGCGAACGGCGGCGCGCGCGGGTTTCCCGGACCGCACACCATCCACGGACAGAAGGGGGCGGCGTGGGGTTCGACCAGTTCGTCGCTGACCGGTTAGACCGGCTGTTGCGGTACGCCACGGCCATCACCTGCGACAAACACCTGGCGCAGGACATCGTCCAGAACGTGCTCATGCGCGCGCAGAGCAGGTGGGAACGCATCGAGAAGATGAGCGCCCCCTACCTCTACGTGAAGCGCATGGTCACCAACGACTACCTGTCGTGGCGGCACCGCAAGGCGGCGCGGGAGATCGCCGTGGAACGCGCCGAGCTCGCCCAGCGCGTACCGTCGATGGCCGACCCGGCCGACGCGCACGCCGAACGCGATGCCATGCGCGCACGGATCGCCGTTCTGCCGCGCAAGCAGCGTGCGGCGTTGGTGCTGAGGTTCTACGAGGACTGCACCGACGCGGAGATCGCACAGGTGCTCGCCTGCACGGAGTCGACCGTGCGCAGCCAGATCACCCGCGCGCTCAAGACGTTGCGGGCCCACGAAATCGCTCGATCCACCACCCTGGGGGTGCACTCGTGAACGACCTCATCCGCCGGGCCATCGCCGCCGAGGCCGACGAACGGCCCGATCCCGCGACGGTGCTGGCCGGGTTGCGCAGGACCAGGCAGCGCAAGCCGTTCGGTCTGGTCGTCGGAGTCGCGTCGCTGACGGTGGCCGCGGCGGCCGCCGCCGTGGTCATCCCGATGACGATCAAGAAGACGGAGTCGGCGCCGGTCGCGGCGGCACAGCCGGCCACCGCGCAGAACGTGCTGCTCGTCGGCACCGACGACGTCGACTTCGCCGACGCGATCCTGCTCGCGCGGTTCGAGGCGGACGGGTCGGTCAACGCCGTCTCGGTGCCGCGCGACATCGCGGTCGGCGACACGACGATCAACCGGCTCTACCGGGACGATCCCGCGCGGCTCGTCTCCGCCGTCGAGCAGGTGACCGGGCAGAAGGTGGACCACCACGCCGCGGTCAGGATGGCCGAGTTCGGCAAGATCGCCCAGGTCGTCGGCGGTGTCGAGGTCTGCCTGAAGAAGGCGGCCGTCGACAGCATCACCGGTGTGTCCTTCCCCGCGGGCAAGCAGACGCTCGAAGGCGACAGGGCGCTCGCGTTCCTCCGCCAGCGCCACGGCCTCGCCCACGGCGACCTGGACCGGGTCCGGCGGCACCAGGCGTTCCTCGCCGGGCTCGCGGCCAAGATCAGCAAGGACAACGCCCTCGCGCTCGCCCGCGAGGCGGGCGGGTCGATCCGCGTCGACAGCGGGTGGGACGTGCTCGCGTTCGCGCAGCGGTTCCAGGGGCCGGTCAAGATCGTCGTGGGGACGCTCCCGGTCGGCGAGCCGGTCACCATCGCGGACAACGTCCTGGCGCTGCCGGCCGACCCCTCGCGGGCGAAGCAGTTCGTCGAGCAGCAGTTCGCGGGCGGGGCACCGGCCCAGGACGGGTGCGTGGACTGACCTTCACCCGGTTGGAGCATCAAGTCCCCCGGCCGCACCGCCGATGACCATCGTGTAGCCCGCCGGATGGTCGCGACGCCTGGCGGAGCACCTCCACGGGTGCCGTGAACTCGAAGGACGTCTCCACCGGTTCGCTGTAGCGCGGTGGCCATGTCGTCACCGCGACGTCCGCGACCGGCTCGTTCCACGTAGCGCGGGCCGTCAGCTCCCAGCGCGTCACCGTCCGGTAGATGCCCGGCTGTAGCGACTCGTCCTCGACGATGTTCTCGTCGTCCTCGACACGGCCCGGCAGATGGTCGAGGCGTTCGACGTGGTCAAGTGATCCGGGACGAAGGGCCGCACCTCTCGCCGCGGGGGTGCGGCCCTTCGCCGTGTGCGGCGCCCAGCGAGCGGCCCGTAGCCTGGCCGTATGCGCGTTCTTGTGGTCGCCGCACCGCTGTTGGGCCATGTGTTCCCGTTGATGCCGCTCGCGCTCGCCCTGCGCGACGCGGGACATGACGTCGTGGTCGCGACCGGTGGCGAGGCGTTGCGGGTCCGCGAGTCGGGGCTGCCCGTCGAGGACGTGGTGCCCGCGAACGTCCGGTTCGGACGGATCGCCCTGCGGATCGTGCTGGCGCACCCGTTCGTGGCGCGGCGGGAGATGCTCGGCAGCGGGCGGCTGGACTTCGTGTCGCGGCTGTTCAGCGCGGTCGGCGACGCGATGGTGGGGCCGCTGCGCGCGTTCAGCGAGCAATGGCGGCCGGACGTCGTCGTGCACGAGCCGCTGGCCGCCGCCGGGTCCGCGCTCGGGCTGCCGTCGGTCATCCACGACGTGTCGCTGTTCGACGGCGTGGACCTGACGGCCGCGGTCGGCGCGCGGATGAAGGCCGGGGTGCGCTCCCCGGTGACGATCCTGCGGACCGCGCCCAAGAGCCTCGCCGAGTTCCTGGGCGGGAAGCCGTTGCGGTTCGTCCCGTACAGCGGTGACGGCGAGCTCCCCGCCTGGCTCGCCGAGCCGTCGGGCAGGCCGCGCATCCTGGTCAGCCGCAGCACCGCCCCCGGTCCCGGCTCCGGCCGGATGATGGCCGCCGTGGCGCGGGCGGCCGGTCAGGTGGACGCCGAGTTCGTGCTGGTCAGACCCGAGCGGGCGGACGGCCTGCCGGAGAACGTGCGGACCGTCGGCTGGGTGCCGATCCCGCGGGTGCTGCCGCTGTGCGACGGGATCGTGCACCACGGCGGCGCGGGGTCGCTGCTCGGCGCGCTCGCGGCCGGGGTGCCGCAGCTCGTCGAGCCGGGGCCGGGCGACCGGACCGTGCACGCGACGATCCTCAGCGGACGCGGCGCCGGGCTCGCCGCACGGCCGGAGGAGGTCACGCCCGCGTTGCTCACGCGGCTGGTCGAGGACTCGAAGCTGCAGCGGGCCGCCGGTGAGGTGCGGGACGAGATCGCCGGGATGCCCTCGCCCGCCGAGGTCGCGGACCGCTGGGAGTCCTTCCTGCCCGCGGGTGGCTCTTCGGGAGTTTGACCCCGGCGTAATAAAAGAGCCTCTAATGTGGATCGGTGCGCATTCTCTTCTCGAGCTTAGGCTCGCACGGACACGTTTATCCGATACTCCCCCTCGCCATCGCCGCCCGCGATCAGGGACACGACGTCCTCTACGCCGTCGACTCGGGATTCCACTCCACTGTGGAAAAACTGGGTCTCACGGTCGTCGACGCGGGCGTCAGCATCTGGGACTCGTTCCGCCAGGCGAACGCACTGCACGGCACCGCGCAGTTCCGCAGGGACATGCTGCGGCAGACCGCCGTCGACGCCTTCGGGTCGGTGCTGCCCAGGGCTTTCGTCAGCGACCTGGAGCCCGTGCTGGAGCGGGACAAGCCCGACCTCGTCGTCTTCGAGCTGATGAACGCGGGCGCGGGCCTCGCCGCCCTGCGCGCCGGCATTCCCGCGGTGTGCCACGGATTCGGCAAGATGGACGGCGACCTCGTTCCCGAGGCCATGAGCGACCTGTTCCTGGAGTACGTCGCCGAACTCGGCATCACCGTGCCCGATGGGCACCATTACGGACTCGGATCGCCTTATCTCGACCCCTTTCCGCCGTCCTTGCAGGACCTCGGCTTCCTGTCCGACGTGGACCGAATTCCGCTGCGTCCCGTCCCGTTCGCGGAACCGGGTGAATTGCCCGACTGGGTGACGAAACGGTCGCGTCCGCTCGTGTACCTGACGTTCGGGACGGCGTTCTCGAACCCGGACGTGCTGCGGACCGCGATCACCGGACTGTCCGGGGTGGACGCCGAGGTGCTCGTCGCGACGGGACCCCAGGTCGACCCGTCCGTGCTGACCGACGTGCCCGCCAACGTGCACGTGCTCCCGTGGGTGCCCCAGGCGGATCTGCTCGCGCACGCAGATCTCGTCGCGCACCACGGTGGCGCGGGCACGACGGTGAGCGCGATGGCCAACGGCGTGCCGCAGCTGGTGCTGCCGCAGGGCGCCGACCAGTTCCGCAACGGCGAGATCGTCACGGGCACCGGTCTCGGTGCCGCGCTCGTCGCCGAGCAGTTCACCCCCGAGGCCGTGCGGGACACCGCGGCGGCGCTGCTGGTCAGCGAGGACGTGCGGGCCGCGAACGCCCGCATCGCCGCCGAGATCGCCGCCATGCCTCACCCGGACGAGGTCGTGCCGAAGCTCGTGGAGCTGGCCGGCTGACTGCCGCCCGGGAGGAAACGCGGGGCCCCCGCGTTTCCTCCCGGGAAACGAAGGGCCCCCGCGTTCCCCCAGAAGCTATTCGGTGGGCACCGACCTCAGCGCGGTCAGCGCCTCGTCGACGGAGTCGTGCAGCAGCAGCACGTCGGCGACGCCCGTGACCTGCAGAGGCCGCTTCACGGCGCGCTGCGGCGCCACGACGTGGAAGTCCTTGCCGTGCTCATCGGCCAGCTCGTGGGCCGTGATCAACGTGGAGATGCCGGTCGAGCCGAAGAAGGTCACCTCGGTGAGGTCCGCGACCAGCGCGGGGCCCTCCCCGCGGAACCCTTCGCGCAACGCGTCGAGCACCTCGTCAGCCGTGTCCACGTCGATCTCACCCTCGACCGCGACGACCACCACACCGGCGATGTCTGCGGCACGCACGGTGAGCAGCGGCGACTCCCTGAACTGATCTTCGTTCACCAGCACTCCCCGGTGGCCGAAGCACGTGGAACGCGGACTCCGAGCACGCTGCTGAACCCGGCTACCCGTCCGACGTTACGGCCGTTGCTCCCGCACCACAACCTATTGCTCACCCAACCGTCTGATCGCCGCGACCGGTCCAGTGTCGCGCACTCCCCCGGCCAGGTGGACGGTCACCCCCCTGAGTCACCTCGTCGGCGCCGCCGGGCCGGTGCGGGCGGAGAACGCCAGGACGCGGGCGGGCACCATCTCGGTCAACGGGCTGTCAGCTCACCCCAGACGACCTTGCGACCGGCCCGTTCCCCGACGCCCCAGCTCGTGCACAGCACGGCGACGAGCCGCAGCCCCCAGCCGCCGGGACGCGGCACCGGACGGGCGGCGCCGTCGTCGGCCACCTCGACCAGGACGCGGTCCGCGGCGCCGGTCAGCCGGACGACCGGGCAGCCGCCCCCGTGCCGGACGGCGTTGGTGACGAGCTCGTCGACGACCAGCACCACGTCGTCGAGACCGCCGCGGTACCCGCAGCCCAGGACGACCCGGCGGGCGAAGTCGCGGGCGAGCGACGCTCCCCCGCCGCGGTCCCCCTCGGGCAGGGAGAACACCGCTTCGGTGAGCGCGCCGGTGGTCACCCCCCAACACTGCTCCGCCGGAGCCCGTCCGTGCAGGTGCAGCCGAACCAACCCCGCTGGTGCGGGTGCACCAGCCGAGCGGCGCCTCACCCCACGGCGTACCGGAAGTTCGGCGTTCGTCCGATGACCCACGGCCGCAGGACGGCGAACACCTCCTCGTGCAGCTCCTCGACGCCGAGCCGCGGCGAGATCAGCTTGACCACGTGCGACGCGCCCAGCGCGCCACCGAGCGGGAGGACACCGATGAAGATCGGGACGGTGGAGCGTCCCGCCAGCCGCCGCACCTCCTGGAGCGCGTCCAGCGGAAGATCGCTGACCAGCACGTTGTCGCCCTGGTAAGAGTGCGGCGGGAGCGGTTTGCCCGCTGCCTCCGCGAACGGCCGCGGACCGACGTCCTCGCTCAGGCGTGGTGCGACACGGAGGTGGCCGACGTCGAACGGCCGGGTGCTCGCGAAGGTCACGCGCACGACGTCGCCGAGCGTCGCGAGGGTCGGCGTCACATGAGCGGGCAGGTCCCACGCGTGGAGCGCGTCGAACACCGCCTCGGCGTACCGCGCTTCGAAGATCATCGATCCCGCGTGGACCTGGTCGATCTCCAGGAGCTCGAACTCCAGCGCGGTGACGACGTCCGCGACCTCCTCCGTGCGGCGGACGCGGTCCTTCGCCAGGCCGAACTCGCGGACGAGCACGCCGAAGCCACCGCCGAGCGTGTAGCCGACGACGCCGACATCGCTCGCGTCACCGCTCAGCGGTGCCAGGCCGTGCGGCGCTGCCCGCTCGATCACGTCCTGCCACACCGCGCCCGCCTCGGCCCTCGCGGTCCGGGTGGCGGGGTCGACCTCGACGCCGTTCATGCGCTTGGTGGAGATGAGGACACCGCTGGTGGGCGTGGTGAGGCCGTGGCCGGTGGCCTGGACCGCGTGGCCGAGCCCGCGGCTCTCGGCGTACTCGACGGCTTCGCGCACGTCATCGGCGTTCTCCACCGCGAAGATGATCTGAGGTTCGTGGCGAAGCCCGGTCTGGAAACCGCTGCGTTCGTCGTCGTAACCGGGGTCGTCCGGGTGGAAGATCTGCATGTTTCCAGCGTTGTTGAGCTCGTCTTATATGTCCAACATCTAGATGTGCTGACTTCTATAATCGTTGGTTATGGAGATTCGGCAGCTGGAGTACTTCGTCGCGGTGGCGGAGGAAGGTTCGTTCACGCGGGCCGCGGAACGGGTGCACGTCGCGCAGCCGGGCGTCAGCGCGCAGATCCGGCGGCTGGAACGCGAGCTGGGGCACGACCTCCTCGACCGGTCCGGGCGTGCCGTCACGGTGACCGCCGTCGGCGCGGCGGTGCTGCCGTTGGCACGAGCGGCTCTCGGGTCCGTGGAGTCGGCCCGGCGGACCGTCGAGGAGATGGCCGGGCTGGTGCGCGGCGCCGTGCGCGTCGGGATGGTCGTGTCGTGCGGGGTGATGGACGTGCCCGAGCTGCTGGCGGCGTTCCACACGTCGTTCCCGGGTGTGGAGATCACCTTGACGGAAGCCAACTCCGACGAGCTGGTGTCGTCCCTTGTGGACGGCCGCCTGGACCTCGCGCTGATCGGGTACGCCGGTCCCGCACCGGACGGGCTGGCGGTGCGGGTGCTCGCCGACGAACCGCTCGTGGTCGCCGTCACCGACGCCGATCCTTGGCGCGCAAGGGAATCCGTGCCGCTGGACGAGCTGCTGGAGCGCGGGGTGATCTGCCTTCCGCCCGGCACCGGGTTGCGCGGAGCGCTCGACGAGGCGTGCGGGACGCGACGGCCGCGGATCGCGTTCGAAGTCTCCGCTCCGCCGATGGTGATCACGCTGGCGCGGCGCGGACTCGGCCCGGCCGTCCTGGCGGCGTCGATGGTGCCGCCGGACCTGCACGCGGTGCGGATCACCGATCCGGTCCCGTCCGGGGCGCTCGCCTTCGCGTGGCGCGCGGAAGGCCCGCACAGCCCGGCCGCACGGGCGTTGATCGGGCTCGCGGAAAACCGGGTGACAGCGCCGTAGGGCTCCTGTCACGATCATCGGCATGTTCCTGGTCGCGGTGTGCAACGAGTTCGCGGGTGTTCCCGCGGACGCGCTCGCCGCTGCCTCGGCACAGCTGGCCGGCGCCCGACTCTGACCCTTTCCCAGTCCTCCCCTCAGGACCGCTGGGGGAGGGTCGTGGCGGTCCAACGGTTCTGAGCCTCCAGCTGAACGCCTTTCGAGGAACAGGAAATGAAGCAAGAGTTCGTGCGCGCCAAGCCGCACCTCAACATCGGCACGATGGGTCACGTCGACCACGGCAAGACCACGCTGACCGCCGCCATCACCAAGGTTCTGTCCGAACTGGATCCTTCAGGCACGACCTTCACGGCGTTCGACCGCATCGACCGCGCCCCGGAGGAGCTGGCGCGCGGCATCACGATCAACATCGCGCACGTCGAGTACGAGACGCCCACGCGGCACTACGCGCACGTCGACATGCCCGGCCACGCCGACTACGTGAAGAACATGATCACGGGGGCGGCGCAGCTGGACGGCGCGATCCTCGTGGTGTCCGCGGAGGACGGCACCATGCCGCAGACGCGGGAGCACGTGGTGCTCGCGCGCCGGGTGGGCGTGCCGCACGTGGTGGTGGCGCTGAACAAGGCCGACGCCGTGAGCGACCCCGAGCTGCTCGACCTGGTCGAGCTGGAGATCAGGGACCTGCTGTCGCGGTACGGCTTCGACGGCGACGCCACCCCGGTGGTGCGGGTGTCCGGCCTGCGCGCGTTGCAGGGCGACCCGGAGTGGGTGCGGTCGGTCGTGGCGCTGCTCGACGCCGTCGACGAGCACGTGCCGGTGCCGGAGCGGGACCTCGACGGCGCGTTCCTGATGCCGATCGAGAACGTCCTGACCATCACCGGTCGCGGCACCGTCGTGACCGGCGCGGTCGAGCGGGGCGTGCTCGGCGTCGGGGACGACGTCGAGGTCGTCGGTCTCGGCGCCGCGGTGACCTCGGTCGCCACCGGCATCGAGACGTTCGGCAAGCCCATGCGGCAGGCCCAGGCGGGAGACAACGCCGCGGTCCTGCTGCGCGGGGTGAAGCGCGGTGAGGTGCGGCGGGGCCAGGTGCTGGCCCTGCCGGGCAGCGTCGCGCCGCACACCCGGTTCCGGGCGTCGGTGTACCTGCTGTCGCACGCGGAGGGCGGCAGGCACACCGGAATCACGTCGAACTACCGGCCGCAGTTCCACTTCCGCACCGGCGACGTCGTCGGTGTGGTGGAGCTGTCCGGCACCACGCTCGCCATGCCGGGCGACACCGTCGAGGTGACGGTGGAGCTGGGCAAGGCGGTGGCGATGGACGCCGGGCTGGGGTTCGCGATCCGCGAGGGCGGCAAGACCGTGGGAGCGGGCACGGTCCGCGAGGTCCTCGCCTAGGCGGCGGCTGACGGCCCGAGAAGGTGGTCGCGCCGCCTGGAGGAAGGCGCGCCGGGAGACGTCCCGGCGCGCCTTTCCCGTGCGGTCAGCCGGACTCGTCGCTCGTGGAGTGCGCGGTCCCGACCGGCTTCGACTCCGGCGAGCCGCGTTCGCGCAGGTAGACGCTGAGGATCGCCATCGACGCGATGGCGAGGAACTCGGACTGCCAGTTCTGCAGCGACCGGCTCCAGAAGTCGGCGCTGAAGAAGTACGCACCGAGCCCCATCGGCTCGGCGAGCGGGTCGGAGTTGTTCGAGTACCAGCCCGCGACCCACTGCAGGCCCCACGAGAACAGGAACAACGCCAGCATCACGAGGCCCAGCGACTTCGAGAACACCGCGGTGCGCCAGCCGCCGGCACGGGCCCACTTCGGCGACGACTCGTCGGCGAACCGCCCGACCTGCTGCTCCCGGTCGCTCTCCAGACCGACCTTCCCCGCCGGCTTCGACTCCGGCGAGCCCTTCTGGACCAGCCAGACGGTGGCGGTCACGTACAGGAAGAACTGCAGGTACTCGGACTGCCAGTTCTCCACGACGTCGACCAGGAAGTCGGCGGAGAACAGGTACGACCCCAGGGTCAGCACCGGCTGACCCAGCGCGGCCTGACGCTCGTTGTACTCGGCGTGGCCCGCGAAGAGCTGGCCCACCAGCGCCGCGAGGAAGAGACCGAAGAAGACGAGCGTCAGGCTGTGCTCGCGCAGGAATCTCCTCATAGGACCGGATGCCCTGCGCCCAAACCCCTAAACGTCGAGCAGGGGCACGACCTCCTTGGTCCAGAACTCGAAGAACTCCTCCTGGTTCTTGCCGATCTGCTGCACGTAGACCTCGTCGAACCCGGCGTCGGCGAACTCCTTGAGCTTCTTCGCGTACTGCTCCGGGTCGGGGCCGCACGGCATGGAGTCGCGGATCATCTCCGGCGTCACGAGCTCGGACGCCTGCTCGAAGTGCTTGGGCGTCGGCAGCACCTGGGCCAGCTCACCGGGCAGGCCGTCGTTGGGCCACAACCGGTGCGCCGTCGACACCGCCTCCTCCTCGGTCCGCGCGTAGCAGATCTTGAGGCCGCTCTGGGCGGGTCCGCGACCGCCTTCCTCGCGGTACTTCTCGACCAGGTCGCCTGCCGGGCCGACGCTCACGTAACCGTCACCGCAGCGCGCCGCCAGCTTGACGGCCTTCGGGCCGAACGCGGACACGTAGATCGGCACCGGGCGTTCGGGCACGGTGTAGATGCGGGCGTTCTCGACGGTGTAGTGCTTGCCGTGGTGGGTGACCTCGTCGCCCTGGTGCAGCGTGCGGATGAGGCCGATCGCCTCCTCCAGCATCTCCAGCCGCACGTCGGCGGACGGCCAGTGGTCGCCCAGCACGTGCTCGTTCAGCGCCTCGCCGCTGCCGACGCCGAGGACGAACCTGCCCTCGGTCTGGACGGCCGCGGTGGCCGCGGCCTGGGCGATGACCGCCGGGTGGATGCGGACCGTCGGGCACGTCACGGCCGTGGTGATCGGCAGCGCGACCCGCTCGGACAGGGCGCCGATCGTGCCCCACACGAACGGCGACTGGCCCTGCTCGTCGTTCCACGGGTGGTAGTGGTCCGAGATCCACAACGCCTCGAACCCGTTGTCCTCGGCCATCTTCGCGTGCCGGACGAGCTCGCGCGGGCCGTGTTCTTCTGACGAGAGGAAGTAGCCGAGTTTCACGGGAGGAACTCCTGGATCTTGGTCTGCACGCCCCTGCGCAGCAGGTCCCAGGCATCGGGATCGCCACGCAGCACGGCTTCGGTCATGTCCTTGATCTGGTCGAACGTCGCGTGCGGCGGGATCGGCGGCACGTTCGGGTCGCAGCGCACGTCGAGCACGGTCGTCCCGTCGAACGCGAGCGCGGTGTCCCACGCGGCGCCGAGCTTCTCCGGGTCGTCGACCTCGATGCCCTGCAACCCGATCGATTGCGCGAAGGCCGCGTACGACAGGTCCGGAAGGGTCTGCGACTCCTCGAACTTAGGAGCGCCGCCCATCGCGCGCAGCTCCCACGTGACCTGGTTGAGGTCGTTGTTGTGGAAGACGCACACCACACAGCGGATGCCGTAGTGCCGCAACGTGAGCAGTTCCGCCATCCCGTTCATCTGCATCGCGCCGTCACCGACCAGCGCGATCAGCGGCCGGTCCGGCTGGGCGAACGCGGCGCCCAGCGCGTACGGGACCGCGCAGCCCATCGTGGCGAGGGTGCCGGACAGCGACGACCGCACCCCCTCCTTGATCTTGAGCTGCCGGGCGTACCAGTTCGTCGCCGAACCGGAGTCCGCGGTGACGATCGCGTTGGCGGGCAGGCGGTCCGAGAGCTCCGAGACGATCCGCATCGGGTTGACGGGGTCGGCGGGCACCCGCGACTGCCGGTCCATGACCTCCCACCAGCGGGCGACGTCCGACTCGATCTTCTCCCGCCACGAGCGGTCGGTCTTGTGCCGCAGCAACGGGATCAGCGCCCGCAGCGTCTCCAGCGCGTCACCGACGAGGTTCACCTCGGTCGGGTAGCGCATGCCGATGGAGCGGCCGTCCAGGTCGATCTGCACGCCGCGCGCGGAGCCGAACTTCGGCAGGAACTGCGAGTACGGGAAGTTCGACCCGACGATCAGCAACCTGTCGCAGTCGCGCATCATCTCGTACGACGGCCGGGTGCCCAGGATGCCGATCGAGCCTGTCACGTACGGCAGGTCGTCGGGCAGGACGTCCTTGCCCAGCAACGCCTTCGCGACTCCCGCGCCGAGCAGGTCCGCGACCTCTCCCACCTCGGCGGCGGCACCGCGGGCGCCCTGCCCGACGAGGATCGCGACCTTCTCGCCGGAGTTGAGCACCTCGGCGGCGGCGCGCAGCTCCTCGTCCGACGGCACGGTGACCGAGAACGGACGGGACGGCGGGCTGGACGGGATGTGCTTGAACTCGTGCTGGGGCGGCTCGTAGTCCTGCTCCTGCACGTCGTTCGGGATGATCAGCACGGCCGGGGCGCGCTCGGTCCGCGCGGTGCGCATCGCCCGGTCGAGGGCGTTCGGCAGCTGCTCGGGCACCGTGACGTCGACCAGGTACGAGGCGACGTCGCGGAACAGCGAGTGGAGGTCGACCTCCTGCTGGTAGCTGCCGCCGATCGCGGTGCGGGCGGTCTGGCCGACGATCGCGACGACCGGCACGTGGTCGAGCTTGGCGTCGTAGAGACCGTTGAGCAGGTGGATCGCGCCGGGGCCGCTGGTGGCCAGGCACACGCCGACGTCGCCGCTGAACTTCGCGAACCCCACGGCGGCGAACGCGGCCATCTCCTCGTGCCGGGTCTGGACGAACTTCGGGTCGTTGTCCGCCTTGCCGAACGCGGCCACGATCCCGTTGATGCCGTCGCCGGGGTAGGCGAAGACCTGCTTCACGCCCCAGTCGCGCAAGCGTCCGACGACGTAGTCACCGACGGTCATGAGGAGTTCCCCTCCAGGACGTACACCGTGTAGGCGGACCGGATGATCGGCTGCGCGACGTTGCGGACGCGCACACCACCCGGGGTCATGCCCTGTTCGGTGCCGAAGTGCGCGTGGCCGTGCACCGCGAGGTGCGTGCCGGTGGCGTCGATGGCCTCGCCGAGCAGGTAGGAGCCGAGGAACGGGTAGATCTCCGGCGGCTCGCCGCGCAACGTGTCGGGCACCGGCGCGTAGTGCGTCAGCGCCACCTTGATGTCGGTGTCCAGTTCGGACAGTGCGCCGCGCAGGTCGTCCGCGATGTCGCAGGTGTGCTGGATGAACGCCTTCATCTCGCGTTCGCCGAACGCGCTGCCGCACTTGCCCGCGAACCCGCCGCCGAACCCCTTCACGCCCGCGACGCCGATCGAGCAGCCGTTCACCCGGTGGGTGAAGGTCGTGCCCTCCAGCACGTGGATGCCCTTGTCCTGCAACGTCTTGGTGACTTCGAGCGGCTTGTCGTCGTGGTGGTCGTGGTTGCCGAGCACGGCGACCACCGGCACCGGGAGGTCGGCGAACTCGTCCGCGACCACCTCGGCCTCCGCCACGGTGCCGTGCCGGGTCAGGTCACCGGCCAGCAGCAGCACGTCCGCGCGCTCGCCGACGTTCTCCAGAGCGGGGCGCAGGTGCCCGCGCATGTCCTCGCCGAGGTGGATGTCCCCGACCGCCGCGACGCGGATCATCGCAGGTCCTCCTCACCCTCCGGTTCACCCGCCGGGGTCACCCGGACGTCGTTCAGGATCTTGAGATCGGGCGCGGCCTCGCGCAGGACCTCCTCGATCAGCGCGCGTCGTTCGGCGCAGGCCACGTCGCCGGAGAGCATCGCGTTGTCCCCGCGCACCGTGATCCGGACGCCGAGCTCCGCCGTTCTGGGGTCCTCGGCCACCGCCCTACGCAGATTTGCCGCCAGGTACTGCTCGGATTCCATTGCCGCCCCTCCCGATGATCTCCAAGCGCTCGATGAGCAGCAGGAACGCCTCGGCGTACGGCGAGTGCCTCGTGTCCTCGCGCACGCGGTCCCAGTCGATCTGCTCGCGGAGAGCGCGCGCGAACGGCAGCAGCTCGCTGAAGTCGCACCGGTGCCCGTCCAGCACCAGCAGCTTGCTGGTGAGGACGAACGTCGCGGGCATCACCGGCAGCAGCACCGACCCGACGGGCATCTCCTCGGCCAGCGCCAGGACCTCGTCGGTGACCGGCCGCTCGTTCGGCCGGAACAGCAGGTCCACCAGCGAGTCGCCGTCGTAGACCTTCAGCAGCCAGTCCTCCGGCGGCTCGGCGGCGCGCATCCCCGCCCCCACCAGCACCCGCACGGCCTCGGTGGCGTCCTCCTCGCGCACCAGGAGGTCGACGTCGTGCTCACTCGTCGGTCCTCCCCGCGCGTAGCCGGCACAGCCTCCGGTCAGGGCGAACGGGATCTCCGCGCCACGTAGTGCCTTGGCGACCTTGGTCAACGTCCGCAGCAGTTCCGCCTGCACGTCGCTCATGCACTCGCGGTTACCCGGCGGCGCGCGGGGTGAACCTCAGTCCGTGGCGAGGCGCGCGTGGGTCTCGGTGTCGTAGCGGACGCCGTCGTAGAGCAGCCGGGCCCGTTCCACCCCTTCGGTCAGGAAGCCCGCCGCCGTGGCGACCCGGCAGGACGCGGGGTTGTCCAGGCGGTGCGCGAGCTCCAGGCGGAACAGGCCCAGCTCCGCGAAGGCGAACTCGGCGACCGCCCGGCAGGCCCTGGTCGCGAGCCCGCGGCCCCGCGCCTCCTCGCGCGTCCAGTAGGAGATCCAGCCGGTCAGGTGACGACGCTCCACGCCGGACACGGTGACGTTGCCCGCGGGCACGCCCTCGTGCAGCACGGCGAACGAGTAAGCGCTGTCCGCGTGGCGCCGGGTGGTGAGCAGGTCGATCCACTCCTCGGCGGCGGCGAGCGAGTCGATCCGGGCGGCGAACTGGCGTTCCATGAGCGGTTCGCCCGCCGCCGCGAGGATGATCGGCGCGTCGTCGGGCATCCAGGGCCGGAGCAGGGGGTCCACGCGTCCAGCGTAATTCGCGCCGGCGGCGGCAACTCGGGCGTGCCGCCGGACGTCAGAGGGACAGACGACAAGGGAGAGCTGATGGTCATCTTCGGCTGGCGCACGACGATCGAGCAGCTGCGGATGCTGCGGCTCGTGTGCGGGAACTGCCACCACCAGTCCGCGCACCACCTCTACCGGCGCCGCACGAGGCCGACCCTGTTCTTCATCCCGCTGTTCACCATCAGCAGCAAGTACGGGCTGCAGTGCACGTTCTGCGGGGTCTCCTACGACATCACCAAGATGCACGCCGATCAGCTGGTCGGCTGACGGCAGGCGTCGCAGCCGGGCGCGAACTCGTCGGTCGTGACGCGCCCGCACTCCGGGCACACCAGCTCCAGGAGGCAGACGGACTCGCCCTCGGGAACGACCTCGGCCTCGCCACCACGCTCGTCACCCGCCATTCCTCCAGCCTACGCGCGGTCCTCGCCGACAACTTTTTTGTTCAAGACCGCCTCCGCAGCCTTGACAAGAAAAGTTGTCGGTAAGAGGATGGGACCATCACGCCGGCACGAACGGGAGAAGAACCGATGGGTCACGAGTTCAAGAGCACCGACGAGATCACGGTGCCCGCCTCCGTCGAGGACGTCTGGACGGCCATCGCGACCGGACCGGGCATCGACTCGTGGTTCATGGGCCGCAACGAGGTCGCGGACGGCCGGGTCAGGACGGCGTTCGGCGAGTACGGGCCGACGTTCGAGGTCACCGGGTCCGAGTCGCCGCACCGCTTCGCCTACGGCACCGGCAAGGCACCCGACGGCCGGTTCATCGCCCACGAGTTCCTCGTCGAGGGCCGCGGCCACGGCAGCACCGTGCTGCGCATGGTCACGAGCGGCTTCCTGCCCGGCGACGACTGGGCCGACGAGTTCGAGGCGATGACGCTGGGCGGCGCGCTGTTCCGCGCCACGCTCGCCACCTACCTGACGCACTTCGCCGGCCGCACCGCCCGGCCACTCACCGTCTTCGGACCGGTGGTCGGCGACTGGGACGACGCCTGGAAGAGGCTCGACGCGGCCGTCGCCGAGAAGCTCCCGGACGCCGTCGAGTACCACCGCAACGCCCACACCGTCGGCCTGCGCACCGACAGGGCCCTGTACCGCTTCCTGCGCGGCTTCGGCGGCCCGATGATCGCCGCGCACCACGTCTTCGACGGCGACGAGTCCGAGCAGGACTGGCAGAGCTTCCTCGACACGACCCTGGGAGAGCAGGGATGACCCGCTTCACCACCTCCGCCGACGGCACGGAGATCGCCTACTCGGTCACCGGCTCCGGCCCCGCGCTCGTGCTCGTGGACGGCGCGCTGTGCCACCGGATGTTCGGTCCCTCCACCGAGCTGGCGTCCGTGCTGGACAAGAACTTCACGGTCTACACGTACGACCGGCGCGGTCGCGGTGAGACGGGCGAGGGCGTGACGCCGTGGTCGCTGGAGCGCGAGGTCGAGGACGTCGACGCGGTCATCAAGGCGGCCGGCGGCAGCGCGTTCGTCTACGGCTCGTCGTCGGGCGCGGTCCTCGCGATGGAGGCGGCCTCCCGCCTGCCAGGCATCACCCGGCTCGCGCTCTACGAGGTCCCGTTCGTCGTCGACGACACCTACCCGGCGCGGCCCGCGGACATCATCGAGCGGATGAACGCCATGCTGGAGCGCGGCGAACGCTCGAAGATGGTCTCGACGTTCATGAGGATGGTCGGCGTGCCCGGCATCGGTCTCGCGGTCATGAAGCTGACGCCGGTGTGGAAGAAGCTCAAGCTCGTCGCGCACACGCTGCCGTGGGACCTCGCGCTCCTCGGCTCGGACGGACGCGGCTCGAAGCTGCCGGCCGACCGGTGGAACGTGAAGGTGCCGACGCTCGCGATGGACGGCGGGAAGAGCCCCGAGTACCTCCGCAACGCCATGAGCGACGCGGCGGAGGTGCTGGGTGCGGACCACAAGACGCTGCCGGGTCAGACGCACGTGGTCAAGTCCTCGGTCATCGCGCCGGAGCTGGTGGAGTTCTTCTCACGGGCCCAGCGCACCGCCGGTCCCATCGCGTAGCCCGCCACGACGAACAGCCCGCCGACCAGCAGCCACCCCACCGCGCCCCAGCCGAGCACGACGGTGGTGAGCAGGGCGGGGCCGACCATGCGCGCGACGGCCGTGCCGGTCGCGAAGAAGCCCTGGTACTGGCCCTGCCGGTCGGCGGGGGCGAGGGCGAAGCCGATCTCCCACGCCCCGGAGGCGAGCATCATCTCCCCGAGCACCTGCAACGCGGCGGCCACGACGAGCAGCACCGCCGCGGACCAGGCGCCGAAGCTCGCCGCCGTCACCGCGAACACCACGCACGACGCGAGCATCACGAGACCGGCGTTCGCGACGAGCTTCGACGCGCTGCCGAGCCCGGTGACGCGTCCGGCGATCCGCACCTGGAACAGCACGACGGCCGCGGTGTTGAGCACCAGCAACGCGGCCGCGAGCCAGGTCGGCGCGGCGGTGCGCTGCACGATCCACAGCGGGATGATCAGGCTGAGCAGCGGCATGTAGAGCAGCATCACGGCGTTGACCAGGGTGACCAGGGCGTACGGGCGGTCCTTGAGCACGTCGAACCGGCCCGCGGCCTTGGTCATCACCGTCTCCGGCAGCGTCGCCAGGATCGCGGCGGCGACGAGGAAGCTCACCACGTCGAGGACGAACACGGCCGTGTACGCGGCCTCCGTGCCGATGTGCAGCGCGACACCGCCCGCCGCCGCGCCGATCGCGATGCCCGCGTTGGCGGTCGACTGGATGCGGGCACGGGCCCGCGTGCGCTCCAGCGGCGTGGTCAGTCCGGCGAGCAGGGCCTGCCTGGCCGCCTGCAACCCGCTCTGGCAGCTCGCGTACACGCACATGACCAGCACGAACGCGATGAAGCCTCGGGTGAGGAGCAGGACGCCGATGCTCGCGGCGGTCGCGCCCGCGAGCACGACGGCGGTGGTGCGCGGCCCCCACCGGTCGGCGAGGTGCCCCAGGGCGACCCCGGCGACGGCGCCGACGCCCCACGCGAGGGTCAGCGCGAGGCCGACCCGCGTGGCGCTCAGGCCCACGACCTGGGTGAAGTACAGCGCGGAGACGACGATGAAGCCGCCGTCCCCGATCGAGTTGCTGAGCTGTGCGCCCGCGAGCCGCCTGGTCATGTCTTGACCGTAGAACCGCGATTGACCCTCTTCACGGGCCAAGTCCGACCGCTTTTCTTGGGCCAATCCGCCGCGCGGTCAGGGGTGCATCTTCGCGCCCTTGAAGATCTTGTCCACGGCGTTCTTCTGGCCGTGCACCGCGATGCCGACCAGGTCGAGGTCCTGGGTGTGCACCTTGCGGACGGCGGCGCGGTTGTCGGCGTCGTTGCCGGTCGCGAACAGGTCGGCGGTGAAGATCGTCATCGGCTGGTTGCGGGTCAACGCGCGCTGGTGGGCCTTCTTGACCAGGCCGGCGTCGCCTTGGAGAACCACGACGGGCTGGCCGAACATCGGCAGGTACCGCACGTCGTCGGCGTCGACGTACGGCTCACCGCGCAGCGTCTCGGGGAGCCCGCTGATGAGGAAGGCCGTCACGTTCAACGCCTGCCAGCCAGCCAGGTCGTCGCGCAGCAACACAGCGATCTTGGTGTCGAACATGGCCACCACGATCGTGGCAGCACCCGTTTTCCGTCTTGTACGTTCCTGACATGACCGTCGCGGCCTGGAAGCCTGCGGTGGAGGGCATCAAGGAGGTCTTCCACGCCTCCTTCACCACGCACGTCTACCCGGCGCACACGCACGACGCGTGGACGTTGATGCTGCTCGACACCGGTGCCGTGCGCTACGAGCTGGACCGGCACGAGCACGGCGCCCTCGTGGACGGCGTCACGCTGCTGCCCCCGCACGTGCCGCACGACGGCCGGTCCGCGCACCCCGCCGGGTTCCACAAGCGCGTGCTCTACCTCGACGGCTCGGTGCTGCCGTCCACACTGGTCGGCAAGGCCGTCGACACGCCGATGCTCGCCGACCCGCTGCTGCGCCACCGCGTGCACCAGCTGCACCTCGCGCTGGACGAGCCGTTCGAGGCCGCGAGCAGGCTGGCGTTGATCACCGAACGGCTGGCGCACCACTTCGCGGGCACCGCGCCTGCCCGCCACGCCGACCCGACGCTGGCCGACCGGTTGCGGCAGCTGCTGGACGCCTCGCTGCCGGACGGGATGACGCTGACCGCGGCGGCCCAGGAGCTGCGGACGAGCCCGACGCACCTGGTGCGGGCGTTCAGCCGCCGGTTCGGGCTGCCGCCGCACCGGTACCTGACCGGGCGCAGGGTCGACCTCGCACGCGGGTTCCTCGTGGAGGGACGGCCGGTGGCGGAGGCGGCGGTGCTGGCCGGGTTCCACGACCAGTCGCACCTCACCCGCCACTTCCGCCGTGTGCTGGGTACGAGCCCCGGCCGGTTCGTACGCTGAGCCCGTGCACGTCGGCATCCTCGGCCCCGTTGAAGCCCGGTCCCCCGAAGGCGAGATCGCGATCGGTGGGCCGCGTCCGCGCACCCTGCTGGCGTTGCTCGCGGTGCGGGTCGGCGAGATCGTGCCGCTCGACCGGCTGGTGGACGAGCTCTACGGCTCCGCGCCACCGGCGGACGCCGCGAACGCCTTGCAGGCCCAGGTGTCGCGGCTGCGGCGGGCGCTCGGCGACGCCGGGCTGGTCGAGTTCCACCCGGCCGGCTACCGCCTCGCGCTCGCGCCGGACCAGGTCGACGCGCACCGGTTCGCCGCGCTGGCCGCCGACGGCGAGAAGGCGTTGGAGCAGGGCGACGCGCGGGCGGCCGAATCCCTTCTGACACAAGCACTTCAGCTCTGGCGCGGCCCCGCGCTCGCCGACGTGCCCGCCCCCGGCCACGCGACCCGGCTGGAACAACAGCGGTCCGCGGCCACGAGCGCGCTGGTGGCCGCACGGCTGCGGCTCGGCACGGCCGACGTGGCGGAGATCGAGGAACTGGTGCGGCAGCACCCGTTGGACGAACGGCTGCGCGGCTACCTCATGCGGGCGTTGCACCAGGACGGCCGCCAGGCCGAGGCGCTGCGGGCGTTCGAGGACGCCCGCGCGGTGCTGGCGGAGGAGCTCGGCGTCGACCCGTCCGCCGAGCTGCGGGACGTCCACCTGCAGATCCTGCGCGGGCAGACCCACCGCACACCCCCGGCCCAGCTGACCAGCTTCGTGGGCAGGCAGGACGAGCTGCGCCGGATCGCCGCGCTCACGTCGAGGCTCGTCACGCTCACCGGCCCCGGCGGCGCGGGCAAGACCCGCCTCGCGGTGCAGGCCGCGCCGTCGGCGATCTTCGTGGACCTGGCACCGGCCAAGGACGTCGCGGCGGCGACGTTGCAAGCGCTGGGGCTCAAGGAAACCGTGCTCGAACCCCAGGACCGGCTCACGCTGGCGCTGCGCGAACGCGACGCGGTGCTGGTGCTCGACAACTGCGAGCACGTGGTCGTCCAGGCCGCCCAGCTGGCCCAGCACCTGCTCGGCACGTGCCCGTCGCTGCGCATCCTCGCCACCAGCCGCGAGCCGCTCGGCATCATCGGCGAGACGCTGTGCCCGGTGCCGCCGCTCGACGCGGAGCAGAGCGTCGCGCTGTTCACCGACCGGGCCCGGCTGGTGCACCCCGCGTTCGTGCCGGACGAGCACACCGCCCGCATCTGCCGCGAGCTCGACGGGCTGCCGCTCGCCATCGAGCTCGCCGCCGCCCGCGTGCGGACGCTGACCACCGAGGAGATCGCGAACCGGCTGGACGACCGGTTCCGCCTGCTCACCAAGGGCAACCGCGCCGCCGCACCGCGCCACCGGACGTTGCGCGCCGTCGTCGAGTGGAGCTGGGACCTGCTGTCCGAGGACGAACGCGACCTCGCCGCGTGCCTCGCCACGTTCGACGGCGGCGCGACGCTGGAGGCCGTGGAACGGGTGTGCGGGCACGACGTCGAGGTGCTCGACGCGTTGGTGGACAAGTCGCTGGTGGAGGCGGTCGACGGCCGCTACCGGATGCTGGCGACCATCCGCGAGTTCTGCGCCGAGCACAAACGCGTCGACGCCGGGCACGCCGCGTACTTCGAGGACCTCGCCCGGCGGGCCGACCCCGAGCTGCGCCGCCACGACCAGCTCCGGTGGCTCGCGCGGATGTCCGCCGAGCACGCCAACCTCGTGCAGGCCGTCGAGTGGGCCACCGAGCACGACCCGGACCGGGCGCTGCGGCTCGTCGGCGCCCTCGCCTGGTACTGGTACGTGAAGGGCAGCCGCGCGGAGGTCGGGGACGTCGCCAAGAAGCTCCTCGCGCGGGTGCCGGAGGAGGTCACCGAGGAGTACGCGACCCTGCTGGCCCTAGCGGCCCCCGACCGCGTGGAGGCCGTCCTGCGGCAGCTGTCCGGCCCGATCCGGCAGCCGTTCGTCCTCGTCGCCTGGGCGTTGCTGACCGGCCCGCCGGACCCCGGCTCGCCGCGCACCCCGCTGCAGGAGGCCGTCCGGACCAGCGACGACCCGTGGATGCAGGGCCTGCTGGGGTTCAGCGACGCCTACACGACGTGGGTCACGACCGGCGACCGGGCGGAGGCGATCCGCGCGGCGCGCGTGGCGCTGGGACGGTTCCAGGACCTGGGCGAGCGCTGGGGCCGCGCCCAGATCATCGACGTGCTGGCCTCCCTGACCGAGGACCCCCGCGAAGCCCTGGAGCTGACCGACGAGGCGCTCAGGGCGGTCTCCGAGCTGGGTGCCGTCGAGGAGCTGGCCGAGCTGCGCGTCCGCCGCGCCGACCGGCTGCTCGACCTCGACCAGGACCAGGCGGAGCGCGACTACCGGCTGGCGCTCGACCTGGCCACGCGGGCCGGACTCGCCACCACCCGCACCCTCGCCACCGCGGGCCTCGCCGAGATCGCCCTCCGCCGGGGCGACCCGGCACGGGCCGAGGCGTTGCTGCACGAGGCCCGCGGGGAGGCCGGGTCCGGGTGGAGCCACGCGACGGCCCAGCGGCAGGTGGAGGAGGCGCTCAGCGCGCTGGCGCGTACTCGGGGAGCTTGATGGCCGTCGCCGCGCGCAGGTCCATCCGCGCGACCGCCGGCATCTTCGGCAGCAGCCCGTACGCCCGGTCCCGCAGCCACATGCCGAGCCTGCTGCCGGGCGCGAGGAACGGCCCGGGGTTGCCCTGGCAGCCACGCGCGTACGGGCCGACCAGGGCCTCGTACCGGGCGAACGCGTCCCCGCCCGCCGCCAGCTCCCCCGCCAGCACGTAGGCGGACACGACGGCGAGCCCGGTGCCCATGCCGCCGAGCGTCGACCCGTACCCGGCGTCGCCGACCAGCGTGACGCGGCCGGAGCTGACCGTCGGCATCCGCACCTGGCTGATCGAGTCGAAGTAGACGTGCGGTGCCACCAGGTCCGGCATGAGCTCCGGTGGCACGGACGACTTGTACATCAACCATCCCGGCGCGCTGATCACACCGGGCGCGCACGTGAGGTCGCGGTCGTCGCCGTCGGTGTCCCAGATCGCGAAGTAGTAGCCCTGGAACTTCGGCCGGTACTCGGGGAAGACCAGGCGCCGCACGCCGGACCGCATCCCGTCGGCGCCGATCACGAAGCTGAACCTCCGTGACGCCCCACGGGCGAACGTGACGTCCACGCCGTCGCCGTCGTCGTGCAGCGACGTGATCCAGTCGCCGAACACGTACTCCGTGTCGGCGGCAGTGCGTTCGTAGAGCAACCGCGAGAGATCGCCGCGGAGGATCTCCACCTCCCCCGCGGTGAACGACGCGGGCAGCCGTGCCCGTTCGCGTCCGTCGAGACCGCGGAACACCATGTCCCGCGGCGTGGTCCGGGCGGCCCGCACCGCGTCGAGCACGCCCATCCGCCTCAGCACGGACAGGTGCGCCTCGCCGCGGAAGTCGACGGCCTGGCCACCGGGGCGCAACGACGGCGCCCGTTCGACGACGACCGGGGTGAAACCGAAGTGCCGCAACCAGTAGGCGAGCGCGGGCCCGGCGATCCCCGCTCCCGAGATGAGTACGTCCATGCCGGGAAGGGAACGCCGGGCCGCTGACCGTCCGCCTACGACTGGCTGATGATCTTCAACATCTGCTGGACCTGGCCCTGGCGCGTGGTCACCACGCGCTCGGCGTACGCGGTGGCCTCCGGGTTCGACCCCTCCTTCTGCTCCTTGAGGGCCATCTCCACGGCGGAGCCCTGGTGACCGGCCATCAGGTTGAGGAAGGTGGCGTCGAACTCGGCTCCGCTCTGGTTCTTGGTGTCGTCGATGACAGCGGCGTCGAGCAGCGGCTCGCCACCGTGGGCGGCGTGCAGGCTCGCCCCGTCACCTTCCGGCTTGTCCCAGAGCTTCAGCCAGGACTTCAGCATGTCGAGCTCCTCGCGCTGGGTCACGTCGATCGCGCCCGCGAGGTCCTTGGCCTCCTGGCTGGTGGCCTTGGACAGCGCCACCTGCGACAGGCTGATGCCGAGCTGCAGGTGGTCGACCATCATCTGCACGAACACGACGTCCGTGTCGTTGAACCGCGCGCCGGCCGCGGGTGGCGCGGCGGAGGACGCGTCGTGGCCGTGGGCACCCTGGCCCTGCGGCACGACCGCCTCCCCGCCGCACCCCGCGAGCGCCAGTGCAGCGACCGTCATCACGATCACCAGGCGCTTCATCGGATCAGACCCGCTCCCACAGAGCAGGGACGATCGGCGGCTCCCAGCCGGTCAGCGTGGTGTGGCCCTGGCGGCACCGGTAGGTGGCACCGCCGAAGGTCACCTGCGACCCGGTCGCGTACGCGACGTTCGGCGCCCACGACCCGCCACCGCCACCGGGCTGCTGGGTGGGCTGGGTCGGGTTCGGCCGGGTGGGCTCCGACGTGGGAGCGGGCGGCTTCGTGGTGGTGCTGGTGGGCGGAGGCGTCGTGGTGCCACCACCACCGCCACCGTTGATGTTGACGTCGATGCAGTTGTAGAACGCGTTGCCGGTGTCGGCGATGTTCCAGACGGCGAAGATCTTCTGCCGTCCGGAGAACCCGCTCAGGTCGATGGTGTGCCGCACCGACCCGGACGGCGCCGCGTTGCCGCCGTCGACGAACCCGACGCGCGTGCCGTTGATGAAGTACTCGTAGTTGCTCGTCTTGTGCCGGGCCGTGAAGGTCCAGCCGATCGTCAGACTGGTGCCGGTGCTGGTCACCTGCCAGTTCTTGTTGTCGTCGTTGAGCTCCTCGAAGTCGCCACGGGCGCCGTTGCAGTTCATCATGCCCTTGGGACCTTCCGAGCTCTGCGGCTCGAAGGTCGGCGCTCCACAGGGGACGGTCTTGAGCGCGCACTGCGCCGACCGGCTGGGCGGCGACGAGACGTACCCGTGCGCGCTGGCCGAGCCGACCGGCGAGATGACCACGATTGCAGGGACAGCGGCCAGGACCAGCGCCGCTTTACGCGTGAACTTCATTCTTTCCGAACTCCTCGGATCGTTCCCGGACAGGGGGGAATCCCGTAGGCAGGGGGGCGGGAACCGGAAGCGCGCTCCAGCGACGCTCACCGATCCAGTTTCGGTTGGTCTAGACCATAAACCGGTCTTCGGAAAGTGGTCAAGTGACCACGACTGACGAACCGAAGCCATTGTGCACCAACAGGTCCACCACACAAACCGGTACCACCGGTAACCCGTTCGGCCGCACCACCCCCGCCACTCGGCCCACCGGTAGGACCTCCGGAAAACGGGTACACCCCACCCATGCGTGATTTCGACGAACCCAGCAGGGCAGCGGGCCCCGGCGTGGTGGCCGACGGACCGGCAGGCGCGCCAACGGTCCTCGTGATCGATCCAGCAGGCGAGGCCCTGCACAACGAGATCCCCGCGACCTGGCGAGACCTGACCGACCGCCTCCGGGTGGTCTGGCTGCGCGTCCCGGCCGCACCGGGCTGGCAATCCACAGTGGACACCGTCCTGACCAGGCACAGCGACGAGGAACACCCGGTCCTCGACGTCGTCTCCAGCGGCCCCATCGCGGCAGAGGTCCTGGACCTGGCCCGCCAGCACGAGGACCTGGTCCGCTCGGTCCTGCTGGTGGACCCGGAGGTCGAAGTGGACGATCCCTTCGCCAGGACGATCGTCCGCAGCCACAACGCCGAGGACGACCGAATCCCGCCCCCACTCCCCCTGGGCCACCCCGACGTCGTGTTCAACGTGGTCAAAGCCCTGAACGAGCACTCATGACAGCTTTGTCGAAACTCGACTGAACCGGACACAACGGCCACCCGTATCCCCCGGCAGGGAACCGAGACGGGAGGCATTCATGCGTGCGCGTCTGCTCATGATCGTGCTAGGCGGCCTGCTGGCACTGACGACAGGCTGTTCCACGGTCAGCGGCGGCAACGCGGGAGAACCAGCGGCCAACGAGGCCGACGCGACGTTCTCGCTGCGCATGATTCCCCACCACCGCCAGACGATCGACATCGCCAAGGTGGCGATGGAACGCTCCCAGGACCCGTTCGTGGTGGACGTGGCCCAGAAGATCGCGAACGCGGAAGCGGGCGAGATCGAGCAGATGACCACCTACCTGCGCAGCTGGAACGTCCCCATCCCCGGCGACGACGCCAACACCACGCACAAGATGGCGGGCATGATGACCGCCAAGGACGTCGAGAACCTCAAGGCAGCACAGGGAAAGCAGTTCGACGACCTCTTCCTCGCCACCCTGTCCCGCCACCTCCGCAGCGGCATCGACATGGCCAAGGACGCCCAGGCCCAAGGCGAGCACATCGGCTCGAAGGCGTTGGCAGGCAAGATCATCGTGTCGCAGTCGGAGGTCCTGGACCAGATCGCGGCGAAGCAGAAGCCCTGACACACGGATCGGCTGGCGGAGCCCCGCGCCCGAAAACCGAGGAGACACAACCGGCAAGCCCCAATACCCTCCGCCCCCATGTACGAACAGGTGGAGCCCTACGCCCAAGGCATGCTCGAAGTAGGAGACGACCAGCAGATCCACTGGGAAGCCAGCGGCAACCCCGCCGGCAAACCGGCGGTCATCTTCCACGGCGGCCCAGGCGCCGGCCTGAACCCACGATGGCGAGCCGACTTCGACCCGTCCCACTGGAACCTGATCCTCTGGGACCAACGAGGAGTGGGCAAAAGCACCCCACCGGCCAGTGACCCGACAACGAGCCTCCGCCACAACACCACCCAGCACCTGGTCGACGACGCGGAAAAGCTCCGCACCCACCTGAACATCGACAAGTGGCTGCTGATCGGCGGCTCCTGGGGCTCGACCCTGGCCCTCGCCTACGCCATCCAGCACCCGGCCAGGGTGAGCGAGATCATCATCCCGGCGGTGACCACCTCCCGCCCCGAGGAACACGCCTGGATCACCCGCGGCCTCGGCATGTTCTTCCCCGACTACTTCGAAGCCTTCCGAAACGGCGTCCCGGAGGAGGACCGGGACGGCAACCTGGCCGTCGCCTACGACAAGCTCCTCAACTCACCGGACGAGAAGGTCCGCGAGAAGGCGGCCTGGGACTGGAACAAGTGGGACCTCGCCACCATGACCGGCGGCGACAACGACTTCACCGGCACCCGCTACGAGGACCCGACGACCCGCTACCTGATGGCGAGGATGGTCGCGCACTACTGGGCCAACGAGGCGTTCCTGGAGCCGGACCACATCCTCGACAACCTGGACGAGCTCAAGGGCATCCCCGGCATCCTGATCCACGGCCGCAACGACTTCGGCGGCCCGCTGCACACCGCCTGGGAGGTGGCCAAGCGCTGGACCGACGCCGAGCTGGTGATCCTGAACGACGCCGGCCACCAGGCCAAGGACGGCAACAGCATGGACCGGGCGATCGCGGCGGCGGTCGAGAAGTTCCGGTGAGGGAAACGGGTCAGGGCCGGAAGTCGGCGGGGAAGCCCGCCTCCTGGACCGACAGCCCGGACGGGCGCAGCATCCCGATGGTCCCCTGCGTGTGCAGGTCGAGGAACATGTCCACCACGTCCGGGTCGAACTGCCGCCCCCGTTCGGCCCACAGCTCGCGGCGGGCCCGGTTCTCGTCCAGCGCGGTCTGGTGTGGACGGTTGGACCGCATCGCGGCCCACGCCACGCAGACGGACAGGATGCGGGCCTCCGCGCGGATGTCGGCGCCGCGCAGCCCGTCCGGGTAGCCGGTGCCGTCGTAGCGCTCGTGCTGCTGCCTGATCACGTGCGCCACGCCCGCGAACCCCGGCACCATCCTGGCGAGCCGGTAGCCGAAGTCGGGGTGCTGGCGCAACAGCCGCCACTCCTCCTCCGACAGCGCGCCGGGCTTGGTGAGCACCACCTCGGGGATGATGATCTTGCCGATGTCGTGCAGGCGGCCGGCGAGCTGGGCGACCCTGATCGTCGGGGCGTCGAGCCCGAACTCGCCCGCCGCCACCCCCGCCCAGCGCGACACCGACCGGCTGTGGTCGTAGCGGTGCAGCCAGCCGTCGACGCGGTCGGCGACCTGGCAGAGGAACTCGGCCATCGCTCCGTCGGTGTCCGGGTCGACCGCGGGCAGCGGCTCCGGACCCACCGCGATCCTGTTGCGGCCCGCCGCCTTGGCCGCGTACAGCGCCCGGTCGGCGATGACGACGATGTCGTCGGGGCCGTCGCCGTGCGTGGGAAAGCTCGCGGACCCCACGGACACCGTGACGGACAGCGGGATGTCGTCGTGGCTCGCGTTCACCGGGATGGGTTTCTCCGCGACGCGCTCGCGCAGCCGGTTCGCGATCACGGACAGCCTGCCGGGACCCGCGTCCGGGACGAGCAGGGCGAACTCCTCGCCGCCGTAGCGCGCGAGCACCTCCCCCGCGCGGGAGGCCGCGCGCAGCCGGGCCGCGACCTCCATCAGCACGTCGTCCCCCGCCGGGTGACCGTAGTTGTCGTTGATCGACTTGAAGCGGTCGACGTCGATGATGAACACCGCCACCGAGCCGTCGTTGCGCCGGGCGCGGGAGATCTCCAGCGGCAGCTGCGCCTCGAAGAACCGGCGCGTGTGCAGGCCGGTGAGGCTGTCGGTGATCGCGAGCTTGCGCTGGTCGGCGACGAGCCCGGCGAGCCTGGCGATGATCAGCAGCGACAGCAGCGCGCTGCACGCCGCGAGCACCCAGACGTCCTGCGACGACTCGCCCACGTCGTGCACCAGCATCAGGATGGGAGCCGCCAGCGCGGCCGAGGACAGCGCGACGATCCGGCCTCGGCTCAGCCCGACGTCCTTGACGTGCGCCCGGTCCACCAGCCGCGCCATCGTCGGGTGCAACGCCGCCGCGCCGATGCAGAGGTTCGCCGACAGCCAGATGGCGTCCAGGAAGTTGCCCGCCTGGTAGGTGCCGTCGAGGCGCTGTAGCACGTAGATCGTGTCGGCGGTGAAGATGCCGAGCAGGTTGCACGTCAGCAGCACGAACGCGCGGGGCCGCGGACCGGCGCCGAAGATCAGGCGCAGCGCCACGACGAACAGCGCGAGGTCCATCATCGGGTAGCCGACCGACGCGATCTTCACCAGCACCGGTGACGTGAGCCGGGCCTGCGGGCCGATCACGTACAGCCAGGAGGCCATGCCCGCGACGACCGCGAGCACCGCGGCGTCGAGCAGGCTCGGCAGGTCGAGGCCCGGTGTGCGGCGGCGGATCAGCAGGATCACACCCGCCACCATCAACGGGTAGTGGCCCAGGTAGAAGATGTCCGCATAGGACGGATAAAGCGTGTGCTCGAAGATGTAGTGCGATGCGTAGAACGTCAGGTCCGCCATCGCGTAAACGACCTGGCTGAGTGCGAGCAACACCCACGGCCGCCGCCATTGGGGGCGGTTGCGCTTGACACCGGCGAAAGTCGCGATAGCGGCGGAAGCGCTGATCGTGCAGTAGAGCGCCACCCGTACCGTTTGCCCCGCTGTCCCCGCAGGGCTCACCGGAATCAGGTAGTAGATGCCGAGCAGCAGGTGTCCTGCCACCAGGTACATCCACCACGCTCCGGTGCGGCCGGCACGGAAGATGGTCACACGAGACCCCTCGTTCTACGACTTGGTCGAGCCAGGTGATGATGCCCGACTTGGGATGTTCGCGGCACCGCCGTTACTCCAATGAGGTGACCCCCCAATACGGACGCTACCGCAGACCGCTGTTCTGTTTTCCACGTGAAAGAAATCCGACTGCCGCAGTGGCAGGCAGTTCACGTGGTCCGCGGAGGTCCCCCGAACGATTTTGGCACGACTTTTCACCGTGCGAAGCGGATTCACCCGAGCCGCGCCGAATCCGTGCACGCGCGGCCTCCCGGGTGGTCGTTCGCCGTTCACCGTTGCCGGTCGTGGGGTCCGCACAATGACCAGCGGCACCCGTGCGAGAACGATGGCGAGGTCGATCAACGGACTATCGTGGCTCCCGTGGACGGCGTTCGGTTCGGTGTGCTCGGCCCGCTGCTCGTCACCCACGGGCAGCGCACTGTGCGCATCCCTGCCGGCCAGCCGCGCCAGGTCCTCGTCCTGCTGCTCCTGCACGCCGGTCGGACCGTCGGCGTCGACCACCTCATGTCGATCCTGTGGGAGGGCGATCCGCCCGCCAGCGCGCGCAAGGCCGTGCAGGTGCACGTGTCGCAGCTGAGACGGGCGTTGAAGGACCTCCCGGGCGTGTCGCTGGAGTGGTCGCGGCAGGGCTACCGGCTCGACGTGCCGGAAGGGTCGCTCGACCTGCAACTCTTCCGCGCCGCGACCGATCCCGACGAGGCGCTGTCGCACTGGCGCGGTCCCGCGCTCGCGGAGCTGACCACGAACACCCAGCTCGCCCACCAGCTGGAGGAGGAACGGCTCGCCGCGATCGAGCGCAGGGTCGAGAAGGCGATCGAGCAGGGCCGCCACCTGGAGGTGACCGGCGAGCTGACCCGGTACGTCGCGGACCACCCGACCAGGGAACGGCTGCGCGGCGCGCTCATGGTCGCGCTGCACCGCGGCGGGCGGCGGGCGGACGCGCTCAGGACGTATGACGAGGGCAGGCGGCTGCTGGCGGAGGAGCTCGGCCTCGACCCCGGCCAGGAGCTGAGGGACCTGCACGCCGCGATCCTGCGGGGCGACATCCCGGCGGTCCCGCGCGAGCTGCCGAAGGCGCCGGACCCGTTCGTCGGGCGGCGGGCCGAGATCGAGCTGGTCACCTCCTCGGCGGAGCCGGTGATCGCCGTGCACGGACCGGGCGGCCAGGGCAAGAGCGCGCTGGCCACCGCCGCGGCGCACGCGATGGCCGGCCGGTACCCGGACGGTCAGCTGTACGCGGACCTGCACGGCGCCACACCGGGCCGGGCGCCGCTGGACCCCGCCGAGGTGGTCAGGCGGTTCCTGCGCGCGCTGGGCACGCCTCCGCTGGCGGTGCCGACGGACCCGGCGGAGGCCGCCGCGCTCTACCGGTCGGCGCTCGCCCGGCGCAGGGTGCTGGTGCTGCTGGACAACGCCGTGGACGCGGCCCAGGTGGGCCCGCTGCTGCCGGGCGGGCCCGGCTCGACCGTGCTGATCACGAGCAGGCGGATGCTCGCCACGGTCGGCGCCCTGCACGTGCGGCTCGGCCCGTTGCCGGAGGAGGACGCGCTGCGGCTGCTGGGCGACGACGGCCCAGCGGCGAAGCAGGTGGCGAAGGCGTGCGACCACCTGCCGCTCGCGCTCACCATCGCGGCGGCGCGGCTGCGGTCGCGGCCCGACTGGACGACGGCGACGCTGGCCGGACGGCTCGCGGACCAGCGGCACCGGCTCGACGAGCTGCGCTTCGACGACCTGGGCGTGCGGTCGAGCTTCCAGCTGGGCTTCGAAGGGCTGGGTGAGCCGTCCACCAGGGCGTTCACCCTCCTGTGCTGCCTGAACGTGCCGACCGTCGGCGAACCGGCCGCACGGGCGCTGCTCGGGCAGGACGACGTCCACCGCGCGCTGGACCCGCTGGTGGACGCGAAGCTCGTGGAGCCGTGCGGACCGGACCGGTACCGGGTGCACGACCTGCTGCGGCTGTTCGGCGCGGAGCGGGTGGGCGACGAGAAGCAGGAGGCGCTCGGTCGCGCGTTGACGCACTACCGCGAGACGCTCACCGCCGCGGTGAAGAAGCTGCGCCCGCACGCGTACGGCGCGCTCACGAACTCCGCCACGCAGCAGGACATCGACGAGCCGCTGCGGTGGCTCACGGACGAGGCCGAGAACCTGCTGGCGGCGGCACGGTCCACTGTGGATGATCCGGCACTGGCCGGGCACGGGCTGGCGATCGCGCACATGCTCTACCCGCATCTGTTCAAACAGGACAGAGTCGCGGACCTCGTGGAACTGGGCCGGGTCGCGGACCGGGCCGCACGCACGGTCGGCACCTCCGCCGCGGTGCAGACGGCGCTGCTGGTGCAGTCGGCGGCGAACCGGCGGGTCGGCCGGTTCGAGACTGCGCGCGCCCAGCTCGAAGAGGTGCTGCGGGCCCGTGCCGACGACCCGTTCGGACAGGGCCGCGCGCTTGCCGGGATCGGCACCATCCAGCGCGAGCTGGGCGAGCTGGACGAGGCAGCGGCGACGCTGGAGCAGGCGCTCAAGCTGACCATCGCGCACGGACCCGCTGGTGCGCAACGGGTTCCGCTGTCGGCGTTGGCGCAGGTGCACCAGGTGGCCGGTCGCTACGAGCAGGCGTTGCGGGCCGCGAACGAGAGCCTCCGGCACGCGCGCGAGCACGGGGACGCCGCCGGGACGGCGTACGCGCTGGCGTCACAGGGCCAGGCGCTGTTCAAGCTCGGCAGGCTCGACGAGGCCGCACGCGCGCTGGACGAGTGCATCGAGCTGTGCCGGGCGACCGGGGAGCACAACGACGAGTGGCAGGCCCTGCTGTGCCGCGCGGAGGTCCGGCTGGCGGCGGGCAGCACCGAGGCCGCGGCACGGGACGCCGAACGCTGCCTCGCGATCACCGGTGCTCGCGGCGACCGGTACGGCGAGGGCGTCGCGCACCTCGTGCTCGCGAGAACCGGCGGGAAAACGCACGCGGACCGGGCGGCCGAACTGCTCGGCACACCCGGTCTGCGCAGGGACAACCTGTTGGACAGCCTGATCGGCTAAGCCTTCTTCCAGCAGTGCTGTCCGTAACGCCCCTCCCGCTCGCGACTCTCTTTCGTGTTTCCCGCCGGGGACGCGGGGGCCCCGCGTACCTTCCACGGGTACGCGGGGCCCCCGCGTACTAAAGCCACGTCACGTAGCGGAGGCGGGAACCACTGGGTGGGTGACACGCGGGCGGGTGTGTGACGGGGCCTAGGCGGGACAGACCTCCAACGCAGCGCTTCGAAGGTCAGTCGCCGTAGGGGTTCTGCATCGACACGTGGACGTGGTCGTAGTGTCCACCCGTCACACCGCTACCGGCGGTGTAGTTGCGCCAGCCCTCGGACGAGCGCGCGACGCTCCAGATCTTGCCGTCCCAGATCACGTAGCGGACGTCGAGCCGGACCGCGTGCTTCTTCAGCCAGTTGGCGAGCTTCCACCCCTGAGCCTCCTGGGCGGAGTTCGGGTACTGGCCGATCGCGTTCGAGATGGTGCAGTCGAGCGCGTTGCCGGTGTTGTGGTTGCTCGTCGCCGACTCGCCCGGCCGGAAGTCGCCCACGTAGCAGTGCTTCTCACCGGTCAACTCGGCGATCTGCGTGCGCACGAACTTCGTGCGGGCGGACGCCTCCGGTGCGCGGACCGCCTGCGACGGCTGCGTGTTCTCCGGCGGAGTGGGGTACGGGCCGGGGTCGCCGGGGTCGGGGTCGGAACCGCCGCCGCCACCGCTGTCGCCGATGCGGTGCGCCGCGTTCTCGTTCTTCAGCCCCGACTTCAGGTTGCCCTTGGCACCGGCGGCGAACGTCTGGTTGGTGCCGCCGTAACCGCTGTTGTAGTACACGGTCACCGGCTTGTCGGTGCGGTTCCACACCGACGCGGCGTTGTTCTTCACGCAGACGCCCTGGCCGTTGCCGGAGCCCTTGAACTCGTAGCAGCTCGGCTGGCTGTCGCCGTAGTTGGAGACCGACGTGTTGAAGTCGGACACCGAACCGGCCTGGTCGCTGTTGTAGTACAGGCAGAACTCGTCGTCGTTGCAGACACCGTCACGCGCAGCGGCGGGAGAGCCGATGCGGTGCGCGGCGTTCTCGTTCTTCAGCCCCGACTTGAGGTTCGCCTTGCCACCGGCCGCGATCGTCTGGCTGGTGCCCGCGTACCCGCTGTTGTAGAAGACCGTGACCGGCCTGCTCATCCGGTTCCACACGGCGGCCGCGTTGTTCTTGACGCAGACGCCCTTGCCGTTGCCGGAACCCTTGAACTCGTAGCAGCTCGGCTGGCTGTCGCCGTAGTCCGAGATGGACGTGTCGAAGTCCGACACGGAACCCTGCTGGTCGCTGTTGTAGTACAGGCAGAACTCGCCTGACTCGCAGACCCCGTTGCGCGCCGTCGCCGCGGAGGCCGGCGACGCGGTGAACACCACGCTCAGCAGCGCACCTGCCAGCGCCGCGAAAGCCACTCTTCGTAACACCCTGAGCCCTTCTGTCGAGGTTCTCGGGAGATCAGCCGCAGTGCTCGAACGCGCTGGTGTAGCTGGAGGAACCGACGTTGCCGCCCCACTTGACGCACGTGCCGGCCGCCTTCTTCTTGACGGGGCCCGCGTAGTAGGCGAAGTTGCCGCGGTCGGTCGCGCGGCTGCCGCCCTGGGGCTCCAGGAACGCGCCGACGTCGGACGCCGTGCCGATCTTCGTGGTCTTGATGGTGACCACGCAGTTGTAGCCGTTGGAGGCGTTGTAGAGCAGCGAGACGCGGCCACCGGTGACGTTCGCGCCGTCGATCACCTTGTAGCCGGAGCCGCACGCCTCGACCGGCGTGTACGGGTTGGTGGCGCCGCCACACTTGTTGTTGCTCTTGTAGCTCTTCGAGCCGTAGTACAGCGCCTGCGAGCCGTTCATGACGACGCGCTGCGGGGTGCCGCTCTTCAGCTGTTCGAAGTGCAGGTGCGGGCCGGTCGAGTTGCCGGTGCTGCCCACGGTGCCGATCTTCTGGCCCTGCGAGACGCTCTGGCCGACCGAGACGGACTGCGAGGCGAGGTGGGCGTAGCGGGTGGTCCAGCCACTGCCGTGGTCGATCTCGATCCACCGGCCGTAGCTCGCGTTGCCGAGGTTCTCGACCCGCTTGACCGTGCCGGACGCGGACGCGACGACGGTGTCGCCCTGCGCGTTGGTGCGGCTGAAGTCGATGGCGGCGAGCGGGCTGTGCGGGTTCGCGTCGTTCGGGCCGCGTGTCTGGCCCGTCCAGGTCTGGCCGCACGGGAACGGCATCTGCCAGTTGGTCGCGGCCGACACCTGCGGTGCGACGGCCACGAACACCCCCAGTCCGACCGCGAGGCTCGCGACCGCGGAGACGATTCTCTTGACGTTCATGGACTTCCCCTCGTTCACCCGAAGACCCTGCGGACTTCGGAGTACGGCGTGCCATGGCTGGTGAGATCACTGATCCGGACGCTCTGCCGGTTGCGCGGTGGCGAAGCCTCCAAGATCTTGTCGTCGCCCAGGAACAGCGCGACGTGCGTGGTGGCGTCCGGCTTGCTGCCGGACCGTTTCCAAATGACGAGATCGCCCGGCTTCTGGTTCCCTGTTGCCACCACGCGGCCTTTGGTGTGCTGCGCGCCGGTCCACGCGCCGATGTCGATTTCCGCGCCCTTCCGCAAGGCGTGGAGGGTCAAGCCGGAGCAGTCGCGGCCGAACCGGTCGTAGTCGTCGTCCTGCGCCGGTTCGCCGTCGGGGTAGTGGTGGACGCCATAGGACGGCCCGCCCTGGCCGCCCGCGCCCCACGAGTGGAGAAACCCCTGCTGAACTGGGCTTTCGCGATGCCGATGACCGCTGGACCTTCTCGGTGGCCGTGCCGGTCGCCGGTCCGGCGGGCCCGGAGTCGCGGCCGTCTGTGTCGCACCGCGGCAGGCCCTGGACGAAGCCGTCGGTACCGGTCTTGAGGTAGGTGCCGGGCACCCGCGGTTCATCGGTCGCGAGGTCCCGGAGTGTGCCGTTTTGGGCCGTTGCTTGACTTTTGACAGGGATCTGCCGACCCGCCGTCGTGGCGGTGAACGTGCGCCCCTCGGCCTGGGCCGTGCCGACGCCCGTGAGGGGCACCGGCACGGTCAGGACGGCGGCTGCGGTCAGCGCCGTCCTGAGGGGTTCAGCACCGCTGGCTGGACACCGCGTAGCCCTCACCGTTCGACCACTGCAGCTGGCCGTACGCCTTGGTGCAGACGTTGAGCGTGCTGGCGCCGGAGGACCACGCCTCCGCCTTGCGGTTGCCGCCGCACTTGTAGTCCTGCAGCCCGCTGCTGGTGGAGATGCCCGAGCAGGCCCACCAGTCGCCGCCGTGCGAGTTGCGGAAGCTCTCCCACACGTAGGTGTAGGCCCAGTTCTTGTTGCAGCCCTTGAACTGCTTGACCGACGCGATGTTCGCGCCGCCCGACTTGATGTAGCCCGTGGTGCCGATCTGCGTCACGGACGAGCAGTAGGGGTTCGTCTCGGCGTTGGCCGGCGACGCGATGCCGAACAGGGTGCCCACGACGAGCGCGGCGATGCCGGCTGCCCCTGCGATCTTGCGGTACATGTCTCTCCTAGCGTGGAACTGTTCTCTGACAGGTCAGTCGGTGATGTAGCCGGTCACGGTGGGCCCCCTCAGCAGGCGCTCGACGCGAGGCGGGCGGTGCGGTGCACGCCGCGGGAGTCGACGTAGAGCACCTCGCCGCGGGCGCAGCCGGGCGCGTAGACCATGTTTCCCCAGTGGTTGCCGGGAGTTCCCGGCGCGACGAAGCCGACGGCGTCGCTGTTCGACCACACGGTGATGCGCAGCGCCGAGTCGCCGCCGGAGTAGTTGGAGATCCGCACCCAGTTGGTCTGGCAGCCGGGCGACCAGCGCAGCTCGGCGGTGCCGCCGGTGTACATCGGCGCGGTGTCGGCCGTCGTGGTGCTGCCGGAGCAGCCCGCGGCGACCGGGTCCTTGCCGTTGCAGCCACGTCCGCTGCACGACGCCGCCTGGGCGTCCGGCGCCGCCAGGAGCGTGAGCGCGGCGGCGGCGATCAGTGCTGTCGACTTCATGGCGCAGACAGTGCTGACGTGCGCTCACAGCGATCTGACAGCTACCCCCCGTCAGATGTCAGCGGCGTGTCAGAACCGCAGCACAAGGCTGCTTTCCGGGGTGTCGGTGGCGCCGTGGCGGAGCCTCTCGGCGAGGGCGGCACGTCACCGTCCTTTGTGGAGCGAGCACGCATCGGCCCCTGGGATCGTGGGACGTCAGCGAGCGGTGCGCGAGCGGTAAGCGGGCCTTGCGACCGTCTGCCCCATGACGTGGTTGCGCAAACCCTGGGTGGGCCCGCTGGCCTTCGTGGTCGTCGCCTTCGTGGCGTTCTCCCTGCCGCCGTACCTGACCGGTGACCGGGTGCAGGCCCGCGTGCAGTCGGACTGGGGACCGCACTACCCCCTGCTCGTGATGCACGTCGTGTTCGCGTCGGTCGCGATCCTGACGAGCGTGGTGCAGGTCTGGCCGTGGTTCCGGTCGCGCTTCCCGGCGTGGCACCGCCGGACCGGCCGCGTGTACGTGTTCGCCGGTGTGCTGCCGGCCGGGCTGTCCGGTCTGGTGCTCGGCTGGACGACCCCGTTCGGGCCGGTGGCGGCGGTGAGCAACGTGCTGCTCGCGGTGCTGTGGCTGGTGTTCACGTGGCTGGCGTGGCGCGCGGCCCGGCGCCGCCAGTTCCGCGACCACCGCAAGTGGATGATCCGCAGCTTCGTGCTCACCGTCTCGATCATCACGAACCGGGTCTGGGGCGTCGTGGCGTTCCTGGCGGTCGCCGACCGGGTGCCGGAGGCGGAGCTGCCGCACGTCGTCGCGGGCATCTCGACCTGGACCGGGTGGGTGGTGCCGCTGCTGCTGTCGCAGTGGTGGCTGGAACGTCGGCCGGTCCGTCGGCGCGCGGTGGCCGAGCAGCGCGAGACCGTTCCCGTGTGACCGTCCGGCGACTACGTTCGGCAAGCATGAGGCTACTGCTCGCTGTCATCCTGATGGTCGTCCTCGCCCCGGTCGCGTCCGCATCCCCGGTCGTCCCGACGACGCGGTGCGAGTTCATCCCGACGCCGGAGAACCCCGCCGCACGGCCGGTGCACCCGCCACGGGCGGTCGTGCCGGCCCGCGGCACCGTCAAGGTCACCATCGTGACGAACTACGGCGTGGTGCTGGCGGACCTCGACCGCGGCAACGCGCCGTGCGGGGTGCAGAACTTCGCCCACCTGGCGCGGAGCTGGTTCTACACGATGACGCAGTGCTGGCGGCTGACGGACACCACGCGGCTGGGCGTGCTGCAGTGCGGCGACATCTACCGCGCGGAAGAGGGCGGGCCGGGCTATCGGTTCGCCGACGAGGTGACGGGGAAGGAGACCTATCCCCGCGGCACGATCGCGTACGGCAACCAAGGCCCCGGCACGAACGGCAGCGAGTTCTTCATCGTGCACTCGTTCGCCAACATCAGTCCCGTGTACACGGTGATGGGTCACGTCACCCACGGCATGGACACGCTCGACCGGATCGTGCGGGCCGGGATCGTGCCGCAGCCGGACGGTCTGCTCGACGGGGCGCCGAAGAAGCCCGTCCGGATCCTGCACGTGCTCGCGGCGTGACGACGATCTCCGGCGCCCGCGCGCCCGCACGGCACCGGCGCGCGGAGATCCGTCCTACTGTGTCGGGATGCGGAAGATCCTGGTCATCGGTATCGGCGCGGGCAACCCCGACCACCTGACGGTGCAGGCCGTCAAGGCGCTGCGGACGGTCGACGTGTTCTTCGTGCTGGACAAGGGATCGGTGAAGCAGGAGCTCGTCGACCTGCGGGCGGCGATCCTGGCGGAGCACGTGACGCGGCCGTACCGGTGGGTCGAGGGCCGCGACCCGGAGCGGGACAGGTCGGCGGGCGACTACGTGGCGGCGGTCGGCGACTGGCGCCGCGCCCGCGCCGACGTCTGCCTGTCGCTGCTGGCGGAGCTGGGTGACGACGAGGTCGGCGCGTTCCTGGTGTGGGGCGACCCGTCGCTGTACGACTCGACGCTCGCGATCCTCGACGACCTGGCGGACCGCGGCGAGGAGTTCGACGTCGAGGTCATCCCCGGCGTGACGTCGGTGGCGGCGCTGACGGCGGGGCACCGCGTGGCGCTCAACCAGGTCGGCAAGCCGGTCCAGGTCACCACCGGGCGGCGGCTGGCGGAGGGGTGGCCGGCCGGGGTGGACGACGTCGCCGTGATGCTGGACGCGAAGTGCTCGTTCGAGGGCGTCGACCCGGACACGTGGATCTACTGGGGCGCCTACCTCGGGATGCCGGACGAGATCCTGGTGTCGGGCCGAGTCGGGGACGTGGCCGCGGAGATCCGCGCGGTGCGCGAGGAGGCCCGTGCGCGCAAGGGCTGGATCATGGACACCTACCTGCTGCGCAGGCCCTGAGACGCCGAGGGGGGCCGGTGCACGAGGGGTTGTCGCCGGAGGGCGAGGAGCTGTACCTGGCGATGCTGCGCGGGGAACGCGGCGGTGCGGGTGCGGCACGCGCCGAGCTGGAACGGCTCGGGCTGGTGCGGGGGAACGAGGTGCGGCCACCGCGGTCGGCGCTGGCCGCGATCGCCTCCGGGCACGAGGTCGCCGCGCTCCGGGCGCGGGAGACGGCCGAGTTGCTGGCCGCCGCGTACGCAGAGCACGGCGCGAAGGAGGTCGACTTCGTCGAGGTGCTCTCCGGCGCCGACGAGGTGATCAGCACCTTCGAGGAGATGCAGGCGAGGGCCGTCGGGGAGATCAGGGCGCTCGACCCCGGCTCGTACCTCAGCCCGCAGCCGGAGGCCACGCCCGCGCAGCCGCCCGCGCTCGCCCGCGGTGTGGCGTACCGGGTCGTCTACTCCTGCGAGGTGCTGGGCACCGAGCCGGGGTTCGCGTCGGTGCAGCAGAGCATCGCGGCGGGCGAGCAGGCGCGGACGTTCCCGGACGTGCCGCTCAAGCTCGTGATCGCCGACTCGGACCGGGCGCTGATCGCGGTGCCGACGGTCACCGGCGGGAACGTCGTGGCGCTGCTCATTCACCCGTCCGTGCTCCTCAGTGCGTTGATCGAGCTGTTCGAGGCGTTCTGGCGGATGGGCGTCGCGGTCACGCCGGTCGGTCCCGCCGCGGCCGACGAGGAGCCGACGACGGAGACCAGGAAGCTGATGGCACTGCTCAGCGCCGGTCTGACGGACGAGTCGATCGCGCGCGAGCTGGGCGTGAGCGAACGGACCGTGCACCGGCGGGTGAGCAGGCTGCAACAGCTGCTGGGAGCGCAGACGCGGTTCCAGCTCGGCGTGCAGGCGTCACGGCACGGGTGGCTTTAGTTACCTGAAGTCACCACCGGACGAGCGTTCATCACTCTGCGAACACTTTCGGTGACAGTTTTCGGACATGGCGACTTTCCGCCATCACCCAGGAGTGTCAAACGGGCGTTTTCCCCTTCTCCCCTGGTGCAAGCGCGGCCCTCACCGGGCCGTGCGGGGGCAGGAAGGGATCCACCTGTGAGGAAGTACTTCAGAGGCGGCATGGCCGCGCTGGCGGGGGTGCTGGTCGCGGGCAGCGTCGTGCTCACCCCGGCGGCGAACGCCGCCGCGCCGGCCGAACCGGACACGCGGGCGCTCGCGGGCGCGCTGGCCACCCAGGAGGTCGCCTGGGAGGAGTGCACGTTCCCCGGCGTCGCCGAGGAGACCGTCGCGCAGTTCAAGACCGTCAAGGGCCTCGCCTGCGCCACCGTCCAGGTGCCGCGCGACTGGCACGACCCGGCCGACGGCAACACGATCGGCATCCGGGTCTCGAAGACCCAGACCGCCTACAAGGGCACCGGCCGCCAGGGCATCGCCCTGGTCAACCCCGGTGGTCCCGGCGGCTCCGGCCTGCCGTGGGGCGCCGCGATGGCGCTGCGCGCACCGGTGCTCGCGAGCCAGTACGACTTCATCGGCTTCGACCCGCGCGGTGTCGGCCTCTCCACGCCGCTCATGTGCAGCTACACCGTCCCGAACAGCACCGACGCGCACGTGCTGAACAAGGCGAAGGTCGACGGCTGCCTCGCGAACCCGCTGACGAGGTTCATCACCACCGAGCAGACCGCGTACGACATGGACTTCATCCGGGTCCTGCTCGGGGAGAAGAAGACCAGCTACATCGGCTACTCCTACGGCACGTGGCTCGGCACCTGGTACGCCTCGACGTTCCCGTCGAAGGTCCACCGGATGCTGCTCGACTCGGCCGTCGACGCCTCGCAGCCGACCCTCGAGAAGACCTGGGACCTGCAGCCGCGCACCCGCGACCGCCAGTTCCAGGAGGCGCTGCTGCCGTACCTGGCGCGCCACGACGACGAGTTCGCCCAGGGCACCGACCCGATGGAGATCCGCCGCAGGTGGGAGCAGGCGGGCGGCACGCGCGAGTTCATCGGCCAGCTCTTCGTCGCCTGGTTCGTGATCCCGGCGATGTACGACACCACCCAGTACGACGTGGCCGCCGCGGCCGTGGCCGCCGTGATCGACTCGGGCAGCGGGACCGGCACCAACAGCGTGCGGGTCGAGCAGATCGTCTCGAAGATGCTGACCTACCCCGGTCTCACCGCCGAGAACAAGGCGGTCATCGCCAAGGGCAAGCAGAACGCGCTCGCCGCGATCGCCAAGAAGGAGCGCGTCGCGGTGAAGTCCACGACCGCCGCTGCCGAGGTCGAGGAGTGGGACGCGACCTTCGAGGCGATCCGCTGCCAGGACGGCCAGTGGAACCAGAACCTGCACTACTGGAACTACTGGCTGGCCGACCTGACCGTGAACGCGCCGTTCATCGCGCCGTTCATGGACACGCCGCTCTGCGCGTACTGGCCGGCGACGAACTCCATGCCGAAGGCGGACAAGAAGACGTTCCCGAAGCTGCTCGTCGCGCAGTCCGAGCTCGACGCCGCCACGGCGTACGAGGGTGGCCTCGCCACCGCCGAGAAGCTGCCGGGCGCCAAGATGATCAGCGTCGACAACGAGGGTTCGCACGGCCTGTTCCCGTACAACACCGACTGCGTCGACGACCCGATCACGTTCTACTTCCAGACCGGTGCGACCCCGCGCAAGCAGTTCACCGGCTGCCAGGCGGTCCCGCTGCCGGGTGAGACCGAGACCTTCGAGGTCGGCGGCAAGCTGGCAGGCGGCAAGGTGAAGATCAAGATGATCACGCCGGCCGTGAAGAAGGCCAACAAGATCGTGAAGGACCTGCTCAGCGGTGCCGCCACGGCGGCGGCCGACGAGTCGGGCATGCCGGCGAACCTGTAACACCCGCCGGACGCGGCCCCCGGTGCACCGCGCCGGGGGCCGTCTTCATCTCTTGCGCTGCCACCACTTCTTCCTGGCCACGTCGACGATGACGCACGTGACGTTGTCCGGGCCGCCGTTGCCGTTGGCCAGCGCGACGAGCTGCCACGCCGCCTCCGTGCCGTCCTGAGTGGACAGCAGGATGTCGTGGACGTCGTCCAGGTCCGTGTAGTCGGTGAGCCCGTCGCTGCACAGCAGGTAGCGGTCGCCCACCGACGCCTGGTGCCACGTGAGGTCCGGGTCGTGCGAGTTGCCGGACTGCAACGCCCGCAGCACGTACGCGCGCCGCGGGTGCACGAGCGCCTCCTCCGGGGTCATTCGCCCCGCGTCCACGAGCGCCTGGACCATCGTGTGGTCGTGCGAGATCTGCCGGAGCTCGCCCTCCCTGAGCAGGTACGCGCGGGAGTCGCCGATGTGCGCGAGCTGGAACTCCAGGCCCTCCCAGCGCATCGCGGTGAGCGTGGTGCCCGCGCCCTGCGGCGCCTCCGCGTCGAGCCTGCGGGCGATCTCGGCCACCGCGGGCCCGAGGTCGTCGTGCCACTCCGCGAGCACGTTCACCGCGAGAGCGCTCGCGACCTCACCGTGCTCGTGGCCGCCCATGCCGTCGGCGACGGCCTGCAGGTCGGGGCGGACGTACACCGAGTCCTCGTTGTGCTCGCGCACCAGTCCGGGATCGGTGGCCACGGCGATGCGCAGCTCGTGTGTCATGTGACCAGTAGATCAGTTGTGAAGTGAGTTCACAAGCAATACGGTGGCGAACATGGATGAGACTGTCAGCGCCGGCGACATAGCCAGGCTCGCCGACGTGGGGCGGGCGGCCGTGTCCAACTGGCGTCGGCGGTTCGAGGACTTCCCGTCGCCGGTCGGCGGGACGGCCTCCAGTCCGTTGTACCTGCTGCGCGACGTCGAGTCATGGCTCCGGCGCAACGGGAAGCCGTTCCAGGTCTCCCCGGCCGAACGCCTGTGGACGCGGCTGCGCACCGTCGACGACCTGAAGCTGGGCGAGGCGCTGGCCGAGGTCGACGCCGACGCGGCGACGTTCGAGTTCCTGCACGCCCGCTACCTGGAGGCGCACTCCCGCCTGCTCAGCCCCACTCCGCCCGAGGTCGTCGAGGTCGTGCTGGCCACCACCGACGGCGACACCGTCGTCGACCCCGCGTGCGGCACCGGCTCGTTGCTGAGGGCCTCCCGCGGCCGTCACAAGTCAGGCCAGGAGCTGGACCCGGTGTCCGCGCGGATCGCCCGGCGGCGGCTTCCGGACGCCGAGATCGTCACCGGCGACTCGCTGCGCCGCAACGGGCTTCCCGGTCACGCGGACGCCGTCGTGTGCGATCCGCCGTGGCACGACCGCGCGTGGGGCCACGAGGAGCTCGTCGGCGACGCCCGCTGGACCTACGGCCTGCCGCCGCGCGGCGAACCGGAGCTGGCCTGGCTGCAGCACTGCCTGTCGCTGGCCAAGCCGGGCGGCCTGGTCGCCGTCCTGCTGCCGTCCGCCACGGCGTCGCGCAGGCCGGGCAAGCGGATCCGCGGCAACCTGCTGCGCGCCGGTGCCGTGCGCGGCGTGATGACCGTGCAGCCGGGCAGGGACCTGTGGCTGCTGCGCAACCCGGTGGGCCGTGTGCCGGAGCGGATCGCCCTGCTGGACGCTCCCGGACCGGTCGAGCCGAACACCCGCGTCCTCGACCTGCTGGACGACGACGTGGACCTGAGCCCCGCGCGCAGGTCCGGCACCGACGTGTCGGCGTACCTGGCCGCCCAGCCGACGTTCGCGCTGCCGCCGCTGCCCGCGCTGCGCGGCCAGGACGTGCCGGAGCACACGACGATCGGTGAGCTGGTGCGGGGTGCGCCGGGTGCGCACGCCGTCACCTCGCCCACGGGCGCCGTCTACGAGATCGACCCCGAGCGGCTCGACCCCGGCTTCCTGGAGGGGGTGCTGCGGGCGGCGTTCTCCCGCACGCCCACCGGATCCACCCGGCTCGACGTCCGGCGGACGAGGGTGCCGCTGCTGCCGCTGGCCGAGCAACGGCGCTACGGCGCGGCGTTCGCTCAGCTCAGGGCGCTGGAGGAAGGGCTGGGGGACGCGGCCGAGCTGGTGCGGCTGGGCTACTCCGGGCTGCTCGGCGGACAGGTGGGACCGGTGTGAGCAGGACCGCCCCGCCCCCATCGCGGACACCGGCCGCCTCCCCGGGCTTTAGGCTGCCCTGGTGCTGATCGCCGACCGCTACGAGATCGACGACCTGCCGCTGGGGCGGGGTGGCATGGGCGCCGTGCACGAGGGCCGGGACCTGCGGCTGGACCGGCGCGTGGCGGTCAAGCTGCTGCGGCTGCCCGGCAGCGACGACGAGGTGCGGCAGCGGTTCGCGCGGGAGGCCAGGATCGTCGCCCGGCTGGAGCATCCCGGGGTGCCCGTCCTGTACGACTTCGGCACCTACGAGCAGCGGCTGTTCCAGGTCATGCAGTTCGTCGACGGCGTGACGGTCGCGGACCTGGTCGGCGAGTTCGGGCCGCTGCCGCAGCCCTGGGCCGCGGGCATCGCCGCGCAGACCGCCGCCGTGCTGGCGGCGGCGCACGAACGCGGCATCTGCCACCGCGACCTCAAGCCCACCAACCTGATGCTGTGCCAGGACGGCGCGGTGAAGGTGCTGGACTTCGGGCTGGCGCTGCTGCGCGAGAGCGACGTGGCGCCGTTCAGCAGGGCAGGGCAGATCCTCGGCACGCCGTCGTACATGGCGCCGGAGCAGATCCAGCGCGGGACCGCCGAGCCACGCAGCGACCTGTACGCGCTGGGATGCGTGCTGCACGAGATGCTGACGGGTGAGCAGCTGTTCACCGGGCCGACGGCGTACGCGGTGTTCGACAAGCACGTCAAGGAGCCGCCGCCGCGGGTGAACGGACCGCTCGACCCGGTCGTGCAGGGGTTGCTGGCCAAGGAACCGGCGCAGCGGCCCGCCACGGCGGTCGAGGTGTTCGAGGCGTTGCGCGGGTTCGCGCGGGACCTGCCGCCGCTGCCGGGGTTCGTGCGCGACGGCGCGTCGCCCGAGGGCTGGACGGGCGCGATGTACGCGAGCGTCCAGCTCAAGCCGGGATCCGGTTCACCTCGTGATCGCCGGTCGCCCACAGGTGCTGCACCGCGTAGGAACGGTACGGGCGCCACGCCTCCGCACGCCTGAGCAACGCCGCCGGGGTCGTCGGAAGGCCCAGGGACTCGGCCGCCAGGCGGATGCCCAGGTCCGTCGGCAGGAACGCGTCCTGGTCGCCCAGCGCCCTCATCAGGATCGTCTCGACGGTCCACGGGCCGAAGCCGGGCAGCGACGTGAGCCAGGCGCGCGCCGCCGCGCGGTCCTCACCCGGCGAGAGGTCCAAACCGGACCGCAGCGCGTCCAGCAACGCGGCCATCGTGCGGCGGCGCGACCCGGGCACGGCGAGCTCGGCCGGGTCGAACTCCAGCGGGAACAGGAGCAGGTCGCCGACCGGGGTGCCGTGGGCCGTGGCGAGCCGCGCCGCGTGCGTGCGGGCCGCCTTCGTCGAGACCTGCTGGCCCAGCACGGCACGAATGGCGAACTCCGCGCCGTCGACCGTGCGCGGGACACGGCGTCCCGGCGCGGCTTCGACCAGAGGGGCCAGCAACGGGTCCGCCGCCAAGGCGCCGTCGACCGCCGCCGGATCCGCGTCGAGGTCGAGCAGAAAACGGCACAGGGTCAGCGCCTCGGCCAGATCGCGGTCGTCGGACAGCTCCACCGTGCACGCCACGTGATCCGGGAAGAGCCGCAAAGCCGCTGTGCCGCAACCGAAAGACAGCCGCAGGCTGCGGCGGTACACGCCGTCGCGCCATTCCTCCACGCCCGGAACGGCGGTGGCGATGAGGTGTCCGAACAGGTTGCCGGGGCACAAAGGTGCTTGAAACGACAACCTTTCCGTGAACGTACGCAGGCGCATGAGGACCCAGCATGCCCCCGTTCCCATCGGGACGCTGGCGGAAAACCGCCCTCACATCGGACGGGGCCAACCGGGTGACCTGCTACGCGGCGCGAAAATCCGTGGCTAGTCTGGCAATGCGCCGTGCGGGGAACAGGTTTTCAGCAGGGAAGGGCGGCGTCGCGTGCGATGAGAGCGGCCTGGACGCGGTTGTCGCACCGGAGCTTGGTCAGCAACCTGCTGACGTGGGCCTTGATCGCCCCCTCCGAGAGGTACATGAGCCGAGCGATGCGCGCGTTCGCCATGCCCTGTGCCAGGTACACCAGCACTTCCTGCTCCCGCCGCGTGAGCAGGCTGATGCGGTTGCGCGCGGCGTCACGCCGTTCCGAGTCGGCGCCGGTGAAGTGGTCGATCAACGCGCGCGTCGCGGACGGCGAGAGCATCGCCTCCCCGGCGGCGACCGCGCGCACGGCGTTGCGCAGCGCCTCGGCGTCGCCGGTCTTGAACAGGAACCCCGCCGCCCCCGCACGCAACGCGGGGAACAGCATGTCCTCGGTCTGCGGGCCGCACAGCACGATCACCTGCGTTCCCGGCACGTGCCGCCGGACGACGCGCACCGCCGAAAGGCCCTCCATGCCCGGCATCGAGGCGTCCATCAGCAGCACCTGCGGGCGCTGCCGGCGGGCGAGCTCCACCGCCCCGTTGCCGTCACCGGCCTCGCCGACGACCGCGATGCCGCCCGACTGCTCCAGCGCGCCGCGGACTCCCGTCCTGACCAGGACCTCGTCGTCGGCGACCCCGACGGTGATGGTGCGCGGCTCGTCCACCACCTGCAGACCCCCAGTCGCCCACGAGGTGCTCGGTGTCAACGTCATGCGTGCTCCCTGTCAGACCGGACCCGTCGCCAGTTTCTTCCCGAACGAGGGACACCGGAAGGCAGGCATAACGACGAGGTCGCGAACCGTCTCGCGCACGCGGCGGCGTAACGCGCCGCACCCGCGAGCACACCCCTCACGACCTGCGCGAACGCCGGACCACGCCGGGAGAGCCCTGCCGTTACGGCTGGAGGAGAAGGACTGATGACCAGCACCGGACGTTGCGCGCTGTGCGCCGGCGAGCTGCCTGTCTCCGAGCAGCGCAGGTCCTACTGCTCCAACGCCTGCCGGCAGCGCGCCTACCGCCGCCGTGCCACCGTCGCGGCTCCGGTGAGCAGGCAGAACCCGCGGGTGCTGTCGAACCTCCCGGCGGCGCGGGACACGTTCGTCGGGCGGCAGCAGGAGCTGTCGAAGCTCGACCAGCTGCTGCGCAGGCATCGGCTCGTCACGCTCGTGGGCAGTGCGGGCGCGGGCAAGACGCGGCTCGCGCTGGAGGCCGCCGGGCGGTTGCGGCGCGGCCGGACGGACCGGGTCGTGCTCGTCGAGCTGGGCGAGATCGACGAGCCGGGTGACGTCCTGCCCGCGCTGGCGAGCGCTCTCGGCGTGGTCGCGCAGCCCGACGAACCGTTGCGCGACACCGTGGTCGAGACGCTCGTCAACATGCGGGCGGTCGTGGTCCTCGACAACTGCGAGCACCTGCTCGACGCGTGCGCCGAGCTGACCGACGTGCTGCTCAACCGCTGTCCCGGCGTCCGGGTGCTGGCCACCTCGCGCGAGGCCCTGTGGATCACCGGCGAGGTGAGCTTCCCCGTCGGCGGCCTGCCCGTGCCCTCCACGGACCGGGACCTGGTCACGACGGCGGCGCCGCGGTCGGAGGCGGTCAAGCTGTTCGTGGAACGGGCGCGGGAGCGCAAGCCCGACTTCCGGCTGACACCGGGCGACACCGCCGCGGTGGCGCTGCTGTGCGCGCGGCTGGAGGGCATGCCGCTCGCGATCGAACTGGCGGCGCGCTGGGTGCAGCTGCTGCCCGTCGCGGACATCTGCGACCGCGTGGACGAGCCGCTGGAGCTGCTGACGCGGGGCTGCCGGAAGTCGCCGTCCCGGCAGCGGTCGCTGCGGGAGGCGATCGACTGGGGCTACCGGCTGCTCGCGCCGGACGAGCAGTTCGCGCTGCGGCGGCTCTCGGTGTTCGACGGCGGCTTCGACCTGGCGGCGGCCACCGAGGTCTGCTCGTCGGAACGGTCGGCGGAACCGGTGCTGGACGTGCTGTCGCGGTTGCAGGCGAAGTCGCTGCTGACGGCCGTCGCGGGCGCGACCCGGTTCCGGCAGCTGGAGACGGTCCGGCTGCACGCCAGGGAGAAGCTGGTGGCCGCGGGAGAGCTGGACGTCGCCTACGAGGCGCTGGCGCGCTGGTTCACCGACCTGGCGGACGTGCTCGTCACCGCTCCCCTGTCGGTGCCCGCGGAGGTGCAGCGCAAGCTGGACGACCACGTCGACAGCCTGCTCGGCACCGTCGAGTGGGCGGCGGGCCGGTCGGACGAGCGGCTGTTGCTGCTCACCACGGCCCTCGCCGACTGCGCGGCGCGCAGCGGGCGGCTCGGGCAGGCGCGGGTGATGCTGCGCGACGCGCTGCGGCGGCCGTCCACCCGTGACGACTACCGGTGCGTGGCGCTGAACCACGCGGCCCGGTTCGCCGCCGAGCAGGGCGACCACGCCGAGGCCGCCGAGCTGTCCGCGGAGGCGGCCGGGCTGGTCCGCGCGCTCGGCCTGCCCGCCCTGCTGATGAGCTCGCGCAGCACGCTGGCGGCGGTGCAGCAGTCGTCGGGCGAGTGGGAGGCGTCGGTCAGGAACAACACCGAGTGCCTGCGGGTCGCCGAACTGCTGGGCGAGCCGCTGGCGCGGGCGAAGTGCCTGGTGGACCTGGCCCGCACGTCGGTGTCGCTGGGCAGGCACGACCGCGCGCAGAGCAACGTCATGAAGGCGTTGCCGATCTCGCGCGCCTCGGGCATGCCCGCCCGGATCGCCTCCGCCCTGAACACGCGGGGCGTCGTCGCGCTGGTGCGCGGCGAGCTGGAGGAGGCCGAGCACGCCTTCCGCGAGGCGTTGCGGATGGACGGGATCAACCCGCTGACCGCACCGGACGCGCTGGAGGGGCTGGCGGTCGTCGCGCTGACCCGCGGCCGGGCCGAGCGGGCGTTGCGGCTCGAAGCGACGGGGCGGGCCCTGCGGCGTTCCGTCGGGGTCGTGCCCGACCCGTTCTGGGCGGGGAAGGTCGCCGGGGCGATGCGCACCGCGCGGCTGATGCTGCCCGCCGCGTGCGCGGACGCCGCCTCCACGCCGCTGACGGCCGCCGAGACCGAGGCGTTCATCCAGGACGACGTGTGGCTGGACCGCACGGCCGCCGGTGAGGCGCTGGACGACGGCGAGCGGCGGGTGATCGCCCTGATCGCCTCGGGGCTGACGAACCAGCAGATCGCCAACCGCCTGGGCGTCTCGGTGCGGACCGTGGCGGCGCGGTTGCAGCGGCTGCGGGAGAAGCTCGGACTGCGCAGCCGGGAGGACCTCGCGGCCTGGGGCGCGGAGCGCGCCATCGGCTGATCCCCGCTGTCCAGGGGACGTGTCGCTTTGGCACGGAACGAAAAAAGGAAACTTCGATACCGGTTTCGGTTGCTCCGTTCGAGTGATGCAAGAGGTCTAGACCTTGACCGGTAAGTGGTCTAAACCACATCGTTCCGGTACCCCCTGCGACTGAGGAGACCGATGTCCAAGTTCCGATGGCATCTCGCTGCTCTCTTCGCGGCAGTCGCCGCGATGGTCCTCGGAATCGTCGTCGTGCCCGCCGCGAGCGGTGCCGGTGGCGTTTCCGCCACGTTCTCCAAGGGTTCGGACTGGGGAACGGGCTTCGAAGGCAAGTACACGATCACGAACAACTCCGCGACGGCCCTGACGTCGTGGACCGTGGAGTTCACGCTCCCCGCCAACCACCGCGTCACGTCGTTGTGGGACGGCTCCTACACGACGAACGGCCAGACCGTCACGGTCAAGAACACCTGGAACGGCAGCGTCGGTGTCGGCGGGTCGGTGAGCTTCGGCTTCAACGGCGCGTACAGCGGCACGTTCGGCGCTCCGACCAACTGCAAGCTCAACGGTGCGTCGTGTGACGCGGGCGGGACGAACCCGACCACCACGACCACGACCACGACGACCACCACCACGACCACCACGACGACGACCACGACCGGTCCGCCGCCGCCTCCCGGGAAGATCAACCTGGGCTACTTCGCGGAGTGGGGCGTCTACCCGGCTCGCAACTACCAGGTGAAGAACATCGACACCTCGGGCTCGGCGAGCAAGCTGACGCACATCAACTACGCGTTCGGCAACGTGACCAACGGCCAGTGCACCATCGGTGAGACGTTCCCGGCCATCGACAAGGCCATGACGGCGGCCGAGAGCGTCGACGGCGTCGCCGACACGTGGGACCAGCCGGTGCGCGGCAACTTCAACCAGCTGATGAAGCTGAAGAAGAAGTACCCGCACCTCAAGGTCCTGTACTCGTTCGGCGGCTGGACCTGGTCCGGCGGCTTCGGCCAGGCCGCGCAGAACCCGGCGGCGTTCGCCGAGTCCTGCTACAAGCTGCTCGAGGACCCGCGCTGGGCGAACCTGTTCGACGGCATCGACATCGACTGGGAGTACCCGAACGCCTGTGGTCTCTCCTGCGACACGAGCGGCCCGGCGGCGTACAAGAACCTGATGCAGGCGCTGCGCGCCCGCTTCGGCCCGAACTACCTGGTCACCTCGGCGATCACCGCCGACGGCTCGGCCGGCGGCAAGATCGACGCGGCCGACTACGGCCCCGCGGCGCAGTACCTCGACTGGTACAACGTCATGACGTACGACTACTTCGGCGCGTGGTCGGCGCAGGGCCCGACGGCCCCGCACTCCCCGCTCACGTCGTACACGGGCATCCCGGCCGCCGGCTTCAACTCCGAGGCCGCGATCTCGAAGCTGCGCGCCAAGGGCGTCCCGGCCAGCAAGCTCCTGCTCGGCATCGGCTTCTACGGCCGCGGCTGGCAGGGCGTGACCCAGGCGGCGCCCGGCGGCACCGCGACCGGCCCGGCTCCCGGCACGTTCGAGCAGGGCATCGAGGACTACAAGGTCCTCAAGACGAAGTGCCCCGCCACCGGCACGGTCGCCGGCACCGCCTACGCGTTCTGCAACGGCCAGTGGTGGAGCTACGACACCCCCCAGACGATCACCAGCAAGATCCAGTGGGCTCGCAGCCAGGGCCTGGGTGGAGCGTTCTTCTGGGAGCTGACGGGTGACACCGCGAACGGAGAGTTGATCACCGCGATGAAGAACGCCCTCGGCTAGCCCTGGGAGTCTTCGCAACGCCGGGAGGGGAGCTGGTCAGCCCAGCTCCCCTTTCGCATGCCCGGATCAGCAGAACACGGCGGTCAGCAGCCTGTTCAGCGGCTCACGCGGGTTGCCAGGCTGGGGCGAGCTGGTCGCCGAGAGCTCCAGCCGCTTCTTCGTGTCCGGCGTCGAGATCATCTCCGTGTTGTAGCCGGGGATGCCACCGCTGTGGCCGTACACCTTCGTGCCGCACGGCAACGTCTGCACGACCAGGCCCAGCCCGTAGTCCGGGCTGACCTCGGTGGTCTTCGTCAGCTCCCGCTGCTGCGCGGGCTTGAGCAGCTTGCCGCTCGTCAGCGCGACGACGAACGTGTCCAGGTCGCGGGTCGTCGAGATCATCTCCCCGGCCGCCCAGGCGACGGACGGGTTGAGCCGGGTGATGTCGGACGGCTTGCCGTTCACCGTCCAGTAGCCGTGCGCGTGCGGGCCCTTGATGTTCGGGCTGTCACCCGGCACCTCGGTGTCGTGCAGGCGCAACGGCTTGATGATCCGCTGCTCGACCGCCTTCTCGTACGGCTTGCCGGTCAGCTTCTCGACCAGCAGGCCGGCCACGACGTAGTTGGTGTTGCTGTAGTTCCAGCTCGTGCCCGGCTCGAAGTCGAGCGGCTTCGCCGTGGCGATCGCCAGGAGCTCCTGCGGCGACCAGTGCTTGTAGCGGACCTCCTCGAACTCGTCCGGGTTGACCGGCAGGTCGTTGGTGTAGCTGTACAGGCCGCTGGTGTGCTGCAACACCTGGCGGACCGTGATGCGTTCGTCGACCAGCCCCGGCAGGTATCGGACGACCGGTGCGTCCAGGTCGACCTTGCCCTCCCCGGCGAGCTGCAACAGGACCGTCGAGACGAACGTCTTCGTGATGCTGCCGACCCGGAACCTGCCGTCGAGCGGCACCGGCCGCTCGCTGTCCAGCTCGGCCTTGCCGGAGCGGGCGGTGTGCTGCCGCCGCCCGTCCGTGACGCGCGCCTGCACGCCGAGCACTCCCCCGCTCCGCGTGACCTCGTCGAGCGCCTCCTGGACCACTCCGCGGTCGACGGTCGTGTCCGCCGTGGCGACGCCCGCGGTCGTGAGTGCCAGCAAGCTGGTTGCGGTAACCGTTGCTACCAGTCGTATCCCCATGTCCCCCACCTTGGCCGTACGGGTTCTCTGCCCGCATCAGACTCCGGTCTCACCCCGTCTCAGGGTTTTCCCTGGTATGTCAGCAGAGATCTCCCCGAACGCCGTCGACCCCGGTGAAGAACAACGCGAACGTGGTGGCGGTGGCCGGCGATCTCGTCCCGACGCCACCCCAACGCGTCAGTACGGATTCTTTGTCGCCTTCATGGCCGAAACGAGCATCGGCCGCACTTTCGGCCAATGCACGTCCTGCTGGCAGGAGAACGGCGGGACGAAGCCGCCGCACCTGCCGGACTCGGCACCGATCTCCCACACGAAGCTCGGCACGCCGAGGTCCTCGTACACCCAGTCGTCGGTGGCACCGGAGGAGTTGTAGAGCAGCTCACCCGGTTGTCCCGCGCGGAACCCCGAGACCGCGGCCATGTCCTCGGCCATCCGGCGCAGCGCGGCGTCGTTGCCCGTCTTCCGGGTGCTCCAGCCCCACGGGAAGAGCACGTAGTTCCCGTAGCTGTGCATGGAGATCACCACGCCGGTGGTGTCGGGAGTGGCCGCCGCCGTGTCGCCGGGCGCACGGGTGTCGCGGTAGAGCTTGCGCCACAACGACTCCAGCGCGCGCACCTCCACCTCGGAGTCGGCCCGCACGCCCCGGTAGATCTCACTGCACCTGTCCGCCGACGAACCGACCTCGCCCCAGTGCGAGCCGGCGTTGCGGTTGAGGTCGACGCCCTTGGAACCGCTCGTGCAGGTGCCGTTGGCGTTCTTGCGGTGCAGGACCGGAGTGTCGCCGCCGGACTCGACGATCTCGACGCCGTCGGGGTTCGCGATCGGCACCACCCAGACCTCGACCTCGTCGAGCATCGCGGTGAGGTCCGAGCCGACCAGGTCGTCGACGAACCGCCACGCCATGTCGCCGGAGGTGATCTCCCGCGCGTGCAGCTGGCCCATCACGAACAGCCGCGGCTTCGGCGCGGTGGGCGTCAGCTCGCAGTCACCCGGCCCGATCCGCGTGATGCAGATGGCCTTCAGGTCGTACCCGCCCTTGCCCCGGGTCTTGAGCCAGGAGTCGCCGTAGTCGACGACGGTGGCGAGGTCCGGGTGGGCAGCCGCGACCTGGTCCAGGTGCGCGAGCTGCGCGGTGATCGTGCGGTAGCCGCCGTAGTACGTCTGGTCGGCGAGAGCGCGCGGTTCCCGGCGGGGCGGGGGCAGCACCGACTCCACCGCGGACCGGTAGCCGTCGCCGCGCAGCCGGTCCTCGGTCGTCCGGTCACCGAGGACGAACAGGTCGTCGCCGTCGCGCTGCTCCAGCACGTCGTAGCCCAGCCCCAGCAACCGCTGCGCGGAGTCGCCGAGAGGCGCGGGGACCCGCAGCACGTACGTCTCCTCCTGGCCTCCCGCCGGAGCCGGGACCGGGCTGAGCAGGAGGGCGAGACAGGCGAGCAGTGCGACGGCGGAACGCATGGTCGACGATGATCAGGGGTGCCGGCGGGTCCCGCCATCCGGGTTCGACCGACCGGATGAATACCGTCCGATTAGTGGGACGTGACCACGCCCTCTTGTCGCGGTGTGACGAAAATCAATATCATCTCACCCTGCACCGCAGCGGTTATTGTGCAAGGAAGCCGAAACCGACTCGACGGACAGTGAGGTTCCCCCACAGCCGCCATTCGGGAAGGATCGGGAGATCACGTCATGGACCACCTGTACAACGCCGGTGTCGTCGAGATTCCCCCGCCGTGGCGCGGCTCCCCCTCCGACGACGACGAGGGCCTGGAACCGACCATCGTCCGCAGCCTGGACTGACGAAACCCGAGGTGTCGTGTACGACCTGACCAGCGTGGTCACGGGCGCGGGACCCGCTCTGCTGCTCGTGCACGGCGCGGGCGGGAGCATCCGGTCCAACTACGGCCCCGTTCTCGTGCCCCTCTCGCGGCACTTCACCGTCATCGCGCCCGACCTGCCCGGCTCCGGCCGGTCCCCGGTGGCCGACGGCCCGCTCGACCTCGACGCGCTCGCCGACGAGCTCGTGGACATCGCCGTGGCGGCCGGGCACGAGTCGTTCCACGTCTGCGGGTACTCGATGGGGTGCGCGGTCGCCGTCGCGACGGCCGTCCGCCACCCCGGCCGGGTGCGCGGGCTCGTGCTGAGCGCACCGTTCACCTCGGTCGACGCCACGACGAAGACGCTGGTCGACCGCTGGCTGGCGTTGCTCGACGGGTCGCGCGACGAGCTGGCGCGGTTCATCCTCTCGATCATGTGCAGCGAGCGGTACCTGGCCCGGCTGCGCCCGTCCGACCTGGAGGCGTTCCTCCAGCTGGCGGCGGCGACCGTCGCGCCGGGCACCGCCTCGCACGTCGACCTGGTCCGGCGGGTCGACCTGGCCCCGCTGCTGGAGCGGGTCGACCGGCCGACCCTGGTGATCGGCGCGACGGAGGACCGGCTGCTCACGCCCGGCCTGGCCGAGCAGGTCGCGGACCTCGTGCCCGGCGCGAAGTACGCCGACCTCGCCTGCGGGCACGCGATCGCCCTGGAGGCGGCGGCGCCGTGGGCGGCTCTGATCACGGAGTTCCTGACGTCTGCGCCGTCCTGAGCCGGTGGGCGAGCGCCGTGTGCCTGCGGCCCGCCCCGACCGTCCGGACGGCCTGGCCGATGGCCCGCTTCGAGCCGACCAGCACGACGAGCTTCTTCGCGCGGGTGACCGCGGTGTAGAGCAGGTTGCGCTGCAACATCATCCACGCGCTGGTCGTGATCGGGATGACCACGCACGGGTACTCGCTGCCCTGCGAGCGGTGGATGGTCATGGCGTAGGCGTGGCTGAGCTCGTCCAGCTCGGAGAACTCGTAGTCGACCTCTTCGTCCTCGTCGGTGCGGATCGTGAGCTTCTGCTCGACGGTGTCGAGCGCGATGACGACGCCGAGCGTGCCGTTGAAGACGCCGTTGCTGCCCTTGTCGTAGTTGTTGCGGATCTGGGTGACCTTGTCGCCGAGCTTGAACACCCGTCCGCCGAAGCGCTTCTCCGGCAGGTTGTCCCGCGACGGCGTCAGCGCCTCCTGCAACAGGGTGTTGAGCGTGCCCGCCCCGGCCGGGCCGCGGTGCATCGGCGCGAGCACCTGGACGTCCTTGCGCGGGTCGAGGCCGAACTTGCGCGGGATGCGGTTCGCGACGACGTCGACGGTCGTGGCCGCCGCCTCCTCGGCCTCGTCGGTGCTGAACAGGAAGAAGTCCGGCAGCCCCTGCACGAGCGGGTAGTCGCCGCTGTTGATGCGGTGGGCGTTCGTGACGACACCGGACTCCTGGGCCTGGCGGAAGATGTGCGTGAGCCGGACGTTCGGGACCGGGCTGCCCTGCGCCAGCACGTCCCGCAGCACCTCGCCCGCGCCGACGCTGGGCAGCTGGTCGACGTCACCGACGAGCAGCAGGTGCGCGCCGGGTGGCACGGCCTTCACGAGCTTGTTGGCGAGCAGCAGGTCCAGCATCGACGCCTCGTCCACGACCACCAGGTCGGCGTCGAGCGGGTGGTCCCTGTCGAACGCCGCGTCGCCGCCGGGCTTGAGCTCCAGCAGGCGGTGCACGGTGCGGGCCTCGTGGCCGGTCAGCTCGGTGAGGCGCTTCGCCGCCCGGCCGGTGGGCGCGGCCAGCACGATCTTGGCGCGCTTGGCCTGCGCCAGCCGGACGATCGACCGCACGGTGAAGCTCTTGCCGCAGCCGGGACCGCCCGTCAGCACCGCGACCTTCTTCGTCAGCGCGAGCTTCACCGCCTCCGCCTGGTGCTCTTCGAGGCCGGCGCCGAGCCAGGCGAACGCCTTGTCCCAGTCGACGCCCTGGAAGCTCGGCATCCGGTCGGTGTCGGCGTGCAGCAGCCGTTTGAGCTGCGCGGCCAGCGAGATCTCCGCGCGGTGGAACGGCACCAGGTAGATCGCGATCTCGTCGTCCGGAAGCTCCTCGCGGACGACGCCCTCCTCCTCGACCAGTTCGGCGAGGCAGTCGATGACCAGGCCCGCGTCCACCTGGAGGATCTTGATCGCCTCCGCGATGAGCGCCTGCTCGGGCAGGTAGCAGTTGCCGTCCGTGGTGGCCTCGGAGAGCGTGAACTGCAACCCGGCCTTGACCCGCTGCGGGCTGTCGTGCGGGATGCCGACGGCCTTCGCGATCACGTCGGCGGTCTTGAACCCGATGCCCCACACGTCGCTCGCCAGCCGGTAGGGCTCCTCGCGCACGACGTCGATGGCCTTGTCCGTGTACTGCTTGTAGATGCGGACGGCCAGTGACGTGGAGACGCCGACGCCCTGGAGGAAGACCATGACCTCCTTGATGGCCTTCTGCTCCTCCCAGGCGTCCGCGATGAGCTTGGTGCGCTTGGGGCCGAGCTTCGGCACCTCGACGAGCCGCTCGGGGCTGTTCTCGATGACGTCCAGCGCGTCCACGCCGAAGTGGGTGACGATCTTGTCGGCGAGCACCGGGCCGATGCCCTTGATCAGGCCGGAGCCCAGGTAGCGGCGGATGCCCTGGATCGTCGCGGGCAGCACCGTCGTGTAGTCGTCGACGTGGAACTGCTTGCCGTACTGCGGGTGCGAACCCCAGTGGCCGCGCATCCGGATCGACTCGCCCGGCTGCGCGCCGAGCAGCGCGCCGACGACCGTGACCAGGTCACCGCGGCCGGTGTCGACCTTGGCGACGGTGTAGCCGTTGTCCTCGTTGGCGTAGGTGATCCTCTCCAGGACCGCTTCGAGGACGTTCATCCTGCGAACCTACATCGAGCTTCTGCACACGATCTTCACAACATGTCCCGGCGTCCTCCACGACATGGTCATAAAGTCGCCGGCATGACAGGTCAGCGCCGGGTGCTCGTCGTGGAGGACGACATCACGATCGCCGAGTCCGTGGCCGCGCGGCTGCGCGCCGAGGGGTTCGTGGTGGCGGTGGCCCACGACGGGCCGTCGGGGGTGGCGCAGGCCGCGTCGTTCCTGCCCGACCTGGTGGTCCTGGACGTGATGCTGCCGGGCTTCGACGGCCTGGAGGTGTGCCGGCGCATCCAGGCGTCGCGCTCCGTCCCGGTGCTGATGCTGACCGCGCGGGGCGACGAGACAGACCTGCTGGTCGGCCTCGCCGTGGGCGCCGACGACTACCTGACCAAGCCGTTCTCGATGCGCGAGCTGGCCGCACGCGTCCACGTGCTGCTGCGCCGCGTCTCGCGGGCGGTGTCGTCGCAGTCGCTGGAGCTGGGCGACCTGGTCATCGACCTGGCCGCCCGCCGGGTGCGCAGGGCGGGCGTCGAGGCGCACCTCACGCCCACCGAGTACGACCTGCTCGTGTTCCTCGCCGAACGCCCCTCCGCCGTGCAGGCACGGGAGCGCCTGCTCGCGGAGGCGTGCGGGTGGCACGAGGGCGCGTCGTCGCGGACCGTCGACAGCCACGTGAAGGCGCTGCGGCGCAAGCTCGGCGCCGACCTGATCAGGACCGTGCACGGCGTGGGCTACGCGCTGGAGGTTCCCCAGCAGAAGGCAACGCCGTGAAACGGGTCCTGGAGCTGCTCGACCTGCTGCCGCGTCCGCTGGACTCGGTGCGGTCGATCAAGCTCAAGCTCGGCATCGTGATCGTGGTGTCGGGGTGCGTGTCGTTCGCGTACTTCCGCTACGTGACGGGCTGGCTGCCACCCAGGACGACGCTGATCGCGCTGGTCCTGGGCCTGCTGACGTCACAGCTGCTCGCGCACGGCATGACCTCGCCGCTGCGCGAGATGACGTCGGCGGCCCGCTCGATGGCCTCCGGCGACTACTCCCGCACCGTCCGGGCCACGTCGTCGGACGAGGTGGGCCAGCTCGCCGAGGCGTTCACCGTCATGGCGTCCGACCTGGCCGCCGCCGACCGCCAGCGCCGCGAGCTGATCGCGAACGTCTCGCACGAGCTGCGCACCCCCATCTCGGCACTGCAGGCCGTGCTGGAGAACGTCGTCGACGGCGTGGCTCAGGCCGACGCCGCCACGATGAGGACCGCGCTCGCCCAGACCGAACGCCTGGGCAGGCTCGTGACCGAGCTGCTCGACCTGTCGAAGATCGACGCCGGGGTCCTGTCCCTGAACCGCGAGACCCTGTCCGTCTCGTCCCTGGTGGCCGACGTGGTGGCCGAAGCGGCCGTCGCCGCGCCCACCGCGTCGTTCTCCATCGACGTGCCGGACGACCTGACCGTCTTCGCCGACGGCGAACGGCTGCACCAGGTGCTGGTCAACCTGGTCGACAACGCGGCCCGGCACGGACCCACCGGGGGGTTGGTGTCCGTGACCGGGTCCGCCACCGCCGCGTCGGTGGTGCTGGAGGTCCGCGACCAGGGACCGGGCATCGCCCCGGAGGACAGGTCCCGGATCTTCGAGAGGTTCACCCGCGGGGAACGGGCGGGCGGCGGCGGAACCGGCCTCGGCCTCGCCATCGCCCGCTGGGTGGTGGACCTGCACGGCGGCACCATCGCCGTCGTGGACCCCGGGTCGTGCATCCGGGTGACCTTGCCCCGCTGACCTCCGCTTGGTTCTTCATGCGCACCGGCTCGGCCGGTGCGCCGGTGACGCGCGCCCGTTTCCGGGCTTGGGAGATGACATGACTGACTCAGGACCTGGCTCCACGCCCGACTCCGGGGCTGGCTTGACGGGCTCCGGGCCCGGCTCGGCGGGTTCCGGCTCGGCGGGTTCCGGCTCGACGGGTTCCGGGCCCGGCTCGGCTGACTCGGGCTCGACGCCGGACTCGGGTGGCCGGAGGGTTCGGCGGTACCGGCACCTCCGGAAGGTGGGGTACCGGCCTGCCGCCGGGAAGCCGGCCGACACGACGGCGGACACCACGGCCGAGAAGCCCGCCGAAGCCGGAAAGGCGGCCGAAGCAGGCTCTCGCAGGGGTACCCCCGAACCGGGAACCCCTGCGACTCAACCTACTCAGGAGGTCCGACAAGATCGTCCGGCGAGCGAGGCGGCTGACGAGGCGGTCGTGTCCGCGGCACCCGAGCCCACCGCGGGCAAGGCGGCCACCACCACCGCGCCCAAGCCCCAGCCCCAGGCGCCCCGGCCCGGCCAGGTGGCCACCGCCACCCGCCCCCAGCCCTCCGCCTGGCACGGCTCACCCCACATCCCGCCCCCCTCGGTCATCACCCCGGCCCCCGGCGTCCCCTTCATGCCCTGGTGGACCCCACCCACCACCGGCGCCCCCGTCCAGGTCCTCGTCGTCGGCCTCATCGCGGGCCTCGCCGGTGCCTTCCTGGCCCCGCCGGCCAACGGCGTCGGCTGGTTCCTCACCGGCCTGTGCACGGTGGGCGCCGTGCTGATCCACACCGGCAAGCCGTCCGTCGAGCGTGCGCTCTGGCTCGCGGGGGCGCTGGCGTTCCTGGCGATGGGGTTCCTGCGGGCCGCCGAGTGGATCTTCCCGCTGGCGGTCCTGGCGTCGATCCTGTGCGGCTCGATCGCGATGGCGGGCGGGCGGACGGTGCGCGGGCTCGTGTTCGGTGCGGCCGGGATCGGGCTGGCTGCTCTGCGGTCCGTCCCGTGGGTCGCGAGAGGGCTCAGCAGGCGGGGGCCGATCGGGGTCAGGCCGTTCGTGTCCGTTGGTGTGGCGGTGTTGTTGCTGTTCGTGTTCGGGTCGTTGCTCGCGGGGGCGGACAAGGGGTTCGGCGACTTCCTCGAGAACCTGGTGCCGGAGCTGGAAGTCGGCACATTCGTGCGGATGGGGTTCTTCGGGCTGGTCGCGGCGCTCGGGGCGCTCGGGGCCTGTTACCTCGTGGCGTCGCCGCCGCGGATCAACGAGGACGCCGAGGCGAAGCCGGGGTCGTTGCGGCTCAAGGACTACGGGTTGCCGGTCGGGGCGCTCGTCGTGCTGTTCGCGGGGTTCGTGGGGACTCAGCTGGCCGTGCTGTTCGGTGGTGAGGGCTACGTGCTGCGGACGGCGGGGGTGACGTTCGCCGAGTACGCGCGGTCCGGGTTCTGGCAGTTGCTGTGGGTCACGATCCTGACGCTCGGCGTCATCGCGGGGGTGGCGCGGTTCGCGGTGAGGAAGACGGCACGGGACCAGTTGTGGCTGCGGGTTCTTCTGGGTTCACTGGCTGTTCTCACACTCGTCATCGTCGCGAGCGCGTTGAGCCGCATGTGGTTCTACCAGCAGGCGTACGGGTGGACGGTGCTGCGGCTGCTCGTGTCGGCGTGCGAGATCTGGCTGGCCGTGGTCTACGTGATGGTGATCGCGAGTGGGATCTCGTTGCGCGCCAAGTGGTTGCCGAAGGCGATCGTCGCGACCGGGGCCGCGTTCTTCCTCGTCGTGCTCGCCGTGAATCCCGAACGCGTGGTGGCCGACTACAACGTGTCTCGGTTCGAGAGCACGCGGAAGATCGACATCGACTACCTCAGGGAGCTGTCGGAGGACGCGGTGCCGGCACTCGACCGGTTGCCCGATCCGGAACGGACGTGTGCCTTGCGCCCCTTGGCCTTCCGCCACCACACGGAGGACTGGAGGGAGTTCAACCTCGCCCGGTACACCGCTCGTGAATCACTCGAAAGGGTTGCGGTGACTCAACTCACCTGTGAAGTGTTCTACTCGGGTGGGCGATAAGTCGTTAAGCGCCGGTAAAGTCGCAGGTCCACCAGTTGCCGAGAGGGTGAGAAGTGACGCTGTCGTGACCGTTGCGGCCGAACCCGTTGTCCTCCGTTCGATGTTCACGGCAGGTGAGGCGCCCGCGCCGCGCACCCTCCTGGACATCCTGCGCACGAGTGCCGAACAGCACCCGGACGCGCCGGCCGTCGACGACGGCACCACCGCGCTCACGTACCGCGCGCTGCTCGCGGAAGTGGTGGAGCTGAAGGAAAAGCTCGCCGCCGAAGGCATCGGGCGCGGCGACCGGGTCGGCATCCGCGTGCCGTCGGGGACGGCCGACCTCTACGTGTCGATCCTCGCGGCGGTGGCGGCGGGCGCGGCGTACGTGCCGGTCGACTTCGAAGACCCGGACGAACGGGCCGGGCTCGTCTTCGGTGAGGCACAGGTGAGTGCCGTGCTCGGCGAGGGACGATCCCTTGTGCTGCACGGCACCCCGCTCGGCGTTCCCGGTGAGCCCGAGCTGGACGACGACGCGTGGATCATCTTCACGTCCGGTTCGACCGGCAAGCCGAAGGGCGTCGCCGTCACGCACCGGTCGGCGGCGGCGTTCGTGGACGCGGAGGCCCGGCTGTTCCTCCAGGACGAGCCGATCGGGCCGGAAGACCGCGTGCTGGCGGGACTTTCCGTCGCGTTCGACGCCTCCTGCGAGGAGATGTGGCTCGCGTGGCGGTACGGCGCGTGCCTGGTGCCCGCGCCGCGGTCGCTGGTGCGCACCGGCATGGACCTGGGTCCGTGGCTGGTCGAGCAGGAGATCACCGTCGTGTCCACGGTGCCGACGCTGGCCGCGCTGTGGCCGGTCGAGGCGCTGGACGACGTGCGGCTGCTGATCTTCGGCGGCGAAGCCTGCCCGCCGGAGCTGGCCGAGCGGCTCGCCGTGCCGGGCCGGGAGGTCTGGAACACCTACGGGCCGACGGAGGCGACGGTCGTCGCGTGCGCCGCGCGGATGACCGGGGACGGTCCCGTGCGGATCGGCCTGCCGCTGGACGGCTGGGAGCTCGCCGTCGTGGACGCGCGGGGCGAGGTCGTCGCGATGGGCGAGCCCGGCGAGCTGGTCATCGGCGGCGTCGGCCTGGCGCGCTACCTCGACGCCGGGAAGGACGCGGAGAAGTACGCGCCGCTGCCCTCGATGGGCTGGGAGCGCGCCTACCGCAGCGGTGACGTCGTCCGCGCCGAACCGGAGGGTCTCGTCTTCCTCGGCCGCGCGGACGAGCAGATCAAGCTCGGCGGCCGGCGCATCGAGCTGGGCGAGGTCGACTCGGCCCTGGCGGCGCTGCCCGGTGTCGCGGGTGCCGCCGCGGCGGTGCGCACGACGCGGGGCGGCAACCAGGTCCTCGTCGGCTACGTCGTCGCCGAGGACGGGTTCGACCAGTCCGCGGCCGTGGAGCAGCTGCGCGCCGAGCTGCCCGCCGCGCTGGTGCCGCTCATCGCCGTCGTCGGCACGCTGCCCACCCGCACGTCCGGCAAGGTCGACCGCGACGCCCTGCCGTGGCCGCTGGAGTCGATGGACACCGCCGGAGTGGTGTTCTCCGGGCTCGAAGGCTGGCTCGCCGAGCAGTGGGCCGCGGTGCTGGGGTCCGGACCGGCTTCCGAGGACGCGGACTTCTTCGCGTCCGGCGGCAGCTCGTTGTCCGCGGCACAGCTCGTCTCGCTGGTGCGCACGCGCTACCCGAGCACGTCCGTCTCGGACATCTACCAGAACACGACGCTGCACGCGCTCGCGAAGCGCCTGGAGACGTACGGCGACACCGCCGAGGTGCGGGAGGTCGTGCCGACGCCGCGCTGGACCGGCCTGGTCCAGACGCTGCTCATGATCCCGCTGCTCACGATCGCGGGCGCGCGCTGGGTCGTGGCGCTGACGGCGCTGTCGAACGTGCTGGGCTGGACTTCCGTGTCGTGGTGGTGGGTCGCCGTCGGGGCCGTGGTGTTCCTCAGCCCGGCCGGACGGCTGGCGATCTCGGCCGGTGGCGCGCGGTTGCTGCTGCGCGGCGTCAGACCGGGCGTGTACCCGCGTGGTGGTTCCGTCCACTTGAGACTGTGGACGGCCGAGACGCTCGCGCGGCTGTCGAAGGCCACCGAGCTGTCCGGCTCCTGGGTCACGCACTACGCGCGGGCGCTGGGCGCCAAGATCGGGCCCGGGGTCGACCTGCACTCGCTGCCGCCGGTCACCGGCCTGCTCAAGGTCGGGCGCGGCGCGGCCGTCGAGCCCGAGGTCGACCTGTCCGGCTGGTGGCTCGACGGCGACCGGCTGCGCATCGGCCGCGTCCGGATCGGCGCGGGCGCGACGGTCGGGGCGCGCAGCACGCTGTTCCCCGGCGCGAAGATCGGCAAGCGAGCCGAGGTGGCGCCCGGTTCGGGGGTCGTGGGATCGGTGCCGACCGGGCAGCGCTGGGCCGGTGTGCCCGCCGTCCGCGAGGGCAAGGCGGCGCGGTCGTTCCCGTCCCGGCGTCCCGAGCGGTCGCGCTTCTGGAACCTGATGTACGGCGTCTCGTCCGGCCTGCTGGCCGCGCTGCCGCTGCTCGCGGCGGCCCCGGCCGTGCTGTACGTGCTGCGGCGGCCCGTGACGCTCACGTCGGCGCTGTGGGACGTCCCGGTCGCCTCCGCGATCTGGTTCGGCTCGTACGCGCTGCTCGTGCTGGGCGCCGTGCGGCTCCTGGGCATCGGCATGCGCGAGGGCCACTACCCCGTGCACAGCCGCGTGGCGTGGCAGGCGTGGACGACCGAGCGGCTGATGAACCTCGCCCGCACGGCCCTGTTCCCGCTGTACGCCTCGCTGTTCACGCCGGTCTGGCTGCGGCTGCTCGGCATGAAGGTCGGACGCCGCGTCGAGGCGTCCACCGTGGTCGCGCTGCCGAAGATGACCCGCGTCGGCGACGGCGCGTTCCTGGCGGACGACACGATGGTCGCCTCCTACGAGCTGGGCGGCGGCTGGCTGCGGATCGCGACCGCCCGCGTGGGCAAGCGGGCGTTCCTGGGCAACTCGGGCATGACGGCGCCGGGGCGCGCGGTGCCGAAGGGCGGGCTCGTCGGCGTCCTGTCGGCCGCTCCGAAGCGGGCCAAGGCCGGCTCGTCGTACCTGGGCATGCCGCCGATGAAGCTGCCGCGGGCGGCCGAGGTGTCGGACCAGTCGCGCACGTTCGACCCGCCGAAGCACCTCATGTGGGCGCGGGCGCTGGTCGAGCTGTGCCGGTTCGTCCCGGTGATGCTGAACGTGGCGCTCGTCGTGCTGGTGCTGTTCGCGCTGAAGGAGTTCGGGCCGTGGTGGTCCGGGGTCGTCCTGCTCGGTGCGGGTGTCGCCGCGTGCCTGGTGGCGGTGGCCGCGAAGTGGACGCTCGTGGGCCGGTTCAAGGTGCGCGAGTACCCGCTGTGGTCGGCCTTCGTGTGGCGCAACGAGCTGGCGGACACGTTCGTCGAGGTGCTCGCGGTGCCGTGGCTGGTCGGGTTCTCCGGCGGCACGCCGGTCATGAACCTGTGGCTGCGCTCGCTGGGTGCGTCGGTGGGCCGTGGCGTGTGGTGCGAGTCGTACTGGCTGCCAGAGGCCGACCTCGTCTCGCTGGGCGCCGGTGCCACGGTCAACCGCGGCTGCGTCGTGCAGACGCACCTGTTCCACGACCGCATCCTGCGGATGGACCGGGTGTCGCTCGCCGAAGGCGCCGCTTTGGGCCCGCACGGCATCGTGCTGCCCGGTGCGTCCGTCGGCGCGCACACCACGATCGGACCCGCCTCGCTCGTCATGCGCGGCGAAGAGGTACCGTCGGGAACCCGTTGGCTGGGCAACCCGATCTCCGCGTGGACATGAGCTTCTCCGTACACCATTACGCGCTAGAGCTTGACTACAAGCCGCACTCCGGCCGCCTGTCGGGGCGGGCGGTGCTGCAGGCGTCCTGCACGGCGCTCAGCTCGTTCTCGCTGTCCTTCGGCTCGCTGCGGGTCTCGAAGGTGCTGGTAAACGGCAAACCGGCCCGCTACGCGCACGCGGGCGGAGTGCTGAACGTCCGCGCGGCCGTGCGCGGGTCGTTCTCGGTCGAGGTCCGCTACTCGGGCACGCCGGTCCCGATCTCCACGCCGGAGTGGGGTGACCTGGGCTGGGACGAGCTGACGGACGGCTCGATCGTCGCCTCGCAGCCGATCGGCGCCCCGTCGTGGTTCCCATGCCTGGACGACCCGTCGTCGAAGGCGTCGTACCTGATCGACGTGACGGCGCCGTCGTCTTACACGGTGGTGTGCAACGGAGTCCTGGTCGACGGCAAGGTCTCCGGCAGCACCACGCGCTGGACGTACTCGATGGCCGCGCCGATGGCGACCTACCTCTCGACCGTCCAGATAGGACAGTACGTGGAGGCGCTGCCCGGCGTCTGGGCGCCGTCGCGGCTGAGGCGGCCGGTGGCGCACGACTTCGGCAGGCAGAGCGAGATGGTCGAGCTGTTCTCGTCGCTGTTCGGCCCGTACCCGTTCGCCGGGTACGCGGTCGTGGTGACCGACGACGCGCTCGACGTTCCCGTTGAGGCACAAGGGTTGTCCACGTTCGGCTCGAACCACGTGGACGGACGGCGCGGTTCCGAGCGGCTGGTGGCGCACGAGCTGGCGCACCAGTGGTTCGGCAACTCGGTCGGCATCGCCGCGTGGGAGCACATCTGGCTGAACGAGGGCTTCGCCTGCTACTCGGAATGGCTGTGGTCCGAGGCGTCCGGCGGCCGGTCGGCGGACGTGTGCGCGGCGGCGGCACGCGACCTCCTGCAACGCCTGCCCCAGGACGTCGTGATCGGCGCGCCCGATCGCGCCCACTGGTTCGACGACCGGGTCTACCAGCGCGGCGCGCTCACGCTGCACACCCTGCGGCGCGAGATGGGCGACGACTCGTTCTTCGCGCTGCTGCGCGAGTGGTGCGCCCGCCACCGCCACGGCGTCGTGACGACCGACGACTTCCTGAACCTCGCCGGGCACCAAGACCTGCTCACCCACTGGCTCTTCGAGCCCGACCTGCCCCTCTAGCCCCACCCGCCCGGGTGACCCAACCGTGTCACGCGGGGGCCCCGCGTGTTTCCTGATGGTACGCGGGGCCCCCGCGTACCATCAGGAAACACGAATGGGGGGCGGGGGGAGGCGTGGGCGGGTGCGGGTAGTGGTTGTGGGTGGTGAGGTGGGACGGGCTCAGGTGGTCCACTTCCAGACCAGTGGCGGACGGCCGCCCTTGGGCAGTGCCGCGGCGTGTTCGCTGGTGCGTTCCAGGCCGGGCACGCGGTCCATCGTGCGGCCCAGGTTGGCCGGGTAGGGCCGATCGCCGGTCAGCGACTCGGTCACGTCGAGCGCCTGCGCCGTGGTGAACTCCCGTCCCAGCAGCCCCGCGGTGAACGGCACGTCGCGCCACAGCTTGTCCGCGAGCAGCGGCCGGCAGTCGGCGACGATGCGGTCGTGGTCGAACGCGAGCGGCGGCACCTCGTCCAGCCGCGCCCAGACGGCCACGTCGCCGGTCGGGCGGTCTGCCGTGGCCCACAGCGCGATCGACAGCGTCGGGCCGCGCGGGTCGCGGGACGGCTCGTCGAACGTGGCGAGCTGCCCGGTCGCCGTGACGGTGTCCGCGGCCAGGCCCAGCTTGCCGGTGACGGCCCTGGTGGTCGCCTCCCGCAGCCGTTCCCCCTTGCCGAGCAGCACGCCGGGCAGCGCCAGCTCGCCCGCGAACGGCTCGTGCGCGCGCGGTGCCACCCCCAGGAACACCGCGCGCGCGTCCCGGTCAAACCGGAGCACGATCACGTCCACCGACACGAGCGTCGACTCGATCATGACCTGGATTCTCCCGCACCACGTAGTCCGCCCTGGACGGGCCCGCCCCGGTCACCAGCACCTCGACGTCCAGCAGTTCCCGCAGGTAGGCGACGGGATCGGGCAGGTCCTCCAGCCCGTCGCCGGTCGCGACCTTCAGGCCGCCGGCGTCCAGGTGCGTCACGGCCAGCCCGTCGACGCCCCCGCAGCACTCGACGGCGTAGCGCAGCAGGACGGCGTCGAGGTGGCCCGCCCGCCAGGCGCCCTGGTACTCCCCCGTGCCGTTGTGCGCCTCCGGGAACCGGTCGAGCACCGCCCGGTCCTCGGTCGGCAGCGGACCGGCGCCGTGCCGGGTCTGATAGGTCCTGGTCACGCCGAGAACCCGCGCTCCGCACCCCTCGAGCAGAGCCCGTGCGTTCTTCGGCGTGACCGTGGACCAGGTGGTGTGCGGGTGGAAGCCGTGCGTCTCGTCCAGCAGGACGCCCTGCGCGCCCTCGAAGACGATCCGCCCGCTGTCCGCGAGCCGCCCCGCCTCGTCGCCCGTCGTGATGCGGACGGCGTCCGCGAACGACCGGTACAGCTCGACCAGCTCGTCCACGCCCGGCCCGTCCCCGATCAGCGGCTCGTAGAACCGCGCCAGCGCGTCCAGCCTGCGCCGCAGCTCACGCGGGTCCAGGCAGTCGCCGACCGTGGGCGCGGGACCCGGCTCGCCGAGCACCCGCTGCTGTTCCACCACCTCGCCGGGCCGCGCCCCCCGTTCGGCGAGCAGCCCGTACCAGACCGTCTCGCCGATCCCCTTGCCGCACGACCCGTGCCGGTCCGCTCCCCTGGCGTCCTCCCTCGCCCGGTTCGCGGCCACGTGGAACGGCGTCGTGAGCTTCGCGCCGGCGTCGACCGACACCAGCGACAGCGGGTCGGCCACCCCGATCGCCTCCAGCTCGCGCGACTCGGCGGCCAGCGCGATCGGTTCGACGAGCACGTACCGGGAGAGCCAGGTCGGCACGCCCGCGAGCGTGCCCGACCCGAACTGGCTGAACGTGTGGTGCCGCCCGTCGACGACGACGTTGTGCGCGGCCTGCGCACCGCCGTTGAACCGCACGACGGCCGACACCGGGCCGTTCGCGCACAGCGCGTCGACGACCGCCCCCTTGCCCTCGTCGCCGAACCCCAGCCCGACGACGATGACGTGCTCGTCGTTCCACATGTCCACTCCCGCTGTCGGTTCGCTCGGGTCAGCTCAGGGTCACGTCGTCGGGGCCGTCGATGCCCAGCGGTGCCGCCGTCGCCGTGAGCGACCGCGAGCCGACCGTGGCCAGCGCCTTGCCGACCGACCTGCTCTCGGCGACCGACCCGATCTCGGCGAGGTCGACCAGCGCCTGGTCGAGGTCGACGACGCTCTCCTCCATGCCGATGGTCGCGGCGATCAGCTCGCACACCGCGCCGGGGTCGTCGAGCTTGAGGAAGTTCTGGCCGAGGATGCCCCGCCAGTGCTCGGCGATGCTGTCGTCGCGGAAGTACGCCGACTGGTTGGGCAGGATGAAGTAGACGTGCCACTTCCGGGCGAGCTCCCGGTACACCGACACCGGGTCGATGTCCTGGCGGACGTCGTCGCCGATGACCCGGCGGATGTGCTTCGCCTCCAGCCGCGGCTTGTTCAGCTCGTCGCCGATGATGAACAGGTAGCCCTTCTTGCCGCGCTTCTGCCACGCGTCGGTGACGACGTGCCGGGCCATGAAGTACGCGGCCAGCTCGTACGACTCGCTCTTCTGCCCGCCACCGCCGCCCTCCAGGAAGATGTCGCGCAGCTGGTCGTCCATGCGGTTGTCCGACTCGAACTGCCCGACCTGCAACGGCACGCGGTCGCTGTCGGCGTCGCCGATGCCGCCGAACAGCACCTGCGGGTCGGCGAGGTATCCCTTGCGCTGCAACAGTCCGTGCAGCTTGCCTAGCTTGCCCTGCATGATCCGCGGGACCGAGCCCATCGACCCCGTGACGTCGAACAGCACGGCGATCGGTGTCGAGTCGGCGTGGTCGGGCGAGTCGCGGCACTCGCGGTGCTCCACCTTGAACGGGTCGAGCGCGGGAGCGGCCTTCCAGCTCGCCGCCGGGGTGGACTTCATCGAGGCGGTGTAGCCGAAGTCGGCGATTCCCTTGGCCGCGCGGAAGGTCTTGGCCGCCGCGTAGGCGTTGTCATCCCACTTGCCGTGTCCCATCGTCATGCTCCTGTCTTGTCGGGGAGGGCGAACGGGCGGAAAACCCGTGGCCCGTAAAGGTCTTCGAGGAGGTCGTCGTACTCGGTGAGCAGGTCGACGGCCTCCGGGCGGCGCGACGGGCGGTCCTGCAGGCACCCCTTCGCGAAGGAGATCTGGGTGCGTTCGCTTGGCGCCAGCAGGTCCAGCATCAGCGTGTGTGCCATGTGGACGTCGGTCGCGGTCGTGACCGGGTCGCCCGCGACGACTTCCGGCGGGTAGCCGATGGTGCGGCTGGTCGCGATCAGCCGTTGTCCCGTCTCGACGGCGAACGACCAGCCGACGAGCACGATCCCGTGCTGTTCCGGGTGCACCATCACGTTCTCGGCGGTGACGGCACCGTGCACCAGGCCGATCTGGTGCGCACCGGCCAGCGCCTTGAGCAGCCTGCGGTGCATCCACGCGTAGTCACGTCCGTCGAGCCCGTCCGGGTAGGCGCGCTTGACGTCGGCGAGCGTCACGAACCCGTCGATCAGCGGGTCGAGCACCGTGAAGGCACGTGACCCCTTGGCGACGTCGCCGGAGGTGTCGAGCAGCCGCGGGTAGAAGGGCCGCAGCCACGCGTTCCAGTCGGTGAACCGCTCCAGCTTGCGCAGCGCGTCCCACTCGCCGTGCAGCAACGGGTTGAGGACCGGGTTGCGCACCACCTTGACGACGTGCGGACCGTCCGTTTCGTACAGGTTGGCGACGCTGCCGACCGCGAACGGCTCGCCGATGCGGTAGACGCCCGTCTTCGTCTTCAGTTCGACGACCGCGCTGCGCACCCACTCGTGGTGCAGGCGGGTCAGGTTCGCCGACGCCGCGTGCGCTCGCGTGTCGCCAGGCCCCACCACGTCGGGGTGCAGCACCGAGGCGAGCGCGTGGTAGCGCCGCTTCGCCTGCTTGCGCTTGTCCGGGTCGATGGTCCGCGGGCCGAACAGCTCCTCGGCTGTCGTGACGCGTTCCACCAGCTCCAGGGCCTCCACTGTGGTGAACATGGGTTTGAGTCTAAGCGACTCAAACCCGGAGCGCAAGCGCGTTTCGAAGAGGACGGCTCCTCAGCCGGCCGTGAGGCGCCTCATGGTGTTCCTCCGTCCGTCCACCGGGTACCCGGTCCGGATACGGGAGGAGGAAACGTGCTGTTCGTCGTCATGGGCTGCTCGATCGCCTTCGCGCTGCTCGTGGTCGAAGTGGTCCACCGGCTGGTCCGCCGCTTCACCCACAGCGGGAGGATGTACCGCCCCGCCCAGCTCTTCGGAGCGCTGCTGGCCGCCCAGATCAGCCTGAGCGTGTACCCGGTGGACGCACCCGTCGTGCTGCACGCGCTGGGCATCGCGCTGATCCTGGCCGGGTCGTGGCTGCTCGCAGCGCTCATCAGCACCCTTGTGGACGTCTCACTCGCGCGCATCCGCACGGATGTCAGGGACAACCGGCACGCGCGGCGGGTGCACACGCAGATCACACTGGTGCGACGCCTGGTGCTCGTGGTCATCGGCGTGCTCGCGATCGGCGCGATCCTGATGACGTTCCCCGGCGCACGCGCGGTCGGCTCGACGGTGCTGGCGTCCGCGGCGGTCATCGGTGCCGTAGCGGCCTTCAGCGCGCAGTCGTTGCTGGGCAACCTGATCTCGGGCCTGCAGATCGCGTTCAGCGACGCGGTGCGGCTCGACGACGTCGTGGTGGTCGAGGGCGAGTGGGGACGGGTCGAGGACATCACGCTGACGTACGTGGTGCTGCACCTGTGGGACGACCGGCGGCTGGTGCTGCCCACGTCGTACTTCCTGAAGACGCCGTTCCAGAACTGGACGCGCACGCAGTCCGCGCTGCTCGGCACCGTCGAGCTCGACCTGGACTGGACGGTGCCGGTCGAGGCGATGCGGCAGGAGATGCGGTCGATGCTGCAGGCCAGCGACCTGTGGGACGGACGGGTGTCGGTGCTGCAGGTGACCGAGGCGACGAACGGGTTCGTGCGGGTGCGTGCGCTCGTGAGCGCCGCCGACGCCGGAAAACTGTGGGACCTGCGGTGCCTCACCAGAGAGCACCTGGTGGACTGGGTGCGCAGGCAGCACAGCGACGCGCTGCCGCAGATCCGGACGCGCGCGGTGACCGGGGTCAGGAAGGCACAACCGGCCTCCGACCAGCACACCGACGCCCGCGTGTTCGGCGAGAGCGCGGACGGGACGCTGCGGGAGCAAGCGTTTGCGGGGCCCAAGCAGTAGAACGGCGGGAAATCCCGTGCAACCGCGCGTGGGGCGCGTTCCGTCCTCGGACCATGAGAAGACCGCTCGCCGTCGCGTTTTGCGCGCTGGCTCTCGGTGGCTGTGGCACGGACACTGGCACCCTGCCGTACCAGGAGGGGACAGTGGTGTACTCGGCCATGCCGGACAGGAACCGGATCGAGCAGGCGAAGCGCGACGGCCACCTCACAGTGCCACTGACGATCTCCGTGCGACCGGGACGCGACGAGGAGGTCGAGCAGGCGCTGGTGCGGCTGGGCGCGACCGTCGAGTCGCGTGACCCGAGAATCGGCTACCTGCGCGCCGAGATGCCGGTGGACAAGGTGGAGCAAGCGTTCCTGATCACCGGAGTGTCCCGGGTGGACGTGGACGAGCCGCTCGGGAACAGGCTGCCAGAACCGTAGGAAGCCCCAGGACCTCGTGGATCCTGGGGCTTCCCGCGTTTCACACCTTCCGGTGCTAGCCGATCGACTGGATGATCACGGCACCGCCGCCCACGAGGGCGCCGTCCACCGTGCGCACTTCCAGGTCACCGCGCAGCACGCGGCCGGCGGCCGGGACGCCCAGCGGGGTGATGACCGCCGTGGTGCTCCACGACGAACCGGCGGCGCGCTCGGCGTCGCTGTCCGCGACGGTCAGCGTGCCGAGACCCGGCGAGGTGAAGACGTCGAAGTAGTCGTACTCCGTCGTGCCCGCGGGCACCGAGTACGCGTCCACGAGGACGATCCACTGGCCCGCCGCCGGGTTGTTGATCGTCACCGACTCCTCGGAGTCCGCGTCCGCGGACTGCCCGGCGAGCAGGCAGCTGCCCGTCGTGCAGTTGTAGACGAGGAGGTCGAGGTCGGCACCCTGGTCGGACGGGTTGCCGATGGTGGCGGTGAGCCGCGTCGCGCCGGCGCCGACCGTGACCGGGATCTGCTTGGACTCGAGGTTCGCGATCGTCGGGCGGTCCTGCTTGGCGCTGCCCACCTGGCCCGCCGCGAGCTTGCCGGTGAAGCCGGCCTGCGAGTTCGTGACGGTGTAGGAGCGCTCGATCGGCGTGCCCAGCGACGCGGACGGGATGACGTCCGGGTTCGGGCTGACCGTCGTGCCCAGCACGGACGCCGTCACCGAGTACGCCGACTCGGCCGCGTCGGAGGTCCGGCGCGACTCGATCACGATCTCCCACACACCGGCCATCGGGTTGGTCACCGTGCGGCTGGTGGGGGTGCCACCGGCACAACCGGCGCCCGCGTCCGGGTTGTAGCAGTTCGTCGACGAGGACGAGTCGAACGGGATGCCCTGCGGCGTGTAGCGCAGGAAGCGCACCTGGCCCTTGCCGGCCTCGGCGCCACCGGCGGCCATGTCGACCTTCAGCGCGCTCGTGCCCTTCGGCACGTTCACGAAGATGCTGGCCGACTGGTTCCGCTCGATCTTGCCGGTCTTGGTCACCGAGAACTTGTTGGCGGAGTTGAAGGTCTCCGCCGCGAACACGGTGTTCAGGGTCTGCACGTCGACGCCGGGGGTCTCCGGGTTGTCGAGCTGCAGGACGGCGCTGTGCGCGCCCGCGGTCTTCGGCTTGACCTTGACGTCGAGCTTGACCGGCTTGTTCAGCGGCAGGCTGACCTTCTTCGGCGCCGTGAACGTGCCGTCGTTGCCCAGCCAGGACACGTTGTAGGTCTCGTCCTTGTGGCCCGTGGTGCGGGTCAGCGTGTAGGTGCGGGTGTACTCCTTGCCCGCGGTCACGCCCTCGCGGTCGTGGATGCCGACACCGGTGTTCGGGGTGGCCAGGAAGTCACCGAGGACGGTGCTGACCGGGACGGACGTGGTGACCTGGTCCGGCACGGAGTGCTTGTCCAGCAGCTTCCACGCGGCGTTGGTGTTGAACAGACCGGCGCCCTGCTCGTACGCGGCGAGGTCCTTCACGTAGTTCGCGCTGCGCTGGATCGCGTAGCGCAGCTCGGCGCTGGTCGGGCGCTGGCCGTTGTGCGTGGCCTTGAACGCGCTGACGAGCAGGGCCGCGGCACCGGTCGCCTGCGGGGCGGCCATCGACGTGCCGTTGAACATCGAGTAGCCGGCGGGCAGGGTGTAGGTGCCCGTCACCGGGCCACCCGGCTGCCAGCGCGGCGTCGTGGAGATCGCCGAGCCGGGCGCGATGATGTTCGGCTTGAAGCCGCCGTCCTCGGCCGGGCCGCGCGACGAGAAGCCGTGCAGGCTCTGCTTCTGCTTCGTCTTCGAGCCGTAGTTGGAGAGCCAGGTCTCCTTGGTGATGGACGAGCCGACGCTGACGGCGTCCGTGGCGACCGACGGGTCGCCGACGGTGTTCGCGCCCGCGCCCGAGTTGCCCGCCGAGATGAAGAGCTGGACGTTGTACTCGTTGATCGTGCGGTTGTAGAGCTCCGCACGGGCGTTGTTGCCGTCGTTGAGCGCCGGGAGGCCACCGATGGAGATGTTCACGACGTCGGCGCCGTTGCGCGCGGCGTAGAGGACACCGTCGATGAGGCCGGAGCTGGTGCAGGCCGGCGTGGTGAGGCACGCCTTGATGGAGATCAGCTTCGCACCGGGGGCGGCGCCGGCGGCCTTGCCGTCGAACAGCTTGTGAGCGGCGGTGATGCCGGCGACGTGCGTGCCGTGCGCGCCCGAGATGCCCAGGTTGACGTACGGGGTGCCCGCGTTGTCGTAGATCGAGCGGTCGGTCTGCACGACGAACGCGATGCGGTCGACGACCGGCGTCGCGGGGTTGTCGGTGCCGAAGAAGCCGACGTCGTACTTCACCTTGTAGTCGATCATGCGCTTGTTGTTGGTGAAGTTGCCGTCGCCGTCGGAGTCGACGAAGACTTCCTTCGTCGTGATGTCCTGGATGACACCGAACGAGTCCGTGCGGTCGCCGTCGCGGTTGATGTCACCGCCGACCTCGCTGGCCGCGGCGCTCAGGTCGCCCGCGGTCTCGCGGAAGAGACCGAACGAGTACGGGCCGCCGGTCGAGGGCGCGGTCCACTCGCGGCCCTCCGCGGTGAACTTGCCGACGCGGCCGGTCTTCGTCATCGCGACCCAGGTGCCGTCGCCCGAGTCGATGGAGTTCGCGTTGTACCAGTCGATGATCTTGCGCTCACCGGTGCTGGTGGTCTGCAGGGCGGGCGTGTCGAGGTCGATGCCGCCGTCGATCACGGCGATCGTCGCGCCGCGGCCGTCCCACTTCGGGTTCGCGGTGGCGAACTGCGCCGCCTGCGTGTCCTGGGTCGGCATGTACGGGTTGGTGCGCGGCGTCTTCGAGTCCGGCGCCTTCTGCGGGGCCGGGTTCTCCATGCCCTGCGGACGCGGGTCGTCGACGGCGATGAGCCCGTCCACGTCGACGGTGTTGACCGACGCCAGCTTGGCGGCCCTCTCCGCGTTCTCGCGCGGGATGGTCACCTTGACGTAGTCGACGTCCTTCTCGGTCTTCTGGACCGTGGCGCCGAGCGCCTTGAGCTCGTTGACGGCGGCGTCCGTCTTGCCCTTCTCCGCGGCGACCAGCAGGTCGACGGTCGGCTTGCCCTCCCGGGCGGCCTGCTCGACGAGCTCGCGGTCCTTCTTGTCCAGCTGCTTGTCAGCGGCCGGCTGCTCTTGGGGAGCGTTCTGCGCGATTGCGGGGGTGGCGGCGAAGCCGAGCCCGGCAGTGCCCAGCACCGCGGTCAGCAAGACCGTTCCGGTGCGGCGTCTCCAGTTCTTCACGGCGCATGTGCCCTTCGTGGGGTAAAGAGTGCTCGAAGCACATCTCTTCACCTGACGAGCGGCAATCGTCGGACCGGAGCATTTCCGACAACGGAGTTGGACTGTTCAGAGTCTTGCCGGAACACCATTTCGGTGCTGATGCTTTCCGTTTATGCGTGGAACGGACAGCCGCCTTCCAGTCAAGAGCTGATGGAATGGAATGTCAAGCAGGTGTCAACGGTGAACAGCGTTGTCGTGTAACGAGTTCCCGTCACCGGGCGATGGGACGTGCGCCATTTCCGCGCAACAGCGAACGCAATCGGGACCGCACTCGCGCGCCGAGGCTCCTGCTGATCTCGACCGCTTTCGGCACCGTGCCGCACACCGGGCATCCGGTGCGGTGCTCGCGCAGGGCCCGCTCCAGTTCCGCCACGTGCTTGCGGGTGCGCTCCGGGACGACGTCCTTCTGCACCGACAGCAGGCTCAGCTCGGAGAGCGTCTCCTTGCCGGAACGCAGCCGCACGACGGGCGCAATGGTGTGGAAGAGGACCAGGTTCCGGCGCCGCGCGTGCTCGACCGAGACGACGTCACACCACTCGATCGTGGTCTGCCGGTCCAGGCCGTTCGACGTGATGCCCTGGGCGGTCAGCCGGGTGCCCATGCACAGGGCGCGCCACGCCACCGTGCCGCCCAGCAGGAACCACAGGCCGCCGAAGACGTAGCCGTACCAGGGACCGCCCGTCATGGCGAGCGGCCCGATGGCGGCCACGGCGGCGCCGAGACCCGTGAGAACCCACTTCCACCTGGTGTCCATCTCTCCCGTCCCTCGCGGTTGTCCTGCTCCTAGGACGTCCGGGACACCCCTGTCGTTGAGTTCGGCTCGAAACGGCCTGGTCAGGACGCGCCCGGACGCGTTCGGCGGGACTGGAGGCCGCTCAGCCGCTACCTTGCGCGGATGGACCTCAAGTCGGTCGCCGACGAGCTCTACGGGCTGCCTCCGAAGGAGTTCACCGCCGCCCGCAACGCCGCCGTCAAGCAGGCCGGCGACAAGGACCTCGCGAAGGCCATCTCGGACCTGCGCAAACCGACGGTGGCGGCCTGGGCGGTGAACAAGCTCGTCAGGGACGCCCCCGACGGCCTGCAGGACGCGCTGGGCCTGTCCACGGCCGAGCTGACCATGCGCGAGCTGGGCCGCAAGCGCAAGCAGCTGATGGAAGCCCTCGTCTACCGGACGCTGGAGCTGACCGGACCGCTCGCCGACGACGCCGTCACGCAGGTCCGCTCCACCCTGACCGCCGCGATGGCCGACCCGGAGTCGGCCGAGCAGGTGCGCGCGGGGCACCTCACCAAGGCGCTGGAGTACTCGGGCTTCGGCTTCGCGCTGCCCGCTCCCGAACCGCCGTCCGACGACGGTGAGGACGCGCTCGCCCGCAAGCGGCGCGAACGGCGGGAACGCAAGCGCGCCGAGGCCCAGCAGGCCCTGGACGAGGCGGAACAGGCCCTCGGCGAGGCCCAGGCCGACCAGCTGGCGGCCCAGCGGGCGTTCGACAGGGCCGCCGAACGGCTGGAGGACGCGAAGCGCCTCACCGCGGCGGCGGAGAAGGCCCGCAAGGCGGCCGAGCGCAAGCTCGCCGACCTGAGCTAGTGGCGCGCCAGAGGTCCCTGTCCGCCGCTACCCCGTCACACCCGCCCGTATGTCATCCACACAGGGGCCACCGCCTCCTCTGCGTGACACGGCTTTTGCACGCGGGGGCCCCGCGTATCGGTGCTTGGTACGCGGGGCCCCCGCGTACCAAGCGGCAAACACGAAAGAGAGTTGCGAGCGGCGCGGGTGTTACGGACAGCAAGCACTTCGGGAGCGTGCTTAGCTGTGCTGCCCGGGCCGTCGGGCGGTGGTTTGCTCTGCGATGTCCTCGGCCACGTCGCCGGCGCGAGCCGCGCCACCGGACCGGTCGAGGGGTCCCCACCCCGCGGAGTGCTGTGCGCCGACCAGCTCCGCGCACTCCTCCAGCGCGCTGTCCGCCACCCACGCGAGCGGCTCGGAGCAGTGGACCAGCGGCTCGTTGTCCGGACCGCGGCCCACCTCCGTGCCGCGCAGCACCCACGCGCGGACGTCCGGTCCGCGCAGGTCACGCAGGTGGCGGTAGTCGAACAGGCGCCGCGCGACCCACAGCTCGCGGGAACGGTCGCCCCACCACGGCTCGATCCGCAGCGGGCTCGCGGACAGGCCGGGCAGGTCCACGCCGGTCAGCGAGTCGCGGGACGTCGCGGCGGCGTCGGCGTCAGGGCCTTTCGACCAGCGCACGTAGACGTCCTCGCCCAGCAGTCCGACCAGCTCGGCCAGGTTCGTGATCGTCGGAAGTCCAGCTGTCACGCCCATCGGCGTACCCGGCCGGAACCCGGGAAAACCCGGCCGGGTTGAGCCTGGTCACACCGCGGGCCGACCGGAACACCACCGACAGGTTGTACGTTCAACCAGTGGTTGGCCGCGTGCGCTCGAGCTGCACGCCTTGGGCGATCCGGCACCCCCAGGCCGGAAAGGCCCTTCCGCAGGCGTCGCGTGCTCGCGCCGCGGTCAACCCGTGCCGTCGGCCGCCCACCGGTAACCCCCCTCTCCGGTGGTGGCCGGCGGCCTCAGCTCAGCCGGGCAGCTGGTCACGCCGCGCGTAAAAAGCCGCCGTTTCGCCTCGCCGATCTCCAGGAAGAACTTCTCCCCGGGGCTGTCAATGCGGAATCCGCGCGGCCGGTTCGCCGGCACGTACAGGAAGTCGCCTTCGAGCACGGAGAACGTCTTGTGGAAATGAGGACGGGCGTTCGGCCGCCGACGCCGTCGCGTGAGCCGGTCGCATAGGTCAACGGGGTTCCGCGTGGTGGACGCGGGTTGACGGTCCCCCGGCTTGCGGCTGTGCTGGGAGCATGACGCAGATCGGTGTTCTGGCCGGCAACCCGCGGCCCGCCTCACGCACCCTGCAAGCGGCTCTGACGCTGCGCGAGGCGCTCGCCGCCACGCTGGGAGTGCCCGTCGACGGCCCGGTGGTGGACGCGGCGGAGCTGGCGCCGCTGGTCTTCACCGACCAGGAGGCGGTCAAGGCGGCGCTAACGGCGTTGGGGCGGGCCGAGATCCTGGTGGTCGCGACGCCGACGTACAAGGCCGCGTACACCGGGCTGCTGAAAGCCGTGCTGGACCAGGCACCGCCGGGCTGGCTCACCGGCAAGGTGGTCGTGCCGTTGCAGATCGCCGCGTCCGAACGACACGCGCTCGCGGTGGAGGTGCACCTGCGGCCCGTGCTGAGCGAGCTGGGAGCGCTGGTGCCGCAGGCGTTGTTCCTCACCGAAGCGGCGCTTCCCGCCCGGCCCGCCGACTTCGCGCTCGACGCGGACGTGCTCAAGGCGCTGGTCCGATGAGGGAACAGCTGCGGGACGCGTTGCGGCACCACGCCCAGGCCGTCACGATCGTCACGGCCACCGGCCAGGACGGTCCGGTCGGCACCACGGTGTCGTCGTTCACCTCCGTCTCGTTCGAGCCGCCGCTGGTCGTCGTGTGGATCGGCGAGGGCGCCTCGGTGTGGCCGGTGCTGCGGACCGCGCCGCTGTTCGCGGTGCACCTGCTCGACGCCGCCCAGACCGGTCTCGCCGACCTGTTCGCGACGAAGGGCGCCGACCGGTTCGGTCCCGGCACGCGGTGGCGGCAGGACGACGACGGGGTGCCGCACCTGCTGGACGCGCCGGTCCGGTTGCGGTGCAGGACGGCCCGCCGGATCGCCGTGGGCGACCACGTCGCGTTGGTCGGCGAACCGCTGGACATCGCGCACGCCGAGATCGCCGCTCCCCTGGTGCGGCACCAGGGGCGCTACACGTCAGTCGCCTAACAGGCGCAGGATCTCCCGTGCCAGCCGGTCGTTCTGCTTGAACGCGGGCGCGTTCGTCCTCGGCCGGGCGAACGCCGCGAACGCCGTGCCCGTCACGTACGGGCCGACGGCGAACCGGACGGGGTCCGCCTCGCCGCGTTCGCCGATCAGGCGTCCCAGCGGGTCGACGCGGACCAGACCGGCGGCGTCCTCGGTGATGTCACCGGTGGCCCGCAACGACCTCAGCACCGGGTCCGCCGTGCGCGACAGCGAGTGCGCGGGCAGGCGGGCCTCGACCAGGCCGTTGGCGCGCACCACGTCCGGTGTCGTGGCACTGCCCGCCAGGAACGCGCCCTCCACCGCCTCCACCCACATGTCCGCGCCGAGGAAGCGCACGATCCCCGCGCGGGACAACGCGAGCAGCTCCTCCAGCCGGTCCGGCGGCGGGCCGGAGGCCAGGTAGCTGAAGTAGCCGTGCCACCACCCGTCGAACGGCATCAGCCCGGCCAGCTGGCCGTAGACCGACAGCAGGGCCAGGAACGCGCCGAGGTCCGCGCTGTGGCGGGGGTCCGAGCGGCGGGCCACGTCCGCCTCGACGTACGAGCGCAGGTACTCCTGGAACTCCTCCGCCGAGCCGAACGTGACGCCGGCCAGCGGGCGGTCGAGGCGCTCGAAGTCGATGCGGTCGGCCGGGTCCGGCACCGCCAGCCGTTCCAGCTCCCGCATCTCCTCGCTGTACCAGGGCAGGGCGGCGAACGAGACGGCGAACTCGGGGAACGGCATCCGCACCAGGGCGGGGTGACCGGTGAACAGCTCGTGGTAGTGGCCCCAGGCGATCTCCTTGGCCATCAACGGCCACACGTCCGCCCGGAAGTCGAGCTCCTTGCCGCGCAACGCGTCCGCGACGAAGAAGTGCGGCAGCTTCGGGCGCGTGCCCTGCAAGCGGTAGCCGGTCTTCGAGTGGTACGGGACTCCGCGCCGCGACCCCACGTACAGCGTCGGTTCCGCGCCGGACGGCACGTACGTCAGCTGCCCGGACTCGCGCACGTACCGGCCGCCGCGTCCTTCGGTCAGCAGCACCATGAGGTCGATGAACGCGAGCCCGAACCCGCGCAGCACCACGTCACCGGTGACGGCGGACAGGTCCGCGTCGGCCGAGTACAGCGGCGGCACGTAGACCAGGCCGTGCTCCGCGGCGTGCTCGGCGAGCTTGCGGTGCTCCGGTTCGAGGTCGGCGTCCAGGTGGCCCAGTGCGAGCACGAGGATGTCGGCGTCGAGCATCTCGCCGTTGTCGAGCCGCACCCGGTTGCCGGTGACCTCCACCGCCGTCGCCCGATGCACGGTCACAGACATGGTCGGTGGCAGAGATTTCCTTGCGTGGTCGAAGAACCACGACAGGTACCGGCTCTGCACCTGACGGGACGGGAACGACACCGGGTCGATGCCGGTCCACTCCGCGAGCGACGGGCCGGGCCGGACCGGGCCCTCGCCGTCGAACGACTCGTCGGTGAAGACGGTGACGTCCTCGGCCATGCTGTTCATGCGCAGCAACGGGGACTGCGCGTGCCGCCACACCCGGCCCGCTCCCGGCGGGTGCGGGTCGACGACGTGCACGGCGGCCCGGACGGTGGGCGACTGGGCGGCGATGCGTTCGAGCAGGCCCGCGGTGCGGGGACCGCCGCCGATCACGACGAGTGTGCGCATGCGCGTCTTTCCGTTGGAGGGCAACGAGAAACGAGCCGCGCCCCTCAACGCGAACACCCCCACGATACCCCGCGTGTGCAAGCACATCCCGCTCTGTGGACGTCGTTGCACCGGTCGGTCCCGGGGTGTGCACTCGAAGGGCGTCCCCTCAACGCACCCACTCCCGCCACCAGTACTGGGGAATCGGTCATGCCAGTGGAGTTTCTCGGGATCGCCGCCACGAACGACGGGTCGGAGACGACCCCGCGCTCGGGCGGCGCGTTCGACAAGGAGTACACGATCAGGCTCGCCAGGGCCCACGAGGACCACGGGTGGGACCGCGTGCTCTTCGCCTACGGCTCCGGCTCGCCGGAACCCGCGTCGGCCGCCGCCTACCTCGCGAGCAAGCTCGACAAGCTGCAGATCCTGCTGGCCCACCGGCCGAACGTGTCCTACCCGACGTTCGCCGCCAAGACGTTCGCGACGCTCGACCGGATCAGCGACGGCCGGCTCACCGTGCACTTCATCACCGGCGGCACCGACCACGAACAGCAGCGCGAGGGCGACTACCTCTCCAAGGACCAGCGCTACGGCCGCACCCGCGAGTACATCCGGATCGTCAAGAAGGCGTGGCTCAGCCGCGAGCCGTTCGACCACGACGGCGAGCACTACCACTTCGCCGACTTCGTCAGCGACGTGTTCCCCGTCCAGCAGCCACGCCCGAACGTGTCGTTCGGCGGCTCCTCGCCCGCCGCCTACGCCGCGGGCGGCGCCGAGACGGACATCTACTGCCTGTGGGGCGAGCCGCTGGCCGAGACCGCGCAGCAGATCGAGTCGGTCAGGCAGGCGGCGAAGGAGGCGGGCAGGACCGACGTGCCGCGCATCCAGGTGGCGTTCCGGCCGATCATCGCGCCGACCGAGGAGCTGGCCTGGGAGAAGGCGCACCGGACGGTCGAGCGGATCGAGGCGCGCAAGGCGGGCGGCCCGCTGAGCCGCCGGCACCCGCTGACGAACCCGGAGAACACCGGCTCGCAGCGGCTGCTGGCGGTCGCGGAGCGCGGCGAGCGGTTCGACCGCGCGCTGTGGACGCCGACGGCCAGGGCGACCGGCGGCGCCGGCAACTCCAACGCGCTGGTCGGCACGCCGGAGACGGTCGCGCAGGCGCTGCTCGACTACTACGACCTCGGCGTGGACATCCTGTCGGCGCGCGGCTACGACCTGCTCGGCGACGCGATCGACTTCGGCCGGTACGTCATCCCGATCGTGCGCGAGGAAGTCGCCAAGCGGGACCGGGCAAAGGCCGCATGACGACCCTGGAGGTGCGCCGCGTCCGGCAGTCCGACCCGGACGCGGCACCGTTGGTGGCCGAGCTGACCTACGAGTACACGTCCCGGTACGGAGCGGGTGGGCTGGAGGAGATGCGGCGGCCGGCGGACGTGTTCGAACCACCGCACGGCCAGTTCCTGCTGCTGGTGGAACACGGTGAGGCGGTGGCGGGCGGCGCATTCATGCGATACGACTCGGAAACGGCGGAGCTGAAACGAATCTGGACGCATTCACGGCACCGCCGCCGCGGACTCGGCCGCCGTGTTCTCATCGAGCTGGAGAACGAGGCCAAAGCGTTTGGGTACAACCGCGTCTATCTCACGACGGGACCCCGCCAGCCCGAGGCGAAAGCGCTCTACCTGGCGACCGGCTACACGCCCCTGTTCGACGTGACGACAGCACCTACGACAACGGGACCGCTCGCGTTCAGCAAGGTAATTCGTTAGTTCAAACGAGTGAATTCGTGCCCGGAACGCCGAATCTCGCCCGGGAATCGGCGTTCCGTTGGACACGTCGTGACTGATCAGTAAGCTTTCCGGTTGGTCGCGGCACGCCGCCGTGCGACGACCTGGCAGCGGATCCCCGGTCCCCACGAATGGCCACCGAGCTGAATGAACATGGTCGACAGCCCCGATCGCGCCGTGCACTGGGCGACGGCGATCTTCAGCACGCTCCTCGCGAACCTCACGCGCGACAAGCTCGAGCGGCTGCTCGCCGGCTACCTCGAGCAGCTGCTCGGTGGCGACGCGGAGGCGGCCAGGCAGGTCGGCCGTTCCATGGTCGAGAACGACTTCATCTCGCCGGCGACGCTGGAGCAGTCGATCTCCCACCTCGGTGAGCACACCCCGGTGAGGCCCGCGCAGCTCGCCGCGCTCGCCGCCGGGTACGCGGAGGCGCTGCGCGACCGCGCGCTCGACCAGCAGGAGGTCACCCGCGCGGCCTCGATCAACGCGATGCGCCGCGCCGAGAGCGCGGTCAGGGCCAGCGAGGCCAAGTTCCGCGCGGTCTTCCGCAGCGCGGCGTTCGGCATCATCATCACGAGCCTCACCGGCGAGATCATCGACGTCAACGAGTCGATGCTGGCGATGCTCGGCTACCAGGCGCCCGACCTCGCGCGGATCAACGGCGGCGAGCTCGTGCACCCCGACGACAGAGCCGGGCTGGCGGAGCTCGCGAGACAGCTCATCGCGTCGGACCACGACAGCATCAGGGTCGAGAAGCGGATGGTCCGCAGCGACGGCGAGACCATCCAGACCCACATGGCGATCTCGCTGGTGCGCGAGGAGGAGGGCTCCTCGCCCTACTTCGTCGCCATGATCGAGAACATGAACGAGATGCGCGCGTTGCAGACGGAGCTGGTGCGCCAGAGCCTCAACGACATGCAGACCGCCCTGCCGAACCGCGCGCAGTTTCTCGGCTGGCTGGAAGGTGCCGTCGGCTCGAAGGGACCGGGGACGGTCGCGCTGCTGCAGGTCGACGTCGACGGCTTCCGCGGCGTCAACGACGCCTTCGGGCACCAGGCGGGCAACCGCGTGCTGCTGCACGTGGCCACGCAGTTGCGCACGGTGTTCCACGACGACGTGGCCAAGGTCGCGCGCATCGGCGAGGACGAGTTCGGCGTGCTGATCAACGACCCGCAGGACGTGCCGGCCGTGATCGCGCTCGTCGACGAGTTCACCGCGAGCCTCGAGGAACCGCTCTGGGTCGAGGGCCACGGCATCGGCGTCACGACGAGCATCGGCATCGTGGCGAGACCGGCGCGCCGCGGTGACGCGGCGGACCTGTTGCGGGCGGCGGACGTCACGGTCGGCTGGGCCAAGCGCGACGGCAAGGCGCAGTGGGCGTTGTACGACCAGGAGCGCGACGAGCGCGACAAGCTGAGGTACGAGCTGGCCGCGTCCGTCCCCGGAGCCCTGGAGGAGGGCCGCATCCGGGTCGACTACCTGCCGGTGCGGTCGCTGACCGACGGCACGGTGCTCGCGCTGGAGGTCAAGGTCGTCTGGGACCACCCGGAGCACGGGATGCTGTGCCCCGACGACTTCATCGACGAGGCCGTGGGCAACGGCATGATCGTGCGGCTCTGGTGGTGGGCGTTCGAGGAAGCGTGCGCGCAGGTGAACGAGTGGCGCCGGGTCCTCGGCGACCGCACACCGGTGCTGTCGATCGACCTGCCCCGCCGGCTGTGCCAGGAACCGGAGCTCGTCGCCGCGGTCTTCCGCGTGCTGGACCGCACCGGCCTGCCCGTGTCGTCGCTGCGCTTCGAGCTGCACGAACACCTGCCGGCGCAGCTCACCGAGGCGCAGCTGGAGGAGCTGACCATCCTCGCCGAACGCGGCGCCGGACTGGTGCTCGACCACGTCACCGGCGGCAACCCCGGCGTCGAGCAGCTCCGCCTGCTGCCGCTGACCGGCGTCAAGTTCACCGGCCCCGTCGTGCACGGCCTCGACGAGGGCGCCGACGAGATCGACGAGGGCGCGTCCGTGACGATGATCGCCAGGGCGTCGCTGCTCGGCCTGCCGCTGCACGCGGAGGACGTCAAGACCTCCGCCGAGGCCGCCCGCCTCGCCTCGCTGGGCGTGCAGGGCGGTCAGGGCCCGCACATCGGGCTGTCCCTGGAGGCGTCCGCCGTCGCCGCGCTCCTCCTCCCCTGACCTTCTCAGCGATTTCTTATCAGGGTTTTCGAGGGTTCCGGCACAGCTGGCTCACATGATGGGGGTTCATCGTGGAGCCATGACCGAGCAGAGCTTCCCCGCGATGAGCGGGTCACTGGTGGAACCGCAGCCCGCCGTCGCCCGGACGCCGAAGTTCTGGCGCCGCACGGCACCCGCCCTCACCGTCGCGGCACTGGTGGCCGGCCTGTTCGGCGGCGTCACCGGAGCGGTCGTGGCCACCTCCGACACCCCCGCGAACACCACCGTCGCCGCACGGACCGTCTCCAACACGTCCACACAGGACTGGAGCACCGTGGCCGCGAGCGTGCTGCCCTCCGTGGTGCAGGTGAACGTCGGTGACGGACTCGGCTCCGGCGTGGTCCTCTCCGCCGACGGCAAGATCCTCACGAACAACCACGTCGTGGCCTCGTCCGGCGGCGCCGTCACCGTGAAGCTCAACGACGGCAGGGAGGTTCCCGCCACCGTGGTGTCGACCGACCCCGCCTCCGACCTGGCGGTGCTGCAGGCGTCCGTCACGGGCCTCACGCCGATCAAGTGGGCGGACTCGGACGCGGTGAAGGTCGGCGACGCGGTGATGGCGATCGGCTCGCCGTCGGGCCTGCAGGGCACCGTCACCACCGGCATCGTCTCGGCACTCGACCGCAAGGTGACCGTGCCCGGCCAGACGCGCCGCGCACAACCCGTGTCGTACCAGGCGATCCAGACCGACGCGTCGATCAACCCCGGCAACTCCGGCGGCGCGCTCGTGAACGCGGCGGGCGAGCTGGTCGGGATCAACTCGGCGATCTACTCGCCCGCGTCGAGCAGCGGCGAGGCGGGCAGCGTGGGGATCGGGTTCGCGATCCCGTCGAACACCGCCAGGCAGATCGTGGACCAGCTCGGCTAGCAGGTCCACAGGGCGGAGATCGGCAGGCACGCCATGCCGTCGCGGCGGTGGTGCGGCCCACCCCCTCGTCGAGGTGGCGGGCCACACCGCCGCGCCGGTGCACCGTCCTTCCGGCCGGAGTGCTTTCGCCGTCCTCCGCCACCGCCTCGGCAGGTACTCCGACCAGCCGAAACAGCTGATCGACTTTCAATCTGCCGAGCCGCGGACTTTAAATCTGCCGAAGATCACTCTTTCGATCTGCCGAAGATCAACTGAGCCAGTCCGGCCGCAACGGCATGTGCGACTCCGTCCCGTCCAGCTTCACCCCGAGCACCTGGTGCAGCTGGATGTTGTTGCGCTCGAACCCGAGCCGGGACGCCGCCAGGTACAGCCGCCACACCCGTGCCCGTGCCTCCCCGACCTCCCGCATCGCCTCTTCCCAGTGGTCCTCCAGGTTGCGGCCCCAGGCGGCGAGAGTGAGGGCGTAGTGCTCGCGGATGTTCTCCTCGTGCCGCACCTCGAATCCGGCGTCGTGCATCCGGGAGACGAGGTGGCCCGGCCCGACCAGCTCGCCGTCCGGGAACACGTACCGGTCGATGAACGGGCCGGAGAGCGCGCGCTGCTTGTTGTCCGGCCTGGTGATGCAGTGGTTGAGCAGCCGGCCGCCCGGCTTGAGCTTGCGGTACAGGGAGTCGAAGTACGCGGGCAGCTTGGCCTTGCCGATGTGCTCGGTCAGGCCGATCGACGACACGGCGTCGAAGCCCGTCTCGCGGACGTCGCGGTAGTCGAGGTGGCGCACCTCGGCGAGGTCGGACAGGCCCGCCTCGACGATCGCCTTCTGCGCCCACTCCGCCTGGTTGCGCGAGAGGGTCACGCCGATCGCGCGCACGCCGTACTCGCGGGCGGCGTGCATGACCATGCCGCCCCAGCCGCAGCCGACGTCGAGCAGCTTCATCCCCGGCTTCAGGCCGAGCTTGCGGGCCACCAGGTCGTGCTTCTCGAACTGGGCTTCCTCCAGAGTGGACTCGAGCGACGGGTACACCGCGCAGGTGTAGGCCATCGACGGGCCGAGGATCCACTCGTAGAACCGGTTCGAGACGTCGTAGTGGTGGGCAATGGCCTGCTGGTCGCGGGCCTTGGAGTGACGCAAGCCGCGCAGGCGGGTCTCCTGCGGGGGCGGGGCGACCTTGTGGGTCAGCCGGATCTTGCCGAGGAAGCGCAGCAGCTCCGCGCGCTGCGCCCACGGGATCTCGCGCAGGGAGAACTCGGAGAGCTGGGCGAGACCGGCGTGCACGTCGCCGAGGATCTCCAGGTGGCCTGTCACGTAGGCGCGTGCCAGGCCGAGCTCTCCGGGAGCGGAAGCCAGGTAGGACAGGGCTTCCGGGGTTTTGATGTCGATGGCGACCGGAGCCGAGTCAGGCCCGGCCGAGCTGCCGTCGTAAGCCTTGAAGCGAACGTCGTTGCCGCCCGTGATGCGCTGGAAAATGGTGGCCAACCGCATTCATCGTCCCCTGACACACTTGGCGTACAGATCAGGCAGGCGGTTCGTCTGGTCGTACCGGCTCTTCACGGACCGGTAGTGCGAACCGTTGTAGTGCCGCCAGAACTCGTCCTCGGTGTAGTACGAGTCCGAGTACAGCGACTTGTGACCGCCCAGCCGCGCCACCTCGCGCTCGATCAGCCGGTTGCGGTCACCCATCTTCTCCCCCGGACGCACCGGGACCTCCGACCAGAACCCGACGTTGACGTACAGCGTGTCCGGGTCCATCGGGTACAGCGGCCAGCCCGTCGTGTCGCGCAGGCGGACCGGGCACAGCCACACCGGCGAGATGCCGATCTCGCGGTCGAAGAAGTCGAGGAAGTCGGCCAGGCCCGCGACGGGGATCTCCACGTCCTGGATCACCGGCTCGACGTCCACCCGCGGCCGCAGCTGCCGGTGCTTGGCCACGAGCTTGCGGTACACGTCCGACCTCAGGTAGCGCTTGGGCCACAGCCGGCGCACGACCGGGTGCTGGGCCCCGAACGCGCGGGAGCACCAGAACCAGTCGGTGTCCCAGCGCCACAGGTAGTCGTGGATCGTCAGGTGGTCGGTCCGCCGCTTCTGGATGGACCGGTAGTAGATCTGGTTGCCGGTGTAGTCGGACGTGTAGGGCGCGATGTCGGCGTAGTGGCCCAGCGTCAGGTACATCTCGCCGCGGGAGAACACCGTGCCGTCGACGAAGTCGGCGGAGCCGTCCGCGCAGACCTCCTCGATGACGGCGGCGCACTCGGCGAACGACCCGAACGGCACGTGCCGCAGCCGCACGTACTGGCGCACCGGCTCCAGTTCGATCTCCAGCCGCAGCGCGTAGCCCAGGGTGCCGTAGGAGTTGGGGAAGGCGCGGAACAGGTCGTCGTCCGGCTTGGCGACGACGACCTCGCCGTCGCCGGTGAGGATCTCCAGTTCGCGCACGGACTCGTGCGGCAGGCCGTTGCGGAAGGACGTGGACTCGATGCCGAGCCCCGCCACGGCGCCGCCGATGGTGATGGTCTTGAGCTGCGGCACGACCAACGGCATGAGGCCGTGCGGAAGTGTCGCGGCGACGAAGTTCTCGTAGGTGGTCATGCCCTGCACCTGTGCGGTACGTCCGGCCGGGTCCACGGACAGGACCTGGTCGAACCTGCCGACGTCCAGCCCACCGGCCTGGTCGGCCCGGAACCGGAAGAGGTTGGACGTCTTCTTCGCGAGCCGCACCGGCGCACCTTCGCGCATCGCGGCGTACTGCGCGGTCAACGCAGCCACGGCCGAGCTGTGCCCATGGTCACTCACGCCGACGACGTTATTCCTCGTCAGCGCCGATGGCACGCCCAAAACCCGGAATGGACCAGCGATCTTCCGGCGCACCCTGCCAGGAGTTACCGATGAGTAGTACCGTGCGGGACATGGCAACGCACGAGGTGACCAACCAGGTTCCGCCGCTGACCGGTCACGACGTCGCGGCCGACCCGGCCCTGCTGAGCTGGGTCGACGACGCCGAGCTGCACGAGATCGGCAGGCTCGCGGGCAGCGAGGAGTGGCAGGAGCGCGGCCGGCTCGCGAACTCCTACCCGCCCGTTCTGCACACGCACGACCGGTACGGGAACCGGATCGACGAGGTCGAGTTCCACCCGGCTTGGCACGATCTGATGAATGTGGCCGTTACGCACGGATTGCACGCCCATGTCGACGGTGCGCACCTCGCCCGTGCGGCCAAGTTCTACGTGTGGTCGCAGGCCGAGGCCGGTCACGGATGTCCGATTTCGATGACTTACGCGGCTGTGCCCGCATTGCGCGTCTCGCCCGAGCTCGCCGCCGTGTACGAACCGCTGCTCACCTCGCGCACCTACGACTTCGGGCTCCGGGCGCCGCTCACCAAGCAGGGCCTCATCGCCGGCATGTCGATGACGGAGAAGCAGGGCGGGTCGGACGTCCGGACGAACACGACGGTGGCGAAGCCCGTCTCCGACGGGTACGTGCTGACCGGGCACAAGTGGTTCACCTCCGCCCCGATGTCCGACGTCTTCCTGACGCTCGCGCAGGCCCCCGGCGGACTGACGTGCTTCCTCGTGCCGCGGGTGCTGCCGGACGGCACGCGCAACCGGTTCTTCCTGCAGCGGCTCAAGGACAAGCTGGGCAACAAGTCCAACGCCTCCGCCGAGATCGAGTACGACGAGGCGTTCGCCCTCAGGGTCGGCGACGAGGGCCGCGGCGTGCGGACGATCATCGAGATGGTCAACGCGACCCGCCTCGACTGCGTGCTCGGCACGGCGGCGGGCATGCGCGCCGGGCTGCGGCAGGCCGCCCACCACGCCGCGCACCGCAAGGCGTTCGGCAGCTACCTCGTCGACCAGCCCGCGATGCGCAACGTCCTGGCGGACCTCGCCGTCGAGTCCGAGGCGGCCACGACCACCGCGATGTGGCTGGCACAGCACAAGCAGCGGCTCGCGCTCGCCGTCACCAAGTACTGGGTCTGCAAGCGCGGGCCGGTGCACGCCGCCGAGGCGATGGAGTGCCTGGGCGGCAACGGGTACATCGAGGACAGCGGCATGCCGCGGCTGTTCCGCGAGTCGCCGCTGATGTCGATCTGGGAGGGCTCCGGCAACGTCGCCGCGCTCGACGTCCTGCGCGCGATGAAGAAGGAACCCGCGTCCGTGCAGGAGTTCCTGGAGACCGTCTCCGGGGCCGACCCGCGCGTCGACCGAGCCGTGAACGCGCTCACCGCGTCACTGTCCGATGTGGACGAGACGCAGGCGCGCCGGGTCGTCGAGCGGATGGCGCTGGTCCTGCAGGGCGCCCTGCTCGTGAAGCACGGGCACCCCGCCGTCGCGGACGCCTTCCTCTCCTCCCGGCTCGGCGGCGACTGGGGCGTCGCGTTCGGCACCCTGCCCAGGACCACGGACTTCGCCGCGATCATCGACCGCGCCATCCCAAAGGTCTAGCCACACCGTAGCTCCACACACGCCCCCACAATTACTGTCCGTAACGCCCCCTCCCACTCGCGACTCTCCTTCGCGTTTCCCCTCCCGCACGCGGGGCCCTTTCGTCCTGTCAGGGCGTACGCGGGGCCCCCGCGTACTAAAGCCACGTCACGCGGAGGAGGCGGGGACCGCTGGACGGATGACACACGGGTGTGACGGGCGAAGGCGGGCAGGACCTTCGGCGGCGCGTAGCCGTCCCGGAGTTCCGGCCGCGTCACTGGCCGGTCGGGCAGCCGTTCGGTCCGCGGGGCGAGTCCGGGCCGTACAGGTCGCCGGTCAGGAAGACGCACGCCGGCTGCTGGCCGAAGTCGTGGATGTCCGTCAGCTCCAGGATCGTGAAGTTGCGCTGCTCGCCGATCCGCGACGCGCTGAAGTCGGTGCGTCCGGTGGCACCGAAGAACTCCAGCTCGCGCAGCTCGCCGCCGATGGCACCGCGGTGCGGGGTGTGCACCGGCAGTCCGGTGAGCCGCGCCTGCGCGTTGCGGACCGCGTCGAGGAACAGTCCCGCCGCGTCGTAGGCGACGCCGATGTGCTCGCCGGGCCACGGTTTGGCCGGCTTGTCCTCCGCAGGCAGCGAGGACGCCTGGATCTCCTGGTTCAGCCTGCTGTACCCGGCGCAGAACGCGTCCAGCGGCAGCCCGCCACGGGCTTTCGGGTCCGGTTTTCCCTCCACGCAAGGCTTTCCGGCGAGCACGACGAGACCGGCCATGCTCACGTACGACACGCGCATGCCCGCCAGCGAGTCGTGCACGCGGCTGGCCTTCTGCGCGATGAACCGCATGATCGCGTCGTCGGCGACGATGCGCGGCAGGCGGTTCTTGTCGTAGCAGTCCCTGCCGACGGCGCGCAGGAACTCGCCGAAGTACTCCTCACGGCCCGCGAAGAACACCATCTCGCGGGAGTGGTCCTCGACGCACTGCGACGGCACCTCCTGCGGGCTCCTCGACCACGGGACGGCCTGGAAGCGCACTCCCGTCCCGGCGAGCTCGGTGCCCAGCACGGAGACCAGGTCGTCGAGGTAGACGTCCCCCTTGCCGAGCGGCGGGTGGTGGATCGTCACCTTGGTGACGCCGACGTGCTGCGCGTACCGGCGGACGAGGTCGGCCTGCCGGACGTTGCCGGGGATCAGCTGGAAGTACATCGACGACCTGGTCGGCAGCGACGCCTCGGTGAGCGTGGTGCCGATGGTCGGCACGCCGAGCGCGCCCAGCTCGGTGATGACGTCCTTGGTCTCCTGGACGCTGCGGTCGAGCCCGACCACGCCGATGATGCTCCGGTCCTCGTCCAGCAGCGGGGTCAGCATGTCACGCAGGACCTCCGGCGCGCGCTTCATCATCGCGCCGCCGTTCGCGACCACGACGCGCAGCAACGGTTCCGAGCGCGACCTGTCGTTCTGCTGCCGTTGCTTGAGCAGCATGCCCTCCAGCTCCTCGGCCCTGGAGTGGTCGGCGTCGGGGTTGGTGTCCTTGTGGGTGAGGCTGGAGAAGTAGACCAGCGAGACGTACGGGCGGCCCGGGTCGGCCTCGTGCAGGCGCTTCGCCTCCTCGTTCTGCGCGAAGACCGCCTGCTGCGTCCACCGCAGCCGTTCGTTCGAGCCGAACACCTGGCTGCTGTTGTCGCTGTAGCCGACGCACTCGGTGTTGCCGTCGACGTCCATCAGCCTGGTCGCCACCCCCGCCGACGTGGCGGAGCCGATGATCGAGCAGCTCGCCTCGATGTGGTTCTGCACGGTGACGAACGCGGGCAGCAGCAACACCACGACCACCGCGGCGACGATCGCCTCCAGGCGCCGCGGCCGCGCGAGCCACCGCACCGGCGCCGCGCGGAACTCCGGCGCGCCCTTCCACCTCTTCTTGCCCTCGCTGGGGAACGGCAGCCCGACCATCAGGTAGCGGGCGTCCGGTGCGAGCATCTGCCGTTTGCGCGGCAGCTCCTCCCGCCAGGTCGCCAGCGCCTCTGCGGTCTCGTCCGGCGCCACCGGCGTGGTCCCGAGCCGTTGCGACAGCGCCGGTTGCACCGAGCTGGCCGCGATGACGAGCAACGGGTCCAGCTCGCCGGTCTCGTTGCGGACGTCGTTGATCAGCTCCAGCAGCTCCCAGCCGCCGTTGTCCTTCGTGACGCCGTCGAGCAGCACGGGGATGTAGGCCGTGCGCCGCCACCCGGCCCTGCGCGGCAGGAACCTCCTGCGCCGCCGGTACGCGATCCGCAGGTCCTCCAGGAACGCGTGCACGAGCAGCAGCTTGACCTGCTCCTCGTTCTCCGACTCCCGCCGGCCGAGCGTGAGCCGTTCGGCGAACCCGAGGAACTCGATGGAGTGGTGGGGCAGCGCGAAGTTCTGGCCGCGCATGAACCACTTCGACTCGCGCGCGAGCCCCGGCACCCTCCTGCCGAGCCAGCGGAACCCCGCCTTGCTGCCGACCCACGCGACGAGCCCGAGCCCCAGCCGCGTCACGAGGTTGGGGATGAACGCGTCGACGGCCCTGTTCAGCTCCTCGCCGCTGCCGGTGGTGCGGCCGGTCCACTGCCGCAGCAGCTCGACGACGCTCGCCCGGTCGTCCCTGCCCGGCTTGCGCGGCAGGCGTTTGCTGGTGAGCCAGTCGACGAGCCGGTAGTGGTCGAACCGGGTGAGCCGCTCGCTGCCGACGTGGACCTCCGCCAGCCGGTGGCTGAGCACGTCCAGCAACGGCAACAGCGGCGGCGTCTCCCGTGCTTCGGGCGGCCAGCGCTTGGCCACCTCCGCGCGCACCGAGGACACGTCGACGTAGGCGTGCGGGATTCCCGGACGGCCCTCGTCGAGCTTGTGCTCCAAGGCCCGCAGGAACGGCGTCGGGCTGGCCTCGCTCTCCAGGTAGATCAACGGGAGCGGCTGGTCGCCCACGACCTCCTCGGTCTTGCTCCGGTAGAAGAACCCCGGCCGGTGGCAAAGACCCTGGATGACCTCGAGGAGGACGCGCACGCCCGGGAAGACCGGTTCCGTCCGGCTACCTGTCATCTGCACCCTCACAGTCGTGCGGCGGGAAGCCGACGCTAGCCGTGTGCGGTGAGGGGAACCGGCCGTTTCCGGCTCGGTTAGGTGGAATGGCGTAACGGGCTCCGCGCGCCCTCCGATACCCCGCCGACTTCGACGAGGAGACATGGTGCGCGGTTTCGGCGTGTTGCTGCTGGTGACAGGTGTGATCGGCGGACTGGTGTCCAGGTTCAGCCTGGAACCGTTGTCAGTCCTGGACTTCATCCCCCTGCCGTTGATCCTGCTGGGCGGCTTCCTGTACTTCCGCGGCGGTCAGCACGCGGCCCGCGCGCTGTCCCGGCAGCCGTACGACGGCGGGGACTCCGTCCTCTACCTGCGGGCGTTCAGCACCGACCCGACAGCGCTCGGGAGGACGTTCCGCAGCATCTTCTGGGTAGGGCTCGCGACCATGAGCACCGACGTGGAATGCCTGGCGCGGGCGCTGAGCCCGTTCGGCCGGCTGCACGTGATCGGACGTCCGGAGGAAGGACTTCCGCGTCCCGGCGGGAAGACCGTCTACACGGGCGACGACGCCTGGAAGCAGGTCGTCCAGGAGATGATGCTGACGGCCAAGCTCGTGGTCATCCGCCCGGCCGCCAACCCCGGCGTGCTGTGGGAGCTGACCAGGGCGCGTGAGATCGTCCCCGCCGACCGGCTGCTCGTCGAGGTGCGCGGGCTCTCCGCCCGCGAGTACCGCGAGGCGGCGGAGTCGATGGCGCGCTGCGGCTACGAGCTGCCGGCGAAGCGGCCCCGGCGCGGCGGGTTCTTCCGGTTCTCACCGGACTGGAAACCGGAGTTCCTGCCGCTGTCCGGTCCCGTCACGCGCCGGGGCGTGGTGAACGTCTACCGGAAGATGACGGTCTTCACCCTCCGTCCGGTGTTCGCCCACCACGGCGTCCCGTGGACGCGACCCGGGCTCTCCGCCGGGTTCGTCGCCTACCTCGTGTTCCTGGGGCTCCTCGGCGCGTTCGTGCTCACCGCGGCCATCGCGGGCGCGATCCTGGGCTAGAAGCCCAGCTCTCGCGCGATCAGCATCTTCTGCACCTCGGACGTGCCCTCGCCGATCTCCAGGATCTTGGCGTCGCGGTAGAAGCGGCCGACCGGGTACTCGTTCATGAAGCCGTAGCCGCCGAAGATCTGCGTGGCGTCGCGAGCGTTGTCCATCGCCGCCTCGGACGACACGAGCTTCGCGATGGCCGCCTGCTTCTTGAACGGCTCGCCGCGCAGCATCCGCGACGCCGCCTCGTAGTAGGCGAGCCTGGCGGTGTGGACGCGGGCTTCCATCTCGGCGATCTTGAACTGGATCGCCTGGTACGTCCCGATCTTCGCGCCGAACGTCTCGCGCTCGTGCGCGTAGCGGACCGACTCGTCGACACAGCCCTGGGCCAGGCCGACCGACAGCGCGGCGATGGCGACGCGGCCCTCGTCCAGCGTGCGCAGGAACTGCGCGAAGCCGCGGCCGCGGGTGCCCAGCAGGTTCTCGGCGGGCACGCGGCAGTCCTGGAAGGACAGTTCGCGCGTGTCCGACGCGCACCAGCCGACCTTGGAGTACTTCTTCGACACCGTGAAGCCCGGCGTGCCGGACGGGACGATGATCGACGAGATCTCCTTGCGGCCGTCCGGGAGCGTGCCCGTCACGGCGGCGACCGTCACCAGACCGGTGATGTCCGTGCCGGAGTTCGTGATGAACGCCTTGGTGCCGTTGATGACCCACTCGTCACCGTCGAGGCGCGCGGTGGTCGCGAGGGCGCCCGCGTCGGAGCCCGAACCCGGTTCGGTCAGGCCGAACGCGCCGAGCATCCGCCCGGACGTCAGCTCCGGCAGCCACTTCGCCTTCTGCTCGTCGGTGCCGTAGCGGTAGATCGGCATGGCACCCAGCGAGGTGGCGGCCTCGACGGTGATCGAGACCGACGAGTCGACGCGCGCGAGCTCCTCCAGCGTGAGGCACAGGGCGAAGTAGTCGCCGCCCATGCCGCCGTGCTCCTCGGGGAACGGCAGGCCGAGCAGGCCCATCTGCCCCATCTTCGCGACGATCGGGTACGGGAACTCGCCGCGCTCGTAGTAGTCGCCGATGACCGGGGCGACCTCGTCGCGGGCGAACTCCTCGACGGTCTTGCGCAGGTCCTCGTACTCGCTCGGGAGCCTGAAGTCCAACATCGGTGTCACTCCTCGTGAGAGACGACGAGAGCCAGCACCTGGTCGAGTGCGACCTGCTGGCCTGCCTGAACGTTCACTTCGGCGAGCACGCCGTCGACCGGTGCGGTCACGGTGTGCTCCATCTTCATGGCCTCGACCACGAACAACGCTTGACCGGCGGTCACCTCCTCGCCCTGCCGGGCGCGGACCACCAGCACGGTGCCGGGCATCGGCGACTTGACCGGGCCACCGGAGGCGGCGGCACCACCGCCGGCGGCGCCCACCAGGAACTCCGCCTCGACCAACGCCCACGAGGCCCCGTCGTGGCCCAGCCACAGCACGTCGCCGTCGCGCGCGGTCGCGTACCGGCGTGAGCCGACGAGCAGGTCGGACCCTTCCCGGCGGGCCCGCGCCCGCACCGGTTCGCCGCCTCCCACAACGACTTCGTCGCCGCGCACGCGCACGTCGACGTCGTTGATCCGCCACGTTGTCCACGCGTGCTCGCCGACCCGCCAGCCGTCCAGCCTGTCCCAGGGGTCGTCGCCGCGCGGTTCCAGCGACCGCTCGAGCCCGGCCGCCACGTACACGTCGTCCGGCACCTCGGCCGACGTGAGCGAGTCGAGCTTCCGTTCGACCAGACCGGTGTCGAGCGCGCCGGAACGCACGTCCTCATCGCGCAGCAACGCGCGCAGGAACGGGATGTTCGTCGTGACGCCGAGCAGCACCATCTGGCCGAGCGCGTGGTCGAGGCGCCGCAACGCCTCCTCGCGGGTGCGGCCGTGAGCGATCACCTTGGCCAGCATCGGGTCGTAGTCCGATCCGACGACAAGTCCTTCGTACAGCCCGGAATCCACCCGCACGGACGTCGGTTCGCGCAGCGCCAGCACCCGGCCACCGGTCGGCAGGAAGCCCCGCGCGGGGTCCTCGGCGTAGACGCGGGCCTCGACCGAGTGCCCGGACAGCTCGACGGTCAGGTCCAGCACCTCACCGGCGGCCACCCGGAGCTGCCACTCGACGAGGTCGACGCCCGTGACCATCTCGGTCACGGGGTGCTCGACCTGCAACCGGGTGTTCATCTCCATGAAGAAGTAGTCGCCGGAAGCACCGTCCACAATGAACTCGACCGTGCCCGCGCCGACGTAGCCGACCGACTTGGCGGCGTCGACCGCGGCCGAGCCCATCGCCTCACGCACCTCGGGCGTGAGGAACGGCGACGGCGCCTCCTCGATGATCTTCTGGTGCCGCCGCTGGAGGCTGCACTCTCGTTCGCCGAGGTGGATCACGTTGCCGTGCGCGTCGGCGAGCACCTGGATCTCGATGTGCCGCGGGTTCGTGATGAACCGCTCGATCAGCAGCGTGTCGTCACCGAACGACCCGCGCGCCTCACGCCGTGCCGACTCGATCGCCTCGCGCAGCGCGCTTTCCTCGTGCACGAGCCGCATGCCTTTGCCGCCACCACCGGCGGAAGGCTTGAGCAGCACCGGAAAACCGATCTCCAGCGCGGCGTCCACGATCTCGTCGTCGGACATGCCCTCACGGGTGCGGCCGGGGACGACCGGAACGCCGGCCGCCGACACCGTCAGCTTCGCGCGGATCTTGTCGCCCATCGCGTCGATCGCGGACGCGGGCGGCCCGACGAACACGATCCCCGCCTCGGCGCAGGCCGCCGCGAACGCCGTGTTCTCGGCCAGGAAGCCGTAGCCGGGGTGGATCGCCTGCGCCCCCGCCGACACGGCCGCCGCGACGATCTTCTCGACGGACAGGTAGCTCTCACGGGCCGCCGCCGGCCCGATCCGCACGGCCTCGTCGGCCATCCGGACGTGCAACGCGTCGGCGTCCGCATCGGAGTACACGGCGACGGAACGAATCCCGAGCGACCGCAGCGCGCGGATCACCCTGACCGCGATCTCCCCGCGGTTCGCCACCAGAACGCTGTCGAACATGATCACATCCGGAAGACGCCGTAGGAAACATCGTCGATGGGGGCGTTCGCCGCGGTGGACAACGCGAGCCCGAGCACCGTGCGGGTGTCCCGCGGGTCGATCACGCCGTCGTCCCACAGCCGCGCGGTCGAGTAGTACGGGTTGCCCTGGTCCTCGTACTGCTGGCGGATCGGCGCCTTGAACGCCTCCTCGTCCTCCGCGGACCACTCGTCACCGAGCTGGTCGCGGCGCACGGTCGCGAGCACCGACGCGGCCTGTTCCCCGCCCATCACGGAGATCCGCGCGTTGGGCCACATCCACAGGAACCGCGGCGAGTACGCCCGGCCGCACATCGAGTAGTTGCCCGCGCCGAACGAGCCGCCGATGATCACCGTGAACTTCGGGACGCGCGCGCACGCCACCGCCGTCACCATCTTGGCGCCGTGCTTGGCGATGCCGCCCGCCTCGTACTCGCGGCCGACCATGAAGCCGGTGATGTTCTGCAGGAACACCAGCGGGATGGACCGCTTGTCGCACAGCTGGATGAAGTGCGCGCCCTTGACCGCGGACTCGCCGAACAGGATGCCGTTGTTCGCGACGATCCCGACCGGGTGCCCGTGGATGCGCGCGAAGCCGGTGACGAGCGTCTGCCCGTACTCCTTCTTGAACTCCTGGAACTTCGAGCCGTCGACGACCCGCGCGATGACCTCGCGCACGTCGTAGGGCGTCCGGGAGTCCGTCGGCACGACACCGTAAAGATCATCGGGGTTCACGACCGGCGCCTCGACCGGCGCGACGTCCCACGGCCGCGGCACGCGCGGGCCGAGCGTCGAGATGATCGAGCGGACCATCTTCAACGCGTGCGCGTCGTTCTCCGCCAGGTGGTCGGTGACGCCGGACGTGCGCGAGTGCAGGTCGCCGCCGCCCAGGTCCTCCGCCGAGACGACCTCCCCGGTCGCGGCCTTCACCAGCGGCGGGCCGCCCAGGAAGATCGTGCCCTGGTTGCGGACGATGACCGCCTCGTCGCTCATGGCGGGCACGTACGCGCCACCCGCGGTGCAGGAGCCCAGGACCGCGGCGACCTGCGGGATGCCCTTGGCCGACATCGTGGCCTGGTTGTAGAAGATCCGGCCGAAGTGCTCGCGGTCCGGGAACACGTCGTCCTGCTTGGGCAGGAACGCGCCGCCGCTGTCGACCAGGTAGATGCACGGCAAGTTGTTCTGCAGCGCCACTTCCTGCGCGCGCAGGTGCTTCTTGACCGTGATGGGGTAGTAGGTGCCGCCCTTGACCGTGGCGTCGTTCGCGACGATCACGCACTCCCGGCCGGACACCCGCCCGACGCCGGTGATGATGCCCGCGGCGGGCGCGTCGTCGCCGTACATGCCGTTGGCGGCCAGCGGCGACAGTTCGAGGAACGGCGAACCGGGGTCGACCAGCGTGTCCACGCGCTCGCGCGGCAGCAGCTTGCCGCGGTCGACGTGACGCTGTCGCGCCTTCTCGGGTCCGCCGAGTGCGGCGGTGGCGAGCTTGCCGCGCAGCTCGTCGACGAGCGCGGCGTGCTCCTTGGCGTAGCGGTCCGACGGCTCGGCTGCGCTGCGCAGGACAGGTGCGTCCATGCTCCCCAGACCTCAGGTTAGCGGGCGTTAACGTCTTGATGTTAACGCCCGCTCACCTGAAGGTCCACCAGCTCCGGTGGAGAGCGGCCCGAACGCAGGTCACCCTACCTTTCAGGCACTCCCACGTTCCGGAATGACTCAGCCCAGCACGCCCCGCAGCGCGGGCAGGTACCCGCTGCTGTGACCGGCGCGGTTCGGGTGGTACGACTCGTCGACCGGCCAGCTCAGACTGTTCAGCCACCAGCTCGACGAGCAGATCTCGTGCCCGGTGAACACGCCGCGCACGTCGACGTAGGTGAAGCCGGCGGCAGCCGCCCGCGCACTGATGGTGGCGTGCAGCGCGTCGCTGCCGGAGTTGATCGCGGCCCGCTTCGTGTCGCTCAGCCCGACGGCGCACGAGCCGGGCACCTTGTAGATGCGCGGGTAGCCGAGCACGACCACCCGAGCCGACGGCGACTTGGCCTTGATCGTGCCGTAGACGTTGTTGAGCAGGCCGGGAAGCGTGTTCGCGGCGTAGTTCTTGGCCGTGTTCACCCGGTTGACGCAGTCCTGCTCGGACCCGAGCGTGCAGGTGGTGATGACGTCGGTGAACCCGGCGTCGTTGCCGCCGACCTGCACCGTGACCAGGTTGGTGGACGACGTCAGGTTGTTGTTCGCCTGCGAGATGACGTCACTGGTCCGAGCACCCGAGCAGGCGGCGGACTTGAAGCTCGCGGGAGCTGTCGCCGCCGCGTACAGGGCCGGGTAGGCGAGCGGACCGCGCTTGCAGCTGCTGTTGTCGTAACTGCCGGTGCCGAGACCCGAGGCGTACGAGTCGCCGAGAGCCACGTAGTTGACGGCTGCCGCGCTGGCGGGGTTGGCGAGCGCGATGACGGCCGCGGCGGCAGCGACCACCGAGCCGAGGAAATGAGCAGGACGCATCGAAGACTCCCGAGGGGGCCGCAGGGGTGATGCAGTGCGAGCACATCGTTGCCCAGCAGTAAGACCTGTGTGAAGTATTGGTCAAGAGTCAACGATCCGCGGCCGCACCCCGGGGAATTCCTCCCATCGGTGGACGACGATCGACCTCCCGCACCTCGAGCGCCCGCCGCTTTCCACCCCCCGGCCCCATGTGAACGGCTGCTAACCTCCTCCCGTGGCCGAGAAACCCTCACGCCGGGACCAGATCCTCAACGCCGCGGCCGAGCTCTTCGCCCGGCACGGCTTCCACGGGGTGGGCATCGACGACATCGGCGCGGCCGTGGGCATCTCCGGCCCGGCCCTGTACCGCCACTTCCGCAGCAAGGACGCGATGCTCGGCGAGATGCTGACGTCGATCTCCGAGCGCCTCCTGGACGGCGGCCAGCGCAGGGTGGACGCGGCCGCCTCCCCCGACGAGGCGCTGCGCGAACTGGTCGGCTGGCACGTCGACTTCGCCTTGGACGACCCGGCCCTGATCACGGTCCAGGCCCGCAACCTGGCCAACCTCACCGACCCGGACCGCCGCCGGGTGCGAGCCCTCCAACGCCGCTACGTGGAGGTCTGGGTGGACACCATCCGCCGGACCGTCACGGACTTCGACGAGCCCACCGCGCGAGCGGCAGCACACGCGGTGTTCGGCCTGATCAACTCCACCCCGCACAGCGCCCACCTCGACCGCGACCAGATGGCGGCGCTGCTGACCCGCATGGCGCTCGCCTCGCTGGCACCAGCCGCAGTGCCTTCCTGACCGGCCGGGAAGCCGTCGAGGCGCGGACGATCGGACGCCTGACCGAGAACGGCGGCCGGCTTCCCGCTCTGTTCGGCACCACCTCTCCCCCGCAGGCGAAACAAGCGAATCGAGGCGTTCGGAGCACGTTCGAGTCTGTTCCGAACACGCTCGAACGCATTCGAACGTCGATTTTTTCCGCAATGCTTCCGAGTTGCTGCTACGTTCGAAATCGCCAATTCTCGGCAAGTTCACCAGGGGGAGAACTGTGACGAAATCGCTGCTCCGCAAATCAGCGGTGTTCACTGCGAGTCTTGTCGCGATGACGGCTGTGGCGGGCACGGGCGCCACCGCGTCAGCGAAGCCTGACGGCGAGGTGGGGGTGCTGGCGCGGGCGTGCACGACCTTCTACATGGGCAGTGGGGAGGTGTACTTCTGCAAGACCTGGAACTGGGACGGCAACGACTACGACGGCAGCTGGGGCCCCGAAGGCCCCTCCGACCTGCCGGGCGGCACCTACCTCCAGCGGCGTGAGGACGGACGCAAGATCGATCCCTCGGCGTGGTCCGGCCGGTACTACGACCGGGACGAGGTCCTGTTCCGGGTGTGCAACGACCTGTTGGGCGGTTGCACGAGCTGGTGGTGATCCGCGACGTGGTGGCGCACCGTCCGGTGCGCCACCACGAGCGGCGAACACGAATCGCGACCGAACGGAAATCGACGTCGCGGGCGAGAGAGGAAGGCCGCCCGGCTGACCGCGGAAAACGATCGCCCGCGACCAGGAAGTCACATTGGGGGAAAACGATGAGATCGACTTTGCTCCGCAGGACGGCGGCGGTGATGGCCGGCTTCGTGGTGGCGACCGGCCTGACGGGTGTAGGTGCTCCCGTCTCTGCTGACACCGGCGGAGTCACCAGCCAGGCGGCCGTCCCGGTAGCCGCCGCCTGTGAGGACGGCACCAAGCAGGTCCAGCTCCTCTACGTGCGCTCGCCCGCAGGCGCCGACCGCTACGCCGAGATGGCGCCCAAGATCGAGACCATGTCCGCCGAGATCAACTCCGCCGTCCAGCGCTCGGCGTTGCGGACGGGAGGCTCGCGGAAGATCCGCTACGTCGGCAACACCGACTGCTCGCCCAGGATCGACAACGTCGTCCTGTCGTCCACCACGAACATCATGGACTACGACTCCGTGCGGAAGGACCTCTCGTCGCGCGGGTACAACAGCGCCGACCGCAAGTACCTGATCTTCTTGCAGACGACCGCCTTCTGCGGCCTGGCGTCCGGCGGAACCCTCACGGCCGGTCCGTCGTGGTCCATGGTCGGCGCGGGCTGCTGGGAGTGGAACGCCGCCGGACACGAACTGCTGCACGCGCTGGGCGCGGTGAGCCCGAACGCGCCGCACGGCACTCCCGGTGGTCACTGCTGGGACGACGCCGACATCATGTGCTACGACGATGACGACAAGCCCGGCACGTACCCGCTGCAAGAGCTGTGTCCCAAGTCGAGCGAGCAGGACCTCGTCGACTGCAACAACGACGACTACTTCAACACCGATCCCCCGGCCGGCACCTGGCTGGCGAACAACCCGAACGCGAACGTCGCCAGGAGTCCGTTCCTGTCCTCCAGTGCGATGGCACCGGTGTACACGGGGAGCAAGACCATCACCACCGCCAGGGCCGGGGCGACCGCCTACGTGACCAAGTACCAGCTGCCCACCGGCGAGTGGACGGCGAAGGCGAAGATCGTGACGAACACGAGCAGCCCGTTCTTCTCGGCCGTGCTCGCGGTGCGCACTCCGAACGGCGTCCGGTACGTGCCACCATCCGGCGTGCAGCGCGGTTCGGCCGCCCACATCACCGTGGAGCACAACGACTCGATCGAGTTCAAGCTCTGCGAGGGCAACGCCGCGGCGAAGTCCGGCTGCACCGCCACCTGGTGGTAGCCGGGAGCCGCCCGCCGGGGAACCGGTGGGCGGCTCCCCGGTGGGCGGGACGTGTTCCGAACGCTGCTCGGACAGGGCCGAACAGACCTGAACGGCGCAGTGCCGGTCTCCTGATCAGCGGTCGCACGGCCGGCCGCCGATCCACCATCCTGAGCTGATGGATCATGGAGGCGGAGGCTCGGCCGGGCCGCCGGTGGACGCACCGCGGCCCCAGGCCCGCACCCCTTCGGAGTTCACGGCGGAGCTGCGGGCCCTGCGGACGTGGTCCGGGCTGACCTATCGGCAGATCGAGGGAAAGGCGTCAGCGCACGCGACCAGGTTCCCCGCCAGCACGATCGCGACCACCCTCGGCCGGGCCACGCTGCCGAAGGAGTGGTTCGTCGAGGTGTTCACCCGCGCGTGCGGGCTCGGCGACGAGGAGGTGCGCCAGTGGCTCGACGTCCGCCGCCGCATCGCGACCGAGAACCCCGTGCAGACCGGCGACCAGGACGGCGACGATCGAGACGAGGCCGCCGACGAGGGTCTCCCGCCGCGCTCCCCGCGCTGGCGCCGGGCGGCGAGCCTGCTCGCCGCGACGGGCATCGGCGTCGCGGGCACCTTGGGTGTCACCAGCGTGGTCGGCACGTCCGCGCCTCCGCCGCCGCCGTCGGCGCAGCCGGTGACGGGTCTGGCCGTCCGGGCCGTCGGCAGCTGGGCTCGCATCCACCCCGGCAGGACACCTGAGCTGTGCCTGACCGAGGGCAGGGACCGGACCGGGCGTTACGCCACCGCGGTCGCGGCCCAACAGGTCTGCGCGGACGCCGTCCTGCCGCGGGTGTTCGTCGAGCCGCTGGGCGACGACGTGGTGCAGATCCAGTGGCACCACCCCGAGTACGGCATCGGCTGCCTCACCGTCCTGCTCGACGGACCGGGCCGTGACCTGCTCGAACCTCGCGACGACTGCGCCGGCGACAACACCGCCCAGCAGTTCAGGGTCGAGCCGCACGGTCCTTCGGCGGCGGGACGTTTCCGGATCCGTCCCGTGGTCACCGACCAGTGCCTGAGTCTGCGTGACCAGGACACCGAGGCCGGTGCCGAAGTGGTGCAAGGGCGCTGTTCCGGAGCAGCCGACCAGGAGTTCTCGATCGAGCTGGTGTCGCCTCCGTGACGCGAGCCGCCGCCGTGGCAGACCGTGTCACGGCATCCGCCGATCGACTGATGGCACGCCCCTGACCTGGCGAACTGGCGGCCGCCCGAGACCCTTCCGTAACCTCCCCGACCAATGGGCGCGCGCAAACTCCTCCTCCGGCTCCCCGCCTGGTTCAGGTTCACGGTGATCACGCTCGCCGTGTTCGTCTGCGGGGTGGTCGCCTCCCGCCCGGCCACGGGCGACACGGGCACACCTCCCAGCCCGGACGTGATCGCGGCAGCCAACGCGGTGGAGGCGTTCGCCGCGCCCTCGGCCACCCACGACCCGTACGTGAACCTCCCCCCTGACTTCGCCGAGGAGATGGGCCGAGACCCGAAGACGGTCACGGCCCCGGACGGCACCCTGCGGGTGGTGGACCTCTCCGGCGGCTGCTCCGGCCCGGCCGGTGACACGGAGTGGGACTTCAGCACGGCCTGCCGGGCCCACGACCTGGGCTACGACCTGCTGCGCTACGCCGACCACAAGGGCGAACCGCTCGGACCGGCGGCCCGCAAGGCGCTGGACGACCGCCTGACGACCGACCTGCACGCGCAGTGCCGGACCAACCCGCGGGGTGCCGAGCAGAGCTGTCACGCGGTGGCCGCGACCTACGCGATGGGGCTGAAGTTCAACTCGTGGCGCCAGCGCTGGGGGCCGCCCGGTCACGAGCCGGTCGTCGCCTGGGCGTTCGGCAGCGCGGTCGTGGTGTTCCTCCTGCTGGCCCGCCTACACGGCCGCAAGCGCGGCGAGCTTCCGGCGGCGACCGCCCCCGTCGAGCAGGACCGGTACGCGACGTTCCTGCGGCTGTTCAGCCTCGCCCTGCTGGTCCTGGGTGAGACGGTGGCGACGCTCGCGCACCTCAAGGACGTCGGCACGCCGTGGCTGTGGGCGCTGCAAGCGGTGCCGTTGTTCTTCTTCGCGGGCGGGCACGCGAACCTGCGCAGCTGGCAGGCTCACCAGGGCGGTTTCGGGTGCTGGGTGTCGAGCCGGACGTCGTGGCTGATGCGGCCGGTGCTCGCGTTCGTGCTGCTGTGGGTGGTGCTGTTCGCGGGGCTGAACCTGCTCGACGTCAAGGTCGAGGCGTACAGCCGGTTGATCACGCACCCGCTGTGGTTCCTCGCCCTCTACCTGCTCGCGGTGGCCGCCACGCCCGCCGCCGCGTGGCTGCACCGCAACTTCCGCCGCACCACGCCGTTCGTGCTGATGCTGCTGACGCTGATGGTCGAGGTCGCGCGCACGTCGACGGACTGGAAGACCGGCGGGTACGCGAACCTGGTGGTCGGGGCGCTGCTGATGCAGCAGCTCGGGTTCTTCTACGCGGACGGCACGGTGCGGCAGGTGTCGCGGCGGGTGCTGGCGGCGCTGGGCGCGATCACGGTGCCGGCGCTGGTGTTCTTCAGCGACTACCCGCGCTCAATGATGGTGCTCGGCGTCGCCCAGGTCTGCCTCGCTCTGCTGGCGCGGGAGCGGGTGACGGCGTGGCTGAGCGGCCGGTCGTGGCACGTCGTCGACTTCGCCCGGCGGGCGCCGATGACGGTGTACCTGGCGTACCTCGCGGGCGTGGGCGCGCTGGTCGGGGTGCTCGGGCTCACCGACGCGCCGTTCTGGCTGGTGCTCGCCCTCGTGCCGCTCACCCTCGTCTTCCACCGGTTCGAACGGCGGCTGGTCCGGTTCCCGCTGCTCGCGCACGAGTCGCACCGGACCCGGCTCGCGACGGCGGCGGGCGTGGCGTTCGGCGTGCTCGGCGTGCTCGGGTTCGTGGTGAGCGGGTTCCTCGGCGACGGCGTGCTGGTGCTGCTGCCGGTCGACCCGCTGCAGAACGTCATCCACCTCCTGCTCGGCTGGTACCTGGTGCACACGGCACGCACCGGCAGCTGCGACACGCGGTTGCCGTGGCTGCTCACGGCGCTGGCGTGCGTGCCTCCGATGCTGGCGCTGAACCCGGCTCCGGCGGTGGTGGCGCTGCACGCCGTGGCGATCGGGCTCGCAGTGCTCGCAGCCATCCCCAGGTCACTGCCGCGCACACCGGCAGCCACAGCACCCGCTGCCACACCCAGCCCGGATGGTCTGGTGGCTGCTGGAGTCCCGGCAGTGGTCCCCACGCGCTGAGCGCCAGCGTCACGGTGACCAGCGCGCTCTGGTGCGACAGGAAGATCCCCAGTGCGCGCTTGTTCAGCCACACCACGGGTTTCGCCGTCCCGGCCCTGGTCAGCACGGGCGCGATCGTGAGCACCAGGCCGATCTGCGCGAACGCCAGCGCGAGCGTCGCGTAGTTGGGCGGGTTGAGGTTCGACACCGCTTCTCCCGGGATGCCGACCGCAGACACCGGGTAGCCGCCGAACGTCGTCAGCACCGCGTACCCGGCCGCACCGGCCAGCAGCAGCGGCGGACCGGGCACCTTCCTGCGCGCCAGCGAGTAGCCGAGCTGCCAGACCGCCCACCACACCGCGTACGGCAGCACCGGCACCAGCAGGACCGGGACGAGCACACCCCACGAGTGCTCGTCCAGCCCGCGCACCAGCGGTGTCAGCGCGAGCAGCACCAGGTACACGCCGAAGAACCACAGCGGCGACACGACGAGGAACCCGATGGCGGACGCCGTTCCCTGGTCGACACCGCGCAGGACCAGTCCGAAAAGGACGATCGCCCATGCCCCGAGCACCAACGACGTCGGCACTACCAGTTGCTTCAGCCGGACGAAGAACGGAGTCGCCGAGTGCGCCGCGGCGAACCCACCGGCGAAGAAGAACAGCCCGAGCGTCTGCAACACCCACGAAACCGGTGCCAGTGCGGCGAAATGCCGCAACGGGCTGTCGATGTACATGCCAGTGGGCGTGTCGACCAACGCCGTCACGAGCCAATGTCCGAGCACGACGGTGACGACGGCGACGGCCCGCACTGCGTCGATGAACGGGTTCCTCACGGCTTCTCCCCCGAAGCGATGCGGACGAGCGCGGCCAGCGTCGCGGTGCCCGGCTCGTAGTAGGTGTCGTGCTTGCCGCCCTCGAAGCGCAGCACGGTGGCGCCGAAGCCGGGGGACGCGGGATCGGTGCCGTGGCCGAGGTCGAACAGCCGCAGGCTGGGCACGAACCGCATCCAGTCGCCGCTCGTCCTGATCGCCACGACCTCCGCCGGTGTGCGCAGGTCCGCGACGGAGTCCGCCCGCACGCCGGGGCTCCCGGTGAACACGATGGTGTCGACGTCCAACTCGGGCGCGGCCAGCGACACGACCACCGAGCCGTAGCTGTGGCCGAAGACGTGGACGCGGGCGCGGGTGTCCAGGGCCCGCACGAAGTCCGCCAGCGCGACGGCACCCTGACGGGCCAGCCCGCCCGTGACGGCGTCGACGCCGAGGCCCTGCGGCGTCCGGTACCCGAGCCAGGCGATCACCGCGAGGTCGTCGCGGTGGGCCTGCTCGTACAGGTTCACCGCCATCCGACCGACGGTGCGGCCGAACCTGTCGGCGTCCACGTCGGACCCCGGCACGACCACGACGACGTCCCGCGCGGTCGCGAGGTCGCCGACGACCGCGACCCGGCGGGCGGCGTCACCACGCCACTGCGCGATGGACGGCGTGACCGCGGGAACGGCGATCAGCAGGAGGAACAGGACGGCTCGGCGCATGAGCCGAAGCTAGGAAGACGACGAACCCCGGCGCGTCCCGCCGCGGAGCCATCTCCGCGCCGCTACCCCGGTACGACGAGCCCGCTCTCGTACGCCGCGATCACGGCCTGGGCCCGGTCGCGCAGACCGAGCTTGGTGAGCACGCGGCTCACGTGCGTCTTGACGGTCTGCTCGGCCAGCACGAGGTGCGCGGCGATCTCCTGGTTCGACATGCCCTGCGCGACCAGCGAGAGGATCTCCGTCTCGCGTTCGGTCAGCACGCCGAGCCGGGCGGGCCGGACCTTCTCGCCGCGGCGCGCCCGCACGAAGTCCTCGATCAGCCTCTTGGTGATCGACGGCGCCAGCAACGCCTCCCCCGCCGCCACGACGCGCACGGCGTGCACCAGCTCGCGGGCGGGCGCGTGCTTGAGCAGGAACCCGCTCGCGCCGGCCTGCAACGCCTCGTAGACGTAGTCGTCGAGGTCGAACGTGGTCAGCACGAGGACCTTGACGTCGCCGGAGCCGTCCAGCAGCAGCCGGGTGGCGGTGAGCCCGTCCATCTCCGGCATGCGGATGTCCATCAGCACGACGTCCGGTCTGACCGTACGCGCCAACGCGACGCCCTGCACCCCGTTGCCCGCCGACCCGACCACCTCGATGTCGTCCTGCGCGGCGAGCAGCGCCGAGAACCCCTCGCGCACCATCTCCTGGTCGTCCACCACGACCACCCTGATCACTTGTCCCCCAACGGAATTCTCGCTCTCACCAGGAACCCGCCGTCCTCGGTCGACTTCACGGTCAGCGTGCCGCCGTGCACCGCGACGCGTTCCCGCATCCCCACCAGACCCTGCCCGCTGCCACCGCCCCGCGACGGCCCACCCGCCGTGTTGACCACCAGGACGTCGAGCGCGTCGCCCTCGCGGTGCACGTGGACGGACGCCTTGGAGCCGGGCGCGTGCCTGGTGGCGTTCGTGAGCGCCTCCTGCACGACCCGGTAGGCGGTCAGCCCGACCGCCTCCGGCACGTCGTCCACGCCCACCTCGGCCTCGTCGCCGGGCCGCACCAGCTCCGGGATGCGGCTGATGCCCGGCTGCGGCTGCCGTTCCGCCTCCTGGCCGTTCGTCCTGAGCACGCCGAGGAGCCGTTGCATGTCGGTGATGGCCTCCCTGGCCGCCTCACCCAGCTCGGCGAACTCCTTCTCCGCGTCCTCGTTCAGTCCTTTGAGGCGGTACGGCGCCGTTTCACACCGCACGGCGACCATCGACATGTGGTGGGCCACGACGTCGTGCATCTCGCGCGCGATGCGGGCGCGTTCCTCCAAAGCGGCCTTGGCGTCGCGTTCTTCCTCCAGCTCGCGTTCCGCCCGGCCTCGGGCGCCGAACAGGAAGACCGCGGCGGCCACTATCGGGACGAAGAAGGCCAGGTCCGCGTTCTGCGGTTCGGACCACACGATCAGCGCCGCGCTGACCAGCGTCGCGGCGACGACGACCGATCGCGAGTAGAACGCGGCGACCGCGACGAAGAGCGGTGTCACCGTCCAGTACTGGCAGGCGGCGGCGCTTTCTCCCGCGAACAGCAGGCTGACCGGGTGGAAGGCCGCGGCGGCGAACCGCCAGGCGTACAGCGGCGACCAGAACAACAGCACGTACGGGACGACCGTCGACACGAAGACGAGGACCCACCAGCCGTCCGAGTCGTCCTGGCGCACGTAGTTCGCGCTGGCCACGATCCCCCACACGACCGCGTAGACGACCAGTGCGGCGAAGACGGGCAGCCACAGCCGGCCGAGCGCCTGGGGGAGAACCCGCGTGCGATCGGGACCGAGGACAGTCCGGTACAACGTGCGGAACACCACCCGATGCTAGGTGGGATCGCGGATTCGCACATTGACCTGCGGAGTGACCTACCCCGGTAGCACTCTGATCAAGATGGGGCATTGCGGTCTGCTCACACCGCGCGGTAGGCAGTACCTGTGAGACCACCACAGGACCCTGATCGCTGGTCACGGCTGACGGCCGTGGCCGGTGAGGCGCTGGCCGCGGCCAGGGCCGGTGAGGACGCTGTGGCGGTGGACCTCGTGACCGGCTACCTCAGCGGGTCGCCCGAGGGCAACGAGGAGATCCGCGAGCTGGTCCTGCTGCTGTTCGCCGAGTGCAGCAGCATGGTCGGCGCGCTCGGCTCCGGTGGTGCCACGCCGGTCAAGATGCAGGTCTTCGACGAGGAGGGCAACGAGGTCCAGATCGACGACGCGGACCCGCCCGTGCGCACGGCGATCCGCGCGTTGCTGGCGGAGGTGCACGGCGACCAGGACGCGGCCTCGGAGCAGATCGAGATCGCCCTGGCCAACGGGGCACCGCAGGAGCTCGCGACCGTGGTCCTGCAAGCCCTGCGGTGGACCCTCAAGCTGGCCGTCGAGTGCGAGACGCGCGACCTGCCCGTCGCGTCGTGGATCACCGCGTCACTGGACGACCAACCCTGACGTGCAGCAGTGCGTCCACACCGGCCATGAGGTGCCGGTCGAGCGGGAAGTAGCCCATCTCGGGGCTGGTGTCCGCGCGCGGCTCACCGACCGGCATCTCGTTCGTGATGCCCCAGGTCGTGAACCTGCCCTGCAGCTGCCCCTCCGGGGTGGCCCTGTCCGGTTCGCCCAGCCCGAACGAGTCGTTGCGGCCGAGCGTGCCCGCGACGACCGTGTAGCGGTCGCCGAGGACCGGCGCCACGAGCGCACCGGCCGAGAACCACTCGACCCGTTCGCCGCCCATCTCCATCGAGCTCGTCGTGCGTTGCAGGTGGGCGTTGTGCGCGAACACGAACGTCGGTCCGCGTGACGCCTCGGCGCGCCGGATCTCCAGCAGGTTGCGGGCCATCACGCCGTCGCGGATCTGGCACAACCGGGTGATGCGCACGCCCAGCGGGTTCGGCTCCGCGCACTCCCGGTGGTAGCGCAGCAGCTCCAGACCGGCCGTGAGGTGCAGCTCCGCGCGGTGCCACGCCTCGTCGAGCGTCCTGCGCCCGTGCAACCGCCTGAGCATGCCCACGCCGATCTCGCGCAGCCGCAGTGCCTCCTCGGACAGCCCCGGCGACTTCGTGAGGTCCAGGACGGCCTCGTCGCGGCTCCACATCTCGTCGTCCGTCGACAGGTCCACGTCCTCGCCGAGGTGGTCGCGGGCGTGTTCGAGGTACGGGCGCGGGCTGGGCGCGCTGGTGGTCTCGGTCTGGAAGTCGAAGCCGTGGAACGCGAGCCGTTCCTCCGCCGGCCTGCCGCTGTTGTGCTCGCGCATCCACTCGACCAGCTCGCGGTTGGCGGGCCACTGCCCGAACGAGTGGGAGAAACCCTCCTCCATCACGGTGTCGAGGTCGCCGGGCCCGCCCTGGACGTAGTCGTCGACCAGCAGTGCCCTGATCCGGCACGTCTCCAGCGCGATCGACCGGTAGCCGTGGGCGGCGAGCTGCTCGAACAGCTCGTTGCGGACCCAGGTGTGGGCGTGCTCGCGGTGCGTCGGCTCCCCGAACGCCAGCAGCTCGGTGAAGGGGGTGGTGAACTCACGGATGTCCTGGCTCATGTGGTTCAACCGTAACATTGAAACGCCCGTTGAAACTTGACCGTGAAATGCCCTGCTACCTGCGGCTAAAGTCTCAACCGTGCGTCCATCCGACCTCGCCGCGGAACACGGCCTCTCGGCCCAGGCGGTGCGCAACTACGAGCAGTCCGGGTTCCTGCCGCCCGCGGCGCGCACCCCGTCGGGGTACCGCGTCTACACCGAGGTCCACGCCGCCGCGTTGCGCGCGTTCCTGGCGCTGGTCCCGGCGTTCGGGCACGCGCGGGCGGGGCAGGTCATGAACGCGGTGCACGCCGGTGATCTCGACGAGGTGCTGCTGACCATCGACCGCGGCCACGAGCAGCTGCTGCGCGACCGGGAGACCCTGGCGTCCGTCAGCAGGGCCGTGGAGGACCTGACCGGCTTCGAGCCGACCTTGGAACCGCGCTCGATCGGCGAGCTGGCACGGCGCCTCGACGTCACCCCGGCGACGTTGCGCGCGTGGGAGGGAGCCGGAATCCTGCGGCCCGCCAGGGAAAGCACCGGCTACCGCGTCTTCACGGCGGAGGACGTGCGCGACGCCGAACTGGCGCACCTGCTGCGCCGCGGCGGCTATCCGTTGGCGCGCATCGCCTTGGTGGTCGAGCAGGTCCGCACGGCGGGCGGCACCGGCACGCTGGCCGCCGCGCTGGCGGACTGGCGCCGCCGCCTCACCGCGCGGGGCCTCGCGATGCTCACCGCCTCCGCGCGGCTCAACGACTACCTGAGTGCGCGGGCACCAGCTCCCTGACGAGCGCGCCCACCTGGTCGCTCTCGATCAGGAACGCGTCGTGCCCGTACGGCGACTCGATCACCCGCACATCGTCCGCTCCCGGAATGCCCGCCGCGAGCTCTCGCTGCTGCCCCAACGGGTACAGCCGGTCCGAGTCGACACCGGCGACGATCGTCCGCGCCCGCACCCGGCGCAGTGCCGCACGGACACCGCCGCGTCCGTGCCCGACGTCGTGGGCGTTCATCGCCTCGGTCAGCACCACGTAGCTCTCCGGGTCGAACCTGGCGGCGAGCTTCGCCGCGTGGTGGTCCAAATAGGACTCCACCTCGAAGCGCCCGTCCGCCTGGACCTTCCTGCCGAACCGCTCCTGCAGCTCCTGCTCGCTGCGGTAGCTGATGTGCGCGATGCGGCGCGCGACCCCGAGCCCTCCCACGGGGTCGAGCCGGATCGCGTGCACCTGCGCCGACGCGAGCGCGATCTGCTCGGCCGACGCGGCGGCCGACGTCGCGAGCAGCAGCAGCGACTCCACCCGGTCGGGTTCGGCGACCGCCCACTCCACGGCCCGCATCCCGCCCATCGAGCCGCCGAGCACCGCGGCCCACCGCTCGACGCCCAGCGCGTCGGCGAGCAGCACCTCGGCCGCGACCTGGTCGCGGATGGTGAGCGCGGGGAAGTCCGGGTGCTGCCACGGCCCGGTGCTGCCCTGGCAGCCGCCCAGCACGTTCGGCGCCACCACGAAGAACCCGTCGAGGGGCCGGCCGGGCCCGATCAGCGAGTCCCACCAGCCCGGCGTCGGGTGGCCCGGCTCCACACCCCCGGCGACGTGGCTGTCACCGGTGAGGGCGTGGAGCACGAGCACCGCGTTGGAGGCCCCCGCGTTGAGGGTCCCCCACGTCTCGTACGCGAGCTGGAAGCCGGGCAGCCCCGCGAACGGCGCGGTGTGGGTGAACCACTCGCGCCGTCCCTCGGGGTCGCCGAACCGCCAGCCTGCCACTACAGCTCCGACTTGGCCGCGGTGAAGCCCGCCTCCAGGTCGGCCTTGAGGTCCTCGAGCCCCTCCAGCCCGACCGACAGCCGCACCAGGCCGGGCGCGACGCCCGCGACGAGCTGCTCCTCCGGCGTGAGCTGGCTGTGCGTGGTCGACGCCGGGTGCACGATCAGCGACCGCACGTCGCCGATGTTGACCAGCTGGCTGAACAGGCTCGTCCCGTCGACGAACGCCCGCCCGGCGGTCACACCGCCGCGCAGCTCGAAGCTCACGATCGCGCCCGCGCCCTTGGGCAGGTACTTCTGCGCGTTGGCGTGGAACGGCGACGACGGCAGGCCCGCGTAGTGGACCTTCTCGACCTCGTCCCGCCCCTCCAGCCACTCGGCGAGCGCCTGCGCGTTCTGCACGTGCCGCTCGATCCGCAGCGACAGCGTCTCGATGCCCTGGATGACCAGGAAGCTGGTCAGCGGCGCGATGGCGGCACCGGTGTCCCGCAGGCCCTGCACCCGCAGCTTGGCCGCGAACGCCCCGTGCCCGAGCACCGGCCAGTACTGGAGCCCGTTGTAGCTGGGGTCGGGCTCGTGGAAGCCGGGGAACTTCTCCGCGCCGTACTCGAACTTGCCGCCGTCCACGACGACACCGGCGATGGCCGTCCCGTGCCCGCCGAGGTACTTCGTGGCCGAGTGCACGACGATGTCCGCGCCGTACTCCAGCGGCCGCAGCAGGTACGGCGTCGGCACCGTGTTGTCGACGATCAGCGGGATGTCGTTGGAGTGCGCGACACCGGAGACACCCTCCACGTCGAGCACGTGGCTGCGCGGGTTCGCGAGCGACTCGCCGAAGAACAGCTTGGTGTTCGGCCGCACCGCCGCCTGCCACGCGTCGAGGTCGTCCGGGTCCTCCACGAACGACACCTCGATGCCGAGCTTCGGCAGCGTGTAGCGGAACAGGTTGTACGTGCCGCCGTAGAGCGAGGCGCTCGACACCAGGTGGTCACCGGACTGCGCGAGGTTCAGGATCGCCGCCGTCACCGCCGCCGAACCGGACGCGAACGCGACGGCGGCCACACCACCCTCGAGTGCGGCGACCCGCTGCTCCAGCACGTCCTGCGTCGGGTTGTTGATGCGCGTGTAGATGTTGCCGGGCTCGGCGAGCGAGAACAGGTCGGCACCGTGCTGCGTGTCGCGGAACACGTACGACGTGGTCTGGTAGATCGGCGTGGCACGAGCACCGGTGGCGGGGTCGGGCGCGGCGCCCGCGTGGATCTGAGCAGTCTCGAAGGACCAGGACATGGCTGTGCTCCAGGTTCAGTGCGGTGAGGGTGGGCTCGAATCAACGGGAGCGACGACAGGCCATGCTGGTGACGCGCACGTAGTCCACGTGGCGGCGGCTGGTGAGCAGCATGGTCATGGTCACACACGCTAGTACGCCATCCGGCCTGATGGACACCCCGTCCACCAGATGAGAACGCTTAGGCTGATCGCATGCGCACAGCACTGGTCGGCTACGGCCTCGGAGGGGCGGCCTTCCACGCCCCGTTCATCGCGTCGACACCGGGCCTGGAGCTCTCGGCAGTGGTGACCGCGAACCCGAAGCGCCAGGCAGAGGTGGCGGCCCGCTACCCGCAGACCCGCCTGCTGTCCACACTGGACGAGATCTGGACCGGCTCCTACGACCTGGTCGTCATCACCACCCCGAACCGCTTCCACGCGACCCACGCCCGCCAGGTCCTCGAACACGGCCTGAACGTCGTGGTCGACAAGCCCTTCGCGGGCTCGGCGGCGGAGGCGAGGGCACTGGCCTCCATCGCCTCGTCGCGGGGCCTGCTCCTGGTCCCCTTCCACAACCGCCGCTGGGACGGCGACTTCCTGACCGTGCGCTCCCTCCTGGACACGAACGCACTCGGCAAAGTTCACCGGTTCGAGTCACGGTTCGAGCGCTACCGCCCGGAGATCAAGGCGTCCTGGAAGGAGTCCGGCGACCCGAAGGACCTCGGCAGCATCCTCTTCGACCTGGGCACCCACCTGATCGACCAGGCGATCACCCTCTTCGGCCGCCCGAAGTCGGTCCACGCCGAGATCGCCGCGGTCCGCCCCGCCGCCAAGGCCGACGACGACGTCTTCCTCGCCCTCACCCACGACAACGGCGTCCGCTCCCACCTCTGGATGAGCGCCATCGCGGCGGACCTCGGCCCCCGCTTCCGGGTGCTGGGCCACGACGCCGCCTACGTGAAGTACGGCATGGACCCCCAGGAGGAACGCCTCAGGGCGGGCGACACCCCCGCGACCCCCGGCTGGGGCGAGGAGCCGCAGGAGGCGTGGGGCACGCTGGGCGGCCGGCCGCACAGGACGGAACCAGGCGCCTACCAGGACTTCTACGCGGCGGTGGCCGCGGGGACGGCCCCGGTGCAGCCGCAGGACGCCGTGACCGGCCTGGAGGTCATCGAAGCGGCCAGGCAGTCCGCGGCGTCGGGGGACACGGTCGCCCTCTGACCGCGGAGGTCCTCACGGACGGACCAGCGGCGGGTACAGCGCCTGAGCGGGCCCCCGGCGGAACACCGCCGCGGGCCGCCCGCCGTCCCTGCCGGTCGTCTCGCCGGTGGGCACCAGCAGCCCTTCCACGCCGGTGACCTTGCGGTGGAAGTTCCTGGGGTCGAGCGGGACGCCCCAGACGATCTCGTAGACCCGCCTCAGCTCGGCCACGGTGAACTCGGGTCCGCAGAACTCCGCCGCCAGCGGCGTGTACTCGAGCTTGGCCCTGGCCCGCTCGACCCCGTCCCGCAGGATCCGCGAGTGGTCGAAGGCCAGCGCGGGCGCCTGGTCCACCGGCACCCACCGCGCCGCGGCGGCGTCGGTCCCCGCCACCGGCACCGGCAACCCGGCCGCCAGCGCCAGGTGGGCGACGGACACCACTCTCATCCGCGGGTCGCGGCGCGGTTCCCCGTACGTGGCGAGCTGCTCCAGGAACAGCCCCGACACCCCGGTCTCCTCCGCGAGCTCCCGGACGGCGGCGTCGGCGACTGACTCGGTGGCACGGACGAACCCGCCGGGCAGCGCCCACCGCCCTCGGTACGGCGCCTCCCCCCTGCGCACCAGCAACGCGCACAGCGCGTCGTCCCGCACGGTCAGCACCACCAGGTCGACCGTGACCGCGAAGGGAGGGAAGTCGCTTGGCGAGTACACGACCGCAGTATAGGGTTATCGTCAGATCGACGATAATTGAGGAGACGTCATGGCCGACATCCGCAGGTACCCGGGCCTCCGGCACTTCAGAGGAGCCCCCACCGTCCACATCAGACACGTCAGCAAGGGCGTGCTCGTGCACGAGGGCACCGGCCAGAGCTTCTGGTTCCGTCCCGCGACCGCGGTGCTGAGCGAGGTCCCGGTCGACGACCGCGAGCTGCCCATGCTCTTCCACGCGAGGACCGGCGACCACCAGGACGTGACGGTCCAGCTGACCGTCACCTACCGCTGCACCGACCCGGAGACGGCGACCAGCAGGATCGACTTCTCGATCGACCCCGACACCGGCGTGTGGCGCCAGGACCCGCTGAGCCAGATCGGCACCACCCTGACCGAGAGCACCCAGCAGCACGCGCTGAAGATCCTCGCCACCCTGGACCTGGAGACGGCGATCAGGACCGGCGTGGAACAGGTCAAGACGGCGGTGGCGGCCGGTCTCACGGCGGCCCACCTCGGCATGGAGGTCATCGACGTCCGCGTCGTCGCCATCCGCCCGGACGCAGACCTGGAGAAGGCGCTCCAGACCACCATCCGCGAACGGGTCCAGCAGGAGGCCGACAGGGCCACCTACGAGCGCAGGGCGATGGCCGTCGAACGCGAGCGGGCGATCGGCGAGAACGAGCTGCAGAACCAGATCGAGCTCGCGAAGCGCGAGGAGCAGCTGGTGGTGCAGCGCGGCGCGAACGCGCTGCGGCAGGCGGAGGACAACGCCAGGGCGGCGAAGGTCGCCACCGAGGCGAAGGCCGACGGCATCCGCAAGCTGGCCGAGGCGGAGGCGGCCGGTGAGAAGGCGCGGCTCGACGCGTACCGGGACACGCCGGAGGCGACCCTCCACGCGCTCGCGCTGAAGGAGCTGGCCGGCAACCTCCCGGAGATCGGCAGCATCACGCTGACGCCGGACCTCCTCCAGGCCGCGTTGCGGAGACTGGCCGGATGAGCCTCGCGCCGAGGATCGTCCTGGTGCACCGGCGCACCGAGCTGACCGACCTGCTGGCCAGGCACGGGACCCGCGGGCAGGTCGAGTTCTTCCTCCGCTCCCGCGACCGGACCCTGGACGAGGTGGTGGACCGCGACGAACGGGCCCGCCGCGCGCTCGCCGACGTCAGCGCCGCGATCCCGCTGGACTGGCGCCGCGGCGTGGTGGAGCGGGAGGACCTGTCGCGGTTCCTGTTCGCGCCGGAGGACGTCGTGGTCGTCGTCGGCCAGGACGGGCTGGTCGCGAACGTGGCCAAGTACCTGGACGGCCAGCCCGTGATCGGCATCAACCCGGACCGGGGCGTGCTCGCGACGCACGCGCCGTCCGACGCGGCCGAGCTGCTGCGCGCCACCGGTGACACCGAGGACCGCACGATGGTCGAGGCCAGGTCGGACGACGGCCAGACCCTCCTGGCGCTCAACGAGGTCTACGTCGGCCACCCGAGCCACCAGACCAGCCGCTACCGCGTCCGCGGCGAACGGCAGGCGTCCTCGGGAGTCCTCATCGGCACCGGCACGGGCGCGACGGGCTGGTGCGGGTCGATCCACCGGGAACGGGGAAGCGCGCTGACGCTGCCCGGCCCGGCCGAACGCAGGCTCGTCTGGTTCGTCCGGGAGGCGTGGCCCTCCCCCGGCACCGGCGTCGAGCACACCGAGGGCGAGATCACCACCGAGGACCTCCACCTCGACGTCGAGTCCGACGGCCTGGTGGCGTTCGGCGACGGCATCGAGAGCGACGCGCTGCGCCTGGGCTGGGGCCAGCGGCTGAGCGTGGGGCTCGCCGCCCGCCGGCTGCGCCTCGTGCGCTGAGCCGGCCCGCCCGTTTCCGCCTGGTGGAGGGATTGACACTGCGCAATGGCCCGGTCACCCTACGTCCGACGGCCCTACTTTCCAGTAACGAGGTAGCAATGACGCGCCGAGTGACTGTGGTGTCCCTGCTGACGGCCATGATCGCCACCCTCCTGGCTCCCCATGCCAGCGCCGCCCCGAACTACCGCAACTACGTCTCGCTGGGCGACTCGTTCGTCTCCGGACCGTTCATCCCCCACCAGCGGCTGGACCCGCTGAGCTGCTTCAAGTCCACCCAGAACTACCCGTCCGTCCTGGCGGGGAAGCTGGGCATCGCGAACTTCACCGACATCTCCTGCGGTGGCGCCCAGACCAAGGACATGGCGGGTGTGCAGAGCGGCGTCCCCGGCCAGTCCGTGGCGCAGTTCTCCGCGCTGAAGGCCGACACCGACCTCGTCACGATCTCCATCGGTGGCAACGACATCGGCTTCTCCGACATCATCCTGACGTGCGCGGGCAAGAGCGTGCTCGACCCGCTCGGCGCTCCCTGCAAGGCGAACTACGGCGACTCGCTCGCGCAGCGCGTCGCGGCCACCGCGCCGAAGGTCGCCGCCGTGCTCGCGGGCATCAAGCAGCGGTCGCCCAACGCCAAGATCGTCGTGGTCGGCTACCTCCGCATCCTGCCGCCGTCGGGCGGCTGCTGGCCGGTCGTGCCGATCTCCCGCGGCGACGTGCCGTACCTCGACGGGGTGGAACGGCAGCTCAACGCGATGCTGGCCGCGCAGGCGCAGGCGGCCGGTGCCACGTTCGTGAACCCGTACGACATCAGCCTGGGCCGTGACACGTGCGCGGCGCCGTGGGACAAGTGGGTCGAGGGCATCATCCCGACGAGCCTCGCGTTCCCGGTGCACCCGAACGCGAAGGGCATGGCGGCGGTGGGCAACCAGGTCGCCGCGGCGCTCGCCGGGACGGCGTCCGCGAAGGTCTAGTTGCACGAACGATCGCGGTGTACACGATCCGGTGTTACCGCCGAGTTGGTTGGAGTCGCGGGTCCTCGCCGCGCCACAGTGGTGGCATGGCAAGGACCCGGCTTCTTTTTGCCTCTCTCGCACTCGTCGCGCCGCTCCTCACCGCGGCGACGGCCCAGGCGGGCCCGCTCGTACCACTCCTCCCGGCCACCGGCCTGGTGCTGTCGCTGGAACCGGAGATGGGCGGCGCCCGCACCACCCAGCTCAACTGCCACCCCACCGGCGGCCCGCACAAGCACGCGCGGCAGGCGTGCGACGCGCTCACGCCCGTCGAGGGCGACTTCCGCGAGCTGGAGCCGACGGCCGACGCGATGTGCACGATGGAGCTGAACCCGACGAAGGCGACGTTGCGCGGCAAGTGGCGCGACAAGCGGATCGACTTCCAGCAGGTGTACTCGAACCCGTGCGTCGTGCGCGCGTCCACCGGCAAGGTCTTCGACTTCTGACCCCGCGACCGCGCGTCAGGTGTTCCGGCGCACCGCCGTCGTGCCGGAACACGGCCGCGTTCTCAGCCGGACCTGCCTAGGCTGCGGTCCATGGGGGACTTCTTCGTCTACACGATCGGCTTCCCGGTCACGTTCGTGCTGCTCGTGCTGGGCATGGCCCTGGCGGCACGCCGCATCCTCGGCCTGCGCGTCGGTCTCGTCCGCACCGCGCTGGCGTGCCTGCTCGCGATGTCCATCGCGTCGGGCATCTTCGGCGAGACGAACGCGTCGCCGACGACATCGCTCGCGACCATCCAACTGGGACTGTCGCTGCTCGTCGTCATCGGGCTGCTGGCGTTCGCCGAGATCATCGTGCCGACCGGCTCGATCCCGCCGCCCACCGAGTGGTGGGGCCTGCTGCGGCGCCGGGTCGCCCGCACCCGCCGGTACTCGCGGATCACCGCGATCGCGTTCCGTCACGGCCTCGGCCCCTATCTGCGCGGCCGGGAGCGGTCGGGCACGGACCTGGCGCGGTCTCTGCGTCTCGCGTTGCAGGACGCGGGCGTCACGTTCGTGAAGCTCGGCCAGGTGCTGTCCACCCGCGCCGACCTGCTGCCGGAGGACTTCGTCGACGAGCTGAGCCTGTTGCAGGACAAGGTTCCGCCCGCGCGGTGGGACGAGGTCCGCGCGGTGCTCGACGCCGAGGTGGGGCCGGACGCGTTCCGCGAGGTCGACCCCGAACCGCTGGCCGCGGCCTCGATCGCGCAGGTGCACCGGGCGGTGCTGGCGTCGGGCGCCGAGGTCGTCGTGAAGGTGCAACGGCCGGACGTGCGGGCGGTGGCCGAGGGCGACCTGGACATCGTGTCGCGGCTCGCGGAGACGTTGCAGCGCACCCGGTGGGGTTCGGCGCTGGGCGTGCGGGACCTGGCCGCCGGGTTCGCGGCGGCGTTGCGCGAGGAGCTGGACTTCCGGGTCGAGGCACGCAACATCGCCGCCGTGGCGGCGGTCGCGGACGACTCGGTCGCACTGCCGCGGGTCCACCTGTCGACGTCGCGCGTGCTCGTCATGGACCGGCTCGACGGCGTGCCCGTGCGCGGCACCGCCGAGGACGAGGGGCTCGCGCGGACGTTGCTGCGGTTCGTGCTCCGCCAGGTGATGCTCGACGGCGTCTTCCACGCCGACCCGCACCCCGGCAACGTCCTGCTGATGGCCGACGGACGCCTCGGGCTGCTCGACTTCGGCTCGGTCGGGCGGATCGACGCCGGCCTGCGCTCGGCGTTGCGGCGGCTGCTGCTCGCCATCGACCGCGGCGACCCCGCCGGGCTCACCGACGCGCTGCTGGAGCTGACCGCGCGGCCGGAGGAGATCGACGAGCAGCGGCTGGAACGCGCGCTCGGCCAGTTCATGGCCCGGCACCTCGGCGCGGGGATGCGGCCGGACGTCGAGATGTTCGGCGACCTGTTCGCACTGGTGTCGCGGTTCGGGCTGAACGTCCCGCCGGAGGTCGCGGCGGTGTTCCGGGCGCTGGCGACGCTGGAGGGCACCCTCGCCGTGCTGTCACCGGGCTTCAACATCGTGGTGGAGGCGCGCGCCTTCGCGGCCGAACAGATCACCGAGCGCCTGTCGCCCGAGTCCGTGCAGCGCACGATGGCCGAGGAGCTCCAGGCCGCGCTGCCGATGCTGCGCAGGCTGCCGCGCCGGATCGACCGCATCACCGGAGCCGTGGAGCAGGGCAGGCTGAGCCTGTCGATGAGGCTGTTCGCGGACGAACGCGACAGGTCGTTCGTCACCGGCCTGCTGCACCAGGTGATGCTGACCGTCCTCGGTGCGACCGCGGGCCTGATGGCGGTGCTGCTGCTCGGCTCCTCCGGCGGGCCGCAGGTGGTGCCGGACATCGGCCTCTACCAGGTGTTCGGCTACAACCTGCTGATCGTCAGCGTCCTGCTCGGCCTGCGGGTGGTCGTCGCGGTCTTCCGGCCACGCGCCTGAGACGCCGACGAGGTCCGGCCTGCCGAGAATCCGCTGCGCGGCGGGCTGCCGCCGGTGCACACGGACCAGCATCCGGTGGCCGAGGAACGGCACTGGATCGTCACCCGTCCGCGCCTTCTCGACGGAACCTGCGCCACTGGCGGATTGTCCGTCGCATCGACGTGGGCGACCATCACCCGATGAGTTATGAGACGGGCGTCCGGTGGAAGTGGATCCCGGCCGTCGTGCTCGGCTTCGTGCTGCTGAGCTGGATCGTGTTCGAGGCGCTCGACCTGATCGACTTCGAAGGCGTCGTGACCTGGGTGCGCGGGATCGACCCCGCGTGGGCGGCGGTGGCGATCTTCGCCCTGCTGGTCGTCGACATCTTCCTGCCGGTGCCGTCGACGCCGCTCATCGTGCTGGCGGGAACGGCGCTGGGCCTTCCCCTCGGGCTGGCGCTGGCGGTCGTCGGGTCCCTGGGTTCCTCCGCCGCGGGCTACGCCCTGGGCAGGTTCGCGGGTCCCGCCCTGGTGCGCCGGGTCGTCACCATGGAGGAGATGGCCGAGATGCGGCGGTGGGGCCGTCAGTTCGGGCCGTGGTTCTTCGGCGTGGCGCGCGGAATCCCGATGATGGCGGAAACGGTGTCGGTGTCCGCGGGGGTTTCGCGGGTGCCGTTCCGGAGTTTCATGTCGTTCACGCTCCTCGGCACCATCCCGATCTGCGCCGCCTACGTGTTCGCGGGATCGAAGGCCGACACCGTGGAACAGATCGTGATGATCAGCGCAATCGGTTTTCTCCTCACCGTCGGGCTCTTCTACCTCTTGCGGCGCCTGGTGAAGACGGCGTAATTCGCTGGCGCGGTGTGGTTGTATGAATGTGCGCCCGGTGCGCAGCGGAGGGTTACTTCGGTGTCCACTCAGGTTCAACTCCTGGGACCGGCTCAGGCCGGTCGTGCTCACTCCGGTGAGCAGTCACCTTCCGCGACTTGAACTCGGGCGCCCCACAACTCCACCTCCGCCGGAGATAAAACCGCTGGCGCGGCGTGGTTGTATGGAAATCGCACCCGGTGCGAAGCCGGCGGTTACTTCGATCCGTAATCAGAACACCGCCGGCGAACCGATCTCGGGAGCGCACAACTTCACACGTGTCCGGTGCGAAGCAGAGGGTTACTTCCACTTTTAATGGGCGGGACGTGGGTTCGAATCCCACCGGCCATCCGGTCGTAGCTCAGTCAGGCAGAGCAGCAACGTACCTTCCGCGCTCTGATCTCGGACACGTGTGGAGTTCGTGGGCTCCCCTTTCTTTTGCTTCGAGGGGGAAGAGCCGATGGCGAAGTTCAACGTCTTCCGCGCACGCCCGGCGGGCACCAGCCCGGTCGCCACGGCGGCGCGTCCGGCCGGCCGCACCCACGAGGGCGGCGACGGGTACGCCCGCGACACGAAGTCCGAGCTGTTCCTGCTCGCCGTGTCGAACATGGGCGGCGAGGACACCTTCTACGAGTCCGGGACCAGCCGCGACAACCGCTTCGCCCAGCTCGTGCACGCCGCAGCGCTCGCGGACCCCGAGTGGACCGCGCGCCTGCTCCAGTGGCTGCGCACCGAGGCGAACATGCGCACCGCGTCGCTCGTCGGCGCGGCCGAGTTCGTGCTCGCCCGCCTCGTGGAGTCCGCGGACGCGGGCGTCACCAACCGCGCGGTCATCGCCTCGGTGCTCCAGCGCGCGGACGAGCCCGGTGAGCTGCTCGCCTACTGGACGAGCCAGAACGGCCGGCGCGTGCCGAAGCCGGTCAAGCGCGGCATCGCCGACGCCGTCCGGCGCCTGTACGACGAGCGCGCCGTCCTCAAGTGGGACAGCGACGCCCGTGGCTTCCGGATGGCCGACGTGCTGAACCTCACCCACCCCTCGCCGGCCGCCCCGTGGCAGGGCGCGCTGTTCCAGCACGTGCTGGACCGGCGCCGTTCCGCCGACGCACCGGTGCCGGACGGCCTGTCCGTGATCGCGGCCCGCCGCGAGCTCATGGCGTGGCCGGTCGAGCAGCGCCGTGCGCTCTTCTCGCGTCCCGACGCGGCCGACGTGCTGCGGCGGGCCGGGATGACGTGGGAGTCGGTGGCCGGGTGGCTGCAGGGCCCGCTCACCAAGGACGTGTGGGAGGCGCTGGCGCCGTCGATGGGCTACATGGCGCTGCTGCGCAACCTCAGGAACTTCGACGAGGCGGGCATGTCCGACGAGGTCGCGGCCACCGTCGCGGCACGGCTGGCCGACCCCGGCCAGGTGGCGCGCTCGCGGCAGCTGCCGTTCCGGTTCCTGTCCGCCTACGAGGCGGCGCCGAGCCTGCGCTGGGGCCACGCCCTGGACCAGGCGCTGCGGGCGTCGCTCGGCAACCTGCCCACGCTGCCGGGCCGGTCGCTCGTGCTCGTCGACACCTCGGCGTCGATGACGGGCACGCCGGTGTCGGCGCGGTCGAAGGTCACCCCGGCGAAGGCCGCGGCGGTCTTCGGCGTGGCGCTGGCGGCGAAGGGCGAGCAGGTCGACCTCGTCGGGTTCGCGGACCGCACGTTCCGGCACGAGGTGCCGCGCGGGGCGTCGGTCGTCCGCGAGGTCGACCGGTTCCTGAAGCGGATCGGCGAGGTCGGGCACGGCACCGACATCATCGGGTCGCTCAAGCGCTCCTACGGGCGTCACGACCGCGTGTTCGTCATCTCGGACATGCAGACGATGTCGGGCGCGTACGGGCAGGGCGTCTCCGACGTCGTGCCGCGGCACGTGCCGATCTACGGGTTCAACCTGGGCGGCTACCGGATGGGCGCGTACGCGACCGGGAAGGCGAACCGGCACGAGTTCGGTGGCCTGACCGACGCGACGTTCCGGGCGATCCCGCTGCTCGAAGCCGGCCGCGACGCCGACTGGCCGTTCTGACTGTGTGAGGGCTCTCCGACGTGGAGGGCCCTCACACTCGTGCTGTGACCAGCTATCGTGCCGGTGTGGAGTACAACGTGTTCGCGAGGGCGTGCCCGTCACGTCCCTTGCTGGAGCACGTCACCGGCCGGTGGGGCGGCCTGACGCTGGGCGCGCTCGTGGACGGCCCGCTGCGGTTCAACGAGCTGCGCAGGCGCGTCGACGGGATCAGCGAGAAGATGCTGTCCCAGACGTTGCAGGCGTTGGAACGCGACGGGCTGGTGCACCGCGACGCGCAACCCACCACCCCGCCGCGGGTCGACTACAGCCTCACACCGCTCGGCCGGGAGACGGCCGAGCGGCTGCTCGCGTTGATCCACCTCCTGATGGAGCGGATGCCCGAGGTGGAGGCGGCGCAGCGGGCGTACGACGCCCGCTGAGGCTCAGCACTCGATGACGTTCACGGCGAGTCCGCCGCGGGCCGTCTCCTTGTACTTGACCGACATGTCCTTGCCCGTGTCGCGCATGGTCTTGATGACCTTGTCGAGCGACACGAAGTGCGAGCCGTCGCCACGCAAAGCCATGCGCACGGCCGTGATCGCCTTGATGGACGCGACGGCGTTGCGTTCGATGCACGGGATCTGCACCAGGCCGCCGATCGGGTCGCAGGTGAGGCCGAGGTTGTGCTCCATCGCGATCTCGGCCGCGTTCTCGACCTGTTCCGGCGTGCCGCCGAGGACCTCGGCGAGGCCGCCCGCCGCCATCGAGCAGGCGGAGCCGACCTCGCCCTGGCAGCCGACCTCGGCGCCGGAGATCGAGGCGTTCTCCTTGAACAGCACGCCGATCGCGCCCGCCGTGAGCAGGAACCGGATCACGCCGTCGTCGTTCGCGCCCGGCACGAACCGCGTGTAGTAGTGCAGGACGGCGGGAACGATGCCGGCGGCGCCGTTGGTCGGCGCGGTGACCACCCGGCCGCCCGCGGCGTTCTCCTCGTTGACGGCGAGGGCGAAGAGCGTGACCCAGTCCATGACGCGCAGCGGGTCGGTGGCGAAGTGCTCACCCTCCAGCCTCTTGCGCATCTCGGCGGCGCGGCGGCGGACCTTGAGGCCGCCGGGCAACACGCCCTGCTCGGTGCAGCCGCGTTCGACGCACTCCTGCATGACGTGCCAGATGTGCAGCAGGCCCTGGCGCACCTCGTCCTCGGTCCGCCAGGCCAGCTCGTTGGCCATCATGATCTCGCTGATGGACAGGCCGGTCTCGCGGCAGCGGGCGAGCAGCTCGTCGCCGGTCAGGAACGGGTGCGGCAGCGACGTGGTGTCGGGCTTGATCCGGTCGGTGCCGGAGGCGTTCTCGTCGACGACGAACCCGCCGCCGATCGAGTAGTAGACGGCGTGCTCGACGGACTCGCCGCCGCGGAACGCCTCGAAGCTCATCCCGTTGGGGTGCAACGGGAGCGACTTGCGGCGGTGCATGACGAGGTCGCGGTCGTGCGCGAAGGCGATCTCGTGGCGGCCGCCGAGCCGCAGCCGTCCGCTCGTGATGATCTCCTCGACGCGGACGGCCGCGGCCGCCGGGTCGACCTCCTCCGGCAGGTTGCCCTCCAGGCCGAGGAAGACGGCCTTGGGGCTGCCGTGGCCGTGCCCGGTCGCGCCGAGCGAGCCGAACAGCTCGACGTGCACGCGGTCCACTTCGGACGCGCGCTCGCCGAGCTTGCCGACGAACATCGCCGCCGCCCGCATCGGGCCGACCGTGTGGGAGCTGGACGGCCCGATGCCGACGGAGAAGAGGTCGAAAACGCTGATCGCCATTGATCAGTCCTTCGTGGTGCGGCGGTGGGGCGGGAGCATCTCAGTCGGACTTGGTGAGCTCGGCGTACTTGGCCGCGGTGAGCAGGTTCTCCGCCGACTCGACGCGGACCCTGAACAGCCAGCCGTCGCCGTACGGGTCGTCGTTGATGAGCGACGGGTCGTCGGCGGCGGCGGTGTTGACCTCGATCACCTCGCCGGTGACGGGCGAGTACAGGTCGCTGACGGACTTGGTGGACTCGAGCTCACCGCACACCGCGTTCGTGACGACCTTCGCCCCGACCTCCGGCAGCTGGACGAAGACGATGTCCCCGAGCGCGTCGGCGGCGTACTCGGTGATCCCGCAGGTCAACGGGTCCTGGGTACCCGGAGTCCAGTCGACCCACTCGTGTTCGGCGGTGTAGAGAAGGTTCTCGGGGAACTGCACGGCGACTCCTCTGTGCGGTGACGGTCAGGGGACACTTGCGCCCCCTCCGCCGTGCAGAGTTGCCTACCCCGGGCGGTCTTGCTGCCTGAGAGTGTGCGGGAGCTTGCCCCTTCGGCGCCCCGACCGCTGTGCGTCGAGGTCTCTCCCACCCGGGTTGTGGCGCTGTGCGCGCCGCGGCCGTTGTTCAGTTCTCGGGCGCACGCTATGTGGGGCCACGGCCGGGTGTCAACGCGGGCGAGGTCGAGTCACACGCGGCCGGGACGCGAGTGGCTTCGTCCTGACTGAACAACCCCGAGGGTGCCGGATAGTGCGACCAGCACAGTGACATGACCTTCCCCCTGCCCCACATTGTGAGATGTCGGCCACCGAACGGAGGAGTCATCGTGCGGATCGCAGTTCCTCGCGAGATCAAGAACCACGAGTACCGCGTCGCGCTCACCCCTGCCGGTGCGCACGAGCTGACCAGCCGCGGGCACGACGTGTTCGTCGAGCAGGGCGCCGGTCTGGGCTCCGCGATCACCGACGAGGAGTACCTCGCCGCCGGTGCGAAGGTCCTCGCGACCGCCGACGACGTGTGGGCGGAGGGCGACCTGGTCCTCAAGGTCAAGGAGCCGATCGCCGAGGAGTACCCGCGGCTGCGCTCCGGCCAGACCCTCTTCACCTACCTGCACCTCGCCGCCGACAAGCCGCTGACCGAGGCGCTGCTCGCGTCCGGCACCACCGCCATCGCCTACGAGACGGTCCAGCTGCCGAACCGCGCGCTGCCGCTGCTCGCCCCGATGTCCGAGGTCGCGGGCAGGCTGGCCCCGCAGGTCGGCGCGTTCTCGCTGATGAAGCCCTCCGGCGGCCGCGGCGTGCTGCCCGGCGGCGTCCCCGGTGTCGCCCCGGCCCGCGTGGTCGTCATCGGCGGTGGCGTGGCGGGCCTCAACGCCGCGACGATCGCCGTGGGCATGGGCGCGGACGTGCAGATCCTCGACACCAACGTCGACCGCCTGCGCCAGATCGACGCCCAGTTCCAGGGCCGCCTGCGCACGCTCGCCTCCACCGCGTTCTCCGTCGAGCAGGCCGTCCGCGAGGCTGACCTGGTCATCGGCGCCGTGCTGGTGCCGGGCGCCGCGGCCCCGAAGCTCGTCTCGAACGCGCTCGTCGCCCAGATGAAGCCGGGTTCGGTGCTCGTCGACATCGCGATCGACCAGGGCGGCTGCTTCGAGGACTCGCGTCCCACCACGCACGCCGAGCCGACCTACGAGGTGCACGACACGGTGTTCTACTGCGTGGCGAACATGCCGGGCGCCGTCCCGCGCACCTCGACCTACGCGCTGACCAACGTGACGCTGCCCTACGCCGTGGCGCTGGCCGACAAGGGCTGGGAGCAGGCGCTGAAGGACGACCGTTCGTTGGCCCTCGGCCTGAACGTCCACGCCGGACAGCTGACCAACGGCCCGGTGGCCGAGGCGACCGGCCTCGCGCACACACCGCTGGAGTCCGTGATCTAGAAGCCACCTGAATGAATGAGGCCCCCGCACGCGAGCAACGCTGCGGGGGTTTCGGCTACCTGAGGGTCGCGACCCGCGCCTTGACGCCCTCGATCACGCAGTCGAGTCCGAAGTCGAACTGGCTCTCCAGCGACCAGATCTCCTGCTCGTCCAGCATCTTGACGTAGTTCGGGTGCTTCTCCCGGTACAGGTCGGCGAGCTTGCCGAGGTCCGGCGGCGGGCCGTCCATGCCGCCGCTGCCGATGAAGTTCACCTCGGCCATCACGTACCCGGTGACGTAGCTGGCCACCGTGGAGATGGACTGCGCCGCCACGGACATCTCCAGGCCCGCCCGCAGCATCGGCTCGAACATCGAGTCGGCGTACGCCACCGCGTTCGGGCCGATGGTGTTGTACTCACCGATGGTCTTGACCCACCACGGGTGCCGGTGGGCGATGGCGCGGAACGCGTGCATGGTGCCGCGCACCGCCGTCTCCCAGTCCGTCTCTGGGTCCGGCAGCTCGAACTCGCCGAAGACCTCGTCGAGGCAGAGCTCGATCAGCGCGTCCTTCGTCGGGACGTGCCAGTAGAGCGACATGGGCGCCGCGCCCAGCTCCGCGGCGAGCTTGCGCATGGACAGCTTCTGCAGGCCGTGCTGGTCCAGCACCTCCAGCGCCTTGCGGACGATCGCCGCCCGGCTCAGGCCGAGGGGCTGACCGCCACCGGGCCTGGGTTTGCTGAACCACACGCTCTCCACATCAGCGATCCTAGGCGTCACGCCGGAGCAAGACGCTGGCCACGACACCTCCCAGGAACACGGCGACCGCACCGATCATCAGGCTGGCGCTCATGCCGTCGGAGAACGCGTCGCGCACCGCGGTGACGTCCGCGCCGCTGTGCAGCGCCTCGCTCAACGACCGTCCCGGCACGCCGTCCGGCAGTGACGCCACGAACCGCGCCGACAGCAGTGCCCCGAGCACGGCGATGCCGAACGACGAGCCCAGCTCCGTCAGCGTCCCCGACAGCCCGGAGGCGATGCCGGCGCGTTCCGGCGGGATCGAGCCCATCAACGCGTTGACCGCGACCGGTTGGGACACACCGACTCCGACGCCGATGAGGACCAGCCCGGCGAGCGTCGGCGGGTAGGTCGTGCCGATCGACAGCAGCGCCACACCGGCCGCGACGATCGTCATGCCGAGCAGCATCGCCCTGCCCGTGCCGAGCCTGACCACGAGCTGTCCCAAGGTGTTGCTGGTGATGAGCAACGCGACCGCCATCGGCGCCACGCGCACACCGGCCTCCAGCGGGCTGTAGCCGAGCACGCCCTGGAGGTGCTGCGTCAGCAGGAAGAGCGAGCCCGCCATGCCGAACGCGGCGAGCACGCCGGAGGCGACCGCGCCGGTGAACCGGCGGTTGCGGAAGAACCCGAGGTCGAGCATCGGCTCGGCGGTGTGCCGCTCCCACAACGCGAACCCGGTCATCGCCACGAGACCGAGCGCGACCGGCACGCCGAACTCGGCCGAGCCGAACCCGTGCTCCGGCACCTCGATCACGGCGTACACGAGCGACACCATGCCGATGATCGACAGGATCGAGCCGACCACGTCGGGCCTGCGCACGGCCGGGTCCTTGGACTCCGGCACGAGCGTCGCGACGGCCGCGACGGCGAGGACCGCCACCGGCACGTTGATCAGGAACACCGAGCCCCACCAGAAGTGCTTGATCAGCGCACCGCCGATCACCGGCCCGGCCGCGAAACCGAGGCTCGTCACGGCGGCCCAGATGCCGATGGCCTTGGGGCGTTCCCGGTCGTCGAACAGCTGCATCAGCACGGCGAGCGTGCCCGGCATCAGCACGGCGGCGCCGACGCCCATGAACCCGCGTGCCGCGATCAGCGCCTCCGACGAGGTCGCGTAGGCGGCCGCGGCACTGCCCGCGCCGAACAGGACCAGCCCGGCCAGCAGCGCCTTCTTGCGACCGAACCTGTCGCTCAGCGCACCGGTCGTGAGCAGCAGGCCCGCCAGCGCGAGCGAGTAGGCGTTGATCATCCACTGGATGTCGGCGGTGCCGGCGCCCAGACCGGTGGAGATCGACGGGATCGCCACGTTCAGGACGGTGTTGTCCAGCACCACGACCATCACGGACAGGCACAGCACGCCGAGCACGGCCCAGCGCTGCGGGTGCGGGCGCACCCCGACCTCCTCGGTCGTCGAAGTCATGTCGTCCCCCTTACGGTGTACGAGCAACTTACAGCGTACGAGAGGCGCGGGCGCAACAGGTTTTGACGCAGGGGCAGGCGCGTTGACAGCCGGAGACGGCCGGAGGATGGATCACGAGACGCGGCCGAAAAGGGCCAGGAACTTAAAGGGCGGCCGCGCTCAACCAGCCTGGGGGTCACTGGGAGCGGGGCCGCCGAGACCAAATATAGCGGGCTTGCCCGGGGCGCGCCCAGCCGCCCCGCCCAAACGCGACGGAAAAGTTTCCCCGACTGGACCACTGCCCGTGCGGGACTCGTCCAGCAAACGAGTGAAATCCCGGCCTTCCGGTGCGGCGAGCAGGGGCGACGGCCGATGAAGAGGAGTCGGGCGTCCCTTGATAGGAGATTCCATGGCTGAACCACAGGGATGGATCCACTGCCACGACCCGTTCGGTCGGGACAGATCCATGACCGTGCTGGTGGAGAACGACCGGGTGCTGCTGGTCACGCCACCGGGCGAGACGGCTGTGATGTCGGCCACCCAGACCCGCCGGCTGGGCTCGCTGCTCGACCAGGCCACGGCGAAGATGTGATGGACGAGACCCTGCGTGACGCGGTGCTGCACCGCCTGGCACTGCTGGACGAGGCGGCCGAACAGGGCGAGGCGGAGGCGCTGGTCCCGCTCGCCCGCGCGGAGATCCACCGGCTCGCGGACGGCTGGCGGCTGCTGCTGACCGTGCACCAGCCCGACGAGGACAGCCGTTGCAAGGTGTGTCCCGGCTGGTTGCGGCGGCGCAGGTGGCCGTGCCAGGTGTGGAACATGGCGCACCAGCACCTGATCGGCGAAGGGATGACGCACCGCGAACGGCGGCGGCCGTTGCGCAACCCGTTCACCCGGTCGGGCATCGTCGACCTCCCGGTGGAACCGCCGCGCGAGGCGGTCTCGGAGATGACCACCGAACTGCCGGTCCTGCGCGGCGCACCACCAGGGGTGCACCGGGCGCCGGTCGTGTCCCGGCCGAAGCACGCCTTGCCGGACTGACCTTTCAGGCAGGATGGGCCGCATGCATGACGGCAGCGGCCTCATCGCGGTCCAGAACCTGACCAAGCAGTTCGGTCCGGTGACCGCGGTGCAGAACCTGAGCTTCACCGTGTCACCCGGCAGCGTGACGGGCTTCCTCGGCCCGAACGGCGCCGGCAAGACGACGACCCTGCGGATGCTGCTGGGTCTGGTGAAACCCACGAGCGGCACGGCGACGATCAACGGGCGACCGTTCCACCAGCTCGGCCAGCCCGGCCGCGTGGTGGGGGCGGTGCTGGAGGCGCAGGGGTTCCACCCCGCCCGCACGGCCCGCAACCACCTGCGCGTGTACGCGTCGGCCATCGGCGTGCCCGATGCGCAGGCCGACCAGGTCATCGGCCTGGTCGGCCTCGGCAGCGCCGCCGACCGCAAGGTGGGCGGTTTCTCCCTGGGCATGAAGCAGCGGCTGGCGCTCGCCACGGCGCTGCTCGGCGACCCGCAGGTGCTCGTGCTCGACGAGCCGGCGAACGGCCTCGACCCCGAGGGCATCGCGTGGCTGCGCACGTTCCTGCAGTCGTACGCGCGTATGGGGCGCACGGTGCTGATCTCCAGCCACCTGCTGGCCGAGGTGGAGCAGACCGTCGACCAGGTCGTGATCATCTCGCGCGGGCAGACGATGTTCTACGGGCCGTTGCAGCAGCTGCGGCAGTCGCAGCAGAAGCGCGTCCTCGTGCAGCCGTCGGACCTCAACGCGCTCGCGACCGCGCTGCGCGCCGAGGGAGTGCAGGCGATCGAACAGCTGCCCGACGGCAGGCTCGCCGTGTCCGGTGTGGAGTCCAAGCAGGTCGCGGACACCGCGTTGAAGGCGGGTGTGTCGATCTACGGCATCCAGGAGGAGCAGGTCGACCTCGAACGGTTGTTCTTCCAGCTCACCAGTGGCCAGTACGCCGGCTACGCACCGGCGCCGTATCAGCAGCAGCAACAGCAGGGTGGTTGGCACTGATGGGCAACCTCGTAGGGGCGGAGCTCCGCAAGACCACGACGACCGGCCTGTGGTGGGGTCTGCTGATCCCGACCGCGGTGCTGGCGCTCGGCTGGGGCCTCGCGACCGGGATGCTGGGGCAGTTCTTCGTGGACTTCGCGTCGTCCGGCGACGTCGACGAGGTGTCGGACTTCCTGGGCGTCACGCCGGACCAGTGGAAGGTGTCGCTGTTCGGCATGGCGCGGGCGATCAACGTCTCGACGATCTTCCCGATGGTCTTCGGCGCGATGGCGATCTCGAGCGAGATCAGCAGGCGGACGATCACGACGACGTTCCTGACGGCGCCGTCGCGGATGCACGCCCTGCTGGCGAAGATGCTGGTCTACGTGCTGTGGGGCGCGATCTACGGCCTCGCGATCATGCTGTTCCTCGGCGTCGGCGTGGCGCTCACCAGCTCGCCGGGGCAGCTGCCGGACGCCGGTGGCTGGGCGATGCTCACGCTGGTCTGCGTGCTGTCGTCGATCCTCATGACGATGTTCGGCGTCGGCGTCGGCGCGCTGATCCCGAACGTGGCGGGGGCGGTCGTGCTCCTGCTGCTGTACTTCCTGGTGATCGAGAACGTGCTGCACGGCGTGCTCGCGTACCTGGAGGTGCCCGCGGTCATCGGGTTCCTGCCCAACGGGTCGATCAACGGGCTCACCGGGTCGGTCTCGGTCGACCTGTTCCTGTCGGCGGCCGGTGTCGTGCCGCCGGAGATCGAGGACGTGCTGCGGGCCATCGCCGGTGCTTCCGGGGCGCAGGACTGGTGGCTGTCCGGGATCGTGTTCCTGCTCTGGTCCGGGGTCGTCTTCGCGGGCGGCTGGGCCGTCACGCAGGCGAAGGACATCACCTGACCTGCGACGACTGACGTCACGATTTTATGTCGGACCCCGACCGTACTGTGGGTCCCGTGACGAAGGGCTGGATCCGCCGACTGACCGCAGCGTGCTGGCAGCACCCCCGACTGGTGGTGCTGTCGGTCCTCGCCGCGGTCGTCGGCGTGGGTCTCCAGGCGGCGGGGCCGTTGCTGCTCAAGACCGCCGTCGACGACTCCACCGAGGGCCGCACCGACCGGCTGTGGCCGCTGATGGTCGCGCTGATCGTGCTGGAGCTGCTCACGTTCGGGTCGGCGTTCCTGCGCCGCTACCTGGGCGGGCGGCTGGCGCTGGGCGTGCAGCACGACCTGCGGCTGGGCGTGTTCTCGGCGGTGCAGCGGCTCGACGGCGCCAAGCAGGACGAGATGCGCACCGGCCAGATCGTGTCGCGGTCGATCACCGACCTGCAGCTCGTGCAGTCGTTGCTGATGATGGCGCCGCTGGCGGTCGGCACCGTCGTGTTCGCGCTGGCCGCGCTCGCCGCGATGATCTACCTGTCGGTGCCGTTGACGATCATCGCGGTGATCGTGCTGCCGCTGGTGGCGTGGCTCGCCGGGCGCACCAGGCTCACGCTGTTCCCGGCCACCTGGTCGGCGCAGCAGCGGGCAGCCGACCTGGCCCAGCACGTCGAGGAGACCGTCACCGGCGTGCGCGTGGTGAAGGGCTTCGGGCAGGAGGCGCGGGAGGTCGCGCGGCTGGAGAAGCACGCCCGCTCGCTCTTCGCGGAACGGATGCGGACGGCCCGGCTGTCGTCGAAGCCCCTCGCGACCGTGACGGCGCTGCCGCTGCTCGGGCAGGTCGCGGTGCTGGGCCTGGGCGGCTGGCTGGCGTTGCACGGGCAGGTCACGCTCGGCACGTTCCTCGCGTTCACGACGTACGTGGCGAACCTGGTGGGACCGACGCGGCTGCTGTCGAGCCTGATGGTGTCCGCCCAGCTCGCCCGCGCCGGGGTGGAGCGGGTGTACGAGCTGATCGACTCGCAGCCGGACGTGACGGACGGGCCGGGTGAGGTGCCGTCCGGGCCGCTCGCGGTGTCGTTCTCGGGCGTGACGTTCGGCTACGCGCGCAGCGAGCCGGTGCTGCGCGACTTCTCGGTCTCGGTGGAGCCCGGCGAGACGCTGGCGCTGGTCGGCACCGCGGGGTCCGGCAAGTCGACGGTGTCGTTGCTGCTGCCCCGCTTCTACGACGTGCACTCCGGTGCCGTGCGGATCGGTGGCGCGGACGTGCGGACGTTGCGGCTGGAGTCGTTGCGCGGCGCGGTGGGCGTGGTGTTCGAGGAGGCGTTCCTGTTCTCCGACACCGTGTTCGCGAACATCGCGTACGGCCGTCCTGACGCGTCTCGCGAGGAGGTGGAGCGCGCCGCGAAGGCCGCGGAGGCCCACGACTTCATCGAGGCGCTGCAAGACGGCTACGACACGGTGGTCGGCGAACGCGGGCTGACGCTGTCGGGTGGTCAGCGCCAGCGCGTGGCCCTCGCCCGTGCCCTGCTGTCCGACCCGCGCGTGCTGGTGCTGGACGACGCGACGTCCGCGGTGGACAACGCGACCGAGGCCGCGATCCACGCGACGCTCGCCTCGGTGACGGCGAACCGCACGACGCTGCTGATCGCCCACCGGCGTTCGACGCTCTCGCTGGCCGACCGGATCGCCGTGCTCGACGCGGGCCGGGTGGTCGACGTCGGCACGCACGAGGAGCTCACGGAGCGCTGCGCGCTGTACCGCGACCTGCTGGCGGGTCCCGGTGAGGCGATCGAGTCGGCCCGGCCCGCGCGGACCGGTGAGCTGTGGCCGCAGGTGTCGCAGGAAGACCTCGACCAGCGCCTGATCGACGAGGCCAAGACGTCGTCGCCCGCCGCGTCCGGCCGCCGCGGTGCCGGTGGGGGCGGTGGTGCGGGCGGCGGCATGGCGGCGCTGGCCGGTGGCCCGCCGACCCCGGAACTGCTGGCCCAGGTCCGCAAACTACCTCCCGCGACGGAGGAACCGGTCCTGCACGGCGAGGACCCGCGCGCCCCCGACCCCGGCTTCCGGCTGGCCCGCCTGCTGCGCCCGGTCCGCTGGGCCCTGGCGGGCGTGGCGGCCCTCGTGGTGCTGGACGCGCTGGTCGGCATGGGCCTGCCCGCCCTGGTGCGCCTGGGCGTGGACGGCGGCGTCACGACGGGCACCCAGTCGTCGTTGTGGCTGGCCGTCGGCCTCGGCGTGGCCCTGGTCGCCATCGGCTGGCTGACGACGGCGAGCAGCACCGTCTACGCCGCCCGCCTGGGCGAGCGCCTGCTGTACCTGCTGCGCGTGCGCAGCTACTCGCACCTGCAACGCCTCGGCCTCGATTACTACGAGCGCGAGATGGCCGGCCGCATCATGACGAGGATGACGACGGACGTCGACGCCCTGTCGACGTTCCTGCAGACCGGCCTGGTCACCGCCGTGATCAGCCTGGTCACGGTCGTCGGCATCACCGCGGCCCTGGTCGTCACCGACGCGTCGCTGGCGCTGATCGCCCTGTCGGTGCTGCCGGTCCTGGTGGCCGCGACTGTCGTGTTCCAGCGTCTGTCCTCCACCGCCTACGCGGAGGCCCGCGAGCGGGTCAGCGCGGTGAACGCCGACCTCCAGGAGAACGTCTCCGGCCTGCGCGTCTCCCAGGCGTACACCAGGGAACGCCGCTCGGCGGAAGCCTTCGCCGAACGCAGCGACGCCTACCGCCGCTCCCGTCTGCGCGCGCAGCGCTACATCGCCACGTACTTCCCGTTCGTGGCGATGCTGTCGGGCGTGGCCCAGGCCGTCGTGCTGGCCGTGGGCGCGCACCGCGTCGCCACCGGCACCCTCACACCGGGCGTCCTGCTGGCGTTCCTGCTGTACCTGGGCCTGTTCTTCAGCCCGATCCAGCAGCTCTCCGGCGTCTTCGACGGCTACCAGCAGGCCCGTGTGGGCCTGCGCCGCATCGGCGACCTGCTCCGCACCCCGACCAGCGTCGAACCCCCGGCCACCCCCGTCCCGGTCCCGGAGCGCCTGCGCGGTGAGGTGCGCCTGACCGGCGTCTCGTTCACCTACCGGGGAGCGGACGAACCGGCCCTCTCCGACGTGACCCTGCACGTCCGGCCGGGCGAGACGGTGGCACTGGTCGGCGAGACCGGCGCGGGCAAGTCGACCCTGGTCAAGCTGATCGCCCGCTTCTACGACGCCACCACCGGCACCGTCGAGGTCGACGGCGTGGACGTCCGCGAGTACGACCTGCCCGCCTACCGCCAACGCCTCGGCGTGGTCCCGCAGGAAGCCCACCTGTTCGGCGGCGACGTGGCCGGCAACGTCGCCTACGGCCGTCCCTCGGCGACCGAGAAGGACGTCCAGCAGGCCGTGGAGGCTGTTGGGGCCCTTCCGATGGTCGCCGGCCTGCCTCACGGGTTCCGCCAGGCCGTCGGCGAGCGGGGTGGCAACCTTTCTGCTGGTCAGCGGCAGTTGGTGGCCCTTGCTCGGGCTGAGCTGGTGCAGCCGGACGTGCTCTTGCTGGACGAGGCCACTGCCGCTTTGGATCCGGCTACCGAGTCCGCGGTGCTGGCCGCCAGTGATCATTTGGCTGGGGCCCGGACGACCTTCGTGGTCGCTCATCGGCTGGCTACCGCGGCTCGGGCTGATCGGATCGTCGTTTTGGCTGGTGGGCGGGTTGTTGAGCTTGGTAGCCATGAGGAGTTGCTGTCGTTGGACGGGGTTTATGCGCGGTTGTGGCGGCATGGGAGCGGTGCTTCGTAGCTGGGATTGACGCGGCTCCCCCGCTGGGGCCGGGATTGTTCAACGCCGTGGCGGGTCTGAGGGCGCGTCTCCTGTAGCCGGTGCCCTCCAGATCGCCGTGCCGCCCCGCTCCGCATGCCTCCCGTCTCCCGCGCTTCCCGCCCTTTCCACCCCTCCGCGCCTCGTCTTCTGGCTCCTCCGGCGTGCCTTCCTCCGCTCACCCGCAGCCCGCCCATCTCGACGCCCCGCCCTGAGGCCGCGACCCGAGACCCGCGCCACGATCCCTCGTCCGGGCCCCTGCCTGTGACGTACAAACCAACCCCAGGTCAGCGCGTCCAGGAGGTTCCGAGTGCCCCGCCCGAAAGTCCTCTACGTCACCGACCTCGCCTACCCGGCCAGGGGGCGGCGCTACTGCGACGAGGACATCTACCTGACGGCCCGGCTGCGGGAGACGTTCGACCTGGCTCTCTGCCACCCCGTCCAGGCCGCGGAGCTGATGGACGGGTTCGACACCGTGGTCGTGCGCAACAGTGGGCCGGTGATCGACTACCCGGAGGCGTACCGGGAGTTTCGCGAGCGGGCCGCCGCCACCGGGCAGCGTGTCTACAACCCGCTCACCGGCAAGGGCGACATGGCGGGCAAGCAGTACCTCGTCGACCTCACGGCTCAGGGGTTTCCGGTCATCCCCACCGTGGACGACCTGGCGGACCTCGATCGTCTTCCGGTGGTGGCCGAGTACGTCGTCAAGCCGAAGGCCGGGGCCGACTCGCACGGGCTGGAGTTCGTGCGGCGTGAGCATTTGACGCGAAAAGAAGAAAACGTGCTCATCCAGCCGAAGATCGATTTTCGGTACGAGGTGTCGTTCTACTTCGTGGACCGTGAGTTCCACTACGCCCTCAACGCGCCAGATCCGGCTCGGCGCTGGGAACTCGCGATGTACGAACCTGATGGTGCCGATCTGAAATTCGCGGCGCGGTTCGTCGAGTGGAACGACCTCGGGTACGGGATCCAGCGCGTTGACGCGTGCCGCACTCGGGACGGCGAACTGTTGCTGGTCGAGCTGGAGGACCTGAACCCGTACCTGTCGCTGGACCGGACGTCCGGTGAGACCAGGGAGAAGTTCGTGCGGGCGATGGCTCGTTCCGTCCTCGGGTCGCTCGGTGAGGACTGACGCGGGGCAAGATCGACCCGCGGACCGGGGATCTTGTACTTATCGTGAACTGATCACCGTGCGTGGTGCGTATGTCTCTCAAAAGCACGAGAAAACGGAGGTGACGTAGTGAGACACACCTCAAGATTTGCTCAACAACAGGTGACTGCGGGGCCGTCCTGATCGATCCTGTGACAGAGCACTCCTTGCCAGGTGCCTCCAGCGTGTGAAGGCCGAGGCCGGGGGGACTAGCCTGACTACCGCATGAGTCAACACCAAGAGCGAGATGGATAGAGGCGAGCGCCAGCCGTGTCCAGCAGCAGTCCTGCGTCACAGTTCGGGCCGAACGAGTGGCTCGTCGAGGAGATGTACGACCAGTTCCTCGCGGATCCGTCGTCCGTAGACCCGGCGTGGCATGACTTCTTTGCCGACTACAAGCGTGCGGGCGGCAACGGAAGTGCCGCCGCCACGTCCAGCGCGGGTGGCTCCTCGGCCACCTCGACCACGACCGTGACGCCGCCGGCCGCCGACACCGGCAAGCCCGCGCCCGCCGCCGCACCCAAGCCCGCCGCGCAGCCGAAGCCGCAGCCGAAGGCGGCGGCCACCTTGCCGTCCACCGGCAAGCCCGCGCCGCAGCAGGCCGCCAAGGCCAAGCCGGTCACGCAGAGCGCGCAGCCCGAGCAGAAGCAGCTGCGCGGTGCCGCCGCCGCGATCGCGAAGAACATGGAGCTGTCGCTCACCGTTCCGACCGCGACCAGCGTGCGCGCCGTGCCCGCCAAGCTGCTGGCCGACAACCGCATCGTCATCAACAACCACCTGAAGCGGACGCGCGGCGGGAAGGTCTCCTTCACGCACGTCATCGGCTACGCGGTGGTCAGGGCGCTGCAGGCGTTCCCGAACATGAACCGGCACTACGCCGAGGTCGACGGCAAGCCGTTCGTCGTCACGCCGGAGCACGTGAACTTCGGTCTCGCGATCGACCTGCCCGGCAAGGACGGCTCGCGCACGCTGGTCGTCGCGTCGGTGAAGAACTGCGAGAACATGACGTTCACGCAGTTCTGGCAGGCGTACGAGGACCTGATCCGCAAGGCCCGCAGCGGCTCGCTGACCGCCGAGGACTTCGGCGGCACCACGATCTCGCTGACCAACCCCGGCACGATCGGCACGAACCACTCGGTTCCGCGCCTCACCGCCGGTCAGGGCGCGATCATCGGCGTCGGCGCGATGGAGTACCCCGCGCACTTCCAGGGCACCAGCGAGCAGGCGCTCACCGACATGGGCGTCAGCAAGATCATCACGCTGACCTCCACGTACGACCACCGCATCATCCAGGGCGCGGAGTCGGGCGAGTTCCTCAAGCGCGTGCACCAGCTGCTGCTGGGCGAGGACGACTTCTACGACGACATCTTCGCGTCGCTGCGGCTGCCCTACGAGCCGATCCGCTGGGTCGCGGACATCCCCGAGGGCGCTGTCGACAAGACGGCCCGCGTCATAGAGCTGATCGACGCGTTCCGCACGCGCGGCCACCTGATGGCCGACACGGACCCGTTGAACTACCGCCAGCGCAGCCACGCCGACCTGGACGTGCTCAGCCACGGCCTGACGCTGTGGGACCTCGACCGCGAGTTCCCCGTCGGCGGCTTCGCGGGCAAGGAGCGGATGAAGCTCCGCGACATCCTGGGCGTGCTGCGCAACTCGTACTGCCGCACCGTCGGCGTCGAGTACATGCACATCCTGGAGCCGGAGGAGCGCCGCTGGATCCAGGAGCGCGTCGAGGTTCCGCACGAGAAGCCGCCGGCCACCGTGCAGAAGTACATCCTCAGCAAGCTCAACGCCGCCGAGGCGTTCGAGACGTTCCTGCAGACCAAGTACGTCGGCCAGAAGCGGTTCTCGCTGGAGGGCGGCGAGACCGTCATCCCGCTGCTCGACGCGGTGCTGGACAAGGCCGCCGAGCACGAGCTCGACGAGGTCGTCATCGGCATGCCGCACCGCGGCCGCCTGAACGTGCTCGCGAACATCGTCGGCAAGCCGATCTCGCAGATCTTCCGCGAGTTCGAGGGCAACCTCGACCCCGGCCAGGCCCACGGCTCCGGCGACGTGAAGTACCACCTCGGCGCCGAGGGCAAGTACTTCCGGATGTTCGGCGACGGCGAGACCAAGGTGTCGCTGACGGCGAACCCGTCGCACCTGGAGGCCGTCGACCCGGTGCTCGAGGGCATCGTGCGCGCCAAGCAGGACCTGATCGACAAGGGCGGCGACTTCTTCCCCGTCCTGCCGGTCGCCCTGCACGGTGACGCGGCGTTCGCGGGCCAGGGTGTCGTCGCCGAGACGCTGAACCTGGCGCTCGTGCGCGGCTACCGCACCGGTGGCACCGTCCACATCGTCGTCAACAACCAGGTCGGCTTCACCACCGCGCCGGAGCACTCGCGGTCCTCGAAGTACTCGACCGACGTCGCGAAGATGATCGGCTCGCCGGTCTTCCACGTGAACGGCGACGACCCCGAGGCGTGCTACTGGGTCGCGAAGCTGGCGGTCGACTACCGCCAGGCGTTCCACAAAGACGTCGTGATCGACATGGTCTGCTACCGCCGCCGCGGCCACAACGAGGGTGACGACCCCTCGATGACGCAGCCGGCGATGTACGACGTGATCGACCAGAAGCGCTCGGTCCGCAAGACCTACACCGAGGCCCTGATCGGCCGCGGCGACATCACGGTCGAAGAGGCCGAGAAGGCGCTGCAGGACTTCTCCAGCCAGCTGGAGCACGTGTTCAACGAGGTCCGCGAGCTCGAGAAGCACCCGGTGACGGTCAGCCCGTCGGTGGAGGCCGAGCAGCAGGTCCCGGCGAAGCTGCCGACCGGCATCACGCGTGAGGTGCTGGAGCAGATCGCCGACGCGCACGTGAACCTGCCGGAGGGCTTCACCCCGCACGCCCGCGTCAAGCCGGTGCTGGAGCGCCGCGCGAAGATGGCGCGCGACGGCGGCATCGACTGGGCGTTCGCCGAGCTGCTCGCGTTCGGCTCGCTGGCCCTGGAGGGTCGCAAGATCCGCCTGGCTGGCCAGGACTCGCGCCGCGGCACGTTCGTGCAGCGCCACGCGACCCTGATCGACCGCAAGTCCGGCGAGGAGTACACGCCGCTGCAGAACCTGTCGCCGGACCAGGGCAAGTTCATGGTCTACGACTCGGTGCTGTCGGAGTTCGCCGCGCTCGGCTTCGAGTACGGCTACTCGGTCGCGAACCCGCAGGCGCTGGTGCTGTGGGAGGCGCAGTTCGGCGACTTCGTCAACGGCGCGCAGCCGATCATCGACGAGTTCATCTCGTCCGGTGAGGCGAAGTGGGGTCAGCGTTCCGACGTCGTGATCCTGCTGCCGCACGGCCACGAGGGCCAGGGCCCCGACCACACGTCGGGCCGCATCGAGCGCTGGCTGCAGCTGTGCGCCGAGGGCTCCATGACCGTCGCGGTGCCGTCGACCCCGGCGAACTACTTCCACCTGCTGCGCCGCCACGCCCTCGACGGTGTGGACCGCCCGCTCGTGGTGTTCACGCCGAAGTCGATGCTGCGCCTGAAGGCCGCCGTCAGCGGCACGGACGAGTTCATCAACGACCGCTTCCAGTCGGTGATGGACGACCCGACCGTCAAGGACCCGAACGCGGTCACGAAGGTCCTGCTGTGCAGCGGCAAGATCTCCTACGAGCTGCACGCCGAGCGAGAGAAGCGCGGCAGCGGCGACGTGGCGATCGTGCGCGTCGAGCAGCTCTACCCGGTCCCGGCCCGCAAGCTGACCGAGACCCTGGAGCGCTACCCGAACGCGAAGGACATCCGCTGGGTGCAGGAGGAGCCGGCGAACCAGGGCGCGTGGCCGTTCTACGGCCTGGCCCTGCCGGAGCTGCTGCCCGAGCACCTGGGCACCGTCCGCCGCGTGTCGCGCCGCCCGATGGCCGCCCCGTCGGCCGGTTCGAGCAAGGTGCACGAGGTCGAGCAGCGCGAGATCATCACCCGCGCGTTCGAGTGACCACCGCCTGACAAGACCGAGCCGCCGGGCCCTCACCAGGGGGTCCGGCGGCTCGCTTTCTACCGCCACACAGGAGTCTCTGCCATGTACTTCACCGATCGCGGCATCGAGGAGCTGGAGAAGCGGCGCGGCGACGAGGAGGTCACCTTCGCGTGGCTCGCCGACAAGCTCCGCGCGTTCGTCGACACCAACCCGGACTTCGAGACCGCCGTCGAGCGCCTGGCCACCTACCTGGCGCGCGACGACGACGACTTCGAGGACTGACCTAATCCGCCATTGGTCCACTCCCCCTAGTCCTTTTTCCGCCACGCGGGGCCCCATCGTGTGCGTGGACAGTACGTGGGGCCCCCGCGTACTGGAAGGCAGGCGGGGAGTGGTCTACCAGGCGTACGCCTCCGGGGCCGGCTTGGAGCCGTTCGGGGCGGGGGCGGGGAACAGTTCGTCGAGGCGTGCCAGCACGTCCGCGTCCAGCTTGAGCTCCGCCGCCCGCAGCGAGTTGTCGAGCTGCTCGCCGGTGCGCGGGCCGATGATGGGCGCGGTGACGCCGTCCTGGTGCAGCAGCCACGCGAGGCCGACGTTGGCCGGGTCCTCGCCCAGCTCCGCGCACAGCTTCTCGTAGGCGTCGATGGTGTCGCGGTGCTTCTCCAGCGCGTCCGCCGAGCGGCCGGACGAGCTGCGGGAGGTGCCGTTCTCGCGCTGCTTGCGCAGGACGCCGCCGAGCAGGCCGCCGTGCAGCGGCGACCACGGGATGACGCCGAGGCCGTAGTGCTTGGCGGCGGGCAGCACCTCCAGCTCGACCCAGCGGGTCATCAGGTTGTAGATCGACTGCTCGGAGACGAGCCCGAGGAAACCGCGGGTGCGCGCGGCCTCGGCGGCCTGGGCGATGTGCCAGCCCGCGAAGTTCGACGAGCCGAAGTAGATGACCTTGCCCTGCTGGCGCAGGACGGAGAACGCCTCCCAGATCTCGTCCCACGGCGTGTCCCTGTCGACGTGGTGCATCTGGTAGAGGTCGATGTAGTCGGTCTGCAGGCGCTTCAGGGAGGCGTCGCAGGCCCGGCGGATGTTCAGCGCCGACAGCTTGGTCTCGTTCGGCCAGTCGCCCATGCTGCCGTAGAGCTTGGTGGCGATGACCGTCTTCTCGCGGCGGCCGCCGCCCTGGGCGAACCAGCGTCCGATGATGTTCTCGGTGACGCCCTCGCCTTGCTTCCAGCCGTAGACGTTGGCCGTGTCGAAGAAGTTCAGGCCGTGCTCGTGGGCGCGGTCCATGATCGCGTGGCTGTCGGCCTCGGACGTCTCGGGACCGAAGTTCATCGTGCCGAGGCACAGGCGGGAGACGGACAGGCCGCTGCGGCCGAGGTGGGTGTACTCCATGCTCTCCACCCTGCCCCCTGGGCTCCCCCGGTGCCACGTGGAGCTGCTCCAGCTCCCGCTACTCCCACTCCCACCGGATGCCGTGCACGTGACCGGCCTGGGCCTCGTGGACCAGCAGGTGGGCGGCGGCGGTCGTGCCGATCCACAGCTCGCCCGTGTCGACGGCGGGGGCGTCCGGGCCCTGCTTGGTGAAGCTGTGGCAGCGCACCGGGACGGCGTCGGGGTGGAACTCGACCTCCAGGAGGTAGTTGCGCAGCGGGCGCAGGAACGTGCGGTCCACGCGGGAGCTGTCCGCGCCGGGGTCGGAGAGCAGGCGCAGGTCGACGAGGCCCGTGTCGCCCGCGCGCAGGACCCGGTCGAGGATGATCTCGGCGACGAGCAGCTTGTGCTCGGCGTCCTTGCGGACCCTGCCCAGCCGGCACGACCCCTCCGCGACGACGTCGCCGGGTGAGCGGTCGGTGCCGTCGGCGGTCTTGGCGAGGAGCACCCGGTCGACGCCGTCCTCGAACGCCTCGATGACCGTGCTGACCCGGATCTCGACCTCCCGCCGGTCCTTGCCGATCGACGCGCGGTCGCGCACGTTCAGGTAGCGCGCCGGGACGGGCAGCAGGTGGTCGACGCGGGCGATCTCGCGGCCGAGGTCGATCGCGGCGGCGGCCCAGATGCCTTCCAGCGCGGTGGTGCGCTCGACCCACCGGCCGCGCGGGCGCCGGTCCCCCAGCCTGCCGGTCAGCGCGCCGGTCTCCAGCCGCAGGATCTCCTCCAGCGCGGCGACGGCCGAGAGCGACTCGGGGCGTTCCGGCCGGCTGCGGCCGCGGCGCCAGTAGCTCAGCGTCGACTGGCTCACCTGCACGCCGCGCGACTCCAGGTGGCGCTGGATCCGCTCCAGGCTGAGGCCGCTCGCCTCGACCGCCCGCGTCAGCTCCTCGGCGAATTCCGACACGGTCGAATGCTACGGCCGGTGATCGCCCGGCACGCCCGTGCGCGCCGCCACAGTTTTGACAGAGTTGACGACTGAAGTTTCGAACCTGTTGTCCGGCGCACCTGTCGCGTTAGTTTCTCCCTGTGCCCGAAACATTCTTGAGACGCGAATCAGGAATAGCGCGCACACCGGTTCTCAGAACACGGTAAGACCAGGTCTTGCCGTCGTCGCACCCCTGCAGCGACGACGGCCGCCTCAACGCCCCGCAGCGCGGGCCCAACGCGGCCCGGCCCGCGCATCGGTCATCCGGGGGCGTTCGTGGTGGGAATGGGAGTAGCGGCCTACTCCCATTCCCACCGCACACCTCTGATTCCCGGCTTCGAGTTCCGCACGTGGATGTGCGTCGACGCGGTCGTGCCTATCCACAGCTCGTTCAGCGCGGTCTCCGGTTCCTGCAACGACGGCCGGGTGAACTCGAAGCACCGCGCCGGCACCGCGTCCGGGTGGAAGTCGACCTGCAGCACGTAGTCGCCCACCGGTCGCAGGAACCGCCTGTCGCACACCTCGCTCTGCGCACCGGGCCGCATCCGCACCCGGTAGTCGACGAGCGCCGTCTCCCCCGCCCTCAGCACCCGGTCGAAGAGCACCTCCGCGACGAGGAACCCCGTGGAGTCGTCCCCGCGCACCCGTCCGAGCCTGCACGGCGGCCCCGCCTCGATGGACGGCACGCCGAGGTCGTCAGGGTCGGCGAGCTGGATGGCGAGGAACCTGTCGACGCCGTCCTCCAGCGCCTGCACGACACCGGTGGAGTGCATCTCGACTTCACGCCGGTCCGGCCCGATCACCTGCCGGTCGCGGACGGTCAGGTACGTCGACGCCGTCGGCTGAAGCCGGTCGATCCGCGCCATGACCTCGCCGAGGTCGGTGGCACGCGAGTCCCACATGTCCTCCAGGGACATCGCCTGGTCCACCCAGCGCCCGCGCGGGCGCTTGTCGCCGAGCCGGTCGGTGAGGAAGCCCTCGCCGAGGCCGAGCAGCTCTTCCAGGGCCGTGACGACCTTCAGCGACTCCGGCCGTTCCGGTCGGCTGCGGCCGCGGCGCCAGTAGCTGAGCGTCGACTGGCTCACCCGCATGCCCCGTGCGCCCAGGTGGTGCCGCACGCGTTCGAGGCTGAGACCGCTGTTGTCGATCGCTTTGGTCAGGGCTTCGGCGAAGTCCACGACGCCACCGTACGGTCCCGGCCCGTTGCGCCAGTAGGCCCAGACGAAGGGTGCTCAGACGGACCGTTCACCCCGGCGCCACACCGCGTGGGTCAACGGGACTCCGGGCCGGTAGGCGAGGTGCGTGACCGACGGCGCGTCCAGCACGTGCAGGTCGGCGCGGGCCCCCGGCCTGATGACACCGACGTCGTCGCGGCGCAACGCCCTCGCGCCGCCCGCGGTCGCCGCCCAGATCGCCTCCTCGACGGTCATCCGCATCTGCAGGACCGCTGTCGTCACGCAGAACGCCATCGACGAGGTGTAGGACGAGCCGGGGTTGCAGTTGCTGGCCAGCGCGACCGTTGCGCCCGCGTCGAGCAGGGCACGGGCGGGCGGCAGCGACTGCCGCGTCGACAGGTCGCACGCCGGGAGCAGCGTGGCGACGGTGTCGGAGGACGCCAGCGCGTCCACGTCCGCGGCCGACAGGTAGGTGCAGTGGTCGACCGACGCGGCACCCAGTTCCACGGCCAGCCCCACGCCGGGGCCTTCACCGAGCTGGTTGCCGTGCACGCGCAACCCCAGCCCCTTCGCTTTAGCTGCCTCCAGCACGGCCTTGGACTGGTCGTAGTCGAAAGCGCCCTTCTCGCAGAACACGTCCGCCCACCGCACGAGAGGTGCGACGGCGTCGAGCATCTCGCCGCGGACCAGCTCGACGTAGATGTCGGCGTCCTCACCGGGCGGGACGAGGTGCGCCCCCAGGAACGTGACCTCGTCGGCGTGCTCGGCGGCGATGCGGGCCGACCGCACCTCGTCGGCGACGTTCAGGCCGTAACCGGTCTTGGTCTCGACGAACGTCGTGCCCTGCCGGAGCGCCTCGGCGACGTGCTTGCGCACGACCTCGGACAGTTCGGCGTCGGTGGCGGCACGGGTCGCGTTGACGGTGACGGCGATGCCGCCCGCCGTGTAGGGCTTGCCCGCCATGCGCGCACCGAACTCGGCCGTGCGGTCGCCGGCGAAGACGAGGTGGGTGTGGCTGTCCACCCAGCCCGGCAGCACGGCCCTGCCTTCGACGTCGACCCGTTCGTCCGCAGGCGGCGCCTCCGTCGCACTGCCGACCCAGGCGATCTTCTCGCCGTCGATGACCAGCGCGTTTCCCGCGGACTCGCTGTTCGTCGTCAGCTCACCGATGCCGGTGACCAGCACGCTCATGCCCACAGCTCCTCGATCGCGTCCGCCAGCAGCTTGCCGACGTCTCCCAGGGTCTCGTGCACGCCGTTCGAGGCGACGACCCTGCCTCCCACGACCACGGTGTCCACATCGGACGCTGTGGCCGAGAGGAACACCTGCTGCGGCAACGATCCCGCGGTGCGCGGGGTAGAGCAACTGATCGCCACCAGGTCGCAGGGAGCGCCGGGCTCGATGCGTCCGCCGTCCCAGCCGAGCGCGGAGTGCCGGGTGGCGACCTGCAGCAGCTCCTCCGGCGAGAACCGGCCGCGCTGACCGGTGCGGAGCCGTTCGCCGTGCTCCAGTGCCCTGGTCTCCAGCAGCGGGTCGGCCACCGCGTGCTGGTCGCTGCCCAGCGACAACGGGCTGCCCGCGTCCGCCAGCTCACGGGCAGGGCCGATGCCGTCGGCGAGGTCTGCCTCGGTGGTCGGGCAGAAGCACGCCCCCGTGCCCGAACCGCCGAGCAACTCGATGTCCTCGGACGTCAGGTGCGTGGCGTGCACCGCCGTCGTGCGCGGCGACAACGCTCCGGCCTCCGCGAGCAGACCGGTCGGCGTCAGCCCGTACGCGGCGAGGCACGCCTCGTTCTCCGCGGGCTGCTCCGACAGGTGGACGTGCAGCGGCGCGTCGGGGAACGCCTGCGCCACAACGGGAAGCTCCGCTCGCGGCACCGCGCGGACGGAGTGGATCGCCGCCCCGACCTTCATCACGTCGTCGGACTTCAGCTCACCGACCCGGCTCGCCCACGCCTCCGCCGTGCCGTCGGAGAACCGCCGCTGCACCTCGTTCACCGGCTGGCCGATACCGCCCGCCAGGTAACAGGTGTCGAGCAACGTCAGGCGGATGCCCGCGTCCTTCGCCGCTTCCCTCAACGCATAGCCGAACTCGTTCGACCCGTCGTGCACGTAGTGGAACTCGCCGACCGCCGAGACCCCGGCAAGCGCCATTTCACCGTAAACCGCGCGGGCCAGCCGGTAGTACGACTGCGGCGTCAACTTGGCCGCCAACGCGTACATGCCTTCGCGCCACGTCCAGAACGTGCCGCCACCGTCGTGCGTCCGTCCGCGCAACGCCCGGTGGAACGCGTGCGAGTGGACGTTGGCGAACCCGGGAACGACAACGCCGTACAGCCGCCGCACCCCCAACGGAATCGTGTCCACAGTGGACACGCTGGAGATGCGCCCGTTCTCCACCCTGACGAGCACGCGCTCGGCGAGCCCGCCGGGCAGCCAGGCCCGCTCGCACCAGTAGTTCATGAGCCGAGGTGTTCGATCGTGGCCGCCAACGCCCTGACTCCTTCGTCCACGTCCGCCTGCTCGGCGAACTCCTCCGGCGCGTGGCTCACCCCGGTCGGGTTGCGCACGAACAACATGGCCGTGGGCACGTGAGCAGCGAGAATGCCCGCGTCGTGCCCCGCCCCGGTCGGCAACGCCGGAACACCGCCAAGCGCGTTCGCGATGTCGTCCCGGAGCCGCGGGTCGAAGTGCACCGTGTCGCCGTACGACTCCTCGGCGATCCGCACCTCGCATCCCTCCTCCGCCGCGGCTTGCCTCGCCGCCTCGGAGATCTCCGCGACCATCGCACGGGTACGTGCGTCATCACTGTCCCGCGCGTCCAGCCAGACGTCCACAGTGGACGCGATGACGTTCGTCCCGCCGGGGTTGGGCACGATCCGCCCGACCGTGGCCCGTCCGCCGTCCCTGGCGGCCCGGCGCGCGGCGATCACGAGCTGCGCCGCCGGAACCATCGGGTCACGCCGGTCCTCGATCAACGTCGCTCCGGCGTGGTTGCCCTCACCGGCGAACGTGAACCGCCACCGCCCGTGCGCGAGGATGCTGCTCGCCACCCCCACCGGCACCGTCAGCCCACGCCCCTGCTCGACGTGCAGCTCGACGAACTGCCCGATGCGCCCCAGCGCCTCGTCGTCCCGCCCGACCCGCTCCGGATCGTGGCCGGCGGCCTTCATCGCCTCGGCCAGCGTGACGCCATCGGGGTCCTTGAGGCTCAACGCCTTCGCGGCGTCGATGGCACCGCTGAGCAGCCGGCTGCCCAGACACGCGACCCCGAACCGGCCACCCTCCTCCTCGGCGAACACGGCAACCGCGAACGGCCGGCCTGGCGTGAACCCCTTGGCTTGCAAGAGGTCCACGGCTTGCAGCGAACTGGTCACCCCGAGCGGCCCGTCGAACGCACCGCCACCGGGCACCGAGTCGAGGTGGCTGCCGGTGACGAGCGCGTTCGCACCCGGCTCACCCCACCACGCCCAGAGGTTGCCGTTCCGGTCGGTCTCGACGGCCAGGCCCCGCCGTTCGGCCTGCTCGGCGAACCAGTGGCGGAGCTCGACCTCCGGCTTCGTGTAGGCGTGGCGGGAGTAGCCGCCCCGCTGCGCGTCGCGGCCGATGTCGGCGATCTGGTCGAGCATCACGCCACCCCCGGCAGGCTCACGCAGGGGTCCCCTCCGGGGGGTCCCCCGACTTTCATTCTCCCAGCGAGGTCTGACATTTCTCAGCGCTCCATCGGGATGTGCACGCCCTTGTCGGCCGCCACCGCCCTGGCCTCGTCGTACCCCGCGTCCACGTGCCGGATGACGCCCATCCCGGGGTCGTTCGTCAGCACCCGCTCGATCTTGCGCGCCGCCAGCTCGGTGCCGTCCGCCACGGTCACCTGCCCGGCGTGGATCGACCGGCCGATGCCGACGCCGCCGCCGTGGTGGATCGACACCCACGTGGCGCCGGAGGCCGTGTTGACCAGGGCGTTCAGCAGCGGCCAGTCGGCGATGGCGTCGGAGCCGTCCGCCATCGCCTCGGTCTCGCGGTACGGCGACGCGACCGAGCCGCAGTCGAGGTGGTCGCGGCCGATCACGATCGGCGCGGACAGCTCGCCGGAGGCCACCATCTCGTTGAACCTGAGACCCGCGAGGTGCCGTTCGCCGTAGCCGAGCCAGCAGATGCGGGCGGGCAGGCCCTGGAACTCGACGCGCTCCCCCGCCATCTTGATCCACCGCGCGAGCTGCTCGTTCTCCGGGAACAGCTCCAGGATCGCGGCGTCGGTCTTCGCGATGTCGGCCGGGTCGCCGGACAGCGCCGCCCAGCGGAACGGGCCCTTGCCCTCGCAGAACAGCGGACGGATGTAGGCGGGCACGAAGCCGGGGAACGCGAACGCGCGGTCGTAGCCGCCGAGCTGGGCCTCGCCGCGGATCGAGTTGCCGTAGTCGAACACCTCGGCGCCGCGGTCGAGGAAGCCGACCATCGCCTCGACGTGCGTGGCCATCGACTTGCGGGCGCGTTCGGTGAACTCCTCCGGCTTCGCGGCCGCGTACGAGGCCCAGTCCTCCAGCGGGACGCCGATCGGCAGGTACGCCAACGGGTCGTGCGCCGACGTCTGGTCCGTGACGATGTCGACGGCGACCTCGCGGCGCAGCAGCTCGGGCAGGATCTCGGCCGCGTTGCCGACGACGCCGACGGACACGGCCTCACCGGCGGCCTTGGCCGCCAGGCACCGTTCGACCGCCTCGTCCAGCGAAGCAGCGACCTCGTCGAGGTAACGGGTCTCGACCCGGCGCAGGGCGCGGGCGGGGTCGACCTCGATGCACAGCGCGACGCCCTCGTTCATCGTCACGGCCAGCGGCTGCGCGCCACCCATGCCGCCCAGACCGGCCGTCACGGTCAGCGTTCCGCGCAGCGTGCCGCCGAAGCGCTTCTGGGCCACGGCGGCGAACGTCTCGTAGGTGCCCTGGAGGATGCCCTGCGTGCCGATGTAGATCCACGACCCGGCGGTCATCTGCCCGTACATCGTGAGGCCCTCGGCCTCCAAGCGGCGGAACTCGGGCCAGTTCGCCCAGTCCGGCACGAGGTTCGAGTTCGCGATGAGCACGCGTGGCGCCCACTCGTGCGTGCGCATGACGCCGACCGGGCGGCCGGACTGCACGAGCAGGGTCTCGTCGGCTTCGAGGTTGCGCAGCTCGCGGGAGATCGCCTCGAACGACGGCCAGTCGCGCGCGGCCTTGCCGGTGCCGCCGTAGACGACGAGGTCCTCGGGGCGCTCGGCCACGTCGGGGTCGAGGTTGTTGTGGAACATCCGCAGGGCGGCCTCGGTCGACCACTGCTTGGCGGTCAGCTCGGTTCCTCGATCGGCACGAACAGAGGTCATGACAGGGCTCCACTTCGGATGAGGGCCTCGGCGGCGGCGATCTCGGGGGCGAGGTGGCGATCGGGGCCGGGCCCGGGCACCGTCTCGCGCAGCTTCGCCACGGCGGCGGCCGTCGCGGGGGCGGGCTTGAGGGGCGCGCGCAGGTCGAGGGCCCGCGCGGCGGTGAGCAGCTCGATCGCGAGCACGGTCGTCAGGCCGTCGACGGCCTTGCGCAGCTTGCGGGCCGCGGACCAGCCCATCGACACGTGGTCCTCCTGCATCGCCGACGACGGGATCGAGTCGACCGACGCGGGCACGGCCAGGCGCTTGAGCTCGGACACGATCGCCGCCTGCGTGTACTGGGCGATCATGTGGCCGGAGTCCACGCCGGGGTCGTCGGCGAGGAACGGCGGCAGGCCGTGCGAGCGGGAGACGTCGAGCATCCGGTCCGTGCGGCGCTCGGCGATCGACGCCACGTCCGCGACCGGGATGGCCAGGAAGTCCAGCACGTACGCGACGGGCGCGCCGTGGAAGTTGCCGTTCGACTCCACCCGTCCGTCGGCCAGCACGACCGGGTTGTCGATCACCGACGACAGCTCGCGGTCCGCCACCGTCGCCGCGTAGGCGACCGTGTCCCGGGCCGCGCCGTGCACCTGCGGGGAGCAGCGCAACGAGTACGCGTCCTGCACGCGGGTGCAGTCCGGGCCGCGGTGCGAGGCGACGATCTCGGAGTCGCGCAGGAACGCGAGCATCCGCGCCGCGCTGTGGTTCTGGCCGGGGTGCGGGCGCAGCGCGTGCAGCTCGGGCTCGAAGACCCGGTCCGTGCCGAGCAGCGCCTCGACGCTCATGGCGGCCGTGAGGTCGGCGATGTCCAGCAGCCTCGTCAGGTCCGCGATGGCCAGCGCCAGCATGCCGAGCATGCCGTCGGTGCCGTTGATCAGCGCGAGGCCCTCCTTCTCGGCGAGCCGCACCGGTTCGATGCCGGCCTCGGCCAGCGCCTCGGCGGCCGGGACGAGCTCGTCGCGGGCGTTGCGGACCATGCCCTCGCCCATCAGCGCGAGCGCGCTCGCCGACAACGGCGCGAGGTCACCGGAGCAGCCCAGCGAACCGAACTCGTGCACCACCGGGGTAATCCCGGCGTTCAGCATGCCCGCCATGGCATCCACAGTGGACAGACGGACGCCGGTGTGACCGGTCGACAACGTGCGCAGCCGCAGCAACATCAGCGCGCGCACGACCTCGCGTTCCACCTCCGGACCCGATCCGGCGGCGTGGGAGCGGATCAGCGACCGCTGCAGCTGCGCGCGGCGGTCCGGCGGGATGTGCCGGACGGCGAGCGCGCCGAACCCGGTCGAGACGCCGTAGGTGGGACGTTCCGCCGTGGCGAGCTGTTCGATGTGACCACGGGCGGCGCCGACCGCCTCGCGGGCCGCCGCGGTGATCTCCACCGGGGCACCGTCGCGGGCGACGGCATGGACGTCGTCGAGGGTCAGGGGCTTGGGACCCAGCTCCACCGGTTGTCGCATGCAGACATCACAGCGCTCCGGGGCCGCCTCAGCGACCCCGGAGCGCGCGATGGCGTCTGGTATCCCAGACGTAGGTCAGAGGCCCTTGCCGATCCACTCGGTGTCGGGGTGGTCCATGTGCTGAAGGGACACGCGCGTGGCCGTGTCGACCAAGTCGTCCGTGCTCTGACCATCACCCGAAACGGTGAGCCACAGCCCGCTGTCCCGCACCACGAGCGACCCGTCGGCGACGATCGCGCCCTGCCTGCCGCGCACCGACACCGGAGTGCCACTGGTCTGCGCGGGCGTGCTCGTCGAGACCGTCACCACGTACTTCTCCGAGTGCCACCGCGCCGTCCACCGGCTGGGCGTGCTGCCCCACACGTCACCCGCCGGCTTGCCGTCGAGCGAGAACGGCGTGAGGAAGGAGATCTTCGTGTCGGACCGCACGGACTCCGCGACGCTCATCGCGGTCTGCTGCCCGGCCTCCTGCCCGCGCACCGACACGCGGAGCACGTCCTGCGCCTGCCACACGAGCTCGGTGGTCGGACCGGCCGACTGGCCCTGGACCGTCCTCGCCCACGCCTTCAGCCCGCGCACGCTGGTCTCCAGCCACCCGCTGAGGTCGGGCAACGCCTGCAGGCTCGTCAGGCTGACCCGCGGGTGCCCGGTCTGCAGGGTCGGGTCCACGTCCTTGGCGCTCGCCGGCACCCAGACTCGGGTCGTCTCCTCACCGACGCTGCGGAACGTCTCGACGTACCCGTCCGGCAGCCAGTGCGGCGTGTACTCGATGTCGACGGTCTGCCCGGTCCCCGGCATCAGCGCGGCGGCGGCGCTGTTCGCGTCGGGCGGCGCGTACCTGTCGCTGGCGACGACACCCGCGAAGATCAGGACGGCGACGGCGGCGACCCCGGCCGTGGCCATCAGGAAGATGTTGCTGCGCTGCTGTTTGCGCTTGCGCCGCAGGGCGTTCAACGTCGGCCCGGGATGCGGCGTGCGTTCGGCCAGCTGGCCGAGCGCGTCCTTGATCAGCTGTTCGGTGTCGTTCACGAGAGGCCCTCCCCGAACCGCAACCCAGCACCAGCGGGTTCCGGCAGATGTTCCGTGCGGAGTGTGGCCAGCGCACGTGAGATGTGGCTGCGCACTGTTCCCTCGGCACAACCGAGCATCTGTGCGATCTCCGAGTCGTCGTAGTTCTCGTAGTAACGGAGCACGACCGCAGCCCGCTGCTTGCGGGGCAGCCTCGCGATCCGCTGCAACATGGCTTCCCGCTCGTCGTAGTGGTGCGTGGTGTCGGCGACGGGCGGGGTGACGGACTCCAGGGTCGACATGCACAGGGCGACGTCCTTCGCCGCCCTGCGCCGGCGCCACGAGAGGTACTCGTTGGTGACCATGCGTTTGACGTAGGCGTGCGGAAGGTCGACTGATCCGATGCGGTCCCACTTCTGCTGCGCACGCAGCAGCACCTCCTGGACCACGTCCTGGGCCAGGTGCGGGTCGCACGTGAGCACGGTGGCGTAGCGCAGCAGCGGTGTTACCTGCTCTGCAGCGAAGTCATCGAAACTCGGTGTCAATCCCGACCCCCTTCAAAACCGTCACACCCCTATGACGCAGCTCGGGCCTGTTCTGTTGAGTCTGCCCTGAAGTAGTAACGGCGTGGGCTGGATCACGTGGGAAAATCACCGCGTGGGCAGCAGCAGTGACGTTCCCGCGCTGCGGCGAGGACTGGCGGTCCTGCGGCTGCTGGCGGGCAGACCAGGGCCGGTCTCCGCGGCGTCGGTGGCGCGCGAGCTGAATCTACCCAGGTCAACGACCTACCACCTGCTCTCGGAACTCACCGAGGCAGGCTTCGCCACGCACTTCCCCGAGGAGAAGCGCTACGGCCTGGGCGTGGCCTCCTTCGAGCTGGGCTCCGCCTACCTGCGCCACGACCCCCTCGAACGCCTGGCTCGCCCGCTGTTGCGACGCCTGGCCGATCGGATGGAAAAGGTGGCGCATCTGGGTGTACTCCACGGCCCGGAGGCCCTGTACCTGGTACGGGAACAACCGAGACAACCCCAGTCGATCGTCTCCGACGTGGGCGTCCGCCTCCCCGCCCACCTGACGGCCTCCGGCAGGGCGATGCTTGCGCACCTCCCCCCGGCCCAGGTCAGAGCCCTCTTCCCGTCCGTCGAGTCGTTCGTGGACCGCACCGGCCGAGGCCCGCACAACCTCCCGGCGCTACGCCGCGTCCTGACCGCGGAACGCCGCCAGGGCTGGGCGGTGGAGGACAGCTTCGTCACGGTCGGCTTCGCCTCGGTGGCGGCCCCGGTCTTCGACCACGGCGAACGCCCGATCGCCGCGATCACCCTGACGTTCCGCCACCTGTGCGACACCCCGTGCGGCCAGACCTGGCCGGATCTGGCCAAGGAGGTCCGCAAGGCAGCGGACGAGCTGACGGCCCGGATCGGTGGCCACCCGGCGTCGGGCTGACCCGCACAGGGCCCTGAGCCGAACTATGCCGCGCGTGCGGAGATGAGCACTGTTCCAGGCTTCCCCGCCACGGGGGCGTCGATCGTCTCCACCACGATCTCGCCGAACCCCGCCGCGCAGAGATGTCCACGCCACAACGGAACGGCGAGATGCTGTTGCCGGACCACCTGTCCAGCCTCGTCCCGCTGAGGAGTGGCAGGAGGCTGTGAGAACGCGAAGATGCCGCCGTCGTTCATCTTCTTCCGCACCAGCGGGAACAGGACCCGCGGGTCGGTGAACCACACCGCGCCGAAGATCGAGTAGACCACGTCGAACATCGTGCTCACCTCGCTGAGGTAGTCGACCGCATCAGCGGTGACGAACTCCAGCTCACCGAGGTGGCCCCAGGTGCGGTGGGCGACATCGGCACGGCTGGGCGCGAGGTCGACGCCGGTGCAGGTCGCGCCGAGGGTGGCGAGGTGCGCGAGGTTGGCCCCGGCACCGGAGCCCAGTTCCAGCACCCGCCTGCCGCGAACGTCGCCGAGCACGGACTCGTCAGGACCGTGGTCCGGGTACTGGGTCCAGTTGAGCCAGGTCGCCGCACCTGCGGCGTTGACGGTGCGCCGCGGGGTGTACTTCGCGGCGTACCGCTCCCAGATCTCTGCTTGGGGGCTGCTCACCGGCCATCCCTTCGTGCGGGTCCCTCGTTCCGCGCTCAGAGAAGCGGAACGAGGGACGGTAGCAGCGGTTGTGGCAGCGCGCGTCACTTGCCGGGGCTGTCGTGGCAACCCACATAGCACTGGTTGCAGTCGACGGACTGCGCATTCCACAGTTCGGCGTCGAGCGTGAACCCGGCCGCGCGAATGGCCTGGATCGTCGTGCTCAGCAGGAGCGGTCCCGCCGCACCGTCCTCAGGCAGGTGCGGGATGTGGTGGATGTAGCGGCCGGCGTTCTCCTCGCAGAACGCGAAGTAGTGGGGTGTGTCGAGAGTGAAACTGTGGACGCCCTTGTCGACTGCCGGCGTCGGTCCCATCGGGATGTCCGGGTTCTCACCCGCGACCACGAGATACGCGACAGTCTGGCCGAAAGTGCGTTCGGCCAGGTCGCGATCCATCTCGTGGTCACGCATGAGCAGCCGGACCTCGCGGTCCCACACCTCAGCGGGCACACATGTCCGCGGATCGCGCAGGCTCAATGCAGTGGACATACTGGTCTCCTTCAAGTGCGGTTCTCCGGGCCGCGTTCGATCGCGGCTTTCGGTGTGCTGCGAGAGCACACCAGTCAGGGGCCACCAGAACGGTGGTGATCGAGCGTGGACGGGCGTAGTGGTTCACCGTCGTGGCGCAACGGGAACCGACGTCACCAACCGCCGTTCTGCGAGACACACATCGCAGATTTGAAGCGGGTCGAGCGGTCTCCCGGGAAGCTCGAAGTAGGGACGGAAGGTCCTGCGACACAGCGACTCGACGCTGCCCCCGCTGAAATGGCGAAGTGCGTGTCATGGTCCGCAGTGGTGGCGAGGTACCAGGGCACGTAGTTCTCCGGTGATCAGGTACTTGCTTCGAAAGTGAAAGAGGTCGCCGGCTGCGCGCCCGCGTCTCGTGGTCGAACCGAGGCGGATTCGGAAAAGACGGAAGGCCAGAGCTGTGGATGCAGATCCAGCGGCACAAAAGGTCTGACGGCGACACCACGCCTCTCGATGTGACGCGCCGCCTCATCGAACCGAGCGCACGGCCAGAACTGTGTGGAGCACAACCGGCACACGGTTGTTCCGTCCGCAGGTGGCAGATGCGCGGCCAGTGTGTCGAGCGCACCAGCCAGAAGTCCGGCAGGGCTCTCAGCGGCCACGACGACGGCGACGATCTCCCGCATGGCGCCACCCAGCGCGAAATCACATGCTCGGGTGATCTCCGCGGAGTGCGGGATGCCGAGCGCCAAGGAGGGCGCATCGACGCATTCATCATCCAGTAGGGCGATGGTTCGGGCATCCATGCTGGTCATCACAGCTCCCTTGGCTATCTTGAGACCTGAATCACGTCGCATGCTGTACACAACCGGTAACCGGGTGCACAGACCACGGCATGGACACGACAGGACCACGGCATCCACACGGCACGACACGGTCTGAACAGCGGAAACGCAATCAATGAGGACCACGAACGGCATCGGGAGGCGCGGTAGCGATGAACGAGCACCCGATTGCGGTGCGACGCCTCCAGCTCTACTTCACTCAGGAGGGTCTGGCCGAGGAGGTCGATGTCGACACCCGCACTGTTCAGCGGTGGGAAGCGGGCGAGCGCAAACCTCAGCCTTGGAAGCGGTCGAAGCTCGCGAAGGTACTGCGCGTCACGAGGCAGCAGCTCGACTCCATGATCGACTGGGTGCCCAGTGGTGCACGTACGCCCGATGTCACGGCAGACTGGGAAGTGGCACCCGGAACGGGCGAGGCGTTCAGGGAGCAGTTTCCAAGCGAAGACCGGCTTGAACCAGGCGGTCACGACCAGAGTCTCGACGACCCTGAGCTGGCACCCGGTCCCCACCGCCAGCCGGATCCCCCGGAGATTGACGACATGCAGCGTCGCGAAGCGCTCCGCATGGCCGGCATGGTCGCCGCCATGCTCGCACTGCACCCCGCTACCGACCGTCCAGCTGATACCGACGACGCGGACTACGCGCAGTTCAACGCCGCTCTCTGGACGATCTACGCGAGTGCCGCCTCGAAATCCGAGGTGCTTCCGCTCGTCCGCAGCCAACTTGGCGTCCTGACCACGGAACTCGAGCGTGGTCACGGGCCCGCCGCCATGCAGCGGATCGCCGCGTCCGCCAGCGACCTCTACCAGCTCAAGGGCGAGATCCATTTCGACGGCGACGATTACACGCTGGCTGCGGACAGCTACGACCTCGCCGCGCGCCACGCCGAAGCGGCCGGCGACTTCGACCTGTGGGCGTGCGCGCTGACACGGCATTCGTTCCTGTCGGTCTACGAGCGCCGCTTCGCCAGCGCGGCACCGATGTTGGAACTCGCCGCCGGACTTGCCCGCCGTGGTCACCCCGGTCTCTCGACTCGGCATTGGGTCGCGGCGGTTCAGGCTGAGACCTTCGCGGGCTTGGGTGACCTGTCCTCCTGCCAGCGGGCCCTGGACAAGGCCGAAGAAGTCCGCGGACTGGCCGGAGCCCTCCAGAACGGAGGGTGGTTGCGGTTCGACGGCTCACGACTCCCAGAGCAACGTGGCACCTGCTATGCGACTCTCGGCCGGCACCTCCTGGCAGAAGAGGAGCTGGCAAAAGCGCTGCGGCACAAGCTTTCTCCCCGCCGACGCGCCGGTGTGCACGTCGATCTCGCGATCATCGGCGCCGACCGGCGAGACCGGGACCAGGTGATGGCCCACGCCAGCACGGCCCTGGCCGACGCCGTGACCACGAGTTCCGACTACATCCGCCGCAAGCTCGGCAGTCTTCAGCGCCACCTCGTGCCGATGCTCGGCGACAAGCAGGTACAGCGGCTGAGCGGTGAGATCAAGGCGTTGGCACCAGCGTCGAACACCCGATAGGACAGGAGAACCAAGTGCAGGACGACCGCGGTCGCGTGTTCCGTGAAGCCTGGATCGCAGGCGTCACCAAGCACTTCCCCGGCACGCCCAAGGACAGCTACGTCAAGCCGTGGGACGACACCGATGACTGGGAGAAGGCCAGCGCGACCGCGACCTACGACCAGGTCGTGGCGTTCATCGAGGCTGGAGACGGTGTCACGGGCTTGACCCGCGAGCAGAAGGGCCGGTTCGTCGCCACCTGCTGGCTCGTGCAGATCTACCGCAACGTCGCCGACCCCAAGCCCAGCCACGTCCCGGACTGGAACGACATGCCCAGCTGGTGGCAGCAAACCGACTGCGACATCTTCGAGGCGATCGAACGGCACATCGCGCGGTAGCCCGCCCGATCACCGCCGCCAGGATCTCGCCACGCGGAAGCGGAAGGACGGAGCCCTCGCGAACCGCAGTTGCACAGCCGGTCCAGCGAGAACGCACCCGAGGCTGGGCAGAACCGCCCAGCCTCGGTTGAATCGGTTCCATGGCGGAGGTGCGGGCGTGATCGAGCGGCTCGAGTTCGCGACGGCTTCGGAAGAGGACCGGCGGGATCTGCACGAGGTGGTGTCGGCCTGGGCCGTCGAGAACAAGCCCGGCAAGGAACCTCCGTCCTACGACGCCTGCGCGGCCCTGTGGAGCCACCGGGACGAGCTGGGGTTCGAACCGGCCCGGTTCGTGGTCGCCCGCGAGGCCGGCCGGATCATCGGGTACGCCCAGGTGCAGGTCTCCGTGGCGGCGGCGAACGCGCATCTCGCGCTGGTCACCGTTGTCGTGCTGCCGTCTCGTCGCCGCCGGGGCGTCGGCACGGCGCTGCTTCGCGGAGTTCCCGCGCTGCTGGACGGGCGGACCGTGATCGAGTCGTGGAGCGTGTTCCGCGGCAGCCCGGCCGAGCACTTCGCCGCTGCTCGCGGGTTCCGCGTCGTGACCTCGATGACCAGCCAGCGCCTGGAAGGCTTCTCCCTGCCGCACGTCGGCGCGCCTCCCGCCGGATACCGGCTCGTCACGTGGAAGGGCTCGGCGCCGGACGAGTTCGTCGGGGCTTGTGCCGACGCGCTGAACTCGATCACGGACGCGCCGTTCGGCGAGACGACGCTCGACGCCGCGAGGAACACGGTCGAAGGGGTGCGTGCCGCCGAAGCCGCGAGCTCGGCGGCGGGGAAGGAACGCTGGGTGGTGCTCCTGCTGCACGACGACGCACCGGCGGGTGTCACCGTCGTGGAGCGGCAGGGCGTCGACCCCACGGTCGCGGTCCAGCTGCACACCGCCGTGCTGCCCGCTCATCGGGGCAAGGGGCTCGGCCGGCTGATCAAGGCGCGCATGCTGCACAACCTGACCGGGGTGACGAAGGTGCTGACGCGCACCAGCACCGCGAACGAGCCCATGCTCCGGCTGAACCGCTCGCTGGGCTTCGAGGACGACTACGTCTACTTCGCCGTACAAGCGAAGACCGCCGACCTGCACCCCTGAGGGGCCGCGGGCCGGCGGTCTCGGCGAACATCAGATCCCGGCGGAAGCCAGCCACTCCTTGGCGACCTTCTCCGGCTCGGGCTTGTCCGGCCCTGCCAGCTTCTCGTTCAGCTCCAGCAACGTCTCCGTGTCGAGCTTCTTCGAGATGGCGTTCAAGACGTCCCGAACCTGCTGGGAAGCCTTCTTCTCGTTGATCAACGGCAGCACGTTCTGAGCGGCGAACACGTTCTTGGGGTCTTCGAGCACCACGAACTCGTTGGCCTTGATGGCGGCGTCGGTGGTGAACAGGTCAGCCGCCTGGACCGTGTTGTCCTTCAGCCCGGCGACCGTCAGCGGCCCGCCCACGTCGAGGGCCTTGAACTCCTTGAACTCGCAGTTGTACTTGGCCTTCAGCCCCGGCAGCCCGTCCGGGCGGTTCTGGAACTCGGTGGGGCCGCCGAAGACGAAGTCCTTGCAGTACGGCACGAGGTCGTCGATCGACTTGAGGCTGTACTGCGCCGCCACCTGCTTGGTGACGACGACGGCGTCCTTGTCCTCGGCCTCCGACTTGTCGAGCACGATCAAGGGCTGCGGCAGGGCCTTCTTCAGCGCCGCGTACACCTCGTCGGCGCCTACCTCGGGGGCTTCCTTGTTGACGTGCTTGAGGAGCACGCCGCTGTACTCGGGGATCAGGTCGATCGAGCCGTCCTGGACGCCCTTGAAGTACAGCTCGCGGTTGCCGATGTTGAGCTTCTTGGAGACCTTGACGCCCTTGGCGGCCAAGGCTTCCGCGTAGATCTCGGCGAGCAGGCGCGACTCCGTGAAGTTCGCGGACCCGACCACGATCGTGTCCACGGGTGCCGGGTTGTCGGCGCCGCCCGTCAGCGGGTCACCACCGCACGCCGACAAAAGCATGACCGCGGCGACGGCTGTCGCGATGCGCTTCATCTCTTTCCTCCGGTTCCTGCTGGACGCAGCCCTGGCGAGACCGTCAGCCGTTGCAAGCCGGCGAACGCCAGGTCGACGAGAACGGCGAGCAGTGCCACGAGCACCGCGCCGGCGAGCATCTGTCCGAACTCCTGCAGTGCCAGGCCGTCGAAGACGAGCCTGCCGAGGCCGCCGGCACCGGTGTACGCGGCGATGGTGGCGGTGGCGACCACCTGCAGCGCGGCGCCGCGGAAACCGCCGTAGACCAGGGGAAGCGCGTTCGGGATCTCCACGCGCAGCAGCACGCCCGACTCGCGCATGCCGACGCCGCGCGCCGCGTCGACCGTCACCGGGTCGACGGCGCGGACGCCCGCGTAGGTGCCCGCCATGATCGGCGGGATCGCCAGCAGCACCAGGGCCACGTAGACGGGGAAGTCGCCGAGACCCGCCCACAGCACGACGAGGATCAGCACGGCCGTCGTCGGCAGGGCGCGCAGGGCGTTGGAGAGGCCGACGATCAGGAACCCGCCCCGGCCGGTGTGACCGACGAACGCGCCCAGCGGGATCGCGATCAGCGCGGCGACCAGCAGCGTGACGAACGTGTAGCCGAGGTGTTCCGCCATCCGCACCGGGATGCCGGTCGTGCCGGACCAGTGCGCGGGGTCGAAGAGCCAGCCCACGTCAGCTCACCTCCCCGCCCTCGCCCACGGCGTGAGCAGTCGTCCGGCCAGCAGCAGCAACCCGTCCGCGAGGACCGCGAGCACGACCGTCCCGATCAGTCCCGCGAGCACCTTCTCGGTGTGGTCGGTCTGGTAGCCCTCGGTGAAGAGCTGGCCGTAGCCGCCGAGGCCGACCAGCGCGCCGACGCTCACCATGCTGATGTTGGAGACGGTCGCGACGCGCAGGCCCGCGATGGTGACCGGCAGCGCCAGCGGGAAGTCGACGGTGAGGAACCGGCGCAGCGGCCGGAAGCCCATCGCGTTCGCCGCGGCCGTCACGTGGCCCGGCACGGCGGAGAGCGCGTCCGCGACCGACCTCACCATCAGCGCGACGGTGTAGATGGTCAGCGGCACGATCACGTTGATCTCGTCGAGGATCTTCACGCCCAGCAGCACCGGCGTGATGACGATCAGCGCGATCGACGGGACCGTGAAGAGGATGTTGGCCAGGGGGAAGAGGATCGTGCGGGCCGTGGGAGACCTGCTCGCCCACCAGCCGAGCGGGACGGCGAGGAGGAACCCGACGACGACCGGGACGACCGAGAGCCGCAGGTGCACCTCGGTGACCTCCCAGAACCTCGCCCAGTTCTCGAAGATCCAGGTCACTTCGGGACCTCACCCGCCGCGCGGGCCTTCGCGAGGGCCTGGATGACGTCGTCGGCCCTGACCACGCCGCTCACCGCGCCCGCGTCGTCGACCATCACGCCGAGCGCGGACGGGGAGCTGAGCGCCGCGTCGAGCGCGCCGCGCAACGAGGTGCCGTCGTAGAGGGAACCACCGGAGACGAGGTCCTGCTCACGCACCTCCACCTCACCGTCCACTCCGGACAGCCAGCCCTTCGGCCTGTTCTCGTCGTCGACGACGAGGATCCAGCCGGTGACGGTGACCCGCTCGCCGAGCTTCGCCGTGGCGACGGGGTGCACGGGGACGTCGGCGTGCAGGAACGTCAGCGTGCGGTAGCCGCGGTCCCTGCCGACGAACGAGGCGACGAAGTCGTTGGCGGGCGCGCTGAGCAGCTCCGCCGGCTTCGCGTACTGGGCGAGGTGCCCGCCCGTCTGGAACACCGCGACGCGCTCGCCGAGCTTCAGCGCCTCGTCGATGTCGTGCGTGACGAACACGATCGTCTTGTCGAGCTCCGCCTGCAGCCGCAGCAGCTCGGTCTGGAGGTCCTCGCGCACGACCGGGTCGACGGCGCTGAACGGCTCGTCCATGAGCAGCACGGGCGGGTCCGCCGCGAGGGCGCGGGCGACACCGACGCGCTGCTGCTGGCCGCCGGAGAGCTGGGCCGGGTAGCGCTTGCCGAACGCCGGGTCCAGCCCGACGATCTCCAGCAGCTCCGCGGCACGGGTGCGGGCCTTGCGTTTGTCCCAACCGGACAGAAGCGGCACCGTCGCGACGTTGTCGAGGACGGTGCGGTGCGGGAACAGGCCCGCCTGCTGGATGACGTAGCCGATGCCGCGGCGCAACGTCGGCGGGTCGACGGTCATGACGTCCCGGCCGTCCACCAGGATCGTGCCCGACGTGGGGTCGATCATGCGGTTGACCATGCGCAGCGACGTGGTCTTGCCGCACCCGGATGGACCGACGAACACGGTGATCGTGCCCGCCTCGACCGTGAGGTCGAGCTCGTCGACAGCGATGGTCCCGTCCTCGAACCGCTTGGTGACGGCCCGGAACTCGATCACCCGAAGATCCCTCCGGTCGTGACGGCCACCCCGGTTCGGACCGCCCTGGACGTAGATCCCCAAGACCTTAACTCGTTCGGCTTACCCCGGCACAGCGTTCCACGATGTGACGGGCCGTATGGTTCAGCACTTGTGACGATCGATCAGGTCAGGCTGCTGGTGGCGGAACGCGGGGTGCACGCCCGCAAGCTGCGCGAGGTGTTGTCCCTGCTCAGTGAGGACTGGCACCCGCTGGCCGAGCTGGTGCGCCTGCCCGCCGTGCCCCGCCGCACCGTGCAGGACCTGCTGAAGGCCCTGGGCGACGACGTCGAATCTTCAGGCGATCGTTACCGCATCGCCCCCGGCCTGGTGGCGTCCTACCGCGCCGAGTTCGGGGTGTCCGGCGTCCGCGACCGCACGGGCGTGCTGCGCCAGATCCTCGTCGACATCGCCGACGTGCCGCCACCTCTGTCCTCCCTGGACCACGTGCAGGCGACGGCGGAGACCGCGCTCAACCGCGCGGTGTGGCTCGACTCGACCTACGACCTCGCGGGCAAGCGCCTGCTGTGCCTGGGCGACCACGACCTGACGTCGCTCGCCGTCGCCGCGGTCAACCCGCACGTCTCGATCACCGTGGTGGATCTCGACGAGCGCCTGCTGGAGTTCATCGACGCACGGGCGGCCGAACGCGGCCACGACATCCGGACCTTGCACTGCGACATGCGTTTCGGGCTGCCCGCGTCCGTGCTGGAGTCGTTCGACCTCGTCTTCAGCGACCCGCCCTACACGCCGGAGGGCATGGGCCTGTTCGCCGGTCGCGCGGTCGAGGCGCTGGAGGACATCGCCTCCGGCCGGGTGCTGCTCGCCTACGGCTTCTCCGACCGGACTCCCGCGCTGGGCCTCAAGGTCCAGCAGGAACTGCAGAAGCTCGGGCTGGTCTTCGAGGCGATCCTGCCCGCGTTCCACCGGTTCGACGGCGCCCAGGCCATCGGCTCGGCCGCCGACCTCTACGTGTGCCGCCCGACCGGACGGCGTGCGGTGGCGGGCGGGACGCGGATCTACACCCACGGCGCGCAGTCCGTGGAGTCGTCCGGCCCGTCGAAGGAGGCGCTGGCCGCGCTGTCGGACCTGGCGCCGCGCCCCGAGTCCTCGCCGCCGCCGAAGCCGCGCGCCGCCGGCTGGGCCGAGCCCGTCGGCAAGGGAGCCGCGTCGCTCGCCGTCGACCTGTCGGCGGACCCCGGGCCGTGGCTGCTGCGGACGCTGCTGGCGTCGTCACCGGCGCGGCTGGCGTGCCTGGTGCCCAACAATCACCCGGCCGTGTCGTCGGAGGCGGGTCAGAAGGAGCTGCAGGAGCTGGTGGCGACGCGGTTCAAGCTGCGGTTCCTGCGCAACAACCCGGACGCCAAGACCACGATCGTGGTGGCCGACCAGGTCCTCACCGGCACGCTGTCGCTCGGCGACCGCACGGTCCGGGAGGTGCTGATGAAGGCGCACGGCAAGCTGCGCAACGTCTGGCGCGAAGCGCTGATCACGGCGTCGCAGGGCGTGCTGACGAAGCGGCAGGCGGCCGAGATCGTCGACAACGCGCAGGTGTCGTCGGAGGACCTCGAACTGAGGCTGGTCGACCTGCCCAGGCACCGCATCGCGGCGCTGCTGCCGGAGGTCTCAGCCAGCGCGCGGTATGTGGAGCGGCCCGAGGGCTAGCACGGCGCGGAACTCCTTGGGCGGCACCGGACGCGAGAACAGCCAGCCCTGGTACGCGTCCACGCCGACACCGCGCAGCACGTGGAACTGGGTGGCGGTCTCGACGCCCTCGGCCACGCACTTGCGGCCCATCGCGCGGGCCATGTCGACGACGGCGCGGGCGACGGCGAAGTCCGACGAGTCGTTGCCCACGCCGGAGACGAACCGCCGGTCCACCTTGATGATCTGCGCGGGCAGGTCCTTGAGGCGGGCGAGCGACGAGTAGCCGGTGCCGAAGTCGTCGACGGCGAACTGCACGCCGCGCTTCACCAGCTCGTCCATCGACTGCCGCACGCGCGAGGGCAGGTCGACGAACGCGGTCTCGACCAGCTCCAGCACCACCCGTTCCCACGGGACGCCGGACTCCATGATCGCGGTCGAGACGATGTCGACGAACTCCGGGTCGCCCGGCACGAGACCGGCGAGGTTCACCGCCACCGACACCGGGCGGCCGTCCGGCGCGGGCCAGGTCGCGGCCTCCTTCAACGCCGTGCGCAGCACCCAGCGGTCCAGCTCGCGCATCAGGTCGCCCTGCTCGGCGACCGGCAGGAACACGTCCGGCGGCAGCAGGCCGCGGTCCGGGTGCGGCCAGCGCACCAGCGCCTCCGCGGTCAGCACGGCGCCGTCGACGCCCACGACCGGCTGGTAGTGCAGGGCCAGGCCGTCGTGCTGCAACGCCTCCCGCAGCTGGCCTTCGAGGTGCACCTGGCGGTCGGCGGAGGCGATCAGCGCGGCCGAGGCGAGCGAGACGCGCCCGGCGCCGTTGCGCTTCGCCTCGAACATCGCCGCGTCGGCGAACCGCAGCAGGTCGGCGCCGTTGGCGCGGGAGCCGTTCGGGACGGCCGCACCGATCGACGCCGAGACGCGGACGAGTTGTCCGTGCACGGGAACGGCGGTGCGCAGCAACGACGCGACGCGCGTGGCGAGGGCGTCCACGCCGCCGACGGCGTCGATGTCCTCGGAGATGATCACGTACTCGTCGCCGGACAGGCGCGCGGCCGTGCAGCCGTCCGGCAGGCCGCCCTCCAGCCTGCGCGCGAGCGCCACGAGCAGCTCGTCACCCGCGTCGTGGCCGAGGGAGTCGTTGACGCGCTTGAAGTTGTCGATGTCGCAGAACAGGACGGCGACCTTGGACCGGTCCGGCCCGTCGAGCACCTTGCCGAGGATCTCCTTCACCAGCGCGCGGTTCGGGAGCCCGGTCAGCTCGTCGTGGGTGGCCTGGTGGCGCAACGCCTCGGCGGCGCGGCGGCGTTCGGTGATGTCGAGGAACACGATCAGCCAGAAGCGGCGGCCGTCGTCCTGCACCGACATCGCGATGTGCAGCTCGCAGTAGACCTTCTCGCCGTCGGGGCGGACGAGGATGCGCTGCGGGATCTTCTGCGTGCGCTCGGCGGCCCACTGCAGGCCCGGCGAGGTGTCCTCCGGGTGGGTGAGCTGCTCGGCGGTCATGCCGCGCAGCTGCTCCAGCTCCATGCCGAGCAGGTCGCACAGCGCGTCGTTGGCGTCGACCAGCCGCTCGCCCTCGTCGAACAGGCCGATGCCGACCGGCGTCACGGACACCAGGTCGGTGAAGCGCTGGGAGGAGCGCTTCATGCGGGCCTCGGCGGCGCGCTGCTCGGTGACGTCCTGGGCGGTGCCGACCGCGAGCTTCTTGCCCAGCGGGTCGTGGACGATCATGCCGTGGCAGCGGAAGACGCGCGTCGCGCCGTCGTGCGGCCGGATGATCCGGTGCTCGCACTGGACCGCCGTCTCGTCGGTGGCGAGCTGGCGCCACAGGTCGTCCACCCAGGCGCGGTCCTCCGGGTGCACGAGGTCGAGGTAGGTCCGGTAGCTGCCAGGAACGTCGGCCGGGATGCCGAAGATCTCGCGCAGCATGTCCGACCACACGACCCCGCCGTCCTCGGGGTTCCACTCCCACATGCCGAGGCGGGCCGCCTGCTGCGCGTCCGCGAGTCTTCGGCGGTCCTCACGCATCCGGCGCTCCAGCTCGCGCGCCTCGGTGACGTCCTGGATCGTGCCGTGGTAGCGCTCGACGCGGCCGGACGGCGCGATCTCGGCGCGCGCACGGCACATGTAGACGCGGTCACCGACCTCGCTGCGGACCTCGACCTCGACCGGGGCGCCGTCGCTCGCGTGCAGCAGGCGGTCCCTGATGGCCTTGACCGCCTCGCGGTCGTCGGGGTGCACCCCGCTGAGCAGGTCGTCCTCGGGGGTGATGCCCAGCTCGGCGAACATCTCGACCAGCACCTCGCTGCGGTGCACGGCGCGAGTGCCGGTCTCGTAGGCCCAGCTGCCGATGCGGGCGATGCGCTGCGCCTCCAGCAGCCGCGCCCGTTCCTGGGCGAGCTCGGTCGCCGCGCGCTTGGACTCGGTGATGTCGCGGATGTAGCCGGTGATCTTGTCGAGGGCGCCGGCGTCGTCCAGCCGCGCCTCGGCGACACCGCGGATCCAGCGCAGCTGGCCGTCCGGTCGCACGATCCGGTACTCGATGTCGATGGGGTCGCCGGTGATCTCCCGGCCGTGCCAGTAGGTCTCGACCATGTGGTAGTCGTCCGGGTGCACGACGTCGAGGACGGCCTGCGCGCCGGGGACGATGGCGCGGTCGACGCCGAGCAGCTCGTAGTGCGTGTCCGACCAGACGGTCACCCCGGTCCTGGGGTCGAACTCCCACGAGCCGAGCTGGGCGACCTGCTGCACCTTGCGCAGGCGGCGCTGCTCGTCGCGCAACGCGTCCGCGGCGGCGGCGAGGTCGGAGACGTCGATCAGCAGGACGGCCTGCAGACCGGTGCCGGGAACGGGGTGGCGGGCGACGCGCACGGGCAGCTCGGTGCGGTCGGCGCGGGCCAGCCGCAGGTCGGAGGAGTCGCCGAGGAGCAGCTCACCGAGGGGATGGCCGACGAGGTCGTCCGCTCCCTGAGCGCCCGCCAGCTCCACCGCGGCCGGGTTCGCCTGCATGACGACGCCCTGACCGTCGACGAGCAACGACGGCGCGTCGGGCAGGGTGAGCCCGTCCAGCGTCACCGAAGTCCTCGCGGCCGTCCGTGCACGGCCGTTCACCACCGTCGCGCGTCCCACCCACTTGGGCACCGACCCACCCTCTCCTCGCATTCACCACCCGCGGCAATTCGGATGGGCACGACAACGGCACCCGAACGGCGGCGAACGCGAACCCTCTCCACGGGCGTTCACCCGTGGAGAGGGACGGTAGCGCTTCGGAGCGTCATCGCCCACCCCTGCACGGGTTAACGAAAAGCCACCTTCGTGGTTCCGGTTCCCGTGCGATCAAATGGGCGGTGAATGTGAACGCGGAGCAGGCGCAGGTCAGGCCACTCCGTCGGCCTTCGCGGCCACGGCGACGGCCGCCGCGACAGCGGGCCCGACGCGGGGGTCCAGCGCCGACGGCACAATTCGGTCCGGGCCCAAATCATCTTTCGCGACGTCCAGAATTGCGTCGGCCGCCGCGAGTTTCATGCCCTCGGTGATCCTGCGCGCGCCCGCGTCGAGCGCCCCGCGGAAAATGCCGGGGAACGCGAGCACGTTGTTGATCTGGTTCGGGAAGTCGCTGCGGCCGGTCGCCACGACCGCGGCGTGCCGCGCGGCGACCTCCGGGTGCACCTCCGGGTCCGGGTTCGAGAGCGCGAAGACGACCGAGTCGTCCGCCATGCTCGCGATCAGCTCCTCCGGCACCGTCGACGACGAGACGCCGATGAAGACGTCCGCGCCGCGCAGGGCGACGTCGATGCCGCCGTCGAGGTTCGAGGAGTTCGTGACGGCCGCGATCTCCTCCTTGACCGGGTTGAGCCCCGCCCTGCCCGTGCGGACGATGCCGCGCGAGTCGATCAGCGTGATGTCACCGGCGCCGGCCGCGACGAGGATCTTGGCGATCGCGATGCCCGCGGCGCCCGCACCGGAGATGACCACCCGCTGGTCGCCGATGTTCTTGCCCAGCACGGTGTTCGCGCCATTGAGCGCGGCGAGCGACACGACGGCGGTGCCGTGCTGGTCGTCGTGCATGACCGGGCAGTCGAGCGCCTCGATGAGCTTCCGCTCCAGCTCGAAGCAGCGCGGCGCGGAGACGTCCTCCAGGTTGACCGCGCCGAACGACGGGCGCAGCCGGACGAGCGTCTCGACGATCTCGTCCACGTCCGTCGTGTTCAGCACGAGCGGGATGGAGTCGAGGCCGCCGAAGGTCTTGAACAGCGCGGACTTGCCCTCCATGACGGGCAGGGACGCGCTGGGCCCGATGTCGCCGAGGCCGAGCACGGCGGTGCCGTCGCTGACGACGACCACGAGCCGGTGCGCCCAGGTGTACCGCGCGGCCAGCGAGGCGTCCTGCGCGATGGCGGTGCTCACCCGCGCGACCCCCGGTGTGTACGCGATCGACAGCGCCTTCGGGTCGGCCAGCGAGGCGGTCGCGCCGACCTCGAGCTTCCCTCCCAGGTGCGCGTGGAAGATCTCCTCGTCCGTCAGCTGCGTCGGATCGGAGTTCTCGGTACGGGCTTCGTTCACTGCTGTCACGGCGTCCCTCCTGCGGTGCGGGCGGCGTATCGGCCCGGAAACGGGCTCATCACCAAACGGCGCACCGGCCCAGCGTTGTCACGCCGGGTACACGGGGCCTGGAAACTCGGTCGACGACCTCCGACGAGTTGCGCCGGAGAACGGTCCGAGTGCTGCGGGTGACGGAAGTGTGACAGGGTCCCGCACGGCTGTCTGCGGCGGGGATCACACTTTTTCCGCAGGTCAGAGGGCATGTAACAAGACGTCCGTCCGGTTTTCTGAACCGACCGGTCAGTTTCTGCAGGCAGGAAGCACCCGATCGGTCAAGAAACTTTGACGCCTTAGAGTGACGGACATGCAGGCGAGTCCGCTGAAAATCTCTGGCGCGTTCGAGTTCACCCCCCGAAGATTCCCCGACGACCGCGGCGTGTTCGTCTCGCCGTACCAGGAGGCCGCCTTCGTCGAGGCGGTAGGGCACCCGCTCCGGCTCGCCCAGACGAACCACAGCGTGTCCCGCGCGGGCACGATCCGCGGCATCCACTACGCGGACGTCCCGCCGTCCCAGGCGAAGTACGTCTTCTGCCCGCACGGCTCGTTCATCGACGTGGTCGTCGACATCCGCGTCGGCTCCCCCACCTTCGGCCAGTGGGACGCCGTGCTGGTGACGTCCGAGAAGTCCAACGCCGTCTACATCGCGGAGGGCCTCGGCCACGCGATGATCGCGCTGGAGGACGACACGACGATGAACTACCTCTGCTCCACGTCCTACAACCCGTCCGGCGAGCACGGCCTCACGCCGCTCGACCCGGCCCTCGACCTGCCGTGGCCGCGCGAGCTCGAGTTCCACCTGTCCGAGAAGGACGTCGCGGCCCCCACCCTGGCCGAGGCGTACGAGGCGGGCGTGCTCCCCCGCTACGAGGACTGCCTCGCGCTCTACGCGTCGCTCAAAGCCTGAACGCGGGCCGCGGCCACACCCTCGCCCTGACGACTCCGAGCACCTCGGCCGGCCCGAGCTGCTCGGAGTCGGTGCTCGCGAACGGGTTGTCCCCGACGACGTGCCACAACCCGCCGACGCGATGAGAGACACGTTTTATCGACAGCTGATCGGGCCGACTCTCCCACCGCACGAGAGCGATCTGCCCCGGTTTGGGCGCCACACCCCATCTGACCAGCACGATGTCCTCGTCGCGCAGGGCAGGCGCCATCGACGGCCCGCGCACGAGCACGGTCGAGAGTCGTGGTCTCAACGATCACCTTCCGGTCGGCCGGAGTAGGGTTCGGGATGTCGGAGCATCCACTTGTTCATTCTGGGAGGAACGATGCGACTCGTGTCGCGCATTCTCCGCCCGCGCGTCGAAGCCACCGCGCACTGCGACCTGCCCTGCGGTGTCTACGACCCCGCGCAGGCCCGCATCGAGGCCGAGTCGGTCAAGGCGGTCCAGGAGAAGTACCAGGCCAACGAGGACCCGGAGTTCCGGGAGCGCGCCGTCCTGATCAAGGAACAGCGCAGCGAGCTCGTCAAGCACCACCTGTGGGTGCTGTGGACGGACTACTTCAAGCCGCCGCACTTCGAGAAGTACCCCCAGCTGCACGACCTGTTCAACCGCGCCACCAAGGCGGCGGGTGCCTCCGGCACCAAGGGTTCCATGGACCCGGCCACCGGACAGCAGCTGCTCGACCTGATCGCGGAGATCGACAAGATCTTCTGGGAGACCAAGCAGGGCTGAGATCGAAGCCTTGTAAACGACGCTGACCTGCGAAGAACTTTTTCGCAGGTCAGCGTCGTTTCTCGTCATCGGGGGCTGCTGAACGGCCCCAGACGGCCCAAGTTCGCCCTTGTGGACGGTGCGAAGTGGAAGTGCTCAGACACTCCCCCAAGATCAACGCGCTACCACACGTGGCCAGGGCTTGGTCTGCACCGCGACGAGGTCCGCACTCAGCCAGGAACCACTCGCGCCCTGACAGACTGATCGCCCGCACCGCGGCTCGCGGATCAGATCGGTGACACGACCCGAGATCACAGTGTGACCGCCCGGCAGCGTGCGTGGACTCAACCATCGGGGTGCGCCGGTCGGCAGATGATCACACTGTGACATGGGGATACCATCTCGTCAGCGCCCTCAGCAAAGGGCCGGGGTCTCGTCGGCCTAAAGGTGGGAGCAGGCGATCGTGAGTACGCCGTACGATCAAGGTAAAGCCGCATTGGACGAACTCATCGCCTGGGCGGCCGAAAATGTTGCAGAAGTTCAACGCAACGAGGCAACGACACGGCTGCACCTTATCGATCAGCTTCTCACCAAGGTCCTCGCTTGGCCGCTGGCAGAGATAGAAACCGAGACGGCACACGAAGGAAAGTACGTCGACTATTCCATCGGCCGGCCTTTTACACGACTAATTGTCGAAGCCAAACGTGAGGGCCAGCACTTCTCGGTCCCGGCTGGACTGACTTCCACCATCCAGCGACTGGTCAACCTCACGGACGGCGAAGCAGGAAAACCGCTCAAGGCGGCTGCGGAACAAGTGGCCGGCTACTGCGCATCCCGAGGGGTGTCCCTCGCGGTAGCGTGTAATGGCCTGCAAATCGTCGCCTTTCTCGGCGTGCGAACCGACGGGGTGCCGCCACTGAAAGGCAACGCACTCGTATTTCCCAGCCTCTCCGCCATGAGAGAGAATTTCCGACTTTTCTGGGATAACCTGTCAAAGCCGGGCATCGAGGCACGGAACCTGCACGTAACTCTCAAAGAGGGCGGCAAGAAGTCCGCGCCGGCGCCACTTTCCGCATCTATCCCACACTACCCTGGAATAAAGCGCAGAAATGACATCCGGGTTGGGCTGCAGATCCTTGCCGAACTATTTCTCGAGGATCTGACAAGAACGGCCGAGCTTGAAGAGGAATTTCTTCGCGCGACCTACGCCACAAGCGGTGCCCTATCGCAATACGCCATGCTCAGCAAGCAAATACTCGAGAACAGATATTCGCTCCTCCACGAATCGGACTCGAACTTTGAAACTGAGCCCGCAGCGGCCCGCGGTGGCAGCATAAGCCCGAACCTTGCGGGCGACATCCTTGCGTCGGGACTCAGCAAACGCCCAATCATTCTTCTCGGCGATGTGGGCGTTGGAAAAACGATGTTCATTCGACACTTGGTCAACGTGGACGCGAAAGAAGTGTTTCAGCAGTCCATGGTGTTCTATGTCGACTTCGGGCAGAAGTCGGCCCTCATGTCGGACCTGCGCGAATTCGTCATCCAGGACGTGATCCGGCAATTCCGCGAGAAGTACGACATCGACATCAACGACCGCAAGTTTGTCGAAGCAGTGCATCACGGCGCACTAAATCGATTTGACAAGGGAATCTACGGCGAACTTCGCGAAATTGATGAAGTTGCTTACCGGCGCGAACGCTTGAACCATCTTGCTCGCCTCACGTCCGACAGCGCCTCCCACCTGCTGGCTTCAATGGAGCATCTCCGCGGAAGTATGCAGAAGCAGGTAGTCATATTCCTGGACAACATAGACCAGCACGCATCGGAACTCCAGGAACAGGTCTTTCTCATTGCTCAATCACTCGCCAGCGAGTGGCCTGCGACGGTATTCGTCTCTCTGCGCCCGGACACATTCTATCGCTCCAGGAGCGAAGGTACGCTTTCGGCTTATCAGCCTCGCGTCTTCACGATCGCACCGCCGCGCGTGGATGTCGTCCTGAAGAAACGGACGAGCTTTGCCCTTAATGTACTCAAAGATCCATCGATACTTCCAAGCTTCAACCCTCAAGTCACTCTCGAATCTGACTCTTTGACCGCCTGCCTTGAAGTGCTCCTGAACAACTTCGAGCACAACGAGAATCTTGTCAGGCTTATCGACAACCTTTCAGCAGGAAACACCAGGCTGGCACTGAGCTTCGTATCCTCTTTCATCGGAAGCGGCCATGTCGACACCCGGAAAATTGTCGATATCTACACTCAGAGCGAGCACTACAACATCCCACTACATGAGTTCCTGCGGGCCACGATCTACGGCGACTACGAACACTACGAGCCTGACTCCTCACCGATTGCGAACATCTTCGACATCTCCGAGCCCGATGGGCGAGAGCACTTCTTGCTTCTGCTGGTTCTTGCATACGTCGAGACCTCTGGAGACAGGGCAGGAACTGAGGGCTTTGTCTCCAGTGATGACGTTTACACATATGGCCAACAAAGCGGCTTCAGTGCTGATCAGATCGCCTGGGCCGTAGAGAGAGCAGTGCGTAAAGGCATCTTGGAGAGGTCGCCTCGTGCGCGCAACGTAAGCGGAGTCGAACATATCCGAGTTACGTCGGCCGGGGTCTACACGGCTCGGGTACTCGCAGGAATGTTTGCGTATCTTGATGCAGTAGTGGTCGACACACCAATAGTCGACGATGCTTACAGGAGAATTATTTCCGATGCACACTCAATCATAGACAGACTGCGCAGGGCAGGTCATTTCCGGGCATACCTGGACAACCAGTGGCGGACGGTGGAGTCTTCAGTTCCCAACCCGTCCTTGAATTGGCGAGAGCACAGTACGCACCTCGGGAACGAGATAGCAAGGATTTCAGACCGCCTTCAATGGAACGAGTAAAACCGAGCCACGTCACGGGAGTTGGCCCTCGGTGGGTACGCGGCTACCTCGGTGAGATCGCACCCAAACAGGGCTGAGTGCCGAGACGGCGCCGCTCCCGCAGGGGACGCGACGCCGTCTCGCCGGGAAACCGGGAACCCCGGTCAGTCGCCGTCGGTCACCTCACCGGTCACCTCGAACGTGCCGCCGCTGGGCTGGAGCCCCTCGAACCGCAGCCGCAGGACCTCCACCCCCTCCGCCTCGGTGTCGGGCACGGTCGGAACCTCGACCTCGATCGAGGTCACGCCCGGGTTGAACACCGGCACGAGGCCGAGACCGGTGGACGACAACGGCCGGGACGGTTCCGGCTCCTCGCCCGTCTTCGACCGGAACCAGTCGGGGTCGACGTCCGTTGTGGACAGTTCGGTGCCGGACTCGGGGGCCACCGGGGTGGCGCGCAGCGCGATCAGCGAGTCTGCGGCGGCGGACAGCGTGAGGCTCCACCTGAGCCGTTCGCCCTCGGTCGCGCGGCCTGCTATCGGGGTGGCCGTGATCGTGGGGACCGGGTCGTCGTTGCGCACGAGCAGCTGGCCCAGTGCCGCGCCGGCCACCGCGTTGGAGACCGCCTGCACCGAGACGCTGTGGCGGACGTCCCCGCTCCACCGGGTGTTGCCCTCGTAGGTGATCGGCACGACCGCACGGGTCTGGCCGGGCTGGAGCGTCACGAGCCTGGACTCGGGGGCTTCGCCCGGACCGACGTAGTACAGCCGGAACACCCTTGTGCCGTCGCCGTTCGCGGTCACCACGACGTTCCGCGTCCGCCGGCCGGAGTCGCCCTCGTCGACCTCCGTGATGGCGGTGTCGACGCGGCCGAGGTTCGTCGGGACGACCGGGACGAGGCCCTCGTTCCGGCCGTGGGCGTCGATCAGCCACGCCTCGCCGGACGCGGAGCGCGGGACGAGCTCCAGCGCCGTCACGTCGCCGATGCCGCCGGGCAGGGGGACGCGCACCTCCTGGGCCCACAGCGAGCTGGTCCTCATGGTGCCGGGAAGGCCAGTGACCGAGACGGACCCGAGGTCGTGTCTGCGGCCGTCCTGGCCGGTCACCGCGACGCCGAACTCGGACTCCGGCGCGTTCGGCGGGAGGGCCAGGCGCAGCGCCAGGTCCTGGTAGCCGCTCAGCGACACCGGTTCCGCGGGCTGGACGACGCTCGCCTGGCCCGCTTCGGACCAGGTCAGGGCGACCGAGACGCGGTCGGGCTGGGCCACGGCGCCGCGGAACACGGCGAAGTGCGGGGAGCGGACGGTGGGGACGGGGATGCACGCGACGGTGGCGTCGGTGGAGGTCTGCTCGCACAGGCGGGCGCCGCCGGACACCTCGGTCGAGGTCGCCGGCACGACGAACGGCCTGCGGTCGCCGCCGACGGCGTGGGAGAGGACGCGGGCCGGGTCGGCGGACGGGGCGCGGACGCCCGAACCGTCGAGCAGCGGCAGCACGGACTCGTCACCGGCGAGGAACAGCCGCGCGGACGCGGCGAGGTAGGTGGCGGACATCGTCTGCTGCTGGTCCGCGGTCAGGCGGGTCGCGGCGCCGGGCTGGCACACCTCGTCCGGCGGCGGGGAGACGAAGTCGTCGAACGCCGGGGCCTCCGCCTGGCCGGGGGTCCACTCGCTGTTGAAGTAGTTGTGGTTCGCGCCGATCATGTACAAGGCGCTGTGCAGCGCCTCGCCGCGGCTCACGCCCTGGGTCTGGTCCAGGTAGATCTGGCCCTGGAGGTCGGAGACGTCGCCGTCGCAGCCGGGCAGGAACGTCACCGAGGGCACGTCCGGCGCCGGGTTGTGGCCGAAGATCGTGGGGCCGATCAGCACGGTGCCGCGGACGTTCCAGCGCACCGGGCCGCTGAACCCGGTGTCGCCGGGGGGCGGGGTGAGGCTGTCGGTCGCGGCGCGGTTGACGCCCTCGCCGCCGCGGGAGTGGCCCACCAGCAGCACGTTCGACAGGTCGGCTGGAGCCGAGTCCCGCACGACGTCGGGGACCGGCCCGCTGCCGGAGGTCCAGTCCGCCCACTTCGCCAGGTGGTGGCGCACCAGCGTCGACCGCGCCTGGGCGCCCGCGTCGACGTCGGAGTCCTGGGCGTTGACGCCGTTCGCGGAGATCGACACGGTCAGGTAGCCCTGCGACGCCAGCAGCCGCTGCGCCTTCAAATAGCCCTTGTGGCTCGGCACGGCCGTCAGGCCCTCCGGGCACGGCCAGGCGAGCGCGATCCCGTTCGGGTCGTTCTTGTCGTAGCAGGTGACGTGCCTGCCGTGCAGGAAGAGCGCGAGCGGGCGCTCGCCGGGAGCGTCTACGGGGGCGACGACCACCGCGTCCATCTCGAGGGCCTGCGGGTATCCCGGAAATGTCACCGGGTCGAGTGAGTACTCACCGGTGCGGGTCGCGTACGGGCCGGGGGTGCCGGGATCTGCGTCCGCCGCCGGTCGCAGATCTGGCAGCCCCGCCACGGCCTGGCCGGGCGACGCGGGCTCGGCCACGTCGATCCGGCGTCCCGCCGATCTCACCTCGAGTGCGGCCGGGTTGTGCAGAGCGGCCTTCAGCGTGAAGGACCGCAGGTCGGACGACTCCCTGGCGAGCCCCAGGTAGCGCTCGCCCTCCCAGAACTCGACACCCGCGTCACGCGGGGGCATCGCGGTGGGACTGGTCCACCGGACCTCGTCGCCGGTGAGGGTCCAGCCGGGTGGTGAGGGAGGGTCGGGCGCGGCCGACACCGGCAGCGCCGGGAGCACCGCTACCAGCAGTGCGGGGAGCACGAGCGTGATGGAACGACGCATGAACGGGTCCTCTCAGGAAAAGGACATCCGTTCCGTTCTATCGGCGCCCGATGACATACCGGCCAGTAGCCGCCGACGAATACCACAACCAGACGTGAGTACTACGCCAATCGGTTCATCAAAGAGACGAATGGCGGGGTTGACGCAGCTCAGAGCAGGGCCTAATGGTCCCGCCCATCGAGATTCCGCTCGTTCTGACGCAGTTTGTTCCACGTCGACGTGAGTTCCGCACGGATTCTGGCGATGCGGACGCCGAATGCCTCGCGGATCTCCTGCGGGTCCACTTCTTCTTCGGGGACCCGGCGGTCCGGGTGGTCGGCAGTCATGGCGAGGGGGGTACCTCTTGGGTGGACTCGTCCAAACGTGCGCGCCGTCACTCCTTAGGATCGAACAGGTGAGCACCCACCTCTACCTGCTGCGCCACGGCCAGACCGAGTGGTCGGAGACCGGCAGGCACACGGGACGCACTGACATCGAACTGACGCCCGAGGGCGAGCAGCAGGCACGCAGGGCGGGCGCCACGCTCGCCCGGCTGAGAGGCACGGACTCCGCGCCCGCGCTCGTGCTGACGAGCCCGCGGCGGCGGGCCACCAGGACCGCGGAGCTGGCCGGGCTGGAGGTGACCGCGACGACCGAGGACCTCGCCGAGTGGGACTACGGCGACTACGAGGGCATCACCACGCCGCAGATCCGCGAGCGCGTCCCCGGCTGGACGGTGTGGACGCACCCGATGCCGAACGGCGAGTCGCACACCGAGGTCCAGGAGCGGGCCCGCAAGGTGCTCGACGAGGTGCGCAGGATCCTGCCCGGCGGTGACGTGGTGCTCGTGGGCCACGGCCACTTCAGCCGCGTGCTGATCGCGGCGTGGCTGGGCCTCGCCCCCGACCAGGGCGTCCACTTCGGACTGGACCCGGCCGGCACCTGCCAGCTGGGCGACGAACGCGGCGACCCCCAGGTGCGCAGGCTGAACGTCCCGGCGTGGGAGGTGTGATGATCCGGCGGATCGAGGCGCGTGACATCGACGCCACCGTGCGGCTCGTGCACGAGCTCGCGCTCTACGAGAAGGCGCCGGAGCTGTGCCTCCTCACCGCGGAGCAGTTGCACACGGCGTTGTTCCGCGACAACCCGGCGCTGTTCGGCCATGTGGCCGAAGTGGACGGTGAGGTCGTCGGGATCGCCTTGTGGTTCCTCAACTTCTCGACGTGGGACGGCGTGCACGGCATCTACCTCGAAGACCTCTACGTCACGCCGGAACACCGCGGCAGCGGCATCGGCAGGCAGCTGCTGGAAACACTTGCACAGGAGTGCGTCGCCCAGGGGTACACGAGGTTCCAGTGGTCCGTGCTCAACTGGAACGCGCCCAGCATCGCGTTCTACGAGAAGCTCGGTGCCGTCCCGATGGACGAGTGGACGGTGATGCGTGTGGAGGGCAAGGCACTCCAGGAGCTGGGCGCGTCGCGCTGAAGGTTGACGGAAGGTCTCGAAAGGCTCACGAAACGGGAATTCCACTCTGGACCCGCGCACGGTGCTGGCAGCGTCCCCGCTCGCCGATCCCCCGGCACCAGTAAGCGTGGAAAGAAGGAACGACCGTGGGTACTGACCCGACCACCGAGATCGACACGACTGCGCTCGCAGCCGTCTCGGGCTTCTTCCTGGTGATCAGCCTGATCATCGCAGTGATCGGCATCATCGTCATGTGGAAGGTCAACACGAAGGCCGGCCAGCCCGGCTGGGCTGCGATCATCCCGATCTACAACATCTACGTGTGGCTGAAGATCGCCGGCCGTCCCGGCTGGTGGCTGCTGCTGATGCTGATCCCGTTCGTGAACGTCGTCATGTCGGTCATCGTGTCGATCGACATCGCGAAGTCGTTCGCGAAGGACACCGTCTTCGGCGTCGTCGGCCTGTGGCTGTTCAGCCTGATCGGCTACGCGATCCTCGCGTTCGGCAACGCGCAGTACCGCGGTCCGGCTGCCCTCGGGGGCGGGCAGCCCGGCTACGGCTACGGCGCCTGAACCGCCTGACCGACCGCGAAGGCCGGGCCTGACACCGCGACCCGCGGCTCAGGCCCGGCCTTCGGCCTGTTCGACGACGACGCCGACGGCGCCGTAGGTGGAGGCGTCCGCCGTGGCCGACGTGCCGGGCAGCTCGCCGTCGGCCCGCCAGTGCGCCGCGAGCACCAGGCCGGGCTCCAGCAGCCGCACGCCGCAGAGGAGCTCCTCCACGTCCTGCTTCGACCGCGGCACGAGCGGGGTGCCCAGGCTGTGCGCGAGCGCGACCAGCCTGCCGACGACGTCCGGTTCGACGTCCTTCGTCAGGTGCGTCAGGGCGATGACGCTGCCCTCGCACAGCGCGGCCCGGTAGCGCGCGACGACGCCCGCGGGCTCGTCGGTGATGTGCGGGAGGATGCCGACCATCAGCACGGCGGTCGGCTGGGTGAAGTCGATGAGCCTGCGGGTCTCGGGATCACGCAGCACGGCGCCCACGTCGCAGACGTCGGCCTGCACGATGGCGGCGTTGAGGTTCTCCCGCAGCATCGTGCGGGCGTGCGCGACGGTGATCGGGTCGTGGTCGACGTAGACGACGCTGCACGACGGGTCGACCGACTGCGCGACCTCGTGGACGTTGCCCGCGGTCGGGATGCCGCTGCCCAGGTCGAGGAACTGGCGGATGCCGTACTCCTCGACGCACAGCCGCACCACGCGCCGGGAGAACGACCTGATCGTGCGCGCCATCTCGGCGACGGGGAACTTCGCGATGCTCTCCTCCGCGAGCGTCCTGTCGACCGCGAAGTTGTGCGCTCCCCCGAGGTAGTAGTCGAAGAGGCGGGCCTGGTTGGGGCGTTCCGAGTCGCCGTGTGCCGTCACCCGCCGCAAGCCGTCCTGCACTGCGCACCTCACCCTGCTCCCGAGCGGCGCGAACGCTGGAGGCACGGTAGCTGGCTACTCCGTTCGTGTCCATCCACCATTCGTGAACACGCAGGGTGATGGCCCCCGGCCGGAGCCGAGGGCCATCGCAGGGTTACCGCTGACCTGACGGGGTGTCACACACCCGCGTACTGCTGGATCCAGCTGCGGTAGCTGGAGTTGTTGAGGCTCGTGTAGTTCGAGACGCTCGAACGGTCCGAGGTCGAGGCGACACCGATCTGGCGGCCGTTGGCGAACATCGGGCCGCCGGAGTCACCACCCGCGGCGATGCCGTTGATCCGGCGGACGCTGATGGCGACGCCACCGCGGTAGTCACGGCCGTTGGTGGTCGAGACCCGCGTGTCCGCGACCTTCAGGTAGCGGGACTGGCAGTTGATCTCCGGCTGGCCGGTGCAGGTGGCGCCCCAGCCGTAGATCTGCACGGTCTGACCGGCCGAGACGCTCTGGCCGAGCGGCGCGAACGGCGAGGACATCGTCGAGCCGACCCGCACGAGCGCCAGGTCCGCCGACGGGTGCTTGATGATCTGGGTGCCCGTGACGAGCTGGCCACCCGAGGTCTGGTCCAGGCTGCCCGCGCGGAACGTGTACGTGCCCGAGGAGGACACGCAGTGCTCCGCGGTCAGGATCCAGGTCGGGGCGATCTTCGTGGCGGAGCAGTTCTCCCGCCCGTTCACGAAGAGCCGCGCCGCGTACGGGAAGTTGGACGCGTAGCCGCCGCCGATGATCATCGGCGACATGTTCGGGTCGTCCGGAGCGGCCGAGGCCGTCACCGGTGCGAGGGAGAGCGCCGCCAGGAGGGCGCCCGCGATCGCGGTGATAACACGCATGGTTGGTCACCTCTTGAGTGCAGGGAGTGGTTAAGCAACCACGCACAGCTTCACCCGTAGGTATGAGGCTGACCACCCTCCGTTCGTCGGCTGTCTCAGTTCGCGGAATCGATCCCGAGCGCCCAGCGACGACCCTCGTTGGTGAACAGCAGCACGAGCACGATGACGCAGTAGAAGCCGCCCAGCGCGCCGAGGAGCTGCTGTTCGGAGGGGCCGTACGCGTACCAGGCGCAGCCCAGGAGCAGCAGCTGCGTGACGATGACGGGCGAGCGCGCGCCGTGCTTGCCCTGGAACAGCAGCACCGCCGCGAAGATCGCCGCACCGAACCAGAGCGTCAGGACACCGGCGGCGCCGAGCACCTGGCCGGCGGGCTGCGCGCCCTGGACGACCCGCACGACGAGGGCGACCGCGAGCGCGATGCCGCCCAGCCCCTCCAGGAAGGTGAGGGCGGCGGCGATGCGGACCGGGCGCGGCGGTGCCGGGGTGGCAGTGGTCACGGGGGCCTTTCCTCACGTTCTGTACCTGGTCACGGATCGTAGGCCACCCGGTTGGACGGCTCGCCCGGCACGTCCCGCGGGGGAAGATCAAGGGGCCTCCTCAGCGAGCCGGCGGTCGTCCGGGGTGCACTCGGCTGCGAGGTGAACGCGACACCGACAGAAGGGAGATTTGCGCCACTTTCGTGAGGCTGAGGCCACCCTGAGGGAGGACATGCGCGAGGCCGACGGTCACGCACTGTCTTACTCTCAAGTAGTGCGCGCTCTTCTCGTGGTGAACCCGCAGGCGACGACTACGACGCCGGCGGGCCGTGACGTGTTGGCGCACGCCCTCGCCAGCGACGTGAAGCTGGAGATCGTCCAGACCTCCTACCGGGGCCACGCCGCCGACGCCGCGAGCCAGGCCGCGGCGGACGGCTTCGACCTCGTCATCGCCCACGGCGGCGACGGCACGGTCAACGAGGTGGTCAACGGCGTGCTGCGCGGCGGCCCGCGCCCCGACGGCCCGATGGTGGGCGTCGTTCCCGGCGGTTCGGCCAACGTCTTCGCGGGCGCCCTGGGCATCCCGCGCGACCCGGTCGAGGCCACGCACGTCCTGCTCCAGTCGATCGAGCACGGCACCCGGCGGCGGATCGGGCTCGGCCAGGTCTTCGCCGACGTCCTCGACGGCGACGGCCGCTGGTTCACCTTCAACGCGGGCATGGGCCTCGACGCGGACGTGGTCGCGGGCGTCGAGCACAAGCGGGCCAAGGGCCACCACGCGAGCCCCGCGCTCTACCTGAGCGTCGCGCTCAAGGCGTATGCGCAGAACCTCCGCAAGCCGCAGCACTTCACCGTCGAGATCCCGGACGAACCGCCGTTCGACGACGTCGGCATGGTGTTCGTGTCGAACACCGACCCGTGGACGTACTTCGGCGACAAAGCGATCCGGCTCAACCCCAGCACGTCGTTCGACGGCGGCCTCGGCCTGAGCGCGCTCAAGACGCTGCGGGTGCCGACTGCGGGGCGTTTCGTGGCCCAGGTGCTGGCCACGGGCAACCCGAAGAGCGGGAAACTCGTTCGGCGCGACGACGTCGGTTATGTCAGAGTGAAGTGCGAGGAACCCGCCAACCTCCAGGTCGACGGTGACTTCCTCGGCACGACGACTGCGGTGGAGTTCCGAGCGGTCCCCGACGCGTTGACTGTTGCCGTATAAGCAACTTGACACTCCGTGATCGGTTCGTGACCGTCCTGGTACTCACCCGGGATGTACTGCAGTCGAGTGACAGCACAGCGTGAAACCCCAGGTGAACGCTGTCGATCTTTTGGGTGAGTTCACTCACCGGGTCAGTGCTTACCCCTTGACATCCCAGAAGTTCGTGAAAGCATTCACAAGCACCCCAAAAACGACCGCTGACAACCGGCGTGCCTTTGTGCGCGCCTAGCTGAGGAGTAGTTCCAATGGACTGGCGCCACCGCGCGATCTGCCGCGACGAGGACCCCGAGCTGTTCTTCCCCGTTGGGAACAGTGGTCCCGCGCTGCTTCAGATCGCCGAGGCGAAGACCGTCTGCCGTCGCTGCCCCGTCGTCTCCGACTGCCTCGCGTGGGCGCTGGAGAGCGGCCAGGACGCCGGCGTCTGGGGCGGGATGAGCGAAGACGAGCGCCGCGCCCTCAAGCGCCGCAACGCTCGCACGCGTGCCCGCAGCAACGCCTGAGCAGGCTGTTCGCCGCTAGTAGGCATTAGAGAAGAAGCCCGACACCGTGCCAGGTGTCGGGCTTCTTCCTTTGTTTGCACACCCTCCCGCATGACCACGTGAGACCGCTGAGGATGGCCGTCACGTGTGCACGGAGGTCAGTTTAGCGTCGCCCCCTGAGCGGTACGCGCAGGACCGCCTCTGTACCGCCTCGGGGCCTGCGCCGCAAGCTCAAAGAGCCCCTCAGCTCGGAGTCCACGAGGGTCCTCACGATCTGCAGACCGAGGCGGTCGGTGCGCTCCAGCGAGAAGCCCTGCGGCAGCCCCTTGCCGTCGTCGGTGATCGTCACGTCGAGGTACTTCGCGGACCGCTCGGAGTGCACGACGACCTCTCCGCGCTGGCCAGGGGCGTAGGCGTGCTCGAACGCGTTCTGCACGAGCTCGGTCAGCACCATCACCAGCGGGGTGGCGATCTCGGCGGGCACGATCCCGAACCCGCCCTCGCGGCGCACGCTCACCTGGGTCTCGGTGACGGCCACGTCGCTCATCATCGGGATCACCTTGTCGACGACGTCGTCGAGGTCGACCCGTTCGTCGACCGACATCGACAGGGTCTCGTGGACGAGCGCGATGGACGTGACCCGCCGGACCGACTCGGCGAGGGCCTCCTTGGCCTCCGGGTTGGTCAGCCGGCGGCTCTGCAGCCGCAGCAGCGCGGCCACTGTCTGCAGGTTGTTCTTCACCCGGTGGTGGATCTCGCGGATCGTCGCGTCCTTCGACATCAGCGCCCGGTCACGCCGGCGCACCTCCGTCACGTCGCGGCACAGCACGATCGCGCCCGCCGCCTGCCCGCGGGGACGCAGCGGCAGCGCCCGGAACAGCACGGCGGCGCCCCTGCGCGACTCGGCCTCCATGCGCATCGACGTCTGGCCGTCGAGGGCCTGCCGGATGCGCTGGGCCACCTCGGTCGCGTCGAACGGGTCGCCGATGAGGCTGCGGGTGAGCGGGGCGAGGTGCACGCCGACGAGGTCGGACGCGTGCCCCATGCGGTGGTAGGCCGACAGGGCGTTCGGCGAGGCGAACACGACCGCGCCGGACGGGTCGAGCCGGATCAGGCCGTCACCGACGCGCGGGCTGGTGTGCACGTCCGGCGACGGCTCCGGCGCCGGGAACGTGCCGTCCGCGACCATCTGGCACAGGTCGGCGGCGCTGCCGAGGTAGGAGATCTCCAGCGGCGACGGCACGCGCGGCACCGCCAGGTTCGTGCTGCGGCTCAGCACCGCGACGACCTCGTTGCCCAGCCGCACCGGGATGGTCTCCCTGCGCACCGGCACGCCCAGGTGCCAGCGCGGGTCCTCCTCGCGGCAGATCCTCGACTCGTCCCTGGCGCGGCGCAGCTGCGGGTGCTCCTCGGAGTCGACCTCACTGCCCACGACGTCCTCCGGGTGGGCGGTGGGCGCCGTCGTGGGACGGGCCTGGGCCACGCAGAGGAACCGGTTGTCGTCGAGCGGCACCCACATGAGGAAGTCCGCGAACGAGAGGTCGGAGAGGAGCTGCCACTCGGCGACGACCAGTTGCAGGTGGTCGACGGCGGCGCCGGAGAGCTTGGTGTGCTCGGCCAGCAGGTCCGTGAGCGTAGACAGAACTCCTCCATGAGAAACTGGTCGGTGAAGCAGTTCTGATCCTAGGAGACACCCATGTCGAAGCGTGCTCGCAAGCGCCGCGACCGCAAAAAGGGCGGCGCCAACCGAGGCAAGCGCCCCAACGCCTGAGTGCTGCGGAAGGGCCTGGCCACCGACACGGTGACCAGGCCCTTCTGTGTGTCTCGCGAGGTTCTCAGTCCTCCGCGCGGATCTCCACGATCGTCGCCCTGATGCGCGCCTTGAGGTCGGCGGGGGCGTAGTCACCGCCGCACTTGCGGGCGAGCAGGGCCTTGAGGTGCTCCTCCAGCCCGAACTGCTCCAGGCAGGGGTGGCACTCGTCGAGGTGCGTCTGCAGCGCCGCGCGCCGGTCCTTGTCGCACTCCCGGTCCAGGAACAGCCAGACCTCGCTCAGCACCTCTGAGCAGTCGGTGTCGTGGGGTTCGCCGCAGTTCATGACGCGTCTCCGTTGCTGCCTCGCAGGAAACCACGGTCTCGGGCGACGTCCGCGAGCATGTCGCGGAGCTGGCGACGGCCCCGGTGCAACCGGGACATCACCGTGCCGATCGGGGTGCCCATGATGTCAGCGATCTCCTTGTACGCGAAGCCCTCCACGTCGGCGAGGTAGACCGCGATCCGGAACTCCTCCGGCAGCCGCTGCAGGGCTTCCTTCACGTCGCTGTCCGGGAGGTTGTCGAGTGCCTCGACCTCGGCGCTGCGCAGCCCGGACGAGGTGTGGCTCTCCGCCTTGGCCAGCTGCCAGTCCGTGATCTCGTCGGTCGGCTGCTGGAGCGGCTGCCGCTGCTTCTTGCGGTAGCCGTTGATGTAGGTGTTCGTCAGGATCCGGTACAGCCACGCCTTCAGGTTCGTGCCCTCCGAGAAGGACGCGAACGCCGAATAGGCTTTGAGGTACGTCTCCTGGACCAGGTCCTCCGCGTCCGCGGGGTTGCGCGTCATGCGCAAGGCCGCCGAGTAGAGCTGGTCGAGCATGGGCATAGCGTCGCGCTCGAAACGCGCAGCGCGCTCCGCCGTCGTCTCTGTCGTGCCGGTGGCGGGCACCGCGCTCCCTTCCCACTGGTGCTGGGTCGGGACTGACTTTACGCGTGACCGCTCAAGCATGTCGGTTGCCACGTACGTCCCAACAAGGACGTGCTGGTAGTAATTCCGCATGGCCGGACGTGGGACCCCTGCCACAGCGCTGCTGGACAAGCAGCGGGTGGCGCACACCTTGCACTCGTACGAGCACGATCCCCGCCACGAGTCCTACGGGCTCGAGGCGGCCGAGGCGCTCGGCCTGGTGCCGGAGCGCGTGTTCAAGACGCTCGTCGCCGAGGTGGACGGCAAGCTCGCGGTCGGCGTCGTGCCGGTGACGGCGCAGCTCGACCTGAAGGGCCTCGCCGCCGCGCTGAAGGGCAAGAAGGCGAAGATGGCCGCGGTCGCCGACGCCGAGCGCGCCACGGGTTACGTGGCGGGCGGCATTTCTCCGCTCGGCCAGAAAAAGCGCCTCCCGGTCGTCCTGGACGAGTCCGCCGGGAATTTCGACACCATTTTCTGCAGCGCCGGCAGGCGTGGTCTCGAAGTCGAGATCACGCCTGCCGACCTGACCCGCCTCACCGGCGCGGTCGTCGCCCCGATCAGCGCTAGCTGACCGGCCACATGATGTTGGTCATCTGCACCGGCCCGCCGATCGACGACGGCCACGCGGTGGTGACCCGGTCACCGAGACTGCCCTGACCGGGCAGGTCGAACCGGACGAACGCGGGCGTCACCTGCGGGCCGGCCTTCGGCGAGCCCACGTACATGACGGCGCTGAAGATCCCGTGGACGGTCGCCTCGTGGTACTCGCCCTGGCCACCGGTCAGGGCGACGTTCATGTCCTGGCCGGTGGCGTCGAGGAACCGCACGTTGCTCACCGTGCCGCCGATCGTGCAGGTGACGCCCTCGGCGGCGGCGAACCTGATCACGTGCCCCTTGCTCGGGCTCGTCGTCGGGCGCATGTCGTGGGCGCTGATCACCAGGTCGCTGCCGGTGCACCACGGCGCACTGGACGACGTCCCGGCGGCCTGCGCCGTGGCCGTTCCCCCGAGAACGAGAGCGGCGGTGGCGGCGAGTGCGCCGATGTTCGCGGACTTGCGGAGCATGTTCAAGCGTTCTCCCGAATACGTTTCGAACAGCGTTGCCTTACACCTGAGTGACGCAGCCGATTCGAATTCGGTTGTCCGCGGAATGATTTGCCGTACTTCCGGCCGATGTCCGTCTCAATTGGATCGGGCGGTCTCACTCGCCCGTCTGACCGTCGATCGCTTCCCGCAGCAGGTCGGCGTGGCCGTTGTGCCGGGAGTACTCCTCGACCATGTGGGTCAGGATCCAGCGCAGGCTCACCGTGCGGCCGTCCCGCCACGGCGGGCGCTTCGCCTGCTGCCCCAGGTCGCCGTCGGCGAGCGCCTCCTCGACGGCCTTGCGGGCCCTGGCGACCTCGTCCTGCCACAGCGCGACGAGCTGTTCCGGCGTGTCCTGCGCCGCCGAGTGCCAGTCCCAGTCGTTGTCGGCCTTCCAGTCGACGCTCGCCCACGGCTCCAGCGGCTCGCGGGCGTGCAGGACGACGTGGAACCACTGCTGCTCGACGTAGGCGATGTGCTTGACCAGGCCACCGAGGGTCATCGACGACTTCGCGGTGGTCTGGCGGAGCTGGTCGGCGGTGAGACCGGCGATCTTCCACGCGAGGGTGGCCCGGTGGAACTCCAGGAACCCGGTCAGGGTGGCGAGCTCGTCCCCGTCGAGCGGTGGTTCGGGGCGGCCCTGCTCGTCGAAATCAGTCATGGCCGGGATCACACTGCACGGCGCAGAGTGCCACCATTTGGTTTAGACCATTCTGGACAGGGCCCGTCAGTCGAGCGGGCGCAGCACCCGGTCCAGCCACTCACCGACGTACCGGGCGACGTCCGCGACCGACGCCTTCAGCGAGTGGTCGCCCTCCAGCAGCACGACCTCGCGGTGCGGGCCCCTCGGCGGCAGGCCGAACGGGTCGTTCTCGCCCTGCACGACCAGCGTCGCGACCTCGACGCCGTCCAGCTCGGCCATCCGGGACTTCTCCGGCTTGCCCGGCGGGTGCACGGGGAACGCGAGGCACAGCACGGCGACGGCCTGGCCCTCGACCGAGGTCCGGCAGGCCACCCGCGCCCCGGACGACCGGCCCCCGAACACCAGGGGCAGGCCGTCGAACCAGCGTTCGCCCACGTCGTCGACCACCGCCAGCCAGGCGGTGTCGAGGTGCGTCGCGGGGGCCGGGGCACGGCGGCCCGCGACGCGGTAGGGCTGTTCGACCAGCGCCACGTGCACGCCCACCTTGTTGGCGGCGTGGCACGCGGCGACCAGGTCGGGGGCCTCGATGCCGCCACCGGCGCCGTGGCCCAGGATCAGCGCGGCACGCGGTTCGTGGGCACAGTGCAGCGAGGCCCTCGCGGGCCCGTGCGGCGTGTCCACCACCAGCGTGTTCACGACAGCTCGAACAGGGTGGGCGCGGGCTTCTCGTCCTCGGTCAGCGAGACGCGCTCCATCAGCGACGGGCCGTTGTTCTTGACGCTGTTGACCGCCGTCGACACGGGCCGCAGCTCCAGCGCCTCGACGATCGACGGGTCCGGACTGAGCAGCTCGCTCGGGTCGAGCGAGGCCGGGTCCAGCCACGCCGACCAGCGGTCGTGCGGCAGCAGCAACGGCATCCGGTGGTGCACCTCGGTCATCGCGCCGATCGCGTCCGTGGTGAGCACCGCGCACGTGACCGTCGGGACGTCGTCCTTCCACCACACGGACCAGATGCCCGCCATCGCGAGCGACGTGTCGTCCCCGAGCGTGATGAAGTACGGCTGCTTGCGGCCCTCGCCCGGCTGCCACTCGTACCAGCCCGCGGCCGGGATGATGCACCGGCGCTTGGTCGCGGACTGCTTGTACGCGGGCTTGCTCAGCACGCTCTCCGCGCGGGCGTTGATCATCTTCGCCGCGCCGGAGAGGTCCTTGGCCCAGTGCGGGACGAGGCCCCAGCGCATCACGCGGACGCTGCGCTCCAGCTCCTCGTCCTCTGGCTTGCGCTCGACCACCGCCATCACGTGCTTGGTCGGAGCGATGTTGTAGTCGGGGCCGGGCGCCTCGCCGCCGGTCCCGTCCACCGCGTCGAACTCGGCCGCCAGCAGCGCCGGGTCCTTGGTGGAGGCGTACCTACCGCACAAATCCGATCACCTCCGAAGTCGCCATGATCCCACGCCCGGAACACCTGTGCGAGCTGCCCCGATGCCCGTGCGAGAAGATTGCGGGCATGACTCAGCACTGGTCAGCCCCCAGCGCGTCCGGCCCAGTCCACTCGACCGTGCCGGTGCCCGGCTCGAAGTCGATCACCAACCGCGTCCTGGTGCTCGCGGCGCTCGCCGACGGGCCGTCCACCGTGCACGCGCCGCTGCGCAGCCGCGACACGGTGCTGATGGCCGCCGCGCTGTCCTCGCTCGGCGTCGGCGTGGCCGACCGCGAGGACGGCGGCTGGGACATCACCCCCGGCGTGCTGCGCGGTCCCGCCGACGTCGACTGCGGCCTCGCGGGCACGGTCATGCGGTTCCTGCCGCCCGCCGCGGCGCTGGCCGAGGGCGAGATCCGGTTCGACGGCGACCCGCACGCCCGCGTGCGGCCGATGACGACCGTGCTGGACGCGCTGCGCGGGCTGGGCGCCGACGTCGAGGGCGGCTCGCTGCCGTTCACGCTGCGCGGCACGGGGTCGCTGCCGGGCGGCGAGGTGACGATCGACGCGTCGGGCTCGTCGCAGTTCGTCTCCGGGCTGCTGCTGTCCGCCGCCCGGTACGAGAAGGGCGTGACGATCCGGCACGACGGCAAGCCCGTGCCGTCGTTGCCGCACATCGACATGACGGTCCAGACGCTGCGCTCGGTCGGCGTGGAGGTCGACACGGGCGTCGCCGACGTCTGGCGCGTCGAGCCCGGCCCGATCGCGGCGCGGACGTGGCACGTGGAGCCGGACCTGTCGAACGCGACGGTGTTCCTGGCGGCGGCCGCGGTGACCGGCGGCGAGGTGACGATCCCCGGCTGGCCCGCCACGACGACGCAGCCCGGTGACGCGGTGCGCGGCATCCTGGAGCGGATGGGCTGCACGGTCACGCTGACCGGCGAGGGCCTGACGGTGCGGGGCCCGGAGAAGCTGTCCGGGCTCGACATCGACCTGCGCGACGAGAGCGAGCTGACGCCCACGGTCGCCGCGCTGGCCGCGCTGGCGGAGGGCAGGACGGTCATCCGCGGCGTCGCGCACATCCGCGGCCACGAGACCGACCGGATCGCCGCACTGGTGAACGAGGTCAACGGGCTCGGCGGCAAGGCGTCCGAGACCGAGGACGGCCTGGTCATCGAACCCGTGCCGCTGCACGGCGGGACGTGGAAGGCGTACGCCGACCACCGGATGGCGACCGCGGGCGCGATCATCGGCCTGGTCGTGCCCGGTGTGTCGGTCGACGACATCGGTTCGACGACCAAGACGATCCCGGACTTCCCCGGCATGTGGGACGCGATGCTCGCGGGGGCTCGGTGACGTGAGCAAGCGGGACTGGCGCAAGCTCGACGAGTCCGACGTGCGCGTGCGCCCCGGCAAGGGGACGCGGCCGCGCAGCAAGAGACGTCCGGAGCACGCGGACGCCGAGACCGCGATGGTCATCGGCGTGGACCGCGGCCGGTGGACGTGCGCGATGGAGTCCGGCGCCGTCGTCACGGCGATGCGTGCGCGCGAACTGGGCCGCACGCCCGTGGTGGTCGGCGACCAGGTCGGCATCGTCGGTGACACGTCGGGCCAGCCGGACACGCTGGCCCGCATCGTGCGCGTCGAGGAGCGCACGTCGGTCCTGCGCCGCACCGCGGACGACACGGACCCGTTCGAACGCGTCGTCGTCGCGAACGCCTCCCAGCTCGTCATCGTGTGCGCGCTCGCCGATCCCCCGCCCCGCACGGGTTTCATCGACCGGTGCCTGGTCGCCGCGTACGCGGGCGGGCTGGAACCGGTGCTGTGCCTGACGAAGTCGGACCTCGGCTCGGCGGAGAAGCTGCTCGCGCTCTACACCGAGCTCGACGTGCCGGTGGTCGTGACGCGGTTCGACGAGGAGCCGGACGTGCTGCGCGCCCGGCTCGCGGACACCGTGTCGTGCCTGATCGGGCACTCGGGCGTCGGCAAGTCCACGCTGGTCAACAAGCTGGTGCCGGACGCGAACCGCGCGGTGGGCGTGGTGTCCGGCGTCGGCAAGGGCAGGCACACCTCGACGCAGGCGGTGGCGTTGCGCCTGCCCGAGGGCGGCTGGGTGGTCGACACGCCGGGCATCCGCTCGTTCGGCCTCGCGCACATCACGCCGGACGACATCGTGAAGGCGTTCCCGGACTTCGCGGAGGCGGCGGAGGAGTGCCCGCCCGGCTGCGGCCACCTCGGCGCGCCGGAGGACCCCGGCTGCCGGATCGACGAGCTGGTGCCCGACGCGCCGGGCAGGCTCGAGTCGCTGCGCAGGTTGCTCGCGTCACGTGCCGGGCTGGAGGAACACGCGGACAGGACGGACACCGATCGGTGAGACTGCCATCGTGATCAAGCGACTCGTGCCCCTCGCCGCGCTGGTGGCCCTGCTCGCCGGATGCGGCGGCAACTCCCTCACGTCCCCGCCGCCCGCGACCGCGGCCCCCGTGGGCGGTGACCTCGGCTCGATCGACGCCTGCTCGTTGCTGGAGGCCGCCGACCTCCCCGACGAGAAGCTCGTGGAGCCCGGCAAGCCGCTCTCCGAGCCGCGGTCGTGCGAGTGGAAGCTCGAGACCGCGACCGTGCGCGTGGTGGTCCTTCAGAGCGCGTTCGACGACGTCGAACGGTACGAGCGCAGGACTGAAGAATTGACGCTCGAAGGCCGCAGGGCGTGGCGTGGCGTCGAGACGCGCGGCAACACGTCCACGGCCATCTACGTCACCGAGCTGTCCCCGGACTACACGCTGGACGTCCGTGCCGAACGCACGCCGGCGGGGTACAGCATCGACAAGGTCGCCCGTCCGGCGGTCACCGCGGTGTTGAAACGGCTCGACCGGAGGTCTTGATGCGCTGTCGCCCGCTCGTCCCGCTCGCCCTGCTGGGCGCTCTCGCGGCGTGTTCGTCCCCGGAGCCCCCGCCTCCCCCCGCGTACCTCGACACCGACGTGTGCACCCTGTTGCAGGACGGTGACGCAGGCCGTCTCTCCGGCTCCCCCACCGCGGCGGAGCGGGCGTGCGAGTTCAAGTTCGAGTCCGTGACGGTCCGGCTGACGTTGCGGGAGGGGAAGTTCGCGGACGCCTCCGCCCCGCTGCTCGCCGACGGCGGCTACGGCGCGGTGATCGAGGAGCGCCCGATGACGCGTCGCTGCGAGAGCTCCTCGGGCGAGGTGACGTGCGAGGCCGTCGTCGAGGTGAGCGACGGGAAGCTCATCGAGCTGCGGGTCGTCCAGCGCGGCCAGGACCCGAACCACGTCGGGCAGGTCGCGCAGGGCCTCGCCGGCAAGGCCCTGGAACGGCTGCCTGTCACATCCTGAGGCGCCGTCCCGTCCACTGGTCATGAAGGTTTTCGTGATCGGTGCGACGGGTGTCATCGGACGGGAAGCGGTGCCGCGGCTCAGGGCCGCCGGGCACGAGGTCGGGGTGCTGGACAGGCACACCACCTCGATGTTCGACGTGCCGCGGCTGGCGGAGCAGCTGACGGGCCACGACGCGGTGGTCAACCTGGCCACCCGCATCCCGCTCAGCTCCAAGGCCGTGTTCGCGAGCGCGTGGGCGGAGAACAACCGCATCCGCACGGAAGGCAGTGCCGCCGTGGTGGAGGCGGCACGGCTGGCCGGTGTGGGGCGGATCGTGCAGGAGGGCATCTCGTTCGTCTACGCCGACGGCGGTGACCGCGAGCTGGACGAGAGCGCGCCCATCGCGCCCGTCGGCCACATCGCCAGTTCCGTGCAGGCCCAGGAGAACGTGCTCGCCCACCCCGGCGGTGTCTTCCTGCGCATCGGGATGCTGATCGGTGGCGAGGCCCAGTCGCCGCCGGTGCTCGTCGGCGGCGGCTGGATGTCGGTCGTGCACCCCGGTGACGCCGCGGCCGCCGCCGTCGCCGTGCTGGACGCGCCCTCCGGCGTCTACAACGTCGGCTCGCCGGTGCTGAAGCGGGACACGGGCATCACGCGGCTGCCCGCCTTCACGGGCAAGCTCGCGGCGTCCCTCGGGGTGTTCGCGCGGTCGCAACGGGTCGTGAGCACCAAGCTGACCGAGACGACCGGGTGGCGTCCGCGCCGCTAACCCATGTGCGGGTACCTGTGGTCCGTCGGCGGCACCAGGGTCTCCTTGACGGCACGCGGGCTCGTCCACCGTTGCAGGTTGTAGATCGAGCCCGCCTTGTCGTTCGTCCCGGACCCGCGCGACCCGCCGAACGGCTGCTGCCCGACGACCGCGCCGGTCGGCTTGTCGTTGACGTAGAAGTTGCCCGCCGCGAACCGCAACGCGCGATGCGCCTGTTCGACGGCCATCCGGTCGCGCGCGAAGATCGCGCCCGTCAGCGCGTACGGGGTCGAGGTGTCGATGATCTCCATCATCCGCGGGAAGTCCGCGTCCTCGTAGACGTGCACGGCGAGGATCGGCCCGAAGTACTCCGTGGTGAAGATGTCGTGGTGCGGGTCCGTGCCCAGCAGGACGGTCGGGTCGACGAAGTAGCCCACCGAGTCGTCGCACGTGCCGCCGGCCAGCACCTCGACCGACGTGGACGCCGACGCCATCAGCAGGGCTTCCTTCTGCTTCGTGAACGCCCGCCGGTCGATCACGGCCCCGCCGAACACCGACAGGTCCGTGACATCGCCGTACGACAACGACTTCGTGACGTCGAGCAACTGCTCGCGCACACCGCCTTCCCACAGCGACCGCGGCACGTACGCCCGTGACGCCGCGCTGCACTTCTGGCCCTGGTACTCGAAAGCACCCCGGACGAGCCCCGTGACGAGCGCCTTCGGGTCGGCGGAGGCGTGTGCCAGCACGAAGTCCTTGCCACCGGTCTCCCCGACCACCCGCGGGTAGGCGCGGTAGTTGTCCAGGTTGGCGGCCATCGTCCGCCACAACGCCTTGAACGTGCGGGTGGACCCGGTGAAGTGCAGCCCGGCGAAGAACCTGTCCCGCAACGCCACCTCGCTCACCGCCTGCCCGTCGCCGGTGACGAGGTTGACCACGCCCGGCGGCAGACCGGCCTCCTCCAGCAGCCGCATCGTGTAGTGCGCGGCCAGCTGCTGCGTCGGCGACGGCTTCCACACCACCGTGTTGCCCATCAGCGCGGGCGCCAGCGGCAGGTTGCCCGCGATGGCCGTGAAGTTGAACGGCGTGATCGCCACGACGAACCCGTCCAGCGGCCGGTGGTCCATCCTGTTCCACACGCCGGGGCTGCTCACCGGCTGCTCCTCCAGGACCCGGCGCCCGAAGTGGACGTTGAACCGCAGGAAGTCGACCAGCTCGCAGGCTGCGTCGATCTCGGCCTGCTGCACCGACTTCGACTGCCCGAGGATCGTGGCGGCGTTGAGCGTGTCGCGCCACGGCCCGGCGAGCAGGTCGGCCGCCCTGAGGAAGACGGCGGCGCGTTCGTCGAACGGCAGCTCCTGCCAGCCCGGTGCCGCGTGCTGCGCGGCCCGCATGGAATCCGCGACGTCGGAGTTCGTCGCCTGCGCCGTCACGCCGAGCACGTGCCTGTGGTCGTGCGGCTGAACGACGTCGATCCGGTCGCCACCCCCCATCCGCCGCTGACCGCCGATGGTCATCGTCAGCTCGTGGGTCTCGCTCTCCAGCTCCGCGATCCGAGCCTGCAAACTGCTGCGTTCGGGGCTGTCGGGCGCATAAGCGCGCACGGGCTCGTTGCCCGGTTCGGGTGCAGACGTGACTGCGTCCATTCCCCCATCGTGGCACGCGGTAGTAGGGTCCGTCGGGTGGCGCGGGTGACTGGCATCGGCGGGGTTTTCCTGCGTTCAAGAGATCCCGCGCGTTTAGCGGCCTGGTACCGCGACAACCTCGGCGTGCCGATGAGCGAGAAGGGCGCCGTCACCTTCCACTGGCTCGACACCGCCACGACCGACCATCCCGGCACGACGACGATGGCGCTGTTCGCCCAGGACACCGACTACATCGGCGAACCGCACCAGCGCACCATGCTGAACCTGCGCGTCGACGACCTGGTGACCCTGATGGCGAAGCTGCGGGCGCGCGGGGTCGAGGTGCTGCCCGAGACGGAGGACTCCGAGTTCGGGCGGTTCGGGTGGTGCGTGGACCCGGAGGGGAACCGGATCGAGCTGTGGGAGCCGGCCGAGGGCATGTGAGCCCCCGGCCTCGCCGCGGCGGCTACATGAGCTCCAGCACGAAAGGCAGCTCCTGGAGCGCGTACCAGGCCAGCTCGTGGTCCTCGGCGCTGCCGAGCGCGAACTCCGCGTCCGGGTCCCCGAGGTCCGCGGCGTCCACCACGTCGGCCGCGGCCCGCACGTCCGCCTCGGCCTCGGCCGTGTCCATGTGCACCGCCGCGACCATCTTCGCCGTCACGGCGCCGGACACCTTCACGACCGAGAAGTCGAGGTCCGGCCGCAGCGTCACGTCGTCGACGTCCACCGCGAGGACCGCGCGGCGCGGTTCGGCCTTCTCGTCGGCCGCCAGCAGGCGCAGCGAGGCGCGGGCCGCGTCCAGCATCGCGGCGTACTCCAGCTCCTCGGTGTCACCGGCCGCGTAGGACTCGCGCAGGGCCGGTGTCAGTGCGAACGCCGTACCGCCGAGCGGGGCCAGTTCGCCGCTGTCGACGAACGTGCGCAGCATCGGCACCGTGACCGGGATGTAGACCCTCATGCGCTCGCCGTCCCCATCAGTTCCTCCACCGACTCCTCGACCATTGTCGCGAGAACGTCCACATCGGACATGGCGTCGCGGTCGCCGTTCAGCCCGAAGTACACACCGCCGTCGTACGACGTCACCCCGATGGCCAGCGCCTGGCCCCTGGCGAGCGGGACGACCGGGAAGATCTCGGTCATTCTCGCGCCCGCCGCGTACAACGGCACCTGCGGGCCGGGGACGTTCGTGACGATCACGTTGAACAGTCTGCGCGAGAACGACGACGCGGCACGGGCGCCCAGGGCGTGCAGCGTCGGGGGCGCGAAACCGCCGACCTTCACCAACGCGTCGGCGGCGACGGACTGGCCGGACTCCTTGTGCGCGCGCATCGCGTGCGAGACGTGGTGCAGGCGCACGACCGGGTTCGGTTCGCCGACGGGCAGGTCGACCAGGTAGGCGCTGACGTTGTTGCCCGAGTCCGGATCGGCTTCGCGCACCGAGAGAGGCGCCATCGCACGGATCGTGGTGCTGCCCGTGACGTTCTCGCCACGGCTGAGCAGCCAGTTGCGCAACGCACCGGACAACGCCGCGAGCACCACGTCGTTGACCGTGCCGCCATGCGCCTTGCGGATCGCACGCAGGTCGTCGAGCTGGGCGCGCGCGACGGAGAAGCGGCGCTGCGGTGACGAGATGCGGACGTTCAGCGGAGAGCCGGGCGCCGGAGTGGCGGCGGTGCGGACAGCGGACGCGAGCACACCGAACGCGTGGAAGACCTTCTCGACCGTGTTGACCGTGTCGAGGGCGGCGCTGCGGACGTTCTCGGCGAGTTCGCCCGGCCGCTGCACGATGTCGGTGACCGCATCCGCCACCAGCTGCAACGAGCTGGGTTCCGGCTGCGGCATCCACAGGTTCTCGACGTTCGTCCGCGGCGACGGCGACACGTCCAGCATGACCTGGCCGATCTCCAGCGACGCGATGCCGTCGACCATGGCCTGGTGGGTCTTCGTGATGACCGCCGTCTGGTTCTTCGCGAGCCCCTCGACCAGGTAGATCTCCCACAACGGCCGCGAGTGGTCGAGCGGGCGCGACATCAGCCGCGCCACCAGGTCGTGCAGCTGCGCGTCGGTGCCCGGCTTGGGCAGCGCCGACCGCCGCACGTGGTAGGTGACGTCGAAGTCCGGGTCGTCGACCCAGACCGGGCGCGCGATGCGTCCGGGGACGTGCACGACCTTCTGCCGGTAGCGCGGCACGAGGCTCAGCCGCTGCTCGATGAGGTCGACGAGCTTGTCGTAGTCGAAACCCGCCTTGGGACGGCGGAACACGGCGACGCCGCCGACGTGCATCGGCGTCGTGGAACCCTCCATGTACAGGAACGAGGCGTCCAGCGCTGACAGTCGGTCGGGCATACCACCCAGCCTAGTGCGATTCGCGGTCCATCAACTTCTCCAGAGCCGCGCGTTCGGCCGGGTCGCGGTCGTGACGCTGCAACCGGATGCGCGCGGCCTCCGGGATCGCGTCGACCGCCTTCGGGTCGACGTTGGCCATGAACGACCGGAGGAACCGCCACCGGGTGAGCTTGCGGACCGGCGCGAGGCGGGCGACGGCGAGCGACACCCAGCTCAGCGCGACGTCGAGCCTGCGGTCGCCCTTCGTGGCGGACGCCCAGTCGAGCACCACGGGGCCCTCCGGGCCGAGCACGACGTTGCCGGGATGCAGGTCGAGGTGCAGCAGGTGGCCCTCGCCGCTCAGGAAGTCCGGCGCCGGGACCACGTCGAGGCGGTGGTGCAGATCGGCCAGCTCGCGGCCGAGGCAGCCGGCGAGCCACGGCTTGCGGCCGATCTCCTCCGACATCCGCGGGCCGGGCACGTACTGCATGACGAGCTCGTCCGCCGTCACCTCGTGCACCCGCGGGACGGGGATGCCGCACCCGCTGAGGTACGTCATCATCCGCGCCTCGCTCCGCATGTCACGACCTGTGCGCGTGCGTTTGACGAGCAGCCCGTCGGACCGGATGAACACGTCCGAGTCCTGACCGCTCGCGAGGTGCTGGCGTTGCGCGACGCTGCGCATACCTGCCGTCATGTGACGATCATCATCAATATGATCCGAAACACAAGGGCCGAACGGGTCTAGTCGGGCTCTTCACCCCTTCGAGCCCGGTGTGCGGGGCTCTGTCACCCTCTTGCTGTGGAAATCTCGCCCAAGGACCGCTTCGTCACCGTCTACGGCCGCAAGCCAGTGCTGGAGGCGCTGGACGACCCCGCGCTGTCGGTGGACAAGGTCGTTCTCGCCGACACCGCCAGGGGCCCCGCGGCGCGGGAGATCCTCGACGCGGCCCGGTCGCGGGGCGTGCAGGTGCAGCGGGCCACCGCCCAGCGCGTGAAGGTGCTCGCGGGCAACGGCAAGCAGGACCAGGGCGTGCTCGCCGACGTGGTGGCGCCCAGGATGAAGCCGCTGGCCCTGGCGCTGGAGGAGGGCTCGCCGCGGTCGGTGCTGGTGCTCGACGGCATCACGACGCCCGCGAACGTCGGCATGATCCTGCGGACGGCGACGGCCGCGGGCATCGACGGCATCGTGGTGCCGCGCCGTGGCGTCGCGTCGATCGACCCGCTCGTGGTCAAGGCGTCCGCCGGGGTGGCGTTCCGCGCGCCCGTGCTGCGGTGCGGGACGGCGGCGGAAGCGGCGGCGTTGCTGCGCGCCTCCGGCTATCCGCTCTTCGCGTTGGATTCGCACGCCTCCGACACGATTTATTCCGCCTCGTTCGGCAAACGCGCCGCTTTCGTGCTCGGCAGCGAGACCGCGGGAATCACCGACGACGTGCGTCCGCACATCACGTCGTGGCTTTCGATCCCGATGGCGGCCGGGGTGGAGTCGCTCAACGTGGCGTCGGCCGCGGCGGTGCTCTGCTTCGAGCTCGTCCGGCGCGCTCAGGCCCAGCTGACGTAGTGACCGTCGATGCGGGGCTGCCCGGTCGATGACGTGCACCTGGCGACGAACGTCTGCGACAGGACCCGGCCCAGGGTGCCTGGCTGCTGCCAGGTCCTCGTCCCGTCCGAGCAGTGCGCGACAGCCCGGAAGTACGGCGACTGGCCCGCGCTGCAGAAGACCTCGACGGTGCGTCCGTCGCCGTGGTAGCTCGCCCCGCACCGGTTCTCCGCCCGTGCGGGCGCGGCGGCCGCCACGACCGCGATGACGGCTGCGAGACAAGCACCGATTCCTCGCATCTTCACTCCCGCGCGTTCGGCCAACGAGTGAATCGAACGTAGCGACGAGAAGAATGCCGGGCAATTACGCTGCCGTGTGACACGTCAGTGGCGGAGCGCGATCTCCAGCAGAATCTCCAGCTCTTCGAGAGTGGATCGAACGGTCCGGTGGTGGACTCCGACCATCCCGGCCTCGACCGCGCCGCGGATGTTCACGGCGAGGTCGTCGACGAAGACGCACTCGCCCGGCTCCAGGTCCAGCTTCGCCGCCACCAGCCGGTAGATCGCGACGTCCGGCTTCGCGAGCCCGACCTCGCCGGACATCACGGCGGCGTCGAAGAGGCCCGCGAACGCGGCCGGCGGGTTCCACCACCCGTCGGCGTTGGACAGCAGCGCGGTCTTGAAGCCCTTCCGCTTCACCTCGCGCAGCGCGGTGAGCAGCGGCGGTTCCGGCGGGTTGTCCTCGCCGGGATCGGTCAGCACGCCGCCGTAGTCGAGCACCAGGGCCTTGAGCACGGGAGGAAGGTACCCACTTTCGGGTGCTCCTCGTCCTGATCCCGGCCCCGGCGCGCCTGGTTGAACATGCCGCCTGTCGTTCGCCGCCTCACCGCCTACGAGCCCCCAGCCGGGGGCGGGCTCATCCCACGTCCGCGCCCGCGGCCGGTGTGGGTGCCGGAGCCGGAGCCGCCGTCACCCGCTCTGGACGCTGAACGGCTGCTCGCGGTGATCCTGGAGATCCTGGACGGGCGCCGCACCGCGCGGCTGCTGCGCCAGGTCGCCGTCCCCGGCCTCGCCGGACGGCTGGCTTCACTGGTCCGGCCGCGCAGCACGCGGATGGTGCGGCCACCCCGGGTCTGCCACCCGTCCCCGCTGGTCGCGGAACTTTCGGTGACCGTGCGGCGGGAAGCGCGAGCGTTGGCCGTGGCGGCACGGGCGGAACACCGGGGCGGGCGGTGGTGGTTCACCGCGTTCGAGGTACTGGGGTGAACCCGGAAAGCCGCATGGGCCGCGTTCCCGGAGGAACGCGGCCCACGTGATGCCTTGGTCAGCGACCGCGGCGCTGGTTCTTCGCCGCCTGACGGGCCGCCTCACGACGCTCCCTGCGGGTGCCGCCCTGCTGCTGGCCGCCGCCACCGCCGGACTCGCCGTGCTGCTCCACGCCGCCGTCCTCGGCCGGGCCGCTGTAGCTCAGCGACTGCTGGCCGGGGCCACCGAGGCCCTTGCCGCGCAGGGCGGGCGGGATGGCGTTGCCGCTCGACAGCTGCGCCATGGCCGGACCCGACGGGGCCTGGGCCTGCTGCTGCGCCTGCTGCTGGGCCGCTGCCGCCGCACGGGCCCTGGCACGGGCGCCGCCCTGCTGGCCGTTGCCCACCTGCGGCAGGGCCTGCGGGGACGCGCCCACGGTCACCGGCACCTCCGGCTGGGCGGGGGGCTCCGGCTCGGCCGCCTCGACCTGCAGGTTGAACAGGAAGCCGACGATCTCCTCCTTCAACGCGTCGAGCATCGCGTTGAACATGTCGAAGCCCTCGCGCTGGTACTCGATGAGGGGGTCGCGCTGCGCCATGGCGCGCAGGCCGATGCCCTCCTTCAAGTAGTCCATCTCGTAGAGGTGCTCGCGCCACTTGCGGTCGAGGACCGACAGCAGCACGCGGCGCTCCAGCTCGCGGGTCGCGCCCTCGCCCACCCGGCCGTCGATGTCGGCCTCGCGCTCGCGGTACGCCTTCAGGGCGTCCTCGACGAGCAGCTCCCGCAGGTACTCGCGGGTGACGTCCTCGTCGGACTCGAGGATCTCCTTCGCGTCCAGCGAGATCGGGTAGAGGGTCTTGAGGGCCGTCCAGAGCTTGTCGAAGTCCCAGTCCTCGGCGTAGCCCTCGGCCGTGGCGCCGTTGACGTACTCCTCGACGACGCTGACGATCATGTGCTCGACCTGGTCCTTCAGGTCTTCGCCTTCGAGCACCCGGCGGCGCTCGGCGTAGATCACCGTGCGCTGGCGGTTCATGACCTCGTCGTACTTGAGGACGTTCTTGCGGATCTCGAAGTTCTGCTGCTCGACCTGGGTCTGCGCGCTGCGGATCGCACGGGTGACCATCTTGTGCTCGATCGGCACGTCGTCCGGCACGTTCAGGCGCGTCATGACCATCTCGACCATGGACGCGTTGAACCGGCGCATCAGCTCGTCCTGCAACGACAGGTAGAAGCGCGACTCACCGGGGTCGCCCTGACGGCCGGTGCGGCCGCGGAGCTGGTTGTCGATGCGGCGCGACTCGTGGCGCTCGGTGCCGAGGACGTAGAGACCACCGGCCTCGCGGACCTCGTCGGCCTCCGCCTTGCCCTGGATCGTGAGCTCCTCGATGAGCTTCGCCCACGCCGCCTCGTACTCCTCCGGCGTCGTCACCGGGTCGAGGCCGCGCTCGCGCAGCTCGTGGTCGGCGATGATGTCCGGGTTGCCGCCCAGCACGATGTCGGTACCGCGACCGGCCATGTTCGTGGCGACCGTGACGGCGCCCTTGCGGCCCGCCTTCGCGATGATCAGCGCCTCGCGGTCGTGGTGCTTCGCGTTCAGCACCTCGTGCGGGATGCCCCGGCGCAGCAGCAGCTTCGACAGGTACTCGGAGCGCTCGACGCTGGTGGTGCCGATCAGGACCGGCTGGCCCTTCTCGTGCTTCTCGGCGATGTCGTCGGCGACCGCGTTGAACTTCGCCTCCTCGGTCTTGTAGACGAGGTCGGGCATGTCCTTGCGCTGCGGCGTGCGGTTCGTCGGGATCGGGACGACGCCGAGCTTGTAGGTCTGGTGGAACTCGGCCGCCTCGGTCTCGGCGGTACCGGTCATGCCGCCGAGCTTCTCGTAGAGGCGGAAGTAGTTCTGCAGCGTGATCGTGGCGAGAGTCTGGTTCTCCGCCTTGATCTCGACGCCTTCCTTGGCCTCGATGGCCTGGTGCATGCCCTCGTTGTAGCGGCGGCCCGCGAGCACGCGGCCCGTGAACTCGTCGACGATCATGACTTCACCGTTGCGGACGATGTAGTCCTTGTCGCGGTGGTAGAGCTCCTTCGCCTTGAGGGCGTTGTTCAGGTAGCCCACCAGCGGGGTGTTCGCCGCCTCGTACAGGTTGTCGATGCCGAGCTGGTCCTCGATGAACTCCACACCGAGCTCGGTGACCGCGATCGTGCGCTTCTTCTCGTCGTACTGGTAGTGGAACGACTTCGACTTCTCCTCGACGACCTCGAGGCGCTCCTTCTGCGAGAGCGTGGTGACGTCGATGCCGCGCATCCGCGGGGCCAGCCGTGCGAACTCCGTGTACCAGCGCGCCGACTGCTCGGCGGGACCGGAGATGATCAGCGGCGTGCGGGCCTCGTCGATGAGGATCGAGTCGACCTCGTCGACGATCGCGTAGTAGTGGCCGCGCTGCACGCACTCGTCCAGGCTCCACGCCATGTTGTCGCGCAGGTAGTCGAAGCCGAACTCGTTGTTCGTGCCGTAGGTGATGTCCGAGTTGTACGAGACGCGACGCTGCTCGGGCGTCATCTCGGAGAGGATCGCGCCGACGGAGAGGCCGAGGAAGCGGTGGACGCGGCCCATCCAGTCCGAGTCGCGCTTGGCCAGGTAGTCGTTGGTGGTGATGACGTGGACGCCCTTGCCGGCGAGCGCGTTCAGGTAGACGGGCATGACCGAGGTCAGCGTCTTGCCCTCACCGGTGCGCATCTCGGAGATCTGGCCGAGGTGCAGCGCCGCGCCACCCATCATCTGGACGTCGTACGGGCGCTGACCCAGGGTCCGCTTCGCGGCCTCGCGGGCGACGGCGAACGCCTCCGGCAGCAGTTCGTCGAGCGACTCGCCGCCGGCGTGCCGCTTCTTGAACTCGTCGGTCTTCGCGCGCAGCTCGGCGTCGGAGAGGTCGACGACGTCATCTTCGAGCTCGTTGATGGCGTTCGCGATGTTGCGGAGGCGCTTGAGCATCTTGCCCTCGCCGGAGCGGAGCAGTCGGGACAGCACCATCTGGATAGACCTCATCACCTGTATCGCGGTGCGCCCTCGTCGGACGCCTTTCCCCTGCCCATCGTAGGCAAGTCGCCAAGATGTGTGCACGGACACAGGCGGATTCGTGCACCCGACCTGGTATGCGCAGGTCAGGTACCACTTCTGCGAAGTTTCCGCTTCTCGCCTGTCGCCGTGCCCTGCTCGGCCACTGCCCAGGTGAACGCACGGGCACCGCGAGAAGGTTCCTGACCGGCCCGAGTTCCCTTGACGGTGTGAACGTCCCGGCCGGGGATGGGTCCGGGTGGCGGTAGACGCGGGCCGCCGCCCCGCACGCGAGGGGTGCGGGGCGGCGGCTGTCGGAGGAACGGGGCAGCGGGTCAGGCCAGCCTGATCACGCCGTAGTCGAATCCCTTCCGGCGGTAGACGACGCTCGGGCGTCCGCTCTCGCTGTCGGCGAACAGGTAGAAGTCGTGTCCGACCAGTTCCATCTCGTAGAGGGCCTGGTCGACGGTCATGGGCTTGGCGGCGTGCTCCTTCTCGCGTACGACGCGTCCGGGCAACTTGTCTTCGAGGCCCTCTTCCCATCGCTGCGCGGGCACTTCCGCCATGCCCTCGTAGTCGTCGGCGTAGTCGGGCTCGGGTGCGTCGAGCACCGCGGTCTTCGCGCGGCGCGACGTCATGGTTTCGCCTGCGGACGAGCCATCGGCCAGTCCGCTTGTCGCTTCCGCCACCGAGATCGGGGCGCGGGCCCCGTGGTGGACGCGCCTGCGGTCGTGTGACCGGCGCAGGCGGTTCTCGAGCTTTGCGACCGCGGAATCGAGCGCGGCGTAGAAGTCACCCGCGCAGGCTTCGGAACGGACCACTGGTCCACGTCCCTTGCCGGTGATTTCGACCCGCTGGCAGTTCTTCGACTGACGGCGGTTCGGCTCGTGGAAAAGCTCCACGTCGAAGCGGATGACCTTGCGGTCGTAGCGCTCAAGCCGGGCCAGCTTTTCGGCGACGTGCACCCTGTAGTGATCGGGCACCTCGACGTTGCGGCCCTTAACGACGATGTCCATACACGACCTCCCTCGCTTTGCTGCGAGCTTTGGCTGGACTGATTCAGAGCGCCGTGGCGATCACGGATCGCGGATTGTGTCGCAGAGGGTCGTCCTCCGCAGCTCTCACGGCGCCAGGGTCATGGGCTGTTCGCCTCCTCCCCGCGTGCCGGGAACGCTGATAGCGGTGCACGTTAGCTTGGGATTCTCCGTCGCGTAAGCCCCCTTGCCGGGGGAACGACGAGAATTTTCGGTGACTACGCACTGCGACCGCAGCGCGTCGCCGACCATGTCCCGAGCGTGCCACGAACGCAGCGCACCGGCAGGCTGCTCACCCGAACGGCCCAGCCTGTTTCCGGCACTCGACCGCAGCTCCGCTGCGTCGAACGGGTCCAGGTTCGGCCTCATACCCAGCCAACGGACGACCCCCGCGTCATGTTCCCGAAACCTGGAAGAGATCGATTCCGATCCACTCCGCGGGATCCCGCGACACTTCTTGCAAGGGAAGTGATCGGTGCAGACGCCCGATCACGACCCTGTCACGCCCGTCCGAACGGCCGATTTCGACCATTGCCGGACAAGGCCGCCGATCACTCGCTGTACTCTGTTCGCCCGCATTTTCTTGAATAACCGCTGGTCAGCAAGAGATGTGAATAATCGTTAACTGATGCGGGGTGTGACGACCGCTCCGCGGGGTCATCCCAGGGGACAGTGCCGCGCGAGCACGGCTCCGCCCGGCGGCCGGACCGGGCGGACGCGGCGGTTCCGGAACCCGGCCTCGACACGCGTTGGGACGAACGGGTCGAAACGAGTTACACGGTTTCGCGACATCACCACCCTCCCGGCCCCCCGACAGCGCCTCCCACCAGCACTGAAGATCGCCAAAGCAACAGGAACTTCACTCGTGTGGGCGGGGCCGAAAGACCCCAACCGCGGCCGATCCCGCCCGGTTCCGGCCCCGACCGCGATTTTCTGTCGGACCCCGTCGCCATCCTGGCCACATGACAGCACTCGACCTGCTCCTGCCGTCCACATGCGCCGGTTGCGGCCGCCGCGGCACCGCCTGCTGCACCACCTGCCTGGCGGCCTTCGGCCCACCCGCACCGCTCCAGGTCCCCGGCGTCAGCCCGCCGGTGTGGACGCTGGCCCCCTACCAGGGCGCCGCACGCGAACTGGTGCTCGCCTTCAAGGAGCGAGGCGCACGGGCCCTCTCAGCCTGGTTCGGCGCTCTGGTGGCATGCGCACTCATCGCGGTCGGCCCACCCCCGTGGACCCTCATCCCCGCCCCCTCCCGCCGCGCAGCCGCCCGCGAACGAGGCGGCGACCACATGCACCGCATCGCCGAGGCCACCCAGATCGCCACCGTCGCCCCCGTCCTGCACCTGGCCCCCGGCGTCACCGACTCGGTGGGCCTGACCGCGGGCGCCCGCCGCCGCAACCTGGCAGGCCGCGTCCAGGTCCGCGGCAGCCCACCGCCAGGTACCACCGTCCTGCTGGACGACGTGATCACAACCGGCGCGACAGCCTCAGCCTGCGTCCGCGCCCTGCGCGCCGCCGGCGTGCGCACGCACGGCGTGGTGGCCCTGACGTCGGCCCGCCCCCACCAACCGGGCCAGTGAAAGCCAGCGGTCCGGGGCGATCCGCCACGGCTCTGTCCGACCCCGTGAGCTGAGGGCGACCCGCCGCACCCTCCCGCGGCCCGGCCGACCGCCAGCCGACCCGGTCCACCACCAGACCAGCCATGCCGAGCGTCAGCCGAGACCACCGCAGCCGCCCCCACACCGCAACCAGCCGACCCGTCAGCCAACCTCGACCCCATCGGCCAAACCCGGCCCGACGCCCAGCCCAGCCGGACGCCCAGCCCGACACAGCCCAACGCCCAGCCCGGCCCGACGCCCGGCCCTGACGCCACACCCCCGGCGTCAGCCGTCCCACGCCCCGACGACCCTGAGGAGGCTCAGCCCGGGTAGAAGACCAGCGCCCCCGACGACACCCGGATCCCGCTGGACCGCCACACGTCGGTGATGTCCGAAGCCGACCACAGCCCGGAGGGGTCGATCACCTGCACCTGACGTGCGGGCGCCGCCGCCACCGAGCCGACCGGCACGGTCAGGTTCGACTGGCTGTAGCGGTCGAGCTTGTAGCCGTCCGCGTAGACCTTGGTGACCGGCAGCGCCGGCAGGGAGGAGGAGACCACCAGCACGTCCTGCGAGAGCCAGTCGATCGACTGCACGGTCGCGCCCAGTGTCGAGGGCTGGACCTGGCGGGGTGAGCGCAGGGCCACGTCCTGGTTGTTGCGCACGACGGACGCGACGTAGAGCTTGCCCGCGATCACCAGGGCCGCTCGCGTGCCGTCGCGGGACAGGCGCAGCTCGCTGATCGGGCCGAACGGCGTGATGTCGGTGATGTTGACGCCCTTGGCGGTCCAGCCGCTGTCCGAGCGGGTCACGCGGGTGACCGAGCCGCCGTCGACGGCTGTCCACACCTCGGCGCCCGGTTCCTTCGGGCCGCTGGAGAGCAGCCACGTCGGGCGCGACAGGGTGTTGGCCTTCAGGTCCACTTCGGACAGGTCCTGTTCCAGCTCGCCGACGCGCAGGCGCAGGCCGCCGCCCTCCCTGGTCACCACGGCCAGGCGGGAGCCGTCGAGCGACTGGGCCGCGCTCACCACGTTGTACGTGCCGTTGCCCGCCGGTCCCTTGATCGGGTTGCCGTCGGCCAGGGAGCGGACGACGCCGTCCACCACGAGCATTCCCTGGAGGTTCGCGTTCAGCGCCAGCAAGGACTCACCCGCGGTCGCCGACACGTCGGACGGCCGGTAGTCGCGCTGGTCGGGCAGGATCTGCCGTCCTTCGACGAGGACCCGCACGCGCGACGAGGTCACGCCGGAGTACGACTTCACGACCTGCGCGACGATCTGCTTGCTCTTCTCGGGCGTCAGGTCCTTGCCGACCTTGGTGAGGTTGACCTCCAGCGCGCCGTCGTCGGACTCCTTGGTCTCCGAGAAGATGTCGGTGTCCGGGCCGAGGGCGCTCACCAGCGAGTCGCGCACCGCGTCGCCGGGGCCCTTGATCAGCAGCTCCGTCACGCGGGTCGGGATGCTCGTGGCGGGCGGGATCACGACGTAGCGCGGGTCCGGCACCAGCACGGTGAACTCGGGGTTGTAGAAGTAGAGCGTGACGCGGCGGTAGTTGTTGTTGAACTGGTTCTGCGGCATGTAGACGCCGGGCGGCGGCTCGGAGATGCGCCACTGGTTCTCGTTGTTGCGTTCCAGCTTCACGATCTGCGACATGTCGCCGAGCCGGGGCACCAGCGAGTTGTCGTTGCCCAGCCGGCCGACGTACTTGCCCTGCAGCAGCACGGTCTGCGTCTTGTCCTGGGGCGTCTGCGGGGCCTGCGAGGTCGGCACGGTGGCGAACGTCGTCTCGATGATCGTGGGGTTCTTGGTGTCCCACTTCTCGTTGGCTTCCGGCGTCAGGTAGGCGCGGGCGGCCGCGAAGTCGCTGTCCGGGTTCGAGGTCGCGTCGATGAAGTCGCGCACGAGCATGAACGGGTCGATGTTCTGCCGCGGCTCCGGCGCCTTGACGGTGTTCGTCGACTTGCCGTCCTTGGTGCCGATCGGCTTCGGCTGGGTGTTCGTCGGGATCGCGGCGCACCCCGCCAGGGTCACGAGGACGAGCACCGCCACAGCCAGCCGTTTCACCGCACTTCCTCCGAAACATCTCGCGACGCCGGCGAAGGCGCCTGCCGGGAGTCGCCCGAGTCGGCGGGGTCGCCCTCGGACGTGCCGTCCACCGGCTGGGCGGGCTGCCAGGTGATCTCCTCCGGCCTCAGCTCGACCTCCCCCGGTTCCTCCGCCTCCGGGGGCTCCTCCGCGGCGGGGGCGGCCGTGGGCACGCCCTCGATCGCGGGCGCGAGCGGCAGCGGGCTCTCGCGGAGCTCCTCGCCGTGGCGGCGGGGCAGGGTCAGGCGGAACACGGCGCCGTGGCCGGGTTCGCCCCACGCCTCCAGCCAGCCGCCGTGCAGGCGGGCGTCCTCCAGCGAGATCGACAGGCCGAGGCCGGTGCCGCCGGTGCGGCGGTTGCGGGACGGGTCGGCGCGCCAGAAGCGGCTGAACACCAGCTCCGCCTCGCCCTTGCGCAGGCCGACGCCGTGGTCCCGCACGGTGATGGCGACGGCGTTGTCGTTGCCGCGCATGGTCAGCTCGACGGGCTGGCCCTCGCCGTGGTCGATGGCGTTCGCGAGCAGGTTGCGCAGGATGCGTTCGACGCGGCGGGAGTCGAGCTCCGCGGTCAGCTCGGAGTCGGGCAGGTCGAGCACGACGGGCGAGTTCGCGCTCGTGGAGATCGCGCGCACCGAGTCGTGGGCGCGGCGGGCCAGCACGCGGATGTCGACCTGTTCGGCGGTCAGCTCCTCGACGCCCGCGTCCAGGCGGGAGATCTCCAGCAGGTCGCCGAGCAGCGACTCGAACCGGTCGAGCTCGTCGACGAGCAGCTCGGTGGAGCGGGCGAGCCCCGCCGGGAACTGCTCGCGGGAGGCGTGCAGGACGTCCGCGGCCATACGCACCGTCGTGAGCGGGGTGCGCAGCTCGTGCGAGACGTCGGAGGTGAACCGGCGTTGCAGCTGGCCGAACTCCTCCAGCTGCTTGAACTGGGCCTGGATCGACTCGGCCATCTCGTTGAACGACTCGGCCAGGCGTGCGACGTCGTCCTCGCCGACGACGTGCATGCGTTCGTGCAGGGTGCCGTCCGCGAACCGCTCCGCGACCTCGGCTGCCTGCCGCACCGGCCGCACGACCTGCCGCGTCACCAGGTTCGCGATCATCGCGAGCAGGACCAGCAGCACGATGCCGCCGACCGCGAGCGTCGACTGCACGACCTCGGCGGTGCGCTGCTCCGCGGTCAGCGGGAAGATCAGGTACAGCTGCATCGAACGCGCGGACGTGCTCATCGGCAGGCCCACGACGAACAGCGTGGTGGCCGTGCCCTCGCGCTGCACCGTGTGGATCTGGGTGCCCTCGTCGCCGTTCTCGACCATCTCGCGCAACGCGCGGGGGACGTCCTCCAGCGGCCCGACGGACGGCACGCGCCCGGCGCCGCTCGTCGCCAGGCCGTCGGCCAGCACCGGTTCGAACGCGCCGGCTCCCGCCGTGGTGGCGTCCGTGCCGGCGCCGCCCACGGCGAGCTTGTTGATCGCGCTGGTGAACCGCGTCTGCACGCTGTCCGGACCGGGGTTCAGGCCCACCAGGTCGGACTGGATGAGGTTGCGCGAGGCCATCGCCTGGCGCACCGCGGCCTCCTCCTTGGTGTTCAGCAGCTGGTTGGTGATCTGCATCTGCAGCACCATGCCCAGCACGAACACCACGGCGGACGACAGCGCGAGCGTCGAGACGACGACGCGCAACTGCAGCGAGCGACGCCACAGGTCACCGAACGCGGCCCACCGCTTCCGCGCCTCCTCGGCGAGGAGCTGCGCTTTCGCGGCGACCGGCCGTACGAACTTCATATGCCACCTGTCACGGAGGGCCGGCCTTGTACCCGACGCCGCGGACAGTCAACACCACCTCGGGGTGCTCGGGGTCCCGTTCGACCTTCGACCGCAGCCGCTGCACGTGGACGTTCACCAGGCGCGTGTCGGCGGCGTGGCGGTAACCCCACACCTGCTCGAGCAGCACCTCGCGGGTGAACACCTGGCGCGGCTTGCGGGCGAGCGCGACGAGGAGGTCGAACTCCAGCGGCGTGAGCTGGATCGGCCTGCCCTCGCGCAGCACCTCGTGGCCGGGGACGTCGATCGTCAGGTCGCCGATCTGCAGCACCTCGGAGGGCTCCGCCTCCGTGCGGCGCAGGCGCGCCCGGATGCGGGCCACCAGCTCCTTGGGCTTGAACGGCTTGACGACGTAGTCGTCCGCACCGGACTCGAGGCCCAGCACCACGTCGACCGTGTCGCTCTTCGCGGTGAGCATCACGATCGGCACGCCCGACTCGGACCTGATCGCCTTGCAGACGTCGATGCCGTTCATGCCGGGCAGCATCAGGTCGAGCAGCACGAGGTCGGGCTTGAGCTCGCGCAACGCGGGCAGGGCACGGGCACCGTCGGCGACCACCGCGGTGTCGAAGCCTTCCCCGCGCAACACGATCGTCAGCATCTCCGCCAGGGCGGGGTCGTCATCGACGACGAGCACGCGTGCCTTCATGCTCAACATCGTCGCACTCCCGGTCGCGCGTTCGCGCACCGCCCACGTTCCGTTGCCGCTGGTGGCGGTGTGCGCTCGTTCGGTAACCGGCCGGAACTGTCCATCCACGTGCCCCACCTCGCGCGAATCGGCCCTGTTCGTCGGGGGAGTAAACGCGCGGCGAACACGTTTCGTTACGCAGCCGGTTCAGGGCGTGAAGAGAGGCGCCAGAAGCTTCGAGAAGTCCACGTCCGTCCGGCCGTCCACGACCTGCCACGGCGCCAGCCAGCCGGTTCTCGCCAGGCCGTCGTAGACGATGCCGCACCGCGACTGCAGCGAGCCGTCGGACTCGTAGAGGTCGCGGGTGCGCGTGTCGTCGTCCTGCTCGCGCTTGGCCGCACGCTCCGCCGCGACCTCGACGGGCACGCGCAGCAGCAGGTGCAGGTCCGGGACGGGCAGCCCGAAGCGGTCGATCTCCAGGGCACGCACCCACTCGACGAACTCGCCGTTCTCGTCCTGGTGCAGCCGCGCGGCGTTGTAGGCGGCGTTGGACGCCACATAGCGGTCGAGCAGCACGACGTCGTGCTCCTCCAGGTCCTTGCGGATCTCGTCGGCCGCGCCACGCCGGTCGAGCGCGTAGAGCACGGCCATCCCGTAGACGGAGTCGCTGAGGTCGCCGACCTTGCCGTAAAGAGCGTCGCGGACCAGGTCGGCGTGCACACTGATGCCGTACCGCGGGAACGCGTGGGAGGCCACGGACCTGCCCTCGGCGTTGAGCGCCGCGGTCAACCCGGTGGCGAGGGTGCGCTTGCCGGCGCCGTCCAGACCTTCGATCACTACGAGCTTGCCCACGCGCGCACAGTAGACGTACCCGGTTCCGGCCACTCACACGGCCGCAGCGGGTCCCCCACACGGAGGAAATCCGATCTTTCGATCACTAGAACGAGTGACTACGGTGAACAGTCACACGGCGCGTGTGTGAAGGGTAGGTGCCGCGGTGGCCGCGGATTCCGGGCACGCCGAATCGGTCGACGAACCGGTCGGTGCCCCGATCGGGGGTTTACCGACCCCTCTCGCCGAGACGCTGCGCTACGGGCCGTTTCACCGGGCTTTGCGCGAGGCGATAGCCCACCGGGGCCTCTCGCTCGCCCGGCTGCGCGCTCATCTGGAGCAGCTCGGTGTCCAAGTTGGCCAGTCGACGCTGTCGTACTGGCAACGCGGCCTGCGCCACCCCGAGGTGCCGCGCGCGATCAGCACCGTGCGCGCGTTGGAGTCCGTGCTCCGCCTGCCGCCATCGTCCTTGTTGGACCTCATCGGCCCGCGCTCCGGCAACGCCTACGCAGCCCCTCGTCCCGTCGCGACCTGGCCGGACCCCGCGCCGCTGCTCGCGTCGTTCGACTCCGTACCAGAAGCGGCACGCGGCAACGCCGACCTCGAAGTGCTGTCCGTGCACGACAGCGTCCAGATCGGCATGCACCGCGAACAGCGCTCCATCACCACACGGATGGTCGTGCGCGCGGTGCGCCAGGGTCCGGACCGATACCTGGCCGTGCACCGCGGCGACGACGGCTCGTTGATCGACCACGCCCTGGTCCGGGCCGGTGAGGGTTGCCGGCAGGGGCGGCTGCGCAGGGAAAGCGCTTCCCGGAACCTGGCCGTGGAGATGCTGTTCGACCGGCGGCTCGCGGCGGGCGAGGAGCACGTCTTCAGCTTCACGATCATCGACGACTCCGGCGGCCCCACGGTCGGCAGCCACCGGACGTTCCGCGACGTCTGCGGCTCGTACCTGGTGCAGCTCTCGTTCCATCGGCGGGCGATGCCGGCGCGCTGCATGAAGCAGTTCCGCGCGTCGGCCGACGCCACGCCGGTCGACGTCGAGGAGCTGGTGTGCGGGCTCGGCGGCGTCGTCAGCGCCTACTTCGGCGACGTCGGCCCCGGCATAGCGGGCATCGCCGTCGAGTGGAACTGATCCTGCTTCCAGAAGTGCCCTCCGTGACGCCCCGCCCCGGTTTGCAACTCTCTTTCGTGTTTCCCGTGCCGCACGCGGGGCCCTTTCGTACTGTCACACAGTACGAAAGGGCCCCGCGTACTAAAGCCACGTCACGCTGGGGAGGCGGGGCGCGCTGGACGGAGTGACACACGGGCGAGTGTGTGACGAGTGCAGGCGGGACAGGACGTCTGGCACAGCGCTCGGCACCGGCACCGGCGCCCGTGCCGGGAAGTTGGGTGCGAGGAGAGCGAGAGGGCTGAAACCGGCGGTCCGAAGACCCGACCCGGGCCCGGAATTAGCAGGAAGCCCCCTCATGGCCTCGCGACGCCCACGGTAGCAGCGCGACGGCTCAGTCCGACAGCAGTTTCCCGAGCTGGCCGACCTGGGTGACGGTCCCGGTCTCGTCCTGCGCCAGCCCGATGCGGAGCACCGGAGCGTCCGCACGAGTTCCCTTGCGGGCGAACAGGTCCCGCAACCGCCGCACGGTGAAGTACCTGCGCCGCAACGCCGCCGAGGCGACGAGCTTGACGATGTCGCGGTTGGCCTCGACGCGGTTGCCCCACGCCGTGCCGCGCAGGTAGAGGTGCAGCCACGTGCCGTACCAGGTGTCACCCTCCCGTTCGAACATCACCGGCAACGCGACCTTCCCCTTGCCGCGCAACGAAGACCGGGCCCGGACCGTGCTCGGCTCGAAGGGCTTGCCCATCTGCTTTCGATCACGGCTCATGAACCCGAACATCGACTCGGCGACGTCGTCGAACCCCTCCCCCGCATAAACGTTCACCTGCGGCACCACGTACCTGGCCGTCATCGCCTTGCGGTGCAGGTCGATGAACTCCGTGGCGCCGTCCACCGCGTCCGTGACGTCACCCGAGTAGAACGCGCCCGCCTGCTTGAGCTGCGTCCACGAGACGTGCCCCTGGAACTCGAAGTCGTCGCCGAGCAGCACGGCCGACAGGTCGTAGTCGGTCCGCAGGACGTTCTGCCGCCAATGCACGAAGAACCGCAGCACGTCACCGTCGAGCGTCAGCTTCGACCCGCGTGGCAGCACGCCGAAGCCCTCCTCGGTGCCCGTGACCGGCACGACGACGTCCAGCACCTCGTCGTCGACCACGAGCTCCGAGCACTCCGGCAGCCTGCGGACCAGCTCGTCCTCGACGACCTCCACGATCGCCGCGACGGCCTCCCGGTCGAGCGGCGCGCGGTCGTCGTCCGCGATCCACACCTTTCGGCTCCGCGTGGCGAACACGCGCGCCACGTCCGGCGTCGTCCGGTTCTCCAGGTGCTCCAGCAACGACACGAGGACCCGGCTCGACACCTCGGGCACCGCGGCCTTGACGTGCCGCGCGAGGTCGACGGCCCCGTTGCGCAGCAACCGGTCGACCTGCCGCACCAGGATTCCCGGCGCGTCGGCCAGAATCCGCACGGCCCGCTCGACGTCGCCCTCCGCGAACGCCACCTCGACCCGCCCGGCGAACGTCCGCGCGGTCTTCTCCCCGCGCGCCACCGCGAACACGTCCCGCGCCTGCTCGAACGGGTGCTCGTGCGGGTGCAGCCGCTCCCCGAGCCGCTTCCACCTCTCCCGGTGCCGGTGCACGTCACCGAGCTTGCTCGCCGCCACCCCGTCCAGCGCCGCCAGCAGCACCCGCCGCTCGGCCCGCCGGAACGACCGGAACCGCGTCGGCTCGACGAGCGTGACATCGCCCCCGGACGCCTCCGCGGCGAGCCGCAGCACGTCCGTGACGGTGTCGACGTCCTCGATCGGCCGCTGCGCGACGAGCCGCGCGGCGTTGAGGATCGCGCGGTTCTCCCGGACCGGCACCTCGACCTTCACGTCCAGGCAGAGCACAGCCAGCTCACCGAGCAACGCCCTGTCGCTCTCCGCCAGTGGAATCGGGCTCGACGCGAGCTCTTCGAACAAACGCCGCACTTCTTCTTCGACCGTGCCACCGAGGTGCACGACCGTGATGCGGTCCTTGAGGGACGGAATCAGCTCTTCGTGCGCGCGCAGCATCTCCTCGTACGTGTGCTGCACACGGCCGTACTTCGGCAAGGCGAGCAAGTTGAGCGTCGGCTCCACACCCTGCTCGACCGCGTCCCGCAGACACTCACGCCAAAACTCCAACGTGTCCGGCACGTTGTGCGGAAAGTCCTTGAAGTAGGGGTTGTGCTGCGCCCGAGCCCCGACCAGGGCTTTGACGGCCCTGACGACCTCGGCCGCCAGCCCCTCGGCGTCCGCGAGGCCACCGACGTGCTCCAACAGCTCCCGCGACGCCTTGAACCCCGAGCTGAGCAGAGCGGCGTCCAACTGACGAGCGACCACCGCCCCGTCACCCGGCGCACCGTCCGAAGTGGGCACACGCAAGGTCTTCTTGATGATGGTCGTCCGCACTGTGCCAGTAAAACCGCCACGTCAACCGTGATTTCCCCTGGCCAGGCTCACTACTGTGAGGACATGATCGACGTAGCCGCAGTCGCGCGCGCCATGGCCACCGGTGTCACACACCCGGACGTCCAACTCGTGCAGACCCGCTTCCGCGCCGGGCTCGTCGAGACCTGGGACGTCCAGCCGGGCGACCGCGTGCTGGAGATCGGTTGCGGCCAAGGCGACATGACCGCGGTGCTGGCCGCCGCCGTCGGCGAACACGGCCACGTCACCGGCGTGGACATCGCCGACCCCTCCTACGGCGCCCCGGTCACCCTCGCCGACTCCGCCGAGTTCCTGCGCGCCACCCCGTTCGGCGAACGCATCGACATGCGCTTCGGCTTCGACGTGCTCACCGAGACGTTCCCGGACGACGCGTTCGACCACGTCGTGCTGTCGCAGTGCTCGTGGTACTTCGCCTCACTCGACCAACTCCGCACCACGCTGGCGCGAGTCCGCCCCTGGGCACACCGGCTGTGCTTCGCCGAGTGGGACCTGCGCCCCACGTCCCACGACCAGCTCGCGCACCTCCTCGCCGTCCAGATCCAGGGCATGATCGAGGCAACCGGCGAACGCGGCGACGGGAACGTCCGCACCCCGTTCTCCTCCCAACGCCTGCTCGCCGTCCTGGACGAGACCGGCTGGCACGCGTCCGCCCCGCGCACCATCGACACCACGGACATGCACGACGCGGCGTGGGAGATCGACGCCTGCCACTACGTGGTCGAAGAACGCCTCCACACCGTCCCGGCCCCGTTGCGCGACCTCATCCAGAGCCACGTCGACGTCCTGGACACGCTCACGTCGGACAACAAGGCACTACCGGTCTACTCGGTGACCGCCACCCGCTGATTCCACCCGTTCGAGCGGGATGTTGAAGCTCCTCCAACACCTACCGTCGAATCCCATGAACGGCGATCCGTCGACTCCCTACAGCCGCGACCTGGGCGACGAGCTGCGGCAGGTGCGGGAGCGCTTCACGACCTTCCGCGGGCGCAAGATCGCCCGGATGCTCGGCTGGGACCCCGGGAAGGTGTCGAACATCGAGAACGGGAAGGTGCGGGCCACCGAGATCGACCTGGTCCAGTACCTGGGGAGGTGCGGACGCAGCCAGGCGTTCATCGAGGACTTCCTCGACAGGTACCGCTCCGCGTTCGACCACTACTTCGTCCAGGTACCGGACAACCTGCGCACGATGGCGATGGCCGAGTCCGTTGCCGACACGATCACCAGTTACAACCTGACGTACATCCCCGGATTGGTGCAAACCGAGGACTACGCGAGGGCGCTGTACGAAGCACGCGCAGTTCTCGCACCGGAGCTGATCGACGCCGCCGTGCGCTTCCGGATGGAACGGCAGGCGATCATGCGTCGGCACGATCGTCCTGACTGCACCTTCTTCGTCCACGAGAACGCGCTGCGGTTGCAAGTCGGCGGAGCCGAGGTGATGGAAGCCCAGTTCAAGAGACTGCTCTTCCGGACACATTCCCTCCGGGTCGTACCAGCGGCGAGCGGTCCAGCTGGAGTCCTGCTCGCCAACTACGTTCTGTGGGAGTTCGAGAAGCGCGACAACGTCGCATACACACACTCCGACCTCGCGAAGGTGTTCGTACAGGACCAGGTAGGTGTTCAGCGCTGCAAATCGATTTTCACGCGCCTGGATGCCCTCGCCCTCAGTGAGGAACAATCGCGGCATACGGTGGCGGACCTCGCCAAGCGACCGCGGGAGGACCTCAATGGCCGGAGACTGCACCTGGCGTAAGAGCAGCTACAGCGGCGGCGACGACGTCGACGACAACTGCGTCGAGGTGGCGTTCGCGCAGGTTGTGCACGTCCGCGACTCCAAGAACACCACCGGCCCCCAACTGAGCTTCAGCGTTGAAGCCTGGCAGGGGTTCGTCACCGCTCAGTAGGCGGCCGGCTGCCACGACAGGCACGCGGGCCGCTTGCCTTCGCGCGCGAGCAACTCGATCAGGGCATGGCGGACCTGGTCGAGCGGCACCTCCGAGTCTGCCGGGAACCCGTGTGCCGTGCCGTAGTACAGGTAGCGCACACCATCGGGGTTGACCCGGTCGCCTTTGCTGAACCACTCGCCGTCGTCACCGGCATAGCGGACGGCGCCGAGCGCGGCGGCTTGGTCGACACCGACCACCACCTCGTGCGCCGGGTCCTCGTCAGCGGTCTCGTCCACCACGTAGATCGTCGCCGACTGGTAGTCCGGCCCAGCGTTGGCCAACTCGGTCAGGAAGTCCGCGATCTCGTCGTCAGTGCGCAGGAGGGCGGTGTCGACACCATGCTTGTACGACGCCTCCAGGACGAACCTGCCCACGGCTGCCTCAGCGCAGCTCGTTCGGCAGCGGCAGTCCCAGCGCCGCGAGGAACCGGGCCGTCTTGACCTCCACGAACACCTCGGCGTCGTCGATGTCGTCGATGTCCTCGGACTCGTCCCACTCGAAGGTGTCCGGGTCCTCGTCCTCCGCCAGGAACCCGAGGATCTCCGCCTGCTTCGCCACGACGTCACCCGCGCCGGGGTGCGTCAACGCCCACCACGCCGCGAGACCGGACGCCTCGCGGAGCACGTCGGTCGGGTCGGAGGCGTTCGGGTTCTCGAAGTACGTGCGCGGGGTCATGCCCAGGTAGGCGACGCCGCTGCCGGGGCCGGGAGGCGCGTAGACGACCGAGGTGATGTCGCTGTCGTGGACGTCGATCCACAGCGACGGCTCCGCGAGTGGCGGTAGCTCGCCCTCGGACAGCGTCTTCCACTCGCCGTGCTCGAACGCGAAGGTGCCGAAGAATCCCACGACGACATGAAACAGGGGCCTCCCGCGACGTGCGCGGGAGGCCCCTGAAAACAACCTGTGAAAGCACTCAGTAGCGGTAGTGGTCCGCCTTGAACGGGCCCTCGACGTCGACGTCGATGTACTCGGCCTGGTCCTTGGTCAGCTTGGTGAGCTTGCCGCCGAGCGCCTCCAGGTGGATGCGGGCGACCTTCTCGTCGAGGACCTTGGGCAGGCGGTAGACCTCGTTGTCGTACTCCTCGTGCTTGGTGAACAGCTCGATCTGGGCGATCACCTGGTTGGAGAACGAGTTCGACATGACGAACGACGGGTGGCCGGTCGCGTTGCCGAGGTTGAGCAGGCGACCCTCGGACAGCACGATGATCGAGCGGCCGTTGGGGAACACCCACTCGTCGACCTGCGGCTTGATGTTGTTGCGGCGGATGCCGGGGTAGCGGGCGAGGCCGGCCATGTCGATCTCGTTGTCGAAGTGGCCGATGTTGCCCACGATCGCCTGGTGCTTCATGTTCGCCATGTGCTCGGCCATCACGACGTCCTTGTTGCCCGTCGTGGTGATGATGATGTCCGCGCGGTCGAGCACGTCCTCCAGGCGCTGCACGTCGTAGCCGTCCATCGCGGCCTGCAGGGCGCAGATCGGGTCGATCTCCGTGACGATCACGCGGGCGCCCTGGCCGCGCAGCGACTCCGCCGCGCCCTTGCCGACGTCGCCGTAGCCGCAGACCACGGCGACCTTGCCGCCGATGAGGACGTCGGTGCCGCGGTTGATGCCGTCGATGAGCGAGTGGCGGATGCCGTAGCGGTTGTCGAACTTCGACTTCGTGACCGCGTCGTTGACGTTGATCGCCGGGAACAGCAGCTCACCGGCGGCGGCCAGCTGGTACAGCCGCATGACGCCGGTGGTGGTCTCCTCCGTCACGCCGCGGATGCCGGCGGCGATGTTCGTCCACTTCTTGCTGTCCGCGGCCAGCGACGCGCGCAGCGTCTCCAGGACGATCTTCCACTCTTCCGAGTCGTTCTCGTCGGTGTTCGGGACGACACCGGCCGCCTCGTACTGGACGCCCTTGTGGACGAGCAGGGTGGCGTCACCGCCGTCGTCGAGGATCATGTTCGGACCCTTGCCGTCCGGCCAGGTCAGCATCTGCTCGGCGGTCCACCAGTACTCCTCCAGCGTCTCGCCCTTCCAGGCGAAGCAGGAGATGCCCTTGGGCTCCTCCTCGGTGCCGTGGGGGCCGACGACGACCGCCGCGGCGGCGTGGTCCTGGGTGGAGAAGATGTTGCACGAGGCCCAGCGGACCTCGGCGCCCAGGTCGACGAGGGTCTCGATGAGCACGGCGGTCTGGATCGTCATGTGCAGCGACCCGGAGATGCGCGCGCCCTTGAGCGGGAACACCCCGGAGTACTCGCGGCGGAACGCCATCAAGCCGGGCATCTCGTGCTCGGCCAGACGGATCTCCTTGCGACCGAACTCGTGGAGCGACAGGTCGGCCACTGCGAAGTCGATGCCGTTGCGGGTCTGCAACCGGTCCGCGGTCATGTGCGAAGTCCTCCAAGGCACTTCAGAGCGGGTGTCGTCCGACCATACCGCCGATTCATGCAGCACTATGACCCCTACTCTGGGTGAGGGAGGTCTCGGGTGTTGATAGCCGGCCCGGACACACGTGTCGTCGAACTGCGAGTTCACGGCGTCCAGGGGACGACGCCGCAGACGCTGGTCGACGCCGTCGCCGCCGTGGACGTCGCAGGCGACGGACTCGGCCGCATCGTGCGACCGGCGGACAGGCTCCGCAGACCGGCTCCCGGCCCCGTCCTGCAGACCGACGGCCGCCCCATCCCCCGCACGGTCGAGGGGTACCTCTGGGGCGGGATGACCTCCGGTGGTGTGGCGAAGGCCACGTGGGCGCTGCTGTTCCCGTTCAGCATCGCGAACGTCGCGCACTGGATGCTGCCGCCCGTCCCCGACCGGAACCTGCCCGCCCACCTGCTCGGCATCGGGCTGCGGTCGCTGCTGCGGGTGTTCGCGCTGCTGCTGACGGCGTTGCTGGTCGCGCAGATCTCGGTGGTCAGCCTCGACCTGCTCGCCGCGCAGTGCCTGCGGCCCGGCACCGCCTGCCTGACCAGCGTCCCCGACGACGTGCGCACCCTGCCGTGGCTCCGCACGTTCCTGGGGCTGCTGCCGATCGTCGTGGTGGTCGCGGTGATGCGGCGGGTGTCGCACGTCGACTGGCGGATCGAACGCCGGGAGATCGCCGACGCCGAGAAGAAGGAGCAGCAGCCGCCGTCCGGACTGCCCGGCGCGCACGTCGCGACCGACCCGGACACCCCGGCGCTGCGGTCGCTGCACGTCGTCGCGGCGCTGGCGGTGGCCGCGCTGATCGCGCTCGGCGGGCCGTTGAAGCAGCTCACCGCGAGCGGCGGCATGGGCGTGGCGGTCACGGTGGCGTGGACCGTCGCGATGGCGCTCATCACCGCGTCGGTGCTCGGGGTGCTGCTGCTCGACGACCCGACGGGCGGCGCACCCCACCGCGGCGGGCGGTGGTTGCGGGCGGCGCTCGGGCGCAGGCCACGCCGGTTGTTGCTGGTGGTGTCGGTGCTGCTGGTGGTCGCGACGCTCGCGTTGCAGCGGCAGCTGCCCGTGCGGGTGCCCGGCGCCGACGTGACCGTGCAGGTCGTGGCGTTGCTGATGGCGTTCGTGCTGGTGCTCTTCGGACTGCTGCTCGTCCCCGCCGCACTGCTGGCGCGCGGGGGCTGGAAGTCGTTGCCGCGCGAGCTGCGGCCGTGGGCGGGCGGCTGGTTCGCCGCGCCGGTGCTGGCGATCGCGGGACTGCTCGGCGGCGGGTTCGGCGCCGGGGTCGCGCTGCCGGTGCGCAAGCTGCTGAGCGACGAGCTGCACCTGCCCATCGGGTACGACTACATCACCCTGCTGTGGGGTGTGGCGGGCGCGTTGGGGCTGGCCAGCACGCTGGTCGTGGCGTCGTTCACCAGCGCGGTGCGGTGGCGGGCGTTCCGCAAGGGCAAGGAGTGGGCGCGTGAGGCGTCACTGCTGCACTCCGGCCGGATGCGCGACCTCCGTGCCGCGCGGCGGGCGTGGTGGTGGGCCCGCTGGGAACGCAACCACGGCCACCACCTGATCCTCATCATCGCGTCGGTGCTGGTCGTCGGCGCTGTGGTGGCGACGGTCCTGCGGGTGCGCAACGTGCCGCCCGCGACGTGGATCGCGCCGTTCTCGGCCGTCGGCGTCGGCGTGCTGGGCCTGCTGGCGGTGGCGCTGCTGCGCGCCGTGTACCTCGCGGCCCGGCAGCCGGAGTCCGGGCGCAGGCTCGGGATCATCGCGGACATCGCCCAGTTCTGGCCGCGCGAGGCGCACCCGATCGTGCCGCCCTGCTACGCGCTGAAGGTGGTGCCGGAACTGGTCTCGCGCGTCCAGGACCACCTGCGCGACCACGGCACCAGGGTCGTCCTCTGCGGGCACTCGCAGGGCTCGCTGCTGGTCGCCGTCGCGGCGGCCAGGCTGCTGGAGGAGCTGCCGCCGCACGACCGCGAGCGGATCGGCCTGGTCACCGCCGGGTCGCAGCTGCAGTGGGCCTACCCGCGGGCGTTCCCGGCCGTGGTGCCGCACGCGTCACTGGCCAAGCTCGCCGGCGGCCTCGACGGACGGTGGCGGGCGCTGTGCCGCGGCACGGACCCGCTGGGCGGCGCGGTGACGACGTGGCGGCGGCAGGTGTTCGACGGGATGCTGCTCGGCGCGGGCTTCCGGGCGGACGGCACCGAAGGCGCGCTGGCACCGGCGTTGCGCGGGCCGACGGGGGCGCTGGTCCTCGGCGGCGACCACTGGCTGCCGGACCCGCAGCGCGGGCCGTTCCCCGGCCGGCGGTGGCGGTCCGGGGTGTCGGCGCACTCCGACTACACGTCGGACCCCGAGTGGGACCGGGCGGTGGCGATCGCGGCGGGCCTGATGGAGGTGGACGCGCCGGAGTCGACGCCGCTGCCGTTCGCCAGGAGGCCGGAAACGCGCTCGCGCGACGTGCTCGGCGGCTCCTAGTCTGCGGCCATGCTGACCGGGGATCTCGTCCGACTGCGTCCCGTCGAACCGGAGGACGCCGACACCTTCTACCGCTGGCACAACGACGAAGAGGTGATGCGCTGGTTGCAGGCGTACTTCCACACCTCGCTCGCCGCGGTGCGCAAGAGGTTCGCCGAGCGCCAGGAGAACTCGCACGAGCGGGTCACCTTCAGCATCGAGACGCTGGAGGGCAAGCTCATCGGCGTCGTCGCGTTGCGGGACGTGCACCCGGTCAACGCCCGCGCGGAGGTCGACATCTACATCGGCGAGAAGGACCACTGGGGCGGCGGTTACGGGACGGACGCGTTGCGCACGGTCTGCCGGTACGGGTTCGACACCATGCGGCTGGAGTCGATCCAGCTCGGTGTCGTCGAGGCGAACGAGCGGGCGGTCAGGTCCTACCAGAAGGTCGGGTTCCAGGTCGACGGCCGGTACCGGCGGTCGTTCTTCCGCGACGGCGTCTGGCACGACTCGCTGCTGATGTGCGTGCTGCGGGACGAGCTCACCTGAGAGCGGGCGCGAGGTGACCGATCGCCTCGCGCAGGTGCTCCTCGACAGAGGCGGCCGGCACGACGACGAGGCCGGACGGGCGGACGTCCACCCACCGCTGCACGGCGATCCGCGCGGCGGCGGACACCGCCGCGGCCAGGACGGACGCGCCCAGCTCGGAGACGCCGAGGCGGTCGGCGATCACCTCGGCGATCGGGGGTTCCATCGACGTCACCGAGTCGACGTAGACCTCGCGCAGCGCCGGGGTCGAGGTGATCAGGGCCAGCGCCTCCGACGGCGGTTCGCGGTACTGCTCGGCGAACGCGGCGACGATCGAGTCGGCCAGCGGCTCGCCGGGCGGGCGGGACCGCAGCTCGTCCGCCACGCGCTGGGCCCGGGAGGCCGTGATGCCCGCGACGATCGCGTGTTCGCGGCTCGGGAAGTAGTTGTTGTAGGTGCGCGGCGAGACGTTGGCCGCCTCGGCGATCTCGTCGACCCGCACGTCCTCGACGCCCTTCTCCAGGGCGAGGCGCAGTGCGGCGGCTGCCAGTGCCGCTCGGGTCTCGGCCTTCTTGCGTTCGCGCAGTCCCACGCGATCACTCTAGAGACCTGTTGCGACACGATCACTACCGATTGACTTTCGATAGATGACTACCGATACTCGATGCATGATTGCTGAGCGTTGGGCCGTGACGGCCCTGCGGGTCTTCCTGGTGGTCCTGTTCGGGATCCTCGTCGTGTTCGAGACCATGTCGCTGCCGGGGCAGTTCGCGCACATGGCGCAGGAGAACCCGAACGACGCGCCGCTGCGCTGGCCCGCGACGATCATCTCGGTGTTCTGGGTGGTCTGCGTGCAGGTCGTGGTCGTGGCCACCTGGAAGCTGCTCACGCTGGTGCGCAAGGACCTGATCTTCACCGAGGGCGCGCTGAAGTGGGTCGACGTGATGGTGTGGGCGATCGCGGCGGGATGGGTCGTGCTCGTCGGCGTGTTCCTGTGGGTCGGTTTCAACGCCGACGACCCCGGCCTGCCGATGCTGCTGTTCCTGCTCACCACCGGGGTCACCGTGGTGGGACTGGTGATGATCGTGATGCGGGCGCTGCTGCAGCGCGCGACTACGCTTCGCTCCGACATGGAAGCGGTGATCTGAGATGGCCATCGTCGTGCGCATCGACGTCGAGCTGGCCAAGCGCAAGATGAGCGTCGGCGAGTTCGCGGAGAAGGTCGGGCTGACACCGGCCAACGTCGCGGTGCTGAAGAACGGCCGGGCGAAGGCCGTGCGGTTCAGCACGCTGGAGGCCATGTGCCGGGTGCTGCGGTGCCAGCCCGGCGACCTGCTGGAGTTCGTCGACGAGGACGAGGAAGAAGCAGCCTCCTAGCCATGCTTCCAGCAGTGCTGTCCGTAAACGCCTCGCCCCGCTAACAACTCTCTTTCGTGTTTCCCGCCGGGAACGCGGGGGCCCTACGTTCCGTCCACGAGTACGCGGGGCCCCCGCGTACTAAAGCCACGTCACGCAGAGGAGGCGGCGACCGCTGGGTGGGTGACACACGGTGGGTGGGCAGGGAGCGGCGGGACAGGACCTCTGGCGGAGCAGTCCTCAGGCGAGCCGTTTCGCGAGCCGGTCGGCGGCCTCGACCCGTCCCGACTCGGCGAGCAGGCCCACCGGTGCCAGCACGTAGTCGCGGTCCACCGTGATCTCCGCGGTCCGCAGCACGGGACGCAGCACCGGGTCGGCGCGCAGTGCGTCCACGGCGGGGGTGATGTCGGGCGTGTGGCGGAAGACCCCGCCCGACAGCACGAGCAGCCCCGCGCCGTGCGGCCCGAGCTGGCCGTCGACCTGCCGCAGGTGCCTGCGCACGGCCAGGATCGCCGCGAACGACGCCAGCTTCACGTCCACGGCCGGGTCGTCCGGCAGCCAGCCGACGTTCTCGGCACGCAGCCTGGCCTCCTCCGTGAGGTCGTCGGTGGTCAGCCGTTCCGCCAGCGCCTCCTGGACGACGCCCGGCGCCGACCAGCGCATCCCGAGGTCGCCCTCGACGGTGCGGCGGTCCGGCGGCAGCGCGACCGTCCTCTCCAGACCTTCACTGTCCGCAGTGGACACGGCCGAGTAGACGTCCGTCGTGGCGCCGCCGACGTCCACCACGAGCACCGCGCCCTCACGGTCCTGCGCCGCCAGCCGCGACACCCCGGCCAGCACGGCGTCCGGCGTCACGGCCCGCACGAGGCGGCGGAACCGCGGGCCGCGCGACAGGCCCTTGCCCCCGATCACGTGCTGCAGGAACGCTTCCCGGATCGCCTTGCGCGCCGGTTCCGGCGCGAGCTCGCCGACGTCCGGCAGCACGTTCGGGCACGCCACCACGGTCCGTCCCGCCAGCAGCGCCAACGCTTCCGGCTGCGCCTCGGCGTTGCCCGCCAGCACGATCGGCACGGCCACACGGGCGAGCTTCGCGGCGTTGTGCAACAGCACGGACCGGTCGCCGCCGTCCGTTCCGCCGACCAGCAGCACGAGATCGGGCGCCGACGCGCGCAACGCCCGCACGTCGACCGGACCGGCCGACACGTGCACGACCTTCGCGCCGGCCGACAGCGCGACCCGATAACCGGCCTCCGCACTGACCACGCGTTCCTGCCCGACGACCGCGAGCCGCAGCCCGCCTCCGGCCGACGAGCACGCCAGCACCTCGCCGTCGCCCACCTCGGCACGCAGCGCGTCGATGCCGCGCAGCACCTCGGGAGGCGTGGTCGGGTGCTGCCCGGTGCGGACCAGCTCGCCCTCGGGGGTGACGAGAGCGGCCTTCGTCCAGGTGGAACCGACGTCGAGACACAGGATCACGAGGCAAGCTAACCACCATGAAGCTCACGCCCAAGGTGATCCTCGAAGGCACCCGCCTGACCGGCAAGACGGACCTCGCGTTCGCACTCAACGAGCACCCGCGCCTCGTCGGCCACCGCCGGTACCGCTACCACTCGCCGCTGGTCTCCGCCGAGTGGTGCGGGTTCACCAACGAGCCGTGGGGCCGCGGGCTGATCAACTTCGCGCCGGAGGAGACCGCGCAGGCGATCGAGACCTACGAGACGTGGGTGCGCATGTTCGAGCTCCAGCGCTACTACTCGTGGATCGTCGACCGGTTCCACCTGTCCACGATGGCCTACCAGGCCAGGCAGGGCCGCGACCTCGACTTCGGCTGGCTGGAGGAACGGCTCAAGCCGCTGAACTTCGCGATCGTGCTGTGCACGCGCCCCGAGGACACGTTCGAACAGGCGCGGGAGGAACGCCTGAAGATCAGCGCGAAGCCGGAGCAGTACGCCTCGCTGGAGCCGTTCATCGAGGAACAGCGCCAGCTCCGCGCCCTCGCGGCCCGGTCGATCCTGCCCGTCATGGAGCTGGACGTGTCCAGCCAGACCGCCGACGACGTGGCGGACTGGCTGGACGAACAAGACCTGCTGACCCTCTGAGCGCTCCCCCACAACCGCTGCCCACCCCTTCAGCACTCTCTCCAGAGGTAACGCGGGAGCCCTACGTTTCCCTGTGGGGAACGCCGGGGCCCCACGTTCCCCACAGGAAGCAGGGGTGGGGCTTGCGGTCAGCGTTCAGTCGTCGGCTTTCTCGTGCACGATCCGCATGAAGTCGCCGAGCTGCGCGAGCTGTTCCGGCGTGAAGAGGTCGATCAGGTACTCGCGGACGGTGAGGACGTGACCGGGCGCGGTGGTGCGCAACAACGTCCTGCCCACGTCCGTCAGCACGGCGAGGATGCCGCGCTCGTCGGACTCGTGCGGTTCACGCCGCACCAGCCCGGCTTTCTCCATCTTGCCGATCTGGTAGGTCAGAGAGCTCTTCGACACGACGACGCGCCGCGCCAGCTCCGTCATCCTCATGCGGTTGCCGGGCTGTTCCGACAGCACGACCAGCACGTTGTACTGCGCGTGCGACAGTCCCGCGTCACGCTGCAACTGCTGTTCGATCTGCCTCTCGAGGAGGTGGTACGCCTGCACGAAGTGGTGCCAGGCGTACCCCTCCTCCTCGGAGAGCCACCGCGCGTTTCCCATGCTCGGCAGGTTAGTTGCTGGAACTAGTGCCCTGGTTCCTCACCGCGTTTCACCACCGGATCGGACTCCACCGGCCTGTCCCCGGCCTTCGCCAGCACCGAGTTCCGGCGGCTGTAGACGAAGTAGACGACCACGCCGAGCGCCATCCAGATCAGGAAGCGGACCCAGGTGAGCGCCGTCAGGTTCAGCATCAGCCACAGGCAGGCGAGGATCGCGAGGATCGGCACCAGCGGTACGAGCGGCACGCGGAACCCGCGCGACAGGTCGGGCCGCGTCCTGCGCAGCACCAGCACACCCGCCGAGACGAGGATGAACGCGAACAACGTGCCGACGTTCACCATCTCCTCCAGCTTGCCCGCCGGGAAGAAGCCGGCCGCGACCGCGACCAGTACACCGATGATGATCGTGATCCGCGTGGGCGTGCCCCGATGTCCGGTCTTCGCGAGACCACGCGGCAGCAACCCGTCCCGCGACATCGCGAACAACACCCGGCTCTGCCCCAGCATCAGCACCATGACGACGGTCGTCAGACCGGCGAGCGCCCCGACCGAGATCACCGTGGCGGCCCAGTCGACCCCGTTGTCCGAGAACGCACTCGCGAGCGTCGCACGAGTGCCGTCCGGCTGGGTCGCGAGCTTCTGGTAGGGCACCATGCCGGTGATCACGAGCGTGACGGCCACGTACAGCACCGTGACGATCGCCAGCGACCCGAGGATGCCCCTCGGCACGGCCTTCTGCGGGTTCTTGGTCTCCTCGGCCGTGGTGGCCACGACGTCGAACCCGATGAACGCGAAGAACACGATGCTGGCCGCGGCCAACATCCCCAGCACGCCGTACGTGCTCCCCGAGTACCCGGTGATCAGCGAGAACAACGACTGCTCGATCCCGGTGTGCGCGGCAGGCCCGCCCTCGGCGGCGGGCGGGATGAACGGGCTGTAGTTCTCGGCCTTGATGTAGGAGATGCCGAGCACGATCACCAGCAGCACCACAGCGACCTTGACCGCCGTGATCACCGCACTGACCCGCGAACTCAACTTCGTCCCCAACGCCAGCAACACCGTGAGCACCGCGACGAGCAGCACCGCACCCCAGTCGAACTTGACCCCGTCGCCCACCTCGGTCTTGACGTCGAACCCGAGCAACCCGAGCGTCGTCTGCAGATAGGCGGACCACCCCTTGGCCACGGCGGCAGACCCGACCGCGAACTCCAGCACCAGGTCCCACCCGATGATCCACGCGGCGAACTCACCGAACGTGGCGTAGGAGAACGTGTACGCGCTACCAGCGACCGGCACCGTCGAGGCGAACTCGGCGTAGCACAACGCCGCCAGCGCACAAGCGACAGCGGCGAGCACGAAGCTCAACGAGACCGACGGCCCGGCGATGTTGCCCGCGGTGCTGGCGGTGAGCGTGAAGATGCCGGCCCCGATGACCACGGCGACACCGAAGACCGTGAGGTCCCACGCCGTGAGGTCCTTGCGGAGCTTCGTACCCGGCTCGTCGGTGTCCGCGATGGACTGCTCGATCGTCTTGGTGCGCCACAACCCATTCCCCGGCACGGTGCATACCTCCTTGATGGAACCCCGATCCGGCCCACCCTATGAGGTATCCAGCGCGACTACCGGTTATAGCGACTGGCCGGGTCTGTCCTGCGTTTTGTCTCGCAGAACGCCCCGCCCCCCGCCCCGCCCCGCCCCCGCCTCCGCCGAATCGCACGCGGGGCTCCTTCGTACTGTGTGACAGTACGAAGGAGCCCCGCGTGCGGAGAAAAGCCGTCAGCTGTGGGTGACCGTGGAGCGGTCGAGGTCCGGCTCCAGGTAGATCAGCCGGGCGTGCGGCACCTTCGCCCGCACCCGCGTCTCGGCGTCGTTGATCGCCTGGGCGACCTCGTCGAGCGGGAGGCGCGGCTCCAGGGCGATCTTCGCCGCCACCAGCAGCTCGTCCGGGCCGATGTACTGCGTCTTGATGTGGATGACCTTCTGGACCTTGCCCGTGGCCAGCTCGCCGCAGATGACGTCGAGGTCGGCGTCCGAAGCGCCCTCGCCGATCAGCAGCGACTTCATCTCGATGATCAGGATGATCGCGATGACGCCCAGCAGCAGACCGATGGCGACGGTGCCGAGCGCGTCGAAGACCGGGTTGCCGGTGACCGTCGACAGGCCGACGCCGAGCAGCGCCAGCACCAGGCCGATGAGCGCGCCCGCGTCCTCCAGCAGCACGACCGGGAGCTCCGGGGTGCGCGAGTTGCGGATGAACTCCCACCAGGTGGCGTTGCCCTTGATGAGCTTCGACTCCTTGATGGCCGTCAGGAAGCTGTAGGTCTCCAGGCCGATCGCGACGACGAGGATGCCGACCGCGACGAGCGGGCTGGAGAGGTCCTCCGGGTGCTGGAGCTTGTGGATGCCCTCGTACAGCGCGAAGACCGAGCCGAGGGTGAAGAGCATGAGCGCCACCACGAACGACCAGAAGTACCGGTCGCGGCCGTAGCCGAACGGGTGAAGCCTGGTCGCCTTGCGCTGGGCCGTCTTCTGGCCGAGCAGCAGCAGGCCCTGGTTCGACGTGTCGGCCACCGAGTGCACCGACTCGGCGAGCATCGACGACGAGCCGGTGATCAAGAATCCGACGAACTTGGCCACCGCGATACCGGCGTTCGCCACCAGTGCCGCGATGATCGCCTTGGTTCCGCCCCCTGCTGACACGCCTGTCTCCTCGCTGCGCCAGTCCGCTTTGTCCGGACGGGACCTTAGTCGGTTCCTGCCGTCGCGCGGAAAAGTTGAGCGGATTCAACACCATCCGGCCGGACGAGCACCGCCGGGTCCGACGCGGGCAGCCAGACGGCCTGGCCGCGGGCCAGCCGCAGCTCGTCGCCGCGGGCGTTGGTGAGCACCACCGCGCCCTCGGAGCACATCATGATCTGCGGTCCGTCGTCGTGGACGCGGGTCTCGCGGGTCAGGTCCAGGCGGGACAGCTCGAACTCGGGCGCGGGCGTGCGGTAGACGCGCACGCCGGGCTGGACCTCCTCGCCGAGCAGCACCTCCATGTCGCCGCAGGTGAAGTCGAGCACGCGCAGCAGCTCGGGCACGTCGACGTGCTTGGGGGTGAGGCCGCAGCGCAGGACGTTGTCCGAGTTGGCGAGGATCTCGATGCCTGTGCCGCGCAGGTAGGCGTGCAGGTTGCCGGCTGGCAGGTGGATCGCCTCGCCGGGCTGCAGCACGAGGCGGTTGAGCAGCAGCGCCGCGAGCACTCCCGCGTCGCCGGGGTAGGACTCGCCCAGCTCCAGGATCGTGCGGCATTCCAGGTCGAACTCGCCGTGCTCCTTCACGTGCAGCACGCACGCGTCGAGGACCTGCGGCAGCAGCACCGCGAGCGACGTCTGCGGCAGCGTGATCAGCATCGTGAACAGCGCGCGCAGGCCCGACGAGTCCGGCTGCGCGACCAGCATCTCGGTGTACGGGGCGAGCGCGGGCGCGTCGAGCGAACGCAGCAGGGAGATGGTGCGGTCGGGCGACCGGAAGCCCGCCAGGGCGTGGAACTCGGTGAGCGCGCAGACCAGCTCCGGCTTGGCCGCCGGGTCCTTGTAGTTGCGCACCGGCGAGTCGAGCGGGACGCCGCGGGCCTCCTCGGCGGCGAACCCCTCCGCCGCCTGGGCCGCCGACGGGTGCGCCTGCAGGCTGAGCGGCTCGTCGGCGGCGAGCACCTTGAGCAGGAACGGGAGCCTGCTGCCCCACCGCTTCGTCACGCGCGGGCCGAGCTGGCGGTCCGGGTCCTCGGTCAGCAGGTCGAGCAGCGAGCGCTGGACGCCGTCCACGCCGTCGACGCGGGACGGGTCGCCGGGGTGGGCGCCCATCCACAGCTCTGCCTCGGGATGGGGTGCGGGCACCTCCTTGCCGAGCAGCTCTGCGATGGCCGTGCGCGATCCCCACGCGTACGGCCTCACCGCGTTGTGAAGCAGGTCCACTTCTCTTCTCAGCTCCCAAGTCAGTACGGGTTGCCGCCGAGCGTCCCGGCGGCGAGCCCGAGGTACAGCGCGGCCAGTTCGAAGCGCAGCGCGAGCAGCGCGGCGCTCACCGCGTCGCCTCCCGCCACCTCGACGGCCGGCTCCAGCACGTCGGCGCCCGGCAGGGCGTCCTCGGCGGCGTGTCTCATCGCCTCGGCCACCGGGCCCTGCCGCACGGCCAGCAGCAGGACGCGCACGAGACCGCTGCCCGGCTCGTCGTCGGGGTCGGCGAAGAGGTCCGCACCGGAGGTGCCCTGCACCGCGCGGCGGTGCAGGACCGGGCGGGCGAGTGCCTGCGGGTACCCGGCGACGTCGCTGGCGACCCCGGCGAACGCGGCCAGCACGTTCGCGCCGTGCACCCCGACCGACGTGGCGACCTCGTCGAGGCCCCACAGCAGCGGCGTGCGGTCGGCGACGCGCAACGCGAGCGACTTGGCCGGGTTCACGAACGACTCGTGCACGGGGTGGTCGCGCTCGGCCTCGCGGTCGAGCTCGTCCGCGAGCACCTCCACGTCGGTCTTGAGCAGCCCCAGCGCGTTCAGCACGGTGATCCACGCGGTGAGCGCGCGGTGAAAGCTGAAGCCCGGCGGCACGTCGACGCGCGGCGGCAGCAGCACGGCGCGGCCCGCCGCGGCCGAGGCGATCGGACCGGAGTCCGGCGCCGTCAGCAACGTCCTGGCGCCCCTGCGCACCGCGCGGTCGATCGACTCCGCGAGCACCCGGTCACCGGGGTCCTCGGTGTGGGCGAGCACCACGTCGAGCGCACCCACCCACGGCGGCACCTCGTCGGCCACCACGACCGGCACCGGGCAGCCGGGTCCGAGCAACGCCACGACGACGCCCGCCACCGACACCGCGTGACCGGGCCGGGTGACCAGCACGACCGCGCGGGGGCGTTCGTTGAAGATCCGGTCCACCCCCGCCTCGGCGGCTGCCTCTGCGGTGGCGCGGACCTGGGCACCCGCCCGCGCGGCGGCGCGCAGCCAGGCACCCGTGTCCGCGTCGGCGAGGCGGTTCGCGTCGTCGAGCAGCGTGTCGTCGAGCACCGGTGTCACCCAGCCGCAGGCGGCTCGACCGCCTCGTCCAGCAGCAGCACCGGGATGCCGTCGCGCACCGGGAACGAACGCCCGCACGCGGTGCACGTGAGGAAGTCCGCCTCCGGGTCGGCGGCGGTCCCGACCTGCAACGGCGCGTGCTCGGGGCACGGGCAGGCGAGGATGTCGAGCAACTGCTGTTCGAGCTTGACGGCCACGGCGTTCTCTCCTCAGGCCCGGACGATCGCGAGGACCTCGTCGCTGAGCGCGGCGACGGCCTCGGGGGTGGCGGCTTCGACGTTCAGGCGCAGCAACGGCTCGGTGTTCGACGCGCGCAGGTTGAACCACGACCCGTCGGCGAGCTGCACGGTCAGGCCGTCGAGCTCGTCGATCGTGACGCCGTCCTTCGAGCCGTAGGCGTCCTTGATCGCGGCGATCCGGCCGACCTGGTCGGCGACCGTCGAGTTGATCTCACCGGACGCGGCGTAGCGGTTGTAGGCCGAGGTCAGCGCGGACAGCGGGCCGTCCTGCTCACCCAGCGCGGCCAGCACGTGCAGTGCGGCCAGCATGCCGGTGTCGGCCCGCCAGAAGTCGCGGAAGTAGTAGTGCGCGGAGTGCTCGCCACCGAAGATGGCGCCGGTCTTGGCCATCTCCTCCTTGATGAACGAGTGGCCGACGCGCGTGCGCACCGGCTTGCCGCCGTGCTCCCGCACGATCTCCGGCACCGCGTGCGACGTGATCAGGTTGTGGATGATCGTGCCGCCGGGGTCCTTGGCCAGCTCGCGCACGGCGACCAGCGCGGTGATCGCGGACGGGCTGACCGGGTCGCCGTTCTCGTCGACGACGAAGCAGCGGTCGGCGTCGCCGTCGAACGCGACACCGGCGTCCGCACCCTCGGCGCGGGTGCGTTCCTGCAGGTCGACGATGTTCTTCGGGTCGAGCGGGTTGGCCTCGTGGTTCGGGAAGCTGCCGTCGAGCTCGAAGTACATCGGGACGACCTCGATGGGCAGGCCCTCGAAGACCTGCGGCACGGTGTAGCCGCCCATGCCGTTGCCCGCGTCCACCACGATCTTGAGCGGGCGGATGTTCCTGAGGTCGACCAGCTCGTTCAGGTACGCCGCGTAGTCGACGAGCATGTTCCGCTCCTCGAAGGTGCCCGGCTCGACGCCCTCGACGTCCGGCACCTGGTTCTCGGCGTCCTGGCGGATCTGCGCGAGCCCGGAGTCCTGCCCGACCGGCGACGCGCCCGCGCGGCAGAGCTTGATGCCGTTGTACTTGGCGGGGTTGTGGCTCGCGGTGAACATGGCGCCCGGCAGGTCGAGCTTGCCGGAGGCGAAGTAGAGCATGTCCGTGCTGGCCAGGCCGATGCTGATCACGTTCACGCCCTGCGCCTGCGCCCCCTCGGCGAAGGCACGCGACAGCGCGGGCGACGAGTCGCGCATGTCGTGACCGATCACGATCGCGGGCCCGCCGACGAGCCGCGCGAAGGCCGCGCCGAAGTCCCGGACCACGGCGGCGTCCAGCTGCTCGCCGACCACCCCACGGATGTCGTACGCCTTGACGATGCCGGACAGGTCACGCACGCCGCACACTCCCAGGAACTCGCTCTTGACGGCCACTGGTCAGGCAGCCTACCGGCGAGCGGATCAGAGGTGCGTGTGGTGGTGCGGTCAGTCCTCGTGCGGATCGGGCAATACGCGCAGGTGACCGCGCCGATGAGTGCCCGCGGGCACGTCGGGCAGCTTCGGGCTCACATCGGCACGCCCGGCCTCCCTCACCGCCTCGGCCAACGCCGTCAGGTCGTCCACTGTCGGCTCGGGCGCCGCGAACTCACCCTGGTGCCTCACGACCTCCCAGCCACGCGGCGCCGTGAGCCGCAGGGCGTGCTCCTCGCACAGGTCGTAGCTGTGCGGTTCGGAGTACGTGGCGAGCGGTCCGACGACTGCGGTGGAGTCCGCATAGGCGTAGGTGAGCGTGGCGACAGCCGGGTTAGCACACCCGGTTCGCGAGCACCGTCTCACGCTCCGCACGATCGGGGACGATAGCGCGTCCACGCGAGGCTGTGTGTGAGGCACGCTGTGTTTGCTCTTCGGGGGGAGCAACTAGGCTGCTCTGTTGTGGTGATGGCACGAGGTTCACGGCGACAGGACTCGCCGCGTCGACGCAACCGCGACCGGCACGGCCGCGGCCTGCGCGGTCCCCTCTACCCGGCCACCCTCCCCGCCGCCCGCTCCAGGGCAGAACGCTTCGACGCCCTGGTGATCGAAGCCCTGGAACCCATCGAAGCCCGCTGGCGAACCGAGCTGACCCAGCTCGACGTGGCCGTGGACGACGTCCCGGAAGTACAGGTGGAAGGCGAGGACGGCGTGGTGGAGGACGGCAACGTCCCCCTGGCCCGCCTGCTCCCGGCAGGCAGCGAGAACAGAGCCAGGATCGTCCTCTACCGCCGCCCCCTGGAAGCCAGGGCGAAAGACGGCGCGGACCTGGCCGACCTGGTCCACGACGTCCTGGTGGAACAGGTCGCGAACTACCTCGGCCTCGACCCCGACGTGATCGACGAGGGCTAGCAGCCCTCGCTGAGACGCCTCTCACACCCCCGGCGCGCACCACGCGACGGCGAAGCCGGGGGGTTCCGGGGTGGAGTTCTTCGCCCTAAACAGCGCTCCTCCGCCTCCCGGGCACAGCGGTCAGCAGCGTGAACAAAACAGCCGCCCCCTGCCCCAGCACCAGGAAATCCCGCCAGACAGACGACATCGAAACCCGGACCTCAGCCCGGTCGGACGGCAACGGCACCCCCACCAAATGCCCCCAGACCCGGACCACAGGCACCTCGACGGAGTCCACGAACACCCGCCACCCCGGCTCGTCCTCGGCGGCGAGGACGAGCACCCGCCCCTCCCCACCAGGAGAAACCCGAACAGCCACCTCGGGCAACGAAACGTTGACCGGAGAAATCCCCTCAGCAGCCAAAACCTCAGGCGGGTCCCCACCGGTGCGAGCCCGCCGAGCCAACTCGGGCGCCAGCAGAACCCCGGTGTCCCCAGCCAACCGGACCCGCAGAACCGGTCGCCCGTCAGAAGCCGGAGGAGCGGTGGAAACCAGCTCCCCGGCGGCAGAAGCGACCCGAGCAGCAGCCTCCGAAGACGGCAACACCACGAACACCACCCCGGAAGCGGCGGCCTGAGCCAACGCGGTCTTCACCGCGTCAGGCGTCCCGTCCAGCAAAGCCGAGTTCCACCGCCGCAACCGAGCAGGCGACGACGACACCGGCACCAGGTCGTCGTCCCCGAAGGCAGGCATCCGCCCGGCGACCTGCCGCACCGGCGACCCGAGCACCAGCACAGACCGCCCGGTCCGCTCCAGCTCGGCGGTCAGGCTCGACGACAACGACACCCCGCCACCGCTGCGCAACGGCCCAGACCGGAGATCCAGGAACCCGGCCACGGTCAGACTGGCCAGTACCACGACCCCGACCAGGTACACAGCCCGCCGCACCCGGACAGACCCGGCGACCCCTGGCGCCACCCCACGCCGACAAGCGGCCAGCACGACCCAGACGAGCCCCCACGCCAGCACCACCAACGGCGCCCCGGGCCAGGCACCGACCGCGAGGACAGCGGCAAGAGCCCCCACGGCCAGCACGATCACCAGCACCCCGGGCAGCATCGCCGCGTTGGGCCGCAACACGGCAGCGGCAAACGCGCCGACGGCGAACACCGAGCACACGACCAGGTTCGGCGGCGGAGACGAGAACGCGGCCCCGAGCCCGTTCAACACCATCTCCGGGTTCTGCACCAGCACCGCAGGCCAAGGCAGCAGCAACGCCATCGGCAGCAGCACGATCGCGAACAGCGCCGCGATCCGGCGGGCCCCACCCGTCACCGCGACGAACCCGACCAACGCCCCCGCGATCACGAGCGTGTGGGTGAGCGGCGAGAACGCCCCGATCACCGCGACCCCGAGCGAGGTCCCGGAAGCCATCGGCAACCAGGCGTGGGTCGACGACGCCCGCAGCACCGCGTACACACCGGCGAAGACGACGGGCGTCACGACGTGCACGACGACGACGTCGAGCCGCCCTTCGGAAACCGCTGTCGTGGCAACGGGCAGCAGTCCGTAGAACGCCGCCACCACCGCCCGCACCGACCTGCGCACCCGCAACCCGCGCGAAGCGATGTAGGCGGACAACGCGGCGAACGGGATGTCGCCGAGCAACAACATCGCCACGGCGAACGACGGACCGCCGGGCATCAAGCCGAGCACGGCGAGCGCCGCCGGAGCCGGTGCCGAGGTGCCGCCGGACACCGGATGCCACGACTCCAGGTACGTCGACCACACCGAGCCCAGCGACCCGACAGGCAGCAGCCGGCCACCGGCGAGGTCCAGCCCGAGACGCGACCAGTTCGCGACGATCGCGACCACCGACAGCGAAAGCAACAGCAGCACCGGCGGTGACAGCAGCAGCGACCGCAGCACCCGCGTCCGGTCGACCTCGACGAAGACGACCTCGGCACCGGCGCGCGGTCCCGGTGACGGACGTGGCCGCGGTGCCGGCTTCGCCTCGTCCGGCGCCGCCTCCACGGACACGACGACGGCCGGACGGCGCAGCCCGGCCACGCGCGGACGGCCGCGGGAGGCGCCCGCGGGCAACGCGGCGGGGCCGACCGGCGGCGAGTCCACTTCGGACGGATCGAGCCAGGTCGCGCCGGAGTCGGTCACGGGCAGCCTGCCCAGTGCGGCGTCGGCCTGCACCCGGCGACGGACCAGGAACGCGGCGCCGGCGCGCAGCGCGTTGCGGAACCGGGTGAGCCTGCTGGTGAAGAGTCCGGGAACGACCCGTGAGCCGCGGCGGGTGCGGCGCCCCTCCCGCAGCCGGGCCCGTGTCAGCAGGTAGCGGGCCGCTCCGGCTTCGGCGTGGGCGTCGGCGAACCGCCGCAGGAGCAGGAAGCCGAGCGCGCGCAGCAGCGACAGGACCAGCAGCCGCGGCAGTCCGATCAGGAACGAGAAACCTGAACAATTGACCAAGAATGTGCGCATGCCGTGCGCGCGGTCGACCCCCCGAAATGAGGGACCGGGGCGTGCCATCGCCGCGTCCAAACGGCGGTCGCCTTTAGTCGCGGCCCGCGCATGTCTCATGCGTGCGACCGGTACGCACAGGACCAAATGACCTGAGCGATTAGCGCGCCACCCGAAGTCGAGATCATCGCGCAGCAGCGGCATCGCTTCGTCGTAACCGCCGAGCGCGTGCCAAACCTCACGTTTGATCAACGAACCGGCGGACGAGACGGCGAGCACCTCGGTGCTTTGCCGGAACGTCGCCGAGTGCTCCGCGGAGGAAAGCCCGAGCTGTCGATGTCCTGAAGAATCCGTCGACAGTCCCGCTTCGACGACGAGCCGGGAATCCACCCAATCGAGGCACAGCGGACCGAGCACGGCGGCCGACGGCGACACCTCGGCCGCGGTCAGCAGGGCCGTCAGGCAGTCCGGTTCGGGCGCGCAGTCGTCGTGCAGCAGCCACAGCCACTTGCCGGGATCGCCCCACCTGTCGACGGCGTGCTCCACGGCGACGCGCACGGCGGTGGCGAATCCCGTGCCACGAGGCAGGGTCAGCACACCGTCCAGCAGGTCACCCGCCTCCGCCAGCAGCGCCTTCTTCAGCAGCGCCGGAGTGCGGTCGCCCGATCCGGTGTCGACCGCGATGACGTGCCTCGGACGAATTTTCTGGCGCCGCAAAGCGGACAGCGCCGTGCTGAGCCACCGGTCTCCGTCGTGGCAGACCAGGACGCACAGCACCGGCGCTGTCCGGAGCCTCGGGTGAGGACTTGTCACATCCTCAAGTTAAGGCACGAAGATCACGCTTCAGACGGCCCGCTTCTTCAGCTTGCGGCGCTCCCTCTCCGAGAGACCGCCCCAGATGCCGAACCGTTCGTCGTGCTGGAGTGCGTACTCCAGGCACTCCGAACGGACCTCGCAGCCCAGGCAGATGCGCTTGGCCTCCCGCGTCGACCCTCCCTTTTCCGGGAAGAACGCCTCGGGATCGGTCTGCGCGCAAAGCGCACGCTCCTGCCAGTCCTGCTCGTCGGCAGGGTCGTACAGGTACGACAGCTCGCCCTGCACGACCGGCTGGCTGACGTGATCTTCTTCGAGCTCTTCGAATTCCTGCATTTCGTCCGCCTCCTCGCCTTCCGCTCTCCCCGGTTGGCGGACGCCAGACGCCGCTCCCACAACGACGAATGACACCGATGTGATTACACCTGCGTCACAGCAGGGGGTCAAGTGGAGTCCACACGTCGGGGGATATTCGCGCAGATGGCCGCAAAAACCTTGACGCGCTGCACAGACGGTGATCCACGTTTCGGAACCTGTCCCCGAACGGCCCACCACGCCTGCCGACACGCCACACTGGTGGGGTGAAGCGATCAGCGGTTCGCCCCAGCCCTCTGTTCCTCGGTCTGCTCGCGGTGACCGCCGCCGGAGCGGCTCTCACCCTCCTCGACGGTGACGTCGCCATCATCTCGGGCACCATCCTGTTCGTGCTCGCCGGGTGGGCGGTGACGCTGTGCCTGCACGAGTTCGGGCACGCCGCCGTGGCGTACAGGGGCGGCGACTTCTCGGTACGCGACAAGGGTTATCTCACCCTCGACATCCGCCGTTACACCCACCCCGTGCTGAGCATCGTGCTGCCGCTCGTGCTGCTGGTGTTCGGCGGCCTCCCGCTGCCGGGCGGCGCGGTGTGGATCAACCACTACGCCCTGCGGTCGAAGAAGGTCGAGTCGCTCGTCTCCCTCGCGGGGCCTGTCGCGAACCTCCTGATCGGCATCCTGCTCGCGTTGGTCGTGACGGTCTTCTCGCCCCCGCTCGCGCTGGCGGCGGCGATCTCCTTCCTCGCCATGCTCCAGGTGATCGCGTTCGTGCTGAACATCCTGCCGATCCCCGGACTCGACGGCTGGGGTGTGATCGAGCCCTACCTGTCGCCCAAGGCACAGCACGTCGGCGCGCAGGCCCGGCCGTGGGCGCCGCTGGTCCTGTTCGCCGTGCTGATCAGCTTCCGCGAGGTCAACTACCTGTTCTTCGAGGCCGCCGGCTTCGCGTTCGAGGCGGTCGGCGGTGACCCGCGCCTCGCGGACTTCGGCCGCGCCGCGTTCATGTTCTGGCTCTACCTGTAGGCCGTCCGGACCGCTGTGGAAGCATGGCACGGCGTGAAGGTCGTAGCACTGGTCGGCGGGGTCGGCGGCGCGAGGTTCCTGCAGGGACTCAAGGCTCTGGGAGCCGAGGTCACCGCGGTGGTCAATACCGGCGATGACGTCTGGATGCACGGGCTGCGCATCTGCCCCGACCTCGACACCTGCATGTACACGCTGGGCGGCGGGATCGACACCGAGCGCGGCTGGGGCCGCGAGGGCGAGTCGTGGACCGTCAAGGAGGAGCTGGCCGCCTACGGGGCCGAACCGACGTGGTTCGGGCTCGGCGACCGGGACATCGCCACCCACCTCATCCGCACCCGCATGTGGCGCGCCGGCTACCCGCTGTCGGCCATCACGGAGGCGTTGTGCGACAGGTGGCAGCCGGGCGTGCGGCTGCTGCCGATGACCGACGACCGGGTGGAGACCCACGTCGTCGTCGAGCTCGACGGTGAGACGAAGGCCATCCACTTCCAGGAGTGGTGGGTGAAGCACCGCGCCGGTGTGCCCGCGAAGTCGTTCGCGTTCGTGGGCGCCGAGAACGCCACCGCCGGGCCCGGCGTGCTGGAGGCCATCGCCGAGGCCGACGCCGTGGTGCTCGCCCCGTCCAACCCGGTTGTGAGCATCGGCACGATCCTGAACGTGCCCGGCGTGCGCGACGCGTTGCGCAAGACCGACGCCGGTGTCGTGGGCCTGTCGCCGATCATCGGCGGGAAACCGTTGCGCGGCATGGCCGACGCCTGCCTCGACGCGATCGGCGTGGAGACCACGGCCGAGGCGGTCGGGCAGCACTACGGCTCCCGCAAGTGCTCGGAGGACGGCATCCTCGACGCGTGGCTGGTGCACACCGGCGACCGCGCCGACGTCCCCGGTGTCGCGGTGCGCGCGGTTCCGCTGCTGATGTCCGATGTGGACGCGACGGCGCGGATGGCCCGTGCCGCGCTGGAGCTCGCCGGGGTCGACGTTGGCTGACCACGCCGCGCCCGCGCTGGAGCTGCTGCCGGTCACCGGGCTCCCGGAGTTCCGCCCCGGCGACGACCTGGCCGGCGCCATCGCCCGGGCCGCGCCCTGGCTGCGCGACGGCGACGTGCTCGTCGTCACGTCCAAGGTGCTGTCCAAAGTAGAGGGACGCCTCGTCGCCGTTCCCGCCGACCCGGAGGAACGCGACAGGATCCGGCGCGAGCACGTCGCCGCGGAGTCCGTCCGCGTGATCGCCCGCAAGATGCGCACGCTGATCACCGAGAACAAGCTCGGCATCGTGCAGGCGGCGTCCGGTGTGGACGCTTCGAACGTGGCGGGCGACGAGATCGCGCTGCTGCCGGTGGACCCGGACGGGTCGGCGGCGGCGTTGCGCGGTGCGCTGCGGGGCCTGCTCGGCGTCGAGGTCGCCGTCGTGGTGACGGACACGATGGGCCGCGCGTGGCGGGTCGGCCAGACCGACGCCGCGATCGGCTCGTCCGGCATCCGCGTGCTGCACGACTACGCGGGCACGGTCGACCGGCACGGCAACCAGCTCGCCGTGACGCTGGTCGCCGTCGCCGACGAGATCGCGGCGGCGGCGGACCTCGTGAAGGGCAAGCTCGGCTCGGTGCCGGTGGCGGTGCTGCGCGGGTTCGAGGTCGTCGACGACGGCTCCACGGCCCGCGACCTCGTCCGCCCGACCGAGTACGACCTGTTCCGGCTCGGCACCGAGGAGGCGCTCGCCCAGGGCCGCGCCGAAGCCGTGCTGATGCGCCGGTCCGTGCGGTTCTACTCGCCCGAGCCCGTAGACCTCGACGTGCTGAAGCGCGCCGTCGGTGCGGCACTGACCGCGCCCGCCCCGCACCACACGAAGCCGGTGCGGTTCGTCCTGGTGCGGGAGAAGCGCGCCGAGCTGCTGCGCGCGATGCGCGAGCAGTGGGAGAGCGACCTGCGCGGCGACGGGTTCACCGACGAGCAGGTCGCGCGCCGCGTGCGCCGCGGCGACCTGCTGGTGGAGGCCCCGGAGATCGTCGTGCCGTTCCTGGTGCGCGACGGTGCTCACACCTACCCCGACGACCGCAGGGCCGATGCCGAGAAGACGATGTTCACCATCGCCGGTGGCGCCGCCGTGCAGGGACTGCTGGTGGCGCTCGCCGCCGAGGGCCTCGGCTCGTGCTGGGTGTCGTCGACGATCTTCTGCGCGGACCTGGTGCGGTCCGTGCTGGGCGTCCCCGGCGACTGGGAACCGCTCGGCGCGGTCGCGGTCGGCCACCCGGCCGAACCACTCGTCCCGCGCGAGCCGCTGGAAGGGCTGATCGAGCTGTGACACTGCACGACGACGCGGTCTCCACGCTGAGCCGCTTCACCGGCCAGGACGCGCTGAGGGAGGCGTACCTCGGTTTCCTCGCCGCCCGCGAGGACGCCTGCCGGCGCTCCTGCGAACCCGGCCACCTCACCGCGTCCGCGCTCGTCCTCGACGCCACCGCGGAACACGCCCTGCTGACGCTGCACCCGCGCGTCGGCCGGTGGCTCCAGCTCGGCGGCCACTGCGAACCGGAGGACGCCACGCTGGCCGCGGCGGCGCTGCGCGAGGCGACCGAGGAGTCCGGCATCCCCGGCCTGCGCATCGAGCCCACGCCGATCCACCTGGACGTGCACCCGATCACGTGCTCGCTCGGCAAGCCGACCCGGCACTTCGACGTCCGCTTCCTGGTCCGCGCCCCGGTCGGCGCGCGCCCGGTCCGCTCGGCCGAGTCGGTCGACCTGCAGTGGTGGCCGCTGGACCAGCTGCCGGACAACGTGGACGACCTGCACCCGCTGATCGAGAGCGCTCTCGCCCGCCTGCGCTGACCCCCGCCTGCCACGGAAACGCGGGGGCCCCACGTGTCGCCGGAGGGAACGCGGGGGCCCTACGTTTCCTCCGGGAGAGCGCGAGGCGGCAGTCAGAAGCGGCAGTCAGAAGCGGCGGTAGTCGCGGGGTGAGAAGCGGGGAGCGCGGCGGGGGCGGTGCAGGCCCGCCGACTGCAGGTACGCGACCGCGCGGTGCCGCTGCGGCGTGTAGGGCTCCAGCAGCTCCATCATCCCGTCGTCGTCGCCCGGTGTGCCGGTCAACGCCCACGTGACGTTCTTCGCCACGTGGTAGTCGCCGACGCTCACGGCGTCCGGGTCACCCCACGACCGTTGCGCCACCTCGGCGGACGTCCACACGCCGATGCCGGGCACCTTCTCCAGCAGCTCGCGGCTGCGCATCTCCGCGGCTTTCTCCAGCCGGTGCGCGACCTGCGCGGCGTTGACCAGCGTCCGACGGCGCGCGCCGTCGAGCCCGCACTGGTGCCACTCCCAGTCGCGCAACGCCAGCAACCGTTGCGGCGTCGGCGGAACCTTCAACGGCATCGGCCCCGGCGCTGGCTCGCCGAACCGCCGCCCGAGCTCGCGCCACGTGCGGAACGCCTCGACGCCGGTGACCTTCTGCTCCAGGATCGAGGCGAACAGCAGGTCCCACACCCGGTTCGCCGACCCGAGCCGCAACCCGGGCCGCCGTCTCCTGGCCTCGGCGACGATCGGGTGGTGCGGCACGAACTCGTCCACCGGGTCGTCGGCGCCGAGCAGCGCGGGCACGCCGTCGAGCAGCCACAGCGCCCCGTCACCCCACGCCTGCGCCTCCACCACGTCCGTCCGCCGGATGTGGATCGTGCCGGGCCCGCACGGCGTGTTCGCCGCGAACCAGATGCCGCCCTCCGTGCTGAAGGACGGGTCACCCGGCCCGCGGCGCAACGGCAGGAGCACCGCTCCCAGGTCGAGCGGGAACGGTGGTGTCCAGGTCCTGCTAGGCATCCGTCGAGAAGCGCACGCCCGCCTCCGGCAGCACGACCCCCGGCCACACGCGCGCCCCGCCGATCAGCTCACACCGCGCGCCGATCACCGCCGAGTCGCCCACCACGGCGTCGCGCAGCACCGCACCGGCCTGCACCAGCGCACCCGCTCCCACGATCGACCGCTCCACCACGGCGTTCTCCCCGACGACGGCCCCGTCGAACAGGATCGCCCCGTCCAGCACAGCGCCCTCGGCGACCGTGCAGTTCGCCCCGACCGTGCTGCCGCCCCTGACCGTCGCACCCTCGTGCACGGCGGCCCCGTCGAGCACCAGGAAGTCACCGGCCTGCGCGACCGCCGCCGACGGCGCCACCCCGCGCACCAGGTCCGCGGACCCCTGCACGAACGCCTCCGGCTTGCCGAGGTCCAGCCAGTACGTGGCGTCCACGTGCCCCTGCAACCTCTTGCCGGCCTCCAGCAGCCCGGGGAACGTCTCCCGCTCCACCGACACCGGCCGCCCGGCGGGAATCGACTCGATCACCTCACGCCGGAACACATAGCACCCGGCGTTGATCTGGTCCGTCGGCGGGTTCTCGGTCTTCTCCAGGAACGCCTCGACCCGCCCCTCCGCGTCCGTCGGCACACACCCGAACGCCCGCGGGTCCGCCACCTTGACCAGGTGCAACGTCACGTCCGCCGAGTGCTTGCGGTGCGTCTCGACGATCCCGGTCAGGTCGACACCGGACAGGATGTCCCCGTTGAACACCATCACATCCGGCTCACGCAGCTTGTCCGCGACGTTCCGGATGGCACCCGCCGTGTCCAGCGGCACCTCCTCGACCACGTACTCGAGCTCCAGCCCGAGCCGCGACCCGTCCCCGAAGTACTCCTCGAACACCTCTGCCTTGTAGCTGGTGCCGAGCACCACGTGCGTGATCCCGGCCTCCTTGATCCGCGACAGGAGATGCGTCAGGAACGGCACCCCCGCGGTCGGCAACATGGGCTTGGGGGCGGACAGGGTGAGCGGGCGAAGACGAGTGCCCTTGCCCCCGACCAGCACCACAGCTTCGACGCCGTGCACCTTTTTCCTCCTCCGCGTTACTTCAAGCCGTTCGACGGAATACTCTGACACGAAGCAGATCGTCATACGGGATCTGGTCCCGGCAAGGAGCAAAATCCGACATGGACCCCCGCGACCGGGCCGACGCCATGCTCGCCCGCGCCCGCGCACGTGGGCGGAACATCGTGACGCCGGACAACATGACGTCCCCCATGGACGCCTCCGACACCCAGCAGATCCCGAGAACGCTGGTCAACGCCGTGGACCCCCGCCGGGACCCGGACAAGACCATGATCATGTCCCCGGCTCAGATGGGCCAGCAGACCCCCCAGCGCCAGGACCGGCAACGCCAGGGCCAGCACCCGATGCCGACCCAGCCGATGCCCCAACCGGCAACGGCACCGGACGACGCGGAGATCACCCAGGTGGTCCAGCCCGGCGTGATCCCCACGGTCCAGAACCTGAAGCAGAACCGCAGCTCGCTCTCGCAGCGCCTCAGCGGCGACATGTGACCCTCACCGCACCCTCTGCCGCGCGTCTTGCGCTGCCTGGTCGGGTGCCGGTCGAGACGGTGCCAGGTGGGCCTGGGCCGCGGCGCGAGCCACTGGACGAGATGACGTGAGCCGCGGTCAACCGCGCCGTGCGACGGCCGCTGGGCAGGCTCGCGCAGGGGTCCCCTCGGGTTTTGGCTCCCCCGCGGCCCAACGTACAGACGGGGTCTGACATTTCGGCGGCTCAAGATCCGCCCGCAGATCGCGGTCCGGCCCGCAGGGTCGAGCCACGCCTACGCGCCGACAAGGCCGAACCGCGACGGCGAAGCCGAGCCGCAAGACCGAAGCCGAGCCACGAAGCCGAAGGCAAGCTCCTGAACAAGGCTTTGGCCTTTCCGGCGAAGCCGGATGCGGTGGCGCCAGGCGGAGCCCCGCGCTCCGCAACCTCACCCCCGAGTCAGCAACCAGGCCCGAACCCCGAGCCCTGCCCGCAGAACCCCCCGAAAAGGAGCCCACAGCACCCCTCTATGCCGATCAGCCAGGTACCGGTAGGCACTGCGATGATGCTCCCGAAGCATCCGGGAAGAGGCACGAGCAGTCGAGTGCCCCCCAATGTGCACGACCTCAGCCTCAGGCACGTAGACGTTCAAGTACCCGGCCCGGCCAACCCGGTCCCCGAGGTCGACGTCCTCGAAGTACATGAAGTACCTCTCGTCGAACCCCCCGACAGCGTCAAAAGCCTCACGCCGCATCAGAAAGCAGGACCCGGACAGCCACTCGGCCACCCGCTCCACCGGCTCCTGCTCCTGCCGGTAAGCGCGGGTCCAGGGGTTCGACTTCCACACGACGGCGAACAACGCGTGCCCGACCCCCCGCCCGATGGACGGCAGCAACCGGGCGGACGGGTACACCTCCCCGGAAGGCTCCCGGATCAGCGGCCCGAACATCCCGCCGGTGGGCCACCGGGCGGCGGCGTCGAGCAGGACGTCGACGCTGCCCGGCAGGAACTCGATGTCGGGGTTGGCGATCAGCACCCACCCGACGTCGGGTCCGAGGGCGGCCACGCCGCGGTTGGCGCCGCCGCCGTAGCCGAGGTTGCCGCCGGTGGGCAGGAAGGTGACGCCTTCGCGGGACGCCGCGACGGCTTCCGGTACGCCGTCGGTCGAGCCGTTGTCGGCGAGGATGACCTGCACCGGGCGGGTTGTCGCCTTCGCGAGGGTGTCCACGAACGGTGCCAGCGTCTCGCCCGGCGAGTACGTGACCGTCACGACACCAAGTCCGTCGCCGTAGTTCACGGCCGACACACTAGTGGTGCCCGGTTCACCGCCTGCGACGCACCAGAGCCGCGCGGTCGTAGGCGAGGCGGTGGCGTTCGGCGCTGACGGCCCAGGAGAAGTCCTTGGCTCGTTGCTGGCCTGACGCGGCCAGTGCGGCGCGGCGGGCCGGGTCGTCCAGGAGGTCGGCGATCGCCGCTGCTATGTCGCCCGCTCCCACGCCGCAGTAGGCGACCGCCTCGCCGCCCACCTCGGGCAGGGAGAGTCTCCGGGTGGTGAGGACGCACGCGCCGCACGCCATCGCCTCCAGCACGGGCAGGCCGAAGCCCTCGCCGAGCGACGGGTAGGCGACGAGCCGGGCGCCGCCGAGGAAGCCCGCCAGCTGCTCGAACGGCAGGTAGCCGGCCCTGATCACGCGGATGCGGTGCGGCACCGAGTCGAGGGCGCGCTCCACCTGGCTGTCCCAGCCGGGCTGGCCCGCGAGGACGAGGGCGGGCGGGTTCTCGCGGCCCGCCACGGCCTGGGCGAAGCCGCGGATGAGCGCCGGCACGTTCTTGCGCGGTTCGAGGGCGCCGAGGAACGCCACGTACGGCATGTCCCCCAACGACAAGGAGCGCCGCACGGACATGATCTCGTCGGGTGACGGCGGGTGGAAGCGCTCGGTGTCGACGCCGTGCTGCGCGATGTGCAGGGAGCGGCGGTCGGCTCCGGCGACGCGCACGAGCTCGTCGGCGGTCGCTTGGGACGGTACGACGCAGAGTTGTGCGCGCTTGAGCGAGGTGCGGGTCCAGGCGCGGAAGAAGCGAGCCTTGACCGACGAGTGCAGCGCGGCGTCGGTGAAGAACGTGGCGTCGTGCAACGTCACGACGGAGGCGGCCTTGCTGGCGACCGGGAGCGTGTAGTGCGGGGAGTGGACCACGTCGACGTTGAGCGACCGGACGAGCCTGGGCAGCGTCGTCTGCTCCCACGCCAGGCGTGACGGCCTGGTGGCGACGGCCTCGGTGGCGCGCACGATCCTGGCGTTCGGGGCGATCTTGGTGAACAGCTCCTCGTCCCGCGGCTGGCACACGACCGACAGTCTCGACCCGTCGGCGTCCAGGGCCGCGACCAGCGAATCCACGTACCTGCCGACGCCGCCTCGGTCAGCGGGCACGGCTGTGGCGTCGATCAGCACGGTGGGTTCGTCGGTCGACACGATCAGCTAGCGTAATGTCCTTCGCGAAAGCGATACGAGGGAATGGGCTAAACAGCTCGTCAAGCGTGTGCTTCCCAGACACCCTGCGCAGTCTTTTCCCAGGTGAACTCGCTCGCTCGGGCGATGCCGGCCTCGACCGTGTGATGTGGGTCGGCCAGCACGGCCCTCAGCCCTTCCGTCAAGGACCCCAGGTCGCCCCTGCGCACGACGGTGCCCGCACCGCCCGCGACCTCGACCAACGCGGGGTCGTCGGAGTGCACGACGGGCACGCCTGCGGCCATCGCCTCCAGCACCGGCAGCCCGAACCCCTCGGCGAGGCTCGGCGCGGCCAGCGCGGTGGCTCCCGCCAGCACCGATGCCAGCCGTTCGTCGGAGGTCCGGCCGAGCAGCGTCACGTGCGGAGCGGTCAGGTCGACCCCGCCCCACCCCTGCGGCCCGACGACGACGAGCGGCACGCGCAGCCGTTCGGTGGCCCGCACCAGCAGCCCGAAGCCCTTGCGCGGCTCGATCGTGCCGATCGCGAGCACGTATCGAGACGGAAGATCCGTAGCGGGTGGACCGGTCAGCTTCGTCACGCCGTTCGGCACCACGTGCACGGGCACCTCGACGCGGACGCACTCCTCCAGCTGAGACGCGACGGCCTTCGTCGGCACCACCAACGCCCGCGCCTCCCGCGCCGCACGGGAGATCACCTTGCGGTGCCACGCGACACCTCGCGGCGTCAACGTCTCCGGGTGCGTCCACGGCACGACGTCGTGCACCGTCACGACGGCACCGGGCAGCGGCGCGAGCGGTGTCGGCGCGTGGACGTGCGGTCCGAGGCGCGGCGGCAGGCCGCGCTCCCACAACGCGACGAGCGCCCGGCGGGGCAGCCTGATCACGCGGTCGGCGTTCGCCGTGGCGGCGGAGGTCACCGACCAGCCAGGCGGCGTCGTCCTCGCCAGCGCGTCGACCAGCTCGGCGGTGTAGCGGCCGGTACCGCCGGGGACCGGTGCGTTGAGTTGCTCGGTCAGCACTACTAGCTCGGGCACGTCGCGTACCGTCTCACGCCGTGTCGGCACTCAGCACCGTGGTGGTCGTGACGTGGCGGGGCCGTGAGCACATCACGGCGTGCCTGGACGCGTTGAGAGCCCAGAAGAGTCCACACAGGATGATCGTCGTGGACAACGCGTCCGACGACGGCACAGCCGCGCTGATCAGCGGGCACGAGGTCGTGCGGCTGCCGCGCAACCGCGGGTACGCGGGCGGGCTCGCGGCCGTGCTGGACCGGGTCGAGACCCCTTACGTGGCGTGGCTGAACGATGACGCGGTGCCGGACCCGTCGTGGCTGGCCGAGCTGGAGAGCGCTCTCGAAGCGGACACCGGCGCGGCGGCCGCGACGTCGTCGATCCTGCTGACGGACGGCTCCACGCAGTCGGTCGGCGTGGCGCTCACCGCGGACGGGCACGGCAAGGACGTCGTGCTGTCGGGCCGTGAGGTGTTCGGGTTCTGCGGCGGCGCGGCGTTGCTCAGGACGGCCGAGCTGAAGGCCGCGGGCGGTGTCCCGGCGAGCTTCTTCTGCTACTACGAGGACACCGACACGGCCTGGCGGCTGCGGCTGGCCGGGCACCGGGTGATCTCGGTCGGGCCGGCGCGGGTGCGGCACCGGCACGGCGCGAGCACGCGGCCCGGCTCCCGGCTCTTCCACCGCTGGAACGAGCGCAACCGGTTGCTGATGCTGCTGCGCTGCGCCCCCGCGTCCGTCGCGCTGACGCAGCTCGCCCGCTTCGCCGCGCTCACCGCCGTGCTGCCGTTGCGCAAGGACGTCCCGGACGCCGCCAACTTCCGGATCGGCCTGCGCGCCCAGGTGCTCGCGGAAGTGTTGCTGCGGTTACCCAGCACGCTCGTGCAGCGGCTCTCCGTCACCACCAGGACCTCGCGCGCACAGGTCTGGCGGGACTGGGCGGGCCGCTGATGTACCCGGTCTGGCAGCTGATCCTGGGTGGCTTCGCCATGCTGGCGGGCGGTGTCGGGCTGGGTGTCACGCTGACCTACGGACTGGTGTTCGTCGCCATGCTCGGCGGTCTCGCGTACGCGGTGGGCGTCACCGCGCTGGCGGAACGCAAGTGGATCGCGCTGCCCGCGTTCGTGCTCGGCATCGCGGCGCCGTTCCTGCTCACGTCCGGGACGCACAGCGTGGTCATGCAGCGGGTCGGCCACGTCGAGACGTGCGCGGTCGTCAGCGCGGACGAGAACCCGTTCGTCAAGCACCCGTCGGTCGAGTACGTGCTGGCCTGCCCCAGCGGCGAGGTCGAGCTGGAACGGGACTGGAACACCCGGCTGCGGGGCCGGGAGGCCGAGGTGCTCATCGGCCCGGCGGTGCGGCCGATGTTCGCGGACAGCACCCGGTGGAACCTCCTGGCCGTCACGAGCGTCCTCGGAGCGATGATTCTTCTGGTTCCCGTCGCCCGGCTCGTCAGGAAGCGACAGTGAGACGCCCGTCGGTGCTGGTCGTGACAGGTCTGGTCGCCATCGTCGCCGCGGTCCTGCTGGGCGCCGTCGTGCCCCTGCGGTACCAGCTCGCGGTCCTGCTCCCCTGCGGCCTCGGCTCGATCGCGTTCGCGTGGGGCATCGGCAAGATCGGCCCGGCGTGGCTGGTGCTGCCCGCGTTCATGGTCGTGATCCCCGGCACCGCCGTGCTGGTGAGCGACGGTCACCGCGCGTTGATGGACGTGCTCGCGACCCGCGAGACGTGCGTCGTCACCAGCGTCGAGAACATCCCGGGACCGGACAACCCGGCGTTCGCGCACCACCTCGTCTGCGCCGACGGCGCGCGGCTGCGGATCGTCGTGCCGGGCGAGCAGGAGAAGCGGATGGCGCCTGGTCCGGCGACCGTGCTGCGGCACCCGGTGATGCGCCCGCTGCTCGCCGACCGCAACGACTGGTCGGCGGAGTGGGTCTTCGGCGTGCCGATCGCCGTCGTGTCGCTGTTGGTGTGTGCGACCGCACTGCGGGCGCGCAGAGTGATGAGGCAGGCTTAGCGCGTGGAACGAGCATCCCTGCCCGCCGTCTCCGTCATCGTCGTCAACTACCGCGGCGCCGAGGACACCGTCACCTGCGTGCGCGGACTGGCCGAGGTCGACTACCCGGCGGAGCTGCTCCAGGTCGTCGTCGTCGACAACGAGGCCCACGACACCGCCCGGCTGAAGCAAGAGCTCGCGGGGCAGCCCGGGGTCAAGATCGTCAGCGACGACCGGAACCTGGGCTTCGCGGGCGGCTGCAACCTCGGCGTCGAGCACGCCACGGGCGACGTGCTCGCGTTCCTCAACAACGACGCGCGCGCGGACCGCGACTGGATCAAGGCCGCCATCCGGGTCTTCCACGCCGAGCCGTCCGTCGGCGCCGTCGCGAGCAAGGTCCTGGACTGGGACGGCAAGAAGATCGACTTCGTCGACGGCGGCCTGACCTGGTTCGGCATGGGCTACAAGCGCCACGTCGGCCAGACCGACGACGGCAGCCACGACGCCCCGCGCGACGTGCTGTTCGGCACCGGCTCCGCGCTGTTCGTGCGCGCCGCGCTGTACCGGGAGCTCGGCGGGTTCGACGAGCGGTTCTTCATGTTCTACGAGGACGTCGACCTCGGCTGGCGGCTCAACCTGCGCGGCTGGCGGGTCCGCTACGAGCCGAAGTCGCTCACGTTCCACCGCCACCACGCGTCGATGAGCACGATCGACCACAGCCGCGAGCTGTACCTGCTGGAGCGCAACGCGCTGGCGACGCTCTACAAGAACTTCTCCGACGAGACGCTGGCGCGCGTGCTGCCCGCCGCGCTGGGCCTGGTCGTGCGCAGGGCGACCGCGCGCGGCGACATCGACGCCAAGCAGCTGGAGATCACCCGCAGGCCCGCCGACCCCGCCGACGACCGCAAGCCCGCCGAGATCCCGCGCGGCTCGCTCGCCGGGTTCCTCGCGATCGACCAGTTCGTCGAGATGATGCCGAAGCTCGCCGAGTCGCGGCGGGTCGAGCAGGCGTCGCGGCGGATGTCGGACACCGACCTGGTCCCGTTGATGCGCAAGGCGCTGGAGCCCGCGTACGACCTGCCGCGCTACCTGGTGGCGCACGACATCCTCGTCGAGGCGCTCGGCATCGACGAGGTGTTCGGCAAGCCCCGCAAGATCCTCGTCATCACCGGCGACGCGATCTCGGAGCGCATGGCGGGCCCGGCGATCCGCGCCTGGCACATGGCGGACGTGCTGTCCGGCGAGCACGAGGTCCGGCTGATCACGACGAACCCGTTGTGCGACCCGCCGGACGCGCCGTTCACCATCGAGGGCGTCAAGCTCAAGCAGCTGCCGGAGAACGTCCGGTGGGCCGACGTGATCGTGTTGCAGGGCCACGGCCTGGAGATGGCGGCCGAGCTGAAGCAGCCGGGCTCCACCAAGATCGTGGTCTGCGACATCTACGACCCGATGCACCTGGAGCTGCTGGAGCAGGGCAAGGACGACAGCGACGAGAAGCGCGCCGCCGACCTCAAGAGCGTCACGCGGGTGCTGACGAACCAGCTGGAGCGCGGCGACTTCTTCCTGTGCGCGTCCGAACGCCAGCGGCACTTCTGGCTGGGCCACCTGGCCGCGCTGGGCCGCCTGACGCCCGCGCTGTACGACAACGACCCGACGACCCAGTCGCTGCTCGGGATCGTCCCCTTCGGACTGTCGGGCAAGCCGCCGCAGCGCACCGGTCCGGCCATCAAGGGCGTGGTGCCCGGCGTCGGCGACTCCGACAAGGTCGTGATCTGGGCGGGCGGCGTCTACTCGTGGTTCGACCCGCTGTCGCTGATCAAGGCGATGGACCACCTGCGGCGGCGGCAGCCGACCGCGAAGCTGTACTTCCTCGGCATGAAGCACCCGAACCCCGAGGTCCCGGACATGGACATCGCCGGCCAGACGCGGTCGCTCGCCGCGTCGTTGGGGCTGACCGGTGAGAACGTGTTCTTCAACGACGGGTGGGTGCCCTACACCGAGCGGCAGAACTGGCTGCTCGACGCGAGCTGCGGCGTCACCACGCACTACGAGCACGTGGAGACGACGTTCGCGTTCCGCACGCGGGTGCTCGACTACCTGTGGGCCGGGCTGCCGATCGTCACCACGTCCGGCGACTCGTTCGCGGACCTGGTGGAGAGGGAAGGACTGGGCGTCGTCGTGCCGCCGGAGGACCCGCAGGCACTCGCCGACGCCCTGGAGAAGGTGCTCTACGACGAGGAGTTCGCGGAGTCGTGCCGCGAACGCATCGCCGTCGTCCGCGAGCGGTTCACCTGGGAGACGGCGCTCGCGCCGCTGGTGGAGTTCTGCCGGAACCCCAGGCCCGCCGCGGACCGGCTGTCCGGCTCCGCCCCCATGGTGCGCACACCGGGGCTGAGCACGACGGACAAGGTGAAGCGGGACCTGCGGCTGGTGCGCGAGTACCTCGACGCGGGCGGCCCGACCGAGTTGGCCAAGCGGGCGTCGGGGCGCCTGCGCAAGATCGCGCGTGGTGGCAGGTAGATGGCGAGATCCCCGAAACCCCTCAAGGTGCTGCTCGACGGCACCCCCCTCCTCGGACACCGGACCGGAATCGGCCGCTACACAGCGGCGCTGGCGGAAGAGCTGGCCTCCATGCCGGAGGAGGTCGACGTGCGGGCGGTGGCGTTCACGCTGCGTGGCTGGCGCGCGTTGCGGACGGTGCTGCCGCACGACGTGACGGCACGCGGTCTGCCCGTCTCCGCACGGGCACTGCGCGAGTTGTGGCTGCGCGCCCCGTTCCCGCCCGTCGAGCTCCTGACGGGCTTCTCCAACGTCATGCACGGCACGAACTTCGTGCTGCCGCCGACGTTGCGGGCCGGCAAGGTCGTCACGATCCACGACCTGGCGTTCCTCGACTCCCCCGGCGACCTGCCGCCGTCCGACCGCAGGCTCCCCGAGCTCGTGAAGCTGTCGGCGCAGCGGGCGGACGTGATCTGCACGCCGACCGCGGCCGTCGCGACCGTGGTGGCGGACCGGTTCTCGGTGCCGCTGGAGAAGATCGTCGTGACGCCGCTGGGCGTCGACCCCGCGTGGTTCGCGTCACGACCGCCGTCGCCGACGTTGCGCGGCCGGCTGGGCCTGCCCTCGGAGTACCTGCTGTTCGTCGGAGCGGACGGGCCGCGCAAGGGACTCGAGTACCTGATCAAGGCGCACGCCTCCGACCCGTCGCTGCCCCCGCTGGTGCTCGTGGGGCCCGGACGGTCCGGTGTGGACGGACGGGTGATGCGGACCGGGTACCTGCCGGACGTGCACCTGAAGTCGGTCGTCGCCGGCGCCACGGCGCTGGTGCTGCCCTCGCGGGACGAGGGTTTCGGGCTGCCCGTGCTGGAAGCGTTGGCGTGCAACGTCCCCGTGGTGTGCTCGGACGTGCCCGCGCTGCGCGAGGTCGCCGGTGGGCACGCGTTGCACGTGCCCGTCGGGGACGTCGAGGCGCTGGCCGCCGGGCTCGCTCAGGCCGCCGCCGCGCCCGGCACCCCCGAGGCCCAGTCCGAACGCCGTGCCCACGCCGCCGGGTTCACGTGGCGGCGGTGCGCGGAGAAGACGGTCGAGGCGTACCGGAGGAGCAGGGCCTGACGGCGCGGTCGTCGTGGCAGGGCGTCGGGGAGACCTGACGCCCCGGCTTCCTCACCGGGCGCGGGGCCTCGGCGAGCGCTGGTCGAGCTGGCTCAGCGACACCTGCCGCGAGCCCGTGACAACGGCGACGGACCTCAGGAAGCGGTGCCGGTCGGAAGTCGTTGCCGCGGGTCGCTGGTCGTCGCGCCCGGAGTCAGACATGACGAAGAGGTTCTCGCACCGGAGACGACCGTGCCAGACCGGTCACTCAGATGGCCCAGCACTCGTATGGGGCGCAACGATTCCCGCCTTGAACGCCGCAGACAGGGCGTCGCGCCACGGAGGCAGCGGACGCAGTCCCGCCGCCGCCCACGCCGCACCCGACAGCACGGAGTAGGCGGGCCGCGGTGCGGGGCGCGGGAAGTCGGCCGTGGCGCAGGGCCGCACCCGGTCCGGGTCCGCGCCCAGCTCCTCGAAGATCGCCCTGGCGAAGCCGAACCACGTCGTCTCACCGGCGCCCGACGCGTGCAGCAACCGCTGCCGCGGCAGCACCTCGACCAGTTCGAGCAGACCGGCGGCCAGGTCGCGCGCCCACGTGGGCGAACCCGTCTGGTCGTCCACAACGGACAGAGTCGGACGCGAGGACTCCAGTGCCGCCATGGTCTTCACGAAGTTCGAGCCGTGCTCGCCGTACACCCACGAGGTGCGCACGACGTAGCCACCCGCCTCCAGGACGCGGCGTTCGCCTTCGAGCTTCGTGCGGCCGTACGCGGTCTTCGGGCCCACCGGGTCGGACGGCTCGTACGGCCGCGTCCCGTCGCCGGAGAACACGTAGTCCGTCGAGATGTGGACCAACGGGATTCCGGCGGAGGCGCAGGCTTCGGCGAGCAGTCCGGGACCGACGGCGTTGACCGCGAACGCGCGGTCCTCGTCGGTCTCGGCGGCGTCCACCGCGGTGTAGGCGGCGCAGTTGACCACCGCGGTCGCCCCGGCGAGGTCCGCCGGGGTCACGGCCGTCACGTCCAGCTCGGCGGACGACACCGCGCGGACGTCGGACGACAGGTGAGCGAGGTCGTGGCCCAGCTGGCCGCGACCTCCCGGGACGAGGATCACCCGCTCAGCCCTTCGCCAGCTGGGCGCGCTCCTTGAGCGGCTCCCACCAGTCCCGGTTGTCGCGGTACCACTTGACGGTGGCGGCCAGCCCGGACTCGAAGTCCACCTGCGGCTGGTAGCCCAGCTCCCCGGCGATCTTGGAGATGTCGACCGAGTACCGGCGGTCGTGTCCCTTGCGGTCCTGCACCGGCTCGACGTACGACCAGTCACGGTCCGTGGCGGCCAGCAGGCGTTCGGTCAGCTCGCGGTTGGTGAGCTCGGTCCCGCCGCCGATGTTGTAGATCTCGCCGGGCTTGCCGCCCTCGGCGACGAGCTGGATGCCGCGGCAGTGGTCGTCGACGTGCAGCCAGTCGCGCACGTTGAGGCCGTCGCCGTACAGCGGCACCTTCTTGCCGTCGATGAGGTTCGTGACGAACAGCGGGATGACCTTCTCCGGGAACTGGTACGGCCCGTAGTTGTTCGAACACCGTGTGATGCTGACGGGAAGTCCGTGGGTGCGGTGGAACGCGCGCGCCAGCAGGTCGGACGACGCCTTCGACGCCGAGTACGGCGAGTTCGGCTCCAGAACGTGGTCCTCCGACCACGATCCGTCCTCGATCGAGCCGTAGACCTCGTCCGTCGAGACGTGGACGAACCGGCCGACACCGGCGTTCAGCGCGCCCTGCAACAGGGTCTGGGTGCCGAGGACGTTCGTCAGCACGAAGTCGGCCGAGCCCGTGATGGAGCGGTCGACGTGCGACTCGGCGGCGAAGTGCACGACGACGTCGGTGCCGCGCATCTGCTCCGCGACGACCGCGGGGTCGCAGATGTCGCCGCGCACGAACTCAAACCTCCCGGCGACCGGTGCGAGGTTCGTCTCACTGCCCGCGTACGTGAGCTTGTCCAGCACCACCACGTCGGCACCGGCGAACGCCGGGTACGACCCGCTCACCAGCTCTCGCACGTAGTGCGAGCCGATGAAACCGGCCCCACCCGTCACCAGTACACGCATGCCTTTTCCTCCCGCGCAGTTCCCCACCGAAGTCTGTCACGTAAGTCATCGCTGCAACCCACAGCAACGTCACGTCGTCTGCCTTATAAACGAACTACACTCGAAAAGGTGGGGGAGGAAACGGCTGTGGAAGGCAGAAGCCTGCCGGTCGGAGTGGTCGTCACCCGGCCGAACGGGGCTTTCCGCGCGTTCCTGGTGACCGGCAAGGTCTTAGTCTCGCTCGTCTCCGCCGCTGTGCTCCTCGTCACCTCGTACGGGTGGAGCAAACTGCGGTCGGCCGACGAGGGCATCGTGAAGACCGAGGTCATCTCGGAGGAGCTCACCAAGCAGGGCCCGAAGCCGCTCGACGGCGCCGTCGACATCCTCCTGGTCGGCATCGACAGCAGGACCGACGCGCAGGGCAACCCGCTGTCGGAGGAAGCGCTCGCACTGCTGAACGGCGGCTACTCCGACGGCGAGCAGAACACCGACACGATGATCCTCGTGCACATCCCGGTGGACGGCACGCGCGCGGTCGCCATCTCGTTCCCCCGCGACTCCTACGTCGAGATCGCCGACGGGTTCGGCAAGCACAAGCTCAACTCGGCGTTCGCCCGCCAGCGCAACACCGTCGACCAGGAGCTGCGCGCACAGGGCGTGACCGACGAGCAGCAGCTCCGCACCGAGTCGATGGCCGCCGGCCGCAAGACGCTGATCAAGACCATCGAGAACCTGTCCGGCGGCAAGGTGCGCATCGACCGCTACGCCGAGGTCAACCTGGCGAGCTTCTACGAGGTCACGAAGGCCGTCGGCGGCGTCGAGGTGTGCGTGAAGGAGGCCACCTCCGACTGGGCCTCCGGCGCGAACTTCCAGGCCGGCCCGCAGACCATCGAGGGCGCGGCGGCGCTGTCGTTCGTGCGCCAGCGCAACAACCTCCCCGGCGGCGACCTCGACCGCATCGTGCGGCAGCAGGTGTTCATCGGGGCGCTGGCGAAGAAGGTCCTCTCGACCGGCACCCTGACCGACCCGGCCAAGCTCAACGACCTCGTCGGGGCCGTGCAGAAGTCCGTGATCCTCAGCTCCGGCTGGGACATCACGACGTTCGCCGAGCAGATGCAGGGCCTGGTGGGCGGCAACATCGAGTTCAAGACGATTCCGGTAGGTCCCCCGACGGACACCTACGGCGACGGCAACGTGCTGCCGGTGAACCCCGCCGAGGTCAAGAAGTTCCTCACCACCCTCGCCGCGGACACCCCGACGTCGAGCAGCGTGACGACCACCACCACGACACTGCCCGCTCCCCCGGCCTCGGCGATCACCGTGCAGGTCTACAACGCGGCGAACAAGCAGGGTCTCGCGGCCACCCTGATGAACGAGCTGTCCGCCAAGGGTTTCCAGCGCGGCCTCGTGGGCTCCGCTCAGCAGACCAGTGACGTCACGGTCATCCGCCACGCCCCCGGCGAGGAGGGCTCCGCGCGCAAGGTCGCGGCGGAGCTCGGGCTGGAGGCGGAGGTCGAGGAGAGCGCGTCCGTCCAAAAGGGACAGGTGCAGGTGTTCGCCGGAACGGACTACGCCGCGCTGGACGACTCGGAGGACGTGAACGCGCAGAACGCGCCCGGCTCGTCTTCAACCGTGACGAGCAGCACCCCGCCCATCACCGCTGGTGGGCTGGTCTGCGTGAACTGAATCTCCGGCGTAACGGCCCGCCGATAGTTAGGCTGAGGAAGCAGATCAGCCACTGGAGGACCGACGTTGAGCGCCGCCGCACGCGCGAAGAAGACCGCACTGGTCGCCGGCCGCACGGCCGTCGCGCTCGTCGCCGTGGCAACGTTGGCGATCTCCGGTTACTTCTGGACGGCGCTGCGGCTGGTGAAGCAGAACACCAACACCACGCAGATCCTCCAGGTGCTGGAGGACGTCCCGAACTCGCCGCCCGCGGAGGACGGCGCGATCGACATCCTGCTGGTGGGCAGCGACAGCCGCACGGACGCGCAGGGCAGGCCACTTCCCCCGGACGTGCTGCGCAAGCTGCGCACCGAGGGCACGGACACCGTGAACACGGACACCATCATCGTGATGCGGGTGCCGCGCAACGGCGGCACGGCGAGCGCCATCTCCATCCCGCGCGACACGTACGTCCCGATCGCCGGCTACCGCGAAGACAAGATCAACTCGGCCTACGGCGCCGTGAAGTACCTCACGGCGGAACGGCTGCAGGCGGAAGGCGTGCGCGACCAGGCCGAGCGGGAGCGCAAGTCCGACGAGGCGGGCCGCAAGGCACTCGTGCAGGCCGTGCAGGACCTCACGGGCATGCGCGTCGACCACTACGCGGAGATCAACCTCTACGGCTTCTACCTGCTGACCCAGGTGATCGGCGGCGTGAAGGTGTGCCTCAAGGCGGGCACGTCCGACCCCAACTCCGGGGCGAACTTCCGCGCGGGCGAACAGGTGATCTCGGGCGGCGACGCGCTGTCGTTCGTGCGGCAGCGGAACATGGAGGGCGGTGACCTGGCCCGCATCACCCGTCAGCAGGTGTTCATGTCGCAGGCCATGAAGCAGCTGCTGTCCGCCGGCACGTTCACCGACCCCGGGAAGATGAACGGCCTGCTGGACGCGGTGTCGAAGTCCGTCGTCGTGGACGAGAACCTCGACCTCACGACCCTGGCGGCGCAGGCGCAGGGACTCGCGTCGGGCAACGTGGAGTTCGCCACGATCCCGGTCACGAGCATCGACACCCTCAACGAACGCGGCCAGAGCGTCGTCACGGTCGACCGCGACGCCGTGCGGGCCTGGGTGGCCCAGCTGATCGGCGAGACGCCCGCTCCCGTCACTCCCGAGACCCCCGCGTCGCCGTCGCGGTTCGGTCCTGGGAAGCTGCTCTCACTGGACGGCTTCCCCGCCGCCCAGGTGGCCCAGCCGGAAGTGCCCTGCGTCGACTAGGAGTGACCCGCGTGAGCGTGACCGAGATCCTCTTCACGCCCCTGCTGAAGGCCGACTCCGGCCGTCCGCTGATCACGCACTACGACGACGCGACGGGCTCGCGGATCGAGCTGTCCCGCGCGACGGTGAAGAACTGGGCGGCGAAGACGGCCAACTGGCTGCGTGACGAACACGACGTCGAGCCGGGCGACACCGTGGCCGTGCTGCTGCCCTCGCACTGGCAGACCGTCGGCGTGCTGCTGGGCGCCTGGTGGTGCGGCGCCCGCGTGGTCATCGGCCCTGCCGAGGACGCGAAGGTGGCGGTCGTGGCACCGGGCGGCACGGCGGACGCGGACGTCGTGGCCGTGGCCTCGCTGCACCCGTTCGGCGTCGGCTCCGGCGCCCCCGTCGACTACACCGACGACGCGCGGGCCCACGGCGACGACTTCTTCCCGTGGGAACCGCTTGCCGGCTCCGCCCCCGCCCTCGGCGACTCCACTGTGGACGAGGTGGTCGCGGCGGCCCGCGAGCTCGGCGCGAAGCTGGGCGACGAGCCGCGCGTGCTGTCCATTGTGGAGTGGGACTCGTCCTCCGCCGTCCTGGAAGGCTTCCTCGCCGTGCTCGCCGCCGGCGGCTCACTGGTCCAGGTCAGCAATCCCGACGCGGGTCAGCTGACCGCGCGCCGGGAGACCGAGAAGGTCACGCTGCAACTGGGTTGAGCACCTTGTTGTTCTTGAACAGCACGCGGTCCAGCGAGTAGGCGCCGCCGTTGAACCCGAGCGCGAGCGCGGCCGCACCGAGCGCGATCACCAGCTCGGAACCGCCCTCCCCGGTCAGGCCGTTCGACAGGTGCACGAGCAGCCAGGCCCCGGCCATGTTGAAGGCCAGCAGCACACCGACGACCGGCAGCGCCACCCCGGCGATCAGCGCGACACCACCGGCCAACTCGACGGAGGCGGCGAACCACGCGGACAGCGTCGGCAGCGGAATTCCCATCTTCTCGAACGACCCGGCCGTGCCGTCCATGCCGAACTCGGCGAACTTCTGCCAGCCGTGCGCGATGAAGATGACGCCGAGCGCGATCCGTCCGATGAGCGCCGTTACGTCCTTGAGCGTGTTCACAGTTCCCCGATCCTGTCGTTCGTTCTGCTCCGAACCGAAGCTAGTGCAGGTTCGGGCGTCCTCATGATTTCGACAGGAATCGCACAGCAAGACCACATGTTCGCAGGTCGGCCCCCTACTTCCGCAGCCCCACCCCCGACCCGGACGCCGCGGTCAGCCTCAGCCGCTGTCCGTCCACTTTGAACTCCGAACGACCCTGAAGTGCTTCCGTGACAGCCTTTTCGACCGCCATCTCGTCCGGCCCGCACGCCTTGTCCGTCAAAACCAGCTCCTCGAACGTGATCGCGGACCCGTCCGTCCGATAACGCGCGGACCCGGAGTTGCACCCAGCCGACACCTCAACGCCACCGTCCCGGAACTCCAGCGTCGCAACGACTCCACCCGGCACCGACCCTGCGGTGTCACCGGAGATCAGCGTGTCGGCGGTCCACTTCCCGCCTTCGAGCGAGGCCGGAACCTCCGGCGCGAGCACGATCTCCGTGCTGTCGTCAGCGACGACGAGGTTCGCCCCGTCCTTGCGCCACGACGGCGAGGCCCCCAAGAACTTCGACAACCACTCGTCCTGCTCGTGCAACCGCGGGTCCGGACACCCGATCATGGTCATGCTCAGCTCACCGGCCTCGATCTTGCCGCCTCCCAACGAAACCGGCGCCTGCATCTGGTTGCACCCTGCCCGAGCGATCACCCTGCCGTCGTCGGTGAACGACAGCTCCACCCTGGTCCCGTCGACCAACGCCCGCGGCGCACCCCTCTCGGTGACGGACGTGGAGTGGAACACCCCGCCGACCACACCGGCACCCGCCCCGCCCCCACACCCGGCGACCAGCAGCGCGACGACCACGAGAACCCGATAGCCCATGCCGTGATGACGGAACCCGACCCCCACCAGGTTGCCCTTGACATCGAAGCCCAGAAGGCGCTTACTTAACCCACAGGTTATTTAACCCGATGGTTAGGCACAAGATGGACCAGCTGAGCGCCACCTTCGCCGCCCTGGCCGACCCGACCCGCCGAGCGATCCTCGCGCGGCTGACGGAAGGTCCGGCGACGGTCAAGGAGCTCTCCGAGCCGTTCGACATCAGCGGCCCGGCGATCTCCAAGCACCTGCGCGTGCTGGAGAAAGCCGGCCTGATCACCAGGGGCAGGGAAGCCCAGTGGCGCCCCTGCCAGCTCGACGCGACACCCCTGAAGGAGGTCGCCGTGTGGGCCGAGAACTACCGCCGCTTCTGGGACGCGAGCTACACGCGCCTCGACGCACTGCTGACCGAGTTGAAGGAGACAGAACAATGAGCACCACCACCAAGTTCGGCACGACCGTGACCCTCCCGTCCGACACCGAGATCGCCATGACCCGCACCTTCGACGCCCCCGCGGCCCTGGTCTGGAAGGCGTTCACCGACCCGGCCCTGCTGCGCCGCTGGCTGCTCGGCCCGGACGGCTGGGAGATGCCGATCTGCGAAGTCGACCTGCGCGTGGGCGGCAAGTGGCGCTACGGCTGGGCGCAACCGGACGGCTCAGGCGCGTTCGAGATGCACGGCGAATACACCGAGGTCACGCCGTACACGCGGATCTGCAACACCGAACACTTCGAGGACAACCCACCTGCTCTGACGACCGTGGAGTTCGTCGAGACCGACGGCCGCACCACGATGACGTCGACGATGAAGCTCGTGTCGCAGGAGGCCCGCGACGCCGTGCTGGCGACGGGCATGGCGGATGGCGCGGGCCGCAGCTACGAGCGCTTGGGCGAGATCCTCGCCGACCTGTAACCAGAACGTAGTCCCCGGCCGTGGGACTCGTTTCCCCCGGTCGGGGCATTGTGACGGGGCTACGTTCGAACGCATGGGACGTTTCCTCGTGGCTCTGGCCCTGACAGTCGGTTTCGCCGTCTACGCCCCCGCCCTCGCGCAGGCGGCGGAGGACACGCGTTGGCAGATCGAGCCGTGTGCCGAGGGCACGAGGGCGTTGTGGTTGCCGCGCGTCGACAGAGCGGGCACGGACATCAGCTGCACCACCGAGGACGCGCGTGCGGTGGCGGTGGCGGAGGCGATCGGCAGTGGCAGCCTGATGCGGATGGCGAACGTGGCGGTCGCCGGGGCGCAGCAGGTGTCGGACCAGTCGTTGACGCCGGAGTCGCCCTGTGTGCTGGGGGCGAAGGGGGCCATCGGGAACGACATCGGGACCTGCGTGGCCGCGTGAGCCGGGCCCGGTAGCTTGGTCGCTCTACAGAACCGCGACCTGGCTGAGGAGATGGCTCATGACCGACAACGCCCACCAGGGGCGCGTTGGCTATCGGGACATCGCGAACGACCTCCGGCGGCAGATCGAGTCCGGCGAGCTGCCGCCGGGCGGCAAAGTTCCCGGCGAGAACGTCCTCACCAGCCGGTATGGCGTGGAGCAGCCCACTGCCCGGCGGGCGCTGGACGTGCTGAAGAACGAAGGGCTCATCGTCGCCAAGCGCGGGTCCGGGACGTTCGTCCGCGAGTTCCGACCGATCAGGCGCGTGTCTCCGGACCGTCTGCTGGCCGGCACGTCCTGGGGTGCCGGGCGGCCCATCTGGTCCACCGACGTCGGCACGCGTCCGCGGACCGAAGGTGTGACGGTCGGCGTGGAGGTGCCGCCTGCGGCGATCGCGACCGTGCTGGGTCTCGGTGAAGACGCTCAAGTGGTCGTGCGGCGGCGTCGGTATGTGGTCGACGACAAGCCCGTCCAGCTCTCCACCTCGTACTACCCGGAGGCGCTCGTCGCCGGGTCTGCGATCGCCGAGGTCGACACGGGTGAGGGCGGTGCGTACGCGCGGCTCAAGGAGTTGGGCTACGAACCCGTTCGGTTCCGCGAGGAGCTGCGGAGCCGCATGCCCGGAGAGAGTGAAAGTGCGGCGCTCGACCTGGCCCAGGGCACACCGGTCGTCCTGATCGTGCGGACGGCTTACACCGCTGATGACCTGCCGGTTGAGGTCAACGAGATGGTTCTCGACGCGGCGGCGTACGTGCTCGAGTACAAGTTCGGCTCCCTGAACTGAAGTTGCAGATCTGTACCGAACAGCGCTTTACTCCGCGAAAAGTTCTGTACAGGGAATGGTGTCAATGGTTGTTGCGCCGTATGTCACAGCGTGGAGTGCTGAGCAGGATCTGCAGTGCACGCTCGTTGAGCGGCCTGACGGCAGCATCGGGTATGCCAAGGAGTTGCTGAGCGACCGCGACTCGCACGGCGTGCTGTGGCGGCAGACCGGATTGCGTCACCAGGTCGGGCGGCCGGAGTTCGCCAGGGTGCATCCGCTGCGGCAGCGCCGGGCCATGGAACTGTCGCTGTGTCAGGTTTGTGGCGGGCCGGCTGATATCAACGACGACGGCGTTCTGTGGCTGCTGCGGGACTTTCGTGGTGACTGGCCGGGTTGGCCGGAGGGGATGGCCTCGACGGAACCGCCAGTGTGCTTGGCATGTGTTCCGGTGGCGCTGCGGTCGTGTCCGGCGTTGCAACGCGGCGCGGTCACGGTTCGCGTGCGGCACTGCCCGATCGTGGGTGTGCGCGGCGTGATCTACCGGCGAGGCACGCTCACGCCAACAGCCGTGACCGCGGACAACTTCGGCTATGACGACCCACTGGTCGGCCGGGTGCTCGCGTCCGCCCTGGTGCGCGAGCTGCGTGGCTGCCGTGACGCGGTTTTGTCGGGGGTGCCGGGCATCATGAGGGCCTGACGCCACTTCCGGGGGGATTGCTGTGATCGTGCAGGGTGCCGGTGACCTGTTGGACGCCGAGACCGACGCGTTGGTGAACGCGGTGAACTGCGTCGGTGTGATGGGGAAAGGATTGGCGTTGCAGTTCAAGCAGCGCTTCCCCGCGTACTTCGATGCCTACGCTTCCGCTTGCGCCGCAGGGGAAGTACGGCTGGGACGCGTGCACGTGACCAGGCTAGACCGGTGGTTCGTCAGCTTTCCGACCAAGCGGCACTTCCGGTCGCGGTCGAAGCTGTCCGACATCGCGTCCGGACTGGACGACCTGGCGCGCGTGGTCGGAGAGCTGGGCTTGCGGTCGGTGGCGGTGCCACCGCTCGGGGCCGGGCTCGGCGGTCTCGCGTGGGCCGAGGTGGAGCCTCTGATCGAGGAGAAGCTGGGGCGGCTCGACGCCGCGGTGGCGGTGTTCAGCCCTGGCAATGCCGCGCGGCTCGGCTTGTGACACACGGAAGTGTCCGATCGGCCGTCGGTTTCGGCTGATCGTGAGGACACGACGTGCGTACTGTCGACGCGAAACGATATGCAGCCACTGAAGGGTGAGGCACGATCACCCAATGACGGAGAGGATTCCCGAACTGCTCATCGCCCTCGCGCAACGCCTGTCGACCCTGTCGGACGACATAGAGGCTGACAGACGAAGACTCGGCCGTTTGAGAGATACCGCGAACTCGTTCGCGGAGAGCTGGTCCGGCTCCAACTCAGGGTTTCGGTCGACAACCTACTACCGCGACTTCAGCAAACCGACGTTCGGCGAACGCTTCGGCAAAGGACGCACGCTCCTCCGAGTGATGGTCGACAGCATGGGCCCGTGGACGGCACATAGTCGTGATTACGTCCATTCCAGGATCAGGTCAGAAGCCGGCGATCCGGACCTGACCACGGTGGTCTCCTTGTCCGACGAGGCCCGCGGCCAGCTCGCGGCAGCGAAGGACGAAGCCGAGAGTCTGCTGACTGCGTATCTCTCCTTCAACCACAACGACTACCTCCTCAGCCTGAAGACGCGGATCTCCCAGGTCGACGCGATCACCTATGAGAACGCGCTCGCCGCACTTCTCGAAGCCAGTGCGGCGCAGGAGAAGACCGCGAAGCAGAAGCTCTCTCCGGCTCCGCACCAAGAGGTGCTCGCTCGGGTGAGCGCGATCATCGATCCGTTCGAGAAGTGCAAGGAGCTCGCGCGACTCGTGCAGGTGGCCGCCGAACACATCGACTCGCTGACCACCCGGTCCGGCCAGGTGGAGTCACCCGGCACCACCCCACCGGCCCGGCGTGGCACGCACGTCTTCATCGGCCATGGACGATCCCCGCAGTGGCGGGAGCTGAAGGACTTCCTCCAGGACCGTCTCGGGCTCTCCTGGGACGAGTTCAACAGGGTTCCGGTGGCGGGCGTGTCCAACGTCGAGCGCCTTGCCTCGATGCTGGACGAAGCGGCGATGGCGTTTCTCGTGCTCACAGCGGAAGACGAACGTGCCGACGGCGCGGTGACCGCACGGCAGAACGTCGTTCACGAGGTCGGCCTCTTCCAAGGCCGTCTCGGGTTCTCCCGCGCGATCGTCATGCTGGAGGAAGGATGCGCGGACTTCTCGAACATCCACGGGCTCGGCCAGATCCACTACCCGGCAGGCCGGATCGCCGCGAGCTTCGAAGACGTTCGCCGCGTGCTGGAACGCGAAGGGCTTCTGGGCTCGTAAAGCGCACGGCCTGGAGGCGGCCTGATCATGGAATCAGGAGCCTCCAGGCCGTGACCCGAAGTGGTGAAACTCAGCCGTTCAGGACGGCGCGCGACATCACGACGCGCTGGATCTGGTTGGTGCCCTCGTAGATCTGCGTGATCTTCGCGTCGCGCATCATGCGCTCCACCGGGAAGTCGCGGGTGTACCCGGCACCACCGAAGAGCTGGACGGCGTCGGTCGTGACCTCCATCGCCACGTCCGAGGCGAAGCACTTGGCGGCGGCGGTGATGAAGCCGATGTTCGGCTCACCACGCTCGGCCTTGGCGGCTGCCACGTAGACCATGTGCCGCGCGGCCTCGATCTTCATGGCCATGTCGGCGAGCATGAACTGGACGCCCTGGAAGTCCGAAATGGACTTGCCGAACTGCTTGCGGTCCTTGACGTACGCGACCGCGGCTTCCAGTGCGCCCTGCGCGATGCCGACTGCCTGGGCGCCGATCGTCGGACGGGTGTGGTCCAGCGTCTTCAAAGCCGTCTTCAGGCCGGTGCCGGGCTCGCCGATGATGCGGTTGGCCGGGATGGTGCAGTTCTCGAAGTAGATCTCGCGGGTCGGCGAGCCCTTGATGCCGAGCTTGCGCTCCTTGGGGCCCACCGAGAAGCCGGGGTCGTCCTTGTGCACGACGAACGCCGAGATGCCCTGCGACTTCTTGGCGGCGTTGGGGTCCGTCACGGCCATGACGGTGTACCAGGTCGACTCGCCGGCGTTGGTGATCCAGCACTTCGTGCCGTTCAGCACCCAGTTGTCGCCATCGAGCTGAGCGCGGGTGCGCATGGACGCCGTGTCGGAGCCCGCCTCGCGCTCGGAGAGGGCGTAGGAGGCCATCGCCTCGCCGGAGGCGATGGACGGCATGACGAGCTGCTTCAGCTCCTCGGACGCCGAGAGCAGGATCGGCATGGTGCCGAGCTTGTTCACGGCGGGGATGAGCGAGGAGGAGGCGCAGACGCGGGCCACCTCCTCGATGACGATGCAGGTGGCGACGGAGTCGGCGCCCTGGCCGTCGTAGGTCTCGGGGACGTGGACCGCCGCGAAGCCCGCCTTCACGAGGGCGTCGTGGGCCTCGACCGGGAAGCGCTCGTTCTCGTCGACCTCGGCCGCGTGCGGCTTGATCTCCTTCTCGGCGAGCGAGCGGACGGCCTCTCGCAGCGCCTCGTGCTCCTCGGCGAGCTGGTAGGTGCCGAAGCTCGGGTTCACCGTGTTACCTCCCGGTAGCGAGTACTCGACACGATGTTAGCGCCCGTTCACCGGGCGCGCCGCTGTGCTGTTGAGCACTTGAAACGACTCAGAGCGACTTCTGCAGAGCCGCGTCCTTGTCTAGTACGAGCTGCTCGAGCTCCGCCTGGAAACGTGCCATGCGCTCCTGCAGCGCCGGGTCGCCGGAGGCGAGCATCCGGACGGCCAGCAGGCCCGCGTTGCGGGCTCCTCCCACCGACACCGTGGCGACCGGGACGCCCGCCGGCATCTGCACGATCGAGAGCAGCGAGTCCATGCCGTCGAGGTACTTCAGCGGCACGGGGACGCCGATCACCGGGAGCACGGTGGCCGAGGCGACCATGCCGGGCAGGTGGGCGGCTCCGCCGGCGCCCGCGATGATCACGCGCAGGCCGCGGGAGGCGGCCGTGGTGGCGTAGTCGAGCATGCGCTGCGGGGTGCGGTGGGCGGAGACGACGCTCACCTCGAACGGGACGTCGAACTCGGCGAGCGCCTCGGTGGCGGCCTTCATCACCGGCCAGTCCGAGTCGCTGCCCATGATCACGCCGACCTGTGTCACTCCGAGCTCCCGTGGATGTCGTAGCCGTCTGTCCAGACGCCGGTGGACAGGAAGTCCGCCGCGAGGCGGGCGCGCTCGCGGACCGTCGTCATGTCGTTGCCGAGGAACGTCACGTGCCCGACCTTGCGGCCCGGCCGTTCCTCCTTGCCGTACAGGTGCACGTGCGCGTCCGGGAACCGGGCGAACAGGTGGTGCACGCGCTCGTCGGGACCCATCGCCGGGGTGTCGGCGGCGCCCAGGACGTTCGCCATCACCACGGCCGGTGCCATCAGGTCCGTGCGGCCGAGCGGGTAGTCGAGGACGGCGCGCAGGTGCTGCTCGAACTGGGACGTGCGGGCGCCCTCGATCGACCAGTGGCCGGAGTTGTGGGGGCGCATCGCGAGCTCGTTCACCACGACGCCGTCCGCGGTCTCGAACAGCTCCACGGCCAGCACGCCGACCACGCCCAGCGCCTCGGCGACCTTCAGGGCCAGCTCCTGGGCGGCGTCGCCGTCCAGGGACGGGGCCGGGGCGAGCACCTCGACGCAGATGCCCTCGGACTGCACGGTCTCGACGACGGGCCACGCCGCGCCCTGCCCGAACGGGGACCGCGCCACGACGGCGGCCAGCTCGCGGCGCATCGGCACGCACTGCTCGACCATCAGCGGCGTCCCGGACTCCAGCAGCTCGGGGACGGCGCGCTCGGCGCTCTGCGGGGTGTTCAGCATCCACACGCCGCGGCCGTCGTAGCCGCCGCGGACCGCCTTCAGCACGGTCGGCCAGCCGTGCTCGGCGCCGAACCTCAGCACGTCGGCGACGGAGTGGACCTCGGCGAACGGCGGCACGGGCAGGCCCAGCTCGGCGAGTTTCACCCGCATCTTCAGCTTGTCCTGCGCGTACTGGAGGGCGTCCGGACCGGGGTGCACCTTCACACCCTCGGCGACCAGCGCGCGCAGGTGCTCCTGCGGCACGTGCTCGTGGTCGAACGTGACGACCTCGCAGCCCTTCGCGAACGCGCGCAACGCGTCCAGGTCGGTGTGCGTGCCGAGCACGACGTCGCGCGCCACCAGTGCGGCGGGGTCGTTGTCGGAGACGGCGAGCACGCGCAGGGACTGGCCGAGCGGGATGGCGGCCTGGTGCGTCATGCGGGCGAGCTGCCCGCCGCCGATCATGCCGACGACTGGGAGACGGGTACGGGAGTCCACGGTTCAGGCAGCCTACCTGCAGCTTCTGCGGACCTCACCAGCAGAGCCAGCCGCCGCCGGAGACGGCCCGGTCACGGCCCCGGAGCCGCACCGGTGAACGGCCCCACCCCCAGTGAGGCCGTTCACCCGGACTCAGGACCGCGACACGGGATCGTCGGCACCGTCCACGCCTGGCGCGGGCTGCGCCTCCCCCGCGCCCCCCGCCTCGACAGCGGACTCGGCGGCGGGCTCGGCGGCGGCCGTCTCCGCGACGGCCGGGACCGGGAGGCGGCGGTGGGACCGCGTCGGCTTCCACCCGCCGCCGCGGCTCAGCGCCCGGAACGTCAGCACGACCAGGGCCACCGTGAGCAGCGCGTAGAGGCTGAACTCGACGAACTGGAACGCCCCGACCCGGCTCGGCGGCTGGTAGTCGACGTACGTGCCGGACGCGGCACGCGCGCTGCGCATGCAGCTGGCCACGTTGGACTGCGCGGCGCACACGTCCGGCACCCCGACTGGTTTCAGGTCCTCGCCGACGAACCCGCTGCCCATCTCGAGCGAGCCCGGTGCCACCTTCGGCGACTCCTCCCAGCGGGCGATGTCCCGCTCCGCCGGCCAGTAGTAGTCGCGCAGGAACGAGATCACGGTCCTGACCAGCGTGTAGGCGATCACCGTCGCCGCCATCGCGGTGGCCACGTGCCGGGTCAGCAGGCCGATCGCCACGCCGAGCGCGAACCCGAACGCCGCGTACCCGGCTTGCACGAACGAGTTCGCCTCGAACGCGCGCCACGTGGACGACTGGCCACCGGTGAAGCCGCTGCCCGCTCCCACGGCGGCGCCGAGCAGCACGACCAGCAGGCCGAGGGCGATCATCTTGCCGCGCAACCACTCCAGGGCGGTGACGTCCTGGCCCCACGCCACGAAGTACGTGCGCTCCTCCAGCTCGCGGGCCACCAGCGGGGCTCCGAGGACCACACCGGCGACGCCACCGAACGCGAGCTGCACCGCGACCGCGTAGAAGCCCGCCATCTGCAGCGAGCCGGCGGGCCCGTCCCCCGCCTCGCCGGCGAACAGGGCGTAGACGGTGCCCAGGGCGAGGACGGCGAGGCCGATGACCGGCCCCCGGTGCTGGCGCCAGGTCAGCCAGACGATCGACTCCAGGTTCACGCCGCACGCTCCAGGTGTGCCACGACCAGCTCCTCCAGCGTCACGAACCGGGCGGTCCACGGTTCGCCGGCCGCGGCGCCACCGGACCGCACCAGGTACGACGAGTGCGACACACCGTGCTTCGCCTGCACCACAGGTCCTTTCACAGGTGACTTCGAGGCGTGCGGCCCCGTGTAGAGAACGTGCTCTTCCAGCAGGTCGTCGGTCTCGCCGTCGAGCAGCAGCCGCCCGGCGGACAGCAGCAGCAACCGGTCCGCCACACCACCGACCTCCGCGACGACGTGGGTCGAGTAGACGAGCGTCATGCCGCGGTCGGCGACCTCGGTCAGCAGTTCGCTCATGACCTTCCTGCGCGCCAACGGGTCCAGTTCGGACAGTGGCTCGTCGAGCAGCAGCACGTCCGGGCGCGCGCCCAGTGCCAGCGCGAGGGTCAGGTGCGTGCGCTGGCCTCCTGACAGGTCCTCTGCCTGCAGCTTGCGCGGCACCTTGAACCTCTTGAGCCACTCGTCGGCCCGTTCGCCGTCCCAGGTCTTGTTCATGTGCTTGCCGAACGCGAGCACGTCGGCCACGCGGAAGCTCTTGTACATCGGCTTGTGCTGCGGGACGTACGCGACGCGGCCCGCGATCGCGCCATGTCCCGACTCCGGTGGCAGGTGTCCCGCCAGCACGTTCAGCAGCGTGGACTTCCCGGAGCCGTTGGCTCCCACCACCGCCGTCACGCTGCCCGGTGGCAGTTCGAAGGAGACGTCCCGCACCGCCCACTTCGACACTCCGGCCGCAACCACGCTCATCGCTCTCCCCCACTCAGCACCTCGCGCAGCAGCGCGTACACGTCCTCGTCCTCCAGCCCGGCGGAGCGCGCCTCCGCGACCCACGCGGCGAGCTTGGCGCGCAACGGGTCCAGGTCCTCGGGGGTGGCGGACCCCAAGGAGCTCTTGACGAAGGTGCCGGAGCCCTGGCGGGCCTCGACGAGGCCCGCCAGCTCCAGCTCGCGGTAGGCCTTGAGCACCGTGTTCGCGTTGACGCCGCTCGTGGCGACGACGTCGCGGACCGTCGGCAGGCGGTCGCCCGGCCGCAACCAGCCGAGTCTCAGCGCCTCCCGGACCTGCTGCCCCAGCTGCAGGTACGCCGGCAGGCCGCTGCCGCGGTCGACGTGGAACTCGACCACACGCACTCCCCAGATTGTTCTAGTTAACTAAGACAATAGAACACTTCTGGAGGCGCGCGGAAGAGGCCCGGTGGGGACGCGGGGACCCACGGGCGCGGGACAGGGGGAGATCAGCGCCCGAGCGAGTTCAGCAGCGCGCGGGCCTCGACGGCGGTGTCCGGCAGCTCCTCGACCCAGACCTTCGCGGGTCCGGCGGGGCGGACGTTCGGGTCGTCGGCGAGCCGGTCCGCCGTGAGCACCCTCAGGTTCGAAACTCGGCGCGAGAGCTGCTCGTCGCGCCTCACCAGCACGGCGGCCACGCACGGACCGAGGGTCGCCAGCGTCTCTCCGCCGTCGAAGACCGTGCGCAACGCGTCCGCGGCGAGGGTCATGGCCACGACCCGAGACCAGCCCTTCGCGCGGTGGATCTCCAGACGCAGCAGCACGAGCGCGTAGTCGAGCGACACGACGGGCGACTCCCGGTACACCTCGCCCAGCCGCGTGCGCAGGTAGGCGGCGGTCGCCAGCCCGGTCAGCGGGTCCTCCGCCGTGCGGTCACCCGCCTGCTTGGTGACCACGTCCGCCCACCCCAGCGAGGTCAGGCGCAGCATCCACGACGGGAGCGCGTCCACGCACGGCGACACGATCCGGGACCCGTCGGCCAGCACCGCGTGCAGCGCGGCGAGGTCCATCAACGTCTCGGCGAGGCCGGCACCGGCCTCCGCTCTGGCGCGGCCCAGCCGGACCAGGGCCTCGGCGGGGTCGGCGTCCTCCAGCATCGCCGCGCACACGTCGTCGACCTCGGCGAGCGGCCAATCCGCGGGGAACGCCCAGCCGGCGGCCAGGGAGGCGGTCCGCCACCTCGACTTCAGCAGGCGTTCCGCTTGTGCGACACCCACCCGGTCTCCTTCCACTCGCCAACGTCACCCGATCGATTCCAGCTGGGAGACGTTCACGTCGCCGGATCGTGACGCAACCCGCGCGGGGGATTGAGGTGACTCCCGGTGAGGCCGTAAGTCACACTGAGCGCCGCGAGGAGGGAAACGAAGACTGTGGCGACCGTTCCTGCAGATGTACAGGGGCCTGGCGACGCGGAACTGATCCAGTCCGTGCGCGGTGGAACCATCGACGCCTACGGCCAGCTGTACGAACGCCACGTCTCGGCGGCCTACAACCTCGCCCGCCAACTGGCCCGTTCTCCCGCCGAAGCCGACGACCTCGTCTCCGAGGCGTTCGCGAAGGTGCTCGACACGCTGCGCGCCGGCCGCGGTCCCGACTCGGCGTTCCGCGCCTACCTACTCACCGCGCTGCGCCACACCGCCTACGACAAGACCCGCCGCGAGAAGAGGGTCGACCTCACCGAGGACATGAACGAGGTCGCGCCGCCCGTGGCGTTCAGCGACACCGCCGTGGCCGGGCTCGAACGGTCGCTCGCCGCCCGCGCGTTCGCCGCGCTGCCGGAGCGCTGGCAGATGGTCCTCTGGCACACCGAGATCGAGGGCCAGTCGCCCGCCGAGGTCGCCCCGCTGCTCGGGCTGACGGCCAACGGCGTGTCCGCGCTCGCCTACCGCGCCCGCGAGGGCCTCAAGCAGCAGTACCTGCAGATGCACCTGGCCGAGACCGCGGCGGAGCGCTGCAAGGCGACCGTCGACCGGCTGGGCGCCTGGACCCGCGGCGGCCTGTCGCGGCGCGAGTCGACGCAGGTCGAGACGCACCTCGACGAGTGCGGCCGGTGCCGTGCGCTCGCCGCCGAGCTGGCGGACGTCAACGGGTCGCTGCGGCTCTTCGTCGCCCCGCTGGTCCTCGGCGTCGGCGCCACGTCCTACCTGCTCACGGCCGGTGCGGCGACGACCGTCGCCGGTGCGGGCGCGGCGGCGGGCGGCGCGGGCGCGATCGGTGCCTCGATCCCCCGCCAGCTCGTCACGGTCGGCGGGTCCGCCGCGGCCGTGGCCGCCGCCGTGGTGATCGCGCTGGCCAGCGGCGGCGGCGAGCAGCAGCAGCCGCAGGTGCAGGCCGAGCCGCCGCCCCCCGCCGTGACGCGGGTGCAGCCGCCCGCACCGCAGCCCCCCGTCCCCTCTCCCGAGACGCCGTCACCGGAGCCACCGGCCCCGACCCAGGCGCCGGCACCCGAGCCGGAACCGGAACCGGAACCGCCCGCACCCGAGCCCCCCGCGGCCGAAGAACCGGCGCCCGAACCGCAGCCCGAACCGGAACCGGAGCCGCCCGCACCGCCGTCGTTCACGCCGACCACGCCGAGCGGGTACACGCTGACGCCCGGCGAGGAGGCGAAGGACTTCCCGATCACCGTCCGCAACACCGGTGGCACCGCGGCACCGCCCGCGAGCATGGTGCTGACGCTGCCACCGGGCGTGCTGTCGACCGGCGGCCCGTCGTCGTTCGCGGCACGGGCGTTGCAGCTCGACGGCGCGCAAGAGCAGTCCGTCGACTGCCCGGCGGGCAGCGGCACGATCACCTGCGTCACGCCCCAGGGCATCGCGCCCGGCGGCGAGGCGACGTTCCTGTTCCGGCTGAAGGCGACGCACGAGGCCCTGCCCGGCCGCATCACCGGCACGATCAGCGCGGGCGCGGCGGTCTCGGTGAACGTCGACATCGCGGTCAACGTCCCGCCGGTGCACGACGACCTGGAGCTCACCGTGTCGACGTGGCACGAGATCTTCTGGGACCCGCGGGTGGACGTGAAGGTCCGCAACACCGGCCCGCGCGCGGGCACGCTGAAGCTGGAGGTGTCGTCGTCGGACAACATCGCCATCTTCACGCCGTACCGGGAGTGCACGCCGACAGGTCCGCGCTCGTTCCGGTGCGTCGCCGACCTGGAGAAGGACGGCACCTACCGGATGTCGCTGTGGGCTCTCGGGCTGCCGTACCGGGGCGGGTCGATCACCGTCAAGGCGTCCCTCGGCAACGCGGCGAAGTCCGTGACCGTGCCGGTGCGGACGCACCCGGACCTCCCGCCGGTCGAGGAGCCGAAGCCGCCGACGACGACGCCCGTGCCACCGACGACCACCACCCCCAGGCCGACCACGACGTCCGTCCCGGCCAAGCCGACGGAGCCGACCCGCACCGAGAACCCGCTGCCGACGACGACGGTGCCGAGCTCGCCGGTGGAGTCCCCGGCGACGACGACCACCACGCCGCCGTCCTCGGTGCCAACCACCACCGCGCCGCCGTCCTCGACGCAGTCCACCGCGCCGCCGCGGGCGTCGGAGCCGTGCGAGCGGTGGCCGGGCCTGCTGGGGTCGCTGCTGCCGGACCTGCTCGGTTCGTCCTGCCCGCCGGAGACGTTCTGAGCCCGTTCAGGACTTGACCATCGGTCGTGACGGAACGTGCAGGTCACACCGCGCTGCGTGGTTTCGGCGGCACCCGCGGACGGGTGCCGCCGCCATGATCCGTAAGCTGTCGCGGTGCTGCCAGTCGTCCGCCGGGCCCTGAGCCGGTTGCCAGAACCACTCCAGTTCCTGCTGCACAAGCACCGCGAGATGATCCGGTTCGCCGTGGTCGGCGGCACGACGTTCCTCATCGACAACGGCGTCTGGTACGCGCTCAAGCTCACCGTCCTGACCGACAAGGTCGTCACGGCCAAGGTCATCGGCGTCCTGGTGGCGATCATCGCCTCGTACGTCCTGTCCCGCGAGTGGTCCTTCCACACCCGCGGCGGCCGCGAGCGCCACCACGAGGCGGCGCTGTTCTTCCTGGTCAGCGGCCTCGGCGTGGGCATCAACATCGTGCCGCTGTGGCTGTCGCGGCACCTGTTCGGCCTGCAGGCCCCGTTCGTGACGAAGATGACCGAGGAGATCGCGGACTTCGTGTCCGGCTCCGTGATCGGCATGCTGCTCGCGACGGGCTTCAAGTTCTGGGCCATGCGGCACTGGGTGTTCCCGGACGCGGGCGCGCGACCTGACCGGCACGTTCACCCGATCTCCGTAGACTCTTCTCGTGTCCCTAGCCGAAACAATGGTCTCCCGGTTTCCGGAGCCGATCCGGTCGATCGCGCTGAAGCATCGTGAACTGGTGAAGTTCGCCCTGGTCGGGGGCACGTGCTTCATCATCGACACCGCGCTGTTCTTCGGGATCAAGATCCTCGTCCTGCCGAACAACCCGGTGACGGCGAAGATCATCGCAACGCTGGTCGCCACGATCGTGTCGTACATCCTCAACAGGGAGTGGTCGTTCCGCACCCGCGGCGGCCGGGAACGCCACCACGAGGCACTGCTGTTCTTCCTGGTGAACGGCATCGGCATCGTGCTGAACTCGGCACCGCTCTACCTCGCGCGGTACGCGTTCCACCTCCAGGAGCCGCACGTCTCGCGGCTGACCGAGGAGGTCTCCGACTTCGTCAGCGCGCAGATCATCGGCACGCTCGTCGGCATGGCCTTCCGCTGGTACGGCTACAAGAAGTGGGTCTTCCCCGAGGAGAACGCGCGCGGCTCCAAGCGGCCGATCGAGGAGGAGAAGGAGCTCGGCCACTCCTGAAGCGCCGGCCTCTCGGGGCGCTACCGGGGAGTGCTCGGCTTCCTCCACGAGATCCCCACCACGTCCTGAGCCTTGGGCACCGGCAGGAACACCGCGAACGTCGCCGGTCGCGCCGTCGACAGCTCCAGCCGCCCGCCGTCCGCGTCGACCAGCGCCCGTGCGAGCGCGAGCCCCACACCCGTCGAGCCGCCACCGGACACACCGCGCTCGAAGATGTGCGCCGCCAGCTCGTCCGGCACGCCGGAGCCGGCGTCGCTGACCTCGACGACCACCGTGCCGTCCTCGCCGCGCGCCGACACGACGACGTTGCCCTCGCCGTGCCGCAGCGCGTTGTCGAGCAGCACGCCGATGGCCTCGCGGAGCCGGGCGGGCGTGGCGCGGGCCAGCAGCCCGTCCGGGACGCGGACCCGCAACGACCGGCCCTGGCTCTTGACCTGCTCGCGCCACTCCTCGGCGATGGCGTTCAGCGCGGGACGCAGCTCCAGCGGCTCCGCGCCCACCGCCCGTGCCGCGCGGGCCGCCGCCAGCAGCTCGTCCAGCACGGCGGCCAGGCGTTCGGCCTGTTCCAGCGCGGCGCGTGCCTCGGACGCCGTGTCCGGTTCCGGGTGCTCCGCCAGCGCTTCGAGGCGCAGCTGCAACGCGGTCAGCCGGCTGCGCAGCTGGTGCGAGACGTCGCCGACCAGGTCGCGTTCGCGCTGGACCAGCCGGGCCAGCGCGGTGGCCGAGGCGTCGAGGGCGGAGGAGACGGCGTCCAGCTCCTCGATCTGGTGGCGCTGCTCGTCGGCGCGGAAGTCACCGGCGCCCAGCCGGGACGCGCGGGCCGCCACGTACCCCAACGGCCGGGCAAGCGTTTGCGCCGTCACCAGCGCGACGACGGTCCCGGTGCCCACCGACAGCGCGAGCAGGAGCAGCACCAGGCCCGCGACCTGCGCCTGGCTCGTGTGCATGGGCCCGGACGGGATCTCCAGCCGGACGGTGCCCTGCTGGGCGATCGGCAGCTCGGCGGTCAGCGGGTCGGCCCCCGGCGAGGGACCGACGACGCTCGTGGCGCCGCCGGAGAAGACGGTGAGCCTGCCGTCGGCGGGAACGGCGATCCGGACGGCCTCGATGTCGATCTCGCGGCGGGTCGCCAGCTGGTCGTCGAGCGTCGTCGCGATCCGCTGCGCGCGTTCGGTGAGGGCACCGCGGGCGGTGTCCTCGACCAGCTGCAACGCCGTGTAGCCCAGCGGGATGCCGAGCACGAAGCCCGTCACGGCGACGGCGAGCAGGATCGCCCGCAGGATGCGGCGACGCATCAGTCGGCGTTGAAGCGGAACCCGCGGCCGCGGACGGTCGCGATGCGGCGCTCCGCGGAGTTGGGCGTGCCGTCACCGAGCTTCCGGCGCAGCCACGACATGTGCATGTCGAGCGTCTTGCTGCCCTTCAGGTCCGGGTCGTTCCACACCTCGGAGAGGATCTCGTCGCGGCTCACCACCTGGCCCGCGCGCTGGATCAGCACCTTGAGCAGCTCGAACTCCTTGTTCGCCAGCTGGATCTCGCCGCCGTCGACCGTGACGCGCCGGGCGGCCAGGTCGACGCGCACGCCGTTGACCTCCAGCGTGCCCGGTGCCCGGCGGCGCAGCAGCGCCCGGATGCGCGCCATCAGCTCGGCGAGCCGGAACGGCTTGGCGACGTAGTCGTCCGCGCCCGCGTCGAGCCCGACGACGAAGTCCACCTCGTCGGCACGGGCCGTGAGCATCAGCACGGGGATGCCCCTGCCGCTCTGGCGGAGCCTGCGGCAGACCTCCAGCCCGTCCATGCCCGGCAGCCCCAGGTCCAGCACCAGCAGGTCGACCCCGCCGGTGACGGCGACGTCGAAGGCGCTCGGACCGTCCCCCACGACCTGCACCGAATAGCCCTCCCGCGTCAACGCGCGGGAGAGCGGTTCCGCGATGGCCGGGTCGTCCTCGGCCAGCAACACCACGCTCACGGGCCCAGCGTATTCGTGCGACGATCGCCGCGTGTCACGCCACGATGCTGATCTCGAACTGGCCCTCCGCCTGGCCGACGCCGCCGACGCCATCACCGCGACCCGGTTCCGCGCCCACGACCTCGCGGTGGACCGCAAGCCGGACCGCACGCCCGTCACCGACGCCGACATCGCGGTGGAGGACGCCATCCGCTCGGTGCTGTCCGCCGAACGCCCCGATGACGTGATCATGGGCGAGGAACGCGGCGGCACCCTGGACGCGGCGCGCGTGTGGGTGCTCGACCCGATCGACGGCACCAAGAACTTCCTGCGCGGCGTGCCGGTCTGGGCGACCCTGATCGCCCTGGTCGCCGACGGCGAGCCGGTCGTCGGCGTCGTGTCGGCCCCCGCGCTGGGCCGCCGCTGGTGGGCGGCGTCCGGTGGGGGCGCCTTCTCGTCCGACGCCTCCGGCGAACGCGCGATCTCCGTGTCCGGTGTCCGCGAGCTCGAAGACGCCTACGTGTCCACGACCGACATCAAGACGTGGGTCGAGTACCACTCCCGCGAGGCGTACCTGCGGCTCGTGGACGCGACCTGGGAGAGCCGCGCGTTCGGCGACTTCTACCAGCACTGCCTCGTCGCGGAAGGCGCGATCGACCTCGCGCCCGAGTGCATCGCGAACCCGTGGGACATCGCCCCGTTCCAGGTGCTCGTCACCGAGGCCGGTGGCCGGTTCACCTCGCTGGACGGCGAGGAGCGCTACGACGGCGGCAGCGTGCTGACGTCGAACGGCCACCTGCACGAGGCGGCGCTCACGCTGTTGGCACGCTGAGGCTTCCGCGCGCGACCTGGGCCCAGGCCAGCCGGCCGAAGAGGTAGTGGCACGCCACGCCCTCGTCGTCGAACCGGGCCCAGTCGTAACGGTTGCCCTGCTCCTGCCAGAACACCTCGTAGCCCTTGTCGTCGGCGAGGAGGCACCAGCGTCCCTCCGCCTCCTCGCCGAGGCTGACGACGTCGTCCGGCACGCCGATCCTGGTCAGCCACTCGGGCAGCGACTCGACGTTCATGCGGTGACCTCCGTGAGGTAGCCGAGCGCGACGAGGTCCGCGACCGGATGGGTGGTGCGGTACCGGCTGCCGCCACCGGGCTGGCCGAACCACGGCGCGCTGATCGTGCGGTGGACGGGCAGGTCCTTCTCGACCCGGTAGCGCCGGTAGCCCTCGTCGAGCGCCCGCGGCGGCAACGACCGCTGCGCGAACGGCGTGCCCGCCGTGCTCAGCACCCGCCCCTCCGGCGTGCCGAACCGGTCGAGCTCGGCACCGGCCGGGAGCACCTCCGGCAGGCTGTCCTCGTAGCCGCCCTCCCGTTCGACGGGCCAGCGCGGCGTGCCGTCCCCGGCGAGGAACAGGCTCTCCCAGTCGTGCTCGTGCATGCCGCCGAGCGGGTCGTACCCGTCGAGCAGCTCCCGCACGACCGGGTGATCTTTGCCGAGCCCGTCCGCCGGCACCGACGCCCGCGACTCCACGACCGAGACCAGACCGGCCCGCGGGTGGTCACCCGGCGCGAACCGCGGCGTGACCCGCTCCTGCTCCTGTGGAGGCGGCGGCAGCTGCCGCGCGGGCTTGGGCGCGAGCCGCGGAGCCTGCCCGGCGGACAGGAACACCGCCATGAACCAGCTCCCGGCCGCCAGCGCCGTGTAGGTGTGCCGCAGCACGTCCCCGGCGACACCGGGATCGACCAGCGCCAGGTTCTCCCGGCCGTGGTTGTCGAGGCGGTCGGTCAGCGACCCGGAAACCTGACGTTCCCCGAGGTCCACCGCCGCACCGGGCGCCGAGGGCGCCGTCACGGTGTCACCGGCCTGCGCGGCGGGCCGGTCGTCCTCGGCCGAGTCGTCCAGCCCGGCCGCCGCCGAGACGTCCTTGGCCAGGTCCTTGGCGGCACCGTCCTTGAGCCCGGAACCCGGCTGCCCGGACGCCTGCCCACCAGCCGACGCCTGCCCGGAGGCACCACCGCTCTGTCCGGTCGCGGACGACTGCCCGACAGCGGTCGCCTGCCCGCCGGACACCGCCCCGCCGCCCGCACCGCTCTTGCCAGCAGCACCGGAACCGGACCCGGACGCACCGCTCTTGCCCTCACCACCGGTCTTGGTATCGGCGGCCTTGGCGTCGGCGGCCTTGGCGTCGACACCCTTCGCCTCGGCACCCTTCGCGGCCTGCTGAGCAGCCTGCGCTTGCTGCCCGGCGGCCTGCGAAGCGGCCTGGGCGGCACCCGGCTGCCCCGCGACGGCGCCACCCTGCGCGGGCACCGCCGCGGCCGGAGCCCCACCGGGCCCACCGGCGACGGGCCCGCCACCCACGGCGGGCCCGGCAGGCCCGGCAGGCGCGGCGGACGCCGCCTGCCCCGCCGCGGGAGCAGCAGCGGCAGGAGCCTGACCAGGCACTTCACCACCACGAACCAACGGCTGCTCCAGCACGGCGGCACCAGCCGTCTGCGTAGCGCCGTCGGCGATCGGCCCGATCTGCCCGTGCACGCTCGGGATGACGTCCGCGACCTGCGCCGCGACCGGCGCGACGACCTGGTTGACGACGTGCGGCAGCCCCTGCGGCCGTCCCTCGCCCTGCCCCGGCCCGTGTCCCTGCCCGGGGTTCGGCCCGTGCCCTGGCCCGTCCCCACGTCCGTGCTCGCCGGGCCCGTCCAGCACCGGCCCGACCGTCTCCCGCGCACCGGGCACGGCGTCGACCACCGGCCGCACCGCCGCGGCCGCGGGCTCGGTCACCGGCGCGGCGGCCTCCAGCACCGGCTCGACGGCCTCGGTCACCGTCTCCACCACCGGCGCGAGCGGCGCGGCGACAGCCCCCACGACCGGCGCGACGGGCGCGGTCACCGCACCGACAACAGGCGCCACCGCCTCCGTCACCGGCGCGACCACAGCGGCAACCGGCTCCACGACAGGCGCGACGGCCTCGGCCACAGGCGCCACAACCCCGCCGACCACGTCGACAACGGGCCCGAGCAGCCCCAGCCCGGCACCGGGCGTGCCGGGCCCGTGGGCTCCGGGCGCGGTGTTGACGGGCTGCGACCCGTGCGTCATGTCCACACCGCTGTCCAGCCGGATCGCCGAGGACAACGTGTTCTGGAGGTTCGCGACGTTGGCCGCGACCCCCTTCGTCAGCGTGTCGAGGCCCAGCAACGCGTTGGGGTTGCCGGCGTTCGCGGACGTGTGCGCGGCGTCGGTGTTCTTCGCGAGCGTCACCAGCTCGCGCACGATCTCGACCTTCGCGGCCCCGACCTGCTTCGCGGCGTGGTCCAGCCGGTCAGCGGCGGCATGACAGCCGCGGGCCGCGCGTTGCAGCTCCCCGTCCGGCGCCACGACCTTGGACCACCGGCCCCGGGCCGCGTCCCCAGCGGCACCCCGCACACCGCCGAGCGCCCGGTTGGCGGCACCGTCGCACGACGTGCCCAGCCCCTTGATCTTGTCTCCGGCGTCACGCCACGCGGCGGCACTGGCCCGCATGGCGTCCTCGTCGGCCTTGGGCCACACGACACCGGCCTTGGCCGCGACGTCGGCGAGTTCGGCGGGGAGCTCGATGCCCATGTGTCAGCCTTCCAGCCTTCTCATCGCCGAAGCGTTGCTCTGCTCGACGTGCCGGTACGTCTCGGCGGTGGCGGCGAGCTTCTCGCCGACATCCCCCAACGTGGCGGCGAGCGCCCCCACGGCCCCAGCCGCATCGCCGGCGGGCTTCACGTGCGAGTCGGCGAAACTCCGCCCGATCGCGTCATCCCCCCAGCACGCCCCGAACGAGGCGAGCGCGGTCTCCAGCGCCCCCTTGATCTCCACGGCCTGCCCGGCGAAGCCCTGCAACTCGCGCGCCCCGGCGTCCAGCCGCTCCAGGTCGGCCTCGTACCCGGTCACCGCACCCTCCTGTCGATGAGCTCGGAGTCGAGCCAGCTCTCCCGCTGCTCGTTGTCCTCGTCGTCGTCCACCAGCCCGCGAGCGGGCCGCCGGGCCGGTTCGGGCTCGTACTCGGCAGGCGCGAGGTCAGCGGTCCCCGCCACCAGCGCGGCAGGATCGGTGGCAGCGGGCAACACCGCGCTCAACGTCCGATAGCTGTCCTCGGCGGCGGCACCGGCCGCCTCACCGACCGTCCGCACGATCAACTCGGCCAGCTGCTCAGGCCGATGCCGCCGGTAAGCGAGCTCGGACAGCTCCAGCCCCACCAGCTTCCCCCCTGGCCCGACCACGGCCGAGACAGACCCGTCAGGACTGGAAGCCTCCCCCGACACGGCGGCGAGCTCCCGCTGAACAGCGGCAAGCTGCTCACGGCTGCGCCGGTAGTCGGCAAGCAACTCCTCGACCTGCGCACGGTGGTCGTCCACCGAGTCCCCTCTCACACGCATAGCCCGGGCTCGGGCTCTAGGACGCCTTTGCCCTTGGATCGGTTCCCAGCGGTTTCGGTTACGTAGGATCGACCCGTGATCGCCTTCGAGGACCTGCCCGCAGGCAAAATCATCCCGCTGGGCGACCTGGTCGTCGACCGGGAGGACATGCTGGACTTCGCCAGGAAGTTCGACCCCCAGCCCTTCCACCTCGACGACGAGGCAGCGAAGAACTCGATCTTCGGCAGCGTCGCGGCCTCCGGCTGGTACACGGCAAGCCTGTGGATGCGCCGCTGGGTCGACACAGTCCTCTCCGACTCGACCTCCCAAGGCTCACCGGGAGGTCGCGAACTCTCCTGGCTGGCCCCGGTCTACCCCGGCGACAAGCTGACCTTCGAAGCAGAGGTCCTCAACGCCCGCCGCTCGAAGAGCCGCCCCACCCTCGGCCTGGTCGAGTTCGAAGGCAGGGCAAAACGAGACGACCAGGTCGTCTACCGCTTCATCGCCACCGGAATGTTCAGCACGAGAAGCTGACTCGGCAACGGCGAGCCACGACGCCGAAGGCGAGCACCCCCAGTCCTGGCCTTTCCTGCGAAGCCGGGTGGGGTGGTCCCGTCACCCACCCAACGCCCGGACAACCCGGGAAGGGCTGGGCCGACCCAACCGCTCAGCCATCCACACGGAGGTGGCGACCAGCTTGTCCAGGTCCACCCCGGTCTCCACCCCCAGCCCGTCCAGCATCCACACCAGGTCCTCGGTGGCCAGGTTCCCGGTGGCCGACTCGGCGTAGGGACATCCTCCGAGCCCTCCGGCCGAAGAATCCACAGTGGTCACCCCGCACCGCAGGGCCGCCAACGTGTTCGCCAGCGCCTGCCCGTAGGTGTCGTGAAAATGAACGGCCAGCGAGGAGACGTCCCCGAACCGGGCCAGGAGCCCTTCGACCTGCCCTGGCGTGGCGACTCCGATCGTGTCCCCCAGGGACAGCTGCGAACAGCCCATCTCCAGCAGCCGCTCCCCGACCTCGACCACCTGGGAAGCGGCAACGGGCCCCTCCCAAGGGTCGCCGAAACACATCGAGACATATCCCCGCACGCTGAGCCCGGCGTCCAACGCCCGAGCCACGGTGGGCGCGAACATCTCGAACTGCCCGGCCAGCGTCCGGTTCAGATTCTTACCGGCGAACGTCTCGGTGGCGGAAGCAAAGATCGCGATGTGCGAAACCCCTGCCTCCAACGCCCGGTCCAACCCCCGCTCGTTGGGCACGAGAACGGGATAGACGACCCCGTCCCGCCGCTCCAGCCCACCCAGCAGCTCAGCGGCATCAGCCAGCTGAGGAACCCACTTGGGGTGAACGAACGAGGTGGCCTCCAGCACCGTCAACCCGGCGTCGGCCAGCCGATCGAGGAACTCCAGCTTCACCGAGACCGGAACCACCGCGGACTCGTTCTGCAACCCGTCCCGGGCCCCGACCTCCCAGATGGTCACCCTGGACGGCAACCCGGACGCACCCACGACGTCCGGCAGCCCGGCCTCGCGAGCCCCCATCACACGCCCCGCGGCTGGAAGTCGTCGGAGGGGTTGTCGTTGACCTCGCGGTACAGCATGGTGTGCACCTTCTCCACGGACGGGATGTCGTCGAACTCGAGCGGCTCGTCGGAGGCCGACTCGATCACCAGGGTGCCGCAGCCCAGCATCCTGTCGAGCAGGGAGTGCTCGAACCGCACGCTGTTGACCCGGCCCAGGGGGATGTCGAGCCCGGTGCGCTTGAACACGCCCTCCCGGTACATCACCCGGTCCGACGTGAGGATGAAGTGGGTGGTGCGCCAGCGCAGGACCGGCGCCACCGTGAGCCACACGACCAGCACCAGCGCGACGACCGCGAGCACGATCAGCGCGACGGGGGCCCACGACAGGCTCGCGACGAGCCCTGCCAGGTAGATGCCGAGCACGACCACCACCACCAGCCAGAACACCGGGAAGATCAGCATCTTCCAGTGGGGGTGCTTGTGGATCACGACGTGCTCGCCTGAGCTCAGCAGGTCGTCGGGGTAGGCCATGAGCGCAACCCTAACTACGCGGATCGCAGGTGCACCACGTCACCTGCGGACACGCCGTGCTCGACGCCGTCTGTGCCGCGCACGACGAGGGTGCCGTCCGCCTCGACGCGCTGGGCCACCCCGATGACCTCCAGGCCGCCCGCGAGCTCGACGCGCACCTGCGCGCCGACTGTCGCCGAGTGCTCCAGGTACTCCTCCAGCAGACCGGACTCGACGGCGTCGCCGCCGTTCTTGCGCCACACGCCTTCCAGGCCCGCCAGCTCGACGAGCAGCCGGAACGCGAGCTCCTCGCGGTCCAGCCCGTCGGCGCCCGCGTCCTCCAGCGACGTCGGCACGAGGCCGCCCGGCGCGGGCTGGACGTCGGCGGGCAGCTTGGCCACGTTCAGGCCCATGCCCACCACGACCGACCCGTCGGCGGTGATCTCGGACAGGATTCCGGCGCCCTTGCCGCTTTCGGCGCCCAGCAGCAGGTCGTTGGGCCACTTCAGCGACGCCTCGACCCCCACCGACTGCGCGACGCGCACCAGTGCCAGCCCGGCGATCAGGTTGAGCCACGGCAACCGGTCGGGCCGCACGCCGGCCGGCTTGAACAGCACGCTCACGTAGAGGCCGCCGACCGGCGACGACCAGCCACGACCGCGCCTGCCCTGGCCCGCGGTCTGCTCCAGCGCGATCAGCACGGTGCGGTCGGCGGCGTCGGTGGCCGCGGCGAGGTCCGCGTTCGTGGACGGCGTGGACTCCACGACGTCGAGGGCGGCGTACGGGCCGTTGGGGGCGACGAGCCGGGCGCGCAGCGCCTCTGCGTCGAGTGCGGTTGCCATCGCGCCAGGTTATTGGACGGCGTGCGAGCGTGCGGGCCCTGAACCGGTCAACAGCCAGCGTGACCTGGACAACTGCACGGAGCGGTTCAGCAATGGTCTCGTTAGGCTGCGGCCTCATGAGCAGTGCGACCGAGCCGATCGGGCACGTCCCGGCAGACGCCTCTTCCGGCGCCCCGGACGTCCACACCACCGCGGGCAAGCTCGTTGACCTCTACCGGCGCGACGACGAGGCGGTCCACGCCGGGTCCGCACGCGCGGTCGAGAAGCAGCACGCGAAGGGCAAGAAGACCGCCCGCGAGCGCATCGAGCTGCTGCTCGACCCCGGTTCGTTCGTCGAGCTGGACGAGCTGGCGCGGCACCGCTCCACGAACTTCGGGCAGGAGCGCAACCGCCCGTACGGCGACGGCGTGGTGACCGGCTACGGCACCGTCGACGGCCGTCCGGTGTGCGTGTTCTCCCAGGACGTCACGGTGTTCGGCGGCTCGCTCGGCGAGGTCTACGGCGAGAAGATCGTCAAGGTCATGGACCTGGCGATCAAGACCGGCCGCCCGATCATCGGCATCAACGAGGGCGGCGGCGCGCGCATCCAGGAGGGTGTCGTCTCGCTCGGCCTGTACGGCGAGATCTTCTCCCGCAACGTGAAGGCGTCCGGCGTGATCCCGCAGATCTCGCTGATCATGGGCTCCAACGCGGGCGGGCACGTCTACTCCCCCGCGCTGACCGACTTCGTGGTGATGGTCGACCAGACCTCGCACATGTTCATCACCGGCCCGGACGTCATCAAGACGGTCACCGGCGAGGACGTCACGATGGAGGAGCTGGGCGGCGGTCGCACGCACAACACCAAGTCCGGCAACGCGCACTACCTCGGCAGCGACGAGGAGGACGCGATCGCGTACGTCAAGGAGCTGCTGAGCTACCTGCCGTCGAACAACCTCTCCGACGCGCCCGCGTTCGAGGGCACGCTCGCCGAGGGGTCGATCGCGGACTCGATCACCGACTCCGACCGCGAGCTCGACACCCTGATCCCGGACTCCGCGAACCAGCCGTACGACATGCACGAGGTCGTCAACCGCGTGCTCGACGACGGCGACTTCCTGGAGGTCCAGCCGCTGTTCGCGCCGAACATCCTGGTCGGCTTCGGCCGGGTGGACGGCCACAGCGTCGGCGTCGTCGCGAACCAGCCCACCCAGTTCGCCGGCTGCCTCGACATCGACGCCTCGGAGAAGGCGGCGCGGTTCGTGCGGACCTGCGACGCGTTCAACATCCCGGTGCTGACGTTCGTGGACGTGCCCGGCTTCCTGCCCGGCACCGACCAGGAGTGGAACGGCATCATCCGGCGCGGCGCGAAGCTGATCTACGCCTACGCCGAGGCGACCGTCCCGCTCGTCACCGTGATCACGCGCAAGGCGTACGGCGGCGCGTACGACGTCATGGGGTCCAAGCACCTCGGCGCGGACATCAACCTGGCGTGGCCGACCGCGCAGATCGCCGTCATGGGCGCGTCGGGTGCGGCGAACATCGTGCACCGCAAGACCCTCGCGGCCGCGGCGCAGAACGGCGAGGACGTCGACGCTCTGCGCGCGAAGCTTCAGCAGGAGTACGAGGACACCCTGTGCAACCCGTACGTGGCCGCCGAACGCGGGTACGTCGACTCGGTGATCCCGCCGTCCTACACCCGCGGGCACGTGGCGCGGGCGCTGTCGATGCTGCGGGACAAGCGCGAGACGCTGCCGCCCAAGAAGCACGGGAACATCCCGCTGTGACCGCCCCCGACGAGAAGCCCCAAGAAAAGCCACAGGAAAAGCCGCTGCTGCGGGTCGTCAAGGGCACGCCCGACGACCACGAGCTGGCGGCGCTGACGGCCGTCATCGCCGGTCTGGCCTCGGCCGCGCCGGTCGAGGAGGCGCCGAAGCGGCGTTCGGAGTGGGCCAACCCGGCCCGCCGCGTCCGCCGCCCGCTCCGGCACGGCCCCGGTGCCTGGCGCGCGTCCGGTTTCCCCGGCTAGCCCCGGCACCCGTCCCAGGACCGAAGACCCGGCTCGCTCCCGCGAGCCGGGTTTTTTCGTCGCCACCAACCTGACACAAGACGACCGGTAGACAGTCACTGCCAGGTTGTCCTACTGTGTCGTCATGGACTACAGCAGGCAGACAGTGCTGGTCACCGGCGCGAGCGCGGGCATCGGCGCCGAGTTCGCCCGGCGGCTGGCCCAGCGCGGAGCCGATCTGGTGCTGGTCGCCCGTCGCGAAGACCGCTTGGAAGAGCTGGCGGCACAGCTGCGCACGGCACACGGCGTGCGGGTGCACGTGATCGCCGCCGACCTCAGCCAGCCGGGCATCGGGGCACGGCTGGTCGACGAGGCAGGCCGGCTCGGCGCCACGGTCACCAGCGTCATCAACAACGCGGGCTTCGCCACGTACGGCCCGTTCCACGAGGAGGACGCCGAGCGCCTCCAGCAGGAGATCGCGGTCGACGTCGCCGCGGTCGTGGACATCAGCCGCGCGTTCATCGGGCAGCTGCGCGCCCGCGGGGACGGCTTCCTGATCAACGTCGCGAGCATGGCCGGGTTCTCGCCCACGCCCGTGATGTCGGTCTACGGCGCGACCAAGGCGTTCGTGCTGAGCTTCACCGAGGCGCTGTGGGTGGAGTCGCTCGGCACCGGGCTGCGCGTGATGACCTTGTCGCCGGGTGCGACCCGCACCGAGTTCTTCGACGTCACCGGCACCGAGAAGGCCGCGGGCGGCACCCGCATGGGGACCCCGGAGGAGGTCGTGACGACCGCGTTGAAGGCGCTCGAGCGCAAGACCACCCCGGCGAGCGTGATCGTGGGCAGGGGCAACAGGGTGACGGCCTTCGTGAGCCGCCGCCTCCTGCCCCGCACCCTCGTGGCGAAGATGATCTCGCGCATGGTGGCACCCGCCACCTGACCACGCGTTCGACTTCACCGGTCGATCGGGACATCATGTACCTGATCCAGGTGAGCCAGACGGGGCTGCCGCCGACCGCGATTGAGGGTCATGGACACATCGCGCCAGCCGGCCACGCTGTGGGACAGGTCGCGACAGGCCGTCGTCGCGGAGATCGTCGAGGTCGCGCTGGCGCTGTTCGCCGAGCACGGCTACGAGAACGTGACCGTCGGGCAGATCGCCAAGCAGGCCGGGGTGTCGCAGCGGTCGCTCTTCCGCTACTTCGGCACCAAGGAGGACCTGGTCTGCGGCGACCAGGACGGCTTCGGCCGGCTGCTGGTCAGCACCGTCGAGGCCCAGCCGCCGGACGTCTCGCCGTGGGACGCGCTGCTCGCCGGGTTCGCCGCCATCTCCTCGGCGAAGCACACACCGGCCCAGATACTGGAGATCAACACGCTGATCTTCGACAACCCGCCGCTGCGGTCGCGGTACTACGAGAAGCGGCTGAGGTGGCAGGCCGCGCTGGTGCCCGTCATCGAGGCCCGGATGGGCATCGAGCCGGGCCCGACCCCCGATCCGCGCGCGGTGGCCGTCATCGCCACGGTGTTCGCGTGCGTCGACGCCGCGTCGGAGCTGTGGGTGCGCCAGGGCGGTAAGACGGACCCGTTCGCGCTGTACGCGGAAATGCTCGCCACCGTCCGAGGCTGAGGCCACTCGGGGCTGGCACCGCTCAGCCCCACCACCGTTCGAACCTGACACCGGCACGGACCCGCGGAGGTCGTGCCGCACACCCATGCCCTGCCTGTCATCAACTGCCAACCAGACAGCAAATGCCAACCGCGTCCGCGGACCGGCACAAACCGAGCTTGAAGAGGAAGAACATGTCTTCAACGCGCAAGAAATCGCAGATCGCCCTGACCGCGGCGTTAATGGTCACGGCCCTCGCGATCCCCCTGGCCGGGTCCTTCGGCGGCGAGGTGAACGCCGCCCCCGGGAAGAGGTGCTCCGACCTGGCCAGGGTCAAGATCCCGGCCCACGCCATCGGCCTGCCCACGGGCGGTGCCACCGTCGCCTCGGCGATCTCCGCGGACGCCGGTGGCACCGGGAACCAGGCGTACGGCCGCCATTGCCTGGTGTCCGGCACCATCAAGCCGGTCGACCCGGCCGCGCCGGACATCAGGTTCCAGCTGGCTCTCCCGGAGAAGTGGAACGGCAAGGCCGCGATGCTCGGCGGCGCCGGTCTGAACGGGACCATCCCTCCGCTCACGAACGCGTCGAACCTCTGGGGCTCCCAGAAGCAGCCGCTCCCGCTCAGCCGGGGCTACGCGGTGTTCTCCAGCGACTCGGGCCACCAGAACGCGGAAGGGGAACACCCCGCCGCCTTCGGCGCCAACCAGGAGGCGCTCAGGAACTACGCCGGTGACGCGTTGAAGAAGACCCGCGACGTCGCGATGAAGCTGATCGACTCCCACTACGGCCGCACGCCTCACAAGTCGTACTTCATCGGCTACTCGAAGGGCGGCGGCGAGGCGCTGGCCGTCGCGCAGCGCTGGCCGTCCGACTGGAACGGCGTGGTCGCGGGCGCACCGGGCTGGAACGTGACAGCGGTGGCCCTCGAAGGTCTCAAGGCCGCCCAGGCGACGGCCGTGCCGGGAGCCTGGCTGAACGAGGCGGAACGCCACACCCTCTACCAGGGCGTGCTGGGAGCGTGTGACGCGCTCGACGGCGTGCGGGACGGCGTGATCAGCGACGGCCGCGGCTGCGAGGCCCGGTTCGACCCCGCCACCCTGAGGTGCCCGGGAGGAGCGGACACGGGCGACTCCTGCCTGTCCGACGTGCAGCTCACCGCCCTGAAGAAGATCAACGACCCGCTGTCCCTGTCGTACGCGGTCGGCACCGGCGAGTCGAGCATCCCCGGCCAGCCGGTCTACCTCGCCGACCACGGCGGTGGCGTGCCCGGCTCCGTCCACAAGGACATGTTGTTCCAGCTCAGCGCGTACGGCGCGACGCCACCCGCCTTCCCGCCGACCCCGCGGATGGGCATGTTCCTGGCCGACGGCGTCCTGCGCCACATGATCGCGGGAGACCCCGGCTTCAACACCCTCACGATGGACCTCGCGAGCGGCAGCGGGCTCGCGTCCCGCATCGAAGCTCATTCGAGCCTCTTCTCCAACATCACCGACCTGTCGCCGTTCCGGAAGAACGGCGGGAAGCTCCTGCTCTGGACGGGCGGTGCCGAACCGGCGGCCAGGACGACCGCGCAGTACCACTCGCGCGTGCAGGCGACGATGGGACCGGCGCGGGTCAGCTCGTTCCTCCGCTACTACGAGGTCCCCGGCGCCCAGCACGGCTTCTCGTCGGCCTTCCACCCCGAGTGGGACCAGCTGGCGACGATCGAGAACTGGGTGGAGAAGGGCATCGACCCGAAGAACGACGTCGTGGTGACCGACGACGCCGGGGTCCCCGGCCGCACCAGGCCGCTGTGCCTGTACCCCAGCTGGCCGAAGTACACCGGATCGGGTGACATCGGCAGCGCGAGGTCCTTCACCTGCGCCTCGCGGTGACGGAGGTCGTGCGGCCGGTCAGGAGCACTGGACCCGGCGGCTGGTGACGCGGAGACCGACGGCGACCTCGCGGCAGCGGGTCTCGCCGTCGACCTCCAGCTTCAGGGTCCAGAACGCGCTGCCGTAGGCGGTCGTCCTGCGCAGCACCTGCACGTCGGCCCGCTCGATCGGCAGGTTGCCGCGCACGGCGGGCACGACCTCGGTGAGGAGCGCGTTCTCCGCCCGGTCGGCGGTGTCGGCGAACGGCCAGATGGGCACTCCATAGCCGATCGGGTCGCTCGCGAGCACGGTTCCAACGCCCCACGATCCAATGAGACCGCCGAGCACGACGAGCAGGGCCGCGATCCGTCTGCGCTTGCCTTCGCGACCGGAACCGCGTTCGGAGAGGACAAGCACCCAGCGCTTCACTTGAACGAGAGTGCCGACCGGAGAGGTGATCGCGCATCAGTAGTACTACTCGGACGGACCGGGTGCGGTGGCGGGCGGTGTACGCGCTGTGCGTCGGCTTCTTCATGACGTTGCTCGACACGACCATCGTCAACGTCGCCCTGCCGTCGATGATCACCGACCTGGGCGCGTCGCTGAACGACGTGATCTGGGTGGTCAGCGCGTACCTGCTGGCGTTCGCCGTGCCGTTGCTGCTGACCGGGCGGCTGGGCGACCGGTTCGGGCCGAAGCGGCTCTACGGCTTCGGCCTCGTGCTGTTCCTGCTCGCCTCCCTCGCGTGCGGCCTGTCGACCACCGCGGAGGCGCTGATCGCGTCCCGCGTCTTCCAGGGGCTGGGCGCCGCGGCCATGACGCCGCAGACGATGGCGTTCATCACCCAGCTGTTCCCGCCGGACAAGCGCGGCGCGGCGCTCGGGCTGTGGGGGTCGGTGGCCGGGCTCGCGACGGTCTCCGGGCCGCTGCTCGGCGGGGTGCTGGTCACGCACCTGGGCTGGGAGTGGATCTTCTTCGTGAACCTCCCGATCGGTGTGCTCGCGGTGACGCTGCTGGTCGTGTGGGTGCCCGACCTGCGGCCGAACCGGGTGCCGAGGTTCGACGTCCTCGGCGTGGTGCTGTGCTGCGCGGGCCTCGCGCTGGTGGTGTTCGGCGTCCAGAACGGCGAGCACTACCGGTGGGGACAGGTCGCGGGGCCCATCACCGTCAGCGAGGTCATCGCGGCCGGGGTGCTCGTGCTCGCGGGGTTCGTGCTGTGGCAGGCGTCCCCGCGCAACCCGGAGCCGCTGATGCCGTTGCGGATCTTCCGCAACCGCAACTTCTCGCTCGGCAACGTCGCCAACATCTCCATCGGCATCGCGGTGACCGGCGTGTTCGTGCCGCTGGCGCTGTTCCTGCAGACCGTGCCGAAGCTGTCACCGCTGATGACGGGCCTGGTCACGGCACCGGCGTCGCTGATGTCCGGCGTGGTGGCGGTCTTCGCGGGGCGGTGGTCGAACCGGGCGGACGCCAAGTACCTGCCGATCACCGGGTTCGCGCTGATGGCGCTCGGCATCGCGGCGATGGCGTTCCTGCTCGGCGACGGCTCCCAGTGGCCGCTGCTGCCGTCGATGATCGCGCTCGGCGTCGGCATGGGGCTCGTGTTCTCACCGCTGACGAACATCGCGACGCGCACGCTCGACCGGTCGCTGCTGGGCGCGGGCGCCGGCATCTACAACACGTCCCGCCAGTTCGGGAACGTGCTGGGCAGCGCGGGCACCGGCGCGGTGCTGCAGATCGTGCTGGCCTCGACCGGCGACTTCACCACGGCCGTGCGGGCGACGTTCCTCCTGCTGATCGCGGTGCTGCTGGTCGGCATCGCCGCGGCGGTCGCGTTCAGGCGGGTGGCCGCTCCCGGCGGCGTGACAGACTCCGGGCGTGCGTCTGATCCTGGCCTCCCAGTCTCCCGCCCGTCTTAGCGTCCTGCGTGCCGCCGGCGTCGAGCCCGTCGTCCGCGTCTCCGGCGTCGACGAGGACGCACTCGTCGCGTCGCTCGGCGACCCGACGCCCGAACAGACCGTCGTCGCGCTGTCCGAGGCGAAGGCCGAGGCCGTCGAGCACGACGACGAGTGCGTCGTCGTCGGCTGCGACTCGATGCTGCTGTTCGAGGGCGAGCTGCTGGGCAAGCCCGGCACGACCGAGGTCGCGCGGGAGCGGTGGCGGCGGATCGCGGGCAAGAGCGGCGAGCTGATCACCGGCCACACCGTGCTGAAGGTGTCCGGCGGGGTCGTCGTGGACCGCGCGTCGGCCGCCGAGTCGACCACCGTGCGGTTCGGCACGCCGTCGGACGAGGAGCTGGAGGCGTACCTCGCGACCGGGGAGCCGCTGCACGTCGCGGGCGCCTTCACCATCGACGGGCTGGGCGGCTGGTTCATCGACGGCATCGACGGCGACCACACGTCCGTGATCGGCATCAGCCTGCCGCTCACCCGGAAGCTGCTCGGCCGACTGGGTGTTCCGGTGTCCACACTCTGGTAGCCCTGGTCACACTTCACCTGATCAGGGAAGACTGCCCTCACCGCGAGCGTTGGGGGCGAGTGGTGAACGAGTACTTGACGAAGCGCAGGCACATCGACCTGGCGCGCAGGACCAGCGCGAGCTGTCGGAGCTGACTGCTCCGACGGCCCTTTTCGCTCACCCCTGTTGCAGGAGATCCCTGTGTCCTTCGTCCAGACGTACCGCAAACCCAAGGTGTTCGGCTTCACCGTGCTCGGCGCCCTAGTGCTCGGAGCCCTCGCCGGCTGGCTCGGCAAGGGCACGTGGCTCGCGCCCGTGCTCGCCAAGATCGGCTCCACCTTCACGGCGCTGCTGCAGCTCACCGTCATCCCGCTGGTGTTCACGGCGATCGTCGTCGGCATCGCGTCGCTGCGGAACCTCGGCGGCGGGCGGACCGCGGCCAGGCTCGGCGGCAAGACGTTCCTGTGGTTCGCCATCACGTCGTTCATCGCGGTCCTGATCGGGCTCGCGGTCGCGACGGTCCTCAAGCCCGGCACCGGCCTGCAGATCGAGCCCGCCGCCGGAGCCGTCGACAAGCTCGCCAAACGCGCGTCCGGCTCGTGGCAGGCGCTGCTCGACAACCTGGTGCCCACGAACATCTTCAGCGCCTTCACCGAGGGCGAGGTGCTCCAGGTCGTCTTCATCGCCGTCCTGGTCGGCTTCGCCGCGTACGCGCTGGGCGACAAGGCCGCGCCGTTCACCAACCTCGTCCGGTCGTTCTTCGACATCGTGCAGAAGGTCGTCGGCTGGATCATCCTGCTCGCGCCCATCGGCATCTTCGGCCTGATCGGCAACGCGGTCGCGTCCTACGGCAACTCGTTCGTACGACCGCTGTTCTCGCTGATCCTCGCCGTCTACCTGGGCACGGCGCTGGTGCTGTTCGTCGTCTACCCGGTGCTGCTGAAGTTCGTCGGCAAGACCTCGCCGGTCGAGTTCTTCCGCAAGGCAGGCACCGCGCTGCAGTTCGCGTTCGTGTCCCGCTCGTCGGGCGCCACGCTTCCGTTGTCCCGCAAGGCCGCGACGGACCTCGGCGTCTCGCAGGAGTACGCGAACTTCGCCGTGCCGCTCGGCACCACGACCAAGATGGACGGGTGCGCCGCGGTCTACCCGGCCGTCGCGACGATCTTCATCGCCAACATGTTCGGCATCCAGCTCTCGGTCTGGCAGTACGCCGGCATCGTCCTCGTCGCCGTGTTCGGCGCGCTGGCCACCGCCGGAACCACCGGCTGGTACACGATGCTCACGCTGACCCTGAGCGTCGTCGGCCTGCCGCCGCAGGTGATCGCGACCGGTGTGGCCGTGGTCTACGCGATCGACCCGATCCTCGACATGATGCGCACCGCGACCAACGTGGCGGGCCAGATCACCGTCCCGGTGCTGGTGGCCCGCAGCGAGAACCTCATCTCCGAGCCGGAGACCCCGGCCGAGAAGGACCTAGTGACCGCCTGAGCACGCTCCCAGGGAGCACTGTTCGTAACCCCCCACCCCATCCGCACCTCATCTTCCGTGTTTCCCCTTCCGCACGCGGGGACCTTCCGTCCGCGTGGTTGGTACGCGGGGTCCCCGCGTACTAAAGCCACGTCACGCAGCGGAGGCGGGGGAAGCTGGGTGGGTGACACACGGGCGGGGTGTGTGGCGGGAGAAGGGGCAGAACGTCTCGCGCAGCGTTCAGTCAGCGCACGGGCGCAGCTGCGACAACGACGGCACCGGTGCGGGCCAGCCAGGGAGCTGGTCCCGCGCCGGTGCCGCCGCCGTACAGCCCAGATCCGGTCCCAGCACCGAAAAAACCTGCACGAACGCGTTGGCGCACTGGCCGTCGCACGCGAGCTGCACGGCGACGACGTCCGCCGTGCCGTCCTCGTCCACGTCGTGCAGCCCGAGGTACCCGCCCGTGGCGAGGTACGCCTGCGCACGCGACCACGTGCCGTCCTTGCGCACCAGCACCTCGCCCAGCAGCTCACTGCCGCGGGCGCCGTGCACGAGGCAGACGCTGACCTCCGCCTCCACGCACTGCAACGACTTGTCGGTCACCGCGGCACCGGACTCGGCGATGATCATCTCGAAGGCGAACGGGCCCGACTCGCCGGTGACCCTGATGCGCCCGCCGCCCGTCCCGGCGAGCAGCTCGACGAGGTCCCGCCCCACCGACTTGCCGATCACGACCTGACACGCGGTGGTTCCGCAGCGCATTCCCGAGTCGGCTCCGTATTGACCTGAATCGGTGTTGTCGGGCCTCTGAAAATAGGCGTACACCAGCCCCGCGATGACGATCACGGCAGCGGCGACGGCGGTCACCTGCACAGACCTGGTTCCACCCACATCGCGCATTGTCGCCGATCGCGCCACCATGGTGGCGGAGTGAGCCGTCTCTCCCTCTCCGGGTTCGCTGATTTCCGTAGACTGCGGCACCAGCCAGAGCCGTAATTATCGGTCCCAGCAGGAGGTACGACGCCGTGTCGCTGCGCAAGGTCCTCATCGCCAACCGCGGTGAGATCGCCGTCCGGGTCATCCGCGCCTGCCGTGACGCCGGTCTCACGAGCGTCGCCGTCTACGCCGACCCCGACCGCGACGCGCCGTTCGTCCGGCTCGCCGACGAGGCGTTCGCCCTCGGCGGCAGCACCCCCGGCGAGAGCTACCTGTCGATCGAGAAGGTCCTCGGCGCCGCCGCGCAGTCCGGAGCGGACGCCGTGCACCCCGGCTACGGCTTCCTGTCCGAGAACGCCGACTTCGCGCAGGCCGTGCTCGACGCGGGCCTGGTGTGGATCGGCCCGACCCCGCAGGCGATCCGCGACCTCGGCGACAAGGTGACCGCACGGCACATCGCCACCCGCGCCGGCGCACCGCTGGTGCCCGGCACCAAGGACCCCGTGTCCGGCCCGGACGAGGTCGTCGCGTTCGCGCGGGAGCACGGTCTCCCCGTCGCGATCAAGGCGGCGTTCGGCGGTGGCGGTCGCGGCCTGAAGGTCGCGCGGACGATCGAGGAGATCCCCGAGCTGTTCGACTCGGCCGTGCGCGAGGCCGTCACGGCGTTCGGCCGCGGCGAGTGCTTCGTCGAGCGCTACCTCGACAAGCCGCGCCACGTCGAGGCCCAGGTCCTCGCCGACACCCACGGCAACGTCATCGTCGTCGGCACCCGCGACTGCTCCCTCCAGCGCCGCCACCAGAAGCTCGTCGAGGAGGCCCCCGCGCCGTTCCTGACCGACGAGCAGCGCGCCACGATCCACTCCTCCGCCCGCGCCATCTGCCTGGAGGCCGGCTACCACGGCGCCGGCACCGTCGAGTACCTCGTGGGCCTCGACGGGTCGATCTCGTTCCTGGAGGTCAACACCCGCCTGCAGGTCGAACACCCGGTCTCGGAGGAGACGACGGGCATCGACCTGGTGCGCGAGCAGTTCCGCATCGCGGCCGGCGAGAAGCTGCGCTTCACCGAGGACCCGGCCCCGCGCGCGCACTCGATCGAGTTCCGCATCAACGGCGAGGACGCGGGCCGCGGCTTCCTGCCCGCGCCCGGCACGGTCACGTCGTTCGTGGCGCCGTCCGGCCCCGGTGTCCGCGTGGACGCGGGCGTCGAGTCCGGCTCGGTCATCGGCGGCCAGTTCGACTCGCTGCTCGCCAAGCTGATCGTCACCGGCGAGACCCGCGACGAGGCCCTGGCCCGCGCCCGCCGCGCCCTGGACGAGATGGTCGTCGACGGCATGGCGACGGTGCTGCCGTTCCACCGCGCGATCGTGCGCGACGCGGCCTTCACCGCCGAGAAGCCCGAGGGCTTCACCGTCCACACGCGCTGGATCGAGACGGAGTTCGACAACCGGATCCCGCCCTTCACCGGTTCCGGCGAGGTCGCGGAGGACGCGCCGCGCCAGACCGTCGTCGTCGAGGTCGGTGGACGGCGGCTGGAGGTGTCGCTGCCCGGTGACCTGGCCGTCGGCACCCGTCCGGCCGCCGGTGCCGCCGCGAAGAAGCCGAAGGCCAAGCGCGCCGGTGGCGGTGGCGCCGCCGTGTCCGGTGACGCGGTGGCCGCGCCGATGCAGGGCACGATCGTGAAGGTGGCCGTCGAGGACGGGCAGACCGTCGAGGCGGGTGACCTGATCGTGGTGCTGGAGGCCATGAAGATGGAGAACCCGGTGACCGCGCACAAGGCGGGCACCGTGACGGGGCTGGCCGCCGCGGCCGGGGACCCGATCACGCAGGGCACCGTGATCTGCGAGCTGAAGGACTGAGCCGCGCGGGCCGGGGTGAACGCTGTGATCCGCCGCCGCGCACCCCGGCCTCCCCGGCCGCTCGCCTACGATTGACGACGTGAGCGACCCGTCGAGGGACATCCGCGTCGGCGACGCCGAACGGCAGCAGGCGTTGCAGGTGCTCGGTGAGCACATGAGCGCGGGCCGCATCGACGTCGAGGAGTACGGCGAGCGGTCCGCGAAGATCACCACCGCCAAGACGCGGGGCGAGCTGATGGCGTTGTTCCACGACCTGCCCGACCCGCGGCCTCAGTTCGCCGCGCCGATGGCGATGTTCCCCGAGCCGCCGCGGGCACCTGCTCGCCGCTGGGAGAGCACGTTCGTGCCCGTCGTCGGGGTGCTGGTGATCGTCGCGTTCTTCACGCTGGTGAAGAACCCGCTGATCCTGTTGCTGATCCCCGCCGTGGCGATCCTGTGGGGGCAGTGGAACGGGCGGCGGCGGTGAAACCGTTGCTGTTGCTCGATCTCGACGGTGTGCTGCGCGCGTACCCGCCCACACCGGCGCGGATCGCGGAGGTCGCGTTCGAGGCTTCGTTGCTGCATCGTGCGGTCACTGGTGAGATCAGCGACGAGCAGTGGCGGGCCGAGATCGCCGAGGTCGTGCCGCGGGACGAGGTCGACGCGTGGGCGGTTGTCGGGTCGGTGGTTCCCGAGGCGCTGGCGTTGGTGCGGACGGCGCGGCGGCAGTGTTTCGTGGCGTTGCTGTCCAACGCGACGACGCGGCTCGAAGACGACCTGAAGGTGCTCGGGCTGGACGGCGAGTTCGACGCGGTCTTCAACTCGGCGCGGCTGGGGCTCGCCAAGCCTGATCCGGCGATCTACCGGCGCGTGCTCGACGAGCTCGGGTACGAGACCGGGGTGTTCTGCGACGACTCCGCGGAGAACGCCGCCGCCGCGCGCGAGGCGGGCTTGGACGGGGTGCACGTGCCGGACACGGCGGCGTTGCGCGAGGCGCTGGCGTTGCGCGGGCTGATCCCGCCGACGGTGCTGGTGATCCTGCCGGACCGCGGTGACGCGGAGGGGCTCGCCGAGGAGCTGCTGCGGGACGGCTGGGGGCCGTGCGCGGTGCACCGGGACATGCTCGCGGGTGAGGACGACGCCGAGGACGTCGACTGGGTGGTCGAGCTGACGACCGCACCGGACGGCACGCCCGCGTCCGCGCACCGGGCCGAGCTCGACGGGCTGGCCGAACGGTACGACGGGTTCACCGGCGAGAGCTAACCTCTGCCGCGTGGAGCCAGTCGAGATCAACGCGGGTGAGCACTACCTGCGCGCTTTCCGCACCGACGACCGGATCGACGACGTGCCGGTGCTCGCCGCCGTCTTCGCGGACCCGGTGACCGCGCGGTACGCCCGCATCGACGGCGTGACCGGCGCCGAGGGGTTCGTCGAGATGACGACCACCGGCTGGGAGGAAGACCGCAGCTGGTCGTGGGCGGTGTGCGACGCGGTGAGCGCGGAGGTCGTCGCCGGGATCGTCCTCCACGACATCGACGCACAGGCGGGGTCGGCACGGGTGACGTGCTGGACCCATCCCGCCCGTCCGGACGAGGACGCGCTGCCGACGTCGCTCGACGCGGTGCTGGGCTGGGCGTTCGGCGCCGCGGACCTGCGGCGGGTCGTCTTCCGGCACCCGGCGTCCGACGAGGCCGCGCGGCGGCTCGCGCAGCGGTGCGGCTTCACCCCTCAGGGTCGTCTTCCCGGCGGCGAGACCGCCGATGACCAGGGCGTCGACGAACTGGTGTGGTCACGAACCGCCGAAGACCGGCTACCGTGACCCGCCATGCGGACCACGGCGCTCCTGATCGTCGTCGCGGCGGTGCTGGCCGGATGCACGGCCGCGCCGCGGCAGAGCTCGCTGACCTCGTCGCCGCCCGAGCCTCCGGCGCCGGTCACCACGACGGTCTCGCAGCTGGACTTCCCGCCGCGGCCGCGTGAGGTGCCGCTCGACGGGGTGGAGCCGTGCGAGCTGCTGACGCCGGACCAGCGCGTGTCGCTGAGCCTGGACAACCCGCCGAGCGCGTACGTCGAGACGAGCTTCGGCGGCGCCAAGGCGTGCACGATCCGGAGCACGACGAGCGGGAACGTGGCGAGGATCGCACTCGTGCTCGTGTCGGGGGCGGACGTCTGGCTCTCGGAGAACGCACAGGTCGATCACACCGTCGGAGTGATCGAGGGGTTCACGGCGATTACCGTCCGCACACCCGACGTGCACGACGTCTGCACTGTGGAGATAGACGTGGCGGATGGGCAGTTCGTGGACGTGATGTTCCGCGACGGCGGCAATTCCACTGCCGTACAACAAGATCATCTTTGTCTCGGCGCCCAGCGGGTGGCAGAGGCCGTGATGGCCAGTTTGCTCCAGAAGCGCTGACCCACACGGGGGGATGTCACTGAACGCACTCCACAGCGTTACCTTCGGTGGATAGAGTGACGGCGCGCTTGTACGCACGATCGCCGGAGGTTGCGCGATGCCGCCAGGAGGACGCAGCGGGGCTGACGCCTCGCCACCCGTCCAGCACCACCTGAACGTGGAACCGGAGGCCATCCCGGCGTTGCGGAACACGTTCTCGGCGGCGCTCACGAAGCTCGACAAGCAGATCGAGATGGCGATCACCGAGTTCCGCGTGCGGCCATGGGCGGGCGACCCGGTGAGCCAGGAGGCCGCCGAGAAGTTCAACGACAGGTCGATCTCCGACGGTGACTCGGCGCTGCAGGCGCTGCTCAACTACCAGCGGCAGCTCAAGACCGCGATGGACAACCTCAACCAGATCGAGCGCCAGTACGCCGTGGTCGAGGGCGACAACACCGGCATGATGAACAAGAGCGGGTGCTGACCATGGCAGAACACCGCTGGCAGGGGTACAGCCACAAGGAGCTGTACGAGCGCATCCACTCGGGCCCCGGCCCCGCGGCGTCGTTCGCGTCGATGGAGCGCTGGCAGGGCGTGTCGGCCGCGCTCACCGAGATCAACGACGACCTGCACAAGGGCATCACGCTGTCGGGCGCCAAGTGGTCGGGCAAGGCCGCCGAGATGGCGCAGTCCGGCCTGAACCCGATCGCCGCGTGGGCGGACGGCGCGCGCACCGGCGCCGACGTCATGCGCTACTCGGCGGAGCTGCAGGCCGGGTACGTCTCGAAGGCCCGTGCGGACATGCCGGCGCCGGTCACCGTGACCGCGGAGCAGCCGGGTGCGCTGGTCACCGGCCTCACCCACCTCTTCGGCGGCCAGACCGACTTCGAGAAGCAGGAGGCGGCCCAGGACTCCGCCGAGCGCCGCGCCCGCGAGGTCATGAGCACCTACGCGTCGTCCACGACGGCGAACACCGCGACGCTCGGCCAGTTCAGCCAGCCGCCGCAGCTGCAGATCAGCAGCAGCGGTGTCGCGCACGGCGGTGGCGTGAACATCGGCACGGCCGCGGTCTGGGGCGGCGGCCCGCACGGCACGGGGCCCGGCGGCACCCGCGGCCGCACGACCACGACGCGCGGAGGCAGCACGGTTCCCCCGCCGCGCACCACGGCCTCGCCCGGTTCGACGACGAGCACCTCCAGCACGACGGCGGCGCCCGCCGCCGCGAAGCACACCTCCACCACCGTCAACCCGAACGGCACCGGTCCGGGTGGCACGGGTCCCGGCGGTACCGGCACCGCGGGCGCGGGCGTGCCCGGCCAGCGCTCCGGCCGGTCCGGCTCCGGCTCGTCCGGCGGCGTGGACGGGCCGAAGGAGATGCAGGAGGGCGCGACCATGGCGTCCGGTGCCGCGATGGGCACCGTGATGAACCAGGGCCACCACGTGGCGGGTGTCGCGAACTCCGGTTCCGCGATGGGTCCGATGGGCACGGTCGGCGCGCAGGGCCAGGACCAGGTGCACCGCAGGGCCGTGCCGATGCCGCAGGCGTTCGACCCCTTCGGCGGCATGGGGCCGCGCAAGGGTGAGGACGAGGACGACCTGGAGCACAAGGCCGCCGACTACCTGCGCGAACACGACGACATCTACGGCGTGGGCGGGTACTCGCCGCCCGTGATCGGGGAGAGCACGACCGACTGATGACCCTGTTCGGCTTGGACGTCGGGATGAACGACACACGGGATCCGGTGGTCATCTCGGCGCTGGAGTTCGACGTTCTCTGGGAGCACCTGGGGCTGGAGACCATGCCCCTGGTGCTGAAGGTGCCGTCGCCGGGAAAGACGCGCGAGGAGCGCCGAGAGATCGAGGACCGCGTCTGGGGCCAGCTCGGCGCGCGCGGCCTCGGCGGCCCGCGTTCGCTGGACCCGACCCTCGAAGACCTGCTGCACGTGCTGAACCGCCCGCAGCAGGAGGTGGACGGCCGCCTGTGGCTCGACGAGCGCAGCGTCCGCGTCCTCGCGGCGGGCAAGGGCCAGGCGGGCGTGCTCGCCGTGCTCGACGGCGGGCAGCTGACGCTGCGTCCCGCGGAGGCCGGTGGGCTGCCGCGCGAGGCCCTGACGGCCTTACCGTCCGCTCCGGCGGGCGAGGGCCATTCGATCACCCTGCCCTCGGCGGACCTCGACGCGGCGGCCGCCTCGGCGTCCACTCCGGAGCAGCTCGAAGAGGCGCTGCGCGGTCACCTGCGCGCCGACGACGCCCACACGCTCGCCGAGATGGTCCGCGACGCCACGAACCGCGGCCAGTTCGGCGCCGCCGCGCGCGACAAGTGGGGCAAGCGGATCAGGCCCGAGCGGGTCGTCGCGTTCTACGACACGCCGAAGGGCCGCTACCTGCAGATGAGGCGCGCGGCCGAGGGACAGCCGCCGTGGTCGACCATCACGCCGGTCGACTACCGCCGCCTGCACCACCACCTGGTGGAGCTGCTCGCGGAGGCGGCCGGTTCCTGACCGCCTCCCGCGCTTCAGCCGCTCACGGCCCGATGCCCTGGCACGGACGTGTCCGCAGGTCGTTCACGTAGTCGTCCGGCGCACCGGCCGCCTCCGCCGCGTCGGCGACCACGCCGATGTAGCGCGCGGACGGCAGGCCGCCCTCGTAGGCGTCCAGCACGTAGAGCCACGCGACCACAGACCCCTCCAGGGTCTGCACGCGCAGCCGGATCTTCTTGTAGAGCCCGAGCGCACCCTCCCAGCGGTCCAGCCGCGACTCGTCGCGGGGTGAGACGTCGTAGAGGACGCAGAACGTCTGGTGGTCGGGCTCCTCGACGATCGTCGCGAGGGCGCCTTCCCAGCCGAGGTCCTCGCCACCGAACGTCAGACGCCAACCGACGAGCCAGCCGGTCCCCGCGAGCGGGGAGTACGGGGCTCGCTCCATCATCTGGTTCGGATCCATGTTCGACCCGTACGCGGCATAGAGCGGCACGTCCGACAGCGTAGCGACCTATCGATCAGCTTTAGGTACTGACGACACGCGCGATTCGGGCAACGCGTACGGTTGTGCCGGCCAGCAAGCACGCAGAAGGGAACTGATCGTGACCCGCATCGTCATCATGGGCGGCGGACCCGCAGGTTACGAGGCAGCCCTGGTCGCGGCCCAGCACGGCGCCGACGTGACCGTGGTGGAGAACGACGGGGCAGGTGGCGCGTGCGTGTTGTACGACTGCGTGCCGTCGAAGACCTTCATCGCGTCGGCGGGTGCCCGCAGCGCCTTCCGCAACGCCGGTGAGCTGGGCATTCAGACCAACAACCAGCACGCTGCCGTGGACCTCCCGGTCGTGCACGGCCGGGTGAAGGGCCTCGCGCTGGCGCAGTCCGCCGACGTGCGGGCGCGGTTGCAGCGCGAGGGCGTGCGGCTGATCAACGGCCGCGCGAAGTTCGCCGACGACTCGCGCGGGCTCGCCCAGCACGAGGTCGTCGCCATCGCCGCGGACGGCAGCGAAGAGGTCCTCGAAGCCGATGTGGTGCTGATCGCAACGGGCGCGACCCCGCGCGTGTTGCAGGGCGCCGAGCCGGACGGCAAGCGCGTCCTCACCTGGCGGCAGATCTACGACCTGCCCGAGCTGCCGGAGCACCTCGCCGTCATCGGCTCCGGTGTCACCGGTGTCGAGTTCGCCAGCGCCTACACCGAGATGGGCGTGAAGGTCACCATGGTCTCCAGCCGGGACCGGGTGCTCCCCCACGAGGACGCCGACGCGGCCGCGGTGCTGGAGGACGTGTTCGCCGAGCGCGGCACGGCCGTCGTGAAGCACGCCCGCGCCGACAAGGTCGAGAACACCGGCGACGGCGTCCTGATCCACCTGGAAGACGGTCGCACGATCGAGGCGTCGCACGCCCTGATGACCGTCGGCTCGGTGCCCAACACGACCGACATCGGCCTGGAGAAGATCGGCATCGAGCTCGGCCGCGGCGGCTACATCCCCGTGGACAGGGTGAGCCGGACGAACGTCAGCGGCGTCTACGCGGCGGGCGACTGCACCGGCGTGCTGCTGCTCGCGTCCGTCGCCGCCATGCAGGGCCGCATCGCGATGTGGCACGCGCTGGGCGAGGGCGTCAGCCCGATCAAGCTCAAGACCGTCGCCGCGAACGTCTTCACCAACCCGGAGATCGCGAGCGTCGGCATCAGCCAGCAGGCGATCGACTCCGGCGAGGTCCCGGCCCGCACGATCATGCTCCCGCTCGCCACGAACCCCCGCTCCAAGATGGAGGGGCTGCGCCGCGGTTTCGTGAAGCTGTTCTGCCGCCCGGCCACCGGTGTGGTCATCGGCGGCGTGGTCGTGGCCCCGAACGCGAGCGAGCTGATCCTGCCGATCGCGCTGGCCGTGCAGAACCAGCTCACCGTGGAGCACCTCGCGACGACGTTCTCGGTGTACCCGTCGCTGTCGGGCTCCATCACCGAGGCCGGCCGCCAGCTGATGCGGCACGACGATCTCGACTAGGTAACAACGGCAACCATGCCCCGGACACCCACGTGTCCGGGGCATGCGTTCGTTCTGGGGACTTCTCGCCGCACTGGCCGTGCTGGCCGGGTGCGCGGTCGCGCCTGACGTCTCGCCGCCACCGTCTTCAGCCACGACGTCCACGACGTCCACGGTGTCCGAAGTGGACAGCGGATGCCGCCCTCCGAACCTGGTCGAGGTCCCGCCGGTCGGGCAGCCGATGCAGGCCGGGTGGTACCGGCACGCCCGGCGAGCCGGGTCCTGCGGTGCTGCTGGGCCACGCCTACAGCGGCCGCACGTCGTTCGAGATCCGCACCGGCCCCGCGACGAGCCCGTGGGTGACGCACGCGCCGCGCCCCAAGGCACCCGTCGTGGTGCCGGTGGGGGCTCCGGAGACCGGAGGCGGCGGCACCGCCTGACCGGGACGGGGACCGGGAAGTTGATCAGTCGGGAGTGGATGCGCAACCGGGCCACCGGATGTGCGTCAATAGGTCCGTGGGGACTCGTGTCTTGATAGCGGTGCTGAGCGTGGCACTGGTGAGCGCCTGTGCGCAGAGCCCGGCACCGAAGCCGTCGGCGGCGACGAGCGAGGCCGCTCCGCCGCCGGTGGTCTCGCCGCTCGGCGACTCCGATCCGATGGAGCTGCGGATCGATCGGATCGGTGTGCGGTCGTCGCTGGTGGCGCTGGGGCTCGACCCGCAGGGCGTCGTGGAGATGCCGCCCGCCAGCGAGGGCATGCAGGCGGGCTGGCACCAGCTGCACGACGAGCAGTGGATCCTCGTGGGCCGGATCGAGAGCAACAACACCAGAGGCGTGTTCTACCGGCTGAACGACCTGGTGCAGGGCGACGTCGTCGAAGTGTCCAAGAAGGACGGTTCGGTCGCGCTGTTCACCGTGACCCGCACCGAGAGGATCATCCGCGACGACTTCTTCGCGGAGGCCGTCGAGCGCGGGCGGCAGGAGAAGGGGCTGCGGCTGATCACCTGCGGCACCCGCGACAACGTGATCGTGCACGCCACCCCGTCCACCTGAACGCCAGAGACCCTGCCCCACCGTTTACCCCTCACACCCGCCCGCGTGTCACCCGCCCAACGGACACCGCCTCCCCCGCGTGACGTGCCTTTAGTACGCGGGGACCCCGCGTACTAGTGGGCCGCACGCGGGGTCCCCGCGTGCGGCAGGCGAAACACGGAAGAGAAGTGTTAGCGGGGCGGGTCGTCACGGACAGTGCTTCGGGGAGCAAGCCGTTGGCGGGGACGCACCGGCGGCGCGTCCCCGCGCGGCCTCACTCGTCCTCGACCCAGTCGAAGGTCTTCGAGACGGCCTTCTTCCAGTTCTTGTACTCGGACTCGCGGCGGGCGTCGTCCATCTGCGGCTCCCACTTCTTGTCCTCGGCCCAGTTCTGGCGGATGTCGTCCTCGGACTTCCAGAACCCGACCGCGAGACCGGCGGCGTAGGCGGCGCCCAGCGCGGTGGTCTCGTTGACGACCGGCCTGATCACCGGCACGCCGAGGATGTCGGCCTGGAACTGCATCAGCAGCTCGTTCACGACCATGCCGCCGTCGACCTTCAACGCCTTCAGGTCGACGCCCGAGTCGGCGTTCATCGCGTCGAGGACCTCGCGGGTCTGGAACGCCGTCGCCTCCAGCACGGCGCGCGCGAGGTGGCCCTTGTTGACGAACCGGGTGAGGCCGACGATCGCGCCGCGGGCGTCGGAACGCCAGTACGGAGCGAAGAGGCCGGAGAACGCGGGCACGAAGTACGCGCCGCCGTTGTCCTCGACGGAACGGGCGTGCCGCTCGATCTCCGCGGCCGAGGAGATCATGCCGAGGTTGTCGCGCAGCCACTGCACCAGCGAGCCGGTGACGGCGATCGACCCCTCCAGCGCGTAGACGGGCGCCGACTCGCCGATCTTGTAGCAGATCGTGGTGAGCAGGCCGTTCTCGCTCATCACCTTCTCGGTGCCGGTGTTGAGCAGCATGAAGTTGCCGGTGCCGTAGGTGTTCTTGGCCTCGCCCGGCGACAGGCACGCCTGGCCGAACGTGGCCGCCTGCTGGTCGCCGAGGATGCCGGCGATCGGCACCCCGGCCAGCGCGCCGCGTTCGCGCACCTGGCCGTACACCTCGGACGACGACCGGATCTCGGGCAGCATCGACATCGGGATGCCCATGTCCGCCGCGATCTCCTCGTCCCACTGCAGGGTGTCGAGGTCCATCAGCATGGTGCGGGAGGCGTTGGTCGGGTCGGTGACGTGGACGCCGCCGTTCACGCCGCCGGTCATGTTCCACAGCACCCAGGTGTCCATGTTGCCGAACATCAGGTCGCCCGCCTCGGCCTTCTCCCGCGCGCCCTCGACGTTGTCGAGGATCCAGCGGACCTTGGGGCCGGAGAAGTAGGTGGCGAGCGGCAGGCCGACCTTGTCGCGGTAGCGCTCCTGGCCGCCGCCCCTGTTGCCGAGCTCGGTGACGATCCGGTCGGTGCGGGTGTCCTGCCAGACGATGGCGTTGTAGACGGGCTCACCGGTGGTGCGGTCCCACACCAGCGCGGTCTCGCGCTGGTTGGTGATGCCGACGGCGACGATGTCCGAGTTGGACAGGTCGGCCCTGGCGAGCGCTCCGGCGGCGACCTGGCGGGCGTTCTGCCAGATCTCCTTCGCGTCGTGCTCGACCCACCCGGCCTTCGGGAAGATCTGCTCGTGCTCCTTCTGGTCGACCGCCACCACCCGGCCGGAGTGGTCGAAGATCATGCAACGCGTCGACGTGGTGCCCTGGTCGATCGCGGCCACGTACTGGGTCATGCGGGAAGTCCTTTCAGACCGGGAGAACCAGGAAGAGCAGCGCGGCGAGCGCGCCACCGATGAGCGGGCCCGCGACGGGGACCCACGAGTAGCTCCAGTTGGCGTTGCCCTTGTTGCGGATGGGCATGAGGAAGGCGTAGGCGAGGCGAGGACCGAGGTCGCGCGCCGGGTTGATGGCGTAGCCCGTCGGGCCGCCGAGCGAGGTGCCGATCACCAGGACGACGAACGCGACACCGGCGTAACCGAGCGCCGAGTTGCCGAACTGCGGCACACCGTCGAGCGACTCCTTCGCGCCCGGCGAGAGCAGGATCCAGAAGACCAGCACGAACGTGCCGATGATCTCGGACACCAGGTTCCACGGGGCGTTCGGCACCGTCGGCCCGGTGGCGAAGATGCCGAGGGTGTTCTGCGGTTCGTCGTGCGTGTCGAACTGGAGCTTGTAGGTCGCCCAGCAGAGCATCGCGCCGATGACCGCGCCGACCATCTGGGCGAGGAGGTAGACGGGCACGTCGCCCCACGGCGTCTTGTCCGCGATGGCGAGTCCGAGGGTGACGGCGGGGTTGAGGTGCGCCCCGGTCGGGTGGGCGATGCTCGCGCCGGTGAAGACGGCGAAGGCCCAGCCGAAGTTGACGAACAGGAATCCGGTGCTGTTGCCGAGCGTGTTCTTGAGCACCTGGTTCGCCACGACACCGGTGCCCAGGAGGATGAGGACGGCGGTCCCCAGCATCTCCCATACGAAGATCGAGCCTGCACTCATTGCCGGCCTCCCGTGCTTGCGGCCTGTGGAGGGCGCGCAAGCCTGAGGTCGGGGCCGCGCCGCCCGCCTACAACGTCGTCGGACGCTATTACCCCTCGGAGGGCTTGTCCATGCGACGGCGACGGCCCCCGCCGCAGCTCGCCCGGCGGCGGACCGCCGTTGCTGCAGGTAACGTGATCCGCGAGTCGTCACCAGGGAGGCGTCTGTCGTGGCCACGGGCAACAACGCAGCTGCAGCACCGCACACCCCGGCCGCTCCGCCGGTCACCGGGAAGCTCGGTCCCGCCGAACGCGAGGAGTCGTGGCGGCGGCTGGGCGAGGAGACGTTCGACCTCGTCGTGATCGGCGGTGGTGTCGTCGGCGTCGGCGCGGCGCTGGACGCCGCCACCCGCGGCCTGCGGGTCGCGCTGGTCGAGGCGCGCGACCTGGCGTCCGGCACGTCGAGCCGGTCCTCCAAGCTCTTCCACGGCGGCCTGCGCTACCTGGAGCAGCTGGAGTTCGGCCTGGTCCGCGAGGCACTGCGCGAACGCGAGCTGATGCTGACGCGCATCGCGCCGCACCTGGTGAAGCCGGTCGCGTTCCTCTACCCGCTCTCGAACCGGGTCTGGGAACGCCCGTACACGGCGGCGGGCCTGTTCCTCTACGACACGATGGGCGGCGCGCGGTCCGTGCCCGGCCAGAAGCACCTGACCCGCGCGGGCGCGCTGCGGCTGGTGCCCGCGCTGAAGCGGGACGCGCTGATCGGCGGCATCCGCTACTACGACGCCCAGGCTGACGACGCCAGGCACACGATGATGGTCGGCCGCACGGCCGCGCACTACGGCGCCGTCGTGCGCACGTCGACGCAGGTGATCAGCTTCCTGCGGGAGGCGGACCGGGTGTCGGGCGTGCGGGTGCGCGACGTCGAGGACGGCCGCGAGGTCGACGTGCGGGCGCACGCGGTGATCAACGCGACGGGCGTCTGGACCGACGAGCTGCAACGGCTCTCCGGCTCGCGCGGCCGGTTCCGGGTGCGGGCGTCGAAGGGCGTGCACATCGTCGTCCCGCGCGACCGGATCGTCGCCGAGGCCGGGATGATCCTGCGCACCGAGAAGTCGGTGCTGTTCGTGATCCCGTGGCGCAACCACTGGATCGTCGGCACCACCGACACCGACTGGAACCTCGACCTGGCGCACCCCGCCGCGACCAAGCACGACATCGACTACATCCTCGAACACGTCAACTCCGTGCTCGCGACACCGTTGACGCACGACGACATCGAGGGCGTCTACGCGGGTCTGCGGCCGTTGCTGGCGGGCGAGTCCGACTCGACGTCGAAGCTGTCGCGCGAGCACGCCGTGGCGCGCGTGGCGCCGGGTCTGGTGGCGATCGCGGGCGGCAAGTACACGACGTACCGGGTGATGGGCGCGGACGCGGTCAACGCGGCGCACGTCGACCTGCCCGGCCGCATCCAGCCGTCGATCACCGACAAGGTGCCGCTGGTCGGCGCCGACGGCTACCACGCGCTGGTCAACCAGGCCGACCAGCTGGCGGCCAGGCACGGCCTGCACCCGTACCGGGTGCGGCACCTGCTCGACCGCTACGGCTCGCTGGTGCACGAGGTCCTCGCGCTCGCGGCCGACGACCACGAGCTGCTCAAGCCCATCCCGGCCTCCCCCGACTACCTTCAGGTCGAGGCCGTCTACGCGGCGTCGCACGAGGGCGCGATGCACCTGGAGGACGTGCTGACCAGGCGCACCCGCATCTCCATCGAGTACGCCCACCGCGGCGTCGACTCGGCGGACGCGGTCGCCCGGCTCATCGCGCCCGTGCTGGGCTGGGACGAGGACACCATCAAGCGCGAGGTCGAGGTCTACAACGCCCGCGTGGAGGCCGAACGGGACTCGCAGACCCACCCGGACGACCAGGCGGCGGACGCCGTGCGCGCGTCGGCACCGGAGGCGCGTCCGCAGCTGACCGAGCCGGTGAGCTGACGTTCTTCACGACGAAGGGGCTTCTCCGCCGCGGAGGAGCCCCTTCGTCGTACTGCGGGTCAGGCCAGTGCGGCCAGAGCCGTGTGGACCATCACGCGGACGCCGACGAGCAGTGCGCGCTCGTCCAGGTCGAACGTGGGCTGGTGCAGGTCGCGCTGCTTCTCCTGGCCGTTCCACACGCCGAGGCGCGCGAACGAGCCGGGCACGTGCTCCAGGTACCAGCCGAAGTCCTCGCCGCCGGAGGACTGCTCGGTGCCCGCCAGCGCGTCGTCGCCCAGTGCGGCCTCGATGCCGGCGCGCAGGATCTGGGTGGACTCCCGCTCGTTGACCACCGGCGGCACGCCGCGGCGGTGGTGCAGGTCGAAGCCGACGCCGGTGGGCGCGAGCAGGCCGGTGACCAGGTCCTTGACCAGCGGCTCCAGGCCCGCCCAGATGTCGCGGTCGCCGGTGCGCAGCGTGCCGCGCAGCAGGCCCTCCTGCGGGACGGCGTTGGGCGCCTCGCCCGCGTGGACCGCGCCCCACACCAGGACGGTGCCGGAGCGGGGGTCGACGCGCCGGGACAGCATCGTCGGCAGGCCGGTGATGACCGTGCCGAGCGCGTGCACCAGGTCCGCGGTCAGGTGCGGGCGGGAGGTGTGGCCGCCCGGCGAGGACAGCCGCAGCTCCAGCAGGTCGGAGGCCGACGTGATGGCGCCGATGCGGGTGCCGACGCGGCCGACCTGCAGGCGCGGGTCGCAGTGCAGGCCGAAGATCCGCTCCACACCGTCGAGACCGCCCGCCGCCAGCACGTCGAGCGCGCCACCGGGCATGACCTCCTCGGCCGGCTGGAACACCAGCCGGACGCGGCCGGGCAGCTCGGTGGCCGAGGCCAGTGCCAGCGCCGCGCCGATCAGGACCGTCGTGTGGGCGTCGTGGCCGCACGCGTGCGACACGCCGTCCACACCGGAGCCGAACGGCAGGCCGGTGTTCTCGTGCAGCGGCAGCGCGTCCATGTCGGCGCGCAGCGCCACGCAGCGGGGGCCGCTGCCGACGTCGCAGATCAGGCCGGTGCCGCCGGGCAAGATGCGCGGCTTGAGGCCGACCTCGCGCAGCAGCTTCGCCACCAGCTCGGTGGTGTTGTACTCGCGGCGGGACAGCTCGGGGTTGGCGTGGATGTGGCGACGCCAGGCGACGACGTCGCCCGCGTGCACCTTCAGCCAGTCGTCGAGCCACGCGGGGCCGCGGCCGTCTCCGAGATCATCCACACCTGACATGCTCACCCCGGTGGGGTCCACGAGCATCTCAGGGGACGTCTTCACAGTTGAGGAGCCCGAAGGCCGGGAGTCCAGGACCGTCATGCCGCTCCTCCGCGGGCCAGCAGGCGTGCGCGCTGCTGGGAATCGGTGGCTGTCGCGATCGTCGTCCAAGCCATGGCAAGTGCTCCGTCGAGGAGCGCACGGTCGGCCGACGCCGAGGCACAGGCGGTCGCGAACTCTTGTTGGTGGTTCACCGCGTCTCCGCAGTCGATGGCGATGGTCGGGTGGATTGCGGGCAACACTCGTGTCACGTTGCCCATGTCGGTGCTTCCGATCTTCTCCCGCTGCTCGAGCTCCGGCGGGAGAGGGCGTCGTCCCAGCTCGGTGGCCGCGCGCCGGTAGGCGTCCGCCAGCCACGGATCGGGGGTCAGCTCCGCGTAGACCGGGGAGACCTGCTCGACCTCATGGGTGCAGCCGGTCGCGAGCGCGCCGGCTCTGAAACAGTCCCGGATCCGGTTCTCCAGGCGCTGCAACGATTCCAGGTTCTCCGCCCGCACGTCGAACATCGCGGAGGCTCGGGCGGGGATCACGTTCGGCACGGTGCCGCCGTGGGTGACGATGCCGCTCACCATCTGGCCGGGCTCCAGGTGCTGGCGCAGCAGGCCGATCGCGACCTGCGCGACGGTCACCGCGTCCCCTGCGTTGACGCCCAGGTGGGGAGCCGCGGCCGCGTGCGACCGCTTGCCCGTGTAGTGCACCTTCAGGTCGGTGATGGCCAGCGACCTCGCGGCGCACGACTCGTACGGCGCGGGGTGCACCATCATCGAGAACGAGACGTCGTCGAACACGCCCCGCTCCAGCATGAGCACCTTGCCGCCGCCGACCTCCTCCGCCGGAGTCCCGATCACCCGCACGGTGACACCCAGCTGATCGGCGACGTCACGCAGTGCGAGGGCCGCACCGACCGAGGCGGCGGCGATGACGTTGTGCCCGCACGCGTGCCCCACCTCGGGCAGGGCGTCGTACTCGGCACACAGCCCCAGCACCAGCTCCCCGTCGCCGTAGCTCGCGACGAAGGCCGTGTCGAGGTCCGCGACCCCGCTGTCGACCTTGAAACCCTCGCGGGCCAGCAACGACGTGATCTTCTCCGCGCTGCGGTGCTCCTCGAAGGCCAGCTCGGGTTCGGCGTGGATCGAGTGCGAGAGGTCCAGCAGCGCGTCGGAGTACCGCTCGAGGGACGAGCGTGTGCTGATCTTCAAGTCGGTACCCATTTGCCACCATCCTGCATCACCACGTGCGGGACGCGTCGCGCTGGTGATGATCAACCGGTCGGCCGGTCGCAGCGCTGCGCCGAGCGGCGAGCGAGTTTCGGTCTCACCGATCAACGATGACGCACACGGCGGGGAGGCACGTTCGACTTTGACTATTGCGTCCCACCTGATGGGACGCCGCGCTCAGCCCTTCTTGGCCTTGCGCTCCTTGCGCCACACCGCCCACCGCTTCTTGTTGCGGTAGTAGACCAGCACGAACAGCACCACCGCGATGCCGCCCATCCACAGCTTCTTCTTCGTCTCGGCCCGTTCCTCGGGAGACAGCTCCTGCGGCGCGTTCACGCTCGGACCCGGCTCCACGGCCGTCGTCTGCTGCGCGGCCACCGGCGTGTCCGCGATCTCCCGCGCGGACGCCACACCGGCGATCCCGACAACGCTCATCAGCGCGAACACGCAGGCCAGCAGCAACCTCGACATGGCCTGAACTCTACCTCGAATACCACGGTCGATGGTCACCCAAACTAGTTAAGCGCCTACTGAGCGTCCGATTGGAACGCCTGCAGAATCCGCTCGGCGGCGAGGGTCGCGGTGAGCTCGCCCGAGCGCACCTGAGCCTCCAGCGAGGGCGTCAGGGACCGCACCGCGGCGTTGTCGCGCACCTGCCGCCACAGTTCGTCGTGGACCATCGACCAGGTCCACTCGACCTGCTGACGGCGCCGCCGTTCGTCCAGCTCCCCCGCCTCCCGCAGGGTGGACCGGTGTTCCAGCACGCGGGACCACAGGTCTTCCAGCCCCGCCCCGGTGAGACCGGAGCAGGTGAGCACGGGCGGGTGCCACAACGCGTCCGGCGGGCGCAGCAGCTTGAGCGCCCCGGCCAGCTCGCGGGCGGCCTTGCGGGCGTCCAGCTCGTGGTCGCCGTCGGCCTTGTTGACCGCGATGACGTCGGCCAGCTCCAGCACGCCCTTCTTGATGCCCTGCAGCTGGTCACCGGTGCGCGCGAGGGTCAGGAACAGCGAGCAGTCGGTCATGTTCGCGACGGCGACCTCGGACTGCCCGACCCCGACGGTCTCGACCAGCACGACGTCGAACCCGGCCGCCTCGACCAGCACGATCGTCTCGCGGGTGGCCCTCGCGACGCCGCCGAGCGTCCCGGAGGTCGGCGACGGCCGGATGAACGCGTTCTGGTCCACCGACAGCCGCTGCATCCGCGTCTTGTCGCCCAGGATGCTGCCGCCGCTGCGGGTCGAGGACGGGTCGACGGCCAGCACCGCGACCCGGTGGCCCTGCTCCGTCAGCGAGGTGCCGAGCGCGTCGATGAACGTGGACTTGCCCACGCCCGGCACGCCGGTGATGCCGACCCTGATCGCACCGCCGGAGCGGGGCAGCAGCTCGACCAGCAGCTCCTGCGCCTTCGCCCGGTGGTCGGCGCGCGTCGACTCGACCAGCGTGATGGCCCGCGCGAGCATCCCCCGGTTGCCGCCGAGCACGCCCTTGGCGTACTCGGCGACGTCGATCTGCCTAGGCATCGTGCCCGAGCTGCTCGGCCAGCTTGACCAGCAGGTCCTTCGCGGCGTCCGCGATGACCGTGCCGGGCGGGAAGATCGCCGAGGCGCCCGCCGCGTACAGCTCGTCGAAGTCCTGCGGCGGGATGACACCGCCGACGACGATCATGACGTCCTCGCGGCCGAGCTTGGTCAGCTCCTCCTTGAGCGCGGGCACCAGCGTGAGGTGCCCCGCGGCCAGGGAGGAGACGCCGACGATGTGCACGTCGGCCTCGGTGGCCTGGCGGGCCACCTCCTCCGGCGTCTGGAACAGCGGGCCGACGTCGACGTCGAAGCCGAGGTCGGCGAACGCCGTCGCGATGACCTTCTGGCCGCGGTCGTGGCCGTCCTGGCCCATCTTCGCGACGAGGATGCGCGGACGGCGCCCCTCCTCCTCGGCGAACTTCTCGACGACCTCGCGGCAGGCGTCCACGTTGGACACTTCGCCGACCTCCTGCCGGTAGACACCGGTGATGGTGCGGATCTGCGCGGAGTGGCGGCCCCAGACCTTGCCGAGCGCCTCGGAGATCTCCCCGACCGTCGCCTTGGCGCGGGCCGCGTCGATCGCCAGCTCCAGCAGGTTGCCGCCACCGCCCGCCGCGTTCGTGAGCGCGGTGAGCGCACCGTCCACAGCGGACTGGTCGCGTTCCTCCCTGAGGCGGCGCAGCTTCTCCAGCTGCTGGGCGCGCACTCCGGCGTTGTCGACCTTGAGGACCTCGATCTGCTCGTCGGCGTCCACCAGGTACTTGTTGACGCCGATGACGGGCTGGCGACCGGAGTCGATGCGCGCCTGCGTGCGGGCGGCGGCCTCCTCGATGCGCAGCTTCGGGATGCCCTCGTCGATCGCACGGGCCATGCCGCCCGCCTTCTCGACCTCGGTGATGTGCTCCCACGCCTTGGCGGCGAGCTCGGCGGTCAGCCGTTCGACGTAGGCGCTGCCGCCCCACGGGTCGATCACCCGCGTCGTGCCGGACTCCTGTTGCAGCAACAGCTGCGTGTTCCTGGCGATGCGCGCGGAGAAGTCCGTCGGCAGGGCGAGTGCCTCGTCGAGTGCGTTGGTGTGCAACGACTGCGTGTGCCCCTGCGTCGCCGCCATCGCCTCGACACAGGTGCGCGCGACGTTGTTGAACACGTCCTGCGCCGTCAGCGACCAGCCCGAGGTCTGGCAGTGCGTGCGCAGCGACAACGACTTGGGCGACTTCGGGTCGAAACCCTTCACCAGCTTCGCCCACAGCAGCCGCGCGGCCCGCATCTTCGCGATCTCCATGAAGAAGTTCATGCCGATCGCCCAGAAGAAGCTCAGCCGCGGCGCGAACGCGTCCACGTCCAGCCCCGCCGCCTGCCCGGCGCGCAGGTACTCGACGCCGTCGGCCAGCGTGTACGCCAGCTCCAGGTCGGCGGTCGCTCCGGCTTCCTGCATGTGGTAGCCGGAGATGGAGATCGAGTTGAACTTCGGCATGTGCCGGCTGGTGTAGCTGAAGATGTCGGAGATGATCCGCATCGACGGCTGCGGCGGGTAGATGTAGGTGTTGCGGACCATGAACTCCTTGAGGATGTCGTTCTGGATCGTCCCCATGAGCTGCTCCGGCTTCACCCCCTGCTCCTCCGCCGCCACCACGAACAGCGCCAGGATCGGCAGCACCGCGCCGTTCATCGTCATCGACACCGACATCTTGTCCAGCGGGATGCCGTCGAACAGCGTGCGCATGTCGTAGATCGAGTCGATCGCGACACCGGCCATGCCGACGTCACCGGCCACCCGCGGGTGGTCGGAGTCGTAACCGCGGTGCGTGGCCAGGTCGAACGCGACGCTCAGCCCCTTCTGCCCGGCCGCGAGGTTGCGCCGGTAGAAGGCGTTGGACTCCTCCGCCGTCGAGAACCCCGCGTACTGCCGGATCGTCCACGGCTGGTTGACGTACATCGTCGGGTACGGGCCGCGCAGGAACGGCGCGATGCCGGGATAGGTCTCCAGGAAGTCCAGACCCTCCACATCGGACTGACCGTAGACCGGCCTGACCGCGATGCCCTCCGGCGTCTCCCACGACGGGAGGTCGGCCTCGTACTTCGCCGACGGGAGCGGCCCGAGGTCGATGTCCGCGAAGCTGGGGATCATCGCTGCACTCCCGTCTCGATGGCGAGGAACTCGTAGGTGCCGTTCAGGATCTCCAGCGCGGGACAGCCCTGGTGGACGTGACCGTCCACGTCCACCTCGTTGAACCGCCCTGCCAGCAGCACCCGCTCGGCCCCGGCCCCACGCAGGGCCTCCACGGTGGACGCGGCAAGCTCGGCGTAACTCTTGTCGCTGCCGCACAGGACCGCGACCTTCGCGCCGCTGGCCTGGAACTTCGCCACCACGTCCTCCGGCGAGCGCGTCGGGCCCGCGTCGGGGGTGGCGAACCCACCGGCGTTGAACAGGTTGGCGGCGAAGGTGGCACGGGCGGTGTGGGCCGCGACCGGGCCGAGAGTGGCCAGGAAGACCTTCGGGCGCTCGGGCTGCGCGTCGGCGAGGTCGCGCAGCTCCTCGAACGCCTGGGCGTAGCGGACGCGCGGGAGCCCGAAACTGTCAGACCCGCTTGGGACACTGGGAGTGGGGGCTTCGCTCCCCCTGGGGGCCGGTGAGTCGGAATCGATTCCGGAGGCGGTGGCGGGGTCAGCGGTGGCGGGGTCAGCGGTGCCGGTGGCGGCGGTTCCGGCAGCGGCGGTTCCGGCGGAACCGGACGTGGCGGCGTCGGCGTCGGCCGCCGGGCCGGTGCCGGACGCCAGGTCCGCGCCGGACGCGGTGCCGGACGCCGCGCCGGGGGCCGGGTCGCGGACCACGGGCTTCTCGCCCAGGTTCGGGAACTCGCTCACCCCGGTGATCGGGTCGCTGCGGTCGGCGAGCCGTGCCGAGCGCTTCGCCCACGTCGCCGCGATCCGCTCGCGGACCAGCGGGAACGCGCCGGGCAGGCCGCCCGCCCGTTCGATCTCCCGAAACCACGCCCACGCCTCGACGGCGAGTGCCTCGGTGAGCTGCTCGACGTACCAGGAGCCGGCCGCCGGGTCGATGACCTCGCCGAGGTGCGACTCCTCCAGCAGCAGGTTCTGCGTGTTGCGGGCGATGCGGCGGGCGAACTCGTCGGGCAGGCCGATCGCCGCGTCGAACGGCTGCACGGTGACGGCGTCGGCGCCGCCGAGGCCCGCGGCCAGGGTCGCGACGGTCGTGCGCAGCATGTTCACCCACGGGTCGCGGCGGGTCATCATCGCCGACGACGTCACGGCGTGCTGGACCTGCACGGCCTGCACGCCGGAGACCTCGGCGACGCGCGCCCACAGGCGGCGGGCCGCGCGGAGCTTGGCGATGGTCATGAACTGGTCGGCGGTCGCGGCGTAGCGGAACTCCAGCTGCGCGAACGCCTGTTCGGCGGACAACCCGGCCGCCGTCAGCGCGCGGAGGTGCGACACGGCCAAGGCAAGGGAGGCGCCGAGCTCTTCGGTGTCCGAGCCGCCCGCGTCGTGGAACGGCAGTGCGTTCACCACGACGGTCCGCAGGCCGGGGAACTGCTCGGCGGCCTGCCGGATCACAGCCACATTCTCACTCGATGGGGTGAGAGCGAGATTCCCGCGCACGTCTGCGGCGAGCACTGGCGCCTGGTCGTAGATGCGCAGCAACGTGCGCGCGGCGTCGGTGTCCCCGTCCAGCACGATCGGCGCCAGGTCGAGGTAGACGTCCTCCAGCAGGCGCTCCAGCGAGGAGGCGGGCACCGCGAGCCACAGCGACGTGACGCCGCCCTCCAGGTCGTTCATCAGGGCGACCGGGTCGGGCACGGCGTGGCGTTGCCGCACGTCCCAGCCCTGCTTGGCGGGCACCAGGGCGTACGGGGGCAGCGCGTCGTCGAGCGTGTAGAGCGGTTGCAGCTCTATGCCGTCGTAGGTCTTCGTGACCAGCGAGTCGTAGCTCGCGCCGGTCTTGTTCAGGACGGCGTCGACCAGCTCGCGCCATTGTTCCCTCGACGCCGGGGGGAACTCGTTCGAGCGGAATTCGGCGGGCAAGGCCAACTCCATCATGCGTTGCAGTGTTGTCGAACGGTACGGACACGGCTATGTGAGGTTCACCGCCGTTAACGATGCAGTGAAACCCGTCCGAGTGTCTCAGGAATGATGAACCGGTGGAGAACGGCGACCAGGAGCGCTTGATCGCGGCCAGATACCGGCTGCTGGACCAGCTCGGTCAGGGCTCTATGGGCACGGTGTGGGCCGCCCACGACGAGGTGCTGCGCCGCCAGGTCGCGGTGAAGGAGATCCTGCGGCCTCCCGGCATGCCCGACGCCGCCGCCGACGAGCTGCGGGAACGGACGATGCGCGAGGCCCGTGCCGTCGCCGCGCTCTCCCACCCGAACCTGGTGACGCTCTACGACGTCGTCCAGCACGAGGGCGACCCGTACGTGGTGATGGAGCTGGTGCCGTCGCGCAGTCTCGGCGAGGTGCTGCAGGAGCAGGGCTGTCTCACCGAGAAGCAGGGCGCGGCGGTGCTCGACGCGGTCGCGGCGGCGCTGGCGGCCGCGCACCGGGCGGGGATCACGCACCGCGACGTGAAGCCCGGCAACGTGCTGATCGCGGACGACGGCCGGGTGAAGCTCACCGACTTCGGCATCGCGCGCAACGTCGCCGAGGCCACCATGACCGCGCGCGGCATCACGCTCGGCACCCCCGCCTACATCGCGCCCGAGGTGGCGCAGGGCGGCGACGTGTCCGAGGCGGCCGACCGGTGGTCGCTCGGCGCGACGCTGTGGGCGGCGATGGCGGGCGAGCCGCCGTACGTGGGCAAGAACGTCATGCAGACGATCAACGCGGTGATCAACGGCGACGTGCCGGTGCCGGCGGGCGCGGGCAGGCTCGCGCCGGTGATCAGCGGGCTGATGCGCAAGGACCCGGCGGAGCGGATGTCGCTGGTCGACGTGCGCAAGCGGGTCTACGCGCTGCTGCCGGAGCCGGGCACGGACGCGTTCGAGGTGCGCGAGACGGTGCCGCTGCCGGTGGTCGTGCGCCCCAAGCCGAGGATCGAGCCGGACGCGCCGCTGGCCGACGACCCCGGCCCGCTGCCGTTCCTGGTCACCGAGCCGCCGCCGCGGCGGTCGCGCGGGCGGGTGGCGTCCGCGTTGGTGCTGGTCGCGGCGGTCCTGCTGTTCGCGGTGGGCTCCGGTGGCGGGTTCGCGCTGACCAGGCTCGCGGCGGGCGCTCCGCTGCTGCCGCCGACGCGGCAGTCCCAGCAGACGCTGCCGACCCTGCCGACGTCCGCGCCGCTCGCACCGCGGACCGCCTCGGCTGTGACCGCGATCGGCGACCAGGGCGGCAAGTTCACCCTGAACGTCGACCCGAACTGGGCGATGTACACCGAGCAGCGTGCCGCCGGCACGCAGTTGCCCGCGTCGGCGGTGGTGCACTTCGTGTCGGACAGCGGCGCGTACGAGGTGGCCGTGCAGCGGTTCCCCGACTACTACCCCAGGCGCGACGTGAACGCCTACTTCCGGGCTGTGCAGGCGCGGTGGCCCGGCCGGTTCTTCGGCGGCGAGAAGGCGTCGACACCGGACCTGCCGGGGCCGCGGTTCGAGGAGAGCGTCCAGTTCATCTACCGCACGGTCGAGGGTGACGAGCCCAACACGCTGCGGCGGACGCACTTCTCCCGCGTGCTGCCCCTCGGCAACGACCTGTGGGTGGTCGAGGTGGTCGTGCCCACCGAGCAGGAGGACGAGGCGCGCGTGCGCTTGTTCGACGCCATCGCCTCGACCTTCACCCCGGTGTGAGCGGGGTCGCCCGCGGCCGGAGGTGAACACGAGTCTCAGCGAACAGAGGCCCGCGACACGGCTTAAGCTCCTGCGGTGACTCCAGAAGAGCTGGCCGGCAAGGCCGCGGAAGAGATCCAGGGCCGCACCGGCATCGACAAGCACGACATCGCCATCGTGCTCGGCTCCGGCTGGCGCCCCGCCGCCGACGTGATCGGCGACCCGGTGAGCGAGATCCCGGTCGGCGAGCTGACGGGCTTCGAGGCGCCGACCGCGCTCGGCCACGGCGGCACCATCCGTTCCGTCGAGGTGGGCGGCAAGAAGGTCCTCGTCGTCCTCGGCCGCACCCACGGCTACGAGGGCAAGGGCGTGCAGAAGGTCGTGCACGGCGTGCGCACCGCCGCCGCCGCGGGCGTGTCGACGGTCGTGCTGACCAACGCGGCCGGTGGCCTGCGCCAGGGCATGTCCGTCGGGCAGCCGGTGCTGATCTCCGACCACCTCAACCTGACCTCGCTGTCGCCGCTGGTCGGCGCCAGGTTCGTCGACCTGACCGACCTGTACTCGCCGCGGCTGCGCGAGCTCGCGCGGCAGATCGACCCGTCGCTCGAGGAGGGCGTGTACGCGGGTCTGCCCGGCCCGCACTTCGAGACGCCCGCCGAGATCCGGATGCTGCGCACGCTGGGCGCCGACCTGGTCGGCATGTCGACGGTGCACGAGGCCATCGCCGCCCGCGCCGAGGGGGTCGAGGTGTTCGGGTTGTCGCTGGTGACGAACCTGGCGGCGGGCATCACCGGTGAGCCGCTGAACCACCAGGAGGTGCTCGACGCCGGTGCCGCCGCTGCGGAGCGGATGGGAACGCTGCTGCGCGAGCTGGTGGACCGCGCATGAGCCTCACACCGGCACTGCGCGACGCGACGTTCCGGTGGATCGCCGACGACCCCAGCGCGGTCACGCGTGAGGAGCTGCAGGGGGTGCTGGCCCGCGCGATGGGCGGCGACCCGGCCGCCTTGGAGGACCTCCAAGACCGCATGGCCGGGCCGCTGACGTTCGGCACCGCCGGGCTGCGCGGACCGGTGCGGGCGGGCACGAACGGCATGAACGTCGCGACCGTCGTCCGCGCGACCGCCGGGCTGGCGGCGTGGCTGGGCGGCTCCGGCGCGGGCGGCTCCGGGGTGGTGTTCGTCGGTCGCGACGCGCGGCACGGCTCGGAGGAGTTCGCGGTCGCCGCCGCCGAGGTGATGGCGGCGGCCGGGTTCGACGTGCGGATGCTGCCGGGGCCGTTGCCGACGCCCGTGCTGGCGTTCCTGGTCCGCGCGCACGACGCCGTGGCGGGCATCCAGATCACCGCGTCGCACAACCCGCCGGCGGACAACGGCTACAAGCTCTACCTGGCCGGTGGTTCGCAGATCATGCCGCCTTCGGACCGCGAGATCGAGAAGGCGATCGAGTCGGTGCCCGCGGCGGTGTCGGTGCCGCGGAGCTCCTCGTACACCACGGTTTCGGACGCCGACGTCGACGCGTACCTGGAGCGGATGGCACAGCTGCCGACGGGCCAGGCGCGGGAGCTGCGGATCGCGTTGACGCCGATGCACGGCGTCGGTGGCGCGTTCGCCGTGGAAGCGTTGCGGCGCGCGGGTTTCACCGACGTGCACGTGGTGCGGTCGCAGGCGGTGCCGGACCCGGACTTCCCGACCGTGGTGTTCCCGAACCCGGAGGAGCCCGGCGCGTCCGACGCGCTGCTGGAGCTGGCGGCGTCGGTGGACGCGGACCTGGCAATCGCGCTGGACCCGGACGCGGACCGGTGCGCGCTGGGCGTGAAGGACGGTGAGAGCTGGCGGATGCTGCGCGGTGACGAGACGGGCGTGCTGCTCGGCTCGCTCGTGCTGTCCACCACGGAGTCGGCGGACCCGCTGGTGGCCACGACGATCGTGTCGTCGTCACTGCTGAAGTCGATCGCCGCCGCGCACGGCGCCCGGTACACGGAGACGCTGACGGGCTTCAAGTGGCTGGCACGGGCCGGTGAAGGTCTCGTGTTCGCCTACGAGGAGGCGCTCGGCAACTGCGTCGACCCTGCCCACGTGGCGGACAAGGACGGCATCTCGGCCGCCGTCGTCGCCGCGGACCTGGCCGCGGGCCTCAAGGCGTCCGGACGGACGCTGCTGGACGCGCTGGACCAGCTCGCGGTCGACCACGGCCTGCACCTGACGGACCAGATCTCGTTGCGCTACACCGATCTGAGCCTGATCGGCGCGACGATGGGGCGGCTGCGCGCGAACCCGCCGGCCGGCTTCACGTCCGAGGACCTGCTCCCCGACGCCGACGTGCTGCGGTGGACGGCCGACGGCGGGGTGCGCGTGATCGTGCGCCCGTCCGGCACCGAGCCGAAGCTCAAGGCGTACCTGGAGGTCGTCGAGCCGGTCGCGGACGGACTGGAGTCCGCCCGCGCCGCCGGCCGGGCGCGGTTGGCGGAACTGCGTGAACGGGTGACGGCTCTGGTCAGCTGACCGCCGCGCACGCGGGGCGCTTTCGCACGAAGGCGCCCTGTGTGCGGCGGCCGTGCCAGGTCCGGGGCCGGGTCAGCCGGACAGCGCGATCAGCAGGCACAGCACCGCGACGGCGAAGCCGCCACCGGCCACGAAGTAGGCCCTGGTGGTCGGCGGGGCCACCGCGTTGCGGCGCCCCTCGGTGACCGCCGCGACGGCGATCCGGCCGAAGATGTACGCGATCGTGCAAAGCCCCACGCCGAGTCCGAGCAACATCGTGTTGACGTCCCACGGGCTGTGGTCGAACCCCGGCCACAGCGACGCGAAGAGGGGCCCGAACCCGATCATCCCGATGCCGATCGCGAGGCCGAAGCCCCAGGTGATCCGGCGCTGACGGGAACTGGTGGTCATAAGGGCGGTGGTCTTCATGGTCCCTCCTGTGTACACCCGTAAAGACGTCCTTCAGGCGCCGGGGTTCCGTTTGCGGAGCAACAAGAACGCCTGCGGTCCCGCTTCGTCCACACCCTTCTGACGCTCCGGGCGTGCCACCTCGTTGAACCCGGCCTCCGTCGCGCCGGTCACGACCACATCCATGTCGTGCCAATACACGTCGAGGTCGACGTCGTGGCCGTACGCGTGCGAGAGGTGCCTCACCCGGTTACCCAGCTTGAACGCGTGCAACAAGTATCCGCCCGGTTTCACCACCCGGTGGAACTCCCGCCACGGCACCTCCTCCGCGGGCATGTGGACCGTCGAGTACCAGACGACGGCACTGCCGAGGCTGTCGTCGGCGAGGTCGAGCCCGGTGATGTCGCCCTGCGCGAACTCCAGGTGCGGGTGCAGCCGCCGCGCCTCGGCGACCATGCCGTCTGAGAGGTCGACGCCGACCGCCTCCAGGCCCAGGTCGTGCAGGTACCGGGTGATGCGCCCGGCGCCGCAGCCGAGGTCGCCCACCGGGCTCTCGGCGAGTTCGGCGAACGCCCGCATGATCGCGGCGTCGAGCGGGCGGCCGTCGTGCGCGCCGGGGAGGAGACGCGCGTAGTCGGCGGCGACGAGGTCGTAGGAGGCGCGGGTCATGGACGTCATGTTGCAGCGTTCACTGCTCGCCTTTGTCATTGGCGGGCCCAAGGGCTTTCCGTCCGGACCGCAGCTTCTCCGCCAGGGTCCGCGACCGCGTCGTCCGGAGCGCTTCGGCCGCCACCTTGAGGTCTTTCGCCCCTCCACGTTCGTAGACACGATGGAGGAAGCGCAGCTCGAACCAGCGCCAGGCCAACCCGGACAGGCTCGGCACCACGAGGGCCACTGCAGCCCACCACGGCGACATGATGACTCCACAACGAATAGGCCCACCGGTGAGCGCAGCGGGCGTCCGTTGTACAGCCATATTCAGTTCTCGCGCATCGCGAGCAAGTGTGTGGTGCCCCCAAGTCGCACCGCCGGCTCACTCCTGTCCCCGGGTCACCAGACAGGCAGCGGTGCAACAAGGTGACCGTTGCCGGCCACTTGCCACAGCCACTTTACCGGCCGTTGCGCCATTCGCCGTGGTCCACGACGCTGTGTCGCGTGTCCAGGTTGTTGATTGTGCACCACACGCCGTCGCCCGCCCTCCAGGCGATGTTCGAGGCCGTCGTCGCGGGCGCCACGACGCCCGAGATCGAGGGCGTCGAGGTGGTGCGGAGAGCCGCGTTGTCCACAACCGCTGTGGACACCCTCCAAGCCGACGGATTCCTGCTCGGGACGCCCGCGAACCTCGGGTACATGAGCGGCGCGCTGAAGCATTTCTTCGACACCGTGTACTACCCGTGTCTCGACTCGACGCGTGGCCGTCCGTTCGGTTTGTACGTGCACGGCAACAATGACACGACTGGTGCGGTGCGCAGCGTGGAGACCGCCACGACCGGGTTGGGCTGGGAGAAGGCGGCCCCTCACGTGGTCGTCACGGGTGAGCCTGCGAAGGCGGACCTGGAGGCGTGCTGGGAGCTCGGCGCCACCGTCGCGGCCCAGTTGTCCACATGATCTTCGGAGTTGTCCACAGCTCTCTGTCCCCACCCTGTGGACAACCCTGGGGATGAATTCGAACAGGTGTTCTAGCGGGCCACCGCGCTCATGTCCGGGTAGCGGTCTCCGGCCACCGCGGACGCCGGGACGGCGGCCTCGATCGCGGCCAGGTCGTCGGCGGACAGCGTGAGCGAGGCCGCCGCCACGTTCTCCTCCAGGTACTTCATCCGCTTCGTGCCCGGGATCGGCACGACGTCGTCGCCGCGGTGCTGTACCCACGCCAGGGCGAGCTGCCCGGCCGTGACGCCGCGGGCCTCGGCCAGGGCGCGCAGCTCGGCGACCATCTTCAGGTTCGCGTCGAGGTTGGGCCCGAAGAACCGCGGGTTGGCGGCGCGGAAGTCGCCGTCGGCGAAGTCGGCGGAGGAGGCGAAGCGGCCGGTCAGCACGCCGCGGCCGAGCGGCGAGTACGGCACGATCCCGATGCCCAGCTCGCGGGCCGCCGGCACGATCTCGGCCTCCAGCTCGCGCGTCCACAGCGACCACTCGCTCTGCAACGCCGTGATCGGGTGGACGGCGTGCGCCCTGCGCAGCGTCGCCGCGCCCGCCTCGGACAGGCCGAGGTGCCGCACCTTGCCCTCGGCGACCAGCTCGGCCATCGCGCCCACGGTCTCCTCGATCGGCGTGTCGGCCGGGACGCGGTGCAGGTAGTACAGGTCGATCACGTCGGTTCCCAGCCTGCGCAGCGACGCCTCGACCGACGACCGCACGTAGGCGCGGTCGCCGCGGATCGCGCGGCTGCCGTCCTCGTGGCGCACGATGCCGAACTTCGTCGCCAGCACCACGGAGTCACGGCGGTCCGCGATGGCGCGGCCCACCAGTTCCTCGTTGACGTGCGGGCCGTAGATGTCGGCCGTGTCGATCAGGGTGACGCCGAGCTCCAGCGCGCGGTGGATGACCGCGACCGACTCGGCGTCGTCGCCGGCGCCGTAGAACTCCGACATCCCCATGCAGCCGAGGCCCTGTGCCCCGACCTCCAGCTCACCGATCTTCTTCCGTTCCACGTCGACGTCCCCAATGCTGGATTCCGGCAGAGTGCAGAACAGCGTCCGGTCCTAGGCGGTCGCTTCGAGGTCCCGCTCGACCACCTCGTAGTAGTCGATCTTGTAGTCGAGCACCTCGAGGCACTGCTGCAGCTCCGCGATGCGGGCGCGGACGTCGGCGCGGTGCTCGACGAGGATCTGCCTGCGGCGGCCCGCCGACACGTCACCGCGGTGTCTGAGCTGCGCGAACTCGCGCATCATGCGGATCGGCATGCCGGTCGTGCGCAGGCGCGTCACGAAGGCCAGCCAGCCGAGGTCCTCCTCGGAGTAGGTCCGGCGGCCACCCGAGTCCCGTGCGGGCGGGTCGACGAGCCCGATTCGTTCGTAGTAGCGCAAGGTGTCGATGGACAACCCACTGCGCTGCGCGGCTTGGGCTATCGAGTAACTCACGACTCGACGCTATGACCTGGAGTGCACTCCAGGTCAAGCGGAATCCTTCGGCAGCCCCCACGCCTCCAGGTGGCCGGCCATCTCGGCCACGTCGATCTTGTCGCGGCCGAGCGAGCGGACGAGGTCGAGCGCGTCGTCCTCCTCGGCGTCGATCCAGTAGCCGTTGATGTCGCACATCGTGACCGCGGCGACCCAGCCGAGACGCCAGTTTCCCTCCACCAACGGGCGCGTCCGGACGATGGAGTCGAGCAGCGCGGAGGACTTCAGCCACAGCGTGTTGTACGCCTCCACGCCGAGGACGGTGGCGCGCGGGCGGTACGCCGCGGTGTCGAGCAGGCCGATGTCCCGGACGACGAGGTCGCCGCCGGTCACGGCCGTGGCCAGCACCAACAGGTCCCCGGCGTCGAGGTAGGAGATCACAGCACCCAGTTGATCAGAGAGGTACGACAGTTTCAGGAGGATCCGAGCCTATCCAAAAGACCTCGGTACTTGGGCAGCACTCTCCCCAAGACCTCTCCGAGCTGCTCTTCCTGCTGCATCCGCCGGTAACGCTCCGCGATCGCCAGGCGCACGACCTCCTGCTTGGACCGGCCTTCGGCCTGCGCCAGTTCAGCGAGGCGCTGGTTCTCCTCTTCGGTCAACCGCAACGTCATCGCCATTCGCACCACGGTACCAATGTGATACCACGGAGGCCAGTGCCCGTTAGGATTGCCCGATGCCCAGGCCCAGGACGCACGACGACGCGCTGCGGCGGCGTCTGCTCGAACGGGCGGGCGAGCTCCTCAGCACCGAGGGTCCCGCCGCAGTCAGCCTGCGCAGGATCGCGACGGACGTCAACACCTCGACCACAGCCGTCTACTCGCTCTTCGGCGGGAAACCGGCACTTCTCGAGGCTCTCTACGACGAGGCGTTCACGAGGTTCGGCACCTACCTGGCCGCTGTTCCGGCCACCGGCGACCCGGCGGAGGACCTCGTCCAGATCGGGCTCGCGTACCGGCGCAGCGCGCTCGCGGACCCGCAGTTCTACTCGGTGCTCTACGCGAAGGTCGTCGCGCCGACGAAGGAGATGAGCCGCGCCGCCGGGCGGACGTTCGCGCCGGTGCGGGACGCGGTGCGGCGGGCGATCGAGACCGGCGTGTTCCGCGGCGAGGACCCGGAGCTGATCGCGATGTCGATGTGGGGCATCGCGCACGGCCTGGTGAGCCTGGAGCTCAACGGGAACCTGCCTCGCGGCGTGGACGCGGCCACCACGTACGAGCTGGCGCTGCGCGCGCACGGCCGCGGATGGCTCGCGAGGACAACGGAATCCGGGGAGGCGGCCGCCGCGAAACCTCCCCGGACCCGCTGAACTGTCCTGTTAGGACAGTTCGTCTACCTGTGCGGCCTCACTTGCAGGATCGTTCACTTGAGGGCTTTGGCGAGCGCCTTGACCAGCTCGCCGTCGGCGGTGTCACCGTCGAGCGACCAGATCATGGCGCCACCCAGCCGGTTGTCGTTGATGAAGCGCGCCTTGCGCTTCATCTCGGTGGCGTCGTCGTAGGTCCACCACGTCGTGCCGTCGTAGATCCACGCGAAGCCCGCGCGTTCGTCGCGATGAATCTTGAACTTCTTGTCGGCGAGCTTGGTCTTGATGACCTTGAAGTCCTCGTAGCCCGCTTCGTAGGTGGCGGGCGCGGGCGTGCCGGTGCCGAACAGGCCGTGGCGCTTGCCCGGTGCGACGCCGGTCCAGCCACGGCCGTAGAACGGGACGCCGAGCACGGCCTTCGAGCGCGGGGCGCCGCGGCGCAGCCACGCGTTGACGGTCACCTCGGAGCTGAACTCGAACTGTGCCGGGTCGCCCTTGGGCACGCGCAGCGCGGACTGCTGGTTGGCCTCCGGGTCCCACGCGCCGTGGTAGTCGTAGCCCTGCAGGGTGCCGAAGGTGAGGTAGGTGAACACCTTCGCGACCTCGAAGCCCGCGTCGACCTGCTTGGGGTCGGCCGGCAGGAACGCGGTCAGGTCGCGGTTCCAGCCCATCTGCCGCCGGTACTCGGCGAGCAGCTTGGTGAAGTTCCGCTTGTCCTCGGGGCGCACCACGTTGGGCGGTTCCATGTTGCCGTTGCTGCCGGGCCATTCCCAGTCGAGGTCGATACCGTCGAAGACGCCCTTCGCGGCGCCCTCCGGCAGACCGGGCAGGTTGCCCTTGATCCACATGTCGGTGCACGACTTGACGTGCGCTGCGCGCGACTCGGGCGTCAGCGCGGCGTTGGAGAAGTACCGCGAACCGGTCCAGCCGCCCAGCGAGATGTTGACCTTCAGCTTGGGGTAGCGGGCCTTCAGCTGCTTGAGCTGGTTCAGGTTGCCCATCAGCACCTGGCCCGGCTCGTCGGCCTTGCCGCTCACGGACTGCTCGGCCGTGTAGGGCATCTGCCAGTCGGCCCACGGGTCGGCGCTGACGCACTTGCCGGACTCGTCGAGGAAACCGAAGGCGTAGTTGAGGTGCGTGAGCCGCGCGGCGGCCCCGCTGTCCACGAGGTTCTTGACCCGGAAGTCCCGGCCGTACACGCCCCACTGGATGAAGTACCCGACGGTGCGGGTCTTCGAGAAACCGTGGTGGCCCTTGGTCTCGGCGTCGGCGTTCGCGGGCACGACGGCCAGCGACGCTGACAGGGCGCCGACCGCCAGGGCGGCGACACCCCATCTCCGTCCGGACATGGTTCTCCTAAGTCGGTCGCGGCAGCGGTGGTCTGGTCCACAGCACGATAGAGCTGAGGTCTAGACCATTGCTACGGCCGATCGGAGGTATGTCCTAAACCGCCCCGTACAGACGGTCACCGGCGTCACCCAGTCCGGGGACGATGAAGCCGGAGTCGTTGAGCCGCTCGTCGACCGACGCCGTGACGAGGCGGACCGGGAGCTTCGAGTCCTCCAGGTGGTTGATGCCCTCCGGCGCCGCGAGCACGCACACCGCCGTCACGTCGGTCGCGCCGCGCTGGGTCAGCAGCCGGATCGTGTAGGCCATCGACCCGCCCGTCGCGAGCATCGGGTCGAGCACCAGCACCGGCCGTCCGGCGAGGTCCTCCGGCAGCGACTCCATGTACGGCGTCGGCTGCAACGTCTCCTCGTCGCGCGCGAGCCCCACGAACCCCATCTGGGCGTCCGGGATCAGCTTGTGCGCCTGGTCGGCCATGCCCAGACCGGCGCGCAGCACCGGCACGAGCAGCGGCGGGTTCGCCAGCCGGTGGCCGGTGGTGCGGGCGACCGGCGTGTGCGTGCGGTCCTCCCGCAGCGGGGCCTCGCGCATGGCCTCGTAGACCAGCATCACGGTGAGTTCCTGCAACGCCGCGCGGAAGGCGGCGTTGTCCGTGCGCGCGTCGCGCATGGTGGTGAGTCTCGCCTTGGCGAGCGGGTGATCGACGACCAGGACGTCCATGCCGGACACGGTAACGGCTGGGAGAACCGGTGGGCGCCGCGACGGAGCGCGCCGTCCTGAGTGGACGCGGCCGGGATGACCGTTCTGGCGGAGTGAACGGCGTTAACCACGCGTGTAGGGTCAGCCGGATGGCAGACCACGTGCGCATCGGGGTGCTCGGCGCCGCCAAGATCACACCGGCCGCCGTCATCAGGCCCGCCCGGTCGTCGACCGTCGCCGAGGTCGTGGCCGTCGCCGCGCGGTCCGCGTCCCGCGCCCAGGAGTTCGCGGACAAGCACGGCATCGCCCGCGTGCACGGCTCGTACGAGGACCTGCTCGCCGACCCGGCCGTGGACGCCGTCTACAACCCGCTGCCCAACGGCCTGCACGGCAGGTGGACGCTCGCCGCGCTGGCGGCGGGCAAGCACGTGCTGTGCGAGAAACCCTTCACCGCCAACGCGACCGAGGCCGCCGAGGTCGCCGCGGCCGCGAACGCGTCGGGCCTCGTCGTCATGGAGGCGTTCCACTACCGCTACCACCCGCTGGCGGTGCGCGTGGACGAGATCGTCCGGTCCGGCGTGCTGGGCCCGCTGCGGCACGTGGAGGCGTCTGTCTGCTTCCCGCTGCCGGTGTTCTCCGACATCCGCTACGACTACGGGCTCGCCGGCGGCGCGATGATGGACGCGGGCTGCTACGCCGTGCACATGGTCCGCCTGCTCGGTGGCGAGGAACCCGAAGTGCGCTCGGCACGGGCGTTGCTGCGCGGTCCGTCGATCGACCGGGCGATGCGCGCGTCGCTGCGCTTCCCCTCGGGCCACACGGGTTCCGTGCACGCGTCGCTGTGGTCGTCGGCGGTGCTCAAGCTGTCCCTGAAGGCCATCGGCGAGAACGGCAGGCTCAGCGTGTTCAACCCGCTCGGCCCGCAGTTGCTGCACCGCTTGTCGTTGCGGCTCAAGGACAGGAGCACGACCGAGACGTTCGGCCGCCGCTCGACCTACGCCTACCAGCTCGACGCGTTCACCGCCGCGGTCCTGCACGGCAAGCCGTTCCCGACCACCGCCGACGACGCCGTGCGCACCATGACGGTGGTGGACGCGGCCTACCGGGCGGCGGGTCTGCCGCCGCGGCAACCGGCCGCCTGAGCCGGGAACGGTCCGTCACCACCCGATCCAGGACCTCCGCAACCCGTTCCGGGAATGCGGAACGGGCGTTCCGGCACCGAAGTGTCTCGTAGCAGGTGCGGACGCGGAGGTGTGCGGTGACGATCAAGCAGAAACACGCTACTCAGTGGGTGGAGTCACCCCTGGTCATCCTGGCGGTGTCGGCGCCACTCGCCGTGGTCATCGGCGTGCTGCCGCTCACGTGGACCTACAGCCCGGCCCTCGCCTGCGCGATAGCGCTCGTCCTGCTCGCGGCCCTCGCGATCACGGTCAAGTACGCACCGAACAGGAAATAGCCCTACTAGACTCGTTCGGGTGAGCGACGAGCTGGTACCGGCTGACCAGAGCAACCTGCGCGCCTCCGACGCCGATCGGGAACGGATCGCGCAGGTGCTGCACCAGGCGACGGCGGAGGGCCGCCTGGACATCCACGAGCTGGACGAACGCCTCGCCGCCGTCTACGCCGCCAAGACCTACGGCGAGCTGGCCCCGATCACCGCCGACCTGGTGCTGAGCGGCGTGCAGCAGCCCCAGATGACGGCCATGACGGCGCAGCAGCACCCGGTGGCGAGCCCGCGCGTCGGCGGCACGCCCGGCAGTGCCGTCTCCGTCGCCTTCTGGTCCGGCGTCAACCGCAAGGGCCAGTGGGTCGTCCCCCGCACGCACAACGCCGTCGCGGTCATGGGCGGCGTCGAGATCGACCTCACGCACGCCCGGTTCGCCGAGCAGGAGGTCACCATCAGCTGCTTCGCGTTCTGGGGCGGCGTGGAGATCCGGGTGCCCGAGGACATCAACGTGAGCGTCGACGGGTTCGGGTTCATGGGCGCCTTCGAGGACCGGGTGCCCAGCCGCCCGCACATCCCCGGCGCGCCGACCGTGCGGATCACCGGGCTCGCCATCATGGGCGGGGTCGAGGTGAAGGGGCCGAAGAAGAAAAAGAAGGGCCTGCTGCGCGAGCTGCTGGAGTGACCGGCGCAGCGTGCGCGCACAAGGTCTGAGCTGCGGAAACCGTCTCACTTAGGACGGCCGTCCCATTCCGCTTAGACTCGCACGCATGGCTGCTCCAACGACACTGCCGTCGGCCCTGGCTGACGCCGTGCGCGACGAATCGTCGCTGCGGCGTTTCCTGCACGGGCTCCCCGGCGTCGACCAGGTCGGCGTCGAGCAACGAGCCGCGGGCCTCGGCACGCGGAGCATCAAGAAGGCCGCCAAGCTGCACGCCATCGACCTGGCGATCAGCATGGTGGACCTCACCACCCTCGAAGGCGCCGACACCCCCGGCAAGGTGCGCGGCCTCGCCGCCAAGGCGCGCAGGCCCGACCCCGAGCGGCCGGACGTGCCGAAGGTCGCCGCGGTGTGCGTCTACCCCGACATGGTGAAGACGGCCGCGGACGAGCTGGTGGGCACGGGCATCAACGTCGCCAGCGTCGCGACGGCGTTCCCCAGCGGGCGCAGCACGCTCGACATCAAGCTCGCCGACACCCGGTTCGCCGTGGAGCAGGGCGCTTCCGAGGTCGACATGGTGATCGACCGCGGCGCGTTCCTGTCCGGGCGGTACGGGCAGGTCTTCGAGGAGATCGCGCAGGTCAAACAAGCCTGCGGGGACGCGCACCTCAAGGTCATCCTGGAGACCGGCGAGCTGGTGACCTACGACAACGTGCGCCGCGCGTCGTGGCTCGCGCTGCTGGCCGGTGGCGACTTCATCAAGACCTCGACCGGCAAGGTGCAGCCCGCCGCGACGCTGCCGGTGACGCACGTGATGCTGCAGGCGGTGCGGGACTGGAAGTCCCAGACCGGCGAGCTGCGCGGGGTGAAGCCCGCCGGCGGCATCCGCACGACCAAGGACGCGATCAAGTTCCTGGTGGCCGTGAACGAGGTGGCCGGGCCCGAGTGGCTCGACCCGCACCTCTTCCGGTTCGGCGCGTCGACGTTGCTGAACGACCTGCTCATGCAGCGGCGGACCCAGTTGGACGGCCACTACAGCGGCCCGGACTACGTGACGGTGGACTGAAGACATGTGGGAATACGCCCCCGCGCCCGAGTCGCGGGACATCGCGAACCTCAGGCCGAACTACCGGATGTTCGTCGACGGCCAGTTCGTCGAGGGCTCCGGCGAGCCGCTCAAGACCGTCAACCCCGCCACCGAAGAGGTGCTCGCGGAGGTCTCCACGGCTTCGCAGTCCGATGTGGACACCGCCGTGAAGGCGGCCCGCAGGGCCTACGACCGCGTGTGGTCGAAGATGCCGGGCAGCGAGCGCGCCAAGTACATCTACCGGATCGCGCGGCAGATCCAGGAACGCGGCCGTGAGCTCGCGGTGCTGGAGACGCTCGACAACGGCAAGCCCATCAAGGAGTCGCGCGACGTCGACGTGCCGACGGCCGCCTCGCACTTCTTCTACCACGCGGGCTGGGCGGACAAGCTCGACCACGCGGGCTACGGGCCCGACCCGAAGCCGCTGGGCGTCGCCGGCCAGGTGATCCCGTGGAACTTCCCGCTGCTGATGGCCGCGTGGAAGATCGCGCCCGCCCTCGCGTGCGGCAACACGGTGGTGCTCAAGCCCGCCGAGACGACGCCGCTCACGGCGCTGGTGCTGGCCGACATCATCGCGCAGTGCGACCTGCCGCCGGGTGTCGTGAACATCATCCCCGGCGCCGGTGACGTCGGCGCGGCGCTGGTCGGGCACGAGGACGTGAACAAGGTCGCCTTCACCGGCTCGACCGACGTCGGCAAGATCATCCAGGGACAGCTCGCGGGCACGGACAAGAAGCTCACGCTGGAGCTGGGCGGCAAGGCCGCGAACATCGTGTTCGACGACGCCCCGCTCGACCAGGCCGTCGAGGGCATCGTCAACGGCATCTTCTTCAACCAGGGCCACGTCTGCTGCGCGGGCTCGCGGCTGCTGGTGCAGGAGTCGATCGCCGACGAGCTGCTGGAGAAGCTGCACGCCCGCGTGTCGACGCTGCGCGTCGGCGACCCGCTGGACAAGAACACCGACGTCGGCGCGATCAACTCGCGCGAGCAGCTCGCCAAGATCAAGGAGCTGACCGAGTCGGGCGAGGCCGAGGGCGCACAGCGCTGGACGTCGTCGTGCCCGTTGCCGGACAAGGGTTTCTTCTTCGCGCCCACGGTGTTCTCCAACGTGTCGCAGGCGATGCGCATCGCCCGTGAGGAGATCTTCGGCCCGGTGCTGTCCGTGCTGACGTTCCGCACGCCGGAGGAGGCCGTGGCCAAGGCGAACAACACGCCGTACGGCCTGTCCGCGGGCATCTGGACCGAGAAGGGCTCGCGCATCCTCTGGATGGCGCAGCGGATGCGCGCCGGCGTGGTGTGGTCCAACACGTTCAACCGCTTCGACCCGACCGCGCCGTTCGGCGGGTACCAGGAGTCGGGCTTCGGCCGTGAAGGCGGCCGCACCGGTCTGGAGGCTTACCTCGATGTCTGATCGCGTCACGGTCGCGAAGACCTACAAGCTCTACATCGGTGGCAAGTTCCCGCGGTCGGAGTCCGGCCGCAGCTACCCGGTGACCGACTCGAAGGGCGCCTTCCTCGCCAACGCGGCGCAGGGCTCGCGCAAGGACGCCCGTGACGCGGTCGCCGCCGCGCGCAAGGCGTTCCCCGGCTGGTCCGGCGCCACGGCCTACAACCGCGGCCAGGTCCTGTACCGGGTGGCCGAGGTGCTGGAGGGCCGCCGCGAGCAGTTCGCGACCGAGGTCGCGGCGTCGGAGGGCGTGGCGCTGAAGAAGGCGCAGTCCCTCGTGGACACCGCGATCGACCGGTGGGTCTGGTACGCGGGCTGGACGGACAAGATCGCGGCCGTGCTGGGGTCGTCGAACCCCGTCGCCGGGCCGTACTTCTCGTTCTCCACGCCGGAACCGACGGGGGTCGTCGCGGTGCTCGCGCCGCAGCAGTCGTCGTTGCTGGGCCTGGTGTCGGTGATCGCGCCGGTGATCGCGAGCGGCAACACGGCCGTGGTCATCACCTCGCAGGACAGGCCGCTGCCCGCGATCACGCTGTCCGAGGTGCTCGCCACGAGCGACGTGCCCGGCGGCGTCGTCAACATCATCACCGGCCGCACCGCGGAGATCGCGCCGTGGCTCGCGTCGCACGCCGACGTGAACGCGCTCGACCTCACCGGTGCGCCGGAGTCGATCCGCGCCGACCTTCAGCGGTCCGCGGCGGGCACGGTGAAGCGCGTGCTGCGGAACAAGGCGAGCGAGGACTTCTCCGTCACGCCCGACCTGTCGCGCATCCGCGCCTACCTGGAGACGAAGACGGTCTGGCACCCGATGGGCGTCTGACGGAGGTCACTCGGCGGCGTAGGACTTCCCCTGCGCCGCCAGCTCCTCGCCGAGGATCCTGACGGCCTTCGGGCCCACGCCGTGGATCTTCAGCAGCTCCTTCGCGGATACCTTCGTCAGCGAGTCGAACGTCGTGTGGCCGTGCTCGGCCAGGGCGCGGGTCGCGACCTTGCCGATCGAGCCGGGGAACTCCCCGCTCACGAGTTGACCAGGCCCGCGCGCCACGCCCACGAGGCGATGCCGACGCGGTTGCGCACGTTGAGCTTCGCCTGCACGGACGCGATGTGCGTCTTCACCGTCGACAGCGACAGGAACAGCGCCGACGCGATCTCCTGGTTGGTGAGCCCGCGCGCCACCTCCCGCACGACGTCCTGCTCCCGCGCCGTGAGCAGCCCCAGGTCGGGGCGTTGCGCGGGCCGGGAGAAGTGCTCCAGCATCCGCACGGTCACCTGCGGCGAGATCAGCGCGTTGCCCTGCGCCGCCGCCCGCACGGCCTCGACGAGCAGCGCCGGACCGGCGTCCTTGGTGAGGAACCCGGACGCGCCGTTCTCCAGCGCCGTGTGCACGTACTCGTCCAGGTCGAACGTGGTCACCACGACGACCTTGGTCGAGCCGGAGAGCTTCTTTGTGACCTCCAGCCCGTCGAGGCCCGGCATGCGGATGTCGAGCAGCGCCACGTCCGGCTTGTGCTCGCGGGCCGCGGTCACGGCCGAGACGCCGTCCGGCACGTCCGCCACGACGGTGATGTCGGGCTGCTTCTCCAGGATCATCCGGAAGCCGATGCGGACCATCTCCTGGTCGTCGGCGATGAGGACCGAGATCACTTCTTCCCTTCCAGCGGTAGCTCGGCGAGCACCTGCCACCCGTGCTCACGGGGACCCGCCGAGAAGAGGCCGCCGAGCAGGTCCACCCGCTCGCGCATTCCCACCAGACCGTAGCCGCCCTGGTTCAGCTCGTGCGGGCGGCCGTTGTCGGCGACGAGCACGCGCACCGCGTTGTTCTCCGTCCGGGAGATGTCCACGTCGATCAACGTGGGGTTCTCGGCGTGCTTGTGCACGTTGGTCAGCGACTCCTGGACCAGGCGCAGCACCGAGCGGCCGAGCTCCGGCGGCACGTCGTCGGGCAGGTCGATGCGCAGCCTGGTCTCGATGCCGAGCTCGCGCGTGCGTTCGACGGCCGAGATGACGTCGGCGGCGAGGTCGGTCGTGGCGACGTCGTGCTCGCCCTGCCGGAGCGTGCCGACGAGGCGCCGCATCGCGCCCAGCGCCTCCGTGCCCGACCGGACGATGCCGGGCAGCAGCCGGTGCGCCGCCCGCGGGTCGTCGTCGGAGACCTCCAGTGCCGCCTGGGCCTGCACGAGCATTCCGGTCACGTGGTGGGCGACGACGTCGTGCAGCTCGCGGGCCAGCGCGATGCGCTCCTCCTTCTGCGCGTCGGTGACCGCGGCGGCGAGCAGACGGCCGCTCTCGGTGTCACGGGCGCGCAGGTACAGGCCGGTGCCGACGGCCGAGAAGCCCAGCACCAGCGAGCCGAACATCGAATTGATGTTGTAGACGGCGATGAACTGATCGCGCACGATCGCCGCGAACAGGCTGGCCCCCGCGAGGCAGGCCACCGACCACGTGGCGGTGCGGCGTGGCTCCTCGCGCACCACGACGGCCGTGAGCACGAGGCACGCGGCGGTCTCCGCGATCGACAGCGGGCTCAGGACCGCGGGCAGGTAGGCGCCGTGCCGGCCGTCCACGAACGACGTCAAGAGGATCGACACCACGGCGACCGGCACGGCGAAGGCGCGCGACTTGAACGCCATGACGGCCGCGATGCTCACCGGCACGGTGAGCAACCAGGCGAGCGCGTCGCCCCTGCTCAGCGGGTCCATGATGATGAGCTCGGCTGCCATCATCAGCGCCAGCACACCCGCGATCGGCCATTGGCCCCGATGACTGTCCACGAGAGACAACGGTATGACCCCGGAGCCGGTCCGGCCTCGGTCATCCGGCTGATCCGGTGTGTCGTCAAGGATGAGGTTTTCGCCGCGCCGCCACGGCACCGTCATCGGCATGCATCCGGTTCTGGCCGCTCGTGGCCTGCTCAAGACCTACGGGGACGTGCACGCGCTCGCCGGCGTGGACATCGACATCTTCCCGGGGGACGTGCTCGCGGTCGTGGGTCCGTCCGGCTCCGGCAAGACCACCCTGCTGCACGTGCTCTCGGGCATCCTGCGCGCCGACGGCGGCGACGTCTTCCTCGACGGCAGCTCCATCGGCGAGCTGACCGAGACCGGCCGCAGCGCGTTGCGGCGCACGGCGTTCGGGTTCGTCTTCCAGTCGGGCATGCTCGTCGCCGAGCTGACGGCCGAGGAGAACGCGGCGCTGCCGATGCTGCTCGGCGGCGGTTCGCGCGAGCAGGCGCTCGGCGCGGCGCGGCAGTGGCTCGCCCGCCTCGGGCTGCAGGGCATGGAGAAGCGGCGGCCCGGTGAGCTGTCCGGCGGTCAGGCGCAACGCGTCGCCATCGCGCGGGCCCTCGCGCACCGGCCGCGAGTGATCTTCGCCGACGAGCCGACCGGCGCCCTCGACACCCGCACCGGCCAGGACATGATGACGGTCCTGCTGCAGGCGGCGAGGGAGACCGGTGCGGCCGTCGTGATCGTCACGCACGACAAGGCCATCGCGGACCGGGCGCCCCGCGTCGTCGAGATCCGGGACGGGCGCGTCGCGGCCGGGGTGCGGGCGTGAGGATCGCACTCGCGGTGCTGCGCAGGGACCGGCGCAGCCAGGTCGCCACCGTCCTCGTCACGCTCGGCGTGATGATCGCCGTGTCACTGGTGCTGTGGCTGGTCGCCGCGCCCAACGGCCTGCAGGCCCGGTCCGAGCGGACGCTGTGGCGCGACGTGTACGGCGGGCAGGGCACCGCCGCCATCTCCGTCGCCGCGACCCTGGACTCCTACCAGGGCGAGCTCATCCAGCGGTTCGACGTGGCCCGCACCCGGCCCGGCGACGTGGCGGTGGCCGACGGCATCGCCCGGTTCCCCGGCCCCGGCGAGGTGCTGCTGTCCCCCGCTCTCGCGGAGCTGGTGCGGGACAACCCGCCGGAGAAGCTCGGCGACCGGTTCCCCGGCACGCGGCTCGCCGAGCTCGGGCAGCAGGCGCTGAAGTTCCCCGGCGAGCTCGTCGCGATCGTCGGCCGCGAGGAGGTCCCCGACGGCTATCCCGCGTCCGACCTGCGGGGCGGCACCGGCGCCTACTACAACGACTACGACGCGATGCTCACGCTGCTCACCCGCGTGGGGCTGGTGGTGCTGGTCGTACCGTGCCTGGTGCTCGTCGCCTCGGCCGCCCGGCTGACGGCGGCGAAGCGGGAACGACGTCTCGCCGCGTTGCGGCTGGCGGGTGCCAGCCCGCGCCAGGTCGTCGTGATGACCGCCGTGGAGACCGCGATCGGCGCCGTGGCGGGCAGCGTCCTGGGCGTGCTGCTGGCCCGGCCGTTCAGCCATCTCACCGCCACCGTCCCGTGGGACGGCGGGACCTGGTTCCCCGGTGACTTCGTGCCCTCCCCCGCGGTCGTGGCGACGGTGGCGGTGCTCGCGCCCGTGCTGGTCGTCGGCGCCGCGGTCCTGGGCCTGCGGCGCGTGGTGGACCGGCCGCTCGCGGCCGAGCAGAGCCGCCGCGTGCGGCCGTGGCGGCTGCTCACGATCGCCGGTGGGCTCGGCGTGTTCTTCCTCGGCGTCACGACGGCGGGGCAGATGCGCGGCGACAACCAGTTCACCGTCGTGCTGCTCGGGCTCGGCGCGGTGGCGCTCGCCCTGGTCGTCGCCGGGCCGGTGGTCACGTCGTGGGTCGGCAGGTTCTTCGTCGGCCGGTGGCGCGGCCCGTCGACGCTGCTCGCGGGACGGCGGCTGGCCGGCAACCCGGCGGCGGCGTTCCGCGGCTCGGCGGGCGTGGTGATCGCGGTCTTCACCGGGTCGATGGCGCTCACCATGCTGCCCGGGCTGGAGAGCCAGATCCCGTTCCGCGACTCGACGTGGCGGGAGGACGCGATCGTGGCGGAACGGGTCGGGCACGACCTCACCCGGCTGCGGCTCGTGACCTCCGCACCGATCGTCGCCATGCTCGAAGGCCAGGTCGGGGACGGGAACGGGGGCGCGTCCGTCGTCGTGGGCAAGTGCGAGGAGGTGGCGAAGGTGATGAACGGCCTGACCTGCCTGCCGGGTCCCGCCGTGTACTCGCGGGGCCCGCTGCCGGGCACCACGTTCGAGTCGATGGACGTCGAGACCGCGCTTCCCGGGCAGTACGAGACGCGGCCCTTCCACGGCGACGGCAGGGTGTCCGCGGTCATCGACCGGGAGCTGCTGCCCGCGGCCGCCGGCGCGGTGTCGATGGTCGGGGTGCCGACGACGCCCGAGAACCGCGAGGTCGTGCACACCGCGCTGATCGGTTCCCTGCCCGGCGTGACCCTCGTCGACGGCGAACAGCTCGACCTCTACGGCGACACCCTGCTGGCCGACCTGGAACGCGCCACGGTCATCGGGCTTTCGATCGCGGCGGTGCTGGGCGGAATCGGTGCGGCGGTCGCGGCGGCGGGATCGGTGATCGACCGCAGGCGCACTTTCGCGGCACTGATCGCGGCCGGAACGCCCATTCGCGTGCTCACCCGCGCATTGCGCCGGGAAGTGATGATCCCGGTGTTCGCCGTCACGGTGGCGGCGTGCGGTGCGGGCGTCGCCGTGGGTCTCGGACTGCTCGCGGTCGCACGCGGACTGCTGGGCCACGGCGAGTCGCCGATCACCCCGTGGGTGGTGGCCCCGGTGGGCGTCGGCGTCGTGGTCGCGCTCGTGGCGGCCCTGGCGTGCGGGCCGGTACTACGTGGCATCAGCCCGCGGGACTACGCGGCGGAGTAGCCCTCGGCCGTAAGAACGAGAACGGGACTGGCCCTCAGCGCGATGTGCGCGGAGGGCCATTTCCATAGTTTGTGAATCATGACGAACGCACAGCTCGCGAGCATTCAGTGGGGCATTCTCATCTCGGTCGTTCTCCTGCTCCCGCAACTGATGTTCGGCCGGCTGACGTTTCGCGGCGCCGCCGTCACCGGGTACGCGAGCATGTTGTTCGCGGCGACTTTCCTGCCGATTCAGACGATTGCGCCGCGCCAGTCCGTGCAGCTCGTCCCGTTCCAGTGGGTCGCCGACACCTTCCGCGACGGCCGGATCGCGTTCGACCAGATGACGCTGAACGTGCTGCTGTTCGTGCCGCTCGGCGTGATGCTGCTGTGCTGGGGCCGCCGGACGGCCGGTCAGGCCGCGCTGGCCGGGTTCGGCGTCTCGCTGGCGATCGAGGGCGCGCAGCTGCTGTGGGCCAACCGGATCTTCGACGTCGACGACCTGGTCGCCAACACCACCGGCACCGCGCTCGGCTGGCTCACCGCGCTGGCCGCGGTGAAGGCGTACGACCGCGTGACGACGGTGGCCGTGCCGCAGCCGCTGACCGGAGTCCGCTGACCCCTCAGCTGGTGCGCCAGTGCAGCTCCTCCGCCGAGTTCACCTCGGGGTAGCAGTGGCCGACCGCGCCGCGAGTCTCCAGCGCCGTCGCCACCTTGTCGAACATCTCGGTGAGCGACGCGAACTCCGGCTTCACCATCTTGGCGCGCTCCTGGTCCCACTCGACGACGCAGCCGCGCAGCTCGCCGGGCCGCAGGTCGACCGCGAGCACGTCGCCCGTGCCGTCGAACGCGATCGGCAGCCAGGCCGGGTGGAACCAGCTCGTCGGCGAGCCCGCCTCCGAGGAGTCGGCCGCCCTGCTCGTGTGGGTGTCCCTCAGGATGAACGCCCGGTCGGCGCCCAGCGGCGTGTAGAACGGCGGCAGGATCTCGGCGTACAGCCCCTCCTCCGTGCCGCCGTAGACGCTCCACCACGCCTGCAGCTCGGCCGGAACCCTGAGCTCCGGCAGCGCGTCGAACCTCGGACGCAGCACGGCACGGGTGGCGGGAGCGTGCTCCGCCAGCCAGGCCAGGATCCGGTTCCAGTGCTCGATCACACCCACGGTCCCATGATCTTGGCCGAACGGCGGGCGAGGTACCGCTCATCGGGGCAGGATCGGGGAGAAGACGTCACAACTGGGGGAAGAGCTTCGAATGGCGGAACAAGGTCTCAGAGTCGACCTCGACGCACTGACCGGGTACGCGTCCGCGGCGAGCGGCCTGGCGGGCGAGGTGGGCGCGGTCGGCACCGGCGCGTTGAACGGCACCACCTCCCTTCCCGCCGACTGCTTCGGCAAGATCGGTGAGGAGGCCGGTCTCGGCGCCGCGTTCCAGGCCGCCGCACAGGCTCAGCTCGACGCGCTGAAGGCCGCGGCCACCGGGCTCTCCGGGCTCGGCACGGCCGTGGTGAAGGCGCGGGAGGCGTACACCGCCCAGGAGGACGCGCACCGGGCCTCGCTGCGGAAGGCGGCCGACGCATGAGCGTGGAGGGCATGCTCGGCCAGTTCCTGGCTCCCATGAAGGAGAACCTCGCCAAGCTCGACGGCGACACCGGCAGCGCCACGCGGGCAGGTGACGCGTTCGGGCGGGCCCAGACCGCGCTGACGGACCTCGCCTCCCGGCACGGTTCGGCGTCGACCGCCGTGCTGAACACGTGGTCCGGCGACAAGGCCAACGCCTTCACCGGCCGCGTCTCCGCGTTCGCCTCGGCCGCGAACCTGTTGTCCGCCAACGCCTCCACCCTCAAGTCCGTGGCGGCGTCCGGCGTGTCCGCCGTGACGGGCGGGCGCACCGCGATCCAGGGGCTGATCGACGAGTTCGTCGCGAAGGCCACGCCGAAGCTGCAGGCCGCGGTCGCCGCGTCGAAGTTCGCCGGTCCCGGCGCGGTGCTGGACGCGATGGCCGAGCTCGCCGGGATGGCCTCCGGCTACCAGAGCAGGACGTCCGCGGAGCTGCAGAAGGTGCGCGACCAGCTGACCCAGCTCGCCGGGCAGCTCTCCGGGATGCGCACGCCGGACACCGGCGCGCTGGAGAAGCTCGGCGAGCCGCTCGGCGGTGACGAGGGCACCACCATGACGTCGAGCGCCGTCGACACCCCGGCCACCAAGCAGGACCCCGGCCCCAGCACCGGCAGTGGCGGCGGTTCGGGCGGTGGAGGCGGCGGCTCCGGTGGTGGCGGAGGCGGCGGTGGAGGTGGGGGCGGCGGCGGTGGAGGCGGCGGCGGTTCAGGCCCCCGGCTGCCCGTCGCGATTCCACCCCAGCCCGGCGACGGCGTCGGCGTGAACCTGCCCGACGGCAGCAGCGCCGAGGCACCGAACGAGATCGCGGCGATGGCCGTGCGCAACGCGTTGTCCGCGCTGGGCACCCCGTACGTCTGGGGTGGCGCGAACCCGCCCCAGGGCACCGACTGCTCCGGCCTCACGCAGTGGGCGTACGCGGGCGCGGGCTTCGACATCCCGCGCCCCGCCTCCTCGCAGGCGATGGGCGCGTCGGTGCCGGCGGACCAGCTGCTGCCCGGCGACCTGGTGGTGTGGGACGGGCACGTGGCGATGGTCATCGGCAACGGGCAGATGGTCGAGGCGGGCGACCCGGTGCAGGTGCAGCCGATCCGCACCAGCAACTCCGGGATGTCCTTCTACGGCTTCTACCGGCCGACGGGCTGAGCGAGCTTGGCGCGCAGCGCCCGGAACCCGACCTTGACCAACCCCTTCAGGAAGGCGAAGGCGACGTACGCGTGGTCGTAGTGGTCCCGCCACAGCACGACCTCGCCGTCGCGGACGACGAACGTGCCGCACACCCAGAACGACGCCTCGAACCCGCCGCGCCGGACGGTGTCCGTGCGCTGGGTCAGCACGACGTTCCCGTTCGCCGCGATGTGGTGGACGCGGACCTCGACCCCGGTGACCGCCCTGTTCATCAGCGCCAGGTGCCGGGTCGCGGTCTTGCGCCCGCGCGCGGCGGGGAAGGGCACGTTCTGCCACACCACGTCGTTCGCCAGGTGCCGGGCGGTCTCGGTCGCGTCCAGGGTCTCGGTGGCGCGCAGCAGCGCCAGCACGACATCGCTCGGGTTCGTCACCCGGCCAGCTTCCACCAACCCGGTCCCCGCCGGGAACTTGCGGCACACTGTTCGGACCAGGGGGTGATCGGGTGGACGACGAGGTCGAGCGCGCCGCTCGGAAGGTGCGCGAAGTCGAGCAGGCCGTGTCGGAGCACGTGACGCGCAGCGGTCCCGTGACGGGACGGGCGTCCTCGCCGGACGGAGCCGTGACGGTCGTCGCCACGCCCGGCGGCGCGCCCAGTCAGATCACCGTGAGCCCTTCCTCGTTGCGGATGGGCCCGCACGGGCTGGCCGCCGAGATCATGCGCGTCGCGGAGAAGGCCCGGCGCGACGCGAACAGCAGGCTGCACCAGACGCTGTCCCGCGTGGTCGACGCGCGGGAGCTGACGGCGCTGGGCTTCGAGCTCAGCCGCGACGACGACGAGCAGGGGTGGCGGCCGTGAACGAGGACCGCCTGCGGGCCACCGAGCAGCTGCGGCGCGAGCTGAAGACCATCGCCGAGACCGTCGAGCACCCGAACGGGCTGTGCACCGTCACGGCGTCGCCGCGGGGCGAGATCAGGGCACTGCACCTGCACCCCGCCCTGCTCACCCAGGGTGCGCAAGCCGTGGGGCAGGTCGTCACCGAGACCGTGCGGCTCGCGACGGACGCGGCCGTGCAGAGGAGCTTCAACCGGATGGCGCTGGCTCTCGGCGACGGCTTGGCGATCGATGTCGAATCGATCGCGGGCGACTCGCCGTTCCGCGCGACGTGGAACCCCGTCGTGACCGGGGAACCCCCTGCTGAGCAGGCACCGCCGGGGCGCGAGCGGCGGGCGCCGCTGCCGGACGACCTCGACGAGGACGCCTTCTTCGAGAACCGCCTGTGGCTGCGGTGATCAGCACCGTTAGGCTCGCCCACGGCATCAGGCAGGCGTGACCGGGAGGTCGGGATGGCACAGGACATCGTCCCCATCGAGCTGGGGCTGACGCAGGGTGACGTGGTCACGCTGTGGGCACCCCGCTGGCGCGAGAAGGGCGAGGAGTGGGAGGCGTTCCTCGGGGACGAGGAGGACCTGTTCGTCTTCCCCGATGCCGCGCATCTCGCCGCGTTCGTGCGCACCGCCGAAGAGCACGACCTGACCGACCACCCCGCGTGGCCGCTCGTGCCGACGCTGGGCGTCGCGGACCTCTCCCCCGACGACAACCACCAGTTCGACCTCGTCGGCGTGCCCGAGCTGATCGCCGAGGACCCGGACACCTGGACGATCGGCGAGCTCGCCGACGTCATCGCGATCGTGCGCGCCCTCGCGGACGTCTGCGACCTGGAGAAGGTCCACGAGGTGCTCGACGCGGCGGAGGGCTTCTCGCTGCTGCCGCAGGGCACGCTGCCGTTCAGCGGCCGTGACGGCGCCAAGCTGTGGGACGCGATGTCCGAGGTCGTCTCCGAGAAGTGGGACGAGGTGCTCGACGCGATCGACAGCGTCGTGAACACCCCGGAGGTGCCGGAGAAGCAGCTCGCCGTCGCGCAGGAGGAGCTGGCCGCGCTGGAGGCGGAGACCGCCGCCGCGGCCACGGTCGACGACGCCGGCTCCGACGACGAGACCGATGAGGAGAAGGCCGCGCCCACCGGCTTCTGGGCCGAGGCGGGCATCGACCCCATCAAGATCATCACGTCGGCCGGCGAGTTCTACACGCTGCGCTGCTACCTCGGCGACGACCCGGTGTTCCTGGGCCGCCGCGGCAAGATCGAGGCGTTCTCCTCGCCGCGCGCGCTCAGCCGCTTCGTCGCCGAGAACGACGAGCACGACCTGGCCGAGGTCGAGACGTGGAACGACGTCAAGGTCAAGGCCACCGCGGGTGAGCTGGACGTCGACGTGGACGACGAGAACGTCTACGTGCTGACCGGCATCGCCGAGGACATGGCGGACGGCCCCGACGCCCTCGACCCGCAGCAGCTCGACCTCGCCGTCGAGCTGTTCGAGGACGCGGCCGAGTGGGCGGGCGACGAGTCGGTGAAGGAGGCGCTCGCCACCTCCGAGTCGCTGGGCTGGCTCGTGTCGTTCGTCGTCGCGCCGGACCCGACGCGTCTCGCGCCGTCCGCGCCGTACGACGCCGAGGTGGCCGCGTTCCGCACGCTGCAGGCGGCGTTCGAGGACCGGCTCCACAGCAACTGACCGCCCGCCCGCTTGCGGGAAGTAACGCGGGGGCCCCACGTTTCCTCCAGGGAAACGTAGGGCCCCCGCGTTACGCGGCTAACGCAACCGGTAGCTCACCGCGGGGAACGGGAAGTCGGCCTGGTGCAGGCTGCCGAGCACGTAGTGGATGTCGCTCGGACGGCCGGGCAGCCCCTTCACGCAGTCGGCGTTGAAGAAGACCTCCAGGTCGGCGGCCGCGATGTTGACCCCCGACAGCGCGGGTGCCTCCAGGTTCACGCACTCGCCGTGCGCGAGGTCGACCAGGACCTTCTCGCCGGACAGGTTCGCACCGCTGTAGAGCGCGATGCCCTCACCCGCGGCGTTCGCGGGCAGGGCGAACGCCAGCGCGGCGAGGACGGCGAGCCCACCCGCGGTCAGCTCAGAACGCATGTGATCCCTCTTTCAGGCCGTGGCGACGGCACCGCCCACCCTTCCAGGGGAAGCTGTCGGCGAGCTGTCGCGCAGGACCGGAACGAGAACCGGTCACGCGGAGAGCGCCGCGTACCCCGGCTTGATCACCTCGTCGATGATCGCCAGCCGCTCGTCGAACCCGAGGAACGCCGACTTCATCGCGTTGATCGTGAACCACCGCAGGTCCGCCCAGCCGTAGCCGAACGTCTCCGCCAGCGCGGCGAACTCGCTCGACAGCGAGCAGTCGCTCATCAGCCGGTTGTCCGTGTTGACCGTGACGCGGAACCGCAGCTTCGCGAGCAGCCCGATCGGGTGGTCGGCGAGGGTCGGCGCGGCACCCGTCTGCAGGTTCGACGTCGGGCACATCTCCAGCGGGATGCGGCGGTCGCGGACGTACGCGGCCAGGCGGCCCAGCTCGGCCGTGCCGTCGGCCTCGGACACCTTGATGTCGTCGGCGATCCGCACGCCGTGGCCGAGGCGCTCGGCGCCGCAGTGCTGGATGGCCTCCCAGATCGACGGCAGGCCGAACGCCTCACCGGCGTGGATGGTGAAGTGCGCGTTCTGCTGCCGCAGGTACTCGAACGTGTCACGGCCCTTGCTGGGCGGGAAGCCCGCTTCCGGACCGGCGATGTCGAACCCGGCGACACCGAGGTCGCGGTAGCGGACGGCGAGCTCCGCGATGCGCAGCCAGCCCTCGTTCTGGCGCATGGCGCACAGCAGGGTGCCGACGCGGATCCGGTGCCCGGCCGCGGCGGCCCGCCGCTCGCCGAGCCGGAAGCCCTCCTGGACGGCCTCGACGACCTGCTCCAGCGCGAGGCCCTTGGCGGTGTTCAGCTCGGGCGCGTAGCGGATCTCGGCGTAGACGACGCCGTCCGCGGCGAGGTCCTCGACGGCCTCCGCGGCGACGCGCACCAGCGCGGCCTCGTCCTGCATGACCCCGCAGGTGTGCGCGAAACCCTCCAGGTAGCGCACGAGCGAGCCGGAGTTGGCGTTGTCGCGGAACCAGCCGCCGAGGACGCCCGCGTCGGTGGTGGGCAGGCCCTGGTAGCCGGAGGCATCGGCGAGTTCGATCACCGTCTGCGGGCGGAGGCCACCGTCGAGGTGGTCGTGCAGCAGCACCTTCGGCGCGCTGCGGATGGTCTCCAAGGTAAGCGGCGTGGACATTGCTACACGTTACTCCAGCCGACACGCCGCCCCTTGCCACGACGAAACGATCTTGTCAACGCTATGATCAGGAGCGGTCGCACCGTCGTTGCCGATCCGTGATGGGCAACTTTCTGCAACCGCGAGGCGGCTTGAGTCACCCCAAGGTAGGAACATCATCAGTCGCCGCGGGACACTCCCGGCCGACAGCTCGGCGTTCAGCCCAGCGATCTAGCCTGAACGGGTCAGTCCGCCGTCCACGCACGCCTGAAATCTCTCGGGGGCGTTACAGAGCCGCCCCGCGACGCGGATAGGCTCCCGGGGTCTCCCCCTCCCCTGGACGAAGGCGCTCAGCCGTGACAGAGAACAACAACTCCACGATGTCCTTCGATCGGATGCGCAACATGCTCACGCGCGCCGCGGAGATCCGTGAGAGCGAGCAGCAGCAGATCTTCGACGCGCTGGACGAGATCCACGCCCGGATGTCGCCTCTGGAGTCGCTGGGTTCGGTCCGCAAGCGCCTGTCGGAGCTGCCGGACCGCACTGAGGTCAGCGTCCTCGCGGAGCGCCTGGACGAGGCCCTCGCCAAGCTGGAGGCCCAGGACAACGCCGTCGCCGGCATCGGCCGCGCGGTCGACGCGCTGGTCGACAAGCTCGCCAAGCCGTTCGCGCAGCTCGACGGCCGTCTCGACGGCGTCGCCGGCCGCTTCGAGGGTGTCGCGGGCCGCATGGACGGTCTCGAGGACAAGCTCGCGAGCATCCACAAGCGCATCGACGACCTCGACGGCCACCTGGACAAGCAGGACGGCAAGGTCGACGCGATCCCGGGCGCGGTGACCTCCCCGCTGCGCGAGCGCATCGAGGCGCTGGAGGCCGCGCTGCGCGGCCGTCTCGACGAGGTCGACGAGGGCGTGCACGAGCACCTCGACGGCACCCGCGAGGCGCTGCAGAAGATCCTCGCCGACTCGTTCTCCGGCGTCCACGGCCGTGCCGACGAGCAGCGCGACGCCCTCGCCGCCGCCCGTGCCGAGCTGGCCGCCGCCGTCGCCGACAGCCGCGCCGAGCTGGTCTCCGCGGTCACCGACCGGCACAACGAGCTGGCGTCCTCGCTCGCCGAGACCCGCACCGAGCTGTCCGGCGCCGTGGCGGAGACCCGCGGCGTCCTGTCCGGTTCGGTCACCGAGACCCGCGAGGCGCTCACGTCGTCGCTGGCCGAGACCCGCGCCGAGCTGGCGGCGGCCGTCGCGGACAGCCGCGAGACGGTCAACGGCAAGCTGGACGAGGCCCGCACCGCCCTGTACGCGGCGATCGAGCAGACCCGCGACCAGGTCGACGCCGCCGACCGCCTGGAGGCCCTGGCGGGCCGCCTGGAGCACGTCACCTCGAAGCTCGACACGATGACCGACCGCCTCGACAAGGTCGAGGACGACTTCGCGGCCCGCATCTCCGAGCTGGGCGGCACCGTCGACGCGAGCATCTCCAAGGTCGCGGAGACGGTCGGCGCCCGCCCGGACGCCGACGCGCTGCAGTCGTTGGTGCGCAAGTCGAACCAGGAGTCGGAGCTGCGCATCGGCGGTCAGCTGGACGAGGCGATGGCCACGTTCGCGGAGCTGATCCTCGGCGGCGGCTCGCCCACGCCTCCCCCGCCGCCCACCGCGCTGCCGCGCCCGCAGCGCCGCACCCGCAAGAACGGTGGCCCGAAGCCGGCCAACGGCGGCAAGGACATGGACGACGACGACCTGGCGGCCGAGGGCGCCTGATCGCCCTCGTCCGACGGTTCGCACGGCCCCGGAGCTCACCGCTCCGGGGCCGTCGTCGTACCGGGCACTCCAAATGAGACGGACCTCGTGCCCCGTCAGGGCGTTCCCCCACCGCCCCTGTCACCTCGGCCGACGCGCGGATCACCGCTTCCTCGTTGAACCCGCGGCGCTCTCCGCACGTGACCAAAAGGAGAGCGCTCACAGGTCCGTGGGTAGGCTCGGTCACCCTGGGGTGTCCGGAAGGGATGGTCCGTGCAGCAACAGCGAGTCGTCGCCAACCGCTACACACTGCTCGCCGAGCTCGGCCGCGGTGCGATGGGCGTCGTGTGGCGTGCCCAGGACCAGCTGCTCGGCCGCGCGGTGGCGCTGAAGGAGCTGCACCCGCCCCAGGGCGTCGCGCCCGGCGAGGTCGCCGTGATGGAGGAGCGGATGCTCCGCGAGGCGCGCACGGCGGGCAGGCTGAACCACCCCGCCGTCGTGACCGTGCACGACGTCATCCGCGAGAACGGGCGCACCTACCTGGCGATGGAGCTGGTCGACGCGGCCGACCTCGCCACCGTCGTGCAACGGCACGGACCACGCGACTCGGTGTGGATGGCGGGCGTGGCGCTGCAGGTGCTCGGCGCGCTGGACGCGGCGCACTCCGCCGGGATCGTGCACCGGGACGTCAAGCCCAGCAACATCATGGTGCGCCCGGACGGCGCCGTGAAGCTCACCGACTTCGGCATCGCGCAGGCGATGGACGACCCCCGGCTGACCACGAACGGCGGCATCGTCGGCTCGCCCGCGTACATGTCGCCGGACCGGCTGCACGGCTTCGAGGCGTCGCCCGCGTCGGATTTGTGGGCGCTCGGCGTCACGATCGCGCACGCCGTCGAGGGCATCAGCCCGTTCGAGCGCACGTCGACCGCCTCGACGCTGCACGCGATCATGAACGAGCCGCCGCAGCTGCGCCTGGCCTCGCCCGCGCTGGCGCAGGTGATCCACGGCCTGCTGACCGTCGACCCCTCCCGGCGCATGACGGCCGCCCAGGCGCGCAGCCTGCTCGTGCCGATCGTGCAGGGCAGCACCGCGCAGCTGCCGCCCATGCCGCAGCAGTTCGTGCCGCAGCAGCCCAAGAAGAAGAGCCCGGCCCTCAAGGTCGCCGCCGTCGCGCTGGGTGCCGTGCTGCTCGCCGGTGCGGCGTTCGGCGGCTACCTGGCTCTCAACCCCGAGAACACCAGCGCCGCGCCCACGGGTGACGGCACGAAGCAGGGCGACCAGGCCCAGGGCAGCTCGGGTGAGTGGAGCGAGCCCGCGGCGTTGCCGATCGGCGCACCGCTGCCGTCCCGGCGGATCGCGACGTTCGGCCGCGGCGGTGACGTGCCGGAGTGGAACCTGTCCGGAACGCAGTGCGCCAAGGACTTCCTGATCCAGGGCTCCGGGGTGCGGGCCAACGTGCCGTGCGAGGGACCGCACGGCATCCAGCTGTTCTCCGCGGCGACCCCGTTGTGGGACAAGCCGAAGGAGACCCCGTACCCCGGCCTGGTGTGGCTCGCCGACTTCACCAAGAGCTACTGCACGGAGCAGTTCAAGGTCATCGAGCCGAACGCGAAGGACGCCCTCGGCTTCACCGGCCTCATCCCCACCCAGCAGGAGTGGGACGCGTGGAACGACGCCGCCGCACCCGGTCGCCAGGAGATCCTGTGCGTGCTGTGGAAGGCGGACCGCTCCCCGCTCGCGGGTTCGCTGGTCGGCTGAGCCCGCGGCGCGGCCTTCACGGCCGAGCCGCCGTCCCCCAGCACGCCTCCCCAACTACTGCCCGCAACCTCCCACCCCACCCACCACTCTCGTCCGTGTTTCCCGTCGGGTACGCGGGGGCCCTACGTTCCCTCCACGAGTACGCGGGGCCCCCGCGTACTAAAGCCACGTGACGCTGGGGAGGCGGGGAGCGCTGGAGGGGTGACACACGGGTGGGTGTGTGGCGGGAGAAGGCGGGGCAGGACCTACGGCGCGGTGTTCAGCCGCGGATCGTGTCGATCACCAGCGGCGACCGTTCCGGGGCGGTGTCGGTGACCGAGTAGGCACCGTCCAGCGCCTGCAAAGCGCCGTCGACCGCGTCCGGGGTGTCGGTGTAGAGCTCCAGCAACGGCTGCCCGGCCTCCACCGCGTCACCCGGCTTGGCCAGGCACAGCACGCCGGCCCCCGCCTGCACCGGGTCCTCCTTGCGGGCCCTGCCCGCACCGAGCCGCCACGCCGCCACACCGACGCCGTAGGCGTCCAAAGTGGACAGAATGCCGGAGGCGGGTGCCTCGACCACGTGCCGGTGCTTCCCCACGGGGAGCGGGGCTTCCGGGTCGCCGCCCTGGGCGCTGATCATCCGCGCCCACACCTCGTACGCCTCACCGGAGGCCAGCACGGCGGCCGGGTCGGCGTCGATCCCGGCCAGCGCCAGCATCTCCGACGCCAGCGCCACGGTCAGCTCCACGACGTCGGCAGGACCGCCGCCGCGCAGCACGTCGACGGACTCGGCCACTTCGACCGCGTTGCCGACCGCACGGCCCAGCGGCACCGACATGTCCGTCAGCAGCGCCGAGATCCGCACGCCGTGCTCGACCCCGATGCCCACCAGCGCCTCGGCGAGAGCACGTGCCGAGGACAGGTCCTTCATGAACGCGCCGGAGCCGACCTTCACGTCGAGCACCAGTGACTCGGCGCCCTCCGCGATCTTCTTCGACATGATCGACGACGCGATCAGCGGGATGGCCTCGACCGTCCCCGTCACGTCGCGCAACGCGTAGAGCTTGCGGTCGGCGGGAGCGAGTCCTTCCGTGGCGGCACACACCACGGCACCGACGCCGGACAGCTGCGCCATGATCTCCGAAGTGGACAGTGCGGCCCGCCACCCCGGGATCGACTCCAGCTTGTCGAGCGTTCCGCCGGTGTGGCCGAGGCCGCGGCCGGACAGCTGCGGCACGGCGGCACCGCACGCGGCGACCAGGGGCGCCAGCGGCAAGGTGATCTTGTCGCCGACGCCGCCGGTCGAGTGCTTGTCCACGGTCGGGCGGTCGACGTGCAGCGACAGCCGCTCGCCCGAGGAGATCATCGCCTGCGTCCACCGCGCGGTCTCGGCGGAGGACATGCCGTTGAAGAAGATCGCCATCGCCAGCGCGGACATCTGCTCGTCCGCGACGGCACCGCGCGTGTACGCGTCGACGACCCAGTCGATCTGCTCGTCGGACAGCGTCAGCCCGTCGCGCTTGGCGCGGATGACGTCCACCGCCGAAAAACTCGCGGAAAAGCTCATGGCAGGTCCTCCGGTCCGAACGCGTCCGGCAGCACCGCCGTCATCGGCAGCACGCCGGACGGCGTGTCCACCAGGCAGTCCCGCCCGCCCAGCTCGTAGAGGACCTGGCGGCACCGCCCGCACGGCATCAGCAGCTCACCGGCACCGGACCGGCACGCCACCGCGACGAACCGGCCGCCACCCGTGAGCTGCAACTGGCCCGCCATCGCGCACTCCGCGCACAGGCCGACGCCGTACGAGGCGTTCTCGATGTTGCACCCGGTCACGATGCGGCCGTCGTCGCACAACGCCGCTGCTCCGACCTGCAACCCCGAGTACGGGCAGTAGGCGAACGACGCCGCCTCCACCGCCCGCGCCCGGAGCAGGTCCCAGTCGACCTCAGCCACGGCGGTACACCACACCGTCGGCGGCGGGCATCCGCAACCGTTGCGATGCGACGGCCAGCACGGCCAGCGTCACCATGTGCGGCGCGTACGAGACGAACTCGCCGGGGATCTCGTCGAGGGTGATGTACAGCAGGTACATCAGCACGGCGACGACGATCGCGGCCGCGGCGGAGAACCACTTGCGGCGGTACAGCTGCCACACCACGATCACGCCGAGCAGGATCACCACGCCGTAGACGAGACCCAGCACGACCTCGCCGCCCGACCGCAGCTGCAGGCCGTCTGCGTAGCCGAACAGCGCCGCGCCACCGAGCAGGCCACCGGGCCGCCAGTTGCCGAAGATCATCGCCGCGAGGCCGATGTAGCCGCGGCCACCGGTCTGACCCTCCAGGTAGGACAGCTGGCCGGGGTTCAGCACCAGCGCGGCGCCACCCAGACCGGCGAGGCCACCGGAGACGATCACGGCGACGTACTTGTGGAGGTACACCTTGACGCCCAGCGAGTCCGCCGCGTGCGGGTTCTCGCCGACCGACCGCAGGCGCAGGCCGAACCGCGTGCGCCACAACAGGAAGTACGACAGCGGCAGCAGCAGGATCGCGATCATCGTCAGCGGCGAGACGCCCGTGACGAGACCGCCCAGGATGCCCGCGACGTCGGAGATGATGACGCGCTGCTCGTTCTCCAGCTCGCGCAGCCAGTCGCTGAGACCCGCCGCCGAGAACGTGTCGAACGGCTGCACCGGCGGCGACTGCCGCGGGTTGTTCGACAGCGGCTGGAAGAGCAGCGTCGACAGGTACTTCGTGAGACCGGCGCCGAGCAGGTTGATCGCCACACCGGAGACGATGTGGTTGACGCCGAACGTGACGGTGGCGATGGCGTGCAGCAGACCGCCGAGCGAGCCGAACACGACGGCGGCGACGAGCGCCGCCCACGGGCCCCACTGGTACCCGGCCCACGCCGCGCCCCAGGTGCCCATGATCATCATGCCTTCGAGGCCGATGTTGACCACGCCCGCGCGTTCCGCCCACAGACCGCCGAGACCGGCGAGCAGGATCGGCAGCGCGAGCCGCACCGCCGTCTGCGTCGTGCCCGACGACGTCATCTGCGGGAAGCCGGTGAGGTACGAGGTCGTCGACAGCAGCAGGACCGCGCCGGCGACGCTGATCATGCCGACGGCCCAGCCCGGCACCCTGCGCTTGCGGGGCGCCGCCGGGACGTGGGGCTTCTCCTCCAACGTCGAGATCACGCGGCACCTCCGACGGTTCCGAGCTCACGGCCGACGCGGCGCTGTTCGGCGGCGAGCTCGAAGCGGCGCACCACCTCGTACGCGACGACGACCGACAGGACGATCGAGCCCTGCATGATGGTGACGATCTCCCTGGGCACACCGACGTTGTCGAGCGCGAGGCCCGACTTGTCGAGGAACGCCCACAGCAGCGCGCCGAACGCGATGCCGCCGGGGTGGTTGCGGCCGAGCAGCGCGATGGCGATGCCCGAGAAGCCGATGCCCGCGGTGAAGTTCAGGCTGAACGTGTGGTCGCGGCCGAGCAGCTCCGGCAGCGAGATGAGACCCGCGATGGCGCCCGAGATCAGCATCGAGAACAGCACCATCTTCTTGGCGTTGACGCCACCGGCGGAGGCCGCGGTGGACGACTCGCCGGACGCGCGCAGCTCGAAGCCGAACCGGGTGCGGTTCATCATGACCCAGTAGCCGACGCCGAGGGCGACCGCCACGAAGATGAAGCCGAACATCGTGCCGCCGCCACCGAAGGAGATGCCGGGCATCCAGCCGCTCTCCGGGATCTCCGGCGTGCGGATGTTGTTGCCCCGCAGCTCACCGAAGACGTCGCGGCGGATCAGGTAGGCGGACAGGCCGATGGCCAGGCCGTTCATCATGATCGTCGAGATGACCTCGTTGACGCCGCGCGTCACCTTGAGGATGGCGGGGATCGCGGCCCAGGCGGCACCGGCGAGCGCCGCCACGATGATGATCACCAGCGTGTGGATGCCGGTGGGCAGCGCGATCGAGCCGCCGACGACCGCGGCGATGACGGCCGCGACCCGGTACTGGCCCTCGACACCGATGTTGAACAGGTTCATCTGGAACCCGATCGCCACCGCGAGCGCCGCGATGTAGTAGATGCCCGTCGAGTTGATGATGTCGACGAACGTCGAGCCCTTGCCGACGTGCGTGACCATCGCGGCGAACGCGCTGAACGGGTTCGCACCGGAGATGACGAGCGCCACGCCGCACAACAGCATCGAGAAGACGATCGCCAACGCGGGCGGCAGGAGTTTGCCGCGCAGGTGTCCCATCAGTTCTCGCCTTCCTCAACCGTCGCGGTCTCGTGCACCGCGGCGCTCGTGCTGCCCGCACCCGTCATCGCGCTGCCGAGGTCCTCGGGCGTGACGGTGCTCGGGTCGGCGTCGGCCACCAGGCGGCCGCGCAGCATGACCTTGATCGTGTCCGACAGGCCGATCAGCTCGTCCAGGTCGGCGGAGATCAGCAGGACGGCGAGACCGGCGGCGCGGGCGCGCTTGATCTCGTCCCAGATCAGCGCCTGCGCGCCCACGTCCACACCGCGGGTGGGGTGCGAGGCGATCAGCAGCACCGGGTCGCCGGACAGCTCGCGGCCGACGACCAGCTTCTGCTGGTTGCCGCCGGACAGCGCGGCGGCGGGCACGTCGATGCCGGGCGTGCGGACGTCGAAGTCCGCGACGATCCGCTCGGTGTCCTTCTTCGCGCCGTCGATGTCGAGCCAGACGCCCTTGGACGTCGGCTTGCGGGTCTGGTAGCCGAGGATCCGGTTGTACCAGAGGGGTTGCGTGAGGAGCAGACCGTGGCGGTGGCGGTCCTCGGGCACGTAGCCGATGCCGGCCTCGCGCCGGGCGAGCGTGCCCAGCTTGCTGAGGTCCTTGTCCAGCAACGTGATCGTGCCGCCGCCCGCCTTGCGCATGCCCATGACGGCCTCGACCAGCTCGGTCTGGCCGTTGCCCTCGACACCGGCGATGCCGACGACCTCGCCGGAGCGGACCACGAGGTCGATGTCGTCGAGGATCGGCCGGGTGCCGTCGGGGGCGAGCAGCCGCAGGCCCTTGACGTCGAGCACCACCTTGTCGGTGACGGTGGACTCGCGCGTCTCCGGGCTGGGCAGCTCGCTGCCGACCATCATCTCGGCGAGCTGCCGGGAGCTGACGGTCTTCGGGTCGGCGCTGCCCACGGTCGTGCCGCGGCGGATCACCGTGACGGAGTCCGCGATGGCGCGGACCTCGTCGAGCTTGTGCGAGATGAACAGGAACGTGTAGCCCTGCGCCTGCATGCCGCGGACTGTCTCGAAGAGCTCGTCGACCTCCTGCGGCACGAGCACGGCGGTGGGCTCGTCCAGGATGATCACCTTGGCGCCGCGGTAGAGCACCTTGAGGATCTCCACGCGCTGGCGGTCGGCGACGCCGAGCTGCTCGACCAGCACGCCGGGGTCGACGTTGAGGCCGGTCCTGCCGGACAGCTCGATGATGCGCGCTCGGGCCTTCTTCCCGATGCCGTGCAGAGCCTCCGCGCCCAGGACCACGTTCTCCTGGACGGTCAGGTTGTCGGCGAGCATGAAGTGCTGGTGCACCATGCCGATCCCGGCCTTGATGGCGTCGGACGGCGTGCGGAACCGCACCTGCTCGCCGTCCACCTCGATGGTGCCCTCGTCCGGCGGCTGCATGCCGTAGAGGATCTTCATCAGGGTGGACTTGCCCGCGCCGTTCTCGCCGCAGAGGGCGTGGACCTCGCCGCGGCGCACGGTCAGGTGGACGTCGCTGTTGGCGACCACACCGGGGAATCGCTTGGTGATGCCTGTGAGCACCACCGCGGGGTGTTCGTCCGTCCCGACGGACGTGGAACTGCTCATCGTCGAGTTGCTCCTCCTACCACGCACCAGGCCCTGTGAGGGCGAAAACCTCACAGGGCCCGGTGGGGTTGTGGCTCCGGACTACGGGGTGTCCTTGACCGAGATCTTGCCCTCGATGATCTGGGCCTTGTAGCCCTCGAGGATCTCCTGCAGCTTGGCGTCGATCTTGCCACCCGACGTGGCGTAGCCGACGCCGTCCGACTTCAGGTCGAAGACCTTCGGCAGCGACGAGAGGTCGTTCTTCGCGACCGCGGCCACGAAGTCGTAGACCGCGACGTCGACGCGCTTGAGCATGGACGACACGATGACGTCCTTGGTGTCGGCGACGGTCGCCTGGTTGTACTGGTCGGCGTCGACGCCGATGGCGAGCACGTTGCCCTGCTTCGCGGCGGAGAAGACGCCCTTGCCGGACGCGCCGGCGGCCTGGTAGATCACGTCGGCACCGGCGTCGATCTGGCCCTTCGCGGCCTCCTGGCCCTTCGGGGCGTCCTGGAAGCCGGAGAAGTCACCCGCGGGCGTGATGTACTTCGACTCGACCTTGATGTTCGGCGCGGCGGCCTTGGCGCCCTGCGCGTAGCCCGCCTCGAACTTCTGGATCAGCGGGATCTCGACGCCGCCGACGAAGCCCACGTGGCACTTCTTGCTCTGGTACGCGGCGATGACGCCCGCCAGGAAGGAACCCTCGTGCTCGGCGAAGAGCAGCGGCGTGACGTTGGTCGCGCCCTCGACGGTGCCGTCGACCAGGGCGAACTTCACGTCCGGGAACTCCGGCGCGACGACCTTCAGCGACTCGGCGTAGGCGAAGCCGACACCGATGATCGGGTTGAAGCCCTCACCGGCCAGCTGGCGCAGACGGGTCTGCTTGGCCGACTCGTCCTCGTTCGGGGCGGCGGAGAGCTCGCGCGTGTTCTCCTTCTTCACGCCCATGTCCGCGATGGCCTTGTCCAGACCGGCGGCGGCGGAGTCGTTGAACGACGCGTCGCCACGGCCACCGATGTCGTAGGCCAGACCGATCTTCAGCGCGCTCGCGTCGACCTTGTCGCCGTTGGCGGCGCTGGTGCTCGAGGTGGCGGACGCGGTGGGAGGCGTGGCGTACTCGCACGCGGCACCTGAGCCGGTGTTCGAGTTGTTGCCACTGCCACCCGTGTCCTTCGCGCAGGCGGCCATAGTCATCACGCTGGTCAACGCGATCGCGGCGACCGCGACACCACGCATACGACGACGCACGGCTCGTCTCCTCCCTGAGTTCCTCCCCAACGGTCAAGTTGGGTTCTAGACGGCGCACCGTACCTCTTGGTAACCAACCTCGTTGCGGCCAGCACCTACATAGACCCCTATCGGTTACGCATTCGACGCATAGTCCTCACCTGAGGTGATCACTCGTGTTCGGCGCGTGGCGAAACGTCCCCGGTGGCCGCTTCTCCGGGCCGATCGTCGTCCATTCGGCCCAGTTCCGCGCGCCAAACTGCCGCTCCGGCGCCGACGACGACAGCAGCCCCCTTCCCTCCGGGCCCGCGATCACGACCGGCACCACCACCGGAATGTCGTTGTCCCGCCTGCGGTTCGCACATCGGCGAAACATCACCGAAACCGGCACGGAAGATTTTCTCGGAACGGCTGAACCGGCGGCGGAGCCGGAGTCGTGTGAGGGGCGGCAAGTGCCCTTGCCGAAGACGGCGGCCCGGACCCTGGCGGAGGTTCCGGGCCGCCGTCCTTTTCCGATACTTCACAGATCCGTATTTCGCCGCGATATCGGACGATTCGGAATTGTGTCCCACGACGCATTTCCGAATCGATCAAGGCCAGTTGGTGGATCGACACCGTGTCTCATCGATCACAGAGCGGGTGCGCCTGCTGGGTCGCGTCCGACGTGCGGGACTAGCATTTCCCGGTCATGGTCGGAACGACACGTCCACCGACCACCACCACTGACGTTGGAGGCCGCGGCGCATGACCAGCGCAGGCGCACCCGAGCGGTCGGGCACCACCACCCGAGGGGGTGGGACGCTCTACCGCGGAGATCTGGGCATGTGGTCCTGGGTCGCCCACCGGATCACCGGTGTCCTCACGTTCTTCTTCCTCTTCACCCACGTGCTCGACACCGCGCTCGTGCGGGTGTCCCCGAACGCGTACGACGCGGTGATCGAGACCTACAAGAACCCGATCGTGAACCTCTTCGAGGTCGGCCTGGTCGGCGCGGTGCTCTACCACGCGCTGAACGGCATCCGGGTCATGCTCGTCGACTTCTGGGAGAAGGGCGCGAAGTACCAGCGGCCCATGCTCTGGACCGTGCTCGCGGTGTGGGTCCTCGTGATGATCCCCGGCTTCTACTTCATGATGGAGCGGACGATCTCCGACCTGGTTGGGGGTCAGTGACCATGTCTCTCGCACTCGACAAGCCCCGCTCGCCCCGCCGCCCCGCGGCCCGGCGCGGCAACGGCGAGCTGTACAGCTGGCTCTTCATGCGCCTGTCCGGCCTGCTGCTCGTGGTCCTCGTCCTGGGCCACCTGTTCATCATGAACATCCTCGACGGCGGCGTCCACAAGATCAACTTCGCCTTCGTCGCCGGTCGCTGGTCGTCTCCGTTCTGGCAGTTCTGGGACCTCGCGATGCTGTGGCTCGCGCAGCTGCACGGCGGCAACGGCGTGCGGACGGTCATCAACGACTACGCCCGCAAGGACTCCACCCGGTTCTGGTTGAAGATGCTGCTCTACGTGTCGATCGTGCTGATCGTGTCGCTCGGCACGTTCGTGATCTTCACCTTCGACCCGAACATCTCGAACTGACCCGCGCGGGGAGCCCACCACAATGCAGTTCCACAAGTACGACGTAGTCATCATCGGCGCTGGTGGTGCCGGAATGCGCGCGGCGATCGAGTCAGGCCAGCGCGCCCGCACCGCGGTGCTCACCAAGCTCTACCCCACGCGTTCGCACACCGGCGCGGCCCAGGGCGGCATGTGCGCCGCGCTGGCCAACGTCGAGGAGGACAACTGGGAGTGGCACACCTTCGACACGATCAAGGGCGGCGACTACCTGGTCGACCAGGACGCCGCCGAGATCATGGCGAAGGAGGCCATCGACGCGGTCCTCGACCTCGAGAAGATGGGCCTGCCGTTCAACCGCACGCCCGAGGGCAAGATCGACCAGCGCCGGTTCGGCGGCCACACGCGCAACCACGGTGAAGCCGCCGTGCGCCGCGCCTGCTACGCCGCGGACCGCACCGGTCACATGATCCTGCAGACGCTGTACCAGAACTGCGTCAAGCACGGCATCGAGTTCTTCAACGAGTTCTACGTGCTCGACATCTGCCTGACCGAGACGGAGAACGGCCCGGTCTGCACCGGCGCCGTCGCCTACGAGCTCGCCACCGGCGAGATCCACGTCTTCCAGGCCAAGTCCGTCGTGTTCGCCACCGGTGGTTTCGGCAAGGTCTTCAAGACCACGTCGAACGCCCACACGCTGACCGGCGACGGCATGGGCATCGTCTTCCGCAAGGGCCTGCCCCTGGAGGACATGGAGTTCTACCAGTTCCACCCGACCGGTCTGGCCGGTCTCGGCATCCTGCTGACCGAGGGTGCGCGAGGCGAGGGCGCGATCCTGCGCAACGCCTCGGGCGAGCGGTTCATGGAGCGCTACGCCCCCACCATCAAGGACCTCGCGCCGCGCGACATCGTCGCCCGCTCGATGGCACTGGAGGTGCTGGAGGGCCGCGGCGCCGGGCCGAACAAGGACTACGTGCTGCTCGACTGCACCCACCTCGGCGCCGAGGTGCTGGAGTCGAAGCTGCCGGACATCACCGAGTTCGCCCGCACCTACCTCGCGGTCGACCCGGTGCACGAGCCCGTCCCGGTCTACCCGACCGCGCACTACGCGATGGGCGGCATCCCGACCAACGTCCACGGCGAGGTGCTGCGGGACAACGACAACGTCGTCCCCGGCCTCTACGCCGCCGGCGAGTGCGCCTGCGTCTCCGTGCACGGCGCGAACCGCCTGGGCACGAACTCGCTGCTGGACATCAACGTCTTCGGCCGCCGCGCCGGCATCGCCGCCGCGGAGTACGCGCTCTCGCGCGACGAGCACGTCGAGCTGCCGGAGAACCCGGCCGCCGCCGTCGAGGCCCAGGTCGCGCTGGCGCTGTCCGAGCACGGCCAGGAGCGCGTCGCGGACATCCGCACCGAGCTGCAGGCCACGATGGACGCCAACGCGTCCGTCTACCGCACCGAGGACACGCTCAAGCAGGCCCTGCACGACGTGCAGGCGCTCAAGGAGCGCTACGCCCACATCTCCGTGCAGGACAAGGGCAAGCGCTTCAACACCGATCTGCTGGAGGCCGTCGAGCTCGGCTTCCTGCTGGAGCTCGCCGAGGTCCTCGTCGTCGGCGCCCTCGCGCGCAAGGAGTCCCGCGGCGGTCACGCCCGCGAGGACTACCCGAACCGCGACGACACGAACTTCATGCGGCACAGCATGTTCTACAAGCAGGGCGAGGGTCTGGCGGCGGACATCCGCCTCGACTACAAGCCCGTCACCTTTACCCGGTACAAGCCGATGGAGCGCAAGTACTGATGACCGCCACCGCTGAAACCACTGCTGGCTCGCGCGGCTCCCAGCCGCCGGTTCCGGACGGCGCTGTCACGGTCACCGTCAAGATCCGCCGGTTCAACCCGGAGTTCGACGACGAGCCGCGCTGGGACTCGTTCGACATCCCGGCCCTGCCGTCCGACCGCGTGCTGAACCTCCTCCACTACATCAAGTGGTACGTGGACGGCACGCTGACGTTCCGCCGCTCCTGCGCCCACGGCATCTGCGGGTCCGACGCCATGCGCATCAACGGCGTCAACCGCCTCGCCTGCAAGGTCCTGCTGAAGGACCTGCTGCAGAAGGGCGACAAGCAGACCACGATCACCATCGAGCCCATCAAGGGCCTGCCGGTGAACAAGGACCTGCTCGTCGACATGGAGCCCTTCTTCGAGGCGTTCCGCGCCGTCAAGCCGTACCTCGTGACCTACGGCAACGAGCCGACGCGCGAGCGCATCCAGTCCGTCGCCGACCGCGAGCGGTTCGACGACACGACGAAGTGCATCCTGTGCGCCTGCTGCACCACCTCCTGCCCGGTCTACTGGACCGAGGGCTCGTACTTCGGCCCGGCGGCGATCGTGAACGCGCACCGGTTCATCTTCGACTCGCGCGACGAGGGCGCCGAGGAGCGGCTCGACATCCTCAACGACATCGACGGCGTGTGGCGCTGCCGCACGACGTTCAACTGCACGGACGCCTGCCCGCGTGGCATCCAGGTCACCAAGGCGATCCAGGAAGTGAAGCGCGCGCTGCTGTTCAAGCGCGTCTGAGGTTTCCGCACGGCCGAGGCGCCGCGTTCCCTCCGGGGGCGCGGCGCTTCGCCGTTCCCGGGCGGGGACAGCGGTTCACCGACACTCCGGTGTGGACGCCCCCGACCAGGCTGAGCACCACCAGACGGCTCCCGCCGGTACCTCAGCCCACCAGCACCCCGGCCGCGGTCCTCACCGCCGCAGAAGGCCGTTGAGCGCCCGTCACCCCACGATCCGCACCGGCGGCCGGATGCGGCGGGAGAGCCGGCGCGCGCCGCGTTCCGCCACGGGCTCCGCGCGGCCCAGCTCCTTCGGGACATCGCGGACCAGCTTGGTGCCGTAGCGGCACGCCTCGGCACCGGTGACCGCGGCGCCCGGTCCCGCGCGCAGCAGGGCCGCCGTGAGGTGCTGGTCATGCGCGGGCGGGCCGTTGTGCAGCAGCACGACACCTGCGTGCATGCGCTGCCACGGCCCGCCCGGACAACACTTCCGCCAGGGGTCCGGCACCCCGAGCGCGCGGAGGGTGGTGGCGCTGATGACACCTGGCTCGCTGCGTTCGCGCAGCTGGTCGATTCGCATGTCACCAGTGTGACGAGCACCACCGACAGTTTTCGGCGGTCAGCCCCGGATGCGGCGCCTGCCCCGCTCGATCAGCAGCATCAGGGTGCCGCCGGCGACGGACAGCGCACCGAGCAGCAGCATCCAGCCGGTCGTCGCGCCCGTGCTCGCGAGGTGGTTGTCGTCGTAGTGGGGCGGTGCGGCGACGGGCTTGGTCGTCGTCAGCACGGGAGTGGTGGTGGTCACGACGGGCGTGGTCGTCGTGGTGACCGGCAGCGTCGTGGTCGTCGTCGAAGTCGACGGCGTGGTCGACGTGGTGGACGACGTCGTGGTGTCAGTCGTGGACGTCGTGTCGGTGGTGGACGTCGTCGTGTCGGTCGTGGACGTGGTGGTGTCGGTCGTGGACGTCCACGTGGTGGTGGTCGTGTGCGGGGTGGTCGTGTGGGTCGTGGTGGTCGTTTCCGTGCACGGGGTCGTGGTGGTGGTCGGGTGTTCGCCTCTTCCCTCGGGAGGGAGGAAGAGCCATCCGGGACGACCGTCGAGGCACCACGCGGCTGTGCACACCCGGCCGTCCCCCGAAGCCTCGGCCTCGGGGGCGGCACCGTGCAGCGAGACGAGCATCAACACCGCGCCGGCGGTGAGCACACCGATGTAGGCGATACGTGACATGCCCACGATCGTTGGCCCACATAAGACACGTCGCCCGCGCTCCGGGTGGACGTCACCCGCGAGTGATCAAGAGATCGCCCGATCAGGTCCAGAAGACCGCGACACCGATGTTCAGCACGACGAGCGACGCGGCCGTGGGCACCAGCCACGACGGGGCCTTGGGCTTGTTGACGTTGATCGCCACGACGACCGCGATGGCCACGACGACCAGCAGCTTCACGCTGATCTTGATGTGGTCGTACTTCACCGTGTCGACCAGCGGGTCGATGCCGACGAGCGCGAGGCCCGTCAGCAGCTGCAGGGCGGCGCCGTGCAGCCAGCCCTTGTTGACCGGCGCGTCCTTCCCCGCCTTGGCCTGCAGCATGATCATCGCGACGAGCATGCCCATGCCCAGCAGGTGCAGGAAGACCAGCAAGAGGCGTACGAAGTCCACGGCGTTTCCTATCGACGTCGAGTGGCGAGGAAGCCCCGCACGCCCAGCACGCCGATGACGGTGCCGAACACGAGCGGGGCGATCACGAGCAGCAGGTGCACGGTGAAGAACGGCGTCGGTCCGTCGTCGAACGAACGGGCGTCGCTCCAGATGTTCCGCAGGAACGTGGGCCAGATCACCCACGACCACACGCCGAAAGCCACCAGGAAGAGTGACATCGGGCGCGAGAGCTTCACGGCGACCAGTATCAGACGTGGTGCGTGCAAGGCACCAAACGGGGGTGGATAGCCTGAAGGGGTGCCCTTCACCCATCGGCTCATCGTCGCCCTGGTCCTAGCTACGGCCACCGCCGCGTTCGCCGCACCGACCGGCACCGCACAGCAAGCCGACGCCGGCTCGGCACGACAGGCCGTCGGCTCGGCGCAGTGCGCCAACCGCGAGACCCCGCCCCCGCCGGTGGACACGTCGGAGCAGCCGGCTCCCGGCCAGAAGGCGCCGACGCCGCTCGAGGTGCCGGAGAAGCCGATCGGCGGTGACCGGCTCGGCGAGTGCGGGCTGATCCTGCCGCCGAACTCGGCGCAGCCGCCGAGCGGCATCACCGCGGCCACCTGGATGATCGCGGACATGGACAGCGGCGCCGTGCTGGCCGCCTACGACCCGCACGGGCGGCAGCGCCCGGCGAGCATCATGAAGGTGCTGCTCGCGATGGTCGTGGCCAAGGAGCTGCGCGGCGACCTCGTCGTCACGGCCTCGGCCGAGGACACCCAGCAGGAGTGCACCTGCGTCGGTCTGCGCGACGGCGGCCAGTACACGGTCCGCGAGCTGCTGCACGGCCTGCTGCTCACCTCCGGCAACGACGTGGCGCACACCCTCGCCCGTCAGCTCGGCGGCGTGCCGAACGCGTTGCGCAAGATGAACGCGATGGCGAGGGAGCTCGGCGCCCTTGACACCCGCGCCGTCACCCCGTCCGGCCTGGACGGCCCCGGCACCAGCACCTCCGCCTACGACGTCGCCCTGATCTTCCGCGGCGCGATGAAGTACGAGGAGTTCGCGAACGCCATCAAGCTCAAGCAGGCGCAGTTCCCCGGCCGCAACGGCGGCACGATCATGCTGACGAACGACAACCGCCTGCTCAACAGCTACGAGGGCGCGATCGGCGGCAAGACCGGCTTCACCGACGACTCGCTGCACACCTACGTGGGCGCCGCCGAGCGCAACGGCCGCCGCCTCGTCGTGGTCCTGCTGCGCGGCCAGCAGACGCCCACGCGCCTGGACGCCCAGGCCGCGAAGCTGCTCGACTACGGCTTCGCGATGGGCCCCGGCGGCGTCGGCAAGCTCGTGGACGGCGCACCGCAGCCGAAGCCGAACGTCGTCCCCACGCAGAGCGCGGACGACAACGACTCGGACGCGGTGGCCGTGGACGAGCGCGGCCGTCAGGAACCGACCGCGTTCGGCACCGTCGGCCTCCCCATCACGGCCGCGGCGGGCGTGGGCCTGGTGGCCGCCCTGCTGCTCTTCATCCGCAACAAGCGGGCCAAGGCGGCACGGGCACGCCGCCAGGCCGCACAGGCGGCTCAGGGCTTCTGAGAGCTCTGGAAACGGAACGGCCCGGCACCTCGTCGTGCCGGGCCGTTCGTCTTCCGAGCGCCGCACCAACGGCTCCCCTTCTCCCGCCACACACCCGTCCGTGAGTCATCCATCGGTGTCCACCGATGCCTCCGCGTGACGTCGCTATAGGACGCGGGGTCCCCGCGTTCGGTTGGAGGGAACGTGGGGACCCCGCGTACCCGGCGGGAAACACGAAAGAGAGTCGCGAACGGGGCGGGGGTTGCGGACAGTGCGTCTGGAAGCGGGCTTAGCGCTTGCGCCAGCGGAGGGCGAGCAGCGCCCCGGCCAGTGCGCCCGCACCGACCATGAGCGACGGCGCCGGTCCCGGCCGCACGGTCACGACGGGCTGGATCACCGCGGGCGGCGGCGCCCGCACGACCTCCGGCTCCAGGTTCTCCCGCGCCGTCGCCGTCCAGGCCGTGATGAACAGCAGGAACTGGGCCACCAGGTTCGCGAACACGAGCACACCGATCACCGAGCCGAACGCGGCCGAGGTGGGCGACTTCGTGGTGAACGACAGGAAGACCGTGGCGGCCTGCTTGAGGACCTCGAACCCGATCGCGCCCGCGAACGCCCCTCGCACGGCGCTGCGCCAGCCAACGGGCTTGCGCGGCAGCCGGGAGAGCACCCACAGGAACACGAGCCAGTTCGCGAGCAGCGACAGCAGGATCGAGCCGATCCGCAGCAGCACCAGCGCCCAGCCCTGGTCGGCGAGGCCCATCCACTCGAGGACGGTCTCGGCGAGCCCCGACCCGGCCGCCGTGATGGCGAACGACAGCACGATCGCGAGCCCCAGCCCGACCAGTGACAGCAGGTCACGCCACAGCGTGCCGAGGAACGGCAGGTTCTCCTTGGCGTGCCCCCACTGCGCCGTGAGGGCGTCGCGGAGGTTGCCCATCCAGCCGAGGCCGGAGTAGGCGGCGCCGAGCAGGCCGATGACGCCGACGGTGCCCTTGGACTCGAGGGCGGTGTTCACGGCCTCGTTGACCTGGTCGCGCAGCTGCGCGTCCGGCACGGCCTCCGCGATGCTCTGGCGCAGCGAGGCGAGCAGGTCCGGCTGCGACTGCAGCACGAAACCGGCGACGGCGAACCCGATCATCAGGATCGGCACGAGCGAGAGCACGCTGAAGTACGTCACCGCGGCGGCGTAGTGCGTGCCGTACCTCTCGGTGAAGCGCTCATACGCACGCATGATGTGGTCGAACCACGCGTACTTCCGACGCCACTTGTCCACGCCTGGAACGCTAGTGCAACGGCATTACTCCGGCAGGACAAAGCCGATCTTCTCGTAGGTGCGGCGCAGCGTCTTGGAGGCCGCGTCGCGGGCGCGCTCGGCACCGGCGGCGAGGATCTTGTCCAGCGACGCCACGTCGTCGAGGTAGGTCTTCACGCGGTCCTGGATCGGCGTGACCCACTCGGTGAAGACCTCGCCGAGGTCCTTCTTGAGGTCGCCGTAGCCCTTGCCGTCGTAGTCGGCGGCGAGCGAGTCGACGGTCCGGCCGGTGAGCGCGGAGTAGATCGTGAGCAGGTTCGAGACGCCCGGCTTGTTCTCGGCGTCGAAGATGATCTCGCGGCCCGTGTCGGTGACGGCGGAGCGGATCTTCTTGGCCGACCGCTTCGGGTCCTCCAGCAGCTCGACGACACCGCCGGGCACGGACTTGCTCATCTTCGACGTCGGGTCCTGCAGGTCGAAGATCTTCGCCGTGTCCTTGACGATGTACGGCTCCGGCAGGCGGAACGTCTTGCCGTAGCGCGAGTTGAACCGGGTCGCGAGGTCGCGGGTCAGCTCCAGGTGCTGGCGCTGGTCCTCACCGACCGGCACGTAGTGCGCCTGGTACAGCAGGATGTCCGCGGCCTGCAGGATCGGGTAGGTGAACAGACCCACGCCGACCGACTGCTCCTGACGTGCGGACTTGTCCTTGAACTGCGTCATCCGCGACGCCTCGCCGAAGCCCGTCAGGCACTGCAGCACCCAGCCGAGCTGGGCGTGCTCCGGGACGTGCGACTGCACGAACAGCGTGGCGCGGTCCGGGTCGATGCCCAGCGCGAGCAGCTGCGCCGCGGAGACGCGGGTGTTCTGCCGCAGGACCTTCGGGTCCTGCTCCACGGTGATCGCGTGCAGGTCGACGACGCAGTAGAACGCGTCGTGGGCGTCCTGAAGAGCCACCCACTGCCGCAGCGCGCCCAGGTAGTTGCCGAGGTGGAAGGACCCGGCCGTCGGCTGGATGCCGGACAGGACGCGGGGGCGCTTGACGGGCGCCGTGGTGCCTTCCGAGGCGGTAACCGGGGTGCTTTCTGCGGGCGCGTTCTCCGTGGACACGGAGCGATCCTCTCAGACCGCCGGGATCAGCTCTGCGAGACGTCCTGCTGGACCAGGTCGATGCGCTGGTTCGCCGCCACGACGGGAGCCGGCTTGCGCCGCCTCACCAGGCCGTACACCAGACCGCCCACGCCCGCCGTGACCGCGATCACGCCCACGGGACCAGCTGCGGTACCGGTCATGCTGCTCTCGACCGCAGCGCTCAGTACCAGACTCATGCCGTGCACTTGCCGAGCCTCCCCAAGGCACAGACCCACCCCGGAAGGGTGAACCTTGCTGACTGATTGGCCGCCAAGCTACCGATGGCCGGTAGCGTCTTTGCGCCGAATCAGACTATCGGCCACTGATCATCGGTTCGCACTCGCCCATATGTCGTAGTCCGCTGACGGGCGTTACGCCCTGCGAGCGAAGCCAGGGTCTGGAGCTCACTCTCCGTGCGCGCCGAGCCGTGCTCGGAGCCAGCCATGCGGCTGATGGTCTCCTCCATCAGCGTGCCGCCGATGTCGTTCGCACCCCCGTTGAGGATCTCCGCGGTGCCCTCGTCGCCGAGCTTGACCCACGAGCACTGGATGTTGTCGATGCGCCCGTGCAGCGCCAGCCGGGCGAACGCGTGCACGGCGCGGTTGTCGCGGCGGGTGGGGCCGGGACGGGCGACGCCCGCCAGGTAGATCGGGGCGTTGCGGTGCACGAACGGCAGCGCGACGAACTCGGTGAGCCCGCCCGTGCGGTCCTGCAGCTCCGCGAGGACCCGCAGGTGGGTGAGCCAGTGGCCGGGGTGGTCGACGTGGCCGTACATCATCGTGCTGGACGAGCGGATGCCCAGCTCGTGGGCGGTGCCGACGACGTCGAGCCAGGTCGCGGTGGGCAGCTTGCCCTTGGTGAGGACCCACCGCACGTCGTCGTCGAGGATCTCGGCCGCCGTGCCGGGGATCGTGTCGAGCCCGGCCTCCTTGAGCTCGGTCAGCCATTCGCGCACGCTCACGCCCGCCTTGGCGGCGGCGGAGACGATCTCCATCGGGCTGAACGCGTGGACGTGCATCCCCGGCACGCGCTTCTTGATCGCGCGCACGATGTCGGCGTAGTACGTCACCGGCAGCTTGGGGTCGATGCCGCCCTGCATGCAGACCTCGGTGGCGCCGGAGTCCCACGCCTCCTGCGCGCGGTCGGCGACCTCCTCCGCGGAGAGCCGGAACGCGTCCGCGTCCCGCTCGCGCTGGGCGAAGGCGCAGAAGCGGCAGCCGACGTAGCAGACGTTCGAGAAGTTGATGTTCCGGTTGACCACGTACGTGACGTCGTCGCCGACCACCTCGCGGCGCAGGTCGTCGGCGAGGCGCGTCATCTCCTCCAGCGCGTCGCCGTCCGCGGTGAGCAGCGCCATCGCGGCCTCGGTGTCGCCGAGCAACGCGGCCGGGTCGTTCGCCGCGATCTTCAGTCCACGTTGGACGTCCGGCGAAAGCCGTTGCGGCGCAACGGGAATCTTCAGCTCGTCCCAGTCGCCGTAGACCTCGTCGAAGTCGCCGCGCCGGTCGCTCGTGCGGCCCTCGGTGTCGATCGCGGTGTTGAGGTCAGCCCTGCCGAAGGTGTCGAGCCCGCCATCGGGCTCCTGCCACTCGCGGCCGACGACCTTCGCGTCCGGGTTCGCGAGCCCGTTCTCCAGCGCCAGCGCGGAAACGTGCGCGGTGAGCCGCGTGTCGATCCACTGCCCCGCCGCCGCGCGGACGTAGCGCGGGTAGACGTTCAGCCTCTCCCGCAAGGAGAAACCGGCCTCACGGGTGACGTCCGCGAGCGCGTCGACCTGGGGCCACGGCTTCTCCGGGTTCACGTGGTCGGGCGTGATCGGCGAGACGCCGCCCCAGTCGTCGACACCCGCGCGCAGCATGAGGCCGAACTCCTCGCCGACCAGGTTCGGCGGTGCCTGCACGCTCACGGTCGACGGCATCACCAGGCGTGCCACGGCGATCGTCGCCGCGAGCTCGGTCAGGTCCGCGTCGGGCATGCCGCGCATCGCCGTGTCCGGCTTCGCGCGGAAGTTCTGGATGATCACTTCCTGGATGTGCCCGTACTGCTTGGCGACCTGGCGCAGCGCGAGCAGCGACTCGGCGCGCTCGGTCAGGTTCTCGCCGATGCCGATCAGGATCCCGCTGGTGAACGGGACGTTCACCCGTCCGGCGTCGGTCAGCACCCGCAGCCGGACGGCCGGCTCCTTGTCGGGGCTGCCGTAGTGCGGGCCGCCCTTCTCGCTCCACAGCCGCTCCGCCGTGGTCTCCAGCATCATGCCCATGCTGGACGCCACCGGCCGCAGCCGCGTCAGCTCCTCCCAGCTCAGCACGCCGGGGTTGAGGTGGGGCAGCAGCCCCGTCTCCTCCAGCACCGCGATGGCACTGGCCCTCACGTAGTCCAAAGTGGACTCGTACCCGCGCGCCTCCAGCCACTCCTTCGCGGCGGGCCAGCGCTCCTCCGGCCGGTCGCCGAGCGTGAAGAGCGCCTCCTTGCACCCCGCCGCCGCGCCCTGCCGGGCGATCTCCAGCACCTCGTCGCGTTCGAGGAACGCCGCCGGCAGCTTGTGCGGCACCGTCGCGAACGTGCAGTAGTGGCAACGGTCCCGGCACAACCTCGTCAGCGGGATGAACACCGACCGGCTGTACGTGACGACCCCGGGACGCCCCTCGGCGAGCAGGTGCGCGTCCCGCACCCGCCCCGCCGCGCCCAGCAGGGCGTCCAGGTCCTCCCCGCGCGCGTGCAGCAGCACGGCGGCCTCGGTCGCGTCGAGCACGGCCCCGTCGGCAGCCCGGCGCAACGCGCGCCGCATCGCCGCCGCGCTCGGCCGGGGCTGCGGTGGGTTCAGAGAGATGTCCACTGCCACGTCAACGACCTTAGGCCGCCGCTATTCCTGATCAGGTTCGACCAGTTGTGGGACATCCCACTCAGCGAACCGTGACCAGCAGCTCCGTGTTCCGGTCGAGCGGCGTGCCCAACGGGTTGGTCCGCGAGTGGATGTCGTTGTAGGTGAACTCGCGGCACAGGCTCGCCAATGCCGCGTCATCGCGGTCGTCGTAGTCGACCTGGTACGGCGAATCGGCTTCGAGCAACGTCGTGAACAGCGACAACGTGCCATCCCCGTTGTCAGCAACCTCGATCACACGGGCGTGCTGCGGGTAGTCGACGTGCGCGGCGGTGTTGATCTCCCAGAAACCCCGCGACGGCGTGCTGTGCCGATGCGGCGTGATGACGTTGCGGTGCGTGTGCCCGTTGACCCACGCCACCACGTTCGGGAACCGGTGCAGCAGGTTCACCAGCGCGTCCCCGGTCATCCGCGGGTCGAGGGGGCGGCGCTTGTCGGGCACGATGTTGATCATCGTCTTGGACGTGTGGTGGCTGAACAGCACGAACAGCTCGTCCGTGACGTTCTGCCGCTGCGGAAGGCCGAGCCAGTCGTAGTAGAGGGAGCTGTTGCGCTTGAGCGTCCGCTCGACCCAGTTCAGCTGGTGCAGCCCGATGGACCCCTCGGAGAACCCGGTGACGTTCGTCGTGTCCATGCTGATGCCCGTGACGCCAGGGGCTATCCGGAACGTGTAGAAGACGTCCACCCCGTCCGCGTTGGCGTCCGTGTACCCGTGCCCGCCCGTCTCCAGGTGCTTGCGCACGAACTCACCGGTCGTGAACAGCCTGCGCCGGTCGTCAGGCGTAACGGTCCTCACGACGCCTTGGCTGGCGATGATCGAAAGCGCCTCAGGAGCGGCCGTCGGGTCGGTGAACGCCCGCGCCACCTTGGCGTCGCGCACGGGGTCACCGAAGCCCATGATCTTCTTGCTCCCGGTGTACCACCCGTCGAGCAGCCCGTCCGCCCACGCCCCGCCCACGTTGTCGTCGTGGTTGCCCATCGTCGAGAACCACGGGATGTCCAGACCGGGACTCGTGAAGGGCCGGAGGGCGGCGTCGAACAGCCCTTCGAGGTGCGGGAAGCCTTTCGCCTTGTAGTCGTCGGCGCCGCTGAGCTCCGGCTGCCAGTAGGAACTGATGCCCGCGTTCTGCACGCCCTCGTACCGGCTGTCGCCCGTGTTCGGGGTGATCCGGCCGCCGTTGAGGACCGAGAAGAACCAGTCGAGCTCGATCATCTCGTGGTTGTCGGTGTTGTCGCCGGTCGTCACGAGGCAGTCGAACGGCCTGCCGGTGATCGGACCGTTCCGCACGGCGTTGACGCGCTTGACCAGCGCCGTGGAACCCTGAGCGGTGAGGGTCTCCTGCGGCCGGTGCGCGCTGGAACCGAGGATCGGGTGCAGGTACTCGAACCGGAGCGGGCTCTGCGCGTCGCAGATGTGCATGTCGCTGAACTGCACGAAGCTGGCGAGGGCCCGGCGGCGGGCCTCCCGGTTCGGCATGGCGGCGATCAGGTCGTCGCGGACGACCGTGGGCCAGCCCGGCCCCGCCGTCAACCTGCGGTAGCCCGCTGTCCCGATGGGCGTGGCCGTGGTCTCCAGGGTCGTGCCCGCTGTCGACGCGACCGCTTGGCGGTCGAGGAGCGGAACGCCTGCCGCGCCCGCGCCCATCGCCAGGAGGAACGACCGCCTGCTGAAGCCCGTCATGTGTGCGCCCTCGATTCCTGGGTGGTGAATCGAGATCATGTTTAGAGGCGCGGGTCTTGGGGGTCGAGGGAACGGAATCGATCAAGACCTCTCGGACTGGACCGGTCAGGTCAGCCGAGCGCGGCGAGCAGTTGGCGCAGCTGCTCCTCCAACTGCGGGCGCTTCTCGGTGAGGACCTGCCAGACCAGTGCGTCGTCCACGCTGGCGTAGCCGTGGACGAGGATGTTGCGGAAGGCCACGATGCGGCGCAGATCCGGAACAGCTGCTGCGAGTTCCGGGGACACCTTCGAGAGGTTGTTCAGCGCCTCACCAACGATTTCGAACTGCCGCTCGACCGCCGAACGCAGCATCGCGTCGCCCTGGTAGTCCTCGAAGGTCTTCCCATCGCTGAACTCGGCGAGCAACTCCGCCGCGCGCACCGCGTCCCACAGGTAGGTTCGGGGATCACGCCGCATACAGAACTTCCTTGCTCTCCATGACCTGCTGCCGGAAGTACGGGTTGCGGATGCTGTCGTCGACCACGAGGTCGACCGGCCGCCCCAGAATCCGCTCCAGTCCTTCCTTCAGGGCGAAGTAGGTGCCGAAGTGGTCGAACCCGTCCCCTGCCGCGAAATCGACGAGGATGTCCACGTCGCTCGTCACGACGTCGAAGGAGTCACCGGTCGCGGAGCCGAACACGTCGAGCCGCCGGACGCTCAGCGTCCGGCAGAGCTCCTCGATCTCGGCCAGCTTCGAAGCCACGGCCTCGTGCACCCTCATCACCTCCGCAGGCACGATTGTGCCCGATCCGGAGCAGGTCAGTCCGCGTACACGACCGTCACGGGAGCGTGATCCGACCACCGCTCCGCATAAGTGGCCGCCCGCTCCACCACGGCAGACCGAGCCCGCCCGGCCAGCCCGTCGGTGGCGACCTGGTAGTCGATCCTCCACCCGGAGTCGTTGTCGAACGCCTTCCCGCGATACGACCACCACGAGTAGGGCCCGGCCACGTCAGGATGCAGCGACCGCACAACATCGTTGTAGCCCGAAGAGAACACCGAGCTCATCCACTCCCGCTCGTAAGGCAGGAACCCGGCTTCCTTCTGGTTGGTCTTCCAGTTCTTCAAGTCAGCCTGCTGATGCGCGATGTTCCAGTCCCCGCAGACCAGCACCTCGCGGCCGGACACCGCCGCCTTCTCCCGCAACGACACCAGGTACGGCAGGAACGAGGCCATGAACCGGTCCTTCTCGTCCTGCCGCGGGGTGCCGACGTCCCCGGACGGCAGGTACAGCGACGCCACCACCACTCCGGGCAGCTCGATCTCCACGTACCGGCCGCTGGCCTCGAACTCGGCGACGCCGAAGCCCACGCGGACCGACGTCGGCTCGACGCGCGAGAGGATGCCGACGCCCGCGCGGCCCTTCAAGGACGAAGGCGCGTACACGCCGTGCCAGCCGGGCGGCGAGTGCAGTTCCGGGGCCAGCTCAGCGGGTTCGGCTCGGACTTCCTGCAGGCACACCACGTCCGCGGAGGACGAGGCGAGCCACGACAGGTAGCCCTTCTTCGCGGCGGCGCGGAGGCCGTTGACGTTGACCGTGGAGACCGTGAGCACGAACGGGGAGCCTACTTGGAGGCCAGACCCCAGGGCTTCGGGTACTCGGCGCCGCAGCCCGCGCAGTGCGCGGTCAGGTCCAGGTAGCCGACGATGGTGGCCATCTCGTCACGGGGCAGGGCGAGCTGCCGCTGACCGTCGATCTCCGTGTAGAGACCCTGCCACTCCGGCTCGCAGGTGCACTGGGTGATGCCCTTGTTCCTGCCCCACCGGAACATGTTCCGCAACATGCCCCGAGTCTACGTGCAGGTCGAGTCGCTGGTCAGCGCCACGAACTGCTGGCTGACCCACCGGCGGTCGCTCAGCATGCGGTAGCCGTTCTCGACGCGGGGCTGGGCCGCGGTGACGGCGTCGCGCGGCATCGTCGAGACGATCGGCTGCATGTCGCCGGGGCCGGAGCGGACGTTGAGGATGTCCGCTGTCACGGTGACCTTGCAGATCTCCTCCGCCTTGTCGCCGCTCATCGGGTTGCCGCCGTTGGCGGCGTACAGCACGCCGGCCACGCCCAGCACCCCGAGCACGATCAATCCCCTGACCGGAACACCGAACATGACGCCTCCCCGAACCCGCGAACCGCTTGCCAGCAGATATAGCGGCTCCCCCGCGCCGTGACGGGGCTCGGCGCGGCAACCACCCGCAAGAGGAACCGACCGGGTGACCGGGTACGCGAAAAGGCCACCCCGGTGTGACCGGGATGGCCTTTCGAGCGAGTCAGACGGACGTCAGAACGACGCCATCTTCTTCTTGAGGTTCTCGTCGAGCGCGGCGAGGAAGTCCTCGGTGGTCAGCCACTCCTGGTCCTTGCTGATCAGCAGGGCCAGGTCCTTGGTCATCTGACCGGCCTCGACCGTCTCGATGACGACGGACTCGAGCGCCTCGGCGAAGCGGATCACCTCGGGGGTGTTGTCCAGCTTGCCGCGGTGCATCAGGCCGCGGGTCCACGCGAAGATCGACGCGATCGGGTTCGTGGAGGTGGGCTTGCCGGCCTGGTGCTGGCGGTAGTGGCGCGTGACGGTGCCGTGCGCGGCCTCCGCCTCGACCGTCTTGCCGTCCGGCGTCATCAGGACCGACGTCATGAGGCCCAGCGAGCCGAAGCCCTGCGCGACCGTGTCGGACTGGACGTCACCGTCGTAGTTCTTGCACGCCCAGACGTAGCCGCCCTCCCACTTCATCGCGGCGGCGACCATGTCGTCGATCAGGCGGTGCTCGTAGGTGAGGCCGGCGGCGTCGAAGTCCGCCTTGAACTCCTCGTCGAACACCCGCTGGAAGATGTCCTTGAACTGGCCGTCGTACGCCTTGAGGATCGTGTTCTTCGTCGACATGTAGACGGGGTAGCCCCGCTGCAGGCCGTAGGAGAACGAGGCACGGGCGAAGTCCTCGATGGACTTGTTGTAGTTGTACATGCCCATCGCCACACCGCCCTCCGCCGGGAAGTCGGTGACGACGTGCTCGATCGGGTCCGAGCCGTCCTCCGGCTGGAACGTGATCGTGAGCTTGCCGGCGCCGGGCACCTTGAAGTTGGTGGCCTTGTACTGGTCGCCGTGGGCGTGACGGCCGATGATGATCGGCTTCGTCCAGCCCGGGACCAGGCGCGGCACGTTCGAGATGATGATCGGCTCGCGGAAGACGACACCGCCGAGGATGTTGCGGATCGTGCCGTTCGGCGAGACCCACATCTTCTTGAGGCCGAACTCCTCGACGCGCGCCTCGTCCGGCGTGATCGTGGCGCACTTGACGCCGACGCCGTGCTTCTTGATGGCGTTGGCGGCGTCGATCGTGACCTGGTCGTCCGTGGCGTCCCGGTGCTCGATGCCCAGGTCGTAGTACTCCAGAGTGACGTCCAGGTACGGGTGGATCAGCTTGTCCTTGATGAACTGCCAGATGATCCGGGTCATCTCGTCGCCGTCGAGCTCGACGACGGTGCCCTGAACCTTGATCTTGCCCATAACTCCGGGCGCTCCTCTCGCGACGATGCAAGCAAGACAAGCGTACTGGTAAACCGTCCTCCCGTGCCTGCGACCCTGGTTACACCGATTCAGGCTCGCGGTCGGTCGACCGGCTCACGTGCTCCCACTTGTCGATTTCCGCGTTCCGCGCCTGGTCGGCCAGGCGCACCATGTCCACCGCGTCGCTGCCGAGCAGCAACGACAGCGGCGGTTCGTCCATCGCCGCCACGTCCAGCAGGACGCGGGCGGCCAGGGCCGGGTCACCGGGCATGTTGCCGTGCGATCCGCGCATCACGCCGAGCAGTGCCCCGACAGAGGCAACGTAGTCCGGCCCCGGCTCCGTCACCACCAGGGAGGGTCCCGTCCAGTCCGTCTGGAAGCCGCCGAGCTCGACGATCGTGGCCTTCACGCCGAACGGCGCGCACTCCGCGGCCAGCGACTCGGTGAAGCCGCGCAGCGCGAACTTCGCCATCACGTACGGCGCGAGCCCGCCGCCGAACGCCATGTGCCCCGCGCTCGACCCGATCTGGATGAAGTGCCCTGACCGCTGCTTGTGCAGGACCGGCAGCGCGGCCTTCGTGACGGTCACGGGGCCCATGAGGTTGATCTCCAGCTGGTCGCGGAAGTCGGCCTCCGAGCACTCCTCGATTGACGTGACGCGGCCCGCGCCCGCGTTGTTCACGACGACGTCGAGCCTCCCGAACTCGCGCACCGCGGTCGCCACGGCCGCCTTCGCGTGCTCCGAGTCGCGCACGTCGAGCGCGACGGATCTGACCCGGTCGCCGTACCGGGAGACGAGGTCGTCGAGATCGCGGGGGTTGCGGGCGGTCGCGACGAGCCGGTGCCCCGCGTCGAGCACCGCCTCCGCGATCGCCCGCCCGAGGCCGCGGGAACTGCCGGTGATGAGCCAGACCTGAGTCATGCCGCCACTCCATCCATCGCGAATCCGTTGTCCGCGGATATGGAGTTGCCGCCGTGACGCTTGATACGAAACGACTACTCTTCCCACCTATCGGGTGATCACCGGAGAGGACGTCAGTGTCGACTGGGCCAACACATGCGATGAGCGGGCTGCTCGCCTGGAGCGCCGTCACCGCCCTCGCGTCGAATCACCCGATCGGGCAACTCACGCCGCAGAGCTGGGCCGTCGGCGCCGTGCTCGCGACCGGGGCGGCACTGCTGCCCGACCTGGACCACCCCGGCTCGACCATCTCGCGCACGTTCGGGTCGATCAGCGGTGGCCTGTCGGCGGGCATCAACGCGCTGAGCAGCTTCGTCTACAAGTCGACACGGCTGAAACGGGACTCCAAGCGCGACGGCGGGCACCGCGGGCTCACCCACACGCTCGTCTTCGCGGCGTTCGCGGCCGTGTTCACCACCGCGGTCGTGCAGAACAGCCAGAAGTGGGCGCTGCCCGTGCTGATGTTCGTGTTCGCCGGTCTCGCGGTGCGCGGCATCATGAACGACTGGTGCCCCAAGCAGGACGCGTTGCTGATCACCGCGGTGTCGGCGGGCATCACCTGGGCGATGATCGCGTGGACGTCGCAGACCAGCGCCTCCGCCGCCGCGTGCGGGATCGCGGTCGGTGTCGGGTGCGTCGCGCACTACGTCGGTGACGCGATCACGGAACAGGGCTGCCCGATCCTGTGGCCGATCCCGATCATGGGCAAGACCTGGTTCCCGGTGGCCCCGCCGAAGATCATGCGGATGAAGACAGGCGGCGTCGTCGAGATGGCGATCGTCGGGCCGATCGTGACGGGGCTGTCGATCTGGCTGGGGCTCGCGGCGCTGCAGGGCACCGGCGCGCTGCCGTTCCTGGACTGGATCGACCTGCTGCCGATCTGAACCGTTCCACTTCCAGCCATTCAGCGGCTATCTACCTCTCACCCGATCGGTCTAGTCTCCACGAACCCGGACTGCCCGTGTGGAGGGTCGAACGTGCCCGAAGTGGACATCGTCGCCGACGCGACCTGTCCTGTTTCGGCCCGAACGTTGCATACACCACATGCGGAGGTCGAGCGATTCTGCGAGCCGCGCTGGCACCATGCGGGGTTCGAACCGCAGGCGGACCTACCAGGAGCCGTGCAAGTGGAGGCCAGGTGACCAGCACCTACGTCGGCATCGACGCCGGCCACGAAAACCGCTGGGAAGCGGAGAAAATCGCGTTGGAGCTGCACGACACCGTGCTGACCACGGCCCGAACGGTCGCGGTGCACGAGGTCGACGGCCACTACGCCATGTCGTTCCTCGTGCCCGTGGCACCGTCCGACGCGGTGGTGACCTCGTTGGTCGAGCAAGGGTTCGGAGTCTCAGTACGAGGTGCGTCCTCAGGACGCTTGGCAGGACCGGAGGCGCTTCGAGTAGGCGCCTCCACTGCCGCCGAGGCCCATCAGTACCGGCGCGAGGGGCGCGCTCTGCGTTTCCAGGGCCAACGGTCGTTGCGCGGCCGTCACGGCGTTTCGGACATCCTCGCGTTCACGGCCATCGAGGCCGTTCTGCCGCGTGGCACGCACTCGGTCGACACGCGTGGCAACCTGACTCCGCTCTTCCAGGACGGCAAGCTCGTGCTGGTGGTCGACTAAGTTCGTCGTTGTGCGTGACATCGCTGTCTTCAGTGGTTCTGCCCATCGCGACCTCGCCGCCGAGATCTGCGGGCACCTCGGCGTCGAACTCTCCCCCAGCCGGGTGACCCGGTTCGCCAACGACTGCCTCGAGGTGCAGCTGGAGGCGAACTGCCGGGAACGGGACGTCTTCCTGATCCAGCCGCTCGTGCCACCGGTGCAGGAGCACCTGGTCGAACTGCTGCTGATGCTCGACGCCGCCCGCGGCGCCTCGGCGGCGCGCACGACGGTCGTGCTGCCGCACTACGCCTACGCCCGGTCGGACAAGAAGGACGCGCCGCGGATCTCGATCGGCGGACGGCTGGTCGCGGACCTGATGGTGGCCGCCGGCGCGTCCCGCGTGCTGGCGATGACGTTGCACTCGCCGCAGGTGCACGGGTTCTTCTCGGTGCCCGTCGACCACCTGCACGCGTTGCGCGAGCTGGCCGCGCACTTCTCGCGGTACGACCTGTCGAACGCCGTCGTGGTGTCGCCGGACCTCGGCAACGCCAAGGAGGCCGCGCACTTCGCGCGCATCCTCGGTGTGCCGGTCGCGGCGGGCGCCAAGCAGCGGTTCGCCGACGACAAGGTCAAGATCTCGACCGTCATCGGTGACGTGGCCGGGCGGGACGTGATCGTGCTCGACGACGAGATCGCCAAGGGCTCAACGGTGGTCGAGCTGCTGGACAAGCTGCGCGAACGCGGTGTCGCGTCGATCAGGGTGGCCTGCACGCACGGGCTGTTCTCGTCCGGTGCGCTGGACCGGCTGCAGGCGTTCGACGACGTGCTGGAGATCGTCGCGACGAACACCGTGCCGATCCCGGCCGAGAAGTCCGTGCCGAAGCTGAAGGTCCTGTCGATCGCGCCCGCGATGGCGGAGGCCATGCGGCGCATCAACGTGGGCGAGTCGGTGTCAGCGCTCTTCGAGGCCCCCTAGCCACCCCTGCCACCAGCACCCTCAGCGTTCTCTCAGCGCTTCCTTGACGGGTGCTGCCGCGCGTCCATAGTCTAACACCGTTAGAAAATCTAACAGCGTTAGAAACGCGACGACCGCAGCTCCGGAAGGGTCCCACCATGAACGCCACCGCGATGAACACCGCGACCGTGCGCACCACCGCCGTCGTCCCCACCGAGGTCGACAACCGCGTCGCCTACCTGGGCTTCGGCTTCGGCTACGTCTTCGGCCACGGTGCCGCGTGGCTGTCCAAGGCGGGCATCGCCGCGCTGCCCTCGTGGCTGCCGATCACGTTGCTCGCCACCGGCATCCTCGTCGGCACCGGCTTCGCCATGACGGCGTCGCTGCGCGCCCAGAAGACCGCCTCACCGGCGCGCCGCCGTGCCGAGAAGCTCGTCGGCACGGCCTGGGTCACCGGCTTCGTCGCGCTCGGGCTCGCGATCACCGGTCTGAGCAACGCGTTCGACGCACCGGACCTGCAGACCGTGCTGTGGCCGGCGGGGTCGGCCATCGTCGTCGGCATGATCTACATCGCCGAGGGCGCCGTCCGCGGCATCTCACTGCACTACAACCTGGGCACCTGGCTCGCACTCGTCGGCGCGGCGACGCTGCTCCTCCCGCAGACGACCTTCTTCGGCGCGCTCGCCCTGCTCGGCGGTGGCGCATACCTCGTCGCCTCCGCGCTGGAAGGCCGCCGCGTCGCCGCGTGAGCCGGGGTCACTTCAGATGTGCGAGTGCCCTGATCAACCGATCTCCGACATCAGCAGGTCCGGGCATTGTGCGCACCACGGCACGTTGGTGAGCGAGACCATGCAGACCCAGCCACAACGCCACAGCGTCGCCGTAGAGGTCGTCGCTCGGATACGCGGTCCCCTGCTCCACACACGCGCCGAGCACGTCGGCCAGCAGCGTGAACGCGCTGTCCCCCAGCGAGAGCAGGTCGGCGTCGGTGATGGAGGTGTCCTCGGCGGTCGCGGTCCACACGCCGCCGAACATGATCCGGTAGCGCTGCGGATGAGCCCGCGCGAAGTCCAGATAGGCGTTGCACACCGCGAAAAGCCGTTCGCGCGCGTCCGATCCGGCAGCCTCGTCGGCCTCGCGCAGAACGACCGCGAGGGCGTCCAGCTCCCGCCGCACGACGGCCAGCATGATCGACGGCTGGTCCGCGAAGTGCGCGTAGATCGACGGCGCCGCGATCCCCGCCTTGCGAGCCACGGCGCGCAACGTCACCGAACTGGCGTCACCACCTTCGTCCAGCAGGGCCACCGCCGCGGCGATGATCTCCTCCCGCAGCTTGCCGCCTTCACCCCTGCGGTTGCGCCTGCGCGGCTCCGAGTTCGTCACGGCCGTAACCATACATCTGAAAGCTTATGGCTGTTAGCTCTTGCATCCCTAAACTTACGCGCGTTAACTTAAGGACGTAAGCACACATTTCACCGCGAGGAGAACGGCGATGAACGCCACCACCGAGATCGTCCTGCCGGGCCTGGTCGAACCCGCCGGCCTGCAGGTGCGGACCCGCGACCTGCCCGCACCGGGCGAAGGCCAGGTCGTCCTGCGCATGGAGGCCACCGGGGTCTCGTTCGCCGAGCAGCAGATGCGCCGCGGCAAGTACTACGACCAACCGCCGTTCCCGTTCGTGCCCGGCTACGACCTGGTCGGCACGGTCGTCGCCGTCGGCCCCGGCACGGACCCCGCGCTGAGGTCGCACCGGTTCGCCGCCGTCACCAAGACCGGCGCGTGGGCGAGCCACCTGATCGTCGACGCCGCGGACCTGGTGCCCGTGCCCGACGGCATCGAGCCGGCCGCCGCCGAGACGGTCCTGCTCAACGGCGTCACGGCGTGGCAGATGCTGCACCGCATGGCAGCCGTGAAGCGCGGCGGCACGATCGTGGTGCTGGGCGCGAACAGCGGCGTCGGCTCGCTCCTGGTGCAGCTGGCCCGGCACGCCGGGATCGAGGTGATCGGCACGGCCTCGGCCCGCAACCACGACGCCGTGCGGGCACTCGGCGCGACCCCGGTCGACTACCGCGACCCGCACATGCACGCCAAGATCCGCGAGCTCGCGCCCGGCGGCGTCGACGCGGTGTTCGACCACGTCGGCGGGCCCGGCTACCGCGAGTCGTGGAAGCTCCTGCGCCGCGGCGGCACGCTGGTCAGCTACGGCTCGGCGGCGACGAAGGACGAACCCGGCAACGGGATGCTGCCCGTGCTGAAGCTGTTCAGCCGCCTGATGCTGCTGAACGTCCTGCCCAACGGCCGCAGCGCCAAGTTCTACAACGTCTGGACGGGCAAGCGCTTCCGCGCCACGACGTTCCGTGCCCGGCTGCGCGACGACCTCACGCAGGTGTTCCGCCTGGTCGGCAGCGGCGCGCTGAAGCCGCAGATCGCCGCGCGCATCGCACTGCCGGAGGCGGCCACCGCCCTCGAACTGGCCGAGTCTCGCACCGTCGTCGGCAAGGTCGTGATCGTCCCGCAGCCGTGAACTACAACTTCACCCGCACCGTGACGCGGCCTTTCTCATCACGGTGCGAGGTCGCGTGACCGGTGCGTTCGGCGCCGTCGAGCTCCAGCGTCAGAGGGGCGCCGTCACCACGGAAGTTGCGCCACCAGTTCTTGGACTCCGGCGCCACCACCTTGATGACGACGACGTCCCCCTTGCGGCGGTAGCCGACGGGCGTCGAGAACGTCCGGCCCGACTTGCGCCCGGTGTAGGACACGACGGTGATCCCCCGGCGCACCAACTGTCCGACGAGCGGGGCGTCGCGCAGTCCGACGACCAGCCTGTTGACGCGGTGGACGAGCGGACTCTGGAAGTTCATGGCTTCGACCGTAGCTCGACGGGCCCGCTCCGCGATCCGAAGCGGGAGAGGAACTCCACCTCACGTCAGCTCGGATGCGCGCCGACCGTGTCGCGGATCTGGGCGCCCAGGCCGGACGAGCCCATCCGCGCGCAGTGGGCGCAGCAGTAGAACTGCCCCTCCACCTCCACCCCGTGCCCGATCACCCGGCAGTCGCAATGCTCGCAACGCGGCGCGAGCCGCTGGATCGCGCACTCGAAGCTGTCGAAGGTGTGCACGTCACCGCTGACCGTGCGCACCTCGAAGGCCATCCAGTACTCGTTTCCGCAAACGTCACAGGTCGCCATGCGCCGACAGTGCGGCAGACCAGCCGGGTCGGCAACTCGAACTTCCGTCCACAGTGGACCAGGTCGAACCGCGCACGCCCCGTCCGCACGAGGGAAGGAGGAACCCGGGAAGCAGAGCGGGACCGGCCGGATTCGAACCGGCGTTCTCCCTCCACGCAGGAGGGCGCGTCGACCACTGCGCTACAGGCCCCTTCGTGACCGCGTGCTCCACACTAGTCGGCGAAACGCGGGCCGTATGCCCGGCGAAAGTGTTGGACCCAATAAGGTTCGTGCATCAACCTCGGACTGGACGGTGTCGTGCCAGGGATCGACTACTACGAGTTGCTCGGCGTCAGCCGGGGCGCCAGCGCCGCGGAGATCAAGTCGGCCTACCGCTCCCTCGTCAAGGTCATGCACCCCGACGCGGGTGGGACGTCCGGCGGCTTCCGCCTGCTCCAGGAGGCGTACGAGACGCTGAAGGACCCGGTCCGCCGAGCCGACTACGACCGCCCGGCACCGACCGTCGTCCGCCCCGCGACCCGCCCCCGACCTCGCCGAACGGGCCAGACGGGTCGCCTGCGCGACTTCGGCGACGACCCCAACTACCGAGCGCCACGCCCCCGCGTCGACCTCGGCTCGATGGAGTGGTGGAACCGCATCGACCTGGGCGCCCGCGTCCGCTACGTCCCCGTCACTGGCCTGGGCCACGCCCCCGCGGCAGCCGCGATCGGCGGCTGGTTCGTCCTCCTGCTGCCCCTCACGATGCCCCTGTCCCCCCTCCTGCTGGCCGTCTGGCTACCACTGGTGGCGGCCGCCGGTTACGGAGCGTTCCGACTCGTCCGCCGCTACACCACCCTGGCCCGAGCCGAACGGGCGTTCGCGGGCGAGTACGACGGGAACACCATCTTCGGCCGTCCGGGTGAAAACAGACGCGAACGGCTGACCGCCGGTCTCCTCACCGAGTACCTCACGCAGTTACCCGGAGTGCGCGTCTTCCACGGCCTCGCCTGGCCGGGCTCCGTCTTCACCGACATCGACCACGCCGTCCTCTGCGGCCGCCGCCTGGTCCTCATCGAGTCCAAGTCCTGGCTGCCAGGCCACTACTACTGCGACGAGGACGGCGAACTCTGGCGCAACGGCCACCCGTTCCGCGGCGGCGGCACCCAACTCCTCGACGGCGTCGAACGCTTCGCCGAGATCCTCCCGTGGCTCGAAGTCCGCGGCGCCCTGATCGTCTACCCGTCCCGAGCCGGCGAGATCACCTGCGACGACGACCTCGACTTCGACGTGCCGCCGATGACGCCCGAGCAGTTCGTGCGGGAGATCGGCGACTGGCTGGCGGAGGACCCGGCGACGGTGGACCGGGAGGCGCTGCGGGTGCTGGTGCGGCAGGTCGTGTCGGAGGTCCGGGTGGCAGGCGCCTGACCAGCCACCCCAGTCACCTTGACGCGCGTCGTGTCACGACAGCCGCGTACCCGCTCGGCGACCTTCCCCGCCCAAGCCGGAGCAGACTGAAACGCATCGTTCCCAGGCACTACCGCTACACCGGCCGTCCCGAGACCTTCAGCAGGTCGCGAAGCTTCTGCAGGGCACGATGCTGGGCGACGCGAACCGCTCCCGGCGTCATCGACAGCAGTTCCGCCGTCTCGACGGCGGACAGGCCGACCACCAGTCTGCACACCAGGATCTCGCGCTGAGTCTCACCGAGGTTTCCCAACAGCTCGTGCAGGTTCCGCAGCGACTCCGCCCGTAGCGCACTCTGCTCGGGTCCTCCTCCTTCGTCGCGGCCTCGTCAGCAGCTCTTCGGTCGCCTGGCGGTTCCCGCGCACGGCGTCCGCGGCAAGGGCGTCGAGCATGAAGTCGTAGATTGCAGGCATCAGCGGGAGACGCGCAGGGCGCCGCAGCACGGGTTCACGCGCTCCTCGCCGATTTCGGTCCTTCACATCCGCGGAGAAGCGAGCTTCGCGCGATGCTGAGCCGGTTCACGGGTTGACGCGTGCTCTGGCCGGGTCAGCCCTTCCACCGGTCAACCTCCACCGTTCTCACGCGCCGTGTTCCAGCTCAGCCGCACCCACGTGGAACCAGACATCTCTGCTTGAAAGCGCGAGCGGGTACAGCATCGTCCTGCATTGGTCGAGCAGAACGACACGGCGGGCTTGGGCCACACCACAGGATGATCCTATGCAGCGTTTGCTACACCTATGATGTAACAAACGCTGATTCAGGTGTAGCGTTCGTGACATGAAACGGGTCGAGGCTCTTCAAGTCGTGGGCGAGATCGCCGCCGACCAGTGGGGCCTGTTCACCACCCAGCAGGCGGACGCGGCAGGGGTGAACCGCACAACTCTGACCAGACTCGTTTCGGCAGGCATCGTCGACCACGTGGCACGCGGCGTCCATCTCGTGGTCGCGGCGGGAACGCCGAACCACCTCGAAGAGAAGTCGGCCTGGCTTCGCCTTGCCCCATCACGCCGCGCCTGGGAGCGAGACGCCGCCGACCAGGACAACGGGGTCCTCTCCCATCGCACCGCTTGCGTTCTGCACGAGCTCGGCGACATACCCGCACCCCAGGTCGAGATGACCGTGCCACGGAGACGAACCACCCGGGTCCCCGGGATTCGGCTGCATCGCGGCGATCTGGCACGTCACGAGATCACAACGACCCACGACGGTCTGCCGGTGACCACGGTCGAACGCACCATCAAAGACCTTCTCGTCGCTCGAGTGGACGGGGGTCACCTGGGCGGAGTCCTCAACGACGCACTGCTTCGCCGACTGGTGGACGTACGACGTCTTCTGGCAGTCCTGGCCGACTGCGCTCCCGCATACGGCATCGACAGGAACGACGGGCTCCGCCTGCTCCAGCACCTGCTGCACCAAGCGGGAGCGGACTCCGCGTTCGACGGCCGTTCAGCGGTGGCGATGACCGGTGAACCCGGCCTTGAGGCAACAGCGACAGTCCAAGCGATCGCTACCCAACTGGCCGGCTTGGACACGGCACAACTCCGGAAGGTACGAGCGGCCGTGAACGCGGCGATCGGCGAACCGGACGAGAACAACCCGACGCCGGAGACCGAACGATGAGCTACGCGTCGCCTCAGGCACTGAGCCGCGCGCTCCGGGATCGCGCCAAACGCGAGGCCGCGAACGCAGGCGCACGTCCCGGTGATCTGCTCAGCAGGTTCTACTTCGAGCGACTCCTGACCAGGGTCTTCCGCCACGATCCCGACGGCTGGCTCCTCAAGGGCGGCCAGGCGATGCTGGTGCGCTACCGCGATGTCCGCCACAGCCGGGACATCGATCTGTGCCGCTCGCACGCGACCGATCTGAAGGAAGCGGTGGCGGCGATCCGCGCTGCCGCAGCCGTCGACCTGGGCGACTTCGTCAGGTACGACTACCGAGGACGCACCGAGATGACGGAGAACCGTCCCACCGTACGCGTCTCGTTCAACATCCTGGTAGGACCGCGGACGGAGGGCACCGTCAGCATGGACCTGGTTGTTCACTCGCTCCTGCACGGGACGCCTGAACTGCGAAGGCTTCAGCCATCGGTCCCCGTCGACTGGCCTGACGACTGGCCACTGGTCAGGCTCTACCCGCTGATCGCCCACGTGGCGGACAAGGTGTGCGCACTGTATGAGAAGCACAACGGAAGGTGCTCCACGAGGTATCGCGATCTCGTGGACCTCGTGCTCATCGCTCTGCGCGAGTCCGTTCCTGGCCGAGAACTACAGGTCGCGATCAGGCACGAGTGCCAGAGACGACGTGATGCAGGCACTGATCTCGAACTGCCCGATGTGTTCGTCGTTCCGGAACCGGCGTCCTGGAGCGTCGGCTACGAACGTGAAGCCGTCACGCTCGACGCATTGACGGCGTATCGGACGCTGGCGCACGCCTCCGAACTCATGACGCTGTTCCTCAGCCCGGTCCTGTCGGTATCGGACCCAGGTCGGTGGAATGCCTCCGAGCTGCGATGGAACCCTGCCCCAGGAGGGCTCGCCGGACGACACCCGGCTGGTCCGTGACACCATTCCCACATGGCCCGCACGGTGTGCCTCGCACAGAACCCCGAAGCCGACGCGCTCCTGGCAGAAGACCGGTTCGCCCTGCTCTTGGGAATGTTGCTGGATCAGCACACTGCTTGATGTATGACTAGCTGTTCTCTCCAAGCAACTGAGCGGCAGCCTGTGGGTCCATCATGTTCGAGTAGATCTGCTCACCGGGACGAAGCGCCCGGTCCGGCATCGCGAACTCCGGATACCAGCCGTCCCTGTCACAGCCAGGAACCAGGTCCAGGGCGATGGCCACGAAGTTGTCAGGCACCGAGCCAGTGATCCAGACAGCCACATAGGTGCCCGTGTCCTCGACGCCTCGCACGAGCACCCCGATTTCCGCACCGGCGATCTCGTCGGAGTGCTCGTGTCCGTCGAGCAGCGACGCACACACCAGGCGTCGCACCGTTTCCCGCATGGCCCGCAACAGCCGAACAGCCGCCTCGGCGCGATACCGGTCCTGGTCGTCCTCGCACACCAACCATTGGCCGCAGTACGTCGACGATTTCAGAGGCGGACTGTTCTCCGCGTTGTACCTCGCACGAGCGGCGACGGCGGCAGTCGCAAGAGCTTCGTAGAAGTCGTCTCGACTCCCCGCTTCCCTGACTCCGGCCATCACCATCCAACTGGGATCGCCCCCCCCCTCGACAACCGCCCCTCGCCACCGCTGGACCTTGACCTTGAACGCGACCACGTCATCGATCGAACGGATTCGTTCCCGCGGACCCGTTGGCTGGGCGAACTGCTCGTTCGCCTTCCTGACCAACGGATGATCGATCTCGTCGAGCGGCACGTCGAGCGACGGCAGGTCAAGGCCCAGGTCTTCTCGAAGGCAGCGAATGGTGGGACGAACGGCCATCAGGACTCTCGGACCCCGCCCAGTTCGTCGAGGCGTTCCTTCGACATGCCGGTCAACGCGGCCACCTGACCGGCCTGCGTTCCATCGAGCGCCGCCATTGTGCGCTGCAGTGCGGCACTGATCTCTTCGCGCCTCGCGCTCAGGTACTCGCGAACAGCCGCGGCCAACAGGTCTTTCTGGGACATGTGCAGCGCGGTAGCGCCATGCGCGATCAAAGCGTGTGTTTCTTGATCAACCTTGACAGGGGAAGACTGAACGGTCACGACACACCTCCGGTACCCAAGGCTACTCCGGTACCAAAGCAAGTCAAACCGCACTCATGAGGCGAACGGCGGCGGTCCCACGGAAGCGGCATCGACCATCTCGCCATGCGATGCTCTCGCCATGACCCGCACGGTGTGCCTCGCGCAGAACCCCGAAGCCGACGCGCTCCTGACAGAAGACCGGTTTGCCCTGCTCCTGGGAATGTTGCTGGATCAGCACACTGCCTAGTGTATGACTAGCATATGGGTCCATCTGACCGAGTGCGACGCGCCCATTGGGGCGACTTCGAAGGGCTGAACCTGGCGGGTCTCGTCCGCCTGTCGTTCGAGCTGGGGCGGGACGATCCTTCCGCCAACGTCCGCCGCCTTCCCTTGACCGGCAAGGACATCAAGGGTCGCGAGGAGCAGGAGAAGGACTGCCGCGCGTACGTGGAGTCCCGCCGCGGAACGTACATCCACACCTACATGGAGCCGGACACCTCCGCCTGGAAACGCAAGCGCGTGCAGCTTCCGGACGGCTCCTACGCCTATCGAGTCGTGCGTCCGATCTTCGAAGGCGCTCTGGAGGACCTGAAGCGCGGCACGACCCCGAACGGCGACCGCCTTGACGGACTGATCGTCTACGACATCGACCGACTCACCCGCGACAACCGGCACCTCGAAGACGCCATCGAAGTCGTCGAGCACTTCGGCCGTCCGATCATGGACATCACCGGCACCCTCGATCTCCTCACGGACAACGGCCGGACAGTGGCACGGATCGTCGTCGCCACCAACAACAAGCAGTCCGCCGACACCGCACGTCGCGTGCGTCGCAAGCACCGGGCGTTGGAACTGGCCGGCATTCCCACCGGAGGTCGACGCCCGTTCGGCTGGCACGCGGACAAGCGGACCCTGAACCCGGCAGAGGCCGAAGTGATCAGGGAGACCGCGCAGCGAATCCTTCAAGGCGCTCCCCTGTCCGCGATCGTCAACGACTGGAACGACCGGGGCATTCTGACCCCGTTGGGCAACAAGTGGACGAACCAGACGGTCAAGACGGTCTTCCGGAACCCTCGGATCTGCGGATACCGGTCACGCAATGTTCGCGAGATCAACCCACAGACCGGCACGGAGTCGTTCCGCGTCGAGATCGTTCGTGACGACGCCGGAGAGCCTGTCATCGGCCAGTTCGAGGCGATCCTCAGCGTCGACGAGTGGGATGCGGTCACGGCCGTCATCGGCAACCACGCGATCGCAGGACGTGGCAAGAACACCCGCACCTATCTGCTCACCGGCACCCTTCGATGCGGCAAGGACGACTGTGGCTGCAAACTTCGCGCCTTGAAGGCTCACGCGTCCCGCGTGAAGGACCCCAACCGGTTCTATTACACCTGCGAGGCCAAGAACAAAGGCGGTTGCGGCGGAGGCGTCAGCATCCCTGGCCAGGAGACCGACGCGTGGGTGACGGCCGCCGTGATCCGTAAGTACGAGATGGAAGCTCAGCGGCGCGAGGCCCAGACGACGCCGGAGCCTTGGCCGCAGGAAGGCGAGCTTGCCGAGGTTCGCGAGGACCTACGGGAGCTGAGCGCGGCTCGTAAGGAGCGGCGGATCTCAGCCAACCGCTACTTCGCGATGCTGCCCGAGCTTGAGCAGCAGGAACGGGAACTACTCGCCGACCGCGAACGCTGGCTGGCCAAGACCGCCACGGCGGGCACGAGCTTGGCGACGATTCGCGACGACTGGGACGGCTATCCCCTGGCGCAAAAGCGTGCATACATCGAAGAGGCACTGGCGGCCGTCATAGTGCACCCATCAAACGGCCGGAGAGGATTTCACCCCGAACGCATCGAACTTGTCTGGCGCGAGGCATAGCTGGAAGCTCATCTCGCCTGGTCCAGATCAACCACTTGATACTGCGCATCGCCTTGATGCCGCGCTTGATCTTCTTGCGCATACGCTTCACACCTTTCTTGATACTCTTCACTTGCTTCTTCAGGTTCCTGAATCCGAAAAAGTGAAAGAACAGCGAGAGTCCAAGAAACGCCGTCAGAGACGGAAGACTGGTGACGCAGCCGCCAAAATCGGAGTCGAACCAAGCGCTGGACCCAGACCACACGAGATGAGCCGACTATGGAGTTGATCAGGCGATTTTAGCGCTCCTAGCTTCCAGTGCGGAAGACCGAGTGCGCACCCTCTTGCATTGAGTGGGGTAGCGTTCGATGGCGTGGCAGCGGGAGAAGGTTCAGTCGAGTCGACGCGTTGGACGATCCACGAAGAACGGCTTGTGGACGACACCCGCAAGCTCAACGTCAGCATCGCGCACGTGGAACTGCCGGACGGCGTGCAGTTCGAGCAGTGGGTCCTCCGGATGCCCAAGGCCGTCATGACTCTGGTCTTGGACGACGCCCGCGAGAACGTGCTGATGATCTACCGGCACCGGTGGATCATGGACCGCTGGACCTGGGAACTTCCTGGCGGCTACCTGGACCCCGACGAGGACCCAGCCGCCTGCGCCGAGCGCGAAGCGATCGAGGAGACAGGCTGGAAGCCACGCAGCGTCCGTCTGCTGACCAAGTTCCAGCCTCTCACCGGCACTGCGGACTTCGAGAACCTGATCTACGTCGCCGAAGGCGCAGAAGACACCGGCCAACAGGCTGACATCAACGAAGCCGAGCGCGTGGCCTGGATTCCGCTGTCCTCGATCAAAGACATGATCGCCAACGGTGAGATCATCGGGGCAGCCGCCCAGGTCGGACTACTGCACGTCCTGGCGTTCGGATAGCTCGATCCCAACGGCAGCCATCTCCGCGTAGAGCGCCTGAACCGCAGGCTCAGCGTGGAATGGCTGGAGCCGCCGAGCCACGTCCTTCAGGTACGCCAGAGTGCGGACGGAGTGCATGTTCCCCGCCATGCGCAGAGCGCTGGTGCCCGCTGCGCAGGCTTCCTCAACGCGCCGTTGGTCAGCCAGGATCGAAGCGAGCAAGGCCGTGTTGAACAGCCGTCCTCGGTCGTACCCCTCGGTCATCTCCAACGAGCGCCGTGCGAACCGCTCAGCTTCGTCGGACCGTCCAAGGTCCCGGAAGCAGTGCGCGAACTTCGCTGCCATGTACGCGGCGTCGAAGTACCGCAGCCATTCCGGAACGTCGGAGCCTGCCGACGAGAACGAAGCCTCCGCATCCCTAAGCGCCGCAAGGCATCCCTTGGCATCACGGCGAAGCGCGAGGCCGTGAGCCTCCATCACCGCGGACTCAGCCATGAGCGCGGAGATCCCCGTCCGGCCGGCGTTGTCACGAGCGGCTCGGGCCAGGTCGACGGCCACAAGAGGTGACCGGACGAAGGCCGCGTGATGGCTCATGCCAGCCAGCATCTCAGCGGCGAGGGCATCGTCACCGACGTCTTGGCATAGCTGGAGAGCCTGCCGCAGATGCTTACGTCCGGCGCTGGCGTCGCCGACGTCGTACGCCATCCAACCGGCGAGCTGGTTGAGTTCCGCGACCGCTCCGAACAGCTCCCGCCGTACACCCTCTCTGAACCGGCCCGCCCGCAACAGCGGCACGGCTTCGCCGACGAGGTAGTGACTGACCGTGGCACGGGCGTGTCCACCGCCGAAGCGGTTGTCGAGCTGCCGGAACGTCCGGGTCATCGCTCGCAGAGTCTCGACGTCAGCTGTGCAAACGATCCGCTCAACGATCTCCGGTGACGGCGCGCTGAACCAGCCGAAGCCGTTTCCAGTGGACATCTCCGAAGCAGGCTGCACGTCGTGTTCGGTGAACCGAAACCACAGCAGCGCTTCCGGAATACGGAGTGCCTGCGCCCACTGCTCAAGCTTGCTCAGGTCTTGAAGAGGTTCAACGGACCGTTCCAGGCGGCTGATCTGCCCCTGCGTGAGCCCGAACCAGCGTCCGATCTTCGCCTGGGTCAGAACAGGGTCGTGCTCTTTCCGATACGCCTCGATCACGTGGCCGAAGTGCCTGGACCGCAGAGCTTTGCGCAATCGCGGACGATCCCAGAACTCGGCAGGCTTGGCAGGCGCGCGGAAGGCGTGGACATCCCGACGGACGCAGGGCGCACACAGATTCTCGCGGTTGTCACTCGCCAACCGCGCTCCGCATCCCTGGCACTGCCGAGGCGCGTTCCGTCCGCTCATCACCACCCCTGACCTGCGACTGAACCCGAGTGTAACCACACGAGCACCCGCTGACGTGCGGATATGAGCGAACTGGATATCTCAGTCACCTGTGTCGTTGGTTCGTCGCCTCAGTGCGCCGATTGTCGTCTCAGGACGACTCGACAGGAGGCACGAGATGGGGTTCTACGTACTGGCTCGCCCCGAGGAGGGGGCATTTTCAGCGCTGGTCGAGCACATGCCCGGTTCGCCGTCGCTCATCGCCGCAATTGGCGATTCTCAACTTGCCGTGCAGACCCCGGACGGGCCGGATGGCCCGAAGCTCGCCGCCCAGTTCGCCTGGGGTCTGGCCAAGGCGGCTACCGAGTTCGCGGCCAGGTGCGAGGAACTGCACCAGGAGGCCACCAACACGGCGACCGGAACATTCGCACCGGTGAGCGAAGGCGAGATGGCCCGCTGGAGTGCTGCCGTCGGACGTGCCGAGTGAACCGATGGACGTCGGAGCTGGTGGCGCTCTTCTGTTGCTTGGCGGTCTTGCTGCTGGCTCGGGTGGCGTGTTCGCGCGCGAACAGATCAGCGCAGCGCCGAGTGCCCTCGCTGAAGCAATCCAAGTCGTCGTCGTGTGCATCGTGTGGTTTTGCGTCGCTCTGTACGCGATTGCCTGCGGGCTCGCAGCGGCGTGGCGACGTCGGGGAGCCCGTCAACGAGCCCGCCGAGTCGCGGCCGAGCTCGCCAACTCAGTCGCCGCGATTCAACGCCGCCTTGCGGACGAGTACGACGACTGACCGAACACCGGCCGCCGCCTGACGGCCGTCTGATCAAACTCAGCGGAGCCGCGACGCAGTTCGCGAGCACGTGCGACAACTCAACACAGCGCAGAACCTATACATACAAACAAAACTTGAGGCTACGGCCTGCGGAGTGGCACATCATCCCCTGACGAGAGCAGCACGAGGGCCGAGCCCTCTGGGGTGTCACAGAAGACCGCAACCACCACACAAACACTCCCTTTCACCAACACAAGTAGGGGTAGATCCCCGCGCTTCCTGTGTTGACGCGTCGTGGTTCCACGACCGTGAAAGGGAGTGTTTCTTGTGGGGCCATCGCCCGACGAGATGTGGGAGTGGGCCGAGCAGCAAGCAGCAGCCGTGCCCGCCTGGAGCGACGAACGCTGGCAGCGAGTCAACGCGATCTTCGGCATCCGGATCGCCGACGAACGACACAGCCAGCCTCAGCAGGAGGCCGCGTGATGAGCGGCCACGAGATCAACCTGCCACCCGAGTTCGTGTCGCTGGCGAAGGGTGCCGCCAACAAGCAGGACTTCCACCGCTGGAAAGAGATGGTCGCCAGCACGCGCGGTTGCTCCGCGCCGATCCGTCTGGTCGGCTCGTCCACCACGGTCGACGCTGCGACCGGCGAAATACTCAGCACCTACACGACGTGGGACGAGCCGAACGAGTACCTGCTGACCGCGTGCGGCAACCGACGCGCAAGCCGGTGCGAGGCATGTTCCCAGGTCTACGCCGATGACACGTTCCACCTGATCAGGTCAGGGCTTGCCGGAGGTCGAGACGTTCCGGCCTCCGTCGCATCGCACCCACGGGTGTTCGCCACGTTCACCGCGCCGTCATTCGGGCCTGTACACGCTCGGGTCGTGGACGCGACCGGTGCCGTTCGTCCATGTCACCCACGCCGTGAAGGCCCCTCGTGTCGCAGTAAGCATCAGGAGGATGATCCCGTACTCGGACAGGCCGTTGATCCAGACAGCTACGACTATGTCGGAGCGGTGCTGTGGAACAACCGTGCTGGCGAGCTGTGGCACACGTTCGCCGTGTACCTACGCCGGCACTTGGCCGAGGCACTCGGAGTTTCGCGCTCGAAACTCTCGAAGGTCGTGCGGGTTGAGTACGCCAAGGTCGCCGAGTACCAGGCGCGCGGCCTGGTGCACTTCCATGCCGTGATTCGGCTTGACGGTACGTCCGGACCGGGTGAGCCACCACCGTTCGGTGTGGACGCTGAGATGTTGTGCGACGCGATCAACAGTGCCGCCCGATCTGCGCGAGTCAGCGTGCCGGGGTTCGCACAGACGATCCGTTGGGGCAAGCAACTCGACATCAGGCCGATCGAACACGACGGCGACGGCTGGACCGACGCGAAGGTGGCGAGGTACATCGCCAAGTACGCCACCAAGGGAGCCGAAGCCGCGGGGACCGTTGATCGACAGATCAGGAGCGTTGGTCACCTGCGCCGCGTTCGCGGGTTGTCGATGCACGCGCGCCGGATGATCGAGACGTGTTGGGAGCTGGGCGGACACGAGGACCATGCGTATCTGAAGCTGCGGGAGTGGGCGCACATGCTCGGGTATGGCGGGCACTTCTCGACCAAGAGCCGCCGCTACTCCACGACGCTCGGGACCATGCGGAGTGATCGGGTGCGATTCCGCGCTGATCTTGCTCGCGAGCTTGCTGGGCTCGATCCGCTTCCGGCTGATCAGCAGATCGTTCGCGTCGGTGACTGGGCTGTTGCTGGTGTCGGCTACACCAACTCGGGCGAGGAGTCGTGGGCCGAGCTGATTCGTGAGCAGCATCGGTACAAGCCTGTCGCGCGGCCAGCCGACCCGGACTCGGCTGCTTGACGGTGGTTCAAAGTTTCTTCTCCCTGTTCAAGGCGCTGGCTTCGCCAGCGCAGGCGCCCTCCTGTTCTGTCCACATCCCCGCCCGCTGCGCGCGGCCTCCGGCCGTGCTCGGGACGGGGCGCGGACAGGGAGGGCGCCCATTGGCGGCAGCACATTGAGAAGAAGCTGACCAACGATGTGCACCAGGCCGTGACGATCGCCGACGTGGCTGATCGGTCGAGCTGGGCACGGCGATCGACGCCACGCCACCGCTCCGCGCCGTCGCGCCAACGGGTCAGACAGCCCGCGAATATCGGGACATATTTCCCACCACAAGCCCAAACCAAACATTGCACTATGTCCGCAAACGCGCGCAGCTCTAGCAGCACCCATGCCTGCCGACGAATCTCCAATTGGATCACAGATGCAACTAGGTCAGATTAACCGCGAGAGTCTACGACTTCAAAGTGGCAACAGATCACAGCAAGGCCGAACGAAGGAAACACTCATCACAAACCTGCCTTATCCTCTAGCCGCGAAACCAGGTCCGCAGCTCGAAGTCGAGCAGCCAGAAGATCGGTGACCGAGAAGTTAGGAATGGCATCATGAACGATAGCGTTGCGCACGGCAAGCGTCTCCGCAAAGCGCCGCACGTCATCATCACTCCATACTCCCTCATCCACCAAATGATCCAAAAGACGACGCAGGGGAATCTGTCGTCCGGACATCTCCTTATCTGGCTGCACAATCCTACGAGCCAGCGACTCCACGAGCGCTACCTGCTGGACCAACATCGCAGATTCGAAATGAGCTCGACGAGCATCGTCCTCTGCCTTGCCCCGCTGCCTCGCGGCGAGTAGCGCACTAAAGAGCATGGCAACAGCAGCGAGAACTGCCCCAGCAATGGCCGCATAGGCCGCCAGCGCATCGGGAGAAGTAATCAAACTCGGCAAGAAATTGACAATTACTCCGAGACCCAATCCTCCAACCACGGAGGCAACCAGGAACACAATATCCCGACGCGACCTAGTCAACTTAGAACTATTTCGCTGCTGCTCAGAGCGTCGGATAGCTCGAACAATTTCTTCGCGACCCACACGATACTCCGTGACTCCACGCGGAGAATCGACATGCGCAAGAACACCGGCACGAACATCCTCCACATATCGAGACAGTTCGCCTTTCGCGGCATCCGTGAGCACGATTTCTGTCGCTCTACCCTGCCTCGCCCGGGCCTTTTTCACAGTCGCCTCCAAAGCACGAAAGCATTACTAGCAAGCGCGACCACGAAAAGTGCGATAAACGCCACCCACTGAAGCCCGCTATTCAAATAGCTTCCCATAGCGCCAGTACCGAGGGCGGCAGAAAAAGCAAATGTCAGCGCCGCAATAGACCCTTTTGACCTGGGCGCCTGTTCCAGCAATACCCTACTGGACCGCAGGACTTCATAGGCTTGCACTACATGAGAAGTGGTTACCTCTCGCGAGCCGAGACTTCGCGCCCTGGAACCAAACTCGGCGCGATAAGTCTCCTCAGCCAACTCTTCCACATATGTCAGTATGTATTTCCTAAATTGACCGTTGGCAGAATCAGTTGCGTCGTCAAGGCTGAACCGAGCGACATCATTCGGCAACACCGAAGTAGATTCATCCGTAGCACCCAGCGCTCTAGATCGAGCTACAGGGCCACCACCTGTCGACTCAGCCCGCAACACTCACCGCCATCACCTATGAACTATCACCTGAGAGTCAGATCTTTGCGCTAAGTACACAGATACTGATCCCCGCGACTGTCGACAATGTTACAAACATACATTCAACGATGTGTTGCGATCAACAAATCCCGATGGAGAAGGCGTTCTCCGGCCCGAAGGTGATCGCCGACCGCATGGACGGCCTCGACGTGCACCGCATCGCCGAGACCGACCCGGAAGCCTTCGCAGCGATCATGGCCACCCCACCGGCGGTGCACCGCTTCCCCGGCTCGATGGCCAAGCGCGTCCAAGCGCTCGCCCAGTACGTCGCAGAGCACTACGACGGCGACGTCACGAAGATCTGGAGCAGCGGTGACAGTGCCGTGGTCCTCAAGCGGCTCAAGGCGCTGCCCGGGTTCGGCGACCAGAAAGCGAGGATCTTCCTGGCGTTGCTCGGCAAGCAGTTCGGCATCCAGCCCGACGGATGGCGGGAGGCCGCCGGGAGCTACGGCGACGAAGGCAGCCGGCGCAGTGTCGCGGACGTGACGGACCAGAAGTCGCTGCTGGAGGTGCGCGACTTCAAGAAGGCCGCCAAAGCGGCGAAGAAGTAGCGCGAGACGGGATTGTCGGGGTGCGCGACTAGGCTGCCGCGCGTGACCGCACCTCACATCCCCGGCCTGTCGGACCTGAGACCCTTGGGCGCGGGTGGGTTCGCCACCGTCTACCGCGCCCATCAGGCACAGTTGCACCGCGACGTCGCGGTGAAGATCGACAACCGGGTGCTCGTCGACGAGCGGGACCGGCACCGGTTCCTGCGGGAGGCTCGGGCCGCGGCCAAGTTGTCGGGGCATCCTCACGTGGTCGGGGTGCACGACGCGAACATCACGCCGTGGGGCACGCCCTACATCGTCATGGAGCTGTGCACGGGCGGGTCGCTCGCCGACCAGCTCGACCGGCAGGGGCCGTTGCACCCGGAACGGGTGCGGGAGCTGGGGATCCGGCTCGCGGACGCGCTCGCTACCGCTCATTCGGAGGGGGTTCTGCACCGGGACATCAAGCCCGGCAACATCCTCGTCGACCGGTACGGCACGCCCAAGCTCGCCGACTTCGGGCTCGCGGCGCTGCTGGACGCTCAGGGTGGCAGCACGGTCACGCGGGACGCCCTGAGCCCCAGTTACGCACCGCCGGAGGCATTCGCGATGGCGGAGCCGACGCCGCAGGCGGACGTGTACTCGCTCGCCGCGACGCTCTACACGTTGCTCGCCGGCAAGCCGCCGCGGCCGGTGCCGTGGCCCGTCAGCAGTTTCGACCAGCTCGGCGAGATCCTGCGCCGTCCCGTGACGGCCGTCGACGGGGTGCCGCCGGCTCTGCACGAGGCGCTGGCCAGGGCGCTGCACCCGGACGCGAACCTGCGGACGGCCAGTGCGGCGCAGCTGCGGGACGAGCTGAGCGACCCGATGCGGCAGCCGACGGTGCCGGTCGGCGCGCAGGTCAAGCGCACGCGGTGGCCGGTGCTCGCCGCGGCGGCGGGGGTGGTCGTCGCGCTCGCCGCAGGCGTGGTCGCGTGGAACTCCTTCGGTGACGAGAAGGCGGCCGCGCAGGGGCCGGGGGCCGCCACGACCACGACCGCGCAGCCGGGTGGCGCGGAGGACGTGCCGCCGTTCCTCAAGAAGTGCGACGGCGGGTTCTGCATCGACAAGTCGACGTGCTTCCGCGGGATCAACAGCATCGGTGGCGAGGCAGCCACGGCGCGGAAGGTCGGCAGCTGTGCGGACGAGCACTACTGGGAGGCGTTCGGAGGGGGCTGGCTCTCGGGGGAGATCCCGGCGGTCGACTCGGACGAGCTGGCGGCGTCGGCCGAGGTGAAGGGCGTCTGCACGACCGAGGCGATGAAGGCGAACACGCGGGCGTCGGTCGACACGACCGGGTGGGAGATCACCGCGGTCGGGTTCAAGGACGGCACCCGCAGCTACTTCCTCTGCCTGGCCTCGGAGCCCGGTGTGGGTGAAGTGGTGACCAGCGCGTTCGGCAGCTCGTGAAATCCACTTGCGACGGTCACTAACGTAGGTCGGCGTGCGTGTTCACGCCGATCTGATCATTGCCGGGTTCCGGAGATATTCGACCTACCGACAAGCGATGCTCGCCGGGATGACCACGAACGTGGTCTTCGGCCTGCTGCGGGTCGCCGTTCTCGCCGCCGCTCTGCGGGCGGCGAACGGCGAGATCGCGGACTACGACATCGCTGCCACCAACACGTTCGTCTGGATCGGGCAGGGGCTGCTCGGGTTCGTCCTGTTGTGGGGGACCAACGAGCTCGCCGAGCGCGTGCGATCCGGTGACGTCGTCGTGGACCTGTACCGGCCGTGGCACCTGCAGAGCGCGTTGCTCGCGCAGGACGCCGGCAGGGCCGGGTTCGCGTTCTTGACCAGGCTGGCGCCGCCGATGGTGTTCGGCATGGCGCTGTTCCCGTTCCAGTTCCCCGCCACGGCGTTGCAGTGGCCGTTGTTCCTGCTGAGTGCGGTGCTCGCGCTGGTCGTCAGCTTCGCGTTCCGGTTCCTCATCGACGTCAGCGCGTTCTGGCTGCTCGACAACCGGGGCCTGTACGGGTTCTGGAACATCACCTCCGGGGTGCTGTGCGGCCTCACGGTGCCTGTCGCGTTCTTCCCGGACTGGGCGAGGGACGTGCTGTGGCTGACGCCGTTCCCGGCGTTGCTGCAGGCGCCGATCGACGTGTTCCTCGGGCACGGCAGCGCGCCGGGAATCCTGCTGTACCAGGTGTTCTGGGCCGCGGCCATGCTCGGGCTCGGCCACCTGGCGTTGCAGCGGGCCGTGCGCAGGGTGGTGGTGCAGGGTGGCTGACCTCGTCTACGCCAGGCTGGTCGGCGCACGTCTGCGCAGCCAGCTGGTCTACCGCGCGTCGTTCACGATCGACTTCCTCACGCAGATCATCGCCCAGTGCACCGAACTGGTGGTCATCCTCGTCCTGTTCGACCGGATCGACGCGCTCGGCGGCTTCACCCGCGACGAGGTGGTGCTGATGTACGCGTTCGCGGGTGCGGCGTTCGGGGTCGCGGACCTCTTCGCGGGGCAGCTCGACAACCTGCCGACCTACATCCGCACCGGGAGTTTCGACGTGCTGCTGATGCGCCCGCTCGGGACGTTGCCGCAGATCATGTGCACCGACATCCGGTTGCGCCGGATCGGCAGGATCGCGGGGGCGCTGGGCGCGATGGGGTACGCGCTGGCGCACGTCACCGTCGAGTGGACTCCGGCGAAGGTGGTGCTGGCCGTGCTGACACCGGTCGCGGGCGCGGTCATCTTCAGCGCGGTGTGGGTGGTGGCCTGCTCGGTCTGCTTCTGGATCGTCGAGGGCCGCGAGTTCGCCAACGCCGTCACCTACGGCGGCAACTCCTTCACGTCGTACCCGATCAACGTCTACTCACGGCCGCTGCGCTGGCTGATGGCGTTCGTCGTGCCGGGTGCGTTCGTGGCGTACTACCCGAGCCTCACGTTGCTCGGGAAGCAGGACCCGCTCGGCTTTCCCGGCTGGACGGGGTGGACGTCGCCGCTCGTCGCGGTCCTCGCGGCGGGTGTCGCGGGGCTCGTCTGGCGGTTCGCGGTCAGGCACTACCGGGGTACGGGATCATGATCGAGGTCAGGGAGCTCCGCAGGGAGTTCAAGGTCGCCACGTCGAAGGGCCTGCGGCGCAGGTACAAGACCGTCACCGCGGTCGACGACGTCACGTTCGGCGTCGAGGCGGGTGAGGCCGTCGGGTACGTCGGGCCGAACGGCGCCGGCAAGTCCACGACGATCAAGATGCTGACCGGCATCCTCGTGCCCACCAGCGGCCACGTCCGGGTGAACGGCGTGGATCCGTCACGGCAGCGGCGCGACCTGGCGCGGCGCATCGGCGTCGTGTTCGGCCAGCGCAGCCAGCTCTGGTGGGACCTGCCGCTGCGGGACAGCTTCGACCTGCTGCGGTCCATCTACCGGGTGCCCGCCGCGGACCACCGGGACCGGCTCGACGAGTGCGTCGAGCTGCTGGGGCTGCGGGGGTTCCTCGCCACGCCGGTGCGGCAGCTGTCGCTGGGGCAGCGGATGCGCGGCGAGATCACGGCGGCCCTGCTGCACGCTCCGGAGCTGCTGGTCCTCGACGAGCCGACGATCGGACTGGACCTGGAGTCGAAGGAACGGCTCAGGGAGTTCCTCGCGGACATCAACGCCCGCCGCGGCACGACGTTGCTGCTGACCACGCACGACCTCGACGACATCGAACGGCTCTGCCCGCGGCTGATGGTGATCGACCACGGCCGGGTGCTCGCGGACGGCCCGCTCGACGAGCTGCGCGCCGAGGTCACGCCGGAGCGGGAGCTGGTCATCGACCTCAGGGAACCCGGACCGCCGCCGGACGTCCCAGGAGTGACGGCGGTGCGCAGCGAGGCGAACGGGCTGCGCCACCACCTCACGTTCCGGAGGGTGGAGACGACGGCGGCGCAGCTGATCACCCGCGTGGTGAGCCGGGTGGAGGTGCACGACCTCGCCGTGGTGGAGCCCCAGATCGACGACGTCATCCGGAAGCTCTACCAACGCCAGGCCGGACAGGCTCGTGCGTCGGTAGAGTCGTGAACAACGAGAACAACCGGACACTTCGGGCAGAGGGAGAGCGAATGCGCCTACTGGGACCGCTGGCGGCGGCCGTCATCGCGTTGGGCAGCCTGACGGCCTGCGACACGATCCAGGACGTCAGCAACACCGCGGACAAGGTCAAGCTGTGCGCCGACGCGATCCAGCTGGTGGGCTTCTCGCCGGACCTCAGCGACCCGCAGAAGGCCCTGGAGGACACCCAGGCGAAGGCGAAGGAGCTCGAGAACCTCGCGAACTCCTCGCCGGACGAGCAGGTGAAGCAGGCACTCGAGGAAGCGGCCAACGGCATGCAGAACGTCGGCTCCGCCGCGGACTGGGTGGCGCAGAAGGCCGACCTCGTCGCGAAGGTGTCCTCGGCTTGCGGCGGATGAGCCCTTGAGCCCTGTTGCGCTCCTCCGGTGGAGGCTTAGGCTTTGTCGCATCTCGATGCACCCTGCCTCACGCCGCACACCGGAGGTGTCGCAGCACCATGCAAGCAACAGTGGGTGACAGGCTCCACGTCCACAGCCGCTCCATCGGGCTCGAGGAGCGGCTGGGCGAAATCCTCGAAGTGCGCGGGTCCGACGGGCACCCGCCGTACCTGGTGCGGTTCAACGACGGTCACGAGGGCCTGGTGTTCCCCGGTCCCGACTGCATCGTCGAGCCGCGCGGTTCCGTCTAGGCGTCCAGCACGGTCGCGATGAGCTCCTCGGCCAGCTGAGGAGTCGCTGCCGCCACGCCCGACCACCGGTGGGTCAGGTCGGGGCCGAAGGTGAACGGCCGCCCGTGCAGGTCGACCAACACCCCGCCCGCGGCGGGGACGGTGACGAGCGCCGTCGCCAGGTCCATGATCCGGTGCGTGTCGCTGCCCGGATCGATGAAGGCGTCCACCGCGCCCTCCGCGACCAGCATGGTCTCCAGGCAGGTCGTGCACAGCACGCGGATGCGGCCGGCGCGGTTCGCGATGCGCAGCCACGCGTCCTGAGTGCCTCGCTTGGGGCGCATCATGCACACGGCCGCGCCGTCGAGCGACGTGCGTCCGGTGGTGCGGAACGCCGTGGGCACCCCTGCGCGCGCATGCCACGCGCGGCCCGTGTCGAACCACGTCGTGAGGGCTTCCTTCGCCGTGCCGTCCTCGACGAGCGCACCGGCGAAACACGAAAGAGGGACCCCGAAAGCGGCGTTCGCTGACCCGTCGACCGGGTCGATGACGAGGGTGACCGAGGAGCCGTTGTCGACGAACCCGGCTTCCTCGGACAACAGGTTCACGCGACTGCGGTGGATGGACTCCAGAATCGCGTCCTCGACGATGCGGTCCACGCGCATCGTCGGTGTTCCGTCCGCGCCGTCCGCGACTTCCTCGCGGAGCTCCAGGCGCGTGTGCAGAGCGCGAGCCCGCCCGTACGCCGCCGACGCCGCACGGGCGGCGTCGGCGAGCGCGGGGTGCACGTCGTCGGAGAGCTGTGGCTGGGGAACGTCCCAAGGAATCAGCACGTTCCCCACACTCTCACGATTCGCGGACCGGGCCACGGGCGAACTCAGATGAGGCCGAGCTCCTTGACCGCGTCGCGCTCCTCGACCAGCTCGGCCACGGAGGCGTCGATGCGGGCGCGGGAGAACTCGTCGATCTCCAGGCCCTGGATGATCTCGTACGAGCCGTTGGAGGTGCGCACGGGGAACGAGGAGATGATGCCCTCGGGCACGCCGTACGAACCGTCGGACGGGACGGCCATCGAGGTCCACTCGGTGCCGTTGACCCAGTCGTAGACGTGGTCGATGGCGGCGTTGGCGGCCGACGCGGCGGACGACGCGCCACGGGCCTCGATGATGGCCGCACCGCGCTTCGCGACGGTCGGGATGAAGTCGTTCTCCAGCCACGCCTGGTCGTTCACGGCCTCGGCGGCGGTCTTGCCACCCACCTTGGCGCGGAACAGGTCCGGGTACTGGGTGGCCGAGTGGTTGCCCCAGATCGTCATGTTCTCGATGTCGGTGACCGCGACGCCCAGCTTCTTCGCGAGCTGCGAGAGGGCGCGGTTGTGGTCCAGGCGCGTCATCGCGGTGAAGCGCTCGCGCGGGACGTCCGGCGCGTGCTGCTGGGCGATGAGGGCGTTGGTGTTGGCCGGGTTGCCGACCACGAGCACCTTCACGTCGTCCGCGGCGCCGGCGTTGATCGCCTCGCCCTGCGGCTTGAAGATGCCGCCGTTGGCCTCGAGCAGGTCGCCGCGCTCCATGCCCTTGGTGCGGGGGCGGGCGCCGACGAGCAGGGCCACGTTCACGCCGTCGAACGCGGTCTTCGCGTCGTCGGTGATCGTGATGCCCTTGAGCAGCGGGAAGGCGCAGTCGTCGAGCTCCATCGCGGTGCCCTCTGCGGCCTTCAGCGCCGGCGTGATCTCCAGCAGGCGCAGGTTGACCGGGGTGTCCGGGCCGAGCAGGTGGCCGGAAGCGATGCGGAAGAGCAGTGCGTAGCCGATCTGGCCGGCCGCACCGGTGACAGTGACGTTCACGGGCGTGCGGGTCATGAGCCTTCCCGAATGACGGTCCTCGTTGACGTCGGGCGGGTCGCCCGGCGTCCCGCACGTTACCAACACCGGCACTCTGCGAGAGTGTGAGAGTGGACAACCTGCTCGAAGAGGTCGGGGAGGACTACTCCGACGCCAACCTGCCTTCTCAACACTGGGAAAAACGCTCTTTCACCGACTGCGACTTCACCGAGGCCGATCTTCGCGAACTCGTCACGACGGGGTGCACGTTCACCCGGTGCGACTTCACCCGGACGGATCTCGGCGAGTCGGCGCACCACGCGACGGCGTTCCGGCAGTGCACCTTCGACCGCACCGTGCTGACCCGGTCGTCGTTCACGTCGTGCAGCCTGCTGGGGTCGAACTTCGTCGACTGCGTGCTGCGGCCCGTCACGTTCACCGAGGTGGACTTCACCCTGGCGTCGTTCGTGAAGGCGCCGCTGCACGGGCTGAAGCTCGGCGGGCAGCGGTTCCGCGAGACGAACCTGTCCGAGGCCGACCTGCGCAAGACCGACCTGAGCGGCGCGGACCTGACGGGCGCGCGGCTGCTCGACGCCAAGCTCGACGGGGCGGACCTGCGCGGGGCGCGGATCGACGCGAACGGGCTCCGGCAGGCCAAGCTCGCCGGAGCCCTGATCGACATCGACACGGCGATCGCGTTCGCCGCCGCCCACGGGCTGGTGGTGTCGTGAGACCGGCTCCGCCCGCGCACGGGCGGAGCCGCACGACTAGTTGTCGGACGAGCCCGTGATCTCCACGAGCACGCCGTCCGCGACCATCTCCTCGATCGCCTTCGGCAGCAGGTAGGCGGTGCCGCCGCCCGGCTGCTCGAACCACGGCACGGCCACTCCGGTCAGCACCTCGAGCGGGCGGCGCAACCGGTACACGCGGTACGGGCGGTTGATCCACGACGGCACGAGGCTGCGTTCCGGGAACGGCGTGCCCGCCACGTAGACGAGGTTGCCGCTCTGGTCGCCGTAGCGGTCGATCTCGGTGCCCGCCGGCAGCTCGAACATCTGCTTGTGGCGGAACAACGTCAGCGGCGGCTCACCCGGCAGCGGCGAGATCGGGAACTTCCGCTTCGAGGGCTCCTCCTGCGCCACGGCCGCGGGGGCCGACGGGACCTGCTGCACCTGAGTCGGTGCCGCCGCCGGCTGACCCTGCGGGGGCAGCGGCGGGCGCTGCGGCGGAGCGGGACGGCGCGGTTCCTCGCGGAAGCCGTTGCTCATCGGCCGCGCCGGCACCGGGTGCTGCCCGGGAGGCGGCGGCGGAGTCTGGGGCAACGGGGTCTGCGGCAACGGCGTCTGCGGCAACGGGGTCTGCGGCAGCTGGGCCTGCGGCACCGGCGCCTGCAGCTGCGCGGGCAGCGGGTTCTGCGGCTTCAGGGCCTGGGGCGGCAGCGGCTGGCGCTGAATCGTGCGGAAGTTGCCCAGCACGAGCCTGCCGATCAGGTACGCCGACGCGTCCTCGACCTTGTCGAACCGCACCGGGTTCTTCGGGGTCTGGTCGAACCAGCACACCTCCCAGCTGTCGCCGTCGAGGCGCAGCGTCCAGGTGCGGTCGGCGGGCTCGCCGATGCGGTACACGCCGTGCGGCACGCTCAGGTCGTCCAGCGCGCGGCGGGTGCCCGCCAGCTCGCGGTCCTCCTCCGGCGTGACCTGCCGCGGCGGCTTCACCGGTTCGGGCTCGGGCTCGGGTTCCGGCTCCGGCTCGGGTTCGGGCTCCGGTTCCGGCTCGTCCTGGAAGAGCGCGGCGTCGAACTGGGTCGTCTCCTCGACGGGGGCGGGCGCGGGCACGGCGGCCGGCGCCGCCTCGCGGGCGGGCTCCCGCTCGGGCTCGTCCGCGAAGTGCGAGTCGAGCTGCGCGTCGAACCGGGACTCCTGCTCGGCGTCGGGCTCCGCCTCCTGCTCGTCCTCGAACCGCGGCTCGAACGACGTCGTCGACTCGATCTCGTCCTCGGGCGCCAGGTCGGGCTCGTCGTCGGAGACGGAGACGACCGGGTGCTCCTCGGTGACCTCGGCGGGGCTCTGCGGCGGCTCGTCGAGGACGGGGCTCCAGGCCATCGTGTCCTGCAGGGCGTCGCGCGGACGGTCCTCGGTGTCGGCGGCGAGGTGGTCCGTGCGCTCCTCCTGGCGCTGGTGCGTGAGGAGGATCGGCTCGTCGGGGCCCGCGGTGGGGATGTCCCGCTCCTCGGGGACCTCCACGACCGGGCGGTCGTCCTCGGCGACCGGCTCCTCCCGCGTCTGCGCGACCGGTTCCGGCTCCTCGAAGTCCTCCGGGTGCGGGGCGAAG